>CAVWQG010000001.1:0-2182076 GCA_963757195.1 uncultured Alphaproteobacteria bacterium
CCATGTTTTTCGTTTCCACTACTCCAAAAATTTGGCCCACATCGATGGTTCCTTACGGCGTCCGGCTAGGACCGGCGCCAGCATTCGGGGCCGACGCAAGCACTGACCGTCCGAGGGCGCAATGTATTAAGCGCAGATCGCTCTGCAACCAACTTGTCGCGCGCTCACTTTGCCGGTCCGCGCCCGCTTTTGGCGGAGGGGCGGAAACGTAAGTCCCTGATCCGGCGTGCTTCCTATCCTATGCTGCCATCGCCTCGAAATGCATCTTTCCAGATACGCCCAAGCAGAACCGCGAGCTTCCCGACCGCCGCCTCGCGGGCGCGTTTGGCGCCGATGGTTTTCATAAGCTTCAAGCCCCAACTGCGTATGCCAGAGCGCTTCTTGACCGAAGTGGTGCAGCACATTGGCAGCCTCGTAAAGATAATGGGGCGGGATGGTCACGCCCTGCTTGGAAATGCCAAGCCCAACATCGGTATCCTCCGATTTGGTAGCGTTTTCCGCCAGCCCAAGATAAGCGCCGATATCCCTGGAGCGCCGGAAGCGGTTCGGGTCCTCGATTGCGGCCATGTAAGCCAGCGCCGTGATTGTGCCGACGGAACACTCATCAGACGCCAGGCAACCTTGGAGCGCCGGGCAAGGTCTTGAGTTCATCGTCAAGCCTGGCGACCTGCGCGTCAATCGAGGCCAAGGGATTCGAGAAGCGCCGCAATGCCCGCCTGCAAGAGCCTATCGGCCTGCACGGCTTGATGCGCAGCCTCGGCAAACTTCTTCATGCCTGCGCGGCAACCTCACGCCAAATCGGCCGGGTGAGGGCACCCCGCACCTGAATGCCAAGCGAGCGCTTCATCCGGACAAGCTGGTCGCGGGCGCCAAGCATCCGCAGACTTTACGTGCACGGCCTAAACCAGCCTGTGCGCAGCATTTCGGCCAAGGCCCAGGGGTCCGGCCCTCATACGCTCTTCATGCGCCTGCAGCTTTTGATCGCATCCGCGGCCCGGCGCGCATCCGTGCACACCATCGGAAAGCCCATGCTAGTGAGCGAACGGTGCAAATGCGGCGTGAACGGTCCGCTCTCGATGCCAAGCTTTAGGAGCTTGTCCTGAAAACCCCTCAAGCGTGCGGCTATCGCATCGGGATGCGTGTCCGCCATCCCCGCCAGACGATCTTGCCTGCCTCGTTCACAACGCAAATCGCCGTCGTCTTGCCGCCCACGTCCAATCCTGCATACATACCCATCGCTGCTTTCCTTCCCTTGCCGGGAATCACAAGCGGAAAAGCTTTTCACTTTCCGCCAGAGGGCAGCAACCTCATGTACACGATGTATAAGATAGCCTGAGTTTCAAAATGACCCACGTGATGCGTTAAGATTTGCTTTGAGAATAACTACTTAAATATAAATAATCTAGCACTTCTGCAAAACGAACCCTATACTTTTCTCCGGCGGTTCGGTGAAGGCACGCCGCAAGCCGCGCGCAGTGAAGCGTAGCGGAACGGAGTGCGGCTTGCGGGCGGCGGCCCAAATCAGCGTAGCCTTCGCGAACCGAGCCGGTCTGGCGGGAGCGGCCAAACAAACCCTGCGATCTTATCGCCAAAATTGGACGTGTGCCCCGCCAGACTGGCCGTAATCGATGCCCCGTGGGGAGTCCGCGCCGGACCTGTGCCTTTTTTTCCGAGCGCCAGTACAGGGACTGGCCGAGGTTGCGGCGACTCGCAGTTTGAAGGCGGGGAGAAGGCATGACTGAACAGCGATGGTACGCCGGCGTGGACTGGGCGAGCAAAAGCCATCACGTCTTTCTGACAGACGGCACAGGCCGCAAGATCGGCGAAAAATCTTCGAGCACGGCGGTGAAGGCTTGGCTGAGATGGCCGCCTGGCAGCTTTCGGCAAGTGGCGCTGCCGGCTCCAGCCAAATCTACGTCGCTATCGAAACGCCGCACGGACCCGTGGTGGAGACGCTGATCGAGCGCGGCTTTATGGTTCACGCCATCAATCCGAAACAAATGGATCGCTTCCGGGACCGCTTCACGCTGGCAGGAGCCAAGGACGATAGCCGCGACGCCGAAGTGATGGCGTCCGCCTTGCGCACCGATCCAAACTGTTTGGCCGGAGTCGCGCCTGTCAACAAGAGGTCTGGCAAAAGTTGCATCGTTGTCCGGAGGCAAGCCTGTAGTAACCGGCTTGCCAACGCCATGTACCATTGGGCCCGCATCGCCATTCAGCATGATCCAACGAGCAAAGCCAAATACGCCGCCCTGCGCGGCCGGGGGGCACGGTCATGGACGGGCTTTGCGATCTGTTGGGGAGTCCAATTTGCAAGGCTCCCTTTGTGGCGCGGCAAAACTCAGGGCCGATCGCCCTCCTCCGCGATAACTGCTTTTGATGAGCATGGCGGCCAGCTTTCAGCTGTAGCTCAGAAACAACTTCCTCTTAAAAACTTCGCGCCAGTTCATCGAAATCATGGGTTTGACACGTTTCTCGGCCCCAATCTCTACGCTCAAAGCTCGTGAAAGTGCGGCAAGCGGTATCATTCATTGATCGGCCCTCGCCCGAAGGAGGTGAGACCTTTCTCGTGAATAGTCTTCAGTCAAACAAGCGGTCGGCAGCATCTTAGCGGCCTTGGAGTTCTGACCGCTTCAGTGAAGTGGGGTTGCTTTGAAGATCATATTCATCAATCGTTTCTTCTACCCCGATCATTCCGCAACAAGTCAGATGTTGTCCGATCTGGCTTTCGAGCTCGCTGGCAAGGGACACAACGTTCAGGTCATCACTTCCCGGCTCACCTACGACGGTGATCGGATGCTTTCACCCCAGGAGAGAGTTGCGAACGTTGCAGTCAGCCGAGTTCCCACAACGGCGTTCGGGCGTGGCAAGCTCCTTGGCAGGACACTTGATTACTTCACCTTCTATCTGTCGGCGGGCATCCGGCTGGCGCTCAATGCACAGCGTGGCGATGTGGTTGTCGTAAAGACCGATCCCCCGATGCTCTCCGTTGTTGCCGGCCCCATCGCCTTGGTCAAAGGAGCGCATTACATCAACTGGCTCCAGGACCTTTTTCCAGAGATCGCGACAGCTCTTGGCGTTGGCAACGCGAAGACGCAAAAATGGGCCATGTCCCTGCTGCGGCGGATCCGTGATCTGACGCTCCGGTTTGCCGCCTCAAATGTCGTGCTCGGCGAGCGCATGGCCGGGCGCATCCGAAAAGGCGGTGTGCCAGGGGGAGCAGATAACGATCATCGCAAATTGGGCCGACGGAAAGCGGATCCACCCCGTGGAGCGCAAAAGCAACGCCCTTCGCAAGGAATGGAACCTCAAAGATGCTTTCGTCGTCGGCTATTCGGGTAACCTCGGTCGCGCTCACAACCCCGAAACGTTCCTGATTGCGGCCGCTCTTCGGAAGGCCGGCAGAAAGCAGTGAGCAAAGCGCCCGCCTTCGCAAACGCAGGTGACGGTGCCGCGCAAAACAGCCCCGAAGAAGACCTATCCACTTATCAGGATGTGCGATGGCTATTTATCGGCGGCGGTGCTCAAACAGAGAAGTGCTGAAGTGTGCCGCGCGCGAAAGCAAGCTCAAAGTATGGGGTGTTTCGCCCCTATCAACCGCGCGAACGCCTGAGCGATAGCCTCTCAGCACCCGATGTGCATCTGATCTCTCTGAAGCCCGATCTTGAAGGCCTGATCGTCCCTAGCAAATATTATAATGGCATCGCAGCTGGTGGCCGCCCTGTTATTTTTGTCGGTCATCCTGAGGGCGAACTGGCCCGTAATTATAAAAAACAGCGGGACCGGGTTCGTCGTCTGCGACGGCGATGGTGCTGGGCTTTCCGAGGCGATACTTGAACTTGCGCGCAATCCGAAGTTGGCGGCCGAGCAAGGCAGTCGCGCAAGACGGCTTTTTGAAACGAAATACGAGTTTGCTCACGCTGTGGCGGCGTGGGAAAGTCTGATCCGCGAAACATCCGGAGCCATCAAGCCCATCCAGGCAAATCACCGCAGGGCCTTCAAAGCGTGAGCCGAGCTTGTGCGTCTCTTGTTCGACCAAAAGATAGAAGGACACCTCCAACTGCCGGAGCAGACAAGACGACCATATTACCGACCCAGACGCCTTGTTGAACCGCTTGGTTTTCGGGTGGATTAACACACTCAGGAACTCATCAAGCGCGCCGCCTATCTCGAACGGCGTAAGCTACCGACTATTGCGTGTCAGCGCTCGCTCATGCCGCGCGGCGCACGATAGCAGAGCATGAGACGATGATCTTGTCGGAGAATGATCGCACGGTTTTTTCGACGCGCTTGTCAATCCACCTAAACCGGACGAACGGCTTAAGCAGGCTGCTGCGGGGAGCATAAGCGCAGGCTCGCTTGACGGGCAGTTGAATGACCAACGTCCATGCTGTCCCGAGCCGCTCGGCTCCAATCACGACTGGGCTGGCTTCACCTGTGGCCGTGGAAAGTCTCGACCGCTATTTGAGGGAGTAGATCGTGCCCCATGAACGTGGTGTAGCTGGCGGCTGGCATCGCCAATGCTCCGGCAGGGCCGGGAAGGTCAGGCCGCCACAGGGGGCAGCCCGACGATGGGATCATCGCTCAAAGGAGCGATGGTTTCCAGCGTCATATAGCGGGCACGCTGCACGGCCCATTCGTCGCTTTGTTCGAGAAGGATTGCGCCCACGAGGCGGGTGAGGGCGGCTTTATTGGGAAGCTGCCCACGACCTCGGTCCGGCGTTTGAGCTCGGCATCGGGGCGCTCGATCGGATTGGTGGAGTGTAGTTTCGCCCGGTGTGCTGCCGGGAAGGTCATGTGGGCCAGCACGTCAGGCTCGGCTTCGTCCATGAGCAAGGCGAGCTTGGGCAGTTTGAGTCGCAGCTTCGAGGCCCCAGTCGGCGAGAATGAGAAGATCAACGCGCGCGAGCGTTTTGAGGAGCCTGGCCTAACGGCCATCGCCGCGGGCCAGCGCCAGCTCGGAGAACAGTTTCGGGATGCGCTGATAAAGGGCGGACCGGTTGTCGCGGCAGGCCTTGTGACCAGGCGCGCAAGCAAGCCAGGCTTGCCAATGCCGGTTGGGCCGCAGATGGCGAGATTATCGTGTGCGTCGATCAAGTCGCCGGCGACGAGTTTTTGGAACAGCGCCCGGTCGAGACCGCGAGGCGTCCGATAATCGACATCCTCGACCGCCGCCTGGTGCCGCAGCTTCGCATATCGAAGCCTTGCTGAAAACCGCTTATCGTGACGGTAGCTCATCTCGCGGTCGACAAGCAGGCCGAGGCCTTCAGGAAGTGGAAGCGCCGTGGCGTCGCCCGTTGTTTGCAGTTCGGCAAAGCCTTTGGCCATGCCGAAGAGCGACAGCGTTCAGTTTATCGAGTGTCGGATGGGTGAGCATGATCCCTCTCAATGGTAGTAACGCGGTCCCCGGATGTTGGGGTGGAGGATCGCCGCGCTGTCCGGGGTCCGCTTACCGCGACCGGCGCCCGTGCCATTCTTTGTTGCCCTGCCAGCCATAGCGTGCGTTCTTCTCCAAGCGCATGATTTCGATACCCTAAATTTACGTTCCGATAACGAAAGGTCAAAAGAATTGCAGGGTACGAACTGCTCACAACCAAGCCTCTAAGTGTCCGTCCAAAGACATGTTGAACGGTAGGAATCAGTTGTGAACCCCTGGCGCCGACCGCTCTGCGGGGGTGCCGATGTGGACGAACGATAACATCGGTTGTACAACCACGGCACACTTCGCGATCCAAGTGATCTGACCGATAAGGAATGGGCGCTCATCGAGCCTTCGCCCTCGAAGCTCGGTGCGGCAATGCGATGCCAACACAGCAAACGATACCCCAGATCTTTGTGGCCCGCCGCTTATCCGCTGGTCCCTTCAGGAAATTCGCCGCATAGCCATAAGGCTCGCGTAACGACGCATCGAGCCGGCGCACATCATCGCCTGGTCCCTTTGGCGAAGGGCCCATCAGGCCGCCACCCAAAAGGCGCATTTTAAGATGAAATTGCAACTGTAATGCTACCCGCGAGGTATCAAAGTCAGCGACGGGGAAATGGCGGAAATCAACATCGAGCGCCATGCTATACACGGCGAGTGGAATTACGCAAAAAGGCCGCTACCGGCGCCGAGTTGAAGCAATAATTTTGCATCGGGCCTCGGGGGGATAACTTTCCCTGTTTTGGCGATGCATTTCCCTGTTATCTTTTTGTGAGCGGACAGCCAAGAATGCCCGAAATATCCGAGCCGGCGAGGTCCGAAGCCGCAGCTGTCATCTGTAAATCCTAGTTTCCCTGTATTTTTCCCTGTTCTTTACGCCCAAAGTTTCGTTATCGAAGCCAAAAGGGGCCCACATGTCCGATAACGGCCTTCCGTTTCAATCCAATCACTGAGGCCGGGCCCATCTTGCCGGAGAGTTGAGCCGGGCTTTTGGGTTTGGCTTCCCCGCGCAGACCGTCCGCTGTCGGCGATGGACACAGCAAGATGGCTTACGGATGCCGGAGAAAGATCGCCTCAAGCTGAACGCAGCATTTTCGTTTCAATATGCACTCGCGTCTGCTGGTTAAGGAAGTTGAGAAGCAGCAAGGCTCGATCACTCTCGCGAATCTCCAAAATCTGGCCGATCAGACCATCGAAGGGACCACCATTTACGGTGACAGATTGGCCGGGCTTGAACGGATTTTCCGGCTTCTGGATAGCGCCGTCGATCTCTCGCGCTTTCAAGCTTTCCACAAACCCCTCAGGGAGAAGCGAGGGCGTCTCACCCTGGCAAACAACGGAACGCACCCCAAAGGTGCCGAGCAGAGGGCGCCAGAGATGACGCTGAGCGGGGCGTTCCACAAAAATGTACCCCGGAAAAAGCGGCCGCTTCGCATCATAAACCCGGCGGGCATGCTTGATGCGCTTCACAATCATCGGGCAATAGGCTTCGTAGTCTTGCCGGACCAAGTTCTCAATTGCGAACTCTTCACGATGAGGATGCGCGGTAAGAACAATCCAGTTTGAGGCTTGAACAGAAGGACTTGTTTCCATCGGACTTAACCCCCACAATTATACGCGAATTCTGTTCGGCTGAGTTAACGGTTCTGGTTGCACCGAACCACGACAAGCTCACCAGGAGGTCCATGTCGTTGAAATCGCTCGACCTCATCCTGAGCTTGTCGAAGGATGAAGCCTGGATTTCCGTCTTCTCAGCATCTGCCAGCCGTATAGCGATAGTCTTGAGACGGTTGATGCCTCTCATACATCCCGCTCGACGCGTTCCCGCTCCATGAGAACGGTCTTAAGATCTTCGGCGACCATTTCCTTCACGAGCGCCGAAAACGGAACCGTAGGCTTCCAGCCCAGAACGTCCCGGGCTTTTGAGGGATCCCCGAGCAAAATGTCAACTTCCGTGGGCCGGAAGTATTTCGGGTCGATTTCCACCAAGGTCCGCCCGGTTTTGGCGTCGACCCCGATTTCGCTGACACCCTCGCCTTTCCAAGCGACGCGATAGTTGGCGACTGCGAAGGCCGCTTCAACGAACTCCCGCACGGTGCGGGTTTCGCCGGTCGCAAGAACGTAATCGTCAGGCTGGTCTTGCTGCACAATAGCCCACATGCCTTTGACGTAGTCCCTTGCGTGGCCCCAGTCGCGTTTCGCGTCCAGGTTCCCTAGGTAGAGCTTTTCCTGCAGGCCGAGCGAGATGGAAGCAACAGCGCGCGTAATTTTGCGCGTTACGAAGGTTTCGCCGCGCAAGGGGCTTTCATGATTGAAGAGAATGCCGTTTGACGCGTGCATTCCATAGGCTTCACGGTAGTTCACCGTGATCCAGTACGCATAAATTTTCGCGGCGGCGTAAGGCGACCGCGGATAGAAAGGCGTCTTCTCATTCTGTGGGACCTCGGCCGCCTTGCCGTAGAGTTCCGATGTCGAGGCCTGATAAAAGCGCACCTTCTTTTGGAGGCCCAAGATTTGGATGGCTTCAAGGATGCGCAAAGGGCCAATTCCATCAGCATTGGCCGTGTATTCTGGCGTCTCAAAACTCACCTGGACGTGGCTTTGCGCCGCGAGATTGTAAATCTCGTCAGGCTGAACCTCCTGCACCACGCGAATGAGGTTCGTGGCATCCGTCATATCACCATGGACGAGCCTGAAACGCGGATCACCGACATGCGGATCCTGATAAAATGAGTTGACGCGGCCGGTATTGAACGAGGACGATCTCCGCTTGATGCCCCAAACCCGATAGCCCTTTTTCAAAAGCAATTCGGCCAAATAGGCCCCGTCCTGGCCGGTAACGCCAGTGATCAATGCACGCTTTTCCATAATCAAGCCGCTCTGAGTTGGTTTAAATTGTCGCAGTACCAGCGATAAGTTCGGGTAAGCCCCTCTTGAAGGGATGTTTTTGCTTTCCAGCCCAACCCGGAAAGCTTGGATACATCGAGCACCTTGCGAGGCGTTCCATCGGGATAGGACGGATCGTAGGTGAGCATTCCCTCGTATCCGACGACCGAGCGCATCACTTCCGCGATAGACCGGATCGTCAAGTCCTCCCCGGTTCCCACGTTGAGCGCAACTGGCCCGCTGTATGTTTTCATGAGAAAGACACACGCATCCGCCAAATCATCCACAAAGAGAAGCTCGCGGAGCGGCGTCCCAGTCCCCCAAACCTTGACTTCGGCAGCGTTGTCAATTTTTGCCTGATGAAACCGCGACATCAGCGCTGCCGCCATATGAGAGTGCTTCGGATGAAAATTATCGTTGGGGCCGTAAAGATTGGTTGGCATGACGGAGATAAAATCGCAGCCATACTGCTCCCGGTAGGATTGACAGAGCTTGATGCCAGCGATTTTGGCCAGAGCATAAGCCTCGTTCGTTTGTTCGAGCGGCCCTGTAAGAAGCGCTTCCTCCTTGATGGGCTGGGGCGCTTCGCGGGGGTAGATGCAAGAGGAACCGAGGAATAGAAGCTTCTCGACCCCCTGCTTGAACGCTGTGTGGATGACGTTCAACTCGATCATAAGATTCTGGTAGAGGAAATCCGCCTGATGAAGCTTGTTGGCGAGGATTCCGCCCACCTTTGCCGCAGCCAGAAAGATCACCTGGGGCCTCTCGGCGCCGACCCAGCGTTCGACCGCAGCAATGGATTGAAGATCGACCGTTTCTCTATCTGGCGTCAGAAGAATGCAATTCTCGACTTCAAGACGGCGTACCAACGCGCTTCCAACAAGGCCTCGGCGCCCGGCAACCCAGACACGCTTTCCGTTCAGATCAAAGCTCACTCGACCCTCGATAAGTTCTTTGGATTATCATTGATGGAAACGAAAACCGGCTACACGCCGAGGTATCCTCTGACATAGATATGGACTATTCAATCCGAACGGTGACCTCAACAGGGTTCGCCTCGCAATGCACATGTTTATGCGTTTGTTAGGTAACCAGCTGTCATCTATTTAAGGCCATTTTCGGGTTTTTCGCGTCTCTATTACGGCGCTCGCGCTGACCGATTAGATATCGAAGGTCCCGCCGGCTAATCGTAGAGGGATATGTCAACCGGCAAAGAGTGGGATATGCCATGCCAAACTCCAAGAAAAACGTGCTCGTGACCGGCGGAGCCGGATATATCGGGTCACACACCTGCAAAGCCCTGAGCCTTGAGGGTTACCTGCCGGTCACCTACGATAATCTTGTTTACGGTCACGACTGGGCCGTGAAATGGGGGCCATTCGAACGCGGTGACATCCTCGACCGCGGCCGGCTCGACGATGTTATCAGACACCACAAGCCTGAGGCCGTGGTGCACTTCGCGGCCTTTGCCTATGTCGGCGAATTGGTTGTCGATCCCGGCAAATACTACCGCAACAATGTGCTAGGCTCGCTCACGCTCATCGAGGCCGCCCGAGACCATGGCATTCCCCATTTTGTCTTTTCCAGCACATGCGCCATTTACGGTGTCCCCGATTTGCTTCCCATCCGCGAAGATGCGCGCCAGGACCCAATCAATCCCTACGGCGCCTCAAAGCAAATGGTCGAGCGGATACTCAGAGATTTCGGCGCGGCGCATAATATCCGCTCTGTCGCATTGAGATATTTCAATGCAGCCGGCGCCGACCTCGATAATGAGACCGGCGAATTCCACGATCCCGAGACCCATCTCATCCCTCTTGTCCTGGACGCCGCATCGGGCCGGCGGCCACATGTCACCATCTTCGGCACGGATTATCCGACGCCGGACGGAACCTGCATTCGCGACTATATTCACGTCTCCGATCTGGGCGCCGCGCATGTGAAGGCGCTTCAAGCCCTGGAGCGCGGCTCGCCATCCCTTGCATGTAATCTTGGAAACGGGCGCGGCTTTTCTGTACGCGAAGTGATCGACACGGTGGAGCGTATCACAGGGCTAAGCGTTCCCGTAAAGCTCGGAGACCGGCGCCCGGGCGATCCTGCTAGGCTCATAAGCGATGCATCAAGAGCGCGCACGGAACTCGGCTGGAATCCTCAAATCGCCGAACTGGATCAGATAATCGGAAGCGCCTGGGCTTGGCATCGACGCTAGCCGTCCAAATTTTGTGGGCTCGGTGGCGTGCGAGCTTTGGGCCTGTCCGCCGCTGGCCTCGTCGGGGGCGCTCGACGCCGAATTGGGTCTCGATATGTCGCGGCGAACAGCAACGAATGCCTTTTAGCGATGCCGCCGGACCGCAACCAAGGCCATGGACACAAGCAAAAGCGCGCCACAGGTATCCAGCACTACGTCTCCGAAATGGCCGGTCCGTGACGGAGAAAAGCTTTGATGCCATTCGTCAAGCGAGGCGATAAAGAAGGTGCACGCAATCGCCAGGGCGCCACAAATGAGTCGCGCACCGTTCGGAAAAGTCGCCGAGAAGGCGCGTAACCAGAGATACCCAAAAATGCCGTAGCCGAGGAAATGCCCTCCCTTTCGCAGAGCGGCGTGGAGCCGGTCGAATACGACTGGATCCACGGCTCCGAACAGCCAGGTGAGCGCGCCTTTCAGAAGCGGCCCCGTGTTCGCCGCCGACCCGAAGAGGGACTCCGTGGCGATGATCATGGTCCAGAGCACGACCGGCAGCCAGATGCGGAGCACTGAAGTCTCTTTTTTCAAGCGGATGGCCCCAAAAGGTGAAATCGCGGTGCAAAAAAAGACGCCGCTCCCTACCCCTGCCCTTCGCGACGTCCTCGCCGGCTATGTATCATAGGTTGCGCCTGGAGCGAGTACCTTTTTTGTTGTCAGAATATCGAGATCGGGCTGACCGATCCGAGCTCATATTCGTCTCCAGCCCGCATTAGCATGGCAGAAGCGCCATTGGCTCGCATTGCTGCCGCAATGGCGTTCGCCTATAAGGCAAGCTCTTATTGCCTTTCGCGGAGACGCAAATGTCGTGGATTCGGCGCGCGGCCTGGAGTTTTCCATTTTTTGCAATTTTCATTATCGTTCCCGCGGCGGCTGTTCATGCGCAGAGTGTGGACATCGTCGGCCTCGATCGGCAGTCTGTAAAACTCCATAAGCAAGGCAAAGACAAAGAGGCCACAGAGCTCGCGGAAGAAGCTGTGGCGCTCGCTCAGCGCACATATGGCACAGATCATCCGCAAACGCTCAAAAGCCTTGATAATCTGGCATCTTTGTATGAGGCCCAAGGCCTTTACGGCGAGGCGGAGCCGCTTTTCAAGCGCGCCTTGGCGGGGTTCGAGCGCACATTCGGCAATGAGGCCCCCGAGACACTCTCCGCCGTCTCCAGTTTAGCTTCTCTTTATGAAGAGCAGGACCTTTACGCGCAAGCCGAGCCGCTCTTCAAGCGCGCTTTGGACGGGCTCGAGCGAACGCGCGGCGCGGACGATCTCCAGACGCTCATCAGCGCCAATAGTCTCGCGTCTCTTTATCGTGCCCAAGGCCGCTATGCGGAGGCCGAGCCCCTCTATAAACGGGTTTCCGCCGGATTTGAGCGGGTGTTTGGCCCGGAGCATCCCGATACGCTTGCCAGCGTCAGCAACCTGGCTCAGCTTTATATCGCCCAGGGTCACTATGGCGATGCGGAGCCGCTTTACAAGCGTGCCCTTGAGGCAAGAGAGCGCGTTCTGGGCCCGGACCATCCGCAGACGCTGCGGAGCGTCGCCGACCTCGCGGCGCTTGATTTTAATCAGAGGAACTGGGCCAGCGCCGCCGAACTGTGGCGCCGCAGCACAGCCGCGATATCCGCCCGGACCTTGAGGGGCGCACAAGACACCGGGCAGGCCCTGACCGACAAGCCGGGCGAGGCGGAGCAGGCAGGCTCGCAATTCCGGGCGCTCGTCAAGGCCGCCTATCGCTTGACGCCCCAAGGCGGAATGCCGGATGCCGATCTCGCGCGCGAGATGTTCGAGACCGCGCAGCGGGCACAGAACTTCGAAGCCAGGGAGTTGCTGACGCGGATGGCGGTGCGGGCTGCCGCCAGCAATCCGGCGCTTGAGACGCTGGTGCACGAGCGCCAGGTTTTGGCGGAGGAGTGGCTGAATCGCGATCGTGTGAAAAACGCCGCGCTCAGCCAGGCGGCGGAGAAGCGTGAGACGGGGGCCGAAGCCGAGAACCTGGACAGGCTCGCCGCCATCGACGCGCGGCTCAAAGAGATCGATGCGGAACTTGCAGCAAAGTTTCCCCGCTATGCGGATCTGGTAAGCCCCGCTCCGGTCACCGTGGAAGAGATTCAGGCGCTGCTCGGCGACGATGAAGCGCTGGTCCTGTTTCTCGACACCCGCGAATTGGGCCCTGCGCCTGAGGAGACCTTCATCTGGGTTGTAACCAAGACGGCGAGCCGCTGGGTGCGCTCGCCCATGGGCACGCCAACGCTGGCTCAAGAGGTGGCGGCGTTGCGCTGCGGTCTCGATAAGGCGGCATGGGAGGGTCCGCGTTGCGAGCAGCTGACCGGCCAACACTACACCGATGCAGACCGCAATGCCGGAAAGCCCCCGCCCTTCGATCACGCTCGCGCCCATCGGCTCTATCAAGCGTTGTTCAGCCAGGTCGAAGACCTCATCAAGGGCAAGCATCTCCTCATCGTGCCATCCGGGCCGCTGACGCAATTGCCGATCCAGGTCCTGGTGACGACGACACCGCTAGCCAACGGCGACGACAAATCGTTGGCTTGGCTCATCCGCACTCATGCGATCTCGGTCTTGCCGTCCGCATCGTCGCTGAGAGCGATACGCCGGCTGGCCCAGCCGGGCGTCGCGGAGAAGCCCATGATAGGCTTTGGCAATCCGCTGCTGAATGGTCCTGACGGCGCCTACGCGCAGCTTGCAAAACTCGCACGCGACGGTAAGACCTGCGCAGCGAACACAGAGGCGCCCACTGCATCGGCTCCCCTGCCCCGTGGCGTCCCAACAATCCAAATAATCGGCGGATTAGCCGATGTCTCTTTCCTTCGCATGCTGCCGCCCCTCCCGGAGACCGCCGGCGAGCTTTGCGCCATCGCTCGTGACGTGCACGCCGAAGCAAGAGACATCTACCTTGGCGCGCGCGCCATGGAGCACGTGGTCAAGCGTTTGAGCGAAACCGGCGAGCTTGCCAAATACCGGATCGCGCACTTTGCAACCCATTGCGCTCTTGCGAGCGACGCCGCTGGGAATGCCGAACCGGGCCTCATCCTGACGCCGCCCGATACTCCAAGCGAGACGGACGATGGCTATCTGACCGCCTCGGAGATCGCCGCGCTGAATCTCGACGCCGATTGGGTCATCCTGTCAGCCTGCAACACTGCGGCTGGGGGCGCTCTGGACGCGGGAGCATTATCGGGGCTTGCCCGCGGATTTCTTTATGCGCAGGCCAGGGCTCTTCTCGTTTCACGCTGGGAGGTCAACCCGGAAGCGACCGTCAAACTCATTACCGGCGCCATAAACCGGCTCGCCGCCGACAGGTCCATGGGCCGCGCCGAAGCGATGCGGCAATCCATGCTCGACCTTATCGATAATGGCAACGGGGAAGAGACACATCCGGCGATCTGGGCGCCGTTCGTGGTTGTGGGCGAAGGCGGAGCTGGAAGATGATTTGACAGACAATTCGGAAGGGCCTGTCAAAATCTCTCGCAGGGCGGAAGACCAAAATCCGATCAACCCTCCAAAAACCAAAGACCCCGCTTGTAGAAGCGGGGTCTTCCGGGTCCAGAAGAAGAGAGAACCTCGAAGGAGGAGTGCTGTAATCTTCTCTCTAAGACGGCTTCGACGCAATACACCTTTCGGCGCAACCTGAAACGGGAGCACCATGGGAAAACGACCCCGCGGCGTGTGACAGGCGCTTGATGCAACCAGAGAAACAACCTTGCGGATCAAGCATTTCCAACACCTGCGCTCCCTTTTGTATGCGGCGACATTGATCTTCGCTATCATTCGGGCCGTTGGCGCTCTTGCAATTGAGGAGGATCCCGTGACGCTTAAACTCGTGTCAGCTGCGTTCACAGAGGGCGGAGCCATCCCGCAAAAATATACCTGTGAAGGCGAGGATATCTCTCCGCCCCTGGCCTGGTCGGGCGCACCGCGGGGGACAAAAAGCCTCGCTCTTATCGTCGACGATCCTGATGCTCCCGATCCGAGGGCGCCAAAGATGACCTGGGTGCACTGGGTTCTTTACAACCTACCCCCAAGCTCCACAGGGCTCGCAGAGGGCGCCAAAGCCGATGCTCTGCCGCCGGGCTCGAGATCAGGTCTCAACGATTGGAAACGTGAGGGCTATGGCGGTCCCTGTCCGCCGATCGGGCGTCATCGCTACGTCCATAAGCTCTATGCGCTCGATACCGTTCTCTCCGGACTCGACCGGCCTACAAAAGCAGCCTTGGAAGCGGCCATGAGCAATCATATTCTCGCCCATGCCACGCTCATTGGCACGTACGAGAAAACGAACTAAGCCCTATTTCGATAAATTGGCGCCCCGTAGGAGAATCGAACTCCTGTTTCAGCCGTGAGAGGGCCGCGTCCTGACCGCTAGACGAACGGGGCAGCAGTGACGGAAGGATAAAGTGAGCCGCGCCTCCAATCAAGCAGAAAGGCGCTATCGACTGCAATTAGCCCGTGAAGTCCACCGTATACAATCCGCGGCCGCATAGCGCACAGAAATCCGGGCTTTCGGGCCACCCGTGGGCTTCACGCCACAGTACCGCGCGAATCTGACGGTTCGATCCCAAGCTGCGACTGCGCTTTCCGTTGACACATGAGGACTACGGCTTGACTCGCTTACCCTGCCATCGTGAAAAGGTGGCTGCAGAATCACCCTGATGGGGGAGTAGCGCCTCCTGCCAAACATGAACGTGCATCAGGCAATGCGGCAGAGCGCTGGAAAGTATGCCACAAAACACAATGCTTCATTCAGACCTCGAAGCGCCCATGAGGCCGACCTGTCATATTTTAGCCACATGCTCGCAAGTTCACCACGGTCTTTCTTTTGGTCAGGGACTAAGCGACCCCACTGCCCGTTATACGATTGTTCCGGGGAGGCGGTGACGTGAACAGCGATCCTCGCCTCCAAATCGTGGACTTTCTGCCGCGCCTGCGCCGTTTCTCTTACGCTTTGACAGGAGATTCCGACAAGGGCGACGACCTCGTACAAGAAACCTGCGCGCGAGCATTATCGCGGATCAGTCAGTGGGAACCAGGGACAAGGCTCGATAGCTGGATGTTTCGTATCGCTCAGAACATATGGCTTGATCAACGGCGCGCGCACAAAGTGCGGGGCGACTCCGTTGACCTCGATCAGGCCTATGACATCGCCGGCTCAGACGGCCGGGAAGTAGCGGAGAACCGGCTGACGCTGCAAGAGGTATCGAAAGGTATCGCCGAGCTCCCTGGCGACCAGCAAGTTCTGATTGCTCTCGTTTGCGTGGACGGTCTCTCCTACAAGGAGGCGGCGGAAGTCTTGGACATTCCAATTGGCACCGTGATGAGCCGCCTCGCCCGCGCGCGGCGCGCGCTTTACGACTTCGCCAATCCGAAAATCGAAATCGCGCCGATTAAGCTGGAGACCCGCCGTGGCCAAAGTAACCGATGAAACGTTGATGGCTTACGCCGATGGCGCGCTGAAGTCCGCTCGCGCGCGCCCAGGTTGAGGCTTTCCTGCAAGCGCACCCGGAAGCCCGTGGGCGCATGGAAATCTTTCGTGCAACCGGAGGGTCGCTTTCGAGGCTTTACGCGGGGCCGATGGCCGAGCCTGTCCCAGCGTATCTCAAAGATTTCGTTCTGAATTATCCGCTTGGTGAAGAAGCTGCCGAAGCGCCGTCGCAGAAAGACGGCCTCGCGAGTTGGCTTGAAAGACTTGGGGAGGGGCCGCGCCTTTTCACAGAAAACCTTGCGCAGTGGCTCGGAACATCCGCTTCGGCCGCACGCTGGCAGCTTGCCGCTGCCTCGGCGGCATTTCTGGCCCTCGGCTTAGGCGCCGCCGCTTTTTTTCACAACGACAGCGCTTCCACCGACCTTGTCGCGTTTCATGACGGCCACATTTACGCAATTGGGCCTCTTAGAGATGTCCTCGAAAAGGAGTTGAGCGGACGCGAGGCTAGAATTGGCGGCGTAAGGGGCGAAGCTGTCACGATGCGCGCCAGCCTGACCTTCAAAAGCAAGGAAAACCACTACTGCCGGCAATACGAGGTTGTAAGCCCGAGCGATGGGCGTTTCATGGGCCTCGGTTGCCGTGGCAGCGACGGGCAATGGGCACTTGAAGTTAATCTTCCCGCCAGCAATTCCGTCAACGGCATAAAGACTGCTGCTGCCGATACCGCGCTTGACGCGATTGTGGATCGCATGATTGACGGCGATGCATTCGGAAAGGCACAAGAAACCGCGGCCATCGGCAGCGGCTGGAAGTAGGCTGCCGAAAGCTGGCCAACCGTTTCAGTCCATGGGGGTCTGCGATGCCAGTTGGTGTGGAACTAGCTGGCTGCCGAAAAAGCTTTCGACACTTCGCTGGCGCCTTCTGTCATTGAGCTGAACCGTCTCTAAAGGACGTCAAGAAAACTTCAGCTCAGGGGTGATTTTCGAAAGCTATACCCGGTTCATGCCAGGACCCGAAAATCCTTTGGGTTTATGACACGGAAGTTGTCCGTGACCGAATCGCAGAACTCCTGCCAGTTTTGCGGGACTTCCTTGCGCAGGAAATTGAGCACCTCCCCGGCGAATTCCCTGGAAGTGGCGTAACATTTGTTGTGCGTCACATGCTTGTGCATCGCGCCCCACAGCCGCTCGATTGGGTTCAAATGCGGGCAGTAAGCCGGGATGAAATGCAGCCGGATTCTGCGGCCAGGCTGGGCCAGCCAATCTTGCACAAGCCTGGCGTGATGATAGCGCGCATTGTCCAGAAAAACGTGGATGACCGCCAGCAGCGGGTACAGCGTTTCGAGCGCTTCCAGCAGCCTGATCGTCGAGGCGGCGTCGATGGTTTCGGCCTCGATCATGCGGGTTTCCACGGTCTCTAAGTTAAGAGCGCCGTGAATGTTGATGCGCTGCCGCCCGCTTGTCTGCTCAATCGCCAGATTGTCCTCTTTGGGCGCCCAGCAGCCGACGGGCCGCGCCGCATGGGTCGGATGCACAGCATCCACGAACAGCACGGCTTCGTCTGGACCAAAAGAGTTCTGCAGCTTCTCGTAAGCGGCGATGAACGCCTGCTGCTTTTCAGTATTGAGCTTGCGGCCAATGACTTCCGGCTTGTGGTACTCAAGTCCAAGCCGGTGCAATAACGCGATCAATCCGGCGCGACTTTCGTAAACAATGCTAAATTCCCGCTCAATAAAGGCTCCAACTTGCCGCGTTGTGCGCGGCAAGGCCTCGGCAACGTAAGCCTTCAGCGCCTCCTCTTGCACCATAGAAAGACGGCTTGAACTGCCTCCGGCATCGAACCGTTCGAGCCCAGCGATCCCGCGCTCGTCATAAAGCTTGCGCCAGCCTCTGACCGTGTCGTCGTCAAGATAAAGAACCTCGGCCGCCCGCTCGCAGCTCAACCCGTCATCCAGAAGCAGGATCGCATTCGCCCGGCGTGCAAGCCGATGCTCCGCCAAGCCGTCGCGTGCCCACGACAGCAGTTCTTTCCGTTCGGCAGCGCTCAGAAATCCCCGGCGAATCATGCCTCATACCGAGATCCTGTTCGCGTAACTTCGCAAGCACTTTCTCTCGGGTTCTCAATGAGTCAGGGTATATCAATCCCTAGCACGCCCCGCGGGAAATCCTGACCCATTTGCGGCAAGCGCTTTCCAGGACTTCCCGCGGATAAGGCGTACCAGCAACTCTTTAGTATCTAGTACAGCTTACGGCCGGAAGTTCGCTTGAGCGTTTGCGGCAATGGGAGTGCGAACTTCCGGCCGGCCGTACTAGGTTTTTCAGCTCTTGCCAAAGCCGCCTACTCGGCCGCGCTGGCGACAGTCGTCTCAGGGGTTTCCTCCGGCGGCGTGCACTCTGAAGGCGCCAAAAGCAGGCCTCGACCGTAGATCGGGTCGCGGCCTTCCGGCCCAAGATCCATCACTGCGAGATTATCCAAGAGATCGGCCTTCCCCTGCTTAAGGGCTTCAGGAGGTTCCACAGCAAGGACCGCGGTCACATGGGGCGCGGCGAAGGATGTGCCGGAGTGATATCCCGCGCGGCCGCCCGGAGCCGCCGTCCAGATATCCACGCCTGGGGCCGAGACGTCGATGTGGTCTCCCCGGTTGGCATAGCGGTAATTGTGCAGCTCTTTTGTGACCGCTGTCACGGCAATCACTTGGGGATAGGCAGCCGGGTAGCTCGGTTCCGCCGTTGGACCTTCGTTTCCAGCCGCGGCGACGAAGACAAAGCCGGCTTCGCTCATGTGCGCGATTGCTTCGCCCACAAGGGCATCGCGGGGGCCGGAAAAACTCATATTGATGAGCTTCACGTCGAAGCGTTTCATCCAATCGAGCGCCTTTAGCAGGCTGATCGTGTCGGCCGCCATATCGCCGTTCTCATCGGAATAGAAGATATTGGCGGCAAAGAAGTCCGCATCCGGAATGAGGCCGGGCGTATTCGTGAGAGCGCTTCCAGCCAGCAATGAGAGAACCGCCGTCCCGTGCCAGTTCGGGGCAGGCAAACGCCCATCGGGAGCGAAATCGAATCGCTGAATATGACGCCCCTGAAAAGCGGGGTGCGCTTCGTCGATATCGGTGTCGATCACGCCGACCTTGAGCCCTTTGGCGCATGGCGAAAGCGTGTCCTTCCAGCCGATCGCCGATCTTGCGAAACAGCGGTTCGCGGCGCATGTCGGCGTAGCGCCGGGAACCGTCGCGGGCAGGCTCTTATCGAGCGTCACCGGTTCCTCACGAGCTGATGCGCGGTAAAGACGGTAAACTCTATTAAGCTCGAACCGCTGACCCGGCAAAGCGCTGCTGAGAAGGTCCTGGCCGCGAATTGCGTCCAGTCCGGAAGGCACGGTCAAGCGGACGATAGTGTGATCGCCGGCTTCTGAACTCATGATCGGATCGGCCTTGAACCCCAAGGCCTCGGCGCGCCCGATGGAGGCCGGGTCCGCTCCGACCGCAAGGACCTCGTTCGGCAAGAACGATCGTCCGCTGATCGGAACACTTGTCTTAGCCATGATCGTCGTTGCTTCGCCTCGGTCGAACATCGAGCTTTGGTAGCGTGCGGCGACAGGGGTGACTGACTTGTCCAGGGCCAGAACTGTCTGGCCGTCCTTGTTCTCGGTTATGTTGCGAATATAAGTGTCGGTTGCAACTTTCCCCTGGGGATCGCCGTGGGCTCCGCCGACGCTCATTGCCATACTTCCGAGCTGATGACCCGCATGAAGCACGGAATGGGACTCGTGTTGGCCGCCAAGCGGAAGATGCAGCTTCATCATATTGCGGCTGGCATCGTAACTGACGGACGCTTGGTGGGACCCCAGCGGGATGCCCTCGCCATGCGAATGCGCGTTATGCCTCCCCGGCCCGCTTCCGGCGTGACCGCCGTTATGGGAGTCGGCTCCCTTGCTAGCGGGGTCCACGCTGGCTGGATGCTTTGGATGATGGCCTCCGTCATCCTCGCCGGCTAGAGCGGCGGCAAAAAACCCGAGTCCGGATTGCCCACTGAAAAGCCTTTCGTAAAAATTGCAGTCTCCCGACAATACAACCCCTGTAGCAAGCGACAGAATGGCCGCTTTTCGCAAGCATTTATGAGAAGCAATGGCTCGGCGACGGGGCATTTGCTGCCTCCACGGCAAGTTAGAATCATGGGTATTTAACAACGCACACGACGCATCCTTATTCCCCTTCGGTGTTGAAATTAAGGACTTGCCTGAAACCAAAAAAGACCCGCCGCCTCTAGTTTTGTGCGTGGTCGTTCATGGTCTGAGCACCGGCATGCGCCTTTATATGCGTCACGATTTCAGCCGTGGGCCAGCATGTTTGCGGCAAGCCGGCGCGCTTCTGATAAGCGCCAACCGCTGCCCGCGTGCGCCCGCCAGCCTTGCCGTCAATGGTATCGCTGTAAAGGCCGAGGCCGGTGAGCTTTTTCTGCATGAATTCGACGTCCGAAGTCGGCGCCTGCACGATGCGCTGCCAAGGCTGCGAGAAACCGCCGCCGCCACGGATGCGATCGGCCAGATTGCCCACGAAAAGCGCGTAGAGATCGGACTTGTTATAGTCCCGGATCACCTGGAAATTGTCGAAGGTGAGAAAAGCAGGCCCGTATATTCCGGCGGGCTGTAAGAGGGACGCCTCCCAACTCATCACCTCCCGCGGAAATTCCCCGCCCTTGACCGGGGTAATCCCCATCGCCGCCCACTCGCTGACAGGTTTGCGGATGTCGAGATAGCCGAGCGAGCAATCGACCTTTGCCGGCGCCAAAACCTCGAAGCCCCAGGGATGCTCATGATTTCAGTTGATGCCATGGAGATTTTTTCCGAGCGACGCGAGCGCATCCGGCACCGAATGCCAGATATCCTTCTTGCCATCGCCATCCTGGTCGACCGCGTATTTGAAGTAATCCTCCGGCATGAACTGGACGAGGCCCATCGCGCCTGCCCAGGAACTTTTCATGTCCTGCGGAGCGATCACGCCCTCCTGAACCATGCGAAGGCCCTCGATGAACTGGCGCTCGAACAACTCTTTGCGCCGGCCCGCATAGGCTTCGGTCGCTAGCACCTCAAGCGCGTTATAGCGAAGGTCGTGCGCGTAAGTTCCGAAGCCTGTCTCCCTGCCCCAGACCGCGAGAAGAATGTAGGGGTCTATCTGATAGGTCTTCTTGATGGCAATCAGTGTATCTTTGTTTTGCGCAAAGAGCTTGCGCCCCTGGTCGGCCAGATTTGCGAGATTCTTCTCACTCAGATATTGCTGCGGCGTACGGACGAATTCCGGCTGCTCCGGCTGCTTCTTGGAGGGCATATCCAGGTCCGGAAGCGAAAAGTCGGGGTTAAGCCCGCGCGTGACACTATCGTAAACGCTGGCGCGGATGCCTTTTTCCAGGGCCGTTACGCGGAACGAAGCGATCCACGCTCGAAACCCCTCCACCGAGGGCGTGCTTGCCAAGGCCGCTTGAATGAGAGACATGGACAAAAATGCCGCCACGATTCCCACTTTTGTCGATGTTACTTTGTGACCGGATTTCATCGTCTCGGACTTCCTTGGGATACGCGGGAGCTGGCGTTTTCGAGCCAGGGCGTCGAACTCTGCAGGGAAAGGGCTTAAGTACGCTTATTCGACGACCCGCCTGACGCTAGCCACGCCTGGAGCGGCGCTTGAAGCCCCCCCTTATTCCGCATATCCTCAGAGTTGGGCGGGATTTAGAACAACCCCTTCGGAGAGCCCACCATGGTTAACGCTTGAGGAAGGTGCGCTTTGTCCGGAGCATACATTAATGAAATCGCGACTGCTGTCCCTCCCCATCAGGTCCACAACGCCTTTGTCCAATTCCAGCGACATATGCTCGATGACTACCGCAAGCGAACGATTTTCGACCGCCTGGTCGAAAAGGGCCAGATTGAAAAGCGATGGTCCTGTGTTGTACCTTCCGATGACTGTTCAGGCGCCACGATAAATGGAGCGCGCTTCTACGTACCGGGCGATTTTCCATCCACCGGCGAACGTATGCGGCAATACGAAATCGAGGCTCCAGTCCTTGCCCAGCGCGCTGTCGACTCACTGAACCTTGGCGAGCGCAAAAGCGAAATCACGCATCTGATCGTCACCTCCTGCACCGGATTCTCAGCACCCGGCATCGATCTGGAGATGATCCACCGCATCGGCCTCAATCCTTCCATCGAACGCACGATCGTCGGCTTTATGGGCTGCTACGCCGCTGTGAACGCTCTCAAGCTGGCACGGCACATCGTCCGCTCCGAGCCCAAGGCCAAGGTGCTCGTGCTCAGCATCGAGCTTTGCACCCTACATTTCCAGGAGACCTACGAACTCGAGCAGATGATGCCCTTTCTGCTCTTTGCGGATGGCTGCGCGGCGGCGCTCATCAGCGCGGAGCCGAGGGGGCTTTCGATGGAGCGATTTTACGCTACGGTCCTTCCCGAAGCCGCGAGCCAGATGGCCTGGCATATCCGGGACCTCGGTTTCGACATGGTTCTTTCAAGCCGCATCCCAACCTCCGTCGGGGAAGCGATCCGGCGCGCCTCCGATGCAATTCTCGCGGGGCTGAAGCCGAAGGATATCGAACTTTGGGCCGTTCATCCAGGAGGGCGCGCCATTCTCGATGCAGTCGAGGCGGCGTTCAGGCTGCCGATAACGGCGCTCAACGCATCGCGTCGGACCTTGCGCGACTTCGGCAACATGTCATCGGCCACCGTGCTTTTCGTCCTGAAATCGCTTCTCGAGGAGAACAAGTCCGGGGCGAACGGCTGCGCCATGTCCTTTGGACCCGGCCTCACCGCGGAGACGATGCTGTTCAAGGCCGTGTAGCGCAACCCGCGTCGGTTTGGCGCGCGTTCGATTAGAGGCCGGTTGATTCAAGGAGCCCTATGCCCGATTTCTCGAAACGGGACACGACGCCGGAGCTGATGGATATCGAGACCGTCAGCTATGAAGAGCTTCGCGGCGTTCTTCGAGAACTCACGCAGGCGAACGAGCTATCCCTCGCTTATCGCCCAACGCTCGCGTTTTTCAAGCGGCTGGCGCGCGAAGGCCGCCTCGCCGAAGACCGGCCAATCCGCGTCATCGATGCGGCGAGCGGCTATGGCGACATGGCGCGAAAGGTGGATCGCTGGGCAGCCAAAAACGGCATCGACCTTGAGATCACCGGCGTCGACATGAATCCGTGGGCGGCGCGGTCTGCAGCAGAAGCGACCGCGCCCGGGCGTCCTCTGCGATGGGTCACGGCCGATCTCTTCGACTTCCATATCGAGGGCGGCGCCGACATTATCATGAGCTCTCTTTTCACCCATCATCTGCCCGAGCCGCAGCTCGTTCGCTTCATTCGCTGGATGGAAGAGAACGCGCGCATCGGCTGGTTCATCAATGACATCGAGCGACATCCCCTGCCCTACTATTTCCTAAAGTTCTCATTCTGGGCCGCTCGGCGGCATCGCTTCATGCGCCATGACGGGCCGGTGTCGATCGCGAGCGCCTTCAAGAAAGAGGACTGGGTACGGCTCTTGCACGAAGCGGGGCTGCGCGAAGGCGCCGCAAGGATCGAGACATGGACGCCGTTTAGACTTTGTGTCTCAAGGGTAAAGGACACCGAATGAAACCTTATGATGCCGCTGTTATCGGAGGAGGCGTGGCAGGGCCTGCGCTGGCGACGGAACTGGCGCGCGCGGGACGCTCCGTCATCCTGTTCGAGAAGGAGAAGGAAGCCCACGATAAGGTCTGCGGCGAATTCATCAGCCACGAGGGCGTGCGCTATCTTCGCGATCTGGGCGTCTCGGTTGAAAGCCTTGGCAGCGTTCCAATCCGGCATGTGCGCCTTGCCCGGCACGCCGCCGCTGTAACGTCCGAGCTTCCATTCCAGGCTCAAAGCCTGTCCCGTCGCGTCCTCGATGAGGCTCTTCTGCAACTTGCATCCGAGGCCGGGGCCGAAATCCGGCGCGGCCATCGCGTCAAGGACATGGAGAGGCAGGGCGACGTTTGGGCCGTCCATCTCGAAGGCGCTGATTCTGTCGAGGCGAAAGAGGTTTTCCTCGCGACCGGCAAGCACGATTTGAAAGACTGGAAACGCACTCGCGGCCAGCATCCCGAATGCATCGCTTTCAAGGCGTATCGGCGTTTGAAGGCGGACCAGGCCGCCGAACTTTCCGGCCACGTCGAGTTGATGCTGTTTCCGGGCGGCTATGCAGGCTTGCAGGAGGTTGAAGGCGGCCGCGCAAATCTCTGTCTCATCGTCCGCAAGGATGCTTATGCCGCCAAGTATGGATCGTGGGAGAGTCTCCTGAGTGGCATGCAGGAGCGCTGCCCGCATCTCAACCAGCGCCTGGACGGCGCCGTCTGCCTTATGGAAAAGCCTCTTGCAATCTCCGGCCTGCCCTATGGACACGTCGCTTGGGAAAGCGGAGGCGTCTGGCGTCTTGGCGATCAGGCTGCGGCGATACCATCATTCTCCGGCGATGGCATGTCGATTGCGCTTCACAGCGCCCGGCGCGCGGCGCGCGGCTACCTCAAGGGCGAAAGCGCGGAAACCTACCAGCAGTCCCTCGCGCGACAGCTTACGGCGCAACTTCACAGGGCAACCATCATCTCGCGCATGCTGGTGAGCGAAACCGGCCAAGGCCTGGCAATGACAGGCGCTGACATTTTTCCCTTTGTCCTCCCGGTCAGCGCCGGACTGACGCGAATCCCGGCCCGCGCGCTAGGTTAACAGGAGTGCTAACTCATGATGCACGATGGCATAATGCATCACAGCTGGATGTTTGGAGTGGGGTGGGCCCACCTGCTCCTGGCGCTGCTGATCGCTCTCGTTATGATTGCGCTCATCAAATACATTTTCTTCGATTGAAATCCTTTCGCCCGGACCTCTTCACAATTTCTCCTGTTGAAAGAATGCCTTGTTTTTTTTGAAGTGTGGTCCCGGGGACGCACACAGGCTATAGAGGATCTTTATTGCCTGAGTTGGTCTTACCCATGATACCGGTATTTGAAACGAAGCGGCTGACGTTGTGCCCGATCACGCTGAACGACGCGCCCGCTACCCAGCGGCTTTTCCCGCATTGGGAGATCGTCAGCTTTCTGGGACATAATATTCCTTGGCCCTATCCTGAAGACGGCGCTCTCCAGTTCTATCGCGATGGGGCGTTGCCGGCCATGGATCGAGGCGAAATGTGGCTCTGGGCGATCCGTCTGAAAGATGGACCGTCGCACCTGACCGGCTGCATCAGTCTCAACGGCGTGCGAGACAACAACAGAGGGTTCTGGCTTGGGTTGCCCTGGCAAAGAAGGGGCATCATGCAGGAAGCTTGCGAAGTTGTGACCGATTTTTGGTTCAACGTCCTCAATCGCGAAAAGCTGAGGGTGGCGAAGGCTGTGGGTAACATCGCCTCGCGGCGCATCACGGAAAAGGAAGGCGCCCGCCTCGTCGCAATCGAGGACCGCGTCTTTCGCATGGGTCTCACCAAGGCCGAGATCTGGGAAATCACAAGAGACGAATGGAACGCGCGGCGGCGGCGTCCAGCTGATCTGCAGCTCAGCATGTCAGCATGAGAAAACGCCGCCACGCCCCGGCCGGCCGATAGATCGACGATGCCTATATCTCGGCGGCGAAAGACAGGGGACGCATGGACGCGGCGCGTGCGGTAAAACCCTTCCTCCAGCGCCGGTTTTGCTCCAACGTTTGTCGCTCTTCACTTATGCCTCTGGTAAATCCTTTCCTAGATGCATAGCCTCTAGTACAGGCGGCCGGAAGTTCGTACTCCCATTGCCGCAAACGCGAAATCCTGGAAGCGCTTGCCGCACATGGGTCAGGATCTCCGGCGGGGCGTACTAGTAATTGAGGCGCGAGCAATCTTCGGAGGCGGCATGAGCGCAGACACCAGCACCGGAATTTTCACCGGCAAGAGCGTAAAGCCGGAGATGCTCGCGCTCAAGCTGGCGAACCGGCACGGCCTAATCACGGGCGCGACCGGAACAGGAAAGACCGTGACGCTGCAAGTTCTTGCCGAGGGCTTCTCCCGGCACGGCGTTGCCGTTTTCGCCGCCGACATCAAGGGCGACCTCTCAGGCATCGCCGCCAAAGGCGAGTCGAAGCCGTTTCTGGAGAAGCGCGCAAGCGACATCGAGCTTGAGAATTACACCTACGAAGCCTGCCCCACAGTCTTCTGGGATCTGTTCGGCGAGCAGGGCCACCCGATCCGCGCCGCGATCGGCTCTGTGGGAGCGATGCTCCTCGCAAGGCTGATGGAGCTGAACGAGACCCAGGAAGGCGTCCTCACTATTGCATTCCGGGTTGCGGCCGATGAGAAGCTGCCGCTTGTGAACCTGCGCGATCTGCGCGCCGTCATTTCGCTTGTCGCCGACCGCGCCAGCGAGCTTTCGAAGTCCTATGGCAACGTGTCGAAGGCTTCCGTCGGCTCGATCCAGCGGCGGCTGCTCGTGCTCGACGAACAGAAGGCAGAGCTATTTTTCGGGCGGCCGGAGCTCGACATCGCCGACCTGATGCGCACAACGCCAGACGGGCGCGGCATCGTGAACGTGCTCGCCGCCGACAAGCTGATGTCCACGCCCCGGCTTTACTCGACCTTTCTGCTGTGGCTGCTGACACAGCTTTTCGAAAAGCTTCCCGAGATCGGCGACCCGGAGAAGCCGAAGCTCGTTTTCTTCTTCGACGAAGCGCATCTCCTCTTCACCGAGGCTCCGAAAGCGCTTCTTGAGCGCATCGAACAGGTGACGCGCCTCATCCGCTCAAAGGGTGTCGGCGTCTATTACATCACGCAGAACCCGCTCGACGTGCCTGACCGCGTGTCGAGCCAGCTCGGCAATCGCGTGCAACACGCCCTTCGCGCGTTCACGCCCCGGGAGCAGCGTGCGGTGAAGGCTGCCGCTGAGACCTTTCGCCCCAATCCCGCGCTCAACGCCGAGAAAGCGATCCTTGAGCTTGGAACGGGCGAGGCGCTCGTTTCCTTCCTCGAAGGGAAAGGCGAGCCCTCGATCGTACAGCGTACCCTCATCCGCCCCCCTTCCTCGCGGCTTGGACCTTTGAGCGACGCAGAGCGCAAGGCAATCGTTGCGGCAAGCCCTCTTGGCGCGAAATACGATCACGAAGACGACAAGGCCGGCGCCTACGAGAACCTTCGGGATGGACGCCGGGAGGGCGGCGCTCCAAGCGACGAAGACCATGAGTGGGCTGGGGAATTCCGCATTCCGAAGAAGCCGGGCGCGAGCGAGCCGCCTCCTCCGCCGCCTCGACGGCAGGGTGGCGGCGGACGCCAGACTTACGGCGAAGCGTTCGGCAAGTCGCTCGCGAGATCGCTGGGCACGGCTGCAGGCCGGATCCTCGATCGCGTTCTTAAATCTACGAGGAAGTGACGCCAAGACGGGTCGCTTACCCGATGCTCTTACCGCTCCCTTGGCCTGCTTCCGCCACAAAAAATGCAGCCTTTTTCCGATCGACGCCGCCAACCAGGCCAACCAGGAACGGGGCTTGACATTATGAGGAAGGCGGCTATGTTCCGGCTTCGTTCTCTTCAGTCATTGTTCCAGGAAAGTGAGTAGAAGGCCATGAATGCGGGACTAAGGCGTTTTTTCCGCTTCGTTTTTCTGGCCGCAAGCGTCGTGGCGACTTGCGCCCTAGCTCCAATGGTTGCGCAGGCGTATGGCGACCGCGGCGCGACACCCGGCGATTTTGATTATTACGTCCTCGCTATGAGCTGGTCCCCGACCTACTGCGATAGCCGCGGAGAGGGAGACGGCGGCCGCGATCGCTATGATCGAGGCGGCGGATATGGCCGCTTTCACTCCTATGACCACCGCTATAGTTATGACCGCAACGACAACGGGGGAGGCTACAGCCGTCGAAGAGGGGATTCCGACCAGCAGTGCAGTGGTGCGCGTCCGTACTCCTTCGTTCTCCATGGCCTTTGGCCGCAATATGAGCGGAGCGGCTGGCCCGAGATGTGCGAGTTCGGCAAGCGCCCATGGGTGCCGCAGGAAACGATTGATCAGATGATGGATATCATGCCAAGCCGCCAGCTCGTCATCCAGGAGTACAAAAAGCACGGCGTGTGCTCAGGGCTCGATCCCAACGGCTATTTCAACGCGGCCCGGAACGCTTATCGCAGCATTCGCATCCCCGAGGAATTCCAGGATCTGTCGAAGACGCGGTCCATTTCGCCTGAGGACATCCGCCATGCTTTTCTCGACGCCAATAAGCAGTTGAGCGATGACATGATCCAGGTCGTCTGCTCGAGGAGGCTTTTGCGAGAGGTGCGCGTCTGCTTCTCGAAGGACCTGGCGCCTCGCCCATGTTCGCAAAGAGAGCAGACCCGGCGCCTTTGCAACTATGACACGGTGATGATGCCTCCTGTTCGCGGCGGCGGCTTTGGGCCTCGCGGCGGCCCGTCACAAGAGCGAGATCAGACACAAGAACGCGGTCCCACACAGGAGCGCGGCCCGGCGCAAGAACGCGATCGGATGTAAGGTGGGGCGGGCCGAACCAGATGCCGCGAGTTCGATGTGAATGCCACGCTACAAAATCACGATCGAATATGACGGCGCCCCCTTCTCGGGCTGGCAAATCCAGGCGAATGGCCCATCGGTTCAAGCGGAACTCGCCCGGGCCATCGAGGGCTTAACCGGGCAGCCCGTCATCCCTCGCGGGGCAGGCCGGACTGACGCAGGCGTTCACGCTCGCGGTCAGGTCGCTCATTTCGACCTGCACCGCGAATTTCTACCGGGAACGGTACGAGACGCGCTGAACTTTCATCTTCGGCCGTCCCCCATCGCGATCCTTGACTGCGAAATTGTGGATGAGAGTTTCGACGCCCGCTTCTCGGCAAAGGCCCGGCACTACCTTTATCGCATTTGCAATCGCCGTGCGCCTCTGGCGCTCGACCGCAATCGCGCGTGGCAAGTCGGACCTCCGTTGAATGCCACGGCGATGCAGGAGGCTGCTCAGTTCCTCCTAGGCCGCCACGATTTCACAACCTTCCGTGCGGCGCAATGCCAGGCAAAGTCGCCGCTGCGCACGCTCACCAGCCTGGACGTCACGCGAGACGGCGAGACCATCGACATCAGAACAAGCGCACGCTCTTTCCTTCATCATCAGGTCCGCTCAATCGCCGGCAGTTTGAAGCTGGTGGGTGAGGGCAAGTGGCGACCGGCCGATTTGCGCCGCGCCCTGGAAGAGCGAAATCGCATGGCTTGCGGGCCTGTCGCTCCGGCCTGCGGCCTCTGCTTCCTAAAAGTCGATTATTGACGGCGCCAAGCTCGTTGATTCTTCGAGACGAAACGGAGCCAGCATCGGCGACAGCGATTTCGATGGAGATCTATCTAGGCAGCGGGATGAAGTCCTGCTCGTCGCCGGGCACGATATCGAATCTCTTTTGCGCCCAGTCTTCCTTCGCCTGCTCGATGCGTTCGCGAGACGAAGATACGAAATTCCACCAGATATGGCGCGGGCCGTCCATGGGCTCGCCCCCAAAAAACAGGAGGCGGCTTGGCGTGACAGCCGTTACCGTAATCTCGTCCCCTGGGCGGAACACAAGGAGGCGTCCGCTTTCGAACGTGTCGCAGGCGATGTCGATCCTTCCTTCAGCGACATAGATGGCCCGCTCCTCATGACAAGCCTGGAGCGGAACCTTTGCGCCTCGAGACAGGTGCACGTCAGCGTAGAACATCTCCGAGAAGGTGCGCACGGGCGAAGTCTCACCAAAAAGCGAGCCTGCGATAATGCGAACGCGCTTCCCTTCGGCTTCGATCACGGGCAACAATTCCGCCCGGTGATGGAAGAAATCCGGTTGCACCTCCTCCGCGGCTTTCGGCAATGCAACCCAGCTCTGGATGCCGAACATCTTGCGGCCCGGCTGCGACTTCCACTCGGGCGAGGTTCGCTCCGAGTGAGCGATCCCCTTTCCTGCCGTCATCCAATTCACATCGCCGGGCGCGATAGGCTGCGACGACCCGAGGCTGTCGCGATGAAGGATCTCGCCCTCGAACAGATAGGTCAGAGTCGCCAAGCCAATATGCGGATGCGGCCGCACGTCGATTCCCTCGCCTGCAACAAACTCCGCCGGTCCCATCTGGTCCCAGAAGATGAAAGGTCCCACCATCTGGCGCTCGGCAGACGGTAACGCCCGCCGGACATTGAACCCTCCGAGATCGCGGACACGCGGCACGATCACCACATCGAGCGCATCGCACGACCTGCGATCTCCGGGGACGGGATCTTCACTCGGCCGCCAACTCATACGTGCGCTCCATTCACGGCGGCCCCGCCGCCAAAACCGCCTGAAGACTAGCATGGATTTTTTATGGAATCTTCGGGGATTCTACCAATCCGCCCTTAGTCGGCACAACAGCTTCCCCCAACCTGGGGGCATCCGAAAGTAGGGCCCGAAGCTGAACATTTTCACGCACTTTTCTTTGCAAACAGCGTTGAGTGTGATTGAGTTTGTGAACATATTCAGTTTGCAATCGCCTGCTTCAAGATAACTAATCGTCGAAAGGGTGAGGGAGAGCTATATGAAAACATACATCAAGATCGGTGTGCTCAGTGCGGCCTTGGTTTGGTCCGTATCCGCCTATGCCGAGGGAGACGCGGCGCACGGTGAGCAGGTGTTCAAGCAATGCAAGGTTTGCCACGCCATCGGCCCAGGCGCCAAAGCGGGTGTCGGTCCGGAGCAAAACGGCGTGTACGGCGCGGTGGCGGGCTCACGCGCCGGTTACAATTACTCTGCAGCGATGAAGGAGGCGGGTCAGAAGGGCATCGTTTGGAATGACGCCACTCTCGATAAATACCTAGAAAACCCCAAAGCCGTGGTGCCTGGCACCAAGATGATCTTCCCTGGTCTGAAGAGCGAGAAAGATCGTCAGGACGTCATAGCCTTTCTGAAGGCGCACCCCGCCTAATAAGGTGGGTTCGGCTCCGATGCCGCTGCGGGCGCCCCAAACCGGGGCGCTTTTTTTTGCGCTGTGTCGGACGCACGAAAACGCCTGATCACATCAAAGACATGCACTGCTCCCGCCAACGTGACGAGAAGAATCACGAGAAGGGCGGATGAATTCGTCCAGGCAACCCTGACCGCGAGCATGAGACAGAGGCCCGAGCCAAGGTAGGCGACATCGCCCGGAATCTCACTCGCCTCGCCTCTGGCGTAACGCCGCCACACGATGACGCCCGCTTCGACCACCACAAACAGGATTATAATGTCGAGAAGGATCGTCATTCGTTACAGCACGGGGTTGAGTTGCACGATCTTGTAATTCAAGATCCAGGCGAAGGTTACCCATGCCATATAGGGCAGCAGCAGCCAAGCCGCCCTCCTGGAATAACGCGATACAACAAAAATTGGGATCAGAACGGATAGCCAAAGCGCTCCAGCCTCGATAAGCGCCCAATCCGGGCGCTTGATCTGGAAGAACAAGACGCTCCATGAAATGTTGAACAAACCGTTCGCCAGGAACAGAACGACGATGATCGCCCGGCCGGTTCCTGTCGTTGCGTTTCGCCAAGCATAGGCTGCAGAAGCAGCCATCAGCGCGAAAATGACCGTCCAGGCCGGTCCGAACAGCCAATCCGGCGGCTGCCACCACGGCTTGTTGAGAGATTGGTACCACGGCCCGAGATCGGTGGTAAATGCACCGATCCCGCCGATCGCCTGAGCGATGGCAAATGCAATTAGGAACGTTTTCCAGAAACCGGGACGTGACTCTTCCAGCGCTGTTTCTTTCGATGTGTTCGGCGACGCCAGCGTCACGGTGAAACCAATCCCAGGAGATGCGCAAGATCCTTGAAGAAGATCCTTGCTTGCGCAACCGGGCTCGAGCGAACGAGTTCCTTGTGCATATAGGACTGCCAGGTCAGGCGCTGCACGTCGGGATCGCGGCAGATGTTGACGAAGCGCTCGCGCCGCTTGTCGTTCCGATACCAGAAGTGCTGCATGAGGCCCAGAACCCAGAATACCTTGCCATGAGCCTTGAGGAAGCGCTTGCGGGCGTTCGCCAGCACCTTCGCGTCCCCGGTCTTTAAAAACTCTGATGCCGTCTCGCCAACGATCCGGCCGCAGTGCATGGCGTAATAGATGCCCTCGCCGGACGCCGGAGCCACGACGCCGGCTGCATCGCCCGTCAAGATGACGTCGCGTCCGTTATCCCACCTTTTCAGCGGCTTGAGCGGGATTGGCGCGCCTTCCTTTCGGACTGTCTCGACATCGTCGAGACCGGATTCTTCGCGGAGATCGCCGACCGCGTTCTTCAGCGAGAAGCCCTTATGCATGCTGCCGGTGCCGATGCTGGCGTGGAGACCATGCGGGAAAATCCAGCCGTAAAAATCCGGAGAGAGCTTGCCTTGATAGTAGACGTCGCAGCGCGTGGCGTCGTACTTCTCGTGACCTTCCGTCGGCGATTTCACGATCTCATGGTAGGCGAAGACGAACGGGACCTGCGGCACATCCGGCAGGGCTTGCCTATGCACCGCGGAATTCGCTCCATCCGCGCCAATAACGAGCTTGCCGGTAACGCTTTGGACCTCGCCGTCCTTCGTCTTGTAGGTGACAACGGCGCGGCCTTTATCGTCGCGGGAAAATGTCTCGAATGTGCCGGTGCGGCGCTCCGCGCCAGACTCGGCCGCCCTATTGCGCAACCACTCGTCGAAAACCTCGCGATCCACCATGCCGACATAGCCGCCATCGATCGGCATGTCGACTTCCTTGCCGGCGGGCGAAATCATGCGGGCCGAGTTGATGCGCGCGACGATGATGTGGTTGGGGATTTCGAAATCCTTGATCAGCCGGGGCGGAATGGCGCCGCCGCATGGCTTGATCCGGCCATCCCTGTCGAGAAGGAGCACGGAATGCCCCATCCGCGCGAGATCTGTCGCGGCGGTCGCTCCCGACGGGCCACCGCCCACTACGACAACGTCAAAGCTGTCACGCTCACTCATGTCATTCGTGCTCCGGCTTCGCCCACGGCCTGGGCGGATGCATTGTTGAAGGAAAGATCGGAATCCTGATCCTGTCCGGCGAGCGCAGAGGCTGCGGTCAACCGGATGGCGAGGCCCGTGGCCACGACGAAAAGAACGCCTTGAACGGCAAAAAGAAGCGAATAGGCCGCCGCAGGCGAACCCAGGAAATGACGCGCCACGTCCACGGCCGCGGTGCCAACCACACCCCCGCACCCAAACGCGATCGCTTGAGCCGCGCCCCAAAGCCCCATGCGCGTCCCCTCGCGCGAGCCTTTCCCGACGCTTGCGAGCGTAATCATTGTGCCGATCGCGGCCACCGCATAAGTCCCGTTTGCGACGCCGAGCGCGAAAACCACGGTCTTCAGGAAAGCGCCCGCGCCGCCGATGCCGACCGACGCCAGCGCAAAAAGGCCGATCGCGGAGGCAAAACAGCCGCCGGCGACCCAGAACCGGCCAGCTCCGGCGCTCTTTCTGCTCAGGCTCCCTATGATGGCGCCGAGCACCATGCCGAGCACGATACCGCTGCGATGCGTGCCGAAAAGCTTCGCGGTCTCACCCGGCGTGAGACCGAAGACAGCGCCCGCGAAAGGCTCAAGAAGAAGCTCCTGCGCGCTGAAGGCAAGCATGGAGATGAAGACGAAAACGGTCATGCGCCGCGCCTCGGGCTCCTGCCAAACCTCGCGCATAGCCGAAAGGAAGGAGTGTGGCTGCTGCCCGGCGTTCGCCTGATCGCTTTGGAGATAGCGGCGCTCGATCCCCCAGATCGCGATAACAGCCAAGGTGAAGCAGATGGCGGAGATCGAGCCGCTGACCGAAACCAGCCGCGTCATGCTGAAAGGATCGAGCATACGGCCGCCGAGGCCTGCGGCCAGCGCCGTCCCGGCGATCATCATCGTCCAGACAAGCGCGGCGGCCGTGGGCTTCCGCGCGGGGCTTGTGATCTTCGCGATAAGCACAAGGAGAGAGGTGCCCGCTGCGCCTGCGCCGATGCCGATCCCAACATAGGAGAGAACAGCGCAGGCGATGCCTGCCGCGGTGTTCGTAGACATGAGCGCAATCGAAGCTGCCGCTGAAACACCTGAAATAGCCAGCACCAGCATGCCGCCGATAATCCAGGGGGTGCGCTTGCCACCCTTGTCGGAACCGTATCCCCAGCGCGGGCGCAGCATCTCGGCGGCGTAATGAATCCCGAAAAGCAGCCCGGGAAGCGTCGCAGGAAGAGCGAGTTCGACAACCATGACCCGGTTCAGCGTGGAGGTGGCTAGCGCGATGATGCCGCCAAGCGACATCTGCACGAGGCCGAGGCGAATGATCCCGAACCAACCCAGGTAATTCGGCATCACATCTGCCCTTGTATCAGCGGACGGAGCGCGAAAGCGGCGACGAGCATGCCTAGCACGTAAAGCGTTGTGCCGGTGGCGTTATAGAAGATCGCCTCTCCCCTTGGGTTCTTGAGGAACCGGTTCATCAGGAAGAATTGAATGGCGAGCGAGATGCCGATGAGATCGGCGTGCCACGGACGGTCCCAGGCGATCAGGCACGCGATGACGATCACCTGCGGGAGCGCCATGACGACGCAGGCAAGCCTCGCCGCCCCTTTTACGCCGAGCTGAACGGGGATCGAACGGACGCCTGTCTTGATATCGCCTTCGACGGACTTGAAGTCGTTCAGCGTCATGATCCCGTGCGCGCCGAGACTATAAAGAGCGGCGAAAAGAATGATGCGCCAATCAGGCAACGCTCCCGCCATGATGGCTGCGCCCGTGAACCAAGGCATGCCCTCATAGGCGAAGCCGCAGGCGAGATTGCCCCACCACCCATTTTGTTTGAGCCGGAAAGGCGGCGCACTGTAAGCCCAGGCGAGAATGAGCCCAAAGGTCGCGGCCCCGAAACCCCACGGCCCCAGCACGGTCGCGAGAAGGAGAGACAGGATCGTCCAAATGACCGCGATATAAAAACCCCAGGCGCCGGGAATACGCCCAGAGGGAATAGGCCGCTCAGGCTCGTTGATGGCGTCGACATGGCGGTCGTACCAATCGTTCACGGCCTGGCTGGTGCCGCACACCATTGGCCCAGCCAGAAGAATGCCGGCGACCAGGATCTGCCAATGACTGGCTATCGACGCGCCCGACGATACGATCCCGCACATGAGCGCCCACATAGGGGCGAACCACGTGATGGGGTGCATGTACTCCAGGACTGAGGCGATGTCCGGTCGCGTCAGCGCTGGCGGCGTCTGAGCTGGTGCTGTCATGCGGGAACACTAAATTTTGCAGCTTGACCTGTCAATTTTGGTTTACAGGCCGCGGCAAAAAATAAATTGAAAATGGTTATTCGCCGGGCTCAGGCGCGAGATCGCCCAGGCCATACCGGCGCAGCTTCACGTACAGGCTTTGCCGGCTGAGGCCGAGCATTTCAGCAGCAGAGGCTCGATTATCGCCAGTCAACTCGAGCGCCGCCTCGATGCAAAGCTTCTCGATGAGGTCGCTCAATTCCCGGACGAGGTCTTTCAAGGAAACGCGCCCGACGAGTTCCGTGAGCTGTTCAACCGAACGGGCAAGATTGGCCGGACGCAGTTTCGCGGCGTTACGGGTGGCGGAAGACCGCACGACAAAGCCAAAGCAGGGCAGTTCCCCCCCCAACACCGCGACAGCAGAAACCTCGACTTCTTCCAAGGATCCGTAAGCGCCGCGGATGATCGTCGAAAAATTCCGGACGGAGCTGTGCTCACGAAGGTTCGCTGTCAGGACATTGATGTCGACGCCCGACCGGCCAAGCCAATTCTCAAGCGGCTGCCCGCGCGCCTGTTCCTGGTTCGAAAGCTGGGCAAAATCCAAAAATGCGGTATTGGCCGTGAGAATTCGCGCATCCAGATCCGTGACGACGAACCCGTCCGGCAGCCCCTCCATGATTTTGACGAGGGACGCGTTCGCTTTCTGCGCCCCTTCGGGCGTCTGTGTTTCGACGGGCGAAAGCCTGGCCAGGATGAATGCGCTGCTGCCCTGCCGGAAGAAAGACGCGGAAAAAATGAACTTGCGATCGAAGTCCTGCCAGACGAACGGGAATGCTTTCGCCGGCGCCCGTCGAGCGCACCGTCGCGAGAAGGTCCTGAAGGGCCGGACCATCGGCCGGATCGATCAGCTCAAGGAGGGTTTGGGCCGCAATTTTCTTTGATGGTTCGCCGATAAGCGCGAGCGCTGCCGGGTTGACTTCTGTTATGCGCGCGGTGGTCGCATCCGCGATGATGATGGCTTCCGAGGCGATCTGGAACAAGAGGCGGTAGCGCAGCTCGGTTTGACGGAGCCGGGCATAGTCCCGTTCGATCGACATCTGGGCATCGACAAGCTGCTGCTGCAAACTCGCAAGCGCCCTGAGATCGCGGCCGAAGGCGACAACGCGCCCATCCTCTCTCACTTGCAGGGCCGAATAACGCACCGGCACATACCCGCCGCCAGTGGCCATATGATTGACTTCCCGCCAGCGCGTCGGTCTCTTGAGGGCGGCCTCGCGCATCAGTTCTTCAACTTTGTGGCGGCTGTCGGAGGTGACGGTATCCATCCACGGAACGCCAACCCACGCGCCAAGTCCGGCTTTTGAAAGATCCTCGCTGCCGATCGCCACATCCCTGATGACGCCGTTCTTGTCCACCACAAGCGCCACGTCCGCCGCCGACGAGATCAGCCTCGCAACGACGTCCGCGTTCAACGTGCCAAGCGTTTTCTTTGGTGATTGAAAAGGGTTCACAATGCGAGAGACCAGGATCTCCATTTTTGCGTTAAAGTCCTTCGCGCTCCGGTTTAGCTGGGTGGCGCAGATTTGCGAGCGAGCAGCGCGCGGGCATCAATGACTGCAGCGCGTCCGTTAGCAGCGAACGCGTCAGCTCCCACTCGCTCCGCCAGTTCCGGCTGCTCAATAAACAACGGGCCGCCAACCAGGACGCCAATATCGCGATTGCATGAATGCCGCCGGACAATCCGGATGAGCGACGCCAGCCGATCGATGAAAAGCTCCGAGCTTAGAGAGAAACCGGCGATGGCAAACCACTGCCTGTCAACTAAGTGGGCAATTTCTTCCGCCGAGTCAATCTGGCCGCCGGAGACATCCCAACCCTCGCGCCGGAAAAAAGCCTCGACCACGAACAAGCCAAATGTGTGCTGCTCTCCGGGCGTTGCAAGGAGGAGCGCCCGCCGCCCGTGGCGGCTTTCAGACGCCTCGCTCTCGAACTCGGGGCTAAGGTCGCGCAACATCTGGCGTAATCGTGACAGGCCGACGGTGACTTCCGTAAAGCTGCAACGGTCTGCCTTCCAAAGCTCACCCAAATAGGACGCCGCTGGCGCCAGGAGATCCATGATGATGCTCTCGAGCGACCGGCCGCGCGCGCGCTTGTGCTCAACGAATGTATAGGCGCGCGTGTGGTCGAGGGCGAGGATCAGGCCGCCGAATTCTTGAACGTCATCGGGCGTCAGAACATCAGCCCCAGGCAACCCGCGCCCAGAGGGAGAATTGGCCTGATCAGAAAGTAGAAGCCGCGGAATAATTTCACCCTCTATCGTTTTGATCAGCCGCGTTATATGCTCTTCGGGATCGTCCAACGATCATCCTCAAGGCTTACGCTAACTGCTTCCCGTGATGGCGGCATCCTTTAGGCTCCCCCAGAGTTAGCACCGCGGTTCCACCGCCAGGACCGAGGCTTAAGCGAAAGAGAAAGCCCATCAAAAATATTTTACAAGATCGGTGCCTCTTTCTTCTTGCCTGAGCGTAGAAAGCCCTTTGGCAAAATAATTGTAAATCGGGGTTTACGTCAAGTTATGTTGACAGTCCTGCCCCGTCGGTTCTAAATACGGGGGTCACGATGTGGGGAGCGCGCATGGAACCAAAGCAGGGCAAAAAATTGAGACGCCCGCTTTATTCGCCCGAAGAACGCATCCGCCGCGACAGCTCTCCTTGGACAATTGTGCAGGGCGTGCTTGCGCCGCTGCAATTTGCTGTCTTCCTCGTCAGTCTCGTGCTCGTAATGCGTTATCTGATGACCGGCAATGGCGCCTATGCAGCCACTTTCTCGATCGTCGTCAAGACATTCGTCCTTTACACAATCATGGTCACCGGCGCCATCTGGGAAAAGAAGGTGTTCGGCCAGTACCTGTTTGCGCCTTCCTTCTTCTGGGAAGACGTGATGAGTTTCCTCGTCATAGCGCTTCACACATTATATATGGCGGCTCTCATCTACGGTTTCCTCGACACCAAGCAGCAGATGTATGTCGCGCTCGCGGCCTACACGGCTTATGTCATCAACGCAGCGCAGTTTCTGCTGAAACTTCGTGCGGCACGTCTCGATGAGGCCGCCCGTCAGCGCGGGGCGCTCGAACTTGAGCCGGAGATGGCCCGATGAGCGCCGATGGAGCCGTGCCCGCCGTCGATACCCGCGAGCGCTCTGTCTTGCGGGAACGTGGCCAGCGCGAGGTCTTTTGCGGCCTGACGGGCATCGTTTGGCTGCATCGCAAGATTCAGGACGCCTTCTTTCTGGTCGTCGGTTCCAGAACCTGCGCGCATCTCATCCAGTCTGCGGCCGGCGTCATGATTTTCGCGGAACCGCGTTTTGCAACCGCCATTATCGATGAGCGCGATCTTGCCGGGCTCGCAGATCTTAATGAAGAGCTTGACCGCGTGGTGACACGGCTTTTAGAGCGCCGCCCCGACATCAAGATGCTCTTCCTTGTCGGGTCCTGTCCCTCCGAGGTCATCAAGCTCGATCTGCATCGCGCGGCAGAGCGTCTGTCGCATGACTTTGCCGGAAAAGTCCGCATTCTCAATTACTCGGGCAGCGGGATCGAGACCACCTTCACGCAGGGCGAGGATGCGTGCCTTGCCTCTCTCGTTCCGGAGCTGCCGGCAGAACCAAGAGGCGCGGCTCCTTCGCTTATGGTTGTTGGCGCGCTGGCGGATGTCGTCGAGGACCAATTCGCGCGGCTCTTCAAGGAACTTGGCCTGGAAGGCGTGCGGTTCTTCCCGCCGAGGAACAGCGCGGACCTCCCCCCCGTCGGCGAGAATACTTATTTCCTGCTCGCCCAGCCGTTTCTGACCGACACCGCTCGCGACTTGCAGAAGCGCGGCGCGAAGCATATCCCGGCGCATTTTCCGCTCGGCGAGGAAGGGACGACGCTTTGGCTTCAGGCAGCGGCGAAGCATTTCCGCGTCGATAAGGCGCGCTTCGAGTCGGTTGTCGAAGCGCCCCGCGAACGGGCGAAGCGAGCGCTGACCGCTCATAAAGAAAAGCTCGAAGGCAAAAGCATCTTTTTCTTCCCCGATTCCCAGCTCGAAATTCCGCTGGCCCGCTTCGTCAGCCGCGAACTCGACATGAAGCTGACGGAGGTTGGAACGCCGTATCTCCATCGTCAGCACCTTGCTTCCGAGCTCGATTTGCTTCAGAAGGACATCGTCTTGAGCGAGGGACAGGACGTGGAACGTCAGCTCGATCGATGCCGGAAAACACGGCCTGACCTAACGGTCTGCGGACTCGGCCTCGCGAATCCGCTCGAAGCCGAGGGCATGACCACGAAGTGGTCGATCGAGCTTTTATTTACCCCCATCCAGGGCTACGACCAGGCGGGCGACCTTGCCGAACTTTTCGCCCGCCCGCTGAATTGCCGGACCCGCTTGGAGGTTTAACGGATGCAGCTTACCGTCTGGACCTATGAAGGGCCGCCGCATATCGGCGCGATGCGCATCGCCACCGCGATGAAGGGCGTGCATTATGTTCTGCATGCGCCGCAGGGCGACACTTACGCCGACCTCCTGTTCACGATGATCGAGCGGCGCGACAAACGGCCGCCGGTGACCTATACGACCTTCCAGGCTCGCGATCTCGGAGGCGACACGGCGGAACTCTTCAAATCGGCAGCGCGGGAAGCCTACGAACGGTTCCAGCCGCAGGCCCTGCTTGTCGGATCGTCTTGCACGGCGGAACTGATTCAGGACGATCCGGGCGGATTGGCCGAGGCGCTGAACCTGCCGATCCCGGTCATTCCGCTTGAACTCCCGGCCTACCAGAAGAAGGAGAACTGGGGGGCATCCGAGACATTCTACCGGGTGGTGCGCGCCTGCTGCCACTCGCAAAGTGGAGCGGAGCGCCCCAAGCACGAGCGCCCGGTCTGTAACCTCCTTGGTCCAACAGCCCTCGGTTTTCGCCATCGCGATGATGTGCAGGAGATAACGAGTTTCCTTGAAAGCATGGGCATCGGCATCAATGTCGTTGCCCCGCTTGGAGCCTCTCCTGCCGACATTGTCCGGCTCCCTGAGGCTGACTTCAACGTGCTGCTCTACCCTGAAATCGCGATGACGGCGGCGCAGTATCTCGATCGCACATTCAAGCAGCCTTATACGAAAAACGTTCCTATCGGCGCGATCGCAACAAAGGCCTTCATCGAGGAAGTCGCCGCGCTGGCTGGCGTGAGCGCGGATGTTCCGTCGAAGTCGAGGCTGCCCTGGTATTCGCGCTCGGTCGACTCAACCTACCTCACCGGCAAGCGCGTCTTCATTTTCGGCGACGCCACACATGCGCTTGCGGCTGCGCGCGTGGCTTCCAAAGAACTCGGCTTCACGGTTGTGGGTCTCGGCACCTATTCCCGCGAGTTTGCGCGCGAAATGCGTGAAGCGGCTAAGCTCTACGGAGTCGAGCCGCTCATCACCGACGACTATCTTGAGGTCGAGGCGCAGGTCCGCGAGTTGCACCCAGAGCTTGTGCTTGGCACGCAAATGGAGAGGCATATCGCCAAACGGCAGGGCATCCCTTGCGCCGTCATTTCAGCCCCGATCCACGTTCAGGACTTCCCGGCCCGCTACTCGCCGCAGATGGGCTTCGAGGGCGCGAACGTCGTGTTCGACACCTGGGTGCATCCGCTGATGATGGGGCTTGAGGAGCATCTGCTCGGCATGTTCCGCGAAGATTTCGAGTTTCACGCCGAGGCCGCCCCCTCTCATCTCGCCTCCGTGTCGGCGGCGGCGCCAACGCCCTCCCCTAACCTGGCGCCGGAGCAGAACAGCGCGAAGGAAGCGGCGGTCTCTCAAGTTGAAGAAAATGCTTCCTCCGCATCTCAGCCTGCGGCGCCCGACCAACTGGTCTGGGGAGCGGATGCGGAGGCTGAGCTCCGCAAAATTCCATTCTTCGTTCGTGGCAAAGCGAAACGAAACACCGAACAATTCGCAACTGAGCACGGCATTTCAAAAATCACAGTAGAGACTTTGTACGATGCAAAAGCGCACTTCAGTCGCTAGTAGCGCTCCCGTGCGCTTTGTTATTGTGACGCTGGACAGTCACCTCGCCAGCGCAGTCGCTCGCGCGAACGAAATGCTCGCGAATGAGATGCCGGGCCTTCGGATCACGCTGCATGCCGCATCCGAATGGGGACAGAACCCTGAGTTGCTTGACGAGTGTCTCGACGATATCGCGACGGGCGATATCATTCTTACGACCATGCTTTTCATCGAGGAGCATATTCAGGCTGTGCTGCCAGCGCTCACCGCGCGGCGCGATAAGTGCGACGCAATGATCGCCTGCATGTCCGCCAGCGAGGTCGTGAAGATCACGAAGCTCGGCGGCTTCAATATGGACGGCACCGACACGGGGGTGATGTCGCTCCTGAAGCGCCTGAAGCCGAAGAAGAAAGAGGGCGACGCGTCTTCCCAGACGGGCGGCTCGAAGCAGATGGCGATGTTGCGCCGCCTGCCGAAGATCCTGCGCTTTATTCCCGGTTCCGCGCAGGATATGCGCGCCTACTTCCTGACGCTGCAATACTGGCTCGCGGGCTCCGACGACAACATGGCGCACATGGTGCGCTTCCTTGTGAACCGCTACGCCAGCGGACCGCGCCAGGCCTTGCGCGGCAAACTCTCCGCGGCCGAACCTGTCGAATATCCGGAAGTTGGCGTCTATCATCCCACGCTCAAGAACCGCGTCGGCGCCAGCGTTGACGAGCTTCCCCACGCGAAGGGCAGCGCAAGCGGCACGGTCGGCGTGCTCGTCATGCGCTCTTATGTTCTGGCGGGCAATTCGCTGCACTACGACGGCATGATCGAGACCCTCGAAAAGCGCGGGCTCAACGTCATCCCAGTCTTCGCCAGCGGTCTCGATGGTCGCGAGGCGATCGAGCGCTATTTTATGAAGGACGGCAAGTCGGCGATCGACGCGCTCGTCTCGCTCACCGGCTTCTCGCTTGTCGGCGGCCCCGCCTATAACGATGCGAAGGGCGCGCAGGAGATCCTGGCAAGAACTCGATGTTCCCTACATCGCCGCCCATCCCGTCGAGTTTCAAACACTTCAGCAATGGGGCGCCGACCAGCGCGGCCTGATGCCCGTGGAAAGCACCATCATGGTGGCGATCCCCGAGCTCGATGGCGCCACGGGCCCCGCGGTATTCGGCGGCCGCTCGGACGGCACCGAAGCGCCATGCACCGGCTGCGAGCGGAACTGCACCTTCCCTACATCGCGCGCCCGTGACATGCACTCCTGCCTCGAACGCGCTGAGACGTTGTGCTCCCGCATCGAGAGGCTCATTCAACTTCGCCGCACGGAACGCGCCAAGCGCAAGATCGGCGTGGTGCTCTTCAACTTCCCCCCGAACGCCGGAAACGTGGGCACGGCGGCCTCGCTCGCGGTCTTCCCGTCCCTCTACAATGTGCTCCTGAGGCTGAAGGAGGAGGGCTACACCGTCGAGGCGCCCGCCTCGCTGGACGAGTTGCGCGAGCGCATCCTGGGTGGAAACGCAGCCCGTTACGGCACTTCCGCCAATGTGCATGCCCGCGTGCCCGTCAACGACTACATCCTCAGCGAGCGCTGGCTGAGCCAGATCGAGAAGCAATGGGGCCCGGCGCCTGGTAAGGCGCAAAGCGATGGCGCCACGGTTTTCGTTCTCGGCGCGCAATTCGGCAACGTCTTTGTCGGCGTGCAGCCTGCCTTCGGCTACGAAGGCGACCCGATGCGGCTCCTCTTCGAAAGCGGCTTTTCACCGACGCACGCGTTTGCGGCCTTTTACCGCTATCTGCGTGACGAGTTTGGCGCGCATGCGCTCTTGCACTTCGGCACGCACGGCGCGCTAGAATTCATGCCCGGCAAGCAGACGGGTCTTTCCGAGGATTGCTGGCCGGACCGCCTTATTCGCGACCTGCCGAACTTCTACCTCTACGCCGCCAACAACCCCTCCGAAGGCACGCTCGCCAAGCGGCGCGGCGCAGCCACGATCGTCAGCTATTTGACGCCGCCCGTGACACAAGCCGGACTTTATCGCGGGCTCCTGGATCTTAAGGGGTCGGTGCAGCGCTGGCGCGAATTTGCGCCCGATGTTGCCCAGGAGGAGCGTGAAGCGCTTGCGACGCTCATTCAGGCCCAGGCTTCGGCGGTGGATCTCGCAGACACCGAGCCGGCTTGGACGTTCGAGGAGGCGGAGGACCGCATCCTCGCGCTGACGAACAAGGTCTTTGAGCTTGAGGAAACGCTGATACCCCATGGCTTGCACGTTGTCGGCAAGCCTGCGTCCGATGACGAGCGCACCGATCTTCTGACCTTCGCGGCCGAAGCTCTCGATGGCGAAACTCCGGCGCAAGCGACGATCAAAGCTGTCGCCGACGGCGTGACTACTGAGGACGCGTTGAGGAAGGCCGGGCAAGCGCGCACGCCGGAAAACCTCGAAAAGCTGCGCAAGCTGGGCGAGATGTACGGCTATCTTGGCAAGGATGCTGAACTGCCCGCCATCGTCACCGCGCTCGACGCCCGCTATATCCGGCCTGTGGCAGGCGGGGACATTATCCGCAATCCGGAAATTCTGCCCACCGGACGCAACATCCACGGTTTCGACCCCTTCCGCATTCCGAGCGTGTTCGCGATGAAGGAAGGCGAAAAGCAGGCTGCGCGGCTCCTCCAGAGACATATGGAAGAAGGCAACGCGCTGCCCGAGTCGGTTGCATTCGTGCTGTGGGGGACGGATAACCTCAAGACCGAGGGCGAGCCCATTGCGCAAGCGCTGGCGATGATGGGCGCCCGTCCGCGGTTCGATAGTTACGGCCGCCTATGCGGCGCGACGCTGGTCCCGTTGCAAGAACTCGCGCGGCCGAGGATCGACGTGGTCATGACGATGTCCGGCATCTTCCGCGATCTTCTGCCCCTCCAAATGAAGCTTCTAGCCGAGGCCGCTTATGATGCGGCGACGGCGGACGAGCCATTATCCGAGAACTTCGTTCGCAAGCATGCGCTCGCTTATCAGGAGGCGCATAAGTGCGATATGGAAACCGCAGCGCTCCGCGTGTTCTCGAACGGCGACGGCGCGTATGGCGCAAACGTCAATCTTCTCGTCGACAGCGGTGCCTGGCAGGACGAGGACGAGCTGGCTGAAACCTACAGCCGCCGCAAATCCTTCGCCTATGGCCGCCAGGGCACGCCGATGGCGCAGCCAGCGCTGCTGAAGACCATGCTGGCCGATGTCGATCTCGCCTATCAATGCCTCGACTCGGTCGATCTCGGCGTCACCACCATCGACCAGTATTTCGATACGCTTGGCGGCATTACCCGGTCCGTGCGCCGCGCCAAGGGCGGGCAGGCGCTCCCCGTCTACATCAGCGACCAGACGCGCGGCGAAGGCAAGGTGCGAACGCTGAACGAACAGGTTTCGCTCGAGACGCGCACGCGCGCGCTCAATCCAAAATGGTATGAAGGCATGCTGGAGCACGGCTATGAAGGCGTGCGCCAGATCGAGGCGACCGTCACCAACACGATGGGTTGGTCGGCGACCACGGGACAGGTCGACCCGTGGGTCTATCAGCGCCTCACGCAGACCTATGTGCTCGATGAAGCCATGCGCAAACGGCTCGCCGCCCTTAACCCCACGGCGACGGCGCGCATGGTGAACCGGCTGAACGAAGCCCACGAGCGCAACTATTGGAAGCCCGATGAGGAGACGCTCGAAGCGCTCCGCAAGGCTTCCGAGGAACTCGAAGACCAGATTGAAGGGGTTGGCATGGAGGAAGCCGCATGACGATGTATGAGCGTATCCCGGCACAGCCGATCCCCAAATTCCGGGCCAAAGGCACGTCATCCGGCGCAGAAAACGAAGGCGACGGCGAAGGCAGCGTGCAGGTTCACCTCGATCCGAAAGTGAATCTTGGCACTGCGAAGGTTTTTGCGGTGTACGGCAAGGGCGGCATCGGGAAGAGCACGACCTCGTCCAACCTGTCGGTTGCCTTCTCCAAGCTCGGCAAACGCGTCCTGCAAATCGGCTGCGATCCAAAGCACGACAGCACGTTCACGCTGACGAAGTGCATGATCCCGACCGTCATCGACATCCTCGAATCCGTGAACTTTCATTCCGAGGAATTGCGCACGGAAGACTTCGTTTTCGAAGGCTATAACGGGGTCAAATGCGTAGAGGCGGGCGGTCCGCCGGCTGGCACGGGCTGCGGCGGCTATGTTGTCGGCCAGACGGTGAAGCTTCTGAAGGAGCATCATCTTCTCGAAGACACCGATGTCGTGATCTTCGACGTGCTGGGCGACGTGGTATGCGGTGGATTCGCGGCGCCGCTTCAACATGCGGAGCGCGCTTTGATCGTCACCGCGAACGATTTCGATTCGATCTTCGCCATGAACCGCATTGCGGCCGCGATCATCGCCAAGTCGAAAAACTACCGGGTACGCCTCGGCGGCGTGATCGCCAATCGTAGCCGAAACACCGACGAAATCGACCGCTTCAACGGCGCCATCGGCCTCAATCGCGTTGCGCATTTCCAGGATCTGGATGCCATCCGCATGAGCCGTCTGAAGAAGCAGACGTTGTTCGAGATGGAGCCGACCCCCGAGATAGAGGCCGTGCAGCAGGAGTATCTGCGCCTTGCATCCGGTCTTTGGGCCGGAGCGGAGCCGCCCGTGAACTGCAAGCCGATGAAGGATCGCGATATCTTCGATTTCCTGGGATATAATTGATGCCAACCCCCACCTACCTCGAGCGCCGGAACGACCTCGAAACCTATTTCGACAGGACGGCTGCCGACAATTGGGCGAAGTTGACGACCGATGCACCGGTCAGCGGAATCCGCGCAACCGTGCGCGCGGGCCGCGACCGGATGCGCGCGACGCTCATGAGCTGGCTGCCGGACGATTTGCATGGGGCGCGGCTTCTTGATGCAGGGTGCGGCACCGGGCTCCTTTCAGCCGAGGCGGCAAGGCGCGGCGCGCACGTTGTCGCCGTCGACCTTTCACCAACGCTGATCGGGGTTGCCAAGGAGCGAGTGCCGGCCGACGTTGCCGAAAATATTGAGTTTCACTCGGGCGATATGCTCGACGAGCGTCATGGCGGCTTTGACTTTTGCGTTGCCATGGATTCGCTCATTCATTATCCTACGAAAGACCTTGTGAACGTGCTCGCGGGGCTTGCGGACAGGACGACATCCAAGGTGGTGTTCACGTTCGCGCCCAAAACTTTGGCGCTCAGCGTAATGCACACCGCTGGAAAATTCTTTCCGCGTTCGGACCGCTCGCCTGCGATCGAGCCTGTGTCCGAAACGAAGCTCTCTGCGATGATCGCGGAAGACCTGCGGCTTGCGCGCTGGCAGAAAGTCCGGTCTCTGCGGATTGTGAACGGATTCTACACCTCGCATGCGATGGAGTTGACCGCTTCGTGACGGACCTCTTGGACCACAGGGAAGGAAGACCGGCTTCTCTCGACGCTCAAGTCGAGGAGAGAGAGGCAGGTGCCGTGCCCAGTGGTCCTGACGCAAATCAAGCCGTACAGGTCGCTCCAGTCTCGCCGTTTCGAGCGGTTCTACAGAAACTTGGCCCGCGTTTCCTACCTTTTGCAGACGCGGCCACCCCTCAGCTTCCTCTCAGCCGCCTGCTTCGACTGTCCCTTTTTCAGGTTACGGTCGGAATGGCGATTGTGCTGCTCAACGGCACGCTGAACCGCGTCATGATCGTCGAACTCTCGGTGCCGGCTTGGCTGGTCGCCCTGATGATCGCCCTGCCGCTTGTTTTTGCGCCATTTCGGGCGCTCCTCGGCTTCAAATCAGACACACATCGCTCGTTGCTGGGCTGGAAGCGGGTGCCTTACATCTGGTTTGGAACGCTCCTGCAGTTCGGCGGCCTCGCGATCATGCCGTTCGCTCTCATCCTTCTGTCCGGTGACTCACAAGGACCGCCGATCCTCGGAAAACTTGCGGCCGCCTTGGCTTTTCTGCTCGTGGGCGCTGGCTTGCACACCACGCAGACGGCAGGTTTGGCGCTCGCCACAGACTTGGCGCCTGAGGACAAGCGTCCGCGGGTGGTGGCGTTCCTTTACGTTATGCTGCTCTTCGGTATGACCGTGAGCGCGGTCTTGCTTGGACGGTTGTTGGCAACATTCAGCCAGGTCCGCCTCATCGAAGTGATTCAGGGCACGGCGCTTGTGACCATGGTGCTGAACGTGATCGCTCTTTGGAAGCAGGAGCCTCGCCGACCCAGACAGGGGTTGCAAGCAGAGCCCAAGCCTGAATTCTCCGCCTCCTGGCGAGCGTTCTTGGCGGGCGGCCCTTGGACAAGGATTTTCGTGGCCCTCGGTCTCGGCACAGTTGGCTTCAGCATGCAGGACATCCTGATCGAGCCTTATGGCGGCCAGGTTTTGCATATGACCGTTGGTCAGACGACCGCTCTGACGGCCTTCTTTGCGATTGGCGCCCTTCTCTCGCTGGCAGTTGCGGCTCGCCGTCTCGATCGGGGCGCCGATCCCTACCGCTTGGCTGCATACGGCGTTTTGATCGGGCTTGCAGCGCTGACGGCCTTTGTGTTCTCCGCGCCATTGGGTGAGCCGATCTTCTTCGAGCTAGGCGTCGTTGCGCTCGGTTTTGGCAGCGGCTTCTTCGCCGCCGGAACCTTGACGGCCGCGATGGAGCTTGCAAAGACTGCACAAGCCGGTCTCGCGCTTGGCGCCTGGGGCGCTGTCGGCGCGTCGGCGACCGGCGGCGGCATCGCGCTTGGAGGCGCGCTCCGCGACGTTATGGCAGACCTTGCGGCGCAGGGACGCTTCGGCCCGGCCCTCATGGGAGCAGACACCGGTTACCTCATTGTCTATCATGTCGAAATTGCTCTGTTGTTCGCGACGCTCGCGGCCATCGGCCCCTTGGTCAGAACGGCGGGTAATGCATCCAGGCAAACGCCAGCCCACCTCGGCCTTGCCGATTTTCCAGGTTAATAAAACTTTGGAGGTATATAAATGCCAGTTGGCGCCTTAACATCACACCTCGACGTCGCCCAGGTCGTGCTTTATGCGTTCTGGATCTTTTTCGCGATCCTGATCCTGTACCTACGCCGCGAAGACCGGCGCGAGGGCTATCCTCTGGTTTCCGAGCCGCGCGGCGGAACCGAAACCCCCGGCTGGTTCATGCTCCCGGATAAGAAGGTTTTCCGGCTGTTCCATGGCGGCACGTCGACCTCTCCGCAGTCTGTGCCTGCGTCCCAAAAGGAGCGCCCGATCAAAGCCGTACCCGCAAGCTCTTTCGGCGGATCGCCTTTGATTCCAACCGGTAACCCCATGCTCGATGGCGTCGGACCCGCTTCCTGGGTTCAACGCTCGAACACGCCGGACCTTACCGTTGAAGGTTTGACGCGTATTGCCCCGATGCGTGTCGCGAACGATTTCAAGGTCGACGAGCATGATCGCGATCCTCGCGGCTTTACGGTCATTGGCGCCGACGGCGTTGTGGCCGGCACGGTGCGCGACCTGTGGGTCGATCGCTCGGAAGTGCTCATTCGCTATCTCGAAGTCGAGGTCAAGGGCGGAAAGCGCGTTCTCCTGCCGATGCCCTTCGCCAAGATCAACCAAGGCAAGGGCACCGTTAAGGTTGAATCCATTCTAGCCAGCCAATTTGCTTCCGCTCCCACGTTATCGAGCCCTGATCGCATCACGCTGCTTGAGGAAGATAAGGTCGTGGCCTACTATGGCGGCGGTATTCTCTACGCAGAGCCTTCCCGTCAGGAGCCCCTTTTATGAGTGAATACGACTTCGAGCCGGTGCGGGGCCTCCCGTTCCGGCCTTCCGAAGACGAGAAGATCTTGTGGCAGGGATCGCCAGATTGGCGATCCCTAGCGGTTCACCTTTGCCATGTCCGCTCGGTCACGATCTATTTTGCGGTGCTTATGTTTTGGCGCATTGCAGTCGCTAACTCCGATGGCAAACCGATAAGAGATGCATTGGAGGTCGATGCGTGGCTAGCTGCTCTGCTTGGCATCGTAATTGCGCTCGCGTTGACTTTCGCCTTTCTTGCCGCGCGAACGACCATCTACACCGTGACGACGAAGCGTGTAGTGCTTCGGTACGGCATCGCTTTCACGAAGGCCGTCAATGTGCCGCTTCGTACGGTAAAGTCAGTCGGGCTAAGGATGCATGCCAACGGCACGGCCGACGTCGCGCTTACCCTGACCGGTCCGGACAAAATTGCCTATCTCATTCTTTGGCCTCATGCCCGGCCTTGGCGGTTCTCTTTGCCAGAGCCGATGCTGCGCGCCGTTACCGAACCGCAAAAGGTTGCCGAGGCGCTAAAAGCGGCCCTCGCTCCGTTTGCGAAAAACGCGAGTGAAGGCGCCAGCATAGGTTCTCAACACGCTGACGTCGCCGATAAAAAAGAAGCAGGCCTGGGCCAACCCGCTGCAGAAGCCGCTTAGGGATCTGGAAACGTCCCATAATGGTACAAGGCATCAAGAAACCAGCGCTGCTGGCAGCCGCAGCGATAGTCGTCGTACTTTCGCTTGTGATAGCCATGAATTTCATTGGCACACAAACGGTCGATCTTTCGTTGAAACGAACCGCTGTCGTTAAACGACCGCTGGTTTTCCGTGATGCGCCAGGCGGCTCTATTGCCGTCTACGACCAAGGTGCAGGCGAACCCTTCGCCGTCCTGCCACGCGAAGGGAACACCTTTATGGCTTCGGCTTTGCGCCTGATGGGACAAAACCGAGAGCATCGCACAAGGGCCGGTCCTGAAGCTCCCTTCATCCTTACGCTCTGGAGCGATGGTAAAATGTCGCTCTCCGATCCGGCCACTGGCGACACGCTTGAGCTGGCGGCCTTCGGCCCCACCAACGCTAGAACCTTCGCCCAACTTCTTCCCACTGCAGGCAAGACGCAATGATATCCATAACCGATTGGCTGGGGGGCCGCGAAACCTTCGAGGTGCCGTGCACCGTCGAGGTCGAGCACACAGCGGATAGCCTGCATGCGTACGTCGAACTCGATGGTGACGTAGACATTGGGCCCGGGGACGAGGTCGTCGTCCATGGGGCTCCGATCAAGCCTGCGTTCGGAGAGAAGATCGTCGAGCGGCGGAAGGCGACCGTGAAGCGCGCGAACTGGCTCGGCCGTATGACGGCGCGTGCAGCCGGATTGGAGCTCACGGACCTTTACGAAGTGAGTTTTACCCCCAGGAGGAAACTATGACCGAGGCAAACCATCCAGCCGAGGCGATGAACGAGTTAACCCGCCAGGCGCAAAAGGACACCATTTTAACGCCACGGTTCTACACGACTAATTTTGATGAGATCGACCGGATCGATGTGACGCCGGTTCGCCAGGAGTGGGACGATCTCATTGCCGAGATGAAGAGCGATCCAAACCACGCTCACTTTATCCGGAACGAAGAGTTCAACGTCGATCTGTCTGCGTTACCCGAGGAACTGAGGAAGGAGTTTGAAGATTTTCTCATCAGCTCGGTTACCGCAGAATTTTCGGGTTGCGTGCTGTACGCCGAGATGAAGAAGCGCGCCAAAAATCCGGATATGAAGGAGTTGTTCGGGCTCATGGCTCGCGATGAGGCGCGACATGCCGGTTTCATCAACGAAACGCTCAAGGATTTCGGGATCGGCGTCGATCTCGGCTTCTTAACCAAAGCAAAGAAATACACGTTCTTTCAGCCGAAATTCATCTATTACGCGACGTATCTTTCGGAAAAGATCGGCTACGCAAGGTACATCTCGATTTATCGCCAGTTCGAAAAGCACCCGGAGCTTCGCTTCCACCCGATCTTCAAGTGGTTCGAAAACTGGTGTAACGACGAATTCCGCCATGGCGAGGCCTTCGCGCTGCTCATGCGCGCCAATCCGCACCTTTTGAGCGGGCTCAACAAATATTGGGTGCGCTTCTTCGTACTTGCGGTTTTCGCAACCATGTATGTCCGCGATCATTCGCGCCCAGCGTTCCACAAAGCGCTGCAGATGGATCCGACGGACTACGACTTCCAAGTCTTTCGTATCACAAGCCAGATCTCCCAGCAGGTCTTTCCGGTGAAGCTCGACCTGGATAATCCGGCGTTGCACCGCGGGTTCGACCGTTTGTACCAACTGTCCGTGAAACGCGAGGCCGCCAAGGCGGAAGGCGGAATATTGGGATTTGTCAAAAACATGGGTTATTCCGCTGCGGCGGCGGTAACTTTCGCCCGGCTTTACATTCTGCCAGCCGCGCGCAACGAGCTGCCCGACCGTGTACGATTAGCCCCAGCATGGTGAGGACGAGTTGATTACGTACGTGCTCCCGGTTTTGTTCGTCCTCTTCATTTGGTGGTTCAGCACGGGAGCCGTCATCTACCTCAATAATTTGCCTAGATACACCTATAAGTGGAGTTTCCTTGGCGCGACATTTGTGCTTATCGCATCGATCTATGGCCTGACAGTCACCAGTCAGAGCGACAGTCTTGTGTCGGCCTATTGGAGCTTCACTTTCGGTCTGCTCGCCTGGGCGTGGACCCAGTTCACATTCTACACGGGCATGATAACCGGTCCGCGCACCACGCCATGCCCGTCGTCCTGCAAGGGATCCCTCCACTTCTGGCATGCCGTCGAAACATGTATGTATCACGAGATCACTGCCGCTTTGCTCGGTGTTGTGATCTGCTTCTCGACGATGTATGGCAAAAACCACGTCGGGTCATGGACGTACACGATCATCTGGCTCATGCATTCGAGCGCTAAAATTAACGCGGTGCTTGGTGTGAGGAATTTGAACGACCACTTCTTCCCGGAACAGTTGCGCTATCTGTCGAGCTTCCTCAAAAGGAGCCCGATGAACGTTCTGTTCCCGGTATCGATTACGGTCTCAACCGTGGCCATCTCGATCCTCGTGTATAAGGCCATGGAGGTTGTGAACGATCCGTTCGAGCTGCTCGCATTCACGTTCTATATTGTGATCTTGGCCTTGGGAATACTGGAGCATTGGTTCCTGGTGCTGCCAATTCCGGCAGAGGCGCTCTGGAACTGGAGCGTCAAAGCCAAAAACGCTCTGACGGGACCGGAGCACGAAGACCTGCAGCCGGACACGCGTGAGGCGCCTCAAACAGCGGCGGCTCGTGTTCCCGTTACCGCAGCGCAAGATATCTAGCAGGCCGCTGAAAAGAATGCGGCTCATGGTACGACAAGCTCACCATGAGGTGGAATTCGTTGAAATCGCTCGACCTCATCGTGAGCCTGTCGAAGGAACGAAGCCCGGATTTCCGCCTGTTTCAGCATCCTGCTAGGAGCCTCTCCTCGCCCCGCATTGAGTTTCCGCCCCGTCACATAACCTTGACGCAGCCCAAACGTGCTCTAAAGACGAAACTGCACGCTTCCGAAACGTCCTGTTTGCTCCCACGGAGACAGCTCCCTTCATAACGCATACGGCTAGTCGTTTCGCCTGCCTGCTACAGGATGCAAGCAGGCTTGCTTCGCGCTAAGGTGCGCTTATCCTGACTGAATCGGAAGAGCGAAGAATGGGAATGGATATCGACGATCTTGAGCCGCGAAAGCAGCCTTCAAAACCAAAAGACCTCACGGTCTATTCCGTCGCCGATTTGCGCGCTTACATCGAGCTTCTGAAAGCGGAGATTATTCGCGCAGAGGCCGTGATCAAGCAGAAGGACGCGCACAAAGACGCGGCGAGCGCATTTTTCAAGAAGTGATCGCGCCGGTTAGGCGGCTGGAAACTCCATTCGGAGGCGCTCAATGTGACCATCGATTGGAGAAGCGGGTTTGTTCGCCGGGCCCGAGCTATCGCCGAGGATGCGCTCTAGCCTCATGACCCGGTCATGAAGCCTGAAGCTCTCGGCAATCAATCTCTTGAAGTTCTCCGGCAGAGCCTCAAAGCCTTCCGAACGGGCGGCGGTCTGGGGTGAAAGCGTAACCCGGTGTCTATGTGTATGAGCTTGAGCGGCGGTGATTTCACCTGAGGCTATCGCGCGCCGGACGAGCAGCCATGAGGCAAGCTGCGTAAGGCGCGTCGTAAGCCTGATGCTCTCTGACGTGTAGGCAAGGCTTGCCGGCGGCGTCAGTTGTTTGGCCTCCGCTCTCCCAGGGCCATCAAGATACTCGGCGGTTTCCTCGACGAGGTCCATGCCTTCCCGAAAAAGCTTCATAAATTGCGGCGACGCCGTGAAACGGTCGCCAAACGACAAAAGAGCAGCATTCTGGAATGTCTCGGAAACGCAAGAGCTCTTCATAGGATCCGCCATACGCACAACGACCGGCGCAAATCGCCAGACACATCACACATGTAACCGCAACTGCCTTTCAAAAAGTGAAGACAGAGGACACGCGTGGGCCACATTAGCCAAAAAAAAAGCCGTATCAAGGACGCGGCTAAAAAAAAGCTAATAAAAAAAGCCGCATCGAGGACGCGGCTCAATAAGTTTTGGAGGTGTTTCCGGGTCGACCCAGCTTACGTTTACGAATAATAGCAAGAGCCTCTTAATTTGAGGTAAAGGTTCCAGCGATGGAGCCAGCAGACAGGCCGGAGGAAACGCCATGAAAACAATCGTCATCCGCGAGCCAGGCGGCCCGGAGGTGCTCACATGCGAGGATCTGCCAAGGCCGGAACCGCTCGCGGGAGAGGTTTTGATCAAGGTCGCCGCCGCCGGCGTCAATCGCCCCGACGTTCTCCAGCGCATGGGCCTTTACCCGCCGCCGCCCGGCGTCTCGAACATTCCTGGTCTTGAGGTCGCCGGCGAAATCGCCGCTCTTGGCGAAGGTGTGTCGCAATGGGGCATCGGCGATAAAGTGACGGCGCTGACCGCGGGGGGCGGCTATGCCGAATATGCGCTTGCGCATGAGGGAACCTGCATGCGCGTGCCCAAAGGCCCCAGCATGACGGAAGCGGCCTGCATCCCTGAAACCTTCATGACCGTCTGGCATAACGTCTTCGAGCGCGGGGCGTTGAAGGCGGGCGAAAGCTTTCTCGTTCACGGCGGATCGAGCGGCATTGGCTCGACCGCGATCCAACTCGCTTCGCATTTCGGAGCGCGCGTCTTTGCGACTGCGGGCAGCGACGAAAAATGCGCCTATTGCGAGGACCTCGGCGCGGAGCGCGCGATCAACTATAAAACCCAATCCTTCGCCAAGGAAATCAAGGATTTGACCTGCAAGCGTGGCGTGGATGTCATCCTCGACATGGTGGGGGGCGCCTACGTTCAGGACGATATTTCCTGCGCCGCGGAAGATGGCCGCATCGTGCAGATCGCCTTTTTAAAGGGCGCCCGCGTCCAGCTGGATCTCATGCCGCTCATGCTGAAGCGCCTGACGCTTACGGGATCGACGCTGCGGCCTCGAAAACTCGAGTTCAAGGCTCGCATCGCGAAGGAGCTTCAGCAAAAGGTGTGGCCGCTCCTTGAAAGTGGGGCGGTCAAGATTGTGATCGATAAAACCTTTCCGCTCGAACAGGCGGCGGCCGCGCACCGCCGCATGGAATCGAACGCCCATATGGGCAAGATCGTGCTCGAAGTCGGCTAAGCGCTCGCTCCGCGCTTCGTCGTCCCGGCCAGGCGAAGCGCGAGCCGGTATCGCAAAAAGGTAGGCGTTTCAGCTCGTTACGATCCCGGATAAGGCTTCGCCTTTCCGGGACTTGATTACCCAGCTGTTTCCTCAAATCCCATTGTCATGGCCGCCCTCCGAGGCGGCCATCCAGAAAGAACAAGGCATTTCAGATTGTGACTGGATGGCCGGGTCAAGCCCACTGCTGTCCGGCATGACTTTTGCTTTGTCATGCCGCCCTCCCTGCGAGGTCCGGCCAGAGATCGAGGAGGGGGTGCTGCTGCGGCTGTTTTGGCGGCGGCGCCGTTTGGAGGAGATTGCGGATCGTTCTTCGCTGCATGAGGTTGGCGCGGATGAGCCTCGCGAAGGCGAGCGGACTTTCGACAATTTTGTTGGCCTCATGGGCAAGGCGCAGAAGCATGAAAGCAATCAGCGCAACCGTAACCTGGATCCGCACGGCGTTCTCGGAAGTTCCCAGGAAGCGCTTGATCTTCAAGGTCTGTTTTATCCAGCGGAAGAACAGCTCGATCTCCCAGCGGCGCTTGTAGAGCGCGGCGATCTCTTCAGCGCTGGCGTCGAGGTCGTTGGAAAGGATGCGCAAAATCTTACCGGTTTCGATGCGCACGCGGACTTCGCGAACAGGGTCGCCAAACGGATTCTTGCGGTTCTTTGCCTGCCGGGCGGGCAGATAACCGATGCGGTCGGACAGAATCGCGCCGTCTTCGGCGACGGCCCGGTCCTCGATCACGCGAAGCGGGGTGTTGGACTTGAACCGGGTCACGATCCGGCAGCCCGCGGCGTCGAGCCCAGCCCACCAATTGTAATCGTAATATCCAAGGTCGAACACGTAGCTCGCGCCCGCCTCAATGGGCATCGCTTGGGCGGCCGAAATGTCGTTCACATTGGCGGCGCTCACCGCCATGTAGACGGGGCAGCCCGCATCCGCGTCATATATGACGTGCGCTTTCGCGCCGCAGACGCCAGACGAAAAGCGCGCCCACTCCTTGCTCAACTCGGTCAGGCGAAGGCTCGTTGAATTGATCAGATAGACCGTCTCCTCGAGCGAACGCCTCAACCCGCGATGAGTTTGCTTCATGAGCCTCAGGAACAGCCCAGTGAAGATCGCAGCCGGGCGCGACGCGTTCGCATCGGCCAGCGTGGATCGTTTCACCGGCTTGACGTTCACATGATAAAGCCGCGCCCGATGGCTATGAAGCGCGCCCTCGATCTCGCGCAAGCTCGACGCCCCCGAAAGCTGACCGTAGAGCACCGAGCCGAAATGATCGCGCGAGGTCAGCTTGCGGACGCCCTTGTCACCCCCGTTCTCGTCCACAAGCTGCTCGAAATAGCCCCACGGAACGTACTGCATGAGCGCGTGAAAGACGCTATTCTTGTGCCGCATGGCATTGCCCTTTCCGTGTCCAGATCGTCGCCAAACGTCCAGACCGGAGTAGAATCAATGTCATGCGCCCTTTCAAGCATAAACTGTGCCAGACAGCAGTGGGTCAAGCTCGGCCATGACAGCAGAGAGAAATTTGCTCACGTTTTCAATACCTCTTCCGCCAGCGGAGACTTGCGGGTAATCAAGCTCCAGGATGACGGGGGCGGCGATCCGTTGGCTGGCAAACTGTGATTGCGGGCGTACTCACGCGCCCGCTTTGAAGATGAGGAAGTATTGCCTCGGCAGCAAGTCATGGCTTTCGACCCGTGTATATCCCGCGGCTGCCAGTTCTTCCGTGACCTTCTCCGGCGAAACGCGATGCTCGACGGGTGGCCCGATCGGCGAATCCGCTTTGAAGTCGATGATCGCGAGCCGGCCGCCGGGACGCAGCGACGATTTCAGCTTGGAGAAATAAGGGACCCTGTTTCCGATGTGATGATAAGTATCCACGATCAGGATCAGGTCGACGGGCTCAGGAAGGTTCGCGGCATCGGCCCCCGCCTGCACAGGCACAAGGTTTGCAAGGTGCTCGCGCCCCGCGCGCTCGCCGAGCCAGCGCACCATGTCCGGCTCGACATCGGCGGCCAAGACTTTGCCTTCCGGGATACGCTTCGCGATCCTGGCGGCGAAATAGCCGGTGCCCGCCCCGATATCCGCCACCCTTGAAGCGCGGTCGAGATGCAAAGCGTCAACAACCTCTTCCGGCTTTTGCCACGCGTCGCGTTCCGGTTTGTCGAACTCCTTGGCCCACTTCTCCGCGTCATCGAACCGGCGATGGAATCCCCCGTCCGACGCCCCGTCCATGTGATGCCGGCTCATATCCTCGCCCGCGGGCATTTCATGCATCTGCTGCGCGAAGGAGGCGCGGAACGCCATCGCCATTCCCAAAATCCCGAGAACAGCCGCAATCGCTACGATCCTATATTTCACTTTGCACCTTTAGCCTTGAATAAGAAACCAAGCGACGGAACCGGAAGCTCCGCCGCCGTCATAGCTTGCTTGTGACAGGAACAACACGGTTAGAACATGATGCCAAGGGCGGCGTTAAGCTGCCAGTTTTCCCCGATTTGCGGACCATTGAGGTCCTGATAGACGGGGAAACCCGCCTCGATCGCGAGCTTGGTGTGGCCAAGGCCGAACTGATGGCCGGCGATCTCGATGCCGCCGAACAGATCGACGCGCTCGCCGCCATACCAGCCTGGATATGCGCCTTGCATGCCGCCAAAGATCTGCGGGTCTTTTCCAACGATACTGCCCTGGACTGTGCCTGCAACGCGAGCGGTAGCGGTGATGCCGGGAAAGAACGTGTAGCCGGCCCAGCCCGTGAACTGGTTGATGTCGCCCCAGTGATAGCCCTGGTCGCTATCCAACGCAAAACGCCCGCGATAAAGCGCGCCCCATGACCACAAATCTCTCCTGCCTGTGTAGGTCACGCCTGGCAGGAAGTCGGTGGTTCCGGTTCCAAGCTGCATGCCATAGTTGGCTCGCATCTGCATATATGTGCCCATCGGGCTCAGCATATTCATCTGCTCGGTGGTGCTGCCCGTCGGCAGGCTCAGACCGAAGTTGACGTGGACATGATTGACGCCGTCTTCGTACACGCGGAACAGGCCGACAACAGAAACGTCGCCAAACCCGTCGGTGCTATAGGTTTGCGTGCCGACAGCTTTGTTGCCCATCATGTTGTATGTTGTCATGGGCATGTCTTTGTTGACGTAGTTCCCCATGACCATGATGTTGATCGCGTCCGTTACGCCATAAGTCACGCCGAGCATGTTCATCTCCGCGTCCATGCTTTCCGGCACGAAGCGCAGATACTTTGGACCGCCGCCCGAGATGTTGGGCGTTTTGAGAAGTGTCGCCGTCGAGACTTTATCCGTGCCGATATAATTGCCTTGCATGTCCATATACATCGGCATGTACATCGCCATGAACTGCCCCTGGCAGACCATGGCCGCGCCAGAAACGCCGGCGGGAAGCGTGGCGAAACTGCCGCAATGCGTCATGCCGCCCGCAACCTCGGAAGCGTCCTTCAAGCTGCCGGGCTCGCTGAGATCGGCGGCATAGGCAGCGCCGGAAAAAAAGATTGCAACGCACGCATACGCACTCGCCTTAGTCAATCTGCCGCTCTTGCGGGAAGTGTTCATTTTTTTGCCTCTTCCGGTGCAAAGCCCAATTGCCCCTGAAGATGCTTTCTCAAGCCGCTTCGCGGGAGCAAATCCTATATACATCCTGATACAGGATTCGAATGGCTAAGCTTCGGGTTTGGCAAAGCGAAAATCAGGCTGTTGCTGCGAAACATCACCGGCGCAAAAGTGCCCATTTTACATGCGAAAGTATTAATTGGGTCAGGCGCTTGCGCCCGCTGAATCCAAAAGCGTCGGTAACCGTCCGGAAAATTATCCTGAGCCAGCGCAGGCGCCCAGTACGCCCCGCGGGAAGTCCTGACCCACATGATGCGGGCGTCGACAGGACTTCCCGCGGATAAGGCGTACCAGCAACTTATTGATTCTAGTACAGCTTACCGGAGGCAAGTTCGCTTGAGCGTTTGCGGCAATGGGAGTGCGAACTTCCGGCCGGCTGTACTAGCTCCGCAAAAGCGAAGCCAAGCCTCCGGCCTGGTATTTTTAAGCAAAGTTTGCCCGGCGCGCCAACGGATCGCTGCGGCCGTCATCGCGGAGCGGAGCGAGCGGCGTCCGCGATAACAATCCGTTGGCCAGATTAACGAACTTTGCTCAGTCCGTGCCGACCATGACATCGGAGGACTTGACGATGGCATAGGCTGACATCCCCTCCTTCAGCTTCAGGTCCTCTGCGGCCTCGTTCGTGATCGCAGAGGTAATGGTCGCCCCGTTGACGTCGATCAGGACGTGGGATGTCGTCGCGCCCTTGATGACCTTGGTGATCTTGCCTTTGAGCACATTGCGCGCGCTGATTTTCATTGAAGCCTCCGATCGTTGAAGCCTGCTTGGCTTTTTCGCCTCAGGTCATCTCGTATGAAGACCCACCTGGGGAGAGTTCGCAACTGAACTTAAAGGGAAGGCGCCACTTGGCGCGATTTAGCGTCAACCCACACCAATCCACCGCCTGTGAATCGACCGTTTGCACAAAACGAAACCACCCATTATATTGACCACAACCCTTCGATTGCCATTCCCCACACAATCGACAAAAGACGCCCAGGAAGCCGAGAGGGATCGCTTCCAGGAACGGAGGAGATTTATGAGCGACAAACCCCTGATGCCAAAGGCGACCGCCGTCTGGCTGGTCGAGAACACCTCGCTGACATTCGAGCAAATTGCGGATTTTTGCGGCCTGCACGTTCTTGAAGTGAAGGGGATCGCCGATGGCGACGTTGCCCACGGCATCCGCGGCTTGGACCCGATCACGTCGGGGCAACTCTCTCGCGAGGAAATCGCGCGCGCCCAGAGAGACCCTGCCTACAGGCTGAAGCTGCAGCGCTCGAAAGTATTCATCCCCGAAATCAAGGCGAAGCGGGCGCCGAAATACACGCCGGTGTCGCGCCGCCACGACCGGCCCAACGCGATCCTCTGGCTTCTGCGGCATCACCCCGAGTTGCGCGACACGCAGATCATGCGGCTTGTCGGCACCACGAAATCGACGATCGAATCGATCCGTGAGCGCACGCACTGGAACTCGGCCAATCTGCAGCCGCAGGACCCGGTCGCGCTTGGGCTTTGCTCGCAGATCGATCTCAATTCCGAGGTGCAGAAGGCCGCCAAGCGCGCTGCCGAGGAGCACAAAGACGAGCCGGTTCCAGCAGGGGTGACAATTCAGCCGCTCGAGGAACAGCCTTACATCGACATCGAGGAGTGGAAATAGCGCGGCCTAAGCGCGGATTGTTATCTCGGACGCCGCTCGCGCTTCTCTGTTACCATCCCCGGACAAGGCTTTGCCTTTCCGGGATAGCGGCGGCGGGATTCTTCGCGTCCAGACAAACTCGACTTAGAATTACGGTATCATGCAGACCTATCTCGACCTTCTTCGCATGGTGCGCGAGCGCGGCGTCAAGCGCGGCGACCGCACCGGCACGGGAACGCTGAGCCTGTTCGGGCATCAGATGCGGTTCGATCTCGCGCAGGGCTTTCCGCTTCTGACCACCAAGAAGCTGCATGTGAAATCCATCATTCACGAGCTTCTCTGGTTTCTCGCAGGCGACACGAACATCGCCTATCTGAAGGCCAACGGCGTTTCCATCTGGGATGAATGGGCCGACGAGCATGGCGATCTCGGCCCGGTCTATGGCGCGCAATGGCGGTCGTGGCCCGCTCGCGACGGCGGCAGCATCGACCAGATCGCGGAGGTTGAGAAAGCGCTCAAGACCGACCCGAACTCGCGGCGCCACATCGTGACGGCCTGGAACCCGGCAGACCTGCCGCGCATGGCGCTGGCGCCGTGCCACTGCCTGTTCCAGTTCTACGTCGCGGAGGGACGGCTTTCCTGCCAGCTTTATCAGCGCTCCGCCGATGTGTTCCTGGGCGTTCCGTTCAATATCGCCTCGTACGCGCTTCTGACGATGATGATGGCGCAGGTCACAGGCCTTCAGCCGGGCGAGTTCGTGCACACTTTTGGCGACGTACACCTCTACCTCAACCACATCGCGCAGGCGGATGAGCAGCTGCGGCGCGAGCCGAAGGCGCTTCCCAGGATGGCGCTGAACCCCGGCGTGCGCTCGATTTTCGGCTTCACCTCCGCGGACTTCACGCTCTCCGGCTACCACCCGCAACCGGCGATCAAGGCGCCTGTCGCGGTTTGACGGCAAGCGCTGAATTCACCCTGTCCCTCATCGTCGCCATTGCGGAAAATGGCGTGATCGGACGCAAGGGCAAGCTGCCCTGGCGGCTTGGGAGCGATTTGCGCCGCTTCCGGAAACTCACCATGGGCCATCCGCTGATCATGGGCCGGAAGACCTTCGAGGCCATCGGCAAGCCGCTCGACGGCCGCGATTCCATCGTTGTGAGCCGAGGGGACGTGCACTCGGGAGCACAGCCCGAGGTTTTCGCCGCACATTCGCTGGAAGAGGCGTTGAGCATCGCTCGCGCGCAGGCGAAGGGGCGAGGCGTGAGTGAGGCTTTCGTCATCGGCGGGGCTAAGCTTTTTGAAGCGGCTCTGCCGCATGCAAACCGGATTTACCTGACGCGCGTGCACGGGTCGCCCGAGGGCGACGTGTCATGGAAACCGGCATTGAGCGGCGAATGGCGGGAAGTCTCCCGGGAAGACCGTCCGGCGAGCGATCGCGACGAGTTCCCTGTCACCGATGTAATCTTGGCGCCCGGAAGGGTGCTTAACTCGGCTTACGCCCAGGTCCATATGCCGGGGCACATCGGGAAGCGGGACTTTCATAATTCCTTAATATGAGCGCGCTGGTCTCGCGACGAACGAAGACTTATCAGATCGTTACCGTAATTGACATCCTCTTACAGACCTGATGAATAGCCAAGCGGACAGCCTAAAGGGGGCAGTCTTGCCGATTGCGAAGGAATATCAAAATGCCGTGGAATCAGAATGGCGGCGGCAACTGGAAAGGCGGTCCCGGTGGCCCTTGGGGTCAAGGTCCATCCGGCGGCGGGCAACAACCCGACCTGGAGGAAATCCTCCGGCGCAGCCAAGACAAACTTCGCCAGGCCATGCCAGGCGGCATCGGGATTTTCGGCTCGGTTCTGATTTTTCTCGTCGTCGCGACCGCTGTAGGCTATTTCGGATTTACTGTCCGCATCAACCCGGATGAGCGCGGCGTCGTCCAGCGCTTCGGCAAGTATGATCGCGAGTTGTATAACGGTCTCAACTTCCGCTGGCCCTACCCCGTCGAGGAAGTGACTGTCATTCCCTATACGCGGCAGAACCGCATCGAAATCGGGTTCAGCTCGGGTGGAACCGGCGCATTCGGCCAGATTCGGTCGCCAAACCGGTCCGAGGAAAGCCTGATGCTAACCGGCGATGAAAATATCGTCGATGTGAATTTCAGCGTGTTCTGGAACGTGAAGGATGCGGCCGCCTTCCTTTTCAACGTTCGCAATCAGGGCGACAGCCTCGACGCAAATTCAAACGTGAAGGCCGTTGCAGAAGCCGCCATGCGCGAGGTCATCGGCCAGAACGAAATTCAACCAATTCTGACAAAGAACCGCCAGGAAATCGAAGAGGCGGTCAAAGCACTTCTCCAGCGCACGCTCGACAGCTACAAAGCCGGGATCCAAATCACGCAAGTGGTTCTTCAGAAAGTGGACCCCCCAGCGGAGGTGATTTCGGCGTTCCGCGACGTGCAGGCTGCGCGCGCCGACCAGGAGCGCGCCCGAAACGAGGCGGAGACTTATGCGAACCGCGTCATTCCTGAAGCGCGCGGCGATGCGCAGCGTATTTTGCAGGCAGCGCAAGGTTACCGCGAGCAATCCGTCGCCGAGGCGAAAGGCCGGACGGATCGTTTCCTCAAGGTCTACGAGGAATATCAGAAGGCTCCAGATGTCACGCGCCGCCGGATGTATATCGAGACCTTGGAGCGTGTTCTGGGCGGAATGGATAAGTTGATCATCGACGAAAAAACAAGCGCCAGCGGCGTTGTCCCGTACCTCCCGCTTGGTGATCTGCAACATTCCGGACAGCCCGGAGGCCAACGATGAGAGCAGGCATTATCGGATCCCTTATCGTTATCGTTGTGGCGGCGGCCGCCGCCGTCGGGTTTTCTGCCTTCATCGTCAGTCAGACCCATCGTGCGCTCGTCCTCCAGTTTGGCGAACCGGTGAGAGCCATCGATGAGCCGGGCCTTTATTGGCGGACGCCTTTCATCCAGACAGTCGAGCAGTTCGACCGCCGGATTCTCGATCTGCAGACCGACGAGCAGGAAGTCATAGCATCCGATCAGAAGCGATTGATCGTCGATGCCTTCGCCCGCTACCGGATTAACGATCCTCTGGCGTTCTACAAAGCCTTCCGGAGCGAGGTTGGGGCTCGTCAGCGCCTGACCGCCATTGTCAATTCCACTCTCCGGAGCGTGCTTGGCCGTGCGACCTTCATTGATATCGTCCGCAATAAGCGCGACGCGCTCATGAAGCAGACGATCAAGCAGGTCAATAACGACGTCGGCAACCTCGGGGTCGAGATTGTGGACGTGCGCATAAGGCGCGCGGACCTCCCCGAGGCAAACAGTCAGGCCATCTACCGTCGGATGCAGACGGAGCGTCAGCGGGAGGCGGCCGAGTTGCGCGCGCAGGGAAGTGAGCAATCGCAGCGGATCAAGGCAACGGCGGACAAGGAAGTAACCGTTCTAATTGCCGACGCGAATCGCGACTCCGAACGGATGCGAGGCGACGGCGACGCGGAACGCAACCGCATCTACGCCGACGCTTTCAATCGCGATAAGGATTTCTTCGCCTTCTATCGCTCGATGCAGGCTTATGAGGAGGCTCTGAAGGGCGGTCATACTCGGATCGTGCTTTCGCCGAACTCCGAGTTCTTCCGCTATTTCAATGGGGGGGCGGCGGCGAGGCCAGGAGACAGCGTAAAAGCGCAGACGGCGGCGCCTACCGGGTCCAGCGCGGCTGCTGCGGCGCCGCCGGTGCGCTGATGGCGCCGGCGCACAAGCAGGATAGTTAACCTTTCTCTGCTATCGCCAATCGAATTAGGAAGATTGCACTCGGCGCGTTTATGTCCCACTTTAGAGTGGCGGCGTTTTGCGAGACGTCTTCGTGCTTACGTTTTCATGTTCTTCTGGCTGAGGCCCTAATGACCATCCACCATCGGTATCGGCTTCTCATGGGCGTCGGCATGCTTGTTATTGCGAGCTTGGGAGGCGCCTCCCAGTCATTCGCCGTTGACGCAAGGCCCGATCTATCCTTCGCCGATGTTGCAAGCCGCGTGAGAAATTCCGTCGTGACGGTTGCCGCCGCCGTGGTGGACAATAGGCAGGCTGGCCGGGTTAATCGAGGCCGGGAGAGCCGCGCCGAAGGCCAATCGCAGTCATTCGAAGACTTCACCCCGCTTCGGCCAAAAAGAGGTCCGGGCGAACCAGCCCGTCAGTTCACCTCGATAGGCTCCGGCTTTATCATCGATCCGAGCGGGTTGGTTGTCACCAATAACCACGTCATCGAGGGTGGAAACACCATCTACGTCATCCTCGCCGACGGAACGGAGCTGAAGGTCGATAAAATCATTGGGCGCGATCCGAAAACCGATATCACGCTTCTCAAAGTGACGCCTAAAGCCTCGAAGCCACTCGTTGCGGTGCCTTTTGGCGATTCAGGACGGATGCGCGTTGGCGACTGGGTGATCGCGATAGGCAACCCCTTCGGCCTCAACGGGACGGTCACTGCGGGAATTATTTCGGGCCGCGGACGCGATATCAATGCTGGCCCCTATGACGATTTTCTGCAGACCGACGCGTCAATCAACCGTGGAAACTCAGGCGGACCGCTCTTCAATGCCTTAGGCGAAGTGATCGGCATTAACACGGCGATCTTCTCGCCATCCGGGGGAAGCATCGGGCTTGGCTTTTCGATACCCTCCAACACGGCGCAACGCATCCTTGATCAGCTCAAGCGTTATGGGGAGACGCGTTGGGGGTGGATCGGCGTGCGTCTTCAGACTCCAAGCGATGATCTGGCCAACGGCTTTCATCTCGCCAGCGCCGAAGGCGCCTTAATCGCCCGCATCGACAAGGGCAGCCCCGCGGATGAAGCCGGGCTCCAGGAAGGGGATCTCGTTCTTTCATTTGCGGGATCAGAAGTGAAACATGCCCGGCAGCTTCCTCGTATCGTTGCGCAGGCTCCCGTTGGCGAAGAGGCCGACGTGGTCGTCCTGCGGGGCGACGAGCGCAAGGTCCTTAAAGTGAAGGTCGGACTCCTGGAAGAGCCTCGCGGGCCGGCGATCCCTTCTCCGCACGGCAAGCCCAAGCGCCATAAAATCAGCTTTCAGCCCCTTTCGGAGGAAAACCGCGAGCGGTTCTCGTTTGCCGGCGATGCCGAAGGCGCTGTTATAACAGGAGCCCAGGCGCAAGAGGTCACGAATGGACAATTGAGGCCGGGCGATTTGATCGTTGAGGCCGCGCATAAGCCAGTTCGTGGCCTGGAAGACCTTGAGGAGCGTCTGGCCGAGTTGCAACGCATGGGCCGGCCGGAGGCTCTGCTGACTATTCAGGACCGCGATGGCGGCGTTCGCTTCGCCTCGCTTCCGCTGAGCGATGACTAATCCTCGATCCGGCGCAAACCAACTTCTCAGGGCAGCGGCGAAAGCGCCAGTCTACGTCTACCGTTACGCCATCTCCCCCCTGATCGGGCCGCGCTGCCGCCATCTGCCGACTTGCTCTCAATACGCGATCGACGCCATTGATTTGAATGGGGTTTGGATTGGCGGATGGCTCACTCTGGGACGCATCGGTCGCTGCCATCCCTGGGGCACGCATGGCTATGACCCGGCCCCTGACCTCAGGGGTGCTGGAATCCCTTTCTGGACGCCCTGGCGCTATCTCGGCTATTACCCTCGCCACGAAGAAAAGGCGGAAGCTTGAGTCCTCAAGCTGAAAGTCTCGAAACCATGCCTTCGATCCCGAGAAGAAACATCCCCGTTCCGCCGATGAGCAGATGCGAAGCGGTGGCCGCGAGGAGCGAGTTCGTTCGCGCGAAAATCCAGCCCCAGAGCATTCCCGGAAGAAAGGCCGCGATAGCAAAAGCTAGGCTGATATGGGCATGCGCCGCTGCGAAAACAAAGTTTGAAGCCAGGATCGAAAACCACCGCCGCTTCAGTTCGCTTCCATGCAGGAACGCATAGAGCGGCGCCTGAATGCCTGAGCGCGCCACGAACTCTTGCAGAGGCGTGAGCAGGACATAGAGGCCAAGCGCGAGCCAGTACCAAGCCGTCATCGGCACAGGATGGCCGCCGACCTCCACATCGGCGCCATCAATGAGCGGAACGCCTGCAAAACTCTCCGAGGTGCTGATCAGCACCCACTTGACAGCCACGAAAAGCACCAGGAAGGAGAGTGAGGCCTGCAGCGAATAGGAGAGCGCCGGACGCCAATTGTCGAGGCGCAGCCCGAAGAACCTCATTGGAAACCCGCTCGTCGCAATGATCGGCATGAAGCAGAGGCCGAAAAGCAGGATCACAACGGGACTTAGTGCGAAATTCGCGTGCGCCAGACTTTTGAAGCGCGGCAGAAAGCTCAGCGTTAGCGTATAAAACGACAACAGACACAGCGTAGCGACAACGATGTGGCCGACGCCATTACGATAGGCGGCGAACTCATTTTCGAGTTGGAGGCTATTGACGCGGAGCGTCATGGACTCATCGGCGTGCTTCGTAAGATGGTGCCGAAGCTTGTTGGCGACGACATCGCGGAGCCGCCTCGTGACGCTTCTGCGCCGCGAGGCGCTCAGATCGACCACGGCAACCAAAGTTTCGGACTTCGCCATAAAGGAGACCGCGCTCGGCTTGCCGTCGACGAAAGACATTTCGCCGAATATCTCGCCGCGTCGCAGGATGCCCAGTTCGTAGCAGGTCGGCTGACTCTCAATCGGAGAGAGGCCTTCTTTTGTCAGCGCCACCTGGCCATCCATGATGATGTAGATCTTGCCCGGGTTCCTGGCGCCTTCCTGCAGGATCACACGGCCGGGCTTAAATTTCTTGTGTTTTACGTGAGGATAAAGAAGTCGAATTTGCTGCCGGGATAGACTTGAAAACAGCGGATTCTTGGGAATCTCAATAAAACGGCCTCTCGCGCGCGCCGGAAGGCGTGGTGTGGTTGCGGTGACTAGGGCGTTTGCCAATTCAACCATGGTCTCTGGAAGCCGATCTCAAATTTTAGTTTAACTTTGCTCCTGCATGTGCAAGTTAAAACCTTGCGCTATAGAAACGATCCAATGGGCATTCCTGCTATGCTGCTCTTCCCTACAATATTATGTGTACAGAAAGTTGAACCCCATCTGCGGCTCAACTTCATGGCTCACAGGCTCCGGCCTGGGCCGCCTCTCCCTCATAATGATACCGGATGAATGAAGAAGCCTCACAGTGTTCCCCACCCACATTTTAAGTTAACCAGGGAATTTGCGCTCCACCAACGCGCCCGTTGGCGGGTTATTGCCTCTCCACTATGATTGCATCGGCTCGAGAACAGTTCAACTTTAGTTTCACATCTGTTAAATTTAGGGTTTCGCGCTTCACCCCTAGTTTTTCCCTATGCTTCGTTTTGATTCTTTTAATCTCAGTTCGAATGATAGCTGAAATTCTTCCGTTCACCTGTCTCAAAATCCCGTGAACGAAGCGCTTGGTTGAAAAGTGTGACAAACTGGTTAACGGCAAAGCTCAGGGCCGGCAGCTCCCGCCGCCAGCCCCGGTTGCAATGGCCTTGTTTTGCGGTAGGTTAAGCCGCTTCCCGCTTGAGCGGCTCTTTCGCTCGGGCAAGATCCGGAGGCACGGCCTCGGCGGAAATCCGCTTTAGCGCCTCCGTCAGCGGCAGCGTTTCCTGCGCCTGGCTGCCGAGCCGCCGGATGGAAACCGTGTGCTCCTCGGCCTCGCGCTTACCCACGACAAACATCACGGGAATTTTCGCAAGGCTGTGTTCCCGGACCTTGTAGTTGATCTTCTCGTTGCGAAGGTCGGCCTCTGCGCGCAAGCCCCCCTCTGCGCAAGCCTCAAGCACCCTGCCCGCATAGTGATCGGCGTCGGACACGATCGTCGCCACCATCACCTGCACCGGCGAAAGCCACAGCGGAAGGTGTCCGGCGTAGTTCTCGATGAGGATGCCGAGAAAGCGCTCCAGGCTGCCGAACATGGCGCGGTGGATCATGACGGGCGTATGCTTCGCGCCATCCTCCCCGATATAAAAGGCGCCGAGCCTCTCGGGCAGGTTGAAGTCGAGTTGCACCGTGCCGCACTGCCAGTGCCGGCCGATGGCGTCACGAAGCGTGTATTCGAGCTTAGGCCCGTAGAACGCGCCCTCCCCTGGACTGATCGAGTAGGGATGCCCGATCTTGTCCAACGTCACTTTGAGCGCCGCCTCGGCCTTGTCCCAGATCTCGTCCGAGCCGACCCGCTTGTCGGGCCGGGTCGACAGCTTGATGATCACGTCCTCGAAGCCGAAGTCGCGATAGATCGACAGGATCATGTCGTTCATCTTGATGCACTCGTCGATCATCTGATCCTCGGTGCAGAAGATGTGCGCGTCGTCCTGCGTGAAGTGACGCACGCGCATGATGCCGTGCAGCGCGCCCGATGGCTCATAGCGATGCACCTTGCCGAACTCGGCGATGCGCAGCGGCAGGTCGCGATAGCTCTTGAGGCCATTCTTGAAGATCTGAATGTGGCCGGGGCAGTTCATCGGCTTGCAGCAGAACACGCGCTCGTCCGGCGTCTCCGTGACGAACATGTTCTCGCCGAACTTCTCCCAGTGACCGGATTGCTCCCAGAGCTTGCGCTCCATCATGTCAGGCGAGTTCACCTCGACATAGCCGTTGGCTTCCTGGCGGCGGCGCATGTAGCTGATCAACTCGCGGAACACGGTCCAACCCTTCGGATGCCAGAACACCGAGCCGGGGGCCTCCTCCTGGAGATGGAACAGATCCATCTCGCGCCCGAGCCTGCGATGGTCGCGCTTCTCAGCCTCCTCGAGCTGACGGAGGTAGGCGGCAAGCTGCTCCTCGGTCGCCCAGGCGGTTCCATAGATGCGCTGCAGATGCTCGCGGCTCTGGTCCGCGCGCCAATAGGAGCCCGCCACCTTCATCAGCTTGAAAGCCTTGCCGACCTTGCCCGTCGAAGGCATGTGCGGTCCACGGCAGAGGTCAAGCCATTCGCCCTGGCGGTAGATTTTCAGGTCCTGGTCTTCGGGGATCGCGTCAATCAGCTCGACCTTGAAGCCCTCGCCGTGCGCCGCGAAAAAGTCCTGAGCCTTGGCGCGCGACCACACCTCTTTCGTGAAGGGCTTGTCCGCAGCCACGATGGCGCGCATCCGCTCCTCGATCTTGGCGAGGTCGTCCGGGGTGAAGCTCTCTTCGCGGTAGAAGTCGTAATAGAAGCCGTTCTCGACCACGGGGCCGATGGTGACCTGGGTGCCGGGATAGAGAGCCTGCACAGCCTCGGCCATCACATGGGCTGCGTCGTGCCGGATCAGTTCCAGCGCTTCCGCATCGTCGCGGGTGACGATCTTCACGCTCGCATTCGCATTAATCGGGTCGGCGATGTCGGCCAGCGCGCCGTTCAGGCTGATGGCGACGGCCTTCTTTGCAAGCGATTTCGAGATGGAAGCCGCGAGTTCCGCGCCGGTGATGCCGGGCTTGTATTCGCGTGCGGAACCGTCCGGAAAAGTCAAAGTAATCATGAGCGTCCTCTCACTCCCGCCTACCTGCGCGGGTAAGATGTTGGTGATGCGTCCTAATGTGGTCTTCGATGGTGAAAGTCAAGGTTCGCCCCGGTGGCGGCGCGGAAGACCTCCCAGTTATAAACACCGTTTCTGCAGACTGCTTCATTTACTCGGAATGCAGCTTTCGAAGCTTTTTGACCCGATGCTTTTGGTAATCGGCAACGTCGGCCGCGAACGGCAAGTACGCTGGAACACGGACCTGAGTAATCGATGTCACAATCGGGTTGGCGTCGTTGGGAGGCTGAATGTGGCACATGATGCCGCCTTCATCGCCCATATAGGACAGATTAGATACGGTCTGCCGCCTATCCAATACACCGCAGGACGGGCTTTGCTTGAGCGTAGCCATCAGCTCGGCAGTGAGATCGACATTGAACGGCGCCGCCGCCTTTAATGTGGCCAGGAGGTGACGCGTCTTTTCAGGTTTGTCGATCATCGGTGTCCTCGAGGCCGCACGCATCGCTATAAATAACGGCAAGTCCGGCGCGAGCTGTCGCGCCGGCAGCAAACAACCAAATCATCCACGTGCGAAACGCGCGAACTTCGCCTTCGGCGTGTCGAGCGCCGCAGCGCCAAGGCGGCGGAGCTTGTCCTCCTCATAGGCCTGGAAATTGCCCTCGAACCACTCGACATGGCCGTCGCCCTCGAAGGCGAGGATGTGGGTCGCGAGCCGGTCGAGGAAGAAGCGATCATGGCTGATGACCACGGCGCAGCCGGGGAAATCCTCCAGCGCCGCCTCGAGGCTCGACAACGTCTCCACGTCGAGGTCGTTCGTCGGTTCGTCGAGCAGGATAAGGTTGCCGCCCTCTTTCAGCATCTTGGCAAGATGGACGCGGTTGCGCTCGCCGCCCGAAAGCAGGCCGACCTTCTTCTGCTGGTCCGGCCCCTTGAAGTTGAACCAGCCGCAATAGGCGCGGGAGTTCACCTCGCGGTTGCCGAGCTTGATCTGGTCGAGGCCGCCGGAGATCTCCTCCCAGACGTTCTTCTTCGGGTCGAGCGCATCGCGGCTCTGATCCACATAGCCGAGCTTCACCGTGTCACCGAGCCGGAGCGCGCCCGCATCGGGCTTTTCCGTGCCGAGGATCATTTTGAACAGTGTCGTCTTGCCCGCCCCGTTCGGCCCGATCACGCCGACGATGCCGCCGCGCGGCAGCTTGAAGTCGAGCCCTTCGATGAGCGTGCGGCCATCGAAGCCCTTCTTGATGTGGTCCGCCTCCAGGACGACGCCGCCAAGCCGGGGACCCATCGGGATCTGGATCTGCGCCTTGCCGACCTGATCGCGGCCGGCCTCCTCGGCAAGCTTCTCATAAGCCTGGATGCGCGCCTTGCTCTTGGCCTGCCGCGCCTTGGGCGATGCCCTGATCCATTCCAGCTCGCGCTGCATGGTCCGCTGCTTCGCCTCGTCCTCGCGGCTCTCCTGCGCGGCGCGCTTGGCCTTCTGCTCCAGCCAGCTCGAATAATTGCCCTTGTAGGGGACGCCCTGGCCGCGATCGAGTTCCAGCGTCCATTGCGTGATCGAGTCCAGGAAGTAGCGGTCGTGGGTGACGAGGATCACGCAGCCCGGATAGTCTTCGAGGTAATGCTGCAGCCAATCGGTGGACTCGGCGTCGAGATGGTTTGTCGGCTCGTCGAGCAGCAGGATGTCAGGGCGCGCCAACAGCAGCGCCGTCAGCGCCACGCGGCGCTTTTCGCCGCCCGAAAGGTTCTTCACCTCGGCATGCGGCGGCGGGCAATTCATCGCCTGAAGCGCCTGCTCAACCTGCGCATCGAGGTCCCACAAATTGTGCCCGTCGATTTGGTCCTGCAGGCGCGCCATTTCGTCGGCGGTCTCGTCGGAATAGTTCATGGCCAGCTCGTTATAGCGGTCGAGCATGGCCTTCTTCTCTGCCACGCCCTCCATGGCGTTGCCGAGCACATCTTTCGTTTCGTCGAGCTGCGGCTCCTGCGGGAGATAGCCCACGCGAATCCCGTCGGCGGCCCAGGCCTCGCCCTGGTGCTCCTTCTCCACGCCCGCCATGACCTTCAACAGCGTGGACTTACCCGAGCCGTTCACGCCCACCACGCCGATCTTCGCGTCGGGCAGGAACGACAGCGAGATGTTGCTCAGCACCTGCTTTCCGCCGGGGTAGGTTTTGGAAAGCTTCTGCATCACGTAGACATATTGCGGAGGGGCCATGAGGTTTCCTTCGTTGGATTGCGTGGGGCGTTTCGCGATATGGGTGCGTGACCGCAAGGGTGATGGCGGCGCTGACGGTCGCGAAGACGCGGAAATCAGGATGCTTATGTAGCGGATCGCGCGCGGCGGCTCAAGGCGCTGTTGGGATCGCATAGAGATAAGGGAATGCAATTTGTCGTCTTTGCTGCCATATTGTTTGTGGCTGCCACGGCGCATTGGCTGCCATTTGTCCTGGCACAAAAGGCGCCGAGAGATGGAGAGGTTGCCAATGGATTCCGTCATCGAATGCCTGCCAGCAAGGGCCTTAGAAAAATTGAATAATAAAGCGAAGGCGTCGGGCCGCTCCATTGAGGCGGAGGCTGCGGCCATCCTCGCCGCTTCCTTGGAAGATAAAGAACTCATGCCTCTGGATGAGATGGACGACCTTCAACGCATGGTTTGGAAGGCTTATGGCGGCAAGCTTCCCGGTAACGCTGTCGAGGAGTTGCTAGCGGAGCGCAGGCTTGAGGCTAAAGCGGAAGCTGAAAAGTTCGGCTAGCATTTATCGGATGACCTTGACTTGCCCGACATCGGGCAGAGCGGCCCACACCGCGTCGGCTGTCCACACTTGAGCTCCGAGGCGGACGCCAACAGCAAGGCAGACCGCATCTGCAAGCGAAACCCCGTGTGACTTCTGATAATCGGTGTAGATTCTTGAAGCCAAGAACACGTCGCTCCCCTTCACGTCTTCTACGCTTCGCAACTTCGCAGTGAAGGCCGAGAACACTTCAGCCGCTTTTACCTCGGCGAGGTCTTTCCGCAGACGTTTCATAACCTCGATCAGATTAACCGACGTCATGATAGAAGACGCAAAGCTTCCTCGAACGAGTGTGCCTCCGCGCTCGCTCAAAAGGTAGGCCAGAGCCGCCGATGCATCCAAGACTATCAATTCTTTTCTCCCGCTAATGTCCTAGCCATGAGACGCACCACAAATGCGATTATCTAGTCAATTCTAAGTCTAGTTATTAGCAATGAATGCTTTCGAATTAACCGCGAATTACAATCTCAATCGCAGTAACCGGCACGCGGTAGAACGTTGATAACGCCTTCTTCGCTTCCACGATGTCGAGGCCACCGCTTTCTCTCGCGGGACCCGTAGCGACGGGAGAAACGGGCGCCTTTCCTTCAGTGGGCGGGTGGACCGGCTTCCAGGTCAATGTGTCCGGGTCGATGCCGGAGTCACTCAACTCGATGTAGCGAACGGGATTGCGCCACCCGTAGGCCATGCCTGGCACGTCGATATCGGCGTACTCCTGGAAGAGGATGATATAGCGCCCTTCCCGACCTTCGGGAGAAGGTTCGACGCCACTGATCTTCCCGATCAGAAAGCCCTGCCCCTGATCGTGGGTCGGCTCTCCCCACTCGCCGTCATCACGGTTCTGCGCGCAGACCACGTACTTCAGCTTCTTCACTCGATTTGGCTGGAGGGCCCACGCTTGAGTCCCGCCCTCGGCGAGCAAGCGATGCTTTCCGCGGTTGGTAAATGTGGCAACGGCCTTCATTTTCTCGCTCCTCTGAGGCTGTGACATTGCGCTTTATGCGTGTTTATGTCAAACTATTTATCAAAAGTATTGCCGTCTATTTGCTGGTCTTGAGGGCCTGGGGTCGGGTCCGAAGTGCGCCGCGTGCCGAAGTTTCTGTTCCGGCGAGGTTCCACCACTTGCCTTGCATTCGTCCGTCACGATATACATTTTTTGGGTTGTATATCCTCAGGAGTACCGGCATGCGCATTGCAAAATGGGGCAACAGCCTTGCGGTGAGGCTTCCGGCTTCGGTTGTCGAAACGCTTGGGCTTCAGGAAGGCGATGAAATTGAGATCACCGTGGCGGGAACGCACCGCTTCGAGATTGAGCGCGACGACAGCCGGGCGAAAGCGTTGGCGCGGTTGAAGGCGCTGCGAAGGCCCTTGCCGAAGGGCTTTCGCTTCGACCGCGACGAAGCCAATGAGCGCTAAAAGCTTTCTCGACACCAACATTCTAATTTATGCCTTCTCAAACGATCCAGCGAAGGCGGAGCGCGCAGCGGAGGCGCTTGCGGCTGGAGGTACCATCAGCGTGCAAGTCTTGAATGAGTTTGTGAATGTTTGCCGCAAGAAGCTGAAACTCGATTGGAAGGAGATCCAGGAGCGGCTTGCTGTCGTGAGGGCGCTCGTCAGCGAGGTTGTTCCGGTGGGCATCGACATGCACGAAAAAGCCGTCGCGCTCGCCCGAGACTACGGCTTTTCCTTTTATGATGCGCTCATCGTTGCTGCTGCGATGGCGCTCAATTGCACAGATCTCCTAACCGAAGACATGCAAGATGGATGCGTCCTGATGAATCTTACGATAAGGAATCCATTCCCCAGCCCTTAGAAGCGCGGTCGCTCGGGACCGCTGAAGCGAAAAAGTCAGACGTCGCTCTGAATGAGACCCGCGAGGGCGGCTCGCACCATAAAACCGCGAAACACTCGCTTCTCCTGGGGTTTAACAACCCAACTCACACGAAAGGAAGGAAGCGATGTACGGATATCATGTCGTAGCTGTATTTGACTCCTATGCCTCGGCCGAGCGCGCCAGCTCGCAGCTCCGGAGAGCTGGCGTCAACGAAGACCACATCCATCTGAGCCACGACAGCCCTTACGAGGAGGACGAGCGCCAGCCCGAAGGCTTCTGGGATTGGCTTTTCGGCGGCTCCAGCCCCAGGCGCGACCGCGAGTGGTACAGGAAAAACCTTTCGGGCGGCCGGACGGCTGTGTCGGTGCTGGTGCCCGACGACCACGACCATATCTGGGTCGCCGAGCAACTCGTCAGGGCGGGCGCACTGGACCTGGAAGACGAGGAAGACCAGTCCCTCACGGCGGAGTCCGTTCGGGGCCGCATCGGCAGGTCTGGCCGGGAGGAAGGCCGCAACTGGGGCAGAGGCTCGGAGGAGCAGGTCATCCCCATCGCCAACGAGGAGCTGGATGTCGGCAAGCGGCAGACGGAAAACCGATATCGCGTTCGCGCGCATACCGTCGAACGGCCGGTTGAGCGCGATGTGAACCTTCGCGACGAGCGCTATGTCGTGGAGCGCCGCCCCGCCACCAGCGGCCGCCAGGCGCCTGGCGACTGGCAGGACCGCGACTACGAGGTCGTCGAGAGACACGAAGAGCCTGTGGTGCAGAAGCGTGCGCGCGCCGATGAGGAGGTGGTGATCCGCAAGGATGTCCAGGATCGCACCCAGAAGGTGCGCGACAAGGTCCGCCAGACGAAGGTCGATCTGGAAGGCCAGGACAAGGAGGGGCGCCAGTACGGGCGTCATTAGCGCCGTTGTCGCCGGGAGATCGAGATCATGGGAACCGCCAGCTACCGGTTTCATTGCCCCCTAAAGGAGTAAGCAATGACAGATGATGTAAAGAGCGTTCCCCTCCCCGGCGCGACGGGCGGCCATGAAATCCCTGCCGGCGGCATTCCGGGCAGCGGCGGGAGAGATACCGGTCAGCCCGGCACAGGCAGCGGCGGCGTGCAGCCCGTCCCCAATCCGTCCGGCATTCCGGGCAAGCCACACCCAGGGGAAGGCGAGGACAAAGGCGATCTCGCCCCCAGCCCCGATCAGGCGCTGAACGACATCAAAAAGGGCTCGCGCTAAGCAGAGTTCGCAAAAGCGGCCTTCCCGGTTTTGCGAAAAAACACTTCGAAATCAAAAGAATCTAAGCAGGCATTCATTGGTTAGCCAAGGAATGCCTGCTTGGGGTCACCTCCCGCGGCGCGACGCTCCCTGGTGAATGGTTGCGCCGGGTAGATAGCCTGCGTCATAGTTAATAGGAGCGCGCCGGAATTATTTCGCCGCTTGGTTTGGGTCCATTTTGCGCGAACGAGCGGCGCCGTCCTTCGGCCAGCCGCGGGATAGGCGTTTAACGCACTGGAGCCCTGCCCTCCTCCGGGAACCAAGCCCGCCCCGAGCCATTGCTTCAGTAAAGCATTGGAGTTGCAGCGATGGCAGACACGATTCGAGGATTTAGCGACGGCGGAGGAGACGAAATGAGCGGGAACGGCGCTTTCGGCGGAAACGGCGGCTTTCGCCCTCTTGCGGTCATCACCGGCGCTTCTTCCGGGATCGGCTTCGAACTGGCGCGGGTCTGCGCCTTGAATGGCTTCGACCTGGTTGTCGCGGCAGAGGACTCAAAAATCAAGGAGGCCGGGCAGCGCCTGTCGAAGCTGGGCGTCAATGTGCGCGCGGTTCAGGCGGACCTCGCTGCCGAGCAAGGCGTCGACACGCTTTACAACGCCGCCGAGGATCTATCGCGCCCCGTCGACGTGTTGTGCGCAAACGCAGGCCGGGGGCTCGGCCATGCTTTCCTCGATCAGGACTGGAATGAGATCAAGCGCGTGATCGACACCAACATCACAGGCACGTGCTACCTTTTGCAGAAATTCGCCCGCGATATGGTTCAGCAGCACAAGGGGCGTATTCTCATTACCGGCTCGATCGCCGGCTTCGTTCCGGGCACGTACCAGGCCGTCTACAACGGGACGAAAGCGTTCGTCGACAGCTTCTCCTATGCGCTGCGCCATGAAATCGCAGACAAGGGCGTGACGGTCACCTGTCTTATGCCCGGCGCGACCGAAACCCTCTTCTTCAAGAAGGCCGGCATGCTCGATACGCCGATCGGCAAGGCGCAGAAAGACGATGCGCTCGATGTCGCGCTTACAGGCTTCGGGGCGTTGATGAGCAATAAGGGCAGCGTCGTTTACGGCCTGAAGAACAAGCTGCAAGCCGCCGCCGCGCGCCTCGCGCCGAAAGGGTGGATGGCGGAAGCCCATCGCAGGCAGGCGCAACCCTCGGGAGGACATCGCTGATGACGAACAGGACAGGCATTGGCTCCTACCCGGCGGACGATCCGGAAAGCGGTCCAGGCGGCGGCGGCGATAGGAGCGGGCAAAGCGGCGTCGATACCGGCGCCGCGCCCGGTTCGAACAAGAAGCGCAAGCGTGACAGGGGCAATCTGGCGCCCGGTGCGGATCGCATTAAAAAGCAGCTTGACCGCTACCGCGAGGAGATGGCGGAGGATGCGCCGGCCTCGAATTCGCCGGAAGACAACCCATAGCGCATCTTGGGGCCGCTTCTGGTTCGTCACCCCGCAAAGCGCTTGCGCTTATCCGGGGTCGCAAAATGCAAACGCTTTCTGTTGAGCCATCCCGGACAGGTCGCAAGCGGCCTCTTGGTATGACAGAGGGTCGTGGCAATCGGCTCTAGCCGCGCCCATTAATCAAGTTTGGTTAACGGCATTTATTTCCCGCCTGAATTTTGCGATTCAATAGTCCAAAAAAGGAAAGCGGCTCGCGCTCGCGGGCGCACAAATCGTGTCCGACCATTTGATATAACTCAGCTTTTTTTCGAATTTGACGAAGTTAACGGATTGTATTTTCGGAGGCAAGTGGGCGCGGAAAAGTCCGTTAAATATGTTTTGGCCGCCCAAAATTAACCAAGGTGTCCCCTCTCGCGGCCCAGGCGGCGATCGCCCCATCCGGTATTTTATCATTAAAATCAACGGGTTTGATCGCTTAACTCTTCGGTAAAGCGCTCTTTTCTAAGATTTCCCCAGCAATAAAGCCTGGTTCTCATCGCCGCACTGATTTGGTCCGTAAACCGCGTTGTTTTCGACCATTGACTGGTCCAAAGGAGATTGCCGTGCAGATTTCAGTAACCGATGCCAAAGCACAGCTTACCGCGCTCTTGCACCTCGCCGAAGCAGGGGAGCAAGTCGTGCTCACTCGTCACGGCCAGCCGGTCGTCCGGCTCGTGCCTATGGTGGCTGCAATAAACCGGAGAGCCCGGCTCGCCGCTCTCGACGTGTTGGGCCGAGCAGCCCGGTCCAAGGCGCCGACTGGACCAGGCGCTGTGCAATCGCAGTATTTCTTTTACGACGCGGATAGCCTGCCCAAATGACCGCCGTCAATGCTGGAGGTGAGGCGCGGGCCACGCCCAGTGGATGCCGAGCGAACGCAATCTCGCCCGCATGTTCGAGCGAGGCGCCGCCTTTCGCAACAAGCATACAATCCGGCAGGCCTCGTGGGCCGTCAGTCCTTGTCGCTCTCGAGCCCGCCAATGTGATATTGCGAGTAAAGCTGGATGCCGAGCTTGTCCACGAGGTCGAGCTGCGTTTCGAGGAAGTCGATGTGTTCTTCCTCGTCGTGCATCAGCTTCTCGAAGATATCGCGCGTCACATAATCCTTGACCGCGTGGCAATGCGTGGCCGCCTCCTGGTAAAGGTCGCGCGCCTTGTGTTCGGCCGCGAGATCGGCGTCGAGCACTTCCTTCACGGTCTGCCCGATATGCAGCGGGTCGAGCACCTGCATGTTGGGAAAGCCTTCCAGGAAGATGATGCGCACCGTGATCTTGTCGGCGTGCTCCATCTCTTCGATCAACTCCTTGCGCCATTGCTTGGCGAGCGCCTTGTAGCCCCAATTATCCAGCAGGCGATAATGCAGCCAGTATTGATTAACCGCCGTCAGCTCGTGACGCAGCGCGGCGTTAAGATATTCGATAACTTTGGGCTCGCCCTTCATTTTTTTCTCCGGTCTTCAGCGCAAGGTGTAACGCGGTGAGGCCGAGGTGGATCGGCCTGCGAGGAAGTATGACCGGCGATCTTGTAGGATCTCGTGAGAAAATCAAGGAGAGGAGTCAGGCAACTTTAGCGCCGAGCGTCTCGGCGGGCGTTTCGAGGCGCGTTCTTTCAATAATCTCCCGCATGGAGCGTACGCAGCGCCCGCATTGCGGCTCGCAGCCCAGAAGCCTGTGAACCTGGCACGGCGTGCGAGGAGGGTTCGGAGAGTCGAGCGTCGCTCGAACCTGCTTGTCGCTCAACACACTACAGGAGCAGATGATCATTCGCCGGAGCCTGCCTTCGATTCGGTAACAAAAGAACAGATAAGCTGTACTGGTAAACAATGCAATAAAAAATAGTCTTTGAAATCATTCTAACCTATCAAAGCTCTAAACCAAGAACTTAGATCTGCCCAATCCTGGTCTTATAATAATTCTAAACTTCAGGCAGAATTAGCAGCCTCCTCATAAGCAAGTGAGGCTTCAAACCAGGCATCTTCCGCAAGCTTAAGCTCTTTCGTCAGGATTGCGTGTTCAAGAGTGAGTGAACGGGCCTTGTCCGGCTGCTTCTCATAAAGGCTGTGGTCGCCGAGGCTGAAATCGATGGCTGCGATTTTCTTCTGCAGGGCTTCCACCCTCCGCTCGTGCTCGGTAAGCTGCTTGCGAAGCGGCGCAAGCTCAGCGCGGCGCTGCGCGGTCTGGCGGCGTTCCTCCTCGCGCTTTGTCCTGACATCCATCGCTGGCGCGCTCCCGTTCGCTTTCGCGCTGGAGCCGTTCGATTTCCCACGGCCGCCAAGGCTTTCCTGCCGGTAGCTTTCGAGGTCGCCATCGTAGGGTTTCACAGCGCCGTCGCGCACGACCCAAAGGCGGTCGACAGTCGCTTCGAGCAGGTGGCGGTCATGGCTGATAAGGATGACCGCGCCTTCATAGTCGTTCAGCGCGTGGATCAGCGCCTCGCGGCTGTCCACATCGAGATGGTTCGTCGGCTCGTCGAAGATCAGAAGATGCGGCGCATGAAAGGTGGCCAGCGCAAACAGGAGACGAGCCTTCTCGCCGCCAGACAGCTTTTCCGACGGCGTATCGGCCTTGTCCGCGCCGAAGCCGATGGCCGCGATCTTCGCGCGCTTTTGCGCTTCTGTCGCGTCCGGCATCAACTCGGAGATGTGATCGTAGGCCGAATGCTCCGGACGCAGCTCGTCCATTTGATGCTGGGCAAAGTAGCCATATTCGAGCTTCTTCGAGGCGCGGCGGAAACCGGAAAGCGGCGTCAGCTTCCCGCAGAGCAGCTTGGCGAGGGTGGATTTGCCGTTGCCGTTCGCGCCGAGAAGACCCACGCGGTCGTCGCAATCGAGACGCAAATCGAGCTTCTTCAACACGGGCTTTTCCGCGTCATAGCCCGCGCTCGCGCCCTCGATACGGATCAGCGGATTGCCAAGCGACCGCTCGGGCGAGGGAAAGCGGAACGGCACGACCTGCTGGTCGACCTCCGCCGCGATAGGCTGCATTTTCGACAGCGCCTTCAACCGGCTCTGAGCCTGCTTCGCCTTTGTCGCCTTCGCGCGAAACCGCTCCACGAAGGCTTCCATGTGGCGGCGCGCGTCATCCTGGGACTTCTTCAGCTTCAATTGCAGCCGCTGCTGCTCGCGCCGGGTCTCCTCGAAACGGTCGTAGCCCCCCGTGTAGAGGGAGAGCCGCCTTTCATTCAGATGGAGGATGCTGTCGACGGCGTTGTTGAGGAGGTCGCGGTCGTGGCTGACGATAAGAACCGTGTGAGGATAGGTTGCGATGAAATCTTCCAGCCAAAGCGCGCCTTCGAGATCGAGATAGTTCGTCGGCTCATCAAGAAGCAGGATGTCGGGAGCGGCGAAGAGCGCGCCAGCCAGCGCGACCCGCATGCGCCAGCCGCCGGAAAACTCGGCGCAAGGTCGCTGCTGCGCCTCTTCGTCGAAACCGAGGCCGGAAAGAATGCGTGCGGCCCGAGCCGGAGCGGAATGCGCGTCGATATCGCCAAGCCGCGCATGGATTTCGCTGATGCGATGCGGATCGTGGGCCGTCTCGGCCTCCGCGGTCAGCGCAGCTAGCTCGGTATGCGCCGCCAGCACCGTTTCGAGCAGCGTCTCAGGCCCGCCCGGCGCTTCCTGCGAGACGTGCGCGAGGCGCGCATTCTTGGGAAAACTGATGGACCCGTCATCGGGGTGAAGCTCGCCCGCGATCAGGTGCAAAAGCGTGGTTTTGCCCGTGCCGTTGCGCCCGACAAGGCCGACTTTATGGCCTTCGGGGATGGCGGCGGTGGCGTGCTCGAACAGCGGCCGCCCTTCGATGCGGAAGCTTAGGTCGTTGATATGCAGCATGGGCGCAAAATGCGGCGGAAGCCGCGCCCGCGCAACATATTTGATATTTGACGCCAAGCCATCCAGCAACGCCCTCGAACCGGCCTCCTCCCGCAGCCGTACACGCGGCCTCCCTGACATCCTGAAGAGATAAGGTTAACACGACTTGCGACTTTACTATTTATTCATTCCCCTTCGCTAACCTTGTCTGTGTGGGAGGCTGTGCCCACGGCGGGGGCCGAGCCGCAGTCTCACCAGGAAGTGCGTGTCCAGAAGCCCGAAGCGGCGAGTCGGGCTTTGACGGACGGTTGTTGACGAAGGAGGGCTGGGCGATGGCCCAAGTCACAGTAGTCGTAAATGGGCGCAGTTTCAGGATGGGGTGCCGGGACGGAGAAGAAACCCGGGTTCAAGAGCTCGCCGCGGAAATCGATTCCCATGTGCAGCTGATCAGAGGCGGAACCAAGGCTGTGCAGGACGACCGGCTCTTCCTGATGGCGGCCATCATGATGGCCGACCAGCTCTGGGACGCGCGGGAGGAACTTCAGAAGATGCGTCAGATCGCCAAATCGCGCGCCTATCACGTTATCGACGGAGGCGCGCAGGCGATGCAGCGCGATCTTTCCCGAGCGCTGGAGACCTCAAGCCGGGTCGAAACGCTGCACCAACGCGCGAGCGGCTAAACCGCTCGTTGCCGGCTGTGCGTGATCGCGATGCCGCCCGAACCAAACGCCCAGACCTGGATCAAACCGCCGGCAATGGCGATGTTCTTCATGAATTGATCGAACTGGCCGAAATCGGAGCCGATCGACATCGCAAGCATAAAAATCGCAAGAACCAGCGCGACATAGCGCGTTCCAAGCCCGAGCGCGAGGAAGGTGCCGCCGACGAGTTCGATCCCGGTCGCTGTATAGAAAGCCCAGTCTGGATTTGTGACAACGGCGATCGGCGCGCGAACGTCGGCGGGCGAGGAAAGATGGAGGACGTGCAGGAACCCGCTGACCAGAAAAATCGCAGCCATCATTATGCGGCCCAGAGCGGCCATATAATTCACGCCTGTCATTTTGGCATCCTTCCTTGCGTCCTTGGCAAACAAGCGCGGCGCCGGAAACACGCTAGGCTTTCGCGCCTGCATTTTTTATCGATGGTTTCACTGCGGGGCTAGCATTTTCGTCAGCGTCCTATATATGTGATTTGCTGCGGGGCGCGTTAGGGGCTCTATGAATACCCGGGCCCTATAAGATCCTTAAGGGAGCTGACCCTGCCGAGGCCGTGGCCTCGGTTATTTGGCGCCCACCTGTTTACCAGGGACCCAGGGGATCGATCGCCCCGACGGCCTTCGCGGCTCCATTGATATCGACCCGAATTGTGTGGGCTAAATCCATCCATTATCGACACCTGAAATCCGAAGTGAAGTCGAGACTAAGGGCGGAAGCCATCTCGCTTCGAAAGGAGATCTGGCTGAAATCGGGGGCGCGGGCTGCCCAAGCCGTCGCTGGGAAAGGTGTCGCGCTCACTCAATCTTTGGGCCTCGCCGGCGCAATAGGCGGTTATCACGCGCTTCCCGCCGAACTGGACCCGCTGCCGCTTCTTACGGCGCTTCACACCCGCGGTTTTGGCATCGCATTACCCTGCATGAGAAAAGGCATCGCGCTCACATTCAAAGAGTGGACGCCAGGTTCTATTCTGGAGCGCAGAAAGTTTGGCGTCCAGGAGCCCGCGGAAACCCAGCCTACGATGCACCCGTCTATCCTTTTCGTGCCCCTCGTCGCGTTCGACCGCAAGGGCAACCGTCTCGGCTACGGCGCCGGGTATTATGACGCTTGCTTGCGTGACATGAGGGCTCGCCAGAGTATCCTGGCCATTGGAGTCGCTTTCGACGAACAGGAATTTCCAGAAATCCCGAGAGAAACGCAGGACGAGCCGCTCGACATGATCCTCACGCCATCACGCGTCATAGCCTGCAAGGATTGACGATGCGGCTTCTCTTTCTCGGCGACGTCTTGGGCCGGTCGGGCCGGAACGCGGTCTGTCAAACGCTTCCGTCGCTTCGTAAGCGTCTCGGCGCCGATTTCGTCATCGTGAATGGCGAAAACGCTGCGGGCGGCTTTGGCATCACCGAGGTAATTTTCCAGGATCTGCTCGATGCGGGCGCCGATGTGGTCACGACCGGGAACCATGTCTGGGATCAGCGGGAGGCGCTCGTCTTTATTGCGCGTCACCGGCGGCTACTCCGCCCGCTGAATTTTCCCTCGGGCACGCCGGGCGGCGGAGCTGGGCTTTTCAGGGCCGCCAATGGCGCAGACGTGCTGGTTTTGAACGTGCAGGGACGCGTTTTCATGGAACCGCTCGACGATCCTTTTCAAGCCGTCGAGCGCGAAATCTCGGCCTGTCCCTTGAAGCTTGGCGCGGACGTCATTTTTGTCGACATGCATGCCGAAGCCTCATCGGAAAAGCAGGCCATTGCCGCTGCCGTCGATGGCCGTGTGACGGCCGTGGTCGGGACCCACACGCATGTCCCGACAGCCGACGCGCGTGTCCTGCCCGGCGGCACGGCCTTCATGACCGACGCCGGAATGTGCGGCGACTACAACTCCATCATAGGCATGGACAAGGGCGAGCCCTTGCACAGGTTCACCGCGCGCATCCCATCCAGCCGTTTCACGCCGGCGCTCGGACCTGCGACCATATGCGGCGCTTTGATCGAGATCGACGATGCGACCGGGCTCGCGATTTCGATCGAGCCCGTCCGCGAGGGCGCGCCCCTCGGCGGGGTCAGGGACTATGCCAAGCGCGAGCTGTGACTATCCCATCGCGCGCCCCTTATTCCGTGATCCGATGACGGCGGCTAAAGGCGGGACGGCCACCCTCTTGCGCCCAGAGGATTGCCGCTTTGGCTTTCGAGATAGAGCGCCTGCCGCGTCCGGGTGAACTCAAGACAGCGCCGAGAGCTTCGGCTCGACATAGACGCGGTCTCGGCGCAAACGCTCCGCGACAAGGAACGCAAGTTCCAGCGCCTGGTCCGCATTCAGCCGGGGATCGCAATAGGTGTGATACCGGTCGGAGAGATCCGCGTCCGAGATGGACTGCGCGCCGCCCGTGCATTCGGTCACGTTCCTGCCCGTCATCTCGACATGAAGCCCGCCAGGGTAAACGCCCTCGGCCTGACAGACGTCGAAGAAGTTCTCGACCTCGCGAAGGATCGCATTGAAGGGGCGCGTCTTGAACCCACTCGCCGCCTTGATGGTGTTGCCGTGCATGGGATCGCAGGCCCAGATCACGATTTTGCCTTCTCGCTGTACGGCCCGGATCAAATCGGGGAGATGCGCGCCGACCTTGTCCGCGCCGAAGCGGCAGATCAGGGTGAGCCGCCCCGGCTCGTTAGCTGGGTTCAGGATGTCGATCAGCTCGATGAGCTCCGAGGGCTCGATGCTCGGTCCGCACTTCACGCCGATCGGGTTCCTGATGCCGCGCAGGAATTCGATATGCGCGTGGTCCGGCTGACGCGTACGGTCGCCCACCCAGAGGAAATGGCCTGACGTCGCGTAGTAGTTGCCGCTGGTCGAATCGGTCCGCACGAAAGCTTCCTCATAGCCGAGCAGAAGCGCTTCGTGGCTCGTGTAGAAGTCGGTGGTCCGCAGCCGCTCCGAATTTTCGGAGGTGACGCCGCAGGCGCGCATGAAGCTGAGCGTCTCGGAGATGCGGCCCGCCAACTCGTCGTAGCGGTTCCCGGCGGGGCTGTCCTTCACGAAGCCGAGCGTCCATTGGTGGACGCGCTCGAGGTCGGCATAGCCGCCTTGCGCAAAGGCTCGAAGGAGATTGAGCGTGGCCGCCGATTGCCGGTAAGCCTTGAGCAGCCTTTGGGGATCGGGCGTCCGGGCATCGGCCGTAAACGCGATGTCGTTGATGATGTCGCCCCGGTAGCTCGGCAGGGTCACGCCGTTCTGCGTTTCCGTCGGCGTGGAGCGCGGCTTGGCGAATTGCCCGGCGATGCGCCCGATCTTCACCACGGGACGGCTCGCGGCGAACGTCAGCACCACCGCCATCTGCAGGAACACGCGAAAGAAATCGCGGATGGTGTCCGCGCCGTGCTCCGAGAAGCTTTCGGCGCAATCGCCGCCCTGCAGGACAAAAGCGCGCCCGGCGGCAACCTCGGCCAGGTTCTTCGTCAGGCAGCGCGCCTCGCCCGCGAACACAAGCGGAGGGAAGCTCGCAAGTTCCTTCTCGACGGCATGGAGCGCCGCCTCGTCGGGATACGCCGGGACCTGCTCGACAGGTTTTTGCCTCCAGCTGTCCGGCGTCCAACGCGTTTGCATAGTCTCTCCTCTGCGCGCCGCCCGCGCGCCGTGATGCCCAGTTCACGGGAGTGTTATACGGGATGCAGCCGTCAGTTGCCAGTATCGTGAACGAAACCGCCGATCCGTGCTCCGTAACACAGCCTGCAAGGCGGTCTGCGCCGCCGCGATCAGCGCTTCCGGATTCGCGCCCATTCAGGCACGCCATCGAAAAGAAAATCCCGATATTTCCCGGCGCTGAGCCCTGGCGCCATCTCGCTCTGGACTGCTTCACGCATTGCCTCGACCAAAGCGCGCCGGGATCTCCGCTCTCGCGCGGCCTTGATAGGCACGAGGCGGGCCACCGGCTGACCGTGACGGGTCAGCACAAATTTGTCGCCAGCTTCGACGCGGTGCAAAAGGTCGGCAAGCTGTGCTTTGGCATCGGATACTGAAATCTGCATGGCTATTCCCCGTGGACCAGACAATGGTCAAAACAGTGTGTGGCTTGGACCAAAATCGAGTGCGGCTTCAACAAAAACCAGCTGTTATTCTGGCTCAGCGGGATCCTAAGGAAAAGCGTCTTGCGGAGAGGTTAATTGCGATAAGTCTTTGATTTTACAAGGTAAATTTGAAGGGGATGGCGACGCCGAAGCGAACGCCGCGGCTGTGAGAGGCGCGAACATGGTTAACGGGCGCGCCCGGAACATATTTAACGGACTTTTGCGCGTCCCGATAAATGGGAAAATTCCGCCATTAAATTCCATTTAATGGGGCTCGATGAGGGAAAACGTCGATATTTTTCCGGGACTTATCGGCGGCCGGTCAAAGGCGCGCGGCTGCTCGTTTTGAGCCGATAAACCCATTTTTAAGACATTTTGACCAGATATAATTCCAGCGCGCGAAAATTAACCAGCCTCGGATTAACACATCGGCGCGGCAACGAGCCGTTTACCGTTACGGCCGCGCTTTGCGCCTTTCGAGACGGGAGCGCGCACCGTCCTGACGCCGAGGTATCGACGGCAGTCATTCCGGCAGGCCGTCCGCGCCATAAAGAAAGTCTTGGGATCGCGCCGCGCTCCCGCCCGGCGTCGCCTTGGCCTTTGCCGCCTTGCGTACGGATTCGAGCACGCCGCGCCTGGATTTACGAACCTCCGACAGAACATCGGCGGCGTCGTAAACCGGCATTTCGCCGCTGTCGACAAGGCGAAGCCGCCGCTCCGCTTCCTCGGCCCACAAGGCGTCGATCCGGGGATCGGGCTCGTCCAGGCTCGCGAGCAGATCGTCGATGAGCTCGGCGCGCTCGGCGAGCGGCAGTTTGCGCGCTTCGAGGCTGAGGTCTTTGATCCGGTCGCTCACAGGCAGCTCCGTAGGCATTGGCTGAATGTCAATATGAACGGGAGGCGCGGCGCGCGCAAGGGCGGGTGAGGGGCGCCTCCTTCGCATAGTAGCACAAGAATGCGGCCCGCCTTTGGCGGGACTCGCGGTTGCGGTTGTCGCGACTGCTGCGGCCTGAAAGGGGTAAGGAGGTAAAGATTAAGGATTTAAAGTCCTGGCCACACGGAAACCGTAGTCGTTACTACGGCCCTTCGGGAGATTAACAAGCACGCGGCTCGCCGCACGGAGGAGAGCCGGATCGGACAGCCACGACCCGCCGCGAAGGACGCGTTGCTTGCACTCTGTGGTTGTCCTGGCCGAGCCGTCCGCCGGCGCGCCTTCGTAGGTATCGTGCCAGCAGTCCTCGACCCAATTCCAAGCGTTGCCGTGGACCTGATAAAGCCCCCAAGGATTGGTCTCGAAAGACTTGGCCGGGACCGTGCCTGCCCGATATACGCCCTTCGATCCACCGCCAGCGTAAATAATATTGGCGTTGTAATTGGCCTGCTCCGGCGTCATCGGCGTTCCCCACCAGAACGGCGTTATCGTCCCGGCCCGCGCCACATATTCGAACTCGGCTTCTGACAAAAGGAGATAGTGTTGGCCGGTTTTCTTCGACAGCCAAGCCGCGTATGCCTTTGCGTCATCCAAGTTCACATTGATGACAGGGCGGTTGCCCCGGCCCCAGCCTTCGTCCCGAGGCCGGTATCCGCCGCAGCCGCCGCCCGCCACACACGCGTCCCATTCCTCAAACGTCACCGCGAACCTGCCGACCGCGAAAGGCTTCGCAATCGTGACCTTGTGCTGCGGTCCTTCATTATAGCGGCGCTCCGGCTCATCCTTTGGCGAGCCCATCATGAAGCTGCCCGCAGGCGCGACCACCATCTCCGGGCATTCCGGGCAATCCTTGAAACCTTGCCCAGAGCCGGGCTTGATGCAGGGCCGCGCTCCCGAAGCCACGGAAACAAGCAAGCCATCGCACGCGCCGTCGCTCGGATGCCACTGCGGCGCGGCCACCGCCGTATGCGTTCCCGCCGACTGGCTGGGCACTTCCGGTTGCTGCTTCTTTTGCAACTCCGCCTCAAGCCTCGCAAGCCGCTCCTTCAGCGCCGCCACTTCATCCGGCGATTGCGCCTTGGCGGGCGACAGAACGAGCGCGCGCTGGAGCCGCGACAGGCGTTCGGGCTGCTGAGTTCCGGTCGCAGCCAAAACGTCGGCGGTGACTTGCTTGAACATCAGCTCGATTTCGAGGCCGGGCGTTTCGATGTTCTTGAGGAGCGCCGCGGTGAAAGGGCTGTTGCGGCCTTCTCCATCGCTCGCCGTCTCGCCCGGAGCCGTCGCATAAACGACGAGCGTGTCGCTGCCCCTCACGGCGACGGGCGGCAAGCCCTTGGGCGGGATCAGGTCCCTGTTTTTTTCAATCGCGATGCGACGCAGCCGCTCCTGCAGCCCGCTGTTGCGGCAGGCGTCGAGCACGATCACGCTCATCCTGGCCGCGTTCTCAATCCGGGAGATAACCTCCTGGATGGCGACCAACTCGCGAAGGGCGCTGCTCTCGGTCTCCAGCTTGACGTTCACAGGCGCGAGGTAGCCGCGCTTGTCGATCTGCACGCCATGGCCCGAGAAGAAGAACAGAGCCACGTCAGCGCCTTTTGCAGCCTTCTCGAAGGCGTCAACGGCTCGGTCGAATTTGCTTACCGTGAGGTCTTTCTCTTCTGTGACTTCAAAGTGCAAGCGCCTCAGCGCGGCGGCGACATCATCGGCATCGTTCTCTGGATTCGGAAGCGGGTCGGAAAAGCTGTAAGCAGAATTGCCGATGACGAGCGCGACGCGCTTCTCCGCCAGCGCGGTTTGCGCCGTCGCGAACCACCACACGGCGATAAAAATGCGCGCCGCTGTGCGAAACATGCCCTCTGCCCCCAAGCGCAGGCTCATCTTTATAATTTTGCGCAGTTTGCACAGAAGCGGCGCCCGCGCAAGCGCCCACGCCCTTCGTCACCCCGGAAAGCGCCTCCGCCCTTCATCGTCACCCCGGAAAGCGCCCTGGCGCGTATCCGGGGTCTTAACACACCGCGAGCGGTGTTTTTTAGATCCCGGATACGGCCCATGGCCGTTCCGGGATGACAAAACAGCTGCAACCGCCTCTTGCGCAAGCCGCGCCCGAGATAGCTGCGGACCCACAAAAAGAAAAGATTGCGACGGCGCGGCGCTGACTCTAGACATAGCGCCACCCACATCAGAGACAGCCATGACAAAGTCCCAAATCGACGAGGCGACGGTGAAGCGTATCGCGCACCTCGCCCGAGTAAAAGTTTCGTCGCAGGAGGCGCACAGCCTGCAGCGCGAGTTGAACGGCATCCTGGCCTGGGTCGAGGAGCTGAACGCGATCCCGACCGAAGGCGTCGTGCCGCTGACCTCGGTTGGCGGAGCGAAGCTGCATATGCGCGCGGACGTCGTGACGGACGGCGGGAAGGCCGCCGACATCATGAAGAACGCGCCGAAATGCGAAGACAATTATTTCCTTGTCCCGAAGGTTATCGAATAAGCCCATGACATTGAACAGTTTGACGATCTCGGAAGCGCGCGACAAGCTGCACTCGAAGGAGATCAAAGCCACCGAACTCACCGAGGCTTGCCTTTCCGCCATCGAAGCTGGGAACGAAACGCTGAACGCGTTCGTGCTCGTCACGGCGGACAAGGCGATGGACGCCGCCAGGGAGTCGGACAAGCGGCTCGCGGCGGGCAAGGCCGCCGGCGCCCTCGAAGGCATCCCGCTCGGCATCAAGGATCTCTACTGCACGAAGGGCGTCCGCACCACGGCCTGCTCGCACATCCTCGACGGCTTCGAGCCGCCCTATGAGTCGACCGTCACGCAGAACCTTTGGGACGCGGGCGCGGTGATGCTCGGCAAGCTGAACATGGACGAGTTCGCGATGGGCTCGTCCACCGAGACGAGCCATTTCGGAGCGTGCATCAGCCCGTGGCGCGCTAAGGGCAGCACGGAAAATCTGGTGCCGGGTGGATCGTCCGGCGGCTCGGCCTCGGCTGTGGCGGCGGGCTTGTGCCTCGGCGCGACGGCCTCCGATACGGGCGGCTCGATCCGCCAGCCCGCAGCCTTCACCGGAACCGTGGGCATCAAGCCGACTTACGGCCGCTGCTCGCGCTGGGGGATGGTGGCGTTCGCGTCATCGCTCGATCAGGCCGGGCCGATTGCGCGCTCGATCCGCGACGCGGCGCTGCTGCTCCAGACCATGGCGAGCCACGACCTCAAGGACTCGACGAGCGTCGACAGGCCGCTTCCCGATCTGGAAAAGGCGCTGGGCCAGCCGCTGAAGGGTCTGAGGATCGGCATCCCGAAGGAATACCGCGTCGAAGGCATGTCGGCCGAGATCGAGGCGCTCTGGCAGAAGGGCATCGCGATCTTCAAGGATGCCGGGGCGACGATTGTCGATATCAGCCTTCCGCATACGAAGGCCGCCCTGCCCGCTTACTATATTGTGGCTCCGGCCGAGGCGTCGTCCAACCTCGCCCGCTATGATGGCGTGCGCTACGGGCTTCGCGTGAATGGCCGCGATATCATCGACATGTATGAGGAGACGCGCTCGGAAGGCTTCGGCGCGGAGGTGAAGCGCCGCATCCTGATCGGCACCTATGTCCTCTCGGCGGGCTATTACGACGCCTATTACCTGAAGGCGCAAAAGGTGCGCTCGCTCATCAAGCGCGACTTTGACGACGCCTTCGAAAAGGTCGACGCGGTCCTGACGCCGACGACGCCGACGCCCGCCTTCGCGCTCGGTTCGCAGGGCGGTTCCGATCCGCTCGAGATGTATCTGAACGACATCTTCACGGTGACGGTGAACATGGCCGGCCTGCCGGGTCTGTCGGTGCCCGCGGGCTTTTCCAGCGAAGGCCTGCCGCTCGGGCTCCAGATCATCGGAAAGCCGTTCGACGAGGCGACGGTCCTGCGCGCCGGACAGGTGATCGAGGACGCCGTGGGCCGCATGCCGATCCCTGCGCCCTGGTGGGCGAATGGCGGCGAAGGGCAGCAAGCTGGCTCCAAGCAGCCCATCCCCAAGAAGCCGGCGCCGAAGAAAAAACCGGCTGCGTCCGAAGCCGGGACGCCAACCAAAAAAGGGGCATCGAAAGAGAAGCCCAGGAACAAGCACAATGGCGCCACGTAAAGCCGAAGACTGCCAAAGCATGGACCACGTGCGCGTTGAAATCGACCGCATCGACGAACTGCTTATCGATCTCGTGGCCGAGCGCTTCGCCTATGTGGACCGGGCCTGGCAGCTGAAGAAAAATCCGGCGGACGCGACAGTGCCCTGGCGCATCCGGCAGGTCATCGACAAGGTCGAGGCGCGCGCGAAACAGCGCGGATTGCCGCCGGAACTTGCAGTCGCGCTCTGGCGTCAGATGATTGGTTGGTTTATTCAGTACGAGGAAGAGAATTTGGCGCAGCGCTCGGGAGAGGCGAAAGACTAGGATGCCGGGTTTCGCAGGCACATCCCCTCGCCCCGGCCCTCACCCGGGCGAACTCGCCTTGGCGAGTTCGCAACTTAGGATGACCGCATTCCGCAAGCGGATGCGGTTGGGAGAGGGAGTCATGACGGCTGCGGCAGCGTCCCCTCTCCGATCCGCATCCGCAAGCGGATGCGGACACTCCGGAGTAGCAAGCTCGCCAAGGCGAGCTTGCGCGGGAGAGGGACAGGGTGAGGGGAGATGTCGACTGTTCAGGCCTCTTGCTTTGGCGATGGGGGCAATGCTCGTGTTCGCTGCATTCGCGGCCGGCGAGGCGCGCGCGCAAAATGTGGATCTGACAGTCGATGTCAGCGGGCTCAGGAACTACAAGGGCCGCGTCGTTCTCATGCTCTGGGAGGATTCGGAACACAACTCCTCGTTTCCGGACCCGAGCAGGGTTCAGTTTCGCGACGAGCGATCGGGAGATAGTCCTTGCGATCTTGCGCAAGCAACGCTCTGCAGGAGAACCATCGAAAGCCTTCAGAACTTGACGGTGTCCTACACGTTCCACGATATACCGCAGGGCGATTACGCGGTTTTCGTTTTTCACGATGAGAACAATAATGGCGTTCTCGACACTGGCCTCTTCCACAGGCCTTTGGAGGGGCGCGGCTATAGCGAGGTTCTTCCTGAAGACCTGAACCCCATCGCCGCGCGAATTACTTTTCACCGGGCGCGCTTCGCATTGCCCGTCACGAAAACAATCGTGATCGGGCTTCGCTATCCGCCGCGGTGGTAACTACGTTTCGAAAATTCCGGCCCCTTCTTGGCCATCCAACACTGGACTTGATCAATGGCGCAGACAAGAAAAGAGAACCTCATCAGCGGCGCAACAGGCCCTTGGGAAGTGATCGTGGGCCTGGAAGTGCACGCGCAGATTCTTTCAAACGCGAAGCTTTTCTCGGGTGCGTCGGCGGCTTTCGGCGGCGAGCCCAACAGCCATGTGAGCCTCGTCGACGCGGCGATGCCGGGCATGCTTCCGGTCATCAACGAGGAGTGCGTCGCCCAGGCGATCCGCACAGGGCTTGGCCTCAAGGCGCAGATCAACAAATATTCGGTGTTCGACCGGAAGAACTATTTCTATCCCGATCTGCCGCAGGGCTATCAGATTTCGCAGTACAAGTTTCCTATCGTGGGCGAAGGCGTCGTCATCGTCGACCTCAAGGACTACTCCTTCGAGGTTGGCATCGAGCGCCTGCACCTGGAGCAGGACGCCGGCAAAAGCCTCCACGACCAGGACCCCAACTGCTCCTACGTGGATTTGAACCGGTCCGGCGTGGGGCTGATGGAAATCGTGTCGAAGCCCGACATCCGCTCGGCCGAGGAAGCGAAGGCCTACGTCACGAAGCTGCGCACGATCATGCGCTATCTCGGCACCTGCGACGGCAACATGGAAGAGGGGTCGCTTCGCGCCGACGTGAACGTCTCCGTCCGCCATCCGGGCGATGCGCTTGGCACGCGCTGCGAGATCAAGAACGTCAACTCCATCCGCTTCATCGGGCAAGCCATCGAGCATGAGGCGCGCCGCCAGATCGACATTTTGGAGGACGGCGGGAGCATTAAGCAGGAAACGCGGCTGTTCGACGCCAAGGCCGGGACGACGCGGTCCATGCGCTCGAAGGAAGAAGCGCACGATTACCGCTACTTCCCCGATCCCGATTTGCTGCCGCTCGAACTGACGGACGCCGCCATCGAAGAACTGGAGAAGGCGCTGCCGGAGTTGCCGGACGAAAAGCGCGCGCGCTTCATGGAGGAGTATGCGCTCTCGCCCTACGACGCGGGCGTTCTGATCTCGGACCGCGCCTCGGCCGATTTCTTCGAAACGGTCGCGAAAGGCCGCGACGCGAAGCTCGCCGCGAACTGGATCATGGGCGATTTCTTCGCCGCGCTGAACAAGACAGGCAAGGACATCGCCGACAGCCCGATTCCGGCGGCGCATCTGGGCGAGTTGATCGACCTCATCTCCTCGAACGTGATCTCGGGCCGCATCGCGAAGGAAGTCTTCGAGCTGATGCTGCAGACCGGACATGCGCCCGGCGCGATCGTCGAAGAGCGCGGCCTGAAGCAGGTGACCGATACCAGCGCCATCGAGAAGGTGGTGGACGAGATCATCGCCGCGAACCCGAAGCAGGTCGAGCAGGTGCAGACGAAGCCGAAGACGCTCGGCTGGTTCGTCGGACAGGTGATGCGCGCAACGGGCGGCAAGGCCAACCCGGACGCCGTCAACGCCATCCTCCGGGAGAAGTTGAAGGTTCCCGAGGAGGTCTGACCCCGGCGCTTCGGGGCCTGAAGCGAGTGCGCAAAATCAGAATCGCTTGCGACGCAATCCTGAGCCAAAACCTCGTCATCCCGGAACGGCGCTTGCGCCCTATCCGGGATCGCAAAAAAGGCGCTTCGAATTCCGAGGCGCATCCCGGGGCGACGACCAAGTCGCCTGCATCCGGCTAAAGGCGCCAAGTTCTAACAGGATGCTGAAAAACGATGCGTCCCATGGTTCGACAAGCTCACCATGAGGTGGAAGTCGTTGAAATCGCTCGACCTCATCCTGAGCCTGTCGAAGGATGAAGCCTGTTTTTCCGCCTTTTTCAGCAGCCTGCTAATCGTTCACCCCGACATCAAGCATTCGTGGGAACAGCTCACGTCAAGGTAAAGTACATGTGACTAAGTAAAAGTCATCCAGCAGAGGCGCGGCCGCGTAATGAGAGTAGTTCAACTTCAGACAGGAGATTTCGATATGGCTCTCGTTCGTAACATGCGCACCTTGGAATGGCTGGCAGTCGCAGTGGCCGTGATCATCACGCTTGCTCCGCTCGTTCCCTACGGAATGTAAAAGCGCGTAATACCGCAAATTAGAATTGACTACCTGAGGCCGTGGGGAACTTCTCCGCGGCCTCCAATTTTTTGTGCCGCAGCTATCGCCGCAAAATATCGGGACCGCAAAAGCTTCTTTGGGGTTATCCCGTTCTCGACACACGCGGCAAATCCTTAGATAAGTTTCGCCTAAGCGCCCAAAAAGTTTGGGCTTAGCCCCTGCGCTTCCAAGAAGAGGTTCAGAATGCCCCACGCGATTCGCATTCACGCCTATGGCGGTCCTGAAGTCCTGAAGTGGGAAGTGGTGGACGTGGGCGATCCGGGGCCGGGCCAGGCCAAGATCAAGCAGTACGCCGCGGGCATCAATTACATCGACATTTATCACCGAACCGGGCTCTACAAGCAGCCGTCCTTTCCCTTCACGCCAGGCAGCGAGGGCGCGGGCCAGGTGATCGCGGTCGGGCCAGACGTGAGCGACGTGGCGGTTGGTGATCGCGTCGCCTATGCCGGGGCGATTGGGGGCTACGCCGAGGAACGCCTCATTGCCGCCGACCGGCTCGTGAAAATACCGGACGCCATCCCCTACGAGACGGCGGCGGCGATGATGCTGCAAGGCATGACGGTGCGCTATCTCATCAAGAAAACCTACCCCGTCACCAAGGACAGCGTCGTGCTCTGGCACGCCGCGGCGGGCGGCGTCGGCTTGATCGCGTGCCAATGGATTTCGTCCCTCGGCGCGACGATGATCGGCGCCGTCGGCTCCGAGGAGAAGGCGCATCTCGCCAAATCGCACGGCTGCACGCACACGATCAACTACCGGACCGAAGATTTCGTGTCGCGTGTGAAGGAGCTGACCGGCGGCCGGGGCGTCGATGTGGCCTACAACTCGGTCGGCAAGGACACCTTTCCGGGATCGCTCGACTGCATCAAGCCGCTGGGCTTGTGGGTCAGCTTCGGCAATGCTTCAGGCCCCGTGCCGCCCTTCGAAATGGGCATCCTCGCGCAGAAGGGTTCATTGTATGCGACGCGTCCGACACTGTTCACGCATATCGCGTCGCGCGAGGGACTGCTCGAAACCGCGAACGACCTTATCGATATGGTGACCTTGGGGCACGTGAAAATCCAGGTCAGCAAAACCTATCCCATGGCCGACGCGGCGCAAGCGCATCGCGATCTGGAAAGCCGGGCGACGACGGGGTCCATCGTGCTGGTCGCCGATTACGCCGAGTCCAACCTGCCTTCCGCGCATGGCGGCGGCCCGGACGGGGTTTAGGGTAGCACCCCTCACCCCAACCCTCTCCCCCTGGGAGAGGGAGTTCCGCAGCGGTTGCGGCAACGTCCCTTCTCCCAGGGGGAGAAGGACAGGATGAGGGGGCAATGTGACAGCAACAGGCGATTTAGATGTTTAACCAGGACCTGGCGGAACACGTGCTGCAAAAGGCGCGCGGGCTTGGGCTCATGATCGCAACCGCCGAATCCTGCACCGGCGGGCTCGTGGCGGCGGCGCTGACCTCGATCGCCGGATCGTCTGATGTGTTCGACCGCGGCTTCGTCACCTATTCCAACGAAGCGAAGGTCGAGATGCTGGGCGTCGATCCGGCCCTTATCGAGGAACATGGCGCGGTTTCCGAACAGGTGGCTGTGGCGATGGCGGCGTGCGCCTTGAAGTCTTCGCGGGCAAAAATCTCGGTTTCGGTCACAGGCATAGCGGGGCCGGGCGGCGGCAGCGCCGAAAAGCCCGTGGGTCTCGTCCACTTCGCGGCGGCAAAGCTGACCGGCCGCGACGGCGATAAAGTTGAGTTTGTCGCCGTGCACAAGGAGAAGCGCTTCGGAGACATCGGCCGCGCAGAGGTGCGCGCGAAATCCGTTGAGACGGCGCTGCGCCTACTCCTTGAGGCCGCCGGCCTGAGCTAAGCTATCACTCGGCGGCCGACGGTTCTGCATTGGAACGGCGCGGCCGCCTGCCGTAAACTTCATCGGCGCGAGCCTCGAAGGCGTCCGCGAACTTGCGGAAGGCGCGGTCGAAGATGGACCCCATCAGCACCTGCAGCGGCTTCGCGCGGAATTCATACTCGAGATAGAATTTGACCCTGCTCTCGGTCTCGCTCAACGGCGTAAACGTCCAGCGATTATCCAGGCGCCGGAAGGGACCATCGAGATAATCGACCATGATGAGCCCGTCAGCCGGCTTCAGGCGCACCCGGCTGGTGAAGCTCTCGCTGAAAAGCTTATAGGCCACCGTCATATAGGCGATGATGACTTCGCTGTCGGCCTGAGCCTCCCGCTTCATCACGCGCAGCCCATCGCAGAGCGGCACGAATTTCGGGTACTGCTCGACATCGGCGACAAGCGCAAACATGTCTGCCGCAGAGTGAGCTATGCGGCGGTTCGTTTCGAAAGAAGGCATCGGCGGCTCAGAGTTTGAATGGACGTCTCGGCTTCCCGTCGTCTTCCCCGCGGGAAATCCTGCCCCCGCTTGCGGCGAGCGCTTCCAGGACTTCTCGCAGATGGGCGTACGAGCAACTTGATCACTCTAGCACAGCTTTCCGCAGGCAAGTTCGCTCGTGCGCTTCGGGCGTATGCAGCGCGAACTTGCCTCCGGCTGTGCTAGTCTCACCCCATGAGCATGGGGCGCATACGTGGCGAGCGCGACACGGTATTTCGCCGCATGGACTTTATGGATGGTCCATGCCGCTTTCATGACGTCAAGCTCCAGCCATTCCCGTCAATCGCCGCGAACCCGCCCAAAATTAAATCACGCGCTTTAAGGCGCGCGGGAAGCAAACCTCGAGCTAGCAGCGCTTGGGATTTTTCGGTTCCTTCAGCTGGCGGATTTGAAGAGTGTAACTCTCGTTCAAAATCTTGAGCTGAGTAATCTGCTCATTCGCGGCTAGGAGCTCATTTTTAAGCCGTTCGGTTTCGCGCTCCAAGTCTTCGACGCGTTGTTTTTGTTTGATCATCCAATTAGTCTCCTGCCGTAACGCTGGGGGCAAGATTGACGCCATCCAGCAAACTGGGACACTTTGCTCGCCTTGCGACCCGAATTATAGGGCCTGTATAAACCGTTTTGCAATTCCGGCTGCAATGGCGGGGAGCAATCGCAGGAGTGGGTTGCGGATAAATCATGACCCGCTTCACTGCGCTGAGCTAGGCCAAAGCGAGGCGCGCGGCCTTAAGCTTCGCGAAGTCCTCCCCCGCGTGGTAGGAGGAGCGCGTGAGCGGGCTCGCGGCCACCATCAGGAAGCCTTTGGAATAGGCGATGCTTTTATAGCTCTCGAACTCGGAGGGCTCGACGAAGCTGTCCACAGCGGCGTGCTTGCGCGTGGGCTGGAGGTACTGCCCGATGGTGAGGAAATCCACGTCCGCAGAGCGAAGGTCGTCCATGAGCTGGAGCACCTCGTTCCGCTTCTCGCCCAGCCCGGCCATGATGCCCGACTTCGTGAACATGGTCTTGTCCAGTTCCTTGGCGCGCTGAAGCAGGCGCAGCGAGTGAAAATAGCGGGCGCCGGGCCGGATCGTGAGATACAGCCCCGGCACGGTTTCGAGATTGTGGTTGAACACGTCGGGCTTGGCCGCGATGACCGTTTCGAGCGCGCCGTCGCCCTTCTTCAGAAAGTCCGGCGTCAGCACCTCTATGGTCGTTCGCGGCGCGGCGGCGCGCGTGGCCTCGATCGTTGCCGCGAAGTGCGCCGCCCCGCCGTCGGCGAGGTCGTCGCGGTCCACCGACGTGATCACAACATGCTCTAGGCCGAGCGCCGCCACCGCGCGGGCCACGTTTTCCGGCTCGCTCGCATCGAGAGGCCCCGGCAGCCCGGTCTTTACATTGCAGAAGGCGCAGGCGCGCGTGCACGTATCGCCCATGATCATCATGGTCGCGTGCTTTTTCTCCCAGCACTCGCCGATATTGGGGCAGCCCGCCTCCTCGCACACCGTATGCAGATGATTCGTGCGGACGATCTCCGCCGTGTTCGCGTAGCCCCGCGAGCCGGGCGCTTTCACGCGGATCCAGGCGGGCTTGCGCTGGACGGGCGTATCGGGGCGGTTCGCCTTTTCGGGGTGACGCGGCGCGCCGCCTTCGCGCTTATCGAGAAGTGTAACCACCTGCTCCCCTTCTTCGTTCTTTCGCAACATAGTGTTTTGCCGAACCGTCTGCGAGTATCTCCCGGCCCCATGAGAGAGTAGCTCTCGCAATGGTTCAGGTCTAAGCCGTAAACGAATACCAAAAGAGCAACTGGTTGAAAACTGTGGAGGCCGATGTTCCTGGGCCAGCCTCTCGCAACCATGCCGCCAGAACCGTCGCCCTCGGCGCGGCGAAACGCTCGCCTGCGTTAACCGCGGCAGCTTGGCCCGTCCCGGCATCGAAAAATCATTTGTTAAGCGGTGAAGAGGGCGCCGTGAAGATCAACTGCAACACTTCTTGTTTTTTGTCGAAAATATTTCGTGATGAAGTTGTTCGGGCTAGGACAGAAGTAAAAAAAGGGTTTACTGTCTTATTTGCGCCGAAACGTGGATGGTGCGGCGCAAAAACTCCCCCCATAAATTCTCTCGAGGGCCACCCCATGGACCTACAGGACACGCGCATGCAGTGCTTGCGAATGGCTGCCGAACTGGCCGGCAAAGTTGATGCCGTCATCGCCGCAGCACAACGGATGTTCGATTTCGTTAAGGGCGCCGAACCGGCGGCGCCTGCCGCCAAAACGCCTGAACCCATCGCGGCGGCCGAGCCGCAGGCGGAAATTGTCACGGCGCCGGCTGGCGCACCTGCAGAGGCCGCAACCTGCGAGCCCCTTGTCGCAGACCCCATCGCAGCGTGCGGAACCGCCCTAGTGATGCCGGAGGGTGGAAACTTGGCCGAAGCCTTGCCAAGCGCCGAGTCTATGACTGTTACTGAGGCCCTGGCCGAAATGGCGGCCGAGAAGGAGCCAGCTGAGATAACGGCTGAGGAAGCCCCGGTCGAGGTTGCCGCTGCGGAGGCGCAGGCTGAGGCTGTGGCTGAGGTTGTGACCGAGGAAGCTCCGATGGAGGTTGCCGCTGCGGAAGCTTCGGCGGAGGTTGCCCCTCAAGAGGCGCCGGTCGAGGCTGTAGCTGAGGCCCCGGTCGAGCTTGGGACCGAGGAAGCTCCGGCCGAGGTTGTCGCTGCGCAGGCCGAGACTGTGACTGAGGCTCCAGCTGAGGTTGCGGCCGAGGAAGCTCCGGCGGAGGTTGCCGCTACGGAGGCGCAGGCTGAGGCTGTGGCTGAGGCTCCGGCTGAGGTTGTGACCGAGGAAGCTCCGGCGGAGGTTGCCGCTCAGGAGGCGCAGGCTGAGGCTGTAGCTGAGGCCCCGGTCGAGCTTGGGACCGAGGAAGCCCCGGTCGAGGTTGCCGCTGCGGAGGCGCAGGCTGAGGCTGTGGCCCCGGCGCAGGTTGCGACCGAGGAAGCTCCGATGGAGGTTGCCGCTCAGGAGGCGCAGGCCGAGACTGTGGCTGAGACCCCAGCTGAGATAACGGCTGAGGAAGCCCCGGTCGAGGTTGCCGCTGCGGAGGCGCAGGCTGAGGCTGTGGCTGAGGCTCCGGCTGAGGTTGCGACCGAGGAAGCTCCGGCGGAGGTTGCCGCTGCGGAGGCGCAGGCTGAGGCTGTGGCCCCGGCGGAGGTTGCCGCTCAGGAGGCGCAGGCCGAGGCTGTGGCTGAGACCCCGGCTGAGGTTGCGGCCGAGGAAGCTCCGGCGGAGGTTGCCGCTACGGAGGCGCCGGTCGAGGCTGTAGCTGAGGCCCCGGTCGAGCTTGGGACCGAGGAAGCTCCGATGGAGGTTGCCGCTGCCGAGGCTGAGACTGTGACTGAGGCTCCAGCTGAGGTTGCCGCTCAGGAGGCGCAGGCCGAGACTGTGGCTGAGGCCCCGGCGGAGGTTGCTGGCGAGGAAGCTCCGGCGGAGATTGCCGCTGCGCAGGTCGAGGCTTTGGCTGAGGCCCCGGCTGAGGTTGCGGCCGAAGAAGCTCCGGCCGAGGTTGCCGCTCAGGAGGCGCAGGCCGAGACTGTGACTGAGGCTCCGGCGGAGGTTGCCGCCGCGGAGGCCCCGGCGGAAGATGCCGCCAAGAAGGCGCAAGCAGACGTTGCGGGCGAGAAGGTCCAAGTCCCAGCGATCGATGCGACCTTCGTTGTTCCGATGGCTCCGGCTTCGCTCGCCGACCAGAGTGAGCAGCAAGCACAGCATGCTCCAGGCCGATAATCGAGGCGTGGAAGCTTGACTATTGCGGCGAGCCGGAGAGATCAGGAACTCCGGCTTCACCCAAGGCTCCGCCCCTCTTGCGTCGGCAGAGCCTTGGGCTACATCTTGAGCCGAAGTCCCGCACGCGGGCTCGCCTCTCAGGCGCGCGCAACCCAATTGGCTCCCGGCCGTTAGAGTAACTCGTAGGCCTCAAGGAGCTGAAATCATGATCACCTTGGAAAAAGCGCATCGCGTCATCGCCGCGGGCGAGACGAAAGCGAAAGAGATCGGGCAGCCGATGAACATCGCGGTTGTGGACGCGGGGACGAACCTCAAAGCCTTCATACGAATGGATGGCGCCTGGCTGGGCAGCATCGATATTGCGATCAATAAGGCGTTCACGGCCAAAGCTTTCGACATCTCGACCAAGGAACTCGGCCAGAACAGCCAGCCGGGCGACCAGTTCTTCGGGATCAATGTGTCGAACTCCAATAGGGTGATGATCTTCGCGGGCGGTATTCCCTTGCGGGTGGGCGGGGAGATTGTCGGAGCCGTTGGCGTGAGCGGCGGCAGCGGCGAACAGGATCAAGCCGTCGCGGAGGCCGCCGCAGCCGTCTGCCGTTGAGGTAAGGCGCGCCCCCACCGCGGAAGTCAGATGCGGATGGCGCGGCCGTAGGCGTCGAGCAAGGCTTCATGTCGATGAGCGCCGGAGAGAGCGCTTGCCCCCCGTCGGATGGATGCGTAAATTCAAGAGCATGACCTCTCCCTGCCTCTTTGCCGATCTGGAAGCCCTGGGCCTCCTCTGCCGCCGCCGCCACATAAGGCGGCTGGCGCTGTTTGGCTCAAGGCTGAAAGGCGTCGGCCGCCCGGACAGCGATGTGGACTTATTGGTCGAGTTCGAGGACGGCCGCAAGCCCGGCCTGCTGGCCCTGAGCAATATCGAGGCGGAGTTGTCGGCGCTTCTCGGCGGACGCCGAGTGGATTTGCGTACACGAGAGGACTTGAGCCGCTACTTCCGCGACGAAGTGGAGCGCGCCGCCGAGATCCAATATGCCGCCGGAAGACGCCGTTCGGATTCGCCACATGATCGACGCCGCCGAAGCAGCGCGTCAGTTTATCCAAGGCAAGCAACGCAAGAGCCTGGATGACGAATTGAAATTGTGGGCGAAGCAGCCTCCCGCATTACGCCCGAAACGCGCACCGAAACGCCGGATGTGCCCTGGGCGGCGATCACCGGCATGCGCAACCGGCTCATTCATGCCTATTTCGACATCGACCGCGACATATTATGGAAGACGGTGATAGAGGAAATTCCACCGCTCATCGCGCTCCTGACTGCCATTCTCAAAGATGACGGCAAGAAGCCGAGTTTTTGAGCGCCTCCCCAATTAAATGTGGATGGCGCGGCCGTAGGCGTCGAGCACGCTTTCGCCCATCATCTCCGAAAGGGTCGGATGCGGGAAGATGGCCTGCATCAGCTCGGCTTCCGTCGTCTCAAGCGTCTTGGCGATGCTGAAACCCTGGATCAGCTCCGTGACCTCCGCGCCGATCATGTGCGCGCCGAGAAGCTCGCCCGTTTTCGCGTCGAAGATCGTCTTGACGAGCCCCTCCGGCTCGCCGAGCGCGATGGCCTTGCCGTTGCCCCGATACGGAAAGCGCCCGACCTTGATCTCGCGCCCGTTGCCTTTCGCCATGACCTCGGTCAGTCCGATTGACGCCACCTGGGGATGGGAATAGGTGCAGCCCGGAATGTTGCGGACGTTCAGCGGATGCACATCATTGCGGCCCGCGATCTTCTCCACGCAGATGATGCCCTCATGGCTGGCCTTGTGCGCAAGCCACGGCGGCCCGGCCACGTCGCCGATGGCATAGAGGCCCGGCGCGCCCGTGCGGCACCATTCGTCGATCACGATATGCGACTTGTCGACTTTCACGCCCAGCTCTTCCAGGCCCAGGTTCTCGACATTGCCGACGATGCCCACCGCGAGGATGACGCGCTCGAACTCTTCCGTGTTCTGCTTGCCGTCCTTCAGGGTGAGCGTGGCTTTCACGCTGTTTGCGTTCTTTTCGAGCTTGTCGACCTTTGCGCCCGTATAGACCGTGATGCCCTGCTTTTCGAAGGACTTCTTCGCGAGAGCCGAGATCTCCTCGTCCTCCACGGGCAGAATGCGGTCCATGATCTCGACCACGGTCACTTTCACGCCAAGCGCGTTGTAAAAGCTCGCAAACTCGATGCCTATGGCCCCCGAGCCGACCACGAGCAGCGACTTCGGCGTGATGTCCGGCACCATCGCCTCTTTGTAGGTCCAGATCAGCTTGCCATCGGGCTCAAGACCCGGAAAGCTTCGCGCGCGGGCGCCGGTCGCGATGATGATATGCTTCGCCTCGACATCGGCGAGCGCCTTGCCGTCCTTGCCCTTGACCGCGATCACGCCCTTGGCCTTGAGCCGCGCCGCGCCGTCGATCACAGCGATCTTGTGCTTCTTGAGAAGGAAGGCGACGCCGGACGAAAGCTTGCCCGCCACCTGCCTCGACCGGCTGATCACCTTGGCGAGGTCGAAGGTCACGCCGTTCGCCTTGAGGCCGAATTCCTCGGCGTGCTTTACGAGCGTCAGCACCTCGGCTGTTCGAAGGAGCGCCTTGGTCGGAATACAGCCCCAATTCAGGCAAATGCCGCCCAGATGCTCGCGCTCGATCACCACCGTTTTCAAGCCGAGCTGCGCCGCCCTGATCGCCGCGACATAGCCGCCAGGTCCGCCGCCGATAATTGCGACATCGAATGCATCCGCCATAACAAGCCATCCCCTCAATATTTGATAGCGCTCAGTAAAAACGTAACCGTCGCGGCGAGCCCCAGCATGGAGCGAACCGCATGAAGCCAGCCCCATCGTCGAACGAGCGCTCCGATCTGAGGATCTTCGTTCGTGGGTTCCATTGCCATAAGCTTGTTATTCGTCGGCCTGATCGCAATCAGCGTCCATGGCCAGTTTGCCACCAGAATCAGCGCTCCGTAGAGGAAGCCGTTTGCGCCCGTTTCATTCCAGGCCAAAAGGCCGAATACGAACCCAAGAACCGCAAGCGACGCCTGCATCGCGAAGCCTCGCTTGTAGGACGGTTTCCATTCGCGAAGAAGTGCATCGTCATCCAGCTTGAGCCGCGCGGGTTGCTCGGCGATGTTTATGTAGATTGCCGCGCCGGTGAAGACCGCAGCAATTGTGAGCGCGAGGAGCCCGAAAACAGACACGGCTGACCGTTAAGCGAGCATCGTGACAGGGTCTTCGACGAAGCCCTTGAAGGCCGCCAGAAGCTGGGCGCCGAGCGCGCCATCCACAACGCGATGATCGCAGGAAAGCGTGCAGCCCATCATGGTCGCGACGGCGATCTGTCCGTTTTTCACGATGGGGCGCTGCTCGCCACGCCCAACGGCCAGGATCGTGGCGTGGGGCGGGTTGATGACCGCGTCGAAGTGGTCGATACCGAACATGCCGAGGTTCGAGATGGCCGTCGTGCCGCCCTGATATTCATGCGGCGCAAGGCGGCGGCGACGTGCGCGCTCGGCGAGCCCTTTCATCTCGTTGGAAATCTGTGCGAGCGTCTTCCGCTCCACGCCTTTGATCACCGGCGTGAACAGCCCGCCCTCGATGGCGACGGCGACGCCGACGTCCGAGCTTTTGTGAACGAGGATCCCGCGCTCCGTAAAGGTGGCATTGGCGTCAGGCACAAGCTGCAGCGCCAGCCCCATCGCCTTGATGAGGAAATCGTTCACGGAGAGCTTATAAGCGTTCGGCCCCTCTTTCGGGGAGCGCGCGTTGAGCCGTTGCCGCGCGTCGAGCAGCGTGTCGATCTCGCAATCGATGGTCAGCCGGAAATGCGGGATGGTCGCGGCGGCCATGGTGAGGCGGGCGGCGATGGTTTTGCGCATATTGTCGAGCGGGCGGATCTCGTAGCTGCCCTTCTCGTACAGCGCGAGAATCTGATCGTCGGGCATCGCCGCCGGGAAAACGCGGCTTGGCACGAGCGCTCCGCCGTTTTGCGGCGCTGGCGCTGCTACGGCAGCGGCCTGAGGCGCAGGGACTGCGGTGATCCCAGACCGCGCGGCCTCGTCGACGTCATGCTTCACGATGCGCCCATGGGGACCCGACCCGCGCAGACGCGACAGATCGATGCCGGACTCGGCGGCGAGCCGCCGAGCCAAGGGAGACGCGAAAATTCGGCTGTGACCGTTCGCCTCGTTATGGGCGGTTCTCCCCTCACCCTGTCCCTCTCCCCCTGGGAGAGGGGACGGCGCTGCGTCGGCTGTGCCCGAACTCCCTCTCCCCTTCGCATCCGCTTGCGGATGCGAACGCTCTGAGGTCGCAGGTTCGCCAAGGCGAGCTTGCGAGGGAGAGGGCTGGGGTGAGGGGTTACTGACTTCCGAGATAGCAGAAGCGTCTTCGCCTTCGCTAAGAAGCACCGCAATCGGCGTGTTCACGGCCACGCCTTCCGTCCCCTCGGGAACCATGATCTTGCCTATGGTGCCCTCATCGACGGCCTCGACTTCCATCGTCGCCTTGTCGGTCTCGATCTCGGCGATGGCGTCGCCCGAAGCCACCTTGTCGCCTTCCTTCTTCAACCACTTCAAAAGCTTGCCTTGCTCCATGGTGGGCGACAGCGCGGGCATGAGGATCGGAGTGGGCATGGCGTTATCCTTGAGACAAGCGGCGGCACGGGTAACGGCGTTCGGGGACGTTACGCATCCTGGGCATCGATAACGATCTGGGGGGCGCGGCGGCCAAGCGGCTGGAACACCTTGCCGCCCCCAAGCTTCTTCTGCGCCAGATACGCGATTTCGTCTTCGATGTCTTCGATGAGACACTTGCGGTCGACGAGGCGGTCCGCGCTCATGCGATAGCGCGTGTTGAGATAGGCGTCCGTCACGATCACGAGATAGCCCTTGCCACCGGCCTCATAATCGGCGGCATGGCCGTCGCCATATTTCACCCAGGGCGATCGTTTTTCCATGGCTCGCGGGCCTAAGACCGGTAACAAACGGCTTTCACCGCGGCGATGACCTGTGCCGCATGGGGCAGCGCCAGCTTTTCAAGGTTCGCAGCATAGGGCATCGGCACATCCACGCCAGACACCTTCGTGGGCGGCGCATCGAGGTAATCGAAAGCGTGCTGCACCACCTGGGCGCAGATCTCGGAGCCGACCGAGCACACCGGCCACGCCTCCTCGACCGTCACAACGCGGTTCGTCTTGCGAACCGAGGCCAGCACCGTCTCCATATCGAGCGGGCGGAGCGTGCGCAAGTCGATGACTTCGGCGTCGATGCCTTCGGCTTCCAGTTGCTTCGCCGCTTCGAGCGCATACACCACGCCGCGCGACCACGAGACAATGGTCACATCCTTGCCGGGCCGCGCCACTTTCGCCTTGCCGATGGGGATCACCCAGTCATCGCCTTTCGGCACCTGCCCTGTCGCACCGTAGAGGATCTCGTTTTCCAGAAACACCACCGGGTTCGGATCGCGAATCGCCGCCTTCAGAAGCCCCTTCGCGTCGGCGGCGGTGGAAGGCGCGATGACCTTCAGCCCCGGCACATGAGCGTACCAGGCTGAGAATTCCTGGCTATGCTGCGCCCCAACGCGCGCCGCCGCGCCGTTCGGCCCCCGGAAAACGATGGGGCAGCCCATCTGGCCGCCGGACATGTAAAGCGTCTTTGCCGCCGAGTTGATGATGTGGTCGATGGCCTGCATCGCGAAGTTGAAGGTCATGAATTCGACGATGGGCCGGAGCCCGCCGAAGGCCGCGCCGACGCCAAGCCCGGCAAAGCCAGCCTCGGTGATCGGCGTGTCAACCACGCGGCGCGGGCCGAACTCGTCGAGCAGGCCTTGCGTGATCTTGTACGCGCCCTGGTACTCGGCAACTTCCTCGCCCATGACGAAGACATTGTCGTCGCGCCGCATTTCCTCGGCCATGGCGTCGCGCAAGGCTTCGCGCATGGTGATCTGGACCATCTCCGCGCCTTCCGGGATTTCCGCGGCGCTGTCATATCCGGCTGGGAGGCGGTCGGGGGCGGTTTCGCGGACCCGCACGTCAACCGTGGCGCGGTCAATCCCCTCAGGGAACGATGCTTCAGCGGCGCCCCCTCTCCCATTGGGAGAGGGCTGGGGTGAGGGGCTGAAACCCATGCCATTTGCCCCGAAGGTGCTCACGTCCTCCCCATCCGCGAGGATGACGGCGATCGGCGTGTTCACCTTTACGCCTTCCGTACCGGCCGGCACCAAAATCTTGCCGAGCTTGCCCTCGTCGACAGCCTCGACCTCCATCGTCGCCTTGTCCGTCTCGATTTCGGCGATGACATCGCCCGAGCGGACCTCGTCGCCCTCGGCCTTGATCCATTTCGCGAGCTTGCCCTCTTCCATCGTGGGAGACAGGGCTGGCATCAGGACTTGTGTCGGCATTCTTATTCTCCCTCTCAGGGCCGCCTCGGGCTGGCCGTTCAGCCTGCCGGGGCGAAAGCAGGCCAAGTCAAGTCCGGCCACGGGTAAATGGCTATCGCAGCACGTCGGTGTAAAGCTCGGCCGCATCCGGCTCCGGATCGTGGGTGGCGAAATCCGCCGCCTCGTTCACGATGGCCCGAATTTCCTTGTCGACCGCCTTAAGCTCGTTCTCGCTGGCCCGGCCCGTTTCAAGGAGGTGCGTGCGCACATGCTCGATGGGGTCGCGTTCATGGCGCATCTTCTCGACTTCCTCCTTCGTGCGGTATTTCGCCGGGTCGGACATGGAGTGGCCGCGATAGCGATAGGTCAGCATTTCGAGAATGTATGGCCCCTCGCCTTCGCGCGCCCACGCCACGGCCTTCTCGCCCGCCGCCTTGACAGCGGCGACATCCATCCCGTCAACCTGCTCGCCCGGAATATTGAAGCTGCAGCCGCGCGCCGAAAGATTGGCCATGGCGGAGACGCGGTCGACGCGCGTGCCCATGCCGTATTTGTTGTTCTCGACAACGTAGACGACGGGCAGACGCCAAATCGAAGCCATGTTGAACGCTTCGTAAACCTGACCCTGGTTCGCGGCGCCATCGCCGTAATAAGTAAGGCAGACGTGGCCGTTGCCCTTGTACTTGTTGGCGAACGCCAGTCCCGTCCCGAGCGGAACCTGCGCGCCGACGATGCCGTGCCCGCCATAGAAAGCCTTCTCCACGGAGAACATGTGCATGGAGCCGCCCTTCCCCTTGGAATAGCCGCCCCGCCTGCCGGTCAGTTCCGCCATTACGCCCTTCGGGTCCATGCCGCACGCGAGCATATGCCCGTGATCGCGGTAGGCCGTGATCACCTGATCGCCTTCCTTGATCGCCATCTGCATGCCGACGACGACGGCCTCCTGCCCGATGTAGAGATGGCAGAAACCGCCGATCTGGCCCATGCCGTAGAGCTGACCCGCCTTCTCCTCGAAACGGCGGATGAGAAGCATCTCCCGGTAGGAGCGAAGCTCTTCCTCCTTGCTCAGTTCGGGCGGCGCCTGCTTTTTGTTTTTCTCTGGAGGAAGATCGTCGAGCATATGCAGGGCTTCCCTCAACTCTTTAAACGACACTACCACTTATCTCAGGAGCATTGCGGCCTGGAGTCGCATTTTCTTAATACGTTCTTTTCCAGGTCTAATCCACGGGGTCGTCTCGCAACAGCGAAGGGCGGCGAAGCGAATTGGGCCGCTACCGGGCTCTTTCGCTGTTCACGATCACGATATCGGTGGGGCGGGCGAAATCGAGAAGAGCGCGGGCTTGCTCGTCAAGAAGGTCCGGCTGGCTTGCAGCCTTGGGACCGAGAAGCTCCGCGTCACGCTCAAGGCGAGCGCGCTGCGCCTTGAGAGCCGCCAGATCCCTCTTCATCGCAGCAATTTTCGCGCGAAGCATCTGGTTGGCGACCAGCCCATGAGGGCCGCGCACAGCGTCCGTCCCGACATAGACGATCATCCCGATCAGCGCTGCGAGCAGCATGATCTGGCGCAAGATTTGAGAATTCTGCCCTCTCATCTCATAGCCTCCCCGTCTGGCGATGACTATGAAACGGCATCGCATACTGGGCGGTTAACGCGAGGATGGGCGCATTGCCGAAACTCTTCGAGTGACCGAAGCGCCACTTCCCATCGCATCTGAGAATTTCGCCTGCAATTAGCGATAGGTTTACCATGAGCAAATACACTCGGAACGAGTATCAAGCATCTTTTTCAAAGCCCGCCATCATCGGCGCGCTCTAAAAACCAAATCCCAAATAAAGGGGACCAACATGACAGACAGCAACATGCGGACACTCAGCGTCCTCCTGCCGAGTCTCGTAGCGTTCGTGTTCCTTGTTCAATTTGCAGGCAAGTCTAACGTTCAAACGCCCCTAATTCTCAAGGCTCAGGCCATTATGGCGGCTGGCGCGCCGGTTTATGATGCAAAGGCGTCGTCTCTTCTTGAACCGATACAATCGAACGCCTGCGATGTATCCTGGGTGAATGGCGGCAACTACGTTTTGGCCAAGCCCAGCGCTTGCAAGGGCGTGCGCATCGCGTCGATGACAATCGCCGTCTCCGCTAAATCTTGCGCGGAAAGCACAGGTGCGGATTTCCGCAACCTCACCAATACAACTCTGTTCAAGGGCGACTTCGGCTTCTACCTTGGTCAGGACAGCCCCGCTCGCTGTCTCGTTGTCAAGGAGATGTGGGGCAAGTCCGTCTGACTTCCACAAAGCCGGGAGCGAGGCCATTGAGCCTCCTCTCCCCGCAGCCATGGCTCGCCGAGGCGCCGTCTGAGGCAAGAGCTTGGCAATACGACTAGTACGCCCCGTGGGAAATCCCGCCCCATTTGCCGCGAGCCCGCACGGGATTTCCCGCGGATAAGGCGAACTAGCAAACCTTTAGTATCTAGTTCAGCTTACGGCCGGAAGTTCGCTTGAGCGTTTGCGGCAATGGGAGTGCGAACTTCCGGCCGGCTGTACTAGACTGTGTAGCCATATTTTAACCAATATCACGTTGCTGTTACCCGCTCGCCAGGCGCGTTCAGTATTCACGGCCGCGCCTCTTTTCGTTGTGTTCACTTACTTGTAAAAGGCGAGTTCGATTGTCCATGAAGCGTAAGATCCTCCCTCTCCTGTTTGCCGTAGCACCGCTCACGTTGGCCCACGCGGGAGAAGAAGCCCTCACGGGCGCTTCACTGCAGAACACGGTCTCTGGCCGGACGGTGTACATCAACACGCCGATGGGCGAGATTCCGATCCGCTATTCCAAGAGTGGCCACGTCAGTGGATATACCGAGCTTGCCACGCTCGCCGGGGAGTCGACCACACAGGATCGCGGGCGCTGGTGGGTTTCCGAGAACAGGCTCTGCGTTCGCTGGCAGAACTGGATGTCGGGGGCAACGCACTGCTTCACCATGCGCAAGGTCAGCCCGACTGTGGTCCGGTGGCGGCGGGAAGACGGAAAGACCGGCTTCGCCCGGCTCGGTTAGGCGCTTCGCCGACATCCCGGAAAGGCCAAGCCTTATCCGGGATGCGTAACAATCGAAGCGCCAGCCCTTTTATTAATCCGGCCCCGATTATGTTGAGAGCGCTTGCGCAAATGACGCGGACATTTTCGATCGGAGAGAGTGCATTTTGGCGTCCCAATCGGAGGCGATCCGGCCTCTCCCAATGGGAGAGGCAGCGCTGCGGGTCAAGATATCACCGGGTCTGATCTATAAGATCCCGGCTCGCGCTTCGCTTGGCCGGGATGACAAAACGGCGCCTCGATCAGGCGGCGAAACGGCGCTCGTGTTTACCTTCTTTGACTTCCTCGATGATCTTCGCCGAGAAGGCGTCGAGGTCAGAAGGCTGGCGGCTTGTGACAAGCCCCTGGTCGGTCACGACCTCCTCATCGATCCACTGCCCGCCCGCGTTGATAACGTCGGTCTTGATGGACTTATAAGACGTCGCGCGGTGGCCCTTGATGATGCCAGCCTCGATCAAAAGCCAGGGCGCGTGGCAAACGGCCGCGACCGTTTTCCCTGCTGAGTAGAAGTCCCTGATGAACGAAATCGCTTCCTGATTGACGCGAAGGTAATCGGGGTTGAGTTGCCCGCCCGGAAGGACGATTGCGTCGTAATCCTGGGCGCTGACCTCGCCAAGCGACTTATCGACTTTGACGGGGTGGCCCCAGTCCTTCATGTCCCAGCCCTTGATCTCGCCCGACTCCGGCGACACTACGTCCACGGTCGCCCCCGCCTCGCGAAGCTTCTTTAACGGCACTTCAAGCTCGGATTGCTCGAAGCCGTGCGTCGCCAGAATAGCTATCTTTTTTCCTGCGATATCAGCCATCTCTGTCTCCAGTTCTGCTCTTTTTGAGCCGAACGGAGAACTGCGAGGGCTGTTCCATAAGCAGGGAGAGGTTATTGCGGCGACGGCGCCCATGCCCCGAGCGCCTTCTGGGCCGGGATGGCAGGTTTCGAGCTGGCGACATCGGGTTTTGGGCTAGAGACAACCGGTTGCGGGCCGCCAATATCCGGTTTTGGACCAGCAACATCGAGCTTCGGAGTGAAGACATCCGGTCTCGCGAACAGCGATTGCGACGTAACAGTTTTCGGCGAAATGAGATCCACGATCCGCTTGAGTTCGCAGCTGTTGCGGTTCGCAATCGATAAGGCTGTATTCCCGCCGTCACCTGTGGCGCAGCGCTCAGGGTCGCCGATGGTCAGGCGGATGATGTCGCTCGAAAGGCCGGAGAGCTTCCAGCCAAGCGGCAGCGGAAAGGCTTTCTGATCCAGCTGGACCACGATCATCTTCTCGCCGAGTTCTGTTCGAGCTTCAGTCACCGCCTTCCGCGATTGCAGGTCGCGGACCGACAAAAGCGTGGTGACCGGCGAAAAGAAGTCGTAAAGCCAGCTTCGAACCGGCGTGGACCCGACGGGCTCCACGCCTGACGCCGCCGTAAGCGCTCTGGATTTATCGGTCAACGCTATCAGGTAAAGATCGACGTCGTCGCCACCCGCCTGCTTCAGCTTGTTGTAAAGCTGCAGCGCGGTCTCAACGCCTGAGCTGTCCGCATACCCGCCATCGACAAAAGTCAAGCGGGAGCCCTTGTCGAGCCCGAAAGTCCACGGCGGCATGAGACCCGGAAAGCGCGCGCTGATCACCGCCGCTTTGATCAGCGCCGGGTCGGACGGCCTCTTGGAAAGGTTGTCGAAGGAGTAGAGCGTCCCGCCGCCGAAGGCTTGCAGGGCGAACGGGGCAAACGCCACCCGGTATCCTGTCTCAACCCAGGTGGCGTTCAAAAGCAGTGCCGGCAAATCCCCCTTTTGCGACCAGCCTTCCGAGAACGGACGCACCAGAAGATTGCGTTCCTTTTCGGCGGGACAATCCTCGCCGGCGCCCTTGCCTGGCGGGCCGGTACGCTTGAAGCTCTCGATGAAGCTTTTCTCAAGGATGCGATCCCGGCTGCCCCAGCCCGAATTCTCGCCGCCGCATGGCGGCTTTAGTTCAGACTCATTGCCTTCAGGACGGAGTGCGCCGCCAACAAGCCCGCGGAGGAAGTCGGGCACGAGATAGGCGAGCACCGGACTGATATGGTCGTCCTGCGTCATGGCGCGGAGCCGCCTCGAAAGCTCTCCCGGCTTCGCAAAAAGCCTGTCGCACCCAGGCTCGACATCCACCGCCGCCTTCCGGTTGGTCCCGCGAGCAATGCTGTCGGCAAATGCCGCATTGAAGAGGCTCGCGCCGACGCTGCCACCGGAGACCGCGCTGATTGCGAAGACGTGCCGTGCGAAGGCCGGGCAATGATCCTGCATCGTCGCGAGAAACGCCCCGGCCGTGGACGCGGCATAAATTCCTCCGCCCTGGGCGGCCACGACAAAAACCGGGTAGCGGTTCGAGCCGGTCTTTCGTTCCGCAAGCCAGGCTTGAAACGTCGGCGCCAGATCGCCTCCTGCTTTGGCCGAGGCCTCTTCCGGTCGACCTTCGACGCCGCCTCCCCCCGCCCGAATAATGCCGAAGGCAATCGTTGCGACGGCCACGAGCGGCACAAGCCCGATGGCGGCCTGGCGCAAACCGAGCGGCAGGCGGTCCGTGATCATGAGGAACAGCGATGGCAACGCCAGGATGACGCTGAAGATCGTCTGCAAGAACCAGAACAAGAGCCGCAAGGCGACAGCCAGCTCAATCAGCACAAAGGCTGTGATCGCGAGCGGGCCTGCAAGCCGTGAGGCGAGCAATGTCGCATCGGGGGCGAAGATGGGTGCCGCAATGAAGACCGGCGTCAGGCCATAGCAGAAATACAGGAGCCGCTTCTGGGTTTTGGTGTTTTTCCGGAACCGGTAAGACAGCGCCAGCAAGGCGGCGTACGCCGCAATCGCTATGGCCGCCGCCGCGATGACCGCATCGGGAAGAGCCGGGAGCGCTCTGAGACCGCCGCGCGGAAGCCCGCTTTCCGCGGCGTCGAGCACGTGCCGGTAAACTTGCGCGAGCCCGATAAGAAGCCCGAGAAAGGGGAGGCTCGCCGCAAAAGCTGTCTTCAGGTCCCGGACATCGAACACCCGGCGGTCGAAATAAATGTCCGCGTGATCGGGATAAATGGCATCGATACGGGCCGAAACCTCGACGTGATTCCAGGCGTAGATAAGCGCGCTGAAAAGGGAGACGGCAGCCAGGCCAGCGATCCCGCGGCCATAATCCGCGTCCTCGATGATGCCGAGATACACTTCCTGCATCTGAGGCACGGCAGCGAACAGGTAAGCCGCCGCGAAGCCCATGATCAGCGGCGTCAGATAAACCGTTTGTGCGATATAACGGAAGTATTGGTTCATAGAAATACTGAAGCGGCCGCCTGCGCGGCGCGAAAAGCGAAATGGAAACCTTGCAATCCCAATTTTGCTCAGAAATACATTCAAGTCGAGCAAAGCTCTCTCCCCCGAAGAAACGTGTCCTGGATCAGGCGTCGGGCTTTTCCTCCTCCACCGGTTCGACAGACGAAAACTCCTTGATCGCGTTTCTCAAGATTTCCAGGTCGCCCTCCGAGTAAGCCAGGAAATAAACCTCGCGGAGCGGCGATTTCGGATTTTCTCTGAAGAAAGCGAGCGTACGCTTCACGAGTAAAGGCGCGACACGCCCAACCGGGAAACCGCCTTGTCCCGTTCCCAGCATCGGCGCCAGGGCCGAGCGATAGCGTTTGCCAGCCGAAATCGCCTTAAGGGTATTATCCATGGACAGTTCAATGTTCGAGAGCGAGGTCGCAAGCCCTGCGCCGATGCTCCCCGCTACGCTTGCAACATGGAAAATGCGGCGAACGTTGTGCGTTTTTTCGAGTTCTCCGGCGTGCGTCTGAAGAACCGTGCCGGGCCTGACAAAACTGCGCGGCCTGAGTTCGGCGGCCAGCGCCTTGCCGATGGTGTCCTCCGCGATGGACCGGCCATCCTCGTGTTTTCGTGCGCCAAGGGAGCGGATGGTCGCCGACACGGATCGCCCGAAAAAGCGGTCCATCATCATGTCGGTGTTCTCGGAGTTCACCCAGACATCGACATCCTTCGTCGCTTTGATGTTGCCTGTCTTGATGCCGACGATCTGCCGGGCATTCAATTTCGCCACGAATGTCCGCGACCCTTCGTTGTCGGGCTCGGCCGGCGCCAGCATCGCGGCGCGGCGCGCCATGAACCATTGCCCCGCGATGATGAGCTTCGGATCCTCGAACTCGCCGGCCGTCAGGCGCTGGAAAAAATCCTCGACGGGGAATTCGACAACCTCGATGTCTTCGCCTTCCGCTGCAGAGCCTCCGCCTTCCGACGTTTTGTCGGTCGCCCGAACCTCGGCGAAGAAAAGATGGGTGAGTTCCGTGCTTCCTCCGGGCGACGAGAAGAAAGTCGAGACCGGCGTCGCGTGGGTCAACTGATAGCCGGTCTCCTCCTGAACTTCCCGAATGAGGCACTGGAGCGGCGTTTCCGTCGCCTTGCCGGCCTGATCGGAGGGCAGCATGCCGGCCACCGCTTCGATGAGCCACCCGCGCCCCCGGCCCTTTTCATGCGTCGGAAGCCGGAACTGGTTGACGGTTATGACGACACGGCGCTCGGGATCGTAGAGCAGCGCCGCGACGGCATCCCCGCGCTCGAAAACAAGGATCGAGCGCTCGGGACTCATCGTGCCGTCGAACCGCTCGTGGGAAACCGTATACTCGTCGACCGCAAAAAACGCGTCGAGCAACCGGTGTTTTCCGGATATCACGAACTGCCACGGTTTTGTCTTTTCCGGCATCGAACCCCGCATCCGGCACGAACACTCAATAAAAGGCGAATGATTCTATCGCGCGCTGGGCCGGATTGTGCCCAAATCTTGGCAGGATGACGACGCGCGCCCGCCGGGCTTTCAAGTTTCTCTGGAAACTCTTGCTCCAGCAAACTTTATCGGGGGCGGATATTAGCGCGCGTGGAGGCTCCTCGGGTCTGCGTGCTCCGGCCTGAAGCCGAGCCCGATGACCCGTGCCGGTATCTGAGCGAGCACGGGGAACCACCTCATCAGGCGTAGGAGGAAGGGAGGCTTCACGCGGTCCGACCCGGCAAGCACGCCCTTGATGACGTTGTTCTGGATCTGCACCTGGAGCCATTGGGTGCGACGCGTGGGCATCTCGCGCCGTTCCTGGACACGCGCGAGATCCTCGGTCGTCACCTGCCCGGCGCGAAGAGGCTCCGCAAGGATGTTTGCGGCGGCGACCGCATCCTGGATTGCAAGATTGATCCCCACGCCGCCGACCGGCGACATGGTGTGGGCGGCATCGCCGATGCAGAGCAGGCCGGGCCGATACCACTGTTTTAAACGATCGACGCCGACGGTGAGGAGTTTGATATCGTCGAAGCTTTTGATCTCTTCAGTGCGGCCCTTGAGGAAGGGCGACAGGGTCTCGAGTTCCCGGCGAAAAGCCGGAAGACCTTGCTCCTGAACGCGGTCGAAAGAGCCCTTTGGAATCACGTATCCGCACTGCCAATAGTCGCCGCGATCGATCATGATGACGATGTGACCGCGCCCGAAACTGCCCACCGGATCTTCGGGGTCGGTTTCGCGGCGCGAGAGACGGAACCACAAGACGTCCATGGGGGCGCCCACATCCTCCACGGAAAAGCCGCCCGCTTTTCGCGTCGTCGCATTCCGGCCATCGCATCCGATGACAAGCGGCGCATGGACCCGCATCGTTTGATCGGCTGTCTTGGCGATTACGCCCGCAATTTTGTCGCCGTTCCTGATGAGGTCCGTTGCGTCAGTCTTCATGAAAAGTTTGAAGGCGGGATAGGCTTTTGCCTCATCGGCGAGGAAATCCAGAAAATCCCATTGCGGCATGAAGGCGACGAACTTGGCGCGCGTCGGCAGGTGGGAGAAATCGGCGAAGGTGGTCTCGAGATCGCCGAAGCGGCCTTTGAGCGAATAGGCTTTGTAATGGGGCCTCTGCAGAAGCTTGTCGTAGAGACCAAGCTCATCCATGACTTGCAGCGTTGAGGGATGGATCGTATCGCCCCGGAAGTCGCGCAAGAAATCGCCGTGCTTTTCCAGGACTGCGACCGGTATGCCCGCTCGCGCCAGAAGATAGCCGGTCATCATCCCGGCAGGGCCGCCTCCCACCACGCAACACGAGACCGAAATATCGTCCATGACTTGAAGGGGCTCCACAGTTCGCCTCAAAGTCTTGAAGTTTTGGGCGCAGCGGTTGTTCCTCAGCGATCCGTCGAGGAGCCTGTCTTTATCTTCGCAAGCGAGGTCACGCCCGCATCCTCGATCCCGCACGGCACGATCCCATCGAAGTGCGACAGATCGGGGCAAATGTTGATGGCGACGCCGTGATAGGTCACCCATCGCCGCACGCGCACGCCAATGGCTGCGATCTTCTCGTCCCGGCCGCCGTTCCTCACCCAGATTCCGGGACGGCCTTCTCTCCTTTCGCCCTCGATGCCGTAGCTGGCGAGCGCGGAGATGACCCAAGCTTCCAGCGAATTCACATGGCTGCGCACATCCCGCCCGCGCTTGTTGAGATCGAGGAGAACGTAGGCCACGAGCTGCCCGGGCCCGTGATAGGTGTATTGCCCTCCCCGCCCGGTGCGATGGACCGGCAAGCGAGCCGGGTCCAGAAGGTCCTGCTGCTTCGCGCTCGCGCCCGCCGTATAGAGCGCCGGATGCTCCAGGAACCAGATGAGTTCCGGGTCGTTTCCAGCAAAGATGGAGGCGGCGCGGTCTTCCATCGTGGCCACTGCCTGGTCATACGCAACAGGGGTCTGGCTCAACCGCCACTCGATGGCCGCCATCTCGCCCAATGCGCTCGAATGGGCGCGCAACTTTTCCGCAAAGGCGGCAACGTTCTCATGCATCTTTTTTCGTGCCGTTCAACCTTTCCGGCATCTCCCTTTACTGAAGCGTAACGCCTCAGGGTCATACTACAAATGTCTCGCGTTTGCTGCGGGGCTGGGGCTTAGTCCCGCGTCGGCCCCGGCGCCCCGCAGTGCAAGAATAGGGCTTTAAGCCCTCCCGCCGAGACCCAAGTCCCCCACAGATGAAACTTCGGATCACCACGCACGGCGTTGCACGCCGTGCTCGCATCGCAAATTTTTTCGCTTGACCATGCGTTGAACTGATTCAAATCAAAACCCTATGAAATTCGAATGATAAGATTATGCCCTTGGTATTTCGTCCACCAAGGCTCATTCAGATTATTCGAGACCATCGTGGGCCTGCGGTAAGTTTGCACCTCGTATCGTTTGTTTTTGTATACAATTTTGAATGCATTTGTCTGCGCGTTCGGCGTAAATACGAAAAAAGATTTTTCGGGTCCGTCCTTCATCGAGCGGAGCCAAAAAGAGGGAGAGTAGAGCGTGTCACACTTGGCAAAGCCGGAACTAAAAGTCATCCCTCTGGAAACGAACTCAAGCCTTAGAACCCTGGCTTACGGCGCTCTCAAGCGTGCGATCACTGAAATGGATATCTACGGTCAGCTCGAGCCAATTCGACTCGACGAACGTCAGCTGTCCCAGAAGCTCGGCGTCAGCCGGACGCCGATCCGGGAAGCGCTTACGGTCCTGGAGCAGGAGGGTTTCGTTCGCGCCGTGCCGCGACGCGGCATCTACGTCGTCCGCAAGTCGAAAAAAGAAATCTGCGAGATGATCGTCGTTTGGGCCGCGCTCGAAGGCTGGGCTGCGAGGCTGGCCGCCACGCGCGCTACCGAAGAGGAACTGAAGGCGCTCGCCGATCTTTTCGAAAAGTTCAAGGATGAGCCGCTGTCCGATCAGATGAACGAATATTCGGCAGCCAACATCGCCTTTCACCAGGCGATCATCAAGCTGGGCGGCTGCGACCTTATCGTGGAAATGACCCAGAACCTGTTCATCCACATCCGGGCCATCCGGACGGTGTCGCTCAGACAGGACAACCGCGCGGACCAGTCGATCGGCGAGCATCTCGCCATTATAGGCGCGCTCAAGGCTCGCGACGCCGACCTCGCCGAGAAGCTCGTGCGCGAACATACGCTTGGCCTTGCGTCTCAGGTCGAGAAGCACGGCGTATTCGCGGAGTAGCTCGAGGGTACGTCCACCTCATCCTGAGCCTGTCGAAGGATGAAGCCTGAATTTCCGCTTATTTCGGCATCCTGCTAGTACAGCTTATCCGAGGCAAGTTCGCTTTAAAGGTTGCGGCGAATGGGGAGCGAACTTGCCTCCGGCTATCCTAGGTCGCACTCAATAGACGCGCTCCCATGACACGGGGGGCTCCGTTCTCATCCGGCCAGGACTGCTCCTTGGCGTAGCGCTTCGCGCGCGAGAAGAGGAGCGCGATCTGACGCTGCTGGCCGAGCCCGATCTCCATGACGAGCCAGGCTCCAGGCTTGAGGTAGCGTGTCGCGTCCGCGATCACCCGCTGATGGATCGCCAGGCCATAAGGGCCCGCGTCGAAGGCCTCGCGGGGCTGCCCTTCGAGCAGGTGAGCGCTCTCGCCCTCAAGCTTCCCCGTGGAAATGTAGGGCGGGTTGCAGACGACGAGATCGACGGAGCCCACGAGTTCCTCATCGGAGAGGGACGCGAAGAGATCGCCCTGTCGAACGTCGACGCGACCTCCGAGCCCGTGCCGCGACACGTTCTTCCGCGCGAGCCCGACGCACGCATCCGTGAGATCGCTCGCCCAGACGCGGGTGTCTGGCCGGGCATGCGCGAGCGAGCAAGCGAGGTTTCCCGCTCCGCAACACATATCGATGACGCGGAGCGGCGCGCCCCCTGCGGTTCTCAGAAGATCGAGCGCGGCGTGCGCAAGAAGCTGCGTCTCCGGCCGCGGAACGAGCACCTGCTCGTTGGTTTCGAAGACGTGGCCCATCCACGTGACGTTTCCACCAGGCCTCATGACTGGCTCTATGCTCATAAAAAACTCCGGGTTCGGGATCGAAATGCAGGTTCATCGCCCATCGGCGAAGAGCTAGGCCCAATTAAGTCCAAGGTTGACCATAACAAAGAGGCCTAAGGCTGACCATAAAGATAGAGCTTAAATTTGACCATAAGGTTAAAAGCTTAAGTTTAATCTAACGTTAATACTTCAGTCCGGTCATAGCGTTAATGCTTAATGTCACCATTAAGAGAGATTAAGATTGTTCATCATTAACCGAGCCGACAGAATGTAAGCTAGCGCTAATCTATAATGTCTGGTTATCCTTGCCGCAGATCGCAACTCATCGCGTTTCGAGCGGAGGGTCTTTCGGAGCATAGTGATCACGCCGGGAAGCAAGCTAGAGCTCGGCAATACCTAAGCGTCGGCAGAGCAGGAGCACCGCTCGTCTGGGTTTCTCCCGCACCGGCGCCTGTCTAGATGATGTCTAGCTGTCTAAGAAAAATCTACAAGAACTTATGAATATTATTAGGTTGCTGCCAAGTTTGCTCGACTAGTAATATCATAAATATTCATTAGTATGCTAAACCTCCATGTCTTTAGACCGAAGCGGTTTGCTTTTTCTTCGTCCTTTTTTCTATCTTTTTTGATTTCATCATCGCTTAATTCCACTCCTGCAATGCTTTCGTCAATCAATTCCGCCTTTTTATCGATTTGCGATTTTACCTTCGGTGGAAGACAGTTGAAAACTTTGCCAGCAAGTTCAATCTTATTTTTCATTAAGTCGGCAACAAGCTCCTGTGTTTCCGGAGAGTAATCGGAACTCTTGGAAACAAGCCTTTCTAGGGCGTTAAGCTCCTTCGCCAGCTTCTTATTACTGACGAGGACGTAGGCAATTTGTGTGCCAAGATCGGGGGTCAATAGGCTCGCACTATCAGGATAGGCGTTCTTGAACTCCTCTAAGAAAGCCTTCGCAAAGCGGTTCCTATAACGCCACGTTACGAAAGAATTCCACGCGCACCAGCAAAAGAACAGCGAAGTAAAGGCAGCAATTCCAAAAGTCATTTCTACCCCATCACCCTCTAAAGCTTCATCGACTATCCCGCTTGGAGACGTTAGACGAATCGGCGAAAAGTTTGCACTGGACTATATGCCCTCGACATTCAGCCTAACGCGTGGCGATTGGACGCATAAACCTAGTACAGCCGGCCGGAAGTTCGCACTCCCATTGCCGCAAACGCTGAAGCGAACTTTCGACCGTAAGCTGTACTAGATACTAATGAGTTGCTAGGACGCCTCTCCGCGGGAAGTCCTGTCGACGCCCGCATCATATGGGTCATGACTTCCCGCGGGCGTGCTAGCGTAATTACGGGAAATTCCAATAGCGAATGCAGCGTCTGAAGACGTAGGGAGGCTTTTGGAGAGGAACTCGTCAAGGAAAGTTATGTGCGCAGGCGCGTTGTCACGTTCGGCTAACCCTCTGACTTTAATGGTGGACACGACAGGGATTGAACCTGTGACCCCTACGATGTCAACGTAGTGCTCTACCGCTGAGCTACGTGTCCGTTTTCGCGTTGGATGACATAGCACGCGCTTTTCCCGGCTTCAAGACAGCTCTGTATAATCCGTTCTTCTTTCCCGGCGGATTGGCGCCGGCCTCGCCCCGGCCCGCGTTCGGAATGGTGCAGCCGGGGAACAGAAACGCAGCCTGAAGCTCTATTTGAAGCTACTTCGATTGAGGATCGCTGTCATGAATAACGTCCCCCTGCAGCCTATCATCGCCATCCTGGCAGGCGTCCTGATCCTCCTTAGGCCCGCGCTCCTGAACTACGTCGTCGCGCTTTACCTCATCATCATCGGCATTCTCGGCATCATCGGCCCAAGGAGGCTTTGACCCCTCATCACGCAACTTTTCCTGATAAAAACTGTTTACCTGTGGTTTGCCGCGGCGACGGCGGTATGATTGCTTTTGAGCCTCGACGCTGCCGGTCAAGCCAGGAGGGCCGCCATGTTTCTCGGGTTGGACGCTACAATCCTCGCCCGGATCCAGTTCGCCTTCACGGTGACGTTCCACATCATCTTCCCGGCCTTCACCATTGGGCTTGCGTCCTACATCGCAACGCTCGAAGCCGTCTGGTTCTTCGGCGGCGACGACCGCTATCACAGGCTCGCGCGCTTCTGGACGAAGATCTTCGCGGTCTCTTTCGCCATGGGCGTCGTGTCCGGGCTGCCGATGTCCTACCAGTTCGGAACGAACTGGAGCAAATTCTCGGTGGCGGCGGGCAACGTGATCGGGCCGCTCCTCGGCTACGAAGTGCTCACCGCCTTTTTCCTCGAAGCGAGTTTCCTCGGCATCATGCTGTTCGGCTGGAACCGCGTGCCCAAGGGCCTGCACTTCTTCGCAAGCCTGATGGTCGCCTTCGGGACGCTGCTCTCCGCCTTTTGGATTCTGTCCGCGAACAGCTGGATGCAATATCCGACGGGCTTCGAACTAAAGGACGGCGTCGCCATTCCGGTCGACTGGCTCCAGGTCATCTTCAATCCGACCTTCCCATACCGGTTCGCGCATATGGTGACAGCCGCCTATCTGACCACGTCCATTGTTGTGCTCGCCATCGGCGCGCGTTATTGGCTCGCGAACAAATATCACGAGGAAGCCCGGATCATGATCCGGATGGGGCTCGGGCTGGCGATTGTCCTTGCGCCCCTTCAGCTTTTCATTGGCGACCAGCATGGTCTCGCAACCGCCGAATATCAGCCCGCGAAACTGGCCGCGATGGAGGCGCATTGGGACGGGGCGAAGCCGGGGGAACTTGTTCTCTTTGGTGTGCCCAACGAGAAGGCGCAGCGAAACGATTACGAAATCGGCATTCCACATTTGGGTAGCCTGATCATCACCCACAGCTGGAGCGGTCTGTTCAAGGGGCTGGACGAATTCAAGCCGGAGGACCGGCCGCCGGTCTGGGGTCCGTTCTTCGGCTTCCGGATCATGGTCGCGATCGGGCTTTGGCTGATTCTGCTCGCGCTTACCGGCGGCATTCTCTGGCTGCGCGGCACGCTTTTCGAAAGCCGCCTCTTCATGCGGGCCGCCTCGCTTTCCTGGCCGCTTGGCTTCGTCGCGGTCATCGCCGGATGGGTCACAACCGAGGTCGGCCGCCAGCCCTGGGTCGCAACCGGGCTCATGCGCACCGCTCAGGCCGCTTCGCCCGTCGATGCGGGGGCCGTCGGCGCAACCCTCATCCTGTTTTTCCTCGTGTATCTCGCTGTCTATTCCGCGGGCATCGCCTACATGAACCTGTTGATCCGAAAAGGCCCCGTCGTCCAAGGCCCATCCGGTATCGACGAACGCCACGCGCCACACCGGCCCGTCTCGGCAGCGACCGAGACCGGCGCCGGTCCCAGCCTCGCGGAAGAGAGTTAGGAGCCGCCATGGACCCGATCGCTTACTGGCTTCCGTTGGTGTGGGCCGCGCTTCTGGGCGTCGGCGTCGCCATGTATGTGCTGCTCGATGGCTTCGATCTCGGGATCGGCATCCTGTTTCTCACGGGAGCGGACGAGGAGGAACGCGATACGATGATGAATTCGATTGCGCCCTACTGGGATGGAAATGAGACGTGGCTCGTGCTCGGAGGCGCCGGGCTGCTGGTGGCCTTCCCCCTCGCCTACGCCATCATCATGCCTGCCCTTTACCTCCCGCTGATCATCATGCTTCTCGCGCTGGTGTTCCGGGGCGTGGCGTTCGAGTTCCGCTTCGTGTCCAAGCCGCGGCATCGCTGGTGGGACTGGTCCTTCGCCTTGGGCTCTACGGCAGCAACCTTCTGCCAGGGCATTGTGCTTGGCGGTTTCGTGCAAGGCATTGCCGTAAAAGACGGGCAGTTCGCGGGCGGAAGCTTCGAATGGCTTGCGCCCTTCCCGATCCTTTGCGGCTTCGGCCTGATCGCCGGTTATGCGCTTCTCGGATCGTCATGGCTCATGATGAAGACCGAGGGCGATGTCGCACAGAGGGCGCGATATCATGCCGAGGTGGCGCTTATCGTCACGCTTTGCTTCATCGCGGCCGTGAGTCTTTGGACCCCTCTCGCATTCGAGCGCATCGCGGACCGCTGGTTTCACGAAGGCCGGCTTGCCTATCTCTGGCCCGTGCCTTTTTTCACAGCCGCCGTCGCCTTCATCGCCTGGGCCGGGATCAGGAAAATGTCAGGCGTTCAAGCCTTTCTTTCGGCGATGGCGCTTTTTCTCCTTTGCTTCCTGGGGCTTGGCATTTCGACGTTTCCTTATCTCGTGCCCCCGAGCGTCACAATCTGGCAGGCGGCGGCTGTTCCCCAATCACAAATCTTCAGCCTGATCGGGGCCCTCTTGTTTTTACCGCTCGTTCTCGCCTATACAGCGTTTGTCTACTGGACCTTCCGCGGCAAGGTCGCCGGGAGCGAAGGCTATCATTAGCGTATTACAGCTTGTTGACGTTAGCGCTGCGCTCACCGGTCCGCTTGAACTTCGCTCTGCGCCGTTTCAAATAGTCAGAGCGGGCGGGGCGGCGCGGCTGTCCCCGCAATGCGCCTTTGGAGGAGCCGCATGTTTCCGGCCCGTTTTCGTCTGTTTAATATGCTTGGCTTCGGCGTCAGCATCGACATCTCGTGGTTCTTTCTGGCGTTCTACCTCGTCGTCAGCCTCACCCGATATTTTCCCACGGTCGTACCCCACCAGAATTTCTACACCTATGTCGTCATGGGTATTCTGGGCTCGCTGGGTCTCTTCACATCCATTATCCTGCATGAACTCGCCCACGCGGTGATGGCGCTCAACTTCGGTCTGCCGATCGGGGGAATTACGCTCTTCATTTTCGGCGGCGTCGCGGAACTCAAGCAGGAGCCAAAAACACCGCGTTCCGAATTCTGGGTGGCGCTCGTCGGCCCGATCGCCAGCGTCATCATCGCGGCGGTCTGCTATGGCTCCTCGGTGGTGTTCCGTTTTGCGGAACTACCCGCCGTGTCCGGGGTTCTCGCCTTCCTTGCGCTGACGAACACGATCCTGGCGCTCTTCAATCTTGCTCCCGCCTTCCCGCTTGACGGAGGACGCATCCTCCGCTCCATCATCTGGTGGCGGACGGGCAATTTCCGCCGCGCCACCCGCATTGCCTCGATGTTCGGCACGATATTCGGCGGGTTCCTGGTCATTTCCGGTCTCATTCAGATCGTAGAGGGGAACACGCTGGGCGGAACGTGGCAGCTTCTTATCGGCATATTTGTCGCGGCCGCCGCATCCCAGTCGCGCAATCACGTGAACGCGGCCGAGAATCTGAAGGGCGTATCTGTGGCGGATCTCATGGATCGCTCGCCGCTGTCGGTCGGGCCGGACCTTACGGTCGAGGCGCTGGTCAAGGATTTCATTTACGGGCTGAACCGGAAATTCATCATCGTCACCGAGGATGGGAAAGCTTTCGGCTACATCGTGCCGGATCAGATCAGGCGCGTTTTACAATCGCAGTGGCACGACACGTTTGTGCGCACGATAGTCGAGCGCTTCACGCATGATACGGTTGTCTCACCGGCTGCTTCCGCCATGGAAGCACTTCGCAAGCTGCAGTCGAACGGCATCCGGCATCTGGCGGTGCTGGAAGGCAACGCACTCGTCGGGACCGTGTCCGAGACCAATTTCTTGAATTACATCACGGTGCGAGAGGAACTCGCCACGCCAACAAAAGCATTGCCAGCGGAGGCCGCGCCCACAAACAGCTAGTACAGCCGGCCGGAAGCTGTACTAGATACTCAAGAGTCGCTAGTACGCCTTATCCGCGGGAAGTCCTGTCGTCGCCCGCAGCATGTGGGTCAGGACTTCCCGCGGGGCGTACTAGCATCTTGTCGACCTCCCGGACGAGATCCTTCAGATGGATCGGTTTTGAAAGAATGCGCGCCCGCTGCGGGGCCTCCGCATAGTGCTGCAACGCGACAGCGGCAAATCCCGTGATGAACATGATTTTCATCTCGGGATTGAGCTCAGCCCCTCTCTTGGCAAGCTCGATGCCATCCATTTCCGGCATCACGATATCCGTGAGCAGGAGCGTTACGGGCTTTTCTTTCAAGCCTTGCAGGGCTTCGGCGCCGTTGCCGTAGGAAACGACGTCATATCCTGCACGTTCGAGCGCCCTCGCGAGAAAGCTGCGCATCGAGTCATCGTCTTCAGCAAGCAGAATCGTTTGCATCTCTCTCACCCGCAAGCAACGGACCGAAAAGTTCCCCCACGGAAGGCTTGCTCCGCATCGTCCTCAGATTGCGCTACCGTGGTCCGATCAGCTTTAGCGCATCCTGAGGCAAATTCCAGGCTCAAGCTTGTTTTAACCTTACCCCACAGAGATCGGGCGTAAGTTCCAGCTTTTGTTCGGATTTTAGGAAAACGCTAACCTTTGAGGCTTCCGACGAAATCAAGCTCGAGCCTGCGCCTGTGGCTGCCCGTGCGATGTTCGATCAGGTAAGCCTCCTGCCAGACCCCGAGCGCAAGGCTTCCACCCCGGACAGGCAGGGAAAGAGAGGTGGCGGTGAGAAGCGTTTTGATATGCGCGGGCATGTCGTCCGCCCCTTCGCTGCGATGCCGGTAACGGGCGTCTTCCGGGGCAAACCCCTTCAAGGCATCCGCGAGATCCATCAAAACGGTGGGGTCGGCATTTTCCTGGACGCAGAGCGAGGCCGAGGTATGGGCGCAAAACACGGTCAAAAGGCCGTTCCCCGCCCCCATCTCGTTCAGCCGGCGCTGCAGCTCCTCTCCAAGGCGATAAAAGCCGGGTCCGGCGGTCCCGATGGTTACGGTTGAGCTACTGTGACCGGCGCTGGTTCTGGGCGCGCTCATGGGACCTCAAATGACCTCAAAAAAAGCCACCTAATTTTACCGGGCGTTTACGGCATATTTGCACATCCAAGGCAAAGATAACAATCGCATAGGCTCTTCAGCATCCTGTGCGCTTGCGTCTCTCGACCCCGGCGTTTGAACGAGGACGAGGGCGCGCCTCAACCTATAGGTGGGAACTTAGCCACGTGAAACCAGGGCGCTTGACCAACGGCGACCTCAATCTCGAGAAGGCCCGCGAAGCGCGAGGTCCGTTCGAGCGTGCGCGCGGCAGCCTTCCTGCAACCTCACCTCTGATGCAGCCGCCTCCGCCTTTTCCTTCGCCCGAGCCCCCCTTTTTGTCATGGGACGACGGGGTGGATGCCGAGGCGCAACTCCAGCTTTATCTCGATCGTGCGAAAGAGCCAAAGCAGAGGGGTTTCCCTCCGCTCGAGGCTTTGTCAGCCCGGCTCGGCGAATTCTCAGAGCCCGTGCATCATAGTGAGGCCTCCCAGGGCACGCCGGGGAAGGCGCCGCCACGCCAGCTGGAACCTTCGCCGGACAAGCGGCGCGCAAGCGATCTCGAATGGTTCGAGGATAGGTTCCAAGAGTTGAAGACGATGCTCTCGCGCCGGGAAGCCGACACGAGCGAGATCGTTTCCATCAACATCAAGCTTGCAGAAATTATCGACCGCGTAGACCGGCTTTCGACCACGTTGCCCGGCGAAAAGACTATGGCGGCGGTGGAAACCCAGCTTTCCGAGCTGTCGCGCTCGCTGGAGGCGACGCGCGCGCAAAGCTCGTCCGATGCAAACCGGATCGCACGCGCCGCCAGGGAGATACTGGCCGCCACCGAGAAAGCCCAGGAGGCCCGCTCGGGCTTCGAGGAGACGGCGCGCCATACCGTCAAGGAGCTTGGGCAAACCGTCGTCGTGTCAGCCTCGCACGCGGCTGCCATCACGGCGGAACAGATCGCGGCCGCCCTTCATGAGCGCCGCGATGGCGGCCGTCTTGAGCGGGTGGAGACCGAACTTCGCGCACTCAACACTCTTTCCCGCGAAAGCACCGACCGCACCTCCGCGGCGCTTGAGCGCATTCACGACACCTTGCGCGTTTTCCTCGAGAAGGGTCAGGCAGACCGCTCCGCTGCGCCGCCGAGAAAACGCGCCGGCGTTCACACGCCGATAACATCCGGCGCCCACGCCTACACCATCGGGGATGATTTCGGGTCCGACCCGGAGCGCAAGCCCCGGCTCGATACGATTACGCTGCGCACGCCCCCGCCGCCCGATCTCAACCTTTTGGAAGCGCTGAAAGACGCAAGCGAAAAGCTTGCCGTCTCGAAAAGTCCCGGCGTCCCGAAACACCAACGCGATGCCGTCCCCTCTTCGGCCGCCCGGTCTGCGTCCGGCGCTCCGTTCCGCGACGAGGAGAGGTCGCTTCCACTTCTCGGGCTCGGAATCGTGGCCGTCGTCCTTCTGATCGCCAGCGCCGCGCTGTATTATCTTCACACGAGGACCGAGCTTCCTCCATTCCACTTGAGCGTGCTGCCGGACGTACAACCCGCGAGGTCATTGCCCGAGTTCGCGCCTTCCAGTCCGAAAGGCGGAGAAGCAGGCCCCAACAAGGCGGTAACCGGGGTTCCGAAAGCCGCTCCGTCCCTCTTCACGGCGGCGGATCAGAACCACGCGCCATCCTCTTCCCAGCCGGACTCTCATGAAGATTTGCAGGTGCTTGCCAATGCCGCAAGCCACGGCGACCGGGAGGCCGAGTACCGTATCGCGGCCCATTTCCTGAGCGACGGAACGCTGCAAGGCGACCCGTCCACGGCGGCGCGCTGGCTGACAAGGGCTGCGGATCAGGGGCACGTCGAGTCGCAGTTCGTGCTGGCTTCGCTTTACGAGCGCGGGCTTGGCGTTCCGAAGGATGAGTCCGTAGCGCGGGAGCTGTATCGGAGAGCCGCCAGCGCAGGACACATCCGGGCGATGCATAATCTAGGCGTGCTGCTCTGCGCTCAAAACTCGCCCCAGGATTACCAGGAAGCGGCCGCCTGGTTCGCAAGCGCCGCCATGTCCGGCCTGACCGACAGCCAGTTCAATCTCGCCGTCCTGTACGAGCGCGGACTTGGCTTGCAACAGAATAGTCAAAAGGCCTACTTCTGGTACGAGGTTGCTTCGCTGGCAGGAGACAAGGAAGCGACGCGCCAGGCGGAACGCCTGAAGCGGCAGCTCCCCGACGCCGAAACGCAGGCGGCGGCCGAACAGGCGGGCTCGTGGCGTCCGAGCGTGGAACAGCTGCCGCATCTCGCGAGCGGAAGCGCCTCCCACAGCTAAGGGGCGCGGCGCCGCAATTGATCCTTCCACTGGATCTTTGCGTATCGCACGCATGAAAAAAAGCTTCGGAATGCAAATGACTGTGTCGATCGCCCTGGCCGCGTTGGCGACAGTCATGACAGTCGCGGCCGGCGTCGTGCAGCCGGCGCACGCCGTGTTCAGCGGAGACATGAGCCCGAAGGTAAGATCCGGCGACGCCGACTATGCGGACGGCATAGACGCCTTGGACGCCAAAAACTGGGACGGCGTCGTCGCCGCGATGCGGAAAGTCGTGGCGCGGCGTCCATGGCACGACAAGGCCTGGACGCGGCTGGGCTACGCGCTTCGCAAGCTGAATCGCCTCGATGAGTCGCTCGAAGCCTACGGAAAAGCGCTCGCCATCAATCCCACGCAACGCGAAGCCCTCGAATATCTCGGCGAAGCCTATCTCATGCTTGACCGGCCAAGCGACGCGCAAACGATGCTTTCGCGGCTCGACGCGGAATGCAAGCGCGTGGTTCTGGTTTTCACCGACGGCTACTTCCGGAACGCCTGCGGGGAATATACCCAGCTGAAGGAGAAGATCGAAGCCTACGTGACGCAAGGCAGGCTATCGTCGCCGTGGTAGCCGAAGGCGGATGCATCCGCGGAGCGCCGTCGCCAAGAGAAGCACAACTCCACAAATGCGTTTGCCTGCCGCAAGTTTGCGCCAGGACCCGTTTTCGCGTGACGGCTTTCCAGCTTTCGGCTAAAAGCGCGAAAAAAGCACACGGATCTCAACACAATAGAGACTGAAACGGGCGACAGCAGCCATGCTGGTTTATTTGCCAATTGCCGAATTGCCGGTGAACGCGCTGCTCATGCTCGCTCTTGGCGGCGCCGTTGGCTTTCTGTCAGGAATGTTCGGCGTTGGCGGCGGGTTTCTCATGACGCCTATGCTCATTTTTGCCGGCGTGCCGAGCGCCGTCGCCGTTGCAACCGGGGCCAATCCGCTGATCGCCTCGTCCATTACGGGCACGATCGCTCAATACCGGCGCAAGAATGTCGACATCAAGCTCGGCATGTATCTTCTGGCGGGCGGCTCGGCCGGGGCGCTCGTCGGGGTGCTGATTATCAGATATTTGAGGCAAATCGGTCAGATCGATCTGTCCGTCGCCCTCCTCTACGTCGTCTTCATGAGCGCTGTCGGCTGCGTGATGCTCGTCGAGAGCCTGCGCGCTCTCAACAAAGCACGCAAAGGCCAGCCTATCCCCGCGCGCCGCCCCTCCCAGCACAATTGGATTCACGGGCTGCCCTTCAAGACACGCTTCAAGGCGTCGAAGCTTTATATCAGCGCCCTGCCCCCCGTAGCGCTCGGGGCGCTTGTCGGGCTTATGTCGGGCGTCATGGGCGTGGGCGGCGGCTTTGTCATGGTCCCGATCCTGATTTACCTCCTTCGCGTTCCGACAAATGTTGCGATCGGCACCTCTCTGTTTCAGGTCATCTTCGTAAGCGCGATCACCACGATTTTGCAGGCGGCGACCAACCAGACCGTCGACATTGCTCTTGCGCTTCTCTTGATGGCTGGCGGGGTGATCGGCGCTCAGGCCGGGGCGGCGGCGGGTCAAAATCTTCGCGCCGAGCACCTGCGTCTCCTCCTTGCCCTGTTGGTTCTGGCCGTGGGACTCCGGCTTTTTGTCGGGCTTCTTGCGCCTCCGGAGCTATTCAGCGTTATCCCTGCCGAGGCTTGAGCATGGCCCGGGCTTCGACTGCGCGGCGGCATTTCGGCGCCGCTCTTCTTTTCCTGTTCCTTGTCATCTTCCAGGATGCCGCATTGGCGTCGTCCCCCGATCTCATCGAAGCAGGCGCTTCGCAAAATCACTTCTATATCGAGCCGAGCTACGACGGAACAAGCATCGCCTTTTTTGGCTCAGTCGATAGCGACCGGCTCAAAAACGAGCCCTTCGATGTCGCAATCACAATTCGCGGTCCGATCAGACCGGTGAGGGTGTGGAAGAAAAGCTCGCCGCGCCGGCCTTTGGGTCAACGCCGAGAGTCTCACCTTCGACGGCGTTCCGAATTATTACGCCGTCCTTTCGACGAAGCCGCTCGAGGACATCGCGTCACGAGAAGAACGCAAGACTGACGAGATCGGGATCGATGTCCTGCAATTTCCTCTGACCAACCCGGAAACCAAGGCGCTAACAAACCCGCCCCAGGAATTTCGGGATGCCCTGATCAAATTGAAGCGGGCGAGCGGTCTGTTTGTCGAGGATAACCAGGCAGGTATCGAGTTCCTGGGCGCGAGGCTTTTCCGGGCCAGAGTGTTTCTCCCCGCTGCGGCGGGACCTGGGCTCTATCGCGCAAATTTCTACGTCCTTCAAAAAGGCAGCGTTGTAGGCGAGGCGAGCGCGCATATCCGGCTCAACAAGATCGGCATCGAGGCCCGGCTCTCTTCCGCCGCCGTCAACCATCCCTGGCTCTATGGCGTCTTGGCGGTATTACTCGCGGCCGCCGTCGGCGGTGGGGCGTCAGTCGTCTTCCGCCGCACGTAGCGCGCCTGTCAGCCTTCACCCTGCGGGATAGTCAAAAGGTCGTGAGCCGAAATCGAGGGGGGAGAAATCGACACCCACATGCCCCCCAACTCCGGAAGCTGGTTCACCGCACACAGTTCGTTGAGATCCGTCAAGGCAGAGTTACGCCGCCTTCACGAGATTAGAGTTCTTTTCGCAGTCGGTTCCCTCTGGTTTAAGATTAGGAGAGCGCATGAAGCTCCTTATCCTTTCTCTGTCACTAACTCTTGCTTTCGCCGTGCAAACGACACCAACCGGAGCACAGCAAATCACAGGAACGCCCGGCGCTCCCAACGCGACAACAACCATCGACGGCCATGTGCTACCCCCGCCGACGCAACCCTTCAAAGGGCAAATCGACCTCAACGCCGCGCAATCGAAGCCGTATTGGCCTTCGCGCGTCGTGCCGCCGAAGGGCGCGCCGAACGTGCTTCTCATCATGACGGACGATGTGGGCTTCGCGGCCCCGTCTACATTCGGCGGGGTGATACCCACGCCGGCGCTGGACCGCATCGCGAATGCTGGCTTACGCTACACCAACTTCCATTCCACGGCACTGTGCTCGCCGACGCGGGCGGCGCTGATCACCGGCCGCAATCACCACTCGGCCGGCTTCGGCGTGGTGTCCGAGCAGTCCACCGGCTTCCCCGGCTACAACAGCATCATCCCCAAAGAAAGCGCCACCATAGGCCGTATTCTGCAGGAGAACGGCTATCGCACATCCTGGTTCGGAAAAGACCACAATACACCGACGTACCAAGCAACCCAGGCCGGGCCATTCGACCAGTGGCCGACTTGGGATGGGCTTCGAATATTTCTACGGCTTTGTTGGCGGCGACACGAGCCAATGGCAACCGAACCTGTTCCGCAATACCACGGCGATCTACCCCTATATCGGCAATCCGGGCTGGAACCTGACGACCGCCATGGCGGACGACGCCATCCACTGGATGAACCAGCTTAACGACATCGACCCGTCGATGCCGTTCTTCGTCTATTACGTTCCGGGCGGCACGCACGCGCCGCACCACGCGACGCCGGAATGGATCAAGAAGATCAGCGACATGCATCTCTTCGACAAGGGATGGAACGCGCTTCGCGACCGGATCTTCGAGAACCAGAAGAAGCTCGGCGTCATCCCGCAGGACGCGAAGCTGACGCCCTGGCCCAAGGATCTCTTGCAGGACTGGGATCAAACCACCCCGGAGGAACGGAAGCTTTTCCTTCGCCAGGTTGATGTCTATGCCGCCTACCTCGCTTATACCGACCACGAAATCGGCCGCGTCATCGAGGCCGTCGAAAAGATGGGCAAGCTCGACAACACGATCATCATCTATATCAGCGGCGACAACGGCGCTAGCGCGGAAGGTTCGCCCGTAGGCACGCCGAGCGAATTCCTGGCGTTCAACGGCATCACCCTGCCGGTTCAGGAGCAAATGAAGTTCTACGACGTGTGGGGCTCTCAATACACTTATAACCACATGGCCGTGCCGTGGGCCTGGGCCTTCGACACGCCCTTCAAATGGACAAAGCAAATCCCGTCGTTCTTCGGCGGCGTTCGCCAGGGCGTGGCGATCTCATGGCCGGGTCACATCACCGACAAGGGAGGCATCCGCAATCAGTTCCACCATATGATCGACGTTGCGCCGACGCTGCTTGAGGTCACCGGCATCCCGGCGCCGAACACGGTCGACGGCATCGCGCAGAAGCCGATCGAAGGCGTCAGCATGGCCTACACTTTCGACAAGGCTAACGCAGACGCACCCTCGCCGCATAAGACCCAGTATTTCGAGATGTTCGGCGTGCAGGGGCTCTACAACGACGGCTGGATGCTGAGCGCCGTACCCCAGCGCGCGCCGTGGGAATTGCTTGGCAAGACGATCGAGAACCCGGCCACGGCCTACAAATTCCAGTTGTTCGACGTGCGGCACGACTGGACGCAGTACACCGACGTCGCCGCTCAAAACCCGGAAAAAGTGCGGGAGATGACGGACTTGATGTTCGGCGAGTTCGCCAAATACAATGTCCTGCCGCTCGACGCCTCGGTGGCGACGCGCTTAGTGGCGCCGCGCCCCAACCTGTCCGCAGGCCGCAAGGTCTTCACCTATTCGGGCAACCCCGTTACCGGCATTCCTGACAACGCGGCGCCGAATGTGCTCAACACGTCCTACACGATCACGGCTGACATCGAGGTGCCGGCGGACGCGGAGGGCGCGATTGTGAGCGAAGGCGGCCGCTTTGGCGGCTATGGCCTCTACCTCCTGAAGGGCAAGCCGGTCTTCACATGGAACTTGCTCGACCTGAAGCGCGTGAAGTGGGAAGGGCCTGAGGCGCTCTCGCGCGGCAAGCACACGCTCGAGTTCGACTTCAAATATGATGGTCTCGGCTTCGCAACGCTGGCCTTCAACAACCTCAGCGGCATCGGACGGCCAGGCACGGGAACCCTCAAGGTCGACGGCAAAGTCGTAGCGACGCAGACGATGGACCGAACGATACCCCTGATGCTCCCGATCGACGAGACGTTTGACATAGGGTCGAAAACGGGCACGCCGATTGATGACAAGGACTATCAGGCGCCGTTCGCCTTCACGGGCAAGATCGACAAGCTAACGATCTCCCTTGAGCCGCCTGTGCTGACAGACGCGGACAAGAAGAAGTTGACGGAAGCCTATATCGCTGCCCAGGACGCGAAGTAAAAGCGATCCTGAAAGCGCAATGCACCAAAGCGCAGGCAGAGAAAGCTGGCTGCGCTGCTCTATCCAAGAAAGAAGCTAGCCCACGTTTTCGGATTGCCGCGGCTTACTGCCAAGTCCGGCACTACAGCTGCACCCCCAACAAGAGAAGTACCGGTCAACACCTCAAAGGTCAGCTCCCGGGCCTAATCCCGAGATCGTTTCAGGGGAGGTTTCCGCACATCGCTCGCGAAGGAAACCGATTGCTGCGTTCCTCTTCATTCGTTGGCGAAACTGAAACAGGCTGTGCTTGGGAGAGTGTTTCGCAGAGGCGCAAAATGGGGCGGCGGCGGGATTTTTTGACCATTTTTTGTCAAGCATACCCTGACAATGCATGCAAAACCGCCGGTCGTTGTATGATGGCGGCCCAATTCAGGCCCAACAAGGTGAATATTAGGTTGCGGCAGGGGGCTGAATTAACTGCTTATGGTTAATTCCGGCGCGGCGGATGGATGTCCCGCCTGAATCCGCGCCAAAAGACGCGTTTTTTGCGAAAAAGCGCGGCGCGATAAAATCCGTTAAATATGTTTTTGGACCAGCCCGTTAACCTTGGCAACTCCGTTTGCAGCGGCTTCCGCGCCTATCCGCTTTCGATTTATCTCTTTTAAGTCAATGACTTGATCGCGTTAACCCCCCGGCAAGGCGTTCTTTCTTAGGATCCAGCTCAGAAAATCCGGAACGCAGGAACAAGCGAAAAAACGGTCCAGATATAAAAAACGGTCCAGATATGGAGAGCCGCCGCCTTGCCTAACATGCACACAAACAAGCAGTCGCACGCCCAAACGGACCCGGGCTGCTCTAGGCTGCGCGATCTTCCATGAGTTGGGGCGAAGCCACGGACGAGACGCGCTCCTGCGATATGTACCAGACGAACAGGCCGCCTTGGCCGAGAAGCGGATCGAAGGCGGAACTCAGCACGTTGGTTCCCGCGGAATAATCGCCAAGCGAGGGAAGGATCATGCGCATGCCGTTCGAAACGAAGCAGCGCCCGCGAACAAGATGGCCATAATGGGAGACCTGCGCCACGGGATGCAGCCCCCCAGCGATCTCATTGGCCACGGGCGCACGGACCGGCTCCGCGCGAAACTTGATGCCGCTCAGCATCATATGCGGCACGACGGCTCCCTCGATCGGCTCCGGCTTTCCGGGAAGATCCGAGGCGACCCAATACCACTCGCGTCCCTCCATCATATCCTGGAGCCAGTCGATCTGATGATTGCTCAGGCCATCCGCACAGAACCCGGCAAAGCTGTTTCCGAGCGCAATGACACGGAGAGGGTCGTAACGGTCGAGCGCGTCCTCCAGTTTCTCGAACGCCGATGCCGTATCGTACGGGGGGAGAACAACGTTCTCGCCCTGGAGATAGGAGCATTTCGAGAGCTGAAGGTCCGCCACGATGAGAGTGTTCTCGGCGGGCCAGAAAAGAGCGCCGGTGGGATCGGCGACGAAAGACTTCCCGCTAAGAAGAATACGGGAGGCGCCTGTATCGTGAAGGAACGTGCTGGTGTCACGCTGAAGCGTTGTTGCAAGCATGCTGTCTGCCCTTGAGGCGGGCGCCGGCGAAGAACTCAAGCCGCGAGCCGCACACTGTCCGGACTAACTGCTCACTCGGACAAACATTGAAGGTATTTAGCCTTGCCAGAATGGCTGATTTGCGTGAGTTTCGTTACAAAAAAATCACTTTTGTTGAAGTTCCTTGGAAAACGTTAGAACGTTGGCGATTGTCGCGCATCCGCCACACATGTTGCCCCTTTATTACGCTGCCTTCTGCTCCACCCTCGAAAAGTATGGGAGCAGCTTGAAGCGCGCATAGGGGAGGTATTGCTGGTTCTGGATCAGCCCTTCGAACTGTTTCAGCCTTTCCAGAATACCGTGGAGATTTGCCGCGTCAGGGCCGGAATTCGCGCCGCACAAGGCCCGCACAACCGCCTTCTTGTGATCGGGCTGCTGATTTTTGAGATAAATCTTCGTGTCGAGCGCGCCGGAAAAGTCGGGCGGAAGATCGCCTGGATACTGCGTCCCGATGGCGATGCCCGCTCCGAATGCGCGGCCTTCGCGCGCAAGGCTTTCAAGGTGGGTGCTATTGGCGACGCGCCAAGCTTCGTCGATCACAAGCAGGCGCGTCAGCTTGCGGGGCTGAGCGCGGCGGAGAAGGACGCCATGCAGCCGGATGATGACAAGCTCCGCGAGCGCCGCCTTGATCTCGTCGGTTGGGAGCGCGAACAGCGAAAGCACAAGCCGCTCATCGAGCATGGCTTCGAAAGGAACCGGCAGTTCGTCGGACTTCGGGAAAAGACCCAACTCGAACAGAGGCGCGATGCGGTCCAGGAGGCTGATCGCCTGCGGGTTCCTCGCCTCTTTCTGTTCTTCCAGGATTGCGATCACATCGTCGAAATTCGGAGGCCGCAGCGTATCGACGTCGATCCATTTCTGCGGGACGATTCCCCGGGCTTCGAACGCCCCCTTGACTGCGTCGCGTAACATTGCGGTCTGGCGGTCGCCAAGCCCGAAAACGCGCTTCAGCACGCCCGTGATCGTGAAGATGTGCTCGATGGGCTGCGCCTGGCCTTCTTCGTTCGCGCTCGGCATCAGCGGATTGAAGGGAATGCCATAGCGGCGCACATCATGGACCTTGAGCCCGATAGCCTGGACGAAGCTCCGCTCGGAATAATCGTTCTTGAAGTCGAAAATACAGACCGGGAAGCCCATGCGGGCGACGCCATCGATGAGGACGTTGAGCGTTTGCGTTTTGCCGGAGCCGGGATCGCCGGTAACCAGGATGCCGAAGTTGAGCAGCCTTGTTTCGGTCTCGAAGGGCGCCCAGTAGACCTGCCCGCCGTCCTCATGGGCGCCAAGCATGACGGCCTGCGCGGACGGGGCCTTGCGGCGAGGCGTGGGCGGCGGCGGAGGCGCTGCTGGTTCGGGCGCCTGTTCCTCGGCCTCTTCTTCCTCGATGATCTTCACATAAGGAAATTGCATGATGTCAGAGAGCGAGGCTGTGGTCGTCAGCGGCCGCGACTCCCGCTGCCAAGCTTGAAATCCGGCTGAATCCTTGAAATTCCTAAAAAAGTGGCGAGCGGACTCGAGCCGCTCCCACGACAGCATCTCGAACTGCGGAACGATGATCGCATGCATCTCTTCCGCGTCGCGGATCAGAGGCGCGATGAAGCGGCCCGAGCGCGGCAGCCGGCCGCCGCGCGGGCGAACCAGCACTGGCCGCGCGCCCTTTATCGTGCGGAGGAACATTTTGATTTCATCCGCAAGCGGGGCGCCCGGGCCTCATTGCACAGCGCGATATCGCGGCGCTCGACGCTCTGCCCGTCCTTTTGAAAATCGGCCTCGATCACAACCGTGCCTGCGCGTCCCCTGACCGTGCGCCGCGTTTTGATGGCCGTGACGCCTTCAATCTCCACCGCAGCGGCCTGCACCGCCCATTCCAGGATCTCGGCCTGCTGAATGCCATTACCAATCGAGGGTTGAACTGTTCTGGAGTTCAATTCCCCGTGCCACTTATCGTCGAAGTTGATAGCTGGAACCGCAGCTGCGGCGGGGGCCGCTTCCGGGGTCATAATGATGGGAGCATCGGGTAGCGGCGGAGGGGGCATATCCTCAAGGACCGGCGGCTTGCCGGTCGCCAGATAGATGCGCCTGAATTGCTGGATCAACTCGAAGACATAGCGGGATGTCTGCCCGCCAAGCTCATTCATCATCCAGGCCGGAAACGGATAAAGCGGATCGGATGGGTCGGCCTTGGCCCCCCCGCGCTCGAACAGTTCCGACAGCCTGCGCTTGAGTAGAGCTTCGACTTGGCGCCGCGCCAGTGGGCGCAATCGCACAGGAAGACCGCCGAAACGTTCTATGCGATCGCGGATCGATCCGTCGATCCCTTCGGAAATCGTGTCGTAAAGGGCAGGCAAAACCGCAAACGCGACGCAAAGCGGGGGCAGCGTCTCCGCAAGAAGCGCGCCCCTGCTGAAGAGATGCCGGAGCCGCTGCTCCCAGCCTTGAACCCGGCTCTGTTCGAGCTGATCGAAGGCGAGAAAGAGCGCGCCGCCCGTTGCGCCGACTACGCTCACAAGCGCATCGATGTGGCTCCGCGCGAAATGATCCTCCGCGAGTTGCGCAAGCCGCACCCCGCCCACGCTGACGTTCAGCGGCTGTCCGCGCAAATAGGCAAGGCAATCGTCATCGCCAGCCGCAGCGCCGAGGAGCGCCGTTACGAAAGCCTCGGACGGAACCGGAAGATGTGAAATTTTCTGCAGTTTCGACCGGATGGAGACGATGAGCGGCCGAAGCTTGAAGTCGCGGATGTCGTCCTCGCCTCGCATGACATCGCGACTGAACGCCGCCGCCAAGTCCGGTTGGCCGCGCTGAAGCATGGCCGTCGCAAGGCGCTCCAGCGGCGAAGGCGCGTCCGTCGAAACAAGATAGCGTTCGGACAGCCGTGAAATCAGCGCACGCAAAAGCCAAGCATCGAGATCCTTTTCGGCGACAAGATCGACCATCGGGAAGAGCGCTGCATAGACCCCGCCATCCTGATGCATGCGCCGGATGGCCGTCAGAAGCGTATGCGTCTTTCCGGTGCCGGTCGCGCCTTTGATGAGCAGAATGCGCGACGCTGGATCGGGATTTTGTGCCCGCGCTTGCCTGACGATGGCCGTCAGCGCATCGCTGGCCTCGGCCTCGATCTCCGGCACATCCACCCGCTCCTCGTCCGCAGCGCCCGCGAGCGAAGCCACCGCGCCAAAAACGCGGTCGAAGTCGGGACTTTTGAAAGCCTTGAGGCGAGGATCCATGATAATGGCGCTAAACCCATTGATTGACGATAAAATGCCGCTCATCGCGCCCAAAACGCAAACGCGACCGCTCTTTCAGGCTCGCATCGAACGGGCCTGCAATGTCGTAACGCTCGAGGTCAATAAGCCCATCGCGAGCCGCCTCGGCGACGTGGGACTTGAATTCATCGAGCGAACCGAGATCCAACCCCTGCGCCAGCCCGGCATCGTAAACCTGCGCGATAGCCACACGCCCGGCATAGGGTTTCGTCTCGAGTTTCCTCGCAAGCTTCCTGACCGATTCAGCGAATCCGTCCAAGTTGAAGACATCCTCCCTTTTAGCCGATTCCCCCACGTTTGCCTGCAAAGCGGCGCGAAGGATCGTTGTGCTGAGTTCGGCGATGGTTGATGCCGGACCGCCGAAGGCCGATGACAGCAACGCCGCATCGGCTTGCAGAACGGTGCCGGCGCTGATGCCGGCAAAGGCGAGATAGATGCTGCGGCTCATCGGATCGAAGGAGAACGCCTTGCCGGGTTGCCCCACGCCCGCAACTAGGCCCTCCCCAAACGAGGCGACAATGCGCCGGAGAAGTTCGCAGCGAGCCTGCGCTCGCGATGGCGAAGGCGGCAGATTGTCCAAGCCGTAAAGCTGGCGCAACGCGGCCCCGGCGAGGTCTCGATGTGTTTCCTTGGACGCTGGCGCCGCGGCCCCCAAGGCGCGAAAAGCGAAATCGCGCCTGGCATCGGCCCAGCTGACCGGTCTGCCCGCCACGTGTAGCAGGCCATACCGCTCGTGGACGAGCCCAAGACGCACCGCCTCATCGAGAACGGGCTCTGCGGCAAGCAGCTCCGACAGCGCGCTTATCGCATCCGCCCGAGTGCATCCGTCCTTGTGCGCCGCCGCATAGGCCGCTGCAATCTCTGCCCCCGGGAGGGCATAAAGGCATGCGGGAGCAGCCTTTGGCAGACGGGGGAAATCTTCTTTTGTCATCGTCCTGCAATCTCGGCCGAGGAGAAAGTTAGCCCCTGGCAGCCTAACCTTCTGCTGAAATTAACCGATTCGAAAGGTTCTGGAACCTGGAAGGGCAATGCACACGTTGTTTCGTCACCCGCCAACTCAAGCGAGGAAAGGGCGACTCAAGGGTTGCCTGCCTCTTGCAAAGGCCCTAATAGACGGGTGAACAGACTTCCGATCCAGCGCGCGCTTCTCAAAAAGCTGGCAGAAAATATGGTGCGCGCGGCGGACGCATCTAAATTTCAGGTTTCCCGATAGGCGAGGAGCTTTCAGCCGTGACGAAAAGGATTTTATGCATCGGCGCTTTCGCGCTCGCGCTTGGCGTGCAACTCGCCTATGCGGGGCCGATTGCCAAAGTCAATGGAACCGACATCACCGACTCCGAGCTCGCCTTCGCGGAAGCCGAGGTTGGAGCCGAAATTGCGGGGCTTCCCCCCGAGAGCCGCCGCCGCGTGCTGGCCGAATACCTCATCGAGGCGCATCTCTTCGCCGATGAAGCCAACAAGGACCAACTCACAGCAGGCAAGGACTTCGAGAACCGCCTTGCCTATTACACGCTGCGGGCCAAGCGCGACGCCTTCTACGAGAAAAAAATCCGGGGCGGCGTGAGCGATGCGCAGGCCAGGGCCGCCTACGACGAGCAGATCGGGAAACTGAAGCCCGAGCAGGAAGTTCACGCCCGTCACATTCTTGTAAAGACCGAGGACGAAGCGAAGGATCTCGTGAAGCAACTCAAGGCCGGGGCGGACTTCAAGGAGCTTGCTTCGAAGAGCGCGGATGGCGGAAGCGCTCATTCCGGCGGCGATCTTGGTTATTTCTCGCACGGGCAAATGGTCAAGTCCTTCGAGGATGCCGCCTTCGCGCTCGAACCCGGGCAGATTTCCGATCCGATCAAATCCGAGTTCGGCTGGCACGTGATCAAGGTGGAGGACAAGCGCAACAGGCCGGTCCCGACCTTTGAGGAGGTCAAGGATCAGATTACGGCGTCGCTGGTCCAGGCTCAGCTCAAGGACACGGTGCAGAAGCTCCGGGCGTCCGCATCGGTCGACATTCTCGATCCGGATTTGAAGAAGGCTATGGATGACGAGGCCAAGGCAGCAACCCTCGAAGGCCAAACTCAGCAGAAGTAAGCGAAACGGAGCCGCCTCGCATGGCGAAAGGACATGAAGTTTCGCCCTTCGCCCCCGCGGAACTCGCCGAGCTGCCTCCCATAAAGGGGGTGCGGCTCGCGGTCGCCGAGGCGGGGATCAAATATGCAAACCGCACCGACGTTCTGATAATGCTTTTTCCAGAAGGCACGGAAGCCGGCGGTGTTCTCACGCAGTCCAAAACGTGTTCGGCCCCGGTGGACTGGTGCCGGGAGCAGCTTCAGCACGGGAGCGGGCGGGCGCTTGTCGTCAATTCCGGCAATGCGAATGCTTTCACGGGATGGCGCGGGCGCGAAACAGTCGAAGCCACAGCGGCCTTTGCCGCGGAAGCGGCGGGATGCGAGGCAGAGCGCGTTTACATCGCCTCTACTGGCGTCATCGGCGAGCCTCTCGATGCCGCGAAGTTCAAGGATGTGCTACGCGAGATGGCGCCGCGCGCCCGCGAGGACCTTTGGGCCGAGGCCGCGCGCGCGATCATGACGACCGACACCTTCCCGAAGCTCGCCACCCACCGCGCGCTCGTCGGCAATGTGCCCGTCACGCTGAACGGGATCGCCAAAGGCTCCGGCATGATCGCGCCGGACATGGCGACCATGCTGTCGTTCATTGTCACGGATGCGCCGATTGAATCGCATGTGTTGACCCGCCTCTTGCAGCGGCATACAAAGGCGACCTTCAACGCCATCACGGTCGACAGCGATACCTCGACAAGCGACACGCTCCTGATCTTCGCCACAGGGGAAGCCGCCGCGTACGGAGCGCCGAAGATCGCAAGCCCGGACGATCCGGAGGCCGCCGCCTTCTCAGCCGCTCTGCTTCGCCTGATGCACGATCTCTCGATGCAGGTGATCAAAGACGGCGAAGGCATCACGAAGCTGATGACCATCCATGTCGAAGGCGCGGAGACCGACGACGCCGCGCATCGCATCGGCCTTGCAATCGGCAACTCGCCTCTCGTAAAGACCGCCATCGCGGGCGAGGACGCGAATTGGGGCCGCATCGTTGCAGCGGTCGGCAAGGCGGGCGAGGCCGCAAACCGCGACCGGCTTTCGATCTGGTTCGGCGACATTCAGGTTGCGAAGGACGGCATGCGCGATCCCGATTACGACGAGGCGAAAGCCTCGGCCTATATGAAGCGCGGCGAGATCGAGATCCGCGTCGACGCGGGTACTGGCGGCCACGGCCGCGCGACGGTCTGGGCCTCCGATCTCACCCATGGCTATATCGACATCAATGCCGACTACCGGAGCTGAGCCCCCCGCACTGCGCGTTCTCACCGTGGTCGCGGTCGCGCTCATCGACGCCGATGGCCGCGTTCTGCTCCAGCAGCGCCCGGCGCACAAGGAGCATGGCGGCTTGTGGGAGTTCCCCGGCGGCAAGATCAACGAGGACGAACTGCCCGAAGCGGCGCTCATCCGCGAACTCAAGGAAGAACTCGGCATCGACGTGCCTGCCCGCTGCCTCGCGCCGCTGACCTTCGCAAGTCACACCTACGAGAAGTTTCACCTGCTGATGCCGCTTTACGCTTGCCGCAACTGGGAGGGCGAGCCGGAACCGCTCGAAGGGCAGAGGCTCGCCTGGGTGCGAAAGGAGCGGCTGCGCGACTATCCCATGCCCGCCGCGGATGTGCCGCTCATCCCGATCCTGCAGGACTGGCTCTAAAAAAGCAGCGTTATAACAACCGTCAAAGCATGACACACATATCACGAAACGATCCTGCGTTAGAGAGCGCGGCGGGCGTCCGAGCGTTTTCCCATTGACCTTTGCGCCGATGCCGGAGCGCACGTCACTCCAGCGAAGCCGCTGGAGTGACCCACTTTTCGTCAGGCCTACTTCTTCTTCCAATCCCACCTAAGGTAGCCGAGCGTCATAGCACATCCAAAAACGAGGATACCAACCCAGATCCATACCGGGTCCATGTGAGCCATTTGAGCCTCCGCTGGTTACTGCGCAACCAAGTTGAATAGAATTGCCTTTCCAGCAACTCACAGGCGGCGAGCTAGTCTCTTTCAGCCACCGCCCACCTATTACCACATGCATAATATTCAGCCTGGTGAATAAAGATACGCCCCAAGTCAACCCTTTGTAAATATGCATATACTGACATGTAACATTTGGTTTGCCAGTCCAGGTGACCAAATCAAACTGAAGCTCAAGCTGGTTACCCGATCCGCCGCAATATTTTCAATAGCTTACAAAGAAGTCCTGTGCCCTCATCACGATAAGGGCCAGTCATAATAATTTGCAGATGCTGCTATGCGTGCGGCAATTGGGCGGGTGAGCCTGAACCGGTTGAAGGGCGGAAACGCGCCTGGGTGCTCTGCAGCCTCTGCCGCACCTTTTGCACGCCGTTCAAAGTGCCGAGCCATGCGATTTAGCTCCGCGCGGGATATGCGCAGTAAGAGCTTTATCGGATGCAACCGCTTCATTCGTTACTTCCGCTTTTGGATGATCAAATCAAGCTTCTCAGCCCGTAAAGCATCTCCAAAGCCTCTCGCGGGCTGAGGCTATCCACATCGAGCGCCGCCAGCTTCTCCAGCACAGGGTGCCGCGCATCTTCGAGCGCTGCCTCGGCCACATGCACAGGCGCTGAAAACAGCGGCATGTCGGTCGGCAACGTCAGCGGACCATGCGGTCCTGCCCCGCTTTCGAGCTGCGCCAGGATCTGCTTCGCACGCAGGAGCACCGGCTTTGGCACGCCCGCGAGCTTCGCCACCTGCACGCCATAGGACCGGTTCGCGGCACCCGGCTCGACCGCATGCAGGAACACGATGGTGTCCTTCCATTCGGTGACGCCCATGCGCACATTGCCCGCGCGCGGCAGGCTGTCGGCAAGGCGCGTCAGCTCGTGGTAATGCGTGGCGACAAGGCCGCGGCAGCGCGTGGCGTCGTGCAAATGTTCCAGCACGGCCCAGGCGATGGAAAGTCCGTCGAACGTCGCCGTGCCGCGCCCGATTTCGTCGAGGATCACGAGGCTTTTATCGCTCGCGCGGTTCAGGATCGCCGCGGTTTCGGTCATCTCCACCATGAAGGTTGAGCGCCCGCGCGCGAGATCGTCGGCGGCGCCGATGCGCGCGAAAAGCCGGTCGGCCACGCCGATATGGGCCGATGCGGCAGGCACATAGGAGCCCATCTGCGCGAGCACGGCGATGAGCGCGTTCTGGCGGAGATAGGTGGATTTGCCCGCCATGTTCGGCCCGGTCACGACAAAGAAGCCGGGCGCGCGCTCGCCCGCTCCGTCGAGCTTGCAATCGTTGGCGATGAAGGGCGCACCCTCGCGAGCGAGCGCCTGTTCGACAGCCGGATGGCGGCCGCCTTCGATGAGGAAACAGCGGCTCGCGTCCACCCTCGGCCGCACATAGCTCTGCGCCCGCGCAAGTTCGGCGAGCGCGGCGAGGCAGTCGAGCGAAGCCAGCGCGGACGCGGCGCGCGCGATGGCCGTTTCGGCCTCGAGCACGGCGCAAGCCAGCTCATCGAAAAGCGCGAGTTCACGCGCAAGGGCGTCGCTCGTCGCGTTCAGGATGCGGCTCTCCAGCGCCGAAAGCTCGCCGGTCGTGAAGCGCACCGCGTTGGCGAGCGTCTGCTTGTGGCGGAACACGGCCGCGTGGGGCTCGGCCTGCAGCGCCGCCGCGGAAGCCGGACCAACTTCCACGAAATAGCCGAAGACCTGATTATATTGGATTTTCAGGCTCTTGATGCCTGTTGTCGCGGCGTAATCCGCCTGCAGCTTTGCCAGCACGACCTTCGTGCTCGACTGAAGATCGCGAAGCTCGTCGAGCGCCGCATCGTAGGCGCTCGCGATGAAGCCGCCGTCGCGGGTGAAAAAAGGAAGCGCATCTGCGAGCGCGCGCTCAAGCGTGCGTGCAAGGCTGGCCTCGGGTCCCGCGCCCTCCGAGAAAAGCGAAAGCGCGCCGAGAATATCGGCCAATTGCGCGGGCTGCGCCGGAGCTTCCGCCAGAAGCGCGCTCAGGTCTTTGGCGACGGCAAGGCCATCCCGGATGGCGCCCAGGTCGCGCGGACCTCCCCGCTTCAGTTTCAGCCGAGACAGCGCGCGGCTCATATCGGGCGCTGTCTTCAGACTATGGCGCACGCGCTCGCGAAGCGCCCAGTCCTCGATCAAGGCCCCGACCGCATCGAGCCGCCCGTTGATCAGCTCCACATCCGTCGAGGGCGACACGAGGCGGCTCATCAGTTCGCGCGCGCCTGCCGCCGTGACCGTGCGGTCGATGGCGGAAAAGACGGTCGGCGCGCCCTCATTTCTCGGCCGCACCAGTTCGAGGCTCGCGCGCGTGGCTGCATCGATGGAGAGAAGCGCAGCCGTCGCCTCGCGCTTCGGGAATGCAAGCGCGGGACGCTCGCCCATCTGCGTGAGGTCGACGTAATAGAGAAGCGCTCCGATCACAGCCAAATCGCCGTCTTCGAAGTCTCCGAGCCCGTCAAGCGCCGCCACCTCGAAGGCTTCCTTCAGGGCGCGCTCGCCCCTCTGCTTCGTGAAATATCCGCGCGGAAGGGGGGACAGCGAGGCGCCCGCGGCTTCGCTCGCCGCCTTGGCGGCTTCGTCCGCGATTTCGTCGTCGGGGATGAGCAGTTCGGCGGGGCGCAGACGCAAAAGCTCGCCCGCAAGATCGGGCGCTGCCGCGTCGCTCAAAAGGAACTCGCCCGTGGAGATGTCGAGCGCTGCAATGTAATAGCGCGACGCGGCGCCTTTGCCGCTCCGAGCCATGGCCGCAAGAAAATTGTTGCTGACGGAAACGAGAAGCGCGTCCTCGGTGAGCGTGCCCGGTGTTACGAGCCTGACTACATCGCGGCGAACGACGGCTTTCGGTCCCCGCTTCTTGGCAAGTTCGGGGTCCTCAAGCTGCTCGGCCACGGCGACGCGGAAGCCCTTGCGGATGAGCTTTTGCAGATAGTCGTCGGCGCGCGCCACGGGCACGCCGCACATGGGAATGTCTTCGCCGGAATGCTTGCCGCGCTTCGTAAGCTGGATGCCGAGCGCATTCGCGGCCGCCACGGCATCGTCGAAAAACAGCTCGAAGAAATCGCCCATGCGGTAGAAGAGCAGAAATTCCGGGTGCTTCGCCTTCACCTCAAGGTATTGCGCCATCATCGGCGTGGCGCTCTTGGCCTCGCCTGAGGTTTCGCGCGCCTCGGTCTTCTGCTTGATTGACGACAACTCAGTCCTCCGCCCGTACCGGCAAGCGGGAAAGTTTACGCGCTTCTGTTGCGGCGAGAAGTGGGGGCGGCGCTTTATCCCCGCTTGTGCGAAGGCCGCTGCCTTGAAATTTTTCATAGACTAGACTAGACTGGTCTTGAATCCTCATGGACGCGCGAAATGATCACCGCCGCCGTCGTCATCGCGGATAATGCGCTTGCGCATTATCCGCGATCTTAACATCTGAAAGCGCCTGCATTTTTAAGATCCCGGCTCGCGCTTCGCTTGGCCGGGATGACGATGACAATCTGTGAGCCAGATGAACGAAGCCTGGTTGGAACAGGAGATGGCCATGAACGCCGAACCACGGAAAACCTGGACCGTTGCCGAGGCCAAGGCGCGGCTCTCGGAAGTCCTTCGCCTTGCGAGCGAGGAAGGACCGCAGCGCATCGGGACAAGGACGCCCTACGTCGTCGTGCCCGAGGAGGAATGGCTGAAGCGCGCCGAGCCGCGCAGTCCGCTCGGGCGCTGGCTCGTCGAGAATATGCCAAGGATCGACGATTTGGAACTGCCGGACCGACACGAGCCAGTCCGGCCGTCGCCCTTTGAAGACTGGGACTTCGACGATGGCAAAGACGCGAAATGAGCGTCCTCGTCGATACGAACGTCCTGTCCGAAGCGGGCAAGCCATCGCCGAACCGCAACGTGAAAACTTTCCTGATTGACCTTGCCGATTTATGGATCTCGGTCGTTTCCATTCATGAAATCGAGTACGGCATCGCACTTTTGCCTCTGGGGCAAAGACGCTCCGGCCTCGAAAAGTCGATGGCGGCGGTCATCGCCACATTTGGCCCCAGGGTCATTCCCGTCGGGGCAAATGAGGCGCGGCGCGCCGCCCATTTTCGCGCCGAGTTCCGGCGGGAGCGCCGTGCCCTGCATCTGGCGGATGCGCTCATCGCCGCTACCGCCAAGGAGCATGGCCTGACGCTGGCGACGCGAAACTTGTGCGATTTCGATCATTTAGGCATCAACGTTGTCAATCCCTGGACCGCGTAGCGCAATGTACCTGGCATTGTTGCCATTTACGGCGACAGTCAACGGCTGGCCCGACTCATCCTCAAACCGGATTTCGCCCCACCGCGGTTCATGCTCTCCCTGCCTCGAGATATGCAAAGAGGGAGCGCCCTCTTTCCAGGTCACGCTTAAGCGGATCAAACAGGGCGGATTGGCACGATCGACCAAGCTCTCGCCGTCATCGTCGTAGATCTCAAGCCGAGACTCGCCCTCCCGAAGAAGGAAAAGCCGCAAGCTCAGCGGTCCATCCGCCCACGATGGCGATGGCCCCAAAGGAAGAATCGAGCCTGCGCGAATGAAGGCGGGCGCGGCTCCAAGCGGCGCTTCAACCTGGTTTTCCCCGCAGGGCAACAGTGAGCCCGTCCTCACATCATACCAGCCGCCTTCCGTCTTCGGAAGCCAGAGGCCGCGGCTGACCGCGCCGGGCTCGACGACAGGCGCCACGAGAACATCGCGGCCAAACATGAAAGCGTCGTTCTCTTCATAGCTTTCGGCTTCGTCCGGGAAGTCGTAGAAAAGCGGGCGTAAGACCGGCTCGTGATGCGCGTGCGCCCTCGACATCAGCGTGTAGAGCAGCGGAACAAGCCGTTCACGCCATTCCATAGCGGTCCGCACCTGCGGCAGAATCTCGGGATACATCCACGGCTCGTTCGCGCTGCCATCGTCGTTCCAGGAATGGATCGTGAAGCGCGGCCAGTAGATGCCCTGCTCGATCCAGCGCATGAAGAGTTCGGGCGAGGGCTTATCGCCCGCGAAGCCGCCAACGTCATGACCGAAATTGAAGACGCCGGAAAGGCTGAGGCCGTGCCCCATCCGCAAATTATACCGGAGCGCTTTCCAATCGGTGCGATTGTCGCCCGTCCAGGTTTGCGCATAGCGCTGCAGGCCAGGGCCGCCGGATCGCGTCACGAGATAAGGGCGCTTCTGGGGTGCGTGCTCGCGCTGGGCCAGTGTGGAAGCTCGGAGCATGAGTCCGGTTTGCACCGGCCTCAGGCAAGCCATTGCGCCGCCACGTCCGGCAACGTCCGCACGCGCGCCGTCATCCCAAACTTCGAACTCATTATTGTCGTTCCAGGTTGAAGCGACGCCGTTATCGAGAAGCTGCGCTTTCGCCTGGGCTCCCCACCAGCCGGACGTCTGCGGGTTCGTGAAATCGAGATAGGCGGCTTTTCCGCCCCAGAACTGTGCGATATGCGGGCGGCTTTCGTCTTCGCTGTCGCGGATGAAACCGCGGAAGCCTTCCACCTCCGCAAATCGCGGATGGTCGAGCAGCATAGCGGGCTTCACATTCGCAACGAGGCGCACGCCCGCGTCGCCAAATGCCTGCGCGAGCGCGGCGGGATCGGGAAAGCGGGCGCGGTCCCAGGTGAAGACATAGCGCTTTTCGCCTCGCCTTGTGTAGCCCGAAGAGAGGTGGAAAGACCGGCATGGGATGCCATGCTCCCGAAGCTGGGCCAGAAAACTCAGGAGTTGCGCCTCGGCATCGGCAGCTTCGGTGTATTGCATCGTGGAGCCGGAATAGCTGAGGCTCCATCGCGGCGGGAATGCCGTTCGCCCCGTCAGCGCGGTGTACTCTCCGACCACATCGCTCACCCGCGCCCCAAACATGAGATAGAGATCGAGATCGCCATCGCTCGCCTCGAAACTGCGGTAAGGCCCATGATAGGCGTCGATTTCCTGGCCAAGATCGAAAGCGCCGCGTGAGAGATTGTCGTAGAAAAGCCCCGCGACTGGGGAGCCGCTGCAAGGACGGACCGTGATGTAGAAGGGGATGTGTTTGTAAAGCGGGTCCGAGGTTTCGGCATCGTAGCCGAGGGCATCGGTTGTCGCCGCGCGAAGGCGGCGGCCATGCTTGTTGGCGTCCCCGCTCTTCTCGCCGAAACCGTAATAACGATCCGCCGGGTTGCGGACGAGATAATGGGCGAAACCCGGCCCCCCCATCCGCTGGAAATGATAGGCCTGCGTTTGCCTGTCTTGCAGCACGGGCTGAAAAGCAGCTGTTTCGTCCGCGCGAAAGAACCAGGTCAGAGCAAGTGGCGAACGCCGAACCGCCACTCTTATGAACGTGGTCTCGATAGCGATATCGGCTTCCGTCTCGGCGCAGGATGTGATCGGCGAACCTGGAAATCCCGCGGGATTGAGCCGGTCGCGGCCATCGATAGGATCGTCGCCGCCCGCCAATTCCGGCGAAAGCGACCAGCTGCGCGGCATGCGCAAACCATCGGGCCGCATTATGAGGAGCCGTGCGAGATGGCTGTCCAGAAAGAACAGCTTCAAGCCGAAACCGCGGTCAAGTCCGATCTCGGCGCCGTATCCCTCCGCGCGAAGAAGCTGCGCGCCTGTAAGGCTCAGCATGGAGTTCCCCTTCTGGTTCAGGCGCCAGCACTATACATGACGGCAAAATGCCGACGCGCCTAAGGCGCCGTGCGAGGCGCCTTCGTCCGGATCGCCCAGCGCAATCTCGCGGATCTGGACCGGGGGTTTGCGGCGGTCTCATCCTCCGAGGGTTCGACGCCGTGGCGCTCCGGAAGCTCGAAAGCAGGCGCGGGCCCTTGTGCCTCGCCCGGAAGGTAACGCGAAGACTTCGCCTGCTTGCCTGCATGGCTTTGCAAAAAGCGCTTCACGATCCGGTCTTCCAGCGAGTGAAAACTCACGACGGCCAGCCGCCCTCCCGGTTTCAGAATGCGCTCCGCGGCCCGAAGCCCGCGCTCAAGCTCGCCAAGTTCATCGTTCACGTAAAGCCGGAGCGCCTGGAAGGTGCGCGTCGCGGGGTGCTTTGGGTCGTCATGGCGGCGGCCCAGCACGCGGCCGACGAGATCAGCCAGCTGGCTAGTGCGCTCGAAAGGCGCCTTTTCGCGGTCGGCGACAATCGCCGCAGCGATGGCGCGCGAACGGCGTTCCTCTCCAAGCTGGTACAGAATGTTGGCTATCTCGTCCTTCTCGAAAGTATTGACGATATCGGCGGCGCTCAGCCCCTTCCCCGACATGCGCATGTCGAGGGGGCCGTCGCGCATGAAAGAAAAGCCGCGTGTCGCCTCGTCAAGCTGCATCGACGAGACACCGAGATCGAGCACAACGCCGTCCACGCGGTCCCACCCGGCAGCGTCCGCGCCCTCTTCCATATGAGAAAACGATGTTTCCGCGAGTTTCAGGCGGCCGCCGGCTTCGCCCTCAAGCGCTCGCCCCGCCGCTATTGCCGACGGATCGCGATCGAGGCCCAGCACCTCGCAATCGGCCGCATCAAGAATGGCGCGAGCATAACCGCCCGCACCGAATGTACCGTCAATGTATCGTTCGCGTGGCCTTGGCGCGAGCACCCGCAGCACTTGCGCCAATAGCACCGGGATGTGACGGACCGGTCCGCCATTGGGAGACTGGCCCTCTTCCGGCCTCCCACGGTCCGTCACTTCCCTTTTGCCCCCTCGTTTGCGCCGCCTCATCAGCGGTTCCCCGCGCCGAGCTCCCTGCGAAGCGCGAGCGCCTGTTCGCGCGCGCGATCGCGAAATTTGTTGTAAGCCTCAGGTTCCCAGATTTGAAACTTGTTGCCAAGGCCGACGAAAACCGCTGTCTCTGTGATTCCGGCATGATCGCGCAAGCGCTTCGGGAGGACTGTCCGGCCATCCGGGTCGATTTTGAGTTTCTCGCACTCTCCGAAGTAGACGATTTCGAGAGATTCCCGGAGAGGCGACCCCGCCGGGTGCCGTCCCACAATCCCTTTAATCTCCTCGACCAGACGCGCGCCGCCAGCTTCGATCGAATTGTAGTCGAGATGCGGATAGCAATGGATTTCGTCGGCGCCTTCCTGGGCAAGGACGGCTCGGAACGGCGCTGGTATTGCGACGCGTCCCCGTTGGTCGACCTTGCTCTCGATGCGCGATGCGAATTCATCCATCCCTCAAATCCACGCCTCCGCCGAACGCGCACAAGACGGCCGCGCATTGCGCTTCAGACCTTCCCTTTCCCGCTCTTACCCATGCTTACCCAAGCAAGAAAAGCCAGGACGCTTGTTCTTTATCCTTGCGATTAACGGGAAATCAGTGAAGCAAAGTTACAAATAAAAGGCGATATGGGTCATTATGAACCATTTCGGCAGGACCGGAGGGAGATACCTTGGCGCGCAGTGGCCTTGCGCGACGAAAGCATTTTATATCTCCCTCCGAATCGCCCCCTTCCGAACGGGCAACTATGGGATAGCATGGGTATTTATGGGCGTCAACAGACGTGGGTGATTTGCTGCAATTTAGTTACTAAAGTATTGATCCGGGCTGGGACGGATTGGCGCGAAGACCTCCGGGCAGAGGCGGCGCATCTTGGCGAAATTCGGGAGTCGCTCCGTTCTCAGTAGTCCTGCGCCGTTCGCCGGTATCAGCTAGGACGCCAACACCCGCAACCTGTTTCATTCCCAGTGGGTCGGCCGCAACGCCGGTGTCGAACTAAGCAGGATTTCCCAAACGCGCAAACGGGTCGCGGTCCTGGTCATCCCGAAAAGGCGAAGCCTTATCCGGGATCACAACAAGTTGAAACTTTTGACCTTTTACGATCCCGGCTCGCACTTCGCTTGGCGGGGATGACGACGGTGGAGTGAGTATCGCCGGGATGATGACGTCAGGTGGCGGGTGGCGTCGTCGGGATGACAGTCCGTTGGTCAGATTGCGGAGTTCTTTCACGATCCCGGATTGCGCCCCTCCGGGATGACGAGCCTTGCCTCAGAATCCCGATTTTGCGCACTATGTTTTAGCTTTCGTTGCGGGCCAGAAAAGCCTCGATCGCGCGAGCGGTATCATCGGGCTTCTCTTCCTGGGGCATATGCCCGCAATGATCGAAGACAACAAGCTCCGATGTCGTGATATCGGCTCTGAGCCGCCGTCCAAAGATCGCGGGCACGACTTTGTCGTCCTTACACCAAAGCACAAGCGTCGGCAGCTTGATCGTCTTATACCTGTCCGAGATCTCATCGATGTTTGGAGGGATGATCTGCTCGACCGTCTTGATAAGAGCGTGCTTGGAGGCAGGCGAGTAGAGCGTATTCGCGTATTCAGCGACCGCGCGCGCCGTAATCTTGTCGCGGTCGTAATAGGCTAGACGCAAGCCTTGCGCCGCTTGCACCTCCGGCGGCACGAGCGTCATGCTCACTTCGCCCAGCATGGGAATTTGCAGAAGACGGAAGAAGATCGGCATGGGCTGCTTGTAGGCGATGCTGTCGATCAGCACGATGTTGCGGAGGCGCGACTGGGGCTGTTCCGCCGATTTCAATGCGAGCGCGAGCGTGATGCCGCCGCCGAAGGAATGCCCGATAATCGTCAGATCTTTCAGGTTCTCCTGCTCGATGAACGCCGTGATCGCATCCGCTTGATCGAAGACTGAATAATGGTCGTCGAGCGGCTTATCGGATGCGCCAAAGCCCCGCAGATCAACCGCGATGACCCTGTGGTTCTTCGCCAGTTCAGGCAGGATCGCCTGCCATGTGAAGCTCGAGGTGGCAAATCCGTGGAGCAGAAGGATGGGACGGCCTTTCCCCCTATCCACCACAGCAAGGCGCAGCGGTCCCGAAGGCGTATTTACGGTTTTGTATTCGACCTCGGAGTCGTGCAGCGCCATCATCGGAGCGCACGAGGCCAACGCTGTGCAAAGAACGGCCGGCACAATAAGCAGAAACCTTCGCCACATAGCTCCCCACGCGTCGACGCGACGGAAAGCCTGCATGTGTCTTGAGCCTGAACGGCGAGTCAAGCTTAAAGCCCCCCATCCAATTCGGCTCGGACCAGGAAAGGATCTTTTACATTTTATTAAAAATGATTCGCTGCATGCGTTACGCGGTAGTACCATGAACCGGAAAACCTAAAACATGAGTTCGAGTTGTGTTGCGTCCGTTGTTTTGGCGTTCAGCGTTCGTGTGCGCTGCGGCTGTATCAGTCTGTTCCTCTTGTCTTGCCGATGATGGGCTGCGGTTTGAAACCTATGTCACGGCAGATTATTCCTCACGCGCAGCAGCCCTGGCGAGCAGCACGGTTTGGAGCCTGTTCGGCCCCATTGATCAACCCGGATTCCGGCTCAAAGTTGACGGATTCGCCAGTGTCAATGGCGCGACCAACGCAAATCTTTTTTCCAGTGCATTCATGGCTTCCGATCTGGCCGCCCTCGGCGACGTGATGGCGGGCTACCAGTTCCGCTGGGAGCAGACCTGGGTCAAGCTCTATGCGGGCGCAGCCTACCAGTCGCAGGCCATGGCCTTTTGGCAGGCAGGGCAGCTCGTTCAGCAGAAGAGCTATGGCGCGACCGCGGCGCTTGAGACTTACTGGCAAGGGAGCAGCGGCTTCTGGGCTTCCGGAAATCTCTCCTGGCTCCAATTCGACAACACGGGCTCATTTTACGGACGCGTCGCCTACAAGATTATGCATGAAAGCGCGGGGCTCACCCTGTCCGTAGGAGCGGAGACTGGAGCCATGATCAAGAATGCAGATATCTACAAGGAAGGCCGGCGTCTCGATCTTTACAATGAGTATGTGAGGGAAGGCGCGCTCCTCAATTTCCGCTACGGGGCGAACGACCTGACCCTCTCGGGAGGCTTCGCGGGAGCCAGCGGCGAGACCGCCTGGCGGCCTTACGCTACGATCAGCTACGGCAGGAAATTCTAATCAAAGTGTTTCGGACAGCCCACGGACCGCAGCTATGTCATCCCGGAAGGGCGCAGGCGCTATCCGGGATCGTGACAGATTGAATCACATAACGCTTTGCGATCCCGGCTCGCGCTTTGCTTGGCCGGGAGGACGAAACGCGGAGCCAGCGCATCATCCGTTGGTCAGTTTGGCGAACCCTGCGTAGCCCCTCGCCAAGACCGCGAGCTAATTCGATAGGCTCGGCTTGCCAGCGGAGGACAAGATGGGCGCATCCGCGGTGCCGGATAGCACCAGCTTCGTGGAGCCTGCCGTTTGGCCCGGCGCACTGGCCGGTTCCGAACCACTAGGATTGAGGGTCTCGCTGGCGAGAAGCGTTCCGCTTACCCCAGCGCCAGGGAACGCTATTCTGAGCGAGCCGCCGATGCCCTTCTCACCGCTCTGCCCCTGGACCTTGAGATCGATGCCGCCGGGGTCCACAATCCCGTCGATGCTCGCGACCGCGAACGGAAATGAGCTTCCCCGAAGACCCCAGCCGAGATCCTGCTCGGCAAAAGCGGCGCCGATGGTCCGGGCCACGCCGCCTTCGATTGTGCCGCCTACGGGGAAGCGGACCGAAAAGCTCCCAGCCGCCGTGCTCACGTCTTCGACCCATGGTCTCATGGTCATCGGCATCGTCAACGCGGCCTGAAGCGTTATGGCGCCGCTGAAGCCGAGAGGCAGGTGAAGAGCGCTTGCGAGGGCGCCGGCTTCAAGGTATGCCCCGCTTCCCCGAAAGGAGAGCGAAGCTTGCTCCCCGGGATTGACATCGAGCCTTCCGCTTGCGTGTCCACCGAAGATTGCTACGGACGCGATGTCGACGCTGACGCGGTCCTGGATGCGGGTCAAGGCCAATGCCAAAGGTCCTGTTTCCAGCGAAGCAGCCCGGAAGCGCTCGGCAGACACCCGTAGATCGAAATCAAGGGGATTGTTCATCCGCGCGGTCATCATAGGCAAAGCCGCCAATGGACGGTCATCGGAAGGCTGTGAGTTGGCCCCCGCGGTCCAGGCTGGGGTCACGTCCAACGTGTCGTATGCGATAGTCCCTTCGAGACGCGGCTGGACGCCCGTCATGTCAAGGGCGAGCGAGCCTTTGGCGGCATGATCTCCAAACGAGATTGCTGCGTTATCAAGCGCTGCACGCTTTCTGGACAAGGTCAACTCGCCCGACAACGCAATCGCGTCAGGCCGCTCCCAAGGGGCCACGGCCGCGAGGATCGTCTTGCCTCCGGCTGTGTCCAAAACCGCCGAAAGGCGAAGCATCCCGAAAGCCGTCTGGCACGCCCCGGCGCATTGGCCCCGGAAGGACGCCTCGAACCCCCTGCATGCGATATCCAGAGCGTAAAGCGCGCTTTCCGCTCCCAGGGCGTTTTTGACAAACACACCCGTCGAAATAGAGGAGATGGCTTCCTTGTCCAGTTTCACCCGGCTTACTTCGGCTCGCTCGTAAACCCCTTTTTCGCTCGCGGTGAAAAAGAACACAGGATCGAGCAATTCAACGTCTGCGAAAGGGCTCCTGGCCGAAAGGGCCAAGGCCAGATGTGCGGCGCCAAGCCCGTAAGACGACTGAAGCGGTTCGGTGAAACCGCGGCGAAACACCACGCGCGGCGAATCGATGATGAATTTCTTGAAATCGAGCTTGCCGTGAAAAAGGGAGGAAAGCCGGATGACGGCAGTGACGGACTTGGCCCGCGCAATCCGGATGGGCCCCTTCCCCGCCGTGGGTTGGAGATCGACGCCGGACGCCTCAACGGAAAGGTCGGCAAAACTGCCGATCCGAAGCGGCCCTGCAATCGACACGCGGCCGCCGCCCCACCCCGATAGACTCTCGGTAAGCGGACCGCGGATGGCCTCAGCGTCGACGACAAAAGGGAGTAGAGCCGCGAACGCGGCCACCGTAATGAGAACGCTGCCCGCGAGGATGCCGAGCCCTCGTAAAACATATGGAATTTTACGGGCGATCCGATCCATCTTTCCTTGGGTTATCGGGAGATGTCCCGTAGCGCTGACGTCGTGCTTCATTTTCGACACAGCCGCCACCCCGCCGCCCGGACATTTCGTGTGAAGGTTTTAAGGGCTTCGCCAGACCTTGACGACTCCCACCAACGGAACTTGCACATGAAAACGACGCCGCTGTGTTCCCTCTGCCGAAACGGTGGAAAACTCGCGCACGGCCCAATTTATGGCGGAGATCACTTTCCTGGAGGTCGCGGCAAGCGCGACGACGGGCCCCGTCTTAAACTGCGCCGAAAATTTGCTCCGCAACAAGCCCGGGTATAATATCGATTGTTCGAACTGAGGATTTCCCGATGAAAAAAGTATATCCGGACGCGCACGCGGCAGTGGCTGGACTCATCAAAGACGGCATGACGATTATGTCCGGCGGCTTCGGGCTTTGCGGCATTCCCGAGAGCTTGATCGAAGCTGTCCGGGATTCGGGCGCGAAAAATCTTACGATCATCTCGAATAATGCCGGCGTCGATGGAATCGGCCTTGGCGTCCTGCTCGAGACGAAGCAGGTCAAAAAGATGATCTCATCCTATGTCGGTGAGAATAAGCTTTTTGCGCAGCAATTTCTTTCCGGCGAGCTGGAGCTGGAGTTCAACCCGCAGGGCACCTTGGCCGAGCGCATCCGCGCTGGCGGCGCGGGCATCCCGGCCTTCTTCACCAAAACCGGTTATGGCACGATCATCGCCGAGGGCAAGGAAACGCGCGAGTTCGACGGCGAGCACTACGTCATGGAACGGGGCCTTGTCGCCGACATCGCGCTCGTGCACGCGTTCAAGGGCGACAACGAAGGCAATCTCGTCTATCGCAAGACCGCGCGCAATTTCAACCCGATGATGGCGACGGCGGCGAAGATCACGATCGCCGAGGTCGAACATCTGTTCCACCCCGGCGACATCAATCCGGACGAGATCCACACGCCTGGCATTTTCGTGAAGCGTATCATCCGGGTATCCGACGCGAAAAAACACATCGAGCAGCGAACCACGCGCAAACACACGTCGCCTCCGGCGGCGGCAGGGGAGGAGATCTAATGGCCTGGACCCGCGAAGAAATGGCCGCGCGCGCCGCGAAGGAATTGCGTGATGGCTTCTACGTCAATCTCGGGATCGGCATTCCGACGCTTGTGGCCAATTACATTCCCGGCAACATCACCGTTCAGTTGCAGAGCGAGAACGGGATGCTCGGCATGGGCCCCTTCCCTTATGAGGGCGAGGAGGATGCCGATCTCATCAATGCCGGCAAGCAGACGATCACGGAATTGCCGACGACAAGCTACTTCTCCTCGTCCGATTCCTTCGGAATGATCCGCGGCGGCCATATCGACCTTTCGATCCTGGGCGCGATGCAGGTCGCCGAGAATGGCGATCTCGCCAATTGGATGATCCCCGGCAAGATGGTCAAAGGCATGGGCGGGGCGATGGACCTTGTCGCGGGCGTCAAGAAGGTCGTGGTGGTGATGGAGCATGTGGCCAAGGATGGACCGAAGTTCCTGCACCATTGCAGCCTGCCCCTGACTGGCGCCCGCGTCGTCGACCTGCTGATCACCGATCTCGGGGTGTTTTCGATCGACAAGCACCATGGCGGCGGCGCAGCCCTCACCGAGATTGCGAAGGGCGTGACGCTTGACGAGATCAAGGCGAAGACCGAGGCGGATTTCACAGTCGCGGTGTAATCCGGCGGGGTCGTCGTTCCGGAAAGGCGAAGCCTTGTCCGGGATCGCACCACATTGAAACGCGTTGCTTTTTGCAGTCCCGGCTCGCGCTTCGCTTGGCCGGGACGACCACTCGGCGTTGCGGCGCCCGGCACAAAATTTGGGCCGACCGGCTTTTCGTGTGCTCGTTGCAAAAGGCGGCATCGCTAACCTTTGGACCAGTTTGCGCTTGCGTTTTCGTCCGCATTGCTTCAGCCGTGGATCTTAGGGGAATGCGCCTTGACGAGAGGCTAATGGCGATAACTCGCTGATATAAAATGGAAAAATATGAAAACGATAGGCGCGGCGGTGGCTGCAAACGGAGTTGCCAAGGTTAACGGTCTGGTCCAAAAACATATTTAACGGATTTTATCGCGCCGCACTTTTTCGCAAAAAACGCGTCTTTTGGCGCGAATTCAGGCGGGACATCATCCCGGGACGCCCAAATTAACCATAACCGGTTAATTCACCCCCCTGCGGCAACGCCATGTTTACCATAATCAGCCTGAATTAGGCCGCCCTTATACAACGACTAGCATTTTTGCATACATTGTCAGGGTAATCTTGACAAGAAATGGTCCGAAAATCCCGCCGCCGCCTCATTTCGCGCCTCTGCGAAGCGAGCTTCCCTGGTACAGCCGGAGGCAAGTTCGCACTCCCATTGCCGCACGCTCTCACGCGAACTTGCCTCCGATAAGCTGTACGAGAGTCAATAAGTTGCTAGTACGCCTTATCCGCGGGAAGTCCTGTCACCGCCCGCTGCATGTGGGGCAGGACTTCCCGCGGGGCGCACTAGCAAAGCCTGTTTCAGTTTCACCAGCGAAATGAAGCGGAGCTTTGCAAACGGTTTCCTTCGCGAGCGATGGGCCGAAACCTCGCTTGAAACTATCTCAGGATCAGGCCCGGACGAGGCGAGTCTTCAAAATCGCTGAAGCGGCGATGCTTGCTTTCGGATCCTAAGCGGGCGTCCGCACGGCGGGGGACGATGCAAACGCGCTTCGTAATCCGTCTTGGCCTTCTCGGGATTTATGGATTTCCTGAAAATCAATCGAAGAACATCGGCCTTCCCAGGCGCCTTCTAACTGAATACAAATAAACAGGCCGTCGCACAACATCGAGCCTTGCCAACAATTGGACGAATTTCACCCCAGCTTGCGGTCGACGTTAGCGATAAACTGGAGGCATCGTAGTGACGCCACCGCCATTCGGGTTCTTCAAGCCGTGGCCCGATCCGAAAACTTTGAGCGATGAAGAGCTTTCCCGCATTTGCGAGCGGGCGCCGGGCGAGGACGTGTTACTCGGACTGGGCTGCCTGGGCGTGCCGGTGACTCTGCTCGCTACCTTCATCGCAGCGGTAATTTATGGAACCGGCGCCAAACCCTTGCCGGCGTTGCTAGCGCTGACGACAGCAGTGCTGTTTCTAGCCTACCGTCAGGTTCGCCTGCCTCAACGCCGCTATCGTGAAGAACTGGACTACCGGTGCGGCAACCGCCCGGATTCAACCGATATGGCGGAGGCCGAAGCGGCGTTGGCCACAGGACAAGCGGATTGGGCGTTCCTCTTCAAGGTTAGAGGCCTGCCTCACGGAAACTTCCGGTGGCTCCGGGTCACCTTGACCGAAGGGCCGCCGCCCGCAGCACAAGCAAGCTTGAGAATTTCGGGCGAAAAGCTGCCGGTGTTTAAGCGGATCGATGGACCGCTCCCGGACGCCGAGGCAAAAGCGCTGTTGGCCTTCGCGGCAGCGCTGGACCCGGCCACGCTGACGGCTGTGCCTCAATTTGTTTTCGATGGCTCGCCTTGCTGGATTGCGGTTTTGCGGCGCGAGCCCCGGATCGTGGCAACTGCCAGCGGCAATTTGGCGGCGATGGAACTCGATCCGTCCTGTATCCAGCACCCTACCTATCTGGCGTGCTCGATGCTCCGAAAAATCGCGAATTCCATGGTCCAACGAGAATGACTAACCCTGATCGCTATTCTCGCACGCCGGAACTCTTAAGGCGCCGCGAATCGGACTTGCTCCGGCCTTTTCGGCGAAGACCGGAATTAGATCCCGAAGCCGGCCCGGCGAATGCGGTGTCGCGTGAAAACCGGCATGCCAGCAAACGACCCAAGGCAGACGCCTTGGGCCTCTTGTTGAGCGCGCGCGCGACACAGAACCGTTTGGCGGACATTGTTTCCCGCGATAGGTGGCGGGACAAGCTTGCGCCGGGTTTCGAGCCAAAAAAACACGCTTGCGGAGATCGTTTTTTGGAAGACCAAGCCTCAGTAAAAGTGTCATTATCGCCAGCTAAAAATTGACGGCCTATCTTGGATAGGATCGATGGATAGGAAAAGGAAGCCGCTTGATGTCCGTCACCATTCTCTACTCAATCTCCGATCAGGAGTCCGCCAAAGACGGCGATGCCGCATTCCACGAAGTGGAGGTGGCGCCAGACTGGGCGAACCGGATCGGCACCGGCATAATCGCCGCGGAATTTGTCGTCCAACAGCATTTTTTGGATTTCGAAACTTGGCGCGAGGAATACAGCGCCGACACCAATAGCGCTTGTGTCCGGGTGGCGATCATCGAGCCGGATTGGATCGCAGGAACATACGAGGTCGATTTGGCCGTTGTGTCTGACGCCAGCCTTGGGCGGCAGGTAAAGGCAATCAGAGCGCGGCGCGTCGCAAATAAAGAGGCCGCATAGAGCTCTTGCGAACCCTCCGCCATGGGCCGCCGCTCCACCTGGCGGCCTGAACCCGGCGGGAGCTGCGCTTACCGAAGCTGAAAAACCACCCAAACAACCGGAACCGCCTCAGGGCAGCGGCGCCTCAAGGCGGCGCTTGCCCCTGAATGCGCAAACGCGAGCTTTCTATGCGCCGCCCGCTTCCGTCTTGAGCCAGGCCGCGCAGCAAGCCTTGGCGAGGTCGCGCACGCGCAGAATATAGCTCTGCCGCTCGGTGACCGAGATCACGCCGCGCGCGTCGAGCAGATTGAAGATGTGGCTTGCCTTGATGCACTGGTCATAGGCCGGCAGCACTTGCAGATGGCGCTGGTGCCCGGACTTCGGCTCGCCCGCCGCGAGCAGCGCCTTGCACTCCTTCTCGGCGTCGCGGAAGCGCTGAAGCAGCATGGCGGTGTCGGCGAACTCGAAATTGTGCCGTGAATATTCCTCTTCGGCCTGCTTGAAGACATCGCGGTAGAGCACGCGCTTGTCGTCGTCGCGTCCGTTGTAGTTCAGGTCGTAGATGCTATCGACGCCCTGGATGTACATGGCGAGGCGCTCAAGCCCGTAGGTTATTTCGCCCGAAACGGGGTCGCAATCGAAGCCGCCCACCTGCTGGAAATAGGTGAACTGCGAGACCTCCATGCCGTCGCACCACACCTCCCAGCCGAGCCCCCAGGCGCCCAGCGTCGGGCTTTCCCAGTCGTCCTCGACGAAGCGGATGTCGTGCAGGCGCGGGTCGATGCCGAGCCGCACGAGGCTTTCCAGGTAAAGCTCCTGGATGTTTGGCGGCGATGGCTTCAGGATCACCTGAAACTGATAGTAATGCTGCAGGCGGTTCGGGTTTTCGCCATAGCGCCCATCTTTCGGCCGCCGCGACGGCTGCACGAAGGCGGCGTGCCACGGCTTCGGCCCGAGCGCGCGCAGCGTCGTCGCCGGGTGGAACGTGCCCGCGCCGACCTCCATGTCATAGGGCTGCAGGATCACGCATCCCTGCTCCGCCCAGAAATGCTGGAGCGTCAGGATCAAGTCCTGGAAGGAGCGGGCCGGGTTGAGCGTCGCCGCGGGCGTCACGTGTTTCATGGGCAAATGATCTTGGCGGAATTTTTTGATGTTTGAGGGCCGCACCGTAGTCCCCGAGGTCCGGACAATCAAGCGCCCTCGCATTTTGCGGCAGAAAACCCCTGAATCAGACCGCGCCTTACGAGCCTCTCGCGGCCGCTCGGTCGTGAACGGCCGCCAGGCCCTTCCAATCCTCCAGATCGAGATCGGGGCGGTCCCGCCGATACCTGTCATAAAGGGCGATACAGTCCTGATCCTCCATAACGTCCACATGCACGCCTTTGCTGCGCAAGAAATCCTCGTTGCCGCTGGCGCTCGTCACGTCGCCCACGACGACGCGGCCGAACTGGCGCATGGCAAGAAGCGCGGCGCACACATCGCAGGGGCTGAGCGTGGTGTAGAGCGTCGTCCGGCTGAAGTTCCGCCTCCCGGCGTCCCGGATCGCCGAGGTTTCCCCGTGATTATAGGGGTCGTTCTCCTGCACGAGCGTGTTGTGCCCCTTCCCTATGATTTGGCGCGTCCCGTTGTCGACGATCACCGCGCCGATCGGGCATCCGCCTTCGTCGAAGCTCTTTTTGGCGAGGTAGAACGCGATGCGCATGAAATCGCGGTCGCCGAGCTTCTCGAAGAAGGCATGTTCGGCGACAGAGGCGAGGCTGCGCGTGGGAATGTGGGCGATTGCATTGAGGACATCGTCGGTCACGGCGGTGTCATGCTTGATCAAGGCGCCCATGCGATGTCCTCCGGCGTGATAGCGCCGCTTCCAGTTTAAGCAAAGTTGCGCGGCTTCGACAACATTCGGACTTCCGGGTCGTCAGGATCGTCCCATGCTGAAAAAGTCATGCCGCCCATGGCCTCATGGTGAGCTTGCCGAACCACGACAGGCTCACCATGAGGCTAACCCGCTGAAAACATTCAACCTCATCCTGAGCTTGTCGAAGGATAAGGCAGGATCTCACGGTTTGTCAGCTTAGAAGCTGTACCGGAGAGACAACTGGCCGCCGATGCCCGAGCTTTTGACGCCGTCGCCAGCAACGGCGCTGCCCCCTAGCCTCGGTTTCAAAACGAATATTCCAGTCCGGCAGTAAATCCTTGAAAAAGCGCGCTTGAGCCGAAGTTGACGCCAAGGGCGTGTACAGGCGCGCTCGTCGGAGTTGTAAGGGTTTCCTGGATTTGGCCGGGCGCCAGAGCGACGCCGTCGAGCCACAGCAGTTCATAGCCCGCCTTTAGCGCCAGCCCGTCCATAAACTGATATTTCAACTGCAGGCTGGCTTCGCTGACGAAGGCGGCGTGGCTAGCCGTGGCGCTCACAGGGTAGACCACCTTCTCAAGGCTGACCCCCGTCGACTGCTCCGCGTAGTTGTCGAAAAGCCCGGCTTTTATCTGCCCGTCGACCGAAAAGCGGCCCAGCTCGAATATCTTTCCATCCACGCCGGCTTGGAAGCCGTAAAGATTGTTGGCTGTGTTTGTCGCCCAGAAAGGGGGATAAGTTCCCGCCGCGCCGCCCGGCAGCGCCTGGCCAACGTCAATAAGAGTGCAGTTGGAAGCATTGCAGCTGTTTTTCCACGTCGGTTGAGTGCGATCCGCGGGGCTCAGCGTGCCCTGCAGAGCATCGTTCAGCTGGAGCCAGCGGAATCCGGCGAGCACGGTCACCCGGCTGGAGAGAGCCAGCCGCCCGTTGGCCTCGACGCTATAGAGGTTCGTGACATCGCTCCAAACCATTGCCTGGTATGGGAAATCCTGCGTTTGCCAGAAGAGGCCGGGCGCCTTCATCACAAGCCAGTCGGCCGGTGTGTCGGGGCCCCTGGCGTGGGTTGCGCCCTGGTTGAAGATATTGAAATAGGACAGCTCCGCGCCGTAGACGGAGTCGCCGTGGTAAATCAGGTCGATTTTCGGTCCGGCGGAAAACCCCTGCTGGAACTGGTTGCTGTTGAAGGCTTCGGGGCCGGTGTCGAAAAGCGTCTTGTCGAACGGTTCTGTGCCCGGCACGCGTTCAACCAGCGTCCGGTTCACGCCGCCTATGCGTTCCAATGCGATAGCCTCGACCGAGACAGTCCATCGCGAGGCGCCCTGCGGCCGATCGACAGCCGGTTTGCCGGTTGCGTCCTCGATGTCTGCGGCCGAGGCCGTTACCGGCGGGAGGAACGTTGCGAGAAAACAGGTCGCGGCAATTCTTGCGAAAGCGCTCATTTGCGGAATGTCCCGGTCTGGCGAAGCCTACGCGGGACGAGCGCTTCTGCGTGTGCGAATCCATCACAGCCTCAGATAGCAGCGCCTACGCTTTGCTCGCAATAAGGGTTTTTTGCGCCAGCGCAACAATAAAGGGATGAGTTGCCAAACCGCAACCGGGGAGGGCCCCCGGCTATTCGATCCGGCGCCCCGCATGACAGACGAATTGCAACTTGCCGTTATACGCGACGCCAGGCAGGCGGCGCATCCTTCGCTTCATCCCCGGCCATGTGCTCGAAAAGAGCGCCGCCAGTGCTGGGCGACGTATGTGATACGTCTTGCAAAGTCGCTGATCCGCGTCGCCTCGAAGCGCCGATGAAGCGACAAATATTTGTCGCCATCTTCACGACCTGCAGAAAGGCCAATAGCTTGGCGCGCCTCATATTCGATCAGGAAAGCGCTTTCCTCGACCGACAGACCACAGAGAAAGCGCTCGCCATTCGTCTTGCGCCTCACGCCCTTGATGGCTTCTTTGTGCGCCCAGGATCTCTCCCTTGCCTCCTCCAAACTATTGCTCGCCATGCGCCCCTCGGAAAAAATCTGCGAAAATTCGGGCCATCACAAATGATGGTAGAGGCTTGGCACGGCCGTTTCTTCTCGAATCACGTGCTTCGCTTCCATGGCGCTATCATCGCAAGTTTGCGAGTAGCTGCAGTGAACGAGACAAACTCAATTGTTTGCACCGGCGGCTTTCGTCAACTTTGCAGAGCTGGAACGTCCTCGGCGCTTCTGTCGACTTCCGTACCCGGTCAAGCCGCCCCAATATTTTGGGACCGCCATGACCGCAATCGCCCCCCAGCGGCCTCACCCACGTCGATCGCCCAGGTCAACCGCAGGCATCGAGCACCGCTCTCAGCCGCGACCGCAGAGACCCGAGCCGCGGTGCGAACGATCCGTCGAACACCGAGGACCCGATGGTGAACGCGTCTGCGCCGGCGGCGGCGAGATCGCGGATCTGCGCCGGCGTGTTGACGCTTCCGGCGACCAGCAGAATACCGTCGCTGCCCCGCCGCGCCGCGCACACCAGTTCGAGCGGATCGGCCTCGGTCGCCCGGTAAGCGAGCAAATCGATTCCGGCGCAGCCCATGGCCCGGAACCGGCGGCAATCGTCCTCGACCTGAGAGGGCGACCCCGCGAGCTTGGTCGGATGCTCGAACGGCCGGCCGGGAAACGGCATGTAATGAACCGCGCTGCCGGCGAGGATCTCAAGCACCTCCTCGACCTCGGTCCCGCCTAGCAACCGGTCGACGCCGATGTCGCGCGCCACCCGCGCCGAGCGCAGGCAGGCCTCGCGCGAGGTGCTCACCACCTCCATATAGCTGGTCGCGCCCGCCGCCTTGATCTGGCGGACGAGTTGGGCCAGCACGCCGGGGCTCACGCCGACATCCTTGAACCCTATATGGGCCAGCCCGAGCGGCCGGATGTCGTCGAGCACATCGAGACAATCGGTGACCGTCTGATCCGCTCGAGTCAGCATAAAGACGAAGTCCATAACCGCTCGCTTTCCCGCCTTCAGGGTTGAAATGATAACACAGCAAGGAACGTCACTCGGGTTCCAGCATGTGATAATGTTGGCGGCATGAAAACAGCTATTATTCTCCACGGTAAGCCTTCGAAGGAAGAGTACCTGGACCCGAAAAAACCATCCCCGTCCAATGCCCATTGGCTGCCGTGGCTGCAACGCCAGCTCCTGCTGCATGGTATTCTGGCACAGACACCCGAGTTACCGGAACCCTATGAGCCCGATTACAAAAAGTGGTCCGCGATGTTCCAGCAATTCCCGCTTGATGCCGGCGTCATGCTCGTCGGTCACAGCTGCGGCGCAGGATTTTTAGTCAGATGGCTAAGCGAACATGAGATTGAGGTGGGAAAGGTTGCGCTCGTGGCGCCCTGGATCGATCCAAATCACAACCGGGCGCCAGCCATGTTCGGTGGGCTGCATATCGATGCCGACGTGGCTGCGCGCAGCCGAGGCGTCCGGCTTTTCGTTTCCTCCGACGACGGCGGAGAGGTGCTCGCTACTGCGGCCGCGCTTGAATCGATCATCAAAGGGATTCATGTCCAGCGTTTCAGCGATCGCGGGCACTTTACGTCAGACGACATCAAGACGGAGGAATTTCCGGAATTAAGGGACTTCCTTATTCACGCTTAGGCGACTCTTCGAAGGTACTCTGCCCGCTCAGAAGCACCCCAGGAGCGCGCCGCCGATGTCGAGCAGGAGCGCGGGGCCGCGCGATATCGTGAGGCGGGAAACGCCAAGGCACAGGGCGCCAATCGCTGCGATCAAGCTCCACTTCAAACTGGCAGGCATTTTGGCTCGTTCTATTCAGCGGGCGCTGCCGCCGCAGCGGGGTGTTCGCGGATGGGAAGATGGCCGCACGGCTCCGGCTCCCAGCCGAAGACGCTGCGCCCGCCATAGCCGTGAGACAGCTGCCACTCCTTCGCGGCAACTTCGTCAAGCGCCGGACCGCTCACGAACCGCTCGAGGCGGCGGGCCTCGCGGTCGAGCCGCTGGATGGCCCCGAGGCGTTCTTCGTTGCCGAGCTTGGCGGCGGTGACGGCCGATTTCAGCACAGAGATCGTCTTGTCGTAGACCTTCGTCGGTGCCGGATAGGGATGCCGGTCCTTGCCGCCATGAGCGAAGGAGAACCGCGCCGGGTCGGTGAAGCGGCAGGGCGCCCCGTGGATGACTTCGGCGACCATGGCAAGGGACTGCACGGTGCGGGCGCCCACGCCCGGAACGAGGAGGAGGTCTGCGAAGTCCGCCGGCGCGCAGTTGACGGCAGCGGCCAGAGCGCCGTGCAGCCGCCGCAGGATCACGTCTTTCGGCCGGACATCGTGGTGGGATGGCATGACGAGATGGGGGAGGGAAAGCTGGTCCGGCGCCGCACCGGCGCGGCCTTCCAGGGCCGAAAGCTCGGCGACGATCCGATCCGGGCCGAGGCTGCTCAACAGGTCGAGCTGGCCGCTTCGCGAACCTTCGGCGCGCCGGTCGGTCAGATTGATGATCTCGCCCTGGTTCTCGCCGTCGATGGCGGAATGCGGCGCATCGACGAAACTTTCGAGCCCCTCCGAAAGCCAATGATAGCGGCGCGCCATCCCGGTCGCGTCGTTCATGCCCTGTTGGACCACGGCCCATTGCCCGTCGGCGGTGACGATGAAACCGTGAAGATAGAGGTCGAAGCCATCCTGGACAGCCGCGCTGTCCACCTTCGCGACGAGCCTGCTCGCCTTGGCCAGCGCCGCGCCGTCGAAACCGGTGCGCTCCCCGATCGCCATCAGTTCGTACGGCGTCTGGCGCGAGTGGCTGCCCTTTCCGCCGCACACATAGAGGCCGAGTTCGCTCGACATGGGGGCAAGGCCGCGCTTCAGCGCGCCGATCACACTCGTGGTGATGCCCGACGAATGCCAGTCCATGCCCATGACGGCGCCAAAGGACTGGAACCAGAAGGGATGGGCAAGGCGGCGAAGGAACTCGTCGCGGCCGTAATGATGCACGATGGCTTCCGCGATCACGGCTCCAAGCCGCGCCATGCGCTGGCCGAGCCAAGATGGCACGCGGCCATTGTGAAGAGGCAGATCGGCGCTTCCTGCTCGTCGGGCCACGAATCCTCCTTGGAACGAAGCACGAACGTAGCATGCTCACGCGTTCAAGGCCATGCCCGGCGAGGCGCATCGGCCTTGAAAAGCGTTCGCGTTTCCACTGAATGCCGGACCAGCGAAACCTTCGGCCCTCTCGACCATTCTAAGTAGAATGGCGCACGGCCTCGTTTACGTCCGTATCAGGGAAACATCAAACCATGGATACATTAAGCAACCGCCTTGCGCCGCACCTGCTCAGCCTTTTGAGAATCGTCGCGGCCCTGATCTTCATGGAACACGGAACGCAAAAGCTTTTCGGGATTCCGGCGGCGCCCGCGAACGGCTATCCCGAGTTCCTTTCGCTTTTCTGGTGGCAGGGCGGCATCGAAGTGGTTGGCGGCTGGCTTCTTCTTCTCGGGTTTTTTACGCGATTTGTCGCCTTCATCCTCGCGGGCGACATGGCCGTCGCTTACTGGATGGTCCACGCGCCGAAAAGCTTCTACCCGGCCATCAACGGCGGAGACGCAGCGATCCTCTACTGTTTCGTCTTCCTGTACATGGCGGCAGCCGGGGGAGGACCTTGGAGCGTCGACCGGCTCCTCAAACGCTCCTGAAGACATTTCTCAAAAAAAGTCCGACTTCCCGCCAATTGGCGCCCTGTATGGAACGCTAAGCCTGGCCGTGTTTTCCGATGAGACGCGCACAATTCGGCTCAAGCCTGAAAATCCGGCAGCCGATCCTGTTAATCCGCGCAAGGGGGGAAGGCACATCATGCCAGAATTTGCGCCGCGACAGCAGCCTGCACAGGAGGGATCGATCGTCCGTGTCGCGTGCAGCCTCATCATCGTGAGTTTCGTGCTGGCCGTCTTGTATCTCGGCCGCGTCATCCTCGAGCCGCTCGCCATAGCCGTTTTGCTGGCCTTCGTACTGTCGCCCCCGATCAGGCGCTTGCGGGGTCTTTTTCTTGGCAGAGTGACGTCCGTCATTGCCGTTGTGGTGCTTGCCCTCGCGATCATTGGCGTGCTCGGCTTCGTCATGGAGACGCAGGTCGCTCGTCTGGCGGGCGAAATTCCGAAGTACCAGCACAATCTCCAGGAAAAAATCACGTCCTTCAATAAAGCGCTGATCTCTTCCGGGACGCTCAAGCAAGCCTCGTCCACGCTGGATAGTCTTGCATCGGAGTTGGGCAACAAAGGAGGCGGCTCCCAAGGCAAAGCCGGAAACGGCCAGGCAAGTCAACAGCCCGCCGCGATACCGGTGGAGGTGCAAAAACCGCAGTCCGCCACCCTTCAATATATTCAGGAGTTGCTGAGCCCCATTATCGAGCCGATCAGCATGGGCGCGCTTCTGGTTCTGTTCCTCGTGTTCATCCTGTTTTACCGGGAAGATTTGCGCGACCGTATGCTGCGCCTCGGAGGCACGCGCGACCTGCAAGCCACAACGGCGGCGATGAACGATGCCGGAAAGCGTCTCAGCCGCTATTTTCTGATCCAGGCCGCCATCAACGGCTGCTTCGGCCTTGTCATCGGCGCCGGTCTTTCGATCATCGGCGTACCGAATTTCATCCTTTGGGGCATGCTGGCCGCGATCCTTAGATTTGTCCCCTATGTCGGCACGCCGATTGCCGCCGTGTTTCCTCTGGTGCTGGCTTCGGCCATCGATCCGGGCTGGTCGAAGGTTCTTGAAACTGCGCTGCTGTTCTTCGCGGTCGAGATCGTCACGGGGCAAGCCATCGAGCCCGTACTCCAGGGCCAGCAAACCGGGCTTTCGCCCGTAGCGATCGTGCTGGCGCAGCTCTTCTGGACGATGATCTGGGGCGTGCCGGGATTGCTTCTCGCCATTCCGATCACGGTATGCATCGCGGTTCTCGGCCGGCACGTCGAAGCTCTGAGCTTCTTAGGCGTCGTTCTCGGCGATGAACCCGCGCTCGCGCCGCATGAGGGATTTTACCAGCGCGTCCTTGCTGGCGATGCGATCGAAGCCGCCTACCAGGCGGAAAGCCAACTCGAAGAACAGCGGCTGTCCGACTATTACGATGCGGTTCCGATGAAGGCGCTGGCGCTTGCGGAGGCCGATGCGGCGCGCGGACGGTTGCCTGAAGACAGGCAGGCGGCCCTTCTCGAGGTCATCGAGGAGGTGGTCGAAGATCTCGACGCCCATACCGACGAAGACCCCAAATCCGAACAAGCCAAACAGCCCGCGAGCAGAAAGAATGGCGCATCGGAAAAGGGCTCTCCCGGTCATGCCGAGAAGGAGAGCAGTCCCGTGCTGCTCCTTCAGGCGCAGGGCGCCGTCGATCAGGCGGCCAGCGTGCTGCTTGCCGACGTTCTTAAAAAGCGCGGGGTAAACCCGTCGGTTGTGCCCTACGATCAGACAAGGCGCGCCGCCAACTCGAGTGCTTTGCGGACTGACGCCAGGACTATTTGCATCTCATCCTTCGAGGGCTCGCAATCGGGGTCGCTGCCCGTCCGATATCTGATCCGGCGTTGGCGGCGAGCGCTGCCCAATGCCCGCTTTGTCGCCTGTTTCTGGCGCCCGGATCAGGATGCGGGAAAGTTGGAAGAGTTGCGCAAGAACGTTGGAGCGGACCTGATCGCAACCTCTCTCAAGGAGGCGGCTGAAATCTGCTGCGACGAGATGAAGGCGACGATCTCCAGGAAGGGCCGAAACGGCATCCGCGAGCCAAGCGCGGCGGCGGGCTGATGAAGCAAGATTTTGACGCGCTGGGCGATCGCGGGATGTTATGCCTATCTACATACCTATATGGCTTGCAGCGCTTCCACTACCTTGGCATCAGGTGTTTCTTCAGACTGCCAGTGAACACCTCTTTCATTAGACAAATTCGCGGCAAGGTCCAGACAAAGGAGCGCCTTTTCAAACGTGGTGTTAAGTCGATCATCAGGACTAAATTGCGCAATCCCGCTATAAAAGTGCATGTCAATTTCTTGACTAAACAGAGAACGAATTTCGTGGGCTATATCGATAAGAAGCGTGCGCCTAAGGCGAACTATAAACTGGCAAATATCCGTTAACGACCCCTTTAAAACAAAAACCAGATACTCCTCATTGTCTTTATTTATTCTATAAACATACATGAGGTCTTGTTTACGTAACGAGGCGTAAATATTTTGAAGGGCATAGGTATAAGCCTCAAGGTTCGACCGATCTCTCTTATGCGCACTCAGTATCAGGTTATCGAATTGACACACGCAAAAGTGCGAATAGGCATTTGAATTCAATCTGCGCGATTGACCTATAATCCGGCCTTCGTCAAAATCAGACTCTAGCTGATGCTTATTTGGGAGCCCCGTTACATCAAGAAATGAGAATATCTTTGGGCTTCTCGTTTCAATTATCCACTTGAGCGTCTTCTCGGACTGCTTGAGCTCGGAAATTCTTCTTCCTCTGTCAGCATAGGCGCCGAGGACCGCTACGCTTAGGAAACTCAAGATGAGAGAAAAAGCGGCAAAGCTCAGGAGACTGATTTTCGTTTCGATAAAAAGGTCCTTAAGCTGTTCGTAATGAGGCCTTATAATGTTGGCGACATCCTGAGCAAAGATATTCTCAAGGAAAACCATGCTGGCAAGAAACGCCAATACAGACAGAAGACCGGCAAATAAGTTAGGCAAGGAAAGTTGAGGCAGCTTCACGAGTAACCTCTATTAGGAAAATCCAACCCAAGTTGCATAGGGAAGGTAAGCCACCGCGAACCCATTCCCAGCCAGCGCCTTACCTTATCCCCATCTAACCCCGTCTTTTGAGCGCAATCGTGAAATGCGCCGTCATTCGGCGTGAGGCGCCCGCATCTCAGCACATACGCTTCAAGCGCGTCGCGGCCGATTGCCGAGCGTGTTGCCGCTCAGAGCGCGAGATTTTGTGGATTTCGCCTCCTGGAGGTTGAACGGCCGCAACACGGAATTAGCCCTTTTGATGCTGGAAGAGGAACCGGATCATTTCCCTCGACGCGTCGGGACCGAGAGGATCGGTGTGCGAGCCAGAAGGACAGCCGCCCGACCATGCGTGGCCGCTTTCACGGATGCGCCAGTGTTCGCACAGCGTCCGCCCCTTTTCATCGGCGTAGAAGGTTCGCACGTAGTTGCGCCCGCCGGCGGTCTGGCCGTGCTCCGTTTCCTGACGCAACCCGCATGTGCTCCCCAGCGCTTTGGCCGCCACAGCTTCACCGTTGGATGGATTGACGATCATATCCCTCTCGCCGTGAAAAATGATCGTCGGAATAAGCCTTGCCGATGGCTCCCGGACCTTCGCCCCCAGCCGCATGGCGTCGAAGGCAGAGGCGAGATCCTTGGCCGCCGCCGATGGCAGCCCCGAATGCACGCAAACACCGGCGTAGAGATCGGGATAGACGTCGCCCATGATCGCCGCCGCCGCCCCGCCCGCCGAAAGCCCCGCGATGTACACGCGCTTTGGGTCCACGCCATGCTGGCGGATGATCTCCTGCGTGATCCCCGCGATAAGCGAAGGCTCGCCCTCACCACGGCGCTGATCTTCCGGCCTGAACCAGTTCCAGCACTGCCTGATATTCGCCCGCATGTTCTGCCTGGGATAGGCGACGAGAAAGCCATGTTCCTCGGCAAACGCATTCATTCGCGTCCCGGCCGCAAAGTCGTCCGGGTTTTGGGTGCAGCCATGCAGCATCACGATCAGCGCGGGCCGCTCATTGCTACGGTTGGCGGGAACGTAAAGCCTGTACTCGCGTGCGCCCGCTGCATTGGTATAGGTCGCCGTCGTGAACGAAGCCCCTTGCGGCGCCTCCGGAGCGGGATGGAGATCCTCCCGGAAGGATTTGGCCATCGCTGCGACGCGCTCGACCGTCTCCTTGAGGCTTGCATGCGGCCTGAACGGATGTGGGATTTCTGGCCGGGGGCCCGGCTTCTCACCTCGTGGCTCGGATTCGACCACGGTGTATTCCGCATCGATCGTGGAGGGACCGGCTCCGGCGTCTGTCGAGCGTTCGCCCCGGAACATGCGCTGAATGAGCGCCGTCGCCTCCATGAGCTTGCCGAGCTTGGTGAGGCGTGTCGCCTCGGCCATTTCGGGGGGCATGCGATAAGGCATTGTCGGGTGCTTTCTCTTGCGGGGGAAGAACAAACGCGGGAGGGTTCTCACGACGAAACCTATTGCATGCGATCGGCAAGCGCCGCCTTGACGGCAGAGCTTGCATGAAGCGCTCCCAGAACGGCAAGCGATGCAATAGTTGCACGAGCGAGGTCCGGCGGGACATCGTTTGCGATGCTTGCAAGGCCAAGCACGCGAATGTCGAGCATATGTCCCGCGTCGCGAGCCGCTTCGAGGTCGGCCCGGCTGAAGTGCCTAAGCCCGAGGTCGACGCTCTTGCGCGTGACGGCCTTGCGGACCACGTCGGCGTGACGCTCGATCTGATTGCGGATGGCGGTTCGAATGAAATCGGTGCGGTTGGAATAAAAGCCCTCCTGCACGAGCAGATCGACATGGCCCAGATCGACAAAGCCAAGGTTGATCGTGATTTTTTCGGTGTCGCCCGTCTTGGGGCGCAGGTCTTGCACGTTATTTGTCATTACGTTCACCATCCAGGTGGATGGTAGTTGGATGGCAGTTCGTTTATTTCAAGGCGCCAACCCGGCCGCGCGGAAGAAATCAGCCTTACGGCCGTTCTCCCTTCAGAAATCTTAATTGCACGAACATGGAGGGAACATGTCTGCGGAGATCGGATCATGGGTAAGATGGACGGAGCTGAGCCCGACGCGCCTCGGCTATACGGCGTCCGATATCGGACAGGTGGTGGGCGCTCGTCCCGGCCGGTCGGGAGATCGCGAAATCGACGTCCAGTTTGCCGATGGCCATGTGCTCCTTGGCGCTTTCGAGCAGTGGTTTGAGAGAGCGCAGTTCCAAATCGAGGACGAGACTTCCAGTCAGCCGGCTTTACGCATGGCCGATACAGAACCACTATAGAAAAGGGAAACGATCAAGCTCAGAAAAAGCAAGGACGCCGGAAACGCGAAGAACCGGTCTTCATAGACTGGAAATAGCGCGAAGTGGGCGCTCGCGTATAATAGACAGATCATAGTAACGACGTTGATCTCAGAGTTCAGTCTCTTGTGTCCCTGCCGGAAAATAAAGACAAATAGAACCAGAATATAGATCGTGATATGCCGGCTCGATGTGAGAGCCTGCAAGCCAGTGACATAGGCTTGCAGATATGAGCCGATATCATCCGATATCTTCATCCCCGCCGGATACGGAGTTATCTTGATGAAGGTGAAGTTGAACAACGCCAGCCAGCCGTAACTGCCGGCGACTTTGTTTATCACGACATACAGAGCTAACGCCGCTGTAGCGCTCAGTATCGGATAGATGCTCCTCTTGCGATAGAAATCGAAACCCATCGTCAAGATGGACAATATCGCCAAATCCGTACGAACGAGCGGTAGGAGAGCAGAAACGAGGTATAAGGCTCTGCTTCCTTTGCTGAATAAGTAGATAAGTAAGAGCGCGAAGAAGCAGGCGATCGCATCCGGCGTCGAATAAGAGGCAATCGTCCCATAGCCCGCGACCGTTGCCGCAACAGGGAGCCAGAGGATCGGGACGCCGAAATGAAACAAAAAAATCGCAAGCATCAGAACTGATGCGGATGCAAAAGTAGCACTGAGGATATAGGTCGAACTCGTATAACTCACGCCCAATGTTTTAAGAACTCGCATGAGCTGAATATAGGCGACTTTGATTGTGTAGAATGGCAGTTGCTGCTCAAGGGAGTCCGGGTCCTTGAAGACAACATCCACATAGTCCCCGGCCGTCAGCTCCTTGAAAGTACGGGCATCGACCTCGCGCTGAAGTTCGTTGTAGGTCGTCGACGAAAGCTCCCTTCCCCTTAGCCCATCCTGGTGATTGGCAGCCGCGACATAGGCGACAATATCCCAGTTATAGCTCGGGCTTATTACACCCGAGATCAAAAAGAAGGCAGACGTCAGGACAATAACGAGTCCGTTTCGGAGATCATTCTGGACACTGTCTCTCTGTTTGACTTCAACAAGCAAATTTTTTTAAGCCTCCAGAGACGATCGGCAGCGCCAAAGCACCCGTAGCGGCAAGGGTATGGCCAGGCAAGGGGCTCAGCGTGGTTTTCAACTTAGAGCGGGAAGAACGCCCGCTTCTTCCAGCAGCCAAAGAACCCAGAAAGCTGGGGCGAGAAAAACGGCGAACGGCAGAGAGTCCAGAAGCGTGGCGGCCCTTCCGCGCCAGAGTGCGATGGCGACTGTGCCTGCGAGGGCGGCGATTGACGCGAGCGCGATCGCATAGAAGCTGCCCATGACCGGCAGCCAAATTCCCGCCGCCGCAATAAGCTTGATATCGCCCAAGCCAAGCCCGTCTCTTCCGCGCACGACCTTATAAAGCAGCGCGATGAGGAGCGCCGAAAGCCCTGGAATTGCGCTTCGAAAGACAAGGCCTGAGATCGTAGTCTCGAAGTCTTCCCCAAACGTACCCGTGGCCGCCAATCGGTAAATCGCGCCGGTCGTGAACAAGATCGCCAGGATGCGATCGGGAACGATTCGGAATGTATAATCGTCTGCGGCGATGACCACAGCGCAATAAAGGAAAACTGCTCCGGCGGCGATTTGAGGAATCATGTTGTTACCTCAAGCGCCCTTGCTCATTGCTATCAGGTTTCTGGGGTCAGTCAGTGGATACCGTGAACGTCGCGATTGCATAGCGTGGGTGAACCGTATATTCGGCATTCGGTAACAGCGGGAGAGGCGTTGATGCGAATTTCTTTTCAAATCGGCAATGGATTTCTGAATCTGTCCCGCTTTTTTCCAAGCCTTCGCAAAGATGGGCGCGCCAGCGGATCGCCTCGGCTTGGCTCACCCGGCTATAGCCTCATCGAGCTGCTTATCGTGCTCGCCATTATCGGCCTTATCGTGGGTCTCGTCGGTCCGCGCGTGCTGGGCTACCTCGAAACGAGCAGGGTCAAGAGCACGCGGCTGCAGATCGACAATTTTGGCAAAGCCCTCGACCTCTACTATCTCGACGCAGGCCGCTATCCCAACTCGGCCGAAGGCCTCGACGCGCTTCTTCACAAGCCGGCCGCGGTCGCAAATTGGGCTGGCCCCTACCTCAAAGGCGACAAGGTTCCGGCCGATCCTTGGGGCAACAAGTACACCTATCGTGCTCCCGGCGAGCATGGGAAATACGATCTGTACTCCTTTGGCGCCGATGGCCGCGAGGGCGGAACAGGCAACGACGCCGATATAACAAGCTGGGACTCGGCGCCGGCCACCGCCTCAAGCAAATAGCGGGTAACCGTGCCGTTATTCTCCTATAAGGCGCTGACGCTGACGGGCGAGACGGCGGACGGGATGGAGGCGGCCAACTCCCTTGAGCACCTTCGCGAGATCCTCTCATCGCGCGATCTGATCCTTAAAGCCGGGCGTGTCAGCCGGGGAGCCTCATCTCTCGGCCGTCCCCCTCTGAAACACATAGCCAACTTCAATCGCGAACTCACCGTGTTGCTGCGGGCTGGCATCTCGATCCCTGAGTCCCTTTCCCTTCTCGCGGTGCGGCCCGGCCAGCCAAAACTTGAAAAGGCGCTCCAGGTCGTCGCCGCTGAAGTGAAGCGCGGCGCGTCGCTTTCCAATTCCATGGGCAAGGCTCCCTCCGTCTTCGATACGCCATACCGCGCGCTCGTTGCGACCGGCGAGCAGTCAGGCGCCCTGCCCGTCTGCCTTGAGCGTTATCAGGATTACGTTGATCTGAAGCAGAAGATCGGCGGCCAAGTCTCGAAGGCGATGATCTATCCCATCGTCCTGCTCACCGTGCTGTCTGGCGTGCTCACGTTCCTCTTCATAGAGGTGATCCCGAACTTCGTGTCCATGTATGCGGAACTTGGAAGTGCTCTTCCCGCGCCAACCCAGGTTCTGATCGCCGTCGAGCAAAACTTTCCCCTTATCGCGATGACCGTCGGCGGGACGCTGGGCTCCGTTTGGCTTCTCGACCGGCTATGGACCTCAAAATCGGAAGGGGCCATCGCGCGCGACAAAGCGCTTCTTCGCATCCCGGTGTTCGGCCACTTCCGGCGGGCTTCGGCTGCGGCGGCGACAGCCCGCATGCTGTCGATCTTGATCTCGTCCGGGGCCACGGTGCCGAAAGCGCTCGACGTCGCCGGCTCCAGCGTTTCCGACCGGCATTTCTCTCAGGTTCTGGCAGATGCAAACAGGACGGTGAAAGATGGCAACCCGCTTGCAAAAGCGTTGACGGTAGGCGGGCTTTTCCGCCCGACCTCTCTCAAGATGATCCAAGCGGGCGAAGCGAGCGGAAGCCTCGACAAGATGCTTACTGCCGTCGCCGCGCAGCAGGAGGAAGAACTCGCGACCAGCCTGGCAAGGCTCACAAGCTTGATGGAGCCCGCGGTGCTTCTGCTGGCGGGCGTTCTCGTCGGCTGTGTCGTCATTGCGATGTATCTTCCGATTTTCACGCTGACGGATCTCATCAAATGACCCTGCAAGCCGCCGCCAGGTTCGGCCTGCCCTTCGACGACCTTGTTGGGGTGAAAATCCCCCCCGAGGCGCTGGTTCGCCTTCCGGCTGCCGACGCGCGGCGGCTCGGGGTTGCGCCGCTCCGGTCCGAAGGCGATCTGCTGGTTGTCGCGACGAGCCGTCCCCAGGACTTCGAGCTGGAGCAGAAGCTCACCCTGTTGTGCCGCTGCGAAATCGACTTCGTTGTCAGCCCCGCCGATGCCATCGACGAGGTTCTGAAGCGCTGCGACGACGGGCAGAAGATGCTGGAGGATATGAGCGCCGAGTTCGGCCTTGCGCTTGTTCGAGAGACCGAACAGGGCAACTCCGAGACCATCGATCTTGAAGCCTTCGGCGGCGACGCGGCTCCGGTCGTCAGGCTCGTGAACGAGATCGTCCGAGCCGCTTTGCAGAGGCAGGCCAGCGATATACATATCCATTCCGATGTCGGTGGCGTGTCGGTCGATTTTCGCGTCGACGGCGTTTTGATGCGGGCGCTCGGCCCCTTCGACCCGGCCTATCAGGCCACGCTCATCTCGCGCATCAAGGTGATGGCGGATCTCGACATCGCGGAGCACCGCATCCCCCAGGATGGCCGCTTCCGCCTGAGAGGCCGGCAGGGCGACATCGATTTTCGTGTCTCGGTTTTGCCGGGCGTGCATGGCGAGGACATCGTGATCCGCGTCCTCGACAAAGCCCACCTCACGGAGAAGCGGAGTTCGCTGTCCCTGGAAGCCCTCGGCTATGAGGAAAAAGACCGGGCGATCCTTGCGCGCGTGGGGCGCTCGCCGAACGGCATGCTGCTGGTGACGGGGCCGACAGGGTCCGGCAAAACAACCACGCTTTATGCGTGCCTCTCCGAGTTCAGCAACAGCGAGGAGAAGGTCATCACCATCGAGGATCCGGTCGAATATGAGCTGCCCGGCATCCTTCAGATTCCTGTTGCGGAGAAGAAGGGGCTGACCTTTGCGCGCGGCTTGAGATCCATCCTGCGCCACGACCCCGATAAGATCATGGTCGGCGAAATCCGGGACCGCGAAACGGCATCCATCGCGGTGCAAGCGGCGCTCACAGGCCACCTTGTCTTCACGACGCTGCACGCGAACAACGCCTTCGACGTCATCTCCCGCTTTACGCATATGGAAATCGACCTCCACGAGCTTGTCGCGGCGCTGAACTGCATCGTGGCGCAACGGCTTTTGCGGCGTCTCTGCCCGGTCTGCTCGCGCCCGCGCAAATACACGTTCGATGAGATCGCGGCGCTCGGCTTCGACGTTTTTTCCCTCGCCGCGGAAACGTGGCGTGAGCCGGGCGGATGCGAGTCCTGCTTCAATACCGGGTATGCCGGGCGAACGGTGGCGGCTGAGATCCTGATGCTGACGCCCGAGATCAAGCAAATGATCGTTGACCGTCAGCCGACCGAGGAGATGCGCGCGGCGGCCTTACAAAACGGGTTGCGGGATATGCGGCAGGCTGCCTTCGGCAAGGCGCGGGCGTTCGTGACGTCGCTTCCCGAAGTGGTCAGGGTAACCTGAGGGCCACGATGCAGCGATCAGCCTGCCTCATTCGTATCGGCGCCGGCCAGGTTCATGGCGTCTGGCATGGCGCAAGCTGGAGCGGCGGTCAGAGCGCCGATGCCGCCTCCGCCTTCGATACGTCCGGAAGTCCGCCCACGCTCGGCGACGCGATCGACGGCGTCCTGGCCGCCATCTTGCCCGAGAGGAAACTCACCTCACCCTTCGTCTGCGTGACCCTCGAAGGCTCGCATGTCATGGCCGCTATCCTGCCATTTACGAAACTTCCCAAAGCGCAAGGAGACCGGCGCCTCATCATCTCTCAGCGCTTCTGCCGCGAACATCGCCTCGAACCGGGGAAGGTCGAGATCATCGGAAGCCCGCTTAAAGGGGGCAAGAATGTGAGCGAGCGTATTCTCTGCCTTGCCGTGGCGCGGGATACGCTGCGGCAGGTCCGAAGCGCGCTCGAAAAAAGGGGCTTGCACCCCGACGTCCTGACGCCTGAGTACATCTTAAAGTTCGGGCAAGTGACGAGCCACGCGCTTGAAAAGCCGGGCATAGCGCTTTTCGAAGAGACGAGTTTCAGAACGATCCTGGTGTGGGACGAGCCCGGAACCATCGCTCATATCGCAACCATCCGGCGCCCAGCCCGGAGCGATCTGGAGGGACAGCGCAGGATGGCGACGCGCATCCGGCGCTATGCGCGTATCGTTGCAAGGCAGGATGCCCCGGTCGCCGTCTATATCGACGGTCTGGCGGCTGGCGCCATTGCGCCGGATTTGACGTATTCCAGTGGCCTGAAGGTTCTGAATTGGCCAGGCGTGTCCTCAGATTTCCGGAGCGCCGCGAGAGAATGAGCGGTCCCATTTTTATTGCCGATGTCAATTTTTCTCGCGACCTGCGCCCCATCTCGCTCGCGCTCGCGCTTATCGTTGCGGGGCTCTCCGTCGCCGCGTTTATTGAAACCGGTAGTCTGCTTTGGGACAGTTCAACATACTGGGCAGAGCGGGAACAAACCCTCAAGAAGGCCGGCGAGCTTAACGCCGAACTGACGACCCTCCTCTCGCAGCACAGGGACGAGCCGGACCCCGCCGCAATAAAGGCGTTGCGCCAGCGCATCACGACGCTCAATGCGCTCGATTTCGCAGGAGCCCCTTCCGTCGTTCGCGTACTTTCCACGCTTGAGCAGCTCATGCCGCCATCGGTCGCGCTTCAAAACCTCGATTACGATCGAAGCAGGGGCGCACTTGAACTTGTCGCAATTTCTGAGTCGAGCGAAGATTTGACGGCGTTTTTCGATATCGCCAACCGCAGCAAATTCTTCGCCTCGGTTCGCCTCATTGACAAAAAGCAAGCCGGAACCGCGGAGAACTCCGCTCAGATGTATCAGGTGCGCCTTTCCATACGTTTCGGCGGCGGGGAACCACGGACATGACCGAAGCGACAGTCCGCGTTGCGCATGTCGTCCGCCATCCTGCGGCTGTGGCCGCGCTTTTCGCGCTGATCGTCACGCTTGCGATTTTAGGACTGGTCGCAGCATTGATCTGGCATCCGGCCCTCAATGCGTCGGCGGAGGCAAGTGACCGGCTTGATCGCACGAGAGATCAGTTGCGCGAGTTACGAGCCCGGGACCGGCTGATGCAAAGCTTTGCCGTTCGCGTGAAACAGGCCGAGACGCTGGAAGTCAAATTGAAGCAAGCGAAAGCTGAACCCGCTTTCGTGCGCGATATCGAAGCCCTGGCGAGCCGCAGCGGTGCGACGGTCGAGCAGGTCTCTTCCCCCAGCGAGGAAAAGGCCGCCGCCGTCAACACGGCTCTTTTCGAGATTATCCTGCGAGGCGCCTACGGCAATATCCGCCATTTCATCGCCGGGCTCTCAGAGCTTGAGGAATTCGTGACGGTTGAGCGCGTCTCGCTCGAACACGATGGCGAGGGGGTCAGAGCCTATCTCGTCATGAAACGGCGGCACAAGGCCGGCTGATTATAACGCGGAGCAGCCCGGCTGCCGGTTCCAGAAAACGACCTTCCAAGCGCCCGCTTCGCAAGCCAGAGCACAGTAGTGCCCAGTGGAGACTTTGAGCGTACCCCTCGCGGCCATGTCCTCGAAAGCGCCAGGAACGAGTTTCAGGAAGAATTTGAGGATGCCATTGCTGGTCACGATGAGCGCGGCTTCGCCCTCGTCGAGGGATGTCGCGAAACCTTGCGCAAGCTTTGCAACATGCGCGCTAACGGCCATTTGAGGCGGCGACCAGCCGGGGGACTTTGGCCATACGCCGCTTTTGTCCCACGCCGCCAACTCATCGGCGCTGCCCAGCGCTTGAATTTCGCTCGTGGTTTTGGCTTCCCAAAGGCCGTAATCGATCTCGCGCAGGCGCTCGTCGATTTCGACCGGGCGCTCGATGCCTAGCCGCCGCGCGGCTATCGAGGCGTGCTCCTGCGTCCGCTTGAGCGGCCCCGAAACAATACGCTTGATCGCTGACTTGATGGGCTGCAGCCCTTCGCCCAGCGCTGCCGCTTGTTCCCTGCCCTTCGCCGTGAGCGGCAGGTCGGTCCTCGCCCCAACCCAGACAACCTTGTCGCCGTGGTCGAACGTGTTGCCGTGGCGCGCGAGCAGAAGCAGCATCAGACCCTGCCGCTTCCTTGCGCCTCAAGCAGTTCGCCCTCGCGTTCTATAATGGCTTCTGCAATCGCTGCGTCTCCCGGCGCGTCGATGGACCAGTGGGTTCGGCCGCGATAATCGACAACCGCGACGCGAACCACCATGCCGTGCTCCAGCGCGCGAAGCTGCTCCAGGCCCTCCGCCTGCTCGAGCGGAGAAGGCTTGAGCGCCATGTACCGCTCGATCCCGGCCTTTCGATAGCCGTAAAGCCCGATATGGCGATAGATGTGCGCATGGCCGAAATTGCGGATGTGCGGGAGGATCGTCTTCGAGAAGTAGAGCGCATTCTTGTTCGCGTCGAAAACGACTGTCGTCCCGCTGCCGGGCCGTACCTTCTTCTGCTCCACGAACTCGTCGAGCGCGGCGCCTTCCATGCGGACAGCGGGCGTCACGATTTCCGGCGTCCGGTCGATGATCATCTCGTCGATCATCGCCTCCAGCACCCAGGGCGGCGTCAGAAGCGCGTCACCTTGCAGGTTGAGGATGATTTCCTCCGAGATCGCCACGCGCTTCATCGTATCGTAGACCCGTTCGGTGCCGTTGGTGCATTCGGTCGAGGTCATGATGGCTTCGGCGTTGAACGACCGCGCATGGGCGACAATGCGCTCATCATCGGTCGCGATCACGACGCGCGATGCCTGGCGTACGCTCTTGGCAATGCGCCACACCCTTTCGAGCATGCTGACGCCGGAGACGATACAAAGGGGCTTGCCTGGGAAACGCGATGAAGCATATCGCGCCGGGATCACGATGGCGGCGGTCATGGGAACTCTCTACTTTGCCCGAAAGGATTTCGACTGCCTTGCCAGCATGCCAAGCGCGACCCTATCCGGCAAGACTTTCATCAGGGCGGCGATCTGTTTGCTGCGCCGGCCGGTGATGACGATGGACCGGCCAGCCATCACGCCGTCATAGCCAGCGGCAGCCACGTCCTCCGCCGAACTCCACCAATGCTTCCCGTATCGGGATACCTTCTCCCGCGTGCCCAAGACATCATGGAACTCCGTATAGGTGAAGCCGGGACACAGCGCGGTGGTGAGCACGTTGTGTTTGCGGTTTTCGAGGAGGAGCGACTGCGAGAACTTGATCAGGAACGCTTTCGCCGCGCTATAGAGCGTGTGCCCGGCCCCGCCAGGAACCAGCCCGGCGAGCGAGGCCACGTTGATTATGCGGCCGAAACGGCGCTGTATCATCGGCGTCAGCAGCACATGCGCAAGCTCGCACGGCGCTGTCACCATCACGCGCAAGAATGCTTCCTGGTCTTCCCACTTTGTGCGCGCATAATATCCGGGTACGGCGTATCCAGCGTTGTTGAGGAGACCATCGATCATCAGCCGGTGGTGGCTTATGGCTTCGATGAGCTGCTTGACGCCGTCCGGCTGCGCGAGGTCGCCTGCAATGGGCACAGCTTGGATTTTGTGCTTTGTGGAAAGCTCCTCCGCCAACGCTTGAAGCCGTTCCAGCCTTCGCGCGGTGAGCACTACGTTCCAGCCCTTGGCGGCGAAAACTTCGGCGAAAGCTTTGCCGATGCCAGCGGACGCGCCGGTTATCAAGACAGTGCGGCCGCGAACATCATCCATTCCGCATTCTCCAGCGACTGATTGCAGCGTAGTGACCCCTCACCCCAACCCTCTCCCCCTGGGAGAGGGAGTTCGGTCGCAGCCGTGACATGGCGTTCCCTCTCCCAGGGGGAGAGGGACAGGGTGAGGGGGAGCGGCTTTAGTTCTTCACTTCAAGCAGACGCCGGGCGATGACCTGCGCCTGAATTTCGGCGGCGCCCTCGAAGATGCTCAGGATGCGGGCATCGCAGAGCACGCGGCTGATGGGATATTCGAGCGCGAAGCCATTGCCGCCGTGGATTTGCAGCGCATTATCCGCCGACGACCACGCCACGCGCGCCGCCAGCAGCTTTGCCATGCCCGCTTCGAGGTCGCAGCGATGGCCTTGGTCCTTCTCCCGGCCTGCATAATAGGTGAGCTGGCGGGCGACCATGGTTTCGGCGGCCATCATGGCGATCTTGTCGGAAATGCGCGGGAAGTTGATGATGGGCTTGCCGAATTGCTGGCGCTCCATGGCATAGCGCAAGCCGATGTCCATCGCGGACTGGGCAACGCCGACGGCTCGCGCCGCCGTCTGTATGCGCGCCGACTCGAAAGTCTGCATGAGCTGCTTGAAGCCCTGCCCTTCCTGGCCGCCGAGAAGCCCGTTCGCTGGCACTTCAAACCCGTCGAACGACAGCTCGTATTCCTTCATGCCGCGATAGCCGAGCACCTCGATCTCGCCGCCGGTCATGCCCTTCGCGGGGAATGGGCTTTCGTCCGTGCCGCGCGGCTTCTCCGCCAGGAACATGGAAAGCCCGCGGTAGCCCGGCTCCGCAGAATTGGTCCGCGCCAGCACCGTCATCAGGTCCGCGCGCACGGGATGGGTAATCCAGGTTTTCTGGCCGGTGATCTTATAAACGTCGCCGTCGCGCACGCCGCGTGTCTTGAGCGACGCCAGATCCGACCCCGTGTTCGGCTCGGTAAAGACCGCCGTCGGCAGCACTTCGCCGCTCGCGATCTTCGGGAGCCAGTGCTCCTTCTGCTCAGGCGTGCCGCCGCCAAGAATAAGCTCGGCTGCGATCTCCGAGCGCGTACCGAGCGAGCCGACGCCGATGTAACCGCGGCTCAGCTCCTCGGAGACGACGCACATCGCCTCCTTGCCGAGGCCGAGCCCGCCAAACTCCTCCGGGATCGTCAGGCCGAAGACACCCAGCTCGTTCATCTTCGCGATGGTTTCGAGCGGGATGTACTCGTTCTTCATATGCCACTCATGGGCATAGGGCTTCACCTCCGCTTCCACGAAGCGGATGATCTCGCCGCGCATTGCCTCCAGCGTGTCGTCGAGACCGCCGTCGCCGAAATGGCCTGTGCCAGCCGCGTGCTGCACAAGCTCGACGAGCCGGGCGCGCGCCTCTGGATTATTGGCCTTGATGAGCGTGACCACCGCCTCGCTCGCGAACATCTCGCGGTCGCTGGCCTCAAGTCCGAGGTCGTAGGAGCGGATGAACTCGGACTGGCTCATGGGAATGCCGCCGAGGATCTGGGCCGCGTACTCGCCAATGCCGATCTGCGTGAGAAGGGCTTCGATCTCCCCGAAGCGATGACCTTCATCGAGGCGCCGCGCGTAGGACGCCATCTGCTTGATGCCCTCGCAATAGGTGGCAAGCCAGGCAAGGCCGTGGCACGCGTGCTGCTCGCGCTCCATCAACTCGCTCGAGAGAGCGTCGCCCGCGCTGACCTTCGCCCGCACGGCCACGATGGCGCGCCGGGCAAGCCTGTCCGCGTTTTCCGCAGCCTCATCGCAGAGCCGAAGCAGATCTGGAGCCAATACGGAAGAGGTTGCGAGGCTCATGCTTGCCTTCTCCTTTTATGCGGTCCTGGGCTATCCGAACGTAGCACGCAGGGGCGGGGTTTCGAAATGCCCGGTTGCCGCTGCTCGTTCGCGTCTGTCGCGATTTCCGGCTTTGAAAACGCTCATCGTCCCTGGAGCGCCTCCAAAGGTCCTAGTACGCCCCGCGGTAAGTCCTGACCCGATTGCGGCGGGCGCTGACAGGACTTCCCGCGGATAAGGCGTACTAGCACATTGATTCTAGTACAGCTCATCGGAGGCAAGTTCGCGTGAGAGCGTGCGGCAAAGTGAGTGCGAACTTGCCTCCGGCTGTACTAGCTATTTTTTGCGGCCAAACACCATATCGAGCCACAAGCTGAAGAAGGTCTTCTCCGGCTCCTTCTGCTGTGGCTTTGGGTTAGCCTCGATTTTTTGGGCCGGTGTTATCGGCGCTGCCCTGGACGCGGCCGAGGCAGACCGAGGCTCGGCTTTGGTCACAATCATTGATGGCGCAGCTGCCGGTTTCGGAGCGGGTTCGGGCGCCGGTTTGGCGGCAACCGGTTCTGGCTTGAACGCGATTGGGGCCTCTGCTTGGGGCGCGGGCTCCTCGTGAGGCGCGGCATATTCCGGCACCGGCCCGGCTTCCGCAGCCGGAATTCCGAAATCATGCGTTGCTTCAGCCACTTCGCGTGCAGATGCTGCTTCGATCACTTCCGCCGCTGCGGGCGGCTCCGCGCTCGGAACGGGGGGCGGCGGCGCCTCTTCGGCGAGAGGCTCTATTTCCGGCATGGAGCACGGTTCGGAACTGCGTTTCTCCAATTCCAGCGCTTCTTGGTACTCGTGAGGAGTCGACTCATAGTGATGAACGACTTCCATGCCAAGGATTGCTGAAGCCTCTTCCACTCGCGCCTTCGAGGCTGCGGCCAGTTCGGCAAAACTGGGCCCTGCCGGTGGAGCTTCCGCCCGTAGTGATTCGGCAGGCTTTTGGCTGACCGGCTCTGAAGGCTGCGGCGCAGGCTCTGTTACCGGCTCTGGCAAATGCTCCAGTGGCGCGCTTACCGGAGAGGCGGACGACAGATTGGCCAGGTCATCGAGGCTCTTGGACGCGAGATAAAACGCGTTGCCCGACATTTCTCCTTCGGCCTGCGTTCGAACCTCGGCAATCGCCTGCGCGAACGGTATGCGTGCTTCGTTTGCCCCCTCGCCCGTGTCTTCGCCGTCAAAATCGGCAAGGCGGAACAAACCCTTGATATGCTGCATAGCCACGTCGTGAGCTTCGCCGCTCAGCTCGCTGTCGGCAGCCTTCTGAAGGCTGTTCAGCGCTTTCAATAAATCCTCTGCTCGCGTCATGCTTGGCTCCGTTATCCTGTCGCGTTGCGCGGAGTCGGAACGAAGCCGGGTCGTCAACCGAACCGCGCTTTGGATGCCTCGATTGCATCCTCGAATGTACGCAAGCCAGTATGCGGCGCGCTGACGAGAACCGCCATATTGCCCGGCCGATGCTCGTTCTTCCACATGCGCATATGCGCTTTCGGGATGTCGGTCCAGGGGAAAACTTCGCTCATGCACGGGTCAATTCGACGCTCGATGACGAGCTTGTTTGCCTGGCTCGCCTGCAACAGGTTGGCGAAGTGCGAACCCTGTAGACGCTTCTGGTGCATCCAGAGATACCGCGCATCCAGCGTGAGGTTATAGCCTGTGGTGCCCGCGCAGATGACAACCATGCCGCCGCGCTTCACCACGAACACCGAAACGGGGATGGTCGCCTCGCCCGGATGCTCGAAGACGCTGTCCACGTTGTTGCCTTTGCCGGTGTGCTGCCAGATTGCAGCGCCGAACTTGCGGACTTCCTTGAACCATTCCGCATATTCGGGCGTGCCGACCTTCGGCATCTGCCCCCAGCACTTAAAATCCTTGCGGTTGATGGTTCCCTTCGCGCCGAGTGACATGACGAAGTCGCGCTTGTCCTCCTCGGAGACGATGCCGATCGCGTTCGCGCCCGAAGTCGCGCAAAGCTGCACCGCAAACGAGCCGAGACCGCCGCTCGCGCCCCAGACCAGCACATTATGGCCGGGGCGCAGGATATGCGGGCGGTGCCCGAACAGCATCCGATAAGCCGTTGCCAAAGTCAGCGTATAACAGGCGCTTTCTTCCCAGGTGAGGTGCAGCGGGCGCGCCATGAGCTGGCGATCCTGCACACGGGCGAACTGAGCAAAAGAGCCGTCCGGCGTCTCGTACCCCCAGATGCGCTGGGAGGTCGAGAACATGGGATCGCCGCCGTTGCACTCCTCGTCGTCGCCATCATCCTGGTTGCAGTGAACCACGACTTCGTCGCCGACTTTCCAGCGCTTCACCTTCGCGCCGACCGCCCAGACGATGCCGGAAGCATCCGACCCTGCAATATGATAGGGGTTCTTGTGTCCATCGAGCGTGGAAATGGGAATGCCCAGAGCAGCCCAGACGCCGTTATAATTGACGCCCGCCGCCATGACGAAGATCAAGACGTCATGGCTGTCGAGCTTCCAGGTCGGGAGCACCTCGATCTGCATCGCCTCGTCGGGCGGCCCGTGCCGCTCCTTGCGGATGGACCAGGCGTACATCTTTTCCGGGACGTGACCGAGCGGCGGGATTTCTCCGACTTCATAAAGATCCTTCAAGCCGCCTCCGGAATTCGAGGTTGTGGATTGCTTGAACGCAATGACCTCACTCATAAAACGCTCCTTGGCGCATACAGCCCGACTTGTTGGTCTTGTTTGCAGTGCAGCATGCCGCTTTTTCAAGCTTTGCGCAACATAGCCTTAACGCGAAGGCTGCGCCGGTTGCGGCGCCATGCCATTGTTCCCAAGATTGAAAAACGGGACCGCCCCGTGTTCACCGAGAATTGTTTGCGGTGGCTGCCCGCTCCAACGCTGGGCAAGCGTCAGGTCGATCACGCGAGCGTTTTCCTTCAAGGCTTCGCCGCGGACGCGGATGCCAAGCGCTTCCGCCGCCGTGCGAAGTTCGATGCCGCGAGCTTCGCCCTCCGCGGCAAGGATTTGAGACAGTTTCTGCGCCTGAGCGCGGGCGACCTGGGCTTCGGCTTCGGCGCGGGCTGTGACAACCTTCTGCTCTCCTTCGTACCGGACGCGGTTCACGGTGTTTTCGGCGGCGATTGCGTCATTCTTGGCTTTCACCGCCGCCTCCACCGATGCAACGAATGTATCTGAATATCTGATCGCCGGGATCTGTAGGTCAAAGATCTCGATGCCAAAAAGTTCCCGCACGGACTGACTGACGGCGACGCGGACGTCGCCCGCGATCTGCTCGCGTTCCTCGGATATCTTGACGGTGTTGCGCTTCGCAAAAAGGCGCAGCGTGCGGTCGGCGATGATCTGCTCGATGTTGCGGGTGATGTCCAGGTTTCCGGACCGTCCCACCTCATAGAGAAGCTTCAAAACGGCGTCGCGCGGGATTCGGTAGGTCACGCCGACGCTGATCTGCACGGACTGATTGTCGACCGTGTACACGCGCAGATTATCGATGCGGAAGGTGTCGATGGAGACCTGGATCTTGTCCACCTTGTCGATGAAGGGCGCCTTGAAGTGGAAGCCGGGCGGATACGGGTCTTTGCTGAGAACCGTCCCAAGACGCCTGACGCCCGCCATCTCGGTCGGTTGCACGATGAAGAAGCAATCGCTGAGGATGAAAAGAAGCACGAGCACCGGGATCAAGGGCTTGGCCACTCGCAATAGAGTGGGGATCCGGGGGACTTTCTGCTGTTTGTATGAGGCCACATCCGTCATGACGTCCTCCAATGGCTGCGCCATGTACGAGATGCGGCAAGAAGTTTTCGTGTTTGCAAGGTGTCACTTCTGTGGCAACACCAGCCAAACAAACTCCATAATCATTTAAAGGAGGTTTGCTTGATGAAGACTTCTGTTCCGGCGCTGCAGGCCACATTCGCCGCGCTTTTTCTGATCGCCGGAGCGGCATCCTCGATTGCAGAGGACACAAAAGGACATGTCCCGAAAAAGGCCGGCCAATGCGTTCGAACTGAAATCAGCGAACTCGGCTCAAGACTGGAAGGAAGCCCCGATAGCGGCTCCGCCGTTGCCTATGCCAACGGCGTCACCGGCGTAAGCTACGACGTGGTCACGGCGCTGCGCCGCTCGCGTGTGGGCGATCCGGTCACCCTTTGCCTTGTTTCCGTCCCGCGCAACTGTCCTCCGGGCGACGACCGGGGCAAGGTTTATTCCGCGGTCAACGGGCGGACGAAGGACCGCTGGTCTCTTCCCGACAGCCAACATTCCTGCGGGGGCGCTTGAGAAAGCGGTTTTGATCAGGACATGACCGGGAAGGCCAGCGCATCGGTGGGGCGGATCGTTCCTGTGTCGCGGCCCGTATCGGTTGTAATGACCGGGCTGAGAAAGCTCTGCAGCTCCTGCTCCTGGGCTGCGTTGAAACAACCAAGCCCGCGAAGGATGTGGGCGGCGGCGCTCTCCGCAGCGCGAGCGGCGCCATCGTCGATTTTCAGCGCCATGCCGAGCCCCAGTCCCGGCAAGATGGCGGCATAGACGCCCTCTGCGCCTCCCTTCACGCGAACCGAGGGAACAGCCGTCATCGCCTCGGTGGCGAACCCGCCGGTCCCGTTTACGTAGAACGGCTCCGCGGCCATGGCATTCAAAAGCCGCTTCGCAGCGTCTGCTCTCGCCGCCGGCAGTTTTGATGGGTCGGCAAGCCGCGCCATGCCTGTCGCGAGGCCATGCAAGGGCATGTGATAGGTGGGGATGCCGCATCCGTCGCGGCCCATCGGGACGGCGCTCAAGTCGCAGCCGGTCATCTCCTCGAGCGCTCGCGTTACGCGCTTCTGCGCCGGGTGATGGGGCTCGATGTAGCCGGACGGGTTGTCGCCGCAGGCCACGCAAGCGGTGAGAAATCCTGTGTGTTTGCCGGAGCAGTTGTGGGTGGCGCCAGTCAGCGGCCTCCCGGCCAGGATCGCCTGTTTCGCGGCTGCCGCCGTGCGCGGCGCCTGGATGCCGCATGCGAGCGCTGCCGGGCTGAGGCCGATGCGCGCGAGCCATGCGTTAACCGCATCGACATGAGCGGGCTCGCCTTTGTGAGAGGCGCAGGCAAGCGCAAGTTCCCTGTGCGTGAGACCGAACTTGTCCGCCGCTCCGGTTTCGATCAACGGGATGGCTTGCAGCGGCTTCACAGCCGAGCGCGGATAGACAGGCATGTGCGGGTCGCCCGCGCTCCGCACGATTTTCCCGGATGCATCGACAACCACAAATGCGCCGCGGTGGCGGCTCTCCACCGCCGCGCCCCGTGTCACCTCGATGAGAACCGGATTTGCGTTCATGTCCTTAAAATCGCCATCCCGGAAACGCCAGCGGCGTTATCCGGGATCTTAACAAGTGGGGAGCTTTGAAAAGATCCCGGATAGCCGCAAGCGGCTTCCGGGATGACCACTTTTGTTTCGTCCGCCCCGATGACGGAAGGACCTAAAAGCTCAGCCGCGCCGCACGAACGACATGCGGAAGCGCACGCACCTTCGTAAGAGTCGACTCCTGAACCGGCTCATCGACGCTGACCAGCGCGATGGCCTTGCCGCCCGGTTCGTCGCGCCCAAGGTTGAAGGTGGCGATGTTCACGCCTTCGCTGCCAAGGAGCGTGCCAAGCGCGCCGATATGGCCCGGCTTATCGTCATTTTCCGTATAGAGCAGGTTCGGAGCGAACTCCGCATCGACCGGCATTTTGTTGATCTGGATGATGCGGGGTTTTCCATCGGAGAAGACCGTTCCCGCCACTGCGCGCTCCTGCCTCTCGGTCTTCAGCGTCACGCGCATATAGCTCTCGAAAGCGCCTTCCTGACCACGGCGGACTTCCTCGACCTTGATGCCCCGCTCCTTAGCGACGGCAGGGCCGGAGACCATGTTGACATGCAGGAATGGACGCAGGACCCCGGAAATCGCCGCCGAGCTGAGCGCGCGGGTGTTCATCTCCGCGACATCCCCGGCATATTCGAGGCGGATCAGGCTTGGAGCGGTCTCCGTAAGCTGTCCGGCGAAGGAGCCGAGTTGCTCGGCGAGCTTCACAAACGGGCGCAGCCTCGGGGCTTCTTCAGCCGTGATCGACGGGAAGTTCACGGCGTTCGAGATGGCGCCGGTGAGAAGAAAATCGGCCATCTGTTCCGCAATCTGCAGAGCCACGTTTTCTTGCGCCTCACTCGTGCTTGCTCCAAGGTGCGGCGTGCAGATCACGTTCGGCAGGCCGAAGAGCGGGTTTTCCTTCGCGGGCTCGACCTCGAACACGTCAATGGCGGCGCCTGCAACGTGTCCAACCTTGATGGCTTCCGCGAGCGCATCTTCCACGATCAGGCCGCCGCGCGCGCAGTTGATGATGCGCACGCCCTTTTTCATGGTCGCGATCGCCTGCGCATTGACGATGTGCTTGGTCTTCTCGGTCATCGGCGTGTGCAGCGTGATGAAGTCCGAGCGGCGGAAAAGTTCCTCGAGGCTGACGCGCTCCACACCCAGTTGGACCGCGCGTTCATCGGTGAGGAAGGGGTCATAGGCGATGACCTTCATTTTGAGGCCATGCGCGCGGTCGGCGACAATTGAGCCGATATTGCCGCAGCCGATGACGCCGAGCGTCTTGGATGTCACCTCGACGCCCATGAAGCGCGACTTTTCCCACTTGCCTGCCTGCGTGGAACGGTCGGCTTCGGAGATCTGCCGTGCGAGCGCCATCATCATCGAGATGGTGTGCTCGGCGGTCGTGATGGAGTTGCCGAAGGGCGTGTTCATCACGATGATGCCGCGGCTTGTCGCGACCGGAACGTCGATATTGTCGACGCCGATGCCTGCGCGGCCGATGACCTTGAGCGCCGCCGCCTTGGCGAGCACCTTCTCTGTCACCTTGGCGGCTGACCGGACGGCGAGGCCGTCATATTGGCCGATGATGTCCGCAAGCTGATCCTTGTCGAGGCCGACTTTCGTGTCGGTCTCGATGCCGCGATTGTTGAAGATGGCGGCGGCGGCTGGCGATAATTTGTCTGCGATAAGAACGCGAGGGGCTGTCATTGGCGGTGTCTCTTATGGAATTGGGTTAAGCGCCCCTCACCCCGGCCCTCTCCCCCTGGGAGAGGGGGAAACAGCGTCCCTTCTCCCAGGGGGAGAAGGACAGGATGAGGGGTAGAACCGCATTGCGCGGGATAAGTCAGGCGGCCTTGGCGAGACCCGCCTTGGCGCCGGCGAAAGCCCAGTCGAGCCAGGGCATGAGCGCTTCGAGATCGGAGTGCTCGACGGTTCCTCCGGCCCAGATGCGCAAGCCCGCCGGCGCATCGCGATAGGCGCCGATGTCGAACGCGACGCCCTCTTTATCGAGGATGGATGCGATCTGCTTCGCGACAGCCGCCTGCGTTTCCGCAGACGGGATAGCCGGATCGACGATCTTCAGGCACACCGATGTGTTCGACCGCGTCTTGGGGTCAGTCGCGAGGAAATCCACCCAGGGAGTGCGTGCGACCCAATCGGAGATGACCTTGAAATTCGCGTCGGAGCGCGCTTTCAATGCCTTCCATCCGCCGAGGCCCTTTGCCCAGCGAAGCGCATCGACATAATCCTCCACGCAGAGCATGGACGGCGTGTTGATGGTCGAGCCTTCGAAGATTTCGCGGTTGAGCTTGCCGCCCTTGGTCATGCGGAAGATCTTCGGCATCGGCCAGGAGGGCGTATAGCTTTCAAGACGGGCGACGGCGCGCGGCGAAAGGATGAGTATGCCGTGCTGCCCCTCGCCGCCGAGCACTTTCTGCCAGGAGAAGGTGATGACGTCGAGCTTCGCCCAGTCGAGGTCTTGCGCAAAGGCGGCCGAGGTTGCGTCGCAGAACGTCAGCCCTTCGCGGTCGGCGGGGATCCAGCCACCGTCAGGAACGCGAACGCCAGAGGTCGTGCCGTTCCACGCAAAGATGACGTCGTTCTTGAAATCGACCTTCGAGAGATCGGGCAGCGCTCCATAGGGGGCTTCCAAGACGCGCGCGCCTGGGATCTTGAGCTGCTTCGTAATATCCGTCGCCCAGTCCTTGCTGAAGGCCTCCCATACGAGCACGTCCACGCCGCGCGCGCCAAGCATGGACCACATGGCCATCTCGAAGGCGCCGGTGTCGGATGCCGGGACGATGCCGATGAGGTAATCACCCGGAATGCCGAGGACCGCGCGGGTTTCATCGATGGCAAGTTTGAGCTTGGCTTTTCCGGGCTTGGACCGGTGAGACCGGCCTAGATCGGCGCCTTTCAGATTTTCGAGGGAATAGCCGGGGCGCTTTGCGCAGGGGCCAGAAGAAAAATGCGCCACATGGGGGCGCACAGCAGGCTTTGGAGCCGTCATAGCGGTCTACCCTTTCAGATAGTTGCCTCCCGGTGGGGGGAGGTGTCCCGCTGCGGTAGATAATCTTGAGCCGGACAACCGTCAACAAAAAACTGCGCGGCACAACGGCTTAGGCCAGCTAAGTTTCTGCCCCGGAACACAACTTTTCGCAGACCCTTTGCCTTCGCAGTTGCGGCTACGCTTGCGTCGAAGACGGTCGCTCGGGCTTTACCAGCTCCGCGAGATCCGGCTCGCCGCATGCCGCAAGCACGGCCTGTCGCGCTTCGTCGCGTAACCGCAGCACCGACGCGAAGTCCTTTCCGGTTGGCGTGATTGGGTTCGCGATCGTGACGCTCACCGGGGTCCATCGCGGAAACCATTGCCCCCCGCGAAACATGGTCCGCGTCCCACGGATGCTGCCTGGCACAACAGGCAGGCCCGCTTCCGCGGCCACCTTGAAGGCGCCGAGATAGAATTCCGATAACCCGGCCCGTCGCGTAAATGAACCTTCGGGGAAGAACACGATCGTTCGCCCATGCCGCGCCGTAGCGATGGCGTTTTCGGTGTCGGCAAGGCTGGCGCCGGTATCGAAGCGCTCGACGAACAACGCTCCCAGCCGGCGCATGAAAGGCCCGATGAAGAAGTGTCCAGCGAATTCGCGCTTGGCCACATAGGCCGGTTCCCCGGGCAGGACGGCGGAGAAAATCATGACGTCCATGTAGCTCGAATGATTGAACACGGCGACGGCGTTAGTCTTCGGCATGCGGGAGAGGACTTCGACGGAAAGCGGAACCCCTATGGCCGCGAGCACGGCGCGGGCAAGGCCGCGAACGGCTCGCCATCGCCAATTGAGCCGAGGCAGCAGCATGACAACAAACCAGGCGGCCACGTAGCCCAGCGACACGACGGTCCACCACCATGCCGCGTAGATCGTCTGGCCAACGATGGACGTTATCCATGCCAATCGCGGGCCAATGCCGGCGAACGACAGGCGCAGGATCTGCCGCCATCCTGCTGGCTGAGGCTCTCCAATGCGCCCCGCTTCGAAAAGCTCTTTCGCCGCCGTCCGCCGGATCTTGCCGCTCGATGTCTTCGGCACCGCGCGGGGCGGAGCGAGGACCACCTCATCGGGCGGGGCGCCGGCAATGTCGCTTACTGCCTGGCGCGCGCGCTCCTGCAGTTTCGCGAGTGTGGCTGGGTCGGTCTCGCGGCTCTCGGCCACAACGATCAATCGTTCCGTGCCGGATGCCTGATCGGTGACGCCAAACACCGCGACGCATCCCTTCCGGATCCCTTTGATTTCGGCGATGGCCTCTTCGATCTCCTGAGGATAGAAGTTGCGGCCGCCGCGGATGATGATGTCCTTGATCCGGCCGGTTATGAATATCTCGCCGCCAGCCACGTAGGCGCGGTCGCCGCTATCCAGCCAGCCCCCGTGGAACAGGTCGCGCGTCTTCGCCTCGTTGCGAAAATAGCCCGGCGTCGCCGAAGGGCCGCGAAACTCGAGCCGCCCCTCGTGGCGGTCGCCAAGCTCGACGCCCATTTCATCGACGATCCGAACCTCGTTACCCGAAATGGGCAGGCCAACGCTGACGATCTCCAGCGGGCGCTGTGCGTTTGCCTTGGCGGGCTCGGCGATACCGCGCCTCGTCAGCGCATCCCGATCCACGCGGTCGATCACCGGCATCCGTCCCGGCGGCGGAAATGCAAGGCCGACGGAATTCTCCGCCAGACCGTAGACCGGCGCCATGGCATCCGGCCCGAAACCATAATGGGCGAAGCGTTCGGTAAACCGGCGAAGCGTCGGAATGCTGACTGGCTCCGCGCCGTTCAAAGTCATCCTCAGCGAGGAGAGGTCCAGCCCTTTGAGGCGCTCGTCGTCGATCTTGTTAAGGCACAGCTCGTAAGCAAAGTTCGGCGCAACGGAGAGCGTCGCGCGATACCGGTGAATGGCCCATAGCCAGCTTTCCGGCCGCACCAGAAAGGTCAAGGGCGACATGACGTAGAGCGGCACGGCAAAATAGAGGCATCCGAGCCACGCGCCGATCAACCCCATGTCATGATAGAGCGGCAGCCAGCTTACGAATGTGTCGGCAGAGGTTGCCTGCATGGCCTGGCCCATGGCGCGGATATTCGAAAGCAGGTTGGCGTGGGTCAGGACGACGCCCTTGGGATCGCCAGTGCTGCCCGATGTGTATTGGATGAGCGCGGTCGATGCCTCGTTCGGAAGCGGAAGCGGCACGGCCGCGCCGCGCGGCGAAAGCCCCGCCACGCTTTCCACCGCTGTCAGGCTTTCGACTTGGGCCTGCAACAAAGCCGCGGCGCCGCGCGCTTCCGGGACCGTAATCAGGATGCGCGCCCCGGCGTTGCTCAGGATGCCGGCCTGACGGCGCAAGTGCTCTTCGAGTTGCGACAGCCGCATCGGCGGATAGATCGGAACCGGCACTGCGCCCGCATAGAGAATCGCAAAAAATGCGACGAAGAAATCGCGGCCCGTCGGCAGCATGAGCGCGATGCGATCGCCGGGCGTCACGTCGCGCTCGATCAAGCCTTGAGCAGCCTCGCGCGCGGCCTCTGCCAGCCCCCGATAGGTAAAGGCCGCAACCGGCGTGGCTTCGTCCTCGATCAAAGTCAGATGAACGCGTTCGGGATGCGCAGCTGCATGCTGCTCAAGGGCGTCGATCAGCGTCCGCGCTTCAACGGCGGCTGGCGCCACCGGGTGAGGCGCTGTGGCGAACTCGCCCTTGGGGACCGAGCGGCCAGGATGCGCCTGATCCAGCACCCCGAGGAGATCGCCGACAGTCTCCGCGGCGCCGGCTGCCGCACCCATAAGCCGCACGTCGAAAGCCCGTTCAACCCTCAGGATAAGCTCGGTCCGCCCCAGGCTGTCGATGCCGAGATCCCGCTCCAGGCGGCTCGAGATGGAAATATCCATGCCCTTCGCGCGTTGCGGATGAAGCTCCTCGACAAGGTCTTTGATGACGGCAATAAGCTCGCGCTCGCGCGGCTTCTGCTTGGGCGATGCAAAGGCCACGTTTTCTTTCGGAGCTGGTTGCATACGGCTACGGTGAAACATGTTCGCCGAAATGCTTTGACGCTTGTCAATCCGAGACGGCCAGCTAGCTTAGCTAGGGACACCTTGCCCACAAGCGAACTCTGCCGCGGCAAAATCGCTCCGCTTAATATAAGCGGACTGGTTCAGCGAAGCGAGCCGCTATCAACCTAAGTCATAGCTTTTGGCCGAACCTCAGCGTGAGTCCCTAAACGAAAGGATGGATGGGCTCGGCGTGATGCTTGGTCGCCAAGTCGCCCTGGTCGTTCGTCTCAACCAAGTGCACCTCATAACCCCAAAGGTTGGCGAGGTGCTGCAGCACGCGCTCGGAGTCATCTTCTTCGAGCGTGACGCCATCGACCACATGATGGCGCAACTCCAGGCGGCGGTCGCCTTCCAGATCAACGTCAACGATCTGAATGTCGGGGTCATGCCGGCAGACATCATAATGGCGGGCAAGCGCGCGCCGCACACGGCTATACCCCCGCTCATTGTGGATGGCGCCGACGTTGAGGTCCTTTTCCCGATGGTCATCGACCACGAGGAACAGGCCCAACTTGCGGATCACATGCGGGCTCAGGAATTGAGAGACAAAACTTTCGTCGCGGTAGTTCGCCCAGATATCTTTCAGCGTCCCCATCGGATCGCCATTACCCGCCATCTCCGGGAACCAATGGCGGTCTTCCTCCGTCGGGTCCACGCAAATGCGCTCGATATCCTTCATCATGGCGAAGCCGAGTGCGTAGGGGTTCAGCCCACCATAGCGCCGGTCGTCGAAATCGGGTTGCATGACCACGCCCGTGTGGGAATGCAGGAACTCTAAAAACGAGCCCTCGGTGATGCGTCCCTCATCGAGAAGGCGCTGCATGATCTGGTAGTGAACGTAGGTGGCGCAGCCCTCGTTCATCATCTTCGTCTGGCGCTGGGGATAGAAATATTGCGCGATCAGCCGGACGATCCGGAGAATTTCGCGCTGCCAGCCCTTGAGGCGCGGCGAGGTCTTTTCAAGGAAATAGAGGATGTTCTCTTCCGGCAAGCCGAGAAGGGCGCGCCGCCGGTCGCGTTCAGAACGACGCTTAGCCTTCTTGGCCTGCTCCGGGACAGTGCGCCAAAGGTCGTTGAACAAACGCTCCCCGTGCTCGCGGCGCTCTCGCTCGCGTTTCTCTTCGGAGCGCAGATCCATCTGGCGCTTGCCGGGATAGCGGTGGATGCCCTGGGTCTGAAGCGCGTGCGCAGCATCGAGCACCCGCTCGACTTCGGCGGCGCCGTATTTATCCTCGCAGGACGCAATGAAATTCTTCGCAAATGCGAGATAGTCGAGGATGCCGTCGGCGTCGGTCCACTGCTTGAAAACATAGTTATTCTTGAAGAAGTGGTTATGGCCGAAAGCGGCGTGGGCGAGCACCAGCGTCTGCATTGTCGCCGTGTTCTCTTCCAGCAAATAGACGACGCAGGGGTTCGAATTGATGACGATTTCGTAGGCGAGCCCCTGCCAGCCCTTCCGGTAGAGCGTCTCGTTGCGGACGAACTGCTTACCGAACGACCAGTGCTGGTAAAAAAGCGGCATGCCAGTCGAGGCGTAAGCATCGAGCATTTGCTCGGTCGTTATCACCTCGATCCTCGGCCGGTAGATGTTGAGCCCCAGTTCTCCGAGACCGATTTCGGCGACGCCGTCATAAATTCGTGCAAGCGTACCAAAGTCCCAGTCCGCGCCCTTGAAGAGAAGCCGGTCCTCGGCTGCGGTTGTCGTCATCAAACCCCCACTGACGCTGCGTTACTTTTCCTTTCGAAGAGCTCCCGAAAGACAGGATAGATATCGCGCCGGTCGCGGACCTTCCGCATCGCCATTGGAAGTTGCGGAGACAGGATCAGGTCGTAGGCGCGCCAGAGCGTGCTGGGCGGCTCTATCCCGCGGCGGCGCTCCTCCGGCTCCCTGCCGACCTCGATGTAGGCGTAGTACTGGCACAGCGGCAGGATCGAAGTCTTCAAGAGGGCGACGGTCTTCTCGTTGTCGATCGGAAGATTGTCGCCATCCGACGCCTGGGCCGCATAGATGTTCCAGTTTCCCGGCGGGAAACGATCCGCGACGACGCGCACCATTTCTTCAAGCGCGGTCGAGACCACCGTGCCGCCTGTCTCACGGCTATTGAAGAACGTATCCTCGTCGACCTCCTTCGCCTCGTGGGTATGCCGGATGAAGACAACCTCGACATAGCGATAGCGGCGGCTCAGGAACAAATAGAGCAAGCTGTAGAAGCGCTTCGCCAGATCTTTCAGATGCTCATCCATGGAGCCCGAAACGTCCATCAGGCAGAACATGACGGCTTGCGCGACGGGCTTCGGGTCCTGTTCGAAGCGCCGGTAGCGTACGTCGACCGGATCGATGAACGGGATATCGCGGGACCGCTTGGCGTGGCGCAAAATCTCCGTCTTGATCGTCTGAATCTCATCCAGATCCGCCGGATCTGCGCGCTCTTCAAGTTCCTTAAGCCGGGCTTCAAGGTCTTTAAGTTCCTGAGGCTTTGGCCGCTTCAGCGCAAGGCGCCGGGCAAGGCTGTTGCGCATGGTGCGCGGAACCGAGATCATCGCCGGCGGCCCGGAGGAACGGTAGCCCGCGCGCCGCGGCTGGGTCTTTTCCTCGCCCATCACCTGACGCTTCGCGAGATCGGGAAGTTCCAGATCTTCCAAAAACAAGTCGATGAACTCTTCGTCGGATAAGGCGAAGCGGAACTCGTCCTCGCCGCTGCCGTCCGCGCTCGCGCCGCCCTTGCCGCCGCCGGAAGGGGGACGCTCTATGGTGTCGCCCTCCGAATAATTCTTGTTGCCGGGCAGAAGATATTCGCGAATGCCGCCTTTGTGGCTTCTCCTCAAGGATGGCTCATGCACACCATCCGCGGGGACGGTGATCTCCCCTCCCCGCCCGGCGTCCGTTATCTTGCGGCTTTTCGAAGCCTCGCGGACCGCGTGCCGGACAAGCGCCCGGGCCCTTCGGATGAACCGCTGCCGATTGCCTAAGCTCTTGCCGCTCGCGTCGCGACGCCGATCGATAATGTGCACTCGTTAGCCAGCCTGCCTTACCCGCATGTACCATTCGACCAGTCTGCGAACCTGCCTCTCAGTATAGCCGCGGGTCACCATCCGCTCGACAAATTCGCTATGCTTCTTCTCAGTTTCGCTATCCTTCTTCGAGCCGAAGCTGATCACGGGCAGGAGGTCTTCCACCTGACTGAACATGCGGCGCTCGATGACCTCCCTGATCTTCTCGTAGCTCGTCCATGACGGATTTTTGCCGCCGCGCTGAGCCCGAGCCCTCAGTGTAAACTTTACAACCTCGTTTCGGAAGTCTTTTGGGTTCGCAATTCCGGCGGGCTTCTCGATTTTCGAAAGCTCCTGATTGAGAAGCTCCCTGTTCATGAGCTGCCCGGTATCGGAATCCTTGAAATCCTGGTCCTCTATCCAGGCGTCCGCATAGGCTACATAGCGGTCGAAAAGATTCTGCCCGTAATCGTGGTAGGACTCGAGATAGGCTTTCTGGATCTCGTTGCCGATGAATTCGGCGTAGCGAGGCCCAAGGTCGGCTTTTATGAACTCGATGTAGGTGCTTTCCACATCATCCGGAAACTGCTCGCGGCGGATCGCCTGTTCGAGCACATACATGAGATGCACCGGATCGGCGGCGACCTCCTGCGTGTCGTGATTGTATGTCGCAGACAGGGTTTTGAAGGCAAAGCGCGTCGAAATGCCGTCCATGCCCTCGTCCACGCCGGCATGATCGCGATATTCCTGCATGGTGCGCGCCTTGGGGTCGACTTCCTTCAGGCTTTCGCCGTCGTAGACACGCATCTTGGCGTAGAGGCTGGAATTCTCATGCGCCCTAAGCCGTGAGAGAACCGAAAAGCGCGCGAGCATTTCCAGCGTGCCTGGAGCGCAGGGCGCCGTCGAGAGTTCGGAGGTGCGAATGAGCTTCTGATAGATCTGCTCTTCTTCGTGAACGCGCAGGCAGTACGGCACCTTGATCACATAGATCCGGTCGATGAAGGCTTCGTTCGTCTTGTTGTTCTTGAAGCTCCGCCACTCGGCCTCGTTCGAGTGGGCCATGATGATGCCGTTGTAGGGGATGGACCCGATGTTCTCGGAGCCGACATAGTTCCCATCCTGCGTCGCCGTCAGAAGCGGATGCAGCATCTTGATCGGCGCCTTGAACATTTCCACGAATTCAAGAACGCCCTGGTTTGCGCGGTTCAGGCCGCCTGAGTACGAATAGGCGTCCGGATCGTTCTGCGCGAGAAGTTCCAGGCGGCGGATGTCAACCTTGCCGACAAGGGAGGACACGTCCTGATTGTTCTCGTCGCCGGGTTCGGTCTTGGAAATGCCGATCTGGCGCAAACGCGATGGCAGGATTTTCGCCACGCGGAACTTGGTGATGTCGCCGCCATACTCGTCCAGCCGCTTCAGGCACCAGGGGCTCATCAGCCCAGTGAGGCGGCGCCGCGGGATGCCGTACTCGCTCTCGAGCCTATCGCCCATGACCTCCGGGTCGAACAGGCACAGGGGACTTTCGAAGATCGGGCTCAGATCATTGCCTGCCTTCAAGACATAGATCGGCTTCAATTCCATCAGCGCCTTGATGCGCTCGGCAAGAGAAGACTTACCGCCGCCGACCGGCCCGAGCAGATACAGGATCTGCTTGCGCTCTTCCAACCCCTGCGCGCCCTGGCGGAAGAAGGCGACGATGCGCTCGATCGTCTCCTCCATCCCGTAGAATTCTGCGAAGGCCGGGTACATGCGGATGGTGCGGTTCATGAAGATCCGCCCAAGGCGGGTATCTTTCGCCGTATCCACCATTTGCGGCTCGCCGATCGCGGCAAGCAGCCTTTCGTGGGGCGAGGCATACATGAGCGGGTCGGTCTTGCACCCTTTCAGGTACTCCGCCACCGTCATCAACGTTTCGCGCCGTGCCTCGAAACTGCGCGCATAGGTGTCAAACAAGTCACTCGACATCGCGACCCCGCTGATCGTCGTTGAAACCAAATCCTGGCGTTCGTGTGGGCTGCCTCATCGGATTTTCTCCGCCCGCCTGAGGCCAGGATGCATATAACCGGCTAATCTGCTTGGCAGATAAGCCCTCATCCATACGTCGAGGAAGAGTGCCTCAGTTTTATGTCGTTCGTAGGATGACCAATGGAAGAGGGTCCATTCGCACGGATGTAAATTAAACGCCTGATTTGAAGATTGATCCAATGCTAAACCCGTCGCCAATCTGGAACTTCACGTCCCCATGCAAACGGGATGCCGAACTCATGCGCACCCCGCCCAACGCTCAAATAATAAGCATCGGCATGGCGCTTGAAAAGCACAACCTTTTGGAGAGATCAAGTGAGCCGGGCAAATCCGTTACAGTGCGAGGGCGCGCGGCCGATACACAATTTTGCGAACTGAGCCGTAGCAGGCGCTTACGCTGCGTCACTTTTACAATCGGAGCAAAAAAAGAGCGCGGATTGCCGCGCTCAAAAACTCGACTACAAAAAACCCCGTTAGGCGACTTGAAGGTTGCCCGCGGAAGTCTTGCCTGTACGCCGGTCCGTCTGGATCTCGAAGGAGACTTTTTGGCCCTCAACCAGACCGCGAAGTCCTGCGCGCTCAAGTGCGCTGACATGGACGAAAACGTCCTTGCCGCCGTCATCGGGTTGAATGAAGCCGTAGCCCTTTTGACTATTGTACCATTTCACCACACCCATGTTCATGGGGAAGTCCTTTCGCTGATAGATAGATATGCTGAACCGTGTTTGCGGCGCAGCGGTCTTCGATGTTTGGAGAGAGTAGGAACACGTGCGGCCTAGCGCGAAAGGCAAGGCGAAACGGCCCAAATCGTCCGGCCAAATCGATGCGCATAACATAATGGCCACCGGGCGCCGAGGCAACCTCAATTCGCCGCTGCCGCGACATGTCCTCAACTATTTCCATCGCTAATGCCTAAGCATCTACTCCTTTCGGGAATCGCAACGGCGCAGACCGTAGTTGTTGGAAGGCGAACCCAAAAACATTCGCCGCCGGATAAGGTTCCGCCTCGTTTTGTGCAAATCACGCGCCTGCGACAACTGCACCTCGTTTGGCGCAAACTGCTTGCCACGTCTGCCTAATTGCTGGGCACTCGTACTGCCTTCTTCGGCATCCGGCGCAGGGGCATGCTCGGGCGCGAGACCTGCGGCGATCTCGCAGCCTTCCTCGAAAGCCGGACACGCCGTCCCTTTAACGGCCTTGTTTTGGTGGCTTCGAACATCGCATGGTCAAGATATTCGAGGTCGCGCCCTAGCTCCTCTTTTCAAATTCAATCGCCTCTCCAAATGACAGGCATGCGGAGCGAGAGCGAACGCCAGAAGCTGGCGGTGACCCGATCCGGCTGGCTTCGCTTACACCTTGGAGGTACCTTGCATGACACCCGAAGAACGGCAGCTTCTCAGCGCGCTCGCCCAGCGCGTCAAAAATGTTCCCCCTCAGCAGAAGGATCCTGAGGCGGAGCAATTCATCCGCCAGCTCGTCATGGAGCGGCCTGACACGCCCTACGTGCTGGCCCAGACGGTCATCATGCAGGATTTCGCGCTCAGGAACGCCCAAGCCCAGATCGAAGAGTTGCAGCGCCAGTTGAGCCAAATGGCTCCCCCTGCTCAAGAACGGCCAGGAAGCTTCCTCGGCGGACTATTCGGCCGGTCGCCGTCGCCACAGCCCTCCACATCCTCTCCGGGCGGTAGCGTACCGCGCGTCAATCCGTGGGGTAATCCTGACGCGCCGCCTCCAGGATACAGCGCGGGCCCAGGCCAGGGCTACGGCGCTCCGCCACAAGGTCCGGTCATGCAACCGTCGCAGACAGGTTCGTTCCTCCGAAGCGCGGCGAGCACGGCGGCTGGCGTCGCGGGCGGCGCCTTGCTCTTCCAGGGCATCAACTCGCTGTTTTCCGGCCATCCCGGTTTTTCGAGTTCGGCTCTGGCGGGCGTCAACCCCCAGGACAGCCTGAGCGAAACGACCATCGTGAACAACTACTATGACGACCGGGACCGCGCAGGCGGCGCCGACGATGGCCTCCAGCAGGCCGATTTTGGCGGCGATGCCGACTTCGGAAGCGACGCAGATTTTGGAGGTGGAGGCGACGACTTCGCATGATCGAAAGCTGTGACGCTTCCGGTGCGGACTCCAGGAGCGTCACCTCCCGCATCACGTCGCCAGTGGTATTCAAAATACCAAGCTTTTGCGCTTAGGAGATGGCCTAAGGCTTGTTACAATGGTTAACGCTGGGGCACGTAAGGAGCGTCTATGCAGTACATTGTTGGGTTGAAGCTTAAGGGTAAGACCGGGCACATCACCGTTGTTGCTGAGGACGCGCTCATCGCTGCGCTGAAGGCCAAGGCGCAGCAGCCGGACTCGGCAATTACCTATGTGAGGCGGCAGAACAAACGCGGCGATGCCCGCCATCCCTCCTCGGCGATTGCGAGTGCTGCGGAGTAAGGTTTCGAGCCTGACCTGATCGAAGCCTTACCAGTTCTGGTGGACCGCGGCGATGCCGCCAAGCTCGTCGTAAACGACAAGAGGCGGGCTGTTATCGTGATAAAATTTTTGACGGCGGTACCATCCCCAGCCGGGAGGCGCCTCGCAGCACGAGGCCTGCTCGTGGCGCCTATGGTGATGGACATTGGGCGGGGGGATGAGGCGAAGCTCGGCGCAGCGGCTGCCTGCACAATCCCAGTCAGCCGTTGCGGGCCCGGCAACGCCGCACAACGCAATGGCGCAGGCGGCTGCCATCAAATTATGCCTCGTGCGGTTTGGCTGGGTCATCGTCAGTGATCTTCGTGGAAAGGAACGAGTTCGACCTCGGCCACGGCGAGGGCGGCGTTCAGCCCTGTCTGTCCCTGGACGCTGAGGGGCTGCAGCGAAACGGTGCCATTCGAGCCGCCGATCAGCACGTTTGCGCCACCGCCCACGCCAACCGAAGCATCAGCCGCGACGCCAACATACTGGCCCATCAGAGCGCCCTGGTCGACCGGGAGGTCGGTCGGCGCCAAGACAACCCAGGTGAGACGGGCATTGCCGGTCATGCCGATATCGAGGCCGAATTTCTTGATCTGGCCTTCGTAGAGCTCGCCTTCGGTGGCCAGCCGCGAGCGGAAGACGCAGCGCAGCTCTCTCGTCGAACTGAAGATAAAGCTGACGCCGCCCTTGACGCCGCAATCCAGATGCCCGACAGCTAAAGTTTCGCTCGCGCTCGCTGGGGAAGCGGCAGCGATCGCGCCGGCGATCATCACGCCCTTGATCAACGTCCCTGTCATAGTCGTATCCCTCACGCCAAGGCTGGTCCAACTCGCACAAGCTACGCCAAGCTCACTCTGTAGCAGTTTTTGCAAAAGAAGAAAGACAGCGCGCTTACAATAGCTGTCGATGAGCGGAGGGCGGGTCTAGCGCCGCCGCTTCCGAGGCGAGGCTTAAAAAAAGCCTGAATTGGAGCATTGCCTTCGGCGAACCTCGCACCCAATCAGATGCTCATGAGATATTTACAGCCGCTGAAACTTGGCCTTCTTCTGTTTTTTGCCAACCTGCCGGCCGGGACCGCCTTCGCGCACCCCCATGTCTGGGTGACGATGGAAACGGAAGTCGTTCTCGGTCCCGACAAAGAGATCACCGGCTTCAGGCACACATGGACCTTTGACGAGGGTTACACGAACTTCGCGATCGATGGGCTCGATACCAACGGCGACGGCATCTATAGCGAGGAAGAACTGAAGCCTCTCGCTGAAACGAATATCGAAGCGCTGAAGGAGTTCGAGTATTTCACCTTCGCTTTCACCGGAGAGACGAAACTACCGACGAAGACGCCGGTGGATTACCGCCTGGACTATAAGGACAAGGCTTTGACGCTCACCTTCACGCTGCCGCTCGAAAAGCCGGTTCCCTACGCCAAGATCAAGGAGTTCAGCTTCGCCGTTTACGACCCCGGCATGTATGTCGCGCTCACGTTTACTGGCAAGACGCCGGTCAAAATTGCGTCGGCGAAGCCGTTGGCCTGCGCCGCGCGCGTCGGGGACCGCGATGCGGCAAAGACTAAAGCTAAAGCGAAGGAAACGACGCTGTCCCAGCTCGGAGAGAATATCGATCCGGCCAGCAATCTTGGCATGCGATATGCCGAGCGCGTCACCATCCAATGCAAATCTTAGCGGCAGCCGCGGAAACTATTCCGCGGCGCGAAGCGGCGTGCGCGCGCCGCCTTGGCCGAAGCGCTTCTCGATATAATCCTGCACCATGGCCATGAAGTCCTGCGCCAGCGTCGGGCCGCGCAGCGTTGCGACCTTCTGGCCGTCGATGAACACAGGCGCGGCGGGCGACTCGCCCGTGCCCGGCAGCGAGATGCCGATATCGGCCTGCTTTGACTCGCCCGGCCCGTTCACGATGCAGCCCATCACGGCGACATGCAGCGTCTCGACGCCGGGATAGGTTTTGCGCCACTCCGCCATGTTCGTCACGAGATGCTTCTGGATGTCCTGCGCCATCTCCTGGAAGAGCGTGGACGTGGTGCGCCCGCAGCCGGGACACGCCGCGACAATCGGCACAAAGGTGCGGAAGCCCATGGTCTGCAAGAGCTGCTGCGCGACCTCGACTTCCTTGGTGCGCGCGCCGCCCGGCGCCGGCGTGAGCGAGACGCGGATCGTGTCGCCGATGCCCTTCTGAAGCAGGATGCCCATCGCCGCCGACGACGCCACGATGCCCTTTGAGCCCATGCCCGCTTCGGTCAGCCCGAGATGCAGCGCATAATTGCAGCGGGACGCCAGCATGGCATAGATGCTGATGAGGTCCTGCACGGCGCTGGCCTTGGCCGACAGGATGATCTTGTCCGCGCCCATGCCAAGGCTCTGCGCAAGCTCGGCGCTGGCGGTGGCGGAATGCACGATGGCCTCGTGCAGCACCTCGCGCGCCTCGCGCGGCTTCGCGCTTTTCGCGTTGTCGTCCATCATGCGGGCGAGCAGTTCCTGATCGAGGCTGCCCCAGTTCACGCCGATGCGCACGGGTTTGTCGTGCTTCAGCGCGATCTCGATGATGTCGGAGAACTGCTTGTCGCGCTTGTCGCGGAAGCCGACATTGCCGGGGTTGATGCGGTATTTCGCGAGCGCCTCGGCGCAGTCCGGATAGGCCGCCAGCAGCTTGTGGCCGATATAGTGGAAATCGCCGACGATCGGCACATCCACGCCCATCGCGAGAAGCCTGTCGCGAATGTGAGGCACGGCCGCCGCCGCCTCTTCGCGGTCCACGGTGACGCGCACCAGCTCCGAGCCCGCCTGCGCGAGCGCGGCAACCTGCTTCACGGTGGCGTCCACATCCGCGGTGTCGGTGTTCGTCATCGACTGCACAACAATAGGCGCGCCGCCGCCGACGGTCACGCCGCCAACCTTCACCGGAATGGTGATGTGCCTCGCCTCGCGCATGTCGGTCATGGATGCTCTCCAGGGTCGCCGGATCTTTTGGTGTCTACATAGAGAAAAACGCGGGCGCGCGCTAGCGTTCGAATTGGCGCGGGGGGCAGCTAATTTTGGTCGTTTCGCCAAGGATTAAGGAGGGCTGGGACCGTACTCTCGAAATCGGCGGTGTTTCGCGTGACGAGCGTGAGGCCGGATACAAGAGCCGTGGCCGCTATGAAGCCATCCATGAGGCCAATAGGCCGGCCCAGCGCTGCGCGCGCGGCGACTACTTTCCCCCACACCTCGGCGACGGCTTCGTCGACTGGCAAAATTCTCCCGGCGAAACGCGCTTTGAGATCGCCGTTTAGCCAGCGTTCAAGCCTTGCGCGCCGCTCGCCCGTTTCGCGCCGCTCGATCCCGAAACTGATTTCCGCGAGCGTAACCGCGCTCAAGAAAGTCCGATCCTCATCGACCGAGGCGAGCCACGACGCCAAGCCGGGATCGGGTCTTGGCTTTATCGGTTCCGAAACGACGTTCGTGTCGAGAAGGAAGCTCATAGGTCGGGCGGCGTCGCCACTTCCTTGAGGCGCTCGATCTCAACGCCGTACTCGCGCAAGGGCGAGTTGGCGAAGAAATCTAAGAGCGTGCCTTCCCGCTTCCCGCGGCGCGCCCATTCCTCCGCCGATACGATGACGGCGGTTGTCTTTCCGTTGCGCGTGATGGTCTGCGGGCCGTCCGACACCGCCCGGTCCAGCACCTCGCTGAATTTCGCCTTCGCCTCCGCGACCGTCCAAATGTCGTCCATGGCCGCCTCCCAGCTTCCGAATATAGTCATAATAGTCATTTTACAAGCGGCTGCAAGATGGGATAGGACAGGTCCGTTTGCTGAAAGTGAATACTTTTAAGCTCCGGCTTTACGCATTCTTTGCGACGAGGTACGGCCATGACGCGGGACGAGGCGGTTCGGGAAAGAACGGTGGAGCGCTTCCTGGAGTGCGAGGCGAAGCGCTCAAAGGGGCGTGCCGCTGCTTTGGCTGACGGCAAGTCAGAGAACGAGGCCTTGGAAATTGCGGATGAGGCCGCTAAAGCACATTGGAACGCGTGGGCCGAAAATATGCTTGCCAAGCGCAAGACCCTGGAAAAGTCTGGCGTCTGGTCGGCGGCGATAAAAAACACCGGCGGGAGGTTGGAACCGAGCAATGCCGAAACGCTCGCATGGATGGAGGAAGCCGAGGCTAGCTTCTCCCGGTGCTACTTCTTTTCGAAGTGGGGCGATGAGACCAAAACGCCGCCGGAAGATGATGGAGGTGGAGCCTAAGTCCGGAGAACAGCCCGTAAAATTCATCGAAATCGCAGGCCCTGCCATAGATTTCGAAGGTTTCGTGTTTCCGGGCGATGCGTCCTTTCTTGGCACAACCTTTGATGGCGTCGCGTGGTTTGACAGCGCCATATTTACAGGCCTTGCTCGGTTTAAAAGCGCGTTCTTAGTCGGCGCTTGGTTTGGGAATACTGCCTTCAACGGCCAAGCCCGGTTTGATGGTGCCACATTCAAAGGTGACGCCCAATTCAAAAAAGCTCACTTCACCCAAGAAGCCTGGTTCGATAACACCACATTCTCTTGCCCAGCGTCGTTCGAGGGCGTCTGCTTCAAGTCCAGCAACTTATTCTGCGCCAACTTCGGCGGGCCCGCCTTGTTCGACAGCGTCGCCTTTGAAGGCTTCTCAGTGTTCAATAACGCTAACTTCACTGATGAAGCCAAATTCATCGGTGCGACCTTCGTTGGTGGCGCTTCCTTCGATAGCACCACCTTCACTGGCGAAGCGTGGTTTGACAGCGCTACCTTCGCTGGCAACGTCTCGTTCTGGAGAGCTACTTTTGCCGGTAATGCTTGGTTTAGCCACGCTACCTTCAGTCGTTTCGCTGGCTTCCGCGAGGCCAAATTTCGCACCACCGCGGACTTTATTGCGATTAAGGCGGAGCGCGCGTTTGATATGAAGAAGGCCGCGTTCGCCGAAGTGCCTGCATTCAACCAGGCTGACTTCAAGCAAGCACCTGACTTCGATGATGTGAGTTTTCCGATACCGAGCCGGTGGCCGTGGCGACCTGGCGATCTGTCGCTGCTGCCAAAATATCGCGCGATCCGCCGCATGGCGATCCAGGGCGCGGATTACGAGAGCGAGCACAAAGCCTTCAAAGGCGAGCTCCGGTCGCGGCGGTGGCGCATCGACAAGTGGTGGCATCCAAGCGCCTGGCTCGGCGTCCTCTACGATGGCGTTGCGGATTGCGGCCGCTCCATCACCCAACCCGCAATTGCCTGGGCCGCCACCGTTATCGTATTCGCAGCGTTCTACGGGAGCAGAGCCTTAGTAGACGCCGAGGCCCGGTGCGCCGATGGCGGCGGTGCGTTTGTTCAGGCGCTATACCTGTCCGTGAAGAACGGGCTCGTGCTGTTCGCGGGAACCCGCGATGCTCGCGTGAACCAAGCCTATGTCTGTCTCTACAGTGGCTCCCCGGAGCAGCCGCACATTCCACCCAGCGTCACCTTCGTCGAGACGCTGATGCAGTTTCCGATAAGCGCCGTTCTCATTTTCCTCGGCCTGCTCGCGGTGAAGAACAGGTTCAAGATCAAGTAGCCCCCTCAACCGTCATCGCGGAAGCGCCTTCGCGCTCATCCGCGATCCTTAAACCGCTCCACCAATTACATCCACGACACCTCAAACGAAAAGGGACCCGGAGCGTCTCGCAGCTCCGCGGCCCCCTTTTATATGTCCGCCTGCCCTTTGGATTAAGCGCCGTACGGCACCAGCGGTATAAGTGTGATACCGATAGCCAATGCGATCGCCGTCCATTCCATGATGCCGAGGTAACGTGCCATTGCCATTTGAAGCCTCCTTCGTCCGCTATTCCTGACACCCAAGCTAGGATATTTGTCGATCACGGAAAACTAAGAAAGCCGTGAGCTAAGCCACGCCCCCGAACGCAAAATCGTGAAGCGAGGGCTTATCGGCATGGCAGCCACGCTCTTCATAAATCGAAACTTATTGCCCAGCCGACGTGTTCAGCGGATTCGACAACCACTTTGGAGGTTACTTATGAAAGCTGTCCTCGCCACGATCTTGGGCGCAACATGCGGGCTGACTTTGATGGCATCCACCGCATCCGCTGAAATTGCGTGCAATCGCGAAGGCGATTGCTGGCATGTCAGGGAGACCCGTCATTTCCACCCTGAACACGGGGTCGTCGTTCATCCCGACAATTGGAGATGGGCCGACCACGAGCACGATAGGTACCGCTGGCGTGAACATGAGGGCCGCGGTTATTGGCGCGAAGGACGCTGGATCGAAATACACTAACATCCCGGTGGCGGCCGGCCTCGAATGAAGTTGCAAACAGCAACCATACCGAAAAAGCGCCCCGGATCGAGGTCCGGGGCAGGCGAGCGCTTTTCCGGCATAACAAGGGAGCGCGGAAGGCGTTTCAACGGTCAGGCGGAACGCGCGCCAAGCGCGGCGAAGATAAAGGCGAATCCCGTCAGCAGCATGTTGACGCCGACATAGAGCCCAAGCACCCAGAGCGCAGTTGACGGCCATTCCGCGATCACGAGTCCGGCCAGCAGAAAATCGACAAGCCCGCTTATCAGCAACAACACCCATCGCCCCGTCTCACCCTTGATCGAGAAGGCGAGGATCCAGGTCCCGATGCCATGCGCGATAAAATAGGCCGTGAGGAGCATGGTCAGTGTGACCGCTCCCTCCAGAGGATACCAGGCCAGGATGAAGCCAAGGATGGCGGTTAGGACTGCGAGCAGGAGCGAGGACCAATAGCCTGGCGCGCGTGTCGAGCGCACCAAGGAAGCCGCACGGAAAATGCCCGAGAAGAACAGAAGCCAGCCGATAAAGGCGCTTGCGAAGACAGCAGCGAACTGCGGAAGCGCGACAGCGATCATCCCGAGGATGACGAGCAAAACGCCCTGCACGGTAAAGAGCCGCCAGTGCGCCTTGAGGCTGCTCCGCATTGCGCTTTCAAAGTCTTCCTGGTTAATGCTTGGCGAGGTCATGCTTCTTCTCCCATTCGCTGGATGAGCCTTTATGCTCCGCATCGGGACTATTCTAAACGCGCACAATATGAATAAGCTCCCCTCACGACAGAAATTTCACGGCGTGAAAGGCGGCAATCCTTGAACTATCGCCATGTCTATCATGCGGGGAATTTCGCGGATGTCCTCAAGCACATCGTGCTCCTCCTCTGTCTGGACTATCTCCAGAAAAAAGATGGCGCGCTGTGCATCGTCGACGCTCACGGCGGAGCGGGTCTTTATGACCTCACCTCGGAAGAAGCGGGGAAAACGGGCGAATGGGAAAGGGGCATCGGCTGCCTTCACGGCAGGACCGGCGCACCAGCCGATCTGCATTTTTACCTCGACGCCGTGCAAGACGATTTGAAGGAAAGGCGCTATCCTGGCTCGCCGCTTCTTATCGCGCGCCGGCTCAGGCCACAGGATAGGCTGATTGCAAACGAGCTTCACGAGCCCACATTCGAAGCTCTTCGCCAAACGCTCGCGCCTTTTGAAAATGCCCGCGCGTTACGGATGGACGCCTATGAATGCATCCGCGCGAATATCCCGCCCAAGGAAAGGCGCGGGCTCGTTCTGATCGATCCGCCCTTCGAGGAAAAGGACGAGTTTGAAACGCTCGCCCGTCAGATGCGGCAATGGAAAAAGCGCTGGGAGACGGGCGTGTTCATGCTCTGGTATCCGATAAAGGCGCGCCTGCCGGTGGCTCACCTGAAGGACGCGACCCGAAACCTCGCGATTCAGCGCACATGGCGCCTGGAAGCGCTCATCCTGCCGCGCGACCAGCCCGAGACCCTGAACGGCTGCGGCGTTATCGTCTTCAATGCGCCTTATACCATCCCGGAGCGGGTGGAAGCGCTTTTGCCGTGCCTAAAGCATGCCATGAACCTTTACGGTATGTCGTCCGGCTGGGAAGTCCCCGGCTCATGACCATGTTCGGGTCAGAAGAGCGTAAGGAATATAGGCAACAACCGCAGGGATCACGATCGCCGCGACGGTGCGCTCGATCCTGATCGCACGGCTGGGCTGCTGTCCATCGGCGATAGCCGCCGCCGTCGCAGGATCTTTCATCCACATTCGGGAGCGAAAATAGGCATAGGCGGCAAAGGCTGCGTAGGCGCAAAAAATCGAGGCCGTCGCAACGACAAGTCCAGACCTGAGAAAAACAACAAAGCCGGCAAACAAAGTCACAATCAGTGCTAGCATGTGCGTGGTTCCTGGCCCAAACGGGAGCCGCATTCCAGGGCGGCATCTGGCGCCAACTAACTCCAACGCCGCGTTTTTGGGAATGCGGCACTTTTTGCGATAAGAGCTTTGAAACTCACCTTGTTCGTGGGCAGAGCGGTTATGCCTTCTGTTTGTCAGCCTGCGATGTCGCCGGCGGTGGACGCTTGGATCGGTTTAGCGTACAACCAAAAAAAGATTTGGGGATGGGAATGGGCTTACTCAGCGATCTCTTCACGTGGTGGAACGGCGCGACTCTTTCGACGAAGCTCTACACGAGCGCACGCGGCCAATTTGTCGGAGAGGACGAACACGGCAATCGCTACTACCGGGATTTAAGTGGAACGGGTACGGCGGGTCGTCCGCGCCGCTGGGTCATTTATGAGGGCTTGGCGGAAGCCAGCAAGGTTCCGCCGGAGTGGTTCGGCTGGCTGCATTATACAGTCGACACGCCTCCGACCGAGGAAGTCTATCATCCGAGGCCGTGGCAAAAGCCGCATATAGAGAATTTGACAGGAACGCCGCTGGCCTACCGGCCGCCGGGAAGCCTTGTCGGCGAGATGCGCCGCCCGAAGGCAGACGGCGATTACCAGCCATGGAAGGCTGAGTGAAGCGCAAAACGGCGCCGTAACCTTAGGCGTGAATAAACGCCAGGAACAGGCAACGCCGCGGCGGGTTGTCGCAGCATGCCAATAGCCTGGAATACCAATCACGTCGCGTTCACGGTCTCGGAGCCCCTGCAGACGCCGGCGTTGAGCCTCATTCTGGCTTACGGGGCGACGCTCGCCTTTATCGCCGGAACGGCCGGCGCCGCTCTCATCAACAACAACGCGATAGCGCAACTTTGCCTCGACTTGGTCGTGCTATGGGGAGCCGCCATCCTCCTTTTCCTGGCCGGGGTGCGACGGGGCCTCAGCTTCCGGACGCCGAATGGCGCGACTGCGGGCCAGATCGCGGCTTCGATGTGGTATTTCACGGCCGGATTCGGTTCCCTTTTGCTTTGGGCTCTTGAGGATGCTCTCGGCTCGAAAGCGCCCGCGATGCTGCTCCTCCTTATCGGCTATGCGAGCCTCATCGTTTTTGATGTCCGGGCCGCGTGGCGCCTTGAGGCTCCTCCCTATTTCGCCCGCTTGCGGCCCGTCCAGATGCTAATCCCGATTGCCAGCCTCGGATTTATGCTTATCCTGTTCAGAGGCTAGCAGGCAGCGCAACGCTGCCTCTCCGAGAAGCAGGGTTTTCCTTTTGTTTGCCTTCGACAATAGCTACGCGCGGCTCCCCGAGCGCTTCTATTCGCGGCTTGCCCCGATGCGAGTTTCCTCGCCGCGGCTTGTGCGGCTGAACGAAAAGCTCGCGCTGCACCTCAATCTCGACCCGGCTGCCCTTTCTTCGCCTGAGGGCATCGCGGTTCTCGCGGGCAACAGGGTTCCCGAGCGCGCCGATCCCGTCTCGATGGCCTATGCAGGCCACCAGTTCGGAATGTTCGTTCCCCAGCTCGGAGACGGCCGCGCGATTTTGCTGGGCGAGATCGTCGATCGCGATGGCGTCCGAAGGGACATTCAATTAAAGGGGTCCGGCAGAACGCCCTTTTCCCGGAGCGGCGACGGGCGCGCGGCGCTTGGACCCGTGCTTCGCGAATACATCGTGAGCGAGGCCATGGCGGCGCTCGGGATTCCAACCACGCGCTCGCTTGCGGCGGTCACAACGGGCGAGACGGTCTGGCGCGACGGGCCGCTTCCGGGCGCCGTGCTAACCCGGGTGGCCCAGAGCCACATCCGTATCGGCACCTTCCAATTCTTTGCGGCGCGCGGCGACGTGGAGGCAACCCGCCATCTCGCCGATTACGTCATTGCACGCCACTTCCCTGAGGCCGGTGATGAGGAGAACCCTACCCTCGCGCTTCTAAACCTCGTGATTGGGCGCCAGGCGGACCTCGTGGCGCGCTGGGCGCTCATCGGCTTCATTCATGGCGTCATGAACACCGACAACATGTCCATCGCGGGCGAGACCATCGACTACGGCCCCTGCGCCTTCATGGACACGTATCACCCTGAAACCGTCTTCAGCTCGATTGACCACTTCGGTCGCTATGCCTACGGAAACCAGCCACGCATCGCCCAGTGGAACCTGACCCGCTTCGCCGAGACGCTGCTGCCGCTTCTCGCGGACGACACGGATGCCGCTGTTGATGTTGCCCAGACGGCACTGGCTGCCTTTATGCCTCTCTTCGAACAGTCTTTCGCGGCAGGGCTTAGGCGCAAGCTCGGACTGCTTCGAGCAGACCCCGGAGACACCCTCCTCGCCAAAGACTTGCTCGACTGGATGGCCGCGAACAGCGCCGACTTCACGCTGACGTTCCGCCTTTTATGCGATGCCGCTGACAGCGCTGAGAACGACGGACAGGTGCGGCGTCTTTTCGACGATCCCGGCGCTTTCGACGAATGGGCAGGCCGATGGCGCGAACGCCTGTCTGCAGAGCGCGGCGACCCCGCCGAACGCCTTGCTGTCATGCGGAAGGCAAATCCGGCCTTCTTCCCGCGCAATCATCTGGTCGAGGAGGCGATCACCGCAGCACAGGACCACGGTGATTTCGGGCCATTCGAGACCCTGCTCACCGTGCTGGCTGCGCCTTATGACGATCAACCCGGTTTTGCCCGCTACGCAGAGCCGCCGCGCCCCGATCAGGTCGTGCATCAGACGTTCTGCGGAACCTGAACTATATTCTGCGGTATGTCGCATTACCTCTGAACTCTAATCATTCTTATAATATGCGAGCAGAGGTTGTGTGCGGAAGTTGAATGCGGCTGCTTACTGCGAGACGAGCCGCCATTCGAACAACTCCCCGCTTTTTTAGTCCCTATCATGGGCGCAAACCGCTTCGGCTGTGTTTGCGTGTTGAGATATAAAGTTAAGGCTTCAGTTCCGGGGCTATCTGCCTTACAGAGAACAAAAAAACTGAAGTTGTGGGAGGACTTCTATGGATGCGGTTGTCAGGACATCGAACACGGTCGGGCGGAAACTGCTCTGGGCGCTGATAGCCATTCTTGGCGCGGTCTCCTTGGGCATTGTCGCCTTGAGCAGGGGCGAAACGATCAGCGCAGCGTGGCTCGTGATCGCCGCGGTCTGCGTCTACCTGCTCGCCTTCCGATTCTATGCGCTTTTCATCGCGAACCGCGTGTTGCGCGTCGATCCATCCCGGCCAACGCCGGCCTACCGTCACAATGACGGCCTCGATTACGTACCCACGAACAAATACGTGCTTTTCGGCCACCATTTCGCGGCCATTGCCGGCGCTGGTCCGCTTGTCGGGCCGGTTCTCGCGGCGCAAATGGGCTATCTGCCCGGCACGCTCTGGATTTTGATCGGCGTCGTTCTGGCAGGGGCCGTCCAGGATATGACGGTCCTCTTCTTCTCGGTGCGTCGGGACGGACGGTCGCTCGGCGACATGGTGCGATCCGAGATGGGTGTTACGGCGGGCGCAATTGCGCTTATCGGCCTGTTTTTGATCATGGTTATCTTGCTCGCCGTGCTCGCGCTCGTCGTGGTCAAGGCGCTTGCGGGCAGCCCGTGGGGAACCTTCGCCGTCTTCGCCACAATTCCGATTGCGATCTTCATGGGACTTTATGCCCGCTTCATTCGCGTCGGGCGCATCGCGGAGATGTCCGCCATTGGCGTCATTCTCCTGCTCATCGCGCTGGTCTACGGACGCTATGTCGGCGACGACCCTCAACTCGCGCCCTTCTTCGATCTCAAGGGTGAGACGCTCGCGCTGATCATCATCGGCTATGGATTTGTCGCTTCCGTGCTGCCGGTCTGGCTGCTTCTGGCCCCGCGCGATTACCTTTCAACCTTTCTCAAGGTTGGAACGATGCTCTTGCTGGCGCTCGGCATCCTCTTTGTGCAGCCTGACCTGCAAATGCCGGCCGTGACCAAGTTCATAGACGGCAGCGGGCCGGTCTGGTCCGGCGCCTTGTTCCCGTTCCTCTTCATAACGATTGCCTGCGGCTCCGTTTCCGGTTTTCACGCGCTGATTTCGTCCGGCACCACTCCGAAGATGATCGAAAACGAGAGTCAAATCCGCTTTATCGGCTACGGCGCGATGCTGACCGAGTCCTTCGTCGCCATCATGGCCACGATCGCCGCGACCGTGCTCCATCCCGGCGTCTATTTTGCCATGAACAGTCCCGCGGGCTTGATCGGCACGGACCCAGCGCACGCGGCTCAGGTCATCTCGAGCTGGGGCTTTGTCGTCACCCCGGATGCGCTGACGCAAATTGCGCGGGACGTTGGCGAGAAGACGCTGCTTTCCCGCACCGGCGGCGCGCCGACGCTCGCGGTCGGCATGTCGCAAATCCTGTCGGGCTTCCTCGGCGGCCAAACCATGATGGGCATCTGGTACCATTTCGCGATCCTGTTCGAGGCGCTGTTCATCCTCACAACCGTCGATGCCGGCACGCGCGTCGCGCGCTTCATGATCCAGGACATGATCGGAAGCGTTGTCCCGGCCTTCAGGCGGACGGACTCGTGGTTGAATAATTTGGCCGGATCGGCGCTCGCCGTCGCCGCCTGGGGCTATTTCCTCTATCAGGGCGTCATCGACCCGATGGGCGGCATCAACACGCTCTGGCCGCTGTTCGGCATCTCGAACCAGATGCTGGCCGGGATCGCGCTCATTCTTTGCACCGTCATCCTGTTCAAGATGAAGCGCGAGCGCTACGCCTGGGTGACAATTCTCCCGACGCTGTGGCTTCTCGTCTGCACGCTGACCGCCGGCCTTCAGAAGGTATTCAGCGACAATCCGAAGATCGGCTTTCTTTCCCATGCGCGTAAGTTTGAGGACGCCCTGGCGTCCGGAAACGTTCTCGCTCCTGCAAAGACGCTGGCCGAGATGCAAAGGGTGATCAACAACGACTACGTCGATGCAACGCTGGCGGGGCTGTTTGTCGCCGTTGTGGTAGCGATGGCTATTTTCGGGCTGGTTGCTCTCATTCGCGCGCTCGGGACGCCGTCCATCTCATCGGCTGAAGTGGAAGAAGCAGGAGCGCTGCCAGGAGTTGCCCGTGGCTGACGATGACCTCAAGCCTTGGCAATTGCTTGTACGCACGGCGCGTCTCATGGTCGGCATCCCCGATTATGAGACCTATCTCGAGCATCGCCGCGCCAAGCATCCCGACGAACCCGTCATGACCTACGAGGAGTTCTTCCGCAACCGTCAGGACGCACGCTACGCCGGAGGCAGGGGCAAAATAAGCAGGTGCTGCTGACCCCGCCGCCCAATCCCCTGTCCGGGAACATTGGCGGAGGCCGCGAGCTTTTCTCTTGTGCGACTTTCCGTCCGGAAAGCGCGACAAATTAAGAACATAGAGCCAATCGGCAACTCGGATATCGCCGAATGTGCTCCAAGGGAGAAGGCTATGCCCAAGCATCTCAAATCGAAATACACGGCCGACGCCGATCTCAAGCACAATCCGATGATCGGAGGCTCAAAGGGAACGACGATCAGCGGAACGACGGCCGACGACCTCGAGGAGTTGCAAGGCGGAAGCACAATCGAGGGCGATATCGAGAACGACACCAATCGCCAGGGAGGTATCGACAAGGCCGTTGCGCAAGGCAGAGTTGGACGGAAAACCCGAACGAAGTAATTTAGCCAGATCGGCCCACCCGGCCTGTAATCGAGCCGGAGGTTCATCTTCGCCATCTGGCAAACAGCCGCCGATTATGAGCGTTCGACAGCAAACGAACCTCGCGCCACAGCAAGCTCATGACAATGCTCCCCGGCACGTCCCTCATTCGCGAACGTGCCCTTTGTACCGGAATTTCGTCCCGGGTTTGTGAAGGGCCGCAACGAGGGGCGAAATGCTTGAGCTTTGCCGACCTTCCGGCTATGCCACCGTGGATAAGTTCGCCCGCGGTGGCGCCTGTTCAGCACGCGCGTCAATTCTGATGCTAATCAAGCCGCATCCAAAACGCGATTTTTCGAACAGGATACGAGAGACCATGACTTTCCCTAAGATAAAAACCTTAGGCGTTGCGCTGGCAATTATAGCCCTGGCCTCGCCTGCTCTGGCGGCGGCCGGTAATTATGAGTTCCAGGCGGGCGCCAGCGAGTTCAAAGCCGGCAGAGGCCGGGTGATCTCAATCAAGCTGATCGACAAGCGGACAAAGAAGCCTATCCCCGGGGCGACCTTCGTCAACACCGCGCTCGACATGTCGCCGGAAAACATGGCCGACACCAAGGGCAAAATCGCCGCCGATACTTCAACCGACCCTAATGTTTATCGCTTCAAGGCCGATTTCACACTGTCGGGCGTTTGGGCGCTGAAGCTGAAGGCGAAAGTGCCGGGCGAAAGCCAGACAATCGACGGCGTGCTTATCCTGAGAGCCAACGATTGATCGATGCTGCCCGGTCCGTCAATGGAGACGGATCTGCGTGCGATCGGAATGTCCTTCCGCATCCACGACGGTAATCTGAATGAAGCCAGGACCCGGCGGCTTCAGGAATGTGTCGCGCCTGTGTGGCGACGAGGTAAGCGGCACGCCATCCACAAGCCAAGTCAGCGGCAGCGTTCCGCCTTCAGCCTTCAGTGCGACGGGAAGCTTTTCCGCCTGCCCGTCAGACGACGCGATCTCAACATCGGAATTCGGCGGGGGGAATGCGATGTGCAAAGCTTGTTCGCGGCCGGGGCCGCTGGAGGCGTCGCGCTTCTGTTCGCGGAAAATGCGAAGAGGCGGCGGCAAATCCGCCGTCTTCCGTGTGCCGATGATGTTCGGCGGCGCGGTCACAAACGGAGCGCGATGCGGGCCGATGGCGCCGAACAGCTCGAAAAGCACTGGAGCCGCCACACGCAAGCCGACAAGCCCCGGCACGGAGCTGGCATCCGCGCGGCCTGCCCAGACCGCAATCGTATAAGCCCCGTCGAATCCCGCAGCCCAGGCGTCTCGGAAGCCGTAGGAGGTGCCGGTTTTAAAGGCGACCGCTCCCGGCGTCACGTTCGCAGGGACCGGCGCACCGCGCAGGATGTCCGCCACATACCATGCCGCGGCGGGCTGAAGAAGCACGGGAAGATCGTGAGCGCCCCAGATTGGGCCGGTTTCTTTCTGGTAGCAAATCGGCGCCACGCTTCCGCCGCGAGCCAGCCCAACATAAAGCGTTGTCAGATTTTCAAGCGTTAGGCCTGCGCCCCCGAGCGCCACCGTGAGATTGCGCGGCACGGCGAATGGCATGCCCGCTTCGCGGAAGCGCGCGGCCAGCTTCACGGGGCTGACTTCGTTCAGCACCTTCACGGCGGGAACGTTGAGCGAGAGCTGCAGTGCGGTCCTGACCGTCACCGTTCCATGGAACACGTTATCGAAATTGACCGGCGCATAGCCGTCGAAGCGCACCGGCCGGTCCTCGATCAGCGTCTCTGGATGCGCGAGCCCATCCTCGAAGGCGAGGCCATAGATGAATGGCTTCAGCGCCGAACCCGGCGAACGGATCGCGGTCGTCATATCGATCGCGCCGAGCCGCGCGTCATCAAAATAACCCGCGGAGCCGACGTGGGCCAGCACCTCACCCGTGCGGTTGCTCACAATCAGCGCCGCGATCGAGATTTTCTCTCCGAAGGCCTGCGCATTTCTGCGGGTGATGGTCTCGGCGGCTTCCTGGAGGTTCCGGTCGATCGTGGTCGAGATGGCGGCCTGATCCGGCAACGCCACCGTGAGCCTGTCCGAAAGATGCGCGGCAAGAGCGGGGAAGTCCCGACGCCCTTGCGGAACCGCTTGCGCGAGAGCGGCTTTCGCATCCGCCTTCGTGATGACTCCGACGGCGGCGGCTCTACGAATAACCCGGTTGCGTCCGTCGACAAGTGACTTGTACCCGCGGCCCGGGCGGCGCACTTCCGGCGCTTGGGGGATCGTCACAAGGAGCGCGGCCTCGGCGATGCTAAGCCGCCGCGGTTCTTTCCCGAAATAGGCGAGCGACGCCGCGCGGACGCCTTCGAGATTACCGCCATAGGGGGCGAGCTTGAGATAGAGCGAGAGGATTTGACGCTTACTGAGCGTCCACTCAAGGCGTGCGGCGTCTGCGATCTGCTGGAACTTGGCGGAGAGAGAGTGCGTTGGAGAGCCCCGGAGCAGCCGCGCCACCTGCATCGTCAATGTCGATCCGCCTGAGATGGGTTTGCCGTGCGCAATCGCTTGCAGAATGACTCGCCCAAACGCAAGTGGATCGATGCCAGGATGCCGCCAGAAACGCCGATCCTCGAATGCGAACAGAAGCGCCAGATAGGTCGGACTGACATCCTCAGGTCTGGCATCGAGACGCCAGCGCCCGTCTGGCGTAGTGAAGGCACGCAGGAGATGCCCGTCGCGGTCGAGAACGAGCCGCGACGACGATGCCGCAGCCTCCAAAGGCAGCGGATCGAAAAGTTTCAGCGACGATGCGCCAAGCGCCAGGAGAGCGAAAACGAAGGCGCCGCTAATGAACCATTTGTTGTGGGTGTTACGCTCACTCATCCACGCTTTACCCTGTCCAGAAATGCCGCGAGCATCATCCCAGAATTTCAACAAATTGGAATGACCCCGAACATGTGCAAGAGCCATTTCGGGGTAGCCAAGTCGGAAAGCAGCGAAGCGTTCCCGATCCTCCGCCTATTGGGCCGCCGTGATTTCCACCTTGGCGCCGGCGGTGCGCGCAAAGCGATCGGGCCGGTACATGTCCTCGACGCGAGCGCCAGCGTGGGTGTATATGCCTGGACTTACCGCCCGCATGACATAAGCCATCGTCATCTGAGCCGGGACCTTTCTCCCTGTGTCGGTGAGAGAGAAGGCCGCGACGAAGCGGTCATCCCGGAAGGCCGAAAACACCGGCGTGTAGGTCGAAGGCAGCCACGAGAACGCTTTCAGATCAGAGCCTTTCAAGAGCGCCGGGTTTTCGATATCGAAGCCCGCTGGCAGGCGATCCTCAACAATGATCTGACCGAGCTTCGGCTCGACCTCCGTCACCTTCAGAACCACGACCACGCGGTCGTTCTGCTTCAGCTTGTCGAAGGCGATTTCGAGACCATCGGGCGCATAAGTCTTGCGCTCGATCTTGAAGCCGCTCTCGGCGGAGGGCTCGGGCTCGATGCCCTCGCCCGTCACGAGCACCGAGGCAGGGACAGCTTCCGGACCGCGGTTCGCGATCACGAGCCCCTGCGAGGCAAACTGCGCCGCGGTTAGCACTGCTTGGAACTTCTCGGATGCCGCGTTCGGCAGGATTGCGCTCACATTTGTGATCTGGATCGGCCCGGCGAAATCGCTGCCGGAAAGCACCGTCTGGAATGATCCTTTGACCGGCACGCCGTTCACTTCGAGGGCCAGGTCTTTGTTCTGCGCGTCGAGCGTGCGCGCTGCGAGCAAAAGCCACAGGCTTTCCTGCGTCGTTGTCTCCTTTTGCTGCGCCCTCAGCTTTGTCACGATGTTGAACGCCTTCTGGAGTTGAGGCGTCGAGGCCCCGCTTTCGCCCATCAGCGCGAGGACGGCGGCGGCGTCGCGAAGCTGCGTGCCGTAATCGGCGCGCCAGCCGAGAGGGACCTGGGGATCGGGCGTCGAGAGCGCCGACAAGGCCGAGGCGAAAGTTAGCGCCGCCCTTTCCTTGTCGCCGAGCATGGCGAGTCCCGCTGCGATCTGCGCGCGCGCGATTGGCGTCGAAAACGCGTCGATCTTCGTATCCGCGTAGTAGCGCAGATCGCCGAGAACGCCGCGGCCGGACCGCGCCAGCACATAGAGCGCGTAGGCAAGGTCTTCGCCGCCCTTCTTGAAATCACGCGCGTTGTTGACAGTGTTCTTCAACCTGTCGAGCGAGATTTCATAGTTCGTGTCTCGGACGGCGTAGCCCTTTTCCCGCGCACGGGTCAGGAAGTCCGTCACATAGGCGGTCAACCACATGTCCTCGCCATACGGTCCCCAAAGGCCGAAAGCGCCCGACGAAGACTGCATCTCATAAAGCCGCGTGATGGCCTTCTCGATGGCAGCCTTCGCCTTTGGCTCTTTGCTGATCCGCGCGCGCGACGCGACCTCATCATAGTAGAGGAGCGGAAGCGCGCGGCTCGTGGTTTGCTCCGCGCAGCCGAACGGATAGCGGTCGAGACCGATGAGAAGTCCTGGCACATCGAAGGAGGCCGTGCGGCTCGCGGTCACGGAGATCTTCGCAGTTCCCGGAACGAGATCGCGGATCAGTTCGCTACCTAACCGCAGGGAGCCTGTCGTGGCGGCAAGCATCTGCGTGGTGCGACGTCGCACATTCGGCGCGGGCGGTTCGACCGCGATGGCATAGGTGCGCTCGATGGCGACATTCCCTGGCCCCGTAAGCGAGAAGGCGACATGCCCATCGCCCACCGATGCGCCTTTGAGCGGGATGGTCTGGCTGACGCGTTTTTCGAGTTCCAACGTCAGCGTCCGCTCCGCCGGGCCGACAACCTCGATGCCGCCATCGCCCTTTGCAGTCAGCTGGTACGTGCCAGCGGGGGCTTCCACGTTCTCGATGCTGAGATGCAGGTTCGAGCTGTCGCCCAGCATCAGGAGCTTCGGAGGCGTGGCCTGCGCCACAACCGTGTCGCGGACGATCACATCTCTTTCGCCCGAGCCGATCTTGGACGGTGTCCAGGCCTGCGCCGAAAGACGCATGGTGCCGTTGAAAGGCGGCAGCGTGAACGTCACCTGCGCCTTCCCGTTTGTGTCGGCCTGAAGCGGGCCGGAATAAACCGCGAGCGGCGTTTCTGCGAGCGGCCTGCCGCTCATTTCGAGGCCGCCTTCGTCGCCGCCCGAGCGGACGACGCCACGTACGCCCTGCATTCCGTCGATGAGCTTGCCGTAAAGGTCGCGCATCTCAAGCCCGAGGCGGCGCTGGCCGAAGAAATAGGAGGCGGGCGCCGGTGTCTTGTAGCGGGTGATGTTGAGGATGCCGAGATCGACGCCGGAAATGACGACGGTCGCGTTTTCGCCCGTGTCGAGACCGGAGATCGAGGCGGATACTTTGAGAGGACCCGCGGGGCGCACCGCCGGCGGTGTCTCAAGCGCGACAGAGAGCGTCCGCGACTTCGTGTCAATCGGGAGCCACTTCACACCCACGGCGCGGCTCGGCATGCGCTTCGCGGCGCTATCCATCGGGCGATAGAGGATCGCGGTTGCATAAGCGCCCGGTCCCCAGGAGGAATCGGCCTTGAAGGTCGCCGACCCCCCAGAGGCGGCCACATCGATCATCTGCGTGGCGAGCACCTTGTCGCTGACAATGGCGACGAGCGCCTGCCCGGCCATGCGCGGCAGAATCGTAACTTTCACCTCATCGCCCGGTTTGTACGACGCGCGGTCGAGCGCCAGGCTCAGGATCTCGGGCGTTTCGGAAGTTTCTGACACGAACCAGCCAGCCGAGAAGGCATAGCTTGTCGCCGGGCCTTGCGCGGTCGCCGAAGCAATATCGAGTCGATAATTTCCAGCATTGACCGGCGCCTTGATGCGGACCGTGCCGGTCGCGGCCGTGTTGATGGCGCCGCCCGCAACGCGGTTCTCATAGTTCACGAGCTCATACGACCAGCGATTGTCGCGGCTGTACCATTGGAATTGGCTCTCGACGCGCTGAAGTTCCCATTTGAGGCCGTTTATCGCCGTCTGCTTACCGTCCGGGCCGATGCCCACGATCTCGAACTCGGCAGGTGCGCCCTCCGGCACAGAGCCATCGAACAGCGGCTTCACGCCGATGAAGCTCTTTCCCGTGTTGACCTTCATCGCGATCTTGTCCGCGAGGACCCGACCGCTCGGCTCACGCAGGCGGATCGTGACGTCGGCGGCCAATGGCTTCGAGGTTTGCGGCAGATCGGGCAGCGCAATGGAAAGCGAGGCCGCTCCGGTCCCGTCCGTGTTCGGCAGCGCCTCAAGCTCCTTGCGGACAGTCGTGAACTTCTCGCTTTCAAGACCCACCCGGTAACCGGGGAAGCCGCTGACTTCGCTCGATGCGGAAATCGCCATCTCGCCTTCGATGCCGAGATTGGAGGCGGGCGCACCGTAAAGGTAACGGCCAGCAAGCCCGATGACGCCGGGAGACCCAGCCGCGATCACAGGCTGCGAGGCGGTGAGCTTCATCTCAAGGCGCTCGGGAACGTAGTCCTCGACGAGAAAGGTCTTCTCGTAAAGCGCCGGCGCCTTGGGATCGACGAAGGCCGCTAGACGCCACGAGCCCGTCATGGCCGTATCCGGCAGCGCAATTTGCCAAGTGCGACCTCCATTGCCCTGGTCGGCAAGCGTTTCGCGCCGGTCTTCCACGCCATCCGGGCGGAACAGCTTCACGATCAGCGGCGTGGAGGCGACGGCGTTCGCCGCCGCATCCCGCAACAGCGCCGTGACGTAGACATTTTCGCCCGGGCGGTAGACGCCGCGTTCCGAGAAGAGCATCGCGTCGAGCGGACCTGGAGGCGTGCGCCCGCCGACACCGCGATCGGACAAATCGAAGGCCTGCTTTGTTATGTCGAGGAATCCGTAGTCGCTGTCCGCTCCGCGCGCGATGACAAGCGCGGGCGCGAGGCCGCCAGCACCATGCGTCAACGCAGCTTCGAAGGTGACGACGCCTTGCGCACCGGTCTTGGCTGTGCCGAGAACCTCGTTGTTGCGCGCGACGAGCCGGATTTCCGTATCGGCAACCGGACTGGCGGCTCCGAGCGAGCGGACATAAACATGGACGCCATCCGCGCCGGAAAACGCGGTCAGCCCCAGATCGGATACGACGAACCACTGCGTCGTCTTCACGCTGTAATCGCTTTCCGCGTCGCTATCGTTCTCAGGCTTCGCGCCTTCCTCGGCGGCGCTTGCCGCGATCACATACAAGCCGGGTTTCAGGTTCGGCAGAAGTGTATCGACCGGAAAGGCCGTTGTGACTTCTTCGTTCAGCTTCGACGTGACAGGCATTTCGCCGGACCAAAGCTTCTCGCCCTTCTGGTTCGCGAGCTGGCTCAGCTGGTATGTCTCCATCGGCTTCTGGAAGTCGCCGTCCAGCACCTCCTCCGCAAGCCGGCGGTCGCCGATGCGGTAGATGGTTGCCTTCACAAGCTTGGTGTTTATGCTGACGACCGGGATACCCTGCTGGCCGGTCCTCGGCAGCACATAATTGCGCGCGGAGAAGCGAACGGAAGGTGAGCGATCGCGAATATAGACCGTCAACTCCACCGGCTTCGGCAGGAGGTCGTCTTCCGTTGAAGGGATGCCGCTGCGAACCTTCACCTCGTAGCGCTTGCCGTGCAGAAGATCTTCGACGCAAAGCTGCGAGCCCTGCACGCGCACGGAAGGGGGCTTCTCGTTGTTGACGATGACGTAGTTCGTGAAATCGACGCGGCCCTTCGCGAGATCCTCGGAGAACTGCACGCAGATGCGCGGCGCGTTCGACTCATTGTCCGCTGTGTAATCGAGCATGCGAAAGCCATGCTCGTTGAAGGCCTGGTCGTAGGCTTCCTGCACGTCAGAATCGGCGGCGAGGCCGAGGCTCATCTTGTAGATGCGAAGAGCGGGCCGCCACTGGTCGCGTGCACCAAGGCTTTCCGCCAGGACAGCCAGCGCCTCCGCTTTCGCCTCGGACGTCTGCGAGCGCGTGTAAGCGATATAGGCGGCTGAGCCAGCATTGCGCGCAAACGCGGTCTTCTCGCTATGTTTTTCGGTTTCTATGGCGAGATATTCGCGCGCGAGTTGCAGCCAGGTATCCGCGTTCTTCTTTTCGAGCAGCGCCGATGACGCGAAAAACCCTGTCGCGGACCGGTGATCGTTGGCAGCGCTTGCCTTCGCGCCTTCCGCCTTCCAGGCCTTGGAGTCCTTGCCCTTGGTCGGCCAGGTGGCCTGCAGCGTGTTTTCAAAGGTCTCAGATTCCCGGACGATGGAGTCGTCGATGGGTGACTTTTGCTGTGCGGTAGCCGAAACCGTGACGGCGAGTGTGACGAATGCCGCAAAGAAAAAACGGATCAGGAACATAGCGCCAACTCGCGAAAAGGTTGTATTACTTACTTGGCGATAAGTGCCGCGAAAATCTGGGCTGATGCAAGGCAGAAAAATGTCTTGGGCGATGATCTTTTCAAGGAAGAATGCGGAAGTTTGCGCCATGGTTTACAGCCGGTGACTTTTCATGCAGCGCCCGATGCGCGCTTATTGACAAAGCGGTTACGAAGCCTTTAAGGGCGGTAACCTATGTCCCGGCGCCCTGTTCAAATCATGCGTCTCTACGCCCTCTCGGTCATTACGGTTTTCGCCATAATGTCGCTGCTGCCGGTTGCGCAGGCAAAGGCTGAGGACGTGAACGCCCATATCGCCAAGGCGCCGATCGCCGGCCTGCCGCCGGGAACCTACAACAAATGGACGGATGAGCAGAAAAAGACCGCGATCAAACGGGTCGGAGGTTTCTGCGAGTTTCTGTGCGTAGACTCCTACGGCAACACATCTTTTCGGAACCAGGCTGCTGCTGAGCGCGCGAAGGCCGAGGCCAAGGTCTGCCTCGCAGCCTGCATCGTCAATCATTTGCCGCCGGATTACCCGCAGCTGGCCGCGATGGAGCAGGATCTCCGCGCCGATTTCGAGAAGGCCAGAAAACTCGGATCGGCAATCGCCTGGCCGCTCCAAGGAAAGTAGGCGTATGCCTTCCGGCGAAAATTCCGCCCCTGCCCAGCCCGCCAAAATTCGTTACAATTTCTTTCTCGCGTCCTGATTGCCGATTCCTGCGAGTCTCATCCATAGTTGAGATCTTCGCGGAATGGATCGGGTCATGACGATACTGGGCGGGTTGGGGTTGCTTTGCCTGCTTGTGGGCGTGGGCATCTGCTGGCGAATTCTCAGCAGCAAGGATTTTTAAGACCGGACTCTCCTTTTTTGTGGCTCGTAAACTTTTGTCGCGTCAGCGCCCCCAGCAAGAGCCCAACGGCCGGACCCAATACTCTGATCTCAGGACCCTGGTATCCTGGCCGCTACTCATATATATTTAGCCATTAAATCCGGGATCTAGTGATGCGTGATCTACCCGCACTGATTGTTGCCGTCGTCTTGGGCGGGTTTATACTCTTTGGCTTGCTTTGGCTGTGGTTCTGGTTTGAGCAAAACGGGTCTTCACGATACTCCCAAGACCAGTCCGGATACTCATCCCAGGACCAGACCGGATACTCGCCTCAAGACCAGAATGGCTATGACAGCGGGTACAGCAGATACGGCAACAACGGGAATAGCGGTTACGGCAATGGTTATGGTTATAACACAGGCCAAGCTGGATACCCTTATGTCCAAAGGGTTAGAAGGCGGCCGCGGCCGTGTTATAATCCCTGTTATTAAATCGTAGACGAATGGACCGGCCTAGCGCGCCGCAAGCAGCAGAAGTTGGAGCCGTAAAGGAAAAAGGCAGGCCATACTCAAATACGGCCCGCTCCGACGGGTTCTTCTATATTCGCGATTTGTGCTCGCTCCGGCGCATCAATGCGAAACCGGCCGCGCCCGCTTTGCTAGTTCCGGCGCCCAAAGGCTGCCCTTGCTTATTGCGCCGAACGCTGTTGCCACAGCCAAAGCGTCGCTCGGCGTCAAGCCTCTGCGAATACTCAGCCTGTATGCTTCGACAAGCTTCCTTTGCAAGTCTGTATCTTTGGTCCAGGGAAAAGGCGCCTTATCAGTGTCTCGAAATAACAAATCAAGAACGAACTGACCGATACGCCACATCCTCTTTCTCTCTCCAAAGTTTCTCTCATAAATAAAATACTCAAGCTTGAGAACGATGGTCTTGACTTATATCAAAACTGCTGCATGTCCAGGCTCAGCCTTTAGCGGCAGCACGGAGCCTTCAACACTGCGGACTTGCCTGCGCCACAGATCTTGCTCATAGCTGCGCCTTGAAACGAGCAATGGTGCGGAATGAGCCTTTATCGCGGTTTTCTCACGGTTGGCGGATTGACGGCGGTCAGCCGCGTCTTCGGATTTATCCGGGACGTGCTCCTGGCGGCCGTCATGGGCACCGGCTGGGTGGCCGACGCCTTTTTCGTGTCATTTCGCTTTCCCAACCTGTTCCGGGCGCTCTTCGCCGAAGGCGCGTTCAATTCGGCATTCGTGCCGCTGTTCTCGAAACGGCTCCGCGCAGAAGGCCAGGAAAGCGCGCGGCTCTTCGCGGAACAGGCGCTCGCCATCCTGTTCGTGGGCGTTACCGCGACGGTCATCGCAGCCGAAATCTTCATGCCCTATCTCGTCCGGGCCATCGCCCCCGGCTTCAGCGCCGATCCCGAGAAATTCCGGCTCGCGGTGCTCTTGACGCGCATCACCTTTCCCTACCTCGTCTGCATGTCGATGGTAGCCCTCACAGCCGGCATCCTGAACGCGCTCGGCAAATTCAGCGCGCCCGCCGCTACACCTATCGTCCTCAATCTCGTCCTGATCTCCGTCACGCTGTTTGCCGCTGCAAGCGGCTTCTACGACCAGCCGGAGGCGGGCATCATTCAGGCCTGGGGCGTGACGATCGCGGGGTTCGCCCAGCTCTTTGTTGTGGCCTGGGCCGCGCGCGGGCTCGGCATGGACCCCGGCTTCTCGTGGCCGCGGCTGACGCCCGAGATGAAGAGGCTGATCAAGCTCGCGGTGCCCGGCCTTGTAACGGGCGGCATCAATCAGGTGAACATCTTTATCGGCACGATGATCGCCTCGCTTCAGGCAAGCGCCGTCTCCTTCCTGTACTATGCCGACCGCATCAACCAGCTTCCGCTCGGCATGGTGGGAATCGCCATCGGCGTTGTTCTCTTACCGACGCTGTCGCGGCATCTGGCGGACCATGACGAGGCCGGCGCCTCAACGAGCCAGAACCGTAGCCTTGAGTTCGCGCTGCTCCTTACGCTGCCCGCCGCCGTCGCGCTCATCGTCATCCCGAAGCCCATCATCCAGGTGCTTTTCCAGCGCGGCTCCTTCTCTGGGGCCGATACCGTTCAAGTCTCTGCCGCGCTCGCCGCTTTTGCCTGCGGATTGCCGGCCTTCGTGATGACGAAGGTGTTCCTGCCCGGCTTTTTCGCCCGTGAGGACACGAGGACCCCGATGTGGTTCGCGATGGCTTCCGTCGCGGTGAACATCGGCGGCTCGCTCTCGCTCTTCTTCGTGATCGGCCATGTCGGCATCGCCATCGCCACCAGCCTTTCCGGCTGGACGAATGCGATCCTGCTGTCCACCACCTTGATGCGGCGCGGTCATTTCCACCTCAACGCCGCGCTGCGAAGGCGTGCGCCCTTGATCCTGCTCGCGAGCGTGTTGATGGGCGCGGCGCTCTATACCGTGAACCGCGGCGTTGCCCCTTATTTTGAGCCGGGCCACAGCGGGACGGTGCAGGCCATAGCCCTTTTGGTGCTCGTCGGGGCCGGAGGCATTGTGTACGCGGCGGCAGCGCAGATAACGGGCGCGATGCGCTATTCCATGATCCGCCGCGCTTTATCGGGGGCCCGCGCTACTTGAGAAACGCGTCGTACAAGCCAAGCACAAGCTCGATGCCGATTAAGATGATGATGTAAATTTCCAGCTGGTGGCTGGTGCGCGTCGAAATCAAATCCGTGATGGTGTCGGCTGTTTCGCGGATGACGACGAGCTTGCGCTCCACGGCCCGCGCGCGAGACATCAAATCATACTCGTCGACGAGCTTCGCCCAAAGACGCTCAAGCTCGGGATGATCCCACAAGACATCCGGCTTTTCGTCGAGATCGACCCGGGACGCGAGCCGCTTCTGGATCATGAGCGCCTCGCCGATCTGCTCGAGCATCCCGGACCTCGGGCCCGACGGTAGGCGGCGTTTGAGGAGGGTCGCCGCAACGGGCTCGATTTTCTCGAAAGCAGCCGCTATGCGGCGCTCGTCGTAAGCCAGCGCAACCGAGACCGCCAGCGCTTCCCCGACGAGCAGCAGCTTTTCGGGATCGGCGCTTCAAATCCTGATCGCGCCCGAGCTTGAGAGAAGGGGCTCCTCCTCCGGGCCGATGGCGATGACGGCGGTTTCAACCTCGCGTTCGTTCAAGGGCTGATTAATGCGGCGCGTCAGACCGTGCACCAGCTCATCCTCCTCGATCGGGGTCATATTGAAGAAGACAACGACGCCGAATTTGAACAGCATCGCCGTGCCGTTGCTTGCGGTCTGGAACGCGAGCGGGTTGGTGGAGAACGCGTCCTGGCGTTCCAGTCCTTTCACATCAAGACCTTCGCCAAGCAAGAGCGCCCTAACGGTCATTTCCTGTACGGGCCGAATGGTTATTTCCTGCGTCGGCATTAGCAATCTCATGGTTTCGCGAACGGCTGTGGCGGCGCTGTCACAAGGAGAGGGTCAGGGGTACGTTCTATTACACATAAGGCGGGAATCTAACCCCAATCGCTACGGACCCCGGAACCTAACACTGACACCGGTTTTGTCGCGGTGAACATTTGGGTGGAAACTTATGAATTTTCGCAGGCGCGATATTCTCGCCGTAGCGGCGATTTTCATGATGGCGCAGCGCAGCGGGCGCGCCGAGATCATTGAAGGACGGGCCCCTTGGAAACCGCAGGCCGCAAACCCGCCGAAGCCAGCGATTACAGACCGCTGGGTCTTTTTCACCGCCCCCGAAGCCGAAACGGTGGAGGCGATCGTGGACCGGATCATTCCGCCGGATGCCGAGACGCCCGGTGGAAAGTGGGCAGGCTGCGCCGTCTATATCGACAACCAGCTCGCAGGCGGATACGGCAGTTCCGAGGGCCTTTATAAGCAAGGCCCGTTCGAAAAAGGCACGCCGCAGCAGGGCTCCCAATCACCCTTAACCCCCGCGGTCCAATACCGCCGGGGTCTGGCGGCCCTCAACGACTACTGCAAAAGCAAATACGAGGGAAAAACCTTCGCCCAGCTTCCCGATCAGACAAAGGATGAGGTGTTAACCGAGCTCGAAAAGGGTGCGGTTCAGCTCAGCGGTCAGGACAGCAAGACATTCTTCAAGCACCTCCTCAAGGACACGCGCGAAGGCTTTTTCGCCGATCCCATTTACGGCGGCAATCGCGACATGGTCGGCTGGGCGATGATTGGCTTTCCGGGCGCGCGCTACGATTACCGCGACTGGGTTTCCCGGCACAACGAGCGTTACCCGTATCCGCCCGTCAGCATTAAGGGCCGGGCGGAGTGGACGCCCGGCAGGGCATGAGGGGCGCACATGGCACGAACACTTCCCCGTAAGGACGTCGTAGTCGTCGGCCTCGGCTGGACCGGCTCGATCCTTTCCTATGAACTCGCCAATGAGGGCCTCGATGTCGTCGCCATCGAGCGAGGCCCGTGGCGAGATACGCCGACCGATTTTCCGACGACCTACGATCAGGACGAGTTGCGCTACCGCATCCGGCACGAGCTATTTCTGCGCCCGGCGCAGCTGACATTCACCTTTCGCAACAAAATGGACCAGACCGCGCTGCCGATCCGCAGCTGGGGCGCGTTCATGCCGCCGAATGGCGTCGGCGGCGGGGGGGTGCATTGGAACGCGGAAACCTGGCGCTTCCTGCCGTCGGACTTCGTCCTGAAGACGCACCTCACCCAGCGCTATGGCGAAAAGTTCATTCCGCAAGACAGCACAATTCAGGACTGGGGCGTGACCTATGATGACCTTGAGCCGCACTACGACCAGTTCGAATATCTTTGCGGCACGTCGGGCACGGCTGGAAACTTGAAGGGCCAAATCCAGGCCGGCGGCAACCCCTTCGAAGGGCCGCGGTCCCGGCCTTACCCCACTCCCGCACAGCCTCAACCCTTCAGCCACACGCTCTTTGGCAAGGCAGCGAGGGAACTCGGCTACAAGCCTTTTCCTCAGCCCTCCGGCAATCTCTCGCAGGCCTACACCAATCCTTGGGGCGTGAAGTTGGGGCCTTGCACTTACTGCGGCTTCTGCGAATGGTTCGGCTGCGGCAACTATTCAAAAGCAAGCCCGCAAACGACGGTCCTTCCGGCGCTCCTCCTCAAGAAGAACTTCAAGGCCTTCGACAATTCCGAGGTGACGCGCATCAATGTGGACAACTCCGGGAAGCGAGCCACGGGCGTAACCTTCGTGGACACGTCGGGACAGGAGTGGGAGCAACCGGCGGACCTCGTGCTCCTCTCCGCCTACACGATTTTCAACGTCCAGCTGCTCCTGCACTCAGGCATCGGCAAGCCTTACGACCCCGTGAAGAATGAGGGGGTGATCGGGCGAAACTACACCCATCAGACCATCTCGGACGTGGTCGGCTTCTTCGACAAGGACAAATACACCTTCAACCCCTTCGTCGCGTCGGGCGCGATCGGCATGTGCATCGACGAGTTCAACGGCGACAATTTCGATCATGGCCCGCTCGGCTTCATTGGCGGCGGCTATATGGGGCAGGTGCAAACCAACGGGCGCCCTATCGATTTTGAGCGAAAACGTTGCAGACGGCGTTCCCTCCTGGGGCGCGAAGTGGAAGCAGTTTATCCGCGATCACTATCAAAGCACGGTCGTTCCAGGGACGGGCGTGCACGGCAGCTTTTACAGCTACCGCGACATCTATCTCGATCTCGATCCGACCTATAAAGACCGCTTCGGCCGTCCGCTCGTTCGCATCACCATGGATTTCCATGAGAACGAGCTGAAGATGAACGCCTATCTGACAGACAAATTCGCCGAAATCATCAAGCAGATGGGCGCGCGCGAGGTCCTGAAGAAGCCTCGCAAAGGCCCTTACAACATCACCGAATACCAGACGACGCACCTCTGTGGCGGCGCGATCATGGGCACGGACCCGAAAACGAGCGCCATGAATCGCTATTGCCAGAGCTGGGACGTGCCGAACCTGTTCGTGACAGGCGCAAGCAACTTCCCGCAGAACGCAGGGTACAACCCGACCGGCACGCTTGGCGCGCTGGCCTTCTGGACCGCGAAAGCGATCCGCGAAAACTATCTCAAAAATCCCGGGCCGCTTGTTCATGCGTAAAGGCATCCTGCTCACTGTCGCCGCTGGTATCGTCCTCGCCTGTGCTGGCGCAGAGAAAAGCCGGGGCGCCGACGAGCAGGATTTCAGCCGCATTAAGAAGGGCGAGTATTTGACAATCGCGGCGGACTGCGCGGCCTGTCACACAAATCCCGGCAGCGGAAAGCCGTTCGCGGGGGGACGCCCGATCGAAACGCCTTTCGGCAACGTCGTTGCCGCGAACATCACCCCGGACAAGGAAACAGGCATCGGGGACTGGACCGGCGAGGAATTCCGGCAGGCCCTCAAGACCGGCACGGGCAAGGGCGGCATGCATCTCTATCCGGCCATGCCCTATGTCTATTATTCCAAGATGACGGATGAGGATGTCGCCGCCATTTGGGACTACCTCTCGACCCTCAAGCCGATTCGAAATGACGTTGTCTCGGACCAGCTCCCTTTCCCTTTCAACATTCGCGCCTCGCTCTGGTTCTGGGACCTGCTTTACCGGCCGCGGCCAGGATGGCATGCGGACCCAAGCAAATCCGCGGAGTGGAACCGCGGCGCGTATCTCGTGGAGGGGCCGATGCATTGCGGCGCGTGTCACACGCCGAAATCGTTCCTTGGAGGGGACGATAATCGCCGCCGTTTCCAGGGCTATTCCATCCAGGGCTGGCACGCCCCCAACATCACGAACGACAAGCGGCTTGGCCTCGGCACATGGTCGGCGGACGACATCGCTCAGTATCTGCAGACGGGGCATAACAAGGCAGCTGCCGCCTCCGGCCCCATGGGCGAGGAGGTCGAGCGATCCAGCTCGAAAATCTCCGATCAGGATCTCAAGGCGATTGCGGTCTATCTCAAGGACCAGAGCCCGGCCGAAACTCCGGCCCCTCAAGCCGTCGCCGCCTCCGACCCTGTCATGAAGGCCGGCGCCGCCATCTACGGAGACCAATGTTCCGCGTGCCATAAATTTGATGGAGGCGGCGTGGCGGAAATGTTTCCGGCGCTGCACGTGGCGCCGTCCGTTCGAGCGGTCGATCCAACGTCCCTGATCCGCGTCGTGATAGACGGCACAAAAAGCGCGTCCACGCCAGGCGCTCCGACCGGCCCCGGCATGCCGTCCTATGCCTGGCAGCTGAGCGACCGGCAAATAGCCGCCGTCTTAACCTATGTGCGAAACGCATGGGGCAACGCAGCGCCTCGGGTCTCCGAAGACCAGGTGAAATCCGCGAGAACGTCCCTGGCGGCACAAGCGGATTGATGCTCAGATCGAGAGATCCTGCAAGCTCTCAAGCAAACTTGTCTAGAATAAGCTGTGTTCTCGAGGGGCGTATTAATTCCTTTTTAGATTAATAACCGGATTGTCCTTGGAGATTTATTCCAAACCCGAATGATATCCGCTTTATTGAACCGGATCATTGCGCTTTTCCGCGGGTTATTCCGGGATGGCTTTGGCTTACAAGCCGGCTTACACATCACCATGGAGGAATTCTTTGCTCAATAGCGACCAGCTCATCCCGGCGCTTGCTTTCATGACGTTCGGCATCGCGATCATCTATGCGATCGTACACTTCTTCTGGACATCGAAAAGAGCGGGCGAGGACCGGCAGTCGGCTCTCACTCGAGCCAGCGAACAAACAAGGGATCGTGAGGGTTCGATCATCAAGAAATAAGGTTGCTTGAGACGCCTCAACGTTTGAGGCGTCGGCAAACCTTACGAGGACCATAAGATGCCGAAGGAAACCAAGGAGCAAAAAGAAACCGTGGGCCGCGTCATGCATGAGTACAAGCATGGCGAACTTGAAACCGGCACAGGGAAGGCTGTGAAAAGCCGCCGCCAGGCAGTCGCGATCGCATTGCACGAGGCCGGGGCATCCAATCAGGAAAGCCCCGCTAAAAATCGCGAAACAGGAAGAGGAAGGCCGCTTGTAGCCTTCCCTTCTTTTTTACCGGTCCAGCGGCTCGGTCGCGATCGCGTGAAGCCGGGCCGCGATACCCGGTGGCGTCAGCCGCGACGCCGCGCTTATGATCTTGTTCGAGAGTCCGTGCACCGCGCTCTCCTCATCTCGCATCATGGCGCTGAAGCCTGTGTTGGCCACGGCGAGGGGATCCGACTTTGGTCCGCGGCCAAGGACCGTGTTCTTTACCCGTCCCCGGGCGAAGATTTCCGTATCCGTCGCCCCCGGAAGCAGGCAAGTCACCGTCACACCGCTTCCCATAAGCTCGTGGCGTAACGCGATCGCGAAGGAATTCAGAAAAGCCTTCGAGGCGTTATAAACCGCCTGTTCCGCGCCCGGGACGTAGCCCTCCACCGAGCCCGTTATCAAGATCCGCCCCTTCCCCCTTTCGCGCATATCGCGTCCGAACTTGTGAAGCAGGTAGACGGCGCCTTTCACGTTCGTGTCGATCACGCCCTTGGCTTCGCGCCAATCCTGATCCGTAAACGCCTCGCCAAGCGTGCGTCCGGCATTAGCGAAAAGCGCCTCGACTGGGCGGTGAAGCTCTTTCGTGGCAGCATAAAGGGTATCCACGCCCTTCTCCGTGGAGAGATCAGCCTCAACCGCGCGAACATTGGCTCCAAGCCTCGCGAAGTCGCGCGCCGCGTCCCGTATCCTCTCCTCGTCTGCTGCGACGACAAGATCGAAGCCGTTCAAGGCGGCTAGCCGGGCAAGGTTGTACCCGATCCCGGATGAGGCGCCCGTGACCACGGCCAACGGGCGATCCGGAACTCCGTCCCAGGCGCCATGGCGGCGCGGTGCTGAGCTGTTGGTCATCAGCGCTTGTGACCGCCGTGGCTATGCTGGCCGCCCTTTTGTGCTGCCGTTGTCGCTTCACCTTTATTGCCTCGCTCGCGTCCTTCGACGCCGCCCTGTTCCTCATGGAAGGCATGCTCGACGTCGGTAACGGAGCCATACTCTCCCTCGGGCATTTCTTCGAAGGTATGCAACACCTCATCGGCTACGCCATTATTCCGGGCGAGCGAGAGGAGATCTTTCTTGTTCATCGGGAATTTCGCGCCTTTGAGGCCATGGGCCAAGTCCGCTGCGGATGTGCGCGCCATGAAGTTCTCCTGTTCCGCTAAGTTTCGAAAATAGCCCGCTCGCGGAGAGCGGACCCGTAATCGGTGAACAATGGCAATCCGTTCCTGTTCCTTGCCGGGGCGCCGGACGCATCGCGAACCGGTCCCCGGTTCTTCGGCGCAAACCGTAACGATGGATCGCTCGCTACTCCCAGGTTTTAACCATGGTGATGCCGTAGCTAAGAGGATGATTCCGCGTGATCCAAGATGAAGCTCAGCCCACCCTCGAAGGGTCTTGCCCACTCGATGAAGAGGAGGTGCCCGAAGCGGAGCGCGGGCTTACCGACAAAGAGCAAAGCGAGGTGCGCGAGGCCCAGCGTCCTCGTGCGCCCGTGGTCTACGAGATCATCCGGCTGGAAGGGGAAAGGGAACTGCAGCGGCCGATTGCTTCGCTCTGGTGGTCGGGCGTTGCCGCGGGCATTTCCATCGGCTTTTCTTTTCTCAGCCAAGCCGCTCTGGGCGCCGGACTTCCGCAATCACAGTGGAATCACATCCTGGCCTCGCTCGGCTATTCGGTCGGTTTCATCATTGTGATTCTCGGGCGGCAGCAACTCTTCACGGAAAACGTGCTAACGGCTGTTCTCCCCGTCATTACCCGCTGGAAGATAAGCTGGCTCCTCAGAATGTTGCGCCTTTGGGGGGTCGTGCTCGCCGCGAACGTCGTTGGGTGCTTTTTATTCGCTTGCGCTTTTGCGTTCCTCCCTATGCTGAGCGACCAGGTGAGCGGGGAGATGGCGAAGCTCGTCGAGAATTTGATGCACAATTCCCCGTTGGAGATGTTCGCGAAGGGCATTGGGGCCGGCTGGCTCATCGCCGCCGTGGTTTGGATCATCGCCTCCGTCTCTGGGGGAGAGTTCCTGGTTATCGGCCTTCTGACCTATCTGATCGCGCTGCTCGGGTTTACCCACATCGTCGCCGGTTCGGCCGAGGCGCTCTATGGATGGTCAGCTGGGCTCATTACGTTCTACGACGCATCAGTAAGGTTCTTTCTGCCTACGCTCGCCGGAAACGTGTTTGGCGGTACGGTCCTGTTTTCCGTGCTGAGCTATGGCCAGGTGCGGGAGGAGATCTTCGAGGAGCGGGAACTGCGGCGCCAGCATTAACGGCAGGCCGGTCACCGGTAATACCGCCACATGCGCTGCATGGTGCGGATGATCTCATCGGGAGGCGGAGCGAATGGCTGGAGGTCGATGCGCACGATATTGTCGTAGCCCATGGTCCAAGGCAGCCGCATGAGGAGCCGCCAAACGGGAAGGTCCCGCCAATCCGCGAGAAGGGCGCTGTGCACAGGCTGCTTCAGCTTGATGTGCAGCTCCTCCATTTCGAGCGTTCGAATCGAATACGTGACGAGGCTGATGTCGTCGATTGCGCGCCACGCGATGAGGCCGAAACCGTCCACGAAAAGCCCGTACTGGTTCGCGCCGAGCCTCGGCCTCGTCTCGGTGAATGGGAAGAAGTAATATGCGGAGCACCCTGCCAGGATGGCCGTTATGGAGAGGAGTTGATAGCCCCAGGTGAGCCATGCGGCGGAGGTTGCCGCCGTGATCGCCGCGAGCGCGTTAAATCGCGCCGCCTCCTTTTTGTTGTAAGGAAGAATGAATCCTTCCTGCAAATATCCCGGAAGTCCTGGGCGTCGCGCCATGAGCCGGTCTCGATAAACCCTTCCAGTAACAATGCGACGGCAAAAGGTGTTTCAGCGGCCAGTCTGTGCGCGGTGCCTTAGAAAATGATCGGCGAGAACAAGCGCCATCATCGCCTCCCCCACCGGAACCGCACGAATACCGACGCAAGGATCGTGCCGGCCCTTGGTGAGGATGTCGGTCTCGTGGCCCTGCGCGTCAATTGTGCGGCGGGGCGTCAGGATCGAAGAGGTTGGTTTGACGGCGAAACGAGCGACGATGGGCTGGCCGGTCGAAATGCCGCCCAGGATGCCTCCCGCGTGGTTGGAAAGAAAAACGGGCTTTCCGTCTGACCCGATGCGCATTTCATCGGCATTCTCTTCGCCCGAAAAAGAGGCGCAGGCGAAACCGTCGCCAATTTCGACAGCCTTGACGGCGTTGATGCTCGTGAAAGCGGAAGCGATGTCCTGGTCGAGCTTGCTGTAAATTGGAGCGCCAAGCCCCGCGGCTACGCCCTCGGCAACAACCTCAACAACCGCTCCACAGGAAGACCCCGCCTTCCGGATAGCATCGAGGTAGGCAGCCCAGCCTTGGACGCTGGCGTGGTCCGGCGAGAAGAACGGATTTCGATCCACCTCCTCCCAGTCCCAGTTGGAACGCTCGATCCTTTCGGTTCCAAGCTGAACGAGCGCGCCCCGAATGCTCAACTCCGGGCAAAACTTTGCGCGCGACGGCCCCTGCGGCGACACGCATCGCCGTTTCGCGCGCGGACGAACGCCCGCCGCCGCGATAGTCGCGAATGCCATACTTCTGGATGTAGGCGTAGTCGGCATGGCCGGGACGGTACTTGTCCTTGATCTCGGAATAGTCTTTCGAGCGCTGGTCTTGGTTTTCTATCTGAAGCGCAATCGGCGTGCCGGTGGTGACCTGCGTCCCCGCCTCATTGGGAAAAACCCCGGACAGGATCCGGACCTTGTCCTCCTCCTGCCGCTGCGTCGTGAAGCGCGATTGCCCTGGGCGCCTTTTATCGAGGTAGGGCTGGATATCGTCTTCGGTGAGCGGAATGCCGGGCGGACAGCCGTCGATCACGCAACCGATGGCAGGCCCATGGCTTTCGCCCCAGGTCGTAACGCGGAACAGATGACCGAATGTGTTATGGGACATAACAAAGCGGCCCTATCAAAGCCATGTCGTTGCATCGCCTTCGATCATGAGCACCTTATCTTGCGGCGCGTCAAGATTGAGGATCTCGTCCGGCGCGAGCTTGAGAATGTGGCCGCGAATGCAGCGGGCCGTCCCGTAATGCGCGACAACGACGGTGTCCGATGTCACGCTTTCAAGCCAATCCACGACTGCGCGGTACAAATCGCGGTAGCACTCGCCGCCGGGCGCCGGGACGTTCCACCGGTCGGCCTGCCGGCGCGCATAGGTCCCCGGATCGCGGGCCTCGATTTCCGCCCAGGTCAGGCCGCCCCATGCACCGAAGCTGATTTCCTTCAACCGATCATCCGTGCGGTAGCCGTGCGTGGGAAGGCCGATCGCACCGCGCACGATCTCCATGGTTTGCCGCGCCCTCAAAAGCGGGCTTGCGACAAAGTCGAACCGGTCCTTCTCGCCGATGAGTTCTGCAAGAAGGCCGCCGTTTCGGCGTGCCTGGTCTCGGCCCGTCGCGTTGATCGGGGTCTCCAGCGTGCCCTGGATGCGCTTGGCGGCATTAAAGTCAGTTTGACCATGCCTCACGAAATAGATCAGCGGCATCGAGCTTCACGTCAGCGCTTGCAGGAAATGCTGACGCGGGCTTGCCCCTCGTTGAGATTTGTTTCCATCAGGTTGATCTCGCACTCGACATCCTGGCTGCGAAACACCTTCCGCTCGCCAAATGACAAGCCAAAGCCTTTGTTGTTGACGGCAACGCGCACCTGGCGAGGACCAATGGACTGAAGCGCAAGCTTCACGCCGATTTCGTCATATTGCTTCTCCTGATCCTTCTTCAACATGACACTGTCGAAAAAGACAGGAGCTGACGCCTCCGGTTTCTTCTCCTGGGATATCGTGATTGCTGCAGCAGTGGCGGCAGCGGCTTGCTGCGCGGCGAATCCCGATCCTGGTCCACCCATCGAAGCAAGTTGTGTCTGGCACTTGCCGAACTGATCCGATGCGGTGGCCACAAGCTGGCGAAGCTGGGCGATGTCAGCGCTCGCAACGTTATCGCTACGGCCCCTCTCTTCCGAAAGCTTTGCCTTCAGCGCTTCGACCGAGGCTTGCAGCACCTTGATCTGATCGACGACGGAGGCTTGCGGGGCCTGCGGACGCGCTTCCTGCGCCTTGGCGTTGGCCGAAAGGGCTCGAATTTCATCCAGGATCGCCTTCGGAACTTTTGGCTCCGCGTTCTGCAGGCTCGCGACAACCGTGCGCAGCTCCTCGGCTACAGCACGCCGTACATTTGGCTCCTGCGACTGGATGGAGGAACTGAGCGCCTTCAACTCCTCGACGATAGCCTTTGGCGCTTTCGGCTCCGCGTTCTGTGAAGCCGCAACGGCGGAGCGGACCTCTTCCCCAATGATGCGCCGCATATTCGGCTCTTGGGCCTGGATTGACACGTTCAGCGACCGAATTTCATCAAGGACGGCCTTCGGCGCTTTCGAATCAGCTTTCGACTCCATGGTCTGTGAAGCAGCAATGGCGGAACGGGCTTCATCGCCAGCGGCGCGCCGCAGATTTCCCTCCTGAGCTTGGATGGCCGTAATCAACGACAGGATTTCATCCATGAGAGCCTTTGGCGCCTTCGGCTCGGCGGAGCGGATTTCCTCGCCAATGATACGTCGCAAATTCGGCTCTTGTGACTGGATGGAGGCGCTAAGGGCCCGGACCTCCTCCGTAAGAGCCTTTGGCGCCTTCGGCTCGGCGGCGGCGGAGCGGATTTCATCGCCAATGATACGCCGCAAATTCGGCTCTTGCGCCTGGATGGAGGCGCTCAGCGTCCGAAGCTCGTCAGCAAGAGCCCTTGGCGCCTTCGGCTCGGCAACGGCGGTGCGGATTTCGTCGCCAATGATGCGCCGCAAATTCGGCTCTTGTGACTGAATGGACGCGCCGAGCGCCCGCATCTCCTCCATGAGAGCCTTCGGCGTTTTCGGCTCCTGCTTCTCGACCTTGGCATTCAAGGCGTGGACCTGATCGCGGATATCCTGCAGCGTGTCCGTGTAGTCGGGGGCAAGAGGCTTGGAGCCGGGCCGGTCTATTGCGGCCACCGGCGCGGGCAACGGCTTCAAGGTATCTTGCTTCAAGCCATCGATCTGGCTGGAAAGCCCCTTGATCTCGTCCAGAACCAGCTTCGTGCTGGAGTCGTTGTCGGCGGCGGCGCTCGCCTTGACTGTGGCAAGCGCTTCAACCTGCTTCGCAAGGGCGCGAACATCGTCAAGGACAGGCTTCAGCGAAACGGGGCTCCCATCGCCGAAGGGGACGACAGCCTGTACACCTGAGATCTGAGCTTTGATCTCTTCAAGGTTCCCCCGTCCAGCGGAGTAGCCTGCATAGAATCCCACCGCACCCGCGGCCACGAACGACACGATTGCCGCGGCGGCAAGCAAAACCAGCGCCTTAAATGGTTCCATGAAATGAGTCCGCCCCGATGCCGCACGACTCGGCATTCCTGAAAATGATCGCCTTTAGCTGTTATGATTTCAGCTATTCGATGGCTGAACGACGGCGATATCTGGGGCATCCTCAGCTTTCATGCCCACAACGTGATAGCCGGCATCGACGTGATGCACCTCTCCCGTGACGCCGCGGCTGAGATCGGAGAGGAGATAAAGTCCCGCCCCGCCCACGTCCTCGATGGAGACCGTTCTGCGGAGCGGCGAATTGTATTCGTTCCACTTCAGAATGTAGCGGAAGTCCGCAATGCCAGACGCCGCGAGTGTCTTGATCGGGCCTGCGGAAATTGCATTGACGCGGATCTTCTGCCGGCCAAGGTCTTCGGCCAAGTAACGGACGCTCGCCTCCAGCGCGGCCTTCGCCACACCCATCACATTGTAATGGGGCATGACCTTCTCGGCGCCATAATAGGTCAGCGTCAAGAGCGAGCCGCCATTCGCCATCAGCTTTTCGGCGCGCCTGGCGATGGCCGTGAAGGAATAGCAGGAGATCAAAAGCGTTTTTGTGAAATTGTCAGCGGTCGTATCGACGTACCGCCCGTCGAGCTCTTCCTTGTTCGAGTAGGCGATTGCGTGCACGACGAAATCGAGAGACCCCCAACTCGATTTCAAAGTCTCGAAGACCGCATCGACCGAGGCGTCGTCGCTCACATCGCAAGGCAGCACATGCTTCGCCCCAGCTTCGGCAGCGAGCGGCTCCACCCTCTTTTTCAGGGCATCGCCTTGATAGGTGAAGGCGAGTTCAGCGCCTTGATCCGCGGCTGCCTTGGCGATGCCCCAGGCAATCGACCGATTGTTCGCGATGCCCATGACCAGGCCGCGTTTTCCGCTCATCAATGATGCTGACTGGGCCACGTTCGCTCCCCGCTGTTAACGGTCACGCATCCTACACATTAAGCTCGCTGCGTAAAGTGTGCGCTTGGAAGCGCCACGATATATTGAAGCTCACCAGCTATGCGCGCCACCGGCTACGAATTCGATACACGCACGCAACTCTTCGCGATAGGATGCCCATCCGCGATGAAACGTCCGACCCCAAATTCAGGGCTGCAAGCATGACTGCGAAGACCGGTGCAGAAGATTTTACCGAGGCGTCCCACCCCGAAGCGCTTTTCAACCAGTGGATCGACGAAGCGGAGCGCACCGAGATCAACGACGCCAACGCGATGACGCTGGCGACCGTCGATCAGAACGGCATGCCGAACGCCCGGGTCGTGCTCCTCAAGGGCTTGGATCCGCGCGGCTTCGTCTTCTACACGAATTTCGAGAGCGTGAAGGGCCAGGAGCTTCTCGCCAACCCGAAAGCGTGCTTGTGCTTTCATTGGAAGTCGCTCAGGCGGCAGGTGCGCATCCGGGGAACGGCGGAGCCCGTGAGCGTCGCGGAGGCCGACGCCTATTATGCTTCGCGCCCCATGGGGAGCCGCATCGGCGCCTGGGCCAGCCAGCAGTCGCGGCCGCTCGCAAGCCGGGCGGAACTGGTCGAAGCGGTGGCGCGCTTCGAGAAGGAATTCGAGGGCATGAACCCAGCCCGCCCGCGCTATTGGTCGGGGTTCCGCGTCATTCCGGTTGAGATCGAATTCTGGGCCGATAGGCCGCACAGGCTGCATGACCGCATCTGCTTCACCCGCGAGAACGCGGACATGCCCTGGAAGAAGACGCGGCTCTATCCGTAAGGGCCTGGGCGGGCGGTTCATTTTCTTCCATGCCGCTATCGCTTAATTAGGAATCATCGTGGCTATACCTTGAGCATTTGCCGCGTTGTGCTGGCTCGCTTTTGTGCATAAACTTCACGAGATGCACTCATCCTAGCCAGGATCACCTCATGAAGCTCATCACAGCCATTATAAAGCCATTCAAGCTCGATGCGGTGCGCGAGGGGCTCTCCGGCGCCGGAATCGACGGCATGACCGTCACCGAGGTCAAGGGCTATGGCCGCCAGAAGGGCCATACCGAGATCTACAGGGGCGCGGAATATCAAGTCGATTTCGTGCCCAAGATGCGTATCGAGGTCGCCGTCCCGGACGAAATCGCGGACAAAGCCATCGAGATCATCGCGGAATCCGCGCGGACCGGCGAGATCGGCGACGGCAAGATCTTCGTGGTGCCGATCGATCATGCGGTGCGCATCCGGACAGGCGAAGGCGATAGCGACGCCCTCTAGAGCAGCCCGCGTCCATTTGGAGGCGGATAAGCTGCTCTAGCACTTTGGAATCGATCAACTTTTCCGCCTTTAGTCGATACCGGTTAAAGGCGGGTCGATCTGACGGGGCCGCCACGTAAAAAACTGAGGACAAGATGAGAAGACTAGGATCGGCGCGGCTTCGCGGCTGCGTGCTTTCGGCTGCGCCATTGTTTCTGCTTGGGACGACGCCCGCATGGGCGCAAAACTCCGGGATCGACGGCGCGGACACGGCGTGGATGCTCGTCGCAACGGGCATCGTGCTGATGATGACGCTGCCGGGGCTGGCGCTGTTTTATTGCGGCATGGTGCGCAAGAAGAACGTGCTCGCCACCATGGCCCAAAGCTTCGCCGCGGCCGCGCTCGTTTCCGTGCTCTGGATGATTTTCGGCTACGGGCTCGCCTTCACCGGAGACGGCCCGTACATCGGCTGGTTCGACCGGCTCTTCCTGACCGGGATCACGATGACGTCCGTCAGTCCCTTCGCGAAGACCATCCCCGAAATCCTGTTCATGATCTACCAGATGACGTTCGCGATCATCACGGTTGCGCTGGTCGCGGGCTCGGTGGCGGAGCGGATGCGGTTTTCGGCTTTCATGCTGTTTGCGACGCTTTGGCTGGCCTTTGTCTACATCCCGGTCGCGCACTGGGTGTGGGGCGGCGGTTTCCTCGCCACCGCGGGCCTGCTCGACTTCGCGGGCGGCACCGTCGTTCACATCAACGCCGGTATCGCGGGGCTCGTAGCCGCGCTCATACTGGGTAAACGGAAAGGCTACGGCCACGAGAACCTTGCGCCGTACGATCTCTCCATGGCGGTGGTCGGCACCGGCCTGCTCTGGGTCGGCTGGTTCGGCTTTAACGGCGGCTCGGCTTATGGAGCGAACTCGCGCGCGGCCATGGCCATCGTCGCGACCCACCTTGCCGCAAGCGCCGGCGCGCTGACCTGGGTCGGCATGGAATGGCTCGCGCGCGGCAAGCCGTCGGTGCTTGGCCTGATCTCGGGCGCGGTGGCGGGACTTGGCACGGTCACGGCGGCGTCAGGCTATATCCTGCCTTGGCATGGGCTCGTGATCGGCATCGCGGCGGGCGCGGTCTGCTACTTCGCATCGACGGAACTCAAGCGCTGGCTCGGCTATGACGACTCGCTCGACGTATTCGGCGTTCACGGCGTCGGCGGCATTCTCGGAACGGTTCTGACGGGCGTGTTCGCGACCGCAGCGGTCTCCGCCGGAGCGGACGCGCCCAACGGATATCCGGGCCTCCTTGAAGGCAACGCCCATCAACTCCTGATCCAGCTCTATGGCGTCGGCGTCACCGTCGCCTACTGCGCGGTCGCCACATCGATCATCCTTCTCGCCGTTTCGGTGTTAACGCCGCTGCGCGTACATCCTCGATCCGAAGTCGAAGGGCTGGATATCGCCGAGCACGGCAAGTCGATCCACGCCTGAGCCGGCGCATCGGTCCCGGCCTGGCCAAGCGCGAGCCTGGATCGAAAATGCTAGGCGCTTCAATACGTTACGATCCCGGATAAGGCTTCGCCTTTCCGGGAAGACGCCGAGGCAATATGCGTTCGTTCCGGTTTGGTTCACAGGAACGAATCAGCGACATCCGCGCTACACGCAAGCGAAACTTTCTCGCGAGCCGATTTGTAAGTCGGCCATGTCGGCTCGTAATCTCCGTTAGCCTCCGCGCCCCAGCATTGCCAGCCGTCGCGGACGCCGCGCGCGAACAGCTCCACAAAGGGGTCCGGCGAGCAGGCCTCGATCAGGCCATACTGCTCATCGGGCTTGCGGCTGTGCTCCCGTTTGCGCGTGGCGAGGTAGTTCACCTGGCGGCGGCCAGGGGCAAGCGTCCGCGCGTTCTTGCCGCGCACGCCGAACAGCAGCAACTCCGTCACGTTGCGGAAGTAGAAGCCGACGCCGCGCCCGTCCGGCCCGCCGTCCTTGCGGATCTTGTGCCAGACGATGTTCGACTTGTAGGCGAAGCCCCAGGCTTCCATCACGCCGAGCGCTTCAGGGAGGAGCGCGTTGGGCGTCCACAAATACAAGTGGCTCGTCGCCGCGGCGATCTCGGAGATGGGCAGCGCCTTGATCTCCGCCAGCGTCAGCGTCTCGTAGCGATTGAGGCGCCTGTGCCCCGGCGCAACCTTCCCCGTCTTGTTCTGAAACTGCCACGGCGGATCGGCCAGGATCGCGCCGAAGCGCCGCCCCTCCATCGCCTGCAGTAGATCCCCTCCAGCGTCCCTCATCGGTCCCCGACTCAGTTGCATCCCGCGATGAGCCTAAACGAATGCCGCCAATTGCTCCAATGGTCCAAAATGCCGTGCTCCAATGGTTCAAAATCCCGGCCATACCAAGCGCCTGCCGAAATTGTAGATAAAAGCGCCTTATCGAGAGGTAAACACACCAACCCATTGATTTGAATGATTAAAATAGTGGCGCGCATGCCCCGCCTCGGCTGCGAAGGGCGCAAACAGGGTTAACAGGTGCGGCCGAAATATATTTAACGGACTTTTGCGCGCCCACTTCCGTCGCAAAATACAATCCGTTAACCCTGCCGATTGGCCGCGAATACCCGATCATTTTCAGTGGGTTAAAGCAGCGTATTGGCGTCCGGCCAAAGGCGCGGCGCTCGCGGAATAGACCATTTTTTAGGGCAATCCGACCAGAAATAAATCCGGCCCGGCGGAATTAATCATAGTCGCGTTAACGTATGCGGCGGCAGCGGGGGGAGGCGAATTCGCGATTCACGCCACGCCAGAAGTACTGTTGCCTGAGAGGCACGGGAAACCGATCGACTGAATGCAATGCCACTGCGTCCACATTTTCCTCATTGTTTTACCGGATTCGTTTACACGTTCGTTCGCTCCGGGCTAACGTTGGCCGGGGCTTCATTGCTTAGGACTCCCCCGGCTAAGGAGCATTGAGATGATTCGCAGGCTTTTCTTCGCGTTTGGAGCTGTGGCGCTTGCCGCCATGGCCGCAGGGTCTTCGCGCGCAGAAGAACCAGCCGCCGCTCCCGATCCGGCGATGATCGCCGCCTTCCCGGCCGCAGAGCCAGCAAGCTCGCCAAAAGCCGAGCCTTCCGCGGCAAGCTCAAGCGCGGGACAGAGCCAGGACGCACCCGCTCCGGCGGTTAGCCTCTCGACGCAAGAGAATGAAAATGCGGCTGCGGATAAAGCGGAGGCCGAACCGCCCGCAACCGCCGAGTCCGCTGAAACAGCGGAGCCCTCGCCTGGGGAGCAACCCTCCGGGGCAACGCAGGGCCCAGCGTCGCAGGAAGCGGCTGGCGTCAAGTCCGAAGCAGAGCCATCGCCCCCAGAGCAGCCTGCCCCGTCGCAGAACTCGGCCCCGCAGCCGGCTGAGCCCTCCCTCGCTTCAAAAGCAGCGGATGAGCCATCGCCAAAGCCCCTGAACGCGCCGGCCGCGGCCCCTGCCGAGGCTGAGTCCCTGCGCAAAGCGCTTTCCAGTCTTCCAGCCGCGACCGGCGACGAGGAGCGCAATGAACACGCAGCGCTTGTGTCGTTCTACGAGGCCCGCGGTTTTGCTCCGCTCTGGGCGGCGCCGCAGACCGGATTTACCCCGAAAGCAGCCGCAATAGCCTCCGAGATCGAGCGATCCAGGGACTGGGGGCTCGACCCTCGCGATTTTCCCTTGCCTGCAGGTCTCGACGCCGAAAGCGCGGCCGCTCCGTCACCCGAAGACATGGCTGCCGCCGAGGTCAAAATCTCGCTCGCTATCTTGAAATATGGCCGCTATGCCCGTGGCGGTCGCATCATCGATCCGTCCGAAGAGCTGAGTTCCTATCTCGACCGCCGGCCCCAACTGCTCAAGCCGCAGGCAATCCTCGAAGGCATCGCGGCAACAGATCAGCCCGACGCGTATCTCCACAACCTCAATCCGAAGCACCCGCAGTTCGAGAGACTTCGGCAGAAGTATCTCGCCCTCGTGGAACGCAACAAGGCGCAAAGCGCCGAGGCCAAAAGGCTGCTCGCCAACATGGAGGAATGGCGCTGGATGCCCGATGACATGGGCGACCTCTATGTCTGGAATAACATCCCCGAATACACGCAGCGCGTCATGAAGGATGGCGTCGTCGTGCGGAAGGAGGCCATAGTCACAGGCCAGACGGACAAGCAGACGCCGATTTTCAGCCGCCCTCTGCGCAAGATCACCTTCAAGCCCACCTGGATCGTTCCCGATTCAATCAAGGTGCGCGAGCTGTTGCCCAACCTTGTCAGGGGCGGCAGCCTCATGCGCGAATGGGGGCTCGAAGTGCTCAGGGATGGCGAGCCGATCGATTGGCGAAAGGTGAATTGGGCGGCCACCGACATTCGCAATTTCGAGGTCATTCAGCCGAACGGGCCGAAGAGCGTGATGGGGAAAGTGAAATTCTCATTCCCCAGCCAGCACACCGTTTTCATGCACGATGCGCTGGAGAGGGACAAATGGATGTTCCGCGTTTCCAAACGCACCTACAGCCACGGCTGCATGCGGGTCCACAACCCGATCGGGCTCGCTGAAATACTCCTGCGCGAGGATAAGGGCTGGGATACCGCCAAGACGAGAGAGAGCCTCAACAAGGGCGGCAACAACAACGAGATCCCGGTGGAGCACAAGATCATGATTCACATGACCTATTTCACGGCCTTGGTCGACGACGACGGCAATCTGCACACATTTCCCGACGTCTACGGGCACGAGCGCCGCATTACGCTTGCGCTCGAAGGCAAATGGAATCAGATCGTGAAGGGCCGCAACCACTTGGCCCCGGTGGAGCTGGAGGAAGCCAACGTGCACTCCAGGCATTACGCGGCGGACGACGAAGCCTATGAGCAGCAGCCAATCTCTCGCCGGGGCTACCCGAGTACCCCCTACGTCTACAGAAACAGCTTTCTGGACTCGCTTTTTGGCGGCGGCAGCAGCGGGTACGAGCAGTATCCGGTCGCCCCGCGCCAGTATCGCTACCGTTAGGCGAGGCTAAGCAGACTTTGCCACACACGCCAACGGATCACCGCCGCCGTCATCCGGGAACTTGATTACCCGGATGTTTCCGCCAATTACGTCGTCATGGCCGCGCGCTTATCGTCATGGCCGGGCTCCGGCCCGGCCATCCAGAAAATTCGTAATGCCTTCAATTGTTTAGCTGGATGGCCGCGTCAAGCCCGGCCATGACGGTGGAGCGAGAATTCGCCAAGTTTGTCTTGGCTGCTTCTACTAGCGGCAACATCCGGGTAATCAAGTCCCGGAAAGGCGTAGCCTTGTCCGGGATCGTAACAGATTAAAGCGCCTGTCTTTTTTCGATACCGGCTCGCGCTTCGCTTGGCCGGGATGGCGAAGGCGCAGCGAGCGCGTCCGGGCTGACGATCCGCCGGGCAGATTAGCGGAGCCGCTGCGGCGGCTCCCAATGCATCTTTCAAGTCCGCTCGGCCAGGCCAAACGCCATACGAAGGAAAACGCCAGCCGCCTGCAAGCCTTCCGGGTCGATGCCGTGCCCGAGGCCGGGCCTGATCTGCCATTGAACGGGCACGTCAACCGCCGCCAGGGCGTTTCTCGCGAGATGGATGGCTTGATAGGGGATCACGTCGTCGGCTGCGCCATGGATGAGAAGAACCGGCGGCTTCGCCTTGATTTCGGCGGCGAGATGGGCGGCTCCCGCCAGATGTCCCGAGAATCCGACGATGGCCGCGGGCGCTTCCGGCAAACGCAGGCCCACTTGCAGGGCCATCATGGTTCCCTGGCTAAAGCCGACCAGCGCGACCGAGCCGAGAGGGAGTTGCGCTTTTTTGGCTTCATCGAGGATGAACGCCATGAGTTCCGGGTTGCGCCTTGCGCACGCCCTCCTCCCATTCCCTCTCGCTTCGCGTTTCGAGGTTGAACCACTGCCGCCCGCCGAAGAACTGGCCGGGCAACCCCTCCGGCGCATGGGGCGAAATGAAAGCCGCGTCCGGCAGATAGCTTGCCCACGCCTCTCCGAGCCCGATGAGATCGTTTCCATCCGCGCCATAGCCGTGCAAAAGAATCACAAGCTGCTTTGGCGCGCCGCCCGAAGCGGGCTCGAGGCGCGGGCCATCAATTTGAACTGCCATCGGAATCCTTCTGTGTTTCGAACGAACTCATGCCTGATGCGCGGAACAGCTCATACGCTATCGTCAGCCCGCCGCCTCGACGGGCGTCAGGGCCTTGATCGCAAGCGCATGCACAGGGCCCGCGAGTTCCTCCTTCAGCGCCGCGTTCACATCCCGGTGCCGCTGCACAAGGCTCTTCCCCTCGAATTGGCTGGACACGACCCGGACACGGAAATGCGTCTCACCCGTCACGCGGCCAAGATGATCGCGCGTGCCCGCATGGCCCGCATGCTTGCCGGACTCGTTATCCACGGACAATTCCGAGGGCGAAAACGCTTTTGTGAGCTTTTCCCGGATAGATTTTTCGACGGACATTCAACCTCCAGGCGTGACGGCGGAATGGGTTACATCCCGACAATTTACGGACCAAGATTTCGGTTTCTGTCAAGACCTTGTAAGGGCGCTTGCGCCGCCGCATACTACGGCGGAAGGCGCCTGCAATCAAAGCGCATCCGTTTAGGAAGCCGTTCGTGAAACTGGATTCGAAATATTTCGATAGCATTCGCGTAAGCCGGGGGCGGGGCCGCGCGCGGGCCGAGCCGCAGCAGAAGACCGCGCCTCAATGCCAGTGGCGCAATTGCTCCAAGCGGGGCCTCCACCGAGCGCCGAAGGGGCGCGACTGCGAAGGGGAATATTTCTATTTCTGCCGCGAGCATGTGACGGAGTACAACAAGTCGTACAATTATTTCGCGGGGATGAACGATAACGAGGTCCAGGATTTCCAGAAAGCCTCCGCGACAGGCCATCGTCCCACATGGTCGATGGGCGTGCACGGGGACGATCCCAGCGCATGGGAGACCTTGCGGCAAGCTCCCGCAGCCGGCGTAGCCCAAGATCCGTTTGAAGTCCTGAAAGGCATCCATGGCCGCGCCAACGAAAATGTGAACCCGGCGAGCCCCAAGCGCCGCATGATTTCAAAGGGCGCCAGGAAACATCTGCAGGCTCTGAATCTTGACGAGAATGCATCGCCTGACGAAATCAAGATTAAGTTCAAAGCGCTTGTAAAGCTGCATCATCCCGATCACAACGGCGGAGACCGCAGCTCTGAAGACCGCTTCCGGGAGGTCCTTTCTGCCTATAATTATCTCAAGCAGGCGGGCCTGGTACGATAAGAAGCTGAGCGGCGCTCCGGACCAAGCGAAACGCAAAGAACAAAACCCCGAGGGGAATCAATGTTAAATGGTGAACCGGTCCGGGCTGGCCTGCCCGACATGAAAGTGTCCGTCCGGCAGGTGTTCGGAATCGATAGCGCCATGGAGGTTCCCGCCTATTCGCAAACGAGCGAATATGTGCCGGAGTTCGATTCCGACTATCTTTTCAATAAAGACACGACGCTCGCGATCCTGGCCGGGTTTGCATACAACCGCCGCGTCATGATCCAAGGCTATCACGGCACCGGCAAATCGACCCATATCGAACAGGTGGCGGCGAGGCTGAACTGGCCTTGCGTGCGCATCAACCTCGACAGCCATGTGAGCCGCATCGACCTTGTCGGCAAGGACGCGATCGTCGTTCGCGATGGCCAGCAGATCACGGAATTCCGCGAAGGCATCCTGCCCTGGGCGCTGCAATCGAACACGGCGCTGGTGTTTGACGAATACGACGCGGGCCGCCCCGACGTGATGTTCGTAATTCAGCGCGTGCTTGAAGTTTCAGGCAAGCTGACGCTGCTCGACCAGAGCCGCGTCATCCACCCGCATCCCGCTTTCCGGCTTTTTGCCACGACGAACACCATCGGCCTCGGCGACACGTCCGGGCTCTATCATGGCACCCAGCAGATCAACCAGGGCCAGATGGACCGCTGGTCGATCGTCGCCACGCTCAATTACCTGCCCTACCAGGACGAGGTGAATATCGTGCTGGCCAAGGCAAAGGGATACCAGACCGAGCAGGGACGCCGCATTGTGGCGAACATGGTCAGGGTTGCCGAACTCACGCGAACCGCCTTTGTGAATGGCGACCTGTCCACGGTGATGAGCCCTCGCACGGTGATAACCTGGGCCGAGAACGCCAACATCTTCGGCGATGTCGGTTTTGCCTTTACTTTGAGCTTCCTCAACAAGTGCGACGAGCTTGAGCGCGGGCTGGTGGCGGAGTTCTATCAGCGCTGCTTCGGCGAGGAGCTGCGCCAATCGACGGCCAACATAGCGATCAGCTAGAACAGCGATGCCGACTGCCGCGAAAAAGAAGCCCGATCCGCTGTCGCCGTTCAAGCGCGCCCTTTCGCTCTCCACGCGAACGCTCGCCGAAAACAAGTCGGTGAATGTGGTATTCGGCCCTGAGACGCCGGGGTTCGACGGCAAGACCATCCACCTTCCGCAGCCAAGCCGCGCGGTGAGCCGCAGGGAAATCGCCGTCATCCGGGGCTTCGCGGATTCCATCGCGCTCCTGATTTCGCATCACGACACGGCGCTGCACGCCTCGCTTTCGCCGCCCTCGGGCGAGGCCAAGGCGGTTTTCGACTCTGTCGAGCGCGCCCGTGTCGAGGCGCTCGGCTCGCTTCGCATGCGCGGCGTCGCCAAGAACCTCAGCGCAAAACTTGCGAGCCAATATGAGCGCCTGCCCGACCGCGACATCGACCGCCAGAGTGCGCCGCTCGAGGACGCGCTGGCCCTGATGATTCGCGAAAGGCTGACGGGCGCAAAACCGCCCCGCGGCGCGAACGGCATTGTCGACGTCTGGCGCGACTGGATCGACGAGCGCGCCAGCTCCATCCTTCAGCGCATGGAAGGCGCAGTCGACGACCAAGCCGCTTTCGGAAAGCTCATGCGCGACGTTCTCGTTGCGCTCGAGCTGATGGAAGGCTCGATCGATACCGCGCCGCAGGACGACAAAGCCGAGGGCGACGAGAAAGAAGATGCCCCGGGCAAGGGCTCGGAGGAAGAAAAAGAGGAAAAGGCCGAGCCGAGCGACGCCGAAAACGAACAGGCCGAAGGTTCCGAAGGCGATCAGGAAAGCGAACCGGCGCAGGTCGTGGAGAAAGAGTACACGCCCGGCGAGCAGGACGGCAAAGAGCAGCCCTATTCTCCGCCCCGGCGGCCGAATACGTCGGTGTTCGAAAATCCCGCAAGCTTCGGCTATCAGGTCTTTACCCGCCAGTACGATGAGTTTGTGACCGCGGAGAACTTGTGCGACGTCGATGAGCTTGAGCGCCTCCGCAGCTTCCTCGACAAGCAGCTCTCCGTCCTGCACGTGGCCATCAGCCGGCTCGCAAACCGCTTGCAACGCCGCCTGCAGGCGCAGCAGAACCGCGCCTGGGATTTCGATCTCGAAGAAGGAACGCTCGATACCGCCAGGCTTTCGCGAGTCGTTACCGACCGGTTCCAGCCGCTGTCCTTCAAGAAGGAGCGCGACACCAACTTCCGCGACACGGTCGTGACGCTTCTGCTCGACAATTCCGGCTCGATGCGCGGGCGGCCTATCATGGTGGCGGCCTGCTGCGCCGACATTCTGGCCCGGACCCTGGAGCGCTGCGGGGTGAAGGTCGAAATCCTCGGCTTCACGACGCGTCAATGGAAAGGCGGGCAGGCGCGCGAACAATGGCTCGCGGCAGGCAAGCCCGCCAATCCCGGCCGCCTCAACGATTTGCGCCACATCGTCTATAAGTCCGCGGATGTTCCGTGGCGTCGCGCGCGGCGCAATCTCGGGCTGATGATGCGCGAAGGCCTGTTGAAGGAAAACATCGACGGCGAAGCGCTGACCTGGGCGCATGCGCGCGCGCTGGCGCGGCCCGAACAGCGGCGGATCATCATGATGATTTCCGATGGCGCGCCGGTCGATGATTCAACGCTCTCGGTGAACTCCGGCATCTATCTCGAAAAGCATCTCCGCCAGGTCATCCATGAGATCGAGACCTACTCGCCCGTGGAGTTGATCGCCATCGGCATCGGCCACGACGTCACCCGGTATTACCGCCGCGCCGTGACCATCAGCGACGCGGAAGAGCTTGCCGGCGCCATGATGGAGAAGCTTGCGGAATTGTTCAGCGAGCCGGGGAAAGGCGCGCCCGCCTCTGGGAAGCCGTCAGGCCGCAGATTGCATTGACGGCGCACGCGATAACGGTGCGTCAACCCGCGCCTGCTATCCCGTTGCTGAAAAAGATGCGGCCTATGGTTCGACAAGCTCACCATGAGGTCCAAATCGCTGAAATCGCTCTGCATCATCCTGAGCCTGTCGAAGGATGAAGTCTAAATTTCCGCCTTTTCAGAAGGGTTAAATCCCCATGAAACAGGGCGCGCAAAAACAAGGCGGCAGCTTCGCAGTTATGAAACTCGGGGGTGGTAAGAATTATATAACAAACGAGCTAGTCAGGACGGCATGCATCGCTTCGCACAACACACGAGTAGCGCCTCCGCCTGGCCCAGGCCTCGAAGGCGGCGGTCCGCCAATTTGGCCAATGTCGTCGAATATGGCATCCTCGCGATGCTGCTCATGACGCTCGTTTCGTTCGGCGCGACATTCCTGGGGAATAAACTCAACGGCGTCTATTTCACCGTGGCCAGCGCAATGGAGCAACCCGGCCGGCCTCAGACCATGCTCTCCTTCGGCCAAAGAACCAATCGTAAAGGCGCGCCTGTCGAGCGCGATGTGAGCGGCAAGCTTCCCGCGATCGATCCGACACCACTTTTTGAGGACCCTCTCCTGGCGCCGAAGGGCCCTTGAGCGCCTCGAGGCCCGATGCGCTGGACCGTTGCAGGCTTTGCCTCGCCGCTCTCGCGTCAACCGCAACAAGAAACCACACATGTCCGCTTCGCCGATACGCAATCTCTGTGTGCGTGTAGCCTGAGCATTCCTCGCAATTGTTCAGCAGGCCTCAATCAATGCTCTCCGACATTCAAAGTCCATCATCTTTCGTCTTAACTACAAAAGAACGTATGACAATATTCATTTAGCCTCGCCGCTATTTCTATGGGAATTGCCGCAATTCTTCGCTTCAGCTCAATTTTATAGGTCATAGCAACGGGAATCCAACATCGATAAGGCACACCTTAAGATCGATGTTTCCGGGATGGAGCGTGGTCGACAATGCTGCAGCCAATCTTTTATCCGGCCATGACGATCATGAGCCGGCTTCGTTTTTCGGTGAAACTCGGATTGATCGGCGTGCTGTTCCTCGTGCCTCTCGCAGGGATGACCTATTTCCTCTACGAGCAAATTACGAAGGACATCAAGTTTGCCCTGGTCGAGCGGCTTGGGGTTCGGGAACTCATCCCTCCCCGCCAACTTCTGCAAATCATGCAGATCCATCGCAGAATAAGCCAGCTTATGGAGGCTGGGGACCGGGAGGCGGGCGCGAGATTGGCCGCCATCACCGCGAAAGCAGATGCGGCCTTCAATCGGCTTGGCGACATAAGCGGGAGCGGCGATGCCCCCATCAAGATGATTAAAGAGTTCGTTCGTCTAGGCAATTCATGGAAAGAAATTAAGGACAACATCTATTCGTATACTGCGGAAGAAAGTCTTGCCAAACATAATCGCCTGATCAACGACATCACCATGTTTCTGCAAACGACCGCGGACAAGTCCAATCTTTCTTTCGATCCAGAAATGGACTCTTATTACCTGGTGGACGCTCTTACGGTCCATATCCCCAACGTTCTCAACGATCTCGAGCAGTTTCGAGGGCTTGGATTTTTTGTGCTGACGCGTCATGCCATGACGGTGGGGGAAAGGGTCGAGCTCAACGTCTTGCAAAAACTGTTCGCGAACCAGTTCAAGACCCTGAAGAGCGCCTTGGACAGCGCCATGGGCGCCAACGACGCGTTGCGCGGCGCGATGCAAGCGACGAGGGAGGAAGCGGAAGAGGCGGCAGGCTACTTTCTCGGCGCGGATACGCTTGGATTGCTGAACGGCGGTCTGACGCTCGATCCGGCCCTACTCTTTGTGCGGGGCAGCTCCGCCATTTCAGCCTTGTACGAGTTGTTCGACCTATCGGCGCAACAGCTCGACGGCCTTCTTGCAGCGCGCATCGAACGCTCGGAAGCCAACCGTGACACCATCCTTTTCGGCACGGGTCTGGTGCTTCTCCTGGTGCTGTATTTCTTCGCAGGCCTGCTCTTTTCGGTCCTGCGCTCGCTCAAGGCCATAGGAGCCGGCGCTGAGCGGCTGGCGCATGGCGACCTCTCAAAGCCTGTCGACAGCCATTCGAACGATGAGCTGCGCGATGTGGGAGACGCCGTCAACAGCGTGGCGCTGACCCTGCGGGAGTTCACCGAGGAGCAGCTCGAGATGTCCCGCGCGCACAACGATGACGGGCGCATCTGGGAAGAAATGCGCGCACATGACTTCCCGGGCGTCTACGGCGACATGGCGCGGAACCTGAACGCGATGGTGAAGGGCCATATCGAGGTTCAAAAGCAATTCGTTGACCTGATGGTCGACTATGCCAATGGCCGTTTCGAGGCCCGCATGGCGCCGCTGCCGGGCGAACGCAAGGCGATCTCCAACACCGCCAATCGCCTGCGCGACGCGCTTCAGCATGCCCAGGAAGTCGCCAAGGAAACGCTTAAAATCAAGTTCGCGCTCGATAACGCATCGTCGAGCGTCATGATGGCGGATAACAATGGGATCATCCGCTATCAGAACAAAGCTTGCACCGCCCTGCTCCAAGGGTTTGAAAATGCTTTCCGCAAACAGTTGCCGGGCTTCTCAGCGGCGGCCGTCCAGGGCGCAAGCCTCGACCATTTCCATAAGAACACAAACATGCAACGCACCATGCTCGCCAACCTAAAAGGCGAGCATCACACTCAAATTCACATCGGCGGTCTGCACATACGCCTCGTCGTCCATCCCATTGCAGATGAAAAAGGTACGCCCTTGGGCACTGTGGCCGAATGGCACGACGTCACCGCCGAAGTGAACGCCGAGAGGGAAACGGGCGTCAATGGCGAATGCCCCGCCGCACGCGATTTTTCGGGAAGCGCGCCTCAACCGCTCCTTCGCGCCACCTAGAAGAGTGTCCGGGCGTCATCCCGGCCAGGCGAAGCGCGAGCCGGGATCGCAAAAAGATAGGCGCCTCAACCGGTTACGATCCCGGATAAGGCTGCGCCTTTCCGGGATGACGGCGGCGAGGCTCTAGATCCCTGGGTCCAACGCGAGAGGATCGACCTTCTTTATGGAGACGGGCTTGCCTTCGCCGGACGCCTGCTGGCCGGACTTGAACTCTGGAACGCTTGAGTGATGGGGGATCGCCGGGTCTGCCGCATGGCTGTTGGCGAACAGGATCGTATCGAGCGCAAGGTAATGCGACCGGAAAACCTTCCTGTCGAAGATGATCGTGCCGAGGAAGAAAAAGCGCGGGATCGAATCCTCGGCTCCCTCTGTCGTGGCGCTGTAAGCCTGCCAAAGCGTCTTGCATTTGCTCCAGGCCGCATCGTCAAAAACAGGCCCAAGCGCAATCGACGGCCCGGCATCGCCTCCGCTCGGCGGCTTCAGGTAGGCGAATTGCCCCATCTGCCGGTCGGATCGCCCGAAATCTTTGCGAGTGAAGGTCAAATTACGGGTACTGAATGTCCCAAGAATGATGACCGGCTTGTCCGACCAGCGGTAGCGCGGCACCCCGAAAAGAGAATATTTCGTATGGCCTGCAAATTCCTCGAACGTGATCGGGGAATATTGAAGGCCGTTGAAGCCTACCTTCTGAACCGGCTCACCCATGCTTGAATCCTCAAACCCGAATTTTCCACTGCACACTTTGGCGGGCAACTTTACGCCAAAAGTGTGGCGAAAAGGGGACATATGCTGGGCCGCGAGAGCAAAGTTTTCCGCGCGTCACAGCCCGAAAAGGAGATCGCATTTTCCGCCCGCTGTGCGTAAAGCACCGCCAATTACCAAGGATTTCGATTCAATCAAACCCGTTCCATGACGCCAATCAAGATCGCGAGAGCCATCCGTTACCTTGCCCCTGCGCGCTGGCGAGAAGCGCACACTCAGCCGATTTCCGAATGCAGGCGCTGGATGATCCGTCCGAGCTCCATGAAGTCGCGCTTCCGGGGAGAAGACTGACGCCAGGCAAGCCCGATCTTGCGGTGCGGCTCCGGCGGCGCAAACCGCAAAACCTGGATGTCTGCGCGTCGCGTTTCGGTTTCCAGGCTTATGCGCGGGAGAAGGGTGACGCCCAATCCGTTGGCGACCATCTGCACGATGGTGGAGAGGCTTGTCGTTCCAAACGTATCGAGGTTTTCAACCTGCTTCAGATCGCAGAAGCTCAGCGCCTGATCCCGCAGGCAATGGCCCTCTTCGAGCAGGAGCAGGCGGTCGTTTTCGAAGATCTCCGGGGTTGCGACAGTCTTCGGCGGCAGCTGCCTGGCCGCAGGCAGGGCGAGCACGAAAGCATCTTCGAAAAGGACCTGCGTCTCGATCTCGGGATGCTCGACCGGCAGCGCCAGCGGCAGCGCATCCAGCCGGCCCGCGACGAGGTCATTCATCAGATATTGGGTTTGCGTTTCGCGCAGATGCAGATCGAGGCCAGGATGCTCGGCTCGTAGCGAAGGCAGGAGCTGCGGCAGAACATAAGGCGCGATGGTGGGAATCACGCCAAGCTGCAGCCGGCCGGAGAGAACGCTTGCGCTGTGGCGGGCGTAGTCGGCAAGGTCGCGGACGCTGGCCAGGATCGAGGCGACCCGGCGCGCAATCTCCTCGCCCTCGCGCGTAAGTTTCGCGCCAGCCCTCGTCCTCTCGATCAAAACGATCCCGATCTCTTTTTCCAGCTCCTGGATTTGCATCGACAAGGCTGGCTGCGTCACGGCGCAAAGCTCGGCGGCGCGCCCGAAATGTAAGGATTGGGCGAGCGCCTCGAAGTAGCGAAGCTGACGCAAGGAGATATTCGCCATCAGCCGATCTTATCGCATCTCCGGATCATGCGAACAGACCTAATTCGTCTAAGTCATTTTCCGTTCCAGGCAAGCTGCGCTACTGGGATCGCGGCGTGAAGGCCGGGCAGCCCGGCGCTACTTCGGATCAGGAAAGGCGGTCGTAAAAGTTTTTAAAAGTTTTCCCGAGCCTCGGGCGCGCGTGCCATTCCTGTTGAGGTTTGCCTGGCGCGTCCGAACCTCGCGTTGACAGCGAGGACGCGTCTGCTTATTTCTGCTGCGAAGGAGGGGAAGGACGCTTCCCCCTCAATGATTTCGGAAAAAGCCCCGAGAAAAAGCCACCGCCTCGAAGAAAGGGCGCTCTGGCGGCGGCCCGTTGTTTTGAGCGGTACATTTCTCAGAGAGGCAGTGAGGCTCGGCTATCATGATTTCCATTGGCGCGCTTGGCGCGCTCGCAACCAAGGTCTTCGGCAGTTCCAACGATAGGCGCCTGAAAATCTATAACGCGAGAGTTCCTGCGATCAATGCGCTCGAGCCTCGATTCGCGGCGCTGTCCGATGATGAGCTGCGCGGGAAGACGATCGAGTTCCGCGAGCGCCTCGCCAATGGCGAAAGCCTCGACGATCTGCTGCCCGAAGTCTTCGCTAACGTCCGCGAGGGCGCAAAGCGCACCCTCGGCCAGCGCCACTTCGACGTTCAGCTCGTCGGCGGCATGGTGCTGCACGAGGGCAAGATTTCCGAAATGAAGACGGGCGAAGGAAAAACGCTCGTCTCCACCCTCCCCGCTTATCTGAATGCGCTTCCGGGCCGGGGCGTCCATATCGTCACGGTCAACGACTACCTCGCCAAGCGTGACTCCGAGTGGATGGGCGAGATCTACAAGTTTCTCGGCTTGACGGTCGGCTGCGTCGTCCACGAACTCGACGACGATGAGCGGCGCCGGGCCTATGCCTGCGATATCACCTACGGCACGAACAACGAATTCGGCTTCGATTATCTTCGCGATAATATGAAGTATTCGATTTCGGAGATGGTCCAGTTCGGCGGGCGTCCCCCCGAACTTCAGGGCCACGCCTACGCCATCGTCGACGAGGTCGAACTCGATCCTGATCGACGAGGCCCGCACGCCGCTCATCATCTCGGGCGCGCTCGACGACAAATCCGATCTTTACAACACGATCGACAAGTTCATCCCGCGCCTTTCGAAAGAGGACTACGACCTCGATGAAAAGATGCGCACGGTTACCCTGACGGAGCAAGGCAACCAGCGCATGGAAGAGATGCTGGAGGAGGCCGGCTTTGTGAAGCCCGACACCTCGCTCTACGATGTCGAGAATGTGAGCCTGGTCCATCACGTGACCCAGGCGCTGCGCGCGCACAAGCTCTTCCTCAAGGATCGCGACTACATGATCCGCAAGGGTCAGGTCATGATCGTCGATGAATTCACCGGCCGGATGATGGAAGGCCGCCGCTATTCCGAAGGACTGCACCAGGCGCTCGAAGCGAAGGAAGGCGTGGAAGTTCAGCCCGAAAACCAGACCCTCGCCTCGATCACCTTCCAGAATTACTTCCGCCTTTACGACAAGCTCGCGGGCATGACGGGCACGGCGCTGACCGAAGCCGGGGAATTCGGCGACATCTACAAGCTCGAAGTTCTCGAGGTTCCGACCAACCGTCCGATGATCCGCAAGGACAACGACGATGAGGTCTACCGGACGGCGCAGGAAAAACACAACGCGATCATCAACGTGATCGGCGATTGCGCGCAGCGGGGCCAGCCCATCCTGGTTGGCACGGTTTCGATCGAAAAATCCGAGACGCTCTCGGAAATGCTCAAGCCCCACAAAATCCCGCATCAGGTGCTGAATGCGCGATTCCACGAACAGGAGGCGCATATCATCGCGCAGGCCGGCGTGCCGGGCGCTGTCACTATCGCCACGAATATGGCGGGGCGCGGCACGGACATTCAGCTTGGCGGCAACGCGTCGATGCGGCTTTCGGATTGGATTGCCGCTCGCCAGGCGGCGGGCGAAACACCGGCCCCCGAAGAGATCGAGGCGGAACGCGCACGAATCAACGCCGATGTCGAGGAGAAAAAGGAAAAGGCCCTTAAAGCGGGCGGCCTTTACGTCCTTGGCACAGAGCGCCATGAAAGCCGCCGCATCGACAACCAGCTCCGGGGCCGCTCCGGCCGCCAGGGCGATCCGGGCGCGTCGAAGTTCTATCTTTCGCTCGAAGACGATCTGATGCGCATCTTCGGCGCCGAGCGCATGGACCTGGTTCTGCGCAAGCTCGGCATCAAGGAAGGCGAAGCCATCGCCCATCCCTGGATCAACAAGGCGCTCGCGAATGCGCAGAAAAAGGTCGAGGCCCGCAACTTCGACATGCGCAAGAACGTGCTGAAGTTCGATGATGTGATGAACGATCAGCGCAAGGCGATCTTCGAACAGCGCATCGATCTCATGCAGGACGAGAATGTCGAGGACACCGTCGCCGACATGCGCCAGGAAGTCGTGCAGGAACTTGTGACGGCGCATATCCCGGCCAAGGCCTTTGCCGAGCAGTGGGACGTGAAGGGGCTGCGCGAGGAATTCAGGTCGATCTTCAACACGGATGTCCCCGTCGATGAGTGGGCCGCCGAAGAAGGGATTGCAGACCAGGAGATCGAGGAGCGTCTTCAGCAGGAGGCCGACAAAGCGTCAGCCCGCAAGGCGGCGGAGCTTGGCCCTGAGGCCATGCGCGAGATCGAGAAGGCCATTCTCCTGCAAACGCTCGACCATCTCTGGCGTGAGCATCTTGTGACGCTTGAGCATCTGCGTCAGGCGGTCGGCCTGCGCGGATATGCGCAGCGCGATCCTCTGCACGAGTACAAGAGCGAGGCTTTCCAGCTTTTCGAAAGCATGCTGGGCCGTTTGCGCCGCGATGTAACGGGGCAGCTGATGCACGTCGTTCTGACGCAACGAGCCCCGGAAGAATACATGGAGATGGCGCTGCCTCCAATGGAAGCCCACCACCTCGATCCGCTGACCGGTGAAGACGAGTTCCTGGCCGAGGAGCAAGAAGCCGCCCCAAGATCCAGGCAAGAGCGGCGCGCTGCCGCGAAACAAGGCAATGGAGCGCCACCCGCCCCCAGGAAGGCTGGTGGGGGCTCTCCGTCAGGCAAGCCGCAACAGCAAGCCAAAGGGCGCGGCAGTCAGCGCGCACCTGCCGGTCCCGTGCTCGATCCCAACAATCCAGGAAGCTGGGGCAAGGTATCGCGCAATGCGATGTGCCCCTGCGGCTCGGGGAAGAAGTTCAAGCACTGCCACGGAACGATCGCTTCGGCGGCCGCGGAATAAGAGCAGGGAGGCCGGGCCACGGCTCCCTTTAAAACCGGCGGAGAGTCAATATCCGCTTTCCTCGATAAACTGGCGGCGAAATTCAACGAGCCGCGCGTGGCGTTCGGCCGCCATGCGCCGGCCCGCTTCCGTCTGAAAGCCACTGGCCAGCTTGAACAGTTTGGCCGGAAAATGATCGAGAGTGAAGCGCCTGTCGTCAAGCGGCCGGTGCTCGCCCGCCGGATCGACGACATCATGCAGCAAGGAATTCATCCGCCCGCCGGTATAGAAGCATCGTGCAACGCCGATGGCGCCGATTGCATCGAGCCGGTCGGCATCCTGCAAGATTTTCGCTTCAAGCGTCTCTGGGGACAAATTGGCCGAGAAACTGTGAGCGGCAATGGCATGCGCAACAGCGGCGATATCGATCTCAGCCCATCCGATGTTGTGAAGAAGGACGCAAGCCTTTTCGGCGGCAAGCCGCGAGGCTTGCGCCCGCAGCGGCGAGTTCTTCTCCACGGCGACGCAATCGTGCAGCAACACGGCGGCAGCCAGCACACCGCCATGGCCTCCCTCTTCGCTCTGGATGCGCACGGCGTTGCGGAACACCCGCAGAAGATGGGCGATATCGTGCGAGCCGTCATCGCTTTCGCAAGCAAAAGGGATCAGGCGCCCGGCGAGGTTCTCGTAAGGGGTGAAGGCGGCGGCAAGCTCCGTCACGGGCCGATCCTTGCATGGGGCGTCAGAGCGCCCTCGTCCTTCGCGCAATAGCTCTCTCAAGAACGCTCAGCGAGACCGCAAGCGCGCGATCAACTCAGGGCTGGGATAGGAGTCGGCGGGCAATCCAAGTTTCTCCTGCACCTTCTTGATGCTTGCGCGCGTGGCAAGACCGAGCTTCCCGTCGACCTCGCCCACATCGTAGCCCTTCGCCCTCAAGAGGCCTTGCAGCTCCTTCGTCTGCTCGTAACCGAACGGCACGACGCCCCGGCCACGGGATACGGCGGGCGCGCCCGCGATCCTCGTCGCGAGGTAGGCCGCCGTTGTCGAATAGACGAGCGACTGGTTCCACTGGAGATAGACCTTGAAATTGTGGAAGGCCAGGAAAGCGGGACCGTTGCGCCCCATGGGCAGCAGAAGAGACGCCTGCAGCCCCTCGGGCACGCGGTCGCCATTTGCCACCTGAACGCCCATGCGCGCCCATTCGCCGACCGTATGCTCGACGCCGAGGTCCGCCTGGCTCCAATCCATGTTTTCCGGCACACGGGCTTCCTTCAGCCAGGGCTCACCGCGACGCCAGCCAAGCCCTTTGAGATAATTCGCCGATGAGGCCAGCACGTCCGGCACGCTGTGGATCAGATCCGCGCGCCCATCCCCGTCATAATCGAGCCCATACTTATAATAAATCGACGGCACAAACTGCGTCTGGCCCATCTCGCCGGCCCACGGCCCAATCATCTGGTCCGGAGGAAGATCGCCGCGTTCAACGATGCGCAGCGCATCCATCAGCTCGGCGCGGAACTTTTCGGGACGGCGGCAATCATAGGCAAGCGTCGCCAGAGAGCGAAGCGTGGACAGATGTCCGTTGTTTCCGCCGAAATCCGTCTCAAGCGCCCAGAACGCTGTAATGACAGGGGCCGGAACGCCGAATTGCTGTTCGATCTTGTCGAAGATAGCCTTGTTTTTCGCAATGCGCGCGCGGCCATTGTCGATGCGGAACTTCGCCGCCATGCGGTCCGAAAACTCGAGAAAGCTCTGCGAAAAGACGCTCTGCCTGCGGTCGCTGTTGATGACATTCTGGTCTAAGGAGATGCCGTCGAGCGCGGAAAGGGCGCGAGGCGAAATGCCCTTGGAGCGCGCCTCCGAGCGGAACTCTGAAAGCCAGCGCTCAAAGCTGCCGGAATTCGTACATGCGGCGCCGTCATTTGCCCCTGCGGCAAGCAGGAGGCTGACAAAAATTGCGTTGGCGAGGGGCCTTCTCATGCTGCCTCCGGGCAATAGATGCGGGAATCGCGTTCAAGGAATAGGCGGGATCACGCCCAAAAATCAGGCGAATTCAAGACATGCGGCCGCGTCAGCGGGGGACGCGCGCGTGAATGGAGAGATCCAGGATCGCCGGCTTCAGCCCCGTCAAAGGGTTGTCCGGGTCCCACTTCAGCGCAATGGTCTGGAATCGCGCCGAAAGGGCCTCGTAGATCAGAAGCTTGCCCGTCAGCGTATCCGGCATTCCGAGAATGACCTTGATGACCTCCACGGCTTGCAGCGTCCCGATCACGCCCGCAACCGGCCCCAAAACGCCCGCCTCTTCGCAACTCGCAACCGTGCCGGGCGGCGGCGGCTCGGGGAAAAGGCAGCGGTAGTTCGGCAAAGGCTGCCCGGCCTCGTCCTTCTCGGAAGCGCGGAACGTGGAGAGATAGCCGTCGAGTTGGCCAAGCGCCGCAAACACGAGCGGCTTTCGGGCGAAATAGCAGGCGTCGTTCACGAGATAGCGCGTGCTGAAATTGTCCGAACCATCCGCCACGATGTCGTAGTTCGAAATGATGGCCAGCGCGTTCTCAGCCGTCAGCCGGAACGGCATCGCCTCTACGGAAACATGCGGGTTGAGGCTCTGGCAGAGCGCCGCCGCGCGCTCGGCTTTGAGCGCCCCGACATCGGCGGTCTTGTATGCAATCTGACGCTGAAGATTATCGACCGAGATCCGGTCATCGTCGATGATGCCGATCTTGCCGACGCCCGCCGCCGCAAGATACATCAGCAGCGGAGACCCAAGCCCCCCCGCGCCGACAATAAGCACGCGCGCAGCCTTCAGGCGCTGCTGGCCCTGCCCGCCAATCTCTTTGACGAGAAGGTGCCGCTTATAGCGCTTGATCTCGTCCGGCGACAGGATGGGCTGCTTGGTGGTTTCGTCCATGTTGCCTTGGCTGCTCTTTTCCAGCCCCCTCAATTTAAGAGGAGATGGCGCTACGGGAAGCAAGCGCGGGCGCCATTCGGCTAAAAGCTCGCTATAAATTCCCTGTAGCTTGGATTTTGCCGAAGGAGGCTGCCCGCCGATGAGATGAGGAGATCGACATCGTTGCTCGGAAGCTTGAAGCGCGTCGGAATCTTCTCAAGCCGCGACCGGACGTTTGGCTCGCGCATCTGATCGAAGCTCACCTTGGCGACCTGAAGCGACAGGTTGCGGCAATCCCAGCCCTCCGTCGAACCGCGAAGAGTGACCACTTCCGGCGGCGTCAGGCTGCAGCGGTATTCGATCAGCCTGTCGCGCCACTTTTCCATCTCGGTCACGAACGCGTCGTAGGCCGCGCGCACATTCGCATCCACCGCCGTGTCGGAGATGGCCTCGATCAGGTCCATGAGCTCGGGCGAGTTGGCATCCTTCGCAAGATCGCCGCCCGGCGGACGGCCAGCGTCAACCACAACAAACAGAAAGCGCTTCAAATTCACCACCTGACGCGGCGTGAGCGGCTGGTAGGGCTTCGTCGCAGCCGCAAGCTCCAGCACGAAGCCGCTCAGTCCCAGATTGTCTGTCATGCCGCCGTCGAGGAGCTTGACGAATTTCACGTCCGACTTTTCACGGTAGCGTTGGATCGCAGCCGCCGAGGCGCGCAAAATCGCGGCCGCTCCGGGACGATCTGCGGAGTAAACCCAATCCGGCGGCGTGAACGTACACTGATCCGCGTAGTTCTCGATTACGATCGGCGCGAAAATGAACGGCACGGCTGCCGAAGCCGCCACGGCCTCGGATAGCGGATAGCGGCGCAGATCGCTGCAAAGCGCACCGAAATTCACAGTGTTGAAAATGAAGGTCGTGCGGTTGTAGATGTCGGAGGCGTTGATCCAAAGCTGCGGATGGCCGGGTTTCAAAACGTCGTCGAAGGTGGCGCCGCGAAACAAATTCTCATCGAGCCAGGTGGGCAGGCCCGTGCGGTCGTTCACCCCGCCTTTCGCAAGCAGCACAAGATTCGTCACATTAACAGAGGTGCTCAGCGACGCTTCAGCATCCTGAACGAGAAATTTCTGGCGGAAATTCGCGAGCGTATCCCGGCCATGCAACGCGAAATAGGCCGCGGTGACAGACCCTCCCGACACGCCCGAGACCAGGGAGACCTGATCGACAAGCGGCGATCCGGACCGCGGGTTCGTCCTTCCGAGTTCCTGCAACACGCCGAAAGCAAACGCGCTCGCCCGCGTGCCGCCCCCCGAGAAGCTCAGGCCGATCGCGGTTTCCGAGTTGTCCTGGAGAGGCACAGGGCCGGTGCCCAGGACAGGGGCCGCCACGGCGCCGTCCGTCAGGGCCGAATTGATCGGCGCGTTCCGAAGGCCGAAGCCAGCGCAGGCCGTGAGCGCAAGCGCTGCTCCCAGACAAGCGATGGATGCCGCCAAGCGCCACGATCGCTGAGCAAATCCCGTTCGTCTGTCCACAATGCTACCCTCTCGCATCGAAGCGGCTGCCCGCCGCCAGCGGCATGGGCTGGCATTCAACCGCGTTGATGAGTCGCCGTTAGTGGCGTGCCGAAGGATTGGAGTTGCCTTATGGACTCGTCAGAAATGTGGCGCTCTTTGGCAAGCGTCGGTTAGGGAACAGCCCTTATGGTTCGCCCCGGTACAGCCGGCCGGAAATTCGCCCCCGTTTGCCGCAAGCACTGAAGCGAACTTGCGGCCGTAAGCTGTCCCACAGGCAAGAGTTGCTAGTGCGCCTTTCCCGCGGGAATCCTGGAAGCGCTTGCCGCAAATGGATCAGGATTTCCCACGGGGCATATCGGCATTTTTTGGATGTGTCCGTTTTCCCGTTCAGCTAGAGTGCAGGCCGCATGTCTAAACGCTTAACCATGCTTTCCCTTTCCGCGGCGATGCTTCTCGCGTCGCAGGTGACGCCTGTCGAAAACGCATGGGCGAACACGCCCCTCCAAGATGCGATCGCGCAGCTCACCCCCGAGCAGCAGGCGACGCTCAAGGCCTATGAAAGCGCGCGTGCGGCCTATGCCCGGCGCGTCGACCAGTATTGGCGTCTTACCGAGGTGAAGCGAAGGAAGCGGAAGGCAAAGATCGCGGCGGGGAAGCCTCTGACAATCGAAGATTACGTCAAGGAGCAGCCGCCCGTCTATGTAGGGCCGAACCGGCCTGGCGAGATCATGGCGCTTCTTCCGAGGCCGCCCAGGCTTGCCGTCGAGCCCAGTGCGCCGATCCCTGTCATCGCGGATTTCCTGCGCGAGGCGGATAATGTTTACGGCTTCCGGCCGGACCGGGTCAGCGAAGACGATTTCATGATTTCCTATGCGGTCGAAGCCGTCAGGCTCGGTCTCACGCGCGATCAGGTCGTGCGGCTTTACGCGCTGGAGACCGGAGGCATGGGCGCCCAGGACCTCCAATCCGGCTATAACCCGAAGACCGGGCACGCTGCGTCGACGGCGCTGGGCTATGCGCAGCTGCTCGCGGCGAATTCAATCGAACAGGTCCGCAAAGAGGGTCCCGAGTTCGCCGCCCGCCTGGAGCGCCTCGCCGAGGAACCGGGCGTATCGTACAGCACGGCTCAGGCGCTAAGGTATAAAGCAGAGTGTATCCGGCGCATGATCGCCGATGCCCGCAGGGTTCCCGACAGCTGGCCCGCCCATGTGGCTTATGCGAAAACGGCCAACGGGCTCGGCATGCATGCGCTCAATCTCGATGGAAACGTCGGCCCCTGGATGCAGGTGGTCAAGCTGCGCGGCATCATGGAGTACGCCGCAAAAAAGGGGCTGCGGCATTTGACCGGAGCGCAGCTTGAGCTGATGAACCTGGCTGGGCCGGGAAGCGGTCTCGAGATGCTGCTGCCGCCCGGCCGCGACATGCCGACGTCGAACTTCTTCGAACGCGGCGGCTACGAGCGCAATCCCGTGGTGCACGAGAAAACAGGCGCTCAGCTGCTCGTCCGGCTCGATGAGATCATGGACAGGAACGTCCAGAAGACCGGGGCGCAGCAATTCGCGAAAATCTTCGACGGCGTCGCCCGTCGATTGGCGGCTGGCGGCCAAATTCAGACATCGGCTGAGGCGGCTGCGCCATCCTTCAATCCTTTCGGCTCCTTCAATCCTTTCGGTTCCCGATGAGGAACAATCTGCCTTTGCCCAAATAATTAATTTCTTCGCAAAAAGTCCAATATCGAGCTTAAGCGAAATCCAAGCGGGCCCGTGCTAGTGTGGCGTCTCGCAATTGCCTACCACCTTCGCTGCAAGCTCTCATAGGCAATTGCGAGACATAAGCCACACTAGACTATTGTTTTTGCTAGTGTCCCTTTGTCTCCGAATTGCCGTGCGAGGGTGCTGCAATTTAGTCGGCAATTCGGAGACGGGACACTAGGTTTGCACTGTGGAGTTTGAGTCACGGCAGGATTTCTTTCGTGATGGCAAGCTCGGCGAGCAGAGGAATCATCATACACGTTCATCTCAGGATCAGCCGGCCGCTCGAACCGGTCTTGCAAGCACTCCCAGAGGACAACATGGCTAATCGCGCGGGCTGGACGTATGGTGCGTTTTTTCTGGTTTTGTCCTTGATCATCGGCCCGGCTGCTTTCGCGGCGGCTGAGAACTCCGGCCAGGAAAATGCCTCGCAGGCGGAGCAGGATTCGAAATCGTACCTTCCGCCCTGGATGCAGGGCCAAGGCAGCGGCGAGAAAGCAGGCGCGCCGGCGACCGCTGCCGCGCCAGCAGCCGTCACCGCGCCGGAAGGCAAATCCGCGTCGACCGGCGATGACGATGCCATGAAGAAAAAGGTGAGAGGCGCGAGCCAGGGGCGCAGATCCCACCGGCGCGGCTCATCGCCCGATGGCTTTATGAGCGGCTTCGTCGGACTTTTCGGCCAGTGACCGCCTGCTAAAAATCGGAGGCAATTCCCTTTTTCTCCCAATCGCCGTAGCGTGTGGGTTCCGGGCCTTTGCGTCCGCCAAGTTCCTTGGGGCGGGTGTCGGCATCGCATGCGCCCTTTCGGATGTTGGCCTCGTCCATAGCGCGCTTCGCGGCCTCTTTCCGGCGGCGCTCGATATCGGCTTCGGTCGTCTTTTGCATTCTCATCTCACTGCACCTGCTTCGTTGAGCGGACGCTCCCTTGCAGCAGGATATCATTCGCGCCGGGGCGCGCGCCCCGCAATTCCTGCTGTCAGGTCGCGAAACGGAAATGCATGACATCGCCGTCATGCACGGTGTATTCCTTGCCCTCGAGGCGCATTTTCCCTGCCTCTTTCGCCCCAGCCTCGCCGCCAAGCGACACAAAATCGCGATAACCGATGGTTTCGGCTCGGATGAAGCCTTTCTCGAAGTCGGAATGGATCACGCCCGCCGCCCCTGGCGCCGTCGTTCCCCTGGTGATTGTCCAGGCGCGAGTCTCCTTCGGCCCAGCCGTAAAATAGGTGATCAGCCCGAGAAGGCGATAGCCCGCTTCAATCAGGCGATTAAGGCCGGGCTCCTCCAGGCCGAGTTCCTTGAGATAAAGCGTGCGTTCGTCCTCGTCGAGATGCGCAAGCTCGGCTTCGATCTTGGCCGAGATGACCACGAGTTCCGACTCTGCGCCGCTGAAGCGCTCTTCGACCTGCTTCGAGTAGGCGTTGCCAGCCCCCGCGCTTGCTTCGTCGACGTTGCAAACGTAGAGCGCGGGCTTTGCGGTCAGAAGTTGAAGTTGCCGGAACAGGCGGTGTTCGCTTTCAGGGACTTCGGCGAGCGCAAGCCGCGCAGGCTGGCCCGCGGACACGAATCTCAACGCCGTGTCGATCAGGGCCAGGGTGGCCTTCGCCTCTTTGTCCTGGCCTTTCGCCTTTTTCTCCACCGCTGCGCGCCGCCGTTCCAGGCTGTCGAGATCGGCGAGCATGAGCTCAGTCTCGACTGTTTCGGCGTCGGCGATGGGATCGACGCGCCCCTCGACATGGGTAACGTCGTCATCCTCGAAGCAGCGCAGCACATAGGCGATCGCGTCGACCTCGCGGATATTGGCGAGGAACTGATTGCCGAGCCCCTCGCCTTTCGAGGCGCCGCGGACGAGGCCCGCGATATCCACGAAAGTCAGCCGGGTTGGGATTGTCGCCTTGGAGCCGGCAATCTTGGCGATTGTATCGAGCCGGTCGTCCGGGACGGAGACCTCGCCCACATTCGGCTCGATGGTGCAAAAAGGATAGTTTGCCGCTTGCGCCGCAGCCGTCTGCGTCAGCGCATTGAAAAGGGTGGATTTACCGACATTCGGCAATCCGACGATGCCACATTTGAAGCCCATAAGACGTTCCGGAATTCCCTCTGCCTGCTACCTAGCGCCGCCGCGAACGCGATTACGAAACCACCTCGTGAAGAAGTTACCTTGGGATGCCGTTTCCTCCGGCGGCGAAGTCTCATCCAAGGGAGGCTCGAAAAGCCGCCGCGGGCCGCGTATGTCGTCCGCGTCCTTCGCGCGATCTTCCGGCGAAGTATCGAAGAGGGGCTCGCCGGCTTGCGCACGAAACAGCTCGACCTCGTGGGCGGCGGCGGCGGCAAGGGCGCCGTCGACAACCGGCTCGGAGGTTTGCGGTACGAGCAATTCTTCCGAAATCGCTTCTTCGATGTGGCGCTCGGAGATCTCTTGAACCGCGACGGGCTCGATGTGAGCGGCGCGCACTTCATCGGAAGAAACCTGCGCTTCGCCATTGGCTAAAGGAGCGGCCGCGTTCACTTTCGCCGCCGGCGCCGAAGACTTCCGGCCCCGGGCGGCCTCACCTAAAAAAGCCGCCTCGCTTCCTTCCACCAGCTTGGACATGCCGCGGGCAACCCCCTCCAGCAAGGTCGCGAGCCATTCGCGATCCGATTTGGCGAAGTCCTGCAACACATAGTTGGCGACGAGAGCCTTATCGCCGGGATGATCGACGCCGAGCCGCACGCGCACATAGTCGTTGCCGGCATGGGCGGAGATCGATTTCAACCCATTGTGGCCGGCGTTGCCGCCGCCCTTCTTGACGCGAATGACGCCGGCTTTGAGGTCGATCTCGTCGTGAATGACGATCACGTCGCCGAGCGGCAGCTTATAGAAGCGCATCGCCTCTCCAACGGCGCGCCCGCTCTCATTCATGTAGGTGGACGGCTTTAGAAGGATGCACTTCTCAAGGCCGATCTGGCCATCTGCGGTGTATCCTTGAAAGCGCTTCTTCCAAGGGCCGAAGCTGTAGCCCCTCGCGATCTCGTCAACAGCCATGAAACCGATGTTATGGCGGTTGCCCGAATATTTGTCACCGGGATTGCCCAATCCGACGATCAGTTTCATGGTTCTCATCTCTTATTACCGATGAACGCGCCGAAGCGGGCCGCAAGATCCATGTTAGTGCGCCACGCGGGAAAGCCTGCCCTGCTTGCGGCGAGCACTTCCAGGATTTCCCGCGGATAAGGCTTTGCGGAAACAAGTTCGCTTGAGCGCTTGCCTCCGGCTGTCCTAGCCTATTCGCTCTTCTCCTCTTCGGGAGCGGCTTCGGTTTCGGTTTCAGGCCGCATCGCCGCCGCGCCTGCAATCGTCGCGATGGTGAAATCGCGATCGGTGATCGTCGGCGTGATACCGGCTGGAAGGACCACCGCCGAAATGTGCAGGCTGTCGCCGATATTGAGACCGGTCAGATCGACGGTGATCTTCTCGGGAATCGCGTCGGCGGCGCATGAGAATTCGATGGTGTGCCGCACGATGTTCAAGACGCCGCCGCGCTTCAGACCGGGCGAGGCCTCTTCGTTGATGAACTGCACCGGCACATCGACGTCGATCCGCGACGAACTGCTGACGCGCATGAAATCCACATGAATCGGGAAATCGCGCACGGGATCGACCTGCACCTCGCGCGGGATGACGCGCTCCTTCTTGCCGTCGACGTCAAGCAGATAGACGGTCGAAAGGAAATGTCCGGTCTGATAGTGCAGCCACACATTTTTATATTCCAATGCGACGTTCGAAGGCCCATTTCCGCCGCCATACACGACGCCGGGGACCATCTTTTGCGCCCTGAGCGCGCGATTGGCGAGTTTGCCAGTTCCTTCGCGCGCGGTTGCCTTGAGTTCTGTAAGCTCCGCCATTGATCTTCTCTGTTGTGTTAGGTGAGCGCGATTGTGCGGCGAACGGGCGCGCGAACCTTCGGCACTCAGGGGTGTCTCAAACCCTCTCTATAAGGGCAAGCGCGGCGAAAGACAATAAGGTGCTTCTCTTGTCCCTGCCCTCCCTTCGGCAAAGGCTGGGAAATTTGCCCATTTATGCGCAGCCCGGCGCCCCCGGCAGGCGGCGAGTCGGCGACGGCGCGCGCCGCGCTCCCGCGTCCAGCGGAAGGCGCAAAGGCTGCGCCCCAATGGTGAACGGATCGTTGCCGCGCAGGCCCGGGCCGAAAAGTAAATCGCGCGATGGTTAACGCTGGCGCGCCGGATTTATTTCCGGTCCGAAAACGCTAAATTAATGGTGTACGAGGCGTAAAAGGCGGACCAGGGCGCGTTTTGGCAAAAGGCCGCAACTCATTGAAAGATAGTGACTTTTGCTAGCCATTAAATAAAATCTAATGCCGGAATTTTCCCTTTTACTGGGGCGAGCAAAAATCCGTTAAATATGTTTGGGCTTCGCGAATTAACGGCCTCGGCGCCTTTCGCAGCAGCGCGGCGCGCCCCTCTTCCAGATTTTCACCTTTAAAATCAGTAGCTTATCGCCGTTTACCTTCCGGTAAGACGCTTTTTCCTACCATCTCCGCCAGGCGATCCACCGGTCAAAAAGTTCAGCAGAATGCCGCATTCCGTAACAAAATGGACCAAAAATCAGTCACCCGGCAAGCCGGCTGCGGCGCAGACAGCGAACCGCCAGAGCGGCGGCGTTTGCTCAATCGAACAGGCTCGACACAAACTCCTCGCCCGAAGTGCGCAGGATCGCCTCGCCGATCAGCCCGGCAAGCGAGATCACCTCGATATTGCTTGCCACGCGCACCGCTTCCGTCGGCACGATGGTGTCGGTGATGACGAGCGTCTCGATCCTGGAGGCCATGATCTTCGCCACCGCGCCGCCGGAAAAAACGCCGTGCGTGAGGTAGGCGGCGACCGACCGCGCGCCCTTTTCGATGAGGGCTTCCGCGGCGTTGCAGAGCGTGCCGCCGGAATCGATGATGTCATCGATCATAATGCAATTCTGGCCGGCAACATTGCCGATCACATTCATCACCTCGGATTCGCCCGGCCGGTCGCGCCGCTTGTCGATAATGGCGAGAGGGGCGTCGATACGGCTTGCGAGGCCGCGTGCGCGCACCACGCCGCCAACGTCAGGCGAAACGACGGTGATGTTTCCGTCCGTGAAGCGCTTGCGGATGTCACGCACCATGACGGGCACCGCGTAGAGATTATCGGTCGGGATGTCGAAGAAGCCCTGGATCTGGCCGGCGTGGAGATCGACCGTCAACACGCGGTCCGCGCCCGCATGCGTGATCATGTTGGCGACGAGCTTCGCGGAAATGGGCGTTCGCGGGAGGGTTTTGCGGTCCTGGCGCGCATAGCCGAAATAGGGGATCACCGCCGTGATACGCCGCGCCGACGCCCGCCGGAGCGCATCGATGATAATGAGCAACTCCATGAGATTGTCATTGGCGGGAAAGGACGTCGATTGGATGATGAAGACATCCTCTCCCCGAACGTTTTCGCGGATCTCGACGAAGATCTCCATGTCCGAAAAACGTCGCACGTGGCATTGCGTCAACGGGTTCTTGAGATAGGCGGCGATGGCGTGAGCCAAGGGCCGATTGCTATTGCCAGCGACCAGCTTCATGAGAGGGACAGTCCATTGTCACAAAAGGTTCACACAAACAGCAACGAGCGCGCTTCTGACGGCGCGCTCGATATCTGTAAACCTACGAGTGTGCAATTACCACCCGCACGTTGAAGCAGGCTACGATCGTATTAGCCAGCCGACCCCGCAGCGGCCTGAGCCTGGCCAGAACCCTTGCTCAGGAGCTTCGAGACCTCAGAGGCTGCCGCCCCTGCCGCCTGCTCCGCCACTTCACCCCATGCGCCATCGAGGGTGCCCGCGGTGATCTTGTTGTTCTGCACGACGGTCTTTTCCATCTGCTTGCCGGATGGATCGATCACGACCCAGCGGATGGTGATCGGCTGCTGGCCGTTCGCCACTGCGCCCATCTCCACCTGGCCCTGGATCTTGTAGGAGCCGACTGCGCCCCCCGAAGCGAGCTTGACGCCCTGGCGGCCAAGCGCCTTTTTCATCGCCTCGGAAAGAGAAGTCTTGCCATCGCCAGGCGCGCCGCTCACGGCAGGAACCACGGCGACGACCTCTTGAGGGGCAGCCGAAGCTGTGTGAACCGGGTGCGCCGGCGCCGCTGAAGTATCAACCGCGGAAGCAAGCGACGCGGTTTCAACCGGAGCCTTCGCATGCGGCGTCTTCGGTGTCGTTTTGGCTGCCGTCTTCACGGGCGCAGACGCCGAGGTCGCTTCAGCGGCCTTTGCAGGAGCAGCCTCAGCTGGCTTGGCCTCGGCAACCGCCGGGGCGGGAGCCGGAGCGTTCGGGTTCTCGATCCAGGCGTTCACGTCCGTTGCAGACTTCATAGCAACTTTCTGAACGGCGTCTTCCGTTACGTGGCGCCACAAATCGCCCCCGTGCTTCGCGGAAACGTTTTCCTCGCCCGTGATGGAGCGAACCTTGTTGCCAGCCTTGTCCATGACGTCGACCGTGTAAGCCACTTTCGTGCCATGCTTCCCATCTGCCTGCGCGGCATAGGTTGGCTTGACGACGTAGGCGGCGTCTTTGGCATCGACAATCGCAACGCCGTTAGCCTTGATCAGCGTAGCAAACTGATCGTTCACCTTGCTGGCGTATTTTTGCGGAACGCCTTGCGCAGGCGCTAAGGCGACTGCTGGCTTGGCCTTCATGCTTGAATTAGCCGTATCGCCCTTCAGAAAGAGATCACCGCTGCAGCCCGTAAGGCCAGCAAGCAAAAGCGCCCCAGTCAAGAGCGACGCGGCACGGCGAGCTGCGCTCTGCGCGGCCGGTTTGTTCTCGCGCGTCACTTTTCCACTCCTTGATTTTCATGGCTCCAGGACGGCGGTACTTGACTATACCGGCACTTATTATTCCGCCAAATCTATTTAACGATTGGAAATCTAGCGGCCGTCGCAAACGCCGTCTAGGCAAGGGAGACACACCTGCGACCCGACTAGCAAAAACCCGCTGAAATCAGGGGTTGTCTGCCTAGTTATCCACATCAACGGACCATGATTGCGGAAATTTGGCGCCCATAATCGGGCTCCCGCTTGTGACAGGAGCGCCTGTAACTGAAAAGAATCAATTCGTTGCCGTACGTGCACACACCAACGTCGCTCGTGCGCTCGATCCCGCTATTCTTGAGCTTGTCCTTAACATATGCGGGCAAGTTGAAATGAATGTGACCGGGCCTAGCCCCCGAAAAATAAGTCTCGTTTGCGGCACAACCCGCAAGGAACGCGGCCTTGAACTCCGGGCCAACTTCATAAGCCGCCTGTGAGATTGCCGGGCCGATGGCGACCGCGATGCGGGACGCATGGGCTCCGAGGCTCTCCATCGCCTCGATTGCATTCTCGATCACGCCCGCTCGCGCGCCCTTCCAACCGGCATGAACGGCAGCGACAACACCTGCAGCGGCGTCCGCCATGAGAAGCGGCACGCAATCGGCGGTGAGAACGCCCAGGGCAAGATTGGGGGTGTTCGTCACAATTGCGTCGGCTTCCGGAACATCCGCCGCCTCCCAAGGCGTATGGACGATGACGGCTTTCGCAGAGTGAACCTGGTATGGCCCGATCAGAGCGCTCTGCTCCACTCCCAGGACAGCCGCAACCCGGCTCCTGTTCTCCTCCACCCGCTCGCGAGCATCGCCCGACCCCCTGCCGCAATTAAGGGATGCGTAGATGCCATTGGAAACGCCGCCGGTGCGAAGAAAGAAGCCGTGCGCGACGCCGCCGGTTTCAAGGCTCGCCGCCTTTAGCGCGGCAGGGGCATTCCTTCCCTCGATCTCGTCAGGGCCGCCAAGCTTCGTTCCGTCCGCCATGTGTCTTTAACTTCTTGAGCTGAACCGTTTCTCAAAATGGGGGCGGGGGCGCCGAAGCGCCATTGGTCAAAGCCAGAACCTTGAACAGCACGCCCATCTGCGCCGGATCGACAAGCCGCGCGACGCGGCTTCTCAGGTCCGTGGCCTCTTCGTCGGAAGCACGGGCCAGCAATTGGCGCGCACGCGCCTCAACGCCAAGCCGCAACAGCCATTCGCCCATGGGCATCGGACCGAAGGTGTTCATCTTCGCGTCCGCCGCCCCTTCCTGAAGGTGAAGAAAGTCCACATGGGCGGTGATATCGCATTCGCCCGGCGCGTCGAAAAGGCCTGCGAAGCGATGCCCTCTGACGGCCTGCACCGTGTCGCCGAAACACGGCCGGGAATAGCCGTAATCTATGATGAGAGCCGCAAAGGGCGAACGCGCCGCGAAAGCGTCGATCATGCGGCCGATTGCGGGCCGATGCTCGAAGATTGCGCCATCCTCAATCTCAGTTACAGCTGCAGAGCCAAGCCCGCGCGGGGTCTCCACGATGGAACCGGCCGCGAACCGGAAAGCGCCGCCCTCAAGTCCGACCATGCGTTCACGCCAGCCACCGGCGGCGGCGTCAAAGTCGAACTGCTGCACGGGCAGGCAGTCGAAGAACTCGTTGGCGATCAGGATCGATGGACCCTGCGGGACGCCCGCGAGATCGTCATGCCAGGACACACAGACCCGCGCTTGAGCAAGCGCATCCCTCTGGGCTTCCCGCAGCGCCTTCGAGGTTTCAACAAGGTGGATCGTTGCGCCAGCCAGAAAGCCGGGCAGCACCTTGAGAGCACGGAGGGCGTCGGCCATCAGCGTGCCGCGGCCGGGCCCAAGCTCGATCAGCCGGACAGGCGCAGGATCTCCCATCTGCCGCCAGACCTCGCCCGCCCATAAGCCGATGAGTTCGCCGAAAACCTGCGATATTTCGGGCGCGGTGATGAAATCGCCACCCTGCCCAATAGCGGCTTTCGTCCGGTAATAACCGTATTCGGAATCGTAGAGGCACGCCTCCATGTAATCATGGACGGAAATCGCGCGACCGGCCGCAAGACGCGCGGCGAGTTTCCGGGCTAACGGCGTGGCATTGCTAAGCGGGGAAGGAGGCGTCATCCGGGATACTCTTGATGGCGTGCCGCGAGGCGCGCATTGCCCAGGCGAACAGGACAATACTCACAGTTTGCCTCGATTTGGCAAGCCAGGCGAGGCCGGACACGCCTCCCATCTCCGCAATACTGAGCGTCCCTTATTCAGCGATAACAGTCCGGACCGGTCGTGGGATGAAAGTTCTTCTCGATCGTCGTTACAACGGAATCGAAGTCGCGCTTTCGCTGCTCGGGATAGGTCAATGCAAAGGCGTTGATGATACGGCCCCCGCAGGTGAACAGCACCTTCTGATAATAAATGCTATCGCCGCGAGCGCCCGACAGCACAAACCAACTTTGGCCCATAGGTCCGTATCTGAGCTGATTACTCGCGGAAAATTCCCGCACGATCGCGGCGCGATAGTCCCCGATACTGATATTGTCGGAATTGTCGACGGCGAGCACTTTAAGCCTCACAAATCCGTCTTTTGAGCTGAGCTGAACGCCCCGGCCATCCGCCGTCTCGGAGTGCTGTTCCAACAGAGTGGCAGGAAAAAGAAGGCTGTAGCCGAAACGTTCGCTTCGATAGGTTTCCCAATCCAGAGGCTGCCTGCCCTCCGCAACGATCCGGCCCGAACCGCAAAAAGCGGCCAGGATGACCACGGCAAACAGGAGAATCCGCGCTCTTTCCATCGGGTAATTAAGGCGATCACCGGCTGGGGGGTTCCCACAAGGCGCGGTCCCAATTCAGTTACACTTTTTCCTCGCAACCAAAATCCAGTGGCAGTTGTTTCCGCGCAGAGCCGTGGCAGGTCGACGGTGGGCTGCGTAACTGGGTGTTCCCATGGATCGATTAGAGACAGCGCCTCTCCGCACCCCCTACAAGTCTCTTTACGCCAAGCTGGGCGTGCCCCCTGGCGCATCCACAGAGGCTATCCGCAGGGCATACCAGGTTCTAAAGGACGCCTATCAGCCCGGAGGGGCCTATGTCGATGACGTGATGCATCTCGCGTTCACGGAGATTTCGAGGGCCGCCTCCATTCTCGGCAACCCGAAAACGCGCACGCTGTACGATCAGGGCTACATCGATGAGTTCGGAAAGCCGACGAAGGCCGGAGTGGCGCGAGCGTCGAGAGCGCGCAGCGCGATTTTTGCAACGGCTCTATTCACAATCGGCTTGGCGGGCCTGGCCGTGTTCACCATTGGCCATAGCGATGTGCCTGCGGAAACCGGGGGTCATGTAAATCCGCCTGCGCAACACGCTTTTCAGCCGGTATCGGCGCCGCGGCAGCCAGACCGGATGCCAAAATCCGTCTCCAATGATAAGCCCGCGCCTCAGGCTTCAGATGGCGCAGCACCTTTGCAGGCCGACGCACGAGACTATCTACCGCTGGAAACAAAGGATGGGCCAGGAAATCACACCGGTCATGCTTCTCGCGAAAGCCCACGGGAACCGGCTACCGCTTCCCTCGCCGCTGCTCCGAAGAGGCGCTCCCTGCAAGGCGCCCCGTTGAAACAGGGCGAGCGAAGCCCCGAACAGCGACGCACCGCCCGCTTATCGAGGACTGGTCCGGCAATGCTGCAGTCCTACATATGGTTTGGGGCGCCCGCTCCCGTTTCACGGCCGGTCCGCGCCTCGCAAACGCTCAAATCCGCGCGCTGCCTCGCCTGTCTGACGGATCATCAGGCTGATTGCTCCCGGACTTGCCCGTGAAGGCAAAGCTCAGGGCTTGGGCGGGCGAATGGAGAGTTGTTGGAAGCCCGTGCCGAGCATGACCGGTTTCTTGCTGGAGATAAGCCGGTTATTGACGCCCACCCAGCCGATCTCGCCTGACAGGCGTCCGTATTCGATCTTCGGACAGCGGTTCATGACAACTTTGAGGGCCGCTTCATTGGCGAGGGCCGCGGCCTCGCCGTTGCGAACCCCAAGCTGCATCCAGATAACCTTGATGCCGAGCTTGTCCTTCAATGCAATGGCGTCGCGCACAACCCCGAGCGCAGCGTCCGAATTGCGAAAAATATCAACGACGTCGAACGGCTCTTCGAGATCGGCAAGGCGTGCGAAAACCTTTTGGCCGAGAATCTCGCCACCCGCCTGGCCCGGATTGACCGGGACGACCCGATAGCCTTTCGCCAGGAGATATTTCAGCACGAAGTAGCTTGGCCGCCTGGTGTTCGCGCTCGCGCCCACTATGGCGAAGCCTTTCGCCTCCTGTAAAATTCCGGCGATGTAACTGTCTGGGTAGCTGTCGTTATCCATGATCGCCCCTGCCAAGCCGCATGAGGCATATAGAGGAAAACAAAGCGTTGCGCATCCTCCGCCCCGACATCACATGAGGGCGGCTTGCCGGCGGCCGCAATTTTTGGAGATCAGCGATGCATGACCAATTGCAGTATCAGATCCGGATTTATCTCAACGAAGCCTTTGCTGAAATCGCACGGCGCGATCCAGGCGACCGGGGCTTGAAGCCGCTCGCGGACGTTCTTCAAAACCACAACACGGCGATGAAATCGGTGTTCGACGCCTTCTCGGACTATGTCTCGGAGGCGGAAAAGCACGGCGTCGATAAGTTCCCGCTTTATAAGTGGACGAAGGCGACCATCGAGGACCCGGCGAAGAAAGCCAAGCACACGAAGGTCTTCACGCTTTATGTCAACGGCGATGAGGTTTACGCCAAGGAACTCGCGGATGCGCTCGAGGCGGACTTGCAACCTCTCGTCGGGGGCGAAATCATGACGCGCCTCACGAAACACGACACCAACCCGGCGAACAATCCGCAGATGCCCGAGCGCTTCCGCTGACAGGTCTGCGAGGCCTGTTACTCCGACCAGCGTCTCGAACGGAGTCTGGTTTAAGGTCTCAGTTGCGATTTGGTCCCGCCAACGGCCGATGGCGCGGCGAAGAAATGCGATGGCTCTGAAGCTGTTAGCGTGATCGGGGCGCGGGTATTCAGGCCAACCGATGCCTGTCCTTGACCAGGACAATCTATGCTTGGGGAGAGCGCACACTCAGCGTCGCGGAGATAAAGACGTTACGGACGAGCCTCAATTCATTCAACGAAAAGCAGGATCTCGATCCAATCTTTACCGATATTCTGCGTCTGTGCCTGCTTTTGGGACAGCGTGTCAGTGAGATCGCAGGGGCGCCAGCTGGGTCCTGCGCCGCGCCTTATGGCCCCGGCCTGACCCGCAAAGCCCACATCGACACGTTGAAAGGCCGCTTCGAAACTGCGACGCTTCGAGGTCAACTGCCGTTTTTAGGATGATGGATTTGGCGAGCGGCGTCCTCAAGGCGCTGGTTGCCGAGGGCAAGCTCGGAGCCGAAGTTTATGCCGCCGCCCTCAATCCGTCGCCAGGATCGTGTTCTTCACCTGCGGGTAGACCTGCGCTTCCCAGCGCCGCCCGCTGAACACGCCGTAATGGCCGACGCCCGCCTGCAAATGATGCCGCTTCATGTGCGGGCGCAGCCCCGTGCACAGCTCGTGCGCGGCGGACGTCTGGCCGATGGAGCAGATGTCGTCGCGCTCGCCCTCAACGGTGAGAAGCATGGTACGGCGGATGGCCTTCGTGTCGATGCGGCCGCCGCGGAAGGTGAGTTCACCCTTCGCGAGCCGCGCCTCCTGGAAAACCCAGGCGACGGTTTCGAGATAGAATTCGGCCGACAAGTCGAGCACGGCGAAATATTCGTCGTAGAAGTCCTTGATCGCCTGCGCCTTCTCGACCTCGCCCTTGGCGAGATGCTGGTACAGGTCGAGATGCGCCTTGCGGTGGCGCTCGACATTCATGGACACGAACGCCATGAGCTGCACGAAGCCGGGATAGACGCGGCGCCCCGCTCCGGGGTAGCGGGACGGCACGCGGGAGATGAGGTTCTGCTCGAACCAACGGATCGGCTTCCCCGTCGCCAGTTCGTTCACCTTCGTGGGGTTGATGCGCGTATCGACCGGGCCGGCCATCAGCGTCATGCTATGCGGCTGCGCCGGGTCGTGCGCTTCCGCCATCACGGCCACCGCCGCCAAAACCTGCACACAAGGCTGGCATACGGCCAGGACATGCGCCCCCGGCCCGAGCACGCGCAGCCATTGAATGAGGTGGTCGATATAGTCCTCGAAGCCGAATGGGCCCGCGGAAAGGGGCGCGTCGCGCGCGTTGTGCCAATCGGTGATGCTGACATCGTGGTCGGCAAGCAGCGTCTGCACCGTGCTGCGCAAAAGGGTTGCGAAGTGGCCCGAGAGAGGAGCGACTACAAGCACGCGGGGCTGCGCTTGCTCGATATCCTTCTTGAAATGAAGGAGCGTGCCGAACGGTGTGACGGCAAGCGCCTCTTCGGTCACGGCGACATCGCGGTTGCCGACGCGCACCGAGGTAATGCCATAGGCTGGCCGCGTGTGCGTCAGGCGCGCGCGCGAAACGAGCTCGCAGGTTGCGGCGTAGTTTCTGAGCCAGGCGCCGTTGCCCTCCCCGATGAATGGCCCCATTGCGCTAAGCCCAAGCTGCGCGAAAGTTCGTGCCGGCGTCATGGCATCAGAGTAGAATTGATAAGCCTGATAAAGCATTCTTAGCCTGAGCGCTGGAACGGATGTTGCGCGGGCCGGGGCGCCCGGACATCGCGGCTGGCGATGGAAATATTGAAGCACAAGCGAAGGTTATGGTCCATGGCGGAGGCGAAGCTAACCATTAGCAGTAAGAACTATTCCTCGTGGTCTCTGCGGGGCTGGCTTCTTTGCAAGCTCGCCGAGCTGGACATCGAGGAGGAGGTCGTCCCCATCGACGATCCGTCGATGCGCGCCGAGCTGCTGTTGCTGTCCCCGTCGTTTCTCGTCCCCTGTCTTACGCACAACGGCATTAAGATTTGGGACACCCTCGCCATTGCCGAATATCTGGCCGAGTTGAAGCCCCAGTCTCAGCTCCTCCCTAAAGAGATTCGGGCGCGCGCGCATTGCCGCTCGATCTCCGGCGAAATGCATTCCGGCTTCTACAATCTGCGCTCGGCGCTGCCCATGAACCTTCGCGCGCGCCATGAGGGGTTTCAGGTGTTTCCCGGCGCACGGCCCGATATCGAGCACATCCTGACGATCTGGCGCGAGTGCCTGAAGAAGTATGGCGGCCCTTATCTTTTCGGCCCGCTGACCATGGCCGACGCCATGTATGCGCCCGTCTGCACGCGCTTTCTGACTTACGACATCAAGCTCGACGATCTTACCGCCGATTATTGCCGGTCCATCATGGTGTGGCCTGCGATGGAGCAATGGCTCGCGGACGCGAAGGCGGAGCCGGAGGAGCTCGAGGAACTCGACGTCGAGTTTTAGCTCCCACTCGTCATCCCCGAAAGGCCGCAGGGCGTGCCCCTCCCGTCATCCCGGAACTTGATTACCCGCAAGTCTTCGCTGGCGGAAGAGGTATTGCATACGTTAGCGAATTTCGCTCTTGGGTCATGGCCGGGCCTGACCCGGCCTGACCCGGCCATCCAGTCACGATCTGAAATGCCTTCTTTCTGGTTGGCCGCCTCGGAGGGCGGCCATGACCAGAAATGAAATGTCTACCTTATCGAGATCCCGGCTCGCGCTTTGCTTGGCCGGGATGACGACTTGGAAGCTCCGCCTTCTCCCACCACCGCGAAAGGCGCCCAAGAGGCCGGGTGCGCCGCAAACCCGTCACGGCTGTCTACGAGCGCGAGCATGGACTGGCGCAGGGCTTCGGCACGCCCCATCGTCTTGTCAGCCGAAAGGCGGCTCATCGCGCCCGTGATGAGCTTGACCGTGACGTCGGAGTTCACGCTCCAATGCGAAACAAGGAGGGCGCGCGCGCCCGCGTAGAAGAAGGCGCGTGCAAGCCCCGACAGCGCCTCGGCCCCTTCAGAGCCACCGGCGGCCGTGTTGCAGGCGGACAGGATCACCCAATCCGCATCGAGCTTCAGGTCTGCGATCTTCGAGACGGAAAGATACCCATCGTCGTCTGCCGTAGCCACTTCGGGAGGCGTCATGATCAATCCTGCCTCCGCTCTCCCTGTGACCTGCCCTGATGCCGCGCCGTGCGAAGCGAAGTGCAGGAGGCGGTAGGCGGCGAGCAGGCCCTCCCCATTCAATCGTTGCAGCTCCGGTATCCTCGCGCGTGGACCGAGATAAATGTCGGCGGGGGCGGCGCCCAGCTCCCTGGCCACGGCGCAGAGTTCATCCGCCGTTTCGGGGAGCGGCGAAGCGCTCCGCAGCTGAGCTGCGACCTCGGCCGGCCCCCCTCGCGTAGCGATTTGAGCGACGCCGCGGCTCAATCCCGAGACGCTCGCGACCTTCACCGGGCACGTCGTGTTCAAACGCGCCGTTTTGGCTCGCGCGGCATCTTCGGCGCCGCCGTCGAGCAGGGGGTTGCCAAAGCCGATCATCGGCCGGCTGGCTTTGCTTGGCTGTGTGCGCCTGCGCAATGTCTTGAGCGAGGATGCAGACGGCAGCACCGTGATGGCGTGATCGCGGATGAGCCAATGCGCCCGGCGAAACGCCTCGGCCTCCGGCGCCCATGGCTCGGGCGGCTCGCTCGTCAGCACCTGGAACGGCAGCTGGGTCAGCGCCCCTGACGGCACGATCAAGAGGTTCTTGCCTTTGATCAGGTCATCGGCCGGACCGAGCAGCTCCTTGTAGAGCGCGTGCGAGCGGGCAAGGTCGAATGGCAGGGGCTTGTCGGCCTGGTAGTCTGCATCCGTGTATGCCGTCCCGGTCAGCGCCGGGCAAGGCGACTTGTCGATCTCCCAGCTCCCCTCGTAGTCGAGGCCGCAGCGCAAGGCCGCCACCTCCCGCCGGAGCGAAGGCGTGCCGAGTTTGCTGCGGAACCAGCGCACTTGTGTCTTGGTCACAACCCAGACAAAGGTTTCCTCAGGCGAGGGTGCGAACTCATCGGTGTCCAGAACGAGGATCAACGCCTCGTCGGCGTGTAACTCGCCCTGCAAATCCTCGATGCTCACCGGCTCGGGGCTCGCGAATTCCGCATAGTCGATAAAATCGGTCTTGAGCTGCGAGTCGATCTCGCCGATGCGCGCCATGATCTCGCGAAGGCGCGCCGAGTTGGCCGCTTCGGCCTCGGCGTTTCGCATCTCGGGAGGCTTGGAAAAGGCGGCGAGCTGAACTGCATTGCGAACCTGCCACTCCGAAGAGAGGTCTTGCCGGTCGCGAATGATGCCGGCCAGCCTCGCGTTTCCCTTGGCGCCTCTCGCCGCCATCTGCGCCATCGCCTCGGCAGCCTCGGATTGCGTCGAGCGTTGCGCCTTCAGGAACATGGCGCGCATCAGGTCCGGCGCCATCGAAGGCTGACTTTCGGCGTTTCGATAGGCGGCTTTGATCAGACCGCGGAAGTAGGAGCTCAATCGAGCCGTCTCGCTTTTCTGCTTGCCCGCCACAGGCTGATCCGCGAGTGCGCCAACCGGCGCCGCGCGATGCTCGATCAACGCGGTGCTTTGCTGCCAGAGGCTGGCGGCCCGCACCCAATCCTTTTGTTCGAAGGCAAGCGAGGCGAGGTTCGCAAGCGCCAGAGCGACGTTCGGGTGGTCTTCACCGTATGTCTGCTTGTAAATGGCGAGGCTGCGCTCGTAGAGCGGCGCGGCTGCCTCCGCCTGGCCTTCGGCCTGATAGAGCGAAGCGAGGTTGTTGAGCGCGAGCGCCGTACCCGGATGAGACGGGCCGAACGCCTTCTCGACGATGGCGAGATTGCGCCGGTACAACGGCTCCGCGGATGTGAACTGGCCCTCAGCCTGATAGAGCCCCGCAAGGTTGTTGATCGCGAAAGCAACGCCGGGATTTTCGGTCCCCAAAGCCGTCCCCAGGATCGCGAGGCTTCGCTTGTAGAGCGGCTCCGCAGCCGCCAGCTTGTCGTCGTTCAGATACAGTGCCGCGAGGTTAGCGAGCGCTTTCGCCAGGTCCGGGTGCTGAGGCCCGAGCGCCTCCTCCCAGATCGCCACCGTGCGTTGCAGAAGGGGCTCGGCCACCGAGAACTTGCCTTCGGCCAGATACAGTTCGGCAAGGTTGTTGAGAATCCGCGCCACGGCCGGATGCTGAGGTCCAAGCGCTTTCTCGAAGATCGCCACGCTGCGCAAGAACAGCGGTACAGCCGCCGCAAACCGCCCCTCCTCCCGGTACAGTCCCGCCAGGTTGTTGAGCGAGAGAGCGACATCGATGTGCTCCGGTCCGAGCGCTTTCTCGCGGATCGACAAAACGCGTTGCAGAAGGGGCTCCGCGAGAGGGAGCTTGCCTTCGGCCTCATACAATTCCGCAAGGTTGTTGAGAGCCGCGGTCACGTTCGGATGCTCGGCCCCCAGCGCCTTTTCGGCGAGAGAGAGCGCGCGGATATAAAGCGGTTCGGCGAGCCCGAACTTGCCAAGCGTTTTGTAGATGAAGCCGAGATTGCCGAGCGGAATGGCGAGCAGCGGGTCCGTTGGCTCCAGGGCTTTTTCCTGGATGGCGAGGCTGCGCTCGAACAGGGGCAACGCCGCGTCGAGATTGCCCGCGTCCTGATAGACCGCGGCAAGATTGTTGAGCGATTGCGCCACGGCCGAATGGTCCGGCCCGAGCAGCTTGACCCGGATGGCCAGGCTCCGCTGCAAGAGCTGCTCAGCCTCGGCGTAGCGGCCCTGATCGCCATAGAGCATCCCGAGATCGCTCAGCGCCTGCGCGACATTGAGATGCTCGGGACCATCCACTTTCTCGTGGATCGCCAGGCATCGTTCCAAGGCCGGTTCCGCGGCGGCGAGCTTGCCGTCTCTCATATAGGCGTAGCCCAGGCTGCCGAGCACCATGGCCGCAATCGGGCTGTCCGGGCCGAACCGGCGGTCCGCCTCGGCCAGCACCTTTTCGGCGAGTTCCGCGGCCTCCGCATATTTGCCGTCATGGGTCAGTTGACCGACCTGGCGATAGAGAAGAACGAACTCGTCAGGCTGGCCGCTTTGCGCGGAGACGGACGCCGGGGCGAACAACACCAGCGCTAACAGGGCCAAAGCACCGGTTTTGGATAGGATCGCACGCATGAACGCCATCCCGGACATTCGCTTCAGCCCTAGCATGAGTGTGGCCCCCGCAATGCCCACTGCAGGCACCTGCGTTTTAAACTGTAAATCTGCCTGGAAAGCGGCAGGGCTTCGGTCACGGCGCAGCTTTTTGCAGCCGACGAGCGAAGGGGTCTAAGCCAACGGAGACTGTGCGAGCGATAGCTTCGCGAACGGTAGGCCTCAGAAATTGCACCGTATCTCTAGATCAGGCCGGGAGCTGCCCTCTGGCTGGCGGGAATCTTGGCCGCGCGGTTAAGCCGAACGAGTTTAGTACGCCCAGCTTACGGCCGGAAGTTCACTTCAGCGTTTGCGCCGATAGGAGTGCGAACTTCCGGCCGGCTGTACTAGGGCCTTTTGACTATCGGACAGCCCTCATCTGAAGGGGATCTGCCCAAAGCCGCTCAGTATCCTCCACTCGACACATTTGAGTGTGCGGTAGCGGAAAACCGTGAAGGGGGCTTCCGGAAAGAGGAGCGATCTACGCGCGGCTACGTTGTCACCTTCTGTTCGAGGGCAATTTGGTAAGCCCTCTGGTATCGCGCTTGAAATCGTCGTTAAATTTCCAGATCAGGGTCCCTATTACGCAAAGCACAAACGCTACCGAGAAGAACAGAACATCTTCCACCATGATTGTTCCTTTTGGACGCAACGCTACAAACAATGACGAGTGACCATACCACATCTAAGTAACAATTAACAGGTCATACCCTCTGCACGAGTCAGTGAATCACAGCTTATAAACAGTCTTCGCGAATAGCGCGCAAAACTGTAAGGCTCATCTTGTGGCTCTGAGCCCGGAGGCGCCGCACCTATTGACCGAGCGGACGCTCGCAAAAGCCTATCGAGCTGTGGGGCAAACGCGAACGATTTCCGCAGCTGATAGTCAAGCAGCCGCGGGCTTGTCCGAAGAGAAAAGTCCGCTCGCGACCCTGGCGAGGGTGATAGAACGCCCTCCGGCTGAACGACGACGCGTTCAGCGTCCGCGTTCGCTACGGCTGAAGTTGCTGAGATGGCCTGCGCGCGCCGCCTGGGCGCGAGCCCCTTTCACGATGCCGGCGCTCTTGCCTTGCGGCGCCGGGCGAGACATCAGACGTTCCAGCTTTTGGCTGCCGCAGGCTGGGCACGCAGGCGTTTCCGCCGAGCGCACCAACAACTCCATGTCCTTGTCGCAGTCCTTACAATGGTAGTTGTAGAGCGGCATGCTTTGACATCCCTGCTGGCTGCTAACGGCAGCCCATGACCAAAACGGGGCCGCAACATTCAAACAGAGTGCTGCAGGAATTGAGCCAAAAATCCACGCGTTAGGCCTCGCCCAAGGGAAGCGCGTTCTTATGGCCCCAAGCGCAGTCAATACTATACGGTCGATTGCCTCATGGGAGAGTCACAAGATGCCGGACGAGAGCCGCAGTCCGTTAGGGTTTGCGCTCAGGCGCATCAAGACCGCCTTCAGCCCCAACGTCACAATCACACCCGCGCCTTCATCCATCCTGGCGGAGTGGGATGTGCCGATCACGATGCGGGACGGCGTGACGCTGCGCGCGAATGTGTTCCGGCCAAAGAGCGATGCGCGCGTCCCGGTTATCATGTCCGCCCACCCTTACGGGAAGGATAAAATCCCGGCGCGAACCCGAAGCGGCCGAAGCCCGAACTTTCAATATCGCCTTTTCCCTCAGCCCGACGGAATCGTCATCTCCGAGTGGACAGGCTGGGAAGCGCCCGATCCAGCCGTTTTGGCGCCGCGCGGTTACGCCGTCATCAATTGTGACCTGAGGGGCGCAGGCACGTCGGAGGGCATCGGCGAATTTTTTTCGGAGATCGAAGGGCGCGACTATTACGACCTGATCGAATGGGCCGCCGCGCAAGCCTGGTCCAACGGGCGCGTCGGACTTGACGGCGTGTCCTACCTCGCCATCAGCCAGTATTTCGCCGCCGTTCAGCACCCTCCGCATCTGGCGGCAATCTGCCCGTGGGAGGGGTTCAACGATGTGTACCGGGATTTCGTCTATCCGGGCGGCGTTCGCGAAAATGGCTTCTCCCGGCTCTGGCTCGACAAAGCGGGCAAGGCAGCCCGGATCAGGACCAATCTCGAAATTGAGGCAAACCGGCACACCGATCGCGACGCCTTCTGGGCAGAGCGCGCGGCGCCTCTCGAAAAGATCGAGGCACCGCTGCTGGTTTGCGCCAGCTTTTCGGATCATTCGCTGCACACGCGTGGCAGTTTCGAGGCCTACCGGCGGACGGCGTCCAAACAGAAATGGATCACCACGCATCGCTCCGGCAAATGGAGCACATATTACGGTCAGGACGCGACAGAAACCCGCCTTCGCTTCTTCGACCATTTCCTGAAGGGAGTCGATAATGGCTGGGACAAGGAGCCCGCTGTCCGCCTCGCAATCTATGACACGGGAAGCAAACCCGCCGCTGTAACCCAGGAAGATGCGTGGCCGCCAAATGACCTCACCTGGCAGCGCCTCTGGCTTCGCGCAAGTGACATGGCGCTGACGCACGCCCCCGGTGAACCAGCGGCCACGAGCTTCGTCATGCGAGGCAAAGGCATCCGCTTCTCCTGGACGGTGACGGAGGACATCGACATCATCGGCCCGATGGCTCTGCGTTTGCCAATCGAGCTGCGCGACACGGACGACATGAACCTGTTTGCCGGTATCAGGAAATTCCGGCGCGATCAGGAAATTCTGTTCGAAGGCAGCTTCGGATTCGCGCGAGACATTGTGAGCAAAGGCTGGCAGCGCGCCGCCCATCGGGAGCTCGATGCGGCCCTCGCCACGCCAGCTCAGCCGGTTCATAACCATACCCGCGCCGAACCTCTGAAGCCCGGCGAGATCGTTCCAATGGAGGTCGAACTGCGCCAGCACGCGACCAGGTTCTTGAAAGGCGATATTCTCTGTCTGGAACTGCGCGGCGCCTGGTTCTTTGCAAGGGACCCTCTGCGGGGCCAATTCCCGGCTTCGTATGAGCCGAGCCTCGAAGGGACATGCACCGTTCACACGGGCGGCTCGAACGAAGCCTTTCTTTATTTCGGCGCCCGTGGCTCCGCAGTGACGGACTCCAAGATACTGAGGTGAAGAACGCGGAAGCAACCAGGGCGCCAAGCCAACGCGTCCCCGCCCGTCACAATTCCGCGGGAATCCGGCAATAACGCCCACATTTATGGTGAGGTCTCCAGCCGACTGTCTGGAGGCGGCGATTTCCAGAGGTGGGACTGTGTGGGACTTGAGCACGCCCGAGGCGCTGAAGGCACTGGCGAGCAGGCTTGCGCCTTTCGTGTCGCCCGTGGATTTTATTGCGCTTCATGGCGATCTCGGCGCCGGGAAGACGACCTTCGTGCAAGGGCTCTTACCTGCGCTCGGCATCGAGGATACGGTCACGAGCCCGACATACCAGCTCGTGCACTCGTATAGCGGCCCCAGGCAAACGATTTATCACTGCGATTTCTACCGGGTCGAGCCGGGCGAGGACGAAGAAATCGGCTTGAGCGAGCTGTGCGCACAAGGCGCGGTGCTGGTGGAGTGGCCCGGCGCAATCCGGGGCAATCTGCCGCCGGACCGGCTCGATGTCCGCATCGAAGGCGAAGGCAACGCGCGAAGGGTTTCGCTCGCAGGCTTCGGCGCTTGGAAAAGGAAGCTCGCGCGCTTTCGCGAGATCGAGGCGTTCCTCGATGCGAACGAATGGGATGGCGCACAATGCATCGCCATTAGGGGGGACGCATCGGCGCGCCTGTTTTCCAGGCTGAAGCGCGGCGCGGATGTGATCATGCTCATGGATTGGCCGCCTGTCAGCGATGGGCCTCCGATCCGGGACGGCCGCCCCTATTGCCAGATCGCCCATCTCGCCCGCACGGGCGCTCCATTCATTGCCGTTTCCGATTGGCTGCGCCTGAAAGCGGGGCTCAGCGCGCCCGACGTGGCGGCCTTCGACCTCGATCGCGGCCTCTTTCTCGTCGAAGACCTGGGCGATGCCGTATTCGGCGCTCTCATCGCCGAAGGTCAACCGCTCGATCCCCTGTATGCGCTTGCCGTAGACGGTCTGCTTGCAATCCGCGCTTCGAAGCCGCCGCGCGATCTTCCGGTAGCGCATGCCGAGTCTTACCGTGCGCCCGACTTCGACCGCGAGGCTCTGGAGGTCGAGTTAGACCTGCTTCTGCAATGGTATTTCAAGCTGTTTCCGGCGTGCGGCGCGTCCGAGAAGCTTTCACGCACCTTCTTCGAAGCCTGGTCGCCCTTGCTGGGTTGGCTCGGGAAGCAGGACAAGGACCTCGTCCTGAGGGACTATCATTCGCCCAACCTTCTTCTGTGCGGGGAGCGAAGCGGATTGGGACGGCTTGGCGTGATCGACTTCCAGGACGCCGTTTGGGGCCATCCCGCCTATGACCTTGTCTCGCTCTTGCAGGATGCGCGGCTTGAGGCGCCCGAAAAGATCGAGCGCAGCCTCTACGCCCGGTACTGCGAAGGCGCGCACAAAACGAACCCAAATTTCAATTCCGCCTCATTCGCGAAGGCGTATGCGATCCTTGGCGCGCAGAGGAACACCAAAATCCTCGGCATCTTCGCACGGCTGTCGCTCCGCGATGGCAAGAATGGCTATCTTGCACATTTGCCACGCATCCAACGCTATCTGCTCCGCAACCTCGCCCACCCGGATCTCAAGCCGCTTCGAGCGTGGTATGAAACGCACCTTCGTCCCGCCGAGGACGCCAGCCTTTGAGGCTGCCCGCTACGCAAGGTGGACCGGACATGGAAACGGCCGAGGGTGACGCGATAAAAACCGCGATGGTGCTCGCTGCGGGGTTTGGCACACGCATGCGCCCGCTGACGGACCGCGTTCCCAAACCCCTGCTGCAACTCGCCGGACGCGCACTCATCGATCATGCGCTTGACCGGCTTGCCGATGCAGGCATCGAGCGCGCTGTCGTGAATGTCCATCATTTCGCAGTCCAGGTCGAGGCGCACATCCAAACCCGCACCGCCCCTCAGATTATCATCTCGGACGAGCGCGAGCGCATTCTGGAAACGGGCGGCGGCGTTCGCAAGGCCTTGCCCCATCTCGGACGGCAGGCCTTCATCGCCCACAATTCCAATTCTGTCTGGAGCGAGGGCGCCCACTCCAACCTGAAGATGCTGATCGACGCCTGGGACCGCGAGCGCATGGCGGCGCTCCTGTTGCTCGCAAGACACAACTCGAGCATTGGTTACGATGGCCAGGGCGATTTCCATAAGGATGCCACAGGGCGGCTGCAACGTCGCAAAAAGGGTGAGGATTTCGGCTTACGTTTTCGCAGGCGTGTCCATTCTGAATCCCCGGCTCTTTGAAGGCATCGGCGCTGAGGCCTTCTCCTTGAACCTGATCTTCGACCGGGCGAGCGCCGAGGATGCGTTATTCGGGGCGGTGCTTGAGGGAACATGGATGCATGTGGGAACGCCGCAAGCCCTTCTGGAAGCGGAAGGCTATTTGAATGAGGGGCAGCGTCTCAGGGCTTGAGCCTGGATCGTTTAAGGGCGAATCCGCGATCCTGAACTGCCCGGCACATTCGCCTTTCCTGAAAACGCTGGCGGCTTCAATCCTGGATGGATCCATCTGGAACGCAGGCGCGCCCGCACCGCACGATCTGCCTAGCCTCACCATCTACCTGCCCTCGCAAGCCGCCGTTCAACCTCTCAAGCTTGAATTCCTGTGGCTCTCGCCGAATGAGGCCACCTTTCTCCCCCGCATCCGCGTTCTGGGCGATGCCGACCCGCTGGATCTGTTCGCGAATTACGGCACGCGAATGGAGTTGACGAAGACGGCGATCGCTCTCCTCAAGAAGGCGCTTGCCGTTCCTCCCGCCTTCACCGAGCTTGAGCGGCAGATCCATCTGAGCGCGTGCGCTCTTGAAGCTGCCGCGAAAATGCGCAGCACGATAGCGGAGCCGGGCGAGCGCCTGTTTCCGGACGTGCCCGCCGTCAGCGCTGCCGCAATTGCAAGAGAGATCGGGGCGCTGATCGACGAAGCGCACAACGAGGGCGCGGACCTCTCCCGCATCGACAGGCTCGACAGCTCAGAGTCTGCGGGCAGCGAGCAACTTTCGCTCCAGCTTCTCAGGGCTGTGCGAAAAAGCTGGGCTGCTTACAAACTGCGAACAAACAAGCTCGACGGGCAGGAACGCCGCAACCGGCTCATGGCGGTCGAGGCGGAATTCATCCGGCAAAGCAACGCCCCCGTCATCGTTGCCGGTTCCACGGCAAGCGTGGCCGCAACCATGGCGCTGATGGAGACGCTGAAAGGGCGGCCGAACTCGGCGATCCTGCTGCATGGACTCGACCGCAATCTTGATGCCGAGTCATGGGCTGTGCTTGGCGGCCACCCGGAACATCCCCAGCACGGGCTGCACCAGCTTCTATCAAGGCTCGACGCCGGCCGCGAGACCATACGCGACCTTGGCCCCCCGTCGTCTACCGAGAAAAGCGAAAGTCTTCGCCGTGTGGCATTTCTCAGCGAGGCGCTGCGGCCTGCTTCGACGACAGCCCAATGGGCAAGTTTCGCCAGCGCCGAAAGGACGATAGGCGGCAGCCCTGCCCCCGGCCTGGCTCTGATCGAAGCCGAAACAACCCAGGATGAGGCGGCGGCCATCGCGCTCATCCTGCGCGAAGCCCTTGAAACCAAGGGGCAGACGGCTGCGCTCGTCACCCCTGATGAGAATTTGATTGCGCGTGTGCGACACGCGTTGACGCCCTGGGGGATGGCAAATCCGGTTGAGGACACCAACCCGGATGCCTCGGCCTTGCGCATCGCCGCCACTGCCGCGAGCGGCAAGCTGGAGGATCTCGTCGCGCTTTTGAGGTCCGCGCAAGGCGATGATGCCGCCTCAATTCGGCGTTCCGCAGAACTGGTCGACCTGGGCGTCCTGCGCCAGATGTGGCGGCCATCCTCCATGGTTGAGATCCCCGCCGCGTTGGCGCGCGCCCAGCACGCGATTGCCTCAGGAGAAGCGCGACACCCCGCCATGAAACGGATCGCGGCGGCGGAGTGGGAGTCTGCGCGAGCCTTTACGGAGCGCGTGCTTGAGGCTTTATCGCCGCTCACGTCCAAGGCGGAGGACCGCCTCACCCTCGCGCAATGGACCGCGGCCCATGGCGCCGCGGAGGCGAGGCTGGCAGAGCTCGGGTTTGCCGCTATGCTCCCGGAGGACGGCGAGCCGTCGACCCTTCTTGAAGCGGCGCAATCGGCGGCGCCTTCCTTCAAGCTCGATCTCGCCGGCTATGCCGGCTTTTTCGGCGAGATCTCGACCGCAAGGCAAAAAGCCACAAAGGAAAACCCGCATCCCCGGCTGTTTTTGCGCAAGCCGCTCGACGCGCGCCTCCTTGCAGCGGACGTGGTCGTCCTTGGCGGATTGAACGAGGGAAGCTGGCCGCGAATCTCCGCCCCGAGCCCTTGGCTGAACCGCAAGGATCGCGCCTTTGTCGGGCTTTCCCCCGAAGAGCGGCGCATCGGTCTGGCCGCGCAAGACTTCGCCGCGCTTGCCGCTGTGGCGCCACGCGTCTTTCTCACCCGCGCCAAAAAAGTGAACGGCAGTCTGGCTCGGCCGAGCCGATGGATCGCGCGCCTGAAAGCTCTCACAGCCGGGGCTGGCAAGCTGGACGCTCTGCAACCTGAAACGCCTTGGCTTTCATGGACGCGCCTGCAGCGCGCGCCCGGCAAGGTCACGCCAGCGGAATGCCCTGCCCCATGCCCGCCGCTTGCGGCGCGTCCGCGCAAGCTGAGCGTGACCGCAATCGAGACCTGGTTCGCCAATCCTTACGCTATTTATGCCCGGCATATCCTTAGGCTCGAGCCCCTGCACCGGATCGGGGAGACGCATGACGCGCGCGACAAGGGCATCCTTTATCACGCGGCGTTGCACCGCTTCTTTCAGGATCACCCCGAGACGCTGCCTGTAAACGCGGGAGAGGACCTTGTGCGATGCCTGGATAATGCTGCGGATGAACTCGGCTTCAATCTCGAAAACGCCCCGTTCTGGCGGCCGCGTTTTGCGCGCTTTGCGGACTGGTTCACAACCACGGAGGGCGGGCGCCGCACCGGCATACTCGCCTTGAAGAGCGAAGTCGGCGGAAAGTTGAAGCTCGATGCAGCGGCGGGACCTTTCGAGGTGACAGCCCGGGCCGATCGCATCGATGTCTGCCATGGCGGGGCCGTGCGTATCTACGACTTCAAGACCAGCGCAAACGCGGCCAACACTTCGGTCAGGCGCTGCGCTCCGCAACTCGCGCTCGAAGGGCTCCTTGTCAAAGAAGGGGCATTTGCGGGAATTTCGCGGGGCTCCGATCCCGAACTTCTCTACATCGTCGCTACGGGAGGCGAGCCGCCGGGCGAAGTCGTGCCGTTGAAGGTTCCCGGAGAAGCAATCCAAGCGGCGGCAACCGGGCTAAAGCATCGCATCGCATGCTTCGACGATCCCGAGACGTCCTACGCCTTCGAAATACGCGCCATCTTTCGCGAAAAGGCGGACAACGATCCGTATGCGCACCTTGCGCGCGTGAAGGAGTGGTCCTCGGGCGGGGACGAGGAGGAAACAGGCGATGAGTGAACTATCGCCTCAAGAGCTGCTGGAAGCCGCCGAGGCAAAACAAAGAGCGGCTGCCGATCCGGCGGTCTCGGCCTGGGTGCGTGCGAACGCGGGCACCGGCAAGACCCACGTTCTCGTCCAGCGCATCTTGCGGCTGCTCCTTTCGGGCGCATCTCCCCGCTCGATTCTCTGCCTCACCTTCACGAAGAACGCCGCGGCCGAAATGGAAACGCGCGTGCTGGCAAAGCTCGGCGAGTGGGCCACGGCGAACGGGGAGGCGCAGAGCCGCGACCTGGCGAAGCTGCTCGGCCGCGCGCCAAGCAGCGACGAACTGGCCGTCGCCCCCTGCCTTTTTGCATCGGTGATCGATGCGCCGGGCGGGCTTTCCATCATGACGATCCACGGCTTTTGCGAGCGCGTCTTACGCCGCTACAGCTTTGAAGCCAATGTCCCGCCCGGTTTTTCCGTGCTGACCGAGGAAGAAGCGCGCGATGCGCTCAGCGAAGCGCAGGCGCAAGCTTTTGCCTCGGCCAAGGATGGGCCTTTGCGCGGCGCTTTGACCACGGCTGTCGCCCATGCGGGGGAAGCCGATTTCTCGCGCGTGCTTGAGGCGATGCTTTGCCGCCGAAGCAAGATCGCCCGTCTCATGCAGGTTTCGGGTGAGAACCCCTTTCAAAACGTCGAACAAAGGCTCCGCCGCCTTTTCGACCTTGCAGACAATGACACAAGAGAGAAGCTCCTGGCCCGGGCAGCTTCGGTGCTGGACAAACGGACGCTGAGAGAACTGGTCGCCGTCCTTTTTGAGGGCCTGAAAAGTGATCGCGACGCAGCGGAAAAGTTCCAGGCCGTCGCCTTGGCGCAGGATGACGAGGGAAGATATGCTGTGCTGAAGGCTGCGTTCATGACGCAAGCCGGGCAGCCGCGAAAGTCCCTGATGACGGGCACGATCAGGCAGCAAGCCTCGGCGCTCCATGATCGCCTTGTGAAAGCGCAGGCGGCCTTCGTCGCGATTGACGAGCAACTCTGCGGCCTCAAAGTCGTCGAAGCCACGATGGCTCTTCTGCGTCTTACGACGGCAATCTTTAGCCGCTACGAGGCCGAAAAGCGCGCGCGGGGCGCCGTCGATTTCGATGACCTCATCGACAGAACCCTGAGCCTGTTCTTGCGCGAAGGCGCATCGGACTGGGTGCTTTATCAGCTCGATGGGCGGATCGATCATATCCTTGTCGATGAAGCGCAGGATACAAGCCCGTCGCAGTGGGCGATCATCGAAAAACTGACTTCGGACTTCTTCTCGGGCGAAGGCGCTCGCGGCTCCATGCCGACGCTGTTCGCGGTCGGCGACGAGAAGCAATCCATCTATGGCTTCCAAGGCGCGGCCCCTGAGCTCCTCGCGCAAAATGGCGCTTCCTACGAGGAGAAGGCTCAGCAAGCAGGCTTTTCCTGGCGCGCCGTCGACCTCAATTTGTCCTTCAGGACGCTGCCTGCGGTTCTTTCCGCAGTGGACGGCGTGACCGCCTCCCTTCCCGGCTTGCTGCACGGTTCGTCGGTTCCCCACTTGGCGTACCGGCGCAAAGGTGCGGGTCTCGTGGAATTGTGGGAGCCAGAAAGAGGCGAAAAGGAAGACAAGGGAACGGTCTGGGAGCCAGAAGCAGCCCCTGCTCCCGCTTCAAAGCCAGCCGAAGCGCTTGCCGCGCGAATTGCGGCGCAGATCAAACATTGGCTGGATAGCGGGGCCGCCCTCACGTCGGCTGAACGGCCGATTGAACCCGGCGACATCCTTATCCTGCTGCGCAAACGGCAGCCTATGGCCGCGCTATTGCAGGCCGCCCTGAAGCGGCAAGGCATTCCGGTTTCGGGCGCCGACCGCGTTGCCCTGCTCGACGAGCTGGCGGTGATGGATCTGATGGCGCTCGCCGGTGCGCTGCTTCAGCCGGAAGATGACCTGGCGCTTGCGGAGGTTCTGAAAAGTCCCCTGTTCGGCCTCTCCGACGACGACCTTTTTGAACTGTCCTTCGACCGGGAAGCATCGCTTTGGCGCGTGATCGAGGCGGCAACCGGCGTCTGCAATAGCAAATATGCCCTCGCCGCCGCAAAACTCGCCGCATGGCGGGATTTGGCGGACCGTCTGAGCCCTTTCGATTTTTTTTCTCATATCCTCGAAGCCGAGGGAGGCAGAAAGGCTTTCGCGGCAAGGCTTGGTCCGGAATGCTTCGACGCTCTTGATGAGCTGTTGAACCTTGCCGAGGCCTTCGGCTCGCGTGGCCTCTTGAGCCTCTCCGAGTTCCTCGTTTCCCTTCGGCGGGGCGCCTCCGATGTGAAGCGCGAGACTGACCAGGCTGCGCACGAGGTGCGCATTATGACCGTTCACGGCGCGAAGGGTCTCGAAGCCAACATCGTCATCCTTGCCGATGCGTGCGGCAATCGCAGCGCTCCCTCCGTGCCTGTCTACTTCGTTCACCCCGCCAAGGGAGCACTCGCCGTGCCGATTTGGGCGGTCAAGGGGGCTTCGCGGTTGCGGGCTATCGCCGAAGTCAAGGACAGCCTCAAAGATGAAGAGCGCCGGGAATTGGGGCGGCTCCTCTACGTGGCCATGACCCGGGCTCGCGACTGCCTCTACGTTACGGGCTTTCACAAAGGCGATCTCCCGCCTGGCTGCTGGTACGAAACAATCAAAACCGCGCTCGTTTCGGAGATTGAGGAGGGACTGGATTTGCAAGGGCGACCTGTTTGGCATTGCGGTTCCGTTTCGCAATCTCAATCCCTTGCGCATCCTCTCAAAAAGGCGCCTGTCGAAGCGATGCCGCCCTGGCTCGGCATACTCCCGCTGGGAGAATTAGAGGCGCCGATCCTTTCACCCTCCAGCATCTTCGGCGAGAGTGATCGGATAAACACTCACGAAAAGCGCAAAAGTTGCGACCGGTACAAGGCACGGGCGAAAGGCGTCCTGATCCATCGGCTCTTGGAAGTCCTGCCGCAGCTTCCGGGCGCGGAACGCGTGAGCACGGCGAACGCCATCGCCTCGGCCTTTGCCGGCGAACTCTCAGCCCGCGAAAGGGAATTTGCAATCGAAAGCGCTTTCGCACCCCTTTCCAGCCAGGTATTCGCTGGTCCCAAGGAGCAGGTGTTGGCCGAGGCCGGCATTGCTGTGACGCTTCACGATGGTCTCGGACAGCGCCAAGGAATCATCACCGGTCAAATCGATCGAATTCTCTTCGACGAAGCTGAAATACGTATTTTAGATTATAAGTCAGGAGCGGTTCACAGCGCTACTGGGCAGTCTTCTCATTTCGCACAACTTGCGGTTTACAGACTCGCATTGAGCCGGCTTTATTCGAATGTTGCGAATGTCAAAGCCGCTTTGCTCAATACCGGATCCCTGCAGATCCACCAAGCGGACGGTTCGATGCTCGATGCTCTTCTCACCCGGATCGCCGACGCACCTTCGGAATAAGCCTCAATAGCGCTGAACTTCTGATGCCGCCCAATCGGCATAGGGGGCGATCATAGCGATCGCTCCCTGCCACACCACCCGGCATGCGGGTCCGCACCGGGCGGTTCGGGGAGTTGAGGTCATGGGAGGCGGGGTACTCCGAGCCGGTCTGCCCATTTCAGGTTCAGCACTGCGCTGAGGAGCATCCCACCGTTGCGCCACCAGCGGCGGCGGTTCGCCGCGATAGTTATGTGCGTCAAGTTCTGCAAAATGACGGAGCCAGAGCTGCAGTGATGTTTCTTTGTTCGGCTGGGAGCCGTTTCTCCGTCCCGGCCTGATTTCCGTAAAGCGCCGCGCGCAGCAGCGGTCAACGCTGGCCGCAGGCCACCGCCGAAGGCGGCGCGAAGCGGCGTTGAGGGCTGCGAGCACGGCGCGATCGTTGGGCAAGCCGGGCCGCTCATGCGGCCTGCCTCAGCATCTGCTTTTTGTGCTCGGCCAAGTGATCCATGTTGGATAGCGCATGGCCTCAAGCCAGTTCTCGTGCGTTTCGACGGCCAGCGCCCGCACGAGCCTTAGGCAGCTCTCGGGGTTGGGAAAGATGCGCACCACATGGGTTGATCTCCTGGTTCAGCCGCTCCAGCATGTTCGTCGACTTCATGTGCTTGTGGTGGGCGAGCGGCAGCCGGTAATAGGAGAGCGTCTCCTCGATGTTCTCTTCGACCCAGGCGCAGAGCTTTGGATATTTCGCCTGCCATTTCTTGAGCCAGGCCGCGATGTCGCTGCGGACTTCGGCAAGCTCGCGGCGGTCGTAGATCCAGCGCAGCTCGCGCAGGCAGTCGTCGTCCACCTTGCGGGGCACATAATCCAGCGCGTTTCTGAGGAAGTGTACATAACAGCGCTGCCACACCGCTTCCGGCAGCACTTCGCGGATCGCAGCCTTGAGACCGGCGTGATCGTCCGAGACCACGAACTCGACGCCGGACAGCCCGCGCTTTCTCAAGCCCAGAAGAAAGTCGCGCCAGCTCGACCGGCTCTCGCGGTTTGCGAGCTCCACCGCGAGGATCTGGCGGCGGCCTTCCCAGTCCACGGCGACGGCCACGAGCACGGCCTGGTTCGTGATGACCCCGCCCTCGCGGACGCGCTCGTAACGGGCGTCGAGAATGAGGTAAGGGAAAGGGTCCGAAAGGCGCCGTTCGGAAAAGGCTTTCAAGCTCTCGTCGAGCGTCTTGTTGATGGCGCTGATCGAACTCGCTGAAAAGCTGTGGCCACAAAGCGCCTCCGTTACGGCCTTCACCTTCCTCGTCGAAACGCCCTGCACATACATCTCCGCCAACGTCCCAACCAGCGCCTTCTCCGAGCGCTGATAGCGCTCGAACAGCTCCGTCGAAAACCGCCCCGCTCGATCCTGCGGGACCCGAAGCTCCAGCGTTCCGACCCGCGTAATTAAAGCGCGAGAGTAGTAGCCGCTGCGGTAGCCAAGCCGCTCATCGGTGCGTTCGCCCTTCCCGGCGGCAAGCGCTTCGGTCATCTCCGCTTCCAGCGCCGCCTGCACCAAAGACTGAACCGCCGAGCGCACGAAATCCTCGTCCCGCTCCAGAAGCGCTTTGATGGCAACGACCTTCGCTTTATCCTCGCTCTTGGTCATGGTCTGCTCCCTCTGCAAAGGGTTGGTGACGTTGAACATCACCTGCATACCATGGCCGCCACATCAGAAGATTTTGCAGAACTCTCCGCACACTACCGGTTTCACCGCGTCCGGTTCCGGGGCGCCCTGCTTGCGCAGGCATCTGGCGCGATACTCGCCGCATCCCCTTGCTGGGAAACACTCCTTCCCGTTCGGCCCTTCGCTCGCGGCGGCGCCCCAACTACTACGGCCTCTGCTGACTTACCGCTCCGGCTCAACGCCGCCGTCCTTTCGGGCATAAGGCGGGATCTCCCCAGGTAAGAACGCACTCCTTCGCTGCAGGGCCGCCGGATCTACGCCGCTTCCCCTTGGTCACAACAGCTTCGCGGCTCATGGCCCGCTCGCCCTGGTCGGCAACGCCTCTTATCCGGTTCTTGTCCATCGGCCCGCAGCTTCGCTCCGCGCCCACACTCGGTCGCCCTCGTGCAGTTGCGCTTCACTTCGCTCGCTGTGACCAGCTTGCGGCGGGACTTTCACCCGCAAGAATGCGCCCATGCTGGGCGCACAAAAAAGAACCTCCGCTATTGCGGAGGTCCCTGAATGTCTTGAGCAATGGCAGGAAGGGAGAAGTTGCCGCCGGAAGCCGGCGGCAACATTGAGTCGCTATTGGGTCTTGATCACGGATTTCTCCGGAGACGGACCAGCAAGCGCCGGATAATCCTTCAGCATGCTTACGCCGTAGAGCGGCTTGAAGGCGCCCTGGTGGCAAGTCGCGCAGAAAGCCTTCGGAAGATCCCCTGCCGGGCCTTTACGACCAGGCACGTTCGCATAGAGCGGCGTCAACGGGTTGATGTAGTTATTGTTGATGTCGCGAACCATGCGAATGCCGTACCATGCGGTCACGCGCTGGGGCGTGCTCATGGTCCAGGACTGGAACAGCTGCGAATTGTGGCAGTAGCTGCAGTTAACTCCAGAGACTTTGACATCACCATCATCAATGCATACGTCCACTCAGCCTGCTTGAGAGACTGGCGGTCCGTTGTCGGGAGCGCAGTGGGCCCCATGACACGGATCGGCTGATCGCCCTCAAGGAATGGCGTGAACGGATCGTATGGAAGGGATGTCAATCCAACCTCGGGTGCGCGTTTGTTCTGGCCGGCTTTGTTACCGAGCAGAGCAAGAGACGACCTTGGCGGAACGGGGGTATACCAGATGTTCTTAGGAACTGGATTACCCCGGTGGCAGGTATAGCAGGTTACCCCTGCACCCTTGATGGCGACATGCTGTTTCCAGTCGGCGTTCAGATGACGGGTCATTTAAATCATCCGGCGGGCGACAACTTTTGTATAGAGCGCATCTTCCGAGAAGTTTGCGCCGTCCTTATGGCAGTAGGAGCAGCCCACTTCCGGGGCAACCCACTTGGCGAAGGCTGTCATCTGCCGCAGAAGCTCATTGGAATCGATATCCTTGAGCACCTGCACATTCTGGTAAGCGTCCACCGCCTTCGTTCCAGAGGGCTCAATCTTGTCCTCAGGCTCCGGAACGGCGTTCAGAGCCTTGACTGCAGGACTGTTGATGTCGCGCTTGTTGTACAATTGGACAAGACCTGTCCCGCGATAGCCCCACTGCACCCACTCCACCGTGGGACGTTGGAAGGTGTAGTAAGCGAAGACAACCAAGAGTATCGCGCCGGCGATCAGGGTTAGGCCTATCGTTAGGATGCGTTGTTTGTAACTCATTTTACAACTCCTAGCGTAGCCGGGTCAATGACAGCTGGGAGCGTTTCTGGATATGTGGGCACGATGCCGTGCTCAACTCCCCAAAGATACCAGTTATCGACAACCGTTCCGGTCAGAAGAATGCCGATACCGCCAGTGAGCGTGCAAAGAACAGCAAACCACCAAGCCCAGCGATGGATCGATTCCATGGAAGCATTGAAGCCCATGGTCCAGCGCCAGAAGAGGCCTGCGCGCTCAAGTGCCGTACCGCGGTCGGTGGTCTGCTCGATCTCGCGTTCGCCGCCATAACGGCTGACCGCCAGAATCGTCGCGCCATGCATCGCGAAGAGGAGCGTCGAGCCGTAGAGGAAGGCGATCGATAGCATATGGAATGGGTTGTAGTACAGGTTCCCATACCGAAGCGAGAAAGCCGCAGTCCAGTCGAGATGCGGGAAGATTCCGAAGGGAGGAGCTTCACCAAAGCTGCCCATCAAGACCGGACGGATGATACCGATGACCAGGAAGAGCCAGATCGCCGAAGCGAATGCCCACGGGATGTGAGTTCCGAGACCAAGCTGACGGGCACGGAGAAAGGTCCGGGTCCACCAAAGCAGAATGGACAGGGTCAGGAACAAGCCGGCGGCCAGCCACCATCCGCCCTCATTGAGAGGAGGAATATGGAGGCCGTTCGCTGGCGCGGGCGGTTCAAGGGCGAGCCAAAAAAACTGCTTGACGAACTGCACCGGGCTCCAGTCGACAGAGGCGGCCATGTTCAGGCCGATGATCTCGATGGCGATGAAGCCGCAGATGATAGAGGCTACACCGGTCAGTCCGAGATAGATTGGCCCCACCTGGGCGTCGCCCAGGATGCCGAGCAGGTATATGTGGAGGGGTCGTGTACCCGTCCGGCCATATTGGTCGCGATAAAGGGGCACCCCGAGATGGGCTGGGCCTTTTACCTGAACCTGAGTGAAGATGTTTTGATATTCGGCCATGATCTGTTGCCCTACCTATCGCCAGACTGGGATGTTGAACCACCAGTTCCACCACTCGGGCCAGCCCTTCGTCCAAAACGGTCCGCTGGCAATGATGCAGCATCCGCTCCAGAAGGCCGCGTTGATAGCGCAGAAGAGGCCGATCCTGTGAATGCCAAGCGTTCCTGTGGAATAGCCCAGCAAGTCGCGCGCGAAAGTGTTCTCGTGCTCTGGAGTTTTCACGGTATCGCCATCGCCGGGATTAAGCGCGGACAGCACAAGGCCTCCGTGCAAAGCCAGGAGAAGCGTAGTCGTGAACAAGAACGCAATGCCGAGCATGTGGAACGGGTTGTAGTGGAAGTGCAGGTATTGATATCCGGTATTCGACACCCAATCGAGATGGCTCAGGATACCGTAGGGGAAACCGAACCCCCAAGCGCCCAGAAGGACCGGGCGAATGATAACGATGCTGACATAGGCGAAGATAGCGAAGCCAAAAGTAAAAGGTACGTGGTACCCAATACTAAGCTTCCGGCAAATCTCAACCTCTCGCAGCGCCCACGACACGAATGCCCCGACGGCGCATATCGTGATGATCTGCCATAACCCGCCCTGTGCGAGCGGAGCCATGCCCAAACCGTAATGGAGGTCTGGTGGGGCGATGCTGATTTTCCAGATATTACCGGTGTGTTGAAGCACGGTGCCCCAGACGATCAGGGCTGTTCCCAACACGGCAAAAAAGAACGTGGTGACCCCGAAAAATCCTACAAAGAACGGGCCCACCCAGAAGTCGAATAAGTCGCCCCCTACTAGGGTGCCGCCTCGAATGCGGTACTTTTTTTCATAACTGAGCAATGCCATCGCTCACCTCCAGCTAGGAGGCGAGCTGTCGCTCGGCCTCCTGTGAAAAAATCCCGAGAAAGCGGGCGAAGCTTTCAAGTTCCCCACCCGCCATCCTGATTGATTCCAACCGCTTAGCGAGCTGGAAGGGCGGTGTTCGAGGAAGCCGCAGCCTTCACCGCACCCGTGTCGATCCAGTTGTAGCGTGTCGTGCTCAGCAGGATGAAATGGATCAACAGCGCGAGAACGATCAGGAACGCGAAGAGTGCGACAAGAACACGACGAGGATCAAAGAGTAGCCAAATGCGCCACATGTGTTTTTCTCCTTATGAAAGATATTGGATGAAGTTCAGAGCTGCGGTGTGTACGTCGTGAGGAATGGACGCAATTGGGCCAGCCCAAGGACGCCAGTTCCAAGCGAGCACGTGCGCAATGATGGCGACGATGGTGAAACCAATGAAGCTCGCCACGAAAATGCTATGAAATTCCTTCGCCTCGCCTTCGGTCAGCCCGGTGAGCGAGACATCCCTTTCTTCTTGAGCCATAAGCTTGATCTCCGCTAAAGTGGACTCTCTGTCAGTTACCGCGCATTACCCTCGCGGCCGGGTTCGCCATGGCGTGATCCGCCATGGAGTTGGTTTGCCCGGTTAAGCCGGACTATTTCTTAGCCCCTATCGCATAAAGACGAAGGGGATACAGGTGTTAGCCGCGGCTCGCGCCTCGGCGAAGACGGACTTGCGCTGGCTTGAACTCCGCCGCGAAGACAACGCGCGCGTCACAAGCCCGGCAGCAATGAAAAGGGGAAATGTGGCGAGAAACATGAGCCGGAATTCCTTTGCCTCTCGCGCTCTGATGTGCGCGTGCGGCTCATTCGGTTGCGGGTGATAAGCAGACATGCTCACCGTCCTCCTCGCCGTAAAATACGCAGTAACAAAGTCATGCGGCCCTCACATCCACAGCATTACCGATGGATAAGCCGAACTCGTTTTGCCGTTACCTTGCTTTCGCCTGCCTCGCGAGCTGCCTTTTCTGCCGCGTCGCGATAACGCTTAGCAGCCGAGATCCTAACGAGCACAGGCTGCGCTTCAACCATCTCGTCGAGAAGGGTCTTCGCCTCCTCATCCCAGGGTAGCTGCCGAGCCAATCTTGACGGGGTGGCCTCTATGCGGTCCAAGTCCTTTCCGAGCGGCAGGATGTTGAAAAGCGCATCGAAAAGCGAATTGCATACCTCCTGAACGATGTAGGTTGCGCCCGAATATCCCATAAACGGCGTGCCTATATGCCTCCGGATAATCGCCCCCGGGAACGAGGCTGGGATGTACATCGAGCGACCGCCGCTTTCGGCGAGGTACATACGCTCGTTGTAGCTGCCGAACAGCACGAGCGGGGGCTTCTCGCGCACGAGACGCCTCGCCTCCTCGTTATCGGGCTTCACGCCAGCGCGACGGGAGATCGCGAATGTGCAGGGCAGCCCCATCTCGTCTTCGAGGAAGTGACGAACGCCGCGCGCGTAAGTCTCATTCGCGACAATCGCGAAGCTGGCTGTCCCGAAAAAGTCCTGAGTAACGGAGCGCCAGAGATCCCATAGCGGTTTGATTGTCGTGTGCTTCTCGCGCTGAATGAAAGGCTCAGGATCGAGGCCAAGAAGCTCACCCAGCGCACGCAAAAATTTCGTCGTCGAATGAAGCCCAATCGGCGCCTGCAAATAAGGCTTGTCGAGCGCCTCGCAGAGCATCCTGCCGAACTCGCGGTAAAGACAGACATTCGCGTCAGCCTCCGCAAGCTTTGGAACCTCATTAAGATGAGCGCCGAGCGGAAAAATCATGTTGACTTCGGCGCCAATGCCTTCGACCAGCCGGCGGATTTCCGCAACATCTGACGGCATATTGAAGACGCCGTAGCAGGGGCCGATTATGTTGACGCAAGGCTTGGCGCCTGCCGCCTTCGGCTTTGCCTTTGCTTTCCGTTTGATGCCGTATTCGCTCCAGAGCCACATCATGGCCCGGTTCGCGCTTTGCCACTGGTCCTCGTCGATTGTCCGGGGCAGGAAGCGCTGAATGTTCGTGCCTTCAGGCGTCACCCCGCCGCCAATCATCTCGGCGATAGACCCCGTGACCACGACGCTCGGCTGCTTCGGATCCAGGGTCTTGTGGGCGCGTTTCATGGCCTGCTCGGTGCCATGCTGCCCAAGTTCATCCTCCGACAGGCCAGTCACCACGATCGGCAACTCATGCGGGGGAAGCGCATCGGTGTAATGGAGAACCGCGGTGACCGGGAGGTTCTCGCAGCCCACCGGGCCGTCGATGATAACCTGCAGCCCTTTGATCGCGGAGAAGACGTAAACCGCGCCCCAATAGCCACCCGCTCTGTCGAGGTCGGCAATCAGCATCCGATGGCCTCCTCTGGCATTTTAACGGATGGCTTTTTCAGCTGCAGTTCCTGCTTCTTGGGAGGCGCTTTCGGTGCGCTTTCCCATACACCGGCGTTATGCCCTTCTCCGACTCCTTCAAAGAACTCCTTCATCTCGTCGAAGCGGCCCTTGTTTGCGATCGCGGTGTTGACAACCTGAGCAAGCGAGCCTGCGCCAGCAGCGCCCATAAGCGGGCGCGCCGAGATGAGATTGGTAAAGTAAAGGCCGGGGATCGCGGACGCCTTGGCGTGCTGGACAACTGGGGTCGTGCCAATGGCGAGATCCGGCTTGAATTCATCGACGGCCTGAATGTCCTGTTCCAGTGAGGCGCGGTACTGCACATGCACGCCTTTGGCCTCAAGCCATTCGCGGTCGGCATCGGACCAGCGGGTGCGCGGACAAGCGCTACCGACATAGGGAACGTCGGCGCCGCTTTCGATGAGAAGCCGCGCAACAAGCAGTTCCGAGCCTTCGTAGCCGGAAACGGTTATTCGGCCGTTTATGGGCGTTTTCGTGATTGCATCGCGCACGGCAGGCAAAATTCGGTTAAGGGCAGCATCGACGGTTGATCTGGCAATACCGCAGGTCTCTGCGACCGAGATCAGCCAGTTGGCCGTACCGTCGTAGCCAACCGGCGCGGAACCGGTAATGGCGCGACCCGCAGCTTCGAACTCGCGGAATGACGCGGTGTAGAACGGATGAATTGCGGCCACTGCAGCGCAGTCGAGGGCCGAGTAAAGCTCGCGCCATTCCCGGGTCGGGACGACCGGACCGGCTGCAAGGCCAAGCGGCTCCAGCATCATGCCAATCGTCACCGGGTCTACGGGGAACATTTCTCCCACGAGCGTGATGGTCGGCTTTTCAGCCTTGCCCCCGCGCGGAGCCTGCACCGGGCCTTGCTCGGCCTCTGTGCGGGCATATTCAAGCATCGCCGCCGCCAGGACATCCTTGGCTTCCGCATGCGTCGGTACGCCGAAGCCCGGCACATCAATGCCCACAATGCGAACGCCGTTAATTTCCTTGGGAAGCAGCCGCAGCGGTACGCCGGAAGCGGTCGGAACACAAAGGTTTGTGATGATCACCGCATCGTAAAGCTCCGGATCGGCGAGCTTGAAGACTGCCTCGCGGATATCTTCGAAGAGCTTGCCGGTGACCAACGTCTCTGAATTGAAGGGAACGTATCCGACCGTCCGCTTTGCGCCATAGAAGTGCGAGGTGAACGTCAGGCCGTAAACGCAACAGGCTGAGCCCGAAAGGACGGTCGCGGTGCGGCGCATGCGCAGACCGACGCGCAGCGAGCCGAAAGCGGGACACATGCTTTGCGGCTGATCGTGCGGCCCTTGAGGATAATCCTTCGCGTACTGTTCGAGTATCTCGCTCTTGCCCGCGGCGACGGCGGCCTTTTTCATTTCGGCCGCGCCAGCGTGACACCCAATGCCTGTTTCACCAGCCGGGTTGCTTGCCTCGGCTTTCGACTTGTCGGCCGTATTCTCGGCAGCCGCGGTACGTCCGGCGTCGTCATAGACGACTTCGCCGGAAGCGGCTTGAGAGGATTGGCGATCAAGTGCTGTCATAAACTCACTGCTCCCTTACGCGACGTCGTAGACGATTTCTAGGGACGGCTTCTCGACGATCTCATGGCCGCGCATGTCGGACTGGCTCGCTGGATCAAGCACAACGCCACGTCCGACCGCATCACCCTTGAAAAGGCCGAGCAGGCCATCCTGAGAAAGGGGCGTTGGCCGCACAGGCGGCGCCTCCGCAACATTCTTAGCGAGCGTCTCGAACACGGGCGCCCACTGCCCGCCCGGCTTGCCGATGATTTCGTAATTCGCGCTTTTCTTGCGGATGTCGTCGTGTTGCGGGATGGCGGACAGCACAGGAATCCCGACCTCTGCGCAGAAGGCTTGCGCCTCGCCCGTGCCGTCATCCTTGTTGATGACCATTCCGGCAACGCCGACATTGCCGCCAAGCTTGCGGAAATATTCGACCGCCGAGCAGACGTTATTGGCGACGTACAGCGACTGCAGGTCGTTTGAGCCGACGACGATCACCTTCTGGCACATGTCCCGGGCGATCGGCAGGCCGAAACCGCCGCAAACCACGTCGCCAAGAAAATCGAGGAGGACGTAATCGAAGCCCCACTCATGGAAACCAAGCTTTTCTAGAAGCTCAAAGCCATGGATGATGCCGCGTCCACCGCAGCCGCGGCCCACTTCGGGACCGCCGAGTTCCATCGCAAAAACGCCGTCGCGCTTGAAGCAGACGTGTTCGATCTGGACTTCCTCGCCCGCCGCCTTCTTCTTGGACGACGTCTCGATGATCGTCGGGGTGGCGCGGCCGCCAAAAAGAAGGGACGTCGTGTCGCTCTTGGGATCGCAGCCGATGAGCAGAACGCGTTTGCCCTGCTGAGCCATCATGTAGGACAGGTTCGCGAGCGTGAAGCTCTTGCCGATACCGCCCTTGCCGTAGATTGCGATGATCTGCGTTTCTTTCTTGACTTCGGTCGAAGGAACCGCGTCAGGCTCGATAGCAGCCTCTGCGCGTAGCGCAGCCGCTTGCTGTTCGAGGGCAGTCGCTTGATCTACATCCAAAGTCATACGCACTTTCTCCAATCTAGAACCATCTTTAGGCAGGCCGGATCTTCGAAGGCGACGCGATAGGCGCTTGGGGCGCCGTCTGCTGTACTGCGATGCGTAATGAGACCGTCAAATGACAAGCGGCAACTGTCGACCAGTTGCTTGACGGCGAGCATGTCCGCCTTTTGCCACTGCGCGGCTATCCGCATCCGCGCTTCCTTCATGAAGGCGGGCGGGAAGCTGAAAGAGAGTCGATCCGCGTAAAATCCGGCGAGTATGATCTCGCCGCCAGGAGCAAGCCGGGACACGAGCGCATCAAGAATTGATGAGTTTCCGCTTACATCGCAAACTACGCGATAATCCCGGCGAGGATCTTGATCCGGATCAACAACCTGGTATCCCAACGCCCCGCCGAACCGGGTTATATTCTTTTCCCACACCATTGGCGCCGGCGCCCCGATGCGATCACGATGCGCGCGATCAAGCGCCCGAGAACGCCATGCCCGACGATAAGATCTGCCGCCACGCCCTTATCTGAGAAGGCCGCGTGATAAGCCGTCGCGCCCAGCGCAAACAGGATGCCTTTTTCGCCAAGGTCTTCGCCAATGGGAATTGTCCGGCTTTCGGGCAAAACAACGCGCGACGCGGTGCCACCGAAGAGACCGCGGATCGCGCCGTAGCAATTTGCGCCCGGGACAAAAACACGTTCGCCCACGCGAATTTTGGTACACGGGCCGGCCCAGGAAACACGGCCCACAGATTCGTAACCTGGAACAAGGGGGTAGCCCATGCCCGGAAAGTGCGGCATGCGCCCTGACCACAGGAGCCGCTCGGTGCCGGTGCTGATCCCGCTCCATTCCACATCGACGACAACGTCGCTGTCGCCTGGAGTTGGCAAGCCGAGCCGCTGAAGCCCGAGTTGCCGGGGCTCCTGCAACACTACCGCCAACGTCTCCATTGGGAACTCTGGAAGGGGGGCCATGCAGATGTTTATCTCTTCACAAGTTCGTGTGTCATCCTAGCTTTACCAGCTGATATGTCAATTCAAACTTACACTAAGTGTTGGGCATCATGGATGAGCGATCAGCAGCCGGACGAGTAGGGGCTGACATGTCGAGCGCCTTTCGATGCGGTGGAATCCGGCCTCCCGCAGGAGCGCCTGTAATTGCTGCTCCGTACGCGGCCTTCCCCGACCCATCGCCATCAAATAAAGGCTGAAATAGGCTGCAACTTTTTCCGCGCCGCGTGTCTCCGCCATTGGCTCCGCCACGAGAAGCACGCCTCCCTGCGGCAATGCGGCGCGCGCCGACTTGAGGATACCCAGCGCTGTCTCATCGTCATGGTCGAGAAGAACGCGAATAAGCGAAATGACGTCGGCGCCCTTCGGCAGATCCTTCAGGAAATCGCCGCCCGCGACGGCAGCCCTTTCTGCGATCCCGGCTTCCTTAAACTTCGCTGCCGCCAGCTCCGCGACCGCCGGAACATCAAAGAGGACAAGCTCAAGATGCGCGGCGCAGCGCGCGGCGCGCACAAGGAACGCGCCATTGCCGCCGCCGACATCCATGAGTCGGCGATGAGGCTTGAAATCATACGAGTTGAGAATTTCCTGAGCGATGGCCGGTTGCGTGGCGGCCATGAGCCCCGTGTAATCCGTAACCGCCTCGCTCGTCGCACCGGTATCGCCTTCAGCGTAGGGCCAATAGGCCGAAAAATTTGTCGCCTTGCCGGAACTGTCCTGCGCGGGCGCGCAGCTTTCGTTGCGGAGAAGGCGGACAGGATCGTCGAGATCGCGATAGAGCAGCGCGTGATGCTCCACCATGATCGCAAGGCCCGGGCTCGTCAGCATCGCAGCGCCAAGGCCGCCGAGCCCATAGCGTCCGCTGCCGCGGCGCTCGACAAGGCGCAAACCAACGGCCGCCGTCATGAGCCGCCCCGTTGCGTCTTCTCTCAAGTTCAGCCGGTGGGCGATCTCCTCCACCGTGAGCGGCCCAGGCTTCAAGAGATCGAACAGCCTTAACCGCACGCAGGCGAGAAGCACTTGGGAGTAGACGAAGCCCGAGCACAAATCGAAGAGTGCGCTCGCCTCGCGGCGCGCGATGATGCGCGTAAGCGGGAATGTTTCGGCAAACCGGATAAAGCGCGGGCTTGTCAAACATCGGTCGCGAATGGCAAAAAACCGCTCCGCCCATCCGGCGAACACGCTTGGTTTATCCACTTTCACGATATTTTGGGCTGGCGTCACTGCGACTGTCATCTATAGTTGTCACTTCGACTGTCACCTAAAATGGACAGTCTTTAAGCGGCGTGTCAACGCCTTTCGGGAGAGCCTGTTTGCAGCAAAAGCGCATTGTCGTGGTCGGCGCCGGGATTGGAGGCTTGGCAGCTGCAGTTCGGCTTGCCGCGGAAGGCTGCGGCGTAACCGTCGTCGAGAAGTTCGACGGGCCCGGCGGGAAGATGCGCCAGGTTGAGGTTGGCGGCGCGTCCATCGATGCCGGTCCAACTGTCTGCACAATGCGCGAGGTGTTCGACGGCATCTTCGAGAAAGCAGGCGCGTCGATCGAAGATTATGTTACGTTGAAACCGGCGGAAGTGCTTGCCCGGCACGCCTGGGAAGCAGGCGGCGAACTCGATCTTTTTGCCGATATCGATCAGACGATAGACGCCATCGGAGCCTTCGCGGGAGCGGAAAACGCGCGGGGCTATCTCTCCTTCTGCAAAGAGGCGTCGAATATTTACCGGATTCTGGATCGCTCTTTCATTCGGGCGCAGAAGCCGATGCTTCCAACCCTCATGTGGCGGGTGGGTCTCCTCAACGTCAGCGATCTCTGGAGCATCAATCCCTATCAAAGCTTCTGGAACGCGGTTTGCAGACATATGAGCGACCCGCGGCTGAGACAGCTTTTCGCCCGATATTCCACCTATTGCGGGGCATCTCCCTTCTCGGCGCCCGCCACTCTTATGCTCGTGGCGCACGTCGAGCAGCAGGGCGTCTGGCTGGTCGAAGGCGGCATGGTTCGCATCGCCGCCGCCCTCGAGAGCCTGGCAAAGAGGCTCGGCGTGGTCTTTCGCTACCAGGCGGAGGCGGCCGAAGTGCTCGCCACGAACGGCAGGGCATCTAGCATCAGGCTGAGAGATGGCGAACAGTTGCGCGCCGACGCCGTTGTCCTCAATGCCGACCCGGCAGCGGTTTCCGCCGGGTTGCTTGGCCCTGCCGCCGAAAGCTCGGTTCGTGCCGTGCCCGCCCGGCGGCGCTCACTGTCCGCCCTCACCTGGGCGTTCCAGGCCGAAGCGCAGGGCTTTCCCCTCGCCCGGCATACAGTCTTCTTTCCAGATGCCTCCTACGCGTCCGAATTCAACGCTATTTTCAGGCAAAGGAAACTACCTGCGTCCCCGGCGGTATATCTATGTGCGCAAGATCGAGACGATCGCGGCAGCAAACATGCTGAAGGAGCCGAACGGTTTCTCGGCATCGTGAATGCGCCGGCCATGCTTGATCGAAATGCGCTCAGTCAATCGGAGATCGAAGAATGCGAGACAAAAACCTTCCGGCTGATGGCAGCTTGTGGCCTGACGCTCAGGCCAATGGATGGAGCCATGGTCAGGAGGGCCCCTCAGGACTTCGAGAGACTGTTTCCGGGAACGGGAGGAGCGATCTACGGCAGGGTCTCCCACGGCTGGATGGCGTCTTTTCAGCGGCAGGGAATCCGGTCGCGGCTGCCGGGACTTTATTTCGCGGGGGGGAGCGTGCATCCGGGACCCGGCATACCAATGGCGGCGCTCTCGGGGCAGCTTGCATCGGAAGCTCTTCTCGAAGACTTGGCTTCGATGAAACGGTTCCACCCAATGGCTACGCCTGGTGGTATGTCGATGCGTTCAGCGCCGACCACCGCTTCGGACTGACGATCATCGCCTTCATCGGCAGCGTTTTCTCGCCCTATTATGCGAAGCAGAGGCGGGTTCGGGGTCATGTCGATCCGGCTCAGCATTGCTCGCTGAACGTTGCCGTTTACGGGCCCGGGGTGGGCCGCTGGGCAATGACGGAACGCTGCAGCAAAGCGCTCAGGCCAAGCGCGGACGAGCTTGCCATCGGACCGAGCGCCGTAATCTGGGACGGGTCGAGGCTGCGCATCGAGATCGATGAGAAGGCGCCGATCACAATGCTTCCTCTACGCGGCACGGTCACGCTGGAGCCGGAAATTGTTCCGGACTTCGTCACCGATTTTGGAACGGGCGGCCGCCATCGCTGGTCTCCCGTCGCGCCCCGCGCCCATGTCGAAGTCCGGCTCGATAGTCCATCGCTGGCCTGGGACGGCACGGGCTATTTCGACATGAACCGCGGCGACGAGCCAATCGAGGATGGATTTTCCTATTGGAACTGGTCCCGCGCCTGCCTGCCGCGGAAGGCCGCCATCCTTTATGACGTCACGCGCCACGAAGCAGGTAGTTCATCGATGGGCATCGAAATCGCGCCGGACGGCACGGTCACACAGGTCGACCTGCCGGAGCACTGCACATTGGCCGCCACTTCAATCTGGAAGATGCCGAGGGAGACCCGCTGCGACAAAGGACAGTCCGCCAAAGTCGCGACGACCTTCGAGGATACGCCGTTCTATTCCCGCTCCATGGTCGCCACGCGCCTCCTCGGCGAGCCGGTCAACGCCATGCACGAAAGCGTGTCGCTGGACCGCTTCAGGAAGCGCTGGGTGCAGTCGCTCTTGCGCTTCCGGATGCCTCGGGTTGCCCTTTAACTGTGACACAACCGCATCACCTCTGCCTAAATACTTGTGGAAAGGAGGGCGCGGTATTTGTTTACAGGAACCAAATCTGGCGTCGATAGTTTTGTCCACAACATTATTGCTAGGGGCACAAACTATGGCAGCAAAGAAACCAGCAGCACCTGCGAAACCGGCCGGCAAGGCCGCTCCCAAGGCATCTGCGCCCGCTAAACCGGCAGCCAAGCCGAAGAAGGGCAAGTAATCTTCCAAGACCTGTAAAAGGCGTTTAGGACTTGACGAGGCACGGTGACGTGCCTCGTTTTTGTTTTGGGGGTTCCCTATCCTATCCCTCGCCCGGTCATCCCGGAAGACGCGGAACGCGGCTTATCCGGGATCGTATCGAGCGCCGCCGGTTGGGCGATCCCGGATAATGCCTCCGGCATTTCCGGGATGACTTCAAAAGTTCAAACGGCTTGGATCGCATTGCGCATGGTTCCGATGCCTGCGATCTCCGTCTCCATCACATCGCCCGGCTTCAACCATTCCGGCGGGGTTCGTCCCATACCAACGCCGGAGGGCGTTCCCGTCGCAATTACGTCGCCCGGTTCCAGCGTCAGTCCGCGCGAGAGTTCGGCGATGATGCGGGGGATTTTGAAATACATATCCTTTGTATTGCCATCCTGCTTGACGGCGCCGTTCACGCGCAAAATGAGACGGAGATCATCCGGATCGAGATCGGCAGCAGGGATGATCCACGGCCCCATCGGCGCATGGCCATCGAGGCTCTTGCCTTTGAACCATTGGCCGCCGTGCGCAGTTTTTTGCAGATCGCGCGCCGAAACGTCGTTCAGCACTGTATAGCCGAAGACATGATCGGCCGCCTCCGCCTCGGGGATGTTCCGCCCGCTCCTGCCGATGACGACCGCGAGTTCGACCTCCCAATCGATCTCTTGCGAGATCGACGCGTCGTAGGGAATGGGATCGAATGGGCCGTTGAGCGCACCCGTCGCTTTGGTGAAGAACACAGGATGTTCCGGCAGCTTCTGCGACGCGTCGCGCATCTTGGCGCCCTCGGCGAAATGCTCCAGATAATTCCAGCCGACGCAGAAAATGTTGCGGGTCAATCTTGGCATCGGCGGCAAAAGCTGGACATCGCCAAGCTTCAAGCCCGTGTGCACATCCACAGCCGCAACCTCGCGCACTTCCGCCAAGCCTTGCGGACCCGCCCAGATCAACTCCAGCATGGACCTGCCATCGAAACCGAGCGCAATCTTCGCCTGATGGGCGGCGTGCGCAATATCGACCACATGGCCGTCGGCGTGGGCCAGACCAAGACGAGGATGGCCGTGTTCATCGGCGTAAGTGAGAAGGCGCAATCTCGAATCCAGCGGCACTTCAATTTTTGTCATTGTCTCATCCTTGGGATTTGCCCCCTCATCCTGTCCTTCTCCCGCAAGGGGAGAAGGGACGCTGTTGCAAGCGCAAGCGGACTCCCTCTCCCCTTGCGGGAGAGGGCGGGGGTGAGGGGTTCTTGTCGTCCAAACAAATGCGGTCTTCGCTTTACGCTCCCCAGCCGGTGACCGCCTTCACCTCAAGAAACTCCTCCAGGCCAAAGCGGCCCCACTCGCGGCCATGGCCGGACTGCTTATAGCCGCCGAACGGCGCGGCCATCTCAAGCGATGCGCCGTTCACGTTCACAGTTCCCGCCCGCAATCGGCGCGCGACCCGCCTTGCCCTCTCGACATCGCCCGAAGAGACATAGCCCGCAAGGCCGTAGGGCGTGTCGTTGGCGATTCGAACCGCGTCGTCCTCGTCCTTGTAGCCGATGATGGAGAGCACCGGACCGAAGATTTCCTCGCGCGCGATGGTCATATCGTTTGTGACATTCGCGAACACGGTCGGCCGCACATAGAAGCCTTTGTTGAGGCCGGGCGGACGGCCCGGCCCCCCCGCGGCGACCGTCGCGCCTTCGTCGATGCCCTTTTTGATGAGGGCCTGGATCTTTTCCCACTGTGTGCGGTTCACGACCGGGCCGATCGTGGTGTCCGCCGCTCTTGGATCGCCGGGCTTGGTTTTATCCGCAACTGCCTTCGCGATGGAAGCAGCCTCGTCCACGCGCCCATGCGGCGCCAGCATTCGCGTAGGCGCATTACAGGACTGGCCGGAGTTCTGGAAACAATGCGCCGTGCCGCCGCTTACGGCCTTTTGGAAGTCCGCATCATCCAGGATGATGTTGGCCGACTTGCCGCCGAGTTCCTGCGTTACGCGCTTGACGGTGAGAGCCGCGCGCTGCGCCACATCGATGCCAGCGCGCGTCGAGCCGGTGAAAGAAATCATGTCGAGGCCAGGATGCGCGCTCATTGCAGCGCCGACCTCAGGCCCAAGCCCATTCACAAGATTGAAAACGCCTTTTGGGACGCCCGCCTTATGAAGAATTTCGGCAAAGATCAACGCGGAGGTCGGCGTATATTCTGAAGGTTTCAGCACCATGGTGCAACCCGCCGCCAGAGCCGGCGCGACCTTGCAGGCGATCTGGTTCATGGGCCAGTTCCAGGGGGTAATCATGCCGATCACGCCGACGGGCTCGCGCAGGATCGTCGCGGCGCCGAGCCGCTCCTCGAAGGGATAGGTCTTCAGCGCTTCGAGCGCGGTCATCAAATGCGCGAGCCCCGCCCCTGCCTGCGAGCGCTCCGCGAAAGGCAAAGGCGCGCCCATTTCGTCCGAAATCGCTGCGCCGATATCTTTCATCCGGCTGTTGTAGACTTGGATCACCCGCTCCAGGAGCGCGACGCGCTCCTCGCGAGAGGTCACGGCATAGCCCCCGAAAGCGGCCCGCGCCGCGGCGACCGCCTTATCCACGTCCGCCGCGGAACCGAGCGCGACTTCGTACATCGCTTCTTCAGTAGCGGGATTGATGACCGGCATCGTCTTTGCGCCAAGCGGAGCAACCCGCTCGCCGTCGATATAGAACTCCTGCCGGTCGATCATGAAGGCTTGCCTTTCCGTGGGGCTATTGAGCGGATGCGCTCTTCTTTGCACTAGAATAGCCCTCGATCAGGTCCGCGCCGACCGGAATTTCGACCGACGTTCCTTTCAGGTCCGCGGGAGTGATCGGCGCGACCCGGCCGCCCAGGCATTTGCCCAGGAAGGACTCGGCGATAGCGGTAAACGAGATGTTGTTCTCCGGCTCGGCAAAGCCATGGCCTTCCCGGCGATAAAGCAGATACGTCACCGGGATGCCCCTCCCCTGCATGGTTTCGACGATCTGATCCGATTGCTCTTTCTTCACCCGCGGATCGTTTTCGCCTTGCGCGATCAAGAGCGGCTTCTTGATCCTGTCTGCCTGATATAGCGGCGAACGCTCCTTCAAGAGCGCGCGACCTTCTTCGGTATCGGGATCTCCGATGGACTTGATGATCCTTGCGCGGCCGGAAGCCCAATAAGGCGGAATGGTTTTAATCAGACGATCGAGTTCGGAAGGCCCGACAAGATCGACGCCGCAAGCGTAGGTCTCCGGGTTTCGAGTGAGGGCGGCAAGGGTAGCATAGCCGCCATAGCTGCCGCCCATGATGCCGACCCGCGCCGGATCGGCGATCTTCTCGCGGATCGCCCAGGCGACCGCATCAAGAAGGTCGTCGTCCATCTTGCGGCCCCACTCCTTGTCGCCCGCGTTCACGAACGCCTTGCCGAAGCCGGTCGAACTCCGGAAATTCACGCTCAAGACCGCGTAACCGCGATTGGCGAGCCATTGGTGCATGGCGTTGTAGCCAAGATGGTCGCGAGACCAGGGGCCGCCATGCACGAACAGCACCATGGGCAGCGGCTCGTCCGGCCTGCCGGGACGCTCCGTATCGGACCCCTTGGGCAGGGTAAGAAACGACACAAGGTCGAGCCCATCCCTCGACTTGATAATGTTTGGATGCATGTCGGCCAGCGGCGCGTCCGCAAGCTTCGGGCGGGCATCGAACAGCTTCGTGAGCGTCTTGGCATCGCGGTCGTAAAGATAGGATTTGGAAGGCTGGGTGGGGCTGCTCACCGCCACCGTCCAAAGCTTATCGTCTTCCGTGCGCGCGCCGGCACTCCATTCGCTGCCGAACTTCTTGGAAAGGAACTCAAGGTCACCTGCGTATTTCGGGCCAAGGGGCTTATGCTCGGTGCGCTCGTAATTCACCGAATAAGCCATTGGCACATGCGTGTCGGGATCGCTGATAATCCCGCCAATGTCGGCTCTCGGGTCCTCGGCCAGGGTCTTTTCCTCGCCCGTGGCAAGATCGATGCTCGTCAAAGCCGACGTATTGCGGCCGCGGCTGTCGAGCATGAAGGCCGTCTTCGCATCGCGATCGAGGCCGAGCACGCCCGTGTTGGCGTTATCCTCGGCGGAAATCTTTAGCCACGGCTCCCAACTGTCGCCCTTGGGGCGCAGGATCTCCTCGCCGCCATCGGGGGTCGGCTTCGAGGCAAGACGCGGCGTGAATGTGTCGTCCGTCTCAAAACCGGAGAAGCCTGGATTTTCAGCGACAAGCTTCAACTCGCCGGTTGCCAGATTCACGCGATACAGGTCGGGATATTGTTTGTCCCGCTTGTTGAGCGTCACCAGGATTTCGTCGCGGATCTTGCGGCTGCGCCCTGCAAAGGTCCCGCGAACGCCCGGAAACGGCGTCAAATCCTTCGTCGTGCGGTTCGCCACATCGACGGCGTAAACGTGCCAGTTCTCGTCGCCGCCCTCGTCCTGCATGTAGATGAGGTGAGCGCCATCGTAGGTCCAATGATACATCCGGATGCCGCGCTTCTTGTCGTCGGTGACGGGCACGGCGGCTTCCGGCTTATCGATCGGAGCGACCCAGACGTTCATCACGCCATCTTTCGGGGCGAGCCAGCCAATCCACTTCCCGTCGGGACTGACCTCCGCGGCGCTCTTCTCCGGGTTGCCGAAGAGATCCGGGCGCGGGATTAGCGGGGCCTTGGTTTCTGCACGCGCCGGGATGGCAAGGATCACAAAGGGTAGAATCAGCATTAGAGTAAGGACGTGAAACGGAAGCTGCACTTTCATTCTGTTGTCCCTGGTGACGCACGATTGCGAAGAGTTGACTCCAAGATCATAGCCACGGGGCTACAATTGGCCGTCGTCCTGAAGTAAGAAGGATAACGGATAACAGGAAGAGGGGCAGGCTATGCGCGCCTTTCGTACTCTGATCGTCCTTCTCATGATGCTATGCTTGGCGCCGCCCCTGAGCCTCGTGGCGGCTGGGCTGATTGCGCGCTGGCTGGGCTGCGATTTGGACCTCCCGCCCAACACCCCCCTCCCTTGCACGGTCCTGGGTGGCGATTACGGAAATGTGCTTTTTGCTTTGGCGGATTTCGGCTGGTACGCGATCGAGACGATTCCCGCTTTTGTGGCGCTTCTGGCCGGATGGCTTATCATAGAAATCGTCAGAGCGATGGGAAAGCCCCGCAAACCACGCCAGCCCCCCGCGCCCTCTTTCTCACGCAAATTTCGTCAGCCTCCGGCCCCGGCAGCTTCCCGGAACCGGGCGCGCGGATCGTAAGGCCGCTTGCTCGACCAGTCCTGCATGAGGCGCTCCAGATCGCTGTCGATGACAGCAGGCAGCACGATCTTCAGCGTGATGAGCTGATCGCCATGGGCGCCTGAGCGATTGTTTTTCACGCCTTTGCCGCGCAGCCGCAGAACCTGCCCGCTGGACGCTCCCTTGGGAACCGCCACGGTGACCCGGCCGCCGATGGTCGGGACCTCGACGCGCGCGCCCAGAACCGCCTCGTTCAAAGAGATCGGCAGCTCAAGCGTGATGTTGTCGCCATCGCGGGAGAACAACGGGTGGGGCTGGACCTTGAGCTCGATAAGCGCGTCGCCCGGCTCGCCGCGGCCGGCGCCGGGGCCGCCCTTGTGCCGGAGGCGAAGCGTTTGCCCGCTTTCAACGCCTGCGGGAACCGTAATATCGAGCGTTTCATTATCGGGGAACTGCACGCGCTTCTTGATGCCGTTGACCGACTCCAGGAAGCTGATTTCAAGATTGTAGCGATAGTCCATGCCGCGCATGGTGAAAGCGCCGCCGCCCGGCCCTCGCCGCCCGAAGAGATCGCCGAAGATATCGGAGAAATCGCCCGCTCCACCGGCGCCGCCGCCGCCAAAGCCGCCGGCATATTCCTTGCCGAAGCCCTGCGCGCCGCCGGCATATTCGCGGTAGAACGGGTTCGCCCGCTCATTACCCATCGCGTCGATTTCGCCCGCATCGTAACGCTTGCGCTTGTCCGGGTTGCCCAGCACGGAGAAAGCCGCCGAAACCTTTTTGAACTGCTCCTCGGCCTTCTTATCGTTCTTGTTCTGGTCGGGATGGAGATCCTTCGCGAGCTTCCGGTAGGACCTGCGGATCTCGTCGTTTGTTGCGTTACGTTTTACACCCAGAATGGCGTACAGATCTTTATTCATGGAACCTGGAGCGATTGGACTGCTTCCGCACAGTTATGACGGAAAACTCCCCTAACAGATACGCCTTAAATTAGTTTGCGCCCCGCTTATCCCAAGAGACCGCCCAAAAATGTTGTTTTTGAGGGCGCTGGCTCCGACGAGATCGAGACATCCGGCTGAAGTCCAAGCTCTCGCGCTACGGACCGGAGCCGCCGCCTAAGCTGCTCACCATCGAGCGCCGCAAGGTTCTTCGGCAGATGCAGGACCAGCTTTCCACCTTCGTACGCCAGAGAGGTTTGCGGCAAAACGCCTTTCATGCCCGCGGACAGCGTATGCGCGAGCCGGACAGTGAGGCCGACGATCAAGGCGCGCTTCTGCTGCTGACGCGTAATCATGGCGGAAAGCTTCGGCAGGAGTTCGCCGACAAGCTTGCGCTCATAGCGATGATAGACTGAGAGCGCAAGGAAGGCGCGGCCGGGGTGGTCGACGCCGACCAATCCGGATTGGGCGACAAGTACAGCGCTTTGTTCACCGCGATAGTCGGGGTGGGCGCGCCAGGAAAGATCGGAAAGAAGACAGGCGGCCTGCCGCAAGCGGCGCTCTTCTTTCGTTTCACGCGGCCCCGGATCGACAAAGAGGCTGTCTGTCCACGCGATCAATTCTTTGGCATGCGCATCGGATCGTGCCCGAAGGCGTGCCACGCTCTCGCAGGCTGACAGGAGCGGGTCCCTGGCGCGCTCCGCCTCGCTCAGGAGGTGGTAAATCATGCCCTCGCGAACGCCGAACGCCGAGAAGACAACGTCATCCGGCTGCATCCTCCTGATGATCATGTTCAGGAGGATGGCGCCGAAAGGCACGGTTTCCTCTCGCCCTGCCGACAAGCCGTAAATACGTTTCAAGGATGAGGGAGAGCTGTTCGCGTAGCGCCCCGTGACCTGCAGGGCTTTTCGCGCGTCCATGCGATAGCCATGGACGGCCGAGATGGGATAACCCGTCTGATGCATATGGAGCTTGGCCAGCGCGCGCCAGGTGCCGCCAACGGCATAGAATGACTCGCCACGGGCCTCCCCGAGCCAGGTCTGTGGCGCCAAGCCTTCCTCGATGAGCGGAATGGCTTCGGTTTTCTCGCCGTTGGTCTTGTCGACGAGCGAGAGGCTTCCAAGCGGCAGCGAAACCTTATGCGCGAAAGACTTGCCCTGCAATCGCACCAACTCGACGCTGCCGCCGCCGAGATCGCCAACAACGCCAACAGGATTTACGAATCCCGCCAGAACGCCTGTCGCGGCCAATTCCGCTTCTTCGGCGTTGCCAATGACCTTGACCGGAACCCCGCAGGCCGCCTCGGCGCGCGCCAGAAACTGAGGTCCATCCTCCGCCCACCGTACGGCGGCGGTTGCGAAAGGATGGATATCGCGCTCTTTAACGCCGCAGATGTCGGCGAGTTTGCGGAAGCGAGCGAGCGAAGAAAGCGCATCTTGTATGGTCTCTGCGTTCAGCCGCCGCGTGGAATTGAGATAGCGGCCGAGCCCGCACATCCTCTTTTCCTGAAAAAGCGGGGTTGGAGCGCGGTCAAGGGCTTCGTAAACGACGAGCCGGATCGAGTTCGAGCCAATATCGATAACGGCCACTGGCTTTGTGCCCAGAAGCCGTCCCTGTGCCGGATAATCCAAGGGTCACCTTATGCGTGGGGAGCCGACGCCGCGGCGAAGCGGCGTGGGAAATTTTGCTTCAGGGCGCCCCCGCGCCCTGAAAGACTGGGATTGGTCATAAAGTATTCATGGGCGCTGAACGGTTCTTCACCCGGCCTCAAGCGAAAACGCTCCGACGTGCCGTCGCTGCGAACCCTCCAGCTTTGCAAGTTGTCCTTGAGATTGGCGATCATGATCTGGTCCAGAATCTGCTCGTGGACGGTTGGATTCGTTATCGCGGTCATAGCCTCGACGCGCCGTTCCAGATTGCGCGGCATTATGTCGGCGGAGCTGATATACACGTGTGCCTCGTCGGATGGCAACCCGTGTCCCGCGCCAAAACAGTAAATTCGTGAATGCTCCAGGAAGCGGCCGATGATGCTTTTCGCCCGGATGTTTTCCGAAAGCCCGCGGATGCCGGGCTTCAGGCAGCATATCCCGCGAATGACGAGATCCACGGGAACGCCCGACATGCTGGCCTCGTAAAGCGCGTCGATGACGTCTGGATCGACGAGCGCATTGAGTTTCATCCAGATGGCGGCAGGGTGACCTGTCTTCGCATGCTCGATCTCGGCATGGATTTCTTCGATGATCCGCGCCTTGATGCCATTAGGCGAGATATACGTTTGCTCGAGATCGGTCGGGCGGCTGTAGGTCGTAACGTAGTTGAAGATCTTCGAGACGTCGCGTCCGGTCGCAGGATCGGCCGTAAAATACGACAAGTCGGTATAAATCTTCGCCGTCGCCGGATGATAATTGCCGGTTCCGATATGGCAGTAGGTCCGAAGCTCTCCGTTTTCCTTGCGGACGACCTGCCCCAGTTTTGCATGCGTTTTAACGTCAAGCTGGGTGAGGCCGTAAACGACGTGAACGCCGACCTCCTCGAGCTGCCTGGCCCAGTCGAGGTTGTTCAGCTCATCGAAGCGGGCCGTGACTTCGATCATCACGGTGACGCTCTTGCCCGCTTGCCGCGCCTCCCTCAATGCCTCAACGATGGGCGAGCGTTTGGAGGTCCGGTAAAGCGTCCACTTGATCGCGACAACGTCGGGATCGCAGGCTGCCTCCCGCAGATATTGCAAGACGATATCGAATGACTCGTAGGGGTGGTGGACAATGATGTCCTTCGCCGAGATGGCCGCGAAGCAATCGTTGTCGTATTCGGCGATGCGCTCGGCAATGCGGGGTTCAAAGGGTTTGTACAGAAGATCCCGGCGATCGCTGACAATAAGCTTGGATATGTCGGCGATCGCGAAGAGGCCATCGACGATAACCACGTCTTCACGGCCAGCCTTCAGCCCCTCGATGATAAGTTCACGGGCCTCTTCCGGCAGGGAAGCGCTCATTTCCACGCGGATCACTTCGCCAAGCTGCCGCTGCACGAGAGCGCGCCGGAGAACCTTCTGAAGGTCCTCGCTCTTCTCCTGAAACTCGATTTCGCTGTTCCGCAAGGGACGGAACAGGCCCGAATCCTTGACCCTGAAGCCAGGCAGAAGCGTATGCGCGAACAGCGATATGACGATTTCGATGGCCACGAAGCGGATGGAGGGCGTGCCGTTCTCGCTTGCCGTCTGCGGCAGGCGGATGAAGCGATCGAGGCCGTTCGGCACAACAACGAGGGCATACATCGAACGGGGCTCGCCCTCGTCTTCGCGGACGCAGTGGAGAACGAGCACAAGTTCCTGGCTCTGGACATGCGGAAAGGGATGTGCGGCGTCGACCGCCACCGCGCTCAGTGCGGAGAAGATGCGCCGCATGAAGTAGATTTCGAGCCAATCCTTATCGGAGTCGGTGAGCGTCGTTGCTGAGAGAAGGTGAATTGACTCCGCCGCCAGCTCTTTCTTGAGCGCGGTCCATCGAGCCTGCTGGCGCTCGGATATTTTTGCGACAGCCGCGTTGATTTTCTGCACTTGCTGCTTGGGCGTCATGCCATCCGGGGAGACTTCGAGAATGTGCGTGACCGCCTGCTCATGAAGACCGGCGACGCGCACCCGATAGAATTCATCGAGGTTCGAGCCCGAAATCGCGAGAAAGCGCACGCGCTCCAAAAGGGGATTTCGCTTGTTCTCGGCTTCTTCAAGAACGCGCTTATTGAATTCAAGCCACGAAAGTTCCCGGTTGAAAAACCGTTCCGAGCCAAAGGCTAGAATTCTGTCCCTGTAAGTCGGGACGGGCTCGGCTTCGGCGAGCTTCATAAAGTCTTCCTCCCGCCAAAAAGGCGTCCAGCTCCAGCGGCGATTCGTCTGCCGCATCTATCGGAGCACTTAACAAATGGTCACAACCCGGATAGGGTCCATGGCTCATCCCCACGAGCACGGTCGCCGTTTCCTGCCCGCGCGAACGATGATTAAGGCTTAAGGATGACGCGGCTCTTAGCCGGCTGCAAGATCTCTTTCGCTTCGCAGACCTTCGCGGCCTCGCCGCCCGGCGAGGCGGCAGCCTCCCCTGGCTCACAAATATGCGCTCCACGGACGGTGGGATGGGATCACGTCGTGGTGCTCCTTGAGGAAGTGGTGCAGCACGTGCAGGAGCCTCAGGACGTGCTTACTGTCGCCAAAATCCTGGGCTCGCCGGATACTGTCGACAATCATGTTCCGGACTTTTTCGCCGCCGTTCTCTACGCTCAACATGGAACCGGCAAGGCCGGCCGCCACGATTTCGGGAATGCGCTCGTGTTCCGCGATCACAAGCACCACTTCCTCGGTCAAGCCGCAGAACGCAATGCAATCTTCCCGCGTAATCATAGCCTTTATTGTTTAGCATAAGTTGCGGCGGACAAAATGACTAATATCAAAGATAGAAGATGATAAATGCCGCAGATCCTGCCTCATCCTTCGACAAGCTCAGGAGGAGCTTGAGTGTCTTCAGCGGGTTAACCTCATGGTGAGGCATGACTTTTTCAGCATCCTGTTTGTACCGGCGCGGGCGCGCACTCTTGGCGTGCCGCCTCGATCTTCTTTTCACGCGGTCATGCAATTCCGTATGCGCGGGGCGCTTTGCCATGTGCCGGGAATTCAGTAGAATTAGCGCCATAGGACAGACAATACACCCCTCGGTAAGATCAGCGAGAGTGCGGAAAAAAAGCAGCGAGGCCATCTGCAAAATCTTCACCGGGAAACAGAAAGGGGCTCGTCTTGCGCGTCATATGTCCAGCGACGGGGCGCCGATAGAGCACCGGTGGCCCCTATTGCCGAGGTGCGGGTTCGATTGGCCCTGCGGCGAATAGTTATTTTGTTCGTTTTTCGCCGATGCCCCAGTTAGTGCCGGGGATTTGGAATCGCCGCTGGGGCCGCGCCGTACTCTGGGATATAATCAAAGGGGAGGAACACAAAAATGAATATCGCAAATAAAGACGAACACGATCCCGATGTTGCTGGAAAAGATATTGAGACAGTCAAAAGGATCGCGGCTGCGATTGGTGAGATCACCGAGAAAAGTCATCATCTGATCACCCAGTACCTCTCGAATACTGGGGAAGACGATGGCTTCAAGATCATGCACCCGGCTATCGTAAGCAAGTCCTTTCAGGATCTGGCAATCAAGGCTTGGGAAAACCCGGCTGAGATCGTGAAGGCGCAGGTCGATTACTGGAATAGCATGGGCGAGCTGTGGCAAAGGGGCATGGCGAAGTTCCTGTTGAACAAGGAATTCGAACCGGTGGCGGCCCCGGCGCCGGTCGACCGCCGCTTCAAGGACGAGGCGTGGGCCGAGAACGTCGTTTTCGACTGCATCAAGCAGTGCTACCTGTTGACCGCCAGGCACATGCAATCATCGGTCGACCGGGTCCGCGGGCTCGACGAGCACACGACCAAGAAGGTGCAGTTCTATACCCGCCAATTCATTGACGCGATGTCGCCCACCAACTTCGCGGCGACCAATCCCGAAGTCCTGAAGAAGACGATCGAAAGCAAGGGCGAGAACCTCTTGGAGGGCGTCGCGCACATGCTGCAGGACCTCGACCGCAACCACGGCAACTTCAATGTCAAGATGACCAATCTGGAACACTTCCACCTCGGCGAGAATCTCGCGTCGACGCCGGGCAAGGTCATCTACCAGAACGAGATGATGCAACTCTTGCAATACACTCCGTCGACCGGGACGGTGCGCCAGAGGCCGCTTTTGGTTGTGCCGGCATGGATCAACCGGTTCTATATTCTCGACCTGCAGCCCAAGAACTCGTTCGTGAAGTGGGCGGTCGACCAGGGCCATACGGTGTTTCTCATATCGTGGGTCAATCCGGACGAAAGCTATGCCGACAAGACCTTCGACGAATACCTGATCAATGGCACTGTTGCCGCGCTCGACGCGATCGAGCTGGCGACGGGCGAAAAGGAGATCAACGCCGTCGCCTATTGCATCGGCGGGACGCTGCTGGCCCTGACCGCGGCCTACATGGCGGCCAAGGGGGACAAACGGCTCGTCAGCTGCACCTATTTCACCTCTATGTTCGACTTCTCGGAGCCCGGCGAAATTGGGGTCTTCGTCGACGAGGCGCAGATCGACCTCTTGGAAAAGCACATGCGTTTCAAGGGGTTCCTGGAGGGCCATCATCTGGCCGAGGCCTTCAGCATGCTCCGCGAGAACGACCTGATCTGGTCGTTCTTCGTCAAGGACTATCTCCTGGGCCAGGAGCCGATGCCGTTCGACATCCTGTACTGGAACTCGGACTCGACCAACATGCCGGCGACGATGCACAGCTTCTATCTGCGCAACATGTACCTCTACAATCGTATGCGTGAACCGGACGGCATCACGCTCGGAGGTGTGGGCATCGATCTTCGCCGCATAACGATTCCCCAATACTTCCTGTCGGCCAGCGAGGACCACATCGCTCCGTGGAAATCGACCTATGCCGGAACTCAGCTCGTGTCCGGTCCCGTGCGGTTTGTCCTAGGGGCCTCGGGCCACATTGCCGGAGTGATGAACAACCCGGCCGCCAAGAAATACTGTTACTGGACGAATGACAAGATTGCCGCCACGCCGGACGAGTGGCTTGCCGGAACAAAGCGTCACGAAGGATCGTGGTGGGGCGATTGGGATCAATGGGTCGGCCAGTTCGCCGGAAATCAGGTTCCCGCCCGCCAGCCGGGAGACGGCGCGCTCACGCCGATCGAAGATGCCCCCGGTTCTTACGTGAAAGAGACGCACAGCTTGGGCAAGCCTGAGCAAGCCTCTGTGGAGCGCGTGCAGGGCGCCTTGCAAGGCCTCGATGTCCCGACGAGACACGATGCGGCGGCGAATGAGGTGCACGCGTTGACCGAGGTGGCGAACAAGCTCTCGAGCCGCCTCGAAGAAACGCAATCCGACGCCGAAACAAAGCCTAAGAAGAGGTCAAAACGCAAGCCATCCACACCGGCGGGTGAGTGAAGATCAGCCAAACGCAATTCTGTCGGGCGTCGCCCTCGCCGGGGGGCAGCCCGCTTGGCGGTATGGCGGCCCGATATCCGCGCCCGGCCTGTTGCGCGGGTTCAAGTCGCAACTATTCGGCGCGCTGGCAAGGGCGGCCCTAAGCATCGGAGTGTTGGGGAAGCCGGAAATCGTTGCTGAGCGACGCGGTCGTGGGCCGGTTTCCCGCCGCGTCAGGCCAACACCGTGGCCCAGCTCGTTTCGAAGGCTTGAGGGACCGGCAGTTCGACCGTAAACACGGCGCCCGATGTTTCGGGACGGTTGCCTGCCCTAATGGCGCCCCCCATGGCTTCGACGAAGCCTCGGCAGATCGCCAGTCCGAGGCCGGTGCCGGCCCGTTGATGATCACGGCGTTTCACGCGATGGAACTTCTCGAAGATCAGTGACAGCTGGTCTTCGGGAATCCCAAGTCCCTCGTCCATGACCTGAAGCCGAATCACGCCGCCCATCTTTCGAGCCCTGATCGTGATTGTGGACGATGGCGGAGCATATTTGGCCGCATTGTCCAGGAGATTGACGAGCACCTGCTCCATGAGCATGTCATCCAACTCCAGAAGCGGCAGGTTCGGCTCGATTTCGAGGCTGACCTTGAAATCCGCCAGAAGGCCCTCGGTTCTGCGCAACGCGGTGCTGATAACATCCAGCAAATCTGTCGGCTGGCGCTTGAGTTCGACGGCGCCCGACTCGAGCCGCGTCATGTCGAGGAGATTACCTACGAAGCGCGCCATTCGGCTCGCCTCTTCCTCGATGGTCCCAATCATCTCGGCACGCGATGTGGCGTCGAACCGTTCCCCATATTCACGAAGAGAATTGGCCGCGCCGAGGATCGAAGCCAGCGGCGTCTTCAAGTCATGCGAAAGAGAGGTCAGGAGCGCGCCGCGAAGCCGTTCAGCCTCGGCGGCGACGCGCGCATCGTCCATCTCCTTGGCAAGCCGGACCCTTTCGATCGCGACGGCGGCCTGATCCATGAGAGCATCGAGGAGCCGCCGTTCGTCCGGGGTCAGGATGATATCGCTCCGGCGGCCGGCTGCCAGCCCGACCACGCCGATCACGCCGCGACTCGTCCGAAGCGGAAGGAACACGCGGGGGGCTCCCGGCAAGGTATCCGAACCACGTCCGGCGGAACGGCCATGTTCGAAGCCCCACTGGGCCGCGCCAAGGTCGGCCTTCTCGATGGCGTCGCCGCGCGGGAAGGATGAAGCAACTTTCAGCCGTCCATGGTCATCAGGCAGCATAATGACCGCATCCGCCCCCAACGACGCCGCAATCTGTGAAACCGACGTTGAAAGCAGATCCTCGAGCTTCGCCTGACTGGCAAGACTGCTCGAGAAGCGGTAGAGCGCGCTTGTGATTGCCGCTCTATTGCTCGCAAGCTCCGCCTGACGGCGCACGCGCCCGGTCAAATTACTGACCATGAGAGCCGTAAAAAGGAAGAAGAAAAGAGAGGCGACGTTGACAGGATCGGCGATGGTGAAGCTGTAAATCGGGGGTATGAAGAAGAAATTGTAGGACAGCATGCTGACAACAGCCGCCAGAACCGACGGTCCGCGGCCAAAAAGGTAGGCCACGCCAAGGACCCCCATCATGAAGATGAGCGGCACCGTCTCCCCGCCGAAATACGGATTCAGAAGTTCCGCTGAAAGAGTGCCGGCCGCCGTCACCCAGCCCGCCGCGAAATAGCCGGCAACATTCGACCCGGAACCGGAGCTGGTCCTGACGTTCTTGCGGGGAATGGCCTCCTCTTTCAGCGCGTCCCCGGCAATGACGTGCACGCTGATGTTGCCCGAGCGCCGGACAAGGTCGTGAACCACCGATCCATACAAAAGCTCGAACCAGCGTGCGCGGCTGGATTTCCCGATCACGATCTGGGTGACATTGTTCGAGCGCGCGTAATTGATAACATCATCCGCAACGCGCCCGCCCGCGGGGAGGGTGACGGCAACACCGCCGAGCCGCTCGGCAAGACGCAGCGTATCGGCGATGCGGTCGCGCTCCACCACCGAGAGGTCCTGGCTTCGCAGCGTCTCGATATAGAGCGCCGTCCAGGACGCGTGCAGCCTGTCCGCGACCCGCTTCGTGTAGCGGACGAGAGCGGCGCAATGCGGATCCTCGCTGATACAAACAAGGACGCGCTCACCGGCCGGCCACGGCCCTGGGATGGCGTGCGCCTTCATGTGCGTGAGCAGCTGGTCGTCGACGCGCTGGGCCGTCCGGCGGAGCGCAAGCTCGCGAAGGGCCGTCAGGTTCCCCGGCGAGAAGTAATGCTCGAGCGCCCTCTCGGCCTGCATCGGCACGTAGACTTTGCCTTCGCGAAGGCGCTGCATCAGCTCGTCGGGCGCGAGGTCGACGACTTCGATGTCGTCAGCTCTGTCGAGGATGGAATCCGGCACGGTCTCGCGCACCCGGATCCCGGTGATCTGGGCGACGACGTCGTTGAGGCTCTCGACATGCTGGATATTCAACGTGGTATAGACGTCGATCCCGGCGGCCAGCAGCTCTTCGACATCGAGATAGCGTTTCGGGTGGCGGCTGCCCGGTGCATTGGTATGGGCAAGTTCATCGACAAGCGCGACTTGCGGGCGGCGCACGAGAAGGGCATCGAGGTCCATTTCGTCCAGCGCCCGCCCCTTGTATTCAACGCGCGCTCGCGGAACGATCTCCAGACCGGCCAGCAGGGCTTCGGTCTCTGCCCGGCCATGCGTTTCGACAACACCGGCAACGACATCGGTTCCGGCGGCCCGCCGCGCTTTCGCGGAAAGCAGCATTTCATAGGTCTTGCCAACGCCGGGGGCAGCGCCGAGGAAAAGCTTCAGGCGGCCGCGCCCGGGCTCTTCGCTCCGCGCCAATTCGAGCAAGGCGTCGGGCGATGGGCGGCTGCTTTCCTGGGCCTCGGGCATGGGTATTCCTCAGCGGATGACGTGCATTCAGGCCGGAGCCTTTGCGATCTTAAGCAAAGCTACCAAAATTAGCGCCTGCATTCGCCGGGTTTGTGTCTGGCGACATCCAAGAAGCTGAACATCCCGTGGGAAGCTAGCGCTCAATCGAAACCCGTTGCGACGCAATCAAACGCGCCGGACTGCATCGAGGCGTCCCCGGCGGCGATCACGGCGACGGCCGCGTTCGCTTGAATGCAGGATGCTTTGGCATGCTTCGTTATTCCGGCGATTGCCACCCCGGATGGCGCTTTAGCGCGCGCCTTATGGTGAACACTTCGTTCGCGACGCGGTTGAATTAACCGAATAAGGTTAAGAGGAGCGCGTCGGATTTATTTCCGGCCATGTTTATACTTAAAGAGTTGTTTATCCGGCGCAAAATATGGACCATCGCGTCTTTTGCTGAAACGCTATAACCTACTGCAAAGAAACGCTTTTCTTGGCGCCATTAAATAGAACTAAATGCCGGAATTTTCTTCTTTACTGGGACGAGCAAAAGTCCGTTAAATATGTTTTGGCGTCGCGACTTAACGCTTGCGCGCAGCCGGAACAGCGGCGGCACCGGCGGCGGCGATGGCGTCCCACTTGGCATTTTTCCTTACAGCGCCAGGGGTTGGAGGGGGCTGCAGCTCTCGTTAACCCGTCGGCAAGGCGAAATGGCTGAAGATCTTTCAGAAGAAGGAAAGCGGACGCAAGTGGCCGTGAGAAATTTGACATGCAGATGCCAACATCGCCGGTGCATACAATATGAGGGACCTGAATGCCCGCATTCGATCAGGCGCACGATGCTCTAGTTCAGCTTATCGTAGGCAAGTCCCGCCAGCGCTCGCCGCAAGTGGGTCAGGACTTCCCGCGGGGCGTACTAATCTCCGCCGCTGTCGTCTTCAACGGCGGCGTTCAGGTCTTTCAGCACTTTCGCCGCAAAAGCGCGCGTGACCTTTTTTTGTTCGGCAAGGGCGAGCTTGTCGAGTTGCTCGGCGACCGTTTGCGCGGCGGCCATGGACCGCTCGATGCGCGCGACGAGATAGGAAATAACGTCGGGGGCGACTTCAATCTGCCGGTCGCTGAAATGCTTAAGAAGGAGCGCCGCAAGGTGCTCTTCGTCCGGAGGCTGGATTTCCGCCGCCGGGTAAGACCGGATGCGCGAGCGAAGATCGGGAAGCGATATCTGCCATTGTCCGGGTGGGGTCTGCGCCGTCAGAAGGATGAATGAGCCATGCTCTCGGGCAAGGTTGAGGTGATGAAAGAGCGCCGTTTCGCAGAAGGCCGATGTATCCACATCCTCGACGATCAACGGCTCATGAGGCGCCGTCCACATATGGCCGGCCAGCTTGGGCGGCTCGATGAATTCCCCGCTCGACCGGTTTCGCCAGATATTCGCGAGGTAGGTTTTGCCGGACTGACGCGGTCCGAAAATTACCGCAGCCGGGGCATGCCAGTCGGGCCACGCCGTGACAAGCCGCAGCGCGTGCTCGTTCCGCGACGTTATGAAGAAGTCCGCTTCATCCCAGCTCTGCCGGTGCGGAAGGTCGAGCGCCAGTTGTGGAGGCATCATGCAGCGCTACCCACGAATGGTTTCGGCCGTGCGCTCATGCTTCTCCTCGCCTTCGTACAGGGGGCTGCCATGATACTTCCGGACGGCGAAACGCACCAGAACTCCGATGGCGGCAGCCATCGGCACAGAAATCAGGAGGCCGGTAAAGCCGAAAAGATAGCCGGAAGCGATCAAAGCGAAAAGCAGCCAGACCGGATGCAGCCGCACCTTGTCGCCAACGATTTTCGGTGTCAGCACGTTGCCTTCAATGACCTGACCGAGAACGAAGACGCCGCAAACGAGCGCAATCTTGGAGTAATCGGGCCAGAATTGCGAAAGCGCAACGCCGCCTGAAACGAGGAAACCGCTCGTGGAGCCGAGATAGGGCACAAAGCTGATGAGCCCGGCGCCAAGCCCGATGACCAGCCCGTAGTTGAGACCGATCGCGCCCAGCGCCACCATGTAGAAGCTGGATACGATCAGGAGGACGATGAGCATGCCTCTAAGGTACCCGGAAATGGTCCAGTCGATCTCCTCTGCGATTTCCTTGAGCGCGGGCGCGTCCTGCCTCGGAATCAGCGCCTCGATCCCGGCGATCATCTTGTCCCAGTCGCGCAGGAGGAAGAACGTGACAACGGGCGTCAGGAACATAAGCGCCAGCGAATTGAACAGCGCCAGGCTGCCTTGCACAAGCGTCTGAAGCTGGCTGAAAAGCCAGGGCGCGAGGTCTTGCGTGATCTGGGGTCCGGGCCCTCTCGGCGCCCCAAGCTGCTTCTGGAGGGGCGGCAGATAACTGCCGTAATGCTGAAGGATGTAGGTCCGGGCTTCCTGGTAGTAGCGCGGCGCTTCCTGGATGAGTTGAGCAAGCTCATCGACAAGAGGCGGCACGATCAGCGCAACGATCAGCGCGATGATGAGCGCCGCAGCCGCGATAATGATAAACGCAGCCGCGCCGCGATCGAGGCCCCACCGGTTCATGCGATCCACAAAGGGCTGAAACAGATAGGCGAGCACGAAGCCGGCGGCAAACGGCAGGAGGATCTCGTAGAAGACGAGCAGCGCGATCAGCAACAGCGAGAAGAACAGCACCCAGAACGTGGCATTCGGCGAAAGGCGGAAGGTGCTGTCGTTCATGCGGCGTCGGGCTCCTACGCAGAGTTCGCAAAAAGTGGCCGTCCTGGTTTTCCGAAAAAACTTTGCGAAACCAAACAGAATCTAAGCAGATATTTTTGGTTTGCCAACGAATGTCTGCCTCTGTAACGGGTCCCTGGGAGTCAATCCCTTTCTGCTTCCTGGCCGCGCGTTCAATCCTGACCCATTTGCGGCAAGCGCTTCCAGAATTTCCCACGGATGAGGCGTACTAACAAATTATTGATTCTAGCAACTTATCGGAGGCAAGTTCGCTTGAGAGCGTACGACAAAGCGAGAAGGCCTTCACACACCTTTTTGACCAAAGCCCCTGCTTATGGCCATCGGGGTTGCTCGACGTAATCTCCCTCACCACGCTCAAGCTGCAAAGCAGCTATAAATCAGATAGCTAAATAATGTATAAGCCTAGACCAATTACTACCACATACTACACACTCTAGCTCAAGTACTTCTTTCCATAAGACGGTTTACTTCATGGACGCGGAGATAACAATCCGTTAATTTTTGCTTCTTGCCTTGGATTTCGGAGCGATCTTGCCTTTCCAGCTCCAGGTAAGCTTGGCATGGGATCTTCCCCCTTCGCCGGCCGGAAAGATTGCAACAATTATACTGACGCCTCGCCCTTCCCGGACAGCCAATCGCCGATAAGGACCGCAGAGATGAGCCTTCCCGCCCCGATCACGCACCCGATATGGGAGAAGCTATTGACCCGGAAAGTGCAACATAAATTCTCACTATTCGCCGCCAACCTCAAGGTTGACCTCGCTGCGCGAGACTACGCGCAGGGTCAATCTGAAAAACAGCGGCTCATTGCACAGCTTCATGAGTTTTTCACAAAGTATGAAAGGCTGACTTCCGCGGATCTGATGCAGATCATGTGATAGGGGATTACAATGTCTACTCTATACACGGTTTCAGAAGTGACTGAGCTTATCAGTAGCGGCAAGCGCCTGCACATCGCAGGGGATGAAACTGCGCTGACCAGACTCGATAAAGGTGTTTGGATTGGGGGAACGATCCCCTATTTCCTGACGCGGCAAGGCGGGGTGATGGACCGCCAGCGCCTTTTCGTCACTGAACTGCCTGACTGTGTTGGCGAGACGAAGATCTCGTTTGTTTCTTCGGACCAGCTTGCGTCCGTACCGGAACAGGCGCCAGAGAACGGCTTTTCGCTTGTCATCGCGCCTGGCATGTCGGAGGTTCACGCCGAGTACGCTCTCAAGGCCGAACACCTGCCCCATATCTACGAAAGGCCGGTCATCGGATGGGTCGCCGGCGTTCATCTCAGCGAAATAGGCACGCTCAAACCGAAAGTCATCAACGGAATGACCGGCGAGATCTCGGATGACCGCGTCGTTATTCTGCACGCGGCGCTTCCAGAGAATAGATTGGCCAGTATCGGTATCGTCAACGTCTTCGAGCAGGGAGCTGGCGACGCCTTTGTCTTCAATGAAACGGGCTTCTCGGGAGGCGACTGCCTCATCAACGGCAAGAGCGGCAATTTCTACGATTACGCGAAGGAGCGTAATATAGACCTGCGCTTTCCGTTGGTCGCAAATTATTCGGGCGAGATGATCAATGTCAGCATTCAAGAGGTTGATCAGCCAACGCGTTCTGTGAAATTCTATGCACCGGTCCTGGAGGGAATGGAATACAGGCAAGCCGACCCCGTCGCCGACTACAGGGCCAAATTCATCGAGCAAATGAAGGACTTGAATATCTCGCCTGCATTTTCCTGCAACTGCATCCTCAATTACCTCTATGGAAATCTCGAGGGCGAGCAGCCAATACCAATCGGCGGCCCGGCGACATTTGGCGAAATTGCCTACGTCCTTCTCAATCAAACGATGGTCTTCATGATCATCAACGAAGTTTAGAAAACAGGCCGGCGCTTTCTGGCGCACCAGTGTTCAATTGAGCCCGAAGTGCGGAGAGGCTTTCAAAAACCGCTCCGCTTATCGCGGCGCGAGGCAAATGCATGACAGAGCTGGGAGCGCACCGCTGGCAGGATACTGAAAAAGTCATGCTGCCATGGCCTCATGGTGAGTTTGCCGAACCACGACAGGCTCACCATGAGATTAACCCGATGAAAACACTCAACCTCATCCTTGTCGAAGGATGAGGCAAGATCTCACGGGTTTTTCTGCGTCCAGCCAGCCTCAGCGGCATCAAAACACAGCGTGATCTCCAAGTTCAGATGAGGCTTCACCCTTGATCAGGCGCGCATAGAAATCGAAAAGCGTCTCAGATCCGGCCGAGGGTGTTTTGTCGGCATCGTACCGCCCCGTCGCCGGGTCCAGAACGAGCATGGACTCCGTGGCGTAATACCGCCCGATGCGGGCAAGCTCGGCTTTCTCCGCCAGCTGAGGAACAATGCGGCCAAGCCCACCCAGCACCCAAATTATTGTGTCGAGCAGCGCGACAGGCACGCGCTTGAACTTAGGCTCGCGCCCCAACAACGCAAACAGATGCTCGCCCTGCTGTTTCGGTGTGATGGCATCTCCCGGGCCGCCAATCGGCAGCACGCGATTGTGGCGGCTTTCATCATCCAGACACTCGGCGAGGAATTGGGCGAGATCATCGTCGCTGATGGGCTTGCACGCCGTCAACTCTCCGTCGCCGAACACCAGAAAGGGCTTGCCCTTCTTCAGCCGGTCGACCTGTCCCGAAAGGGACTTGAAGAAGGCGGTTGGCCTGACAATGGAATAGGTGAGGCCAGACCCGATGAGGACCTTCTCGAAAGCCAGTTTGGCTTGCTGAAAGGCTAAAAGCGGCCTCTGAACGCAGATCGCCGACAAGAGCACCATATGCGAAACGCCCGCTTCCTTTGCAGCGGCCAAGGCGCCGGCATGAGCGTGGTAATCGATGGACCACGCATCCTTGGGCGCCCCGGTTCGAGAGGCGAGGCACGAGACCAAAGCGTCGAAGCGCTCGCCCCGGAAGCCATCACGCACAAGGGATGCAGGGTCGCTGACGTCGCCAAACCGCAGACTAGCCCCCTTGAGCAGATCGGCGCTGCCGGTTCGCGTCAGCGCACCGCCTACCCCTGCGCGGGACCGTACGAAGCACACGACCTCGTGACCGCGCTGCACCAGGGCGCCGGCCGTCGCTCGGCCGATTGTGCCGGTGGCGCCCAGCACCATCACGCGCCTCTTGTGGCGGTATTGGTTAGACGCTGGCGGAGCCGCTTTTTCATTGTCATTCATGGAACCGCACTATGCACCCGCGGCGCGAGGAGGTCCCTGTCTCAAAATGTCCGGTCGCTGGCTTGCCGCAGTACCCACTCCCACGGCGGACGGTCGCCTGACTTTGGTCAAGAGCGGGTCCAATGCGGCTCGCGCTTCTCAAGAAACGCGCCAATGCCCTCTTCCGCGTCGCGGGCCAGCATGTTTTCCACCATGACGCACGCCGTGTAATCGTACGCCTCTGCGAGCGGCATCTCGACCTGACGATAGAAGGACTGCTTGCCAATCGCGAGCGTAAGCGGCGACTTGCCCGCGATCTTGTCCGCCACCTCGACGGCGGCTGAAAGCACGTTGGCGTCGGGCACGACCCAGTTCACGAGGCCGAGGTCTTTCGCCTTCGCCGCGGAAACCATGTCGCCGAGCAACAGCATCTCCATCGCGGCTTTGCGCGAAACATTACGGGACAGAGCCACCATGGGGGTCGAGCAGAACAGGCCGATGTTCACGCCGGGCGTCGCGAACCGTGCGCTCTCGCCCGCAACCGCAAGATCGCAGCTCGCCACGAGCTGGCAGCCCGCAGCCGTCGCAATGCCGTTCACCGCCGCGATCACCGGCTTGTGGCACGCGATGATGGACTGCATCAGGGCCGAACAACTCCGCATCGTTTGCTCGAAGAATGCGCGGCCGCGGTCGGGATCCTGCCGGCGCGCACTCATTTCCTTGAGGTCATGGCCCGAGCAGAAGGCCGGGGGCGCGCCTGTAATAATAAGCGCCGCAACGTCGGACATCGCGCCCGCACGGCTGATGGCCTCATTGAGCGCGGAGATCAGGCCGAGCGACAGGCTATTGCGCGCCGAAGGTCTGTTCAGCGTCAGGATGCAAATGGCGCCGCGCTGCTCCTCGATCAGCAGCGCCGGATCGTGATGGGTATCTTGTAGCTTGAAGGCATCCATTGGCGATCTCCTTCAGACAGGATACGTCAATTGAGACCAAGTTTCACAGTGGCCTCGATGTCGGGCTTCATTTCTTGCACGACGGCCACGTTCTGCGGCGGAGGCTCGCGCGCAAGCTGATCGCTGAGATCATCGAGGTTTTCCTTCAGCCGCCCCTTCTGCTTGTCGTTCAGAAGGCCGAGCTTCTCCAGCTGCGTGATCGCGGCGTCCTTGTTCTTGTCGAGCGTCTCCCTGGCGATGCCGCGCGCGGGGCCTGCCGTCACGTAAAGATAGGCTTGCCCGATCGCTCTTGCGGTCACGGACCATTCCTTGATGTCCGCAAACCCGTGCTTCACAGCGATGTCCTGCGCCTGGGTTTGCAGCTTGCTCGATTTGATCGCCTTGACGATGACGCCGACAGGGTTCTTTAAAATGTCTGCGTCCATGCTAGCTTTCACCCCATCGCTCATCGCGATGGCGCGCATTTCCGAGAAAGACGCCAGAAATCGGGTGACATTGTCTTGGGTGAGCGCCACATCCTTTGCGGCTGCTGGACCAATCGCCGACAAGACAGCGGCCGCAAGGCCAAATAGAATAAGGCGCGCGCATTTCTTGAAATCGGCCATGCTGGTAAATCCTTCCGCTCGATCATTCGACCGTATCGCAGCCGCTCTCATCGCCCCAAATCTTGGTCAAATCACGGAACCGATGTTGCACGATCACGATGTCCCCAAGCTCGCCCATCCCAGAATGTCCGCGGCCGAGGTCAATCTGTTTCTCACTCAGGTCTTCCCCCAGATCGACGTTGGACGGGCCTACACGGTAGAGGAAACACGGCACGGCTTCGCGCGGATGCGCATGGCTTATGGCGACCATTTGCTGCGGCCGGGAGGTACAATATCCGGTCCCGCCATGTTTTCGCTCGCAGACGTCGCGATGTACGCGGCCGTGCTGGCGTCCATCGGACCCCTGGCGTACGCGGTGACCAACAATCTCACGATAAACTTTCTCAGGAAACCCGCTAAGCGCGACATGATCGGCGAAGCGCGCCTTTTGAAGCTCGGGAAGCGGCTCGCGGTGGGTGAAATTGCGCTTTGCTCTGAGGGCGAGACCGATCTTGCGGCGCACGCCACTGCTACATACTCGCTGCCGCATTACTAAGGTATTATGATACCGTTATTGAGGTGCTATAATACCGTTTTACTAATCCATTGTTTTCGCTTGCTTAATTTTAGACGTTTGTCCTGGATCCTTTATTGACACGCCTGGCCTGCTGATCTATCTCTGTTTACGAACGGGCCATGCGGCCCTTTTTTCATTGGAGCCGCGGGCTCAAACCGGACACACGATGAAAACCTATTCCGCAAAACCATCAGACATCGAGAAGAAGTGGGTCTTGATCGACGCCGAGGGCCTTGTCGTCGGGCGCGTCGCAACGATCATCGCAAATCACCTGCGCGGCAAGCACAAGCCCACATTCACGCCGCATATGGACGACGGCGACCACATCGTCGTCATCAACTGCGAGAAGATCGTCTTCACCGGCAACAAGACGCAGGACAAGGTCTACTACCGGCACACCGGCCATCCTGGCGGCATCAAGGAACGCCGTCCGTTCGAAATCCTCGGCGGCAAGTTCCCTGAGCGCGTTCTTATGAAAGCCGTGGAGCGCATGGTTCCCCGCGGACCTCTCGGACGCAAGCAGATGACCAATTTGCGCATTTATGCAGGCCCCGAGCATCCGCATGCAGCGCAAAATCCGGAAAAGCTCGATGTTCGTGCCATGAACTCCAAAAATGCTGCGAGGGCGCGCTAATGCCAGAAACAAGCACAAAAACTTTTTCCGGCTTGGACAAGGGCGCAGCCGCCCCGGCTGCCGAAGACCGGTCGCGTCCGGTGCACGTGCAGAAGCTGGACGCTCACGGGCGCGCTTATGCGACGGGCAAAAGGAAGAACGCCGTTGCACGCGTGTGGGTCAAGCCCGGAAACGGCAAGATCACGGTGAACGACAAGGACCACGAGGCCTATTTCGCGCGGCCCGTGCTGCAGATGATCCTGAAGCAGCCGCTCGTGACAGCGAACAGGGCCAGCCAGTACGACATCATCGCGACCGTTTCGGGTGGTGGCCTTTCCGGACAGGCCGGCGCGGTTCGTCATGGCCTTTCGAAAGCGCTCACCTATTACGAGCCGGCGCTTCGTGCGATTCTGAAGAAGGAAGGCTTCCTGACCCGCGATCCGCGCGTCGTCGAGCGCAAGAAATACGGCAAGGCGAAAGCACGCCGCAGCTTCCAGTTCTCGAAGCGCTAACGGATACGGGCCATGCCTGCGGACGCGGGACGGCAAAAAATCAAGATTGGGGTTATTGGCGCCAGTGGATACACGGGTGCCGACCTTATTCGGCTTGCCGCCCGTCATCCCTTTATGGAACTTACCTTGCTCGCGGCGAACACGCATGCGGGCAAGCTGCTTTCCGGCGTGTTCCCCCATCTTGGGTTTGTGCAAGCTCCGCCGCTTGTCAAGGCCGAGGACTCGGATTGGTCAACCTGCGATGCCGTGTTCTGCGGACTTCCACACGGGACGGCTCAGGACATCATCGCGACGCTGCCGGAAAGCGTCAAAGTCATAGACATGTCGGCCGATTTCCGCCTCAAGGATACCGGCACTTACGCGAAATGGTATGGGCGTGAGCATGCCGCGCCCCACCTCCTCCAGCACGCAGCCTACGGGCTGACGGAGTTTTACCGCGAACAAATCGCGGCCGCGCAACTCGTCGCCTGCCCTGGGTGCTATCCAACAGCGGCGCTTCTCGCTCTCCTCCCGCTGGTCAGCGCCAAGCTCATCGAAGCCACGGACATTATCATCGACGCGAAGTCGGGCGTGTCCGGGGCCGGCCGCTCGCTCAAGCAGAACATCCTGTTCTCGGAGGCGGGAGAGGGAATTTCCCCCTACAGTGTCGCCGATCATCGGCACGCGCCGGAGATCGAACAGGAAATCTCGGGGGCAGCGGGAGAAACCGTGCTTGTAAACTTCACGCCGCATCTCGTTCCGATGAGCCGTGGCGAGCTTGTGACCGCCTATGTCCGCCTCAAAGATAATCATAGGGCCGAGGATCTTGGTGCGACGCTCGCCAAGCGGTATGCGGATGCGCCATTCGTGCGTCTGGCTCCGAAAGGGACGCTCCCATCGACACAGTTCGTGCGCGGGTCGAATTACTGCATGCTCGGTGTTTACGCCGACCGAGTTCCGGGGCGAGCGATCGTCATTTCGGCGATCGACAATCTTGTGAAAGGCTCGGCTGGTCAGGCCATACAAAATTTCAATCTGATGTTCGATTTTTCGGAAAGCACTGGCCTCGAGCAACTGCCTCTTTTCCCGTGAGCGGCGACGTGGTTTGCATCGATACCACACAGGTTCGAAAAGTAATTTGCCTGCGAAAATGCCATAATCGGCGTTAAGCCGTTATGATAAGGAGCAGCTAGTCCGTTCGAAGTCTTCCCCCCATTTGCTCCGCCCCGGAGGACACCATGGTCCGTAACGTCATCATCGCCGCCCTGGCTGTTGCATCCGTTCTGTTTGCTTATCGCGATCACCAAGCTAGCAGGACAGTAGAGCAGCAGTCCCAGCTTGTAATCGAGAACTCGCGAGAAAGCCGAAAAAGAACTGCAATCGCTCCGTGACAAGCTTGCGGCAGAAGAACACGCGCGGCAGGTGGCAGAGAAGGACGCGAAAGCTGTCTCCGCAAAGCTCGCTGAGGAACAAACGGCGCGAGACGCAGCGGAGCAAACCGCCAAGGCAGCGAACGAGCGTCTATCGCAGGTTCAGAACGCGCTGGCAAATGCCGAGCAAGCTGCCCGGGATGCTCGTGAAGCACGGGACAAAGCGCAGAAAGACAGGGACCAGGCTTTAGAGACTCTGGCGAGGGAACGCAGCCAAGCCGCCGGGCAGCCAAAACCTGCCGGCTAAGCCGCAAAAGCGACGGCAGAGCCCCGCCGCTTCCATGAGCAACTGATGCGTTCTTGCATCACCGATAGGCCAGAGCAAGGGAAGTGTCTAAAAACCTATCGCCAAGCTCTTTACGAAATAGCTAAGATCGAGCATAATTCGCCCCAATCGGGCAAACTATCGGACCCCGTGGAACTACGCGTTGAGAATAAGCCGCATATTGCGGCAAAAAGGTACGCATGTCTTCCCCCCGATAACTGTTATGCCTGCTAAGCCAAAACATGATCTAGCGGCCATGTTTTTTCGCCGGGGAAGAGGAGTGCTATCCCATGCGCCAGACCGGAACGGTCAAGTTTTTCAATCAGGCGAAGGGTTTCGGTTTTATCACACCGGACGAGGGCGGGAAAGATGTGTTCGTTCACATTTCCGCGGTCGAGCGTTCAGGGGTGGGAATGCTCAATGAGGGCATGCGCGTGACCTATGAGACGCAGCCCGATCCGAAGGGCAAAGGTCCAAAGGCGGTCAATCTCGAGCGGTCCGAATAAGTCGGCGAACTCGGGGCGATCCGCCCTTCTGGGGCTTTCTAGAATTACCCGTAAGGCATTGCTTGCGTTGAAGCGCAAGACAGCTTAATTGCGTTTGATGCGCTTCCTGGATCAAGCAAAAGTCTACATTCGTTCGGGCGACGGCGGGAATGGCTGCCTTTCCTTCCGGCGGGAAAAGTTTATTGAGTTCGGAGGACCAAACGGCGGCGACGGAGGCCGGGGCGGTGACGTCTGGATCGAGTGCGTTTCAAACCTGAACACACTGATTGACTTCAGATATCAACAGCATTTCAAGGCCGGCAACGGCAAGCACGGGATGGGCGCCAACAGGACTGGCGCAGACGGCGATAATACCTCACTGAAGGTCCCGCCGGGGACCCAGGTTTTCGCCGAGGACAATGAGACCCTTCTCGCCGATCTTGTCGAGCCGGGTCAGCGTGCGTTGATTGCCGCGGGTGGAAATGGCGGATTTGGGAACGCCCATTTCAAGTCATCGACAAACCGGGCGCCTCGCCGCGTAAATCCCGGCCAATCCGGCATCGAGATGACGATATGGCTCCGCCTTAAGCTCATCGCGGATGCGGGCGTCATCGGGTTACCGAATGCGGGCAAGTCCACCTTCCTGGCGGCCATCAGCGCGGCGAAGCCGAAGATCGCGGATTATCCATTCACCACTCTTCATCCGAACCTCGGCGTGGTCAAAGCCGGGGATACGGATTTCGTGCTGGCGGACATTCCAGGTCTGATCGAGGGCGCGCACGAAGGAGCAGGGATCGGCGACCGCTTTCTTGGTCACATCGAGCGCTGCCGCGTGTTGCTTCATCTTGTGGATGTCACTGAGCCTGACGTGGCGCAAGCCTATCGCACCGTGCGCGGCGAGTTGAAAGCCTACGGCGCAAATCTTAACCGCAAACGTGAAGTCGTGGCGCTGTCCAAATGCGACGCCGTTACCCCGGACGAGGCAGGACGCAAGGCCGCCGAACTTCAGAAGGCGGCACGGAAAAAGCCGCTTTTGCTGTCGGCCGTTTCCGGGGCTGGCGTCCGTGAGGCGCTTCTGAGACTGGCCAAGATTGTGAGAGAACCGAAAGCAGAAGCTTCAAAGCTCGCTTCTGCTTGGCAACCAGAAATCTCCGAGTGAGTGGAGCTTTTGCCTTCAGTCGATGAATCAAAAGAGAACAAGCCTCGCTTTTGGCGAAGCGAGGCTACCATTTGGAGATGCCGAGTTGGAATTTGCGCGTTAGGCGACGGCGCGGGTCTTGTTGGTGGGAACGCTCTTTTCGTTGAAGAGCGTCTGCAAATCGCCCGACTGGAACATCTCGGTAACGATGTCGGCGCCACCCACGAAGTCGCCCTTTACATAGAGCTGCGGGACCGTCGGCCAGTTCGTGTAAGCCTTTATGCCTTCGCGCACATCATCACTTTCAAGGACATTGATATCTTTGTAGTCAACGCCAATAAAGTTGAGAATTTGCGTCACGCGGCCTGAGAACCCACACTGGGGAAAATCTTTGCTCCCTTTCATGAAGAGCACCACGTCATTCGTGGTCACTTGATCTTTAATCCAGTCCTGTACGTTTTGCTCGCTCATTCGCTCTTTTCTCCTCAAGCTCGTTGTTACATGCACCCGTGTGCCGAAATTACAAGCGCCAACGGCTCAGGAAGCCGTCTCGGGCGTTTTTGTTTGAAGCGCAAGCGCATGCAAGGCGCCGCCCACGTTGCCCTGAAGCGCCTCATAGACGAGCTGGTGCTGCTGGACCCGCGTCTTGCCTTTGAAGGCGGAAGATACCACCGTCGCCGCGTAGTGATCGCCGTCGCCCGCAAGGTCTTCGATCGTCACCTCGGCGTCGGGCAATCTCTCCTTGATCAAGCGCTCGATTTCCTTGGGAGTCATGGGCATGACCGTTATCCTTCGTATCCTGGGAGAGTACTAGCGGAAGACCTTTGAGCCGCAATATATGGAAACGCGGGGCCCGTCAGGCTATCGTTCCCATATAATTTGGAAGCCATTCTTCGTGTGCCTTACGAAGAGTGCTTAAGCTAAGCCTGTCATCACCGGAAATCACAATTTCGTCGCCTTCAATATGAGCAGCGATGCGCGCTGGCGCCCCGGCGGCCCGAGCTTCCTTAATGAGGGTCTCGGCGTCGCCTTCGCTGACAGCTACAAGATACCGCCCCTGATCCTCCCCGAAAGCCTCAGCGTGGGAGGGAAGACCCGAGGCCTGCGCATAACGAAACCCGCGCCGCCCAGCCAAGGCCATTTCGGCGAGCGCCACCAGAAGGCCGCCGTCGGATAGATCATGGACAGTGGCTGTGATCCCCGCCTCGATAAGCCTGCGGACGAAATCGCCTGCTCTTCGCTCTGCCACCAGATCGACAGGCGGGGGTGCGCCTTCGAAGCGCCCGGTTGCGTAGTCCTGGTAGAGCGACTGCCCAAGATGACCAGCTTCGTGCCCGATGAGAATGATGACCTTATCTTGGGGTTTGAGAGCGAGCGTCGCAACGCGCCGGCTATCGGCGATCAGGCCCACGCCGCCGATGGCGGGTGTCGGCAGGATCGCAATCCCGTTCGTTTCGTTGTAGAGCGAGACGTTGCCTGATACGACCGGGAAGTCGAGCGCCCGGCAGGCTTCAGCCATGCCTTCGATGCACGAAGCAAACTCCGCCATGATTTCTGGGCGCTCGGGATTGCCGAAATTCATGCAGTCGGTCAATGCAAGCGGCTTCCCGCCCGAAGCCGTTATATTCCGCCAAGCTTCGGCGACGGCCTGCTTTCCTCCCTCGAAAGGATCTGCGGCGCAATAGCGCGGGGTTACGTCGCACGTCAAGGCAAGCGCCTTGTTCGTACCGTGAACGCGCACGACGCCGGCATCTGAACCCGGTCTTACCATCGTGTCGCCCATGACCATGTGGTCGTATTGCTCCCAGACCCAGCGGCGCGAGGCGAGATGCGGGGAGCCCATGAGCGAAAGCAGGACATGAGAGAGGCTATGCGGCGCCGGAATATCTTCCGCGCTGACGACAGCCGGCTTTGACTTCGGCGCGATCGGCCGATCGTAGACCGGGGCCTCATCCGAGAGCATGGGGGTCGGCAAGTCAGCCTGAACAAAGCCCTTGTGTTTGATCGTGAGCCGGCCGGTATCCGTTGTCTTTCCTATGATCGCGAAATCCAGCTCCCACTTGCGGAAGATGCGCTCCGCCAGCGGCTCCGAGCCGGGCCTCAGTACCATGAGCATGCGCTCCTGGCTTTCGGAGAGCATCATCTCGTAAGCGGTCAGGGCCTCTTCGCGCTGAGGAACCAGGTCGAGATCGATCTCGATGCCGGAGCCGCCTTTCGCCGCCATCTCGACAGACGAGGAGGTGAGGCCGGCCGCGCCCATATCCTGGATCGCGAGGATGGCGTTTTCGGCCATGAGTTCGAGGCAGGCTTCGAGAACAAGCTTTTCCGTAAAAGGATCGCCAACCTGCACGGTCGGACGCTTCTCCTCGGTCTCTTCATCGAACTCGGCGGATGCCATCGTGGCGCCGTGAATGCCGTCGCGGCCCGTCTTCGACCCCACGTAAACGACAGGATTGCCTGCGCCGGACGCCGCCGAATAGAAGATGCGGTCCGCATTGGCGAGCCCGACACACATCGCGTTCACGAGGATGTTGCCATCGAAGCGCGCGTCGAAATTCGTCTCGCCGCCAACGGTCGGAATGCCAACGCAGTTCCCATAATCGCCGATGCCGGAAACAACGCCTGCCACGAGATGGCGCGTCTTGGGGTGGTCCGGCGACCCGAACCGCAGCGCATTGAGCATCGCAACAGGACGCGCGCCCATGGTGAAGACGTCGCGCATGATGCCGCCGACGCCGGTCGCCGCGCCCTGATAGGGCTCGATGAAGGACGGGTGATTGTGACTTTCCATCTTGAAAATCACCGCCTGCCCGTCGCCGATATCGATGACGCCCGCGTTCTCGCCCGGCCCACAGATGACATGCGGCGCCTCGGTCGGCAGCTTCTTCAGCCAGATGCGCGAGGATTTGTAGGAGCAATGCTCGGACCACATCACCGAAATAATGCCAAGCTCAGTTAGATTTGGCGCACGGCCCAGCATCTGGCAAGCGCGCCGGAATTCCTCCGGGGCCATGCGATGCGCCAAGGCCAGTTCTTCCGTCGCAATTACAGGATTCTCAGGAGACGAAAAACTCATACCCTCTCACTTAATGGAGGTGGTTATTGATGGCCGGCTGACCCGGCCATGGCGTTGCGTCTAGAGCGACCCGCCTTTGACCGGAATCGATGCAGCGTCCCGGTGGACGCGGGCTGCTCTAAGAAGCCCGCTGCTCACGGTCGAGTTCATATTCCGCGATGCCCACTTTCAGCATGTCGTAGGCATCTTCGAGGAATTCCTCCTCGTCCATGTACTCGACATAGCTTGGAAAATAGCCTGCATCCTCATCTACTTCCTCGGCCTCGTCGGTTGCGCCTGAGGCCTGAAAAGTGATGCTGCCATCCTCGTTAACATAGACGGAAGCGAGTGTCTCGTTGTCGGGCTTGTATTTGATCTGGACGATAGGATCGCCGTTCTCCTCCCCGACTGCGAAGTCCAGGCGCTTGCTGTTGATTTGTTCCTTCAAACGCTGGCAAAGCTTGCCCGCTGTCTCGCGCCTCGCCTGAGGGTCAAGCTTGGCGGTCTGCATTTCGCGTTTTACTTCATCAACTTCGTCGTCGAAACCCATGTGGCGATCCTTTCGCTAGAACCTTTTGACCCTAAAACGCCAGATCTGCAACGCCCAAATCAATTCAACCCACTCGTCAGCGACTCGAACAGGCGTCGGCCGTCCGTGCAGCCAAGGGCAGCATCGGCGGCGCGTTCGGGATGTGGCATGAGGCCCATGATACGATGGGTGCGATCGACAATCCCAGCAATGTCGCGGCTGGAGCCATTGGGATTACCGCTGTCCGCAATTTCCGCTCTTGCCGAATATCGCAGCACCACCTGCCCTTCGCCCTCGATCCGGTCGAGAGTTTCCTCGCCGGCGAAGTAAGCGCCATCCTTGTGCGCAATCGGCATTGTGACCTGCTCGCCGGAAGCATATGCATTCGTGAAGGGCGTGTCGTTTCTTTCCACCTTTAGCCCGACGTCGCGGCAGATGTAATGAAGCGAAGCGTTGCGCGTGAGCGCGCCAGGTAGAAGGCCGGCTTCGGTCAGAATCTGGAAGCCGTTGCAAATGCCGAGGACCGCCACGCCACGTTTCGCCTCTGCACTGACCGCGCGCAAGATCGGCGAATGAGCAGCCATCGCGCCCGAGCGAAGGTAGTCGCCATAGGAAAACCCGCCCGGCAGGACGATCAAATCGACCGGGGGAACAGACGTTTCCCCGTGCCAGACCATCGAGGCTTTCTTCCCCGTGACCGCTTCGAGCGTCACCGCGACGTCGCGATCGCAATTCGATCCGGGGAAGACGATAACGGCGCTTTTCACAACAACTCCACGCGATAATTTTCAATGACAGGATTCGCCAGAAGCTGGCGGCACATGGCATCCAGTTCGCCCTTCGCCGAAGCTTCGTCCGTCGCCTTGAGCTGCACCTCTATGAGCTTGCCCTGGCGAACGTCCTCCACATTGTCGAAGCCAAGCGAATGAAGGGCGTTCGCTATGGCCCGCCCTTGCGGATCAAGCACCCCGTTCTTCAACACAACCGTGATGCGTGCTTTCATCGCGCGCGCCTCCACACTCCTGATCGGCCTAAGCAGAGTTCCCAAAAGTGGTCTTCCCGGTTTTGGGAAAAAACTCTGCGAAAACAAAAGACGCTAAGCAGACATTCGTTGGCTGACCAAGGAATGTCTGCTTAGCCTATTTCGATTGCACAAGCACCGGCCCTTTTGGCTTAGGCGTTGGATTCTCCACAAGAATACCCAGGCGCTTGGCGACTTCCGAATAGGCTTCGAGCAAGCCTCCCATATCCTTGCGGAAGCGGTCCTTGTCGAGCTTGTCCTTGGTTTCGATATCCCAGAGGCGGCAGCTGTCCGGGCTGATCTCATCGGCAAGCACGATGCGCATCTGTTCGTTGTTCTCATAGATGCGCCCGAACTCAACCTTGAAGTCCACGAGCCGGATCCCGATCCCGAGAAACAGGCCTGTCAGAAAATCGTTGATGCGAAGCGCCAGCGCCATCATCTCGTCGATCTCTTGGGGCGCGGCCCAGCCAAAGGCCGTGATGTGCTCCTCCGTCACCATCGGATCGTTCAGCTTGTCGGCCTTGTAGTAGAATTCAATGATCGACCGCGGCAGCGGCATGCCCTCCTCAAGGCCAAGCCGCTCGCAAAGCGACCCCGCGACGACATTGCGGACCACAACCTCAAGCGGAATGATTTCCACCTCGCGAATAAGCTGCTCGCGCATATTGAGGCGGCGGATAAAGTGCGTTGGCACGCCAATCTCATTGAGGCGGCTGAAAATATATTCGGAAATGCGATTGTTCAAAACGCCTTTCCCCTCGAAACGCTCATGCTTCTTGGCGTTAAACGCGGTCGCGTCGTCCTTGAAGTGCTGGATGAGCGTGCCGGGTTCCGGCCCTTCATAAAGAACCTTCGCCTTTCCTTCATAGATGCGGCGGCGGCGGTTATTCATTGGGAAACCCCCTTCTCGTGAAGGAAATAAGCAAAACGGATTAGGCTTAGAGCGTACTTCAAGCGCATATTTGCGTCATTGTCACGCGTTCCCGCAAAAGTGAGAGCCGCGTTTTTGTCGGATCTGAATGCGGCCAAATACCTACCTCCTCCTCGGCCGCTTTATTATTAGCCGAAAAAGCCCTGTTGACGTAGCGCAATTGGGCGCTATCCATGGTATGATAACCATGCAAGGTTTGCACCGAAAGATGGCTCCGCGGGGCTCACGATTAAAGGCCCTTTCCGGCAGGCTGTGGAGGTTGTACGTGAGATGACAACATTCGACGACCGCGAGCAGGCTTACGAGGCGAAATTCGCCCACAATGAGGAGTTGCGCTTCAAAGCTAAGGCGCGCCGCGACAGGCGGTTCGGCGCGTGGGTCGCAGCGCAATTGGGTCTGGCCGGCCCTACCGCCGAAGACTACGCCGTAAAGGTCGTCCGCGCCGATCTCGCGCATCCAGGCGACAAAGCAATCATTGAGACGGTGCTGGCCGATCTGAAGTCGAATGGCATTCCCATCGATGAGCGGAACCTTAAAGTGAAGCTTATGGACCTAATGGGAGAGGCATTAGCAGAGCTCGAGGCGGACAAGTAAGCCCGGTCACCCATTGCGCCTTTGCCAGCAGCAAAGATAAAAAGGCCTACGAAAAGCTAACCTTTTGTGTGGGCCTTTTCTATTTCAAAGGACTCCCAGTTTCTTCTGAAGGCTCGACGAAGACGTCGTGTATTGGAATACGATCCTTTTTCCGGGAAACACGGCGCGATGAGCCTGCTGCGCCATGAGCGCCGCTTCATGAAAACCTGATAGGATGAGCTTAAGCTTGCCCGGATACCAGTTGATGTCTCCGATGGCAAAAATTCCAGGCTCCGAGGTCTCAAACTTTTCTGTGTCCACTGCGACGAGGTTCTCGTGCAGGTTCAAGCCCCAGTTCGCGATGGGGCCGAGCTTCATGGTAAGGCCGAAGAACGGCAGAAGCCTCTCGGCCTCGACCTGGAATTCCTGCTCCCGGCCACCGCCAACGGGTCCGCGCACCGTGAGGGCTGAAAGCTCTCCGCCCTCACCGTGAAGCTTCGTCACCTGCCCAAGAATGAGTTTCATGCGTCCTTCCTGGACGACCGCTCGCATCTTGTTGACCGAATCGGGCGCGGCCCGGAACTCGTCCCGGCGATGGATGAGAGTCACGCTTTTTGCGACGGGCTGAAGGGTGAGCGTCCAGTCGAGCGCCGAGTTGCCGCCGCCGACGACGACAACATTCTTGTCACGGAACACATCCATTTTTCGCACGGCGTAGAAGACCGACGTTCCCTCGAAAGTTTCGATGCCGGCCAGCGGCGGCCGCTTTGGTGTAAAAGACCCGCCGCCCGCCGCGATAATGATGACTTTTGCGGAAAATCGCGACCCTATGTCGGTCTCCACCTCGAATCCGCCATCCACGCGGCGGAGCGAATCGACGCGCTCCCCGAAATGAAAAACCGGCCCGAAAGGCTTGATCTGTTCCAGAAGCCGGCCGGTAAGTTCCTGTCCTGTCACAACTGGCAACGCGGGAATATCGTAGATCGGTTTCTCGGGATAAAGCTCCGCGCATTGGCCGCCCGGCTTATCGAGAATGTCGATCACATGGGCTTTCACATCGAGCAAACCCAATTCGAAGACCGCGAACAGGCCAACGGGACCCGCCCCGATAATAAGTGCGTCAGTTTGAACGGCTGTTGTCATGAAGATTATGGAATCGATTCTCAAAAGAACGGCGACGCCGTCGCGCCGGTTAACCTAATTCTGGTGTTCGGGAATGCGGACGACAAGCCCGTCGAGTTCAGGCTTTAGACGGATTTGGCAGCTTAATCGGCTGGTAGGCCGCACCTCGAACGCAAAATCGAGCATGTCCTCCTCCATCGGCGACGGGCTGCCTGTTTTCTCCTTCCACGCATCGTCGACATAAACATGGCACGTTGCGCAGGAGCAGGCGCCGCCGCATTCCGCAATAATGCCGGGAACGGCATGCTTGATTGCCGTCTCCATAAGTGTTTGGCCGGGTTCTCCGTCAACCTCGTGAACCGTTCCATTATGTTCGATATAAGTCACCTTCACCATGGCGCCGCCGTTTTCCTTGAATGTCGTGGTTGTGTAGGAGAGATAGGGGCGAATTTCCAAGCGCCAATTCGATATCCCCACATCTTGACGGGATCGCGCGTAATCAACCGCAGTTAACAAATCGCAAAAAAATTCTGTGGTTTACGCCCGGATAACGGCCGATGGTTCATCGCCACAAAGCGAATCACAATATTAAGCATACGAAGTTCATGCATTTGCATTCTTGCATCGGGTTGGATGTAGGTAAGTTTTGGGCGTACGCTAATCTTTTTTTAGCCTTAAAAACGCATTAGCGAAAACGCGGGATGGGGAAGGTTTCAGAACGCTGTCCGAGCGTGCGTTTGAGGGGTCATGAGGATTTGCCTTGAGTTGATGCTCAACGTTGCGACAGCGTTTGCCAGCCGATCCGGACATCGCGGCGTGAGCGGTATCTCAGCCACATCACATGAGGTCAGGACGGCCTGATGAGTCAAAAACAAGCGATCTCCCAGACGCCTATCGACCTCAAGCCCGAGGACGAGGCGCGGTTAAAAGCTGCCAAGAGCGGCGTTGCTTCCCCAGAGGCGAATCTCAATCCCCCCTCCGGTGAGGTTCAGCCCGTTCCGAACCGGGACCAGCAGGCGAAGCCAGGCCGCCCGCAAGCGCCCCGTCGCATCCAGGATTCCGGCGACAATACCGTTCAGATATCCTCCTCCGCCAACCAGCCTGCGCGGCCCGCGCCGCAGAAGCGTCCTTCTGCGGCAACGCGCTCCCACGTTCCTGCTAACGACGACATGCCCTCCATCGGCGGCTTGATCTATGCGATGCAGCAGCGGCCTTCGCGTTCGCCATTCCTCATCGCGCTCATAGCCTCGGCCATCTGGTTCGCTCTTGGACTTCTCGTGTCTTGGGCCGTTTTTCAGAAGGCCTTCGATGCCTCCGGGAGCACGGCCGATCTTTTGGCCAATCCGGCCATCGCCGCCGTTATAGCGACAGTCGTTATTCCCATCGCCCTCTTCTGGTTCCTGGCGATCCTAGTCTGGCGTGCGCAAGAATTGCGCCTGATGTCCTCGGCCATGACCGAAGTCGCCGTCCGGCTTGCCGAACCTGATCGCATGGCGGAACAATCGGTGGCTTCGCTTGGGCAGACGGTGCGCCGTCAGGTCGCCGCCATGAACGACGCCATCTCACGCGCGCTCGGACGCGCCGGTGAATTGGAAGCGCTGGTTCACAACGAGGTTGCTGCGCTCGAGCGGTCCTACACAGAAAACGAGAACCGGATAAGGAACCTTATCAGCGAACTCGCAAGCGAACGGGAAGCTCTTGCCAACAATAGCGAGCGCGTTAGCGAGGCGTTGCGCGGAATCGGCAACCAGGTCACGAGGGAGATCACCGCCGCCAGCGAAAAGGCGTCTCAGTCGCTCGGCCATGCAAGCGTGACGATGACGGAGCAATTCGCCAGCCGTGGCCAGAAGATCACGGCCGCCGTCACCGCCGCCGGAACGGCCATCGACGAGAAGCTCGCTGAGCGCGGAGCACGCATCACGGAGCAACTCGTGCGCCATGGGGCGCAGGCCGCAGAATCGCTGCGAGTGTCGAGCCTCGAGGTAACGCGCGCGATCCAGGAGACATCCGACCGCACCGCGGCCGCGATTTCCGCAAAGGGCAACAGCCTCGTCACGTCCGTAATGGGCATGAGCGAGCGCGTGGGCCGCGAGATTCCTGTGCTGCTTGAGAAGCTCGGCGCCGAGCAGACCCGGCTCAGCACCATCATCGACGGCGCAACCCGCAATCTGTCGGCTCTGGAGACCGCGCTGGCCGAAAAGACGCAGTCTCTCGGGTCTACGCTCACCGAACGCACCACCGTTCTGCAAACGGTCTTGAGCGAGCATTCGCGGAAGATCGATACCTCTCTTGCCGAGCGTATCCAGGGTCTTGAAACGATCCTGAGCAGACGGACGCACAATTTCGAGGTGAGCTTGAGCGAGCGCACAAAGCAGCTCGACGCGACGCTCTCTCAACGCGCACAGGCTTTGGAGACGTCCGTTGCAAAGCATACCGGCTCGATGCGGGAAACCCTCGAAAAGCACTCTGGCTCGCTGGAGCATACGCTGGCGCGGCAGGCTGCTTCGATTGAGCGCGTTGTCTCGACCAACGCCGTCAGCATCCAAAAAGCGGTCGAAGAGCTCGCGACCCGCTCCTCATCCGGCTCCGATGCGTTGTCCACCCAGGCACGCGTGCTGAAGGATGTTTCGGCAAACCTCGTAAATCAGCTTGGCGGCCTCACCAAGCGGTTCGAGGATCAGGGTCAGGCTCTCATCACTGCCTCCCGTACGTTCGAGATATCGAATTCGAAAGTGGACACCATGATGGAGGCCCGGCAGGCCGGCTTCACCAAGCTCATGGAAACCGTCACCACGCGCGCGGCTGAACTCGACCGTATGATGAACAGCTATTCCAACATGCTTGAGCAGTCGCTCAGCCAGGCCGAGCTTCGCGCCCGCAAGGTAACCGAACTCCTCGCCAAGGATTCAGCTGAGAAATCTCAGTCTGCGATCCGCGAGATCGAGCGGTTGCGACAGGATGCTCAGACGCACACGCAAAAAGCGGTTGCCGAGCTGCAAGCCAACTTCACCTCGCTTTCCGATCAGGTCTCCAGCCAGCTTTCGACGCTGTCTTCGAAATTCTCGGATACAACACGCGTCGTTCGGGATACGACCCGCCGCGCTGCTGTCGATCTCGAGTCCGCCCAGAATGAGCTGCAGCGTCATGCCAAGGTTCTGCCGGAAACGGCGAAGCAGAGCGCTTCCGCCATGCGCCGGGCTTTGCAGGATCAGCTTACGGCGCTTGATGCGCTGTCGGATCTCGCCAATCGCCATGCCTACGCCAGCGCGGTCTCTGCGCCGGAACAGCGGATGGAACCCCAGCGCCGCGAGCGTGAACAGCTTCCTCCGCCGCCGGCCCAGGAAGCAGCGTTACCCCCGCCGCCCCGTCCTTCTTATGACTACGGCCAACCTCCAACGGAGAAGGCTTCCTGGCCTGAGCCACAGCCCCAGCAGCCTCCCCGCCCAGCGCCCGCAGCGCCCATAGAGGCGGCGCCGATGGCCGCTCCCCAACCGCCCTTCCAGGAAAGCCAGTCTCAGGACCGTCGGAATCAGTGGTCGCTGGGCGATCTTTTGGCCCGTGCGTCCGAGGACGACTTTGCCTTATTCGAGAGGGACGAGGCTTATGGGCTTCCGCCTCAGGATCGGCCCTATATGCCAAGAGGCGGAAATGGTTCCGATGATCTTGGCATGGATTTCACCATGAGCGATATCGCCTCATGCATCGATGAGCGGCGCGTCATGGACATCTGGCAAAGATTGAAGCGCGGTGAAACCGATGTGCTGAGCCAACGCGGCTTGTACCCTCGTCAGGGCCAGCAGATCGTGGATCGCGTGCAGAGGCGATATGAAACAGATACGACCTTCCGGGGCATCGTCGACCGTTATCTGAGCGACTTCGAAAAGATGTTGCAGGACTTGAGCCGCAACGACCCAAGGGGGGCTACCGTTCAGTCGCGGCTGGCTTCGGATGAAGGACGGATCTACTTTGTGCTCGCGCATATTAGTGGACAACTCGGCGCTTAATCGGGGGCGCTAGAGCGCCCTCAATCACTTGATAAACCCCGTCATTTTGGCGGGGTTTTTGTTTGGTTGGCTGGCGAAAGCCGCGCCCTCACAAGTCCAGTGTGGCGGAAACCGGTGTATGGTCGGAGGGCTTATCCCAGGCGCGGGGACGCCGGTCGATCTCAGTACATCTAAGACGCGATAGCGCTTGGGGCGATAACAGGATGTGATCGATCCTGAGGCCGAGGTTCTTTTGCCAGGCGCCTGCCTGATAATCCCAAAAGGTGTATTGCCCGACGCCCGAGTTCGCAGGCAAGGACGGCGTCGGTCAATCCCAAGTTCATGATGCGCCGGAAAGCTCGCCGGGAATCCAGCCTGAACAGAGCGTCCTCGACCCAATTTGCCGGATTGTAGACGTCGCAGGCGCGCGGAATGATGTTGTAGTCCCCCGCCAGCACGAGCGGCTCTTCATAGGTCAGAAGGTTCTTTGTGTGCGACTTCAGTCGGGCAAGCCAACCAAGCTTATAATCGAGCTTTGGCGAAGGGGCCGGATTGCCGTTCGGAGCATAAATGGAAGCCACACGGATCGCTTTGGCGCCAGGTAGCGAGATCACAGCCTCAAGGTAGCGCGCTTGTTCGTCGTTCGGATCGCCGGGCAGTCCGGCGACCGTCTCGTCAATCGGAAACTTGGAGAGGATCGCGACCCCGTTGAAGGACTTCTGGCCAAGGACCGCGCAATTATAGCCAAGATCCTCGAACGTTCCGCGCGGAAAGCCCTCCGTCTGGCACTTCAATTCCTGGAGGCAAAGTATGTCTGGAGCAACTCGCTTCAGCCATTGCGCGCAAGCCTTCTCTCGCTGCTTGATCGAATTCACATTCCATGTCGCGACAGTGAGCACGGCAGCGCCCTAGACGGAAAAGGATGTGCCACAGCCGCAGGACGCCGTTGCGTTCGGATTGACGATCTTGAAGGAGGCGCCGATCAGGTCGTCCACAAAATCGATTTCCGAACCGGCCATAAAAGGAACAGACACCGGGTCAATCACCACCCGTGCGCCGGATTTCTCGATGATGAGATCGTCCGCGTTCGTCTGGGACACGATCTCGAAATCGTAGCGGAACCCGGAACACCCGCCGCCTTGGACACTGATGCGCAACGCGTTTTGCGCGGCGCCCCCCGCCATGATTTCCCGAATACGGTTGGCGGCGCGGTCGCTCACGCTTATGTTGGCATCCGTGGTCATTGAAATTGTTCGCCTCTCTTGAACGTTGCTAAGAAGTTTGGGCGTTCGCGCCTCGTTGTCAACCGGCGTGAGCCGAAGGGGATGAAACGCATGGCGGAACTCGCATCCTATGCTGCCCATCCGGAAGAGAGCCGCGGCCGCCTTTACGATGAGGCCCCCTGCCCCACCCGCAATGTCTATCAGCGCGACCGCGACCGCATCGTGCATTCTACAGCGTTCCGGCGGCTCATCCACAAGACCCAGGTTTTCATTTATCATGAAGGCGATCACTACCGCACACGGCTGACCCACAGCCTGGAAGTGGCTCAGATCGCGCGTACGCTGGCGCGCGTGCTTCGCCTTAATGAAGACCTCGTCGAGGCCATTTCGCTGGCCCACGATCTCGGCCACACCCCTTTCGGCCATGCGGGCGAGGATGCGCTGAACGAAGCCATGACTAATGCCGGAGGCTTCGATCACAACGCGCAAAGCCTGCGGATCGTCACCTTCCTCGAACACCGTTACGCGTCATTCCGGGGCATGAACCTCACGTGGGAGACGCTTGAAGGCATCGTCAAGCACAACGGACCGCTCATCGGCCGCAACGGCGCTCCGCTGGCGCGCTATGCCGAAAATGGGCTGCCGCTCGCCATCCGCGCCACCATGCAGGTCCAGGACCTACGCCTCGACACCTATCCCTCGCTTGAAGGCCAGATTGCAGCGCTCGCCGACGATATCGCCTACAACAACCACGACATCGATGACGGCTTCCGCGCCGGATATATCGCGGTGAGGGAACTGGAGGAGCTGCCGATGGCGGGGCGCACGCTTGCCGCCGTCCGCGCCCGCTACGGCGATCTTCCCGATTCGCCTCTCGTCTATGAAATGAACCGGCGCATGATCGCGAGCATGGTGCAAGACGTGCTGGCCGAGACGGGAGCGCAAATCGCCGACGCCAAGCCTTCGACAATCGAAGACATTCGAGGATTTCGGGAACCGCTCGCGCAATTCTCGGAAAGAATGGCCGCGGACATTTCGGACCTGCGGCGTTTTCTTTTCGCGAAAGTCTACAAGAACCCGGCCATCGTCTGCAAAATGACCGAGGCGCAGCGCATTCTCCGCGAGCTTTACGACTATTTCGCTGAACACCCCGAAGACATGAAATACGAGCCAGAGCGGGAAGCGGAGATCGCGGATCCAATCGCCAGGCAGCGCGCGGTTGGCGATTTCGTGGCGGGGATGACCGACATGTTCGCGCTCAAAAAGCATGCCGTCCTGTTCGATGGCAGGCGCGGGTGTGAGCTTGGCAAGCCGCGCACGCTTTAGCTGGTCGAGGAAGCCAGTCGAACGAAAATTTTTCGAATATCTTCCGCTGAGGCTTCGGTCACCGCTCCGGCCCGGACTTGCTGCGGCGTCCACATCCAGGACTGTACCGGATCGTGGCGCATGAACCAGGCAGGAAAAAGCCTCTCTTGCAAATCGCCCGCCCAAAGCAGAACCACTTCCGCATGCCTGTCATCATGCAATATGCGAGCATAAGTGGACGACACTGCGGCGCGCGGCCCCTCAAGCAATTGCAAATAAATATCCTCCCGGCAGATCAAGGAGCCGGTGATGCTGTCGCGCTCGTTATTGTGGCGTGAGACAAGCAAAATATTCATGAGCCCCAGGTCGTCAAAGCCGAAGGGCCGGGACGTGTAGATGAGTTGCGTGAGACGCATCGTCTTGAAGTCCTTTCGCCAAATCACGGGCCTTCACCCGACACCAGGTCGACGCGCCCAGGTCTCTCATACACGATTAGGGATGTAAAGAAGCCTTACCGGGAGGCCGCCGGACCCCACGCCAGCGGAAGGCGAGCAGTCCGGCCAGCGCCCGCTCTCTTATTAACAAATTGCCGTATTAATAAACAGGAGCAGCACCGAGATCGCACACGGGATTGCACGCGGTCTCGCGTGCGCCTATGAACTTGCCATGAACATATTTGCGATATTTGAGAAGCGCATCCGCAGCGTGCTGGAGGCCTTGCGCAGCGAAGGCGTCTTGCCGGCCGATGCGAAGCTCGACGGTTTCGTGGTCGAACCGCCCCGCGAAGCCGCCCATGGCGACCTTGCGACCAACGCGGCGATGATGCTCGCGAAGCCCGCAGGCAAGAACCCTAAAGAGCTGGCAGCGACCATCGCCGAGCGTATCCGCCTGAGCGCTGATGTTGAGAAGGTCGAGATCGCCGGTCCCGGCTTCATCAACATCACATTGAAGGCCGATTTCTGGCCGGATGTTTTGCGTGCCGTGGTGACCGGCGGCGCGGGCTACGGCCGGAGCGCGCTTGGCGCGGGCAAGCCCGTCAATGTGGAGTTTGTCTCGGCAAATCCGACCGGCCCGATGCATGTGGGACATACGCGAGGCGCGGTGTTCGGCGATGCGCTCGCCAATCTGCTTGCCTACGCAGGCTACAAGCCGGCGCGCGAATATTACATCAACGATGCCGGCGCGCAGGTCGATGTGCTTGCGCGTTCGGCGTTCCTTCGCTATCGCGAGGCGCTTGGCGAGGACATCGGTGAGATCCCTGCTGGGCTATATCCGGGCGACTACCTGAAACCGGTCGGGGAAGCGCTTTCGAAGGAATTCGGAAAAGAACTCCTGAACATGCCGGAAGAGAAGTGGCTACCGGTCGTGCGCGAACGTGCCGTCGCCGCGATGATGGGCATGATTCGCGACGATCTCGCCTCGCTTGGCATAAGGCATGACGTCTTCTTTTCGGAGCGCTCGCTTAACTGTAATGGCCACGACAAGATTGCGGAAACCATCGAATTCCTGAAGCAAAAGGACCTCATCTACCTCGGACGCCTTGCTCCGCCAAAGGGCAAACTGCCGGACGATTGGGAAGATCGCGAGCAAATCCTGTTTCGCGCCACCAATTTCGGCGACGATACGGATCGTGCTCTTGTCAAATCCGATGGCTCCTACACCTATTTTGCGGCGGACATGGCCTATCACCGGTCGAAAATCGAGCGCGGCTTCAAGACCTTGATCAACGTGCTCGGCGCGGACCATGGCGGCTATGTCAAGCGGCTGACGGCAGCGGTGAAGGCGCTCTCCAACGGTGAAGCCGATCTCGATGTCAAGATCTGCCAGCTCGTGCGCCTCTTCCGCGGTGGCGAGCCCGTCAAGATGTCGAAGCGTTCCGGTTCCTTCGTGACGCTGCGAGAGGTGGTCGACGAGGTCGGGCCAGGGCCGGTCCGGTTCATGATGCTCAACCGCAAGAACGACGCTATGCTCGATTTCGACTTCGACAAGGTGGTCGAGCAGTCGAACGACAATCCGGTTTTCTATGTGCAGTACGCGCACGCCCGGGCGTGCTCGGTGCTCGGCAAGGCGCGGGAAGCATTCCCGGATATGGACCTTGGGGCGCCCTCTCTTGCAGGCGCAGATCTGGGCTTGCTGACCGACGAAGCAGAACTCGCCCTCATCAAAAAACTGGCGCAGTTTCCGCGTGCCGTCGAAGGGGCGGCGCAGGCCCACGAGCCTCACCGGATTGCATTCTATGCCCATGAAGTAGCGGCCGTATTCCACAGCCTTTGAACTCGGGGCAAAAGATCGCCACATTTGCGATTCATGGTTCAGTCCAGCTCGGACATTACGAGAGCGCGTCTTGCGCTTATTACAGGGGCCGCGCAAGTATTGCGATCATCGCTGAACTTGCTTGGCGTAGAAGCAATCTCCGAAATGCGTTAGTCCCCCTAGGTCCGTACTATCACAGGTGGAGGGAAACTGTTCGATGTCTACGAATGACGATTCGGCATCGCGCCGCGGACGTCGTGTCGACCAAGCGGACCGTCGAGCCCCCGCGAGGCAGGACCGCGACGATAGATGGGATCAATCGTCTTCGCGCGAACGGACCCCCGAGGATCTCTATCAGGATCAGCGAGGACGGGACAATCAGGCGCAGCGACCCGGCTATTCCAACTTCAGCCGGCACGCTTACCCGAATCAGCCGGATCCGGCTTTGCCGCAACCCCAGGATTACTATCAGGCTCCCGTTCAGCGGAACAATTCGGGGCGCTACGTGGAGCCGGCCAAGAGTGCTTATACTCCGCCGTCTCCCCCCTACGAGCCCGAGCCCCCGCATCTCGGCTTCCATGATTCGGGACGTGACGATCTTTTCGGACGCGAATCGGGACCACCTGCCCATGGCAATAATCCCTACGGCTCCCAGGGCGCCGGCTACCAGAGCGACCCTTACGATCAAAATCGTGGCCAGCAACCAGTAACGTCTGCGGGCAACCGGCGCGAAGACCCTCAATATAGTCAGCGCGAGGCGCCTGTTTCGCCCGTCGATGATTACGAGCGCAACTATCCTGCTCGGAATGCCCAGGAAGCGCAGGCAGCTCAATTCTTCCTGCCGGATGAGGAGCCGCAGAAGCAGCGCGCTTCTCAGGCTGATCGAGGATATACGGCTCCTCCGCCCCCGCCCCCACCGCAATACCCGGGGAATACATATCCGCCGCAGGATAATTACGACGCCCGCTACGAAGACAACTGGGCAGACGAACACGCTCTTCACGACGATGACGGGGGCGGTGCGCATCATGAGCTCGCCGCCCAGGGAAACGAGCTCGACGAGGACTTCTTCGCCGACGAAGACGAGCTTGAAAACGATCACATTCCAGCGCCCAAACGCAGCCGGAAAAGACTGGTGATCGCCGCGCTTGCAGGAGCAATCATGGTCGGCGGCGGCGGCGCCTACCTTTATAAGTCGTTCAAAGGCGGCACCGAGGAAGGTGCTACGCCCTTCATTCGTGCCGATAACCGGCCGCTAAAGGAACTTCCAGGAAATCCGGGGGGCAAGCAGTTCCCGAACGGCGAGAAGACCATCTACGACAGGCTGACCCCAGACGGACAGCAAATTCAGGCGGCAGCCTATGCGCCTCCCGCACCTGTGGCGCCGCCCTCGGCCCAGCCTGCTCAGGGCAATTCGCTTGAGGAGCGCATCGACGAAGCTTTGAGAAAGGCGCAGCAGGCGGGCGACGCACCCCAGCAGCCGGCGCCTCAGGAAACCCGCAGCCCGGACCAGCCGACCGTGGTGCGAAGTGAAAGCTACCGCCCCGATGGAACTCGCGTTGACGGTGGACGTCCCATGGTCACCCCGACCGTCGCCGATGTGAATGGTGGACAGCTTCCTCCGCCTTTTGGGACGGCCAGGCAGGCGGTCGCTGCGGAGCAACCGCCGGTGACGCCATTCCAGACAGTTCCGGTGCAATCCTCGCCTGCTCCGCAAGTCGCGCGCTCAGCTTCCATAACTCCGGCCGAACCGACGGCTACTCCGTCTGGCGGCTATTGGGTGTCCTTGAAGTCCGCTTCCGACGAGAAGGCAATTCAAAGGGATCTGTCAGTCCTCACAGACAAGTATAAGTCTGTCCTTGGCGACGTTCAGGTGATTTCGAAAATAGCAGATCTGGGTGCGAAAGGCGTCCACTACCGGGCGGTCGCCGGCCCGCTCAATTCGCGCCAGGAGGCGATGGAGCTGTGCCAGAAAATCAAGGGCGTCGGCGGCGACAAGGCGTGCTTCGTCACCAATTAGGTGGCGAGGCGTTCCAAAATCTAATGTCGGAGAGGCTTTCCGCGCACTATATTCAGCTGCGTCGAATTCTAAAACCTGACATTAACGCTCGCGCGTGTTAATCGGCAGGTACCTGCAATTCTGCACGCGGCTATGATCAACACAATCAAGAATACATACCGTCTGACGAAGGCTGGCGCGACCCTGGCTTGGTATGGGTTTGCGTTCGTTCCCGAATCGGTAGCGCTGCCCGGACCGCTTCGCGTTTTGCGAGGAACCGGCGGCGAAGAACCTATTGCGAAGCGAAAGGAAAAAGGCGAGCGGCTGTCTCGGGCAATTCGAGCGCTCGGTCCCACTTACATCAAGCTCGGTCAATTCCTGGCCACGCGTCCCGATGTCGTCGGGCCACAGCTTGCCAATGCGCTGGGATCGCTTCGGGACCGGCTTCCCCCCTTCTCGGTCCGGGAAGCCCATCAGGAGATCGAAGCCGCTTTCGGCAGGCCATGGAACGAAATCTACGAGGATTTTGGGCCGCCGCTTGCGGCAGCTTCTATCGCCCAGGTGCACAAGGCGACGGTGCGCACGTCAACCGGACCGCGCGCGGTCGCCGTAAAGATTCTCAGGCCGCACATCGAAAAGCGATTCGAGCGCGATCTTGAGAGCTTCTACTTCGCGGCCCATGCGGCCGAGCGATTCTCGCCGCAGACGCGCCGTCTTCGCCCGGTCGCAGCCGTGGACACGCTGGCGCAGTCTGTCGTGCTGGAGATGGACTTGCGCCTCGAAGCAGCGGCCATCTCGGAGATGGCCGAGAACATCGCCAAGGCTGGCGATACCGGGTTCCGGGTGCCCAACGTCGACTGGCAGCGCACGGGAAAGCGCGTTCTCACGCTCGACTGGATCGACGCCATCCCCTTAAGCGACTTCGCGGCTATCGATGCGGCCGGGCTCGACCGCCGGGCTCTTGGCCTCAACGTCATCCGCTCCTTCCTCAAACACGCCATCCGCGACGGCTTCTTCCACGCCGACATGCATCAGGGCAACCTGTTTGCCGATCCGCGAGACGGAAGCCTCGTTGCCGTCGATTTCGGCATCATGGGGCGGCTCAGTCCGAAAGAGAGCCGTTTTCTCGCCGAGATCCTGTACGGGTTCATCACCAAGAATTATCAGCGCGCCTCGGAGATCCATTTCGAGGCGGGCTATGTCCCGGCGACGCAAAGCGTTGCGGCCTTTGCACAATCGCTGCGCGCAATCGGCGAGCCGATCATGGGCCGTCCCGCCGAGGAAATCTCGATGGCGCGGCTTCTGACGCAGCTTCTCGAGAACACGGAAGTGTTCCAGATGCGCATGCGCCCCGAGCTTCTGCTCCTGCAAAAGACGATGGTCGTCGTCGAAGGCGTGGCGCGCTCCCTGGATCCGAGGCTGAATATCTGGATTGCGGCTGAGCCCGTGGTCAGGGAGTGGATCACGGATCAGCTCGGCCCGCGCGCCCGAATGCGCGACATGGCCACGAACGTGAATGCGCTGGCTACAGTCTTGAAGCAGGCGCCGCACCTGATCGAGCGCGGCGCCAAGATCGTGGATGCCTTCGAAACCGGGAAGGCGGAACCGGAAGAAGAAGCTGCCAGGGACATCCGCTGGGGCATCGCCATCCCGCTCTGGGTCGCAACGGTCGCCCTGATCGTGATCGCGGTCAAGTTGCTCCACGGCTAAAACTTACACCAACCGCCAGGGACTCGTGCGTCCAATCGGACCCGGGCATCCCGATGTTTTGTGTGCATTCTCCGAATTTGAACCATCTGTCTGGCGAATCTGAACCATTTGTTATCAACCTGTCCCTGACGTTTTCGTCCGCATTCCTTCTTCTGAATGATGGTCGGCGAATTCGCCTTGCCGGCAGGTTAACGGAAGCTCAGCCCGCTCCAACCCTTGATAATTGCTTGATAATTGCGTGATAATTGCGGGAAAAATGCCGAACGGAACGCCATCGCCGCCGCCGTTCTCGCTTGTTCCGGCGGCGCGCAAGCGTTAATTCGCGAAGCCGCAACATATTTAACGGACTTTTGCTCGTCCCAGTAAATGGGAAAATTCCGGCATTAGATTGTATTTAATGGGCGCCTTGTTAATCATAGAAGCTGTTCCTTTTCAAAGGCTTACAGCCGTCTATTCGTGTCCGCTCAAAGGCGCGGCGTTCCTCGCTTGGCGACAAATGGACCATTAATAAAGCATGAATTGACCAGAAATAATTCCGGCGCGCTCCCTGTTAACCAAGAACCGATTAACACCCACGGCGCACCCCGCCCGGCAACGATCCGTTTACCATTTGGCCCGCGGAAAGCTCCGTCCAAGATGGCGATTGCCATTGGACGCGGGCCGCGCCGTGGCTGTCACCCGGACTGCGCTTCGGCGCTTTGCGGGGCCGTTACGAATCGAGGCGCCTTTACGATCCCGGATACGACGCAAGCGCCGTTCCGGGATGACGAGGTTTTTCGGATTGCGTCGCAACCAATTCCGATTTTGCGCACGTCGCTTTAGATCAGGCGAAGCTCGGTGAGCGCGGCTCGCATCGCCGCAGGCATTGCGCCGTCGAGTTTTGGAGCATTGGGATCGAGATCGCTCGGCGCGTCGCTTTCCGGCAAATAGCGCCACCCCTGAAACGGACGCCGAGGCTGAGGCTCGGTCGGAACAAGGATCGGGTCAAGCTCGATGCCGCAGCGCAGGATGCCATCGGCTCCCCTCACCTCCTGCAACCCGGCGATGCGCTGCCTCGCCCGGATGAAGCCGCCGATCACCCAGTAAAGCGAGGATTGCGGCCCGACACCCTCCCGGCGCGGCGTCTGCCTTGTGACGTGGACGAGATCCTGCCCCGCGGCGAGGCGCTGCCGCTGCCAATCGGCCAAGTCCTCGACGGAGTCGCAGCCGACGCAAAGTTTCACGATGTGAACGGTCATGCCCCTTATTATCAACCAAACGCGGAGAAATCGAGGGCGCGCCGGTCACATCCCACTGAACACAGGACCAACCCGCCTTTAATCTGTATCGATTAAAGGCGACAACAACGTCGGCATGCAAGCCTACGCCGCCCTCTACGGCTGAAATCACGTGGCTGCGAAAATATGCCAGTGGAGAACCGCCTACTTTCTGCTTGGCACAAGCTTCGAGCGTGAGCGTGAACGGCGTCTGATTTTTGCAGGAGCAGCCCATGAAACTCGCCCCGTTCGCTTTAGCTGCACTACTTTACACGTGTTCTGCACAGGCGCAGGATAAACTTATAGAGTCCGAAATAGATTATTCCGTCGGCACAGCGGATGGAAAAACTAAGTATTGCGGTGTAGATGTTACAATTGCTTTTATGGACAACAGCTTTCGAAAAGGCGCGCTCTCTGTAATATTTGCTTCTCTTTCTTGGACAGACATTGGCGGTAAGCTTGGTATCTTCTTAAAGGTGGCGGGCGTAGATTTTGATGCCCTCAGTCAGCCTCACCCTTTCAAAGTTCATAATGCGTTTCTGGCGGTTAAGGGCTTACCAGCACCGTTAAGTGGTTCCTTCCAGTGCGACAACGCGCTCAATTTTTGCGGCGGATACTCGCCACCGTTCCCCCCAAAAATAATCTACGACAACCTCGACAAAGGTGATGTCTCAATTGGGTTCAACCGTCAGCCGGGTGATCTCGACATCGTTTTTCCGATCTCAAGCTCGTCGAATGGCGAGTTTGACGCTCGCAAATACGTTGCCTTCCACACGTGCGTGGAGGAGCTGACTGGGCGCTTCAGTGCGAATGGAGCCAAACAGTAGTGCGTAAGCCGCGGCGACTTTGCGCTAAGCGGTCGAGGGCATCGCACTGCAATATCGGCTTGGCGCATTTCTCATAGCCGCCAAAATGACCGGCTTCGAAAACGAAGTCGGCAACGAGGTTTTCGCCACCGTCTGTTCGACGTTTGCATGACCGACTTTCAGCGCGTCTGAAGCCCGGGATGAAGCATGTGTTGGGGAAGCCAGAAAACTTTGTGTAGAGCGGCTTATCCGCGGGAAATCCTGGAAGCGCTCGCCGCAAGCGGGCAGGATTTCTCACGGCAATGCAAGGCTTCACGTTGAGTGCGCAAAGGTTTTCGCCTAACGTCCCGCCATGACAACAGAACGAACACTTCATGTGGTAGGGGCCGGTCTTGCCGGATCGGAGGCGGCGTGGCAGGCCGCCGAGCGAGGCGCGAACGTCATCCTCCACGAGATGCGGCCCGCGCGCCTGACCGAGGCGCATAAAACCGGCAATTGCGCCGAACTCGTCTGCTCGAATTCATTCAGGTCCGACGACTGGGAAATGAACGCCGTCGGCCTCCTGCATGAGGAGATGCGCCGCGCCGGGTCGCTCATCATGCAAGCCGCCAACGCGCATAAGCTGCCGGCAGGGGGCGCGCTTGCGGTAGACCGGGATGAATTCTCCGCAGAGGTCACCGCACGGCTTGCGGCTCATCCTCGCATCGAAATCCGGCACGACGAAATTGCGGGCCTGCCGCCTTCGGACTGGGCTTGCGTCATCATCGCAACCGGCCCGTTGACCACGCCAGCGCTCAGCGCGGCCATCAACGCGCTGACAGGGCAGGACGCGCTCGCCTTCTTCGACGCCATCGCTCCCATCGTCTTGCACGACACGATCGATATGGACGTGGCCTGGATGCAATCGCGCTACGACAAGCCCGGTCCCGGCGGAACAGGCGCGGATTACATCAACTGCCCGATGAACCGCGAGCAGTATGAGGCGTTCATCGACGCCCTGCTCGCAGCCGAGAAAACCTCATTCAAAGAGTGGGAGGTCTCGACGCCGTACTTCGAGGGATGCCTGCCCATCGAAGTCATGGCCGAGAGAGGCCGCGACACCTTGCAATTCGGTCCCATGAAGCCGGTCGGCCTGACCGACCCGCGCACCGGACGCTCCCCCAACGCCGTCGTGCAACTCCGGCAGGACAATGCGCTCGGAACGCTGTGGAATATGGTCGGCTTTCAGACCAAGCTCAAGCACGGCGAGCAGACGCGCATCTTTCGCATGATCCCCGGCCTTGAAAGCGCTTCGTTCGCGCGGCTGGGCGGCCTGCATCGCAACACGTTCCTGAACAGCCCGAAACTGCTCGATGACCGGTTGCGGCTGAAAGCCGATCCGCGTTTGCGTTTCGCGGGCCAGATTACGGGCGTCGAGGGATATGTGGAATCGGCCGCAATCGGCTTGCTTGCGGGAAGGTTCTCCGCCGCCGCGCTTTCCGGAGGCGAGTCCTTGCCGCCACCGCCGACGACCGCGCTCGGCGCGCTTCTCGCGCACATCACGGGCGGACATCTGGCGGACGCCCCGGAAAGCGGCCCGCGCAGTTTCCAGCCTATGAACGTCAATTTCGGGCTTTTCCCGCCTTTGCCCGAAAGCGGCAAGAGGTTGAAAGGGGCGGAACGCGGCCGCGCGCGCAAAAAAGGGCTGTCCCAGCGCGCATTGCAAGACCTCGGAACCTGGCTTGAGGCCGGCGCATGATCGCTGCGCCGATCGGCCTCGCTTACGAATGCCCGGCGATCCGCGCGTTTAAACATAACTGCCATGCACTCAGTCAGGGGAGGCGCAATGCGGCAGGGTTAAACTTGCGGCTCACGCCGATGTTTGCCACATTCGATATACGATCCACGCCAATGCCACCTTCCAGGAGCCGCCATGGTTCAGCTCACACTGCCTAAAAATTCGAAAGTTCAAAAAGGCAAGACCTGGAACGAGCCGACCGGCGATAAATCCCATTGGCGGCAGTTCGACATTTACCGCTGGGATCCCGAGGACGGCGAAAATCCGCGCATTGACATCTACTATGTCAACGTCAAGGACTGCGGTCCGATGGTGCTCGACGCACTCATCAAGATCAAGAATGAGATCGACCCCACCCTCGCCTTCCGCCGTTCCTGCCGGGAGGGCATCTGCGGCTCCTGTGCGATGAACATCAACGGGACCAATACACTCGCTTGCACGCTCGCCATGGAGGATATCGGCAACCCGGTTCGCATCTATCCCCTGCCCCATATGGATGTGCATAAGGATCTCGTGCCCGATCTTTCGCACTTCTTCGCGCAGCATCGCTCGATCGAACCTTGGCTGAAAACAAAATCGCCGCCGCCCGTGACCGAATGGCTCCAGAGCCGCGAGGACAGGGAACAGCTCGATGGCCTTTACGAATGCATTCTGTGCGCCTGCTGCACGACGGCCTGTCCCTCTTATTGGTGGAACGGCGCGCGCTTTCTAGGACCAGCTTCGCTTTTGGCGGCCCGGCGCTGGGTCGCGGACAGCCGCGATGAGTCCACGGGCAGCCGTCTCGATAATCTGGAAGATCCGTTCAGGCTTTACCGCTGCCACACCATCACGAACTGCGCGCAAGTTTGTCCGAAGGGATTGAATCCCGCGAAGGCCATCGCGGACTTGAAGCGGCTGATGGTGGAACGTCAGCTCTAGCTAGAGCATTGAGCCTTTGATTTGACGGGGGCGTCCCGATGATCGTCGTCCCCAAATGCGCCTTCGCGAGTATCGGGCGGCCGTTACAAACCGAAGCGTCTCTTACGATCCCGGATTCGACGCAGGCGTCGTTCCGGGGCGGGCGGCTTGCCTCAGGATTGCATCGCAACCGGTTCCGATTTTGAGCACGATGTTCTAAAAGGCCCATCGGGAGTAATCCCCGGCAGGGAGTACTCCTTCATCATCCACGGGCAGCAGGGCGAAACCACCGTGTGGAAGAGCTCGTTCAGCGATTGTATGGCGGCCTCCGCGATCCGCTTCGGGATGTCGCCCAGCTCCTTTTCCCGCGCGATGACGTAAATTTCCCGCGACGCCCGCGGCGCTGGCAGCGGCGCAAACTTGAGCTTCGGCCAGAACGAGCGCCCTAAAAGGGTGGAGAGGGGCGTTAGGATGCTCCAGCCAAGGTTATTGGCCACCATGGCCATGACCGCCTCCGGGTCGTCGAATTCGACGCGGCTCACCGGTTCGACGCGGATGCGCCTCAGGTGACGCTCGATCTGGAGGCCAAGAATGGTCCGCGTGCTGAGCCGCACGAGATCCCGGGTTTTCGCCAGCGTTTTCAAGTCTTCCGCCTCTTCCGCCGCTGCCCTCGGCAAGACCATGAGGAGTTGCTCCCTGAGGATCAGATGGCGCTCGAGATTGGGCTCATCCTCCAGGGGATCGGACGAGATGACGATGTCGGCTTCGCGGGTCAAAAGCGAGCGGGAGTGATGGCTGGGCAGTCCCGCGTGAACGGACCACTGGGTCGCTAGTCCCTGAATTTTTGCGACCAGTTCAAGGCCGATCGTGCCTGCAACCGTCTCCACAAGGCAGATGTTCAGCTTGGGCATAGCGGTCGTTGCGGGCTGGCGAGTCGCCTGAATGGCTTCGCGGGCCAAAATCAAGAGGCTGCGCGCCCTGTCCAGGAGGATGGTCCCCGAAGGCGTCAGCGCCATCGGCCTTACATCGCGATCGAAAAGCTGCACGCCGACTGCTTGCTCCAGGCTGGCGATGCTCTGGCTGACTGCGGATTGCGTCAGCCCCATGACACGAGCCGCCGGGCTGATGCCCCCGCTTTCGGCGGCCTGGACGAAGATGTTGAGTGACCGGAGGTTGAGATCGAAATTATCAAATCGAGCCCGGTCTGTGGACAAACGGCTCCGGTTGCGATCCATTACGTCACAAGCTCTTCGAGATTGAAGCGGGGAAACATGTTTATGCAACTAGTTAGTATAAGCATTTCTGATGATTATTGCATTGTGATCCGAAAAGTAAATCGAATTGGTCCATTGTATCCCAGATACCCCATTATGCCCGAAGTGCGAGGCAAGGGTGCAACACCGACGCCGAGGTTGTGTTGTGTTCCCGCCAATAGAAATTTAACGATAAACTAAGACTCGATTCGGCATATGTGCTGACTGCTAACGCGTCCCCCGCGGGAGAAACCGATGAAAATCCTTCGTGAGTCATTTCGGTCGGCGTTCGGGGTTCTAGCGTTTTCTTCAGTTTCACTGGCATCGCTCGGAGGCGTCAGGGCAGCCGGAAGCCTTCCCGATGCTTCGACGTGCGCCTTCGGAAACGCCAACGCTCTCTTGACCGGCGCGGCGCTTGCGGGAGCCGCGGCCGGATGCGCGGTGCTTGCTACTTTATTCCGCCAGAAGGCGCACCGCCATGCCCTGCAACTTATGCGTCAAAAGGTGCGCCTCGATGCTCTCTCGACTGTCGAGACCAATTTCCGGGCGCTTGCGGCCTTGGAACCGCTAGCCTTTATGATCTGGACGGACGGCAATCCAAGGCTCGCCCTTCATACCCTGCCGAACGCAATGGGCGTTCCCATGAAACCGGGGCAGCTCCTGCGCTTCGGAGCCTGGCTTCATCACGACGATGCGGGAAAGATCGCCGAAAGCTTAAGCCGCCTGCAAAATCATGGCGAAGCGTTCGTTTCGAATGCAAGCACGCTTGAAGGCCATGTCATCGAGGTCTCCGGCGCGGTCTTGGGTGCGGACGTCGTGTTGCGCATCCGTCCATTTTCACCCATCAACAAGGAACTCGTCCGCCTGATTGGCGAAAACAGGCGCCTGAAGCAATCGGTGCAGGACCGCGAGAGCCTGCTCGATGGCCTGCCGATGCCTGTTTGGCTCCGCGACGCCAAGGGCGCTCTGGCATGGATCAATACAGCCTATGTCAATGCGGTGAATGCGCAAAGCCGAGACGAAACCATCGAAAAGAAGATCGAGCTTTTCGAAACAAGGCAAAGATCCGATCTCCTTCGGCTGAGCCAGTCCAAGAAGCCGGGCCGCCTCAAGCTTCAGACGATCCTCAACGGCGGCGTCCAGATTTACGAGGCCATCGCTGCGCCGCTTGAGCGCGGAAGCGGCGGGGCGGCCTTCGACGTGGCTCCGCTCGCGATCGCAAAGGATGAACTCGAACGGCAAATGGCCGCCCACAGCCGCACGCTCGACAAGGTCTCGACCGGCGTCGCGGTGTTCGGCGGAGACCGGAAACTCGTATACAGCAACGATGCGTTCGCCCGCATTTGGAGCCTCGACAACGCCTGGCTGACGGAGAAGCCCTCGGCATCGGAGTTTCTCGATCAGCTTCGCCAGCGCCGCCTGCTCCCCGAGCAACCCGACTATCGCAAATGGCGCGACGGCAAGGTGCTTGCCTGGGATCGCAACCGCACCCTCGACGAGCTTTGGCACCGCCCCGACGGAAGGACCGTTCACGTTGTCACCGATTGCCGGGACGACGGCGGCGTGACGTTCCTCTTCGACGATGTGACGGAGAAACTATCGCTGGAGCGGCAATTCCACAGCCTGATCGAAGGACAGCGCGAGACGCTGGACCACCTCAGCGAAGGCATCGCCGTGTTCAGCGCGGACGGCCGCTTGCAGTTGTTCAATCCCGCTTTCCAGGCCGTCTGGCGGCTGGATATGGAGAAACTGCAGGCGACGCCTCATTTCGAAGCCATCAAGTCCGCGACCGAGGAACTCGCTCCGGACCCGGACTTCTGGCACACGCTGCGAGAGGCGATCACGGGCATGCCGGAGGCGCGCGACACGTTCAGCGGCACGGTCGCGCGGCGGGACGAGACGCATCTCGCTTATGCTGTCACGCCGCTCCCGGACGGCGGCACGCTTCTCACCTTCGCCGACGTGACGGACCGCAAGCGCTTCGAAGAGGTTTTGCTGGAGCGTAACGAAGCCCTGGAAGCGTCCGACCGCTTGAAGACGGCCTTCCTCAGCCACGTCTCCTACGAGCTGCGCACGCCTCTCACCACCATCATCGGCTTTTCGGACCTCCTCGCAGAGCCCGTAACCGGCGCCATGAATTCAAAGCAGCGCGAATATCTGAACGACATCAAGACATCGAGCCAGATGCTGCTCAACATCATCAACGACATTCTCGATCTGGCCGTGATCGACGCGGGAGCGATGGATCTCAAGCTGGCGCCGGTGAAAGTCGAGGACATGATCGAGGCCGCCGAGCTTGGCGTGCGCGAGCGCCTGTCGCGGGCCAAGGTCAATCTCGACGTCCATATCGCCAAAGGGGCCGGAACGGTCATGGCCAATTCCAACCGGCTCATTCAGGTCATCTACAATCTTTTGTCGAACGCCATCGGCTTCTCGCCGGAAGACGGGACCATCACCCTCAACTGCCGGCGCGAGAAGAACGGCGTCGCGATCAGCGTCCAGGACAACGGCCTTGGCATCCCCGAAGAGGAGCAGGCCACCATGTTCGATCGCTTCGAGTCGCGCAGCAAGGGCTCGCGCCACCGGGGCGCGGGGCTTGGGCTGTCGCTCGTGAAAAGCATCGTGCAGCTTCACAAGGGCCGCATCGATCTGCGCTCCACGCCGGGCGCGGGAACCACCGTCACGGTATTCCTGCCCGACCGCCATCCAGCATTGCAGCAGAAGGACAAGCCCGGCGCGGAAAGGGGCGGGCGCAGAGCCATCGCAGCGCAATAGCGCAAGCGCGCTTCCGCGCGTCATAAAGCTGCGCTACGCGACCCTGACGGTCAATATTGACCCGCAGCGCTGCCTCTCCCAATGGGAGAGGTCGGATCGCATGCGATCCGGGTGAGGGGTAAGTGCTTCATAATGCAGGTAAACACCCCTCATCCTGTCCTTCTCCCGGCAAGCTCGCCTTGGCGAGCTTGCAACTTAGAGCGACCGCATCCGCGAGCGGATGCGTCAAGCTCGCCTTGGCGAGCTTGCAACTTAGAGCAGCCGCATCCGCGAGCGGATGCGGTTGGGGAGAAGGGACGCCCGAATGCACTCTCTCCGATCGAAAACGTCCGCGTCATTTGCGCAAGCGCTCCAAACACAATCGGCCGGATCATTATCGGTCCACTCTATAATCGGATGGCTCCAGGATGAGCCCCCGCCGCCTTTTCAAATAATCGGCGATCTGGCTCTGCCAGCGGTACCGGCCGCCGCCGTAATGCCAGAATATGCCCTGGTTGGTCAGGTTTGCAGGCGTGTCGTCTCCCCTGTGCTGTTTTTTAAGCTCGGAGGGCACGTACCAGCTTTGATGGAGCCTCGGCCCTATGGCGCCATCGATTTCGTCCCATATGCCGCACGGGTTGTTGTGGCTCCATACTGCCACCGTGAGGCCTCGAACGCTCAGAAGCAGAACGGCATGCCCCGGTTGGAAGCCCTCAAAGCGGCCAAATCCAGCATTCTGCCCAAACATCCTCTGGGCTTCGTCTGCCCCTGCACTTTCGAAAACAACCCAGGCGTCATCAATGTAGTGACGCTGGTAAAGAGCATTCCAAAACGTTCGCTGATAAGACCATTTGTCCCAGCGGCCCACTTTGTTGAGCACAGCAAAGAACTGCCGCAGCGATTGCTCCGTGAGCCAGCGCCGAGCGATTGGCTCGGACTTAGGGCAACCCGTCCATCCCTCAGGGCGCAAACGAGGATCTTGCAACAACTGGAGAGCGAAATCCAAGAATCCGTCGCGGGTCTTTTCGTCGGGCATGCCGTTGCCAAAGGGATCGAGCGCAGCGCGAACGGCCGCCGTTTTCAGAGGCTGGAATCGAACCTTGCCGCCGGCGTAAGTCCAGGCTCGAATGATCTCTAAGCGCTCCAGAGGATTGGTGTTGGTTTCCTTTTCGTATCGCTCGAAACCCAGCCGGTAGAGATGTTCGCGGTACCCCATGGCCGGGAGACGGTCCCGGAACCCGGTCTGGGAAAGGATGTCGTCTGGAGTGCAGTCATTTTGAAAGGCGGCATCCACGATGACTTGGGGGCCGGTCTCGGCATCGAAGATATGGAGCGCGGTTTGCGCCTCCTCCCACGGATGCCCCAGATCGCCGATATGCACTTTCAGGAAGTCGCCAACAAGCGGCACACACAAGTCGCCAAACTTGAAGTTATGAAGCCATGCCGCGGCAAGCATCCGGTAAACATTACGGCGCCCTGCTTCCAGGATCTGAGCCAGCAACCGTTCGACGAGGTCGGGCTTTCGGTTCAGCGGACGTGTCGATGCCCAAATGCACCAGGGCGCGCGAAGGAGATCCCGGCGATCAAGCGGATTGCCTCTCTCCAAAAGTGTGGCGATCCGTTTGCTAAATTCATCCAGACCCTCCGCTGGCGGCCGCGGTAGGCAGCTATCGCCGAAAATCTTCGCGAGCCGCTCGTTCGCTTCAGAGGTTGCTGGCGTCTTCGGAAGCCTGAGCGTTAACTGCTCCGAGCGCGCGAAGGCTTCGAGCGAGCGCCGGAGGCTCACCGCGCAGCCTCGCTTGCGGCGCGCAAACGGTTGATCTCGTCGCGCATGTTGTCAGTAACGTGAAGGATGTGCTCAAGATTCCTTCGCGGGTCATTTTCCATCACGAAGCGCAAATCGATGCGACGGTTGCGATCCCACGCGTCGCGTATGGCGCGGTGATCGATGGGCCGGGTCGACGAATAGCCCGACACGGAAATCACCTCCTCGTCGCGGTTGTTTCTTAAGAGCCGCAGAGAAGAGGCGACAGCGATCAACTCGCGGTAAGTGTTGACGGCGCGCCCGGTCGACAGCACCCAATTGTTATCGTCGATGCCCGTGGTATCCGTGTGCCCCTCGATGAACAGGGTTTCGAGCGAGTTGTATCCGGTCGTCAGACAGGCCGAAGTTTGCCAGCCGTGGCAGCTGACATATTTCGGCAGGACGCGTTCCAGGACCCTGGCGATTTTGCCGACATTGTCCTTGTTGCGATCGACAAGATCGGCGCGGTTCGGGAGAAACCGGACTGCGTCCTCATCAAGTCGAAGGACGCCGCTTGCCTCGTCGATCTGAACGCTGAGCCCCTCTCCTGCGAGCTGCGTTCGTATATCGTGCAAGAGCTCGCGGCGATCCTGCTGCGCTTTGTCGAGCAGCCCCATTTGTTCGCGCACGGCCAACTCAAGCGGGTCGAGTTTGCTTGCAACCTCCTGCGCGACTTTCAGTGCGGTTTCTTGCGCGTCGGTTGTCCGCCGGAAGTCGAGCGCGAAGGCCGTCAGCATCAAAATAAAGATGAAAAGCACGCCGACCATCATGTCGGTCATGGGCACAAAGTAGTTGACGCTCTCTTCCGAGTGATCGGCGCTTTCTTCGTCGGCGATCATGTCAGCACTTTCGCCCGGTCGAAGAGCTTCTTGAGCTCGCCGACGGTTTCGGAGAGTTCATGCGCGCCATCTCCAATCCCCTGAACGGGGCCTGCAAGCTTGTCGACGGCGCCCGCCAATCCCTTGTCAATCTGAATGGTTTGCTCGGCGAGGAGCTGCGATTGTTTCGTCGTTTCCTGAGCCAGCTTGTCGAAAGCGCGCTGCAAATCCTCATCGACCTTGGCGAAACGCCTTTCGTAATTCTCCCAGAGCTTCGTGAGGCGGCTGACCTGGGCGACAATCGCCTGACTGAGACCGCGTGTCGCCTGCTGCCCTTCATCGAGCGCGGCCGCAGCCTGTTTCACGGCCTCGCCAACGATTGACGTGATCTCCGCAACCTTCGCATTCGAGCGCGTCATGGGATCTATGGCGGTTCCGACAGCATGCGCACACTTTCCGAAGACGTCGGCCGTCTGCCGCGTCCGCATCGAGGCCTTGTCGATGGCTTCGGCCTGCGCGCCGAGCGCCGTGGACGATGTCCGCAAAGCCGCTGCAAAATTTTCCGCTTCCTTCCGGATGGACGTAACGGCCGCAGCGAGACCGTCTTCAAGCGCGGCGGCCGTGCGAGTCGATACTTCCGCGATCGCCTTGGCGCCTTTTTCCTGCGCCTCCGACATCTGCCGCCCGACCTCGGCGAGATGTCCCGTGGCTGTTTGCGTGAACCCGCCGAAACTCCGCTCCAGTCCGCTGATCTGCAATTCGAGCTTCGACAGGACCCGTTCCATCAATTCTGTAAGCTTGGAGGAAGCCCCCTCCGCGGCGGACGAAAGGTTCGTGTTAATCTTCGCACTGGTCTGATCGAAAATCGCGCGCAACGAGATGAGCGTCTGTTCAAGCGTCTGGCGGCTGATCTCCGACTGCTTGCCGAGGTTCTCTCCTGCCTCGACGATCAGCCGATTGAGATTTTGCGCCGCCTCGCCGAGTTTCGCCGCAAACTCCTCGCCCGAACGGCCCATGTCCGACCGAACGGTCTCCATCGTTTTCAGGACGCCTTGAAGGCTGCCCGCGAGTTCGCGCAATTCCGTGCCTGCGCCGCCCTGAAGCAACTCGGAGAATTGCTTCAGCAGGTCTTGCACGCCCTCATGGCTGCTGCGATCGATCTGTTCGACCGCAGAACGGATCTCTTGCGTGAGCGGCGACAGCGCACTCGTAAGCGCCGTGCTGATGGACGGCGCCACTTCCTGGCCGACGCCCGCAAAGAACTTCTCGCTGTTGATCTCCTTCAGCTGAGCGAGTTGCGCTGTGAGACTGTCGCGCATCTCAACCGATAGCGACTGAGGCGAAAGGTAGTTCATTTTGCCTTCGAGGGCTTCACAGAAATCCCCCAGGGAAGCTTCGATCCTGATCGCATAAAGACGGAAAAAGAATGCAAGGGCGATCGAAACCGCAAGCCCCGCGATAGACGCCGAGAATTTAAAAGTGGCCGCATGCAGCAACTCTTGCAGGGCCTTTTGCATCGCCGCGGCGCCCGCGCCCGCCTCGGCGAGTTGCGCGGCTTGCGTTCCCTCGGCCGCCCTGTAGAGCGCGATGACGAGGCCGATGAATGTCAGGAGCAGACCGGCGCCGACGAAATAATTCGGCACGCCCGGCATGATCTTGAGGCCGATGCACTTTTCGCGAAGCATCGCGTAGTTGAAGAAGCTCTGCGGACGCTGGGTGTTGCGCAACGGCTTTCCGTCTGGAATGACGCTTTCATGGAATTTCTTCCAGGCGTGGCCAAGAAGCGGGTGCGCTTCCATCCGCTCGCTTAAGCGCTCCATATCGCGGGCGAACGCCATCTTCGATTTGTAACCCTGTATAAGGGCGCGCGCTCTGCCGACCGAAACCGACAGAGCCAGAGCATGAAGAATGCCAAAGGCGATCAAAAGCCCAAAGCCGACAGATGTCAGAGCCTTGGCCAACGCAAACGCGAACGGTTCCGAGCTGACGCGGGTCAGGTCGCCCTGGAACCCCTCCGCGACGATCTCTCCGAGGACTGGCGCCGGGAGCGATGACCACACCGAATAGAGGCCAGCCGTGACAGTGGCGACGAGAAGCCAGAACGCGATGAAGCGTGCAAGCCGGTTCCAAACAATGCGTCTTATAAAGGTGGGCAAGGGGCTCCCCAAACTGGCGTCGACGCCTTTTCGGCGGACACTATCCATGGAGAGCCTCGCGCGAACCTATCGCCCAGCCTTCGCAAATATTCTTCGCCGCCCCATCGCGCTCGCATTCGCGTTGCTCTTGTTATTGCGAAACAGGCGCCTGTACAAAGGCGATGGCTCGCAGAGCGGCCAACTCGCAATCCTGACAACCTCGCCTGATAACCTCGCCCGAAGAGCACATGCAGCACCACGATAATGACAACGCAAGCCTTGACTATTCGAGCCTCGAGCAGGAATTCGAGGCGTGGCGAAGGTCTTGGCTGGAATCTTTGATCGATGATTACGGCATGCTGTCGCGCTATCGCGCCGCCAATGCCAGCCTCGAGCCGCCTGCTCCGGACGAGGACCGCGTCGTCTTTTTCGGAGATTCCATTACTGAAGGATGGGACCTTGAAGAGTATTTTCCGGGCAAGCCGTACATCAATCGCGGCATCTGCGCGCAGACAACGCCGCAGATGCTACTCCGTTTCAGGCAGGACGCCGTCGCGCTGAGACCAAAGGCCGTCGTCATCAATGCGGGAACCAACGACATCGGGGGCAACACCGGCCCGATGTCGATGGAGGACATCAAGGCGAATTGCGCCTCCATGGCGGAGATCGCCCAGGCCAACAGGGTCCGGGCGATAGTGTCTTCGCTTCTTCCATCCCCGCACAAGGAAACGCTCTCAGCGCAGTACAGCCTCTTCAAGCACCCTCCGGAGAGAACCCTTGAACTGAACCGCTGGCTGAAAGACTACAGCGCCTCCCATGGGTACGGTTTCCTCGACTACTTCGGCGCCATGAGCGATGGCGAAGGGTTCGTGAAACGGCATCTCTCCGAGGACGGGCTCCATCCGACGCCGGCTGGCTATCTGGTCATGGCGCAAGTCGCCAAGGCTGGAATAGACCGGGCGCTCACAAGCTAAGTACAGTTTTCTGCGAGACGCAACAGATCGCCGACGATGCGCGGCCGAGCGGCGGCGAGGAAGGGTAGGCCAAATTTTCGCATGTTGCGCATAGACATCGACATGTTGACAGCCAAGCTGCAAGATGAAAGGGAAAGGCCGTTCGCCAAATCCAGGAACGTCCTTATGGGCGTGAGCGCTCCAAATCCGCGGTTCTGGAAAACTGATTAGTCCCATGACAGTAGCAATTCTGAGTTTTGCGAAGGAAGAGCCGGCCGCCGTGGAAGAACTGGGCGCCCGCACGTCCGCTATGAAGGTCCTGGTCGCCGACATCGGCGGCAACCACGTCAAGCTTCTTGTGGCCGGGCAAAGCGAGCCGCGAAAGATAGTCTCCGGGCCGCTCTTTACGCCGGACCTGATGATGTCGCAAATCAAGGAGGCCGTCTCGGATTGGGAGCACGACGTTGTCACAATTGGTTATCCCGGTCCTGTTCTCGACGGCCGCCCCCTGCGCGATCCGGTGAACTTGGGCGCAGGCTGGGTTGAGTTCGATTTCGAGGCCGCATTCGAGCGGCCGGTCAAGATCATCAACGACGCGGCCATGCAGGCGATCGGAAGCTACCAGTCCGGACGCATGCTCTTTCTCGGCCTTGGAACGGGGCTCGGAACCACCCTGATCATCGAGGGGCTGGTTCACCCCATGGAGATGGGCCACCTTCCTTACAAAAAAGGCACCTTCGAAGATTACGTCGGCCAGCGCGGACTGGACCGGAACGGCAAGAAGCAGTGGCGCGGCGATGTCGAAGACGTGGTCGCGCGGTTGATCGCGGCTCTCCAACCCTCAGACGTCGTGCTGGGCGGGGGCAACGTGAAGAAACTTAAGGAGCTGCCGCCGAACACCCGGCCCGGCCACAATGCCAACGCCTTCGAGGGAGGCTTTCGGCTGTGGGAGAGCTAAGCAGGTTGCAGAGCGTGTCGAAGCCTCAGTCTGAGCCTGTCGAAGGATGAAGCCCAGCTTCCCCCTCATTTCAGCATCCAGCTAAAGCAAACCTCGCTAATCTGCCCAACGGATTGTCATCCCGCCCAACCGAAGCGCGAGCGTCCAGTTATCGCCGAGCTTTCCAGCCCGCGCGCCCCGATCAGGTTGTACGCTTCGCAAAAGCGACAAGGTTTACGATCGCGCCACGATCAAAAATGCCGTTGCGGACAAGACCATGACGATCAGGCCCAAATCCTCGTCGCTGACGACGAAGAATTCAATCTCGACAATATAAGCTTCTATCTAACCGATGCGGGTTATGACGTCATCGGCGCAGATGACGGTTCGATCGCCTTTAAAAGGCTGAAGGACGCGGGACGCGTCGACGTCATCGTTCTGGACCGTCATGCCGAACATGGACGGCATGGAGTTTTTAAAGGCAATCAAAGCGGAAGCCAGATTTCGGGACATTCCGGTTGTCATGCAGACGGCGGCATCCGCGCCTGAGGAAGTGCTCGAGGGCATCAAGGCGGGTGTGTACTACTACCTGACGAAGCCGTACGAGCAGGAAATGTTGCTCGGCATTGTCGGCTCGGCTCTGCGCGACGCTCAAAGCAATAAAGAGTTACAGGAATCGGTTCGAAGACATCGAAGCATTCTCGGTCTGATGGTCGATTCCTGTTTCCGCTTTCGGACCTTGGAGGAAGCTAAAAATCTCGCGGCCTATATCGCCAATTGCTTCCCCGAACCTGACAAGACCATTTATGAGTTGCATGAGCTCCTTATCAACGCTGTCGAGCACGGCAACCTCGGCATAACCTACCCCGAGAAGACAAAACTGATTTTTGATCACCGGTGGGATGAGGAGGTTCAGCGAAGATTGGGGTTGCCGGAAAATCGAGGCAAATTTGCCCAGATCTCCTTCAAGGCGGCTGCTGACGCCATCGTCGTGCCCATCAAGGACGAAGGCAATGGCTTCAACTGGAAGGACTATCTCGAACTTTCTCCAGACCGCGTAACCGATCCGCATGGGCGGGGCATCGCCACATCTCGAATGATGTCGTTCCATAGCCTTGAGTATCTCGGCTCCGGCAACCAGGTGCGATGCACTGTCAAACTTTGCGAAGGCGAACATCAAGCGTCATGAGCCTAAGCAGAGTTTTCCGGGCGCGCTAACGTATCGCCGTGGGCTAGTACAGCCGGCCGTAAGTTCGCACTCCATTGCAGCAAACGATCAAGCGAACTTCCGCCCGTAAGCTGTACTAGATCAATAACTTGCTAGTACGCCTTATCCGCGGGAAGTCCTGTCAGCGCCCGCCGAAAGTGGGTCAGGACTTCCCGCGGGGCGTACTAAGCTTTGGCTTAGGCTTCGACAATAGGCTCGAAGCCGCCAAAGATCATGCGCCGCCCGTCGAAGGGCATCGCCGCCTTGCCGGGCTGCAGCCGCGGATCGTCCATCGCTTTCCTCATGCCCTCGTTCCGCGCCTGACGGGAAGGCCAGACGATCCATGAGAAGACCACGGTCTCGTCGGGCTTCTTCTGCACAGCCATGGGAAACGAGGTGACCTTGCCGTCCGGCACATCGTCGCCCCAGCATTCGACAACGCTCGAAGCGCCATGCTCCTTGAAGACGGCGGCGGCCTCATTTGCGTGCTTGGTGAACGCGTCGCGGTTGTTCGTGGGAACCGCTATCACATATCCGTCGACGTAGGTCATTGCGTTCGCTCCCTGGTTATTTTGCTCTACCCAGGGAGAAAACCCCGCTGATCGCCAGGTTTCCCGTTATGGCTCTATCCCGGAAGCGGCGCCAAGCAGGCTTTGCTAATCCAGCCAACGGATGGCGGACGCCTCACTTATGCACGCCGTCATCCCGGCCAAGCGAAGCGCCGAGCCGGGATCGCAAAAAACACGGCGATTCGAATGTGTTACGATCCCGGATAGGGCTCCGCCCTTCCGGGATGACGCCTGCGGCCTTGCCCTTCCGGGGCGTCTGCGGCCTTAGGCGCTGTGGCTCCCGGCGGAAATTGGCTGGTAGCCGTAGAGCCAGATCTGGAACTTATCCTCGCTGATGCCCGCGACGGTTGCGGCAAGCGTTGCGTGGCTGTCCTGCTTGTAAGAGGAAACGCCCTGGCTCGCGCTGCGCGCATAGATCGCTTCCGTTCGCGGGATACGGCTGGCTTCGTAACGGTCGAGAGCCGTTTTCACATCGGGTGAGGAGGCAAGAAATTCCGCGATTTCGTGAGCATCCTCAAAGGTGATGTTCGCGCCCTGGCCGAGAGCGGGCACGACGGGATGGGCGGCGTCGCCCAGCAGTGTGACCCTGCCGTGGCTCCAGCGCCGCAGCGGAGGCCGGTCGGAGATCGGGCGTTCCACGATATCTGCGGCAGGCGTCGCCTTGACGATCCCCTCCACGAGGTCCGGCCAGCCTGAAAAGGTTTTCAGAACGCGGTCCTTGACCTCCTCTGGCGGGGCGGGAGGCGCCGGCTCGGCCAAAAGCGCTCCGGCGCTCCAGCAGGTGCGGCCCTCTCCCATATCGAACAGCATGAAATTCTTGCCATCGGGGCCCGTAAAGCCGGTTGAGCCGTTGGGGATCAAGTCCTCATGAGGAAACTTGATAACCGCCCGCCACGACATGCGGCCTGCATAGGCGGGAGCGCCGTCGCCAAACAGCGCCTGTCTGACCGCGGAATTGATGCCGTCTGCTCCAATGAGCAAGTCCAACTCGACACTCTCTCTGTTTTCGAAATGAGCCTTGACGCCGTTCTCATGCTGTTCGATCGCCACGCAGCGGTGATTGAGGTGAACGACGCCCGGCGGCAGCGTTGCGGCGAGAGTGGATTGCAGCCGCGACCACATGATATTCAGCATCGGTTGCCCGAACTGCTCCGCCAGCGCAATAGGCTTCGAGATGATGACCTCGCCAGTGTTGCGCTTCATGGTGAGACACCGAACTTCACTGCCGCCTCGTTTAAGAGCCTCGACAATCTTCGGATCGATGGCGGCGAGACTGTTCAATCCATTCGGAGACAGGGTGAGGCCCGCTCCAACAGGCCGGAGCGCCTGCGCGCGTTCGTAAACCTGAACCTTGAAGCCCTTCTTGAGGAGGGCGGCGGCAGTCGCCAACCCGCCAATCCCGCCTCCAATGATCGAAATTCTGACAGCTTTCATCCGGGACCACCGTTTGCGAACGCGGGCATGAGCGTAGTGTCCCGTCTCCGAATTGCCGCCCAGTTTGAAACGAGCTCGAACGGCAATTCGGAGACTAAGGGACACTAGCAAAAACAAGTAGCTAGTGTGGCTTATGTCTCGCAATTGCCTATAAGAGCCAGCCGCCAATGCTGTAGGCAATTGCGAGACGCCACACGAGATAGTTAGGCTCGCTGCCCCGGTTATGAAAACTCATGGCTTGCGACGCCGCCGCAAAAGGTTGTGAAGGCTTCACGGCTCGAAAATCAAAAAGATGTAGGTGGCGAAAATAATCAGGTGCACGAAGCCGTGGAGGATGTTGGTCCGGCCTCTTCCGAAGGTCAGCGTGCTTATCAGCAAAGTCAAAAACAGGAGCACCATCGACGCATTCGACAGGCCGAGCACGAGGTCGGTCCCAAGATAAATGCTTATGGCGGCAATGGCGGGCACGGTCAGGCCGATCGTGGCGATCGACGATCCGAGCGCGAGGTTGATGCTCCGTTGCAACTCGTCGGCCCAGGATGCGCGAAGGGCGGTTATCCCTTCGGGAAGAAGGATAAGGAGGGCGACCAGAAAGCCGGAAAAGGCTTCGGGCGCTCCGGCATAAGCAAGCCCGGTCTTGACGGCGGCCGCGAAAGTCTTGGAGAGCAGGACGACCGCGATCAGCGAAGCCAGGAGAAAGACGGACGCCTTCCGCGGGACGGCCTTGCGTTTCTTCGGAGGCCTCGCCTCTGACGCCCCCGCGCCAACCTCCGTAAAATAGTCGGTGTGTCTGACGGTCTGGATGTAAAGAAAAACAGCATACAGTAGAACAGTCACAACGGAGACAAACTCAAGCTGCGCATGACTGAGGGTCGGGCCGGTCGAGGAGTGGGTATAGTTCGGCAGGACCAGCGTCAGCACGGAAAGCGCTGTCAAAACCGAGAGATAGGCGCTCGCGCCTTCCACCTCGAAATCCTGCTCGCGATATTGGAAGCCGCCCGCGAGGATGCAAAGGCCGACAAGCCCATTGCAGACAATCATGATCGCAGAAAAGACGGTGTCGCGGGCCAGAGCCGGGTCGCCATGATCGCCGAGCGTAATCGACATGATGAGCGCGACCTCGATAATCGTCACGGCGACGGTCAGCACGAGCGTTCCGAAGGGCTCGCCGATGGCGTGAGCGATCTCTTCGGCATGAAGGACGGCCGCAATCACCGTCGCGAGCAGAACGGGCAAGATCAGGAGCGAGATGACAAGGCCCGGTTTCGCGCCCGCTTCCGGCGATCCCGCGAGTTTGATCACGCCGTAAAAGGCGAGCGCCGCTGCGGGCACAAGAAATCGCATGAGCGAGGTCGCGGAGTGCGGCTTTGACATCCGGAATCAACACGCCAGGGCTAGGGTTAGAGCGCGCTCCAGATGGCGCGAAAAGCCGCCTTAGGGCAAGCGCTTCGTGATCGTGGCCGGCAAGAGCCAGGAAAGAAGCCGCAGGCTCTATCTCACGTCTTGCAGCGGATGGATGTCTTCGACCCACCGAACCTGCTCCAGGCGAGCGCTGTCGCCGCGGCGGCGCCAAACAAGCTGAATTGGTATATATTTGATATGATTTGGCTCAATTAATAAAAAAGAAAGGGTTTTGTTTTTATTGGGCAGGCCAAGCTGTATATTATCTTCATGGCATTTGAGAGTAGTATATATTGTCTTTGAAAAAAAAGATTTAACTAATGGGTCCGTTCTTACCGTAATTGATACTATTAATCAATGTTATGCTTTATAATATAAAAATATTTTTTAATTACCGATCTTTATTCCACTTAGATGAGGCACTGCGTGTACCGTCGCGAAAGCACCAAAAGACAGGCGGCCGCCCTTCTGGGAAATAAAGCGGTCCCTGCAGAAAGCTCGGCATCGGAGTGCGCGGAATACGGGCGCAAAGTCGAGAGAAGCATCCAATAAGATCATCATTATAGAGCCAAGAGTTTTGGTTTGTGAATGCCTTAGCAGCGTTATCCAAGGAGCGGAAGGGCTGCACACTTTCGGGGCGCCCAGCATAGAAAAAGCATTAGAGGAATTTAGCAAGAATGGCGCCGCATTGTTTTTTCTCAGTGAAGGAGGCTCGTCCAGCATCACGCAAGACAAGGAAAATATCAGGCGATTGATATTGGAGACGAAAACGCCCGTATCTATACTTGGCGATGGAGGAGATTGCGATGCTATAGCCGAACTTCTCCATCTTGGAGCAGCCGGGTACATCTCGACTGACCTTTCGGTTATGGTCGTTGTCAATTCCTTGAAACTAATGCTGGCAGGAGGAACATTCTTTCCGGCAAACATTCTAACTGCTCGGGAATACAAAAGTGAGCAGCAAAAGCGACGGCTCGATGCTTATAAGGGTGAGTTTACGGAACGGCAGCTTGCCGTTCTCGAGGCCTTGTGCAAGGGGAAGTCAAATAAGGCAATCGCTAACGACCTCGCTATGGAGGTGGGCACGGTCAAAGCTCACATTCATAAATTGATAAAGAAGCTGCAGGTTCGTAACCGAACCGAACTCGCACTCCTGGTTGCCAACCAGGTACGTGGATGAGCCCGTCTATTTAAAACACGCCGTGGGTGCCGGCGCGCCTGCAAGTGTTGATGACGGCGGATACCCTTGCTTGGTCAGGCGTCGAGCGCGTCGCGGATGGCGAGAAGGTCGCGCCACGCAAGGCGCTTGGCGATGGGGGTGCGCAGCAGATAGGCGGGGTGCAGTGTCGCCATGGCGCGGATGCCGGAGTAAGTCAGCCACTTCCCGCGCAGCTTCATGATGCCCTCGGTCGCGCCGGTAAGCTGCTTGGCGGCGGCGTTGCCGAGGAAGACGAGCACCTTCGGGGCGAGCAACTCGATCTGGCGCTCGACGAAAGGCTGGCAGACCTGCACCTCTTCCGGCGAAGGCGTGCGGTTGCCGGGGGGACGCCAGAACACGAGGTTGGTGATGTAGACATCGGCCTCGGTGAGGTTGATCGACGCCAGCATGCGGTCGAGAAGCTGCCCCGCCCGCCCGACGAACGGCTCGCCCTGGATGTCCTCATCCTTGCCGGGCGCCTCTCCGATCAGCATAAGCCGCGCATTCTGGGAGCCCCGCGAAAGACAGAGGCGCGAGGCCGTTTTCTTCAGCCCGCAGCCTTCGAAACTTTCCAGGAGCGCGCGCAGCTCATCCAGGCTTTTGGCGCTTCTCGCAAGCTCGCGAGCGCTCATCACGCCGGCGGAGGTCTCGATCGCTGCTTGGGGCGACGGCTGCGGCGCTGGAGCCTTCGTCCGCTCCAGGGGTTTGCGTTTGATCTCCTGCCCGGAAGGGCCATCTAAAGGGACAGGGCCGAGGGCTGCTTGAGGCTCGCGGGCAAACCAATCCTGCGGCGCCTCGGCGATGGCCTCGTCGACGCCCATCGCCCGGTACCATTCGAGCAGGATTGAAGCATTTTCCGCTGGCGCGCTCATGCTCGCACAATGGCACGGTGCGCGGATTAATCAAGTTGGCGCAGGTGTGCATTTCCATGTACACACGAATGAAAAGCCGCGTAACGTCCGGAGCAGGGGGAGGACGATATGGAAGCCAACGGTGTAGCCGCGATCGACGAGGCGCTTGAGCTTCCCGAGCGGGAGACGATGGAGTTCGACGTCGTCATCGTCGGCGCGGGGCCTGCCGGGCTTGCGGCTGCAATCCGGCTGAAGGAGTTGGCGGCGGCGAAAGGCGCTGACATTTCGGTCGTCGTGCTGGAGAAGGGCTCGGAGGTCGGCGCGCACATTCTGTCGGGCGCGGTAATCGACCCCATTGGGCTCAATGCCTTGTTTCCCGACTGGAAGGAAAAGGGCGCGCCCGTCACCCAGCATGTGACCAAGGATAAGTTCTACTATCTCGGCGAGCGCAACGCGACCAGCATTCCGCATTTTCTGATGCCGCCCCTGATGTCGAACAAAGGCAGTTACATCGTCAGCCTCGGCAATGTGGTGCGGTGGCTCGGCGAACAGGCCGACGCGCTGGGCGTCGAAATCTACCCCGGCTTTCCGGCGGCGGAGGTTCTGAAGGACAGCGAAGGACGCGTCATCGGCGTCGCAACAGGCGATCTCGGCGTCGGCCGCGACGGCAAGCCGAAGGACGAATTCGTGCGCGGCATGGCGCTTCTCGGCAAATACACGCTGATCGCCGAAGGCGCACGCGGGTCGCTCGCGAAGAAGCTCATCCGCGATTTCGGCCTGGATACGGATTGCGCGCCCCAGAAATACGGCATCGGATTGAAAGAGCTCTGGCAGGTCAAGCCGGAAAAGCATCAGCCTGGGCTCGTGCAGCACACATTGGGCTGGCCGCTCGAAGACCGCACCGGCGGCGGCTCGTTCATGTATCACTATGGCGAGAACCTCGTCTCAGTCGGGTTCGTCGTGCATCTGAACTATGTGAACCCGTACACAAGCCCCTTCCACGAATTCCAGCGCCTCAAGACGCACCCGCTGATCGCGCCGGTCCTGGAAGGCGGCAAGCGCATCGGCTATGGCGCGCGCGCCATCGTCGAGGGTGGCTGGCAGTCCATTCCGAAGCTGACCTTCCCCGGCGGCGCGCTGATCGGATGCAGCGCAGGATTCGTCAATGTTCCCCGCATCAAGGGGTCGCACAACGCCATGCTGTCCGGCGTCGCGGCCGCAGAGAGCGCATTCGCGGCGCTTCAGGCGGGGCGAAGCGGCGACGAACTCATCACCTATGAGGAGAGCGTTCGCAGGGGGCCAATCGCGCGCGACCTCAAGCCTGTTCGCAACGTCAAGCCGCTGCTGTCCCATTTCGGGACGCTCAAAGGCACTATGGTCTCCGGCCTCGACATGTGGCTGAACACGATCTCGCCGTCGCTGTCGCCGACGCTCAAGCACCACCACCCGGATTACGCGATGCTGAAGCCGGCGAAGGAGTGCAAGCCGATCCAGTATCTGAAGCCGGACGGGAAACTGACTTTCGATATCCCGTCTTCGCTGTTCCTGTCCGGTACGAACCACGAGGAAGACCAGCCGGTCCACCTTGTCCTGACAGACCCGGAGGTTCCCGTCAGGGACAACCTGCCAGCCTACGCGGAACCGGCGCAGCGCTATTGTCCGGCCGCGGTCTATGAGGTGGTCACGAACGGGGAAGGCAAGCCGCGTTTTCAGATCAACGCGCAGAACTGCATACACTGCAAGACCTGCGACATCAAAGACCCCGCCCAGAACATCAACTGGCAGCCTCCAGAGGGCGGCGGCGGCCCGAATTATTCCGGCATGTAGAACCGCCGGTCGCTCCGCGCTTCGTCGTTCCGGCCAAGCGAAGCGCGAAACGCAATCGAAAAAAATCAGGTATTTCAATTCGTTACGATCTTGGATAGGATTCGCCTTGCCAGGATGACGGGTGGCGGCAATCCGTTGGCGCGTCCGGCAAACCCCTGCTGCAGGGAAAACTGTGCCTCGCGAAGGAGCGTTGCTCTTTCGTAATAAATCCTGATTAAGTTGTATCTTTCAGAAAAATTGAGCGCTGCAGGAGTTTTGCGGCGAGCGATGGTTTGCGCTCGAACGCAGGTGGTGGGGCCATGAACGAGCAGGCTGCGGGGCATGGAGAGCTTCGGCGTACCGCATATCTGGATCATACGTTAAGGCGCGCCAGAACCGCAGCCGAGCAGCGGTCCCATCGTTATGTCACCCTCGAGCATCTGCTTTTGGCTTTGCTGGACGATCCAGACGCGGCAAAGCTTCTTCAGGCCATGGGCGCCGACGTCGCCGTGATCCGTAGCACCTTGGTCGATGCCATAAACAATCGCATGGCTTCCCTGGTTGTGCCCGACGGGCGGCAGGCGAGTTTCAGCTACCGGTTCAACTCTTTGTTTCAATGCGCGAACGAGGATGCCAAGGGCCTCGGAGGCCGCGAGATCGACGGGGCTTTTGCACTGGTCGCAATCGCGAAGGATGCGGAAAGCAATGCGTCCGGAATTCTGGCTGCGAACGGCTTTAATGCGCAGGCCGCGCTGAAGCTGATGAAAACGCCGCCCCCGGCCCAGCGGGCGCCGCAGCCCCAACCGAAGCCGGCAAAAAGCCCCTCCGCGCCAGAGCCGCCTCGCGATTTCAAAGGACAGGGCCAGAAACCTGCGAAAGCCGAGCCGTCGAGACCGCCGATTGCGGCTCAGGCCGCCAACCTGACGGCGGGCGGCGAAAGCATGGAGGACATGATTGCGAGCGTTCGCACGATTTTGGAGGCCGAGGAACTGAAGGAGCGCGAGCAGCTTCAACGGATTGCGCCTGCGCCTCGCCCCGAACCGCAGTTGAAAAGAAACGGATTGCAATCCGGGGCGCACGCTGCCGAAGGCCCCAGCGGCGCGGAGCCGAGGGTCGGCCCATCCAAGCCTGCAAAACGTCTTCCACACGACGCTCCGCGTGTAAGCGGATTTTCCGAAGCGCCCGCGCCCGCATTCGATCTTGAGAACGCTCCCAAACCGGAAAAGCGGGCCGCGCCGCCGAGGCCTGCCGCGCGTGGCAGGGCTGGGAACCTCGCCCTGCTGGCGAAGATCCTTGAGAATGTTCCCCGCAAGGCGCGTGTCGGCGTTCCCCAGAAGGCTCAGATTTCACTTTCCAGGGAAGAGGCAGGGCTCATCTTTGGCCGGTTTTCACGGCGGCCGCCGCAACAAGCAGCCGGTACCGAGCCTGCCTGCCGCGCCATTTCGGTCCGCTTGAGCTCGCTCGAGGGCGCGTTCTTCATAGAGGCGCTTACGCCCGAAACGCAGTGGCTCCTGGACCGGCCTGCGGGCGAAGGCTCCGGCAATTGGGCGTGGACGGCTGTTCCGATCACCAGTGGCTCGCAAGGTCTGAAAGTATCGATCTCCGTGCGAGACGTGGACGCAAGCGGGCCTGGCACGGTCACCGCCTTGCCGGATCATACGATCAAGGTGCGGGTCCGCGGCAATTTCTGGCGCGCGTTTGGGCGTTTTGCGCGCGCCGTCTTCCTCATGCTTGCCGGAAGCGGACTGACGATCACGGGTTATTACGCCTTGAAGATCGCCAGTAAGCTTCACTGAGTAAACACTCGGCCGCAAGCCGCTACGGGCAACTTGGGCGCGATAATTCGAATATCGAGCCCGAACCAGGCCCGCTCGGCCAAGGCTGGTTGTCCCAGGCATAGTATCGTTCCAGTCCACGGGCTTGTTGCAAACTCCGGCTACGCGATTGGGCCGCGATCCCCCAGCTTCAATGCTATCGGGCGGAAAATCCGCCATAAGAGCCCTCGCGCCTTTAAGTGTCAGCGAAAGCAGAGCGCTGGACCGCGCGCGATTTCTCTGGTTTTATAGGCCTTAATTCGGCAGCAGCGTTGGGCCTGCAGATAAGAAAAATACATTGGGGAGGGGGAAAGGATGCGTGCTAAGGCGCATGCGCGGCTGTATGCGGGATATCCGCCTGGCTTTGAAAAGCTCGTTCATTCCAAACAGGATAGGCGGGGGCGCGGCGTTTTGCCGGGGCTGGCAAGTCACCACTTGCATGGCGCGCTCTTTAGGGTATCGTGCCGCGGCGCGGTAGACAGGCGGTCTTGTATGGCGAAAATCGGGGCGCCCCACTTTCACAACGATATTGGGGTCGAAAAAATACATATTGGCGTCAAGGAGTTTCAATGTATGGGCGCAAGGCCCCCAATGGATCATCCTCACGTCTATCTCGACATGGGCGCCGACGATCAGATCGTTTGCCCTTACTGCTCAACCCTCTTCATCTACGACGCCAATTTGCGGCCTGACCAAACCGATCCACCCTATTGCCTATTCGAGCCACAGGAGGCCGACGCGCGATGAAAAACGGTACAGTAAAGGAAATTATCGCGATCGCGGGCGCTGGCGTCGCCGGTTTGAGCGCTGCCATAGCGCTGAAGCTCGCCGGCTTTCCCGTCGAGATCTTTGAGCGCGAACAAAACCCGCAGCCCATCGGCGCGGGCATCCAGATCGGTCCGAACGCCACGCGCATCATCGAGAGCTGGAAACTGTCGCTGCTGGGGACATCGTTCGAGCCGGAGGCGATCGAGCTTCGCAATGCGCGAAGCGGCGCGCTTTTGAATACGGTTCCGCTTCGCCCGAATGCGCGAACCCGCTACGGCGCCCCTTATGTAACGCTTCTGCGCAAGGACTTGCTGACCGCTCTCTTCAACCGCGCACGAGACCTCGGCATCCCGATCCGGTATGCCTGCCCCGTGACAGACGCGGTAAAAAAACCAAACGGCCTTGATGTAACGGCGGGAGGCAGGACCTTCACGGTCGGCGCTCTTATCGGCGCCGATGGCATCAATTCTTCCGTGCGGAAGCTGGCGTGGTGTACGACCGCTCCGTTCTCGGCGCAGGCCGTGGCATGGCGCGGCATCGTGCCGATCACCTCGGTGCCGCCAGAGCTCAGGGCCAACATCGTCCTTTGGATGGCTTCGGGCGGCCATTTCGTTCACTATCCCGTTTCAGGCGGCTCGGCCCTCAATGGTGTGCTCGTCCTTGATGACGACTACAAATTGGCGCCCAACGGCGTTGCAGCCGATCAGCGGCCTCAGCTTCTCGAACGGTTGAGCAACTGGGCCGAACTGCCGCGCCGTGTCATTGGCTTGACCAATGCCTGGCAGCCCTGGCCGCTTTACGGCGTCGAAAAATGGGATGGCGGCCATGGCCGCGTTCAGACGATCGGCGATGCATGGCACGCCATGCGTCCGTTCCTGGCCTCGGGCGGCGTCATGGCCATCGAGGATGCAGCCGCGCTCGCCTCCTGCCTGGACGGCGCCAAAATCGAAGACGGGCTGAAGAGATTCCGGGAGAAGCGCGGCCCGCGGGTGTGGCAAGTCGCCGACCGCTCGGCTCTTATGGGCCGGATTTACCACTGCCCGCAGCCGTTCGATGCGGTTCGCGATCTTGCCATCAAGCACGCGTCGTCATCGAGCCTGCTTGAGCGAAACGATTGGCTTTACGGCGCGCGGGTCTAACAAGGCCGCGCGCGTTCATTGTGCGGAGATCTCCGGCGCTTGCGCGTGGGGGCGTTTGCGCCGGACACTCCTGAAGGCTAATTCTCGCAGCGAATATGCATGCCTGCCGCGCCCAGGCTACTGGCGCTGTAATCTTCCCTGCTGGCACATCAAAAACGGCGCCTCCCTGCGCTGAGGCGTTCTATTCCAGGAAGTGCCAAGGGCGGAACTTCGGACGGTTCGCTCCATTTGCTGTCAATGGATGGTTCTCAGTGAGGAGTGAAATGATGAAGGCGACCGTAGCGCTCGCCGGTCTCGCAGCCCTTTTCGGAGTGCTTGCGATTCCGCAATCCGATGCACTGGCTCAATCGCGAACCGGGATGCATCAGCGCCATTATGCGTACAGGACGCAGCATACCTTCCACACTGGCAACTACGCCGGCTGGAGACGCCGGTCGAACGCGCGCGGTTGGGATAATACATGCTTGAGCGGCTCGGGGCTGCCTTCAATGTACGCTTGTTCCGCGAGATGAGGTAAGTGGCTGAACCGCGCGGATCGAGTAAACGCCGCGACGAATTTGTGACTCCAATGGGAACACCGCAAAACTAAATAGACTCTTCTTCCGTTCGGTTCCGCGACACGATCCCTCGATATTATTGATGCGGCCCGATTATGTTTGGAGCGCTTGCGCACCCTTTTGCATGGCCTTTTAATCGCGTTGGCCCGGTTTCTGTGAGCAAATGCTTCTCCGCTAAGGTTGCAGGGCGAGAACAGCTTCCATGCCACGAAAGACGGGCAGCGCATTTTTTCTTTTCGCCGCCGCGCGAGCCGTCGCATCTAGCGTCTTTGTCAACGACAGCGTAAGTAGTTAAGAGGCGCGCGTAATCGCCTGCCTCGCAGGTCCGCTCGGCGGTCGATGACCGTCCTTGCGATTATCAATAACAGCGGATCGGCTCCAACAACAAGAACCCGGAGGCTGTCATGGCTGAGAACGACCTTCAGAAGTCCAATCGCGCTCCAGGCCGGGGCCGCATCTACGGTTCCATCCTGGAAACCATCGGCGATACGCCCATCGTGCGCCTGGACAAGCTCGCCAAGGAAAAGGGCGTCAAGGCCAACCTCTTGGCCAAGCTCGAATTCTTCAATCCGATCGCGAGCGTGAAGGACCGCATCGGCGTCGCCATGATCGAAGCGCTTGAAAACGCCGGGAAAATCGCGCCGGGCAAGACCGTCCTCATCGAGCCGACCTCGGGCAATACCGGCATCGCGCTCGCCTTTGTGGCGGCCCAGAAGGGATATCGCCTCATCCTGACCATGCCAGAAACGATGTCCATCGAACGCCGCAAGCTGCTTGCGCTGCTCGGCGCGGAACTTGTTCTGACGCCGGGGCCGCTCGGCATGAAGGGGGCCATCGCCAAGGCGCAGGAACTGCTCAACGAACATCCCGGCGCCATCATTCCTCAGCAATTCGAAAACCCCGCGAATCCCGACATCCATCGGCGCACCACGGCCGAGGAAATCTGGAACGACACCGCGCACACGGTCGATATCGTCATTTCCGGCGTGGGCACCGGCGGCACCATCACGGGCGTCGGGCAGGTTCTGAAACCGCGCAAGCCGAGCCTGAAAATGATCGCCGTCGAACCGGAGGAGTCGCCTGTGCTGTCGGGCGGGCAGCCTGGGCCGCATAAGATCCAGGGCATCGGCGCGGGCTTCGTGCCGGGCGTGCTCGACACCAGCGTCATCGACGAAGTGGTGAAGGTGAACAGTCAGACGGCGCTGGAGACCGCGCGGCACGTCGCGCGGGTGGAAGGCATCCCGGTTGGCATCTCGTCAGGGGCGGCTATTGCAGCCGCCATTGAGGTCGGCCTGCGCCCGTCCTCCGAGGGAAAGAACATCGTCATCATTATTCCATCGTTCGCCGAGCGCTATCTGTCGACCGCGCTCTTCGAGGGGCTTGCGTAAGCGGAAACAAATGTAATTGTCATGGCTGCCATTGACGCAGCTTGACCGGGCCAAGTTCGCTTAAGATCATGCGGCAAAGTGACTGCGAACTTCCGCCTGTACTAATTAACTGCAAGCCTCCAGTCTTTGGATCGATGCCCAAACGACGGCGCATCGTTCCTCGGACTGCGTAATCAAAGCCTCGATCGAACCCGCTTCCGCCTCGTTCTTGATCGCTGCCTGCAAAAGCTCTGCCTGCTTCGCGACCCCCACCACGCCTAACTGAGCAGAGGCGCCCTTGAGGGAATGCGCGAAGCTTGCGGCGTCCGCCATTTTGCCTTTCGCGAGCAAGTCCCGCAGATGGCTGAAGCTGCCAATAACGGCTTCGCTTCCTGCCTTCAAAATCGGAGACAAAGGCGATAAAGCGCCTCCTCACAAAAGACGGCCCGCGTCGCGCTCGATGCACCGGCTCATGGAAAGCATCTTTTGAATCCCTTGGGTCATCGAGCTCTGATAGCGCTCAAGATCGCTGAGGAGATCGGCAAGCCCTGTATCCTCGGTCGCCAGCCTTGCGCTTTCCATCTTTCCCATGATGCGCGTCGTTCCCAAGGCGGCGGCCGCCTTTTTCAGGTCCAAACACGACTGCTCAAAATGCCGGGCATCGGACACGATAGCGCAAAGAGCAGCAGCCGCTCGCGACTGATAGGAGCGGCGTTGCTCCTCGAGAAGGGCGATCTCGCCCGAAGGCGCCGGCTCCCCGGCATCTGATTCGCCCTGAAACTGCTCGCTCGCTTCCTTTTGGATCTGCGCAGTTCCAACCAGAAAGCGCCCCTTATTGACAGCAGTGAAGAGGTTCTGCGCGGATACGATGAAATCAGCCATCATTGTTTTGAGCGCAGACGCAAGGGTGTCGTAATTCATCGCGATGACGCCTATCGAGGCGCCCGCGTCTCCGAGCTGTGCAGCAAGCACCCGTAAATTGAAGGGCACATAGCGGTGAGCCGTATAGTCGGCGACGACCCCGTCGGCATAGTCGAGCAGCGACGCGGACTCCTTTGCCAGCGCCTCGAAAAGAACGGCAGCCTTATCCACGGACCGGCCAAGCTTTTCATCGCGCGCTCTGATCTCCTGGCTCAGCGCGGCCGCCATGAACGCCCCATAGTCCCGAAAGCCAAGCTCTGAGAGCCGCGAAAGGAGTATCCGCGCACTCTCGACAGGCTTCAGCCGGCGCGTTGTTTCCACCGCGAGAACGGCCGCATATTCCTGCTCGATAAGGGGGAGGAGCGGGCCGGTCGGCTTGATGCGGACGGAAAGATAGCCACCCTCGATGGGCGTCACGATCGCAAAAACCCAGTAGTAGCGGCCGTCCTTGGCTTTGTTCTTGACGTAGGCGCCAACCGGCTCTCCCTTTTGGATCGTGTCCCATAACAGCCAGAAGACGGCCCGAGGCATGTCGGGATGCCGGATGATGTTGTGCGGTCTCCGGCAAAGCTCGTCCCAGGAATAATGGCTTATCCTTTGAAAGACGCTGTTCCCGAAAAGGATGTGGCCTTTCTCGTTTGTCCTCGAGAAAAAAATCTCATCAACGGGGAAAGGCGCCTCCGCATTTACGGGCGCTGACATGCCCTGTCGCGAAACGCGTTTCGGCGGGGCGTCAGCGTCAAACATTGCGGTCTCGCCTTGGTCTACCTCATGCCTCTCCACCTGTAGCAATCCCCGTCTGATAAGTGCGAAAGCCTGTTTTGCCCGGAGCCAGTCCCCGGATAGATAAATGCGACGCAAAGGGAATAGGAGCGCGCAACACAACCAGAAGCTGTCACAAGGAGTTTAAAGGCGGGTTAGCGTAAAGGCGCGGAATGATGGGGCGCGCCGTCCAGGCGCCTCAAGCGTTACTGGCGCGGATATCAATTCCAAACTATCTTCCCCGCGACACCGGAAGCTTCACAACTGAAAATTACGTAGTTTGAGGAGGAAATTCATGATGCGTGGCTCAGTCGGCGTTATCGCCGTCATTACTGCAATTCTCGGCGCAAGCGTTGCTCTTGCCTCCGACGAACCGATCAAGGACCGGCAGGAGTTGATGAAGGGCAACGGCAAAGCGGTAAAGGCCATCGTCGCCATGCTGAAGGGCGAGGCGCCCTACGATGGCGCGGCGGTCGAGAAGGCGATGACAAACATCAATAAATCTCTCACCACCTTCGTCACTCTTTTCCCCAAAGGGTCCGAGACCGGCGAAAAGACGGAAGCCAAGCCCGAAATCTGGGAGGACAAAACCGATTTTGAGTCGAAGGCGAAGGATCTCGAGGCAGCTACGGCCAAGGCTGCTGCTGCGGCGCCGGGCGGGCTCGACGCTTTCAAGGTGGCATTCGGCCCCGTAGGCAAGGCCTGCAAAGCGTGTCACGAAAAATACCGCGAGGAAAAAAAGGATTAGATCTGCATGGCTTCCGCCCGCGCCTTCCTGCTCCTGTCCTGTTTCTTCGCCTGGACATCCACTCCGATTGTCAGCGCGCAGGCAAGGAGCGTAGAGAATGGGCGGTATCTGTTTTATGCCGGCGGCTGCGCATCCTGCCATGCGGCCCCGGCTTCCGCCAAATGCGACGATCCGAACTACAAGGACCCGCTGACGCTTACCGGCGGCCGCTGCTTGAAATCGGCGTTCGGCACCTTCTATGTGCCGAACATCTCTCAAGACAAGCAGTCCGGCATCGGCGGATGGAGCGACGACGACTTCATCAAGGCCATGACCGAAGGCGTGTCGCCCACGGGAAAGCATTATTATCCCGCCTTCCCCTATGCCTCCTACCGGCACATGACGCGGGACGATCTTCTCGATCTGAAAGCGTTCCTGAATACATTGCCCGCTGCGTCCTCGAAGGCGCCCGAGAACGAGATTGCCTTTCCCTTCAATATCCGCGCGGGCCTGGGGTTATGGAAGGACTTCAACCTCAAGGGTGGACCCTTCAAGCCTGATCCATCGAAAAGCGCCGAGATCAATCGCGGCGCTTATCTCGTCGAAGGGCCTGGTCATTGCGGCGAATGCCACACCCCTCGCAATTGGCTCGGCGGCACGATCGAGGCCAAAAAGCTCTCAGGCGCGCCGAATCCGGACGGCAAAGGCTTCGTCCCCAATGTCACGCCCGACGGCACAGGACTCGCATCCTGGAGCCAGAAAGACATTGTCTATGCCCTCGAAACGGGCTTCACACCTGATGGCGATGTCATCGGCGGCTCGATGGCGAAGGTTCAGGAAAATATGGCGAAACTGACGCCCGATGATAGGGAAGCGATCGCCGCCTACCTCAAGTCAATTCCGCCGATTGCGAATGAGCGTCCGAAGAAGAAGTAGTCTCGCGGGCAGACCGCGTTTGCGGTCGCGCCATTTGCTTATGTGCTTATGGCTGCTCTGAGGCTTGCGGGCCGGTAATAACGCAACCCACTGAGCGCCAGTAACGACAACCTCGGCGCATGAAGGACAGGCAGAGTAGCTCGGAATGCGGCGAGACCAACGGACACAGTCTCCATCGAAGAATGGAGCCACGCCCGCACATCTTCCCAATGAGGCCTTCTCGCAGGAACTGGGGCCGGCTCCGGCTTCAATTCTTTTGGTGCTTGCGCAGGCGACAGTCGCATGACCACTTCCATTCTGAGGATGGCCGTGGCGATATCGCGGTAAAGCGCCAGGCTTGGAATGGGGAGCATCTGCAACATGATCAGTTGAGCCAGCGCCTTGCGCTGAAGCGCCAGCGGAGCCTCTCTATCCTCAGCCATATCATGGATTGCCAGAAGCACGCTTCGGCGCTGGTAAGAAACTCCCCCAGCGATAACCCTTCCATCAAGGTAACTCTGCAGAGAACTGAATGCGTCGCCAGTCCCGCTCCCTCCTTGCGCAATCTTAACGCAGGCTTGCACGATCTCATCAAAGACTGGAAGAAGGCTCGATGGGACGTGGCGTCGCCTTTCTACAATAGCTTGGTACTGCTTTACATTCATAGAAAACACCCCTTTCCGGCTGAAGGTCGAAAGGTACAGGAACTCAATTAAAAATGGCAAAAGGCTGATATTACAACCGATATTCGCGACGTATCGATTGAATTGGAGATATTGCCGGTCTGTTTGAGCGCGCCATCCAATTCCATTAAAATTCAAGCTCAACTTAACGGACGCCCCCTATGGCGAACAGTTTACGAGCCGCCGTGCTCCAGTTTCCCGTCGGCATGGATGTGGCGGCCAACCTCGAATGCCTGACAGCCTGCATCGACCAACTGGAGGCGGGAACCCTTGCCGTAGCGCCTGAGGGCGCGCTTTCCGGCTACCTGCCCGAGCCGGGCTTTGTCGCATGCCTCGACCCGGAAATCATCGCTGGCGCGATCGAGAGAACCCGTTCGACTGTCAGGAACAAGAAAGTCCATCTCGTCGTTGGCGCCTGCTTCCTCGACGATGGCCTATGAAGAACTCCGGTTTCTATTTCGGGCCGGAAGGACGGCTTGAACGGTACGACAAGATCAATCTTGCCCGAAGCGAGCGAGGAAGCTTCGTTCCTGGAAACGGGCTGCCCGTGTTCGAAATCCATCATGAAGGCGAGACTTTCCGCCTGGGCATCCAGATGTGCCGGGAGATACGCTATCCTGAACCGTGGAGAGTGCTGGCCACCAAAGGCGCTCAAATCATCGCTTACGTCAACAATGCCGTTGGCGGCACGGATGGTGATCAGGTGTGGCGCGCTCACATGATCAGCCGGGCGGCCGAGACGCAGCGCTTTATCCTTGGCGCCAACAACGCCGCCCGAGATCAGAAGTGCCCGAGCATGATCGTCTCTCCGTCAGGCAGGGTTCTCGCCGAGATCGCCATCGGACGCGAAGGCAAGACAGAGGCGACACTCGCCTTGAATGGAGTTTCCGACGGGGTGCTCAGCCAAGCGCGTGACGACGTGGCGGCGGTTTGTTCCCGCGAGTAAGCACGCTGCTTCGCTCTGCTCTCATCCCGTCGGCAATTCCCTTCACTGGAGGTTGCTGTGACATCTATGGCGCGCTTTGATAAGAGACCCGTGCTTCGGGGTTATCGGCTATGCACCGTTTGCTTGTCCTGAAGCGCCATCAAAACCTGAGGGTCAGCGTTCCATGGACACGCTCGAGGCGCCGCCCGCAAGCACTCGTGAGTTCAGCGCCGCGGAAATCGGCGCGATTGCCCACCTTTATCGTGGCGAAGTCTACCGAAGCACGGTCTGGCGCACGCGCCTCGACAACACGACGAACTGGGCGGTGGCCGGGCTCGGCCTTGCGATGTCCATCGCCTTTTCGCGCACGGAGGCCTCGGCCCTGCCGATCCTGCTGATGGGCGGCCTGATAGCTGTGTTTCTCTTTTTCGAGGCGCGCCGCTACCGATATTTCAACGTCTGGCGGGCGCGATGCCGCTGGATGGAAACGAACTTTTATGCGCCCATGCTGCTTGGAAAGGGCTGTCCGTGCGGAACGGGATGGGAGAAGGTTCTGTCGCAGGATTACCACGAGCCCCAGTACCACATCACACTGGCCCGCGCGGTCGGACGCAGGTTGAGGCGCACCTATTGCTATGTCCTGACAATCCAGGCTTTGGCCTATCTCGGCAAGATCATCATCCACCCCACGCCAGTGACGAGTTTCGGCGAGTTCGTACACCGCGCAGCGATCGGCCCTATACCCGGAGAAGCCATCCTGGCAGCGGGGGTTCTCTTCAACGGCGCCTGGATCATCTTCGCTCTTGTTACCTATTATACTGACAAGCACAGCCATCCAGCTGGACGCGTGAGCATGGGATGATGTCGCCCGGCCCCCGTGCCTGCTAGAACGCTTTGGGGGTTGCGATGCAAAACATCAAGGGCGTTCTCATCGATCTCGATGGCGTCGTCCATCAGCGTGGGGCCGCCATCCCCGGTTCGATCGAGGCGATATCCAAGCTAAGGCAGCTCAATCTCGATTTCCGCTTTATCACGAACACGACGAGGCTTCCCCTCCGCCAGGTCGCTGACGAGCTTGAGAGGGCCGGCGTAATCGCGCCGAGCGCTCGCATGTGTTTACGCCAGCATTGGCGGCAAGGGCCTATATCGAAAACAACCATCTCGACCCATACTTTCTGACCGGCGCCGCGTTGAGGGAAGATTTCGCCAGCCTCAAATCCGGAAGCACACGCGCGGTTGTTCTTGCGGATGCCTACAACGAGTTCAGCTATGCCAATCTCAACGAGGCCTTCCGGCTGATCGAAAAGGGCGCCGAGTTCCTCGCGCTCGCCACCAACCGCTCCTTCCGCGATGCAGACGGAGAGCTCAGCCTGGATGCCGGGGGGTTCGTCGCCTGCCTTGAATACGCGTCCAACAGGAAGGCGCATGTCCTCGGCAAACCTTCGCCCGAATTCTTTCGTCTCGCCGTGTCGCATATGGGACTTGCGCCCGAAAACACTGTGATGATCGGCGATGATGCCGAGTTTGACGTGAGCGCGGCCATCAAGGCTGGGCTTCACGGCATTCTCGTTCGGACCGGCAAATACAAGCCGGGCGCGGAAGACGGCGTTGCTCCGAAGCCGGATGCTGTCGCCCAGAACCTGCGGGATGCCGTCGATCTTATTGCAGAGGCAAAATGATCCATAGCAGCAGCGCTGCGGCTCGGATCGCTGGACGGCGTGCTACCGGCAAAATCCTTCAAGTTCTTCAAACGCTTTCATCCGAAAAAACAGCCACGGTGAAGCCTTCGAGGACGGTATTTCGAAGACTTTCAACGACGCCTGCGCGCCCTCCCAAGGTCCCCCGGTAAGCTTGAGCGTGAAATCTTTATCAAACGTCACGCAGTGCTGCCGTATTCTGTAAAGCTCTTTCTTCATTTTGTTAAAATTCAAGACTTTTTCCCGCGAACCATCAAAGCGAAGCTATTCCGGATCACAAGATGTTGATCGTCCGCGTACTGTTATTGGTTCCTCGAATGCGAGCACTTCGGATCAAAAAGCTTTATTCTGACGCGTCATTCCCGGTCAGGAGTTTTGCGTATGAAACAGGCGCTACTCATTTATGGGTTCTCGGCGATCCTCGCCTCGAGCCTCTTCATCTCTTCCCCATCCTCCGCCAAAACCGTAAAAGCCTGCGACGAAGAGTGGAAGGCCAATAAATCGACCATCCAGGCCAGCGGCAAAAAGAAGAAAGACTTCATCACTGAATGTCGCGCCGAAACCGCGTCGACCGAACCCGCCACGGCGCCGGCGGCGCAACCAGCGCCAGCGGCCTCATCAGAGCCATCCGCGACGGCTCCCCGCACTCGCTTTGCGAAAACAATAAGAGCGTGCGGGGCCGAGTGGACTGCGAACAAAGCTTCGCTGGAAGCAAGCGGCAAGAAAAGGAAGGACTTCATAACCGAGTGCCGCGCCGGAACGGAGACGACCGCTGCGGCGACTCCGTCCACGGGGATGATGATCCCGAGCACGACACCAACTGCCGGCAAGAAGACAGCCAAGGCATGCGATGCGGAGTGGAAGGAGAACAAATCGGCCATTCAGGCATCCGGCAAAAAGAAGACCGACTTCATGACGGAATGCCGCGCTGAGCCCGCGTCAACACAAACTGTCGCCGCTCCAGCTGCTCCAGCGCCTCAGTCGGCCCCCGCCCAGCGGCCGAAGCCGGAAGTCGCGACAGCTCCTCAATCCACCACGGCGGCGCAGCCTAGATCAGAAGCAACCGCAGCCCCAGCTCCACAATCACCGACCGGTTCGCTCTCAGTTGGTCAATTTACAACGGAGGCGCAGGCGAAAACTCACTGTCCAGGCGACACGGTCGTCTGGGCCAATACCCGTTCGAGGATCTATCACTACGCTTCAAGCCGCATATACGGCCACACGAAGATGGGCGCATACATGTGCGAGAAGGAGACAGCAGCGGCCGGCATGAGGGCGGCCAAGAGGGAGAAACGTCTGTAGAGGATTCTGCATCCGTTTTCCTGCTGAAGAGCTGCCCGCTTGAGCTAACGCTCACGCGGGCTCTCTATGGGGTCTACAGGCTCGCCATGAGGTAAACCCGCTAAGAACGCACAACCTCATCCTTGAGCTTGTCGAAGGATGAGGCCGGTTCTTACGGCTTATAAATCCTGCTATAGAACGCCGTTACTACGCAGGCATTCCTTGGTCAACCAACGAATGCCCGCTTAGGTTCTTTTGATTTCGCAGAGTTTTTTCGCAAAACCGGGAAGGCTGCTTTTGCGAACTCTGCTTAGAGGCTCTTTCTTTTTCCTGTCCACGGAAAGCGGGCGGATCCCTTGGACGTCATCTTATCGACCGCTTTCGGAAGAAGCACCGATAACTTCGCGGCGACCTCGCCTGGGGCGACGCCTAGCTGCGCGCCCAAGTTCTGCAGCGTCTCGTAACCCAATGCGCGATAAATCTGATCGGACGTAATTGGCTGGTTTTCGCCCTGCCCTACCCACGATCGTATGACGGAGCCAAGGCCCTGCTTTTCGAACTGCCTGACCAAACCCTCTACTCCGCCGTGTTTTTGAATCAAACTTTCTACCGCGGCCAGTTCAGGGTTGACACTATTTAAAAGACCCATGTTTGCCTCCACTAGCTGAAAAGCCTCTTTATATATAGTTTGCTCTCAATCAATATTTGAGACTGCCTCACAGGGCGCTTTTGCTGGAGAACTCCACACGAAGCGATTTGGGTCAAGCGCGACCGGCTGGTATCCCACAAATGCTCACAGCAAGTCATAACGCGCTCGCAGCGCCAAAGTAACTTTCGCGTGGGAGGAAAAACGCTGAATCCGGCTCAAGGCTGACAGGAGCAGGGGTGCTGAGACGCTTCCAAACCAGCTGGGATTGCCTGGAGCTCTCCCTGACCTGTCTGGATGGATCACGGGTTCAGGCGCCAGCAATCTCAAAAAAAACATTTCACATTTACAAAAAGCATGGACCCGAGTGTTGATCATAACTCAAGTAACTTACTCTAAAGGCATCGTCAAAGCGTGCCGCTTTGTGTATATAGCAACGCATTACGCAGATCTTCAAACAAAATGATCGGCCTGCTCGATTTGAATTGAGAAGGAGGCATTGCGGCGCTCGATTGAGACCCGCTCCAGCATTGTTGCTCTAAAGAAGTAGTGTCTTGTGCCTTAGTGTGCAGATGTTCGAATGAGGTTTCCGCCGCTCTAGCCCATGCAATTGGAAAACGAACAAATCACAATTTCATCTCGAAGGATCTCTAAAAATACGTTAGAGATCTCTTTGGCGCATAAGAACATTGTCGATCTCCTTGGTGAGATAAGAACTTCTTTTATTCGCAACAAAAGTGCTTCCGTTTATGCCATCATCTATGAAAAAGGCAAGGTCAGGTTCCGCGAAGGCATCGATGTAGGGTGGACTGACTATAAGATTAGCGGGATTCCGCATAAAATCGCCGTCACGAATGTCCAAAATGCGCTCCTTGCTAAAGTGAAAACGATCATGCAGGAGGTCGCGCTAACGCGCGAAGTCGTTCCTGATGAGCAGGCATCGTTCACAAAGATGCTTGAAAACACGAGCAAAGCGTTTCCAACCCTTTCGCGAGAACAAGCCATGCAGCTGGTGCTCGATGCCCTGAGAGCGAAGCAAAGGCGCCAACCGCTAACGACAGATGACGATGCCGACTTAGCCGCGGAATAGGGCCGGAACCGGCTCCAAGCCAAATCCTGGCCCACCTGCGAGACACGCCGCAATCGTGGTCAACTCTCCTCCGCGCAAGCTTGGGTGCGAAGCCCTTCATTGTGTGCGAAAAGCAGAAAGGCATTGGCGGCGATGACCGTCGCGCCGCCGAGGTAGATCCACAAGGTCGGGACATCGCCGAAGACGACGTATCCACCGAGCGCCCCATAGACGAGCTGCAGAAATTGCGGCGGGCTTACCAGCGCCGCGGGGGCAAGCCGGAAGGCGGTGCTGAGCATGATTTGGGCCGGCGCGAAAAGCGCCCCGCCGAGCACCATCAAGGCAAAATCCGGCGCGGAAACGGATTTGTAGACGAAGGGCGTCACCGCAAGCGCGCCGAGCGCGAGCGCCGCGCTCGCCGTAATGGCCGCCATTTCTGGCGTCTCGCTCTCCATCATCTTGCGAAGAACCACCAGGGAACCGGCTAGAAGGACGGTCCCGGCAAGCGCAACGAGCGCCCAGAAATTCATCCCCTGATCGGGCCGGAGCGCGATCAAAACGCCAAGGAAATTCACCGCGAGCACCGGCCATATGAAGGCGGGGGGGCGCTCTTTCAGAAACCAGCCCACTTTCAGAACCGTGATGATGGGCATGCAAAAGATGATGACGTAGAACTCGGCAAGGGAAAGATGCGGGATGGCAAGAAAGACGAGCGACTGTCCGAGGATTTGAACAATCCCCCGCAGGACATGCAGCGAAGGCCGGGTCATAACCAAAGTTCGCTGCTCTGGTTTCTTCCTGTCTTTCTGGATGGCGAAAAGAACGAGCAGGACCGTCGCGGTCACGAACTCGACGCTCATGATCTGAAAGACGGAATAGTCGCGCGAGAGGAATTTACTCGCGGTGTCGAAGCAGGTGAAAAACAGGAACGCTGTCGCCGAAAGCAGGATGCCGAGAACAGTCGATGGAACCATAAAGGCTGACCTGCGGAATTGACGGAGCTTAGAGCGCGAGGCTTATTTGCGAATGATACGCTACGCCCATGCTTTCATCTTCCAAATTCGACACGGTCAAGCCGAGAAGGCGGACGCCCTTTGACGGCGGCATGAGCGGCGCGAGGAGCTTGATGGCGGCCTCGCAAATATCCCCCTCGCAGGCGACGGCGGCTGGCAATGTCCGGCTGCGGGTCACGATCTGGAAGTCGGCGTATTTGACTTTCAGCGTCACGGTTCGGCCTCGCATCTTCGTCGCCTCGCAATGCCGCCAGACCTTCGCGGCAAGTTCAACCAGCACATCGCGCATCGCCTCGAAGGCCGTCAGATCTTCGAGGAAGGTAGTTTCCGTCCCGATGGACTTGCGGATGCGGTCCGCACGCACCGGGCGCTCGTCGACGCCGCGCGCGATCCAATAATAAAAGCGTCCGGCTTTTCCGAATGCCTTGATGAGAAACGGCAGATCGCGGGCGCGCAAATCGAGCCCGGTGTGAATGCCAAGGCGGTTCATCTTGGCCGAGGTCGCCGGCCCGACGCCGTGGAATTTGGCGACAGGCAGCGCTTCGATGAAGCCGGGTCCCATCTGCGGCGTGATCACAAACTGGCCGTCGGGCTTGTTCTCGTCGGATGCCAGCTTGGCGAGGAACTTGTTGTAGGAGACGCCCGCCGAAGCCGTGAGGCCGGTCTCGGCCCGGATCGCGGCCCGGATTTCCTTGGCAATGCCGGTCGCCGAGGACATGACTTTCAGGTTCCCGGTGACATCGAGATAGGCCTCATCGAGCGACAGTGGCTCGATCAGCGGCGTGTAGCGGGCGAAGATCGCGCGGATCTCCCGTGAAACCTGCTTGTAGACCTCGAAGCGAGGTTTCACGAAGATCAGATCGGGGCATCTGCGCTTTGCGGTGACCGATGGCAGCGCCGAGCGGACGCCGAAGCGGCGCGCCTCGTAGCTCGCCGCCGCCACCACGCCGCGCGCGCTCGAGCCGCCGACGGCAACGGGCTTGCCGCGCAAGCTTTCATTGTCGCGCTGCTCGATGGAGGCGTAGAACGCGTCCATATCCACATGAATGATCTTGCGCGGCGGGAGAGGGGCGGCCTCAGCGGCGGTCAGCGAGATGCCCCCTCGGGCTCGTCGTGATCGCATCGATGGTCACCCACGCTCGCGCCTCCAAGCTGCCGCCGCTCCCGGCTCGATGCCCAGCATAAGGCAGGACACGCGGCGCGTCAGTTGCAGCGGATCGAAATCCACGGGCTGGCGTCTATACCAGCCGTCAGCGGGCGCCACCCCGTGAGGGTGTACGGGAGGTTAAAATTGGGTTCGTTTTGTAAAACTCACATAAGTAAATATATAAGTATTTTCTTCCGGGATCAAAGGCGCCGTGACTTATGGTAGAAGTGCGCGTCACAATTTGCGCTGCGGACCACGCAAGAGCCGCCGCAAAAACACGGGTAGAAAATGGCGTTCAGTTACCTTGCCCTCGCAGTCGCTCTGGCGCTCAGCCTCAATGCCGCAAACCGCTTTGTCAGAGCCGGCGGAACGCTGCTGGCGGCGCTTGCCCTTGTCATGCTGGTCGTGTCTATCGTCATGGCCGACTTCGACGGAACGTTCAGAGCCATGCCGCCCCCATCCTCGCCGCTCGACCCGTTCAAGCCTCTGATCCTCAACATCCAGGCCATCGCCGCCACGCTTGCTGCCGGTTTTCTTGTCTGGGCGTCCTGGCTCCAGCTCAAGCGGCGCACAATCAAACCTGTGCCGTCCCTCAATACGGCATCCACCTTCGGGCTCATTTCGCGCGCTGCGCATTGGACCACCGCGACGCTGATCCTCTGCCTCGTGCCCCTGGGCCTGTTTGTGTCGGTGTTGAAAGATGAGTCTCCCGACCGGGCCGAGTTCCTCGCCGCCCATCAATCGCTCGGCATCGCCGTATTCGCCGTCGTGGCTATCCGCCTGCTCTGGCTTCTGATCAGCCCGCCACCGGCGCCTTCGCCCAACCTTACGCCACGAGAACGCCGCCTCAGCCGTGCGGTTCATGCCGGCCTCTATGGCCTGATCCTGGCGTTTCCTCTGAGCGGCTTTCTTATGAGCGCTCACGGCGGCGAGGCGATCCAGTTTTTCGGATGGGCGTTGCACTCTCCCATCGACCCAGGCAAGCGCACGGCGGCGATTTTCGCGACCGCCCATGACCTCATCCTGCCGTCGCTGTTCTATCTGCTGATCTTCGCCCATGTCGGCGCAGTGCTGAAGCACGCCTTCTTGGAGCGCCGAAACGATGTCCGCCGGATGCTGGCCTGAGCAGACTGTTCCGGTTTCACCAAAAATGCGGGCGCACTTGGCGGACGCCGATTTAACCGTGACGTGCAGCCGACAGCTGTGACGATCGTCAGGAGAAGAGCGTGAAGCCCGCTTTCTGGCAAGCGCGCGCTATGGCTCCCAATGCTCTCGAGTTGAGGCAGGTGGCGCGCTTTCGAACTTTCACGGCGCCGATTTTCATGAGAAAACTACGAAAGCAACTGCGCAAGGAAGACAATTCGCCTTCTCGACTCTCGAGCGCAAAAGGAGGGCCAGCCATGACACGCGACGAACACATCAAGTGGTGTAAAGCGCGAGCCCTTGCGCTCGTCGAGACGGGCGACTTGGGGCACACATTCGGCCGCCTCATGAATGACATCAACAACCACCCGAAAACGCAGGGGCACGTGGTCATTACGCGCGGGCTCACTCTCATGATGACCGGGCGCCTCGACACGCAGGCCGAGATGCGGGAGCTAATTAAGGGGCTTGACTAGGCAGGCGGCTTTCCAGCTGCAAGGGGCGGCCCGTAATCGTTAAAACGCCCTCAGAGCGAAGCGGTATCTAAACACCTTTTTGACCCTGCAACTCCCATCCATGGCGGTGCTCACTCTAAAAAATGCGGGCGGACTTTACGGACAACTCCCTTCGTGAGCGACCGACAGCAACCTTCCCTGAAGAAAGGGCGCCGTATCTTCGGGAATAGGCCGAAAGGCGATGTTCGAAATTGCGGAACCATAGAACGCAATTGAGGGTATAGCGGACGCCGACATTTTTGGCTTAGCTACTGCCAGCAGGGGTTCGACGATGCACCGCTTACGGGCCCGGTGGCCAGATTCGGAAGTCTCTCGGCGGTCGACCTACATCTTGTATCTGATCCGGCTTCAGGCGGGGATCGGAGCAATCCAGAAAAGAGACAGGGGAGGAACCAACGATGACAGGCACGAGCGCGGAGTCCGCGAAAGGGCTGTCCGCAGGGCCTCAAGTAGCTCGGCCGCAAGACCGTGAGACCAAGGCTCCCAGGCGCGGTTTCCGCTGGCTTGTCATCTTCCTTCTCTTCTACATCACCGTTGCGAATTATATTGACCGGTCGGCGATTGCCTTCGCGACCGGCGCCATCAAGGCCGAGCTGGGGCTTGACCCCGCAGAGATCGGGCTGATCCTTGGGGCCTTCGGGCTTGGCTACGCTGTCACCACGTTTCTTGGCGGGATTGCGGTTGACCGGTGGGGCGCCCGCGCGGTGCTTCTCGCCGCGGCTGTGACGTGGAGCGCATCGATCGGCGCCACCGGATTTGCCGGCGGGTTTCTCACGCTTTACCTCGCACGCACCGTTCTTGGGATTGCGGAAGGGCCGAATTTCCCGGCGGTAACCGGAGCAGTCAGCCGTTGGCTCGCCCCACACGAGCGCGCCATTGCCCTTGGCAACACGCTTGTCGCCGTGCCGCTTGCACTGGCGATCGGCGCGCCGGTTGCAACACAGTTAATTTATGCGTTCGGCTGGCGGGGCATGTTCTTCGCGCTGACCGTATTGAGCGCAGTCTGGATTCCACTGTGGCTCATCTTCTTCCGCAATGACCCGGCGCAGTCGGCATATGTCAGCGACGCTGAGTTGAAGCATATCCGCGGCGGGGTCGAGGCGCAGCGCGACCGCACATTGGGGCACGTGCGTCACGGCTTTACTGACTGGCGCCTGCTTCTCACCAACCCGACGCTTCTAGCGAACTATTGGGCGTTTTTCGTATTCGGCTACTTCCTATTCTTCTTCATGACCTGGCTGCCGGACTACCTGGCCCAGACCTACAATTTGAACGTGAGGGAAGTGGGGCTGTTCGCCATCTTGCCCTGGGCCTGCGCCTCGGTGCTGCTTGTGGCGCTCGGCTATCTTTCCGATTATCTGCTGAAGCGCACAGGCAAGTTGCGGATATCCCGAAGCATGTTGATCGGCGTCACTCAGCTTGTGGCGGCGCTCGCAGTGATCCCGATCGGCTTCACCAATAGCCTGCCGGTTGCGATTGCCTGTATTACTATGGCCGTGGCCTTCAGCATGGGCGCCAATGCTGCATACTACGCGGTCAATGTTGATATCGCGCCAAGCCGGGCTGCCACCGCGCTTGGCATCATGGATACGGGCTTTGCGATCTCCGGCTTCCTTGCGCCGGCGATTACCGGATGGGTGGTCGGCGCGTTTGGGTCGTTTCAGTATGCCTTTCTGCTGATGGCTGTTCTGGCGATGTCTTCTGTTCTGGTTGTATTTTTCTTCCATCATCCAGACGAGGACCGCGCGGACGAGCCGCAGGGCGATCAGCCGGCCTATTCCACGGCGGCGGAATAGGCGAGCCCGCGCTGGCCTGCCTTTGGCGAGTGACTGGGGTCAACAGTGAGCCTGGACGTCCCAAGCGGAGAGCGTCCGCGCGCGGCGTTTATGGGGATTTCCGCAGTTGGGGGCCAGGCTGTCGCGCCTTTTTCTGAGCGCCACGGCCGGTTTCGACCCTGACCGCTATTCGGCAAAGAGTTAGTACGGGAGGCTGGGAATCCTTGCGCAGCCCCGCGCCGCTCTCATCGGCCGTTCACGCGGTAGACGTTCGCCGGCTGCGAAAGAAAACCGACAGGATGATCCCGGCGATGAAGCCTCCGATATGCGCGATATAGGCGATGCCGCCCGCGCTTGTGGGGTGAGCCCTGACAAGCTCCCCTCCGGCGCTTAGGAACTGCAGCAGAATCCACCCGCCGATGGCGATCAGAGCTGGCAGCCGCACGATCCCTTGATTGGTCAGGAGCTTGACGCTCCCGCCCGGAAACATCACGAGATACGCGCCAAGAACGCCTGCGATGGCGCCGGACGCCCCTATGTTCGGCAACACGGAATGCGAAATGTAAGCTGCCTGGGCGAGCATGGCGGCAACGCCCGCGAGGAGGTAAAAGACCAGAAAGCCGAAATGGCCGAAATCGTCCTCGACATTGTCGCCGAAGGTCCAGAGATAGGCCATGTTGCCGAGGAGATGCAGCCAGCTTCCATGAAGAAACATGGAGGTGATAAGGGTCGGCCAATGGACGTCCGGGTTCTCGAAGAACTGGCGCGGTATGAAAGCCCAGTGACGCACAAAGGCCTCGCCCTGGCTCTGCTCGACGAGAAACATCACAATGTTCGCAATGATCAGGAAGTACGTGGTGGACGGCGCCGCGCCGTGCGCGCTTTCGTCGGTTCCGATCGGAAAAGCCATGGCCGCTTCCTCAAGACAAGCCGGACGCGTGTGCTTTCTCCATGACGACCGGCATGCCAATCGAAGCAATGTTTGCTTGGAAAGTTCCTTCCCCCGCGAAGTTGCTGGCGCAGATGTTACAAAGCCGGACCCGATCCCGAAACGCCCAAGCCTGTGGACGGCTTCGCAGATTTCCGGGATCGCGGCTCATTGCGTTCATCCGGCGTTAAGCATTGTTCGCCCACTCTGCGGCGCTGTAGGAAAGAAACTCAATCGCGGAGTTTTTGCTCATGAAACGCTTCCTGGCGCTCGCCGCCGTCCTAACCCCCCTCGCATTTTGCGCTCTTCCGTCTCAAGCTGTTCCCCTGAACACGCTCCCCGCCGCCAAAGCCGAAACGGGCCCGATCACACAGGTTCAGTGGGGCCGCTGCGGTTTTTGGCGCCGTGAGTGCTTCGCTCGCTGGCCCGCGCGCGGACCACGGTTCTTCCGCTGCCTCGCCGTCCACGGCTGTTAATCACACTTTGCCGGACGGGCCGACGGATGGCCCCGCCGCCGACAAAACCCCGCCCTCGCTGCGGGGTTTTTTTGTGAGGCCGAAGTCCATCTCTTTGCGGACTCTTGCTCCGTTTCACCCCACGGGCCGCAGCGCGTTTTTCCAGCCGCCGCCAAGCGCCTGGAACAGCATCACCGTATCGGCAAGCCGCGCCGCTTTGGCCTGAGCCTTGGCCGAGGTCGCCTGAGCATAGAGTTGCTGTGCGGTCAGCACTTGAAGCATGTTGGTCTGCCCCTCGGCCAAGAGCCTCCGCGTCATCTCGAGATTGGAAACCGCCGCTTTTTCCCCCCGCAACGCCGCGATATAGGAGCGCCGGTCGGCCTCGATCCCCTGGAGCACGTCGGCGATGTTCTGGAAGGCGACAATGACCGCGCTGCGGTAGAGCGCGGCGGCTTGATCGAGCCCGGCTTCGGCGGCGCGCTGCTTCTGCTGGGAGGTCATGCCGTCGAACAAGGTGACCGCCGCGTTTCCCGCGAGCGACCAGAACAGGAGGGGCGAGGAGAAGCTCGCCAACTTGGCTATGGCCGACGCGCTCGTTCCCCCGCCGGCCGTCAGGTTGAATTGCGGAAGCCGGTTTGCAATCGCAACCCCGATCTGCGCCGTTGCCGAATGCATGTTCGCTTCTGCCGCGCGCAGGTCCGGACGGTTCTGAACGATCGACGACGGAAGGCTGAGCGGGAGGTCATACGGCAGACGGAGGCAGGCGAAGTCGAATTTCTCGGGCAACCCCTCGCCGGCAAAATGCCCTGTGAGGGCGATCATGAGGTCCCGGTTGGCGCCAAGCTGCTTTTGTAGCGCTGCAAGCTGCTGCTCGAACTGGGCAAGGGCCGCCTCCTGCGTGGCGACATCGACGCGGCTCGCCTCGTTGGCGTCGAGTTGCTTCTGCAGAAGCGAAAGCACGTCGCGAGCGATGTCGATGCTCTGTTCTGAGGATTTGATCTGTTCGCGAAGGGACGCCTCCTGAACGGCGGCAAGGGCAAGTTTCGAGGTCAGCGTCAGATACACGGCTTCCAGTTCGAAATGCTGGGCCTCCTCCTGGGCCGCGAGCGACTCCACCTGCCGCCTGGTAAGGCCGAAAATGTCGGGCATATACGAAACAGAGAGTTGTCCCGTCGACAGGGAATAGGGCGCGGTGCTGGCGCCGCCTACGCTTTGCACTTGCGCCGCTGAAGGCTTTTGCGTCGAAGAGCCAAGACTGGCGCCGACTTGGGGGAAGAAGCTGCCCCGCGCCGCCTCGGTATTCGCGTTGGCGATCCGCACCGCGGCTTGCGCCGCCTCGACGTCGGCGTTGGTTTCGATGGCCCGCGTGGTAATCCTGTTCAACGGCTTGCAGCGAAAGAGCGACCACCATTGCTGGGGGATGTCCAGCTCCTTCACATAGGCCTGCTGATCCGGTCCGGGCATGGGGGAGCGGGGCTCCGGCGTCAGGGAAGAAACGCTTGGGGGTGGTGGAGATTGGTGATCCGGCCCCACCAGGCAGCCCGCGGTGAGAACAGCTGTGAGAGCCGCAGGAGCAGCGGCTGCCGCGCATCGCAAGACCTTGGCGAGTGCTTCCAATCCGGAATGCACTGCCGTCTCGACGCGGCGCCAGCTCGCATGACGACAGGGGTAGCGAACACTCAAACTGAACCTCCGGTGACTCCCTCAGTTTGCATCGGAACCCGGCAAGATTGAGCTTTTATTATGTGGATCGGTAAATGAATATGTCTAAAACCAACACACCTATTTAAAAAAACACTCAGATCAAGACAAGAAAGGCAATAATGGGTTCAGTTCGTATCTATATTTCATAACAAGCTGTTGAACGCTCCAATTCTTAATTGTCATAATCTCGTCTCGTTTATCGTAAGACTTACCATTATGAGTTCAGGCCGTGAGTTGCAGTCACCTGAACTGACAGCAAATTCCCTAGCAGGATGCTGAAAAGCGGAAATCCAGGCTTCATCCTTCGACGAGCTCAGGATGAGGTCGAGCAAGTTCAATGACTTAACCCTCATCGTGAGCTTGTCGAACCATGAGCTTGTCGTGGGTTCGGCAAGCTGCCATGGGCTCAGCAGCTGCTAGGCGCGCAGTCAGTTGTTATCAGCAGAGGACCAGAACATGGCGGCGAGGAATGTTGCACCGACATTCGGGGACGCGGGCGCGGCGCCGGCCGCTTCGGCCTCGGCTTCCGCCGCCTCCGAAAGGGGAACGCCATTTTGGCACGCCGAAGCTTCGGGCGCCGTGGCGGCTGCCCTCGCCGACGCCCGCCGCCGTATCGTCAGCGTTGCTGCGTTCAGCGGCGCGATCAACGTGCTCACGCTGTCCGGCTCGATCTATATGCTGCAGGTCTACGACCGCGTGCTCCCGAGCCGCAGTTTCGCGACGCTCGCCGGATTATCCGTGATCCTGCTCGCGGCCTATCTCCTGCAAGGGTACCTCGATGCAGCCCGCTCGCGGATGCTCGCGCGGATCGGAGCGCTGTTCGACGCCTCCCTCCAAAAGCCGATCTATTCAGCGGTCCAGAGCCTGCGCCTGAAGGGCGGGAACAGCGCGAGCGTGATGCAGCCCGTCCGGGACATCGAGCATGTCCGCGCCTTTCTTTCCGGCATGGGGCCGACCGCCTTCCTCGATATGCCCTGGATCCCGATTTTCGTTCTGGCGCTTTTCGTGTTCCACCCTTTGATCGGGCTCGCCGCCACGCTTGGAGCCTGCCTGATCGTGGGTTCGACGCTTCTCGCCGAGCGTCAGTCGAAAAGGTTCGTGCAAAGGTCGGTCGAGCTTGCGACGCAGCGGGCCGCGCTTGCGGAGTCGACGATCCGTAACGCCGAGGTGATCCACTCGCTGGGCATGAGAGGCCGCTTCACACAAGAGTGGGGCCGCATTAACCAGGCCTATATCGCGGAAACGCTCCGGATGCGCGATGTGGAGGCGAGCATCGGCACGTTCGCCAAGGTCCTGCGCTACATTCTGCAGTCTTCGATTTTGGGCATCGGCGCGGCGCTCGTCATCGCCGAGCAGGCGAGCGGAGGCATCATGATCGCCTCCTCCATCATAATGGGCCGGGCGCTGGCTCCCATCGAGATCGTGCTCGGAACATGGAAGCAGCTTGCATCCGCCCGTCAGGCGCTCGAAAGGTTGAGCGGCACGCTGCGGGAAAATGCGCTGCCGTCTGCGCCCGCCATCGCCCTGCCCCGTCCCGCCAAATCCTTGTCCGCGCAGAACGTGTCCGTCGCGCCGCCAGGCTCGACCCGTCTCTCCGTCCGCAACGCGTCGTTCGAACTTAACGCGGGCACGGGGCTTGCGCTGCTTGGAGCCAGCGGCTCCGGCAAGTCGTCTCTCGCGAGAACGCTTGTGGGGATTTGGCAGCCAGCTCAAGGCGCCATCCGCCTCGATGGCGCCCGCCTCGATCAATGGGATACCGACGAACTCGGCCGGCACATCGGCTACCTTCCGCAGGACGTGGAGTTGTTCGACGGCGCCGTGGCGGAGAACATCTGCCGCTTCGAAAAGGGAGCGGCGGACGCCAGCATCTTCGAAGCCGCGCAGATCGCAGGCGCGCATAACCTCATCCTCTCATTGCCCGATGGGTACGGCACGCGCATCGGCGAGAGCGGCGCACTTCTCTCCGCGGGGCAGCGCCAGCGCATAGGGCTCGCCCGCGCCGTTTATGGCAGGCCCTTTCTCGTTGTTCTAGACGAGCCGAACGCAAATCTCGATGCGGAAGGAGAAGCTGCGCTGACGCGAGCCATCGCGGTGATGCGCGCGCGACAATCGATCGTGATTGTCATCTCTCACCGCGTCAGCGCGCTTGCGGCGCTCGACAAAGCCCTTGTGCTGTACAAGGGCGAAACGCTCGCCTTTGGCCCTCGCGACGAGGTGCTGGCACAGCTCCCAGGCCCGAAAGAAACCGCAAAACCCGCGGAGACGGCGCCAACCGCCAAGCAGGATTGCGCCGCATGAGTTCGTCTATCGCCCGATCGAGAATTGCCCATCGAGGGCCGGCAACGCCAGCAGCCGGCACCTCGCCGCGCGCAGTCGCGGACTTGCTGGCGAGGGCCGCGCGGCACAAGCACCGGGAGGTGGATCTCAGGCCAGGCAGCACCGCGAAAGGCCCCTTCTGGCCGCCTCATTCCGATCGGGCCGGTCTTCCTGGCGGAATTGAACCGGCGCAAGCAGGACAAGGCCTGCCCGGCGAGGTCTGCGAGACTGCCTTGCCCCGGCTCCGCCCGGAGCGCCTCGCTGCTCTTCGCGTGTGGGGCAGCCAGCAAGGGCTTCGGCTGGCGGCCGTCATGGGCAAAAGCGCTGCAACGGCCACACCGGTCGTAAAAGATGCCTTGGCGCGGTTGTACGAAACGCTCCGCGCGCCTGTCGCAGCTCCAGGCGCCAGCGCGGAGGCCGATTGCCTCAGTCGTCATTTCGAGCACGCGCTGTCTTGCGAACTGCGCCAGGGTGGACGCGTGCTCATCATCGCCGGCGTCGTTGCGCTCGGGTGGGCGGGCCTGGTTCCGCTGTCGGGCGCTGTGATCGTTGCCGGACAACTGGTGCTGCACTCCGATGTCAAAAAGGTGCAGCATCCGACCGGCGGCGTTGTCGCCGAAATCCTTGTTCGCAATGGCGGCAAGGTCAGGGCGGGCGACAAGCTCGCACGGCTCGATGAGACGGCGGCCCGCACCAGCCTGCAGGTAATCGCCCGGCAGCTTGATGAAGTGCGGCTTAAGATCGCCCGCCTCAATGCCGAACGCGACGGGGCCGCCGAGCCTCGCTGGCCAACCGCGCTGTCCGCAGAGATCGCCCCGCTTGAACGCGACCGCCTCCTCGAGTCGGAGCGCGACTTCTTCGCGGTCCGGGCAATCGGGCGCCTCGGTGAACAGAACCTCGCCCAAAGCCGGATCGACCAGCTCGAAAAGCAGATCGCCGGTCTTGAGGCCCAACTGCAGTCGAACAGGCAGCAGATGGGCATCACGGCAGGCGAGCTGAAAAGCGTCCAGAACCTGTTGCAGGAGAAACTTGTCACAATCCAGCGCGCGACCACGCTGCAACGCGACGCCGCGCGGATGGAAGGCCTTGACGGGCAGCTCGCTTCGCAGATCGCGGAGACGAGCAACAAAGTCCACGAAGCGCGGCTGCAGGCCCTCCAGACCGAACAAACCTTCCGGTCCGAGGTCCTTCGCGATTTGGGCGAAGCCGAGGCAAAGGAGGGCGAACTTATCGAACACAAGCTCGCGGCGGAGGATCAGCTCAATCGCACGGTTATCCGCGCCCCGACATCCGGCACGATCCACGAGCTCGCGGTTCACACGGCGGGCGGCGTCGTCTCTGCTGCGGAAGTGCTGATGCTCGTCGTACCCGACGGCGACGCCCTTGAGATCGACGCCCATGTCCCCCCCGACAAGATCGACCAGGTCAGGACCGGCCAAAGCGCCCGCATCCGGCTTTCCGCCTTCAACGCCGACGCCACGCCGGAGATCAATGGCGACGTGGAGGTCGTTTCGGCCGATCTCGTTCGCGAACAATCGGGCGCATATTACGATGTGAGGATCTCCCTGAAACAGGAGGAGATACAGCGCCTCGGGGACAGGCAGTTGACGCCGGGCATGCCGGCGGAAGTCTTCCTGCAGACCAAAAGCCGGACGATGCTGAGTTATCTCTTCAAGCCCATTACGGATCAGCTGTCACGAATGTTCCGCGAGCGGTGAGAGCGGCTGTCACTATGGTTTCACCCTATTTAGCAAACTCTCCCTTAATCCATTGTGGGTTCGATGCGTCCGCGAACCATCTAAACAATGCAGGTTCTGGCTTTCTATCAAATGCATACAAACCAAATAAATCAGCTTTATACGAGACTTCAATTTTTATAATCGCCTCTGTTATTTTCGGCTTTTGCGGAATGTTGATGATCCGAGAATTAGGACCAATTACAGAACAATCTATATTTAGTACCTTCCCAGGAAGGATAACATTTGTTGATCCTGCAATGGAGCTGCTGTCACTCATAGAGATATTTTCTGCAGAGATTTTTATATATTCACATTTCCAGTGCACATCACGTATCTTGAATACGTGGCTGTTATTTGTAATAGTGAACGGATATTCAAAGGCAAATTGCGGATCTGATGCAGAGGCCGCAATTGTCGCATCGGCCTCATAAAATCGGTCATAGACGAGGTATGATACGCTCAAGAGCGTCGCGAACCGAAAAAATCCGTTCCATAAGGAGCGTGCGATCATCCAACGCTTGCTCAAAAGCGCGCCAAGAAGCGATGGCGGCACCTGGACTTGATTTTGAAGGATGGATTGGGGTGATGATGGCCCTTGGCGTGTTATTTGGCCTTTAGTTTGCGGACGTGCGTGGCGTGATGGGTCTGGTTGCAGCGCTGAGTTTGGTTTCGCTGCTTTTGGTGGCCTTTTTTTAGACACCCTATCACTCCCGTAAACGAGCCTTTCTAGATCTGGAGTGAAGAAGATGGCAGGTTTAGCTTAGGTGCCGCTGCGAATATCCACTGAAATCCACGCTTGGCTACCGCTGGGAAGGCTTGAAATACTCCGCGGCGTGCACAATGACGACTTTACAAATTGAGGAGACAATAATCAAAATAGCGGCCCAAACCGCGCGGCTCAGCGCCTAGCTCTCGTTCCGGGAGTCGCGCCAAGATGCTACGATCCCGGATAAGCGCTAAAGCGCTTTCCGGGACGACGGCAGGGCTCAATCAACCGGCTTTAAACTCAAGCTGCGGGCCGGACGACATCCTCGTGAGCAAGTTCCCAACGATCGGGCGAACGCCACAACCGAGAGCGCAGAAGCTCACGCTCGAAGATGAACTCCTTAGGCAGCCGATCGAAAAACTTGTCGAACTGATCTTCGTGAGCCTTCGCCTCGGCAGCGCCTTCCGCCCGCCCCACGGCCATCAGCTCGTAGAACACGTCGGGCGGGAAATCGAGGCCCTTCCACTCGATGTCTTCGTGCCGCGGCATCCAGCCAATCGGGCTCTCGACCCCATAGCCACGGCCGTGCACCCGGTCGACGATCCACTTGAGAACGCGCATATTGTGGCCGAAGCCGGGCCACATGAACTTGCCGTTTTCGTCCTTGCGGAACCAGTTGACCCGGAAAATCCTCGGCGGATTCGGCACACGGCGTCCGATATTCAGCCAATGGCCAAAATAGTCAGCCATGTTGTAGCCGCAGAACGGCAGCATCGCCATCGGATCACGCCGCATCGCTACCTGACCGATCGCGGCCGCAGTGGCTTCCGAACCCATCGTTGCGGCAAGGTAGACGCCGTGGCTCCAGTTGAACGCCTGGAACACGAGCGGCAAGTCCTTGCTCATCCGGCCGCCAAATATAAAGGCCTTGATCGGCACCCCTTCCGGCTTCTCCCAATCCGGGTCAATGGACGGACATTGGCCCGCCGGCGCGGTGAAGCGAGCGTTGGGATGCGCCGCGGGGTGGCCGCAGCCAGGCGCCCAGTCTTCACCCTTCCAGTCGATGAGATGCGCCGGCGGCGTATCGGTCATGCCCTCCCACCAGATATCGCCATCGTCGGTGAGCGCGCAGTTTGTGAAGATGGTGTTCTTGCTGATGGTCGCCATCGCGTTCGGGTTCGAGAGCGTATTCGTGCCCGGCGCGACGCCGAAGAACCCCGCTTCCGGATTGATTGCCCGCAAGGAGCCGTCGGGCGCTTTCTTGATCCAGGCAATGTCGTCGCCGACAGTGAAAACCTTCCAGCCTTCGAACCCTTTAGGCGGCACCAGCATGGCGAGATTGGTTTTGCCGCACGCGCTCGGGAACGCGGCGCCGATATAAGTTTTCTCGCCGTCCGGTGATTGGATAGCCGCAATCAGCATGTGCTCGGCGAGCCAGCCTTCGTCGTGCGCCATCACAGAGGCGATGCGCAGCGCCAGACATTTCTTGCCCAGGAGCGCATTGCCGCCATAGCCGGAGCCATACGACCAGATCTCGTACGTTTCCGGGAAGTGGACGATGTATTTGCGGTTGATGTCGCCTTCGCACGGCCACGGCACGTCCTTCTGGCCGGGCTTGAGCGGCGCGCCGATCGAATGCATGCACGGAATAAAGGCGCCGTCCGGGCCTAGCGCGTCAAGCACGGCCTTGCCCATGCGCGTCATGATTCGCATGTTGGCGACGACATAGGGGCTGTCTGTAATCTGCATTCCGATTTTTGCGATGGGCGAACCGATCGGCCCCATGCTGAACGGGATGACGTACATTGTCCGCCCGGTCATGCAGCCGTCGAACAGCCCACGCAGCGTCGCCCGCATCTCTGCCGGGGGCGCCCAATTGTTGGTGGGACCGGCGTCGTTTTTGTTCTGGGAGCATATGAAGGTCCGATCCTCGACCCGGCCAACGTCGGAAGGATGCGAGCGGGCGAGATACGAGTTCGGACGTTTCTTCGGGTTGAGGCGGATGAAGGTTCCGGCCTCCACCATCGTCTGGCAAAGCTGATCGTTTTCCTGCTGGGTTCCATCGGTCCATACGACCTGATCGGGCTTGCACAGTGCCGTCATCTCGTCAATCCAGGCGCGCAGTTTGGCATTCGTGGTCGGGCTCGCCATGACAGCACTCATTGTTTCGCCTCCATAGATTTCGGGCATCCCGCCCGGATAAGCTGCCGAGCAGGCTTCTCCACATTATGTCAAAAAAAAGGCGCGCCGGGGGCATATATTCTATGCAAGCCGGACATGCTTGCAGATGCGGTTCGCCGAAGCTGAGAAAGCTTGCTTTAGGTCAGCGACTTCCGGGACGATGCTGGTCTGAGCCACTGCGCAGCCCGCGCCATTAGGACGCGGACAAGGTGTTCTAGCACCTTAGAATGCAACAACTTTTTCGCCTTTGGGCGGCATCCAATTCAGGGGCCCTTAATCTGGTGCGCCGTAGAGTTACGCGTCCCGGCTGAGACCGAAGAAACCGCTTGGAAGAGCAAGGCCCATGGCCCGGCCCTGAACCAGCAACTGCTTCAAGCGCCGCACGCCTTCGAGGAAAACCGGCGGCTCGTCCGTTTGCTGGGCTGGCTCGAAAGGATCGCTGTAGAATTGAGCTCTGGCCGCCACGGCGACGGGCGCCAGGGCCTCGATCAGCTGCGCCGGGCCGCAGGCGTAGACGATGTCGTTTGCGTAGAGCGCGGGAAGATGGTCGTTCGGATAGCCTTTCCGCACTAGATTGGACACGCCCGGCCGCCTGCCTATCGTCACAATCACGTCAACATTGGGGAACCGCACAAGGCGCTCCAGGGCCGCGCTCATGTAGACCGGATCGTCCGTGCGCACGCCGGCGATGACGAGGACTTCGCGCAATGGATTCTCGCGCAAGGCGGCGCAGGCAATGCTCCAGATGGGCGCGAAGCCGGTGCCGCTCGAAACGAGGATAAGACGTGCGGTTTTCCCTTCGCGAAAAAATGCGCTGCCGAAGGGCCCCTCGATGGCGACGGGGCAGCCTGCGCGAATGTCCCGTCCGATCTGGCTCGAAACCTGACCGCGTTCATGGCGGCGGATCTGGAGCGTAATGCTTTGAGGGCGCGGCCGTCTGTTGAGAGGACGCGTCGGGCTGTAGCTGCGGGCTGGAAACCCGCCGAACCTGAAGTTGAAATATTGCCCGGGCAGATACCGCAGGCGCTTTTCGGGCTCGACGACCACTTCCGCGACATCGGGAGCCAACCGGCGAAGCGCACTCACATGCCCATCCGCGAACGAGATCTCGGGAACTTCTTCCGCCTCGATATCCAGATCGGACAAGATCCGCGCCTGGCAGGCATGGACCATGCCGGGAACGGCTGTTTCCCCCAAAATGGTGGAACCGCGAACGACTTTGGTGAGGCAGGAGCCGCAAACGCCCGCGCGGCAATCGTGTGAGATATTGACCCCGCTGACGAGCGCCGCGTCGAGAAGCACGTCGCCTGCCTTTGCTTTGAAGGTTTGGCCATTCACCGCCACAGTGCATGCTTTCGCCATTACTCCACCTCCAACTCAAGGGGCCTCACATGATAGGTGTGCCAGGTTTCGGCATGATCGAAAGCCGCGACCCACATCAAAGCCCCGGTCTTGATGGCGACATCGAATTGGCCCCCCGTATCGAGGCGTCGCTTGACTTCGAGAGACCAGCGTCCGCTGGCCCAGCGCGCGGCCCCGGCGATATCCGTGGGCCTTCCGGCTTCCTGGGGCGTGAGAAGCACGCTCGGAATGATGGTCCCAACCGGGACCTTTCGATCCAGCTCTTCGGTGAAAGGCTCGGTTTCCTCGATACGGAGCCAGGCGGCGGACGACTCCGCATCGCTCTGTTCCGGATCGAGGCTGAGAGACTGAAGCCGGGCGAGCGTATCTGGGCTCTTGGGAAAGGAGCGGGGCCACACTAATGGATAGGTTTCGCGATCGGAGCGAAGTTCGAAGTTGTTCTGATACGGAAGCGATCCGGGGTCCAGTGCGAAGCCGCCAGGATAGCGGCCCGCAGAGTGCGCCGCAGAAGCCGGAAGCGGCGGGCCGAAATGACCATTGTCGATCCGGCCGTTCAAGCCGCCATGAGATGCCCGCCATTGCCAGATATCGCCGATGCCGCCTGCGATATAGTGCAGGCCGCGGCCCGTCGCGCCCGCCGGCTTGCCGGGAATGGGCTGACGCCCGAAGTGGATGCCCGCCCCGATCAGATGCGCACCGCCCGCCGCCAGCAGGACGGCGAATTTATCCTCATGAAGCTCGGCCTCGTTCCCCGGCGGCGCGCTCCGCATGAGCCGCCATCCGTCTTCCCGTTTCACGAGCGGCATGTGCTTGAGCGAGCGCGTCGGGTCGGTCCAGGTGAACGCGAAATAAGCGAATGTGCCGTCATGCAGCGCGCGGACTTCAACCTTTGACTCGCCGCCGTCGAAATTTGCCCCGTGCTGCGTGATGATCGTTTTCACCGAAGCGCGCCGCCAAGCCGCATCCGAGACATCGCCGTCTATGACCGGGGCCTCCGCCGCGTTTATTCTCACGAGTTTCAGGGTTTGGCGCGATTGTGTATCGGCCATGGGACTTACAAACGCGATGGCCGCTCCCATCGCAGTGGCGATCGCGAGCGGGCCCGCAACCGTCATCGGCTTGGCGGTCTTGATCAGCGCGCCCACCGGCACAAGGCGGTTTTCACTACCGGCAGGCGGGGATGCGTTCTCGACTTCGAGCCGCTGAACGCGTTCGATCAGGGCCTCCACAAGCTGCGGCGCACGCTGCGGGAGCCGCCATTGCGGCCTGAAAATCCGAAGCAACTGCCCCTCGCCCCCATACAGCCAATGCCCAAGGGCATGCAGGAAAGGAAAGGCGAGAAGCAGCCATACGGCGTGCAAATGCAGCGTGAGGACAACTCCGCCCCAGCCCAAAAACAGAAGCGTTCCAGCGACCGTCTCGAAGACTAAAGCAATGAATAGAACCCAGATGAGGATAACGTTGACGGATGCCCAGCGGGGCCGTCCGCCAATCAGAAGCGCCCTCAGTCGCGATTTGTTCAATCGAATGCGGTCCGTGAGGTCCGTCCGCCTTATGTAGACGGCATAAGCCACGAATGAAGCGACAAGCGCGATCCCGAACGCGAGGTGCCAATACCAGACATTCTCTCCCGGAAGGAGAAAGCTGACATAGGGCAGGATTCGCAAGCCGGGATTATCGAGAGCGGCGATCGCAAGCCCCGTGAGCGCAGCGCCGAACAGAGTCAGCACAATCAGCCAGTGAACAAGGATGGTGCCCAGATCAGTTTTTGGCCGTCTCAGATATGACATGCCCATTCGCTCGCAGAACTGTTACTCAAACTACGGGCAGCGCCGATATTGGATATACCGGCGTCAACACAGCAAGAAGCTGTATAGGTTAACTCTTTTGATGACTATACGAAGGCCGGAATCAGATGAATTGTGTTATAATGTTGGATCAGCTTGAAAGGCTGGGCCAGATGAAGACCAGCGATGCAGTTTTCTGAGCAGTGGAACGGCCTTCAGCAGTCTGCTGAAAAAGCATGAAATCCTAACTTCATCCTTCGACAAGCTCATGAGGTCGCGGCTTTCAATGGCTTAACCCTCATGGTGAGCCTGTGGTGGTTCGGAAAGCTCACCATGAGGCCATGGGCAACGTCACATTTTCAGAGCCCTGCCAGCAGTGCTGTTGCGACGAAAGCTCGCCGCCTGCCCAGAAACCTGCAGTCCCCATCGTTTACTTGTCGGCGCTTGCAAGGTAGTCGACGATAGCACTTGCATCCGCTTCATTGATCGGGGCGCCAAAGACCTTGATCATCTTGGTAACTTCGGCCCGCCAGAAGTCCCGGCCGAAGCCAGGGCCGCGCGGCTGAGTAAGGATGTATTCGTAGGAGTGACAAACGCTACAATACGTTTCGGCGACGTGTACATTGGGCCCTGGGGTCAACTTCACGGTTTCCTCCGGCGCCTTGTAAGCAGGCGCAGCACTCTGCACCGATGTCATGCCGAATAAGAACGCGCCACAGATCGCCGCCGCTACAGCTCTAGCCTTCATGTCCGTAGCCCCTAGCCTGCTATGATTTTGATTTTTTCGATGTTGTTCCGCATGTATCCTGCGGGATTCCAAAGCGCCTCGACAGGCTGCGTCTGACCGATGCGGTTGATGGCTCTCACGGCGAGGGAGTGACTGCCCGCCTTAAGCACGACCTTTGCCGACCACTGCCTGAAAGAATACTTCCCGAGGTCCGGTCCGAGGTCTGCGCCGCGCCAAGTCTTGCCATCGTCGGTTGAATAGACAACCTCTGTAATTCCGTAGCCGCCATCGAAAGCGATGCCGCCGATTTTGTGGATGTCCCCCGCGGATATCTTTGCGCCATCGGCATGGGTCGTGATGAACGAGCGCACATTCATTCGATTGATGGGCACCGTGGATGCCGGCTTCGTCCCCGGCGCGATGCAGGCGCACTGATTGTTCGGGATCTTGTAGGCCGTCTTCATCCAGAAGCCATCGTACACGCTATCGATGACCGTTATCTCGTTGACGTGTTTCACCCAATATGTCCCGTAATAGCCGGGAACGACGAGGCGGAGGGGGTAGCCGTTGAGAATTGGCAGATCCGCGCTGTTCATCGAGTAGGCCAGCAGGACTTCGCCGTCGCGGGCGTGGTCTATATCGAGCGCCTTGATGTAGTCAGGCGTGGTTTCGGCGGCGGGCGTATCGGCGCCGTTGAAGATAACCTGCCTAGCCCCTTCCTGCACTCCGGCTTTGTCGAGAATGGCCTTCAGCGATACGCCTTTCCAGCGGGCATTCCCCATCGCGCCATTGCCAAGCTGACCTCCCGCGACGCGCGGACTGGAGAAACCGCGGCTATTGCCTGAACACTGGTTCACCGCCACCACTTCGACGGGTTCAAGCCACTTCAGGTCCTGGAGCGTCAGAGATAACGGGGTGTTGACCTTACCCTTAACCTCCAGGCGAAACGTCTCCGGGTCGATCAGCGCAGGAGCCCGGGTGAGGTGATACCGGACGAAAAACGCGTCGTTCGGCGTAATGACCAACTCGTTGAAAACGGCCATAGGCGTTTCCAGCTGGGGGGGCCGGGTCGTGAGCTTAATGAGCGGCCGCTTTTGCGGGTAGCTAACGAGGGGACGTTCACCATTGTCGAATGGCAGGGTCATGACACCGGCTGCTTGAGCGGGGGAAAGCTGCGTCACTCCATAGAGCATCGCGGCATCGAACCCAGCTCTAAGGAGCTTACGTCGAGATATGGAGCCAGAATTTTCAGTCATGTAACTATATCCCACCTTGTGCAGCTTCAGCCGGATGGTTTCGCCTTTACCAATCCCAGTGGATGCCAGCGATATCGCAGGCAGGCCACTTGGAATACGGGACTTTCAGCCGCGCATAACGCCCCAAGTCTGCGCTTACATCTTAGCGCGCCGCTTGGTTGCTTTCCAGATATTGTCTGATGCGGTTGAGGAGCGCATCTTTTTCGCTCGGGCTCAAATCGCGGCCATTCGTGCTCGACAGCATGTCGCCAATGACCTGCTGGACGTTTTCTGGTTGCTCTTTTGCAAGCTGCCCACCAAGACGCGCGAGCTGCTGGTGAGAGGCGAGCCATTGGGAGGCTGGCTTGAACCTCGTCCAGCCGGGAATATCGGTCCAGAGATTGACTTCGCTCCATTTTGGATGTCTGGCGGAAGAGTGGAACTGATCGATCTTGCCGAAGAAGTCATTCACAAACCTCGCGATCCTATTGTAACGCGCAGAGCCTTCCGGCCAGGCATAAGTAACAAGAAGAGCGCGGTTGGCGATTGTCGGAACCGACGTGCCCTCGGGCACAAGATTGGGATAGGTCTTGTTCGTAAACTCAGCCGGAAGATATTCCGAAAGAACAGGCGTGAAATCTATGCCTGGCAGGCTATCCTGATCGACAGGAACAAGATGCATCCCATCCTCTTTCTTGAACTTGGCCAGCGCAGCCTGGGGAGCGCCGGTGATAATCATCATGGCGGCCAAGTCTCCGCTCAAAAGCCGTCTGATCGCTTCATCATTATCGTAGTTCGTCTTTTCGACAGGAATGTTCAGCATCGAAAACAGGCGATCGCCCGTGACCTCGGTCTGATGCTCCTTGACGTTGAAATTGACCCTCCTGCCCTTCAGATCGGCCAGCGACTTGATGTCGTTCCGGGCGACCACGTGAAGCTCGGCATTGTAAAGCTTGGTGATGTACTGGACGCGCTGTTCTATATCCCCGTACAGCTTGGGATCCCTCTTCTTCAGAAGCGCCAGATTGTCCTGATCCACGATGCCCATGTCGATCCCTTTCAGGAAGAGGACATCTTTCAGGTTCTGCAGGCCTCCAACGCCGAGAACGGGCAGGACGCGGATCCCATCGGGCCGAAGATCGTTGATGACGTTGCGTATATCTTCCGAAAAGCGAGCGCAGGTGCATGTGAGACCGGAGTTTATGATGGCCACCGAGATGTCGTTGGCCTCTCTCTTCTTCTGGTCGTAGGTCTGCGTCAGGGTCTTGAACTGCGCCGAGGCGGTGTTCACGCAGGCGAAGAGGCATAGAACGGCGACGAATATAGCCACCAGCCGATGCGGGGCCTTGGCTATCAAGAGTTTAAGCGGCGAATATCTCATGATACCCTCAAAGAATTCAGCTTCCGGGTTTGTGCCAGTAATCGGTTTAGGGATTGTTCTTGCGAAGGACGGCGGCGGCTTCCTTGCTTCCCAATTCAGCTGCGCGCGCATACCAGGTGCGGGCCACGCCGGCGTCGGGCGCCATGCCGGTAATGCGGCGGCCAGCCCATTTTTTGGGGTCATAGGTCTCCGCGAGAGCGAATGCGCCACTTGCGCTTCCATGGTTCGCCAGATAATGGAAAATCAGACGCGCCCCCGAGATGTCATTCTGAGTGAGAAGGGTGGATGCCCGTTTCAGCATCTTATCCTCCTGATCGGCGGCGAGTTCTCGGAAGCTGCTTCTCCCGTTTTGCGGCGCCCGCATCAGGCTTGCTGCTTTCCGCGGGCCTTTCTTCAGGAAACACTTTCGGAGTGGGAACCGGCGCCGGCGTTGGCGCGGCCTCCACCAACGGAGCAATGGCGGCTATCTTGTCCCCGACGCTGGCATCCTTCGCATTGGCATCGGCGGCCGAAAAGAACGCTGCCGAGTTGCTTCCTTCCGCAGCATTCCCGTTTGACGCCGGTGGATGGGGCTGGCTGTTTGCATCTCCCGTCGGGCCGCTTTGGCTTTCGGCGCTGGGGGACGGCGGCGCCCCTGTTTGCTGCGCGAGCGGCTTTGAAGACGGCGGCGTCTGCACGGGCGTGCGATCCGAAGCTTCCTCATACCCGATCCCGGATGCATCGGGAGCAGCGCTGCTGACCTCCGCTTCGTGAGGAACGGCGTAATTCAAGAGGAAATAAAGCAATCCGCCTCCGGATATCCCTCCGGACAATATAGCAATGGCTAAATAGGACAAAACAGAAGAGAAGAGTTTTTTTGGTCGCTTCGCCGAAGGCAAATCCGCTTCGAAGCTCTGGCTCCGTCTGTCCGCCTGGACGAGTGAATTCTCGGATCGATAATCAGGATCAAGTTTCGTATCTTTGCCCAGCCTTGACGCGAGCACTACACCCTTTGCCTTTGGAATAAACTCTTCGAGATTCTCGAGGTTATTTCGTAGATACGATTCAAGCGTGTAGTTCTCTTCAGCCGGTCTTGTTGAAGCTGCTCCCACAGCGCGCTGGCTTTTTATCTTACCGAATTCATTGCTTGTCATGAGTTCCTCACCAAGCGCACATAAATAGTGTTACGATCATGGTACATTTAAGGCATAGATCACTCGTTATTATATTTCTTTACATATCTACAAGAACTAGACACAACCCGCCACCTTCAAAACAAATAACGCCTCCTCACAAAGGCTTTCCACCTTCCGGCAGCGCGTTGCTCGTCAGAGATGCAAATTATGAAACGTGGAATTGAAATAATTATTCCAAAGCTACAAAACTGTTAGCATCTGCTCAATGCAATAATCCGGTTGCGCATAAATTATTTACACAACCTAAGGTAGAACTACTTTAGCTCAGCCTCACGGATTAAATAAATTCGTTTAAAAGTGATCCTCGCTTTCGAAAAGGAAACGGTCAGTTGTTTCCACACCGATCAGCCTTCAACAACAAACATCCCTGCAATAAGTCGAATGTTTTTCGGCCTCCAAAGCAAAAGATATCGCCTTGAATGCTTCACAGGCCCCCAGCGTAATCGGCCGCCTCGCGAAGTCAGTGTTGATTGCAGCAAGATCCTTGAGGATATATTGCCCCAGCCAGGCAGCATTCAGCCACCCACCTGTTTGATCCAATCCTCAAGATTGTAGTAATTGGTGACGCGAGCCACCTTGCCGTCGCGGATGACAAAAAACGCGCCGGCATTCAGGCGATAGGTTTGTCCTTCGGCTGGCGGCAGCCCGTCGTCCGTCGAGAGATATTCGCCCAGAACCGTGAATTCCGCCGCAGCCCTGGCGCCGTCCGGCGAAACCATAACGGCGATGTCGATCAGCTTTTCCCGGTAGTGGCGGTTCATGCGTTCCATGAAAGCCGCAAACGCAGCTTTGCCGGTTTCGCGCGCCCCCTGGTTGATGTCATGAACGACATCTTCGGTCAGCAGCGACAGGAATGCATCCATGTCTCCGGCGTTGAAGGCGGCATAATAACGGGTGATCAGGTCAAAGGCGGCAGCGGTCATGGCGATCTCATAAGGGCGGTGGGCGTGCAGCCGCAATGATCGCAGATTTCGGCTCGCAATGGCAGATCGCACCTGTCGGCTGAAGGGCTTCGCAGCATTCGAAGCATGTTATAAAGGCGGCGCGGCAATTCCGAACGCTGGTTTGGTTGGAGCGGACATGAGCGACAGTAACGGCAACCTCGCACCTCGCATTTGCATCCTCGGCTATGGACGCCTCGCTGAAGCTCTCGCTGAGCGGCTCAGTCAGGAGGCCAGCCGCATCAGCGTCTTCGCGCGCCGGTCCCCGAAGGAAGGCGCGAACAATGTCCAGTTTTTCAGCGACGTAAGGCAGGCGATCGACGGCGCCCGGTTCGTTCTTGCCGTGACTTCCGACTTCGCATCCATTATCGAAATCCTCCAGAATATCGATAGCCTCAACGGCAAGACGTTCGTGCAAATCTCGACCCTGGCGCCATCACAAAGCCTGGCTGTCGAGAAGCAAGTGAAGGCCCGTCACGGCAGATACATTGAAAATCCGGTTCTCGGCAGCCGCCCCGAGGCTCGCAACGGGACCCTGATCGCGATGGCGGGACCTGCCGCGAATATCGACGATGAGGTCAGCGCTTTCATTGATTTATATTCGAACAGGCGGATCGTTTTCGACGCCGTCGGTCAGGCCTCCGCCTTGAAATTGATATTCAATTTCCTGATCGGGGCATTGACGTCATCCTTTTCGGTGGCCCTTAACGCCGTCGAGGAAAACGGCATCGATGCCGGTCAATTCATGGGTCTACTACGCGAAAGCGCGCTCTACGCTCCGACCTTCGACAAGAAGCTCAACCAGATGATGACGGGGCAATACGCCGATCCGAACTTTCCCGCGGAGCACTTGAGGAAAGACCTGAAACTCTTTGGCGAAGTCGCGCACCTGTCGCCCCTGGCGACGGCATTCGTAAGCGCACTTTCGGGCATCGCCACAGCGGCGGCCGACCGGCAGGAGACGAAACTCGATTACTCCTCCCTCCATGAGGTTGTGAAAGGCCGTTAAAAGTTCGCCGCCGGAATCATGACGCCGCGGCTTGAGTGCCGGTTGTAGCCAAGCTGAGCGACACGAGCGCTAGCGCGCCGCCCGTGCCTCGCTGAGACAGGCCGCAATGCTCAATACTTATTTGAATGGTGGAGCCAATGAGATTCGAACTCACGACCTCTGCAGTGCGATTGCAGCGCTCTCCCAACTGAGCTATGGCCCCTTGACTCTCATTTAGGCGCACGGGACGAGTTCCTGTCAAGGCAGCCGTAGCCGCGTTTCAAGCGGACTTCTTCCAAGCGCCGCTCGGGTCCTGCCGCCAATAGCTTACTTCGAAGCCTGCCGCCTTGGCGCGCTTCCACTCGGCGCGGGCCAGCGCCTTGGCTTCTTCATCCGCCCGGTCAAAAAGACGAATCACGCGTGCAAAGCGCTCAGGCTCTCGCTCCTCCGCCGCCTCAAGCAGAAAGAGAACCGCCGCGCCGTTCGGGTTCGCGTCATCGAGCGTGAGAAAAGCGGGCTGGCGATCCGTATGCCCATCGCGCGCGCTGCCGTGGGGCAGGAAAGATTCTTCGCGGTAGATCCAGAGCGCACTGTCGATGGTTTCGAGCCGCTCAGACGTGGAAAAGCGCAAAAGCGCCCGCCAGCCACGGGCAAGCGTCTTCTCCACCAGAACCGGCAGCACGGCCTGAAGCGGCTGGCTCTCGAGATGATAGAACCAGAATTCCGGCGCGGTCATCGCTTGCCCGGCCTTTCGTCCTCCTGCGTATAGGGGTTCTTTGTTTTGCGGACGTGAAGGCGGACCGGCGTCGGCCCGAGGCCGAAGGCCTTCTTCAGGTCGTTGACGAGATAGCGCAGGTAGGATTTGGGCAGCGCTTCGGGGCGCGAGGAGAAAATGATAAAGGTAGGCGGACGGGCGTTCGCCTGCGTAATATAGCGCAGCTTGATGCGGCGCCCCGATACGGCGGGCGGTTGATGCCGCTCCAGGGCTTGGCCGAACCATCGGTTCAGTTCCGCCGTGGGGATGCGCTTATTCCAGGCCTCATAGACCTTGAAGGCGGCCTGCATCAGCTTGTCGAGCCCCCGGCCCGACAGCGCACTGACTGGCACGAGCAGCGCGCCCGCGAGTTGCGGCAGCGTCCGCTCGGCGGCTTTTTTTAGCTCGGCAAGACGGCTCTGGGGGTCCGCCACCAAATCCCACTTGTTCACCGCGAAGACAAGGCCGCGCCCCTCGCGCTCGACGAGATCGGCGATGGTGAGGTCCTGCTTTTCGAATGGCATCTCGGCGTCGAGCAGAAGCACCACCACTTCGGCGAAGCGAATGGCCCGGAGCGCGTCGCCGACCGCCAGCGTCTCCGGCCTTGCCGTAATGCGCGCCTTGCGCCGCAGGCCCGCTGTGTCGTAAAGGCGGACTTTCCTGCCCTTCCAATCGAAATCGGCGGCGATGGCGTCGCGGGTCAAACCGGCTTCGGGGCCGGTGATCATCCGCTCCTCGCCGAGAAGCGCGTTGGCCAGCGTAGATTTTCCGGCGTTCGGCCGGCCTGCGATAGCAAGCTTGAGAGGACGGTTCCCGCGTTCACCGGCTTCTTGGTCGCCTTCGTCATCGTCAGGCGCCTCGCCTTCGCGCAATCCATCCAAGTGGCGGCTCACCTCCGACATAAGATCGGAAAAGCCGATATTATGCTCGGCCGAGATCGCGAGCGGCTCCCCAAGCCCCAACTCGAAGGCGCCGTAAAACCCTGCGTCAGCCGCACGTCCCTCGCTCTTGTTGGCGGCCAAGATGAAAGGCTTTCCCGACGTGCGGATAAGGTTCGCGATGCTTCTGTCAGCGGCCGTCAATTCGCTGCGGGCGTCGATCACGAAAATGATGAGGTCGGACTCGGCAATGGCCAATTCCGATTGTTCCGTCATCCGGGCTGCGATGCTGCCAGCCTCGGCATCCTCCAAGCCCGCCGTATCGGTCAGGATGATGTCGTGCGCGCCGATACGGATGCGCGTTTCCTTGCGATCGCGCGTCAGGCCAGGCATATCGTCGACCAGCGCGAGCCGCTTGCCCGCGAACCGGTTGAATATGGTCGATTTGCCGACATTGGGCCGGCCGATGATAGCGACGGTGTAAGCCATGGGCGCTGAGCAAGCCGTAACAGTGTTTCTAGTACGCCCCGCGGGAAGTCCTGACCCATATGCTGCGGGCGCTGACAGGACTTCCCGCGGATAAGACGTACTAGCAACTCTTTAGTATCTAGTACAGGCGGCCGGAAGTCCGCTTGATCGTTTGCGGCAATGGGAGTGCGAACTTCCGGCCGCCTGTACTAGTGTGGCGTCTCGCTATTGCCTACCACCTTCGCTGCACGCTCTCATAGGCAATTGCGAGACGTAAGCCACACTCGATCTTGTTTTTGCTGGTGTCCCTTATGTTTCCGACAACATAGTCGGCAATTCGGAGACGGGACACTAGCCCGTAGCCCTTACGGCTTACGGATCAATTCATGGCTATAAGTTTGGCCTTGTCCGTGAGAACGTAAAGGCGTCCCTCCGCAACAACCGGCGTAATCAGGACCGGAGAACCAAGATCGGTGTTCATCCCGATATTCCCGGAAGCCGCGTCGACGCCAACAAAGAGCCCCTCGGAGGAGGCAAGCCAGAGCTTCCCGCCCGCTAGCACGGGCCCGCTCCAACGGCCTTCGCCCGGCAATGCCGTAACCCACCGGACCTTGCCGTCCTTGCGGGTCAAGGCAATCAACTTTCCGGTGACGTCGACAACGAAGAGGGTATCTCCGGCAACCCAGGGCGTTTGCGAGCCACTGATCTCCCGGGTCCAGAGGCGCTCACCCTTGTCCTTCGAAGTGGCGATCAACTGTCCGCCGCGACTCATCGCGAAAACCGTCGTTCCGTCGACGACCGGGCGGGCCGCTTCGCCGATTGCAGTCGACGAGCTGTTGATCTGCCCCTTTGCGAGCGAATCCGTCCACTTCGGCTGGCCGTTCTTAATGTCGATGGCGGTGATTTCGCCGGACGGATACGGCACGTAAACAAAATTGCCGGCAACGGCGGGGCTCGCGCTCGTCAGCGTAGCCGCACCCTCCGGCAGCCCCTTCTGCGTCCAAAGCTCCGATCCGTCTGTGGCCTTCAGGCAATACAGCTCGCTTTCCGAGTTGACGACAAACACGTGGCCGTCGGAGGCCGTCGGCGCTTCCCGGATCGGAATATTGAAATTCTTGGTCCAGACAGGCTGGCCCGTCGCTGCATCGAGGGCGATGACGCTACCATATCCCGTGGCGACGAAAATCTTGCCGCCGTCGGCCGCGATTCCACCGCCGAACCCAGCGCGCGAAACATTATTCGAATTGAAAGGATGCAGGTAATCGAAGCCCGTTTTCTGGTCTGGCACGGAGTTGAACCGCCATTCAACGGCGCCATTTGCAACCGAGATGGCGCGAACCGTGCCCTCGGCGTCCATCGTGAAGATTCGTTTCTCGTAGACGATCGGGATTGCCGTCAGCCGCTCGCGCTTCGAGGAGCCTTCGCCGGCATCAGCAGTCCACACGGTGTGCAAAGCTTCGCCGATGGCGAGATGACCGGGCGCGTTTGTCGGGACGCCTCCGGGCTGACTCCACGACGCGTTGGTGACCGCAGGCGGCAGCGTGATCGGGCCTGTGGCCTCAGGGCCGGATACGGTTCCCTGCTCATCTGCCTTCAGCACTGATATCCGCCGGCCAGGAAGCTTTTCCTGCTTCTTGTCGAACATCGACGTGACAGATGAAAGGCCGGGAACGCTCGGCTCGCTCAGCCCCATGGACTTGCATCCGCCGAGGCCTAAAGTTATAACTGTGATGAGCGAAACTGACTGCAACAGCAAGAGGGGATGGCTTGCACCCCGGTTACTGTGTCTTAGCCTCATTTGCCCCGTCCTTTGTCCCCGTTGATTCCGCTGGCGTCGTTTTCGACTGTTCAAGAAGCAACGCCAGCATGACCTGCGCTCGCTGCCTCATTCCGGCCGGCGCATCGCCATCACTTATAATTTCGCGGTACAACTGCTCTGCTTCGTCCTTTTTGCCTTCCTTGTACGCAGCAAGCCCCAGAATTTCCTTGGCGGCAAACCGCCACTCACTTGTTCCCGACCGCAACGCTTCCAACTGGCGGGCCAACGACTCGTAACTTTCCTTGTCCACCGACAGGGCTGCAATCTGGACCCGCGCAAAATCCCGAAGCGCAGAAGGCGCCGCCGCGTCATCCGCAACTCCGCGATAATCCTGGAGCGCCGATTTAAGCTGCTTGTTTGCCACCGATTCGGCCGCCGCATGCAAGCGGGCAAGGACGCGATATGCACCGGGTCCGTTGCCGGCGAGGGTGGCTAGCGCTTTCTCGGCCTCATCCCGGTTCCCGGCATCGATCAAATTCAGGGCATTGGACAGCGCGTCACCCCCGCTGGCGGCTTCGGCCGCGCGCCGTTGCGTCTCGTATTTGTAGCCGCCCACGATAGCGAGGATCACGAATGCGCCGGCGATAAGATAAGCGCCATAAGTCTTGAGAAATTTTACAGTCTGATCGCGACGGTAGTCTTCATCGACCTCACGCAGAAAACTTTCTTCATTGCTCATGGCGCTCTTGCCTTAATTCAAAGTGACTGATTTGCAACAGATAGGACAGCGGCGGTTGCGAGGGAAGAAGAACCAAAGTCTTTATCCGAAGACGTTCCGGCGCATCTTGCCGCGGCCGTAATCCCCGGCGTTAGCTTTCCCAATGAGACATCCTGCTCAACTGGGCTTCCTTTTGGACATTTTCGTGACTCGCGGGGCCTCCGCAGCAGGTTTGGCCATTGCGTAAACATGTTCCTTGGCTGGAAACTGCCTCGCGCGAACTTCCGCGGCGTAATCTTTTACCGCGCCCTCTATCGCCCCGCCAAGTTCCGCGAACTTCTTCACAAATTTCGGCACGGACGGCGAGAGACCCAGCATATCCTCCAGCACGAGGATCTGGCCATCGCATTCGGCTGAAGCTCCGATGCCGATGGTCGGGATGGAGATGGCTCGTGTGATTTTCGCAGCGAGCAATTCGGCCATGCCTTCGAGCACCACCGCGAAGGCGCCCGCTTCCGCGACAGCGGCGGCGTCGGCCTCGATGGCTTCCCACTCGTTGCGATGGCGGCCCTGCGTCTTGAAGCCCCCCATCACATTCACCGATTGCGGCGTCAGCCCGATATGCGCCATGACCGGGATGCCCCGCTCCACCAGATAGGTAATCGTCTCCGCCATGCGCCGGCCGCCTTCGAGCTTGACCGCCCCGCAGCCCGTTTCTTTCATGATCCGCACGGCATTCCGAAAAGCGACGGACGCCGACTCCTCATAGGAGCCGAAAGGCATATCCACAACCACGAGCGCGCGCCTGGACCCACGGACCACCGCCGAGCCATGCATGATCATGAGTTCGAGGGGAACCGGCACCGTCGTCTCATAGCCGTGCATCACCATCCCGAGCGAATCGCCGACCAGCAGGAAATCGACATGGGGATCGATCAGGCGGGCCGTGTGCGCGTGATACGCCGTCAGCGACACGATTTTCTGCTGCCCTTTCCGAGCCTTGATATCTGGAGCCGTGATCCGGCGCGTTTCGGAATGCTGTGACATGAAAGGGTCCCCCCGAGATGATGTCCGTCAATAGCGAAATTGATCACGGCTGGAAATAGGCGCGGCAAGCAAAGTGGCAATTGTCCCAATCGAAAATTAACCGAGATCCCATTCCGAGGCGTGGGGTAGTTCAAACTTTAGGAAAATCCACCTACTGTGAAGGAAAGTAAGGTCGAGGCTGAGTATGAAAAGGCGCTTCCCCTTCGCGCTGTTATCCGCCGCTGTCGTGATCGCGATGAGCGCCTTCCTTGGCGGCTCCATCGCGGCGCCCCTTTCCAGCGGCGCGCTCGGATTCCCGCACGCCCAGCCATCCGCCTTGATAAAGGTTCAGACCGCGTGCGGCTGGACCTACTCCTGCACCAATCTGGGAAACGGCTCGGGACCGCAGCAAGTCCAGATCTACGGCCCTGTGAATGTATACACCAATACGGACGTCAAGGAGCCGGAAATCTGGAGAGTTCCCGAGGGTGCGTGGCCCTGGGATGGCCGGGGAGGAGATCAGAACTTTCGGGGCTGGGGCTGCGGCGGCTACCCGTGCGACGAAAGGTGCGGGGCGTTCTGCTGGTTTCGCCGCATCCGCAACGGCTATTGCGGCCACGGATGCGATGCTTACCGCGAACATGTCATGTTTCAGCCTATCAATGGAAATCTGCGGCCGTTTGTGTACCGGTCCGACGGGGATTGTGGCTACGGCTCGTCGAACGGGTCTCAATATGGGTGTCGGGGCAGCCAGGGATGGAGCAGGTACGGATACGGGTACGGGAGCGGCCAAGCGCCTGGCGGATACGGATACGGGTACGGCAGACCCGGCGGATATCGATACGGGTACGGTCGCACGCGCTACGGCTACGGCTACGGCTCGGGTCAGGGGGGATACAGCCAGACCTCCGTCCAGGATGGCTACGGCTCGCCGGCGAACGACAGGTACGGCCAGCCCCCCGCCGGCTATTCCCAGAATGCACCGCAAGGCTACGGCGCTCCGGCTCCCAATGGCGAGCGCTTCATTGACCGTCTCCGGCGCTATGTTTACGGGACGCCCGGCCGTGAAGCGCCTCGCGACACCGGCGCCGTCCGTAACAACGGGGCGGCCCGCTTTGAGCGGCCAAGCAATGATTTGACGCCGTTGCGCCGTTTCAACGGACCCAAATACCCCCCGAATGCCGATGGGGGATCGAAATCCTACGGGGAACCGAAATAGGAGCCATTGCGTAGTCTCCCCGGTTTCGTCATACCGGCCAAGCCAAGCGTGAGCCGGGATCGCAAAAAGCGTAGGCAAACCAGTCGATTACGATCCGGAATGAAGGCCGGAACCATGCAGCGCGGCCAGCCTCAAGCTATGCGCCGCAAACGGAAACCGACGGAATTCACATCCCGCCCGAGCTTTTGCAACTTTTCCCGATAATCGGACTGCTCCCCGGAGAGGCTTCTCATCTCCTGAGCCAAACCGCGCAGCCGGTCGATCAACTCCGCAAGTTCTTTCTCACCGGTGTGATCTTTGCTTACAATAGCTGCCATTGCCCTGCCCCGTCTTAGTATACCGTTGACGTAAACATAGGCCCAAGTCTCGAGATTCGTAGAATAAAGTTTTGTAATCTTTCGAAATTCGCTCCCCATAGGGGACGCCAAGACTGCGACGAAGGCTCGGCCGCGCCCCGCCCTTGCAAGTGCGCTTTCCGATCAACAGCCGGATGCGGAAAACTGACGCGCGGCCCAACCTCTACCAAGGGATGATAACGCGACAATTGCCACTTCCCATTTCTCCACTGCCCCGCTAGAGACTGTCCCGGCGAACGCGGGCGGCTGACCTGCGGGACCTTGTAGCTTTATCAAAGGCACTTCGATCATGCTCGACCGCCGGAATTTCTTGAAACTGACGCTGGCCGCGCAGGCATTCGCGGCACTTCCTGCGAATGCGGCGTCTCCCAGTCTCCGTTTCGGGGAACCTCAACCTTTTTCATCCGACTGGCTGAAGGCGCATGCGCAAGCTCTCGCGGCGGCGCCCTATAGCCCGCCGCCCCGCCCCGATCCGGCCATTGTCGCATCGATCGATTACGACGCGCATGGCAAGCTGAAGTACAAAAACGACTTCGCGCTGTATGGCGACGGGCATCCCAGCGCCTTTCCGATCACTTTCATGCATGTCGGGCAATATTTTCCCAAGACCGTGCGCATGTACGCGGTGGAGCCTTCCAGCGATGGCAGCAGCAGCGCGAGGGAGATCGTTTACGACCCGGACTACTTTTCAATTCCCGCAGACAGCGTTGCTGCGAAGCTTCCCCCCAACCCCTCGCGCTTTGCGGGCTTCTGGCTGCGCGAACCGAAGGCAGGCAGCGAGGATTGGCGGGTTGCCGAGCCGTGGGTGACGTTCCTTGGCGCATCCTATTTCCGGGCCAAAGGCGAACTGGGACAGGTGGGGTTGTCAGCGCGGGGGATCGCGCTCACGCCGGGCGGCACTGCGATCGAGGAGTTTCCTGACTTCGTGGCCTTCTGGTTCCTGCCGGCGTCCTCCGCTTCGAGGACTGTCACGGTTTATGCCCTGCTCGACGGGCCAAGCGTCACCGGCGCTTACAAATTCGTCATGGAGCGGACCAAGGGCGTGATCATGGAGATCGAGAACACGTTGTTCTTCCGCCAGCCTGTGGAGCGTCTCGGTCTCGCGCCCCTCACCTCGATGTACTGGTATTCCGAAACCGTGAAGCAGGCGGGCATCGACTGGCGGCCCGAGGTGCATGACTCCGATGGCCTTGCGATGTGGACCGGCGGCGGCGAGCACATATGGCGCCCGCTGAACAACCCGGCGCACATCACCATTTCGACCTTTACCGACGAACATCCGCGCGGCTTCGGGCTTTTGCAGCGAGACCGGGAGTTCGATCATTATCTCGACGGCGTGCGCTATGACAAGCGGCCTTCCGCCTGGGTTGAACCTCTGGGCGACTGGGGAAAGGGGGCGGTGCAACTCGTCGAGATGCCGACCGACGACGAGATCATGGACAACGTCATCGCCTATTGGATTCCGGAGAAGCCAACACAGGCGGGCGACCGCATCGATCTGCACTACCGGGTTCACTGGCTCGCGGATGAGCCCTTCCCTACGGCGCTTGGGCGTTGCGTCGCGACGCGGCTTGGCCGGGGCGGCGAGCCGGGGCAGGCGCGCCCGTTTGGCGTGCGGAAGTTTCTGGTGGAGTTTTTGGGCGGCCCGCTCGCGGAGCTACCTTTCGGCGCGAAGCCGGAACTTGTCCTCTGGGCGTCGCGCGGCAAGTTCTCATCGATCATGCCCGAGGCCGTGCCCGACGATGTGCCCGGACATTGGCGGGCGCATTTCGATCTTTCCGTCGATGGGCACGAGCCCGTCGAGATGCGCCTTTATCTGAAATCCGGCGACAAAGTCCTGACCGAGACGTGGCTCTATCAATACCACCCGTTCGCGACGGACGCGCGGCCGGTCGGATATTGATCGCCGCGGGCATCATTCCGGAACTTGATGACCCAGCCGTTTCCGCTGGCTGAAGAGCTATTGAAAAGGTTAGTGAATTTCGCTCTGCTGTCATGGCCGGGCTTGACCGGGCTTGCCCCGGCCCGCAATTTTTCTCAACGGCCTGGGACTGTACCGCGGCCGACGCCCGCGAGGCGGGATCACCAAACGGCCATCGTGGACGACGCTCGCCACGCGCGTTCTGGTTAACGCTTCGTTCGACGCGTCGAGCATTCATACTTCCGTGGTTAACAGAAGCGCGCCGGAATTATTTCCGGTCGATTCATATTTAATTAATGGTCCATATTTCGCGAACCGGCCAGCGCCGCGCCCTCGATGTGACGGGAAATAATTTCGGTATGTCTTTGAAATACAACAGCTTTTCTTCACATATGACCTCCCGTTAAATAGAACTTAATGCCGGAATTTTCCCCTTTACTGGGACGAGCAAAAGTCCGTTAAATATGTTTCGGCATGGCGAATTAACGCTTGCGAAGAGCCGGAACGCACGGCGCAGGCAGCAGCGCTGGAGCCCCGTTCTGTATTTTTACCTGAATTATCAAGGGTTTGAGCGGGTCTAGCTTTGTTAACCTGCCGGCAAGACGTTTTCGCTGACAATCTTTCACAAGGACATTCCGCCACTTACAGGATGCATAAAAATGAACCATGCCGCCCGCGTCCGATTAAACGCACGATGCCCTAAGCGCACAGAGTCCGGTATAATCCCTTGGCCGGATTAGCGAGTTTGCTCAGGGCAAAAAAATGGCGCGAGGAGCAGAGTCTCTGCTCGACGCGCCTGCCTTTGCATCGCCGGAGTCACCGGCTCATTTCGAACTTCTTACGGCTTCGGCCCTTTGCCGTTCAGATAATAGGACGAGGACGGAAGGCCGGGAGCGCCGGGTAAATTGAGAAGGTAAGCCGCGTAGACCCCCGAAAAAACGATTATGTTAATCCAAATCAGTGCAGGAACTCATGGTCTTCTCCCGTGTTTGAACCGCAGTTTCAAGTCGGTCATCAGCATCGTAAGAGCGCGAAGCAACACCTTATGACGCACCTCTTCAGGCGGCCAATCTAAACTTGGCAATAGAGCCTATAGCCGAACCAATTCACTGTAAACCACGCATATTCAAGCTGGAGCATGTTCGCAGCCGCATACGTCAAAGTGTAGCAGCGGGCGCAGCGCCGCCGGCCAAACCCAATCCTCGAAGATAGAGGAGCACCCCCGCCTCCAGCAGGTCTTCCGGCGAGATCGCCGATGCTGCCGCATTCTCCCGCCCGAAAAGAGAGGCGACGCCGTGCGACATCGCCCAGATGTGAAGCGCAACCATCTGACTGGGCGGCCGGCTGCTCTCCGGGAGCTTCTCGATGAGCATTTTTGTCGCCGTGTACAGCACCTCAAAAGCCCGGTTGGCGGACTCTTGGAGCCCGACATGCGGGGATTTCGGCAAGCCCGTTTCGAACATGGCCGCGTAGTAGGCGGGCTCATTGCGGGCGAAAGCAAGATAAGCCCGCCCGACATTCTGCAGCGCCTCGAGCGGAGTTGGATGCCCCCCATGCCACGCTTTTTCGAGGTCATTCGCAAAGCGCTCGAAACCAAGGCGCGTAACCTCCGCCATCAATTCCTCGCGGTCGCGGAAATGACGATACGGAGCAGCGGGGCTGACACCCGCCGAGCGCGCGGCTTCGGCAATCGTGAAGCCGGCGGGCCCCTTCTCGCCGATAAGGCTCAGCGCGCTCTCAATGAGCGCCTCTCGCAAATTGCCATGATGATATCCGCGCCGCCCCGGGCCGCAATGCTTCCAGCTCATGTGAGAAATATTTACATCGCGCCGCTCTTTTGAGCAGCACTTATTTACAGGCGCGCACGTAAGCAGGTTCTCCAAACGAAAAGGCCCGCCAGACAGCAGGCCCTCGCAATAAGACGAATGCGTACGAACTCGGCGTCAGCGGCGCTCTTCCCGATAGTCTTCGTGCTCATGCATTTCGCCGCGGCGCGCCTCTTCGCGATAGTAGCCGTTGTCGTGGCAGACGACACGGACCTGACCTTCGGCCTCTTCCCGCGTTCCGAAATGAAGCGGGCCGACGCGAACAAAGTCGCCGCCCTCCGGGACACGCTCAACGACGCGGCAATGGCGGTCTGGGCCATGCACGATGTAGTAATCCGCGAATGCTGGCGCCGATAGGACTGTGAGGGCGCCGATCGCGGCTATGCAGGATTTGATCATTTCATTGTCTCCGTGAAGCGAATGTTTTTTTCAACAACGCGATTTCCCGAAGGTTTCTTTGGCCGCCGAGAAACTTATCCTTCTCCGCAACTGGGTTCGCATTCGAGGAAATGTTCTTCATATGTTCTACTAATGTCAAGCCACCTTGACATGTTCCGCCTTTGTTCCGGTGCAGGCCCGGTTTTCAACAACTTCCGGGAACCGGAAAGCCGAGTTGGAGTTAACTCGTTGAAGGGCTCAACATCGCCAGCGCATTTGCAAGGTCTCTTGCCGGCCCGCCAAGGAATGGGAAACAAAAGATTTGAAATCAGGAACGAGCGATATAACGCTGGCTCCACGGACTGATCGCGAGAGGGAACAGGAAGCGATCCTGGGTCAGTCTGAAGCTGCGGTCGCCATCACCGACAAAGAGCGTCTCCGCGAAAGCGAGCAAAGGTTTCGCGCGGCCATCGATGCCGTTGAAGGCGTTCTCTGGACCAACAATGCCGCGGGCGAGATGTCGGGGGTACAGCCAGGGTGGGCGGCGCTCACAGGACAGGCCTATGACGATTATCAGGGTTTTGGGTGGTCAAAAGCCGTCCATCCTGATGATGCTCAGCCGTCTATAGACGCCTGGAAAGCCGCTGTCGCCGAACGTCGCACTTTCATATTCGAGCATCGCGTGCGCCGCCGGGACGGCCATTGGCGTCTCTTTTCGATTCGGGCCGTTCCAATATTCGATGAGGAAGGCCGGCTACGCGAATGGGTCGGCGTCCATACCGATATCACTGAGCAGCGCGCCAGCGAGCGCGCCTTGCGAGAGCTTACGGCGACTTTGGAAGAGCGGGTCGAAACAGCGATAGCCGAACGCGACCGGACTTGGAACAACGCACGCGATCTGCTGCTCGTCGCTGATGCAGCGGGCACATTTCGTGCTGCAAACCCGGCATGGACGGCCATCCTGGGATGGAAACCTGATGAAGTCGTCGGCCGGCGATATCTCGATTTCATCCATAGCGACGACCGCGCATCGGCCAAAACGGCCCTCGCCGCTGTGATGGGGCGAGCCCTCAAGGGCCAAGTAGTCCGCATGCCGCATAAGGACGGCTCGTATCGCTGGATTTCGTGGGTCGCGGCGCCGGAAGGCGGTCTTATCTACGCCAATGGCCGCGACGTGACCGCCGAAAAAGAAGCGGCCGAGGCATTCGAGCGGTCGGAATCACGCTTCCGCGCTATTTTCCAGACAAGTTATCAGTACAAGGGCATCGTCGCCCTCGACGGCACGCTTCTCGACGCGAATCCAACATCGCTTCGAGGCATCCATGCAAGTCTCACGGAGGTCGTTGGCAGACCTTTTTGGGATACGCCCTGGTTCACGGCGACCCCTGGCGTGCCCGCAAAGGTGCGGGCGGCATGGGAGGCTGCCGCGAAAGGCCAAACCGTCCGGCAGGAATTTCTCGTAAACCTCCCTATCGGGTTGCGCTGTTTCGACTTCACCATGCGCCCGATCCGGGATGCGCGCGGGGATGTTGTTGCGATCGTGCCCGAGGCCCAGGACATCACCGCGCGGCGCCAGGCGGAGGAAGCGCTGCGCCAGAGTCTAAAAACTCGAGGCTATCGGCCAGCTCACAGGAGGCATCGCCCACGATTTCAACAATCTCCTGACTCCGATTGTGGGCAGCTTCGACCTCTTGCAGCGCAAGTGCCGCGACGATCCGCAAGCCTTGCGCCTGATCTCGGGTGCGCTTCAATCCGCTGAGCGCGCGCGCCTGCTCGTGCAGCGTCTTCTTGCATTCGCACGCCGCCAGCATCTGGAAGCCCGCGCCGTGGACCTGGAGCAACTCGTCCGCGGCATGCTCGATCTGATCGGACGCTCGCTGGGGCCGCGCATCGAGGTCCGCGTTGACATGGCCGCGGATCTGCTTGCCGCGTCCGTCGACCCGAATCAGCTTGAGGTGGCTTTGCTCAACCTTGCCGTGAATGCGCGCGACGCCATGCCGGATGGCGGCGCCATCTCCATCTCGGCCAGGACCGCGGACGTGGGAAGCGGCGCGCAGGGCTTGGCGGAGGGCAGATATGTCTGCCTGTCCGTCGCGGATAACGGGATCGGGATGACGCCGGAGATACTGGCGCGCGCCGTGGAACCTTTCTTTACGACGAAGGCCGTCGGAAAGGGGACAGGTCTCGGACTTTCCATGGTTCATGGCTTGGCCGCACAGTCGGGCGGCCAATTGACGCTTGAAAGCACCCCCGGAAAAGGGACAACAGCAACCTTGTGGCTGCCTGCGGCTCCTGTTTCACCGGCCGGCAGCCCCGCTGAGGCTTATGAAACCGAGCCCCCTGCGCGGCCCTTGTCTGTTTTGCTCGTCGACGATGACGACCTGGTGCGGGCGGGCGCCGCGGCGATGCTGGAGGCGATCGGGCATACGGTTGTTCAAGCGCCTTCCGCCAAGCGCGCGCTTGAGCATATTGCCTCTGGCGAGGACTTCGACGTGCTTGTCACCGATCAAAGGATGCCGTGCATGACGGGGGTCGATCTCGTACGGCGCGCCCGGTTCTTGCAGCCCGATCTTCCCGCTGTTCTGATCACCGGCTATGCCGATGCCATCGATCGTGGCGCGGGTGAACTACCCCTCCTTTCAAAGCCTTTTCGTGCCGTGGAGCTTGCCCGCGCGATTGCAGAGGCCGTCAAACGGCCGGGAGCACTGTGAGGAAAGCTATCGCCTGTTCGCCAGAGCGAGGGCGAGCGCTTTGCCCAGAGCGTCTAGCGTATAGGGCTTATCGAGCACCGGGATATTCATTCCCGGCAGCTTGATGTCATAGCCGCTGCATATGATGAACGGGACTTCCTTCCTCATGAGCTTCGTTGCGATATCGCTTGAAAGCTCGGCGCCAAGGCGGACGTCCAGCATAACGCAATCGAAAGGGCCGCCGTTTTCAAGCGCGGCCAACGCCCCATCCACCGATCTTTCGGCTCCGGTGGCGACACAGCCCAATTCGGCAAGCATCTCTTGCGCGACGAGGGAAGAAAGATCGTCGTCTTCGACAATCAGAACGCGGATACCCTTTAGCTGAGGTTGGTCCACCATTCCGCCTCCTGCTTCGCGAAACGCAATTTGCACAGTGCAAAGCTTTCAATTTTAAAAAAAATATTAATCCTACCTTTCAAGTCTAAATACTTATACAGCAGCTATAGGCTTTTTTCAAGATTTCATGATACCTATCTTTATTAGACTGGACACTTACAAAGAATCAAAACGAGATTCACATTCACCCTTCTGGTTAGAAAAGAGCTCTCCACCGCGAAGCAGAAGATTTCTATTTGAGAGAGAGGATTTTGAAAGGAATTACGCTCCGGTGAACAAAGCCGCTTGGTGACTTGGACGCCAGACCCAAACTTGGCAAGTTTAGCTCCACCCGGCTTTCTTGATTATCACAGACGGATTCTCCACACAATTCGCCGATTTAGCTGGTTACGGTCACGCTTGATCAATTGCAGGTGATGAAGCCGGGGTGCAGGGCGTTAAAGCCATCCCCTGCGCTTGAAGAAATAATAGGGCAGGATTGCCGAAACGATCATCAGCCCGATCGCCCAGAGATAGCCGAGCGCCCATTTGAGCTCCGGCATATGTTCGAAGTTCATGCCATAGATCGATGCGACAAGCGTCGGTGGCAGGAAGATGACGGCCGCGACTGAGAAGATCTTGATGATCTGGTTCTGCTGCAAATTGATGAAGCCGAGCGTGGCGTCGAGCAAAAAATTGATCTTGCTCGAGAGAAACGTCGCCTGGTCGGTCAGGGCAGCCACATCCCTGTAAAGCACCTTGGAGCGGGCGCGGGCTTCCTTGACCCTCTGCTTGTCATTTCCATCAAGTGTCGTGTGGTAGGTCAGCACGCGATTGATGCTGACGAGGCTTTCGCGCACCTTGGTCAGAAGATCGCCGTCGCGGCCGACCTTCTCAATAATCGCTTGCAGATCCAGGCCGTTCGACAGTGGCTTCTCCCCGGGCTTTCTGCGAAACACTGTGCGGGACACACCGTCGATGTCGCGCCCAACACTCTCGAGCGTATCGGCCAGGCGGTCGCACAGCGCTTCGATCAAGGCCATCATGATCGGTTCGCCCCCGGAACACGGCACGGCGCCCGGCTTCTGCGCGCGCGCGAGATAGTTGGCAAAACCCTTAGGCTCGTCGTAGCGCAGCGTCACGAGCGTGTTTTCTTTCAGCACAAAGGTGATTGGGCTTGTATCTGGCTCATCGGTGTCACTGCGCACAACCGCGGTCAGGGTCATGAACTCGGCGTTATCCTCCTGATAGAGACGGGCAGAGACCTCAATCTCCTCCATCTCGTCGCGCGTCGGGAGCGAAATGGCGAGCAGCTTCTCGACCTGGCGGTCCTCCTCTGCCGTCGGCGAAAGAACGTCGATCCACACAATGCCGGTCGAGATGCCTTCGAGCGTGGCCGGGACTGCGTCGCAAGCCACCGGCTCAAGACGGTTCTCGTGGTATCTGTAGGCTCTGATCATGGTTCCCTCTGTTGGCGCGAGAGTGCGCAGGAATCACGCAATTCTTTGAAACATGCAACGAATACAGAAAAGTCTCCCGGAAACGAAATGCCTGGCAATTCGGGTTCGAACCCCTTTGGAAACACCTTTGTCCTTACGCTTCCGCTGGCATGAGAGAGGATGGCGAAGGGCGCCCGCGCCGGCTGTACTGGTTTCCCGTAATTGCCAATTGAGGTAGGGTGCCTCTCGCTAGGCACTCATGACAACCATGGCTGCGCCACCGAAGTTTGTCCATGTTCGAGTATCCTATGACCAGCCCTATTGTCGCTCACGCCTTTGACAGGGCTGCCCGCAGCTACGACGCCGCAGCCAGGGCGCAAGCAGAAGTGGCGGCGACGCTGGTGGCGCAGACTGCTTGTCCTGAGCCGCGCAGCATTCTCGATATCGGCTGCGGCACCGGCTTCGTACTGGCAGGGGCCGCGTTGCGCTGGCCGGAAGCCGGGCTGACAGGCCTCGACATCGCGCCGGCGATGCTAAGCGAAGCAAAGCGAAAAATACCGCGCCTTGCTACTCTTCGCGCCGACGCAGGCGATTGCGAGCTGGCCCAAAGCTTCGACTTGATCTTCTCCAGCATGATGCTTCACTGGTTTTCTGACCCGGCGGAGATGCTGCGGCGCTGGCAACGCTGGCTTACCCCGCAAGGCGTTCTTCGCGTGGCGGTGCCCGTTGCGGGGAGCCTCGGGGCCTGGCGCGACCTGTGCGAGGGCGCGGGGATCGGCGACGGCCTTTGGACTTTTCCGGCCGCCGATTTCGCAGACGGTCTTACTCGCCACCGCACCATCAGGCAGCATGCCATGACCTATGGCACCGTCCTTGAATTCTTGCGCGCTCTGAAAAAGCTGGGCGGCAGTACTCCCAGGGACGATCATAGACCCGTCTCTTCCACCTCGCTCCGCAAGCTGTTCAAGGTGGCCCCGCGCCCGTTCAGGGTCAGTTATGATGTCCTCTACGCGCAGATAAGCGCATCGGGGCCCGCTTTCGCGGACGAATTGCTGGGAGGTAACCGTGTTGACCATTGATGTCCGGGCGTCGACGCTGCTTCTGATCGATTTCCAGGCCAAACTGATGCGCGCTATCGATGACGCGGCTGACGCCATCACAAACGCCCGGCGCTTGATCGACGCGGCGGCGATCCTTGGCGTTCCTACCCTTTTCACCGAGCAAAATACGAGGGGACTTGGCCCAACGGTGACGGAACTCGCTCCGTATCCGAGCCTCATCGTCCACAAGATGACGTTCGACGCCTGCGGTGAACCGAGTTTCCTTCCGCGCCTCACCGAAGGGCACGCTGTTGTGGTCGGAGGCTGCGAAGCGCATGTCTGCGTGCTTCAGACCGTGCTCAGTCTCGTCGAAAATGGCCGGAAGGTTTTTGTCGTGCGCGATGCCATCGGGTCGCGGCGCCCGAGAGCAAGGAGACCGCCGTTCGCAGGATGGAGCGCCACGGGGCCGACATCGTGACGACCGAGATGGTTGTGTTCGAATGGCTTCAGACCGCGGAAAATCCTCGCTTTCGCGAGACGGCGGCCCTGATAAAATAGCTTCAGTTTTGCATCCCGCGTGGGGACAGTATGAAGTCCGGCGCGCGATCCGGCTGAGTGGTGACGACCGGCCGTGGCATCACCTCCTGATCGCCGGACATAGCAACGCGGAACGATTGCACCAGCGCTGCGAGAACCAGCGTCGCTTCCGCCATCGCGAACTGCGCGCCGACGCAAATGCGGGGGCCTGCGCCGAAAGGGAGATAGGCATACCGCGGGGGTTGCGGCGTTGCTCCGGGCATAAAGCGCGAGGGATCGAATGTGTCCGGGTCGCGCCAGAGGCGGCGGTGACGGTGCAACACCCAGGGCGCGATCATCAGCGCGGCGCCGCGCGGAATTTCGAGATCGCCGGCGCGGTCGGGCCCGATTGCAACCCGCATCATCACAAAGGCGGGGGGATAAAGCCGCAGCGCTTCGCTGACAACGGCACGGGTCTGGACAAGCGAAGCCAGCGCGTCAGGCCCGCCCTCGGGGCTGAGGTCGAGACCAGCGGTCTCCGCCGCAATCGCGTCCTGCCAGTCGGGCGCGTGCGCAATGAGATAGAGCGACCAGAACAGCGTAATCGCGGTTGTCTCGTGACCGGCGACGATCATTGTCGCGACCTGGTCACGCAATTGCTCGCGGGTGAAGGCGGCGCCGGTTTCGGGGTCCCGCGCGGCGCGCAGCAGGTCGAAGAGATCGCGCGGCGCGCCTCCCATACCGGACTTAAGACGCGCCTCTATGAGGCGGTCGACCAGCGCCATCCATCGCCGCTGGAAGCGCCAGCGGGCGAAGTCGCGCGGGGCGGGGATCGAAGCCGGCAGCAGCATGTCGAGCAGACGCGGTTGCGAAAGGCGCACGTACCCGGTCAGCATTTCACGCATCTCGGGTCCGAAGACGTCCATCTCGAGCGAAAACATCGACCGGCCGGCGATTTCCAGGGCCGCGAACTGCATCTCCTGCAACAGGTTGAGCGGAGCCTTCGAGCGCTGCCTCAGCGAGGCGACGGTTTCCGCCGCGACGGCAGCGATGTGGCGGGCGAGTATCGGAATGACCCGCGGCGCCATCGAAGGCGCGATGGTGCGCCGCTGGTGGCGCCAACTGTCGCCCTCGCTCAGCAGCACTCCGTAGCCGGTGATCGGGCGCAGAATGCGGATGGCGGCCGGTGTGCGGCGATAGTTGCCGGTGTTCTCGACCAGCACCCGGTGGATCGCTTCGGACGAGTTGATCAACATCCGCGTCCGGCCGAGCAGGCGGTTGACGAGCACATCGCGCTCATACGCGTCGTCCGGCCAGATCAACAGCGGATTAGTCCGCGTTGCGCGCAGGAATTGCCGCAGGCCCAGCCGCTCTGTCGAGTAGACCGGGCGGGGCGGCGTGTATGATGCCGCCGGAAGGGTCGTCGCTCTCATTCGGAAGCTCCCGAAAGTCGCACGGGCGGAAGGGCCCTGGGAAAACCATGCGGTTTCTCTTAGCCCAATAAAATACCTTAACTATAAGATAGCTTTTTCAGATCAAAGATGTGTTCACTTTTGATTTATTCAGGACACGTCACGGCTTGCATTGTCTCAATGCATAATTGTTCTTGAAGAACATTCAGATGCCCGGCTCTGTGTTTTGACGGTCGAATTGGGATGTCTTGGCGGGGTCGAAAAGCCGGTAATAAGGCAGTCCGCGCGCCCTCTTGTGAACCTGGGAATTATCCCGAAGGCTTGGGGGTTAAAAGCCTTTAAGTCTAACTGGAGCGGGCGAGGCGATTCGAACGCCCGACCCTAACCTTGGCAAGGTTATGCTCTACCCCTGAGCTACGCCCGCTCTGCCCTGCGGAGGTGCTCCACGGGCGGACAAGTTATTACGCAAATCTTTAGAGGGATGCAAGCCCTCTTATCCCATCTCTGTCAGATTGATGTGAACGATTGATCGGAGATTGCCGGCGCTGGCGTTCAAACGCCGGACATTTGCGCCAATCCTCCCACGCTCGGAGCAACCCGCAGTCCAGCGCCTTGTTTACGCCTTCAGCGGCTGCCGCCGCTTCTTGCCCATATCTTGTATGCCGCGTCCGGCGTACAAAGTAGTTGCCTGTAAGCCCGGAAATTTTCCAGAGAAAGCCGCCATGCCTTCGAGCCATCTCCAATATTTGCCGATCCCCTGGCCCGTCTATGTTTTTCTGCTCGGCGCACTCGCGATCGTCGCCGCACTCATTCAAATCGGCCTGATCCGATACGTGTATGCCCGCTTGGGCATCTCGCCGCTGAGCGCTATCCTACTACTCCTCGCAAGCCTCTTTGGCGCTTACGTCAACATTCCCATTGCACAGCTTCCGGGGCAGACCGAGGTGGTTGGGGAGCGAGTCGACTTTTTCGGCTTCGAGTACATCGTTCCGCAAGAGGTCGACTGGCCCGGAACGATCATTGCGATCAATCTCGGCGGGGCCGTCATCCCGATTGCGCTTTCCCTTTATCTCCTGTTCAAGAACAACATCTGGCTCCCGGCCGCCATTGCTACCGCTGTTGTCGCTGCAGTCTGCTACGCCGTGGCGGAGCCGGTGCGGGGCGCAGGGATCGCCATCCCCATCTTCATTCCACCGCTCGTGGCCTGCGCCGTCTCCTGCATCGTGGCGTGGAGCCAAGCGGCGCCCGTCGCCTATGTGAGCGGCAGCCTTGGGACGCTGATCGGCGCCGATCTCATGAACCTCCCCGCCATCCGCAGCCTCGGCACGCCTGTCGCCTCGATCGGCGGCGCCGGAACCTTCGACGGCATCTTCGTGACGGGCATTGGCGCTGTCGTACTGGCGAGTCTCATCGGCGCAATTGGCGCCCGCAGAGCGCATCCGGGACCCGCCTGATGCGTAAGCAGGCATTCGCGGCTTGCCTAGTGTGGCGTCTCGCAATTGCCTACCAACGTCGCTGCACGCTCTCATAGGCAACTGCGAGACATAAGCCACACTAGGATCTCGTTTTTGCTAGTGTCCCTTATGTCTCCGAATTGCCGAACGAGGGCGCTGCAAGTTAGTCGGCAATTCGGAGACGGGACACTAGCTACTCTGCGGTCAGATTTTGCCGGAAGGGACCGCCAAACACCAAGGCTTAGCGCTCAGAGCTACGCCAGGCGCTTAAGCTCAGAAGAGCGAGACAACTTTTCCGCCTTCACAAGGGGCTTGTTGCCTCGTTGACAAGAAAATAGAAGACATTTCACAATACGTCGCACAATCTGCGCGCAACAGCAGAGTTGGTGAGGGGAAATGAAGGCGTCCAAACTTGAGGGGCTCCGTGAGCGCCGCCGCAGGATTATTGCCGGAGGCGGCGACGACAAGATAAAGGCGCGCCATGAGAAAGGCCTCATGACGGCGCGCGATCAACTCGCAGCTCTCTTTCAGCCTGACACCTTTCAGGAGTCCGGCATGCATATCCACCATAGCGGCCGGCATTTCGGCACCGATGGCAAGGATATTCCGGCGGATGCGATCGTCACGGGCACAGGCTACGTCAACGGCCAGCTCGTCGCCGCGGTCGCCCAGGATTTCACCGTCTCCGGCGGCACCGTGGGCAAGATGCACGCGACGAAGATTGTCGAGACGATGAAATTCGCGCAGAAATTCGGCATCCCCTTCGTCGCCTTCAAGGATTCCGGCGGCGCGCGAATTCATGAGGGCGTCGACTCGCTCTCCGGTTATGGCGACGTTTTCTACCAGAACGTGCTTCTGTCCGGTGTCGTGCCGCAGATCGCCGTGGTGTGCGGACCGTGCGCCGGAGGTGCGGCCTATTCCCCGGCGCTGATGGATTTCGTGATCATGACGCGGAACGCGCACATGTTCATCACGGGGCCAGAGGTGATCAAGGCGGTTACCGGGCGGACATGCTCGATGGAGGAGGTGGGCGGCGCGGCCATGCACGCCTCCGTCAGCGGGAATGCTCATTTCGTTGCCGAGAACGACGCCCACGCGATCCAGATCGTGCACCGGCTCCTGTCTTATCTCCCGGCCAACAACACCGAGGACCCGCCCCATCATATCAGCCCCGACATCGTGATGGACCGCGACGAGACGATGAACGATCTCCTCCCCATCGATCCCGCCGAAGCGATGGACGTGCGCCGGATCATAGCGCATCTCGTCGACGGCGGCGAGTTGCTCGAGGTTCATGCGGACTTCGCGAAAAATATCATTATCGGCTTTGCCAGGATCGAAGGCCTTGTGATCGGGCTGATCGCGAACCAGCCGATGCATAATGCGGGCGCGCTTGACATCGACGCATCCGACAAGGCCGCGCGCTTCATCCGCTTCTGCAACATCTTCAACATTCCGCTGGTGACGCTGGTGGACGTTCCCGGCTTCTTCCCCGGGATCGATCAGGAGCGCGGCGGCATCATCCGTCACGGCGCGAAAATGTTGTTCGCCTACGCGTCCTGCACTTCGCCGAAAATCACCATCGTTCTGCGCAAGGCCTATGGCGGCTCGTACATGGCGATGTGCAGCAAAGAGATGGGTGCCGATTTCGTCTACGCATGGCCGAATGCCGAGATCGCGGTCATGGGCGCGGAGGGCGCGGTTAACATCCTCTACCGCAAGGAGCTGTCCGAGGCGCCGGACCGCAAGGCAAAGGCGGCCGAGCTAGCGGCCGATTACCGCGCTCAGTTCGCCTCTCCTTATATGTCGGCCGAGCATGGCTATCTCACCGATGTGATAGAACCGGCGGAAACGCGGGGTGTGCTTGCCCTCGCATTGCGCAAGACGCTCGCCAAGCGAGAGCAGCGGCCGGCCAAAAAGCACGGCAACATTCCTCTCTGAACCCAGCCTCATGAGAAGCGGCTTTGAGCCGGTTAAGAGATAACTTCAGCTGGAGCGCCGCTCCAGCAAAAACTGAGGGCGTAACGAATGCTTGACCAGGTGACCGCCTTCTTGAACGTGCTGGTCTCTCAGATCGGCGTGACCCATATGTCATTCGGCAATGTGGCGATGATTGTCTTTGGGGCCGCCATGATCTTGGTCGCGGCCGCCAAGCGCTTCGAGCCATCCTTACTTGCCGGCATCGGCTTCGCCTGCATCATCGCTAATCTTCCGGGATCTCTCGCCGGCATCTCTGGCGGCGGCGCGGCGCTGTCCCAGGCGGCGGATGGCGGCCTCTTCCACTATGCCTGGCTCGGAATAACTCAGGCGATCATCCCGCCCCTGATATTTCTGGGGATCGGCGCGATGACGGATTTCGGCGCGGTGATAGCGAACCCGAAGCTGATCGTTCTGGGAGCCGGGGCGCAGCTTGGAATCTTTGCTGCGTTCGATTCTCGCCAAATCGCTGGGCTTCACAATGCAGGAGGCGGGAGCCATCGGCATCCTTGGGAGCGCCGACGGACCCATCGCGCTGTTTGTGACCGCAAAGCTGGCGCCGCAGCTCCTCGGGCCGGTCTCGGTGGTCGCCTATGCCTCCACGGCCCTGATGTTCATGATGCAGCCGCGGGCTATGCGTTTGCTAACGGGCGGACCGGAACGCACCCGAACGGTGACGAGGCTGGAAAAGATTGCGTTTCCGATCGTCATCGCCATTGTTTTCAATGTGCTCTTCCCACAGGTTGCGCCGTTGATGACGATGCTGATGCTTGGCAACCTTCTCAGAGAAGTTGGACCAACCGGCCGTATTTCAAAAACAGCCCTCTCAATCACGAAAGTGCTCACGATCGTTCTGGCGGTCGCTATCGGATCGTCGATGGCGGCGGACAGCTTCTTCACTGTCCAGACTGGACAGATCCTCCTCCTGGCCTTTGTGGCTTTCGCGTGCGCAGTCGCCTCGACCCTGGCGACGGCGCAGTTCATGAACTTCTTTCTCATGACGCCGATCCATCCCCGCATCGGCACCGCGCATTTCACGCCGGCGCACATGGTCAAACGTGGTCTCAAGATTGTCGCCCAGCACGAAAAAAGCGACGCGATCCTGGTCCATCACGCCATGGGGCAACATCTGGCCGGAGTGTTTGGGGCCGCCATTTCGGGCGCGATTATCCTTGCGGCCTTCGGCGAAGGATCGCAACCGGTAGACCAAATTGCTCGTGGCACGCTCGACAGCGCTTTCACTTTCAGCATCGTCGCCTTTCTCCTGACATTCGCTGCAACTTTCGGCATTGGGCTGATTCTTTCTGCTTTCCCGCTTCTCAACCAGCTGAGGCCGGTCCTTGCGAGGAAGGCGGGGCTACGTAAGCGGTTCGCTCGTGCGCGCGGACAGGCGGACGCCACCCCTGAAGCTCACGTCGCGGCAATCTCGGCTGCTATCGCGGCGATGATCGGACCTCACCGCATCGTTCACATCGAGCCCTCTCACAATGGTCACGGCTGGCAGGCCGAGGGCCGTTCGGCCCATCATGGATCTCACACAATCTCCCATCCTGGCGCATCCCAGCGTCAGCCCGGCAATGAAGGAAATCGTCATGGAACGGAAGTTCAAAATCACAGTCGACGGCCGCGAATATAATGTGACCGTCGAGGAGCTGACTGACCTCAACAATGGCTCCTACTCCGAGCCGGTCGTCAGCTTCCCGAGGTCTGCTCCTCTTGCCTCGTACGCGGCCGAGAACCCGGTTCCGGCACCGGCCTTCCGAGCCCCGGCAGAGGCTGGCGATGTCGTGTCCACTCTGGGCGGGGTGGTCGAATCGCTCCTCGTGACAGACGGTCAGGAGGTCGGCGCGGGTGACCGCGTGGTCGTCATTGAGGCGATGAAGATGAAGACGCCGATAACCGCCCACAAGGCCGGGAAAGTTGCGGCTATTCTCGTAAATGTTGGAGATGGCGTGCAGACCGGCCAGGCCTTGGTCAAGCTGTCATGACGCGACGGCTATCGCAGCAAGTCCGCTAAAGGCAAGATTGAATAGAAGTCACGCGGTGCGCGCACGCCCGCGGAAACCGCGGGTGAGCTGGCGGCGGGCGCAATCTTCAAAACGTGCCCCGGCTGTTCGAAGACGGCAGCCAGGACGCCGAAGGGGCCGTTCAAATTTGTTCTCACCAGCGTCATCGCGCTCGAAATCGACACAGTCATGATGGCGCAGAGCATGCCGTATTCGATTATCGTAGCCACCGTCCTGGAAAATCGCAGCATGCTGCTCACGCGTTACTAAGGCGCAAAACGAAGTCGTAGCACGAGCAAATTGAGGTATTGCCAAGGCGCAGCGGCGCTTCGTCCGCGACCGCGAAACCCTTTGTTAAAGCGCACCGATTGCCAAGCTCGGGAGGCAACATGGAACCGGCGCCCTCCGCCAACGGCGCCGCGGCGCGCCACGGCCCTTCTCCATCCGGCTTCGCCGACATGCGCCGGCGGCTGAAGGCGATTTTCATCGGCTCGGCCGGCAATCTGGTCGAATATTACGACTTTTATGCTTACGCGGCGTTTGCCCTTTATTTCGCCAAGTCCTTCTTTCCCGATGGCGATGAAACGGCGCAACAGCTCAATGCGGCGATGCTGTTCGCAGCGGGGTTCCTGGCTCGACCGCTCGGCGGCTGGCTGTTCGGCCATATCGCGGACCGCCATGGCCGGCGCATTTCTTTGACCATCTCGGTCATGCTCATGTGCCTCGGCTCGCTCGTCATCGCGATCACGCCCACCTACGCCAGCATCGGCGTCATGGCCCCCGTCGTGCTGGCGATGGCGCGCATCCTCCAGGGCCTAAGCCTCGGCGGCGAATATGGAACCAGCGCCACCTATCTCAGCGAGGTCGCTGGCGAGAAAAACCGGGGGTTCTACTCAAGCTTCCAATACGTCACGCTCATCGGCGGACAGCTCTGCGCGATCCTGGTGCTGCTCGTCCTGCAGGAATGGCTGCTGACGCCTGAGCAGTTGAGGGACTGGGGATGGCGCATTCCCTTTGCGATCGGCGGTCTTCTGGCCATCTTCGCCGCTGTCATGCGCAGCACTTTGGTTGAGACCGAGTCCTACCTCGTAGCCCAAAAGAAACCTCGGCACGAAAGCTCGATCAGAGAACTCTCTCGCTACCCGCGCGAAGTCTTCCTGGTGATCGGCCTGACCATGGGCGGCACGGCGGCCTTCTACACCTATACGATCTACATGCAGAAGTTTCTGAAGCTCTCGGTCAGGCTGACGGACCTGGAGACGACAGCCGTCACAGCGGGCTCGCTGGTGTTCGCCATGGCGTTGCAGCCCATCTACGGCGCTCTGTCGGATCGCATCGGACGCAAATGGCTGCTGATCGGGTTCGGCGTTCTGGGAACGCTGTTCACCATCCCATTGCTGACGGCGCTCCGCGGGGCTCATGACGCCTGGACGGCCTTCCTGCTCATTGCGGCGGCCTGGGCCATCGTCTCGGGCTACACCTCCATCAACGCCGTCGTGAAGGCGGAGCTGTTTCCGGCTGGTGTCCGCGCGACGGGCGTCGGCCTGCCCTATGCGCTCACCGTCTCCATCTTCGGCGGCACCGTCGAGAGCGTGGCGCTTTGGTTCAAGTCCATCGGGCATGAAAGCTGGTTCTATGTGTACCTGACCGGCTGCATCGCCGTGTCGCTGGCGGTGTACCTGTTCATGCGCGACACCAAGAGGCACTCCGCCATTCGCGAGTGACGGGCGAGCTGGCTGCGGCGTCTTCCCCCAAGCAAACCCGACGGCCGTCGTCCCGGACAAGCGAAGCGCGAGCCGCTGGCCGGCTCAGCGAAGTATCTTAGCGGCGAGGCGGCCCTGGCTGGAAGTCTGCGAGCTTCGAGCGGCCCGCGGCTGTCATTTTCCCGGCGGCGGACGCGATCACGTCCTGCAACAGGCTGTCGAGCCGAAGATGGGCGGACTCCGCTTCCGAAATCGCTTGGCGCGTGGCCTCGGCGTTGTAAGGCTCAGCGCTCAGCGCCGCACGCACGGCATGGCGGGTCCGGTGGGCGGCTGTATGCGCTTCATCGATCGCCTCGGATTTTTTGCCGAATTCTGCTCGTAGCACAGTTGCATCCTCAGCGGGAAGCCGGGATGCAAGCATCTCGAACTGGCGAGCAGGCCCCCCGGTCCTGGCCGAGCCTGAGTGATGCCAAACTGAGCTCAGTAAAAACGCCGCAATGCCGCAGATCAGAAAGACGTTCAGCGCAAGGGACCAAAACGTGATCCTGCGCAAGGGGTCAGTATCTGCAACCAGGGTCTGGTGATCGCTCATTAAAATATTCCGATTGCGGTGTCAGTTTGGAAAATGATGCCGGTTACATCTGTGTCAGACGCGGTAATCACCTGCGGGTCATTCAGAATGACCTTTTGCGCCCAGAACAAGCCGAGGGCGACGCCGAGAGCGGCGGCGAAGGAAAGCGCCGCGACCCGGGGCAACAGTGCTCCCTGCGTCGGCAAGAACGTCCAGGCCCTTCGATTCTTGCGAGGGGCTGCTTGCATCGGGAGCGTAATGCTTGGGTGCACCTGAGCCGGAAGCCGGTTGGGAAGGCCAGCAAGGACGCGGGCCGCGATGGCATCCTTATCGCCTCCCAGCGCTCGCACGCCGAGGCTCCGCTCAATCAGACGGTCGAGATTGCGAGCCTCCGCGAAGGCCTTCGCAGCGTTTGCATCGCCGGCGATCAGACGCTCAGCCGCGATCCGGTCGGCGCCGGGCCATCTGGCCAGATCGCCGCCGCGGCTGTCGAGAAGGTCTTGAAAACGCTCAAAGGTCATGGCCGGCTTTCCTTAATTTGCGGCGCCAGAGATCGTACTTAACTCGTTGCGGAGCGTTCGCTTGGCGCGGATAAGCAGAGACTCGACGCTTGAAATTGTGGTCTCGAGCACGGATGCCACCTCGGCGTTGCCCAACCCTTCATAATAGGTGAGCACAATGGCGGCCCGCTGCCTGTCCGGGAGCTCCTCAATCGCCTTTGCGACAAGCCCATCCACCTCCCGACTCTCAAGCTGATCCGCAGCGGTTGGCGACGGATCGGGAGGCTCGCCGGCTTCATCAAGCGGAGCAAAAGTCTTCTGGCGCCGCCGGTTGAGGCAGAGATTGAAGGCCACGCGATAAAGCCAGGTCCGAAACGCCGCGTCGGGGCGCCAGCGTGGCGCATTGACCCAAACCCGGAGCATGGCCTCCTGCACGATCTCTTCGGCATCCGCATCGTTGCCGAGCATGCGCCTCGTCAGCGCGAATGTCTTCGCGGCGTGGCGGCTCACGATTCGCCGGAACGCGGATTCGTCGCCTTTCGCGACTTGCAGCATCAGATCCTCGTCGCTCGTCTCTTCCAAGCCGGTCGCTTCCTGCGGCGCGTTCCTGCACACAAAAGCCGTAACAACCACGCGGATTGCCCTTCCCGCCTCGGACGCCACAGCTTTTGCTGCGATCTGTTACCTGACTTGAACCCGTCTCAAAGAGGAATCCTGCGCGGCGCCGACACTTTTTTCGTTCGCTCGCCGCAAGGAATATGCAGGCGGTCGGAAGGCCGCTTATTCGCCCGGATTCAAGGGCCGCCTGACGCCCCACTCCTTGAGCACGGCCTGCATATCGCTTGCGACAAAATGGCGGGCGCTTTCCTGCTCGTAGCCCTCTTCGAGAAGCGAATCGTATTCGGTCAGCACGTGACGGATGAAGCTCACCATCGAAAGCCAAGCCGCCGTCTCGGGCGCGGCCTTGCGCAAGCCGGAGCTGTCCATGGCGTGGTCTGCAATGGCGCCGAATTCATGATCGGGAATGTCAGGCGCCAGATAGCGGAGCGCGGACTCTATCTCTTTGCGGGTGGCCAACGGGGCAACCTCTGTTCTTGTAAGCGCATCACAAAATATCACGAGGACGAGGAGAGACAAAGTGCAGGCTTCACAGAATTGACACGCGCATGTAGTATCCCGCTCGTGTTAGAGCGACGTGGTGCGAGCGTGGCCCCCAACTTAACGGCAACCGTTGAGGAAAGGTGATCGTGACGGCAGCAGCAACGTCATTAGCATCTCCGCCGGATAACTTTCCGGCTCTCGTGCTCAATGCGGATTACCAGCCGCTGAGCTATTACCCTCTCTCCCTCTGGAATTGGCAAGAAACGATCAAGGCGGTGTTCCTTGATCGCGTGCATATTGTTTCTTTCTATGACCGCGTTGTCCGCAGCCCTACCTTCGAGATGAAGCTGCCAAGCGTCGTCTCGTTAAAAACTTTCGTAAAGCCGGCGCTTTATCCCGCGTTTACGCGCTTTAATGTCTTCCTCAGGGATCGCTTTCAATGTCAATACTGTGGGTCTCCGCACGATTTGACATTCGATCATGTGATCCCGCGTTCGCGAGGCGGACAGACCAGATGGGACAACGTCACGGCGGCATGCGCGCCTTGCAACCTTCGCAAGGGCGGCAAGATGCCGGCGAAAGCGAAGATGTTTCCGGCGCTGAAGCCATACCGGCCGACCGTGCATGAGTTGCATCGCAACGGTCGGCTCTTCCCGCCGAACTACCTGCATGAGAGCTGGCTCGACTATCTCTATTGGGATACCGAGCTTGAGCCGTAGCACAGTGGCGCATCGCTTTTGCGGTGCGCCGTTCCGCTTGCAGATTGGCCATTCAATCAAGACAAGCATAGCAGCATGCTGAAAAAGTCATACTGCCCATGGCCTCATGGTGAGCTTGCCGAACCATGACAGGCTCACCATGAGGCCTAATCCTGAGTTTGTCGAAGCCTTATCCTGAGCTTGTCGAAGGATGAGGCATGGTCTCACGGTTTCTCAGCATCCTGCTCGCTAGGTTCATTGGACATGAAGACCAGCTTTGTCAGCTTAAAATTATAACTTCTCTAAAGTTCAGATTTATAATATTTCCAAAGTAATCCGTCGTCCTGTTGCTTTTTGGTCTCGACCGATGTGCGGAAATAATGCTTCGGCGCAGTTAAGAGTATTGGAGGGTTGACGAGCATCTCCTGATCAAGGTTCTTGCTCCTTAGCCGTCGTTGGGTGATTCGCGAGATGATCCAAGGCGATGGACGGTTCGAGGGGGATGCGATGACCGTCAAAAGCCACACCCGCACATCACGGGCCGTGATTTGCGCCGCAACCGGCGCTGCAAGCATGATTGCGAGTGGCGCCGCCTTCGCCGCCGATATCACGCCAAAGGAATCAGCGGCGGTTTCGACTACTGAACCTTCTGCAGCGGACTGGACCGGTTTCTACTTCGGCGGCCATGTCGGTTATTCATGGGGTGGATCGGATTGGACCGCCAGCACGACCGCTGCCCCCGCGGAACCCTTCGCCTCAGGCTCTCTCACGCTGGCGCAGCCCATTAACACCTTCAACGAGGCAGGCAGCTTTTTCGAAGGGTTTCAGGGCGGTTACAATTACAAGCTCCCGAATAATTTTGTCATCGGCGCAGAGGCCGACGCATCCTTTCCAAGCTTTCAAAACATCGAAGGCATTTCCATTGGGGGCATCTCGTCGCTTGCCTCGCCTTTGGGCCCCGAGACCTTTAGCGAGACCGTGCTCATGTCGGGCACGGTGCGAGGGCGGCTCGGTTACGCTACTGGAAACTGGCTCGTCTACGCGACTGGCGGCTTTGCCTGGACCTATAACCAGCTTTCGCTAAACCAGCTCGCCAGCGGCGCGGGCGAGGAGACGAAGTTGTGGCGGCTGGGCTGGGCGGCGGGAGCCGGCGTCGAAACGCCTTTCGCGCCGCATTGGACCGCTCGTCTCGAATATCTTTACACGGGCTATGGAGCCAGCAGCGTAAACTTCTCCCCGGTCGCGCAGCGCTTTGCTTCCGACTTCTCGGAGAACGAGGTGCGCCTCGGCTTGAACTACCAGATCGGCGACGATGCAACGCCGTCGGAGAAGGACCCCAAACCTGCGGCGAAAGCGGAGTCCGACAAATTCGACTTCCATGGTCAGACCACGTTCACCTGGCAGGGATATCCCGCGATCCGGTCGCCATATCAGGGGCCCAACAGCTTGCCGGGTGGCGGCGAGGCCCGGGAGGTTGCAGATTTTACACTTTTTGCAGGGGTGCGCCTCTGGCAAGGCGCCGAATTCTGGATCAACCCCGAGGTCGATCAAGGCTTCGGCGTCGGAAATACCCGTGGGGCAGCGGGCTATCCCAATGGCGAGTCCTACAAGCTCGGCTTCGAGACCCCGTACGCCCGCGTCAATCGCTATTTCGTGCGGCAAACCATCGATCTCGGCGGCGACACGGAGAAGGTGGAGGGCGGCATCAATGTGTTCGCAGGCTCGCAAACGGCGAACCGTCTTGTGCTTACTGTCGGAAAGTTCGCTGTCACCGACCTCTTCGACACCAACCAATATGCGAACAACGCCAAAGCCGATTTCCTGAACTGGTCGCTCATCAATGCAGGCTCGTTCGACTATGCCGGCGACGCTTGGGGCTTCACCTATGGCGCGGCTGCCGAATGGTACCAGGGCCGGTGGACGGTGCGCGCCGGCGTTTTTGACCTGTCGGCGACGCCCGCGGGCGGTGACAGCCCCGAAGCTTACGGTCTCGAATTCATCCTTCAGACAGCTGCAATATGTCGGGGAGATCGAGGAACGGCATGACCTAGGGGGACAACCCGGCAAGGTCAAGGTCACCGGCTTCGTCAATGAAGGGCGCGCGGGCCTGTTCCAGGACGCCATCGATCTCGCCATCGCCACCGGGCAACCAGCCGACATCAATGCGGTTCGCACATGGCATGACCGTCCTGGCGTAAGCATCAACATTGAGCAGGCAGTCACGAAGGAACTCGGCGTGTTCGCTCGCGCGGGGTGGGCTGACGGTACGGTCGAGCCCTGGGATTTCACAGACATCGACGGCACCGTGCAGGCAGGCGTCTCGTTCTCCGGAAAGCAATGGGGGCGGCCGGACGACAGGGTGGGCGTTGCCGGCGTAATCAACAATATTTCCGGCGTGCACCAAGCTTTTTTTAACGACGGAGGTCTGGGCCTCCTCATTGGCGACGGAATACTCCCCCATCCCGGGCTAGAGAAGATCATTGAAGCCTACTACAGTTACTCCCTGACCTCCGCGACGAAACTAACCTTCGATTACCAATTCATCGACAATCCCGCCTATAACACCGATCGGGGCCCCGCCAATTTTTTCGCAGGCCGGTTTCACTGGCAGTTTTAGATTGCTGAAGAGCGGAACGTCTTGCGCCGTCAGCCGTCACCGGGCTGCCATTCTCGCACCTCGCAGACGTGCCATTTTTCGCCGGGAAACAGTACATATATTATTAGATATGCTGTTTTTACAGAACGAAGCCAAAGTGTTTGTAACCATATGACGGATCAAGCCCGTCCACGGGGCCTAGTACAGCATCCACTCATACCAGGACCAATGTTTGATAATGATTGTATGGCTATACCTGCTCGCGGCACTCTCCGGCATGCTCAGCTCCATTCAGTCCGGCGCGAATGGCGAACTCGGAAGGGTGCTCGGCAACCCCTTGAGCGTTGTCCTCGTGAGCCTCTCGATCAGCCTCGCCTTTACGCTCGCCGCCGGCTTATTCATCCGAACCGGCAATTCGTCGGGCTTCAGCCACATTTGGCAGGCGCCGTGGTGGGCGTGGGCGGGCGGCATCTGCGGCGCGGTCTTCGTACTGTCGCAGCCGCTTGCAGCTCCTCGCTTGGGAGCCGCGGTGTATATCGGCATCACCGTGACCGCCTCGCTCATCGCTTCAATCGCTCTCGATCACTTCGGATTACTCGGGTTCTCCCAGCATTCGGCGAGCATCGGGCGGATAATCGGAGCAGCACTCATGATCGCCGGCGTGAGTTTGATTGCGAAATACTGAACCGCTCGCCGGTCGTCTCCTTGCTAGCAAGACGGCACGGGTTAATCGCCAGGGTGATTCAAAGAACCGCATCCTTTGCGGGCTGACAAGGATTGCAAATCAGATTCTATGGGCAAGCCAACGGCAGTCGCTGGAGGCTTCATCGGATGCGCACGCTTTGGGATGCTTTGAATGAGATCGAGGATCTCCGGGGCCGGAAGGGGCGCCAATACGCGCTTCGGGCGGTGCTCGGGATTTCAATTGCCGCGATGCTGGCTGGCGCCAACGATTTGCTTGGGATTTTCCGTTGGGGACGGCGGCTGAAGCCCGAAGCGCTTCGCTTGTTTGGCATCGAGACCGGCAAAGCGCCCTGCCACGCAACGTATCATTATTTCTTTCAATCCCTTGATGCCGATGCGCTGAGCCGAACTCTCGGCAGCTTCGCGCTGGAGCAGGGCAAGGCCGAGCACATCGCCATTGACGGCAAGACGCTGCGCGGCAGCCGCCGCTTGAACGATAAAGCCGTCCATGTCTTGTCGGCCTTTGCGACCGAGCTTGGCGCGGTCATCGGCGATCTGACGGTCGAACCCGATCAGAACGAGATCACCGCTGCGCTCGTCTTGCTGAAAGGACTGCCGCTGGACGGCCGCATCATCACTGGCGACGCGATTTTCACCCAGCGCGAGATCTGCCGCCATATCCGGGACGGCGACGGCCATTATCTCTTCACGGTTAAAGACAATCAGTCCGCCCTGAAAGCTGGCATCGCCGAAGCGTTCGGCGATCTTTCCCCCCTTGGACGCACGGCGTTGTTACGACGGACCGCCGCCTGATCTCACGGTTGCAGAAACGCTCGAAAAAGGGCATGGCCGCATCGAAACACGCAAGATTGCCGTCTGCGCCGAAGCTGTGCCCCATCTCGACTGGCCAGGCCTCGGGCAGATCGCCCGCCTCGAACGCACCCGGCAAATCGGCGATAAACAAAGCACTGAAATCGTCTATCTCATCACCAGTCTCGCCCCGAACCAAGCTGGACCCGAACGGCTGCTTGAACTCGTCCGCAACCACTGGGCCATCGGAAACAAGCTCCATCATGTCCGCGACGTGACCCTGAACGAGGACCGATGCCGCGTCCGGGCCGGGGCACGCCCGTTGGCTGCCTTACGAAACACAGCAATCGGTATAATCCGCCAAATCGGCCTTTCTATCCCCGAAGCGCGCGAGAACTTTCGGGAAGATCGCTACGATGCCATCAAAGCTGTCACCGGCCGCATTCTTTGAATGACCCTGGGTTAATCGCCCGCACCTTGCTCATGCTTCAGTAGTTCATATTTGGCAGCTTCGACGCCTGCGCCGCCGTCATGTCGAGAACGACCCGGTCGCCCTCAAGGCTGAAGCGAGTGGCCCGCAATATAACAGAGCCTGTGGCGCCGCCGATATCGGCGCGTAGCTGCGTGGCCTTATTTTCGGCGCTGCTTTCCAGGGTCGTCACTTTCCCGAGCTCTTTGCCATCCTTGCTATAAACAGGCTTTCCAACCCAACCCCTGGCTTCCTGCGGCGATAGAGGCTGGTCGGGACCTTTGCCGGCGGAAGCGGGCATCGTGAACGCGGCGGCAAGCGCGGCCGCAAATAGCAACGGACGTATCATCATCATCGTGTGTCCTCCTTCACAAGCGGTACAGAAGCAAACATCCAGCGGGGTTGCCGGGCTTCTCCTCTCGCGGAATCGTAAATCGCCAATCTTGGCCGGCAGCAACCGGCGCCGGCGAATAAAGATTCGGTGCTCCCGTGCCTTAAGCTTTTGCTAGCAACCGTCGGCTACCATAGGTTGCAGTTTGTCTTTTTCTAGGAGGAAGTGGATGACGGGCAAACGGCAATCGGGGGAGCTAACAGCCTGCTCCAGGCCCTGAAAACTGCGGCTGCGGCGCAGACAGGAGCCGCCGACACGGACGGCGTGACGCCGCCAGCCCAAGCACCGAGGGCGGATTCCGACGACAAAGGGGTAACGAACAACGCCCTCGGCAAAAGCTCAAACGACGTGCTGGGCGGCGCTTCTAAGCCTCAAACCAGGCAGCGTCTCCTCAAGCTGAGTAGTTGTTATCGTGATGCGAACTCTCGCCGCACTTGGGAGGTTATCGAAGGCTTTGGGCTAGGCAGACGCCGGGCTCGCGGGAGTAACTGGCGTCGAAGCAGCAAACTTAGGCGTCTTCTTGAAGCTTCCGCAATCAGCTTCATGCAAGTTGGGCAGGCTAACGCACTCAACTTGAGATAAGGAGGCCGGTTGTGACCATTGCTCTGGGACTGGTGGTGACCCTCGGCTGCATGCTGGGCGGTTTCGTCGTCATGGGAGGTAAGATCGGCGTCTTATGGCAACCAGCCGAATACGTGATCATATGCGGAGCCGCGATCGGCACATTCATCGTCGCGAACCCCGTGAAGGTCATCAAGGACTCAGGCAAAGGCATCGTCGAAGCCCTGAAGAACGCCGAGCCCAAGGAAGGTGACTATTTGGCAGTCCTCGGCCTCCTCTATGCACTGATGAAAGAGCTGAAGTCCAAGCCAAAGAACGAGGTTGAAGTCCACATAGAAAACCCGGATAGTTCCCCGATCTTCACGAGGTTCCCTGAAGTCTTGCACAATGAGGAATTGACCCACTTCATTTGCGACTATGCGCGTTTGCATATCATGGGAAGCGCCAGGCCCGACGAGATCGAAGCCCTGATGGATGAAGAAATTCAAACCATTCGCTATGACAAACTCAAGTCCTATAACGCCCTCACTACCATTTCAGAGGCGTTTCCCGCGCTCGGCATCGTAGCGGCGGTCTTGGGGGTCATCAAGGCAATGGCGGCGATCGACCAGCCGCCGGAAGTACTGGGAGAACTGATCGGCTCAGCCTTGGTTGGCACCTTCGCCGGTATATTTCTTTCTTATGCAGTTGTTTCTCCGATTGCGACTAAAATCAAAACAGTAAGAGAGAAGAAGATCCGACTCTACCTTCTTGTCAAGCAGACGATCCTTGCGTTCATGAACGGCGCCATGGCGTCTGTTGCGGTTGAGCATGGCCGCAAGATGATCTCCGCGTATGAGAGACCAAGTATTGATCAGGTGGAGAGTAACTTGACTGGATCTCCCGATGCCAAGAAGGAAGCCGCCTAGTGGTCCAATTCCGGCATTCGCATTTGCTTGCCGCACACTCGAAGCTAAATGCCGAAATCAAAAAAATCACCGGCACCCTTCGTGGGATTTTAGTGGAGCTATTGAATTCGACATTTGAGCGCGAACTCGTGGCTGGCGGAACACAAATGTCAACTGGCTGTACTAGGGCAAATCTTGGCGTCGGTGAGTTCTTATCCCCTTTTTTGAGACGGTGACATGCAACTGGACAACGAACCTATAGGGGCCGCAACAGTGAATGACAAACCCGCGCCACCCGATGGTCAAGCTGCTGGCAACATGGATCGAGTGTTACGGATCCCCGTCACGCTCAAAGTCTTGCTCGGTACGGCATCGATGCCGATTTTTCAACTGACAAAGCTTGGGCGTGGCGCCGTTATCCCCCTCGACCGGAGGGTTGGAGAGCCTGTCGACGTGATGATAAACGGCCGGATCATCGCTCGCGGGGAGATCGTGGTGCTCGATGAGGAGGGCTCACGCTTCGGCGTCACTCTCACGGAAATGATCGATAACGCAAAATCTCAAGTTTAGTAGTCCGAATTCCGGCATTTGCATCCGCTTGCCACGAGTTCGCGCTCAAATGTCAAATTCGCTCCGCTAGGCCGGCGAGCAAAGGACTTCTTTGGCAGATAACGACGACAGAGAAAACAAGACAGAGGAACCGACCGAGAAACGCCGGTCCGACACTCTCTGAGCGGGAAGGCGGGGCCTCCTCCAGAGAAGTGGGTTCAGCCGTAGTACTCCTCGTCACCGCCGCCTTTTTGGCAACTGGCACTCCCGGTCTTTTCGTGAGTCTGGCGCAAAGCCTGGCGGTCTACATTGAGGGTCCGGGCAACTGGCGCCTCGACAATGCGGAGGATGCTGTCCGCCTCTTCCAGATCACAGCTGTTATCATTTGGAATTTTCTGGGCGTATTCGTTGGCGCTATCCTTGCCGCGGGGATAGCAGCTGCGTTCCTTCAAAACGCCCCCAGGCTCCTTATGAGCCGCATCATGCCGGATTTTACGCGTGTATCGCCGTCCGCGGGGCTTGGACGTCTTCTCAGTTCACAGGCCCTGATAGAATTCGTCAAGGGCATCGTCAAAATTGGGGTGGCTGGATTTGCGGCATATATCGCGGTAGGAGGCATCAGCACCGGACTCCTTGCTGTTCAAAGCCCGCCCGACGCCGTTCCTGAACTGATCCGGCATCTTTGTCTTCGCGCCGCATTCGTATGTGCTCTCCTGACCTCGGTCCTGGCTGCCGTCGACGTGTTTCTAACCCGTCGTGCGTGGCAACGAAACCTTATGATGACGAAGCAGGAAATCAAGGACGAGATGAAGCAGACAGAGGGTGATCAGGTGTTGAAGGCACGCCTGCGCATGATTGCCCGATCGCGCATACGGCGGCGCATGATGGCGAATGTCCCGAAGGCAACGCTGGTTGTCACCAACCCCACTCACTATGCCGTCGCGTTGCGCTATGTCAGGAACGAAGATACCGCCCCCAAAGTCCTTGCCAAGGGTCAAGATGCAATTGCCATTACAATACGTGAAATAGCGGAAAAAAATAACATTCCCATTATCGAAAACAAATTACTGGCACGCTCTCTGTTCAAAGCGACAGAAGTCGATGAGCTTATCCCGCCTGAATTCTATAAAGCGGTTGCAGAACTTATTATATATCTCGATTCCAAATCTCGCAAAACCGTGAGAAAACCAAAAGATAGCGGTCAGAAAAACATGCCGTCGAACTGACAAGCCTCGCGCAAGACGAGTAAGTTAACAACAGGTTAACGCGTCGGTCACCCGGTCGACCAACTCAGCAAATGGATGCTGATATGGCCATAAACAATGTCCTCGATCTTGCAGCTCGCCAGGCCTCGTGGCTCGTTACACGAGAGAACCTCGTCGCCCAGAACGTAGCGAATGCAAACACGCCTGGCTACAGAACGACCGATTTGTCACCCTTCGAGGCAGCAATCCAGACGGCCTCATTACCACTTACGACAACCTCGCCCATGCATATCAGCATCGGTGAAAGCGAGTTCCAACCCGCACCCGATGAGGTGGCTACTACGAAAAGCGACACCTTCCTGTCTGGCAACAACGTTAGCCTGGAATCGGAGATGATGAAGGGTGGCGAAATAAATCGCTCCTATTCACTGAATACTGCTGTTGTGAAAGCCTTCAATGGAATGCTCCAGCAGTCGACTAAAGGCTAGATCCTATGGACAATCTCACCGCAACGTTTTCAGTGGCCGGTTCGGGGATTTTTGCCCAATCGCAGCGCATCCGGATCGCCTCGGAAAACCTGGCTAACGCCGAGTCCACTGGCAACTCGCCCGGTGCAAGTCCATACACCAGAAAAGTCATGTCCTTCGAGTCGGAGTTGGATGAAACCTCCGGGGCGAACCTCGTTCAGGTTAGCGATACTGAACTGGACAACTCACCCTATCGCATCGAAAAAATTCCGGGTCACCCGGCCGCAGATCAGGCCGGTAATGTAAAACTCCCGAACGTCAATATGCTCGTGGAACTCTCGGATATCCGGGAGGGAACGCGATCCTATGATGCGAATGTGCAAGTTATCAAGCAGGCGCAGAATCTTGTCACGATGACCATCGATCTCTTAAAGGCTTAGCAATGGCAATCGATCCCCTCTCTTCCCTTTCCAGTTTTGGTTCGCTGGGGAGCATGCAAGCTAAAAAGCCGGCCGCTTCCAGTGTTCAGGCCGGCAGCCCGAACGATTTCGCGAGCGTTTTGAGCGACCTCGCCAAGCAGACAGCCTCCACCCTGAAGTCCAGCGAGGACACAGCGATTAAAGGCATTCAGGGGCAGGCGCCAGTGCAAGATGTTGTTCAGTCGGTCATGAAGGCACAGACGTCGCTGCAAACGGCAATGGCGCTTCGTGATAAGGCTATATCTGCGTACCAAGATTTAATCCGCATGTCGATCTAAGGACAACAATCAATGCGCGCTCTTTCAATCGCGGCTACCGGCATGTCGGCTCAACAGCTTAATGTCGAAGTCATCGCGAACAACATAGCAAACAGCAATACAACAGGCTACAAGCGCAACCAAGCTCAGTTCGCGGATCTGTTGTATCAGACCGAGCGCGCGGCCGGTGTTCCAAACCGCACCGGCGGAGAGCCAATTCCGGAAGGGACACAAATCGGGCTCGGAGTTCAACCCATCGCGGTACGGACTTTGAATATCCAGGGCCCCATCAGCAGCACCGGAAATCAGCTCGATCTGGCTTTGAATGGCCGCGGCTGGTTCCAGATCTCCGGGCCGAATAATCAGACATTATACACCCGATCGGGCACCTTCGGCAAAAACGCTCAAGGTCAGCTGGTTACGACAGATGGATATCAGGTCATTCCGAATATCACTCTGCCTGCGAATACGGTCAGTGTTCAGGTGACTTCGGATGGGACAGTCTACGTCGATACAGGGACCGGGACGCTGTCGCAAGCGGGGCAGATCACAATTGCGAATTTTCCGAACGAGGCGGGGTTGCAAGCGCTAGGCGGCAATCTCTACCAGGAGACCACGTCTTCCGGAAATCCGCAGGCCGCTGCGGCGGGTCAACCTGGCTACGCGACGATACAACAGGGATATCTCGAGGGCTCCAACGTCGACCCGGTCCAAGAGATAACGAACTTGATATCGGCTCAGCGAAACTATGAGATGAACTCGAAAATTATCCAAGCTGCGGACGAGATGTATCAAACGATCACCAAGAATAATCTCTAGGCGCCAGTTATGCGAATACCGCTTTGGATTGGGGCTACGGCCGTACTCTCCCTCCTGTTGCCTGGTTCGGCTCTTGCCGGCGATGCAGCCGCCCTTCTTCCTGTAGCGGCTCGGATCATTTATCCAGGCGATACAATCACCGAAGACATGATTACTCTGAAGCCAGCCGCGCCGATCAAAGGCGTTGGGCTGCTTGCAACCGACGCGGAAAGCCTGATCGGGAAAACTGCCCGCCGAACACTGCTGCCTGGTCAGCCAATTCCAAAAGTTGCGATCCGCGAAGCCTACGTCGTCTTTCAGGGGAAGTCGGTACCGGTTGTCTTTCAATCCGGAACGGTCACGATAACGGGAGTCGCTCTCGCACTCGAATTGGGAGGCGCTGGCGAGATGATCAGCGCTCGGAATCCGGATTCAGGCGTCGTCATTCGCGGCATTGTTCAGCCTGACGGAAGCCTGCGGGCAGACTGATGGTCCGGGCCCTGCTGATCGCGATTCTCTTCACGGCCCTGGGTTCCGCGCAGGCAGCGACGACGCGCATAAAGGACATCGCGATTATCAAGAATGTCAGACCCAACCAGCTTATCGGCTACGGCTTGGTGGTGGGCCTGAACGGCACGGGAGACACCCTTCGCGCCTCCCCGTTCACGAGCCAGTCCATTCAGTCCATGCTCGACCGCATGGGGGTGAACATACGAAGCACGACCGGAAGTAACAGCCAGGTCCAGACCAAGAATACCGCGGCTGCAATCATCACGGCTGAGTTGCCAGCCTTCGCCGCGGAGGGGTCGCGGATCGACGTGACCGTATCGTCGCTCGGCAATGCCACGTCCTTGGCGGGAGGAACCCTCATGCTCACTCCCCTGGTTGGCGCCGACAACGTCATTTACGCGGCGGCGCAAGGTCCCGTGAGCGTCTCGGGATTTCAATCGTCCGGGAAAGCGGAAACACTCACTCAGGGCGTACCGACATCGGGCCGGATAGCCAACGGCGCCCTTGTCGAGCGGAAGCTGCCTGCCGAACTGGAACACGAAAAATCCTTCACGCTTGAGCTCATCAATCCAGATTTTGCGACCGCTACAAGAGCAGCGGATGTCATCAATGCCTATACACTTGAGCGCTACAATGGGCGCGCGGCGCGAGCAAGGGATTTGCGTGCCATCGTGCTGTTGCGTCCTCCTGGGCTCGATGCAGCGCGGTTCATAGCCGAGTTAGGTGAACTGCCGATCGAACCCGATACCCCAGCGAAAATCGTCATCGACGAGAAGACCGGAACAGTCGTCATCGGCCGCGACGTTAGAATTTCCCCCGTAGCGGTGGCGCATGGCAGCATAACCGTTCGCGTCACGGAGACGCCCAAGGTTGTTCAACCGCTTCCTTTTGCAAATGGCAGGACGGAGGTCGAGCAGCGGACGACAATCAACGCCGACGAGGCGGGCGGCGCACTCACGATCCTCACTGGTCCAAATCTTCAGACGCTCGTTTCTGGTCTGAACCGGATGGGGCTTAAACCGCAAGGAATTATTGCGATCCTTCAAGCAATAAAGACCGCGGGCGCTCTTCAGGCGGAGCTTGTGGTTCAATGAAACGCCAGCGCTTTCTTGCCCTTCCGCTCTTAACCGCCCTCCTCGTAGTCATCGCTGCGACAGCCGTGTTTAGCGCCGAAAGAAACCCGACATGGGGCTGGAAAGAGGAAGACGGGCTCGGCTCGTACCCCAAGCCGCGCCCTGCCCCGGAGCTAAACGCCTGGCAGCCTAAAGTGGCGGCGCCAGCCCCCGATCCGGCGCTGGCCCCAAAAGCCAGCCTCCCGGCCAGCCCCGCACCCGCAGCGGAGGCGCCCCCAACAGTCAAGTCTTACTGCGATAACATAGCCGATCCCGCTTTAGATGCCCGCTTCCTTCATCAGAAGGCTGAACTAGCGCGCCTCGAGGACGAACTGGCGAAAAAGACAGCCCTCCTCGAAGCGAGGAAGACTGAGTTTCAGGAGTGGCTGAAACGCCGGGACGAGTTCATCAGCAGGGCCGAGGGGAACCTCGTCAAGTTGTATTCCAAGATCAAGCCGGATGCGGCGGCTCTTCAACTCGCAGCCCTGGATGAAGAGGCTGCGGCGGCACTTCTGCTTAAGCTCAGCGCCAAGAGTTCAAGCGCTATCCTCGATCAGATGGAAACCGCAAAGGCGGCGCGTCTGGTATCGGTCATGATCGGGGCAGCGCGGCCTGGAGATAAGGCAGCCACACCAGAAAAGGGCGCCCCTCGAAATGCATCCGCGGAACAGCCGGGCGGAGGACAGCAGGAGGCGGTGAAGCCCCAAGGTGACGGGAAATCATGATACGGGCAGCTCTTGGATTAACCCTCATGGCAAGTTTACTAGGCGGCTGCTTCCAGACGATACAGGAGGTCAACAGGGCGCCGCCGCTCTCTCCCGTGGGAACCGGGATCGTACCGGACAACACAGTCCTCAGCACGATGCCAGTAACCCCGCCAACCTATGTCACCCGCGCCTCGATGTGGCAGGACGGCGCGGCAGGCTTGTTCAGGGACGCTCGCGCCTCCAGGATTGGCGATCTTGTCACCGTAAAAATCTCCATGAACGACCAGGCCGTATTCAATAATTCGACCAACGTTTCGCGTGCGGCGAATGTGGAAATGAACATCACCAACACCGCCAATCTGACCTGGAATAAGGGGATCAACCAGCAAAGCACGGGGCAGCTCGATCCCAAGATCCAGTCCACGACGTCGTCTGCGGGTCAGGGCGCTATTTCGCGCTCCGAGACGATCACCTTGCTTATTGGCGCCGTCGTGACCTGCGTCCTGCCGAATGGCAATCTGGTCGTGAGCGGCAGGCAGGAGGTGCTTGTGAACTATGAGCTTCGCGAACTCGTTATCGCCGGCATCGTTCAGCCGGGAGATATCTCGGCAGAAAATAGCATCTCCTACGACAAGATTGCCGAAGCGCGGATATCGTACGGCGGCCGCGGCCGGTCCATGGAGGTCCAGCAACCCGGCTGGGGGCAGCAACTCTACAACAAGCTGAGCCCCTTCTGATGCAGGGGTTGAGGAAGAATGGCTGAGAAGGGAAGCTCGATGGGCGGAATTATTGGCATCGTGATTGGCACTTTGGCCGCAATCGCGGGTGGCTTTGCTTTCGGCTACTTGGGCGTCAAAGGCGAGAACACGGTCGCCGATGCAGCGGCGCCTCCCGCGAAAGCGCCTCCGGCAAAGCCAGCCGAGGTGAGGCCATTAGCGCCGATTGTCACCAATCTGCGCGATCCTTCAAGTCTTTATGTCCGCCTGGAGGCAGTGGTCGTTCTCGAGCCGAATACGCCAGACGGGGCGGCGCTTGCAGCGAAGATCGGAGACGATCTGGTCAGCTATTTGAGGACGGTTTCTCTCTCTGAACTGGATGGGCCAACCGGTTTCCAATACGTCCGGGAGGACTTAAGGAAGCGCTCCGTTCAACTGGGCGGAGGCAAAGTGAGAGAACTGCTGTTGCAGTCGTTTGTCATTCAGTGACGGCGCGCGTTTATTGAAATGTTTTGCACACTCACGATCACTGCGACTTCGGTCGCCCTCCGCGAGCAATTTTACATAAACTGTTGGTGCTTTCGAAGAGGTTCCTCGATCGTGGGCAAAGTAATGGAGCCGGTGAAAGCATGTCTGTAATTACTGGCCGCTTGCTGATGCCAGTGTTTTTCACTGCAACGCTGCTGTTAGCGGTTACGCTTCCCGCCGCGGCTCAGCAAAATGACCTTTCGTCTCTGCTTCAAGGCTCGAACCTGACATCGGCTCGGATCATCCAGCTTGTCCTGGCCATCACGGTGCTGTCCGTTGCGCCAGGAATTCTAATAATGGTGACGTGCTTTACACGCTTCATCATCGCGCTTTCGTTCTTGCGGTCTGGCCTTGGCATGCCCTCCACTCCGGCGAACCTCGTCCTCATCAGCCTCGCGTTGTTCATGACCTTGTTCACGATGGCGCCGACGTTCGACAAGGCTTGGGAAGGCGGCGTGAAGCCCTTCATGGACAACAAAATATCCGAGGAAGAGGCGTTTCACAAAACCAGCGATCCGTTCCGCGAATTCATGACCGCAAATGTCCGGCAGAAGGACATCGACTTGTTTGCGGCGATGTCGCACTCCCAAAATGCAAGCACTCCCACGGAAGCAACGCCTCTGCGCACCTTGATCCCCGCTTTCATGATTTCGGAACTGCGGCGCGGCTTCGAGATCGGCTTTCTGATCATGCTTCCATTCCTGGTCATCGACCTCATCACCGGGACGCTGACCATGTCGATGGGCATGATGATGCTGTCTCCGGCGACCATATCGCTGCCCTTCAAAATTCTGTTCTTCATCCTGATCGACGGGTGGAACCTCCTCGTTGGAGGGTTGCTGCGTTCCTACCATTAGAAGGTACAGTTTTCCTGACGCACCAGCGGATCGCCGCCGCCGGCACAGAGCCCGGCCCGCAGGCCGATTGGCTTTTTGCATGCTCGTTTCGAAAGACGGCATCTCATTCGAATCCTTGGGAGAAGCTTGCGTTTGCGTCCTCATTGCCTGGGCCGAGATCTTACGAAAGAGCGCTTTGCCAAGAGGTTAACGAAACTAAGCTGTTGATATTAAATGGGAAAAACGAAGCGGAGATGAGCGGCGGCCGCTGCAAACGGAGCTGTCAAGGTTAACGGTCTGGTCCAAAAACATATTTAACGGATTTTATCGCGCCGCGCTTTTCGCAAAAAAACGCATCTTTTGGCGCGAATTCGGACGGAACATCATTCCGGCGCGCCGAAATTAACCATAAGCAGTTAATTCGCCCCCCTGCGGCAACGCAACGTTCACCATATTTGGCCTGAATTGGGCCGTCATCATACAACGACCAGCGGTTTTGCATACATTGTCAGGGTATACTTGACAAGAAATGGTCCAAAAGTTCTCATCGTCCTGGATGACAATCCGTTGGCAAATCGGCGAAGCCTCATTAACCAAATAAAACCCATGGCCCGGCGGCCGGGTTTGAAAGAATTACGCTAGTACAGCCGGAGGCAAGTTCGCACTCACTTCGCCGCACGCTCTCACGCGAACTTGCCTCCGATAGCTGTACGAGAGTCAATAAGTTGCTAGTACGCCTTTCCGCGGGAAGTCCTGACCCACATGCGGACGGCGTCGACAGGACTTCCCGCGGAAAGGCGTACTAGTGTGGCTTATGTCTCGCAATTGCCTATGAGAGCGTGCAGCGAAGGAGGTCAGGCAATTGCGAGACGCCACACTAAGAGTTTCTTCACCTAAGGGAGCAAGACCCCGCGCCGTTAACCTTAAATTAAGGGTTTTAGCGCCTTGTAGTTGTCATACGGGAGCGATATCTCGCTAAGGTTGTGAGCCCCTCGCAGGCATGAAGCCGTTCCCGTATGCCGGTTTGAGACCGGTATGTCCCGCACTTCATCTCATCAAGGGACACTCCCATGACCAGTATCCTGAACAACATCGCCGCCAACACGGCTCTTCTGAACCTGGAGAACACCGTCTCGAATCTGCAGAACGTCCAGAACCAGATTTCGACGGGCCTCGCTGTCAGCAGCGCCGCGGATAACGCTTCTTATTTTTCGATTGCGTCGGTTCTACGCAGCGACAGCAGCGCGCTCACAACTGTGGGCACTACGCTGAACGAGGGCAACTCCTCGCTTTCCACGGCCGCCAACGCGCTAAATCAAATTCAGACCACGCTCAGCGATATCAAGCAACAGCTCGTCAACGCTTCAACGCCGGGCACCAACAGAGCGGTGATTCAGGCGCAGATCGCGCAAGACCAGGCGCAGCTCCAAAACATCGCAAACTCCGCGAACTTCAATGGCCAGAATTTCCTGTCGGTCAACTCTTCGCTGAACGGCTACAATTCAACAAAGGCCTTTGTATCGTCCTATTCCCGCAACTCGGTCGGCAACATTTCGATCGGATACATCAACATCGATACAATGAAGACCGCACTGCTTGACAGCGGCTCGGTTACCGCCGCCAACAGCGCTAATTCGACGATGAACGCCAACACCGCCTCGATCGCCACCAGCGCCACCGATCCGAGGACCCTGGCCATCGTCCCCGGCACTACCGATTGGATCACCAACGCTGGCGCCAATGCGACGGCGGGGCTGAATACCATAAAGTTTGCCACTACGGATCAGAGCAACACAAGCAATCAGTACGTCAACGATGTAACGTTCAACATCGGCAGTCTCCAAGCCGGCGGCGGGGCCATTATCGTCACCCAGGGCACCGTCGGCGCCGGCACGGCTGGCGTCACTTCCCTTGGTACGGGCGACACTGTCGGCGGTATCGCGACGGGTGGAGCGGGTTCGCCAACAGGCGTAACGGGGCCGTCCTATAACTCGGGCACCGGCACCCTCTCCTTCTACGTCGTCAACCATGACTCCACTACTGCCGGCAAATACGAATACGATCAGGTCTCGATCGCAGGCGTTAACCTCCCCACCACCGGCAACGGCTTCCTCGACAACGTCAACCTGAACAGCGAGGGCAGCTACACCGATTCCAGCGGCAAAACCACCTACACCACTGGCGGCACCGGCGTTTCGATCACCAACATGAATATCACGAATCTGACCGACTCGGCGTCGGACATGGCGACGCTGAACGCCTATCAGAAGCAGGTCGACGCAGCGATTTCGAACGTGGCTTCGGCGGCCTCCGAACTGGGCACGGCGCAATCCCGCATTCAGGCTCAGACGTCTTTTGTCGCGAACTTGCAAACGTCGATTAACAATGGCGTCGGCTCGCTCGTCGATGCGGATCTGAACAAGGCGTCCACGAGGCTCCAGGCTCTGCAAGTTCAGCAACAGCTTGGCGTTCAATCGCTGTCGATTGCGAATCAGTCGACGCAGTCGATCCTGAAACTCTTCCAGTAGTAACCTGACCTGACAGGGGAGCTGGAATCCAGCTCTCCTGCTACGCGCAAGGTGAACAGCGAATGATCCCCTCGATTCCACAACGAGGGGATGATGGCTGGCGGCGATCAACTTGAACGTCTTTGGGCGAGTCTCAAAGGTCTTGGGCCGCGGCGTCTCGCGGCCCTGGCAAGCGTCGGCCTTGCGGTCTTCGCAATTGTCGGGTTCGGCAGCTATTACCTTTCCAGGCCGGATCTTGAAGTTCTCTATATCGGACTGACGCCACCGGAAGTGGCCCGGATAGGCGGCGTCCTTCACGAAGCGGGCGTTCCATTCGATGTCAACGCCGAGGCGACCAAGGTTTTCGTAAAGCGCGGGGAAGCTGCGCGAGCGAGAATGCTTTTGGCGGAACGAGGTCTCCCAAACAGCGCGACGGCGGGCTACGAACTCTTCGATAAGCTTGGCTCCATGGGCCTCACCTCCTTCATGCAGAACATCACTCGCCTGAGGGCGCTGGAGGGGGAAATCGCGCGCACCATTCAGACCATGAAAGGCGTCAAGGCCGCCCGCGTGCATCTTGTCTTGCCCGATCCCGGTTCCTTCCGCCGCGAGCCGCAGCCTCCTTCCGCTTCCGTCGTTATCCGCACCGAAACCTCTGAAGCGCCTTCCGCCGCCGCGATCCGTCAGATCGTCGCCTCCGCAGTTCCGGGAATGACGCCAGACCACGTCGCCGTTCTCAGCACAGACGGGACAATCCTTGCCGCAGGCGGCGAAAGCGCCGGCGCAACAAGCGGCAAAATGCTCGATCTCGAAAAGCAGGTGAGCCGGGAAATCACGGAAAACATTCGGAAGACCCTCACCCCAATGCTCGGGCTGAACAACTTCGAGGCGAGCGTTTCCGCGCGACTCAATCTCGACAAGAGAGAGACGAACGAGACTGCCTTCGACCCCGAATCCAAGGTCGAGCGTTCCACGCGGACGCTCAAAGAGACCTCCAACTCTCAAAACTCGAACACGAAGTGGAATGTCAGCGTCGAGCAAAACATTCCGAACGATCAGGGCGCTTCGAAGCCACAAGACCAATCGCGCAAGTCGAGCGAACGCAAAGAAGAAACCAACAATTTCGAACTGAGTTCGAAGACCACCACTACAGTCAGCGACGGTTACAGAATCGAGAACATCGCCGTTGCCGTGGTGGTCAACCGCAAGCTCCTGCTCACCTCGGGGGACGGCAAGCCAGCCGCGATCGACGAGCAGATCAAATCGATCGAGAAGCTTGTCGCGTCGGCAGCCGGACTTCAGGCCGCGCGTGGCGACAAGGCGACCGTTGTCGCCGTCGACTTTGCCGGCGGCGCTGACTTAGAGCCGGTCGCGGCTCCGCCTACGTTCTGGGATCAGATCGTTGGGCAGACCGGCAACACGCTCATAGCAGCCGCTATTGTCCTGTCGACGATCATCTTTGTCTCTCTTGGATTGCGCCCGGCCATGCGGCTCATTCTTGAGAGCAGAAAGCCCGCCCTGGAAGGGCCTCAGCGGACTGAGGAGCCCAAACTTGTCCAGGCCTCAGGCGAGCCAGCTCTGGAAGCCGATCCCGCCCAGTTAGCCCAGCCAACGCTGGCCGGGCTGGCTGGTCCAAAGAAGCACTCTCATATCAAACAGGTAGAAAAGGCCATCGAGGAAAATGAGGAGATGGCGGCAGAGGTTGTGAGGCAGTGGATAAGGGAGGGCTGATATGACAGTCGTTCCCTTGACGCTTTACCTTGCACGAAGAGACGGAACCCACGGCGATCTCTCCGGGAGCTCAAAGCTTCCCGATATCCGCGCAGAAACAGAGGCCTCGTATCAAAGAGGCCTCGCGGAAGGAATGGAAAAGGCCAGGGCAGCCTGCGATGCCGCTGTAGCCCGGAAAGAAGAGGACTACACGTCAAGGCTCGATCTGGCCCGAAAGAACTGGTCACAGACACAGGCCGCACTCCTTGCCCAGCAAACCGCCGGCGCCATCGCAAGCCTGAAGAGCGAGATCGAGGAAACAGTCGCCCGCATTCTAAGGCCGCTCGTCGAAAAAACCCTTGCTGAGGACGCTTTATCTAAACTTGCAATCGAGATCGGAAAGCTCCTTTCAGACGATGATGCGATAAGGTTAAAGGTTTCTGGGCCGTCCGATCTGGTCTCCCAGTTAAGCAATCTGATTCCGCAGAATGTCCCTGTAACAGTCATAGAGGGAGACACCCCTGAAGTAACAGTATTTGCAAACAAGACCTTGATTGAGACAAGATTGAACGAATGGCTTGATTGTGTAGGAGTAGAAAGCCATGGCGCCGAGGAAGAAGGGTAACGAAGCACCGACCCTTACGCACATTATTATCAAGAAAAAACTCTACGATTCCGAGGGCGGCCATCATGGCGGGACTTGGAAGATCGCCTACGCAGATTTCATGACGGCCATGATGACCTTTTTCCTGGTCATGTGGCTCATCAATACCGCCTCAAAGGAAAAAATCACAAAGATCGCGAGTTATTTCAACCCCGTCAAATTGACCGATCGAAATCCTGCGAAAGGCGTCCGCGACAACGAAGCCGGCGGTGTCGGGGAAGAAAAGACAGCCCCCGCCAAATCTGAGAAAAACTCGGAAAAGCCCAGCAAAAAGACCGAGACCGAAAAGAAATCCGACGGTGAAAAAAAGTCCGAAACTGAGAAACATCAGGCCGAGGACGAACAGCTTTTCCATAATCCGTTCGGCGTCCTGACCCAGTTGGCGTCGCAGGCGGAAGGCGCGATGGCGGTGGTCATGGCGCAGGGTCAATCCGGAAACCTCGCGGGCGGCGCTTCTCACGATCCCTTCGTCACCGACCCGGTCATAAGCCAGCCTCTCGCGAAGGCGTCGCCGCAAGCCGAACCCGCGGCGCTTAAGCTTGCTGAAACCCCGGCGTCCCATCCCGCTGAAGCCAAAGCGGATCGCGCTTCCGAGGTCAAGCACGCCAATGGCGCGCCAGCGCCAGACCAAAGCGAGCACCAACCGAGCGACAAGGACCTGGCGACTGCAACTCAACTTTCGAAAGAGCTGGGCCGTCTCATGGAATCCCTGCCCAAGTCATTTCGCCCTAACATCACAACAAAGGCAACGAGTGAAGGCGTGCTCGTCAGCCTGACGGACGACGCGAACTTCTCCATGTTCAAGATCGCGTCCGCCGAACCTTCACCGCCGCTCGTTCTCGTGCTGGAAAGAATTGGGAACCTTATCAATAAGCACGACGGCAAGCTTATCGTGAGGGGGCACACCGATGGGCGCAAATACACTGGTGACGCCCACGGAAACTGGCGCCTCTCGGTCAATCGCGCCAACATGGCCTATTACATGCTGCTGAGGGCCAAGGTCGACGAGAACAGGTTTCTTGCAGTTGAGGGCTACGCCGACAGAAACTTAAGGAATAAGGCGGATTCTCTTGCCGCGGAAAACCGCCGAATTGAGATTTTGATCAAGGGCGCGGAATCATGATTACCAAGCTGGCAGGGGTGCTCCTCGCCGCCATGCCGATGCTTCCAGCCCCTTCCCTGGCCGATGACAAGAGCGCGCAGTTGACTGTGCAGATCCGCGCTCTTAACCAGCAATTCGACAAAATAGCCAATCGGGGCTCTTCCTCGCCCGCCAGCCTGGGGGAAGCCCGGGAGAAGTTTGGGGCTCTTCTACGCGATGCCGCGGCTTCGGGATTAGACAGCCAAGACCTAAGGGACCACGCAGAAATTTTTGTATTGAGCGGCGGGGACGTCTCCGTGCTGCTGCCGTTGGGGGAGGACCTTGAGTCCAAAACAAAAGAGAAAAAGCTCTTCGATGGAATCGTGGCCTATGGCAAGGGCCGCACGGCGGAAGCCGAAGCGATCCTGCTCCCGCTGGATGCCACCGGCTTCGACGCCTTGCGCGGAGCGCATTTGAGTCTCGCGCAAGCTTTGCTGACATCCCGGACGAACCCCGAGCGCTCGTTCGAGTTTTTCGAAAAGACCCGCCTCCTTCTTCCAGGCACGCTGATGGAGGAGGCCGCCTTGCGGCAGATCGTCGTTCTCGCCGCGAAGACAAGCGATAAGGAAAGGTTTTCCCACGCAGCGATCGCCTATCTCAGCCGGTTTCGCCGGTCGGCCTATGTGGCGGGTTTTGAGGCCAAGCTTGCGTTTTACATCGTTCGATTTGACGGACGCGATGGGCTGCTCATTTTGCAGGAGCTGCTGAACGCTCATCCGCAAGGATGGGGCCGGTGCCTTGCCTGCTTTCTGGCAAGCATCGCCGAACAAGCCATCGTATCGGGGAAAGTTGAACTGGCGACAACTGCTGCGCAGGCGGCAATGCCCTTTGCGACTGAGGGCTCGCCTGAAAAGCAGCGGCTGCTTCTGTACAATGGAGCCGCTCTCATCGTCACCAAGGACTTCGCGCGAGGGTTGGACGCCTTGAACTCTGTCCAGACCTCCAAACTGGATAAAAAGGACACGGAGCTACATCTGGCTTCGCTCGCACTTGCCGCCAAGCTTCGGGCAACCCCAGTGCTGTTAAGTCATTTGGTTGCTTCGCCTTCCGGTATGCCGAAGCATGATCATGATTTCCTTCCCGGCGCCCCGCAAGCAGAAGCCAAGGCGGCGTTGGCGAGTGCGGATGCAATGTTAACTCAGGCAAGGTGATGCCTCAGACACCCACGGCCATAAAAAGTTTCTCGACAAGACCGGCAGGGCGGACGGCCGCGAAAGTATTGCAACAGCCGTCGAAAGCCAATGCGAATACTTTCGCAAGCCTGCTAGGACTCGAGAAGCCCGCCAAAGCCAGCTCCGCACCGAAAAAGCTCAGCTCCACGGCGCCATCTTCCGGCAAATCCCACGAAGATGTTTCCCAGTCTTCAAAAAGCGCCAGCGACGAGCCGGTCAGCACTTCCGATAAAAACGGTTCCTCCGATGCTTCTTTCAGCAACGCTGTCCAGTTCATCCCAGGCGCTCTGCCAATTATAACCGCTTCCTACATCCCGATATCGGGCTCGGGAACGGACGCTTCTGTAACCCGAAGTTCTGCAACTGCCGCAGCGCCACAAGATACACAAACGGGACAAAGCCGCGCCCGATCCTACGAAACCCCTGGCGGCAAACAGGCGAGCCATGCTCCCGCGTCCGTCGAGGGCCGCACGATCGCCCTAGTGGCGGGCGCCTCCCCGGCCCCGCACGCGGCAGCGAACAGTTCTGGAGCATCCACTGTAACCCTAAGTTCTGCAACTGCCGCAGCGGCAAGAGATACACAAACAGGACAGAGCCGCGCCAGATCCTACGAAACCCCTGGCGGGAAGCAGGCGAGCCATGCTCCCGCGTCCGTCGAGGGCCGCACGATCGCCCTAGCGGCGGGCGCCTCCCCTGCCCCGCACGCGGCAGCGAACAGTTCTGGAGCATCCACTGTAACCCTAAGTTCTGCAACTGCCGCAGCGGCAAGAGATACACAAACAGGACAGAGCCGCGCCAGATCCTACGAAACCCCTGGCGGGAAGCAGGCGAGCCATGCTCCCGCGTCCGTCGAGGACCGCACGATCGCCCTAGCGGCGGGCGCCTCCCCTGCCCCGCACGCGGCAGCGAACAGTTCTGGAGCATCCGCTGCTTCTCATGCCGCCTATCCCTTGAACACGGTAGCGAACAGCCCGCAAACGCCATCCACGCCCAAGCCCAAGCCCGCAACCGCTGCGAATACATCATCCCAAAGCGCCAAAATATCATACGCCTCCAATATCTTTCCGGGTCATGAACCCGGTTCTGCTTTGCGGGTCTCAGATGGAGGGGCCGAAAAAGCCCAGAAGATCGCGGCGACACCCTCATCGGCTTCTCCAGTCAAGGCGCCAGCTCAAGCTGCGGTTGTAAGCTCGCAGAAACATTTCGTCCCGGAGGCGCTCCATTCCGCCGCCACGGCGGCAAACGCCGTTGCTGTACAGAGCTCGGCCGGCGGTTCGGCGCGAGCTCAAACAGAAGCCGCGCCGCAGGCTGCATCCTCATCCTCGCAGCAACAACTCGCAGAGCTTTCAACAGCTGCCGCTCCCGGTGATGACGTCCTGCCCAAGGTTGCGACGCCGACGCTAGCGCCTAACCAGGCCGGTGCCCCGCAGCCAAAAAGCTCTGCACAGCCCCGGACGAAGGATGCTTTTGAGACGGCGCAACGACTTGATGCGATTACAGACGGGTCAAGCGCCGCGGAGCAAGAGACTGAGACTCCTGCAAACGCCGTCTCCGCCGCAGGGCCGAGCGTGACGCCGAATAAGCACAACGCCTTTTCATCCGACACATCGGCTCAGGGCACAGCATCGAACAGTCATGCAAGCGGCGGAGCGGCATCCACCCCAGCCGAAGCGCCGCGCTCTATCGAGGTCAGCTCCGCGATTGCCCTGGGGGCGGGTGGCGCTTCACCCGCGACCCCGGCACAACAAATTGTCGATGTGGTTCAGCGCGCTATCCAGTCGGTCGATGACAGCCAGATGCCTCCCAGTACGTTGCAGCCCACCCTGGACGGTCAACAACAACCCTTGAAGACAATCACAGTCGCGCTCTCGCCCGCAGGTCTTGGGAATGTCGCCGTCGAGTTGTCGCTCAAAAACGGGCAACTCGGCGTAAAGCTACAGGTTCAGGAGGCAGGCACGGCACAGTTGCTGCGCCATGACGGTTCTCTCGAAAAACTGCTGGAATCCGCAGGTTATGCTGTCCAGAGCCTATCCATCCACCTCGCTCCGCAGCCAAATCAGCCCGCCCAAGGGCAGACGACGACCAATGGGCAAAGCTTTTCCAACCAGTTCGGTTCCACCGGCGGCGGACAGGGCCAGGCAAATTCACAAAGCAACAAGGGTCAACCAACAGATCGGAATGGGGATCAGAGGCCAGGATATGGGCGCACTGAAGACGTCAGCGGCGGTGGTTCTCTTTACGTTTAGCGCCATCGTCTCCGCAATTGCCGGGCCCGACCTCTGCGAGCGCGAGATGACGCAGGCCGCCAAGAAGTACGAGATCCCGCTGGGCATTCTCTTCGCTGTAGGTTTGACCGAAACCGGGATTGGCGGGCATCTGCATGCCTATGCCCTCAATCTTCAGGGCGATACCGTCTACTCGCTTAATAGGCAGCAGGCAATGCTGAGATTCCAGGCGGCCAAAGCTTCCGGCATGCGGTTGATCGATGTGGGCTGCATGCAGCTTAATTACTTCTATCATGGAGACCGTTTCTCTTCCGTCCAGGAGATGTTCGATCCTCACAAGAATGTGGACTACGCCGCCCGGTTCCTGAAAGAGCTTAAGCAAAACGAAGGAAGCTGGACACTTGCCGTTGGCCGGTACAACGCAGGCAAGAACAACGATCCGGCGCAAAAGCGCTATGTCTGCAGAGTCTTGTCGCGCCTCGTCGAAAGCGGCTTCGGAGCCTGGACGTCCCACAGCAAGGCATTCTGTGGCGACGAGGTCAGCCCGGCGAAGGCGGCGACACCGAAAGCTTTGGAGCTCTGGGCCGCCAGTTCCGTGCAAGTTCACTGAGTGAACGTTCGTGCACGATATCGTCAAAAGCTATTGGAACGCTTTTGATGATGCACCCTTGAGGCAGGCAATATTTGAGGAGTTAGATCATGGATCCAAATCTGCAGATTCTTGTGGTCGATGATTACAATACTATGGTCAGGATCGTTCGGAAGCTGCTGAAGCAAATCGGCTACGAGAATGTCGATGAAGCATCGAATGGCGAGATGGCCTTGGGCATGATTAAGGAAAAGAATTATGGGCTCATCATCTCCGACTGGAACATGGAGCCGATGACAGGCTATGAGTTGCTGAAGCATGTCAGAGCGGCTGAGGCGACGGCGAAGACGCCGTTCATTCTCGTAACAGCGGAATCCAGGCCGGATAACGTTATAGCTGCCCAGAAGTCAGGCGCGAACGAATATCTCGTCAAGCCATTCAGCGCGCCAGTGCTCAAGGAAAAGATCGATAAAGCGCTCGCTTCGACGCCCGCATAAGCGCGAATAACAACTTCCCGCCACTTGTCATGCGTCGTCTTCAAGCGAATGGAGAATACGATGCAGTCGAGTTTATATGTTGCGCTATCCGCGCAGGTCGCTCTTCAAAATCGCCTTGACACCATTGCCCAGAACGTTGCGAACGGATCGTCTGTCGGCTATCGCGGCAGCGAGATGAAGTTCAACTCTATGCTATCGAAGATGAGCGACCCACAGGTTTCTTACGTATCTTCCGGCAGCAATGTCATAAAGCGAGGTTCCGGGCAGTTCGTCAAAACGGGTAATCCTCTCGATGTAGCGGTCAAAGGGGACGGCTGGTTGTCGATTGCCTCACCCAGTGGCCCGGCCTACACACGGGATGGCCGCATGCGTATGAGTGCGACAGGCGATCTCGTTACCATGACCGGCGCCCGGATCCTCGACGCGGGCGGCGCAGCTATCCAGGTAGACCCAACCGCAGGGCCGCTCGATATCGCTGCCGACGGGACAATAACTCAAGGAGGAAACAGAACCGGCGTTCTGGGCCTGTTCACGCTCCCAGGCGACGCCCAGCTCACGCGAGTCGAGGGCGATGCTTTCACATCGAATGCACCCGGAGCCCCGATAGTGGACTCCGCCGCGAATGGCGTCGTGCAAGGCTTCGTCGAGCAATCGAACGTGAACCCTATGACAGAGATGACCCGTCTCATTTACGTCCAGAGGGCGTTCGATGGCGTCAGCTCCACCATACAAGCTGCGGAAAGCAGCCTTAAGAACGCCATCCAGACGCTAGGCTCCTGATCTGATTTGCGGGCGCCGAACCGATGACGCTTCAGCAAATTTTACCCTCCCGTGATGGAAGCCGGAATTCGCTCAAAGCCCTAGCGGAACGGGTCGAAGGAGCTACGCGCAAATCGCCTATCAACATCTGGGGCAATGTCGTCGAGCTCACCGCCAGCCACATCCGCATTGCAGGCTTATCGAAATTTACAAAGCTTGGCGATTGGGTCTTGATCGAGACGGAATCGGGCGGCGAAATCGCAGAAGCAATGCGGATCGACGGCGAGGCGATTCTGGTTCGTCCATTCGACGATTCACACCGGGCAGCCATCGGCGCACGCGCGCGAATCACCCAGGCACTTAAACTTTGCCCCGATGTGTCGTGGAAAGGCCGTGTGATCGACGCTTTGGCCCGGCCCATCGATGGCGGCCCTCCCCTCGTCACAGGCCCGCGTCCAATGCCACTCGACCGCCCCCCTCCCGGCGCGTTTCAACGCGAGCGGCTGAGTGAGCCTGTCTTCACAGGCGTACGCGCCATCGATGTTTTCACCCCTCTTTGCGCCGGGCAACGCATTGGCATCTTTGCCGGCTCAGGCGTCGGCAAATCGACCTTGCTTTCGATGCTGGCGCGCGGAAATCAGTTCGATACGACGGTTTTTGCCGCCATCGGTGAGCGCGGCCGGGAGGTGAAGGAGTTCGTGGAAGACACGCTTGGGGACGGCCTCGGCAAAGCCATCGTCGTTGTATCCACCAGCGATGAAAGCCCGATGATGAGACGCCTTGCGGCTAAGACATCCCTTGGCGTCGCGGAATATTTCAGAGATATGGGCCAGCGCGTTTTGCTGATCTTCGACTCCATCACGCGCTTTGCTCAGGCCTCGCGCGAAATCGCACTCGCCTCGGGCGAGCCGCCCGTTTCCAGAGGCTTTCCGCCTAGCGTATTCACCACCCTGCCGAAGCTGCTCGAACGCGCGGGTTGCGACGCGCACGGATCGATCACGGGGGTCTTCTCCGTGCTCGTCGAGGGTGACGACCATAACGATCCTGTCGCCGATACGCTCCGGGGCACTCTCGACGGCCATATCGTCCTCGACCGCGCCATAGCGGACCAGGGACGCTTTCCCGCCATCGACATTCTCGGCTCCGTTTCAAGGCTTGCCATTCGCGTCTGGTCGCCGGAGCAGCGCGTGGCTGTGAGCGGTCTCAAGGCGCTGATCGCCAAATTCGAGGAGACGCGCGATATACGGCTCATCGGCGGCTACAAAGCGAACAACGATTTGGAACTCGACAAAGCCATCCGGCTCGTGCCGTCTCTCTACCGGTATCTTTCCCAAACGCCGGACGAGGTTCGGCACGAAGAGACGCTGGACGACATGTTGAGGGTCCTTCTGGCCGGCTAACGCCAACCGCGCGCTTGCTTGCACAAGTCCGCCTCAAGCCACGCCGGGAAGCGAACCCGCAGGGTAAGCGAGCGCTGGCTTCGCCGTCAGGCTGCCTCCAGGACTTCGCTCTTCCATTGAGGCGCGGAAGCTGACTCAGGCCGGCCTCTGCTCTCATCGAGATCCTCCCTGACCGCGGCCACGAAGTCCTTCAATGCCTTGGACAGTTCCAACGTGGCGTCGGACAACTGCAGTGAGACGCTCGATAGCGACGCCGCCTGCTGCTTGGTCTGACCAGCAACCAGAGAGACCTCGCCCGAGCTTTTCGCTGCTTTTTGGCTGCCTTCCGCTGCAAGAGAGACGTTGCTGGCGATCTCCTGGGCCGCTGCTGTCTGTTCCTCGACGGCCGCCGCGATGGCACCCGTGAAGCTCTGAATTTCGGCGACCTTGCCCGCAACGGACTGGATGGCGCTAACCGCTGTGCTTGTCGAGCTTTGGATGGCCTGGATTTGCTCGGCAATCGCGTCGGTCGCCTTCGCTGTCTGCGCCGAAAGCTCTTTGACCTCGGCCGCCACCACTGCAAAGCCGCGCCCCAACTCGCCGGCTCTCGCCGCTTCAATGGTGGCGTTCAGCGCCAGAAGATTGGTCTGGTCGGCGATGCCCCTGATGACAGCGACGATCGAACCGATTTCCTCGGCAGCGCTGGCAAGGCTGGCAACATCCTTGTTGGTCCGCTTCGCCTCGTGGGTGGCAGCCTCCACGACTGCGTTCGTGCGGTGCGCCTGATCGGAGATTTCCCTGATTGAACAGGATAGTTCCTCAGTCGCCGCGGCCACGGCGTTGGAACTATCGGCGGCGCCAGCCGACACATGGGCCGCGGTCGCCGCTTCGAAGGTTGCAGTTTCGGCCGCCTCGGACAGCGTCCCGGCTGCGCCACGCAACTGATCGACCTGCTTGGTGAAGGTGGAGACAACGGCAGTGACTGTTGCCTGAAACCTCTGCACCTCGTCCTCGAAATGATGCTGCCGGGTGCGCTCACGCTTCGCGGCCTCATTGAGCTTTTCTTGCAGGTCTCTTTGTTCAACCGAATTCCTGCGGAAGACGTCTACCGCCCGGGCGATGTCGCCAAGTTCCGTCTTTTCGCTTGCATCCGCCAGAGGGACATTCAGATCGCCCTTCGCGAGTTGCCCTATATTAGCGGCGAGTTCGGAAAGAGGCTTCGAAATCGAGCGCCCAATGAGGTAGCCTGCGCCCGCAATGGTCAGAAGAAGGATGGCAAGCATGCCTCCCTCGAGAACAGCCCGATTGTAGAAGTCGGCGTCGAGATCGTCGATATAGACGCCGACGCCAGCAAATCCTCCAATTTCAGGCACATTCTGGACGAGGGTCAGCTTGGGCGTGATCGGCGCCCCCCGCCCCCTTCGGAAACAAATAAGTCGTAACCCCCGTCCCAGCGGGACTTTTTGCAATCTGAATAAGGTTCTGAATGATTTTAACGCCGTTGGCGTCCGTCAACTCTCCGAGATTGCGCCCTATTTTCTCGGCATCGACGTGGCTCAGGGTCACCCCGTTGTAATCGAACGCGAAGATGTAATTGGCCTCCTTCGCGTCACCGAACCGTGTCGATTGAAGCGCCGACAGAAAGGCTTTTCGCCCCGACTGGCTCGACGGCCCCCCGGCAGTCATCATATCGCCGTGAGCGACCGAAAGCGTCAAATCCAGAAGATTGCGAAGTTGTTTCTCGCGATCCGCCAGCATCTGCGAATGCAGTGACCAGAGGCCTATTCCCGAGGATGCGAGAAACCCGAATGCCGCCAAAACGAGAAGGAGGTGGATACGGGTTGTGATTTTCAAGCGAGCGAACATGCAAGCTTCCTAAACTTAAGGTTGTTTCGCGTTACATATGACGCGCTTAGGTTAAGGGGGGCTTACCATTGCAGGAAAGTCGCGGAAGAACTTCGGGTGACGCTATCGGGGCAAACGCCCAACGCCGCAGTTATCTGAATTAGCGTCTCGTCTTATTTGCAATCTATACGGGAATAATTAAGGAATACACGCTAATGATGCGCATCCCTACCTCCAGGATCAGTTGAGATGACACCCAGTCCCACGTTGAACCACCTTTTCGGCTACCGTGCCTTCGAAATAGAAGAAGCGCTCAGGCAAGCAAATCATCTGGTTAACCCGAACTCTGGCATCGCCAACGACTATTTGAACCAATACAACGAAATCTTATTGCTCGTTGAGAACTTGCCGATCCTTTTGCCGGAAATGATCGAGGACCTCCTGGCCTGGAAGCCACGAAATTATGAGGAGTATTTTCAGGCTTCGCCGTTGGCGGGGGGGCATCTGGCCATAGAAATATACCGGGCTCTCGATGGAGCTTTCCGGGAAAGAATTCGAAGACCAAGCTGCGAAGATAAACGTCCTCGCGAACACGGCTGTCACTGTCCTTGGCAAGCAGCTCCATGGATCTGATGAAATGCGTCCTGAGGACATCGAAGCCTTCTGCGAAGAGATAGCAGCCGAACTCAGAGCGGAGATCGAGAAGGCCGTCGATCTCGTGAACCACGGGTTGGAACTACCACCGGAGACTTCGCAGGAAATGGCGGACCGGTTGATGCGCGTTTAAGGCAATTTCTAGAAAGCAATCACCTATGGATGACTTGCTGAACGATTTCTTGAGCGAGACCTCCGATCATATCGATGGCATCGCGAACTATCTCGTTTTGTTTGAACAGAATCCAACAGATTCTGACGCCGTGACACAAATATTCCGGCTTGTGCACACCATCAAGGGAACGTCCGGTTTTCTTGGTTTAAGCGGCCTTCAAGACATTGCTCACGCAGCAGAAACCCTGATCGATACGCTCCGCGACGGCGCTCCGCCGACCAGCGTCGCCGTTTCACTACTCCTGGAAGCCCTGGATCGCATCAAGTATCTGCTATCCCGTGTCGCCGAACTGGGCGAGGAGCCATCTGACGACCACGGCGGCATTATTCCCAGAATCGAAGCCTATCTTACCTCCGGCGTCTCAGATGACGGCGCAGTCGTGCCCGCCCCTGAGCCGGAAAGCGTCAAGGTGGAGGCCGCTCCTGCCAAAGCCGCCGATCTCAAGGATCTCTCAATTCTTGAAACACCCGACCCCCTGGGCGGCATCGCCGATGGTCGGCCCCCAGCGGCAAGCAGACCTCGCGAGAGCGCCCGGATCGCGAAAGATGCTGAACAATCCTCAAGCAAGGAAAAAGCGCCGGACACAATCCGCCTGTCGGTCGCTTCCATTCAGCGGATCATGGATCTGGTGTCCGAACTTGTTCTGACCCGAAATCAGATCATGGATCTGTCGCGTCAGCACAATATCAGCCAAATCAAGAGCCCGCTGGAAAGGCTGTCGACGGTCACATCCGATCTGCAGGACGCCGTCATGCGGGCCCGCATGCAGCCCATGACGCGGCTCTTCGCGAGCGTTCCCCGGATGATTCGAGATTTGTCAGGCGAGCTGAAAAAGAAGTTCGACCTCGTCATCGACGGCGCTGACACCGAGCTCGATCGTCAACTGATCGAGACGATCCGCGATCCGCTAACACATCTCATTCGCAACTGCGCGGATCACGGGATCGAGAGCCCCGCCGAAAGGATCGCCGCCGGCAAGCCTGAAGGCGGGCAGATATCGATCACGGCCTTCTACAACTCTGGCCAGGTCCACATCGAAGTCTCCGACGACGGACGCGGTCTTGACGCCGATCGCATCCGCAAGAAAGCCATAGAACGGGGCCTTTACGATACCGCAGCCATCGCAAGCATGAGCGATGAGGAGATCTATCGTTTCATCCTGGAGCCGGGCTTCTCCACAGCCAGCGCGGTCACCACGGTTTCGGGCCGAGGCGTGGGCATGGATGTCGTTCGCGCCAACATCGAAGGCGTCGGCGGAACAATCTCGCTCCAATCCACGAAGGGATACGGCTCCAAGTTCATCCTCAAGATTCCCCTTACACTAGCGATCGCCCCGGCCCTGATCGTCAGCGTCGGCGACCAGCGTTTTGCAGTCCCGCAACAATACGTCGTGGAGGCTGTGAATGTGGACGAGGACACGAATAATCTGAAAACGATAGACAACTCGCAGTTGCTGCAGTTACGGGACGAGTTAATTCCGGTCATCGCTCTTTCAAAGGTGCTTGGCCTTCCTGAGACTGGCAGGCAGGAGGATAAACTTGTCGTCGTATTGGGAATGGGCGGCCAGAAGGTCGGCATAATCGTCGATGAAATAGACGACATCCAGGAAATCGTGGTCAAGCCGCTCGGCTCTCTGTTCTCAAGCTTGAAGATGTTCTCAGGCAACACGATACTGGGCGACGGCACAATAATTTTGATCATCGATCCGGCAGGCATTGCCGCCGCGATGAATATCCAAAAATCGTCTAGTATTCTGCCCTCGCTGAACAATCAAAGCGAAAGCGCCGGCGCAACATCCAGCTTGATCCTGTTCAAGGCGGGTCCCGGAGCGGCAAAAGTGCTGCCACGTTCCGCTGTTTCAAGAATACTTCGGGTTCCGACGCGGGACGTCTGTCAGGCCGACGGTCTGCACCTCTATCGGTATCAGGACAGGCTCATTCCGGTCCTTCGCGTTGCCGAGGCCAGTGAGATCTCCGACAACTGTCTGATCCTAGTCATCACTCTCTATGATCGAACCTTCGGCCTTTGGGTTGACAGCGTCCTGGACATCGTTGATAGCGAAGCTGAAATCCAACTCATCAGCAGTTCGCCGTCTCTGCTGGGAACGGTAGACTTGCGCGGAGGCGCAGTCGAGTTCATCGATGTTGGATACTATTACCGAATTGCGTTCCAGGAAACTCGCCATTCAGCCAGGAGCAAAACAGAGCTTCTGATCGTCGATAGCGAACCTGGAATGCATGAACTGCTGACGCCTCTGCTGGCTTCGGCCGGCCACAAAGTTACGGCTGTAGAAACAGCCGAGCAAGCCAACAAACTCCTCCATCATACAAACTTCGGGGTCATACTCCTGGACGCGAAGTCGGCCCGCCTCATCGACGAATCAGCGCTATCGCGTCAACCGGATGCGCTTTGCTTGATCTTCAACGATGATCGTCATGAGGCCTCAGGAGATAACGCTGTCAGTAAGTTCGATCGCCACCACCTTCTCAAGGCCATCGACCGCCATCTCGACAAGCTGCCCAGCAGCGGGGTCAAAGCCGCCAACCTGAACGTGCCGTCTTTCCAACAAAACGTTGCCCAATCCCGATGATGAATACAAATCCGAACAGCGGCCGGGACAGCACAGTTGCTGCCCTCGATGGACCGGTAAGCAAGACAAACTTCTTCACCGTGTTCGTGGATAAGCATGTCTACGGCCTGGACGTGAAAGAGGCCGAGACCATTTTCAAAGTGGGACACATCACGCCCATACCCCTGATCCACAGAGAGGTTGTCGGGTTTATAAACCTGAGAGGAAAGATCGTTGTGGCGGTAAGCCTGCGCCGCAGGCTCGGAATCCCGGAGTCTGATGGGGTGTGTGAGAAGTTCGCGATCGGCCTCGAAGCGGCAAACGAAAATTTCGCCCTGCTGGTCGATCGCGTGGGCGATGTGCTGGCGTTGCCAGAATCGGCGCGAACTGAGATCCCTCCGCATTTCACCAGCAGGCAATCCCTGTTCACGCGGGATCTTTACCTATACGAACTCGAAACTTACCCCCATCCTCAACGTCGCGCGACTCTTCGATTTCTCGATTTGACTAGTACGCCCCGCGGGAAGTCCTGACCCATATGCTGCGGGCGCAGACAGGACTTCCCGCGGGTAAGGCGTACTAGCAACTTATTGAGTTTAGTCCAGCTTATCGGAGGCAAGTTCGCTTGAGAGCGTGCGGCAAGTGAGTGCGAACTTGCCTCCGGCTGTACTAGTGTGGGCCAGGACTGGCAAGCGGCTGAAAAACGATGCGGACCATGGTTCGACGGGCTCACCATGAGGCTAACTACTTGAAAACACTCAACCTCATCCTGAGCTTGTCGAAGGATGAGGGAGGATCTTGCGGTTTTTCAGCAAGCCGCTAGGCCTCGATATTGAAGATCTTTTCAAAGCGGCCAAGTTCCAGCAGCGACTTCACATGCCCCCTGGGGGACCGCAGAACAAGATCCAGTTCTTCCTTCTCCGCGAGTTCCTTCGCCAGTATCAGCATTCCCAGGCCAGCCGAGTTCGATCCAGTCAAGGTTGGCGAGATCGAGCACGACAAGTTTGCGTGAGCTCTGCTTTATGTCCGAAAGCAGGCCACGAAAGCTAGAAAGATCGGATGACGTTAATTTGTCGCTGATCCCAGCTTCGAACCTGTCATACGATAGATGTGTTTCGAGTTTCATTGGGCCTCCGTCAAAATAGATGCACGTCATCGTGAGCCGCTGATCCCGTACTTGCGGCGTCTTGCAGTGCTATTGATCCCGCAAGCTGCAAGGCGGCGACAAACCGCTCACGCAGCTCACTGAGCGTGAACTGGTCGACAATTTCCTGAAGCATGGCGATTTCAGACGACGACGAGGGCAGAACTTCAAATTCAGCGAGCGATTTCGCCGCCAGCACGCCCCCTTTCCGGCTCATGACAGCGAGCGCGCCATTCACGTTCTGAATGTGTTGCATCACCCTGTCTTGAAACTGCATGTCCATAATGGCGCCCGAAACCGCCCGCTCCATGTGCTGTGACGTCGTGGCTGTCTTGCGCAACGCCTCCGCAATCGTTGAATTCTGGCTCAGAAGGCGGTCGATCATGAATTTGATGCGATCTTGAGCCTTCAGATTTTCCTCCGACATATCGATGGCGGATATCTCACGAAGCAAATTATCGCCCCGCCGCACCCCCTCCGATACGGAAGCCATCTGACGCTTCACCGTGTCCGATAGGGTATTGACTGCGCGAGCCAGTTCGCCCACTTCGGTTGCGACAACGGCGAAGCCCCTGCCCGCCGAGCCGGCGCGCGCTGCCTCGATCTTGGCATTGAGCGAAAGCAGGTTCGTCTGCTTATTGATTTTGTCGATCTGTGAAATCGACACCTGCATGGACTTGATCTCAACCTGCACGTCATCGAGCGCGTAGACCATGGCGACGCTCCGGGACGAGAGATGAATGATCTTCTCGACGAGCAACGAGACGACCTCGCCAATACTTCGCGCGAGTTCCGAGAGGGGCACAGTCTCGCCATTCATCTCGATCGTCTGTACCGACGACATGAGCGATTGAACTGTCTCGGTCTGGTCCCGGGCCGTGGTCGCAAGGACCTGGAACCTGTCAACAAGACCGTGCACGCTCTTTTCAACATCCTGAGCGGTATGAGAGAGTTCGCCCATCAGCGCTTCGGTCGCCTTGCTTTGCGCCGTGGCGAAACCGATCAGTTCCTGTGCGGCCTGTTTCGCGGCGGACGATACTTCAAGCCCCTGAGGACCCGAGGCGGAACTCCACCCCTCATCTCCTGTAACGGCCCTTTTTAGCGCTAAGTTCATGGCTCGATCTTTTGCTACTGAATAAAAAAGGGCCCGGAATGGGCCGGTATCTTAAATACGAATGTTACGCGCGCCGCCGGTCGTACAGCGGCCCAGGATTTCTTGAGTCATTCGGCTGAGGGGAACCTCCGCCTCGACAGCGCCGCGCTCGGCGGCCGCCTTCGGCATTCCGTAGACAACACAGCTGTCCTCATCTTGACCCAGTGTACTGGCGCCATTGCGCCGCATGGCGAGCAGGCCCTCTGCTCCATCCTTGCCCATTCCAGTCAGAATAACGCCGATGGCGTTTTTCCCCGCGGCCTCCGCGGTCGAGTGAAACAGCACATCCACCGAAGGGCAATGGCCGCTGACCCTTTCCTTGCCTCGGACGATGCAAACGTAGTTTGCCCCCGAGCGGCCAAGGCGGAGGTGTGCGCTGCCTGGCGCAACATAAGCATGGCCCGGCAAAATCCGCTCGCCATCGCTGGCTTCAACGACGTGGATAGCGCATGCGGCATCGAGGCGCTTTGCAAAGCTTGCGGTGAAATTCTCCGGCATGTGCAGAGTGACAAGAATAGCGGGAGCGTCTGGCGGCATCACCTGAAGGATCCGGTTGACGGCTTCCACCCCGCCGGTGGAGGCCCCGATCGCCACGATTTTTTCGGTGGAGGAGTAGTTCGCGGCCAGGCGCAGAGGAGATTTGCTCTCGCTTGGCAACACTGGCGTCCGCCTTTGCACACGCGCTTTTGCTGCCGCCTTGACCTTTGCGACGATCTCGGCCCGCTTCTCTTCCAATCCGGCTTGCAGATTGATCGCCGGCTTGGCCACGAAATCGACAGCGCCAACTTCAAGCGCCCTTAGAGTAGCTTCCGCGCCTTCCTGGGTCAGCGATGAAATCATGACGACCGGCATCGGCCGCAGCGTCATGATCTTGTCCAGGAAGGTGATGCCATCCATGCGCGGCATCTCGATATCCAGCGTCAGGACGTCCGGATTGAGTTCCTTGATTTTCTGCCGGGCAGCGAGGGGATCGCAGACCGTGCCGACGACTTCGATTTCCGGATCGGATGATAAAAGTCCGCGGATCAGCTCTCGCATGAGGGCGGAGTCATCGACAACAAGGACGCGGATAGGATTGGACCGTCCCATGGCCTAGCCCTCAATCGAAAAGCTGAACATCGCCGCCATCGACAGGCCTTCTCCTTAGTTCTGCGCCATAGCGGCGCTCCTCCGCTGCAACCTGATCTTTGCCCGATCCTCTCAGGAATAGCCGCGCAACCTTGCCGGTAGCTGGGTGGTAATGGATGCGCCGGCCGAGAATGCCTCCGAGGTCGGACGCTACGACACTCAAGCCTTCCTCTTTCAGATAGCGCAGGGCGAAGTCGCTGTTCTTCTGCCCGATCATGGTCGCTCCGCTCGAAAAATTCGCGCCGCCAAAGAGTTTGATTTCCAGGCCGGATCGCAAGCAGCCCGACTTCAAGATCGCATTGATCAGGGCCTCCATTGCAAAGTTTCCGTAGCGCATAGCCGCGCTCAATCCTTCGCCCCACTGGCCTGTTGCGCTCTCCGGCAGCATGAAGTGGTTCATCCCGCCCAAGCCGGTCCTGGGATCGCGAATGCAGGCAGAGACGCAAGAGCCGAGCACCGTTATGATGGCTTCATCTTTCCGGGAGGTCGTATACGTCTCTCCAGGCAGAACGCGAACTGCGTGAGCGCCGAATTGCTCGAGATAAATCCCAGCTTTTCCGGTACTCGCTTTAGCCCTGTGTGGGGTGAGCACCGTCATCAGCTTATCTTCTGATAAATGGTGCGGCCACGAAGCTTGAAGCGTGCCTGATGATCGAGGAGGGATTCGGAGTGCCCGACGTAAAGCCAGCCGCCATCGGCAAGTTGCCCGTGGAATCGGTCGATGAGTGTGGCCTTCGTCTTGGCATCGAAGTAAATCATGACATTCCGGCAGAAGATGACATCGAATTTACCAGCCATAGGCCACGGGCCAAGCAGATTGAGTTGCCTGAAACCAATCAGTTCATGTGCTGCGCCCGCCACCAGGACAGTGTCGGGTTCCCCTGCCTGCTTTTCAAAGTAACGCTCGCGCATACCTGCAGGCACGCTTTCCAGTGAGGCGCGCGAATAAACACCGGTCTTGGCCTTTTTCAGCATCGATGTGTCTAGATCCGTGGCAAGGATGCGAAAATCCCAGTCACCGCCGGCTTCTTTTTGAAGAGACAAAGCCGTCATGGCGACGGAGTAAGGCTCTTCCCCTGAAGAGCAGCCCGCGGACCATATCCTGATGCGAGGCTTCTGCCTGAAGGCTGCGCTGAGCGCAGGCCGAAGGACATGATCGCGCAGATGATCGAAATGATGCGGCTCACGAAAGAACTTCGTCAGGTTGGTCGTGATCGCGTTGATGAGAAAACCGATTTCATTACTGCCGTTCTTGCTTTCCAAAAGCGCACAGTAATCGCGAAAAGACCCCAGCCCCAAGACGCGGAGGCGCCTTGCGAGCCGGGAGTAAGTCATGTCCCGCTTGTGCGCGGCAAGAACGATGCCGCTTCGCTCATAAACTATTCCGACTATCGTGCGGAAATCCGCAGGGGTGAACGGAAACTCATGACCGGTAGGAGAGTGTTGGCTTACGGGTTCCATACTCAACGCGACCTATAACAAGGGGACCAAAAAACATTCCCGTGGACTAAGCAGACATTCCTTGGTCAGCCAGCGAATGTTTGCTTAGTGTCTGCTGTTTATGCAAAGGTCTATCCAAAAACAGGAAGGCCGCTTTTGTAATCTCTGCTTAGAACTCCTTCCAGTCCATGTCTGGCTTTGCAGCGTGCATGGCCGTGGCGTGAAGCGCTCCATTGCTTGTCTTGTGCGCGCGCCCGTTTTGCCTGGATGAGACCGGGGCCGGCGAACGCATGACTTCCGGCTTCTGCACATCGCGCGTAACCGGCGCCCGTTGTGTTTTGACGGTCTGGCTGTCGCCCGTTGAGAAGCTCGACATCTTGTCGTACATCGACTGCGCTTCTTCCTGGAGCGTGCGGCTTGCGGCGGCGCTTTCCTCGACAAGCGCAGCGTTCTGCTGCGTCATCTGATCCATTTGCACAACCGCCTTGTTGATCTCTTCCACGCCCGTCGCCTGCTGCTTGCTTGCCGCGGCAATCTCGGCCACGATGTCGGCGACATGGTTGATGGATTTGACGATTTCGCTCAGTGATGTCCCTGCGTTGTCGACGAGCTTGACGCCGTCTTTCACCTGCCGGCCGCTTTCGACGATCAGCCCTTTGATGTCCTTCGCCGCAACCGACGTGCGCTGAGCCAGCGAGCGCACTTCCGAGGCAACGACAGCAAAGCCCTTGCCGGCATCGCCTGCGCGCGCCGCTTCCACAGCCGCATTGAGCGCGAGGAGATTGGTCTGGAAGGCGATCTCGTCGATAACCCCTATAATTTCCGAAATCTTATCGGAGGACTGTTCGATGCGCGCCATGGCGTCAACTGCTTGGCCCACGACGTTGCCGCCGTCGGTCGCAATCGCGCGCGCATTGATCGAAAGCTGATTTGCCTGCTGGGCGTTGTCGGAATTCTGCTTTACCGTCGATGCCATCTCTTCCATAGAGGCAGCCGTCTCCTCCAGACTGGAGGCTTGCTGCTCAGTCCTCTGCGAAAGATCATTCGTTCCAGAAGCAATCTCGGAGGCTGCTGATGCGATCGTGGAAGACGACTCCAGCATGTTACTCACGATGCCAGTCATGGTTTCCAGGAGACCGTTTACGCCTGCACAGAGCTCTTCGAGCTCGCCGGTTTTCCCTTCCATGAGAATGCGCCGGGTGAGATCGTTGCTTTGCGCTGCCTCGATGACTTCCTGTGTCTGTTGCACAGCAACTTTCAGCTGAGACTCGGCATGTTTCTGGGCGGTAATGTCGGTCGCATACTTCACCACCTTCACGGGTTTGCCGTTCAAGTCGAGAATCGGGTTGTAGCTGGCTTGAATCCAGACTTCGCGGCCGCCTTTGCCGATGCGCTTATATTGGCCGGCGTCAAATTCACCATGGCCAAGGCGATCCCAGAATGCCCGATACTCGGGCGACTGCCGGTAAGACGCTTCGACAAACATGCTGTGGTGCTGGCCGCGAATCTCATCCAGCGTGTAGTTCAACGCTTTCAGGAAGTTATCATTGGCTGTGAGAACCTTGCCGTCGAGTCCGAACTCGATGACGGCCTGCGCCCTGTTGATTGCCGCGATCTGGCCTTCGAAGTTTGCATTTGCGAGCTTCTGCTCGGTGATGTCAGTCGCATATTCGACGACCTTCATCGGCTTGCCATTCAGGTCGAGAATGGGATTGTAGCTCGCCTGTAGCCAAACTTCCCGACCTCCTTTGGCAGTACGCTTGTACTGACCTGAATCATACTCACCGCGCCCCAGCTTCTCCCAAAGGTTTCTGTATTCTGAAGTCTGGCGGTTAGCTTGATCGGCAAATATGGTGTGATCCTGGCCCTTGATCTCGTTCAAGCTGTAGCCCATCACTTTCAGAAAGTTTTCGTTCGCGGTTATGATGTGGCCGTCGAGCGTATACTCGATGACAGCCTGGGCTTTGCTGATGGCCTCGATCTGTCCCTTGGCATTTGCCGTCAGTTCTCGAAGCTCTGTCACGTCAGACCACTCGAAGACATAGCCATTACAGGCGCCGCTCTCGTCATAGGCGGCATTGACGCACAGAGCGAATGTCAGCGGCCCCATCCTCACGTCCGCCCGGTGCGGAAGCCTCGACGGATCATCCACGAGCCTGCGTTGATGCGCGGGATTCTTATGAAAAATGTCCGCGGAGCATCCGATAAGGCTATCCGGGTCCACATCTCTTATCCTGGGCGGAAAATGCTCGCGGTTCTTGTTTATGAGAGTCCTGGACAACTCATTCATGTAGGTGATTTTGAAGTCGCGGTCGATCAGCATAAGCGCATTGGAGGCGACATCCGTAGCACGTCTCAGTTGAGCCGCCAGTTGGCGCTCGCTCGCATTGGCCGCGCTGGCTGATTTCCGGGCTTTAGCGCCAAATGAAAACATAGTGCTATCCTTTTCTGTATCCGCCCCTGCAAACTTCAACTGTGTGTCCGGCGGCCTAGGTGTTGTTTGCTTCGAGCTATGCGATGTCTCACTGAACTGCTTGCCCCTCACCGGCGTCCGGGAAGGATTTTTCTGTAGCGCCCCGCGAGAACAATTCTTCGAGGGCGAGGAGTACGACCATCAATTCATTGATCGAGACAATACCCGACAGGAAGTCCGCGGAGATTGCGCGGTCCATCTCGGGCACGGGGCGGATCTCTGAGCTGTCTATCGTCAGGATGTCCGAGACAGCGTCGACCAGCAGGCCGACAATCCGATCGAGCACGGCCACGATGATGACGACATGGGACCTTGATGCTTCCGTCAAACCCATGCCGAACCGGCGGCGCAGGTCAAATACCGGAACGATGGTTCCCCGAAGGTTCATGACGCCCAAAATATATTGCGGCTGATTGGGCAAGGAGGTCGTTTCAGTCCATCCCTTGATTTCACGGACGGCCATGATGTCGATGGCGTACTCTTCGCCTCCGATCCTGAAACTGATGAACTGTTTAACGCCGCTGGCGCCTGCGCTGCTGGCGGCTGCGGGTGCGGCATTCGACATTTGCGCCGCAAGAGCTACATCCATGGTTGTCTCCATCACTGTATACATTAAGCCCCTGCGTGGTTCCCTCGAGGCCGCGGCGATCCCAGACGATTGACCGGGATTTCCGGCCCTTGCTGCACGCGAGCATCGTCCGCCATGCCAACCGGCAACCGGAAATCCTCGCCGGCGTCCAGGAGCGCCGAACGATCCGGCATTACACAAATACCCTCGATGTCGAGGATCAGAGCGACACGGCCGTTGCCGAGAATCGTCGCGCCGGAAATACCCGCAACAGGCTCCGCATTTTCCGAAAGGCTCTTCACCACCACCTGCTGCTGGCCGATCAGCTCGTCGACAACCAGCCCGGCCTTCGAGCCATTTTCCGTCTCGACGACGACCACGAGCGCTTTCCATGGCTCCGGTATTGCGCCGGGTACATTGAGAATGCGGTGAAGCGGGATGAGGCGGATGAATTCACCCCGGACAGCAACGACCTGCGAGCCGCCGGTAACGGTACGGACCTGGCGCTGGTCCGGGCGAATGCTTTCAACGATGCTCGCCAATGGAAGGATGTACTTTTCCTTGCCGACCGCTACGAGCATGCCATCGAGGACCGCAAGCGTCAGCGGGATCACCAGCGTGAAGCGAGTGCCTTTTCCCGGTACGGAGTGAATCTGGATGCGGCCGCCGAGGTTGGCGATGTTGCGGCGGACCACATCCATGCCAACGCCGCGTCCGGAGACCTCGGTGACTTCCGCGGCCGTCGTGAAACCGGGCGCGAAGATCAGATTGTGAATCTCGTCATCGCTGAGTTTCTGGTCTTCGCGGACTATCCCCTTGCCGATCGCGCTTTGGAGCACTTTCTGCCGGTCGATCCCGGCGCCGTCGTCGGCAATTGTAATCAGGATGTTTCCGGCGCGCTGGGCGGCCGAAAGTTCAATCGTGGCCATCTCCGGTTTGCCGGCTGCGCGCCGCGTCTCGGCCAACTCGACGCCGTGGTCGATGGCGTTGCGGATCATATGCGTGATCGGATCGGTGAGTTCCTCGATGACGGTCTTATCCACCTCGGTCTGGTCGCCGGAGGTCACAAGCCGCACATGCTTATCGAGTTTGGAAGCAATATCGCGGACGAGACGCGGCATTCTCGCAAAGACGGACCTCACGGGCTGCATGCGAATGGCCATGACGCATTCCTGCAGCTCCCTTGTATGCGCGGCGAGTTCCTCGCTCCCTTCAGTCCATTGCTGGCGCTGTCCGCCACCCTGATCGGAGAGCTGCTGGGCGAGCATGGCCTGCGTGATCACGAGTTCGCCGACCATGTTTACAAGCCGGTCCACGCGCGCCAGATCGACCCGAATAGATGTTGCTCCCTTCGAGGAGTGTGCTGCGGCAACGGACTTGGGGCCTTCCGGAAGGGGATCTTTGAGCCGTGGCTGAACATCGCTCGAAGCCTTGGCCGCGGTTGGCAATTCCGTCTCAACGTATTCGCCCTCGATCTTCAGGGAGCAATCCTGATCGACAAACTCGAAGACTTCGGCGACAAAGTCATAGGGCGCCTGCGTGCACAAATTGAACGTGAAGGAGAGATACGCGTCCTCCGGATCGAGGCCGGAAAGGTTCGGTAAAGTCTCCAGACTGCACTCTACGCCGAGTTCACCAAGCCGCTTCAACTCACGAATGATCAGAAGCGGCTCATTGGCATGCCGGAACAGTTCGCGGTGCGGTTCGAAGACAATGCGGTAATTTCTGATCGCATCTTCTGGATCGGGATCGGGCCGGGCGGCCTCGACGGGAGCTGGCGGGGCGGATCTTTCTTGCACGCCGGTGAGCAATTCTTGAAGTTCGGAGGCGACCCCGGCGCTGAGATCTTCGGGCACTTCGCGACCGGCCCGCGCGGCGTCAACGAGTTCCGCGAGCACATCGCCCGCTCTCACGATGACGTTGAAGACATGCCCGGTTTGCTGGATGCGATCATCGCGCAGCCTGTCGAGCAGAGCTTCGAAAACATGCGCAAACTCAACCAGCGCATTGAAATTGAAAGCGGCGGCGCCGGCCTTGATTGAATGGACCGCCCTGAAAATCGCGTTCAGGGTTTCTAAATCGACTTCGCCCACATGCAAAGAGGAAAGGCGCTCATCGAAGTCCGGCAGGATTTCGGCGCACTCCTCAAAGAAGGTGGCCCGAAAGCGCTCGAATTCAGGGGACGTTGATACGTTCGCAGACATCGTCGCAGCTTCCGCTTTCGTTACGGGCACACCTTGTTGAGAACTTGCAGCAGCTTTTCGGGCGCGAACGGCTTGACGATCCACCCCGTGGCGCCGGCGTTCCGGCCTTGCGCCTTCTTGTCGTCGCTGCCCTCGGTGGTGAGGATAAGGATCGGCGTAGCCTTGAATTTTGGTTGCGCGCGAAGGCGCTGGACGAGCGTCACGCCATCCATGTTCGGCATGTTGATATCGGTGATGATCGCGTCCACGGCCGTGCGGGCAAGAAGGTCAAGGGCCTTGGCGCCATCCTCCGCCTCAACAACGTCGAAGCCTGCGCTTTTTAACGTGAAGGAGACCATGTCCCGCATAGTCTTGAAGTCGTCCACGGTCAGGATGCGTTTACGCATGAGCTACCCTCCACTCGCTGAGCTTATGCGTAAGCCCCAGATCGTCGAATGCCGCCTCAAGGGCTGACGAAGGATTCATCAAAACAATTTTGCCGCCTTTGGCTTTGGCCGATTGGGCGGCTGCCAGCAGAAGCTGGATGCCGGGTGTCGTCACATTAGTTGTCTCGGAACCGTCGAGCTTCAGAACCGGGTTCAACGTCAGGGCCGCAATAAGCCGCTCCTTCCAATCCTGGGCGTTTCCCAAGTCCAAAGATGCCGGCAGTAAAAGCGTTTTCACCCGCAGCCGTGGGGAGAACATCATTGTTTCGCGCCTCGAAATTTCCATGCCGCTACCTAAGGTGGAAGCCTGCGTATTTCTTAGCGCATAGAGCTTAATGACAGGTTTGACCGACAACCTGAGATTGAACCAATCGTGAGATAAATGAGGAGTCGTCGCGCCCGAGATTTCGGCAAGCGCCCGCCGGGCTTGAGGCGATAAAGGCAGGAAGCGCTGTTAGCTAGTACGCCCCGCGCGAAGTCCTGACCCATTTGCTGCGGGCGCTGACAGGACTTCCCGCGGATAAGGCGTACGAGCAACTTATTGATTCTAGTACAGCTTATCGGAGGCAAGTTCGCTTGAGAGGGTGCGGCAAGCGAGTGCGAACTTGCCTCCGGCTGTACTAAGGATGAGACTGCGCCTGGTCGCTCACGTCTTGCTTACTCATATAGTGTAGTTCCTCGATGAACACGTCTTCAGCGACGGCGGCGCCAGCCCGGCTATTTATGTTGTCGCGAATTTTCTGTGATAGCCTCGCCAAATCCGTTTTCTCGATATGTTTAAAATCGACCTGCTCCTCCGAATAAAGAGTTTTAAACGTTTCGTCGGTCAGCAGAAGTTCGGGGGGCTGCGGAAGGGCCTTGAGGAGTTCGGGTTTCGCCGAGATAGAGACTTGCGTTAAAATATAGCCTTGAAGGACGCCGCCCCCTACGACTGGCACAGTCATGGTTTGTAGCTTCACCGCTATAGGCGCCATCGCCACTGGCTCCGCTCCGGGAGCCGGCCGGGAATTTTGCATCGAATGCCCGAAATAGGCCGCGGCGAGCGTAGCGGACATAATCCAAACGGAAACGGCGAGAGAGCGGATCAACTGTCCACCTTCCGAAGGCTGCTAACCCTTGAATAGGTGCCATCGGATTCGGCATCGCGCATGGCGGAGGTAATGACTGTCGTAACCTCCTTTGCCGCCTCAAGATGAAGAAGGAGAAGCCAGCAATTCACCTCTAGCTTCTGTCGCAGCGTCGTCAGCAATTGAAGGAGCTCAGGTGGAGCATTCTCCCGGCTAAGGACTGTGGCCGATCTTTGTAACTCCAACAGGCTCTGTGTTTTTATGCGGCTGTATTCACTTAAATTCCTGGAATCGAATGCAGACAAGGCGTCATTCTCCAGATCCAACGCCTTTTCGAGCCTGTATAGGGCAGCTTTCGTACGTTCCAATATTGCGGGGGAACAAATCACAGCCGTTTCCTCATGAATTACGAGCTTTTAGGCCTGGAACCGGGCTTTCCACTTTGCTTTCGCGCTTCGAGAGTGCGCGCTATTCCCGCAACGCCTGAATGCCCGGCAACGGTGGCGAGCAAATCGGCAAGCATGGACTTCCAAACGTCTCCGGCAAATCCCGAACCAAAAACCGAGGGTGCTTTCGCCGGAAGCATCATCTCAAAAAGAGTTTTCAGAACAGTCGCTTCAAACCGCTCATAAGGATTGCCGCTTTTAGCTGGATGAACCGTTGCAAGCAGTGCGGACGGGAACGCTCCGGGCGCTTTCAAAGACGAAGACGAATTTTCTGAAGCAAGGACGTCCTGAAACTCTGGCGCGGCGGCGTCGCCTTGGGTCTCCTGCGCCAGGCGAGCCAGTCTTTCTTCAGCCGCCTTTGCCCGCTGAGGATCGGCGGCAGCCAACGCATCGGTGAGGAGATCGGCGCCGGGATTTATTGCCATTGGACGATTCACCCCCTTATTGGTGGAGCCCCGACGGGTCCCCAGAGAAGATAAAGTCAGACAAACACCACAAAGCAGTTTCCCTTATGACACTATTCTTGCTTCAACCTTGAGCTCAGATAGGCGTCGATCGTTGTCTGAAGTGCAATCTTCATTTCGTTTCGAGAGAAATTTTGGGTTTCTGAATCCAGTGTCTTCTTCACGAGTTGTTCTCTCCTCGCATAGTCAAGGGTTTTTTCGACTTGCGCCTCCAGGAGGGCCTCGCAGTTTTTGATCTTGACTGCCGAGGAAACAGCTCTGCGAACCAAGAACCTGGAAGGGATCATTGGCGATACTTCCTGGTTCAACAGTGCGATGGCCTTCTGTTCGGCTTCCTGAGCCTGAGCCAGCAAATCTTTCAGGGTCTGCAGTTCGAGGCGCTCGGTCAGAAGAAGCCTGCTTTGCACACTCAGAAGTTTCTTGGCCCGCTGAAGCCTGCTTTTCATTGCGCTTGTCCCGAGGCCAGCCAATTGGAAAATTGGGACATGAAAATAAAAAAGATGTCATCGGAGAGGAAATACAGGAGCATCAAGCCACCGCCGACAATGAACGGCCCAGAAACAAAGTATACAGGAATTTGAGGGGCCAATTTGTTGAGGATCCCGAACACGAAATTGAGCGTTATGGCAAAGACCAGAAAAGGTGAGCACACCTGCAATGACAGCAAACTTGCACTAGCAAGCACGCCAAGGATGTTGACCAACTCCGTTCTCTGATCGAGGGTCTCTCCGAAGGCCAGCACGTCGTAAGACTGAACCAAGGCTCGCAATACCTCCAGGTGCTGGTCGGTAATGACGAAGAGTGCGGAGGCTGAAATCGTCACGAGGGATGCGAGCGCAGGCATTGTCTCGCCACTCTCCGCATCGGTTTCCATCTGGCTTAGGCCTATGGCGGTCGCCGCCGCTTCGGCAAGAAATTGCAGCATGGCAAAAAAGAAGCGGGCCATGATGCCAATAAATAACCCCTTCCCGGTCTCGACGGCGACAAAGCCTGCCAAAGTGGCAAGCGGAGCGGCGCCATTTCGCAATGCTGCGAACTCGCCTATCGCAGCCGATACTGCCGCGCTGGCCCCAAGAGCGAGCATCAGGCGCACTTGAACCGGAACGCGTGCGCTGCCGATAGCCGGTATCAGCATGAGGCAGCTGCCAACCCGGCAAAAAACCAGGAACGCGGACAAAACGGAGCCTGGCAACGCCTCGAGCGCCCCTGCAATCATGAGATGGAACCAACCTGGCTTATTGGCATCCCCCGAGCGATTTCCAAGTGGGATAGCACAGGCAAATTAGGAAACATCCGTTCTGTCACCATCCGGACGTAGGGCCGGATATCCGGCGCGGCGACAAGCGTGAAAACCGTCCCCCGATCCATAAGGTCGCGCACAATTTTCGAGAGTTCGGCGCTGAATTGCTCGATTAATGCCGGATCGATGTCGAACTCGACCACCTCACCCTTCGCGTCGCGCCGCAGCGCCTGATGAAGGGTTACTTCCCAGCGCTGCCCGAGCCGCAGAATTTTCAACATGCCATCCTGGGAGAAATCGGCGCAGATTTGCTGAGCCATTCTTGCGCGCACATGCTCCGCAATCTGCTCGGTTCGGCCGACATGAGGCGCTATTTCCGCGACCGCTTCCAGGATCAGATTGAGATTGCGGATCGAGATCCGCTCCGTAAGCAGCCTGCGAAGCACGGCGTGCAGACCGGAATTGGAGATGCTGGAGGGGACGACCTCATCGAGAAGCCGCTTATATTCAGGATCGAGCCCCTCGATCAGCTTGCGGTAATCCTTGTAAGAGAACAGCTGAGCAAGATTGTTGCGGATCGTTTCTCCGAGATGCGTCAGAAGCACCGACATGTTGTCAACTGGCGTAAATCCCTCGCTTTTGAGCGTGGCCGAAAAGACTTCCGGCACCCAAACCGCTTTCATGCCAAAGGCGGGCTCTCGGGTTTCGTCGCCGGGAACGTTAGGCAGAGGCCCATCTCCTGTAACAACAAGTATCTCCCCGATGCGCAATTCGCTACTTGCCACAAGCGCCCCGTGACTTTTGATCTGGTAAGCCTTGGGCGGCATGAAGATGTCGTCGGAGAGCTTGATCTCCGGGACGACAAAGCCGTACTGCTTTGCAAACTTCCGGCGCATGTTTGCGACGCGCTGAACGAGTTCCGCGTGATTGGGCAGAAGCACGCTTGCGATTTGTTTGCCGAGGCAAAGCTCTATTCCAGCCAGTTTCAGAGAACTCCTTGACCGACTGGCGCGCTTCCTCATCGGCCTCCGCGCGAACGCGCGCGGCGTTGGCTTCCTCCTTGGCCAGAACCTCAGCCTTCCAGCGCGGCACTGCGTAGGACGAGAACATCAGCGTTCCGGCCAAGACTGCGAAAGGAAAAAACGGCAATCCCGGGGTCAATGCGAACACCGCAGAAACGAGCCCGGCGACGAACAGAGCACGAGGGTAGTTTCCGAGCTGGTCCAGAACGGCCTTATCGGCTGATCCGCGGGTTCCGCCTTTTGAAACCAACAAACCGGCGGCAAGCGAGACAATCAGCGCAGGGATCTGCGTCACCAGGCCATCGCCAACAGAGAGCCTCACGAACACGTCCGCCGCCGCCGAAACCGACATGTCGTGCCTCAGCACGCCAATGATTATTCCGCCGAAAACATTGATCGCCGTTATGATCATGCCGGCAATCGCATCGCCGCGCACGAATTTCGACGCGCCATCCATCGCTCCGAAGAACGCGCTTTCCTCTTCCAACTCGCGGCGCCGGCGTGTCGCCTGCTTCTCGTCGATCGATCCTGCGGCGAGATCCGCGTCGATGGCCATCTGTTTACCGGGGATGGCGTCAAGCGTAAATCTTGCCCCCACCTCGGCTATTCGTGTCGCGCCTTTGGTAATGACGAGAAAATTGACTGTGATAAGGATCAGGAAGACGACAACTCCAATAACGAAGTCTCCACCCATCACAAATTGCGCAAAACCTTCAATCACGTAACCTGCTGCGGCGTAACCCTCGGCGCCATTCGACAAGATCAACCGCACCGTCGCGATATTCAGGGAGAGGCGCAGCAACGTCGCGATGAGAAGCACTGTTGGAAACGCGGAGAATTCGAGCGGCTTTTGGATCCACAGGGCAACCATCAGGATCAAAACCGAGAGCGCAATGGACAGCGCCAGCCCCATGTCGATCACGACAGCAGGCAGCGGAAGAAACAGCACCATCAAGATGAGCAGGATGCCGCCTGCGAACCCGAAGTCTCGGTTGCCGCCTTCCTGGGCAGCAGCTTGACTTGCTGGTACGAGAGATGTGGACATCACCGTGCCTGTGAAACCATCAGGACGCGCCAGATACTCTCACTCATATTTCAGAAACCGTTCTCAATATGGGAATAAACCTGCTCAGAGAACCCGAACAGAACACTCCCCATGAACGGCGCTGTGAGCATGGCGACAAGAAATACGACTATGATCTTGGGAATGAAGGTGAGCGTCGCCTCCTGAATTTGCGTAAGCGCCTGCACCAGTGAGATCAGAATCCCCACAAGCATGGCTGCGACGATGGCTGGGCCGCTTACCAAAATAACGACCCATATCGCGGATCGTATAAGATCGAGAGCGTCTGCTTGGTTCATGATAATCCTGGAGCGGTATTAGGAAATTGTGACCCCGGCGCCCAAGCTGAGTGTCTGTCCATTTGTCAGGGTTGCGGTTGCGCCGCTTGAGGTTATTTGCACCGATACAACCTGACCTGTAACGCTGCCGTCCGATGAGGTGGCAGTGAGACCGATTATAGAGCCCGCCTGAGCAAATTCTGATTGCGTCAGCAGAGCATCGAGTTTCGAGTTCGTGTTGACCTGCTGCTCTACTGCCGAAAAGGATGCCAGTTGGGACACAAAAGCCGTTGGATCCTGCGGGTTCGTGGGATCCTGATTCTGCAACTGGGCGACGAGGAGTTGCAGGAAGTTATTGTAATCCAACGTATTGGCTGTAGCCGATGTTGTGCTTGACGATGCTTGGGTTGACGCCGTCGTCGTCGCGCTCGTAGCTGCCACTGTCATTATGCTGGCTCCGCAAGTTTTGCTCTGGTCAAAATCTCATCCTCGATCACGAAGCAGTTCCGCAGAGTCTTCAGAGCATCATAGTACCGCTTCGCATCTACCAATTGCTGCACAACCGTTAAGGCCGTCCGCAAGTCTTTCCTGGACACCGCCTCATACAGATCCCGACATGACGCATCAAATAGACGCCTCTGCGTGCCCGCATCATTTGGGTCGATAACCATTGTCTGTACTATGAAATAAAGCTGCCGGAATGGCGTGGTCGTTTGGTCGGCTTGCATCACATGAGCTTCCAGCAGGAACGTTACGTCGTTCAGGAATTCGATCGACACCTTCCTGTCGACGCGCAGAACCGCTCCATTGATAAAGATCTTTTCCCCCGATTTCAGGTTGATGCAGAAGGGCTTCATTAGAGGAGCCCGTCGGCGATAGTTTGAGAAACCGTCTTGAGCGACGAGAAATCGCTCAATTCGCCGCGACCTATGGCGTCCGCCTGCCTTAACAATCCGATCCCTACCGAAATAAGATCGGCGCGCAGCTTCGGTGGCAACTGATTATCGGTATCCCCTAGGTCTATAAGCAGGAATTCCCATAGCCGGCGCAAGAACAGTAATGCCTCGACGGTTTGATGAGACTTGGGGCCAGCCTCTTCGGCACGTTCCAGGAGCCGGATGGAATGCAGTATGACGGCTCGCTCATTGGCTCGCGCAGACTGGGGATCATCCTCGATGACCTCGCTATAAAACCTACGATACATCGCTATCGTTCCCCAATATTCAAACTAAGCCGAGAGATAGTTGACCAGGCCGAGCTTGGAAATGCGGTTGGTCAAGGAGTAGGCTGTTTCCAGCTGCGTTGTGAGGTTGGTGAGATTCGTCGCGGCTTGATAAGGATCTACGCCTTGAAGTTGACTGATCCAAGCATTTATGGAAGAAGCCTGGGTTTGCATCTGGCTGCTTACGTTCGTTATCTGCGATTGTGAAAGACCCAGCGTTGTTTGGATGTTCGTGATCCCCTGCATCCCCGAACTCATCAGGCTTTGCGCATTGCTCAGAACCGTCGCCTGGGTGGACGAGTTGAGACTGCCGATCCCCAGGTCGGCTATACTGACATACGCGCTTATGAGTTGCTGGAAGCCAGTATCATTTGCGCTCGCCGATGTCGTAACGATCTGGCCGGGAGATATCAGAGCAGACGTCGGCGTGCTCGATGCTTGCGACCAGTTGCTGCTCCAGTTTGCCCCCGTAAAAAGGTCCGCGAAAGCCCCGGAAAGGAAGCTTTGCATGGCCGTCGGCGTAATCAAATTAGCCGGCGAGCTCGATGGCGACGTGCCGAAGGCGGTTTGAAAGGCGGCGGTTGTAGCGGCTTGCGCCGCCGCTGAATCGTTGGAGACCGGCTGAACCGAGTTGTTGATTCCTCCGAAGATGTAGGAGCCGCCCATGGTTGTGTTCAGCAGCGACGTGAGCGAAGCGAGGTACGATCGCGCTTGAGTTTGGAGCGTGCTGAGAATGCCCGTGCTTTGCGAAGTCAAAAGCGAGTTGACAAAATTCTGCGCGTCCGACGACATGGAGGTGAGCGCGTTCTGCGCGGCCGTCAGGGTCGACTGAGCGATAGTATTGTTGGTTTGAAAATTGGACAAGGTCGTCAACTGAGCTTGAAGGGTTTCATCCAGTCCGATTTGGCTTCCAAGGCTTTTTACCGGGTCCGCGAGGGAGCCAGTTGTCGTCTCTGTCTCGGCATCGCTTAGCTGCTTCTGGATATCCAAGACAGCGTTGCGAGGTGTTGCGAACAAAGAAGATGTCGAAATTGCGTTCATCATGGCAAGCCTACTGTATTGCTGCGAAAAGGCTCGCATATAACGTATTGACGGTATTCATAAGCTTCGCAGAAGCTTGATAAGACTGTTCCAGCTCAAGCATCTTACTCATCTCGTTATCAAGGTTTACGCCAGTCGTGTTTGAGAGAGCGGTAGAGGCGCTGCTCTGTACGGCCGCACTATAGCTCGCGGCCGACGAGGCTTGGTTGACCTGCGCGCCAAGCCACGATGCTGAAGCCGCTGCGAAATCCGTCTCACTGATCCCCGTTCCCGCATTGGCGGAGGCATCGAACGCCATTGGGTTGGATAAATCTGTTATGAGTTGTGTCAACCGGGTGGAATAGCCGGTAGTGCCGGGGCTTGGATTGTAAACATAGGGCGCCACGCCATTGCTCGAAATGCCGCCATCCCTCAGCAGGGAGGGATCTGAGATCGCGTTGGCTGAAACCTGGATTGTCGCGGCAAGGCCGGACACAGCTACGCCTGCCGTTGGAACAGTGAGACTGTTGCCACTGGTAAAAAGGCCGGCCTGGGCCGGTTGGGTGGGCGTGGCGCTCTGATCGGTTTCCTGAAAATCGGTGACCAGTCCGCGCGCAACTTCGTCAAGCTGCGTTTGATAGGTGACAGCCAGATTATCGCGAACCTGGACCAGGCCAGCCAGCGCCCCGCTTGTGATTGACATCGACGACCCGGAATCCGTAATCGGAACGCCATCGGCATAGACGGCATTTCCTTGGGTCGAGGCAAAAAAGCTCGTCGTTGGAGTGAATGTCACGGACCTGGGCGTCTTATCGAAAAGCGTAACTCCGCTATCCGTGAATATGGCCACGTCGTTGTTGGCGCGGGTTATGGTTGTAATGCCGACTTGGCTGCTAAGCTGCTGAAGCAAACTATCGCGCTGATCAAGCGCATCTGTGATATCCGCTCCGCTTTGTGTGCCATCGACGATGGTCTGATTAACCTGCTGGAACTGACTGAGGATACTGTTTATCGTATTGACCGAACTCGCGATCCCGGCGTCGGCTTGCTCCCGGACATTTTGCACAGTTGTGCTGGCGCTGTTGAGCCCGCTCGCCAAATTCTGGGCCGCCGCTACGGCCGCTTGCCCACTAGCCATATTCTGGGGCGAAGCGGCATAGGTTTGCAATGCATTTGTCAACTGCCCAAGGAGCGCCGTTGGCGAGTTCGTATCGGTTGATCCGGTTCCGAGAGTGCTCTGCAGTTGGGTCAGCGCATCGGAAATAGCGGATTGCTGTGCTTGACTGGAATTCGCTGAAAGCAGACTACCCAAGAGCGCGCTACTCGATGCGCGTGAGATCGATGCGACAGTCGGTAAACCGTACACCGTCGAGATATTTGCGATCTTGCGACTCGCGCTCGTATTGCCCTGATTGGCGATATTACGCGAAACCACGGATATCTGCGCCGAGGCTACAGACAGTCCAGCTATCGCACCATCTAATGCAGCGCTAAGAGTCATGACAGGGGCTTACCTCCTCGCCCGCCTAGTGACCGAGGTTGATGAGAACTTGCAGAAGCTGCGACCCAGTCGTAAACACTTTTGAGTTAGCTTGATAATTGTTCTGCGCCGCGATCATTGTCGTGAGCTGAGTTGAAAGATCGACGGTGGAAGATTCTAATGAGCTGGAATTGATCGTACCCAATCCGCCCGATGCGGCCGTGCCGATTTGCGCGGCGCCGGACTGAATGCCCGGCTCGTAAGCGTTTCCTGATATGACAGTCATCTTGTCCGGGCTCGCGACTGTCGCCAGCGGAATTGTGTAAACCGGATTCGACGACCCATTCTGGTAAGAGACCGATACCGTGCCATTGGTGGCAATATTAACACCCGACACTGGGCTCGGAGCATTGCCGTTCGTGCTGGCGGTCAATATGGTATAGCTCGTCGCAAGTTGGGTCGTCTGCGACAAATCGAGCGTCATCGGTTGTCCGTTCGGGACCGTAAAGGAAACCGAGGTCGGACTTGTCAGCGCGCCGGTTGTCGCATTGAAGGCCATGGTCGTGTTGCCGGCGTTCAAGGGCGTGTCGGCGACGCCGCCGCTCATATAGGGGAAGCCGCCATTGGTTGCGTCGGCTGCATTGTAGACAGCGAAGTTCCAAGTATTGGCTGCCGTTTTGGCGTAATAGACATCAAGGGTAACCTGGTTACCCAAATTGTCATACGAAACAACAGAAGTTTTGTTTGTATAAGTGGCGTTCGTTGCCGGATTGGTGGATGGCAGATTGCCCGTGACGGCGGTCGCGTTCGATGGCAGATTGACGTAAAGCTTGCCCGACGTTGTTGGGGTCGCCTGCAGCGCTATGTTGCTGATGTTCACTGGAACCAGGCCCGAAAACCCGTTTGCGACGCCGCTGCTGCCACTGGGATATCCCAGCAGCGTGTACCCGGCAGCGTTCACGAGATTACCGGTGCTGGTCTCGGTGAACGAACCGACACGCGTCAGAACCGGCTGGCCGCCCGGGCCCTGCACGATGAAGAAGCCGTTTCCTTGGATCGCAAGATCGGTCGAGCTTGTCGTCGACGTTAGCGATCCCTGCCCGTCGATCTCGACCCGCGGATCGACAATGACGCTCCCAAACTCATAGTTCGAAGCTAGCCCAGAGTTCAGCACCAGGGATGAAAACTCCGTGGTCGCTTCCTTATAGCCCGTCGTGCTGACATTGGCGATGTTATCGCTTATCGCGTTCAACAACGCCGATTGAGCGGACATGCCCGATGCGCTCGTCGTTAGCAAATTGTATAAGCCCATGGCTGACCCCCAACCGTTTTACGATCTCAGTTGTGGCTATCGCATCAGCCTTGCGTCGGACTGACGCAACATTTTCAGCGTAGCTTCAGGTCATTCTGAACCGGAGAAATTCCAGAGCGGTTGACGGAAAACACTGGAGTTTATTGGTTTTTTAGTTGTTCATTAGACTTTTCGTCCCGAAGAGCTACCCTTCCCTGCCGATTTGGCTAGCTCTTCCCATGATGCCGGAGACTCGGTGAGCGATCGACTTGAGCGGAATGATTTCACAAGCCCCGCCCGCATCGATCAAAGCCTTTGGCATGCCGAAGACCGTACAGCTCAAAGGGTCCTGCGCTATGGTCCAGCCCCTGACGTTCTTGAGCCTTGTAAATTCCCTGGCTCCATCCCGGCCGAGCCCCGTGAGCATGATGCCGAGCACGTTGCCGTCATAGGCATCGAGAACACTCGCCGCCAGAACGTCTACGCTCGGTTGATAAATGCTTTCTCCTCCATCCTGACGGATAGATACGACGCCTGCGCCAGCTCTCATCTGCTGCCCGCCCGGCGCAACATAAACAACTCCATTTTCAATCGAATCGCCGTCCCTTGCTTCGACGACGCTGTGCCCGCTCTGAATCTCAAGGCGCCGGGCAAGAGCGGCCGTGAAGGGCTGGGGCATATGTTGTGCGACAAAGACCGGCACAGGCAAGGGATGGGCCAGATTCGTGAACAGCTCGGCGAGCGCTTGAGGACCGCCTGTGCTGCTTCCAATGACGATGGCTTTTGCAACGAACCCCTTCGGTAGCGCAATCGCGTCAGCTGGCCTGTTTTGCACCTTTTGGTAAGCTTCCCCCTTGAGGCGCGCGCGCCGCGCGCTCGCGGCCGCAATAAGTTTTTCATGAAGGAGCGAGGTGCATCGAATCTTCGGAATGAAGTCGATGGCGCCGAGCGATAAGGCTTCCAGCGTGATCTTGGCTCCCGCCTCGGTCGCTGAGCTGACCATAATCACTGCGGCGGAGGATTTCGTCGCAAGCTGTTGCAGGGCGCCGAGCCCCCCCTGCACCGGCATCTCGACATCGAGCGTTATAACATCTGGCTGCAGGTCCAGCGCTTTTTCAACGCCTTCCTTCCCATCGCACGCCGTGCCGACAACCTCAAAGCGCGGGTCGGAGCAAATCTCCCGTGACAGCGCCTTGCGCATGAAGGCCGAGTCGTCGACCACAAGAACCCGGATTCGCTCTGTCAAGATTAAGGCTCCCAGGGCTGCCATCAAGGATCTTGAACCTTTCCTGAAACGCTTTTGTGAAGCTTACGCAAAAGAAAAGAGCGCTCAGCCCTCATGACCTGTACATGGCATGGCATGGCTTAAGGTTCATTAAAGCAGCGAATGCTCTACTCGGACGAGCGCCCATTTATCGCGGCCCCCCGGAGTCTGGGCCAGCGAGGCCGGCGCAAGTCGAATCGCTCACGCTTCGCTCAAAGGGCACGACCAACCGGGTTTGAGTATGACTGAAACGCATGTCTCCGTGCCAAGCGCACAACGAAAATTGACGGGCACGGAAAAAGCCGCCGCAATATTGCTCGCGGTGGGCAAGGAAAATGCGTCCAAAATTCTAGCTCAACTCGACGACGAAGAGATCCGCACCATAGCGCGCTCCGCCTCTGACCTCGGCGCGATCCCGCAATCCGCCCTGGACGATATCGCGGAAGAATTCGTGATCAAGGTGACCGTCGATGGCGGGCTGAGAGGCTCCTCCGAACATGTGGAGCGGCTGCTGGAGGAGATAATGTCCCCCCAGCAGGTCAAACAGATCATGGCGGACGTCCGGGCCAGGATGAACGAAGCGGTTTGGCCACGCCTTGTCGAACTGCCCGCTCATCTTCTGGCTCAGTTCCTCAACAAGGAGCATCCGCAAGTCATTACCTATGTCTTATCCAAAGCATCTGCAGGGCTTTCGGCCGAGGTTGTCGCGCTCTTCCCGAACCACTTACGCAATGAAGTGATGAGGCGGATGCTCACCAATAAGCTCGTCACGCAACAATCGCTCCGTCTCCTGGAGCAGGTCCTTCGCGATGAGCTGCTGCTGAAAGTTGCAAAGACCACGGGCCAGGACACCCACGAACGCGTGGCGAAAATCGTCAATAAGCTCAGCAAAAAAGAGATGGAGGAGGTGCTCGATAGTATCGGGGCAAGCCGGCCGAAGGCCGCGGAAACGGTTCGAGCACTGCTCTTCACCTTCGATGACATCAGAAAACTGCCGCCAAAAACAAGAGTCGCTCTGTTCGAGAGCATAGAAGCGGATAAACTGGTTCCAGCGCTCAGCGGCGCCGACGCCGAAATGAAAGAATTCATCCTGTCGTCCGTGCCATCGCGGACGCGGCGCGTCATTGAACAAGATCTGGCCGCGGCGCCGCCCCTGACCGAAAAAGAGGTCGAAAAAGCCCGGCGTGAAATTGCCGACTTCGCCCTCCAACTCGCCGATCAGGGCGCCATCAGCCTCGCTTTCGCAGACGCGGAAGAATAACCCCCGGAGGAACTCGTGGTTCACGAATTGAAAAAAAGCGAGGCCGTCGGGATTACCGAGAAGTTGAAGGAGATCGCAAAACTCTCGCTCGACCGGCTCCCTGTTTTGAACTCCATCTTTGAAGGCATGGCGGTCACTTGCGTCGAGCAGTTCCGGGATTATTGCTCGCCTGCTTTCACGGCCTTCGTCAATCAGGTTGTCTCAGGAGACTCCTGGGACCTGCTGGAGGCGAGCGCGGATAGTGTCGCCGTCATCTTTTATTGCCGCGAATGGGATGCCAGAATTTTGCTGGGACTGGAGCGTCGCTTTGTATTTGCGATCATAGAAGCGATGTTCGGCGGCGACGGAAGCGAACTTCCCTTTGACGGGACGCGCCCCTTCACCGCGCTGGAGACACGCATCGGACGGCTTGTTTGCGAATTTGCGGCGAAAGCCCTTGAAGCCGCCTTCGGTAAGGTCTGCGAAATTTCTCTCGTTTACGAGCGAACCGAGACAGCGCTGGAGTTCACGACGCTCGGCCAGAACAGCATGATCATGATCGAGGCGAAGATCCTCTTTCAGGTCCTGGATCAAGGCGGCGTCCTGTTTGTGCTCATTCCGCAAAACACCATGAACCCCATCCGCCAGAAACTGGAGCGCGAACGCAAACCCCTGCCCTCTTCCTACGATCCGCGGTGGACTAATGCGCTCACCAGCCGGGTCTCCAAGGCTGAGGTCATCTTGAGCGCCATGATTGAAGGCAAGAGCATCGAGCTGGATGACATTTTGCGGCTTGAAGTCGGCAAAACGATCGAACTAAGCGGCACCGATCAAAACATCATCCTCGAATGCGAGGGCGACCGCCTCTTTCGCGGCCGCCTCGGTCAGTCCCGGGGCCAGTTTACGATAACGGTCGATGCACCGCTCAATGAAGAGCTGTTTCTGGAGATTCTAGATGGGCAGCAGATCGAGTCTTCATAGCAGGTTGTGAAAAACGATGCTGCCCATGGCCTCATGGTAAGCTTGCCGAACCAACTCTCAACCTGATCCTGAGCCTGTCGAAGCCTCATCCTGAGCATGTCGAAGGATGGAGCCGGGATTTCAGGCTTTTCAGTCAGCCTTTCCCGCCGCCCCTAGGCCAGTTAAGGCGCGGGGCTGTCACTTGCAAGGCCCGAAACAGGCACGAGATGCAAGTCCAGGAGAAGCCGCAGCGGCTGGCCATGCAACCCGACAACCTTCAACTGTAGCCCCTTGAGGCCCAGCCGCCTGGTCAAGGACGCCACCGCTCCGGCGCCATGGCTATCCATGAAATCGACGCCGGAGAGGTCGAGAACAACATCCTCTTTTGCTTCGGAGAGACGATCGGCGTTGGCCCAAACATCATCGACGAAGGCTGCGTTGAGCTCTTCGTCTAAAACGCATCTGTGAAACATCCGCTGCGCCACCCTGAACGGTCACCTAAGGCCCCACTGAACAACCAGCCATAGTCTGGCATTGGCTTACGGGACCGATATTAGCGCATCCGCTGAAGCTTGAAGTCAGTTATTTCGCCGTGCGCCTAATGACTTGCTAAGACGCTGCCTCATTTAGGCGCTGTTAACGCGGGCGGCGCATTGAGTAGATCGCTTCATCGATCATTTGGTTCGCCGCCGCCATTTCGCGCGTTGCGGTGGAAGCCTCCGGGCCTTTATGGTCCGGGTGGCCGGAGCGCGCGAAGCGGCGTCTCAGGCAGCTTAGCTCAGGGATAGATGTGGCCCTGGCAACGTGCTCCTTGAGCTCCGAAAGCGAGAGGGGCGCTGGTGGAGGTGCGCTGACTATTGTCTCTTCGTAGTAGGGCGAGGCGCGCACTGCGCTTCTTGCGAGGGCCGCGCCGAGTGAAAGCATGACTTCGGCCACCTTCGTTGAGACCCGGAAAGCTGGCCCATCGAGCTCCGCATTTCCGTTTGCTGAAATCTCCCAGCTTGCCCAACAACACACTGAAGTTTTCTATCGGCATATCGGCAAGTCCTGAGGGATATCACGTGCCCCGGATTTCCGAAGCGAGGAATAAGCGCGCCAGTCTTTGTGTTCGCTATCTCAAGGCGGTCTAAAAGTATGCCGTACCATCACACACCCTCAAATACTCTGCACATGCTAAATCTACACTTAACGAAACAAAGGGGAATGAGAAATTATAAGGGTAGTTAATGTGAAACGTTTGATTAATACTTGCAGGATCAGATTCAATTTTATTCAAATCGAAAATGGCCGCGCAGCATTTTTTCGCAAAACCGGGAAGGCCACTTTTGCGAACCCTGCGTAGTTCTTAAGTCCAAGATGGCTTGATAAAGTGCTCGAGAAGGATTTCCTCTGCGGAAAAACATAGAGCTTCAGGTCTTCATCGGCAGGAACTTCATCGGCAGGAATCGGAACCCCACATGCAGGCAACACCCACGCTCCGGATGACCGGCCCCCTCGTGGCGGCCGCGATCCTCGTCCTCCCAACACTTGCCATGGCGCACGGCCCCAGCCGTCAGAAACTCATCGAGTCCGTCGAAATCAATGCTCCGGCGGAAAAGGTCTGGGCGAAGATCGGCAACTTCCAGGACATGTCCTGGCATCCCGCCATTGACAAGACGGAAGGCCAGGGCGGCAACGAGAAGGGCGCCACGCGGAAGCTGACCTTGAAGGGCGGCGGCGTGATCGAGGAGTCCCTCGATAAGCATGAAGACGACAAGATGTCGTACCATTACCGCATCGCCAACGTCGATGTGAAGGTCTTGCCGGTCACGAACTACTCCTCCTGGCTCACCGTGGAACCGGAGGAGGGCGGAAAGAGCAAGGTCGAGTGGAAGGGCGCTTTCTATCGCGGCTATCCCAACAACGATCCACCGGCCGAACTCAACGATGACGCCGCGATCAAGGCCGTCACGGGCGTCTACCGGGCTGGGCTCGATGCGCTGAAGAAATCGCTGGAAGCCGGCGGTTCGTGAGTTTGAGGACCTTAACCCGCGTCCTCATCGCTAGCTTTATCTGCGGCGCAATCTTCGTGGCCTCCGCCTGCGCTGGCGAAGAAGCCTTCGTCACAAACCAGAACGACAACACCGTCGCCGTCGTCGATCTGGAGCGCATGAGCGTTGACGCGAAGCTGGCGATCCCCGGCAATCCCGTGGGCGTGGCCGTTTCGCGGGACGGAAGCCGCGCCTATGTTACAAGTTCGGAAGGCAAGACGCTTTCGATCATTGACGCTGCCGAGCGCAAGGTCGTGAACGCCGTCCACCTCAAAGGCGGCCCCTTCGGCGTGGCGGTGCATCCATCGGGGCGGGCGGTTTATGTCACGGACTGGTTCGAGCACCGCATCTGGGTCATCTCGCCGGAAAAGGGCGAAGTCACAGCCGAGATCCGTGTCGGAAACTCGCCTTCCGGCATCGCAGTGACCGCAGACGGAAGCACCATCGTGACCGCCGACCGCGATAGCGATCAGCTCTCATTCATCGATGCCGAGACCTTGAAGGTCAAAAGGACGGCCAAAGTCGGCTCCAGACCCTTTGGCGTCGCGATCGACGACAAAACAGGCCGCGCCTTTACTGCGAATGTCGGCAGCAATTCGGTTTCGGTGGTTGACATCGCAAGCGGGACGGTTTTGGCCGAGGTCAAGACCGGCGAGCGTCCTTACGCCGTAGCCCTCGCCTCCGGCAAAGCGTTCGTGACCAATCAATATGAGGGCACGCTCACAGTGTTCGACGCGGACACCTACAAGCCAGAAGGCGAGATCGAGGTCGCTGAATACCCCGAAGGCATCGCCGCGAGCGCGGACGGCAAATTCGTCTACGTCGCCAACTGGTTCGACAACAAGCTCATGAAAATCGATGCGGCTTCAAACCGGGTTGTTGGAGTGGTCGAAACGGGGAACGGGCCAAGAGCCTTTGGAGCTTTTATTCGCCAAAAGCCGTAAGAGTTTCATCTGGTGTGCGCTTTGCCCAGCCATCATATGTGTTGCAAACCGCCATAACTCACGACACCTTAAAACTACTTATGTTTTTACTTAACCTCACCTTACAAAACAAAGCCAATTTTAACCAGTCGTAAACGCTCACGGGATTTGCCTGGCTCGGGAAACCCCAATGGACGATATGAGACGAACGCTCTGACGGTTGGTATGAAGGATGCCCCGCACCGGGATCGAGATGGACATCGAGGCAACGCATCGGATCGCGCGCGCTTTTTCCGCCTTAGCGCTCCTCCTGCTTGTATCGCATGCGTGGGCCGCCTCTGAGGGCCCTCTCCCCGTCAAACAGATCACGCCCGGCGTCTATGCCTTCGAGGGAGCCGTGGCGCTCATGAGCCGCGACAACGAGGGCGCGATTGCCAATGTCGGATTCATCGTTGGCGACGACGCGGTCGCGGTGATCGACACCGGAGGCAGCGTCCGGGAAGGACAGCGCCTCGCGGATGCCATCCGGTCAGTGACCGATAAGCCCGTCCGCTACGTCATCAACACGCACATGCACCCCGATCACATTTTCGGGAATGCCGCCTTCGAGGGAAAGGACGTCACCTTCGTTGGACACAAGAACTTGCCGAGGGCGCTTGCTTCACATGGCCGGAATTACCTCGATAAATTCCGTCAGTTTCTTGGCGATGACTTGATCGCGGACATCAAAATCATCTCCCCCAGCCTTCTTGTTTCCGACGAATTGAGCCTTGACCTCGGGAACCGTCCTCTTACCCTGAAGGCTTGGCCGACGGCGCATACAGACAACGATCTGACGGTCTTCGATAACGCCACCGGCGTTCTTTTTGCGGGCGATCTCCTCATGCTCGAGCATATTCCTGTCGTGGACGGCAGCATCCGGGGGTGGCTTTCGGCGCTGAACGGGTTCGCGAGCATCAAAGCCACGAAGGTGGTCCCGGGGCACGGCCCGGTCGTTACGAATTGGCCCGAGGCGCTTGGTGACGACCAGCGCTATCTCAGCCGTCTCGCAGGAGACGTTCGCGGACTGCTGGCGAAGGGCGCGCCGATATCCCAGGCAGCTTCAGCGGCCCAGTCCGAGAAAGCGAAGTGGGGACTTTTCAACGACTACAACACTCGCAACGCGACTGCCGCGTTCGCAGAGCTTGAGTGGGAGTGAGACAACAATGCCGAGGATCAACATCCGGTTGCGACGGCTTGCGGCGGGGCTGGTGGTTGCAGCCTATTTCTGCGCGCCCGCCCTGGTCCATGCTCAAAGCGCAGAGGATCGGCCATCCGAAAAGACCTGGACGGAAATCAAGGACAACATCTTTAGCGGAGTGACGCTTCAGGACGGGACCGGCCTTGTCGCGCTGGAAACGCCGCTCCGTGCGGAGGATGCCGCCATTGTGCCGGTCACGATGAGGGTGACGCTGCCCGAAGGCGATCCCCGCAGCGTTAAGCGCTTCACGCTTGTCATCGATGAGAATCCGGCCCCCCTCGCGGGCGTCTTCGACATTGGGCCTTCCTCCGGCGTAACGGCAATCTCCACCAGGGTCCGCGTAAACTCCTACACCTATGTTCATGCCGCTGCCGAGTTGAGCGACGGAAAGACCTACGTCGTGAAGAACTACGTGAAGGCGTCAGGCGGCTGTTCGGCGCCAGCTTCCAAGGATGCCGATAAGGCGGCTGCGAATACCGGGGCTCTCAAGTTCAAGCAGTTTTCAGAACCTGCCGGGCAGAACGAGAAAACGCGCGAAGCCCAGATCATGATCCGCCACCCCAACTATTCCGGGATGCAGATGGATCAGATCACGCGGTACTACATCCCAGCGAATTTCGTGGAAGAGCTGAAGGTCTGGCAAGGCGACAGGCTCGTTTTCGCGATGAACGGGGCCATATCCATTTCTGAAGATCCGAACATCCGTTTTACTTACATCCCGAACGGCGCCGGCCACTTCCACGCAGAGGCGCGCGACACGAAAGGCAGGGTGTTCAAGGCTGAATGGCCAGTTGAATCGGGCGCGATGTAGCCGCTCGTGAACGCAGGGGCCCCCGTGAAAGAGGGTTCCTCCCGGTATAAATCGTTTTAGATCAATAAGAAAACCGCGTTTTGGAAGCGTGATAAGAGGAGGTTGAATTGAAAACACGCGCCGCCGTTGCTTTTGAGGCGAAAAAGCCGCTGGAAATCGTCGAAGTCGATCTGGAAGGGCCGAAGGCGGGCGAAGTGCTCGTCGAGATCAAGGCCACCGGCATCTGTCATACCGACGCCTATACTCTGGACGGGTTCGACAGCGAGGGCATATTCCCCTCCATCCTCGGCCACGAGGGCGCTGGAATCGTCCGTGAGGTTGGAGCAGGCGTGACCAGCGTGAAGCCGGGCGATCACGTCATCCCGCTTTACACGCCCGAATGCCGCCAATGCAAATCCTGCCTCAGCCGAAAGACCAACCTTTGCACCGCGATCCGCGCTACGCAGGGCAAGGGGCTGATGCCTGACGGTACGAGCCGCTTCTCCTACAAAGGCCAGACGATCTATCACTATATGGGCTGCTCGACCTTCTCCAACTTCACGGTGCTGCCCGAGATCGCGGTCGCTAAAATCCGCGAAGACGCACCCTTCGACACCTCCTGCTATATCGGCTGCGGCGTCACCACCGGCGTCGGCTCGGTCGTGTTTTCCGCCAAGGTTGAGCCGGGAGCGAACTGCGTCGTGTTCGGGCTCGGCGGCATCGGCCTCAACGTGATCCAGGGGTTGAAGATGGTGGGCGCCGACAAGATCATCGGCGTTGACATCAACCCTGACAAGGAAGAGTGGGGCCGCCGTTTCGGCATGACCCATTTCGTCAACCCGAAGGATGTCCAGGGCGATCTCGTCGCGCATCTTGTCAACCTGACGGGCGGCGGCGCCGACTACACCTTCGACTGCACCGGCAACGTCAACGTCATGCGGACCGCGCTCGAATGCTGCCACCGCGGCTGGGGCCAGAGCATCATCATCGGCGTCGCTGAAGCGGGCAAGGAGATCTCGACGAGGCCGTTCCAACTCGTGACCGGCCGCGTCTGGAAAGGCTCCGCTTTCGGCGGCGCACGCGGGCGCACGGACACGCCGCGGATGGTCGACTGGTATATGGAGAAGAAGATTCAGATCGACCCGATGATTACGCACAAGATGCCGCTGGAGCGGATCAACGAAGCGTTCGACCTCATGCACGAGGGCAAGAGCATCCGCTCGGTTGTGGTTTACTGAGCGCTCCAAACACCATCATCCCGGCCAAGCGAAGCGTGAGCCGGGATCGCATTCGTTCGTCGTGGCCGCCCTTGGAGGCGGCCATCCAGAAAAGCACAAGGTGTTCCAAATTACGACTGGATGGCCGGGTCAACCCTCGGGTCAAGCCCAAGGGCATGGCCCGGCCATGACAGTGGAGCGAAAATTCGCCAATGTTTTCATGGCTTCTTCCGCAAGCGGGAACATCCGGGTAATCAAGTCCCGCGCTGACGGAACCGGTATCCGTCAGCCTGTGCAGCATACCAGCGCCTGGAACCATCCCCGATACCGCCTTGAGGCGTTTCGGGGATGACTGGAGTGGGGCAGTCTAAACTCAACCCGCTTTAGGCCGCCTTCAAGACGCCCGAAGCCTTGGCGACATGGGTCGCGATGGCATCCATCAGCGGCGGAGACAGGCAGTCATAAGGCTCAAGGCCGAGTTCCTTCAACCTGCCGCGCACGGCGCCCATCTGCGCCGGATCGGCTCCCAACTCGATGATCGAGGAGACGAAGGCGGCGAATTGCGGTTCCTGCCATCCCTGCTGCGGCGACAGCTCGGTATGGATGAAGTCCAATCCGTAGAACGGATGCTTCGTATTCTCGATGCGGCCATACATGTGAACGCCGCAGACGTTGCACGCATGGCGCTGGATTGCCGCTGAGGGGTCGACGACATGCAGTTTGTCGCCGTTGGCCGTCACCTTCACCTTGTCGCGCGGGACCACGCCAACAACGGAGAAGAGATAGCCCGCAGGCTTCCAGCACTTCGTGCAACCACAGGCGTGATTGTGAGCTGTCTGCGAACCCACCTCCACCTTGACGGGGTTGTCCCTGCATTTGCAGACGAGCGTCCCGCCCGCAAAATCCGACCGGCCTGGCCTTAATCCATTATCCACCGTGGGGTGGATGCGGATGTTGCTGGGCCTGGTTGTTTTCCTCTCCGGTTCTGATTCTTTTTTACGCCAAAACATCTTTTTTCCTTGGCTATTGGAGTTGAACGTTTTGCTCTTTGAGCATATTGCAACTCACAGCGCTGACGGGTCGGCGCCGTTCGGGCTCCACGATAAAATCGTTCCGCCCGCGCCCCATTGTAGTCTTATCTCGGGCGAATTGATATATGGTCTCGCGTCTTAAGGCTTTCTACTTTCGCTTCAATTAAGTAGCGCCTGGACACTGAGAGGAATATTCGCATTTTCGAAGGTCAAAACAAGATGCTCAGACTTTTCATGATCATGATAACCATATTCATCTTGCCGAATGTTTCGTATGCAGCGGAAGGAAAAGGCATCCGCTTCTGGAACCTGACCGCAGCGACGATCACAAGCCTGCAACTCTCGCCCGCGGGAAAAAAGGAATGGGGCCCGAACCAAACCGAAAACGACAAGGACCACAGCGTCGATCATGACGAGCGGCTCAAGATCACCGGCGTCGAACCCGGCGTTTATGACGTGAAGTTCCGCGACAACCTGCACCGCGAATGCGTGCTCAAGAACATCGACATCAAAGCCGACGGAATTATCTCGATCGAAGAGAAAAAGCTCGTCGGCTTCTGTCACATGTTCTAGGCAGAATTGGCGAAAGAAGCGTCTTCCCGGAAAGACGGAGCCTTATCCGGGATCGCAACAAATTGGAGCGCCTACCTTTTTGCGATCCCGGCTCGCGCTTCGCTTGGCCGGGATGACGTTCCGTTAGCGCCCGAGCCTGGCTGAGTGCCAGCGCAAGTGATCTTCGATAAAGGTCGCGATAAAGAAGTAGGAGTGGTCGTAGCCGCCCTGCAGCCGCAGCGTGAGCGGAATGCCCGCCTTCTCGCAAGCTTCTTGCAGCAGTTCCGGCTTCAACTGCGTATGCAGAAAGCCGTCCCCAAGCCCCTGATCGACGAGAAGATCGTTGAGCCTCGCCCCGCCCTCGATCAAGGCGCAGGCATCATACATTTTCCAGGCCTCGCGGTTATCGCCGAGATAGCCGCCGAGCGCCTTTTCGCCCCAAGGACATCGCATCGGCGATGAGATGGGAGCGAGAGCGGATACAGCTTTGAACCGGCCTGGATTTCGCAACGCAATGGTCAGCGCCCCGTGGCCGCCCATCGAATGGCCCATGATGCTTTGCCTCGACATGTCCGCCGGAAGCTCGGCTTCCACAAGAGCGGGCAATTCCTTCTCGATGTAGGATTTCATGCGGTAATTGCGGGACCACGGCTCGGCCGTGGCATCCAAGTAGAACCCAGCGCCGAGGCCGAAATCGTAAGCATTATTCGGGTCGCCGGGAACGCCCTCGCCGCGCGGGCTGGTATCCGGGGCGATGACAAGAAGCCCAAGCTCCGAGGCGACACGCTGTGCGCCTGACTTTACGGTGAAGTTTTCCTCGGTGCAGGTCAGGCCGGAAAGCCACCAGACCACCGGCACGCGGCTTCCTTGCTGAGCCTGAGGCGGCACATAAGCCGAGAAACGCATCGGCGTGTGCGTCTCACTGGAGTTGTGGCGATAAATGAATTGCGTGCCGTTAAAACTGCGCGACTGCGAGACGATTTCCAACTGGCCCAAAGCCCGCTCCTTTTTCCGCTTAATCAAAAAGAAAACGCGTCAAAGCGGCGCAAGGGTTAGTCGGCCCCTCGCGCCGGTCCAGGTATAAATCCTCTTTTCCCTGCTTATACTCAGGGCGTGGCAGGAATTGTGCGCTTAGCGCCCGCAGTTCCGGCGAGCTTTGACGTCAAGCTCGGAAGGCAGATAACGGGTCACTTCGAAGCCGGCGTCAACCGTGGCCGCGGCTGGTTTTGTCCATACTTTCATGGCTTTCCTCCTAGTGTTGGAAATCCGCCGGACGTGGGGATCTCACCTTGAAATATAGTGTGCCAGGGTGGACACGGCAATTTAGCAATTCTAATTACCAGTCTTGCCCGGCCTTATCGTGGAGTATTTAGTTTTTCTGAATGAGGTCTTTGGGAGAAACAAATATGATTTAATCGCATGGCTGATGGCGGCCAGGGGCGATTGCTGTGTGTGCCGCAACACAATATGCTGCAATGCAACATAAGAGCGCGTCTATGCTTCTTCGCATGAACTCGATGATCTCTTGCTCGGATTCGAAAGGACCCATCATGAGCCGTTTCGCAATTGTTGCCGCCGCCGCCGCTTTAATCCCCTTCGCTGCTTGCGCGCAGGATGCAACTCCTCACTCAGCCTATACCAGCGCCGTTGCAACATACAAGCCGATCCAGGGATTCAGCCATACCGTCGGATCGAGGCATTTCGTCGGCTACTTTATCATGGCTAAGGACAGCTGCGCGGTCACCGTGATCGACGCCACCGTTGGCGACGACCGTCTCATCGACACTCCCCGGCGGCAAAAAATAGCCATTCCGGCTGGCGGCCGCACCGAGGTCAAGGCTGACCACGGCAGGGCTCTCGGCATCGGTTGCACGGCGGACGCCGACGCGATCAAGGTTGTGGCTCTCGAGCCGCGCAACGGCGAGTTGGCGAGCCGCTGAACCTGAAGCGTTTTTTCGCCTTGAACGGAAGCCTCACGGCTTGACTCTCGCTCGCCGATCAACATGTTCCGGGAGCGGTCAGCACCTAATTACCGTGAGGCTTTCGTGAACCTGCAAGTTACTGCTCTCCCGAACGGCTGGCTTTCATGAGCGTCAGCGCAGATGTGCTGACGCCATCGTCCGGCTTCTCTTTTTCGCAATATTTCATTTGCTTCAAAGGCATTGTCTGGCGCGAAGGCCTTCGCTTCCTGCACCAGCGCGAGCGTTTCATTTCCGCGCTTGTCCGGCCGCTCGTATGGCTTTTCATCTTCGCGGCGGGCTTCCGTCAGGTGCTGGGCGTTTCGATCATCCCGCCCTACGAAACCTACGTTCTCTACGAGGTCTACATCGTTCCCGGCCTGCTGGCGATGATCCAGCTTTTCAACGGCATGCAATCCTCGCTCTCGATGGTCTACGACCGCGAGATGGGCAACATGCGCACGCTCCTGGTCAGCCCATTTCCGCGCTGGTTCCTGCTCTCGTCGAAACTTCTCGCCGGAACGCTCGTCTCGATCCTTCAGGTCTACACCTTTCTGGCGGTGGCGTATTTCTGGGAGATCGAGCCTCCCCACATCGGCTATCTGACCGTGCTGCCCGCGCTTGTCCTCTCGGGCTTGATGTTCGGCTCGTTCGGGATGCTTCTGTCGTCGATCATAAGGCAGCTCGAGAATTTCGCCGGAGTGATGAACTTTGTCATCTTCCCGATGTTCTTCGCGTCCTCGGCGCTCTATCCGCTGTGGCGCGTGAAGGAATCCAGCCCCGTCCTGTACAAGATATGTGAGTTGAATCCATTCACCCACGCCGTCGAATTGATCCGGTTTGCGCTTTACGCGAAAGTGGATTGGCTGTCCCTGGCCGTCGTTTGTGGATGCACAATTGCTTTTATGATCGGCGCCGTTCTGGCCTATGATCCGTCCCGCGGATTGACCGCTCTGAAGGGGCAAACACGAGCTGCAGCATGAAACGCACCCTAGTACAGCCAGAGGCAAGTTCGCACCCCATTTGCCGGAAGCGCTCAAGCGAACTTGCCTCCGAAGGCTGTACAAGAGTCAATAAGTCGCGAGTACGCCTTATCGGCAGGAAATCCTGGAAGTGCTCGCCGCAAGCAGGGCAGGATTTCCTGCGGGGCGTACTCGCCGTCACAGCCGTTCTTGCTTTGTGTAGCTCGGCCGCGCCCGGCTTGGCGCTCGATAAGCGCTACCCCGATTGGCCGTGCAAGCAGCTCAAAGTTCCCGTGCTCTCGCCCGCTGCGATATGGGCGGGCCCGCCCATCGATACTGTGGGGAATGCCTGGGAAGAGGCGCCAGGGCTTCCGGACCTTGTGGCGCGTCTCGCCGCGCGCCGCACGCCGATGGCGGAGGCCGAAAAGGAGATCGCGAAGTACCTGACGGGGACAGCGGAGGAGAAACAGGAGAAGGCCAAGCTCCTGTTCGCAGGTCTTCTGGAAACCTTGAATTCCCAGCGCACGCAAGTGATGAACGGCCTTGAGCGCGCCTACCGCAAGCAGAAACAATTTGCGGTGTCCATTCGCGAAGAGGCGGATAAGGTCAGCCAACTCCAGGAACTCATCGACCCCGGATCAGTCCCAGGTTGAAGAACTTGGCCGTCAGATAGAATGGGGGACGCGCATCTTCGAAGACAGGCGCAAGACGATGAGTTTTGCGTGCGAAGTGCCGATAGAAATCGAGCAGCGCCTCTTCGCGCTGAGCCGCGCCATCCAGGGCGCGCTGGGCTAGCAAACGAGAACACCCCTCATCCTGTCCTTCTCCCGCAAGGGGAGAAGGGACGCCGTTGCAACGGATGCGACCTGCTCCCTCTCCCCTTGCGGGAGAGGGCTGGGGTGAGGGGTTTTGACGCTTTACGGATCGATAATGCCGGGTAAGTAGTCTGGACGCTCAGCTTTCGGGCCGGGGAGCAGGCTTGGCCGGCTCAACGCGGAGCCCCGCCGCAGTCCAACCGTCGGTGCCTTCGGGATACCATTCGACATGGGGATATCCGAACGCCACGGCGCGCTTCGCGGCATTCCACGACAGCCAGCAATCCTTGAGACAATAGAACACAAGCGTCTTATCCCGGTCTGCGCCCGCGACGCGATCGAGATTGGCGCGGAAATACTGTTCCATAGCCGGATTGAGCGCGCCATAGCCGGTTTCGGGAAGCCATATGCTGCCTGGAATGTCGGATCGCGGCTTGTCGCGCCACACTGTGCCCTCGGGCAAGTTTGCCGGGCGAGGCGGCTGGCCCACAACGTCGACGAAGGCGGCCTTTCCGCTGCGCCATAGTCCTTCAGCTTCCGCCGTGGTCAAAACCTTCGCCCCCGAGAGCGTTGCGGGCGTCGGGGCGCGGAAATCCTGCATCCGGTAGGACTGAGGCTCGGGCGGGCGGGTCTCCTCCGCGTGCGCCGGGTAAAATGCAAAGGCGAAGCTCAGGGCCGCCGCAGCCAGGCGAGGGCTCATTGCCTGTTCAACGCCGCAGAAGTGATGGGCTGATCCTTCTCGTCGAGAAGCGGCATCCCATAGCTCAGCAAAATCGCGTCGATTTCGTGCTGGTTTTCCTGGATCATCCGGTTGAGCAGGCGCTTGAATTCCTGGTCGCTGGATCGCACGCCCATCCCGATCCGGTAGGCGAGCCGGGGCCCGCCTTGCTCCTTCGTCAACGAAGCGACGCTCAGTTTCGGGTTCGCGTTCTTGGCATAGTAACCCGCGATTGGTCCCCACAAGATCCCGGCATCGATCTCCCCGGAGTCGAGATCCTTGATCATCTCCTGGGATGTGGAGTTGAATCTTGTGTCGATGGTCAGCGGATAGGATTTGGCTTTTGCCAGAAGTCCCTTCCTGGCCATGTAGGTCGCAGGCGGGGTTCCAGCCACGATGCCGATGCGCTTTGTCTTCAGGATCGGATCGTCAAGCGAGTCCACGCCATCCAGACCGCTGCCCGGCTTGAACACGAGCGCATAAGCGGTGCGGTAATAGGGGTTCGTGACCTGGGCGAAGTCGTTGCCCTGGGGAAACCCCATGATGACGTCGCATTTATGGGCGTTTAGCGTGTTGCGCACGAAGCCCGTCGCGCCAGGATACCAAGCATAGGCAACCTTTTTATCGAGCTTTTTCGCGAAGAACTCCGCGAGCTTGTTTTCAAACCCTTCCCCGGCCTCGTTCGAGAACGGCAGATTTCTCGGATCGGCGCAAACGCGAAAGACATGCGGGTCGATAAGCTCTAGCGAAGAGGAGAGATCTTCGCTCCCCTGAGCCCGCGCTGCGCTCCAACAGGCCCCGGCGATGGCGATCGCGAAAAGGGAAGCGATGGCCAATTTGCGGGAAGATAATGTTACGCGTACTGGCATGTTACTCACTGCTTGAAGACATCATCCCATGCATTCGTTTTCGGCCTTTTTCGCCGCTTCAGGCTTGTCGTCGTGCTTGGCGGGCCGGCCCCGCGGGATCGCGTCGTGCGATCTTGCGCGCAGATAGGTGTAGATGTCGTCGAGGTAGCAAACGACGTTCTTGTTTTGCCCGAAGGAGGGCATGACATTTTCCTGCGATGTGCTGACGTTCTGCCGTCCTGCGGCAACGATGCTCAGGAATTCAGGATATGTGATCGTTTTCAGGGAGTTCTTCAGCGCGGGAGCGTAGGTTGAGCCCTCGCCATCCGGACCGTGGCAGACGTGGCACTCCGCGTGATAGCGCCGGAAGCCGGAAAACGTAGCCCAATCCACCTTTCCATCCGGCTGCACCTTGTACGTCGGGAAGCCTTCCTTATCGAAATACCGCCCATCCTTTTCGGAGGCGACCGTCGGATCATCCGCTCCGTAGGCTGTAGCCATGCTTGTGAGCAGGCAGGCAGCGATAAAGAGCCCGAGGGCTCTGACATTATCTTTCACGTGGCCTCTATTATCCTTGGCGGTGCCGGTCGGAACGGAAGGTTCCAGCGCACTTTTCAGCGCGCTGGACCATTATATGTTTCGAAATCAGCCGTTTGGCAAGGCGAACACTGTCAAAGTGCCGCCGAGAGCGGTGTAGTTCGAAAGCGCCGCGTAGCCGCCGACTGCGCCCAGGCCCTCGTTCGGCTTGGTGAGTCCGGCCGCGAGACCGATGCCGGCCCAGCCGCCAACGCCCGAGAGAACGGCGACGTATTGCTTGCCGTTGTGCTCATAGGTCATCACGTTGCCGATGATGCCCGACGGCGTCTTGAACTTGTACAGTTCCTTGCCGGTCTTTGCATCGACGGCCTTCAGATAACCTTCGAGCGTGCCATAGAACACCACATCGCCAGCGGTCGCCAAAGCGCCCGACCATACGGAGAACTGCTCTGGGTCGGACCATACGATCTTACCCGTCTTGCCGTCCCAGGCGATGAAGTTACCCATGTTGTTCTGACCCGGAGGCGGATACATGGAGAGGGTCGCGCCAACGTAAGGCTGGCCTGCGGTATAGCTCACGCGGAACGGCTCGTAGTCCATGCAGACGTGGTTCGTCGGCACATAGAACATGTCCGTCTTGGGTGAGTAGGCAGCCGGCTGCTCGTCCTTCGAGCCGAGAGCCGCCGGGCAGACGCCCTTGGTGTTGACGTCTTCGCCGTTCGCCTCGGTCGAGTACTTCTTGACGCGGACCGGCTTGCCGTAGTCGGGAGAGGACTTATCCATGTTGATCTTGGTGGCCCAGTTCACGGCCGGATCGTACTTTTCGGCGACGAGGAGTTCGCCGTTGGTGCGATCGAGCGTATAGCCGAAGCCATTACGATCGAAGTGGGTCAGAGTCTTATGTTTCTTGCCGCCGATATCCATCTCGGCGAGGATCATCTCGTTGATGCCGTCATAGTCCCATTCGTCATGGGGCGTCATCTGATAGACCCACTTGGCCTTGCCGGTATCGACATCGCGCGCCCAGATGGTCATGGACCAGCGATTGTCGCCGGGACGCTGCGTCGGGTTCCACGTCGAGGGATTGCCCGAGCCGTAATACATGAGGTTCAGTTCGGGATCGTAAGAGTACCAGCCCCATGTTGCGCCGCCGCCGATCTTCCACTGATCGCCTTCCCAGGTGTTCGTGCCTGAGTCTTTGCCGACGGCTTTTCCTAGGCTGGTTGTCTTTTCAGGATCGATCAGGGTGTCGGAGTCCGGTCCCATCGAGTAGCCGCGCCAGAGACGCTTGCCATCCTTGATATCGTAAGCCGTGACGTAGCCGCGTACGCCAAATTCACCACCCGACACGCCGACGATGACCTTGTCCTTGAAGACCATTGGCGCCGAGGTTCCGGTCGCGCCCTTGGTGGGATCGCCATCCTTAACCGACCAGAGGACGGCGCCCGTCTTCGCATCCAGCGCTACGAGCGTCGTATCGGCCTGATGAAGGAGGATCTTGCCATCGGCATAGGACAAACCGCGGTTAACGGTGTCGCAGCACATCACAGGAATGACGGTTGGATCCTGTTTCGGCTCGTATTTCCAAAGGATCTTGCCGTCGTTATTCAGATCGAGTGCAAACACCGTGTTCGGGAACGGTGCATGAACGAACATGGTATCGCCAATGACGAGCGGAGAGCCCTCATGACCGCGAAGCACGCCCGTGGAGAATGTCCATGCGGGAACCAGCTTGTGGACGTTTGACGACGTGATTTGAGAGAGTTTCGAATAACGCTGGTTGGCGAAATTGCCTGTCGGCATGACCCATTGTTTCGGGTCCTGCTGCATTTTTTGAAGTTCTTCATTGGCGCTTGCAGGTACGCCTGTCCCCGCCACTGTCGCAATAAGCGACGCGGCAAGTAGAACCTTCTTCATAGGTTACCTCCCATCGGTCTTTGACGGGCCCGGTTTCTCTCCCCGGCATAGGCCTGGGAGCGTTTCGCCGAGCCTAAGTTTTATTTTGATTGATGGACACCCAGCGGACGAATGAGCCGGGTACAGACGGAAATTGGCCCTACCTCCTCTTAAGAACGTCTCCAAGCGAGGCGCGTTAATATATTGGTTCTCCTTTCAGCGAAGCGCAAGGCTTTTAAGACCTGAGCATCCCTCCAAAGCAGACGTATTATACTAAAGAGACGGCTAGAAAGAGATTGAACTTGGCCGCCTCAATAAAAGTTGAGCAAAGATGAAAATCTTTTACTTGCCATTCTTCATCCAATGGTCCGCGCTCTGACCGTTTGCGGCCTGAAACGCCTCACGCTTACGCTTTTGCGAGTACAAAGCTTGAGGCTTTCCAACCCCCTTATGTAAACGCATGCGCCGCCCAAGAATGCTGCCTCGCGTTCAACGTATCCTCTCCCAAAGCCGCGCTTATGCTTGGTGCACCTTCGCAACAATCCTCACAATAAAACGCGGTTCTGCTGCGGAAGCCCTTGGCGCTTTACATCCAGTTGTGCACACTTTCAGCATTCGCTTGATTCGTAGGCAGTCAGGCTCGGAGTAGCGCCCCCGCACCCCTTCCGGTGCCAATCTTGTAAGGCGCAGTGTGTGTCGCTCGGGCGCCCGCCCCTGCTCGATGTATCAGCTCGTAGCGTCAGCGTTCACAAAATCGTCGGCTGCTGGGAAACCTTATGGGGGAGTTCCCGCTATCGAGGGACTAAGGGGATGAATACAAAAATTGCAATTACGCTCGGCGCGATGGCGCTCGGCGCATTAAGTACAACAGCTTACGCTAATTCGATTACGCAACCGGGTGAAACGGTCGGCATCGCTCTTGGCGCTCCGCTGCCAGAAGGTGTTTACTTTGTAAATACCGCCAGCTATGGCACTGCTCGGAGCCTCGCTGACGACGGTTGGGCTGGCGTCTCTATTCCGGTCGTTGCCTGGTCGACACCGTGGGAGTTTTTTGGCGGACGCGTTGAGGCCTACGCCGCCGCGCCCGTGGAGGAGGCCGGAATAACACACCTCCCCCCAGTCATAGTGGGAAATACCGTCGTGAACCGAGGCCTCTATGTGAATGGCATGTACAATCCCGCTCTTCTTGTGGGTGAGGCATGGAAGCTGGGCGACACCGGCTGGAATTTCAGCCAGTGGTTCGGTGGTTATGCGCCGGTCGACGACAACCTTGGCCCTGCTCACGATGCGTGGGTTTTCAACTCACGTTCTGCTATCACCTACAACGCCAACAACTGGGACCTCACGGCTCACGTGATTTACGGTGCGCTTGGCAACGTTCAAAGCGGAGCTTTGCAGGGGTATAAGGCCAGCCCGGATTACGTCAACCTCGACCTGACTGCCACCAAGACCATAGGCAAGTGGGAAGTTGGCTTGGTCGCCTTTGGTTCGTGGGATGTCAGCCGCATTTCTACGGTGGCGAATGGCGGTCTGCCATACCAACAAGAGGGGCAGTTCGCTCTTGGCGGTCTCGTCGGCTACAACTTCACCGGCATCAGCATCCAAAGTTACTTGACCACTGACGTGTGGACGGAAGGCTACTATAATCCAAGCAACCTTTGTAACGTCTCAACCGGCGCCGGCTGCAGCAAAACACAAGAAACAAGGTTCTGGACTCGCGTCGTGATCCCGCTTTGGTCGCCTCCTGCTGAGGAGAAGGTGACTTACAAGAATTAACTCAGTTCGCTGAGCTTGTTCTTCCCGGCCCGGTTGTCTCAACCGGGCCTTATTTTTTGGGGAACGCGCCCGCCGCTGTCATCCCCGAACCTGATTACCCGGATGTTTCCGCCAATTCCGTCGTCATGGCCGCCCTTCGAGGCGGCCATCCAGAAAAACACAAGGGATTTCGAGTTATGACTGGATGGCCGGGTCAACCCTCGGGTCAAGCCCAAGGGCATGGCCCGGCCATGACATCAGGGCGAAAATTCTCCAATGTTTCATGGCTTCTTCTGCTAGCGGAAACATCCGTGTAATCCAGTCCCGGAAAGGCCGAGCCTTGTGCGGGATCGCGATGGATTGAAGCGCCCCCATTTTTGCGATCCCGGCTCGCGCTTCGCTTGGCCGGGATGACAATCGTTGGCCACATTAGCGAAGTTTGATTACCCGTCGAGCGCCGCTGTTCCCGTCAATCGAACGAACGCATCCCTGATATCGCGGGCGCCAGCGGATCTGACGATGTCGGCGGCGATGCCTTGAGCCAGAACCTTGCCGCGGTGCAGGACGATAACTGTGTCGGTCTCCGCCACCTCGTCGATGAGATGCGTGGCCCACAGCGTGCTGAGGCCCTCAGCGGAGACAAGACCGCGAACATGCCGCAGAATATCGGCCCGAGCCTCGATATCGAGGCCGACGGTCGGTTCATCGAGCAGAAGAAGCCGGGGCCTGTGAAGAAGCGCGCGCACGATTTCAACGCGCCGCATCTGGCCGCCCGAAAGATCGCGCGCCTTGTCGCGAGCCCGCGCGTCAAGCCCGATGTGCTCCAGCAGCCGCTGGCTGAGAAGCCGGGCTTCGCGGCCGCCGATCCCATGCAGCGCCGCGTGATAGCGGAGGTTCTGCGCGAGCGAGAGATCGAGGTCGAGGGTGCGCGCCTGAAACACAACGCCGAGCAGGCTCAACGCGGCGCCCGACTTCGCGCCGAAGATCGTGGCCAAAAATGCGGATCTCGCCCGATTGCGCGTTGAAAAGGCGCGTAATGAGCGAAAACAACGTGCTTTTCCCGGCGCCGTTCAGCCCCAGGAGCACCGCGAACGTCGAAGGCGGCACCGTGATCGAGACGTTGTCCAGCGCCTTGCGCTCCCCGTAGGAGTGGCTCAACCGCGTTATATCGAGCGCCGGCGTTGCCTCCTGCGGCGCGTTCCTTGGCGCGGGATCTTGCAGCGTTGTTCCGGCAAATGTGTCCATCATTGGCGTGACATGGCGATGCCCCAGGGCAGTTCGCCAACCTGAATTGATTTCGTGACCTTGAGGTTTTCGACGTCGATCACGGAAACATCGTTCGAAATCCCGTTTGTGACCAGCAGATATTTCTCGTCGGGGGTAAACGCGCCATGCCAGACGCGCTGGCCAACGAGCAGGTATTTAAGCACCTCGTGGGTATTGCCGTCGATGACCGCGACGCGGTTCGCCGGGCCGAGCATGACAAAGGCAAGCTTGCCGTCCTTGGTGATGTTGATGCCGACAGGTTGAATCGCCTCGCGCCTCAGGCCCGGAATGTCGAAGGTTATTTTCTTGGTCACGACATACTTCACGGGATCGACGATGCTGACAGTACCTCCAACCTCGGCCGAGACCCAGAGTTCCGATCCGTCCTTCTTGAACTCGGCAAAGCGCGGCCTTGCATCGACGAGAACGTTGGCGACGATGTCCTTGTTCTGGATGTCGATGAAGTGCGCCATGTTGCTCGTCTCCGACGTGCAGACCACGGTCTTGCCGTCGGGGCTGACGCCCATGCCTTCGGGCTCGACGCCAACCGGCACCTCGCCAATCGCGGCGCGGGTCGCCACATCGATCATCGTCACGGTATTGTCGTTCTCATTGGCGACATAGAGCGTCTTGCCGTCAGGAGAGAAAGCCAAAAGCTCAGGGTCGGGGCCGGATGGCAGCTCGCCAGTGACCTCCTTGCTGGCGGTGTCGATGGTCTGGATCGTGTCGTCGTCGCCCACGGCGACCGCGACGAACTTGCCGTCCTTGCTCATGACGATGCCGCGAGGGCGCTGGCCCACCTTGATCGTTTTCGTGACTTCCATCCTGTCGGTATCGAGCACGGAAACCGTATTGCCCTTCTCGTTCGAGATATAGGCTTCGGCGGCGAGAGAGCCATGGGCCGAAAAACCGAGAAACGCCATCGCGAACGCAATCAGAAGCGGATGGTTTAGCCAACGGTTCGAACCCCTCACCCTGTCCCTCTCTCCCTGGGAGAGGGAACGCCGCTGCAACGCGCACGCCTGAGACTCCCTCTCCCATGGGGAGAGGGTTGGGGTGAGGGGATGCGACGGGAGACCTTGCTCACAGCCGGTGCGCGTTGTCATGCCCTTCCCTCCCCCTGCCATCTACTTAAGCGCGCACTTTGTTTCGGGCTGATCGTAGCCGAGCGTGTCCAGCTCGGAGACCTGATGCAGGAAGCCTTCCTGCGGAGAAACCGACGTGACGTTCCGGCCGTCGCTCAGAAGTATGGGCTGGCGCAGTTGCAAGTTCCAGGGGCGAAGCGTGAGCTTCTGCCCTTTGAAGGCCGCGAGCGCAAAATCTGGGCTGAGAAGATAGGCGCGGACGGTCTGCGCGTCGCCCGACTTTGTGCGCGATACAGCTTCGCCGATCATGCGGGCCGCCGACCACGCTTGCATGTCGAGCGCCGTCATGCGCCGCGAAAACTTCTTCATGAAGCGGTTCTGCAGCTGGGTCGCGCCCCACTGCTCCATGGAGGGATCCCAGCTCGTCGGAACCAGGCCCGAGGAGCCCGCCACCGGGCGAGGCGCGTACGTCCGGTACGGAAAATAGGCCGCGAAGACTTCGCTTTCGTCGGCCGTCACAAGCACATCGTAATCCGGCGCATCTTGCGTAAACGACGGGATTTGGCGCTGGATCTGCGCAATGCCGCTGTCCGTCTGCCTCGCTCCGCCCGTGTCGGCGAAGGTCCGCTCGTCCACGACCTTGGCCCCGAACCGTGTCGCGGACCGCTTCAGGGCATCGCCCCAAAGCTTGTCCTTCGCGTGCGACCCCACCACGAAAAACCACTTGCGCCAGGTCTTCCAGACGAGATATTGCGCGAGCCCGTCCGCCAGCATCGAGCGCGTGGGCGCGACGTGAATTACGTTGGCGCGGCAATCCTCTTCTCTCAGCCTGTCGTCAGTCGCGCCCGCGTTGAAGAACAGCATCCCCTTGGCGCGACCCGCATCGGCCGCCTTCAAGAGTTGATCGGGCGGAAGGTCGGCGATCACCAGCGAAACGCCTTGACCGGCTAGCGCATTGACCGCCGCCGCGGGATCGTCCTGCGGCTTGAGCTTGACGTCATCGACGGAGAAACTCTGGTTCAGAAAACGGCCCGTCGTGTTGTTATCGTCGATGGCAAGCTCCGCCCCCGCCAGCCCGTCATTCGGGGCAGGCTCCTCAATGAGCGAAATCGTGGTTCTCGGCTCCGTCGTCCTTAGATAGCCAACCTTGACCTTCACTGCCTCCTGCCCGAAAGCGGCCGGGATGCAACAGCCAAAAAATGCGCAGAGAACGACGATGCCGATGCGCCAATTTGCCAAGACGCTCCCCCTATTTATCGAGGCTTTTTGCCGGAAATGATGGCTGCTGGACCATGCCGCCGCAAGAGCCATGAGACTATAGTTTTTCAGCACATTGCACGCCCTGGAGGAAAAACCAAATATCGGCTCAAGAACTTACGGAATTGGCGCATGACGCATCGAAGCTCCCTTCTTCTGCTCGCCCTGGCAGCCCTGTTCTCCTGGATGCCGGCAGCCTTGGCCGCGCAACGCGTTGCGGTCTTCGACTTTGAATTGATCGACACCAGCCTCGATGGCCAGACCTATGGCACCCGCCCGGAGGAGAAAGCGCGGCTGAAGAAGGTGAGCGATCAGCTGCGCGAAGCCCTTGCCAGGTCGGGGCAATTCGAGGTCGTGGACATCGGGCCCGTTGAAGCCGCTGCGCACGCAGCAAACTTGCAGGCTTGCGGCGGCTGCGACATCGCTCTTGCCCGAAAGGTCGGCGCGGACCTCTCGATTACCGGGACCGTGCAAAAAGTCTCCAACCTGATACTGAATATGAATATCTACATCCACGATGTATCCACTCAGAAACTTATCGCGAGCAAAAGCGCCGATTTTCGGAGCAATACGGACGAATCATGGACTCGTACTCTTACTTATCTCGTTAAGAATTATGTACTTTCCCCCAATTTTGGAAGCAATTGAAGCTTTCCACTCCTAGGAAATATGTAGGTGGAAAGCTAAGTTCCGTATACAGAAAGCTCATTGCAATTCCCAAAGTGTTGAACGTCGCACAATACGGAACACTATCCCTTTTTGAATTGAGATCCCTTTAGGTAAAGACAGAAAAATGCGTCAATGCCGCATGCGCTGTTATTGCCTGTCTGCAAATATGCTGCGGCTGGCATACTAATTGCTGAGCTTAGTTCGGCTCAACATGAAAGGGACAGATAGGAATGCTGGAACTCGTCTTGACGGTCTGCGCGGTCGTAGACCCGGCTACATGCCGGGATCAACGTGTGTTGATCAATTCGGATACCACACCCTGGCAATGCGCCATGAGCGCCCCGCCGTTCATAGCAAAATGGGGTTCCGAGCATCCGGAGTGGCGTGTCGCACGCTGGACCTGCCAATACCCGAAGAAAGAAAAGGATATCTGAGCGGAGTTTGCCCAACGCGCCAAGGGTTCGCCGTTGGCGTCATCCCGGAAAGGCGAAGCCTTATCCGGGATCGTAGCAAATTGAAGCGCATACCTTTTATTCGATTGCGGCTCGCTTTTCGCCTGGCCGGGACGACGAAGGCGCGGGAAGGATGCTGAATAAGCGGAAATCGAGGGTTCATCCTTCGACAAGCTCAGGATGAGGTCGAGCGGCTCAACAGCTTTGCCCTCATGGTGAGCCTGTCGAACCATGGGCCGCATCGTTTTTCAGCCCCCTGCCATTCAAATCAAGGATGCGAAAGACCTACGAAATGTTGAGTATTCTCTTATAAGAGAAAGGCGCATTGTAAGATCGCGCTTAGACGAACTGCTTCCCGAGCAGAAGGAGGCGAGCGTGAAACTTACCAAAATGCGCGTTGCCGCAACGGTAGCCGGTCTCTGTGTAGCGGCCACATGGTACGGCGCTGCGGCACAGGATATGCTGCAGTACCTGGATTTGAATTCGCCCGACATGACGCGAGCCGAGATGACGCGCGCGGATGTCGAGGCCATGATAAAGGCAGCGCAAGGCAAGCCCCTCGATTTATACGGCAAGCGGCTGTCGGGGCTCAATCTGTCCGGTCTCGACCTGACGCGCGCCAATCTCGGGTCAGCGCGGCTGAACAATACGAAACTCGAAAAAGCCAGGCTCGACGGCGCTATCCTCGATCTGTCCTGGGCGCTGAAGGCCGATTTTTCGGGCGCTTCCCTCAAGGGCGCGTCGTTGCTTTCCGCACAGATGCAAGGCGCAAAATTCGATCGTGCCGATCTTTCGGGCGCACGCCTTACGGCGAACCTCTCTGGCGCAAGTTTGCGCAACGCCCGCCTCACCGGCGCAAATTGCAGCCCGGACCTGAAGAACCAATCCATGGGGCTTATGCGAACGGTGCTGAAATCGGCCAATCTCGAAGGAGCGGACCTTTCCGGCAGCAATCTCTCGCGCGTAGACCTGGAATTCGCAAATTTGAGAGGCGCCAACCTGTCGGGGGCGAACCTTCTCGATGCGGAAGCGAGCGGCGCCGATTTCCGAGGCGCCAAACTCGAGGGAAGCAATCTGATCGGCGTGGACGTGACATCCGCCAGGATCGACACCACCGCCGCAGACACGGCCTTCTCCCGGTCGGCCAATCTCAATCGCGCTTTCAAGGAGTGATGCGCGCACATTTGAAGGCGCTTTGCGCATGCTCGGTGATTAACCGTCCGTTGCCGCGCCGATCGATTAATGCGCCGATAGTTAACAGAAGCGCGCCCGGATTTATTTCTGGTCAATTCATGCTTTATTAGGGTTGATTTTTCGCAAAGCGAGGAGCGCCGCGCCTTTGAGCGGTCGCCGATGAGCGACCATAACCCATTGAAAGGGAATGGCTTTTATGCTTAACAAAATAGCCATTAAATAAAATTTAACGTGGGAATTTCATTCTTTACTAGGACGAGCAAAAGTCCGTTAAATATATTCCAGCTTTGCGCATTAACCATGAGCGCACCCGAAGCCGGCGTGGCGCATGCGCCGGGATGCCGTCCGTTGTTGAATTTTCCCATTAATATCAATGACGTGATTGGCATTAACCTCTCGGCAAGGCGCGTTTTCTTAAGATCCTGGCTCAAGAAAATACGGGACATAGCACAAGCGAGAAGCCGATCGGGGATGAAGAGAGCGCCGCCTTGAGCAAAGTGCACACGAAAAGCTCAGCCATCGCTGGCCAAAGCCGCTTGAGATGCGCTTGCCTAAAAACAGCGCACTTCGGCTTCAGCTTGAGCACGCCGCAAAGCGTTCACCGCTGCCTTCGCCGGTTCGGGAGACCGGAACATTGCGCCAAAACGTCCCGGGACCTGCGCCAGGCTGAGAACGGCCTCGGCCTCGACGTAACGGTCATAAGGCAGAATGGTCGCGATGACATCGATGGAGCAGGAGCATTGGTCCAGAGAGGTGCGCGTGTCGCCATTCGCCTTCATACAGCCGAAGACGTAGTCGGCGCGGGCACTGGTCGGATAGTCGTTGATCGCCTCGGCAGCCTGCGCGCTGGCGCCAATCGAAACCATGGCGGCCAAAGCCACGAGCGGAACCAACCGCCGCATCGATGGAAGGGCATCAGCAAATCGAATGTTCATAACTACTTCCCCCAAAGCAGTCTGCTGGCAGGATGCCGAAAAAAGCGGAAATCCATGCTTCATCCTTCGACAAGCTAAGGATAAAGATTAGTGATTTCAATGGCTTAGACCTCATGGAGAGCTTATCGCGGTTCGGCAAGCTCACCATGAGGCCATGGGCCGCATCGTTTTTCAGCAGTCTGCTAAGCTTGGCCGATGCGGCGATAGATGAACGGCGGCGGCTCCGCAGTCGTGGCGGCGTTGGCAACCTCGGCCATAAGATGATGGTCCGGCGAAAGACTGCAAGCAGGATCCGTCGCTTCAGCATCTCCCGTCAGCGCGAAAGCCTGGCAGCGGCAACCGCCAAAGTCGATTTCCCTACGGGGACAGGACTTGCAGGGCTCCTTCATCCACTTATAGCCACGGAAGCGATTGAAAGCCGCGCTGTCGTACCAGATGGCGGCGAGCGCCGTATCCTTCACATTGTCGAACGGCAGGGGAAGGCTTTCCGCGGCGTGACAAGGCAGAACCTTGCCCTCCGGCTTGATGGTGATGACGTCCTTCGCCCACCCGCCCATACAAGGCTTCGGAAATTGGGCGTAATAGTCTGGCGTGACATAGTCGATGTTCAGGATGCCCTTCAGCCGATCTTTCGCCTCGCCGACGATCGCGGCTTCTTCGAGCACCAGCTCATAGGGCGGCATGAGTGTAGCCCTGTTGCGGGCCGCCCAGCCGTAATATTGGACATGGGCGATCTCGAGCCGGTCCGCTCCGAGTTCCAGCGCGAGTTCAATCAACGCTGGCGTCTGCCCGATATTGTGGCGATGCGTCGGCGCGTTGAGCGTCAAGGGCAGGTCCGCTTCCCGGACCCAGCGCGCTACCTTCAGCTTTTTATCGAGGCTTTGCTTATAGTTACCGATCTTGTCTGACGTTTCGGGATCGAGGGCCTGCAGGCTGAGCTGCACGTGATCCAGACCGCAATCGGCCAATCGCCTGATGCGATCCGGCGTGAGCGTAACGCCAGCGGTGATCAGGTTCGTGTAGACGCCGCGCGAGGCAAGCGCGCTCACCAGCTCTTCAAGATCCTGCCGCAGGGTGGGCTCACCGCCGGACAGATGAACCTGGAGAACGCCCAGATCCGCCGCCTGCTCGAACGCGGAAAGCCACGTTGCCGTGTCGAGTTCGTCCGCCGCTTTGAGCAGCTGAATCGGGTTGGAACAGTAGGGGCATTGCAAGGGACAGCGATGCGTCAGTTCGGCCAGCATGCCGAGCGGCGGGCCTGCACGAACCGCGGGGCTCACCCGTTCGATAGTCTCAACAGACGTAAGTCCGTCCATGATTGTATAAACTCCAGCACATCAGCCTGGATCGTTTCCACGGGCGCCGCATAGTCTTGCGCCAAGCGCGCGGCGATTGATGCGATGGTGCGCTCGCCATCGCAAAGTTTCAGAATCTCGACCGCGGTTTCGTCCGGCCAATACACGCGCTCAGGCGCCAATACCGCAAAACAATCGCGCGTGCCATCGAATTGAAGGCGCACATGCGTCGGAAGATAGGGTCTGCTCTCCGCCGTCGCCAGTGGCCGTTCGCGGGTCACGGCCGGAACGCTCCGGGCGGGATAAGCGCCGGCTCGACATAGGCGAAATGCAAAGCGTCGAGCTGCGCCCAGAGCACCTGCGTCTTGAAGATGAGCGCATCGACGACCGCCTGCTGTGCCTCCTGCGTGCGTGCGTGCGTCTTGACGTAGGTCAGCGCGAACTTCACATCGCGCGGCGCCTGGCTGAGGCGGCGCTGGAAGTAGCCCATCATGGACTCGTCGATGAAGCTGTAATTGGCGAGCATGCCCGAAATGCGCTCGGAGTGGATGCTGGGCGCGAACAGCTCAGTGAGCGAGGACGCGATCCCTTCCAGGAGACTGCGGTCGCGCACGAAGTTGAGGTAGGCGTCGCAGGCAAAACGGGTGCCGGGCAAGATGCCTTTGGTGGACTCCACATACTCCCGTGACAAGCCCAGAGCGTCGGTCAGGCGGAGCCAGCGCTCAATGCCGCCTTCGTCTTCGCCGATGCCGTCATGATCGAAATAGCGGCTGCGCCATTCAAGTCGCAACGCACGCTCGGGCATCCTGGACATCAGGGCGGTATCTTTGCGCGGAATGGTGGCCTGATAGTAGTAGCGGTTCAGCGCCCAGGCCTGCACCTGCGGCTTGGAGAGTTTGCCCCCGTGCAGGAGCTTATGAAAGGGATGCAGATTGTGATAGCGCCGCGCTCCGATCTCACGAAGCAGAGCTTCCAACTGGTCCGGCTTCAGCCCCTGCTCCGGTACGGTTGTGTCCATGTCGGGTGCGTGTTCCATGGTCGTTTTCTGCCCTTATCGCTTTTTTGATCCCGGACGCCGCTCGCTCTGACTTCGTCTTCCCGGAAATGCGGAGCCTTAGATCCCGGCTCGCGCTCGCCTGGCCGCGATGACAGCGGCGGCGATCCGTTGGTGCATCCGGCAAACGCTACTTAGGTATCTATTGTCATACCGTCATATGAGATTTCCCAGCCCGCCTCCTTCACGAGGGCTTCCTCGCGCGATCCCCGTTCGAGAATGGGGTTCGTGGTATTGATATGGATATAGATCTTTCGCTTGATCGCGGCGCCGTCGAAGGCATAAAGCGAACCGTCATCGCCAGCGATGGAAACATGCCCCATCCGCTGCCCGGTTTTCTCGATCACGCCGAGATCGAGCAACTCCGTGTCATTGAACACCGTGCCGTCGAAAAGCAGGCAATCGGCCCCGTGAACGCGGCGCAGCACCTGCTCATCGGCCTTGGCGCAGCCCGGGATATAAAAGGCCGCCTCGGAGCCGCCCGTTCCGATCTTCAGCCCGATTGTATCACCAACCTCGGTGCCGAAACCGGCCCCCTTGGAGGCATCTTCGAGGTAGAGCGCGATCTTTCCAGGCACAGGGAACGCCTCAATGGTGACGCCTCCGGTATCGGCAATTTCCACGGGCCCGTTGAGCGGCAGCTCGATCCGCTCGACAACATCGCTGGCCAACACTCCAAATACGCTGTTCGCCCTTAGAACGGAGAGAACCCGAGGCGTCGCATAAATCCGGAAGGGCTGCCTCTCTCTCAGCGTGAGAAGCCCGGCGATGTGGTCGATGTCGCCATTCGTCAAGACAACCGCCCTGATCGGCGAATTGCGTTTGGGACCATCGCGATCAGGCTGCAGTTCCGGCGTGGACTGAATTTGCTGGCGAAGATCGGGAGAAGCGTTGATGATGACCCACCGGCGGGAGTCGCCTGAAACGGCGATGCTCGACTGAGTCCGCCGGCTCACGCGTCCATCGCCGTCCCATGCCAGGCGGGACAGCCGGGTGTTGCAGTTCCATTGCGGGAATCCGCCCCCGGCTCCCGAACCGAGAACTTTAACGATCATTCAAGTGGACCGTGAACGAACGCCGTTATTTGCAGGCGCGATTGGCGGCCACGTCGAGCGTGGAGGGCAGGTAGCGCGTAACCTCAAAGCCAGCATCGACCGTCGAAGCAACTGGTTTGGTCCATACTTTCATGGATAGACATCCTCCCGGTTTGTTGGACCCAAGCCGCTAAAGCCATGACCTGGGCCAGATTTCACATGGGTCGAAACCACGCGGCGCACAAGGGTTAAGCGCTTGTATGCCCTCGTAAGTCTAACGGCGGAACGATATCATGCGGCAGCGATCATCTCTATACTGAAAACCGGACGGGCTCTTCACGGTTATTTCAACAAGCGCCGCAGGTCCTGCCCGGCTTTGGTTTTCGCCTCTTTGCAGTCGACGGCGCCGCTCGTGTCGGAATCAGCCGCCTTAAAGCGCGCCTCGACGATCGCCAAATATTCGTCCTTCGTTAGCGTACCGTCTTTGTCAGGATCGCCGGCAGCAAGATCTTTCTTCGATAAGCGGCCCTGCAGTTCCTTTGCGGTCAGCGTCCCATCCTTATCCGTATCACGCTTGTCGAACAGCGTGGTTGCATCCGCCTTGGCCTCGTTCAAATCGAGCGTGCCGTCATGGTCCGGGTCGACAGCCTTGAGGGCGCGGCAGCTCGCTGCCGTGTCCTTCGCGAAAACAGCGGTGACGCCGCCAGCAACGATAAGGCCAGCGAGAAGACCAGCCACGCAAATCCCGTAGCGCAATGTCATGGTTGTTTCCCTTTCATCCGATGACCGATCAACTACACAGTTCCAAATGCAATTACAAATTCAAATACCACGTAAAAAGCCCCCGCCTCTGCCGAGACGAGAGCTTGGTCAGCGTTCCAGGCCACCGGAGGCGAAGTCTATCGGCCCCGCCGTCCGCGCAAGTCGTGGTCTTCATCCTCATAACGGGACCGGCTTCGCGATGAGGAGCCACGGCCGCGGTAACTCTCCTGCTCGTGCTCATCCTCATAGCGACCCGAACCGCCATTGCCGGTCATGGAGACACCGCGGTCGCGGTTTTGTCTGAGGCGGCCGTCATGCTCGGGGTCGCGGACACGGCCACGGCCGTCGTCCCTCTCATGATGCTGCTCATACTCGCGCTCTGACTCGTGTCCGCGAAGGCGATGGTCATGCTCGGGATCGGTCACACGGCCGCGGCCGTCGTCGCTGCGGTGACGGGACTCATAAAGGCGGTCGGTTTCATGCCCGCTCAGACGGTGATCGTGCTCCGGGTCTCTCACCCGGCCGCGACCATCGTCGCTGCGATGGCGTGATTCATAGAGGCGGTCGGATTCGTGGCCGCTCAGGCGATGATCATGCTCGGGGTCTCTTACCCGGCCGCGCCCATCGTCGCCGCGATGGCGAGACTCATAGAGGCGGTCGGTTTCATGCCCGCTCAGACGGTGATCGTGCTCCGGGTCTCTCACCCGCCCGCGCCCATCGTCGCCGCGATGGCGAGACTCATAGAGGCGGTCCGTCTCGTGGCCGCGCAGGCGGTGATCGTCCTCCGGATCGGTCACACGGCCGCGTCCATCGTAGCCGTGTTCCATGTGACGGGATTCATAAAGCCGGTCCGTCTCGTGCCCGCGCAGACGGTGGTCATCCTCAGGATCGGTTACACGGCCGCGTCCATCGTAGCCGTGTTCCATGTGACGGGATTCACGCAGGCGCTCCGTCTCGTGGCCGCGCAAGCGATGGTCATGCTCCGGGTCCCTCACCTGGCCGCGTCCATCGTAGCCATGTTCCATGTGACGGGATTCGTACAGGCGATCCGTCTCGTGCCCCCGCAGGCGATGGTCGTCCTCCGGATCGGTCACACGGCCGCGCCCGTCATACCCTCGCTCCATATGACGAGAACTCATACAAGCGTTCTGTCTCATTGCCACGAAGGCGATGGTCTTGCTCAGGATCTTTCACCCGACCGCTTGGCCCGCGATGGTCTTCTTCGTCCTCATCGCGATATCGTCCTGACGACGAGCCTGAACTGGTTGCGCGCTGCGAGCTCGATGACCGGCGCGACTCTTGAGTTGATCGACTAGCCATTTCTTCTTCCTCCTCATTTTCTCCCGACGCAAATTCAAGGGCCTCGCCTAAATCGCGGATCCTTTCCGCGTTGCGATCTTCAACCCTGTCCGAAATTTTGATTGTTGCATCCGCAAGACGCGAAAGGATCGTGCGTATGCGATCACCGTCGGGCTCGTCTTGATCGAGTTGACGTTTCAATGCGCCCAGATCTCGCAGAATTGCCCGTGCGCCTGGAATTTCGACTTCCTGTAAAGCTTCTTCCCACCCTTCTATCTTTTTAATGGCGGCATCCGCCGACATGTTCGACACACCCTTCTTAAGGGCGTTTGTTGTTCCTGAAAAATACGCTGGCACGAACTCCTCCATACCGTCTCGGAATCCCTTCGGGAAAAAGCGAAGGGAAGACAGAAGGTTCCATCCGTAGGCGATTTTTCAGAGTGGGGAGCAGCTATGTTCTACGGAAACCGAGAATTTCTTAACCCGATTTCGAGATCAAAACGATCATCTAAAGAGATGCCAAGCTTGCGGCTCATACAATTATCTGTGGGCTGCATTGGGCATGCTTAGAAAGACCACTCTCGTGCCTTGGCAATAAGAAAATCACGAAAAACGTTGACGCGTTTAGTATCTTTCAAGTCTGCGGGATACACAAAAAAAGTATCGAATACGGGCATGTCCACGTCTTCGAGGATCGGAACAAGGTTCGGATTATCTTTCGCCAGATAATCGGGAAGCACGGCAATCCCAAGATTTTGGAGTACCGCCTCGCGCAGCGCCACGAGACTATTGATCCGAATAGCAGGTTCCCGTGGGCCTTTCCCATCGCGGCCCATGGTTTCGAGCCAATTCATTTCCTTGAAAGGGCTGGGCAAAATCCCGCCATAGGTCAGAATGCTATGGCGGTCGATGTCTTCGAGACTTTTGGGCTTGCCATACCGCTTCACAAACTCCGTAGATGCATAGACGTGATAGTGGACTCTGAACAGTTTGCGCCGGACGAGATCCTGCTGGGTCGGCGGCCCGAACCATATGGCGACGTCCGCCTCGCGCATGGTCAGGTTCAGGAGTTCGTCGTGCAGCAGAAGTTGAAGGCGAACATCGGGATAAAGTTTCATGAAGTCTTTGAGCCGGGGAGTAAGCCAGCCGGTCCCGAGCGCCCTTGTCGTCGTAACCTTTAGTTCTCCATTCGGCTTCCCGCGTGAGTCCGCGAGCAAAATTTGCGTGGTTGCCAGTTTGCTGAAAACTTCCTGCGCCGTGCGATAAAGGAGCTCCCCCTGCTCGGTCAGAACGAGGCCGCGCGCATGCCGATGAAAAAGCGGAACGTTCAGGTCGCGTTCAAGCGAGCTGATGTGGCGGCTGACCGCCGACTGGCTGATGCTCAACGTTTCGCCCGCGTGCGTGAAGCTTCCCGCTTCCGCTGCAGCATGAAAGATCCGAAGTTTGTCCCAATCCATCGGCAGATTGCCGCCCCCTCTGCCCTATTCCGCTGCTTGCGCTACCGTTTCCAGACTTGCCAGATAGCGCTCGGCATCGAGCGCAGCCATGCATCCCATGCCTGCGGCTGTGACAGCCTGACGGTATATGTCATCGGTGACGTCGCCCGCAGCGAAGACGCCAGCGACATTCGTTGATGCCGACTTTGCTGCCGTGACGATATACCCGCTAGGCGTCATCTCCACCTGATCTTTGAACAGCGCCGTCGCCGGCTCATGGCCGATGGCGACAAATATGCCATCTACTTGAACCTGCGTAATTTCTCCGGTCAAGATACCGCGAAGCTTGGCCCCTGTCACCGCTTTGGGGCTTTCTGTTCCCAAAACCTCGTCCAAAGTCGCATTCCAGATCACTTTTATCTTTGGATTTGCAAAGAGCCTGTTTTGCAAAATCTTTTCCGCCCGGAACGCATCGCGGCGGTGCACAACAGTCACCGACCGGGCAAACTTGGTGAGGAAGAGCGCCTCTTCCACGGCCGTATTGCCGCCGCCGGCCACGAGCACGTCCTTGCCCCTGTAGAAAAAGCCGTCGCACGTGGCGCAGGCCGAGACCCCGTGGCCGCGATATTTCTGTTCACTCGGAAGACCGAGCCAGCGAGCCTGCGCTCCCGTGCAGATAATGACAGCATCCGCATGGTAGAGCGTCCCGCTATCGCCGTGGAGGAGGAACGGCGAACGCGAAAAATCGACAGAAACGATAGTGTCTTGCACGATCTCGGCCCCGACATGCAGCGCTTGCGCGCGCATCTGCTCCATGAGCCACGGCCCCTGGATGATGTCCGCGAAGCCTGGATAATTTTCCACCTCTGTCGTAGTCGTGAGCTGACCGCCCGGCTGGATTCCCTCGATAAGTAACGGGCGCAGCATGGCCCGCGCTGCATAAATCGCAGCCGTGTAACCGGCCGGGCCGGATCCGATGATCACGAGCCTTTCGTGTCGTGGGGCCATTGCGAGTTCCTCTTCAAATTATTCTCTTACGCGTTGCCAAATGGACGTACGGATGATCGTCGCCAAGACGAATATGTCAAGTTGAGGCTGCCGGTGGAGGTTCAGGGGTCATCATGGCCTGAGCTTTTCGCCGCAGTCCGTGCATTCAGGTTCTTTTATTGTTGCAATGCACCATGTCCTCCCCCAACTATTTCAAGAAATGGGATTAGCCAATACACAAAAGGAAATCCCCATGGCTTCGGTACGCACCTTGGACGAGTCCACCACCCCCGCGAAATTGGACGCGACAGACTGGCGGATCCTTGCCGAACTGCAAAAAGACGGACGCATCACAAATGTCGAGCTCGCTTCCAGGGTTGGTCTTTCAGCGCCTCCCTGCCTGCGCCGGGTCCGTGAATTGGAGCGTTCCGGCGTCATAGCGGGCTACCACGCCATTTTCAATCTTCCCCGCCTTGGTTTTCATCTTACAGCCTTCGCCTTTGTGAGGCTTGAGAGCCAGGCTGAGGCTGATCTTCTCGCCTTCGAAGCGCGCGCCCGCGAATGGGAAATCGTCCGGGAAGCGTATATGCTTTCAGGCGATACGGACTTTCTCTTGAAGTGCGTTGCCCCAGACCTGGTGACCTTTCAGAACTTCATCATCCGGGAGCTGACCGCAGCGCCCAATGTAAGCTCCGTTAAGACGGCCTTCACCATCAAAACGGCAAAAAACGAGCCGGGCGCCGCCATAGAATAAATAACTTTCGCATCGAGCGGCCAACAGTAAAAAAGTCCCCGCACGTATCGAAGATTCCCGAAACGGATTTTCTGGCCTAGAAACCAGAACCGTAAATCCATCTTTATTTCTGCCCACTGCGGATCGCACGGCCTTTTCCGTGTATTGTTAGGCGCATATCTAGGGGCAACCGGCTACCGCCTTCCGAGAAGCTCACATCATCACCTAACTGTTCCATCCGGAGCAGCGGCTATGCCATGCCCTAAAAACGGTGATCTCGAAAGCAAACGAGGCTTTCTCGACCCGAAGCGAATGACGAAAGGGATCCAATGCACGGGACAATCGAGAATTCTTATCACCATCGCGGCGAAGGCGAAGATGTTGCAAACGCGCTCGACCGTGAGCTTGGGGCCACTAACGATTTAGAGGCGCGCATTCGTGCAATCGAAGTGGTCATCGCGGGACGGATTATTTTTTCAACCAGCCTCGGATTGGAGGATCAGGTTCTCCTTCACGCCATCGTTCGCGCGAAAGCTGAAATCGAGGCTATCACCCTGGATACAGGGCGGCACTTCCCGGAAACATACGACACCCTGGCGCGCACGGAAAGACTCCTCGGGACCCGCATTCGCGTCGTGATGCCCGACGCGGAAGACGTCGAGGACCTTGTAGCGCGTGATGGAATTTTCGGCTTTCGGTCCTCTGTCGAAAAACGGAAGGCTTGCTGCCATGTGCGCAAGGTTTTTCCGCTCAAACGCGCTCTGTCCGGTGCAAAGGGATGGGTTACAGGCGTTCGGCGCGAGCAGTCCCAGACACGCGATGAAACGCCATTTGCTGAATTCGACCGGGCCTTGAACCTCATCAAGGTCAATCCCCTGGCCGACTGGACAGTTGAGCGCGCCGAAGCCTACGTCGCCGAGCACCGCGTCCCGGTAAGTCCGCTGCACGCACAAGGCTTTCCGTCGATCGGCTGCCAGCCTTGCACGCGAGCGATCCAGCCGGGCGAACCGATCCGCGCGGGGCGCTGGTGGTGGGAAGACGCGACTCACAAGGAATGCGGTCTGCACAACCGTCCGGGCTTCACGAGGTAAATCGAAATGTCCAAACCACTGTCTCATCTCGACCTCTTGGAAGCTGAGAGCATTTTCATTTTGCGCGAGGCGGCCGCTCAGTTCCGCAAACTCGTTTTCCTTTACTCCGCAGGCAAGGACTCCACCGCCCTCCTGCATCTGGCGCGGAAAGCGTTCTGGCCGCAGAAGCCGCCTTTCCCGCTCCTTCACGTCGATACGACCTGGGAGTTCAAGGAACTCATCGAGTTCCGCGACGAGTCGGCGAAGCGGTTCGGCCTGGACCTCCTTGTGCATGTCAACGAGGACGGCGTTGCCCGCAATATCAACCCCGTCGACTATTCGCCCTCCGTTTACACAGACGTGATGAAGACGGTGGCGCTCCGGCAGGCGCTCGACAAATACGGCTTCGATGCGGCCATTGGCGGCGCGCGGCGCGACGAGGAGGCTTCCCGCGCCAAGGAGCGCGTTTTCTCCGTGCGCTCGTCCGATCATCGCTGGGACCCGCGCAAGCAGCGCCCCGAGATGTGGAATATCTTCAACGGCAGGCTCGGCCACGGCGAGACGATGCGCGTCTTCCCGCTCTCCAATTGGACGGAGAAGGACGTGTGGCGCTACATCGCGCGCGAAAAACTCGACGTCGCGCCGCTCTATTTCGCAAAGGAGCGCTCCGCAATCCGGCGCGACGGCCAGATTTTCGTCATCGATGACGACCGGCCCTTCTTGAAAAAGGGTGAGGAGCCGAAGCCGATCAAGACGCGCTTCCGGACCTTGGGCTGCTGGCCTGTCACTGCGGCCGACGAATCCGAGGCCGGCGATGTGGAGTCCGTCCTCGCTGAGATTCTCCAGGCTCGCAATTCGGAACGGCAGGGCCGTCTGATCGACCATGACACAGTTGGCGCCATGGAGCGCAAGAAAGAGGAAGGGTACTTCTGATGCGCCATGATTCCATAGCGGCATTCGTGCCTGCCCTCGAGGCGCCCTGGGCCGAGACTTACGCAAAGCCGCGCGCCACTATTCGCGCCTCCTCTCCCGAGCTTAATGGCATCATCCGCCTTCTTACCTGCGGCTCGGTCGATGACGGAAAATCGACACTGATCGGGCGGCTTCTCTGGGACGCCACGCCGCTTTACGACGATCAGCGCGAAAAGCTTCTCAAAGAAACGGCAAGCCTGCATGGCGGCCAGCGCCCTGATTTCAGCCGCCTTGTGGATGGGCTGATCGCGGAGCAGCAACAGGGCATCACCATCGATATCGCCTGGCATTACTTCGACACGGAGCACAGGCGCGTGGTCATCATCGACTCGCCTGGACACGAACAGTACACGCGCAACATGGCGACGGGCGCATCCAACGCCGATGTCGCGGTGCTCCTGGTCGATGCGCAGAGCGGCATCAAGCGGCAAACCCGCCGCCATCTCGCAATCCTCGATCTCGCGGGCGTCCGCAAAGTGGTGCTCGCCGTCAACAAGATGGACCTGATTGGCTGGAGCGAAGACCGCTTCCGGGCAATTGTCGAGGATTTCGCGACGTTCGCCGCACGGTTCCCTGCGCTTTCTTGGGCTGCCATCCCGGTTTCCGCATTGAACGGCGATAATGTTGTGGCCCGGTCTCAAGCCATGGATTGGTATTCGGAGCCAACCTTCGTCGAGTATCTCGAAGCGGTTCACACCCGCGATGACAATCTGGATGAGCCATTCCGCATGCCGGTTCAAATGGTGCTTCGCGACGGCGAAGGCTTTCGTGGAGTTGCGGGCACGGTCACGGCGGGCAAGATCCGCGAGGGCGAGGTGATCTGCGATGCCCTCAGCGGTAAATCGAGCAGGGTTCGCCAGATTCGCACCATGGATGGACCACTTGATGAGGCCAGAAGCGGCCAAGCCATTGTTCTCGAACTTGAGGACCACATCGATGTCGGCCGCGGCAGTCTTCTAACGACCGAAGGACGCCCCCTCAGTGCGACACGCTCGCTGGATGTCCGTCTGGTTTGGCTCTCAAATGAGCCCTATTCGCCAACGCGAGGGTATTTGCTCCGTACAGCCGCCGACCTCGTGCCTGTGGTTTCCCTGAAGATTCAAGGCGGCCTCGACCTCGACACGCTCGAACTCAACGAAGCAAGCACTTGCGAACCGAACGGGATCGCCGAAGCTCGTGTCGATCTGGCGAGGCCGGTTGCCGCCGATCTTTTCTTGGACCATGCGCGCACCGGCGCATTCATGATTGTGGATGCCGTCACCGGAGCCGCCGTTGCGGGCGGCGTCATAAACGGCGTTAACCACCGGACGGCCTCGAACGACGCAGCGACATTCGCTCTCACGGCCGAGATGCTGCGGCGTGGGGTCTGCGCCGATCTGCAAAGCACGGCAGAAGGAGAAGCCGAGTTTCGCCGCCGTGCAAATGAGGTGGCGATCATCTTGCGGACGGCAGGAATTCCCGTCGCACTCGACGCGTAAATCCGCGGCGGGCCGACAAATCGCAGCCGCCGCCCGCACCGCACCCGGCTTGCAGACCAACCGTTTTTGTCTGCACGTTTGATGGCGGCCTCTCTCTCCAACCCCCGGATTGGCTTCCCGTTAGAGCCTATCCGCTTCTGATGGAATCAAAAGCGGGCTCTAAGTTTTTGTTTTACCGTGCGTCTTATCGGAAAACCGCTTCGCACTTTTCATGACGCACTCTAGTGTCCCAGGATTTTAGGTGAAAGCGCTTTGCTGAGAGGTTAACGGCATTAAGCCATTGATTTGCATGGGAAATTTAAACCCGTCGCGCGCCGCCGCAGGCGCGAATGGCGCCGGCAGGGTTAACAGGCGAAACCGCAATATATTTAACGGACTTTTGCTCGTCCCAGTAAATGGGAAAATTCCGCCATTAAGTTCCATTTAATGGCAGAGAAAAAGTCTCGCCTTTTCAGAGAGATATACCGGCAGGGGCCAGAGGCGGCCTGGTCCAACTTTTACAGTTCATTAAGCATATTGGCCCGCAATTTGGACCAGAGAAAAACCGGGCGTGCTCCATTTTAACCATGAGCGAATTTACGATTGTGGATCGGGCTGCGCAGCAACGGATTATTTACGTGCGCCGCGAAGACGCAAACGGCCAGTCGAGGAAGGTTCCACCCGGAGGAGAGTTGTTGGTTAGCTACGGTCGCTGAAGGCGGCTTGGCCGAGCGAATGGCCGGGCCAGAGCGCCGCGATGCTGAAAAAAGTGTAAATCCAAGCTTCATCCTTCGACAAGCTCAGGATGAGATCGAGTAGCCGGGTCAAGCCCGACTCTCTCGGCCGAGATCGCGCCGTCAGCCCAGGAAGGCGACCTTCAGGATTTCGTAGGACTTCGCGCCGCGCGGCGTGTTCACTTCGACGGAGTCGCCCGCCTTTTTCCCGATGAGGGCACGCGCAATCGGCGATCCGATAGAGACCCTTCCTTTGCGCACATCGGCTTCGAAATCGCCGACGATCTGATATTTGACCTCTTCCTCGGTATCCTCATCCACAAGCGTGACGGTCGCGCCGAACTTTACCGTCTCGCCGGAAAGCTTCGAAATATCGATGATATCGGCCCGCGAAAGCTTGTCCTCCAAGTCGGCGACCTTCGCCTCGTTCATACCCTGCGCTTCCTTCGCCGCATGATACTCAGCGTTCTCGGAGAGATCGCCGTGAGCCCGAGCTTCCGCGATGGCCTTGATGATACGCTGGCGCTCAACCGACCTTAGATATTTAAGTTCGGCCTCAAGCGCAGCATGGCCCTGAGCGGTCATCGGCACTTTCTCGGTCATCCCCAATCTCCCCAGTCCAGTTCTTTTCCTGGAACTTCTTCATCCATTATTAAGTGGGATTACGTAATACAACGCAAGCCTGAAGCCCTGCGGCGCCGGCACGCACATTTTAGGCGATATATTTCTGAAGCGGCTGAACTTCAAGTATGCCAGCTCGCATGGCGGCAATTGCTTTCGTAACCGCAAACGCGCCCGCAATCGTTGTGTAGTACGGGATCTTGTACATCAAGGCGGTTCGCCGGATCGTCGAGCTGTCGGCCAGAGCTTTAGCACCTTCGGTTGTGTTGAAAACAATATCCACTTCGCGGTTTTTCATCGCATCGACGATGTTGGGCCGGCCCTCCAGCACCTTGTTGATTCGCGTGCACGCAATTCCATTCGCTTCAAGGTGACGCAGTGTGCCGCGAGTCGCCAGCACCTTAAAGCCCATATCCGCAAGTTCCTTGACGGGCTGGATGATGCGCGCCTTGTCGGCTTCCTTGACGGACACGAACAAGGTTCCCGAAGTTGGCAGGCGGCTGCCGCTTGCGAGCTGGCTTTTGGCAAAGGCGACAGCATAGCTGCTATCGATGCCCATCACTTCGCCCGTGGACCGCATCTCCGGACCGAGCACGGGATCGATTTCAGGAAAGCGCTCGAACGGGAAAACCGCCTCCTTGACCCCGACATGGGCGATTTTGGGCCTCGTCAGCTTGAAATTGGCGAGCTTCTCGCCCGCCATCACACGCGCCGCGATGGCAGCCACGGGATGGCCGATGACCTTGGCCACGAACGGCACCGTGCGGCTGGCGCGCGGGTTTACTTCGAGCACGTAGACCTTATCGCCCTTTACGGCGAACTGGATGTTCATGAGCCCGACAACGTTCAAAGCGCGAGCGATGTCGGCCGTCTGCCGCTCAAGTTCGCGCAGCGTCTCCGCATCGAGCGAGTGAGGGGGAAGCGAACACGCGCTATCGCCGGAATGCACGCCGGCCTCCTCAATGTGCTCCATGACGCCGGCAATAAAAACGTCTTCCCCATCCGAGATCGCGTCAACGTCAACCTCGGTCGCGTCGCGCACGTAGGAGTCGAGGAGCAGCGCATTCTTGCCCAGAACAAAGTTGACTTGCGCATGCCGGTTGCCGGCAAACCGATGCCTGATGTCGGGGGGAACGAAAGCCGCAAGCGTGGTTTCGAAATATTCTTTCAGCGAGGCCTGATTCGGCAAAATCGCCATCGCGCGGCCGCCAAGCACATAGGAGGGCCGCACAACGATCGGGAAGCCGATCTTGTCGCCTTCGATCAAGGCCTGCTCGATCGAGTAGGCGATGCCGTTCTCGGGCTGCCTGAGATTGAGCTTTTCGACCAGCGCCTGAAACCGGTGGCGGTCCTCGGCAAGATCGATGGCGTCAGGCGAGGTGCCGAGGATGGGCACATTCTCCTCGTGCAGCGCCTGCGCCAGCTTCAACGGGGTCTGACCGCCGAACTGGACGATCACGCCTTTCAGCTTTCCGTTCGAAGCCTCTTTCTCGATGATGGCGAGCACATCTTCCGGAGTTCAGTGGCTCGAAATAGAGCCGGTCCGACGTGTCGTAGTCGGTCGAAACCGTCTCGGGGTTGCAGTTGACCATGATGGTTTCATAGCCCGCCTTGGAGAGGGAAAAGGCGGCGTGACAACAGCAATAGTCGAACTCGATGCCCTGCCCGATGCGGTTCGGCCCGCTCCCGAGAATGATCACTTTTTCCCGGCCCGAGGGATTAGCTTCGCACACCTCCCTGCCCGCCAGCGGGTTTTCATAGGTCGAGTACATGTAGGCGGTCGGCGAGGGGAACTCAGCCGCGCAGGTATCGATGCGCTTGTAGACGGGCCTGACGCCAAGGCTCCGGCGCTTCGCCGCAACCTCCGCTTCCGTAAGATCGGCGAGCGCGGCAAGCCTCGCGTCCGAGAAGCCCATGGCCTTGAGGTCCCGGAACGCCCGTTGGGTCTCCGGCAGGCCATGAGCCCGGACCTTGGCCTCCATGTCGACGATTTCCTGCAGCCGCGAGATGAACCACGGATCGATCCGGCAAAGCGTATGGATCTGCTCGTGATCGACGCCCATTCTGAGCGCCTGGGCCACTTTCAGGATGCGGTCGGGCGAAGGCGTGCCCAGCGCCGCGCGGATGACGTTCTTGTCGTCGCCCTTGCCGAGCCCTTCCAGCACGAAATCGTCAAGGCCCGAGAGCCCGATCTCCATGGACCGCAACGCTTTCTGCAGGCTTTCGTGGAAGGTGCGGCCAATCGCCATCACTTCGCCCACGGATTTCATGGAGGTGGTCAGCGTTGTGGCCGCGCCTGGAAATTTCTCGAAGGCGAAGCGCGGGATTTTCGTCACCACATAATCGATGGTCGGCTCGAACGACGCGGGCGTCGCGCCCTTGGTGATGTCGTTGTCGAGTTCGTCGAGCGTATAGCCGACGGCGAGTTTCGCGGCGACCTTCGCGATCGGAAAGCCCGTCGCCTTCGACGCCAGCGCGGAGGACCGCGACACGCGCGGGTTCATTTCGATTACGACGAGCTTGCCGTCCGCCGGATTGACCGCGAACTGCACGTTCGAGCCCCCGGTCTCCACGCCGATCTCGCGCAGGACCGCAATGGAGGCGTTTCGCATCATCTGATATTCGCGGTCGGTCAGCGTGAGCGCCGGCGCGACCGTGATGCTGTCGCCGGTGTGAACGCCCATCGGATCGACGTTTTCGATGGAGCAGATGATGATGCAGTTGTCCTTCGTATCGCGGACAACCTCCATCTCATATTCCTTCCAGCCCAGCACCGATTCCTCGATCAGAATCTGGGTCGTCGGCGATGCTTCGAGGCCGCGCTCCGCGATATACATATATTCTTCGCGGTTATACGCGATGCCGCCGCCAGTGCCGCCGAGCGTGAAAGATGGCCGGATGATCGATGGAAGCGGAACATAATCGAGCGCCGCCATCGCCTCCGAAAGATTATGGGCGAGCATGGACTTCGGCGTCGCGAGCCCGATCTTGCGCATGGCTTCGCGGAAAAGCTGACGGTCTTCGGCCTTGTCGATCGCGTGCGCCTTCGCGCCGATCATCTCTACGCCGTAACGCTCCAGCGTCCCGTCGCGGGCAAGCCGAAGAGACGTGTTGAGCGCTGTCTGGCCGCCCATTGTCGGCAGAAGCGCCATACGCTCGCCGGGGTGCTCTTCTCTCTCCCGTTCGATGACCTTGGCGACCATGTCCGGCGTAATCGGCTCGATATAGGTCGCGTCCGCCAAATCCGGGTCCGTCATGATCGTGGCGGGATTCGAATTGATCAGGACAATTCGATACCCCTCGGCCTTCAGAGCCTTGCAGGCTTGCGTGCCGGAATAGTCGAATTCACTGGCCTGGCCGATCACGATCGGGCCAGCCCCAATGATGAGGATGGAGTCGATATCAGTCCGTTTTGGCATACTTCTAAGCGCTCGGGTTTCGAGGCCTTATAAAGGAAGCAGCGAGGGTTTCAACAACAGCTTAAGATTGAACGCGTCAGTATGGCATCAGAGAGCGGGATAATATCGCTCCCGGCCCGTGTATCCGGCAAGGCGGAGCCACATACAGGTTGTACGCGCGTCCAAATAGCAGACCTGCAATGCAATGGCATGGTGGACGCAGCGTAGCCGCATCCATTATCATGCGCGCCATGGATCAATTCGCTCTCGCAAACGATTTTCCCCCGGTGTCAGAAGCCGATTGGCGCGCGCTTGTGGCCAAGGCTCTCGGCAAGGCTCCCTTTACAACCCTCGAAACGCCGCTCTATGAGGGATTGCGAACCGAGCCTCTTTACACGAAGTCCGCGCACATACCGGCGATTTTCGGCAGTCGGGGCTGGTTCATCATCCAGCCTCTGGTCGGCGAGAAGCAGTTTGCGGACGATCTGACGAGCGGGGCATCCGCATTTTCTGTCGCGTTCGACGCCTGTCATGGCATCGAGATCAAGGATGATCTGGAACCTCTCGTTAGCTCGGCCAAGGAGCCGTTCTTCATCGCTCCCGGCTCCGCGATTGCGGATGCCGCTTTCCTTTTAGCCTCGAAAGGCACGGACAGCCTTGCGGGTTCGGCTGGCTTCGATCCTCTCACGGCTTTCGCGCTTTCGGGCGAACGTCCCGCTGACAGGTCCGTGCCATTTGCGGATTATGTCGACGCCGCCTTCCACCTTCGTGAGCGCTCGCCGTCGTTCGTTCCGTTCCTGGCGAGCGGCCATGCCTGGAACGCCGCGGGCGGTTCGGCAACCGAGGAACTCGCCTTTACGCTGGCGGCGGGGGTCGCCTATTGGCGCGCGCTCACTGAAGCCGGCATGCCGCTTTCCGAAGCCGCACGCTGCATCGGGTTTTCGATTTCGGCGTCGTCCGACATTTTTATCACGATTGCGGCCTTCCGGGCGATGCGGCTGCTTTGGGCGCGAGCGCTTTCCGCCGCGGGGGAAAGTCCGAATCAGGACTTGCTCCTTCTCGCCAAAATGCCGCAGCGCATCCTCACCGCCTACGATCCGCATGTGAACCTGCTTCGGGCGACAGCGGCGGCCTTCGGCGCGGCGATTGGCGGCGCAGCCGGGATTGAGGTTTTGCCCTTCGACGAGGCGGCTGGAAGCGCCACGGCCCTCGCCAGAAAACTTGCCCGCAACACGAGCCTCGTTCTGAAGCACGAAGCATGGCTGTCCGCCGTGGCCGATCCGGCTGCGGGCTCAAATTATGTCGAAGTCGCTCACGGACGAGCTTGCCGGGCGCGCCTGGGCTCTTTTCCGCGAGGTCGAGGCGCAAGGCGGACTTGGCGCCGCCCTCGAAAGCGGCTTTGTCGCCGGGAAGCTCCGGCGTCCGGCGGAAATGCAAGAGCGGGCCATCGCGCGACGCCAGGAGAAGGTCACGGGCATTTCGGAATTTCCAAACCTGTCGGAGACTGCGCCGATATTCGAACCGGGCGCCGTTCGTGTCGAGGGCGCCACTGCGCTCCTGCCCGAGTTGGCCATGCCGGCCCCTGGAAAGGGCGAGCGTTTCGCCGCGCTCGTTGCCGCAGCTACCGATGGCGCGACGCTTTCCGAACTGCGCGCAGCTTCGCGGATCGTGAAGGATCTTGCGTTTGCCCCGCTCAACGCTGTGAAAAGGGATGCCGAGCTTTTCGAAGCATTGCGGCGGCGGTCGGACGTGGCGCTTGCAAGCATTGGATCGCGCCCGCCCATCTTCCTCGCGACCCTCGGGAAACCCGATGAGTATCGCGCGCGGGCAAACTGGGTGCAGGGCTTTTTCGCGGCAGGCGGGATCGAGGTCATTCCGCCGGCCGAAAGCTTCGACACCCTCGAAGCGCTTGTGACAGCGTTCAAGCAAAGCCCGGCCCCGGCAGTCTGCCTTTGTGCTTCGAACAGCGGATATGCCGCAATGCCGGGCGCGGCTGCCGCTCTCAAGAAGGCGGGCGCGGTGCTCGTCTATCTTGCCGGCCCCGCATCCATTTTGAAGACGCTCGACGCGAAGGACAAAATTGCCATCGACCGCCTGATCTATGAAGGGTGCAACGTCCTTGCGGTGCTTCAGGAAGCGCAGCGCGTCCTGTGCGTCGAGGAGTTGTCCGAGGCGGCCGGCCTCGAGGCAGAAGAAGCAGGCTTCGAGGTGTACGCCGAAGTCGAGACCCGGCCCTACTGAGCGGCTATGGAAGGCTTGCAATGACACAATCTCCGTTGCCGGATTTCTCGAAGATCGAATGGCAAACGCCGGATCTTCGGGCAGAAACCACCGGCGCTAACACAGAGACGCCGGAAGGCCTGACGCTGAAGCCGGTTTACGGACCGGCCGACCTTGAAGGCTTGGACTTCCTCAACACCTATCCGGGCCTGCCGCCATACCTTCGCGGTCCCTACCCCACGATGTACGTCCAGCAGCCCTGGACGATCCGTCAATATGCGGGCTTCTCTACCGCCGAGGATTCAAACGCGTTTTACCGGCGCAACCTCGCGGCGGGGCAGAAGGGCCTGTCCATCGCCTTCGACCTGGCAACTCACCGCGGCTATGACAGCGATCACCCCCGCGTGCGCGGCGATGTCGGCATGGCGGGCGTGGCCATCAACTCCATCTACGACATGCGTACGCTTTTCGACGGCATTCCGCTGTCGGACATGAGCGTCTCCATGACCATGAACGGCGCGGTGCTTCCCATCCTCGCGCTTTTCATCGTGGCGGGCGAAGAACAAGGCGTTGCGCCGAAACAGCTTTCAGGCACGATCCAGAACGACATCCTGAAAGAGTTCATGGTGCGGAACACCTACATCTATCCGCCCCTGCCCTCCATGCGGATCATTTCGGACATCTTCGCCTACACCAGCACGAACATGCCGAAGTTCAATTCGATCTCGATCTCCGGCTATCACATGCAGGAAGCGGGCGCGACGGCGGATCTCGAACTCGCCTACACGCTCGCCGATGGCGTGGAATATGTTCGCGCCGGGATGGCGACCGGCCTCAACATCGATGCGTTCGCGCCGCGCCTCTCCTTCTTCTGGGCGGTCGGCATAAACTACTTCATGGAAGTCGCGAAGATGCGCGCCGGGCGAATGCTATGGGCGCGGCTCATGAAGGACCTCGGCGCGAAAAGCCCGAAGTCGATGAGTTTGCGCGCGCACTGCCAGACGAGCGGCTGGTCGCTTACCGCGCAGGATGTGTACAACAATGTGATGCGCACTTGCGTGGAAGCATTCGCCGCGACGCATGGCGGCACGCAGTCGCTGCATACGAATGCGCTCGACGAAGCGCTTGCGCTCCCGACCGACTTCTCCGCCCGTATCGCTCGCAACACCCAGCTTTTCATCCAGCACGAGACCGGGACGACCCGGGTCATCGACCCATGGGGCGGCAGCTATTATGTCGAGCGGCTGACCTATGAGCTGGCGAAGAAGGCGTGGGAGCACATTCAGGAGGTCGAGCGACTTGGCGGCATGGCGAAGGCCATCGACGCGGGTGTGCCGAAAATGCGCATCGAGGAAGCGGCGGCCCGCACGCAGGCGCGCATCGACGGCGGCAAGCAGGTGATCGTGGGCGTCAACAAATATCAGCCCGAGGACGAAGCGCCGATCGACGTATTGAAGGTCGATAACTCTGCCGTGCGCGCCAAGCAAATCGAGAAGCTGGCGCGGCTGAAGGCGGAGCGCGACCCGAAGGCGGTCGAGGCGGCGCTGGCGGCGCTGACGAAGGCTGCTGCTGATGGAACCGGCAATCTTCTTGAGCTTTCCGTGAATGCGGGCCGCGCAATGGCGACCGTGGGCGAAATCTCGGAAGCCCTGGAAAAGGTCTATGGCCGCCATCGCGCCGAGACCCGCGCCATTTCGGGAGTCTACCGCCAGGAGATCGGGCTGATGGATGATAAGGTCCGGCGCGTCATCGCGATGTGCCAAGCCTTCGAGAAGGACGACGGGCGGCGGCCGCGCATCATCGTCGCCAAGGTCGGCCAGGACGGGCACGACCGCGGGCAAAAGGTGATCGCGTCGGCTTTCGCCGACCTCGGCTTCGATGTCGATATCGGCGCGCTGTTCGCAACGCCTGCCGAGGTCGCGCGGCAGGCCGTGGAAAACGATGTGCACATCGTCGGCGTGTCCTCGCTTGCGGCGGGGCATCTCACGCTCGTACCCGAGTTGAGGCAGGAATTGGAAAAGCAAGGCCGCCCGGACATTCTCGTCGTGGCTGGCGGCGTCATCCCGCCCGACGATTACCCAGCGCTCTACAAGGCCGGGGCGATTGCCATTTTCGGCCCCGGCACCAATATCGCAGACGCGGCGGCGGATCTCCTCGCCAAGCTGAATGCGCATCTGGGTTATGCGAAGCGGGAGGCCGCGGAATAACGGGACGCGAGATCCGCTCGGAGGGCGTTTTGCATCTCGCAATCTACGGCTCCCGAGCACGTGGCGATGCGCGTCCGGACAGCGATCTCGATGTTATTACGCACAGGCCAGGAAATATGCCGCCAAACTTCAGCGAATCCAGCCGCTCCATTCCGGGCGGTCGCACCCCCTCACCCCAACCCTCTCCCCCTGGGAGAGGGAGTTTCGTCGCAGTCGTTGCAACGGCGTTCCCTCTCCCTGAGGGAGAGGGACAGGGTGAGGGGCTACGCCGCCATACTTATCATCAAGTGGACAGCTTCATCGTTTGGAAGATCGCGACCGGAGGTCTCGGTGACCTTGAGCGCGTCGCGACGATCATGAAATCTGGCTTAGCGAAAGACCGCCAGTAATGAGCGATCAGGCTGCATTCTGGGACGAGCGCTATAAGGGCGAAGACTTTGCTTTCGGGACATCCCCGAACGAATTTCTCGTCTCGCAGGCGCAGCATCTCAAGCCGGGCCTGCGCGCGCTTGTACCGGGCGATGGCGAGGGCCGCAACGGCGTGTGGCTTGCCGGGCAGGGGTTGATTGTGGATACGGTCGATGTCTCTCCACTGGGCGTGGCGAAAGCCAGAAAGCTTGCTCAAGCGCGCGGCGTCGAGATCAATGCGACGCTTGCCGATCTGCTCACCTGGGCTTGGCCGCGTGACGCATACGACATAGTCGCCGCGCTTTACATCCATTTCTTCGACAGCGACCGGCCAAAGATACACCAGGCGATGCTGGACGCGCTGAAGCCGGGCGGCATCCTGATCCTGGAAGCTTTCCGTCCTGAACAGCTTGAATTGCAAAAACTGTATCGCTCGGGCGGCCCCAAGACCGCTGATATGCTCTACTCCAAGGCCAAGCTCGCCGAGGACTTCGCCGGGTTCTCCATCCTTCACCTCGAAGGGGCGGTGGTGGAACTCGCCGAAGGGCATCGCCACAGCGGCAAGGCCGCGATCATCCGCGCCGTTGTCCAAAAGCCGGGGTAGCCGCCATGAAGCCGCTGAAACTGGCGATATCTCCGGCCGCGCTCTGCTTTTGGGCCATCTGCCTTTGCGTTGGATATTCCATCTCAAGTTCCAACGCCAGCCGCGTCTTCTCGCTCAAGCAGGAAACGAAATTCGGCTACGCGAAGACCTCGTTCCCCTTGCACATGAAGCGCTGGGATGTGGCGCTTTTCGCTCTTCTTTCGGCGCGCGCCAAAAGCGAGATGGCCGAATTCCTGAAAAACGCCGAGCAGGAAGCGAACGCGAAGCCCATCGAAGAGTGGAAGCCTTACACCGAGGCGGTCAGCTATCTCGAGCAGTTCCGAACCCCTTCGCACGTAAGCTACCTGGAGGTGGCGACCGTGACCCAAGGCGACGCGCAACCCACGATCAGGATCCGCGCCGTCAATTTCGACTTTGGCGCGGGGAAGGAACTGGCGCTTTCCGATATCGTCGAAGGTGCGGCCGATCGCTCGAAAACGCTGGACGCACTGGCGAGCTACGCGCGCGCCGATTTGAAAGAGGAAACCGGCGAAGACGAAGAGAGCGACGCCCTCCTCGACCTGACCAAGCCCGACCTTGGCGTGTATGAACGCTTCACGCTGTGCCCTTCGACCAAGATGGGCAAGGCGGCCGGGTTGACGATCCACTTCCCCCCTGCGCTGGATGGCCCATACGCGGGAAGCGACTTTCACGTCACGATCCCCTACACGGTCTTCGCGAAATTTCTGAAGCCCGGAATGAAGCAGCTCTTTTCGGGCGAGCCGCGGGCGACGCCTGTCTCCTTGCAGGATGTTGAATCGTAAGTCTTGCCGACGTCACCCCGGAAAGCGCCCCGGCGCTTATCCGGGGTCTCTACAATGAGGCGGCGTATTTGTGACGATCCCGGATACGGCCAGAGGCCGTTCCGGGGTGACGTTGCGTTACTCCCCAGCCGCAGGCAAAGCGAGCTTGTAGGTAAGGATCGGATCGCGGGCGGCCCGGGTTTCGTCGAGGCGCTTCCTCGGAGCGAAGCGCGGGGCCTTTGAGAAGCGCGCCTGGTCGCCTGCCTTCGCCGCCTCCGCGAGGCTCCTCATCGCTCCGATGAACTGATCGAGGCTCTGCTTCGATTTCGGACTCGGTCGGCTCCACGAGCATGGCGCCCGAGACGACCAGCGGGAAATAGACCGTCATCGGGTGGAAGCCCTCGTCGATCAGCGCCTTCGCGAAGTCAAGCGTGGAGACGTGCGTCCCCTTCAGGAAGCGGTCGTCGAACAGCGCTTCGTGCATGCACGCGCGATCCCCAAATGGAAGGGACAGGACATCCTTGAGGCAGGCGCGAACGTAATTGGCGTTCAGAACGGCGTCCTCGGATGCCTGCCGGATGCCATCCGCGCCGTGGCTCATCATGTACGCGAGCGCTCGAACGAACATGCCCATCTGCCCGTGAAAAGCGGTCAGCCTTCCGAGAGGGTTTGCGGCATCAGGCGCATCTTGCGCGTGCTCGATCAGGCGATACTCATCGCCATCCTTCGCGACGAAGGGCAGCGGCGCGAAGGGGGCGAGCGCCTCCGACAGCACAACAGGTCCAGCGCCAGGGCCGCCGCCGCCATGCGGCGTGGAGAACGTCTTGTGCAGGTTGATATGCATGGCGTCCACGCCGAGATCGCCCGGCCGGACCTTGCCCGCAATGGCGTTGAAGTTTGCGCCGTCGCAGTAAAGATAAGCGCCCGCCTCGTGAAGCGCCGCCGCAATCTCGGCGATTTCAGGCTCGAACAGCCCGCAGGTGTTCGGATTCGTCAGCATCATGGCGGCGACGTCCGGCCCGAGCCTTGCGCGCACAGCCTCCGAGCTGACCGTCCCATCCTCGCGCGCCTCGACCGCGCGCACGGTGAAGCCGAGGAGCGCCGCCGTCGCCGGATTCGTGCCATGGGCCGATTCGGGAACGAGCACCCTGCGCCGCGTCGCCCCCTCGCCGCGCGCCTCGATCGCCGCGCGGATCGCCATCATCCCGCACATCTCGCCATGCGCGCCCGCCTTGGGCGAGAGCGTCACCGCCTCCATGCCGGTCAGCTCGATCAGCCAGCGGCTGAGTTCGGTCATCAGCGCGAGCGCGCCTTGCACCGTCTTTTCCGGCTGCAGCGGATGGATATCCGCGAAGCCTGGAAGCCGCGCCACCTTCTCGTTCAGGCGCGGGTTATGCTTCATCGTGCACGAACCCAGCGGGAAAATGCCGGTGTCGATGGAATAGTTCTTCTGCGAGAGGCGCACATAGTGGCGGATCGCCTGCGGCTCGGAGAGCCCCGGCAGGCCGATGGGCTCGCTGCGCTCCAAGCCGCCAAGGCGGGTCTCGCTCTCCTGAGGCGCCTCAAAATCGACCCCGCTCGTTTCAACCGAGCCGATTTCGAAAATGAGCGGTTCCTCAATGGCAAGACCGCGGTTGCCGGTGAATGTGTGCACATCGGTCGCTGGCTTCGCATCGTCCAGCAAAAAGTCTTTCGGCATCTCAACCATGAAGCACCTCATCAAAAGCGGCTTTGTAGGCGGCAATATCGTTTGGGGTTGTTACTTCTGTCGCTGCGACGACGATTAAATCTCGAAGCGCGGCGTCTTTGGGCCATAGGCGCGAGGCGGGAACGCCGCCGATAATGCCTCGATCCGCGAGCGCATCGATGACTGCACCGCTCGCCTTCGGCGTCTTGATCGTGAACTCGTTGAAGAAAGCGGGCGTGATCACCTCGACGCCGGGAACCTCCGCCAGAGCTTTCGCCAGCGCGACGGCGTTCGCATGATTGAGCGCGGCGAGCTTGCGTAACCCCGCTTCGCCGAGAAGCGTCAAATGCGCCGAAAAGGCGAGCGCACAGAGACCGGAATTCGTGCAGATATTGCTCGTCGCCTTTTCGCGGCGGATATGCTGCTCGCGCGTGGACATGGTCAGCACAAAGCCCCGGCGCCCATCTTCGTCAATGGTCTCGCCGCACAACCGGCCCGGCATCTGGCGGACAAACTTCCTGCGACAGGCCAGGAGCCCGAGGTAAGGCCCCCCGAAATTGAGGCCGTTCCCGATGGACTGGCCCTCCGCCACCACGATGTCGGCCCCCATCGCGCCCGGCGATTTAAGCGCGCCGAACGAGACAGCCTCGGTCACGGCGACGATCAAGAGAGCCCCGCATTCATGCGCCTTCGCCGCCAAAGCGGAAAGATCGTTCACGCGTCCGAACACGTCGGGCATCTGCACCACGAGGCAGGACGTATCGGCATCGCAGGCCACATCGAAAGATGTGGCTGGGTCCGCAGCCGCGGCATCGACCTCGAAGCCGGAATGATGAGAGACCGTCTCGATCACGGCGCGATAATGCGGATGCAGGCCGCCCGCAAGCACCGCCTTCTTGCGCTTCGTCAACCGATGCGCCATCAGCACGGCCTCGGCTGCGGCCGTCGAGCCGTCATACATCGAGGCGTTCGCGATCTCCATGCCGGTCAGCGCGGCGACCTGGGTCTGGAACTCGAACAGAACTTGCAGCGTGCCTTGCGCGATCTCCGGCTGATAGGGCGTATACGCCGTCATGAACTCGGAGCGCTGGATCACATAATCGACCGTCGCCGGGACGTGGTGCTTGTAAGCGCCGCAGCCCGCGAAGAATGGCACGGAGCCTGCCGATATGTTGCGAGCCGCCATCGCGGAGAGCGCGCGCTCCACGGCCATTTCGCTTTGCCGGCGCGGCAGGTCAGGCAGTTCGCTCCGCAGTTTGGACGGCGCCACATCTGCGAAAAGGGCATCGATGCCGGCAACGCCAATCGCGTCGAGCATGGCGTGGCGGTCGGCGTGCGTGTGGGGAAGATAGCGCATCAGCCCTCCGACTTGGCGTAAGCGAGGTAGGCATCCCGATCCATGAGTTTGTCCAGCTCTGCGGGATCGGTGAGTTGGATCTTCAAAATCCAGGCTGCTCCCTCGGCGTCCTGGTTGATGAGTTCCGGCTTGTCGTTGAGCGTGGCGTTAACTTCGATGATGGCGCCGCTCGCAGGGCCATAGATGTCGCTCGCGGCCTTGACCGACTCGACAACCGCGACGGGGCTGCCTTGCTTGATCTTCTCGCCGACGGCTGGCAGTTCGACGAAGGTCACGTCGCCGAGCTTTTCCTGGGCGTAAGTCGTTATGCCGATAGTCCCGATGTCGCCGTCAACGCTGATGTATTCGTGATCTTCGGTGTACTTGATAAGCGCCATGGTGTCTGACCTTTGGTTTTATACCTTGCGAACGTAACGGTGAGGGACGAAGGGCATGCTGGTAACTTGCGCCGGGACGGCAGCGCCGCGAATTTCGACCGCAAGTCTCGTGCCAGACTTGCTGAGTTCCAAGGGGATATAACCCGTCGCAATCGAGGCGGCCGCCGATGGTGTAAAAGCGCCACTGGTTACTTCGCCGACGGGGTTTCCGGCAGAATCAAGGACCCTCATGTGATGCCGGGCAGCAGAGCGGCCTTCGAGCTTCAATCCAACGCGAATACGCTTCGGTCCTTCCGACAGCTCTCGCAAAACACGGTCCGCGCCCGGAAAGCCGCCTTCCGCGCGGCGGCGCTTTCCAATCGAAAAGGCCAGCCCCGCCTCGACCGGCGACACCGTCTCGTCCATGTCCTGACCGTAAAGGGGAAGGCCCGCTTCCAGCCGCAGCGTATCGCGCGCCCCAAGCCCGATCGGCAAGACCTCGGGCTGTGAGAGGATTTGCCGGGCCAAGGCTTCCGCGCCGTCAGCCTCGACCGAGATTTCGAAACCGTCTTCGCCGGTGTAGCCCGAGCGCGAGACTGAAACCGGGCCAAACACCGCGCATGTCATGAAGCCGAGCGCCTCGACGCCGGGAATCAAGCGTGAAAGCACGGTTGCCGCTTGCGGACCCTGCAGCGCGATGAGCGCGCGGTCTGGCTGGGGATGGAGCCTCATGCCCGGCGGCAACCGTTCGGCGATGCGGGCAAAATCGATCTCCTTGCGCGATGCGTTGACCACGAGCGAGACGCCAACGCCGTCGGCGTCGCGCGTCACCATCAGATCGTCGATTATGCCGCCGCTTTCGTTGAGAAGCTGTGTGTAGCGGATTTGGCCCGGCTTAAGCCCTGCGATGTCGCCGGGGACGAGCCTTTCGAGTACCGCTGCCATGGCGCGGAACTCTGCACCAGCAAGCCGCGCCTGTCCCATATGCGAGACATCGAAGAAACCAGCCGCGCTGCGAACGTGGTTGTGTTCTTTCACGATGCCGCTCGCATATTGCAGCGGCATCTCATAGCCCGCGAAGGGCACGAGCTTCGCGCCAATCTCGCGATGGAGCGCGTAGAGCGGGGTCACGCGAAGACCCGCATCGGGCGGTATCGGCTTAAGGAGAGCTTCAGCTTCGCTCATGGTCCATCCGTGACGTTAAGGCGCTCCGCTTTCGCGGCACTGCGCCCCCTCTGTCACGGGACCTGAGAGATTTCACCCGGGCTTGCCGGGTCTACCCCTTCGGTGAGACGCCGGATGCCGGCGGCTGCTTTCCAGAGTGCTGTCTGCGCGCGGTCCTTTTGCCTGAGAGTTTCCGGGGCGGTTGCTCCTTCGGCGCCAGCTTGCTGGTCTCTCCCGCTTGCATCGGTCAGCACTACTTAAGTCGCCTGCCCGGCTCGCCCTGTCAACCTCTACACAGATAATAAGTTTTTGAATTCACACCTTAGGTAAATTCGAGCCGCTCGCCGACTTTCGGGGCGCCTTCTGCGAAGCCTGCGCCGCATCGGCAGGCTGCCCCGTCATATCCTTTCGGCTGATGTAATAATGGCACAGCTTTGAACAATAAAGCTTATTCCAACGGCAGATGGCTTCCGCCCCCTTCCGCGCCCGCCCCAGTTTCCGCTTGCATCTTTTAAGGTGATGATTTTGCTGCTACTATCCGGCCAGAAAGAACGGCTTCGTTGCGCAAAGTGTGTTTCCTAGAGGGATGGGCTTCGGAGGCAAAAGCCTTTGAAGCCAGCCCCGGTCGGTATTCTGTCCTCCGATCACGAAAGCTAACAAGACGCGCTCACGGACGCCGGAATTTTTGGGTGCGCGCCGCCATGACCGGTTCATCGATGACCCCGGATTTTCGGTCATGACCCGGTCGCGCAAGAGGGGCGGCGCATTCTCGATTACCTTTAAGTTTGACGACAGCGGCGTTCCCCGGGAACTGGGTTCAACGCGATAACACAAGAGAACGGCTGAAGCCGCGGCTGTCAAAAAACGGTGGCAAATCACAACTGATGGAAAGGATAAAGAGGAAATGCCAGAAGTCACAGACGCGGGGATGTACAAGGAATGGTGGGCTAATCCGGCGGTCGTCGGGCTGATGGGATTCGGCACGACAACGATGGTGACCGGCCTGCATAATGTGGGCTACTGGAGCGCCGGGCCGACCCTGGCGTTGGCGATCGCCTTTGGGGGCACAGCGCAATTCGTTGCGGGAGTTGTGGACCTTCGGAAGGGGAGCATCTTCGGCGGGTCAGCCTTTATGAGCTACGGCGCCTTTTGGTGGGCGTTGTACGCGTTGCTGTACGTGCACCCGAACGCGGGCCTCAAAGCGGGTTCTATGGAGGAATTCGGTTTCTTCTTCGTGTGGACGCTGTTCACACTTTCGTTTTGCCTCGCCGTCTCGGGTGTGGGGAGGTACCTGTCGGTCCTGTTCTGGCTGTTGCTGGTGGCGTTCCTGATGCTCGACGGCGTGACTCTGGGGTTTGTGCCCGCGGCATGGGCAGGCTGGGAAATCTTCGTCGTAGGCCTGATCGCCTGGTATATCGCCACGGCGACATTGGTAAATGCGGTTCACAACCGGAAAGTCCTGCCGCTTTCATAAGCTGAGGCCGGCGGTGAGGCAGACAACCTCTGCCCACTGCCGGTTAAACTAAAGGCGCGGAACTTCGCAGGCGCTTCCCTTAAGCGCTCCGTCATCCCGGCCAAGCGAAGCGCCGAGCCGGGATCAAAAAAGAGTTTGGTTTCAACGTGTTACAATCCCGGATAGGGCTCCGCCCTTCCGGGATGACGCCTGCGGCGATACGTTGACGTGCCCAAACCACTTTGCTTAGAGCAGGGTGCGAAAAATCGGCATCTATTGCAAGACCTCGGCATCCCCGAACGCCGACTGCGTCGTATCCGGGATCGCAAAAAAGCGCTTCGATTTGTAATGGCCCCGGATCGGCTTTCCTCAACGGCCTGGGTCATGCTTGCAGTTCTTAACTCTTCCACTTAGTCTACTCTGCGCCGAGGAAAGGAGTGTGACCTACCGAGAAAGAGCATCCATGCGAAGGGTCATATTCGCGCTTTTGGCGCCCGCGGCTATTGCCGCCACACTGACGGCCTCTGCTTCCGCGGCCGTCCTATCTCCTCAGGGAAGTATTATCGACAAAAGCCCGGCCGCCACTGACGTTGTCTATCGCGCCGTCAGACGCACTACCGTCAGAGGTCCCCGCGGCGGCGTCTATCACAGTCGTAGCGTGGTTCGCGGCGGCGGCTTTTACGGACACCGCGGCGTCTACGCCAGCAGGGGCGTTTACCGCCGAGGCGGCGGCTTTTACGGACACCGCCGCGTCTACGCCAGCAGGGGCGTCGCCGTTCGCGGCGGCGGGTATTACGGACCTCGCCGCGTCTACGCCAGCAGGGGCGTCTACGTTCGCGGCGGACGGTATTACGGACCTCGCCGCGTCTACGCCAGCAGGGGCGTCTACGTTCGCGGCGGCGGGTATTACGGACCTCGCCGCGTCTATGCGAGCAGGGGCGTCGCCGTTCGCGGAGGCGGGTTTTACGGACACCGCGGCGTCTATGCCCGCAGAGGCGTCGGCGTGCATCGCACCGCTTTTCACGGCCGAGGCCGCGTTTACGCCAGCAGAACCGTAGCCGTGCGGCGCCGCTAAAGTTGGAACCTCGACATGGCCGGGATGACCCGGCCATCAATTTCTACCACCCGCTGTAGCCGAAGCCAAAAGCCTGCGTCTTGTCGGAGGCAGCCTTGCTCAGGACGAAGGAGTAGTCGGCGCGTAAAGGCCCGACGGGTGAATCCCAAATGAGGCTTGCGCCAACGGACGACCTCAGGGCCGAGGAATTGGAGATGACGAGGGTGTTCGTTGTGCCGTGCTGGGCCGCGTAGGCGGCCGCGAATTTCTGCGCATCCGTGCCGAATGCGCTGCCCGCGGCCGTATACACCGCGCCGCTGAGACCGAGATCCTGCGGTACAAAGGGAAGTCCGAACCGCAACTCCGTCGTCGCTGAATAGAAGGTCGTGGCGCCCAGCGCATCGCCCGTCGTCGCATCGCGCGGACCGAGACCGGCGGGCTGAAAGCCGGGGATGGTTTCGCCACCCTTATAAAAGGCGTCCACCACGCGAACGCCCTGACCGCCCCAGCCCATGATCGTCCCGCCCATGGTGCGACCCGCGAGCGTGATGTCATCGGTTACGGGATAATACGCCCTCATCTCGGCCGTAGAGCGGATGTAATTGACGTCTCCTCCCGCTCCCGCAAAATCCTGGGTTTCCTTGAAATAGAAACCGCGCGTCGGCTTTTTCTTATTGTTTCGCGTGTCGTAGATCATGTTGTAGCCGACCGAGGAAATAACGGCCTCGCCTGCGATCTGCTTCACGGCGAGGGAGGCGTTCGGATCGAGGTTATACACGTCGTCCAGCATCAAGGTGTAATTGAAGCCGACGGAAAGCTCATCCGTTACCGGCACGCCGAAGCGAAGGCCGCCGCCCACCCTGAAATCCTCGTAGCCTGCAACGGTGTAACCGGCCGTCTGCGTGTAGTCGGAATTTTTGACGAAGGCGTCCACGCCGAAGGACAGGTTGCGATCGAGAAAACGCGGCTCAGTCCAACTCACTGTCAAACCTTCGGTGCCTGAAACGCTTCCGTTCAGCTGAACCTGAAGATACTGGCCTGTTCCCATCAGGTTGCGTTCGGTGTAGGTCACGTCGCCGATGATGCCGGCGGCGGTTGAATATCCCACAGCAAAGGACAGTTGGCCCGTCTGCTGCTCCTCCACGGCGACGGCAAGGACCGTGCGATCCGGCGCAGACCCCATTTGCTTTTCGATCTTCACCGTCTTGAAGAAGCCCGTTTTCATCAGGCGCTGCTTCGCCTGCTCAACCATCACCTTGTTATAGGCGTCGCCCTCGGCGATCCGGAATTCGCGGCGGATGACCTCGTCCTTGGTTGTGACGTTGCCCGTAAAATCGATGCGCTCGATATATTCGCGGTGGCCTCGGTCGACCACATAGGTGACGGAGATCGTCCGGGTTTTGGGATCCCGGTCTATCCTTGGCCGTATCTGCCCAAAGGGCTCGCCTTGCTCCGCCGCTGCCGCCGTTAACGCTTCGACGCTCTTTTCGATGAGATCCGCGTTGTAGATGTCGCCGGGACCGCCGAGCACGCGCTTGCGCAAAGCATCCAAGTTCAGCGTTCTGAGCGCCAGTTCGATGTCGATGGCTCCCAACGTGTAGCGCGGCCCTTCGTCGACAACGAACGTGAGGAAGAAGCCCTTCTTGTCCTGATCGGCGTCCGCCCCCGCGGAGACGACGCGCATATCGGCGAAACCGTTCCTCAGATAGAAGCGCCGGAGAAGCTCGCGGTCGAGATTAAGGTGGTCCGGATCGTAAATTGACGTTGGCTTGAGGAAGTCCAAAAGCCCCGATTCCGTCGTAGTTATCGCGCCCCGCAGCTCGGCATCGCTGAAAGATTTGTTGCCGATGAAGTTTATGCCGGCGACTTTCGTGATCGCGCCTTCCCGGATTTCATAAACGAGATCCACGCGATTGTGGTCGAGCTCGATGATTTTCGCTTCGACCTGCGCCGCATAATAACCCTGCCGGCGATAGACATCGAGAATGCGCTGAATATCGGTTTGCGCGCGGGCCGCTGTGTAGAGCCCGGATGCTTTGAGCTGAACCTCTTTTGCAAGCGTATCGGAGGTGACGTCCTTGGCCCCCTCAAAAGCCACGTGGCGGATGAGCTGGGCTTCGGCAACGTCCACGATAACGGCGTTGCCTTCGCGCCTGATATGCACATCGCGGAAAAGACCGGTTGCAAAGAGCGCCTTGAGGCTTTCGTCAGCCTTTTCGGCGTCGTAACGCTGCCCGGCATGCAAGGTCAGGTAATGTTTGACGGTTTCGGCTTCGATACGCTGATTGCCCGTCACGCGAATCTGCCCGATGACGGCCCCGCTCTCCGCATGCGCAATCGCCGGCAGCGCCGCGGATGCAAGTAAAACTGCTATGACGACAAGAGCCGCCAGAGCCGGGCGCAGTACTCGATCCGTGCTTGTACACAACACTGCCGCAGCCGCACTCTCTGCGCCAACTCTACAAGAAACCATTCCAGAAAAGAGAGCAGCCCTTTATGACGCCAACATGGCTGGGCGGATGCCTGATGGGCGACAATGCTCCTTATGCCGCGCCGGCCCCCTTTTTCTCGAAGGCGATGGAAATGGTGTAATCCTGGGCGGTCGCGCCGTCCTTCACCGGAATGGTGACATCGCGCACAACAGAGAAATAAGAGAGCGGATTTTCCCTGGTGATCGTGACCGTCACGGTGACCGGATCGGACTTCACCTTGTTTCCGGCCTTGTCGAGAACCTGCATCAAAGCCGGGAGAAGTCACCGTCCCGGGTTTGCCTTTCGGGCCAAGCAACACGCGTCCTGCGATGCCGTACTTGACCTGCGCCAAGCCCATCGAGGTCTGGCATTCGCGCGCCGTCTTGGTAATTTCGGCCCGCTCGATAATGGAAGCCCCATCGCCAACGCGATTGCGCTCGTAGATCGTGACGGAGCGCTGGCCGCCCTCAACCTGAACCGTCGGACAGCCGTTAGCGGCCGCCGCCTCGATCGGGGCGTCCGAGTTCGCCCGCGCAGCGGTGAGCATGCTCTCCTCGGTGATAACCGGAGTATACGAACTCTCAGGCTTTCCCGTTGAAGACGACGCGCAACCGTTAACCACCGCCGCGAGACAACAGAAGCTTAGCAGTTTGAAGGCTGCCGGTAACAAATCCTTCATTTGCCTCTTCATTTCCGATTACCAAGATTTCGATGCTTTCAAAGCCGCCGCGACTTTGAGTAGCGTTGCTTTTTTATGGTTTAACGCGCTCATTATGCTACAAGAAGGCATTGGACCAGACGCGCTCGGGGACCCTAGCCAGCCGAAGAAAGGGCCGCAAGCCTAGTCGCTCCCCTTCCCTGCCAAATTTGACCTTTTTGCGGTGTTCCGCACGCCTTTTGCGATTGCGAAGTCTTGGAGATGGCCCCTATGACGACAAAACCACACCTCGATGTGTTGCTCGCGGCGCCAAGGGGATTTTGTGCTGGCGTCGATCGAGCAATACAAATCGTGGAGATGGCCATCGAGAAGTTTGGGGCTCCTGTCTACGTGCGGCACGAAATCGTTCACAACCGCACCGTGGTGGAAAGCCTGGAGGCAAAAGGAGCGGTTTTTGTCGAGGAGCTGAGCGAGGTTCCAAACACCGATGCGCCTGTAATCTTTTCGGCTCATGGCGTTCCGAAATCGGTCCCGGAAGAAGCGGCAAAACGCAAGTTTTTCTATCTCGACGCAACCTGTCCTCTCGTATCGAAGGTTCATGTCGAGGCGGAACGGCATTTCGAAGCCGGACTGGAGATCATCCTGATCGGACATTCGGGGCATCCCGAGGTCATCGGCACGTTGGGGCAGCTCCCGGAAGGCGCCGTGACGCTCATCGAGAAGGTGAAGGATGTCGACGCTTTCACGCCCCGCGATCCTTCGAAGATCGCCTATATCACCCAGACAACGCTGTCGATCGACGACACCATCGAAATGGTCAAGGCGCTGAAGGCGCGCTTCCCTCTTATTCAGGGTCCTCACAAGGACGACATCTGCTACGCGACGACAAACCGGCAGCGCGCCGTGAAGGCGATTGCTTATAAATGCGACGCCATTCTTGTCGTCGGCGCTCCCAACAGCTCGAATTCGAAGCGGCTTGTGGAGGTGGCTTACCGGTCCGGTTGTCCGAAGGCCATGCTTGTGCAAAAAGCCGCGGAAATTCCCTGGGAGAACCTGCAGCACCTCAAGGTCCTCGGACTTACCGCCGGCGCATCCGCACCCGAAATCCTCGTCGACGAGATCATCGAGCAGTTTAAAGCGCGCTACGAAGTGACGGTCGAGGTAGTGAGGACCGCGACCGAGGACGTGATCTTCAAGATCCCGCGCGCGCTCCAACAAGCTGCGGCGCAGTAAAGCGCCCCGGAGAATGGCGGTCTATACCGAAGTCACAGCCGAGGAGCTGTACGCGCTGCTCGAACGCTATGATATTGGCCCCCTTACCGCTTTCAAGGGGATCGCGGAAGGCGTCGAGAACAGCAATTATTTTCTAGGCGCCGGCAACGGCCAGTTCATCCTCACCCTCTATGAGAAACGCGTCTCGGCGGAAGACCTCCCCTTCTTTCTCGGCCTCATGGAACACCTCGCTAAAAGCGGCGTCCGGTGCCCCACACCCGTTCACGACCGCGAGGGGCGCGTTCTTCAAACGCTTGCGGGCAAGCCCGCCGCCATCGTCACATTCCTCCCGGGATATTCCCTGCAGAAGCCGCAACCGGCGCAGTGCCGGGCGTTTGGCGCGGCCGTTGCGAGGCTTCATGAAGCAGGCTCGAGCTTCCCTTTGAAGAGGGAAAACTCGCTTTCGCTTTCGGGCTGGACCAAGCTGTTCGCCTCCATCGGCGGCGTTGCCGACAAGATTGCGCCCGGCATGTCGGCGGGCCTTGCCCGCGCGCTTGAAACCCTGTCCGCGCAATGGCCCAGGGACCTCCCGCGAGGCGTCATTCACGCCGATCTCTTTCCAGACAATGTCCTGTTCCTGGACGACGCCGTTTCCGGGGTTATCGACTTTTATTTCGCTTGCAACGATCTCTTTGCTTATGACCTCGCAATCTGTATGAACGCTTGGTGTTTCGAACTCGACGGCGCTTTCAACGTGACGAAGGCGAAGGCGCTCTTCAGCGGCTATAATTCCGTCCGCCCGCTTGAGCCGGAGGAGATTTCAGCCCTGCCTGTGCTTGCGCGCGGCGCCGCCGTCCGCTTTTTCCTGACCCGCCTCTATGATTGGTACAACACGCCGGACACCGCCTTCGTGAAACGCAAAGACCCCATGGAGTATTGGCGGAAGCTCACATTTCATCAGGGCGTGGAAACGCCTGGCGCCTATGGCCTCTGACAAAGCAGGCGGACGGGAAAGCACGGTCACGATCTACACCGACGGCGGCTGCAAGGGCAATCCGGGCCCAGGAGGCTGGGGCGCCATTCTTATCTACAAGGGACGCGAGCGCGAAATCTATGGCGGGGAACCGCTCACGACCAACAATCGCATGGAGCTGATGGCGGCCATTTCCGCGCTCGAAACGCTGACGCGCGGGTGCCCGGTCGACCTGCACACGGATTCACAGTATTTGCGCAATGGCATCACCGAGTGGATCGGCGGATGGAAGGCGAACGGCTGGAAGACCGCGCAGAAAAAACCCGTCAAGAATGCCGATCTTTGGCAGCGCCTCGACGCCGCGCGCCAGCGCCACAAGGTGAATTGGCACTGGGTTCGCGGCCACGCCGGCCATCCCGAAAACGAAAGAGCCGACGCTCTTGCCCAGCGAGGCATCGCTGAACAGGAGGAAATCATGAAGCGTGGCGGCTCAAATGCCGCCGCCGCGCCGGGTGAGAGACTATAAGTCCCGAAGAAGCCGTTCAGCGCTGCTTTCCACCGCGGCGCCAGGCTTGTCCTCGACGTGAAGGGCTTTCACGACGCCGTCGTCGAGCAGCATGGCGTAACGCTTCGACCGGATGCCGAAGCCAATCGGCGCGCCATCCAATTCAAGCCCGACCTCCTTCGCGAAATCTCCATTGCCGTCCGCAAGAAAAGTTATCGTGCCTTTCGCCCCGCTCGCCTTCGACCATGCGTCCATGACAAAGACATCGTTCACGGCCGTGCATGCGATGACATCGACGCCTTTCGCTTTGAAATCAGCGGCGTGTTGCAGGAAGCCCGGCAGATGCATATTGGAGCAGGTCGGCGTAAACGCGCCCGGCACTGCGAAAAGAACAGCCTTCTTGCCCTTAAAAAGGTCATCTGTTGAAATATCCGACGGGCCGGTCTCGGTCATGATCTTGAACTTCGCATGCGGCAGCGGGCTTCCGGGGGCTATGGCCATGACAGTCGTCTCCTGGTGATCAAGATAGGGCGGGCCTGCAATGGCGTTGTATCCAATTGCTCCGGCAAAATCTATCGAACCGGCCCTCACGATCGCTTGAAAATGGGCCTTCCGGCAAAATTATGCGAAAAGATTTCGTTGGGCGGTCTCTTAGTCATCGATTTGTCCAAAAGATATCGTGCCTGGGTGTAGCTTCCATCTTCCGCCTGTGGCATAGACCTTGCAGGCTTTGCAGGCGCCGATTTCGGCCAAACAAGCCGCAAAGAGGCATGGAGGCGTTCCATTCTTCTAGCGCTTTGAGCGGCTGTGTGGCTCGTCGAAATGAAAATGAATAGCCGGTTCTCACAGCGTCTGCGTTTTTCCGCCACCGTTGGCTTGCTTTTCCTTGCCATCGGCATGATCGGCGCCGCGAGCAAGGCGCAATCGCTCTTCCAGGATTCGGCGTCGAAGGTCGTCCGCCAGGACGAAGCGCCGAGAGGGACGCGTCACAGCCAAGGCGTTCAAAATCGCATCAGTCCCAAACGCCGCACCGGCAAGGAAGGTTCGACGGAGGCGAAGATCGATGCCGAACAGGCCCGTGAGCTCTACATCCGGCGCAAGTTGAGGCTCGATCAAATCCAGGCAGAGCAGCAGGAACTCTCGAAAGACAAGGTGACTCTCGCTGCGAACCGCGCCCGAATGCGGGCCCGGCGAATTGAGGTCGCCCGTGCTCTTCGCTTATCGGAGAAGCGCCTGACAGATATCGAAGAAAAGCTTGCTGCGACGCGTCTCCGGATGAAAGAGCAACGCGAGAAGCTCGATGAAAAAAGCGCGCAGATGTCTACGCTTTTCATGCTGATGCAGGGCATGAGCCGGGAGCCGCCCCCGCTCCTGATCACGCACACGCGTGACGCGTTGAAAATGATCCGGACCGGCATGGTGCTGGCAACCTTCTACGGCGATATCGAGAAGCTCGCCTCGCAGCTTTCCAGCGAGGTCAGCACGATGGAGGCGGCCCAGAAGGAGGCGGAGCTTCAAGAGCAACGCCGCAAGGCCGAGCAGACGCAGAACAGCCGCCTCAAGACCCAAATCGAGTTGCTCCTGAGCGAGAACCGTAATCACCTCGAAGCAAACGCCGTAAGCCTTGAGAACCTCAAAAGCGCCTCGAAAATCAATATTGCCGGTATAAAAAACCTTGAAGAGATGCTCCCTATGCTCGATACCGAGGCTGAAAGGAAACCGGATCTCCTCTCAAAGGGGGAGGATAATAAAGGGGTTGAGGTCTCGCCCGGCACTGGAAAAGTGGCCATGCTTCAGCCTGGCCGGATGCAATCGGCCATTTCGTTTGCAAATTCTCAAGGACTTCTGCCCTTACCTGTCCAAGGGAAGATACTCATTAGATTCGGGCAATCGGACCAGAATGGAGCGCCATCCAAGGGCATTCATCTTGAGACGCGGGAAGAGGCGCAAGTTGTTTCTCCGTGCGATGGCGTTATTTTGTATGCGGGTCCTTTCCGGTCCTACGGTCAACTCTTGATTATCAATCCCGGTGGAGGATATCATGTTGTTATAGCTGGCATGGACCGCATCGACGCCCAGCAAGGTCAATACGTTCTTGCCGGCGAGCCTATTGCAGCGATGGGCGCGGAAACCCATACTGGCGAAAGGTCACCAAAACGCCCTACCCTCTACGTCGAGTTTCGTAGAGATCAGCAGTCGATTGATCCCGAGCCGTGGTGGTCATCGGGAGGAAAAGGTTAGAGAGATACATGCGCAAATCGGAACTGGCGCTCGGTGCCTTCCTCATCATGCTGGTTTGCACGGCCAGCTTATTCATAATGCAATCCACACGCCGGGATCAGGCCGTTGCTGCAAATGCCGAGATTTACAAGCAACTCGACCTTTTTGGAGAGGTATTGGAGCGCGTCCGGGCGGAGTATGTCGAGAAGCCTGACGATACCAAGCTGATCGAAAACGCCATCAACGGTATGCTGCAAGGCCTCGACCCGCATTCGAGCTACCTTACGCCGAAAGAATTCCAGGACATGCAGGTCCAGACCCGCGGCGAGTTCGGCGGGCTCGGCATTGAAGTCACGATGGAAGACGGCGTTGTCAAGGTGATCTCTCCAATCGACAATACGCCCGCGGATCGCGCTGGCGTGCTCTCCGGCGATTACATCACTCATCTCGACGGCGAGTCCATTCAGGGGCTGACTTTGAACGAGGCGGTCGAAAAGATGCGCGGACCGGTCGATTCGCCAATTACGCTGACGGTCCTTCGCAAGGGGGTTGCCGCGCCGCTCCAGATTAAGGTCGTGCGCGATGTCGTTCGCATCAATCCTATCAAATATAGCGCCGAGGATGATATCGGCTGGATAAAGATCAAGACCTTCCAGAGCGAACATACCTACGAGTACATGAAGCAGGCGATCGACGACCTGAAGAAGACCGTCGGTCCGAAGCTCAAGGGCTACGTCATTGACCTCAGAAACAATCCGGGCGGTCTCCTCGATCAAGCCATCGCCGTTTCGGACGCGTTCCTCGACAAAGGCGCCATCGTTCTGACGAAGGGCCGCAATGCGAGTGAGAGCAGCCGCGCAAACGCCAAGCCGGGCGACGTCACCGATGGAAAACCGCTTGTGGTGCTCATCAACGGCGGGTCCGCTTCGGCTTCGGAGATCGTTGCAGGGGCGCTTCAAGATCACAAGCGCGCCGAAGTCGTCGGAACGCGCTCCTTCGGCAAGGGTTCGGTGCAGACCATGATCCCGCTCGGAGCCAATGGCGGCCTGCGCCTCACCACCGCCCGCTATTACACGCCGTCGGGCCGTTCGATCCAGGCGACGGGCATTACGCCGGACTATGTGGTTGAACCCGAGTTGCCGGACGATTTGAAAGCGCAAATGTCGGCGTTCACGCCGAAGGGCGAAGCAAGCCTGCGCGGCCACCTCAAGAATGACAGCGCGCCCGAGGCGAAGGGCAGCATCTCCTACGTTCCGAAAGAGAAAGAGAAGGACGTTCAGCTTAAAGCAGCGATCGACCTCCTGCATGGAAAGAAGATCGAGACAACCAAGAAGCTGGAAAATGCGGCGGCGCCGGCTTCTGCCGAGTCTGCGGAAGTGCCAAATTAGACTTTCGCACTGCGGATCACGTCTCTATAAAAGGCTCATGTCGCATGACATGAGCCTTTTTCTTTGGCTCGCTCAGCCGGAGGCAAGTTCGCCCCCAATTTGCCGCAAGCGCTCAAGCGAACTTGCCTCCGAAAAACTGCACTAGGGTAGGCAAAATCCTGAAAGCGCTCGCCGCGGGCGGGGCAGGATTCCAGCGGACGTCCTAGGCTCGACGGAGTTGAATGATGAAATCGCTTCTGATTGTTGCGGGGTTGTTTTTCTCGATCTTCGGCGCGGTGATCGCTTACTTCGCCGCCTCCGATCCAGGCCACGAATACGATCTCAAATTCGTTCTGCCGATAGATACGCGTCAGATGCCGAAGCCTGTCGCCCCGCCCTCCGTTCAGTCTTGGAGCACCGGGGAAGAGGCGTCCGCTCCCATGCCAGATGGACGCGCAGAGGCGGGAAAAATGCCGGCCATGCCGGACCGGCCACCGGTTGAATTTGGCGAGCGCCTTGGGGCTGCGTCCGAGACTCAGCTTCGGAAATAACCAAGCAGAAAGGCGCTCGTTCGCTCAAATTGTTTTCCCGGATTTTCCGGCGTGGTACAAACTCCGCTTTCGGCCATATTACAAATTGGATCGGCAATGCCTCTCATAGACCCGAATACACTCCCCTACCGTCCCTGCGTTGGCATCGCGCTCCTGAACGCCGAGGGACGAATATGGCTTGGTCGCCGCTTTGAGGACCTTGTGTCCCAGGAATACGAGAAGCGCTGGCAAATGCCGCAGGGCGGAATTGACAAGGGGGAAGATCCCAAGGTCGCCGCCTTTCGCGAACTTTACGAAGAAACTGGCGTCTCAAGCGCGAGCATCGTCGCCGAATCGAAGGACTGGATCCAATACGATCTCCCTCCCGAAGACGTGGGCAAGGCAATGAAAGGGAAATTCCGCGGCCAGGAGCAAAAGTGGTTCGCAATGCGGTTCACAGGCGAGGAACGCGAAATCAATCTCAATCTGGAAGGCCACAAACCCGAATTCGATGCGTGGCGCTGGGCCACCGCGAGCGAAGCGCTTGATGAGATCGTCGGTTTCAAACGCAACGCTTACCGCGCGGTTCTTGAAGAATTTCGCGCACTGCTCATCCCTTAAGCAATTGGGCTAACCCGCGAGAATAACGACTTCCGAATTGCCGCAGCGGGTTGCATTGCAACAAGGGACTATGTTAGAAGCGCTCCAGGCATAAGCCGGGCTTGACTCCGGACATTGTAAGCTTGATACGAAGCTCGCTATAACGCGTCTGCGTTTCGGCGGCTTTTTGACTGTTGGAGAGAACCTTTTGGCTAGCGGCAGCCCTCAATCGACAGTGGCGGAACGTTACGCAGGCGCTTTGTTCAATCTCGCCCGCGAAAGCAATTCCATGGAGATCATCGAGCGTGCGCTCGACAAGTTTCTGGGATTGCTGCGCGATAGCGACGATTTGCGCCGTTTCGTTTTGAGCCCGATGTTTTCCGGAGCAGAGCAGGAACAGGGGCTTTCCGCCATCCTGAAATCGATCGGCATTACCGGGCTTGCGCGCGACTTTCTCCTCGTGCTTGCGAAAAACCGCCGGCTTTTCGCTGTCGAAAATGTCATCAAGGCTTACAAATCCCTTTGCGCCGAAGCTCGCGGCGAGGTGGAAGCTGAGGTCATTTCGGCGGCGCCGCTGACAAAGGCTCAAACGCAGGATTTGACGGATACGCTCCGGCAAAAACTCGGCAAGACCCCAACGCTGACCGCAACGGTCGACCCCAAGCTTCTTGGGGGGCTGATCGTCCGCGTCGGCAGCCAGATGATCGACACTTCTTTACGTACAAAACTCAAGAACCTCGAAAAGGTTATGAAAGAGGCCAGCTGATGGAGCTTATGGAAATCCGTCCGTCCGAAATTTCCTCGATTTTGCGTGAGCAAATCAAGAATTTTGGGCAGGAAGCAGAAGTCTCCGAGATTGGACAGGTGCTGTCAGTGGGCGACGGCATCGCCCGCGTTTACGGTCTCGATAATGTGCAAGCCGGCGAAATGGTCGAATTCCCGGGCGGCGTCCGCGGAATGGCGCTGAACCTCGAAGCCGACAATGTCGGCGTCGTTATCTTCGGCGACGACAGGTACATAAAGGAAGGCGACACCGTCAAGCGGACCGGCGCCATCGTGGAGGTTCCCGTTGGCAGGGGGCTCCTCGGTCGCGTCGTGGACGGCCTAGGCAACCCAATCGACGGCAAAGGGCCAATCCAGTTCACCGAGAAGCGCCGCGTCGACGTGAAGGCTCCCAGCATTCTCCCGCGCGAGAGCGTGAAGGAGCCGATGCAGACGGGCATCAAGGCCATCGACGCTCTGATCCCCATCGGGCGCGGTCAGCGCGAGTTGATCATCGGCGACCGGCAGACCGGCAAAACGGCCGTGGCGCTCGACGCGATCCTCAACCAAAAGTCCGTGAATGCGACGGGCGACGAGGGCCAGAAGCTTTATTGCATTTATGTGGCCGTGGGCCAGAAGCGCTCCACGGTTGCGCAATTCGTGAAGGTTCTGGAAGAGAACGGCGCTCTCGAATATTCCATTGTTGTCGCGGCCACCGCTTCGGAACCGGCTCCCCTGCAGTTTATCGCGCCCTATACGGGGTGCACGATGGGAGAATACTTCCGCGACAACGGCATGCACGCACTGATCATCTATGACGATCTTTCAAAGCAAGCTGTCGCCTATCGCCAGATGTCGCTGCTTCTTCGTCGTCCCCCTGGACGCGAGGCTTATCCTGGCGACGTGTTCTACCTGCATTCTCGCCTTCTCGAACGGGCAGCGAAGCTCAATAAGGATCATGGCTCAGGGTCTTTGACGGCTTTGCCCGTTGTCGAGACGCAGGCGAACGACGTGTCCGCATATATCCCGACGAATGTGATCTCGATAACCGACGGCCAAATCTTCCTTGAGACGGACCTCTTCTATCAGGGCATCCGGCCAGCGGTGAACGTCGGCATCTCGGTGTCGCGCGTTGGTTCCGCCGCGCAAGTGAAGGCCATGAAGCAGGTCGCGGGCGCTATCAAAGGCGAGCTTGCGCAATACCGTGAAATGGCGGCCTTCGCTCAGTTCGGCTCCGACCTCGACGCCGCGACGCAACGGCTTCTGGCTCGCGGCTCTCGCCTGACGGAACTGTTGAAGCAGCCGCAATTCTCGCCGCTTAAGGTGGAGGAGCAGGTCGTCGTCATCTTCGCCGGTACGCGCGGCTTCCTTGACCCGATCCCGGTTGCTGCGGTGAGCGAGTTCGAGCGAGAGTTCCTGACGCTCATGCGCAACGAGCATAAGGATGTGCTCGACGCTATCCGCACCTCGAAGCAGATCACCCCTGACACGGAGCAAAAGCTCAAGGATATCCTCACGACATTCTCCAAACGCTTTGCGGCGTAACCCCAGGCTGCGGAGAGCAACATGTCGAGCCTGAAGGAACTCAGAGGCCGCATCGCGTCGGTGAAAGCGACGCGGAAAATCACGAAGGCCATGCAGATGGTGGCCGCCGCGAAGCTTCGCCGGGCGCAGGACCAAGCAGAGGCCGCCCGGCCGTACGCCGAGCGTCTTGATAAGATTTTGGAGCGCTTCGGCGGACGCATGGTGCCGCCGAGCGCTATTGCCAAGCTCATGACCGGGACCGGCAGCGACACGATTCATCTTGTCGTCGTCGCGACGGGCGAACGTGGTCTCGCGGGCGCGTTCAACTCGAGCATTGTCCGGCTTGCCCGCGAACATATTCGACGGCTGCAGGCAGAGGGCAAAACGGTCAAGATCATGACCGTCGGCCGGAAAGGGGCGGACCAGCTTCGCCGCGACTACGAAAAGTTGATGATCGAGCATGTCAATCTGAGAAGCGTCCGGCAGCTTGGTTACGTTAACGCGCTCGACATTGCGCAGCGCATCCTCAATCGCTTTGAGCACGGAGAGTTTGACGTAGCGACACTCTTCTTCTCGCAGTTCCAGAACATCATTACTCAGAAGCCGAAAGCCACTCAGCTGATCCCGGTTGAACTCCCTCCTTCGGATACGATGTATGAGTTCGAGCCCGACGAAGCGGAAATTCTGCTCGATCTGCTTCCGCGCAACCTTGCCACCAAGATCTACAGCGCGCTTTTGGAAAACAACGCGGGCTTCTACGCGTCGCAAATGACAGCGATGGACAACGCGACGCGGAATGCCGGCGACATGGTGGATCGGTACACCTTGGAATACAACCGGGCGCGTCAAGCGATGATTACCAAAGAGTTGATCGAAATCATATCGGGAGCTGAGGCGGTCTAAGAGCGGGATACCTCCGTAATCGGGGGAGTATCACGCACGCCGCGATGAGATGGATGACAGACCGGTTTTGGGGAAGAATGAGATGAGCGATAGACGAGTTGGCCGTGTAAGGCAGGTTACAGGCGCTGTTGTAGACGTCCAGTTCGATGGGCCTCTTCCGGCGATTCTGAACGCGCTTGAGACGCAGAACCACGGCAACCGCCTCGTGCTGGAAGTTGCGCAGCATCTTGGCGAAAACACCGTCCGCACCATAGCCATGGATTCCACTGAGGGGCTCGTCCGCGGCCAGGAAGTGACTGACACAGGCGACTCCATTGCCGTGCCGGTAGGCGAGGAGACCCTTGGGCGCATCATGAACGTGATCGGCGAGCCGATCGACGAGGCTGGGCCCATCAAATCGAACCAGCGCCGCCCGATCCATGCGGCCGCGCCTGCCTTTGTCGATCAATCGACCGAGGTCGAAGTGCTGGTTACGGGCATCAAGGTTGTGGATTTGCTCGCGCCCTATTCCAAGGGCGGCAAAGTCGGCCTGTTCGGCGGTGCGGGCGTGGGCAAAACCGTGCTCATCCAGGAACTGATCAACAACATCGCGAAAGCTCACGGCGGCTATTCGGTGTTCGCTGGGGTGGGCGAGCGGACGCGTGAAGGCAATGACCTTTACTGGGAAATGATCGAGTCTCACGTGAACGTCGATCCCCATGAGCACAACGGCTCATCGAAGGGTTCGAAATGTGCGCTCATCTTTGGCCAGATGAACGAGCCGCCCGGAGCGCGCGCACGCGTTGGCCTGACCGGGCTGACCGTCGCAGAATATTTCCGCGATCAGGGTCAAGACGTGCTGTTCTTCGTGGACAATATCTTCCGCTTCACGCAGGCAGGCTCTGAAGTGTCCGCTCTTCTCGGCCGCATCCCCTCGGCTGTGGGTTATCAGCCGACGCTTGCCACCGATATGGGCGCCTTGCAGGAACGCATTACGTCCACGTCGAAGGGTTCGATTACGTCAGTGCAGGCGATCTACGTGCCAGCCGACGACTTGACCGACCCTGCCCCGGCAACGTCCTTCGCGCATCTTGATGCGACAACCGTGCTGTCGCGTTCCATTGCAGAAAAAGGCATCTATCCTGCGGTGGACCCGCTCGAACTCGACGAGCCGCGCTCTTGAGCCGCGCATCGTTGGCGAGGAGCACTATCAGGTGGCCCGCAAGGTCCAGTCGATTCTACAACGCTATAAGGCGCTTCAGGACATCATCGCCATCCTCGGCATGGACGAGCTTTCCGAAGAGGACAAGCGCATCGTTGCGCGCGCCCGCAAAATCGAGCGGTTCCTCTCGCAGCCCTTCCACGTCGCTGAAGTCTTCACCGGGAAGCCCGGCGTTCTCGTGGACGTCAAGGACACCGTGAAAGGCTTCAAAGGGTTGTGCGATGGCGAGTATGATCACCTTCCCGAGCAGGCCTTCTATATGGTCGGCACGATCGAAGAAGCGATCAAGAAGGCCGAGGAGCTTGCCGCAGCGGCATAGCTTGGACGATCGAGGTCTTGTGGCGCACACAACTCGCCATGAGACCGGCATCGCGTTTCACCTTACAGAAGCCGAGACCCGACCGAGATGGCTGACACATTTCACTTCGAACTGATTTCTCCGGAGCAGACGCTCGTCTCGGCGAATATGGCGGAGGCTGTTCTTCCGGGCCAGGAAGGCGACTTAGCGGCCATGCCAGGGCGCGCGCTCATGATCATGAAGCTGCGCCCCGGCATACTTACGACGCGATCGAAGGAAGGCGAGCAGCAATACTTCCTGCGTGGCGGCTTTGCCGACGTTGGTCCCGAACAAACAGTCGTCCTCGCGGAATACGCCATTCCCCTCGCTCAATTGACCGGCGACATCCTTACTGATGAAATCGCTCAGGCTCAGCAAACCTTCGATGAGGCGCCCGAAGACGGACGCCGCATTTCGGCTTGGGACCGGCTCGAGCGCCTGCAGGCATTAAAAGAGCGCTTGGCCCTCAAGTAGTTCGCCAAGCCTGCTCAGGCTGTTTTCACGGCCGGAGCTTCTTTCGACAGCTTCTCAAGCCATCGCTCGATACGGGCGCGGTTCACACCGAAATCGCTTTCCCCAAGCTGCGAGCGGCTATAAAGCGCGATTGTAGACCGCCCGTCGCCGAGATCGATAAAACGCACGACGACCGTGTCGGGAAAGCGCATGATTTTCGTGCGCTGAACATAACGCTGGGCAAAGCCACTGTCATTGGCGGAAACCTGCTCCACATTTCGCTCGGAAGCGATCACCTTTGCGAACGCCTCTTCCAGCTCTGGCGCACTCACGGCAAAAATGGGCGGCGTCACGTCGCTTTTCGCGCTGCAAATGTTTTGCGGACAGGCAAGCAAATCGTTCGGCGACGTCCGGCGTTTGAGCGTCTCGAAATTTACAGGGCCGAGATCCGCGGGGCCGAACAAAGCCCAAATCCGGTCGGGACCCACGATGAGGAACGCGGCCAAAATTGCTATGGCGGCTGCGGCGACAACGGCTAGCAGTGTGGACCAGAAATGCATCGAAAACCCCGGTCGGCGGCGATATCAGAAGTCTCCGCTCTAGCACTATTCCGGGAAGAAAACATCCGGTTTCATGAAATCGTTGAAACGAAGAAGGAGCCCGGGAAGGCTCCTTTACGCACCTTGCCGGCGCGAGCATCTCGCCCAAACTGTGCGCCGACTGCTCTAACACTTTATAATCGGTCAACTTCCGCCTTTAACCGTCTCCGACTGAAGGCGGGAGCGGCTTGATCTGGCACATATCTTTTTCAACGCTTGCTGCACGCTTCACTTATGGCTGACGGCTTTCCTAGAAGAGCCCGAAGAAAGAAAACCAGGATCGCTGGCTGCCGCCCATAGACGCCTGAGCAGCCATCCCGGAGACGGGAGCCGCAGTTGCTGCCGGTGATGCGTCAGCACCTGGCGCCGCCGGCTCTTTCGTGTTAGCCACAGCGGCATTGCCTTTGTCGCCTGCCGCAGCTTCCGGCTTCCGCTCGGGCTGCTCTTTCGCCGCGCTGGCTTCCGTGAGCTTTGTATTCAACAGGCGAACCTGCTCTTGGGCATCGGTAAGCGCTGCTTCCGCAACATGTTTTGCAGTCTCCGCCTCTTCCAGGCTCTTTTCCACCGCCTGACGGGCTTTCGTCTCATGCGCAAGTTGCGAGCGTACCGCCCGCTCGGACGTTTCCGCCAAGGTTTCAGCCGCTTCAGCGAACTCACGCGCTTTCGCTTCGGTCGAATACTTCTCGTGGAAAGTCTTCGCCTCCCCTTCCGCCGTATCGAGTTTCATTTCGACGGCGATCCTGGCCTGGATGAGCGAGTTATTCTCGTCGCTAATGCGAAAGAATGCGATCGCAAGGCCGAAGCTCAGAGCTGCGAGCGCATAGGTAATATATGTGCTAGGCATGGTCTTTCCTTAGGAAGTGTTAACGGCATTGAGCGAAATCCATCCTTGATTATTCGGATGACCGGAAGGTTAATGATGAATTCTAATCAAACATTATCTTTAAAAACTGAGCGGCGTGCTGCACCGGCAACACAGACGTTTGGCGGCGAACGATGGATGGCTTTTAATCATCTGGTAAGGAATCAAAACTCGGTAGCCGTTACTGAATCTGAACCCGCGCTCATTTCCCACAGGCAAACCGCAGCAAATTGCCCCTTCATTGGAGAAAGCTTGCAGGGTCATTCAAAGAATACGGCCGGTTACGGCATTGATGGCGTCGGCTCGATCTTCGCGGAAATTTTCGCGCGCGGCTGGGATTGAGCGCCCGAGGCGACGGATCATCCCGATGGCTGTGTTTCGCAATGTGGCGAGTTGACGGGCGCTGGCGCGCACACGGCAGCGGTCCTCGTTCATGGACACGTCGCGCACATGGTGGAGCTTGTTTTCGATAGCCCAATGGTCGCGGACCAGTTCCAGCAGCCGTTCGGGTCCTGCGTGGCTGGGGGCGAGGCTCGTAATCAGGTAAACGATTTCAGTGCTTTGTTTGCCGGCGATCCAGCGCGAGCGTTCGAGCCTGGCGATTTGGCCAAGACCCGGCCAGTCGAGATGGGCGACGGCTTCCGCGCTGACCGCGATGGTGCGCGTCTCGATGCGGCCATGGGCCTTTTCGAGCGTTCCGGCATGGGCAAGATCAGGAGGCGGACCGTCGAAGCAGCGCCTGGGGTCAGAGGGGGGAAAGATCGCCGAACGCTTCGGCGATGCCAGCTTTCAGCGCGGGCTGGTTGTCTTTGACGGTGAACAGGTAATGGCCGTTGCGGTCGCGAATGTGGCGGCAGATTTCGCGTTGGGTAAAAATGGCGTCGCCCGTGATGATGCGGCCCTCCAACGGCAGTCCCTTCAGCAGCACCATCGCAGCCGTGATCTCGTTCTGGTCGGGTTCGACCGTCAGATCGCCGATCACGGCGCCGAGTTCGGTCGCAAAGGCAGACAGGACGTGCACAGCTTTGCCGTCGAGGCGGCGGCTGCCTTTGAGTGTTTTGCCGTCGATGGCGATGTGCTCAGCGCTGCCCTGATCAAGTGCGAATGAGCCCAGCGCCCGGCTCAAGGCGTCCGCGTCGAGCGATTGAAAGAAGTAGTGATACGTCGCATGGCAGGGCGCCTTACCGGTCTCGATGCCAAACAGCGCCAGAGCCTCGGGCTTGAGACGCCGTCCCCAGCGAAAGATCGCGATCAGATCGTTGGCGCCTGCCAACATGGCGGCGATCGAGATTGCCAGCACCGATCGAAGCGCATATTGCCGACCCTTGCGGCCCCGGCCATCTTCAATCTCGCCAAGTGCGTCCCACAGCGTGCGCGCCATCATGAGCCTCCAGCTTCTGCCTCTGGCCCATCGATAGAATCCAATTTGCCTTCGCTGTCAGCAATCCGCAGGTGTGGTTCTTTGAATCACCCTGAGAAAGCTTGCCTCTTGCGTTTCGCCGAGTATGCGGTCAAGGTTACCCCGCAAAAATGCAAAGGGCGCGAACCTCGTTTCCAGCGGATAAGACAATATGACTGTCAGGGTAGCAATCAACGGCTTTGGCCGTATCGGCCGGAATGTGCTCCGGGCCATTGTCGAAAACAACAGGGAAGACGTAACCGTCGTCGCCATCAACGACGTTGGCGACGTGGATACGAATGTATACCTGTTGAAGTACGATTCGGTGCACGGACCATTTCGTGGCGAAGTCAAGGTCAGCGGCGACACTTTCGATGTCGGCTATGGTCCGATCAAGGTTCTGGCCGAGCGCGATCCTTCGAAACTCCCCTGGCGCGACATGAACATCGACGTTGTCATGGAGTGCACCGGCATCTTCTCGGACAAGGACAAGGCCGTCAGTCACTTGAAGGCTGGAGCGAAGAAAGTTCTAGTGTCGGCGCCCTCAAAGGGTGCGGATTTGACGGTCGTTTATGGCGTTAACCACGACAAGCTTGAGCCGAAGCATGAAGTGGTTTCGAACGCATCGTGCACGACCAATTGCCTCGCACCAGTCGCCAAGGTCATCAACGATTTGTGCGGCTTGGCGCAAGGCTATATGACGACGATCCACTCCTATACCAACGACCAGCGCATTCTCGACCTCCCGCACAAGGACTTGCGGCGTGCGAGAGCGGCGGCGCTGTCGATGATCCCGACAACGACGGGCGCGGCGAAAGCCGTCGGCCTTGTGCTGCCAGAGCTTGCAGGCAAGCTGGACGGCACAGCCATTCGAAGTCCCGACGCCGAATGTCTCGGTGGTCGACCTTTGCTTCATCCCTGGCCGCGAAACGAGCGTCTCCGAGATCAACCAGGCGATGGAACGCGCCGCACAGCAGGAGATGAAGGGCATCCTTTCGGTGGTGAAGGATAAGCTCGTGTCCATCGACTTCAATCACAATCCGCACTCTTCGAACTACGATTTGTCACAGACCCAGATCGTGAACGACCGCCTCGTGCGCGTTCTGTCCTGGTATGATAATGAGTGGGGTTTCTCCTGCCGCATGAGCGACACAGCGGTTGCGCTCGGCAAGCTGCTTTAGGCCATGAATGAAAAGCCTTGCGGGCTCATAACGATGATTCCGCCCGCTCTTGAAGCAGAGTGGGCGGAAAAGCTGGCTGAAGTCATCAAAGAGTTCAAGCCAGCCGCACTGATCCTTCAAGGCCCTTCTACAGGCGCGCTGGCGAACTTGCTCGCCAATGCGAATGCTGCCGAGCTTGCGGTCCTTTTTGTCGACGCCGTCCATAAGACACTCGAAATGGGCGCAGGCGGCGTCTATCTCTCGACGCCGGGCTCCGGCGTATCCAACGTTCGCAGAGAGCTTGGCGCTTCATTGATCATTGGCGCGGCATGCGGTTTGAGCCGCCACGTGGCAATGGAAAGTGCAGAGGCCGGCGCTGACTTTGTCGCCTTCGATGCATCGTCTCCCGAAAACATGGTCGAGGCCGCGGAACTGTCCTCCTGGTGGGACGAGATCACCGGCATCCCCAGCGCTTTGTTTTGCGGCAGGCGCCACCCGGATCCGTCCCTTCTTGCAAAAGCGCGCGCGGACTTTGTTATCCTCGATGAAGCCGAACGCCCCGGGGAAAGCCTTACTTTTGCGACAGGGTTGGGTTTGCAAAGCCAGGGTTAAGTTTTCCTGGTAGATCAAATTGACATTTGATCCATGTCTGCCACAAGCGTTCTCTTAAAAGTCAAATTTGAAAGCTCCGATAGAGCGCGGCGGCGAATGGGAGTGCGAACTTTCTTCTGGCTGCACTCGTTCAAGAGGGGAAGATGATTCGGCCAAGGCTTTTTCTGGCGATCACACTCATCATAAGCGTGATGGACAGCAATGTCTGCCTGTCCGCGGCCGCTCAGAAACAGACGCCTCCTGCTAAAAGCGGGTGGGCAGCAAGTGAAGTCCCCGCGTTGATCAACGATCCAGCTTATGCGGCCTACAACTCCGGGAACTATGCACTCGCGATGAGACTCGCGACAGAGGCTGCCGCCCGAGGCGAGCATCAGGCGGACACGCTCATTGGCGACATGTACGAACAGGGCCTTGGCGTTAAGCAGGATTATGTAAGAGCCGTGGAATGGTTCACGAAAGGGGCTGTGGCCGGCGACATGCATGCGCAATTCCGCCTGGGCGTCATGCTGGCTGAGGGGCGCGGGATCAAGAAAGACAAGAAAAAGGCTGCCGATTTTTTTGAGGCCGCCGCAGCCCAGGGGCACGCGCTCGCTGCATATAACCTGGCGCAAGCCTACGTAGAGGGCTGGGCGCGTCCCCAGGACATGGAGAAAGCGGCCTTCTGGCTCGAAAAAGCTGCTGAGAAAGATAATGCCCAAGCGGCCTATGATCTGTCCAGCCTCTATCGGAATGGCGCAGGCGTACCCAAAGACGATGCAAAGGCGGTTGCCCTGCTTGCAAAAGCTGCGAACGCCGGGCATGCGGACGCGCAGGTCGAGTATGCGATCATGCTCGCAAACGGCAAAGGCGTGAAGAAAGATGAAGTTGCGGCCGTAAAGCTCTTACGGATGGCGGCGGAACGAGGAAATCCGGTTGCGCAAAATCGGCTTGCCAGGGCTTACTCAGCGGGTTTCGGCCTTCCAGCCGACCGCATTGAGGCCTGCAAATGGCATCTTCTTGCGCGAGCCGCAGGCGAAAGCGACCTGAGGCTCGATCTTCTGGTGATGTCTCTCAAGCCAGCCGAACGGCAGAAGGCGGAATCGCTTGCGAAGGCGTGGCGAGACGAAACGGCGGAGGCGGCGCGCTGAGGAAACGTAAACAACTCCTAGCCAATCGGAAAAACCGCATGTATATCTGGCTGGACAGGACAATCACCCGGAAAACGCACCTCTCGGACAAGGGGCCGAGGGCGTTGTTTTCGTTTATTATCTGGAGTTAAGCAGATGGCAGTTCCAAAGAGAAAAGTGTCGCGCATGAAGCGCGGAAACCGGCGTTCGGCGGACGCGCTGGTCGCGCCGGCCTATGTTGAGGACAAGGAGTTGGGTGAGCTGCGCCGCCCGCATCATATCGACCTCAAGTCTGGCAAATATGGCGGCCGCCAGGTTCTCGAGCCGCAAGAAGAGATTTGATAGCCCTGAGCGCTTGCAAGAGCGTCTCCGGCTCGCATTCATAGTCTTGAGTTTGGAGGGAAACAGCATCGGCAGGAGCTATATGCGGTCTTTTCGGCCGCAGAGCCTCTCTTTCAAGAGCGATGCCTTCCCGGGTTTTGCCTTTTTTTTCGGTTCTTGACCTTCTATATCGAGCACACTGCTTTAGTCCCGGCCTTAACGGCCGCATCGTTACGGCGAAATAGGCCCGGCGCGATCGCGCCGCGGCAAGCCTGCTTTGTTTGTGGCTTTGGCTGGATGGGCTGGCATGACACCCGAGGACGTTCTCATACCGGCGAGAACTACGGAAAGAGCTGATTTCCTTACCGCAGCCAATGAAGAAGCTGCTGCGGTCGAAATCGGCCTCAACGCCGCCATCGTATCGATGCTTGGCGGAGAGCCGCAGATTCTCACGGTTTCGTCGCAAGCGCCTGGCTCGCTGCCCGCGCTTCCATTCGGGTTGTTCACGCCGTTGAAACATCGGACTTTGGAGATCGGACTTCGCGATTGGGTGAGAGATCAAACGGGCGTTGACCTGGGCTATGTGGAGCAACTCTACACCTTCGGAGACCGCGGACGGCACGCCCGGCCAGGAGACGAGGGACTGCATGTCGTTTCCATCGGTTACCTGGCGCTCACTCGCAACGAGGAAGCGCCCCGGACGAGCGGGGCAAAGTGGAGCGCCTGGTATGCTCACCTTCCCTGGGAGGATTGGCGCAACGGGAAGCCCGAAATTCTCACGCAGGAGATTGAGCCCAGGCTCGAGCAGTGGGCGGCGCAGCCGGAAATGAGCGGGGCCCCTCGCCGGCCGTTGGCCCGAGTGGACCGGCTTCGCATGTGCTTTGGTCAATCCGTCCCGTGGGATGATGAGAAGGTTCTGGATCGCTACGAGCTCATGTATGAAGCCGGGTTGATAGCCGAGGCAGCCCGGGATGGACGAGCGGCGGCGAAACACTGGCCGGGATTGCCGAACTCTTGGAAGGCAGATGATGTTCGACCATCGTCGCATTCTGGCTACGGCTATGAGCAGACTTCGTGGTAAACTCAAATACAGGCCGGTCATTTTCGAGCTCATGCCGGAAACTTTTACCCTGTTCGATTTGCAGCGAGTTGTAGAAGCCATTCTCGGAAGCTTCCTGCATAAACAGAATTTCAGGCGACTCGTCGAAAATGCAGGCCTCGTAGAGCCTACCGGACAAACGGCGGCACGCACTGGCGGGCGTCCGGCTCGGGTTTATCGCTTCCGCCGCAACGTCTTGCTGGAACGCCCGGCGCCGGGGTTCAGGGTCAAAGTCCAGAACGTGGTCCGTACAACTCCAACCTGTTGACCGTTGCTTTGTTAACACTACCCTTAGGAATCAAGGGCGACTCGCAAGATTCCCGGGGATTAACCTCTTTGAAAGCTTCCTAAATTCGGCGCATTTTGATAATATTTAAGGGTCAGTGAAAATCGTTTCACGCGCAGAGGTTGATTTCATACGACAGCTTCAGCGAGGACCATAAAGCAGACGTGAGCAAACCGTTTGCTGAAGTATCACTATTCAGGCGTGGCTTGAATCGGCTCCTTGTGGGCTGGACGACTATTTATTCCCGGTAACGCCGCGAGGCGCCAACCGGTCGCATTGAGATGAGTACCATCTGCCAAGACAAAAACAAGTGAGAGCGAGTATGCCTGAGAAGACTGCTAGCCAAAGGCGCTTTGGCTTCGAGACCAACGAATATGTGGTTTATCCAACGCATGGAGTTGGACGTATTGTTGCGATCGAAGAACAGGAGATTGCTGGTTGCAAGCTCGAACTTTTCGTCATCAACTTTGAAAAAGATAAGATGACGCTGCGTGTGCCCACATCTAAGAGTCAAAGCGCAGGAATGCGTAAGCTTTCTGATGATGCTGTTCTGACCCGCGCCTTGGAGACGCTTCGTGGCCGCGCACGTGTGAAGCGCACCATGTGGAGCCGCCGCGCTCAAGAGTACGAGCAGAAGATCAACTCGGGCGATCTTATCACAATCGCGGAGGTCGTCCGCGACCTGTATCGCTCTGATTCCCAACCAGAACAGTCATATTCCGAGCGTCAGCTTTATGAAGCCGCTTTGGATCGAATGGCGCGCGAAATTGCAGCAGCTCAAGATGTGGATGAGTCTATCGCGATTCAGAGGGTTGCCGAGGCGTTGACAAAGGCTGGGCGTCTTCAACGCAAGCATGAAGGAAAGCCGGAAGAACACGATAAGAAAGAAGCGGCGTAAATATTGGCCTCATCTATCGCTTATTGCGGGTTATCTGGTGAGGCGGTTGTGGTTGGTTGCCGGTGGAGCAGTTCAATTTGTTCCGGCTGAGTAATCGTGATGGTCGGCCCCTTCTTTCTTTCGATCCATCCGCGGATGCGTATTTTTTGCCCTTGCCAGTCATCTAGGCTTCGTTCGGGCATTCTTTTTTGTGCGGTCGGCTCGATGATTGCGGTAAAGCTAGCTTTGCTGCCTTCGACGAAGTGAAAGATCGTGCGACCGCCTGCATGCGTGACAAAGGCCACCTCGCCCTCAATAATCTGATAGGTTTGCGCTAGGTTTAGGATGGATCTGGTTTCGCGTACGGGCAAAACTTTAAATAACGCAAGTCCCCAATACCCACGGTTCTCATCCCTGGCCTTTTCTTCTAGCGAGGCCAGTTGGTGTGCGCATGCATGATTATCGGGTTGCGGAAACGTTTCGGCGAGCCCCGCGCTGACGAGGCGTTCCTGCAACCAAAAGGGGCGTTCGCCGGCCACGAAAATATGAGCGACGGTAGCGCCGTAACGATCATGCCGGTTGCCGCCAAATCTGACCTCCACCTTCCGCCCAAGCACATTTGACCGCAGATAGTCTGTGGCGCTTGAGGATTGGGCGTAGCCTGCTCCTTCAGCATTCAAGGGCGTAAGGATCTCCGCCAGACGAACCATGCGGCCATCTGCGAGATGGAGTGTATTTGGGCCGGAGATCGACAAAACGGTGCTCTCGCCCCCTGGTTCAAGCTGACAACTTCCATCGTCCGTCGCTTGAGGCTGACCGCTAGCTGAAAATACCATGGAAAGCATAAGGCTTACGAAAGTCGCAGTTTGAAAAAACTCGAGGAATAGCGAAGCGAAGCGGGCCAACATCCCGCCCTCTTTAAGGACTGAACTCGTCGCACTCAAGCCAAAAGCCCGGCGTCAGAGTCGCCGCGAGAAGGCGGAGCTTGCCCTACTCGGTTTAGCGTCGGCAATCTCGTGTGGTGCGACACGACTGCCTTCGAAGCCGTAAGGACCGCTTCAGCCGGCGCCGGCTGTTCCCCATGCCGGAACGATGGATGAGGCAAGCCGGGAATCAGTCTGCGACTTTGATCGAGCCCGTTTAGATTGGCTTGTCTCAGCTTCTCAACCCCTATCAGGTCTCCGCGCCGGCTACGAACGGAAGTGTCAACAAGGGGGGCTGGCGGGCTGACAAAGGTCCGTTTCGCTAAATCCGGCAGTTGACGTGACGGGCATGAGCCTGAGAGGGCAGCGGCGACACATGATGCCTGGCCGACCCAGCCATCTCTACCACACCGACACGATGACCGGCCTGCGGCTTGAGGTCGACGTGAATGCCTCGCCACAATTAGCATGCTTCCAGCCATGCGCCTCCAGGATTGCGGACGCTGCTGCTCCATCACAGCCCTAAACATTCGAGTTGGAGCGCAAACGTCTGTTGACGTTTCTTGAAAGCACGCTCTAATGGGGGTCCGTGTCCTCGTAGCTCAGCAGGATAGAGCACCAGATTCCTAATCTGGGGGTCACAGGTTCGAAATCCTGTCGGGGACGCCAGTAAGATCAGTGGGTTAATCATCAGCACTGCTCTTAATTTAAATCCAAAGGTGAAATATGAGGTGAAAAAAAGGGTTCGCTTTGGGCATAAAATCTCGTTTTTCACCTCAATGTTTGTGTATCGCTCGATCCCAGATGATGTCCACGTCCATGACTTCAGGCGCACATGTGGGACAGTTGCAGCGAGCCTTGGCTATAATGATTTCGAGGTTGGGCTTTGCCTCAACCAAAAAACAGCCCGCGGCAAAGTCACAAGTATCTACAATCGATTTCAATATCTGCCCGAAAAGAAGCGGCTGATCGCTAGACCTCGCACATGCGATGACGCGAACTTCTGTTTCAGATCCCTAGCGCTGGACATCACAGGGTGCTCCGTCAAAGCGGACGCGCGCGGCATGGATATCGGAATAACGACGGTCGGCCCAATCAATGAGGCTCGCCATCGGGTTCAGCAGGGATTGGCCTAGCGGGGAAAGGCAATATTCAACGCTCGGCGGCTTGGTCGGAAAGACATGGCGGGTGACAAGTCCGTCGCGCTCCAAGTCGCGCAGCGTCTGGGTGAGCATGCGCTTGGAGATGTCGCGGATGGCTCAGCGAAGCTCGCTGAAGCGCAGCGGTCGCGTCGCGAGGGTCATGATCATGAGTATGCTCCATTTGTCGCCGATGCGGTCGAGCACGTCGCGCACCGGGCAATGTACGGGTTCTACTGACTGGGCCTCGTCCGATTGATATCGGCTGAATCGCTCGATCGCGCTCAATGCGTCGCTCATATGGGTTCCCTTTTTCTCTCCTGGTTACAAAAAACTGCCTCCTTGCGGTGCAGATAGTCTTATATGAGACCGGCCTAATATAGACATAGAGGGAGAATACACATGTTTGTAGTCGGGAATTACGGGAAAAGTGGCGGCGCAACGGCAACATCTGTTGGCGCAAGGCAAGAAGTACGCGCGCTGGTCGCGACCGCGCGAAGGCGGCACCAAGGCGTCGAACTGGTCGACGGCGACTGGAACAATGCGGCCGCCATCGAGCCGGCGCTCAAGGGCGTCGACGGCGCGTTTGTCATGTTGCCGGCCGTCTGGGCCCCCTCGCCGGACTTCAAGGAAGCCAAGGGCGTCATCGCGAACTATGTCGAGGCGCTGACCAAGGCCGCGCCGCCGCGTGTGGTCGGGCTCTCGTCGATGGGGGCGAACCGGACCAGCGGGCTGGGGATGATCACCGCCCTCTCGCTGCTGGAGCAAGGCTTTCGCAAACTGACATCGCCGATCGCCTTCGTGCGCGCCGGCGCGTTTTTCGAAAACTTCCTTTACGGCCTGCACGTCGCCCAGGGCGGCACGCTCCCAGTTTACTACAATCCGACTAACCGGAAATCGACCATGGTCGCGACGAACGACATTGGCGCGGAGGTGGCGACGCTGCTGACCGGGCCGACGTGGTCGGGGCAGCGAGTCATCGAACTCGGTTCGATGGTCAGCGCGGATGAAGTCGCCGCCCAATTGGGGGAAGTCCTAAAGCTCGACGTCAAAGCCTTTGCCGTCCCGCGGGCCGATTGGCCGGCAGCGTTCGAGCAGTTCGGCATCCCGAAGGGTCAGACCGGATCGGCCGAAGCTATGTTTGAGGCCGTCAACTCGGGCTGGATGGACCTCGGGGCCGAGGGTACAGAGCACGTCGCGGGCACGACGCCCCCTCGCGATGTCTTCGCAGCGGCTCAGAGGGGCGCCGCGGCGTAGGTCCGCGGATCAGCGATGAGATGCGACTTTCGGACCTGCTCCGGAAATTCGCATCTCCTTCGGAATGAATGCGTCGCCCTCATCAGAAAGGATGGACAAATGTCAAAGATTTCCTGGCGCCAAGTCTCGGCCTTGGCGCTTGCAGCTTTCTTCGTCGTGGGATCGCTCAGCAACATCTTCGCCCCCGGGTCTATCTACCAGGAATATCTGCGGTGGGGGTACCCGCCATGGTTCCATTTCGTGACCGGATCGCTGGAACTCACGACCGCCGTTCTGCTGGCGCGGGCGCGGACGCGGCTGTGGGGCGCGGCGCTCGGCTGCACCGTGATGTTGGCGGCGCTCGCGACCGTCACCCTCCACGGCGAATACGGGCACGTGGCGCCGCCGCTTATCGTGGCGACACTATCAATAGTCGTCGGCTGGATCGCCTGGCGGAAGCGGCTCCCCAGCTCGGCATGACTCGCCACTGGAGGCCGAGGGAACGTCCCCGTGCGAGGTTCACGGGTGAAAATCTCGACATCCAGCTCAACGAAAGTTTTTGCAGGGCAGTGCCGGCTCATCGAACTCGGATTTCGCCAGGAGGCCCCGCAGGCTTCGGTCTGCGCAGGTGCCTTATCGATCAAAATTCCGTCGCCAAAGGAGAACTCGCTCGAGGCGAGCACAAAAGCATCCAAACCGATCGCGTCATTCTTGTGCCCGGACCTCCGGAGGAGATCGAGATTGTGCGCTGGAATCTATCGCGCTTTTGTCGAAGACCGCAAGACTAAGCATGATATCGCCGACATCCTAAATCAGCGCGGGGTTCCTACCGACCTTGGGCGCCCTTGGTCCCGGCACCGTGCACCAAATTCTGATCAATGAGAAGTATATAGGAAACAATATCTGGAACCGAACATCCTTCAAACTGAAGAAAAAACATATCAGAAATGGCCACGAAACGTGGCTGCGATCGGATGGAACATTCGAATATATCGTTGAACGTTCGGCGTTTCACAAGCATCTACAATCGATTCCAATATTTACCCGAAAAGAAGCGGCTGATCGGCGATGTGGATCGCTACTTCGCAAGCTTGATGCTAGAAGGGGCAGCGCAGGAGGGCGCTGCAGTCTGAAAACGCGCTTCGGCTCTTGGACTGCCCTCCCTACCACCGTTTGAAGAGGCAGCGAACGCTAGCTTATCTGATCCCAGGGATGTCCTTTCGGCGGCGTATATTGGCTCGGGGTCTCGTGCGGCGCCACTCTTCGATTTCTTCGCGATGCCACGCGACGCTGTTGCCGCCGAGGTTAACGGGACATGGAAATTCGCCGTTGGCGATCCAGCGGTAGACCGTTGCGGGCACAAGACCATAAACCGCGCGCAAATCCCTCATGCGAAGTAGGAGAGGGCCATTCGTCTCATCACACTTTCCATTCGCAGACATTTTCAGCGTGGATCGCACAGTCGGCGCACCGCCTTGTAGCGCTGGGGCCAAGACCGCCATGGAAGACGAAGAAGCACTTTGCCTCTCGCTTGATGCGGACCCCTGATCGCGGAAACCGCGATCCTCGTCGAGCTCAGCTATGTTAACGCGGCGGCCCATTGCTTGGGGTGAGCGTTCCATTTTACCTCCTGCCGGATCGAAAGCTTTCATGGTCGCCGGAGCGATCCCCATGTGAGCGTACCTCGTTCACAAAGCCCCGAACCACGTCCGAACTAAGCACAGGTTCGGCCTTAAAGACAAGTCCTATGCAAGACAACACCGTTTTTGCCTGTTGGAGCAACCCATCTGGCTGCGGTCTAGCGCCTTGGCGTCGCGACGGTGATAACGTCGCAGCAAGTGAGAACGCTTTGGCTATGCGTGATCAGCTCGCGTCGGACGATCCGCGACAACAGGAGGCGGCCGCCAGCAGATGCCGCGACGATAGCGTAACGCTTCAGGGCCTTCATGTTTGCAACAAGGCGCACGGTTAGCACTCGTCCAGGATGGACGCGAGAACGCGATAGGCAGTTGACATCGAGGGGCTGCGCAGCAAGGTCGTCGCGGGAAGCTGCGGAAAACAGACAACAGGAGGGGAAACAGTTGCGCAGGTTAACGTGACTGCCTGCGATTAGAGAATCACGACGCCGGCAATCTTAGCGGGCGTCATCAGCATGTGGATCGGCAAAGAGTTCTGCTCGCGGCTGTTGGTGATCAGAAGATAGGGCGCGATAAACTGCCGAAGCAGGAGAATAGGATCGCTCTCCTTTGACGCCATGGAGACGACGACAACGCTTCCACTGCCGACAGCTTTCACGGCTTTCTCATCCATGTCGGCGACGATCAAGGCGTTCTCGCGCAGGTCCAGCTCGGTTAGGACGCCAGACAGCACGCGGAACATGCGCTGGGTGGATGAGGCCAAGGCCTTGGCCACCACCGATCCTTTCGGGGGATGATAGGCTTCGAGATCGGGCGTAAACGCCACCTCCTCGGCGGCGACGAGGTCGGTGACCGGCACTCCCAGCGTCCGGGCAAGACGGTCGAGCTTGGCGAAGCGCAAGCCTCGCGTGCCTGCCTCGACGCGCGACATGTGGCCTTCCGACAGCCCGACTTTTTCGGCCAGGTCGGCGAGCGTCAGCCCGCGCTCCAAGCGCAATCTTTTGATTCTACTTGTCTCCATGACACGAATATTGCTCAGAGAGGCAAAAACCTCAAGTGGGTCATTGAATTTTTTCGTTGCGCGACTCAGACCTGTTAGACAAGTATCAGGCAAGATCAGCAAATGAGGCTGCCGATGCTGCTTGTCGAGAAATTCCAGGACTTCCTCCACCGATCCGGCCACACGCGGGAAAGCTTTGCACGCCTGATGGGCGTTCAACCCTCGCTTTTGTCGCGGCTCATTCCCAAAGACGGCATCCCGCCGGTCCGGGAACCGCGGCTTTCCACCCTGATAAAGCTCGTCAAAGCGTCCGGCGGCGCGATCGCGTTTGAGGATTTCTCCAGGGCCGGAGCATTCTTGGGCGAGGAAGGGGGCAGGCGCTGCCCGCGTTGCGGACAGCGCACGGTCGCGCCGGACACCGTGATGAGTGAGCAGAAGTCATAACGAAAAAAAGGTCCCGCACGTCAGGCGGAGACCTCGGGGGGCAATGTTCCATGACACACAGGACCGAGCGCTTCGGCGCCGAGATCAAGTCTGCGCCGCTGAACTTCAAGGAGATCGCGGACACCGCGCTGTTTTCCGCGCGTTCGCTTCTGCCGCACTGGCTTCCCGGGGGGCGATGGGAGGGCGAGGAATATGTCGCCAAGAATCCGACCCGCGCCGACGAGCACCCGGGCTCCTTCAAAATCAACGCCCGAAGCGGCGTCTGGAGCGACTTTGCGACGGGAGACACCGGGCGCGATCTTCTGGATTTGAAAGCCTTCCTCGAAGGATCATCGCTGACCGAGGCGGCGCTTCAGCTTGCGCAGGAACTTGGGATCGAGCCGCGTCTTGCGCAAAGGGGGATCAGCCTCGAGACCTACGCGACGCTGAAACATCTGCCCCTTGAATTCCTGAGATCGCTCGGGCTTGAGACTGTGCAAAACCCTTACCGGCCAAGCCAACAGGCGGTGTCCATCCCCTATCGAAGGCCGGATGGCAGTCTCTTGCGCCTTCGCTATCGCGTGGCGTGCCAGGGGAACCCCAAGCTGATCTGGGATAAGGCGCAAGGCCATAGCGTGTCGCTTTACGGGCTCGATCGCTTGAAAGAGGGCGGCGATCCTCTCTTCCTTGTCGAAGGCGAGAGCGATTGCCATACGCTCTGGTATCGCGGACGAGCGGCGCTTGGCGCGCCCGGCGCCGCCACCTTCCGGCCGGCGCGCGACGATGTCTTCTTGGAGGGCCGGCGCATGATCGCCCTTGTCGAGCCCGATCAAGGCGGTGAGGCGCTCCTGCAACGCCTCATGCAGTCGGGCCACAAAGACAGGATCGCCGCGGCTCGGCTGTCCGGCTTCAAGGATGTGAGCGAGCTTCATATCCACGAGCCCGACCGCTTCGACGAGGTTCTGGGCGCCGCGGTCGAAGACGCTGAGCCGCTGGCGCAAGTTCATGCCGCTCGCCAGGCACTGCCGCGGCGGCGGCGCGCGGCAGCCGATGAGGACGACAAGCAGCCAACCCAGGCCGACCGGCTGATCGGGTTCGCCGAAAGCGAGGCGACGCTGTTCAAGACACCGCTTGGCGTTGCGCACGCCGTCATCCGCGCCCCTCACCGCGAAGTCTGGCCCGTGCGGAGCCGCGGCTTCAAGGATTGGCTGTTGTTTCGCTATTTCGAGGAAACGGGCCGCGCGCCCAACACCGAAGCCTTGAGTGTAGCGACCGCCGCCATCGAGGCGCTGGCAAAGTTCAAAGGCGAGACGGCGCCCGTCTTTCTGCGTACGGCAAGCCTTGGCTCCAGGCTTTATGTGGACCTTTGCGACGACGCGTGGCGCGCCGTCGAAATCCATGGCGGAGGCTGGCGTGTGGTCGCCGAACCGCCCGTCTTCTTTGTTAGGGCCAGAGGCATGCTCGCGCTGCCGGTGCCCGAGCGCGGCGGATCGATTTCGGAACTGAAGGGGCTTTTGAACCTCAGCCGCGAGGACGATTTCAAGCTCGTGGTGGGCTGGCTCTTAAGCGCGCTGCGCCCCACAGGCCCCTATCCCTTGCTCGCGCTCACGGGCGAGGCGGGATCGGCGAAATCCACGGCCGCGAAGACATTGCGCCGGCTGATCGACCCGAACGCCTCGGCCCTGCGCTCCGCGCCAAAGGACGAGCGCGATCTGTTTATCGCGGGGTCCAACGCGGCCTGCCTCATCTATGACAATCTCTCCTCGATCCCCCCTTGGCTCTCGGACGCGCTTTGCCGCGTCGCCACGGGCGGCGGTTTTGCCACCCGCGCCCTTCATACCGATAGCGAGGAGGCCTTGTTCGAGGTTGCGCGTCCCGTTTGCCTGACGAGCGTCGGCGACGTGATCGCGCGCTCGGACCTTGCCGACCGAACCATCTTCATGGCGCTGGGCTCGATCGCCGATGCCGACCGGGTTCCCGACGAGGTCTTCGCGCGAAGGCTGGAGCAGGCCGCGCCCCGCGTGCTGGCTGCGCTGCTGGATGGGCTCGCCCATGGCCTTGCCGCAACAGACAGACCCATGCCCTCGCGCTTGCCGAGGCTGGCGAGCTTCATCGCCTGGACGAGCGCCTGCGAAGGCGCCTTTTGGCAAGAGGGCGCCATCCAGGAAGCCTTCCACCGCAACGCCATGGAGGCCGTCGATAGCGTTCTCGAAGGCGACGCTGTCTTGGTATCGCTTTTGGCGCTTCTGGACCAAAGCGGCGGCGCCTGGCGCGGTCCATGCGTAACCCTGCTTGAGAGGCTTGCCCCTTTTGCGCCCGACGGCGCAAGGCGCGAGCGAAGCTGGCCGAGAAACCCGCAAGCGCTCTCAAGCCGCCTCACGATGGCGGCGCCCGCGCTTCGCAAAAAGGGAATCCGCATCGAAAAAACGCGGGACACAAACCAGCGCATCATCGCCATCCTGTCGGAGCGGCAATGAGGCAAGCGATTTTAGCCGTGCGCGTCCCCCAAAATAGAGCGCGAAACATCGTCATCATCGTCATTCAGGCTCGTTGAGTAGTGTTTTCCCATGCGATATCAGTGGTTTAGGCAATGACGATGGTTTGCTGCGGGATCGTCATGACATCGTCATGGATCGTCATCGTCCACCCTTAATTTTCAATGGCTTAAGGGGAAAGAGACGCGCATCAGGACCTGAAACCGGTTCTTCGACCCCGATTTCAGTGGCATTCGGTTTTGCAGTTTGGGCTTAAGCGGCAGGAAAACGGCAAGACAAAGCGAACCAACAGAGCGTTTCTTCACACCACCGTCCCTTTCGGAAGATGGAACTCTGAAACCTGAGAGCGGCCGGAAGCCCGCTGCCGCGTTCAACCTGTTGTCATGGTGTGAGTTGGACTTTATCTTCGTGGTTCAGGACCCGTCTGGAATGAGTGCTGTCCGAACGGCAAGAGGACAAGTTTTCTTAACCCCTAAATCGCATCAAAAAGCGCAGAAATCCTCGGTAGCGCGACCGCCATTTTCACTAAGGAATTGAAAACTCTAGGATGGGATGACGAGCGATGACGATGTCATGACGATCCTATGGGTGACCATCGTCATTGCGTAACCCATTGTTTAACAGGGAGATTCTGTTGTTTGTGACAGCCCATGACGCTCATGACGATGGTTCGCGCTACTTTTCGGAAGGTCCCTTTCGAATCTTAGGCTTGCGCTTTTGCCGGTGCCGTCAAGAAAGAACAAGACCGGCGGCGTGGGCCGCTCACCCTTGCGGAGTTGGCGGATCGCTGCGGTCGCAGAAACCGGGGGCGAAGACCGGAGCACGGAGATCAATCCGGAGATTCTCGAGCGGGCGGGGATATCTCGCTGCTCTCGACGATCTAGCATACGGCGCCGGCAATACCAGTTTGTCTCGCCCTTCGGATCCACCGCGATCATCGCTTCGTGTCCGCTCTTAGCAAGTTTTAGGGCAAGAGCGAAGCCAATGGTGCTCACAAGAAAAACGATCCGCATTATTTATCTGAATCCAAGTGCAAGAAGGCCACTGCCTTCCAAGACTGATCGAGGTACAAATTTGGAAGGTTTCTTTTGGCGCTGTTTGTGATGAGCATTCTCGGCGGCACGAACTGCCGCAGGAGAAGCACCCCGCTCCAGATGAAGCACACGGCCACAATCGAGTAGGGTTCTGGAGTCTGGCCTGGATCGAGAGACGTCATCTCGATCACCTCCCCGGATTTGATCTTGCGATCGGAGAGGACGTCCGACAGGACCCGGAACATTCTTAGATCTTGGAAGGTATGCTTTGTCTCCGCAGGGTAGACTTCCAGAAGATCGGAAGTGAAGCGGTGGTGAATTTGAGAGGGGGGCGTAGTTTCTGAACTGGAGGGCATGGCAAATCAACTTGGGATAGCGATGAGAAGCTCTTTCACGGCTAAGCCTAAGGTCTTAGTTCTCGGTTGCGCAACAGGTAGATGAGCGCTAGATAGGTTTTATATATTATTATAATTAACATAAACTATCTGAGAACAATGCCCAGTATCGCCACGCTTGCCTTAAGCGTATGAATAGAAATAGAGTTTTGATCTTCGCTGTTCGTAATCAGGAGGTGCGGACTGATGAACTGGCGCAACAGTAAAGACTTTTCGTCTGTCCGTGTATTGATGGCTTCGGCAACCACAAGTGAGCCGCTTACAACTTGAGCAATAGCACCCTTCGAACAATCGGCGATGATGAGATCATTCTCGTTGATTTCGAGTTCGCTCAAGACGCCCGAGAGCACGCGAAACATGCGCTGACTTGATGAGGCGAGCGCTTTCTCCACAGCGGAGCCTCTCGGCGGAACGTAAGGGGTAAGATCGGACGCGTGTTCGAAAACTTTCTTGCGGCATCAACTCGATCATGGGAACTCCTAGGACCTTGGCAAGCGCGCCGAGCTTCGAGAGCTTCACCCCCCTGGCGCCGGCTTCCACGCGGGATAAATGGCTTTCGGAAAGCCCGACCTTCTCGGCCAGTTGACCGAGCGTCAGACCTTTTTCGATGCGCAGTTGCTTAATACGATTTGTGCTCATGACGAAATTATTTGCCTTTTAGGACAAGAACACAAGCAAATTTTCGTTGAAATCTGTTGAAAAATACTTGTCATTTCAGCAGATCAGTGGGCAATATTACGCCGGAAGGGAGGGTTCCGGCCATGCCGCTTGCTCAACGGATCAACGATTTCCTCATCCCCGCGGGCTCGTCGCGGACGGTGAAAAAGAACCTCGCGTCATTGGCCGATGCCGCAAAGCATCAGGCACAGCGCCGGCAAAATCGAGAGACGCGGGCGATCATGACGGCGCTTGATCCTGCTTGTCCTGAAAATGCCGCCGAAGCGCCCTCGCCGAAATGGACCAGCGAGCGCGTCGCTTTCATCACCGAACAATATCTGATCTATCGCAAAAGCGGTGGCGAGATCGCGCGCATGCTGGGGCCTGCCTTTACGCGCAACTCGGTTACCGGAAAGCTCTTCAGGACAGGCGCCTTAAAGGCGAGAAGCGGCCTCGCCCTTGCCGGTGACCACCGCCTGCCGAGAGGCGCCAATTTCGGCAATCCAAGGTCCGGGTCCCGGAAGAAGCGAGAGGACGCCAAGCCTCCAGCTCCCTCGAAACAGCTCGAGGAAGAGCGCCCTCAAGCTGAGCCCGCTAGCGCGGATTTCGTCAAGAAGACCGAGGCTCTCTTCGAGATCGACGGCATCGCACTCATCGACGCCAAGGAAGGCCAATGCCGCTGGCCGGCAAAGCCCGTTGATGACGCGGCGCATGTCTGCGGCGCGCCTAAAGTTCTCGGGGCTTATTGCGAAACTCATGCCGCCATCGCCTATCGAAGCGCGAGCCCGCCAGCACCTGAGATCCGGAGCCCCGATCAGCAAACAGGCCCCGCTCGGGGCAGGAGCGGGGCCGCTTTTGGAGAGGCGTCATGACAAAATTCACCGGGTTGCGTTTCGCAGGCCGTGTCAAGGGCACCTCCCGAAGATAGAGGGCGCGCTAAGTGCTTTTGGCGTTGTCAATTTTAACCACCGAGGTATCGAGATTGGACGAAAACGGTATCCTCGCAATTCACACAATCGCCAAGGACGACTATGCGTTACGAAAAAAGTCAGGCGCTTCTCCGCCTTGCCAACGAATTGCAGGGCACGGCAGAGGGGCTTTCGTTGCGCGACATTCAGGAGAAATTCTCGGTCGGCCGCCGCACTGCGGAACGGATGCGGGATGCCGTGTGCGAATTCTTTCCCGATGTCGAGGAAGTTTATCTCGGCGACGGTCTCAAGCGCTGGCGCATCCGCTCACGCCGAAGCGGCGCCATGGTGCCGATCACCGTGGACGAGTTGACGACACTGCGTTCGGCGGCCGGGCGGCTGCGACAGGAGGGCCTGAAAGATCAGGCTGACGTGGTCGATGGTGTGGAAGCCAAGCTGCGCAGCATGCTGCTGCCCAATGTGCTGCTCAGGATCGAGGCCGATCACGAGGCGCTGCTGGAAGCGCAGGGATTGGCCATGCGACCGGGGCCGCGGCCTCGCATCGCCGGATCGGTGATGCGGGACTTGCGGGAGGCGATCAAAGGAGCCTGGCCCGTCACATTGCACTATCGAGCCCGAGAGACTGGGGCGCACAGCCGCCTCCTTGTTCACCCCTATGGCTTTCTCTACGGCAACCGTCACTACCTGGTTGGCTTTCATGCCAGTCCCGATATCGAGGCAATCCGGCTGTTCAGCCTTGCCAACATCGAGAAGGTGGAACGAGCGGAAGGCCAATTCACACGCGATCCGGATTTCAGCCTGGATGCCTATGCGGCCAATTCATTCGGCGTTTTCCAGGAAGAACCCTTCAACGTTGTGTGGCGGGTGTCGCCGGAGGCGGCGGACGACGCCCGCGAGCACCTCTTTCACCCGAGCCAGACGTTCGAGGACCAGCCGGATGGATCGCTCCTGGTTCGCTTCAAGGCGGGGGGATTACTGGAGATGTGCTGGCATTTGTTCACATGGGGCGGGGCCATCCAAGTGGTTGAGCCGCAAGAACTAGTCGATGTGATGCGGGAGCAATTGGACAATCTCGGAGCGACATTGCAGTCTGCCGCAGAGAGGGCCGGCGGGGGAAGTCCGACCGGCGATGGTAAAATCGGCTTCGCTGAATCAGGCGTAACCAATGTGCAATGAGGAATTGCTTGTTAATCCCGTTAGCGGATGCGGTCTATCTTTGAAGCCGCCAGCCGAGGTTTCCCGCGGAGGCACTCGTCGCCCGCGCGAATCCTTTGCCTTTTGTGTGTTACTCCCCAAGAGGCACAACGCCACTTATCTCATATGATGGTTTTCCCGCTCCGCCTTCTCCGGCAGCAGGCCGGCGATGCCGCTGTCGATGATAAGCCGCCTTATCAGTTCCAGTTGGCGCATCTCCACCAGATACTGCCACAGCCGGATGTCATTCGTGGTCCAGCCGGAAAAACCGAGCCTCGCATTGCCTCCTTCCCCCTCGCAGTCGATGAGATGGCCGAAAGCATACATGATCTTAGGCAGGTTCCGCTTGTCGCCATTTTTTCTGTAGTCTTCGCATTCGAAATCAGAGTCCGGATCGACGATGAGATCATCGTCTCCCTTGAGCGACTCGATGCCGCGACCGCGCATATCTGCGCCTCGGCTTCTGTTTTCCGACGAGGACAGCCAGCGCAGATTGCCAAGGAGGTTCCCAATCTCGCCACGGTAGCTCCAAAGGTTTTTCAGCACCTCCTGGTTCTCGGGATACCTCAGTCTTTCACGATTTTGTCCCAAGGGAAAACCACCTTCCTGCCACCAGAAGGCAAACCTCTCCTGCGGCACGACGTGATCGAGATCGATCGGCAGGTCCTCGTCCCGGTCGGAGGTCGGATCATACGTCGAAAAATGCCTGCGAAGATATTCTCGCTGCAGCCACAGTAGGGCGTTCTTTCCGCGTCTGGACCTGAAGCGCATCTCGTTCATGGCAACTGCGATCCTCTGATCGACCCCTTCCGCCCTGAACCGCTCGCTCGACGGTCGCAGCAGAGGACCGGTCCCGCTGTCATCAAAAGCAGGGACGGCCATGCGCAGTCTTCGGATGTCGTCGAGCGTCGGCGCCACATTTGCTTTGCCCTCGTCTTCCAGTTTCTTGACGACTGCGCGCAGAATATCGTCCCCAGACGGGGGCGTGTCGGCGGCCTCTTCTGCAATCGCCTGCATCGCTAAGGCATTCGCTGCCTGCGCTGCATCGCCGAATGTCAGGCACCAGAGGCAGAACGCCCGCAGCGCCTTCGGGTCGATATCCTTGAGGTTGTGCAATCCGACCAGCATAAGCCCAATGTCGATCATCTCGCTCGGAAGATGCCCCAATAGGATGGCCGGGAACGCTGTTTCTTCAAAAACCTTGCCGTCCCGATTCGGTCCGCCACCAAGGAGCTGACGAAGATCCTTCATCAAACCCGCGAGTTCACAGTTTTCGGCCGGGGTCAACATTGCAATGAAACGATGAGCCAGTTCGACTTTTTCCTTTTTCTTTTCCCTATCCTTATCGCTTTCGGCTCCGCCGGAGTCTTTGCCGTCTTGATTTTCGTGTGGAAGGCTGGAAACGAAATCCGGCGTAGGGCGGCCGATGCGATCCCAGATATTGCCGCTATTCATGGTCCGCATGCGCGCCAGTCGCAGTCCGGCCAGAGCGATCTGCGTCGGATTGGCAAGCCGACCAATTTTCGGATCTCTCACGATCGCTTCCAGCACCTCGCGCGCCGCAGGAATCCGCGCCTTGATGAGCGAATAGGACAGTTCGTCATCCGAAAGCGCGGTGCCGCCCTGGCCGATGCGCTTGAAGAACTCCTCGTAGGCACCCCTTTCCACAAACAGCTCTTTCGTGACTTTCTTGACTGCCATCGGTTGATGCAGAACGGCTGCGAACGCATCATTTAAAGATTTTGCATTCTTATTCTTATCCGATGCGATCAGCGCTTCGAATTCCTCGACAACCGGTATGTCCACGGGTGCGATTTCCAAACTCGGTGCCTTCGCGAGCCGTCTCATGAGAGGCGCTAGGGGAAATATGTTCGTGCCGCTCTCACGCAGATCAGATCCAGTCGCAAGCGAGAATGCATGGGGGCGCAAAAGAAGCAGGGCTTTTGAAACGTCTTCGTCCGTCGCGTTCAAAACTGGCAGCTCGTAATTGCTCTCGTTTGAAAGCGTTGTCTCGTAGCGTCGTCGCAGGGCGTCGATGACCTGTTGTGGCTTTGTCCAGTCGATAGCCTCTCCACCCTGTTTCGAGGGGCCGAAAAGCCACCTGTCCCATGCTTTGCGGCTCTGATCAACATCGAGCCGCGAATTGGGGGCATCCGGCTTGTAGCCGAATGGTTGCCCCGGACTCGTTATGCGCAGGGTGAAGCGATGCGGGCCTTTGGCTACTCGTTCGAGATCGATCCATAGTCGGCGCGTTTTGGCCAGCGGGCCAGCGCCAAAACCGAGCAGGATCGCGGCCATTCGCTGCTGACCGTCCAGAAGTTCGAGATCGCCCTCGCCCTTCTTGGCCTCGACCTTTTTGTCTTTGCTGTCATAGGCGTCCCCATGGGCATCGTGGACCAGCATCAGGCCCGGGAACCAGCCTCGCAGTAGACTGTCCCAATAGTTGACGATCTTTTCGTTGGTCCAAACTAGACTGCGTTGGATCGTGGGAAGCAGAAGGCGTTGACCTTCGGTTTCTGAAAGGTAGGCAGTAACAAGATCCAGAAGCTGGACCGAAACGAGATCCTGTCCGTTCCGGAATTGATCTGATAAGTTCATTTAATCAACCTGGTTAAAATGTTTCTCAATTAAATCAAAATGACCCAGCCTTCAGCTTAATCGAGGGCCCATCCGGCACGAATGAGGTCCTCGACATTAGAGAAGAGGAACTCCCGGCCGCTACCTCGTTCGACTATTCTGAGAGTTCCACTCATGAGATCGTCTATTGAAATCGCTCCGAAACCACCTTGCACTTGCTTGAAATACAAGCCATCCTCACTCGGCACAAACTCATAATTCTCCAAGGCCCTTCTTGTTAGCATGCGCAGTGAATCTGACCATTGATCCGGGGAATTGGCCATTTGCAAATCCTCCTTGCTTGCGGGTATTTCGATTGATACTCATATTCGACGTTTCTCGATGATTGAAAACTTATCCGCTTTCACCCCAAAGCCAGCTGTGCCAGCGCCCGATGCACTTCGACCATTGCCAGCGTATCCCGTTCACAGTAGGCAAGCAGCGAGCGACGCAGTTGCGCTGCCTCATCACCATTCGCAAAAGAACCCGACGCCAACCTTACGAACGCAGCCGACGCTGCCAGTCCGTCGGCAACGCCATCCAAGTCGTCGTAACCAAACCCTGGGCAGAGTGCCGGGCCTACGTTCTTGATGGAATTGCTGAAGTCGAAGTCGGGGTGATAGACGGCAGCGCGAACGACAGGCAGGAGGTCGGCCAACCGGGAGATGATGGCTTCCAACGCCGGGCGCAGGTCGGGGAACAGGCCGGCAAGATCATTCAATCGAGACTTTTCGTAGGCAGAGTAAACGATGATCGGAACATCGCCGCATCCAAGGGCCTCGATCAGCGATTCCGCGAAAGAACGGCGTGGATCGACATCACCGGTCCCCAAAAAATCGCAGTGAGACAGCTGCCCGATTTCATCCAACACATGCAGCGACCACTGGAACGGTATGGCTTGGTAGGGACGCGTTGCCTTGTACAACGGGATCGCCGGGTTCGTCGCCTCGAAATCCATATAGGCGGCGGGCGGACCAAATTCTTTGAGCAGATCGCCGAGATCAGGGGAGACAAAAGGCTTTCCGCTGGCTGTCGCGTCGCGGATGATAGCCTGCTTGGACGACAGCGGAAAATCGGGCGGGATGGCGGAAATGGATTTCGATCCCCATCGTCTTGAGTTCATCCCTCTGGGACTGGCTCAGTCGAGGAAGACGAATAATCCAGTCAGCTGGCTTATTTGCCGTGCATTGATCCCAGAATTCGCAGCCGAAGGGCGACGAGCACTGTGATCCTGGCTCAATGACTGGAGCTTCGGGCAGACCCAGACAGTCCCGAAGGCCAGGAAGGCAGCGCGGCAGTTTACGAAGCCTCGCCGCGACGTTTTCCTGCAGATCCTCGCGGGCGAAAAACTCCGGCCAGTCAATGTCACCCTTTCCCCGCACGTATCCGGTGTTGACATGCATCAGCTGGATCGATGTCAACGGGACCCCGGCCCCTCTGACGACGAAAGTCTGAATGGCCAAGTCATCAAGGTAATGATCCTTTAGCCTAGAGCTACCCTTGACCTCGCGCAGTCCCCAAGAATTGTGGGGGAGGCGTTCAAGGACGTCGACCCTGACGCGGATACCAAAATGCTCGAAAGCCGCCTCGAAGATCGCCGGCGCCGACGGGTCGGCCATCAATGCGGCGGTCTGGATCACCGCCTCGGCATGTTCCCATGGCTCTTCTTCGACTAAAATGCCGCCGGGAAACAGAAGATGTGCCTTCTGGCCGATCACCTGCCCAATGTCCGTGGGAGAGCCCCGCGGCGGCTCCTCAAAGTCCGGCGGTTGGTTCACCAAGAGCCACAGGCGCCGAAGGCATTGCAGCCCGGCCAGGTAGCGCGATTTCGTCAGGTGAGAACTGCTCACAATTCATTACCCAACCTAATGCGGAGGCAGCTGCCAGTGTACCGTAGGTGCGGCACCCTTCGAATTGTCCATGAATTCAGGTGGCTGCAAGTTCTCGAAAGGAGCGCCACGGCCGATGGCGTCATGAATGTAAACTGCAATTTCTATAATCCAGTCGGCGAGGCGGCCGCTTGACATTGCAACCCAAAAGTCTTCGTTATCTCGCCAATCCCTGCCGAATTCGCAAAGCCATCTTTTCCACAACCAGCAATCGTCTCCGCTGCGCCGCCGACCAAAAACGTGGTCAGCTTCGGCAACCGACCCCGGCGGCAGCATGTCCTCGGTCCCCGTTATGCCATAATCGGGGACGTCCAAATCGAACCTGAACTGGAGACGGAAAGCCTGTCGCCTGTCGCCTGGGAAGCGGATCCAAAATCCGCGCCCCCTCTTGTACCGCTCCAAGTCCCATTCAAGTTCCCAGCCCTTTGGCAGCCTGGACTTCAATTGGTCTTGCCATATGAGAAGAAGACGATCTTCGACGTCACTGCGAATGAGCGCTGACTGGATTACGCGAAAGACGGCTTCCGGCGAACCTGGCACGGAATCGATTAATTCCTTCCTGCAAGCCACTCTGCGGGCCCTGTCCTCAGATTCCTTTGTGGGAAGAGCCTCAAACCAGCCGCCTTCCTCCGCATCCTCTAGGCCGCTTTCATCTTCTCTTCCATTGGCGGGAACCCAAATTCTATTCTTGGTTACGTCGTCAATAACGGCAAGAAGGATTGCTGCGGCGAATGTTTGGGTCACCGGACTCGATCCCTTAATGCGCCCCTCGGAATCGATGAGTTCCGCCTGCCAACCGCCTTCCTGATATTCAATTTTATCTGTCGGATATATAGTTGTGTCACGTAAAGAAAGGCGACGCCAGACTGCATTCCCTATGAAGTATTCTAAGGCTCCGAAATCGGATGTGTATCGGGGGACTTTTGACCATTTCGCATATCTAAAACTGACGTCCTCAATAGTACCATCTTCATTAAATAAAAAGTCCTCAAAGTGGCACCAATGCTTACAGTGATAGTCGCCATCCCTGAATGAGATCGGTTCATTATGAAACACTTTATGAATCTCGACATCCGTTTCTCGCTCCGCCCATGGATTTTCGAGAAGGTGGTCTCGCAATCTGGCCAATTCCGCTTGGTCAATATCTTCGGGTTTTTTCATGACGCCCTATTCGAGATTGCATTGATCACTAAAAAACAGGCAGCGCGGATTTTGCGGTTCGGCAAGATGGCGCGATTTCGTCAAACGGGGATTTGCTACAATTGACTTCCGACGCTGCGGCGGGAGCACTGTTGCGCTATCCTCGCGCGTTGCGCAACATGATGAAGTTGCCTTTCGGAGAGAGTACGACCGGAACTGACGTAGGTTGGGCGCATTCTGACGTCCACGGCGTTCGTTTTTGGAGACCGAGATGCTTGTCGACCTGATGGATTTCTCGCGCGAAGCGGTCGGCAGCTTGCCTAGAAGGGCGGCTCCTGCAGGAGCCAAGAACTCCCGCAAGCGCATGCGCATCCGTGCTTCGGAGATGAAAAAAGTCAAGGCGCGTCCGCGCATTCAGCGGGCGTTCTTCACTTGGCTGATTCGGAACCGTCACCGCCTGGCATTCGACCTTCTTATCGAAGGGCGGACGGATCGCTTCATCGAATTCTCATTCGTCGGCATCAACCGTGCGATATCAGCCATACTGAACACTAATGAGATTGTGGTTTTGGCCGAACTGAAGGGCGAATGCTGGGACCTATTGATGGATTGGGATTCCTCCCCCGCATGCGGCCCCACAGGCTATTTCTGCGGGAGTTGCCTCGACCACTTCCGCGATACGAACCCCGGCGAAGAGTTCACCAAGTTTTTCCCGAGCCGCGAAGCCGTATGGGCGGATGACATCTTCGAGCCGTTCCTCCGGTGGGTCAACGAAGGCCTTACCAATGCTAAGTGGCTCGGAATTTACGGAGAATGGGGGCATGCAACCTGGGCCAGATTGATGGATGTCGTGCCCGAGGGCAAAGCCGCCGAGAACCTGGCGGCGCTGCTGCCGTGCCGGGAGGCGTAGAATTTGGACAGCTTATTGAGTGTCGAGGAATTCGACAGACGGGTCGCAGCGCTCATGGCGCGCGCCCTGTTCTCCGGCAGGTATTTGAACCTGACATTTCCGCCGGGATGGGTCGGGCTCATCGAGCATCTTGTGGCCGAACTCGAAGCGTTGCCCGGTGGGAATGCGCTGCGATGCAGCCAGCTTAAAGTGAAGATGGGCAGATTGCGCCTGTATCTCTATCTGGACACGGGCGACATGAAGGATGACCTCTTCCACCCAGCCGACGGTCTGTGGGTGCTGCCAAGGCCAGATGGAGAGTTGGAACAGCGAGCGGAGGCGCTGATCCTTGCGGCCGAGGAGAAGGCGGCGTCTCAGTGCATCCTTTGTGGCCAACCGGCCTCGCTGCAGCAACGTGGAATGTCGCCTCTCTGCGGCCACCATCGGGCGACGGATCTCCCGGGCCAGATGGACTTGTACAAGACTTTCTTCCCCGGATGATCCTGTTGCCGGAAGAGGACCAACGCATGAAAATCTGGTTTACCCAGCATGCCGGCCAGCCCGGCTATTCCCAGCAGGACAGCCTGCTGGTCGTCGATCGGGTTTACCAGTCCCGGGATCTGCCGACACGCTCCGCCCAGGTTAACAGCAGCGATATTCTGGTAGCCGTGGCGGATGGCGTATCATCCAGTCCGTCGGCGCATCTTGCCAGCCAGATGATCCTGAAGCTGCTGTTTTCCGCTGTCCGGGATCACCCTGATTGGCTCGACGGCGGGTTGCTTTGTGGACGGTCTGTCCAGAAAATCGGCGAGACCTTTCGCGAACGTCTGGTGCGGGGACGGAGTTGGGGCGCAGCGACTACCCTTGCGGCCCTGCATGTCCGTGACGGGCGAGCCGCCGTTGTGAACTGCGGGGACAGCAGGGTCTATCGCATCCGCCCGGACGATACCGGGCAACCGGAATGGCGGCAGCTGACTAAAGACCACACCATTATCAGCGAGATGCTCGCCAAAGGCATGATCCGCGGCAACGTGTCGGATTATGCCAGCATCTACAACGGTCTGGCGCATTGTATCGTCGCCGATCCCGAGGAGGGCAATGTCAGGGTCAACACCACCAGGATTAATGTGGCGCCAGGCGATGTGTTCCTGCTCAGCAGCGACGGCGTCCATGACGTGATCAGCGCTGAGCGTCTCAGGACTCTCTACCATCCGGATATTGATCTGGCGGCGCAGGTGGCAATTTGGCGGGAAGCCGTGTTCGCCGCGGGTGCCCACGACAACTTTACGCTGGCCGTTCTCAGATTCCCGGCCATGGACGAGGCCGTTCAGGAACAGGCGGAGATGCGTTCTGATCGCTGAAGAAGCCGAATCTTTTGGGCCGAGTTATCCCCTCTCGAAAGTTCTGGATGCGGTTTACCTCCATGCGTGGGGGCAAAGCGGTGTGCTCTCTGTAATCAAAGCCAGCGGACGGCTGTCGGCAACCAAAGCGGCGACGGAGCACTCAGCCCCGTGCGTTTCGCTGTCATCGGAGAATGCCTTACATTCTGCCGATACCCGAAGCGTACCTTGCAACCTATAGAGCCGTGGCAAGGGCCTACCGTGCCGCACGGCGGCTTGGAGCGGCATTGGGTCGCCGTGCGAGAGGTCATCGAGCGCCACCCGAGATGACGCATCGGGAAGCGGATAGCTTCGCTCAGAGCATCATCCGGTATGCGTCCCGCTATTATGGGAAATGGTTTGGAACTGGGGCCGGGCCTCGAAGTTGAACGGAGATTGCCGCATGCAACTGAGGCCACGCCCGGAAGGAGCGCCCCGCCTTGTCGGCGGAGCGCAATTTGAAGCTTGATCACTCAGCCTGGCGACGGGACCAGATGAGGGTGAACTCACCTTCGCCTTCGGCTTCGACGAGGGAGGCGTAGATGGGAGCAGGAAGGCTCGGATCGTCGAGCTTGACCGAGAGATACTCGCGGCCTGTGCCGGAGGTCTTTCGCCACCCCGCGCCGAGCTCGATAGCCCCTGAATAGACGCGGTAATCGGGAGCCTTGTCATTTTCCTTCTCGGCGGGAGCGATTTGGGCCTTGACGTTCAAGGTCAAAGTGCGGACGGCGCCGGTGTAGCGATCGCCGGATTTGGTGAAGCTGCCGATCGTAGCCATGAGGAGTCTCCTTGATGATCGGGCCGCGCCTATCGCGGCCTCGATGACGTGGCAGGGCACGAAAACCGCTGGACTTGCAGCCCAGGGCCAGGAGCAACGCGAAGGATGGCGAGACCCGAGTGTTTTGTTTCGCGATGGAAAGTCCAGAGAAAGGTCTGGACGCCGGAAAACACGAGAAGACCGCCATTGCGAGGCCAGCGGAGGCGTAGCCGGTTTTCGGGCTTCACGCGTCCTTCGAGGCTGCGTGGCGCCCCGTTCATGGGAGGCCCAAGGCTTTCGATTGCGCACCACAAATACGGCTCGCTCAGGCGCGGTCGCCAACAACCCTAATGTCAGCGCTCGCTCACGCTCTGAAGGAAAAAGGCTTCCGAGAACGGCCCTTCGCAAAGGCCAGAAATGGCGCGGGCTGGAAAGCTGCAAAGTCGGGGTGCTTCCGGGGAAGCTGACTGAGTCAATCAACACCCTTACGCCCTCGAAGCCGAAGGACAAAGGGGTGCAAAAAAGAAGGTCCTCCGTCGCTTGGCACCATCAAGCCTCAAATCGCGCTCCGCCGGCAAGGCGGGGCGCTTCTGCCTGAGTTCGGCAGAATGACGGGCGGCAACGGCTGGCGCTTACGCGCCCACCTCCTTGCGGTGGTCGAGGATGCGGATGCCGAGCCGCTTGGCCTTGTCGGCGAGATTGTCGGTGATGCCAGTGCCCGGGAAAACGATGACGGCTTGGGGGACTTCGGCGAGAAGCGCGTCGTTGCGCTTGAAGGGCGCCGCCTTGCCGTCGCGGTCCCAATCGGGCTTGAAGACAATCTGCGTGACCTTGCGGTTGTCGGCCCAGCAGGCGGCGATGCGCTCGGCGCCCCGCGGCGTGCCGCCATGCAAAAGAACCATGCCGGGATAGTGGGCAAGCATCTCATCGAGCACGTGCCAGATGCGCTTGTGATCGTTGCAAGCGGCGCCGCCGGAAAAGGCGATCCGGGTGCCTTTCGGCAGATGCACCTCGGTTTCGGCGCGGCGTTTGGCGGAAAGGTATTCGCGGCTTTCAAGGAGCGCAGCGGTGAGCTTGGCGTGGTTGACGAGGCTGCCGGAGCGGGGCCGCCATGCGGAGCCTGTGAGCGTCTGGTAGTGCTCGCCCGCACGGTCGCGCAGATATTCGAAGACCTGGCGGCGTTCGAGAAGGGTTTGCCCTTCGGCGATGAGGCGTTCGAGTTCGACCGAGCGCACCTCGCTGCCATCCTGCTCGGCCTGGGACCGTCTCTGGCGGTCTTCGTTGTCGTCGAGCGAGCGTTGCACGCGTCCGGCCTTGCGGTGAAGGAGGTCGGCGAGATGCCAGGCGAGATCGTCGAGGTCATCCTCGAAGCGGCTGCCGGTGATGGCGGCGGACAGGCCTTCAAACATGAGATCGAGGCCCTGATCGAGCTGGTCCGCATCGGGCAGCGGGCGGGGATCGGGCTCGTCCTCATGGGCGTGATAACCATGGATTTGCAGCTCTTCGATGACGCGGGCGGTTGGCGAGAAGCGGTCGGGTGAAGGAGAAACGGGCTTTGAGCGGGTCATGAGGGTCTCCGGCGATGAGGTTGTGAGAGGCCGCGCCACGCGGCCTTTTCTGGCGAGCTCTTGCCGGAAGCGATAGCGAGGCCTGCACCGCAAAGCGGCCGCAGCAGAGCGGAGGACGGCGGGCCGGCGCTGTTTTGCTTCGCGATGCAAAGCGGGCGTGAGCCCGCGGCGGAAAAGAGGGACGGCCCGCCGTTGCGCCTCGCTCGCGCTTCTGGCCTTCTCGCCACTCTCAAAAGGCCGCCTGCGCGCCCTCTTACTGTCCTCGAAGCTAAGACCGGCTTTCCGCGAAGACCGTTTCTCTGGTCACGGCCCGGCGCCCGCACCAAGCCGGAGACGAGGGAGCTGAATGCGCCTGGTCGTCGCGCCAGAGATGCGGCCCGAGCCGCTGCACCAGAGATGCAATGCCGAGGGACTTCAGATCATCGTTGAAGTCTTTCCCCGCCGGCACGAGCAGCCGGACTCCGATGCCTCGCGAAATAGCCCGGCTCGCGAGCGCAAGTCCTGCGTCAAGGCCGGCGCGGTCGTTATCGCAGGCGATGTAAAGACGCTTGAGGCCGTCCGGCAGGCGTAGCGCGCCAAGGTGCGCGGCGGACAAGGCCGCAACACTCGGAAGGTGCAGAAGAACGGAGCGCAACGCGAGCATGGTCTCGATGCCTTCGCCCGCGGCGAGAACGACACTCGGGATGCCGAAGCGGACTCCATGCCCATGCAATGCGCCAAGCGCTTTTCTTGGCTCCGGCAAATCCGCCTTGCCGCTTCCGTCTGCGCGAAGCCAGGTGCGATGCACGCCGGTGATGCGGCCGTTAAGATCGGTCACGCGGGCAATGAGCGCAGGCAGAGGCTTGGGCCCGATGCTGCCCTCGGCGCGGAGATAGCAGTTGGCCAGGAAGCCAAGGGCTGGGTGGTCGAGATCGCCGGTGATGCCGCGGCCCCGCAGGTAGGTCTCGGCTGTCGTGCCAGGAATGGGGCTCGTCAGCGCAAACAGGCGTGCAGGGGCCTCGGAGGGCTTGCGCCTGTCGCTCGTTTCCGGAGGAGAAACACAGGTTCCGCGACGAGCCTGAGGGGGCTCATTCAGGAACATGCGGGCCTCTCCAAAGGCCTCCCTCAGGGTAGGAAGGCCGCGATTGAGACGGATGAGGTCGAGCAGGTCGCCATATTGTCCCGATTCGGCATCGGTCCAATTCCCCGCTGCCGCGCTGGATGAGGATCGAAGACGGACATAGAGACTTCGGCCTTTGGCGCCGGACACGTCGCCCACAATCCAGTAGCTCCCGCGTCTTACACCATTCGGCAAATAGTGATGGCACACGGCTTCGGCGCAGGCAGCCAGCCGCTGCGCCAGATCGGCGGCGATGCTCTCCATGATCGTTACTCCCATTGAAAGAGGAAAACGGCCGCTCAATGGGCGCTGGGCGCAGAGTGCTCGAACAGACGGCTGAAAATCGCTGCACAGCCTTCGCCAAGCGGAACGAACAGGCGCAAGCGCCAGGCGATGATTTCGCTGACAAGGCCAAGGGCTTTCAAGGCAGGGACCGAACTCTCGCCAAAGCCCATGAGTTCGACGCGGTCGCGCCCCATGACCTTGGCTTTGCGAAGCGTGAGACCGTCGTGAAGCCTGATCGGGCGCGCCTCGCTTAAAAGAAGGTCGATTGCAGCCTCGGGCGAAAGCGCTCCGTCCTTGGCGTCAAGCCCGAAGGCAGTCCGAAGTTCAGCAAGATCATCGTGTCTGATGAGGCGGCCGATCAGCCGTTCGCCCTCGGTGGTGGTGAGCCGGAAGATGCGGCAGCCCTTCCGGGGAAGCTTCTGCCACACGGGAAGAAGCAGTCCTGTCACCAGATGCAGGACATTGACCCGCGTCTCGGGAAGGCTCTTGAGTTCTTCTTCCCATGCCGCAGCGAAGGCGCCGGCATCGATCTCATTCCAGAAGGAGTGTTCGAGATCGGCAAGCGCCATGCTTTCGCGGCTCAAGGGCCGTTGGAGGCGCAATCTCTCGATGACTTCGCCTGCTTCACCAAGAAGAGAAGGAGCCGGTGTAGCAAGCGCCGCACGTCCGGTGCGTTCGTTCACCAGGAGCATGTCGCCACGCTTTCTGGCATCGAGGATGCTCTCCAGGGAGATCGGATACAGTTTCTCGTGCTGCTCGATCGCGAGGAGGCAGGTTTCAGCGCCGCTGTCGCCATGGAGGGCCAGGGTTTCGCGAGCGCTGACGATGAGCTTTTCGCCGGTGAGCGTCTCGAGGCCCTGGTCGTAAAGGCCAGCCGCAATCGCGCCTTCGATACGCGCCGTGAGCAGTGTCTCGAACTCCTCGAACAGCTTGTTCTGGATGTCGATGGGCAGGGCAAGCAGGCGGTTCAGGAAGGTTGTGATCGGCGGAAGCTCTTCACGCAAAGTGCCGTCGCCATCGCAGAGAGAAAGTCCGGTCGCCTCCTCGAAAGCTTCCAACGTGAGGCAGGTGCATTTGCCGCGATAGATGAGATCGTAAAGGTGGCGAAGCGCATCGCGGGCATAGACGCTTTCGAGATTGTCGCCGGGCCTGAACAAGCCCTGGCCTCCGGTCTGGCGCTGGCCGCGCGTGATGGCGCCGAGGGAGTCGAGCCGCTTCGCAATCGTCGAGAGGAAGCGCTTCTCCCCGCGCACATCCGTGGCCACAGGCCGGAAAAGGGGCGGCTGCGCCTGATTGGTGCGGTTCGAGCGGCCAAGACCCTGAATGGCGGCATCCGCGCGCCAGCCGGGCTCGAGCAGATAGTGGATGCGTTTTCTCTGGTTCTTCACGCCGCGATCGGCGTGATAGCTGCGGCCGGTGCCGCCTGCATCGGAGAAGACCAGGATGCGCTTGTCGTCATCCATGAAGGCCTGCGTCTCGGAGAGGTTGGCCATCGACGGGCGGTTTTCGACCTGAAGGATCGGCTGGCCGTGCGAGTCCAGCTTCCGCACAATGCGGCGGCTGCGTCCCGTTACTTCGGCCACTTGATCCGTTCCGAAGTGCTGTACGATTTGATCGAGCGCACTCGGCACCGCCGGAAGGCTTGCCAGCTTATCGATCAGCGCATCGCGTCGGGCGGTTGCTTCCTTGGAATGGACGGGCTGGCCGTCCACGACGACGGGGCGGGAGCGAATGTTGCCATCCTCATCCGAATAGCGCTCGTAAAGCTGCGTCGGAAAGCCATGATTTAAATAATCAAGGACATATTCCTTAGGGGTCAAATCAAGGGAAAGATCGCCCCATTCCTCGGTCGGAATTTCTGACAGGCGGCGTTCCATGAGGCTCTCGGCGGTGGAGACAAGCTGCACGATGGCCGCGTGCCCGTCTGCCAGGTCGGACGCAACCGCGTTCAAAAGGCTCGGCATTTTCATCGCCGTTATCAAGTGATTGAAAAATCTCTGCTTATTGCTTTCGAAGGCACTCTTGGCTGCTGATTTCGCCTGCTTGTTGAGCGTGCCCTCGGAGCCGGTGATGTTGGCTGCTTCGAGTGCAGCGGTCAGGTTCTGATGAATGATCTGGAAGGCGCTGGCAAAGGCATCATAGATGCGGACTTGCTCCGTCGTGAGCGCATGTTCCAGAATAGCGACCTCGACGCCTTTGTAAGAGAGGGAGCGCGCGGTATAGAGCCCAAGCGCTTTCAGATCGCGGGCCAGCACCTCCATGGCGGCGATGCCGCCGGCCTCGATCGCCTGCATGAAATCCGCCCGTGTCGCAAACGGAAAATCCGTGCCGCCCCACAGCCCAAGCCGCTGCGCATAGCCGAGATTTTGTACCGTCGTGGCGCCGGTCGCCGAGACGTAGACAACGCGGGCCTTCGGCAGGGCATGCTGAAGCCGCAATCCGGCAAGGCCTTGCTGGGACGGCGCTTGCTGGCCGCGCGTGTTCGCGCTTCCCACCGCGTTCGCCATGGCGTGCGCTTCATCGAACAGGATCACGCCGTCGAAGTCCCTCCCGAGCCAGTCGATAATTTGCTGGAGGCGTGAGTTCTTCCCTCCTCGGTCGGAGCTTCGCAAGGTCGCGTAGGTGGTGAAGAGTATCCCTTGGCGAAGCTTGATCGGCTGGCCCTGCTTGGTGCGGGTGAGCGGCACGATCTGCAATTTTTCCTGGCCGAGCGCCGACCAGTCGCGCTGCGCGTCTTCGAGCAGATATCTAAACTGTCTAGAGTGTCTCACCGCCTTTTTTGCTGTTGGCATCATGGTTTTTTCTCCTGAACGGCAGGACGTCGGCGCATGCGGCGCGCTCTTCCTGCCTTCTGTGTAGGGCTCGGGCCTGGACGTGCTGGGCGAGGATGTGAGCGTTGCGGCTCTCCTCTTCCTGCCCTGTCAAGGCAGCCTCCTCCCGCACCTCTCTCGCTCTGCGCGCGGCCGCTAAGCTTCGGAACTCCGGCAGCACCGCGGTCGCGCGATTGGCGGTGGCGCGGCTGACGCCGGCCTCAATCGCAAGATTGACAATGGTGAGACGGCCATCCGTTCTGACGGCGGAGCCGGACAGGAGACGCTGCATGGCTGCGCGAAGCGCCTGCTCGGCCGACTGGCTGACAGGCGCGGTCATGACGCGTCTTCCGTCATGAATGGGGCTATCAGCTTGCGCTTGCGATCGTTGTCGCGCTGGAGAGCCTCCCGTTGGAAGCGCGGCAGGCGCTTGTCTTGCAACAGATGATCCGCTTCAGCGATCGAGGCCTCCCAGACCGGCAGGTGTCGCTGGGTGATGCAGGCGTTCGGGCAGCGATCCGGCGCACATCGCGGCAGAGCCGGAGCGGCCGGGATGTCCTTGCTGCGCTTGTCGAGGCACAACGCCGTCGCCGGCTCGAAGAAGCAGTCGTTCAAATGGCCGACATGGAGCGTGCGCGCCAGGTGGGCGAGCATCGCCCGCAGCCGCCCTTTGTCAGCGATCCTTCCGGGAACGGCTCAAGTTCTTGCTGGACACGATCATACTCGGCAGAGAGACGGGACGCGGCTGGGCCGGCCATGGCGTGACCAGACGATGCGCCTCGTATTGGGCGACGACATCGTCGAGCTGACCGAGCGCGCGTTCCTGCTCGATCTCCTGGCGGAAGCCCGACGCCGAAGAGCCGGCATAGCCGTCGAACATGGCGACGGAAGCGTGCTTATACTGGATCTTGCCGGCGACCACGCCGAAGGGGCGGTTGGCGATGTACCAGGCGAGGGTGCGCCGGAACTGTCGCGTATTGAAGGACCAAGACCGTCCATCGACTGCCGGAATCGCCGGTTCTCCCTCCTTGCCATAGTTCTGATCGACGTGGACGCGGAGCCGGTTGATCTGCCGTACTATGTCCGGGATGCCTCGACCGGCGGCACTGCTGCTTCGGTTGAGGACCAGCCAAAGATCGTGCTCGTCACGTCCCCGCCGGTGCCGTGACGCAAGGCGCTCGGCAATGGCGACGGCGCGATCGACGGGCTCTATGGTGATCCACTCGGCAGTCTCTCCGCGTGTCGCCCGATGCTTGTAGATCGTGCTGCGCACCGCGATGCGCTCGATCAGACCGTCGGCGCTCAGCGAACGCGCGACACAGCCAGGACGCATGGACTGCACCTCGCCATCGCGCATGCCGGTCAGGTAGGCGCACAGCACGTAGGCCGCGGCTTGCAGGTGCTTCTCCTCTTCGGTGAGACTCAGGTGATCGAAGCGGCCGCGCCAAGGCAGACCGGTGTCGGGATCGATCGAGATGGCGCTGTCCATTCCTCCCCGTTCGACGCCCAGCTCATCGGCCGCCAGGAACAGACGCCGCCGTGCTTCCTCGTTCTCGTAGATCGCGGTGTGGTTGAGACCGCTTTGAAGCCCGATGAGCCGCATGTTGTAGGACTTGGCCTTTGAGCTTGCCGTCGAGCGAGAGCCTGCGGGCGGCGCCGCCGATCGCTACCGGATCGTTCCAGACCGGAATGCCACGGGCCATTTGCCGCCGCCGATCGATCCATTCCGTCATGCTGGCCACCACGTCGCGCGTTCGGCCCCGCCGGGCGGCAAAGCGTGCTTCGAGGCCATCCAGTTCGGCTCGCGCCGCGAAGATGTCGGCCGAGAACAGATCGATGTATTTGAGCGACCAGAACAGCAGCGCTCCGATCACCGGTTCGGGAATGCGTGGCGTCCGATTCTCATTGCCTCTGGGGTCCGCAGCCGGCGATGCGGTAGAGCGTGCGCCCGCCCCACGGCAGGAAGCCCAGGCCGCCGCAGGTCAGCCATGCCGCAAGGCGATGCAACTCGATCACCGGCTTGAGGTATCGCGTGATCTGTCCGGCTGTTGCCGAGGTCGCGGCAACGAGCGACGATCGATAGGCATCGAGCACATCCTGATCGATCACGGCGGCATCGAACCGCCCCCGTTGTTCCCGCACGAAGGTCATGAAGCGGGCGAGATCGCGAAGGGCGACGCGCGCCGCTGCCGGACGCAACCGGGGCCGGCCATCGGACAGGCGCTCGTTGAGGCCGGCATAGATATATTCTTTTGCGGTCAGGCGTTCGGCCGGGGCAATCGATCCCGGAGAAGTCGAGCGTCCGGTAAACATGCCGTGCGCGGGTCTGCAAGATTTCTGGCGTCATGTCCCAGCAATCGTCGCCGAAGCGCGACAGCTGGCCGTGATCCGTCCCTTCGCGGAGCAGCATCGAGGCAAGCACGATGTCGGTCGCGGAGCGATACCGCGATTCTATGGAGAAAGGCGTGACCGCCGTCTGCCGCTTCAAGATGCCTGCGCCTCCGGCGGTAGGTAGATGAGGTTGCAGTCGGGCTTCCTGGCCGCGATGCGCGCTTCGGCGACGGTTTGCGGCGGGAAGGCCGGCAATATCTGCTCGACGATCCGGCGATGAGCCTGGCCGAATTTGGCTGCCCAGCTTCGTTCGTCCATTAAGGGGCGCTGGCCGATCATGAACGCGTCGAAGGCGATCAGCGCGGGCAGCTTGCGGGCTGTGATCACCGCGTTGGAGCATTCGAGGCACCCCCAGAACGGTGTCGGACAGGCTTCTCCCGGTTGTCCGAGCGGGCTGGCGTAGAAGCCGCAACAGCTTGCCAGCCAGACGTCCTGCTCGTCATCAAGGAGCGCCACGACTTGATCGGATGGAACCGGCAGTTCCGAAAGATTTCGGGCTGGCGCGGACCGCCTCCTCCATCACCAGGGTGATGAGCTTCGGCTTCAGCGCGGAGTTCGAGCGCTTCCCGCAGAGCATCGGCGATCGTATGTTCATGGACGTGCCGCAAAGCCGGGATGTCGGCATAGTGACGCGCTGCGACGGCAACCGTGTGACCGATGGCGAAGTCGTCGATAAGCTGCCCCTGCGTGCGCAGGTAACGTTCCGCTTTTCTGCGTCTTGCGCAGCCGCGACAGCTCCAGTATGAAGCGGGCGGCCGTCATCGCCGGTGAGTTCATGCTTGGCGACGAAGGCGAGAACGCTCCTTGGGCTGATCCTCGGACCGCTCAGGCGATAACCGTTCCACCACGCCCACAATGCGTCGGCGCCAAGGTAGCGGCGGGCGCGTTCGGTAAGCCGGATCGCCTGCCGAATGATGCCGCCGGGCGTCGAGCCGCCGCCGTTGCGCACCCTCAGCCGCTTCCACTCCGCGCCCCGGGCGCGGCGCTTGCGATACTCGATCTCGACATAGCCGCGCGATGGATTGCGCAGGCAGTCCGCCTTCAGGCTCTTCAGGCACTCGATCTCCATGCCCGTCTCCAGGGACAAGGACACGAGGAAACCGATCACGTCGAGCCGCGTCAGATACAACTGCGCATGCAGGTCTTCCGACGACAGAGGGGGCATCCGGCGGTTCCATAGCGCGTCCTTGAGCCGCCAGAACGTCGGATTGCGCGTGCCGATCGATCCTTCTCGGGTGAGAAGATCAATGACGTCATCATGATAGCGATGCAGCGCCGGGCACGCCTCGATATCGGGGCGGCGCGCCGGCATGCCGTCGCCGATGAGCACGCGTCTGGACGCTTCAGCGATCTGGTTACGGGCGGCGGCCCTCAGCGCCGTTGTGACGCCCCGCCGCTGTAGGCGTCACGCGGACGGCTGCCTGCTCGCTCTCCCCGGCCGAGCCAAGTCAGACGGTATGCCAGCGTACGCGGAAACCGGTCGGGTTCTCGCTCGACCGCAAGACGCATGATACCGATTAGTGGACTGATCAGGCGGCGCACGGCCGCTTGGCTCGGCGTGTTCTGCTCCAGCCAGTCCTCATAACGGTCGATCAGGTCGGCTGTGACGTCATTGATGCTGGTAAGTGCGGTTGCGGTCTCATCGAGGAAGCGCCAGAAGCGCCGCAGGTCGAGAACCTTGCAGCTAACCGTGCGCCTGAGCGGCGCAGGACCCATTCCTTGAACCAGTTCCTGCAAGAGCGGCGTAACTGATGCCGTGAACAACGGATGCGGCCACGACGACAGATCGAGCACCAGTTCGCCGCCATCATCCATTCGCACGCGGAACCGCCGGGCATCGACCGTCCGGACAACTGCTCCCGGCCCGGCGTGTTCATCCTCATCATCAACATCAGGGAAGGTCCGCGCGCCGGCCGTGACCACTCATGCCGCATCCCGGACGGAAGCAACATCGAGTCCCCATTGCTCAACGGCCGCGTCGACAAGCGCCTGACTGTCATCGAGGTGGTCGAGATAGATGTAGGTGCTTTCGATCCGGCTGTGCCCCATCAGCCGTTGCAGCTTGAGCAGCGGATCGCCGATCAGGCGCCGGTAGGCCGGGTTCATGCGCCCCGCGCGTTCTTCCAGCATCCAGCCTATCTGCTCGCGCAACAGCAGGGTCAGCATGTGAACCGCAAAGCTGTGGCGCAGGATGTGCGGGGTCACCTCGATGTCGATGCCGAAGCCGCGGCAGCGCGCGCTCGCGCGGCGGAACACGGCCTGCCACGATGCCATCGGCATCGGCAGGCCGCCTTCGGTCAGCCACAGCGCCAATGGCTCCCTGCTATGCTCATGAAGAAGCCGGCAACGCTCGCCGGGATTGAACCGGTCGAAGCTGATGCGACTGCCATCCAGATGCAGCGACTGACGGTCATGGCCCGTTACCGCCATAGGGGCGTCGATCCGAGTCCATGAGTGGCGCTCGCGCCAGCGCGCAAGAGCGTTTGCACGCTCGACCTCGGCATAGTCGCGCAGCCGTTCAAGCAATCGCACCGGCACCCGAACCTCGCGGGCTTTGCCGCCTTTGGCAGTCGCAGCCGCCAGCCGGAACGGAAGAGAGCGATGGTCTCTGGCGCCGAACCGAGGATGGCAGTTCGGCCGTCAACAGATGTGACGCCTCCTGCAACCTGAGACCGGTCGTCACCAGAAGCTCGGCGAAGAGCGCATTGCGCTCGCCGTTGCGTCCCCGCCACGTCGGGTCTTCCTGCCCGTCGGGCAGCCGGCCGCGCAGCCCGACGTCCCGGAACAGCAGATAACGGTCCAACGATACGAAACGCATGTCGCCGTTGCGGGCGCTCCGTTCCCGCGCAAGGTTCGCCGCGGCGCTGATCGCGCTTCCGTCGAGGGCGCGCGTCCAAACTTGCCGGTAAGTGAACGGCGCTCTGGTAATCAACTTCTCTTCGACTGCCCAGCGATAGAGCTTGTCGAGCGCCGCGACCGCGCGATTCCACGACGACGCTGCGATACGATGTGGCGGGGCCGACAGCCGGCGCACCTCATGGAATGCGGCGATATCGTCGCGATCCGCCGCCCAGACCGATTTGCCGCCCCGCCGCTCGGCGAGGAAGCGCAACCACACCACAATGTCGCGCGCATACGCGCGAAGGCTGTTCAGCGATCGCACACCCATTGTCGGGCACGCCCGGAAGAAGCGATTGAGATCGTGATCGTAGCTGCCGTCACGTCCGAGTATGAACGGCATCCCGTCCACAAGGCCGATGCTCTCAGTCGCTGCAATAACCTCTTCGGAAAGCTCGTGAGTGACGCCGCCGACAAAGACAGAGCGGCGCAGCGCGCCAAGATCAGTGAAGTGAAGCTGCGGCATACGCTCTCCAGAGCGGAGCGCCTTCGGCGCAAGTCATCTTTTGAATGCGAGGGGTTCCCCTCGCGCTCTCCCGCTCGCCGCGTGGCAGGGGTGCAGGACTTCGCCTGCACCCCTGAACGAGCTTGTGGAGTTGCCGCCGGGTCAAGCATTGTCCTCGCTGCGCTGCGGGAACGCTTGACCCGGACGTCTGCTGAAACCCACTGGAAGCTGTCGGCGATGCGTCTCGGTGCCTGATTCTGAGACAGGAGCATAGAGTCAGGATAAGAGAAGCTTGTCGGATTTGGAGATCCAGAGCGCGCGTCGGCGGCCCTGAAGCCAGTTGTCCAGCAGAATGCCAGCCGCCTGCCGGCCCTTGCCGCAGCCCGTGCCGTCGCCGAGAAAATAGCCTTTGCGGAACTGCACCGCGCCTTCCGCCTCTGGCGCGATGCGGTCCAGCCTGTCGAAGCTCTCATCGGCCTTGTAATGGCCGGCCAGAAAACCCTGATGGGCTTCGCCGGCATAGATGGTCGTCTCGATCTGCGCGTCGGACAGGATTCCTTCCGTGACCAGATTGCGCGGCAGCCGCGGCACATAGGATGGCATCGGCGGAGCGACGGAAGCCATCGACGCCGACTGCACAAGCGCGGTCGGATGCGGCCCAGCCCCCTCAATGGCGATGGTCTGAACGGCATAGGGCTCATAGAGTTTGTCTGATGGGAGCGCCGGCTCCTCGACAGTGGCCTTGCGCCGATAGATGACGGGCTCGCCGCCAGAGCTTTCCACGGAGAGAGGCGCCGCCGCGAAAGGGACAGACGCCGGTTTGGCGACGGGCTTTGGCGCAAAGGATGTTTTAGGCAGCGCCAGCGAAAGGGATTCCTGGGCCGCCTCAAGGCGCGGCGGCACACCCTCGTCGACAAGACGGAAAAGCACCGTGAGGCCGGTCGCATGTCCAGACGAGGCCGGAATTGCGGATTTGTCCGCCGCCTCCTTGTCAAACACCAGAAGCCGGGTCGCCGTCGTGGTGCCGTGCCGCTGGTAGAGCGCGCCGTCGATGGTCGCGTGAAAGATGAGGCGGGAGTGTTCGGTGAGGTGCCCGAAACTGTCGGCAAAGCGGGGTGAGCAGGGATCGAAACGGTCGCTCAAAAGCGCAACGAGACGGCCCTTTGGCGAAAGGCGCGCAAGCGCGGATGACACATGCCGGAATCCGGCAAGCAGGCTCGCGCCGTCGACATGCGGCGTCACGCTGAAGGGCGGGTTCATGAGGACCGCCGTGGGCGCGATATCATCCGACAAGAAATCGTCGATCTGCTCGGCGTTGAAGCCGTACAGCGGCGCGGAGGCAAACAACCTTTTCAGGATGCCGTGCCGGGTTTCCGCAAGCTCGTTCAGGATAAGCGTCGCGCCTCGCAGCTCCGCATGGACGGCGAGAAGTCCCGTCCCTGCCGAGGGTTCAAGGACAAGATCGGAAGAAACAAGTTGAGCCGCCCGCGCCATGGCCTCCCCGATGCCGATCGGCGTCGAGAATTGCTGCAGGCGGATGCTGTCTTCCGAGCGCTTGGTATGCGAAGGCAGCAGGCCCTCGATCCGCTTCAAAAGGCTGGCAAGTTTCGGCGCGTCACCCCTCGACTTTGTAAGAAGCGCCCTGCCGTAGCGCCGGAGAAACAGAACGCTGGCCGCTTCCGAGCCCTCATAGGCATCTTTCCAGCACCAGGCGCCGTCAGCGTCGGAGGCGCCCGTGACCTGCTCCATGGCTGCGCGCAGCAGCCTTGCGTCGAGCGCTTCGCCTTTCGCGAGCGATGTTAGAAGGGTCGTCGCGGCATCGAGGATGATGCGCGCTTTACTGGATTCCGGGGCAGCATCGAGGGTTTCGGCGGGCGCGGTGCTTGCGGGCGTCATGTCGGGGTCTTTCAAGTGAGAGGGTGGGAATGGCGGCGGGACGGCCCGCGGACGAGCTCCGCGGGCGGACAAAACAAAGCCCGCGTTGTGAACGCGGGCGCGATCGGGCTTTCGGCGCTGCGGTTCGTCAGAGCCTTTTTGAGAGCGCCGTATCCGGAAGGTTTTCAACGATTTGACCCGCGCTGCGGGCCGCTTCGATGTAGCGGGAGATCGGCGCTCTGGCCTTGAAGAAGCGGTCGCGCTCGATGCGAAGCCCCGCAAAGCCCTTAAGTTCTGCGAGTTCCTGCAGGCTTACGGTGCCGAATTCAGGAAAGCCCATTCCTAAATCGCACAGGCCCCAGGCGATATCGGGTTCATCCGGTTCAATCTCGCTCAGCAACCAAGTCGCGGATGAAGCCGGATAAAACAGCTTCACCACGGGGACGGGATCGAGTTCCTTCGACGTGCCCTTCACCTTCGCCTGAATGAGGCCGTTCTTGTAAAGCTGCTCCCACTCGGCTTGCGTGATTTGCAGTTTGAGTGCGGAGGGGGTGCGGGGAGGTGTGAGTTTCGTCATGGGTGCACCTCCGAGCCGAGAACGGCGTTGACGCGCCCGGCGAGCGCCGGCAGATCGTTGAGAAGCGACAGGCTCGCGAAGTGATTGCGTTCGCCAGTGTAGTCCTTGCGCCCGTTGCAACGGCGGATGAGGATGCCGCTGTCATGGCCCGTAGAGGGCTGAGAGACCTGGATATAAATGCACTCATGGTGAAGGGTAACTTCGCCGGAAACAGCAACTCCCGCGCGATTACTTCGCATGTTGAAGCTGCTTTCTTGCCAGCCCATGAGGTTTGCAAGCTTGCGAAGCCGGGCGCGGGCGGTGCGATGGAAGGTGTCTTTGACATCAGGGTCGTAGGCGCAGGGGCGGTGCCAGTTCATGGAGCGTCTCCGATAAGTGAAAAGGCCCGCTTGAGTGCGGGCCTGGTGGCGGATGACTTGGCTACAAACTTGACCGGTCAGGCCGGCCGGCTCTTCTTCGGCATGGGCTTGCCGGCGCGCTTTTTGGGCTTGTCGGGAAGGCCTCCGCTGCCGATCCCGATCTCGACGGTTGGCCCAGCCGCAAGGCTGTTCGGGTCGATGCGCTCGACCGCCCAGTGCCTGAGCGCTCTGGCGAGGATGTCGGTGAAGATGAGGTTTTCGGCGTCGCAGAGATGGCCGAGATCGGCGAGATGATCCTGGATGCGGGTGGCCAGGTCGTCATTCGTCTGCTCTCTCGCGGACAGAGCGGCGCGCGCCGCATTGGCGCGGCTTTGTTGATGCTGATTGCTCATGAGTGTCTCCGGAAATGCGAAAGGCCCGCGAGATGCGGGCCTTGTGGGGGTGGGTTTGTGAGTTGGTTGGGCGGTCAGGTCAGGCGGCCATTTCCTCCGTGTCGAGGAAGGCCGGAAGAGCGCCGTTATCGGCGGGTTCGCCGGGCGACTGCTCATCGGACTGTTGCTTCGGCTGGACGCCGCGCAAAGGCGCCGGCAGCCAGCCTGTTCCGGCAACGAGCCGTTCGGCTTCGACCGCCATCTCCTTTTTCTTGAGATCGGCGAGAAGGCTTGCGGTCTCCTCGCCGCGGGCGTCGGTGACGGCGTTCAGGATTTCGGCCTTGGTCACGCGGCCGAAATAGTTTTCTGCGGTTGGCGCGAAGCCGGCCTCTCCGAGATCGAGGTTCAGCATCTCTGCGAGCTGGTCGGCATGGCGGATGCGGTCGCGGCCGGGATTGCGCGGCTCGATCACTGCGTTCACGGTCATGCTGACGAGCTGGGCCAAGAGAGCCCGCCGGTCTTCCTGGCCTAAGCTCACCAGAAAATCCCAGAGGTCCTTTGCTTCTCTCGGCAGCGCCTGTTTCCAGCCATTGGTGCGGGCTTCGATGGCCTTGGCGGGCTTCGTCTGGCGCGCATCCTTGAGCGTATTCGGCAGAAGCCCATGAGCCTGAATCTCGACGCAGGTCATGTGGGCTCCGTATGGATAGAGGAGCTTCAACGACAGCGTATGAAGAAGTGCAAGCAAGGCCGTGTCGGGATCGTTGGCGAGCGCATCCCGCAAAGCGAGCGTGCGGAACGTGGTCAGATCCGCGATCAGCTTCTCGGGCAAGGCCGCGCTATCGTCCTCGTAGTCTTCCACCGGAGCGGCAGAAGGGACCGGTCTCCAATCCGTCTCCTGCTCACCACCGGAAGCGCTTTCGAGAGGCTCTGCAGCTTCCGCGTCCTCTGATGACCGAGGCTCGTCTTCGGGGCGGACATAGCCGCGCTCGATGCAAAGGCGGCCGTCGGCATCGAGGCTGAGAAAGCAGCCCGCTATATCCAGGTCTTCGGGTGCGAAGGCCGGTGTCTTGGCCTCAAGTTCCGCAATGCGGTCAGTAACTGCGGAGAGGCGTTTTTCGGTTTCCGCGTCATCTTCGCTCGCTTCAAGCTCGTCGCGTTCGTTGAGGAGCGTTTCGAGCTCGTGATCTTCCTCATGCGTGAGCGCGGGCGCGACAGGCACGAGCGGCCGGAGACCATAGGTTGCGTTGTAAGGGATGTCCTCGGCGGCTTCGACCCATTTCCAGCCCTCGGCGCGCACCGTTTCGGCCGCCGCATCAAGTTTCTCGTTCAAGAGCTTCTGGAGAAGAAGCGGATCGGTGAGATAGCCGCCCCCGTCTTCTTCGAAGAGATCGCGCATGACAAAGCCGCCCGCCGCTTCATAGGCCTCAATCCCCACAAAGCGCACGCTCGCATCACGGGCGGAGATGGTGTTTTCGGTGAGAAGCCGGCGGATGTGGTGCGGGGTCTGAAGCCAGCTTCGTTGCTGGATGGCGTCCCAGACCTGTTCCTGCCGCGCATGATCGGCGTTCAAGGCGAACGCCATGAGGAGGTCGAGCGTCAGGGCATCCTCTTCGTATAGCGCAAGCAGTTTTGGGCTGACGCTTGCAAGCTTCAGGCGCTGGCGCACGACGGCGGGCGTCACGCTGAAAGAGGCGGCGATGTCCTCGATGCCCTGGCCTTTTTCCGCGAGCGCGGCAAAGGCGCGGAACTGGTCGAGAGGATGCAGCGCCTCGCGGTCGGTGTTTTCGGCGAGGCTGTCCTCTTCCTCGAGGCCGCTCGTTTTCACAAGGCAGGGAATGGAGGCGTTCTTCGCAAGCCGCTTTTGCTTCACGAGCAGTTGCAGGGCTTCAAGGCGGCGGCTTCCGGCCTGGACGCGATAACGGCCGGTCTCGGCGCCGGACTCGTCGAGGACGGCACGAACGCTCAAGGATTGCAGCAAGCCGCGCCGGGCAATGCTGTCGGCGAGGCTCTGGATCGGGATTGCGGGCCGGATGCGGCGCACATTCCCCTCGCTTCGTTCGAGGCAGTCGAGCGGAACGGTAATGGGAGCAGAGAAGCTGAGCTTGGCGCGAGCCATGATGGTCTCCGGGGTTCAGATTGGACGTTGAAGACCGGAGCGGACGCGCGATGCGTCCCTACTCTATCCTCTCCAGCCTTCACCCCGTTCCGGCTCCCCCTCTCCCTCTGCCTCCTTCTCAGGTTTTCACGACGACGGTTCGGTTGCGATTTCCGTCATGAGCGCGTCAAGATCGACGGTCCCGCCCATGGCGAGATAGCCGGCGCGGTTCGGATGGAGTCCGTCCTCCTTGCTGACGCCGTTGGTTGGAACCGAGTATTCGGGCTTAAGCGCGCCAGATCGAGGATTGGCCGTCGCGCCATCGAAATCGATGACCGCGTCGAAGAGGCCGCTCGCCCTGATGAAGGCGTTCAGCGCTTTGCGGTCCTCCTCTCTCGCCCCGAACTCCGGACTGCCGCGCGCCGGTGTGAGCGTAGCCCCTACAATCTTGATGGCCGGCGCGGCCGATCGCATCGCCCGGACGCCGGATGTGATGGCCTGATCGAGTTCTGTCAGGCTCGCCTGGCCGTGAGGCCCGAGATCGTTGATGCCCTCGAGCCAGATGACAGCCGAGACGCCGGAGAGGCTGAGAACGTTGCGATTGATGCGCTGCAAGGCAGCCGGCCCGCTAGCGTCCGGCCTTTCAGCGCTGTAGAGATCGGGTTTCAGGATCCTGTTGCCGGCGATGCCCGCATTCACGACGGCGACCTTGCTGCCGAAGCGGTCATGCAGGCGGCGGGAAAGCACATCGGGCCAGCGATCTTGCCCATTCAAGCTTGCGCCCATGCCGTCGGTGATCGAGTTGCCAAAGGCCACCACGAGCTTCGTTCCGGCATCGGCCATCATGTCGACGGCATCGAGAAATAACACCGACGTCGTGCTGAACGGGAACGCGGCCTCATCCTCCTGTACGCTCACAGCCCCAGCATGGGGCATGGTCAGATAGGACGTGGTCAGCGCCTTGGCGTGCCAGGTCATGGGGCCGCTCTCGCCCCTGACATGAAAGCTGACCGCGAGCTTGCGCCCCAGGAAATGCGCGGCATCACCCTCAGGCACAAACGGCAAAGGTGCCGCGTCGCTCCAGGCGTCTTTGCCGGGCGGGATCTCGATCCACTCCTCGCCGCCGAAGGTGATGGGGCGGTTTGTGCCGGCAGAGAGAGCCGAACTTTCAAACTGCAGGCCGATATAAATCCGGTCGAAACGAACGGGCTTTGTGCCAAACGCGTTGGACAGGCGGATGCGAGCCTGGCCGCCCCAAAGATCGGGCCGCACGATCATGCGGAAACTCTGATCGGCCGCGCCGCGCGCCGGGTCTGGGAACACAAGGCTCAAATCAGGCTGCAGCAGGGCAAAGCCGGACGGGTATGGCCCTTGCACCGAGGCGGTCCAGGCCGTGATCCATCTCTTGTTTTGGGCGGCGGCCGGCTCACCGCAAAGGGTTTTTGCTATCATGGAGTTGATCGGCGTTTTAGCTGCGAGCCAGGCGCTTGCTGCCGACACCATGCGAAGCCCGGCGGCTTCGTTCGTCACATTGGCAAGACCGGTGCCAAGGAGAACCAGCACCGTGGCGGCGTAAAGAAGTGAGCGCATGGGTCAGAGCTTGTCGGTCTTGGCTGGAAGGGATTGTTTGCGAGGTTTTGCCGACGCGGCCCGAACCTCAATGACGGCACTCCACGCGTGTACTGGCGCGCCTTGGGGATGAACCGGAGCGTCTTTTGCCACCGCAAGAAAGGATGCCGAGAGTGTTTTCGGGTGCAGAGCGGCAAGCGCGTCTCTTGGCCCTAAGCGCTGCGCCAAGAGAAAAACGGGGTCGCGGTACCGAGCGGCTTCCAGGTCAAGCTGATGCGTTGGCTTAGCCCGGCAGAGCCCGGGCGCCAGCGCGGCGAATGCTGTTCTTTGGGTTCCCGAGATCGTCAAGGGGGCCGCGAGGAGCGCTGAAACAGCCGCCAGGATTGCGAGGGGACGCAGCCTTGACCGGGGTGGCCTTTCCCCAAGCAAGGCTCGCCACAAAGGTGATGTGAGGACGAAAGCAGCTCCGATGGCAAAAATAGCGGGCATGAAGACGAAGCCCACGCAGCCTTTACAGACCGGAGTTCCGGTGAGAAGTCCAGCCATCGCGGCAAGAGCAAGCATCAAGGTCAAGGCCGCTTTCTCCGACGCCTGGCCGTCCGAGAGAGGCAAGCCAATGCCAAACATCGAAGAAGCTATGCTTTTCAAGATTGCGGCAAAGGGCTGTGCTGCTCTTCGTGGCGGGGTGACGGCGAGCGTCAAGGTCATTGCCCTCGGTGGGCGCAAGAGAGCGATCACTGCCGACACCGCGAACCCGGCGAGCAGCCATTGTCCCGAAATAAGAGGCACGAGGCTTGCGCCGAAAAAGCCCCCCGCCAGGATGGCCTGCGAAAGGCACGCCACATGTCTGCGCTCAGTTTTCGTCAAAAACTGAAGTTCAGCGATCGACACCGGAACGAGCAGCGCGAGCGCGGTCGCGATCGCGACCTGCACGCTGGCTTCGGCCGGGACACCGAGGCTCGGCAAATGGATCGCGAGCACCGGCATGAGAAGGAAGCCGGACTCGATCGCGAGCAGCGATGACACAAGCCCAAGGCATACCCCGCAAAGCGCGAGCAACGCCCAGTTCTCGGGGCCAAGGCCGACGGCCATCTCAGCGTCCTCCCGGCGTTTCGCGCCAGACCCAGGGGCGCAGCACGATGTCCTTTGTGACCATCACCACGAAGCGATAACCGGAACGGATTTCGAGCGTGGGCTGTACCTGCATGTTCCGCCGCGCCGTTTCCTGGCCGAGCTGGCCCAATTGCTGGCCGAGCGCCGCCGCGATGGTCTGCTGGGTGGTGAGCCCGCTGGTCTGGTTGTTGGCGTTGCCCTGGCTTAATTGCACGCCGGCGCTCACGACCGAGAGCAGGATGGCGTTTCCGAACACCTTCAGGAAATGATCGTCGACCTGATCGTGAAAGCCGGCAAAGCCTCCCTCGTCGGCGCCCGGCATCTTGCCGAGATCGAGGGAGGAGGCGTCGGGATAGATGATCCGCGTCCAGGCGATAAGCACCCGTTCCTGGCCGGTGGTCACGCTATTGTCGTAAGTGCCGACAAGTTTCGCGCCTTGGGGAATGAGGATGTAGCGGCCCGTGGCCGTGTCATAGACGTTTTCGCTGACCTGGCCCAGGATCTGGCCAGGCAGATCGCTCGAAACCCCGCCGATCATGGTGGCGGGAATGAGCGCGCCAGCCTTCAGCTCGAAGGGCGAGGACGGCTCCTCGCGCCTGGCCGCAAGCCTGTTCTGGGACGCCGATTGCGGTCCCCGGTCCTTCAAGAAGTCGCGCTTCTCGCCGGCACGATTGACATCGCGGTCTTGGGTCTCGGAACCATCCAAGCGGCGCAGACGCTCCGCAAGATCGGCGAAGCGCTCGGATTGCGGGAAAGGTTCGGACTCTTTCGTTGGCGAAGCCGCCGGCTTTGGACTTGCGAATCCAGCATTCGTGTTGGCGAGCACGGCCTGCAGGGTTGCTTCCTCGCGAAGCGCCCGCCTCCGCTCCAGTTTCTGCCGGTAGCTTTCCCAGGCAAGCTTCCGCGCCTCGTCCTGGGGTTCTGGCGGCGCCACGGGCTCCTTGGGAAACGGCGCCACGGCCGGTCGCTGAGGCTCTTTTTCTCTCGGAATGAAGCCCGCGTCGGGCCCGTCCTTCAAGAGAACAGGTGCGGGCTCGGGCTTCTGCTCTTCCTCGGGCTTGCCGGTAGTCTTGGCGAGCCGTGCATAATAGCTGTAAGCCACGGCGGCAAGGAGCACGGACAGAAGCACGGCCGCAATCAGAAGGGGCACGCGGTTCAAACGCCGGACATGGGGTGCAGGCGTGAGTTCGTTCGGGGAGTCTCCGGGCGCCTGGCTCATGGCAGTGCCTCCCGGAAGGAGAGGCCGGAGGCCAGGGCCATTGCGCCGCCAGCATCGCGGGCAAGGAGCGAGGCCGCGGTTCCGCCATCGATCGTGACCGTGAGCAAGGCGCCCGCCTTGAGCGGCATGACAGCAAAGCCGATCCGGTGTGCGGCGCGCGGATTGTCCTCGATCCGATAGCCCTGGGTTTGAAGGACGCGGACGAGTTCTTCCCTGATGGCCCGCCCGGTCTCGTCCGATGGGCTTTCAAGGCGAAGGATCTCCTGGCCGGGCGGCAGGCGGAGACGGATGATGCTCGCGATGGCGTTGGCAGCGGGCGCCACATCCTGCGCCGTCACCGTCACCGGCGTTGGAAACGAGGCGAAGGGCGCGCAGGCTGCGAGCAGCAAGGGGATGGGAAGCGCGATCGAGTTGTGCATCACTCACCCACCTTGGTGATGGTGACCGAGATTTGCCCGCTACCCACGCCGCTGATGAGGACGGCGCGATTCAAGACCTTGTCGGCCTCGAAGCGATCCTTCGCGAAGCGGTAGTTGACGAGCGTCTTGGTGGGGCCGTTCCAAAGGCTGTCGAGATGCAAAAAGCTCGGATCGTCGGCAAGGGCGACGAGCGTGGGTAGATCCCCGAAGGTAATTCCAGCCGGGAACTGGATGATGGTCTTGACGCCGTCATTATAGACGCGGACCGGCCGCCAGGGCGGATTGTCACCCTCGATGCGATAGCGGTCGTCGATGAAGCGCGGCGCGGTCGCCCTTGCGGCTTCGGCGATCTCAGACGCTCGCTCAGCGCGGCTGCGATAGGCCCTCCAAAGCGCTGCCGTCTCGTCCGGATAGTCGAAGGAGACTTCTGGGCATCCAGTCCTTCTCGCGCGAGACAAGCTTGATGGTGTAGGTGCGCCGGTTGGTGGTGAGCACGAGATTGGTGATGAGCCCCACATCGGTCGGCTTGATGATCACGTGCGTGATGAGGCTGTCGCCGGAGCCTTCGCCGGCCGGGGTGATCTTCCAGCGCACGCTATCGCCGACATTCAAATCGTTGACGCCTTCGCCGGGCTCGAGTGCGAGATCGCAGACGAAAAGCGGGGCACACACAATGGTGGGCAGTGTCGACCCGAACACGAAGACGGTGGCGCCGGCCTCGCCACGGGCCGGCATATCACGGTTTGTGGCCCAGTCCCGGCCAAAGGCGACGCCCTTCTGCTCCTTGGGCGTGAGCCTGGCGTCCGGCCCGGAAAACAACGGAACCCTTGGCGGCGGATCGAGCCGTTTCTCGACGGGCTCGGGTGGTGGAGCCGCCTGCCCATAGGCAAGCCCGGCAGTGAAAAGTGGGTTTGCCGCGAACAGGATTGCAGGCAGGAGCAAAGTGCGCGCTGAGACGTGTTTCATCACAGCCGCTCCGTCCAATTGAAAGCGTTCACGTAAAGACCGCTCGGGTTCAGTCTCAGCGTCGCCTCATCGGCGGGCGCGCTGAACGTTAGCGTGATCGTGGCCTGCATTTCGGTCGAGACGGGCTCGGTGCCATCGCGTTTTCGCTTCTCCTCGCGCCATTCCACGCGCCAGGTCTGGGGCGAAACCGGCAAGACCGAATGGACTTCAACCGTAACCGTCTCGGACTTGGCGCGCTCGAAGGGATCGTGGGCGCGCATATGGGCGTTCATGGCGGCGTAGGCGTCGCTGCGCCTGTTGATCATGGCGTAGCCTTCTTTCAGGATGGCGCGCTCGGCGGCCGCATCCACATAGACGCTCCGCATATCGGCGATGAACCTGGCAAGCCCCGCCACCGTCAAGGCCCGGTCCGGCTGGATCGCCTCGTCGGCCCGGCCGACGGCGATCGCGCTGCCAAGTTTGTCGACCGTCACGACGTAGGGAACGATGCGCCGCTCGCTCAGCGTCACGACAAGGCCAGCGCTCGACACTGTGGCAGCTGTCAGCGCGATGAAGGCTGCCCAGCGCCATTGCCGGGTTTGGGCAATCTGGCCGCCATAGCGGTCGTCCCATTCGCGCCGGGCAGCCAGATAGGGATTGGGGTTGTCTCGGGTCTGAGCTGTTGTCATGGGTTATGACCGATCATCGAAAGCGAGGTTGGAAACGGACGCGACGGTGAACATCAGGGTGAAGACTGCGACTGAGAGGTCTGCCGCACGCGGCGCTCCTCCTCACGGACAGCAGCCTTGCGTTCCAGCTCCTCGGACATCTGGCCGAGCCGGGTCCCGAAATGCGCCCGCCCGCTTAAGCGGTCGCCGATATTCTCGACCGCTGCGCGGGCGACGTTTCCGGCCGTGGCCGCGGTGAATTGGAGCCCTCGGCCGAAGGCAGTTGGCGCTGCTGTGCCATTGAGCCTGGAATCGGCCAGCTGTTCGCTGGCAAGCCGTCCGGCGCTTCGCATCACCATGCCTGCGCCATAGGCCGTGCCGCCAAGAGCGGCCGCCCCGCCTGCAATGGCGGCGGCGCTTGAGAGCAGCGGCGAGCTGCCGACGCTCGCGCCATTGATCAAGGCCTGGATCATCTCGGGCACGATTTTCACGAGAGCCAGCATGACGATGGCGGAGCCGACCACGACGAAAATGTCCGTGGTCTTGGCCTCGAAGCTTTGCGAGAGCGTCTGGAAAATCTGCTGGCCAAGCGCGATCAAGAGCTGCAGCACAAACAGCTTGGCGCCGACACTCACCGCATACGTCATAGTGCGGACCGCGTAATCCTTGGTGAAGCGCGAGCCGCCAAAGCCCATGAGCAGCACGCCTGCCGAGATCACCACATAGGACTCGACGAGGCTCACAATGAGAAAGGCGGCGATGAGCGCAAAAGAGATCAGGATTACAAGCGCGCAGACGATGAGGCCGAGCGAAGAGGCCGGCGAAAACAGGCTCGTCTGATCGGCAACCTTGGAGGCGATAGCGAGCCCTGTGTCGAAAATATCGGACGGCGCAAGATTGCTCGAGCCCCCGCTTGAGATCGCGGCCTGATTGGCGGCGGTGCGGAAGCTGTCAACGATCGCTTTGGCCCAGGTGCTCGAATTGTCGAGAAGCGCCAAAAAGAAGCCCAGAAACAGCACCTGGTTGACGAGCTCGGCAAGCCACTCGCTCGCGTCGGAGCCGCGAAGTGCGAGGCGAATGACTGAAACCACAAACTCGATTGTGGCGAGCAGGAAGAACAAGGTGAGCGCGTAATTGCGAAGCGCCGTCTCCCAGCTCGAGGCCTTGTCCCGGTAGAGCGTGACGATCTTGTCGAGGGAGTTGTTGGCCACTTCCGCCGCGCAAGCCTTCGGGGCAGCGAACAGGAGGAAGCTCGCGAGAAATAGGGCGATCCCAGCCGCGATCAGGATGAATGGAAGCCGGCGTTCCATCAGAAGCGCGCTCCGCCTTGGCCAAGCGTGACCGTGGGCTTTGCGGCGAAGGCCTGCCAGGCCGCCTGCCGCGCGGCGTCTTTGTCGGCCGAGGCTCCGGACGCATTCGCTTTCAACTGCAAATCCGTGAGCAGAAGCTGCCGCAGCTTCTGCACTTGCGCGATCGCTTCGAGGCCAATCGCGTTTCCCGTTTGAAGCGCCTGAAGCTGGCCCGCTGCGCCCGACGACTGCGCCTGCAGGCGCGACACGGTCTGCTGCTCGGAACCATTGATTTGAGTGGCTTGGGTTTGCGCCGCTTTCAGCGTGGTCAGCACGCTTGTTTCCATGTCCTGCGACCATTGCTGATATTTGGCTGCAAAACCGGTGCTAGTCGGTGGCGAGGCCGCATAGGTCTGATAGGTCTGAAAGCGGGCGTTGACGGTGGCGTCGAGATTAGCCGACGCGTAGGACAGCGCTGTCGTCTGAGCCACGAGGTTCTGCAGGGCCTGGAGGTCTGCCTGCCCGCTCCCGTATTGGGGGTTTGAAAGCGGCGTCGCGTTCTGCACCATGAGGCTGGTCTGGGTGATCGCCTGTTCGAGAAGGGCGGCTTGTTTCGCGAGCGTCGAGACGAGCTGGAGATAGTTCTGAAGCTGGGTCAGTTCGGAGCTGCAGTTGGTGCAGTAAACCACTTGCGCCGAAGCCGGCACATAGGGCGTCCAGCAAAGAAGCATGGCGACAAGGGCGGGCGCCAGCGCGCTGGCCTTCGCCTTACGCCGCAGAAGCAAGCGCATCGGTAGGCTCCTCTTGGTTCAGAAGGTTTGGATCAAGCCCGCGCTCGCGAAGCCAGGCCCCACGCCAGTTCTCGCCATGGGTGCCGATGAGGTTCAGGACCCGGGCGACGTCTTCGCGGGATGAAACAGCGGTGAAGGCAAGGGCGAGCGGCCCGAGCGCGAGTTCGAACAGGCGCCGGCCTTCGGAGCTTGTGTAGTAATAGTGCCGTTTCTTGACCGCGCTTTTGAGGATCTGGATCTCGGCCTCGTTCAATCCGAACAGCGTGTAGAGATCACGCGGGCCGAGCACGGCGTCCGTGCCGCCCTTGTCGGCTTCCTCATTGGGAAGCAGGATGCGCGTGGGGCAGGATTCGAGCAGCACGTCGAGAAGGCCGGAGCGGACCGCATCCGAGAGGCTTTGGGTGGCCAGCACTACGGCGCAATTGGCCTTGCGCAAGGTCTTCAGCCAATCGCGGATCTTTTCGCGGAACACGGGATGGCCGAGCATCACCCAGGCCTCATCCAGGATGAGAAGGGCTGGCGCGCCGGTAAGCGATCGCTCGAAGCGTCGGAACAGGGCGAGCAGCACGGGCACAAGATTGCGCTCGCCAAGCGCCATCAGGTTTTCCATCTCGAAAACGGTGAAGAAACTCTCGTCGACGCCATTGCTCCTGGCATCGAGAAGGCCGCCCAAAGGGCCGTCGAGGGTGTAAGGGGCCAGCGCGGCGCGAACGCTTTCATCCTGCACCGTGGTCACAAAATCGGTGAGGCTTCGGTGGGCTGGGGCGTCGCGCAAGAGCAGCAGCGCGCGGTGAATTTCGTGCTTCTGGCGCGGGCTCGGCGCCGATCCGGCCTGCAAACTGTAGGCGCTTTCGATCCAGTCGCCCGCAAAAGCGAGATCGCTTTCGGTTTCAAGGGCGGCGAGCGGCGCAAGGCCGACGCCGCGCTCGCCGCCAAGATCATAATGGCGGCCGCCAACCCCATAGGCCAAAGCCAGAAGCGAACGGCCCTTGTCGAAGGCCGTGATCTTGGCGTTTTGGTAGCGCAGGAACTGCGCCGCGATCACGGCAAGGAGCGTCGATTTTCCAGCGCCTGTCGGCCCGAAAATGAGCGTGTGGCCGACATCCGAGACGTGAAGGTTGAGGCGGAAGGGCGTGGCGCCCGCGGCCGCGCCAAAAAGGAGCGGCGGCGAATCTTGCGTAAACAGGGGATTGGGGTTGAACGCGAGGCCCGGCCAGCGCGAAGAAAGAGGCAACAGGTCCGCGAGATTAAGGCTATGGATGAGCGGCCGGCGCACATTCGGCGCGGTGTGACCAGGGAGCGATCCGATCCAAGCTTCAAGGGCGTTGACGGTCTCGATCCTGACCGAAAATCCATCGCGCCGCACTTCGCTTGCGATAGAGCGGGCCTGGTCGAGAACGATTTTGGGGCTCTCGCCCCGAAGCACGATGACTGGCGTATAATAGCCGAAAGCGACGAGCGCGCTGTTCGCGTCCGTGATGGCGTCCTCGGATTGGCGGGCCATGAGGCCCGCATCCTCGTTCACATAGCCGCTTTGCGTCCGGAAGACCTGGGACCAGAAACCCCGCATCCATTGCCGCCATTTGCGCCGGTATTTATGTAGCTCGGCGACGGCCTCATGGCCGTCAAGGGGAATGAAGCGCGTCGAAAAGCGGTAGGGAATGGCCAGCGCATCGAGGCGCGCGAGCATGCCGGGGAAGGTCTCATGGGGAAAGCCGTCAAGGGCGGCGACCGCGACTATGGTCTCGCCGAGCCTTGGCGTGTCGCCGGTCCAAAGTTCCGGGACGCCGATCAGCGCGTCGAGATACATGGCGCAAGGCGGGATGGCGATCGGGGCGAGATCGCCGCTCACGCAAAAGGAGAGGTAGTTGACGAGCTCGTCATAGAGGCGGTCTCGGCCGCCCTCGACCCTCACGCGGTAGGCGCCCATGCGCCTGAGTTTCAGACAGTCGCGAAGCCCGTCTTCGAGATCGAAGAGGACGCGGGCGAATCCCCGGACCTGAGCGTCGCCGGGCGAGGTAGTCTTGGGCTTTGCGCCGGTCTTTGCAGCGCTTCTCCCCCGATGCCTGCGGCGCTGCCGCCGCTGTCACTGTAGACGAGATCGGCGATGCGGCTCTTGCGGCTGACGGGCGGGGTGTAATGGACAAGCAGCGCGTGCTCGCTTTCGAAATGACCGCCTTCGCTCAAGAAATGGCGGCGGCGTTCCTCGTCGATGGCGAGGCTGACCGCGTCCGGAAAATGCGATGCGGATGGCTCGGGATAGGCGGCAGACGGCAGTCTCACCGCATCGATCCACAGGGCGAATCCGGTGCCGAGGCGGGACAAGGCGGCATTGACCCTGGCCGTGAGATAGTTCCGTTCTTCGGGGGTCGCGCTTTCCTGGTCGGGGCCGCGAAAGAAGAAGCCGGCCAGCAGCGAACCGTCCTTGCACAGGACAAGCCCGTCATCGATGAGCGCGGCGTAATTGAGGAGATCAGCTGTCCCTGGCGCTCTTCCATCGCTGGTTCCGCCCCAACTCATGGCTCAGCCCTTCAGGCTGCGCAGTGCGCGCGCGGGATAATAGGGACGGTGGCGAAGCTGCCGAAGGTAGACGCGCGACAGTTGGGGGTCCGACTTCGCCATGAGCCGGAACAAGCCGATGCAAAGGCTCCAGACAAGAAGGCTCGCAACAACGCCAAAAACGGTCAGGCTCGAGACACCAACGCCCGCGCAGGCGATCGCTGTGATGAGCACGAGTTCGCGCTCACCGCCCAGGAACAGGTTTGGGCGGTGCAGCGCGCGATAGATCGGCGTCTTTCGAAGCGCGCTCATCCGATCACCGCACCCTTGTTGAACAGCGTGTTCAAGAGGTCGGCGGCGAACACCATGAGCGAGATGACGAGGACGAGCATGATGATGCGCCGGACAAACTCGTTGATCTCGCCGCCAAAGACGAGGATGGCGCCGGTGACGACGATGCCAAGAAGCGAGATGGCGTAAGCGACGGGACCCGTGACGCTGTCCCTGATCTTCTGCAGCGGCGTCTCCCATTCCAGCCCCGAGCCACCGGTAGAGGCGGCGTGCGCCAGGGAGGGAAGGAAGAGGATTACAGCGATTAGAATGAGCGCCCAAAAGAGGGCGGCGCGCGGTGGGAAAAAAGAGGCGGTCATCATCAAAGCTCCACGGGTTCGGTTCGGTAATGGGTCCCATCGAAGCCGCGCACCCGGACAAGCTCCTGGACGCGGCGGCCGCGCTCGGTCTTGGCGATGCTAACGATGAGGTGAATGGCTTCGGCGATGGTGCGCTGTGCCGGCGCTGACGTGGCTTCGGCGACGAGGTTTTCGAGGCGGGTTAAGCCCGAGCGCGCATCGTTGGCGTGAAGGGTGGCGACGCCGCCAGGATGGCCCGTGTTCCAGGCCTTCAAGAGATCAAGCGCCTCGCCTCCTCGCACTTCGCCGACAAGGATGCGATCGGGACGAAGCCGCAAAGTCGCCCTGAGCAGGCGGCGCAGATCGGCGGCCTCGCAACTGCGGAGCAGAACCGCGTTCAGGCTCGCGCATTGGATTTCGGCTGTGTCCTCGAGAATAACAAGCCGATCCTCGGGAAAGGCGGTGCTCACATGCGCGATGACGGCATTGACGAGCGTGGTCTTTCCCGATCCCGTGCCGCCCACGATGAGGATATTCTCGCGATTGGCGGCCGCCCATTCGATGATGGTCTTCTGACCCTCGGTCATGATGCCGGCCGCGGCGTAATCAGCGAGCGAGAAGATCGCTGCCGCCTTGCGCCGGATCGCGAACACAGGCGCCGAGACGACCGGTGGGATGAGCCCCTCGAAGCGGCTGCCATCGAGCGGCAGCTCGCATTCGAGGATGGGACTCTGCCTCGTAATGGTCGTCTTATGCGCCGCTGCGATGGTAGCAAGGGCCGCCTCGGCTCTTATAGGGGCGAGCGAGCCGAGGCGGCTGGGCGGACGCCCTCCGCGCTCCACCCAAAGCGTGCCATCCGCATTCAAGAGGATCTCGATGACGCTTGCGTCCGAAAGACAGGCGCAGACCTCCGGCCCAAGCTCGCGGGAGAGCTTGTCGTGAAGCCGGGCGTTTCGGTCTTGATCGGGGGTCTTGAGCATGGACGGCATGACCAATGTTATTGGTCATAACAGATAATATTGTTCGCGCCGGATGGAAGGCGAAAATAATACCGGTTGCTACGGCCTCAGGAGATCATGGACAGGAACGTGGACGAGATTGGCAAGCTTAACCATGGTCTCGATGCAGATATTGTGCATCGCGCTTTCGATCTCGGAAATATGCGATTGCGGGATGCCTGTCTCTTTCTGAATATCGCGCTGGCTGAGACCTGCGTCTTTTCTGGCGGCACGGAAGTTTTTTGCGAAAGACTCGCGCTGCAGCTGGCTCTCGACCGCCTTGTCCCCTTTGTGGTGCCGGCTCGTTGGCGCCTTGTTCTTTGCAGAGACTTCTGTGGCTTTTGCGCCACGCGATCTGTCAAAACCGATTTTAGACGCCTTCGCGTTCGCAACGGTGCCTGCTTGCAAGGCGGATTGGGAAACCGGCGTCGAACGCTTCCGGCTGCTTGTCAGAGCGCCGGACACCTGTTCCTGGCTTGGTGCGGGAACGCCTGGCTTTTCGTTTGTCTTGAGCGCGAGTTTGCGCGGCATCGGTCAAACCCAAAAGGAGAATCTATCGGGCATGACCTATCATGAATTTGTCTTATGCGGCAAGTTTTGCTTTGCGTTTTGGCCAGATAGGCCAAGGCCGCCAATCTACATTGCAAGCGACGCGGACGTGAAAGATCTCATTTTTCCGATCCGCTCTGTCAGGATGCCGGCATTCGCAAGTTGATTGATTGCCGTTTACGCCCCCGCCGGGCTTGACCAAGAAGCCGCTCCACCGTTTTCGCCGTAGCGACAGGGTGCCAACCCAGTTTGATGAGCATCGGCTCGGCCGCGGCATTCTTACGTAACTTCCGTTTGTGGGCCAGCCCCTCTGGAGGGCGGTCAGCCTCGATACGGCGCTCTCCGCGTCCGCAACCGTGTTATTGATAGCAACCGCACTCTCAGAACTCGCCTAGAATGATCTCTTGGCTCATGCAGTTAGTGCAAGATAACGTCCTTTATGTTACCTAAATAATTTTATATTTCCAACCACCGCAGGGTCTGATGACCGGCGCGTTTCAACCCCGTTGTCATCGCCACTCCTCATGCCTGTGCGGAGTTGCATTCAAGAGCTCTCGGATACCGCGCCAAGAACGGCAGGTGCTTGTTTAAAAGTGAAAAGCTAAAGCCAACCCGTTCATCAGGCCCCAGAAGAATGTGATATTGTCCTTTATCACATATTAGACAGATAGTTAAAAAGCTCTTAAGATGACGAGATCCTGCTGCTCAACGGGGCAGCCTCATCAAGGACGAGATCGACTCCCTTGGGTTTTCGGTTTGCCTTCGCTTACGCTATCCGCGATAAAAGCTCGCACCTCAAAAAAACTTAATAGTTTTTAAAAGCAAACCTACTTACTTATTATAAGCGCCCCGGATTTTAGCAGGAATATAATAGTACCCTTGCACCTCTCGACATCGTTAGGCGTCATTGCCTATTAGTAAGAGCCGTTACCCATACTAATGAGAGATCACGTGCCCGGAGAACACCCAAATTATCCCAATCCCCAAGTGGCCGAAGCACTCTGCGAAATCCACTACGCATTGGCTCCGGAACATCTCTGGAAGCCGACAGCACCTGGCGACCTTTTCAAGCGCTTTCAAACTGACTACCCAGAACTTGAACCGATCTCCGAGCAAGGGGTGATCCTTTCCATCGGCCCTGACGGTTTCCCAATACAACAACTTGTTGCGCCCAAACTACGGTTTAAGCTCAAGCACGCAACGGAGCCCTATCTCATCCAAATTTCGCAGCAGAACTTCACCTTCAATGCGCTCCAACCCTATCCTGGATGGGACAAGTTCAACGCGGAGATTGGGAAACGTTGGCCAGACCTTGTTGACGTGGTAAAACCCGCAACCGTGACCCGGATCGGACTGCGATACATTAATCGCATAATTCGCCTCAGCGCCGAGGAAAAACCAGCATATTGGTTCAACCCTTCCGATTACGTCGCAACCGCTGCACTTCAATCGGAAGCTCGCTTCCTAAACCGAATGGAAAGCGGATTGTCGGCCGAGAACCGCGTTCTCGTTACGCTTGCCCATGATCAAAGCACAGCCGACAACGCGAAGTATGGGGCAGTGCTCCTTGACATTGATCTAATCGTAGAAAAGGAAATTCCAGCCATCTGGCCAGAAATTAATGAAGAGATGCGTCAACTTAACCAGCAAGCTTGGCATGTTTTTGACCAATTACGCGGACCAAACCTTGACGCTTTGTTGAACAAAGAGCCATCTAAATGATCGAATACGCCCAATATGCTCTGTTAATGCTGCTCACCAACGGCAATTACGCCTCCCCAGCTTCCGCAACAACGGATGTTAAAGCTAGCCTTTCGACGACGTCACCCTACGGCCAGCGTATCGACATGGCTTCACTCCTAACAGCCCACACGGGAGCACTCCACTACGTTACTTATGTACCAATTATTCAAGCAGACCTTTTAGCGCTTCTAAGAGAATGGATCGAGGCCTACCCAACCGAAGCCGCTCCTGACTTCGAAGCTCAGAAAGCAGAGTTAGAAAGCAATAGGATTAGTTTTGGTGTAGCTTGATAATATTCCTCGATACCACCCAAATTTGGACCATTTGCCACCCAGCCCCTCCCCCCGAGGGCAAGGCTTTAGCAAAAGCGATTGCTTTAAAAATTATTGCTGGGCACACCATCGCAATCGCCCAAATAAACGACTACGAAGCGCGCCGCGAATTGTTGAGAAAAAGAGCCACGTCTCAGCTTGCTAAGCTTGACCAACTAATTGCCCGCTCCGCCTACTACCCCATAGATACCAATCTCATGAGGGCTGCGGCGGCGCTTTGGGCTCGACTTCGAAGCGCTGGAAAACCGGGCGCTTCCGATGAAGGCTTAGACGGCGACGTTATTCTAGCCGCGCAGGCTCAAAGGTTTCCCGACCATCTAATCGTCACCAACAACACAAAGCATTTCTCTGGTCTCTGCACCGCCCAGACCACAGCCGCTTTTCTGGCTTCGCCATAACCGCCTTCGTCCAGCGGTTATGACCGAAAACCCTGCTACATGTCCCCACAATAACAAGCTGATTTTGCTAGATTTGTTTTACGAACTTTTGCGGGACCACAAACATTAGTTTTTGGCGAGCGGGTCTGAGCGAAGCAAATCTTGCACGGCAAGCAACTCATTGATCTGCCATAACCTGCGACTTTCTGTTCCGTTGCTACTCAACCCCCTCTAACAACATCGGGGTATTAGTCTCGATAAATGTCGAGGTTTGGAAACGTCGGGCTGCCAGGAGTCCAAAACTCAACGCTATCCGCGTGCATTTCATAGAAATCGCGATCCACAGTTATACGGACAGCGGTAGGCAGATAACCGTCGACGAGGCGATAATCTTTTTCGTTGAGATGAACAGCCTCCGTGCCAAGGGGCAAAAGTATTGGTCGATCAAGAATTGCGCGAAGATCGGAAAGCGTGACCGCCGGATCGGGACGGGCTGGTATCTCAAGATCCTCATCCGCGAAATCGTCCAGATTAAGAGTAGAGCCCTCTCCGGCTGAAATCGCATTATCAAGCGCTTGAAGCGCGCCGTCACGTTTCGAGTTCAATATCGCTGGGTTTTGACAGCACTGACTCTTCGATAAGCTGGGGCAGCCGCGTTAGGATCGGCTGAAGCCCACCGACTACCTTTTCAAAAATCGATATGCGACTGCGAAGGGCGCGATAGACATCGGCCTCAACGGTGTCCTCGTAATGCAGATTGATGATCCGAATATCGGTAAAGCGTTGCCCCAGACGATCGATACGTCCAATCCGCTGTTCAACACGCATCGGGTTCCACGGCATGTCATAGTTTACCAAGGCGCCGCAGAATTGGAAATTCAGTCCCTCCGCGGCTGCGTCGGTGCAAACCAGAACTTCTGAGCGACCTTCCTTAAAGCGTCGTTTGACCTCGTCTCGCGTGATCAATGTCCAAGTGCCATCGGTGTTGCGTACTTCTCCGCCCCGTCCGGAAAAACACATGACGGTTTTTCCGGCACCGACCAATTGATCTCGTAGGTAGTCCATTGTGTCGGTGAACTGGGTGAACACCATCACCTGCGGATAACCACTCCCTTTGAGCTCGCTCAGAACATTCGAAAGCTCGATGGCTTTAGTGTCCGTGGGCAGACGCTTAATTTTGTCGACGATGGTTTCGATAATGCTGATCTCTTCGAATGCAAGAGCGCGGCGCTCGACTTCTGAGACAGTGTCAGCGTCGATTTCCTCGCCCGCCTCGACCTGGTCGGCGATGTTTTCATCTATGCTGGTTTCATCGGCTGCGGTCAGCATTCCGCCGACTCCGCCCTTTCTCTTTTCCAAAGTTTGCCGAAGAGCATGAAAGCTTGAGGCTAGGCGACGCCGATAGATCGTCATCACGAACCCGACAGCGTTGCGTGCTTCTGGCGCTGCCGCGTTATAGGTTTCAGAAATGTACGTTTCGACCTGCTGATAGAGATCGCTTTCCTCGGGCGAGAGGGGAATGAACCGATCTTCGACCTGACGGGTTGCTACAGCGGTCGATAGCTTTCCGGCCTTGAAGTACTTGCGCAGCAGCTCGCGGGTGTGTCGCGATACAAGTGCGCTTACCGGTGTGGCTCGCTTAATGATCCCAATCGCCGCTCGCCGTTCTTCAGGAGAAAGCTGGCGTCTGGGGATCGAAACTTGGTCTCGTAGGGCGTCCAAGACTTTCCTGGTTCTGAGCGCGCTGAGACGGGTCTGCCTTTCCGCTTCAGTCCGTGAAACCCCTCCAAAATGGGCTTCGTTCGCACGGAAAAGAGCCGACAACCAATCGAGGCTCTCGTTTGTGACTGGCTCCTTCGCAACTTCGGAAAAGAAACGGACGAACGCATTCGGTGTCCATGTCGCAGGCAAACCCAACAAATCAAGCAGGTCCCAGAGTTCGGTGGCGTGGACCTGCAACGGCGTGGCTGTGAGAAGGATCAGTCCGTCCGTCCGACGCCGTAACGACCGCATCAACTGAAGCAGACGATTCGGCCCCTTGGCCTGAGGCGTTCCGGCTCCCTTCGTTCTTGCGTGGTGAGCCTCATCGAGGACCACGAGATCCCACCGAGCAGCCGCATCCAGTATTTCTCGCTGCCGGTCGTGTCGCCGGGCGAGATGGCTTGACATGATCACGAACGGTTCACGATGCCAGGCATCGCGTGAAATTGGTTTTTCGAAGTCATGATCTCGCGCTGGCGATCGATACCAAGTAAGTTTCTGACCGTCATAGATCGGCCAATTCAGATTGAACTTCTCCCGTAGTTCAATCTGCCATTGCTTGCAAACGTTCTTGGGCGCGAGGATCAAGGTTCGTTTGATCCTTCCCGCTAGCCAGGCCTGGCGAAGAAGAAGCCCCGCTTGGACGGTCTTTCCTAGCCCCACTTCGTCCGCGATCAGCAGCTTCGGCGGCCAATGGTCATAGAGCCGATGATAGGCTCGAATTTGGTGCGGCCAAGGGACAACTGCAGAAGTCGCCTCGCCAACGCGATCGCCGCCCACCGGTTGAAGTGCGGCCTTTGCAATCTTTTCCCAAACGGCTTGACGTTCCTCGTCGACGGAAAAGTTCGACGCCAGTACGGCAGTTATTGGTTCGTCCTTCGCAACAGCTTCGCGTGATGGATTTCGCTCTGACGGCTCGGCAGATAGGTTTTTCTGCTCGACAAGGCGTTTGGGTAGCTTCTCCGGGTTGGGCAGAAATGTCAGTAGCTGCTGCCGCAGCGCCGCGGGCACATCAAGTGTTATCGCGCGCCGCGCTCTATCAGCCCAAAGCTTTGCAAAGTTGGTTTCTTCCTGATCGACACGAGGGCCGTCGTTCCATGAGGTGAAAGCGTTGAAGCTTTCCCAGTTCCGGGCCCACCCGAATTCGGTTTCGTTGATGCTGCCGTTGAACGCCAGCCGGTCGCCGGTCTTATCCTCAATAATCCCAGTTTTTTCATGGAAGATGCTATCGTCACCTATCGGGTGCCGGTGGAGATCGCAAGGAACGGCGAGCTTCACGTCGAGAATGCCGTTGGCCACCATCCAAGCAAGAAGTTCAAGCGCATCAATTGTCCTGTGATCGGCCGACAGAACGGGCATTTTGATCAGCGTCTGCTCAACTGCGTCGCGCAAGGCTTGTCCGCGCTCAATCGCCGCCACCTCTTCTTGGCCGAGCGTGCAGCCGACAATCAGGCGCATTCGCCCATTGTTGACGATCAGTCCTTCGACGCCCCGCGCGGCGAGCGCCAGGGCGCGCGCCGAAAAGTAGCCGGTAAGGCGATCATAGCGAGTTGCCGAACGCAAGGCAGGGACATAGAAGAGCTGAACGAGGTCACCATCGTCCGGTGTGTATTTCAGGCACCATTCTGTATCGCGCAGAAGCGTCAAGCTGCCTCCTCAGCGAAAAGTGAAAGTTGCTGCGGTTCATCTACCCTGTCGGAGAACGCGAGGCGGCGCAGTTTCTCAAGGGCGTCGAAATCATCGGCGGCGGACTTGGCATCACCGGTCGCAACATCGAAGCCGACGAAATTTCTCGAGGGCGGCAGGACTTCCAGCACAGCCTCAAGTGCGGCCAGAAACTGCGGATCATTTTCGATGCCCGCGTCCTTGAGGAGATCGAGGGCTGCATCCAATGTGCGCGTCCGTCCACGGTGGGCGGCGTGGTGTATCGCGTCGATCATGGCACGCGATCCGTCGGCTGGACCGAGACCGCTCTTGGCGGCCCGCGTTGCGCTGTCCCAAAGCTTGATATCGGAGCCCTTCTTTTCGCAAATCCTACCGATTAGCTGCCCTTCAAGATCAGCGCCGACCGCGCGAGCCAGGCGCAAGCCTTCATCGTAGCTGAACACTGGCGCTTTAAAAGCGTCCCAAGCCAAGACAAACCAGGACGTCGTCGCATCGAGATCGCCACGCCCTTTTGTGTGGGTGAGCTGATTTAGACGCCAGGTTTTCACTTCCCGCCGGGCGGCATCGAGGGCGTCTTCGGGCGTCACCGCATAGGGATCAAACTCTTCCTCAAACAGCTCGGCTTGCTTGCGGCGCTTTTTCGCCAGCAGTTCGGGGCGTGGCGTGCCGCGCCTCAGCGGCCAGTGGCGTGAGAATTCTTCCAACGCCGGGCCGAATGAAGCGAGGTACAGATCGACGCCGCTGATCCCTGCCTCCTGAAATTCTTCGACGCGGGTGCGGACAGCCTTCGCCACTAGCGGTTCAACATCTTCCCAATACGTTGTTTCATCGCCCTGATCCGCAGGTCGAGGGCGGCATACGAGAAAAATCGTGGAGTTTGCCGCAGCCTTGTCCTTGATGTGCAACGAACCCTCGGCCTCGGTGTTAACCGGCCAAGAGGCGGTAATGACGAAGCCCGCTTCGATCAAGCCTTTCGTCAAGGCGTCCCACGCGCTGGTATCCTTATGCGTGAACATCACTGTCATTATGCCGCTCGGCTTGAGTATGCGACGGCTTTCCTCAAAGATAGCAGCCATCTTTTCCTGATAGTCGCGGTTCGCAAGCACGTCGGCGCCTTTTTGGACCTTGAATTGAGCTTTGTTCGCGACAGCTTCGGCTTGCTTATCAGTCAACCGGCGCGTGAAGAATTCTGGAACGATCAAGCCCGCTGTTCGCTTTAGCCAGACATAGAAAAAATCTGAAAGCTCGGCATACATGACATTGGCGCCATATGGGGGGTCCATCACGACCGCATCAACGGAAGCATTGGCAATATGATGTAAAGCTGAACCTGAGTTCGAAGAGATAACGACACTAGATGGTATTTGAGAATCTACGATGTTGAAAAGTGGCCCATGTCTTGTGGTCGAACGACTCGAAAGTTGAACCAATTCTTTTATGCATTTTGAAGTTTTTTGGACGGCCCAATTGTATCCATAACCTTCAATCATCATGGCCATTTCTGCATATGACCAACATAAAGCAGAATCCGTGCCGATCAAAAATTGAACGTACACGCTCTGTAACAACATCCCATCTGCACGAGCGATTGCCGTAGTTCAGGAGAGTATCGAGTGCCAAACTCAGATAGACATACGACGCTTTGCGCACCTCTGAGAGGTTTCCCGACGCAATATTTTCCCCTACCATTTCGCGAAAAATCTCTGCCGCCAGACCATGACTCAAAAGCTGGCGGGGGGAAAACAACTCAATCCAGCGGTGCATTCCGTAGAGCCGATGCCCGCGGTCATAGTTGGAGATGATGTCAATCTCTTCACTCGGCACGACGTCCAGGGCTTGCCATTCAGCAAGCTTCTCCGCAAGCCGGGAAGCAATTTCTGCGGTGTTGTCGTCCTCTGGCCGCGGCGCTCGATATCCACGTTCCCACTTCGGATTGCGTAAATTGTTTGATTTAGTACGTGCTTCTACTGGACGCTTAAAGGCAACCGCGAACAACTGATCGCTCATTCCCCCACTTTGCGCCTGGCGCTTGATTTCATCTCCGCCAACGACCCGGCCGCAGTCAGGGAATGGACAAGTAGCGTCGCCACCCGAGACGGTTCCCACTGAATGCTCAGAAACACTTCTTACAATTTCGAATGCGCACACCCGGCCGCTGCTTCCCGGTCCAACTCCAAGGCGAGGCAATAATCGAACTCCCTGACCAGAGTTGTTTAGGCGCCAGTTTGGGGAAAGTGGCATACAGCCCGAACAATAGGGGCATGTAATAGTTCTAGCCCAAAGGTAACCGTCAACGTGCCCTTCGGGCTCTTTCGGGTAGACATCGGCCAATGCAACAACAAGGCGCCGTCCAAGCTCGCCGGAAATATTCAAAAAATCTGAAACTAGTTCTTCGCCATGTTTAGTTGGATATTCAATAGTCGCTTTCAATATCGTTGCCGCAACGGGATTTAAGTCATTTGCAAATGTCCTCAAACCTAGCCGGATAGCTTCGAAGGGGATACTCCCTCCACCTGCGGTCGGATCTGCGATCGTCAATGTGCCTTTGACCGCTAGCCCCAATTTGCTCAACTGCTGTTCGCTTGGGGTAAACGTAAATGCGCGCCTGTAGCCGTAGGGATCGAGTCCCAAGTCTTCGTTGGTTTTCTTTGCTAAATCGATCCTACGTCGCGTCTTGACAGGATCTCCGAGGATTCCAAGCGCTGATTGAAAAGCCCTGCGATCTGCGGAAGCAGGTAGGAGCGACGCAAGAATCGCTGCGCGTGAAGCAATCAGCGGGCGTCGCGCCCACCAAACATGAAGATAGTATGTTGGTGGCAATGCGGTCATCGACCGGCGCTCGCGGACACTCTCTTCGCTGAGCGCTCCGATTGGCATCCATCTTTCAATTAACCGCACATCTGACATTGGTGTTTCGTCTGTCATTTCGCCGGATCGGTGAGCAAGATGCGCAGCGCGGTCAGCACGCGGCGCGGGTTTTTGCGGTGGACAGACATGCCAAGCCAGTACGCTGCTTCTTCCTTTCCCATAGCTTCGATCCCTTCGGCGACGAGGCGCATGTTGTCGCGATTGCGCATCGGGGCGAGCATTCGGAACAGAAGTGCTAGACGGAGCGCAGTTTCCTCAACCAGCGGCGAGTTGATCCCATCGATAGGCAAGAGGTCGAGGCGGATGCCGCTTTCCTTCAACCGCTTGAGCACACGATGCTCAGCAAGCTCAAGATTACGACCGCGCAAGCCCGCAAGACGGATCGGGGCATTGATCTGCGGGGTTGCCAGCGAGGGCAGCTGCCACACTTCGACTTCTGTATCACCGGGACCACGGCGGCGGGCGCGTAATTGATAAATAGGCCGGGTCTTTGAAACCATCGTGACTTCGTCCTTGCGGCGCAATGCACGCATCACTTCACCTCCGCGGTTGCTTCTACATACGCAGCTGCGCTCGCGAAGCGCGTCAGCTTTTCTATGAATTTGTCCGCAGCATCCCCATCCAGCGCAAGGCCGCCTTCAAAATCAAACGAAATACTGGTTTTCAGATCGGTCTCTTTTGCTGCTCGGAATTGAGGTTCGAGATAGTCTTTCATGGTGGAGGCATCTTGCGCCGCGCCGTTGAATTCGAACTGCATCTCGCTGTCTTGTATCGTGATGAAGCTGCCTGCAAGTTTCACCGAACGTTTTGTCCCTGCGACGGTGTTCGCAATCGGGATTAGCTTGAAAGCATCTCCATATTCGAAAAGGCGGATGACGACGCGATCCACCTTTTTGAGTTTCGCGGTCTTCGCCTGTTCAATCACCTTCCGCAGTGCTTCCTTTAGAACGCCTTCGGCCGTGAACACCTTGGCACCAGTCGTTCCGACGGGACTAACCTGTGGAGATTCACCGAAACCCGAAACCGACCGATCGTCGACGCCAGATCCTCCGCCGATGAACGGAAGAGGATCGCTCGCAATTGACGTGCCGCTTCCAGACAAAGCTGGTTGAGTTGCTGGCGTAGGCGCTGGCCGAGGCCACATGCCCTTGGACTTCGCAAAGTCCATCGTGAAGATCGTGGTCTCTTCATCGATGTTGACCGACGGCATGGGATCGCCGGGACCGGCAAGCAGATCGCCGCGCTTGTATATGTAGATGCCATCCTCAATGCCTTTTCGAATCGCCTTACGGAAGACGTCGTCCGAAAGGAGGATCGAGAGCGATGGGTCGCGTCGAAACTCATCACGCAAATCGCGAGAAGTCATCTGCCCTTTCTTGAGAGGTGTGCGGTCCCGAATATAGGACGGAGAGTTGGGCGAGTCCGAAGCGTCGCGAAGCTTGTTCTGGCTTTGCAGCTGGCGAACAACCTGAAGCTGGCCTGATCCAGGACGCTCGGATGCGTTCTGAATATCAATGACCGAATGAGCAAGCTGCACTGAGCCAGCACCGCCCAAGGCATTCCGCGAAGGATAGAGGATATGCCGATAACATTGCTGGATTGCGATTGCGGCTTCTGTCTCCGACTTCTTTTCGAGTTCAAAGACTTTAGCTTGTTGATGGTCTGCGAGCTCTTTAACGCGCTCAGGCCGCTTGAGTTCTTGGAGCGCCAACCTGCGCACAATAGCGCGCTTCATCTCGCTCACTTTCGTTTCGTCCGCCACGACGAAAATGAGGTTGTTTCTCAGGGAGCGTAGGCCGTTGCCATCAGCACCCTTCCGCTCGAACATGCGCCCGACGAGATCGGGAATATCGCGAAGATCGGCGCCGATTTCCAGGGCGTCATGAGAGAGCAAAACGAGCCGAGGCTTGCCGTCCGAAACGTCGTCGGGGACATCCCATGGGCCACCCGGGAAAGGGACAAGATCAAAGGATTGCCCGCCGAATATTGCTTTTGCTCGGTCGACAAGTTGGGCTCGCGCCTCACCGGGATCGACATTCTTCTCTTCCCGGCCGATAACCTGTGTGAGATTTGCCTCCGCATTGAAACGGAGCGGCGCGGTGGGGCGGTCATCGAGATAGGCCGAACTCCGACCTAAATTTCGTCTTGGCATCGTCGATAAAAGACAGGTCTGCCGCCGGGCTTAATATCGAGTAGCGAAGGTGATCGGCGGAAAGACCTTTCAGGTCGTTGTTGAAGGCCAGAGTGTGGATAAAAATGGTTCGGGCGACGTAGGTGCCATAGGGTAGAAGGCCCTTGAAGTGCCTCACGTCCAGTTCCTGAGCCAGCGCAGGCTTCTCGGGCGGGCCAGCGATGTCGTTCAGGATCGCGGGCACAAACGCTCCTTGCTGAAGCCGAGTTGTAAATTCCCGGCGAATGACGTCCGAACCTAGATCGATGTGATGAAGGTAAATCGCTGAAGCGTCTGTAGGTCTATTGGTCCAGACGGTAGAAATGGTCTTCGCCAGAATGCGCAGCATGCCGCGCACACGCTGAAAGCCACCAAGGGTTGCTGTTTTTCCAGTCAGGGTATCCAAAACATCTGGGTGAAATGGATAGGTCTGAGTGAATTCCGCGCTCGTCGTTGATCGTCGGGCTTCTTCGGACAGGATATCGCGATGATTCGTCCACTGCTCTCGATACGAGTTGATAACGTCAGTGGCGCGCGCATCATCGATCCATGCGAACAAGCGCCGCCGAATGACCTTTGAGGTCTCATCGTCTCTTGTCGGATTTAGGTTAGTAGCCTTGCGCCCTGATACGCTTTCGAGCTCTGACATCGCGCGGGCGAGAAATTCATTCTCCTCGGCGAACGCGTCGATGCCCTTGCCGTCTGATCGGACTGCAAGCGTGTAGACGATTGCCGCGTGCGGGGTGCTTTCGATCGCGGTCAGAAGCGCCTTAAGAAAGCCAGTGAGTTGTTCACGCCCACCCATGTTTTGCACGCGACGAAGATATTCGCCGAGTTCGTCGAGAACGACAAGCACTGGATCGGAGCCAAACAACTCCTTGATCGTGTCCGCGCCTGGCGCAATTCGCTGCTCGTCCGACCGGCGCACGATCTCGTAGCCGACCTTTCCTGCAAGCTGATAGGCGATTTCGCCCCAAGGGGTGTAAGCACGAATGCCTTCTCCCATCGGACGGCCGTTCGCGGGATCGGCGTTCTCGCCATCAAAGGCGGCAACCCGAACGCGACTGCTTGGCACAAGTATGGGGTCAAGAAACTCAGCAACATTCGAAACACCCTTCATCCCTGCGGCCGCATGGATGAGCGCAATCAGGCCGTGCGTCTTACCCCCACCAAAAGAGGTGTCGAGGCGGAACACGGCAGAGACACTCTCGCCTCGACCGGAAAGCCGCCCACAAACGTTGACGAGAAGCTCCTTGAGGCCCTCTGTCGGATAGGTGTTGGTAAAGAATGTCGCGGCGTCGGTGTAGTCACGGGACGCGTGACCGGTCAGCACGTTTGCGAGATTCAGCCGCATAGTCGCTGTCTGAAATAGTGCCTTTTGCCACGTCTTCGCGCGGTTGGCATAGATCGAATATGCTTGGAAAAGTCATGCCTACCTCAAGTGTCCCTCTCTGCCACATGGCCCTTCGAGATGTGGAGCTCGAGGCCTTTTTGCAGGTAACCGATGTTCCTGTATAGGTTGATGGTCTGCGAATTCCCTCTTCACGCCTCAGATTGTCGAGATATTTGAGGAACAGCCTCGATAAGGTCCGCTGCGTACAATCGAGCTCGGCCGGGCGAGCCGCCTCTTTCAAAACGCTATCGATATTCCTAAAGGCTTGATACTACGTCTTTTTTTCGGTTTTGATCTAAAGAAAAAAACACCGCGCCAGCTTGGCTAAACGCTTGCAAATCCGCAGCAAAATGTCCAGCGCGCGCTCCAGGTGTCCCCTGGAAAATGAAGGCGCTTCCTGCGACGAAACCTACCGCTTCCGTTTCAAGCACGCGCCATCGCCATTTCTTCCTCCTTGCGAGGCTTTTCGTCCGGCCGGAACACAGAATGGGGCTCCCCACGCCAACGACCAAACCCTTTAATTTAGATTTGCTAGCGCCAGGTATTCCTCTGATCATAGTGGTGAGATGCGTCAAAAAAAGGCTTTCACGCCTAAAGCTTCAGTGCTACCAGCCACCTCGCGCCCAGGTGCAGTCCAAGTCCGATTTGTTGCGGCATTGAAATTACCTGTGCTTATCGAGTTAGTTAGGCGCTTGAACATCTGGGGAAACCGTGAGGATAACATGAGCGATATCTCGGACCGCGTGAAGAAAATCGTTGTCGAACATCTGGGCGTAGAAGCTGATAAAGTAACCGAAAATGCCAGCTTCATCGATGATCTGGGCGCGGACAGCTTGGACACCGTCGAACTCGTGATGGCCTTCGAGGAAGAGTTCGGCGTAGAAATCCCGGATGACGCCGCTGAGACTATCCAAACCGTCGGCGATGCGATCCGCTTTCTCGAGGCGCACTCGACCAAGGCTTAAGAACAGCACGCGGTGGCCATTTGGCGCGCCCACATCGGGTTGGTCACGCCTGTTGGCGTTGGCGTGGATCACGCGTGGTCGAGCATCATCTCGGGGAAGAGCGCGCAAGGCGCGTCATCGAGTTCGAGGTTTGGAATATTCCGTGCCAGATCGGCAGCTTTATTCCAAGAGGATCGGGTCCGGGGGGGAACAACCCCGACGACATCATGGAGGGTCCCCAAAGCATGGGCGGACATCAACTCGGAAAACTTGAATGGATTGGTTCGAAGGCCTTTTCGGATTTCGCGAGGGCGCATATGCCGCTACTCAGTCCAAGTTCGTCGCAGAAGGCGGCCGTTTAATTTCGCGTGCGAACGGACGAAGCTGGTCCATTGGCGGGTTCGAGATGGTATCGCTTGCAGCGCTGCGGCGTCTGGCAGAGGTTGCTGGCTCGCCGACCGGAAAGCCCACGGTCCGTTTGGTTCAGGGTGACGTTCGCAAAATGCACGCGATGCCGGAATATGCTGGCGCGCTCTTCCAGGTAGCCTCGCAGTTCAACGCGCTTGAGATGGTAAGCCCCGATGTTGTCCCTGAGGATGGGGTCACACGCTACCAACACGACGGAACGCAAGGTCCCGCCTGTGCAATGGCGGCGGCTGCCGCGCTGATCTATCGTAATTACTTTGTGCCCGTTGGCGACCAGGCAGGCCAGACACGGAACCGGCAACTCAATGGCATCGCCGACATCAGCGCGGCGCTGAGCGCCGCATTGGGGTGTGCAGTTGCTGACCTATGGGAAATGCGGAACGGGTATGCCCTTTGCAGCCACAGTGGCCTAGATGCCATCTCCGCTCATTTGGCTGGCCTCAGCGAGGACGCCATCGACGACCTTCGCGGCCGCCTTTCCATCGCGATCCAGCGAGGCGTCGAAGTGACCGAGCCCGGGGCGCCAATGGCGCACCTTGTTTCCCAAGCTTTCTGCTCGGCGCTTCCTGTCGCTTATACGCGCGTGCCCTCGACTTCCTGGAAGCCTTTCGCGACCCTGGTTCTTGAGGCCGCTTATGAGGCCGCTCTTTTGGAGGCCGTCGCGAATGCCCGTAGAGGGCAATCGAACATCGTCTTGCTGACGTTTCTGGGAGGAGGCGCTTTCGGTAACGAAGACGAGTGGATTCGCTCGGCTATCGAGTACGCGCTCAAAAGAGTTTCGCGTTATTCGCTTGATGTCCTTGTCGTCAGCTATCGACAGCCCTCACCCGAACTGCGGCAGTGGGTAGGCAGTCTACAAAGCTAAATAGTTGCTGCTTCACGAAGGAAAATTCGACCTTCATCCGTTTTACAAACTGACACGACTTATAGCGAATTCCCATGCCGATTTACGATCACCTTGTAAAACAGTTCTCTCGAAAAAACTGTAACTTAAAGCTTCCCAAGCATATTCCTAATCTGGTGGTCAGGAAACCAATCCTCGAATTGATCTATCAAACGGCCGGTCGATTTGCCGAAGTAACGGTCAGCTTAGGAGCGAGCCATTCCCGCAATTTCGACCATCTCTTTCGCCCTGAAACATTGCGCACCGCAATCGCGACCGCCTTCCTCTGCCCGACGAGCACGACAAGGCGCTTCCCGCGCGTGAGGCCGGTGTAGAGAAGATTGCGCTGAAGCATAGCGTAATGCTGGGTCGTCACCGGCAGGATGACGGCCGGATATTCCGAGCCTTGCGACTTATGGATGGTGGTTGCGTATGCGAGGACAAGGCTGTCGAGTTCGCCGCTCTCGTAAATGATCTCTCGGCCGTCGAAATCGACCGCGATCTCACCCTCCTCGGCATCGATTTTGGTGATGAAGCCGAGATCGCCGTTATAGACCTCCTTGTCGTAGTCATTCTCGATCTGCATCACCTTGTCTTTTGGTGTAAAGGTCGATCCGAATTTCTCGATCTTATCTGAGCCCGGCGGGTTGAGCGCCTTTTGCAGATCGATGTTCAGCGAACGCGCGCCGAGACCGCCCCTGTTCATAGGACATAAAATCTGAATGTCGCGGATGGGATCGAGGCCAAAGCGCTTCGGGATGCGTTCGCGCACGAGTTCCATGATCACGTCAACAGCGCGCTCGGGTTCGTTTGCTTCCACGAAGTAGTAATCGCTGTCGCCATCGGGCTTTTCGAATTCCGGCATCTCACCCTTGTTGATGCGATGCGCCATGGTGACGATCCGGCTTTGAGCCGCCTGGCGGAACACTTCCGTGAGCCGGACAACCGGAATAGAGCCCGATCCAATGAGATCGGCGAGCACTTGGCCCGGTCCCACGGACGGCAATTGATCGATATCGCCGACGATCAAAAGAGCGGCACGCGAAGGCACGGCTTTCACGAGCGCATGCATGAGCGGCACATCGATCATGGACGCTTCATCGATTTATGTTGAGCTGAACATAAGTCGACTTATGTGGAGACCGCGGTTATGTGGAGTCGCCATTAAGCGCCTGTTTCCTAGGCCGATATTCCAGTGCATGACTCAACATAAGCGATACGAGTAGACATACATATAGTCATAGCGTGCGCCTCCCTATCGATAGAGGAGGCAACTTTATGAGAGACTTGTATCCAAGAAACTACGCTCCTTACGAGGACTCCCGTTTCGGCGTTGAATTCACAGAGTTCACTAAGTGGCTGAGGAAGCTTGGCTATTCACGTCATTCCATACGTGGCCATATACGCCAACTCAAGCAAGTCATTGAAGACGATGAGTGTTTCCAACCTTCAGGCGGCTTCCGCGACGCCGACCTCCAGGAAGCCTTCGCGATTACCTCACCGAAGGCGCACATGTATCAGGCGACGCGCCGGGCGTTTGAACGCTTCCTGATTACAGCGGGAAGGCTGGTTAGCACGGCTCCCATGAGCACAAATGAAGTGTTGCTTAGACGCTATGCCCAATATCTGACTGAGGTCAGAGGTTTCACCACGGCTACATTGCGGCATCATCGCACGACATTACAAGACCTCTTGTCGCGCGGCTTGTCCGTCGGCGCAGAGCTTGCTGAACTCACAACTGCCGATGTCGAGAACTATGTTAAACTCAAAAGCAAAGAGATCTCACGCCAATCGCTTCAGCACGTTGTGGGGCATTTGCGCGCATTTCTGCGTTATTGCGGCGATCACGGTCAAACTGAACGCGGCCTCGACCGCATCGACACTCCCCGCACGTATCGCGGTGAGCAGCCGCCGCGTGCCTTGGATTGGAATCTGGTGAGAAGGCTACTCATCTCCGTCGACAGGAAGGGTCGCACTGGTTGGCGCGATTACGCCATCCTGCATCTGATGGCCTATTACGGCTTACGCCCGTCAGAGATCGCTTCGCTGCATCTGGGTTCGGTGGACTGGGATGCTCAAACCATTCGGGTGGAGCAGAGCAAGACGCAATCTGTTCTTGTCTTGCCGCTGGCCCCCAGGACTCTGAGGATGCTGCGGCGCTATGTGATTGCAGGGCGGCCAACTTGCGATAAACCACAATTGTTTCTGAGAGCGCGAAGTCCTATTGCAGCACTGAACCGTTGTAGGATTGGAAATATTTTCATAAAGCGCGCCCAGGAAAGCGGTTTGCCGCTTCAAGGAGCGTCGTCTTATGCGCTGCGTCATTCATTTGCCATGCGATTGCTTCGCCGTGGCGTCGGCGTTAAAGCCATCGGAGACCTCCTTGGACATCACAGCCTGGAGAGTACTTGCGTTTATCTCCGAATGGATATGGATATGCTTCGCACCGTGGCGTTGCCTGTGCCAAGCAGCGCCGTTGTTTGAGGAGGGACACATGACCGGCATCCCTCTTTCGACAGCGTTAGATCAACCAATTGCGGCATGGCTCTCCCATCAGCGCGCCCTCGGACGCGATTACGGCACGGAAGAACACGTGCTCGAGACACTGAAGCGATTTGTTGCCCGGCTCCCTGTTCCGGACCTTGATCAGGCGAGCTTCGAACTCTGGCACAAAACGCTTCAGCACCTTGACGCCAACACCCTTCTGGCGCGCCAAAGGATTGTGCGCAAGTTCTGCCTCTACCGGCAACGCACCGAGCCGGGTTGCTTCGTTCCCGACCCACTGTACTTTGCCCGCAGGCATCCTTACCGGGCGCCAGTCATTGTGGGGCCGGAACAAGTCGCTCGCATGCTTGCGGCAACAGAGGCTTTGCGTCCTACCTTTCTCTCACCGCTTCGGCCTGCGGTCATGCGTATGGCCCTTGTTATCCTTTATACAGCGGGACTACGCCGCAACGAGCTACTGCGATTGACCCTGGATGATGTCGAGCCTCGTTCGGGCGTGCTCCGCATCCGCTCTTCGAAGTTCCACAAATCGCGGCTCGTGCCCTTGTCGCCAGGGGCCAAAGATGAGCTTGGCGCCTACTTGAGGAAACGTCTTGTCCCGTCATTGGACACGAGCCCTCATACCCCGTTGTTGTGCAACGTCAAAGGCGGTCTGCGCGGATATACGGGCACGGGGGTAAGCGCTGGGATCAACGCTCTCTTCAAAAGCGCAGGAGTTCACAACGGCGAGGGCCAGAAGCCACGCATCCACGACCTCCGTCACAGTTTTGCGGTGCAGGCGCTTCTGCGCTGGTACCGGGACGGCGCCGATGTGCAGTCGAACCTGCCCAAACTAGCCATGTATATGGGGCATGTGTCGATCGTCTCCACCGCCTATTACCTGCATTTTGTCCCGGCTTTGGCGGAGTTCGCCAGCGACCGCTTCGAGAAGAGCTTCGGCAGCCTGGTCGAGGAGACGCCGAGATGAAGCAATATCAACCGGCTGCGCTTGGCCGCTGCCTTGTGCGTTTCTTCCAGAACTATCTCCCTACGCTTCGCGGCATGAGCCTCAACACCATACGTAGCTACCGCGACGCCATGGTGTTGCTCCTGCAGTTTGTGGCAAAAGACACTGGCCGCCCGATCGAAGCCTTGGAGATTAAAGACTTCACCGCGGATCTGGTTGGCCGGTTCCTCATGTTCCTCGAAACCGAACGGCGCAACAGCATTGTCTCGCGAAACGCACGGCTTGCCGCGATCCATACTTTCGCGCGCTTCCTGATTGCGGAGTGTCCGGAACACATGGAAGGCCTTCAACAGGTGCTGGGGCTGCCCTTCAAAAGGGGAGCCCGGGAGGCGCCCATCGAATATCTCGAAAAGGGCGAAATCGAAGCCGTGCTCACCAGCATTGATCGCTCCACTCCATTGGGGCAGCGCGACTATGCGATGTTCTCGCTGATGTTCAACACCGGCGCCCGCGTTCAGGAGATCCTGAGCTTGCAGGTTCGCGATTTTCGTCTTGAGCCGCCTTACCAGGTTCGTCTTCTGGGCAAAGGCAACAAAGTGCGTTTGTGTCCGATCTGGCCACGCACCGCCAAGTTGTTGGAAGCTTTGATCAAGAAGCAGTACGCCGCGGTTCAGAACCCTGCCGGCCAGCCTGTCTTCGTCAATCGGCAAGGCGCTGCGCTGACCCGGTTTGGCGTCCGATATCTGCTACGAAAATACGTGGCGGCTGGAGCAAAGGGGAGCCCGGCCCTGGCCGGGAAAAGCATCCATCCGCATTCGCTGCGGCACACAACCGCCATCTGTCTGCTCAAAGCGGGCGTGGACTTCGCTACCATCAGCCAGTGGCTCGGTCATTCGAACCTCAACACCACGATGCGTTACGCACGCGCCGACATCGATCTGAAACGTGAAGCGCTTGCCCAGGTCTTCCCTGAAGCCCTGGCGCCTCCCAAGGGCGGCGCTTTCGTCTTCCACGACAGCGACATCACCGGTTGGCTGCGGCGACTTTGAATTTGTTATGTGGAGTAGTGTGCTCTGAAACCCGGCAAAAGCTGGGTTATTCTCCTGCTTGAGGACCACCGCTCCACATAACTGCGGTCTCCACATAAGTCGACGACGAGAAGATCGGTATCGAGCGGATTATCCTGATCCTTGCGGAATCCCCCAGCCTGCGGATCGACCTCAAGCAGCCTATGGATGGTTTTTGCCTCGTGGCCCGTCGCTTCGCTCATGCGCTTGGCGGCGCGCCCCGTCGGTGCGCAGAGAAGCATCTCCACATGCTTCGCCTTCAGGATACGCAGGATCGAATTCACAATCGTTGTCTTGCCGACGCCGGGACCGCCGGTGATGACGAGAACCTTCGACCGAAGCGCCAGCTCGACCGCCTGTTTCTGGCTGTTGGCAAGAGGAAAGGGCGATTTGGCTGCGAGCCACTCGATTGCCCTGGCCGCATCGATCTCGGGCCAAGACGGCTTTCCCGCTGCCAGCCGCAGGACGCGCTCCGCGATTCCCTTCTCGGCCTGGTAAAGTCCGGCGAGAAAGACGCACTCGGTCTCCTCGACGCTATCTTTCACGATTGTCTTTTCGGCAAGTTCGAGCGTCACGGCGGTTTCGATCAAGGCCGCCGGGACTTCGAGAAGCTTTTCGGCGAGCAACGATAGCTCGTTCACGGGAAGGCCGCAGTGGCCCTCATTCAGGGCTTCGGTGAGCGCGAAAGATATCCCGGCCCTTACCCGGATCATGGCGTCTTTCGCAATGCCGAGCCGGGAGGCGATCGCGTCCGCCGTTTTGAAGCCGATGCCCCGGATGTCCTTCGCCAGCCGGTACGGGTTTTCCGACATGAGCTGCACGGCATCGTTGCCGTAGGTCTTATAGATGCGCACGGCACGCGAGGTGCCGACGCCGTGCGAGTGCAGAAAGATCATGATCTCGCGAACGATCTTCTGCTCGGCCCAGGCGGCGATAATGCGCTCGGCCCTGCGCGGGCCGATGCCGTCGACCTCGCGCAAGCGCCCCGGCGCCCCCTGGATGACATCGAAAACTTTATCGCCGAACGCCTGAATAAGCCGTTTGGCATAGACCGGGCCGACGCCCCGGATCATGCCCGAGGCGAGATATTTCTCCATCCCCTCGATCGAGGTCGGCTCAGTCGCTTTCAGGAACTGCGCACGAAATTGCAGCCCGTGCGTGCGGTCATTCTGCCAAACCCCGCTCGCCGTCACCCATTCGCCAGCCGAGATCGATGCCGCATGGCCAAGGACGGTGATCAAGTCTTTCTGCCCGCGCACTTTCACGCGGAGCACGCAGAAGCCGTTCTCCTCGTTGTGGAAGGTCACCCGTTCCACGAGACCGGCGAGAACCTCTTTTTCGTCTGGTGCCGACATCGGCGGCTATTCGGCCATGCCAATCAGATGGGGCTTCACCTCTTCTTTCCCTTTGAGAAAGGTTGCGAGCCCCTGTTCGCTTGACTCGAATTCGTTCGGGCTCAGCCGCCCGCGAAACAACTCGTAGCGAAGCCAGACCCGATAGGTGTTGACGATGTCGGTCTCGCAGTAATCGGCGATCTCCTGGATTTTACCGTCCTGAAAGCAGCGGTGCACCTCACCGCCATCGATGCTGTCAGGTTTACCCGGCAACGCCATGACCTTACAGATTTCGTGCAGCGTTGCCTTGCCCTGCATGCTGAAGGATGACAGCGCATCGCAAAGGTCGAGCGCGTCGTCGCTGTACCGGTTGAAGTAAGATCGCGCCGAAAGGCCCAGAGCCGGGACTTTATTGATCATCGCCCGATAGCGAAGAACGGGCAGGTCGAAGCTGTTGCCGTTAAAGGTGACAAGCTGTGGCGAAAGCTCCGCGATCTTATCGACAAAGGCCGTGATCAATTGCTTCTCGGTTCTGTCGCCGACATGCGGCGCGCCGAGAGCGTCAACAACCCAGGCCCCGTTGTCGCAATGGGCGACAAGCGCGCCGATGCAGACGATCGAATGGTAGATGTGTTTCGGAAACTTGTCGCCGATCGCTTCGCGCACTTCTTCGTCCGTGCTCGCGCTCATGCCGTTTGCTGCGGCGTAGCCGCGCAAATCGGGCACAGTCTCAAGGTCCCAGACGATAATGCTGTTGTTCATGGCGGGAGCTTTGCACAGGGCTAGGCTCCGGAAAAGCCCGGCCGCCCAATAAAACGGTGCAAAGGATCGCGGTGACCCGCCCCCCGTCTCCGTCGACGAACTCAATTCCGAGCTTACTCCGGCTCCTTAGCGGGGAATTGTTTAGCGCCAGTCACGGCGTTCCCCAATGTTCACCGGGAACGCAGGCATACTCAGTTTGTCAATGTGGCAAAGGGAATATATCCATGACGACAGGAAAGAAACCAGCGAAGGAAGCCGGGAAGGAACTCGGCAGCAAGAAATCTACAGCGGGCCAAAAAACGGTTGCCGCTTCTGATCTCTCGCAAGCGAAGAAAGCTCCGCCGAAAAAAAAGAAATAAGCTTATTTGCTCTCAGCAGAATGCAGTTCGGCAATCTCGACCGCCGATTTCGTCCGGCGGGTTGGTGGGACATTTCCAAAAAATACGTAACGATGCCATGCAGGCCCGATTGTCCCACTTTTCTTACTAACCATCTGTTTTATCGTCGTAATCCGATCCCTGGTATCGTCAGAATTCCTCTTCCGTAGTTCCACAATGGCTATTTAAACAGGTGTCGCTGTGTCCGTGCGCACTGTGTTTCTTGCCCAACTCTTTGGCCTGTATTGCATCATAATGGCGGCCGCGATGCTGCCGCACCCCGAGGCGTTTGTGACAACCGTCAATGCCTTGGTGGCTGATGCGCCCTTAGTGCTCATCGCCGGCGTTTTCACGCTGTTCGGCGGCCTCGCTTTGGTGCTGCTTCACAATTATTGGTTTGGAGGGGCACTTCCCGTCATTATAACGCTGCTCGGCTGGCTTACCTTGATCAAGGCCGTGTTGTTGTTGTTGTTGTTGTTGGTTCTTCCGTCGACCAAACTGGTGGCCTTGTATGGCGAAGTTTCCCCGACCTATATCCTGATCTCCGGCTCGCTCACGCTCCTGCTCGGGATTTATCTCACCGTCACCGGTTTCCGCGCTCCCCTGGATAGGTAGATCGACCAGCCGCGCGCATGTCGCGAGCAGCGCCGCCATCGTCTTGCCGGTCACGCCCGACTCGCATGTTCGTTTTTGGTACTGGCAATTCGCATTCTTTCTTGCTCTACAAAGAGCACTTGCCCTTTTGTACCAAATTTGATACACTGCATGACATCTCGCTCACAGAAGTTGCCTGTCGTTTTTTATGCCACCGACAGTGGGCGAGAGCCGGTGCGGGAATGGCTGAAAGACCTCGACCAAGCCGACCGGCGCGTTATTGGCGTCGATATTCTGGCCGTGCAGAAAGGGTGGCCTTTAGGCCTGCCATTATGTCGTCCCCTCGGTGAAGGGCTATGGGAAGTGCGCTCGACCTTACCGAGCCGACGGATCGCCAGGGTGATCTTTGCTTTTGACGCCGGAGCAATCCTTTTGCTGAACGGCTTTATCAAGAAGACGCAGAAGACACCGGCAGACGAGCTTGCGCTGGCAAGGAAAAGACTGAAGGAGTTGACTGATGACTAAGAAGCGCCACCACGGCAGCAGCCTTGAAAGCCTGCTTGCCGAAGATGGAATCCTGGAGGAGGCCCACGTCGAGGCTACCAAAAAAGTCATTGCGGCCCAGATCGCCGAAGCCATGAAGCAGAAAGGGCTGACCAAAACGGCTATGGCCAAAATGATGGAAACCACGCGAGCCCAGCTCGACCGGTTGCTGGACCCGGATAACGATAGCGTTACTCTCGCCACGTTGAAACATGCCGCCAAAACACTGGGCAAGAACTTACGGATTGAATTCGCTTAAGCGCCTCGTGGAAACCAAGGGCCTTCCTCCCCTGGTTCTTGCCCCTAATTCCAGGATTCTTGTGTCCATGAACGAGAAAATCAGATCGCGAGGTGCGACCTTGCGCATTGACTCATAAAAAGGATTCGCGCGCCGTTAGCGTTGTGCTTGGGCGACCAAAGATATCCGCCTTGAACTTCGTGGCGGTATGTCTGGTTCTGATTTACCCACCAATAGCGCACTATGCATTGCTGTTTTGTTTTAGAGGGGCTTTGAAAAACGATACGAGACTTGACAACGCGGAGCGCCCCAGGAGCCAATCCATGGATACATCCAGCTTGTCCGCGATTTGGAAAGGCGCTCAATGTCGAGCGCCTTCAGGCCTAAGAACCCAAGATCGATGGCTTGCGTCCGCCAAGGCCGTTGCTCCGGCAGAGGCGGTCATGGGTCATGTGTGCGCACGGCGCTTCATGTGCGGTTTGCAATGCAGGTTTCTCACTCCTGCCGCCTGAATTTTGTTCCCTTTTTGTTCTGGTGGCGGTATACCGTGCGCTGCTTCTCACGATGGAGTGCAAATGCCTACCGATTACGCCGATAAGAGTTTCCAACATTCCGGTCAGGGTCTGCCGAAAGATGCCAACTGCGAGGCGGCCGTTACCGATATCGTCAACTGCACCAGCAAAGGCCCCTGCGCTTCCAGGAAGCCAGCCGCTCCTATCTTAGAAACCGATGGTTGGTTTCCGCCCAGCCGGCCTCAGCGCGGCTGTGAGGATTGTTAGGTGATAGCCGCCGGGGTTCCGCGAGTCGCCCTGGATGTCTACCGCCGGACGGTAAAAGCCAAGATAAATGGCTTTCAGCGCTCCTGACTGTCCAGGATTTTAATGTTCGGGTGAAGCTGAGAGTCTTGATTGTTATAGGTAGGGGAGCGCGCATGGAGTGGACATTACATTGCACTGTGGAACGCCAAGCGAGTCGCATGCACGAAATGATGAACCGGCTTGATGTTGATGCACTGGTCCTGGTTCGCCAAAAGAACGGCGAGGTTTACGCGCAGGCCCGCAGCCGATGCCTGTTATGTCAAGAGAGCGTCAGGTGCCTGCGATGGCTGGATGGTAGGCTTGGCGGCGGTCCGGATTTCTGCCCTGTCCTCCACTTCTTCGATGCCTGCCGACGCGCTCGCTCTGCTGCTGCTTGACGTGTAATGGCAGCTTTTGCCTAGAACACGCGGCACCGAATGACGCCTTGATCCCAAACCTCGAAGTGCCTGAGCTGGTGTCGCGCCGCCGCGGGCAGTGAGGGTTAGCGCTGGCAGCAAGATGCTTTGCTGACCATGCTTCGTGACTTACCGGATGTCATGAGAACTGTGAGCACGTTCGTCAATCCAGGCTGGCGGCGTTCCGCTTTCGACTGGCTGCTCTTGCACCACTCCCACAAGCTCACTCGCCGAGAGAGAGGCGGGTGCGATCAGCGATCCGCGTTTCACCAGCATATTCGCGACGACGAGCAGGAGCAGCGCCGAAAAGACCCGCCTTCGAATGACAGGTGGTAGGGCGTGTGATAGCCACGCTCCGAAGGGCGCAGCCAAAGACGAGGCGATGCCAGCCGCAAACATGCCCGGCAGGAAGATCGGCCCCAGGCAATCAGACCCGCAGCGCGTGGGTGGCGCTGAAAGCATGTAGTACGTCGCGGCTGCTGGGATGGTCATGATAAGGCACCCGGCCACCGTTGTCCCAACCACCTTGTGAGCCGGGAGATACTCTTTCAGAAACAGGGGCAGGACACCGCCGGCGCCTGTGAGCGCGGCCAACACGCCCATCGCGGAGCTTCGCGTGACCCACACGACAAGCGACGGCCTCTCCATCGGCTCGCTCTTCCTGTGCCGGCGTAACAGGCGCGCGGAGAGCGCGACGGCAAACGCAATAAAGACGAGTTCCAGGATCGCCGTATTGAGGTGCGTCGCGAGAAGTGCGCCTGCGGCCGCTCCAGCGATGGATCCGGGCCCGAGCCGGATAAACGCCACCCAATCGATCGATCGCCTCACGGCATGCGCTTGAAAGGCGGCAAGGGTGGTAATGAGATTTGCGCCATGCGTTGTTGCCACGGCGATCTTGAACAGATCGGCACTGGGAAAGGCACTAAAGCTCAGCGCAAGGCTTAAACCAGGAACGAGCAAAAACCCGGCGCCCGATCCGGTCATGCTGACAAGGGAGCCCGCAAGCGCGCCGGCGATAAGGCAGAGAATCCAATCCATTTTCCCTCCAGGCGGGACATATCCCGCGACGCGAACACGGTTTGTTTCACGTGAAATCTGTTATAACAGATCATATTCGTGCAACAGTTTTCGGCGTCGATCCGGGTGCTGTTTTGCGTTTCGGTTCCAGCCGTGGCCCGCCCCATCACGGATGGCGGTGTGGTCCCATGACGAAGAGGGGGCTTGCCAGTCCTTCGATCTTGGAAATCGGGACCGGCCCGAAATAACGGCTGTCGAAGCTGAGCGGGTTATAGGACGAGATCACCCATACCTCGCCCTTGGCCACGATGACATCGTTGGCCCCAGCGCCTGGGAGGGGTCGGCCTGAGCCGTCGCTCGCTATGTTTTTCGAGTTCGCGATCAAGCGCCCGTTGATCCTTACTCCCTCTTCCTTCCGGGTTAGGCGGTCCCCCTCGACGGCGGCGACGGGTTTCAGGAGGGGTTCGTATCCTCCCACGCATAGCCCGCTGCCGAGATAGCCGCGCAGCCACGCCTCGCGAAAAACCACTGTGTCGGGAGGGCAGAAGCTGACGACGTCGTCTCTGCGGACTTCGTCGCGCAAGGGCGAGACACGCCACACCCCGACAGGAAGGGACGGGCTTTCGTTGATACGAAGGCCCACAGCATGCGCACAGAAGACAAGGACCGCGAAAAGGCAGATGCCAAGCCATGCGCGAAGCGCAAATTTCCGTCCCGCGCTCGCCGTCATAATCTGAAGGGCGGGATGGCCGCCGCGCCCACCGGGCTGTTGCCTTGAGGCGCCGGCAGGTTGGCGCGGGCAAGGAAAACGGGGTCCCGGAAGTAGAGGCTTTGCGTCCCAAAGATGGGCGCGTGGCCCGCCACAAACACGAGCATGTCGCCGGGCTCGGTGATGATGTCGCCCCTGTCTTTGACAGGCGCTTTCAACCGCATGATTTCATCGGCGGTGGCAAGCGGGCGGCCCACCTGATGGTAGGTTTTGGACACGTTTTTGAGGATGGCGGCGAAACGGCCGCCGCTTTGGGTGATGTCCTCCTTCACGATGGTGGCAGTGCCTGCCATGCGCGACAGCCATTCCGCCGTCTCGATCTTGTTCGGGGCATAGGCGATGCGGATATGGCAGTTCGAAACGATACTCTCATCGCGCCCATAAGCGCCCCAAAGCTGCGCGATGTCCTGGGCGATGAGATAGGCCTTGATGCCATAGCCTGCGATATAGGCGAGCGCTTCCTGGAAGACCTCGAGTTTGCCGTAAGACGGAAACTCGTCCAGCATGAGAAGAAGCCGGTGGCGGTGGGGCCGAACCGGGCGTCCCTCTCGGTAAGTGATTTCGGGGCGAAGCAGCACGCGAACAAGCTGATTGATGATGAGCCGCATGAGCGGGCGCATGCGGTCCTTGTCCTCGGCCCGGACCACCAGATAAAGCGTGACCGGCTTCTCATGGTTCATGAGATCGGCCATTTTGAAATCGCTGGCGCCCACATTTTTCGCGATCAACGGATCGCGATAGAGCGACAAAAACGAGATCGCGGTCGAAAGAACCGAGCCGCGCTCCTCGTCGGGGCGGTTCAGCATGTCCCTTGCGGCAGCAGCAACAACGGGATGGGGCTTGCCATCGCAATGGGTGTTGGCAAGCATGTCCTCATAAAGCGCGTCGATCTCGCGGGCGGGATCGGAAAGCGCCAGCGCGATCTCGGGCAAGCCTCCGGTCTTGCCTTCGGCCTTCTTCGCATAAAGCACATGAAGCACCGCGCCCGTAAGAAAGGCATGGGCGGTTTTCGCCCAATGGTCGACGAGGCCCTTGCCTTCCGGATCGACGAGGATGGTGACGAGGTTTTGCACGTCACCCACCTCATGCAAGGTTCCGAGCCTGATTTCTTCGAGAGGATTGAAGCGGGCTCCTCCCTCCGCCGAACCTGGATCGAAGCGAAGGATCGCGTTTTTCGCGTAAGCGGCGCGCCATCCGGCAGTCAGGTTCCAAAGCTCGGCCTTCTGATCGTTGACGACGACGCTATGAGGCCAGGACAAAAGCGTAGGCACGACGAGGCCCACGCCCTTGCCGCTGCGCGTGGGCGCGATCGCAAGCACATGCTCGGGGCCGTCATGACGCAAATAATGCAGGCACGCTTCGGCACTGTCGTGCCAGGCGCCCACATAAACCCCTTGCCCGCGTTCCGCTGAAGACAACAGCCCCGTCGAGGCGATTTCGTCCTTTGTCGCCCAATGGGCCGTGCCGTGGACGCCTTCATGCCTTTTGGCGCGGCGGACGCCATAGCTGCTCGCGCCGAGCAAGACAAGCAAGCCCAAAGCCACGCCCGCCGACTGCGCCGCATGGAGCTGGCGGAACACGCTTGGAGCGCTTTCCGCAAACTGTGATTTCCAGCTGATCCAGCTCCAGGGGAGGTAAAGATGAGCCACAATCGGATGGCCCAGAGCCGGATGATAATGAAGGCGATGGGCGACGAACTGGGTCGAGATCACATTCGCGGCCAGCAGCATCAGCAAGGCCAGGACAAGCCGGACCGGCCAGTTGGGGCTGTGGGGCGTCGTCACGGCCTGCATCGTCATCGCTTTGAGACGCGGCGGCTCTGAGAGCGCCGCTGCACCTTGGACGCGGGCAAGGCGGCCATTGCGCGGGCTGGAGATGAGGCGTAAGTCGTGGGCCGCAGGCGTTCCCATGATGCCTTCGCGCCAGCAGGCGCGCGATCAACGGGAACTTTCGGCAAGGGGCTCGCGTCTTTTCTGCGCGTGCGCCAGCGCTGGAGAAGCGCCAACGCGTCAGCGTCGCCAAGCGCTGCCTGCGACCGCACATAAGCCGGCCAGCTCGGGAACGAAGCTCCGCTCGTCTTCTGGGGGACTTGGTTTTTGAGCTGCTGGCGCAGTTTGTCGAAGGCGGCTTGCCGTCTTTTCCTGAAATCCCGATAGGCGGCGCGCTTGCCGACATTTGTGAGCGCGCGGTCCTCCGCGATCGCGCGTGCCTGGCGCACATAGGACGCCTTGACGAGCTCGAAGGCATCCAGGGCTTTGTTTGCGTGCTCTGCGCTCGCGGCGGCAGCGCGTTCAGCGGTGTAACGCTGGTAAAGGGAGGCCGACCCGCTTGTCAGGGGCTTGCTCACCGCTCCATTCTCGCAGGCGGAGGCCCTGTAGGGACCAAGCTTGTCTGTCAGCGCTTTGAGAGAGAACTCTCTTGCAACCGAGGATGCTTTCACTCTGACCGTGCCGCCGGCGTTTTGAAAGACAAGACCGGCTCCACGCAGTCTCAGTTCGAGGCCATGGGCTCCAAGAAGGCGATGCAGCTCTTCCCACGTCTGAGGAGCGGTGTTTGCCAGGACCTTCGGCAGGATGCTCGATTGAAGTAGAGCCAGCATGGTCTGGCGCGCGGTGCGCGTCGCCTCTCGCACGTTCGAGACTTCGCCATGAGCGGTGCGGGTCAAGCCGTGCTTTGCCTCAAGCTCCACGCAGGCCTGCATGAGGCGGTGCTTGTCGTAATAGGGCTCGATGCAGCGAAAGCTCTCGGGACGGATCTTGTTGATCGCGACATGAAGGTGAAGATGGCCTGTGTCGAGATGCGTGGCCGACAGCCGCTGATGTTCGCCAAGCCCGATCCGCTCGCACAGGGCTCGCTCGATGTCTTCGAGCTGGGAGAGCTCCGGCCGCTCGCCGGGCGGGAAGGAAATCACGAGGTGGTAAGTGCGATCGCCTTTGGCGCGCTTGTTCATGGCCTGGGTCGCGAGGATCTCCTTCAGCGCCAGTTCCGCATCCGTCGAAACGCAGTTCGAGAAGCGGACATTCGCGGCCCGGCTTTTCTCCGCTCCAAGGATATAGTCCGCCATGCGCGCCATCACGGCCTGCTCTTCCTCGGCTGCACCGTCGAGGATGTAGCGGCCGAGGCGGCGGAAGTTCGAGGCACCGCGCTCGCGCACAATTCGCTTAGCGATCATCGCCACACCTGCCCTTACCGCTTCCCAGATCCTCGGTATCTGTTTCGCGGGCGTCTTGGGAAGCGGCTCCTTCGGCAGGTCAGAAGAGGGAGCGGGTTTTGGGCTTGGGGCCTCTCGCGCAATCATGGCGGTCTTGTCCCTGTCATGGCTTCTGGGCCATCAACTGGCGAAGCTCGTGGAGCTCGTCGCGAAGCCTTACGGCGATCTCTTTCAGCCTCTGCGCTATCTCGGCATAGCCAGCCCCGCCCATGATGGTCTCGACATCGCCGACAAGATCCTGGGCCTCTTTCAGAAGGCGCGCCGCCGAAATTAGCTGTTGAGGGTTGGCCTGCATGGTTATTACACTTGACGTAATTTCAGACACACCTCAAAGGTAACACAGAGACAAGCTCTCGACTACACGCCAGAGGTTGTAAAATACTCTTGAGGGGTTATTATGCTCTATTCCGAGCAGCTCAGAGCCGCCCGCGCCCTTCTGCGCTGGGAGCAGTCGACGGTGGCCGCGCATGCGCGGATCTCGGTCGAAACCATCAAACGGCTCGAGCGCCTCGACGGCCCGATCGTCGCCGTGAAAGTCGCGACCATCGAAGCGATCAGGCGCGCGCTCGAGGCAGCAGGCATTGAGTTCATCGATCCCGAGGAAGGCAAAAGAGGGCCGGGCGTCGCCCTGAAATGGGGCACGGTTGTTAGCAGCAGCCTTGGCGGCAAGGATGCGAGTACGAGCGGGGATGGCGGAGGATTGAAGGCGCTTCGGGGTGCCGAGCCATTGGCATCTTACTGGCTCGACCACCCCCGCGAGTGGGCGTCGCTCTCCGAAGCCGGCCGCGCTGTCTTGAGCGTCGATATGTTCGGCTTTCCTGAAGCCGGAGACGAGCTTTTTAGCTGAACCAGCTCTCCCTCCACCTAATCGGTGCGCCGTCATCACTTGCTTTTATGCTTGACGTACATCGTCCATCGCCTATCTTCGAAGGAAACATGATCGTCAGCTACCGCGACAAGCGCACGCGAAGGTTCGCCAACGGCGAGGCGGTGCAGGCTTTTCAGGGCTTTGCCCGGCAAGCCTATAAAAGGCTCGAAATCCTCTATGCCGCGACCAGCCTTGAGGATCTGCGGGCCTTGCCGAGCAACCGGCTCGAGGCCTTGGGCGGCGACCGGTCCGGCCAATGTAGCATCCGCATCAACGCGCAATGGCGGGTTTGTTTCGAGTGGAAAGACGGCGAGCCCGGACCAGGCGACGTCGAGATCGTGGACTATCACAAATGAGCAAGCGCATGACACGGCCAGCCATCCATCCCGGTGAAATCCTCGCCGACGAGCTTGAGGAGCTCACCATCACCCCAACCGAACTGGCGCGGCAGCTGTCCGTGCCCGCGAACCGGATCACCCAGATCATCCAGGGGAAACGGGCGATCACCGGCGATACGGCGCTTCGGCTTGGCCACTGGTTCGGAACGAGCGCGCAATTCTGGCTGAACCTGCAATCGGCCTACGACATCAAGGTCGCTCAGAGCGTTGCCGGCGAGGAGATCGAAAAACTGCCGACACGGCTCGCCCGCGATGCCGTCGGCGCAAATTGAGCGCGCGCCCATGAAATACTGGATCGACACCGAGTTCATCGCAAAGCCGTTCACCATCGATCTCGTCAGCATCGGACTTGTCGCCGAGGACGGGCGGGAGTTTTATGCGGAGAGCAGCGAAGTCGAGTGGTCGAAGGCAAGCCCGTGGATGCTCGAGAACGTGCGCCCGCAGCTCGAGGGCAAGGGCATGAGCCTCGAGAAGATCAGTTACGCGCTCCGCGTCTTCACCGATCACGACGAGCATCCCGTGTTCTGGGGCTATTTCCCAGCCTACGACTGGGTCGCGTTCGTGGGGCTCTTCGGCGGCCTCGAGATGCTGCCGTTCCACTATCCGCAGCTCTGCCTCGACATCAAGCAATGGGCGATCGAGCTCGGCGATCCGGAGCTGCCCCACCAGGAGGGGAACCGCCACCACGCGCTCGCCGACGCCCGCTGGACGCGCGACGCCTGGAAATTCCTCGCAAACCTTCATCCCGAAGGCGGCGAGCGCCGCGCCGTCGGGCACAAGAACCCCGGCCAGTCCGGCGCGCCAGAACAGGGGCCGGCCGTTTCTCTTCCAGAGCAGAAGCGGCAATGAGCGCTGCGCCGAGGGATCGCGGACCTCTGCCCGACTGCGACGAGTGGCTCACCGGCGGCGTCTTGCGCAGGAGTTCGGCGATGAGCCGCTGTTCCAGTCCCTGTATCGCAGGGGCGGTCGAAAGCGAGCAGTTAAATCATCCGGCCGCTACCAGACGCCGGGAATCCACTTGCTGCGAACGCGCGCCGCAAACTCGGCATAACCCGGCAGTTCGCGCTGTAAAGTCGCATCTTCCAGATTGGTGCGAATGACGAGCACGACGCCAACCAGTGCCGCAGGCAAGAGCGCCCAGAGCGAGCTGAGCGCGAGTGCAATTCCGATCGCCAGAATGGCGCCGGACACGTAGCCCGGGTGCCGGACAAACGCATAAGGACCTGTTGTGATCACATGGTGGTCGCGATCGGTCTGGATTCGAACGCTCGGCTCGAAATGCCGGTTGACAGCCTGCGCCCATCCCGAGCCCAAGCAGCCCAGCAGCAGCAAAACGTAGCCAACGAGAACAGCCCAAGCGGGCGCTGGCTCCCAGTGAAAGCGGCCGCCGTCGAGCCCAGCCACGATTGGCATGGCAAGGAAGCCCCCCAATAGTGTGGGAATCAGGACTTTATCCCAGTTTGCGGTGCCTTCGCCTGTCATTCGCCTTCGGGCGGCGAAGATCTCCGGATTGACGCGCCAGAGCCATGCAACGCTGACCAGCACGAGGAGGAAAAACGCAGCGAGGAACGCTAGACCGTGCGGCCAATGGAGCGTGCCCGCGGACAGGAACAAGGCCGCGCTCATTACGGCCAGTGTTGTCGCAAGCGAGACGAGACCCTGGATCAGATCACGGTACGAGATCATTTGGATTGCCATTCCCTTTCAGTCGCAATGTTCGCGAGGCCCGGCCGATCAGCACAAGGAGAAAGATAAATCACAAATTCCATCAAGTGAAGTGGGCCAGTGGGTGGGCAATGGCATTGCCGACTGCTGCCAGCGCCTATCTTCTGGGCGCTACCACATTTCGGATCCTCGCTCTCCTTTGAAGGGGCCCACAAGTTCGGGTGTCACCCAGCCGCCATAAAACCGGCCCGGCTGGGGGAGAACGCGTATGCCATCGACAAAACATTCGAGCTGCGCTGGGTAAAATGCAAAGTAATCGCGTATTGGCTCAAAGCCTGGGAAGGGCTCGGGATAACTCCACCCCACGCGCTCAAGCCCCTGACCAGGCACCGTGACGGTCCAATAGGCGGCCCGCCCTTTCCACTCGCAAAGCGAGCCGCCCGCCGCGCGTTCGATGGAGTTCATCGTCACATCGTCCGGCGGAATGTAAAAGGTTGGCGGGCTCGCGGTTTCCAGGAGCCTGATGGTCCGCGACGACCGTGCAATTTCAACGGATCCCAAGCGAACAACCACTTCTCGGGAATCGGGGGCAAGGTGCGGCGGCCGAGGATAATCCCAGACTAACTCCTGTCCCGGCTGCGGCGCAATAGCAAACGGTGGACGCCCTTGTCCGCGATATTTCCATTGAGCGCGGTTGGCTTCAATCCAGTCTTCAGAGGGCACTCACCTCTCCTATTCCGTTATAGATGCTTCCTCGCCACGAGGCGCCGGATCCTCTCATATCGAGGCTAAGCCGCGTGAGTGTAAGACGGCAACGCGAGCGCGGCGCATCCGTCGCCTGGCGTCGTAGGCAGTTAGCCGTTCACATGGGCTGGTTTAATCTGACCGGCCTTAATGCGATCCGCCGTCAGCACCAGGTATAAATCAGTAATACGCTTTGCTGAGATTGCGTCTGCAAGAGCGCCTTCGCTAGTAGCGCCCTTTATGGGTACAAATATGATATTACGATGCTCCTGTTCAGGGATGATCTCGACGAAGACCTCGTGGAGAGAGGCCAGTAAAGCGTCTTCCTGCCTATCCCAGTCACCGAAATGGTGCATAGCCGCCTTCAAGCCGCGTATAAAGGCGTCTTTTGCCTGAGGTTCGCAAGATAAGTGAACATCACACTTGCTGAGTAGCACCAAGCCTTCAAGATAAGGCCCAAAAATCGGCGCAGCTTCGCTATCTGGCATGTGAGCATAAGCTATGAGGCAGTCAATTGCGTGATGCAGGTTCTTTTCGGTTAGCGCTCCCTGTTTCCAATCTGTGCGCAGGCCTTTACTTTTTTCTATGGTCACGTCCATATTGGGAGATTCAAGGTCCTTGATTGTTTCATAGTATTTCGCGGGCTGCCGGGGCAAATCATACCAGAAGAAGCCGAGGGTGCCGATATTAATAACCGCGATAATAAGTTTGCTTAATGATAAGCCAGCGTCGTAAAGCTCGGGTAGTGGGATATGATCGTGCATCGTTATTTCGAGCATGATCTCATTCTTTTTGCCCGAGACGGCGATCATCTTGATCCACTCAATCCTGTCATTCCAGTATTTCAGCGCCTTCGGGCAAATCGAGTGTGAAGGTGTATAGAGGCGTACTCTGATTACCCATTTGGGTTTGTTTGCACCCGGCGCGCTTGGCAGGCGCTCAAGCTCCTGAGCCAACCGTGCTTGCGCTTCGGCTTCGATCTTGCCGAATTCCTCTTTCGCCCAGATTACCCAAGCGCGGGTATCGCCTCGAAACTCCTCATGTTTGTCAACAAAGGGCTTGCTAAACAGGAGCTTAGAGCCTCCGGGATCGGTGGTGGTTTCAAGAAACCATTTTGCATATTCATCGTTGCCATCGGGTATGGGGCGGCCCTCAGTTCTTGCAAGTTCGAGGCGAACGCGGGCTAGGTCGAGGACCGATGTAACCTGTGACAGTGACACCGCATCACGAGGCGGTAGCGGGGATGAATTGTCTTTATCCGCATTGACGTAGAGGCTGGCAAGGCGTCGGGCGTGGGTGCTCTGCGCAAAACGGCGGGCCTCCTCAAAGTCTTTCGGATCGAGACGTCCTCCCGCTAAACTTGGGGACCACACGGCCCATTGAAGTTTCCAGACGTGGTCGTCAAGTTTCTTCTCGATCCAATCGGTATCCCGCACAGCGCCCACTGCCATGCGCGAGGCAATCATGCCGCCTTTACCGATCTCTTCGAGTGCGAGAATAGCAAGATGGTAGGCTATATTCGGAAAGCCGTTACCACCAAGCACGCGCTGGGCAGACGCGATCAAGTCACTGGCATGATCAAGGCAAAGTTCTTGCAACAACCTGTCGGCGGTAGAAGGATTATCTGATGATGTGCTCATTCATTTCTCAGGTTACGAATCACACTGCCGTTAAAGAATGTAGCCAGGGCAGCGTTGTTTGACACCTCCGTTAATGTTCTTCCTCAGGCGCTGTGGTGTCTGTTCCGATGTCGCCGCCGTCGTTGGTCTGCCCGGATAGGGCGCGGTGTTGCTCGGGCGTAGCAAAAACTTGGGATGAGCACGCCGGTCTGCTTTTGAGGGCCTAGCCGGTCCCATGCGCGCAACTTGAAACTAACCGCTTGCGACCCTATTGGGACAGGCTTCTTTTCAATTAAGCTTCACTGACTGATGAGGGCTGTCCAGGGAGAAGGCGGGGGTCTCGACGTCGAAGCTTTCGCCGTCCCGGGTTTCCATGTGATAGCTGCCCGTCATGATGCCCGAGGGCGTCGTTAGCGGCACGTGGCTGATGTATTCAAACGCATCGCCGGGCTCAAGGCGCGGCTGCTCGCCGACCACACCCGGACCGCGTACCTCGTGGAGTTCTCCACGCGCGTTGGTGATGCGCCAATGGCGGCTTCGCAACTGCACTGTTTCGGCGCCACGATTTTCGATCACGATGTGATAGGCCCAGACGAAATGGCTTTGCTCCGGCGCCGATTGGTCGTCGAGATAGGTCGGGTGGACGCTCACTGAAATCTGCCGCGTCGTCGCGCTGTATTTGGCCCTGGCCGCCATGCCGGTCTCCGATTTGGCTCTACCTTGCGTCAACCAGCCTCTTCGTTGCAAGTTGTGCTAAGACCTTTTGCGCGACTTGGTCAGCGAGGTGTTCCTCGTCCTCGCTCTCAACGTCCGCAATCCCAAGCGCAGCCAAGCCCGGTTTTTTCTGCAGCTCTTCAGGCGCAGAGAGCGCTATTTTGTGAACCAGTTCAGCATCGGTCCGAGTGGCTGACGCACCAAGCTCGATGAAATCCAGAAAGTCGGGACGGCAAAGGATGTCGAGCCGCTCTTCGTGGATAAGCAGGATGCTGGCCATACCCAAGCGAAAGAGTTCCGCATCGCCGTCCGCCGGTTTGTGATGAGGAGAGAGCAAACCGAAGATGATTCTATCCCTCCGCACGTGCCGGCCGGTGAGGAACTTGTAGACCGCCGCCAGGTCATTGCCGGTAAAATGACGGCGGATCAGATCCATCATCCGGCGGTGAATGACCGGGTTGGAAACACGCACGAGCCCTTCTTTCGTCTCGTCGCTCGCAGCACGAACGACATCCGTAATAGGCCTGTTTGCAAAGACGTGGAGCATGGGTACTTTTGCCTGCACGTCGCGAATCGAGAGATGCCAGCTCTTGTCTCCCTCGTCATCACGCCAGACAATCGCGGCCTTGACGGTGATGAGATCGTGAAATTCATTTTTCAGGCCGCGTTTTCGCTCTCTCTTATATTTCCACGACCTAAATGCATAGCCCGACAGCCAACCTGCCACCACGCCTGCGATGCCGCCCAGCATTCCAATTTCCATCTTACACCTCAGGGGATTATCGGCCGCACTGGCCGGGTGATCATCGTTGGCAAGCGTGTCCTTCGCGTGACGCTTCTTCTTCGGGGCCGCTTCATGGGTCATGGGCCGTGGGCGCAGGCTTCTGATTAGCCGATTGTGGGGCCTGTCAGGAGCGTCGTCCTAGGTCTAACCCTAGTGTTAGTCCTAGGTCCAGTCGGACAATTGCCCGATCAGCGCCTTGAGTTTCACCTGGCTCTCCTCGATAGCGGCGAGCAGCTTCCGGATTTCCGCGACCTCCGCTGACGGCGCGCTTTGCCCCGACAGCCAGAGCTTGAACAAGCCGCCGAGGCGTCCCTGATCGGCGTTCACCTTGATAAGAGCGAGGATGGCCTCCTGATCCAGTGTGGAGTGCGGCTGGAATCCGAGCCCGAGATTTCGCAGATAAGCGGACACGGACAAACCGGTGGCGCCGGCGCGCGTTTCGATCTCTGCGCGCTCGCGCTCGGAGACGAAAACCCTGAGCGGCCGGTTCCTGTCGCGGCCTTCCTCCACCTTCCCTGCGGGCACGGTTTCATTCTCCTTTCCGGCGCGCGTTAGCGCTTTCGTCGAGCCGAAGGCGAGTAAGAGAGCCGGAGGCCGGACGGCCGAAGGCGGTGATGTAGGCCTACATCACACATCTTGCCGTCAAAAACTTTTGGCAATCTTTGGCGATCATTGTCCATCTCAGGCGAACTCCGTCCATCTATGGCGATCTCCGTCAATCGAGCGACTTTTCGCCATTCCTCGCCATAGATCGCCAAAGAACGACAATGATCGCCAAACTTTGCCCTTGTTCGCCACAGGCCGAAACAGATAGGTCATAACCGATAACTGGTGACCGGACAACAGGCGTTGGCAGAGGGATCGGGCAGGAAAAGGACGCGGTGGGGCGAGGGCCGGGTGGCCTATGCAGCGCTCGCGCCAGAGATCGCCAAAGCCCTCGAAGAGGGGCTGCCGATGACGAAGGTCTACGCGCTGTTCGAGGCCCGCCTCGGCATGAGCTACCGCCAGTTCATCCGCTACGCCAGCCCTCGCGCAAAGGAGAGAGACCATGATCCATCCCCAAGGCCCGTTCAAAAGCCTGCTCGGGCCGAAGCCCGTGACCGCCCTCCCAGCCCCCGCCAGCCTGCAGGCGCCGGTGATGCAAGAGGCTTCCATTTCGATCCCTCCGACATCGACAGCAAGAAGCTCATCTGAGGGTGAGACCCGCCAAGGGGATGCAGCGATCAGGAAAGTTCACTTCATCCTCAACAGCAAGGGCGGGGTGGGCAAATCCTTCGTCGCCTTCCTGCTGGCGCTCTACTACCGCCATTTGCGCGAGCCGGTTCTCTGCTTCGACGCGGATGCGACGACGGCCACCTTCTCTCGTTTTGCGGCGCTGAACGTAACCCGCATCACGCTCATTGAGGGCACCATCCTGAACGCGCGCAGGTTCGACGAGATGCTGGAGCCGATCCTTGCCGAGGATGCGCATTGCGTCGTCGATACCGGCACCTCAAGCTTTGTCGCCGTCTCCCATTATCTCATCGAAAACGACGTCCACGAGCAGATCCGGCTGTCGGGCAAAAAGGTGGTGGTGCATGCCATTATCGTCGGCGGCTCGACCCTGAAGGAAACCTTGAACGACCTCTACGAACTCGCCCGCCAGCTCCCGTCAGAGGTCGACATTGTCGTGTGGCTGAACGAGCATTTCGGGCTCATCAAGCAAGGCGACAAAACCTTCACCGACATGGAGGTCTTCAAGCAGAACCGTCATCGCATCCGCGGCGTCGTGCATTTGCCACTTCGGACGGCGGCGACCTTTGGCGAGGACATCAAGGACATGATGGCGCGCCATCTCACCTTCGAGGAAGCGGTCACATCGCCCGATTTCACGCTGATGGCGAAACAGCGCCTGCGCATTATCGAGATCGACGTGCGCAAAAAGCTGCGCGCGATCCTCTAAGCCGTGGAGCAGGCGCATTTCGATAGGGAGGCGCTGATCGCCGAGGTTGCGAAGCGGCACAAGATCCTGCTTGACCCCGACGATCCCGCCTTCGCGCTTATCACCATCAACGAGATCGTCCTCTCGCGCGCCATCGCGATTGTCGAGGCGATGTTCGATCAGATGGAAAAGCAGCTTGCGCAGATCTCGGCAACGCAGACCGAGACGGCGAAAGCGATCGGCGAAAACATCGTAACCGCCAGCGCTGCTTACATTGGGGAGCGGGTCAAGGACGCTGGCGCCGATGTCATCGAGAAAATCCGGACGAGTGTTGTTCTTGACCAAAGCAAGAAACAGTCAGGCAGCCGGCGCTCCGGCAGGAATGCCTTGAGTTGTGGCGCAATGACAGCCGCCTTCGCTGCAGGCTTCCTTGCAGCATCGCTCTGTTACCTGGCCCTTTGGACGGTACGGACTTGAGTTAGTGCACGCGTGGACCCGAGAGGAACTCACCCCCTCGGAACAATAACTTATTCGCTGATACCTCACATCTGGAGCTGCACCATGGAAGGGACCGCTTTCGTTTCGAATAAGCTGGACAATGATCGTTATTGGAGAGGGTTCAGGCAGGGCGATTGGTGTCACTCGATCGCGGTGCGCGATTTCATCGTCCGCAATGTTTTGACTTACGCAGGCGATGAGAACTTTCTGGTAGCCCCCTCCAAACGCACGAGGGCGGTTTGGGAGAAGCTCCAGCCCTTCTTCCAGGAAGAACGCAAGAAAGGCGTGCTCGCTGTTGATGCGAAAACGCCTTCGACGCTACTCGCGCACAAAGCCGGCTATATCGATCGCGATAACGAGGTGATCGTCGGCCTTCAGGCCGATCAGCCTTTCAAACGAGCGATATTTCCATTCGGCGGCCTGCGCATGGTCGAAGCTGGCCTGAAAGCGGCGGGGTTCAAGGCCGATCCGCAGGTCCAGGAAGCGTTCACAAAATACTGCAAGACCCATAATGAAGGGGTGTTCGACGCCTACACCCATGAAATCAGGGAGTGCCGGAAGTCCGGCATCATCACTGGCCTTCCCGATGCCTATGGCCGGGGCCGCATCATCGGCGACTACCGGCGCGTCGCGCTCTACGGCGTAGACCGGTTGCTTGAAGCGAAAGGCGACGAGCGAGCGCAAGTCGATGACATGTGGGCCAGCGACGACGTGATCCGGATGCGCGAGGAACTGGCGGAGCAAATGCGCGCGCTCGAAGACCTCGCCGCGATGGCGATGCTTTATGGCTTCGACATTACGCGCCCGGCCGCCAACGCCCAGGAAGCCGTGCAATGGACCTATTTCGCTTATCTCGGAGCGATCAAGGAGGCGAATGGCGCCGCCATGTCGATCGGCCGCATATCGAGCTTCCTCGACATCTATATCGAGCGCGACATCCGCGAAGGGACGCTGGATGAAGCGGGCGCGCAGGAACTGTTCGACCAACTCGTTCAGAAGCTCCGCATTGTCCGCTTCCTTCGCACGCCGGACTACGACGCGCTGTTTAGCGGCGATCCTTATTGGGCGACGGAATGCGTTGGTGGGATGGATCTTAACGGCAACCCGCTGGTGACCAAGAGCAGTTTCCGGATGCTGCACACGCTCACCAATCTCGGGCCAGCGCCAGAGCCAAATATTACGGTTCTCTGGTCCAAGCACATGCCAGAAATGTTCAAGCGCTATTGCGTCAAGGCCAGCCGCGATACGTCGTCCCTGCAATATGAGAACGACGACTTGATGCGTCCGCTCTGGGGCGACGATTACGGTATCGCCTGCTGCGTTTCGGCGATGCGTCTCGGCAAGCAGATGCAGTTCTTCGGCGCGCGTGTGAATCTCCCAAAGGCCCTTCTCTACGCGATCAATGGTGGCCGTGACGAAATCTCAGGCGAGCAGATCGCACCAGCGACGCCACCCGTCACGAGCGAGTATCTCGACTATGACGAGGTCTTCACCAAGTTCGACACCATGATGGAATGGCTGGCGCGGACCTATGTGCATGCGATGAACTGCATTCACTACATGCACGACAAATACTTCTATGAGCGTGTCGAAATGGCGCTGCACGATCGGGACATCCTGCGCACCATGGCGTTCGGTATCGCCGGCCTGTCAGTGGCGGCGGATAGTCTTGCGGTGATCAAATACGGAAGGATCCGCGTCATTCGGGACGAGACGGGCCTTGCCGTCGACTACGTGAATGAAAGCAAGGCGCCCGTCCCGCAATTCGGGAACAACGACGACCGGGTGGAAGCATCGCTGCGGACCTCGTGTCCCGCTTCATGCAGAAGATCCGCAAGCATCCGACCTATCGCGGCGCAACGCACACGCAAAGCGTGCTGACGATCACGTCGAACGTGGTCTACGGCAAGGACGACGGGGAACACGCCCGACGGCCGGCGCAAGGGGGAGCCCTTCGCACCGGGGGCGAACCCGATGCACGGCCGCGACAGCCATGGCTGGCTCGCCTCCTGCCTCTCGGTCGCGAAGCTGCCCTACAGGGATGCGCAAGACGGCATCAGCTACACCGTGTCTTTCGTGCCGCAAAAGGCGCATCTCACCGACGAAGAACTCATCGCGGCCGCGGCCAAGTCCATGGACATGTATTTCGATCAGGGCGGGTTCCACATGAACCTGAACGTCATCGATAAAAAAACGCTCGAAGACGCGATGAAGCATCCGGACAAGTATCCGCACCTCACGATCCGTGTGTCCGGCTACGCCGTCAACTTCGTCCGGCTGACACGCGAGCAGCAGCAGGATGTGATCAGCCGCACCTTCCACGGCCAAGTCTGAGGGAGGCCTGCGATGTCTGGGCTCGAAGACCTTGACGCAGGCCGGGATTCGCCCGCGCGCCCGGATGAAAGTCACCGTCACGTTGAGGCCGGTGGGGCATTCGGCTACGTGCATTCCTACGAGACGGCATCCCGCTACGATGGTCCGGGCTTAAGGTTCGTGCTGTTCGTCTCGGGATGTCTGCTTCGGTGTTCTTACTGCCACAATCCCGATACCTGGCATTTGAAGGACGGGACCTGCATTTCCGCGCGACAGGTGATCGACCGTCTCAAAGGCTTTGCGTCAGCCTTGGGAGCTCTTGACGGCGGCCTGACAATCTCGGGCGGCGAACCTTTGCTCCAGATCGCCTTTACCCGGCGGATCTTGTCTGCCGCCAAAATGATGGGCCTTCACACCGCGATTGAGACCGCGGGCTATCTCGGCGATCGCGTGGACGACAGCTATCTGTCCCATCTCGACCTCATCCTGCTGGACATCAAGAGTTCGGACCCGGAAACCTATCGCAACCTAACCGGCATGGAGTTGGCTCCAAGCTTACGTTTCGCGGAGCGACTCGCTGCCATGGGCAAGCGCGTCTGGGTGCGGTTTACACTGGTGCCGGGGCACACGGACGATCTCGCAAATGTCGATGGCATAGTCCGGTTCCTCGCTCCCATGAAAAATGTCGAGTGGGTGGAGGTGCAGCCCTTCCATCAGCTCGGCGCCTTCAAGTGGAAGGCGCTCAATCTCGAATACAAGCACGCCAATACGCCACCCCCCACTCCCGGCCTCATGAATCGCGTGCTCGGCCAATTTCATGTGGCGGGTTGCAACGCCCGCTGACGCGCTTTCCTTCGACCGCAGGACCTGGTCGATCGCAAGCAGGACGAAAGCCGCGGCCCCGACGGCAAGCTCGCCAGTTGAAATCCGGGAGCGCCTGCGCGGCATGTGGAGCAAGACAGGCTGAACGGCCGCTCCCCCGATCCGGTTCACAGCATGGGATTGACGATCAACGCCGAGGCAACCAATTGGGGATTTCGCCAATGTACCGCAGCTGCAAGCTCGCAGTTGCGACGCACTGCAAGCTCAATGCGGCGAAGGGCAACGCGATTCTCGTCCCGACGTGGTACTCGGGGACCCGCAGCTCGACCCAGACAAATACTTCGTTGTCGTTGTCACCAGGTCGGCGGCCAGTCGACGTTGCCACACAACGCGCGCCGATCCCCCCGCTGCGACGGCAGCCCGCGTTCTTCGGCTGACCTCGGGCAAGTTCTGGATCTCCTGCAGGACGAGTGTCCGGCGCCGGCCATCTGGGGTCACGGTTTGTGCGGTCATTTGATGAGCTCTCCGTTGCGGATGAACGGAAACGCTGGGCAGCGCGCTTTCTCTAGATGGTGATCAATCCTCGCGAGATGGCCGCCACAGCCTGCTGATTGTTAATGACCCGGGCGCTCTTGTGGTAGTCTCGCATCTCTTTCTCCATTTCATTGATCGCCTCCGAGGCCCTCCTCGCCGCCGCCTATGCAAGTCGGCGCCCGTTGCAAGGCAGCCGCTAGCCTGAGCGCCTGCTTCCTCCAGTCCGTGGCCGGAGTTACTCCATGCACCATCCATGGCTGACGATGATTGACTGGCCCGTCAGTGCGTTCGAACCAAATGAGGCCAGGAACAGTGCGGTCTCGGCTACGTCTTCCACCGTGGTAAATTCGCGATCCACCGTTTCCTTCAGCATGACGTTCTTAACCGCGTCATTTTCCGAAATGCCGAGTTCCTTGGCTTGGACGGGGATTTGTTTGTCGACCAATGGCGTCCGGACAAAGCCGGGGCAAATCACATTGGCCCGGACGCCATGCGCGGCTCCCTCCTTTGCGACCACTTTCGCGAGTCCGATCAGGCCATGCTTCGCGGTGACGTAAGGCGCCTTGAGCATCGACGCTTCCTTCGAGTGCACCGAGCCCATGTAGATGATGCAGCCTCTTTTTTGCTTATACATGTGGCGCAGCGCGGCGCGTGTGGTCAAAAATGCGCCGTCCAAATGAATCGAAAGAAGCCGCTTCCACTGGGAGAATTCGAAGTCGACGAGCGGGGCGACAATCGGAATGCCCGCATTGCTAACAAGGATATCCAGCCGGCCAAACGCTTGGATGACCTTCGCAGTAGCGGCGTCGACCTGGTGTTCGTTGCTGACATCCATGACCATGCCGATAGCGCGTCTTCCGCTCGGGTCGATGGACCACGCAGCTCCATCCGCGCTCTTTTGATCGAGGTCCGCGATGGCGACCTTTGCGCCCTCATTCGCAAAGATCGAGGCAATCTCTTTACCGATTCCGCTCGCTGCGCCGGTGATAATGGCAACCTTGTTCTCTAACAGCATGACGCTCTCCTTTCGAGAGTCGAAGTCACCCTGTGTCCTACGCGTGGACGTTCACCCCGTTAACGAGGAAACCTGACACGGAGACTCTCCCAGGTGAGACGGCTAAACGGCCATTGCGGCAACTAGCAGTTTTAGCTCACCTCGCAGCCACGGGCCGAGTTAAGTTCTGCAAGCCGCAGCAAATTCCTGCAAATCGGGCACCATGAAAGCCGCCGAATTGAAACCCCAGGCGCTAGCTGCTATGAGATCGGCTCTTGAGTTTCACTTGCTTCCACTCGTAGATAAGCTGCCTCGCACGTTGGAGATCCGCGGTCTCGAAACCCTCTGTGAACCGGGAGTAGACAGAGTTGAGCAAATCGTATGCTTCGCGAATGCGGCCGTGAGCGTGGTACAATTCTCCAAAGCTCATTGCAGTGCGCAGTTCCCACGATAATGCCCCCTGGCCTCTCGCCAAATCGAGTGAGCGCGAGTAGAACTGCTCCGCTTCCGCAGCATTGGATATGTCTTGCTGTAACAGGAGATCGGCTTTAACGCGCAAAATCTCCGGGATTAACCATCGCTCCCCAATCCGTTCCGCCCTGCAAAGGGCTTCTTCAATGGCGGTAAGACCTCCTGACATATCGCCGGAGCGAGCCAGGCCATCGGCCAAATCGATTAGAAATTCGGAGTGCAGGATTTGAAACCGGGCCTCGCAAATTGCGCCAAGAGCAGCCCGAAGCATCCGGACCGCGTTCACAGTATCACCTGTTCTCACAGCCATTTGTCCTTGCAGGCCAAGGCCGCAGGCATAATCCACGTCAAGGCAGTGCGTCTTCGCCTGATCCACGAGGCTTGCGATAGCAGACTCAGCGCTCTCTAGATTGCCGGCCTTAAGTGAAACACCGCCTCCGGCCCATTTTAGTGCGAGACAGAGCGAGATCGGATGTTCGGATGCACGCGCTTCTCGAACGCTCAAATCTCCGATAGCCAATGCTCGGCTGGGAAATCCCTGAAGCCATAGGACATTGGCAAGAATGCTCAGAGCGAACGCTCGGTCATTGATGTCAAAGCGAGTGAAGCTCCTGTCGCGTTGCGTCCTCGTTTGCCCAGCAACGGCTTTATCGAGATGAGTTCGTGCCCCCGCCAAATCTCCCAATAAAAACAGGGAAATGCCAAGCATGCGGTTAGCTGTTGCCAGGGCGGCGGCCGGATCGGCTAGGCCCGCGGCCAAGGTCTCAAACCGGCGCGCAATAGCAAGCGAATCCTCAAAATTCGCGGCCCTGGTTTCATAGAACCATAAGCCGTGGTTTATGCGCAGCTGGCAATGGGTATCGCTGAGGCTTTCGGCGAGTTCAGCGGCTCGCATTAATGCGCGGTACGCTTCCTCGACCATACCCTTCGTAAAGATAAGCGAGACTCCAAAAGCGGCCCGTAACACCATTTCTTGATGCTTTTCGAGGGCGACTGTATCAATGGAACACAGGGCCTTCGCGACCCAGTGATGACATTCTGCTAACTGTGCCCGTTCGAGCCACATCGGTGCAGAAGCGGCCGCAAGCGCGGCACCGATCCATTCATCTCCGTTGGGCGCGAAGGCCCAGGCGAGCGCCAAACGAATGTTGTCGATCTCAGGTCCGAAGGCCGAAAACCGAGTTTCGGAAGCCCGTTCGCTTGCTGCGGCCTTTAGCAAATCAACGTAGTATTCGGCATGCCGGCGGCCGAGCATCTCGCTTTCCCCGCTTTCCACTAGCTTGCCGAGCGCGTAGGCGCGCGTTGTCTCAAGCAATCGGAAACGCGGCTCGGCCGCACCGAAATCGGCCGAAATCATTGACTTCGCGACCAGGGCTGACACATTTTCGGAAATCTCGCTTTCGGGATGGGTTGCGTCGGCGCAAACGCCGCCGGCAACCTCTAAGGTGAACCCGCCTGCGAAAATCGCAACGCGCCGCAGAACCTCTTGTTCGGCTTTGGTAAGCAAGCCATAGCTCCAATCGAGCGCCGCACGCATCGTGTGATGTCTTGGCAGACCGCCCCTCCGGCCGGCCGTTAGAAGCCGCATCCGGTCATCGAGTCGGACGGAAAGCCCTTGAATTCCGAAAGCTTCGACACGGGCTGCCGCAAACTCGATCGCGAGGGGAAGTCCGTCCAGTTTCCGGCAAATTCTTGCAACGATGGGGGCATCCGCATCGGTAAGCTCATATTCACCCATTGTGGCTGCTGCACGTTCCACGAACAATTGCACGGCCGGGAACTTAAGAGCCTCGGCCGCGGAGAGTTGCCATCCAGCGGGAGGGCTGTCCAGCGATGGCAGACGATAGACGGACTCGCCTTCAATACGTAAAGGCTCGCGGCTTGTGGCAAGAATTCTCACGCCAGGAGCCCCCCTAAGCACGCTATCAGCCAAAGCGGCAGCGGCGTCGATGACGTGCTCGCAGTTGCTGAGCAGCAGGAGCATCTTTTTCTCCCTGAGCGTCGCCATGACAGCAGGAAGCGGATTTTCGGTGCGCACCTCAAGTCCTAGAGCCGACGCGAGTGCGTTTGGAACCAGACAGGGTTCACCGAGCGGGGCGAGATCGATAAGCCAAACCCCATGTTCGTAATGTGGGATCAATTCCTCGGCTACCGCGAGCGCAACCGCCTTCTTGCCTACCCCCCCTGGCCCTACGATCGTCAAACAGCGGCCTGAGAAAAGCTGATGTACGAGCATTGCGACAGCTTCAGCACGGCCAACCAGCCGCGTCATGGACGCAGGTAGATTGTGCTTCGCCGGAAGCAATTGCTCCGCGAAGTCGGTCTCCTCCTGGGTACAAGTGACTGGAGCGACGAAACGGTAGCCTCGACCCGGAATATTTATTAGATAACGATTGCCCGCTCTCCCGTCGCCGAGCGCACGCCGCAACGCTGAGATGTGAACCGTGAGATTGGCGGGTTCCACAAAGGTGTTGGGCCAGACGCGAGCCATGAGAACGCCCTTGTCAATAAGCTCGCCCGGTCTCTCGATCAGGGCAATCAGAATGTCCAGGGCCCTGCTGCCGAGGCGAACTTGCTTGTCTCCTTCCAGTAGGAGCCGTTGGGAAGGAAGAAATCGAAATGAACCGAATGATACGACCGGCTCAAGATCGACCGATATATCCCGGTACTCTGAGCCATCCGGCTCCAATATTCTTATAATGTTTGGCACAGCAAGCCTCGCATTCTGGGCGGGGCGCTCAGTCGAAGAACGTGGCTGCTCAAGCAACCTCGTCTGTCGGCGAAGAGCCGTCGGGCGGTTTTGATCTTGCGGTCGAGCGCCGTCGCGTCGTCGCTCTCAAGCCGTGCGACCCACCCCCCGGACCACCCCGATCATGATTGCACCTCTTTTATTGGCGCATGCGCTGCAACCCGTTGTCTAAGACAGTTGCCGCCAAGGGCCTGCGCCAGCAGCGCACGGGCCCGCGGCGTGTTTCGAACTTCCAAATTCATTCTTGCTAAGCGGACCGCCTTGTCCGTATCGGCCCCCGCAGCAAGCCAGAATTCGGCTGCATGGTCGGCGAAGGCTTCCGGGCGGCTCACGATCAGCTCGTCAAAGCGCGCCGCTGCCAGCCGGCGCCAATGCTGGGATTCGCTCTCACGGCCGGCGCCACCGAGAATGCGCGCGAGCTGCGCGGCGTAATCAGGATCGTCCGAGGACATCGCCAACGAGGACAGCCGGGAAACGGCGCAATCAATTTTGCCCAATTGCGCTTCAACCTCGGCCAGATGGCCCAGCGCCGGCGCGAAAGCGGGCACACGGCACCTCGCGGCTTCGAATGACCCGTGAGCGTCATCCAGCCGTTCCTTATCCATCCACATGTGTCCCATTTGAAAGTCGAGAAGCGCCAGCGGAAATGGCGAGACGCCCCGGTACAGGCTGCGGCTTTGTGCATACCGCCTTTCTGCTGATTCTATGTCGCCACGCTCGGCATGAAGGCCGACCAAAGCCGCGACATTTTCAAAGCTCGCCCGGCGTGCTGCAGCCTCTTCACGCAGAACAATGGCTTCATCGTAGCGGCCGAGGCCCTGTAAGATTGCTGCCCGCTCCCCACTGGCCGTTTGGGCATCGAGCGAGAGCCGCTCGGCACGTTCGACGTCGGCTAAAGCATCGTTGAACCTATGGAAGCAAGCGCGAGTGCGCGCACGCGCGACAAAAGCCCTTTCCTCGGTGGGAGCGTCGCGCACGAGCTGCTCCGCGATCTCCTCTGCCCTCTCGTAATCGGCAACGTGGCCCACGATCAGCCCCCGCAGCATGATCAGCTCCACGAGAGCCGCCCCCGTTTCGATCGCGGCGCGACCAAGCCTGATCTCGGTTTCCAAGGCGTCGATCTGGGCCTTGAGGTTCAGCAAAGCAATTGTGCCGTCTGTGAGCGGCCGTTCGGCAATCATGACGCGGCAGCCTTTGGAGGATTAGGAGGCGCCATGTAGGGGAATACCTTCGATGACCAGACCGTTGGCGCGTCGATTCCGTCTCGGATGCGGGGACCCTTTCCGCCGTTGACGTATAGCGTAAGAAGAAAGTCGACCAGGTCCTCGTTGAGCCATCGTCCTCCACAAGTCGTGTGGGAGCGCCCTTTGAGCATCGCCTGCTCGATCTCGAAGTAGCTCATCTCACAGAACGGCTTGGACACGTCCACGACAAGGAAATCGGCGAGCAGCAGCTCGGTTAGCGGATGGTTCCCATGCTGGTCGGGCGGCCAGTCGACTTTGCCGTCGAGGCCGTCGTAGAAGGCAAGATTGGCGTTTAGCCGCGCGCGATAAGCGCCGATATAGTGCTTGGAGACATTGAAGGCGTCTTCTTCGTTATAGATGTCCCGGATCTCGAGATCCCGATTTACGGGATCGAAGATCTTCGCGCTGAGGGTGATGTTTTTGATTTCCGGCCGCCCAACTCGTTCCAGCCGCACCGGCATTTTGCCGGCGGTCAGGGTCTCGGCGACCACTGCGAACATCGGGCCGCCCTTGAGCAGGGTTGCCCACTCGATCCTAAGAACGATCCCAAGGACATTCTTGCCATAGTAGCCTGTCGGAGCCGACTTTCTTGAATGCAAGTTGCCTTGTTGCGATGGTTTTTTCAGCCATAGGACCGTCGAGGAAGAATGGATCGGATCTTTGTCCCGCGAACACCTGCAGGCCCTTTCCTCTGCCGCCGCTCTCTTCATTCACGCGAAATGCGACCACGTCGCCGGTTGGCAACGTGCAACGGCCCTCTTGCGGTTGGGTTTCGCTAAACGTGAAGTCAAAAGTGGATTCGTCGGGTGCAACAGCGAACGCGCGTCCATCGGGCGCAATCGATACGGAACGGACGCGCAACCGGTAAATGACCGCATCGGAAAACAGCGCCGACGGTCCGGCGTACGGAAACACATTCATGATCAGGACGAGATGCTGCGGACTCTCCGGACAAGGGAAGGCATAGAGGTCCGTGATATCGATGACTGGATCGGCGATGGCGCGAGGCCCGGAGATGTGATCGGACATGTAGACTCTCTAGCGCGCTTGGTTGTCTGTTGCTCGTTTTACCACGCCTCTAATCGCCGGTTCCGCCTTCCTCATCGCTGCTCTCCCGTTCGATTAATTCGCCCCAGGGCAATGCACTTTCGTTTCCAGAGACTTTACTTCGCTCTCTCAACTTCCCTTGCGCTCACTTAGAATGCTTTCTGCGACCTGAAAGCAGTCTGCGCCGACCGGAATCCCGCAATAGATGGCAATTTGGAGGAGCACCGCGCGCAATTCATCCGGCGTAAGGCCATTGACGCGTGCTCCGCGGACATGGTTGGCGAATTCGCCCATCTTGCCGAGCGCGGCGACCATACCGAGAGTGAGGATGCTGCGCTCGCGAGGCGACAAGGTCTCTTCGCCCCATACCTCGCCCCAACAGTATTCGGTCACCAGCCGCTGAAAATCGCGATTGAAATCAGTGACGTTTGCAAGCGCGCGGTCCACGTAGTAATCGCCCAGCACCTGCCGGCGCTTTGGCGAGTCCGCGGTCATAGAGAAGCTTATCCAAGGTGCCTAATCTCCTCTCGGTTGATGTTCTGACGAAAACGCGCGGCCCAGCCTTTGCGTTGATAAGAGAAACGGTGATACTTACGGGTCGCAGGTTCATTAGAGTCTAGTCTTCGCATTAGTTTTAGCTCCGGAATGCTGCCTCTCGTCAAAGCCCTGCGCATCAGCCTTTGAGATCCGCCAACCATTTCAGTGCCGACAGGCTCGGCATGAACATGTACTCGCCGCCGCGCAGCACGTTGAACGTCTGGATGCCGTGGACGCGCCGCCTCACCGGATGCTTGGGAATCGTGAACGTGGCGCCTTCTTCCTGCAAGCCGACGATCGGATCGCGCTCGTTGCCAAGCCCCATAAAATTTCCCTCGTTGATCCACTCCCGTTGCAGGAATTCCAGGGTAGCCATCGCCTTGGCGCTGATGAAAAGGAAATAGATCCCGTGCGGGACTTCATCGTCGCGCTCCAAAAGCGCGTTCGGGTCGTATGGCGCTCCGTAGGTCGTGCTGCGCCGGATGATGCTGATGGATGTTCACGTCCGCGAGCACCGGCATCTTGGTATCGCGCGCGTTCATCCGGCGCATATGGCAGCTGAGCGGCGCCTGCTCACCGCCCGGATCATTGGCATAATTGAAGTCGTTGTTCCGATGCGGGTCTCCGCCGAGAGCTGAGTCGTCCTTGTCCGGCGCAAGCGTCAATGGCGCCCCGCTGCGCCAACGGCCGACAAGCTTCGCCGCCAGCAACTCACGTTCTTCATCCGTTTGAGCGTTGTCTCGCAGAAATCGGTTGAACGTTCCGACCCGCGACTGGTACTTGCGCAGGCCAAGGAAAGTGCCGTTGCGCCCGAGCACGTCCGGCTGCACCATCGCAATCGGCCCACCGGCCTCGCCCGGATAACCGAGGATGAATTCACCCGCTTTGATGGGGCGACCCTGTCCGGGCAAGGGATCGACACCGCTGCCCTCGATCGCGGGCTGGCCGATACTGTCCTTGTAGCCGAGCGGATTGAGGTCACCGGGCTGGGCCCCGAAGTCCTTCAGTCCCAGCACGGTAACGCCGGAAAACCCATGGTAAGACTGCCGCGCCAACGCCATGGCGTGGCGCCATTTTTGTTCCGTGTCGCTAAAAATGCTGATGAAAATATGAACCTGTCCGCTGCCGAACGGCTGGTCCCAGTTCTTTGGATCGTTTTCTCCGCGGTCAAGAAGGGTATCAGCACGCGCCGCCATTCCAACCCGAAACGCCTCGGGAAAGGTTTGCAGCGATTCCTCCGGCACACCCAATGCCGACAGGCCGGAATAGCTGATCGAAATTGCAATCCAGGCGTCTGTAGCGTTCCACCAATCGGCAGCGGAAGCGACATGCGGACGGAGCCTTCGCAGCAGCTCACGGCCGCTGCGTGCGTCATCAACGTGGATCAAGACGTGCGTGCCATAGTACGGCTCCGGCCGATAGCGTAGCACCGTCGCCTGAATCTCATGGAGATCAATGGTGGCTGGACTATTGCCGAGTTTCCCTTGATAGCGATCTTTTAGCGAAGGCACCGGACTCTCCTTCAGAAGGCACACTACCGAGTCACAGATCCGCTCCGAGCAGGGAGGAGAAAGTCTTCCTCCCCTGCTGCTCGATTCGATCCTCAACCCACCTTGTCGAGGAATTCGTCGAGAGCCTTACCGACCTTCTCGAGCCGTTTGGTCTCCACCACAGTCAAATTCGGACTGGCGACGTACCAGAAGTGCGCCTGGATCTGGTGCTTCGCGATGAAGTCTTTCACCGCGGGGTTACGAACCCCTGGCCAACCGTCGATTTCGCCGAACTGAAGGTCCAGGATGTCGGGTATCTTTGTCGCAAAATCATCGATATAAGGATCCCAGTCGCCGTCGTAAGTGCTGGCGAAGAGTAGCTTCGTATCGTTATCCAGGAAGACCCAGCGCATATCGTGAACGGTGCCAACCTTGTCCACGCTTTGATTGCCGACGTTGCCGTGCAACGTCTCAAAAAAAGCGCGCATGCGCTTGGCTCCGCCCTTCTTGAGCGGCGCGATTATGGTCAGCTCCGAAACCTTGCCTTCACGGGCACCGATTCGGCCTGCGCTTCCAATTTTCGCCGAGGCGGCTTGGGTTGCGCCAGCGCCCAGCGAGCGGATCACGTTTTCTAACGCGGTTTTCGAAATCTCTGACGCGTCGGCGTAAAGCTCTCGCAGCTTTTGCAGCTTTTGCTCGAACTCCAAGGGTTGCTCCGATGTTGTCTTCGTGGAAGGATGCTTCGATGCTGTGTTCGTGGCTGCTTGCGTACTCATGTGGCCTTCCTCTCCTTTGGATTGGTTTCCGAAAGTTTGCCGAAAACATCACGGTTAACTTCATCTCTGAGCACCGCTTTTTCCTGATTGCAAATATCTTCAATTCTTGTGATTTCGACAATTGTACCGTGTGCATTGCGGCACTGGACCATGGTTTGGCCGAGATAACCTTTGGTATAATCACTTGCGCCCGGGAGCCCTTCCGTTGGTTCTACCAGGATTGGTTCTTGGCGTTTGCTATCCATGCTGCGTTTGACCCTTGATTGCCTGGAGTACAGCCGCCGGGCGTATCGGCAGATGGCGGACCCGGGCTCCGGCGGCAGCGAAGATCGCATTGCCGATGGCGGAAGCGACGACGGCCGTTGCCGGGTCGCCAAGGTCAACTGGAAACTCCGTGCTGTTGATGAACTCGATGTCAAGCTCGGGCACATCGTCCATACGCAAAGCTGTCGAGGTTCGTATCCTTCACCTGGCCTTCAACGAACTCGGTCCCCTCGAACAAGGCCATCAGAGTGCGCCGCCCTCGACCTGGGCGAGCGCGCCGCCCGTGAGGGCCCCGGATCGATGATCGACTCACAGACGAGGTGGTTGACCATTGGCTGCCGCGACGCGGATACCCCACTCGCGCAGCGTCGGGCTGCAGTCGGTCGGGTCGATGTCGACCTCGATCAGGCAAGGACCTGCGTGGCCCAGGGCCGTCTTGAGCGCGGCCGCCAGCTCTCCTGCCGTCTTGGCTCGGAGGCCCAGGCCCGCGCCCTCGTTGTTGGTCAGGACGGCCATCAGGCCGGCGTAGTCCCAGTTCTTGATCTTGTTGTACGGCCCCTCGTGGATCGCGTCCTCGATGATGTAGCCGTGGTTGTTCACCAGGACGATGATCGGCCGCGTCCCGTGCCGGATCATCGTCGAGACCTCCTGCGCCGTGAGCTGGAATGAGCCGTCGCCGATCATGGAGATCACCCGCCTGGGCTCTTTGAAGCCCAGCTCATAACCGAGCGTGGCGGGGACCGACCAGCCGATCGAGCCGGCCTGGAACTGGATCTCGAAGCGGCAGCCCTCGGGGAGACGCGTTTCCAGGCCATGGAACCACGAGTCGCCCGTCTCGACCAAGAGAGCCGTCTCCGCGCCCAGAGCCGCGCGGACCTGGCGGGCGACCTCTTCGATCTTCAACCTCGCGTCGGCGGCCGGAGGGGCGGCAGGGGCTTCGGGCTTCTGTCCGGCGCGGAATTCGCGCAACGAAAAGTCGTTGCGGCGCACCTTCGTGGCCAGGGCGGCGAGGAAGTCGGCGAGCGTCACGTCGGCGTAGGTCGCGCCGGGCAGACGGATTTCCTCGGGCATGGCCAGCACCATCCGCTTCGGGTCGATCGCGGCGGTAAATCCGGTCGTCGCGTAGTCCGACAGGATCGTCCCTGCGAGCAGGTATGCGTCGGCCAACTCCACGACCGAGGCGACGCCCGGCCAGCTCACGGGCCCCCAGTAGAGGCCGATGAATTCCGGGTGGGTCTCCGGGAACATCCCCTTGCCGCCGGGCGCTACGGCCACGGCGTAACCCGAGGCGTCGGCCAGCGCAAGCAAGCCCTCGGACGCGCTGGGGCGGCGAACTTTCGAGCCCGCCACTAGCACCGGCCGCCTGGCCCCGTCGAGCATCTCGGCGGCGTGCGCCACGGCGTCGGCCAGCGCCGCGCGGTCGCTCGCCGGCGCCGCATCGAACCGCTTCGGCCGCGGCGAGGCGACGGCGAGGGGGGCCAAGTTGCAGGCGATCTCCAGCATCACGGGCTTCCGCCGCCGTACCGCCAAATCGATGGCCTGGTCGATCAGCCCCGGCGCGTCGGCCGCGTGCTCGACGGCAAAGGCCCCTGCCGTCACCTCGGCGTAGATCTTCCGTTGGTACTCGTAACGGACCTCGCCCAGCGCGTGGTGGATCAGGCGGTCCTGCGGCCCGGAGTCGCTGTTGATGCCACCGACGATGACAAGCACGGGCTGGTCCTCGGCGTAGGCGCAGGCCACGGCGTTCAGGACGCTCAGGCCGCCGACGCTGTAGGTCACGACGAGAGCCGCGAGCCCGTTGGAGCGTGCGTAGCCGTCGGCCGCATAGCCCGCGTTCAGCTCGTTACAGCACCCGATCATCTTGAGGCGGGGGTTGGCCAGGAGCTGGTCGAGCAGCAGCAAGTTGAAGTCGCCGGGGACTACGAAGTAGTGCCGGACCCCGGCCTGCTCCAGCCGGGTAGCCAGGTATCCGCCGACGGAAACCGACCCGTCGCGCCCGGCAGGCTGGGCCTGCACCCCGAGCGGGCCGCCCGCCGCCGCGACCTCCGCGCCGATCAGGGCGGCGGCCGTGGTGCCCATGAACTCGCGCCGCGTCAACTGAGACATGATGTGTTCCTCCGAGACAACGCATGTTCCCCGGAGCCAAGACAGTGCGGAGCTGCTTGCGTATTCATGTGGCCTTCCTCTCCCTTGGATTGGTTTCCGAAAAGTTTGCCGAAAACATCATGGTTAACTTCATCTCTGAGCACCGCTTTTCCTGATTGAAAATATCTTCAAATCTTGTTATTTCGACAATTGTACCGTGTGCATTGCGGCACTGGACCATGGTTTGGCCGAGATAACCTTTGGTATAAGCACTTGCGCCCCGGAGCCCTTCCGTTGGTTCTACCAGGATTGGTTCTTGGCGTTTGCTATCCATGCTGCGTTTGACCCTTGATTGCCTGGAGTACAGCCGCCGGGCGTATCGGCAGATGGCGGATCCGGGCTCCAACGGCAGCGAAGATCGCATTTCCGATGGCAGGAGCGACAACTGTTGTTGCCGGTTCGCCAAGGCCAACTGGAAACTCCGTGCTGTCGATGAACTCGATGTCAAGCTCGGGCACATCGTCCATACGCAAAGGCGTATAGCTGTCGAGGTTCGTATCCTTCACCTGGCCTTTAACGAACTCGGTCCCCTCGAACAAGGCCATGCTCAGACCCCAGAGTGCGCCGCCCTCGACCTGGGCGAGCGCGCCGTCCGGATGCACGAGGGTTCCGGCGTCCACAACGATCGTTAGCTTCTCCACCACTGCCACACCGCTGCTGCGGTCAACCCGAACACGCGCCACGCAAGCGGTCCAGGTCGGCATGGTGCGTTCCTGGCCGAACGTGGTCGCGATGCCCAGTCCAGTATCCTTTGGCGTGGCGGCGCCCCATCCTGCCTTTTCCGCCGCGCGTTCGAGGACCGCGGCCTGACGCTTTGCTCCGCCAACGGCGCATGCAGCTGAGCCGGCGTTGGCCCTCGCGCCATGACGGTTTGCTCCACCAATGGCGCTCGGAGCCGAGCCGGCGTTGGAGCCGGCACTATCAAGCAGCTGGAGACGGAAAGCGACGGGGTCCGCGCCCGCCGCGTGCGCCGCTTCATCCATGAAGGACTCTAGCGCCCAGTTAATCCAGCCAGACCCAACCGACCGGAGCCAGCCGGGCCGGAATGCGCGGTTGGCAAGGCCGTTTGACAAGGCCCGCACACGCTGCGGGCCAACAGTGTACCAATGGTCTGCTCCTGAAATAGCGAATTGATCATAAGGCACTCCGTGCAACGCTTTCTCCATGGCGCCCGGAGCATTGACCTCGGTAGGCCAGCCAGCCGACGCATGATGCTCCATCGCCACGACCTTGCCGCCGTCACCGAATGCCATACGCAGCGTTTGAATGGAGGGCGAGCGGAACGAGTCGAAGCGCATGTCGTCGGGACGCGTCAGCACCAGCTTTACGGGCTTTCCGAGGGCTTTCGCGGCGAGTACAGCAGGCACGGCGTAGTCACCGTTCAGCCTCCGGCCAAAGCCACCTCCAAGACCGTAGGTGCGCATCACGATCCGGTCTTGCGCCGTATTGAGAGCCTTGGCGAGTACGGGCAAAATCAAGCTTTGCCATTGATTTCCTGTATGAATTTCGAAGATGCCGTCCTTCTCGAAGGCTAGGGCATTGACTGGCTCCAGCTGGACGTGAAGCACGCTGCCTGTCGTATAAGTTCGCTCGAGTGTCGACCGCGCGGACTGGAAGGCCGCTTCGATCCCTTGACTGTCCCGCAGCAATGCGCCGCCATTCGGGTCCGCGATCTGTTTGGCGCCAAAGTCCAGAATATCCTGCTCGGAGACATCCGAGCCTTCGCCTGCCGTCCATTCGACCTTGACAAGGTCAGCCGCACGGATGGCGGCTGGATAAGAGTTCGCGAACACCATCACCCAGCCTGGAACTGTACCGGACGGGTCCTCGATGGCGAGACTCTTGATGTAGCCTTTAACATTACGGGCGCCGGAATCATCAATTGACCGCACGCTCGAGCCGTTGCGTGTTGGCGGAATCTTCGGCCGCGCATAGACCATGCCATCTACGGCCGCATCAATTCCGTAACGCGCCGTGCCGTTCGTCTTTGCAGGAATGTCGAGGGCGCCCGTTTTGTGTCCGATGAAACGGCGCTCCGCGGCGGACTTGATCGGCATCCGCGCCAATTCGTCTGCCGTAAATAAGCGGCTCGGCGGTCCGCGCCTGACGATTTCACCATAGGAGATCGACTGCCTTGGGCCAGCGACCGTGCTGTTGCGCGCTGAGCACTGATCCGCCGGAGCCCCAAGAAGCTTTGCGCCCGCTTCCACAAGGGCGATCCGGCCCGCCGCACCTGCGCGGCTATAGACTGGAAAGTCTAACCACACCGAATTGCTGCCGCCCGTTATCATCACCCCCCATTTTGGATCGGAATCGACGGCATCGATCCGGACTTTGTTCCAGTCCGCCTCGAGTTCATCGGCGAGGATGCGCGCAATCGCGGTGCCGATATGCTGCCCCATTTCGGCACGGATAATGTTCACGGTTACGATGCCATCAGGGCCGATGCTGTACCAGTTGGTCGGCTCGAACGCGCCTGTCGCCTGTGGCTGTGTGGCCTCCGCCAACCCTTCTGCCGGTCCGAAGCAAAAGCTCACCCCGGCGCCCGCCATACCAATCAAGAAGCTCCGGCGAGAGGCCTGAGGCATGAGACTATTCATCACTCGCGTACCTCCGTAGCTCAGCAGCGGCCTGCTTGATCGCTTTGCGGATGCGGACATAGGTCATGCAGCGGCATAGATTGCCTGTCATGACAGCATCGATGTCCTGGTCGGTTGGGGTAGGAAAGTCCCTGAGCAGTGACGCTGCCTGCATGATCTGGCCAGACTGGCAGTAGCCGCATTGCGGCACCTGATGGTCGATCCAGGCCTTCTGCAGGGGGTGCTGTCCTTTGGGATCGAGCCCTTCGATTGTGGTGATGTCAGAGTTAGCGACGCTGCGAAGGGAAGTGATGCAGGAGCGCGTAGGCCGTCCGCCGACGTGCACGGTGCAGGCGCCGCACATACCGATGCCGCAGCCAAATTTCGTGCCGGTGAGGCCGATAACGTCGCGGATGACCCATAACAGCGGAGTGTTGTCCTCGGCATCGACCGTAACGGCGCGGCCATTAATTCGAAATGAGGACATGCTCTGTCTCCCAAGGCGGGTTTCACTGCGAGCCGCTGTCTTGCCGCCGGATAGCCGCCACCTTCTTTTCAAGGTCCGGCCAAGCCGGCAAGCTGGTGCGGGTTCGCCTCAAGTAGGCGGCGATGCGAGCGATATCGCTTTCGCTCAGCGCGTTCTCGAACCCCGGCATAACGACGCCCGGCATGCCTTCTTCTGCACTGACGCCACGCAGAACCACTTAAATCAAGTTGCTGGGGTCGGGCAGGTGCACCGCGCTATTGAGCGACAGGTCGGGGCGGACAGTGAGCGGTTTGCCTGAGTTGTAGTGGCAGGACGCGCAAGCGGCGGTGTAGAGCTTCGCGTCTGCGCCGGCGTCGGGGCCAACACCCCACGACGCGTAGGACATCGCGCGCGCCACTACTGCGTCGGTGGATGCCAAGTGGGACTCTGCATGATCAACGTCCGCGAAATAGGTCGCGACGGCCTTTACGTCCAATTCAGGAAGCGCGGTGAGATCATGGACGACGGGAGACATGGGCCCTGCCGCGGTCCCGTGCAGGACACTCGCGCCGGTACGCAGATAGCTGTACAGTTCCTCATGCGTCCAGGGCGCGGGGGCAGGGTTTGCGGCAGACAGGGGTGGGGCAACCCAATTGTCGATTACTGCACCGGCATAGGCATCGCCGGGTTTTTCGGCGCCAAGCAAGTTGCGCGGGGTGTGACAAGCGCCGCAATGGCTAAGCCCAGTTGCGAGATATGCGCCCCGGTTCCATTCGCCGCTTTTGCCCGCGGCAGGTTCGAAGCGGCCGGGCCTGAAGAAGAGAAGTTTCCACCCTGCCTGGAGGGCACGGATATTGAAAGGGAACGGAAGACCGTTCGAATGGGCAGGAGCGCGGATCGGCGTCCTCGTCATAAAGTAGGCATAGAGCGCTTGCACATCGTCGTCCGACAGCTTCGTAAAGTGGTCGTAGGGAAACACCGGGTAGAGATGAGAGCCGTCGCGACGCACGCCCTCGCGCAGTGCGCGCTCAAAGGCCGCGAGCGACCAGTTTCCTATACCGGTCTCAGGATCAGGCGTGATGTTGGTTGAGTAGATCACCCCAAACGGGGTCTGCATTGCATAACCGCCAGCGAAGCTCTGTCCGCCTTTGGCAGTATGGCAAGCCGCGCAATAGCCGCCACCGGCAAGCGCCTCTCCCTTCGCGACCAAAGCGGGCGCGAAACCTGCTGGCGCCGAGGGTGTTGCCGGTGCGATCGCCGGCCGCCAAGCTAACACGCCAAAGCCCAGGATACTCAGGACTCCGAGCGCGAGGACGACGATGACGATGCGGTTCCCCATATAGAGCGACGAGCCAGATTGACCGCGGCTGCTCATGACTTGTCTCCGCTCTTAGCCCGACACCCGCTGAAAGTTTTACTCGGGCGGATGCAGCAGTTCGCGCTTTTTCGTCAAGCGATTGAGAGTCCTTCTGACGCCCGCCGTTGCCAAGGCCTCCACGAATTGGTCGGCTACAGTTTTTGCCATCTTTCCTCACTTCTGATCAATGAAGACCATACGCCGTCGTCGCGAGGATCAACTCTCGACGGACCAGCGCGATCGGCAAGTTGCTGCGGCATCAAAAAAAGGAAGCCGCCTTATATTAGATTGCTAGTATACAACGAGCATTTATTGCGCGCAAGAATGCCATTCATTAATGCGTAATTTTCTCTGTAGCATAGCGCATAGATCTAGTTTAACTATAGCGTGACAGTAGTCTTGATGTCTATAATGCAAAATGAACTGGACTGTATCTATGCTGACTTTAGCGTAACAGTTATTTGTAACAATGTTTGACATTAGCCGTTTTTCTTGTTTAATTAAAAACATGGTCATTAGGCAAGAGTGGATCACTTTATGCCGGACAAGTCGCAAAGCCTGAAGCGCCTCGGGGTGCGTTCTTTAAATCAACCCACACAAGTCGGGCGCACCAGTAAGTGCATCCCCCTAAGCCAGTCATCGTTGGGATTGGCACCAAATTCGCTTACATTTCGGAGATTGCTCAAGGTACACAGGCTTCGAAGCCTCTTAAGTTTGTCTGTCCTCACACTTGCACTCACTGGGTGTTCGGGAGGAGTTCTCGATCCCAAGGGCCCCATCGGCTCTTCGAACCGCCTTATTCTCATCAACGCAACAGAAATCATGCTCGTGATCGTCGTGCCCACGATCATCGTGGCGCTCGTCTTCGCGTGGTGGTTTCGGGCCTCCAATACAAGGGCGCGCTACAGGCCCGGCTTTGTCTATTCGGGGCAGATCGAGCTCATCGTCTGGTCAATTCCAATCCTCGTCATCCTCTTTCTCGGGGGCGTGATCTGGATCGGTTCGCACGATCTCGATCCCTATAGGCCGATCCCCTCACCAAAGCCTACCCTTCAGGTGCAAGTCGTTTCACTCGATTGGAAATGGCTATTTATCTATCCTGAACAAGGAGTTGCAAGCCTGAATGAGCTTGTTCTGCCGGCCGGCGTGCCGGTTCATTTCAGTCTGACTTCAGCGACGGTCATGAATAATTTTTTTGTGCCCCAGCTTGGCAGCATGATTGCAACAATGAATGGGATGGTAACGCAGCTTCATCTCCAGGCCGATCAGCCTGGGAACTACCTCGGCATATCAGCGCAGTTCAGTGGAGACGGGTTTTCGGACATGCACTTCACCGTGCGCGCCCTGACAGAGGATGAGTTCGCGAAGTGGGCGGATAGTACGAAGCAGTCGGGCCCTACATTGGATCGGGCAAGTTACGCTGCGCTTAGCCAACAAAACCAGAACGTACCTCCGTACACTTACCGGGCCATCGATCCAAAACTATTCCAGGCCGTGGTGACGCAGGAAATTCCACCCGGCCCTGGACCGGCGCAGGGAATTCCCAGCGCGTCCGTCCGCCCAATAGGGAGGAAGTGACATGCTCGGAAAGCTGACGTGGAACGCAATCCCTTGGGATCAGCCAATCCCGCTGATATCTGCCTCCGTGGTGTTCCTGTTTCTCATTGGCGTGATTGCCTGGATCATTCTAAGGGGCCATTTTCCCTATCTTTGGCGCGAGTGGATTACGAGCGTAGACCATAAACGCATCGGCGTGATGTATTGCCTGCTTGCGCTCGCGATGCTGCTGCGCGGATTTATTGATGCGATCATGATGCGGTCGCAGCAGGCGGTCGCCTTTCATTCGCCCGGCTACCTCCCGCCGGAACATTACAACCAAATCTTCACGGCTCATGGAACCATCATGATCTTCTTCGGGGCCATGCCGTTCATGATCGGGCTGATGAACTTTGTGGTGCCGCTGCAGCTTGGAGTGCGGGACGTCGCCTTCCCGACTTGGAACTCAGTGAGCTTCTGGCTTACTGCGTCAGGCGCTCTACTTGTCAACGTCTCGCTCCTCATTGGAGAGTTCGCACGGACCGGGTGGCTACCTTATCCGCCGTTGTCTGAGGCGACTTACTCCCCCGGCGTAGGCGTCGATTACTACTTATGGGCGCTTCAAATCTCCGGCATCGGGACGTTGGTGACCGGCATCAATTTCGTCACGACGATCCTCAAAATACGTGCGCCCGGCATGAGCTATTTTCGAATGCCTATTTTTTGCTGGACTGCGTTAGCCGCCAACCTTCTGATTGTTGCGGCGTTTCCAGTCCTCACCGCCACGCTCGCCATGCTGATTCTGGACCGCTATCTCGACTTCCACTTTTTCACAAATACAGCAGGCGGCAACATGATGATGTTCATCAACTTGATCTGGGCGTGGGGGCACCCAGAGGTCTATATCCTTATCCTGCCCGCGTTCGGCATCTTCTCAGAAGTGATCTCCACATTTTCGCGCAAGCCCCTGTTCGGCTACCGCTCGATGGTGGCTGCGACGTTGTTCATCTGCCTCGTTTCTTTCATGGTCTGGCTGCACCACTTCTTCACAATGGGAGCGGGGGCGGATGTCAACGCCGTCTTCGGCATTGCCAGCACCATTATCGCGGTGGGAACCGGGGTGAAGGTCTACAATTGGATCTTCACTATGTATGGGGGACGGATTCAGTTCAGCACGCCGATGCTATGGGCTGTTGGCTTCATCGTCACCTTCGTGATCGGCGGAATGACGGGGGTGCTTCTTGCCGTTCCTCCCGCCGACTTCCAAGTGCATGAAAGCCTCTTCCTTGTCGCTCACTTCCACAACGTCATCATCGGTGGTGTCCTCTTTGGCGCCTTCGCGGGCGTGACTTACTGGTTTCCGAAGGCATTCGGCTTCAAGTTGCAAGAGGGGTGGGGCAAGGCGTCCTTCTGGTTCGCTTTCGTGGGATTCTATGTCACGTTCGTGCCGCTCTATGTGGCCGGGCTGCTGGGCATGACGCGGCGCCTGCAACACTATGATTTCGACCTCTGGCGTCCCTGGATGCTGATAGCCGCATTTGGCGTCATCATTCTTTTCTTGGGAGTTGTATGCCAGGTCATGCATCTGATCGTCAGCATCCGCCACCGCGATGAGCTGCGTGACGTTACTGGCGATCCCTGGAATGGACGTTCCTTGGAATGGGCCACCGCATCGCCCCCCCCGGTTTTCAACTTCGCGGTCCTGCCCAATGTGCAAGGCGCAGAGCCTTATTGGGATATCAAGCGCCGCGCGATCGAGACACAACAATTGTCCGCCGAGCCTCTATACAAGCCTATCCATATGCCGAGAAACAGCCCCACTGGTTTCGTCACAGCATTCTTCGCAACACTCACCGGATTTGCTCTCATCTGGCATATCTGGTGGTTGGCAGGCGTTGGCCTAGCAGCCGCCTATGCGATCTTCGTTTGGTATGCTTGGCGCGACGTCGTGGACTACGAAATTCCTGCGGAGGAGGTTGCCCGTGCGGACCGCGTTCGTCGCAGCGTCCGCCAGCAGTGGCTCGATGAAAACGCGCGCACAGGTGAATTCGTATGAGTATCGTCGAAGTCTTCCGGCAGCAGCCTAGACCGGATATCGATCCATATAGGCTCGGACGCAGCAACGGCGGAGATGGGCGCGGCCGGTACGATGCAATGGGGCGTGGGGAGGGAGGCCCGGCTTCGGCCCGCGTCATCACGGGCTTCGGCTTCTGGATTTTCCTGCTCAGCGACGTCATTATGTTCTCTTGCTTCTTTGCAACCTTCGCGGTCCTCAGATCAGCGACGGCCGGGGGACCATCCGGAAGTGAGCTTTTTCAGTCGTGGCGTGTCGCGGCTGAGACGGCATTTCTTCTCGCTTCAAGCTTCGCTTGTGGAATAGCGGCGGTGGCGGCCAACGCCCGCAACCACCTCTGGACACAGATCTTCCTCCTGCTAACCGGTCTGCTCGGTGCAGGGTTTCTGCTACTCGAAGCTCAGGAATTTGCGGGGCTCATCAGCCAAGGGAACGGGCCGCAGCGTAGCGCTTTTCTCTCTTCCTTTTTCGGCCTTGTCGGTTTGCACGGCCTGCATGTGAGCGTCGGGCTTTTGTGGCTCGGCACGATGATGGCGCAGATCTATGTCAAGGGCTTCCGGACGACGATCTTGCACCGCCTGCTGTGTTTCAATCTGTTCTGGCACACCCTCGACATCATATGGGTTGCCATATTCACGATCGTCTATCTGATGAGTGTAGTACCATGAGCGATGCCCATAATGGTGACGAGCTGAACATTGGGGATGTTACCCCCGGCCCGTTCGGTGCGGACCGGGCCGATATCTGGGGCGAGGTACAAGGCTACGTGATCGGCTTGGGCCTTGCGGCACTGCTCACCGCGGGGTCGTTCTATGTGGCGTCGACTGATCAGATTTGGGGGCCCGGCATTCCGATTGCCCTCGCTGTGCTTGCCGTTGCTCAGATGGGAATCCATTTGGTTTTTTTCCTGCGTATTACAACGGCCCCCGACAACACCAACAATGTGCTCGCGCTGGCATTCGGCCTGCTCATCGTCATGCTGATTGTGCTGGGCTCGCTATGGATCATGTATCATTTGAACCACAACATGATGCCGATGGATCAAATGATGCATATGCAACGGTGATATTCCCGGCCTTAGCGAATCCATCCCCACACACTGGCAGCCACTGCAAGCCCTCTTTGCGTCAGCCGAGCGGTTAGGATAGCGTAAGAGTGCCCAATTCCTCGCGGCAAGCCTCACTGAAGGCCCGCAACGGATCTAGCGCGTCGCTGCCGAGCATATCCCGCAATTCGGGGAAGGTCTTATTTGGCAAGAAATACGTGTCAACTATCATTCGGATAACCTTGTCCGCTCTTTCGACAATTTCTGGACTTGATATGATACGCATCCTGCTGGTTAAGGCATATATGCTTACAAGAGCGGAAACTTCGACCTGGTTATGCACAAGAGCATCTGCATATAATTTCGAGGCTTCTTCGATGAATTGCTTGTACAATTCCTGGCGTCTGGTTTTGTCCTGCAAGAGCCACTGGACGTTCGCTTGCTGGCGCTGGGTGACCCAGGCTGCTGCGAAACTCGTGAGGCCACCGATCGCCGATCCCGCCAATGCGGCTAGAGCCGAAAGATATGCGGGATTTATTTGCAATGGCCTGCTTCATAGCAATCTAATTAATTGCTCGCTAACTTTTCGATGTTGAGGGTGCTCTGCACGTGACGACGGGCCACCAGTGCTACTTAACGAGGCTGGTTCGGCGGGAACCAGCCATACTGTCATCCCGGGCTGCAACTCTTCAGTTGTTTCGACGGGGTCGGCGCGAACAAGAAAACTGTTAAGGTCGTGATCTCCGACGGCCCGGGCGGCACGCCAGGTTGCAAATTCTCCCAGCGGCCGCAATTCGGTCACGCGCGCCTCGATGGTGTTTCCCTTCGCAGTCAACAACCGCACGGGAGACCCGATCGTGGTTCCCTTGAGAAAGTCTTCCCTAACGGTGAAACTGAACCACCGCTCTCCCCCGGCCGCAAGGGTCATGACAGATTGCCCCGGTGAAATCACTTCCCCTAAGTAAGAGGCAAGCGTGCCGATCACACCATAGGCGGGAGCAAAAAGCTTTGTTTTGGCAAACTTTGCTTCGAGATCCGCGAGGGCAGCTTCAGCCAATACGACATTTGCCTGGGCGATTTCCCGTTCCTCCTTCGTCGGACCCGCCTTATTCTGATCGTATACCGCGCGCAACTGGGCAAGATTGGCTTCGGCTGCCCGGAATGTAGTCATACGTTCGTCAAGCAGCTGTTTTGATGCGAAAGAGTCTGTGGCAAGCGCTGCCGCCCGCTTATATTGGGCCCTGTCTAAAACAAGCTTCGACTCGGCGATCTTGATGTTCTGCGCTGAGATGTTCACCACTTCCTGACGGGGTCCTACGAAAACATTGTCGCGATCGGCACGTGCCTTTTCCAGAGCGGCTTTCGACTCGAAGACAGAGGCGGCCAGCTCGGGATTGCTCAATTCTGCCAGCAAATCGCCCTTTTTAACGCGCTGTCCTTGGATCACATGTACTGCCGCAAGACGGCCGCTTATTTCCGGGGCGATATGAATCTCGGTCTCCCGCACAACACCGGGGATAAGCGGCGCTGCGGGACCAGTTCCGTGTGCCCCGAACGCGAGAAAGCCCGCACCTCCAGTCAAGGCGATCGCAGCCAGAAAAAGAATGCGGCGGTGAAGCAAGCTAGTGGCCAAGGCGGCTCTCCTTCCTGCTAGAGAAGTGCCCCGCCAGGACCGCGAGCAGGCCGTAGATGCCGGTTAACGCCCAAAGCGTTATCCAGTCATGGGATACGTCGTGCAGGCTGGCACCCATCTGGTTGATACGTACGAGTCCGTCGATCGCGGTGGTGCTGGGAAAGACCTGGCTCGCCGCTCGCAGTTGGCTGGGAATGGCTTCCGCGGGCCACGACACGCCGACCAAGAAGAACAGCGGCAGGCTGGTCGCGATGAAAAGGAGCACTGCGCTTTCCCGCCGCGTGAACCACGATCCGACGAATTGGCCGAGCAGGCTCACCGACAAAACGAACGGCACCGCCAACAAGAAGAGATCGAAGAGATGTCCAAGGGTTGAGAACCCATACACGCGCGGTAGAATGATGAGGTAAAGCGCCAATCCGGTCATTGCCAGACAGAGATGCGCGAGTGTTTGCCCGGCTATGCCCTGAATCGTTCCGCGCAGGCGCCGCGCCCTGACGCCGCCAGCCTCGAATGTGATGCCCCCCAACATCGCGGTGCCCATCAAGAGCGTCTGCTGGAGTATGAGCACAAAGGCTGCTGGCACAACATAGCTCGCATAGCCATTCGTTGGATTGAAAAGCGGCTCGGTCAACAGTTCAACTGGAGAGCTTCTGGTGAGCGCCGCGTGGGCGAGACTTCCATTAGGTCGCGCGCCCCGTGCCGCGATCTCTTCCACTACCGCGTTGGTCGCCTCAGAGATGCCTTGTAGCGTGCGGCTGTAGAGGAGAAAATACGCCGAAATCGACGTAGGCGCCAAGTCTGGCCTTATTGCCCTTCAAGACGTCGCGCTCGGTGCCTTCGGGAATTCCCACAACTGCAAAAACCTCGCGCTTGGCGAGAGCGGCGTGCGCATCCGCAAGGGTGTCCGCGCTAATCGCGACCTTGACAGCCTCGTCCGCGTTTAGGGTCTGAATGATTTTGCGGCTGAGCTCCGTACGATCTTGATCCACGACGGCGATTGGAATGTCGCGAAGCACCTGGCCGAGATAAGGCTGCGGGTAGAACAGGCCATAGATTACGGGCGCAAGCACGATCATGCTGAAAGCGCCCTGGTCACCGAGAACCCGGCGGAATTCGGCAACCATTGCGTTCCCGATTCCGAATGCTGGATATGTCTCGGCCGTTTTAGCCGGAGAAACTCGCACAGGAACGGCGGTAGCGATTGAGCGCAGGCGAAGCCACGCTAAGCCGAAATAGCCAGTGGCTAATGCACCGAGCGTCGCGAAGGGTTGGGCGGAATCCGGTGGCGGCAATCCGCGAAGCGCCTGGTCAAACAGGATTTGCATGTACCAGCGGAGGGGAAGAAAATCCCCCCAAATGCGCGCGAAGCCATTGATCCCGAGGATCGGAAAGCCGACCCCGATATACCCAAAGGCCGGAGAGCACAAGATAGCAGTGAGGCTCAGTCCAACGGCAAGATTGCGGACCAGCAGCTGAAATAGAGCGCCTACAGAAACATAAGCGATCACCAGCAGGCACGCAGATGCGCCCATCATGACGGCGCTGCCGCGGAAAGGAATTTGAAATACGCCGTGGATAATCCCAGCTTCAATGGTCATCATCAGAATGAAAATAGCGAACAGCGGTGCCAGCTTTCCAATGAGAGCGGCAAGCGGGCTCCCCCCAGCGGTCTTCATCCACCCCCTCACGCTGCGCCTCGTAAACTCCGAGCCGACCGCATATCCGGCAGCGATCGCGATCACGACGTGAAGGACCATTGGCATAACGGCACGCAGCAGGAATTGGACAAAGTTCATCTCCGGATTCGACAGAACATATTCTTCGGGCACCAGCGTCCCCAGTTTGAAAGTGGGCTTTGCGTGTGAGGCGGGTGCGAGCATGTCCGTGGCAGCGTTGATCGCGCTGGATAAGGAGCTTGAGGCGTTGTTACCTGGTGTTAGAAATTGCCGGTTATAAAGGACGACGATCTGGGGCCGCTTTTCATCCGTCAGATCGCGTTCAAAGTTCGGTGGAATATAGACCGCCGCGATGGCGTTGCCGGACCGTATCGCATGCATCGCGTCCGTCAGCGTACTCGAACGGTGCGTGACTTTCACACTTGGCGCCGAGGCAACGGCCTGGACATAGAGCCTGGAGGTTGGCGTGCGATCCTCATCGACGATGCTTACATTGAGGTTGCGAATTACCGCGTTGCTAAAGGTGAAGGCCAGGATCGCAAAGGCAATGAGAGGAACGCCGACCGCGAGGAAAAGCGCTAAACCGTCGCGGCGCATCCAGCGCAATTCGCGCGCGGCAACAAGAAGGATACCGGAACGCGGCGGCGCTTTCATTTCCGCCCCTGCCAGTCGGTATAGACGCTCATTCCTGGGCGAAGCTCCGGTATCGGCTCGACGGGGTAAGCGCGCACCTTGAATGTCCTGAGGTCAAAATCGCCAGTCGCGCGCGTCGCGCGCCAGCCTGCATATTCCCCATACGGCGCAATGAATTTGACGGCGGCCGTGATGAGCCGGTTGCCAAGTGCGGGAACATGCATTTGAAACCGATCTCCAACCTTGAGCCCTTTTACGAGGTCTTCGCGGAGACTGAATCGCAGCCACACATCGCTCAGATCGACAAGAGAGAGAAGCGGCACGCCAGGGGAGACATAGTCGCCAAGCTCCGCTCCGATCTGGTAGACTTGGGAGGCGACAGGTGCTCTCACCACGAGTTCATCGACCTGCGCTCTGATCGTGTCGATGGAAGACTGCGCTTTGACCACATTGGCGCGCGCGATGGCGCGCTCTTCTTTTGTGTAGCCATTCACCGCCTGCTGATAGGCAAGCTTTGCCTGATCAGAGCCGCGTTGCGCAACCTGAAGCTGGTCCGTGACCTCGTCGAGGCGCTGTTGAGGGGAGTGCCCCTCAGCCACGAGCGTCTTCGTGCGTTCGTAGGTGAGCTGGGCGAGGGTAAGATTGGCGGTGGCGCTGTCCACCGCAGCCTTGCGCTGCGCGATTACCTCCACGCGTGTCCCGGCTAGAATGTTTCCAAGATTGGCGTCGGCGACCGCTTTTGCTGCCTCGGCCTCCTTAAGGCTCGTCACGAGCTCAGGATTACTGATTTCGTACAGCAGCGCGCCCGCGGCCACGTTATCGCCGCGCGACACAGGGCGACTGGCAACCTTGCCCTCTACTCGCGCCGCAATATCGATGCGAGTGGCATCGGCTTCACCTTGGACTAAGAGAGGCTGAGGCTGCACCAAATACCAAAGCGATAGACCAACGATCGCACTGACTAGAACCGTCACGATGATGGCCGGAGCTCGCGCGACAGGCTGACCAGATTTGTTGCTGCCACGCTTTGGAGCAGCCGGAGTTATAGGCGGAAACGCCGGTGTGGTCTTTCCGGTTTCGGGAGGGGGCTGTTCTAGGTCGGGAGCGTTTCTATCCTTGCTCAGCATGCGCCAAGTCATCGTGATCCTCCCATAGAGCGCTCCCTTCCCAGCCAAGCTACTGAGATTGCCGAGGGCTCCCGCTAGCGCCATAGATTTGTTTTTGCGAGATCAATGATCTCATCGACCCGGCCGTTCATGATCGCCTTCACCATGAAGAGCGAGAAGCCTTTCGCCATCTCAAGCGTGATCGACGGCGGCATGGCGAGCTCGGAGCGGTTTACGGCAGCGTCGATGAGAACGGGCCCGTCATAGGAATAGGCCGAGGCGATTCCGTCATCGACCTGGGCTGGATCTTCGAGCCTGATCCCGCGGATCCCGATCGATTCCGCCATCGCGGCGAAATTAGGGTTAGCGAGTTCGGTTCCAAATTCCAGGAACCCGCTCGACTTCTGCTCAAGCTCGATGAACCCGAGTGAGCCATTGTTGAAGACCACAATCTTCACGGGCAACCCAAGTTGACGCAGGCTCAGGAGGTCGCCCATCAGCATGGCGAAGCCGCCATCGCCGGAGAGTGAAACGACCTGGCGGCCTGGGAAGGCCTTCTGGGCGCCGATTGACTGCGCCATGGCATTAGCCATGGATCCATGCCAGAACGACCCAATCAGCCGCCGCTTGCCATTCATAGCGAGGTAGCGCGCGGCCCAGACCGTGGGAAGCCCGACATCGCAGGTGAAGATGGCATCCTCCGCGGCATGCTTGCTGACCGCCTTGGCGATCTGCTGCGGATGGATAAGTCCGCTACCCGGCTTGGCGGTGGCGAGATCGTCGAGCTGCTTGCGTGATTTGGCGTAATGCCGCTGCGCCTGTTTGAGATGCGATTCATCTTCTTTTTGCTTGAGGAGCGGCAACAGCGCCCTGAGCGTGGCCTTGACGTCGCCCACAACGGCGTAATCAACCAACGTTCGGCGTCCGATGTTCTCGGGCCGGATATCGACCTGGGCGATGGTGACGCCTGCATCGTGCGGATAAAACTGCCTGTATGGAAAGTCTGTCCCGAGCATGAGAAGTACGTCGCAGTCGAACATGGCATAATAGCCGGACGAGAAGCCAATCAGGCCGGTCATGCCGACGTCGTAGGGATTGTCCCACTCGACATGCTCCTTGCCCCGCAAGGCGTGCACCATGGGCGCCTTAAGCCGGTCGCCGAGGGCCAGCAGCTCATAATGGGCGCCCGCGCATCCGGAACCGCATAAGAGTGTGATCCGGCCTGGACCGTTCAAAAGGGCTGCCAGGCGCTCGAGATCCGCGTCTGCGGGAACCACAACCGGGCGCGGTGGAAGCAGGCCTGCGTGACTTGGTGACGGCGCACCCTGGGCCTCCTGCAGAGCAACATCTCCCGGCATTACGACGACCGAGACGCCGCGCCGGCACACAGCTTCGCGCATTGCGATTTCCAGGATCCGCGGCATCTGGCTGGCCCCAGACACCAGCTCACAATAATGGCTGCACTCCTGAAACAGCGTTTGGGGATGGGTTTCCTGGAAAAAGCCGGAGCCGATCTCAGCGGATGGGATCTGAGCTGCGATGGCGAGCACAGGCACCCGCGAGCGGTGACAATCGAACAGGCCATTGATAAGGTGCAGGTTGCCTGGGCCGCAACTGCCGGCGCAGACCGCGAGTTCGCCGGTCAGATGCGCCTCGGCACCGGCTGCGAAAGCGGCAACCTCCTCATGCCGGACATGAACCCACTCGATCTTGCCCTGCCGGCGAATTGCATCCGTGAGGCCGTTCAGGCTGTCACCAACAACGCCATAGATGCGCTTGACACCGGCCACGGCCAAGGTTTCCGCAAATTGGTCTGCGACGGTTTTCATGAACTATCCCCGGCTCGTTTTTTGAGGCCAGCGCTTCGGCATCTCCGGCAGTGGTTAGCTTAGGCAATGAAAGGGAGGTGGTGAATCAGACGCAGGCTCATTGAAATGGCCCGTTGGTATGGGTCGCCCAATACTAAAGTTTAACGGTACCTGGGAAATGCAAGGGTAACCCGGAAGCTTGTATCCGCCAGCTTTAGGGCTTCCGCACCCGGCATGTGCCTTGAAAAAAAGGTTTTGAATGTGCATGCTCTAGGTGACGCGGCGCACGACACAGATCGCGCTTAGCGCAGGAACGGCATCGATGGTTGAGGCGAAGCCCACCGTGCTGGTCGTCGATGATGATCCAGCGATCAGGGAATCGCTAGCGAGCCTGCTGAGGTCGGTGGGGCTGGCGGTTAAGGTATTTCCATCGCTGCCTGAGTTTGTCCAGGCGGAACGCCCAGCGGGGCCTGCTTGCCTGGTCCTCGACGTGAGACTACCAGGCCGCAGCGGTCTTGACTTTCAGCGTGAGCTCACGGCGGCCAATAGATGCCTTCCGATCATCTTCATTACCGGCTATGGCGACATCCCAATGTCGGTGCAGGCCATGAAGGGCGGGGCAATCGATTTTCTGACCAAGCCATTCCGAGACCAAGACCTTCTCGATGCGATTGAGCTTGCCTTGGCGCGTGACCGTGAGCGCCGGGAAGAAGAGCGGGCATTGGCGGCGCTCTGCGAGCGCTACGCTACCTTGACCCCCCGTGAGCGGGAAGTCATGGAGCAAGTCGTGAGGGGGCGCCTCAACAAGCAGATCGCTGGCGACATCGGTATTAGCGAAATAACGGTAAAGGTGCATCGCGGCCAGGTGATGCGGAAGATGAAGGCAGCGTCTTTGCCGGATCTCGCGCGAATGGCGGATAGGCTAAAGCTATTTTACGCCAGGCGCGAGCCGTCCTAGCTGGCAAGTCTTGCCGCCCGCCCTTTGAATGTGGTGCAGGCTATACGGCTGCTCGCCCTCGAGCGGCGAAGCGCTGGAGGGCGAGCCGGGGTATCGAGTGACAACCCCGGGCGGCAGTCGGGAGCAGCCGGGCGATCTCTATGCGGGAATGACCAAGATCGACTTAGAGCCCTCGGCCCCAAACTGCTGTTCGAACCGGCCTCCGAGACCTTCGACCAGGCCGTTAATAATAGCGAGCCCATGTCCCAGCCGAATGCTTTCTGGGACTGAGCCGTTGTCGAGAAGGCTACACTCGATAAAGGAGCCGGAACGCGATAATTCGATGCGTATCTCTCCAGCTCTTCCACCGAAGGCGTGGCGCGCTGCATTCGTGATGAGCTCGTGCACAATCATTCCCAGCCGCCGGCACCGCTCCGATTGCATCTCTAGCGGAGGTGCCGCCAACACGAGATTTATATTCATATAATCCAGCCTCGACCGGCTGATGGAATAGCACAGTTCATGAAGATAGGCCGCGGCGTTGATGCGAGCAACGTATTGCGGCGGCTGCAGAGCCCGGGCCACGGAGGCATAATGATACACGAATTCTCTAACGCCATTCAGAGCGGCTTTGACTTCAGGATTGCAAGATCTCGCAGCAGATAGGGAGATGACACCGATGATGGAGGCGAACTCGTTATTGATCCTGTGCGTCAATTCGCGGATAAGCAGTTGTTCCTCCAGACGCATCACTGGGGCAGCCGTGATGCCCGGTTGGCTTAAGATGCGTTGTGTTATTGGTCGCGAAACTAGCGCCGTCATTCTCATCCTGACCTCATTTCAGCCGAAGCTACGACGCGCTTACGTTAGCGATGTGGCTCCGGACAGGCCATTGTACCCGCGGAAAAGTGCCATTATCACACCGGGTAATGTTCGTTATACTCAGGTCTAGGACTAATCCCCAATAGGAGTAAATTCGGCCAGGGCGTATAAGTTTAAAGAGATCGTGACTGCGCCGGAAGCTTCCGATACTTCTAAGCACGTGTCTGCTAATTTCCCTTTAGCATGCCCGTTATTAGAAATGAATTTGACGAAGTATTCGAATGAGGCAGCACCTGAAGCCATACTCGCGGCGTTGGGGGCGAGGAAGACCAAAATTCACGCTGGCCTTACTTGACGTTGGCGCGAATGCCGTGCCGGCAGCAGCGCCCTAGCTCCAAGAGGTTAGCCAATCCACACCATCGTATAATGTCTTGGCGCGCCCGGCCAAGCCATCTTAAGGGAAGCTACGCGATCTGGTCCCAGCGTACAACGCACGTGGCCTGCGCGCTGCTTTACCGGAAATGGCGGGGGCCAGCATGCTGAAGAAGAAGCCTCTGATAGCAATTGTCGATGACGATGAATCAATTCGACAGGCCACCGAGGGCCTGATGAGGTCGCTGGGCTTTCGCGCCAAAGCCTTTTCATCCGGTGAGGACTTTTTGACTTCCTCTGATGTGAGAGCCACCGCCTGCTTGGTCGCTGACGTTAATATGCCCGGAATGAGCGGGCTTGAGCTGCATCAGCGGCTTTTGGCGTTAGGGCTCAAGCTTCCTGTGATACTGATCACGGCTTATCCCGCCGACAGCATTCGCAGGCAGGCCCTGGCTGCGGGAGTGACCTGCTACTTAGCTAAGCCATTTGCAGAAGATGATTTGCTGGATTGTATCCGCTGTGCCTTGAAAGATGCTAACCTTTAAGCCGGTCCGATATTGGAATGGACCCTTCCGAATAGGATGCAGCGCAACTCCCGCCAAGAGCCCCTAGCGATTGATGGATTGACCGATCCGGAAGTGGCGCATTCCCACGGGATTCATCAGGAAGGTTGGAACACACGTAGCGCTTGGGAGCGCCGCTACTTGGCTTCTTTCGTGACCACGCCAACGGAAGGTAGCTCGCGGAAAGTATATGCAACATCCATCCCATAGCCGACGCCTGCGAAAAAGTTTAAGTGGCAAGTCCTGTGAGGACAGCTCATGCGGACCTGCACACCGATTAAGTCCGTACTCTTACAACTATGGTGAGCGGTGCCTCATGCTGTGCACAGTGGCGTCATGTTCCACCGCCTCTTGCGATTCTAATGACGCGGCCGGGAGAGCAAATTCAAACGCGGCACCTCGCTGCGAATTTAGGCTTGCCGTGAGCCGCCCGCCGTGAGCTTCAATGATCGAACGGCAGATTGACAACCCAATACCCATTCCGCCAGGCTTTGTGGTGTAGAAAGCATCGAAAATACGATCGGTATTCCTCGGGTCCAGCCCTGGGCCAGAATCGCACACTGAGATAACCACTTTCTGCGATTCATCCCTTTTTGACTTCAATCAACAGGTCCCGTGCCTCGCTGCCGCTCATCGCCTCGATGGCATTCATAATGAAATTCAGTACCACTTGCTGGAGTTGGACTCTATCTCCCAAGGTCGGCGGCAAATCATTGGCGAGCTTGGTGACGAGTGCGATGCGGTTGCGATCCATTTCGCTTCGCGTGAGAGCAATCACCTCAAGGATGAGCTCATTGACGTTGACTTGATCGATCCGAATTGGAGATTTGACCGCGAGGGCTCGAATCCGGCCGATCACGTCCGCGGCCCGCTTTCCGTCCCTGACGATGTGCGCGAACGCCCTCTGGGCTTCTGCCAAATTTGGGGATGGTCCGCCGAGCCAGCGGAGGCCGGCACTCGCCGTGGTCACCACGGCGGTCAGGGGCTGGTTGATTTCATGCGCAATCGAGGCGGTCAGCTCGCCCAGCGCCGTGACCCGGGCAACGCGCGCAAGTTCAGCTCGCGATTCGCGCAGGGCTTCCTCCGCCTGCTTGCGTTCAGTGATGTCTCTGATATTCACGACCACGGCGTTCACGCCTGGTTCATGGAGCCGGTTGACCTCAACACTTTCGATCCATTTCGACGATCCGTCCTTATGCCGCAACTGACGCGCGTCTCCAATCAGGACATGGTCTGCCTGCTCGAGCAGCAGGGTGGATCTCCCCAAAGAATTCTTGCCGCTGACTGCCATCGGCCAAGTCGAACCCATAGCGGCCGACGAGTTCTTCGGGGCTATATCCCAAAACCCGCGTCACGGCCGGGTTAGCATAAATAATCTTACCGTCAGCGTTCGAAAGAAGTACGGCATCGTAGCCCCGCTCAACGAGGGCGCGAAATCGCTTTTCGCTTTCTTGAAGAGCTTCTTCGGCCCGCTTGCGCATTATAAATTGGCCAATCTGGCTGCCAATCGCCAGCAGCGCCGCGAGCTGCTCTTCGTCGCGGCGCCGCGACGCGCGACTGAAGAATTCGACGACGCCTAGGACCTCACCGCCGACGAGAATCGGGAAGGCTACTGCGCTGCTCAGGTTTGCTCTCGCGGCAGCGGGAGCACGCATGAAATCCGGCTCTGTTGCTGTGTCGGCCATCCAAGCTGGGAGCCCGTTTCGCCACACTTTGCCCGCCCAGCTTTGGCCGGAGGGCAGGGCCGACTCCCGGCTTATGGCTTCGAACTCCGCCGTTTGGACAGTCGGTGCGCTCCAAGTGTAATCGCAGCGCAGCAGCGCACTCTGACGATCCAGGCTCCAGAGGGCGCCCCAGTCCCATTCGAAGTTCCCGCCGATAGCCTGAAGAAGATGCGGAGCGGCGACTGCAAGAGTTCCGGACTCGGCGAGGACGCGCGCGATGGCACATTGTGCTGTTAAACGCTGCTCGCTGCGCTTGCGGGCGGTAATGTCTGCGCATGCGATTAAGACGATCACATCGCCGCTTGGCCGCGGCACTGCCTTGGCATTTTCCCGAACCCAGAGCACCGTCCCGTCTTTGTGGCGTTTCCGAATCTCCCAGTTCTTCTCTCGGCCACGCGTTTCCACGCATTCTGCCAGTTGCCGGCAGGCGGCCTCTTGATCTTCTTCGAAAAAGACCTTGAGCACGGATTGTCCGGCTAATTCGCTTATCGAATAACCCAGCTGAGCAGCGCCGAAAGCATTCACAGACTGCACAATTCCCCTTGAATTGACCATGAAGTACATTACGGGGCTGTGCTCAAATACTTCTCTCCAGTGTGTCTCGCTTTCTCGCAGAGCTTCTTCAGCTTGTTTGCGGTCCTCGATGCTAATACTTGTTCCATACCATTTGACAATGGTCCCCAAATCGTTACGCAATGGCACGGCACGAGTTATGAACGCGCGATACTCGCCGTTTGCGTCGCGTGCGCGCCCTTCGGCCTCGAACGGTTCACCGCTCGCTAGGGCTGATCGCCACTTGTTAACGATTAAGGTGCGATCATCCGGGTGAAGCACCGCTGCCCAACCTTCTCCGGCTGCCTCCTCCGCGGAGATGCCTGTGAATTGAAGCCAATTTTGATTATGAAAATCGCGTAAACCGTCAGGACCAGCGCTCCAGACTAGCGCTGGAATCGTGTCAATGAGCGCTTTCTGGGATGCTTGGTGTTCTTCCGCGATCTTGCGCACTCTTGCCGTGAGACCTGAGATGGCGATTGAGGTTATTAGGAAGGCGGCTAGCGCCACCACGTCTTGCGGATAATCCACCCGTAGACCGAATATCGGAGGAGTGAAAAAGAAGTTTAAGCATGCAACCGCCGCAATAGAGAGGACAATCGATCCAATATAGTTTCCCGTTAGAGAGAGAAGCGCTATGAGGATTAAATACGCAAAGCCTGCACTGGCGAGTTCGAAACCGAGCTGAAAGCTAACAAACGTAAGCACGGCAAGACCGACGAAGCCCACCACAAGCGGGGTAGCAGTCTTCCAAAACCTAGTTTTCCAATTGGGCCTCATATGCACATTTTATGATGTATGAACGCCGTGTGCCTTCTGCGAAAACATTCGGCGCATATAAGATCAACGCCTATTATCCAGATTATATGCCCACGTTCAGAGCAGCGTAAGCACGACACCGTGTGCTTATACCATAGTATAAATTTCTTAAGCTATACAATACTACAGATACAAGCCCCGAACGCTAAATCATACTAAAATATATTGTACGAAAATATATCAAAATAATATTATCTAATTTGCGGTTCGCTAATGATCAAACAGATTTGTATTTTAGAACTTTCGATGCATAGCGATAATGAAACCGTACCAAGTAGCGTTTTTATTGGACGCTTCGCGGGGCCTGTCGGACGATTTGGCCTTGTTGTCGTACTCGGGGAAGGCCCAGCAGCTACAATGCTTCATATTCCCGAAATAGATTACAAGAAGTCAGGGGCCCCATGCATTCGCGCGAGACCGTTGACGCCGTTTGGGCCTGCTCAGAGGCCCAACGCGCCAGCGGACGGCTTGGCTGGGGCTTTCTCTGCTCGCACTGGCTGTTGCCGCTGAGCCCGCGGCCAACGTTGATGGTACCCGGATCGCGGCGGCCGATCGTGATCCCGCTAATTGGATGACCTATGACCGGACTTATAGCGGGCAGCGTTTCAGCCCCTTATCCAAGATCGCGGCCGACAATGCAAGACAGCTTCACCTTGGCTCTAGCTAGGGTGGCGTCTAACGCCGAATGAACCGCATCGCCGCAGGGACATTCGTAAACGTCAATTTTTTGAAAGACGGATGCATGGCGTGTCCCGCGTAGAGCCTGGGTCTCATCAGGACACATTAGGTGAAATGCACAATTCGCAAGCGAGCGAGCAAGATTGCTTTCAGAAAGCTAGGTCAGAAAAAGCGCTCCTATTAGGAGCGACACTCATCCCCAATCAAGGCCTGCATCTTCCTTGATGACCAGGATCGCAAACCGTCGTGGCGCCCAATGTTCCCAATGCCCTGGGCAAGCTGAAACACCGCCTTGGTGTTCACCTCAGGCAGGGCGGAATCGGCGAGCGGAAATCCGGGAACGACCAAAGAAACATAATGGTTTCAGCGATTGCAAACGGTATGCCGTTGTCGTTTTAGCCATAACATAACCGTTGATCTTGATGCGTTCCGAAGAATTCGTCTCGGCAGTCGAAAAGATCAAAAGGATACACGCCGACGCGCGACCAGCGCCATCTAAGGCGTTTCTATTGCTTTGTAAAAATTTGCAGAGATTTGCCTGGCTTAACTCGGCTTGGCGCGGCGTAGCCTGTAACAATCAACGTGTGGCAAGGCGTATCCATGCAAGTCGAGATGTGACGAGCATTGAGTGGCCGCGTCGATGGCTCGCGAGAACGGAGCCAGGTATCTAGAAGGATGTGCGGTACCCTGAGCCGCGGAGCGTCTAGCGTTCAACTAGCTTCAGCTGGAACCACGACAAGGAGAACCGAATGGCAACGGGAACCGCAACAGCTATGCCCTCTGCGCCAGCCAGGGAAAAAGGACAGCAGCCGAAACAGCTTCCGGCGCCGAACAGCGACTTCTACAATGTCTATGAAACCTTGACCGCCGACGAACTCGCGACGGTGAAACGGGTGCGCGCGTTCATGGAGGCCAAAGTCGCGCCGGTCATCACGAAATACTGGGTGGAGGACGCCTTTCCCTTTGAGCTGCTGCCGGCAGTGAAGGAGCTAGGCATCGGCGGAGTTGGAATGAAGGGCTACGGCTGCGCGGGTGGAAGCTTGGCGCTATTGGGCTTTGTCCAAATGGAGGTAGCGCGCATCGACCCATCCTTCTCCACATTCTTGGGTGTGCACAACGGCCTGGCGATGGGCTCCATCTACCTCGACGGATCGGAAGAGCAGAAGCAGAAGTGGCTGCCGCCAATGGCGCGCTTCGAAAAGATTGGCTGCTTCGGCCTCACTGAGCCGCTCGTGGGCTCCGGCGCTGCCGGCGGTCTGACGACGACGGCGAAGCGCGAGGGCGATACCTGGATCCTCAACGGCGAGAAACGGTGGATCGGCAACGCTCCATGGTGCGACATCTCGATCATTTGGGCGCGCGATGAGGCTGACAACCAGGTCAAGGGCTTCATCGTGGAGAATAAGACGACACCTGGCTTCAGCGTCGAGAAAATCGAGAACAAGATTGCGCTCAAGGTGGTCCAGAACGGCCATATCACGCTGAAGGACGTCCGGGTGCCGGAAGCGAACCGCCTCCAAGGTGGCAACTCGTTCCGCGACACCGCGAAGGTGTTGAAGATGACGCGCTACGCCGTTGCCTGGATGGCGACGGGATGCGCAATGGGCGCCTATGAGGCCACGCTGAAATATGCACAGGAGCGCTTGCAGTTCGGCAAGCCGATCGGCTCGTTCCAGCTGGTGCAGGATCTCCTCGCCAAAATGATTGCCAACATCACAGCCTCGCAGTGCCTGATCGTGCGCCAGGCGCAACTGCATGCCGAAGGAAAGCTGACGGACGCCCATGCTGCGCTCGCCAAGGCGTTCGCTACGGCCAAGTGCCGCGAGACCGTTTCTTGGGCGCGGGAACTGCTGGGCGGCAATGGCATCGTCGCCGACTACAAAGTCGCGCGCTTCTTCGCGGATTGCGAGGCACTCTACTCCTACGAAGGCACCTATCAGATGCAGAATCTGATCGTCGGCAAGGCAGTTACGGGCCTCAGCGCCTTTGTATGCACTCCGCTAGAGCAAGCCAAAACTTAGCATTACCATGGAGACACTAGATGGCTTCTGCAGCGGCAACGTTCACACTTGAGAATGTCCTGTACGAGAAGCGCGGGGACATCGCCTATGTGACAGTCAATCGCCCAAAGGTGCTCAACGCCTTGAATACTCCAACATGGGCGGACCTGAGAACAGCTTTCGAAGATGCGCGGGACGACGCCGCGATGCGCGGCGTCATCCTGACCGGAGCCGGCGACAAAGCGTTCATCGCGGGCGCCGACATCAGCGAGCTCGCGCACGCCACGGCGGTCGACGCAGAACAGGCCAGCCGCTTCGGACAGGAGGTCCTCGATCTCATCGAGAACCTCGGCAAGCCGGTGATCGCCGCAGTCAATGGCTTTGCGCTCGGCGGTGGCTGCGAGACGGCGATGGCTTGCACCATCAGGATCGCCGTCGAGAGCGCAAAGTTCGGCCAGCCCGAAGTGAAGCTCGGGACTTGTTCCCGGCGGCGGCGGAACGCAACGTCTGCCGCGGCTGGTCGGAAAGGGCCGCGCGCTGCAACTCATTCTTTCCGGAGAGATGATCAGCGCGCAGGAGGCTTATCGCATCGGGCTCGTCAACGAAATCGTTCCCGCCGCAGACCTCATCACGCGCGCCGAAGCAATCCTAAGACAGATCGCCTGCCAACGCCCCGGTTGCCGTCAAGTTCGCGCTCGAGGCGGTCAACAAGGGAATGGAGACGAGCCAGAGCGAGGGCTTGCTGCTCGAAGCCTCCTATTTCGGCCTCTGCGCCGCAACCGAAGACAAGAAGGAGGGCACGTCCGCCTTCCTCGAAAAGCGCGCACCCCAGTTTCGCGGGCGGTGAAGACATCACCGCTCATGACGATATTCAGGAGACAGCAATGGCAAGCGACAACATTTTCTCCGGACTGAAAGTCGTGGACCTGGCAAGCTTCATCGCCGGTCCAAGCGCCGCCGTGATCTTGTCCGACTTCGGCGCCGACGTCATCAAAGTGGAGCCGCCCACCGGCGACACCTGGAGAATCGGGCACAAGCTCCCGCCGCAGCCGCAAGTCGAACGAGCCTTATCCAGTGGCATTTGGCCAACCGCAACAAGCGCGGCATCACGCTCGATCTGAAATCTCCGAGCGCTCAGCAGGTTCTCGAGCGGCTGGTCAAGTGGGCCGACGTGCTCATCGTCAACACGCCCCATCCCGCGCGCAAGCGACTGAAGCTCGAATACGACGATGTCGCGCAGTGGAATCCGCGTCTGATCTATGCGGATCTCACAGGCTTCGGCGAAAAGGGCCCCGACGCCGATCTGCCGGGATTCGACATCACGTCCTATTGGGCGCGAAGCGGTTTGTTGTCCATGACGCGCGACGCTGGCGCGCCGCCGACCTGGCCGGTGGCCGGCAGCGGCGACAATGCGACCGCCGTCGGCCTGTATTCCGCGATCGTGACGGCACTTTATCGCCGCGAGCGCACCGGCAAAGGCTCCTATGTCACGACGTCGCTGCTCGCCGAAGGCGTCTGGTCGGCAAGCGTTTCGATCCAGGCCGCGCTGTGCGAGGCGAAGTTCTTCGGACTGCACGACCGAAAGAATCCGGCAAACGCGGCGTTGAATGTGTATCGCGCTTCGGATGGCACCTGGTTCGTTCTCATCGTCACGCCTGACAAGCTGGCCGCCGTGGCGAAAGCAATCGGCCGCGCGGATCTCCTGACGGATCCGCGATTCTCCGATCCGGCCAAGCTGATGCAGAACATGGCCGCAGCTGACCGCCATTCTCGACGAAGTCTTCGGCTCGCAGCCGATGACGCATTGGTACGAAGTCTTCAATGGCGTTCACGTCACCTTCGGCGCCGTGCGCGGGCCACAGGAGGTGATCAAGGATCCGCAGCTGCGGGCGAATGAGATCGTCGTTCCGCTCGAAGGCGCCGGCGGCAAACTGACCTCGACGATCAGCAGTCCCATTCAGGTGCACGGCGTTGACGAAGGTGCCTGCGAAGCGCGCGCCGGCACTTGGAGAGCACAACGAAGAGGTTCTCGAGCAGCTCGGGTTCAGCGCGGCCGAAATCGACGGCTTGCACGCGAGCGGCGCCGTTCCGAGAAGCAAGCCGAACAGGCGCGGCGGCATAGGCCTCAGAAGGCCGCTTAACTGACTAAAGCACGAACTGCTCCCGAAGGACCAGGATTTGAATGACAAGATCTATCCAATCGCTTGCTCAAAGAGTGCACGAGGTCTTGGCGGGGCTCCCTCGCAGAAAGAGCGGGGCCTGGAACCCCTTCAGCTGCAGAAAAACGAGGAGCTTTCTACATGAGCGCCATCGAATCCCAATCAACAGACGCAGACGCAACTCGGGCCGTCTCTTTTTCCTCGATCTCGCAGGCGGCCGAGTCTTGTCCGCGAATCCCGATGGTTCCGATTTCAAGACATCGTCGAGGAAGGCCGGAAATTCCGGACGGCCTGGTGGTCGATAGCGCCGCTGGCCATATGTACTGGACCAATATGGGCAATCTCAAAGCGAACGACGGTTCCATCCTCCGTTCGGATCTCGACGGGGAAAACATGACCACCATCGTCCTCCTGGCGGCACGTTCACGCCCAAAGCAGCTCCAACTCGAAAAGAAGAACGGCAAGCTCTATTGGTGCGACCGCGAAGGCATGCGCGTGATGCGGGCCAATCTCGATGGGTCGAACATCGAGACCCTCGTCGACACGAGCGAGGGCGATCCCCGGCCGGGCCTGGACGCGAGGAAATGGTGCGTCGGCATCGCGGTGGACACCGGCGGGAGGCAAAATCTACTGGACCCAGAAAGGAGGCGACAACGCCGGGCAAGGGCGCATCTTCCGCGCGAATATCGAGATTCCCGCAAGGCCAGACTGCCGCGAATCGCAAAGACATCGAACTCCTCTATGACAATCTGCCGGAGCCGATCGATCTGGACCTCGATCTTGCCCAGCCGGGCGATGTACTGGACCGACCGTGGGGATCCGCCGCGTGGCAACACTGTAAACCGCGCGCCGATGGATCCGGCGCCGGGGAGCCGCAAAGATCCCGAGATTCTTTTCTCCCATTTGATGGAAGGCATCGGCCTGGCTTTGGATCTGAAAGGCGGGCGGATGTTCATCACCGACTTCGCCGGCACGGTCTACAGCGCCAATCTCGATGGCTCAAACAAGAAGACCTTGCTCTTCGCCGAGGGCAACCTCACTGGCATCGCTTACGTCGAAATGCCCGCTGCCCATTGACGCAAAAGGAGAACGACCATGTCGACAGCCAAGCCTATTCGCCGCATCGCCATCATCGGTACTGGCGTCATTGGCGCGAGCTGGGCGGCTCTCTTTCTTCGCGAAATGGCCTCGAGGTCGCGGCGACCGACGTCGCGCCGGATGCAGAAACCGCTCTGAAGCGGTTCGTCGAAGCGGCCTGGCCCGCGCTCAAGAGATTGGGCCTTGCGCCTGGCGCATCACAATCGAAATTGACGTTCACGGTCGACCTTCCGGCTGCGGTAAAGGGCGCGACCTCGTCCAGGAGAATGGTCCCGAGCGGATCGATTTCAAGAAGAAACTCTATGGACAACTCGACGAGCTTTTGCCGCCCGACGTGATCATTGCGTCGAGCTCGTCCGGTCTCACCATGAGCGAGATTCAATCGGGGTGCGGCGTCGAACCCCGAGCGCTGCGTGATCGGGCACCCTTTCAATCCGCCCCATCTCATGCCGCTGGTCGAGATCGTCGGGGGCGCGAAGACCTCCGAAGAGACAATTCAGCGCGTCTTGGAATTCTACACCGGCCATGGGAAAACGGCCGGTCCGACTGCACAAGGAACTGCCCGGACATGTCGCCAACCGTCTGCAGGCGGCCCTTAGCCGGGAGGTTTACTATCTCGTCTCCGAAGGCGTCGTCAGCGCTGCGGATGCCGACACCGCCTTGTTCCTGGGGACCCGGCCTGCGTTGGGGCATCATGGGCAGCTTGCTTCTCAACCACCTCGGTGGCGGCGAGGGCGGCATCGAGCACTTCTTCCAGCAGTTCACCGGTCCTATGACAGCTTGGTGGAAGGTTCTTGGGCAGCCTGTGCTGACGCCCGAAGTGCAAAAGAAGATCATCGAGAGCGTTCATGCCGAGGTCGGTTCGCGCACAATCGACGAGTTGGCGGCAGAGCGAGACGAAATGCTGCTTGCGCTTATCGAGCTGCGCTCCAAGCGTGACAATGCGACTGCGGCAAAAGGAGCCGCTGCCTTGGCTTCGTGACGTGCCGAATACGGCTGAGGGACATTTCCCCTAATATTCCGCAAGAGGATATCCAATGGAGTTCGATCCTGTATATTTGTCGCGGCTGCAATTTGCCTGGGTCGTAGCCTGGCACATCCTCTTGCCGGCCTTCACCGTCGGGATTGCTTCCTTCATTGCCTTGCTGGAAGGTCTAAGGCTTGTGACCGGACGCGCGGTCTATGGCCGCATCTCGACGTTCTGGATCAATATCTTTGCGATCGCCTTCGGGATGGGCGTGGTCACCGGCATCGTAATGCCGTTCCAGTTTGGAACCAATTGGAGCCGCTTCGCGGATGCCACCGCGAATGTGCTGTCGCCGCTGTTCGCTTACGAAGGCCTGACCGCCTTCTTCCTCGAGGCGGCGTTCCTGGGCGTTCTGTTGTTCGGCCGCACGCGGGTGCCACCTTGGGCCTATTTCGTCTCCGCGCTGATGGTCGCGATAGGCACCTTGTTCTCGTCCTTCTGGATTCTGGCGGCCAACAGCTGGATGCAGACGCCGGCCGGCTACGAGATCATCAACGGCCAATTCTTTGCGAAGGATTGGTTCGAGGTGATCTTCAATCCTTCTTTCCCTTACCGGCTGGCGCACGTCGTTGTCGGATTCTTTGTTACAAGCGGTTTCGTCGTGCTCGGTGTCGGCGCCTATCTCGTTCGGCGCGAGCCATCTGCCGAAGAAGGGCAGACCATGCTGTCGATGACGCTCTGGTTACTGACGGTCCTGGTCCCGCTGCAGATGATCATCGGCGATCAGCATGGCCTCAACACACGTGAGCATCAGCCGGCCAAGCTCGCGGCCATCGAAGCACGCTGGGATACGGAGCGACGCGTGCCGCTGACTCTGTTCGCCATTCCAAGCGAAAAGGCGGAGAGCAACTCTTTCGCTATCGAGGTTCCCTGGCTGGGCAGTCTCATCTTGACTCACAATCTGGACGGCGAGGTGAAGGGGTTAAAGGATTTCCCGGCTGACCAGCGCCCGCCGGTCGCAATTCCGTTCTTCGCCTTCCGGATCATGGTCGGATGCGCCATCTTGATGCTTGGGCTTGTGCTGCTGGGCGGTTGGTTGCGCTGGCGCGGACGGCTGTTCGACACGCCCTTGTTCCTCCGGCTCGCTCAGTTCGCCGCGCCGCTCGGGTTCGCGGCTGTGATTGCCGGGTGGTGCGTCACCGAGGTTGGACGTCAGCCGTGGACTGTGTATGGCTTGGTACGCACGGCGGAATCGGTGTCGCCTTCACTGACGAGCTACGACGTTGCGATCTCGCTCGCCGGCTACATGCTCGTTTATCTGCTGATCTATCCGTCGGGACTCCTGCTGATGGTTCGCATCGTTCGCAAGGGGCCGGTGCCTTCGGCCGAACAAGCTTCGAAGATTGAAACCGGACGGCCACGAGAGCCGGTGCTGGCCGCAGCACTCGGCCGCGCAGAGGGAGATACCAGATGACCCAGGTCCTCGATCTCGTACCGCTATGGACGGTGATCCTGGGGCTGGCGGTGTTCTTCTATGTCCTGCTCGACGGCTTCGATCTCGGCGTAGGCATGCTGTTTGGCTTCGCACCCGATACAGCCTCGCGTAACACGATTATGAACACGATAGCGCCGATCTGGGACGGCAACGAGACCTGGCTGGTTTTTGGCGGCCTCGGGCTCTTGGCGGCCTTTCCACTCGCATTCGCCGTCATTATCCCTGCGGTGTATTTCCCCATTCTGGTTATGCTCCTGGCGCTCGTCTTCCGTGGCGTCGCCTTTGAATTCCGTTTTCGAGATTCGGAGAACAAAACCTTCTGGGACAACGCCTTCTGCTTCGGCTCGGGCATCGCCACGTTCGCGCAAGGCTTGGTGCTCGGCACCTTCATCCAGGGCTTTCGGGTCAGCGGCCGGCAATTCGCCGGAACCTCGTTCGATTTTCTGTCCCCATTCGCGCTGTTGACCGGCGTCGCGTTGCTGTTCGGTTACGGCCTTTTGGGGGCCGGGTGGTTGGTTTTAAAGACAGAAGGGCCAGTCCAGGACTCGGCGCGACACCAAGGCCGCATCTGCCTCGTCGTGGTCATACTCGCAATCGTGATCGTCAGCGTTTGGACGCCGTTCATGAGCGAAAGCATCGCCACGCGCTGGTTCGGATGGCCAAATATTCTACTTTTGGCACCGGTGCCGGTGGCCACTGCGGTCGTCGCTTGGTTCACTTGGCGAGCATTTGGCAGCGATGCACAAGTCGTTCCCTTCATCGGGGCGATCGGCTTGTTCGTTCTCTCTTATCTCGGCATCGCGATCAGTCTCTATCCTATGATCGTGCCTCACCATTTCACGCTGTGGCAGGCGGCATCGTCCGATCGCACACAGGCCTTTGTTCTAGTCGGCACGCTCGCGCTGCTACCTGTGATCCTCATGTACACCGCATGGTCCTATTGGGTATTCCGCGGGAAGGTACGCGGCGAGATCGGCTACTGAGATTTAACTCGAGAATGTAGAGGCAATGCCATGAATGCCATGTTCTCAGAGCCTGCGGAGAAGCTGGTTGTAGTGGATGTACCTAACAGGAAACAAACGTGAGCGCAGAAGGGTATGTCTCTTAACGCCCGGGGTGCAGAAGAACCTCGTTGATAGCGTTCACACAAAAGAAGGTTCGCGCTCGATTGAACAGCTGGCCCCAAAGCGAGGCGAAATACTGGCCCCTTGTTGAGCCTCATCTGCAAACCACGCCCGCTAAAGGGCCAGGAAAAGAGGTCGAAGAAAGAAAGTTGGCGCGCAGCACCGCACGGACCGGGAGGCGATCATGAGTATGGCCTTGAAAGATGCCCCGGCAAAAGAGGCGTTGCCGTTAGCAAATGTGTCCGGGCCCAGCCGGCCGCGCATCGTGATAATTGGCGGCGGTTTTGCGGGAATCGCCGCGGCGCGCGCGCTTAAAGGGTGCAATGCGGATGTTGTTCTCATAGATCGGCGAAATCACCACATTTTCCAACCGCTTCTGTACCAGGTGGCGACGGCGGTTCTCGCGCCTTCCGATGTGGCTGCGCCCATTCGGCAGCTCGAGGAGAAGCAGAAAAATGTGTCGGTAGTGCTTGCGGAAGTTACCGGAGTGGACCTTAATTCCCGGTCCGTCGAGGCGGACTGCCAGGACTTGGTACGGAGAAAGATATCTTTCGATTATCTTGTCGTCGCAGCAGGGATGCAACCCAGTTACTTCGGCCATAACGAGTTTGCGAGATACGCACCAAGCCTTAAGACCCTGACCGACGCCGAAGAAATCCGTACCAGAATTCTCCGCGCCTACGAAATCGCGGAATTGACGAACGACCCTGCCGCTCGTGCGAGGCAATTGACGTTCGTCCTCGTCGGCGGCGGACCGACAGGGGTAGAGCTGGCAGCGTCGATCGCGCAAATGGCAACTGTCACTCTGCGCTCGAACTTCCGTCGAATCGATCCCGCGCGTACCACAATCCTTTTAGTCGAAGGGGGCAAGAGGATCCTGCCAAGCTATACGGAATCGCTGTCGCTGAAAGCAGCGAAACGGCTCGGGAAACTAGGCGTAAAGGTGATGACCGGCGCGATGGTTGAACGCGTGGACGAGCAGGGCGTGATAGTTGCAGGAAATCGCATCGAGAGTGCAACCGTTCTGTGGACAGCAGGGGTTGCTCCGTCGCCGGTGATGAAGATGCTGAGCGCGAAGAGCGACCGCGCAGGCCGCGCGTTTGTTGGCCCATCGATGAACCTGCCGGAGAACCCGCGGGTATTCGTCGCCGGTGATGCAGCCGCCGCTATACAAGATGGGCGTCCTTTGCCAGGTGTCGCTCAGGTGGCGATCCAACAGGGCCGCTATGTTGGCCGTTTGATTTCTGCTGAGCTAAAGGGCCGCAAAGCGCCGCGACCATTCCGGTACTTCGACAAGGGCAGCATGGCGGTCGTGGGCAAGAATTTTGCGATAATGGAGTCGGACCGGATCCGCATGAGCGGGTTCCCGGCTTGGCTGGCATGGGTTTTTGTCCATCTCATGTTCCTTCCACAGCTTCAGAATCGGTTGCTGGTCCAACGACAGTGGCTTTGGACGTATTTGACTGGACAAAGAGGCTCGCGGCTGATTTCCGAGCCCCCATGGGCGGGTGAGTAGTTAATATACCGGAGTCTATATTTCAGTCACTCCTCGGGGTACGGAAGCTTCGAGCGCGGATCTTTTGGTCCCATCGCCGCGTCGTGACGAAGGCGCGTTTCTTCCAATTGGCAATCATCTTCAGGTTCAGACCGTAACGCTCACTCAGTTCTTTGAGCGGATCCTTCGATCGCTGTATTGCCGCCGCGATCAATTTCGTATCCGCTCTCCAGAACATCAGTCGAATTATGGGGGTGCGTGTGACCGGCGGGAATTCCATTTCCAATCGTGGGTGGTGTTTGTTCGCTTCGATGGCCCTGCCCGCATGCGTACCTCGGCGCCGGCCATGAGCTATGCCCTCTACGACGTCTTTGACGACCCATACTGTTATAAGGGGACATTCTGCCTAAAAAATCGCATCGGCTTGCGGGACGCCAAGTTAGTTTCGGCCTTCGAAGTCGAAATGAGCGCCTTGAGGGCTGACAAGATCGCTCTCTGTTTTCACGAGCGCCACTTCCTTGCCTTCCTCGAGCTGACGGCCGGCTGCTGGTCCGCGGCGCCGCACAAACCAGGAGTAGATAGCCTGCACCAACCTCCGCGGCGTTTCCATGAGTTCGTACGCCTGATGAAATCTGGCTTTAATCCAATTTGTCCAGGACTTGAACGTCTTATGGTGCCGGGCGAATGGGGTTAAGAAAATTAAGAGTGGCACTGTGATGAGCTTTACCGCGGTCAATAAGACAGGGATCGTTGCGTGAATGGTGGCTTGTGTTCCCAGACTGAGCCAAGGAGCCGCGAACAGAGTAACGATATGGCCGAGCAAACCCAGCGCGAAGGTGGCAAGACTACCCAGAAGAAGGACCAGCCAGAGATAGAACGCGAGTTCTGTCTTCAAGAAGGAAACACGGGTCCCTTCGGGGTTTGCATTTTTTGGCGGGCTATAAGGCCCGTGTTCAGATTCTCGAATTTCCAAATGGCATGCCGAGCGACGCTGGGCCGATTGATCGTCGTCACCCATCGAAATCATCGACCACTCCACCACGACCTTTCTCCTTCACAATCGCATGGACCTATGCCCTGCGCCATTATGCGCAGGCTGGCGTTTGTAATAAATACGTAAAGCGTTACTAGGCCTCGGTAGGATTTGGGTAAGACCAAGGGATTAGCCATCTAGCGCTTTGGTTTAGGCGGCCTACGCCTCGTTGGCGGGAAGCCCAAGTTTGTCTGTCATGCGCACCAGACCGATTACCGATTTCGCCGCCATCTTATGCTTGACTTGGCTGCGGTGAACCTTGCAGTCATTTCGCTTAAGCTGAGATGGGCGGCGTGCCGCAGCGCTCCTGCGGCTTGCCGCTGTCACCGTCGGACGGACCAACACTGCGCTCGGCGCTTTCTACAGAAGGCTCTCGGCGCGCATCGGCAAGGCCAAGGCGGTGACCGCCACGGCGCGCAAGATTGCAGCTTTGTTCTACAACGCCGTGCGTCACGGAATGGAATATGTCGACCCGAGTGCGTCGTTCTAAGACACCCGATACCGTCAGCGGGTGGTCGAAAATCTGCATCGGCGCGCCAAGACATTCGGCTTTGTTCTTCATTGAGCCGGCGTCCGGTGGCGCCGTTTCTTAGGAATCACATCAAGGCCGTTCGGGCGATGTGGTGCGCTCGCTACAATCCCGTATTGATTGGCGGGCACGCCCCCCACGATGGAGCCCGGCGGCACGATTACGCCGGACCCGCACCAGCTTGTGCTCGCCGGTCACCGCGCCGATCCGCGTACTCATCGCGATGCATCAGGCTTTTTACCCGCCAAGCGCACCGGCAGCTCGATAGGCTGTAGAGCCTGCTTGCCAAGTCCATTCCGGCGAGACCGAACAAACCCCCGGATCGGAGCCAGAGCAGACCCTCGTAGCCATACTCCAGTCCCTGCGCTGGCAGCATAGTCCTAGCACGCTGCTTGGCATCGAAACCCTGCAGCGGGCCGATTATCCCATCTTACGCATTCTGTACGGCGTGGCGCCCGTCACCCGGCGATCCGGCAAGAGCCGCGCCGTTACTCGCAGGCTCGCCTGCAATCCAAGACTGCGGAACGCCATTCACTATTTGGCGGACGCCCCGACGCGCCGCGATGGGAAGAGCAAAGCCAAGTACATCGCTCTGAAAGCCCGCGGCGTTCCCATGTCCGTGCACTGCGCACCATCGGCGACCGCCCTCTCTATGTCGCCTGCATCATTGCTCAAAAACCACACGCTGTTCGCCCCCTGCCTGGAAGCCCAAACGGGCTTGATAAGCCGTGGGAAGTCCTTTGTTGCGAGCTATAAGCCCCCGGCGCGTCCGATCGGGCGACGGCAACCTCGGTCTAAAATGTTTTTGATCCAGAGCTTAGCAAATTTAATCAAAACCTCTGCCGCGGTTACGCTTCAACTGTCAAGCGATAGATGGCAACTGTGCGTTCATAAATATAAAAGAGTTTATCGCCATGATGTAATAGGATCTGCAATCTACACAGCAAAATAATAATTACAGCTCAGTACCAGCTTTTGCTTGACCGTCGCGTTCTGGCAAGATCCGTTTATTCGGATAGGAGCGTTTATCACATAATTGCTATTGCGCTCACTCTGTCACGGTTTTACTATTTCTTAAAACCGGCGTCTGAGACAGGCCGGAAATAAGCAAAAATCTACCCGGGAAGAGACATGAGAGCCTTCGTTGCGAGGCGGAACGGGCTTCCGAAAACGCTGCTTTGGGTTGCGGTCGCCATTCTAGGTGCGATTTCCCTGGGAATTGTAGCTCTGAGCCGGGGCGAGAGCATCAGCGCGGCTTGGCTCGTCATTGCCGCCTTTTGCATCTACTTCCTCGCCTACCGATTCTACGCGATGTTCGTGGCGAACAAGGTGCTCGGCATCGATCCGGCGCGGCCGACGCCCGCCTACCGTCACAATGACGGCCTCGATTACGTTCCCACCAACAAATATGTATTGTTCGGCCATCACTTCGCGGCCATCGCGGGAGCGGGACCGCTTGTCGGACCGGTGCTCGCGGCACAGATGGGCTATCTCCCGGGCACGCTCTGGATCCTCGCCGGCGCGGTCTTCGCCGGTGGCGTGCAAGACATGACCGTGCTGTTCCTGTCCGTGCGCCGCGACGGACGCTCGCTCGGCGACATGATACGCTCCGAGATGGGCCCGGTGGCTGGCGCCATCGCGATGATCGGCGTTCTACTCATCATGGTCATTCTTCTAGCCGTGCTGGCGCTTGTCGTGGTCAAGGCGCTAGCGGGCAGCCCTTGGGGCACGTTTGCGGTATTCGCAACCATTCCAATCGCGCTCCTGATGGGCGTATACGCGCGCTTCATCCGGGTGGGACGCATCGCAGAAATGTCGGCCATCGGCGTCATTTTGCTATTGTTGGCGCTGGTTTATGGGCGCGTGGTGTCCGAGACCCCAGAACTTGCCGCGTGGTTCGATCTTAAGGGCGAGACGCTCGCGCTCATTATCATCGGATATGGCTTTGTCGCTTCGGTCCTGCCGGTTTGGCTGTTGCTGGCGCCGCGCGACTATCTGTCGACCTTCCTGAAAGTCGGGACCATGGGTCTGCTCGCGGCGGGCATCCTCATCGTTCAGCCCGATCTGAAAATGCCCGCGGTTACGAGCTTCATCGACGGCACCGGCCCCGTATGGTCGGGCAGCCTTTTCCCGTTCCTGTTCATCACCATTGCCTGCGGGGCTGTGTCGGGATTTCACTCACTGATAGCCTCGGGCACGACCCCGAAAATGGTTGAGAACGAGCGTCAGATCCCGCTGATCGGCTATGGCGCGATGCTCACGGAGTCGTTCGTGGCCATCATGGCGATGATCGGGGCCACAGTTCTGCAGCCGGGCATTTATTTCGCCATGAACAGCCCCGCCGGGCTCATCGGCACCGATGCGGCCAGCGCGGCCAGCGTGGTCTCCAGTTGGGGTTTCGTGATCACCCCGGACGCCCTAACGCAACTGGCTCAGGAGGTCGGCGAGAAAACTTTGCTGTCGCGGACGGGAGGCGCGCCAACGCTAGCGGTCGGCATGGCCGCCATTCTGTCTGGCATGTTCGGCCGGACCATGATGGGCATCTGGTATCACTTCGCGATCCTGTTCGAGGCGCTGTTCATCCTGACCACGGTCGATGCCGGAACGAGGGTCACGCGCTTCATGATCCAGGATATGGTCGGCAGCGTGGTTCCATCCTTCCAGCGGACCGAATTCCTGGTTGAACACCATTGTGGGGTCCGCACTCGCGGTGACGGGGTGGGGCTATTTCCTATACCAGGGCGTGATCGATCCCATGGGCGGCATCAACACGCTGTGGCCTCTGTTCGGTATCTCCAACCAGATGCTGGCCGGGATTGCGCTGATCGCGTGCAGCGTCGTCCTGTTCAAGATGAAGCGCGAGCGCTACGCCTGGGTGACATTGGTCCCGATGGCTTGGCTCCTCATTTGCACGCTGACGGCAGGCTGGCAAAAGGTGTTTAGTCCGTTGCCAAGCATCGGCTTTCTCGCCCATGCGTCGAAGTTCGAGGACGCTGTGGCCGCGGGCAAGATCCTCGCCCCGGCGACAACGATGGAGGAAATGCAGCGGATCATCTTTAACGACTATGTCGACGGGACACTTGCCGCGTTGTTCGTGCTGGTTGTTGTGGCCATCGCGGTCTACGGCGCGATCTATATCCGCCGCGCGCTCAGCAGCCCGTCTGTCACTTCTGTCGAGGTGGGGGGGATCGCCACCCCCGTAGGTGTTGCTCATGTCTGAGAAACTCAACCTTTTGGATCTCGTAACAAAAACGGCGCGTCTCATGGTCGGTGTCCCGGACTATGAGACCTATGTTACCCACCGCCAATCATATCATCCTGGCCAGCCGGTGATGTCCTATGAGGAGTTTTTCCGCAACCGGCAGGATGCCCGCTACGCCATTGGCAAAGGCAAATTCCGGGGCTGCTGCTAGGGCTTCGCGGGCATCTGTTCTCGCAGCGCTGCGCCCGCTCGCTCTCGCTACTGAGGAGGGCTATTCGACAAGCCGCGCCTGCGGGATCGGCCCGCCCTCGATGTCGGCGTACAGCACCGCTCAATCGCCCACCTTCTCGATCGCGTCGCGCACCCGCGGAACACCGCGGGAAGAGCACTACAAAGGCCCGCATAACGGGCTCCGGAAAATGGAGGATCGACATGGCTGGACTTGACGACATCGCCGAACAAAAAGAGTGGACCGATGCCATTTCGTCCGTCATCGCCTTCGAGGGCACGGGAAGGGCGGACGACATCCTCGATGAAGTGGTGGCAACAGCCCGCCGCTCCGGTGCGCGGCTGCTATTCGCGGCAAACACGGCCTATATCAATACGATCCCCGTCGAAGCCCAGCCAGAGCACCCTGGAGATCGCGAAATCGAGAGGCGCATCCGCGCCGCGATCCGCTGGAACGCCGCCGCCATTGTCATAAAGGCCAACAAAGAAAGTTCCGAACTCGGAGGCCATATCGCTTCCTTCCAGTCGGCGGCCACGCTTTACGACACCGGGTTCATGCACTTCTGGCACGCGCCGTCGGAGTCGCATGGCGGCGATCTTGTCTTCGTGCAGGGGCACTCATCACCTGGCATCTATGCGCGCGCCTTCGTCGAAGGACGGCTTACCGAAGAGCAGCTTTTGAACTTCCGCCAGGAGACCGGCGGCAAGGGGCTCTCTTCCTATCCGCATCCTTGGCTCATGCCGGATTTCTGGCAGTTTCCGACGGTGTCCATGGGACTCGGGCCGCTGATGGCGATCTATCAGGCCAGGTTCCTGAAGTATCTGCAGGGCCGAGGGCTCGCGGAAACGGTTAACCGGCATGTGTGGATGTTTTGCGGCGACGGGGAGATGGATGAACCGGAGAGTCTCGGAGCGATCGAACTCGCAGGCCGCGAAAAGCTCGATAATCTGATCTTTGTCGTCAATTGCAATCTGCAGCGCCTCAACGGCCCGGTGCGCGGCAATGGAAAGATTGTACAGGAACTTGAAGGCAACTTCCGGGGCAATGGCTGGAACGTCATCAAGGTCCTATGGGGTTCGGGATGGGACGAGCTGATCGCACGCGATACCACGGGCCGCTTGCGCCAGCTTATGGAGGAATGCCTCGACGGGGAGTACCAGGACTTCAAGTCGAAAAACGGCGCTTACATCCGGAAGAATTTCTTCGAGCGCTATCCCGAGACAGCGGCAATGGTTGCCGGCTGGTCCGATGAACGCATTTGGGCGCTCACCCGCGGCGGTCATGATCCGCTAAAGATCTATGCTGCTTATAAGGCTGCAGTCGAGCACAACGGCCAGCCAACTGTCATTCTCGCAAAGACAGTCAAGGGCTACGGCATGGGAGCTGCCGGCGAAGGCCAGATGATCACACATCAGGCCAAGAAAATGGGGCTTGATGCGCTGAAGCAGTTTCGCGACCGCTTCCAAATCCCAGTTTCAGACGAGGACTTACCGAAGCTTCCGTTTCTGAATTTTGCGGAGGGCTCCGAGCAGCTCACCTACCTCCGGGCGAGGCGCGAGGCACTTGGCGGCCACCTGCCGGCGCGGCGCATAAAGTCCGATGTCGAACTTAAGGTGCCGCCCCTCTCTGCGTTCAAAGCCCTGCTTGAGGCCGGCGGCCAAGGTCGCGAATTCTCAACAACCATGGCTTTTGTCCGCGTCTTGAATACCCTCCTGCGTGACAAAAGCCTCGGCAAACGCGTTGTACCCATCGTGCCGGACGAGAGCCGGACCTTCGGCATGGAAGGCATGTTCCGCCAGTACGGCATTTTCAGCCAGGTGGGCCAGCTCTACCACCCGCAAGATGCCGACCAGCTCATGTTCTACAAGGAGGACAAGTCCGGCCAGATGCTGCAGGAAGGCATTAACGAGGCCGGCGCCATGTCGAGTTGGATCGCAGCGGCGACCAGCTATTCGACCTCCAACTGCCCGATGATCCCCTTTTACATCTACTACTCGATGTTCGGCTTCCAGCGCATCGGCGACCTCGCCTGGGCGGCGGGAGACTCGCGCGCCCGCGGCTTCCTCGTCGGCGGCACTTCGGGGCGGACAACGCTTAATGGCGAGGGGCTGCAACACGAGGACGGTCACAGTCACATCCTCTCCGCGACGATCCCCAACTGCATCTCTTACGATCCAACATTCGCCTATGAGGTCGCGGTCATCGTGCAGGGCGGCTTGCGGCGCATGATCACCGAACAGGAGGATGTCTATTACTACCTGACGGTGCTTAACGAGAATTACGAGCATCCCGCCATGCCCGAGGGTGCCGAGGAGGGCATCGTCAAGGGGATGTACCTTTTCAAGGCCGCCGATCCTCAGAGCGATGGCCACAAGGTGCAGCTTTTGGGCTCTGGGTCCATTCTGCGCGAGGTGATCGCCGGCGCCGAACTCCTTGCCAAGGATTTCGGAATTGCTGCGGACATCTGGAGCGTGACGAGCTTCACCGAACTTTCCCGTGAAGCGGCTGCGGTCGAGCGCTGGAACGTGCTTCATCCGGAAGAGCCGCCGCGTGTGCCCTATGTCACCCAGTGCCTCGCCGCAAATGGAGAGGGGCCGGTCATCGCCTCCACGGACTACATGAAGCTCTTTGCGGAACAGGTTCGGGGCCATGTCCCGGGGCGGTACCGAGTTCTCGGGACTGATGGCTTCGGGCGATCCGACTATCGCCGGCGGCTCCGCCACCACTTCGAGGTCGATCGCCATTTCGTCGCCATCGCAGCACTGAAGGCGCTCGCCGACGAGAACAAAGTGCCTTCCCTCAAAGTAGCAGAGGCGATCCGGAAGTACGGGATCGACCCTGAAAAGCCAAATCCTCTCAACGTATAAGACCGCTTCATCAAATCAATTCTATAAGGACCTTAAGCACCATGTCACTCGTAGAGGTAAAGGTTCCAGACATTGGGGACTTCAAGGACGTCCCCGTCATCGAAATTCACGTAAATCCCGGCGACGCAGTTGCACCCGAGGCGCCACTCATCACGCTTGAGAGCGACAAGGCAACCATGGAGGTGCCTTCGCCCATGAACGGCCGGGTAAACGAGGTGCTTGTTAAGCTCGGCGACAAGGTCTCGGAGGGGACGCCGATCCTTAGGCTCGACGCTGGTGAAGGCGCAGCCCCTGTGGCCGATAGAGCCGTCGTACCTCCGGCTGTGCAGGAGCAGCCCGAAGTGTCTTCCTATGCCGAGCCTCGGGAGCAAGGGCGTTCCGTGCCGCCGCCCTTCGATTTCGGAGGCGCTCATGCGAGCCCTTCTGTGCGTATGCTTGCGCGCGAACTCGATATCGACCTTACGAAGCTGACAGGCACGGGAGAGAAAGGGCGCATAACGAGGGAGGACGTAAAACGCGCACTCGCCGGCCGCGTCCCCTCCGCGCCCGCCACAGGTTTTGGCATTCCAGAGATTCCCGCCCAGGATTTTTCCAAATTCGGGCCGGTCGAGGAGAAGCCGCTCAGCCGCCTTAAGAAGCTATCCGGCCCGCATCTGCACCGCGCGTGGCTGAATGTGCCGCACGTCACCCACACCGACGAAGCGGACGTCACCGAACTTGAAAACTATCGCAAGCACCTGGATGAGAACGCGAAGGCGAAAGGCTACCGGGTGACGCTGCTGGCTTTTCTGATCAAGGCGTCTGTTGCCTGCTTGAAGGAGTTTCCTGTTTTCAACTCGTCACTGAGCCCGGCAAAAGACACCCTCATTCTGAAGAAATACTACAATATTGGCGTGGCCGTTGACACGCCCGACGGGCTCGTCGTGCCCGTCATCAAGGATGCGAACGCGAAAGGCATCATCGAGCTATCGAAGGAACTGGGCGAGGTCTCTGCCCGCATGCGCGATGGCAAGATCACGCCTGCCGATATTCAGGGGGGAACCTTCTCCATCTCCAGCCTTGGCGGCATCGGGGGAACGAATTTCACCCCAATTGTGAATGCACCCGAAGTCGCAATCCTCGGCGTTGTGCGTTCGGCCATGAAGCCCATCTGGGACGGCTCGGCGTTTAGTCCGCGCCTGATGCTGCCCCTTTGCGTTTCCTACGATCATCGCATCATCGACGGCGCCCTCGCCGCCCGCTTCACGCGTCGCCTGGCGGAAATCCTCGGCGATGTGCGCGAACTGGTGCTCTAACCCGGGAGGACGGTAACAGTGGCAGCGACAGAAGTCCGCGTCCCCGATATCGGGGACTTCAAAGACGTCCCCATCATTGAGATTTTAGTGAAACAGGGAGATCCGGTGAATCCGGACGATGCCTTGATTACGCTCGAAAGCGACAAGGCAACGATGGATGTCCCTTCTCCGAGCGCGGGCAAGGTTGGCGAACTGAAAGTGAAGGTTGGCGACAGGGTCTCGGAAGGCGCCGTCATTCTTACGCTGGAATCGGCGGACGGCGCAGGCGATGCTAAGCCCGCAGCCGCTCAGACCCCAACTCCGGCCACACCCGCGCCGAAAGCCGCCGCGCATACCGGCGGTGCGGACCTAGCCTGTGAGATGGTGGTGCTGGGTGCGGGCCCAGGAGGTTATTCGGCTGCATTCCGTGCGGCCGACCTCGGCCTCTCAACAGTCCTCGTCGAACGCTGGACTGTGCTCGGCGGCGTCTGCCTGAATGTGGGTTGCATTCCCTCAAAGGCCCTTCTCCATACCGCGGCGATCATGGATGAAGTCAGGGCGATGGCCGCGCATGGCATAAAATATGGACCACCGGAACTCGATCTCCCTGCGCTGCGCAAGCACAAAGATAAGGTCGTCGCCAAGCTGACCTCCGGGCTTGCCGGCATGGCAAAGGCGCGGAAAGTGAATATTGTCACCGGCACCGGCCGCTTTCTCGATCCCAACCATATCGAAGTCGCTCTCACAGACAGGTCCGGGAAGAAGATAGTCAAATTCGAAAAGGCCATCATCGCCGCTGGCTCGGAGGCGGTAACGCTCCCCTTCATTCCCGAAGACCCGCGGATCGTCGATTTAACAGGTGCGCTTGAGCTGCCTCAAATCCCGAAGAAGCTGCTCGTCATCGGCGGCGGAATCATCGGGCTCGAGATGGCGACCGTCTATTCGACCCTCGGCGCGCGCCTCGATGTGGTCGAGATGCTTGACGGGTTGATGCCAGGCGCAGACCGGGACCTCGTCAAGGTCTGGGAAAAGTTCAATGCTCCTCGCTTTGACGCCATCTTGCTGAAAACGAAAACGGTCGCTGTCGAGCCGAAGAGAGACGGCATTTATGTGAGGTTCGAAGGTGAACAAGCGCCCTCGGGCCCGCAGCGCTACGATATGGTGCTCGTGGCTGTGGGCCGGTCGCCAAACGGAAAGCTCATCGACGCAGACAAGGCCGGTGTTGCCGTTTCAGACCGGGGTTTTATCACGGTCGACAAGCAGATGCGCACCAACATGCCGCACATCTTCGCCATCGGCGATATTGCCTGCCAGCCCATGCTCGCCCACAAGGCAGTGCACGAAGGCCATGTCGCAGCCGAAGCCGCGGCGGGCAAGAACAGCTTTTTCGACGCCCGGCAGATTCCGTCCGTCGCTTATACCGATCCCGAAATCGCCTGGGCCGGCCTGACCGAGACCGAAGCGAAGGCGAAGGGCATCGCGTTCGAAAAGGCGGTATTCCCCTGGGCGGCCTCGGGCCGCGCCATCGCCAATGGCCGCGACGAGGGCTTCACGAAGCTCCTCTTCGATGCGGCAACCCATCGCTGCATCGGCGGCGGTATCGTTGGCATGCACGCAGGCGATCTCATTAGCGAAATATGCCTAGCCATCGAGATGGGCGCCGACGCGGGCGACATCGGCAAAACCATCCACCCGCACCCAACCCTTTCGGAATCTGATCGGCATGGCAGCGGAAGTCGCGGAAGGGGTGTGTACCGACCTGCCGCCCGTAAAGAGGAAGCCCGCCTAATGCCAGAAGATGCAACCCGCGAAGGCCTGGATCCAGCAATCCGTGACGGTAAAGAGTCACGGATCATCGCATAGCGAAGTATCCGCTTGGCTCCCGCCTGCGCGGCGGCGACGCCGGGACAGGTCAGCACTTTTCATCAGGAGGTGCGCGCGATGCGGGGGCGTAGCCTTCGCCTGGGAGGAGAGCATGGCGTAAAGCCAAAAAGAGGCCGCCCTTTGAAGATCGCCGTGTCGGTGCCTCGCAATCGCTCAAAATCGCGGATCCGGTGAACCGGCTTCGGCTCGCTGACATGGTGAAATATGCCCGAATCTCGCTCGGATTTGTTCGGCAAGACAAGAGTAACCGATTGATTTTTCTTAGCTCAGAAAACAGCCACTCGGGAGCTAAACCATTGTTTTGGTGAAAAAAAGCAGGGCCTGAAAATCCGTGTTCCCGTGGTACGAGTTCGTCCAATGAAGCGATGCGCACACCGCAACGGCCGCTCGCATGCCTTTAGCCATTGAGGTGGCTGCGGATGCGACAGGGACAGCGCTGGTGATTCCTGGTGCTGGGCTTTTCACGTACTACGACGGCCGGCAGGCTGCGGCGTATGGCATGGCGGACCAGAACGAATCGTGATCATTTTGATCTTTGGGATCAACCTTACCTCAGAGCCATGCCGCCATCTAAAAGTTTTGCAGACATCAACGCGGATCAGGCTCGCGCCGCACAACACGGCGCGGGCGGTGGGCCCTTGCTGATTACGGGGCGGGTTCCGGCAAGACCCAGACGCTTGCGCATCGGGTGGCTTATCTCATCAGTGAGGGCGCCGTTCCTGGCCGCATCCTGCTTATTACCTTTTCCCCGCGCGCCGCGCAGGAAATGGAGCGCAGGATCGAGCGCATCCTCACCGACGGCGTGAAAGGTACAGGACCAGCCGATAGAAGTGAGCCCCTGGCTCATGCCACGGCCGGCGCGAGGCTTCTGCGCGACTTCGCGCATTCCATCGGCCTCACCATTCACGACCGGGAGGATTCCGCCGATCTCCTGAACCTCGTCCGCCATCAAATGCGGTTCTCCGAACAGGAGCAACGGTTTCCACTGAAAGCCACCTGCCTTGCCATCTATTCCAGGGCGGTGAACTCCGGCGATGCGCTGGGCCGCGTGCTCGCGAAGAATTTCCGCTGTGATGGTCCAGGCTTAAGGTTCGTGCTGTTTGCCACAATCCCGATAGCTGGCATTTGAAGGATGGAATTCTCCATCCCGGCACAACACGTGATCGATCGCCTGGCAGACCTTGCGTCAGCGCTCGGCGCGCTTGGTGGCGGGCTGACCATCTCGGGCGGCGAACCCTTGGTACAGATCGCCTTTACTCGGCGGATCTTGTCTGCCGCAAAAATGATGGGCCTTCACACCGCGATTGAGACCTCGGGCTACCTTGGCGATTGCGTGGACGACAGCTATCTGGCGAACCTCGATCTCATCCTGCTCGACTTCAAAAGCTCAGACCCGGAAACCTATCGAAAACTAACCGGCCGGGAGTTGGCTCCGACTTTGCGTTTCGCGGAACGGCTTGCTGCAATGGGCAAGCGCGTCTGGGTGCGGTTTACGCTGGTGCCAGGGCACACGGACGACTTCGCAAATGTCGATGGCATCGCACAGTTCGTCGCTCCCATGAGAAATGTCGAGTGGGTGGAGGTGCAGCCCTTCCATCAGCTCGGCGCCTTCAAGTGGAAGACGCTCAATCTCGACTACAAGCACGCCCGTACGCCGACTCCCCCTCCCGGCCTCATTAATCGCGCGCTCGGCCAGTTTCATGCGGCGGAATGCAGCGCCCGCTGACTGCCGCATGATTATCGTGGGTCATCTCATTGGCAATTGAAAGGCACCGTCCAGAGCATCTCGAATAGTATCTTTTCACGCCATCAAGAGGCTCCAAGCTAGTTACCTTCCTCCTTCGACGACAAAGCTGAAAGTGGCGTTGTAGAGATCGGCATCGGCAAGTGTTGGCGTCTTGGACGGAGACACCTTGTAATCGACCGCGAGAAGCTGAGGCCCTGGGTTCGCGATCGGAACCAAGGAAATGCCGTCCTGATCCGTGGTAAACTGCGGGATGTCCTCTTCCTTGATGGGCGTAATCCCGTTCGTTCGTTCGACTGCAATATTTGCAAGCGGCACGCCCTGAAACAGCACCCGCACAGGGAGGCTGTCGCCCGTTTTTTTTGATGCAGGATCGGCGAGAGGCACGATTTCGAGCGGGTAGCCGTTGACAGTCTGCCAAGGTGCGCCGGACCCCGTTACGGCCTTCGCAAACTTGACCGACCATAAGCTGTCCAAAGCGCCTGGCACCGAGCGTTTGGTCGCGTTGCGATAAATGCCGCTTCGCGTCTTGACCCAAAAGCCGTTTTCGTAATGAAGAGCGAGAAGCGCGTGGCCACAATCGAAGGGCTTGCTTGCGACCGTTATCGCTGCGCCGGTCTGGGCTTGCGCCAACCCATCCATGAGGGATGCGCGCTTCTCTCCGTCCATGAGCGCGAAGTCCACAATTTTATCAGCGAGCGCGGGTGGCCGGTCTTGGGGATGACCGTAATTGACGATCGCACTGCACTGGTCGCCCACTTTGTCGATGGTGATCCAGATGTCATGCGCTTGCGCAGCGGTTGCGGCGGCAACTAGGCCAGTTGCTAAAAGCAGAGACGATTTCATTCTTTGAAGCTTTCCGCGAGTTTGACGCTTGGCGTGCGGTAGGAGAAACCGGCAAGGAACGTGAACTCCGGCACCGGCCCAACATAAATCTGGTCAGAGGTTGTGTGCACCGGGTCTCCGAAGTTGAAGGCCGACTCGCTATAGAGATTGCCGGGGTACCAGGTGGCTTGCGTGAAGGCGGACCAGCCGGACGGCCACGCATAGGCGATTTTTGCCGCTACTCTTTGATAGGGCGAGGTCGTCAGGCCGCCGTCCTCGGTAAGAAATTTTTTGCCGATGAAATTGATATAGGCCTCGCCGAAAAGCATCTCGCCGCCGCCCTTCGCAATGTTGAAGGTCACGCCGAGATTGGACGTATAGATCGGGACGTTCGGCACAAAGCCGCCTGCGGCTTGCAGCCGGTATGCGTCCACGGCGCTGTAATTCGCAAAAGCTGCGACCACGCTTGAGCCGTCGCGCCAAACTTCGTAGCGGCCTTCGAGTTCGTAGCCTTCACGCCTCGTTTGGCCGATCAAGGTGACAGCCAGACCGGGGGCGGGCTGGAAAGCCTCGTTTTCAGCGTCGGTTCTGTAAACGTCCGCCTGGAGCCTGAAAGGCCCGCTCTGAATCTTGCCGCCCACCTCTTCGCTTTCGATCTTGAAGGTCTGCACCGCCTGCGGATAGTTGGGAACGAGTTCGAGAGCGGCGTCGGGGCTTCGGAAGCCCTGCCCATAGTTCGTGTAGAGTTCGAGCCAAGGAAGCGGGGTGATTGAGACCCCCGCCTTCGGGCTCAGGATCGTTGGCGTAATGTCAGGCTCGATTGCGGGATTGAGCCGGTTGTCGATGTTGTAGAAGAACTGGTCGATGCGGCTGCCGCCTGTGAGCTTCAGCCACGGCAAAAGCTTCACCTGCAGCTGCGCGTAGCCGGCGAGATTGGTTTCGACCGTTGACATATTGATGGTGGGCACAGCGGAGATGCGCTGGTAAATGGTGGGCGCCTGGAGGTCGTCGATGACATCCGTGCGCCATTGCGCGCCCGTCAGGAACTGCGTCGGAAACCCTTCGATCTGCGTGATCCAGATTTTGCGGACCCCGCCGCCCAGGCTTTCACGCTCTTCGTCTTGCACTCTCTGACAGGGCTGGGCGGGGCCGGCGAGCGTGACGGAGCAGAAATCGGCGTACCGCGTCGATAAGGTGTGCACCGCGTAGAACAAGGCGTTCAATTGCTGGTCTAACGGGCCGCTCGCATATTGCGCGACGATGTTCTGCAGGGTCTTGTCGTAGCCGTCAGTCGGATTGACCGCAGCGGTGGGCGACACGATCCCTGCCTGTAGAGCATCGCGATTCAGATAGCCGGGCGCACCAGAGGTGGTGCCATAAGCTTGCACGCGGATGGTCAGCGTGTCGCCGCCGCCCGCTGCGATGGTCACTTTGTCGAAGGAATTGTAGCGGTCGATGAAGCTGTTATCGCGGTAGCCATCCGTATGGTAGCCTTCGAAGACAAGATAAGGCACGTAGCTTCCGGTATCGGAGCCATAAGTGGCAAGCCCGCGCCCGGTGCCCCAGGAGCCGCCGGAAACAGCGGCGCCTGAATAGGGGTCCAGGGACTTGGTGGTGATGAACACCGAGCCGCCTACGTTCGAGTCGCCCGCCTCGATGGCAAAGGGGCCGCGGATGATTTCAAGGGTTTTCACTGTTTCGGGGATCAGAATATTGAGGTCGGCGTAATTCGGGGTGTGGATCGCCGAGATCTCGTTCACCGGCACGCCATCAATAAAGTAGGCGATGTCGCGCCCATGCTCGGCATCGGTGAACCCTCGCATCGAAATGCCGTATCCGACTGCGCCCTGTCCGTAATAGGAAACGTCAATGCCCGGAAGCGGGCGGAAGATGTCGCCATAACTGTTCACTGGGGTCCGCTCGATCTGCTTCGCGTTCAGCGTAACGCTCGCCGCAGGCTGCGCTGAAGCAGCTGGCGAAAGCTCTTCGCGGCCGGGGAGTGCGACACTACCTGAGGCTGTGCCCAACTCGGGGTCACCCGGTTCAGGAGGCTGCGGCGGCGAGCTTTGACTGCGATTGTCGGTTTGGGCGACCGGCTTTACCAGCTTTTTCCGGGCAACGACGCGAGGCGTCTTTGTGGGATTGGCGGGGAGTGGGGCAACCTTCACCGGCGGCAGCGTGTTGGGCGCACCGCCAGGAGAGGCGTTCTCCTGACTGAAGACGGGGCATGGGGTATTGGCAGCCAATAGGCTTCCGAGAAACAACGAAGAGGCAAGATGCAGGCGGGGCATGACGGCACACCTTCGAACGCAAGCAAGATCGCGCCCAGCAAAAAGGCTGCGCTCACAAGCGCTTAGAGTTATTGTTGGGGATTGAGCACGAGGGCTAACGCAGGGCTCTCACGAAGCAGAAGCCAACTTCAGATACTAATGAGCCTCACACGCAGGGTGAGAAGCTTCGTGTATGAAGTCTACGAAAAAAGATCATACCTGGGACTGTGCCGGAACAACGATGTGGTTCTGTGTCAAAGCCGCCACGTTTGTTCCTGTCTTGGTTGCAAGACACGCATGATGTAAGCAAAAAGCGAATGCAGGCAGAGCGCTGTTTGACGAGACCTGCGAAATGGGAGTGGGCGATGGAGCGCGTGACGATCAGCATGTCCGACGAGTTCGCGGCCGAACTCAGCGCCTTTATGGAGAACGCGGGCTACGCCAATCGCTCGGAAGCCTTACGGGACCTCGCCCGGCTCGGCTTGCAGCATGCGCGGCTAAATGCGGAAAGCAAAGGAGAGTGCTTTGCCACGCTCTCTTACGTGTTCAACCATCATACCCGCGAATTGTCAAAACAACTCACAGCCGCCCATCACGATAACCATCACCTCCACGTTGCGACCATGCATGTGCATCTCGACCATGAGAACTGTCTCGAGGTCGCCGTGCTTCGCGGAAAGGCCGGAGTGGTGCGAGACTTCGCCAATGGCGTCATCGCAGAACGCGGCGTCACACACGGTCAGGTGAGTTTCATTCCTGTTACGTTGGAAGCCCAGACACACCGGCACGGCGACGACGCCAATGCCGGAAACCACCTTCATGCGCATCCAAAGGAATAGCGCGGCTACGCGCTCTTCTCAGCCTTCGAAGCTCCTGTTTCGTCATGGCCGTGATTATGCGGGCCATGATCGCTCGTATGGTGATGGTCGTGGGATGCGTCAGCTCCATGCAAAGCATCGTGGATGTGGTCTGCGCTATGCTGGTGTTTGTGTGAATGGGTGTGCGGATGGGAGTGCACAAAATCCCCATGCCTGTGCTCGTGATTATGGACATGAGCGTGGGAATGCTCGTGGATTTGCTCATGAGGGTGACTATGCGGATGGTCGTGCGTGTGGCCGTGCTCGACGTCGTGCATTGGGAAGCCTCCTTGAAACCCTATCACCGGCGCGGATGATGGCAGTTTATAGGAGAGATAAGGTCTCTGGGGCTCGGATTGAATGATTCAGGACTCGATCCGCTCTTCCTGTCTTACCGGCAGTGGCTCGAACCTGTCATAATCCATCAAGCGGTAGAACAGGACCGAGATGACCCATGTGCCGACAAAAACGCCGATGATGACGTAGCCAAAGATCCCGAAATTGTCATTGATGGCGCCGATCGTCTCCCAGAAACTTCCCTTGAGTTCGAGCTTGTCGCCGATCAGAATTCAGCGTTTCGAGGCTGCCGATGATGAGGGCCACGAGCACCGAAACAAAGGTCATGGTCATATTGTAATAGAGCTTGCGGACCGGCTTCACGAAGGCCCAGCCATAGGCCTTCAGCATGAGGATGCTGTCGGTGGTATCCACGAGAGACATGCCGGCGGTGAACAGCGCCGGAAACACCAGGATCGACCAGAGCGACATTCCTTGCGAGGCGCCGGCCGCCGACAGTCCGAGAAGCCCGATCTCGCTCGCCGTGTCGAACCCGAGCCCGAACAGCAGCCCTAGCGGATACATGTGCCAGCTTCGGCTGATGGAGCGAAACAAGGGCCGGAACATGCGGGAGATCAATCCCCCGCCGCTCAGAAGCATGTTGAGGTCTTCTTCGGTGTAGGCCCCGCCTGCTTTGACTCTTTGGAAGGTTTTGTAGATCGCGGCGAGGATAAAGATGTTCATGATCGCAATGGCGAACAGGAAAGACGCCGACACCAATGTTCCTGCAACACCGCCGATGCTTTTGAAAGCGTCGATTTTATCCCTGAAAGCTGCCGCTGCGACAGCAATGATGATGGTGCCTAGCCACACGACCGTTGAGTGCCCAAGCGAGAAGAAGAAGCCCGCTGCTGCCGGCCGCTTGCCTTCCTGCATCAGCTTTCGGGTGACGTTGTCGATGGCCGCAATGTGATCTGCATCCACGGCGTGGCGAAGGCCGAGCGTATAAGCCAAAAAGGCGGTTCCAAGCTGCAACGGATAATCCCGGAACGCGATCAAAGCCCAAACCCACGCGCCGATATTGGCCGCAGCCAGGATCGCATAAAGCACGGCTATCCTTCCAGCCGCGCCTTCCGGGCTATCGCTGAACAGGCGGAAGCCGACCTTGCCTCCTCGTTCATTTTCGTCCATCGCCGATCAGCCCCTACCTTCAGGTGCGCTACGATTGCCCTCGATTGGCTAGAGTAAGATCTTTTTCGCCAACAACCATACAAAATAGATGGGAGAGCATTTTGCCATGCTTGGAGAAGGCCTCTTCACTTCACCGCGCACAAGGCATTCGATGCGGCGTGTGTTAATGCTTAGCCAAGGGCAAATCCTCGCATGCTGGATCTTGATAACTTGGGCAACTACCTGAATGTGTCCCTATGAACCCACCTTGCGCATAACTTACATGTGTCAGCCTCGCGAAAGTTGCCAACTCAATCGCGTGCCGTCTACGCTTTCTGTGATGGTCCTCTTTCGAGGATAAAAGGGAACGCGGTGAAATTCCGCGGCTGCCCCCGCAACTGTAGGCGGTGAGCGTAGCGCAATAAGCCACTGGGAAACTGGGAAGGCGCGCAAAGCTGAGACCCGCAAGCCAGGAGACCTGCCATCAGCCGTGGTCAACGCGAGCACATTGGGCGGGGTGTCCTGGTGGTAGGCGAAGTGGCTCGAAGGTTGAGCGTGGCCAGGGAGACTTCGTTCGCGATGACGCGCCACTCGTTATCGCCGAGGTCCTTCTATGACTCGCTTTTCCAGCAAATTTCGCCGGTCTGGACATGCCAGCTTCCGGCCCATCTCAGTAAAAATCCTCACAGCTCTGTTACTTCCCGGGACGTTCACAGCAGCCTATGCGCAGGATGCTTCGACCACGTCCCAGCCCACCACGGTATTGCCCCCCGTCGTCGTTGAGGCTTCTCCGCAGACCGCAAAGAAGTCGAAGAAACCTTCGCGCCAAGTACCGGAAGCGCCGGCGCAGCGGCAAACGAGACCAGACGCCGCCGATACCGGCGGGGTCCAAGGTGGAACTCAGGTCATCAGCCCGACGACGATTTGGACGCCCGTCGATCAAGTGCCCAATTCCATCACCGTAATCACCTCAGAGCAACTGCAGCAGCAACATTGGGCAACCGTGCCTGCCGCGCTTGAGTCCGTGCCAGGCCTCAACGTGGTGCAGTCGGGCGGACCAGGCGCCCAGACCTCCGTTTTCATTCGCGGCACCAATTCCAATCAGACCAAAGTTCTGGTCGACGGCATCGACGTTAGCGACCCAAGCTCCGCCACCGGTGCGTTCGATTTCGCCCACCTCTTGACAGGCGATGTTGCACGGATCGAGGTGCTGCGCGGCCCTCAAAGCGGCCTTTACGGGTCGGAGGCCATCGGCGGGGTGATTTCGATCGTCACACAGAAGGGTGAAGGCCCGGCACAGGCTTACGTATCCGCAGAAGCAGGCTCGTTTGGGACATTCAATCAAGCGACCGGAGTGAGCGGCTCCAGCCAAGGCTTCAATTATGCATTCAACATTGTGCATTTCCAGGCCGAGGACATCCCTGTCACGCCCTACTACCTTGTGCCACCCGGCCAGTCCCGGCTTGATAATAGCTACGACAACATGACCTATTCCACCAAGCTCGGGTTCGAAGTGTCGAAGGATATCACGCTCAACTTCGTGGCGCGGTACGCGGACTCGACCTATCAATTCAACAGCCTTTATAACTACTGCGCCAGTTGCGTCCTGCCTTATGTCCAGGAGCCGGAGAACAGCACACAGCTCAACCGCCAATTCTGGACCCGCGGAGAAGCCGTCTGGTCTCTCTTTGATGGCGGGTTCACGAACTACTTCGGCCTGGCCTACACAGACGCATGGACCAACGTTGTCGATCCCTGGCCTGGTGACCCATCCAACTCAACGAACGAAGGGCAGCGGCTCAAATACGATTGGCGCGGCGTCGTGGACGTTGCCCCCGGGCAGATTTTCCTGACCGGCGTGTCACGCGAAGACGACAGCATGAACACATTCCCAGGCCTCTACTATACGGGCGACACGGCCGTGTGGGCTGAACTTCAATCCGAATGGGCCAAGCGCATCTTCCTGGATGCGAACATCCGCTACGATGACAATGACAGCTTTGGCGGCCATACAACTTGGCGTCTTGCAGCGGCGTACATCGTGCCGACTCTCGAAACCAAACTCAAAGCCAGTTACGGCACCGGTTTCAAGGCGCCTACTCTGTATGACCTCTATGTCAACATTCCAGCTTTCAACTACTACGGCAATCCGCATCTTCAACCGGAGACAAGCGATGGCTTCGATGCCGGCTTTGAGCAGCCTATTCTCAACGACCGCATACGCTTCGGTTCAACATACTTCCAAAACAACATCACGAACTTGATCGAATACACTTTCTTGAGCGATCCAGGTATCTATACACTGGAGAACGTCGGGAAGGCTTTTACCTACGGCGCGGAAAGCTTCGCATCGTTCGCAATCACGCCGGAGCTGAAGGTACGCGTAGACTATACCTACACCATGGCCACCGACCAGGATACGGGCCAGGAGCTTTTCCGCCGGCCAAAGAACAAAGTCAGCCTCACCCCATCCTGGAAGGCCTCGGACGATCTCACATTGTCCGCAACACTCAATTATGTCGGCCCCTGGAAAGAGCAATCCATCGCCAATAACTACGCGCCCGGCTACACCGCACCAGGCTTCACAACGGTGAATTTGGCCGCCAATTACGTCGCGACGAATAACATCACGCTGTTCGGAAGGATCGATAATCTCTTCGATGCGAAATATGAGGAGCCGGCCGGGTATCTCCGGCCCGGCTTTGGAATATTCGGGGGTCTCAAAGTCAAGGCATACGTTGCTGATTTGATTGAGCCGAGTAAGTAAGCCTGTAGGGTGTCCGCGGACGGCGTCATGAACTGCGGGCACTCGCCAGCATCTTGCTGAATGCCGCCGTCTGGCTCGGCAACCACCTCATCGAAAAGACCTTTACTTCACCGTGTACTCGAACGGCACGCGCAATGTCTGAGCCTCATGGCCAAGCTCGGGTGGAACCGGCGGAAAAGGTGTGGCGCGCTCAAGCGATGTCATCGCGATTTTATCCAGTGTCTCCGAGCCCGAACTCTCAAGGATGCGGTGCGCCAGGAGTTCCCCCGAATGAGACAGCGTCAGCTCCAAAACGACGCGGCCTCTTGTCATCGTCTTCGGACGGAGCGCATTCCTCATCAATGACTGATAGATCGCGCTGTTGTAGCGCGAAAGCACCTCCTTTCGGCGAGCATCGAACGCACGGCTTGCAGCGCGCTGCTCATCTTGTGCTTCGCTTGCCTGCGAAGGGGTGGAGGGCTTCACATCGATAATCTTCTTTTCGGGCTTTTTCTCCTCGATAAGAGGTTGAGGCTCGGGCAATTCCTCAGGTAGAAGCTTGATTTTCTCCTCTTCCTTTTGGGCCTCTTCCTTCACCTGCGGGGCGGCTTGGCCACCAGCCGAGGCCTCCTGCCGTGGTGTCGAGGCTGCGTCAAGACCAAGGCTTTCCTCCGATACCATTGTAATCGTGTCGGCAACTGTCAGGTCGTCCTTTCCGCTGCCAGATTGGAGCGCGGCATTGTCCAGGTCACTCAGGCTGGCAGCGGCGAAAAGGCCGAAAGTCGCTATGTGTATGCCAAAAGCGGCGAATGCGGCTCCAGCCCGAACCCAGTTCATTGCCCGGTCCTGGCGGGGGAAACTGCAGCTTGGGGAGGTGCGTCCGCGGCATTTTGCTGGGGCGGCTGGGACAAGAGTGAAATGCGCTGATAGCCGGAGGAGCTTAAACGGCCAAGAAGCTCCATCACCTCTCCATAAGGAATTGTTTTGTCGGCCCTGACGTAGACGACAGCATCCCCCTCACCCCCGCGCATTGCCAACAATCGCGGGATCAGGGAAGCGGCCCCCACCTGTCCGTCCCTAATATAGAGGCGCCTGTCGGCGGCGAGCGTGACAATAACCGGCTTGTTGGGCTGGCTGAGCCGTTGTGCGGAGTTCTTGGGAAGCTGCACAGGGACGCCGGCTACGAGCAAGGGTGCGGTGACCATGAAGATAACAAGCAGCACCAGCATGACGTCCGCCATGGGCGTGACATTGATGTCCGCCATGATTTTCATCTGGCAGCGCTCGGGTCCGTTACCGGGTGTCCAGCCTGCCATCCATCACCCCGTGGGCTGCATGCGGCTCGTGCGCTCGAACGCAAAAGCTTTTCCATCGACCTGCCCGTAAGCCCGCATTTTGGCAAACCGGCTCACAGCCGCTGACATCCGCTCTGCAATCCGGCTCAGCGAAACATTGGCCTGATTGTAGAAAATCACGGCCGGAATGGCCGCGGCGAGGCCCACGGCCGTTGCGAACAGTGCTTCCGCGATGCCGGGCGCGACCACGGCAAGGCTCGTATCCTTGGCCGCCGCTATACCCGTAAAGCTATGCATGATGCCCCACACGGTGCCGAACAGCCCGACAAATGGGGCAGTGGACCCAACCGTGGCGAGAAAGGGGAGCCCAGTTTGGAGCCTCTGAAGTTGCGCGTTTGTCTCGATTTGCAGGCTCCTTTCCAGCCTTGCATTGAACTCAGACTGGGTTTCGTCGCCGGCAACCGGCTCTGCATCCGCGACGCACCTCATCCGGCCGGCGAGCCAATCCGAAGGACCTTCATTGCATTGGCCCGTTTGCTCAAGAGCGGATACCTGCCGCGAAAAGGCGAGTATGCGCATGAGCTTCTCGAACGCGATCGTCCAACAAGCCACCGAGGCGGCAGCTAGGAGCAACAGGACTCCTTGCACGACCACGTCGGCGTTCCTTAACAAGTCGTAGACTGACAGGCTGTCCATGCTGATCTCGAATTCGGATTGCGGGCGATTCGCAAATGTAAGCTGTTTTTATGAAACAAGCATACAAAATGGCACGGCGAATTCAGCGCAGGGTATGGTTGCGGCCGTAAACACTCGCCAATGAGTGACGATTGGCTGGCGGACGAACTGGGCAGGCCTAACTTACGAAGCCCGGCGCTATCCGGTTTCGGGCCAACCCTGCCTTCTCAAATTCTTGCAGCTGGGGAAACTGTTAAGGCACCAAGCGGACGCGGCCCGATTTACCGGCAGACCCGCACATAGGTACAGACCTTCTTGTAGTTTACCCACCGACACTGCTTTTCCATCCGACAGCGCTGCTCCGAGAATGCCGGCGTGGCATCGATGGCAGATGTATAGACGACAGCGGCAAGAGAAAATACCAATAAAGCTCGCATGACTTAGCTCCAAAGCGATAGGAGGGGACGTTCGGAACCCCTAAGGACACGATTGCAATGAAACGCCCATGGCGGCGCGATGTTTCCCGTCATTGAAACAACCGTCCATCCATCTGCCCTCGAACGCGCCGGACGCATTTGTCAGCGTCCCTTTTCCATTCGGCTTGCCGTTTACAAACATCCCCTCATATCGGGCATCGCCAAGGATCAGAACGCCCCGGCCATTTGGGAGGCTGTCGGCGAACTGGCCGTCATAGTGCCCGCCTGGCCAGGTTTGCGAGCCGCCTATTTGACGGCCGCCGCGCCAGTGTCCCTCATCGCGCTCGTAAGTCTTGCCGCCTCTTTGCCATTCCAGCGTGCCCATGCCGTCAGCAAACCCGTCCTTGCAAGCGCCAGTCCAGCGAATGGTTTCGCCGCCCGCCGGATAAGGATTCCAGACTTTACATTGATCGCCCGCACTGGCCCAGTCCCCAGCCCCTGCTTCGGTGAAAGAGAGCGACAGAATGAGCGCAGCCACGATAAGGGTCCCATCTTTAAGCATGTTGATCCCCTTTATTGTCGTTTCTCTTCTAACGGTGGTGCAGAGCCTTCCTTCAAAAGCGGGGTGATCACTTCATTCAGGAGGTCTTTGTCGATCGCGATAAACTTGTCCCGCAGACGCCCTTGCGAGTCGACGACATAGCTGACGGGCACGGCCTCCGGCATCCCGAATCCATTGCGGCTCGCCTCGCTCATCATCGCGCCTGGGAACGAGTGCTGCGCCAGGACTTTTTGGACTTTGGTTCGATTTCCCGGTTTGTCGGTGCTAAGAGCGATGATCTCGAAGCCGTCCGCCTTGTGCAGGCGGTAATATTTTTCAAGCGCCGGCATCTCTTTAAGACACGGGGCGCACCAGGTTGCCCAGAATGACACCAGCACGACTTTCCCACGCATAGCGTCAAGGTCAAAGCTGGCGCCATCCAATGTCGTCACAGTCAGCGCCGGAGCGCGCTCCTGAAGGTGTGGCTCCGCGAGAACCGCGGGATAACCACACAGTAATAGCGCGGTCACCGATAGGGCGAACCGCGCCGTTCTTATAATATGACCCACTGTCAGAATGTGAAGCCGAGGATCAGCTTGGACAAGAAGGGGGTGACGAGCTGGTTTCCATTCATCCTTTGATAGATCGGAATCTCGATATCGCCATAGAGCTTGAGCGTTTGATTGTTGGCATCGTTCACCACCTTGGTGAAATCCACCCCGGGCGAAATGTAGAGCCGGTCATACCCCGTGTTCTCGGGGGCCGCTGCCGCCCCGCTGTCGGGCTCCCGATGCGAGTAGATGAGCTGAAGCACCGGCGCGATTTTATCGAACGGCCCGACGTGGTACCAGTTGTTATAGATGATGCCAGCCGCCGCGTCGACTTGCATGCCGGGGATGTAGTTGGCGTTGGCTTCCAGCTCCTCGTCCCAGGCGGAGCTAGTGAGAAACGGCTGTTGATATCGGAACTGACCAAAGTACTGCCAGGCATTGTCGCCGGTAATCATGCCGCGCCAAAAGCCGCCAAGGATGAGATCGGTGCTCCCCGTGCCGATCTGCGTATCGCGGTCAAAACCAGGGGCCGTGTAGTTGCCGGTCGGCAATTGGACACCGAAGATGATGCCCTTCGACATATCGTTTGAAAAGCCGGTATACATGCCCATGAGCTGGATGTCGCCGACGGAGGAGACAGAATACTTTTGAAGGTCTTGGGGCGCATCCGGAAAATTGGTGTCTGTCAGGAATGAGCGGCTGGCGGTCGGGATCCGTATGCCAACGCCCCAGTCGCGGTTGATCGTGTAGTTCGCCCCAACGACCAACCAATTGGTAAGAATGTTCTTGTCGGCGTCGTTTATTGCCGGCGCTTTCGACGTGCCGCTCCAGTTCGTGTTCTGGTTCGAGTAGTCCCACTCCAAATAGACGATTCCGCCGTGATCGCCTTCCTTCGGCAGAAGAGCGCTCGACCCCACATCAAACACGGCGCAGCCGCAGGCGCAGGCCAGTGCTTGTGCGGGGATAAGCGAGGACAATAAAAGTATGCCGGCGAGACGGCGCATTTGGGCCGAGGCGGGCCTCGAATTCAAAGGTGAGAAGCGCATTGCGTAAGCTCCGGTTGGCGCGCTTAAGCGTCCAAGTCAAAAACGGGGTTGACGGTCCCAGCGACCGATTTGCAAGCGATAACGATTGGAACCGTGGGCACAACTTCGACGCACGGTGCGGGTTTCTCAGATCGTCGGCGGCGCACGCGGCCTTGTTTGGTCCGGCCAATCCCGGCCTGGGGCCAGCTCACGCTGGTCAGGAAGCAATGTTGCCTCGCCAAATGGTCGATAGGCAGGGCAACTGAATATGCGATTTGGAATGGGAGGAAGGTGATGGAACGCGAGGCAAAGGGGACACTTTTTGCGAGGCAGCGTTTGATCGTCAAGCGGAGTGCCCGGCGCGTTCCCGTCGCCGTGATGACAGATCGAAGCCTCCAGCTCGTTCGCCTGAAGGCCGGACAGGAGCTGCAATTCTAGCAGATCGCTCGATGCGGCGACCTCGGCGTTCGACTGATGCCAAGAAGACGTCAGGCTCCCAAGAAGAACGAGAATAGCCAAAGCGTGGACTGCTAACCGGCGACTCATCAGTCGTGCGGAATAGAAACCAGCCGCGCGGTATGCGCGCTTCCTGCCTCCTTGCCATCGCTTTTCGCGAATCATTCCGCCCCTCCCGCTTGGGGAAAGGGTTAATAATTCCGATTCTGCAGGCTAGTGCACCAAGTCCTCATTTCAGAAAAATTTGCATGCTTGAGGCTTTACTTGCCTCAAGGGTGGGTTGGGGGCCAATAGATTTTTCAACCGTCATCAAAAGAGCTGTAGTCGAATTTAGGATACTCTTGGGTAAGCGCGAGTTTCTCGTGCAAATGCCTTACGGTTGTCGGCTGACCATGCAAACCTCATCCGGAGAGCGCCTTGATCGCCAGTGCTCGAGGCTGACCGCTTAGCGATGCTTAAGATTCGTCAAGGAGGCTTTTCCTTGAAGGGCATAGTATATCAGCCTGAGGAGCGACCCGGACCTTTCCGATGGGGAGCGTGCTCAACTTTGCTCATAGAGAGCCTATCTTGAAAGAGGTACCCCGATGATAAAGCATATTGCCGTGTTCGTTACGCTGTGTGCTGCCGGCGCAGCCTATGCCACCGATTATAAGCTCGGAACGATCGCCATTGATCATCCCTGGGCTCGGCCCACGGCCGAAGGCACGAAGTCCGGTGCAGCCTATCTCTTGCTCACAAACAAGGGGACTGCGCCAGACAAGCTGGTGTCTGCTTCGAGCCCCGTCGCCGGAAAGGTCCAAGATTCACCAGACGACCGACGAAGGCGGCGTCATGAAGATGCACGAGGTTGCGGGCGGCATCGAACTGGCGCCCGGAGCTACCGTGGCGTTGAAGCCCGGTGGTTATCACGTCATGCTCATTGACTTGAAACAGAAGCTTGACGAGGGTCGCCATATTCCGCTGACCTTGACCTTCGCCAAGGCCGGCTCAATTGACGTCGAGGTCGATGTAGAGAAAAAAGCCGCCGAGCAGGGCGGTGGGATGACAGGCATGGATCAGAACATGCACTAAGGCGATCAAAGGGTCTTGCTACCTGAGTTCGGCCGACTGTCCCCTAAGGTTCTGGGGACTGCCGGCAACCTTCTCGGATCTACCTCTCCTTCTTTGGAGCTGCAGTTTTGAAGGATTGCCACGCCAAGGAGAGCCAGGGGCCGGAATGTACGACGCTCATGACGCCGTACATGAACCACATGGAGCTCAAAAAGCCGAAGTCCCCCGGGTGCGGTGCAGAGCGGCGGATGCTGCAAATAGGCGATAAAGCCCATCAGCAGGAAGATTGGCGCTGCGGCAAATTCCATCCGGCAACCCGATCCCTAAGCTTGCAGCGAACGCAAAGCCTCGATCAGCAAGCTTTTGGGGATCACCACGGCCGCTTCGCCGTTGCCGATCCTCTCCTTGACCGCGGCATTCTCAACCAGAAAGTTCGCGGTCGACCCGACGATGACAATCGAGTCGTTGGGCGCTTCCATAATCGTCGGACAGCCGCATCCGCAGCTGCCGCACCGTGTTGCCAGCACTCGAAACTCATCCGGCATGGAATACCCCCGAAGATTGCCGTCGAAAGCTACAATACAACTTTAACACGGCTTTGGCTCTCCGAGCCAGCGCGCCTTTCGCACGCTGCGTCTCGGTCGGCATGCGATCAGGGCGCTCCAGGTCGATCAACACGATTTACGGGGTGACAACAAGCAAACGGAAGCCATTCGGCTTCTACAGGGGCAACGGTTTTTCACTTCACCGCATATTCGAACGGAACGCGCAGCGTGTGAGGCTGCTTGCTGACCTCTGGCGGAACGGGAGGGAAGGGTGCGGCGCGTTCCAGCGACGCCATCGCCGTCTTGTCGAGCGCCGGCGAGCCGGAACTTACCACCACGCGATGATCCAAGAGTTCACCCGACGGGGCGAGCGTCAACTCAAGCACGACCCGCCCCTTCTCCATGGTCTTCGGGCGCAGAGCGTTCTTCATCAAAGCCTGATAGACCCGGCTGTTATAGAGCGAAAGCACCTCGTTCGGGCGGGCGTCGAAAGCGCGCGTTGCGGCGCGCTGCTCTTCCTGCGCTTCGCTGGCGGGCGCGGGGGTCGAGGGTTTCGGCTCGACGATCTTCTTTTCGGGCCACCCTCGCCCGACCGTAACGCCGAAAGCCGGGGAATGAGCGAAGCGGCATCCACCTGCTCGTCACGGATATAGAGGCGCGCGTCCGCCGCGAGCGTAACGATCACCGGCTTATTCGGCTGGCTGATCCTTTGCGCGGAGTTCTTGGGGAGTTGCACCGGGACGCCGGCGACGAGAAGCGGCGCGGTGACCATGAAGATCACAAGCAGAACAAGCATGACATCGACCATGGGCGTGACATTGATGTCCGCCATGATCTTTGTCTGGAAAGAACGCTCCGTTCCGTTACCGGGGTTCCAGCCCGCCATTGGTCAACCCCTGAGTTACATGCACCGGTGCAGGCTTTGAGTTCGAAGGCAGGCCGCGTATGGGCCTCGCCGTAAACGCGCAGTTTAGCAAATTTCACCACCGCAGCCGACAACCGATCTGCCAGGCGGCCCAGCGAAACATTCGCCTGGTTATAAAAAATCACCGCGGGGATTGCCGCGGCGAGGCCGATTGCGGTTGCGAACAGCGCTTCCGCGATGCCGGGCGCGACAACCGCAAGGCTCGTATCCTTGGCCGCCGCAATGCCCGTGAAGCTGCGCATGATGCCCCAGACCGTTCCGAACAGTCCGACAAAAGGGGCGGTGGATCCGACCGTCGCGAGGAAGGGAAGCCCGGACTGAAGCCTCTGCAGCTGTGCGCTTGTCTCAATTTGCAGGCTTTTCTCCAGCCTTGCATTGAACTCGGCCTGCGTTTCGCCATCCGCAAACGGCTCCGCATCCGCGATCTGCTTCATGCGATCCGCGAGCCAGTCTGAAGCCTTTCCACGGCTCCCGCCCCCGCGCTCAAGGGCCAATACCTGCCGGGAGAAGGCGAGGATGCGTATCAGCTTCTCGAACGCGATCGTCCAGCAGACGACCGAGGCAATGGCGAGGATCAGCATGACGCCTTTCACCACCGGATCGGCGTTCATTAACAGTTCGAATACAGGAAGACGGTCCATATCGATCTCAAGTTCGGATTGCGCCGTGATTATTCAGGCGAGGCGGTCTTTGTCAAACGTTCGGCATTCCCCTGCCATTTCGCAATCAATCAGCAATCCCGGACCCTCTCACTTAAAGTAAGTAATGTTATAACATAGCATAATCTTTGTCGAGTTGAAGCCCGCCCCGGTTGGCATCCTTGGCACGAATTTTACCGCACCTGCTTTTGGCTGAGCCCTTGCTTTCCCTTAAAACTTCTGGGAGAAACCAACAAAAAAGCCGCGCCTTGGGCCGTATTGCGGAGCAAAGACGCCGATGCCCGAGCCATCGCGAAGCTCGTAAATGTGGTCGAAAAGATTGACCACATCGAAGCGCACCGTGAAGGGTTTCCAGTCCGGCAGGATAAATTCATGCGATAGGCCCAGATTGAACTGGGTGTAGGCCGGCACGGAAGCGGTGTTTGCGAAGCCGGCCCGAAGACCGCTCCCATAAATCATGTCCAAGCTGCCTTTGGTGTGTTCCCAAAGGGGGTACGAAACTCCAGCCGAGGCTGTCAAAGTTTGAGCGTGATCGGTATAAATATAATGGGTTAGCGCATAAAGATATTCATCCGCGCCCTGCAGATATTGGTTGGTAACGAATTGCGTTGCAACCTGCCTCGCCCAAGCGAGGTTGCCGTAAACAAGAACGCCGTCTTTGGTATATTTCAGCTTGAGTTCGAGGCCCTCGTTCTCTCCCTTGGCGTAGTTAAAGGCGGTGAGCACGTAAGCTTGCCCGAACTGACCGTCGTCGATCAGGTCCTGTGCGATTTTATAATACGCGGACAAACCGGCTTCTAAACCGGGGATAATCACTTGCGTGACGCCGGCATCGAAGTAATGGGACCGTTCCGGCAGGCTATCATTTATGATCACGTTCTTGAGCACCGAGCCGGGGTTCCCGACCTCCGCCGCAGCGACGGTGTTCGTGAAAAGCAAATAATTTTCCGGTGCGCCCACCGCCTGCGGCGGCGGCGAGAAATAGCGTGCGTAGCCGGCGTGGAAAACGGTCCCGTCGAGCGGCTTGTAGACCGCCGCGATGCGGGGGCTGAGCTGGTTGGCATCGACATATTGCCACATCTGATCGAAGCGCAGGCCTGCGTTCAGCGTCAGCTTGTCGGTAATTCTCCACTCGTCCTGGATGTAGACCCCTGCCAGCCAGCCGAGCTTCGCTTCCTGATCCAACCTTTGCACGGGGGCGGCAACCCCGGTCGGGGTCGAAGGATCGCCCAGCTGGTTGCCGTTCGGGCCCGCCGTGCCCGATAAAAATACGGTGGCAGCGTCCGTGACGTTAGTTTGCTCGGCGCTGATGACCATGCCCGCGCGCAACGTATGGTCTGGCGCGACCCTGAAGGCCCCGTCGGCCTGAATGCCGTTCAGAAAGCTCGTCCGCGTCACATCCGTGGATATACCGTTGAAGATGAGATCCCCCGCAGGGTCCGGCATGTAGTGAACGCTGGCAAATCGCGAGAAATACGAAAACTGATAATCTGCAAAGGCGGAGGACTTCTGAAAAGCAAGAATTCCAAAATAATTCTGTTCCAGTTGTGTTTCATTGAGTTTCGATGAATCAAAAAAACAGGTCGAAGGCGTGCAGTATTGAGGTGCCTGGCCCGGATTGTTTGGAATTTGAAAATTACCTACGTACCCGCCGGTCATCATGGTCCAGCGGGCGTTGTCCGGCAGGACGGTTGAAACGTAGCTGAAGAACCTCTCCTGCTCGCTTTCATCGTGGATGGCGTTGTAGGCCGGCGTCGGGTTTTCGATCCCTACATTGTTCTCAAGAAACCGGCCGGTGAAGAAATACTCCGTGTTCCCGCTCACCCCGCCATATTGGAAGGTCGAGGTGAAGGTGTCGTGGCTGCCGCCATGGATGCTGATTTCGCCGTGTGGATCAGATGTCCCCGTCCGCGTCTGAATATCGATAAGCCCTGACGTCCGAAGCCCATATTGGGCGGGAAGCGCACCGGTCACGACCGCCAAATTGCCAATGAGGCTTGTTTCGAGGATGGTGCCGAAACCTGAAAGCCCATCGGGGAGCTGAATGCCGTTGATGCGGTATTGCAGGTTGGCGTGCTCGTTCCTGATGTGAAGATTGCCGCTCGCGGCAGAATCCTGGGAAACGCCTGGCGTTTGCAGAAGGACCTTATCGAGCGGGGTGTTATCGCCTTGCGGCAGGGCTTCGATGGCTTGCCGGTCCAGATCGTAGGTGTTCACCCCGATCTTGGGCAGGATAAATTCTCGTGCCGCATTCAGAGTCTCAACCTTCGTAACAAACTCGGGGGGAACTGCATTTGCGTTTTGAGAACTAACTGTCCCCTCTGGCGGCGCTGCTGAAGCTTGGGATGCTGCCTCGGTTGAGCGCGCCGGCTGCGAGGCTGCCCTGCCGGCATTGATCGGACCGCCTTGCTTGACCCGAGGCTTCGGTTTGGCCGCTTGTTGCTCCCTGGGCGTGATCACCGTAACCGGCGGCAATTGCGGCACTTGCCCTTGAGATGGCGTCTGCGGCTGCGCTTGCTCTGGGGCAGGCGCCTGTTCTTTCGGTGAGCCAGTATCCTCCTGGGCTGAAGCTCCGGCCACGGCGATCAGCATCATTCCACTGCACAAAGCAAGGCGCGTGCCCATTTCCGCCCTTCCCAATGTAATGTTATTACATTACCTAAAGAGAGATTCGCGGCGCTTAGCAATATGCGCTTCCCGATCGGAGAGCGGCTTGTTGCGGAAATGTCAGGCGTAGAAAAGGTTGGTTCCTTCTATAGGAACGTTCTCGGAGCCAGGGAGGCATTCCGCAAGGCAACCCAGAATGGCGAATTGGTCCGGCTTGGCCCCACTTCCGAACAGATACGAATCCGACCTCTCCCATGGTGAGGTGGAAACTGACCCCCAATATTTTGAAACAAAGCTCAAAAAAGGACACGATAATGAAGAGATCGCTGACACTTGCTGGAGCAATGATCGTTCTGGCGTTTCCCGCGCTGGCTGAGGAGCATCGCCAGCTCGGGCCTCATCAGCATGGCCACGGCACGCTCAATATCGCGATTGAAAATGGCGAGGTTTCGATGGACCTCGATGTGCCAGGCGCAGACATTGTCGGGTTCGAACATGAACCGAGCACGCCCGAGCAGAAGGCAGCTTTCGAGGCAGGGAAGGCAAAGCTTGCCGAGGCGCTCACTCTCTTCAAAATGCCAGCCGCCGCCGGATGCACGGTCAAGGAAGCCAAGGTTTCCATCGAGGGCGAGCATGGGGAGGATACTCCAAAAGGCGAAACGTCCCCGGCCCATGAGGCGGAAGAGGAGCATCACCATTCGGACTTCAACGTCGATTATAAACTTCAATGCCAGTCCGTAGCCAAGCTCACGGCGATCGACTTTGATTACTTCAAGGCATTCGCCGGCGCCCGGGTTCTTGGGGTGACAATCATTACTCCCAAGGGCCAGAACAGCTACGAGGTGACGCGCGAAAAGCCAAGCCTTGATTTGACCGGGGTCATGTGACCACCATTCAATGAAAGGCGAGTTTTATGCAGAAAAACACACTTCGTGTCTTAGCAGCGCGTTGTCACACCGATAGCTGCTGCCCGGTCATTATGGAGTGCCAAGAGAGTGATGAAATCGTCATTGTCGGGGACGCCTTGAATGACCTTCTGGCATCCCCGGATGTGAAGGGAAAAATTGGAGAAGGCGAAGCCGCCGTCGTCATTCCAAGAACCTTGCTCCTCGAGGCGCTGAGAAAACTCTAATGCTTCACACAAAATGGGGTAGTGGCCCGTGATCGTCGCAAGCTTGGATTCCAGGTCTTTGGGCGGCGGCTGCGCATTGCTGATCGCCGTCTCAATCTTTTCCAGTCCACATTTTGAGACCGGCGCGGGATTGAGCGCTCGCTGGTCGCTCTAGCAGCCTGTCGGACTGAGGTCTTCCGCCAGGGGATGACGTCCCTCATGGCGCGGAAGGGCGATCATCGTCGCGCCTTCATGCAGCCTTCAGTACGAACATCCGCTTCAAGTTCCAGGCCATAATCACGAGCGTCCACTCGCCTTTGACTTTGTCCAGCCCGCGCAGCAGAAACTGACGGAATCCGAGCACGGACTTGATGATGCCGAACACCGGCTCGGGAGTGTGTTTGCGCAGGGCGTAAAGTTTCTTGCCTTCGGGCGTTTGCAGGCGGTGGGCCATGGCCTCGACCGCCGTTGGGTTTTCCGGCGCGGCCGGAGCCGCGGCGCAGCGCTCGCTCAAGGAGGGATGATGCGAGTCCCGGCCCATGGCGAGCAACGGCTCGATCGCGGCCGCCTTGCACGCCTTTACATTGGCCTCGCTGAAGTAACCGTTGTCGCCCAACAGCGTTTCGACCTTGCCCAACTCTTCGGGCAGGGCCCTGGTCTTGGCCAGCATCGGTTCGAGCTGTTGCTTGTCGTTGGTCGCCTGCGCCACATCGCCCGCAACCACCAGCAGACTGCCTTCCGCTACGACGGCTTGAGCGTTGTAGCATTGCTCGAAGCCGCCGCCCGAAACCGGCATGATGCGCAACTCCTCATCGGTCAGATTGATCTGATCGGTTGGCAGCGGCCCTTCCACCGGCGGCTCGGGCGGCTTGCCGCCGGGCTTCTTGCCGGTGGCCTTGGTCTTGGCCTCGCGCGCCGCCAGTTTGGCCTGATGCTCGGCCTGCTCGCGTTCGAAACGCTCTTTGGCGCGCGCCTCGATCTTCGCGCGCGCCTCGGCGATTTTCTTCAAGCGCTCCTCGCGCCGCGCCAACTCGTCCGGGATCGACATCCCGTCCGGCAGGTCGGCTTTATCGGCGGCTTCGGCCTTCGCCATCAGCTCCGCAACCTCGGCCTTCAACTGCGCCTCGATCTTGCCCGCGTGCTCATAGGACAGCGCGCTGTGTTTGCTGGCATTGGCGTGCACCTTCGTGCCGTCCAGCGCGACCGTGCCCAGTTTGAGCATGCCCATCTCGCGCGCCAGAAGCAGAACCTGCACGAACAGCCCTTCGGTCTCCTTGAGGAACCGCCGCCTGAATGTCGCGATGGTGTCGTGATCGGGGTGCTCGTTCGCCGCGATGAAGCGGAAGGCCACCAAGTCGTATGTCGCCCGCTCCAATTTGCGGCTGGAGAAGACCCCCGTGGCGTAGCCATAGACCAGGACGGCCAACAGAAGCTTCGGGTGATAGCTCGCCGAACCAACGCCGCGATAGCTGTTGCTCATCGCCGAGACGTCCAGAGCGTCGATGATCTCCGCCACAAACCGCGCGAGATGCCGCTCGGGAAGCCACTCGTTCACCGAAGGCGGCAGGAGAAATCCCGTGTCACGGTCGAAGCTGCGAAAGTTGCTCATCAGGCGGGTCCGGAACGGTGGCGAATCAATGCAATGATCCTACCTCCTGCCGCCGCTGGGCGCTAAGTCCGACAGGCTGCTAGGGCCGATGCGCTCACTATCCTAGCCTAGTAACCAGTCCGGTTACTGCATCGTTTTGGAGCGACGTGTAACGATGTATCATTACATTGATGATCAAGTGCGGCCCCTGCCATGACCGTTTTTTCTATGGTTTCATTCGCTCGCGTTTTCTGGTCCGCGCTTGTGCTGGCGTCCATGATCCTGCTTGCCCTTCCATGCTTCGCTGCGCCGAATGTCGTTGTGACGATCAAACCCATTCACTCGCTTGCAGCTGCGATCCTTGAGGGCGTTGCTGAACCGAAGCTCCTGCTTGAGGGAGCTGCCTCGCCTCATGCTTACGCCTTGAAACCTTCCGATGCCGAGGCGCTGGGCAGGGCCGATGCGGTGGTTCGCGTTTCCGAGAACCTCGAGGTCTTTCTCAATAAGGCGATCACATCTCTTTCAGCCAAGGCTCGGATAATCGATCTTGAAAAGGCGCCCGGTCTGACGCTCCTACCGGTCCGGAAAGGCGGCCTTATGCAGGACGTTAGCGCGGAAGACGATGGGGACGATGATCACCACGATCACGGCGCCACCGATGTGCATTTCTGGCTAGACCCGGTGAATGCCATCAGCATCGCCGGCTACCTAACGCAACAGTTCGCTGCCATGGATCCTGACCACGCGGCCCAGTACAAAGCCAATGAACAAAGGCTGAAGGCAAAACTGGCAGCGCTCAATATCGAGCTGAAAAGCGAATTCGCGGGTCTCTCTGACAAGCCTTTCATCGTCTTCCACGACGTGACGCAGTATCTGGAAAAGCGTTATCGGCTTCACGGACTTGGCGCGGTCACGCTCAGCCCGGAGCGTGCGCCCGGCGCAAGGCGACTTTCTGAAATAAGAGACAAAATCAAGGGCGCTAAGGCGATCTGCGTGTTCTCGGAACCGCAATTTCCGCCGAAGCTCGTCGAAACGCTCATTGAAGGCACGCGGGCGAAAAAAGGCGTCCTGGATGAAATCGGCGCGGCAATCCCACCCGGTCCCGATCAGTATTTCGCCTTCATGCGCATGGATGCGCAAAGTCTCGCTTTCTGCCTGAAGTCATAAGTCGCATCTTACCGACGCTCGAAAAGGCGCTCCAAGTCGGCGCGTGAAAGTTCCACAAAGGCGGTGCGGTCGGGATTACATTGCGCCGCTCTCGGCGTCGTGTCCATATCGCGCAAAAGGCCGTTAACTCCCTCGATCCGCATCGTAAACGCAGCTCGCAAGCGCGCCAACACAGGCGGTTAAGATTTGCACGCGATGGTGATGCGATCGGCAGTTTGGAGCCCAATATCGCCCGAAAGATCGAGGTTGTCCCCAAGGTGAGAGGAACCATCGCGGGCGTGGGCGGTGCAAGCAACGGGTTTGGCAGATACGATTTTGACAGGCGTCTTTTCGTTGAAGGTTAGTGACACGTACATCTCGGGATCGTAAACTGCCAAGCTGAAATCCTCGATTTTCTCGTATGGAACCGGCGTTACAAGCGGCACGGTGAAATAGAGCGTCAGAAGCTTGTCTTTGTATTCCATGCGGTAATCGACTGGTTCTTTCAGCGCAACTTTCTTGTCTCCGATGAAAGGGAATGTGAAATACTCGAACTCCTTCATTGCCTCGACGTTCGTTTTCGCGAGAGGTTTAAGTTCTTCATCACTGTACATGCCGTCGCCGTTCGTATCGAGCCCTTCGACAGCGAACTTCGTGTACATCTCATCGAAAGTCCATTTGTGTCTGAAGCCTATAATTTCTTTACTGTCGCCCAGTTCGACTTCCGTTTCCATCGTCACCCACACGTGGGGGTGCGCGTAGGCTAACCCCGCCGAGAAGACCGAAAAGACGAAGGCAAAGAAGAACCTTAAGCGTCGAAGCAATTTCATGGGTGTTAGAGAGATGGCGGTTACCTCATGCCAATCCTGAGTTCAGGCTTTTTTCCAGGCTACTGGCGCTGGATCGCAGGCTACCGTGTAGCAACAACCGACGTCAAACTAATGCAGGCCTGGAACTCTGGACAATAGCAATGTTACATTATAACATCGCACGGCCCTAAACATAAAGCCTTCGAAAGCCGACCTCGCCTGCGATCCCTGCCGCGAAGTTTGGGGCCCCTTTTGTAGGGCTTATTCCTAGAGGCGCCGATCAAACGAAATAGGGTGCAGGGCCGTGAGGCACGGCGGCAAAATTATCGCAACCTCTGAAATCGGATAACACAACCATTATCACCGATACCTTTGGCTGCCATTGGGCTTTTGTCAAAGGACAACCAGCTTCACTCAAAATGCGGCATTGATCATAGGTACGCCGCTAGCCTGTGACGGGGATCCTGTGATCGAATTGACTGCTTTTGCCAACGCTGAGAATCTCAAAAGCGACGCGGTGCTTCTGGACATCGTCCGCATGTCGGGCGTGCGGTTCACTTGGCCCGGCCGAAACGCGTTCAGCCTCGCCATCGATGACTTCTCGCTCAAGAAAGGAGAGCGGCTCCTTCTTATAGGACCGTCCGGGAGCGGCAAGTCCACTTTCTTAAGCTTGCTCGCAGGGATCATTACGCCTCAAGAAGGCGCCATCGATGTACTGGGCACGGACATCGCCCGGCTTCGCGGCGCGGCGCGCGACCCCTTCCGCGCCGAGCATTACGGCATCATTTTCCAGATGTTCAATCTTCTGCCGTATGGCTCGGTGATCGACAATGTCGTGCTTCCGTTGAGCTTCTCGGGCAGGCGGCGGAAACGGTGTGAGGCCGCCGGAGGCGCTCATGCCGAGGCGCGGCGGCTTCTGGACAGCCTCGGGATCGAACAAACGCTGATCGAAAATTCATCGGCGGCGAGCCTCAGCGTCGGGCAGCAGCAGCGCGTGGCGGCGGCGCGAGCGCTAATCGGCTCGCCCGAACTCATTGTCGCCGACGAGCCGACCTCCTCTCTCGACCGCAACCGGCAGCAAGCTTTCCTCGATCTTCTGTTCGCGGATGTCGAGGCAGCCGGTGCGACGCTCATCATGGTGAGTCACGACGAGAGCCTGAGCACACGCTTCACCCGCGTTGCGAACTTGACGGACATCGCGAGGATCTCACGTGGAGACCGGCGATGATCATCTTGCGCCTCGCACTGAAATCGCTTGCCAACCGCTGGCTCACCGCGCTTCTCACGATCTTCTCCATCGCACTGAGCGTTATGCTCTTGCTCGGCGTTGAGAAAGTTCGCACTGGCGCTCGCCAAAGCTTCGCCGACACGATCTCGGGCACTGATCTGATCGTGGGCGCTCGCAGCGGCAGCCTCAACCTGCTTTTGTACTCCGTGTTCCGCATCGGTAACGCGACCAACAATATTACCTGGAAGACCTACCAGGACATCGCGGCACGGCCCGACATCGCCTGGATTGTGCCAATTTCGCTGGGTGACAGCCATCATGGCTTTCGCGTGATGGGAACCACGCCCGACTACTTCAGCCTCTACCATTACCGGCATGGGCACCCGCTCGAATTTGTATCCGGCGGACCGTTCAGCGATCTCTTCGACGCCGTGATTGGCGCGGACGTGGCCGCGGAGCTTGGGTATAAGACCGGCGACAAGATCGTTGTCGCGCATGGGCTTGGCTCGGTTTCCTTCCTGGAGCACGACGACAAGCCCTTCCGCGTTTCGGGCATCCTCGCCAAGACCGGCACACCCGTCGACCGCACCGTGCATGTCAGCCTTGCCGCCATCGAAGCAATCCATGTCGATTGGCAGAGCGGCGCTCGCATTCCCGGCCAAAGCGTTTCTGTAGATGACGTTCGGAAGATGAACCTGGAGCCGAAGGCGATTACGGCGGCCTTCATAGGGCTGAAATCGAAGCTCGCGGCGTTCCGGCTGCAGCGCGCCATCAACGAATATCCGGAGGAGCCGCTGTCGGCGATTTTGCCGGGTGCTGCGCTTCAGGAGCTTTGGGGACTTGTCGGAACAGCCGAAACAGCTCTGTCGGCTGTGTCCGGCATGGTTGTCGTGACCGCGCTTCTCGGCATGGTGACGATGATTCTGACCACGTTGAACGAGCGCCGACGTGAAATGGCGATCCTGAGATCGGTCGGTGCGCGGCCTTTGACAATCCTCTCGCTGCTTGTGACCGAGGCTGGAGTCCTTACCTTTTGCGGCGTCGCGCTCGGGACTATTCTCCTCTATGGCGCTTTGTTCGTTCTGCAACCATTTATAGACCGCACCTACGGCCTGCACATCGCTATCGACCCTCCCACACGGGATCAGCTAGCGATCCTGGCCGGGATTGTGGCGGCAGGCTTTGTTGCGGGCCTGCTTCCGGCTCTCCGGGCTTACCGGCTCTCACTCGCGGACGGCATGACCGTTCGAACCTGATGGAAAGAACCGATATGATTAGAGTTCTTCGCGTCGCCGCTCTTTGCCTTGCGATCTTGGCCTCGCCAAGCCTTGCGACGGAAAGCGAGCCCGCGATGGATCTGGCTTGGGGAAAGCTCGTCCCGCCAGCGCCGGCCGTGCAAACCATGAGAGCGAAGAGCTTTTTGTCGGGCGCGACGCCCTTTGCTGGCGCGGGTGGAAGTGAGCCGCCTCCGCCGCCTACCATAAACGACAAGCAATGGATGTCCGAGCGAAGGCTCCAGCCGAGCACGGGCGGTGCGCCAGCGGTCGTGACCGAACTGGACGGCAAGCACGTGCGGATCGGCGGGTATGTCGTGCCGCTCGATTTCGAGGCGACGAGTATCAAGGAATTCCTGCTCGTGCCTTTTGTTGGCGCCTGTATTCATGTTCCGCCCCCGCCGCCGAACCAGATCATCTATGTCAAGACGGCGAAGGGCTTCGACGTGGCTGGCTCATTCGATCCAGTCTACGTGACAGGGACGCTGAAGGTCGCGTCCCAATACACGGGTCTTGCAGAAACGGGATATACAATCGACGCCGAAAAGGTGGAAATGCGGAAGGAATAGCGGCGGCGTTCTCGGCGCCTTTCGACGTGCCGCCATGGATTGGCTACTCCATCAACCACTGACGGGCAGCGGCTCCCTGGTCTATGCCGAAGGCCTTGATCTGAGGATGCCCGAAGAAGTTGACGATGGCGGCGAGCCGTTGCTGCCAGTCATGACCGCCGCCCCACCCACGGCCTTTTCTGGTGACCTCTCGCCGGAAGCGGGCGTGATCGCCTAGCGTCCGGATCTAATTGATAGGTTCGGAACTGGGACGGCGTCAGCCCCGTCCAAGTTCGAAAGGCGCGCGTGAAATTCCCCGGCTCGGTGTACCCCAGCTCAGAGGCAACATCGCAAATCTTGATGTCCTCTTGCACCAGCAACTCGATCGATAGGCGCAGACGTTCAGTCTCGACAAGTTCCGAATAGGTCAGGCCGGACTCCCGCAATCGGCGCTGCAATGTGCTTACGCTGACGCCCGCTAATCCGGCGGCATGCCCGATATTTGGAGTAGCGAGCCGAAGGCTTGGACTGATCATCTCACGCAAGGATCCGATGAGATCGCGCGCTGGAGAGGGCGGAACAGACCGCACGACTTGACGGGGGGCGCCTCGAAGCTCGGCTTTTCGGATTGGGTCTGCAAGGCGGGAGGAAGGAACGCTGATCGCCCACGTCTCGTTCTCGAACCAGATATCGGTTTTGAAAAAAGCCTCATACTGGCGTTTTCGGGTCCGCTCGCGCTCGGGCAGCAGGATCAGGTCCGGTTTCCACTCCGGACTCAGAGCGAGTTGAACGGCTTTGATCATGATCACGACAGCATAACAATCCGCGTGGCGTTGGCCTGCGACGGGCCGGATTGCGTATCTATGACAAAAAAGCAGGCGCTCTCCTCGCCAGTGGAGTGACAGACGCTCGCAGGTGCTGAATGCAGTTACGCCCCTGATGAGACGGTGGAGCGCTTCGGACAGGGTTGCTCCCCCGCAGACAATGTCCCCAAGTTGTCCGAAATCGGTGATTGCGACGTGGCTCGCTGCGACAAGGCCGACATCATCGAGACCAAGCACGCGAGCGATTTGCTCCGACAAGGCGAAGCCTTGCGCCAGGGGAAAGAGGTCGTTCGGGCGCTCGATCAGCCGAGGAGACAATTTCGCCGCTTCGAAAAGCTCCTCGTAAGGCACGCCCTCCTGTTCCAGAAACCGTGCAATCGGAGCCAGGACGATGGATCGGACCAGGGCGATCGGCGACACGGGCATCTGGCTCTCCGTTCGAAACGATTAAAAGAAACCTAAGAGCGCCTTTTGACCTGAAATGATAACCGCTTCAGAACGCCGCATGTTTTAATGCAAAAATCTCCAGCGTAGCAACTAGGTTTCTGGTTTTTGCAATGCGAACAAGTAAATGGATGAGAATGGGCGCCGCCAGCGCCTTCTTGGCCTCGGGGGCGATCCTCGCGGCTCTATCGCTGCCCGCCGGCGCACAACAGATAACAGGTACGCCCGGCTCGCCGAATGCCACGACAACCATCGACGGTCACGTTCTGCCCCCGCCGCCGCAACCTTTCAGAGGGCAGATCGAACTCAACGCCGCGCAGTCGAAGCCCGCGTGGCCCATGCGGGTGGTGCCTCCAAAAGATGCGCCGAATATTCTCCTGATCATGACCGACGATGTGGGCTTCGCAGCGCCGTCCACCTTTGGCGGCGTCATCCCGACGCCGGCGCTTGACCGCATCGCGAATGCCGGTCTGCGCTACACCAACTTCCATTCGACGTCGCTGTGCTCGCCAACGCGAGCAGCGCTGATCACCGGCCGCAACCATCACTCGGCCGGCTTCGGCGTGGTCTCGGAGCAGTCCACCGGGTTCCCCGGCTATAACAGCATCATCCCGAAGGACAGCGCGACCATCGGGCGTGTCCTGCAGGAGAACGGCTACCGCACGTCCTGGTTCGGCAAGAACCACAACACGCCCACCTATCAAGCAAGCCAGGCCGGGCCGTTCAACCAGTGGCCAGTCGGCATGGGCTTTGAATATTTCTACGGGTTTGTCGGCGGCGACGCGAGCCAATGGGAACCGAACCTGTTCCGCAATACGACGGCCATCTATCCCTATGTCGGAAATCCCGGCTGGAATCTCACGACGGCCATGGCCGACGATGCGATCCACTGGGTGAAGCAGCTCAACGACATCGACGCGTCGATGCCGTTCCTGGTCTACTACGTCCCGGGCGGCACGCACGCCCCGCACCATCCTACCCCGGAATGGATCAAGAAGATCAGCGATATGCATCTGTTCGACAAGGGCTGGAATGCCTTGCGCGATCAGATCTTTGAAAACCAGAAGAAGCTGGGCGTAATCCCTGCCGACGCGAAGCTGACGCCCTGGCCGGATGAATTACTGCAGCGCTGGGAAAAGGCGACCGATGAGGAGAAGAAGCTCTTCATCCGCCAAGCCGACGTCTATGCCGCCTTTCTCGCCTATACCGACCATGAGATCGGCCGCGTCATTCAGGCGGTCAAGGATATGGGCAAACTCGACAATACGCTGATCATCTATATCAGCGGCGACAATGGGGCATCCGCGGAAGGCTCCCCCAAAGGCACGCCGAGTGAGGTCATGCAGTTCAATGGGGTGGAATTGACGGTTCCCGAGCAAATGAAGTTTTACGACGCTTGGGGCTCTCAATACGCCTATAATCACATGGCGGTGCCGTGGGCCTGGGCCTTCGACACGCCCTACAAGTGGACGAAGCAAATCCCGTCCTTCTTCGGTGGTACGCGCCAGGGCATGGCCGTCTCGTGGCCGGGTCACATCACCGACAAAGGCGGCATCCGCAACCAGTTCCACCATGTGATCGATGTTGTGCCGACGCTGCTTGAGGCCACCGGCATCCCGGCCCCCAACATGGTCGACGGCATCGCGCAGAAGCCGATCGAAGGCGTCAGCATGGCGTACAGCTTCGACAAGGCCAACGCGGACGCGCCATCCCCTCACAAGACGCAGTATTTCGAGATGATGGGCGTGCAGGGGCTGTACAATGACGGCTGGATGCTGAGCGCCGTGCCGAAGCGCCCGCCATGGCAACTTCTCGGCAAAACGATGGAGGATCCGGCCAGTGGCTTCAAATTCGAGCTGTATGACGTGAAGAAGGATTGGACGCAGTATAGCGACGTCTCCGCGCAGCATCCCGATAAGGTGCGGGAGATGACGGACTTCATGTTCGGAGAGTTCGCTAAATACAACGTCCTGCCGCTCGACGCTTCCGTCGCCACCCGACTGGTTGCGCCGCGTCCGAACCTTGCAGCGGGCCGCAAGGTCTTCGAATACTCGGGCGAACCGATAGCCGGTATCCCGTACTCGGCCGCGCCAAACCTGCTCAACACTTCATACACGATCACGGCGGACATTGACGTGCCAGAGAACGGCGCCGACGGTGTCATCGTCACGCAGGGCGGGCGATTTGGCGGCTACGGCCTCTATCTACTCAAGGGCAAGCCGGTGTTTACCTGGAACCTGCTTGATCTCAAGCGGGTGAAGTGGGAAGGGCCGGAGGCGCTCAGCCCCGGCAAGCACACCATCGTGTACGATTTCAGATATGACGGTCTGGGTTTCGCGACCCTCGCGTTCAACAACCTCAGCGGCATCGGCCGGCCCGGCATAGGCACGCTGAGTATCGACGGCAAGGTCGTAGCAACCGAGAGTTTGGAGCGGACCATCCCGCTTACCTTGCCTTGGGACGAGACGTTCGACATCGGCTCGGACACAGGAACGCCTATCGACGACAAGGACTACCAGGTGCCGTTCGCCTTCACCGGCAAAATCTACAAGCTCACGATTAGCGTGGAGCCGCCCGCGCTGACAGACGCAGATAAGAAGAAGTTGACGGAGGCGTTCATCGCCGCTCAGGACGCCAAGTAGGCGATCCTGAAAGTACACTGCGATTAAAGTGCAGGTAGCGCAGGCTGCCTGCACTGCCTTCTCCGAAAAAGAAATCACAAAGGAGTATCTCCGAATGAGGAGGTTGGGTTTGGTGCTCGGCGTCGCGCTGAGCGTGGCGGCCGCCCCGGCATTCGCCCAGGAAGGACGGCTTCTTGATGGCTGGGAAGGGCAACTCAGTCAGGCGTGGGATATAGCCCGCTCCTGCGCGCGCGACGTGGCTCGGCTTTGCGGCGGGGTTGTCCCCGGCGAAGGCCGGATCAAGGCATGCATAAAGGAGAAAATTGATCAGCTTTCACCACCCTGTCACGACGCGCTTGCGGTGGTTGTTCCGGATGAGAAGGAAGCATCCGAGGAGGCGCCAGCTAAGAAGCCGTCTGAGGAAACAGCCGCACAGAAGAGCGCGCCGACCGGAGCGGAGCACAAGTTTTCGACCCCGATCCCGCCCGGCATCACTATCCCCGATACTTTAGAGACGCGTTTCGGTACGCTGAATTTCTTTGGCGGCTTCCCCGATAAGGCGAGCGTCGATAAGCTTTACGACAACCTCGACTTCCAGCGGGCCGTGCAAGCCTATCTTCTGGCGTTGCCGGTGGTGAGTCAGGCTGCCAATCGCGACGCGATTTTGAAACTCGGCCCCGCGAACTTCACCGTGCCGATCTGGGAAACGATGGTCAACTCGCGAACGATCGAGCTCACCGCGAACAACAACACGCCTTACACTTGGTTCTGGGTCGATCTGCATGACGGCCCCATCGTCATCGAAGCGCCGGCCAGGGTGCTCGGGCTCGTCGATGACATGTGGTACAACTGGGTTGGCGATATCGGCCTTACCGGCCCCGACAAGGGAAAGGGGGGGAATTTTGTGGTCCTGCCGCCCGGCTATAAGGGCGAGGTGCCCAAGGGCTATTTCACCTTGCGCCCGGGCTCTTATTCCGCCTGGGTGGCTTGGCGAAGCTTCCTGGTGAATGGCGACCCGAAACCGGGTGTCGAGGCGATCAAGAAAACCATGAAGGTTCACCGCCTCGGCCAGCCCGCGAGGCCGCCGCTCACCTTTGTCGATATGTCCGGCAAGCCGTTCAACATGGTCGCGCCTGCGGATTTTCGCTTCTGGGAGATGCTTCACAACGTCGTGCAGCAGGAACCGACCGACACTGTCGACGCGACCATGCTCGGCTTCTGGAACTCTATTGGCATCGCGAAGGGCAAGCCCTTCGACCCGGATGAACGCATGAAAAAGATCCTGACCGAAGCGGCGGCCGTAGGCGATGCGACGGCGCGCGCGATCATGTATCGGTGGCGAGGAAATGACGGCTATTGGTACCCGGACACGAAGAGCAATTGGCGCCTGGGTTTCGTCGGCGGCTATAAGTTCCAGGATGCTGGCGCCCGGCTCCTGAACGCCTATTCCGGCTTCTTCTTCTACGCGACCGGGGTCACCCCAGCCATGGATACGAGGGTCGTGGGCGAAGGCTCTCAATATCTCGGCGCCTTCGTCAACTCCAAGGGCGATGTCCTCGATGGCGGCAAAAGCTATAAGCTGCATCTCCCGCCAAACATCCCGGTCAAGAACTTCTGGTCGGTCATCGTGTACGACAACCAGACGCGTTCGATGCTGCAGACGGATCAGCAGTTCCCGAGCGTCAGCAGCCAGACCGAAGGGCTGAAGGTGAACGACAACGGTTCGGTTGACGTCTATTTCGGCCCCCGCGCACCAGCGGGCGAAGAAAAGAACTGGGCCCAGACTGTTCCAGGTAAGAGCTGGAATATCTTGCTGCGCCTCTATGGCCCCGAGAAGCCCTTCTTCGACAAGACCTGGCGGCCGGCTGAAATTGAGCTGCAGCCCTGACCGTTCTTCGCTGGGCGGCAGTGAGAGCGAGCTGCCGCTTGGCGCAATCCCTGCGGTGTCATGGTCCAGCATCCCCCAGTCGGCGCCGCATTTTTTACCAGAGAGAGTCCGGTGCTGGCCCTCTTTCCCAGTTCGCGTCCGGGAAGAGAGCTTCGGCTATGAAGGGTTCAGCGGTCGCTCGGTGTTGCAGGACGTAAACGGCACGAGTTCCCTCTTTGTCGGCATACTCGCGGGACCTCGAATCCTTCTCCGGGATTCGAATTCGCGGCGGAAAAACGTTAGCCATTTCGGAAAATGCCCCTTACGAAACAGTACGGCCAAAATTTAATGTTAGCCAATTTAAGTCGTTGATATCATTCACCTAGTTCACTCCCTCCCATTCTGAATGCGCGCCGGTTCGACGAGATGCTGGAGCCGATCCTTGCCGAGGATGCGCATTGCGTCGTTCGACATCGGCGCGCCATCGCGATTGTCGAGGCACGGCTGCAAGAGATGGAGCAGCGGCTTTCGCAGATCTCAGAAAGTCAGACCGAGACGGCGAAGGCGATCGGAGAACCATCATAACCGCCAGCGCCGCTTACGTCGCCGAACGGCTCAAGGACGTTGGCACCGATCTCCGCAGTGGGGAACTGGAAGCGATCTTTCGTGCACACACCAGCGGGAACCCATACGGAACCCACAAGATTTGCTGTGGAGAAAAATTGGCATCTAAGTCCTTGATTTTACTGGCGTCCCCGACAGGATTCGAACCTGTGACCCCCAGATTAGGAAATCGGTTGCCCATGCCTGATCTCACACTCGCGTTCGGGCGATCGCTATCTCAAAACTTATTGCCTCAAGCTCTGTTGCTTGGCCGCGTGTAGCGTCTTGCTTGCCTGACGTTTGTGTCTTTCTTTTTCCACGATGGTAGCAATATGCTGTTCCCATTTCGGGAAGGCTTCAGCCATGGGTTTCATGTACTCCGCTAAATCGTAATCGCCGTCGACGCCCCTGATCGTGTGATCCATCATGACCTCGACGACGTCGCGGGGAGCGTGCTGTTCTTCGCCCATCGTGGTCTTGAAATTGCGCCGGAAATCATGAGGCCGCCAGTCGGCCAGGAAGTCTATTTCATCTGCGGTAGCGCCGCACAAAGCTTGCAAGCGCTCTTTTGCTTTTGAAAAGCCTGAGAAGGGTTTTTCGGGATCACTCCTCGAAGGGAAGACAAACTCGGACTGGAACCGGGGAATCCGGCTTAAGATCGCGACTGCCATGTCGGTGAGCGGAATGGTTGCCGTTCCTGCGTCGTGCTTCTTGCGCTTGTACGTCCAGCGCTTCTTCTCAAGATTGATATCCTTCCATTTCATCGAAGCGATGATACCCCGGCGGACATTTGTGAGAATCTGGAGGCGTATCATATCACCATAGGGATAGCCGGTCTGCTCGGCCACCAGCCAAACGGATGCGAGTTCCGCGTCTGTGAGTTTCACGCGCCGCTTTCGCATGGGCGCAGGGCGCTCGATGCCGCGGCAGGGATTGACTGTGACCTCGCCCTTCGTAAAGTGCCCCAACCTTTCGATCCAATTGAAGAACCGCCTGATATCGGCGAAGGCATGATTGGCGGCGGCTGGCTTCCTTTCCGCCACGATGCCATCGAGGACCTTCTGGATGTCGGCTTTCTTGATGCTGTCCACCTCCCTGTTGTGGAGGGGCCTCCAGCTAGACCTCAGGACATAATCGCATTCTTTTGCGGTGCGCTCGGTCCATCCCTTTGTGGTCCTCCCATAGTCGATGTAGAGGGGAACCAGGCCAATGAACATTGGCGTTATCGCTTTTCCGTCCTCGTTTCGGGATTGAGCGAAGAAATCGATCCCACGCTTGGCGAGGGCGCGTATTTCCTTTGCGCGGGCAGACGCAAATTCAAGAGTAACGTCGCCATAGACGCCCAGGGTAACGCGTTTGGTTTTGCCGTTGAGCTGATAGACGAGCGAGAAGGTCTTTTGGCCCGTTTGCGAGACGCGGATCGATAGGCCATTGACCGTGGCGATCATGCGCTCGTACTGGCGCCCTTCGGCTTTCAGGGCGCTGATTTGCCTGTCGGTGGCGAGTTTGGCTTTTGCGTCGTGCTTGGGCATGGCCGTTCCCTCCTTGGGGGCGGACATAAGCGGAGCAGCCGCCATTTCAAGGGATGCGAAATATGCATCTGGTGCTCCTTGAGGTGAAATCGAGGTGAAATAGCGACAGAGATGGCATCAAAAGGCATGAGATTGGGTGAGGTGAAAAAACGAGATAAAGCATGTCATTATCAGACGCTTATGAGAGTGAATGAGGTTATGTGAGAACAGCTATGGCCAGATTCCTAATCTGGGGGTCACAGGTTCGAATCCTGTCGGGGACGCCAGCAAAATCAAGGGGTTACCTCTGCCGCCAGCCCTCTCATAATCCTCCAACCTACCACCGACCTACCAGGAAATCATCAACGTTTTCGGGGGTGAAATCTGCGCCGCGGGATTGTCGAAAGCTGAATTTTAGCGAACTATCGCCGCATGAGCGACAGAGGCTTCCGATTCGTAAACGGTTCTCCTAAGGAGCTGGGCAACGATAGCACCGGTTGGATCGGCGCTGAAGCTCGAACTCCCGCCGCTGGCGCAGCTGCCAGTGGGGGAAAGGGCTGACCATGCCCGTACCCGCAGCCCCCAAAATCTATCACATCATTCACGTCGATCGCCTTGCCTCGGTTATCGCGGACGGTTGCCTCTGGTGTGATGCGCAGGTCCTCCAGCGCAATCGACCCGGAACCCAAATAGGAATGAGCAACATTAAGCAACGGCGATTGCTAGAGCTGAGGTTGAGCAGCCATCCCGGTTTGCTTGTTGGTGGGTGTGTGCCATTCTATTTTTGTCCCCGTTCGGTCATGCTTTTTATCATACATATGAGGAATCACCAGGATTTGGCGTATCGCGGTGGGCAAGGCCCGATTATTCACCTGGAGGCGGATCTCCACGAGGTAGTTAGCTGGGCAGAGCAGAATGGGCGCCGATGGGCTTTCACGCTTTCCAATGCAGGGGCGTACTATTTTGAAGATAGGAATGATCTGAATAGATTGGGCGAGATTGATTGGGACGCTGTTCAAGCCACCCAATGGGGTGGAAACAATCTTCCTCACTCGGGCAAGGAAGGAAAGCAGGCAGAATTCTTACTTGAAGGATGTTTCCCTTGGGAACTGGTTTCGCGGATTGGTGTACAATCACAGCCTGTTTACAACCAGGTTTCTGCGGCGCTTGCGGGCAACGGGCATAGACCGACGCTCGAACTGAAGCCAGACTGGTACTATTAGGACAACGAGGAGGCCTCATGTTGGAATACAAGACAGGAGACATACTCGCAGAAGGCGCAGAAGCCTTGGTCAACACTGTCAATTGCGTAGGTATCATGGGCCGGGGCATTGCGCTCCAGTTCAAGAACGCTTTTCCGGCGAACTTCAAAGCTTACCAGGAAGCTTGCAAACGGGAAGAGGTTCGGCCCGGCAAGATGTTTGTCTTTGAGACCGGCCAGCTTACCAACCCCAGATTCATCGTGAACTTCCCAACCAAGCGGCATTGGCGTGGAAAGAGCCGTATGGAGGACATTGACGCCGGCCTTGTGGCCTTGCTTCAGGAAATCCGAAACAGAAAGATTTATTCCATTGCGATCCCGCCGCTCGGTAGTGGCCTCGGCGGTCTGGAATGGAGCCAGGTTCGGCCACGAATTGAAAAGGCCCTCGCGGAGCTCAGCAATGTTCGCGTAATCATTTTCGAGCCGGGTGCTGCGCCACAGGCGAGCAAGGAAACTTCGAACCACAAAGTAGCGTCCATGACCCCAGGCAGGGCAGCCCTGGTTGGTTTAATGGATCGCTATCTCAGCGGCTTGCTCGACCCTTTCGTAACCTTGCTCGAAGTGCATAAACTTATGTACTTCATGCAACACGCCGGTGAGCCGCTTAACCTGAAATACCAGAAGGCACCGTTCGGACCCTATGCCGAAAACCTGCGGCATGTGCTGAAGGCTGTGGAAGGATATTTCGTGTCCGGCTATGCGGACGGTGGTGACTTTCCGCATAAGCAGCTAAAGCTTGTCCCCGGAGCGGTTCAGGATGCAAACGCCTTCTTAGAGGGCCACCCTGATACACGGACTCGATTTACGAAGGTGGCTGAGCTGGTAGATGGCTTTGAGACGCCTTTTGGCCTTGAATTACTCTCGACTGTGCATTGGGTTATCGAAGCCGAGCCTGTATCGAGTATGGATGACGTGGTGCATCGGACGCATGCCTGGGGTTCCCGCAAGAAGCGTTTTTCGCCCCGGCAGATAGCCCTTGCTGTTGATGTGCTGAACCAGAAGGGCTGGATTTCAAGACCGCCCGCTGCAGACTCCCCCTACAATGTTCCCGAACGGTAACATTGGGGCCTGAACGATTGCGACTTGTACGATAAGTTCCCGAGCGGGAACATTGCCCTGCTAGGGCGGTAGCTACTTCAGGGTCAAACAGCAACTTCAGTACCATGGCTTGTCGAGAAGTCCACTTATCACGGCCTCCTCGGCAAACTCGCCGCGGCGAGCCCGCTCCATGGCGGATCGTAACACACGCAGCTCGTCTTCAAATACCGGGTAGGACTCTGACGCTATTTCGGTAAGAGCTTCAGCCGCAGCTTCCTGCTGCTCAGCGGGCAGCGAGCGCACCTTGTCAAACAGCGTTTCGAGCTTCTGTTGGATAGTATTCATCATGTGAACCTACCACTCACCCCTCTACAAGCCAACCGGGGTCCTTGCTACAGCAGGCTTTCGTGGCTCCGCCAACGAATGAGGTATCCCACCGCCTTACCCGGCGTCCCATTTATCTGCTCCGGGTCGGGAGCGGTCCTGCCCGTTTCTGTTCGATACCATTTACGCCAAGGCGGCTTCGGGATCCTAATGCGGTCTCCTCCGAAGAGGCCGGGACAATTTCGGCCTTACCCCGACCGCTCGCGAATGTAAAGATTGTAGACAGGGCGCTTTTCGATCAGCCTTGCGTATAGGCAAGGTGGCAAATATAAAATGCAACTTCCGCTAACCGTTTACGGTTTATTCTATGACTGCCCTTGATCGCGCATTTGCCGCCGCGAAAGCCTTGATCGATGATGTCAAACCCCGGCTCGACGCAATCGCATCCGAGGAAGACGCCAAAATTCAGCTTGTCACACGCTTTCTCACAGAGGTGCTCGGCTGGAGCCACGCTGATCTTTCCGCTGAACGAAAACACGATAATGGCTTTTCCGACTATATTATCGGTGCCGCCGGACAGCCCGCAATGTTGATCGAAGCCAAACGGCAAGGCGTGCTTTCCATCGCCACCAGCGCAACGACCCGGCACTATTATAAAATCTCGGGGCCAGCCCTCAAGCCCGCTCTTTCGGCGATTGCGCAGGCCGCGTCCTACAGCGCACCCGAAGGCATTCAGCTTTCCATTGTCACCGACGGTCAGTGCTGGATCTTTTTTAAGGCCTTCATTCCAGGTCAAAATTACAAAGACAAGGAAGCGATTGTTTTCCCGGGCCTCGATGCGATCCTAGAAGGCTTTGCCGAATTCTTTGAACTCGCCTCGAAGGAAGCCCATGGGAAGAACCTATACAAGGCGCGCTTCGATAATCTCCATCAGAACCGCCTACTGCAAACGCGCAGCCTCCACAGTGCGATCGGCGATCACGATATCCATCTTGAACAGAAATCTCCGCTCGCCTTCGATCTCGATAGGGTTTTTGCCTCATTTTTCTCGAATATCACTGGCGATACCGATCCCGACCTTCTCGTCGAATGCTTCGTTGAAACGCGCGAAAGCCGCATTGCCGATTTTGCCCTTGAAAAACTCACCGCCTACGTTCTTGGCAATATCGACCCGAGTTTGACCGACATCGGTAAAGGTCTCGAAGTTTTGATTACCAGTACGATTTCAGATCAGCAGGGCGAAACCGTCTTTATCGTAGGCCCCTCGGGCGCTGGCAAGACTACCTTCCTCAACCGATTTTTCAAAAAAACGCTCGCTGCGGCCATCCGCAGCCGCTGCATTGTCGTCAATCTAAATTCGCTCGACGCGACCGGGGACGAAGCTGCATCGGTGACCTGGTTCACTAACAACGTCATCAAGGCGATCGAGACCCAGCTTTATCCGGAAGGCTTCCCGGACAAAGATCAATTGCAAGGTCTTTATCAGGGCGAGTATAAGCGCCGCGCCACCGGCGTCGATGCCCATCTCTACGCGCTCGACAAAACGGCCTTCAAAATCAAGTTCGGCGAGTATATGGCTCAGCAGGTTGAGACGGACCGCGAAAGCTATCTGCGGCGGCTCTTGAAAGACATTGTCGAAAACAGAAAAATGCTGCCGGTTTTCGTAATCGACAACACCGATGAATTTCCCCTCGCCTATAAGGAGCGGGTCTTCCAGTACTTTCAGGCGTTGCGCCGGCATGTCACATACTGTCTTCTTCTCTTTCCCGTCACCGACCGCTCGGCGTGGTCCTTTTCCAAAACCGAGATCTTCAACATCTATTCTTCGCGTTCATATTACCTGCCGACACCCTCGCCAAAGGAAGTGTTCAAAAAGCGCATCGCTTACATGAAAACCAAGCTTGCCTCGCGCCCCGCCGCGAAGACAGCTGCCGACTATGAATTCGGCAAAAGCCTGCGTGTCAGCGTGCAAAATCTTGAAGCTTTTGCCTCGGCTATCGAGGACATCCTAGTCGACAACGAACATGTTGCGCGTGTTCTTGGAGCGCTTTCCAACTACAACATAAGAAAAACACTGACACTGGCCCGCTGCATCATAACCTCGCCAGTTCTGAAAATTGAAACTCTTATCGCCGCCCGTCTTCTTGGTGATACTACTTCGATTTCGCCTGACCTGGTCATGCTGGCTCTCCTTAAAGGCGATTATAACTTCTTCAGAAAGGGTGGCAATCTCGCGTTGATCCCGCTCTTCGATGTCCCTAACGACATTGTGCAGTCGCCGCTGCTTGCGATCCGCATCCTCGCGCTTTTGAAATCTATCCAAGATGCGGGCCATTCCGGCGAGGCCCGCTATCTCGAACTCGCTTCGCTCGTGCAATATTTCGACGCGGCAGGCTATTCGGACGTCTCTACTGAGAAATGCCTTAGCCTTCTTCTTGCTGCCAACCTTGTCGAGCCCTTCGATCCGACCGCTGCCGGACTTGCCGCAGCGCAGCGCGTCGCTATCACCCCAAGCGGCTTGATTCATCTCGAACTCGCGCTTTTCAACCGCACGTTCTTTGCTTATCAGGCGCTCACCGCAAACCTGCCTGATTCGCAGACTGCCACAACCCTCCGCGCCAGGTTCATGACCCAGGACACAGAGGCTTCTCGCCTAAGGCACGTGCGGGAGGAGTTTTCCGCCTATCTTCTCGACGAAGATTCCCACCTCGCCCAAATTCCGGCAGCGCCCCAGTATGCTATTCAGCACGCGCTGACTACGGATGTAGGCAAGTATTTGAGCGGTAACACCCATATCCAATCCTTCTCAGCTTCGGAGTCCCCGATCGCAACCGCAGCCACGTGCCTTGTCGATTGGTTCGATTACGACAAGGGATTTGGCTTTCTCATCATCGAAGAGTTTCACGAGCAAGCCTTCTTGCATATTTCGCTTCTTGAAAGCTCCGGATTTAGCGAAATCCATGCGGGCGACCTACTCATCTGTGACATCTCCCGTGGCACTAAAGGGCTAGCCGTCTCGAAGATTCACCACCTCCTCGGATCCGGTCCCTCTGCCGGTTATGAAGCACACATCGTCAAAATTACCAGCAGGGGTTTTGGTTTCGTCCACGTCCCAGCCCTAGGCAAAGATGCATATTTTCATTTTTCGGTCATCCCCGTAGAGCAGCGCGAAACGCTTGCTCTAGGCGATAGACTTCAGGTCGAAATTGTTCCCGACCGCAAAGGTCGCGGATTGGAAGTCCGCCGCGTCCTTTAAGGAGGCATTCGTGGCCTCATTTCCCACCGGTAGATCGTCTGCGCAAGGCGAAATGCGGCGTGCGTATGGCAGCCCGCAAATGGATCCAAAAGCAGTCGCATTAATGCAACGAAGTTTCTAAGTTGCTTGGTCCGCAATCGGCCTGTCGCGTGGGTTTCAGACCAGGAAAATGCATCAAACGTGTTGGGGAAGCCGGGAAGCCGGAACACCTTGCTAGGTGCGCCCATACTCCGAGGTCGACGTAAACCCGAACTGTCTATACCAGGCTTCCAGGTCTTCCCGCCGATAGACGACCTTCGAGCGCTTCCCCGGCCCGAGCTTGAAGTAGCGTGGCCCCGAGCCCGTGACGCGCATGTCCTCCAACGTGCGGGGGGACAGCCGGAGGAGATCCGCCGCTTCGACAGTGGTTAACAGGACCAGACCGGGCTTTGGCTCCGCCACGAAGATTGCTTCCTGAAATTACAGAGTCTATGGCTATGCTGTAGCAGGTGAAAAGATTCGGTGGAAGCCATGAATCCCGATGATGATCCCGTAGCAGTGGCGTTCCGGCGGCAGCGCGAGGCGCGCGCCGAGATCACAGAGCTGTTGGGTCCGCGCATGTCTAGCGAATTGGTGCTCTCCATGCTCGACGAGTATGGGCCGAACAGGACAACGCAGCAGCTGAAGGACGCTCCGGAGAAGCTGCAGTGCTATAGTGTCTCCATTCAATCCGAGGAGCAGCGCCAGCGGGTCGAAGCCGCTATGCTCAAATACGCGGAATGCACCGACGAGCTCGATCGCGCCGTGGCGGCACGGGAGGCGGCGAAGGCACCGCAGAATCCGGACGAGCGCACCATCGCTTTCCATGGCGAGCTGGCTTTGGTCAATACCAAGGCTGGCACCATGGTTTACCTAAGCCGGCCGCACGAGCAGCAACCCCTCAATTTTCGGCCTCACGATGCGCCCTTCATGGGGAGTAGTCCCCAGCGCCGTCGCTCTCGTGGGCGGTCTCGCTAGATGCTTTGTTCTGTTGCGATTTATGTTGGCACCAAGGTTGCCAACTCAGTGGAGCATGGCACCATGGTCGCATGCTGCTCGTCACCGAAACTGATGACCGCGGAAGCGAACGGATCCTGGTTCTGCCCTACGGCAGCTTCAACAGTTTCTTCACTTCAGATGAGGGCGGGAGCGGCATGATGCTGCATATGATCCCAGGCCTGCTTATCCCCACTAAGGAGTTTGAGCGACACCATGATGCGGTGCGCGAGGCAATTCTAGGGGAGGCAGCGCAGCGCATGCAGGTCTCGCCGGAGGAAGTGCTGCGACAAAATCTGGCACTCTTGAAGACGGTGACGGATAAGGACTTCGAGGACCGTTCCGCGTTGGCAGCGCGACGACGCGGCAAAGGCCGCATATTGGGTTTTTCTCGGTAGGGTTGGGAAGGGGGGCTTCCAGTTCGAAAAGACATTACAGACCGCGTTCGGGTGGCTCTGGCAGGGGGTCGAAATCACCGACTGACAAATCCTCGGGGGTCCGGGGGCAGACAGCCCCCGGCGGAATTCAGGTGTGCCGCAGGCGCGACAATACTGATGAGAATTTGGGCAGCAGGGGAAGAGAGGCTGCACATAGAATTCGTGTCGTTAGTGTGAGGGAACAAGCAATGCCTTTGGGCCCAAAAATGGGCTCAAAGGCGCGCGCATTCGCCTGTGGCTCAAGCGCTTTGCTTGCCCCCTTAACCGCCGGGGGAGGCTAGGCAACCATGCCCGCCAAGGGATTCCAGAAGCCGGAACCGCTGGATTGCCGGATCAAGGTGCAGTTGACCAATGGCCAGCAGCAGAAGCTTGCCAAGCTGGCCGACGAGGCGCGTGTCAGTCAGAGCGAATACATGCGCAGCCTGCTCGATTCCGTTGAGGGGTCGGTCCCGGTCGCGAAGCCGCCTCCGCCCAAGCGGCCTCCACCTTTCGCCCAGCAGCAACTCATGGAAATCCACGAACTGGCGATGCAGGTGCGGAAGGTTGGTGTCAGCATCAACCAGCTTGCGCGCCAGGCTAACACCGGGATGGTGGCCATCCGCCGCAGTGAGGTGGAGGCGATGCTAGCCATGCATGAGGAACTCATGCTGAAGGCGATCGCCCATGTGGAGAAGGCCCTGCGATGATCGGCAAGGTGCCGGCCCAGGGGAAAAGCTTTCGGGGCCTCATTGCCTATTTGATGAAAGGGAAGAAAAAGGAGCCCACGCCGGAGCGCGTGGCCTGGACCGCGACGCACAACCTGCTGGTTGAGGACCCGAAGAAGGCCGCCACGTTGATGCGGCTTACCTCCCAGAAATCCAAGCGCGTCAAAACCCCCGTCTACCACTACGTCATCAGCTGGCGCCATGACGAGAATCCGACTGATGACTTCATGCGGGAGGTGGCGGATGTAACCTGCCGCGACCTTGGCCTGGAAGAACACCAGCTGCTGTTCGTGGCCCATAAGGACACCGACCACCATCACGTCCATATCGTTGCCAACCGCGTTCACCCGGAAACCGGTCTTGCCTGGAAGAACTCCCACGACTTCCGCCGCATTGAGTGCAGCCTGCGCCGCCAGGCCGAGGCTTACGGCATGGAGTTCGTACCCGGTCGGCACAACGAGCCCGAGCGCTTTCGTGGTCGTAGCCGCGGCGTCACCAATGGCGAGTGGCAGCGAAATCGGCATCTTGGTTTACGTGACCTGCCCCGTTCGGACGAAGCCACCCGCTCCCGGCATCGCAAGCTGTTGCAGGAAATCTTTGCGAAGGCCGGTTCATGGGAGCAGCTGGAGGCCGAACTCGACAAGCGGGGTCTGGTGATCGACAGCAAGGGCCAGGGGCTTGTGATCGGCAATGAGAGCGGCGTGATGAAGCTTTCCGACGTGGGGCGGGAGCTTCGCGTTGCAGCGTTGGAGCAGCGGTTCGGGAAGGCGTTCAAGGCCCATGAGGAGGAGCGTCGGCAGAAGCCCCGGCGTGAGCGCTTGCCCTCCAAAAAGGCTGACAACCTGAAGCAACCCAGCGCCGAGGCGCGGCAGGAGCCGGACCGAGAAAAGCCGCTTGCGGAACGGCCGACGGAACCGGAACGAAGATCCAAGGAAGTACCCCCACCTGAACGGGAACCCGGACGGCCAGCGCCGCCGCCGCAGCCCCGATGGCCGCGCGAAAGGGTGCCTTTGGCCGGAGTGGTGGATCGGATTGGGAAAGCGTTCAAGTCCCACGAGGAGCATCGGACCAAGCCCCAGCGCGAAAATCCCCGCGCAGAAGAGTTTGCCAGCAGGTTTGAAGCGAGAGACAAGCGCCGCGAGGAGCTGGACCGCGAGGATCAGCTCCTGGAACAGCTGCTGAAGAAGGGCCAGAAACCGAAAAAGGAGCCGTCGCCTGAAGAGGAACTCGAACGGCCAAAGCCTTCGCCGCAGCGCCGATGGCCGCACGAAACAAGGCCATCGGCTGGTTTGGAGGAGCAGCTTGCGAAGGCAGCCGAGGCCCCCGAGAAGGAGCATCGGCAGGAACCCCCGCGTGAGAATATCCCCGCGGAAGAGTTTCAGAACGTCAAGCAAGCGAGCGCCGAGGCGGAATCTGTCCTATTATCTCTACCGCATGGGGCTTGCCAGCCGGGAAGAGGTGCAGCGCAGTTTTGAAACGCGGGATCGGGCAAGCGAGGAGCTGGACCGCGAGAAGCCGCTTATGGAACGGCTGCTCGAACCCGAGCAGAAACCAAGGGAGGTTCCGCAGGAGCGAGCTCCAGAACGGCCGGCGCCTGCACCTTCACGCCAGCGCAGACGGGACCGAGGGCGCGGCCGTTAAGCTGTGTATAAAAATTGTAGCAAATTGTCCAAGTCCGTAAATCCTGCCTATTGTCGGCATTCCTTTCGCCAATCTCACGCTGCGCTTGGTATCTGGCGGTCAGCAGTCTGGATTCGTCCCTATGTCAGACCGATTTCTGGCCCAGGTCGAGGCAACTCTCAAAGACCCCGCGGGGAAGCTTAACACGACGTCCGCTGCTCTGTTGTCGCGGTTCGCGCGCAAGCAGGTGGAGGTCCTCCTCGACCGGCTGCAAGGTCAGAAGCCGTCCCTCTTCAAAGCGATGATGAACGATCAGCAGAAGCCGACTGTGCTATCTGATGGTTCCTTCGGCTCGACAATCGACACCAGCGTGTCCAGCATATTCGACATATTTGGCGGCTTCGGCAAAAGTGGCTACGGCAGCTGGGAGATCGGCCAAGAAAAAAGGGTCCGCAGCATACAGCGCAACCTTATGGAGCAGTACAGCCTAAGCCGTCCGGCTATCGCGCTGACTGACCAGGAAAAGGGCCTCGTCCGTGGCATGGCTGCGTTGCTCGCCGACCGCGTCATCATCGAGCGGACCTACGACGCCTTCATCAGCGAGCTGGTCTGGGGCGGAGGCCAAGCCACATTTACATCTTCCCGGTCGGTCCTCACGCATCGGCAAGAGCCAATAGCGCGCGGGCTTCTACTGCAGGTGCTGCAGCAACTTATGCAGCCCTATAAGCAGTTTCTGGCGGTTACCGCTAACACGCTGGCAGCTGAGCGCCACAATGGACGGGCGAGCGGGGCCGCGATCAGCCGCTTCCTCAACCAAGGCAACGCCTGGATGGAGTTGGACCCGAGCACGCCCAGCGACACGTTCAGCCTGAACGAGACATCGAGAAGTCTCCTCATCGGCTTCAACGAGGTTGGAAGCCCTGTCAATTTTGACGGCAACGAGAGCCTGATCACCATTGCGGGTCCGGGCACAGGCAAAAGCCAGGCACAGGTCATTCGAAACCTATTGCGCTATCGAGGCTCGTGCTTCGTGCTCGATGTCAAAGGGGAACTATGGGATTCAACCGCCGCCTTCCGGCAGCGGCATATCGGGCCGGTTCTGCGCTTTGCGCCGACGGATCCGACCGGCAATACCAACGCCTACAACCCCTTCGACTTCGTAAGCCGTGACCCCCAGCAGGCCGCGGTGGATTGCGAGGTCATCAGCAATCAGATCATTCCGCCCAACGCCGGGGCCAAAGACCCGTTTTGGGACAACCGCGCCCGCGATTTCCTATGGGCGTTCTCACTAGCCACCGCGTTGTCAGCCGAGCCGCAACGCCGCAACCTCGCGACGGTAATGGAGTTGCTGGCGCTGCCCGTCGTCTTCGATGACCAACAGGCTTATCAGGCGTCGCCGACGCCGAAGGTGGTGGCGCGACTGAAAGAGCTGGCACAGCGGTTCGATATTCCTGCTCTGGCGGAGGCCGCCGTAGCGATTGAATCCGCTCAGAATGACCGCATGGACGGCGTATTTGATGCCGCCCGCCGTTACCTTTCCATCTTCTCGCGCTCATCCAGGCTGCGCCAGGCCATGGGCCGGTCCGACTGGTCTCCTCTTGATTTGCGGGCGCGTCCAGGCACGACGGTGTACCTCTGCCTTTCCGGCGATGACATCGACACCTACATGCCGATCGTCCGGCTCATCGTTCAGCAGCATGCGAACCTGCTGCTACGCCCGTCGCCTCAGGCCACGACGCAGCTTCCCATTACGTTCTTCCTGGATGAGTTTCCACAGCTCGGACGCATGGAAAGCATTCAACGGTTGCTGGACGTGGGGCGAGGGGCCGGGCTGCGTCTGTGGCTGTTCGCGCAATACATAGGCCAGCTCAAGGATACTTACCACAAACGTGCCGACGGGCTGATCTCCGCTTGCCGTGTCCGCTGCTTTATGCAGCCCGACAACGAGGCGGCAGAGTACCTCGCTCCACAGTTGGGCACTGTCGAGCATCTGTTTCACGGAAAGAAGAAGCCGCTGGCCGAGCCTTATGAGCTGATGGGCGCGGCTTTCCGGGACAAGGTCGTCGTGACCGCTCGCGGTCATGACCCGTTGCTGCTGAACAAGCGCTACGCCTTCCAGGATCTGGCGGGCCACATGACCGGGGCGCCTCCTGAGGTGAGGCGGCGGTAAAGTCTTTTATTGGTGGGGGTACAGATGGAAGAAGAAGAGCAAAAGCAGAACGGCCGCCTGTTCGCGGCGGTAAACCCGGACAAGCAGCCCGGCGACAAGCGGCCCGCGTTCCGGGGTGAGGTGACGCTGGAAGGCGAAGATGCGAAGCGCCAGGCGGTGTTGTGGGCTCTTACAACCAAGGCCGGGCGTACCATGCTCGCCGGCCGGACCGCCAAAAGCGCCAAGGACCAAATCGATGAACTGGCGCAACCCAAAGCGCCCGAAACCGAACCGGAGCGCGGCCCTCAAAGCGACGGGAAACAGTTCGTGGTCGAAGCTCACGAGCTGGTGCTGTTCGAGAACGGCGGCAAAACCCCCGACAAACCCACCCTTCCGGACTATTGGGGCTATTACAACCCCGGCGATGGCACACCTCTGCGGCGGTTGACGGTCTGGGCCAAGAACGACCGCAACGGACGACCCACGCTGTCAGGCACGCTCAGCATTCATGAACCCGCCCAGGAGCTCAAACGCTCGCGCGAGCGCCATCGCACCCGCAGCATGTAGGAATTCTGATGTCAGCGCGAACGGCCACGGCTTCTGCGGCGGTCAGGCCCTTTGGGTGCGGGGGATTCCTCCGGGGCCACCGGCCAGTCCTTCATCTCCCGCACTTCCTCGCGTTGCTGGCCAAGCTGTTCGTAGGCGCGCCGCATCGAGTAGCTCATCAGGCCGCGAATGATGCCTTCGTCCACGTCGCTGGCCAGCTCATTGAGTCGCCGCCACTGCTCCGGCTCGATGGTGTCGACCAGGCGGTCAAGCTCGGCTTTGGCGCCTTCGCGGTCGACATCCGATTCCTCGGTCAGACCTTGCCAGCGGGCATAGGCAAGCGCGGCATCATCCACCGCGTTGAAAGGCTCTTTGCCCTTTTGGCGGCGCTCCACGATCTCCCGCAGTTTTTCCCGCGTCCACATTCAAGCCTCCATGCGGCGAAGGTCCGATCTTCGCCGACCCTAGCAGGGCGCAGGATCGAACGCACGGGGAAGTTCAAGGAATTCCGTCGATGAGAGCATACCCTCCCCAGCCCCGTCTCGACTACAGGCGACTCTGGCACCCCTGGTGGTATGTGCCGGTGCTGATGATTGTCGTCTCCTACGGGTGGTTTCTTTTTATTCTTTACATGGTGCATTGGAAGTTCAACGCACTTCCGCTCGCCCTTGTGTTCGACTACGCGCAAAAGCTCACTATCGTGACCGGCCTGCTTGGTCTGATCTTCGGGGTCTGGCTTAATTTCCGGGCACGGAAGGCCTTTGACGACGGTCTTTCTGTTTTCTATTTGGGGCCCGGGCACTCCTTGACCCAGCGCGTCCATCGGCTTGCCGACGAACTGAACCTGCCTCATCCCGACGTCGGGACCATGTGGGTTGCCAACGCCTACGCCGCAGGCTCGCGCGTCGGGGAGGCGGTGGTGGTTATCGGTCAGCCGCTGATCAATATGCTTACGGAGGAGGAGCTGGACGCAATTATCGGCCATGAACTCGGCCACATCGCCTCCGGCGATGTCCAACGGATGCAGTTTGCAGTCGGATACCAGCAAACCTACAACACCATTCTGGAGAAGATCGGAAAGGTGGCGGGCGTTGCGGGTGATGTTGCTGGCAGTGACAGAAGGGGTGAGGCTCAAGGCATTGCTATCGTTCTCTACCTCATTGGCGCTATCGCCTTGCTCACGCGCTGGCTGGTGGGCTCAGGCTCCGAAGTTGTGCTGATGGGCCTTTCCCGCTCACGCGAGTTTCACGCGGATGCGGTGGGAGCCGCGCTCACCAGTCCCGCCGCGATGGACAGTGCTCTCGTCAGGGTGCATGCCATGGATTACACCGTCGCGGACAAATACAGCCACTTCATGTTCTTCGGGGCAGAGGGCCTCTTCGCTACTCATCCGTCGCTGGAAGCACGCCGCAGAGCGCTGCAAAAGGGCCATAGCCTCCGGAAACTGCTGGACCGTGCCTCGACGCGTCGGAGAGGCCGCCAGGTGGCCGTTCCGCGTCTCAGCCCTAAGGTCACACTTGGGATAACGGCCAGTCTTTTAGCGATTGTGGGATGGTTCTGGTTCACGCCAGACCCGGTTTCCCAACCTCAAACGACGCTTCAACCGACCCTCAAGCAGGAGGCCCTAAGGACAGGGCAGGTGGAGCACGCGAAAAGGGCTGCGGAACAGGAGACTATTCCGCATGGAGCGTCGGCGGCAAGTACTGCCGGAGAATCCGATGCAAGCAAAAGCGCTCTTCAGCAGATGATCTTTGTTACGCACGGGTTCAAAGCACCTCCTTATGAGCGTCGATATGAAGTCAAGAATGCCCATAACGTCCTCGTAGGGAGGATGGCTCATAAGTTCGACTTTACTCTGGTAGATGATTGCACTTTAGATGTTTCTGAGGTGTCTGTTAAAGAAAGTTCTGCGGATAACTGGCGGAAAGAAGAAAATACTTTCAAAACAAGATATAATTTCAGGAAAATAGAACATTATAAAGCCGAGGTAATGGGCGAAAACTGGGAGGCGCTTTTGCTATCTTTTGCCGGCTCCAGAAAACAAGCCAGGCCGGCTATTTATACATACTTTTCGGGCGAGGGAGGGGCGTGCACGCTGGGAGACCACAGTTGGTGTCTGGCGGAACAAAATAGCGTGGGACCTATACTTGATTTGAGTGTAACCCCCCGGTCTCTGCTGTACACATACGAAGATATAAGCCGACGTTGCAAGAACGCGATCACAAACGAGGCTCATGAGCCCGTAAACGGCGTTCACGGCTCGGGAGCGCTGCATAACGCGCAGGTACCCCCCGAGTCCGTTGCCAGACCAGGCCCAGGCAAGACTAACCGGCTGACAGCCAGCGCGCGACCGAGCGAGCTTTTCAACAGAACGCCACAGCCCACTCCGGATGGCGTGAGCCTGAATACCATGGTCATGACCAAACTACCCGCGCCACGCCTAAATCAGCGTGACCCTTTGCAACTGAAAGCGATGCGCGCCGGGCTTCACCCCGACCTTAATCAAGGTCTGCTTCGGCAGTTGGCTGACCGCGATTTTGAGAATGCCCAAATTGCCATCAATGCCGCCATTGAACACACTGCGGACGGAGCCAGTTTCACCTGGCCGGACCCCATCATGGTCCACGAGGCGCAGTTTGAGGTTCACGTTGCTCCTGGCTCGCGGTCGGGGTGCCGCAGCTACGATGTGATCATCCGCAAAGGTGGTCAGGACTGGACCTCTCCCAGGATGGAGGATTGTGGCCCGCATTGATTGAATTCTTTGCCCACTTTTTAGTCGCTTGAATTGATACCCATTTCGGCTGCCGCCATGCTCCCTGTCAAGGAAAGGGTAAAGCCGTGGACGATCCGCAGCGTGGTAACTTCATCGCCTGGTATGACCGCTCCCGCGAGCCGGGCAGCAACCAGCCTCATTTTACCGGCAGGCTCAGCATTCCTGGTCGTGAAGATGAGCACGAGCTGGGGGTGTGGACAGGCAAGGATCGTCTCAAGCGGCCCTACTTTTACGGCAGTATCGACGGCCTTCCTATTACAGGCGACGCGTTGGCGCAGGTTGACCAACTCGCCAGTGAAGAGGATCTGACGGCCGAGGCCATGGATGCGGGCTATAACATCAAGCTGGCACCCAGGCAGTTCGTGATGTTCGCCAACCGCTTCCGCGAGCCGAATTCTGCCGACACGCCGGAGGAGGCCGAAAAGCGCGCCCGTCAGAATCACTTTTGGGGGCGTCTCAATCCTGGCGATGGCTCGCCGGTGGTCGCGCTCGCCATGTGGGTGAAGCAGGACCGCAATAAGAAGCCGATGCTGACCGGTTCGACGGAATATCCCCGGCCGGGCCGCGACAGCCAGATTTCCGAGCAGGAGCCGAGCGTTGATGAACTTATGGCTCCTCGGGGCGGAAAGGGCCGCCGCAAGGAAGCTGAGGGCCGCGCCTGAGTTCAAGCAGTTCCGAAGATATGTTGCTGCGCCAGTCATTGGCGAGCCTTGGCCGCGTCCGCGAGCGCATTCTGTCGAATATGAACCGCGATGCCCATGCCTTGGCGCTGGCCTTGCAGCGTGACCATGGGTCGTTGGACTTTTGGGTGAATGCCGCACCATTGGCGGACGCACCGGCGGGGTTATCTCACCGGCTGACGGTGCATCCTCGTCCCGCCGCGCCGGACAATTCCTTGCTCCTGCTTTCGCATACCTTCCTTGACCAGACCACGCGGCAGCATGGCGGTGGCGAGCCCTTCGGCTGGACCGTGAGCATCCAGCAGCAGATGGTGGCGGCCGATCTTACGCTGCTGGCGAAAAGGGAGTTCGCGGCCAGCTATTCCGGGGCACTCTCCGATGAGCCGCTGGCGATCAAGCTGTCCGAAGCTTCAGGAGAGTTCCTTGAGGCCCTGGAAAACGGCCGATTCGGCTTGGGTGGGGACTTTGTGCGGAGCATTGCGCGTCGGCATCTTCTTGAGCGAAACGCCGCAAAAGCCCGCCCGGAAAACCGGGGCCGCTCGCGCTGATTGCGCATGCTTGATGGCTTACGAGGCAAGGTCTGCTCTGGAACTCACCAAAAACCTGCACCGGCACGTGCGTGTCCGCGCGCCCGTCGCGAGCCGCCCCGCTGATGCGCCGGAGGTACGGGCGGCTCGCGACGGACGGCTCCGAAAACCCGCACGGGGCCGGGCTGGTGCGTTTCCACACACATTTCCTTAGGTCGCCCAAGGCGAGCCTGAGCTCATTTGCGGCTTTCTGGTCCGAAGCGGGCATTTGAAACATTATCCGAACCGGCACTGTTGACCCTAACCGGTCCAACACGATGTCGTCGTTGCTCATTTTGATGGTGGCAGCGCAGGAAGAATTGGCAGCAATGAAATAGACTGACGGCGCGTTGACAGCTTTAAGCCTGGAGCACGATCCTCCTCACCTGAGGCAGTAGCGGCGCGGAGCACGATTTGCTATTCCCATGTTGGCATGAGATTACCATGCTGATTTTATAATATAAGCTTGGTAAGCGTTGTCCGATGGGGGATCGAAATGCCAGAGCTCATTAGTCTGGGAACCATTCTGTCGGGCACGGGAGCAATCGTTAAGGCGACTGAGCTTGCGAGCAAAATCGCGCAGCTTCTGGGATTAGTGGATTCGATTGATAGCAAGATCGATAAGCTGATCGAAGTCCACTTGAAGGCGGGCATGAGTGCTCTTGAGGCTGCCCGAGATAGCGGCGAAGAACAAATCACTCTGTTGCGAAAGGCGCGAGACGAATTTCTACAGGCAATCCATTTGGAGAAGTCTTACAGATTGGCGCTAGCCTTTTTAGGGCTTGCTTGTTGTCATAGTTGGCTCGGGGACAAAAGGAATAGCGAGAAAGCCCTAGCGCAAATTTTACAGATCACCCCAAACGCACACTTGTCGATGGCGCGGATGATGGCTAATCAGGCGGCAAATGAATTTGCTAACGCTCCGGTGATCAGTGAGGGGTGGAAGTGGGGGGTTGGCGCCGGCGCTGTTTTTTTCGCTCTCGCTGCTCTTGGATTTGCTGTCAATATGCCGTCACCGTTGGCACTTTTTGCCATAAGCGTGGCTGGAGCATTAGGAATGGCGGCTCTAAAATTAGGCAGAAAGGTCGCGACCGCTTCGGGCCGAAATGCAGTTTATGAAACGAACCTGCAGGCTTTTTTAACGCAAGATGGCGATGTGGGTAGCCTTCTAAAGATACAACATATCGTAGCTTCCTACCTGGGGCAGCCAATCCCTTGGCTGAATGCTCTGGGGGTCGGAAAGGCGTAGTCCGTAATACAATTTGCCGCTGCACCCCATTCCGATGCCGAAATCCTGCTTTCCGGCGGCCCATGGAACCTTGCGAAAGATGTGGGATCCGGTTTTCGGCTATCACGAGAGACCATCTTGATGGCGAAACTCATTTTCATGTGCCGATTGTCTCGAGTGAAACTCGTTAGCCGCTCAAGGCACTTCCCGAAGAATGACTTTTAACGCGATAAGTGTCCCTCGAGCGCCGTCTTCTTGATCCAGACGTGGTCTGGCCCCCTGAGTAATCACGACTTTTTTTCTGACGTCGAACGCGACTGCATGTCGAAAAACGGCCGGAAAGCCTCTGGTATCTGTGACAACATATGAGCCTGCACTTGCCCCGCGATCTGATTGCCGATCGCTATCCAGATTTTGCTCATCGCTTCGGGGCCTGCAGCTTTCATGACCTGCTCGGTAATGACGGCGAGGTCTTCAGGATTGACTTCAACGGTGATTTTCATAGCACAGGGGCTCCTTGCCGGAGTTATAGCATGTTAGCTGCGAATAATCTCCCTTGCCCCCGGCCTCAGCCCAGAGTCCGTTCATGGCCCCAGGCAGACTTGGAGCCATCGGCGCCCCTCCGCTCATAAGCGGCTGTTAGCGAGTGCTCCATTAACCGACCCTAGAAATCCATCTCAAACTGCCCGCGCTTGCCTTGCCGCGCCGTCTGGATGGCCTGCTCCAATTCCGCGGAATCCTCCATTGCTTTGACCCCCGGCTCTTCGGGTTGTGTCATGGCGCGAACGGAGGCTTCGAGGATGGCTTGCGCCCGTTCCGTGTCAAAAGACTGGATTCGCCCACCGAGCGCGGTGGAGGCGGTCATCCAGCCACCCCGGCCTTTGAGCCGCAGGGTATCGCCCCAGACAATGCAGCTATGGACGTTGCGCCAGAGCATGTTGAGCGCTGCCATCTTGGCGCAGGTGCGGTCGAGATCGACCCCGAAATAGTGGCCCTTGGGGCGCAGCTTGATGCAAGCAAGCAGCAGGCGGCCACTGCCGCAAGCGGGATCGGCGATGCGGGCCTCTTCCGGGGCGGCTTCGTCGATCGTTATGTTCGCCATCAGTTGGCACAGCGGCATGGGTGTGAAGAATTGCGCCATCTCCTTTTCGGACGCGCCCTCGGTCTCATAGATTTCGCCGAGGTGGTCGCGGATGACGCCAGCCTCGTTGTCCTTCACCATCTCGAACTGGATTGCGCCAAGTGCCCTCGCAAAATGGTCCGCCGGGTGTTCCTTGCTGTTTTCGCGCGGCCCGTAGCGCTTCATGGTGGCCATGTAGCGGTCTTCATCCCGGCAGAAGGCTGCCAGGCTTAATTCCAGCCAGTCATCGAACACCTGAAAGAACCGCTCACCCCGGATTTGCCTCAACTCCCGAGCGGCGGGATGCGTCATCGGCCGCCTTCCCCTTGAGGCACAGGCAGCGTACGAAGTGCGGATGCGGCGAGCATGGCGCACTGTCGCCGAGGGGCGCGGGAAGAGGGAATATCCCCGCGTGCAAAGTTGCCACCTAACGCGGCAATTTCGAGAGGATCCTTCAGATGCAGGACGTCGGCCGTGGGTTGGGTCCGGGTCAGGCTTTCGTCATCCGAGGGTATCCCAAAAAACTCCTCCGCTCCGCGTCACTGATGAGTGAGCTTCGCCTTTCTCCATTGGCTGACGTGTTGGAAGGGGAATTCAAGATGGAAGTCTGACGGCAGGCAATTAGAGCTCACGCACTTGAGGAGCGGGTCGAACCTGTCTGCCAAGATGCGGTTTTTACGCCGCAACTTGTGGCAGGCCTGCCGCACAACCGCTTGAGCTCTTGAGGGGGTTGGATAGCAACCGGCGAGGCTTGCGTCTAAGCTCTTGGCGTGAAATGTCCTCGTTCCCTGCTGCTTGCCGCGTGCCTTGGCAGTGGGTTGGCTGCGCCGGTGTTCGCGGGGGACTGGCAGGATTTCGTCTATGTTTCCTCGACGCTGGGCAACGTGAGCAACCGGCTATGCAGCGCAGCCCCCAGCAATCGGCGTCCGGCCGACATCGGGTGTCCCTCCTACAGCCCGTACCTCACCAGCGGGGGGTTGCTGGGGGTTGGTACGTCTTCGCCGACGGCGACTTTGCAGGTTTCGGGGAGCTTTATTGTTTCAAACACCACACAAACCACCTCCGCCAGCCTGTATGTGGCGACGAATGGGAATGTGGGGATTGGTACGGTGTCGCCACAGGATGTTTTGCAGGTCACCCAAGGCGATAGTAACCATTGGCGATTTAGCAGCGATGCCTCCCTAAAGAAATATTATAATACAGAAGCTAATCCGCGCTGGTCTATCGTGGATTACGGATGGGCTAATCCTGTATTTACCGGACTTCTTTTAAATACGTCCGGCAACTCCTCTTATGCCTTTAACGGCACAGCGATAGGTATGCCGTCCGCTCAAACACTAGCCATGTTTACGTCAAATGGATCGTCACTTATCGAGCGTATGCGTATCACCTCAGGCAGCACCGTCGGCATCGGCACCACAAACCCCAACGCCAACCTGGAAGTCTCCGGCACAATAAGCGCCACGCACTTTGTGGGAGACGGCAGCGGGCTGGCCAATCTTTCTGTCAACGGCGACCGGATTACCAGTGGGACAACCAATCTGGTTGCCATCAGCAATACCGCCTACGTCAGCCTGACCCAGAACGGCACCAACACAGGATGGTTTGATCCCACGCGGGGGCTGATTACCCTCGGGGTTTCGGCCACCGGCGGGCTTTCCGGGACGACGGGGTATTTCTCCGGGAATGTGGGGATTGGTACCACAACGCCAGCAGGGTCGTTTAACGTCGTGCAAGGTATCGGCGCGACACTCTACTTCGACGCGTACACCAGTTCCACCGCAAGTGGTGTGGGGTTGGCTATGCGCCAAGCACGCGGAACGTTATCCGCGCCAACAGCATCTCAGGCAAATGACAGATTATTCAGTGTAGGTGGTCGAGGATATGGGACAACTGGCTTTTCAAGTTTGACCAGGGCCAGCGTAAAAGGTTGGGCAACAGAAAACTGGACCGACACCGTCCAGGGGACTTACCTCACATTTGGCACAACTACGGCTGGAACAGCCAGTGAAACTGAGCGCATGCGCATCGATAATGTCGGCAACATCGGGATCGGGACGATTAGTCCGGATAGTCCCCTGACGGTTAATGGCAACACGTCCGGTCTTCCGGCTCCAGGAGTTTCGTATACGGGTACGAATTTACATATTGTCGGAACGGACGGCGTCAAATCAAGAATACTGGTTGATTCCTTCGGAGCCGGATCTTTTCCTGTTTTATCGCTTAGGGCAGCGCGTGGAACAGCCGGTAGTCCAACCGCTCTACAAACCGGAGATACCTTTGGCACATTAAACGCCGGCGGTTACGGCTCGAGCGCATATGGAGGCGGCGCAGCCCAGATCAGTTTTATTACGACCGACAACTGGACAAATTCCGATAATGGATCGGCAATCCGATTTCTTACGGTTGCAAACGGCAGTACCTCGCTAGTTGATAGAATGAGGATCGATAACAACGGCAACGTCGGCATCGGCATCACCAGCCCCAATGCCAACCTGGAAGTCTCCGGCACCATCAGCGCCACGCATTTTGTGGGAGACGGCAGTGGTCTGAGCGGCCTTGCCGCCAGTGGGGACCAAATCAACAGCGGTACCGCCAGCGTTATCGCCAACCTGAACACCGGCATCAGCGTCTCCACCCCGCTGGATGTCTCCGGGGCTTTGAAACTCTCTGGTCTTGGCTCGGAAACCTGTGATGCCGCGCACCAGGGGACCATCCGGACCAATCCTGTGACCGGAGGGGTGGAAGTGTGCCGCCCGTAATTTGAGAGATTGCAATATTGGAAGTGTCCGGTCAGGTCAGCCGGATCAACTACACATCATCTAATGTCACCTAACGCAGCACTCTGACGACGAGACTGCCAATTCTTTTATATCCTTATCCAACATAATATAAATTCTGGTGGCTAATCGAGCCGGGGCAGAGTTGACCCACAAATTCGTATATCTTGAACGAGGCGCTGTTCCCAACTGTGCCTGGGCAACTACCCCAGCCGAATGAGCTCCACATCATCGAGTGTCGCCCGGTCATTGCGCCGGTCATAGAGCTGAGTGGTGCGGGTGGAAGAATGGTTGGCCATGGCGCGTGCCCGCTCCAGCACGCCGCCGTTTTCGAGATAATTCGTGATTCCGGTAGCGCGGAAAGTGTGGTTTACCACCGCCGTCTTGAGACCGGCATCCTCCGCCCGGCGCCGGACCATCGCCCAGGCTTCAACCCGGTGCAGCGGCCGATCGGTCAGCTCCCGCGACCGGGACAGTGAGGGAAACAGTGGCCGCGCCGTCTGCCCTTTCAGGCCGGTCTGTTCGAGATAATCGCAGAGATACTCCTCCAATGTGTGATGACAGGGCATTTCATGGCGCTTGCCACCTTTCTCGTGGAGACGAACCCACAAGCGATTCCGCTCATGAAATAGATCGCCGACAGTCATGTGCGTGACCGCGCCGATGCGGGCAAAGGTATAGGTCATCAGCGCAATCAACGCCCGATCTCGCAGGCCGGCCGTGGTGGTGACATCAATCGCAGCCAGCAGCTGGGCCGCTTGAGCTCCGGTTAGCACCGGGGTTTTGCCGCGGGTGGCGCTGTATTTAGGGCCGCGGACGCTGACGGCGGGATTGGCGGGAATGATGCCGCCGGTGGCCAGGTAATCAAGAAAGCCTTTTACTGCAGCCAAACGCTGCTTGATGGTGGCGGTTTCCAGGTTGGACGCCTTCATCTCCTGCACCCATTTTGACACTACTACCGGCGTGACCTGGGAAAAGTGCTCCAACCCCCGCTTACGAATCCAAACGAAGAAGACCTTCACCGCGCGCTGATAGGCAGCGCGGGTATTGGGGTTCTCGATATGGGCCAGGAAGAATTCATCGGCACGGGCCAAGGCAGGGCCTGCCTCATTTCCTAGAACGGGAAGAGCACCAGGAAGGCCGACGTCGTAACTCATCCCTCGAACCTGCTCCAAACGTTCCGGCCCAGATAGCTGACCCCCACGACAGTCACCTTGTCACCCGAAACGACGAAGAAAACGGAAGCGGTGCTAAGACCGGGGACGCCCGTGCTGCGAAGTCCTGGCCGGGTATCATCGTGGCGGCTTCCAATATCTCCAAATTCAGCCAAACTCATGCAGAAGGTCTGGATGCGCACCACGACGCCATCCGCGCGGTCGCTACCGTCCTGACGGTTGATGAGCCGCCACGCCTCCTTAATATCGCGACGCGCTTCCGCGTCCAACGAAAGTTTGCGCTGCTTCATGCACCGCTGCCAGCCTTGAGCTCTTCGATCTCTGCTTTAAGCTTCCGGAAGAAGGTCTCAGGGTCTTCAAGCCTCTCTGGATTGGCTTCGGCCGCATCACAACGCCGGGCAATCTCATCCCACCAGGCCTTACGCTGGTGCTCCAGTTCCAGCAAGGCATCGACGGCGCTATCGAAGGCGGAGCTGAGGGAAGGGTATGCCCCATCTTCGACCAGTGCCCGCAATGCGGCACCCTTGTCATTATTCAGGCTGACGCTAAAGCGCGTTGTATTGGACATCAGAAACACTTCCTTGGTGTAGCAATACTACCGCGCAAACGTGGAGCTCGCAATATTAATAATCAGTATTAATCCTTAATAAGACCATATGACATTCCATTGGCGTTTATATTACATAACGTCCTTTATGTTATACTCAGAATTACTTGTGAACAACGCCTCAAGAGTTTGTCACTTGCCAGGCAAGAGCGCCAGGATGGCGGGTATGACATAGATGTTGGGCCTAGACATCTTGGTAGACATCCGAATGTTTACATTATGGCAAAGGGTCGACGCTTTGAAGATGGTTCCGCTCAGAATCAATGGCAGAGTATTGGAGGCTAATGCACCTTTACTCTCTCCCAGTCGCCTATGTCGGGAGAAATATCCAAAAGGGAAAACTCAACTCCGTTGGCAGGCAAAAGCGTATGTCCACCGGCCACATCATCGGCGGCCGCACGAGCTGAGTGATATGAGCCCAAACTCTTATCATTGAAGATCACATGGTATCGGCCGTTTGGCATGGCCCTTATAAATACGGTTCCTCTCGCGGTATCCCATTTGTAAAGCAATGCGTCCATCCGTAACCTTGCATTTATCCTATATAATATATATCTGATGAGGTGGCCGGCCAACAAATATAATAGAACGAACTTTGCCCAACAATCGTTGAACATGATGTAAGTCTGAAGCCTAAGCCCCCTTTACGGTTTGATCAGAATTCTGAAAAGACCCTGCTCTTACATGATACGGCGCAAAACATGTTGCCATTTTTCTGACAGGGCAACTTTAGTCGTCTCTGATCGGTGTTGATTTGATAAAATCAAGCGGCTTTGGACTTGCTAACTTGACGAGCCTTAAGCCCGTCATTCCAGGCTTTCAGTGCTGTGATATCCTGAAGCACTTCTTGCGGAGAGGGCGGCTCTAAATTCCTCACGCGGGAATGATCGTGGGCATCTGTGTAGTCGCAGCACTTCCCCCATCCCGCCTTAAACTGCTCGCAGTCCAAGTTCGAGAAAGCAGTTATTTTCTTGAGATTATTCGTATTGATGTAATCTCGATGGCGGCAAATGACATTCCCTAAGGCAGTGTCTTCTAGAGCCCTTTCCCACGTCGATCTAAGTCTACTATAGATATTAAAAATGGCCGCTGCATAACTCTCATCTTCACCGGCTTGGTATAGCGCTTTAGCGACATTTATATCTTTCTCCAGCTTGTCTAGGCGATCCGCCACGCTTTTTCCAACCCAAGGCAGTCCCTCAGTAATTATGCCTGCGCCCAACGCTCCACGAGAGATAGTGACGTATTGCGTGGCAACGCTCGCTTTCTCCGCCAAGTCCTTCAAGTCATTTAAGAAAACCAAATCGTGAGTGAATATTATTACTTGTCGGGCTTGCGCTTCCTTAACAAGCCTTTCTGCGACCTTCTTGCGCCACCTGTGATCAAGAGACGTAATGGGGTCATCAAACACAAGTCCAGACTTCTCACTTTCCGTGGCCAGCTCCGTTAGGAACGCTGCGAAGGCAACACATGTTTGCTCACCCTCACTCAGTACCTCTGTCAAGGCCGCCTTAACCAAAAAGCGATCCATCGTGCGTACCTCGAATTTAGGCGAACCATAATTTCCTCCGGCACGAGCTATCTCTACATGCACGCGGTTGGCGGAAAGATGCTCGATCTCTTGCTTGAATCTGTCGCATACCTGGGGAGTGACAACTTTGTCCGCCAAGTCGTTCCCTAGCCTTGTAATGCTATTTGTGTTCGTGCTAGCGACGTACTGTTGAATTTTCTAAATCTTCTTAAGGCGAGCTACCTCTTCCAACACGACGTGCTCTACCTCGGAGAGGACCTGTCGATCAGAAAGCTCCTGCCTTACGTTTTCCAACTTTTGCCGTTCTTCAGCTACCGCAGACAGCTTCAGTTGAGTTGCGTAGGCCTGGGTGCGCTGCGCCGTTGTGCGCAACAAATCGGCTGGGCTGTTAATTAAAGGGAATTGCTCCGGCCAAGCCCCACTTTCGAGAGCCCTACGCACCATGTGCCTTCTGAGGCGAACGCCAGCAAGAAAACGACGGGTGGCCTTAGCAGCTGTGGGATTCGTGCTGCGTAACTGGATTAGCAGCGAGGTATGCCGGGCATCATGAGAGTTCGCAAGGAAAAGGGACTTCTTATTCGAAAGCGATCGCTCCGCTTCTTGGGCTTGGCGCTCAATGTCGGCTTGAAGGAAGGACTCCAAGCTATCGAATCGTTTCCGCGCCTCTTCAACAAGAGGCTGTTCACATAGGAGGCATAAAGCAGTCCCATCCGTAACAGGGTAGGCTTGGCCCTGATAGGCGTGGACATTCGAGTATCGACGAGCCGCTTCCCATAATACCTTCCATTCTGCCGTGCCAACTCCAGGCAGAGGACCCGCTAGAAAGTTCTCACGCGCTGCTATATCGGCAGACTTTCTCTTTGCTTCCGCCTCGGTCTGCGCTTGGCGTATCTCTGAAAGGCGTGCGTCATTGTGATTGTTAAGTAAATTCACACACGTATCTGCCAATCGGTTCAGATGATTGGCCCATCTTTGTTGCTCATCGGCGGCCTTAAGCGGATCCGAAGCGAGGTCACGAGTCAAATTGGTGAGGCGATCAATTTCTTCCGGGGATAGGGTCGCTAGTTCTCGGATCTTGTCAGGATCTATAGCCGGCGACAGGTTTCCTATTAGCTTACCGACCTGTGTTTCGGCTTGCCATTTAGGTTTCTTAAAAAGTGGGTCTCTGGAGTTCTGAAGACTCTCCAACTCTGCCAGCAAATTACTCTTAACCTGCTGGCATAGCTCAACTAGCCTATCCGGTATATCAAGGCCGAAGGGAAGGAAAGCAATCTCGTTCTTATCTCGAATATGCACCTTGCCGCATTCTCGATCAAAAACACTTATTGAGCACAAATCTTTATGGGAACCTGACGCTGCGTCCTTCCAGTCGACTACCTGCTCTTGCAAACCAAACTTGTACCGCAACTTGGCTTGTGGTGCGATATTCGGCTGAGAATGCCCAAACACATTGGGTAGAATTTTCTGGGGTGCTTTTGCGTGACAAGCTCTCTTCAAAATCCGGGCATACCCTGATTTCCCAACGCCATTGTCTCCGTAGATTATCGTCAGACCCTCAGGGGCAAACCGCAATTCCTGATTATCTGCGAGCCTATTAACCCCTTTGATTTCATACATCGCTAGCAAGGATATTGCATATCCCCTAGCCGTGGCGGCAGGAAGATGCTTTCTCTGCAAAGGCTGAAGCTCTGGAGCACCTTCCCTACCCAACAGAAGCTCCACTAATTCCGTTACATCTTTTTCGTCTAAGTTAGGGGCGGTCATAACACGCCTCAACGCATCGCGGAGCCAAGGCGGGCGCTGATTGTTCTCCGACCATTTCAGGATGGTCTGTATCCATCCGGTGAAGACCGCCTTGCGAATGAGGATGAAAGGCGGTTTTTGTGACGGCTTGAGGTCTTCGATGGAGATAGGTCCGTGCCTATGTCTGGACATGGGTCTACAGACAATTTTACGGTCGTTTCGACACGGCGGATATGGAGCCAGTCGGAGAAGCTGCTGATCGTCAGCGAAGCGGTGGCGCCCGGCGCGAGCATCTGCGCGGTCGCGCGCCGGCACAACCTGTCTTCGAGCCTGCTTTACCGTTGGATCAAGTCTTTCAAGGCTAATGAGCCCGTGCAGAAGCCGGCTTTTGTGCCTATTGCTCTCGCGCCGCCGGCCGAGCCTTCGTCGGCCCGCACAAACGGCATGATCGAAGTCGTGTTGGCGAATGGGCGCATTCTGCGGATCGGCTCAGATATCGATATGGCGCTGCTGAAGCGCATCGCGGCCGCGCTTGAGGACCAGGCATGATCCCCGTTCCCGCCGGTGTTCGGGTCTGGCTCGCGACCGGCCACACCGATATGCGGCGCGGCTTTCCCGGGCTGGCGCTGCTCGTTCAGGAGACGCTGAAAGCTGATCCTTATTCGGGCCATCTCTTCGTCTTTCGCGGCCGCCGCGGCGACCTCATCAAGATCATATGGCACGACGGTCAGGGCGCTTGCCTGTTCTCGAAGCGGCTCGAGCGGGGGCGCTTCATCTGGCCGAAGCTTGAGAACGGCGCGGTGACGATCTCACCGGCTCAGCTTGGTTATATGCTGGAAGGGATCGACTGGCGCGCCCCACAAAAAACATACCGGCCGCAGGTCGCGGGATAGCGCGAAGCAGTGTAAACCGCCGGCATGGCGCTCGATCCTGCAACTCTTCCAAACGACATCGCTGCCTTGAAGGCGCTTTTGATTGCGGCCGATGCCCGTGCGATCGATCTTGACGGCCAGATTGCACAGCTGAAACTGACGATTGCGAAAATGCGGCGCAATACCTTCGGCGCATCGTCGGAAAAGGGAGCGCGGCTTCTCGATCAGCTGGAACTGCAGCTCGATGAACTGGTCGCAAGCGCCGCGGAGGCCAAGGCCGCGGCCAGGATCGCCACCAAGGCCCCGGCGCCCATCGAGGCAGAAAAAGAAAAGCCCGCGCGTCGCCCCTTGCCTGCCCATCTGCCCCGCGAGCGCGTGGTGCATGGCGCTCCCTGCACGTGCCGCCATTGTGGCAGCGACCGCATCCGCAAGCTCGGCGAACACACGACTGAAACGCTTGAGCGCGTGCCTGCGCATTGGAAAGTCATCACCCACGTGCGCGAAACCTTCACGTGCCGCGTCTGCGAAAAGATCACCGAAACGCCTTCACCGTCCCATCCGATCGAGCGGGGCCGGGCTGGCCCGCAGCTTCTGGCCGAAGTGCTGTTCGCCAAATATCGCGCGCACCTGCCTCTCAACCGTCAGAGCGATATCTACGCGAAAGAAGGTGTCGATCTCGATGTCTCCACGCTCGCCGGCTGGGTTGGCGCGGCCGCAGCGACGCTGATGCCCCTCGTCGACGAAATCAAGAAGCATGTTCTTGGCGCGGAACGCATTCACGGTGACGACACGACCGTGCCGGTGCTCGCGAAGGGGAAATGCACAACCGGCCGGCTGTGGGCCTATGTGCGGGACGATCGCCCCTTCGGCGGCGAAGCAGCGCCTGCCGCGCTGTTCCATTACTCGCCCGATCGTGCAGGTCAACATCCGGAAAACCATCTCGCCGATTACAGCGGCATCATGCAAGCCGACGCCTACTCCGGTTATAACGGCCTCTACGCTGAAGGCCGCAAACCTGGCCCGATCGTCGAAGCGGCCTGTTGGGCTCATGGACGGCGCAAGTTTTTTGAACTCGCCGACTTACAAAAAGCGCCCATCGCCATCGAGGCCGTGTGGCGCATCGATGAGCTGTTCGCCATCGAGCGCGAGATCAATGGACGATCCACCAGCTATCGCCACGAGGTGCGCCAGGAACGATCGAGACCGCTGGTCGAGGCGTTGGAAGAATGGCTGCGAACCGAACGGCGAAAACTCTCATCGAAAAGCCCGATTGCCAAAGCGATCGATTACAGTCTGAAACGATGGCGCGCGTTCACGCGCTTCCTCGACGATGGCCGCATCTGCCTGTCAAACAACGCCGCCGAACGAGCCGTCCGAGGCATCGCGGTTGGCAGACGCAACTGGACCTTCTGCGGCTCCGACAGCGGAGGTCAGCGCGCAGCCGCCATCTACACGCTGATCGAGACCTGTAAACTGAACGACGTCGACCCGCGTGCATGGCTTGCCGACATCCTGGCCCGCATCGCCGATCATCCAGCAAAACGCATTCGCGAGCTCTTGCCCTGGAACTGGAAGATCGCCGGCGCCGCCTTGAAAGCCGCAGCATAAACTGAGGCAACCGATCCTGCGGTCCTCACCGGATGCTTACGAACAGCCTCATCTGGTGGTCGTTGATGTGGAGGCCGGGCAAGCGTCGATTCCTCTTTGCTCAGAAGAATCACTTGCTTGGCCAAGCCGCTCGTGACCGCCAGACGCCGTTCCATCGGAGTGAAACGAGCGCCGCCGCTGGCTGCGCGCCGTTTTGTGGGGTATTCACGCTAGGGCGGGGAACCCCCCTGCTTCTTCTGTCAGAGAAATCGTTCCCTGAACGCCGCTGAGGGGCTTTGACGCCCAGTACGACAGAGAGGCAGAATCGTATGGTTTGAGTAGGGGAGCAAGCAATGCCTTTGTGCCCAAAAATGGGCGACAAAGGCCCGCGCATTCGCCTGTGGCTCAACCCGCCGTTGCTTGCCCCTCAAGAGTTGGGGAGGCTTGACGTACAATGCCCGCGAGAAGCTACCAGAAACCCGATCCAGTGGACCGCCGCATCCGGGTGCAGCTGACGGATGCGCAGGCGGAGAAACTGGCCTCACTGGCGGATGATGCGGGCATCAGCCAAAGCGAATACATGCGGACCCTACTCGATTCTGCCGGGAACGGAGCCGTGCAGGAGCCGAAATCCAAGCGCGCGTCCCCAGCGATGCTGAAACTCGTGGAAATCCATGAGCTCGCGATGCAGGTGAAGAAGCTTGGCACCAAGATCAACCAGCTGGCCAGGCAAGCGAACACGGGCATGGCGCCACTCTCCAAAGCCGCCATGGTCATGCGTTCCGCCACGCCCGCATGCAATGCGCAAACTCCGGCAAATCTGTCCGGCCCTGAACGGAGCGGGGCAGCACCATCTACACCGGAGACTAAAAGGTGGTAGCTAATCCACCGGCACTTTAAGCTTTACATCTTTTGCCTGCTTGACCGATGGCAGGGTGGGCAGTGCATCATAGGCGTGAGGCAGCACGGACCAGATCGCAGGATCTTCGCCCCCCAACCGCCAAAGAGCGTAGCCTGCAGGTCGATAGGAGTTGCGGCTTGCAACTGATAAAAGGCTGACGTGGAATTCAAGAACCAAACTTCATGCGCTTTGCCCTCGTAGCGGTACGAGTAGCGGGGATTGAGGCTAGCTGGATCAAGTTCTACCGTCGCATTCATCTTCCGAGCCCTCTGCATCACTTCGGGAAAGGTTAGCACCTGCGCTTCTTTCACGCCGCTGGTCCAGTCATAGCCATAATTGCCAATCGCGACGATGGTCTGCGAGGGGGCGACGCCCCGCATTCGTGTCGCAAACCGGGTTGAGAACCAATGATACGAAGCGATCGGCCCCGGATCGCCAGTAGACCAATGTTCATCATAGCCCATCAGGATGAGGTAGTCACAAGCCTTGGCATACCCGGCATAGTCAAGCCTGGGATCGTCGAAAGGGACTGCGACTGAAACGATCCAGCCTTTCTCCTTGAACGTGGCGTGCACCTCACTGACGAAAGCGATCATATCCTTTTGCGCAGAGTCCTGTATCTGCTCGAGATCGATGACGATCCCCTGAAGGGAATAGGTCTCGATGAAGGACGCGATTTCCTTGATACGCTCGCGTCGTGATCTTGGGTCGGCTAGAAAACGAGAGAGAGAGATTCCGTCCCACTCACCTGCAGAAGCGTTTTGGATCATGGCGAGAATCCGCGTCTTCGGCTTTTCAGTCCGGATGAGATCCAGAACCTCAAGGTTGACTGACGTCCTAAGGTCCATCCCTTCTCCCCACATATACAGCCAGCTCGGCACCACCCAATCGAGACTCTGAATGTAATTCCTTAGAGATGGGTAGCCATGCAAATCCCAGTCAACATAAAAGCCGATTGCTAGCGGCTTCCCATCACTTGGCTCAGCTTGGGGTGTCGTTGGGAGCCCCCGGAGCTCCCTGGAGGCGGCGCAACATCTCAAGTCCCCGGAGAGTAATACCAAGCTCGCCAGTACACTGATACGCACCACGAGGCGCACCATCTGTCGGCATCTGCTATCAGGAACCTTTGCCACTAAGGCCGCCCGGGTCCACAGAGCGCACATCATGGCCGAGGCGCCGGAGGAGGTGGGAGTACCCGTGCCACAGATATGAATATGGGTCACCATTCGTTGTCCTCCGGTTCCTTTGATTACATATGCACCTGTTCGGCTAGATACCCGAGCCGTCCTCTCCTACGACCTGTATAAGGTCACCCGGGGCGAGTTCAGTGGTCTCGTTCACCTTGTTTCGAGATGTTCCATGCCTGGTCCGACGAATGATCTCGTAGGATACGTTTTGCCCTTTGCCGGTAAAGCGCAGTGTGGCGATGCGCAAATCGCTTGTCATCCGGCGCGCAGCCTTCAAACTCGCTTCCTGTTCCGCAATTTCTCCATCTACTTTGAGGAGTTGACTTTGCAGTTCGAGTTTGCGGTCGGCTTCGAGCTTGGCTAAGTTCTGCTCCGCTTGTGCAATATAATCCTTCGCCCTGCTCAGGGATGCGATCGCTTCCTCCTTCTTCTCCCTCAAGTTGGCGACCTCGTTTTCTATGGTCACAAGTTCAGAGGCGGGGGCGTTATTATGGCTGTGAAGTAGCTGAACGGCGTCGCGACGCGCGAGATAGAGCTTCGTATGTTCGTCGAGCAAAGCGATCCTGTTCGCGTGGCTTGCAGCCTCCTGTCGAGCAGCACTGAGCGAGGATTGATAAGAAGCAACTTGAGGCTCCCTCGCTGCAACAATGAGCCTTCTCGTTTCTGAGGCGTTATCGAGGAGCTTTTTTGCTTCCTGGGTTCCCGCAAGCTCGATGAGCCGGGCCGGAATTTCCGGCGCATGCCCGTCTTGGCCGGAGTTAAGCGCCACAGACTGCGCGATGAGCTTCTTCAGTTTTTGAGTCGCTATTTCCTGCCTCTCCAGGTTTCGTGCATACTCCGATTGGATATAAACGTCCAAGTTCTCAGCTTTCACCGACCCAGAGAGGGCGATTGCATGCAGAACAGTCATGCCCGGTGAATATTTGATCGTGCTGGGCCTGACTTCCTTCCCAACGATGTAGATAGGCTCGCGGTCCAAAAGCACAACACTAGCTCTGGCAGGCCTTCGCATTGTCCTTTTGAACGCGTCCTGCAACGATGTTACGACGTCATCGGTCGATTGCCCTTCAACCTCGATGGCCCCAAGCAGTGGCATTACGATATTACCAGTTTCGTGAACAACGTACTCCCCTGTTAGCTCCGTTCTTTCCATGAGCCCAGTCATAGGTATGTTGTCCTGTTCTTCATCAGAAAGATCGACGTTTTCAAAAAGTGTTATCTTCAAACGATCGCCGAGTGCGTACTTCAGGGGCAGTGAAGAGTTTATAGGGGTTGAATACTTTATAGGAGGTGTAGGCTTGAGGGACGGTTCGGCTTTAACGGGAAGCCTTTTTAAACTTGAAGGAATAGATGTGCTGGCCAGAAAATGATCATCCGAAACTGAAATATCCCTGTTTGAGCCTCGTTGCCATGCAACAGCGCCAGACATCGCGGCAAAGCAACAAAGTACTGCGATGACCCTTTTGGAATATCTTGTCACTATCTTGAAGGACATTACTAACTCCTGCTACAAGCCAATTTCGATGCGCGACTGCGGGCTTCAACCCGCCGGCACTTCTTTCTGTCTCTCAGGCAAATTTACGCTCCCGGTTCTGGCAAGCTTTCCCCAGCTCAAAGCCTGGCCTTTCAGAGCCCTAAGCATTGTGGCAGACCCAACCCAATAGAGGAGGGGGGCGTACAGGAATCGCTGCAGTAGGAGCATAAGCACGAGACTTAACCCACAACGAAATCTTGACAGCTGCTAGCGCTCCGGCAACCGGAAGAAGATAGAATACCTGAAAGACAATCCACCATCTCAAAGTCTCTAAGTGAGCAGCCGCGATATTGGTGTCACTTTCAAAGAAGTAATGTTTTAGGCTGAAGCCAAGAGAAAATATTGATACTGTGTCGAGGACAGGTATGAATAGAGCATACCCTAATAGGGAAAGTAGAGAATTTGGAATAGTGATGAAACAAAGACCGTTTCTTTTTTTAACTGCCTCCGGCGTATGCTTGACGATTACTTGAAGCGTACCGAACATCCAGCGGTAACGTTGCTTTAGAAAGGCTCTGACAGTTTCGGGAGCTTCGGTTCTTGCCTCGGCGCCCGGTTCATTGATCACCATCCAGCCAGCATTTACCATAGCAAATGTCGCATCAGCGTCTTCAGCAAGCGTTTCGGATGAGTAGCCGCCGACGGCAAGCAAAGCTTGGCGTCGCCATGCGCCGATCGCCCCAGGGACGACTCCTATGGCATTGAATAATGCGAATGCCCGCCGATCCAGATATTGACCAATGGTATATTCGATCGCCTGGAACTGCGTAAGAAGATTAATCTTATTTCCTACGACGGCTGTACCAGCCACTGCACCTACTCTGCCATCCGCGAAATGGCGGACCAGCAGAGGGATTGCATCGTTGGACAGAACCGTATCTGCGTCGAGGCATATAACAACTTCAGCTTCCGTCTGCCTCAGTCCGAAGTTTGCTGCTGTTGCCTTGCCACCATTAGGCTTCACAAAGACCTTTACACGTGGATCGTCGGCGAAGGCGCGCCGAGCAACCTCCGCAGTCGCATCTCGTGAGCCATCGTCCACCACTATAACTTCGAAGTCTTTGCGTGACGACGCAAGCACGGATTTTATAGTCTTACATATGACTTTCTCCTCATTATAGGCGGGCACAATTACCGCTATCGATGGCCAATAGGAACTCTGCTCTCGCTCCCGCTCCCTTCGCATTTCCCGGCGCGCAGCGAAGATGACAAAGGCGCAGCGTATGACACTTATCGCACCCAGAAGCAGGCCCAAGCGTAGAAGGAGCACAGGAAAACTAGATACGGCCAGTAATGATGACTGACGTATGCCGGCAATGGCCCTATCTACCGAGTTCGTAAAAGAAACGACGGGCATGACATCTTGTCTGGCCTTACCCAGCAACTCATGGACCGTGACCAATTGGAAACCCCTCGCGCGCAAAGCGTCGATTACAAGTGGAAGCGCTTGGAGTGTTGCGGGCTTTTCTCCCCAATCATGAAAAAGGAGAACTTGTCCCTTTCTGCCGGCAACCTGTTTGAGGACGGCGTCTACAATCTTTCCGGGAGGAGGCGCCGGACGAACCCAGTCGAACGAGTCGATACCTGCCAAAACAGTCAAATAGTTAAGCCGTGAAGCATTCTCGATCACACCCAGGTTTTCGGGATCTTCGGGGCCACCGCCGAAGGTCGGACGAAACAGCTTCGTATGAATCCCGAGTGTGGCTTCCAGTACACGTTGCGTGGAGGTGAGTTCCAACTCCAAATCCGAAGCTGAGAGTTCTGAGACGCGAGGATGCCGGTACGTATGATTGCCTATATCGTGGCCCTCGTTATAGGCGCGCTGCAAAATCTCCTTATTCTGCAGCGCGTTCCTGCCTACTACGAAGAAGGTCGCCTTGACGGATTTGTAGCGCAGGATATCTAGGATCTTATCGGTTATCTTCCTGTCGGGACCATCATCAAAAGTGATCGCGAGCAGGTTCTCACTAGCGTAAGGTGAGGCAATGAGCTCTTTCCCAGGGGAAACGCGCTCCAATGACTCTCTTACAATCAATCCAAGACGCTCATTATAAGATAAGCTTCGGACTGTCGTAGCAGAAGAATTGGAAGCGATCATTGTTTCAGGCCTTGGAGCGCCCGGGTCAGCATAGAAAACGGCTGGCGGCCTCTCCAACAGGCTCAGTGCTCCTGGATTTGGCGATTTGCCCTTTCCAAAGACAGCCCAAACGCTGGGATCCTCGAACCCAACCGACGAAAGCGCCAGTCCCGCCGGTCGATAAGTCAATGCCGCTCTAGCCTGGTTGAAAAATGTAACCGCGTCGAGAAGCCAAACATCATGAACTACGCCCGCGGCATCCGTATAACGAAACCAAGGATTGAGTGACCTCTCGTCGAGCGAAAGCTTGGCGTCACTGTTTTTCAGAAGCGCCCATGCCGACGGAATTGAGATCTTGCTTATGGCGGCGGCCCGGCCGAAATCGTAGCCGAAGGCTCCGATTCCGATGATCAACTTGGAAGGCTCGATCGTGGTAGCCAGGACTGCTAAACGTGACTCAAACCAGCCCTGGCTTGCGAGAGGCTCGGGGCGGCTTCCGCCGTTCTTGTGGAGATTAACCAGGATGAAATCCGATACCTGGGCAAAGTTCTGCATCCAACTTCGCTCGGTCGTGTCGGGCAAGATTAGAATAACACCTTTGTTTAATGCCCTGAAAGCACCTTTGAGCTCCTGAAGAAAGCGGAAAAGCGTCGGCTGGGTTGCAGGCAGCATCTCCTCAAAATTCAAGGCAATTCCGGCATCCCCATTCTTCATGAGGTATGACAGAAGGTCCGATACTAACTTCTTAAATTGAGACTTCTGAGCTGAGGTATGACGCTAAATCACTGTTCCGAACGCCATTGGACAAGATAGGATAAACTTGAAAATCAACTGAGTATTGCGATAGCCACTTGCGCATCCGCTGTTCTAGCTCACGTGATCGTTGAACGAGTTCCCCTCCTCTCAATACTAGGAAATCAGGAAGAAGACCGTCGATCGAAGCGATATTCTCTTTGAGCGCAAATTGTCCAACGTTATCCATTTCAAGAAAGGCGAACCGCTTTGCTGTAACAGCTGACGCATGGAAGTCTCGACTGCTCAGGAGGCTGAAAGGCGGTTGCGATAGAGACTGCGAGTGAGGAATCGAGCCACGTGAAAAAACAGGGACTTCAATGTCTCGATTTTCTAGAGCAACAAGCTTCGGTGGGATAAGAAAACCAAGAGTCAAAATGGCTATAGATACACATAGTGCACCTATCGTAGCCGCTCCTGCAATATTCACGATCCTGCGCCTTCGACCCGTCGAGTCGTACAGAATTTGGTTCTGATGCACAGCTGCCTACTATATACTTTATGGCTTAGCTTTAGGTATTGGAGCTGAGTCTAGGGCATACCGGCACAGTCCTATCAAGGATAAAACGAAAACAGATACGCTCTAGCTGCCGATATTTCCTACAGTAGTCCTACGTATGGAATTAACGTTACCAACGTTCTAAAAGAAAGTAAAGTTCTGGGTATCCCAACTGGCTCAACCTTACGAGGCTTTCAATAGTAGCTTCTCGGAAAGGTTACAACTTTAGGGAAGGAAACTGAAAGGAGGCTAGTGCTCGGAGGGATAGTCCGTAGGCGGAGGCGGCTTTTTTGTGGCTGGCTGCTGCCTTTCTGTTCATCGCAATGAGCGCCGTACATATGATAACAATTTGGTGAAGCTCGCCAGTTGGGGTTTCTATATTTCGTTCATAGGGGAACTAACCTGCTCCGGATTGCGATGCGCGCCTTTAGGTTAGAAGTTGGCGCGGACTGCCAACGTTCGGACTAGCTGGAGCGTAGCCTCGGAACTGGAAAGTATATTGAGAGGTTGAGCGCCGCAAAGCTTTGGCTTCGCAAGGGCCGCTGCTGAGCGTATTGCGGTTGTGCCCTGAGAACGCGCCGGAGTTCTGCTATCGTGAACGTTTTCGGATGCGGGCCCTCATGAGGGTAGCCCCATCTGCTGGGGCCGGCGTTCGAAAACGGCCGGGGAAGGAACACGCGGGGGGCAGGGCTCCAGCGATCTCTCAGCTATGGGGATTTGAGCAAGCCTGGCGCTGAGGGGCTCACGTCCCCGGTGGTGGTGTAACTCAACGGTAGCAAGCCGCTCGCGAAGCGCGCCCTGCATGGCGCCGTAGCGAGTGAGCGGCTTGCGGTGGTCATCGGCGACTTACCGGTAGGATCGGGTTGCGACACCAACGCAACTGGGGAACCACCGATGACCGACGACATGATGAGCCTTCGCGCGCTTATTGAGAAGACGCCTGACGCCGACATTCTGCGCGAGATGATCGGCTTCGCCGCTGAGCGGCTGATGGAGATGGAAGTTTCCGGCCTCACCGGCGCCGCTTTTAGGGAACGCTCGCCAGAGCGGCTCGCCCAGCGCAACGGCTATCGCGACCGCATCTGGGAGACACGCGCCGGCGCCGTTGAGCTGCGCATCCCGAAGCTTCGCAAGGGGAGCTACTTCCCCGGCTTTCTGGAACCACGCCGCATGGCCGAGAAGGCGCTTACCGCCGTGATCCAGGAGGCCTACATCCAAGGCGTCTCGACGCGCTCGGTGGACGATCTCGTCAAGGCGATGGGCATGAGCGGCGTCTCCAAGAGCCAGGTCAGCCGGCTGTGCGAGGAGATCGACGACCGCGTCAAAACCTTCCTTGATCGCCCCATCGAGGGCGACTGGCCCTATCTATGGATCGACGCCACTTATGTGAAAGTTCGGCAGAACGGCCGCATCGTCTCAGTTGCGGTCATCGTTGCCGTTGGAGTCAACGCGGACGGCCGGCGCGAAGTCTTGGGCATGGACATCGGCCCTTCGGAAGCCGAGACGTTCTGGACCGCCTTCTTGCGCAAACTTGCACGCCGGGGCCTGCGCGGGGTTAAGCTTGTCATCTCGGACGCGCATGAGGGCATCAAAGCGACCGTCTCAAAAGTGCTCAATGCCAGTTGGCAGCGCTGCCGCGTGCATTTCATGCGCAACGCGCTCGCCCATGCCGGCAAGAGCGGGCGGCGCGTGGTCTCCGCTTTTATCGCCACCGCGTTTGCGCAAGACGACGCCGGGGCCGCCAAACAGCAATGGCGAAAGGTCGCCGATCAACTGCGTTCCAAACTGCCAAAGCTCGCCTTGCTCATGGACGAAGCCGAGCCTGACGTGCTCGCCTATATGGGCTTTCCAGCGCAGCATCGGGCCAAGCTCCACTCCACAAATCCCATCGAACGGCTGAACGGCGAAATCAAGCGGCGCACCGAAGTCGTCGGCATCTTCCCGAACGAGGCCGCCATCACTCGGCTCATAGGCGCGATCCTCCTCGAACAGAACGATGAGTGGGCCGTGCAGCGCGCCCGCTATATGACGCTGGAAACCATCGCGCCTTTGAGCGATAATCCAATCGTCGGGCTACCTGCTGTGGCCGCCTGACCAATCCCGGCCCTGCCGGTCATCGCGACGCCAACCGTCAGCTACACCACGTTCTGGGGCACGATCGCTGAGGGCGCAGCGGCTTTTCGGGGTGACCGGCTCCGCTTAAAGGCCGGGTAAAGCGCTTTCCATGGATAGCGGCTGCGGACTCGAGAGTGAAGCGGCGCCAGTTGGCCTGCAAGACAGGCTCGATTTTGGGCCGTAGGCGAGTTCCGCCGACGCCAGCCTTTGAGCGGGGCGAAGATCGGCCATCGGTGAGTTGGAGACGGCGTTTGTTTCGATCATGAGGTGTCGAACCTCGCTGGAACGGGCGTTGTTTTGCGCCGCCGGCAAGCGCCCTCGAAGCGATTTTGAGCGCCTCATTCACCTGGGGCAGTTGCGACGAAAGCGCGATGAGCGCCCGCATTGTCGCGAGATTTCCAGCGCGGACAGTGCTGGCGAAGAGGCCGTAATGGCGAATGCGATGAAAGCCTTTCGGCAGCACGTGGACCAGGAAGCGGCGAATGAACATTTCACCCAGCGCTCGCCATCCACCGAGATCCCGCCGCCCGGCGCGATCATATGCACATGGGGATGATGGGTCAGCGCAGAGCCCCACGTATGGAGCACAGCGATGAAGCCGATCCTGGCGCCCAGATCCTTTTTATCGGCGGCGATCGCAAGCATGGCCTCCGCCGAAGCCTTGAACAGAAGGTCAAAGATCACCGCCTTGTTCTGATAGGCGATGTCGGCCAGCGCGGCTGGGATCGTGAACACCTGGAAGTATCGCACGGGCAACAGCTCGGCCTCGCGCGCTTCCAGCCACTCGCGCGCGGCGGCCCCCTGGCATTTTGGACAGTGCCGGTTGCGGCAGCTGTTATAGGCGATGTGCGTGCGGCCGCGGGCTCGGTTCTCGCAAGCCGCGACATGGCCGCCGAGCGCCGCCGTGCGGCAGGTCTCGATAGCCGACATGACTTTGAGCTGGCCAAGACTGATATGCCCCCGGTTGGCGGCGCGCCAGCCGGGACCGTGCTTGCGGAAGATATCCGCAAGCTCCAAAGCGGGGCGGGACATGAGCCGCCCGGCTAACTCTGCGGCAGATCGATGTCCGCCCCCGAACGCGTGAGCCGGTCGAGCTGACTCATCACGTCGCGGATGAGGTTCGCGGCGACCTGCGTATAGCGCGCGGTCGTTTCCAGCTTCGCGTGTCCCAACAGCACCTGGATCACGCGAACATCCGTATGGCTTTCCAACAAATGCGTCGCAAAGCTGTGGCGCAAGGTGTGCGGCGACACCCATGAGCCAAGGCGCGCAGCCTCCGCCGCCAGATGGCAGGCCCGGTTCAATTGCCGGGTCGTCAGCGGCAAGAGCGGGTCCTTGCCTGGGAACAGCCAGCCTTTGGACCGGCATTGGCGCCACCAGGCGCAACAGCTCAAGCAGTTGCGGCGAGAGCATGGCGAAGCGGCCCTTGCCGCCCTTGCCGAGTTCGACGCGGATCAGCATGCGCTTGCTGTCGATGTCGCTCACACGCAGCATGCACACTTCCAAGGCCCGCAGACCGGCCCCATACGCCACGCTCAGCGCGGCCTTGTACTTGAGAGCCCAGGTCCTGGAGCCGCCTCCAGAAGCCGCATCACGTCTTCAGGCGAAAGCACGCGCGGCAGCTTGCGCGGGTAATGCACGCGGGCCAGTTGATGACCGAGTTCCTGCTCTGCCTTCATCGGATGTCGCAAGCCACGCGCGTCGGCAGGCCGGCTCGGGTCGTTCGAGGCGTGGGACGATCTCATTCGCCAGTGCTTGATTTGGCTGGCGGCGGAACAGATCGCCGATGTCGCCGATCCGGCGCAGTGCATCGCCGTCGCCAAGGAACTCAACCCAGGGCGCCAGAAACTCGCGGCGTTTCTTGCGGCGGCACATGCGGTCTACAGCGGAAAGCGGTTTACCGTTGCCGAATTGACGGCTGGGTGTGTTGTTGCGCCGTTGGCCGAGACCGAGGCGGGTAGGTCACTTGATGACGCTATTCGCGAAATCGCGAGCGAGCGGGGGGCTTCGATAAACCCGCGCATCCTCGGACGTTGGATCGAGCGCCACGCCGAAGTTCGCGTCAAGGGCTCGCGGATTGTGCGCTGTGCAAAGTCGCTCAAATCGAACAGCGCGGTGAAATGGCAAATTGCGGCTGACTGAGACGAAACAATTATCAGGCGCGGCCAAAGAAACCCTCCAAAACCCTTGAAACCCTTCATTTCATCCCCGGCTGGACGCGACGTGAGGGGTTTGAAGGGCTTTGAAGGGTTTCTTACGGCCAGTCCGACTTTGCGAGTGTTAATGCCAACTCGCCGCCTCACACACACATCACACTCTCAAAACGTGGTTCAGTACACGCACAGACTGTGTTTCGCAAGAACAGCTCCAGCGGCCCCAGGCTTGGTTTCAGCACTCAGCCGCTGACTCCCAGGTGCGGACCTAACTAATCGCGTTATGCTGTTGCAGTCAGCAGGGTCAATTCGCGATGGTTAGCAGTTGATGACACTTGACGGAGCCTCTACGGCATCGCTGGTTTCTGGTCTTTCTTTAAGGCTGGGAGATCCGTCCTCGCTAGCCGTGTCTCTCATTACTAATTTTCTAAATCTTCCAGCACAGCCACGATTTCCATAACCTCCATTTATGCACCCCGCGAATATCTACTAAAGCCTAAATAGCACTGAGCTGAAGGTAGCGCGCAACGTTAACGAGCGAAGCCGGCTTGGCCCCCCCTACAGACCATCATTCGATAAGTGTCTGCTGTGTTATTGCCAGTCCAGCCGCCTCGTGTTTCGGCAATTCTGTAGCTTGGTGGCTCTTTAGAGGGAAGCCGTCGGGCTGCGTTCCGCGCTCGAAGATCTCGATGAGGATCATGCGTCAACCGCAGCAGGGACAGGGCAGCAAGACCGTCTCTTCCGGTTCGTCTTGAATGGAACTTGCAACCTTCTCCGCAGGCGGCAGCGCACAGCCGAGCAACTCGCGCAGCCGCGCGATGTGAGCGGCGCGGCCTGTATTGGCGAACAGTCCGTAATGACGGATGCGGTGAAAGCCCTTCGGCAGAATGTGGAGCATAAAGCGGCGGATGAACTCGTCCGTCGCCAGCGTCATCACCTTGCGCTGTGCGAGCCCGTCCGCGCGATAGTCCTTGTAGTGGAAGGTAACGCCGCGCCCGTCATGGGCGATGAGCCTCGCATTCGAGATGGAGACCCGGCGGGTGTAGCGCGACAGATAGGCGAGCACGGCCTTCGGACCCGCAAAGGGCCGCTCGGCGTAGACGCAGTTCTTCTGGCGCAACGGCTTCAGGACGGCGGCGAATGCAGCTGGGCTTGCGAGCGTCGAGAGGCTGCCCTCAAGGATCAGGCGTCCTTGCTCGTAGGCAGCGGCGAGCCTTTCGAAGAAAGAGCCGCCGGAACAGCCGCGACAGCACGCGGACCGGCAGGAAGAAGCGGCGGCGGCAGGGGATGAAGCGCTCGCCGTCAAGCGACTGTACTAGATACTAAAGAGTTGCTAGTACGCCTTTTCCGCGGGAAGTCCTGTCACTGCCCGCTGCATGTGGGTCAGGATTTCCCGCGAGGCGTAATCGTCATTCGAAAAGTTCTCGATCCAGCAAGATCCGGAGAGGCAGCATGGTTCGCAGCTCTTTACTCATCATGTCACTGTTCATGGCGTCATTCGGCGTAGCTTTTGCGGAGTCAGGAGGGCCTGCCGTCCTGATTACCGAGATTTATGGGGCTGCCGGGCCTTCAGGCCATTATCAGCAGCCCCTTGCGATTTTCGTCGAGGCCAACTTGCGCGAACGGTATCTGTCAAAGCGACTCCGCACTGCGCTCGACGAGATGGATAAGCGGACGCCTGCGGGCGATGTGCCTAATATCGATTTTGATGTCGTTTCGGACAGCCAGGACCCGGACGTGCACGCTCTGAACATCGCAACCGAAAGCGAGAGCGCCGACAAAGCGGTGGTCGTCGCGGATTTCCTTTCGCACGATGATAAAGAGCAGACCGTGCTTCGCTATGAACTCATGCAGGAAGACGGCGCCTGGAAGATCGATGACGTGGCTGCATCAGGCAAAAGCCACTGGCGCGTCAGCGAGATAATCGCCGGCGAGTAGGCTTTTTACGGCGAGCCCAGCGCTGATCGCCGGAAGGCGGGCGATGCACGCCTTCCGAAAATTTAAGCCGCCACGCTCGGCAGGCCTGCAAGCGCCATGGCGAGTTCGCCTTCGTCATAATCCTGATCGACGAGCTTGCCGTCGAAATAGGCGATATAGGCGCCCATGTCGAAATGGCCGTGGCCCGACAGGTTGAAGAGGATGGTCTCGGCTTTGCCTTCCTGCTTGCAGCGGAGAGCCTCGTCGATCGCGCAGCGCACCGCATGCGTCGACTCCGGCGCCGGCACAATGCCTTCGCAGCGCGCGAATTGCACACCGGCATCGAAGCAAGTCTTCTGGTGATAGGCGCGCGCCTCGATCAATCCCTGCTCATAGACATGCGAGACCATCGGACCCATGCCATGATACCGCAGGCCGCCCGAATGGGAGGAGGGCGGAATGAATGTCGATCCGAGCGTGTGCATCTTCACGAGCGGCGTCAGATGGGCCGTATCGCCGAAGTCGTAAGCGTATCTACCACGCGTCATCGAGGGGCACGAGGCGGGCTCGACCGCGATGATGCGCCGCTTACGCCCGCCGCGCAGGTGCAGCCCGATGAAGGGGAAAGCGAGCCCTGCGAAATTCGACCCACCACCCGCGCAGCCGATGATGACGTCAGGATCGTCCCCCGCCATCTCGAATTGCTTGATCGCTTCCTGGCCGATCACACTCTGGTGCAGCATGACGTGGTTCAGCACCGAGCCGAGCGAATATTTTACCGCAGGGTCCTTGGCCGCGACCTCGACTGCCTCTGAGATCGCGATGCCAAGCGAGCCGGGACTATCGGGATGTTCCGCAAGAATGGCGCGGCCGGACTCCGTCTCGTTCGACGGCGAAGGGATGCAGCGCGCGCCATAGGTTTCCATCAGAGCGCGGCGATAGGGCTTCTGGTCGTAGGAACAGCGGACCTGGAAAACCGTCACATCGATGCCGAACAGCGCGCCCGCAAACGCCAGCGACGAACCCCATTGTCCGGCGCCTGTCTCGGTGGAAAGGCGCGTGATGCCCGCCTCCTTGTTGTACCAGGCCTGCGGCACCGCGGTGTTCGGCTTGTGCGATCCGGCCGGCGAGACGCCCTCATTCTTGTAGTAGATCTTGGCCGGCGTTCCGAGCGCCTGCTCCAGACGCCGCGCTCTCATCAGCGGCGACGGCCGCCACATGCGGTAAACATCGCGGATCGGCTCGGGGATCTCGATTTCCCGTTCAGTGGATACCTCTTGGAGGATGAGCGCCATCGGAAAGAGAGGTTCCAGATCGCCGGGACCGGCCGGCTGCTTGGTGCCGGGGTGCAGAACCGGCGGCAGCGGGCCGGGCAGATCGGCTGTCAGATTATACCAGAACTTGGGAATCTGCGTTTCGTCGAGAACGAATTTGACCTGGCTCATCACGCCACCCTCCCCTTGGAAAACGTGGGCGGCACCATACACGAGGAAAACACAAGCGCAACCGCGTCATTTTGTATAAGTTCGGCTCCATTCCATTCGAGTTTTCAAGAAATTTCCGCTCATACAGGCGCCCATCACGGCAGCGCGTTCATCCCGCCATCGAAACGCCCGGATCGTTATCACCATCCCACCGTTCCTTCCTGCGGGCGCTGCGCAAGCAAGCCCGGCGTTTGTTTTCTGTATGGAGCTTTCATGAGTTCGGTGACGTTTGCGGCAGAAGCCGAAAGTACGGGACTGCTGTTGCCGCTTCGACTGCCGCTGCGGCGCGTGCTCGCGATCGACGCTTTCCGGGGATTGACCATCCTCGCCATGATTTTCGTGAACACGCTGGACAACGTGGAAGGCATGCCGTCCTGGCTTTATCACACGCCGGACGATTCAAGCGGCATGACATTCCCGGACCTTGTCTTTCCGGCGTTTCTGTTCATCGTCGGAATGTCGATCCCCTTCGCCACGGCGCAGCGGCTCGCTGCCCGAGATACCTTCTGGCGACTCATGCGCCATGTGCTGATGCGCACGCTCGGGCTGCTTGTACTCGGCGTTTTCATGGTCAATGCCGAGGAAGGCTATAATGAACAGGCCATGCCCATATCGATTGGGCTGTGGTCGGTCATGTTCTACGCGGCGGCGCTCCTGGTCTGGGGCGTCTACCGGTTTCAGAACAAGGCGCTCGCGGCCGCACTGCGCGTGGCCGGCGTAGCCGTGCTTTTTGCGCTCGCGCTGTTGTTTCGTGGCGGCGAGGACGGCAACGTGCTTCTATCGCCGCGGTGGTGGGGCATCCTGGGCCTCATCGGGTGGTCCTACATGTTTGCCAGCGCGATGTACCTTCTTGGACGCGGTCGTGGGCTGCCTTTGATAATCGGCCTCCTCCTTTTGCTGATCTACTACTGCGTCGCCCAACTCGATGCGGTCCAGTCCTCGCCCATCCTGCACCTTTTGGCTGCGCAGTCAGAAAACGCAGTCCACACCTCCATTGTGCTCTGCGGCGTCGTGACAACGCTGTTTTTCTTCAACTCGAGCGCAGATGGGACGCCGCAGCGTTTCGGATCTGCGCTCCTTTTGGCGCTGGCGCTTCTCGCCCTTGGGGCCCTCCTGCAACCTTACTACGGCGTATCGAAGACCGACGCGACGCCAAGCTGGGCGCTCTATAGCGCCGCCCTATGCGTCGTGCTGTTTGCTTTTCTCTACTGGCTGATCGACTTGAGAGGCGCGCAGGGCTGGACCGCTTTCCTTCGTCCCGCCGCCGCCAATCCGCTCCTGATCTACATGCTGCCCAATATCGTGGCCGCGCTGATGAAGTGCTTGCACTTGCAATTTCCCGCGCTGTTGACGGAGGGAACGACAGGCCTGGTTTGGGCGCTGGCCTATGCCTTTGTCTTTCTCGCGCTGGCGCATCGCATGCGCATCAGGCTGCAGCTGTAAATCTTATCCCGGTCTCTCCACAGCGCTTTTCCGGTCATATACGCGAATTGCGGGAGTTGAGAACCGCCTTCATATAGCCTCAGAACCACATAGTTGGCAGGGATAACGGTCACCGTCAGGTGTCGATGAGGCAAGCCCGAACAGAAACGAGATCGAAAGCCCCCGGAGGATCGGGTCTGCAAGCGCGGTCATGGCGGACTTGAGGGAAACTAATGGTGGAGGGGGTTGGATTCGAACCAACGTAGGCTTAGCCAACGGATTTACAGTCCGTCCCCTTTAGCCGCTCGGGCACCCCTCCGAAGAGAAAAGACCAGCAAAACCAGAACGCTAGCTCCTGCGCCCAGATTCTGCTCCGGTCCGAGCCCTGGTTTGCAGCTTGGCCTCAAATTTGTCAATCCCTTTTTGCTTCATCATGTTCTCGTTTTGTTTTTTCCACCGACCTACCAGCGGCGCAGACGTCGCAGCACGAAATGCCGCACGGCTGATCGTGGAATAAGCGCCAGATTTGCTAGCCTTGGCCCAAATATTGCCTTCGTAGCAGGACAGTGAGGAGAGATCGTTAAGAGAAGGTAAACGCCTTCCCCTTGGCAAAGCGCGTGACCGGGATCGGTTCACGGCCTCTCAGAAATGCTAGAAGGTTAAACAGTAATGCGCAAACGGGGACTCGCGCTTGGTGCGTTCCTTATCGTCCTTTCCGCCGCTAGCGGACTTGTCATTCTGAATCCAGTTCAGAAGGGCGACGCCGTAGCGGCTGGGGCCGACATTTATAAGAGTTTCGAACTTTTTGGAGACGTGCTCGAGCAGGTGCGCGCCAACTATGTCGTGAAGCCGGATGACTCCAAACTGATCGAAAACGCGATCAAGGGAGTGTTGACCGGGCTTGATCCCCATTCGACCTATCTCACGCCGAAAGAAGTTGAAGACGAGCAGGCGGAGACGCGCGGCGAATTCGGAGGGCTCGGCATCGACGTCACCATCGAGGACGGCATTGTGAAAGTGATTGCGCCCATCGATAACATGCCTGCGGAACGAGCAGGCGTCTCGGCGGGCGACTCCATTACGGCAATCGATGGCGAGGCCCTGAGAGGGCTCAGCATGGACGCGGCCGTGGACAGGATGCGAGGGCCGGTTGGCTCCCCCATCGTGCTGACCATCGCAAGAAAAGGCGAGCCAAAGCCGATCACCGTCAAGGTCGTCCGCGACATCATCCGGGTCAACCCTGTGGAATATAGCGTCGAAGGCGATGTCGGCTGGATCAAGGTCAAGTCTTTCGAGAACGAGCATACGACCGAGTATCTGGAGCAGGCTGTGGCCGACATTAAAAAGGTTCTCGACTCCAAGGTTGCCGGCTACGTGCTCGATCTCAGGAACAACCCTGGCGGTCTTCTGGATCAAGCCATCGCTCTCTCCGATGCCTTTCTCGACCATGGCGTCATCGTTGTCACGAAAGGCCGTAACCCGGCCGACATCGATCGCGCCGAGGCGCAACCCGGCGACATCACCGACGAAAAGCCGCTTATTGTGCTGATCAATGGCGGATCGGCTTCCGCTTCCGAAGTGGTGGCGGGCGCTCTGCAAGATCATAAACGGGCTGAGCTCGTGGGGACGCGGTCCTTCGGAAAAGGCTCGGTTCAGACCATGATCCCGCTTCCGAACAAAGGCGCAATCCGTCTCACAACCGCGAGATATTACACGCCATCCGGCCGCTCGATCCAGGCGACCGGGATCGAGCCGGATTATGTCGTCGAACCCGAGCTTCCGCCTGACCTGAAGCTGCAACTCGCCATGCTGCCCTTCGAATCCGAGGCCCAGTTGAAGGGTCACCTGAAGAATGCCGGGGTGGAAGAATCCGGCGGAAGCATCTCCTACGTACCCAAGGAAAAGGAAAAGGACGTTCAGCTCAAGGCCGCCATTGCGCTTCTTCATGGGGAACTTCCGCAGACGGGGAAGAACGCCATGGACAAGCCGCGCGCAGCCCAGTCGGATACGGCGCGCTTCGCGCCCGGCACGAGCGGAGGCTAGTACGGGCGTCGACAGGACTTCCCGCGGATAAGGCGTACTAGCGACTCTTAAGTATCTAGTAGAGCTTACGGCCGGAAGTTCGCTTGAGCGTTTGCGGCAATGGGAGTGCGAACTTCCGGACGGCAGTACTAGACCAACCTTTGTGATGGGCGTTGCCGGAACGATAAGTGCTGAGGCATAATCGATTGCTCTAACGCTAGAGTTCGATCAACTTTTCCGCCTTTAATCGGTTCCGATTAAAGGCGGGTTGATCTAAGTGCTTCCATCCGCCGTTTGAGGCAAGGCCATGAGCGGAACAGGTCGGCGAGAGAGCGGCATAATTAGCGTCCGCTCCCCACTTTCCTTGGCGGATACAGTGAAAAATCTGCTGATCGCGGTTGAGCGGCGCGGCATGATCGTGTTCGCGCGCATCGATCACGCCAAGGCCGCTGAGGAAACCGGCCGCAGGCTCAGACCCGCGCAACTTTTCGTCTTCGGCTATCCCGAGGCCGAGGCGCCCCTGATTGCAAAAATGCCGCTTTTCGGCCTCGATTTCCCCCAGCGCGTGCTGGTGTGGGAAGACGAGCAGCATGGCGTCTGGATAAGCTACAACGATCCCGTTTGGCTTGGCGGCCGCCACGATATCGGCCCCGATCTCATCCCGAAGCTTGAAGCGATCGGCGAATCCCTTGCCGGGATTGCCGCCGAAGCCACCGTCGCCAAAAGCGATGTTGCGCGAGCATGACATAGCGCGGCGCGTTCCTATATTACTTGCATGAACATCATCGTTTTCGGACCAACCGGCGGCACGGGCCGCGCTGTCATTGCCAAGTTGCTCGCGGATGGCCATACGGTTACGGCTTTCGCGCGAGACCCTTCCAAGCTTGCCCCTGCCCCGGGGCTTACCATCGTCAAAGGCGACGCGATGAACCCCGCCGACGTGAAGCGCGCCATCCCCGGCCACGATGGCGTTGTCATAAGCCTCGGCAATCCGCAGCTGTCGCTCGCCATATCCCTTGGCGCGCGCCGGACAACGCCCGCCGACATTTGCGAAATGGGAACCCGCAACATCGTCGCTGCGCTCGGCCCCGGCTCGCCGGTCCGGGTTATCGCCGTCACGGCCTTCGGCGTAGGCGACTCGCGAGACAAGATGCAGATGGTGTTCAAGATTTTCTCCCAGCTTCTATTGAGGGAAGCCATGGCCGACAAGGAACGCCAGGAAGCGGTGCTGAAGGCCTCCGATCTGGACTATGTTCTGGTGCAGCCGGTCGGGCTCACGGATGCTTCCGCTTCCGGCGACTGGGTCGCCAGCGCGAAGGGCGAAACGCGAAAGATGCGCATATCGCGCAAGGATGTCGCCGCGTTCATCGCCGAGGAAATCGCCAACCCGCTCTATCACCGGCAAACCGTCGCCCTTTCGGGGTGAAGAGACTTTGCCCCGTTTTCGAAGTGCATGGTGCGATAGCGGCATCTCATTTTATCGCCCGCATTGGGTGGCGCTCGCGTTTTGCGTCCGGATTACTTGAGCGGTGAATCTACGGAAAAGCGCTTTGTCGAGAGGTTAACGCTTGCTAACCCATTGTAATTACATGATAAATTCGCAAAGCGAGATACGCCGCGGCACGCGCTGACGGCGCTGGCAGGGTTAACAGTCGAAGCCGCAACATAATTAACGGACTTTTGCGCGTCCCAGTAGATGAAACAATTCCGGCATTAGATTTTATTTAATGGGCATCTTATTAAGGATAAAAAGCTTCACGTTTTCAAAGGGATAGATCATCTTGCCCGCATCCGAACCGAAGGCGATACGCTTCTGTTTTTAACGCCTCATAAAGGATAACAAAGTTTAATTTGACCAGAAATAATTCGGGCGCGCTTTTTTTAACCATCTTCGAATTAATGCTTAGGCGCAGCAAGGAAATGTTTACACCGATGGCGGCGTTTGCGCTTCGTGCGCGCCGCGAGTGTCGTCCGGGCGGCGGTGCGTTGGCCGGGCTGGAGCAGTCTGCCTAAGCCGCCGCGATGAGGTCGAAACCTCCCTGAAGCACCGCGTCGAGCCGCCCGGTGCGCCAGCCTGCAACCATGTCGCGGACAAGCGGCGAGGCGCCGTTCCGGTAGCGGCGAACAAGCGTGTTCGAAGGCGCGGCGCGCGCGAGCGCGGCGGCAAGCGCCGCAGGAAGCTTGTTCGGCGGGATTTCACCCAACGGCGCGGCCGCAACCCGGATGCGCGCTGTAACGCGGTCGACGGACTTCTCCTCTCCCGGCATTTCCAGGACGTGCAACCCCGCTTCATGGGAGAGCGTCCGATAGGCCCCGAAACCGCCGATGACCAGCAAAGGCGGCTCTTTCGCCTTCGCGGAAATCTCCGAAAGCTGCATGTTCCGCGAGGCCGCCCAGGCGCGATACATCGTCAGCAGCTGTGCGCACCATTCTTCCGGGTCGCTGCCGTGGCGGTCCGCTGCGCCCTCGAGCGCAGGCTCGACCGAAAGCACCGCCTCGATGGGAGCAGCCTCGTACACGTCCTTGACGCCTTCGCCGATGAGATGGAGCTGCAACGCAAGCCGCGCCACAAGCTCCTTCGAAGACTTGCCGCCGCTCCCCGTTCCCCGTGCAAGGCGGGCGCGGAAAGACTCGGCCGTCTCAGTTGCGGCGCGCAGGCGGTCCATGAGCGCAAGCCGCGTCAGAACCTCATAGCGCTCGGGCTTTGCCCAGAAATCGGATGCTTGCATCTTTGCGGCGAGGTCCGCCTTCACCTCATCCCACGCCTCCGAAGCGAAAGCCGCCTGGATTGTCTCGAAGTGATGCTCAAGGGATTTGAGTTCCGCCGCTTCGCCCCTTGCGCCCAGGATCATCGCCGGAAGGGCCTGTCTCTTATCGCCGCTTGCAGGCCCGACGGCGTCCGCCCCCTGCCCTTCCCCGCTATCGGGATCGACGAACTCGGCCTGGATCGCCTTGCCGTCGCTTCGCACGAAAACGAACTGATCGCCCTCCGGAAAACGCCGCTCCACAATCGTCCCCGCGAGCGGCGCGATGACATATTGGTCGATGGCGCGCTTCAGCGGCCGCGCGCCCATTTCCGGCGAAAAGCCCTTTTCGAGAAGGAATTCCAGCGCCGAAGCCTCCCACTCGACGGCCCATTCGCGATCCTTGAAGCCGCGCCGCTCAAGCACGCACCCGAGTTCCTTCTTGAGAATGCTGCGCATCAAATCGCGGCTGAGCGGCTGAAACACGATCACCTTGTCAAGCCGGTTCTGAAACTCGGGCCGAAACGTTTGGCTGACGGCGCGCATGACCTGGCCGCTCGAAAAACCAGACGATCCGGGCAAAAAGCCGAGATCGGCGCTGCGGTGGCTGGTTGCGCCGAGGTTTGTCGTCAGGATGATGATGCAATGGCGGAAGTCCGCTTCCTGGCCACCGGCGTCGGTGAGGCGCGCATCGTCGAACACTTGTAGAAACAAGTCCCAGACATTCGCATGCGCCTTCTCGAACTCGTCCAGCAGCACAACGGAAAAGGGCTGCTTCCGAACTTTCGCGATGAGCGTGTCGGTTTGCGTGGCGGGATCGGCGGCGCCAAGAATTTTCCAGGTCGAGTCATAGGATTGATATTCGCTCATGTCGAGGCGGATGAGCCTGTCCGCCGAGCCGAAGAGGAACTCCGCCAGCGTCTTGGCCAATTCCGTTTTTCCCGTGCCGGTCGGCCCCGCGAAAAGAAAGACGCCGATGGGCTTGCCGGGATCGTTCAGCCCCGCCTTCAGCATCGCGATCCGGTCGACCATCGTGGCCACGGCCTCGTCCTGGCCCATGACGCGAGCCGCGAAATAAGTACGGATCGCGGCGAGATCGGCGCGCTCCTTGCTGTCGAGGATCGCGGCGGGGACGCCGGTGGCCTGCGAAAGGCTCATGATCACATCATGCGGCGTCACGGTCCGGTTCGCGCCCTTCACGGCGCGCGCAATCGCGGACTTCAGGAGATCGAGCGCGGAACCTGGAAAACCGGTCGAGCTTAGATATTGGCGCGCCGAGGTCAGCGCGGTGTCGGCGCATGCGGGGTCGATTTCGAGACCGGCTTCGGCTGACAACCGGCTTGTGACGGAATGGGCAAGGCCAAGCGTTTCTTCCTTCGACAGCGGCTCGAAGCGGATCACCTCGAACGAATTCCGCAGTTGCGGCCTGAGCCTCAATAGCCGCGCCGCTCCCGCGGGCGAGGCTTCCGTCCATACAATGAGGCGTCCCGACGAAATGGCGGGCAGGATCTGTTCGAGGATGCTTGCCGCCTGTCCCTGATGGGTTCCGCTCTGCGCGATCTGAAGAATGTCCGGGATATACCAGATCAGCTTTTTCGAGGCGGACAGCTCCTCGACGGCTTTCTGGATGCGTCCCTCAAGCTGGCCGAACCATTGCTGACCCGCCATGAGTTCCGCGCCGCCAGCCTCGAAGATGGTCCAGCCTTCGCGTTCCAGCCTTTTCGCGAGCAGCCGCAGAAAGGAGGTCTTGCCGGTGCGCGGCTCTCCGCTCGCGAACAGCGATCGTGGCGGCTGAGCCGTAACCGCCGCTTCGGCATTCGCCAGCGTGTCGCGCCAGGTCTCGGGCTCGATGAGCAGATCGAGTTTCTCGCCCTGGCCCCAGAAGCGCCCGAACGAGGCGAGGAAGGTGCGGTCGACGATCACGCGCTGCCTCGCGTCGATCTCAAGGATGAGCGCGCGCGCAAGAGCATTGTTCACCCGCTCAAGAACGCCCCGGATGAAGGGATAGTTCGAACCGGGGACGGCATCGAGCGCGGGGCCGAAACTCGCGGCGTAGCCGAGCCGCTCGTATTCGTCGAAAAACTCCTGCGCATCCAGTTGAATGATGGGGTTGTCCTTCCACCATTCCTTGGCGTTGACGTAAGGCGCGCCAACGGGCGGCCTCGTCGAACAGCTCAGAAAATAGGCAAGTGCATAATGCATAGCCCAAGGCGTGAGCCGATCGAAGGCGGAAACGACCTGCTCGCGCAGGCTTTCACGGTCGAGACGGCCTGCGAGACCGGCGAGCGCCGCGCAGGAGAGCCCCCAGTTCGCGCCCAGCACATACTGCATGACCGTTTTCAGGGACACGGCTTCGCTCTTGAAGAGCGCGGCGGCCTCCTGGAACGAGGGCTGATCCAGGAATTCGCGCGGGTGGGCGGCGTCCTCGGCTACGGAAACGTATTGGCTTTCGAGCTTTCGAAGCTTGATGGCGAGCGGCTCCTCCGCGAGTTCCGAAACCGCCGGGATGATTTCGACGAGAGGCGTCTGAACCGTGGCTGGCTTGCTTGAGCGTGAGCGGAACAGCTTTCGAAGACCATTGCGCATAGCTCTGAAAAACGAGCGCGCCCTGTCGGCAAAGAAGAGGCCAATGAAAAGGCCGATAAAAAACAGCGCCATGAAAGTCCCCGGTAGAAATTGCCATAAGAGCGTGGGATCTGCGCGACCAAAATCGTTCAGTTTCTTCGTTTCCGCATTTTCTTGTCCGGCTCAAGGCGCACTATCCCCGCCTTCCCCACAACTCTGCCATTTTCGATCATGAAGCCGACATAATCGCGCGCGAACCGGAAAGCGGCTAGTACAGCCGGAGGCAAGTTCGCCCCCCATTCGCCGCAAGCGCTTAGGCGAACTTGCCTCCGATAAGCTGTACGACAGTCAATAACTTGCTAGTACGCCTTATCCGCGGGAAATCCTGGGAACGCTCGCTGCATGCGGGGCAGGATTTCCCGCGGGGCGTACTAGTTTCTGAACGGAGAAATTATGTCCCGGCGCCGTTTTTCGATTGTGCGCGTTTTCAAGGTCCGCGAAAGCGGCAACGCCGAGTTCTGGATCGCGAACCTTATCGTGATGGCCTCGACGGTGCTGGGGGTCTATCTCGCGGCGCAGGCGGAATTCAAGACGGCGCTTCAGTTCGAGGTGGCGCGGAGCGAGCGCGATGGCTTTTATATGCGCCGCGCGCTGCTCGATGAAGTGAAGGACAATCTCGAATCCGTCGACGACTGGAGCCAGACATTCGAGAAGGCGCTTCGCAATCGCATTTCCAATTCGTATTTCCTGCCGTCCGATACCTGGATCATGTATTGGTCCGGCAAGAACGGCTGGTCCAATGCCGGCATCGTCCCCGACGAGCTGAAGATGAGAACCTTCGTCTGGGAAACCATGAAACAGCAGACCATCACCTTCCAGCTCGCGCCGCAGCTCATCTCCGCCGTCCGCCGCTATTACGACAGCATGGACGGGAACATGAAAGAGGTCCTGAGCCACGAGTGGAAGGCTGGCCCCGCCGCGAAAGCGATCCTCGAGGATACGCAGCACATGCGCGAGGCAATCGTGCCGGTCTTCGAGAAAGATATCGTGGACCTGCGCGAGAGCCTCGAAGAGCAGGGCGTGCCGGTGAAGTGACCGCAGGCCCGGGCGAAACATTCCCCTCGCCCCTCGCCTGGAGCAGCCCGCTGAAATAAGCGGCATCGTTTTTCAGCATCCTGCTAACGGCGGAGGCCGCAAAAGGCCATTTCCACGGAAATGCTATCGCGGCATGGAACCTCCGCTTTCGTTTCCGTGATTAAAGAGGATGTGCCCATCAAAAAATCGGGAGAGAGCCCGGGGGACGGCGCTCTCCCGGAACAAGAGCGCATCGCGCCGCTTTTGCTAAAGCGTTCTGCTCATCAACTCCAACAGGATTGGCAGCTGATTGGTCCCCTTTCGCGAAGGCGGGGAACAACGGCGTTTTTGTGCAGACCATCAGCAAGGCGATAGCCTCACCAAGATCCCAAGGCGGAAGAGTACCGAGATATGCAGGAAAGAGCGGGCCAGATACCCTATTGGATGCAGGGCAATTTCGCGCCAGTCAAGGAAGAGGTGACGCTGTTCGACCTGCCCGTGGAGGGAGCCATCCCCCCGGAGCTTTGCGGCCTGTATGTCCGTAATGGCGCCAACCCAGTGCGAGGCCATTCCAGCCATTGGTTTCTTGGCGACGGGATGGTTCATGGCGTATCGCTCAAGAACGGCAAGGCCGAGTGGTATCGCAATCGCTGGATTCGCACCCCCCCTTATAAGGGGCAGGCGCGCACGCCCCTGTCGCCTTTCGACCTCCGCTACAGCCGCGCCAACACGCATGTGATTGCGCACGCAAACCGCATCATGGCGCTTTATGAGGCCGGGCTGCCAATGGAACTGACCCGCGAGCTTGAGACCGCGGAATTCAACGACTTCGGCGGCAAGCTGAAAACGCCATTCACAGCGCATCCCAAGATATGCTCCTTGACCGGCGAAATGCATTTCTTCGGATACAGGGCGCTGCCCCCGTTCCTCACCTACCATGTCGCGGACGCATCCGGCGCTCTTCTTCGCAGCATGGAGATCCCGGTCAAGGCTGCGACGCTGATTCATGATTTTGCGCTCACTTCGGGGCACGTGATCTTCATGGACCTGCCGGTGGTGTTCGACCTCCCTTCCGCAATGGCGGGAGTTCTCAATTCCCTTCTGCTGGAGCGACAGTTACGGCGCGCGCCTCGGCATCCTGCCCCGCGGCGCCGGTGTTGACCGGCTGAGGTGGGTGGACGTCGAGCCGTGCTATGTCTACCACGTCGCGAACGCCTTCGAGACCCCGGATGGGACGATCGTTGTCGATGTCGCAAGATACAAGGACCATTTTCGCGGCGGGCCTTCCACCAATTCCTATTCGTTCGATACGGCCGTCCTGACGCGCTGGACAATTGCTCCGGGCGCCACGAAGGCTAAGGAGCAGCAGATCGACGACCGCACGATCGAGTTTCCGAAAATCGACGATAGCCGCACGGCGCAGCCTCATAGCACTGTCTATGCGCTCGCCACGAGCGGCACGCTCGCTACGGGTGTTTTCACTGAGCTTTTGAAATACGACCTGAAAAGCGGGCGGGTCAATTCGCAAGACTTCGATGGGGTGGGGATACCGAGCGAGTTCACAATGGTTCCGGCTGGACCTCACGCCAGTGAAGACGAAGGATGGCTTCTCGGCTTCGTCTACGACCGAACCCGGGATGCAAGCGACCTCGCTATTTTCGATGCGCAGTCGATCACGGGAGATCCGGTCGCGAAGATCCGCCTGCCGGGGCGCGTTCCGCAGGGCTTTCACGGAAGCTGGGTTGCGGACGCGCCCGCTCAGGATCGCACGCTCTTCAACTCATAGGGCGGCAGGGCCACCATCGAGCCGGCATCGTCAACGCCTCGGTTGGTAAATCCCCGCCTATTTTGGCCCCCGAACCGGCTTCGATTGCGGCTGACTTCTAAATCCGCTATGGAGAACCAAGTGTGTCCTGTCCCGAGGGCTACAATCGGGGCGCGAATCGGGGCATGGCTTTCCAAAGCGGAGTGCTATCCAAGCGCAAGGGCTTGACTATGAAGATCGGATCGGCGGCTGCCATAGTTGTTCTTATCGCGGTTTTCCCCCAAGCGGGGAATGCGGCGGATCAGTGCGACGCGCGTGCCTTCGGGGTGCAGATTGATCAGACGGCTCAGGCCTTACGAACGCTCAATCGCGAAAGCGAGCGGCGCTTCCAGGAGCGGCTTCTCGCCATAGCGAAAACGCAAGGATGGTCCGAGGCGCAGAAGGCCGACAAGGCCGCGGCCGCGATGGACGACAGCAAGCTCGAAACATTCAACGGGGAAATCGAGCAGCTTGTAGGGCAGCTCGATACGCTGAACGTCACGCCCAAGAACGATATCTCCTGCGCGCGCTTGAACGACCTCAAGGCGGTCAACGACAAGCTCGTGGCTGTGATGAGGCAAAAGGCCGGTTTCATTCTTGCCCAGCTCGAGAGCGAAGCGGGAAGGCCGCCCATTTCTCCTTATTCGCAGACGGCCCCCGTGGCTAAGGGTGCTGCCTCGCCGTCGCAATTAGCGTCGGCCACTCCAGAGGAAACCGCTCCCTCGAACGTGCCTTGGTCCGCGAACGTCGCCAAGGCGCTTCGTCCCCCGGCAAGCGCTCAGCCAGCGAAAGCTCCGGCGGCGGCTGCAGCCTCGCCCCAGCCCTCCAATGCGCAGCAAACGAAAACAGCTTCGGCCGCAGAAGCGCCGCTCTCGATTCGTCCTACCCCATCTCAGCACGATAGCAGGGTTGCGTCCTTGAAGCCTCCGGCCAGCGATGCGCTTCCGCCCGCGACATCATCTCCAACCGGCTATACGCCGCAGGAGATCCGCAACGCCGGCGAGGGCGTGTTCGGGAAGATTACCTCGGAATTTGCAGTGGTCATGGACCACGCGTTCGATACCTTCGGGCAGCCGAACGCCTACATTGTCGGCGATGAAGGCGGCGGCGCGTTTCTCGCCGGCTTGAGATACGGCCAGGGCACAGTCTACAGCCGCGTCAACGGCGTCGAAGCAGCGCCCGCGAGCATTTACTGGCAAGGGCCGTCAATCGGCGCCGACATTGGGGCCACGGGGTCGCGCGCCCTCTTCCTCGTTTACAATCTCGATAACTCCGCGGGCTTGTACCGGCGCTTTCCGGGCATCGACGGCTCTGCCTATGTCGCAGGCGGCTTCGGGTTGACAGTATACCGGAGCGGAAACATGCTTATCGTCCCAATCCGGACGGGCCTTGGCCTTCGAATAGGGGCGAGCGTCGCTTATTTGAAATTTACGGACCACGCGAGCTTGAACCCGTTCTGATACCAGTCTAAATGCTGGACGGGTCCAGCCCTCGGAACCAAGTCCGCTTCATGCTTGTAAAGTCTCAAGGAGCCGTGCCCCAAACGGCTCAATTTCCGTTGTCGTTTCTCGAGTTCGTGTCGCTGATCGCGCTTCTCATGGCGCTGACGGCGCTCTCCATCGATGTGATGCTTCCGGCGCTCCCGCAAATCGGCAAAGCGCTCGGGGTGGATGACGAGAACGACAGGCAACTCGTCATCAGCGTCTATTTCATAGGGTTCGCGGCGGGGCAATTCCTGTTCGGCCCGCTGTCCGACCATTACGGACGCCGGCCGCCGCTGCTTGCGGGGCTCGCTCTCTACATCGCCGGAACGATCGTCGCGCTGTCCTCGGGTTCCTTCGCGGGCCTGCTCGTCGCGCGCGTTTTGCAGGGGTTCGGCGCTTCCTCTCCGCGCGTCATTGCTCTTGCCATCGTGCGCGACCGCTTCGGGGGCCGCGAAATGGCGCGCGTGATGTCCTTCGTCATGATGGTTTTTATTGTGGTCCCGATCCTCGCCCCCGGTGTGGGTGAGATCATTCTCCAGCTTTCCGGCTGGCGCATCATTTTCGACCTTCTGCTGTTCGTTGCGGCGAGTTCCATGATCTGGGCGTGGTTCCGCCTGCCCGAAACGCGCCATGAGGAGGACCGTATGCCCTTCTCGGTTGCGTCCATCTGGCAGGCGACCAAGCTCGTCGTGACGTGCCGCCAGACAGCTGGCTACATGATCGGCATGGGGTTCGTGTTCGGGCTTCTCCTGAGCTACATCGTCAGCGCGCAGCAAATCTTCGTCGATGTTTACGGCCTGGGGTCTCGCTTCCCGGTCGCGTTTGGCGCCATCTCCTGCTTCCTGGTCGCAGCTTCCGGCCTCAACGCCTTGTTCGTGAGGAGGATCGGAATGCGCGGCGTGTCGCATCGCGCCATCTTCGCCGGGCTTGCCGCTTGCAGCTTGATGGTTCTGGCCGGCTTCCCCGAGCAGCCGCCGCTCCTTGTCTTCGGCGCGTTCATGGGGGTCATCTTCTTTTGCTTTGGCGTCATCATGCCGAACTTCAGCGCTTTATCCATGGAGCCGATGGGCCACATCGCCGGGACAGCATCTTCGCTCGCAGGATTCTATTCGACGGTCGCGGGCGCCGCCTTCGCCACGGCAATCGGGCGATCGTTCGATGGCACGGTGAGGCCGCTCTGCATCGGCATCACCGTGCTTTTTGTTGCGACGCTCGTCACGGTGCTGATCACGGAAAGGTTCAGGCTGATGCAACATAAGGCGGCGCCGGATGTGCCTTTGCCGCAAACGGAATGAGCACGGCGCTTAACAAAGCGAAATTCTCAATTGTAAGCCCTGCCGTCTTGGATTATATGCGTTACTTCGATCTGCATCCGTCAGCGAAGCTTCGCCCGCGGATGCGTTTTGTGTTGGAAAATCGAAAGCCCCTGTATGTTCGAATCCCTCTCCGACCGCCTTGCCGGCATTTTCGATAAGCTGACCCGTCGCGGCGCTTTGACCGACAGCGACGTGGCCGAGGCCATGCGCGAGGTGCGCAGGGCGCTTATCGAGGCCGACGTCGCGCTCGACGTGGTGAAATCCTTTACCGACCGGGTGCGCGAAAAGGCGGTAGGCCAGGAAGTCGTGCGCTCGATCACGCCCGGCCAGATGGTCGTGAAGATCGTGCATGACGAGCTTGTGCGCACGCTGGGCGCCGAGGCTGAGCCGATCGACCTCTTCGCGCCCGCGCCCGTCCCGATCATGATGGTTGGCTTGCAGGGCTCCGGTAAGACCACGACCTCGGCGAAAATCGCGAAACGCCTGAACGAGCGCGACAAGAAGAAAGTGCTGATGGCGTCGCTCGATACGCGCCGTCCCGCCGCGCAGGAGCAGCTCCAGATCCTCGGCGAGCAGGCGGGGATCGACACGCTGCCCATCATCAAAGGCCAGACGCCGCAGCAGATTGCGGCGCGTGCGATCCAGGCCGGCCGCCTTGGCGGTTATGACGTCGTCATCCTCGACACCGCGGGCCGCCTTCACATCGACGACGAACTGATGCGCGAGACCGAAGAGGTGCGCGACATCGCGAAGCCTCACGAAACGCTGCTCGTCGCCGACAGCCTCACGGGCCAGGACGCCGTGAACCTCGCGCGGACTTTCAACGAGCGCATCGGCATCAGCGGCATCGTGCTCACCCGCATCGACGGCGATGGCCGTGGCGGCGCGGCGCTATCCATGCGCGCGGTCACGGGCAAGCCGATCAAGCTGCTTGGCACCAGCGAGAAACTGGACGGCCTGGAAGATTTCTACCCAGAGCGCATTGCAGGCCGCATCCTCGGCATGGGCGACGTCGTCAGCCTTGTCGAAAGGGCCGCCGAAACCATCGACCAGCAAAAAGCCGAGGCGATGGCGAAGAGGCTGGCGAAGGGCCAGTTCGATTTGGAGGACCTGGCCGACCAGCTCAAGCAAATGCAGAAGATCGGCGGCATGTCGAGCGTGCTCGGCTTCCTTCCCGGCATCGGCAAGATCAAGAAGCAGATCGACGCGGCAAACCTCGACGACAAGGTTTTCAAACGACAGGGCGCGATCATCTCGTCCATGACGCCGAAGGAGCGCCGCAACCCGAAGATCCTTCAGGCTAGCCGCAAGCGCCGCATCGCGGCAGGCTCCGGCGCGAGCGTGCAGGAAATCAACCAGCTTCTGAAAATGCATCGGCAGATGGCCGACATGATGAAGGTGATGGGAAAAGGCAAGGGCGGGCTCGCGAAGCTGTTCGGCATGAACAAGATGCCGGAGGCGACGCCGGAGATGCTGGAGGCCATGAAGAAAGGCCAACTCCCGCCGGGCATGAAGCTGCCGGGCGCGCTCGGCGGCGGCGGAATGCCTGGGCTCCCGGGTATGTCCGGTGGGCCGCGCTTTGGCGGCGGCCTGCCCGGCCTGCCGGGCAAGAAGAAATAGCCGGTGCGATTGTCGTGAAAAAACTACTCGCAAAATCGTGTGTTGACGCTGGAGGGCAGGCCGGACCCGGCCAGCCAAAACAGCGAACATGCGATGGGAGGCGGTGGCGCCATGGTTGAATCAGTCAAGGCGGAGAATTACGGCACGGTTTCGGTTTGCCTCGTCGTCAAAGACGCGAAAGCGGCGATGGCCTTTTACGAAAAGGTGTTCGGCGCGAAGGAGCTTTACCGCCTGACCACGCCAGAGGGCGGCATCACGCACGCCGAATTCAAGATCGGCGATACGGTCATCATGATTGCGGACGAGAACCCGCGGGTTGGCAACGCGTGTCCGGCGACGCTCGGCGGTACGGCCGTGGTGCTCAATGTGCTGGTGGACGATCCGGATGCGACGGCCGCTAAAGCCCAGGCCGAGGGCGGCAATATCCAGGTTCCGGTCGCGGATCAGATCTACGGCTATCGTGCGGGCCGCATCCAGGACACAGCCGGCCATCTCTGGATCGTGTCGAAGCTCATCGAAGTGGTCAGCCCCGAGGAAATGCAAAAGCGCATAGACATGATGATTGCCGCAAAGGAGTCCATAGGGGGAGGCGGGTAACAGGTTTTGATGGCCTCAAGGGGCCGCTATTAGGAAAGGTTCCGCCCCGGGCGGGAAATAGAAGAGGAAGAGAAAATGCCATTGAAGATCCGGCTTTCGCGGGGCGGAGCAAAAAAGCGCCCCTACTATCGCATCGTCGTCGCCGAAGCCACCGCGCCGCGCGACGGCCGTTTCATTGAAAAGGTCGGCACCTACAACCCGCTCCTGCCGAGGGATCACGCCGACCGCATCACGCTTTTAGAGGACCGCGTGAAGCATTGGCTTTCCGTTGGCGCCCAGCCGACCGATCGCGTTTTGCGGTTCCTCGATGCGCGCGGACTCGCCAAGCGCCCTGAGCGGAATAACCCGAAAAAGGCGGAGCCGGGCACAAAAGCCAACGAGCGCGCCGAAGAGAGGCGCAAGAAGGCCGAGGCCGCTAGCGAGGCCGCATAAAAACGAGTCTCTCGATGAGCGAAACCTCGCCCGCAGCGCCTGAGAAACAGGACCTCGTGCTCCTTGGGCGCATCACCGGCGTTCACGGGCTCAAGGGCGAGGTAAAAATCGCGGCCTATACGGCCGAGCCGGAGGACATCGCGACTTATGGCGCGCTGTCCAGCGCGGATGGAGCGTGCGTTTTTCGCATCTCTGTCATACGGAGCGTGAAAGGCGGCACGGTCATCGCCACGCTGCACGGCGTCACCAATCGCGAAGAGGCGGAAAAGCTAAAGGGGACAGACCTCTACGTCTCCCGCACCGTGCTGCCTCCGCCCGAAGACGACGACGAATATTATCATTCCGATCTCATCGGGCTAAATGCCGTCTCGCCGGACGGCGAAACAATCGGTAAAATCGTCGCCGTGCATAATTTCGGTGCAGGCGATTTGTTGGAAGTTCGATTTGAGGGCGAGCGGCAAGCCCAGCTCATCCCATTCGAGACTGCGCATGTGCCCCGCGTCGACCTCGATGCGCGTCAGGCCGTCGTTTTGAGGCCCGTCTACGAAGGACAAGGGGCGGAGGAGTCATGACCCTTGTCGGACTGATTTCAGACACCCATGGCTTGCTACGGCGCGAGGCGGCCGCCGCTCTCGCGGGCGTCGACCGCATTCTTCACGCAGGCGATGCCGGCCGGCCGGAAGTCCTGGAGGCGCTCGGAGCCATTGCGCCGGTGACGGCCGTGCGCGGGAACGTCGATACCGGCGGCTGGGCGCAGAAATTACCGCTCGGCACGGTCGTCTCAATCGACGGTTTCAACATCTACATACTTCACAGCCTTCAGCAATTGGCCGTAAATCCCAAGGCCGAAAATATCGCCGTCGTCGTCTCCGGCCATTCGCACAAACCGCTTATCGAAACGCTTGACGATGTCCTTTACATCAATCCCGGCAGCGCCGGGCCGCGGCGTTTCACGCTTCCAATCTCCGTCGGATTCCTGCGCTTGACCCCGAATGCGCCGATAGAAGCTTGGCTCAAGACGCTGAGCGGATAGCCATGCCGTGGCAAGCGAAAGTGCTCACCCTTTTCCCGGAGATGTTTCCCGGCCCCTTGGGCGTGAGCCTTGCAGGCCGCGCCCTTGAGGACGGACTTTGGCAGTTCTCCACCCTCAACATCCGCGACTTCGCTTGCGACAAGCACCGCTCCGTTGACGATACGCCGGCCGGCGGCGGCGCCGGCATGGTCATGCGCGCGGATGTGGTGGCGGCGGCCATAGACGCGGCGGTTTCGGGCGCCCCCGATCTGGCGCGCATCTATTTGTCCCCGCGCGGCGCACCACTGACGCAGAGCCGTGTTCGCGATCTCGCGCAGGGTAAAGGCGTCATCCTGTTTTGCGGGCGCTTCGAAGGACTTGACCAGCGCGTCATCGAAGCGCGCGAACTCGAAGAAATTTCGATCGGCGACTATGTGCTGTCCGGTGGCGAGATCGCCGCACTGGTCCTGATCGACGCCTGTGTGCGCCTCCTGCCCGGCGTCATGGGGGCCGAGGCATCGCTCAGCGAAGAAAGCTTCGAAAACAACCTCCTGGAATATCCTCACTACACGAAACCGCGCGTGTGGGAGGGACGCGAAATCCCGGACGTGCTCTTATCCGGGAACCACGCCCGCATTGCGCGCTGGCGGCGCGAGCACGCCGAAACGCTGACGCAGCAGCGGCGTCCCGATTTGATTGAAGGAAAAGCCGGCGCTACTGAACCCGCTCTTCCGCGGGAGGAAAGCGCGTAGGATGCCCGGATCGCACCATGGACAGAAGGCCGGATCGCGGATCCTTGATGACCTGCGTATGCCCCAACTGCCCCGCCTCGCCGGGCAACCCGCCCCGGCACCGGCCGCGCGGCGCATTGCCATGGAAGCCTAAAGCCCTGATGCGCATGACGGCGACCTCGCTGGACTCAGCCTTCAGGACGTGCGTTTCCGGTCTGCTCAGATAGCACCATCCGCTGAATGCCTTGGACTGCGCGCCCATGATGTCGAAATAGTCGCCGATGTTGGCTTCGAACGAAGCCGTGGTCGGCCGATGTGTCTTTGGATGCCAGACGTAGATAAAAATGAAAGAACCGTCGGGCTGGATTTGAGGAAGTTGTATTTTCTCAAGACCTGGTATATTCAGCGATGAAAACTTGGACGCGACAATACTTATTCTCTCATGAAACAGATCTGACGCTTCCGAATAAGCAGGCTTGACCAACATGATCAATGCAAATACGACCGTAAGAGGAAAAACCCTCATCATCATTCCTCGGCAAGCGTAGCCGGTGATACGAAACCTTTCCCCCATACCAAAGTGTAACCTATTTTCTAGCTTTGCCAAGTTCATTTCTCATTTGCCTTGGCCTGGGCTATTAGGTTATTGATATCGGAGGGCTTATTGGATCTTCAGGCCCCAGGGTGAGTGGTTGAGGCAAATTGCATGAGTTTGCCGCAAGCGGCTTGCTTTTTCTAATTGAATAATTTTCACTTCAAATTGCAAGAGTTCGGTTCTACAACCTTCAGAGTTGCGTTGAGTTGAGTTGGAGGCGTGCGTAAATGGTTACACATGAAGAGGTCGATGAGTTTTTTCGACGGCTGCTCGCGGGCATACCGGGTGACCGCAAGCCTGACCCCTGCGATCAATCCAAGCAGCTGCTCTCGGCCTTCAACAAGATCAGGGACCCTCGCCTGCGGCAAGAACTCCTGATCCTTATTGAAATCGTTTCGCAGAAGCCTGAACTCCTGCAAAGCAAACGCTGGATGAAAGGCGCGCTCGCCCCTATGCATTGAGGCGCGCGCCGATTGTCACTTCGCGGTTAGCACGTCCTTGACGGCTGCGCTCGCTTTCGACATGTCCAACTGCCCGGCGTATTTGGATTTAAGGGCGGCCATCACCTTGCCCATGTCCTTCACGCTGTTCGCGCCCAGCGAGGCGACAATCTCGCCGATGGCGGCGCGTGTCTCTTCCTCGCTCATCTGCTTCGGCAGAAGGTGCTCGATGATGGCGATCTCGGCGCCTTCCTTGTCGACGAGATCCTGTCTTCCGCCTTGGCTGTAAAGCGCGATGGATTCACGGCGCGATTTGATCAAGCTCTGCAAGAGATTGAGCACCTCATCGGGGCCGATGTGCTGGTCTCCGCGGGGGCGCGCCACGTCGATGTCCTTCTGCTTGATCGCAGCATTCACCATGCGCAGTGTCGTGGTCTTGACCTCGTCCTTCGCCTTCATGGCCTCCTTCAAGACTTGTGAGATCTTGTCGCGGATCATGGCTGCATCCCTTTCCTTTGCCGTTGATGTAGCGCTTCCGGCGCTGGGCGACAAACTCATAAAGCGGGAGGATAAAAGCTGCCGTCATTTGGCTTTGGATAACGAATTGGTCCGTTCTAAAGACCTGCTGAGCATTCTTTGAGGAGCGGGGCCCATGTCGAAGCGAACGAGAGCCTGGATCGCGGCGGCAGCCGCGGCTATCCTCCTGCCCGGCTGGGCATGCGCCGAGGGAACTCCGGCTGGCGGCTGCGAGCCTCTGACCGAAATCTCGGGCGCCGCGCTTTTTGCCGAAAACTGCACGGTCTGCCATGGCCCCGATGGCAAGGGCGGCGGTCCCCTGGCCAAAGCAGAAAACCTGTCGCCCCCGGATTTGACGACCCTTGCCGCACGAACGGGCGGAAAATTCCCGATGGACCATGTGGCTGGGAGACTTAGGCGCGGAGGAGGGGAAAACGCCGGCGGCGACAAAACCATGCCTGTTTGGAGGAAACTCTTCGCGCATGAATGCGGCGACGCCTATGCCCGGCAAGCCCTCACCGAACTTGAAAATTTTCTAAAAACGATCCAGGAAAAGGGAGCCGGGGCCGCAGAGAAATAGTTGGCGATACAGTTTCGCGGGTGAGCCCATTATTCTGGCCCCAACTGTTTTCCCCGGCGACACGGCCATTATTGGCTTTGGCCGCGCCTTTGCGGCGGTCCGTCAGCTGTGAGTTACGACCGGACGCCTGCCCCCCGCGAAATTTTCGCCGATGGGGTCCATATTCGCAGCTTCGGCCAGAAGCTCGATATCGGGCACAACGATCTCGCGGGTCGTGCGAAGTTCGATGACACCCTTCCGCTTGAGACCGCTGATTTTGCGGCTCACGGTTTCCAGGGTCAGCCCCAGATAGTCGGCAAGCTCGGAGCGCGTGAGAGGCAATTCAAACTGGGCGGAATTTTCGCCAAAAGGCAGGCAGCCCGCATTCCGCGAGCGTTTTGCGATAATCAGCAAGAGGCTGGCGACGCGCTCGTAGGACGATTTCCGCCCAAGCATGAGCGTCCAGTCACGGCTGATGTCGAGTTCTCGAACCGTAAATTCGAAAAGCCACCGCTCAAGCTCCGGGAACTCGTCCAGAAGCCGGTTGAAGGCCGCGCGCGGAAACGTGCACATGTCGACATCGGTGGCGGCGGCGGCTGAAAACCGGTGTTGCTCGGCGAAAGTATGGCCCAGGAACTCCGGCGCATAGACCAGCCCGATGATGTGGCGCTCGCCCTCGGCGGTTGTCTTGATGAGCTTGACGACGCCGGAAACGATCGCGGCGAAGGAGATGGCCTCGTCACCGTCTCTGAAGATGTACTGGTTGGCCGGCATCGTGCGCCGGCGCGCGATGGAACTCAGTCTCTCAAGCTGCTCCGGCGACAAGGCGGCGCATATGCCCCGATGCCGGATGAAGCAGGCTTCGCACCGTCCCGGATTGAAGTGGGGGCGTTCAGCGGTATGGCTCGGCATATTTTTCAAGCAGGCCCCGAAACATCCTATTGTGTGATCTTCCCACCGTAACTTTTGCAGGTGCGCCTGTCCAATGCCTTTGAGCTAGATCAAATCAGCGGTGCTTGAATTGCGCCGGGCGCTTTGCCGAAAAGGCCGCCATGCCCTCCTTTTGATCCTCTGTTGCAAAAAGAGACTGGAAGATACGCCGCTCGAAGAGGATCCCCTCCCTGAGAGTGGTCTCAAAGGCCCGATTTACGGCTTCCTTCGCCATCATCACGGCGGGAAGCGAGTGGCTCGCAATCTTCTCAGCGGCCTTCAGAGCCTCGTTCACAACCTCGGAAGCAGGCACGATGCGCGCGACGAGCCCGCACCGTTCGGCCTCCGCTGCGTCCATGTGCCGCCCGGTCAGACACAGGTCCATGGCCTTGGATTTGCCCACGGCGCGCGTCAGCCGTTGCGTGCCCCCAACGGCGGGAATCACCCCAAGCATGATTTCGGGCTGACCGAACCTGGCCGTTTCGCTTGCGACGATGAAATCGCACATCATGGCGAGTTCGCATCCGCCGCCAAGGGCGTAGCCTGAGACCGCGGCGATAATGGGCTTGCGGCAGGCGCTGAGGCGTTCCCAGGGTGCGAAGAAGTCGTGAGCGACAACGTCGCTGAAGGATTTGTCCTTCATTTCCTTGATGTCGGCGCCGGCGGCAAAAGCCTTTTCCGAGCCAGTCAGAACCATGGCGCCGATCTCCGTATCCGCCTCGCACTGATCGAGAATTTGGTTCAACTCGGCGATCATTTGATCGTTGAGCGCATTGAGCGCCTGGGGGCGGTTGAGCGTGATGAGCCCTACCCTGCCCCGCTTCTCGAAGAGCACCGTCTCGAAGGCCATGGCGTTTCCTCTTACAGTTTGGCTTGGCAGCGCGGGCAATAGAAGGTGGAGCGGCCCTGCTGCACTTTGCGATGAATAAGGGCGCCGCAGCCCTTGTGACAAGGCTCGCCGCCCCGTCCATAGACGTCGAACTTTTCCTGAAAGCTGCCGCCCCCGCCATCGGCATGACGGTAATCGCGGATCGAGGAGCCGCCCGCGAGAAGCGCATCTTCAAGGACGCCTTTGATGCTCGCGCAAAGCCGCTCCGAAGCCGCCCTGCCTCGCTTGCCCTTCGCGAGCAGGCCCGCTTCGGCGTCTGGCGGCAAACCGGCGCGGAACAGCGCCTCGCAGACATAGATATTGCCAAGGCCCGCAATAATGCGTTGATCGAGGAGAAAGGCCTTGAGCGGCTGCGCCTTGCCGGAAGCGCGTCCCGCGAGATAGGCAGGCGAGAGGCCGTCCGAAAGCGGCTCGACGCCAAGCGCTTTGAAGAGCGGATGCTCCGCCATGTCCTTCGCTTCGAAAAGCGACATATACCCGAAGCGCCGGACATCGTTGTAACGGATGACGTCGCCGTTGCTCATGCCGAACACGACGTGGTCGTGGCGCGGATCGGCGTCGTAATCGTAATAAAAAGCTCCCGGCGTGTTCCCGCAATCCGCGGCCCTGTGCAGGATTGTGAAGCGTCCGGTCATGCCGAGATGCATGGCGAGGCCGAGCCCGCGTTCCGTTTCGGCGATGATGTATTTGGCGCGGCGGGTGAGGCGCGACACGCGCTCGCTCAGAAGCCGCTTTACGAAATCCGCCTCGAAGGGAAAGCGCAAGTCGGGCCGGTTAAGCGTGACCGCTTCAAACGAGGCGCCTTCCATGGCAGGGGCAAGGCCGCGCCGGATGATCTCGACTTCGGGCAGTTCGGGCATGGCCAACACTTGCCACAACGCCTGCGCTTGGCAAGGGCTTTTGCCTTTTTCTCTTTCCGCTAGGCGCGGACGTGCGACTTCCTTGCGACCCTTTCACAACTTTCTCTAGCCACGCGCCGCCTAGACAAAATGTCGCCCGATTGTGACGGAATTGGCTGCGAGAGCTGAACTGGCGACTTTCCCTGTCACGTCCAAGGAACGCGAATGATCTCATACCGTTCGGAAGTCGATGGCGTTCGCGCCATCGCGATTGCATCTGTTGTCCTGTTTCACGGTTGGGGTTCAGCTTTTCCGGGCGGTTATGTTGGCGTCGATATCTTCTTCGTTATTTCTGGATATTTGATAACTTCCATCATCTTCAGCGAGATGAAAGAAGGCAAATTTACTTATCTGAACTTTTATGCGAGACGCGCGCGGCGCATCCTTCCCGCCCTGCTGGCATTGATCCTCGTTACGACGATCGCAGCCTTTCTCCTCTTCCTGCCGGACGACCTCATCGAATACGGCAAGCTCGTCATCTATACACTTCTCTTCGGCAGCAACTTCAGGCTGGCGGCGACTCCGGGATATTTCCATCACTCGATGCAGGAAAATCCGCTTCTGCACATGTGGTCGCTCTCGGTCGAGGAGCAATTCTACCTGCTGTGGCCAACCCTTCTCGTGTTGATGCTTCGCTTCCTGCCCGAGAAAAGGCATAGGCAGACCGTCCTCGGGCTCTGCCTTCTCTCGCTGCTGGCCGCGGAAGCGCTCATCCACATCTGGCCGCGAAGCGCCTTTTTCCATCTTCCGACCCGTGGCTGGGAGCTCCTCGCGGGCGCTCTCCTAGCCATGAAGTTCATCCCGAAAATAACCAGTAAGACAGTGGCTGAAAGTTCTTCCGCGCTGGGCCTCGCGCTGATGATCGCCCCGCTGTTTCTCTACGATAAGGAGACGCCCTTTCCCGGTCTCGCCGCCCTTGTCCCGGTGCTAGGCTGTGCGCTCGTCATTCATTCCACTGAAAATGAACGCACCCGCGTCGCCGCGCTTCTATCCTGGAAGCCGGTCGTTTTTGTTGGACTTATCTCCTACTCCCTTTACCTGTGGCACTGGCCGGTCTTCGCGTTTGCCAACTACGAATTGTTGCGGCCTCTGACGTTTCTTGAATCCCTGCTCTGTGTCCTCGCCGCTATTTCGGCCGCTGTCATCTCCTGGCGCTTCGTCGAGCGCCCCTTCCGCAGGCCGTCGAGACGGCCTTCCGAGGCGCCCGCGAGATGGTTCTTCATTCCATCGATTGGGCGCTCGGGACAGTTCGCCATTGGGTTCACGGCCGTGCTCATCGCATTTGGCAGCTTCTTTCAGGAGTTGAAGGGGGCTGCGTGGCGTTTCCCTCCCGAGGTCCGGAATGTCCTGGATAAGGTCGGGCACGGCGTCGCTCAATGCGTTCCGAAAGGCCAGGGTCGGCCAAGGTTGAACGAGTGCCAGTTTGGAGACCGGCCCGCGGATCTCGTCTTATGGGGAGATTCTCACGCGCAGCACTATCTGCCGCTTATCACGAAGATTTACGGCCGTGGAACGGCCTATTTCACGGCGGGATGTGTGCCCGTCCTGGATGCGCATCTCATCACACTCTCAGGCAACCCATTCAACGAGCAATGCCTGAATAACAACAAGTATGTCATGGATCAGATCCTGACCTTGAAGCCGAAGATCGTGGTCATGGCTTCGCGATGGACTCAGATCGAAGACCTCCCATACGGGCGCGAATCAAGGGCGACTTTGTATCTTGTTGATAAGGCTGCCGAAACGACCAAGGAAGCAAGCAGGCGAACCTTTGCGCGGACCCTCGATAAAACCGTCTCGACACTTACCGCGGCAGGCATAAAGGTCGTGTTGATGGGGCAAGTTCCTGAAATGCTGCTTCCCCCCGCCCGATGTTTTGCTCCTTTTACGCATCCCAGTTGGGACGATTGCGGTTTCGTCACCCGCCAGGAAGCGGAGCGCCGCCAGCATTACGTCAATGCCACATTGAAAACGCTGGCTGAAACCCATCCCGGCGTATTCTATTTCAGCCCATTTTCAGAGCTTTGCGATAACGCCTATTGCTATGCAATCAAGGATCGCAGCCTGCACTACTTCGATAACGATCATATCAATCTTGAAGGCGCCTTGCTGCTTGTCGACGCTTTCCGCAGGGCGCTCCCTGGAGCTTTTCAATTGCCGGGCGAAGCGCAATCGCTTGACCGCCCGCAAACGAACCGAGGATAGGTTGCGCCTTCAGGCCGCGACCCGTGGCTTCGTCTGCGCCGGCGCATCCGCCAGCTTTGGCTGTGCTTTCGGCCTTGCAGGCGCAAACACGCGCATGGCTGCGAGGATCGTCCCAAGCGTCACGATGTACGCCACGGCCTGCATGATGGACGGCCGGTCGTCATAGCCGATGAGCGTGTGCAGGACGCGTCCGGCAAGACTGCCCGACGACAGGAGCCAGGATGTATTCCAAAGCGTTGTGCTCCAGAGGTCGAGGATATCGGCGCGCTCAAGGAAGGCGACGCACTGGGACGCCATGCCGGCCGCAAGGAACGCGATCAGCATGCTTGTCACGCTGAACAGATAGCGCGGCGGTATTTTCACGAGCCCCGCATAAGTGAGAGCGCTCACCGAGGCCCCGGCAGCGAGCCCGAGCATGCCGCCAGTAAAGAGACCCCAGCCGCTTTCTCCATTCGCAATGACGACGCCGTAGAGAAACAGCACAACCTCGGCGCCCTCGCGCAAAACGGCGATGGCGACGACGATGGCGAGCGCGGTCAAGGTTTTGCTGCCGGCGACAACCGCCTGCCCCGCCGCCGTAAGCTCCGCGGCGAGTTCCCTTCCGTGCTGCGCCATCCACACATTGTGCCATCCGAGCATGATGACCGCCACGCCGAGGACAGAGGCGCTGAACACCTCCTGGCCCACCCCCTCGAGCGCGTTCGAAAGCGTGCCGGCGAATGCGGCGAGCAAGGACGCGCCGATGACGCCTGCAGCGATGCCGCCGAGGACGTAGACGGTCCGGGACCGGACGCCCCTTGTAGCCGCGAGCACAATGCCGACGATAAGCCCGGCTTCGATGACCTCACGGAAAACGATAATGGCGGCGGCAAGCATACTTCGCTCCTATTCGACAATCAGCACGCCCTGTGCCGTTGCGTCGTGAAATTCGCCCCGGAATGGGTATCGGCCCGAGGCTAGCGGCTTCAGCTTAATCGTAACCTTTCCCTTGGCGGTTACAATCTTTTCGGTACGCAGCGAATCGCTGTCGAACTCTTCGAAGCTGTCGTCCTCGTTCTTGAGCGTGATTGCGATGTCCTTGCCCGCGGGCGCTTTGAGCTCGGCAGGATCGAACACATGCCCCTTGAGCGTCAGCCCAAGCGGAAACGGATCGTCGGCGCGGACGCCCGCGGGGAAGAATGCAAATGCCAAGGCCAGGAGTAATATCAGAAAGCGGGTGAATTGCATTTTGAGCGTGTTCATTCTCTTGGCCGCCCGCGCCACCCCAAGCATATCTATCGTTGAGTTACCTATCCCAGCGCGGATAGAAGAAAAAGATCGGCAACGTTCGTATTTTCTAGTGTCGCTCAACCAGGAGCGCAATCTTTTTCTTTTTTAATTAGATCAGTTCTAAAATGCGCCTCTCGCAGCCTTCCGGATCCAGCGACACTACTCGCTAATATTGGATTTGGCCTACAGGAAACCTGCCTTATGGCGCCTGCTCCGGTCCCTCAAAATAATGCGCCTCATTTGCAGCGGCGGTGCTATAACTCGGGGCCTTCGGCTCCGTTTGGGCGCGGATGAGCTGCTCGAGCACCCTTACAACCGATCAACTTTCCGCCTTTAATCGGAATCGGTTAAATGCGGGCTGATCCAGCAAGCGAGCTGTTATGCCTGTTCGGGAGGACCACTCATAATGTTCATCGAGCTTCACGATACCGGAGGGAACATTACGCTGATTTGCGTCGAGGACATCCAGCGCGTGCGAAAGGGCGCTCATGGCGGCTCCGACATCTTCATGAACGAGCTCGAAGGCTGGGTCCAGGTGGCTGAAAGCGTCGCCGCGGTTCGCGATCTCATCATTAAGGCCGGCGATATCGTTACGGCCTCACAAAAGGTCGAGGGCGGCGCGAAGCCCATCCGGCTTCAGCCCGTCGATAGCCCGCGCGATAGCGATTAGCAAAACGCCACCCGCAAGACCGGGTGGCGTTGTTGGCGTTTCTCTTCAAAAATTACCCGTTCCAGCCGCCTCGATGATGACCCCAGCCGCCATGGCCCCATCCGCCGCCGTGCTGCCCCATGGCCATATGGACCAGGAACCGGAGCCGGTGCTTCTGATCGTCATTGAGCGACTGGTAAAGCGGCTCGGCCGCATCCGCGAGCTTCCTGAGATCGGCCGCGCGCTGCGTCATGGCGTCAGCCCGCGCCCTTATGCGGGAGATGGCGTCTTCGCCCTTCTCTTCCTTCGCGCCCTCGCGCCACTGGGCCATGCGCTCCTGCCGGGCCTTCGCCATGTCGCGAATGGCTTGCTCGACGGCCGGCCATTTCTTCTCCTGGTCCGGCGTGAGTTGCAGGCCCGCCTTCAGCCCCGCGATACGAGCGTCCGTGAACGCCTTCAGATCTTCGGCGCTTGGCCGCCAGTGTTCCCGGTCGGGCGCGCCTTGCGAGGCGGGCGTTTCCTGGGCGAAGCTCAATGACGGGCTCAACAACGCGAGTGCAGTCAATCCGGCGACGATAATTTTTCTCATGAAATCCTCCGCTCATGCGTACATCTTCGATAAAGCTGATGCGAACGCACAATCAAGCTCGCCGGACCCTAAGAACTCGTCATATTTGTCTTTGATTATGGCAGCCCGTTTTTCTGCAAAATCGCGTTGCGAAAACTGACAAGCTCCGGGCAAAGTCTTCCTCGCGAACGGGCTGTAAAGCGACACGGTGTCGCTCCATCGGCCCCGATCAAGAAGCGAGATCGCGGCCTCGCGATATATTTTCGTCAGCACACGCCTTTCCAGCGACTAACAGGGATCAATACAAAGTCTTTGAGAAAATTGGCCAATTTTCCATCCTGCACGCTGGAAGGAAAGGCCCAAAAGATGACAGTATTTATCTAAAATTTTGTTTCGCACATTGGAAAGTTAGATCAACTCTATAAACTTTTTCTTTACCTCAGTCCTGACCGATGTATTTCTGCCTCAATCATAACGAAAAAATTCTCGTTTCTCCTCTCTATCCAGATGGAAGGCTCATGTCCGGTTCGCCTGCCAAGGTAAAAGACAACAGCTCGAAACACTCAGCCCTGAAATCCCGCTTTTTCTTTGCAACATGCGCCGGCCTTCTTGCCGCGTTTGCGCTTAGCGCCTCCGTCCGAACGGAAGCGGCCGAGCTTCGCCACGCAGCCACAAAGCCGGGCCGGACAGTCGAGGCCGCCGAAACGGCTTCGTTTCCGAGCTTCGCCGCGCTTGTCGATCGCGTCGCTCCCGCCGTTGTCTCCATCCGCGTCAAAGCGAATCCCATGGCGATCGCCGCCCACGAAGAGGACGGCGACGACCAGCAACCGGAAAAGGATGGCCCCTACGGCGCCGCGCCCCCGCAGCAGCGATTCTCCGGTCCCAAGGGCTTTCAACCCCGTCAGCCTTTCGGTCCTAAATCATCCGGCCCCAAGGGCTCTCATGACAACCAGAAAGGCGGAGGCCCCGTCGAGCCTGTTCTAGGCCAAGGGTCCGGATTCTTCATCACCTCGGACGGTTACATCGTAACCAACAATCATGTGGTGGAAGGCGCGATCAGTGTGCAGGTCGTGAGGGACAACGGCGATATCCTGGAAGCCAAGGTAGTGGGCGCCGATCCCGGGTCGGACCTTGCACTCATCAAGGTGGACGGCGAAGACTTCGTTCCCAGCCGTCGCGCTCGGCCATGCCGAAGCGAAAGTTGGCGACTGGGTGATTGCGCTCGGCAATCCTTTCGGCCTTGAAGGAACCGTGACGGCGGGCATCGTTTCGGCGCGCGGCCGCGATATCGGCATGGGCGCCTACGACAACTTCATCCAGATCGACGCTTCCGTAAATCGCGGCAACTCGGGCGGCCCGACATTCAACCAGGCGGGAGAAGTCATCGGCGTCAACACCGCTATTTTCTCGCCGACAGGCGGCTCCATCGGCATCGCCTTCGCCATCCCGGCCAGGATGGTGGAAACCGTCGTTGCGCAGCTCAAGGAGAAGGGCCACGTAACCCGGGGATGGCTCGGCGTGCAGGTCCAGTCCGTGACCCCAGAAATTGCCGACGGTCTTGGATTGAAGAAGGCGCGCGGCGCGCTCGTCTCGGCTCCTATGCCTGGAGGCCCCGCTGACGAAGCCGGGATTCGGCGCGGCGACGTCATTCTCAAGATCGACGGCGGCGACGTGAAAGACAGCCGTGACATGGCCCGCAGGATTGCCGAGACGGCGCCGTCGACAAGGGTGAAAGTCACGCTGTTTCGCGATGACAAGCCGGCAGTCGTCGAGGTTAAGGTCGCCGAACTCAAGGACGAGGAAAACGGAATGGCTACCGGCGGAAGCCTTCCGCAAGCTGAGATCGAGGCGCTTGGCTTGAGCGTCGCGCCAGCCTTGGAAGGACCGGACAACCCAGGCGGTCTCGCCATCGTCAGCGTCAGGCCGGATGGCATGGCCGCCGATGCCGGGCTTGTTAAAGGCGACATTCTCCTGGCGGCGAACGGCGCGAATGTCCTCAACCCTGCCGCCCTCGAGAAAGCGCTTCACAGCGCGAAAGCCGCAGGGAAGAAGCACGCGATCGCGCTCGTGCAGCGCAGAGGCGCCCAGGTTTACGTGGCGCTCCCAACCGGCAGGAGCTGAGCCGGCTTCTTCTTAACGCATCGAAATGAAACCCCGTCTCACCGGCGGGGTTTCTTTTTGCGCGACTGGCCGGAATGGAGAAGCAGGCCCATGACCACAGCCCCGATCGACCCGAGGCCCTACGGCGGCAACGCGAGCCAAATCGGCGCCGGCGCTGGTTTCCCCCGAGATGGGCTCTTGCACCGCCAGGCGCCAAAGCCTAAACCTTAGCAAAACCGCCACGGGACCGCACGATGCCAAAGATCACGCCGCACGAAGCGCTTATCTATGTCATGATCACCACGGCGGCGGCCGACCGACAGATTTCGGACCGCGAACTCGACCGTATCGCCCAGGTTGTGCGGCAGCTGCCCGTCTTCATGGGCTACGACCTGGACAATCTCGCGAAAGCGGCGGAGCGATGCGGCGACCTTCTCAGCAATGAGGAAGGCCTCGACGAGATGCTTGAGGCGATTGCGGGCGCGTTGCCTAAAAAACTGTACGAGACGGCCTATGCCCTGGCTGTCGAGGTCGCGGCGGCCGATCTTAAAGTGCCGGATGAAGAAATCAGGCTTCTGGAGCTTCTGCGCGATGCGCTTAACCTCGACAAGCTCGTGACGGCGGCCATCGAGCGCAGCGCAAGAGCTCGCCACCAGACGCTTTAACTCCCGAGCTTCGAGCCAGCGCCGCCGCAATGGAGCGGGCGCCACCTGGAACATGGGCTTGCGCGCTAACGTTCTCCTCTTCAAGAACCAAGGAGGAGGAAACCGATGAAGGCTCTCGTAAGGACGCTTTTTGCGACGGCGGCTTTGAGCCTTGCCGCCGCTGGCGTTCAGGCGGTCGCGGCAAACATGGATCAAAATCAGGAGCCGAAGGCGGGCGAACAGGGATCTCCCGGAACCGTGGGCGCCATGCAGAACGATGTTGGGAACAAGGCGACGAGTTCCGAAGACGTCAAACGGCAAACTGAAGGCAAGCCCACCATGGCTCAGTCCGCCAAAAAGGGCGATAACACCGCGACCCACCCGGGCATGACAAACATGTCGCCCGGAACGGTTGGGGCGGCGCCTGGAGCGGACACCGAGACAACGCGTCGTTAAGAGACCGGCGTCGCGGTCCGGCCGGATGCGCGATGTCGCTCTGACAGGCGGCTAAGAACGAGAACTCCGCTCTCGCAAGAAACGAAATCGCCGCTGTTACGCGTTGGCCTCGCGGCAGCTGACCTAGCCAGGGTCGGCGCCGCTCTTTCCGCCAGCCATCGGCTCCAGGATCGCATCGCGATCCGCCTTTATCGATTTCCAGATTCTTCATCCGGCTTGGGATCGAGGCCGGTCAGTTTCTACACCCGGTGTGACCTGTAATCCTATCGGCGCCGCTTCTTCCAAACTCGAATCAGGAGTATCCGTAGCTGTTGGCTCTGCCCAAATATTGGGCCATTGCTCCATCCAGTTTCCGCGTTTTGTCGAGTATCGGCGGCATCAACGAAACCAAGCGGCTTCGGGAAACCGATCTTCCGGTCGCACAAACGGGGAGCGGATGGTCAGGGGGGCTTTCGTAAGCTTTGCATTAGGGGCCGTCATATTAGGCCCGGCGGAGGCCGTCCTCGCGGAGCCGCACGCATGGGATGCCGCAATCATCCTGGCGCAAGCGGAAGCTCCGCAGCCCGAAAAGCAGGGCGCGCAGCCTTCACAACAGCAGAAAGCGCAACCCGCGCCCGAGCAGGGACAACAGCAAGCTGCTCCCGAACCCCCGAAAGAGCCTGGCGTCACCGAGTTGCCGCCCGTGAAGGTTGCGCCCGCTCCTCCCGAAGAACCGAAGCCGAAGCCGAAACCGCGCAGCGCCGCGAAGCCGGCAAGGGAAACACCCCGTACGGCGCCGCGCCCGGCTCCGGCCCGCACCGCGCCGGCTGTGGCTCAGGTGGAGGCGCCCTCGGCGGAGACGGCTCCGGCGGAAGCGTCTCAAGGCGTGCCGGTGACGCCGGTCAAGGGCAGCGAAATTCCCCTCGACAAGGTGCCCGGCGGCGTCGCGCAGGTGACGAGCGGGGAGATTGAGAAGAGCGGGTCGCCCGCCATCGAACAGGCCATTCAGCAGAACGTGCCGGGCGCCGTCATCAGCGACGTGAGCGGCAACGCATTCGCCACCGATATCCAATATCGCGGCTTCACGGCTTCGCCCGTGGAGGGCACGCCTCAGGGGCTGGCCATCTACCAGAACGGCGTGCGCATCAACGAAGTCTTCGGCGACACGGTGAACTGGGATCTGATCCCGTCCACCGCCATTAACAGCCTCGCGGTCGTGAGCGGCAATCCGCTCTACGGGCTGAACGCGCTCGGCGGCGCGCTGAACATCGCCATGAAGGACGGTTTTGGCTTCCAGGGCGTCGAATCCGACACCCGCGTCGGCTCTTATGGCCGCTTCCAGGAGTTTCTGCAGCTTGGCAAGCAGGTGGACAACTTCGCGGCCTATGCCGCCGTCGAGGGCATCTGGGATCAGGGCTGGCGGCAGTTCTCGCCATCGGAAGTGCGCCGCGCCTATTTCGATCTCGGCGTCAAAGACAAGGACACCGAGCTTCATATCAACTTCACGGGCGCGGAAAACGCGCTGGGCGCTGTGGGGCCGACGCCGGTTCAACTTCTGGGGCGCGATTATACTGCGGTGTGGACAAACCCGCAGACCACAAACAACGAACTCGCCATGGTCTCGGCGAACGGCAGCACGAAACTCACCGATACGGTGACCCTGTCAGGCGTGACTTACCTGCGCAGCTACCATCAACAAAGGGTGGATGGCAACGTTTCGAGCGTTACGCCGTGTACAGGCCAGAACGCCGACGGCACGTCCAACGGCAATGACGCCAGTCTCTTGTGCCTTCAGACCGTGAGCGGCGCCGAACAGTATGTGCTCGACCAGCGGGGCCGCACGATCGCCACGGCCCAGTATTATGGCCCGAACGATGTCATCGGCGAGATCGACCGCACCACGAACAACACAAACAGCTATGGCGGCTCGCTGCAAGCGACGAGCAAGGACAAGCTTTTCGACCACGGCAACATCGCGATTGCTGGCGGGAGCATCGATCATGGCGATGTCAAAACGACAAGCTCCGCCGAACTTGGCACGATCAACCTCCAGAACTTCAACATCACCGGAAATGGCCTTTACCTCACCTCGCCGCTCGATATCGCGCCGGTCGATCTGAAGATCACGACGAACTATTACGGGCTCTACTTTTACGACAGCTTCGATGTCACGAGCGCGCTGACGGCGACGGTGGGCGGGCGCTACAACTACGAGGAAATCGATCTGCGCGATCAGCTCAATCTGCCGGGTTCGACACTATCGGGCGATCATCTCTACACGCGCTTCAATCCGATGGGCGGGGCCACCTATAAGGTCAACGCGGACCTATCGGTTTATGGCGGATATTCCGAGGCCAACCGCGCGCCGACGCCAGCCGAGCTTGCCTGCGCCGATCCGGCCCAGCCCTGCCTCTTGCAGAACTTCCTGATCAGCGACCCAAATCTGCAACAGGTTGTCTCCAAGACTTGGCAGGGCGGCTTCCGAGGCAATGTCCGCCCCTTCGGCTATGGCGCCATCGACTGGACCGCCGGTCTGTTTCACACGCAAACCTTCAATGACATCTACAACGTTACTTCGCCTGTGATCCGCACCCGCGGCTATTTCACGAACGCGGGGGAGACGCAGAGGCAAGGCGTCGAGGCGAGCGCGAAGTACCGCGTGGAGGGCCTCACGGTTTACGCCAACTACGCCTATGTCGACGCCACCTTCCTCAGCAATCTGACGCTGCCCTCGCCGAACAACCCCTTCGCCGACGCCGACGGAAATATTCTCGTCCATCCGGGCGATCATCTCCCCACGATCCCGCCGCATCGCCTGAAGATGGGCTTCGACTACTCGTTGACGGATGCGTGGAGCGTCGGCGCCGACGTGGTGCTCGCGAGCAGCCAGTATTTCTTCGGGGACGAGAGCAACCAGAACCCGCAGCTTCCCGGATATGGCGTGGTCAATTTCCGCACGTCTTACGAGTTGCAGAAAGGCGTCGTCGTCTATGCCCTGATCAACAATGTCTTCGACCACAAATACGCCACCTACGGCACGTTCTTCGACACGAACGTGACGAACGCCTCGGGTCAACAGGCGACGGGGCTCACCAACCCGGACATGATCACGCCCGCGCAGCCGCTTTCGGTTTACGGCGGCTTCAAGGTGAGATTCTAAACTGATGCCACGTTATCATCCCGCCATCCTGTAGGGTGTACGAGAGCTTAAGATTGGTTTCGTTTTGTAAAACCCATATAAGTAATCATATAAGTACTTTATTTTACTCCAAAACCGCCACAGGCAAAGGCGTCGTGACCTATCGTGGTTCGTATTATTCGACGCGGACCACCGCCGCCCGGCGCGCGATCCTTGCATTCGTTCTGCTGTAGAAGAAAGTAGATCGGCATTCCGACAAGAAGCCAGCCGACAAGCCTGATCCAGGTGTCGATGTCGAGCGAGACCATCATGGCGAAACAGACCAGGATGCCGGCGACGGGCACAAACGGCACAAGCGGCACGCGGTAGCTCCGTTCAAGCCCAGGATGGGTTTTCCGAAGGATCATGACGCCCGCGCAGACGATGATGAAGGCGAGCAGCGTGCCGATGGACGTCATGTGGCCCAGGACCTGAATAGGCACAAGTCCGCCCAGCAAGGCGGCGCCGATCATGACGATGACGTTCGAGAGCCACGGCGTTTTCCACGATGGGTGCAGCGTGGAAAAGACCTTCGGCAGGAACCCGTCGCGCGACATGGCGTAGAACACGCGGCTCTGTCCGAGGAGCATGACAAGGATCACGGTGGTGAAGCCGCAGATCACGCCGAGCGTGGTCGCGGTTCGAAGCCAGGGAAAGGGCGTCTGGTTGATGGCCGTCACCACCGGGTGCGCGTCGTTGTGCAGGTCTTTATAGTTCACGAGGCCCGTCAGCACGAAGCCGAACGCGATATAAAGCACCGTGCAGATGGCGAGCGAGCCCAGGATGCCGATCGGCATGTCGCGCTGAGGATTCTTCGACTCCTGAGCGGCGGTCGAAACGGCGTCGAAGCCGATATAGGCGAAGAAAATGACGCCCGCGCCGCGCAGGATGCCGGACCATCCATAATGGCCGAACTCGCCCTTATTTTCAGGGATGAACGGAACGTAATTCTGAGACTTGACGTAGAACAGGCCAACGCCGACGACCGCAAGAACGACGGCCACCTTGATGACGACGATTATGGAATTGACGCGGGCCGATTCCTGAATGCCCCGGATAAGAAGCGCCGAGACCATGACGACGATGAAAATTGCGGGCAGATTGACGATGCCGTGAACCGTGCCGCCATCGGCGAGCGTCGCCGTCTCGAAGGGCGAGAGCGTCCACTGCGCGGGAAGATTAAAGCCGAAGTCCCGCAAAAGAGACGTCACATAGCGCGACCAGCTCACCGACACCGTGCCCGCGCCGACGGCGTATTCGAGCACGAGCGTCCAGCCGATGATCCAGCCGATGAGTTCGCCGAGCGTGGCGTAGGCATAGGTATAGGCGCTGCCCGCCACGGGGATCATGCTCGCAAGTTCCGAGTAACACATGCCAGCAAAGGCGCAGCCGAGAGCGGCGATCATGAAGCTGATCACAACCGCGGGGCCGGCGTTATCGGCCGCGGCGATCCCGGTTAGCGAAAACAAGCCCGCGCCAATGATGGCGCCGATGCCGAGCGCGATGAGGCTCCAGGGACCGAGCGCGCGTTTCAGCCCGTGCCCGTCCGATTCGCTTTGAAGCGCCGCCATCCCCTTCCGCGCGAACAGGGACCCCGTTTCAGACTTTGCCTGCTCTTTTGTCCCGGCTTGCAGCACCAGCGTCTCCTTTGCGCGATCGATCCCTCGCCTTGCGAGCTTTAACAAGTTTTAGCCGCCTGAAGCCGGGCCGGATACTTTAGACTTAAGTCTAACGGCGAGATCCTGTGGATCGCAGGCCCTGCCTTGTGAAGGGGCCTGCCTGCGCGATGAGATTTGTTGCGGCTGGAAAGGGTCAAGACCGTTGCGCCGCTCCCGTTCAAAGAGCAGCGCTCACGAGAGATCCGGCAAATCATCCCGGAACGGCGCCTGCGTCGTATCCGGGATCGCACAAGGCGCTTCGATTTGTGACGGCCCCGGATAGGCGCCGAGGCGCATTCCGGGGCGACGATCATCGGGAACGCGAGCGTCCGATTAAACGCGCGCCGCCTAAGCTTCGAGCGTCGAGTTCGAGCGTGATCTCCGCCCGGAGAAGCTTCGAGACGGGACACCCGGCCTTGGCGGCCTGCGTGGCCTCGTCAAAATCGGACTGGCTGGCGCCGGGCACCTTCGCGTGGAGCGTCAAGTGAACGGCTGTGATGGCGAACCCGCCCACCTTCTGCTCGAGCGTCACATCCGCTTTCGTTGCGATCTTTTCGGCGATCAGCCCCGCCTTTTGAAGCTCGACCGACAACGCCATCGAAAAGCATCCCGCGTGCGCCGCGCCGATCAATTCCTCCGGGTTCGTGCCGGTTCCGTGCTCGAAACGCGTCTTGAAAGAGTACGGCGTGTCGGACAGAACGCCGCTTTCGGTGCTTATGGTTCCCTTGCCGGATCTAAGATCGCCGGTCCAGACGGCGCTTGCTGAACGCTTCATAATCTTCTTCTCCTCGGTATTATGGCGCAAACACAGGCCGCCATTTCGTTAAATCCACGCTATTTTTCAAGGCATGAGTGAAATTAGAACAGCGCCGCTTCAAGAGCGAGCGCAAAGAGATAATCGCTCCCATTAAACTCTATGAGCAGCCGATCAAGCAAGCCTGTACCCGGTTTCGAGCGGCTCGCCGCCCCGGCGGCCCCTGTTACGCTATTCTGCCGCTCCTGACCGTGAACGGCTTGCCGCCCGGGTCAACTGAACCGCAAGGTTCGGGAAAGGCAGGCTTTTTCGCGCCGCGGGGAGCTTGCGCCCAGTAAATTAATCAACGCAGAATAAATATCTATCAACAGAAAAATTTCTGTGCTAAGTGGTGCTCTTGGTGCGTGCGCTTTTCAAAGGCGAAGTGGAAAGCGTAAGGCGGGCGGCAAGCCCACAATAATAATGATGGCGGCCGAAGTGCGAATTCTCGCGACTTGTTCGCGGGTTTGGTTGTCGTGTGTTGTTGTGAGGTTGTATGCGTTATCTTGCCTTGCTTTTGGCTGCGGCCGGAGGGCTGTTCTCCTGCGAAAGAGCCGATGCGGCCTTCATGAAGGCTTTTCAATCCGGTTCATGGGAAGGCACAGCCTATTACAGAGACGATAATGGAGCCGTCGCCATATGCTCCGCGAGAACCAATTACGAAAATGGGCTCAGCCTGTCAATCGCCCTTCGACCCAATGGCAGCTGGGCGCTCTTGATTGTAAGACCCGAAGGTTTCTCGCGACCGCCGAACCAATACAATCTCTACACTGACAGCAAGCTCTTACATTCGGGGCCTGGGACGCCGGAAAGCGACGGCCAGCTCCTTCGGATCGATATACCCTATTCCGAAGAGACCATCCAAAGCCTGCAGCATGGAACGACGCTTCGCGTTTCATCAACCTATGGCGAAACCGCGTTCAGCCTGAAAGGGAGCGGCGATGCAATCGCGGAACTCCGGCGCTGCGCGAAAGCGGAAGGGAAAAGCGCTTTCGGCTCAGGACGGGAGAAGGATCAGAGCCGCCTGGACGATAAAAGGCCTGCGGCGAAGAGCGACAGCGATGCGCCTCGCCCGGTGCCCCGCGACCAGCTCATTCCGTACGCAACGGCGATTTTGCAGAATGCCGGCTTCGCCGATTACCGGTTCCTGCCTCAAGGCACGGGCGATAAGTCGAATGCGCTTCTGTGGCAATTCAAGGATGGCACGCTTGGATCGCTCGCCGCGGTGGAGAAAGCAGCCTCGCTAGACCTGGACCGCTACATCGGCCAGATGACCACCGACGACATCGTGGGCTGCAAGGGTGAGCTCGCCAGCGGTAAGCGCGCTCCGCGTTTCGTGAACGGAGCCGAGGTCAGGAAAGTGTTCGCCTCGTGCAACGCCGGCCCCCGGTCGTTTTACGCGGAGTATGCTTTTGTCCGCATGCCAACCGGCTTCCTTGTCAAACTCGCCTCGGTCAAAGCGGGCTCGAGCGTGATGTTCGGCAGAGGAAGTCAGGAAACCCAAGATGACGTCGACAGGGTCGCGCGAACCGAAGAATTGACGCTCGCCGTCCTCTCCAAACGCTAAGGTTGCAGGACACGGAAAAAGCGTGAAGCCCTGCCTCATCCTTCGACATGCTCAGGATGAGGTTGAGTGTTTTCAGCGGGTTAACCTCATGGTGAGCCTGTCGAACCAAGGCACATCCATTCACGCCCGACGAACGACAGCCGGCCGCAACATGGATTTTTCGAGCCCATCGCAGAAATTTCGAAACCATGAAGAGAAGAATGAGACAGGCGATCCCGAAGAGCCTGCTTCTCGAGGCATGTAATGTTATATCGTGACAAAAAATTCATGTTCGCACCACAGCCGCGCCTAAATGATACGGCAGAGCAAACCCTGGGAGGCGTTTCTCAATGAGCATGACGCAAAAAGCATTCGTTTTCGCTGGCATCGTCACCTGTTTCGCTTTTTCTGCCTCGGCGGAAGAGCACAGGCAACTCGGCGCGCATGTGCATGGCCATGGCCACCTGAACATCGCCATCGAAGACAAGACCGTATCCATCGAACTTGAAGTGCCGGGCGCCGACATCGCCGGCTTCGAACACGAGGCATCGACGCCGTCGCAGAAGGCCGCGATTGAGAAAGCGAAGGCGAACCTCGCCGCTGGCTTGTCTCTGTTTACGCCCGCGGCCGAAGCCGGTTGCACACAAAAAAGCGCAAAAGTCTCGATCGAAGCCGAACATGGGGACGAGCACGAGCATCACGGAAAGCCCGGCGCCAACGAGGAAGAGGAAGGCCATCACCACTCCGAGTTTCACGCCGAATATGCCTTCGAGTGCGCTTCGCCGGCTCGCCTGACATCCATGACATTCGATTATTTCAAGGCGTTTCCGGGCGCCCAGGAGCTTGATATTTCGCTCATTTCCCCTAATGGACAGACGAGCTACGAGGTCAAGCGCGATAATCCTCGCGTCGATCTGACGGGGAACATGTGACCTATTCGACGGCCTTGGCCGAACCTGGCATCCTCGAAACCAAAGCGGCGCGCCCGGATATCGTCCGGATGTCGGGCGTCAGGTTTGTTTGGCCTGGCCGTAACGCTTTCAGCCTTGTCATTGAAAACTTCATCCTTCAACGCGGAGAGCGGCTGTTTCTCGTTGGCCCCTCCGGTTCCGGCAAATCAACCTTTCTGAGCCTCCTGGCTGGCATCGCCACGCCCCAGGAAGGCGTCATCGACGTGCTGGGCACGGATATCGCCAAGCTTAGCGGCGCAGCGCGCGACCGCTTCCGGGCGGAGCACTACGGCATCATTTTTCAGATGTTCAATCTGTTGCCCTACGGCTCTGTGATCGACAATGTCTTGCTGCCGCTCAGCTTTTCGCGCAAACGCCGGGCGCGGGCCGAAGCGGAAGGCGGCGTCCACGCCGAGGCGGCGAGGCTTCTCGAAACCCTCGGCCTCGAAAAGGCGGTCATCGAAAACACATCGGCGGCGAACCTGAGCGTCGGCCAGCAGCAGCGCGTCGCCGCGGCTCGAGCGCTTATCGGCTCGCCCGAACTGATCGTCGCGGATGAGCCGACTTCGTCGCTCGACCGGGATCGCCAACAGGCTTTCCTCGATCTTTTGTTCGCCGACGTCGAGGCTGCCGGCGCGACGCTTGTCATGGTCAGCCATGACGAAAGCCTGAGCAGCCGCTTTGACCGCGTTGTGAGCCTGACGGACATCGCAAACACCAGCAGAACGGGGATGCGATGAGTTCAGAACGCCTGTCCCCTCACCCTGTCCCTCTCCCCCTGGGAGAGGGCACGATGCGGCAAGCGACTGCGACCAAGCCCCCTCTCCCTGTGGGAGAGGGCTGGGGTGAGGGGGATCGGCCATGATCATTGTCCGCCTCGCGCTGCAATCTCTTGCCAATCGCTGGCTGACCGCGCTCCTGACGATCTTATCCATCGCATTGAGCGTGATGCTGCTTCTCGGCGTCGAAAAAGTGCGGACCGGCGCGCGGCAAAGCTTCGCCGACACGATCTCGGGCACCGATCTCATCGTAGGCGCCCGCAGCGGAAGCCTCAACCTGCTCCTTTATTCGGTTTTCCGTATCGGAAACGCGACGAACAACATCACCTGGAAGACCTATCGGGACATCGCGGCGCGGCCCGACATCGCCTGGATCGTGCCGATTTCGCTCGGCGACAGCCATCGCGGCTTTCGCGTTATGGGAACCACGCCCGATTACTTCAAGCTCTACCATTACCGGCATGGGCGGCCCCTCGAATTCGCATCCGGCGCGCCTTTCGGCGATCTCTTCGACGCCGTGATCGGCGCGGATGTCGCCACTGAGCTGGGCTACAAGACCGGCGACAAAATCGTTGTGGCGCATGGGCTTGGCTCCGTCTCGTTCATCGAGCATGACGACAAGCCGTTTCGCGTTTCCGGCGTGCTCGCCAAAACCGGAACGCCCGTCGACCGCACCGTGCACGTCAGCCTGCAAGCCATCGAAGCCATCCATGTCGACTGGCAGAGCGGGGCCCGCATTCCCGGCCAAAGCGTCTCCGCCGACGAGGTCCGCACGATGAACCTGGAGCCGAAGGCCATCACGGCGGCGTTCATCGGGCTGAAATCGAAGCTCGCCGCGTTCCGGCTGCAGCGCGCGATCAACGAATATCCGGAGGAGCCTCTGTCCGCGATCCTGCCGGGCGCGGCGCTCCAGGAACTCTGGGGTCTTGTGGGAACCGCCGAAACAGCGCTCTCGGCCGTCTCCGGCATGGTTGTCGTGACCGCGCTTCTCGGCATGGTGACCATGATCCTCACGACGCTGAACGAGCGCCGCCGCGAGATGGCGATCCTGCGTTCCGTCGGCGCGCGGCCGTCGACCATTCTCTCGCTTCTCGTTACGGAGGCTGGCGTCCTTACCTTTTGCGGGGTCGCGCTCGGAACCGTTCTTCTTTATGTTGCCTTGATCGTGCTTCAGCCATTCATAGATCGAACTTACGGCTTGCATATCGCCATCGATCCTCCTTCATGGAATCAACTGGCTGTTCTCGCGGCCATCGTGGCGGCCGGCTTTATCGCTGGCCTGCTCCCGGCTCTCAGGGCTTATCGCCTTTCTTTGGCGGATGGCATGACCGTACGAACCTGATGGAAGATCAGATGACGCGCATTCTTCACGCTGCCGCTCTTTGCTTTTTGATCGTGGCCACGCCAAGCCTTGCCACGGAAAGCGAGCCCGCGATGGACCTCGCCTGGGGCAAGCTCGTCCCGCCAGCGCCGGCGCCCGTTCGAACCATGAGGGCGAAGAGCTTCCTGTCCGGCGCGACACCTTTTGCGGGCGCGGGTGGAAGCGAGCCCCCTCCCCCGCCCATGATCAATGACAAACAGTGGATGTCCGAACGCCGCCTCCAGCCGGGCAGCGGGGCTGCCCCTGCTGTTGTGACCGACCTCGACGGCAAGCGTGTGCGGATCGGCGGCTACGTGGTGCCGCTCGACTTCGAGGCGACGACCGTCAAGGAGTTCCTGCTCGTCCCCTTCGTCGGCGCCTGCATCCACGTGCCGCCTCCGCCGCCCAATCAGATCATCTATGTGAAGTCGGCGAAGGGTTTCGATGTTGAAGGCTCATTCGACCCCGTCTACGTCACAGGCACGCTGAAAGTCGCGTCCCAATACACGGGGCTTGCCGAGACCGGATACACGATCGACGCCGACAAGGTCGAGACGCGCAAGGAATAGGCCGCGCCGAACTGGGATGAGCGAATTTCCGCACCCAACACGATACTCCCCCTCATCCTGTCCTTCTCCCGCAAGGGAAGAAGGAACGCCGTTCTGGTCCCTCTCCCCTTGCGGGAGAGGGCAAGTGGGATCACGCCTGTTTTGCGAACAACCGGCGGAAGAAACCACTCCATTTGGAGCCAGAAGAACCAGCCGGTTTTGCGGCGGCTGCCGGACGCTCCCTCTTCGCGACCGGAAATCCGGCCCGTTTCCAGGCGAGGATCCCGCCTTCGAGATGATAAATCGTCTCGTGCGCGGACATTTCCGCGCGAAGCCTTTGGCAAGCCGCCTGTCCGCGCCCGCCCATTTTGCACATGACGACGAGTTTCCGGCCGTCATGATCAGGAAGCGCCGAGCGGCGAACCCGGCCAAGAGGAACGAGCGCCGCCCCTTCGATATACTCGGCGTCGTACTCCGCTGGCTCCCGCACATCCACAAGCACGGCGTTTTCGGCATCGAGCCATTTTTTCAGCGTTGCGGGATCGATGTTTTCTATGGTCACAGGGTGATCCTTATATTTAACATATCTAATGTATCTAGCGCTTGCAGTAGATCAGGTACAGCGTCGATAACAACGCATGCGCCTCCATGTTGCAGAGCCGGTAATAAACCATCTGGCCTCTTTTTTCTGTATCAACCAACCTGGCTTCGCGCAACCTCGCCAAATGCTGGGATACCGCCGATTGAGACAAATCAACGGCTCGGCATAGCTCCCCGACGGGCTTCTCCCCGTCCACAAGCTGACACAACAGGCGCAGCCGGGAAGGATTCGCCAATTCCTTCAGCAGGGCCGCCGCCTCCGCGGCATGGGTCTTCATCTCGTCTGCAATGGCAAGCCTGTCTCTTTGCATGTTGACAATATATTAGACTTCTCTAAATAGGCAAGGGCGTGCAACCACTGAGGAGGCTGTTGTGGAAAAGGACTATGTCGACATCACCCGAAACATTTCGGCCAACCTCAAAATGTTGCGGAAGGACATTTCCGACACCATGGAGGGCTTTTCGGAACTGGCGCAGGCCGCCTCCCGAAAAGGCGTTCTCGACAGAAAGACGAAGGAGCTCATTGCCCTTGCGCTCGGCGTCGCCGCCCATTGCGACGGCTGCATCGGATTCCACGCCCAGGCCTTGGTCCAGCTCGGAGCGTCCCGCGAAGAGATTGAAGAGGCGCTGGGTATGGCGGTTTACATGGGCGGCGGCCCATCCCTGATGTATGCCGCCGACGCAATAGCCGCCTACGAGCAATTCACCGCCCGGAAGACCGGCGCGGCTTAAGCCGCGCCCTTTTTGGCCGCGCAGGCTTAGCCTCCCCGGCCACAACCGTATTCGCGGGCTTTGACTCACCTGCTTCGAAATCGCCGATATTGCCGAGCGTGATTTGGGCGATTTCCGAGAGCGCTTCACGAGTCAAAAAAGCCTGATGGCCGGTAATGATGACATTCGGAAAGGTCGTCAGGCGCTGGAAAACGTCGTCCTCAATGAGGCGCACAAATAAGAAGTTTCTCAGCTCGTTTCAGGGATCCGCCTGTTGCGGGCGAGGAGCGATTCACCCGTTTCCTCGCCGAAGCAGTGATCGAAATCATCGCATTCGCCGCAGCTTGGCGCGGTGCAGAGCGAGTAGGCCGCATCGGCGCAAATCATACGGTAGAAGAATTTCTTCCACTTCATGTCCTGCTTGTTCCGCATCGCCAGCGGCCTGAAATGGCGCGTCATCAGCTCGCTCAGGTCGCGGCGGTTTCTGAGGCCGAGATCCTGCCAGAGGTGGTTAGGCCGCTGCGCGCGGCGCGCCATCATCGCCGCGAGGCGCGTCTCGAACACCGTCCGCGAGGTGGCGCTGCTTGTCAGCAAATCGACAAGGCAAACTTCGTCAGCCTTCCGTTCCACCTCTCCAGCCGGGGCTAGAAAGCGCCAGGGCGCAGCACTCGGAAAAACCCGCGCAATCAATTCGTTCAGCTGCTCAGAGGGGAGACCGATTGCGCTCGTGAGAGGGCGCCCCTCCCCTGCCGCCTCGCCGAAGGAGATCGCAAGGATCGAGGCGACAACATGCGCATCGAATTCGTCGAACTCCGGCGAGCGCGCTTCCATGAGATCGAGGTAGAGATCTTGTGGGAGAGGACGACTTTTGCTGAAAGCCCCCTCATCCTGTCCTTCTCCCGCAGGGGGAGAAGGAACGATGTTGCACGCGCGAGCAACTCCCTCTCCCCTTGCGGGAGAGGGCTGGGGTGAGGGGGGAGGAACGATGAGCATCGGCAACATCATCCCCCCAATGGCGGCGGCGCCTTCGAATGGCTCTGGCACGCCCGCGGACAGACGCGCGCGCACGCTCCGCAACCGATACAGGCCCCGGCGTCGGCCATGGTCATGATCTTGCGCTCGAACTCCTCGTCGTCATCGTCATCGTCGTCCTCGTCGGAGGTGGATTCGATAGCGACAAGCTCGCCATCCTCCGTCAGACCTTTCAGCGTCATGACGTTGCGGCCGCAAACCTTGAAACAGCGCCCGCATCCGATGCAGGTTTTGCTGTCGATCGCGACCAGGTATTCCGGCTCCCAGGCCCTCCCGTCGCGCGTCTCACTATCCATCGCCCTCTCCTTAAACTCCGCTCACGCGGTCTCCAAATGCTTCAACTGCGCGCGCTTCTTCTCAAGAATCGCGTAGGCGTCGTGAGCGCGTTGCGCGACTTCGGGAATCTGCTTCCAGTTGATCGGCAGTTCCTCGGAAAGATCATGCAGATCCATCTTGGCCTGCGTGGCCTTGGCCGAGAGTTTCTTGATTTCCGCCTTGAGGGCCTCGATTTCGCTCATGGCTGCCTCACTCAATACTTTGCGACTTCGGGGAATTTCTCGATCATGTCCACGCCCGCGCGCACGAGTTTGTCGCCTTCCGCCGCGAGCTTCTCCAGCGTCTCGAACCCGAAGCGGTGGACGTCGCGCAGATGCTTGTTCACGACAACGAGCCGGCCCGCCGTCAGCACCATGCGGCCGAAACCTTCGTGATGCATCTTCATGATGGGCGACACCATGATGCCGGTCGCGCGCTCGATGGCGAGGCCGACGGCATTGTAGAAGAGTTCAAGCCGCCAGAGCGTCTCCGGGTCGGGGTCGCCGATGATGGGGACCTCCTTCCGCTGCTCCTTGGTGATGATGTACGGCGCGATCAGATCGAGATCGCTTTTCTTGTCCCAGGCGCCGTGCGCGTCCTGGGCGCGCCACTGCTTGATCAGCTCGTTCAGAAAGACGAACTCGGAAACGGAGGCGTTCTCGACTGCTGCGGCTTCAGACATGGGCGGCCTCGTCCTCATCGTCGAAATCGAAGTTCGGCTCCTTGCCCTTCGAAAGCGCCTTGCGCAGCCACGGCGGCGGATTGCCCTTGAGCACCGCCTGGAGTTTCGCGAGCAGGTCCGCAATCTCTTCGGGCTGATTGACCTTGATCGGATGAACGCCCTTCTGCACGATACGGGCAGCGGCCGACGCGCCGATGGCGGCGACGTAGAGGATGGCGCAATCCAGAACCGCCTCGACCTTGGGCGTGAGCTTGTTCTCGTTGCCGTCCTCTTTCAGTTCGCCCTCGAACTGGAAGACTTGGACGAGCTTGCACTCCTCGTCGGAAAGCTCATAGACCGCGATATTCTTGGCCCACCCGAAATGCGCGTCCACGCGCTTCAGGTCCTGGGTTGCAAAAGCGATTTTCACTGTGCCGGTCCTTTCCTGTGTCTCGTCTGCATTCGTCGCTATTCGTAACCCCCTAATGAGCCGTAACCGGCGCGCCATGATGATCCTCCTCGCTGCGAGGATTGGCCCACGTGTCCGGCGTGGGCTCGTGGACCTCCGCCATGAAGATGTTCCCGACTTCGAAAATGAGGTTGCGCGTGCCGCGATAGCCGACCGAAACCTTGTGCGCCGCGCCAAGCCGGTCGAAGGTGGGGAGGCCATAGCGGAACAGCGGGACGCCGAGCCGCTCCGACATCTGCCGCCCATGGCTATGCGTCACGATCAGGTCGCAGTCCGCGGCGCGATTTTCGAGGTCTTCGAGGTCGCCGATCAGCACCTCGTCCGCCGGGATCTTTTCGAGCATCGGCGATTGTGTCGTGGTGACAGCCGCCTCGATAGTGCAGCCCATCTCGGTGAGCCAGGCCGAGACGCTGTAAAGGAGGTCCGGCTCCGCGCCGACCGCAATTCTCTTGTTGCCGAAGGAGAAATGCCCGTCGAGCATCGCGTCCAGAAGCTGGCTGCGCTGGCGGCGGTATTTGTTTGGCACGGGGCGCCCGCTGACCTTCGACAGGAACGCGATGAAGGCGTCGTTCGGTGCAAGCCCTGTCAGCCGGTCGAACAGACGGAATGGAACGCCAGCCTTTTGCTCCAGTGCCACCGCCGCATCGCGCATCTGCTCGCCGATGGCGATGGTCCAGGCGGAGCGGCCCATGCTCGCGATATCTTCGACGGAAATGCCGCCGATGGTCGTCGGCGTGAAGTCGTCCGGCATGTGGCCGTCGAGCGAGCCGGACAGGTCGGGCAGGAACAGCGGTTCGAGGCCGAACGCTTCGAAAATGTCGCGCAGCTCGTCCAGATCGCCGGGTGTGAGATGCGAGCCGGGCAGGACGTTGACGCGCTGCGTATCGCGCGGCCGCGCCAAGCGGCGGGGTCTCGACAAGCTGCTCCACCATGCGGGTCACGGTCTTCGCCCAGCCGTCCTGAAACGCGCCGTTGAAATCCGGCGTTGAAACGTTAACGAGCTTCACATGATCGAGTTCGGGATGGCTCTGCCGGATGAGCCTGATGAAGCCGTCCACATCGTCGCCTTTGATCTCGGTGACGCCGGTTGTGCAAATGCCGATGATGGCGGCTTTGGCGCGGTTGGCGATGGTGACGACTGCCTGCTCGACGTTCTCATAGCCGCCGAGCACGGTGGCCACTTCGCTCATGGCCGTCGTCTGCATCGGGATGGCTTCGCGAAAATGGCGCACGAAAATCACAAGCCCGAAAGAGGTGCAGCCTTGCGAGCCATGCAGAAGCGGCATGCAGTTCTTGATGCCGAGGAAGGCGAGCGCGCCGCCGAGCGGCTGGCTCATCTTCAGCGGGTTGACGGTGCAGGCTTTTTTGGAGGTTACGACCTTTGCCATCTCGCCCTCACGCTGCCCGGTTTTTCAAAGGTATGGGTACCGCGCCGACCGAGGGAGAATCCCCCTCATCCTGTCCTTCTCCCGCCAGGGGAGAAGGAACGCCGCTGCAACCGGCGTGACCTGCTCCCTCTCCCCACCGCATCCGCTGGCGGATGCGGTCACTTTGAGTTGCGAACTTGCCAAGGCGAGTTCGCCGGGAGAGGGCTGGGGTGAGGGGGCTCTTGCCGCCTCTTCATTCGCCGGAGCAGAGGCGCTGGACGATACTTCCACACCATTGATGCGCGCCAGGATATTCGCGACGCGCGGGATGCAGGTTCCGCAGCCGCCGGATGCGCCGGTCAGCGCCCTGACTTCTTCAACGCGCGTCAGCTTGTTTGCCCGGATCGCGTCCTCGATGGCGGCCTCGTCGACCTCCTTGCAGACGCAGACGTGATTTCCGTGATCCGCTTCGACTGCAGGTGGACTGGCGGCGAGCGCCGCAGCCTCGGCTGCATTCGCCTCGTCCGCGCGCTGCTCCCAGCTCACCTCGTCCCATGGCGCAGGCGTGCGAACCTGCTCCCAGATGGGGTTCGAAAGCGCCTTGTCGATTTCGCGCACAAGCGCGACCATGCCGTCATAGCCCGCATAGGCGTAATGGCGCTCCTGGTTGATGTCCATCCAGGGCATCTTCGCCTTCAGCGCGATGAACTGCGAACGCCCGCCCGAAAGCATGATGTCCGCGCGCGCCTCTTTCAAAACCTTGTACATTTCGCGCGGCTTCATATCGTCGATCATGTGCGCTTCTTCGCCCATGATCTCCTTGATCCGCTCCTTGTCTTCCTTCGTCGATTTCTTGACGCTGGTGCCCGCGATTTCCATGCCGCCTTCCTGCAGCGCGGCCACGACCGACCAGGATTTGACGCCGCCAGTGATGAGGAGGACTTTCTTGCCCTGAAGCCGCTCGCGGTAGGCGGCGATGCCAGCCCAGGCGCGCTTCTCCTCGCGCTCGATCACAGCTTCGGTGCGCGCGATCAGATCGTCCGCCGCGCCGCGTTCCACGAGCAGGCGCGCGATGTTGCGCAAGCTGTCGCTCATGTCGCTGATGCCGTAGAAGGAGCCTTCGAAATACGGGATGCCGTAGCGCTCTTCCATTTTGCGCGCGACGTTGATCATGGCGCGAGAGCAGACCATCATCGCGGCCTTCGCCCGGTGCGAACTTGCCACCTCGCGATACTTCGCATCGCCGGAGATGCAGGCGAGGATGCGGACGCCAAGCTCATCGAGAAGCGGCTTCACCTGCCACAACTCGCCCGCCACGTTGTATTCGCCGATGATGTTGATGTCGTAGGGCGTGGTGTATTCGGGTTCCTGCGTTCCGATGACGTAGTCGAGAAGCGCCTCGCCCGCGAGCTTGTTGCCGATGGTCTTCGCGCCGATGAAGCCCGGCACATTCACGGGAATGCAGGGTGTACCGAACTTCTCCGACGCCTTCTTGCAGACCGCTTCGATATGATCGCCGGTCATGGCCGGAACGCAGGTCTGATACACGAAGACCGCAGGCGGATTGTATTTCTCGATGATTTCCTTGATGGACCGCCACAGGCGCTTTTCGCCGCCGAAGATCACATCCTGCTCGCTCATGTCGGTGGTAAAGCTCATGCGATAGAGCTTGGAGCCGGAGGAGCCGCTGTTGCGATTGTCCCAGGAATGGCCTTCGCAGGCGATCGGGCCGTGCACGAGATGGGCGACATCGGTAATGGGCTGAAGCGCGATTTTCGCGCCGTCGAACGCGCATCCGCCCGCGGCGCCGCCGGGTTGCAGCGGCTTGGTGCAGCCTTTCTTGCGCTCTTTCTCGGACTTGCCTTGATTGATGCCGCAACCAGGCTCGTTCAAGACATCCTGGATTTTGTTCGCCAGCGTGGTCATTCGCACCTCCATCTAGAACCCCCTCTCCCAACGAAAACGCCTTGGCGTTTTCGTCACTCTTTGTGGCGCGCCTTCTGGCGCGACGGGAGAGGACCGGGGTGAGGGGCTGGGAACTTTGTCCCTCGTGCGTTACCCCTCACCCGGACCGCGAAGCGGTCCACCCTCTCCCTCAGGGAGAGGGCAAAGTCGCGTTAGCGGATGATGTCGAAGCTGTAGTCGGTCTCGCCGATGCCGTTGGTGTTCCGGTCCATCTCGTCGAAGATCTTGTCGAGGAACAGGGTGAGCACATTGAGCGCGCCCTGGTAGCCCCAGACCGGACGACGATGCCAGTGATGCCGGTCGAAGATCGGAAAGCCCATGCGGATCAGCGGCGTGCTGGTATCGCGCTCCAGATACTTGCCGTAGGTGTTTCCGATGAGGAAATCCACGGGCCGCGTGAAGAGCAGCGAGCGCATGTGCCAGAGGTCCTTGCCCGCGTACACTTCGCAGCCTGCGCCAAACGGCGAGCTGGCGAGAACCGCGCGCATCTTCGCGTCCCAGGCTTTGCCGCCATTGGTCGACAGGATCGTGACAGGCTCCGCGCCAAGCTCCATGAGGAAGCTCGCAACGCCAAGGCAGAGATCGGGATCGCCGTAGATCGCGAACTTCTTGCCGTGGATGTGCGCGCTCGAGTCCGCCATCGCGTCGACGAGGCGGCCGCGTTCCTTCCTCAGCTCATCCGGGATCGGCTTGCCGGTAATGCGCGAGACTTCCATCAGGAACTTGTCGGTCCCGGCAAGGCCAATGGGATGATTGAAGGCAACGGTTTCCTGGTCCCAGGTCTTGGCGTAGTTCAAGGTCTTCTCGGTGCAGTATTCCTGCATGCGAGATCGTCGCCTTGGCGTGAACGGCATTCGCCGCATCCTCAAGCGTGGTGCCGCCGTCATACATGCGGAACTCGCCATCGGTCGGCGTATCCCATACATCGCTGTTGTCGCCGACGATGGTGTATTCGACGCCCATCACGTCGAAGAGGCGCTTGATCTCGCGCAAATTGCCGACCGTGTAGCCGTCAAAGCCGCCGAAGAAGTTGATCTTGCCGTTCGGCTTCCGCTCGGCTTTCGGCTGCGTGCCAGCCTTGCCGCCCCAGAAGTGCTCCAGCATGCCTTTCATGACGTTGTCGTAGCCGGTGATGTGGCTGCCGACGAAGGCGGGCGTGTGAGCGAAGGGAACGTCGAAGTCGGCCGGGACCGAGCCCTTTTCCTTCGAAGTCTTGATGAAGGCGTTCAGATCGTCGCCGATGACTTCCGCCATGCAGGTGGTCGAGACGGCGATCATCTTCGGCTTGTACATATTATAGCTGTTGGCAAGGCCGTCGATCATGTTGTTGAGGCCGCCGAACACCGCCGCATCTTCCGTCATGGACGAGGAGACGCAGGATGTCGGCTCCTTGAAGTGACGCGAGAAGTGGCTGCGATAGTAGGCGACGCAACCCTGGCTGCCATGAACGAAGGGCAGCGTGCCTCTCGAAGCCGACCGCCGCGAAAACCGCGCCGAGCGGCTGGCAGGCCTTGGCCGGATTGACGGTCAGCGCTTCGCGGGCGAAGTTCTTCTCTTGATATTCGGCAGTCTTGGTCCATTCGGTGACGCGCTGAACTTCGGCGTCCGGCGTGCCCGCTTCGAATTGTTCTCTCTTGTTCTTGAACATCTCCTTATATTCCGGCCCGCGGAATAGCTCGAAGTGGTCCAAGACGTTGTCTGCATTCTGGGTCATAATAAAGTCCTCAATTCTGCGGGCTCGTATCCCCTCACCCCAGCCCTCTCCCCATGGGAGAGGGGGTAGGCTGCGGTCTAGCGTCCCCTCTCCCAGGGGGAGAGGGACAGGGTGAGGGGTGTTGCCGGCCGTTTAAACCGCACGCCGTTGCTAGAAGGGCGCCTTGGTGAGCTTCAACACCGGAGAGTTGATCGCCATGTCCATGTCGCGGGCGAAGATGGCGAAGCCGTCATAGCCGTGATAGGGGCCCGAATAATCCCAGGAGTGCATCTGGCGGAAAGGCACGCCCATCTTCTGGAAGACGTACTTCTCCTTGATGCCGGAGCCGACGAGATCTGGCCGGACCTTCTCCACGAACTTCTCGAATTCGTAGCCCGTCACGTCGTCGTAGATCAGCGTGCCGTCTTTGACGTAGTGCGTGGTGCGCTGATAGTCGTCGTTGTGCCCGAACTCGTAGCCCGTGCCGACGACTTCCATGCCGAGGTCTTCGTAAGCGCCGATGACGTGGCGAGGACGCAGGCCGCCGACATAGAGCATGACCCTCTTGCCCTGGAGGCGCGGCTTGTATTTCGCAATGACCGCATCCATGAGCGCCTGATACTTCGCGATGACCTTCTCGCAGTTCGCCTTGATCGTATCGTCGAATTGCGCGGCGATCCTGCGCAGCAACTCCACGATCTTCGTCGGGCCGAAGAAGTTATATTCAACCCACGGAATATTGTACTTTTCTTCCATGTGGCGCGCGATGTAGTTCATCGAGCGGTAGCAATGGAGAACGTTGAGCTTCGCCCTCGGTGAGGACTTCGAGCTCCATGATGGTGCCGTCGCCCGACCATTGCGCGATCACGCGCAGGCCCATCTCTTCGAGCAGGATGCGCGAAGCCCAGGCATCGCCGCCGATATTGTAGTCGGCGAGGATGGCCACATCGTATGGCGTCGGCTCAAAGCGCGCGGGCTTGCCTTCGGTCTTGTCGAAAACCCAGTCGCGGATGGCGTCATTGGCGATATGGTGGCCAAGCGATTGCGACACGCCGCGAAAGCCTTCGCAGCGAACCGGAACGATCGGCTTGCCATCGTATTCCTTCGACTTCCTCTTCGAGACGGCCTCGATGTCGTCGCCGATCAACCCGATCGGGCACTCGGACTGGACCGAAATCCCCTTGTTCAGCGGGAACAGCTCCTGGACTTCATCGATGAGCTTCGAGAGCTTCTTGTCGCCGCCGAAGACGATGTCCTTCTCCTGGAAGTCGGAGGTGAACTGCATCGTGCCGAAGGTGTCGATGCCCGTGTGGCCGACATAGTAGTTCCGGCGCGAGCCCCAGGAATATTGGCCGCAGCCGACAGGGCCGTGGCTGATGTGAACCATGTCCTTGATCGGCCCCCAGACCACGCCCTTCGAGCCTGCATAAGCGCAGCCGCGAATGGTCATCACGCCGGGGATCGACTTGATGTTGGACTTCACGCCGCAGTCGGGCTTGCCTTCCTGGTAGCTGCCAATGTGCTTGGCGCGCCGCTTTGCTGTCTTGTCCGGGTAGACTTTCAGGACCTCGTCTATGAGTTCCTTGTTTCTTGCCTTGATGTCTTCAACGTTTTCTTCGAGTTCCAGGCTCATGCCGCAAGCCCTTTCTTCCATACTTTTGATTTCTAGCTTTTGGCGCAGCGCTTCCCCAGGGAAGCGCCGGCCAGTTTGCGTCCATGGCCTGTCGGGCCTAGGTTTATGCTGCTGCTGCTTCGGCTGCCAATTCGGCCGCCGTCTTGCCGACGACGCTCTCGTCGACCGCTTTCAGAATGCCGTGCTCCATCAGCATGTCTTCGAGTTCGTCCATCGTGATCGGGGTCGGGATGGTGCCCTGGCCGATATTGGCATGGACCTTCTGCGCGAGATTGCGGTAATGCTGGGCTTGCGCGGAGTCGGGTGCATACTCGATCACCGTCATGCGGCGCAGCTCGGCATGCTGCACGATGTTGTCGCGCGGCACGAAGTAGATGAGCTTGGTGCCGAGCTTGGCGGCGAGGTTCTCCGCGAGCTCGAGCTCCTTGTCGGTCTGGCGCTCATTGCAGACGAGGCCGCCCAGGCGCACGCCGCCGGAGTTGGCGTATTTGAGAATGCCCTTCGCGATGTTGTTGGCCGCGTACATGGCCATCATCTCGCCGGACATCACGATGTAGATTTCCTGCGCCTTGTTCTCGCGAATGGGCATCGCGAAGCCGCCGCACACCACGTCGCCGAGCACGTCGTAGGAGACGTAGTCGACGTCCTCATATGCGCCGTTCTCTTCGAGGAAGTTGATGGCGGTGATAACGCCGCGGCCCGCGCAGCCAACTCCCGGCTCGGGTCCACCGGACTCCGTGCACTTGATGCCCTTATAGCCGATCTTCATCACGTCTTCGAGTTCGAGGTCCTCGACGCTGCCATGCTCGGCTGCAAGGCTCAGAATGGTGTCCTGGGCCTTGGCGTGAAGAATAAGGCGGGTCGAGTCGGCCTTTGGATCGCAGCCGACGATGAGGATCTTGTTCCCCATCTCGGCGAGCGCCGCGAGCGTGTTCTGGGAGGTGGTCGACTTACCGATGCCCCCCTTTCCGTAGAATGCGATCTGACGCAATCCCATGCGTATCTCCTTCGTCGTCGTAACTTCGCGACCGGCCGGGAAAGCCGGGCGCACTCTTGTCTTCGCCAGTGATCGAAACGCCCAGCGAGCGCCGTCGCTATCGTGTGCGGGGCTTCTGCTCATCCTCGAAGGGCGGAGCATCTGGCAATTCCTTGCCCGCAGCCCCCTTTGAGCAAGCGCCGTGCCAACGCGGTAAACATTTGTTTTCACAAGATATTTTCGTTTTTGCGTCTAAAGCTGCAAGGTTGTGCGTGTTTCAAAGCTGACATGCGCTGACAGCATGTACGAAAGTGAACACCCCTTTCGGCCCCTGCTTGGCATTTTGAGCGCCGTATGCCAGGGGCGCATGTCCGAAGCCGATCGCCGCCGGAAAATTAAGGACTGTAAAGACGATAGCCCGGATCGGGGCGGGACCGCTGTGTGAAGTCCGACAGGCGCTGTCGTTATTGCGACAAAGTCAGCCGTTTTTCCCAGCTGTCCTCAGCAAAACTTGCGTCAAAGCTCAGGTTGAGCCATTTGGTACGGAGGTTGCTAGTAACCCTCTCAATGACTGAAACGAGCTCTACAATGACATATTTCTCGAAGATCGGCGGCGCTCCCGCCGTCGACAAAATCGTCGAAGAATTTTTTCGCCGCATGGAGACTTTGCCGGAAGCACAGACGGTCCGTGACATGCACGCGGACGATCTCGCCAAGACGAAATCTGTGATGAAGCGCTATTTCAGCGAATTGCTCGGCGGCCCCATGCAGTTCTCGGAAACGCGTGGCCACCCCGCTTTGAAGGGTCGTCATGCCGGCATGGCCATCGGGCCGCAGGAACGTGACGCGTGGATGCGGTGCATGAGGGAGGCGCTGGAGTTGACGGTCCCCGACGAGAGCCTTCGTCAGCACATCGAAGAACGCTTTTACCAACTCGCGGATTGGGTCCGCAACGATGAGGAAAAACCGAAATGACAAAAATAAGCGACACGGCCTTTGCGCGGCTTGAGGCGGAAGGCCGTCTTGTCAATCCTGTGCTGAAAGCGCCGACCCGCAAGGCGGGGCGGTTCGGGTTTCGCGGGGACCTTGCGTTGAAGTTCGCGCCGAAAATGGCCGACGAGGCAAGGCCCCCGGAACTGAAAGTCGAGCAGGTGATGGCTATCGCCGAGGAAGGCTCGCCTTCGATCCCGTTCTTCACGGCCTATTTGCATTCTTTCGAATATTTGAAACCGCTTGCCGAGGTTCTGGGCGATACGCTGTCGCCGTCGGGCAAGTATATTCTCTATTGCAACAATATCGACCTCTCGAAAAAATACACTGTGCCTTACGCCGGGGCGCGCTTCTATGTGCTGCCGCTCGACGAATTGGGCGTCTACAACGAAATCCTGGAGCTCCTGTATCTCGAGAAGGGCGCGCTCAAGAAGCTCGACACGGCTGGCAAGCTCGATGCAGTGGCCGATGCCGCGCTCGGCTTCGAGGAAAACTATCCCGAGATCACCTATGAGGAGGGGCTGAAACTCATGGGGCCGGTGCGAAACAAGAACGAAAACAGGCCGGTATAGGTAGCCACAAACAGGATGCTGAAAAAGTCATGCCGCCCACCATGGCCGCACGGTAAGCCCGCCGAACCGCGACAGGCTCGCCATGAGGTTAACCCGCTGACAACGCTCAACCTCATCCTGAGCTTGTCGAAAGATGCGGGCTGGGTTCCACGGTTTTTCAGCAGCCTGCAAACTCTGCTTCGAGTGCGCCGGGCTTAGGCCCTGCCCGCTCGACCGCGGGAGGTACCCATGAACATGCCGCCGCATTTGCGGCCTCAGCCGCGCAGTTTTCGATCTGCGTTCGCCGTCATTCTCGGGACGAACGAGATTGCCTCGGCGGTTGCGGTCTACATGCATCGTGTGGGCTGGTGCACACTCCTCTCGCACGATCCCTTTCCGCCCGTCATCAGGCGGCGCATGGCGTTTCACGACGCGCTTTTCGGGGAGAAGGCGGAGGTCGACGGCCTGCCTGGCGTCAACGCTGAGACGACCTTCGAAGCCGCCACGCTCCTCGCGGGAGGCGGTTGCGTTGTGGTCACCATGCTCGGCCTTCTCGACCTCATTCCCATGTCGGGCATCCATATTCTGGTGGATGCCCGCATGCATAAACGCGAAGGGGTATCGGATCTTCGCCATCTCGCGAGCCTTACCGTAGGGATCGGCCCCGGCTTTGCAGTGGGCAAGAACTGCGATGTCGCCATCGAGACCCACCCCTTGAAAAACGGAACGATCCTTTACAACGGCCGCACCGATGCATGCGACGGCAAGGCGAGGCTTCTTGGCGGCGCCGGGGCGCAGCGTTTCGTCTATTCGGAGAAGAAAGGCCGCTGGAACAGCGCGTTTCCTATTGGCGCGCATATCAGTAAAGGCTTCCCCGCCGGTTTCCTCAATGGCGCTCCCGTGCTGGCGCCTCTGGACGGCGCCGTTCGCGGGATCGTGCGGGACGGCGTCGAAGTCCCGGCAGGCGTGAAGCTTCTGGAGATCGACCCGCGCAGGCGCCCGAGCTGGACAGGCATCGATGAACGGGGCCGGGGCATCGCCCGGGCGACGCTGAATGCGATCGCATTGGAACACGCGCGACGGACGAGAGCCTCGCCCGGCATGTCCGTTGTTTGAGACATTTCATCGTCATCCCGGATAACGCCTGCGGCGTTTCCGGGATGACGATTTAAGGGGAAGAGAGCATGGCGCACATCATTTTTTGGGAGAAGCCCGGCTGCGCAGGCAATGCGAGACAGAAGGCGTTGCTGCTCGCCAGCGGCCATACGCTCGAGGTCAGAAACCTTTTGGCCGAGCCGTGGGGCGCCGAGCGCCTTCGCAGCTTCTTTAGCGGCCGCCCGGTTCACGAGTGGTTCAATCGCTCGTCGCCTCGCATAAAATCGGGCGAGGTGATCCCCGAAGCCTTGCAGGAAAACCAGGCGCTGGGCCTGATGCTGGCCGATCCTTTGCTGATCCGCCGCCCTCTGATGGAAGCGAGCGGCCGCCGCGAGGCAGGCTTCGAGCCGGAGCGCGTGAGCGCCTGGGTCGGGCTGAAGGAAACCCGCGTCGCGGTCACGGATACATGCGTGCGCGAGACGGCGCTGGCGCGGGGCGAATATATCCCGCCCTGCGAGCCTGGCCAGCCATAGGGGCGCTGTTCTCAGGGACAACTATCGTCATCGCGGAAGCCGCTTTCGGCTATCCCCGATCGTAAAATGTGAAACGATCCCGGATAACGCCTGCGGCATTTCCGGGATGACACGAAGCAGAGCGCAGCGGCCTCGGGCAATCGCTTAACCAGCGGACGCGGAACTACCCAACAACGCGGCGCAGGGCTTCATCGGGAAAGCGGCTGGAGACCGAGGATGGTGTTGGCAGACGCCTTGCGTCGATCGCTGACGGCTCAAAGCGCCCCGTCCTAAGCGGCTTCTCGGCGAGCGTTTTCTGCTGGGGGATGCCGGCGCTCCACAAGGTGGCCGCGATCAGATGTCCCGCCGTGATCAGCACGGCGAGATAGACCGGAAGGGCTTGGAACAGGCCTGCGCAAAAGGCGGCAAGGGCGGGAAGAGTGATAACGCCGCTGAGTGTCGCCGGATTGCGTTGCAGCAACGTCTTCGCGTAAGCGATAAGTTCCCTGGCGCTTCGTGCTTCGAAACGCGGGCAAATCGCCGGCTCGCCTTGTTTCAAGCTGTATTCCACCCAGGCGGCCGCCAGATAGAGCACGCCGCCCGCGATGATGGAAACTGAGGCTAGCGCAGCGCCGGCGGCAATGTATGCGGCAGAGGCAGCCGCGCTAAACCACGCCGCGCGTTTGATGATCCTGTTCCTGCACTGAATGGCGCGATTTAGCTTCTCGGCGTGAATCGGAATCATGGGCGCTTGCGGCAGTGCGATGGCGGGTCCCGCGCCAAGACATGCGATTTCGGCGGCAAGCCAGAAGAAAAGAGAGACGGCGACGACGGCTTCGCCCAGAGGCACGGATGGCTGCGAAATAGCGTCGGCGATGGTTGCCGAGGCAGAGCTTGCGGTGAGGGTGATTTCAGTGGCCGAGGACAGCATGAGCGCGTGTGTGCGCGCTGTGACGGGCAGCCGGAATGCAAAGAGGCTGCGCCGCGGCAGGAGATGCGTTTGGTGTTGTTTCCGGCTCTGCATGGGGCAAATATGACGAACTCAAGATCATCTTGCATACCAGGCATGCAGGATCCGTATATTCTCGTTTTTCCGAATTATATATCGGCGTGATGTCGCAAAAAGAGCCCGTATGACTTATCCTGCGGGCTCAACGGTTTTTGCTATTGCCTAATATTGTTGCTCAGCCGACGCTTTTCAAGTCAGTTTACTTGCGACACTTTTGCAAAGGCGAATGACGCGCCGTCAATCTTAGCGTGGCGAGGAACACCGGAGTTAAATTCCTGTGCTTGATCAAGCGTTTGACGCATGGGGAGATTGGCGGCCGCGTGGAGCCGGACCGCGGTTGTGGAACCAAAGCGTGCGAGCGGAGGGAGCAGGTTTGACGGCCCCGCCATCGCCGCTCGGCATTTTTCGAGACCCGCCTCTATTGCTCTCGGCCTGCTGCACGGGCTCCGGTAAAGATACGCCGCGGCTATCCCCTCTTGGACGGCGTTCGCCGCGCGCTTAATGGTAAACCCTTCGTGGCCGCCGCCGGGCGTTAAGACAAACGTGATTAACAGGAGCGCGCCCCGATTTATTTCTGGTCAATTCATACTTTATTAATGGTCCATTTGTCGCCAAGCGAGGGACGCCGCGCCTTTGAGCGGTCGCCGACGAGCGACACTAACCTATTGAAAAAGTCGCTTTTTTATCCTTAATCAATTGGCCATTAAATAAAATCTAATGCCGGAATTTTCCCATTTACTGGGACGAGCAAAAGTCCGTTAAATATATTTCCGCTTCGCCTATTAACCATGATGGCGCCCGCCGGAAGCGCGCCGCCCGCTCCGGGAACGCCGCCTGTCCCGCACTTTTTGTTAGCGTTATCAACGGCTTGCTGGAAGTTAACCTCTCGGAAAAGCGCTCTTTGTTAAGATCCTGGCTTAAGAAACCGGGACGCAAACGCAGGCGAGAAATCTGGTCCAAAAATGAAGAGAGACCCTTAACATGCATGCAAACAAGCCTTCGGGCGCCCGCGTCCGATTAAACGCACGATGGTCCGACGCGTCTCACCGAATTTTAAACGACGCCTCCGGATAAGGCGTTGAGCAGCTTGCTGGCTTTACGGAGGCAAGTGCATTTGAGCGCTTGCGGCAAACGGGCGCGAACTTGCCTCCGGCTGTACGAGTGATGTGCTTCAGGGCGCCGCCACGGGGGCGGGCGCAACGCCGTCCTTGAACAGCTTGAAGATGATGGAGTCGAGGAGCGCCTCGAAGGACGCGTCGACGATGTTCGGCGATACCCCCACGGTGAACCACCGGCGGCCCGTCTTCCGGTCCAGGCTCTCGATGAGGACGCGCGTCACGGCATCCGTGCCCCCTGTGAGGATGCGCACCTTGAAATCCACCAGTTCCACATTCTCGATATACGGCTGGTAACCCCCGAGATCCTTGCGCAGCGCCTGATCGAGCGCGTGCACGGGGCCGTTGCCTTCGCCCGCGTTCATCATGAGCTGGTCGCCGATTTTGACCTTAACGATGGCCTCGGAGACAGTGACGAGATCGCCCCTCGCATTATGCCTGCGCTCCACCAGCACGCGGAACCGCTCGACCTCGAAGAAGTCCGGCACCTCGCCGAAAGCGCGCCGCGCCAGGAGCTCGAAGGAGGCGTCGGCGGCTTCATAGGCATAGCCTTGAGCCTCCTTTGTTTTCACCTCCTCGAGAAGGGCGCCAAGCCGCGGATCGTCCTTGTCGGCCTCCATGCCGATGCGCGCCAATTCCGCGAGGATGTTCGAGCGCCCCGCCTGATTTGAGACGAGAAGCTTGCGCGTGTTGCCGACGCTTTCGGGGGGCACATGCTCGTAGCAGCGTGGGTCTTTGGCGACCGCGGAAGCGTGGATGCCGCCCTTGTGCGCGAAGGCTGACTTCGCCGACATAGGGCGCGTGCCGGTCCGGCTGCCGGTTCAACAGCTCATCGAGCTGCCGCGACACCGCCGTTAGCGTCCGCAGCGCCGCCGGGGTTACGCCCGTTTCATACCGCGCCACATAATCCTCTTTCAGAAGCAGCGTCGGGATGATGGACGTGAGATTCGCATTGCCGCAGCGTTCTCCGAGGCCGTTCAGGGTGCCGTGGATCTGGCAGGCCCCCGCGCGCACCGCCGCAAGCGTGTTGGCGACGCCGTTTTCCGTGTCGTTGTGCGCATGGATGCCGATGACCTCGGGCGGTATTTCGCGCGCGACCGCGGTAACGATTTCCTCGACCTCATGCGGCAGCGTCCCGCCGTTGGTGTCGCAGAGAACGACCCAGCGCGCTCCGGCCTCATAAGCCGCCCTCGCGCAGGCAAGAGCGTAGGCCCTGTTCGCCTTGTAGCCGTCGAAGAAATGCTCGCAGTCGATGATCGGCTCCTTGTCCTGCACAAGGACCGCCTCGACGGATGCGCGGATGGCTTCGAGGTTTTCTTCATTCGTGACGCCGAGCGCAACGTCTACGTGATAGTCCCACGACTTGGCGACGAGCACGATCGCATCCGCCTTAGCCTGCACGACAGCCTGGAAACCGGGGTCGTTCGAGATCGAGCGGCCTGCGCGCTTGGTCATCCCGAAAGCGGCAAGCTTTGCATTCAGCCGGGGCGGCGCATCGAAGAAAGCGGTGTCGACAGGGTTCGCGCCGGGATAGCCGGCCTCGACGTAATCGATGCCGAGAGCGTCGAGACGCTGCGCAATCAGCAGCTTGTCTTCCACCGAGAAGTCAACGCCTAAGGTTTGCGCCCCATCGCGGAGCGTGGTGTCGAACAGATACAGCCGCTTTTTCTTCATAGGTAATCCGATCTTTCAATGAGTCGCCCTCTGTCCGGGGCGCTAACCCTCTCCCCTCGCGGGAGAGGGTGGCCGCGAAGCGGCCGGGTGAGGGGGGTGGTTCTTCTGATCCGATAGGGTCTCCGTAATCATCGTCGCCACGCCTTCGGGGTTTTGCGAGATGTCATTGTTCCAGAACCGCAAGACGCGGAATCCTTGCCCGGCGAACCAGGCATCGCGAACTCTGTCCGCCTGCGAGTTCGCAATGCTGACCGCCATCCGCTTCGATCACGAGGCGCGCATCGAAACAAACGAAGTCCGCGATGTAAGGCCCGAGCGCAACCTGACGTCGGACCTTCACGCCCGCAAACTGCCGGTTGCGAAGGATGCGCCACAGCGCATGCTCGGCATCGGTCATGTTGTGGCGCAAGTCGCGCGCCTTGCTCAGGCGTGTGGGGCGAGAGAATTCCCCCTCACCCGGCGTCCGGCGATGCCGGACGCCACCCTCTCCCGCGAGGGGAGAGGGTTTAACCTCGCGTGTCATCGAGCGATTTTCCAGGTGGTTTCGATCTCGCCCGTAATGGGATTTTTCGCATCCATCAGAGCGATGCCCATCGCGACAAGCTCGTCCCTAATTCGGTCGGCCTCCGCCCAGTTCTTCGCCTTTCGCGCGGCGAGCCGGGCGTTCTTCAGCGCTTCAACCTTTGCCAGGTCAAATGTGCTGCCTGCGCCTTATGACCCTGAAGTGCCGATCAGCTGTTCCGAACTGCTCTGGACAAGTTTTCCGATTTGAGCAACCATAGCGCGCTTGAGACGGCCCGAGCAACATATGTGCTCACGATCACCGACATTGCAATGTTTCTGCAAATCGCTTAATCGCATGAACAAGCTATGAAGTTCGGCAATCGCCACGGTGTGTTCAATCATCTAGCAACGAGCTGATAATGACCCTCAGGAAAATATCGTCGCTGATCGCGCATGTTCGCCGACTGTTCGCGGAGGCTGCAGAGAGAACCGTGCTGCCTCGTCAAGTCGCTCTCGTAAGTCCAATCCAGCGGCTGACGATAATGGGTGCGTCAGCATCATTAAGTGCAGCGCATCGCCGGGCCAGCCTCTCCCGCCAAAGCTTTGATCAGTCATGGATCGTGACGAAGTTGCCGAGCGACTTTTCGACATCTTCTGACCCTCGACCTGGAGATGCCCGTTGTGCATCCAGATGTTGGCCATGATCTCGGTGCCGTGCGCGCAGGTCGATTGCGCCACCTCGTTTTCATGGTGCGGGAAGAGCAGATCGATGCCGCCGCCGTGAATGTCGAAGACATTGCCCAGGTGCTTCGCGGACATGGCCGAGCATTCGAGATGCCAGCCGGGCCGGCCATAACCCCAGGGGCTTTCCCAGCCGGGTTCGGAGCCCGTGCTGGGCTTCCACAGCACGAAATCCATCGGATCGCGCTTATACGGCGCAACCTCCACGCGGGCGCCCGCGCGCATTTCGTCGGTCGAGCGCCGCGCAAGCTCGCCATAGTGTGGATCGGAGGCCACGTCGAACAGCACATGCCCCTCCGCCGCATAGGCGTGCCCGCGCTCGATAAGCCGCTCAACGAGCGCGATCATCTCCGGAATGTGCTCTGTCGCACGCGGCTCGATTGTTGGAGACAAAGCGCCAATCGCCGCGACATCGGCGTGGAACTGCGCGGCGGTGCGCCCGGTCAACTCCCGGATCGGAATGCCTTCCTCGGCGGCGCGAGCGTTGATCTTGTCGTCCACGTCGGTGATGTTGCGCACATAGGTGACGTGTTCCGGGCCATAGAGATGGCGCAAAAGCCGGAACAGCACGTCGAATACAATCACGGGCCGGGCATTGCCGATATGGGCGAAGTCATAAACCGTAGGCCCGCACACATACATGCGCACGGCCTTAGTATCGAAGGGCTCGAAAACCTCTTTGCGTCGCGTCCGTGTATTATATAGCTTAAGTGCCATAAGCCCTGCCTCTGCTGGCGGGCTCGTCATTCAAACAAAAGTTTCACCGCGCCAGCGTCTTTGTTAGCTCGCGTTAATAATGCACCGGGAGATGCGTGAAACTTTTTGCCTCATCGCCCGACCATTGCCGTAAATTTGTTGAAGGTCAAGCCGGATGGCGCGCGAACTCGATAAAAATTGTTTCGATGATGAAGGCAGGCCGCAGTGGCGCTTGTTTGAAACGCATCCCGCGCGTTGCGCCAGCTGACACGGCGTCTCATACTTCGAGAGGCAGACGGCCGGGGCAAGGCGGTCTTGGATCGGCGACGGTGATATGAAAGCTTTTCTTCGCGGTTTTGGCATCGTTTGCACCCTGGCTGTCATCGCCGCCGGGGCAAATCAAGGCGCCGCCCAAGGCTGGGGCTGGGGTGGCGGTGGCGGCGGATGGGGCGGAGGCGGTGGGCCATCCCCCTATGACCAGGCTCCGCCGCGTCCGGTCTATGGCCAGCCCGCTTACGGCGGTCCCCCGCGTGAGCCCTCTTCGAACTTCGGTTCCACGAACCCCCGCTGCCGGGATTTGGAGGCGCAGCTGACAAGCGGCTCGCCGAATGCCGGGCAGGATCAGCTTCCCCGCATCGAAAATGACATGCGTCAGGCCGATGCGCAGTTTCATCGCGTCCAGTCGGACGCGGACCGGGCGGATTGCTATGAGGATATGTTCCTGTTCGGGCGGTCGCTACGCCGCACGCCCCATTGTGTGGATCTCGACCGGCAGGTCCAAGCCGCAAAGGCCCAGCTCGCCCAATTGAAGGCCCAGCGCGACGCGGCTATGCGAGGCAACTCGCCGCGCGGAAGACGGGACGACATTGTCGCGGAGCTTGCACGCAACCATTGCGGCGAACAATACGCGCACGAATATGAAGGGCAGCGCAGCCACAACTCCTCGATTTTCTCCTTCTTCAGCAATGAGGACCAAAACTCGCCGGACGAGCCACCGTCGTCATCGCCCTTTGCGCCCCCGCCTCCGCCGGGATATGGCGGCGGTTCGTCCTCTTTCCGCACATGGTGCGTTCGCGAATGCGACGGCTTCTATTTTCCCGTCAGCAACTACGCATCAGAAAGTCAATTCCACGCAGACGAAGAGAAGTGCCACTCGCTGTGCGCCTCTCCGGCCGATTTGTTCTACCACCGGTCCGATCAAGATGTAGACCAGATGGTTTCCCTGAATGGGCGGCCCTATGCATCCATGCCTTACGCTTTCAAGAACCGGAAGGTTTACATCAAAGGCTGCTCGTGTAACGCGCGCGAATATTCGCCCGAGCAAATCGCAGAGTCCGAAAAAGCGCTGAAAATAGCGAAGCGGGCCGACGCCACGGGCAAATCCGATGCGTCTTTTGCGCGGCGCATCTCACAAGCGGTGGAGAACGCGCCCGGTCAGCCGGTTTCTGCCTCTCCGGCGCCACAGGACGCGGCGGTGCCTCTTGAGCCGGCGCCCCAACCTAATCCCCAGCGCTAAGCAAACGTTCGCGGCTTGCCCAAGCTGCACAACATCTCTCTTACGCTTCGTTGGTCAGAAACTCTGATCAGGGCTGGCGGAGCTGCCGCGAAATCCTGTCGCCAGCACGTAAAGCTCAGGTGACTCTGCCCGGCTGGCCTTCGGCTTGATGTGACGCACGGTTGAGAAATCGCGCTTAAGAACGTCCAGCAGGCTTTTTTCGCTCCCGCCCTGGAAAACCTTTGCCAGGAAGGTTCCGCCGGGCGCGAGCATCTGGATGGCGAACGCCATCGCTTCTTCCGCGAGGCCCATGATGCGGAGGTGGTCGGTGTACCGGTGCCCTGTGGTGGGCGCGGCCATATCGGATAGAACCGCGTTCGGTCGGCGGCCAGCCAGAGCGGCGAGCAGTTTCTCCTCCGCCCCAGGCTCGCTGAAGTCCTGCAGCAAGATGGTTACGCCCGGAATCGCATCGAAGGGCAGGATATCGAGCGCCACGACCACGCCTTTGTCTTCGGCGGCTTGAACGCGCTTTGCCGCGATCTGGCTCCAGCCGCCTGGAGCTGCGCCCAGATCGACAATAACGTCGCCGGGCTTCAAAAGCCCGTACTTGTCTGCGATTTCCTCAAGCTTATAGGCCGCCCGGCTGCGATAGCCTTCTCGCTTCGCTGCGGCCACGTAGGGATCATTCAGCTGCCGCTCGAGCCAATGCCTGGACGAGACCGTGCGGCCGCGGGACTTTTTCAGCTTAACCTTAAAAGACCGGTCCAGATTTGGCTCTCGCTTGGTCATGAATGAATGAGGGGCTGTGGATCGCCAGCGACGCGCGCTCGCGGATGGCGTCTTCGGCGATCAATGTTGCGAGAATGCCCTCTCGAAGGCCTCGGTCGGCAACTCGAAGGGAATTCACCGGCCAAACTCTCAACATGGCTTCCATGATGGCGCAACCGGCAAGGATAAGGTCGGCTCTTTCCGCGCCGATGCACGGTTGAGCCGCGCGCTGTTCCCAGTTCATGGCGACGATGCGCTTCGTAACATCCCGGATGCTGTCAGTCGACAACCAGCATCCATCCACCTTGGCGCGATGATATTCCGAGAGGCCGAGATACACCCCCGCGATGGTCGTGACGGTGCCCGAGGTGCCAAGGAGGTGTGTGCCGTCGCGCGCCACTTTCTGGCTTATGCCATTGGATTCGCTGAAGGGCTTGAGCCTGTCCTGGACGAAGCTGACCATGTCCTCGAACTGAAAGCCCTCCGCGCGGTTGCTTCCGAAGCGCTCCGCCAGTGTCACGACGCCAAACGGGAGCGAGGTCCAGGCTTCGATGCAATCCTGAATTTTGAGGCGGTCTTCGATCGAAATGCGCTTCGACCGTCGGCCGTTCCGGAGATTGAGCCAAACGAATTCGGATGAGCCGCCGCCAATATCGAAAATCAACGCATAGTCGCTTTGCTTGTCGATGAGGGACGCGCAGCCGGAGACCGCAAGGCGCGCCTCCGTCTCCCGCCCGATGATTTCAAGCCCAAGCCCCGTTTCGCGCTTAACGCGGGCAATGAAGTCGGGCCCGTTTTTTGCGATGCGGCAGGCTTCGGTCGCCACCAGACGGGAGCGGGTTACCCCCCTTCGCGTCATCTTGGCGGAACAAACCTTCAAGGCGTCGATCGTGCGCGAAATCGCATCCTCCGAGAGGACGCCGGAATGGCTCACCCCCTCGCCGAGCTTGATGATTCGGGAGAAGGCGTCGATGACGAAGAAACCGCGCCGCGAGGGGCGGGCTACCAGAAGGCGGCAGTTGTTGGTTCCAAGATCGAGAGCGCCGTAAATGGCGTCGGAAGTAACCGCCGCTCCGTTGCGGGGCCTCACGGGAGCGGCTCCATTGCGGTAAGGCGCAGTCACCTTGATCGGAGGAATGGTCGCGCGGTGGGGCTCGCAGGTCCTTGGAGGCGTTGAGCTGAATCCGGAATTGACTTGGCCGTCAAGGGTTGCTGAAGCTAAGCCAGCGCCGTCTGTCGCAGCAACCCTCCGCTCTCCGGTGCTCAAACTGGACCTCCCGTCGGCATTGTCTCCGCAGGATTCGTTTACCCCCCGCCCTGCTAACCTCACAGACTAACAGTTTTTTTAGACTGCGCAAACCGTAGACATGCGTTATGCGGAACTCGAAAAAAGAAAGGCCGGGAAAGAGAACAGCATAAAGGTTGCCCGTCGCTGCCACAATGGGCAAGGCCGTCATGGCAGGGTGATTCAAAGAACCGCATCCTTTGCGGGCTGACAAGGATTGCAAATCAGATTCTATGGGCAAGCCAACGGCAGTCGCTGGAGGCTTCATCGGATGCGCACGCTTTGGGATGCTTTGAATGAGATCGAGGATCTCCGGGGCCGGAAGGGGCGCCAATACGCGCTTCGGGCGGTGCTCGGGATTTCAATTGCCGCGATGCTGGCTGGCGCCAACGATTTGCTTGGGATTTTCCGTTGGGGACGGCGGCTGAAGCCCGAAGCGCTTCGCTTGTTTGGCATCGAGACCGGCAAAGCGCCCTGCCACGCAACGTATCATTATTTCTTTCAATCCCTTGATGCCGATGCGCTGAGCCGAACTCTCGGCAGCTTCGCGCTGGAGCAGGGCAAGGCCGAGCACATCGCCATTGACGGCAAGACGCTGCGCGGCAGCCGCCGCTTGAACGATAAAGCCGTCCATGTCTTGTCGGCCTTTGCGACCGAGCTTGGCGCGGTCATCGGCGATCTGACGGTCGAACCCGATCAGAACGAGATCACCGCTGCGCTCGTCTTGCTGAAAGGACTGCCGCTGGACGGCCGCATCATCACTGGCGACGCGATTTTCACCCAGCGCGAGATCTGCCGCCATATCCGGGACGGCGACGGCCATTATCTCTTCACGGTTAAAGACAATCAGTCCGCCCTGAAAGCTGGCATCGCCGAAGCGTTCGGCGATCTTTCCCCCTTGGACGCACGGCGTTGTTACGACGGACCGCCGCCTGATCTCACGGTTGCAGAAACGCTCGAAAAAGGGCATGGCCGCATCGAAACACGCAAGATTGCCGTCTGCGCCGAAGCTGTGCCCCATCTCGACTGGCCAGGCCTCGGGCAGATCGCCCGCCTCGAACGCACCCGGCGAATCGGCGATAAACAAAGCACTGAAATCGTCTATCTCATCACCAGTCTCGCCCCGAACCAAGCTGGACCCGAACGGCTGCTTGAACTCGTCCGCAACCACTGGGCCATCGAAAACAAGCTCCATCATGTCCGCGACGTGACCCTGAACGAGGACCGATGCCGCGTCCGGGCCGGGGCACGCCCGTTGGCTGCCTTACGAAACACAGCAATCGGTATAATCCGCCAAATCGGCCTTTCTATCCCCGAAGCGCGCGAGAACTTTCGGGAAGATCGCTACGATGCCATCAAAGCTGTCACCGGCCGCATTCTTTGAATGACCCTGCCGTCATGGGCAGGATGATAGGGCAGGGACAGCGCAGTATAGCGGATGCGGGTCGGGAAGAGTTCCACGAGCATGGCGGCGATGGGGCCGTAAACCATGGTGACGAACAGGACCAGGATCGTCAGGAGCCCCACGACCCGCCAATCGCCCCCTTCGAGCGATGACTTCGCCGGTTATCCCCAGGCCTTGAGCGCCGTGCCCAGTTTCTTTGTGAAACGGGCGCTGTCCGCCTTCGCGCCGGGAGCTGCCGCATCGAAGGAGTGGATGATCTGCGAACGCCTGCTTTGACAAGCGCCGCTTTCGCGACATTGTACCTCCTCAATCGGAAATCGCTTTGCGGAGCGACGGGACGAACGCAAATCCAGAGATAGGCGCGCGAAAATCGTTCAAGATCCAACGGCGCTCTTTTCGGAAGGGCTCAGGCATGAGAGCTAAGACTTTCGCATGAACGCCAAGCATATCGCTTTCGTTTAAGGTTAATCCTTAAGCGCCTATAAAATCTCGCCGCAGCTATCCTGTTTTCCAGTACACGATTTTTAATGTTCCGCTATAGCAATGGCACTGCCCGCAAAAGTGGCAAGAGAGAACTGGGAGAAGACGGGCTTGCCGGGGGTCGCGACGCGCACGGAGCCGTTTTTAGTGTCGCGGGCGGAGCGCCGGCGCGTGATCGCCGCGTCATCCGTGGGCACGGTCTTCGAGTGGTACGACTTCTATCTCTACGCGGTGCTTGCGCCAATCTTCGCCAAGCTTTTCTTCCCGCCCGGCAATGAAACAGCAGCGCTTCTCGCCGCATTCGCGACCTATGCCGTGGGCTTCCTCGTCCGCCCATTCGGCGCTGTATTCTTTGGCCGCCTTGGCGATCTGACCGGACGGAAATATACTTTCCTGATCTCAATAATTTTTATGGGCTTTTCGACATTTACGGTGGGATTGCTACCCACCTTCGAGCAGGTTGGCTGGCTCGCGCCCATCCTTCTTGTCACCTTACGTCTGCTGCAAGGTTTGGCCTTAGGCGGCGAGTATGGCGGAGCGGCGACCTACGTCGCAGAATATAACCCGGCGCGACGCCGAGGCTACGCAACAAGCTGGATTCAAACGACGGCGACCTCCGGTCTCGTCCTCGCGCTGATTGTGATTGGCGTCTGCCGCTGGCAGATTCCCGCCGCGGATTTCGAACACTGGGGCTGGCGCATCCCTTTTCTCTTCTCGATCTTTCTTCTGGCGTTGTCGGTCTATATCCGCATCAGATTGCGGGAGACGCCTGTCTTTCTACGCATGAAGGCGGAGGGGCGGTCCTCACAGAGCCCTGTTTGGGAAAGCTTCTTCAGATGGCCGAACAACAAGTTCATCCTGCTTTCGCTGCTCGGCGCCACGGCCGGGCAAGGCGTGGTCTGGTATACGGGCCAGTTCTACACACTCTTCTTCCTGACGATAACGCTGCATCTCGATTATCTGACCAGCTATCTCCTCGTGGGGGCGGCGCTGGCGATGGGCACGCCTTTCTTCGTCTTCTTCGGGTGGCTTTCCGACAAGATCGGCCGGTTGAAAATCATCCTTACTGGATGCCTTATCGCGGCCGTTACCACCTTTCCCTTGTTTCACGTTCTGTCAAACGCCATCAACCCGGCGCTGGTCGCGTTTCAGGCGGCGAACCCGATCACGCTGCGCACGGACTCCACGGCCTGCAACGTCCGCATCTTCGTCGGGCGTTGGTCAAACTTCAGTATCTGCGATCAAGTCACGGATTTTCTGATAAAGTCGGGACTGTCCTTCACCAGGATTAACGGACCCGGCTCCAAATCTGTTTCTGTCTCCATCGGCGGGCGGACGATCGAAGTTTCAGACAAGGATAAGGGCAGCATCGACGCCATTCTCGAGCGTGCTCTGTTTGCTGCCGGTTATCCGGGACTGACCTGGAAATACGCAAGCGGAGAGCCTCAGATCGATGCGCTCGGCAATCCCGTCTTCGAACAAAAATCCGCGGACCCGTCGCGGATCGATTATACGGCCGCGCTCGTCACCTTGTTCCTACTGATGCTTTATACCACCATGGTGTACGGGCCTATTGCCGCATTCCTTGTCGAGCTTTTCCCGCCGAAAGTCCGATACACTTCGCTCTCTTTTCCCTATCATATCGGTAACGGGGTATTCGGAGGAATGCTGCCGCTGCTCGCGACCGCCATCGTCGCGGCGACGGGCAATATCTACGCAGGACTTTGGTATCCCGTTTCTGTCGCAGGCATGACCTGCGTCATTGGCGCTCTTTTCCTTCGAAAGCGGCGAAGTGAAGAGCTGTAGGGCGGCGTATCTGGGAGTGAAAGGACTGTTATGAGCTTGAGAGCGAAGCTTGCGGCGCGGGCGGCTCAAGGCAAACCCATCCGGGTTGGGCTTATCGGGGCCGGCAAGTTCGGATCGATGTTTCTCTCTCAGGTTCCGACGATACACGGCCTTGAGGTGGCCTTCATAGCTGATCGCGACGTCGAACGCGCAAAGACCGCCTGCCGGACAGTTGGGTGGGGTTCGCAACGGATCCGCAGCGTAAACTTCCACGGGCTGAGGTGAGGCATGAGCGGACGAATTTGGATTTTCATCGCAGCTATTCTAGGCGGCCTGGCGGTTGCGGCTGGGGCCATCGGCGCGCACGCTCTTGGCGATGCCGTAAGCGCCGATGCAAAGCGCATCTTCTCGACCGGCCAGCGTAATCACGCTCTCCACGCGCTGGCCTTACTCGGAGTGGGAATTGTTTTGCTGCAATCCGAGGGACGCCGCGCGCGCTTCTCCACCTGGTTTCTACAGAGCGCCGCTCTTGCCTTCCTGATTGGCATTGTTTGCTTTTCGGGCGGCATTTACGTGCAGGTCGCCCAGGGGCTGAATTCTAGCGCAGGGATCGTGCCGCTTGGCGGTATTTCATTTATGGTCGGCTGGGCAGCGTTGGCGATCGGAGCGCTCGGGTTGCGCAGTTAAAAAGAGAAGCCGGCGCCTGGACTTGAGACGCGAGACCTAATCAGCGGCCTGCGACCGGCTTTATTCATGACCATGCCTAGATCAACCCGCCTATAATCGAAAAATGAACGCGTTACTCTAGTGCGTGACGAGGCCATTGAGCGCGGCGGATTTGCGGCTGCGGCTCTTAGACTTTCCAGCTTTCGGCTGGACTTCGGTCACTTCAACCACTTCGGCACGAGCACGCTTCGACTTTGACTTCTTTCCAGATTGGCTACCGGACGCGCGTTTCGCGTCAGACGCGGCCTTGCGATTGGCCTTGCGAACACGGTCAATTTCGCCCGAGGCGACGCGCAGCAAAGCGCGGAGGTCGGCGGACATCGAAGCGTCGAGCCCTGCAGAAGCACCCAAAGCATTTGCGAGGTTGTGTGCAATCGTATTGATCGCAACTGTAGAGGGAGAAAGATTTGCCATTTAATTCGCTTTCCATGAACTAGGCCCTATCGGCCAAGTTCATAGATAGCAACTTAAGGTTGAAAGTGATTTACGCTAAAATTTTCAATTGAAGCGATTAATCGCACAAAAGCGACGCTTTTACAGTCGCTTAAGAAGTTCACCCTTCTTCGCGGCAAACTCCTGCTCGGTCAGCAGGCCTTTCTCCTTCAACTGGCCAAGCTGTTCGATCAAGGCCACGATCGAGCCAGTATCGCCGCCCGCTGGTGTTGGCGCGGATTGCGTTCCCTCGGAGCCGCGTGCTTCCTGAGCGGGTTTTGCGCTTGTGACGCGAGGCAATCTGTCGACGCGAACGATGCCCCGGGGGCTCGTGAAGGTCAGCGAAGCATCGCCGCTTTGTTGCTGGCCGAAACCGCCAATGTCATAACCGCTGGTGTCATACACCTCGATGCGACCGCCATCATCGATTGCCAGCCTGTTGCTGGCGGGAAAATAGGCGTACCGCAAATTATTCTGCGAACCCGTCGACGAAGGATTTCCTAACTCGGAAGGCCACCACGACCCCGGCTGCGAGGACTGCCAGAAACTTGCGCCGCCACTTCCTTGGCTCTGGCTTTGGCTTTGCATCTGCGGCGGCAGAAAGGGCGCCATAATATTAGGCTGGTTCTCCAACGCCTTGGACAGGTCGTTGCAGAGATTATCGACGGTCGCTTTCATCGAGTTGTTGAACATGTCGCCGACCATGGTCATGCCGCCGCGCATCCACTGACCGCTGCCGCCGAACTCCGGCAGATTGAACTGAGCCATGCTCCCGCCGCCTTTCGAGACGGCATCCAGCATCATTTTCACCGCGTCTACGCCGATCGCGTAGCGTTCCGCCAGCGCGGCCACGATTTTTTCGCCTTCAGGTGTCAGCTTCGCCATGGCGGTTCCCTGCTTCCTTTTTGAAAGTCCGACTTTAGCACATGAGCCTATGACCCGGAAACCGCTGGAATGCAATTGCGAGGCCGCTAAAAATGGCACTTTAAGCCATACTTGACACGATCCGGCATTCCGCTCACTTTGGCGGCGTCCAGTATCCCGGAACACGGTGCAATTCCGTGGCGGTCCCGCCGCTGTAATCGGGGACGCCGGTCGCAAGGCGAAAGCCAGTCACTGATGGGGACCACTCCGTCGGGAAGGCGCGATCCGGCGGTCGATCCGAGAGCCAGAAGACCTGCTGGAGAGGATTCACGAGGGGCGAAATCCGATGGAAAAGGGTTTCGGCAAGGCCTTGCGCCTGCCGGACGCCCTTTATGTGTATCGGAGACGAGCCGTGAAGCAAGCCAATAACACCAAGCCAGCGCAACGCCGGCCAGACGTGATTGCCATCCGCAAGACGTGCGATGCCTCGGGCACGGGGCTGTCGCATTACGTCCTCATGGACAAACAGGCAAAGCGCTGACAATGGACGCGAATCCCGCACTGGAGGAGAGCCCCGCAAGGGGCTCTTTGCCTCCGCTTCAGCCCTTTGAAATCGGTCATGACGCTTATGTGGCCTTGGTTGAGCCGGACACCGCCTTTTGGGGTTTGGTCCGCAGGGACAGATTGGCCGAGACGCAAGCCGCGCGCCCCCTGCTCGACGCCTGGCGCGAGAAGGGTGAGGCTTTCGCCCGCGAGATGGACATGCTGCGCTTTCACCTGAAACCGTCGGCGGTCTATTTCAATCCGACGGAGCGCTGCAACCTCAACTGCTCCTATTGCTACATCCCCGAAGAGATGCGCCGCCGCGGCAAGCAGATGGACAAGGCTACGGTCTTCGCCGCGCTGGAGCGACTGCACAGCTATTTTCGCGGCCACATGCCGCCGGACCGCCTGCCGCAGATCATCTTCCACGGAGCCGAGCCGCTACTTGCCCGCGAGGCGATCTTTGCGGCTATCGAAGAATTCGGCGACCGTTTCCGCTTTGGCGTGCAGACGAACGCCACCTTGCTCGATCAGGAGGCTGTCTCGTTCCTTACAAGCCGCGGCATCGGCATCGGCTTGTCACTCGACGGGCCGGTCGCGGAGGTCGCCGACCGAACGCGGAAGCGCTGGAGCGGCGCCGGAGTTTTCGGGCATGTCGTGCGCGCGATCGAGATGCTGGACGGCTATCCGGGCTTCAACGTCATTTGCACCATGACGAAAGAGAACCTGCCACACCTCACGCAGATGGTGGAGTTCCTTCATGCTTACCGGACGCCCGCTTGCATGTTGAACGTCACGCGCTGCACCTTGCCCGGGGCACGCACCGTCCACGGCGAGGATGACGAAGTTTCGAAGGCCTATCTCGCCGCCCTGGAGCGAACCCATGAACTCTACCGCGAAACCGGGCGCAAGCTCGTGGTCGCCAATTTCGCAAACATCTTGATAGCTATTCTCGCGCCGACCGCCCGGAGGCTGATGTGCGACATTTCTCCCTGCGGAGGCGGCCGAAGCTTCTTCGCCCTGGCCACGGATGGCGATCTCTTCCCTTGCAGCGAATTTATTGGCCTGCCTGCCTTCAAGGGCGGCAATCTGTTTCGGCAGCCTATCGAAGAGATTCTGGATAGCCCGCCGTTCCGCCTGGTCACCGGTCGCAAAGTCGAAGACATTGAGGGGTGCGACACTTGCCTCATCCGGCATTTTTGCGGCTCCCCTTGCCCCGCTGAAGCGCACGAAATGAATGGCGGCATGCGGGAGAAAGGCGCGTTCTGCCAATTTTACGAGGAGCAGGTCCGTTATGCGCTGAGGCTGATCGCCGACGGACGCCACGAAGATTTCCTGTGGGACGGCTGGGACGACGGGGCCGAAGTGAGCTGCGCCATAGGCTGGGGCTGATTGGAAGAAACGAGGAACCGGCGCTCCAAACCTGTTTGGGGCGCGGTTTTGCCCGCTAAACGTTCATGAGCGGAGGCCTGGCGTGCAAATGAAGCTGTTCCGGGTCTCGCAACGAGCCCGGAGGTTCTCGACGGGGACAACAAGGGCGATGTTTTCCGGACGAAGGTCTTGAAGCCTCCACGCCGGTCACCGGTCCGCGGTGAGGGAGAAATAGCTAACTGCGTAGAATTCCCTCGCCCTGCTTCGGAATTCAAAGGATGAACTTCGAAAGATCGGCGTTCTTCGCCAGATCGCCGACTTGCGTCTTCACGTAACTGGCATCGATGGTGAACTTCGTGCTTGCCTTGTCGGCAGCCTCGAAGCTGATCACGTCAAGGACGCGCTCCATGACAGTCGAGAGCCTCCGCGCGCCAATGTTCTCAACATTTGAGTTCACCTCGACGGCGACATCCGCGATGGCATCGATCGCGTCCTCGGTGAACTCCAGTTCGACGCCCTCCGTCGCCAACAGTGCAATATACTGCTTGATCAGGCTGGTCTTCGGCTCGCGCAAGATGCGGCGGAAGTCGTCGCCGGTCAGCGCCTGCAATTCGACCCGGATCGGCAGACGGCCCTGGAGCTCCGGCAGCAGGTCTGAGGGCTTCGCCACATGGAACGCACCTGACGCGATGAAGAGGATATGGTCGGTCTTCACCGGCCCATATTTGGTGCCGACAGTCGTGCCTTCGATCAGCGGCAGAAGATCGCGCTGCACGCCCTCGCGGCTCACATCCGCGCCGATGCGCTCCGAACGGGCGCAAATCTTGTCGATCTCGTCCAGGAATACAATGCCGTTGTTCTCCACCGACTTGATCGCTTCCTGAATGACCTGCTCATTGTCGAGAAGCTTGTCGGACTCTTCGTTGATGAGAACCTCATAGGAGTCGCGAACATTCAGCCGCCGCGTTTTTGTGCGGCCGCCGAAAGCCTTGCCGAGCATGTCGTTGAGATTGATCATGCCGATGGAGCTGCCCGGCATTCCTGGGATTTCGAAGCCTGAAATGCCGCCTGAATCGGAGACCTGGACCTCGATCTCTTTGTCGTCCAGTTCGCCATCGCGCAGTTGTTTGCGAAACTTGTCCTTGGTCGCAGGGCTCGCGTTGGCGCCGACAAGCGCATTCAGGACGCGCTCCTCGGCTTGCAGATGCGCCTTCGCGCGAACTTCCTTGCGCTTGCCGTCGCGCACAAGGCCGATGGCCGCCTCTACGAGGTCGCGCACGATCTGATCCACGTCGCGGCCGACATAGCCGACTTCGGTGAACTTCGTCGCTTCAACCTTGAGGAAGGGCGCATTGGCTAGCTTCGCGAGCCGCCGCGATATCTCCGTCTTGCCGACGCCGGTCGGCCCGATCATGAGAATATTTTTCGGAAGAACTTCCTCCCGCATATCCTCGTCGAGCTGCTGCCTGCGCCAGCGGTTGCGCAACGCGATGGCGACAGCGCGCTTGGCGTCATTCTGGCCGACGATATAGCGGTCCAATTCAGATACGATTTCCCGCGGGGAGAAGTTGGTCATGTCGTTTTCCCGATGTCATGGCCATCCCTTCGGGCGATTGGAGCCATACCATGACAATGAAATTGTAGGTTAAACCGCTGAAGGCAAGCTTTCGACAACGAGGTTGTTGTTCGTGTAGACGCAAATATCCGCAGCGATGGCCATGGATTTGCGGGCTATTTCTTCGGCGGAGAAATCGGTCTCAAGAAGAGCGCGAGCGGCCGCGAGCGCGTAGTTGCCGCCGGAGCCGATGCCCATCACGTCGCGCTCCGGCTCAAGCACGTCGCCGGTGCCCGTCAACACAAGCGTCGAGTTCTTGTCGGCCACGATCATCATGGCTTCCAGCCGCCGCAGATAGCGGTCCGTGCGCCAGTCCTTGGCGAGATCCACGCAGGCGCGAACCAGTTGCTCGGGGTACATTTCAAGCTTCGATTCAAGGCGCTCGAACAGCGTGAACGCATCGGCCGTCGCGCCCGCGAATCCTGAGATCACGTTGCCCTTGCCGAGCGTACGGACCTTCTTCGCGTTGGCTTTGATAACGGTTTGTCCAAGCGTGACCTGGCCATCGCCTGCCACAACCACGCGCCCGCCTTTGCGAACCGTAAGAATTGTCGTGCCGCGCCAGCCGGTTGGATCTTGAAGTGATTGCGCAAAAGGCGTCATGTATCGTACCTGCTTTATTGCGAGGGATATGGAAAGCGCCGCGGAACCGTCAAGAAGCGGCTGCGGCGAGCGAGGGCTGAACCTTGAGAAAAGCGCGAATTGAACGGAAAACAAAAGAGACCGCGATCGCCGTCGAGGTCAACCTCGATGGGAGCGGCGCGTTCTCGATCTCCACCGGCGTCGGTTTCTTCGATCATATGCTTGAGCAGCTTTCGCGGCATTCGCGCATCGACATCTCCCTACATGCAACCGGCGATCTGCATGTCGATCAGCATCACACGGTGGAGGATTGCGGCATCGCGGTGGGGCAGGCGATTGCGAAAGCGCTGGGCGACAAGCGCGGCATCGCGCGTTACGGCCACGCGTACCTGCCGATGGACGAGACTTTGACCCGGACGGCGCTCGACATCTCCGGCCGCCCTTACCTTATCTGGCGCGTCGCCTTTCCCGCCGAAAAAATCGGCGCGATGGATACAGAGCTTTTCCGCGAATTCTTCCAGGCGCTCGCCCAAAACGCCGGGATCACGCTTCACATCGAGGCGCTCTACGGCGAAAATGCACATCATATCGCGGAAAGCTGCTTCAAGGGCTTGGCGCGGGCCTTGCGGAGTGCCATCACTATTGATGATGAGATGGCAGGCGAAATTCCATCCACGAAAGGACAGCTCGGCGGCTGATGCCCCTGCTGGATACGCCCATGATCATTTATACCGTGCACGAGCCGCAGCGCCCGGGCCAAACCCTCGAAGCGCGAGCCGACAGCATCGAATTCGTCAAGGAAGGCTTCACGATCTGGGGCTTTCTCTTCGGCCCGCTTTGGCTTTTGTACAATCGGGCTTGGCTCGCGTTCATTCTGACGCTTGTCTTGATGGCGGGCCTTGCCGCTGGGCTCGTTGAGCTAGGGCTGAAAGATCAAGCCCCGGCAATCGTCGATATCCTGGTTTCGCTCATTATCGGCTTTGAAGGCAACGATATCCTGCGCTGGAGCTTGCAGCGCAAGGGCTATGCCCTTCTAGCGTCTGTCGCAGGGCGAAACCGCCTAGAATGCGAACGCCGCTTCTTCGATGCCTGGCTTCCTCACGCCGCCGGAAGAGGCGCGGCGCCTGGAACGCCTTTGATGGGTTCGAAAAGCGGAGACTGGCAAACCTCCCATCCGATCGGGACTTGGCCCGAGGCGACGGCATAACCCATGTTCGTTGCAATCGTCGATTACCAATCCGGCAACCTTCACTCGGCTGCGAAGGCTTTCGAGCGCGCCGCCCGCGAAAGCGGCCTACCTTGCGAAATCAATGTCACAGGAGATCCGGACGCGGTGTTGCGCGCGGATCGCATCGTTCTTCCCGGCGTTGGCGCGTTCGGCGATTGTTATCGGGGCCTCAGCGACACGCCCGGAATGATCGATGCCCTGAAAGAAGCGGTGTTGGAGCGCGGGCGGCCTTTCTTCGGCATTTGCGTGGGCATGCAAATGCTGGCGGATCGCGGGCTGGAGCACGGCATCCATCAGGGCCTTGGCTGGATCGGCGGCGAAGTGGACCTCATAAAGCCATCCGATAAGTCGCTCAAGATTCCCCACATGGGCTGGAATACGCTGTCTTTCACGAAAAGCCACGCCTTGACCGAAGGGATTCCCGACGGCCCGGACGGGTGGCACGCTTATTTCGTGCATTCCTACCAGTTCCTGACCGGAGACCCCGATGATGTGCTGGCCAGATCGGATTACGGCGGCCCCATCACGGCGATGGTCGCCCGCGGAAATATCGCGGGAAGCCAGTTTCACCCGGAAAAAAGCCAGAAACTTGGACTTAAGCTCATCTCAAATTTCTTAAAGTGGCGGCCCTGAGCACGGTTTCCCGGCCTCCCTCACGCCTTTGGAATGTGACGTCAACCCCGTTGATTTGGGCCCCAATCGGCGAACCTCACGCGCGGTCCTATATTCTTCAGAGAAATTGTACAACCGACGTTGTGCGACGCCCCAAACCTGGGAAGCGCTCCTCAATCGAAGCCTTATCAAGTCAATGGTATGAATGATCTCGTAGTGATCGCCGCTGCCGGGTTGCTGGGCGGCGCCATGAACGCCATCGCTGGCGGCGGTTCCTTTGTTACTCTGCCAGTTCTGGTCGCGGCTGGTGTGCCGTCCCTCAACGCGAACGCCACGAACACGGTTGCCCTCGTGCCAAGTGCGCTCGCATCGGCTTTTGCCTATCGCCACGATTTTGAGGGGTTCGAGGGCGTCAAGCTGTCGGCAATGGCGATCGTAAGCGTTATCGGCGGCGCCATCGGCGCTGTTTTGCTGTTGTACACCTCTCAAAGCTTGTTCGATAAAATGTTTCCGTTCCTGCTGCTGTTCGGTGTGCTGGTCTTTGCCTTTGGCCGCAAACTCGGTGAGGAACTGCGCAAGAGGATGGCGGTCCATCCCCGCGCCTTACCGGCGGCGCAATTCATTCTGGGCATTTACGGCGGCTATTTCGGCGGCGGCGTCGGTGTAATGATGCTCGCGGCCTGGAGTGTTCTCACGGCAGCATCGATCAATACGATGCAGGCCACGCGTAATTTATTGAATGCCTCTATGAACGCCACGGCCTCGCTTCTCTTCATCCTTGGCGGCCTTATCTATTGGAAGCAGATGGCCGTGCTTCTGATCACATCGACGATCGGCGGTTATCTTGCCAGCGTTTTCGGCCGAAGGCTTAACCCTGCTCACGCCCGGATCGCGATCTCATGCCTCAATGGGGGGATCGTCGCGGTGGTTTTCTGGCGCCAGTTCGGATAGCTCTGCCAGCCTGAGACGAGGTCACGCGTTGCCGTAAGCTGCGGATGAGACTACGCTTGGCGCAACGTCCCGCAATCAATTGGGGATATACCGATGATCCTCTACCCGGCTATCGACCTGAAGGATGGTCAATGCGTGCGCCTGCGGCAAGGCCTCATGGATCAAGCGACGGTGTTCAACACGAACCCGGGCGATCAGGCCCGCCAATTCGCCGAGCAGGGGTTCAAGGCTCTCCACGTTGTCGATCTCGATGGCGCGTTCGAGGGACGCTCCGTCAACGCGGATGCGGTTTCAGCGATCCTTTCTTCAATATCCATTCCTGTCCAGCTTGGAGGCGGCATTCGCACGCTCGAAGCCATTTCGCTGTGGCTTAGCCGTGGAATCTCCCGCGTGATCCTGGGGACCGCCGCGGTGCGCGATCCCTCGCTTGTGAAGGCCGCCTGCGCGCGCTTTCCAGGCAAGATCGCTGTGGGTATCGACGCCAAGGATGGCCGCGTGGCTGTGGAAGGTTGGGCTGAAACTTCAGAGCTTTACGCGACCGATCTTGCGCGCCGCCTGCAGGATATCGGAGTTGCTGCGATCATCTACACCGATATCAGGCGGGACGGTATGCTGACGGGCCTGAACCTCGACGCGACAGCTGACCTGGCGCGGTCGGTGTCGATCCCTGTCATCGCGTCGGGCGGTTTGGCCGGCATCGAGGATGTGAAGCGCCTGATTTCTCCCGCCTATGCCATCGTAGCCGGCGCCATCGCAGGCCGGGCGCTTTATGATGGCCGTCTCGACGCCAGGCTTGCCCTCGATCTCATAAGCAAGGCGCATGAGTAGCGTCACCCGGCGGGCGGATTGGATAGTTTCTTAATGAATAATCGATATGCACAAATTTGAAGTGCTCGTAGCCTCTTCGTCCTGCGTGACAATCGCAACACATAATTGACGAAATCCGCCTCTACCGGCAAGCAGGTGACAAGCTCCGGCTTCGAAAGGAAGATCCTCGCTGATGGCAAAGCCTTCGTTGCTCCGTGGCAACTGGGTCAATCCCGCTGCTGCAATTCTCCTTTCGTTAACCCTATCAACCGGCCTTTATGCTACCCGCGTTTTTGGCGAAAGCAACGATGCCACGCCAAGCGCCGGGGCCTCCGATAACGCCAAGCCAACCGAAAAGAAGCCGGAAGAGAGCAAGCCGGCTGAGAAAACGCCCCAGGAAAGCAAAAAGCCGGCGGAGGAGGCCGCGAAGGAGAAGCCCACAATCAAAGCCGCGGACCCGAAAGACTCGAAGCCGCAAGCGCCGTCGGCGGAGTTTAAGCCCGCACCCGCAAAGGCGGTAGAGGCGGACACGCCCGCGAAGCCTGAAAACGCTGCGGCGGAACCAAAGGACACAAAGCCGCAAGCGCCCCCCGCCGAGTCCAAACCCGCCCCCACGAAGGCGGTAGAACCGGGCAAACCTGCCAAGCCGGAAACGACTGAGGCCGAGCCGAAAGATGCGAAGCCGCAAAGGCCCGTGGTCGAGGCCAAGCCTGCGCCCGCGAAATCAGCGGAGTCGAGCACGCACGCGAAGCCGGCCGAACCAAAACAGACCAAAGCCGAGAAGGTCAAAGACCTTTCCCCGAGGCCCGAAGAGCCCGGCGACTTGGCCGTGCGCGCCTCCACGGTGGACGCCGTTTACCAGATAAGCTGGCTTGGCGCACATATCGGCGATTTCAGGATTCAGACCTCAATTACGACGCGAAAATATTCCATGCAGGCGAGCGCGGAATTGAGCGTCTTCTTCGGCACTTTCAGCTGGCAAGGCGCCACGACAAGCTCGGGGATGATGACGGCAAACGGCCCCGTTCCACAGAACTACACGTTCAAATATGCGACGAATGACAAGCGGGAAAGCGTCGAGCTCCGGTTCCAGAAAAGGATGGTGCAGGACATCCTCATCAACCCGCCGCAATATCCAGGCGGGCGGCACGTGCCAATAACGGCCGCTCATTTGCAGAACGTCGTCGATCCGCTCAGCGCCCTCGTGCTGCTTTCCCAAGCGCGGCTGAACCATGGCGAAGCTTGCAACAAGCGCCTTCCAATTTTTGATGGAAAAATCCGCTACGACTTGATCTTATCCCCAAAAGGTACGCGAACTGTCGGATCCGCTGGTAAACTTCGCGGAACCGCCTATGTTTGCAGCGTGCGTTTCGTGCCGATCGCCGGACACAAAATGGGAAAGCAGGGCGAGAACGATGTTGGATCTGGGAACACGGGGATTGAAGTTTGGCTTGTCCCAGTGCCAGAAGCCGGTTTAATAGTACCGTATTATATTCACGTGCCGACTCCCGCGGGTACGGCATCGATGGTGACAGCGAAATTCGATGTGCAGACACCAGCGGGGCGCCACGCGCTCGCGGAGTGAAGAGGGGAACAACCGAGGCTCATTGCGCGAGCATCAGACGCTGAGCGGTCTCAAGTTTTGGAAGACTTGCTCGCTCTATTGCCGCAGGCGCACCTCTTCGTACGCTTACCGCGCCAGAGCCTGAAAGATTTGAACGAAGCTTGCGGTTTTGACAGAAAGTCCGCTTATGAGCGCAGCATCGCAGACGGCTATCATAAAGCCCTCCCAGTCCCGGCATGTGACGGCGGTGCTGGGACCGACGAATACAGGCAAGACGCACCTCGCGATCGAGCGAATGCTCGGGCATGAAAGCGGGCTGATCGGATTGCCCCTGCGGCTGCTCGCGCGCGAAATCTACGACAAGATCGTCGCCCGGATCGGGCCGCGAGACGTGGCTCTGATTACGGGCGAAGAGAAAATCAAGCCCGACCGCCCTCGCTATTATGTCTGCACGGTCGAGGCTATGCCGCGCGACGTGGACGTGGACTTCCTCGCAGTCGACGAAATCCAGTTGGCGGCCGACCCGGATCGCGGTCACGTTTTCACAGATCGTCTTTTCCACGCGCGAGGCATAAGCGAAACGCTGCTTCTCGGCGCTCAGACCATGAGCGACGCGATCCGCGAGCTGATACCGGGCGCAAATTTCATCGCCCGGCCGCGGCTCTCGAAACTGACCTATTCGGGCCAGAAGAAGATCACAAGGCTGCAGAGCCGCTCGGCGATTGTCGCCTTCTCGGCCGGCGAAGTCTACGCGATTGCGGAACTCATCCGCAGGCAGCGCGGGGGCGCTGCGGTCGTGCTCGGTGCACTGAGTCCACGCACGCGCAACGCCCAGGTGGGGCTCTATCAGTCGGGCGACGTGGATTTCCTTGTTGCGACCGACGCGATCGGCATGGGCCTCAATCTCGATGTGGACCACATCGCATTCGCCGGCTCCCGCAAGTTCGACGGCCGGGTGCACCGCGATTTGACGCCCGCAGAGCTTGCCCAGATCGCGGGCCGCGCCGGCCGGCATCTCAATGATGGCACATTCGGCGTCACGGCCGATGTGGAGCCTTTCGACCAGGAACTCGTCAACAAGCTCGAAAACCACGATTTCGAGCCGGCCAAAGTCCTGCATTGGCGCAACACACAGCTCGATTTCGATAGCGTCGACCGCCTCAAGGACAGCTTGCGCCAGGTGCCCAATAATCCGCGCCTCGTCCGGGCGAGAAATGCTGACGATTTTGAAGCGCTTGAGCTGGCGAGCACCGATCCCCGAATTGCCGCGCTGGCTACCGGCCCTGCGGCGGTCAAGCGGCTCTGGGAAGTCTGCCAGGTTCCGGACTACAGGAAAGTCGCGCCGAACTCTCATGCCGAGATCGTGGCGACGCTCTACAAATATATCATGAGCGAGGAAGGGCTCATCCCCGAGGATTGGTTCGCGAGCCAGGTCGAGCAGGCCGACCGCACCGACGGCGATATCGACACGCTCTCGAACCGCATCGCCCATATCCGGACCTGGACCTTCGTCTCCAACCGCCGCGAGTGGCTGAAAGATCCCGATCATTGGCAGGCAAAGACGCGCGAGATCGAAGACCGGCTCTCGGATGCGCTGCATGAGCAGTTGAACTCAGCGCTTCGTTGACAAGCGCACGAGCGTGCTCATGAAGAGCATGCGCGACAAGGACAGCCTGTTCGCGGAGATTGAGAAAGACGGCAAGGTCGTCGTCGAAAAGCATTATGTCGGCAAGCTGGAAGGTTTCTACTTCACTCCAGACGCGGCAGCAGCTGGCGTTCATGGAAAAGCCGCGCGAAACGCAGCCGCAAAAGTGCTCGTTCACGAACTCGCCGCACGCTCGGACCGCTTGGCTGCCGCGCCCGACACCGCCTTCACTCTGACGCGAGAAGGCCAAGTCGTCTGGGAGCATCAGGAGATCGGCAGGCTTACTGCGGGCGAAGATCCGCTCAAGCCGGTGTTCACACTCTTCTCTGACGAGCACCTTGCTGCGATCGACAAGGAAAACATCACAAAACGCCTCGAGACATGGCTTGCCCACCACATCGAAGTGCGTCTGAAGCCACTTGTTGAGATCGCAAAGGCCGAAGATATCACCGGCCTTGCACGTGGCATCGCCTTCCGTCTGCGCGAAAATTTTGGCGTTCTGAAGCGCGACACGGTCGCCGACGAGATCAAATCTTTGGATCAGGACAGCCGCGCTCAGCTCAGGAAATACGGCGTCCGGTTCGGCGCGCATCACATTTACTTCCCCTTGCTTCTTAAACCAGCGGCGGCAGACCTCCTCTTGCTGTTCTGGCTTTTGAAGCATGGGAGCGAGCACAATCTTACGCCGGCCTCGATCTCCGATGCGCCGCGCCAGGGCCTGACCTCCGTGCCTCGCAATGCGGCGCTGCCGGACGCGTTCTATCACGCAGCCGGGTTCGGCGTGTGCGGCCCGCGGTCCGTGCGCGTGGATATGCTGGAGAGACTTGCCGATATCATCCGCCCGTTGACGGCCTGGAAGCCCACGGAAACCAGCACCGAGCCGCCTTTGGGCGCGGCTGGAGGCGGGGCCTTCAAGATCAGGCCAGAGATGATGTCGATCATGGGTTGCTCCGGCGAGGAACTGAGCGCGATCCTGGAGTATCTCGGATTCCGCCGCGAAAAGCGCCCCGTTAGAAGGCCCGCGCCGCAAGCGAGCGAGACGACGGCGGCCAATGATAATCTTGAGCAAGCTTCCGTGGATGGCGGTCAGGAGCCGGCGGCTTCGCAGATCGAAGCCGGGGCGCAGGCCGCGGAAGCGGCCAAGACCGAGAGCGCCGTCGCGGCCGAGTCCTCGGGTGAGGAGTTTAGCGCCACCGCGGAGGCTCCTGTTGCTTCGGCTGAAGGAGAGGCGGAAGCAGAGCTTCAATCAACCGCGGCGCCCGTGACGCCAGATGCTGCATCCACGGAAGGGGCAAATGACTCTGCGGCCGAGAACATCGAGCCGGAATTTGAAGAAATCTGGCGTTTCCGCAGACCGAAGCCCAAGTTTGAGCGCCCCGAAGGCCAGGATGAAAGGCGCCATCACCGCCGTCCAGGGGCCGAGCGGGATCGCGAGCGCGGGCAGAGACCTCTTAACGCCCGCAGCCATCAGCCAAATGCCGCGACACCGGGCGAACAGCGCAAGCCGCACGGTGAGCAGCAAAAGGATGAACCGGCCTCTGGGCAGCGAGACCATGGCCAAAGGCATGGCCGCCACCATGACCGGCATAATCCTAAGCCGCATGATGGCGATCGCAATCGCGACCGTGGACGCCAAGCTCCGCCTCAGGGTACGGCTAATTTGACTGCAAAAGCCGAGGCTACCGAACAAAAGCCCGCCACCGGCCAGCAACAGCATAACAGACCGCCGCAGCATAGCCGCAACGAGCGCCCGCATGATCGCAACCGCGACACGCGCCCGCAGGGCAGGCAACGGGTTGCGGCAAGCGCCGCGCCCAAGCACGCATCTGGCGGCGTAGACCCCGATTCGCCTTTCGCCGCACTCAGCCAGCTTAAGGAGCGACTCGAAAAACAGCTACAGACACAGGACTAGAATTTGAACGCATCGGATGAGCAGCGCCTTGATAGGTGGCTATGGCACGCGCGGTTCGTGAAATCGCGAAGCTTGGCCGCAAAGCTGATCGAGGAAGGCTTCGTCCGCGTAAACCGTCAGCGTGTGGTCAAGGCCGCGACGTGTGTGAGATGCGGAGACGTCTTAACCGCCAGCCTTCATGGGCGCGTGCGCGTTATTGAAATCTTGGCCATCGGCCAGCGCCGCGGACCGCCCAGCGAAGCCCAGGCGCTTTACTCGGAATTGACCCCGGCCGGTCAGACAAACGCCATCCGGGATTGTAACTGAAGCGCCCGCTTTTTGCGGTCCCCGCTGGCGACGGAGCGAGCGGCGTCCTGAGACATCCATTGCCGTATTAGCGAAGTTTGCTGAGATGCGGGGGCCGGTCTCTACCTTTCGCCCGGCGACTCGTCCTCTTCCTCTTCGGGCTTGCTCGGAATCGCATAAACCCCGCCGAGCCACCGGTGGAGATCGACATCCGCGCACCGCTTTGAGCAGAAGGGGCTGTACTTTCCGGTCTGCGGGCGTATGCCGCAAATAACGCAAAGCGGCGTGATTTCAGCGTCGGAGCCCCCGTCTTTTGACTTGTCCGTCATATCAGATGGAATCGACTTCCGCGCGGTTGAGCCAGTTGAAGTAAACGGGAAACCCTTCGCCGGTCAAAAGTTGCACAACCTCTATCAAAGGCAGGCCGACCACGTTCGAATAGGAACCGACGATTTTCTGAACGAACGCCCCCGCGATCCCCTGGATGGCATAGCCGCCAGCCTTTCCACGCCACTCGCCGCAAGCGAGATAAGCATCCATCTCTTCGACCGAAAGGCGCTTGAAGCGCACACGCGTTTCAACCGTTCGAATCCTTATTCCGCCTGTATCCGTGACGAGGCAGATCGATGTGTAGACGCGATGGGAGCGTCCCGAAAGGGTTTGCAACGCCTCGGCCGCCTCGTTGAGATATTCGGGCTTGCCGATGATCTTTCGACTGACGGCGACGACCGTATCGGCCGAAAGCACGAAAGCGCCTGAGAGGTGAGGCTCGCGTTCCAGCCGTTGCTTGGCGACAATCGCCTTCGCACGCGCGATCCTCTGCGCGTAGGAGCGCGGCTGCTCGCCCTTTCGCGGTGTTTCGTCGATCGAGGCGGGCCGAAGGGCATCTGGCTCGATGCCGATCTGCTCCAGCAGCGAGAGACGCCGGGAAGACGCGCTTGCCAGCACGAGCAGCTTCTGAGTGCTTGACCGCACGGCAGAAGAGGCGCGCTCATCACCCGGCTTCGAGGGGCGGATAGCCGCCGTCCTACTTGAAGCGATAAGTGATGCGTCCTTTGGTAAGATCATAGGGCGTCATCTCGACTAGAACCTTGTCACCGGCCAGCACTCGGATACGGTTCTTTCGCATCCGGCCCGCTGTATGCGCAATGATCTCATGGCCGTTGTCAAGCTTTACGCGAAATGTCGCATTCGGGAGAAGCTCCGTTATAAGGCCAGGGAACTCGAGTAGTTCTTCTTTTGACATGTCTCCTGCCAATGAAATGCGCAGCTCTTTCAAAACGCTCTCAGAACGAACGTTTTGAGAATAGGTAAGCAAACGCAGCGATAAGTGATTGCGCCGGAGAATGACCCCTTGGCACGCTAAAATCAAGCCGGTTCGGCGCGTCCGGGCGCGGGCCGGTTGAAAACGTTTTGCTTCGCGCCGGTTGATGGCGACCCGAAACGCAGCCTAGTACAGCTGGAGGCAAGTTCGTACCCCATTCGCCGCAAGCGCGCAAGCGAAGGTGCCTCCGAGAAGCTGTACTCGAAACAATAAGTTGCCAGTACGCCCAGCGGAAAATCGAAATGCTCGCTGCAAGCGGGGCGTGATTTCCCGAGGGGCGTACTGGCTCCCAAAACCCTCCCTCAGGCGATCAGCTGATAGGCCGGAAGCGTCAAGAAAGCCTCAAGCTCCTTGTTAAGCACGAGCTTCCGAAAGAGCGCAATCGCATCGTTGAAGCGCCCGTGCTCGAAAGCGTCTCCCAGCGTCGCTTTAAGCTTCTGCATCTCATCGGTGAGCACGGTCTCGACAAGTTCCGGCGTAACCTTGCGGCCATCTTCGAGGGTTGCGCCGTAATGCACCCACTGCCAGTTTTGCGTGCGCGAGATCTCGGCCGTCGCGGCGTCTTCCATCAGATTATAGAGCGGCACCGCGCCGTTCCCGCGCAGCCATGCCTCGATATATTGCACCGCGACACGCGTATTCACGCGCAGGCCCTCTTCGGTCCGCGTGCCCTCGTGAGGCTGCAGAAGCTCCTTTTGGCCAACGTTCACGTCCTCGCGAAGCTTATCGAGCTGGTTCTTCTGCGGCATGTACTGGTTGAAGACTTCCAGCGCGGTCGGCACGAGGTCGGGATGGGCAACCCATGTGCCGTCGTGGCCATATTGAACTTCGCGCAGCTTGTCGTCGCGCACGGCCGCAAGCGCCTTCTCGTTCACTTCCACGTCGCGCCGGTTCGGGATGAACGCGGCCATGCCGCCCATGGCGAAAGCGCCGCGCTTGTGACAGGTCTTTATCAGGAGCTCCGAATAGGCTTTGAGGAAAGCCTTGCTCATCACGACCTGGCTTCGATCCGGCAAGACATATTCCGGCTTCGCCCGGAGCGTCTTGATGTAGGAAAAAATAAAGTCCCAGCGCCCGCAATTCAGGCCGACGATATGGTCGCGCAGCTCATAGAGAATTTCGTGCATCTCGAAGACGGCGGGCAGCGTCTCGATCAGCACGGTGGCCTTGATCGTCCCGTTGCGGAGTTGCAGGCTTTCCTGAGCGAACCGGAACACCTCGTTCCAGAGCCGCGCTTCAAGATGGCTTTCCATCTTCGGAAGATAGAAATAGGGCCCCGTCCCGCGGCTCAGGATGGCCTGGGCATTGTGGAAGACATAGAGGCCAAAATCCACGAAAGCGCCTGCGATCTTGTCGCCGTCGACGGCGATGTGGTCCTCGATCAAGTGCCAGCCTCGCGGCCGCACAAACAGGACTGCCGGGTTTGGCCCGACTTCGTAGCTTTTGCCGGTCTCTTCCTCGGCGAAGCCGATCTGCCCTTGCCAATAATCTTTCAGGTTGATCTGGCCTTCCACGACGTTCGCCCAGGTCGGCGAGAGGGCGTCTTCGAAATCGGCCATGAAGACTTTCGCGCCCGAGTTCAGCGCGTTGATGATCATTTTGCGTGTTGTCGGCCCGGTAATCTCGACGCGCCTGTCGAGCAGGTCATCAGGGATGCCGGCAATCTTCCAGTCGTTTTCACGGATCTTGCGGGTCTCGGGCAGAAAATCGGGCAGAGCGCCGCCGTCCAGCTTCGCCTGCCGCTCCGCGCGAGCCTCAATCAATTGCCTACGCTGAGGCTCCAGGCGCCGTGCCATGCTTGCTACAAACTCAAGCGCATCGCTTGTAAGAATGCGCTCATAGCCGGGCTTCAATACGCCGGAAACCGTAACGCCTTCGGGAAGGCTAAGACTGGCTGATGCTTGATTCGGCATGGCTTTCCTTCCCTTTCGGGTCGCGACTCGACTGACGATATAAAAGGACAAGGATTTTGGCGGTGTCCATAGGCCGCAACACCCGGGGACGAACAAATTCTTCGACAATTGTAACAAAAAAGCCAGCGCCTGCGCGCTGGCTCTCGATTGAAGGCGGATTTTAAGATGCTAGAGCAGCGTCGCGCGCAGCTCTAGGGGGCAGCCGAGAACGCGGGCGTGCTCGACGCGGCAGCGGTCGCGCGCGGTGTCTCGGCTTTTATCGCAGCCTTCTGAACGGCCTTTTGCACTTTCTCGAAAGCTCTCACCTCAATTTGGCGAATGCGCTCGCGGCTCACATTGAACTCTGCGGACAGCTCTTCCAGCGTCAGAGGGTCGTCGGCCAGCCGGCGCGCGGTGAAAATCCGCCGCTCGCGGTCGTTGAGGCCATCCATGGCCGCCTCGAGATATTCCCGGCGGCGGTCCAACTCTTCCGAACTCGACAAGCCTGGTCTCCTGATCGGGACCTTCGTCGACGAGCCAATCCTGCCACTCGCCGCTTTCCGAATCGGCCCGCAAAGGCGCATTCAGCGAGGCATCGCCGCCGAGCCGGCGGTTCATCGATATCACGTCTTCTTCCGGCACGCCGAGATTGGTCGCGATCGTTTTGACCTGATCGGGCCGGAGATCGCCCTCTTCAAGCGCCTGCAGCTGGCTCTTCGCCTTGCGCAGATTGAAGAAAAGCTTCTTCTGGCTTGCGGTCGTGCCCATTTTCACAAGGCTCCAGGACCGCAGAATATATTCTTGAATTGCAGCGCGTATCCACCACATAGCGTAGGTAGCGAGGCGAAAGCCCTTGTCGGGATCAAAGCGTTTCACGGCTTGCATGAGACCGACATTACCTTCGGAGATGACCTCACCGATAGGCAGGCCATAGCCCCTGTAGCCCATGGCGATGCGTGCTACGAGGCGCAAATGTGACGTGACCAGTTTTTGTGCGGCTGCGGCATCTTCGTGCTCTTGCCAACGCTTGGCTAGCATGTATTCTTGCTGCGGTTCCAGCATAGGGAAGCGCCGTATCTCTTCGAGATAACGAGCCAAGCCTCCGCTTGCGGCTACTGACGGCAATGAGCTCATGCACATACCCTCCGCAGCGAAAACATCGCCGCCGTTGGAGAACTCGTTCGCTTTTTTTGAACGACTAACTTTACCTTACCCTCCCTATGGGCCGTGTGCATCTTAATTCTTGGACAGTTTTGCATCTAGCCTCTCAAGAGCGTTACACAATTTCGCGATGTCTTCGGGAAGTATGGTTTCGAATACCTGTATTTTCCCTGTCATCGGATGCTTGAAGCGCAAGCTCGCCGCATGCAGAGCCTGCCTTCCCATATCTAAAAAAAACCCAGCCGCTTCCCCGGGGAGCGCGAGAGCTTTCGTCCTGAACCCGGCTCCATAAAGGGCATCGCCAACAATGGGCGTCCCAAGGTGAGCCATATGGACTCGCACTTGATGCGTGCGCCCCGTTTCAAGGCTGCATTTAACGACACTTAACAATATTGAGTTGTTCCCTTTCCCCTTTGACGCAGCCCTCTCGGCGGGTACGCAAAAGGTATGTTCCGTTGTGTAATTCGTGATCGCGGCGCGCCCTCCTACCGGCAGCACCGCCATCTTTATACGCGATGAAGTGTGTCGTCCGATCAGTGTCTCGATGCGGCCAGAACGCGGGCTAGGCTCGCCCCACACCAACGCAAAGTATTCGCGGCGCAATTCCCCGGTCCGGCCATGGTCGGCAAATTGGGCCGCAAGTCCCCGATGGGCCGCGTCAGTCTTGGCGACGACCATCACGCCGCTCGTGTCCTTGTCGAGCCGGTGCACGATCCCCGGACGGGCGACCCCGCCAATCCCGGACAAACTCGCCCCGCAATAAGCGATCAGCGCATTGACAAGAGTTCCGCTCTGGTTTCCCGCTCCCGGATGCACGACCAGCCCCGCCGGCTTATCGATAACAATTAGAACTCTCATCCTCATAAACAACCTTGAGCTCAATCTGTTCACCAGCGACGGCATAGGGCTCGGTCGCGGGCTCATTGACGGCGAAGCCGTCGCCCGCACGCACCTTCGCGCTCGGGTCCGTTACGGCCTGCCCTGCCCCGTCGCCTGCGCGTGTCACGTGGCCGCCGCGAATAAGCTCTTGCAGCCTCGCCCGGCTTAGTGTCTCAATGCGGCTCGCAAGAAAGCGGTCGAGCCGCGCGCCCGCATCGGCGTCGTCTGCAACGTATCGGCCCGCCAAAAGCGCCCCATGTCTCTCCATGCTACGATCCAGCCTGCCCAACGATACGCGGTTGCCATGACAAATGTTTCAAGTCCTGTCCCCGGCCCATGGACGCCGGAGCGGGTGCGGATGCTCAAGATCGCCGTTGCGGTCCTGACCGCGCTCCTGATACTCGGAATTCTGGCTCTTGTGTATGGGGTCGCGCGTACAGCGGCGAAGATCGGCACGGCGTCGCCAGCTCCAGCGCTGTCGGCGCAATCACTTTACGGTCAAAGCTTGGCGCTCGGCCAAGGCGAGCTGAAGAGCGTCTCGGTAAGCGACGGCCTCATCGTTCTGCACTGGAGGGGGGAAGCGAGCGACACCATCGTCACCGTTGAGGGTAAAAATGGGCGCGAACTGGGGAGAATTCAAGTCCCCCATCGCTGAACTGCCCTCCTTGCCCCGGTCACGCCAGCTCGCATTATTCTACTTTCATCGCAAACTGAGCGGCGGATGAAGATGGCGCGCAGCATTCTCGAATTTTTCCCGAGTTCAACGGCGACGGACTTGTCAGGGATCGAGAAGCGGTCAGTTCGGATTCGTGCTTTCAATCTCAAGCGTGCCCGTTCTCTTTGAATATTTCCCTACGAATAGACCAAAGTGCTGCTTCTGCCGAAAATTTCAACCGAAGATTGACCCGGGGAAACGGATGGTAACGTCAACCTCTTTCCGATAGCCCGGAGAATGAAGACTGCAGTGTCGTAGTTATATCACAACCACGGCCCATAAACTGGCTTCGAAACGGAAGAATGCTTTCAAGGGGTTCGCCCCCCGCTCCAATTCTATATAAAACTTATAGAAGATCGTGATTCGCCTGCTGGCTGAGGTCATCGGGCCTCTAGGCTAATATTGGGCGGGGTGCGGCGACCCATGAACCATCTCAATATTATCGCGAACGCGTATGGCGCCCCTTTATTCTCTGGTATGAGGAAGGCCTTTGGCTTCGGCGACAAACTTGCGACACGAATCATTGAGTATTGCACTCTGCCTATTCCAAAGGGGATGGAAAGATGCGCCCAGGTGCTGCCTCCTTTGCTTAGATTTCGGGGCGCAGGCAGCTGTAACCGGCTCTTGGGCGACCTCAGGATTTCGGGTTTCATTGGAGGTGGGGGAGTGAGATTTCAGACCAGAACCTGGAAGCTAGCTGCTCTGGCGATGCTGTCCGGATGCTCGCAATTGCCCCTTGATGGACCGACTAAACAGGACATAATAACCGGAGCATCCACGACCCTTGCTAATCCCCCGCACGCGGTTGTCTACGATTACGCCCTTGTCGATATAAATCCAGTCGTTCTCGATTGCTTGGCTGACGTCGAAACTGACTCTTTTTCCAGAACCTTTGGTGGGCGCGCTCCAGCGCTCCGAGTCGGTGTCGGTGATGTGTTGGCAGTCTCCGTCTTCGAAGCATCAGCTGGAAGCCCATTCGCCGCCCCTGTAGGAGCCGCCGCAGGCGCGAATAGGCAGAGTAGCTTCGTTACAATACCAAACCTCACGGTTGACAGCTCAGGCGCCATCTCTGTCCCATACGCGGGAGGAATTCAGGTGGCGGGGCGAAGGCTTCCGGAAATTGAGCGCGAGATCGAAAGCAAGCTCGCAAATCGTGTGGTTGAACCGCAAGTCGTTCTAAATATGGCCGAGCAAAATGCTGGTAGCGTTACTGTTGTCGGCGATAGCGGGTCTAATAAAGTGAGGCTTTCTGGCTCCGGCGAGCGCATATTGGATGTGATTTCAAAAGCGGGAGGGTTTAAATATCCGGCCTATGAAACGGATGTAGTCCTTCAGCGCAAAAAGCGGGTGGCGACAGCTTACTTGCCGACACTCGTCCGTAATCCGGATGAAAATATCTATGTCCAGCCAGATGATGTAATTTATGTGAATCGAAACCAACGGCATTTCGTTGCGGCTGGCGCCATTGGGAGTTCGAACGGAACTACAATCTCCGGCAGCACCACTCTCTCTTCGGCGGTAGGTCTGTTCTCATTTGATCAGGAACACCTTTCTCTCAACGAGGCTATTGGGAAAGCTGGAGGGCTCCTAGACGATCGCGCCGATCCAGCACAGGTCTTTGTATACCGGGCGGAGCGCCGCAAGACGCTGGAAGGAATCGGCGTGGATTCGAGTCGCTTTCCGCCGAACCAGCCAATGATACCGACGGTTTACAGGGCCAACTTTCGTGATCCGTCAAGCTTCCTCTTTGCTCAGCGGTTTTGGATGCGCAATCAGGACACCATCTACGTGGGCAATTCAGAGGCTACCGAGGTCTCGAAGGTCTTCGCCTACCTGAACTTGTGGACCTCGACGGCGTCGGGAGTTGCAATAGATGCCAATACAGTTCTCTACCACGGGCCGTGAGTTTCCGCCCCCGGCAGGCAGTCGGATGCCGGAGCCTAGCTCAGCTTAGCAAAATGACATGCAGGTCACTCTTGGACAGTGCTCAAAAAGCTGTTTCATTGGTTGATCAAGATGATGCTCAAAAGCAGCGCCACACCAATAGTCACGCAGTTGCATTCAAACCTTGTTACGGTCCCTTCTGTGAACCATGGCTTTGGCGAGGCCATGGCCATAAGTGGTTGGCCTCTGAGCCAATTCCTGCCGAGTCCCGCGCGGACGCGCGGTAGAATGCCTATTACAGCCGGAGGCAAGTTCGCCCCCCATTCGCCACAAACGCTTTCGCGAACTTTCCTTCAAAAAGCTGGACCAGAGACAATAAGTTGCTAGTACGCCTCATCCCCGGAAAGTCCTGGAAATACTCGCTGCAAGCAGGGCAGGTTTTCACGCCGGGCGTCCTAAGCAGACATTCCTTGGTTAACCAACGAATGCCCGCTTAGATTCTTTTGATTTCGCAGAGTTTTTTCGCAAAACCGGGAAGGCGCTTTTGCGAACTCTGCTCAGGACGCCGAACCGGGGCTCGGCCAGGCTGCATCGAATTCAGGAGGCGAATTTAGAGATGTGTGGCATAGCCGGAATCATCGGGCGGGTGGATGAGGGCAACCGCGCGGCTTTGCAGCGGATGAACGACGCTATGGTCCACCGCGGGCCTGATGCCAGCGGGACTTGGGTCTCCACGCCGGACGCACGCGGTTGGGGTGCGCTTTTGGCCCACCGCAGGCTCTCCATCCTCGACCTCTCTCCCGCCGGCGCGCAACCCATGGTGGACCCGGTGACCGGGCACGTGGTGGTTTTCAATGGGGAGATTTACAACTTCGCGGAATTAAGGGAGCGCTTGTTGTCCGAGGGGCAGAAGTTCGAGTCCAGCGGCGATACAATCGTCATGCTGCGCTCTCTGGCCCTGCACGGGCCGCGCGCGGTGAGCTGGCTGCGGGGCATGTTCGCGTTCGCCTGCTGGGATCCCAGGCAACGCCGGCTTCTGCTGGCCAGGGATCCCGTCGGCATCAAGCCCCTTTATCTGGCGCGGTCTACAGATCCGAACGCTGGATGGTCGGTGGCCTTTGCCTCTGAGCTGCGCGCCCTGCTGGCGTCCGGGTTGATCGGTACGCCTCACCTCGATCCGCAGGCCTTGGCCAGCTACGTGTGGAACGGTTTTGTTGTTGGCCCCTGTACCGCGGTCAAAGGTGTTGAGCTCCTCTGGCCGGGCCGGCTGCTCGAACTCGACGCTTCCGGCAAGGAGGTCCGTCAGGAGGACTTCTGGCGCATCTCCGAGTGCGCCCCCGATACGGGCGCGAGCGAAGACGACCTAGCCGCTATTTTGGAGGAGGGGCTGAGGCTCCATCTCGCCAGCGACGTCCCTCTCGCAGTTTTCCTATCGGGCGGTGTGGACTCGTCGGTCATGGCGAACCTGGCTCAGCGAGCCAACCGGAGCCCGATCCACACATTCACTCTGGCCTTCGAAGAGCAAGAGCTCAACGAAGGGCCCGTCGCGAGGCGGATTGCCGCCGCCATTGGGACCGAGCATCACGAGGTGGTGCTGACGGAGGGGCACTTCGTCGGAAACCTGGAGGCGGCGCTGGACAGCCTGGACCAGCCGACCTTCGATGGGCTGAACGCCTATTACATGTCGCAAGCCATCCGCTCCGCCGGGTTCACAGTGGCGCTGTCGGGTACGGGCGGCGACGAACTCTTCGGAGGCTATACCTCTTTCCGCAACCTGCCGGTCCTGCAGCATTGGTCCCGGCGCATCAGCTGGGTGCCGCGCGACCTCCAGGTAGCCGCGGCCAAACTGGCGACCTGGCCGCTGCGACGCGCTGGCGGGGCGGCGCCACCTCAGACCCGCTGGGCCAAGCTCCCCGACATGGTTCATAACGGGCACGATCTGCTAACCTTATACCAGATGGCCTACGCGCTCTTCCTCCCTGGATTCCAACGCGAGCTTCTGGCGCCTGACTTCGCCGAAACCCCAGCCGCCGGTCTGCCCCTGGACATGCGTTCACGGCTAATCGCCGAGACCCAAGGCCGCACACCGCTCTCGGCAATCAGCGTCATGGAGCTGCGGCTCTTTCTGGGCGAGCGGCTGCTGCGCGACAACGACGTGGCCAGCATGGCCTCCTCGCTGGAGCAGCGGGTGCCGCTGGTGGATCAGATTCTTTTCGAGAGCGTGGACCGGCTACCGGATCGGACCCGCTATAGACCGTTGGGCAGGAAGGCCATGCTGCGGCGCATCGGTCTGCGCGGGCTTGATCCGGCATTGTTCGAACGGCCAAAGAGCGGGTTCGTGCTGCCATTCGATCGGTGGATCAGGCACGGCCTGAAGGGCGCCATGGACCAGACTTTGCGGGACCCGCAACTCATCGCTCCAGTCGGCCTGGATCCAGCAGCCGTCGAACGGCTCTGGAAGGCCTACCTCGACGGGGCGCCTGGTATGTATTGGTCTCGAGTCTGGTCTATATACGTGTTCATCCGATGGTGCCACCGCAACCGCGTCTTCCGATGAGGCGGCCGTCCAAGGCAGCCCCAAGTGGGACGAATTGAGGGAGACTGCGGGCGGTTCGGCCAATGTGAATGTTAGGACCGGCGTTACCGGTCGTTCGCATCGTCGGGCTCGCGTTCACAAGCTTCCAATCCCCGCAAAAGCAAGGGCTAAGGACTGGGAGCGATGCCCTTTTTACGTTTCATAGTAATCCAGCAGTTGGTGACCTTTGTAGGCCTCAATGCTCCGCAGTGCTGAAGGATCGACCTTATTGAGGACAACGCAAAGCGTTCGCTCGCGCGTAATATCATATTCGTCGAGCGCCTCCTGGGCGATACGCCGGCTCGTCTGCCCCCACTCGATAACAAGGACAAACCTATCGAGGAAACGCTCGATCATCTTGACGTCCACCACCGACATGATGGGCGGGCACTCAATGAGGATGTAATCGTAGGACTCTCGAGCCGCAATCAGAAGCCGCTCCATCTGAGGCGACCCGAGCAAGTCAGCTGCATTCGGGATGCGCTTCGAGAGGACACAGGGCAGGATATCAACCCCTGAGCGCGGTCTTTTCACGACGAGCGCGTCAAGCCGCGACGGATCATTCAGGGCTTCTATCAATCCTTCGCGAGCGCCGGGCTCCAACCTTGTGGTCAATTTCCGCTTATGGAGATCACCATCGATGAGGAGCGTACGAGCAGAGGCAGCCATCAAGGCCGCCAGGTTGGTCCCGATTGTCGACTTGCCACTGTTCGCAACTGGAGAAACGATGCCGATGACCTTGCCACGATGTTCGGGTTCTGCAGCATCCAACAGTGCTTTGATATATCGCAATGACTCTGTAAATTGCGAATGCGGCGCATCAAGAACAAATTCCCCTAAAAGCATCGAACTTGTGCTGGGCTGCGGTGAAATTGACTGCTTCCCGCTGGCCTCAATGGATTGCAGGCTGACACAATACAGGCCGGTGGCCTGTTTGACTTGTTCAGGCGTCCGAAACACTCCGGCAGCTAGTTCTCTCGCTACAGCGCCCCCGGCTCCAAAGAGAAGGCCGAACACAAAGCCACCGGCAAGCACCGCAAGAGACTTTTTGGAACTCTTGTGCAACTCCGGCGCGGCTCTCGTAATGACACTCGCATCCTGGATCGGATTGAGAGGTTGCCTGTTCACCTGATTAAATTGCTCCAGGACGGTCTTGTATAGAACAAGGAGGCTATCTGCCGTACTCTCGAGCTCACGCATAGAAATCTGGGCCTGACTTTCGGTCTTCGCTTGCTCCGATAATGTCGCCACCATGGAAGCAAGTTCATCACTTTGTGTCCGGGCGGCTTGGTACGCGCTGACGTAGGAGCCGGCAAGTCTCTTTTCCTCGTCTCGGATTGCCGCGCGCGCTTCGTTCATTTCCTTGCGGAGCTGGACCACGGCGAGATGATCCGGACCCACGCGATCCGCCAAATCATCAGCCTTTGTTGACAGTTCCAAATATTTCGAACGCAGTCCTGCGATGACCTGATTGTCGGGGACTATCGTGCCTGACGCTCCTTCGTTGTTCGCCTGCTGGATGCGATCGAGCTGCGCTTTGGCTGCGCTTACTTGCATTTTGGCGTTCGTCAGCAGGGTAGCCAGGCCCGGGATCTGCTCAGTTGGCAGCAACCCAGTGCCTTTAGCGGCCATATTGTGCGAATTTCTGAAGTCTTCCAGAGCCCTGTTTGCGTCTACAACGGACTTCTTCAGCTCGGTCAACCGGTCCTCAACCAATTGGCTGGCTATCTTGGTGGACCTTCTTTTTGCGTCGGAGGTATTTTCAATATAAGAATCCACAATCGCATTCGCTATGCGCGCCGCCTTTTTCGGATCTTCCGAAGCGAAGGTAACTGTTATAACGCCAGCGACATCCTCGCGAGTGACGGTCAGGCGTTTCAGAAACGTCTCAACAGCAGTCCGCTCAAGCGCTGCCTCCGGCTCAATCGAAGGCTCCGCTTTCCAGCTCCAAGAACTCTGCGCGCCGCCGGATGTCCCTACAAATTCCGGGTCGTGCGCCAAATCCATCGATCGTACGATCGGAAGAATAATGCTCTCTGACGACAGCACGTAAACCTGGCTTCCGGTTTCCGCGTCATCGAAAGCGGGCTGGTCAAGAATTTTATTGGCCTGCAAAAACCGGTTAACACTGCCGTCGATCAGTATGCGGGCCGTGCTTTTATAGGGCTGTGGCGACGCCAGGACGTACGCCGCCGCCGCCGCCAGCCCAACTAGACATCCCACCAGGGGAAGATACCACTCTCGACGCAAAGTCAGGAGAATGTCTGTGGGTGTAAACCCAGGACCTCCTGGCGAAGCATTAGCATACGCTGAGTGTGGCACGAAATCGATATCGCTAGCAGTCACGTGTTGACTCCGCTCAATAGCGCAAAGGCGATTTTTCAATCAGCCTGAAGATCAGCCGTGGTCCTGAAAAATGCAACCAAAATATAAATACACAACCAGAAAAGGCCTCAAGTATATAGCGCTAGCCATGGTGCAATGCTATCCTCAACAAGATAGGAACATCCACGCTCAAGAAGGGTTATCGCAACGGCAGCTCAACCTTTCGCACCAGGACTTGCTCCGGCGGCGAATGGTCAGTTATGGCCAACTGGAGGCGCCCCAACGGTGGTGTGAAGCGAGGTTCTCCCGGCTCGTCCCGGCCGGCTGTGTGTCATATCCGAATGTCGATGTTGTCGTTCACACGACTGCCATCGAGCCCATGTTATAGCTAACATTTGTTGATACGTCTTCCTCCTTGGCCTTGTGCCGGCAGGAGCAAGCTCGTTGCGTGGAGGTAGTAGTGTCGACGGCGGAAGGCTTATATTTTCTGGGCTCTCGTTTTGATACCGGATCGATTGAAGAAGCTGTCTGCGGAATTCTCGCTGAGGTGCACGGAGAGTTCAAGTATGTGGTGACGCCAAATGTGCATCACATGGTCAAGATCCTGGACGATCCTGCGACCATGCAACCGCTCTACGAGCGGGCTTGGCGTGTGTTTTGTGATAGCCGCGTGCTCAGCCGCCTTGCCTGGTTCAGCGGACGGAGCTTGCCCGTTATTACCGGCAGTGATCTGACAGCTCAGCTCATCGCACGTGCAGCGGAGCACCGTCTTACGGTAGCAATTATCGGTCCGACGGTCGAGGCTTGCGCGGCGCTTACAGAAAAATATCCGGGCCTCGATGTTGTCGTTTACACGCCGCCCATGGGGTTCATCCAATCGGAGCACGAGATCGGAAGGTGTGTGGAGTTCGTGGTCAAGAACCAAGCTCCGCTGAATTTTCTCGCAGTAGGGATGCCGCAACAGGAGATTCTCGCCTACCGCATTGCCGATCACCCGCAGGCTCGCGGGATCGGGTTGTGTATAGGTGCTTCGATTGACTTTCTCACCGGGCAACAGCGGCGCGCGCCTGTCTGGGTGCAACGGGCTGGATTGGAATGGCTGCACCGTCTTGTGCTTAATCCGCGGCGGCTTGCTTCGCGTTATCTGGTCGAGTGTCCCCGAATTTTTTACATGATGTATCTCAAACGCAGAAGCCTGGGTCGATGTTAGGGAACGGCAAGATCCCTCCGGCTCAAAACTTTCCCACTGCGAGACTATGCGGGAAGCTGCATCCGAGAGGCGTTATGCTAAGTTGGGCGGTGGCCGTATCCAATGAAATCGGTGTGGTGATACCGGCGACTACTTACTTCACCGCATCGTTCATCGCTACGGCTTCGGCGTTTGTGGTATGAACTCCCAGACGACACAGCGTCGGCTGCGTTGGGTGTAAAATCCCTGTTCTGCCCATAAAACTCGGACGCCAACAGAGTGCCTGAATGTCCAAAGCCTCATCATATTCCTTCGAATTGGGCCGGGCCAGATCTTCCTCTTCCACATTCGATGGATTTATAATAATCCCCATTCTGGCATGCGCTTATGTTGAAATAATATTACCCCTATTGATTAATGCCTACGCAGGGCCTTCCGTAGGAGGCGGATGGACCGCGGCGCAGCAGAAGATCATGATGGCGCCGCGCCTGGAAAGTGAGATCTTCTGGCCTTCAATAGCTGCTATCTCCGTCATTTCGGCCATAAGAAACTGGTCTAGACTTACCTTCCCGCCACACATCGTCTGGCTCTTCGCTTATTTAGGGTTGGCTGGAGCAAGCATTTCGTGGTCCTTCAATCCTGAAATCTCATTCATCAGATTTGCCCAGCAGGCGATGATTATTACGTCCATTGTTCTACCCGCAATGCTAGCGGCTCGAACAGCGGACATGATGCGCGGCGTGTTTTTATGCTTCGCGTGCGCTTTGGTTGTGAATGTTTTTTTTGTACTAAATCAGAATCCGCTGGTCATAGAAGTTGGAAGAAAAGCTTATGCGGGATATTTTACGTTTAAGGGCGAGTTGGGACATAGCGCGGCGTTTGCTTTTTTGCTGTCGCTTCATGAAATATTGTATCCTGGCTGGCGGCGCCGGTTCGGCGTCATCGTCATCGCTATCGCTATCTATCTCATTGTCTTAAGCGACTCCAAAGGATCTCTTGGCGTTGCTCTCCTCGCGCCGTTGCTTGCTGGAATAGCATTATTTATCGGAAAGAAGTTGCGCGTCTCGCTGGCGCTCGTCCTGTTACCTATACCGGTTTTCTACACAGCCTTGTCACATATAGTCGGCAATCTTATCAATCGCATTTCATGGCATCTGTACGGCAATTATGACTTATCGGGTCGTGTCTATATATGGGACTTCGCGAATTCGGAGATCGCACGTAGGCCGCTCTTGGGATGGGGATACCAATCCTTTTGGCTCTCTGGACCTGATGCGCCCAGCATCAAGGATGCTCCTGCCTGGATCAAGGATATGCCGAATTCTCACAATGGCTATTTGGATACGAAGATTGACATGGGCTACGTTGGCTTTGCCTTGCTTGTCATCTTTCTCGTCTCAACGCTCCACGCCATTGGCCGCGTAGCGCACCGGGACCCTTCCCGAGCGTGGCATCTGCTCACACTTGCTCTCTTTATTATCATCACGAACTTCGTTGAGACCGGCTGGATGCATAACTACGATATATTGTGGGTGATGTTCGTCATTGTTGCCGCCGAAACTGGCCGATACTGTCAACCGTTCCCTTCTGTTGCGTCTCAGACGATGCGTCGGAGTCGCGTCAACGCGGGGCGCCCGGCCCTTTCGCGTGGGAAACGCCCCGATAAGCTTGGCCAATTTCAGAAGAGGAGCACGTGAATCGCCCGTGGTCCATAAAGGAAATCCGCCGCATCGCAAACCAATGAGTTCGAAGCGCCTCAACATCCTCTGCGTTTCCCAGATGCCGGCCAGCCCTCCGCGCTTCGGAGCCCAGGCGCGGATGCACGGGCTGATGACCCAACTCGCTCAGCACCACGACCTGACGGCGGTGATGCTTGCCGACGACGAGTTCGACATCGAGGAGTGCCGCCGCGCCATGCAGGTGTACTGTCGCAAGGTGGTGCTGGTTGCAAACCCCTTTGGTCAAAAGGGGCTTGCCAAGAGGCTGCTGCAGCTTCGGTCCCTCGCTTCGACGCATAGCTTCGACCGGTTGCGGGTCACGGCGCCAGCGCTTCAGCACGCTTTGAACCGAGTGCTGCGCGAGAGACGGTTTGACATCGTCAACCTGGAATTTCCTTACCTTGGCCACTGCGTCTTGCGCCAGGCGCCCCCCGGCGAGAAGCGTCCGGCCCTGGTCGTGGACTCACACGAGATCGCCTACGATCTGGCACGGCAGTTCGCTGCGGCAGGAGCAAACATGGGCCGTCGCCTCTACGCCGGCGCGAACTGGCGCAAGCTGAGACGCGAGGAACTCGGCATCTATCGCGAGGCTGACGGGGTCTGTTTGTGCAGCACGGAGGACCAGCAGCGCCTTCTGGAGGATATCCCCGGGGCCCATACGGCGGTCATCCCCAATGCGGCTGACGTGGACTACTACCAGCCGCGCCCGGCGGACCCTCCGCCGGATGGCCGCACCGTGGTCTTTTTCGGGCTCCTCTCCACGGTTCCCAACATCGATGCCGTGGTTCACTTCGTGCAGGAGATCTGGCCGCGCATCGCCGAGGCGCACCCCGAGGCGCGCTTCAAGATCATCGGCGGTCGGCCGCCACCCTCGCTGCTGGCGCTGGCTGGGCCGCGCGTCGAACTGACTGGTTTCGTCCCGGACCTTCGACCGCATCTTGCGGCGGCTGCGGCCGTGGTCGTGCCGCTACGGCTCGGAGGCGGCACTCGCCTCAAGATCGTCGAGGCCATGGCTATGGGAAAGGCCATCGTCTCGACCACGTTGGGCGCGGAGGGAATCAAGGCGCTGCCCGGGCAAGACATCTTCATCGAAGATCAGCCCCGGGCCTTTGCGGACGCGGTCAACCGGCTGCTTGCCGAGCCCAGCGTGGCGGCGCGCGTCGGCCAATCGGCGCGGCGGTTGGCCGTGGAACGGTACGCCTGGAGCGCAGCGGCGGAGGCGCTTGAAGGTTTCTACCGCCTGATTCTGGAGGTCGGCTCATGAAGGCAGCTCTTATCGGGGCCGGGCAGATCGCCCGGCAGCATCTCGCTTGCCTGCAGGCGTTGCCGGGCGTGGAGTTGGCTGCCATCTGCGATCTCTCGCCCGCAACGGCGGAGGCTGCCGCCGAGCGCTACGGAATCCCGGCCTGGTTCACCGATTACCGCGCCATGCTGGAGAAGGCGCGGCCTGACGTCGTCCACGTCACCACGCCCCCCACGTCCCACTTCCCCCTGGCGATGGATTCGCTCGATGCAGGCGCTCACGTCATCGTGGAGAAGCCGGCGACCTCAACCTTCGAAGAGCTGGAGGCGCTGGTCCGGCGCGCGGAGGGGGCAGGCCGGCACGTCGTCGAGGATTACAACTACATCTTCAATCATGCGCCCCAGGAGATCCTGCGGCAGATCAAGTCCGGCCAATTCGGTGCGGTGACGCATGTCGAGGTGGTCATCTGTCTCGACATCCTTGGTCCTGGCGGCTTTGCGGATCCCAACTCGCCCCATCCCGCACTCACCTTGGCCGGTGGCGCCATTGCCGACTTTCTGCCTCATCTGGCGTCACTGGCGCACTGCTTTGTTGGTCCGCATCGGACCGCGAAGACCATCTGGACCAAGCGCAAGCCTTCTCCGCTGCCGTTTGATGAGTTCCGCGCCGTGGTTGACGCAGAGCGCGGAACAGCGGCGCTCAGCTTCAGCTCCAACTCGCAGCCGGACGCTTTTTGGTTGCGGGTATACGGCGAGCGGATGCAAGCGACCGCCAATCTCTGGGAAACCAGGCTCACAATCGACGGGCCACGCAATGTGCCGAAGCCGCTGCGTCCCTTTCTCAGCGGGTTACAGGAAGGCAAGGACATCCGGCGCGCCGCGCTGGCTACACTTCTCCGCAAATTCAATGCCGCCGGGGCCTATGAGGGGCTCTGGGAGTTCCTGGCTCGCACCTATCGGGCTTTGGACGGCGAGTCGGTGTTGCCGGTCACGCTCAGCGACGTTCTCGAGGTGAACAGGATGGTTGAAGCCCTCAAACCGGTGGAGCAACAGCAATGAGAGCGCTCGTTACTGGCGCCAACGGCTTCCTGGGCCGGCACGTGGTCAATGCGCTGCTGGCCCGCGAGATCGAGGTCCGCGCCATGGCGCGTCCCGCCGCGCATCTGGAAGCGCTCGGCTGGCCGTCTTCAGTGGAAATCTTCAGGGCTGACCTGCGCACCTCACGCGACCTTCCGCGCGCTTTCGATGGGGTCGACGTGCTGATTCACTTGGCGGCGGTCGTCTCCGGGGGAGAGGACGCACAGTTCGCAGGCGCCGTGGCCGGCACTGAGCGTCTCTTGAACGCGATGGCCGGCAGCGCATGCCGGCGTCTGCTGCTGTGCAGCAGCTTCTCGGTCTACGACTACAGCTCGGCGGGCGGGGCTCTGAATGAAGACTCGCCTCTTCACCAGTCGCCGGACGTCTATACCCGGGGCGGCTATACCGTCGCCAAATGGTGGCAGGAGCGGGTGACGCGACGCTTCGCCGAGAAACATGGCTGGGATCTCACGGTCCTCCGCCCCGGATTCATCTGGGGCAGCGATCACGGCTATCTGGCCGCGCTCGGACAGCAGATCGGCCGGCATCACGTGGTCATCGGGCCGCTCACGCGCATACCGATGACCTACGTGGAGAACTGCGCGGACGTGTTCGCCCTGGCGGCGGTGGACCCGCGTGCCCGGGGCCAGACCTTCAATGTTGTCGACGGCGCTGGCGAGCGGATTTGGCAATATCTTTCAGACTACATGCGCGGCAGCGGCAAGCCGGGCTGGCGTCTGCCTATCCCCTATTGGCTCGCCAGCGCGGTCGTTCGGCTGGCCTTCGTCACAGTGTTCAGGCGGGCCACCAAAGTGCCCGCCATTCTTACTCCACGCAAGTTCGAGGCGATGTTCAAGCCGCTCCGGTTCGAGGACATGAAGCTGCGTAAGACGCTCGGCTGGACACCACCCTTTGATTACAGGCAATGCCTGGAGCGAACCTACGGCCGGGCGCCGCAGGCTGAAGAGGCGCCAGCTCGCATCGACAGGAGAGGTCTTGAGTGTTCGAACAGGAGTTCCTGAGGAAGTTTTGCCGCGACGGAAGCGGCGGCTTCATCTCGGCGGCCTTGGCCATCATGATCGTTTGCGCTGCTGAGAACGCAGCCGCGGCGGGCTTTCAGCCAACCTCACACGTCTTGAATGCGAGCCGCTTGGCGCAACTCGCGCAGGCGCTGCCTGCTCCGGTTCAGTTCGGCGGTCTACTGCCCGCGGATCGCATGGCCCAGTGGAACCCGGGACTGATGTCCGTTGGCGGCATTCCGAACCGCACCATGATTTACAAGACGCTCTCGCCGAGCGGGCGGGATGACACAGCCGCAATCCAGGCAGCGCTGGACAACGCTCCAGCCGGACAGGTGGTGATGCTCACCCCCGGCGTGTTCATCGTCAACGACATCTTGATGATCACTCGTCCCGTCACGCTGAGAGGCTCGGGCGCCGAAAGGACAAAGCTCGTCAAGACAAATGGCGCAAAGCCCAGGACTTCAAAAATTATCAGCGGCTCCAAGGGCATATCGACGCCCGTCGATCCGGGTTCATACAGCTATGACGCAAAGCCGATCATCATCGTTGGCCCAGCGAGGTGGAACAATGGCCCTGACAGCACGTCGTCGCAAAGCTTGACGGCCGATGGCGCTCAAGGATCAAATTCCGTCACGGTCGCGGACGCCAAGAACTTCAAGGCCGGTACATTTGTCCTGCTCGACGAGGTCTCCGGAGCATCGTGGCAGCCGGCCCCTCCGGGTTTTCCGGGCGGCGCGAAGGTCTGGCAAGGCGACCGCGTGTCGTTGAACATGCACTATCCACTAACGACTGGAGATGACAACGCCGCGTCGAATGCCCAAGGTCCATATGACACGACCCCCGGCGTGCTGCCGGCATCCATGTCGTGGTTCTCGCGGACCGACCGGCCAACGAATGAGATCAAGCAGATCGCATTCGTTTCAGGAAACACGATCACCTTTGCTTCGCCGTTGACAATCGGTTATCGCACCAGTCACCGGGCGCAGCTCACTCCCTTTACGATGGATCCCAATACCGGAGGCCACGCAGCAGACAACCGCGATGTTCATCTCAGCAATGCTGGCGTCGAGGATTTGGGTCTCTACGGCGGGGCCGAGGGCGCGTTGAGATTTGAGACGGCCGCCTATTCATGGGCGAAAGCCATCGAGGTGACGCAATGGCTCGGCGAAGGCGTAGCGATTGACAATTCCTTCCGGGTGGAGCTTCGCAATTCCTATATCCACACCGGTTCGTGGCCCGAGCCGGGCGGAGCCGGATATGCAATCAGTCTCGCTGGCGGCTCATCAGAAGTTTTGATCGAAAACAACATCCTTCTCGACGTCAACAAGACTATGGTCTTCCGTTCTTCCGGGGCCGGAAGTGTGGTTGGATACAACTATGCGGATGATTCATTCGACTTCGACACGCCGTCCTGGGTGGAAGTTGGCCTCAACGCTTCGCACATGGCGGGTCCTCATCATGTGCTGTTCGAAGGCAATCTCGCTCACAATGCCGACAGCGACTATACCCATGGCAATGCGATCTACCTGACGTTCTTTCGCAATCACCTGACGGGACAACGCCGGAGCTTTACCGACGAAGGCGGTGTCAGGGCGATCGGCTTGGCATATGGCTCCTGGTGGGATTCGTTCATCGGAAATGTGATGGGCCGTCCGGGCCAGATGGCGGGATGGTCCTATGAAAATCCAGCCATGAAGACAAATACCGCAGCTTGGGGGAGCGGCGGAGCCGGCAGTATTTGGATATTGGGCTACGATCCCGAGCGGTGGGAAATGGCTCCCGATCCAAAGACGCTGACAACAGTGATCCGGGGCGGCAACTTCGACTACCTCACCAACCAGGTGGTCTGGACGAGCGGCTTGCCGGCGCAAACGCTGCCAGCCTCACTCTACCTGCGCGCCAAGCCCAGCTTTTTCGGCAACTACCAATGGCCATGGGTAGATCCGACCGGCGCCACGAAGCTCCATACGTTGCCCGCTAAGGCGAGGCTTGACGCTGGCACACCTTTCGCCATGGCGGCCGAGCCAGCGCCGTAAGGGCGCCTGAATCCTCGGAGTAGCCGCAGCACGCACCCTTCAAGGGCCTAAATCGTGTCGAAATTATTTGGAATCCCCTTATTGTCATGGCCGCCCTCCGAGGCGGCCATCCAGGACAACAAATTACATCTTTTTGGATCTTGAGACTGGATGGCCGGGTCAAGCCCGGCCAAGACATCGGTTCCAGCTATCGCAACACGCCCTAGCGAAGCGTGCCCAAAATCGGAACTGATTGCGACGCGAGGCGGGATCACCAAACGGCCATCGTGGACGACGCTCGCCACGCGCGTTCTGGTTAACGCTTCGTTCTACGCGTCCAGCATTCATACTTCTGTGGTTAACAGAAGCGCGCCGGAATTATTTCCGGTCGATTTATATTTAATTAATGGTCCATATTTCGCGAACCGGCCAGCGCCGCGCCCTCGATGTGACGGGAAATAATTTCGGTATGGCTTTGAAAAAACACAGCTTTTCTTCACATATGACCTCCCGTTAAATAGAACTTAATGCCGGAATTTTCCCCTTTACTGGGACGAGCAAAAGTCCGTTAAATATGTTTCGGCATGGCGAATTAACGCTTACGAAGAGCCGGAACGCACGGCGCAGGCAGCGTCGCTGGCGCTCCGTTCGGTCCTTTTTCCCTGATTATCAAGGGTTTGAGCGGGTCTAGCTTTGTTAACCTGCCGGCAAGACGTTTTCGCTGACAATTTTTCACAAGGACATTCCGCCACTTACAGGATGCATAAAAATGAACCATGTCGCCCGCGTCCGATTAAACGCACGATGCCCTAGTTAAGTTTCGTTAGCCGGCTGACGACGCCAGGGGTACCGCCTTCCTATACCTTGGCTCCTCCCGGCGACTTCGAAGTGGACAGCCTGGGCTGGTCGAACTCAACGGAGTCCGCAACCGGGGGCTGACATGCAACTGACCGGGGTATTGAGCCCGGCCGTGATTTGTCGCAGTCGCTACGCAACGGCCACGTTCTTTGCGAACCCGGCCTGAACTTGCGTCTGAGTTGTTTGAAATGGGCTTCGACAAAACGCTCGACGGCCGCGGCATAGGCAATCGAGAGCAGCAGCGTGGCCGGGAACAGAATGAAGGGACGAGCGCCAAGAGCGGGCACGTTTTTGTCGATCACCCCAATGATGACGTAGTGGATCAGGTAAATCGTGTACGAATAGGCGCCCAGGGTTATGATCCAAGATGAATTGAGATGCCGAAAGAGCGGATTGCCGGGGAAGCGAACCGCGAAATAGAAGAGAGGCATCAACGCAAGTCCCTGGATGCTGTAGCGGGCCGTTTCCCGGAATGTCGCGTCGCGATAGATCAAAGTCAGAAGGAGCGCGCCTGCGGCGGTTGCCAACAAGGCCCATTGGGCCAGAGTCATCGAGCCGGGCTGATGCTGTTGCCGCACCGGGTTCATGACGAGCGCCAGCAGGCATCCGAAGATGATCGAGTCGATACGCGTATCCGAAGCGTAATAGGTCCGGTCTGTGAAAAAGCCCGGGGCCTGCACCAGATGAATGCGCCAGGCGAGCACGACGAGACAAACGATGCCGAGCAGCGCGCCAATCGTTCGAGGCCGAAGAGCTATGCCGAGCAGCAGGGTCATCAAGAGCGGGTAAAAGATGTAGAAATGTTCTTCGACGGCAAGCGACCAGAGGATTCCTGTCCCGTCCGGGACCGTGTTGCCCGGATCGAAGTACAACCCATAGTAATTGGCGAAATAGAGAAGCTGAGCCGCCAGCCCCTTACTGCTGATGCCTCCGGCAAGCCACCCGTAATAGGTCAGGCCGTAGGCAATTGCCAGGGACACGACCAAGGGGGGCATGAGTTTGAACACGCGACGAGCGTAGAAGTGTGGAATGTTTATTCCGCCCGTGTGTTCCTGCTCGGCCAGCATGAGGGTCGAGATTAGATAACCGCTCAGGAAGAAGAAGATTGTGACGCCAAGACCGCCTGGCACGAGAGACTGGAGGCCGGAGTGCCCTAAGACCACAATCAACACCGAAATCGCCCGGATTCCATCCAGCGATGGAATGACCTTGGATCGGCGGGTGGGCGGATCACTCATACGCATGGCCCCATGATGGGTGATCGATGTTGTGGTCAGACTGGGCCGCGAAAGAAGTCTTGCCTCCTGCGATACGTCCGATCGCGCCGCTTATTCCTCATAAGGATTCCTGTACCGAGTGTTTGGCATGCCAGAGCTGGGCCCGCTCGGCATTGATTCGGGCAGTGGCGGCTCGCTTGCCCAAGCGAAGGCAGGCTTTCTGGTAGGAGCGGAGGAAGCGCCTGAACTCCATGTCGTTGTAGCGCGGCAAGCCCTTCAGCCAACTCCTGAAATAGCCCCATAACATCGCCGTGCTTCCGATCAACGCCGGGTAGGCTGGCAAATGATAGACGACCACCGCCAGATGGTAGACCGGCGATGTGCCCATGAAGTATTGGCCGAATCCCCGCCGAAGCCGTCCCGTCAAAATGCCCTTGTGGCTAGCGCCCTGGAGCCGCAGATGAATGAAGCGGAGGGGCTCAATGTCGACGCTTTCGGCGATCCAGCCGAGCATGCGACACCTGTGGCAGTCGATGCCGTCCCACATCACCTGGCCGACGAAGCCGCCGATCTCCCTGAAGCACGCCACGCGATAGAACTTGGTCATGCCCACTGACATCTCGTCGCCGCAGATCTCAGGCTCCAGCGCGCCACGTTGCGGGTGGACGAACCATGGCTTGCCAGAGGTTGTCCCGATCCTTAAATCGCTTTCCATTCGCTCCATCAGCAACTCGAAGTAGCGAGGAGGGAGGTCCAGATCCATGTCTAGTTTGCACAGGTAGTCGAAATCTTCCAGGCGCACCGTTTCCAGGCCGGCGTAGAAGGCCTCGATGACGCCGGGCCCAACCTGTCGGGCGCCACGATCGGAGCGGCGCACCACGCGGAGGTAGGGCAGGCGGCGAGCATACTCCTCGAGAATGGCCGGGGTCTCGTCGGCCGATCCGTCGTCCACGACCACCCAGAGCGCGGGCGGCGTCGATTGCGCTGCCACGCTGTCGAGAGTACGGCGGATATATTGCGCCTCATCCCGGCAGGGCGAAATGAGCAGGTAGCGTCGTGAACGGTTCATTGGGCAAGTTGAATTGAGACGTTCTTGCTGCATCACGCATCAACCTCACCTGGGCACAAGCAAATTCACTACATTCCAAACAGGCGGCATCATGTCTTCGCAGCTATCCTGCTACCAACATCGCTTATTCATATGCTTTCAAATTTACTACTTTGCAATAGGCTATCTGGGTATAAGCATCTTTTCGAACGGATACAACCTAGTCAAACGACAGCTTAGCCGTTGTGCTTGGCTCAGTTCGATCCCAGCGACGAGCTTAGCAAGGGTTGGAGGGAGGGGGTTCAACTGCTATTTGATCAGCCTTTCAATGTCTTGATCCGCCACAAATTCGTTACTTAATCTTTGTTGACCGCATTAGCCCCCAGGCTTAGTATGGGCTTAACTTCAAAGCAAAAACTTGTTCGGTGTAATGAGCGTTCCTACGTCAATTGGCGATAGTTCCGCAGACAGGGGTGCTCCTGCGGAATTGCGGGAGAAGCCGTTTCTGGTATCGCGCCATATGCTCTGCGATCTGCTGGCGGCGTATGACCTTCTAGCTGTTGTGATCAGCGGCTGGCTGGCGCGCTACATTTACCTCGGCGCCTACCGGGGGAAGAGGTGCTTAACCTCGAGTATGCGAGCCTGATCCTAGTGACCTCAATCATGTTCCAGTTCGTGGCGCGCCAACAAGGACTCTATGATACGGGTAAGGTCGAGGACTATCTGTCGCAATTGTATGCCATGATCTCCGCATGCGCGGCGACATTCGCGATCACGTTCGTGGTGCTTTTCTTTCTGAAGGCATCTGACTTTTATTCCCGCATGTGGTTCATTTACTGGGCCGCTGCTTTCGTAGTGTGCGCCAGCGTTGGGCGTGGGGTATTTGCCAGACAGGTCCGTCGGCTTGCTCGGATGGGAGCGTTTCAGCGACCGATCGCCTTGATCGGGGAAGGGCTGCATTTTACGAAGGCCAAGGAACTTCTTCTGAAAGACAGGCAGCATTTCCGCCTTGCGAGTGTTCTGGAGTTGCCAGATGCGAGCTTCGCTCAAGCACTGGAGCACCTGGATCGCTTCGTCGAGGCTGTGCGGGCCAATGGCGTGGCGGAAGTCCTTATTGCTCTACCTTCATCCCGCTCCGCTCTGATCGATCCAATCATGCGGCAAACTCAAACGCTTGCGGCGGATATTCATATACTCCCCGATCTGGGAGACATTCAAATCCCGCTAATTCGACTGCATCGGACGGGAGACTTGGCCTTTATCACGGCCGTCTCAAGGCCGATCGAGGGTTGGGGAGTTTTTCAGAAGAGGGTTGAAGATTTCGCAGTTGCGTTGATTGGCCTGGCCCTGGCGGCGCCGTTTATGGTGCTCATTGCACTTGCCATCAAGCTCGACAGTAAGGGGCCCATTATCTTCCGTCAAAGGCGGAATGGCTACAACCACTGTGTCGTAGAGGTTTTGAAATTCAGAACCATGACCGTCCTTGAGGACGGAAACAGCGTCTCTCAGGCGAAGAGATGCGACGGGCGAGTGACGCGTGTCGGCTGGTTTCTGCGCAGGACAAGCTTGGACGAGTTGCCTCAGCTCATCAATGTTCTTCGGGGCGATATGTCGATCGTTGGGCCGAGGCCGCATGCGCTCGCTCACAATTCATACTACGAGGATCTCGTAGAAAACTACGCCAACCGTCACAGAGTAAAACCAGGCATGACAGGCTGGGCGCAAATCCATGGTTTTCGCGGTGAGATCGATCACCCGCAGGAAATGGCGGAGCGTGTGCGTTACGACCTTGAGTATATAGAGAACTGGTCAGTTTGGCTGGACATCAAGATCATTATTATGACACCTCTGTTTTGTTTCTTCCACAGGAACGCGTACTAGACGAGGCGATCGAAATAGCGGACAGACCCCAGCTATGCATTCGGAATGACTGATGACGAGCCTGCCGAGAATACGTGGATGAGAATCGTTTCGCAGCCGCCTGCGCCGGTTCTTGTCCCAGTTGTTGAGCTGGCGCTAGGGCGGCCGCATCGAGTAAGCCCACTGCTCATTGAACACATGCATTATCATAGGCTGCGATCAAGGCCGCTCATTCAAACGAACAGACACGCATCATTCTCGACGCGCAGGACCTAGAAAGGGCATAAAAAGCAGTTCAATGGCGATCTGTGTCTTGTTGCCCTTACGTGCTCTTGCGGTGTATTTGGGCTGCCGGTTCCGGAGAGTTGTCGCATTGGGCATGTCAATTTCCGGCAACTTTGGCTAAGTAAAGATGACGCACGAGAAAAATTATTTCGGCAATCTCGTTAAAGTGAAAAACGCGCCGGAGATCCTCGCTACGCCCGGCGCTCTTGGCGGTCTTCCATTCCTGCCGGAGATACTTGTCCATTGCGGCCTTCGATTTACGGGGGATCGCGACACGGTCATCGACATCGGCGGCGGCCGATGTGCGCTAACGCTTCTCAAAAGTGTGGTGAGCGCGGATCACCATAGCATCTGCCGCTGATCGTGCCCGCGCGCTATCTATCCATGCTGGCTCGAACGCGTCAACCAAGGCGAGTTCTGGGCATGCTTAGAGGAACTTTAAGAGCCCGGCCGTACGCCCTGTCAAAGCTGGAAGCATCCCCTTTAGAGAGTTTAGCAGAAGGTACGGAAAGCGGACATCGGACCGTCGCGAAAAACGCTTTTCACCTCGTGCTCGGGCAGGTGGTGACTACCGCGCTGGCGATACTTTTCAGCGCCGCGCTCGGAAGAACCTTGGGCGCCCGTGACTTCGGCGTCTACTTCCTGGTTTCTTCGTTCGCTGCCTTCGCCTACGTGCTGGTCGATTGGGGGCAACAATTCTACGTCATTCGTGAGGTGGCATGCCAGCCTGAGCGCGGCAGTCTACTCCTCGGAACGACTTTGGTCTTGCGCACCGCTGGCGCGGTGCTGGTGGCGGTTCCGACCGGGCTTGCAGCCTGGGCGTTGGGTTACGACGCGATCACCTGTTGGTATTCCGTCGTGTTCATTGCCGTGAGCCTACCTTTTTTTCTTGCGCAGAGCTACGGAATGGTGTTTCGCGCCCGCGATCGAATGGGCCTCGACGCCTGGGTGTCAGTGGCGAACAAAATCGCCTTGCTCGGACTCGCTCTGGCGGTGCTTGCGCTCGGCAGAGGACTTCCAGGCGTGTTGGTGGCGCAGGCGCTGGCCGGCTTTCTTGCGCTTGCGGTCGCGACCCGGCTCTATCGCCGGGTGACAACCGGCCCACTACGCTATTCTCCCCAAATTGCTCGCGAAGTCCTGGTGGGCGCCAGCGCCTTCTTCACCGCCGGCGCCGTGAGCAACATCCAGCCGTACATCGACGTGGTGATTCTCTCCAAGTTCGCTCCGGCGGACGTGATCGGATGGTACGGTGCGGCAAAGAACATCTTGGGCACAATGCTCGCGCCGGCGCTCATCCTCGGCGCCGCGTCATATCCGCGTCTCGCTCGGGCGGCGGCGAATCGGGTCCGGTTCAAGGCCGAGGCTCAAGCCGCACTGCGGCCCATCCTGTGGCTCGGCGCGCTGGCAGCAATTGGAACCTATTTATTCGCAGACGACGCCATTGCCATCGTGTACGGGCAGCACTTTAGGCCTTCGGGCATCATCCTGAAAGTGTACGCTCCCGGATTCCTTCTACTCTTCATGAACGTTTTGTTTGGCACTGCCCTTTTTGCGCTCGGGCGGGCGAAGGCGTGTTCGGTGGTGAAGGTCGCAAGCGTGGTGGTCAGCACAGCGCTAGGGCTGGTGCTCATCCCCATCTTTCAGCAGCGCACAGGCAATGGCGGAATTGGGGTGGTGGCGGCCTTCGTTGCGAGCGAATTCGTGGTCTTTGGGGGGGTGATTTTCCTGCTGCGGCGGGAAGGCCTCGGGCTGGGCATCGCGGTCGATATGGCGCGGGCGCTCGGGTCGGCGGCGCTCACCTTGCTCCTCTTCTGGTGGATGCCGCCGCTTCCGTTCTTGGTTGGCGTTCCCGTGTGCGTAATCGCGTTTTTGCTGTGCTCGCTTGGGCTCGGGCTGGTCCGGCGAGAGGACGTTCAGGTGTTTCGGGCAATTCTGCGCAAAGAATGATGCGCGCCATCATGGACTTGGCGGCGCGATCGGAAAGGCGGATCATGACAGAAAAGATTCCAAGGAGGATCATTCAAGTATGGGGCGCCGGTTCGGCGGATATGCCGCTCTTTGCTAAGGCGGCGGCTGCAAACGTGCGCTTACTCAATCCTGGTTTCGAGTACGTGTTTTTCGATGATTCCGGGATCGAACAGTTCATTGATGCCGAGTTCCCTCAATACCGGCCCGTATTCAACTCGTTTTCGGCACGAATTCAGCGCTACGATTTTTTCCGCTATCTTGCAGTTTATCATTTGGGAGGCTTCTACTTTGATACCGATGTCTTCCTCGCATCTGGTCTCGAAGATTTGATCCAATACAGTTGCGTATTCCCTTTCGAACATATGAGCTTGCACAGCTTCTTGTGCGAGGAGTATGGGATGGATTGGGAAATTGGAAACTATGCCTTTGGCGCGACGGCAGGCCATCCGTTCGTCGAAGCGATTATAAAGAACTGCATTCGAGCCCAACAGCATCCCGAGTGGGTCGAGGCGATGATAAAGCCTATTCCCCGGATATTCCGCTCCGAGTACGTCGTGCTCAATACGACAGGACCCAGCCTAGTGTCGCGGACCCTAGCAGAGTATCCAGATGCTTGCTACCAGGTGAAAGTGCTTTTTCCGGAGGACGTCTGCGACCCGAACAGTTGGTTCCGCTTCGGAGATTACGGTGTTCATATTCAAGTCGGGGCCTGGCGCAAGCGGGAGGGTTTGCTGCGAAGGGTTCTGCATAGATATTGGCGGTCGGCGACACGAAAAACTCTTTTGAGAGAGAGCCTTAAGCGCGGCGGGAGAAGGTCGCTAGAATTCAAGAGGTCGAGGGCCAAGCCAGAGAGCGTCCGGCGTGGCGCAATCGCGCTCGCGTAGCATCGGGGCCACTGGCGTTTTGGCAAAATTCGAGCCACAGAGCGGCAGGTCCGCGAGTCGCGTGCGTCCATCGCGTAATGCTTGCCCCGGAGCTTCCTGCCGCCAACTTCTCCTTTCCGCGTCGATCCAACTCGTCAGGCTGGGATCGGGTTTCGATCAGGAGAAGCCTCTCAAGTATCGCTGCTCCTCTTGGAGGAGAGCGCGACAGGCAGGGAGTGTATAGCGAAGTGGTGCAACCGCGGCCGGAAGAGTCTGCCCGCGGTGACCGTGCTCACGAGGGTCGATCCCTTTGCATCACTCGGCGCGGAGCCGCGCGCCACTCTCATCCGCGAGCGGTCGAACGCCACAACGCCATCGACGTGGTCGAGTACAATCGCAGGTCCATCGAAGACATGGAGCGGGGCACGCTCAAGACCCTGCAGAGGTTCGATGCCGTGTTCCGACATGCGCATCAACGACCCCATCAAGCAGTGGGAGCTCTCGCCGATGGACCACGTAACAAACTCTCTCGATACCGTAGGTGACGCTTCCGCTTGGTGTATTACGTAGGTTTCTTGATGAACAAGATACAATACCCATTCGGGTTGATTTCGCCATCGACAACTTTGCATGATGATGGAGGAAGGAATTGCTGACAGATGCTGCAGTATTGACCGTTTTTCGGCGTCTGCTGATACATCACAGATTTCTGCGCTGCCTTCTTGGCGACTTGAGCCTTCGCGCCGTTGGTGAAGCCTGCAGCACCAACGGCGCCAAGGGCATAAGCACTAAGCCTAAGAACTTCCCGCCGGGAATTGCCGCCGGTCTCGCTATTGTCTGTCATGAGCCGTCTCTAACCTTGAGTTGATGGTCTTCTTTGGCCGCTTTTTGGATCCTTATCGGTTTTCCACTGATCGGATCTGTTCGCTCCTCGCAAACGGTTGGCACAAATGGTTTCGCGCAAGCTTCCTACAGCTGCATCTACAGCTTCCTGGCGCGCCCTATTCGTACAACCAAAACGACTTAATTAATTTTAAGGCCATTTTTTATTTTTTAATAGTCTTGGTTGGTATGAAGATTGGGAAATTATTTAGGAAGCCGTTACGCTTTTAGCTCCAAACGATACTGATCTAAATTGTTCAAAAGCGTTTTTGCTTGGACCCTGGCCATTGGCGAGCGCGGAACTTCTCGACGCCTTGTCTTTTCAGGCGACTGAATTTTGGAGTTCATGAAAAAGCGCTCGCCTTTCCGGCGAGCGCTTCCTATAGGGGTATCAGAAGATATAAAGACCTTAAACTGCCACCGCCTTATCGAGATTAGGCTTGAACTCGTGAGGCGAAACTTCCGGCGGACCGCCTTCCTTCCCCCGCAGAACGACATAGATCGCGGGGATCACGAGCACCGTCAGCAGCGTCGATGAGGCGAGCCCGAACAGGAGCGAGATCGCGAGCCCTTGGAAGATCGGGTCGGCGAGGATCACCGCCGCGCCGATCATGGCGGCAAGCGCCGTCAAAAGGATCGGCTTGAACCGGATCGCGCCCGCCTCGAGAAGCACCTGCCGCAAAGGCATCGTCCCGCGCTTCCCCTGAATGAAGTCCACAAGCAGGATGGAGTTGCGCACGATAATGCCCGCGAGCGCGATGAACCCGATCATGGATGTCGCCGTGAACGGGGCGCTGAACATCCAATGGCCGAGCATAATGCCGATGAGCGTCAGCGGCACCGGAGTCAGGATCACGAGCGGCAGCTTGAACGAGCGGAACTGGCCGACCACGATGAAGTAGATGCCGAGAATGGCGATGCCAAATGCCGCGCCCATATCCCGGAAGGTGACGTAGGTCACTTCCCATTCGCCATCCCAAAGGAGGATGGGCTTGGAGTCGTCGTTGGGCTGGCCATGCAACACGATCTCGGGCTTCTGGCCCGGCGCCCAGTCCGCCTTTTCGATGGCGTCCCGAACCGCAAGCATGCCGTAGATCGGGGCCTCGTAGCTGCCTGCCAGTTCGGCCGTCACCATTTCCGCGGGCCTTCCGTTGTGTCGGAAGATCGGGAACGAGGCGCGTTCCTTCTTCAGGCTCACCACATCGCCCAGTTCCACGATGGAGCGCTCGCCAGGGATCGCGTTCGCGGGCACGGGCGTCGAGAGCGTGTGCTGCGACAGCGAGAGTTCGTTCTTCGGCAAGGCGATGGCGATTTCGACCGGATGGCGGCCTTCGCCACGATACGAGTATCCAACCGGGACGCCAGAGAGATACGCCTGGATTGTATCGTAGACATCCTTCTGCTCGACCCGGAAGAATTCGAGCTTGTCCTGGTCGATGGAGACGCGAAGCCTTTCGCCAGGCGCCCGGAAGCTGTCGTCCACATCGACGATGAAGGGGATGCTCTCGAAAACTTCCTTGAGCTTCGTCGCCGTCGCCCGCCGCGTTTCCGGATCCGGGCCATAGACCTCGGCCAAAAGCGTCGAAAGCACGGGCGGCCCAGGCGGCACTTCCACGACCTTCAAAGCCGTGTCCTTGGGCATGTCGAGGCCGCGAAGCTTTTCGCGAACTTCGAGCGCGATTTCGTGGCTCGTGCGCGAGCGCTCAGATTTGGGCGTAAAATTGAGCTGCAGATCCCCCTGCTCCGGCCCGTTTCTCAGGTAGTAATGGCGGACGAGGCCGTTGAAGTTGAACGGGGTCGCGGCGCCGGCGTTCGACTGGATCGAGACAAGCTCCGGGATGTCCTTAAGCCGTTCCGCCGCCAGCTGCAAAACGCGCTCGGTTGCCTCAAGCGAAGACCCCTTCGGCAGATCGAGGACAACCTGTGCCTCGGACTTGTTGTCGAAGGGAAGCAGCTTCACCGTCACCGACTTCGTCCAGAACAGCATCAGCGAGGCAAGTGTGGCTACGCCAACGCCAAGGAGGAAGATGAGCGAGCGCTTGCGGCTGCGCAGGATGGGCTTTGCCACGCCAACGTAAAGGCGCGCGAGGAAGCCTCCGCCATTCTCGTGTGCATGCGGCGCGGCGTGTTTTCGCGCGACCTTCAGCATCAGCCATGGCGTCACCATCACGGCCACGAAGAAGGACAAGATCATCGCCGCCGATGCGTTCGCCGGGATGGAACTCATATACGGTCCCATGAGGCCCGACACGAACAGCATTGGCAGGAGCGCGACCACCACCGTCAGCGTCGCCACGATCGTCGGATTGCCGACCTCGGCGACCGCCTCGATGGCCGCCTGCATGCGGCTCTTCTGGCTGTTCATGCCCCAATGGCGCGCCATGTTCTCGATCACGACAATCGCGTCGTCGACGAGGATACCGATCGAGAAGATCAGCGCGAACAGGCTCACGCGGTTGATGGTGTAGCCCATGATCCAGGAGGCGAACAGCGTGAGAAGGATCGTCGTCGGAATGACAATCGCCACCACGATGCCTTCGCGCCAGCCGATGGCGAACACGATGAGCGCCACGATGGAGACTGTTGCGAGGCCGAGGTGGAACAGAAGCTCGTCGGCCTTTTCGCTTGCCGTTGCGCCGTAGTTACGGGTGACCTGGACGTCGATGTCTTCAGGTAGCGCTGTTCCCTTCAGTTGCTCCAGCCTTTTGACGAGATTCGCCGCGATGTCGACGGCATTCGCCCCTGCCCTCTTGGCGATGGCGATGGAGACCGCAGGGACCCGCGTCAACTCGCCATTCTTGTCTTTGGCGTATTGCCAGCTTCGCTGCTCGAGAGGCTTGCCGCCCACAACAATCTTCGCGACATCGCGCACATAGACCGGGTGGCCGTCGCGCGTCGGTCAGAATCAGAAGCCCAATGTCGGGAACGCCTTGCAGCGTCTGCCCAGCTACCACAGGAACGGCGTCGCCCTGGTCGCGGATTTGCCCTGCAAGGAAAGACCGGTTTGCCGAGCGCACCTTGTCCACGAGTTGCGCCAGCGTCACGCCATAAAGCGAAAGCTTTTCGGGATCGGGCTCGACCCGGATCTGGTCGGGCCGGCCGCCAACGATGTAGGTGAGGCCGACATTGTCGATCTTCGAAAGCTCGATCCGCAAATTCTCGGCGAGGTGATAAAGCGCATTGTCCTTCCACCGCTCTGCCGCCTCCGGCTTCGGCGACAGTGTCAAACTGACGATCGCCACATCGTCGATGCCGCGCCCGACGATCAAGGGCTCCGGAATGCCGATGGGGATGCGGTCCATGTTGGCGCGCACTTTCTCATGCACGCGCAGGATCGCTTCGTCTGACTTTGTGCCGACCAGAAAGCGCGCGGTGACGAGAACCTGATCGTCATTGGTCTGGCTGTAGACATGCTCAACGCCGTTGATCGCCTTGACGATGGTTTCCAGGGGCTCCGTCACGAGCCGTTCCGCGTCCTGCGCCTTCAGGCCGTCGGCGCGAATTTGGATATCGACCATCGGCACCGAGATTTGCGGCTCTTCCTCCCGCGGAAGCTGAACAAGGGCAATGCAGCCCAGCATCAAAGCGGAAAGCAGAATCAGCGGAGTCAGCGGGGACGCGATGAACGCCTTTGTAAGATTGCCAGAGATCCCAAGTTTCATGGCCGCACCAGCCTGTCGCCGGGTTTCAGACCTGCGAGCACCTCAACTCCGTCACCGCCGCCTTCGAGACTGGCTGGCTGTCCCGGCTGGACAACCACGTCGATGGTCTTGCCATCGTTCTGTTTGATCCGAGCATAGTCGAGACCGAAATGCTTGAAGAGGTACTCGCTCGGAACGACGATCGTATTGCGTTTCCCAGCCGAGATCCGCACGAGAACGCGTTCGCCGACGAAGTATTTGCCGAGCCCGTCCGCCTGAGCATCGGCGATCACGCGGCCATCCTGAAGTTCGGGATAGACAAGCGAGATCACGCCTTTGCCAATCGGAGCATCGCTGGCGGAGAGTTCGCGTCCGCCGATGATGACCGGATCGCCGGTCTTGATGAAGCGGGCATGCCGTTCCGGCAGTTCCAGCCGCAGCACATAGGCATTGGCCGCGATCTTGGCGATCGCTTCGCCCGGCATGACAACCGCGCCGACGGTTACGGGGATGGTCAGCACCCGGCCTTGCGCCGGCGCAAGCACAGCGCCTTCCTCGACCTGCTGGGTGATTACGGCCCGTTCCGCCTCAGCCGATTTAAGCGCATTCGACGCGACCTCCGAAGCAGCACGCGCTTCATCGAGCTTGGCGCCCGCCGCGAAGCCCCGCTGTGCAAGCTGTTCCTGCCGTTGCGCCTCGGTCTTCGCGGTTTCGGCCCGCGAGCGCAAGCCTATGATTTGCGCGTCCAGCGACCTCATTCTCAGAGCCAGCTTGTCGTCCGCCACGGTCGCGAGCACGTCGCCGGGTTTTACTTCGCTCCCGCGCTTAATGGCGAGCGATGTGATGGTGCCGCCGGTGCGGACGCGCGCGTTGATCTCGTCGGTGCTGCGGACGGTTGCAAAGACGGCCTTTAAATCGTCAATGGCGCTTTCCTTGACCTCGAACACATCCTGCGCCGAAGCCGAAGCGCTTATCGAGCCCACCACCAAGGCCAGCAAGATCAGGACCGCGCGCGATGGTGATGGCGGTCTGGTCAAGGCCTTTCCTGATATCCGGTTCGTCATCCCTCAATTCCCTTTTCGGGTTGGTCCGCAGGACTGTACTGCAGCCTGCGTCAAGTTTGGGCTTTTCATTTGCTGAATCGGATACTAGATATGGCAGAGGGAAAGTGCAAGGCTTCGTATCTACGATAATATGAAGATACAGACCGAAAAAATGTCGCAAGCGGCGGACGGCGCTGTCGGGCTCCTTCAATCGCTGGGGAACAAGTCCCGGCTGATGATCATGTGCCAGCTAATCGACGGCGAGAAGTCGGTAGGGCAGCTTGCCGAACTCTTGCAAGTGCGCGAATCGACGGTTTCACAACACCTAGCCCTTTTACGAAAGGACAGGCTGGTTGCGACCAGGCGGCAGGGCCAGACGATCTTTTACGCGGTCGCCAGCGATCCAGCCCGCCGTCTCTTGGAAATGCTTTACGAGATCTACTGCCCACGTTAGCGAAGCGTGCCCAAAATCGGAACCGGTTGCGACGCAATTTTTGTCAACGGCCTGGGACTGTACCGCGGCCGACGCCCGCGAGGCGGGATCACCAAACGGCCATCGTGGACGACGCTCGCCAAGCGCGTTCTGGTTAACGCTTCGTTCGACGCGTCGAGCATTCATACTTTTGTGGTTAACAGAAGCGCGCCGGAATTATTTCCGGTCGATTCATATTTAATTAATGGTCCATATTTCGCGAACCGGCCAGCGCCGCGCCCTCGATGTGACGGGAAATAATTTCGGTATGTGTTTGAAAGACAACAGCTTTTCCTCACATATGACCTCCCGTTAAATAGAACTTAATGCCGGAATTTTCCCCTTTACTGGGACGAGCAAAAGTCCGTTAAATATGTTTCGGCATGGCGAATTAACGCTTGCGAAGAGCCGGAACGCACGGCGCAGGCAGCAGCGCTGGAGCCCCGTTCTGTCTTTTTTCCCTGAATTATCAAGGGTTTGAGCGGGTCTAGCTTTGTTAACCTGCCGGCAAGACGTTTTCGCTGACAATCTTTCACAAGGACATTCCGCCACTTACAGGATGCATAAAAATGAACCATGCCGCCCGCGTCCGATTAAGCGCACGATGCCCTAGCGTCGAAAGGGAGAGTGACGAAGGCAGACGTCATTCAGGCGAGTCCGAGGTCGACAGAGGGCTCCAAAAGGCCAAGATGCCCGCGGCCTGGGGAGAGTTCCTATCGTTCTCCCTCTGGGCGAGCGTCTTCGCTTTCAGCGCTAGACATGCTTTCCCTCGTCACCGGAGGAATTGCTGGCTTTTCGTCCTCGTCATCCTCAAGCGGCTCTTGTTTGCCCATTCGCACGCATTCGACGTAGACTCTGAGGCTGCATGAGCGGCATATATCGTAATCCAAGTGGCGATAAACGGTGCGCAAAGCAGTCGTCTTGGAGAAAAATACGTTTTGCGGGCCTATCTCATCCATATAGGAGCCGCGCTCCAAAAGCTCCAAAACGCTTTCCTTTGGCCTGATCAAGTATATACGTCCTCCTCTCGCTTTGTACCTCCCCGCCATGTGCGCCAAAGCTTCTGCGCCCGCGACGTCAATGAAGTTCACCCCCTGCATGACGATCAACAAATGCTTGCTTAGCGGTGCGGTCGCTTCATAATTTAATAGCGTTTCCTTGAAACTATTAACGGCGCCGAAAAACAACGATCCGTCAATTCGGATCAGCCGTATTTGCTTGCATTCCGGCAAGTCGGGACGCGTGTCTGTGAATTTTCTGCTGAAGTTCTGAGGATCCGGGACGCGGATGTGGATTTGAGGCTTCGAGGTGCGGTAGAGATAAACGATGAGAGACAGAGTTACGCCTGCAAGAATTGCAAATTGGACCTGAATGAATAGGGCCGCAAGAAAAGTCGCTATGAGAATGACAGTTTCTGTGCGGCTTGTTCTTGCGATCTGAGCAATGTTTCCGCGGTCAACCAATCCCCAGCCAATCAGATAGAGCGAAGCGCCCATAGCCGCGTATGGCAGGTAAGCGGCCAGCGACGCGGCCACCGAAATGACGCCGATCAGCAGCACTCCGGCCAAAATGGCGGACAAAGGGGTTCGAGCTCCAACCGCGTAGTTGAGGGCGCTCCGATTGAAGGAACTCGACACGACATAGCCCGAAAAGAAGCTGCCGATCGTGTTGGCCAGTCCTTGCCCGATAAACTCCTGGTTCGCATCGACATGTTGCCCGCTTCTGATCGCCACGGCCCGCGAAATCGACACCGATTCATTCAACGCTGAGATGCCTAGCGCGAGCGCTGTGGGCAGAAGCAAGACCCAGGTTTTGGGGTCGAAACTGGGCGATGACAGATGCGGCAGATGCGACGGCAGCGCGCCGACGGTCGCGACATGAGCGCCGAGCAGATTGAACACTGTGCCGAGCAGGCTGCCAACGAGGATCGCCACAACCATGAAAGGGATGCGTGGAAAATAGCGTCTGACCGCAATGCCCGTCCCCAGCGTAGCAAGTCCAACAACAGTAGTGGGAATGTTGATGTCTCCTGCCCGGGTCAAGAGATCCCACACCGTTTCATAGATCGGAGTTCCCGGCGGAATGCTGAGCCCGGCGAAGTTCCGGGTCTGCGTAATGATAATGAGAACGCCAACGCCGGCGGTGAAGCCAATGATCACAGAATGGGAAATGAAATTCACGATGGCGCCGAGTTTGAAGACGCCGAGAGAGAGTTCGAGAAGCCCCACCATGAACGCGAGCGTCATTGCCAGCTTCACGTAATGGTCGGAACCGGGCTCTGCAAAAGTGCTCAGAGCGGAAAACAACACAAGCGAAGCGGTGGTGCTGGGGCCAGCGACAAGGTGCCATGAGGAACCGAACAGAGCGGCGATGATGGTTGGAACGATCGCTGCGTATAATCCATATTCCGGCGGCATCCCCGCAATCGTCGCAAACGCGACGCCTTGAGGCAGAACAACCAGGGCGCCTGTTACCGCCGCCCAGCAATCGGCCTGCAAAGTTTCGCGGTTGACGAGCGGCGTCCACGCAAGAAATGGAAACAGCTGCTTCCGCCAGGCCGTCCAAACCAAGCTTTCTGTCAGCATGTGTCCGCCGCTATGCCCCGCCGGTTTCCGTTCTGGCCCGCGCGATCGCGCTTTGGAGAACCTCTTCTCGCATCGCGATTGTGGGCTCGTTGAAAAGAACGTTCTTCAGCCACTCGAAACCGAGGCGCAAGAGGGCCTCGTCGCTGGTCCGAGCGGCTTCCACAGCCTCGGCCGGAATGTCATAGATGCTTAGAAACCGGCTTTCGAACACGAAACTTCGGAAGCGGTCGACATCGCTCGAAACCATGAAAAACATCTGCCGCGTCTGGGTCGAAGGCGTCTTGCCCATCGGGCCGCCAATCGATCGCCAGGAAGCGAGCTTCATGAGAATGTCGATCCACCCTCGATTGATCGCCTCGTAAGGCTCCAGGCCCTGGTCTTTGCAGAACTCCGCGACGGTTTGACTTTGTTGTTCCTCGTGGCCGCGGCAATGCTTCTCGCGCACCAGAAAATGGAAGTCTTCTTTTGTCTCGCTGTCCTTGAGCTTCACCGATATCAGTCCAAGCGGATAGTACCGGCAGGCTGAGGGACGATCTGCGTAGACGGTGCATCCCTCTTCAGCAAGGTATGGGCAGGCGCCTTTGCCGTCGTCGCCGCCCATCTTGAGTTTAACAACGGGCATGCTGGCGCCTTCGTGCTCGGCAGGAACCGTATAACGTTGAAGAAACTCCGTTGGCCGCATATCGAAATGGCGGGCTAGACGAAGAATATCGTAGGGCGGCAGGGTGATATCGGCCCCATGACAGCATTTGTTCCAGCAGGACACGCCACGATGGCAGCGAAAATGGAAGGAGTTGCCGCGCTCCAGCTTGACAGGCTCGATCGGATTCTCCGACTGGATGCGCACGCTATCGAACACATTCAGCTTGGCGTCGCGTTCAGAATTGGGGCGCAGCGCCGTTCCTTCGCCAGCTGATTCGAACGGCTCGTCTGAGTTGATATCCGCAGTCATGAACACTCTCTAACGATGATTTAAAGGGCTTGGGGGACCAAAAAATTTGGAGCCGCGCACGCGGCGCGGCTCCTGATCTGCAAGCGGGTACGACTTGCCACTGTCGAGGTCAATGCTTCTGGCCCACGTAATGCTTCTCCACGAGATCGACGTGAGGCCGCTTGATCATCGTCCACTGTCCGTTCGCGGGATCTATCCTGGAATTGACGAAGCACTGCCAGTTGTCGCGGTCGAGTTTCGGAAAGTCGCACCGGTAATAGAAGCCCGGATAGCGCGTCTCCTCGCGGAACATGATGTGCCGCAGATGGGCTTCGGCTGTGATGATGCGGTGGTAGTTCTCCCACGCGCGCATCAGCTCGTGAAGATCCTTCGCCCGCATCTTTTTGCTGTCTTCCTTAAGCATGTTCAGATACTTAAGGCCCATTTCCAAGAGCTTGGCGTTCGTCTGGTAGTAGGTGGAGGTGCCCGCCACATACTCGTCCATGGTCTTCTGCAGGCGCATCTGCAGCATTTTTGGGGTTATGTAGTTGGGGTTCAGATCCTCGGCCGTGGTCTCGTCCTTATGCGCAAAGTAGGTGCGCACGGGCGCGTAGATCTGCTCGGCGATGGCATGGATGTTATCTTTGAAGGCAGGCTTGTAGCCCTGGTGGTCGCGCAGCCACTTCACCATGGACTTGCCGGCGATGCGGCCTTCGGTGTGCGAGCCCGATGAGAACTTATGCCCCGAAGCGCCGACGCCATCGCCAGCCGTGAACAGGCCGTTGACGGTTGTCATGCGGTTGTAGCCCCAGCGCCATTCCGGCGGCGATTTGATGTCTTCCGGCCCGGAGACCCAGATGCCGCAGCAGCCGGAGTGGCTTCCCAGCAGATAAGGCTCCGTCGGCATCAGCTCGGAGGGGCTCTCCTCCGGGCGGATGTTCATGCCGGCCCACACGCCCGCCTGGCCGATGCACATGTCGAGGAAGTCTTCCCACGCCTCGGCTTCGAGGTGCTTGAACTCCTTTGGCGTCATGTTCTTGCCGAGCTCTTTCATGGCGGTCGCAGTGTCCATCATGATGGGGCCGCGGCCTTCCTTCATCTCATGAAGCATGGCGTGGTTGCGCAAACACGTCGGCACCACCGCCGCCTTGTCGTAGGGCGCAAACTCGGCGAGCATATGCGCATTCTTCTTGACGTAATCCTCGCCGAAGCCGTTCGTGGCCTTCGACTTGAAGAGCAGGAACCACGCGCCAACCGGGCCGTAGCCGTCCTTGAAGCGGGCGGGAACGAAACGGTTTTCCATCATCGTCAGCTCGGCGCCAGCTTCAGCCGCCATGGCGTAGGTCGAGCCCGCATTCCAGACAGGATACCAGGTGCGGCCCATGCCCTCGCCCGTCGAGCGCGGACGGAACACGTTCACGGCGCCGCCCGCCACGAGAAGCACGGCGTTCGCCTTGAAGACATAGATCTTGTTCTCGCGGACCGAGAAACCGACAGCGCCCGCGATGCGGTTCGGCTCGTTCGCGTCCAGAAGCAGCTTCACGATGAACACGCGCTCATGGATGTTCTCGATGCCGAGCGCCTTCTTGGCGGCTTCGGCTACGATCGGCTTGTAGCTTTCGCCGTTGATCATGATCTGCCACTTACCGGAGCGCACTGGCTTGCCGCCGTCTTTCAGCGCCATGCCTTCGGTTTCCTTCTGCTTCCAGATGGGCAAGCCCCATTCCTCGAACAGATGAACCGTGCCATCGACATGGCGGCCAACGTCGTAAACCAGATCGTCGCGGGTAAGGCCCATCAGGTCGGCGGAAACCATGCGGCAATAATCTTCGGGCGAGTTTTCGCCGAGATAGGTGTTGATGGCCGAAAGTCCCTGTGCGACAGCGCCCGAGCGATCCATAGCGGCCTTGTCGACAAGCGTGACTTTCACGTCATCGCCCACCCACCGCTTTACTTCGTATGCGGCGCCGCACGCAGCCATGCCGCCACCGATGATGAGTATGTCTGTATTGAATTCAACAATTTCGGGGTTGCCGAACGTGCCTTCACTCATATGCATTTCCTCAGGTATCATTGCCGCGGGCGGTTTTATATTGTCGGGAGAACCTTGTTGGCCTCGGTGAACAGCAACTGGTCATCGAGATTTCCCGCAGGAGGCTTACCCGCATAGGGTTCAATCGAGCCGACGGGCGTGGTGCGGATCGGAAACTTGAAGCGCTTGATCTCGCCATCGCGGAACTTGATGGTCCACATGATGGTGCTGTCGGTCCGAAGCGGGATGACCGCGCCCCCCATGGGCACCCAGTCCTGGAACGAACGCACCTCGATAGCCTGCTGGGGACAGGCCTTCGCGCAGCATTGGCACTCCCAACACTGCTCCGGCTCCTGATTGTAGGCTTTCATGCGCGTCGCATCGAGCTTCATCAGGTCGTTCGGGCATATGTACATGCAGACGGTGTATTCGCCGCCTTTGCAGCCATCGCACTTTGCTTCGTGAACAAATGTCGGCATCTTTTTAGTTCCTCCCTTTTGATCTGGCGACCTATTTCCCAAGGCTATCGGCTATGCCCGCTATAGTATTCGTTGAGGACTGCGACCACTTCGCGGCGGCTGAACTCATGCGGGATCGTTTCGCCGTCGGCGAACATCTTGCGCAGCCGGGTTCCTGAGATTTCGAGCCGGTGTTCTGGTCCGTGTGGACAGGTGCGGGCAGTCGCCATGCCGCCGCACTGGTAGCAGTAGAACGTCACGTCGATTTTGAGCGGCTGAATGACGAGGCTGCCCGCCGGCAGCGTGTCGAAGACATGTTGCGCATCGAATGGTCCATAATAGCTGCCGACGCCAGCGTGGTCGCGGCCCACAACAAGGTGGGAGCAGCCGAAATTCTGGCGGAAGACCGCATGAAGCAGCGCCTCGCGAGGCCCGGCGTACCGCATCTCGATGGGATATCCCGCCTGAATGTAGGTGCCGGGAACGAAGTATTTTTCCGTCAGCGCATCGATGGCCTTGACGCGCACCTCAGCCGGAATGTCTCCAGCTTTCAAGGCGCCCAGAACCTGATGAATGAGCACGCCGTCGCACACCTCGATTGCAATCTTCGCCAGATGCTCATGACTGCGGTGCATCGGATTGCGCGTCTGGAAGGCGGCGACGCGGCTCCAGCCCTTGTCAGCGAATATTGCCCGCGTCTCTGCGGGGCGGTAGTAGAGACCTTTGTACTGCTTCGGATAGCTGCCTTCGCTAAGGGCGGTCACCCGGCCAGCGAGATTGACTTCGCCCTGCGCCATCGTTTTGACGACGCCCGGGTGTTTGGGGTCGGTGGTGCGAAAGACATGCCGGCTCTCGAACTCCTTGTCGATTTCATACTTCTCCGTGACTTCGAGCATGCCCATGATCTCGCCCGAGTCCTGATCGACGAGCGTCACGGTTTCTTCGATGGAGATGCTGCCGGCAAGCTCGCGCGAGCAGGAAAGCGTAATCGGAATCGGCCAGAACAAGCCGTTGGCGAGCTTCATTTCGCTGCAACAACCTCGCCAGTCGTCGTGTCCCATGAAGCCTTCAAGAGGCGTGTAGGCCCCCATCGCGAGCATGATGAAGTCCGAGGTTTCGCGGCTGCTCATTGGAACTTTACGGAGGCCTTGAGCGCGCTTTTTCTCTTCAGCCAGCTCCGCTTCGGGAGCCAGCAGCGGCATCAGGGTTGCGCTCCCATGCGGTGGAACAAGCTTAGACATGCTTCATCCTCCCCTATATACGCCATCGACGGGCGCTTTTTGTTTCCGCACAACGCCGGACTCGATCAAGCAATGTTTTGAAAAATGAGGGTTTCTTCGAATACTTGAGCGTGCGCCGAATAGCGCAGCTCAACAGGTCATTTTGTAAATACATATGAAAATGATCATATCAGAATAATGCTATGCAATGGCGATGGTTTTGACTTGGATCAAGTTGTGACCCTATAACTTCGTAATATCATGATATGATAATATAAAAAGGCAAGGAAACGAAACGAGCGGCCGAGGCCAATAGCCATCTGCGCTGCCGTTCAAGGGGAGGGCTCTGATGGGAGCGGGAAGGCAGGAAAGCCAGACGATCCTGGTTGTCGGTGGAGGAGTGGCGGGCATTTCGGCGGCGGTCGAAGCAGCTGAAACGGGCTTCGACGTTGTACTTCTGGAGCAAACCGCCAGCCTTGGAGGGCGCGTAGCGCAACTCAACCGCTATTTCCCGAAGCTTTGCCACCCGGCCTGCGGCCTGGAAATCAACTATCAGCGCTTGCGCAGCAATCCGCGCATCCGGGTCGTCACTATGGCTTCAGTTGCTCAGGTAAACGGCGCGCCCGGCGCTTACAGGGTCGTGGTGACGACAGCGCCTCGCTACGTAAACGCCCGCTGCACTGCCTGCGGCGACTGCGCCAAGGCAAGCAAAACCCGCGTTTCGAACGCGTTGAACTACGGCATGGACACCGTCACGGCCGCTCATCTTCCGCACCCCATGGCTTATCCCATGCGATATGTGCTCGCGCCGGACGTAATAGGCGGCCCGGAAGCCGACGCTATTGCCGCCTCGTGCAAATACGGCGCGATCGACCTGAACGATGCGCCTCAAAGCTTCGAGTTGCCGGTCGCCTCCATCATCTGGGCTACCGGCTGGAAACCTTATGACGCGGGAAAACTAGAATCCTATGGCTATAGCCGCGTGGCGAACGTCATCACCAATGTCGAGATGGAGCGGCTTGCCGCCGACGGCGGCCCGACGGGCGGCAAGATCCGGCGCCCGTCCGACGGCAAGGAAGCCAAGCGCGTGGCGCTGATCCAGTGCGCCGGGTCGCGCGACCTCAACCATCTGCCCTACTGTTCGCGGATTTGCTGTCTCGCCTCGCTGAAACATGCGGCCTATGTGCGTGCGCAATACGCCGACAGTGAAGTCGACATCTACTACATCGATCTGCGCGCCCACGACAAACTGGAGAGCTTCTATCAAAAGGTGAAGGCCGACCCGCAGGTGCGCTTCGTCAAATCGAAACCGGCGTCGATCACCGAAGGCGAAGGCGGCAACCCGGTGCTCCATGGCGAGGACACGCTCGCCCGCGAGCTCTATGACCGATCCTACGATCTTGTGGTTCTGGCGGTGGGCATGGAGCCTGCATCTGCATCGCTGCCTGCTTCGCTGAAAGCCCAGATGGACGACTACGGCTTCCTGCAGCCGCCCGACGGAGGGGGCGGAGTGCTCGCGGCGGGCGTTGCCTGCGGTCCACTTGATGTGTCCATGTCGGTGCAGTCCGCAACCGCGGCGGCGCTGAAAGCGATACAGACGGCGCAAGGGGGGCAGGGCTGATGGCCGCGCAAGAGAAGAAGCTTGGCGTTTATTTGTGCGGCGGCTGCGGCATCGCCGAGGCGGCTCCGCTTGCGGCGCTCGAGAAGGTTGCGACCAAGGAATTCAAGGTTCCGCTCTGCCGGAAACACGACTATCTCTGCAGTGAGGAAGGGCTGCAGCTGATCCGCGACGATGCTGCTTCCAGCACAGTCAATCAGGCGGTGATCGCAGCCTGCTCGCCGCGTGTGAACCAGGACAAGTTCCGCTTCGATGGCGTGCAGGTTATTCGCGCCAACCTGCGCGAGCAGGTGGCCTGGACACAGCCGCCGGGCGCTGAAGACACCGAGATGCTCGCCGCCGACTATGTGCGCATGGCAATCACGGAAGCGCGCAAGATCAGCGTTCCTGTGCCTTACACGGAAGGGCCGTTCAGCGAGAGCATCCTGGTCGTCGGCGGCGGATTCACCGGGCTAACCGCCGCCCGCGAGGCGGCGCGCACCGGATACGATGTTCTCCTCCTGGAACAGAGCGACAAGCTCGGCGGCCACGCCCGCAATCTTACAAAGCGCGTCCCGCACCGTCCGCCCTACCGCGAGCCGGAAGCCAACGATATCGGATCGTTGATCGCCGCAGTGGAAGCAGAGCCACGCATCGAAGTGCGGCTCAACGCAAAGGTTGCGAGAACCTCGGGCATGCCCGGCAAGTTCGAAGTCGAGGTGGCGCAAAACGGTGCGACCTCTCAGGAAAAGGTCGGCGCTATCGTGCTTGCCACTGGCTGGCAGCCTTATGACGCATCGAAGCTTTCCCATCTCGGCTTCGGTGCGTCGCCCGATGTCGTGACTTCGATGGCGCTGGAGGAGATGCTGGCGGCAGAACAGATCAGCAAGTCCAGCGGCGCAGCGGCGAAAACCATCGCCTTCGTGCAATGCGCCGGCTCCCGCGATCCGAACCACCTACCCTATTGCTCGTCAACCTGCTGCACAGGGTCGATACGTCAGGCACTGCAAATCCTGGAAGCCGATCCTCAAGCGATGGTCTACATCATTTATGAGGAACTGCGCACACCCGGCGTCGCTGAGGAGTTCTACCGCTCGGCGCAGACCGCGGGCGTGATCTTCATCAAGGGCAAGGTCAAGAGCGTTAGCGCGGATCTAACGGTGACAGTCGACGACGCGCTCTTGCGCGAGGAGGTTCCGCTTTCGGGGCTCGACCTCGTTGTGCTGGCGACCGGCATGGTTCCCAATGCAGTCGTTCCCTATGCCAATGCCGAGGAGGTAGACCTTCCAGACCGCGATATCAATCCGCTCTCGCCTATCCCCGTCGCAGGCTACGCGAACGAAGCGCCCGCGAAATCCAACGGGCAACCTCCAGTCACCTACAAAGGCGCGCCGATCCTCAACCTGCAGTACCGGCAGGGACCGCATCTGCCGATTCTCGCGGATGGCTTCGCCGACAGCCACTTCATCTGCTTCCCCTACGAGACGCGGCGAACCGGCATCTATGCTTGCGGTCCGGTGCGGCGCCCAATGGACAGCCAGGAGGCGGCCGAGGATGCGACAGGTGCGGTTCTGAAAGCGATCCAGGCGATCCGCAACGTCACGGAAGGCCGTGCGCTGCATCCTCGTTCGGGCGATCTTTCCTTCCCGCGCATCAATCTCAACCCCTGCACCAAATGCCGCCGCTGCACCGTGGAGTGTCCGTTCGGCGCGATAGACGAAACGCTGGAAGGCTATCCCATCCTGAACCCGACGCGCTGCCGCCGCTGCGGCACCTGCATGGGCGCCTGTCCGGTCAGAGCCATTACTTTCGATAACTACTCCGTCGATATGATGACGTCCATGATCAAGGCCGTGGAAGTTCCTGACGAGACCGAAGAGAAACCGCGTGTGCTCGTGCTCGCCTGCCAGAACGACGCCTACCCCGCGCTCGACATGGCCGGGATCGCGCGATCAGCGATAAGCCCGTATATCCGCGTGCTGCCGGTGCGCTGTCTCGGCTCCGTGAGCCTGTTGTGCATCAGCGAATCGCTGTCGAGCGGCTATGACGGCATCATGCTCATGGGCTGCAAATCCGGTGACGACTATCAGTGTCACTTCGTGCGCGGCAGCGCCATGGCTCAGGAGCGCATGCTGAAAGTCGGCGAGACGCTGAAGAGCATGATGCTGGAGAAGGAGCGCGTTACGACGGTTGAGATCGCCATCGCCGACGCTGCTCGCATGCCGAAACTGATCGGAGACTTCATGGAGACGATCGACTCTGTCGGCCCCAATCCGTTCAAGGGGATGTAAACATGACTCAGACTGCGATCCCCACGCCAACCCGCAAATACGATCTCAGTTTCGCGCGCTGGGTCTACCAGAACGTTGAAGGTGCGGACCGGCTCCCACTTTGCATGCAGTGCGGCATGTGCTCCGGCTCATGTCCCATCGGCCCGCAGATGGACAATGGCCCGCGCAAGCTGTTCATGATGATCCGCGCGGGTATGAAAGAAGAGGTGCTGAGTTCCAGCACCATCTGGAACTGCACACAGTGTTACAACTGCACTGTGCGCTGCCCGCGCAACATCCCGGTCACCAACATTCTGCAGGGACTCGCCTCGGTCGCCGTGCGCGAAGGCTACGCCCCTGAGAAGCCGACGACGAAGTTCTCTAACGCTTTCATGCGGTCGGTGCGCTGGTTCGGACGCACCGACGAACGGCTGGTGACCACGTTGTACTATTTCTCCTATGGCCTGAGGGAAGGCATCCGGCGAGCGCTCGAAAACCTCCCCATCGCGCGGCGCATGGTGAATGCTCATCGGATGCATCTCGGCATACCCCATCGCGCCAAGGGCGCCCTCGTCTTGCGGGCCATTCTCAAAAAAGCGGCCGAGATCGAAGCGCGGGAAAGGGCGGCTCAATGAGCAAAATCAAGTTCACCTGGTATCCCGGCTGCAGCTCGGAAGGCGCGGCTGTTCATCTCGACAAATCGCTGCAATCCATCGCAACGAAACTCGATATCGAGTTTGAGCCCATTAAGGACTGGAGCTGTTGCGGCGCGTCGGTCGGCCACGTGAATGGCGGTCAGTTGCCGAACATGGCGCTGTCTGGGCGCAACCTTGCCCTCTCGCGCCGGCGGAGCGCCGCGGACGTTGTGACGCCCTGTGCGGCCTGCTACCTCAACACGCACGCCGTGAACGAAAAGATGAAAAATGACGAGCGAACGCGCTCCCGCGTCAACGAAGCGTTGGGCGCTGCGGGCTTGAACTATGACGGCGATCTGAGGGTGCGCCACATTTGCGAAGTGCTGGTCAACGATGTGGGCATGGACGCGATCAAGGAGCGCGTGACGAAACCACTGTCCGGCCTCAAGATCGCCGGCTGGGCCGGATGCCAGACGGTGCGGCCTTTCGCCGGCACGGTCAATGGCGGCCAGTATGACACCTACGATCAGCCAAAGTTCATGGACGACTTCACCGAAGCCTGCGGCGCGGAACCGGTCGAATTCGACAAGGCGCGGACCTCATGCTGCGGCGGCTCCGTTTCGATCTACAGCCCCGACAAGACGCTGCATCTCATGCGCCACATTCTGCAAACGGCGGTTGAAGCGAAGGCGGACGTTATTTCCACCCCCTGCCCTCTTTGCCAGCAGAACGTCGAGATGTACCAGGACGCAATCAACAAGAAGTTCGGCGACCGCTTCAATATTCCGGTGGTGTTCTACAGTCAGGTTATGGCGGTTGCTTTCGGCATGGACCCCAGGAAGGACGCCGCCCTCGATTGCAACATGATCAAGCCAGACGCGCTGTTGGAGAAGGCGAGATAGTCGAGCGCGACGCTTGCCGGAACAGCATGAGACTGTGACGTAGTACACGATCAGATGTCCGCGCAATGTCGCGACCGCTGCACGACCGCGACGTTTTGCGCACTATAGCGTTTTGGATCGCCGGCTTTCCGGTAGCCGCTGATAGCTTTCGGCAATCAAATAAGAGAGATTCGCGTCATCAGTGGTGAGACCGGCCGCCGTCGAATACGTGAACCAAAGCAAGCCGGCCCTTCCGCAATTCAGAAATAATGACGAGCGGGTGGACAGCATCGCAGCCGACCTCGTCGCTGCTGGAGCGCTCTACAGATTATTGCGTCCAAAAGAAGCGGCAAGTTATTCCGTGCTATTTGCAGCCGAGACGAAATCGGCAATCTCATCTGCGATGTGCGGCGCCAGGGGAACAGCTTTGGTATAAGCCGCCGCGTTGACGGCCATATCCGCGGATTTCACCACCTTAAAGAAATGATTGGCATCCGGCAGGAGAACGAGCTTCGCCGCGGGCGCCGCCTCTTTTAGCCGCTTTGCATCGGCTACGCTGACCTGCAGATCCCGCTCGCCCTGCAGGATGAGGACCGGCTTGTGAAATTCTGCTATCAGCCGGGCAGGATCGTAGGAGAACATGCTGATTAATAAGCCCTGTATGGGGGGAGCAAACAGCTGCTGGAGCTTGGGATGCAAGGCATAGAGATTGGGGTGGTGGCCGGCTTCGAGCGCTTTGATCGCTGATGTGGCCTGCCGAAGCATTGGCCCATTGCCCATCGACAGCTGCAATTGCTCCCTCAGGACCTGACCGACCGGCCGGCCCGGCGCCGCCAGCAAAATCAGACCGCACAAGTCGTCGGGGTTCTTGCCTGATGCGAGCGCGACGAGGCCGCCCTCGCTATGGCCTGCCACCCATACGCAAGGGACGCTCGTCTGTTCGCGAATAACCTTGACCCAGGCGTGAACGTCGCCGGCATAGTCGCTTATCGTTACGGCGTTGGCGTCGGCAACAGCGCGCGAGCTGCCAAACATGCCGCGTTTGTCGACCCGGACGGTGGTAACACCCTTACGGGCAAGGCCTTCGGCAAGGAGCTTGTAGGGAGCGCCTTTCACACCGAGTGGATTGTTGCCGTCGCGGTCGGTGGGGCCTGAGCCCGGAATGATCAGGATAGCGGCGCCGCTAGCTACCGGGCGGAGCATGGTCCCCCTGAGCAAGCCGGCATGGAGATACGCTTCAGTAACGGCCGTCGCTTCGGTAGTAACGGGTGCAGCCTGTGCGGTTATTGCATAGAAAACTACAAATAAGACTGCTACGCGCATGCTCTACTCTTCGATTGAATGTTGCAACTGAAGTTATTGCTCAACCGCTAATGCGCCTTTTCAAAGGCGCTGATCGGCCCACAAGGCAATCTGCGGCATTTGAAAGCGGCGGCAGGCAATTCGAGGTGACTTCATCGAGCACGCAACCCGCATCTGCATCCACGTGCCTGCGGCGTGTTCCGGAATAGGTTTGCTTCGCCCGTGCCGCGATCCTGTCGCAAGCGACTCATAGCCTGTGCCGCTCAGCCACTGGCAGAGCGATACCCGTTGCAGTTATGTCGGACTTCCTTGCCGGGCCTGAGTACTAGTACAGCCGGAGGCAAGTTCGCACTCACTTTGCCGCACGCTCTCAAGCGAACTTGCCTCCGATAAGCTGTACTAGAATCAATAAGTTGCTAGTAGGCCTTGTAACAGGGGCAAAAGTCCGGGCAACGGTTTGGGACAGGAACTCACAGCGGACTGATTTGTTGATTCCCTTGGGGTATGTCCGAAATCGACCCGCGAGATTCCCGGGCTTGGCCTCGAAGAGCTGAAGGCGTTGCTGGTGCAGGCTTTGGAGGAGAATGCCCGGCTGAAGGCAGAGAACGCAGAACTGCGCGAGGAGATCGCGCGGCTCAAGGGCTTGAAGGGACGTCCCAAGCTCAGGCCCAGCGGCATGGAGTCAGCGGATGCCTCAAGGAAGGCCGGGCGGCAGGGCGGCCGCAGCGCCAAGCGGGGGGCGCTCGCCCATGACGAGACCCGCATCCTCAAGCCGGACAGCCTGCCGGAAGGCGCGCGCTTCAAGGGCTACGAGGACTTCATTGTCCAGGATATCGTCATCATGCCGTGGACGATCCGCTACCGGCGCGAGCGGTGGCTGCTTGCCTCCGGCGAGACTGTGCTGGCCGCGCTGCCCAAAGGCGTCAGCAGCCATTTTGGCCCCGAACTGAAGCGCTTCGTCTTGAGCCAATACCACCAGGGGCAGGTCACGATCCCGCGCCTGACTGCGCAGCTGACCGGTTTGGGCATCGCCATATCCAAGCGGCAGATCGTGCGCCTCTTGAGCAGCAAGCAAGACGCTTTCCTCAAGGAAACCATGGACGTGCTGCGCGCGGGGCTTTCTTCGGCGTCCTGGCTGACCGTTGACGATACGGGCGCCAGGCATAAGGCCCGGAACGGCTTTTGCACTCATATCGGCAATGACTGCTTTGCGTTCTTCGCAACGACCGGCTCAAAGAGCCGAATGAATTTTCTCGAGCTGCTGAGAGCCGGGCGCGACGACTACGTCATCAACGACGCTGCGCTCGCCTTCATGCGCGAGCACAAGCTGCCCCAGGCGACCATTGCCCGTTTCGGAGACAGGGAGCAGCGCTTTGCCGGCCGCGACGCCTTCATGGCCCATCTGCAAAGGCTCGGCCTCACCGATCTGAAGGTAAAGCCCGATCCGGTCCAGATCGCGACCGAAGCCGCCCTATGGGGGAGCGTTGCAGAACAGGGGCTCTTGGACGGCACAGTCATCGTCTCTGATGGCGCCGGCCAGTTCAGGATCGCGGAGCACGCGCTCTGCTGGGTGCATGCGGAGCGCCTCATCCACAAGCTCGATACCTTCTGCGAGGCGCACGTCCAAGCAAAAGAGCGCATCCGCGCCCGCATCTGGCGCCTCTACAAGGCTCTCAAGGCCTACCGCCAGGCGCCAACGCCGCGCCGCGCCAGGGAACTTGAGCGCCGCTTCAACGCCATCTTTTCGGCAGAAACGGGCTTCGCCACCCTCGACAGGCTTTTGGCGCGGCTTCGCGCGCAGAAAGACGAACTGCTGATGGTGCTGAAGCGCCCCGACATCCCATTGCACACCAACGGCTCGGAAAACGATATCCGCTGCCAAGTCACGCGCCGCAAAATCTCCGCCGGAACCCGTTCGGATGAAGGCCGCGACAGCCGCGATGCTTTCCTCGGGCTTATGAAAACATGCGCCAAGCAAGCCATCAGCTTCTGGGACTATCTCGGCGACCGCCTCGGAGTCCCGGAAGCGCCAGCCGTCCCGAGGCTCGACGCGCTCATTCGCAAGAACGCGACTGCTTGACGGCCCGGACTTTTGCCCCTGTTACTAGGCCTTATCCGCGGGAAGTCCTGTCAGCGCCTGCCGCAAGTGGGTCAGGACTTCGCGCGGGGCATACTAGTTCCGGATAGCGTCGCGCGATCGGCAGGAATGGCGAGGCGAGGCTTGGTCACATCCCTATTCGCTTCGACGGCGAAGGGATGCCCCTCCGTTCAGCGAGCCTAGTGCAACGGCTCGGGGCAACTTCAGGCGGTGTGCTTGATCACGAACCGGAACACGTCACCATCTTTCGTCGACTCGAGTAGCTCGTTTCCTGTTGTGCGGCAGAAAGAGGCCATGTCGGCGACCGAGCCCGGGTCGGTGGCGATCACTTCCAGCGTACCGCCGGCCGGCACCTGGGTGAGCATCTTCTTCGTCTTCAAAATCGGCAGCGGGCAGTTGAGACCTTTTGCGTCAAGCGTCTTGTCGGCCATGGTTCCTCCGTTATGAGAATCGGCTGCTAAGGGTCGGTCGTGTTGTGAAGTCGTTTCTAGATGTACAGGTTGACGTCTGATTTCAGCGCCTGCTCCATGTACGTCGCTGCTCCGCCAAGCTCGAGCCCGTCGATCATGTCTTCCTTCTTGTACTCGAAGAGGTCCATTGTCATCTGGCAGGCGATCATCCTGACGTCTGCTTCGCGCGCCATGTCGCGCAGTTCCTCAATGGAAGCGACGCCCTTCTTCTTGATCATGTCCCTCATCATGCTCGTGGCCATCGAGTCCACACCGGGGATCGTGGAAACCCAGTTCGGCATTCCCATGTGCATTCCTGCCATCGGCATTTTCATCGCCGGGTTGCCCAGTGGGGAGATTTTGAGGTCGAGCTTCTTCAGCAAAAGCGTAAGACCATAAAAGGTGAAGAACATCGTAGTATCGACGCCCATCGCCGCCGCCGTCGTCGCTAGGATGAAGGGCGGATAGGCCCAGTCGAGCGTGCCCTTGGTGACGATAATGCTCATCGACTTCTGGTTGGGTGCAACCCCGTTCCCTTCGGCCATGCCCGCCTATCTCCTCAATCGTTGATTTACATATTCGAATATCTTTATTCAAGAAGGCGATGTCAAACCCTATCGCGAACGCCCTCCCGGTTGATTGCCTGTCAGGTTACGCGCTTAAGTTTGCCGATGCCGAGCGCTTGCAGCGCGGCTTTCTCATAGAAGGGTTCGCTCTCGCCGCGCCGCATCTTGCGCAAAAAATACGTCTCGAAGGCGATCTTCACACGGTGCACCCACCACCCGGAGGCGGACCAGTTTACGTTGCGGGGCGGGATCTGCGGCTGCGCCACGAAGGCGATGCCCGAATCGCCGAAATCGGCGAGACAGACCGCGTTCCAAGTGGCCTCATGCTGTGCGCCCTTGCCGCGAAGCAGCTCGCCAATATTGAGTGCGGTTGCCGTAACCATGGACTCGATCATGAACCCGGTCTTGGGCACGCCGCAAGGAACTGGCGTTGGGCCCATCGGCGGAATGGCCACGCAGACGCCGACGGAGAAGATGTTGCGGAAGGTTGGATTACGCTGTGTCTTGTCGATGAGGACGAAGCCCCGCGGATTGACCAGTCCCTCGATGCCACGCAAAGGCTCGATGCCGCGAAAAGCCGGAAGCATCATCGAATAGGCGAAAGGTAGTTCGTGCACTTTCCTGAGCTCGCCGTCGTCGGTGAGTTCCTCGACGACCATTTTGCCGGGTTCGATGCTCTTCACTCGGGCGTTCGTGATCCATTTGATGTGGTGGTCGCGCATCTCGCCTTCGAGAAGGCCCTTGGTGTTGCCCACGCCGTCGAGGCCCAGATGCCCAATATAGGGCTCGGAGGTGACGAACGTCATCGGCACGCGGTCGCGGATTCTCTTGCGGCGCAGCTCGGTGTCGAGAATAAAGGTGTATTCGTAGGCCGGCCCGAAGCACGACGCCCCTTGCACGGCCCCGGTAATGATCGGGCCTGGATTTTCGCAGAATTTTTTGAAGGCTTCGGATGCTTTTTGGGCGTGATCGACGTGGCAGATAGATTGGGTGTAACCGTTCGGGCCAAGCCCCTCGATTTCGTCGAACGCAAGTTCGGGGCCTGTGCAGATGACGAGGAAGTCGTAATCGACTCTCTGGCCGTTCTCCAGCTCGACGCAGTTTTCTGTAGGGTAGATGCCCTTTGCCGCGACGGGAATGAAGTTGATCTTCCGCTTCGCAAAGGTCCGCGTGAGGTCGATCTCGACCTCCTCCCGCGTCCGCCAATTCACAGCTACCCAAGGGTTGGACGGGACGAAGTGATACTTCGGCTCCTTGCTGATGACGGTCAGCTTATCGCCCTTCCGGAGCTGATCGCGCATCTCGTAGGCCATAATGACGCCGCCCAATCCAGCGCCCAACACCACGATGTGTGCCATTCGTTTTCCCTTAGACGTTTCCCTTGCCGTTGATCGGCTTTTTATCGTTTTACATGATCATATTCATACATCATGATCTAAAAGCTTGGCTTTGGGAAGAGCGCACGACGCGCATTGCGCAAGAATTGCGCTGCACGCCTCTTTTGCAGTTCTTAGACAAAAGATTGAAGCGATGATGGTCCGGCTTCACCTGAAAACGACCCTCCCATTCCTGCCGTTGCGGCCCCGTCCGGCACAAGCTTGCCGCGCAAGGCTACAACAGTGCCGAGGATGATCAGTGCAGGACCATGCAGGTCCGCCTTTGCGGCGAGTTCCGCAATCGTTTTAACCGTGCCGGTTACAACCCTTTGGTTCGGCCTTGTGCCGTTGTCAACGACGGCTGCAGGCAGTTCAGGATCGCCGCCATGCGCCACGAAATCTTGCATCAGGCCGCTGAGTTTGCCGAGCCCCATGAAAATGACAACCGTCTGCCTGGGTTGAACGAGCGCCGTCCAACCGAGGGTCAGGCCATCGCCCCGGGAATGACCCGTAACGAAAACGCAGGCCTGGGCGTGATCGCGATGGGTGAGCGGTATCCCGGCATAGGCGGCGCAGCCGGTTGCGGCGGTGACGCCGGGCACGACCTGGACGGGGATGCCGGCCGCCGCCAGCGCCTCGATCTCTTCGCCGCCGCGCCCGAACATGAAGGGATCGCCGCCTTTCAGGCGCAACACGCGCTTGCCTTGCTGTGCCAGTTCGACGAGGCGGGCCGTAATCGCTTCCTGGGGCAGGATGTGATCGTCCGGCAGTTTGCCGACATAGATGTGCTCGGCCTCGCGGCGGACGAGATTGAGAATGCCGTGCGGCAAGAGGCGGTCATACAGAACGGCATCGGCGCGCTGCATCAGGCGCAGCGCGCGGAAGGTAAGAAGGTCCGGGTCGCCTGGCCCAGCGCCTACAATATAGACTTCGCCAAGCTGCTGGCTTCCATCGCCATCTGCGGCATGCGCAAGAGCCCGTTCGAGTTCGACCCGCGCCTCCGCCTCATGGCCCGATAGAAAACGATCCGCCACGTGGCCTTCGAGCACGCGCTCCCAGAAGCGGCGCCGAGCCGACTGATCCTTGAGCGCCGCGCCAAGGCGCTCGCGATAGGAGCCGACGAGAGAAACAAGGCGTCCGTAGGCTGCGGGAATCACGCTTTCGAGCCGCGCCCGGATCATACGCGCGAAAACAGGCGATGCGCCGCCGGTCGAAATGGCGATCACGAGGGGATCGCGGTCCACGATGGACGGCATGATGAAATCGCAAAGCTCGGGCGCGTCCGCGACATTGATGGGGACTCTCGCTCGCTTGGCAAGAACGCCAACCTCGCGGTCAGCGCCGGAGTCTCCTTGCGCGGAAAACATCAATGCGCAACCCTGAATATCGTCGAGCGTAATTGCGCGCGCGATATGCGTGAACCCCTCATGCACGGCGAGGGCGCGGAAATCATCGCTCAACGTCTCGGCGAAGGCGCAAACCTTTGCCCCGGCTCTGAGCGCGAGTTCCGCCCGCCGCGCCGCCACCGTGCCGCCTCCCGCGACTGCGACCGGCTTGCCCTTGATCTGGAAGAATATCGGAAGCTGTTCCACGGACTATGCTTTCTCTTCCGGCCCAGCCGCGCGCTCGGCCCATTGCGCCATCGTTTTCGCCCATGCGAGCGCGGTTGACCGATCGACATCGAGGACGGTGATCCGCATGCCTTCGCGGATGGTCACGCGCAGAAGCCGCATGCCGCTTTCGAAGCGCACGTCGTCCAGCCGGACCTCGCGGCCATAGGGCGCCGTCAGCGTTTCGAGCCGTTCCTTGGTTTCATCATGCATCGCTAATGCCTATCTCCCGCTGCCGATTATAGACAGGAACGCCGTTTCGAGCCGGTCCTGCCAGTTGCGCGGCGTGTCCGGATATTCGGGTTTCAGATCGAAGTTGAGGTGAATGGCGCCCTGCCGCGCGGCCGCTTTCACAAGCTCTTCAAGCCCGCTGAACGAGGTAACCTCGGGATGCGCGATGATCATGTCGCTGATTAGAAGCATGTTTTTCTCGTTGGCTTTCTCAAAGGCTGATCCGGTCGTAGAAGCGCACGCGATAGAGGAGCCGCCCATTTCCGTCGACGCTTTCGGTGAACCCTGAGCGGTTGTGCAGAATGTTGTTGCAGATGATGCCTTCGCCAGGGCGCAATTTGTAGCGGATGATGAGGGGATCGGCTTCGAGCGCCTCTTCGAGCGCCTTCACTGCCGCTTGTGTCGTCGCATCCTGCCGCCACATGACATTACGCTTGCGGGCTGTATAGCGCATGACGAGCGCCTCGCTTTCCGGCTCAATAAAAAAGACTGGTCCAGTGTTGTCGGGCCGCGGACCCCGGTAGCCATCTTCTCCCGCCGGGATCGTCATGGCGTCGGGGTGCGTAAGCGCTTCGATGAAAGCCGGATCGCGGTCACGCAGGCGGATATAAGCAATCTCATGGTCGAGAAGCGCGCTGACGCCGCCTTCGTCCGCATCGCGCACGCAATGAAGCACCATCGCTTTCACGCATTCGAATGGCCCATGGTAGTTATAGTAACCATCCGTGTGCCAGCTCAAAGGCCGTGATGAATAGGGAATGTAGCCGGCGCGGCTGTCGGAAGCCGCCATTTCGATCGCAACGATGCCGTCCTCTCCCTGGGACCGGTGAGCCTCCTCCCGCCTGAGGCCGAACGCGGCGGCGAAGGCCTTCAGGGCCGGGCGCGCACAAAAGGGGTCGGTTCCGAAGACGCCGCTATCGTAAATCGCTATGTTCGCCGCGCCACATAGCTTCCAAATGGCCGTACGTTCCACGGCCGATGGGTTCGCGATGTCCCCTATTTCGACGCGCAGTTCATCAGCCGAGTTCGGGTACGCCGCCAGCTTCGCCGCGCGCCAGAGTGCGTAGGCGTCTTCGTTGCTGAGGCAGAACGGTGCTTCCTTGGGGAAGGAGCGCTCCCTCCACTCATTCGGAGACCAGAGAATCCTGGCAGCTCATAGTTGGTCTTTCATCGGCTTCAGGAGAGCATACAAACCGGTTAAAAAAGCTAACATATTATCGTATTCACAGATATGAATGATTGTCAGCACTACACAAGTATGCTAGCGTGATGAAAATTCACTATTGCAATCGTTTTTAGAACAAAAAACCAATCACGAATAGATACGAGCAACTTTTGCCCGCATTAGCAAACTAGATTGGAATAGGGAGGCTGAATGACGAGCGACGATGCGCCGAAGGCTGCGCAATCCCAGAAACATGCCACGCCGCTCCTGGATGAGCTTGAATCGGGTCCCTGGCCGAGCTTCGTGACAGGCCTCAAGAGGCTGCGGGACGCCGAGGATAAGCCTTACGCGCCGATGATGAACGACCTTCTCGGTCAGCTCGAGCACTCGTACGAGGAGCGCCTGGGGTTTTGGAAGGGCGGTACCGTCTCCGTCTTCGGCTATGGCGGCGGCGTCATTCCGCGCTTCTCCGAGGTTGCAGACAAGTTCCCTGCCTCGAAAGAATTCCACACGCTCCGCATTCAGCCACCGGCGGGCTACCACTACACATCGGATCTGCTCCGCAAGATGTGCGACGTCTGGGAAAAGCATGGGTCCGGGCTCATCGCCTTCCATGGCCAGAGCGGGGACATCATGTTCCAGGGTTGCACGACCGAGAACACGCAGAAGGCCTTCGACGAATTCAACGAAATGGGCCTCGACCTCGGCGGCGCTGGCCCCGCGCTCAGAACCTCCATGAGCTGCGTGGGTCATGCGCGCTGCGAAAAGTCCTGCTACGACGAGGTCAGAGCGCATCGCGCGGTCATCAATAACTTCCTCGATGAGATGCATCGCCCGGCGCTGCCCTATAAGTTCAAGTTCAAATTCTCGGGCTGCCCGAACGACTGCGTGAACGCGATCCATCGCTCCGACTTTGCGGTGATCGGAACGTGGCGCGACGCCATGAAGGTCAACCAGGACGAGGTGAAAGCCTACGTCGCAAGCCACGGCCGCAAATACACCATCGACAGCGTTATCGCGATGTGCCCGACGCGGGCGCTGAGCCTGAACGACGACGATACGCTCGACGTCGACAACAAGTCCTGCGTGCGCTGCATGCACTGCATGAATGTGATGACGAAGGCGCTGTCCCCGGGTGACGACCGGGGCGTTTCGATCTTGCTCGGCGGCAAGCGTTCCCTCAAGGTCGGGGACCTCATGGGCACCATGATCATCCCCTTCATGAAACTGGAGACGGACGAGGATCGCGAAAAGCTTATCGAGTTCGCCACAAAGCTGATCGACTTCTTCGCGGAGAACGCGCTGGAGCATGAGCGCATCGGCGAATGCATGGACCGCATTGGCTTGCCCGCGTTCCTCGAAGCCATCGGCGTCGATCCCGATCCGAACATGGTCAACCATCCGCGCACATCTTGCTACGTTCGGACCGACGACTTCACCGACGAAGCCGAGAAGTATTTCGAGCGCAAGGCGAAGGAAGCCGGTTTGACCGTCGCTGCAGAGTAAAAAGGGAGCGCGGGGCGCACCCTCGACCTGCGCCCCGACAGCTGCCATTAGCCAATTCGATTTCGCGGAGACTTCTTGGATGAACGCCCCTGCACAACCCCGCCGCCCCATTGAAACCGGCGTGCCGGACCCCTTTCCCTTCATGCATCCCGTGATGAAGAAGAACTACGGCAACTGGGCATGGCACGACCGCCTGCGCCCAGGCGTGCTGCATCACGTGGCCAAGAACGGCGACGAAATCTGGACTGTGCGCGCAGGAACGCCGCGGCAGTTGGATGTCTTCAGCGTCCGCAAGCTGTGCGACATCGCCGATCAGTTCGCCGAAGGCCATGTGCGCTTCACCACGCGCAGCAACATCGAGTTCATGGTCAGCGCGAAAGACAAGGTCGAACCCTTGATCGCGAAGCTGACCGCCGAAGGTTACCCCGTCGGCGGCACCGGCAACTCGGTTTCGATGATCTCGCACACGCAGGGCTGGCTTCACTGCGACATTCCCGGCACCGATGCGTCGGGCGTGGTCAAGAGCCTGATGGACATGATGTACGACGAGTTCATCAAGGAGGAGATGCCGAACCGCGTTCGCATCACAACCTCCTGCTGCCAGATCAACTGCGGCGGCCAGGGTGACATCTCGATCAATGTGCAGTACACGAAGCCGCCGAAGATCAACCACGATCTGGTTTCGAAGATTCTGCGAGCGCCCCGCCGTTGTCGCGCGCTGCCCGGTGGCGGCGATCCGCCCGGCGATGGTGAACGGCAAGCCATCGCTCGAAGTGGACGAGCAGAAATGCGTGTGCTGCGGTGCCTGCTATCCGCCCTGCCCTCCCATGCAGATCAACGGCGCGGATTCCACCAAGATCGCCGTCTGGGTCGGCGGCAAGCACTCGAACGCGCGCTCCAAGCCAGCCTTCCACAAGCTTGTTGTCGCCAATCTGCCGAACAACGCGCCGAGGTGGCCCGAGGTTGCGGATGTCGTTCGCAGGATCCTCTACGCCTACAAGGACAATGCGAAGGACTGGGAACGCATGGGCGAGTGGATTGATCGCATCGGCTGGCCGCGCTTCTTCGAGCTGACGGGCTTCGCTTTCACGAAGCACCACCTCGATACGTGGACCGGCTCGCGCAAGACCATGAACATGTCGGCGCACGTGCATTTCTAAGCGGGAGAAAGACGTGCAGTTTGCAATCGTCGTCAACGAAGGGCCGTACACGCATCAAGCGTCCGACACGGCCTACCATTTCACGAAGGCCGCGCTGGAGAAAGGGCACGGGATCACCCGCGTCTTCTTCTACCACGACGGCGTCAACAACGGCACGCGGCTCACCGTGCCGCCGCAGGATGACCGGAACCTGCAGAAGCTCTGGAGCGAGCTTGGCGAAAAGCACAAGCTCGACATGGTGGTGTGCATCGCGGCGGCGCAGCGGCGCGGCATTCTCGACGCGGACGAAGCCAAGCGCCACGGCAAGGACGCCAGCAATCTCGCGCCCGGCTTTCGCATTTCCGGCCTGGGACAGCTGATCGAAGCCGGCATCGAAGCCGACCGGCTCGTGGTCTTCGGGGATTAGGGGGAGGCCATGGCCAATAAGAAGAAATTTCTCTACGTCAATCGCAAGGCGCCCTATGGGACGATCTATGCGCTCGAGTTGCTTGAGGTTGTGCTGATCGGCGCGGCGTTCGAGCAGGATGTGAGCCTCGCCTTCATCGACGATGGCGTCTTCCAGCTCATGGCCGGGCAGGACACTGAGGCCGCGGGCATGAAGAACTTCTCCCGAACCTACAAGGCGTTGGGCGACTACGACGTACACAAATTCTACGTCGAGCGCGAGTCGCTGGCCGAACGCGGGCTTACGGTCGAAGACCTGATGCCGATCACCTACGAGGACGAGAACGAGGACTACGCCGAGAAGCCCTCGATCATTCCGGTAAGCCGCACAGAAATGGCGGCCATTATTGCCGGGCAAGACGTCGTTTTGAGCTTCTGAGGCGAGAGCGAACCATGTCCACACTTCATACGGTGAACAAATCTCCCTTCGACCGGAATGCGCTTCAAAGCTGCATCGGCTATCTCATGGCGGGCGACGCGGTTCTCATGATCGAGGACGGCGTTGTCGGCGCACGCAAAGGAAGTTCGGCATCGGCGACGGTTCAGGCCGCACTCGCAAACGGCAGCGTCTATGCGCTCGCGTCCGATCTGGCGGCGCGCGGCATCCAGTCAGAGCATCTGATCGAAGGCGTCAAGCTCGTCGATTACGGCGGTTTTGTCGATCTCGTCGCGCAGCACGCGCGCACTGTCGCCTGGCTTTAAGAAACCAATGCAATCGGACGGAGTAGACCAATTATGACAATGCAATACAAAGTAGGCGATATTGTCGCGGACCACGATGAGGAAGGCTACCTCACCGACATTTCCGTCTGGAACAAGGATCTCGCGCTGCTCATCGCCAAGACCGAGAATATCGAACTGACGCCCGAGCATTGGGAAGTCATCGATTTTCTGCGCGAATACTACGAGGAATATCAGATCGCGCCAGCCATCCGCGTCCTCGTCAAGGAGATGAAGAAGAAGTTCGGCCCGGAAAAAGGCGATCAGAAGTATCTCTATCAGCTGTTCCCCTACGGGCCGGCGAAGCAGGCCTGCAAAATCGGCGGACTGCCGAAGCCGACCGGCTGCATATAACTGGTTGTCATGACCGGGCTTGACCCGGCCATCCAGTCGGGGAGTGCCTGCTTCCTGGATGGCCGCCTCAAGGGCGGCCATGACAAAAAGCGGAAGCGGCGAAGACTGCACAATAACCGGGCGCTAAGACCTGGGAACTAGGGACGGATTGGGCGTGCAAACCACGATATACGCGGTCATGTTTTACGTCGCGGCGGCAATTTTCACCGTCGGCCTCGCTTTACGCCTATTGCAGTACCACAGGACGCCGGTCCCTCTCAAAATCCCGACGACTCCTGCACCGATGACGCGGGCGGGAGCCGCTTTCCGCGTTCTGCGCGAAGTCACAGTTTTCGAAAGCCTGTTCAAGTCCAATAAATGGATCTGGCTGTTCGGCTGGGTCTTTCACGTTTCGCTGGCTTTGGTGCTCCTCCGCCACCTCCGCTATTTCACGCAACCCGTGTGGTCGCTGGTAGCGCTGATGCAGCCCTTTGGCGTCTATGCCGGGTTTGCGATGGTTGGCGCCCTTTTCGCTCTTTGGGTCCGCCGGGTCGCCATGGCACGGATGCGGTACATCAGCGATGCTTTCGATCATCTGGTTCTGCTGCTCCTGATCGCGATCGGCGCATCGGGGCTCGCGATGAAATTCGTGGAGCACACCGACATCGTATCGGTGAAAGGCTTCATCCTTGGGCTGATGGCGTTCGACTGGCAGCCGCTGCCCGCCGATCCGCTGCTGCTGACCCATCTGGCGCTCGTCGCAGTGCTGATGATCGTCTTTCCCTTCTCGAAGCTCTTGCACGCGCCAGGCGTCTTCTTTAGCCCCTCGCGCAATCAGGCCGATAACCCGCGCGAGCGCCGTTATGCGCCTCGTCGCGCAGCCGTCGGCAAGGCATAGGGGGACGAAGTGGACCGGCACGAAGCGAAGGAAACAGACGAAAGCCCGCTGCACCTGGATCCGCTGGAAATCCCGGCGTTCGCCTTCGGGGCCATGGCCAAGAGCAAGCCATACCCAGCGTCTACAGCCCATCAAACGGCGCTTGGCTTCCCCGGAGAACTTGTCGAGAACTGGCAGGAAAAGGCGATCCTGAAACTCGGCGATCTCGTCAAGAACAACCGCGCGCTTCGGTTCTACCTAGACGGATGCGTTCGCTGCGGAGCCTGTACCGACAAATGCCATTACTTTCTCGGCACGGGCGACCCCAACAACATGCCGGTCGCGCGCCAGAACCTGATGCGAAAGGTCTACCGCCGCTACTTCACGCTTTCGGGCAGGATCGCGCCCTGGCTCGTGGGAGCCGAAGACCTCACGCGCGAAGTTCTGGACGAGTGGTACAGCTACTTCCACCAGTGCTCGCAATGCCGCCGCTGCTCGGTCTACTGCCCTTTCGGAATCGACACCGCCGAAATCTCCATGGCCGCGCGCGAGATCATGGACACGATCGGCATGGGGCAGAAATATTCGAACGAGATCATCGGCAAGGTCTTCAAGATCGGAAACAATCTTGGTTTGCCGCCCAAGGCGCTGAAAGCCACGCTTGCAGGGCTTGAGGAGGAGATCGAAGAGGAGACGGGCGTCGCCGTGCGGCTGCCCCTCGACGAAGAAGGCGCGGACATCCTGCTCGTCACGCCGAGTGCGGACTTTTTCGCCTCCCCGCACATGGAAGGGCTGATCGGCTACGCTAAGGTGCTGCACGAGGCCGGCATCTCATGGACGTTCAGTTCCCACGCTTCGGAAGCCGCAAATTTCGGCATGTTCATCGGCTCGCACGAGAATATGCAAAAGGTCGCGCAGCGCATCGCCGACGCGGCCCGCACCTTGAAGGTGAAACGTCTGGTTTTCGGTGAATGCGGCCATGCCTGGCGCGTTGCCTACAATTTCCTCGATACGCTCGCAGGGCCGTTCGACTTCCTCGATAAGCGCTATCCCATCCCGCAGCACATCTGCGAATTGACCTACGATCTGATCCAGCGCGGGAAGCTGACCCTCGACAAGTCGAAGAACGACCACATTCGCCTGACTTTCCACGACAGCTGCAATGTCGCGCGCGCCTCCCGCATGGGCGACACGCCCGGCGGCCAGTTCGAGATCCCGCGCGCCATCCTGCGCGCCTCTTGCAATCACTACTACGACATGGAACCGGACACGATCCGCGAGGCGACGGTCTGCTGCGGCGGTGGCGGCGGCCTCCTGACAGACGAACTGATGGACCTGCGCACCAAAGGGGCATCGCCGCGCATGAAAGCGTTGCGCGAAGTCGCCGACGAGCACGGCGTCACGCACATGGCCGCCATCTGCGCGATCTGCAAAGCCCAGTTCTCGAAGGTGCTGCCGACCTACGGCTTCGACAGGGAGTTGATCGTCAGCGTGCATCAGATGGTCTCGAACGCCATCGTGCTGACGGGCTCCACGCAGGCCGAAGAAATGAACGAGACGGCGGATCAGCCGGAACCGGCACCGGCTGTCGCCGAACCGGCACAAGAAGCCAATGAGGAGGACGAAACGTGACGGATCGAGGCCAAGGCACCCCCGAACAGCAGACATTCCTCCGCTTCAAGACCGGTGAAAGCGTGTGGGACTGGCCGGATCTGTCGCAAAAGATCTTTCAGGCGGACCGCTCCTACAAGTGCCCGACCTATGTCCACCGCGCGCCGCCGTGCCAGGCCAGCTGCCCCTCTGGGCACGACGTCCGCGGCTGGCTGAATATCGTGCGCGGTCTGGATAAAGCGCCCGACGGCATGACATGGCAGGAATACGCTTTCTTGCACATGGTGAAGTCGAATCCGTTCCCGGCCATCATGGGGCGCGTCTGCCCCGCGCCCTGCGAGGACGGCTGCAATCGAAACGAGGTCGAAGGCCATGTCGGCATCAACTCGGTTGAGCACTATGTCGGCGACTATGCGCTTGAGCACGGCTTCAAGCTGCCGGCGCCGGGCGCGCCGACGGGCAAGAAAGTAGCCATTATTGGCGGCGGGCCGGCGGGGCTCGCCTGCGCCTATTTCCTCCGCCGCGAGGGCCATGCCTGCACCATTTTCGAGGCGAAGCCCGAACTCGGCGGCATGATGCGCTACGGCATTCCGGGCTACCGCACGCCGCGCGATGTGCTCGATGGCGAAATAAAGCGCATTCTCGATATGGGCGTCGAAGTCCGCACGGGCGTGAAGATCGGCGTGGATGTTACGCTCGATCAGCTGGAAAAAGACTTTGACGCCGTGTTTCTTGGAACCGGCGCACAAGCGGGAACGCCGCTCGATGCGCCGGGTGCTGCGGACGCCAACAACTGCATCAGCGGCATCGCGTTCCTTGCCGCCTTCAATGAAGGCCGCCTTCAGCACGGCTCACAGAGGGTGCTCGTGATCGGAGGCGGCGACACCGCCATGGACGTGGCGGCTGTCGCGCGCAGGCTTGGGCATATCGAGAACGTCCACGAGAAAGACCACCCGGAATACGTCGTGCTGGGCCAGACCACCCATGATGTCGCGACGGTCGCGAGCCGCCAAGGCGCGGACGTCACCATCGTCTACCGCCGCCCCCTGGATAAGATGCCGGCCACGAAGATGGAACTCGAGCACGTGATGCAGGAAGGGGTGAAGATTCTCACCTCGCTTATACCCGTCGCCGTGGTGCTCGACAGGCCGGGCCATGCCAGCGCATTGCGGGTCGCCGAGGTCGATTGGACCGGCGGCAAGATGACGGCCAAGCCGGGAAGCGAGCGCGACATCGAGTGCGATCTGATCGTGTCCGCCATTGGCCAGGGCGCCGATTTCACGGGCCTTGAGGTGCTCGGCAACGGAAAAGGCGCGGCTGCTGCCGACGCCTATCAGTCCTCGCCCAAGCGAAAGGGTGTGTTCGTGGGAGGCGACGTGATCAAGCCGCATCTCCTGACGACGGCCATCGGCCACGCCTGGATCGCCTCAGAAAGCATCGGCCATTATCTGAAAGCCGAGGCTCAGCCCGGTTTGCCGAAAGTGAACGTGCATCACTTCGACCTCATCGAGAAGCTCAAGGAAGTGGGCCGCGAACCGGCCGAATATGACCACGTCCAGGCGACCGGAACCGACCACGCGAACTATGCGCTGCATAACTTCGAGGACCGCGCGAAATCGCTGGTCGTCAGCTCGAAGGATCTGTTCCTCGGGCATTTTCGCAAGACCCCGCAGCACGTGCGCAGCCAGAAGGCGATCGACGCCGAAAATGTGCTCGGCAATTTCGAATCGCGCCTGCAATCCTTGACCGAGAAGGAGGCGCGCGCGGAGGCTGACCGCTGCATGAGCTGCGGCATCTGCTTCGAATGCGACAACTGCCTGATCTACTGCCCGCAAAAGGCCGTCCATCGCGTGAAAAAGAGCAAATCTGCACTCGGGCGCTACGTCGATACCGACTACTCCAAGTGCATCGGCTGCCATATCTGCAAGGATGTCTGCCCCACCGGCTATATCCAGATGGGCCTTGGGGAGTAATGCGGATGCGCTCCGCCGACTGCCTTCTCCGCGTCATCCCGGAAAGCGCCCTGGCGCTTATCCGGGATCGTAAAGAACGCGGCGTTGCATTTTTCAAGATCCCGGATAGGGCGCGAGCGCCCTTCCGGGATGACGTTTTTGAGAGGGCGGCATGAGACTGGTGGCGGTCATAGCGCTCCTGCTTTCCTTGGCGAATGCGTCCGCCTTCGCGGAAGGCCTTGTCCCGACTCCGCCCAAGGGCAAGGGCGAGCATTGCGTCGCGCCCACCGAGTTCATGCGCCGCAATCACATGAGCATGATGAAGCATCAGCGCGACGAGACCGTGCATGAAGGCGTGCGCGGCAAGCCCTTCAGCATTGCAGGATGCATGGATTGTCATGCTGTCAAAGGGGCGGATGGCCAGCCGGTGACCTATGCCGATTCCAGGCATTTCTGCCGAAGCTGTCACGACTTCGCAGCCGTCTCCATCGACTGCTTCCAATGCCATTCATCCCGGCCGGGCTCCGAGAAGACGCAAAGCACTCAAAGGGCTGTTCCCGCAGACTTGGCTGTCGCGGCGACCGTCTTTCAGGAGAAGCGGCCATGACCGAACGCAAGCCCATCGATGGCGGCAGGCGCGCTTTCCTGAAAACCGCGGCGGCCGTGACGGCGACGCTGCTCGCGCCCGGCGTCACGCTTTACGCCATGGGCGAGGCGGCTGCCGCCGAAACAGCGCCCGCTTCCTCGAAAGTGCGCTGGGGCCTTCTGATCGACGCAAGCAAATGCAAGGACGGCTGCTCGGCCTGCATTGACGCCTGCTCCAAAGCCTTCGGCTGGAAAAGCACCGGCCATCCCGACACGGACCCTCAATGGGTGCGCAAGGTCACCGCGAAAGATCCGAGAACCGGCGCGGGGTTCTCCGTTCCCGTCATGTGCCAGCACTGCGCGAACGCGCCTTGCGTCGATGTCTGCCCAACGGGCGCCTCCTTCAAGCGCGCGGACGGTATCGTGTTAGTGGACCGCCATATCTGCATCGGCTGCCGCTACTGCATGATGGCCTGCCCCTACAAGGCGCGCTCGTTTGTGCATGAACCGCTCGAGGATCAGAAACCGGACGCGCCGCGCGGGAAAGGCACGGTCGAAGGCTGCACGCTGTGCGCCAGCCGCATCGACGCCGGCGGCATCCCGCATTGCGTCGAGGCGTGCAAAGCCGAGGGCGGCGCCGCGATCCTTTTCGGCGACCTGAACGATCCTTCGAGCGAGATCGCAAAGCGCATCGCGACCTACCGCTCGACGCGCATCCGGTCCGACCTGGGCTGCGATACGGGCGTCTACTACACAAACATTTAGGAAAAGGCGCCGCCGCTGGGTGGCGCGAGGTTAGGAATGGCAAAAGTCGCTTATCAGAAGCTCACAGATCACAGCACCTTTTTCTGGGGGCTGCTCGCGCTTCATGTGCTCGTCATCGCCGCTGGGCTGAGCGCCGCCTTCTACATGGAGGAGCACGGCCACATCGTAACGGGCATGTCGAACCAGATCGTCTGGGGAACTCCGCATGTCTTCGCCGTCTTCCTGATCGTGGCGGCTTCGGGCGCGCTGAACGTCGCCTCCTTTTCCTCGGTGTTCAATAAGCTCGCCTACAAGCCCTACGCTCGGCTTTCCGGCGTCCTCGCCATCGCTTTGCTGATCGGCGGGCTTGCCGTGCTCGTGCTGGATCTGGGCCGCCCGGACCGTTTGATCGTGGCGATGACGACCTATAATTTCCGCTCGATCTTCGCCTGGAACATCTACCTCTACGCGGGCTTTATCGCCGTCGTCATCTTCTACCTTTTCGTGATGATGGACCGGCGCGTCTTGCGGATGAAGACGCCGACACGAATCGCTGGCGGTTTTGCCTTCTTCTGGCGCTTCGCGCTGACAACGGGCACCGGCTCGATCTTCGGCTTCCTTTTCGCGCGCGATGCCTACGCCTCCGCAATCATGGCCGTGTTGTTCATCGCCGCCTCTTTCCTCTATGGGCTCGCGTTCACCGTGCTCGTCCTCATGACGATGGGACGCGAAACGAGGCATGAACTCATCAGCGAGGACATGCTCGGCAAGTTTCGCGGGCTCTTTATTCTCTTCGCGCAGGCGGTCCTCTATCTGACGGCCGTTTTCCACCTCACGAAGCTCTACGCACCCCAATATCGCGACGTGGAAGCCTTCCTCCTGCGTGATGGCGGCATCTATACGCTCACCTTCTGGATCGGCCAGATCTGGCTCGGCCTCCTTCTGCCGCTGACAATCCTTGTTTTCTTCGGTCGCGGCCGGAATGCCTGGCGTTCGATGGCCATTGCCGCGCCCTTCTTTCTGATCGGGGGCGTGGCCCAGATGTACTTCACCATCATCGGCGGCCAGGCTTATCCGCTGCAGCTTTTCCCTGGCATGGAGGTTTCAAGCTCATTCCAGGATGGCGTTGTCGCGCATTATTGGCCTTCGCTACCGGAGATCCTGCTGGGCCTGAGTGGAGTTTCCATTGCAATGTTGCTGACGGGGATCGCGCTGAAGCTTCTGCCCTTCCTGCCGCGCCCCGCCGAAGCCTGACGTATTACGGAGACCTTTATGATCCGCCCCTTACATCCCTTCGCGCGCTTCATCCAGATCCTTGGCCGCGGCAAGTCGCTTTCGCGCTCGCTGACCATGGAGGAAGCGCAAGAGGCAATGGCCATGATTCTCGCGGGGGATGTGCTGCCGGAGCAGCTTGGCGCGTTCCTCATGCTGCTTCGGATGAAGGAGGAGAGCCCCGAGGAGATCGCTGGCTTTGTTCGCGCCGCACGCACGACCATGACGCTTCCCTCGCAGCCGCCAAAAGTCGAATCTCGACTGGTCGTGCTACGCAGGCAAGCGCCGCCAGCTTCCCTGGTACATTCTGTCGGCGCTCTTGCTAGCCCGGAATGGCACGAAGATTTTCATGCATGGCGCGAATGGCCATACCGAGGGCCGCATTTATGCCCGCGAGGTTCTGGGACGCTTCGGAATCCCGATCGCTTGGAGTTTTGAAGAAGCGGCGACGCATCTCGCCCGGCGCAATTTCGCTTATATGCCTCTTGAGGCGATCAACCCCATCCTTTCAAACCTTTTCGGGCTGCGGTCGATCCTCGGCCTGCGCTCGCCGGTGCATACGCTCTCGCGCATGCTCAATCCTTTTGGGGCGCCGGTCATGCTGCAAGGCATCTTTCATCCCGGCTATATGGCCATCCATCAGAAGGCCGCGCTCTTGCTCGAACAACCTCATATGGCCGTTTTCCGCGGCGAAGGCGGCGAGATCGAGCGCCGCCCGAACAAGCCGTGCGAGGTGCTGACCGTTCATCACGGCGCGGTTGCAGAAGAGCGCTGGCCGGTTTTGCTTCCCGATCCACGCCAGGCGCCCGACGATGACATGGACCTCGACCGGTTGACGGCGGTCTTGCGCGGCGAGGCGCGCGACGAATATGGCGAGGCCGCAGTCACCGGAACGCTGGCCATCGCTTTGAAGGCGCTTGGCTCTGCGGAGACAAGTGAGGCGGCTGAGGCGCAGGCGAACGCCATGTGGGAAGGCCGCGACCGGCTCCGGGCTGTGGCATAGTCATGGCGCGGGTTCTCCTCTCGGCGGCGCATAAATCCTCGGGGAAAACGACCCTGTCAATCGGGCTCGCCGCAGCGCTTGCGGCGCGCGGGCTCGCCGTGCAGACCTTCAAGAAAGGACCGGATTATATCGACCCCATGTGGCTCGCTCATGCGAGCGGCCGGCCCTGCTACAATCTCGACTTCAACACGCATACCACCGGGGAAATCCGGGAATGCGCCGCGGGCCACGAAGCGGCAGCCGATTTCGCGCTGATCGAAAGCAGCAAGGGGTTGCACGATGGCGTCGACCTTGAAGGGCGGGACTCGAGCGCCGCGCTCGCGAAGCTGCTTGCCGCCCCCGTCATTCTCGTCATCGATACGCTTGGCATGACGAGAGGCATCGCGCCGCTTGTTATGGGGTATCAGGCCTTCGACCGGGAAACGAATATCGCCGGGATCATCCTTAACAAGGTCGGCACGCTGCGCCAGCAGGACAAAATGCAGCACGCGCTGGAGCGCTACACAAGCATCCCCGTGATCGGCGCTGTGCCGCGCAACAAGGATTTCGCGATCACGGAACGTCATCTCGGGCTCATGACGCCGTCAGAGACGCCGGAACTTCTCGCAAGGATCACGAGGCTGAGGGCTGCCGTCGAGGACGGAATCGATGTGGATCGCGTTCTTGAAATTGGCCGCGCTGCGCCAGCATGGCCGTCAAGCGCTTCGATCGGGCGCCCCAGGCGCTGCGGCAAGCCTATTCGTATCGCGGTTGCCCGCGACAGCGCATTCGGCTTTTATTACGCCGACGATCTCGAAGCCTTCGAGCGTGCGGGCGCGAAGCTCTGCTTTTTCGACGCGCTCTCCGATGCCCGGCTTCCCGAAGCGGACGGCCTCTTCATCGGTGGCGGCTTCCCGGAAACGCAAGCCGCCGCGCTCGAAGCCAACGGCGGACTCCGCGCCGACATCGCGCGCGAGATCCACTCTGGCCTTCCCACTTATGCGGAATGCGGGGGCATGATGTATCTGGCGCGCTCGATCCACTGGAAGGGCGTGTCGCATCAGATGGTTGGCGTCATCCCGGCGGACGCGGTCATGCACGACCGGCCTCAGGGGCGCGGACTTGTTCTCCTGCAGGAAACCGAAGACGCGCCCTGGCCCTCGATGAACGCTTCCGAGGCGGAGATTCCAGCGCATGAATTCCATTATGCGGCCCTGGAAAACTTAAGCGCCGGGCGCCGCTTCGCCTATCGGATGGCGCGCGGCGAGGGAATGGGCGGCGGCCGCGACGGCATAGTGATCGGCAATCTGCTCGCGAGCTTCTCCCATTTGCGTGTCAGCACGCGCAACCCCTGGGTGGAGCGCTTCGTCGCCTTCGTCCGCAGGCACCGGGAAAGCCGCGCTCAAGCCGCTTCCATTTGCGCAGATGCGCCGCTCGAGCTGCATCTGTAGAGTAGATTAAAAAACTTAATCCAAGAAAGACCGGGAAGGAACGTCAATGAAACAAGCAACACTTGATTTTGCGGCCCAGCTTACCCCGTACACCACGCAGTTTGCCTATGCGGGGGCCATTTTATTGTTCATCGGATGGCTCGCGCTGGTCGTATGGGTGATCAGGCATCGCGGCACGGGCCTCCTGCGCCTTGCGGGGCGTCTGCTGATTCTGCTTGGCGTGTTATTCCTGGCGTTTCAGGTGGCGGCGTTCGCCCTTGGCTTGGACACGACCACGAATTTCGACGGCGCCTGGTTCAAGATCGACCGGAAGCCTTTCTGGCTCGTCGGGCTCGCGCTTCTTGTTCCGGGATTCGTCCTGCGCATCGTGGGAGCCATTCGCCCGACCCATTGATTGGGGCCGAGCGCCGTGTCCGGGCCAGATTCAACGTGGTCTGGCGTGCGTGACGGGTGCGTTCGGCGATTTGGTGATGGCCTCCAAATTCCCTGGCTACTACCCGGCTGCGGATGCCGTTTCGGCATGCAGCGGCCGCTCCTCATCTTGCAAGTCCGCCAGGATCTTTCCAAGGGCTGCAAGGGACTCCTCGGCCTCTTTGACGTAGCTGCCTATGGCTTCGGATCGGGTGGCGTGGCGTTCAAGCGCCAGCTGGAAGGCCTCCCGCGTCATCTGGAGCGCCTTATCAAGCTGCTCCGAGAGGGCGCCCTCAAATTGCACGAAGGCGTCCTCGACGTTGCGTTTGACCGCCCATTCGAGGTTGGAAATGTTGTTCACGACCGCTTTCTCGGCATCGGCGGCGAGGTTACGATAGAGCTGCCGCTCGCGCATGCTCTTTGGCATCAGGCTCGAAAGAGCGCCTTTTGACAGACCGATAAGCGAAACAGCAGCTTCCGCCGCCACCCAGTAGGGAGTTCGCTTCACCTCGAACGCTTCGTCGGAGCGCGGCAGACTGACAGCAATGTCCATCAAATTGGCGGCCGTCTGGCGGACGAGCCGCAAAAGCGTGTCGGCGCGCTCGCGAAGGACGGCCAGACGCTCCTGCAGCTTCGCCTTGAACACCTCGATGAAGGCCGGAAAAGCCTCTTCGAACCGCTCCGTCAGCGCTGCCTCAAGCTGGTCGCGCGCCTCTTTTTCTGGCCAGTGCTTGGCGCTGATCGTCTCGAGAAGCTCGCCGATGTCGCGTTGTGTCTTTTTCCAGAGAAGATCGGTTTGGGCGTTGAGCTCCTTCAGAAGGCGGCTGCGATCGATCGCCATGACGTCCGAGAGGCCTTGCCGCTCGGCTTCGAAGCCGCTCGCGCTGTCCTCGAAGATGGCGGCCTTGCGCTTCAACTCGTCCTGCGGAAGGAGCAGAGCTTTATGCTCAAGTTCCCCCTGAAACAGCAGTTCCTCGACGAGGGCCACGGCGCGCATTCGCACAACCGACAACACGATGGCGCGCTTTTCGCGGGCAAGCTCATCGGCAAGCACATTCTGGAGATGTTTGATCCCGCTTTCAGCCAGCAGCGTTTCATTCGCTTCCTGTTTCGCCCGCAGCCCGCGCCGAGCGGAGACGCAAAAGACCCGCACCGGCGGAGAAATCCCGGCCTGTTCCGCAAGCACGTCTGCGAGGAACTTTTCCGCGATGGTTTTCTCGCTTGCATCCAGCAGATCCACCTTATTCAAGATGAAGAAGATTTTCGGGATCAGCTTCTGAACGTCGCGGAGGTACTTGACCTCCACTTCGGTGATGGGCGGATCGGCCGATAACACGAATAGCGCAGCGTCGCATTCGCCAAGCACAGCCTCGGCCGTTTCGGTGTTATGAAGAAAAGTCGACCCAACGCCGGGGGTGTCGATCGCCATGACGCCGCGCTTGAGAAATTCCGATGGAAACTCGATCTCGACCTTTTCGACCTGGCGGCAATTCTTCGGATTTTGAACCTCGGAGATGTGCTGTTCCAGGGCGCTCTGAATGTCCGCTTCCCCGGCAAATTCTGAAGCGGCTTTGCCATCGCTAAAGGTGATGCGGGCCTTGGCTCCGGCGCCTGCCCTGACGAAGGTCGGGATGGCGGTCACCGGAATGACGCCCGAGGGAAGAAGCGGCAAGCCGAGCAAGGCATTGAGAAGCGTGCTCTTGCCGCGCTTGAACTGGCCAAGCACCGCAACTCTCAGCACCCGCTCGTCGAGGCGGGCTTGCAAAGCCACAAGCTTCGCTATGACATCCCTCTGCGCCATGCTCGCGTTCGAAACGGAAGTCGCGGCACGGGTCAAAAGTTCTTCGATAGCCGGCATTTTCACGTCGATCTCTCTGGCGGAGTCCGCGGAGCGCAGCCTGTCGCAGTTTCCTCCGACCGGTGAGCTACCCCGGGTTTTCGGCAATGAGCAACTGGCGCGTCAGCCACTCGTTGACCGCCAGTTCAATGAGCCCCTGCAAATCTGTGCCCCTGGCCAACGCTATCTGCTTTAGGCGCGCCGCCGTCTCGCGCGGCATGGAGAATGTCATATTTGTGTTGGTATTTTGAAGCCTGCCCTGGGGCTTCACAAGAAAATGCGCCACGTTTCTCTTTCTCATATCGACCTCTTCGGCTTCGCCTCGCCACCAGCACTGCGGGAGCGGCCCAATATTGCATAACTGGATATTGGGAATTTAAGTTTTGCTGCGCACTCTATCCGGCTTCTGTCTTAATCATCTTCGTCCAAATGTAAGGGCAGAGACCGTGGATGTTTTCAAGCATAACGCACCGGCAGCAAAGGGCAGAGCAATTTTATCCTCTATTGGACTTTCTCCGGAGGGTCCCACCACTTGGAAAGCCGCCGGCTCAGGGTGCGCGCCGGGATGCCTTCATAGTGAGAGATATCGTTGAACAGGCGCAGGCGCGGACGCACCTCGCTCATGAAGTCGATAATGTTGAGCGCCGCCGGGCTCTGATCGAGGCGATCCCGATAGCTGCGCATATCGAAGCCCAACAGGCTGCTGATCAGCAACCGGTTTGTGCCTTTGTGCGAAACCACAAGCACGCTCTGATGCCGATGCGTCTCGACGATACGGCGAACAACCGGCAGGACGCGATTAAGGACACTCAAGCCGGACTCACCGCCTCGCGGGCCGATGGTGAAGGGGTCCTCCTGCCAGATTGCGTACTCGGCCGCAAAATCGCGTTCGACCTCACTGCGGGTCAGCCCTTCCCAACGCCCGTAATCGATCTCCCTGAGACAGGGCTCGGGAATTGGTTCAAGACCATGCGGGGCCGCCAGGATACGCGCCGTTTCAACCGTGCGCGCAAGGGGACTCGCGTAGATGGCATCGAGCTTGTCCTTCTTGAGCCGTTCAGCGAGGCTCGCAACCTGTCTTTGACCTTCCGCCGACAGGTTGACATCCGAGGAGCCGGCAAAGCGATCTTCCTCTGTCAGCTGGGTTGCCCCATGACGAACCAGATAAATGCGAGTCGGCATAGCGAGAGCCTTCCTTAAACCGCCAGCAAAGGATCACCCTCGGAGGTGAACCATCCCGGCCTGCAACACGCGGTGCGAGCGCCACCGAATGAGAGCGCGCCTCAGGCTCAGGCCGTCAACTTCGGCAGAAACCAAGCCTGTAATAGGACTTCTAACAAACAATGAGACATACGAGAAGTTGCGGCCCCTGAATATCCTTGGCGCGGCCTACTCTCTCGGTTCTGATGACCGGGCAAGCATGAGCCTTATGGTGCGCGCGGATTGCGCTGAAAGGATGAGGGACCGGCAAATACCCGTGGTTGAATGTTTGATTGCGGAAAATACTGCTGCCCCAAAAGAAGGAGGCGCCGCTCGTGCGGGGAGACTCGCCGGCGCCCCCCAACACAGGCGCAAGTAACAAATTGCTTATGAAGGATCATTTACAGCTCGCGTTGCGTTTGCAACTCGAGCGTCGCAACCCTTACGACGGCAGGAGTTAGAAGTTGGATCGGCTCAAATATTTCTTACAGGGAAAACGGAGCGCAGCGAGGCTAAGGGCGGGCAATTTCCAGATCAGGGAAGGCTCGCCCTTCCCGCGTGGGGCGAGTTGGGACGGCAAGGGCGCCAATTTCGCGCTCTTCTCCGACAACGCCACTAAGGTCGAGGTCTGCCTTTTCGACAGCGCCGGCGAGAAGGAGATCGCGCGGATCGAGCTGCCCGAATATACCGACCAGATCTTTCACGGGTATCTGCCCGATGTGGGGCCTGGCGCCTTGTATGGATACCGCGTCCACGGGCCGTACGAGCCGGACTTCGGCCACCGCTTCAATCCCAACAAGCTGGTGCTCGACCCCTATGCCCGCGCCCATGCCGGCGAACTCAAGTGGGATCCCGCCGTCTTCGGCTATCAGATGGAGTCGATGGACGACCTCACCTTCGACGAGCGGGACAGTGCGCCCTTCATGCCCAAATGCGTTGTGGTCGATCCCGATTTCGACTGGAAAGGCGAGCCCAACCGCCAGTTCGTGCCCTGGGACCACACCATCCTCTATGAGACCCACGTCAAGGGCTTCACCAAGCGCCATCCGAAGGTGCCGAAGACGCTGCGCGGCGCCTATGCCGGCCTCGGCGCCCGTGAGGCCGTCGAGTATGTGAAGTCGCTCGGCGTCACCTCGGTCGAGTTGCTACCCGTGCATACCTTCATCGTTGATGGTCATCTCATCGAGAAGGGACTCGCCAATTATTGGGGGTACAACACCATCGGCTTCTTCGCGCCCGACCCGCGCTATGCCGCCGACGCCGCCAACTCCTTACGCGAATTCAAGGAGATGGTGGCGCGGTTCCACGATGCCGGACTCGAGGTCATCCTGGACGTGGTCTATAATCACACCGCGGAGGGCAATGAGCGCGGACCGACGCTCTCTTTCAAGGGCATCGACAACGCCGCCTACTATCGCCTGCTGCCCGATCAGAAGCGCTACTACATCAACGACACCGGCACCGGGAACACGTTCAATCTGAGCCATCCCCGCGTCATGCAGATGGTAACCGACAGCCTCCGCTACTGGGTGGAGGAGATGCATGTGGACGGGTTCCGCTTCGATCTCGGCACCATCCTCGCTCGTGAGCCGCATGGCTTCGACCAGCAGAGCGGCTTTTTGCAGGCGGTGGGCCAGGACCCGCTGCTCAACACCGTCAAGCTCATTGCCGAGCCCTGGGATTGCGGCCCTGGCGGCTACCAGGTCGGCGGTTTTCCGCCGGGCTGGGCGGAATGGAACGACAAGTTCCGCGACACGGTGCGCGACTATTGGCGCGGCGAGGCATCGGCTGCGGCGCTCGCGCCACGTCTCGCCGCGTCGGGCGACGTGTTCAACCATTGCGGCCGGCGCGCGTGGGCCTCGGTGAATTTCGTCACCGCCCATGACGGCTTCACCCTCAACGACCTCGTGACCTACAACGAGAGGCACAACGAGGCGAATGGCGAGGACAACAAGGATGGCCACTCCGACAACCGCTCCTGGAATTGCGGGCACGAGGGGCCGACCGACGATCCGGCCATCACCGCGCTGCGCGAGCGGCAGATTCGCAACATGCTCGCCACCCTGCTTCTGTCGCAGGGTACGCCGATGATCCTGGCCGGCGACGAGTTCGGCCGCACCCAGCAGGGCAACAACAACGCCTATTGCCAGGACAGCGAAATCAGCTGGCTCGACTGGAACACTGGGGAGAAGGGCCAGGCGCTTATCCGCTTCACCAAGAAGCTGACGCAGCTTCGCCATGAATATCCGATGCTCCGGCGCACCCGCTTCTTCACCGGCGAGTACAACGAGGAACTCGGCGTCAAGGACGTGACCTGGATCAACGCCAACGGGTCGGAGATGCAGCCGGGCGACTGGGGCGACGGAAATATGAAATGCTTCGGCATGCTGATGGACGGGCGCGCCCAGGTCACCGGCATCAAGAAGCGCGGCCAGGATGCAACGCTTCTGATGATCGTCAACAGCTTCCATGACGTAGTCAACTTCGCCCTGCCGGAAAGCACGGGCGGCAGCGGCTGGGACCTTTTGCTCGACACCAACGCCCCGGATCAGGAGCAGAAGCAGAAGCGGCCGTCTTTCAAGTTCGGCAAGCACTACCAGGTCACCGGCCGCTCGCTGCTCCTCTTCCTGATGCGGCCCAAGCGCGCGGCCTCCAGCACAGGGCGGCGGCGATGACCGGCGGCGAGGCGGTAAGCCGCGTCTTTCGCAGGCAGCACGGCGCCGAGATCAGGCCCGAGGGCGGCGTCCGCTTCCGCCTCTGGGCGCCCGCGCACCCGCGGATCTCGCTGTCGCTTGAGCCGGAGGGCCGTCTCCTCCCCATGCGCACCGCCGGCGAGGGCTGGCACGAGCTTGTTTGCGACGAGGCAGCCGCTGGGACACTCTATCGCTTCGCGCTGCCGGACGGCCTCAAGGTTCCCGATCCGGCCTCGCGCTTCCAGCCGCAGGATGTGCATGGGCCGAGCGAGGTGATCGATCCCGAAGCCTATCGCTGGACCGACCAGGGCTGGGCGGGGCGGCCCTGGCACGAGGCGGTTCTCTACGAACTCCACATCGGCGCCTTCACCGAGGAAGGCACGTTCCGCGCCGCGATCGAACGGCTCGATCACCTGGCTAAGCTCGGCGTCACCGCGCTCGAGATCATGCCGGTCGCCGATTTCCCCGGCCGGTGGAACTGGGGCTATGACGGCGTGCTGCCCTACGCGCCCGATTCCAGCTATGGCCGCCCGGAGGACTTCAAGGCGCTGATCGAGACGGCCCATCAGCGCGGGCTGATGGTCCTGCTCGACGTGGTCTATAATCACTTCGGTCCCGACGGGAACTACCTCTCGACCTATGCCCCGGCCTTCTTCACCAAGCGTCACAAGACGCCCTGGGGCGACGCCATCAATTACGACGGCAAGCATTCGAAGCCGGTGCGCGAGTTCGTCATCGAGAACGCGCTCTACTGGATCGAGGAGTTCCATCTGGACGGGCTGCGGCTCGACGCGGTGGATGCGATCACCGACAGCAGCCCCAAGCATGTGCTGGACGAACTGGCCGAACGCGTCCGGGCCAAGGCCACGCACCGCCACGTGCATCTGGTCCTGGAGAATTTTCATAACGAGGCGAGAAGGCTCGCCCGCGGCGCGGACGGCAAGCAGCTGCACTATACGGCGCAGTGGAACGACGATGTCCATCATGTGCTACACGCCGCGGCCACCGGCGAGGACAAGGGGTATTATGCCGACTACCTCGGCGATACCGAGAAACTCGGCCGCGCGCTGACGGAAGGTTTCGTCTTCCAGGGCGAGATCATGGCGTATCGGGGCGAGCCGCGTGGCGAGCCAAGCGCCGCTCTGCCTCCCACCGCCTTCATCGCCTTCATCCAGAACCACGATCAGGTCGGCAATCGCGCTTTTGGCGAGCGCATCACCGCCATCGCCAAGCCGGAGGCGGTGCGCGCCATCGCCGCCGCATACCTGCTCTTGCCTCAGATCCCGATGCTGTTCATGGGCGAAGAATGGGCCGCCTCGCAGCCCTTCCCCTTCTTCTGCGATTTCAGCGGCAAGCTCGCCGACGCCGTGCGCAAGGGACGGCGTAAGGAGTTCGCCAAGTTCCCGGAGTTCAAGGACGAGAAGGTCCGGGAGCGCATCCCCGACCCCCAGGCCGAGTCCACCTTCGCCTCGGCGAAGCTCAACTGGGACGAGACGGCCTTGAAGGCCCATGCCGCTTGGCTCGAATGGTATCGCGGCCTGCTTGGCGTCCGCCGCGCCGAGATCGTGCCACGGCTCGCTGGCGTCGGCGGCAATGCGGCTCGCTTCGAGGTCATCGGCGAGGAGGCGGTTGTCGTGCGCTGGCGTCTCGGCGGCGGGGAAAGAAACTCGCTACGTTTGACCGATGTCGCAACCCCTCACCCCAGCCCTCTCCCCCTGGGAGAGGGAGTTCCGCCGCATCCGTTGCAACGGCGTCCCCTCTCCCAGGGGGAGAGGGCTGGGGTGAGGGGTTGCGACGTTGGAGACTCCGGAAAGGCTTGCTTAGCTCTGGCGGCGAATCTCTCGGCGACGCCGCGCGACGGCTTCCCCGCCGCTCCCGGCCGCATCCTCTGGCAGGAGGGCGACGTGAACGGCAGCCGCTTCGGTCCCTGGGCGGTGCGCTGGTCCATTGACCAAGCCTGATGGCGGCCGCGGCTAAGCAAACTCCTCTGATCTGGCCAATGGATCGTCATCCCGGCCAAGCGAAGCGCGAGAGTGTGCGCAGCGCATCGCTCCGCGCTGCACTGCGCACGGAATGACGCGGCGCGAGGCGTGGCGCATGCGTAGGGTTAACAACGACTTGAAATTGGTTTTGTTTCGTAGAAGCGGGCTAGGTAAAAATGTAAATACTTATCGACACCTCGGATCATTGCGGGCAAACCCCACCCACGCCCGACTCCCCAAAGAAAGATAGTGATATGCCGCCCGTCATTCCCCGCGCGACCTACCGCCTGCAGTTCCACAAGGATTTCGGCTTCGACCACGCCACAGAGCTGGCCCCCTACCTAGCCCGGCTCGGCGTCAGCCACCTCTATGCCTCCTCCTATCTCAAGGCGCGGCCGGGCAGCACCCACGGCTACGACATCGTCGATCATGACGCGCTCAACCCCGAGCTGGGAGATGAGGCTTCGTTCGACGGGATGAATGCGGCGCTCGCCCAAAACGGGCTGAAGCAGGTGCTGGATTTCGTGCCGAACCATATGGGGGTCGGCGGCGCGGACAATCCGCTCTGGCTCGATGTGCTGGAATGGGGACCCGATTCGGCTCATGCGGGATGGTTCGACATCGACTGGGACCCGGATCGCCGCTACCTCCGCGACAAGCTTCTCGTTCCCTTTCTCGGCGATCAATACGGCGCCGTGCTCGAGGCGGGGCAGCTGGTCCTCAAATTCGACGAGCAGGAAGGCGGCTTCGCGGTCTGGGCCTACGATGCGCACAAGCTGCCGGTCTGCCCGCTGCACTACGCGCGCATCCTTTGCGACGCGCATCTCGAGCTGGAGCGGCTCGGCGATGCCTTCTCGGGCCTTCCGGAATGGCGGCCGCAGGTCGAAAGGCGCGCCAGCGAACTTAAGGCAGAGGTCGCCGCGCTCTGCCGCGATCGGGCCGATGTGCGGGACGCCGTGGCGGCCGCGGTCGGGCGGCTTAACGGCGTGCCGGGCTGGCTCGACAGCTGGCGCGACCTCGACGCGCTGATCCAGCAGCAACATTGGCGCGCCGCGCATTTCCGCGTGGCCGCCGACGACATCAACTACCGCCGCTTCTTCAACATCAACGACCTCGCCGGACTCAGGATGGAGCTGCCGGAGGTTTTCGACCACGCGCACCGTCTGGCATTCAGGCTCTTGAAAAGCGGCGTTCTCGACGGTCTGCGCATCGACCATATCGACGGGCTGCTCGATCCCAAGGGCTATCTGCAGCGGCTGCGCGAGAAGGCGGGGAACGACTTCTATCTCGTGGTCGAAAAGATCCTGGCGCCGCATGAACGCTTGCGCGAGGACTGGCCGGTGCAGGGCACAACCGGCTACGACTTCACGAACCTCGTTCTCGGGCTGCTCGTCGATCCGGCCGGCGAGGAGAGCTTCAACCGCATCTACTCCGGCTTAGCCGGCCGGAGCCAACCTTTTCAGGACATGGTGCGCGACTGCAAACTTCGCATCATGCGCAACGAGATGGCGAGCGAACTCAACGTGCTTGCCCGCGATGCCGCGCGGGTGGCGCGGCAAAATCCGCGCACCGCCGATTTCACGCGCAACATCCTCCACCGCGCGATCCGCGAGATCGTCGCCTGCTTCCCGGTCTACCGCACCTATGTGGACGCGACTGACGCCCCGGCCGCGGACGATATACGCGATCTCGACTGGGCGATTGCGCGCGCGCGGCGCAACGAGACCGAAATCGATCCGAGCGTCTTCGACTTTCTGGCCAAGCTCCTCTCAGGTGAACTGGTAGCCAAGCCGCGCAGCGGCTTCAGCCGCCATGCCGTGCTGCGCTCAGCGATGAAGCTGCAGCAATATAGCGGCCCGGTGATGGCGAAGGGGCTCGAGGACACCGCCTTCTACCGTTACAACCGCTTCATCGCGCTTAACGAGGTGGGCGGCGACCCCGAGCAATTCGGCCTGACGCTCACGGCATTCCACAAAGCGAACCGCCAGCGTTGTCAGCGTTGGCCGCACGCCATGCTCAGCACCTCGACCCACGACACCAAGCGCGGCGAAGACACGAGGGCGCGCCTCGCGGTGCTGTCCGAGCTGCCGCAGGACTGGGCGAAGCAGGCGGCGGCCTGGAGCCGCATTCTGCGCGCCGCGCGCGGCGACGTTGAAGGCACGGCGCCGCCGGACCCCAATGACGAGTATATGTTCTATCAGATGCTCGTCGGCTCCTGGCCGGTCGAGCTGCTGGGCGCGTCCCCCGACGCAGAAGGCCTCGCCGCCTATGCCGAACGCATCAAGGGGGCGCTCACCAAGTCGCTACGCGAGGCCAAGGTGCACTCCACCTGGGCCGCGCCCGACACGGCCTATGAAGAGGCGATGCTCGGCCTCGCCGATCTCGCTCTCGATCCGCGCGGCTCGGCTGCGTTTCTCGACGCCTTCCTGCCCTTCGCGGAGCGCATCGCGCGGCTCGGCGCGCAGAACAGCCTGGCGCAGACCGTCCTGAAGCTCACTTTGCCCGGCGTGCCCGACATCTATCAGGGGGTCGAGCTTTGGGATTTGAGTTTGGTCGATCCCGACAATCGCCGCCCGGTCGATTATGCGCTGCGCGGGCGGCTTCTGGACGAGATCATGCATGCGCTTTCCGGCGACTGGCAGGGCGCCATGGCGCGCTATTTGCGATCCTGGCAGGACGCGCGCTTCAAGCTCGCCGCCATGGCGGCCATCCTTAGCTTTCGCCGCGATGCCCCCCTCCTCTTCGCCGAGGGCGATTACGAGGGGCTCTTGGCGGAGGGCGAGCGCGCTGACGAGGTCTGCGCCTTCACGCGCCGGCAGGGGGATGCGGCCATGCTTGTCGCCGTGGCGCGCTTCCCAGGGCGACGCGACGTCCGGGGCACACCGCCCGACGCGATGCTGCCGGTTCCCGAGCCGCTTCGCGGCGGCGAGTGGCGCGAGCTTCTGACCGGACGGGCAGCCGAGCTTGGCGCAGAGCTCAACGCCGCGACGCTGTTCCGCGACGTGCCTGCGGCGGTTTTCGTTCGCACCGAGTGAGGTAGAGCTCCAAGCGGAGGATGATCGCCGATCCGGCGCTTGCAGCGCCTTTTATTCGGGGCGCCCTCCCTTATCCCTCGTCAATCGCGATATTTCCCAGGCGGCGGCGCAAGGCTAGGCTCCCAGGTCCCGCGACATCGGCTAAGCTGTGGCGATCCAGAACCGCGAGCATGGCGTTTTGTGCTTCGTCCATAATGTCTTGCAGACGGCAGACGCCGCCGATTGCGCAAGGCTCTCCCGCCTGGCATTCCACCAAAGCAAGGCTCGGCTCGGTGGCGCGCACGACATCGCCGAGGACAATAGCCGAAGCCGGACGCGCCAGCCTTATGCCGCCGTTGCGCCCGCGTATGGTCTCAATCAGCCCGGCCTGGCTCAGATGATGCACCACCTTGATCATGTGGTTTTCCGAGATCCGGTACGCGCCCGCTATCTCCGCAATGGACGACAGGTCGCCCGGCCGCAGCGCCAGATAGATCAGCGTGCGAAGGCCGTAATCGGTGAAGCGGGTCAGGTGCATAGGCGTTCGTAGCTCCGCCGGCGGGCGCTCAACCTTGAATACGTTCGGCGATAATGCGCTCCGGCGGGATATGGCGATCTTGCGCCACGGCGATCACCGCTTCGAGCATTTTCGGCGGGCCGCAGACATAGACATCCGGCGTCTCCTCGCACGAGTGCAGATAGGCGGCGAAGGCATCCGCCGAGGTGCCCGTGAAGCCGGTCCAATCCGCCTCGGGATGCCAGACGCTGAGCGTGACGCCCAGATGCGGCAGCGCCGCGCGCAACGCATCGATTTCATCGGCAAGGAGCAGTTCATCCACCCGGTTCGCCCCCAGAATCAGATGCGTGGGCTGCGTGTCCTGGAAGTCGGCCAGGTGCCGCAGCATGGACAGCACAGGCGCGAAGCCACAGCCGCCGGCAATCAGGCAGCGCGGGCGCGGGCTCGTTTCGTCCAACATGAAATCGCCCTGGGGGCCGCGCGCTATCAACGTGTCGCCGATCCTGGCGCGTTCGGCGAGATAGGTGGAGAAGACCCCGCCCGGCTGCAAACGGATCAGAAATTCGAGACGCCCCTCCCAGTTCGGCAAATTGGCCATGGAATAGGCGCGGTGAACATCGGCGCCGGGAATGGTGAGTTCCATGTATTGACCCGGAACGAAATCCGCCGCCTGGCCGAGCTCCGGGTGCGGTTTGAGCGCGAGCGTCATGGCCACTGCGCCTTGGCCAGCAGGCGCAAGCGCCTCTATCGTTGCTTCGCGGGTGGGGATTTCGCGGCGCCGAATAAGCGCTTGCGGGTAGGGAAGATTGACGACGAGATCGCCCCGCGGCTGGCAGCGGCAGAGCAGAACGCCATTTTCACCGCTGGCTTTCAGCGCATCCGTGGAATGGCTTCCCATCTCGTAGGCTCCATCGGCCACCTTCGCTTTGCAGAGGCCGCAAGCCCCCTCGCGACACATACCAAGCAGAAACAATCCCGCCTTTGCTGCGGCGTCCAACAGGTTTTCGTTTTGGCTGCACGAGAACTGCAAGCGCACGTCATCGCGTGTGACAAGCGTAACATCCGGCATCTTGGCGCTTTCTGAATTCGTCGGAATGGTTAGGAAGGCCGGGCGGGGGAGGAAGCCGCCCGGCTGAAGTTTGGCTCAGGCGGCTTTCCGATGCAACGCCGCTGCGATATCGGCTTCCGCCGTGGTGATCGGCTGTATGCCGAAGCGATTCACCAGGACGTCGAGGAGAGCCGGCGTCAGGAAGGCCGGCAGCGTCGGCCCAAGGCGCACATTGCGCACGCCGAGCGCGAGCAGCGTGAGGAACACCGCCGCCGCCTTCTGCTCAAACCAGGAAACGACCAGCGAGAGCGGCAACTCGTTCACGCCGCAATCGAACGCCTTGGCGAGCGCCTGCGCCACCACGAGCGCCGAGTAGGAGTTGTTGCACTGCCCCATATCGAGCAGGCGGGGCACGCCGCCGATGTCGCCGAAGTCCTGGGTGTTGAAGCGGTACTTTCCGCAGCCCAGTGTCAGCAGGACGGTATCCTGCGGCGCCGCCTCGGCGAACTCGGTGTAGTAGTTGCGCCCAGGCGCCGCGCCGTCGCAGCCGCCGATCAGGAAGAAATGCTTGATCGCGCCTGATTTCACGGCGTCGATCACCGTGCCCGCCACGCCGAGCACCGCCTCGCGGCCAAAACCGATCGTAATGGTTTTTTCCGGCTCGGTTGCTTTGAAGCCCGGCAGCGCGAGCGCCGCCTGCACGACGGGGGAGAAATCGCCGTTGGCGATGTGGCGCAGGCCCGGCCAGCCCACCGGCCCAGCGGTGAAAATGCGGTTGCGGTAGAGCGCGTTCGGTTCGATCAGGCAGTTGGACGTCATCACGATCGCGCCGGGAAACGCAGCAAATTCCTGCTGCTGATTCTGCCAGGCGCCGCCATAGTTGCCCGCAAGATGCGGATAGGCGTGCAGCTTCGGATAGCTGTGAGCGGGCAGCATCTCGCCATGCGTATAGACGTTGATGCCCTTATCCTTGGTCGCTTCCAGGATGGCGGCCAGATCGCGCAGGTCGTGGCCGGAGACCAGAATGGCCTTGCCCTCGACCGGGGTGATCCGCACCTTGGTTGGCGCCGGCATGCCATAGGCTCCGGTATTTGCCGCGTCCAGGGCTTCCATCACCGTGAAGTTCGCCCGGCCAAGCGCGAGCGCCTCTTCCAGCAAGGCTTCGATATCGACCGGGTCGGCAGCCAGGAAATCCAGCGCATGCGCCACGGCTGCGCCGATTTCCTCACGGGTTTCGCCCAGCACCTCGGCATGGTGCGCGTAAGCGGCCACACCCTTGAGGCCATAGAGAACCAAAGCGCGCAGGCCGATGACATCGGCGCCGGCCGCATCCAGCCCCGCGCGTACGCTGGCAATGTTGGCTTGGGCCAGAAGACCGGCAAGCGAATCCGCGGGGACAAAGGCAGCCGGGCCGGTGAGCGTTTCCGGGGTCTGCCCGGCGGCGCGCGCCGCGTCTTCATAAGCGCCGCGCAGCCGGTCGCGAATGCGGGCGGCTTCGGCGATCATGTCCACGAACCGCGCGCGGTTGAAGTTGACGTTGGTGAGCGTAGTGAACAGCGCATAGAGAGCGAAGCTATCGGCTGCGGCGTCGGGCTGGCCCAGCGCATGCAGCCGGGCGGCGTATTGGCCGATCCCTTTGAGCTGATAGATCAGCACATCCTGCAGGTCCGCCGTGGCCTCATCCTTGCCGCAGACGCCTTTGGCGGACGCGCAACCCGCTCCTGCATCGGTTCTCGCCGTTTGTTCGCATTGAAAACAAAACATCAGTGCCGCATCTCCTGAACGTGCTTGCCTGAGCCTGGAGAGGGATGTCCGCCAGGCCGTTAAAGGTGTGCACGAAATATATCTTTTGGCTGGAGCGCGGCTTGACTTGGATCAAACGCTGGCGAGGTTCTTACCCTCGCTCGCCTTTCTCGACGCGAGCAGGGTCTTCAATAGTTCAATGGAACACAAAATGCGCTCAATGTGCGCTTCCGGTCTTGAGGCGAGATGTCCTGCAGTTCCGGCATTTCGAGGTTCCGTGTCGGAAGATCGCGGTAGGGAACCTGGCTCAAAAGATGGTGCATGCAATTCAGCCGCGCACTTCGCTTATCGTCCGCGTCGACGACCCACCAGGGCGCCTCGGGGCGGTGCGTGCGCTGGAACATGATTTCCTTGGCTTTTGTGTAGCTGTCCCAACGCCTGAGGGACTCGATATCCATCGGGCTCAGCTTCCATTCCTTGAAGGGGCTCTTCAGACGCTCCGTCAGGCGGCGGCGCTGCTCGGCGAGCGATACGGAGAGCCAATATTTGAGAAGAATGATGCCCGACCGCGTGATCATGGTCTCGAAATAGGGAACGGTCGCCAGAAACTCCTCGTATTCGCGGTCAGAACAGAACCCCATCACCCGCTCGACGCCTGCCCTGTTATACCAGCTGCGGTCGAAGAACACGATCTCGCCGCCCGTCGGAAGATGGGCGACGTATCTTTGAAAATACCACTGCCTCCGTTCCCGCTCGGTGGGCGTGCCGAGCGCTACGACGCGGTACTGCCGCGGGTCCATTCGATGAGTGACGCGCTTGATCATGCCGCCTTTTCCTGCGGCGTCGCGCCCCTCAAAAAGCACAACGACCCTGAGCTTTTTGGCATGAACCCACTTTTGCAATTTGAGGAGTTCGCATTGAAGCTGGAAAAGCGTCCGGGCGTAGATCGCTTCGCGAATGGCCTCATGCGTGGCGGGATCGGAGATTTCCCATACGAGCTTGGCAAACCGGGCCGCGTCAATGGGGGATCCGCTTGGCGGAACCGGCAATCCGCCATTCATCGTTAAGGCTCTGTTCTCTGCGCCATTCTGGTACATCATTTTAGCCGCTCAAAGCGTCACAAAATCTTCAAGAATCGCTCTCGCAGACGGTATACGCAAACGGAGTTTTTTCAATAAAAAGTTGTGATAGACGCCTTGCTCGCCCATTGGTAGCAACAGATCGCGGAGATCGAACGCAGAGTCGAGTTGCAGCGCTGAAGCGCTAACTCGCGTTCTTTATTTCTTGCAGCCTTCTTCAATATGTTCAGGCTCAGGTTCGCCCCACTCATTGGCCGGTATATTGTCGAAGGGGGCGGTGAATGCCTGCCGGACCATGCGAAAACCGGTGGGAACGGGATTTCCCGGCGTGTAATCGGCAATCCAGAAGAAATCATAGTTGGAGTCTGGCCAAGTCTTCGGCACATCGGCCAGCTGGTCAAGGTGCAACAGCTGACGGAGCGTGACCTGCTCTCCCGGATAGTCCTTCTCAAGCTTTGACTTGGCGATATGGTTGTGTTCCCAGGTCATGACGACGATCTTGCCGGCGTAGCGAGGATCGGTGAGGACATCGTGCGCGGCCTCCTGGGTGAGGCGGGTGAGTTCAGCTTCCTTTGCATCTTCGTCTTCGTGCTTGTCGTGCGCCTTGTAGACCGTCACGGGCACATCCCAGCTTTGCGCCGCCGGCGTAATCGTCTCGATTGTATGTGGCGTAATGGCGAGAAAGGCTTCAGGCTTCTCCCCGGCTGCGAACAAGGACTGCGCGGCGCCTTGTCCGAGATACTGGGCAGCCAGAGCCTGCGCGCGCTGCGCTCCGAGTTCGCATAGCTCTTTATGATCAAGTTTCTCGCCATGCCGTAAAATGACGATCCGCGCGGGCACTGCGGACACTTGACCCGACCCCAATAAAACCATCACAACAATCCCAAAATACCGCAATAAAGAGTCCCGCATGCTTCTTGCCCTCTCAGGACTGGCGACCGCATTCCGGAAGCGCTCTACCTACATAAGAAAGAATGTCAGCGCGCCTATCCTCCTCATATGAAATTTTCATGAGATCGAAACGGGCTGCGATCGCGTCCGTCAGAGCGTCGCACGGCCAAGCGCACAAGGACCAGATGAGGATCAATCCATGATCGTGATGAAATTCGGCGGAACATCGGTCGGAAATGCAGACGCGATTTCGCAGGTCGCCTCGATTGTTGCGCATTCACAGGCACGCAAACCGGTTGTCGTCGTCTCCGCCATAACGAAGATCACCGACGCGCTGATACGGCTCGCGGAAGAGTCAACGAAGGGGACGGGAAGCGATACGCTGCAGCTCATTCGTTCAGTCCACGAACATACCAGCGAAACTCTCGGCATAGATCGACATATCTGCGCAGAAGACTTGCGCGAACTTGAACAGTTGGTGAGCGAATCGCTGGCCGCGCCGCTCGATGCGAAGCGTCTCGACCAGTTTCAGTCATTCGGCGAACGCATGTGCGCCAAGATCGTCGCGGCGAAGCTGTCGAAGGATGGCATACCGGCCCGCGCGTACAATGCGTGGGATATCGGCATGATCACCGACGATCATTTCGGCCATGCGGAGCCTTTGCCCTCGTCTTACGCGCTCATCAAGGAAGCCATCGCGAAAATAGGCGAGGCGCCGGTCGTCACGGGATTCATCGGAAAGACCGAAGCGGGGGACGTGACAACCTTAGGCCGGGGCGGCACCGACTACACGACATCCATCATCGGCGCCGCGATTGGCGCCGAAGCGATCCAGATTTGGAAAGAAGTCGACGGCATCATGACGACCGATCCGCGCATCGTCCCCGAAGCGCGCGTCGTGCCGGAGCTTGCCTTTGAAGAGGCCTGCGAGCTGGCCTACTTCGGCGCAAAAGTCTTGCATCCCAAAACCATCATGCCCGCGATGAAAGCGCATATCCCGGTCGAGGTGCGTAATACGTTCAAACCTGAACTTCCCGGCACGACCATTGTCTCGACCTTTGCGGAGCGCGCCAATAAGAGCGCAACGATCGAGGCGCTGACCATCAAACGGCGCGTGACGATGCTCCATATCACCTCGCCGGAATTTTTCGAAGGAAGCGGGCTCATGGCGCATATCTTCAGTGCGCTGGAGAAGCGCCGCATCAGTGTCGATGTGATTGCGACCTCGGTTGCAAGCGTCTCGCTCACAATGGAGCATAACGATCATCTGGAAGAGATTGCGAAGGAACTCTCCGGCATCGGCGAAGTATTAATCGAAGCGGACAAAGCGATCATCTGCGCTGTCGGCGGCAGCGTGGACGCGGCAGGGGTCGTCGGCCGAATGTTTAGCGTCTTGGGAGATGCCGGCGTTGCGATTCCGGTGGAAATGATTTCCCAGGCCGCCGGCGGTATCAGCATCACCTTCGTCGTCGATGAAAAGGACGCCGAACAGGCGGTGAAGGTCTTGCATAGGGAGTATATTGAGCGCTCATGGCCGGGCGTTGGCGAGTGAACGAGTACAGCCCGAGGCAAGTTCGAGCGTTTGTCCCTTCGGCGCTGCCGCCGAAGGGATGCCGCTCTGGAGAGTTTAATGCAGGGCGGTTCTTGCCTCGCGCAAGCCGGGCTTGCCGCGCGAGCCGCCCATTTCCTCGCCGGTCTTGAACACCGCGACGGACTGCACGAGCGTCTCGCAATGCTCCTCGAGGCTCTTGGCGGCGGCGGCGGCTTCCTCGACGAGCGCGGCGTTCTGCTGGGTGATCTGGTCGATGCTGGTGACGGCCTGGTTCACCTGCTCGATGCCGCTGCTCTGCTCTTTGCTCGCCGTGGCGATCTCGCCGATGATGGCGCTCAAGCGCCGCACCTGCGCGACGATCTCCCCCATGGCCGCGCCGGCGCCCTGCACGAGGCGTGCGCCCTCGTCGACCTTCCCGACCGAGTTCGCGATCACCGCCTTGATGTCCTTGGCGGCCTGTGCCGCCCGCTGGGCAAGCGCCCGCACCTCGGAGGCGACCACCGCAAAGCCGCGGCCCTGTTCGCCAGCGCGCGCAGCTTCCACCGCCGCGTTCAGCGCGAGAAGGTTCGTCTGAAACGCGATGCCGTCGATCAGCGCGGTGATGTCGGCAATCTCGCGGTTGCTGTCAGTGATGCCAGCCATGGTGCCGACCACCTGGCCTACCACCTCACCGCCCCGCCGGGCCGCCTCGGAGGCGTCAGCGGCAAGCCGGTTGGCCTCCTGCGCGTTCTCGGCGTTCCGGCGCACAGTCGAGGCGAACTCCTCGAGGCTTGCCGCGGTCTCCTCGAGGCTCGATGCCTGTTCCTCCGTGCGCCGCGACAGGTCGTTGTTGCCCGTCGCGATTTCGCGCGCCGCCATGTTGATGGATTCGCTCGCCTCGCGGATTTGCGCGATGATGTCGCGCAGGCGTGTAATGGTCTCGTTCGAGTCGTCCTTCAGCTCGCCGAACGCGCCCTTGAAGTCAGCCTCGATAGTCTGGTTCAAATTGCCTTGCGCCATCAACTTGAGGATGCGACCGATTTCGGAGAGCGCGCTTTCGCTCGTTGAAACCACGGCGTTGAGGCCCCGCGCCATTTCCAAGAGGAAGCCTTCTTTGCCCGCCTCGTCAATTCGTGTCGAGAAGTCGCCCGCGGCCGCCGCTTCAACGATGTCCGCAACTTCCTTCTCTGCGTTCGCCTCCGCGGTGCGGTCGAGGCATTCGATGACGCTGCCAAGCCGCGCGCCGGTTTCATCGAAGATGGGATTGACGGTCATCCGGACGCGCCTGTCGGCGAGTTTCAGGTCGACGCGATGCTCGTCCTTGAGAGCCGCGAGCAGAGAGCGTTGATGGCTCGGATCTTTGTGGAAGCGGTCGAAGCTCGATCCGTTGAGGTTTGCCGCCGAGAACCCGGGCCAGACGCTCTTGAAACCGTTTTCGGAGCGTTGCATGAGGCTCATCATGGCCTTGTTCTGATAGCGGATGACCCCGTCGGCATCGGCCATCATCACGGACGATCCTGCGTTATCGAGCGCAATCTTGATCTTCAGCGTCTCCTTGGCGGCCTCCTGGGCTTGAAGCAGCACGCCGCGCAGCCGCTCGGCTGTATCGGAGATTGCCTTGCGCTCGCCTGGCAGCGCGGGCATGCGGGTCTCAAAGCGGCCGTTCGCATAGTGAACCATGCAATCCATGAACTCGGTCTGCACCTCGATGTGCGCCCTGACCATCTGGTTCAGTTTCCGCCCCATCTCACGGTAGGCGCCAGGAAACTGCGCGTCGTTCATAGTCGCGCTGATGCGCCCGTCTTCATTATGCTGGCGCGCCAGTTCCGATTGAGCCGCAAGAAAGGCATTCAGCACCTGCGTCATCCCGGCTGTGTACCTTAGCAATTCGCCGATCTCGTCTTTGCGGCTTTGATCGAGTTGCTTCGAAAAATCGCCCTCCGCGACCGCCTTGATGGCCGCGTTCGCCAAAGCCAGGCCCTTTATAATGCTGCTGCCGATCAGCCATGCGAGCAGCGCGCCGAGGCACAGCGCCAGGGTTGAGGCCGCGAGCCCGAGCCGCCAGCTCGCGCTGGAGATTTCGCGCATGGAGGCGAGCGCGCCGTTTCGTTCCAATTCGCTGATCTCGCGGATTTGCTTCAGCCGCGATTGCAGCATGTCGCCTGCGGCTTTTCTTTCGGCTGAAAGGCGGTTGAAGGCTTCGTTTGTCGAGATAAGGAGGTTCAGCGCCTCTTTCGTATGCGCCAGCGGTTCTGCGGCGGCCGCAAGGAAGCGCTGCACGCGCTTGCTGTTCGCCGTTGAGCCTTGCAGGCTTTCCATCGCCGCTTGCAGCGCGTCCAGTTCGGTTTGGGCCTCGGCTGCGTCCGCCGGATTTCGCGAGGCGAGAAAACGGCTGGCCGCAGCGGAGCTGACCTGCACGGCTTCCAGCAAACGAATGCCGGTTGTTACGGTCTCGGGCGCCGCGTTTTCGCGCAACAGCGCCGCCGGGATGGCCGAGCCGATGGTGCGTAGCGCAGTGATTTCCTTGTTGAATTGTGTAGTCGCCGTACGGCGGCCGGCGATGGCTTGGATTGTGTCCGCCGAGGCTGCCCGGTATTTCGACGCCGCTTCGAGCGCGCTCGAAGCAGCGGATGCCCCGCTTTTCCATCCGGCGCTGTTTTTTTCAAGAACGCGCGCGCTTTCGGCGAACTGCGACAAGCCCTTATGCGCGGCGGCCAAATCGGCGTCGTTTTCGCTGACCGCATAACGCAGCACGCTATTCTGCGCCTCGACCGCCTTGGAGACGAAATCCGCCACGTGCTCCGCCACCAGAGAACTGTTGGACACGGCATCCGCCTCCTGGTCGACCTGCGCCTGTCCCCTCAACAAGACGGCCACCGCGACAAGGAAGACCGCGATGAGAAGTCCGAACCCGCCGAAAATCTTGTGCCTGATCGACAACCGATGACTTATGGATGTCCATGCCATTGTTCACAGTCCTAAAACCAAAGCGTGAAATGCGGATCGCCGCGGCCGTACTTTCCGCAAGGTGGCTACATCCTTCGACAGGCTCAGGATGAGGTCGCGCCTTTTCAACAGCTTGGACCTCATGGTGAGCTTGTCGAACCATGAGCACATCGTTTTGCAGATCCTGCTAAAGGCCGGCGCCCGTCTGACGGATGCGCTGGATGATTTCGGCGCCGAACCGCTTCTCATAGTCAGGCATCGCGGAAGCCATGGCCTTGGAGAAGGCCGTCCTGTCCACATCGGTCGTAACCGTCATGCCAGCCTCGCGTAGCGCGGCGACGCCTTTCTCCTGAGCTTCGGCCGCGTATTTGCGCGAGGCCTGAGCGCCGGCTTGGGCGGCTTCAGTCAGGATTTTCTTGTCCTCGTCCGGCAATTCATTGAACATGTCGGGCGAGGCCAGGAAGAGCGCCGGGTCGTACACGTGGCCCGTAAGCGTCAGATATTTCTGCACCTGAGCGAACTTCGCCGACATGATGGTTGCGATCGGATTTTCCTGTCCGTCGACCTGTCCCGACTGTAACGCGCCAAAGACCTGCGGGAATGGCAGAAGGGCCGGATCGGCGCCCAGCGCCTTGAAGCCGATCAGCATGACTTCGGACTGCGGCAAGCGCAGTTTCAGTCCTTTCAGGTCCGCCGGGTTGCGAATTTCGCGTTTGGAGTTGGTAAGGTGGCGCATGCCGTTTTCGCCCCAGGCGAGCGCCACGAGATCTTTCGATTCGAACTTCTTGAGATAGTCCTGCCCGATCGGCCCATCCAGCACCGCGTGGGCATGGTCCACATCCTTGAAAATGAAGGGGATATTGAATGCGCCAACCTCCGGCACGACGTTCGGCAAGGGCGCCCCGGTGATAAACGCCAGATCGAGCGTGCCAAGTTGGAGCGCCTTCAGCATTTCGACTTCGCCGCCAAGGGCCGAGTTCGGGTATTGCTCCACGGCAAGCCGCCCGCCGCTGCGCTTGGCGACCTCGTCGGCGAACGCCTTTGCGCCGGCTCCGAGCTGGGAGTCCTTCGACAGGATATAACCGATTTTCAAGGTGCGGGTGGTTTGCGCCTGAAGCGGCGTCACGCATAACCAAGCCGCCGCCGAGATTGCGAGGACTTGCGCCGAACGGACCAGAAAAGCCCTCCTGCGCAATGCAAGCCGGGAATCACGGTATAACATTTGAACCCCCAAATAATGGATGTTCCGTACACTCTCAGAACTGAATTAAGGTCGCGTGGCTATACACCTTAAAAATGGAAGCTATATATTTCCGTCTGGTTTTTAAGTTTACATTTATACTTCACTTCGCGCAGTTCCCGGCGCAAATTGTGGTCCCGCTGTTGAGTTCACTCAAACACCGGACATCGCAAATCGAGCTTCGGCAAGCTTTGCAACACCGCCGAAATCGAGCTTGCCCGAACCGAGCAGCGGCATGGCCTCGACCACCAGCACCTCCGAAGGGATCATCAAATCGGCGGCGCCCTTTGCTTTCAAGAATTGCAGGAACGCGGTGCGGCTTGCCTCTTTCTCTTGCGTCAGGAGCACAAGCCGTTGTCCTTTACGGGGGTCGGGAAGCGCTGCGGCGGCGGACAGCGCTGCGGGCCAGCATTGGGACGCAAGCTCTTCTACCGCGGCGAGCGAAACCATCTCCCCGCCAACTTTGGCGAACCGCTTCGCGCGGCCCTTGATGGTGACAAATCCCGAGCTGTCGATGCTTACGATGTCGCCGGTGTCATGCCAGCCGTCGTTCACAGGCTCCAGCACGCCGGGCTTATCCGCCTTTAGGTAGCCGAGCATGACGTTCGGCCCGCGCACGAAGAGGCGTCCCCCATCGGCGACCCCTTCCACGGGTTCCAGCCGCGTTTCGATCCCCGGCAACACACGGCCCACCGTGCCTGAACGGCTGTACATAGGGGTGTTGAGCGCGAGCACAGGCGCGGTTTCGGTGACGCCATAGCCTTCCAGAATACGAAGACCGAACTTTTCCATGTAAAGCGCGCGCGTCGCGGGCCGAACCGGTTCAGCGCCCGCCACGATGTAGCGGATTGAACGGAAATCGTAAGCGTTGGCCATCCGCGCATAGCCGGTCAGGAAAGTGTCGGTTCCAAACAGGACGGTGGCATTGGAGGCATAGACGAGTTCCGGGACAAACCTGTAGTGGAGCGGCGAGGGATAAAGATAGACGGGCACTCCCGAGACGAGAGGCAACACGACGCCGATAGTCAGCCCGAAAGAATGAAAGACAGGCAGCACATTGAAGACCTTGTCCTCGCGGCCGAAGTCGATCCGGGCGGCGGCTTGCGCCACGTTCGCCAGTATATTCGAGTGGCTCAGAACCACCCCTTTGGGCGCGCCTTCCGACCCTGACGTGAACAGAATAACGGCGCGATCCGAGGGTTTGCCGCTCGCGAGCGGCTTTTGATAGCGCAGCGCCGCCGAAACCTTGTCCAGCAAGCTCACACGCGCCCGAACGTCTTCCAGATACACGAACGAAACCTGAGTTTGCAAAGTCTCAATGAGCTTGTCGAGGTTCGCTTTCTCAACGAAAGCGCGGGATGTGACGACGGTCGAAACCTTCGCGGCTGTGCACGCCGCAGAGATGTTCGCTGCGCCTGCCGTGAAATTCATCATGGCGGGAACGCGGTTCGCCGAGATCAGGCCGAGCACCGTCAAGGCCGCGCCGTTGCTCGTCGGCAGCATGACGCCGACAGCTTCGCCGTCTTTCGCGAGCTTCATGAGCTTTGCGCCGAGAACGCGGGCGCCAATGAGCACGCGCTTATAGGACAGTTGCCCCGTTACAGGGTCTTCGAGCGCGATCCGATCCTTGCCGTGGACGCGCGCCGCTTCAACAGTTGCTTCGAAGATAGTCCGGTCGATAGGGGTGGTATAGAATATCGAGATCGGACATGATCTTATAGAGCGCTTCGCCTGCGGCTTCGCGCCGTGCTCTGCCCGTCAAGGCCTCGTCGATCTTCGGCATGACCGGCTCGCGAACGATGATGCGCACCTTCGGGAACCAGCGGCGGCGCACTTGATCGGGTTTGAGCCGGGTGAAGGGGGCGGCTTCAATCCCTTCGAGCCGGACGGGCACGACGTTGACCCTGGATTTGTCGGCGATCAGCCCGGCGCCGTCATAGACCTTCATCAAGCTGCCGGTGACGGTGAGCCGGCCCTCTGGGAAAATGACGAGCGTTTCGCCCTGATCGCGGACGGCCTTGACCAGCGCGCGCACGGCGAGCGGGCGCGTCGGGTCGAGCGGCATGGCGCGCCCGAGGCGCAGGAAGGGCTTTACCCACCAGCGCTGGGCAATGGTGTGATCGATGGCGAACAGCGGATCTCTGTCCATGATCGACAAGGCGAGTGCCGCATCGAGGTAGCTCACATGGTTGAGCGCGATGATCGCGTTAGGGCCAGCCTTGGCGATGTTCTCAAGGCCAGTCGCCTCGATGCGAAAGAGGGCGCGGAAGAGAAGCCAGAGGAAATCCCTGACGGGGTTTGTCGGCATGGTCCGGTAAATCCATGCTGCGCTTAGGAGCGAAAGAACGCCGATCACAGTGAACACGCCGGCCATGCTCAAACCGGCCTTCTGGAGGCCGCTTATGGCAAGCGCGCCCGCAAACATGAAAACGGACGAGAGAATGTTCACAGCACCGACGATGCGAGCGCGCATGGCGTTTGGCGCCCACACTTGGACTGCCGAGAAAGCGGGGACGACAAAAACGCCGCCCATAATGGCCATGACAGCGAAGTCGATGGCGAGCCGCCAGGCCGCGGGCTGCGCGAAGAAATCCGCTGCATCGAGCGTTTGCGCTGGCGTCTCGAAGCCGCGAAGCATAAGGCCGACGTCAAGCGCCACGGCGCCGATGACGAAACAGGCAATAGGCGCGGGCAAAAGCACGACGCGTCCGGTGGACAGAAAAGAGCCAAGTCCCGATCCGATCGCAATCGCAATTGAAAACTCGGCGAGGTAGGCGGTGACGACCAACTCGTTTCCGCCCATGACTTTGATAAGCGAAGGCGCAAGCGACACGATGAGCGCGCCGATAAGCCAGAACAGCGCGACCATCACACCGGCGCGCCACAACCGCGTGTCGGCCCGCAAATCCTTCATGAGCTCGAGCGAGGAGCGCAGCGGATTGCTATCTATGGACCATCATCAAGGCGCCGAACAAAGCGGTGTGGCCCTCTTTCGCGGCAATTCCGCCTGCGATCGCGCCGAGCAATATTGCGATGAAGGTCGCGCTTTCGACGAGCGCGTTGCCGGTCGGGATTTCATCGAAGGCGAGATGATCGGGCAGAATGCCGTATTTGATCGGCCCGAACAGCGCCGACGCGGTCCCGAACAGGAAAAGAGCGCCCAGGAGCACCGGCAACGACCCGAGCCAGAAGCCCGCTGCCGCAACGCCCGCGGCGGCGATCTCGGCTGCTTTCAATGTCCTTGCAACTTTTGCCTTGTCGAAGCGGTCGGCCAACTCGCCGCCCAGCCCTGAAAACAGGAAGGAAGGAGCGATAAAGATGGCGCCTGCCAGCGTCACGAGCGCTTCGCTGTTTTCGCCCGTAAGCTTGAACAAAATGAAGAACACGATCGCGTTCTTCAAGAAGTTGTCATTGAACGCCGATAGGAACTGCGTCCAGAACAACGGCGCAAAACGGCGGCTGGACATCAAGTCAAGCATGTCTTTTCTCGTCGCTAATTGGATTGAGCGCTGCGTGAGCCTAAGCAATACGGACGGATTGTCATTGCGGCCAAGCGAAGCGCGAGGGATCTGCAATTTCCTCCGCTGCGCTTGCAGCGCTTCCCCCGATCAGGAGAAAAAGGGTTTTGAACATGAACGCCTCAGGATCTTGAACATTGTTCACGGCTAATCTATAACGCGACATTGAACGTCGTTCAAGGAAATTATTGAACGTTGTTCATTTTTTGCATTAGGATGCGGGCATGGTTTCAAAAGTGGCGATGCGGCGGGAACGTCAGCTCGATGCCCTGATCGGCGCGGCGGAAATGAGGATCAAGGCCAACGGCCTTGCAGGCGTGAAAGCACGCGAGCTTGCCGATGACATCGGCGTCGCGGTTGGCGCCATCTACAATCTCGTGGCGGACCTCGATGAACTGATTATGCGGGTCAATGTGAACACGATGAACAGGCTCGACGCCACGCTTCTCGAAGCGGCGTCGCAATCTGTTTCCACGACCCGCGCGGACGCTGCCAGGCGGCTTGTCGCCATCGGACTCGCCTATCGCCGGTTTGCCTCCGAAAACATGCGCTTATGGCGCAATCTTTTTGAGTATGCCCCGCCGCAGGGGAAGGCTCTCCCCGATTGGGCTGCGGGTCAAGACGTCCATCTCATCCGCCACATTTGCGAACCGTTGCGCGTGTTGATGGCCAAGGCGAGCGAGGCGGATCGCTACCTGACGGCGCGCACATTATTCAGCGCCGTGCATGGCGTCGTTTCATTGGGCCTTGAGGATTGGCAAGTCGGCGTGCCCGCCGGAGAACAGGATGCTCAAATCGAAAAACTCCTGAGTCTCATCTGCAACGGGCTTTGTTGAAAGGAACGGCCTCACGAAACTCCTGGCCCGGTTCGCTCATCCTCAAATGCGATAGCCTTGCAGCTTCCCTTGACCCTGGTCGCCTCGCGATTTATAAGTAGTTGTCCTCGAAAGCTTTTTGCCAAAACACGTCATGCCGGTGATCGCATGCGAGGGAGCGTCTCTCCAGTATCGGCTGCCAGAGCCAAGCTGGCGCGCGCTTCAACTGCATCCCGCCCGGAGTATGCCGGTTCTTCGCTTTTTCGATGAGAAGAAACATTGCCGATACAGGTGGCCAGCCTGATCCTTCCGAGGCTTCCTTGCAACAAAGTGAAGGCGCCGCTGCGATGAGCCTAAATCGCGATCCAGTTTCGGTCGATCTTGCGCTTCAGGGCGGAGGCTCGCATGGCGCTTTTACCTGGGGCGTCCTCGACAGGCTTCTCGAAGAGCCATGGGTCAAAATCGACGGCATTTCCGGGACTTCCGCCGGGGCGATGAACGCCGCCGTGCTTGCCTCCGGCTATGCGAAAGGCGGCCCGGAGGAAGCCCGCAAGGCGCTCGACGATTTCTGGCGGCGCGTCTCGGATGCAGCCCTTTTCAGCCCGCTCAAGCGAACGCCGCTCGATATGCTGCTCGGGCGATGGACCATGGATACGTCGCCAGCGTTCCTTGCCTTGGACATGGCCGCGCGGCTGTTCTCGCCCTACGACATCAATCCGGCCGGGCTTAATCCTCTCCGCGATATTCTCGCGGCCACAGTCGACGCCGGCGAGCTTCAAAAATCCTCGCTCAAGCTGTTTGTCACCGCCACCAACGTTCATACCGGGCGCGGCCGCGTGTTCCGCAATGCGGAGATCACGCCGAATGTCCTGCTGGCGTCGGCCTGCCTGCCAACGCTGTTCCAGGCCATCGAGATCGACGGCCAGCCCTATTGGGATGGCGGCTATTCCGGCAACCCGACCATGACGCCCTTGGTGCGCGAATGCACGTCCGAGGATACGCTGATCGTAGCGATCAATCCGGTCGAACGTCCGGGCACGCCGCGCTCCGCCCAGGAGATCATGAACCGCCTCAACGAGATCTCCTTCAACGCCACGCTCCTGAAAGAATTGCGGATGATCGCGCTCCTGCGCCAGGCGACCGACCCCGGCCATGAGGAAGGAGCGAAGTGGGCGGCCATGCGCGTGCATCTCCTCTCGAGCCCGATCATGACGAACCTCGGCTATTCCTCGAAGCTCAATGCGGAATGGGCGTTTTTGACCATGCTGAAGGAGGAAGGTCGGCGCACCGTGAGCAAGTTCCTGAAACACCACGGGGACGATCTCGGCCAGCGGTCCACCCTGAACCTGAACGTGCTCCTGGAGCAGGCGTGAACGCCTGGGGCTGTCGCGGACGATGTTCTCGAGCGCGCCGCCGCGCAAAGCTTCAACCCAGCATCGGCGGTTTGATCAACGGTTGAAACCCCTCACCCCAACCCTCTCCCGCGCAAGCTCGCCTTGGCGAGCTTGCTACTCTGGAGCGTCCGCATCCGCGAGCGGATGCGGATGGGAGAGGGAGTCCGGCCGCAGCCCTTGAGCGGCGTTCCCTCTCCCGGTGGGAGAGGGACAGGGTGAGGGGTTTCAACCGTTCGAAGAGCCGGGAAAACTTGCTTAGATGCCTTGGGCGCAACCTGCATGCGCATCGCGGCCGAAGCCGCATCGATCGGCCGTTATGCATCGCGTTGCGGTGATCGGCGCCGCGGCGCTTGACAGTCTTCTGTGGATCCGCGCATCGCGACAGCGACTTCGAATTCGTATGGTCGCAATTGTTGGAGCTTCGCTGGGCCTGATCGCGGTTGTCCTTTTAGGCTCGACGGTGGACTCGTACTGACCGATCATCAGGGTCATTACAATCCATTCCGTAAAGAGAAAGTGATAGGCCTTTTTGTTTCGTCCTTGTATCTCGACAGCTCAGAATAAGGCCGTTATTATCCTTCCGTGCGCGGAGAAAATCGCGCAATTTGCCCTTGCACTGAACCCTATACTTTTCCAAGAGGTCTCAAATGGTCATTTCGGCGGAGCCTACGGCTGGCGGGGACCCCTCTCCGAAATCCTGGTGGCTTTACCTGCTTCTAGGCATCGTTCTCCTAGTCGGCGGCGTGTTCGTCCTTGGCGACGTGGTGTTCGCGTCAGTGCTGACGGCGGCTTTCATCGCCTGGGCCCTTGTGATTGTGGGGGTCTTCCAGATCGTCCACGCCTTTAGCGCGGTTGGATGGAAGGGCTTCGTTCTCGATCTCCTGCTCGGCGCCCTCTACATTGCGGCCGGAGCGATCCTCCTCACCAACCCCTTGGCAGCGACGATCAAGCTTACGCTTCTGCTCGGCATCATATGGATTGTTTCAGGGATCTTCCGGATCGTGCTCGCCGGCGTTCTTTGGCGGCAAGCAGGCTGGTCTCTCCTGATTTCCGGCATCATCGGCGCGCTCGCGGGAGGCATTATCCTCTCCGAATGGCCACAATCGGGACTTTGGGTGCTGGGCCTGTGCCTTGGCGTCGACCTCATCTTCCACGGCTTCGCCTGGATCGGTTATTCTATGTCGATTCCATCCAAGCAGGCGCCCCAGGCTGCGTAGCGGATTTGAGCTGGCTGACGCCGGAGCCTGACTTCGGCGTCAGCCAGCACCGAACACGGCCGCCAACTCAAGAAGGCAGCTCCCGCTGCCGGCCATTGTGCCGTGGCGCTGCCGAGCCGCTCGTTCCAGACCGGAAGCCTCTCAACTCGGCGCACACGGAGCAGCAAGCACGACACAAAGGCGCACCCTCGCCATCATCAGTCTACTGGTGCTTTCGCTGCACCCAATTACTGGTATATCAGACCTTGCACACGGAAAACCGTTGCTCGGCATCGATAGCGATAATAACTTCATCTCCAGCAGGGCATCGGAAACAGCTGGCTCTGCCGGTAATTTTCCAAAATCCTATTGCCTGGACATATTCACGATTAGAGCCCCTAGCGTCGCATCGCTAGGGGCTTTTCATTACGTATAACGATCAGGTCGCAGGAATAGTCCGCTCTTGCACAGCGAAAGGCTTTAGTGCCCGGCCTGAGAACGTCCCCTTCCAATATCCGGGATGCTCTGGCCGGCGATGTCGAAGGATATGCCAAGCTTGGCGCTGTCAAACAATATCCGTGGTGCCGTGGCGGCACAAAGGGTATGGTCTCACGTTAAGCGGTAATAAGTCTCGGATTTTAGCCGCCGTCCTGCAAGAGCTTGCCGCCATGCTACCGGTCGTCACCTTTTTTTAATTTCCCGGTACGGCTACACTTATCGTTCTCAAGCTTAGATAAATTAGGGAGGAATTTTGTGGCCGATAACCAATTCGAAATCCCGAAAGCCATGCGCGATCTTGCCGAACAGAACATGAAGCAGGCGCATGCCGCTTACGGGCAGCTCACGGATTTCGTGACCCAGGCCATGAACGCCTGGATGGGCGCGATGCCCGCCAATCCCATGGCGATTGGCTTCAAGAATGTCCAAGACCATGCCATGGAATTTGTGACGCTTCAGACGCAGTTCGCTCAAGAATGCATGCATGCCTTCTTCGCACAGACGCAACAACTTTTCAGCATGCAACAGGAAGCTTCCCCGGAACCAGAACGTGGCGCAATGGGGGCGCTCCCCTCGAATTCCATGGTTACTGGATTCAAGGAGGTACAAAGCCATGTCGTAGCAATGGCGAAGGAGAATGCCGAAGTCGGCCTCCGCGCTGGTCGAAACGATCGCCAAGGCACAAAATACTCAGGAGATTTTGACGCTTCAGACCAAGTTCGTTCAAGATCAGATGCAGGCTTTCGTCGCGCAGACCCAGGAGCTTTACGGTCTGATCACAGAAACTCTGCAAAGGTCAGCCGGTCGCTGATCTTTTCCTCAATGCAAGATACGTATCTCATTGCTGAATAAAGCCGCGTTGCAAGTCCAGCGGCTTTGTCTGCCCTTGTCTCGTCCACCCGAACAAGAACGCGCATAGACAAAAATCCACGTCCATCGATTGCGAAAGGCCGTTATTGGGGCGCGAAAGTAAGCGCGGTGGCAAGCTCGTCGAGCGCTTCGTTGATCAGTGACGCTTCCTCCTCGTCGAGCAACCGCACCGCGTTATTGACGTGAACCAGCACGCAAGCACCCACAGGCGCCTCTTCGAGCAGCATGACATTCACGCGCCGCCGCTCGCCCTGGCGCTCGCAGAGCGCGGTGAAGCCGTCGCTCTCGATGATCCGCATGGGAACGCCAAGGCACATGCGGTTTCCTTCCTATTCGGCGGCGTGTGGAAGCTTGCGGGGCTCGATTTTGAAACCTGCTGCGTTCAGTTCCGCCGTGAGCGCTTCCACCAACGCAGGGATCATGGCCGCAAGCTCGGGCGTTGGCTCGAGGCCCAGCGCCAGGGACTTCGGCTCGGCGCCAATGAGCACCGTGCGGTTCGGGCAAATGCCATGTAAGGTTAGCGTGGCGAGAACATCGCACAAACCAACCTGATGCGGCGAAATCCGCGTCCGGAAAAACGCCTGCAGCTCGCCGTCACCCAGCCGCACGAGCGACCCCGGCTCACGCCCCCCGCGCACACAATCGGCGATCAGCAGGAAATCGGCCTCGGCGATCCGGTCGAGACAATCCATGGCGGAGGTGCCGCCGTCGATGATTTCGACCTCGGCCGGGATCTCGTAACGCGCCTCAAGCGCATTGACGGCATGCACGCCGATCCCCTCATCCGAGAGGAGAATGTTGCCAACTCCGAGAACGACAGCGCGCTTGGCCGCCACTACAGCGCTCGCACCTGAACGGCCTGCCCGCTCTCCTCATCATGCACATGCACGGCGCAGGCGATGCACGGATCGAACGAATGGATGGTGCGCAACACTTCCAGCGGTTTTTCAGGGTCGGCAACCGGATTGTCGACGAGCGAAGCCTCGTACGGCCCTGGCGCGTCGTCCTGGGAGCGCGGCCCCGCGTTCCAGGTCGATGGCACCACGCACTGGTAGTTCGCGATCTTGCCGTCGCGGATCACGGTCCAGTGCGAAAGCAGGCCGCGCGGAGCCTCGTGGAAGCCGAAGCCCATGATCTCGCCCTTCGGAAAGACGGGCTTGTTGAAGGTCGCGACGTCCCCCTTGGCGATGTTGGCGATGAGCTTGTCCCAGTTGGCCTGGAGCAGATCCACCATGGTCGAGCAGCGCACCGCGCGTGCGGCGTGGCGGCCGATGGTCGAATGCAGAGCGCCGACGCCAACCTTGCTTCCAACCAGCGCCGACACCGTATCGAGAACCTTGTTCACGGTGGCGACAGTCGGCTGATGCCCCGCGGCCACCGCGTTCAGCACCGCCGCAAGAGGTCCAACCTGCGCGCGCTTCCCGTAGAAGGTCGGCGCCTTGAGCCAGGAATATTTGCCGTCGTCCTGGAAGTCCGTGTATTGCGGCGTTGTCTCGCCCTTGTAGGGGTGCAGCGGACCGTTAGCGGTATAAGAGTACCAGGAGTGCTTGACGGACTCCTCGACGCCCTTGCCCAGGAAATCGTCGCCGAAGCTTTTGATGGGCTGATACTTCGCCAGATCGCCACCGGGGATATACCCGCCCGGATACATAAATTCGGTTCCCTTTGTGTCGATGGGGAAATCCGGGCAGGAGAGATAGTTGGTTACGCCCGCGCCGTAGCCGGTCCAGTCGGCATAGACCGATCCGATGGCCGCCACGTCGATCAGGTAAACCTTGTTGATGAAGTCCGCGAGCTTGTCGATCTGGGTCTTGATCGCCATCAGGCGGTCCACCGTCAGCACCGACTGGCTGTCGACCGCGATGGGGTTTGAGACGCCGCCGACCGCCATATTCTGGATATGGGGCGTCTTCGAGCCAAGAATGGTGACGATCTTGTTGGCCTGCCGCTGAATATCGAGCGCTTGCAGGTAGTGCGTCACGGCCACGAGATTGATTTCCGGCGTCAGCTTCATCGCCGGATGGCCCCAGTAGCCGTTGGTGAACGGCCCGAGCTGACCGGCTCCGACGAAGGACTTCAGCTTCTCCTGCGTCTGCTTCATGATCTCCTTTCCGTTCAGAGGCCAGTCGCTGTACTGCTCGATCCAGGCGGCGGCCTTCACGGGATCGGCTTTGAGCGCGGAGACAACGTCGACAAAATCGAGCGCCGAGAGGTGATAGAAGTGCACGATGTGATCGTGGATCGCGTGCGCGGCCACGATCATGTTGCGGATATATTGTGCGTTCAGCGGCACTTCGAGCTGCAGCGCATTCTCCACCGCGCGCACGGACGCGATGGCGTGAACCGTTGTGCAAACGCCGCAGATGCGCTGGGTTATCGCCCAGGCATCGCGTGGGTCGCGGCCAATAAGGATCAGTTCGACGCCGCGCCACATCTGGCCGGAGGACCAAGCCTTTGTCACCTTGCCGCCATTGATCTCGCAGTCCACCCGCAGATGGCCTTCGATGCGGGTGACGGGGTCGATGGTGATTCTCGTGGACACTATCAGGTCTCCTTAGGTCCCGGCGGCTGTCAGCGGACGCGGCCAGCCGGCTGGCCGGGCAGAATGGGGAAGATTTTGACGAAGAAGACGTAGGCCAGAACCTCGATCGCGATGACGCCGATCGTGACAAGAATCTCCGGCGCTGACGGGAAGTAGTGCCACGTGGAGTCGTGCTCGTAGGCGACGAGGAACGCGTCGATGCGGTAGAGCACGGCGCCCGCCAGCATGCTGGCCGCGGCGGGGAAGAGCTTCGACAGCCGGCGCCGCCGCGAACTGAATGAGAGTGTGATCGCGGGGTAGGCGAACAGCGCGATCTCGATCCAGAACATCACGCTCAGAATGCCGGAGTTGAAAAGCCTCGGAAGCTCGTCACGCCAGATAAGGTCCCCAAAGCGCAAGCCGAGATAGATGAAGAGGATCGCCGATATGATCTTGCCGATCTTCGACAACAGGTCCAGGTCGTCGAAGATGTCCCGGCCAAAGCCGACCGCGGCCAGCGTCGCTTCGAGGATCACAACAGAGAAGCCCATGCAGATGGCGGTCAGCAGGAACAGCGCCGGCAGGAGCTGCGTCTGCCACAGCGGATGGACCTGATAGCCCATCACGACCAGCAACGAACCAAGCGAGCTTTGGTGCATGCTGGGCAAGAGCACGCCAAGGCCGATGAAGAAGAACAGGATGCGGTTTAATGCCTTCTGCAAGCCGTGACGGCCTAGCCATTCAAGAAATGTCGGGAAGAACTCGATCCACAGCACGACAATGTAAAGGGAGATGCAGGCCGCAACCTCGAACATCACCGAACTCGGGTTGAAATAGGCAGGTGACAGCGTGTGCCAGAAGTTCCAGTAGCGGCCGAGGTCGATCAGCACCGATGCCGCGCCCAAACTATAGCCGAACACAGACGCGGTCAGCGCCGGTCGTATCAGCGGGTGGAATTCGCCTTTGTTGAGGATGTAGACCAGGAACGCCATGGCGTAGCCGCCACAGGCAAAGCCCGTCGCGATGACGACGTCCCAAACCACCCAGATGCCCCAGGTGTAGCCGTTGTTGATGTTGGTGACCGCGCCAAGGCCGTAAGCAAAGCGCCTGACGAGGAGGAAGACCGCGATCGCGGCAAACACGCCCAGGATGGAAGTGAACACGCCGAGGAGCTTGCCGCCGACAGGCGCGCTCGCCCGTGCGACCGGCTCATGGGCGGCCGCGCTTTCCGTTACGGGTTCTTTGCCTCCGCGATAGGCTGCGGCGACGAGGCCGACGAGCGCCACGGCGGGAAACATGAGGCCGCCATACAGCCGGTGCTGCATGGTTTCGGACACCGACGCATAGGACAGTTCCGGCAGCCCCGTTGGCATGCCGAGCTTCGCGAAGGGGACGCCGGACAGATAGCGCACCTGCGTTCCGCCCAGCATCTTGTCGCCGTACACCTCTTTCACATACGCGGCGGCGGGGCGCTCGTGGGTATCGCCGGAATCCACCGTTCGCCTCGGGAAGACATTCTTCTCGCCGGGCTTCATCGCCTTCCGGCGATTGATTTCCTCGGTGAGGGTCTTGTAGCTCCCGAACAGAGTTCGCGCCCGTCGGACAGACCTTGGCGCAAGCGGGAATATCGTTTTTCGCCAGCTGGTCCTTGCAGAACTCGCATTTGGCGATCTTCGGCGTCGGCGTGTCGTATTGGAATTGCGGGACGCGGTATGGGCACGCGGCCACGCAATAGCGGCATCCGATGCAGGCATCGGCGTTATAGGAGACGAGGCCCGTGACCGGGTCCTTCGTCATGGCGCTCACCGGGCAGACCGAGACGCACGACGGGTCGATGCAATGCAGGCATTGCCGCTTGATATGGGCGAAGCCGTCGATCTCGTGGTCTTTATGCTCGCTGGTTCCGTTCTGGTAGAGCTTGATGACCGTGAACGTCTTGCCCGACAGCTCGAACGGCGTGTCCCAGAGCTTCTGGCCGAAATTGTCATCGAGCGGCAGCTGATTGGTCGTCTTGCACGCGGACATGCAGGCCTTGCAGCCTATGCACAGCGTAGAATTGTAGAGGAGCCCGATGGCGTCGTCGGGGACGGTCTTGTTGCCTCTGGCCTCAGCAGATTCCGCGCTCAGAGATGCGCACGCTGCAACAGCCGCAGCTCCGCCTACACCTTCGCGCAGGAATTCGCGACGATTCACTGTCATGGCAGCTACTCCCGACGGTCCGAACCCTCGAGCCTCTTCAATCTTCTGGAAAGCACCGTCACCGCGCCGACCGCGGCGCCCGCGGCGGCCGAAAGCACAGCGACAGCCGGTATCGTGACGCCCGTGCCTTGTTCTTCGGCTATGTGCGGATACATCGTCGGCGGACGCTGGTTGGTGAGATCGGCCAGCGCGTGGATCGGCTTCGTGAACCCGATCCCTTTCGTGGTGCAGCCGATGCAAGGGTGACCGGTGCCCACGGGCCAGGACTGCATGCCCACATCGCCGAACAGCACGGCGGGGCAATTCGCGTTAGTTTCCGGCCCTTTGCAGCCGAGCTTGTAGAGGCAGAAGCCCCTGCGATGGCCTTCGTCGCCGAACTCCAGCGCGAAACGCCCGGCATCGAAATGAGCGCGCCGCTCACAGTTTTCGTGCACGAGGCGGCTGTAAGCGAAAAGCGGCCGGCCTTGGCTATCGGTTGGCGGGAGCTTGTTGAACGTCAGGAAGTACACCACCGAGGCGAGGAAATTGTAGGGGTTCGGCGGGCAGCCGGGGATCGTAACGACGTCGGTGCGTCCGAGCGCTTCGGCGACGCCCACGGAGCCGGTTGGATTGGGCGGCGTCGAGGGCATGCCGCCCCAGGAGGCGCATGAGCCGATCGCTACAACGGCCGCGGCGTCGGCGGCCGCTTCTTTCGTCAATTCCAGCGAGGTGCGGTTGCCGATCTTGCAATAGATGCCGCCATCCTTCATGGGGATGGCGCCCTCCACTACCAGGAGATACTTGCCCTTGTTCTTTTCCATGGCGGCGCGCTTCGCCGCCTCAATCTGGTGGCCCGCTGCAGCGAAGAGCGTTTCGTGATAGTCGAGCGAGATGATGTCGAGGATCAGTTTCTCGAGCGTGGGGTGCTCGGCGCGAAGAAGAGACTCGGTGCAGCCGGTGCACTCCTGATGGTGCAGCCAGATGACGGACGGTCGGTCCTTCTTGGTAATGGCCTCGGCGACTTGGGCGGCGGCCCCGCGCGGCAGGCCCAGCGTCGCAGTGATCGCGGTACAGAAAGTCAGGAAGTCGCGCCGGCTGATGTTGAAGCGGCGCTCGATCTCGCCAAGCCCTTGCCTGCTTGCCGGCATTCGTTCCTCCGAACAGAGCGAATTTATTCGCATTATTAGGGAGATACTTGCAGCTTTCTTGCTGGGCCGCGCTGATTTAAATCAAAGGCTCTGCTTTAGGCTAAGAAGCGCACCGGCCTTGCTCCAAAGTCTCGCCCGCATACGCCAGCTTCAGAACGCGAACAAATTTACGAGCGGCTTTAAAAAGATAAACGAAACAGGCACTTAGTTTTTGCGATTACCGGTGCGCAATTGTCCGTGCGGCAAAATCCCGCAAGGCGGCCAAACTCAAATAAGCGGCGCACGAGGCCCGTCAGCGCAGCCCGATGGCTTTTTCGATCACGACAGGCCCGAGCTACAGTTCAGTCGCTTCGCCTGTATGGGCAGCGTCACTTCTTCGCTTGATCCTGGCTCTCAGCATGCTCCCCGGAAGGTTCAGGACAAGGGGGGCGCTGGACCATCTTGCACAGCTTGTCGATGTTCACCGAGACGCCCGGCAGAAGCGGCACGCCGATCTCGACAGGCATACCGGCGGAGTATTCCTGGTACTGATCGCATAGGCCGCCGGGCTCGATCACGTTTCTTGCAAGGGCGCTGAGCGCCGTGCCTGTGATGTCATAGTCGAAAGAGGTGTGAAACCCGCTGAAACACTTAACCGCCGGCGTGGGGCTTTTATTGAGAATTTCGTTCACGGCGGCTTCCTGCTGCTGCCTCGGCGAGGTGCTTGGCGGCGCGGGCTGTTGCGCCTGCTCCGGCGCTGGCGCGGGAGTTGCGACTGGCGGCGCGGACGATGGGTCGGCCTGCTGAGCAATCACGCCCGTCGTCGCCAGGAGCGATGCGATCGCCAGCACCAATGGCTTTTGATTTCTTGCGGTCACGACGCACTCCACTTCTGATCCACGACCTTAGCCGAAAGCACCGTAGGCGGGAAAGCCGCGAATGCGCTTCAAGCCGTTGCAACAGCCTTGCGCCGGAAGAAGGCAGGCAAAGCCCACCTCGCGGCGAACATCAGGATGATGCCGGAGATGAGACTTGCAGCGGCGATCCCAAGCGGCAGCCCGATCCCAAAGGCCGACGGGCGCCTTGCGCGCAAGCGAAAGGCAGGATTCGACAAGGAGGAAAACCATCGTTGCGCCGCCCAGCACAGGCATCACGCCCATGAACACGAAATTCCTGACGCTTTTCAAAAGCTGTCGGCGATAGACGATCACGCAGGCAAATCCGGTCAGCCCGTAATAGAAGGCGACGCAGAGCCCGAGCGCTTCGATGGAATCGTCGAGCACATTTTTCGAGAAGCCCCTCAGGAAAATGAACCAGAGGATCGAGACCGCTCCCATCGTGAGCGTGGCGAAGCCCGGGCTTTTGAAACGCGGATGGATCTCGGCAAAGCGGGCGGGGAAAGCGCCCGCGCTTGCCATCGACAAGGCTGTGCGGGCGGCGGGTAGGATTGTGGTCTGCGTTGCAGCCGCCGCCGATGTCAGCACGGCGAGGATGAGCAGCCTGTCGAGCCAGGGGCCGAGCACGGTCTCGCCGATAGCTGCGAAAATATCGTCGGTCGCGTTTTCAGTGCCGGTGGACAGCGCGTGCGGCCCGGCAAAAGACAGCGCCGCCGCAGAGACCAGCACATAAACCGCGACGAGCAGAAATGTCGAGGTAACGGCGGCGATGCCCGGCGTCGTTTGCGGATTTTCGGTTTCCTCATTGACGGCCAGGCTCGAGTCCCAGCCCCAATAGATGAAGACCGCGACCAGGAAGGCTTTCAGGAAGTCATCGTAGCTTGCGATCTTGAAAGGATTGAACCAGTCGAGGCTGACCGGCATCGAGTCCACGGACGCGCTCGAGGTGTAAACCTTCGCGAGCGCCATCACCGCGAAGAGAAGAAGGATCGCGAGTTCCGTCCCGAGCAGGACTTGCTGGGTGCGCGCGGAAAGCTCGATGCCGGCGTAGCAGATCGCCGTCAGGACGACGATCCAGGCTGCGCCAGCCGCCGTTACCTCGAACGCAGAAGGATCATGCCCAAAGAGCAGAAAGGAATATTGGCCCGCAATGACAGCCATGCTCGGCATGACGATCACATTGGTGATCAACAGCACCCAGCCGCCGATCCAGCCCGCAGCCGGCCCCATGGCGAGCGTCACCCAGGAGAATGTCGTGCCGCAATCGGGATCGACGCGGTTCAGGTAATAATAGGCCACCGCGATGAAGAGCATGGGCAAGAAGGCGACAATCATGATCGCGGGCGTAGCGAACGAGGCCGACCCGGCAATCGGTCCAAGCGCCGATGCAATGCTATAGGCTGGAGCCGCGGACGCGACCCCGATCACAATGTTGGAAAGAAACGAAAGCGCGTTCTTTTGGAGGCCCTTGTCCCTGACCGCAATCGATAAATCCGGCGCGCCGGGAGTACTATTGGGATCCATGCCGGCCAGGATGTAAGAGCCGCTGCCGAGGAGGTCTTTAGAGACTGTTAGAATAAGCGTTTCTTGTCAATTCCGACGCCTTCGATCAACTCGAACCGGATGCCCTTTTCCTTGACGACTTCGTCCACAGCCTCTTTGGTCCATCGACCCGTCGCGATGAACTGCTCCACCCAATACTCGTCGTAAACGAAGGCTTTCCCCGCCCGGTAGCACACCGCCAGGGGCCAGCACGTAACGTCGCCTGGAATCGCCCGAATTCGTGCCACTTCCGACGCCATGGTACGTTCATGCTGGCGGACCTCTTCCCGGAAGGATGGGCTTATCAGCAGGAGATAAGGCTCCGTTCGCATCCACAAGAGCAGTCTGAGCACAAGCACGGCAATGATCGCCGCCTGAACGGCTCCCGTCCCGAAGCGCCGGGCAGGGGCGATGGTTCCGATCCCGTCGAAAGCAAGCGCGACGGCGACAGCGCTCGCGAAGACAAATCCCAGATAAGCGTTGTAGGTCACGCCGGCGCCGGCGGCCTGGGCGAGCCCGTTCAGGAGAGTCAAACCAAGCAGAAGCGCCGTGAACTGCGCCGGGGGCCGGTTCCGGTTGGGCCACGCCCAAAGTCCCCATACCGCAATAGCGGGCGCTACCCATTGAAGCCTGTTTAAAGCGAATCCGATATGCGCAAGCGCGATATGACGCGGCATCAGGATCTGCTCAATGAAAGTCCAGCCGAATGCGGCGATGCAGATGAGAACTCCGGCTGCGGATAGCGCGGCTCCGAAGAGCGTCGCGCGAAGAGCGGCCCGCTTGTTGGCGATGGCGAGCCAAAGCATCGCCGCCAACGCCACGCTGGGCATATTGTGCTTTACAAACGCCGCCATGACCATGAGCGCGAGCGCCGGCTCCGTCGCTCGGCCAGCCCGCATCCGCTGAAGAAACCACGCGAGGCCCAAGCCCATGAGCGCGATGCCGAGCAAGCTGGGATCGTTCACGCCCACATACAGCGTGAAGAAACGCGCCAACGTCGCGAGCAACCAAACGGCGGCCAGGGCTGACGCCCCACGCGATCCTCCCAGAGCGCGGACGCAAAGCCCCGCAGCAGCGGAAATGGCGAAAGTCGAGACGAGAGCGATGAGCCGCCCCGCGATGATGACATCCCCCGTGAGCTTCGCCACCAGCGCCGTGAGGTAGAAGGACAGCGGCGGATAGTTATTGACGATGAGTTCGTGGGGGCCTGGATACAGGGGCCTGCCGCTCTGCAAGGCATCGACGAACCAGGCGCTCCATGGCTCGTTGCGGCCCAGATCGAGGGGGCTCGTCAGGAGCCAGATTGGCCAGGCGAGGTAGATCGCCGCCAAGATCGCGAAGAGGAGGATGCCAGCCTGCGCCGCCGTAAATCGGGCGGCATGCGGGAGGGGCGCCGCAGAACGTGGAATTGAAACGGGTTGAAATGTCATGACCTGAGGCGCCTGGGGAGCGACCGATTTATTGGATAACGGCAGTCAAGTTAATTGCGGCGCTTCGGGCTTCCCTTGCTCTGGGCGCGCCCTCCTCCTTACAGCGCGTCCAAGACGTGACAAATAAAAGGCTTGTTCTGCACCTATGAAACTTGGCGAGCGCCAGGAGGTGCAGGCGCCTGCCCCGCGCTCGCATATGAGCCGGTACAGACAGGCGCAGGTTACATTTACTAATACAGGCTGCAACACATCTTCTGCGGATAACGGGATTGTGAGTGCAAAGGCGGCGAGGCCGCCGATTTCGCCCGTATTCCCGCTGCGCGGATCCCGGAATACGAAGGCTCGGGAAGCCTCGACTGAAACGATGCGGCCCATGGCTTCATGGTGAGCTTGCCGAACCACGACACGCTCGCCATGAGGAAGCCGTTGAAATCGCTTGGCCTCACCGTGAGCTTGTCGAAGGATGAAGCTTGGATTTCCGCCTTTTTCAGCAGCCTGTTGTTGGCGCGATGCAGACTTGGGACTTCGCGGGCAAGCCGTCATTCATCGCTGGCGGGCGCCTGAAAAACCTGCTCAGTGGCCCGCCACGACTCGAGATCCGGCTCATGGAGCCTACATGGCGAGTTCGAGCTTTCGCTCCGCGCGCGTGCGTGGCCGCGCAAAGGCGCTGTAATCATCCATCAGCGTCTTCGTGATCTGCCCGACCGTGAAACGGTGCTCCCCGATTTCCGAAACCGGGGTCACCTCCGCCGCCGATCCCGTCAGGAAACATTGCTCGAAATCCGCCATCTCCTCGGGCTGGATCTGACGCTCCACGACGGTGAACCCGCGGCGCTTGGCAAGTCCCATAACGGTTTGCCGCGTGATGCCATTCAGGATGCAATCCGGCACAGGCGTGTGGATGGTCTCGCCCTTGATGAAGAAAATGTTCGCGCCTGTGGCCTCCGCGACGAGCCCGCGATAATCGAGCATCAGCGCATCGGCGTAGCCCAGATCCATCGAGCGGTGCTTCTCGACGGTGCAGATCATGTAAAGCCCGGCCGCCTTCGCTGTTGAGGGCGCTGTCTTGGGGTCCGGGCGGCGGTAATTCGCCATGCAAAGCCGGATGCCCTTTAGCCGCTCGTCCTCGGGAAAATACGAACCCCAATCCCAGCAGGCGATGGCGAGGTTGATCTTCGTGTGCTTGGCGGCGACCCCCATCTCCTCCGAGCCGCGGAACGCGATGGGCCGGATATAGCCTTCCACCAGACCCTGCGCCTTGATGATGTCGCGGCAGGCCTGATCGATCTCGGCGACGCTGAAAGGAATCTGAAAGCCGAGGATGTTCGCCGACTTGTGCAGCCGCTCGGAATGCTTCGTCAGGGAGAAAACTTCCGTGTCGTAGATGCGCGCGCCCTCGAAGACGCCGCTCCCATAATGCAGGGCATGCGTGAGCACATGGACCTTCGCATCCCGCCACGGCACGAGCGCCCCATTCATCCAAATGAAACCGTCTCTTTGGTCATAAGGAATAGGGGCCATAGCCGTCTCCAATGCGTGTTTTTTGCTCTTGGTGATATATAGGAAGCCGCCCGCCGCGGCGCACTCCAGGCTGGAAAAAGCCGGGAGAGCGCGAGTAAAGCGCGTCAATAGCGCTTGCGTCCAGTCAAAAGTTGTTCTTGGGTATGCCGGTTCGCAACCCGGAAGAGGATTCCCACCGGAAGATGACAATCGATCAAACGCTCGATTTCGAGATGCCGGTTCTCGCGGACGATGCACCGCACATTCTTGTGGTCGATGACGATGAGCGTATTCGCGACCTGCTCGGCGGTTATCTGCGGCAGAACGGCTTCCGTGTCACCCAGGCGGAACACGGGGCCGCGGCGCGCTCGAAGCTCAGGGGCCTCGCCTTCGATTGCATCATCCTCGACGTCATGATGCCGGGCGAAAGCGGTTTCGACATCGCGGGTTCATTGCGAAAAACCTCCGACGTCCCGATCCTGATGCTGACGGCAAGGTCGGAGCCCGAGCACCGGGTGCGAGGGTTGGAGCTCGGCGTCGACGACTATGTGGCGAAGCCCTTCGAGCCGCGCGAGCTTCTGTTGCGTCTCCAAAATATTCTGCGGCGGCATACCTCGGCAAAAGCCAAGCACGGGGAAGTTACGTTTGGCCCGTTCGCCTTCGACCTGCGCCGCAACGAACTGAAGCGCGGGGACGAGGTGATCCGGCTGACCGACAAGGAGCGCGAGGTGCTGCGCGAGTTTGCGCTCTCCGGCGGCGAGCTTGTTTCGCGCGAAGACCTTGCGCGGCTCGGCGAGTATGACAACGAGCGCGCGGTGGACGTGCAGATCAACCGCCTGCGGCAGAAGATCGAGACGGACCCGGCGAACCCGGCCTATTTGCACACCGTTCGCGGCAAGGGCTACGTTCTCTATCTCGACTAGTACGCCCCGCGGGAAGTCCTGACCCATGATGCGGGCGCTGACAGGACTTCCCGCAGATAAGGCGTACTAGCAACTCTTTAGTATCTAGTACAGCTTACGGCCGGAAGTTCGCTTGAGCGTTTGCGGCAATGGGAGTGCGAACTTCCGGCCGGCTGTACTAGACGCAGCCCCTCATCCTGTCCTTCTCCCTCTGGAAGAAGGAACGCCAGCGAAAGGGCTGCGGCCTGTTCCCTCTCCCAGGGGGAGAGGGTTAGGGTGAGGGGCTTCGGACCAACCTGGCAAGGGAGGCACACTCATTTCGTTGGAGTTCACCGAGCGCGCGCCGCCCAAGAATGAGGCCGGCAAGGTTCCCGCAGTCGCGCACAACTCGCCCCTGCCAGCCAGGAAATCAGTTTCCCTGAGCGGCTTGGCCGCTGGCCTTTCCAAAGCCTCGGCCTTCTTAGGGTCCCTAGCGCCGAAGGGGCTCTATACCCGAGCGCTCATCATCATCATTGCGCCCATTCTCATCCTGCAGTCGATCCTGACCTTCGTTTTTCTGGACAGGCATTGGCAGGCCGTGACGCGGCGGCTGTCCACGGCGACGGCCCAGGACATCGCCATGCTGGCCTCCACCTACGAGCTGATGAAGGACAAGAGTCCGGAGGAACTCGACCGCCTGGCCGACATCGCTCACGAACGGCTCAATCTCTCCGTAAGGTTCCTTCCGGCGCAGGAGTTGCCACTCCCGAGGCCGAGGCCGTTCTTCGGGTTTCTGGATCGTTACGTCTCGGACGAGGTTCGCTACCGGATCCACAAACCGTTCTGGATCGACACGCTCGGACAGTCGGACTTTATAGAAATCAGGGTCAAGCTCGATGACGCCGTGATGCGCGTGGTGGCGCAGCGCGCGCAGCTCATGCCGTCGAATACACACATCTTTATCGTCTGGATGGTGGTATCCGCCACCGTCCTTCTGATCGTCGCCATCCTTTTTCTTCGAAATCAGATCCGGCCCATCCTGTCTCTCGCCGACGCAGCGGACCGGTTCGGCAGGGGCCGGCCCGCGCCGCCGGATTTCAAGGTCCGCGGCGCGAGAGAGGTTCGCCTCGCCGCCCAGGCCTTTCTCGACATGCGCGAGCGCATCGAGCGCCATGTCGAGCAGCGCACCATCATGCTGGCAGGGGTCAGCCACGACTTGCGGACGATCCTCACCCGCTTCCGGCTGCAGCTTGCCATGATGCGCGCTCCGCAGGTCGAGGCGCTGAAGCGCGACGTGGATGAGATGCAGCAGATGCTCGAAGACTATCTGGCTTTTGCGAAAGGGGACTCTGGCGAGGATACAAGGCGCATCAACGTGCGGCACGTTCTGGAGGAAGTGCAAACGGCTGCCGAGGCGCCCGGAAAGACGATCCAGCTCGAGGTGCGGCAGGATCCCCTTGCCGTCGCGCTCAGGCGCAACGCCTTCAAGCGCGCGATCACGAACCTTGTCACGAACGCCACGCGCTATGCCGACCGGATTTCGATCAGGGCGCTGAAATCGCGCGGCTGGCTTACCGTGGTTATCGAGGATAACGGCCCCGGCATCCCCGCCGATAAACGGGAAGACGTGTTCCGCCCCTTCCACAGCCTCGATGCCGCGAGAAACCAGAACAAGAAAAGCACAGGCCTTGGTCTCGCAATTACGCGTGACATCGTGAGAAGTCACGGGGGAGACATCACGCTCGATCAGAGCATCCTCGGCGGTCTCCGGGCTGTCATTCGCATTCCCATTACGCCAACGGAGAAGCGCGCAGCCTGATCAGCTTCCCGGAACTTAACCACCCGCTCCCCCTTTTCTGAAGGAAGGAGTGAAAGCGGCGATGGTCAAAGTGGAGGAGCGAGAAGGGACGTCCGAGGCTCAGGGCCGTCACCGGGATTCAGAAGCGGAACGCCGTCCGACAGACCTTGACGCCCCAGGGGCGCCTCATCGGGATTCGGAGCCTTCCGGCGCTCGCAACGAAGACATCACCGGCCAAGACAACCAACGCACGCCGCAGGGAAGGAGCTTTATACGGCGACACCCTTTTCTGCTTGCCCTGGCTCTCCTGATCGCGGCCGGCGCTGCCGTGGGCGGCTACATCTGGTGGCGGCAATACAGCGCTTACGAGACCACCGACGACGCCTTCATCGACGCGCGTTTTTTCACGATCAGCCCTCAGGTTGCGGGCTACGTCGTGGATGTCCCTGTAACCGACAACCAGGAGGTCAAGGCAGGCGATACGCTCGCCGTCATAGACGATCGCATCTACAAGGCCGCGCTCGCATCCGCGGAGGCGCAGCTCGGGCAAGCCGAGGCGGCCATTCCGAATATCGACGCGCAAATCGCCGCGCAACAGGCTCAGATAACCCAGGCTCAGGCGGAGGTCCGGGACGCGGAGGCGGCGCTGAAGTTCGCCCAAGAACAAAATGACCGGGCGCAGAAGCTCGCCCGCACGGGGGCGGGCACGATCCAAACCGCCCAGCAAACCCATTCGCAGCTTCTTCAGGCGCAAGCCACGGCAGACCGGGCCAAGGCCGCGCTGCTCGCCGCGCAGAAACAACTGGCCGCTCTTCATGCGCAGCGCGTCAGCGCCGAGGCCAACATCAAGCAGGCACGCGCCGCGCGTCATCAGGCCGCTCTCAATGTCGGCTACACCGTTGTAAAGGCCGATCAGGCTGGCCGCGTCACAGAGCTGACGGCTGCGAAGGGACAATATGTCCAGGCCGGCCAAAGCCTGATGGTGATTGTGCCGGAGCCTGTCTGGGTCACGGCCAATTTCCGGGAGACGCAGATTTCCTATATGCATCCGGGACAGCCGGTCGATATCCATGTCGACGCCTATCCGAACCGCACCTTCAAGGGGCATGTCGACAGCGTGCAAGCGGGATCGGGAACGGCATTCAGCCTGCTGCCCGCAGAGAACGCGACCGGCAACTTTGTGAAAGTCGTCCAGCGCGTGCCGGTGAAGATCGACTTCGACAAAACGCCCAACGTCGTCCTCGGGCCGGGAATGTCGGTTGAGCCCTGGGTGCGCCTGAAATGACGGCCGCATCGCGTGCAGCAGGGGGTCTCAGTCGCTCGGCGGCTGACGGGCACAGCCCCTGGCTGATCGCTGGCGTCGTCTCCATCGCGACGTTCATGGAGGTGCTCGACGTCACGATCACCACGGTTTCGCTCGATCATATCGCCGGAAGCCTCGCCGTATCTTATGACGAGGCGACATGGATCTCGACGAGCTACCTTGTCTCCAACGCCATCGTTTTGCCGCTGAGCGGGTGGCTCGCGACCGTGATCGGACGCAAGCGCTTTTACATGTTCGCCGTCGCGCTTTTCACGGCAAGCTCATTCCTCTGCGGCATAGCCTGGAACCTGAATTCCCTGATTTTCTTCCGCATCCTGCAAGGCCTCGGCGGTGGAGGACTGGCGCCGAGCGAACAGTCCATTCTGGCCGACACCTTCCCGCCCGAACAGCGCGGGCAGGCCTTCAGCCTTTATGGGCTTGCCGTCGTCGTCGCGCCCGCGCTGGGGCCGACGCTCGGCGGGTTCATTACCGACAACGCCTCGTGGCACTGGATCTTCTTTATCAACATTCCAATGGGACTGCTTTCGCTTTTCCTGGTTCAGATGCTGGTGAACGAGCCGCCATCGCTCGAAGAGGACCGCCGCAAATTCTTGAAGGGGGGCCTCCAGATCGACTTCATCGGATTTCTGCTCGTCGCCATTGGCCTTGGCGCCCTCGAAGTCGTGCTCGATGAAGGCCAGCGGGACGATTGGTTCGAGTCGTCTTTCATCACGACCTTTGCGATCATGTCCGGCATCGCGCTTATCGCGCTTGTGCCCTGGGAGCTGACGCGCAAGCAGCCGATCATCGAGCTGAGACTTCTCGGCCAGCGCCAGTTCGGCATTTGCTTCTTGGTGATGACGATCATGGGCGGCATCATCGTCAGCACGTCGCAGCTCATTCCTCAGATCACGCAAACGCTTTTCGGTTACACGGCGATGCTTGCGGGAGAGGCGGTGTCCTATGGCGCGGTTGTGCTTTTGGTGGTGATGCCGATTGCAGGGCAAGTCTCGGGCCGGGTTCAGCCGCGCTGGATGATCATCTTCGGCCTCTGCGTTGTCGCGCTCGGCATGCGGCATTTGATGAGCCTGAACGCCGGCGTCGACTTCGACTGGTTCTCATGGGCGCGGGTCTACATCTCCCTTGGGCTCCCGTTCATCTTTCTGTCGATCACCACGGCCTCATACCAGGGGCTTAAACCCAACCAGACCAATCAGGCCTCGGGGTTGATCAACGTCGCGCGCAACCTCGGCGGCAGCATCTTCGTCTCGATGACGCAGACGCTGCTGCAGCAACGCGAACAATTCCACAATGCGAGGCTCATCGAGAACATCGACCCCTCCGCGCCGCAATATCGCGAGACGCTGCGCGAGGCGACCGAGCACTTCATCTCGAAGGGGTCGTCGGCGGCGCAAGCTGCAGGCCAGGCCACCGCCTGGATCGGTCAAACGATCGCCCAGCAGGCGCAATTTTTCTCCTACATCGATATTTTCTGGGTTCTCGCCATGATCTGCATCTGCGCCATCCCGCTTGTGTTGCTGTTGCGGGCTGTACCCAGCCGATAGCGAAGCATGCTTCTCCCGTCCGGCGGTGGGCCGTCATAGCGGCGGCCATACCTACACCCGCGACGCACAGGCAAACGCAATGAATGAGACGGAGGGCTATCCTAAGCGTAAGGCATCAGAGTTGGCCAAGCACTCCCGATTGACCGGGTCGGATCGCGTCAATTGCGAGTTCATCACAAATGATTTCTTCATCTCTTGGCAAATCCGTTGAAATCGATAAAGCGGCGTTTTCCTTGTCCTGCGAAACGTAGTTTTGCACAAAACAACGCATAGCATGGGCCACGCCCTGTGGTGTAACCTCCCGATAATCACTCTCATAATAGAGACCAGCAGAAAAACTGGCCGTTATGATTTCATAAGAGGGAAAATAATCAACCCAATCATAGCGTCGACTGGCGATGTCGGCGGCGACGCGGAGGACCGATTTTGAATAGGTCGTAGAAACGAGAACATGGCGGTTCTCATACGTCGCTATGAGCGGAACAGGCGAGACTGTCAGCAAAACCCGAACCTGATCATTATGCGCTTTAAGCTTATCGAGAAAAGTAATTAAGGCTGTGGATACACCCTCCACGCCAAAGTTTACGAATTCATGTTGCTGCGGATCGAAGGCTCCTCCGACAACGCCGGGCGCAAGCGGGAAGACAAAACCATCACGCTTTGATCGCCAAGATTCAGTTAATCCAAGTGTAAATACAAAGACGTCAGACTTGAGGAAGGTAGCTCGTACATATTCTAAGTGTTCATTCCGAGAAGCGATGACCTCGTTCTCGTCTGCAAAACCATCCGGCTCAACTTGCTGTCTATAGGGATCGATGAAGCGCCCATCAGGTCGTTTCCAAGCGCGGTCTAGCGGAATTCGTCCTTCGACTGCCTCTTCGAAAAGTTGAAGGAGCTGAGCCGCCGTATAGATATTTCCATAGCGCGCAGAAAATACGCCGTAGTTTCGCCTCCGACGTTCAGATTCAACAAAATTGCTCCCGGCTTCTGGAACATAATAGCCAAAGCCGATCTGCTTAAGTTTTTTAGAAATATGCTGAGCGAAACAGCTTCCGGCTGTGGAGATAAGAGAGGATTTGGCAATCTGAAATTTCGGCTCAACGACAGGATCAATCATAAATGTCTCAACGCGCGAAACCGCGCGCCGCCACATTTGATAATCCCTCTGATTGGCGTAGGGATTGGTCATAGGTCATCCTCCGATCGCCGCCTTAACTTGTTGGTAACGAGGATTTGGTGTTCTAATAGCCCCCGGAGAAAAACCAGCATAAAGCTCCAAACTTTGTCGGACAAAATCCTCTAGTGAGAGAAACCGATATTGATTAGCTGGCTTAAAGACGTAGGAGCCACGTACGCTATATCGATCTCCTATTTCCGGGTAAACCGGCCACCATGGGCCATTGGCGATATTATCATGAGGTAAGTAATCGGATGAGATTGTATCAAAGCCTAATGATTTCAAAAATAATCTGGCAATATCAAAAATGCAGCGTATCTTAGGGTGATTGATGCTGTACATAAATACACCTTCTCTTGCCCAGGCTCTTATACTTTCGGACAAGTCCGGTCCGAATTTAGAAAAGTGTACAAGCAGTGCTTCCCGCTCAAGAGCCCACCGATTGTAATATCCAGCTTGGATATAAACGTCATTACGAAAACACGAAATCGTTTTATTCAAATCATAGCCCAACTCATGGGCAGCCAATACAATTAACGAATGATAATCATGCATAGGCCCTCGGAGGGCGCGCATTTCCATTGGCTGTCCAGGAGCATTAACTGATACGCTTACGCTGCCAGTGATATCGGGATGGTAGGCATTGAAATTAATTGATGGCATGCAACTAAGTCTAACAGCGCCGGAAAAGTCAGCACCGTTTATAGTTTTAAATTCTGGGTGAATTATAACCCTGGAATAACAAGGTATTTTTTTAATATACTTCGACACATCCTGCTTGAAGGTCCCAACATCAATGGCATCAACATCGATATCTGGATTCATTAGCGTAAGGCTGTGTGCCAAGCCAAAGGTATGGCAATTGGATAGAACCAGCCATTTTTCATTCATTTTTGTTACATCCGCTACCTAGTAAGGCCAATTTAGATGCCGTCGCAACTCCTAGAACCCACTCGGCACGCGCTAGCGTGCGGGGCCGAAATATCTTACGAATGCCTATCTAACTGCGGAGCAACAGTCAGCCTATTTTATTTCAATTTCCACTGTTTTCTTTGCAAGTGCGAATGAAGACTTATCTATGACTGGACTATTTTATGCCACGACAGCGCACGATCTCGCAACCCAACGACGCGCCTGGAATGCGGTCGAGCTTCTCGACCACCACGCGCACCTCGACGGCGCGCCGATGCGAAAGGCAATGCTCCGCGATCCGTTCGGCCATTGTCTCGGTCAAGAGAACATGCCCATCCGCGATGGCTTCCTTGATGCCGTCGATGATGTAATCATACGAGACGACGCTGGAGAGATCGCCGGGCCTGTGTCCGCCCGGGGAGACCGAAAGCTCCACGGTGAATCTTACGCGCTGCGTGATGCCCTGCTCTTCGCTCCATATGCCGATGCGGGCCAGCAATATAAGGTCTCGCACGCAGACCTTGTCGTATGGAACAGATCTCGCGTCTGGCTCCCGCTGTTCAAATACCTGTCGTTCCGGCCGGATCGCCATTCTCCTGCTTCCACTGTTGCAATGCGAGGCGCTTCGCCATCGCAGTGATGACATCGCCCTTATTCGGTCATTGCGCAACAGTTGGCGTTTGCCAGCGGCTCCCGGCCTCAGTCGCCCTCCTTCTTCGATGGATCGTCCTGCTTCTCGGGGACGTCCTGGTGGGCGGCATGCTCGGCCAGGATCTCAAGCGCCTCCGCGACCGTCATCTCGTGCCAGTCGAGGATAGAACCGAGCAAGGGCCAGCGCCTCCTGACCGGGTCCTGGTGGTTTTTGCGGATGATTTTAGCCGCTTGCCTTAAGCTCGCCCGAAGCTGATCTTCGGTAAAGCCAGTGGCCGATGCGGCATTTCCCAAGCCTTCAGCCGCGGCGAGTCTGTCAAGCAACTCCAGAATTCGCGTCGTTGCTTGTTCTGGCTGCGTTCGTTCCGCAGCCGGTTGATTGTCGTCCGAAGTCGTCATGGCCCTCACGCATTACTCAGTACAGCCGGACTTGATTTTATCCCAAAAGAGGAACAAAACAAGAACAAAGTGATATGCGATTGTAACTTCCGGCCCCACGCTAGGAAGTTGCCATTCTGGCTTTTCAGGCAGAAGAGCTTACCATTTATACACTATGGCAAAGCCCCGGCCCATCGAGAATTTGCGCGCGCCGCTTCCCAACTATGTGGAAAAGTGGTTCCTGAGCCGCGGCTGGAGGCCTCACGGCTACCAGAGGGCGATGGTGCATGCATTCGTCGATCACCTGTCCACTCTCCTCATCGCGCCGACGGGTGGCGGCAAGACGCTGTCGGGCTTCCTGCCGAGCCTGATCGACTGCCACGAAAGGCGGCCAAGCGGAATTCACACGCTTTATGTCTCACCCTTGAAGGCGCTCACGAACGACATCGAGCGCAACCTGATCCGCCCCATCGCGGAGATGGAACTTGCCGTCACCGTCGAGAGCCGGACCGGCGATACGCCGCAGGCCAAGCGCGCGCGCCAGCGCCGGTCGCCGCCCAACATCTTCCTGACGACGCCGGAAAGCCTGATGCTGATGCTGTCGTCGCCGGATGCGGAACGGCTGTTTTCAGAGCTTCGCGCCGTGATCGTGGACGAGGTTCACAGCTTCGCGTCAACGAAGCGCGGAGATTTCACGGCGCTGGCGTTGTCGCGACTGTCGGCGCTGTCGCCGCATCACATCCGCACCGGTCTATCCGCCACCGTCGCCGATCCCGACGCGCTCGCGGCATGGCTCGGTCCCACAAGCTCGCCAGCCCAGCTTCTCCAATCGGGCCTCCCCACGAAGCCCGACATCCGCATCCTGGAGCCTGCCGCAAGCATGCCCTATGGCGGCTTCATGGCGAAATATGCCGCCCCCGAAATCTACGATGCGATCCGGGAAGCGCGGACCTCCATTGTCTTCGTCAACACCCGCGCGCAAGCCGAACTCATGCTGCAGATGCTGTGGGACGCGAACGAGGAAAATTTGCCCATCGCCGTCTATCACGGCTCGCTCAGCCGCGAGCAGCGCAGGCGCACCGAGGCAATGATGGCGGCGGGGAAAATCCGCAGCGTCGTCGCGACGGCGGCGCTTGAGCTTGGCATCGACTGGGGCGACGTCGATCTGGTGATTCAGGTCGCCGCGCCGAAAGGCGTCAGCCGCCTTCTGCAAAGGGTGGGCCGCTCGAACCACAGGCTGGATGCTCCAAGCCGCGCCTTTCTCGTGCCCGCGAACCGTTTCGAGGCGCTGGAATGCCGCGCCGCGCTCACCGCCATCGAGCATGGCCAGCTGGATGGCGAGGCGCCCGGCCCCGGTTCGCTCGACGTGGTGGTGCAACATATTCTGAGCTGCGCCTGCAGCGCTCCCGTCGATCCTAGCGCTCTGTTCGAAGAGATCAGAACCGCCCTGCCCTATGCGCGACTGGACCGCACCATATTCGACCGCCTGTTTCAATTCGCCATCGACGGCGGGTATGTGCTGCGCTCGTATGACCGCTACAAGCGGCTGATGCCGATGCAAGATGGCCGCTATCGCATCGCGAACGCTGGCGTCGCCCGCAGGCACCGGCAGAATATCGGCGTAATCGTGGAGGCTGCGCGGCTCAAGGTGAAGCGGGTCAGCGGCGCTGGCCGGGGCGGGCGGATTCTCGGCGAGGTCGAAGAGTATTTCGCGCAAGGGCTGACGCCGGGCGACACGTTCTTTTTCGCAGGCGAGGTCTTGTCCTTCATAGGCATCCGCGACATGACTCTCGAAGCGAGACCGGCGGCGGGCGGAGAGCCCAAGGTTCCGGCCTATTCCGGCGGGCAAATGCCGCTCTCGACGTTTCTTGCCGACGGCGTTCGCGCTTTGCTCGCCAAGCCGGAGGAGTGGCGCGCTCTGCCCAGCGATGTCCGAGAGTGGCTCGACCTTCAGGCGCGGTTCTCGACCATCCCGAACAGCGACCGGCTGCTGGTCGAGCATTTTCTCGAACAGCGCTTCTTCCGCACCGTGTTCTATACCTTCGCGGGGCGGCGCGCGAACCAGACGCTCGGCATGCTGATCACGCGGCGCATGGAACATCTCGGGCTGAAGCCGCTGAGCTTTCAGATCACCGACTACGGCCTCGTCGTGTCCGGCGTGTCGCCGGTAAGCAGGGAGCACATCGCCCGGTTTCTCGCGCCCGACATCCTCGGCGACGAACTTGAGGAATGGATCCTCGACAGCCCCATGCTCAAGCGCTCGTTCCGCCATGTCGCGACCGTAACCGGCATCGTCGAGCAGCAGAACAACGCGGCGCGCAAGACCATGCGCCAGATGACGATTTCCACCGATCTCATCTACGACGTGCTGCGCCGCTATGAACCGGACCATATCCTGTTGCAGGTGACCCGGCGTGACGCCGAGCGCGAGCTTCTGGACCTGAAGCGGCTTTCGGAGCTTTTGACCCGCTTCCAGGACCGCTGGCTATTCATGCAATTGAGCCGCGCGTCGCCCTTCTCCATCCCCGTGCTGACCGATGTTCGGACGGAGCAGGTTCGCGGCGCTGGCATCGAGCACCTTCTTGCGCAGGCCAGCATCCAGCATGAGGCCGAAGACATGATGAACGAGGTCCGCGCCGCGGTGTCCAAGACGTCTCTGCACTGAGCGGAATTTGCCGGACGCGCCAACAGATCGCCGACGCGGTCATCCCGGAACTTGATTACCCGGATGTCTCCGCCAATTACGTCGTCATGGCCGCGCCGCTTATTGTCATGGCCGGGCTCCGACCCGGCCATCCAGAGAATTCGCAATGCCTTCAATTTCTTAGCTGGATGGCTGGGTCAAGCCCGGCCATGACGGTGGAGGCGAGAATTGGCGCCGGGCCGCTGCCTAAACTGAAGGCGCCCAAGCGCGACAGTGGTGCAATCCTGCAACAAGAATTTGAAACGAGGGTCACAATGCGTTCATGAGTTGTGTCAGAATCGCAACTCTCTCTAGAGTTGACGCCGTTAGCAATGGCTTAGCCTGGGCCCGCATGGCGACGCCAATTTGAGAGATCGACATGCGCAAACTCACCACTTTCACGGCCTTAGCTCTGCTAATGGCGAGCTCAGCGACAGCCATCGCCGATGGGATGCCAAGCTTGAAGGATACTCCCGTTGCGGCGCCAACCCCGGCTTGGGATATCGCCTTCGGCGGCTACCTCGCGTCCGACTACATGTTCCGCGGCATCAGCCAATCGGCGCATTGGCCGTCGGGCTCGGCATACACGGAGCTGCGGTATAATATTCAACCGACCATCCAACTTTATAGCGGGATTTCGATCGAAAGCATCGACTACCCGAACCGCGCCGCCTCCGAAACGGACTTCTACTTCGGCGTCCGGCCCACCTTCGACAAGCTCGCCCTCGATTTCGGCGGCTGGTATTATTGGTATCCCGGCGGGCGCACTTACAACGGCCTCCTCACGTCGGTTCCGAATGCTCCGAATCCGAGTTGCACGAATGGTTACAATACCCCGGAAGGATCTTGTAACGTCTATGTCGGGGACGCGAGCTTCTGGGAAGTGTACGGCAAGGCAGCCTACACCGTCACCGATACATTCACCCTCGGCGGTAATGTGTTCTACGATCCGACCTGGTTGAATTCGGGCGCCGACGGCACTTACGCGTCGGTTACAGCGAAATACGTGTTGCCGGGCACATGGCTTCCGAACAAGGATTTCGGCGCCTTTATTTCCGGCGAATTCGGCCACTACTGGTTCGGCAAGACCAACTCTTTCTACGGCAATACCGCTTTCCCAGACGGCATTCAGTTGCCGGAATACAACACCTGGAACGCTGGTTTGTCCTTTACTTACAAGGTCTACACGCTCGACCTCCGCTACGTCGACACCGATCTGTCGAAATCGAATTGCAACGTTCTCACCGGCGATCAAGGCGCTTCCTACAGCGCTGGCAACATCACGGCCATCAATCCGAGCGGCCTCGGCTCGAACTGGTGCGGAGCGACCTTCGTCGCCAAGCTCTCCTTCGACCTGACGGCCAACACGAACCTCAAGTAGCTGGGACTGGATCGCAGTCTCGTCACAGGGCGTTTCGGGCTCGCAGGCCGCCCGAGACGCCCCTCTTTTGGCCTAATGATTAGGCTGCGCGCAAGCTGGCGCCCTATCTTTTCTTGCTGGGCCCTTCCCAGTAAAACAGCCCAACCATGATCGCTGCCGAGAGACCGATTATGTTAACCACAATCCAAGCCGGATCCATCTTTACCTCCTAGCTGTAGCTTCAAGTTGAACTCTTAGTTGCCCGCTAAAAGATGTTTTTAAACGCGCGTTCCAGCCATCGTCCGGCGTCGAACGAAGCATCTCTCCGAACAAAACTAATTCAACTTGATAAAATACATGCTATCAGAGAGCCTGTTCTCTGTGAATAAACAATATTCAAGATATCGCATATACTGTATACACAATAAACTTAAGCAGAGCCATATAAACAGCGAGATTGGATAGCTTTCTATTGTTTTTTATATTTTTTTTGAACTAGGCCGATGATTAAGCCCGAGAAAGCGCTGGTTTCCGGTGCGACGCCCTGCCGCGGCACTGATGAAAAGATGCGGGAGGCGGCGCTTGCTTAAGCTTTGCTGCTCTCATGCCAATTGCGGAGCAGCCGATTGCTGAGAAAAGACAGCGCCGCGAAGATCGCAAGCCCAGTGATCGAAATCAGCACGAGTGCGGCAAAGACCCTCGGGATGCGTAGCCGGTAAGCCAATTCCAGAATGCGGTACGCAAGACCGGATTCGGTGCCGCCGGTTCCGGCCACGAACTCAGCGACAACGGCGCCGATCAAGGCGAGGCCGCCCGAAATGCGAAGTCCGGCAAGGTAATAAGGCAGCGCCGAGGGAAGCCGCAGCCACAGCATCGTTTGCCATTTGGACGCGCCGTAAAGCTTGAACAGGTCGCGAAGGTTAGGATCGGTGCTGTTGAGCCCGGTTATGGTGTTGGACACGACCGGAAAGAACGCCACGAGCCAGGCGCAGATCAGAAGCGCAAGCGTCGTGTCCTTCGCCCAGATTATGATAAGCGGCGCGATCGCCACGATGGGCGTGACCTGGAGAATGACGGCGTAGGGAAAGAGGCTGCGTTCGAGCAAGCGCGAGGACGTAAGCAAAAGGCTCAAGCCGAGGCCGCCAAGGGCCGCCGCAAGAAACGCAAGGACCGTAATCTTGAGCGTGAACAGCCAGCTTGGCAGCAGCGTCGGGAAATCGGTAACGAGCGTTTGCGCGATCAGGACGGGCGATGGCAAGAGGTAGGGCGGAAGCTCATACCATTGCACCGCCGCTTGCCAAATCCCGATAAAAAGAGCGCCCACGGCAAAGGGCGCCATGGCATCGAGCCCTATTCTCATGACTGAGCCTCGCCCATCGCGCGGCCCAGCCCCTCCGAAACCTCGCGGCACTGCGCGATATAGGCGGCCGACATGCGGTACTCCTCGGTGCGGGGGTAAGGCGCGTCGATTTTCAGATCGGCGGCGATGCGGCCGGGGCGCGGCGTCATGACAATGATGCGGCTTGCCAAAAAGACGGCTTCGAAAACGCTGTGCGTGACGAAGACAATGGTGAATTGCGACGAAAGCCAAAGGCCCAGCAGATCGCCTTCGAGCTTCGCCCTTGTGATCTCGTCGAGCGCCGCGAAGGGTTCATCCATCAGGAGAAGGCGCGGCTCGGTCACGAGCGCCCGCGCAACCGACGCCCTCATGCGCATGCCCCCGGAAAGCTCGCGCGGATAGGAACGCGCGAAATCCTGCAAGCCGACGCGGCCCAACATGTCCATCACGCGATCATGAACCTTGTTCGCGCTAAAGCCCCGGATGCGAAGCGGCAGGCGGACATTGTCGAAAATCGTCGCCCAGGGCATCAAGGTCGGCTCCTGGAAAACATATCCCAGGTTCAGACCGCTTCCACGCTCCTCCGCGCCATCGAACGCCGGCCAGTCGATGCTGCCCGAACTCGGCGCGTCCAGGTTCGCCGCGATGCGCAGCATGGTGCTTTTTCCGCAGCCGGATGGTCCGAGGACGGCGAGGAACTGAGGCTCGCCCGGAAGCGTAAGCGTGATGCCGTCGAGCGCCAGGAGCCCATTCGCAAACGTCTTTCGCACGCCTTGCATCGCGAGAAGCGGCGGCTGAACCGTTTGAGCGGAAGGCCGGTCGAGCATTACTTTTTCACGAAGTCGAGCGTATAGGCCGCCTTGTAATCGAGCTTCGGCGTATAGACGCCAGCTGCGGCCATGGTCTCGAAAAAGGATTTCCAGCGCTCGTCCGTCATCGCGCCAATGCCGAGCGCCGCCGCGTCTCCGCCATCGACGAGGCCCCGCTCCTTCATCTGCTTGACCTTGAAGTGGAAAAGCGGCTCCCCGTGATCGGGATTCATGGCGAGCAGAAGCTTCATGCCCGCCGCATAGTCGCCCGCCATGCACGCCTCATAACCTTTGCGGGTGGCGTCGACAAAAGCGCGCACCGCATCGCGGTGCTTGTCGATAAAACTGCGCAGGCCAAATGCCGTCGTCGTGTAATTCTCGAAGCCATAATCGGCCAGAAGAAGGATCACCGGCGGCTTCGGCATTTGCGAGCCCCGCAAGAGCGCGTCTTCGGTGATGTAGCCCTGCTGGATCGCTTTCGGGTCCGCCAGGAAGGGCGCGGGCGAATAGGCGTAGGGGCGAAGCTGATCGTCGGTGAAGCCGAATTTGAGCTTGAGCCACTGCCAGAACTCCTGGCGGGCTTCGGCAGAGATCATGACCGGGCGGCCCTTCACGTCAGCCAAAGTGGCGATGCCCTGATCGGGATGGGCAACGAGCGTCTGCGGATCTTTCTGAAAGAACGCCGCCACCGTCACGCCCGGAATCCCCTCCTCCACCATGTTCAGTGTCGTGAAGCCCGTCCCGATGGCGAGATCCAGCTGCCCGACGCCGATGAGGAGAGGCGTATTCACGTCGGGTCCGCCCGGTTTCAGCTCGACGTCAAGCCCTGCCTTGTCATAGAGCCCGGCGGCCTTCGCCTGAAAAAATCCACAATGCTCGGCCTCGGGAAGCCAATTTAACCCAAACCTGATCTTTTCCGCAGCGTGTAAAGGCTTTATTGTAAAGGAGATCGTCAGCGCCAAGCTTAAGGCAAGCAACCAAAAAGCAGGCGCCGCCATTTTACGCAGAGAGCGCGCTCCCTCCAGGGCAAGCCGGAGCGGCGTCCGCCTCGGACAAGTTAAACGGTGTCCGTGACTATGAGGCTGTTCGATGGAAACCGCATACGACAGATCGATCGAGGACCACGCCAAAAGCGGCGACGATGCCAAATTCGGCGCCGAAGAAGCGCCCCTGTCAACGGAGGCGGAGAGCGGCCCGGAAAACAGAGAAAGCCACGGCCGCGACGTTCGGATGCGCCCTGGGCCGGATTTGATCCTCGATGAGCGCCTCACCTCAGCCGCAGCTCCTTTTCTTTATATGCTCTCGGTCGTCTTGATTGGGGTAGCGGGGTACTTTGTCTACCTGTTCTTGCACGGGTAGCAAGCACTATCGGCGATTGCGGGGACGTCAGCAAAGGGCTCGGGCAAGGCTGGCGGAGCTAAACTTACAACTCGTAGCCGCCCATCCGGCAGACAAGCGCCCATTCCTCGTCCGTAACGGGCTGCACGGATAGCCTGGAGTTCTTCACGAGCGCCATGCCGGCAAGTCTTGGCTCGTCCTTGATCTCGGACAGCGTGACAGGCCGCGGAAAAGGGGCCACAGCGGCGACATCGACGCAGTTCCACCGGCCCGTGGCATCCGTTGAATTCGGAGTGGATCTCGTGGACGACCTTCACGACGCCTACGATCTGCTTTTCATGAACCGAGTGATAGAAAAAGCCGAGGTCGCCAACCTTCATCATGCGCATATTCTTCTGAGCCAGAGCGTTGCGCACGCCGTTCCATTCCTCGCCCTTTGACCCCGCCCTCACCTGATCGTCCCAGGAAAAGGTTCCCGGCTCCGTTTTGAACAACCAGAAAGCCATGCGCAAAGAGGCTCCTTGCTACCATCCCCCGGCCACGCGCGCCGCGCCGACGATAGGACCAAGATTCTCCGTTTGCAGAAACACCACGAACTTGTCCCCATCTTTCGAAAGCGAGTTCAATGGCAACGCATAGGAAACGGGCGCCCCGCCCCACTCTCCTGCCTCGGTGAGGTCCCGGACCACATTCGTATAGGTCACGACGTTGCCCGCGTTCTCTCCACGCTTGATTTTCACGGTCAAGGAACTCAGCACCGAAGCAATCCACACCTTCCCCTTCCGGTGCCGCGAGCCGGCGGGCGCTTCTCCCGCGTCAATAACGAGCCTGCCCCCTTCGATGCGCGCGGCGAGCGTCACCGCTTCCTTGCCGATCAGCGGCTCGGTCGATTTAACCGCGGTCTCGATGTCCGCAAGGCTATTGCCAAGGCAATTCTGCATTCCGTTGACAATCGCCTCAGGTGTATAAACCTCGCCTTCACCGAGGATTTTGGCGTAGCCCCGCTGCCGTTCGGAGTTTTCCGGGCGCGCGAGCGTATCTTTCCATCCGAGGTAATCCCAGTAGCTGACCGGGAAACTCAGCGCGATGACATCGGGCCGCTGAGCAAGCTTATTGAGAAGTTGATCCGCCTCCGGACAGGAGGAGCATCCTTGGCTGGTGTAAAGCTCTATCACCGACGCGTATTTCGGAGAGATCGCTCCCGATGCATGTGCTGAAATACTTAGGATCGAGAGGATACCCGCCGCCACTAAAATGCCGAGGGACGAGATCTTGGTCACAACGATCTCCAATGAGAATATTTCACCGGAATGAACTTTGTTTGACGCAACTTCCAACGTCCAGTCACGTCTGCTTGCTTTCTCGTCGCAATCGAGCAACTTTCTGTCATCGCCTATCCGAAATGGGTACCCTTTCCGAGTGGGAAGCCTCGCAGGAAATCTGCGCCTCCCATGGGCCGCCTGCCCGCTCGCTGAACTTGCGTCAGGCGGACAGCCTGGGAGCCGCACGCAACCGTCAAATGGCCATCGAGAAGCAGGCCGGGCTCGCCTTTTCCGGGCACGACAACCGAGCGCAACACCTTGACCCGCTCGGCCTTGCCTCCAAGCAGCGCTTCGAACCAGGCGCCGGGGTAAGGCGAAAGCCCCCGGATCATGTCGTGGACCTCGGCGCCGGACTTCCTCCAGTCGATCCGCGTCTCCTCCTTGGAGATCTTCGCGGCATAGGTTACGCCATCGGCGGGCTGCGGCGTGAAGGTCAGCTCCCCTTTTTTCAGAAGGACGAGCGCCCGCAGCATGAGCGAAGCGCCCATGAGCGCAAGATGGTCGTGGATTTCTCCGGCGGAGGAGTTGGGACCGACGGAGATGCGATCGGCGAGAGCGACCGGGCCGGTGTCGAGGCCTTCGTCCATCTTCATGACCATGACGCCGGTTTCCTTGTCGCCCGCCATGACCGCCCGCTGGATGGGAGCGGCCCCACGCCAGCGCGGCAGAAGGGAACCATGAAGATTAAGACAGCCGAGCGGCGGCGCGTTCAGGATGGCTTTCGGCAGGATGAGGCCGTAGGCAACGACGACAGCGACATCGGCGCCGAGGCTTGCGAACTCGTTCTGGACCTCGGCGCGGCGGAGACTCTTGGGCGTAAACACCCGCAGCTCGGCTTCCTCTGCGAAGGCATGCACGGGCGATTTTCTGGCTTCCATGCCACGCCCCGCCGGCCGGGGAGGCTGGGTGTAAACACCCACGACGTCATGCCCCGCCCCGACGATTTCGCTGAGCGTCGGGACGGAGAAATCTGGGGTTCCCATGAACACAACCCGCAGCGTCATGAATGAGGGCCTCCCCCGCGCCTGAAATGATTGGAGGTCGTGTTAAAGCGCCAGCGGGCGGTCTTTGCAAGTCCGAATGGCGGCTAAGCAGAACTCCTCCACCGGACGCGCCGGCGGATCGCCGTCGCGGGCGGCAACGCGCCGAGCCGTGCTCCTTGAGATTGTGCTAGCCTTGTCAAAGTGCGGACGCTCGCGTAGGTTACGAGCAGTTTTTCTAGTTTTTGGCTGAACCTTAGCTGCTAAAAACCCATGCCGCAGTTCGACCGAGGAGCCAAGAAAGCAACAGATTTGGCCGCGCCCTCGGCAACTGGCGCCTGGGCGTTTTTCGTCACGATGTCGGCCCGGTTACAGTCTGCCGCGAAGGGACTACTTTCAACAAGGCCGCACTCCCTCCTCTATGATCTTAGCGTTGCACTAGGATTGCTTCTTGCCGCTTGTCTTGCCCGTCTCCTGGTCGATCCAATTGTATCCGGCCGTCTTCCGTTCATAACGTTCTTCCCAGCGTTGCTGGCTGTGGCGATTTTTTGCAATCTCTGGGTGGCGATCGGCTTCGCCGTTACGTCTGCTGTGATTGGAAGCTTGTTGTGGGATGCTCCAAGTGGGGTGGCCTTTTATTATCAATTCGTAGGATCCATTCTTTTTATCCTTATCGCCACGGTTATTGTGGCGATGGCGGAGGGTTTGAAGGACGCCTACACCCAGATCGCGGTTGCCGAAGAGCGGCTTCGCACGATTAACGGCGAGTTGATGCATCGCATCCGCAACCTTTTCCAGATTTCCAGCGTGATTGTGTCGCAATCCGTCAGAACGGCCTCCAATACCCAGGACGTGGAAAAGGCGATCCTCGGCCGTTTGGCAGCCCTAAGCGCGGCGCAAACGGTCGCGCTGACCGGAGCGGGAGACGCTCCCCTGGCCCGGGTGATTGACGTTGTCCTTACGCCTTTGAGCCCCGGCCCGGACCGGTTGTCAGTTGGCGGCCCACATTTTACGCTGCCAGGGCCGGTCATGGCGATGCTTGCGCTCGTGCTTCACGAACTTGGAACCAATGCGCTCAAATACGGCGCCTGGTCCGGCCAGAAGGGCATCGTGGAAGTGCATTGGAGGAAGGCAGCCGGCGTCCTGACGATCGAGTGGATAGAGCGCAATGGTCCGCCGGTCGATACGCCGAAAAGAGTGGGGGCGGGCAGCAAGCTCATCTGTAACGCGATCCCGCAAGCCGTAATCGATTACAGCCTCGAGTGCGGAGGCGCGCGATGCAGGATCGAATTGCCGCCCGCGGCGCTTACCGACCCGCACCGCAACCCCGGTTAGCTTCAACCCGGAATACGGTAGAACGACCACCGTGAGGGGCTTGTTTTTGCGCGCAGCCGGACTTAGGGATGCATCGACAAAATATCGCCATTCCACCCGTTCGGGCGCCCTCAGCTTGAGACGGGCGATGCATGATCGATGATTCACCGCGGTTGAACTGAAAGAAGGCAAATGCAGGAGACAAGAGCGGCGGTCCATCCCCAGCCTGGGGCTTCTGTCGCCGTGTTTCGAGGAGAAGAGGTTCTCCTGGTCCAGCGCGGCAAGCGGCCTTTCGATGGTTTCTGGTCTCTTCCGGGTGGCGAAATACAGTTGGGCGAGACCGCCGCAGACGCCGCGCGCCGCGAGCTCAAGGAAGAAACCGGGCTGGTTGCCTTGACCCTCACTTTGGGGGATGTTGCCGATGGGATTCTGAAGGATGGCGCGGGCACGGTGACGGCGCACTATACGATTATCGTTTTTGCCACGCACGACGTGGAGGGCACGGTCGCCGCGGCTTCCGATGCCGCAGCCGCAGCCTTTTTTGGACCCGAAGAGAGAATGCGCCTTCAACGCACGCCGGGGCTGGAACGCGCGATAGAGAGCGCGAAACGGGCGCTCGAAAGAACCAGCCGATGAGATCGCAGACCATCAAGCCAACTTTCCTGGCCATCCTGGCCGTTGTGGCTGCAGCAGAGCTTGCTTCCCCCGCATTTGCGCAGAACGCGGCAGGCCAGCAAAAACAGCACCAGGCCCCCGCGCCAACTCCGCCCAAGCCCATTGCCAACGATGACCGCCCTTACGATACGCAGCTTTTCCGGCTCGCCGAAATTCTAGGCACCCTGCATTACCTACGGGAGCTGTGCGGAGCCAACGAGGGGCAGGTGTGGCGCGAGCACATGCGCGAGCTGGCGGCAAGCGAGGGTACAAGCGCGCTCCGCCGCGCGAAGCTCGTGGAAAGCTTCAACCGCGGCTATCGCGACTATTCCCGAACCTACCGGACATGCACCCAGCCCGCGCTCCTCGCGATCCAGCGCTATATGGAGCAGGCATCGGCCATCACCGACGGGCTGATCGCCAACGACAAATAATTGTCGGCGTGGCCGGACCAGTAAGGCCGCTCGAATTCATCACGCGCCGCAGAAGCCGCACGAGGCCAGGAAGAAGGCGGCTCGCGCCATGCAATCCGGTGTCCGGCCAGCCCATAGGCGAACTGCACGAACAGAACCGCCCCAAACATGACCAGCACCGCGCCTGAGACCTGGTTGATCCGCTTCAACCGGGTTTCGGTCAGCTTATGGCGCACCCGCGCAATCAGGCGCGAGAGGCCGGCCCACCACACAAGGCTGCCCGCCATGATCGACGCGACCACAGTGACAGCCTGGACCCAGTTGTCGATGCCGCCCATCATCGACGTCGCTCCACCGAAAAGCGCAAACAGCCCAAGGATCGCGCCAGGGTTGGTAATGGTCAGAAAGAAGGTCTGCGGCACGATGCTCAAATGCGGCATGATTCGCCACACCTTGAACCGCAGCGCGGGCCGGAGGCAGCGGGGCACGATATTTGAAAGACGCCGCAGCCGCGCAATATTCGTGGTTGCCGTGGCGACGATCTTAGGCTGCGAGAGGAACACGTTGAGACCGAAGCCGGTCATGATGAATCCGCCAACGAGTTCGATCTTGAGCTGATGATCTCGCATGATGCCTGAGATGGCGGACGCGCCAAAGGCCGCCACGGTCGCGATGAGTTCATCGGCAAGGACAGCGCCGAGACCGGCCGCGAACCCGCCCCAGAAGCCGCGCTCCAACGTCCTTTGGATGCAGACGATATTAACCGGACCGACAGGCGCAGCGATGAGCACCCCAATGATGAGGCCAATGATGGCAAATCTTGTCGGATCGATGATCGACTGTGCCCACATTTGACCTTTTGAGTCCTCATTTCTGCGATGCGCGAGAGCGCCTCTTACGCCATCATCGCGCCAAAAAGTAGAAGGGATGTGCATGGACTTCAGCACCGAAGCCCCATCCATGCCGCGAAACGGTCATGCCTTGCAACAGGAGACGAACGTGAAAACGTTGCCAAGCGCAAATTTCTTCGACATTCCGAAAAGTGTGCGCAACGCCTTCTGGGCCTTCGCCGCGGCCCTGGTGCTTGGAACCGCTATGTTTGCGGCAACGCAATCGTTTGCGGAAGGGGTTCAGCTAGGGCGCGACGTTTCGAAGCTGCCTCCCGAGGTGCAGCGCATGCGGCAAGCCATCCTGCAAGCGGCCATGAGCGGGGATATCGAGGAGCTTCGCTACCCCATCGACATGAACGAACTTCACCCCATTTTCGCCAAGGAGCGAACGCCCGACCCGATCGCCTACCTGAAATCGGTCTCGGCTGACGGCAATGGCCGGGAGATGCTCGCGATCCTCTTCAATCTGCTCACGACGGGCTATGCGATCGAGAACGCCGGGACGAAGGACGAGATGATCGTCTGGCCGTATCATGCGGCCATTCCCCTGGGCGGGCTCACGCCAAGCCAGGAAGTCGAAATCTACAGGTTCTTATCGCCGGCGCGGGTGAAGGAAATGACCGCGGCGGGACGATATTCGTACTATAGCGTCGGGATAGGCCGGGACGGCGTCTGGCACACCTTCTCGCGGGATTAGCGGCCGACCGAAAGGGCGCAGAGGCCGCGGCTTCTGCTGAAAAAAAAGCCGCGCCTTGAAGGTGTGGGCGCGGCAAAATCTCATGCCTGAAGGCTTCATTATAGCGGAGTACGCCTTTCGTATGCCACAATATTTCGTATGCCTGCGACATTTTGTACACCAGATGAAGAACAAAAGGAGACCCTTTGGTGATTAAGGCGGCTCCTCCAGCAGTCTTCCACGATGAAGAAGCCTCAAACGCGTATGTCAGGCGGCCGCACTGCTGTCGTAAGCGGCATGCTGAAGGCGGCGAACGTCGGGGATGAGTATCTCGCGATAGTTCAGCAGCTCGATGACGCCTTTGGTCTTCAGCCGGGTCATCTGGCGGCTTACCGTCTCGATGGTAAGGCCGAGGCAATCGGAGATCTCGGTGCGCGACAGGGGCAAAAAGAAACGCACCTCATTTTCCTTGCCGGAAGGCTCGGAGCCGAGGTTCGGCACGCGCTTGGCAATCATGAGCAGAAAGCTCGCAACCCTCTCCTCAGCCTTCTTGCGGGCGAGCAGGAGCATCCATTCCTGGCAGGCGTCGAGTTCGGTCAGCGTGTACTGGAACAAGCGGTGTTCAAGTCCCGGGTGCTCTTTCAGAAGCTTCTCGAAACCGGCGGTGGGGAACACGCAAAGCTCCACGTCCGTCGCGGCCTCCGCGAAATAAGGATTGTCCTGGCGGAATGCCCTGCCAAGAAAGTCGGACGCAAAAAGCAGGCCGATGATGTGCTGCCGTCCGTCATCCAGGGTTTTCGTGAGTTTCACGACGCCCGAGATGATATTCGCGAAAATGGAGCGCTCCTCGCCCTCTCCAAGGATCATCTGACCGGCGGACACGGTGCGCTTTCTCGATAAGCGGTTCAGAGCCTGGATCTCGTTCGCACTCAGCGCATCGCAAATTGCCCGGTGGCGGATGGCGCATGTGGTGCAGCGGGTCACGTTTTCGACATACGACACAAAAATCTCCTCGCTGGCCGATCGCTGTGTTCGCCGGATTAAATTTGATTTAACACCGGGTTAAACTGTGATTAACGAAAGCCTCTTGTCGCAGCCAGCAAATTTGACTTATATCAAGGGAATGACAAAGCCGCACCTGTAAAATCGCGTAAGGCGGCGGCTATTTCCGGGAGATAGCGTCCATGACCGCCACACCCCACGCCATCACGTTCACGCAATCGTCGACACAAGTGCCCGCAATCAGGCGCGTCGCGTTCGACGCCCCCTGGGCCTGGCTTGCCGCCGGCTGGAGGGACTTTTGGTCAGCTCCGGTTACAAGCCTGACCTACGGCGCAGCTTTCGCGGCAATCGCCTACGCCTTCGTTTTTCAACTGTCGCAGACCAATGCGCTGCCCCTGATGCTGCCGCTTGCGGGAGGCTTCCTGCTTGTCGGGCCGCTGCTTGCGGTCGGCCTTTACGAAATCAGCCGCCGAAGGGAGCGCAATGAACGGGCTTCCTTTCAGGATATCGTTTCGGCCGTGAAAGAATCCGGCGGCCAGCTGGCGTTTTTCGGCGTTCTGCTTCTTCTTCTCTACTTTTTCTGGATGCAGATCGCGTCCCTTCTCTTCATGCTCTTCTTCGGGAACGCGGATATTCCGCTCGTCGAAAACTTCGTTCCAACCCTTCTCTTTACGCCGCATGGTCTCGGCCTACTCGTGGTGGGAACGGCGGTTGGAGCCGCGTTCGCCTTTGTCGCCTTCGGCATATCGGCAATTGCAGTGCCGATGCTCCTCGACCAGAAACTCGATGTAATCACCGCCGTCACAGCAAGCCTAAGGGCCGTCAATTTGAACCGGCCCGCCATGATCCTATGGGCAGTCCTCATCGCCGGGCTCATTGCGATGGGTTTCGTGGCTCTTTTCGCGGGGCTCGCCATAGCATTTCCGCTGATCGGCTATGCAACATGGCACGCCTACCGCGAGCTGACGGGAACGGAGTAGCGCTCTTTCCGGCGCGGATTATTAACTTGATAGCTCTCGAATTCTGCGCCGGAACCCGTTTTCAACTTTTCTCATTTCCTGTGGAGTAGGTAGAGCAACGCCCCAGCGGTAAATCACCGCGTCTATTGCGGCGCCATTTATAGAACAGTTTGATATTCTCAGGATTGCACCGCTTTCAACCCTAAAGGCGCCCGCTACTGCACCGTAAATTAAGCTTTCGGTCGAAATTAGATGGATATCTTCAACGGTTAGCTCCTCAGGCATATTTATCTGCTCCATAACCGTGAGCAGCATCTTGTAAACCTTTGATCGCCCCATAGTCTCGACAAGCGAAGTCGCAACCACAAAGCGCCAGTCTTCCAATTCGTGGAAAAATATCCAGGCGGCCCCTTGGGCGGCTAAACCCGCGCGATCTAAAGCGCCTAGCAGCTCACGTCCCGCTTGCACTAAATGCTCTGACAAATTCGGCGCAGACATGCCATTACACCGTTATTGGGGTTCCTGACTGCGTGCAGAAGATCCATCGATTCAGACTTGGTTACCGTATTGCCGGGATAACGACGTGACTGATCCCAGTCCTTGACCGTAAGCCAATTCGCTGCAAAAGACCTATTCTTCCGCTCGTGCTTAAGTTGCTCCTTAAGGCCCGCCCGATCTGCAACATACTCGATGTCGTGCCACTTTGCACTCTTGTCCATATCCGGCCATTTCTCAAGACCTTCCTTTTTGACTCTGATAGCCTTCAGAAGATTCTCGATGGCAAATCCCGCATGCCAATACACACTTGGCCAGTCCTTGCCAATCGCCGCTAATTCCAGAGCTGTCTCTAGCTCGCGCTCCGAGGCCTGTTCGAACTGACTCGAAAGGCTGACGCACTTCGCGGTTACAGCCATGATCTTTCCCGTCCCGCCTCTTCAACGAGGCCAAGCGATAAAAAACCGTGCGCCCGCTATGTCAAGTAAGCACATGCTGCCTTTTAGATTTAGCGATGGGATATCCTCACTTGCAAGGAAACGCCGATCTCAGCGCCGCAATCGCGACCTTCGTAAATGGCTCGCCCTGCCGTTTGGGATTGGAGCGGACGAACAGGTCGAAAATCTGAACGATCTGGACGAGCGTGGTCTCTGGCGGCGCGCAGATTTGCAGCATGTTGTTCTTGCTGCCTTCCACTTTCGTTACGATGAATTGCTGGACGCTCAAGAACGCTCCCCAGCAGGTTCCCGACGTAAACGTATTGTCGAGTTCAAGCTCGTCCAGGTTCTTCGCGGTTTTCGCCGAGTTCAGAATCGCCTGGCAACTTGACAGCATCTCGCCCGCGGAAAACTGATCCTCGGCGCGCGGTGCGGATATCGAGGCAAGCAACAAAGCCCCTGCAAGCAGCGGAATTATCCGTCTGCGCTTTCCATTCATCATCGATGTCCCCGTACCAGTCCCCCGCTTCCTTCATCGGCGCGGCCGATTTGCGGCATGAGCGGACCCTTTTCAAGGCAAACCGCTTTCCCATCGCGCGCATTGTTTTGAGCGGCATCTCTGAAACCGTCGGCGCAGCGAAGCGTTTCAACTCAGGAACACGGCCGGGATCACTCCTGATGGGCTCTCCTGAGAGGCGCGCGCTTTGGACTTTCAATGTTTCAAGACCTTTCCTTTTTGGCGTTTCATCATCGGTCTTGCCGTTGCGGGCGCCGCCCATGGCGCCCAGGCGCAGACAGGCGGCCCGCCCGCTGTTGGCGTGGTTACCGCTGAAACCAAGCCGCTGACCCAGACGAACCAGTTCATCGGGCGCGTCCAGGCCGAGAAGCGCGTGAACCTGCTCGCGAGGGTGACGGGCTTTCTCGAAAAGCGGGATTTCCAGGAGGGGGCGGAAGTCAAGAAAGGCGACCTCCTGTATGTGATCGAGCAGCCGCCCTATCAGGCCGACGTCCAAGCAAAACAATCGGCCGTCGACCAGCTTCAGGCCCAGTTGATCAATGCGAAAGAGACGCTGAACCGGGCCAAATCCCTGCTCTCGTCGCCCGCCGGCCAGCAATCCACTTACGATGCCGCACTCGCCTCGGAAAAGGCGCTGGAAGCGCAGGTGCTGGGGGCGCAGGCTCAGCTGGAGCAGTCAAAAATCAATCTCGGCTACACCGAAATTCGCGCGCCCATCGACGGAAAAATCGGCCAGACCGCGATCAATGTCGGCAACTACGTCGGACCGACTTCAGGCACGCTCGCAACCATCGTCAGCCAGGACCCGATGTATGTCTCCTTTCCGGTCCCCGTGCGCACCGTGATTTCGCTGCGCGCGCGCTATGGGAACAAGGGCGGCTTCAACGCGGTCATCATCAAGATCCAGCTTCCAAACGGCGAGCTTTACGGTGAAACCGGCCATCTCAACTTCGTCAACAATACAGTTTCGACGGCGACCGACACGATCATCTCGCGCGGCGTCATCCCCAATCCCCCTCTGCCATACACCAAAGTCGTCAACCGCCCGCTTCGCGAGCTGTTCGATGGCGAATTCGTAACCGTTTTCCTCGAGAGCGTGACGCCCGTCATGCGTGTCGCAATCCCGCGCGCCGCGATCCTGTCCGACCAGCAGGGGAGCTATGTGTATGTCGTGAATGCGCAAAGCAAGGCCGAGATTCAGCGGATCGAACTCGCGCAGTCGACACCGGAAACAGCGTTCGTCAAAACCGGGTTGCAGCCCGGTGAGAAGGTCGTTCTCGAAGGTTTGCAACGCATTCACCCCGGCGAAGCGGTTGCCGCAAGTCCCGCGTCGGCACAGCCAAGCAACTCGGCTTCAGCCCAATGATTTCATCGGTTTTCATCGACCGTCCGCGCCTCGCGATCGTCATCGCGATTGTCATTACGCTGGCGGGCGTGCTTTCGCTGCGCAGCATCGCGGTTGCGCAGTTTCCGAATATCGTGCCGCCGCAGGTCCAGGTGACGACCAACTATCCCGGCGCATCGGCCGAGGTTGTCGAAACAAGCGTCGCCCAGCCCATCGAAGCCCAGGTGATCGGCGTCGACCGCATGATCTACATGTCGTCGACCAGCGCCAACAATGGCGCCTACAACCTTACAGTAACGTTCGATCTTGGGTCCGACGCCGACATCGACACCGTGAATGTCACGAACCGCATCCAGTCGGCGCTGGCCCAGCTTCCGCCGGAAGTCTCGCTCGAAGGCGTCACCACGTTGAAGCGCTCGTCGTCGGTGCTTCAGTTCATGATGTTCTACAGCGAGAATGAAAAGCAGACGCCGCTTTTCATCTCCAACTATGTCACGATCAATGTTCTGGACCAGATTTCGCGGACGCCCGGAGTTCGGGCAGGCTTCGCTGTTTGCGCAGCTCAACTACTCGATGCGAATTTGGTTCGACATCCAGCGCCTCGTCAGCCTGAACCTCATGCCCTCGGATGTGGTTACGGCCATCGAATCCCAGAACGTGCAGGCCCCTGTCGGCCGGATCGGCGCCCGGCCCATCAACCAGAACCAGCAATTTCAATTGAATGTCGAGACGCAGGGGCGGCTCAAAACCGCGAAGCAGTTCGGGGACATCGTCCTGCGCGCAAACCCGGATGGCTCGATGCTTCGCGTGCGCGATGTCGCGCGCGTCGATCTTGGCGCTCAAAGCGAGGACGAGGAAGCGAGGCTCAACGGCAAGCCTGCCGTTGCGCTTGGCATCTACCTGTCTCCGGGGGCCAATGCCGTCAACACCGCGGGGCGCGTGAAGGCCCTGCTCGAAAAGCTTGGCAAGAGTTTTCCTCCCGGAATGAAGTCGACCGTCGTTTTTGACTCGACGACGTTCGTCAACGCCACCATCCGCGAAGTCCTGACGACGCTGGGGGAAGCCTTCATCCTTGTGGTGATCGTCGTCTTCCTGTTTCTCGGCAATCTTCGCGCAACAATCATTCCGGCGATCGCCGTTCCGGTCAGTCTCATCGGCACGTTCCCGGTTCTGCTTCTGATCGGCTATTCGGCCAACACGATCTCGCTTCTCGCCCTGGTGCTGGCCATCGGCATCGTTGTCGACGACGCCATAGTCGTTGTCGAAAACGTGCAGCGCGTCATGGAGGAGGAGCCCGGGCTTTCGCCTGCGGACGCCGCCAAGAAAGCGATGACGCAGATCACCGGCCCGATCGTCGCAATCACTTTCGTCCTGCTCTCGGTTTTCGTTCCGACCGCGTTCCTGCCCGGCCTGACCGGAGACCTGTTCCGCCAGTTCGCCGTAACCATCAGCGTGGCCATGCTGATCTCCGCGATCAATGCGCTGTCTCTTTCGCCCGCCCTGTGCGCGGTGTTCCTGCGTCCAGGGAGAAGACACGGGATCACGGGGCGCATCCTCAACGGCATCGATCTCGTTCGCAACGGCTATGCCTATGCCGTGGGGCGGCTTCTCCGCATCGCTGTGCTGGCGGTCGTCGCGGTCATCGGTTTCGGCGGGGCGGCCTACTGGCTCTCAATGCGCACGCCCGCCGGCTTCTTGCCGGAGGAGGATCAAGGCGCATTCTTCGTGCTGGTGCAACTGCCGGACGGAGCTTCGGTCGCAAGGACAAGCGCGACAACGGCCGAGATCGAGAAAGCCGTGGCCGGCTTGCCCCAGGTCGCCGACACCTTCTCGGTGATCGGTTTTTCATTCCTTGACCAGAGCGCCGAGCCCAACGCGGCGTTCATGGTCGTTCACCTCAAGCCCTTCGCCGAGCGCACGAAGCCTCAGGATTCCGTTCAAGCCCTCATGGCCCGGACCCAGGCGCTGACGCAGGGCATCAAGACGGCGAACATCGTCACCGTCAATCTGCCGCCCATTATCGGTCTTTCGACCAGCGGAGGATTCCAATATCAGCTGGAGGCGCTGCAGGGCCAAAGCCCGGCCGAGCTTCAGAGCGTCATGCAGGGGCTCATCGCCGCCGCCAATCGAAACCCGGACCTGACGAGGGTCTTTTCCACATTCACGGCGAGCAATCCCTCCATCTATCTCGAAATCGACCGCGAAAAGGCCCAGGCGCTCGGCCTTGACATCGGCCAGGTTTTCACCACGCTGGAAGCCACGCTTGGCGGCATCTACGTCAACAATTTCAACCTCTATGGGCGCACCTGGCAGGTCAATATCGAGGGTGTTCCCGCCGACCGCAGGGACACGTCTTCCCTTTGGAACATCTACATCAGGAGCAACACGAACCAGATGGTCCCTTTGCGGTCCATCGCTTCGGTGCGGACCGTTGAGGGGCCCCAGGTGATCACGCGCTACAACAATCTGCGCGCGGTCACGATCAACGGCGCGCCAAAGCCGAATATTTCATCCGGAACGGCCTTGCAGATCATGGAGGACATCTCGCGCAAGACCCTTCCCGCCGGATACTCTTACGAATGGACCGGCACCGCGTACCAGGAGCACCAGGCTCAGGGACAGACCGGCGTCATCCTGGGGCTTGCCGTGCTTTTCGCCTATCTCTTTCTGGTCGGGCTTTACGAAAGCTGGTCGATCCCGATCTCGGTCCTGCTCTCGATCACGGTTGCGCTTCTCGGCGCCTATGTCGGCGTCTATATCGCGGGGCTGTCGCTCGACCTCTATGCCCAGATCGGCCTTGTCGTCCTTGTGGCGCTCGCCGCCAAGAACGCCATCCTGATCGTGGAATTCGCGAAGGACGAGCACGAGAGAGGCGTTCCGATCGCGGAAGCCGCCGAGGGCGGCGCGCGCACAAGGTTTCGCGCGGTGATGATGACATCCTTCGCCTTCATTCTCGGCCTGTTGCCGCTCGTCATCGCCACGGGGGCCGCGCAAATCACAAGGCGCGACGTGGGAACGCCCGTTTTTGCGGGCATGATCGCCGCGAGCACCATCGGCATTTTCATCATTCCGATGCTCTATCTCGTCTTCCAGCAGCTTCGCGAGACCGTCAAGGCGAGGCTTTTTGGCAGGCGCTCGCGGGACAGGGCCCCGGCCGAATAAATGGCGAACCTCAGAGCTGCGAAGGACAGGATGAGGGGCGGAAGCTTCAAATTTTAGACATGGAAGAAGCCTGAATCCTCATCGAGGTGTTTCCGTGTTGGACGAATAAATCTAAGCGATTCCCGCGGAAAAAACGTCGATGCAAAAGATATCGTACAGGCTGTTCGAACCGCGGCTTAGCCCGCGCAGAACAAAGCTGGAAATTCCCGGATGGGCGGGGCAAGCCGAGCCCCGGAAGGACGGCTCGCACGAATATGCCTGGCACTGCCTGCCCTTCACGGAGGGGGCAAACTACGGCGTCGAGGTCTTCTATCCCTTCGACAATGAGCTGCATGTGTCGAGACGCGATGGCAGGCTCACCCTGGACGGCGATTTCGGCCCTGCCCCCGACGGCGATTTGCAGTGGCCGCCGTTTCGCAGCTTCGGAGAGGACTTTTATACCTACCAGATCTTGATCGATTTCAAAGTCGGCGACGACTGCGCCGTTCTAACTCAGCCTCACCCGCGCTTCTATACCGATCCGGCTGAGAGCGTTCCAATCGCGGTGCCCGCGCTTTTGCGCACAAGCTGGTGGCCGATCATCTCCTTTGTGGTTTTCAAGACCCCCGCCGAGGGCCGGACGCATATCTTCCGGCCGGGAGAGCCATTCATGCAGCTTCTGTTCATCCCTGCGGAACCGCAATTCGAACTCGTTCCGATGGAAGAGGAAGAAGCAGCCGAACGCGAAATGCGCGGGCGCAGAATTCACAAAAGCCGCGATACGCTGGCCAAAGACACGACATGGGTTTCTGATACAAATACCGTCTTCGACGGGACTTACCGGCATCTCCTTCGCGCCGCCAAGGCGAGGGCGGCTAAGCGCTCTTAACCGCGCGAGCACCTACCGCCCCAGCTTGCCTCACCTCATCGATAGTATTGATGGTGATGGTGATGATGATGGTGGTGATGGTGGTGATGGTGATGATAACGGCCAGGATAGAAACGTCTTCTGTAGTATCTGTGGTGGTGATGGTGGTAGTAATACTGGACCGGCTGGATTTGCGCCTCTTCGCTCCTCCTATTGTCATCCATGACCAGTAACGCCGCAGCATTTGGAATCGGATCCAAAAGTTCTGCGTAGGATTGAACCTCAAGCGGGTCTAGGCGACCGGCTGCTTGAGTTGCGGTGGGGGCCGCATGGCACATCGCGACAGCAGCGACTGTCCCGAGAAGACCCGAGAGCTTCTTTTCCATTTCGTTTTCCTTCGAGGCAGCTTGAGGAAGCCTTCTGAATTACGCTCCCTCTACTCCTGAATGCGGATATACGTGCATGGTTCCGCGAGTTTCTTTATTTCCGGTTCGCCTTTGCTTTGCTGCGCTAACGGCCTTTGGCGCATCCGGTCGAGAGTCACGAAGGAGCCTATCCCTGAGATCACGCTGCGCGCGGAAGAATCCATCCAGCGAAAAACCGCTTCCAGATGACGCGCAAAGTCGAGCTTGACCCGCGCTTCATCTTTACACATCATCCAGCGCATGAAGCCATCCAATTTGCCGACGCCGATCGTCCGCGGGGCGATGTATGTCACGCCGCCGTTCGTCCTGGCGCGCGCGGTTGGCGCTCTGCTGCGGGGAATGCAGCGCGCCCACCCGAAGCTTTTTCAGAACCTGGCGCGCTTGAAGCCTGCCATAATCCATGTCGATCCCGACGACGTTCCGCACCGCTTCGAGCTGAAATACGGCGGCGACGAGAAGCCGAGGGTCCGCATTCTGGAGAAGACAGGCCAGGGAGCGGCGGACGCCCATATCAAGGGCGATCTCGACATCCTCCTGAATTTGCTTGAAGGCCGCATCGACGGCGACGCGCTATTCTTCACGCGCGGCCTCGTGATCACGGGCGACACAGCCGCGATCGTTGCGCTGCGAAACACGCTCGACCGCGAAGAGATCGACCTTTTCAACGACATCACGGGCTTGTTCGGGCCCTTGTCGAAACCGGTCGGACGCGCGTTGAGCGCCCTTGGCCGCGTCCGCGAAACCGCCAAAAGCCGCGTCGCCGCCGTCCACGAATCCTTCCACGACGAGGAAGCTGGCGCAGCCGACTGGAAGGCCGAGCGCGAGACTCTTCAAGCCGAGATCAAGACCCTCAAGACCCGAATCGCCAAGCTGGAAGTCCGGGACAAGAAAAAAGCTACCGAACATGACCCAGTCTCTTGAACTCGTCTGTCCCGCCGGTTCGCCCGCAGCTTTGCGGGCCGCCATCGAGGCAGGCGCGGACACCGTTTATTGCAGCTATAACGACCGCACCAACGCCCGCAACTATCCGGGGCTGAACTTCGATGTCGAAGAGATGGCCGAAGGCGTGGCCTACGCGCACAAGAAGGGCCGCAAGGTCCTCATCGCGATCAACACGTTTCCGCCCGCCGGACAGATGAAGGATTGGCAGGCCGCCGTCGATAACGCGGCCGCGGCTGGCGCCGACGCCGTGATCCTCGCCGATCTCGGCGTGCTCGATTACGCAATGCGCAAACATCCCGATTTGCGCCGCCACCTCTCGGTTCAGGGTTCGGCCGCAAGTTCGCTGTCGATCAACTTCTTCCGCGACCAGTTCGACGTGAAGCGCGTGGTCCTTCCGCGCGTGCTCTCGGTTGAGGAAGTCGCCAAGGCCGTCGAAGAGACCGGCATCGAGATCGAGGTGTTCGCTTACGGCAGCGTCGGGCCGATGTCGGAGGGCCGCTGCTTCCTGTCGTCCTACATGACGGGCCTCTCGCCCACGAGCGAAGGCGCATGCGCTCCCGCGAGCCACGTCAATTACAAGGAGGACGGCGATCACATCCTCTCCTGCCTTGGCAATGTGGTGCTGAACCGGGTGAGCAAGAACGAGCCCGCCGCCTACCCGACGCCCTGCAAGGCGCGTTATGTGACGCGCGGGACCGCCTCCTACCTCTTCGAGGAGCCGGTCGCGCTCAACGCCATCGACATCCTCGCCGAGCTGAAAAAGGCGGGCGTCACGGCGCTCAAGATCGAGGGCCGCCAGCGAAGCCGCGCCTATGTGAGCGAAGTGGTGAGCGCTTTCCGCAAGGCGGTCGATGCGCTGGCCGAGGGCGAGCGCTCGACAACCGATCTCTCGAGCCTTTCCGAAGGCAAGCGGCAAACAACGGGCGCGTATAAGAAGGGCTGGCGCTGATGGAAGCCGGAACTGCAAAATCGGCCAAGGCGCAACTAACATTGGGGCCGCTCCTTTATCATTGGGACGCCGAGAAGCGCCGCGACTTCTACTTCAAGATCGCCGATGAAGCGCCGGTCGATTGCGTCTATCTGGGCGAGGTTATCTGCTCGAAGCGCGAGCCCTATTTCGAAGACTATTTCTATCCGGTTGCCGACCGGCTGAAGAGCGCGGGCAAGCAGGTTGTCATCTCCACGCTGGGGCTCGTCACCTCGCCGCGTGAGATGGATGGCATCAAAAAGCACGCCAGCGAAGACGCCGTGGTCGAAGCCAATGACGTCGCCTGCCTTCAGTCGCTCCACGGCAAGCCGCATGTGATCGGCCCCCTCATCAACGTCTTCAACGAGGGCGCGCGCGAGTTCGCGCTCCGCAACGGCGCGTTCCGCATCGTGCTCCCGGTCGAGGCCCCTGGCGCCTCCATCAAGGTGCTGGCCAACACACCGGCCGAAATCGAGGTCATGGTTTTCGGACGCCAGACGCTTTCGATCGCGATGCGCTGCTATCACGCGCGAAGCCACGGCCTCACCAAGGACACGTGCCAGTACGTTTGCGGCCTCGATCCGAACGGCCTGTCGGCGACGACCGTTACAGGCGAAGACCTGCTGACGATCAGCGGCACCTCAACCCAGTCGCACGGCTATGCCGTCCTGCTGAACGAGCTTGAGGCGCTGAAGAAGATGGGCGTCACGCACTTCCGCATCTCGCCGCAACATATGGATATGATCGCCGTTACGTCCATTTATCGCGAGGCGCTGGATGGCAAGTGTGCGCCCGGCGAGGCCGAGGCCCGCTTGCTGCAGCTGTCGGACGATATTCCGTTCGTCAACGGCTTCTATTATGCGCGCGAGGGCCTGTCCTGGAACGCGCAGCACGCCGCCGCGGTTTGAAGGCCTCACGAGGCTTTGGCGTCATGGCCGGGCTTGATGCTGGACTTGATCCGGGGATCGAGGGCGGCCGCGCTCCGCGCTTCGTCATCCCGAACGCCGCACGCTCTACGCGTCGTCATCCCGGCCAAGCGAAGCGCGAGCCGGGATCGCAAAAAGGGTGGCGCTTCAATCTGTTACGGTCCCGGATAAGGCTTCGCTTTTCCGGGACGACGGCGGCGCGATCTCACAAGCCGACGACGAAAATCTCGCCCTGGAAGCTCTGCACGACGCCAAGCTGTTGATCGCCGCCGGTCAGCAAATCCAGGCGCTTCTGCATATAGGCGGTCGGCGAGCGACCACGCACGAACCGTCTTGTCCATCGCCAGTGTGCGTGCCGGGATCGACCCCACCACCCCCTCACCCCAACCCTCTCCCCATGGGAGAGGGGGCAGGCTGTGCCCGTTTAGGATGAGGGGTAATGCCGGGCAGCGCATGAGTTGTGCCTAAGCCGCCTTCACCTCGCCGAAATCCGGCCAGCGCGCGGCTTCGAGCTGCGTCTGGATCGTCTTGCGCGTCAGCTCATTAGGCGCCGACGGACCCAAGGTCAAGCTTGAGCCGAAAGGCGCGTGGCCAGTCATCGGCTGGCGCCGGGCGGCAACGGCGGTTCATCCATCGGCGGCGGCTCCCCGCCGAACGGCGGCATCCGTTAACCGAAGTTTGGTTAACCGCGACGACGCCGGATTTATTTCTGGTCAAAATCGCCGGTCGAAATGTGCAAAAATTGTGGCAGCCCGCGTCCGGCCGGCGCGGATAAGCTGATCTAGAGGCTTGAAAGTAACGAGCTTTTCGCCCTCGATCGGCTAGGGTTAACCGATTGTATTTTTAGCCAGAATGGGACGCGCAAAAGTCCGTTAAATATGTTCCGGGCGCTCAAATTAACCATGCACGCGCCGTTTGCAGCCGCGGCGGCGCGTGCCTATCCCGTTTTTTGGCATTTATATCAATGGCTTACCGCTATTAACCCCTCTGTAAGACGTTCTTTCCTAAGCTCCCACCTCAGCAAGTGGACACAAACGCAAGATGGTCCAAAGTTTGCGACATGGACCATTTTTTCTGGAGGTCGTCAAAACGCGATGCGGCGCAAATCCAGCGTGTGCGGGAAGTTCGGGTTCGACCCAGGGTTGAACGGCGTCATCGACCCGGGCGTATGGCCATAGGTTTCGAAGCGCGCCAGCCGCCGCGTCTCCGCCTCCAGCGCATTGACCGGGAACGTATCGTGGGCCCGCCCGCCGGGATGCGCGACATGATAGCGGCAGCCGCCAACCGAGCGGCCCGCCCAGCTGTCGAACAGATCGAACACAAGCGGCGTGTGCGGCGGGATGGTCGGCTGCAGGCAGCTTGACGGCCACCAGGCGCGGAACCGGACGCCCGCCGCAGCCTCGCCATGCGTACCCGTGGACTTGAGCGGCACGGTGATGCCGTTGCACGTCACTTGATAGCGCGAGCCGAGATTACCTTTCACCTTCACCTGAAGCCGTTCCAGCGACGAATCCACGTAGCGCACCGTGCCACCCGGCGCGCCCTCCTCGCCAAGGACGTGCCAGGGCTCAAGCGCCTGCCGCAGCTCGATCTCGATGCCGTCATAGTTGACGGCGCCGTAGACCGGGAAGCGAAACTCGAAATGCGGCGCAAACCACTCCAGCTCGACGGGGAAGCCCGCCTCGCGCAGTTCGGCGATCGCGTCCTTGAAGTCGTGCCAGACGAATTCGGGCAGCATGAAGCGGTCGTGCAGCTCCGTTCCCCACGGAATAAGCTTGCGCTTCAAGGGCTTCTCCCAGAACCACGCGATCAGCGAGCGCAAAAGCAGCTGCTGCGCGAGGCTCATGCGCGCGTGTGGCGGCATCTCGAAATTGCGGAACTCCACAAGGCCGAGCCGCCCCGACGAGCTGTCGGGAGAGTAAAGCTTGTCGATGCAGATTTCGGCGCGGTGGGTGTTGCCGCTCGAGTCGATCAGGAGATTGCGGAAGATGCGGTCCACGAGCCAGGAGGGGATCCAGCCTTCGCTCGGATCGGGCACCTGCTGGAAGGCGATCTCCATTTCGTAGAGCGAGTCGTTGCGCGCCTCATCGATGCGCGGCGCCTGGCTGGTCGGCCCGATGAACATCCCGGAAAACAGGTAGGACAGGGACGGGTGGTTCTGCCAGTAGGCGATGATGCTCCTCAGCAGATCGGGGCGGCGCAGGAAGGGGCTGTCGGCGGGCGCGGACGCGCCAAGCACGATGTGGTTGCCCCCGCCGGTGCCGGCGTGGCGGCCGTCGACCATGAACTTTTCGGTGCCGAGCCGGGCCTGACGCGCTTCCTCGTAAAGCGTCTCGGTGATGGTGACAGCTTCATCCCAGTTGGTGGCCGGGTGGATGTTCACTTCGATGACGCCGGGATCGGGCGTGACCTTGATGACGTTGAGGCGGTGGTCGGAGGGCGGGTGGTAGCCCTCGATGTGAACGGGCAGGCCGGTGATTTTCGCGGTCTCCTCCACGGCGGCGGCAAGCGCGGCGTAGTCCTCGGCGTCGACCAGCGGCGGCATGAAGATGCAGATGTGCCCATCGCGCGGCTCTATCGCCATCGCCGTGCGAACCGAGCCGAAAACCTCTGCGGGAGGAACAACCGTAAAGACGGGAGGTTCAAGCAACGTGACCGACTGCCGCCTGTCGCGCAGAAGCACCTCTCGCGGCGGCAGTGCGCCGTGGGCCGCGAACGGGTCGATCGGGATCACATGAGACGCATTAGCAGCCCCGAAATAGGGGAGCGATCCGAGCGGCAGCCGGAACCCGACAGGGGAATCGCCCGGCAGGAGGTACAGCCGCTCGCGCCTAAATGCCCAGCGCTCGGTGACCCAGCTCCGCCCGCGCGCCTGGCTGTGCCAGACCTGGATGGGCATCACATAGCCGGATGGCTTGTCGAGGCCCCTTTCGAAGGCCCTGATGACGCGGGCTCGCTCCTGCGGATCGTCGAGCTTGTTTGTGGCGGGGTCGAGGTTGAGCGGCAGCTTCTGCTCGATCAAGAGGAAATGCGCCGGGTCTTCATAAGCGGGCAGCGCGCTATCGGCGGGCAGGCCCAACTGCCCGGCGAGCGTGGCGGCGAAAATGCCGGCGTCCGCCTGCGTTGCGGGCTTGGCCGGGATTTCCCGGTCGATGTGCTGCTCATTTTCCCAGAGCGGCTGCCCATCCGCGCGCCAATAAACCGCGAAAGCCCAGCGGGGAAGCTGCTCGCCCGGATACCACTTGCCCTGCCCATAATGCAGAAGACCGCCCGGGGCGAACTTGTCACGCAGGCGCCGGATGAGGTTTTCGGCATAGAGGCGCTTTGTCGGGCCGACGGCGTCCGTGTTCCATTCCGCGCCATCCACGTCGTCGATGGAGACGAAGGTCGGCTCGCCGCCCATCGAAAGGCGTACATCGCCAGCCTGCAGGCGGCGGTCCACCTCGTGGCCCGCCTTCGCGATGGCGCTCCACTGCTCCTCGGTGTAGGGCAGCGTGACGCGCGGACTTTCCAGGATGCGCGTCACCTTCATGGAGAAGGCGAAATCGACCTCCGCCTCTTCGTGCTCGCCGCTGATCGGCGCTGCGCTTTGCGGGGATGGCGTGGCGGCAAGCGGGATATGGCCTTCGCCCGCGAACAGGCCCGAGGTCGGGTCGAGCCCGATCCAGCCGGCGCCCGGAAGATAAACCTCGGCCCAGGCGTGCAGATCGGTAAAGTCCTGCTCCGTGCCCGATGGCCCATCGAGCGATTTCACGTCCGCCTTGAGCTGGATCAGGTAGCCCGACACGAAGCGCGCCGCGAGCCCGAAATTGCGCAGGATGTGAACCAGCAGCCAGCCCGAGTCGCGGCAGGAGCCCGAGCCGTTCCGCAGAGTCTCTTCCGGCGTCTGCACGCCCGGCTCCATGCGGATGAGATACTTGACGTCATGCTGAAGCTGCCCGTTGAGCGCCCAGATGAAGTCGATGGAGGTTTTCGCGTCGATGCGAAGCTTGGCGAGATACTCCTTGAGAAGCGGCCCCGGTTCCGTTGCCTTGAGATAGGGCGCCAGCTCTTCCCTCAGCTCCGGCTCGTAGGCGAAGGGGAAATCGCGCGCACACTCGTCGACGAAAAAGTCGAACGGGTTGATCGTGGCCATGTCCGCCACGAGATCGACCACGACCCTGAACTCGCGCGTCTGCTCGGGAAACACCAGCCGCGCCAGATAGTTGCCGAACGGATCCTGCTGCCAATTTATGAAATGGTCCTTCGGCGTGATCGTCAGCGAATAGGACAGGATGGGTGTACGGCTATGCGGGGCCGGACGAAGCCGCACAATCTGCGGGCCGAGGCCGGTCAAGCGGTCGTAGGTGTATTCCGTACGGTGGTTCAGCGCGACGTGGAGGGCCATCGTGTCTCCTGGCGGGGCGGCTTGGATTCGTTTCGCGGGCACTGTGCTTTGCTTAAGCCGGGCTTGCAAGCCTCATGCCTATCTGAGGTGGCCCGCGGAACAAAGTGCAAGACTTGCATGCTATGACGCGACGCGTTATAGTGCCGCATGATCCGCAACTTCGCCGACCGCGAAACGGCTTTGATTTGGTCAGGCCGGCGAAGCCACAATCTGCCTGGCGATATTCAACCTGTGGCGCTTCGGAAGCTGCGTCTGCTGAATCAAGCGCGTGTGCTTGAAGACCTGCGTGTTCCGCCTGGCAATCGTCTGGAAGCCTTGAAAGGCGGGCGGCAGGGCCAGCATAGCATTCGGATCAACGATCAATGGCGGATTTGTTTTACCTGGGAAGAAGGAGGAATACGCGATGTCGAAATCGTCGACTATCACTGATGATGAAGAGACGCTTCTGCCCAACCCGCATCCCGGTGAAATTCTGCTGGAAGAGTTCCTGAAGCCTATGGCGTTAAGTCAGAACAGTGTTGCGCGTGCCGTCCATGTGCCACCTCGCCGGATCAATGAACTTGTTTTGGGAAAGCGTGCCATAACGGCCGATACTGACCTTCGGCTCGCCCGCTATTTCGGGGTCTCGGATGGGTTTTTCCTGGGGCTGCAGGCGGATTATGATTTGATGGAGCGAAGGCGGCAGATTGAAGCTGACCTCGCGGCAATCCATCCTCGCGCCGCCGAATAGAGCTTGGAAAAGACGGGCTAAGCGGCCATGAGCCGCGCCAGTTCCGTCTCGAACTCGAAGCGCAATTGCGCCGCCTCGTCCTCGGGCAGCCAATTGGTCATCTGCGGGAAGACCTGCTTCCAGAAACCGCAGTCATTCTCGCTCCAGGGCATGGCTTCGGCGGCGCGCATCTCATCGAGCAGCGCCACAAGCTGGGCGCGCACCTTCTCGGGCTTCGGCGCATAGCTCACGCGCCGCGGCGGGCCGAACAGATCGCCCTGCGGTCCGTTCGAGAAGAAATCGTGCTGGTCCGATTGCTCCACGGCGAGTCTCCCTTCGTCCGAATCAGGGAGAGTCTAGGGGTCCGTGCGCGAATGCACATGCCCTTTTGCGAGATTTCAAACGCTTTGTGCGTAGCGCTCTACTTTATCTTGAATTGGTTACGAATCGCGAGCAGCAGCAGAAAGATTAGGATCACGCCAATCACGTTCTGCGCAACTTGCAGCATCGAACTCCAGCTTGGAACGTTGAATTGCATAGCGCCTTGTGTGACCCCGGACACGCCATACAGACAGGCGTAGATTGAACGGATTTCCTCGGGCCGGCTGGAAGCGATCACCGGAACAGCGTTCGCGATTGAAAGGCTCAACGCTTTCAATCCCACCGATGATTCGTTCGCCCAGCAGGTCAACCGCCAGTTTTCAATGCCTATTCCCGCATTCCAGAGATAGAACGCGGCAAATGCTCCTATATAGCCCGCCCAAATCAAGAAAGGCCGCCAGACGGATCTGCCGCAATCGGAAAGCAAATCATACCAAAAGCCGAGGCCGAGCCTGAAGTCGAAATGGCCACGGCTCTTCTATCCCGGCTTTGCGGGCGAGCATGTCACTGGCCCAGGCGTTCCAGGACACCTTGCCCTGTCGCCATCGCGCGATCGACTGCTCCCGATCCATCCCGCCTCCCCACTGATCAGCCGCGCCGTCCTGGCGCACCCTTAACGCAATATGGTTAACAGCGGCGTATAAGTGTTATTTCCGGTCTAAAAAAATCCTTAACGATGATAACGGCGCGTGTCCGGCCGGATGCAGACAGCCTCCTCAACCCATTGACAATAAACAATTTTCCGGCCGGGCTCGGTGTGGTTCTTTTTGGACGAAATAGGACGCGCAAAAGTCCGTTAAATATAATGTGTTAACGAGCGCCAGGCCTTTCGTCAGCATGGGCGCGCCAGCCAGCGTCGTCTTGCCTAAAACTACCTATATTGTTAGATATAGCCGTTCTACGAAACGAAACCAATTTCAACCTTTTGTAAACCGTAACGCCGGAGCGGAGCGCCGGCCGCGCCTCAAGGCCTCGGGCGAGCATCCGGCGCTCTCAACTTTTGGAGGTCAACCCAGCTTCCGCCGGAACAGCCAGCTCGCCGCCGTCAGCGTGAAGACCGCCATGACCGCCATCGGCCAGATCCGCTCCGCCACCAGCGCCATCGGCATGTCGCGCAAGAACACGCCACGCACGATCACGAGGAAATGCGTGAGCGGGTTCAGGAGCGCCACCGGCTGCAACCAGTCGGGCATGTTCTGCACCGGGCTCGTAAAGCCCGACAGCATCATCGCGGGCATCATGTAGACCATCGCGCCGAGCATGGCCTGCTGCTGCGTCGAGACGAGCGACGAGATGAACAGCCCCACGCCGATGATCGCCAGCGTGAACACGATAAGCCCCGCATAGAGTACGAAAATCGAGCCGGTGAGCGGGATGCCGAACACCAGCGTGACGATCCCCGTGATGACCGTCCCCAGCACCACGCCGATGATAAGCCCCGGCACGGCCTTGCCGATCATGATTTCGAGCGGCTGCAAAGGCGAGACGAGAAGCTGCTCGAAGGTGCCGAGTTCCCGCTCGCGCGAAACCGACATCACCATCACCATGAGCACCGTCGTCATGGTGAGCGTGCCGACAAGGCCCGGCACCATGGTGTTCCGGTACTCGCGGTTCGGATTGAACCAGGAGCGGTCGAGCACCGCGCTGACATCGCGGTGGTCCTCGCCCAGGATGACATCCGCAGCGTAATTCGTAACGATGGCGCTGATGTAGCTGTTGAGGATTTGCGCGCTGTTTGACTTTCGCCCATCGAGAAGCACCTGCACGCTGACGGGCTCGCGCGCGGCCACTTTCCGCGAGAAGTCCTGCGGGATACGGACGACCGCGAGCACGCTCTGGCTATCGATGGCGGGCTGGATTTCCTTCTCGCTCTTGAAATAGTCGATCGTGGAGAAGGCCGAGGCTCGCTCGAACCGGCTGATGAGCTGCCGCGAATACTGTCCCCAGTCCTCGTTGTAGACGCCGATGGGCGCGTTCGTGACCTCGAGCGTCGCCGCATAGGCATAGAGGAACACCTGCATGATGGGCGGAACGATAAACGCGATGCGGGTGCGCGGGTCCCGGAATGCGGAGAGCAACTCCTTGATGATGAGCGCAATCAGTTTGGGCGGCATCGCTAGTCGAGCCTCATTTTTGAGTTGCGCCAGGTCAGCAGCATCACAACGACGCTCATGAAGCTGAGGATGAGAATGCTCGGCACGAGCACCGACGCGATGTCGCCCGCGAGGAAGATGGTCTGCAGGCTCCTCACGAAATATTTGGCGGGCACGAGCGCCGAGAAAGCGCGGAGCGGGGCCGGCATGCTAGACAGCTCGAAGATGAAGCCGGAGAAGAACAGACCCGGCAGAAACGACGCCATCATCGCGATCTGGCTTGCGAGAAATTGCGTCCGCGCAACCGTTGAGATGAGAAGCCCGGCGCTCAAGGCGACAAGAAGGAAAGCCGTCGTCGCAGCAAGCAGGCTGAAGATCGAACCACGCAGTGGCATATCGAAAACGAACACGGAAAAGATGACCGAGATGGCCATCGCACCCAGGCCCAGGAAGAAGTTCGGCACGACCTTGCCGACGAGAAATTCCGGCACGCTCGCAGGCGTTGCGAGCAGCGCCTCGATGGTGCCGCGCTCCCACTCCCGCGCCACCACGAGCGCGGTCAAGAGCGACCCGATCATCATCAGGATGAGCGCGATGGAGCCGGGGACGAGGAAGCGGCGGCTTTCAAGCTCGGGGTTGAACCAGACGCGCGGCTCCGTCGAGATAAGCGCGTTAACCTGTAAGCCACTGCTCAAAGCGCGCTGAGCGAGCCAGGTTTGCCAGGCGCCTTGCACATAGGCGGTGACGAGGCTCGCCGTATTCGGATCGGTGCCGTCGGTAATGATCTGTACGCCCGCCGTGTCGCCGCGCGCAATGCGCTGGGTAAAATCACCCGCGAGAATGACAACACCGTCGATACGTGAGGCCGTGAGATCATCGAGGAAAGCGCGGCGGTCATGGGCAACGTGAACGTGGAAGAACGGCGTGTTGGCGAGCGAAGCCACGAACATTTCCGTTTCCGGATTCGGGTTTTCGATCACGACGCCGACTCGCATTTTCGTCACGTCGAAGGAGACGCCGAAGCCGAACAGGAACAGCAGAATCAACGGCAGCACGACCGCAACAACGAGGCTGCTTGGATCGCGAACGATCTGCAGCATTTCCTTGCGGATGAGCGCGCGCATGCGCCGGATGCCGCCGCCTTTGTCGAAGCTGTCAACCCTCTCCCTCTGGGAGAGGGGGGTCGGCCGTTGAAGCGTCGTTCCCTCTCCCGGCGGGAGAGGGACAGGGTGAGGGGCCTTTCTTTCCAGCGTTTCCAGATCGCTCATGCAGCCTCCCGCCTGTCCTGGGCTTCGATCAGGGCGATGAACGCATCTTCGAGTGTCGGGTTGGGCAACGCCGGCGTCCGCACGCTCGCCTGCAAGGCGTCCGGCGTGTCGATTGCGATACTCTTACCGCGATAGATCAGAGCAACGCGGTCGCAATATTCGGCCTCGTCCATGAAATGGGTTGTGACCATAACCGTTACGCCTGTGGCGATCATGGAATTGATATAGCCCCAGAACTCACGCCGCGTGATCGGATCGACGCCAGAGGTCGGCTCGTCGAGGAAGAGCACCGGCGGGTTGTGGAGAATGGCGCAGGATAGCGCGAGCCGCTGCTTGAAGCCAAGCGGCAGAGTGCCCGCATTCACGCCAAGATGTGGGCCAAGATCGAAGGCCGCCACCACGCGGTCGATGGCGTCTCGTTTCTTCGCACCCCAAAGCCCGTAAGCGCCGCCGAAAAAGTCGAGGTTCTGGCGCACGCTCAAATCGCCATAAAGCGAAAACTTCTGCGCCATGTAGCCGAGCCGCCCGCGCGCAGCGGAAGGCGCCGAATAAAGGTCGTAGCCATCCACGCGCGCCGTTCCCCCGGTCGGGCGCAGAAGGCCGCACATCATCTTGAAGGTGGTGGACTTCCCTGCCCCGTTCGGGCCGAGAAGGCCGAAGATCTCGCCGCGTTTGATGCTGAACGAGATATGATCCGCCGCGGTAAAGTCCCCGAACTTCTTCGTCAGATTAACGGCTTCGACGGCTGCGCGTCCCTCGCTGGCTGCTTGCAGGGCGGCCTTCAGATCCAGGGTGCGCTTTGACTGTCCGCCAAGCATCGCCACGAAGGCGTCCTCAAAGCGAGGCTTCGCGGGCGCAACCGAGATTCCCGGACTCTCCAACTCTTGCGGCGTGGGCGCAGGTGCACCCTCCTTCACGACAAGACGGACCGCATCGCCTTGCAGCACGCCGTCGATGATCTCCGGCCGCGAGAGCGCTCGCGCCAGCAGCGTTCGCCGTTCGCTGCCCGCGCCTCCAACCAGGAAAACCCGGTCGCCGATATTCGCCGTCATGGCCTTGGGGTCGCCCTTGTATAGAAGAGCGCCATTGTTGAGAACGATAACCTCGGCGCAATTCTCCGCCTCGTCGAGATAGGCGGTCGTCCACACGACGGCGACGCCCTCGTGGGTCAGCGCGTGGACCATGCGCCACAGTTCGCGCCTTGAAATCGGATCGACACCCACGCTCGGCTCGTCGAGAAGGAGAAGCCTCGGCGACTTCAGCATCGCGCAGGCAAGGCCGAGCTTCTGTTTCATGCCGCCCGAAAGTTTACCGGCGAGGCGGCTCGTGAAGCGCGCGAGGTCGGTGAAAGCGAGGAGCCGTTCGAATGTTTCGGATCGCGCCTTACCCATCACGCCGCGCAAATCGGCGTAGAGCGTCAGGTTTTCGAGCACGGTCAGGTCTTCATAAAGCCCAAAGCGCTGGGGCATGTAGCCGATGGCGTGATGAAGCGCGATGCTGTCCTTGATGGTGTCGTAGCCGCACACCGTAAGACCGCCCTCGGTCGGCACGAGCAGTCCCGCCATCAGCCGCATCACGGTCGTCTTGCCAGCGCCATCCGGCCCCGCTATGCCGGTAACCTGCCCGCTTTTGATCGAAAAGCTGATCGCATCGAGCGACGGCGGCCCCTCAGGCGCGAAGCGCTTCGTCAGTTTGTCAACGATGGCAACGTCTTCGCCAATCATGGCGTACTGCTCGCAATAGGGGTTCTTTCTGGCGCTGGCGCAAGATCAATAGTGACCGGCATGCCCTGCCGCAATTCGTCCGCCGTGCCGTCGACCACGACGCGGATGCGGTAGACGAGTGCTGTTCTGAGCTCTGTCGTTTCCACCGTTTTCGGGGTGAACTCAGCGGCGGTGGAGATAAAGCCGACCTTGCCCTTATAAACCTTCCCGCCCTCCATATCTGTGTGCACGCTCACATCCATGCCCGGCTTGATGCGCCCGAGGTCCGGCTCGGACACATAGGTGCGGACCCAGACGGGCGACGTGAGGCTCAGCACATAGACCGTCTCGCCCGCCTGTACGATGGCGCCGACCTCGCGCACGCGGCTCAGAACGGTCCCGTCGCTTGGCGCGATCAGATCGGCGTCCGCCAGTTGCCGCTCGGCCACCTGCAAGTTCGCTTTCCGCTCGTCGAACTGCGCTTTCGCGAGTGCGATGTCCTCGGCGCGGAAGCCGATCTCTTGAAGCCGCAGCGCCTCGCGCGCAGAATTGAGCGAGGCATCGGCCTGCCGTTCGGCGGCCGTCGCGTCGTCGACCGTCTTCTGAGACCCTGCGGGCGTCTTCAGAAGGGACTCAGCCCGGCTCCTCGTAATCTTTGCATTTGTCAGGGTCGCTTGACGTTCGGCCACCAGCGCCTTGGCCTGGGCGATCTCTTCCGGCCTGTTGCCAGCCTTCAGCTTCGCATAATTAGCCCCCGACTGGCCGAGTTGCGCCCGCATCTGGGCGAGCGAGTCCTCGAAATAGATTTTATCGAGCGACGCCAGCACCTGACCGGTGCGAACGCGGTCGCCTTCATCGACATTCAAGGTCTCGATGCGGCCCGCAACTTTGAAGCCAAGATTGACCTGGCGCACCTCGACATTGCCTTGCAGAACAAGCTCGCCGCTGCCCGTCTGCCGGGTCTTGTACCACCATCCGCCTGCCAGCCCGCCTGCAACGAGAAGGGCGATGAGAACCGCTTTCGGGGGACGCTTCATTTCTGGTTCTCCTCATCCTTCAGACCGAGCATCAGCTTGCGATGGCATTCGATCATGGCGTTCACGTCGAGCGGATCGAACTGCGAGAACAGCGACCGCCAAAGCACCGCGGTCAAAAGCGGCGCGAAAAAAAGCTGCGGAAATTTGGCCATCGCATCGGAGGGAAGCTCGCCGCGCTCGTAGCCGCGCGTTACGATGGCTCGGATGATCTCGCGGCCCTTGCTGATGATTTCGCGGTGGTAGAATTCCGCGATTTTCGGGAACCGGGGGCCCTCCGCGATGATGAGGCGCATCAGACGCTCCCGGTTCGTGCCGATGATCTCGGTTTGAAACACGGCGAGGATACCGCCGAGTATCGCGCTCGCAGGCAGTGCGGGATCGGTGGACAGCGCCGCGATCCGCTGGAGAACAGGGCTTGCGAGACCCAGGAGGAGCGCTTCGAACAGCGCCTCTTTGTCCGGAAAGTAGAGATAAATCGTGCCCTTCGCGACACCGGCCTTCTGCGCGACATCGTCGAGCCTCGCAGCAGCGAAGCCTTTCTCCGAGAAGACGTCGAGGGCTGCGGCGAGAATCGCGGCGCGGCGCTCGTCCTGCGTCGGGCGCTTTCTCTCGGAAGCTTCCGCCGGACTTTTTCCCGGCGCGTCCTGCTCCTTCATAGCTTGCTTCGCTGCCATCATCACAATTGCTAAAATGACTGACTGGCCAGTCATTCTAAACCGTTAAGCCGTCGACGCAAGGGAAATTGTCTTGTGACGGCCATGAGAGGGACCGATATCCAAGATGTTGATTTAGCTTTTCCACCGCTTCAAGCGGCATGCTCATGCGAGGGCACTTCTATGGATGCGAAGCCGATGGATGTTCTGCAAACTCCAGACCGCGCTGACGACGCGAAGAGAAGGCGCGGCGCCATCAGGGCTGCCTACCGTGCGCCCGAACCGGTTTGCGTCCCGCCGCTGATCGAGGAAGCGCGGCTTGATCCGGCCTTGACGGGCAAGGTTCAAAGCCTCGCCTATGGCCTCGTCTCGAAAATGCGGTCCGAACGCGGCCACGCCTTCGGGGTCGAGGCGCTGATGAAAGAGTTCTCGCTCTCGACACCCGAGGGCATGGCGCTGATGTGCCTCGCAGAGTCGCTTTTACGTATTCCCGACAACGAGACGCGCGACATTCTCATTCGCGACAAGCTCAGCCACGGCGACTGGCGCGCGCATGTCGGCGCCAGCCCGTCCTGGTTTGTGAATGCCTCCGCGTGGGGATTGCTGATAACCGGCAGGCTCGTGGCGACGAGCAGCGAGCAGGGAATGGCGGCTTCTCTCAGCCGCGCGCTCGCACGAGGCGGCGAGCCTGTGATCCGAAAGGCCATGGATCTCGCGATGCGGCTTCTTGGGCGGCAGTTCGTGACCGGCAAGACGATCGAGGAAGCGCTTGAGCACGCCAGGCCCTTTGAGGAGCGCGGGTTCCTGTATTCCTTCGACATGCTCGGCGAGGCCGCGCTAACCGAAAAAGATGCCGCCAATTATATGGAAGCTTACGAGCATGCCATCCACGCGATCGGCAGCGCGAGCGAGGAGCCGGGCATTCATGAAGTCCGCGGGCATCTCCGTGAAACTGTCGGCGCTGCATCCGCGCTATGGCTACACGCAGATGGAGCGCGTGAAGAGCGAGCTTTACCCCAGGCTCCGAACGCTCGCGCTGCTCGCCATCCAGCAGGGCATTGGCTTCAACATCGACGCGGAGGAGGCGGACAGGCTGGAGCCGTCGCTCGATCTCATCGAAGCGCTTGCGAATGACAGCGCGCTCGGCCGCTGGCAGGGGCTTGGGTTCGTGGTGCAGGCTTACCAGAAGCGCGCGCCGTTCGTGATCGACTACCTGATCGACCTTGCCGAACGTACGAGGCGCCGCCTCATGATCCGCCTCGTCAAGGGCGCGTATTGGGATAGCGAAATCAAGCGCGCGCAAGTCGATGGCTTGAGCGGTTATCCCGTATACACCCAGAAAACCTATACCGACGTCTGCTATCTCGCCTGCGCCAAGCGCCTGCTCGCCCGCCGCGATGTGGTTTTCCCGCAGTTCGCGACGCATAACGCTCATACGCTCGCCGCCATCTATCATATGGCCGGGCCTGACTTCCAGATCGGGGACTACGAGTTCCAGTGCCTCCACGGCATGGGCGAAACTCTTTACGGCCATGTGGTTGGCCAGAAGAACCTCAACAGACCATGCCGCATCTACGCGCCAGTCGGCACGCATGAGACGCTGCTCGCCTATCTCGTCCGCCGGCTGTTGGAGAACGGGGCCAATACCTCTTTTGTCCACCAACTCGTGGACAAAAACATCCCCATCGAGGAACTGATCGCCGATCCGGTCGCAGAAGCGGCCCGGTTAGGCGGCGCGCCGCATCCGCTGATCGTTCTCCCCCGCGACTTATTCGAGCCGGAGCGGAAGAATTCGAAGGGGCTCGATCTCTCCGATGCGGGTGCTCGCGGCGAGCTTGAGCGCACCGTCGCCGAAAGCATTGCCGCTTCCCATGATGCGGAGCCCATCCTCGCTGCTCCCATTACGCCAGGACCGGGCCGGAAGGCGATCTGCAACCCGGCCAAACACGCGGACATCGTCGGCCATGCGGCAGCCGCAACAGAAAGGGATGTGGAAGCGGCGATGTCTTTCGCCGCTGCCGCCGCGTCGCGCTGGGCCAGCACAAGCGCAAGCGAGAGGGCCGCCATCCTGGAACGCGGCGGCGACCTCCTTGAGCAATCCATGGAGCGGCTCTGTGCTCTCCTGATCCGCGAGGCGGGCAAGTCCATGCCCAATGCGATTTCCGAGGTGCGCGAAGCCGTCGATTATTGCCGTTATTACGCGGCCCAGGCTCGCAAGGAACTCGCCGGGCCGCATACGCCGCTCGGTCCGACCGTCTGTATTAGCCCCTGGAACTTCCCGCTCGCCATTTTCACTGGTCAGATCGTGGCGGCGCTCGCCGCCGGAAATCCCGCGCTGGCCAAACCGGCCGAGCAAACGCCCTTGATTGCGGCGGAGGCAGTCAGGCTGCTCCATCAGGCTGGCATTCCGCGCGACGTTCTCCAACTCATTCCCGGGCGCGGCTCAGTGGCAGGAGCTGCGCTCGTCGCTGACCCGCGCACGCAGGCGGTCGTCTTTACAGGGTCAACCGAGGTGGCGCGTTTGATCCAGAGCACGCTCGCGGAGCGGGGCAATATCCCCCTGATCGCGGAAACCGGCGGACAGAACGCCATGATCGTGGACTCGTCTGCTCTCCCCGAACAGGTGGTGGGCGACGTGCTGGCTTCCGCTTTCGACTCCGCGGGGCAGCGTTGCTCAGCGCTTCGCGTACTGTGCCTTCAGGACGAGATCGCGGATCGCGTTCTTGAGATGCTGAAAGGCGCCATGGCCGAACTGAAGGCCGGCGACCCGGCGAGGCTGGAGACGGATGTCGGGCCGGTTATCGATGCCGGCGCTCAGGCCGGGCTCACTGCTTATCTTGAGGAGAAACGCGGCCGCGTTCTGTTTCAGGCGCACCTTCCGGCTTTCTGCGCAGCTGGCGCTTTTATCGCCCCTACCCTGCTTCGCATCGAGTCGATCAAGGAACTCACTCACGAGGTTTTCGGCCCGATCCTGCATGTGATCCGGTTCAAGCGCGACGACCTACCAAGCCTTGTGGGCGACATCAACGCAACAGGCTACGGGCTGACCCTGGGCATCCATTCCCGCATCGACGAAACCATCGATTTCATCGTGAACTGCGCCCGCGCCGGAAACATCTATGTGAACCGCAACATGATCGGCGCGGTGGTCGGCGTTCAGCCCTTCGGCGGCGAGGGGCTTTCGGGAACCGGGCCGAAAGCCGGTGGGCCTCTCTATATACATAGGCTCCTCCGGAATGGGCCGGTTCCCCGGCTCCACGGCGCACGCGATGAGAGCAAGCTCGAACCCCTGATTGCGCTCGCCAAATGGATCGAGGGCGGAGCGGCCGGACTTTTGGAGGAGGCCGAAAGAAAGCGCCTTGAAGAAGCTATGGGGCGCTACAGCGAACAATCTCCTCTGCCGGTCGAGCTGACGCTCAAAGGTCCCGTTGGCGAAGACAACCGGCTAAGCTTCCACCCGCGTGGGACCATCCTAGGCATCGCAAATTCGATCCCGGACGCCTTGCACCAGTTCGGGGCCGCGCTCGCGACCGGCAACCGCTTTTTGCTGAATGACAATGGATCGGTTAAGCGCCTGCTTGACGGCCTCCCGAAGCCTTTACGCGTTCGCATTGCAAGCGCCGCCGCGTGGGAAGCCTCCAGCTTCAACGCCGTGCTCGTTTGTGATGAGGCGACGGGCCGGGAGATCGGGCAAACCTTGGCGCGTTGTCCCGGTCCTATCATCCCGGTTCTGCCCGCAAACCCCGAATACGATCTGGACATGCTCGTGAAAGAGAGAACGGTCTCCATCAACACTGCCGCCGCGGGCGGCAATGCGAGCCTGATGACTATTGGAAAATGACGTGGAAAGTGACGCCTCTTAGCAAAAAGCCGCCGCTCTAAGGATCGCGTCCGAGACGTTCGGTCCCATGGAGGCGCGCAACAGCGCGTCTTGCTGTTTCCGCGGCTTGCCGCTGGCGAGATGCTTCCGAACAATCGGGTAAAGCGCGGTGCGCTCCCAGGCGGCATGCCTCCGATAATTTTCAAAGAACGACCGAAGCAGATAGCCCAGCGCCTCTAACCCGGCATTCCGCGCGTCGCGCGCCATGAAGGCGGAGAGAATTTCGACGATCAGGCCCCTATCAGCCGAATGCTCGAACTCAAGCTCGCTCAACATGAGTTCAACGGTTTCGTTCTTCTCCTCAAGACTTCGGATGAGCGGGAAAAGGCATTTCTCGTTCAAAAAGACATGCCGTGAGAAAGCCTTGTCCAGAAAGGCAAGCACTTTACCGGTCTTTTTCTGGTGGCCGGTTGCGGGAAGGCCGTCAGCGATCTTTTCGATCGCTGCGCAAAGCCGAAGCTGGCGCATCTGATCGTGCTCCAGAAGCGTCAGAAAGGCTTCCCCCAAGGGCTGCGGCCTATGGCTCGCATGGGAGCCGAAATGCTGAATCACCTTTTCAACCACTTTGCGTTCGTTCCAAATTCCTGTGATGCAAGAATGCGGATTAGCCATTCGTATGCCTTGATCAAGATCAACGAGCTACGCAGCAGGTTTTTTGACCATGACAATCAACAGAATCATGGATCTAGGCTGCGGCGAAATGCATCCCCGGAAAAACTTTCACATTCATGATTTGATCGATATCAAAGCTCGTGTGCGGTTGTGGGCGCATGTCTATCTCCCGCGGATCGCACAAAGGCTCGGCTGCGCCGGATTCACGGGAGATCATCATGGAAGTTGCGAGCACGACAAAGGGGGCGGCGCCGCTCTCCTGGACTGGGGGTCGCTGATTGCCGCGGTTGGCGGCTTGCTCCTCGGAGCTTTTATCGCGACGGAAGCCGTCGATTTCAGTCATGGCTTTCCACGCCATCCTCCTTTCGCTGTTCGCCTTGGCTGCTGTCGTTTTCCTCTCCCGCAAGGCCTTCAGCAGCAGTGTGGGCGTTCCGGCCGGTTATTATGCCGACAACGTTGTCAAGGCAGCGACGATCGCGACGGTCTTTTGGGGCGTCGTTGGCTTCACGATGGGCGACCTGATCGCATGGCAGCTTGCCTTTCCGGCGCTGAACTTCCATACGCCGTGGACCAACTTCGGACGGCTGCGCCCCGTTCATACGTCAGCTGTCGTTTTCGCTTTTGGCGGCAATGCCCTCCTGGCGACCTCGATGTACGTCGTCCAACGGACTTCGAAAGCGCGATTGTGGGGCCGCTGGCTGCCCTGGTTCGTGTTCTGGGGCTATCAGCTTTTCATCATCATGGCTGCGTCCGGATACGTGATGGGCGTCACCCAGAGCCGGGAATATGCGGAGCCGGAATGGTATACTGACCTTTGGCTGACCGTCGTCTGGGTCGCCTATCTGCTCGTGTTCCTGGGCACGCTTTGGCGCCGCAAGGAACCGCACATCTACGTGGCGAACTGGTTCTACCTCGCCTTCATCGTCACGGTGGCGATGCTGCATATCGTGAACAATCTGGCGGTGCCCGTCTCGTTCTTCGGCACGAAGAGCTACAGCGCCTTCTCCGGCGTGCAGGACGCCATGACCCAGTGGTGGTATGGCCACAACGCCGTGGGCTTCTTCCTGACCGCAGGCTTCCTCGGCATCATGTACTACTTCGTTCCGAAACGCGCCGAGCGGCCTGTCTACTCCTATAAGCTGTCCATCGTTCATTTCTGGACGCTAATCTTCCTCTACATCTGGGCCGGTCCGCATCATCTGCATTACACCGCGCTGCCCGACTGGGCGCAGACGCTCGGCATGACCTTCTCCATCATGTTGTGGATGCCGTCCTGGGGCGGAATGATCAACGGGCTGATGACGCTGTCGGGGGCCTGGGACAAGCTGCGCACCGATCCGGTGATCCGCTTCCTGGTCGTCTCCGTGGCCTTCTACGGCATGTCGACCTTCGAAGGTCCGCTGATGGCCATTCGGGCGGTCAACTCGCTCTCGCACTATACCGACTGGACCATCGGCCATGTTCATTCCGGCGCGCTCGGCTGGGTTGGCATGGTGTCCTTCGGCGCCGTCTACTGCATGGTGCCATGGCTGTGGAAACGCCGGGGCATCTATTCGCAGCGCCTTATCGAATGGCACTTCTGGCTCGCTACCATCGGAATCCTACTCTACATCACCGCGATGTGGGTATCCGGCATCATGCAGGGCCTGATGTGGAGAGCGACCGACCCCAATGGCGTGCTGGAATACTCCTTCGTGGAGAGCGTCGAGGCCATGCATCCCTACTACATCATCCGCGCCATCGGCGGTGTGCTGTACCTCACAGGTGGCTTGATCATGGCGTACAACGTGTGGCGCACCATCCGCGGCGATGAATCTGTGGATCTGGCGGATCAACCCAGTATCGCCGCAGCGCCCGAGCTGCGCGGTCCGCAAGCCGTTCCGGCCGAGTAGGAGGCCATCATGAAACTCAGCCACGCACCTTTCGAGAAGTACTCCCTCCTCCTGCTCCTCGGCATTCTCTTCGTGGTCTCCATCGGCGGCCTCGTCGAGATCGCGCCCCTCTTCTACTTGAAATCGACCATCGAGAAGGTGGATGGGATGCGCCCCTATTCGCCGCTGGAACTGGCCGGACGGGACATCTACATCCGCGAGGGCTGCTATCTGTGCCACAGCCAGATGATCCGCACCCTCAAGGATGAGGTGGAACGCTATGGCCACTACAGCCTCGCGGCGGAGAGCATGTACGATCATCCCTTCCAATGGGGATCGAAGCGGACCGGGCCGGATCTGGCCCGCGTCGGCGGCAAATATTCAGATGAATGGCATACCGCCCACCTGACCGATCCACGCTCGGTCGTGCCGGAGAGCATCATGCCGGGATACCCGTTCCTCGGCGCACGCAAGCTTGACTACGGCGATATCGCCGAGCGCATGAAAACACTGCGCATCGTCGGCGTGCCTTATACGGACGACGAGATCAAGAATGCGAAAGTTGATCTCGTCGCGCAAACCAACCCCGACGGCGAAGGCGCAGCCGCCGTGGTTCAGCGCTATCCAAAGGCGCAGGTCCGCAAATTCGATGGCAAGCCCGGCGATCCGACCGAACTTGATGCGGTCATCGCCTATCTGCAGATGCTGGGCACCCTCGTCGACTTCGCTAAATACGACGCCACCGGCCCCAACCTGCGCTGAGGACCGCCATGACTTACGAATCTGTGAAATCCATATCCGCGATGGTGGGCCTGTTTGTCTTTATAGGGCTCTTCATCGCCGTCGTGGTCTTCGTGTTCTGGCCCGGCAACCAGAAGGGTTTCGAGGAAGCCAGCCGCATCCCGTTAGAAAAAGACGACGAGAATCCTGGAGGCAGCAATGGCCGGTAAGAGCGATGTTGATAGCCATAGCGGCGTCGAAACAACCGGCCACGAGTGGGACGGCATCAAGGAGTTGAACACCCCGCTGCCGCGCTGGTGGCTCTGGGTCTTCTATACCTGCATTCTCTGGGCGATCGGATACTGGGTCCTCTATCCGACCTGGCCCATGGTCTCGGACTATAGCAAGGGGGTGCTCGGCTGGACTCAACGCGCTTCGGTCGCCGAGAGCCTGGATGAGGCGCGCGCCAGTCATGCCAAGCAGGACGGCGCCATCGCGCAGTTGAGCCTTGCCGAGATCAAATCGAACCCCGAGCTTCTCAACTTCGCGCTCGCTGGCGGCAAGGCAGCCTTCGCCGACAATTGCGCGGCGTGCCATGGCCGCGGCGCTCAAGGAGCGCCGGGCTTCCCGAACCTCAATGACGACAAATGGCTTTGGGGCGGCACTTTGGACGAGATCCAGCAAACGATCACTTACGGCGCGCGGAACGGTAACGAGAACGCGCATGTCACCCAGATGCCCAGCTTCGGGAAGGACAACCTTCTCACGCCAGCGCAGATCGACGATGCGGCGGAATACGTGCTTTCGCTCTCGAAACTGCCGCACGACGCGGCTGCGGCGGAGCGCGGCAACGCGGTCTTTCATGGCGATGGCGGCTGCCTCGCGTGTCATGGCGAGGACGGCAAAGGCAATCAGGAACTCGGCGCGCCCAACCTGACCGACAATAACTGGCTTTACGGCGGCACCAAAACCGCCATCAAGCACCAGATCGAGACTGGCCATGGCGGCGTGATGCCGGCGTGGGTTGGGCGCCTGGATCCGGCAACCATCAAGAAACTCGCCATCTATGTGCATTCGCTGGGAGGCGGACAGTAGAGCTTTATGAATCGCAAGGGGGCGGCATAGGAGGCGCCAAGAATTCGCAATGACGCCCCACTACTTCCTTCGCTACAATCTCCGCGTTTAGGAGAGCGAGCAAACCGCGAATGGGGCAAGCCCATGAGCTGCTGCGACGCTTTCTATGCCCGTGCCTTGGCCCTTGGAGTATGCCATGATTGAAGTGCCAGCGGCTGCTTCGCTGAGCCAGGAAGCCGCGCCGGGCGTCCAGCGCCTCGACGCGAAGCCGGTTGGCGCGAAAGAGAAACAGGCTCTCTATGCGTCGCGCGAGCCGATCTATCCGAAGCTGGTCCACGGCAAGTTCCGGCGGATCAAATGGATCATAATGATCGTCACGCTCGGCATCTATTACGGGCTGCCGTGGCTGCGATGGAACCGCGGACCGGGCCTGCCGGATCAGGCGGTTCTCCTCGATTTCGCCCATCAGCGTCTCTATTTCTTCGGCCTCGAAATCTGGGCGCAAGAATTCTATTACGTTACCGGCATCCTGATCCTGTCGGCGCTGGCGCTTTTCCTCGTGACGGCGCTGGCCGGGCGCGTGTGGTGCGGGTACGCCTGTCCGCAGACCGTCTGGACCGACCTCATGATCATGGTGGAGCGCTTGTGGCAGGGCGACCGCAATGCACGCATGAAACTCGCCAAATCCTCCTGGTCCTTCGACAAGCTCTGGCGGCTCGGCGGAACCCACCTCAGCTGGCTCCTGATCGGCGTGCTCACAGGCGGCGCCCTCGTTTTCTATTTCCGGGACGCGCCGACGCTTCTTTCCGAGTTCTTGCATTTCAACGCGCCAGCCGTCGCCTATGTTTTCCTCGGGATTTTCACAGCCACCACCTACGCGCTTGGCGGCATGGCCCGCGAACAGGTCTGCACCTACATGTGCCCCTGGCCGCGCATCCAGGGCGCCATGTTCGACTCCGACTCCTTCCTGATCACCTATCGCGGCTTTCGCGGCGAGCCTCGCAGTCCGCACAAAAAGGGCGATAGCTGGGAAGGCAGGGGCGATTGCATCGATTGCACGCAATGCGTGGCGGTATGCCCCGCGGGCATCGATATCCGCAACGGCTCGCAGCTCGAATGCATCCAATGCGCGCTCTGCATCGATGCTTGCGACGAGATCATGACGAAGGTAGGCCGGCCCACAAAGCTGATTGCCTACGACACATTCCGCAATCTCCAGGCCGAGGAACACGGTGACCGCACCCCCTTCCGGCTGATCCGGCCGAGGACGATGCTTTACGCAGGGCTTTTCGTGTTCGTCAGCAGCATCATCCTATTCGGTCTCTCGCAGAAAACAGTGCTTGAGATGAACGCCATCCGGGACCGGAATCCGCTCTTCGTCCAGACAAAGGATGGCGGCATTCGCAACGGCTATACCGTCCGTCTCCTTAACAAACGCCAGGAAACGCGCAATTTCGCGCTGAGCGTCAAAGGCCTGCCCGAGGCGCGCATTGCCTTTGTCGGACTCGAAGGCGACAATCCGCTTATCGAGGTGAAGCCCGACGACGTGCGCTCCGTAAAAATCTATGTCACAGTTCCGCACGACAAGGCGGCAGCGCTTCCCGCGTCGGCTCCCATGACGTTCATCTTGCGCGATAGCGGAGACGGGACGGAAACCCAACGCGACAGCAACTTCAGAGGACCCGGACAATGAGCGTGACGGCGACGGAAACGCGTCTTGGCGGCAAGCACATCCTGCTTATTCTGCTTGGCTTCTTCGGGGTTATCGGCATCGTCAACGCGGCCTTCGTCTACTTCGCCATCAGCACCGGCCCGGGCGAGGAACGAGGCGCCAGTTACGAAGTCGGCGTGCGCTACAACAACATCCTTGCCGAGGAGCGCACTCAGAGCGCGCTTCAATGGCGTCACCAGTCGCAAATCGCGCAAGGCGCGAGGCTGCGCGTGTCGATCACGGACAACGGCGGAGTTCCTGTCGCCGGTTTGGCGGTGACAGGAAGTTTCGGCCGCCCGGCTTCAGACAACGCCGACCGGAGCCTCGCCTTCAAGGAAATCGATGCCGGCCTTTATGAAGCCGCGCTCGGCCAGATCCGGCCTGGAAGCTGGGTGCTCGCCTTTACCGCGGAGAAGGCAAGGCCAGGCTCCGAGACCGCCACGTACCGCGTGAAGGAAAGGCTATGGCTCAGCCCGGCACACTAGAGTTAGATAGACCCGTCGCTCCTTCGGCCGGCTTAACCGCAGCATCGGGTGGTCCCAGCCAAACTATAACGCTTGCCGTCGAGAACATGACTTGCGGCGGCTGCATGCGCAAGGTCGAGAAGGCGTTGCTTGAGGTGCCGGGCGTGGCCTCGGCTCGGGCCAATCTTTCCGCACGCAGGGCAACCGTGGTGTTCACGGAAGCGCAAACAAGCGCGGCGCCGCTCGTCGATGCGCTTGGCCGGATAGGGTTCAAGGGGGCCGAGCTTGCGCCCGAGGCCCTCGACATCGGCCAGAACGCCGGGCGGCAGCTTCTGAGCCGCTTGGCTGTCGCAGGTTTCGCGGCCGCCAACATCATGCTGCTTTCGGTGTCGGTCTGGTCCGGCTCGGCCAACGCCGGCGATCCCATCCACGCCTTGTTTCATTGGCTGTCCGCCGTCATCGCGTTGCCAACAATCGCCTATGCGGGCCAGCCCTTTTTCAGTTCAGCCTGGCAGGCGCTGAAACGCCGCCGCTTGAACATGGATGTGCCCATCTCGCTGGCGATCCTCCTGTCGGCGACGATGAGCCTGTACCAGACGATCAAGGGCACCGATCAGGTCTATTTCGACGCATCGGTGACACTGTTGTTCTTCCTGCTCATAGGCCGCTATCTGGACCAGCGCGTCCGCATCCGCGCGCGGGGCGCCGCTGAAAACCTGATTGGACTGAAGGCCCAGTGGGCGCATGTGATAGCAGGCGATGGATCGGTTGAGCGCCTGCCTTCCCGGCTTGTAGAACCCGGGATGCGCATCGCCGTCGCGGCAGGCGAGCGCTTCCCCGCCGATGGCGTGATCGCCGAAGGCTCGACAGCCATCGATGAAAGCCTGATCACAGGGGAGACCGCGCCGCGCGAACTTGCCGCCAACGATTTTGTTTATGCCGGGTCCGTCAATCTCGGCGGACCGGTCGAGATGGAGGCGCGGGCCGCCGAAGCGGACACGCTGCTTTCGCAGATCGCGCGCCTGATGGAGACCGCAGAGCAGGCTCGCGGGCGCTATGTGCGTCTCGCGGATCGCGCCGCCCGCTTTTACGCGCCGATGGTCCACACGCTCGCAGCCGCCTCTTTCATCGGCTGGATGATCGCGGGAGCCGGCTGGGAAGCCTCGCTCACCGTCGCTATTGCCGTTCTCATCATCACCTGCCCTTGCGCGCTGGCCCTGGCCGTTCCAGCCGTGCAAGTTGCGGCATCGGCGCGGCTGTTCGAACGCGGCATCCTGCTTAAGGCGGCGGACGGGCTCGAACGGCTCGCCGAGACCGATACGGCCGTGTTCGACAAGACGGGCACGTTGACCGCAGGCATCCCGTCGCTGGCGAATGGGAATTCCATCGACAGCGAGGCGCTCGGCGCGGCTGCGTCGCTCGCGGCAGCGAGCCGCCATCCTTATGCCCAGGCCGTCGTGCACGCCGCGAAGGCGCGGTTCGGCGCCGTGCCGACTGTTGGCGGCGTCGAGGAGGTTCCAGGCTTCGGGCTTCGCCGCATCACTGTTGCGGGTGAAGAGCGCCTCGGTTCAGCAGCCTGGTGTGACATCGGCGCAAAACAGGCCGCCGCGGCTTCGCTTTGGTTCGTGCGGCCCGGAATGGAGCCGGTCGCCTTTCACTTCGAAGACAAGCTCCGCGAGGATGCGGCGAAGACCGTGGATGCGCTGCGCCACGCACATTTCGGGGTGGCGCTCTATTCCGGCGATCGCCATGCAGCCGTTGCAGCGGCGGCGAACATGGTCCACATCGAGGACTGGCACGCAGGCATGAAGCCGCAGGAAAAGATCGAGCGGCTGGAAGCGTTGAAAGCGCAAGGCCGCCGCGTTCTGATGATCGGAGATGGGCTTAACGACGCCCCGGCGCTCGCCACTGCGCACGCATCGGTTTCGCCTTCCTCGGCAGCCGACATAAGCCAGACGGCATCGGACGCCGTGTTCCAGGGGGCGCGCCTCATGCCGGTTGTCGAACTCCTGGCCACGGCGCGCAAGACGCGGAAGATGTCCTTCCAGAATTTTGCGGTCGCCTTCGGCTACAACCTTGTCTTCGTGCCTCTTGCGATGGCAGGATTTGTGACGCCGCTCGTCGCCGCGATCGCCATGTCGACATCGTCGATCTTGGTCACCCTGAATGCGATCCGGCTGCGAACGGCGAAGTTGGAGTTGAAAGCATGACCTCGCTTGCATGGCTGATCCCGGCCGCGCTGTTTCTTGGCGGCTTGGGGCTTGCCGGTTTCATCTGGGCGCTGAAATCCGGGCAGTACGAGGATCTTGAAGGCGCGGCTTACCGCGCTCTCGAGGACGATCCGCCGGACAGCGCCGATAAAAAGTGACTATCCGGCTGCCTCGCGAACTGCGGTCCCTGAGCCATCTAAAACAAGCTCGCTTCAGGACACTTTTACAACTCCTCGGCATTCATCTTAAGGACGATGCTTTCGCCCGCCAGAGTCTCAAGCGACGCAGAGACATCGTTGCCGAAGCGCCGCCGCCTTCCAGCAGCCCTGCGGATCAGGAGATCCACGAAAAGGCCCGGACCGCCGGAGTAGATGCGCCACCCGGCCTCGACACCAACCGCGCCGGCCCTGACGCGGTCCCATTCTGCGGAGGCTTCGTAACGGTCATGAAACGCCGCGTCGCTGCTGGTGAAATAGCAATTCCTTTGCCTCAGGCACGCATTGCCGGCAACGTCCGCCACAGCAATCGGGTTAACGGTCTCAAGCCCTTGCCAAAAGCCCACCGCTTCTCCGAGAACCGCCAAGGCCTCGCAAAAGCGCAGATGGGCTTGCGTGTACATCAGCCCGACCTCGCGCCCGAAGAAGGGCGAGGACTCCGCGCGGCGGAAAATGCGTTCCGCTCCGCCATGATAGGGCAGAGGCTTGTCCATAAGCCGCACGCCGTCCGGAAACGCCAGATGTTCGCGGATGAGGCGCAGGTGATGCTGCGCCTGTTCGGGCGTGAAGAGGCCGCCCGTGATCGCGCAGGTCATTGGAATAAGCGAGTAGCTTATGCCAGTCCTGCGGTCGCCGGGATGCAACAGAAGCTCGGGATTGCCTCCAGCGGGATGGAAAAGGCCGTAGCCAGCGACGACGCCGTCGCGAATGAGATACCGGTTGAAATCGCCGCGAACCTCGTCAGCCAGCTTTGAGAGCCGCTCAGCCTCAGCGACAGAACCAGCCCGGCGCAAGACTGCCGCGTAGCGCGACAACTGCTGATAAAGGAGCGCAGAAGTCCAAGTGCTGACCAGCCATTCGGGCAGGGACGGGTCGGCGGGCTGCAGGGTGTCGTTCCAGTCGCCATTTCCGTAACGAGGCAAATGGGTGCCGGGAATGAAGCTGGCCGTCACGCCAGTGATCAAAGCCTGGATATGCCCGGCAACGCTCGTCCACTCTTCCGCCTCGCCTGCGCCGCTTCCCATTCCCCAAGCGACAGGCTCGGACAGGAAGGCGACATCGTCCGTGGCCTCGATATAGTCGCATACCGCCTTCAGCGGCCAGACGATGATGTCGCCATGGGCATCCGCGGCCTGGATGAAGGAATACGGCTCCAGAAAAAACCACTGCGGCCAGTCTCCATCCGACCGGCGCTGCCGGGCAAAAACGCGGCGCAGCACGTCCTTGGCCGCCTCATCGTGCCCCAGAGCCAGAAAAAGCTCGATCGGCCCCTGGCAGACATCGCGCGTGCCCCAGGCGCCGCCCGAATATTGTTCGAGGCCGTGCGGCACTGTCAGATGAACGATTGCATTGTGAGCGAGCCACGGGAAAAGGGTGTTGAACGCGGTGACGCTGGCGTCGGGGCTTTCGAAGCGCGCATTGCGTGTGAGGCGGGACCAGAAAGAGTTTGCCGAGGTCAACATTTCCTCAGGCTCGACGCCTTCCGCATATTTTTCTGCCAGCCGCTCCGCCTGACGAGCATCCGTCATCGATCCCACAACGGCGAACCGAAGCTCTTTCGTGGGCAGAGTTCTGAGCGCGACATAAGGCATTCCGCGCGCGGCGCCATCGGCGTAAAGCAACTCGTCGCCGCCGATCGCGTCGATCACGGCGGGCGTGCTTGTGACAAGGTGATAGACGGCATCCGGATAGCGCTGGGCCCAAAGCCAGTCCGGGTCGGGGCGGAAAGAGAGCCGCTTCTCCTCGCCGTCTGCCTCGACCATGCCGGAATGCGCAAAATCGTGCTCACCAAGAACGAGATGGCCAAAGACCAGAAAACGGCAGGGCGCGCCCTCAACCTCGATCACACATTGCAGCGCGGGGTCTTCGCCGGACGCAATAACATGAACGCTGATGGTTCCGCTTTCGTGGCGGTATTCCCAGCGGCAATCGCTGAGTCCCATCTCGAAGCGCGACGGCAGCGTCAAAAGTCGCCACCCGCCATCGATTTCGGCAAGCACGCGCAGACCGCTGGTCCGCGTGATGTTGTAACCATCGCGCGACACGGAAAAGAGCTTGTGAAACGACGTATTGCCGATCGTCAGTTGCGAGGCGAAAACGCCGTGCATCCACGGGGTCGTGCAGAGCGTGTCGTCGCTCGGCAGAAGGTCCTGGCCGCTTCTGAGGATGGTTCCGTGGCGGCGCCTGACGAGGCGGTCTTTCTCGCGAAGGACGGCGTGCCGGTTCCGGGGGCCGTCCTCAACGAAATAGGAAAGCAGTTCGCCATCCTGCCGCTCTTCGTGGATCCGAGGCCGAGAGTCTGAGCCTGCGGAGCGGCAAACGAGCGGCGGTGCGTCCTGAAGAATGCTTCGGACCGGAATCTGGAACGGCACATCCTCTTTGGCGAAGCCCTTTGCGGCTTGCTCAGCGGCTTCGGCTAGCGAAAGATCCCTTTCGCTCGTTGGCTCGGCGTGAGCCGGGTCATAAACGCCGAAGAAGGTCCAGGCCGTGCTTTCTCCAGGCTGCAGCATCCGGCTCCCAGACTGCAGGATCGCGCAAGCGCACTCATGCTGGAGCCGAACGCCCGGCAAACTCGTCCCGAATGGAAGCGCGACTTCGTTTGCGTCCCGGTAGGCAGGCCCGAACAGTTGCAGGGCGTCTGTTGCGAAGCTGGCCGCGCCGTCGAAGCAGCCGTGAGCCGTCCAGGGATGCCGGCCATCCTGCGCCATGTTCTGGCGGCTCATCACAACAGGCCCGAAGCGTGGATGCATTGGGACCGTATGGTCGATATATTGGGAGGCGTAGGCCTCGTTGTTCATGACGAAGCCGCGCGGGCCGAGCCCAAGATCCTGGACCAGGATGGTGTCACAAGGCTGGGCGGCGCTGCCGGTGTTTTCGGCATCGACGCGCCAGAGCCACAGGGCTTCCGATGGATGAAGCCATACCGTCACGCAATGGCGGAGGCCCTGCCCCTCGCCTTTCCACACGAAGCGGTCCTGGCCTGCGCCGAAATCAACCTTGGCGCTTGGCCCCACCGCTTCGACGGTCGAAGGCTTTGCGCCGCCCGTGCGCAGCAGTAGACGCACAATTCCCCCGCCGAGCGGCGAGCCAAGCACCTGATTGAGCATGGAACGGCTCTGCCCATGCTGGTGCTCGAGCGCAAAAATGCAGCCATTCGGCAGGGCGCTGAAATCGAGCCCCGCCGCGTTCGTGATACGTTTAAGGCCGAGGCCGCTCTCGCGCGGGAGTTGGAAGCTCCGCTTATGCATCGCCGCCGCCCACTCTCGCCAACGCTGTCCGGCGCGCGTCCCAGGCGGTGATAAAGCTTGCATAGCTCCAGGACAGGTCTGGCGCTGACGTTTGCTCCCCGGTGGTCTGGTCGAATTGCTCGGACATGTCACCCGAGGCGGGTATGAACTCCCGCGTCCGGGAGAGGATTGCATCGCCCTTTGCGATGTACTCCCTGGCGCTGGCCGCCACCGCCGCGGCGAGGCGGTAGTAAAACTCCGCGACCGCGAAGGTGCAAAGATACCACGCGCCGCCGCTCACATAATTGTCGCCCTTATAACGCCCGAACGCGAGCCCCGATGTCCGGCCGCGATTGAGGGCGTATTCGCCGGCAAAGAGGTCTTCCAGCTTATGAAGGGTTGCGAGGACGTGAGTGTCTTGGACGCTGTACGGCCCACTCTCGATACCGGCATGGAGAACGCCGAGAATGACAGCGAAGTCCAGGGCCTTTTCGCTTTCGATGCCGTTCTGGGGCAGGCGGCTGCGGATGAAGCCGCCGGGCTCGCACCAGAACATTTGGAGCAACTCGCTGAGAGCGATTGCTTTTTCACGGAGATGAGCGGCGCAGTTCAGGCTGACCTCGGTTCCAGCCCACTGTGTGCCTTTTGCAAGCGCCGCGAACTGAACCACGGCCGTGTAATAATGCTGCGCCCGCTCCTCTTCCCAAATGTCATAGCAGGCGTCGCCGGCAAAGTAGGCTGTGTAATCGAGGTCGCCGCGGATCAGCTCCTTCAACCGAAGCCTGGCATCTCCTGTGATGAGCGGGTCATCCCAGAAGTCCAAGCAGACAAGCGCGCGGGTGGCGGGTCCGTCATGCTGCGGGCGGTTCCAGCAGATGAAGTCGAACGTGCCATCGGCGTTGACCCTTGCTTCGCCCAATACACGCTCGCCCTCCACTTCGGCGATCTCCCCATCCGGGCGAATATACTTCTGGAACCAGGGGTCTGCTTTCTCCCGGAAGCCGGCTTCACGCTTCAAGAAGTCCGGCCCGTTGATCTCCCGAAGGCCGAGGCTGAAGCGCACAAAATCGTTGAAACGCTCTATCCAGGCCTCAGTGTTTTCACCACGGCGGATCAGGATGCGCACAGCCTCCATAATGCTCGCGGAATCCCGGAGCCAATGGAAGAAATAATCCGGATCGCCGCTTTTGGTGCTCGCCAGGACCGACCCCTTCGCGGGCCGCACCTTTGTGCCGAATCCGGGCCGCTCCTTCACCAGCCCCGTTGCAGAGATGGCTTCTGTCAGTTTGGCCGCGCAATGCCTGAACTCTTTTTCGCCCCAAACTTCAAGCGGCGTGTCCGCCCTCATCGGCATCTCCTATGAAACGAGCGGGCTTTCCTCGAACCCCAGAATACGCAACCCTTTTTGGACTTCGGGGCAGCTCATGAAAAGACGCCAGAGAAGCCCCGTGCGGTAATTCTCGATCATGACGATGATCGGGCCTTGATCGATCGCAAGATTGTCCGTGGCAACCCAATCAGCCGTCACGTTGAACGCGTCGGCGAAACCGTATTTGCCCCAAATCTTTGGTCCAAGATCGTCATAGAAATGGCGCAGCGCCCCCATCAACTCCTCAGGCGTATAAGGCATGCTCGCCAAGGCTGCCGAAGGCGTAATCACGCCCCGGTCTTGATCGGGGGCATGCGGGTAGTAACCCTTGTCGCCGTCGCTTGCGGTAAGGCCCCAGCAGTTCGGGCCATAGCCGGTGTAATGATGCGGATTGCGGACGCAGTGTTCGTAGTTGATGAGCGCGTGGCGGCAATTCTGCTCCCAGTAGTCGGCATAGCGGTCTTTGAGCCGCCTCGGATCGAGGCCGAGAAAGGAATAGTGCGCGAAGAACAGCGGGCCTCCGAAATCGGGGCCGAGAGGAAGCGATATCCCGTAATATTCCTTCCCGTTCTTGAACTGGCGGCCCTTGGCCCAGCCCTCGTGATAGGCGGTGGCGCTGATAGGGTATGTGGGCGACGAAGCGGCCAGAATGTAGGTAATCAGGCACTCGTTCCAGCCATCGATCTTGTGCTGTGACTCCTGGTCAGGCTTGGGGCCCCTGTGCCAAAATAAGACATCGCTGCCCTTGGTGTGCCAGTTCCAGTTCACCTTTCTCCAAAGGTCATCGATGCCGCCGCAAAGCTCTTTTTCACGCGGATCATTCGCGCAAAAATACTGGCGCGCAGAGAGGAGCCCCTGGACGAGAAAGGCCGTCTCGACAAGATCGCCGCCCGCGTTACCGGCCCAGAAGGAAACCTCCTTGCCCGTCGGACCGTCCAGATAGTGGGGAAAGACGCCATGATACTGGTCTGCGGCGGCGAGATAGCCAAGCAGGTCGAGCAGGCGATCCCGGGCCTCGGGGCGGGTAATCCACCCCCGCTCAGCGGCGACGATCATTGCCATGACGCCGAAGCCGGTCCCGCCGACCGCCAGCAAATCGATGCTTCCATCTGCGTGGACGCTGCTACGGTCGCGCGCCATGCCGCTCTTGGGATGTGCGAAGTCCCAGAAATACCCGAAGCTCTGCCGCTGCACCAATTCCAGGAGCGCATCGTCCGTGATCCGTTCCGGCTTTGCGACCTCATTGAGGCTCGTAATTTCGTTCATCGCCGCCTCATGAAGCTATCCCAAGAGCATGCAGCATATCGCATGACAAAAGCCATCGCATAAGAAAACGCCAAAGCCGCGGCAAACCTTGCGCGAACCATACCCGCGGGGCGCACTAGCGGCCGCTTGCTCTGCCTGTTTCATTAGCCTTATTTTATAAGCCTTAAGGTAGTCCTTGACCATTGAGGGGATCGCATGGCCGCTGAAGACACACGGATCGAGGGCCTTCTTCAGGCGATGTCCCTCGATGAGAAGCTGGGCCAGATCACGATGGTTCGCGCCGATTTCGGCGATGCCGGGGCGGAGCTGGGTCAGGCGAAGCTTGCGGAGATCCGGGCGGGCCGCGCGGGCAGCATTCTCGACCTTCGGGGCGTGGAACGCATTCAGGACGCTCAAAGGGCTGCCGTAGAAGGATCGCGCCTTGGCATTCCGCTGCTTATCACGCTCGACGTGCTGCACGGCTACGAAACCATATTCCCGATCCCGCTTGGCGAAGCGGCGGCCTTCGACCCAGACTTGTGGCGACGAACAGCTCAGGCCGCGGCTATCGAAGCGGCTGCGGCTGGCATCGCGCTGACATACGCCCCTATGCTCGACGTTGGGCGCGACCCGAGGTGGGGGCGGATCGCGGAAAGCCCAGGCGAAGACCCTTGGCTCGCCGCGCGGTTCGCAGAAGCGAAGGTGCGTGGGTTCCAGCAAGACGACCTGGCGCATCCGCAAGCTGTGGCCGCGACGGCGAAGCATTTTGCCGGCTATGCCGCTGTGATGGCGGGCCGCGAATACGCGTCGGTCGACATTTCGTCGCGAACGCTCGAGGAAGTGCATTTTCCGCCATTCGCAGCATCTGTCAGCGCGGGCGTGGCTGCGATCATGCCCGCATTCGTCGATCTTGCGGGCGTGCCGTTGACGGCGCATCGGGATATGCTCGACGGTGTACTCCGGCGGCGATGGGGATTTGACGGAGTCATCGTCAGCGATTTCGGGGCCGTCGGCGAACTCATGGTGCATGGCGTCGCCGCCGATGCGGCGGAGGCTGCAGCGCTCGCGCTCAATGCAGGCGTCGATATCGACATGGTGAGCGGCGCTTATCTCGAAGGACTGCCGGTGGCGCTTGCGCGCGGCCTGGTCTCGATGGAGCAGATCGATAACGCCGTCCGTCGGGTGCTGAAGCTCAAAGCGGCACTTGGTTTGTTTGAAGATCCCTTCGGCCGGGGCAGCGATCCGATCACACTGGCGCAGCGCCAGGAGCATCGGGCGCTTGCTCGCGATTCGGCACGCAAGTCGGTCGTGCTGCTGAAAAACCGGAATGGGCTTCTGCCGCTGAAGGCTGGCGCGGGGCATATCGCCGTCGCCGGTCCGCTGTCAGCTGCCGCGGGCGAGATGCTTGGGCCATGGCGCGCTGCCGGCGATGCAAAGGATGCCGTCAGCTTTCTGGATGGGCTCAAAAAAGCGTTGACGGGCTGGCGCATCACGCATGCAGAGGGCGGCGCATGTCTCGATGCCGTCCGCAAGGCCGATGTCACCCTTCTTTGCGTAGGCGAAAGCGCCAGCATGTGCGGTGAGGCGACAAGCCGGGCGCGGCCCGCGTTGCCAGACGATCAGCACAGACTCGCGGAAGAGGTTCTGGCCAGCGGCAAGCCTGTGATCGTGGCGCTGACATCGGGGCGGCCACTTATCGACCCTTGGCTCTTCGAAAAGGCCGATGCGATTCTGGCAACCTGGTTCCTGGGCTCGGAGGCAGGCGACGCGCTCGCCGATATCCTGACTGGACGCGCGAACCCAAGCGGAAAGCTGCCGATATCTTGGCCCTGCGACGCGGGGCAGATTCCGATCTTTTATGCTCAGCGGCCGACGGGCAGGCCCGCGAAGCCGGAGGAGCATGACACGAGCAAATATCTCGACGTGCCGGTCGAGCCGCAATTCCTCTTCGGCCACGGCCTGTCGTTCACGCGCTTCGTTTATGGCGAACCGCGAGCGTCATCGGAGATCGTCCGCCAAGGCGATCGCTTCTTCGTCGAAGCCGATATTACGAACGAGGGCGCTGCGGAGGGGGAGGAAGCCGCGTTCCTCTTTATCCGGGACCTAGTTGCTTCCGTAGTCCGGCCTGTTCTGGAATTGAAGGGTTTTGCCAGGATCAGCCTTGCGCCTGGGCTGTCAGGAACGGTTCGTTTCGAGCTGACCTCGGACGACCTCGCCTTTCCGGGCAATGATGGCGAGCTTTGCCTGGAAGCTGGCGAAGTGCAGATTTTGGTTGGCCCAAGCTCCGACCGCAAAATGTTGAAGAGCTGCCGTGTTCGTGTCGTAAGCGATTAAAGCGTAATTAGGCAGGTTCGCTGTCAACTTCGAGCGAGCCGCTCGGGGTGAGCCAGCAAGCGTCTTGCCGACGCTGCACCAAACTGTGCAGCTTCCTCAAAAGTTGGGAAAATATCCCCTCCGGTTCGGACGATGGCGTTGGTAATCATAAGATTATCAGCTCCGCCGAAGGCCTCGATCATCGTTCCGTCTGGTCCGTGCGGGATGCCGTTCTTGTGCGTGATGTTGCTCCATCCGCCATAGATCTCTTCGACGACACGATCCTCAAAGCTGCGCTTATCGGACGTGTAGCCGATAATAATAATGTTCTTTTTGTAGCTTAGCGCAGACATGAAACCGGCCTCGAAGGCGGTTCCGACATCCATCGACGGTCCATGGAAGGGCGCCATATTCGCCAAGATCAGTCCGATCCGGCCGTCAAGGCAGCAATCGAGCATCATCTTTTCATTCGCGTCGCCGATAAACCGGATGGCTCGCGCTGGATTTTTGAGCAGTTCGGGCGGCAGTTCAGTGTCTAGCGGAAAATGTCCTATGACTCGTAAGGTCTGCAAATACGCTATTTTTTGCCGGCCGATGTCCTTGGCCTGCGGAAAAAAGACATCCGGACCAGCAAGATAAGCATGGATTTCGACCATCATATCCTCAGTTTATTACAGGCATCCGGCGCAGCGCACCGATCGCAACCTGCGGCAGATGCGAAGGGAAGCTGCGCCGACTGCCGAAGACCTATGCCGCTTTTGTAAAGCGGGCTTTGAACCTCTTTTCGGCTTCGCCCGAGAGTGACGTTTTGAGGATGCGTCCCCTATAGGGCTTAACCGCCCTTAGCACCCTGTTCTCCGCTACGTCCTTGAGAAGAATGAACAGCGCCGAGCCGCCTCGCGGGATAGCGAGATCAAGGCTCGAATTGAGGAAAAGAAGCCTCACCATTTCACCCCACAGTCCTCCCCGTGGGAGATCAGAGACTTCAGCAGCCACGTGATTGAAAGCCCTCTTCAGGGCGCATCGGCCGGAGGCGGCCCGCTCAACGACGAAGGCATCTTCAAGGGCGGTTTCCGGCCGCAAGGTTTTCAAGACTTCATTCGCGGCCCACGAACGATCGAACGCCAATGCAATAAGATTTCCCATGGCTCATCTCGCTTTCAATTTTAGTGTTAAGGTGAGCACCCCTTGGGTTTCCTGATTGAATGAGATTGATTGGCAAGCAAGTGCTGTTTTAATAGCCAGAATACTCACACCATTGATCTCAAGAGCTTATTTGTTCATTTGCAAATTTGCGAGAGTTATTCATCGGATTTTAGGCCTTTTGGTGACAGCTCGCACTCCCGGCTTGGAATGTCTAGAAAACTTCTTTTCAAATGAGTTACTTACGGGCACTCGGCGTGCATCCGGGCTCACGTCCCCGGTGGTGGTGTAACTCAACGGTAGCAAGCCGCTCGCGAAGCGCGCCCTGCATGGCGCCGTAGCGAGTGAGCGGCTTGCGGTGGTCATCGGCGACTTACCGGTAGGATCGGGTTGCGACACCAACGCAACTGGGGAACCACCGATGACCGACGACATGATGAGCCTTCGCGCGCTTATTGAGAAGACGCCCGACGCCGACATTCTGCGCGAGATGATCGGCTTCGCCGCTGAGCGGCTGATGGAGATGGAAGTTTCCGGCCTCACCGGCGCCGCTTTTAGGGAACGCTCGCCAGAGCGGCTCGCCCAGCGCAACGGCTATCGCGACCGCATCTGGGAGACACGCGCCGGCGCCGTTGAGCTGCGCATCCCGAAGCTTCGCAAGGGGAGCTACTTCCCCGGCTTTCTGGAACCACGCCGCATGGCCGAGAAGGCGCTTACCGCCGTGATCCAGGAGGCCTACATCCAAGGCGTCTCGACGCGCTCGGTGGACGATCTCGTCAAGGCGATGGGCATGAGCGGCGTCTCCAAGAGCCAGGTCAGCCGGCTGTGCGAGGAGATCGACGACCGCGTCAAAACCTTCCTTGATCGCCCCATCGAGGGCGACTGGCCCTATCTATGGATCGACGCCACTTATGTGAAAGTTCGGCAGAACGGCCGCATCGTCTCAGTTGCGGTCATCGTTGCCGTTGGAGTCAACGCGGACGGCCGGCGCGAAGTCTTGGGCATGGACATCGGCCCTTCGGAAGCCGAGACGTTCTGGACCGCCTTCTTGCGCAAACTTGCACGCCGGGGCCTGCGCGGGGTTAAGCTTGTCATCTCGGACGCGCATGAGGGCATCAAAGCGACCGTCTCAAAAGTGCTCAATGCCAGTTGGCAGCGCTGCCGCGTGCATTTCATGCGCAACGCGCTCGCCCATGCCGGCAAGAGCGGGCGGCGCGTGGTCTCCGCTTTTATCGCCACCGCGTTTGCGCAAGACGACGCCGGGGCCGCCAAACAGCAATGGCGAAAGGTCGCCGATCAACTGCGTTCCAAACTGCCAAAGCTCGCCTTGCTCATGGACGAAGCCGAGCCTGACGTGCTCGCCTATATGGGCTTTCCAGCGCAGCATCGGGCCAAGCTCCACTCCACAAATCCCATCGAACGGCTGAACGGCGAAATCAAGCGGCGCACCGAAGTCGTCGGCATCTTCCCGAACGAGGCCGCCATCACTCGGCTCATAGGCGCGATCCTCCTCGAACAGAACGATGAGTGGGCCGTGCAGCGCGCCCGCTATATGACGCTGGAAACCATCGCGCCTTTGAGCGATAATCCAATCGTCGGGCTACCTGCTGTGGCCGCCTGACCAATCCCGGCCCTGCCGGTCATCGCGACGCCAACCGTCAGCTACACCACGTTCTGGGGCACGATCGACGGCGACCTATGGGGCGGGATCGTACTGGCACGCGGTTTTGAGCATTTTCTCTCATTGCAGGTATGGGAAAACCTAACGAACCGCCGACGAGTTCTGAGCGCTAGCTGTGACACGCGCTCGACGCGTCGCAAATTCCGCCCGTGCTCCTTGGCAGAAAAGCAGATTTATTGTGCCAATCGGCGCCGCACATTAGAAGCGCGTAACGCGGATCGAGCTCGGCGATTTTGGCGCGATCACTGCCGGCGGCGCGCTGACGAATGCCCGGCTTCCGTCGCCCGGCGGCTTGCAAGCGCTAGCCCCACTGGAACGACCTGATGCTGAACAGGGTTAGGCCTCCACATGGAGGACTTCATGATGCAAGACTCAACCGCATCGGCAACCGCTGGCGGCAAACGCCTGATCTCTAGCCGGGAAGTAGAGGGTGCCGCCGTTTACGGCGCGGATGGCAGGAAACTGGGATCTATCGATCACCTCGTGATCGAGCGCGTGAGCGGTCAGGTCGCTTACGCAGTCGTCGATTTCGGGGGCTTCCTCGGCCGTCTCAAAAGCCATTACCGCTTGCCGTGGCCAACGCTCAAATACGATACCAAGCTCGACGGCTATCGCACCGACGTCACGAAAGAACAGCTCAATTGCGCGCCTGGTTTTGATGAGGACAGCTACGCAGACGTAGATTGGGAAATAGAAACTCATAGGAATTATGGCGTAACACCTCATTGGATCAAACCGTCAAGTTGACGCATAGAAATCGTCGATCGTGCGGAAAAAATCATAACGTCCCGCATGCCGGCCGCCCCGCACCGGCGCCACAGCAACTTATGCTGCACGGATGGGCGACGCCCGATTTTTTGGATTCTGCCTATGAATGGCGGCGCCTTTTCTCGGAAGCCTGGGGCACGTTCCTCCTCGTCGCCGTGGCGGCTGGCGCCGGCGTCATCGGGGCGCAAAGCGGCGGGCAGATGAAGGTCGTGGCTCCGGGCATCATGGTCATGGCGATCATCTATTTTATGGGCGCAGTCGGGGGAGCGCATTTGAACCCCGCGGTCACATTGGCGTTCGCGGCGCGGCGCAATTTCCCCTGGAACCGGGTCCCGGGATATATCGCGGCACAGACCGGCGGGGGCATCGCCGCGGCTTGCTTCCTGCGGGTGATGTTCGGCACGGCAGGTTCGCTCGGCGCCACGGCGCCAGGTTCGGGATTCACCAATCTTCAGGCGCTTATAATGGAGGTCTTGCTTACAACCGGATTGGTCAGCACGATTCTTGGCACAGCGTCGGGCGCCCGTAACATCGGTTCGAACGGGGCTCTCGCGGTCGGCGGATATATAGCCTTGGCGGGCCTTTGGGCAGCGCCGGTTAGCGGCGCATCGATGAATCCGGTACGCTCGTTCGCCCCCGACCTAATCCGCGGCGATATAGGCACGACCTGGATCTATGTCATAGGCCCCTTGCTGGGCGCAATGATCGCTGTCGGCTTTGAAACGATACTCAAAGGCAAGCCTACCGCCGCCGGCACATTGGCGGCCCAGGGCGATCTCGAAAGCGGCGAGGACGCCCCGCCACATTAGTGGGCTGAGTAGTTTCCGAGCCTAGCCTCGCGTAGCCGCTCCGCGCATTATCGTACTGGCTGGGCAATGCCCGACAGCAAATCCATGGATTTCGCCTGCTCGCCCACGTCCGGAAGCGCGAAAATAGAGAATCCATCTCAAGGCGCCGTCCTTCCCCAAAGGAAGGACCACTAACTTCCTCTCTTCGCGCCACGAGCTCACCGGCGCAAACAGCAATCTCTGCGCTTGATGCTAGGGGCTTGCGAAACCCGGGACGCTGCAAAGACCGAAGGAACAATCGCTATGGAATCTCGTGTCCGCCCCAGAAGTCCCGTATCGAAGCCCGATGCGGATGACGATTTAAAATCCCTTCCCATGCGGGAAGTGGAGGAAAAATTAGGGGCGTCGACGAATGGCCTTAGTGAAGCCGAAGCCAGGAAGCGGCTGAAGCAATATGGGCCCAATGAGATTGCAGAAAAGAAGACCAATGAACTCCTAAAATTCCTCAGCTATTTCTGGGGTCCCATCCCGTGGATGATCGAAGCGGCCGTGATCCTTTCGGCGGTTGCGCGGCACTGGCCCGACTTTGCCATCATCCTCCTTCTGCTTCTGGCCAATGCCGTGGTTGGATTCTGGGAAGAACACCAGGCGGGAAACGCCATCGCCGCCCTGAAGGCGAAGCTTGCGATCAAAGCTCGGGTGAAACGCGATGGAACCTGGATCACGGTGCCCGCTCGCGAATTGGCGCCTGGCGACGTCATTCGCATCCGCCTGGGCGACATTGTTCCCGCGGATGCGCGTTTGCTGGAAGGCGACCCCGTGGAGGTGGATCAGTCCGCGCTGACGGGAGAATCACTGCCCGCCACGCGCAAATCCGGCGAGACGGTGTTTTCCGGTTCGATCGTCCGGCAGGGCGAGATCGGCGCACTGGTCTATGCCACAGGCGCCAATACCTATTTCGGCAAGACGGCGCAACTGGTTCAGGAGGCGCACACGGTCAGCCACTTTCAGCGTGCGGTGCTGAAGATTGGCAACTACTTAATCATCCTCGCGGTGACACTGGTAGCGGTGATAATTCTAGTCGCGCTCTTGCGGGGCGACCCGATCCTCACCACGCTCCAGTTCGCCCTGGTGCTGACCGTGGCTGCGATTCCGGTGGCCATGCCCACGGTGCTGTCCGTAACCATGGCGGTCGGCGCGCGCCTCCTCGCCAAAAAAGAGGCGATCGTAACGCGGCTGTCGGCCATCGAGGAATTGGCGGGCGTGGACATATTGTGCTCGGACAAGACCGGCACGCTCACCCAGAACAAGCTGACGCTGGGAGATCCGTTCAGCGTGAGCGGGATTTCTGCCGGTCAAGTCATCCTGAACGCCGCGCTGGCGTCGCGCGCGGACGACAAGGACACCATCGACTTGGCCGTGCTGGGCGGCCTGAAAAGCGATCAGGCCTTGAAGGGTTACGAGGTTCTTCATTTTCAGCCGTTCGACCCGGTGCACAAGCGTACGGAAGCCACCGTCAAGGGCAAGGACGGAAAAACGTTCAAGGTTGCGAAGGGCGCGCCGCAGGTGATCCTCGCGTTGTCGGCAAATGCCGAAGAAGTCAAGCCCGCGGTCGAAAAAGCCGTCAATGAATTCGCGGGGCGCGGCTTTCGTTCATTGGGCGTGGCACGGGCAGAGGGAGACGGGCAATGGCAGTTTCTGGGTGTGCTGCCTCTGTTCGATCCGCCACGCGAGGATGCCAAGGCAACCATCGCGACCGCCCGCCAGCTGGGCGTAAACGTCAAGATGGTGACGGGCGATCAACTGGCTATCGCCCGGGAGACTGCCAAAAAATTAGGAATGGGCGCAAATATCCTCGACGCCAGCGGCTTCGGCGACACGAAGCCTCACGAGACGGCTCAATTGGCCGAGGCCATCGAGAAGGCCGACGGGTTTGCCCAGGTATTCCCAGAGCATAAATTCCACATCGTGGATGTCCTGCAGCAACGCGGTCACATCGTCGGCATGACGGGCGACGGGGTGAATGACGCCCCCGCGCTGAAGAAGGCTGACTGCGGCATCGCTGTTTCCGGCGCGACGGACGCTGCGCGAGCGGCGGCAGCCATTGTGCTGATGACGCCTGGCCTCTCGGTGATCATCGACGCCATCAAGGAGAGCCGGAAAATTTTCCAGCGGATGAACAGCTACGCGATCTATCGCATCGCTGAGACGCTGCGCGTGCTCTTGTTCATGACGCTGGCGATCCTGATCTTTAACTTTTACCCTTTGACGGCGGTGATGATCGTGATGCTGGCGTTGCTCAACGACGGCGCAATTCTGTCCATCGCCTACGACAATGTTCATTACAAGGACAAGCCTGAGGCCTGGAATATGCGGCTGGTGCTGGGGATCGCCACCGTGCTGGGTATCGTCGGCCCGATGGCGGCGTTCGGCCTGTTCTACCTGGGCGACCGCGTTTTTCACCTCGACCGTCCGCATCTTCAGACGCTGATGTACCTGATGCTATCCGTGGCTGGACATCTTACGATTTTCCAGACACGCACGCGAGGCCCGTTCTGGTCCATTCGCCCCGCGAAGGTCCTCTCGATAGCGGTGTTCGGCACGCAAACGGTGGCGACCCTGATTGCGGTTTATGGACTGTTCATGACACCGCTCGGCTGGGGTTGGGCCTTGTTCGTTTGGGGCTATGCAGTGGCTTGGTTCCTCGTAACTGACCGTGTGAAGCTGCTCGCCTATCGGATTTTCGATCCCGCCAAAGGCACCGATTTGAAGCCGGCGGCGTTTCTGACGGGCGACAACGGAACGCGATGAAGACGGCCAGCATCGACGAAAGGATGAAAATGAAGATAAATTCGAAAGATTTCCGGGTGAAGGAGGGAGACGAGATCAATCTCAAGAAGTGGCCGACGGCCATCGATCCCGTGTACAAATCCAAGGAGCATTACCATGAGCTTCTGAGAGACCATGTTGCCCAGCTCAGTTCGCAACAGCAGTTGCTCTACGCATCCAACCGCTATGCCGTCCTGCTAATCTTTCAGGCGATGGATGCGGCCGGAAAAGATGGCGCCATCAAGCATGTGATGTCCGTGGTCAACCCGCAAGGCTGCCAAGTGTTCAGCTTCAAACACCCCAGCGCCACCGAACAGCAACACGATTTTCTCTGGCGCACCACGCGCGATCTACCCGAACGGGTGAGGATCGGCATCTTCAACCGGTCCCATTACGAGGAAGTGCTGATCGTCCGGGTGCATCCCGAGATACTCCGCAACGAGGGGTTGCCGGACGCGCTTCACGATGACAAGACGGTCTGCCACGAGCGGTAATCGTTTCGATCGCGAATTTGGAGAGGCATCTCCATGGCAATGGAACTCGCATCGTGAAGTTCTTCCTCAACCTCTCGAAGGAGCAGCAGCGAAAGCGCTTCCTTCAACGAATCGATGAACCGGAAAAGAACTGGAAATTCAGCCTTGCGGACGTTGAGGAGAGAAAATTCTGGAAGCAATACATGAGGGCCTATGAGGAATGCCTTCGCGCGACAAGCACCAAGGACTCGCCGTGGTATATCGTTCCCGCAGACGACAAAGAGAACGCGCGGCTGATTGTATCCCAGATTGTGCTCGATACGTTCGAAGGACTAAAATGACTTATCGGGAAACAAGCGCGGAGCGATGGCAGGAATTGCAGTCGATCCGTGAGCGGCTCACGAGCGAGTCTTAAATGCGTGTCGCTAGAAGATTGTGATCAGGACGATGCAACCAATACCTTCAGTTCAAAGCTGGCAAAGCACCGCGCCGGCCAACAGCGATCGACCGGCCGCCAAGGCGAGCCGTGCTGCACGGGTGTTCGCTGGGAGTGGTCCCGCCTGTGCGCAAGCGGTCCCCTTACGGATTGTCTTCAGGAGTGCCCGAGCCGGGCGCATCGTCCGCCATCTCGTCCCTGTAGCGGTCGAGATCGCGCTGAACGCGGTCAGTATTGGCAAGTTCTCCCTCGCCATCATTCCGCGGCTTGTTCGAGCCCATCCGCTCGTCGAGGTTTACATCTTTTTGGCCCCCGGTCTCGGCGCCGGTGGATCCGTTTTCCGGAACGTCCGCCGGGTAGGAGCCAATCCCTTCTTTTGTTGTCACTGTTTTCCGCGCTCCCTCGGCTTGGGCTTGCATTCGGTCAGACTTGCCGCCGCGATCCGATTTGATGGAATTTTGATCTGCCATGCTGAACTCCCATGCTCTAGAAGGGCAATGCCTTTAAAGGACTTAAGTTCCTATGATTTAAATGGGAATGAAGTGGGTATGAGTGTTGGTCTGGTTTCAATTTGCGTAAATCGATATAGCAAGCGGAAAAATATGAGACTATGGCATCGTGCGTGTAATCGGACGCGGGCGATTGATTCTTTTTGTACGCATCCTGAGTATAGCGGCATCTTCTTGTCAACTTTTTCCCTGACGCTTGCGTCCGCAGTCCTTCTTCTGAAAGACCTTCCGTGAAATCGTCTTGCTGGCAGGTTAACGAGAGCTCAAGCTCGGCCGTTAGAGCTGGACTGTGCTGGAAGAAGTTACGTGCGGTACATTGGCCTGCGCGGTTGTTCCAAGGCTTATTCCGATCAACAGGATCGCCAGAATGGCCGCAATTACGACCGGCCAACTCAGGAAGCGGGGCTTTGTTGACGCCCGAACGCCACCCTCTTGGCGGGGCTGGAACATGACACCAGCCGACGGCAAGAGATCAATCAACCGATCGGAAACCGTCTTGGCGCTTAGATATGCTGTTGGGGCGCCGGGTGTCGCTGCAATGAACTCGGCCAGTCTTTTGGCTGCGGAGACGCGTTCCAAGCCAGCAAGTTTAGCGGCCTCTTCCCAAGGATCGACACCGAGCCGGGCGAGGACCGAAAGAACGCTCAGCGGCGTTGCCTCGCTATCTTCGTCGATCCGCGCAAACAAAAAGTCGTCGAACTGGGGCGTAAGATAAGAAACGGAAGAAGATGTCATTTCAATCACCGGATTTCGCCCTCTATCAGACCACCTGTGACTGATAACAAGGCACACTCTAATATAGTGCGCCAGGGCTGCAGGATTAGGTTCGGACTATGCCGACGAAGGCGATAAACACGCAATCGGCTTCCGCGCATCACCTCATCTGGCGGCGAGCGCAACGCGGATCAAAGCGGAGAGCGACTTGGCGCCGACTTTCCGCATAATCGCGGCGCGATGATTGTCCACCGTGCGCTGGCTTATTTGCAAGTCCGCCGCGATGTTCTTGCTGGGGCTGCCGGCCAAAACTTTTTCGAGGATGTCGCGCTGGCGAGATGTGAGGGACTCGATTTTTGCAGCTGCCATTCTCCGGTCCGCAGATTGTTCAGGGCGCTTATCGGAGTAATCCAGAGCATCCTTGATGCTCTCCAGCAACTCGTTGGACCGAACCGGCTTTTGCAGAAAATCGAAGGCGCCCGCCTTCATCGCAGTCACGGCCATGTCGATCTCCCCATAGGCCGTTATCATGATAACAGGGAGGGAAAGCTGCATCCCGGTCACACGCTTGATCAGGTCGAGCCCCCCGAGGCCTGGCATCCGCGCATCGACAAGCAAACACCCGAATTGATCCGGTGAGCAGGCCTTCAAAAAGGACTCGCCGTCGGCAAAAACTTCGGCCCGATAGCCATGTCTCTCCACCATATCCCGCATCGCTGTGCGGATCTCAGGATCGTCGTCGACGATGAAAATCGTTGGCGCAGCCGCATTCTGGTTGGCTGCATCGAGGATGCCGGTCACATGGCGCATAAGGCTCCGCGCGTCGACCGGCTTATGGAGGTGAACATAGTGTTGCTCTGCAATATCACGCAGCGTGGCCGCCGAAATATCGCCAGTAAGCATAATGGCGGGTATTTTCCGCGCCGCGGCTTCCTCGATTCTGGCGATGACCTCGAGCCCGTTGAGGCCTGGGAGATTATAATCGGCCACAATCAAATCCAGGCTTGTGCCGCAATTGGCGGCAATGGCAAGGGCTTGATCCCCATCGCGAGCGGCGAATGCGCAAAAGCCGCGGCCGTCGAACAGCAATTTTAGGGCATCGCGGATTTCCGCGTCGTCTTCGACGATAAGAATAGCCTGCGAACGCCCCGGAGACGGACGAGGGATGCCATCCACTCTTGAGGAGCCCGAGGGTTCAAGGGCGGGGACTGGAGCAAGCGCGTGAACCACAGGCACGTCCACCGCAAAGACCGAGCCCCGGCCAACGCGCGACCGGACGCTGATCGGCGCTTCAAGCAACTCGCCAAGCCGCTGGACGATGGCAAGCCCCAGCCCAAGCCCCTTTGCACGTTTGCCGGCGTGGTTTTGCAGTTGGTGAAACTCTTTGAAGATCGCGCTGAGTTCGGTTTCCGGGATGCCGGTGCCGGTGTCCCAGACTTCGATGCTTACCCGGCTCCCACGTCGTCGGCAGCCGAGCAGGATCTTGCCGCGGCTCGTATATTTTGTGGCGTTGGCGATCATGTTGCGGAGGATCTGCTCCAACAGGCGCGGATCGCTATGCACTGTCAGACTGCAGGGCACGACGCGCAGTTTCAAACCCTCGTTCAAGGCATGAATTTCGAACTCGCCATGCAATTGCTGAAGAAGATCGTTGATGGAAAAGTCGACGAGCTTCGGCTGCACCACGCCCGCTTCGAGCTGGTTGATGTCGAGAAGCTTGTCCAGCAAGCCCGACATCGCGACGACCGTGTTATCGAGTCGCTTAATCAGCTTCGAAGCAGCCGGCTCCGAAATGTCGTCGGCGAGCATGCCTTGTATCAAGCTTATCGTCTGAAGCGGCTGTCGCAGATCATGGCTGGCGGCGGCAAGAAAGCGCGACTTTCCTAGGTTGGCACGCTCCGCCTCCTCCTTGGCGATCGCAAGGGCTTCGGCCTTGGCCTTCGCATCGGTGACATCATCGAGAGAAACCAGTATTTTTCGGCGTTCGGAGAGACCAACGATCTCGCAGGCGCTGGCGAGCAAGGTACGCGGCCCAAGACCTGGCAGATTGACCTCAACCTCATGGTTCTCGATCGCAACGCCCGTATTGACCGAGGTCAAGAAATTCGCCCACGTCGCTTCTTGGAGAATCCGCTCAAGCGGTTGGCCGACGCTCCTCTCCGGCTTCAGATCGAAAGCTCTAAAGAACGAGGCGCTCGCCGAGACGACGCGCAAATCCTCGTCCAGCACAACAAGCGGCTGTTTTACGGTAGCAATAATGCTTTCGGCATAGGCCCTCGCGGCTTCGATCTTGCGCTCGGCCGCCTTCATTTCGGAGATGCGGGCAAAGGTGAGCACCACGCCGCCAACCGCGTTTCCTTCAGTGCGATAGGGCAGAATGCTGCGGATATACCAATTGCCATCCTCGCTCTCGATCTCACGCCGGATCGGCGCAAGCTTTGCCAGTACGCTGCCCGCGTCTGGCAGAAGCGCATCGTCATGAAAGCGCTGCGCCAGATCGGCGAGCGGCCGCCCGATGTCAACGCCGGTCACGCCAAAGAGCGACTTCGCCGCTGGGGTGAAGAACCGGATGTTGAGGGCGTTATCGAGAAACAGTGTCGCGACGTCGGAGCTGTTCAAAATGTTCTGCAGGTCTGCAGCGGTGGCGCGCTGATGCTCCAAGGTCTCTTGGAGCTGGCCGTTCAGGGCGGTCAATTCCTCGTTGAGAGATTGCAGTTCCTCCTTCGAGGTCTCCAGCTCCTCATTCGTGGACTGAAACTCTTCGTTGATCGACTGGGCTTCTTCGTTGACCGCCCGCAGATCCTCATTCGCGATTTCGAGATCGCGGATCGTGGCGGACAAGTCTTTGCGCGTTGCGTCGAGTTCCTGTTCAATTTGCAGAACGCGCGAGGCATCTTGTGCAGATGGTTCCGTCTCAATTGGCGGTTGTGGGCTTGGCTCCTCGACAAAACTCACAAGGAGCATCTCTCCGGCTGGAACAAGCTGCGCGACGATCTTGACGCTGTGCGCTTTGCCATCACGATGAAATCGAGCACCGGGGTTCGAGGCCAGTTCTCCGGTCTCTCGTGCCTTTTCGAGCGCCGCCCTAAGCTTGGGCCGAAGCCCGTCGCGCGCCATGACAAGGATATTCCGGTTCGTCACACCGGAGGTGAGCTGCAGATACCGGTCGATGGCTCCGAAGCAAAACGTGGCCTCATAATTCTTATCGACGAGGACCGAAGGCGGAGCCAAGGTTTCCAGCAGCTGCTTCGCCGCGAGATCTTCCGCATTGACGGGGTGAACCGTTCTTGCAAGCGCCGGGGCGATCGCAGGCGCCAGGCGCTCTTTGATTGTGCCCGCACGAAAACCGCCCTCGCCTGGCCGACCCGCGCTGAGATGGCGGTAGATGTGTTGCTTCTTGTTGATCGGCTCAAAGCGGTCCTTGAACGGCCCAACCGTTTCCGATCGCCCGAGAAACAGCACGCCCCCGGCACGAAGAGCAAAATGAAACAGCGAGAGGATCTGCTCTTGCGCGCTGGGCTGCAAATAGATCAGCACGTTCCGGCAGGAAATCAGATCGAGCCGCGAGAAGGGCGGGTCTGCCAGGAGATCCTGGACGGTGAAGACCACGGCGTCGCGCAATTCACGTACAATGCGAAAACCACTGCCCTCGCGAGCGAAGAACCGGCTCAAGCGTTCCGGGCTCACCTGCAATTCTGTCTCCGGTCCATAAACGCCTGCGCGTGCAAACGCGATCGAGTTGGGATCCACGTCGGACGCAAAGACCTGAAGCTTGATGGCGCGCTTTGAAGCTGCAATCGCTTCCAGGAAAAGGATTGCAAGGCCATAAGCTTCCTCGCCTGTGCTACAGCCCGGCGCCCAGATGCGCAGCGGCTTATCGGGGTGCTGTAACGCGACCATCTCGGGGATAACGCTTTCGGCGAGTGCCTGAAAGGCAGCCGCATCACGAAAAAACTCCGTCACGTTAATGAGGAGATCATGAGCCAGGCTATCAAGTTCCGTTTGTACGGAGTTGAGCTTCTCAAGGTAGCGCGCGGTCTCGGTTATGCCCGCCATCGCCATGCGCCGCTCGATCCGGCGCGTCAGCGTGCCCGTCTTGTAAAGGGAGAAATCATGACCGGTCTTGGTCCGAACAAGGCCAAGTACTTCTAAAAACCCTCCCTCGTTCGCGTCCGGCTTCGCATCTGCGGGGTGAAAACGGTTCATGCGCTTGATAAGCGCGGCAGGGATCTCGGCGACCGGCAAGATGCAATCGGCCTGTCCGGTCTGGATTGCACTCTTCGGCATGCCGTCGAATGCCGCCTCGGAAGGCTCCTGGACGATGACGAACCCGCCCCTGCTTTTCACCGCCTTCAGGCCCTCGCTGCCGTCCGAGCCGGTGCCTGACAAGACGATGCCGATTGCGCGTTCGCCGCAATCTTCGGCAAGCGAGCGCAGGAAGACATCGAAAGCTGTGCGCGTTCCATGACGCTCCGTCAGCTCGGACAGGTGCAGTTTCCCGCCAGCCACAGCAAGCGAGACCCCCGGAGGGATCAGGTAGACGCGGTTCGGCTCGATGGAAACGCCTTCAGCCGCTTGTGTGACGGGCATGGCCGTATGGCCCGACAGAAGCCCTGCCATCAAGCTGACGTGGATGGGATCAAGATGCTGAACGAGGACAAAGGCCATGCCTGTGTCGGATGGCGTTGCGGTCAGAAACGCCTTGAAGGCGTCGAGGCCTCCGGCGGATGCGCCGATGCCCACAATTGGAAAACCGCGTGCGACAGGCGCTCCTGCGCGAGTGTGTAGATCGCTGCCGGAAAGCGTAGCCTCTTCTTTTCTAAGTCGGCCCTTCTGTTGCGTTGGCATGCAGATTTCCTCCGCTCCAGGCTGAGTAGACCTGCAACAAGAGCTACGCATATCATAGCTCGCCAATATTGGTGTGCCGATCTTAATTTGGTTGAACAAAAGGAGGCCTGTCGCGGCCGTTGGCTCCGGGCGCGTCATGCCGTGGAATTTAACGGCGGTTAACTGAATTGGGTTCGTTTGGTAAAACAGCCCATAAGTAAATAAGTAAGTAATATTTCGATAAATTAATGGGCGAAGACGTTATTCTATGGCGGTATGAATTGCTCATTTAAAATTTCAGGAAAATGCGCATCGCCCTGCAAAGGCCTCCAAACCTCCACGCGCGCCCGGGCGAAACGCTTTTTTAAGAGAATGTGGAAGGTCTATTAACCAAACCTCCCCGCGCGGGTGTAAGTTATTGACTCTCGCGCAGCTTTTCGGAGGCAACTTCGCCTGAGCGTGCGGCAACTTGCCTTCGGCTGTATTAGGGACGCTCCTTCGGAAGCTCGGACGCGTCCAGCCCCAGCTTCTCGCAGGCTTCGCGAACCAACTCCGCATCGAGGTGGTGATGCGATCCCGTCAGCGGCAGCTCGGCAACCCGGCCCTCGCGATGGATCGTCAGATGTCCGTGTCCCTCGCCGCGATGATGAGCCTGGGTATCAAAATGGCACCCGCGCTCCGAAAGCCATTGCCGGAATGTGTCGATCTCCATGAGATGTCTCCAATCTTGCTCACGATTTTGTAACCCCAGCCATCGACGAGGTTATACGAGTTGGCTGACGTCGAGCACTTCGCCGCTTTCTGCAATATCGGAAAGCAGGATATCTACGAATGGATGCTGCCGGTTGAAAGCAAGACCGCGCTGATATTTGGTCGTTGCGATGCGCTCGATGGCAGGCAAGTTCCGATTGCCGAGAGCGTTATATTGGGCTCGGAACAAACTCTTCCGGCTGTTGAGGGACCGCCTAGGATCAACCCAATTATCCATGACGTGCCGGCTTATGAACGCTGTCACTTGTTGAGGGCCGTCCCAGCCGTGAAGCAGCAATCCATCGCTGCTGTGGGGGCTATCGTCTATGGCGAACCGGGCGAGCCGCGAGACAGCAGAGCCGCCCACGTTCGCCCAACTGCCGACAGCATCCGAGAGAGGGTCTCTTTGAACTTCTGTGTGATTGGTCATGATGTATAAATGGGCATGCTAGCGAATATAACCAGTCTCATCTGGCCCTTTTGGCGTCTCTTTATCAAATAGAGGAACTTACATTATTTAACACTGTATTTGCTCTATAGGTAGTTTCCGTAGCTGGACTGCGGCGGAGGAGAGGACAACAGTGAAGGCTTTCATTTTCTGGCGTAAGGCTATCCTCCTTTTTTGACCCACCGGCCAAATGCGTCCCCAAAATACTCGAGAGTGTTCGCGAAAGATTGCGTGGGCTTTTGTTAGCGTTGTCGCGGCAAAGATATCGCTTTTCCCTCCCTTAAGCCGGAGGTCAGCTCGGAAACGGGATCATTCGGCGAGCGGTTTCGTCCCAAAGCGCGAAACTCGGAGCACTTACCGCGTCAGCGAGAGTCAGCGTTCGAGCAACGCCGCCCTGATCGACAAGCGCCCGATGGCACGCTTCCAAGCGGTAGTTCGGCACGCGCGGCAGAAGATGGTGGATGTGATGAAAACCGATATTGCCCGTGAACCACTGCAGGACGCGCGGGAGCTTCAGATAGGAGCTGCCGTGTAGAGCGGCTCTAACGGGCGTCCACTCGGCCTGCCGCAGCCATTCCAAATCCTCAAACCGATGCTGCACTGAGAACAGCCAGACGCCTGCGACAGAGGCAAAAAGCATGATCGGCAGCTGCACCAGGAGGACTGCTCTCCAGCCCACCAGCGCCACAAGCCCAGCCAGCATGATCGCGAGCGCCAGGTTGGTAAAATATACGCCACGGCGCTCTTTGCGCCATTTTCGAGGCGCGTCGAGGGGGAAGCGAAACAGAAGCAGGAACACAAGCGGCGGAAGGATGAGCTGCGCCACCAGCGGATGACGGCTGACCCGAAAGAGCCATCGGCGGCGCGGTGACAAATCCATATACTCCTGAAGGGTTAGGCAGGCTGAGTAGATGTCAGCCCCTCCGTGGCGCTCATCAAGATTGTTCCACACCGCATGGTGGGCGGCGTGCTGGCGCTTCCAATTGGCGTAGGGCGTAAACGTGACGACGCTGCAAAGCCAGCCTACGAACTCGTTGGCGCGCGGCGAACGGAAGTAGGAGCCGTGTCCGCAATCGTGCTGGATGATGAAAAGCCGCACGACCAGCCCGGCCGCGAGCAGGGACGTCGCCAAGGTGATCCAAACCGAGTATGGCAAAGCCGCGTACATCGCTGCGACAGTCGCCACGTAGGCAAGCGCAGTCGATGACAACTGGAAGATGCTGCGCCACCTCGATGGGCCTTGAAACTGCGCAAGACCCGCGAGCAACGAGCGGCGTTCGGCGCGCTGGACGTCGCGATTGGTTTGGCTGCGAAGCGTGTCGGTCATGAATTGTCTTTCAGCCGCCTGATCTTGGTCATCAGTCCCGATGGGCCGCGAGAACGGCTCGCCAAAAATGGACTTAACGCAACCAGATATTGCGGAAACGGTAGTATTTGCTCTCGCAAGCTTTAAACGTCTTCAATATTGCAGCCGGCGAATTCGCGGGAGACAACGTCATTCTTCAAAAATCGTGCTGGCGACGTCGCCGCTGTTCGTAAATGTGTCGTCATCGCGCCGCTTCCGGTAAAGTCGGAAACTACCTATACCCCGCTCTATCTCGCGAGCCGCAACTTTTTTGCTCGGCGCTGCGACGAACCTTCAAGTCGCGAATTGGCACTATAGAACCGTGGCGTCATGCATTGGCTGCGCGGGTTTAACAACCACAAACCCAGCTTCCCTAATCCTGCGCCTTCGATGATGGGCTCACCTTGACTGGACGTGACTATGACAGCGCCGAAGGTTTTGATGGTTTTCCCTCGCTTCAATCCCAACTCCTTCTGGAGCATGCAGCCTGCATGTGACATTTGGGGAGCAAAATGTCCGGCGCCTCCGCTCGGAATGATCACTCTTGCGGCGCTCCTGCCGCCCGAATGGAACGTCAAGCTCGTCAATCGGAACGCTGAAGAACTCAAGACGGAGGACATCGATTGGGCCGACATGGTCATGACAGGAGGGATGCTTCCGCAGCAGAAGGACACGCTTCTCCTCATCGAGCGCTGCCAGGCAAGAGGCAAGCCCGTGGTTATTGGCGGCCCCGATCCCACATCGAGCCCCGACATCTATCGCCACGCTGATTTTCTTGTCTTGGGTGAAGCCGAAGGCATCATCCAGAAATTCGTCGGCTCCTGGAATGCAGGGGAACGTCGTGGCCGCTATGAGGCGGAAAAGTTTCGAAGTCGACGTAACCAGGAGCCCAATTCCCCGCTTCGATCTCCTCAATTTCAAGCATTACCTACACGTCGGCGTTCAGTTCTCGCGCGGCTGCCCCTTCAACTGCGAATTCTGTGACATCATCGAGCTTTATGGACGGGTCCCACGCTCGAAGACCAACGCGCAGATGCTCGCCGAACTGCAAACCCTCTACGATATGGGCTATCGCGGCCACGTCGATTTCGTCGACGACAATCTGATCGGCAACAAAAAAGCGCTGAAGAATTTTCTGCCCGCGCTGAGCGCATGGCAGAAGCAGCGCGGCTATCCGTTCCAGTTCTCGACCGAAGCCTCGATGAACCTCGCCGACGACGCGCAATTGCTGGATATGATGAAGTCCGCGAACTTCTTCGCGATCTTTGTCGGCATCGAGAGCCCCGACACAGAGACCCTGATCGCCACGCAAAAGAAGCAGAACACAAGGCGCAGCCTTGCCGAAAGCGTCCATAAGATTTACCGCGCCGGCATGTTTGTGGTTGCCGGCTTCATCGTCGGGTTCGACACCGAGAAAGGCAGCACAGCGGCTGGGATGATCGATTGCATCGAGGCAACCAACATCCCCGTGTGCATGATTGGGCTGCTGACCGCGCTGCCCAACACGCAGCTGACGCGCCGCCTCCATGCCGAGAAGCGCCTGCTTCCGCTTCAATCCGATCATGGCGATCAATGCCTTGCTGGCTTGAATTTTGTCACGCTGCGGGCGAGGCGCGATATTCTGACGGATTACAAGACGGTGCTGCTGGCTGTTTACGAGCCCTCAGCGTATTTCTCGCGGGTCCGCGCTGTGGGACGTGCTTTGAGGCCTCCGAGCCTCCCTGTGAAGTTCAATGCAAAGATGGCGCTCCGCGATGTCAATCGTCTCCTGCGCCTGATGTGGCGCATGACGGTGCGCTGCCCCGATCTGCGGCGTCATTTTTGGGAAACCTTAGCCAGCACAGCTCGTCACAACCCGAGAGCCCTTAGGTCGACCATCTCCTTCATGGTCTTTTATCTCCACCTTGGCGCATTCTCGCGGGAGCTCGTCAGGGAACTTGACAAGCAGATTGCCGCCGGCGCCGATGATTGGCAGGCGCTCCTCATGCGCCCTTCGCCCACGGTTGATGCCTTTGCCGAAGCTGGTCAATTCACGCTGTCCGGCGATGGAGCCGGCGAACTGCCCGAAGTAGGTTTTCGGTCCGGTATGGACAGAAGCTATGGATAATTGTGTGGCATCATTGGCTGACGGGACGCAAAATACAAAACCCCGCCAAAGCGGCGGGGTCCACATCATGCTGAGCCGCCTCTTCAGCGGATTAGCGGTGGCAGGCGTGAATGGTAAGGCAGCGACGGAACCGCCAGTCGCCAGCCGGATAAAGCGCATGGCAGCGAACACGCCAACGGTCGCAATGCCCGCTCCAATCCGCCTTCGTCACATTGCTCGACACAGCCGGAGGAAGCGCGGAGGTCTCCACGGCCGAACTTGACGTGCTGGCCAGTGTCAATGCGGACACCGCGAGTGCGAAACCAAAGCATGCTGACCTAATCGGTCTCATATAAGACCCTTTCTCTCGTGGCCAACTCACCACTTTATTCGATTCAAACCAAAAATCAACTTCTTTCTTGGCCTTATCTCTAGCTATACCGTAGCGTTCTTGAATTTTGCCCTCGAGCTGTTCACGGTGGCCATTTATCTTATCGATCTCATCGTCGGTGAGTTGACCCCACTTTTCTTTCACATGTCCTTTAAGCCGCTGCCAATCGCCTTCAATCTGGTTCCAATCCATCTTGCCCTGCTCTTTCTTGCTAGTTCGCCACTGGCCTTTGGCCGAGCACCAAAAGAACCAAGTTGAGGATGAAGCCTAACCTGGTCGCGCGCGGCATCGGATAAACTCAGCGAAGGGAGGCCCGCAAAGTTCGAGCCCCCTATTTCACCACGGATAAGTGCTAATGCGAGTTGAGCCAATCTTTGACCTGGCGATCGGCTTCCTCTTTCGTAATGCCGTAGCGTTCCTGTATCTTGCCCGCCAATATTTTCTGGTCGCCTTTCGCTTCCTGCAGATCATCATTGGTGAGTTTTCCCCACTGTTGCTGCACTTTACCCTCGAACTGCTTCCAGTCACCGGATATTTGATCCCAACTCAAGGCCATTGCTGGCAGAGTGACCGCCGCGGCCAAAGCGACGGCAAGTGTAAGCGTACGCCACATAACTTTAACTCCCTGGTCTATGAACAAAACCAACTGCCAAACCCTGGATCAGAGGCGCGAGGCCGTTCCGGTTCTCCGCACAAGGCCGATCAAGAAGAGCAAAAGGACTGCGCCAAGCGTTGCACTAATAATCTGCCCGACTATGTCACCGCCAGTGAACAGGCCAAGCCGCGGTAATATCGCTCCTCCCAATAAAGCGCCAAGGATGCCCACGACGATATTTCCAACGGTTCCGAAACCATACCCCGTAACAATAAGGCCAGCCAGAAATCCGGCAATTGCCCCAATGACCAACCACACAATCAGTGACTCGAGTGCCATGATTATCCTCCCAAGTTACCCACATAATATGTTTAGTTATGCTCCCACGGGAAACTTCGAGCGTCTAGACTCGGAATATGCTCAGGTCCACGGAGTTCATGGAAATGCATAGCTTACGGGTTCAACCATAGCTTACGTTACTCTTATTGCCCTCGCTGCTCCCGTCATGGCAGGAGGATATCATTTCGCATGGCGTCAGCCCGATTAGGATGAGGAGTGGCGTCTTAGTCAATGGCGAACGGCGAAATCTGACAAGCCAGATGCAGAATGTCCTCAGAATTGCGAGTGGCTGAACGCCTTTCATGACCCATGATTTTCGATCACAAAAGCGTCTACTTCACCGACCAGCACCGATCTTGGTTGAGTATTTTCCGACTCTTGGAGTCAGCATTCTCGATCGCCTAAGATGACGCTCTTATACTTAAGTGAGGTGATTATGCGTAATATCTCAAAAGAAAGTTTTGTAGCCGCCAATGTGCTGATGAAGTTCGAGTACGGCTCGGTGTCCTTTTGCATTCCTGAAGGCGCAACACTTGCCGATATTTCGGAGAAATATGGACAAGGTTGGCAAGTGGCACGGGGGTAAGCTCGTTTCCATCGATGTGCGCTTCAAAGCTCCCGACGAGAGTGGGTTCGGATGTAGCGCCGACCAACCATTGATATCGTCCTGGGTGCCACAACTGGCCCGGACACAGGATTATCTCACGGCGCGGTTCAATGATTAGGCATGGCTTCATAGTCTTTGATGGAGTTGTGCCGGAGCAGATCGCGTGCGCAGTAAAGGTCGACGCTCGCCTGAGGGTCAGGGAGCTCGTCACCCCATCGAGAAGGCGAAGCCAATGCTAGACCAGGTAGAAACCTGTCTCTCCGAGGCGATCCTCAGAGAAATTCCCCACCTGCGGGCTTACGCGCGTTTGATGACGGATGACGTTTCGAGCGCCGATCAGCAGGTCACAGAAACGCTGAGGCGTGCCCTCTCCAATATTGAGGGACTTTGCAAACGCGGCGGCTTACGAGTCCAGCTATTAAGAATTCTCCGAAATTATCTCATCGACAGCGAACTCGAGCCACGAAAGTTCAAGGGCCTTTCGGCGATTTACGAGCGCCTCAATGGGCCCTTTCGGAACGCCGATGGTGGACAGGGACAAAGGCCAATGAGCCTTGCATCCGCTCTCCTCTACCTTAACTTTGAGAACCGGGAAGCTATCGTCTTACGGGCCGGTGTGGGATTGTCTTGCGAGGACGCAGCGAAAATCATTGGCTGCGCGCTGCACGTCTACGACGCAAGAGTGCGTTGTGGCTTCGCTCGACTTGCAGAACTCCTGCCAGCGCAAGCGCCTGCGAACCCTCCCAGCGAAGCGGTTTACAGCCGCGCGTTTTCCGGGCTGAATAAGGCGCTCGAACTCCAGGATATGCTAGCGCAAAGCTGAGCTTGGCAAGTTCCGCGTGCGGCCGCGCTATACTCTCCGCGCTATGTGCCACGAAAGCGTTGTTCTCGGTGAAAAGTTTCTCTTCGTGGAAGTTCAACGACTCAGTCTAATGTTACAACTTGGAGAAGTTTCAGTATTGCACTAACCTTGCCTCCAACAAAATAGCCTGCCCTTGTGAAACAGTCGTGTAATTCCCATATATTTCTAATCGAGCTTCGTCCGAACGACTTGGCCTCGCGCACAGAGCGCGCCTGACTAACGACCTCTCCCCAAGAAATCTCGAATTGAAGAGCTGCGGTGTGGCGCGGAATTACAAACGTACGCAAAGGAATATCCCATGAACACGGGAACTGTAATGTGGTTTAATAATCAAAAGGGCTTCGGTTTCATTCAGCCGGATAACGGAAACAAAGATGTCTTCGTTCATATCACTGCGGTCGAGCGCGCAGGCATGAACGATCTTAGAGAGGGGCAGAAGGTCTCTTTCGACATTGTCTCCGACAGCAGGACCGGGAAGTCCGCCGCGGAAAATCTGCAAGCCGCCTAAGCGGCGCATCCCGGATGCTGCATGGGCGGGATGGACTACTAACCCGCGCAAGCCCGCACGCAAAACATAGGACCGTCGCGGCTTGTCCGCGACGGAGAGCAATGGCGTTGGAATCATGGAGGCTACTGTGATCAAAGTCGAACCCCTGATTCATGCGGAGGATTACCCAGCCTTCCAAGCGATGATGCCGAAGGAGCCCGCATTCAAGGACGCCCCCACCGGGATCTCCTTTGACTTCGCCGCGTTTTCCACGCGCGAAAGCATACGTATTCAAAGCAGCGCAAGGCCTAACAAAACGATCGTCATGGTGAGCGTGCATCCCGACAAATTTGAGAAATATTGCAAGAACTACGATAAAGACCGAAATTGGCAATCCCTTGCACATTTCGCTGATGCGAAATTCGACATGACGAGGACGGACGAGCAGGATGGCGGCGATGGCTTGGGAGCCGACGATCGGCTAGCGGGTGCTTCGGGGCGCGGGTCAATTGTCTTCGCCGACAGGCGCCACGAGTAGCCCTCAATATACCCGAAGCATCGCCTGGCGCCCAGCGAACATCCGGGAAGTTGGGACCGAGCTTGAACGGCTGCTCGATCATTGCCTGGAACGGATATAAGAGTTGTCGTGACGGGCTCCGCACCCTGATTTTATCCGGCGATCTCGGCGCAATTCGATTGCCCAACGCATCACGAAGGAGCCTGCATCATGGCCAAAGCAATTGGCATCGACCTCGGCACTACAAATTCCTGCGTCGCCGTCATGGAGGGAAACTCCGCGAAGGTGATGGAGAATGCCGAGGGCACACGCACGACGCCATCCATCGTGGCATTCCTTAAGAACGGTGAAATCGTTGTTGGCGAGGCTGCCAAGCGCCAAGCGGTGACAAACCCGGAGAACACGATCTACGCCATCAAGCGCTTGATCGGGCGGCGGTTCGACGATCCGATCGTTCAGAAAGAAAAGCAGCTCGTACCCTTCAAAATCGTCGCTGGCCCCAATGGCGATGCCTGGGTCGAAGCGATGGGCAAGACATATAGTCCCAGCCAGATCAGTGCTTTCATCCTTCAAAAGATGAAGGAGACCTCGGAAAGATATCTCGGGGGTCCCGTAACGGAATTTGTGATTACGGTTCCAGCTTACTTCAACGACAGCCAGCGGCAGGCGACCAAAGACGCGGGCAAGATCGCGGGCCTTGAGGTTCTGCGCATCATCAACGAACCGACCGCTGCCGCCCTGGCTTACGGGCTGGACAAGAAAGGCGAAGGCAAAATCGCCGTTTACGACCTGGGAGGGGGAACCTTCGACGTCTCCATTCTCGAAATCGGAGAAGGCGTTTTCGAAGTGAAGGCGACCAACGGCGACACTTTCCTCGGCGGAGAGGATTTCGACCGCCGCATCGTCGACTATCTCGCCGAGGAATTCAAAAAGGGCCAAGGCATCGACATTCGTAGCGACCGTCTTGCGCTCCAAAGGCTCAAGGAGGCCGCTGAAAGGGCCAAGATCGAGCTGTCGTCGGTCATGGAGACCGAGGTCAATCTTCCCTTCATCACCGCCAATCAGCACGGGCCGAAGCACCTGCAGGTCAAGCTCACCCGAGCGAAGCTGGAGGCGCTCGTTGACAACCTGATTCAGCGCACGATAGTCCCCTGCGAAGCTGCCTTGAAAGACGCTGGCATGAAGACCAGTCAAATCGACGAGAATATTCTCGTTGGCGGCCAGACCCGCATGCCCAAGGTGCAGGAGACAGTAAAGGCTCTCTTCGGCAAAGAGCCGCATAAAGGCGTCAACCCGGATGAGGTCGTGGCGATCGGAGCCGCGATCCAGGCAGGCGTGCTGCAGGGCGTCGTTAAGGACGTTCTCTTGCTTGACGTGACTCCTCTGTCGCTAGGCATCGAAACTTTGGGCGGCCTCATGACGCGGTTGATCGTCCGCAACACAACCATCCCGACCGCGAAGTCCCAAACATTCTCCACGGCGGAAGACAACCAACAAGCCGTCGCGATCCGCGTGTTTCAAGGCGAACGTGAGATGACGGCCGATAACAAGCTCCTTGGCCAATTTGACTTTGTAGGGATCAAACCCGCCCGACGCGGCGTCCCGCAAATCGAGGTAAGGTTCGATATCGACGCCAACGGCATCGTGGACGTCTCCGCGAAGGACAAGGATACGCAAAAAGAGCAGCAGATTCGCATTCAAGCGTCCGGCGGACTCTCCGATGCCGAAATTCAGCGCATGGTCAATGAAGCCGAGAAGAATGCGGACGCCGACAAGCGCCGCCGTGAAGCTGTCGAGGCACGAAATGAAGCCGACGCGGCCGTCTATTCGGCAGAAAAAGAGCTTCGCGAAACTGGGTCCGGCATCGACGAGGGTGTTCGAAAAACGGTCGAACAGGCCGTTTCTGCCGTCAAAGACGCAATAGGGGGAGAGGATGCTGATCGCATCCGGCAAGCCTCTTCCGCTCTCTCGCAGGCAGTGTCGCAGTTCCATGCCGCCTCGCTGAGTCCCGCGGCGAGCAGTTCGGCTCCGGGCGGTGCGGCGGACGCGAAGGGCCCTGCCGCGCCTGAAAAGGGCAAGGACGATGTCGTGGATGCCGACTTTGAGGAAATCGATCATGTCCGTTAATAGCGAAGAACCCCTTCTAATGAGGCACGATTGATCAAGAGTTTGGCTAGCGAACATGCCCATTGCTGCGCCTATACAGAGATTTCTCGCATCGATTGTCCCTGACGGCGAGCTGCGAAAGAAAGGATGAGTACTTTCCGAGCCAATCGCAGGAGGCTAGCCCGTTTGTCACCCAACCCTGGGTGAAGCGCTCGGATATCGAGCCATTGGCTCGATATCCGCTAGTTGTGTGCGTCAATGCTGTCGAGCAATTCAACGCCGGGTAGCTGACTGAGTAGCCCTGCGAACCCAGCCGCCGTCAGCACAAAGCCGATGTTCTGTTGCGTCCAATTTTTATCGGCAAGAAACACCGCGACGTAAGGACCGAAGCCCGACAAGGCTCCAGCCAGAAACAGGTTGACGCCGTCGAGGCCACGCAAGCTGCCAACCGGCGGCGGCCGATCAATTGCGTCGGCTAAACCTGCGGGATCTGCGGCGATGACCCCGGCGCCCGAACCCGGACGATTAATCACGCGGGCCCGCCAACCCTTTTGCCATGACGAAGCAACTTGCCATTTTTCACTGCTCCGGAGCACATAACCTAAACCGCGTGAAGTTTCGGGTAGTTCGCTTGCTTGATGTCCGGCGAGCGGCGCTGGGGATGCCGTGCCTCACCGGCGAGAGATCGCGGCACGTTGACCAGCGAGCGATAGAGGCCGAGATAATCGCTCGCCATGCGCGTCGCGGAAAAGCGCTGCACGAAGCGCTGACGCACTTTTTTGCGGTCGAGCGCGATAACGAGCGTCAACGCTATAATCGCCTCCTCGACATTTTCTACGATGGCGCCGGTGAGGCCGTCCTCGACGATTTCGGGAACCGAGCCGCCGCTGAACGCCAGGACAGGAGTGCCGCACGCCATGGCTTCGATCATGACAAGGCCGAACGGTTCCGGCCAGTCTATGGGGACCAGCAAGGCAAGGGCCCCGCTTAAGAACTTCGCCTTCTCCCCATCACCGATCTCACCGATAAACTCGACGTCGCCGTGCTCGAGCAAGGGGCGAATTACGGTTCGGAAATAATCGGTATCGTTCTTGTCGACTTTGGCCGCTATCTTAAGCGGAAGCCCGGACTTGGCTGCAATCTGGATTGCGCGATCGAGCCCCTTCTCCGGGGAAACACGGCCGAGAAAGGCGAGATAGGTTTGGGCGACCGCCGCAGGCTTCAAGAGTTCGGAAGGGAGTCCGTGGTGTACGGTGCCGATCCAGTTCGCGTTGGGCAAGGGAAGACGCTGAGCGTTCGATATCGATACAAGCGGCGCATTGGGGAATGCATCGAAGACGGGCTGAAGCTCGGGAAGGTCAAGCCGTCCATGAAGGGTCGTCACAAACGGGGTGCGCTGCCTGGAGAAAATAGAGAACGGATGATAATCCAGGTGAAAGTGTAGGAGGTCGAACTCCGGCGCGCGCCGCGCCACATGTTCGAGCATTAGCACCTGCAAGGCCATCGGATCGCGGATAGCCCCATCCAAGCGCAAGGCGCGCGGCCACATCGGTTCAAGCTTGGCGGCGGTGACGGAGTCGCCGCTGGCAAAGAGAGTGACATCGTGTCCTTGTTCGACCAGGGCTTCGGTGAGCCACGAAACCACACGCTCGGTGCCGCCATAGAGTTTCGGGGGCACAGCCTCCGTAAGTGGTGCGATTTGCGCGATCTTCATTTTCGTTCCCATGAACCTGTCCTTGTTGTCACTCATGAAGACCGATGAGACCGGCACGGCAGCGCATCGTCGAGGCATTGCTAAATGCATCTTATAGGATTGGCGCCATCCGCGTTAGAGTCGGAAACTGCTCAGTACTGGCTGATTGCAGTGAAGAAATTCAGCATAGTCATAGAGCGCCGCGCGATGCCGGCACGGTATTCCAAAGAGCTATGACACGCGTCTTGGGGTGGCTGGCTTCGTGGCCGAGAATGCTGAGCGAGGCCGGCCCAAGGGCAAAATGCTGACCTTCAACCGCCGGCAACCCGATCCATCGCGCCGCAAGAACGCATCCGAAGTGTCGATGCGAGAAGAGCGCGACGTTGCCTTCCAGCCCTTGAAGCTTCGCGATCAGCCGATCGGCGCGGGCGGAAACCTGTTCAGGCGTTTCACCGCCGGGGCAACCGTCCCGGAATAAGTTCCAGTCTGGTCGCTCCTTGCAAAGGTTTGCGGAGAGCTGTCCTTCGTAATCGCCATAGTCCCACTCGGAAAGATCCGATTCAATCACGGCCGAAGCCCCTAGTCCCGCCAACGCGCAGGTTCGCTGCGCTCGCTGCAGCGGGCTGGTCAGGACGCGAGCGAACTCGATTGACCGGAGGCACGGTTCAAGGTCGCGCGCCTCGTCTTCGCCATGCGCCATCAATGGAATATCCGTGCGCCCTGTGTGCTGGCCGGAGAGCGACCACGCGGTTTCACCGTGCCGGATGAAGTGAAGCTGAAGCAGCTTTTGGCGGGTGGTCACTCGTTTACGCTCCTTTTCACATCCAGCCTCGCCAGACGTTTCAAACGGCCGGTTCGATACGGGCGTTTCGATTTCCCTATGCGCCCGATACCGCGATTGCGCGATGCCTGTTGTCCGGTTCGGCTGTTTCCATCGCGGCACTGTATTCGCCACGGCGCGCCGCATGGTTGCACGCGGCCCGGTGATACAGAGCTGATTGCGCCGCTGCCCGGTTGGCCTCGACGCCGCCCCAGATCTCCAAAGCCGGGTGCTGGATCGCACGCGCAAACGAAAATGCCAGCGCCCACGGAACGCCTCCAAATCTCGCATTCATGGCGTTCAACCGGGCCGAGGCCAGTTTGCCGCTTTGGCCGCCCGACAGGAACGCAATCCCCGGAACGGCCTTAGGCACGGCCCGCAGCAGACAGTTCACCGTGGCGTCCGCTGCCTCGTCCACCGTCTGCTGAATGACGCAGGTCAATCCCGGAAGCACCATGTTGGGCTTCAGGATCATCCCCTCAAGCATCACCCGTTGCGCGCCAAGGTGCTTGAAAACGGTCCGGAGAACGTCTTCTGTAACTTCGCGCGACCGCTCCATTGTATGATCGCCGTCCATGAGCACTTCCGGCTCGACGACCGGGACAAGTCTGGCTTCCTGGCACAAGACGGCATACTGGGCCAAGTTTGCCGCGTTGCCCTCGATGCAATCCCGGCTGGGAAGGCCGGGGCCTATGGCAATCACCGCCCGCCATTTGCCAAAGCGCGCGCCCATTTGAAAATACTCCTGGAGGCGGATGGGCAAGCCGTCCAGGCCTTCGGTTATTTTCTCCCCGAGATGCCCGGCTAGATCCTTTGTTCCCATGTCCACTTTGATGCCTGGGATAATGCCCGCATCGGTGAGGACTTTGACGAAAGGCGTGCCGTCTTTCGTGCGCTGACGATCGTCTCATCGTAAAGGATTGCGCCACTGATGCACTCACCGAGACGCGGTGTGGTCACAATCAGGTCGCGATAGGCGCGCCGGGCCTCCTCCGTCTGGGGAATCCCTGCGTTGGCGAAACGTTTGTTGCAGGTGCCGTTGCTCTCATCCATCGCGAGAAGGCCTTTGGCGCCCGCGACGAGGGAAAGAGCGGTATCGATAAGAGCTTTTGCATTCATTTGAGATCGCCCCACTTCCAATTGCGGATCTCCGGCAAATCCTGGCCATTTTTATCGATGTAGCGCTTGTGCTCGATGAGCTTGTCCTGGGCCATTTGCTTCAGGTAGGCCCCCTTGCTCCCCAAGTGCGGCAGTCGATCCACCACGTCTTGCACCAGATGAAAGCGGTCCAGGTCATTTTGAACGCGCATGTCGAAGGCCGTGGTGATTGTGCCTTCTTCCTTGTAGCCCCTGACATGGAGATTTTGGTTGGTCCGGCGGTAGGTCAGGCGATGGACTAACCAAGGATATCCGTGGAAGGCGAAGATGATGTGCTTGTCTTTGGTGAAAAGGTAATCGTAATCCGTCTCGTTCAGCCCGTGGGGGTGCTCGCTGCTCGATTGCAGCTTCATGAGATCGACGACATTGACGACCCGGATTTTGAGATCGGGCAGATGCTGGCGCAGGATTGAGACCGCGGCCAAAATCTCCAGCGTAGGCGTGTCTCCGCAGCACGCCATCACGACATCGGGTTCGGCGTTCTGGTCGTTGCTGGCCCATTGCCAGATGCCGATACCTTCCGTGCAATGCACGGCGGCGGCGTCCATCGTCAGCCATTGCGGCATGGCGTGTTTGCCAGCCACCACCACGTTGACATAATGCCGGCTGCGCAGGCAGTGATCGAAGACCGACAGCAGACAGTTGGCGTCGGGCGGAAGATAGACGCGGACGATATCGGCCTTCTTGTTGACGACGTGGTCGAGGAAGCCCGGGTCCTGGTGCGTGAAGCCGTTGTGATCCTGCTGCCAGACGTGGGAGGCGCCCTCGATCTGGAGGCCATCGACCTTTTTCGGTCCCGTCCAGCCTTTGGGGGACTTCAGAACGATCATTGGCCAATGGGGCCTTGCCGCGTTATTTGCGTCGCGCGCATTCTGCTGGATGCGCCGGATGTCCTCGATGGCCTCTTCCACGGCGGCGGCCATGAGCCGATGCATCGTTTCCGGCTCGTCGCCTTCCACAAACAAGGGCGACCAGCCGCAGCCTCGCAGAAACTGCTCCAGTTCCTCATGCCCGATCCGAGCCAGGACGGTGGGGTTGCTGATCTTGTACCCATTTAGGTGCAGGATCGGCAAAACGGCTCCGTCGGTTACGGGATCGAGAAACTTGTTGGACTGCCATGAGGTGGCCAAGGGGCCTGTTTCGGCTTCACCGTCGCCGATGACGCAGGCGACGATCAGATCGGGGTTGTCGAACGCGGCGCCGAAGGCATGGCTGAGCGAGTATCCAAGCTCGCCGCCTTCGTGGATGGACCCCGGCGTCGTGGGCGCGACATGGCTGGAAATGCCTCCGGGAAACGAGAACTGCGTAAACAGCTTTTTCAGCCCGGCTTCGTCCTGGCTGATATCCGGATAAATCTCGCTGTAGCTGCCTTCGAGGTAAGTATTCGCCACCAAGGCCGGGCCGCCATGACCGGGACCCGCGACGTAGAACATGTTCAGATCATGCTTTTTGATGACCCGGTTCAAATGCACATAGATGAAGTTCTGTCCCGGCGTTGTGCCCCAGTGTCCGACCACTAGCGGCTTAACGTGGGCGAGCGTGAGCGGCTCGCGCAGGAGCGGGTTGGCGTAGAGATAAATCTGCCCGACGGACAGGTAATTGGCGGCGCGCCAATAGGCGTTCATCCTGCGCAACTCGCCAGCAGCCAGGGGCTCTCCCTTTGTTGGCGATCCTCTGCCGCCGGTTCGGTTCCGAGGCTCCAGCGTTGAAGTGAATGCGTTCATGGTCTTGTAACTCATTGTGTTTTGCCGTTCGCCGATCGCGGTGGCGTGGCGGGCTGCCGACATTGAGCGTGTTGAGGGTCAGCGGCTCTCAGGTTTGCCCACCCCCGACCATAGCTGGTTGAAGGTAGCCCAAGGCAGGCTCGGAATGTACTCATGCCGGCTGAGTTACTGGATACCCTGAATGGCTATCGAATCAATCACGAATAGAGCCTGCTCTCTAGTGTGGTCTTTTTTATCCCGTCGGCAGTAGTTTTGATTGTATAAACATGAAGTACATTTCAACGCGGTGATGGGACCGCCGGGATCGATTTTGATACTGTATCGTAAGGATTTGAAATTATCGGCGGCCTAGTTTACTGGCACCCTTCTTATATTTGACGCATAATCGCCGGAGGAGTTTCGGGTAACGACAGGCCGAAAGACGTCGCCCCGAATTCGGCCGGATCTTCAGAAAATCGTGCCGAAGAGTTTCCCGATGCCCGCAGTGATAGCCATGGCTAACGCTCCCTGAAATGTAACTCGGACTGTGGCGCGCTGGACGTTGGCGCCGCCTGTTCTTGCTCCGATCGCTCCCAGTAAGGAAGCCCAGGGACGCGGCGGAAACGATGGGAATAAGCGCGAGAGGCATGGCGGCCCCTGTCCAAAACATGCTGCCGATGTTAGGGCTGCTTGCACCGGACGCGCGGCGGTAATTTGCCGACCCGATGAGATAATGGGAGACGGCGACAAAGCTCGATGTGCCGGCAGTGAAGCGCGAGCAGGAAGGCGACGAAGGACTTACCCACCCCGCCTTTGCTGAGGATGAAGTGCACCTTTTTTCACCGCCGCATCCCCTTGCGGGTCTCGACCTCAGATGAGTTTCTTGCCGTCGATGTCTGTGGGATCGAAATGGAAGCCTCTTGCAGCGCCGGCGCCTGGAAGCTGGCTGGGGGCTGGAAGGGCGCTCACGGGCTTCGGCCCGGACAGGCTTTTGAACGGGCCTTGGGGATGGATCATGGTCTCTCTTCTTGCTCGAGGGCTGGCGTAGCGGATGAACTGGCGGTAGCCCAGCGCCAGCGGCCGGTCAGATGGCTGAACAGTTCCTACTTGTACTCACGCAGCAGGTCGTGACAGGCATAAAGCTTGTGCGATTCCGCCAAGCCGAAGTCAGCCCCGAGCAAGTCCGCCAGTCCCGGAGCGTCCGTAGGTGTGAACGCGCCAAGTTTTTTCAGCTCGGCTTGCTTCGCGTCCAACTCGTCAACAAACGCCTGGTGCTGATTGTGCGCAGTGCGTTCACCATCATGCCGATGCCCCGCGATCTCAAAGGCGAAGTAGCCGTTTCCGAGCATGAAGGCGAGCGTCAAAACTCGCCGCGTGTTGGCGCTCCAGCCAAGCACGAACGGGATAACAGCAAGGATGATCGTGAAGGCGACTTGGACGGCAGCCAAGCCGATCGCAGCGACATCGCCAGTCGCACAGCGAGACGTCGGAACAACATTTTAGCTAGAAATCGGCAGCAACATCGCCACCGAAGCCAAGCTCACGGCTGTGCTTTCATCATAAACGGCGCTCTCTGCGTCGAACCCGCCGCCGTCGTTAATAATGCGTGTTCACCTTTCATGCCGCGACGCTGACGCACGTTCGCAGCGGCGGTCAAGCCCATTTCGAGGTGCGGCAGGTTAACTCAACTCGAGCACGGCTCCCGTTCCGTGGGTGTTCCGCTGAGGCTCCTCTGCGGAACGCGGACCTTGCAATTTTGGTAACAGGGGCAAAAGTCCGGGCAACGGTTTGGGACAGGACTCACAGCGGAACTCATTTGTTGATTCCCTTGGGGTATGTCCGAAATCGACCCGCGAGATTCCCGGGCTTGGCCTCGAAGAGCTGAAGGCGTTGCTGGTGCAGGCTTTGGAGGAGAATGCCCGGCTGAAGGCAGAGAACGCAGAACTGCGCGAGGAGATCGCGCGGCTCAAGGGCTTGAAGGGACGTCCCAAGCTCAGGCCCAGCGGCATGGAGTCAGCGGATGCCTCAAGGAAGGCCGGGCGGCAGGGCGGCCGCAGCGCCAAGCGGGGGGCGCTCGCCCATGACGAGACCCGCATCCTCAAGCCGGACAGCCTGCCGGAAGGCGCGCGCTTCAAGGGCTACGAGGACTTCATTGTCCAGGATATCGTCATCATGCCGTGGACGATCCGCTACCGGCGCGAGCGGTGGCTGCTTGCCTCCGGCGAGACTGTGCTGGCCGCGCTGCCCAAAGGCGTCAGCAGCCATTTTGGCCCCGAACTGAAGCGCTTCGTCTTGAGCCAATACCACCAGGGGCAGGTCACGATCCCGCGCCTGACTGCGCAGCTGACCGGTTTGGGCATCGCCATATCCAAGCGGCAGATCGTGCGCCTCTTGAGCAGCAAGCAAGACGCTTTCCTCAAGGAAACCATGGACGTGCTGCGCGCGGGGCTTTCTTCGGCGTCCTGGCTGACCGTTGACGATACGGGCGCCAGGCATAAGGCCCGGAACGGCTTTTGCACTCATATCGGCAATGACTGCTTTGCGTTCTTCGCAACGACCGGCTCAAAGAGCCGAATGAATTTTCTCGAGCTGCTGAGAGCCGGGCGCGACGACTACGTCATCAACGACGCTGCGCTCGCCTTCATGCGCGAGCACAAGCTGCCCCAGGCGACCATTGCCCGTTTCGGAGACAGGGAGCAGCGCTTTGCCGGCCGCGACGCCTTCATGGCCCATCTGCAAAGGCTCGGCCTCACCGATCTGAAGGTAAAGCCCGATCCGGTCCAGATCGCGACCGAAGCCGCCCTATGGGGGAGCGTTGCAGAACAGGGGCTCTTGGACGGCACAGTCATCGTCTCTGATGGCGCCGGCCAGTTCAGGATCGCGGAGCACGCGCTCTGCTGGGTGCATGCGGAGCGCCTCATCCACAAGCTCGATACCTTCTGCGAGGCGCACGTCCAAGCAAAAGAGCGCATCCGCGCCCGCATCTGGCGCCTCTACAAGGCTCTCAAGGCCTACCGCCAGGCGCCAACGCCGCGCCGCGCCAGGGAACTTGAGCGCCGCTTCAACGCCATCTTTTCGGCAGAAACGGGCTTCGCCACCCTCGACAGGCTTTTGGCGCGGCTTCGCGCGCAGAAAGACGAACTGCTGATGGTGCTGAAGCGCCCCGACATCCCATTGCACACCAACGGCTCGGAAAACGATATCCGCTGCCAAGTCACGCGCCGCAAAATCTCCGCCGGAACCCGTTCGGATGAAGGCCGCGACAGCCGCGATGCTTTCCTCGGGCTTATGAAAACATGCGCCAAGCAAGCCATCAGCTTCTGGGACTATCTCGGCGACCGCCTCGGAGTCCCGGAAGCGCCAGCCGTCCCGAGGCTCGACGCGCTCATTCGCAAGAACGCGACTGCTTGACGGCCCGGACTTTTGCCCCTGTTACCAATTTTGGGCTTAAGTCCTTGTTTTAATTGGAGCGGGCGACGAGGTTCGAACTCGCGACCCTCAGCTTGGGAAGCTGATGCTCTACCGGCTGAGCTACACCCGCGTTCCATTCACATTATCACTGGCGGCGCGGTTTGCAACAGCGCAGGCGTGCTCATCACACTTATAACAAGAGATTCCCTTGCGCGGCGGGATAGGTGATGACGCCGTCCGGTCCAATTATGGCGGCCTCCGTGAGTTGAGCGGGCTCCTCTTCGCCCTCTCCCATGATGTGGATCACCGTTTCGCGAGCGGCGATGAGGTGGTCGACAATGATCCGGCGATGGCAACGCTGCCACACCGCCTCCGCGCACATGATCGCGCAAATGTGCGCCTCGCCGAGCGCCCGAAGGTCTTCGAGGCCAGCCTTGAAGGCTGGCGTTGCTGTGTAATCGGCGTAGTTGCGGAAATTCTCGTTCTCCCAAAAGCCATTCGGGGACGGGCCTTGATCCTTGCGCCTGCTGCGAAGGCCGCCGAGTTCGGGGATCCGCTTGTACCCGATCCCAACGCTTAGCAACGCATGCTCCAGCGCATCCGCATTGAATTGCGGGTTGTGCCGCGATTTGGGAATCGTGCGCACATCGATGAGCAGGGTCACGCCGGTCTCCTGAAGAAGCCGGATGAACTCGGTTGATGGCCTGTTTGAATGGCCGATGGTGTAGAACTGAGTCAAGCCGCTCCCGAAGTGCTGCCGATCCGCAATTTCACTTTATCGATGCCCGAATGTTCCTGAAAGCGCTTGCGCCAGATCCGCCATCAGGTCGTCCGCATGTTCCAATCCTACAGAAAGGCGCACCGTGCCTGGCGTAATCCCAAGCTCCGCCTTGGCCTCGTCCGTGAGCCGCTGATGCGTGGTTGTCGCCGGATGCGCGATGAGGCTTTTCGCGTCGCCGAGATTGTTCGAGATTTTGATCACGCGCAGCGCATCCATGAAGCGGAAGGTCGCCGCCTTGTCCGCGCGAAGGTGAAAGGCGACCAGCGGGCCGCCCGCCGTCATCTGCTTCTCGGCTATGGCCCGTTGAGGATGATCCGCGCGTCCGGGATACATGACACGTTCGACCTCGGGCCGCTCCGCGAGGAAGTCGGCGATTTTGGCGGCGCTAGCCGTCTGGCGCTCGACGCGAACGGGAAGGGTTTCGAGCCCCTTCAGAAGCACCCAGGCGTTGAAGGGGCTGAGCGAGGGGCCGGTCTGCCGCAAATAGTTCTGAAGATGGTCCAAGATGAACGTTTTGTTCGACAGCACCACACCGCCGAGACAGCGGCCCTGCCCGTCGATATGCTTCGTCGCGGAATAAATCACCACATCCGCGCCGAGTTGGAGCGGCTTTTGCAGGAGCGGCGTTGCGAACACATTATCGACCATGAGGAGCGCGCCGGCGCTTTTCGCGATGGCGGCCACGCCCGCCAGATCGACAAGTTCGAGGGTGGGGTTTGTAGGACTTTCGCAGAACAGCACATGGGTGTTGTCGCGGATCGCGCCTCTCCAGGCCGAAAGATCGCGGCCGTCAACGAGCGTGGATGAGATGCCGAACCGCGGCAGCAAGTCCTCGATAACGAAGCGGCACGCGCCGAAAAGCGCTTTCGCCGCAACCACGTGATCGCCCGCCTTCAGATAGCCCAGAAGCGCCGACGAGACCGCCGCCATGCCTGTCGCCGTCGAACGCGCGGCTTCGGCGCCTTCAAGCAGAGCCATGCGCGTCTCGAACATGGTGTTCGTCGGGTTCGCGAAACGGCTGTAAGTGTAGCCCTCCACCTCGTTCTTGAACCGCGCCTCGGCTTCGGCGGCGCTTTCGTAAACGTAGCCGGATGTCAGAAACAGCGCCTCGGATGTTTCGCCGAAGGACGAGCGAAGCGTGCCGCCGTGAACGAGAAGCGTGTCGGGATGCAGGTTAGCGATGCCGTCTGTGTCTGACATGGTCCCCTCCTTAAGGGCGATGAAAAAAGCCGCGCCGGAGGGCTGACGGCCTTTTAGCAAGTTGTTTATCGTGGCTGCAAGCCGGCCGGCAAAGGACCACGTGGCGCCATAAGAACGCCATTGCGCACCCGGCGTCAAGCGTCCTCGGCATCGCCCGAAAGGGGCGCAAAATCTGCCGGCGACAAAGCCAGACACGCACATCAGAGGCGGGAGTTGTTCCCCTTCTTGATGACTGAACTCTTCCGGCGGCTCGCTCCAGACAGGGAACCCGGCTTTGAGGGCAACCGGCTTTTTGCAAGCACATTGCGAAATGGTCCATTTCTCTACATCCCCAGACCGGCTTGGGTTGGCGTCCCAGGATCATAAGAAGAAGCGCTTTGTCGAGACGTTAACGGCGCTAACAGATTGATATACAACGCAAAATAATGGATGAGCCTATGCGGCCGCGGCTTCTGGAGGGGCGGACAAGGTTAACACGCGCGTTCAAAATATATTTAACGGACTTTTGCTCGTCCCAGTAAATGAGAAAATTCCGGCATTAAGTTCTATTTAATAGGGCGATTGATTAACCATAACAGTCATCGATTTTTCAATGGTTTACGTCACCTTAGCCCTTCCGGGTCAAAGAGCGGCGATAGTCCTTATTTTGCGCCGAATAAACGACTTTTTAAGTATAAACGTGGCGGGAAATAAATCCAGCGCACTCCTGTTAACCGTCTTCAGGTTAATGCATCGGGCGGGCAACGAACCGTTTACCGGAACGGCCGGGCTTTGCGCCTTGCGTTCGACGATTTGAGGGCTGCGGGTTGAAGCGTGCGCTGCGTCGCCGCGAACGTCTCGCTAATTGTGTCGTGGCCGGGCTTGACCGGGTCGCGAAGACTAAGCGGACATTCCTTGGTTAACCAACGAATACCCGCTTAGATTCCTTTGATTTCGCGGAGTTTTTCGCAAAACCGGGAAGGCCGCTTTTGCGAACTCTGCTTAAGCGGCCATCGAGGCGATCCGCGCCTGCAACCCTATGGGTTTGGCGCAGGCCCATTTCGCGACCGCGTTGATGTCGTAGAAGCGGCAGGCCTCCATCATCACCCGGCATTCGGTCCAGATGTCGCCGTCCACCATCGGCATGAAGAGATCGGCGATATTGTCGATGCCGAGATAACAGCGCACGCCCGCCTGATGAAACTTCGGGAACGGCGCGATGGAGTTGTGCAGCGGCGCGTTCATCTGCAGTTTCGCCATGCTGAGCGCGGCCGACGGACAAACCACGATGCCCATATCGGCTTCGAGGATTTTCTCGATGATCCGGTCCTGCTCGCGGTCGTCCTTTGCGCCGACGGAGATCGCGTGAATGCCGAAGACGCGGCCCTGCATGCCGTGCTCGATGGTCTTCGCGGCGAGCAACTCCGTCTCGTTTTCGAGCGGGTTGTTCTCCTGGTCCACATGCACATCGACAGGCTTGCCGAGCCGCTTGGCGAGGTCGAGAATGATATCGAGATGCGCTTCGGGGCGCGGACGGTCGCGCGAAGGAAGGCCGCCGCAATAATCCGCCATCGCGCAAGCCTCGGCATATTGCTCATAGGAGGCGCGATCGAGAACGCCTTGCAGGGGCTGCACGCCGACCTCGAAAGTGATCTTATCGGCATAGCGCTTCTTGACTTCGACCGCCGCCGTAATCGGCAGCAGACCCACCGTGCTGTCGGCGTCGACCATCGTCCGGCAATAGGTCACGCCCTGCTGGATCATCGTCTCGAGGCCGCGGCTGATGCGCTCGACCAGATCGTCGTAAGTGTAGTTCTCCTTCAGATAGCGGTAGATCTCCCACTTCTTCTGCATGTCCACCTGGCTAAGGCGCAGGTTTTCCATGTTGACGAGGTAGGCCTTGTCGAAATGGGCATGGTGGTTCGCGATGCCGCCCAGTTTCTCCACAGCGTCCATAAAGTGCAGGCGCAAATTCCAAGGCTCGGAATTGTCGGCGAGCTTGTAACGGAAGGTGCCTTTGCTTGTGTCCCGCACAATCTGCAGAAGCGTTCCGATACCCACATCGCAATCGGTGATGAGCGGGATGCCGTTTTCGATGCAGAGCTTGCGGATGAGCTTGGCGTCCGACAACTCGTCGTAGTCGTTGTCGCCTGTCAGGACATTGATGACGAGATCGAAGCGGTTTTCCTTCAGGAACGTCAGGATATTTGGTGAACGGCGATCGGTAATTTTGTGAATTTCAACGCTTTCGATGCCATATGAAGCAAGGAATTTGTGGGTGCCCGGTGTTGAATAAGTGTCGACTTCAAGTTCTAGAAGTTTTTGAATCGCAGGCAACATGCGCTTTTTGTCTTCGGACTTGCCTGCGCTGATAAGAACCTTTTTCCGGCTTTTTCGGCCCAGCAACTTCAAATTGAAGGCGAGCATCTCGAGCGAAATACCATCGTTCATCATTGACCCCTTGCGTTCTCCCCCTTTTCTCCTGGGCGCACAGCCGCGCCAACTTGCGGACCCACCCTTTCCGCAAATTGCCGCATCCTGATGTGCGCGAAGCGCCTAGTCAAGTTGCAAAACCGCGCGGCGCGATGACAAATGGTTAAGCCATCGCAGCAGAAGTATTTTTATCTTTGCGTGAAGCCAGCGTTGAGCATGCATAGCGTGAAGGAACTCGTGTACATCTCAGCCCCCTTCTCACGCGCGCGGGACAAATTCTCCATGCTGTTGCGCTCGGAGGTGATCGATTTCTCAATCGCCGCGCTTGCCGCCATGGCTTTGACTTTGCAGTCAGTTTGCGCAATCAGCGCCGCTCGCTCTTTTTCTGCTTCGGTTTTATATTTTCCCGTATCGGCGAGGACGAACTGCCTTTCGGGGGCGGTTGTGCCTGCGGTGGCGCAGGCGGCGAGCATCACTGAGAGCAGCAGGAAAGACAACAGACGCAACACGGAAATTATGTCCTGAAGAGAAAAACTGATACAATCAAATAGCATATTTTAGGCGAAATGAGATATCGAAGTTCAGGAAACCAGGATTTCGCTTGCCTAAAGATTAAGTGTGTATTATATACACACCATTCCTAGCTGGTTGGACATATTCCAGCCGTGAAACTGGCGTTTCAAAATCAAAACACCGCCCAAGCGGGGTAGTGTCAAAAATGAATATAACTAGCCGCGAAATCATCGCGGCGCTTATGAGGGATGGTTGGTTCCAAGCGGGCCAAACCGGTAGCCATCGACACTTTAAACATCCAACGAAACCCGGAAAAGTCACGGTTCCCCATCCAAAACGGGACCTGCCATTAAAGACCATAAAGAGCATCGAAAAGGCATCCGGCCTGAAGCTTTCGTGAGGGAGTATCGAACGGAAAAGGTAAAGTGAAGAAAATCTACTATCCAGCGTTTGTCGATAAGGACGCCGAAAGCGATTTCGGCGTCAGCTTTCCGGATTTTCCCGGCTGCGTCAGCGCAGGCGAAACCCTGGAAGAGTCGCTCCTTGGAGCACAGGAAGCCCTTTCGGGCCATGTCGCACTCATGATCGCCGACGGCGATGCATTGCCGAAACCGACTTCTCTCGAAGAGGTTGCCGCCGAAAGAGAGCCGTCCACGGTCGCGATCACACTTGTGCCTGTTGTGCTTCCCGGCCGCGCGCGGCGGGTGAACGTTACGTTGGATGAAGCCCTGCTCGAAGAAATCGACCAGATCAGCAATAATCGCTCAGGCTTCCTTGCCGAAGCAGCACGCGCCGAACTTGCCCGCCGACGCGCTTGAGCAGACTAATCTGCCATCCGTCATCCCGGCCAAGCGAAGCGCCGAGCCGGGATCGCAAATAATAGTTTGGTTTCAACGTGACGATCCCGGATAGGGCTCCGCCCCTCCGGGATGACGCCTGCGGCGATGCGTCGGAACACTCCCTCTGTCCTATCAGGTCGGCAGGGGCACGCCGCAAGCGTCGAAAGCTTCGCGCTGGCGCCCTTCGATTTCTTCGAGCTTGAAGTCCTGGATGACCTCATTGAAGACCTGATAGAAGTTCATCTCGGTCGCCAGATGCAGGAAGACCGCGCCAAGGCCGATGGCCGCCCGGTCCATGAACACAAACTCGCGCGGCACCTTCACGGGGCCTTTCTCCTTCAAGCCCATATGCACACGGTAGACCTCGCGCCGGCCGTATTCGTTCGGCGCGACGCCATCGGCCACCGGCCTTACGCGGTCGTCGAGCAGCGGCCCATAGATGAAGCCCGCCCAGATGTTCAAGACGTCGATCAAATCGTTAGAGAGACCGCGGAAACCCCACGTCTCATAGGCATGCACGATGAGAGCGCGGTCGTTGGTGCGGATGCCGTGATAGAGATCGATAACGCCGCCCACGAATTTCGGGTGGAAGGTGCGGATGCAGCCATAATCGAGAAGGTTGATGCCGGCGGCGCGGCCGTCTTCCTCGAAAATGGTGTAGTTGCCGAGATGCGGGTCGCCGTGGATCACAGCGTAATGGCTGAAGGGATACCACCAAGCGCGGAAAAGCGCCTTCGCGATCACGTTCCGCTCCTCAAGCGGGCGCGTCTTGAAGTTCAGAAGCTTGCCGCCGTCGAGCCACGTCATGGTCAGAAGACGCTTCGTCGAAAGCTCCGGCAGAAGCTCCGGCACAAGTATTGTGGGGTCGTCTTTAAAGATGCGGCCGTACAGCGCCATGTGCCGCGCTTCGAGGTCGTAGTCGAGTTCCTCGCGAAGGCGCGCGCCAATTTCGCCGACGATCTCCGAGGTATCGAGCGCGGGGTCCATCCGCTTGTAGATGCTCATAACGATGCGAAGCTGATTGAGATCCGCTTCCACCGCCGATTGCATTTCGGGATATTGAAGTTTTATCGCGAGCGGGCGGCCACTGAGGCTCTCGGCTTTGTGAACCTGTCCGAGCGAAGCCGCCGCCGCGGCCTGCTCGCCAAAGCTCGTGAACTTCGCCCGCCAATCCGGGCCGAGTTCCGCCGCCATGCGGCGTTTCACGAATGGCCAGCCCATCGGCGGCGCCATGTTCTGAAGCTGGCCAAGCTCGGCGGCGTATTCCGGCGGGATCGCATCTGGAATGGTCGAGATGAGCTGCGCCACCTTCATCAGCGGCCCCTTCAGGCCGCCAAGCGCCCCCGCAAGCTGCGATGCATTCTTCTGCCGGTCCGTACCAGAGCCTAAGAGGTAATTCGCGCCGATCCGCGCGGCGATCCCCCCGACATTGGAGCCCACCCGCGCATAACGCTGAACCCGGCGGGAGAAGCGGTTGCCTTCGCGGTCCTCGGGCTGAAACGGCGGGGTCTCGAACTCCGGGTTCTCTGGCTTATCTTGCATTACACCTCACGCTTCGAGCGCTTCAAGCTCGGTGATCATATCCTCAATCACTCTCAAACCCATAGCCCAGAAGCCGGGATCGGTCGCGTCGAGGCCGAATGGCGCCAGCAACTCCTTGTGATGTTTGGTGCCGCCCGCGCGAAGCATGTCGAGATAGCGGCCCTCGAAGCCTTCCGGCGCGCGCTCATAGGCGGCGTAGAGCGAGTTCACGAGGCAATCGCCGAAGGCATACGCATAAACATAGAAGGGCGAATGGACGAAATGCGAGACATAGGTCCAATAATTCTCGTAGCCGTCGTTCAGCGTGATCGCAGGCCCTAAGCTTTCGGCCTGAACGCTAAGCCAGAATTCCCCGAGTTTGTTGGTGGTCAACTCTCCCTCGCGGCGTGCCTGATGCACCAACCGCTCGAACTGGTAGAACGCGATCTGCCGGACCACGGTGTTGATCTTGTCCTCGACCTTTTGCGCGAGCAGCGCCTTCTTCTCGCGCGGATTTTGCGTCTGGTTGAGGAGCGCCTTGAAGGTGAGCATCTCGCCGAACACGCTCGCGGTCTCGGCCAGCGTCAGCGGCGTGTAGGCCATCAGCGCGCCTTGCGCATTGGCGAGCACCTGATGAACGCCGTGGCCAAGCTCATGGGCGAGCGTCATCACATCCCGCGGTTTCCCGAGGTAATTCATCATGATGTAGGGATGCGCCGACGGCACGGTCGGATGCGAGAACGCGCCCGGAGACTTGCCTTCACGCACCGGAGCATCGATCCAGTTCTTGCCGAAGAAGCCGTCCGCGATCTCCGCCATGCGGGGCGAAAAGCGGTGATAGGCTTCAATGACGGTGCCGCGCGCATCCTTCCACTCGATGATGGGCTCGGGATCGCGGCTTATCGGGGCGTTGCGGTCCCAAAAATTGAGCTTGTCCATGCCGAGCCACTTGGCTTTCAGCGCGTAATAGCGGTGGGAGAGACGCGGATAGCTGTCGCGAACGGCCTTTACAAGCGCATCGACCACCTCCGGCTCGACCCTGTTCGCCAGATGCCGCGAAGACGCCACATCGGGAAAGCCGCGCCAGCGGTCGGAGATCTCCTTGTCCTTTGCGAGCGTGTTCATGACGAGCGTGAACAGCCGCACGTTGCCTTTGAGCACCTTGGCGAGCGCGGCGGCGGCGGCGGCGCGCTTCTCGGGATTTGAATTGCTGAGGAGGTTGAGCGCGGGCTCGAGGGTGAGCGTTTCGCCATCCACCTCGAAGCGGAGGCTTGTCAAAGTCTCGTTGAAAAGACGGCTCCAGGCGGCGGGGCCGGTCATGGCCTTCTCGTGGAACAGCCTCTCGATTTCGTCCGAAAGCTGGTAGGGCCGCTCTTTTCGCAGGTCCGTCAGCCACGGCTTGTAATGCGCCAGCGCCGGTTCCCTGAGCGCCGTGTCCATGACGGCGTCGTCGATCCGGTTCAGCTCCAGCTCGAAGAAAAGAAGCTGCGTGCTGACTCCCGTGAGCTTGTCCTGGGCGTCGCCGAAAAGCTTCGCGCGGGCGGGATCGGCTGTGTTGGTCACATAATTCAGATAGGCGTAGGAGCCGATGCGGCCCATCAGGTCGGACTGGGCTTCATAAGCCGCTAGCGCCTTTGCAAGCTCCGCCGGGTTCTCCCTCGCGAGCGCGTCGAGCCTCGTCGCATAGGCTTCGCGGAACTCGGCCGCGCCGCGAGCAGCGCGGTCGAGATCAGCATTGAGCTGTGCGCCGCCCTCCGGATAAAGGTCGGCCAAATTCCAGCCCGGCAAAGTCTCCGCCGGGCGCGGGGCTACATCGAGAAAGCCGCCGCCCGCTTCGAGCGCATTGACCGGCTCCGCCCTTGATCCATGAAAAAGCCCTCTCATCAGCGGCGTCCTTCCTCTGAGTTCCGTTCAGCTATGGATTTGGCTATTTGCGCCGAACGGTCAACAGCCGCGGCTGCGCAGATCGCCGTAAAATTACCGGAACATTTGGAATACGACCGGCTTACTTAACGTTTTGTTCAAGATTGCTTTTTTGTGGCCGTGAGCATTTTCCGCCGCTCAAATTATCCACACGCGGCGTTTTTCCCAGGCATGTCAGCGTTTTAGTTTGCGCGATGCAAAAATGTCGTCCCCAAAGAAGGTCCCGCCATGTTTTTCTCAAAATTCACGCCTAACGGTTTGTTAACCACTTCAGGTTACCTACGTAGACGTGTAGTCCCGCGTTTTTCCCTTCTGCGGCAGCGCATTAGGGCGAATTGGGTTCTTCGCGGCGTATCAAAGGGTTCAATTGTGAAATCAGTACTGTTCGGCGTCCCGGGCCGTGAGTTGGCCCGTGTAGTAGGCGTGTGCGTAACGGTCTTCATGATGCTGACCACTCCGTCGTCGGCCGAGGATCGCACCATTTCGATGTACAATATCCATACGCAGGACACGATTACCGTGACCTTCAAGCGGAATGGAAAGTACGTCCTGGAGGCCTTGCAGGAGCTCAATCACTTCATGCGGGACTGGCGGCAGAACCGGGAAATCCGGATGGACCCCGCCCTGATCGACCTCATCTGGGAACTGCACGAAGAGCTTGGCTCGAAGGAGCCCGTACACCTCATTTGCGGGTATCGCTCGCCCGCGACAAACGAAATGCTTCGCCGGACTTCCGGCGGTCAGGCGAAAAACAGCCGCCACATCACCGGCCAGGCTGCGGACCTCGTGTTTCCCGACGTTCCCTTGAAGCAGCTCCGTTATGCGGCGCTTGCCAAGGAACGCGGCGGCGTCGGCTTTTATCCCACGTCCGGGTTGCCCTTCGTGCATGTCGACACCGGCAATGTACGCCATTGGCCGAGCATATCGCGCACGGAACTTGCGCTGGTTTTCCCGAACGGGCATTCCCGCCATGTGCCGTCGGATGGCCGCCCGCTGACCCCAATGGATTCGCGCATCGCACTCGCGAAGTGGCAAGCCGCCGGAAACGAATTGCCGTGGGTTGTTACGCATAAGCAGGCGTCGGGCACGATGCTCGCCAACCTCACGCCCGCCGACAAGCCGCTCTTTCAGCGGGCAAGCCTGACCCTTCCGGAGGAAACCCCAGCCAAAGCGCCTGCGACCAGGCCTGCGGCCCTGTCTCGGGCAAAACCTGCGGCTCTGCCTCTGCCAACGCCGGCGGCGCTTACTGCGCATGTGAAGGAGCTTGAAGCCAAGGCCACCCTTCAGGACGAAGGCGAGGAGCAGGACGATGACATGGAGCTGGAACCGATTCCCACCAACCTTCTGCTCGCGGCGAAGTCGCTCACCTATCTCGAAATGCCCGATGAGCAGTCACGCCCGGATGTGCTTCCGAAGGTCGGATTCCTGATGTCATCCCCGAGCGCTCTCGCGGCCGAGCAGTTCGATCATGGGTTGCAGATCGAGGAACTCTACGAGGCGAACGTCTTCAAAGGCGCCGCGGTGGCCTTCATTCGCCAGAGAAGAATGACGGTGGTGGCATCGGCCGAGGCCCGCAACGCCGCCGCCACCCGGTAATGGCGGCCGCTGGTGAGGTCTTAACCCGCCAGCGGCGCACGTCCATTAACCTGCTTCTTTGAAGCTAATCGGCTTCGAGCATGCCGAGCGCATGCATATAAGTTGCCAGAACAGCCTCCTGATCGCGACGTTCGGAGGCGTCCTGTTTGCGAAGGCGGATGACGGTGCGAAGCGCCTTCGTGTCGAAGCCGGTCGATTTGGCCTGGGCGAAAAGATCGCGGATGTCGCCTGCCAGAGCCGCCTTCTCCTCCTCCAAACGCTCTATGCGCTCGACGAAGGACCGCAATTGGTCCTTTGCAGTCTGGGCGATCCCATTGCCCGAGTTTTCCGAAGCTACGCTCTTGTCCAAGACGCCCTCCACGAAGCAGAATCAAAACCGGGGGTCAGGCTAGCGCGGAGGCTCCCAACCTTCAACGTGGCGCCAGCAATCATCCAGGGAATCCACCGCGGCGTCCCCGCATCTTCGCGGTAGCCTGACCGCTGCGTCAAATGTACGCTCAGTTCATTGGGTGATTCGTGCTTTGAGGGTGGGGATTGGCTTTCGCCTCTGCGAGCCATCGTCGTTGGACAGGGACTCGAAGACTTGCGCACTCGCGCGCGATTCTCCGAAATCGTTGGCTTGTGCCGAGGACAACCTTCACCTGTCTGTTAGCTGCCCTCTTCCTGTTTTCCACACTCGCAGCCCTACGGCCCGCTCACGCTTGGCCGCGGGCGGATGCTGCCGGGTTCTCGGAAGTTCAGGCCGCCCTTGGATCGACAACGGAAGAGTTGCTCTCATCTATTTGCCATCACGGCGACGAGGACACATCCGGCATTCCGGGTCACAATCACAGTCAGCCTTGCAAGACTTGTCCCTTCTGCACCGCCTTCCATCATCTCCCTCCGGTTCCAGATCGCGGCTTCGAGTGCGCTGCGCATGAACCATCCGGCTCGACCACCTTCTTTCTTTACTGCCATGACCTGCCGCATGTCCGCCAAATGGTGGACCAGAGAAGACCGCGCGCGCCTCCGTTGGCCTGAGATCTCCGCAGTGCAATGAGTTTGTATCCACGGTCTCGCTTTTTTGTCGCGTGCAAAGGGATCAGGGGAATCTTGCCAATCCTATTTTTGGCCGCATGAGCGCGCCAACCGGAGCCAACGCAATGCGCTTCTTACCTTCGAGTTTCATGCCTGCCTCGGCACACATGGGCCGGCTCGCAGGCATCCTTCTCTTATGCACGCTTATCCCCGCAGAGGCCCTGGCCTGCGCCTGCGGCTGCGCCGTGTTCGATGTCGGTTCGACAAGTCTTCTTCCGAAAGAGGGCGATCACGGCGGCGCGGTCTATTTCGAGTGGGACTACTCGAACCAGAACACCAACTGGAGCGGCACGTCGAAAGCGCCGGCAGCAGACAACGGCGACAAGAAAATTCTTACCAACTGGCTGGTCGTCGGGGCGAACTATATGATCAACCGCGACTGGGGCGTTTCGATACGGGTCCCAACCGCCAACCGCTCCTTCCTCACCGACACCAATTTTCCGGATGCGCCGGCCGATCTCCAAAAATATACCGTCTCCACCATCGGCGACATCGAACTCATGGGGATGTACACCGGCTTCACGAACGACATGTCGAAGGGGATCATGTTCGGCATAAAATTGCCGACCGGCGATTACACGGCGCCCGGTTTCGATCGCGACACGCAGATCGGCACGGGCAGCACCGATCTCATCCTTGGCGGCTTTTGGCGGGGCATGATTACAGGTGACAACGCCTGGCAGTATTTCGGTCAGGTCCGATACGATCAGCCATTTCTCACAAGCTCCGCCTGGGATGGCGATCTGCAGGCCAACGCCAATTACATCCCCGGCCTGCAAGTCGATGCGGCCGCCGGCATTGTCTACAACAACTGGTATCACGTCGGGCCGTTCGACAAGATTGCGCCGCTGCTTCAGCTCATTTACTCGCATCGCCAGCCCGACAGCGGCGGCGCAGCGGACCCCGCCGACACCGGTTATGACCGGCTCTATATTTCTCCCGGTGTCGATTTCACCAAGGTGGTGGACGATCCCAGCAATCAAACGATGAAGCTCTACGGCGATATCGAAATTCCGATTTATCAAAGGATGAACGGAAATCAGCTTGTCTCACCGTTCTTGTCCAAGCTAATCCTGGCCTACACATTCTGACGGTGAACCGTATCATGAAACACAAATCGACGTGGTTGGCCCTATCGGCGGCCGCGTTGCTACTGACCGGCGTGCTCTTCCCCGTCGTGGCCGAGCCCCGCCTGAAAGAGCGCGCCCCAGCTTTGACAGTATCGTTGGCGGATGGGAGCGACTTCGATCTCGACGCCATGCGCGGGAAGGTCGTGCTTGTCGCCTTCTGGGCGACCTGGTGCGGCCCGTGCCTTGAAGAGATGCCGGCGCTCGAAAAATATTACCGCGAGCACAAAGCGGACGGGTTCGAAGTCATCGCGCTCAGCGTCGATAGGCCCGGGAATTGAGCCAGGGTCTTCAAAGTGCTGGCGACGCTGGCCTTCCCAGGCGCATTGGTGAGCGACGCGAGCAGGAACGGGTTCGGCATGCCCGAGGCGGTGCCGGTCAGTTATCTCGTGGATGCTCAAGGCATCGTGCGAGACAAGTTCGTCGCCGTTGACGAAGGCCTTCTGGATGAGGTGGTTACCCCGCTTCTGAAGAAAAGTCCCGTCACGGCGATCCCAGCCGGGATGCGACAATGAACCGGATGGTCATTCATAAAGCCGAGGGCGTCATCCTGGCGCTGGCGCTTCTTGCGGCCTCCTATACCGGAGCAATCGCGGGGGACTGGGCAGTCGCGGGCGACGGATGCAAGGTCTGGAATCCGCACCCGGCGAGCGGCGAAACGATCCGCTGGACCGGCGGTTGCAAGGACGGGGTCGTCGATGGAATGGGGACGCTCGAATGGCAAAGGCGCGGCAAAACCTACGAGAGCGACGAAGGCCAGTGGCGCGGCGGCCGTCAAATAAGCGGTTCGCAAGTGTGGCCGGGCGGTCGATATGACGGCCAGTTCGCGGACAGCCTTCCCAATGGCCGCGGCGTCCTTATCTTAGGCGATGCCCGCTATGAAGGTCTGTTTGTGAACGGCAAGCCGAATGGAAAAGGGACGCTGACAAATGCGTCCGGCGCATTCGATGGCAATTGGGCAGACGGTTGCTTCAACGACGGGAAACATCGCGCCTCCATGGGCGTTTCGTTGCAAACATGCCCGTAGTTTCATCGTGCTTTGGAGTAGTCCATGCGAGCTTTTGTTGCGTTCATCCTCATCGGCAGCGTTTGTGCGGCCAGTCTCGATGCGACGCCCGCTTTCGCAGTGCCGCGTTGCCGGATGGAAAAACAATGCCGCTGGGTGAACTTCAAAAAAGTCTGCACCTATGTGAGGGTTTGCCGGTAAGAGCGGCGGCTCAGGCGGCTCAGGCGGCGCGGCGGCCGTGATAGTGCTGATCGAGTCCTTGGGCTCGCAGAAGGCTTAAAGATCGGATTTGTCCCATGGCATTTGCCGCTACGCCAGTCTTCCTGCTTATGGCCTTTGTCACCTATTTCCAATACCCGCCGCTTTGCACCGTTCCCGGCAATTTCGGCTTCTTGAGCTCGATGTGGTTCATGTACGCCGTCATGAGCGCCGTACACTCAGGCCCATGGCTGTCCCTGGCCTGGCAGCCCTTCAAAAACGCAGTACCGAAATCGCGGGCGGCTTCACCGGCTAGTACGCCCCGCGCGAAGTCCTGACACCCACTTGCGGCGGGCGCCTCCTCTATCTTGTGCCGCCCGACATAGCGTTCGACTCACGTCACCAATTGAAGCCTTTCCAAACCTGGGCGACACTCAATTTCCGGTGGTGTTGAGAGCGCAACACGCAAGACCGCATTGGAGCCGGGCGCAACGCTCCCCGATTTGCGCACTTCGGAAAAGCTCGGGCCGAGTCTCCGTTTCGACTCGTTTTACGGCTTAGAGCACGCTTGATGCTGGCTTTGGCGGAGACAAGGAGAGGCCTCATGAAGGTTTCCCGCTTTTCTATTCTGTCTTTTCTCGCTCTTGTTCTCACGGCGATTGCGCTCATTCCGGAGGGCGCGCATGTCTTTGAGATGTCCGCCAAGATGAAGCTGGGCCGGGACGCGTATTTTGTGGTGCAGGGCCTTTATCGCGGCTGGGCTTATTTCGGGATCGCCATCGTCGGCGGTCTCCTGGCGAGCGTCGCGAACGCGGCCTTGCCCGGCGACCGGCGCGACAGGCTGCTATCGCTGTTCGCCGCGCTCATGATCGCCGCCTCGCTCGCGATCTTTTTCGCCTATGTCTACCCGGCGAACCGGGTCACGCAGAACTGGACCGCGATCCCCGCCAATTGGAAGAACTGCCGCTATCAATGGGAGTGGGGACACGTCGTGTCGGCGGTCTGTACTTTCCTCGCATTCCTGGCCCTGGCCTGGCTGGCGGTTACAAAAAAGGAGACGTGAGCGACGTGTGGCGCCTATCCCTGCTTCAATGCTGGTGCGTTTCGGCGTATTTCTCCATCGTTTCAGGGCTCGCCTCGGCCTGATATTTCGCCTTCCATTCGCCGTAGGGCATGCCGTAAACGCGCTCGCGCGCCGCTTCCTTCGAGATCGAGACGCCACGCTCCCCGGCGGCCTCCTGATACCAGTTCGACAGGCAGTTCCGGCAGAATCCCGCAAGGTTCATCATGTCGATGTTTTGCACGTCGGTGCGAGCGCGAAGGTGCTCGACGAGCCTGCGAAAAGTGGCGGCCTCAAGCTCAATCTCGGTCTTCGGGTCCATTTCGGTCATGGGCTTTCCTCGCCTTTTTATGGTCTGCCTCTATGTCGGAATGCGATCCGAAATAGTCTACCTGGGACAAATGTCCCGAAGAGGCGGGGTCTGTCAGGATGGCGGCGAGGCAATCGGCGAGGAGTTCAGCCCACTCGCGCTGCCCCTTGGCGTCGCGAATGAGGTCTTGCCGGATCTCGACCAGCACATTGGGCAGGCCGCGAACCGTGGCGTGACGGTAAATGCTGTCATTGCGCAAATACCCCGTATAGGGCTCGTTATCGCCAATCTCGAGGCCGGTGCGCTCGCGCACCTCCCGCAGAAGCGGCACGGCGAGGCGCGGGTCCTTGTCCCATAGAACCGCCGCGTGCCATTTCCTCGGCACGCCGCGCCAGTTTTCGGTGAAACTGTGGATCGACGCGATGACCGGGATCACGCTGTGATCGAGCATGGCGTCGATCTCGGCCGCGATGGCCGCGTGATAGGGCTCAAAAAACCGGGAAATGCGCTTTTGCCGCTCTATTTCGTCGACGCGCACATTGCCGGGAACGAGCGCGCCGTCGGAGATCTGCATGATGAGCGTCGGATCGTCCTCGCCGCGATTGGGATCGATGAGAAGTCGCGAGAAACGCGAGGAAATCACAGTGGACTGCAAGCGGCGCCCCATCTCCAGCGCCACGCCGAGAGCGCCGATATCGTAGGCGATGTGCCGCTTCAGCTGGCCGTCATCGAGGCCGAGCGTCCCGTATTCGGGCGGAAGCCTGTTGGTGGCGTGGTCGCACAAAATCAGAAACCTGGAGCCGCCCGGCGAGCCGCGCGCAATGTCGAAGCTTGTGAAATGCTGAGGAGGTGGCTCCGGTTGAGCGTTGGCTATCAGTTGCATCGATGTGTCATTTGGGTGGGACAATCAGAAAATTTGAGAAACCGGCGCGCTGCTCCCGCATGAGTGATCGCGGTTTTCTTGGGCCGGGCGTCGCAGGCGAACGTAATGCCACCTCTGGATGCGGAAGTTCAAGTCTTTTGGCCTACCTTCCCGCGAACAAAAAGCCAAACCATACTATCGGGTGAGCGACTTAAGCCCAATATCAGCCATTTTAGAGAAGCAGTAGTTTTCGCGGACGCTGAAGCCGGGTCAAAAACACCGAGTGTTCCGTCTTGCCGCTCAACACCAGACGCTTCCTCCAAACGCTTTTCGATAGCGCCGTCGAGGCTGCCCTGCCCGAAAAATGCCTGCCGGGCCACTTCCCGGAAGCTCCCGCAGGCGGGAAGATCATTGTGATTGCCTGCGGCAAGGCTGCAGCGGGAATGGCAAGGGCCGCGGAGGAGCATTACGATCACGCGGACACACCGGTCGAGCTGACGGGCATCGCGATCACCCGGTACGGGTTCGGCGAGCCCTTGAACACGCTCAACCTTATCGAAGCAGGCCATCCCGTTCCCGATGAGGCGAGCGAGTATGCGGCCGCCGAGGCCATGAAGCTGGCGCGCTCGGCGCAGCCGAAAGACCTCGTTCTTTTCCTGATCTCAGGCGGGGCCTCCGCCCTTTGCGCGGCGCCCGCCGGGGATGTCACGCTCGCCGAGAAACAAGCCCTGACGACGGCGCTTCTCAGGTCGGGAGCGCGAATCCATGAAATGAACTGCGTCCGAAAGCACCTCTCACGCTTCAAAGGTGGACGGCTTGCGGCCTGCGCCCCCGCCGTCACGCTTGTTACGCTTGCGATCTCGGACACGCCCGGCGACGCGCCGGAAACGATCGGGTCCGGTCCGGCATGCCCCGATCCGACAACGTTGGAGGAGGCGCGCAGGACCATTGCGAAATACGGAATTGAGGTTCCCCCGTCGATAAAGTCGGCGCTGAACGATCCCGCAAATGAGACGCCCAAACCCGGCGATCCGATTTTCGCCAATACCCGCTACGAGCTCGTCGCTACGGGGCGCGACTCGCTCCTGGCGGCGGGCGAGATCGCGAGGGATCTCGGCTACGACGTCATCATGCTCGGCGATTCTCTGGAAGGCGAAGCGCGCGATGTCGCCCAGCTGCACGCGCAGCTTGCCAGGCGTTGCCTCGCCGATGGGCGCCGCGCAGTCATCCTGTCGGGCGGCGAGCTCACGGTAACGTTGAAGGGCGATGGCAGGGGCGGCCCGAACCAGGAGTATGCCCTTGCGCTGGCGATTGCCCTCAACGGCGAGAAAGGCATTGCGGCTGTCGCCGGCGACACCGACGGAACCGACGGCGGGACTGGAAGCCCGCTCGACCCAGCCGGCGCCATCATCAATTCGAGTACATTAAGTCGCGCGGCCGACCTTAATCTCGTTCCAGCCACATTTCTCAACAATAACAACTCCACCGGATTTTTCCGGTTAACAAATGATCTGCTCGTTTGCGGTCCTACGGGAACAAATGTAAACGACTTCAGAGCCATTGTTGTCGATAGCTCACTCAGAGATTAGTGTGCGTCCGACTCACTTGATTTCTGGACTCTAGGGATGACTTTGCGACAGTTCAACAAATCAGCATGGCCAGCCCGCGCCGTGACTGCAACAATTGCTTTTTGCGCGGCTCTGGCAATGCCAAGTCTTGCGAGCGCGGAACTTAAACTCTGCAACAGTACCTCAAGCCGGATCGGCGTCGCCATCGGCTACAAAGACAAAGACGGCTGGGTCAGCGAGGGCTGGTGGAACGTCGACAGCCAGTCCTGCGCCCTTCTGATCCAGGACAAGCTTCGCGCGCGTTTCTACTACGTCTACGCTTTCGATTATGACAAGGGCGGCGAGTGGGGCGGCACCATCAACATGTGCACGAACGACGTCGAGTTCACGATCAAAGGAATTGACAATTGCGACGGCCGCGGCTTCAAAAAGAGCGGGTTTTTCGAGGTCGACACCCAAGAACAGACAGATTGGACCGTGAAATTGACAGATCAATCGGAGCCTGCGCAGGCGCAATCTCCAGCCGATAATTCCAATCAGACACAAACTTCCTCCCAGGCTGCGGCCGCAACCGCGCCTGGGACGCGCCATAAATGAAGCGTCAACGGCGTACGAAAATCATTGCGACAATCGGGCCTTCGAGCTGCGAACCGGCTCAACTTGAGAAGCTTGTCACCGCGGGGGCCGATGTCTTTCGCATCAACATGAGCCACTCGAGCCATGAGGATATGCGGACCTACGTCGCGGCGCTTCGCAAGCTCGAGGATAAATTCGGTCCCATCGCCATTCTCGCCGATCTGCAAGGCCCCAAGCTTCGCATCAGCTCTTTGGCTGAAGGGCAAGTCCTTATCGAGAAGGGCCACCGCATCGTCCTGGACTTCAATCATGCGCCCGGCACGAAAGACCGGGTCGGGCTTCTCCATCCCGAAATCTACGCGGCGGCGGAACCGGGGCACACGCTTCTGATCGATGACGGGAAGCTGAATTTGCGCATCGTGGAGGTGCAGCCCGGCCGAATGATTGCCGAAGTCGTCACGGGGGGCATCCTTTCCAGCCGCAAAGGCGTGAATCTGCCTGACGCCATCCTGCCGCTCGGTTCCATGACAGCCAAAGATCGCGAAGATTGCGAGGCCGCGATCGAAGCCGGCGTCGACTGGATGGCGATTTCTTTCGTTCAACGTGCTCAGGATGTTCTGGACGTCAAGGCAATCGTGCAAGGCCGCGCAGCCGTGATGGCGAAGATCGAGCGCCGGGCCGCGATTTTGGCCATCGAAGACATTCTCAACGAATGCGATGGCATCATGGTCGCCCGCGGCGATCTCGGCGTTGAACTTCCGCTCGAACAGGTGCCGGGCCTGCAAAAGCAGCTTTTGACCGCAGCGCGCGATCGGGGCAAACCCGTTGTTGTCGCCACGCAAATGCTGGAAAGCATGACCGCTTCACCCGTGCCCACACGCGCCGAGGTATCGGACGTGGCGACGGCCGTTTTCGAAGGCGCGGACGCCATCATGCTGTCCGCTGAATCGGCGACCGGCAGTTACCCTGTCGAAGCCGTGGCCACCATGGACCGGGTCGCCCGGGAGGTCGAAAACGATCAAAATTACGAAGACATTCTTCGTTTCCGGCAAACCTCTTCCCGTCAGACAACTCCTGACGCCATCAGCGCAGCCGCAGCGTCAATCGCGGAAACGCTCCAACTCAAGGCTATCGTCTGTTACACGGCGACAGGAACCACGGGGATTCGAGTTGCCCGCCAGCGGCCGCGCCAGCCTATCCTGGTGCTGACGCCCGTGAAGGAGACGGCGCGCCGGCTGAATCTTGTCTGGGGTTTGCACTGCGTTCAGACTGCCGATCCGGCGAACACAACGCAGATGGTGAAAGGCGCCGAAGCGGTCGCGCGAGCGGAAGGCTACGCGGTCAATGGCGACCGCGTCATTGTTTGCGCCGGCGTCCCCTTCAAGAGACCCGGCACAACCAACATGCTGCGCATCTTTATAATCGGTGAAACGAACGGAGCGGCGCACTAGTACGTCCCGCCGGAAGTCCTGACCCGTTTGCTGCGGGCGTGAACAGGACCTCTCGCGGATAAGGCGTACTAGCAGCCTGTCGGACTAGGGTCTGCCGACAGGGAATGGCGTTCGTCGTGGCGCAGAAGGGCGATCGTCGTCGCGCCTTCATGCAGCCTTCAGTACGAACATCCGCTTCAAGTTCCAGGCCATAATCACGAGCGTCCACTCGCCTTTGACTTTGTCCAGCCCGCGCAGCAGAAACTGACGGAATCCGAGCACGGACTTGATGATGCCGAACACGGGCTCGGGAGTGTGTTTGCGCAGGGCGTAAAGTTTCTTGCCTTCGGGCGTTTGCAGGCGGTGGGCCATGGCCTCGACCGGCGTTGGATTTTCCGGCGCGGCCGGAGCCGCGGCGAAGCGCTCGCTCAAGGACGAATGATGCGAGTCCCGGCCCATGGCGAGCAAAGGCTCGATCGCGGCCGCCTTGCACGCCTTTACATTGGCCTCGCTGAAATAACCGTTGTCGCCCAGCAGCGTTTCGACCTTGCCCAACTCTTCGGGCAGGGCCCTGGTCTTGGCCAGCATCGGTTCGAGCTGTTGCTTGTCGTTGGTCGCCTGCGCCACATCGCCCGCAACCACCAGCAGACTGCCTTCCGCTACGACGGCTTGAGCGTTGTAGCATTGCTCGAAGCCGCCGCCTGAAACCGGCATGATGCGCAACTCCTCATCGGTCAGATTGATCTGATCGGTTGGCGCCGGCCCCTCCACCGGCGGCTCGGGCGGCTTGCCGCCGGGCTTCTTGCCGGTGGTCTTGGTCTTGGCCTCGCGCGCTGCCAGTTTGGCCTGATGCTCGGCTTGCTCGCGTTCGAAACGCTCTTTGGCGCGCGCCTCGATCTTCGCGCGAGCCTCGGCGATTTTCTTCAAGCGCTCCTCGCGCCGCGCCAACTCCTCCGGAATCGACATCCCGTCCGGCAGGTCGGCCTGATCGGCGGCTTCGGCCTTCGCCATCAGCTCGGCAACCTCGGCCTTCAACTGCGCCTCGATCTTGCCCGCGTGCTCATAGGACAGCGCGCTGTGCTTGCTGGCGTTGGCGTGCACCTTCGTGCCGTCCAGCGCGACCGTGCCCAGTTTGAGCATGCCCATCTCGCGCGCCAGAAGCAGAACCTGCACGAACAGCGCTTCGGTCTCCTTGATGAACCGCCGCCTGAATGTCGCGATGGTGTCGTGATCGGGGTGCTCGTTCGCCGCGATGAAGCGGAAGGCCACCAAGTCGTATGTCGCCCGCTCCAATTTGCGGCTGGAGAAGACCCCCGTGGCGTAGCCATAGACCAGGACGGCCAACAGAAGCTTCGGGTGATAGCTCGCCGAACCAACGCCGCGATAGCTGTTGCTCATCGCCGAGACGTCCAGAGCGTCGATGATCTCCGCCACAAACCGCGCGAGATGCCTCTCGGGAAGCCACTCGTTCACCGAAGGCGGCAGGAGAAATCCCGTGTCGCGGTCGAAGTTACGAAAGTTGCTCATGGGCGCGGGTCCGAAAACGGTGGCGAATCAATGCGATGATTCTACCCTCTGCCGCCGCTGGGTGTTAAGTCCGACAGCCTGCTAGCAAACCTTTAGTATTCCAGTACAGCTTACGGCCGGAGGTCCGCTTGAGCGTTTGCGGCAATGGGAGTGCGAACTTCCGGGCGGCCGTACTAGCGAAGGGTGCGCGCCGCTCAATAGACAGCGCCCGTTTTCAAGTAAACTTCGCTAATCTAACCAATGGGTTGTCATTTCGCATGCCGGTAGGTCTGCGCTACGTCATCGCGGAAGGCGAAGCCTTATCCGGGATCGTAACGCATTAAAGCGCCGCCATCTTTGCGATCCCGGCTCGCGCTTCGCTTGGCCGGGATGACGGCTGCGGCAATCCGTTGGCGCGTTCGTCAAATCCCGCTTAGCCCTGCCGCGCCTTGTAGCGCCGCACTTTCTTGTTGATGATGTAAAGCCTGCCACGGCGGCGCACGACTTGGTTATCGCGGTGCCGCAAGCGAAGGGTCTTGATCGAGTTCTTGACTTTCATAGCAAAATTCCAAGCGGTCCACGCAGTCGCCGGTTGGGCCGGTGGAAGCGCAAGCCAATAAGTTGAGGTTTGCGAAGCGCGCAAATCTGAGGCGCTGTCAGACTGACTTGCTATCACGCTTTTTCACTGTTTCCAACCCTTCCCGTTTGAAAGAAAAATCTTGAGCCGCACTGATCCCCATCAAATTGATGGCGACTGCGGGCGCAAGTAGCGGTATTGTCGGGGAATTAGTCTGTCGGCGTTGGCGATGGTCTGCGTGCTCCGTACCATGATGTTATTCCGCGTTTCTCTGGCCGTGTTAATCTCCGCAACATCCGCAAGTGCGGCCTCCTCTCCGTCGGCATGCGCGCGGGCAGGCGTCTCCGGCCCTGTTCAGGCGCTGGTATCCTTTCAAAGCCCCACACTCGACAGCGATGGCCTTTGCGATGCTGCCTCCGCGTTTCACCGCCACGTTCCGTTTAAAAGGGATGCGTTAGCGCCAGCGATTGTCCGAAACCCGTTCCTGCCAGCACACGCAATCCCGGCCGCGCCCGGCCGCTGACGATCGATCGCCGCAGGTTCTTCCGGCTCAAAGAAGCTTGTCGCGCAGCGTCTTCCTTCGGATCGCCCGCGTGACCTGCTTCCCCGACCTCCTCGCGGCGTTCTGCAACTCGGTCCGAAAGACGTCCCTCATTTCGTGGATCGAAGCGATCACCGGCCCCGCCGGCAATCCAAGCCCAACGAGCGAAGCTTCTGAAAGCTGAAGGCTCGCTTCTATGGTTTCGGGCACGGCATCCGTGACGCCGATCTCATAGAGGTGGCTGGCGTGAGCCGCGTCCCGGGCGCGCGATACGATCACAATGTCCGGCCGCGCCAGTCGCGCGGCTTTGACGACCTTTTCGATGTCCTCGCGTCCCGTGGCGGTTACGATAATCGCCTTGGCGTGCTCAATTCCGCAGCTTTTGAGGAAGGCCGGATTGGTCGCATCGCCAAAGTATACGTCACGGCCGGAGCGTCTGTGTTCAGAGACAACGTCGGGGTCCTTGTCGCTTGCGATGAACGGAAACACATGCCGTTCAAGAAGCGAGCAGAGCACCTGGCCCACGCGCCCATGACCGACAACGATGGCATGGCCCTGATATTGGCGCGGCGCGGCAAGAAGATCGGGATCGTAACGCCGGGTTTTTTCAAAAAGGCTTATGCGCCTGCCGGCGCTGCCCAGCGCGGGGATGAAAGCCATGGATAGCGATGTCACCGCAAGCGCAAAGCTCGATAGATTCGCGCTTATGAGCCCAAGCTGAGCCGCGAGGCCGATGCCCACAAAGGCGAACTCGCCTGCCGGGCCAAGCAGAAGTGCGGTCTCCACCGCTGCCCCCCTTGGCGTCCCGAACAGCGTGGCAAGCCCAACGAGCAGAACAGCCTTGATGAAAACCAGCGCCGCAATCGCCCCAAACACCAGAAGCGGCTGATTGACGATCTCGCGGAAATCGATCTGCATCCCGACCGTAAAAAAGAACAGTCCCAGGAGCACGCCCTTGAATGGCTCGATCGCGATCTCGATCGACTTTCTGTATTCGGTTTCCGCGAGCAGAATACCGGCGACGAAGGCTCCAAGCGCCATGGATAGCCCCGCGGAATTCGCCGCCACCCCCGTCGCCACGATGACGAACAAAGTCGCAGCCATGAAGGGCTCGCTTGCGCCGGTGGATGCAACGAGCCTGAACAGGGGCCTGAGCAAAACGCGGCCCGCAAGGATGATCAGGCCGAGACCGAGGAGAGCATTCGCCGCCGCCAAAGCGAGAACCGTCCAAACAGAGACCCCGGTTCCCGTGCTGAGAATGAACAGAAAAAGCAGAAGCGGCACGACGGCCAAATCCTGCGCCAAAAGGACGGCGAGGCTCGTGCGGCCGGCGGCGGTAGCCAAACGCCCCTCCCCCGCGAGAACTTCGACGACGATGGCTGTCGAGGATAATGCGAGACAGCCGCCGATGATAATGGACGGAGCCGGCGCCTCGCCGAGGAGCGCGGCAAGAGCGGCGATCACCGCCGTTGACATCATGACTTGCAAACTGCCCAGCCCGAAAACCAGCCGGCGCATCGCCTGAAGCCGGCCATAGGAAAGCTCCAAGCCGATCATGAACAAAAGAAACACCACGCCCAGTTCGGCGATGCCGGCAACGCCTTTGGCGTCGGATATGGTAAGCCAATGAAGAAGCCCTAAGTCACCGCGCACCGAGCCGAGCCCGAATGGCCCCAGCGCAGCGCCTGCGCCGAGATAGCCGAGCACCGGACTGATCCCCAGGCGACCGAGCAAGGGAACAACAATGCCCGAAATGCCGAGAACCACCAGCGCATCGCTGTAGGCTCCCATGTTCGCCAGCGCCGCCATGCCGTCCTTTCAATCCTCCGGGGTGCGCACTTCGCGAGCATCGAACAACTCGCCTTCGACGGCTGGCAGCCAGCACGCGTCGCGCTTCCGGCAGCAAAAAGCATACCAACTGTTGGGGATAGCTCAAGAGCGTCCTAAAAGCAGATGCGGCCATGCGGGCCTTGGCGCTCGATGGGTCCGATCAAGATGGCTGTCCCGTTTCTTGATATACTGTATACCACATACGATGTTTTCCAGCGTTCGCTCGGCGCACGGAGGATTGCAACGATGCTCCAGGACATGATCAATCGCGCCGCCTACATGGCGCACGGCTATTGCCTCTTGTGGAAGCCGTGGCTCGTCGCAATGCATGCGTCCTCCGACATTCTGATCTTCGTCTCCTATTTCGCAATCCCGGTCGCGATCTGGATTTTCCTCAGCAAACGAAAAGATTTAACTCTGAAGCCGCTCGCGGTGCTGTTCGCCGCCTTCATCTTCCTTTGCGGGCTGACGCACCTCATTCAGGCGGTAACGCTGTGGTGGCCGATATACGAAGTCCAGGCGTATGTGAAGGTCATGACGGCGATTGTTTCCGTCACGACTGCAATCGCGATATTCCCGCTCATTCCGAAAGCCGTCGCCATCCCGAGTCCAGACCAATTGCAGATCGTGAATGAAGGGCTGGCGCTCGAGGTCTCGGCCCATCGCGACACCCTCGCCGCCCTGAAACAATCCAAGGACGAACTTGAGATGCGCGTTGCGGAGAGAACGAAAGAGCTCGAGCATTCGAAAGCGCGCTTCGAGGCGTTGGTCAAAGCCTCCGCGCAGCTGGTTTGGACCTGCAGCGCGAAGGGCAAAGTTTCCGAAGATTCTCCGAGCTGGCGTTCATTCACAGGTCAGACCAAGGAGGAATGGATGGGCAACCGCTGGCTCGACGCCATCCATCCCGAGGACCGGTCGCGGACGCTCGCGGCTTGGGAAGAAGCTGTCCGCACCGGCGAGATGTATTCCGTCGAATACCGGCTGTGTCACGCCGAGACGGGCTGGCGGTGGATGGCGGCGAAGGCCGTGCCGCTGTTGGCGGCGGATGGCGAGGTGCGCGAGTGGGTCGGCATGAACATCGACATCGACGCCAGGAAGCGCTCGGAGGAGCATGCGCAGTTCATCATGCGCGAGCTGTCTCACAGAACGAAAAACCTCCTCGCGGTCGTGTACTCCATGGCCCGCCAAGCCGCAAAATACAGCCGCGTGACCGACTTCGTCTCCGATTTCGGCGCCCGTCTTCAAGGGCTGTCGCGCTCGCATGATCTGCTTGTCACAAGCAATTGGACCGGCGTTCCCCTGCATGAGCACGTGCGGTCGCAGCTTCAGCCTTTCGCGCCTCCGGATGAGCACCGCGTCCGCTTCACCGGCCCACCCATCATGTTGCGTCCCGAGGCGACCCAGGCGCTCGGGCTTGCCTTCCATGAACTTGCCACGAACGCGGCCAAGCACGGGGCGCTGGCCGTGCCCGATGGACAGATCGATATCGCCTGGTGGATCGAAACCGAGGGGGCGGACGAGGTTTTCAAGCTTGCCTGGCGGGAACGAAGCAAGAGTGAGCAGCCGCCCGAATTTTCGCGGCAGGGGTTCGGCTCGACCGTTCTCACTCGGGTGGTTCCGGAAACACTGTCCGGCGAAGCCCGGTATAGCCTTGGAAAAGAGGGTATCGCCTGGGAGATCGAGGCGCCTCTTGGCGAAGTGGCTTCCCTTTCGTCCGGCTGGCCCGAGAGGGATGCTTTTGTGTCGGTGCGCGCGTCCAATTGAGCGATGGGCGTGCTTCAGGCAGGCTTCGCCGATCTGGCCATCGCCATCCTGGACGGAGCTTTCCGCAGGCCAAATGGTAACCGGATCGTTGCTGGGCGGGGTGCGCCGTGGGTCTTAATCGCGCTTTGGTTAACAGGAGCGCGCCGGAATTCTTTCCCGCCCTGTGTCTGGTTCAAAAGTGGTTTACGCGGCGCGAAACCGATGAGCGCGGCGCCTTTGGCCGGGCGGGAAGAAGCTGCCATAAGCCATTGAAATGCAATGACATTTTATCGTTAATCAATTGCACATTAAATAGAACTTAATGCCGGAATTTTCCCATTTACCGGGACGCGCAAAAGTCCGTTAAATATGTTGCGGCTTCGCGAATTAACGCTTGCGCGCCGCCGAAACAAGCGAGAACGGCGGCGGCGATGGCGTTCGGTTCGGCATTTTTCCCGCGATTATCAAGGGTTGGAGCGGGCTGAGCTTCCGTTAACCTGCCGGCAAGGCGAATTCGCCGACCATCTTTCAGAAAAAGGAATGCAGACGAAAACGTCAGGGACAGGTTGACAAAAGATGGTTCAAATTCGACAGAAAGATGGTTCAAATTCGGAGAATGCAACATCGGGATGCCCGGGTCCGATTGGACGCCCGAGGCTCTAGCTTTGTGTGATGAGCGAGCTTTCCTTCTGGGATCGCGCCTCCGCTTTGGCGGCGCCGCCGAAGCCTTCCATCACGTGCGCGCCGAATGCCGCGTGAAATTTCCTGACAAACTCCGGCTGTTCGCTTGAGGTTGTGGGTGAGCGCACGCCAAGCGCCTCACGGACGTAATGATCGTGGAGATGCTTGAAGCGCATTGGATAGGCTCTGGGCCACGCGCCGAACGAGATGACGTGTCCATTGCCCTGAATGTAGTCCTCGTCGGACTCCTCTAGCGTCATCCGGGTGTACCCCTGCGATAAATTGCCCGCTCGCCAGATAAATTCGATATTGGCGTCCTTGCCGGACGGGAAACTCACATAAGTCGCGTTGAAATCGGTCAGCTCCTGCCCGGCAGGGCTGTAGGTGCGTCCAGCAATCTCGTAGCGGCGCCGCCTCGGATTATAGAAAATCCGAACGAACGAGTAGCGCAACTCGCCATTGCACCAAAGGGCCTGGAGATAGCGTCCCGCATAGCGCTCCTGGGGCACGAATCTGCGCCGGAACGCTGGCGAGCGGCGGGCAAAGCCCTTCCAATATAAGACCAGGAGTGTCGCCAGGACGCTTAATCCAACCAGGAACAGGAGACGAAGAGCTTCTTCGCTGTGAAGACGCCGATCCACGACCCAGCTCATGATCCAGATGAGAGCGTCTCCGATGGCTTCGAACATGCATAACCCCGCGGTTCGCTGGGATTTTCGTGAAAATACTTCGCGGTTCAAGCCATAATTTGCTTTGCGGGCCAAGACTTCGCGCAGCGCAAGCGGATGCTTGTCAACGCCATTTACCAAAAGTTAAAGCGCTTTCTCCTATCAGCGCCCCAGAGTTGAAATTGAGTGCAGGAGGCACTTGTGGGCACGAGAGAGGCACTTGTGGGAATTATCGACGAAGCATGGGCGGCAGCGGCCGCGAAGCGCTGCAAAGGGCTGGTACACCTTCTCGGAATTGGAGAAGAGGAGGCAAGCGATACAAGCATAAAGGGACGCCTGTCGATCATATCGAAACTCAAGGCCGCCAAGCGCGCCGAGATAGGGCGGGGCCAGACGGGCTCGTGGCTCTACGATGTCAATCGCCACTTGAGCATCTGCGCCTGGCTTCGAAATGAATACGAGGCGCTGGAGGAGGTCCTTGACGGCGGCAGGCCGGCGCCGAGCCAGAGGAAGCGCCCGGATAACGTGATTGAGCTGCGCCCTTGAAGAAGGCCATGGTGACCGGCAGTCGGCTGATGCAGGCCATCGATTTCGATGGCCGTCCGCCGGGCTTCGCACTTGCAAGGAGCGGACTCGCATCGCGACGGGAAACCTGAAGCGCGTCAAGGCGAGAAGACCTGCAAGCACCCTGCCGGTCACCGCCCAGGAGCGCGAGGCTTATGCAAGCGAGGCCTTTGCCGCGCCAAGGCGGCTTCGGGATCCCAATGCGGTCTTCTCCAAAAAGGCCAAAACAATCCCGCCCTTGACCTCCCATTCAAACGCAACGCAATTACTTCGCAACCCAGTTACTTAAGCGGCTGGGCGGCTGGGAAGACCGCCGTGAACGAGGCAATCGCCGCGTTCCCGTGGAAGAAGTTCTTCCAATTGTACTGTTCGTAATCGCGAACGTTGATGACCACCGGCAATTCGCCGATCAGGGTTGAATAGCTGAGGCCGGGCCCGACCGCATCCCCCAAGCTCTCAAACGGGCCTAGAATAGCGCCCGGACCGGAGTCGCCGGTGAGTTGGCGGTAATCGTAGCCCACGACGCCAAGCAGAAGGCCGTTGTCGAATTTATATCCGATGGCCCACTCGGCATGGAATTCGTTCCCCGTTTGATATTGGGTCGCATCATTCTCCATGCTGGTCATGAAGCCCACGGCGCCGTTGAACTGCAGCTTGGAGTTCTTATCGAAGTAGGTAAAGCCCCAACCGAGCTCGAGGGACGGCCGGTTCAAGCCGATAAGTGGAGTAAAGCCGGTATCGTAGCGCCCGGTTGGAATAACGCCGAGCACGTAAATCGTGTGAGAAAAGGCTTCACCATCCCAGCCGAGCTGGAATTGCAAGTTCATATCGCCCCAGCCACCGCCTGATGTTTCAGAAGAGGCTGTGCCCCGGACCCCCGATGCACTGGCGTCATACCTGACGTAGCCCGCAGGCACCGTGACCGACGCGCCAAAATAACCGTCCAGGAGCTTTCCCTGCGGGACAAGCAGAATATTCGTACTATCGAGAAAAATATCGGCCTTAACACCCGCATTGAAGGTGCGCCCGCCGAAATCGAAGTTCCCGCCGACATTGCCGGAGTAGAAGGACATGGCGTCGGTGACATAAACGCCAGGCGGAGGGGTTATGCCGGCTCCAAAGGCGAGGACGCCCAGAGGATAGGAGGTGAAGGCATACTCCGCAGCATTGCCCTCGGAAACCGCAAAACAGATCGCAATAGCAGACGCGATGGACGCGATCTTTTTTGCGAGCATATCACCCTCCGAATATTGCAACGTCAAGGCTGCCAACGGTCCAACTAAGGTCCCCGCTTGCAAAGCGGTAGGTGATTCGGAGCCATATCTGTGGACCCGATCTTAAGGTGAAGTAAAAATCGTCCGCTATGTGACCTCAGGGATACATAAACATGTTCGCCAAAGCTGGTACGCCCCGCGGGAACTCCTGACCCACATGCTGCGGCCGCAGACAGGACTTCCCGCGGATAACGCGTACTAGTGTAGGCTTTGCTCACGCTGCTTACACAGATGGGCGCCGCGTGCACTGTGAGTTTGCCGCCGAAAGAACCGCGCCATTGCCAAAACAAGGCACGCCTCGCTGAGCTGCCGGTCTGCCGCTTCAACCTTGCTAAGAGACGCATCAAGCCAGCGAGCTATAGGCCCGGTCGAGCATTGGGGAAGCCGGGAAACATTAAACCGCGGGCGGCGTCCACTTCTCGCGCATGGTGACAAGCTCCTCGGCGAGCGTGGGGTGCAGCGCGATCGTCGCGTCGAAGTCGGCTTTGCGCGCGCCCATTTTCACCGCGATGGCGAGCGCCTGGATGATCTCTGCCGCGTCCGGGCCCAAAATATGCACGCCGATCACCTTGTCCGTCTCCGCGTCGACGACAAGCTTCATCAACACCCGCTCGGGGCGGCCGCTCAGCGTGTTTTTCAGCGGCCGGAAACTCGTCTTGTAGATGTCCACCTTCCGGAACATCTCACGGGCGCTTTCCTCCGTGTAGCCGACCGTGCCGATTTCGGGCTGGGAGAACACCGCGGTCGGCAGATAAGCGAGATCGACAGGGTTCGGATTGTTCTTGTAAACGCCCTCGATGAACGCGATGCCGTCGCGGATGGCGACCGGCGTCAGGTTCACGCGGTCGGTGACATCGCCCACGGCGTAAATACTCGGCAATGAGCTTTGATAGAAGTCGTTCACCATGATGCGGCCATTCCACCCGCATTGCACGCCAAGCTTTTGCAGGCCGAGGCCGACCGTATTGGGGCGGCGGCCCGTCGCGAACATGACGGAATCGCATGGGATGCGCCCGCCGCGGTTCGTGACGGCCATCAGGCGGCCCTTCGTTTTTTCAATGGCCAGCGGCTCGGTGTTGCAGGTGATCGCAATGCCCTGCGCCTTCATGATGTCCGTCAGCCGCTCACGCAGGTCGTGGTCGAAACCTCGAAGGATTTCGCCTCCGCGATAGAGAAGCTCAACGTCCACGCCGAGGCCGTGAAAAATACCGGCAAACTCGATTGCGATGTAGCCGCCGCCGACAATCACGATCTTGTTCGGCAATTCCTCCAGATGGAACGCTTCGTTGGACGTGATGGCGAGTTCCCTGCCGGGGATCTCAGGAATGAATGGATGTCCGCCTGTCGCGATCAAAATGCGCTCCGCGGTGACCGTGCGGCCTTCGCCGACGATTTTGATCGTGTGCGGGTCTGCCACCTCGGCGCGGCTCTGGATGACGGTCCCGCCCGCGGCCTCGACGCCGTTGCTGTAGACCTTGCTGATGCGGGCGATTTCCGCGTCCTTGTTGGCGACCAGCGTTTTCCAGTCGAAGCGCTTCTCGCCGACCGTCCATCCATAGGCGCGGGCGTCGTCGATGGCGTGGCCGAACTCGCTCGCATAGACGAAAAGCTTCTTCGGCACGCAGCCGCGAACAACGCAGGTGCCGCCAAAGCGGTATTCCTCGGCGATGGCGGTGCGCACGCCGAGCCCCGCAGCAAGCCGCGCGGAACGGACGCCGCCCGAGCCCCCGCCGATGACAAAAAGGTCGTAATCGAATTTCGGCATGGTTTCCTTGTATGAAGGGGCTCGCTACGAAGCGACCGGAGATCGCCCACCGGCCGGATTGTACCGGGGTCGCTCGGGCAGACGCATCATATATCGGCAATAAGGCGGCGATGGAACCGAGATGTGCGTGCGATCCCGGCCGTTCTGATTAGAAGGTCTTCACCAGGAGCAGAAGCGCTTGATGGCGCGTGAAATTCTCAAGATCGAGCCTTCCGCCTGGGCTATCCGGCGCCTGCTCCGACCAGGTCACCTTGAAAGCAAACGTCTCGGACAGCCTCGCATAAAAGCTCGGACCGAAATAGAGAGCATGGGATGTAAACAGGCCTTGCTCGCTCCCGTTGAGGTGGCGGACTTCCCCGCCAATGAAAACTTCCGGGGCAATCGCATAGGATGCGGCAAGCGAGACCTCAAGCGAGCTGTTGTTCTGCCAGCCATCGGAGATGCCGGTCACGGCGGGCTCGCAAATCAGATTGAAACCGAGGAAGACCTTGTCCGGCACGATAGCCGCATCGGCCAATATCGCCGCCTGCGCGGAATAGGCACTCGCCTCCGCGCCTGTGAGATCGTCGATACGGCGCCACTGGGGCGACAATGAAAGGGTCAGATCAAGCGGGAGACTTTCGCTCCGCGTCAGAGGCTGCCAGCGGACCTCCGTCGTCAGTCCTTCAAGTCCGAAACCGTCGCGCTGAGGCAATCCCGGCCGCTCTTTAATGGCATATCCATCAACAAGGGCTCCCGCAGAGAAGCGAAGGTTCGTGTCCGGCACAACATAGCGGAACGCCGTCTCATTCTCGAAAAAGCTGTAGCCTCTTGCTTTGCCGAAGCTCTCGACAGCGGTGTTCTCGATCTCCCTTTCACCGCTCTCTCCGATGTAAGCGCCTTCGGTGAAGCCGAAAATGTGCTCAACGTCGAGCACTTCTTTCGCGTCCGTCTTCGCTTCGTCTGCGCATGCGGAGCCGAGACCCAGAAGCGCCGCAGGCACGAGGGCGACCGCCATTTTAAGTACTGAAGCCCAACGGTTCGAGCTGATCGTCATGGGCCGCGAAGTTTGTTGCGCCGTGATGGTATGAACGGCGCTGATTCTCACTGAATATGCAACAGCATGGTCAGCACAAACGCGTGTCTTTCGTGAAAGGCGTGGCGCGCCCCGCGGCTCACATCGGGACGTCGCGCAGCTGTAGTTCGTCCATCGATTGCTCAAGCCCCTGGCGCGTTTCGGGAGAGATTTTCTCTTTCAGCTTTTCGGTCCATTTGTCGACCAGCGCCGACCATTCCGCCTTGGCCTTTTCGCGCTCCTCCGGGCTTCGAAGCTTGGATTTCTCGTCGAGATCCTTGAATGCCTTCTGCGCTTCGAGAACATCCTCCTTGGTGTAGGCGGTCGCCGCCTTGACGGCGTCGCGAAGCAAATCGAACGCTTTCGCGAAGGCTGGAGAGTGCAGATATCCGGTCAGCGTTTCAAGCTGGTCATCGGTCAGGGATGCGGCCACAACCGAAGGCGCAATCCCTATCACGACCGCCTTTTGTATATTGTACATGAACTGGTACTGCTCGACATCGTGGCGCAGTTTGTCCCGCTCATCCGGGGAGGCCGGGATGGTTTCGGCGTAGACATCCCTCGCGAAGCTCTCCGCATCGGCCGCCATCTCATCGAGATGCGAGATCCTGACGAGGTCGTTCACGACGGCCTGCGCTTTCAGAACTTTCCGGCCGGAGGGGACCGGCTTCGAGTTGTTACTATTATTGCCGGGCATGACCTGGGAAATATCGAGGTTGAGCGTCCTCGCCCAGGCGGAGAACTCCGAGAACGTTTGGCTGTCCTCGTAAGAGAAGCCGGTCACGAGCTTGGACATCGCCAAGGACGCATCCAGCGTCTTGTGTACCGCCGTAAGATCGAAGAGGCGGCGTGCATCCGCCAGTTCGGATGCATTGGCGGCCTTCGCCATCTGCCCGGCGAAGTCCGAGATCATGGCGTCGCGGCTTTCGGAAAGAGCTGCGTCAAGCTCGTCGCCCCCCTTCCTCAGATAGTCCATGAAGGTGAGCATCTTAGCTAGCGCCGACGCGGTCGCCACGTCCGCCTCGGGAGCCCCCGGGTAATCCCCCTGCACAAGCCCGCGCATGACCGGGATATAAACATCGCGAAGCGTGCGCCTGAGGTTGTCGAAGATCTCGCCGGCGTGGCTTAGCTGGATGGCCTCTTCGATCAGATTTTGCGCGACGCGCTTCGTTTGCGGATCGACAGCAGCTTGTTCCTGGGGTGGGTTGTCCTGTGCAAGCCCAGAGCCAGCCATCCCGGCCGCGGCAGCAGCCAGGAGACTGAAGATGACTATTTTCAAGCGCATGCCGTCGCTCCCGTAAGCTCGGTCGCACTCAAACGGCAGCGACCCTCATCTACTCTTCGTCGTCGTCGCGCTCAGCCTGCAGATGCTTCACGCCCTCGGGACCGGCGAGGAACACGTCATCGGCTATGCCGAGGAAGAGCCCATGTTCCATAACTCCGGGAACGATATCGAGCAAATCCGCCAAGGTTTCCACATCGGGAATCGCGCTGAACGCGCAATCGGCGATGAGATGCCCGCCATCGGTGCGATACAGGTCGCCGGAACCGGTGCGGCGAAGCTTGATCTCACCCTTGCACCCGGCGTCGTCGGCCGCCGTTTCGATCATGGCGATCGTGGCCGCAAGGCCAAAATCCGCAATCTCCACCGGCAACGGAAATGCGCCTAGTTGCCGGACAAGCTTTGAGTTATCCGCAATGATGCAGACATGGTCGGACGCCATGGCGACAATCTTCTCTCGCAGAAGAGCGCCGCCGCCGCCTTTCAGCAAATTCAACTGGTGATCGATCTCGTCCGCGCCATCCACCGTGAGGTCCAAATCAGCGATGGTGCTGAAATCGGCAATCTTGATCCCGCGCTGCTCCGCGAACTGGCGCGTTTGCTCGGAGGTCGCGACGCAGGTGAGGTTGATGTTCTCCTCCTTGATGCGCTCGGCCAAAAGGTCAACGAACGCAAGCGCGGTCGAGCCTGAGCCCAGGCCGAGGACCATATCCGCTTCAACGAGTTGGAGCGCCTGCGCCGCTGCCTGGCGCTTAAAAGCCTGTGTTTCTTGCGTCAATCCGAAAGCCCCCCTAGGAACATGTATTTCATTTCGAGAAACTCCTCGACCCCGTGCCTTGAGCCCTCGCGGCCCAGGCCCAATTCCTTCACGCCGCCGAAAGGCGCAACCTCGGTCGAGATAATACCGTCATTCACGCCGACAATGCCAAATTCGAGCTTGTCAGTCACGCGGAACACGCGGGCGACATCCCTCGAATAGAAATAGGCGGCAAGACCATAAGGAGTAGCGTTCGCAAAGCGGATCGCTTCCTCCTCGTGGCGGAAACGGAAAAGCGGCGCGACGGGTCCGAAAGTCTCCTCAGTCGCAAGCCGCATGTGAGGATTTACGTCGATCAGAACCGTCGGCTCGAAGAAGGTGCGGCCGAGCGCATGGCGCTTCCCGCCGACGATAGACTTGGCGCCTTTCGAGAGCGCATCCGCGACGTGCGCCTCGACCTTTGCCAGCCCGGCTTCGTTGATGAGCGGCCCCTGCGTCACGCCTTCGTCAGAGCCCGGTCCGACCTTCATCTTCGAAACGCGGTCAGCCAGCTTTTGCGCGAAAGCCTCGTAAACGCCGTCCTGGACCAGAATGCGATTGGCGCAAACGCAGGTCTGCCCCATGTTGCGGAATTTGGATGCGACGGCGCCTTCCATAGCCATGTCGAGGTCGGCATCGTCGAAGACGATGAACGGCGCATTGCCGCCAAGTTCGAGCGAGACCTTCTTCACGGTTGCCGCAGACTGTTGCATCAAGAGCTTTCCGACACGCGTCGAGCCTGTAAAAGTGATGGCCCGCACGAGCGGGTTCGACGTTAGCTCCTTCCCGATGGCCTCGGCATCGCCGGTGACGATGTTCAGTACGCCAGCGGGGAAACCGGCCTGCACCGCAAGCTCTCCCAAGGCCAGCGCCGTCAGCGGCGTATCGGGCGCGGGTTTCACGACAACCGTGCAGCCGACCGCAAGCGCGGGCGCAACCTTGCGCGTGATCATCGCGAATGGAAAGTTCCAGGGCGTGATCGCGCCGACGACGCCAACCGGCTGTTTATGAACAATGATGCGCCCGCCCCTTCTGTGGGTCGGGATCGTCTCGCCGTAGATGCGCTTCGCCTCTTCGGCAAAAAATTCCACGAAAGACGCGCCGTAGGATACCTCGCCCCGCGATTCCGCGAGCGGCTTCCCCTGCTCCGCCGTCATGATCTGCGCGATCTCCTCGGCGTGGGCGAGTTGCAACTCATACCAGCGCCGCAGGACTGCCGCGCGCTCCTTGGCAAGGAGGCCGCTCCAGGCTGGGAATGCGCGATAGGCGGCATCGATGGCCACACGTGTCTCAGCCGCGCCGAGGTTCGGGACGCGGGCGATGGAGGCGCCGGTCGCCGGATTGATGACAGATGTTGAGGGCTCGCCCTGCCATTGACCATCGATCAGACATTGCTGACGGATCAAGGCCTGAGGGGTCTGCTCCATTGTAGGCGGTGTCCTTAATCTTGGTGAGAAGGGGGCATCATGCAGCGATGCGGCCGAAACTACAAGCGCGGCTCGAGTGCACCAGCCCGCTTATAAAATAGGAACAACGACCGTTAAATCAAAAAGCGCACCGGCACGTCGCATCACGGGGTCACGGCGGGACGGAATAGCGAAAGCGCCTCTTTATCTGTTCGGCGTTTCGTGAGCCGCTGGCGCTTGATCGGCGCCTTTGTCGGCTGTCAGAGCATTCTTCGCCTGAGGCGCCGGCGCTGAGGGAGCGGCCGCGACATCCTTGCTCGCGGGCTTCGGCACAACGGCCAGCCTTGCTGCTGCCGGCTGGCTTTCCTGTCTGGCGCCAGGGGCTGCTGGCTCGGGCTTCCCAGGCATGCCCGCCTGGGCCTGAGACCCTGCGTGCGCCTCTTTCGCGGCCTGGATCGCGTGTACCAGCTTCAATTGCGCCGCCTTGTCAGGTGGAGCGCTCTGCGCGGCGGCTGGCGCCTTTACGGCCGCCGCCTTTGGTTCCAGCTGCGGCCTGAGGATGGCAAGAAGCGGGCCATGACTTTCCGCGGTGCGCTCGACAGCACGCCGGATTTGCTCGACCACCACCTCCATATGATAGCCGCTCGCGTGGATCATCCAATCTGGAGACTGCGCAATGGCGACATGACCCTGCCAGAACAAGAAATCGCCCCTTTGGATGGCGTCGAGATTCGATGGATCGATAGGCTCTCCCGCGCTGCCCATCTGCATATCCGTGTCGCGGGGAAACGGGACGCCCGCCGCCTGCAGCGAAATTTGCACAAGACCGGAGCAGTCGATGCCAAGCGTGGTCTTACCGCCCCAGAGGTAAGGGACGCCCACCATGCGTTCTGCGACGCGCACGAAGTCCCTCGCGCGTTCGCGGATGCCGACGAGATGGTCGGCGAAAACGAAGCCGCCGCGGGAAAGCTCGAAAAAGCCGCCATCAGGCTTCCTGATCGGGGCGACCGTGGAGGAGAAACTGAGCTTCGTGATCGGCGGCCGCTTGATGTCGGGCGCGGGATAGAGATAGGTCAGGCGTGCGCTCACGCGATGCGTATTCTCCTCGACTACCGACGACAGGCAATCGAGCGTCGTGTAGCCGACATAACCATCCTCGCGAAGCTGAACCCATGCCCATCCGTCGCGAATATCGTAGACGGTCACGAGTTCGCCGGACAACGCTTCCGTTCCCAGCGGGGCGTCAAACTTCGGGGCGACGCGGATGGGCGCAGAAGATGCCGCAACCTGCCGGACTTCCCCCTCCGAATATCGTGGCGCGCGAACCCGCTCCCGAAGGGACGCGGCGGCGAGGTCTTCGCGATAGGCAAAGATGCGCGGATCGAGGTCTGTCATGCGGCCGGCCTCCCAAATTCATTGCGAATAATCTCGAACAAAGCCCTTGCAGCCTGTGGCTCGCCTCCGGCAGGCTTTCCGGGAGCGGCGCAGTTAACCCAGCCGTAGATGTCGAGATGGGCGTAACGGCTAGCCTTTTTGACGAACCTTCTCAGGAACAGGGCCGCCGTGATGGAGCCTGCAAACGGGCTGTTGGATATGTGATTGACATCTGCAACCTTGCTTTTGAGATCCTTGTCGTAAGGCTTCCATAACGGCATCCGCCAAACAGGGTCGCCAACATGCGAGCCTGCCGCGCAAAGGCTCGCCGCCAATGCGTTGTTATCGGTGTAGAAAGGCACAAGGTCTGGCCCGAGCGCAACCCTGGCGGCGCCCGTAAGCGTGGCGAGGTCGATGAGAAGGTCCGGCAAGTCCTCGTCGGCGAAAGCGAGCGCATCGGCAAGCACAAGGCGTCCCTCCGCATCCGTGTTGCCGATCTCAACGGTTATCCCTGCACGGCTCTTGATGATATCGCCCGGACGAAACGCGCTCCCCGAAATGGCGTTCTCCGCCGCCGCCACGACGATGCGCAGGCTCACGGGCAGCTTCGCCTCCATGATCATGGCCCCGAGCGCCATCGCGGTGGCGGCGCCGGCCATGTCCTTTTTCATCAGCGCCATGGACGGCGACGGTTTGATGTCGAGACCGCCTGAATCGAAGCAAATGCCTTTGCCGACGAGCGTCACCTTGGGATGCTTCCTGTCGCCCCATACGAGGCTTGCAAGGCAGGGCTCCCGCGTGCTGGCCCGCCCGACAGCATGCACCAGAGGGAAATTCTTATCGAGAAGGGCGTCGCCCTTGATGATGCTGACTTCGGCTTTGTGCGCGTGTCCAAGACTCGAAAGCGCGGCGGCAAGGTCGGATGGACCGAGATCGTTGGCGGGCAGGTTGATGAGCTCGCGCGCAAACCAGATCGCTTGCGCCTTTGCCAAGGCTGCGCCCCGGTCGGCGCTCTTTGGCAGAACGAGCTTGCGAACCTTCTTCGGCTCAGCCGTCATATAGCGCCGGAAAGAATAGGCGCCCATCAGCCATGCCAGGACGGCGTCTTCGGCAGAGCCAGGAAAATCCTTAAGCGCGTATGCCCCTTCGGGCAGAGCTGAAGCGAGCGCGCCAAGCTGAAGCGCTGTAGCGGGAGACGGCTCATCATCGCTCAACGCAAGAATTACGCCTGCCAAGCCATTTTCGCCGGGGAGAAGCGCATGGTTTCCGGGTTTCGCCTTCCAGCCCGTCGCTTCAAGCCACGCGGCCTGCGCGGCTGTAACAAAAGCTGACAAATCCTTCTGGAGGTCGACACTGCGCGCCGTGCGGATTTCAACCGCATTCTTGCCGCTTTCGGTCAGATGCTCAGAAATATCCTCGACAATGTCCTGGTACGAAACCGTCATCGATACAGCCTGCTAGATCAACCCGCCCTTAATCGGAATCGATCAAAGGCGGACAAGTTGATCGATACTAAAGTGCTAGAGCCTCACCCGCGCCCAAGGGGACTCGGGCTGCTCTAGGGGAAGCCAACGCAATCCACTCTTATCGCGAGTGCCGCGTCCTTACGCGCGATCTAAGATCGAAAAATGGCGAAGGGAAGAGAATTCGCCTGCGCTCAGCAAGTTTACGTTCGGTGAGGTGGCTGGCCTCAAAGTCGGGCAGCCGCGCGGCGGTCGAAGAGCGCCATCAGCGCTGAACGAATGCGGTCGAACCCGGTCCGCTTGGCCCGGCCGGCGTCTGTCGCGTCGAGCGCATGGACGAGCATCGCGGAATCGGCCTCGAAGACCACCAGTGTGCCGTCGGGCAGTTGCGCGCAGTCGATCCCGGCGTAGTCGAGCCCGAGCGCGGCGGCTATGGCCGGAACCGCGCTGCGCCAACCGGCGACGGCGCGCTCGGGCTCGGCAAGAAAGCGCGCCTCTTCATCGTGCATCCAAGGCGTCGCCGTCGTCGCCGTGCGGTAGTAGTGGATCATCCAGCGGTCGCCGATGGCGAGGTGATACGGGTAGGCGACGCCGTCGACGAACATGATGCGCAGCTTGCGGAACCAGCCGTCCGGGCTGCGGTAGTCGACATAGGCCGAGCAATCGTACGCGCCAGCGTTCGTACGCGCGAGATACGCCGGCAGTTCCCTGGGATGCTCGAGCCGTTCAAGCCCGCGTCCGCCGTGGGTGTCGACCGGGCGCACCAGCATCGGATAGCCGAGCCCCTCGACATCGCCGCGGCTCGCGGCGAGCGTCGCGTGCGTCACGCGCCGCGCGTCCGGCACGAGCACGCCGGGAATCCCGGCAAGCGTCTGTCCCAACCGATCGCGTCCCAACCTGCGTAACCGCTTTGGTGCGTTGATCGACGGCACGTCGGCATGAGCCGCGAGGATCGCCTGCGCGTCCGCCAGGGCAGCGGTCCCGGCGACGCTGTCACCGAGCGCGTTCACGATCAGGTCGACGCGCGGGATGGTGCGCGTGGCCCACTCCCGATCGGGCAAAAACCAGCGATGGAGGGTCCACCGTTCGTCGTCGACGACAAAGTCGAGCGGCATGTTCCGCGGCCAGGGTCCCGCCAAACCGAGCACCAGGGCGTGCTTCGAACCGGCTCGCGCGCACGGCGGAGAGAAAAGCCGCTGGCGCGCGAAGGCTTCGTCGAACCAAAACTGCGCCGTCGCCTCGTCGCGCATCACGGTGGCGATTTCTGCCAGCGCGTACCGTGAAGCCGCATCGTGCGGATCGAGCGACGCGGCGCGTTCGTACGCCTCACGCGCCAGATCGACCAACTCGCCTCGCAGCAAGATGTTTCCGCACGCCGCATGCACTCGCGCATCTCCGGCGTCAGCCACCGCGGCTCGCTCGATGAGCGCCCATGCCTCGTTGACGCCGTCGCCGAAGCGCTGCGAGCCAGGGATGCGCATATGGTCGCCGACCGACGGCGCATGCGCCAGCGCCATCGCGTAAAGATCGGCGGCCGGGCCGGGTTTGTCGGAGCCCTCGATCGGTTTTGTGATCTCGCCATAAGGACTGTTTCCCAGGCCGTTCGCCATCCCTGATGCCTCTCTCAGCGTTGCGCCAAGGCAGCAGCCTGTCCGAAAATCTGGCGAGCCTGCATCAGACAGCCTTAACTTGCGTCAATTCATTACACAATCGGAGGTGGTATTGGCTAATATGCGAGTGGTGGTTTGACAATCGTAATTGAGGAGTTCCGTCGTGTAATCCCCCGCTCAATCTTCCGATGCTCAACGTAGCCAAGGCGGCTATCGGGGTGAAGCGGCTAGGCTCAGAGTGAGGCGAGCCAGTCCGGCAGCACCGTCAGTCCGCCCGCCGCGATCGCCGCGCCGTAGGGGACGGTGCGCGCAATCACAGACCCTTGGCCGAGACCGACTTTTGCGGCGCTGAACGCCAGATAGGCAAGAGAAAGGACGCCGCCCGCTAATGCGGTTGCAGCCAGAAAGGGAAGAAGGTTCTCGAACCCGAACCAGAGCGATGCCGCAGCGAGAAGCTTTGCATCGCCTCCGCCCATCAGCGATCGGGAGTAAAGGAGAAATCCACAGGCGAGCACCACGCAGGCGCAAATCATGTGCAGGGTTATCTGGACGACAGACATTCCCGCTGCTCCGGCAAAAAAAGCAAAGCACGCAGTGAGCAGCAGAACAACCGTGTTAGGAATTGCCCGGGTGAGGATATCGACAGCAGCGGCCCATACCAGAAGAACAGGCAGGGCCGCCGCCGCCGTCGCGGTCAGGGATGAGTCCATAAGCGGCGAACCAGATCGTTAGCGGAAGCTCTTAGCTCATCGCGTGAAGATTGAACGCGCGCAGATAATCGCGCACGCGTTCAAACACGATCTTAACCTCTTCGTTCATCTGACCTGCCAGCGTAATGAGGGCCACGCAGAAGCCGGCTGCGATCAGGCCGAGCTCTATAGCTGCGGCCCCTAACTCGTCTTGTAGAAACTTGCGAAGTTTTCTACGCATAACACTCCTCCAACGCAGACGCCCGGAAGCGGCGTCTCCCTGCACGTTAGGGCTCGAGCTATTAAAAGCGCTTTAATTCGAATTTGGCTCCAAGTTGAATTGCATTTGATGGTTAGCGGCGTTTTAGGGATGATGCTTTGCGCTTCCTGAACCTCAAGCGGCCCGCGTCTAATCGGACGCAGGCTGCTCTCTTTCGACTTTAAGAATCGATCAACTTTTCCGCCTTCAATCGACTCCGATTAAAGGCGGGTCGATCTCGCGGGACCGTCAAACCCTGGCGTAGACGTCTTCGAGACGCACGATGTCATCCTCGCCCAGATACGGGCCCGATTGAACCTCGATAAGCGTCAACGGGATGAGCCCCGGATTTTCCAGCCGGTGCACAGCGCCCAGAGGGACGTAGATCGACTGGTTCTCGGTGAGCAGCTTGACCTCGCTATCGATGGTGATGCGAGCCGTGCCCTTAACGACTATCCAGTGCTCGGCCCTGTGGTGGTGACGCTGAAGGGAAAGGCTGCCGCCGGGTTCCACAACAATCTGCTTCACCTGGTAGCGCTCGCTCAGGTGAAGCGTTTCATAGCTCCCCCAGGGCCGATGAACCGTCAGGTGATGCTCGACCTCGTTCCGGCCTTTGGCGGCAAGCTGCTGCACAACCTCTTTGACAGCGCCGCTTTGGCCGCGCTTGGCGACGAGCGTTGCGTCTTTCGTCGACACCACGATGATATCCTCGACGCCGGCAATGGCGACCATGCCGCTTTCGGCGCGGACGTAGCAGCGGCTCGAATTCCGAACGAGCACGTCGCCGCGGACGGCATTGTCGTCGGCATCCTTTTCGGCGCCCTCGAACAGAGCATCCCACGTTCCAACATCGCTCCAGCCGGCATCCAGGGCCACAAGCGCAGCCTTGTCCGTCTTCTCCATCACGGCATAGTCGATGGAATCGGCGGGGCAGTTACGGAAGCTGTCGGCCAGGCGGATGAAGTCGAAATCGGTGGTCGAGTTTTCAACAGCGTCAGCGCAGGTTCGAACCATGTTCGGCTCGAAGCGCGAGAGTTCGTCGAGATAGGCCTTTGCGCCGAAAAGGAATATGCCGGCGTTCCAGAAATAGCCGGGCTCCGCGCAGAAGCGTTTGGCGGTCTCCTTGTCGGGCTTCTCGACGAAACGGTCCACCTTGAAGACTCTATCGAAGCCCGCGCTCCCTCCCGTTTTCACATAGCCGAAGCCTGTTTCCGGCTTGCTCGGCTTCACGCCGAAGGTCACGAACAGCCCTTTTTTTGCCGCCTCGTATCCGGCTTCGACGGCATCAAGAAAGGCACGCGGATTGTCGATGTGATGGTCGGAAGCCATGATGAGCAGAACAGCGTCCGGACCGGCCTTCTCAATCGCCAATTGCGCAGCGACGGCAGCGGCCGGAGCCGTCGAGCGCCCCACCGGTTCGAGCACGATGCCTTGATGAGCGAGCTTCGCATTCTTGAAAGCGGCCGCCACACCGAACCGGTTCTCTTCGTTGGTTATGATGAAAGGCGGCGCATAGGGTTTGGTGGAAGGCACCCGGCGCGCGGCGTCGACAAGAAGCGGCTCGGCGCTGACGAGCGCATGAAACTGTTTCGGGTGCTTGGCCCGCGACAGCGGCCAAAGTCTTGATCCCGATCCTCCGGCAAGAATGACTGGAATAATCATGAAGCACCTCAAAGCGGCGAGAAGCTTGGACGAGTGGGGGCAAAACAGAAGAAAAGCAAGTCTGTTGATCGGCAGATGGGCCGCTAATGCAGTGGAAAACTCATAGCAACCCTGACCTTTGATTTAAAAGCACACTCAAAAATGTTGGTGCGAGCTATTCAGCCGGAACCGAGGCTGCGGCTTGCTTTACCGGGTCCGCCCCATGAGCCGCCTCGTCACGCGGACCTACGAACCGGCCGAGCATCCAATGGAAGACGCGCCCTATATCGTCCATCACCATGAAGAAGGCCGGCACGAACAGCAGCGAAAGCAGCGTCGATACCATGAGCCCTCCGATCACGGCGATCGCCATGGGTGAGCGGAACTCCCCGCCAGCACCCAGCGCGAGCGCGCTCGGAAACATGCCGCCAATCATGGCGATGGTTGTCATGACGATGGGCCGCGCCCGCTTGCGCCCAGCCTCCATGATTGCCGTCCGCCGCGGGACGCCGCGCCTCAACTCGACGATCGCGAAATCCACAAGCATGATGGCGTTCTTGGTAACGATGCCCATAAGCATCAGGAATCCGATGAAGACGGGGAGGCTAATGGGCCGATCCGTGAGGAGAAGCGCGAAAATTGCGCCTCCGATGGAAAGCGGCAGCGAAAGCAGGATCGTGATCGGCTGGAGGAAGCTCCCGAACAGGATCACGAGGACGCTGTAGACCATCATCACGCCAGCGCCCATCGCGTAGGCGAACCCCTGGAAGGTTTCGCTCATCACCTCGACGTCGCCCGATTCGCGCAGAACGACCCCTGGCGGCAGGTTCTTGGCCGCGGGAAGCGCGTACACCGCGGCGAGAGCCTGGCCGAGCGCGTCCGTTCCGACAAGGTCCGCGCCGATTGCGACGCGCCGAAGCCGATCATATCGAGCGATGGACGACGGACCTTTGCCCATTTTGACATCCGCAACCGTGATCAGAGGAACGGCATCGCCGCGGCCCGTCTTCACCTTCAGGATCTGCAACGTCTGGAGGCTGGAGCGAGCCTGCTCGTCAAGCTCAACGCGGATGGGCACCTGCCGGTCGGGCGCGTTGAACTTGGCGAGGTTGGCGTCCACGTCGCCAAGCGTGGCGATGCGGATCACATCCGACAGGCTTTCGGTCGAGACGCCAAGCTCGGCCGCGATGACCGGACGCGGCGTGATCTGGATCTCGGGTCTGTCGAGCGCCGCGCCGTTCACGACGTTGGCGAGCCAAGGCACCGTTCGGATCTCGCTCGCAAGCTGCGCCGCCGTATCAATGACCTTCTCATTGTCGGTCCCTGTCACCTCAATCGAGAATGCGCGTTGCCCGTTTTCCTTAACGACCCAGGTGCGGATATCCGGAATGTCCTTCAGGTCCGCGCTGATAATCTGCTCGAGTTGACGCTGCGCCAGGTCGCGCTCCTCGCGCGGTGTGTAATGGACCGTCAGCGTCGACTTCCGCACCTCTTGCGCACCGCCGGTCTCGCCCAGGATTCGGCCTCCGTCGACAAAAACGGATCGCACTTCGGGCCTGCGCCGGACGATATTTTCGGCCTTTTCGGCGATCACCTCCGTGTCGCCAAGCCGCGAGCCGGGCGGCAGTTCGATGGCGAAGATAGAGCGTCCGGTGTCCTCAGCGGGCAGGAAACCCGAAGGCAGAAGGAACACGCTTCCGATCGACAGCGCGAAGACCACGAAACCGAGGAGGAGCGTCGCGTAATAATGCCGGACGGTCCAGCCGATCAGCCGCGTATAGCTGCGCATGACAAGGCCTTCGCGGTCCGCCTTGTCGTGCGGGCGCAGAAAATAGGCCGCGACCATCGGCGTAATGAGGCGCGCGACGAGTAGCGAAATCAGGACGGCGGCGGCGACGGTCAGGCCGAATTGCCGGAAATATTGCCCGGCGATGCCTCCCATGAAGCTCACCGGCGCGAACACCGCGACGATGGTGAAGGTAATGGCGATCACCGCAAGGCCGATCTCGTCGGCGGCTTCAAGCGCGGCGCGATACGCCGATTTGCCCATGCGCATGTGGCGCACAATGTTCTCGATTTCGACGATGGCGTCATCGACGAGAATGCCCGTCACGAGCGTGATCGCCAGCAGCGACACCATGTTGAGCGAGAAGCCCAGCGCCTGCATGGCCCAGAAGGTCGGAAAGATCGAGAGCGGCAACGCAATCGCGGCGATGATCGTGGCTCGCAAGTCGCGCAGGAAGAGCAGCACCACAAGAATGGCGAGGATCGCGCCTTCAAGCAGCGTATCCATCGCCGAGTCATAATTCCCGATGGTGAAATCGACGGTCGAGTTGATCTTTTCAAAGGTCACGCGTGGATTTGCGGCGGCAAGCTTTTCGATGGCATCGGAAACGCGCTGGGCCACGCTCAGATCGCTCTCGCCTTTCGACCGGACAACCGTGAAGGCCACAACGTCCCTGCCGTCGAGCTTGGCGAATGTGCGCCTTTCCTGCGCCGAGTCCGTTACTTGTCCCAATTGGTCGAGGCGCACCTTGCGTCCGCCCGGAATGGTGATCGAGGTTGAAGCCAGCCGCTCGACGGTGCTTGCGCTTGCAAGGGCGCGGATCGATTGCTCCGCGCCGCCAACTTCGCCGCGGCCGCCTGCAAGGTCGGTGTTCGTGGCGCGCAGCTGCTGATTGACCTCTCCCGCCGTGATGCCGAGCGCGAGGAGCCGCTCCGGAATGAGAGAAACGCGGATCTCGCGTTTCACGCCGCCGACCCGCGAAACCTGCGCGACGCCGCGCACGCCCTGAAGTTTGCGAGCCACCGTGTCGTCGATGAACCAGGACAGCTGCTCCAGCGTCATCGACGGCGCGGAAGCGCCGTAGGTCACAATCGGCAAGCCCTCGATGTCGAGGCGCTGAATGATCGGCTCATTGATCGTGCGGGGAAGCTCCTGGCGGATCTTCGAAACGGCATCCTTCACATCGTTGACGGCGCGGTCCGTGTTCGTCCCGAGCTGGAATTCGATGGTGGTCATCGAAGACCCGTCCGTGATCGATGATTTGATGTGCTTGACGTTCGTGACGCCCGCCACCGAGTTCCTCGACCCTTTTCGTGACCTGCGTCTCAAGTTCGACCGGCGCTGCCCCCAACTGCGTGATTTCGACTGTGACGATCGGAATATCGATGTTCGGAAAGCGCGTGATGGCCAGGTTTCGAAAGCTCAACAGACCCAGCGTCATCAACACCAGGAAAAGCACAAGCGACGGGATCGGCCGGCGGATCGACCAGGCGGACATGTTCATTTGCTGAGCGCGCCTCCGGCCCAGCCCGCGGTTTGCTTGTCTGCGAATTGCGGGGAGATCGTGTCTCCGCTCCGAAGAAGGGAACCGGCTCGCATCACAACGACCTCGCCTTCCTTGAGCCCTTCCTTGATCTCGACGCTGTCGCCCGAGAGGAGGCCCGGCTTGACGGTCCGTTCCCGCACCTTATCGCCTGCGACCGCGAGCACGGTCGCGCTGTCATTCTGATAGAGAACGGCGGTCGAAGGCACGCCAACGGCGTCGCGCTGGCCGGCGTCGATCATCGCCTTGGCGAACATGCCGAGGCGCAAATCCGCGGCATCGCCGAGAAAAACGCGGACGCGGCCAAGCCGGCTGGACGTGTTGACTTCTTGGGAGACGAGTTCTGACGGTTCCCACACGCTCGCCGGCGCCCTCGATTTCAATGCGGGCGCGCTGACCGGCCTTGAGCTTGGTCATGTAGAACTCCGGCACCTCGGCGTCGAGCTCGATTTCTCCGTCCTTGATGATGCGAAACAAAGCCTCGGCCGAGGACGAGGAGATGGCGCCTATGCGCGCTGTACGGCGGCTCACGATACCGTCTGCCGAAGCGCGAATGTCCGTCCGGCCTAGCTTGATCTCAAGCTCCTGTCGCTGCGCCTGCATCAGGAGTTGCTCGGCTTCGGCAAGTTTCAAGCCATTTTTCTGAGCCGCAAGCCTCGCCCTGGCCGTGCGAAATGCTGCGTCCCGGTCATCGAAGGTCGCCTGGCTCGCGACGCCAGACTCGCGCAACGGCTTCACACGATTGAAGGCGTCCTCGACCTGGCGCAGCGTCGCTTCGCTTTCAGTAATTTGATTGCGAACCTGATCGAGCGCGGCTTGGGTCTTCGAAATCGAGGCGGAGTTCTGGGCAAGCTGCGCCTCCAGAATTTCGCGCGACAGCTTGGCCAGGACCTGTCCCTTTTTGACATGGTCGCCTTCCTCGGCCAGAAGCTCGGTCAGCCGGTAACCATCGATCTCGGGGCCGACCAGAACTTCCTCACGCGGCACGAGCGACCCGGTTACCAAGACGTTATCCACAAAAGATAATTTCTTCGCCTCCGTCACCGTGACAGCCGGAGGCTTCGCCTTCTGCGCGAGTTTGGCAGCCGTTGGGGCGGCCTCCTCGGCGTATGCAGCGGCGCCGGGAAGGCAGGCAATCAGCGCCAGAGCGAAAAGGCAGGCTGAGCGCATCGGGAACGGTCTCCGGTGTCGAAACATGATCAATCAGGCCTTCCTGGTCTTTCCCGGGTTCGCGAGAGGCACAGGGGCAAGAAGCGCCTCTATCATGGTCATCATCGCGGGGATAATGGACTTTGGATCGAAGTGCGGATCGAGACTGCGGCGCAGAAAAAGCCCGTCTCCGAGTGCGCCCATTGCCCGGACGATGATTTCGATAGGGACTTCTGGCTTGATCCGGCCTTGATCTCTCTCCCGCTCGAGAATGTGGACAAGGCTCTTTGTCCAACCCGCGTCGATCTCGCGCACCGTGTTTCCGATGAGCGCGTTCCGGCCGGCCTCTGCGCCAATCTCAACGTGCAGGCGAACCTTCTCGATTGTCTCGTTGCAGCAGTAGTGCTCAGCCATGCGACGCAGGGCTGGCAGGAAATCGCTTGCTTCGGCGATCTTCGCCAGCTCCTTGCCAAAACGTTCCTTTTCCCGCTCGCATAGCCCTATGATCAACGCCTCCTTCGAGACGAAGTAGGTATAAAGAGCGCCTGGGCTTACTTGAGCTTCGCGGCAGATGTCATCCATCGTCGCGTGGTGAAAGCCCTTGTTGATGAAGCAGTGCTCAGCCGCGTCGAGGATGTGCTCGCGCCGCGCATGCTGTGTCTTGGGAGCCAGTTTCGGCATAGCTGCCCCGCGATACTTCGATGGGCCATAAAAAGGGAACGCTCGTTCTTTTTGTGAATAGCTTCACGGCGATGTTATGGCAAGTCGAGGATGAAAATTATCGCGGGAATTCGTCTGCGCTCAGGATTTCACCCGTTCGCCGGACACTGGGGCGCTTCAACAATTCGGGCGCCGTCAACCCGAAAACAGGGTGATGCCAGAAGGGCTCAACATCCGAAAGAGGCTGCAAAACAAATGCCCGCTCATGAGCTCTCGGGTGAGGCAGTATGACGCACTCGCCTTCAAGAGGCCTATACATCTTCCAGTTGTAAACAACCCCCTTATAGCTCACAATATCGAGGTCTAGCGGCCTCGGTATCCACCTATGCGCTTCTTTTGGTTCGCGTCGCCCCGCTTGCGCCTCAATCCGCTTCAAGATTTCCAGAAGAGTGTGAGCGGGCAACGGTGTGTGAACCGTGGCAATGGCATTCAAGAAGTCGGGCTGAGGGTAGCGGCTATGGGCGCGCGTACGGTACAACCTAGACGCGTCTTTGATTTTAACGCCTGACGCAGCGAGCTCGTTCAGCGCTCTACTTATAGATTGATATGGCGTTCCGAAAACACCATCTAGGTTCGAGCCGAGCGCAAGAATGATCATGCCACCTTGATATCATTCACGATGTTTTGGTATTCTACCGTTTAACGCTATATTTTTGGCATGATTTGGAATTGTGGGCCGTTTTAGCCAAAATAGATAGACACAACAACTCCGAAGTTCGCAGCCAAGGTAACCGGATGAATTTCTACGCAACTGAGCGAATTGCCCTTTTCATAGACGGGGCAAATCTTTATGCCACAGCTAAAGCTTTAGGCTTTGATATCGATTATAAGCGTCTTCTGAATCTTTTCAGAACCAAGGGCCTTTTATTGAGAGCTCTTTATTACACGGCCCTTGCGGAAGAACAGGAATATTCATCGATCCGTCCTCTCATCGATTGGCTGGATTACAATGGGTATTCCATGGTAACGAAGCCCACGAAAGAGTTCACAGACGCCTCAGGCCGCCGCAAGATCAAGGGCAATATGGACATTGAACTTGCGGTAGACGCTATGGAATTAGCTGATCATCTTGATCATGTTATTTTATTCTCTGGCGACGGCGATTTCCGCACGCTTGTCGAAGCGCTCCAGCACAAGGGCAAAAGGGTCAGCGTCGTCTCCACCTTGACCACGCAACCACCCATGGTTGCGGACGAGCTTCGCCGGCAGGCCGATCAGTTTATCGATCTCTCAGATCTGCAAAAGGATATCTGCCGTACCCAGCGCGCCGAAAACGGCCGCGAATATCAGGCTCATATCCATGAGCAACGGATCCATGAGCGTTTAAGCTCGGCTGTTCTTCGCGAAAGCCCGGTTGACGCCGAATAGCGCTCGAAAGGGGGCGTGACCTTGTCAATTGCCCCTTCCCTTTCGATTGAGACTGCTGTGGCCACGCCGAGCGAGCCGCAGGGTGATTGTTTTTTCTGTCCGCGACTTGTGAATTTCCGTCAGGCGAACCGGAGCAATTGCCCCGGTTGGTTCAATTCTCCAGTCCCCTCTTTCGGTCCCCGCGATGCGTCGCTTTTGGTTGTCGGGCTTGCCCCGGGGCTGAAGGGCGCCAATCGCACGGGGCGGCCCTTCACCGGAGACTATGCGGGACTGCTTCTCTACGAAACGCTGCTGGCCTACGGACTCGCTCGTGGGACTTACGATCAACGCCCCGACGACGGACTGGTTCTTACGGGCTGCCGCATCACAAACGCCGTACGCTGCGTTCCTCCGGAGAACAAGCCAACGCCGGATGAAGTCGCAGCGTGCCGCGGTTTCCTCGCGGCGACGCTGAGCGAAATGCCAGAGGTGCGGGCCATTCTTACCTTGGGACGAATTGCGTTCGAGACGACGTTGCGCGCCCTTGTTCTCAAGCCATCACAGCATAAATTCAGCCATGGCGGCGCTATCGACTTAGGCGGCGGCCGTAAACTTTTTGGCAGTTATCATTGTTCCCGATATAACACGAGTACAGGAAGGCTGACGCCAGAGATGTTCAGGGATGTCTTCGATAAAATTGAAGCGCATCTGAAAAGTGGTGCTTAAAGAATAGAGCCAATACAATGCTGGAAATTTCGACAGATAAAGTTGCCCACGTCATTCTTCGCGCGCGCGAAGTCGATGTCAAAACCGAAGCCTGGGATGACGAAGGCGATATAGATCGCGACGATGTCAGCAGCGAAACGATCCTCGAAGACCTGCCGGACGACGCGACGCGGCAAGAACTCAAGGAATTTCTTGAAAGCATGAATGAAGATGAGCTGGCCAGTTTGATAGCGCTTGCTTGGATTGGCCGCGGGACCTATGCACCCGCCGAGTTGGACGAGGCGATCTCCACAGCGAAGGGCGAGCATGGCGGTAATGGCGTTGCGTATCTGTTCAGCCTTCCTTTGCTGCCGGACTACCTTGAGGACGGTCTCGATCAACTTGGCGTTTCCCCCGCGGATGCCGAGCAGGACATCATTGGCCCCGCGTAGCCCGGATCCGCTTTCCTCGTATTGCTTCCCGCAGGCTGGCCTGGCGCTTCAGGGCCGATCAACTTTTCCGCCTTCAAATCAATTTCGATTAAAGGCCGGTTGATCTAATGTGCCAGGAGGGGTTGCGCGAGGGGAACTGGCATGGCGGTCTTCTTTATATCCGACACCCATTTCGGGCACGAGAACATCATCCGCACGTGCAAGCGGCCGTTCCCGACCGTGGCGGAGATGGATGAGGCCCTTGTCGCTCGCTGGAACGAATGCGTTGGAACGGCGGACACAATCTATCATGTCGGCGATTTCTGTTACCGGAATTGGCGCGGCGCAGACACCTATCTGCGCCAGCTGAACGGCCAGATCCATCTCATCGCCGGCAACCATGACGAGGAGACGATCGCCCATCATGCCGCGCTTTTTGCGAGCGTGAGCCACATCCGCGAAATCCACGAGCGCGGCCACCAAATCGTTCTGTGCCACTATCCCATGCGCGAGTGGCACGGCTCATGGAACAGGGCGTGGCATCTCTTCGGCCATGTTCACGGCCGCCTCGATCACCAGCCGCACGGACACAGCCTCGATGTCGGCGCCGACACCCATGATTTCCGTCCCTGGAGCCTGGATGAGATCGAGCAGGAATTCTCGGGACGCGAAGACCCGTTCAGCGGAGGGAGGCGCCGCCCGGCTTGACCGGCATGAGGCTCAAGCATTTACAGCGTTTTCGGCTGAACACGTCAGGCGCCATTTAAGCCCAACCGGCTCGTAATCAAGCCGGACCGTGGCGTCGAGTGCGTCCTCCGCCATGCGCATAAGCACGGTTTGGCCGAACCCTTTGCGGCTTGGCCTCTTCACAAGGGGACCATCGCTCTCCGTCCAGCTTATCGAAAACGAAAGCCCTTCCTTGCTCTGTTCAAGCGACCAATCCAAGAGGACATAACCCGTGTCGTTTGACAGCGCGCCATATTTGCAGGCGTTGGTCGCAAGCTCGTGCACCGCCATCCCGATCGTCTGCGCCGCCGATGCATTGAGTTCGATCGCGGGGGGACCGGCAAGCCTCACCCGCGATCCCAAGGCATCCTTGAAATGAGAGAGTTGCGAACGGATGAGATCAGGGACCGCCACACCTTTCCACTTGTTGCCTACGAGGAGGTCCTGGCTGGCAGCAAGCCCCCGAATACGCTCGGAGAAAAGCTCGACGAATTCCTCTCGCGTATCCGTTCGCGCCGTCTGGCGCACGATAGCCTGGACCACGGAAAGAAGGTTCTTGGAGCGATGGTCGACTTCGCGCAGCGCGTAGGACATCTGCTCTTCGCCCTGTTTCCGGGCGGTGATATCGAAAGCGACGCCCACCATGCGGGAGGGCTGGCCACCATCGAAATAAACACGGCCTTTCGATGCGATCCAATGCAAGGAGCCGTCGGGCCAGACTGCCCGCATCTCGACATCGTAGTCCCTTCCCCGGCGGATCGCCCTGGAAACTTCCGCGTCGATCCTCTCGCGATCGTCAGGATGCAGCGCTTTCAAGAAAGCCCCATAGGTCACCGGCGTATCGAGGGGCAATCCGAATAAGGCCCTGCAGCGGTCTGTCCAGGTGAGTTCCTGCCTCCGCAGATCCCAGTTCCAGCGGCCGAGATTTGCGGCTTCCTGCGCCAGTTGCAGATCAGCTTCTCTTTCGCGCAGCGTGGCCTCGACCCGGCGGCGTTCCTCCTCCGCCTCCTTCCGCCTGGTGATGTCCTCCACAACCGAGATGAAATAATCGAACGCGCCATTCGCTTTTCTGGCGCAGCCGACCGTCAGATTGACCCAGATCGGGGAACCATCCTTGCGGATGTAGCGCTTTTCCATACTGAAGTGCGAAATCGCCCCCGAAAGCAGGCGCTCACGCTGAGCGAGATCGACAGCAAGGTCGTCGGGATGGGTGATGTCCTGGAAGGTTTTTCCGGCCAGTTCTTCGGCCGTATAGCCTACGATTTCGCAATAGCGCTTGTTCACCAGAACCCACCGGCCGCCCGGCGCCACATGGGAGATGCCAACGGCGGCGTTCTCGAACGTCGTCCTGAAGCGCTCCTCGCTCTCTCGAACACGGACTTCCGAGAAATCGTGGCTTTCGCCTTCCAGATCAGTTCCCGGCCGGGAAAAGACATTAACGTTTTCGGTCATCCAGGCCGGCGAGGCAGATTAAGGTCGCACAAATGAACTCTGGTATACCAGGCTCAGAAGATTTTTACACCTTCAGGAGTAAGGCTTCAACCAGAGATATCGGGTGCGGCATCATTTCCAAACCGTTCGTTAAGAAGCGCAAGTTCGTGCTGAAGCAAGTTCGTGCTGAAGGATGACTTGCACGTCATATATTTCCGGAAATAGCCGCTCATGCAGCGGGTTGGAGGCCGTGCCGCAAACGGCCTTCCGCGAGACATTTCTCAAAGGCGGCGAAGCTCGCCAAAGCGGCCGTCTCGATGAGGCGCGCCGCCTCGGGCGAGCGCCCCGCCTCGTTCAAGGCGTTAACGAAGCTGCGCCACATCGCGCCGGTCTCTTTGCCATAGCCGCTGAAGAAGTGGCCCGCCCAGTCGGGGCGGATGTTCAAACGCTCGGCAAGCTTCGTGAGCATGACCTGCCGCCCGAGGCTGGAGCCTTCCAGAACGTACATTGCGCCAAGGGCTTCAACGGGTTCGCTCAGCTGGGGGAGGTCCCCAAAAGCGGGCAGAGTCTCCAGGCTTTCGCTGGTGTGGCCGAGGTCTTTGAGATCCGCCTCGATCCAGATCAACTTGCGCCGCAATTGATAATCGATGCCGAGCTTCTTCAAGTCCAGAGCGCCAAGGACAGCTTCGAGCGGACTGACAAAACGAAGAAAATCTTCCAGGAAGCAGCGATAGACTTCGAGCGAGGTAAGGCGGCCGTCGAAGTCCACCACGGCTTCGAGCCGCAAATGAGCGTCGCGCGTCACCAAACGAAGATGCTCTCGCAAGTTTGCTGGCGGCCGGGTCGCCATGGAAATCTCCCGAAGGTTGTACAACGTTGGCGCGACCATAAGCCGGATCTTCCCCGATGGCAAAAAGACTTCGCGCCTCAGGCCGGACGAGAAGCCGCTGCCTACAAGCGTGAGCCAAATCCCTTGATGCTATCGGCGACAGAATTGGCCACGTGCTCTTTCGAAATGATGCCGACAACGTTGTCCACCCGAGGGGTTCTGGCAGCGCCGGTAACGACGACCGCCATTGTCGCGCCCCGGCGCCACATGCGCTGAATGACATCGAAAAGAACATCCTCCTCGCGCGCGATCGTGAAATCCTTGCGCGCGATGTCGCCGAGCGTGACGCCGGCGCCCGCCCCCGACAGGCCACGGCGCAAGCCGACGTTGACGCGCTGAACTCCAACGATCCGGTCCCCCTCGGAAATCACGACATGCTGCATGTGCGCCGACAGCTCCGGGCGCCGCAGAAACTCGTCGAGGCCCATTTTCGCGGGAAGAACCAGCGCGTTGCGGTCCATCACCTCGTTTGCATGACGAACCAGAAACATGTTGGCGTGGAGAGCCTTCGGAATGAAGTGACGCCTGCTCACAAGCTTGATGGTGTAGATGTTTTCGCGAGAGAGCAGCCGGCGTACTCCAATCGCGATGGCGACGGCGACGATCATCGGCATCACGATGCTGTAATCGCGCGTCATCTCGAACAGCATGGTGATCGCGGTCATGGCCGCGCCCGTCGCCCCGCCCACCATCGCCGCCATGCCGATGATGGCGGAGCCGGTGACATCGATGCCCGCAACCGGATAGATGGAATGCAAAAGCGCGCCGAAAGCGCCGCCGAGCGTCGCGCCCATGAAAAGGGAGGGCGAAAAGATGCCGCCCGACGAGCCTGAGCCGAGGCTCACCGTTGTGGCAATCAGCTTGCAGATGAAGAGGACGAGGAGCAGGTCCGGAATGATAAGGCCGCCATTCAGGATATCCTGGATCGCCGCATAGCCGACCCCTTCCACATAGTAGTGTCCGAAATAGATCAGGAGCACAAACATCGTCACTCCGACGATGAGCATCCCGATGGCATGGCGCAGATAGCTGTTTGAAATGCGCTCGAAGACGCCCTCGGCCAGATGCAAGCCGCGAATGAAAGCGGTCGACCCAAGGCCCGCGACCGCGCCAAGAAACGCGTAGAACAAAAGCACCGCGATCGACGCCGGCATACTCTCGGCGGGAAGGGCGACATGGAAGGCGGGCGCGATGCCGAGAAACAGCCGGCCGACAAAGGTCGCGGCCCCTGTTGCGAGCGCAACCGGCAGGAAGGTGCGGACGCTGACCTCCGGCATCATGAGTTCAATGGTGAACATCACCCCGCCGATCGGCGTATTGAAAGTTGCGGCGATCCCTGCGCCTGCGCCAGCAGCAACGAGCGTGATGCGCTGCCAGGGCGCCATCGCGATGAACTGTCCGGCGGTCGACCCCAGCGACGAACCGATCTGGATGATCGGGCCTTCCCGACCGACCGCTGCGCCCGTGCCGATGGATAAGGCGGACGCCAAAGACTTCACCGCGGCGACGACGGGCCGGATGACGCCTTCCTTGTAATAGATCGCATCCATCACTTCCGGCACGCCATGCCCGCGCGCTTCCGGGGCGAAGGTGTTGACCAGAAAGGTAACGACAAGCCCGCCCAGCACGGGCACGAAGATGACGTACACGCCCCAGGGGCTCGGGGGCGTGTAGACATTCGCGTCGTAGAAAATCGAAAACTGGCCGAGGAAGAAGACGTTATGGATGAAGCCGATCAAGGCTCGAAAAGCGACGGCGCCTGCCCCGGTGACGACGCCGACAGCAACTGCGATAACGGAAAGGCTGAAAAGTCCGATGGTTTTGCTTTGGACTTCCGAAAGGGGGTCAGGACTGCGATTTTCCCGTAGCGTCCGAATTGGCTCTGGCGAGCCCCCGCCGCCGTTGAACGCACGCGACAATCGTTCGAAACCTTTCATTAGTTTCCATCCAGACAAGTTCAAAATGAGCTAACGCGCAGGATCTGGCGGAGTTCAGCTCCGCTCACTCATTGTAATGAGGAAAACGCACAGGCGAACGCGCTCTATCTACGCAGAAACTGCCGCGTGCATGCCGATGCAATGGGTTTCAAGGTTGGGGTGGGATTTCAGACACGCCTTGAGCGGAGTGTCAATCGCATAGAAATAGATATTGGCGACAAATCCGTACACCGCGGCATCGATGCTGGTGGGCTTTGGCCCGAACATATATCCGCTCACGGGTAGAAGGTGCGCCAGCGTCCGCAAGTCGGCGACGCCTCTTTCGTAAACGGCGGCAGGCTCGTAGCGTCCGATGCCCTGGAAGTGATATCTCTGGAAGTTGTATTTGCGCGCCGCCTCGAGGGCGTCCGCAGAAACTGCCGGATGCGCTTTCAGAAATGCGTCGCGGAACAACGGCCAGAACCGCTCATCGCTCCAGCGCGAATAGGACATCACCCAGTAGAGATCGTCGAGCATGCGCCGGATCATAAGGTGCGTGTCCCGCTGCGCCGGGGTGAGGGCTTGATCGATATCGAGGCTGTATTTCTTGATGAGATGGGCGACGATCGCATCGCTGTCGCCAATATGCGCGTCGTCATCGATAATATAGGGGAGCTGACCGCGAGGGGCGTTTTTCGGGTCAAGAATGTGCTCATGCCGGAATGGCAAATGGCACAGCTTCAGGAAGGCAAAGATCTTCAGGCCGTAAGGATTATTGTCGGCAACCCCGAACAGCTCCGGGTATGAATACAGCGTAATCATTCTATCGTTTTCCCCAGCAATGGGATTTCATTTGCTGGCGTCGGAAAACGCAACTCAACAGATAGTGTGATTACCTTCCCAGTCGATGCGATAAGATTTACGGCGCCGCTGCGAGGCGCTGTCATGGATGCAAACGGGATCGATTTCGACGCGCGGTTCCGCACCGCCTCGACAGGTGAGGCTGCGGCGCTTCCCGGCTTCTGTTGCATCGAAATCGGCCCTCGAGGCCTTGGACGCGCGGAGCAGGAGCTGACGCCTGACCAGATAGCTTTTTCACATCTGATTATGTCCTCATCGAGGGACGGAAACCCTTTCAAATGCCGGCGTCGGCCATGCTCTCGCCGCTTGTCACCACGCCGCGCCTTGTGCTCGCGCGGGTCAACCCGGCCCTGGCTCAGCGGTAGACCGGATCAATTCAGCTCCCCCAAAACGATATCAAGCACACGCCGGGAGAACATGAAGCTGAGATGGCCCATCCCGGTGAGAACGATCTCTTTAGCGCCGGACAGGCGGCTGCTGGTCTGCGGCGCGATGAAGTTGTCCTGTGCTGTCCATACGGTCACGACAGGCACGGGAGCCGGTTCCGGGAGCGCGGCAAGCCAAGCCGAGCCCGGCGCCATCTCGCGTGCATTCTTGCCCAGCCCCAGGCGGGCAATGCGCGTGCCGTGGTGCCCGCAAGCAAGCGTGATGACCTTGTCGACGCGCCGGCTCCCATACCGCTTGAGATAAGCCCGCGCAACGAGGCCGCCCATGCTGTGCGTGACGAGCCGGAGCTTGCGCGCGCCGGTCTCCCGAAGACAGGCTTCGATGGCGTGGTGGAGCTGTTCGACAAACGTGTCGATGCTCGCCAGCGCGGGCTCCAGATCGATGGCTTCGACCGCGAAGCCAGCCGCCCGCAGCCTTGAAATCATCCACCACCACAAGCCTGAATTGCACCGGTAGCCGTGCACCAACATCACCGGCAGCTTGTCCGTCCGCCGCGGCGCCCCTTTAACGGAGAAGAAGCTGTCCGCGAAGGGCTGGATCACGCCGAAGAGCGCAAAGAAGGCGAGCCACTCCGTTATGATTGTCCGGCATGCCGCAAGGAAGCCGACGGTCTGCTCGGGGACGGCACGGCCGCGCGGCCAGCAGATCGCGAATGTCGCCAGCGTAAAAAGAAGATAGATGCCGAGCAACACGGCGAAGCTGAGTACAACGGCGAAGGCATGACTAAGTTCTTCATAGCGAACCAAAAGGAAGGCGCAGATCGCCATGCCGATCGCCTGGACCAGCAATCCCCTACGAAGACCGCGTGCAACCATGCCTCACCCTTGAGCCGATGATCTTCGCTCAGGGCTAAGCTTTCGGCGCGTGGGACGCAAGGGCGTGCCGCGCGCTCGTCCCATATCGTCCGTTGGATCTTCCGAGGCAGGCGCATCTTGCGAGGATGTATAATCGGTTAAAATTGGTTTCGTTTTGTAAGACGGGCATAAGCAAAAATGTAGGTAGTTTTTATGCGCTGCCAGGGATGGTCATGGCACAGGCGTCGTGACCTATGGCGGTTCGTTTCAGTCGTAATATTTGTAAGGCAGGAACTTACCCGACATGGTGATTTTCACCCGATCGCCTTTGGGGTCCGGCAGGCGCTCAAGCTTCATGTCGAAATCGATGGCCGACATGATGCCGTCGCCGAACTCTTCCTGGATCAGCTCTTTCCAGGTTGTGCCAAAAACTTGGACAAGCTCATAGAAGCGATAGATCAGCGGATCGGCTGGAGGGATCGACGGCAGGGAGCCACGATAGGGAACTTCGGCAAGCATCTTGGCCTCCGCCTCCGACAGGTGGAACAGATCGCGCGCGCGGTCTGCCTGTGCGGGCGTGAGCTTCATCTGACCCAGCAGTGCGGCCGTGATCAGAATTGGCGAACACCCGCCTATTTTTTCGGCGATGTCTTCCCAGCTCATGCCGCTCAAGCGTTTTGTGTCGAGGATTTTTTCGGTCAAATCGTCGCGCTTCATCGTTTTCTTCCCTTGCAGGCTGTCTTTGCCCTGGTCAGGCCATGGCTTCAGGCTGGCACACAATATGCCGGGGCCATGGCCCGCGACGAAGCAATGAACGTGCCACGTCCCTTACAGGGGCTGCGAAGATGAGATTGGAGGGCCGGGTTGGAGTCCTGACCCGCTCAGCTGGAACAATCCGGGCCGGCCAGGGCCCAAAGCTGAATGTCGCGCTTGACCTTCGTCAGGAGGGAAGCGGACAGAGAGACGTTCCGCGTCACGATGAGCGTATTTTCATTGTACTTGTGAAACTGGATTTCAAAGACCGGCGCATCTCCGTCTGCGTCGAAGAGCCTGACATCGGGATAGCCCTCGCCGGAGTCGCTGTCCTCCCGCTCACCCGATTCGAAATGGTATCCGGTCAATAGAGCGTGTGCGCCGGCAAACCAGCAAAGCTTCATCTTCTCTATGAATGCATGCTGGACATCGGGCGGAGGTCCGAAGGATAGCCGCTGCGGCTCCGATCCCATCAGGCTCTCAACCGCAGGGTCTCTGTGGGCGCACGCCTGCGGGATAACCGATAATAGTAGAAAACATGCAATGCGAAGCCACAAGCGAGCCCCCTGAGTAGCCATGTCTCAGTGCCATTGGGTTCATTCGTGGCAAAACTGAGGCTGACGCAGACGGCGTCCCGGCGGCACACAGGGTTTTATGAATTGGATCTCAATGGTTCCCGGACGCCCATAAGGCTGCCTATCGGCCTCGTCGGCTTGCGCCGCGAACCCGGCCGGACCTGCCGCTGAGCTTCAAGATCGCCGGCGGTCTCGGTAAGTTTCAGCTGCTCAAAGGCGGCGAGCGCGTCCTGACGAGCGCGATCAAGCCTCTTTTCGAGCTCGGAAACAGACGACCGGAGGTTGTCCCTTCGCGTGATGGCGGCCCGCGCGAAAGTCGGGTAGGCGAAGTGGTTCACGTCACTGACGCCGGCCGTCTGCTGCTCGATCTTGATCTGCTGATCGAGGTCGTTCGCCATGCGGCGGAAGTCGGCGATCATCATTTCGAGGTCGCTGACCTGCTGCCTCTTCTCGTCATACTCAAAACGCTGATTTTGTTGAGAATTGCCTGTTTCGACCATGATCGTTCGAGGCCCCTACTCCGGTTACCAATCTACACGGGGAGATATGAAAAGCAGTTTCGCTCAAAACAATTAATGCCCGGTAAAGAGTCGCTGGTTTGCAACAGGATCGCCCTTAATGCGTTATAAAGGAAATGAATGTTGGCCGGACAGGCGAATTACGTCACATTACGGGTGTCGTTGATTTGGTCGGGCGGCGGTTGTATCGAATGAACGGCACTTCAGTTAGCAAGCAGCGTCTTTGCTTCAAGGCTCAGGCTCACCACGAATTTTGTAATATTGTGAAGCTTGCGCAAGAAATTGTGCGCGGGTTAAGAGCCTACGTAGTAAGCTTAAGTTTTCTTAACCTTTTCTGCGTTAATGTCTTTTTTGAAGTTAAGCTTCACGGCGCGGTCGGGCCTCAGGCCTCGCGTCTTGGCGGAACGGACGTGTTGCTAGCGAGGGATTCCTATGCGGGTGCTTCTCATTGAAGATGACAGCGCGACTGCACAAAGCATCGAGCTCATGCTTTTATCCGAAGGTTTTAACGTTTTCCAAACCGATCTCGGTGAGGAGGGCGTCGATCTCGGCAAAATCTACGACTATGATATAATTTTACTTGATTTGGGGCTTCCCGACATAAGCGGATACGAAGTTCTGCGCGCGCTTCGCGTGAGCAAGATCAAGACGCCGATCCTGATCCTGTCCGGGTCCGGCGGTGTGGACGACAAGGTTCGCGGCCTTGGATTTGGCGCTGACGATTATCTGGTCAAGCCTTTCCACAAGGACGAGCTCGTTGCCCGCATTCACGCTATCGTCCGCCGGTCCAAGGGGCACGCCCAGTCCGTCATTCAGACGGGAAGCCTGATCGTCAACCTCGACACCAAAACCGTAGAGGTGGAAGGCAACCGGGTCCATCTGACCAGCAAAGAATACCAGATGCTGGAGCTTCTTTCTCTGCGCAAGGGCACGACGCTCACAAAGGAAATGTTCCTCAACCACCTTTACGGCGGCATCGACGAGCCCGAGCTGAAGATTATCGACGTGTTCATTTGCAAGCTGCGCAAAAAGCTGGCCACGGCCAATACCGGGCAGCATTACATCGAAACCGTCTGGGGCCGTGGCTATGTATTGCGTGACCCGAAAGAAGAGGCGGCGGCCGCCTGAAGCAGGCTAAGGACAACTATACGTCGAACGAACAATAGCCGCCTTAAATGGCGGCTTTGATTTGTCCGCGCATGCAACATTGCAAAATGCATTCCCGGTTTAAAAAACTCCTGAATCATCGAGACTTCAGGAATTTGCCCTTCCTAAACAAAGAGGGCTGCACCCGAACTTGCCGCTATTCCTGCGCGTCCGCTCGTGTGCCTTTTGAGCACCTCCCCGATATTTTATGTCTTTTTTACACTCCATGTCACCGCCGCATGCCTTGTCCCTCAGCTTACACCCGTGTAGCGTCAGTGCCATTCTGTAAACTCGCAGGCCTGGGGCGCCTGTCGTGATTGTAATGCGTGAAGACTTTTCCTCGAAATCAAACAGGGTGGGAGCTTCAGCATGAACTTCTCTTCGAAACTTTTGGGCATGACCTGCGCGAGCGTGATCGCGCTTGGTGTGGGTTCCGTAAACGCAGCCGATCTGTATCATTCCACAGGCGGCGGACTGAAGGACGGTCCTTATGTCGCTCCGGTTGCGGTTTGGACGGGATTCTACGCCGGTATCAACGGCGGCGCAGCATTCGGCGCCAGCGAAAACCTTCGCGTAACCAATAACTACGATTATACGCAGGCCGATATCGGCCAATTCTACCACGATGGCGGCTTTGGCGGCGGCCAGATCGGCTACAATTGGTCCGGTTTCGGATGGGGCAACCAGGTCGTTCTGGGCATTGAAACGGACATCGAAGGCTCCGGCATCAGCAGCAGCTTCGCCAGGAACGACCTCTATTACGGCTACGCTCCGGCGGCCTTCAACGCAAGTCAGTCGATCGACTTCTTCGGCACCGTGCGCGGGCGCCTCGGTTACGCTGTTGGCCCCGCCTTGATCTATGCAACCGGCGGGTTTGCCTACGCAAACGTCGATACGAAGGTCAACATCAATAATGGCTTTAACTACCTGAACTCAAATCAGCTCGAGACCGGATGGGTCGTCGGCGGCGGCGTCGAATATATGATCGCTCCGAACTGGTCTGCAAAAGTCGAGTATCAGTATATCGATCTCGGCAGCCAGACCGTCAGCGCAATCGCTTCCGATGGCTTTGTTGATCGCATGCCCGTCGACAACAATTTCAGCACCGTCAGGGCCGGCATCAACTACCATATCCCCGTCGGTTATGCGCCTCTGAAGTAGAGTATCGGAACAGGCGAGCAGGCTACTTGTCCTGCTCAGCCATCGATAAACCCCGCAATTGGCGGGGTTTTTTATTTGGCTGCTGTTGCAGAGGCAGGCGACGTTTTGCGGAAACGGGCTCGGGCGGGTCTGGACGGGAGAGCCGTCGCGGAGCGTTCGTCTTATAGAGGCTCCAGCGTAAACATGATGTCTTCGCCTTCTTTCACGGCTGAGAGTTTGAGCGAAGCTTCCGCGGCCAGACGGGCGGCGTAATAGGCAACCACCAGCCTCCCATCGATCGCCCTGGTGTCTCTTCCCGCAAAGACATCCGCAACTCCCTCAGGCACACGCGCCGAGCGCCCCCGGCACAAGATGATCAATTTGAGCCTGGACTTCGAACGCTCCTTCGCCTTTGTCACCGAGAGGCCGACATAGAAATCGCCGCCCGCGGGAAGCGCCATGAGCGAGACGGCGAGCACGGCCAGCAAAAGCTTGGCATGCTCCTTTTCGACGTCCTGAACATTGGCCTGCCAGTGAATCCTGCGTTTGCCGTTCTCGACATAGCGGCGAGCCACCTGCTCGACATGACCGAGCGGCACCACAGAGCCGAGGCTCGAGGCGACGCCGAAGGCAAGGCGATTGAAATCGAGCTGTGCCCAGGCGGCTTTCGCGCTGTTCTGAATCAGCTCCAGCGCATAATAACGGGTATCTTCGTCGTTCTCTTCTTCAAGAAGCTCGAGGCCATTATTGATTGCGCCGATCTGCCCCGCAAGGTCATGACAAATTTTGCTCGATATCAGCGCCGCAAGGGCGGTGTCTTCGAGGATTGCATTGGATGTCACGATATGTCCTCCTGCTCAGGCCTGCGATTGAGCCCGTGAAAGCGCGGGAGCTCTAGAATCTCAACGTCCAGGCAGCATGATTTGGCCTTGCACTTCAACCGTGCTCTTAAAAAAAGTAGGTATGCGCGCACAAAAGTTACAGCATCCCGGCTCTGCCTGGGGTACGGCATAAAAGTAACCACAAAGGATCTTACAAAATCGTGACCAATGAAGCGTCCCCATTCGAAGGCCTGTCTCTGGAAGACTTGGCTCTCGAAGATCTGGCCAAATCGATTCTCCCGATCGCCCAGCGTGCCGGCGCCGCCATCCTCGACATTTACCGGTCGAACCCGAACACCCGTTACAAGGCCGATAAATCTCCGGTCACAGACGCGGATCACGCCTCCGAAGACCTCATCCTCGACTCTCTTTCGAAGCTTTTCCCGGCAATCCCCGTCGTCGCAGAAGAAAGCCTGGCCGCAGGCAACATCCCTGAAGTCGAAAGATACTTCTTCCTCGTCGATCCTCTCGATGGCACCAAGGAATTCATAAAGAAGAACGGCGAGTTCACGGTGAACATTGCCCTTGTCGATGCAGGGCAGCCGGCTTTCGGTCTCGTCTACGCACCGGACAAGGCTGACTGCTACGTCACGCTCGGAAGCAAGAGCGCCGCCCGCTGCAAGCTTCTTCCAGACCACAACCCGCCCGCCGGCCAGAAGTTCGATTTTGAGATCCTGACAGGCGAGCCCCAGGAACAACGGCCGTTGACAACCATCGTCAGCCGCTCTCACCTGACGCCCGAGACCGAAAGCTTCCTCAAAAATCTCAGTGACCCGCAGAGGCTCCACTTGGGCTCCTCCCTCAAATTCTGCGTGATCGCAAGGGGCGACGCGGATGTCTATCCTCGTTTCGGGCCGACTTGCGAATGGGACACGGCCGCTGGCCACGCCCTTCTGAATGCCGTAGGCGGGTGCGTTCTTACGGGCGACGGCAAACCCTTCCTGTACGGGAAAAGAAACGAAAAATTCCTCAATCCGTCATTCGTTGCCTGGCGCCGGAAGCCGAGTTCTTTTGTAAGCTGACTTCGCCTGGAGCGACGGCCCTGTGGAGAGTCCAGAGCGCCAGGGCGAGAACAAGGATCGCATTCGCTTGATGAGCCAATGCGATGACGAGGGGAACGCCATATACGATGGCTGCAATCCCGAGCGCAATTTGCATGAACACTGCGGCGTTTGTCGCGAGCATCGGTAGCCGCAGCGTTCTTGCCCGCTTGGCGTTCCATATGAAGACGGCCATACCGGCCGCAAGAATGGCGATTGCATAAGCCAGGGTGCGATGCGCGAATTGGGCGGTCAGCGGGTTCTCGAAAAGGTTGACGTACCATGGGGAAAAGGCGTCAAGCCCTGGCGGAATGATTTCGCCATTCATCAGCGGCCATGTATCTGAGGCATGCCCTGCCTTCAGCCCCGCGACGAATGCGCCAGCGATAATCTGCAAATAGACGAGGCCCGCGAGCATCCCTGCCCCGAGTTTGACCGCCAGGGGAGAGTTTTCCACAGGCGTTTTTCCCTCTGTCTGCGCCGGCTCCCCGATGGAAAGAGCGAGCCAGAAGGCATAGCCCGCAATCGCGACAGCTAGCGCGAGATGAGCCGCCAGCCGGTACTGGCTCACATCGACGCGATCCGCGAGCCCGCTCTTGACCATGAACCAGCCGAGCACCCCCTGCGCTGCGCCCAGAACGAAAAGCGCCGCGATCCTCGGTATGAACGCCCGCGGAATGGCGCGTCGCGCAACAAAAACCGCGAAGGGGATAAAAAATACGACCCCGATCAGCCGCCCGAGAAGCCGGTGCGTCCATTCCCACCAATAGATGGCTTTGAACCCTTGCAGGGTCATGCCGGGATTTATCTGGCTGTATTCGGGAATATGCCGGTATTTCTCGAATGCGTCCTGCCACGCGGCATCGCTCATCGGCGGCACGATCCCGAGGATCGGCTGCCATTCGGTGATCGAAAGACCGGAGCCCGTCAGGCGGGTCGCTCCTCCCACGACCACCATGGCGAACACCAGCGCCGCGATTCCGAAAAGCCAGATGCGAACGGCTCGAAGCCGGGGGCTTGGGCTTTTTGTTTCCGTGAGGCCGGCATCAGCGGCATTTGCGAGCAATGTCATGACAAAAAAGAACCTACTCCGGTTTCAACCGAGGTAAGTTCTCAACGCACAGACTTGAAGGCCCCGTAGCCTACCACCGCCGCTCGCCCGCGCTCAGGAGCGGCGTGCCAACATAGTATTGGGGAAAGGCAAGAGCATTATCGACGATGCTCGCATCTGGGTCAAAGCGGTAGGGGAAAGGAAGATCCTGGTCGTAACGATATTGGCTATAGCCGTATCGCCCGAGAGGCGGTCGCGCGTAGCGGCTGACCCGATAGCAATTGTAGGCGCACCAATTGCTGAAAAGGTCGCCATGCCGATGACGATGATGGGACCCCCTGATGTCCGATATCAGGGTGACTTGCGTTTTGGGTGCAGGCGCGTTGAACGCAGAAGCGCCACTCACTGAAACGGCGGTGGCGACGACGGCCGCGCAAAAACAAGAAAGCGCTTTCATGCGAATGAGTCCTTGGCTGGAAACTCTCTCGAGCTTTCCCCACCATGAGCGAGCAAAACTAAAAAAACGTTGCATTCGCTTAAATTTTTTCTGCGTTTGAGTTTTAGGGGAGGATCGCCCCTCCCCTCGAGACCAAGCTCTACCAGCCGAAAATGCCGCCAAAATATCCGCCGCCGCAGCCTCCATAGGCCCAGCCGCCACAGCCATAGCCACCGTGACAACACGGCGTTGTGTAGGTGTAGAGGCTGTAGTAGCCGCAGCAACGGTAGTAACCGCAGCATGGGGCCCGATAGTGATGGGTGTGCACGCGGTGATGGCGCCGGCAGCTCACTTTCACGGTGGCAGCAGGCGCTTCCAGCGTTTTCGTAGCGCCTCCCGGAACGGCAAAAGCACTACCTGATACGAGTGTCGCCGCCAAGATTGCGGCCGCCGCTATCATGAGTTTTTTCATCTTTCCCCCAACGATGAGCAGAATGTTGGCAGCATCGGGCTGCTAGACCCTTGTAAATCAATGAGATTTATAAAACGTTCAAAGCAATTGACTAGGAGGCCAGCTTGGTGTGAATTGGGGATGCCGTCCAGCTAGTACGCCCCTCGGGAAGTCCTGACCCACTTGCGGCAAGCGCTTCCAGGGTTTCCCGCGGATGAGGCGTACTAGCAAATTATTGATCTAGTACAGCTTACGGCCGGAAGTTCGCTTGAGCGTTTGCGGCAATGGAAGTGCGAACTTCCGGCCGGCTGTACTAGTACTGGCTAAGGAAGTAGAGATTACCGTCATGAACATTCGCCAAAGAAAACTGATTGGTACGGTGATCTTCGTTACCGGCTCCGTCTTCTATTTCTTCGTGGCTATCACCATCGCCATCGCAAGGCTCCCGGGGACGCCTATGTATGTGCAGCTTCTTTTCTACCTCGTAATCACATTGATCTGGCTTTTCTTTTCGGCCCTCCTGATACGCTGGATGCAGAAGCCCGATCCGAAGCAGACGGCCTGAAAAGCGAAAGGGCCGCTCGCGCGGCCCTGCTGGAAGAGACCTTGGTTCAGCTTAGTACGGACCTTCACCCCCGCCGTAAGGACCTTGACCGCCATAGCCTGGGCCGGGACCATAACCGCCTGGACCGCCGCCACCGGGACCATAACCGCCTGGACCGTAGCCGCCTGGACCACCGCCACCGGGACCGTAGCCGCCTGGACCACCGCCACCGGGACCGTAGCCGCCTGGACCGCCGCCACCGGGACCGTAGCCGCCTGGACCGCCGCCACCGGGACCATAGCCGCCTGGACCGCCGCCACCGGGACCGTAGCCGCCTGGACCGCCGCCGCCGGGACCGTAGCCGCCTGGACCGCCGCCGCCGGGACCATAGTAGCCTGGGCCGCCCCCAAAGCGCGGGCCACCCATAGGAGGACCGTAACCGCCATCATTAGGCTCGCCGTAGGCTGATCGGGCCATGCGCCGGCCGCCGTATATCGGTCCACTCATGCGCGGACCGCCGTAGTACTGATCGCCTCCCATGCGCGGGCCGCCGTAACCAGGGCCAGCCATGCGGGGACCGCCATAACCGGGTCCACCCATGCGAGCACCGCCATAGGCGCCACCCATGCGCGGGGGAAGATAACCGGGTCCGCTCATCTGCGGTCCGCCGGGCCCAGCCATCTGAGGACCGCCATAGGGACCACGCATGCCAGGACCGCCATAGGGGCCGCGCATACCGCGACCGCCGTAAGGCCCGGCCATCCGGGGACCGCCATAGGCGCCGCGCATGCCAGGACCGCCGTAAGGCCCAGCCATCCGGGGACCACCGGGGCCGCGCATGCCGGGACCGCCGTAAGCGCCGGCCATTCGAGGACCGCCATAGGGGCCGCGCATGCCAGGGCCGCCGTAAGGGCCGGCCATTCGAGGACCGCCATAGGGGCCGCGCATGCCGGGACCGCCGTAAGGCCCAGCCATGCCGCGGCGGCGAGAAGCAGCGTGACCGGCTATTCGAGGAGAGCCCTGCGCCGGGTCAACGACATGCAGACCGGCAGGAACCGGACCTTTTGCATTCGGAGCGAATGCTCGGTCAGGATGCCGCACAAGTGTGAAGGTGCTATTTCGGTTGACCTCAACTGCGGGATTTATTGAAGCAGAGTTTGCCACACTCTCTTCTGCAGCCAAAGCTCCGTCGCCTGCCATGGACAACCCGATCGCCGCCAGAGCCGCGACCATGATTCGCGTCATAGACATAGACACCCCCTCCTTACTCGTTGACATCCCTTCGGCCACTACGGGGGTCGCCGCCGCCGAACGTGCTACGCTCAAGCCAGCAACGCTGCGATGGAGTTTTTGGAACCGTCGCTGCGCAAGGCTTTCCGCTATTTAGCCGAACTTTAGTAAAACTTTTCTTAACGGCGCATGAACGGCGTTGCAGGCAACAAAAAAGGGCCGCTTACGCGGCCCTAACCAAGCAAGATATCGGGGCTTTCTCAGTAGCAGAAGTTGTAGGCGTTCGCACTACAGAAACCGGGCCCATAACCGGCGGCACGGCAGTTCCAGTAGCAGCTTCCGCCGCCATAGCCCCACAGGCCTACGCCGAAGAAGGGGTAGAAGTGACCGCCCCGCCAATAACCGCGGCGCCCGTGGTAGAGCGCCGTGCGACCGCCATGACCCGCGATCCCCGCGCGACCGTTGAAGCCGTGGCCGCCAAAGTGCATTCCGCCAGCGTGCATGCCCATGCCGCCAACGTGGCCCATACTCATGCCGCCCATGTGGCCCATGCCGCCGCCACCTATGTGGCCCATGCCGCCACCACCCATGTGGCCCATGCCGCCGCCGCCCATGTGGCCCATGCCGCCACCGCCCATGTGGCCGCCACCGCCGTGGCCCATAGCGACAAGCGTAAAGGTGCTCGACGCCGTCGCTGACGACGACCCGACACCCTCATTCACCGGACCGGCCGAGGCGGAGTGCGCCCCCAGCGACAGCCCAAGCGCCGCGACGGCAGCGACGGTAAGTTTCCTGATAGACATCGGCAACGTCTCCTCACTCGTTCGCGATCCCTTCTCGGCCCAGAGAGGATCGATGGCTTTCAGCCATGCCTGTATTCGGGCGAAACCTCCCGCCAAGGCTTTGTTCCAGGCGACGTCAGGTCTGCTCAAACATGATGAGGACGTTTTCCAGTTTAAATTGTAACTAGTACCCCCGCGGGAAGTCCTGACCCACATGCTGCGGGCGTCGACAGAACTTCCGGCGGATAAGGCGTACTAGCAACTTATTTATCTAGTACAGCTTACGGCCGGAAGTTCGCTTGAGCGTTTGCTGCAATGGGAATGCGAACTTCCGGCCGGCTGTACTAGTTGTATCAATACCTGCCCGGTTGCTGTTGAAACTGCATTCATATCATGCTGCAGCTGGAACAAGCCGGTCCACAACCTTCGCAGAGCATATGACACCGGGAATACCGGCGCCGGGATGCGTGCCTGCGCCCGTCAGATAGAGGTTCTTGATCCCCTCCGCCTTGTTGTGGAACCGGAAATAGGCCGACTGGGTGAAGTGCGGCGCGATCGAGAAGCCCGCCCCGGCGTGGCTGAGATAGTTGGTTTTGAAGTCCTCGGGCGTCATCATCATCTCAGCCCTGATCGTCTCGCTCAGGCCCGGCAGAATCGTGCGCTCAAGGCCTGCCACAATGCGGTCTCTCAGGCGAGGCGCTTCGGCCTTCCAGTCGATGGGTGACAGCAAATTCGGCACTGGACATAGAACGTAATAAGCGTCGCAGCCCGCTGGCGCAAAGCTCGGGTCGGTCGCGGTTGGCCGGTGAATGTAGAGCGAGAAATCTTCCGCCAGGATTTTCCGCCTGAAGATGTCGTCCAGCAATCCCTTGTAGCGCTTGCCAAGCCAGATGGTATGCCGCGCGAGTTCGGGATATTGCCGGCTGGTCCCGAAATACATCAGGAACAAGCCCATCGAAAGCCTGGCCGTCTTCCGCTTGAGGCGCGCGGTTATACCCTGGTCGCGAGCGGGGATCATGTCGCCGAACAGATGCATGGGATCGGCATCCGACACGACGATATCGGCTGGCACAATGGCGCCGCTTTCGAGCCGCACGCCCGTGGCCGTACCGTTCTCCAGGACGATGGAAGCAACCGTCGTGTTCAGGCGGATGTTGACGCCCTCTTCCTCCATCAGCTTGCCAAGCCCCGCCACGATCGCCCCCGTGCCGCCTTCCGCATAGAAGACGCCCCACTTCCGTTCGAGATAGTGGATCAGGCCGTAGATGCTGGTGGTGTCGAATGGGCTGCCGCCGACGAGCAGCGGCTGGATGGAAAGCGCCTGCCTGATTTTCGGGCTGTGGAAGTATTTCGTGACGAAATCCCAGACGCTTCGGTAGCTGCCGAGCTGAACGAGGCGCGGAATCTGCCCAACCATGGTCAGCGGGTTGTGGAAGGGCTGGTCGGCGAGGTTCGTGAAGCCCGCGTCGAAAAGCCCCTTCGAGTGCTTGAGCATGCGGAGGTAGCCGTCGCCGTCGAGAGGGTCGATGGCGCGCATCGCAGCCAGGGTCTCTTCGAGCGTGCCGCCATAATCGAACGTCGAGCCGTCCTCGTCGAAAAAGAAGCGATACCAGGGCGTCAGAGACTTCAGCGTGAAATAGTCGTCGCTCTTCTTGCCGAACAGCTCGAAAAGTTCCTCGAGGAGAAACGGCGCCGTGATAACCGTCGGGCCGGCGTCGTGCTTGAAGCCGTCTTTCTCGAAGACCTGCGCGCGGCCGCCGAGCATCGGGGCCCGGTCGAGCAGCGTCACGCGATAGCCCTTGGCTGCGAGCCGCAAAGCCGAGGCGATGCCGCCAAAACCCGCGCCGACCACGACGGCCCTGTTTTTTGTCCCGGACGAAACGCGATTGCCTGTCTGTGCGACGATCTGATCCATGACTTACCCTTTTTATTGTTAAGGCTCGACGCCTTCGACAATGACTATTTCACCGGGAGCGGCTGGGAGGCGATGTGCGCGGGCTGCCTGATATTCTGCTGAAATGCCGCGGTTGCGCCGGACGCGTATGCCTCGAACCTTCTCGTCGTCGGTGACATCGATGCGGGCGATCCAGTATGCTTTCGGCATAAGGCTTACCGTCAACCAGAATAGACAATGAGACGCTGCGACATGTAAACTCTAGTTTACAAATTGCGGCTTATGGGTCATACGGTGATGATGGCTAAGCTGTTTTCCACAGGCTTTCAAGTGGGCGTATCGACCATTCGCTCAAAATTTTGAGAACATGATTAGCCACCGTCGAGGCAGGGACTGCGAGATCGTCATATGGGCAGCCAGTTAGAGTATTTCATGAAGATGCGTGCTCGCGTAGAAGCACGGCTTGCGGAGCTTGTACCCTCGGGCGCTTCGGGAGATCCTTTGCAGGGATCGATGCGGCACAGTCTGCTTGCCCCGGCGAAGCGCGTGCGGGCCGTTTTGATGATGATCGCGGCGCGTGAGCTTGGCGGCAAAGAAGAGCATGCACTCGACTTGGCCTGCTCGCTGGAGATGCTTCACGCTGCATCGCTGATCCTTGACGATCTCCCGGCGATGGACGATGCCGAAACGCGCAGAGGCTTGCCGGCCAACCACCGTGTTTACGGCGAGGCGACGGCCATTCTTGCTGCGATCGGCCTGATGAACCACGCCTATGGCGTCGCGGCGGCCTCGGAAGCGTTGAACCTTCAACAGCGCGTTGACGCCGTCGATGTTCTGCAATGGTCGATTGGCCTGGATGGCCTCGTTCGCGGCCAGCAGGACGATATTGCCGATGCGCGCGATACGATGACGCATGCCGAGCTGGAGCGCATGTATGCCCGCAAGACGGGCGCGCTTTTTGCCGCGGCCGCCGAATGCGGAGCCATCGTCGCAAAAAATTCCGCCGCCCGCCCCGCCATGCGGCGTTTTGGCCTTGATCTTGGCGTCGGATTTCAAATGTTAGACGATGTCCTCGACGCGCGTTGCAGCTGTGACCGCGCGGGCAAGGATGTCGATCAGGATTGCGGGCGCACCACGTTTGCGAGCCTGCTCGGCGTAAAAGGCGCCGCGGCGCTCGCGCGCGGCAAAATTGAAAGCGGCGTAACCGCGGCTTGCATGGCGGCAAGGGCTTCCGGCGGAGATGGCCGGATGTTCACGGCGTTCGCTGCTAGGCTTGCCGCCGCTTTTTCGGATTTAATGCCGGAGTTTCAAGGGGAACTCGCGGCCAACGGCTAGCAGGTGTCGATGAACGATTGGCTCTTGTACTTTGGGATATTTTTTTTCGTATTTTTCACAATGGAAGGCGTGGCCTGGTTTCTGCATAAGTATGTTATGCACGGGTTCCTGTGGGTGTTGCATAAGAGCCATCATGAGCCCCGCAAAGGCATCTGGGAGCTGAACGACGCCTTTGGCATATTCTTCGTCGTAATTTCGATGGCTTTATTCGAATGGACCGTCCAACTCGGCGGCCCGGCCTGGGCGCTTGCCGTAGCCCTCGGCATCACGGCTTATGGCGCCGTCTATTTCCTCGCCCACGACGTTCTCGTTCATCACCGCGTGAATATCGGCCTCAATCCCAAAAAGGGATATCTGCGGCGGCTTTACCAGGCGCACCGGCTGCATCACGCAGTCGACGGAAAGGACGGCTGCGTTTCTTTCGGGTTTGTCCTCTCCCGTTCGCCCGAGCACCTCAAGCGGAAGCTTCAGGAACTCGCGCCGCTGCGGGAGCAGCAGAACAGCCGGATCGACGCGAAGCGCACGCTGCACTAACGCCCTTGGAGATTTCTGTGAGCCGGTTGGGGCCGGGATGCGCCGTCGTCCCGGAAAGCGCCGTAAAAGATGCCGCGCCTGGAACGATCGCCGATAACGCCTTGGGGCGTTTCGGGGATGACTGGAGTGGGGCTTTAAGCAGCATTTGACGGACACGCAAACGGATCGCGCCCGCCGTCATTACGGCCAAGCAAAGCGCGCGCCGGGATCGAAAAAAGGCAGGCGCTTAAATTCGTTGCAATCTCGGATAAGGCTTCGCCTTTCCGGGATGACGATGTTTTGCTTCAGGATTGCGTCGCGGCCGATTTCGTTTGGGCACGCCGCGCTAATTCAAGTGGAAAGCGTCCTTGGAGTTACGCCTAAGCAACCGCCTCGTCTCCAGATTGATAAGGAAGGCGAAGGGACGGTTCCTGGGGGTTGCTTTCCCAAGTCCCGGCACTGTCCAGAGGCCATTGCGATTTGGGGCGTACCCGAAGCGGAGCGTCGTGTGAGCGCGAAGGGCGGCGATGGCGCCCGAGATCGCTGCCGCAGCCTTGCGGCTTCTACCGACGATGGCGCGGCCGTCCCAGGCGCTTTCTCCGCGATGGGCGACGATCCGCCCGATGTCGCGATAGACACGCCGCGCGCAGCCGATCCCGACGGCGGCTCCAAGCGGCAGCCGCTGCATCCCGAACAGCGCCGATCTGTAATAGTCATCCGCTTCGCGGAGCAGCTTGTGCGTCACCTCGAAGACGGCCTTGCGGTTCTCCGGGTCAGCCAGGTCCGCGCCGTCAATTCCGGCCTGGCGCAGCCATTCGCGCGGCAGATAGCACCGGCCGCCCCTGGCATCCTCGACCACATCGCGCGAAATATTCGTGAGCTGAAAGGCGATGCCGAGGTCAGAAGCGCGGTTCAGCGTCGGCCGCTCCCGGACGCCCATGATCATGGCCATCATCACGCCAACGACGCCCGCCACATGATAGCAATAATCGAGCGTATCCTCGAGCGTTTCGTAGACACGGCCATTCACATCCATCTCGAAGCCGTTCAAAAGCTCCATGGGATGGCGTTCGGGGATCCCATGCTTGCGGGTAACGCGGCCAAGCGCGATGAACACCGGCTCATCGGCGTCGCCGTCAAGCGCCCGCTTCGTCTTCTCCCTAAGCTGCCGAAGCCGCTCCGCGGGCGTCTCGGTGCTCGCGGTTTCCCTTGCAAATCCAAGGATCTGATCGTCGATGACATCATCGCAGTGGCGGCACCACGCGTAGAGCATCATGGCGTCGTAACGCACATCGCGCGGCAAAAGCTTCGCCGCCATGGCGAAGCTTTTTGAACCTTTTTTGATGAGTTCGTGGCTTAGGGAGATGATGGGGTCCATACAACTAGCTCGGTGATGAGACTGGCTGCGGTATGGGATTGACGGTCGTTTCTCCCATGACGCGCAGCGCTCGGCTGATAGGAACAGGTGGCCACCCTACAAGAAGACGGGCCTGGTCCGCAAGTGTCAGGCTTGAGCTATAAAAGCGCTCTATGAGAGGATCGCCGAGCATGTAGAAGCGCTCGAGCACACGGTAGCGCTCCGTGGGGGTCCTGGCGGCCCAGAACAGCATCCGGTTCAGGAGCCGGAAGAAGCCCTGATCCTTCCAATGCTTCCGCGCCCATTTCTGGGTCAGATGATCGAGCGCCTCGCTTGTAAGGTGATCCATCGCAGCGATGGCTTCGGCGCACTTCACCGCGAACGGAAAGGAATAGCTCGTGGTGTGATGGAAAAAGCCGCCGCGAAGACCGAGCGCGGGCACCCCTGGCGTGTTCTTTTGCAGAATGGCGTCGATCCCGCCGCCAAGCACGATCGGGAGCACGCCACGCTCCTCGCGGACGATTTCGGCGATCTCCCAGCCGCGCTCCTCGGCATATTCCAGGCAAAGCTTGCGAAGAGTTGGCGTATCGATGCTCGCCGTATCGCTGTAATAGGTGTCTTCGATGAGCATGGTGTCATGCGTGAAGGGCAGCGTATAGATGAAGCGATATCCATCGCGCTGCTTGACGGTCGCGTCCATGATGATGGGGTAAGGCTGACCATGCGGCCGCTCGAAGCGGACCACGAGTCCCAAGAACTTCTGGTACCCGATCGTGAGACCGTCCACCCGCCCAATTCCCCTTGCATCGATCACGCACGGCGCGCGTAGAATTTCGCCCTCGGAAAGCTCCACCTGATGCGGCCCGACGCTCACCACGCGCGCGCCGAAGCGCACGCAATCTTCCAGCGCCGGGTAGGCTGCATCATGCAGCGTTTCCGAAAAGATCGAATTATAACCAGACATTAGCATACGCGAATGCCTCGGAAAGCGCACCTGTTGTTCGTCCCAAGAGTGTGCGACGAATGGCGCAATCCAGCGCCAGGCGTCTCTGCTGATATCCTTGTCGTGAAACGACCAGGTATGATTCCCTCCCAGCTTCTCGCCCGCTTCCAGCACACAAAGCCGGAGATCGGGCCTCAGCTGACGGAGGCGATAAGCTGTGAGCGTGGCTGCAAGGCCGCCGCCAGCGAAGATGACGTCGAAATGGCGATTGTTCATGCTCTGACTCTGCCGACAATTTGACTTATGTCAACGGCAGCAGACGGATAAAGTTTCCTTGAGATCGGCATCACGATTTAGTTAGTCACTTGACTTCCAATTGCGGTTCTGAAAGCCGTGATTGCCTCTCCACTCCACACCCTGCGCTTCTCAACCGGCTTAATTGCGCTTGCCTCGACGCCGGCGAACCGTTATTCCTTGCGGCAGGCGGCTTTGGCCGCCCTTTTTGCATGCCCGTGACGGCTTCTGCCGTCTGTCGGCGGGGTCACCCGCAGGAGGAGGGCCTGCTCCACCATCTTGCTTTTTTGGAGCACAGACATGACAAAGCGCATTAGCGCCAAACATAAAATTGATCGCCGCCTTGGGGAAAATCTCTGGGGTAGACCGAAAAGCCCGCTCAACAAGCGCGAATATGGCCCCGGCCAGCACGGCCAGCGCCGCCGCGGCAAGACATCGGACTTCGGCACGCAGCTGAAGGCCAAGCAAAAGCTGAAGGGCTACTACGCGAACATCACCGAGCGCCAGTTCCGGCTCATCTACGCGGAGGCCACGCGGCTCAGGGGCGATACATCGGAAAACCTTATCGCTCTTCTGGAGCGGCGCCTGGATGCCGTCGTTTATCGGGCCAAGTTTGTCTCGACACCGTTCGCAGCCCGCCAATTCGTCAGCCATGGCCATATAAGCGTGAACGGACGGCGCGTTAACATCCCAAGCTACCGGTGCCGCCAGGGCGATGTCGTCGAGATCCGCGAAAAGTCTCGTGGGCTCACCTTCGTTCTCGAAGCAGCCCAGAGCGTGGAGCGCGACGTTCCCGATTATCTTGAGGTCGATCACAACAAGATGACAGCGCGGCTCGCTCGCATTCCGCAGCTTACCGACGTTCCTTATCCCGTTGTGATGGAGCCAAACCTCGTCGTCGAGTTCTATTCACGCTAATGCTAACGGGCGGGCGCCTTTTCCGTGGCAATGTGCCATCCGAATCAAGCGCCTGCCCGCTTGTGAACCTCAACGGATTGCGTTACTGACGCGCCTATAAATTAAGCCGGTGCTTCGGCTTCGGAGATACCCCCCATGACCTATGTCGTGCTGGATGCTTGCATCAAATGCAAATTCACCGATTGTGTGGAAGTCTGCCCCGTAGACTGCTTCTACGAGGGCGAAAACATGCTCGTCATCAGTCCTGACGAGTGCATCGACTGCGGCGTTTGCGAGCCGGAATGCCCGGTCGACGCCATCAAGCCTGACACTGAGCCGGGCCTTGAGAATTGGCTAGAGGTTAATCGCGAATATGCGACGCAGTGGCCGAACATCACTGTGAAGAAGCCTCACGCCGAGGACGCGAGCAAGTACGAGCAGGAAACCGGAAAGTTCGAGAAGTACTTCTCCAAAAACCCGGGCTCCGGCGACTGAGCTTTCGGCCAACGCCGACTATTCATCCAAGGGCTTGATTGGATCGCAAGGAGAATTTCCCTGCGATCCACCCTGCTTTGAGCGACATTGCCAGCCGCGCGGCACACAGAACTGTAAGCGCAGGCCGCAGCCAGCCGCACTGTCAAATCCTGGCGCCAATCCGATATTAAGCGGCGGTGGCCTCTTTCATCTCCGGATAAAGACGCGCCAGCCCATCGCGGGAAGCGGGTGTAACGCCCCGCTCCGTCATCAGCCCGGTTATAAGCCGCGCCGGCGTTACGTCAAAAGCGGGGTTCGCAGCTTTGCTGCCGGGGGCGGTCACTTGAACGGTGAGGATTTCTCCGCTCGGCGTGCTGCCACTCATGTGCGTGACTTCTCTTTCGTCGCGCTCCTCGATCGGAATTTCGCGAACGCCGTCCGATAACGTCCAATCGATGGTCGACTTCGGCAGCGCGACATAGAACGGCACGCCGTTATCCTTCGCCGCGAGCGCCTTGAGGTACGTCCCGATCTTGTTTGCCGCGTCCCCCGTCGCCGTCAGCCGGTCGCATCCGACGATGCAGAGATCGACCTCGCCATGCTGCATGAGATGGCCGCCGGCATTGTCGGCGATGATCGTATGGGGGACGCCATGCGCGCCAAGCTCGAACGCGGTCAGCGCGGCGCCCTGGTTGCGTGGCCGGGTCTCGTCCACCCAGACATGGATCGGTATTCCTGCGTTGTGCGCGTGATAGATCGGCGACAGCGCCGTCCCCCAATCGACAGTCGCGAGCCAGCCCGCGTTGCAATGGGTGAGCACATCGACACGTCCGCCTTTTCGCGCGGCGATGTCTGCAATCACGGCTTGCCCATGTTGGCCGATCAGGCGGCAGGTCTCGACATCCTCATCCGCCATCTGCGCGGCTTTCGCGTAGGCTGCCGCAACGCGCTCGGACGGCGAAACCCGGCTCAGCGTTTTTTGCATTTCGCGGAGCGCCCAGTTGAGGTTCACTGCGGTCGGTCGTGTAGCAGCCAGCGTCGAGCAGGCGCTTTCCAATCCGGCATCGGAGGCATCGCCCTTCAGCGCCAGGGCAACGCCGTAAGCAGCCGTCACGCCGATCAACGGGGCGCCGCGCACCTGCATGATTTTGATGGCGCGGGCGGCGTCGTCGAGGTTTTTCAGCGTGAGCGTTTCAAAGGCGTGAGGAAGACGCGTCTGATCGATGATGCCGACAGAGCCATCGCCATTGTCCCAGATCGTACGGTAATGAACGCCGCCAACTTTCATGTCTCACTCCGGCCGTCATCGGCTTCGATTTAAAAGAGATAATGCATCGTGCGTTTAATCGGACGCGGGCTTACCGATGATCGCCGTCGCGGAATGCGCATTGCGCATCGAAACGCCTTTTGCGATCCCGGATGCGACGCAAGCGTCGTTCCGGGATGACAAGAATTGCCCGATTTTGCACACTCCGCGTCAAAACTTCCGCGCGACGACGAATTCGGCCGCTCCCGCGAGCATGCCTTCGTGCGGCCGGAACGGCGAAAGTGCGGCCAGCGCTTCGGCCTTGATCTCCTGCAGCTTGGCGTGCGCCGCTTCAATCCCCAAAAGCGAAACCAGCGTGCCCTTTCCGGCCTCCTGATCCTTGCCCGTCGCTTTGCCGACGATGGCGGCGTCGCCCTCGGCATCGAGCAGATCGTCAGCGAGTTGGAACGCCGCGCCAAGCGCGTCGCCGAAGCTCTTCAGCGCCGCGATATTCTTCTCCGACGTCTCGCCGAGGACGCCGCCCGCGACGCAGCCGAAAGTGATGAGCGCGCCCGTCTTCATGGCTTGCAGGGTGCGAATGTCGGCTTCGGTCAGCGTCTTGCCCGGCGCTTCGAGGTCGAGCACCTGCCCGCCTGCCATGCCCGCGCCGCCGCTTGCGCGCGCAAGCTGCAGGCCAAGCTCGGCCCGCACGGCTGGGCTGGGATGCGTGCTTGGATCGGCAAGGATCTCGAAAGCCAGCGTCAGCAAAGTGTCGCCTGCAAGGATCGCTGTCGCCTCATCGAACGCCTTGTGCACGGTCGGGCGGCCGCGCCGCAGATCGTCGTCGTCCATTGCGGGCAGATCGTCATGGATCAGTGAGTAGCAATGTACGCATTCGAGCGCGCAGGCTGCATTCAACGCCTGATCCACGCCGACCCCAAACAGGGCCGCGCTCTCGATCACGAGGAAAGGCCGGAACCGCTTGCCGCCGCCGAGCGACCCATAGCGCATCGCCTCCAAGAGCCGCGCCGGGATCGCGCCGAGCCGCTTTTCCGTTAGCCAATGGTCGAGATGGCATTCAACACGGCTTGCATGGGCTTCGAGGCGTTCGGTAAAGGTCATGGCGAAACTACAAATTTGAGTGGCCGGGCTACGTGCGCGGGCACCATGGACTATGTAAGAGTTATGCTCAAGCGTGTTTTATGGCCTGCGTCATGACGGATATTGCACCGCAAATTTTGGAGCCGGCCGGCCTTTCCTCCGGCGAGCCAAAGGAACAAGGCTCGCCGCGGCGCCGTATTTTGCGCGTCGTCCTTATCGCCTTTGCTGTGCTTTTCCTTGCGCCCTATCTTCTGACGCTGCTCACCATCTTCATCGATCCGCCCTTCTCAGCCCTGATGGTTCGGCAAGCTCTGACGGGCGGATCGGTGACTTACGAATGGCGCGATCTCGACCAGATTTCGCCAAACCTCATCGCCCAGGTTGTCGCCGCCGAAGATGGGCGCTTCTGCCAGCATCATGGCGTCGACTGGACGGCGCTCGACAGGGCCGCCGACGCCGTGGTGGACGGAAAGCCGAAAGGCGGCGGCAGCACCATCACGATGCAGACGGCGAAAAACCTGTTTCTCTGGAACCGCCCCGCCATCCTGCGAAAGCCGTTTGAAATTCCCCTCGCTACCTTCATGGATTTCGCGCTCGGCAAGCAGCGCGTGATCGAGATCTACCTCAATATCGTGGAATGGGGGCCGGGCGTTTACGGCGCCGAGGCGGCGGCGCAGCATCATTTCGGCAAATCCGCGGACGACCTCACGCCGCAGGAAGCGGCGCAGCTCGCCGCCGCGCTGCCGAATCCGGTGCGCCGCAACGCGGGCAACCCAGGGCCGCGCACGATGGCGTTCGCTCGCCGGCTTCGGATCAAAGCCATGCGAGAGCGCGGGGATGCTGTCTGCGTGCTCGACGCCAACTCCGACGAAAGCAACTAAGCAAAATTGTCATCCCAGCCAAGTGAAGCGCGAGCCGGGATCGTTGCAGAACGGACGTTGGCGTTTTTGACGGTCCCGGATTACGCCCCCACGGCGTTTCCGGGGCGACGGCATCGAGGACCGTTGACGCGCATCGCAAACTCAGCACGAACGAAGATGATGGGGCCGCGTTTCAAGGCGCAGCCTCAATCAAAAGACGCAAAACCCTGCCGTCAGCGTGAACAAAGCGTTAACGCGCAGGCCCAAGCCATCATGGTAAATGGCTCTATGGTTAACAGAAGCGCGCGCGGATTTATTTCCGGTCAATTCATGGTTTATTAATGGTCCATCTGGCGCAGAACGATGAGCGTCACGCCTTTGGTTCGGGCGCGAAAGAAGTTCATCTAATTCATTGAAAACAAAGGTGTTTTTATCATTAACGGATTCCCATTAAATTAAATTTAACGGCGGAATTTTTTCGTTTACTGGGACGCGCAAATGTCCGTTAAATATGTTGAGGCTTCGCCCGTTAACCATGCCAGCGCTGTTCGCAGCCGCGGCGGCGCAAGCTCTATGCGAAATTTTTGTAATAATATCAATGACTTATTTTCATTAACCTCTAGGCAAGGAGCTCTTTCCTAAGATCTCGCCCAGGCAATGCGGACGAAAACGCAAGCCATCCGGGGTTCGATAAGATGCCGCCTTCCGCACAATGCATAACAAACAAGGCAGCGGTCATATGCGCAGCAAGAGCCGCACACATGACCGCGCCCGACCGACAACATCACGCCCAAGAAACTCTTGCAACACGGGGGGGATCTACACAGGACGCCACTTTACGCAACGAACGCAGGAGCTACCCACAATCAACCCAACGCCACGCAACTGACGCACGCACAACCGGCACGCAACCAACGGACACGCAACAACCGCAACACTTAATAGGCGTAGCGCTCAAGCCGCTCGTGATCGCGGTGAAGGTCGGCGCGGCGGGCGTCGATCTCGCGCTCCTCATGGTTGCGGCGCATGCCGAACCACCACGCGCTCAGAGGATGGCCGTCGCGAAGAGCCTGATCCTCGCGCTCGCTGTAATAGCGATGCTCGGCATAATCGCGATCGAGTTTCGCGCGGTCGTGGCCGATGTCGCGTTCGAGGCGGCTATCCCCGCGATAGCCGTCATAATAATCGTAGGCGGAAGCGGGCTGCGACAGGCCAAGCGGCAAAAGAGCGAAAGCGCCGATGGCCAGTGCGAAAAGACTGCGTTTCATGGGAGACCTCTCAATCCATCTCGAAACGATGAATGGAGCTTAGCCTTTGCTGGCTGAATGCAGACCAATCGACACGTTTAGAATTCGTTCAGGATTGTCACTCCTTCGTGATCGCTTGCATGAAGCTGACCGCATGAGACTTGCGGGCCACAGTTTCGAAGTAAACAGGTTTTTCGATGCATACATCCCCTGCTTTTCTGCACGCATCCCCTTTTTAGGGGATGCAGGGCGAGACAACGCTCGTAAAGGTAGGGGTCATAGACCACTCTGATTCTGCGAGCCAAGCCATGCTTTACGACATGAGAGGCAGCTATATCCGGCGCGTAAGCCCATACGATGCGCCACCCACTCTCAGGGAAACCGCTTTTTTCGCTGCGGGCCTCATTGTCCTCGCGGCGCTGCTTTACCTGCGCTTCAAATGGGGAATGGCAATCGGCGTGGACGAAGCCGCCGCTCTCTATGCGCCGTAATCCCTTCGCGGGGGAAAGGCTCAGAATATCCCGACGGACTTCATGCTGAGATGCCCGTCCCGTCCGAGGATGATGTGATCGTGGACGACGACGCCAAGCTTCGTCGCCACGTCGACAATCTGCTTTGTCATATCGACATCGGCCTTAGACGGCGTAGGGTCCCCAGAGGGGTGGTTGTGGGCGAGGATGATCGCGGAAGCCGAGAGTTCCAGCGCCCGTTTCAGCACCTCCCGCGTGTAGACGGGCGTGTGGTCGATCGTGCCGCGTGTTTGCACCTCGTCGGCGATCAACTTGTTGCGGCGGTCGAGAAACAGGATGCGAAACTGCTCGCGGTCCTCGAAGGCCATCGCAGAACGCAAGTAAGACAGAACGGTTGACATGGCCGCCAGCACCGGCCGCTTTTTGACCTCGCTCAGTGAGGTTCTCAGTGCAGCGGCCTGGACGACCTTGATCTCGGTCACGACAGCGTCTGTCACGCCCTCGATCTCCATCAGCCGCTCCGGCGGCGCGGTGACGGCTTCAGCGAAGGAGCCGAAGCGCGCCAGGATCTCTTTCGCCAAGGGTTTCACGTCCCTGCGGGGAATCGCGCGAAAAAGGATAAGCTCCATCAGCTCATAATCGGGAACGGCCACTGCCCCGCCCTCGCGGAAGCGCTTTCTCAGCCGGTCGCGATGACCCCAATAGTGCGGGATCGGTCGAGGAGGTTGCGGAGGTGGTACGCCGGCGCCAGTTTCGAGCGCAATCAATTGGAACAGAGGGCTCTCTTCGAAGCTGTTAGACATGGAAATCGCCAACGCAACATCACAACACCGTGCCTTTATACACAGCATTACCCTCGAAGAGAACAATCAGTTTAGCTAAAAATCGACAAATTTCAGAGCTGGCCCGGATAGGGCGGTTTATGCAACCCCTTGGGGCTGTAAGTGAAAACTTCAACGCCCGTCTCGGTGACGCCAATCGTATGCTCGAACTGCGCCGACAACGAGCGGTCGCGCGTTACGGCCGTCCAGCCGTCCGAAAGCATCTTCACATGAGGCTTTCCGAGATTGATCATGGGCTCGACGGTGAACAGCATGCCGGGCTCGAGAGCGACGCCCTCGCCTTGCGTTCCGTAATGCAAAATGTTGGGCTTGTCGTGAAAGACAAGCCCCAGCCCATGGCCGCAGAAATCGCGCACGACACTGCACCGCTCGCTTTCGGCATATTTCTGGATCGCGTGGCCGATATCGCCAACCCTGGCGCCAGGCTTGATGACAGCAATGCCGCGCATCATGGCTTCGTAAGTCACCTCGATCAGGCGCTCTGCTTTGCGCGGCACACGGCCCACCGTGTACATGCGGCTTGAATCGCCGTGCCAGCCATCGAGAATGAGGGTGACATCGACATTGATGATGTCGCCTTCGACCAGCAAACGCGGCCCCGGTATGCCATGGCAGACCACATGGTTGAGCGACGTGCAGCAGGACTTCGGGTATCCCCGGTAATTCAGAGTTGCGGGCACAGCCTGATGTTGCATGGCGAAATTGAAGACGAGTTCGTCGATCGCTTCCGTCGTCACCCCTGGCCGGACAACATCGACAAGAATATCGAGGGCCATGGCCGAAAGCTGCCCAGCCCGGCGCATTCCCTCGAACGCTTCCGGCCCGTGGAGCTTTATTTTTCCGTCGTTCGCGAGCCTGACAGGCGCGCCGTATTCCGATCCGTGCATGTCGATGGGGTGCGCGCGGTGCGCTCGTTTCGGTTGCTAAAGTAGTTCGCGAGGACTGTCCTTGGGCAGAAGGCCGCCAGCGTAGATACAGCCAGTCACGCATTTGAAATATGGCAGGTATAGGTCAAAGTCTCAACTCCCGAAGCCGGCGCCGCCGGAAAAAGCGTTGGCAACGCCAGCTCACGGCCGCTCTGTGGCTACGCTCCACCATGTCGTCACGGTCCAAAAGTGAGCCGAGCCGGCAGTCCCTCGTGCTCACAAGATACAAATGTATCCTGCCGGCCCTGAAGGTGAGTAATAAAGTGGCCCGGATTCGCCGGCAAAGAGCAACACTTGGCGCCTCTACATCAATGCGATCGGCTGCCGCCTTCTACAAATAAGATAATAATCTATGCTAAATCAGAATAAATAGGGTGGTTATCCATTGCGAATAGGTCCGTCACACTTTCCGGCCTGTCGTCACCTATCAAGGTTGATAGGTGTAAAGCGGAGTTCAGACCGTTCTACTGGTTCACGCGTTTGTGAGCATCGAGGTGACGGATGCCAGTTTCAAGACCACGAAAGATAAAGAAATGAACGTCACCGTTTTGTCTCGTGTGCAGAGGCGTACAATGCCCCACGAAAACGTTACCGGTGCGCTCCTCGTTATAGGCGATGAAATTCTTTCGGGGAGAACCAAGGACAAGAATATCGGCTTCGTCGCCGATCACTGCAACCAGATCGGGATTCGGCTGAAGGAAGTCCGCATCGTGGCGGACGATGAGGCTGCGATTATAGCTGCGCTCAATGAATTGAGGCGAGCCTACACGTACGTCTTCACGACGGGCGGCATTGGCCCTACCCATGACGACATTACAGCCAACTCGGTCGCTCGGGCGTTTGGCGTCCGGATCGATATCGACCCAAGAGCTGTCGCATTGCTCCGCGAGCGTTACGCCGAGGCCGACTTGACCCCGGTGCGGCTCCGCATGGCTCGCATTCCCGAAGGGGCGGAATTGATCGAGAACTCCGTTTCGAAAGCCCCTGGCTTCAAGATCGGTAATGTTATTGTCATGGCAGGCGTGCCCGCCGTCATGGAAGCCATGCTTCTCGCCGTCACGCCAAGGCTGAAGACCGGGCCTAAAATATTGTCGGACTCGATCCGTGTGAATACCCCGGAAGGCCAGATCGCCGCCCAGCTTGCCGATTGTCAGCGGACCTTTCCCGATGTGGCGATGGGAAGCTATCCCTTTTTCGAGAACGGGCGCCACGGCACTAATCTTGTTCTGCGCTCGACAGAGGAAGGCCGCCTGAGGCTCGCGAAGGCAGACCTCATCAAACGATTGGGGCCGGTTCTTATCGTTTCTGAATAACGATGCAAAGCACGCCGTCGACAAGCTTATCGACGGAAAGAAAGGCGCATCCTGACGCCTCGCAATAAGCTCGCAAGTCCTGGTCCGCAAGCGGGTCGGTGGCAAGAACCTGGACCGCGCTTCCAGGCTCGATAGAGCGCATGACCTTGCGCACTTTTAACACGGGAAGGGGACAGGACAGGCCGCGTGTGTCGATTGTGACGGCATGCATGGATTACGGCCCAGCGCTATTCCGCAAGTTTGACAGCAGCAGACCGTTTCTGGCCCTCCTGCCGCCTGCCCTTGGCGCTTTTTCCCTGCATCTTCACGGTTGCGAAGGTCAGGGTCATCATCACCGCAACGAGAAACACGAAGAGCCCCACCCAGTTGCCCGGCGTCATGTTGCTGAGGTCGCCGACGGCGCTCGAAAAGGCGTAGCCCCAAAACAGCATAAAGGGCACCCAGACGATCGCGGAAGTCACGTTTGCGATCTGGAAGGTGAGGTGCCGCATCCGCATGATGCCGGCAACAAGCGGGATCGTTGGACGGACAGGCCCGAGAAAGCGGCCGATGAATATCGAAAGGAAGCCGTACTTCCGGAAAAACAGCCGCGCCCGCGCAACTGCGGCCTTATCCCGGTTGAGAGGCCAATGATGGACCACGCTCGGCCCAATCCAGCGCCCGATCCAATATGTGACGATATCGCCAAGTACGGCTCCGGCGATGGACCACCCTATGACCGACGGCGCATCGAGCCTGCCTTGCTGAATAGCGAGTCCAGCGAACACCATGATGAGGGTGGCCGGGAAAAAAAGGCCTATAAGAACGAGCGACTCACCGAACGCAATCACGCCAAGAATCGGTCCAGCCCAGGCTTTGTGATGGAGGACATACAACTTTATCGCCGGTTCGAGCGTGACTATGGAGTCGAACAGATGCACAGAAACCCTTCTTTCCTACCCGGATGGCAAGCCTTATGACCTGTTGCCTCACAACGGCTCGCAGTGCGTTCGGCTTGCTGCCCCGAAAAACAAATTCCGCGCTCCCTCAACCGTGAGAGCTCATCCCGCAATCCCAAAAGGCGGCTAGCACCAATAATGTACCACGGCAACACCTAAGTTTCTGCTGCCGAAAGCAAGCTCTGGCGGCTGGCTGCCCGATTGTGCTTCAAAAGCTGCGCCTCTGCAAAAGCCTTATGAACTCATCCCTCGCCTTGGGGATCGGCTTCCCGGTCTCCACGAAGACATGGGCGCCGAGGAAATGACCCGTCATCGAGAAAGCAGACTGGAGATCCGTATGACATGGGTGATCTGTTTCCTGGGCGCTGCTCAGAAAGGCTGGCAGGGGGAGCAACCTGTCGCGGTAAGCGTCCCCAGCTTGTCGGCTCACAGCTTGACCGGATTTTGGCGAGACGTAGGCAAGATCATCCCTTCGGCCGGTCGCCACGCACGTGGTGAGGTTCAGTCCAAACCCAAATTCGTCGAGAAAGCGAAGCTCGAACCGTATAAGGGAGGCCGGAAAGCGTGTTTCGCCGGCTGCATCGAGGCAGGTTCGTGCTGCGTCAAAAAGCCGTGGATGAGGATCGCGATCCGGCAAAATCTGCAGAAGCCCGGCAAGCGCCATCACGCCCGCAAGCGAGAGCTTATCGTCGAGAATGCGGGACGCCGTGGCTTCCGTCAATTCGACTGTATAGACGCCGAGCTGATCGTCGAGACGCGCGCGCCATTCCACCCGGAGGCCATTGCCAGTTTGGAGAATAGGGCGGGTTCGCCGGGAGCGTCCGCCCTTCACAAGGCCGCGCGCACGCCCGTTTTCGCGTGTGAAGATGTCTGCAATCACGCTCGATTCGCCGTGCGGGCGACCCAACAGGAAAATGCCGTCGTCAGCCCATCTCATGAAGCATAGTCGCGAGGGCCATTGTCATGATTTCGGGAAGTCGAGCCCCATCTCCCGGTATCGCTCGGGATCATCAGCCCAATTCTCCCTGACCTTAACAAAGAGGAACAGATGAACCGGCGTTTCAATGCCCTCGGCAATCTCGCGGCGCGCTTCCATCGAGATATGCTTGATCGCCTGTCCTTTTGCGCCAAGCACGATTTTGCGCTGGCTTTCGCGCTCGACAAAGATCGTTTGATCGATGCGGATCGAGCCGTTTTTCAGCTGTTTCCAATCGGTCGTTTCGATCGTCGACGAATAAGGGATCTCCTCGTGAAGCCGCAGGAACATCTTTTCGCGGGTCACTTCAGCGGCCCACTGGCGAAGCGGGGCGTCGGCGATCTGATCCTCCGGGAAAAGCCAGGGGCTGGCCGGCATGCGGCTTGCGAGATAGTCCTTTAAGTCCTCCACGCCGTCGCCTGATAAAGCCGAGACCATGAAGAGCTCCTCCAGCGGCAGGCGCTTCGACGCTTCCGAGGCAAGCGCCAGAAGCTTTGCCTTCTCGATCTTATCGATTTTGTTGAGGGCGAGAACCAGCGGAATTTTGAGATCGCTCGCTTGTTTAAAAATGGGTTCGGCAACATCGTCCAGGCCGCGGGCCGCATCGACAACAATGACCGCCACGTCCGCCTCACGCGCTTCGGTCCACGCCGTTTCCACCATGGCGCGATCAAGCCGACGTTTTGGCGTGAATATGCCCGGCGTGTCTACGAGCACGATTTGAGTCTTGCCCGCGATGGCGATGCCTCGCATTCGCGCGCGGGTTGTTTGCGCCTTGTGGGTCACGATCGAGACCTTGGCTCCGACGAGCGCATTAACGAGCGTGGATTTGCCCGCATTCGGGGCCCCGATGACGGCGGCGAACCCGCAATGCGTATCTATTGCGGCCAACCGTTTGTCAGGCATGGTCCTGCTCCGCCTGCCAGACTGCTTCGCGTTTCAAAAGGGCTTCGGCGGCGGCCTGCTGAGCCTTCTTCAGCGATGGTCCAGCGCCCCGCTCGGGCTTCAAGCCTTTGACCGACACCTCGACCGTGAAGCTTGGCGCGTGGTCGGCGCCGCTCCGGCCGATCTCCCTGTACTCAGGCAGCCCCCATTTCTGGCTTTGGGCATATTCCTGCAACGCTGTTTTTGCATCTGGAGCCGGGGCCTCTGCCGTCCCGATCAACGGCACCCAGAGGCGGCCAACGGCAGCCTCGGCTGCCAGCGTGCCGCCATCCACCAGGATTGCTCCCAGGAGAGCCTCGCAGGCATCCGCCAGGATCACTTCCTTTTTCCGGCCACCAGAGCGAGCCTCGCTTGCAGCCATGATAAGATGAGAACCAAGTTGCAGCCGCCGGGCGATCTCCGCGCATGAATCCTTGCAAACGAGCGCGTTGAAGTGCCGCGCCAGTTCCACCTCTCGGGCTTGTGGAAAACGGGCGAACAACAGCGCCGCGATGGACAGACCTAGAACGCGATCGCCCAGAAACTCCAGACGCTCGTTATCCCGGCCGCCATTCTCGCTGCGCGCACTCGAATGGATAAGAGCTTCGGTGAGAAGGCCCCTATCCTGGAATGTGTAGCCGAGCAAGGCCTCGAGCTCATTGATGTGAGGTTTTTTTATAGACACTCAGTGGATCACGCTTCCAATGCGCGACCACCTAATCTCCACCGGCCAGCGCCACGGTGCAAACCAGCTCGCATTCTCGTCGATGGAGAAGAAGAGAACGCGTGCGCGCCCAACTAGATTTTCCTCTGGCACGTAGCCAACGCCGTTGCCATCGGTGAAACGGCTGTCGGCCGAGTTGTCGCGGTTATCGCCCATCATGAAGAAATGGTGCGGCGGCACGACGAAGACCTCCGTGTCGTCCGCAGCGCCAAACCGGCCGAAGCGGCACGTTTCCGACAACTTCTGCGTAAGATAGGAAACGCCGCTCGGCAGCGTCTCGCGATACTCGTGAACCACCTGGTTCGGGCCGCACTTGGTATCTTCTACAACATCCGCGACTCGCTCCCGCTTAACGGCCTCGCCGTTGATGTGCAGGACGCCGCCAATCATCTGAATCCGATCGCCGGGAAGGCCGACAAGCCGCTTGATGTAATCGGTTGAGTTGTCCCGAGGCGTTTTGAAGACAATGACGTCGCCTCGATGCGGATCCGAGAACAGAATGCGCCCTTGAAACAGGTCCACACCAAAGGGAAACGAGTATCGGCTATATCCGTAGCTGTATTTCGAGACGAAGAGGTAATCGCCGACGAGAAGCGTCGGGATCATGGAGCCGGAAGGGATGTTGAACGGCTGGAAGAGAAAAATGCGAATGACGATTGCAATGGCGACAGCTTGCAAAAGAACGACGGCGAGATCGAAAGCGCTGCTCTCTTTCTTTTCCTGAGTGACTTCCGTTTTCACGCTCATCATTCCGATCCGGTTTCCATTAAAGCGCGCCAACCCGAGCGGCGCGACACATAAAGATGAGCGCGTTCAAACGACAGGTCGCAGCTGATAAGGTGAGCCCGCTCTGCGCCTGATATAGCTCATGCGGCGCCGAAAGCAAGCGCGCTGCTCAGCCGCGGGATAGCTTGTTCTCAAGCGTCGCCCTTCCCCAGCATGCACCGCCACACGAGTACGCCCCGCGGGAAGTCCTGACCCAGTTGCGGCGGGCGCTGACAGGACTTCCTGCGGATAAGGCGTACTAGCAAATTATTGATCTAGTACAGCTTACAGCCGGAAGTTCGCTTGAGCGTTTGCGGCAATGGGAGTGCGAACTTCCGGCCGCCTGTACTAGGCGCCGGGCCAGTGGTGATTCTGATTGGAGCGCGGCGGACGGGTAGGTTAAGCTTTCTCCACAGTATTTACGATTGCGCACCTCCGCGAACCCAGGAATGATGATTGATCGGGAACTGGCAAAAGCGGGGCTCGTTGAGTGACACACGTCGGCAGCATGGAGAGCAGCGAACAAGCGGCGGTGATCGCTTTTCTTTCCGATCCGCGCACCTACCCGAAAGCTGACGCCGTCAAGCTCATTGGAACTCACGCCGCAATCGTCTTTCTCGCGGGAGACCGGGCCTATAAGCTCAAGCGCGCGGTCAAGCTTCCCTATCTCGATTTCTCGACCCTGGAAAAACGCCGGGCTGTCATCGAACGAGAGATCGAAATCAATTCCAGAGCATCGCCCGAGCTTTATCTCTCCATTATGCCCGTTACGCAAAGCCCTGACGGCCAAGGCCTGGAACTCGGAGGCTCCGGTAAACCCGTCGATTGGCTGCTTGTCATGCGCCGCTTCGACCAGAGCGCTTTGCTGCACAAAATGGCTTGCGAGGGGCGCTTGACCCGTGAACTGGTGGTGGACCTGGGCAATACGGTGGAGCATTTCCATCGGCACGCTCCCGTCAGCGAAAAGACCGGGTTCGCGCGATCCCTTGAGCACGTGGCTGCGGATATTGAAAGCGCTTTGTGCGGCCCTGTCGCTCGGGCGAGGGGTTTGAGTGTCTGCTCTTATATCGAGCATCTCCGCCAGGAGCTCAGCTCAAAATTCGCCCTCATCGAGGAGCGGGAGCGCGAGGGGTTTGTCCGCCGTTGTCATGGCGACCTGCACCTCAGAAACATCGTGTATTGGGAGGGAAGGCCCCGGCTTTTCGATGCGATCGAGTTCGACGATCGGCTTGCGACCATCGACGTGTTTTACGATCTCGCCTTCCTTCTTATGGACCTCTGGCATCGCGGCCTGAAACAGGAAGCGAATGTCATTCTGAACCATTACCTGCAATGCGCCTCGATCCGTGAGATCGAAGGCTTGGCTTTGCTGCCGCTCTTCCTTTCGCTTCGATCGGCTATCCGGGCGATGACAGGTATCCATGCGCTTTCCGTTTGCGGAAAGACGGAATGCGAGCACCTTATGCCGGAAATCGAAAGCTATGCAGCTTTCGCAGCAAGGGTGCTTACGCCAGGGCGGCCGCAGCTTGTGGCGATTGGCGGCCTTTCGGGTGTGGGAAAAAGCTCGGTGGCGCGGGAATTTGCTGCGGCTGTTGGTTCTCCACCCGGCGCCTTTCACCTTCGAACGGACGTAGAGCGCAAGATCATGCATGGCGTCGCCCTCACCCACCGGTTGCCGCCCGAAGCCTATACGCCGGAAAGCCGCGATGAAGTTTACCGGCGGGTTTTCCGAAAGGCCGAGGTGGCGCTCGACAGCGGATGTTCGGTTATCGTCGACGCAGTGTTTCCAGAGGCTGCGCAGAGAACTCAGCTTCGGGACCTTGCATACAGAACCAACGCAGGCTTCCAGGGACTTTGGCTTGAGGCAGATGGAAAGCTTCTCAGGCAACGCGTTGGCACAAGGGGCGACGATGCATCCGATGCCGATGCCGCCATCATCGAAAAGCAGTTGAAGACGATTGAGCCTCCTGAGGATTGGATCAGGATCGACGCTTCCGGCGGAAAGGATGCCACGGTCGCTGCGATTGCGAAGATACTTACAGGCTGAATGCTGCGCCTGAGACTACTCAGGCGGATTCGTCGAACTCCTGCGAGCAAATCGGGCCGCCTTGGAACCGGTCGCCCACTACGTCCGGAGGGATAAGCGCTTGGGCAGCAAGCGCGGCCTCTGCGAACATTTCGGATTGGCCCTCCGGCTTGTAGCCAAGTTCGCCTGCGCGTGAATTGTCCCACCAGGCGCGGGCGTTGTCCGACATCCCATACACAACCTCGTAAGCGAGACCCTCGCGCTCAAGGCCAATCCGAATGAGCGACACGAGGTCTTCGGGCTTGAGCCATATCGCGAGCCGCCGCTCATCGACAGGACGATCGGAGACGTGGCCGATGCGGATGCAGAAAACGCTCACCCCATGTTTCTGCGCATAGAGCGCGCCGAGCGCCTCGCCGAAAGCCTTGCTGACGCCGTAGCGCGAGTCCGGCAGCGGACGTGCTTCCGGCCCAATCGTCTGAGAGCGGGGATAGAAGCCGACGACGTGGTTTGTGGAAGCGAAAACGACGCGCCGCACCTTCTGCTTCCGCGCGGCCTCAAAGAGATTGTAGGTCCCGATGATGTTCGACCTGAGGATCGTTTCCCAAGGCGCTTCGATCGACTGGCCACCGAAATGCAGGATCCCGTCGACGCCGGCGGCTGCTCGCTCCAGGGCTGAGGCGTCGGCAAGATCGGCGGCGGCGAATGTCTCTTCAGGACGGAGATCGGATGGCGGCTCCCGATCCGTCAGCACGAGATCGTAAAACGGCGGCAGCAAGCGGCGAAGCCTCGTTCCGATGCAGCCTGCCGCTCCGGTCAAAAGAATGCGCATCGCGTCCGTCTACCGTCGTTCGCCTGGGATTAGCGTCGGCTCCTTAAGAATGTCACGCACATAAAGCTTCTTTACGAGAACAAAGAGCACGACGGTCATCGGGGCCGCGAATATGACGGCGACCGGACCGAAGATGAAACCGATGGCGGCAATGCCGAGGACCATGACGGCAGGCGGAATGTAAACCATCTGCCGCTGGATGAGAGGCGCAATGAAGTTTCCCTCGAGCGTATGGATTGCAAGATAGGCGGCGAACGTCCACAGGATCAGGTCGGTCCCCTGGGTAGCCGCGACGAGGAGCGCCGGAACGGCGGCAATCACCGGCCCCACATAGGGTATGAATTCCGTAATCCCGGCGATCAGGCCAAGCGCCAAGGGCGACGGCAACCCAATTGCCCAAGTTGCGGCTGCGGACAGAAGGCCGACCAGCAGCATAGACATGAACTGACCTTCGAGCCAAAGACAAAGCGCGTTCCCAATATCCTTCGTTGTCTCTTCGGCCTCGAGCCGCCGTTGCGCAGGGAAGAGCGTCAGGAAACCGTTCAGATAGATGGACGGGTTCGCGGCCATGTAGATGCCTGCGATCACCGATACGACGACGCCGGCGATCACGCTCGCACTGATACTGAAGATGCTGGCGATGATTTTGCTCACCGGAATACCGTTGGAACCCAGATGCGAAAGAACGAGATTCCCGAGCGGGGAGCTTCCAAGTTTCACCCGAATTTCGTGTTGCGCCAACTCCATGCGGGCAACAACATCCTGGATGTCGTAGGCTAATCTGGTTCCGAACAGGTATCCGGCTACGCCCATAAGTCCAAGCAGCAACAGCCCTGCAAGAGCAAGCGCCGCCCAATTATGCAATCTGAGCCGCCTTCTAATTGGCCGTGCGAGAACAGTGAGAAGCACCGCAATGAGCACCGCACTAAAGGCCAGAATGAAAACGCCGAAGAACAGGTACAGGAATGCAAAGAGTGCAAGGGCGATGAAAAATGCGAAGCCTTTCCCCACGAGACCCTGCGTGCCAGCTTCAGTCGAGCGTTTTTGAGTGATCGAGTCCATCCCTCGATGACCTTTTAGGGCTGACGGAAACGACGTCGCGCCGGGACCAGGTGAAGCAGAACGGCGTCCGCTTCTTGGACTAATGCGCGTACCGGCAGATTTGCTCCACGCGTCTGGCTAAAGACACATGCGGCGTCAAGGAGACCAGCCTGAGGGCGCCAATTCGAAGCCCTCGAATTGGAACGCAGGCGCGACGATGCAGCTCACGAGCGTCCAGGCGCCCAAACTCGATGCCGCTTGCCATGCATGGGCTGGCGCGATGCCCTGAAAAGTCTCGCCATTCCCGGCATCTGAGCCGAGCCTGATGGCGTTTGGTTTCCCCTCCAGCCCGTGGACCTCAAGGATAAGGGGCGCGCCCGCCAGCCAGACCCAGATTTCGGCGGCATCGACGCGATGCCAGTGGGAGCGCTCGCCTTCGGCAAGGAGAAACAGGATCGAGCTTGCCGCGCCCCTGCCGCCGTTCGCAGGCGCATCCCGCCAAAGCTCGCGATAGTGACCACCTTCAGGATGAGGCTGCAGTTTGAGGGCGGAACGCACTTCCATCGCTGTGAGCGAAGGATCGCGGAAATTCGGGAGCAGAAGGGTCATAGGGGCGGCCGGAGGCGTAAGGATCGAGGCGTTATGCAGGCATCTCACTTCCGTTGTCCATCACACATTAAGAATTTTGCGCCACAACTCTCCCGATTGAGGGGATTAGCAAAAGCCGGCTGCGCGATTTGCGGGGCTCGTGGTGAGAGTTGACGACTTGCTGCGGTCCCTTCTTACTGCAAGCGGCTTCATCGGGTCTCGCGCCGCCATGCCGGTTCTGAGCGCGCTCAGCATTTGTTTTCCTTTTGCTTCTATACAACCATGAGTGGCGATCACTTGTTATGCGTGAGCCCCCATGTCGAGAGTAAGGCTGCTTTCTTTTCCTTTTCCGCTGGCCATGCCTTGGCGACGCCGATCACCCAGCGTGGAAGGTGCGTTGCCTCTCACGAAACCGGCATCTTGGTTTCCCGGGGCGAGCCCCAAAGCGAGGTCCGATGCCATTCACATTGAAACACCTCTTCGGATTGTCGCTGATCGTAGCTTTCGCGTTCATCTCATGCGGAATTTACTACTCCACTTTGCAGCGAAACTGGACGGAAGAGCAGATCACTGACGAGTTGCAGGCCGCGGCGCAAAGTCAGGCACGACGGCTGAGCGTGGATCTTTCAAAATTATGGCAGATTGCCGGGATGCTCGCGGATGAAGCATCCGTCCATCCTGCAGACATGCAACAGACGCTCATCGAAGCGCGCCGCTTCGACCCGGCGCTGACATTGCTTGGCTTGGCCAAGGTCAATGGAACGATTACTGCCGCCGCCGGCAGCGACGATACCTCCGTAGCGCAAGCGCCGTGGTTCGCCAGCGCGTTGAGATATCCGACTGTGAAGGCGGACCCGTCGTCCGCCACCATCGTGCTGGCCAAGCCCTTGAGGCATAAGGAGGGGGTCACCGTCGGTGTTCTCTTTGCATTTGTCGCTATGGCCGATTTCGTCACGGGCCCAGCCGGCTGGCGAAGCGTCCTTGCCGCCAATGACGGCCTTCAACTCATGGCCTGGGAGAACGCGGAGCCTTCATCTCCATCAAGAGCCACCATAAGCGGGCCGGATGATCCTGATGCATGGCTCGCCTCGACCGCCCGGGTGATTGCCCGGGGCGCCTTTCCCGAAACCGGCTGGTCATTGACCGTAGCACGGCCGAAAGCGGACATTGACCAGCGGCTCGCCCCCATATTGCTGAAACTCTGGGTGGCCTGTTTTGCCATGGCATGCTTTACTCTGCTTGCGGCTGCAGCCTGGACCGCTTGGCTCGCCGCGCCCTTACGAACAATTTCGCAGTTTGCCGCAGCCGCCGCCGAAGGTAGCATGGTCGATCGCATCCGCGAAACCCGCTTTCAAGAGGCGGCGGTCCTCTGTGGTTCTCTCGTGAAGCTTTGCACGAGCCTGCGAAGAATGAACGCGCCAAAGACATTTCGCCTTGTGGATTCCGAAGCAGATGTCGATGGGGAGCGCGATCTTATCTTCGATGACCTTGTGTTGCACATCAACGCGCTCATGGACCAGGGGTGATCCGACCCACCCGCAGAAAGGTCCACGTCCGCCAATTTAAGGCGGCGCTGTTAAAGCGAGAATATGCCGCCTTTGCGGATCGATGCCGGAAGGGTATCTGTCCTGATTGGATAGCAACTCGATCCCGTTGGGCGTGATGGCGGAAAACTATATCTTGGTGGCCGGGAGAGCCGGCGGCGGAAACGCAACGTTCCAGAACCATCTGGTGCGCTATCTTATGTCGGACGAGAAGAACTTCAGCGCTAAGGTCGTTCCGACGAATGGGCGTGACAGCCAGGACATTCAGGATGAGTGGGCCGCGCTTTGGAGCAAAGGCAAGCTTCCCCGGGGGGCCGGCCAGCCGAAAGACTACGCCTACAGGGTTCGGCCGCTCGGCAAACACAAAGACAAGCCGCCGCTGGATTTCACCTTTCGTGAAGTCTCCGGGACGGATTTAGACGCTCTTCCGGCGACAGAGGCGGGGGCAACCGCCGCGCTATCGAAAGAGCTGAAGGCGTTGCTTGGAAATCCCAAGCTCAATTTCGTTCTGGTCCTCTTGTGCGGCCGGGACGAAAAGGCAGGCCAGGATGCCGGCGCTCTCAATCAGGATGCGTCGCTCGCCAGCTTTCTTGGCTTTCTGAAAAGCAATTATGGCGAAGACTTCGCCTCGCGATGCCCGGTTCTTCTGCTTGCTTTTAAAGCGCCGGAGGATGCCGGGGAAAGCCAGGGTGTCGAGGCCTACACAGGAGACAATCTGCCGGCCACGCTCGCCATCTTGGAAAATTGGGAGGGGCGCTACACGCTTGGCGAACTCGACATGGGCGAATTTGAGTATGCTGAAGATGGCGAGCCGCTTCTCTGCTCTCCAAAGTTCGAAGATACGGCCAAGATCTTCCGATGGATTTATTTCCAGTTCACACGATACGCGGTGGCCGAGCCGTTCTTCGCGCGGCTTTGGAAGAGCGTCCGCAAGTCCGTTTCCGAAGCCGCCGGCTAATCCTCCACATGGCTCGATCAGCAGCGTAAATGCCGAATCGCCCGAAGCGGGTCATTCTTCGCCGGTCAGTGCGCCTCACGAACCAGAAGCTGCCGACCATTCCCGGCCAGTTGGCCTGCCCGCTTAGCGCTTGCGGAACGCATGGGAGCATTTATAACTTACCCTTCAATGGGGATGGAGTGCCCCCGAAACCGCCTTTGGGCTGATAACTCCTGCTGCAACGGCGGGAGGCTGTCCGGAACCCGCCGCCTGGCGGGTTTTTTTGTGCGCGCCAAGCTTGGGACGGACACGCGGCCGGGGGCATTCGCCCCGTCAATTTCGGGAGACCTGATGCTGACCTATCTCTACATCGCCCTTGGAGGAGCGCTCGGCAGCGTGGCCCGCGCCTGGACGACCAACGCCATGATCCGTCTCGTGGGGGCGAACTTCCCTTGGGGGACAATCCTCATCAACATCGTTGGATCGTTCATCATCGGCTTTTTCGGCGCGCTGACCGCGAGCGACGGGCGCTTCCAGCTTCCCGCTGACGCCCGCGCCTTTGTCATGATCGGAATCTGCGGCGGCTACACCACCTTCTCCTCGTTCAGCCTGCAAACGCTCGATCTCTTTCGCGACGGCAAACCGATGGCGGCCGCGGCCAATATTGGTCTGTCGCTCATCCTTTGCCTGATTGCCGTAAGCGCCGGATATGCGAGCGCCATGGCCTTCAACAACGGCTTCGCCAAAACCGAAGCCTACAAAGCGCCAAAACCCGCCGGCGCCAAAGTCATGGGCGAGGTTGCCCTCGCCGTCCTCGACCGGCCGGGGACAGTTGCAAGCGTACTCTCAAGCGCGGCAAGGCTTCTGCAGTATGGCGGCGGCGGCCGGATCGAAGCCCTTGCCGTGCGGTCTGCGCCTATCGCCGAAATCATGGTTGCGGATCAAAGCATGAGCCCCACGGAGGAGGAACGCTTCCGCGCCCAGGAAAATGATTGGGCGGACGCCCTGAAGGCAACGGTGAACCACTGGGAGCCATCGAATGGTATCGATGCCGGTTTCATCGAAGCGGAAGGCGACATAGGGCATCTCGTGGCGGAGCGTGGCCACCGTTCGGATGTGGTCGTCGTCCTCGGCGGCGGGCATACCAAGCGCTCTCGCGATACCTTGCACGCCGCGATTTTTGATACATCCCGGGCCGTTCTCGTCGCTCCGCCGCAATGCACCGGCGAGTTCGGCCGGGTGGTCGCGATCGCCTGGAAAGACGACACGCGCGCGCCCAAAGCCGTCCTTGCCGCCATACCGATGCTGGCGAAGGCCGAAACCGTGCATGTCCTACGTGCGAGGGCGGATCAGGCCGTCGTCCCCCTTATCCTCGAAGAGCACGGCATCCCGGCCGAGGCCCATGCCGTCGATGGCCATGGGCCGGTTGGCGAGCAGATTTTGCGGAAAGCGCATGAACTCGGCGCCGATCTTATCGTGATGGGCGCTTACGCCCACGGTGAATGGCGCGAAGCACTCCTCGGCGGCGTCACCCGCTACATGCTCGATCACGCGGACCTGCCACTGCTGATGCGGCATTAGCAGGAGGCTGAACAAGGCGGAAATCGGGGCTTCATCCTTCGACAAGCTCAGGAGGAGGGAGAGCGATTTCACCTGATGGCAGGAAGCGTGCCTCGCGGCCGCGCCGGTAAACTCAACTGCACATCCACTTGACCAGCGGAACGCCGCCATCCTCGCAACGATTGACGCGGAAAAGGATGGAGTGTGCGAGGATGAAGTTTGTAATCTCTGCTTTACGAATGACCCTGATGTTGTTCTGGATCCTGACGCTGGGAATGTTTGCGGCGCTCAAGTACCTCATGTTCACGAAGCTTCCGTCCGCTATCAAGCGGTATGCAACCGGTGCTCGCGGGCAGTTGGAATATTAACTACTCCCGAGCTGGTTCCTACGGCGAGCGGCTACCAGCCTCGACGCAGGTTAAAAATTGGGTTTGTTTCGCAAGAAGCTATAAACTAACTATATAAGCAATCTCTTGCCAGCGGATTGCTATGACAAAAGCGCCGCGACTTACGGGCGGTTCCTGCAACACGCCCACGATACGTTTCGACCAAGCCGGAACATTCTTTTATCTTGATGATTATCTGCTGCCAAGGGGGGATTCCTCGCTCGGAGAGATGTCATGCACCCCGCTCGAACACCGTTCTGGCCTCGTTTCGCATTTCTTGGATTGCTTTGCGGGCTGAGTTTGGTCAGCCTTCGCTTCGCATTCGCCGAGACCGCATCGGACTCAGATAAAGCGCCCCGCATCACGATCCTCTACGACGCTTTCGGCAAGACCTCCACAATGAAGAAGGACTGGGGGTTTTCCGCCTATATCGAATATGGCGGCAAGAAGATTTTGTTCGACACAGGCAACAACGCCGATATCTTCGCCCATAACGTCAAGGCCAAGGGCATCGACCTCGCCAAGCTCGATTTCGCAATCGTCTCACACCGGCATGGCGATCACACAAGCGGGCTGAACTATCTGCTCAAGGTCAATCCCTCGGTCAAAATCTACGCGCCCCAGGAAAACTTCGGAGTTTTCGGAGCGGCTTTACCCGGAACGTTTTATCGTCGCGACGAAGCTCTGCCGGCCGAGATGCGCTATTTCGACGGCAACCCGCCGGATAAGCTTCGCTTCGGCAGCCCGTGGCCGGACGCCACCTTCGTCTGGATCAAAAATGATACCGAGATCGAGCCTGGCTTCCACATTATTGCTTTGACCGGGAAATGGGGAGCGGACTTCGAACTGCGCGAGATTTCGCTCGCGATGGATACGCCCGACGGCGTTGTGCTCGTGGTCGGTTGCAGTCACCCGACGATCGAGAAGATCGTTCAGCAGGCGAAGGCAACTCTGAACAAGCCTATCCATCTCATCTTCGGCGGCCTCCACTTGCTGCCCGCAAAGGATGACCAGATCAAAGCCATCGCGGCCTTTCTTCACGACGCCAATGTGGAATACATAGCGCCTGCGCATTGCACGGGCGAGCCGGCCTTCGGTATCCTCAAGGAGAGCTTCGGAGACAAATATGTCTACACGGGCCTTGGCTCGACCATAATCGCTGGAGAAAAGGTGACGATGAAGGCTGAGGCCGGCCAGCCGATCAAGTACGCCTTGGACGCGGAAGACTATCGGGACTACCGCGCAGCGCTCGCCGCCGGACCTTACCGCGCCTTGCTGGGCGCAAGAAGCCGTTTTGCCGCACACCTCAAATAAGAAGCCTCGCGACGGAACGTCTCGCTGCTTTCGATGTTGAGCGAGATAAGTGGGCATGGCATTTGCGGGCATGGCATATGACAGCGTTACGGAAGATCGGAGCCGTTCTGCTGCTCTCGATTGCTGCGGGCGGCGTCGTTGCAGCAAATGGGGGAAACGACTACGAAGCGCAGTCGCCAGGCGATGCGCCAATCAGGCATACGATCCTTCGCCACACGGAAAGCGTCCTCGGCAAAGAACTGGTCGCCTCCGGCAGAAATGCCGGGCGCGTCGTCGATGTCCTCACGGATGAAGCCGGCCACGTTCGCGCCGTGGTGGTGGATTATGGCGGCTTCCTCGGCGTCGGCACCCGCAAGATTGCGGTCGCCTGGTCCGACTTGCGTTTCGAGCCGAACGACGGCAAAGGCGCGGTGATGACGGACCTTCCTGCGGAGCGTCTCGGCACGGCGCCGGAGGTGAAAACAGGCAAACCGGTCGTCGTCATAAGTGCTCGTGGTCAGGCGGCGAACGGCGTGACGCGAAATTAGCGTAATGCAAGACCTGCCTGATAAGCCGCCTCCAACGCCGGAGGCGGCGGGTGAGGATTTTCCTGGGACTTCGCAGCAAAGCCTCCGGGGGCTGGACTGGTTCACCTTTTTTCTCGGCGATATTCAGACGGGGTTCGGACCGTTCATCGCGGTCTATCTTTCTACGCAGAAATGGACCCAGACCGACATCGGGCTCGTGCTTTCGGTGGGCGCCCTTGCGAGCCTCTTCAGTCAAATCCCCGGCGGGTGGCTGGTAGACCGCGTCCGGTCCGAACGATCCGCCGCCGCGGTGGCGGTCGCCGCCATCGGCGCAAGCGCCTTCATCATCGCCGTGTGGCCGGTCTTCGTCGCCGTCGCTTCATCCCGCGCCTTGCAGGCCACGGCAACCTCGGTGCTTGGGCCCGCGATTGCCGCAATAAGCCTCGGGCTCGTCGGGCGGCATGCACTCGCGGCGCGGCTGGGGCGCAACTCCCGTTTCGCTTCGGCCGGAAATGGCGCCGCCGCCGTAATCATGGGGGCAACCGGTCACTTCGTTTCCCCGCAGGCGGTTTTCTTTGTAACGGCCGCCTTCACGCTTCCAGCCCTGGTGGCCCTTTTCCGCATCAGGGACAGCGAGGTGAATGCGGCCAGCGCTCACGGCGGCATTCCGGCTAAAGAGCAATCCGGCATCCTTTCCGGACTTGCGATGCTTTTGAAGAGCCGGGCGTTGTGGGTTTTCATCGGCGGCATCGTGATGTTCCAGCTATCCAATGCGCCCATGCTTCCGCTTGTCGCAACCGAACTCACGAAGACGTCGGCAAGTTGGGCCGTCTCGCTCATCGGGGCGTGCATCGTGCTGCCGCAGATTATCGTCGCGCTGTTCGCCCCATGGGTCGGACGCCTCGCGCAAAGGATCGGCCGCCGCCCGCTTCTCGTCGCGGCGCTGGCGGTGCTGCCGATCCGCGGCGCGCTTCTGGCCTACTTCAATGGCGCGTTCCCGGTTGTCTCGATCCAAATCCTCGATGGCGTTTCCGCCTCGGTGCTTGGCGTTCTGATCCCGCTCGTCATCGCGGACATCTCCTACGGCACCGGACATTTCAATCTCGCACAGGGCGTGGTGGGAATGTCGATCGGGCTCGCCGCCGCGATCAGCACATCCGCCGCGGGCTATATCGCCGACACATACGGGAGGCATGCCGCGTTCCTGACGCTCGGAGCGACGGGCGGACTTGGCGCTCTGCTTCTTCTTCTCTTAATGCCCGAGACGCGGCCCAAGGAGGAGTAGGCGGTATCTGAGATGCGCCTAATTTCCAGAAGCGCAAGGTTTCTAATTCTGCTATGCCTGGGAAAAAAAGAGGACCGGGCATGACAATAGCACGCGAAAGCCGCGATCTGCCTGCCGCCAGGGAAGGAACGCTCGCAAGAGCAGCGCTCGGCTTCACAAGCTGGGCTGAGCGATGGTTTCCGGACGCCTATATTTTCGCGGCGCTGGCCGTGATCCTGGTTTCCGCCGCCGCTCTCGTGAACGGGGCGGCGCCGCAAGCCGTGGCGAAATCCTTCGGCGACGGGTTCTGGACCCTTATCACCTTCACGATGCAGATGGCCTTCGTGGTCATCAGCGGTTATGTGGTCGCAATGTCGCCGCCCGCCGCAAGGCTTATTCGCGGACTGGCATCCATTCCCGGAAGCGGGCCTCGCGCGGTCGCGTTCGTCGCCGCCGTCAGCATGCTCTCTTCGCTTCTGAACTGGGGGTTCAGCCTCATTTTCAGCGGCCTCCTTGTCCGGGAGCTGGCGCGGCGGTCCGATCTTGGCATGGATTATCGCGCCGCCGGCGCTGCCGCTTATCTGGGCCTTGGCGCGACCTGGGCTCTGGGGCTTAGTTCATCCGCAGCGCAGTTGCAGGCCAATTCCGCCAGCCTGCCCAAGGCCCTGATGCAGATCACGGGCATCATCCCCTTTTCGCAAACGATCTTCCTCTGGCAGTCCATGGCGCTGTGCGCCATCCTGATCGTCGTCTCGACGACAATCGCCTGGCTGTCCGCGCCGACGAAAGTCCACGCAGTGACGGCAAAAGACCTTGGCGTCGATCTGCAAACGCAGGCCGCCGCGCTTCCTCCCCGCGAACGCCCCAGCGAATGGCTGGAATATAACCCGCTCATCACCATCCTTCTCGTTGCGCTGAGCGCAGGCTGGATCTGGCAGGAGTTCGCGAGCAAAAGTCCCATCCTCGCGATCTCAAGTCTCAACACCTACAATTTTTCTTTCCTGATGCTCGGGCTTCTCCTGCACTGGCGCCCACGGAGCTTCCTCAACGCGGTGAGCAACGCCGTTCCTGCGACGACAGGCGTCTTGATCCAGTTCCCGCTCTACGGCGCGATTGCGGCGATCCTCACCGGGGCGGCGGGATATGGAGGAGCGACCATCTCACACAGGCTCGCGGAAGCCTTTGTCAGCCTGACGAACACCAGCACCTTCCCAGCAATCATGGGAATTTATTCGGCCTTCCTCGGCTTTCTGCTGCCATCGGGCGGCGGCAAATGGGTGATTGAAGCGCCCTACGTGATGCAGGCCGCAAACAACCTCCACGTCCATCTTGGCTGGGCGGTCCAGATTTATAACGCGGCGGAGGCGTTGCCCAATCTGATCAACCCGTTCTGGATGCTGCCCCTTGTCGGCATTTTGGGGGTCAAGGCGCGCGATATCGTTGGCTTCACCTTCCTGCAGCTTTTGGTGAATGGTCCGCTTGTGCTGTTCCTGCTGTGGTATTTCGCCGGGACGCTCCAATATGTGCCGCCTGTGTTTCCACAGTAACCGGCCTCTCTGGAACGGCGCCCGCGCCGGCTCCATGTCTAATCTGGTACGCCCCGCGGGAAGTCCTGACCCACTTGCGGCGGCCGCTGACAGGACTTTCCGCGGATAAGGCGTACTAGCAAATAATTGATCTAGCAGGCTGCTGAAAAACCCCGTTACTGACAGCGGCATGCGAATATGATTCCGTTCGCGCGATTGCGAGGGAGGGTTTCATGCGCGGACAGGATGGTCAGACGGGATCGATGTTCAGCTATGTCGATCTGGAGGAGCGTATTCCTGTCCAACATCCGCTGCGCAAAATCCGCGATTTCGTGAATGCCGCCCTGGCGGCACTCGATGCAGAGTTCGCCAAGCTTTACTCCGCCGATGGCCGCCCCTCGATTGCGCCCGAGCGGCTGTTGCGGGCGGCGTTGATTCAAATCCTGTTTTCGATCCGCTCGGAACGCCAGTTGATGGAGCAGATGCAATACAATCTGTTGTTCCGCTGGTTCGTGGGGCTTGGTATCGACGATCAGGTCTGGGTTCCAACCGTGTTTACGAAGAACCGCGACCGGCTTTTGACTACGGATATCGCGCGCAAATTCCTGGCCGCGATCCTGGCCCATAAGGATGTGGCGCCGCTGCTATCGGACGAGCATTTCTCCGTGGACGGCACGCTCGTCGAAGCCTGGGCTTCCATGAAGAGCTTCCAGCCCAGGTCTGGAGCGGAGGAAAGTGAGCCGCCCGCGGCGGGTTCGGCCGAGGCAGGCCAAGCGTCTGCCGAAGCGCAGGCTTGCGAAGCTGCCGCGCCAGCTGAAACGCCTGTGGCGGGCCGCAATGGCGAAGTGAACTTCCATGGGCAGAAGCGCTCAAACGAAACGCATGCCTCCGTCACCGATCCAGATGCCCGCCTTTACCGCAAGGGCGGGGGCAAGGAAGCCAGGCTCTGCTATATGGGCCATGCCTTGATGGAAAACCGCAACGGCCTTGTGGTCGAAGCCTGCGTGAGTCACGCGAACGGCCATGCCGAACGGAACGCCGCGCTGGCGATGATCGAGCCTCGGGCGGACCGGCCGGTCCGCATCACTCTGGGCGCCGATAAGGGATACGACGCCGAAGACTTCGTGAACGAGCTGAAGTCCATGAATGTGACGCCGCATGTGGCGGCTAAAGCCAAGGGGTCGGCCATCGATGGGCGCACAACGCGCCATGCCGGATACGCCGTAAGCCAGCGCATCCGCAAACGGATCGAGGAGACGTTCGGCTGGAGCAAGACCGTGGGGCCAGTGGCCAAGACCATGCTGCGCGGCCTCGATCGCGTGGGTGGCCAGTTCACCCTCACGCTTGCCGCGTACAATCTTGCTCGCCTGCCAAGGCTGCTCGCCGCATAAAAGAAAACGAGGATGGCGGCCTGCGGCTACAAGCAATCTGCCATCGAGAAGGCTCCGGAGAGAATAAGGTTCTACACTCGCCGCTTTTTCAGCAGCCTGCTAGTACAGCTTACGGCCGGAAGTACGTTTGAGCGTTTGCGGCAATGGGAGTGCGAACTTCCGGCCGGCTGTACTAGCAACCGCCGCTGGTAAGAATGACATGACAGAGGACCATCTATGGCAACTGAGAATCGGCAATGGATCCTGGCGCGGCGTCCGGACGGTGAAATCAAGGATGGCGATCTTGTCTTCCGCACGGGCCAGATCCCGAATCCGGCGAAGGGTGAGGTTGTCGTCAGGACGGAATGGCTCTCGCTCGATCCGACAAACCGGATCTGGATGAGCGACATTCCGCAATACATGCCGCCGGTGGCGCTAGGCGCGCCGATGCGCGGCCTGATCTGCGGAACCGTCGTGAAAAGCGCGTCGGACTCGGTCGCGGAGGGCGCCATCGTGATGGGGCTCGGGACCTGGAGCGATTATGCGTGCGTCCCCGCAGCGATGGTCTCCCCCGTTCCGGAGATCAAGGGCATTACGCGCAAGGACGTGTTCGGCCAATTCTACCTTGTGGGACCGACCGCCTATTTCGGCCTGATCGACATCGGCGCGCCGAAAATCGGCGAGACGCTCGTTGTCTCCGGCGCCGCTGGCGCGGTCGGCAGCATCGTTGGCCAGATCGGCAAGGCGCTCGGCTGCAAGACTGTCGGCATCGCGGGTGGCAAGGTGAAATGCGAAGGCCTGACCCGCGACTACGGCTTCGACCATGCCATCGACTACAAGAACGAGACCATCGAACAACGTTTGCGCGAAATCTGCCCCGAGGGCGTCGATATCTTCTTTGACAATGTCGGCGGCGAGACGCTGAACACGGTTCTCGCCCAGATGAACCTCTTTGGCCGTATCGTTCAGTGCGGCATGATCTCGGTCTATGACAACGAGGGCAAGGGCGCCGCGCCGTCGAACTATCCGATCATCCTGATGCAACGCCTCAAGCTCCAGGGCTTCATCGCATTCGACTACGCGGCGCGCTATCCCGAAGCCTTCCGCGCCCTGGCCAAGCTCAGAACTCGAGGGCAAGCTGAACTGGCGTTTCCACGACGTCGAGGGCCTGGAGAACGCGGACCACGCCGTACGGATGTTGTTCAAGGGGCAGAATACCGGCAAGCTGATCGTCAAGGTCGCCGATTGAAAGCGCGCGATCTCATCCTGAGCTTGTCGAAGGATGAAGCCAATATTTCAGCAGCCTGCCACGCCAGCAGGTCGTTCTATCGCAGCTACCGCATCAACTCTGTGATCGCGGCGTCGATGCCGTCCAGCGTCAGCGGGTACATGCGGTTGCCCATGATCTGCTGGACGAGTTTGAGCGATGGCGTGCTGTTCCAGTAGCGCTCCGTCGTGGGGTTCAGCCAAACCGCGTGCTTGTAAATGGCAAGCATGCGCTGCAGCCACACCTGCCCCGCCTCCTCGTTCCAATGCTCGACCGAGCCGCCGGGCGTCATGATCTCGTATGGGCTCATGGCGGCGTCGCCAACGAAAATGACCTTATAGTCCGCCGGATAGGTGTTCATCACCTCATAGGTCGGAACGCGCTCGTCCCAGCGGCGCACGTTCTTGCGCCACACGCTCTCGTACAAGCAGTTGTGGAAGTAATAATAATCCATGTGCTTGAACTCGGAGCGCGCGGCGGAGAAAAGCTCCTCGCACTCGCGGATGTGGTAGTCCATCGAGCCGCCCACATCGAAGAACGCGAGCACCTTGATGGTGTTGCGCCGCTCGGGGCGGAAGGCGATGTCGAGATAGCCCTTGTGCGCCGTGCCCTTGATGGTGTTGTCGAGGTCCAGCTCTTCCGCCGCGCCTTGGCGGGCGAAGCGCCGGAGTTTGCGCAGAGCGAGCTTGATGTTGCGCGTTCCAAGCTCGACCTCGCCGTCGAGATCCTTGAAATCGCGACGATCCCAGACCTTCACGGCGCGGAAATTGCGGTTCCCGTCCTGGCCGATGCGCACGCCTTCCGGGTTGTAGCCGTAAGCGCCGAAAGGCGACGTGCCCCCCGTTCCGATCCATTTGTTGCCGCCTTCGTGGCGGCCTTTCTGCTCCTCGAGGCGCTTTTTCAGCTCCTCCATGATTTTGTCCCAGCCGCCGAGCGCCTCGATTTGCGCTTTCTCCTCGTCGGTGAGCAGGCGTTCGGCAAGCGCGCGCAACCACTCTTCCGGGATCTCGGCCTCGATCCCCTCCGCCAAGCTCTCAAGACCGCGGAAGACATATCCGAAAACCCGGTCGAACTTGTCGAGGTGGCGCTCGTCCTTCACGAGAGAGGCGCGGGAGAGGTAATAGAAGGTGTCGATCTTCTTGTCCGCGATCCCGGAATTCACCGCTTCAAGGAACGTCAGATACTCCTTGACGCTCACAGGGATCCCGGACTGCTTCAACTCATAGAAGAAACGCAGAAACATTCAGACGAAGCCTCAATTTCGAGCGGACTTGAAAGGACGGAAAGACCGGCGCTTGGGATTGGCCTCCTCCTGCAAGGAAGAAAAGTCCTCAGTCTCGGTCTGTTCCTCATTATCCACGGTTGAGAGCCTGTCGAGAAGGGAGCTGGAGCTTCTGACGGGAGTGGGACGAACAGTTCTCGGACGGGGAGCCTCGGCGACGGCGGCGCCGTATTCCGTTCGGGACCCTTCACCAGTAACGAGGTCGCGCAGTCGGCCTGCGGGACGCGCCGGCGCTGATGCCGATTTATAAACCGTCTCGTTTTCTGGAGCCGCTTTGGGCTGTTTCCTCGACCGGGCGCTGCCCCGGGCTTTTTCCCGGCCGCTATTGGCGCCCGCATAGGACGATGAGGGCAAGAGCAAGACCCTGAAGGACTCTTCGGAAGCCGCTGTCTCAGCCGGAGCCCGGACCGGCTCATCAGCCGAAGCCACGACCGCAAGCTGTTTGTTCTGTTGCGGCGTAATCTTTGCCTGGACGAATTGCAGGCCCCTGATGAGGTGGGCGATCGCCATCACGACCATCTGCCGCGTCCAGTCAGCCGCGTCGCCCGAGGATTCACGAAGCTGCTCGGCGCGCTTTTCGAGTTCAAGGCGAGCGAGGAACTGCTTGCCTTTCTCGGTGAGGATGGGCGCCCGCGCGAGAAGTTCGGCGTAGCGGGCGCGCAATTCCTGCGCCTCGAGCACAAACTCGTAATGCCGCTTCAAGCCATCGCCGCCTTTCCGGGCGAGGCCGCCGGCGCGCTCGAAAGCGTCCGCGAACTGGCTCGGAAGGTCGCCGCGCGCTTTGCGCAGTTCCTCAGCGGCTGCCTTCAGCCCTTTGGAGCCGACCGAGCGGGCGAAGATTTGAGCGGTCGCGGCTGCATCCTTCAAGATAGTGCGGCCTTCGCGGACAACGAATGCAGCCGATTGCCCGAGGTTCACAGGTACGGCAATGATCTCGGCCGGCGTGGGCGCCCTGCTCTTTTCGAACTCCGCGGCAATCGTTTCCTCAACGTGGACGCTGAAGGCCGCGGCCTCCTCACGCGCAATGGAGAGCCTCAGGACGACCGGATCGCCGTCACGCTGGGCCGCGTTTTCGTCTCTGAACAGCAGCGTGAGAGCCTCCGCCCTGAAGGTCTCATAGAACTCGGGTTCTGTAAGCTCTGCTCCCAGGGCCCTGATGTCCTCGATCAGGAAAATCTCCGAGGCAGCCCAAAAATCGCGACGGATTTGCAGGATTTCGGCGAGCGGCGCAAAATCCGACAGGCCGAAGGTCTTCTCAATTTTATTCTTGCCAGCTTTGACGCGGTCGAAATAGGAACTTTTCGCCTCGATGGCATTAAGAAGCGCGCGAACATCGTCTTGCATCGCTTCGCGAGAGTCGTTGGAATGCCATCCATACGATCCCGAGGCGCCTGCGGGTTCGGATGCGCGCGCCCTTAGCGCACTGAGCACAGCCATGCCTTCGTCAACGAGCGCGAGCGCCGCAGCCGTCAACTGCTTCTGCTTCGAACCGTCACGCCGTCGAAAAAGCCTGTAAAAAAGCCATAGCGAGAAACTGACGCCGAGCCACAGCGCCACGACCACCGCAAGAGATGAAAACGCTTTCATCGGCGTCCTTTGCCCGCACCCGCCCAACCGGGTCGCGCCTGCCTAATGGACCGAATGGCCTCGCCTTGAAGCAGGTTGCGGCAAGATCTCGTCAGGCGCCCCGAAATGGGAGAAGTAGCGTAAGTCGATGGCCTCGACTGGCATAATGATCAGGACATCGGTCGTGCCGAACTGTTTGTCCACAACAGCTCCATCCCCGACATAGGCGCCGAGCCGGAGATAGCCCTTGATCAGAGGCGGCATCAGCTTCAGCGCTTCCTTCGCGTTCATCTCCTCCTTGGGCATCATGTTCATCTCGACCTTCTGCTCGGGATGAGCCGACGCCCGCCATTCCTCAGGCGCCAGCGCGTGATGATACAGGAAGCTGAGCGCCAGCGCGTGAGCCTTGGGGTCTGTGCCGGGGAAGCTCGCGCATCCGATCATCACGTTCGCGCCATGCTCGCGGACATAGGTCCAAAGGCCCTGCCACAGGAGTTCCACAGAGCGGCGGTTGCGATAGGGCTTCAGTACGCAGGAGCGGCCCAGCTCCATGAAACGATGGGTTGCGCGCTTTTTCGCGATGAGCGGCGCGATGTCGTACTCGCCCTGCGTATAGAACCCCTGGTTCTTTTCCGCGATCTCTTGCAGGAGGACACGATAGGTGCCCACCACTTTCGGCCGCTTGGCCCAAGGCCTTTTTGCCGCCCGGTCGGTTGCTTTGTCGATCACAAGCAGATGATCGCAAATGATGTCGTACTCGTCTTCGTCGCGTTTTTTGAGCCGCGTTCGCGCGTCGGCGATAGCCGCCATCTCCTTGTAGAAAACCTCGAAGCGCAAGCGCTGCGCTTTCTTGATGTCGGATATCGACCGGGCGAGCCGTACCTCGAGGTTTCCGATCTTCCCATAAACTCTTACCGGCTTCCGCAGTGGAAATAGCGGGAAGCGCCGCCGTTTCTGGGCCGCAAGCCGCAAAAACGATAGAGGCCGCGACCTGAAGGAAGGCGCCTTGCCTGTCCGGCCGTTCGAGGGTAAGCGCATGAAACCTCTTTCATTCATCATGGCGCCCGTATGCGGCCCATGGGAGCGCCTTGGCTCCAGGCTATATCGCCATCGGCTAATAAAGGATATTAAGGCATCGGCATATTGCCGCAAGGTCCACGGTGAAGCATCTGCTTAAAAGATGTCTTGCCTTATCATGGGAATGCGGCGTGTTGCATAGGCTTGCGCCGGCCCCCCACGCTATATTCCTCCCCTCGCATGGCTCCAATAAAGTCAGGACCGGGTAATGAAGAAAACGATCGAACGCAATCTCGAGTCCGGAATTTTCGCGAGCCGGTGGCTTCTGGCTCCATTTTACGCCGGGCTGTCGCTTTCGCTCGCCCTCCTTCTTTGGACATTTACGAGGGAATTCATTGAGTTCATCCCCGAGGCGCTTCACGCAAACCCCAACACCGTCATTGTGACCGTTCTGTCTCTCGTGGACATCGTCATGGTGGCCAATCTGGTGCTCTTGATCGTCTTTGCGGGCTACGAGATTTTCGTCTCGAAGATCGACACCAGCGACAGCGAGGACAGGCCGGACTGGATGGGCCTTGTCTCGTTTGCGGACCTGAAAATCAAGCTGATGGGCACCATCGTCGCCATCTCCGGCATCGAGCTTCTGAAAACATTCGTGAATATCAAGGCGCACGACCAAAGCGAGATTTACCTGCGTATCGGTCTGCACCTCACGTTTGTCGTATCGGGCGTTCTTTTCGCGCTCATGGACCGGATATCCGGCGGACATGAACCTGCCGCTGCGGATGCCTTGCCCATGCATAAACATCCGCATACGCCAGAGGTCGCGGTGAGCTTGAGGCCTAAGCCCGCGGAGTGAACCGTAGCCGCGCTGAAGACTTGTTCGACCCGCAAAAATATGCATTATGCATGTTCAGGACTTTGGACAAACATGCCCATGGCGCGCGCCCATTTCATCTCTGCCGCTTTTGAAGGCCGCATCAATGCGGACCTCGCGGCTTTGCGCGGCCTTCTTCTCCTTATTCGCCCCTGAGCGCTGGCTGCCCGGCCGACGGGCGAGCGCTTGGGGGTTAAGGCCCGGGCGCTCGATGGAGGACCTGCCGGGTTTGTGATATTTTCACTAGATCAGGCAAGGATCCTTAAACGATGACCGAAATTCCTTCTTCGAAGGCCGCCAGCTCGCCCGCTGCAAACCGCTCAGAAAAAGACCGCGTTTTGATTTTCGATACGACGCTGCGGGACGGCGAGCAGTCTCCCGGCGCAACGATGACGCATGAGGAAAAGCTCCAGGTTGCACAAGTGCTCGACGAGATGGGCGTCGACATCATTGAGGCCGGGTTTCCGGCTGCGTCGAATGGCGATTTCGAGGCCGTCGCCGAGATCTCGAAGCTCATGAAGAACGCCGTGGTGGCCGGGCTGGCCCGCGCCAACCCGAAGGACATCGATCGCGCTGGCGAGGCCATCCGCCCCGCGAAGCGAGGCCGCATCCACACCTTTATCGGCACCTCGCCTCTGCACCGGCAGTATCAGCTGCAGATGAGCGCGGAGCAGGTTTACGACGCCATCGTTACGTCCGTCACCCGCGCGCGGTCCCACACCGACGATGTGGAATGGTCGGCCATGGACGCCACGCGGACCGAACCCGATTACTTATGCCGCTGCGTCGAAGCAGCCATCAAGGCGGGCGCGACCACCATCAACATCCCCGACACGGTTGGCTACACCGTCCCGGACGAGTTCACCGACATCATCACCATGCTGCGTGAGCGCGTGCCGGGCGCCGACGGCATCATATTCTCGACCCACTGTCATAACGATCTCGGCTTGGCCGTCGCCAACAGCCTGGCGGGCGTGAAGGCGGGCGCGCGGCAGATCGAGTGCACGATCAATGGCCTCGGCGAACGCGCCGGCAACGCGGCGCTGGAAGAAGTCGTGATGGCGCTGAAGACCCGCAACGATGTCATGCCGTACTGGACAGGCATCGACACGACCATGATCATGCGCGCCTCGCGGCTCGTCTCGGCCGTGACGGCATTCCCGATCCAATACAATAAAGCCATCGTCGGGCAGAACGCCTTCGCGCACGAGTCCGGCATTCACCAGGATGGCGTGCTGAAGAACGCACAGACCTATGAGATCATGAAGCCGGAGAGTGTCGGCGTGCGCGCAAGCTCGCTCGTGATGGGCAAACATTCGGGGCGTCATGCCTTCCGCGAGAAGCTGAAGGATCTGGGCTACGATCTCGGCGACAACGCCTTTGAGGATGCATTCCACCGCTTCAAGGATCTGGCCGATCGCAAAAAGCATGTGTTTGACGAGGATATCGAGACGCTCGTCGATCAGGAGATCAGGCACGCGCACGACCGTATCAGGGTGTTGTCTCTCACCGTGATCGCAGGCACGGGCGGGAACCAGAAGGCGACCATTACGCTTGAAGTCGATGGAAAGCATGAAACCGCCGAGGCGAAGGGCGACGGGCCAGTCGACGCCACCTTCAACGCGATCAAGGCGATCGTTCCGCATGAGGCGCGGCTGCCTCTGTATCAGGTCCACGCCGTGACCGAAGGCACCGACGCACAGGCCGAGGTAAGCGTCCGCCTCGAAGAGAACGGAAAGACTGTTACAGGCCGCGGCGCCGACACCGACACCATGGTGGCTTCGGCGCGCGCCTATGTATCGGCTCTGAACAAGCTCGCAATCAAGCGTGACAGGCTTCACGCTCAGGCGGATGCCAACGTGGCAACGACCGTATGACGAATCAGAAAAAATTGAAGTAATCACGAAAAATTTGAACCAAAGGCGGGGCACACGGCCCCGTTTTACTTGTTAAATCCTCGATCGGATAGAGCACCCTGAACGAGGATTAACAGCACGTATGCTTACGAGAAGGCTGGTGGCTGGCGCCATTGCAAGTCTCGGATGGACAGCATTGGGACTTCAGCTTTATCTTACTTTAGACAATGCCATCACGCATGATGATTTCGTCATCTGGGAAGTTACAAACTATTTAAGCTTTTTTACCACGCTCACAAACTTGCTTATCGCTGCCTGCCTTGTCTTGGTGGCCTGCGAACCGGATGAGGAAAGCTTCTGGAACTGGCCTGGCTTTCAGACGGCGCTTGCGGTTTACATTCTTGTTGTTGCGATCGTTTACGCCGCGGTTCTTCAGGGGCTTTGGATCCCGCGAGGGCTTGAGTATCTGACAGACCGAATTTTCCACGCCGTGCTGCCCTTGCTGTACATCGCGTTCTGGTTGTTTTTTACGCCCAAGGGCTCGCTTCGCCTCGCAGATCAAATTGTGTGGCAAGGCTATCCATCAATCTATTTAATCTACACGCTTGTGCGCGGCGCCATGTTTGGGACGTATCCCTATCCCTTCCTCAATGTCACCCGCGATGGATACGAGGGCGTTTTTCTGAATAGCTTGATGCTTCTCGCATTATTTCTCACGCTGGGCACCTCCCTCATCCTGATCGACTGGCTGCTTGCCAATCTCCAGACACGCTGGCAGGGCGAACTGCCTGGGTAGCTAGTACGCCTTATCCTGTCAGCGCTCGCAGCAAACGGGTCAGGACTTCCCGCGAGGCGTCTAGCTCCAATCACAACTAAATCGTAACCTTGGCCCGGTATTTATTCCTTGGCGACTTTCCTGCTCCAGGGTTTAAGACCAGACTTTTTCAGTCCGCGTAACTGAAGTAACTTGGACTGATCGGTCATGAGTGGAGTTACCCGGGAAAGGCTCAATATGTCGCGTCAAGCTCCTGGTGGTGGAATAGTCTCCGTGGAAGAAATCTTACTTCGTTCTCAGCCGCCCCGGTGGCGGTTGCGTCGGTTTTTGGTCCTTGTTTTCGTGGCGAGCGGTTCCATTCCTCTCCTAGACAGTGCGTTTGCGCGATCCCGGCATTGGGGGGGTTATGAGGACCCGCGCCATCACGCCGATCATCAAAGCAGCCGGCATCGGGGCGCCTCCGACAAAAAGCAGAAGCCGCAAGAAGCGGCGCAGCCGAGCGGTCCGATGTTCTTCGTCATATCGCTTGGGCGGCAGCATGTTTCCGTCTACTCGAACGATGGTCTTTATGCCCGCGCCCCCATTTCCACGGGAATGCCGGGCCACCCGACGCCGATGGGCATCTTCAACATCCTCGGGAAAGAACGGCTCCATCATTCGAACATCTACAGCGGGGCGCCGATGCCCTTCATGCAGCGCATCACCTGGTCGGGCGTCGCGATGCACGAGGGCGTTCTGCCCGGCTACCCGGCGTCTCACGGCTGCATCAGGCTGCCGCACGATTTCGCACAGCGCATGTTCGGCCTGACCCAGGGCAATGAGCGTGTCATCATCACGCGAGGAGATATCGCGCCGGCACCGTTCTCCCATGCCAAGCTGCCCGTGCCGGCTCTCCTCCCCGAGCCCGGGCCGGAGAACATGACCATATCGGGACGCATCCTTCAGAACGCCGTGGCGACGTCCAGCGGAGCGGCGGAGAAAGTTGCGATCAAGGCCGATGATGGCAGCGAAGCTCAGCCCGGCGGCGCAACTCAAAAACTTCTGAATCCGCCGGAGTACGCCAAGGCCATGAAGGCGTTGGCGGCCAAGAAAGTGGAGGAAGTGGCGGCAGCAGCCAGTCCCGCGCGCTCCGCCATTCAGGCCAAAGCCAAGGAAATGCAGGTCGCGACCGTCAATCTCAAGAAGGCGCAGGTCGCGCTCAACATTGCCAAAGACCACCTTTCAGCTGCGGAACGGCAGGTGCAGAAAGCGGCCGGCGAGGCGGCGTTAAATGCCGCCAATGCGGCGAAGGCCGAAGCGGAGGCAAAGGTCAAAGAGGCGGAAGCGCAGGTGGAGACAGCTCAAAGCGCCAAATCCCAAAAAGACGACGAGTGGGCTGCCGCGCTGAAAACCTACAAGGATCTCGATAACGTTCAGAGGTCAGCCGCTGAAGGCGTGAAGATATGGACCCGCAGGCTCGCGCCCGTTTCCGTTTTCATCAGCCGCAAGACTCAGCGCCTTTATGTACGCCAGAACTACCTCAAGGTCTTCGACGTGCCGGTGACGATCCGCGATCCCGCGAAACCGCTCGGCACTCATCTTTATATGGCGATGCCGCCCGTAAAGGGCGGCGCGGGCGACGCGCCACGGCTTCGCTGGCTGGTGCTGACATTGCCCGAGGCGGGCGCAGACACGGACCGCCCGCGGAAGCGCCACAGCCGCTATTATGACGATGACGAGGACAGCCCCCGCATTCCGGCCCCGACGACATCGGCTTCCGCGGCGCTCGACCGCATCGAGATGCCGCCCGAGGTCGCGGGAAAAATATCCGAGATGCTCTGGACGGGCGGCTCTCTTATCATCTCCGACAGCGGAATCAGCCGCGAAACCGACGACTACAGCGATTTCATCATTCTGACCCGGTGAGCAATCGTAAGTTTCGTATGGGCCGCGGCGACAAAACCGCGGCCTTCTTGTTACTCTGGTACAGCCGGAGGCAAAAATGACCGAAACCCCTCGCACGCAAACAGCCAGCCCCTCTCTTCCGAGCCAGGAAGGGCGAACGGCCATCGTAACGGGCGCGACCGGCGGGATCGGGCTTTGGACCGCCATCGGTCTCGCTCGGGCCGGCGCTCGTGTCATCATGGTTTGCCGCGATCCCCATCGTGGGGAGGATGCCCGCGCGATGGTGACGAGAATGCGGGGCAAGAAGCCCGATGTGGTCGTCGCCGATTTCGCAAGCCTGATGGCGGTGCGCGATGCGGCCGCGAAGATTCTCGACCGCTATCCGCAGATTCACATCCTCGTCAACAACGCGGGGCTTTTCTCGCCGAGACGGGAACTCACGGTGGATGGTTATGAAATGACCATCGCCGTCAATCACTTGGCGCCGTTCCTGCTCACAAACACGCTTCTGCCCGCGTTGGAACGCTCAGGCGAATACGGCCGGAATGCCCGGATCGTGAACGTAGCGTCGGAAGCGGCGAGGCGCGCCTCGATCGATCTTGGCGATCTCATGCTCTCGCGGCGCTACAAGATGATGGCTGCCTACTCACAGTCCAAGCTCGCGAACATTCTCTTCACAAAGGAATTGGCCCGCCGCCTGCCGCCTCGTTACGTCACGGCGAACTGCCTCCATCCTGGCCTTGTGGGGACCGGAATCGGAAACAAGGGAGGCGTTTTCGGCTTCGGCTGGTCTGTGATTAAGCCGGTTATGCTGTCGCCCGAGCGAGGCGCCGAAAACTCGCTCTTTGTGGCGACCTCGCCGTCGATTGAAGGCGTCAGCGGCGCGTATTTCGTCAAGAAAAGGCCGGTCGCAACCAATCCCATCGCGGACGATCCCGTTATCGCGGGCCGGCTTTGGGCGGAGAGCCAGAAGCTCGTGGATGCAGCGTTGAACAGGGCGCGCGTGGCGGCCTGACCCGTTGAGAGTAGCGGCGTAAAGTTGCATTCGGAACTACGCCAGAATACCGGTATTATACTGGAGCGGCGCGTTGCCGCCAAAAGACAATGGAAACGCCAAACCTCTTAACCCTGCACAAACTAGAGGTTTTCCTGGAGGTCGCTCATGACCATTCCCGCCCCTGCACAGGATTCGCTCTCAGCGCAAGATCATCAAAAGCAACTCTATCGCGCCGTTGTAGCCAGCACGATCGGAACGACGATCGAATGGTATGATTTCTTCCTTTACAGCATCGTCACAGGTCTTGTTTTTGCGAAACTTTATTTTCCGAATTCCGATCCGCTGACCGGCACCCTGGAAGCGTTCGGCATTTATGCTGTCGGGTTCGCGGCGCGGCCCGTCGGCGCGGCGATCTTCGGCCATTACGGCGACCGCATGGGCCGCAAGGCCGCCTTGATTGCAACCTTGCTCTTGATGGGTCTGGCGACCTTTGCCGTGGCCTTTGTTCCAACCTATGACCAGATCGGCGTCTGGGGCGCGATCATCCTCACGGTGCTGCGCTTCATCCAGGGCGTGGGCGTCGGCGGCGAATGGGGCGGCTCCGTCCTGCTTTCGATGGAGTGGGCGAGGACGACGAAGAATCGCGGATTGATCGCCTCATGGCCGCAGTTCGGCGTTCCGGCAGGATTGTTTCTCGCGAATCTCGCGGTCCTGGCCTTCAGCGCCATCTCCGGCGATCAGTTCCTCGTCTGGGGCTGGCGCGCGCCGTTCATGATCAGCATCGTGCTCGTCGCCATCGGCCTTTGGATCAGGCTCGGCATTCTGGAGACGCCAGCCTTCGCAAAGCTCGTCGCCGAGAAGAAGGTGTCGCGGGCTCCATCCATCGAGGTCATAGGGCGCTATCCGAAAACAGTGCTGCTGTCGGCGCTCGTGCGGATGGCGGAACAGACGCCCTTTTACATCTTCACCGCTTTTGTCTTCACCTACGGCACGACGGTGCTCGGCAGCTCCCGCGATCTGATCCTCATCGCCGTGCTCACAGCGTCTCTGTTAGCCTTTTTCACCATCCCGTTCTTCGGCTACCTTTCCGACCGCATCGGCCGGCGGCGCATGTACATGCTCGGCGCGGGCGCCATCGGCATCTACGCCTTCATCTACTTCGCCCTTCTCAACACCAACGTCCCGGCCTGCATCTTCCTCGCGGTCGTCCTGTCGCTCGTTCCGCACGCCATGATGTACGGACCGCAGGCGGCGCTGATCGCGGAGAGCTTCCCGCCCCGGCTCCGGTATAGCGGCGCCTCTCTCGGCTACCAGCTCGCGTCCATCATAGCGGGCGGACCGGCGCCGCTGGTCGCCACCGCGCTTTTCGCCCGCTATCACTCGGGCTACGCCATCGCATTTTATATCCTGGCCTGCTCGGTTATCAGCCTTGTCTCCGCGGCGCTGCTGAAAGACTACACGAACAAGGACATCTCCGAAGACTACGACACGCAGCTGGAAGCGAGCGCATTCCAGGCTGCTGCCGAGTGAGGCTGAGAAACTGCCTATGGCGTAGCCCCATACAAAGCTTTCAAACGGCCATGCGCGAACGCAAGGGCCGGGGGCATATCCATTCGTCCCCCGACAATCTCGATGTAGGCGCCGGATTTGCTGTCGCGTGCCGCCTTCATCGAAGCGTCAAGCTCCCTTAGCGTGCCTGCGCGCGCCGTGAACCAATTGGCGCACCCCAGAGCCTTCGGCAACTCACAGTAACGCCAAGGAGCGAGGTCGTTATAAGTCCTGTCCGGGTTCTCCTCCAATGCCCGTTCGATCAAATAGCCCTCGTTGTTAAGCACGAAGACTACAATATTTGCGCCGAACCTGCCCATGCTTCCAACTTTATTGGCGGTCAACTGATGAGATCCTTCGCCAGTGACCAGAACAACTCTGCGAGTTAAGTCAGCGATTGCCATGCCCAAGGCAGCTGGTGTCGCCCAGCCAATCGCCCCCCACAAGACTTGGGCTTCCACGCGGACGCCGTCGGCAAGCGTCATCGGCGCCATGCCCAGGCTCGAGCTGCCAGTCTCCATGACAACGATATCGCCTGGCCGAATGAAAGCGGCAAAGCGTGGATAAAGGGCATCCATAGTAATATTGTCCGAGGAAGCCCCGTTTATTGCAGGGGCTGTCTGAGGCGTTCGTCTGTAGGGCGGCGTCGGGGACTTAACCTTCGAAAGCTCCGCAAGCATATCGCCCAGACGCACGGAATCGAAGACTTGATCGCCTATCCTGACATCGTTGAGACCTACCGTGATGAAGCGCGCGAGATCAAGCCGGGCAGAATAGCCCGCGGTCGTGATATCGTTGAGACTAACACCGCCCAGATCAAGCACGAGGTCAGCCGCTTCAACGACTTGCCGTGTCTCCTCGGCCGCAGCGGCGCCGGCATACATACCCACGAACTGTGGGTGGCTTTCATCGATGATGCATTTTTCCATCGAAGTCGTCGCAAACGGGCAGCCCAGTGCTTCAATCGTCTTCCAGGCCTGCTCCTGTAACTTGAGGCGCGCGATCGTAAAGGCTGGCAGCGCCACAATCGATTTGGCGGTTTTCAGCCTCTCCGTGACTGCTTCCACTGCGCTCTTGAGCGCGGCTTGGTTCGATTTGAGTACAAGGGGCTCGACTTTCGCCGGCGTTACTGGCGATAACGCATAGTCGGAGGGGACGATAATGTAAGCGGGTTGATTATTGCGGCGCGCCTCCGCGACCAGCCGTTCCATCTCTATGATACAGTTATCTGGATCGATCACAGCGTGGCAGAGCCTGGGCGGAAATATTGACGAAATTACCGAAAACCCCATCGCCCAATGTGTGGTGCGCGATCTTGCGGAGCCGCTGATTCTGATAAGACGGCATCCCAACCGCATGAAAAATCAAAGACCGCTCGGCCTTGGCGCCCATCACTCCGTTCAAGGCCGACAATTCGCCCACGCCATAAGTGGTTACCAACATAGCTGCGCCCCTTATGCGTGCGTAGCCATCAGCTGCGTAAGATGCGTTGAGTTCGTTTGAGCAACCGATCCACTTTACATCCTTGCTTCGGTCGACGGCATCGCAGAGCGGAAACGCATAGTCGCCAGCAACCCCGAAGCAATGATTGATGCCCTCAGCAGCGAGCCTTTGGACGATGTAGCCAGCCACGCCGGTCTGTTTCGGCGCGCCGGGCGTTCCAGTCTGGATTCCGTCGTCAGCCATTTGCGATCTCCTATGAGTGAGCAAAGCCTCGCCGGAATGGGAACAGGGGCCGCCATTTAAAGTGGCGCACCTCAGACTCTTAGAAAGTCACGAGACAATTCGAGGTTCCGAACGGGGCAAAGCATGGGGGGGGCGGCGATGACGGCTTCTCAGGAGCTCAAGGCGGCCCTGACAGCTCGGCCGCGCGCGCAAGAGCCCGCCTTTGATGAAATCAAAAGCGGAAAAGCGGGCTCCAAATTTTTGTTTCGCCGCGCGTCGGTCCGTTCAGAGCTGGGATTGCAGAAAGTTGCGGATGCTGGATCGCGCCACGTTCCTGGCGACGAAGGTATCGCCAATTCCACGGAAGAGGACGAGCGTCATCTCGCCGTCCTTGACCTTCTTGTCCTGCTCCATGAACGACAGCAGCTGATCGAGCGTCGGCGCGCGGCCCACCTGCTTTCGAAGGTCGGCGAAGCTTACCGGAAGGCCGTACTCGCCGAGGTGCGTCTTCAGCCGGGAGGCCACCTGCGATCCGCAAAAACCTTGCCCGAACGAGAACTGGCCGGCCAGCACCATGCCGAGCGCGATGGCCTCGCCATGCAGGACTTCGCCCGAATATCCGGCCCAGGCTTCGATCGCATGGCCGAAAGTGTGCCCGAGATTGAGGAGCGCGCGGTCGCCTGCTTCGCGCTCGTCGCGGGATACGATTTCGGCCTTCATCTGGCAACTTGTCTCGATGGCATAGGCGAGATCGTCCCGTTCCTGATCGAACACCGCGTCGGCATTCTGCTCGAGCCAGCGGAAGAAGACGGCGTCGCCCAGCGCGCCATATTTCACGACCTCCGCATAGCCCGACCGGAATTCGCGCGGCGGCAATGTCTTCAGCGTGTCGAGGTCAGTCAGCACAAGCGAGGGCTGATGGAAGGCCCCGACCAGATTCTTGCCGTGGGACGTGTCGACCCCCGTCTTCCCGCCGACGGAAGAATCCACCTGTGAAAGGAGCGTCGTCGGGACCTGAACGAGCCTCACGCCGCGCTTCACGCTGGCGGCGGCAAAGCCCGCCAGATCGCCGATCACGCCGCCGCCGACCGCGATCACCGCATGATTGCGCTCAATGCCGAGATCGAGGAGGGCGGTGCACACGCGCTCAAGCTCCGGGAAGCTCTTGGAGGACTCGCCCGAGGGAACGAAGATCGGAGCCCCGAGCAGCAGGCTTTTTGCGGAAAGGCCGCGTTGCAGTTCCTCGGCATAGGCGCGGACCGCCTCGTCCGCCACGATGGCGAAGCGCGCATCCGGCAAGACTTGCGTCAGATGATCGGCAGCCGAGGCCAGAAGGCCGCTCCCAATGAGAATGGGGTAGCTCCGGTCTCCGAGTTTCACATCCACGCGGGCCGTTACGTTCGCCATCATAATCCCTTTCTATTCTTGTTGTGTCGGCGCCTCAGCCTGTTCCTGCCCGGCAAGATACGAGGACAGATGCGCAAGGATTTCATCCACGACCGCCTCGTGCGGCGCGTCGCGGCTCTCAATTTTGAGATCGGCCTCCTCGTAAAAGGGGCGCCGCTCGGACAGAAGACGCTCGAGAACCGCTCGCGGATCATCCGTCTTCAAAAGCGGGCGGTTGTCGCGGCGCGAGACGCGTTGAAGCAGAAGATCCAGGGGGGCGTCGAGCCAAAGCGAGAATTCCGCTCCTCGCAATTGCGGCGCGCGTGTGCGGCGACGCCACAGCGCCTCCCCCCGTCGAAAGGACCTGCGGCCCGCCTTGCAGGATCCGCCGGATGACCCGTTCTTCCCCTTCGCGAAAATAGGGCTCTCCATGGAACGCGAAAATATCCTCGATCGTCATTCCCGCGGCATGCTCGATTTCGGTATCCGCATCGACAAAAGGCATTTCAAGCGCGGCGGCGAGACGCCGCCCTATCGACGACTTGCCTGACCCCATCATGCCGACAAGAATGATGCTGCGCTTTTGAAGCGCGCGCCGCACGGATCGCGCCAGAGGTCTGCTACCGCCGCTGTCGTTCTCCGCCGTCATAGCTTGCCGCGCTTCGAGCTGGTATGGATCGCAATTCTCCAACTTATGCCTACATCCCCTCCTTGACAACGGGCGCGAAGAACGGCAGCCCATGTGCAAAGGAACCGGCCTGGAGGTTTTCATGCCGACACTTTTACGATTTTTGACAATCATTGGTATTCTCGTCGGGTTGTTTTACGGAACTATGTTCGTGCTCGCAAACTTCTTTGAGCCGCAGCCGCACGAGATGACAAAGTCGATCCGGGACGCGAAGATCAGATAGCATGGCGCGCCCCCAAGCTTCCGTCGCTCAACCAGCGGACGAAGGTCCGATGGAAGCGTTCCTGCACATGATGCGCGCGGAACGGGGCGCTTCCCGCAATACGATTTCAGCTTACGCCGCCGATTTGCGGGAAATATCCGCTTTTCTTGCCGCGCAATCTGCGACCTTCCTTTCGTGCTCGCGTCAGAACCTTGAATCGTTCTTCGCAGATCGCGCCGAGAGTGGCCTTGCAGCAAACTCCGCTGCCCGCAAACTGTCCTGTCTCAAGCGCTTCACGCAATTTCTCGTCGCCGAAGCATTGCGCGCCGACGATCCCGCCCGGCTTATCGATGGCGTAAAAGCAAGGCGGAGCCTGCCCGCGACATTGTCGATTGCCGAGGTGGACCTTCTTCTCAACTCAGCCCATGAAGCGGCGGCATCGGCAACGCCGAGCGGGGGGCGGCGCGCTCTTCGGCTGGCCTGCCTGCTCGAACTCCTCTACGGAACGGGATTGCGCGTCTCGGAACTTGTGGGGCTGCCGCGCAACGCGCTCAAGGGCGACCGGATGATGCTGCCGGTCAAGGGCAAGGGCGGCCGCGAGCGCATCCTGCCTTTGAACCGGAAGGCCCGCGATATCCTCGACAAATGGCTTGAGGCGACCCACCCGGCGGAAGGCGCGGCCGAGTCGAAATGGCTGTTTCCGTCGTGGGGCGAAGAGGGCCACCTGACGCGGCAGAAATTTGCGCGCGACCTAAAGGCGCTTGGAGCGAAGATCGGCATCGATGAGGAGCGGCTATCGCCTCACGTGCTGCGCCACGCCTTCGCGACCCACCTGCTCGACCGAGGCGTCGACCTCCGCGTGCTCCAGACATTGCTCGGGCACTCCGACATCTCGACGACGCAGATCTACACGCATGTCATGGAGGATCGCCTGCGCCAAACGGTGTTCGATTTTCACCCGTTGAGCGAACGCGCCGAACCGCAGAAAGCGGAGTAAATCGCAGGCGCGCGTAATATCAAGGCAGAGCGCTCGTTCTCTGCCGGCCGCCATTTTTATGATTATAGGCGTTGGCGGCCTTGTTCACGATGCCGAAGAACTTCTCCTTGCCGAAGTAACCGGAAAATCGCCCGACTTCGACGCCATTATCCACCCAAACAAAAGTTGGCGTAAATGTAACGGGTTCATTGAGCCGGAACGACACTTTGTCACCCATTTCAACAACCCATAGCGGAAAGACTTTGCCGGCGGGGCTTCCGGCGTAAATCGGAAGCACTTCGCGCTTGAAAACCTTGCATGTCCCGCAGGATGGCGATTCGAACACGATAAGATCCATCGCCTGCGCCCCTGCGGACGCAAAACCTAGAATTGCGAAAACCGCAAAAAGAGATCGCAACGGGAGATGAAATGCACGCATACCTGTCCTCATAACCGAAACAAGCAAATCCTAAAGATCATCTTGCCGGTGATAGCGCCGTACGGCCATTGTGACATAAAGCGCTTAATTTCCTACTCACGCCAGTACTGCACCATAGGAATCACGCAAAATTTAGACGAGTCTTGGGATTTTGAGGGATCGGCGCGCCACCCCCTTCGCAGGCTTATAGATCGAGAAGACCTCGTCAGGCACGCTTCCCTTCAGCCCCAGCGGCTGAAAGGGGAACTCGAAGCTGCAGGAGCCTCCGACCGGGAGGAGCGCCGGCGGCCGAAAAACAATCCAAGGAAGCCGAGCAAGATGCCGATCAGAATCCGCGTCGCGATGCTGAAGCCCACGAGCACGAACTGGCTCGGCTGCATGAAGATATCGACCCAGACCATATAACTGTCCGGCAGGGCCAACTCCCGGACATAATCGCGGAATTGCTGCGCCCAGGTCATGAGGTCGCGCATGACCGATGGGTAGTTTATGGCCGTATAGGTGAATGCGAACAGCGAAAGCAGCATCGTGAGGATGAACACCGTGATGGAGAGCAAAAATCTCAAAAATCCCATGGTCTGCCCCTTGATCCTGCGAGCGCGTGCGTCGCGGGCCCGTCAGTCCAACGCGATCGCGAATTTCGATTAATTTTATTCATCGCGGAATGATACGGTTTTGTGAAGCTCTATCATTTAACGCAATGGGGCGGAATTGGCTGCGATTGGCCACGCGGCTTTCGCCTGTCGAAGGGGTTGGGCCGGTCGCCCGCACATGGTATTGTGCAGCGCAACCATCTTTTACCTGCATTGAAGGTTACCGGCCAAACCATGCCCGACCAGCCCTGGATTTTCCGCACATATGCGGGCCATTCGAACCCGAAAGCGTCGAACGAGCTTTATCTCAAGAATCTGGCCAAGGGGCAAACGGGCCTTTCCATCGCCTTCGACCTGCCGACGCAGACCGGCTACGACTCGGATCACCCGCTCGCGCGCGGCGAGGTTGGCAAGGTCGGCGTGCCGGTCAGCCACCTGGGTGACATGCGCACCCTGCTTGCGGGCATCCCGCTCGGCAAGATGAACACGTCGATGACGATCAACGCGACGGCGGCCTGGCTGCTTTCGCTGTATATCGCTTTCGCCGACGAACAAGGCGTCGACCGCAAGGTGCTCACCGGCACGGTGCAGAACGACATCATCAAGGAGTATCTGTCGCGCGGCACTTATGTGTTTCCGCCGCAGCCGTCGATGCGGCTCATCAAGGACATCGTCGTCTTCTCGTTCCGCGAGATTCCGAAATGGAATCCGACGAATGTCTGCTCCTATCATTTGCAGGAGGCTGGCGCGACGCCGGTGCAGGAGCTTGCCTATGCGCTCGCGATCGCCATTGCCGTGCTCGATACGGTGAAGGCGAGCGGCGAGGTCTCCGAGGCCGAATTCAGCGAGGCGGTGGCGCGCATTTCGTTTTTCGTGAATGCCGGCGTGCGCTTCGTCACCGAGATGTGCAAGATGCGCGCTTTCGTCGATCTCTGGGACGAGATTTGCGAGCAGCGCTATGGCGTGACCGACCCGAAGCTCCGGCGCTTCCGCTACGGCGTCCAGGTCAATTCTCTTGGCCTCACCGAGCAGCAGCCCGAGAACAACGTCTATCGCATTCTTCTTGAGATGCTGGCGGTGGTCCTGTCGAAAAAGGCGCGCGCCCGCGCGGTGCAGCTTCCGGCGTGGAACGAGGCGCTGGGCCTTCCGCGTCCGTGGGACCAGCAATGGTCGCTGCGCATGCAGCAGATCGTGGCGTATGAAACCGACCTTCTGGACTATGCGGACATTTTCGACGGGTCGCGCGTCATCGAGGCCAAGGTCGAGGAACTGAAGAACGAGGCGCGCGAAGAACTGGCGCGTATCGAAGCCATCGGCGGCGCGATTGCGGCTGTCGAGGCAAGCTACATGAAGCAGCGCCTCGTCGAGAGCAACGCCGCGCGTCTTCGCAAGATCGAGAGCGGCGAGCAGATCGTTGTCGGCGTCAACAAATTCCTTGAGACCGAGCCGTCTCCGCTGTCCGGCGGAACCGATGGCGGCATCCAGACGGTGCCGGAAGGGGTGGAGCGCGAGCAGGTCGAATCGTTGAAGGCATGGCGTGCGGCCCGCGACGCAAATGCGGTGCAGGCTGCTTTGGCCGCTCTCAAAGCTGCCGCGCAGGAAGGCCGCAACATCATGGAGCCGTCCATCGCCTGCGCCAAAGCCGGCGTCACCACTGGGGAATGGGGCGACACGTTGCGCCAGGTCTTCGGCGAGTACCGCGCGCCGACCGGCGTCTCCCGCGCAGCGGCCCAGGGCGGCGGAGCGGGCATCGCGGAAGTGCGGGCCGATGTCGATCGCGTTTCGGCCAAGTTGGGACGCCGGGTGAAGTTCCTCGTCGGCAAGCCCGGCCTTGACGGCCATTCCAACGGCGCGGAGCAGATCGCCGTGCGGGCGCGCGATTGCGGCATGGAGGTGGTCTACGAAGGAATCCGGCTGACGCCCGCACAAATCGTGAATGCGGCGCTTGAGGAAAGCGTCCACGTCGTCGGCCTTTCGATCCTTTCCGGGAGCCACGTGCCGCTCGTCCGTGACATCATGGACCGCATGCGCGCGGCAGGGCTTGGCGCAATCCCTGTCGTCGTCGGCGGCATCATCCCGGCGGAAGACGAGGCGACCTTGAAGGCTTGCGGCGTAGCGGCAATTTATACGCCGAAGAATTTCCAACTGAACGACATCATGGCGGGTATTGTAAAGCTTGTTGATCCGGACCTCAGGGCGCTCGCTTCCTGATCGAAGGATGCGATGGGTTTGTGAGAGGCCCGGCGGAATGCACATATCGACGCTGACGGGTGCGGATCTGCAAAGGGCGATGCCTCGATTGGCCGCGCTGCGGATCGAGGTGTTCCGCGATTTTCCCTATCTTTACGACGGTTCTCCCGACTACGAAGAGAGCTATCTGACAGCCCTAATCAAAAGCAAGGACAGCATCATCGTGGCCGCCGAAGACGACGGCAAAATCATCGGCTGCGCCACCGGGTCGGCCCTCGAAGGGCATCACCAGGAGTTCGCGGCGCCTTTCCGCGAGCACGGTTTCGATCCGGGCGAAGTCTTCTATTGCGGAGAGTCGGTGCTCCTGCCAAGCTACCGGGGGCGTGGGCTTGGCCATACATTTTTTGAGCAAAGGGAAGCTCACGCAAAGGCGAGCGGATACAAATACAGCGCCTTTTGCGGGGTGGTCAGGCCGGAAGATCATCCGCTTAGGCCCGCAACCTATTCGCCGCTCGATACGTTCTGGAAGAAACGCGGATATCGCAAAGCCGAGGGGATGATCGCCATGTTTCGCTGGAAAGACATCGATCAACCGCAGGAGACCGTGCACCCCATGCAATTCTGGATCAAGGAACTCTGATGGCGGCCCGTGTCATTCGCGTCGCGGCCGCGCAATATCCCATCGACGAAATAACCGACTTCTCCGCCTTCGAAGACAAATTGTCGCAATGGGTTCAGCAGGCGGTCGCGCATGGAGCGCAGCTCCTGGTGTTCCCCGAATATGCGGCTATGGAACTTGCCCGGATCGCCGGGCGCCACATATCGCTCGACCCGCACGCCTCCATCGAAGCGCTGCAATATCATATCGGCCATTACGAGGCGGCGTATTCGGAGCTTTCAAAGCGCTACGGCGTTTTCATTCTCGCCGGAAGCGTTCCGACCCGCCTGACCGACGGCCGTTTCGTGAACCGCGCCCAGTTCTTCAGCCCGAAGGGGCAGTCAGCCTTCCAGCAGAAGCACATGATGACGCGTTTCGAGGCCGAATGGGGCATTAGCGCCAGCGCCGGGCTTTGCGTCTTCGATATCGGCATCGCGAAAATCGGCATCGCAATCTGCTACGATTCCGAGTTTCCCCTGATCGCGCACGCGCTCGCCGAGGCAGGGGCCGAGATCCTCATCGTGCCGTCCTGCACCGAAAGTCTCGCAGGGTACTACCGGGTAAAGCACTCTTGCGCCGCCCGCGCGCTCGAAAACCAGATGTACGTCATCCAATCGCCCACCGTGGGCGAAGCGCCCTGGGCCGTCGCCGTCGATGTGAATGTCGGCGCCGCCGGGTTCTTCGCGCCGCCCGACAAGAGATTTCCCGCGGATGGCGTTCTAGCCCTCGGCGCCCTCAATGAACCGCAGTGGGTTTATGCCACGCTCGATCTCGACCTCCTCGACGCGGTGCGAAACGATGGCGACGTGCTGAATGTCCGCGATTGGCCGTTGCAGCCTGGAGCGCCGGTTCTTCCCCATGCGAAGCTTGTGACGCTTGCCTAAGCGAAGCTTGCAGCTGGGCAGTGGCCTGGCCTCTGCCAGCCGGGGAGCGACACCGGGGCAGGAGGCCAGAGCCGCCTTCAAAAGATATGTCGCGCCAACTCGCCGGTCGGATGCATTGCTTGCCGCATCCTCGATCGGAAATATCTATTCCGCGACGGGTTTGCCTGGCACAGCCTCATAAGGATCGGCGTGTGCGACCTGCATCGGCTTCGCCCTGGTCCCCGGCATGATTTCGAAGCGCGGGTCGAAGTCGACCATCGTCGACGCGAGTTGCTTCAAAATATTTGCGTCGCCTTTGATCTTTGCCGTCCCGTCCGCAATCTGGGCTTCGAGCGTTTTCGCCCCCATCATGGTCTGCTCCAGGTCGGAGCGGTTGATCGTGAGGGTGAGGTCCGGCTTATCGGCCTGGAAACCCTTGATGTTCGTGAGCGTGGCGTTCTCCAGCTCGACGATAAATTTCTCGCCGTTATCCGGCGTAATCAGGTTGAGCGTGAACCGCATTCCTTCCGCCTTCCGGCTGTCCATGCGGATGCCGAGGAAGTTCAGAAACAGTTCGGTAGACATGGCCCGGACGACATCGGGGCTTGCGGAATTGGCGGTTTCCCCTTGCGGAATGCCGGTACGAAGCTCGTAGGCTGCGGCGAGAAAGCTGTTCCGGAGGCCTGGATTTTCCTGCTGGTAGCCGATCTGCTCGAAAATGTCCGCCAGCAAGTCCTTGGCGGCTTGGTTCTGCGGCTCTGCCTGAACCAGCTTGTTCACGATCTCCGAGGCGAGGAGATACTTCCCGTCATTGTGGAGTTCTTGCCCCCGCGCCATGATTTTGTCGGCGCCGCCCATCATCTCGACGTAGAGAGGCGCAGACTCTCGCGCCGGCAAGGGAATGAGCGTGGTCGGGTTGCAATCCCAGAAGCCGAGGTAGCGTTGAATAACGCCGCGGCTGTTGTGTTGCGGCGATCCATGATAACCGCGGCAATGCCATTGGGTTTGCAGCCCCTTCGGCATCTCGTAGACATTGTGTACTTCGTTGATCGTCACGCCCTGATTGGCGAGGTGCAGCACCTGATTGTTCATGTTGGCGTAGAGATCGCGCTGGGCGCGCAGCACTTCCTGAATCCGGGCGTTGCCCCAGCGCGGCCAGTGGTGGGACGCGAACATCACCTCCGCCTCCTGGCCGAAGCGGTAGAGCGCCTGCGCGATGTACTTCGACCAGTTCAGCGGGTCGCGGACCTGCGCACCACGCAAGGTGTAGATGTTGTGTAGCGATGCGATGACGTTTTCGGCCATCCACAGCGCCTTCATGTCCGGGATGTATGTGTTCATCTCGCGGGGCGCTTCGGTGTTCGGCGTATTCTGGAAGATCATCCTGACGCCGTCGACCTCGATCTCCTCGATGGGCTTTTCGACGTAGCGGGTGGGCGCAATCAGGCCCGTCGCGCCGGCGGAGACAGCCTGGCCGAGGCCCTGACCGACATAGCCGTGGGGACTTGCGGGGAGAAGCAGGCCGTATTGATAAAACAGGCGCCGGTTCATGGCGTTGCCGGCATAGACGTTCTCGGAAATCGTGAAGTCCATGAAGTCGACGGGCGCGATGACCGGAATCTTGCCGGACCTCACATCCGCTTCGTCGACGATTCCGCGCACGCCGCCCCAATGATCGCCATGGGTGTGCGAATAGATTACGGCCGAGACGGGAAGGCCCTTACCGACATGCTCTTGAAACAGCTTCCACGCCGCGCGAACGGGTTCCCGGCTCACCAGGGGGTCAAACACGATCCAGCCGGTCTTGCCGCGGATGAACGTGATGTCGGACAGATCGAAGCCGCGCACCTGATAGATGCCCGGGATCACCTCGTAAAGCCCGTAATTGTTGTTCAGCTTCGACTGACGAAGCAGCGAAGGATGAATGCTGTCGAAATCGTCCTGCTTGTCGAGGAACTGAAACCGCTCCATGTCCCAGGCGACATGGCCGGCGTCCGCCATGATTTTGAGGTCTTTCATCGGGGCGATCAGCCCCTTCTTGTACTCCTCAAAATCCCTCGTGTCCGAGAACGGCAAACCTTCGCGCGCCTTCTTGAGCGCATCGAGCGTGAATTTGGAGGGCGCCTTGCCTTTGGGATGAAAATGCCCTTGCAAAGGCGCAGGCGATTGAGGCTGTGTTTGTGCGTTCGCCGGACCGTCGTCCAGAACCACATGGCCAGCCACGGCAAACGCCGTTCCCACCGCAGGAAGAGACTGAATAAACTCCCGTCGCGTTGTCATCGTCGTCTTTCTTTTTTCTGGATTGTGTTGGTCCGACTAATCGGCTGAAGTGCTTTTCACCTATAAAGGTACGGGCCTGGCTCCGTAATTCAAATGATTGGCAACTGGAGCCTGGCAGGCCCTCCTAAGTTGTCCTCGGGGCATCGATATCATTTTGGGATCGACATGCGCCGCAACATTGGCCCCTTCCCTGCATCCCGGCATCGGAACGTTATTTAGGTCATCTTCACCGATCTTCGGGACGCGCAGATCGTTGAGCCGGACCAGGAAGCCGATTTGTGCTCGGTCGATCCTGGCTTCGACGTCGATCTGTATCTCTCGACAGACCTGAGAACGATGACCGAAATCTGGATGGGCTATACTACAATCGACCGGGCGAAAGACCAAGGAAGGCTCCTGCTCACGGGAAACAAGCAGCTCGAAGCCGATTTGGGGACCTGGTTGCGCTTGAGCCGGTTCGCGAAGGTCGAGAGAATGGTCGCCTGACCGGCGCTGCTTCTCACAAAATACCTTTTTCCGCATCGGAGCGACTGAGGGCCGCGGAAACTAGCCCTGGACCTTGGGTCATGCTAGGCCTAAATGGCTATCCGTACCTTGGCCATGAAACTCCCCTTCACCGATGCGCACCTACCTCGACTTTGAAAAGCCCATTGCCGAACTCGAAAGCAAGATCGAGGAACTGAGCGCGCTCGGCGACGGAGACAGCGCGGTCTCGATCAAGGAAGAAATCGCAAGGCTTCGGGAGAAGGCGCAGCAGGCCCTCGAAGAAACCTATGCGAGCCTCGATCCCTGGAAGAAAACGCAAGTGGCGCGGCATCCGCAGCGGCCGCACACCTGCGATTATATCCGGGAGCTGATTGTCGATTTCACCCCGCTGGGCGGCGACCGCTATTTCGGCGAAGACCTTGCCATCATCGGGGGGCTTGGCCAATTCCACGGCCGGACCGTCATGATGCTCGGCCACGAAAAGGGCGCCGACACTCAAGGCCGGCTGAGGCACAATTTCGGCATGGCAAAGCCCGAAGGCTATCGCAAGGCCGTGCGGCTGATGCAGATGGCGGACCGGTTTGGCCTGCCGGTGGTGAGCCTCGTCGATACCGCCGGCGCCTACCCCGGCATCGAAGCGGAGGAACGCGGACAGGCCGAGGCCATCGCCCGCTCAACGGATTGCTGCCTGTCCCTGACGGTGCCCATGATCGCGATCATCATTGGCGAGGGCGGTTCCGGCGGCGCGGTCGCAGTGGCGTCGGCAAATCGCGTCCTTATGATGGAGCACGCGATCTATAGCGTCATCTCCCCCGAAGGCGCAGCGTCGATCCTCTGGCGCGACAGCGCGAAGGCCCGGGACGCCGCCACCAACATGAAGATCACCGCCCAGGATCTGCTACAACTCGGCGTCATTGACGGTATAATTCCTGAACCAACCGGCGGCGCCCACCGCGACCCCGATGTCGCAATCAAGAAGGTGAGCGACGCAATTGAGCTCGCTCTCGCAGACTTCGAAAACCTGGATGGCGTGGACATTCGCAAACAGCGTCAGGAAAAGTTCCTCGGTATCGGAAGATCCCTATCTTCAGGGCGTTAGATCAGCTTTTCTCGCCCCTCCCGTCGCATTTTGGCCCTAAAAAATTTGGAAATTGCGAGCGTGCAGCATGCGAATCAGGAGCCTGCAACCCTAGGATGCGACCTCTAAGATTTACCCTCCGATTGCAACGGATTTTTAATCCAAAAAATCCATCCTCTCCTCACGACGCGAAGGCGCGGGGGTTGATGTCGATGAGGGTTGCGTTGCGTTTCGCTGTGGTTGCGCCGCTGTTAATAGGCCTGACCGGATGCTTGAATTTCCTGGGTGGTACGGGCTCCGAAGATTCCGTCGCGCCAGCTGACCGCCAGTTGCCGGCTTCCACGCAGGCGATGCTTGCCATCAAAGGAATGAAGCTGGAAGCACCGATCTTCGTTCGCATTTTCAAAGAAGAATCCGAGTTTGAGGTGTGGAAGTACAAGGATGGCCGCTTCCAGCTTTTCCGCACTTATCCCATCTGCGCCTGGTCAGGCGAACTTGGCCCAAAGGTACAGCAGGGCGACCGCCAGGCCCCCGAGGGTTTCTACACCGTAAGCCGGGCTCAGATGAACCCGCACAGCCTTTACCATCTGGCGTTCAACATCGGCTTTCCGAACTCATACGATCAGGCGAACGGCCACTCGGGCTCTGCGCTCATGGTTCACGGCAACTGCAAGTCCGCTGGCTGCTACGCCATGACCGACGCCTATATCGAAGAAATCTACATTTTGGCCCGCGAAGCCTTCAACGCCGGGCAGACAAAGTTTCACGTTCAAGCTCTCCCGTTCCGCATGACAACCTGGAACATGATGCGGCACCGCTTGAACCAGTGGTATCCGTTCTGGGTCAAGCTCAAGGAGGGGTACAATTCCTTTGAGGAGACGGGAAAACCGCCGATCGTGAAGGTATGCGGAAGGCAGTATCTCGTGAACGTGGCCTTCCACGGTGGCGAGCCTGCCGCCGACGCTCCGTGCCCGATGTATTCCAAGCTCGACCCTTCCCAGATTCAGGTCATCGATGGCGTACCGCCGACTGTCCTTGCCAGTTTGAACAAGGGTGAAGCGCCTGCGCAGCACCAGGCGCCGGCTCCCGAGCCTGTCGCCATGGCAGCGGCGGCGCCGCAGCAGGCCCCGTCCAAACCCCAAACGCCGGTTGTAGAGATGGCGGACACTTCGGCGTCGCCGGTTATCACGCGTCCGGCGCCGCCGCCAAGCCACATTGCAAGTCTTCAACCGGCGAAAGCGCCCGCCTCGCCCACCTATTCGAGCGCGCCGAGACCCGCCGCTTCAGCGCCTTTGCCTGCGTCAATCCGCGTCGCTGCGAGCACGAGCGCGGTTCAGCCCGTCACCTATCGATTTGGTGAAACGATAGCGGCGCCCTCTGAAGAGCCGTCGAAGGCCGTCGATCCTGACGCAATTCAGAAGCCGAACCGGTCAGGAAAAGGCGGCAAGCTGAGTGGCTCTTCGTCTGGCGATACCACCGAAGCTCAGCATTGACAGATTGCGCGGCCTCACATGAGGCGCGCGCCTTTCGTCGAGCGTTTATCGAAGGTGGATTCCGCCGCGATCCCGAAGGGAAGCTCAAGCTGTACCGGGGCATCCGCTTGATAATCAGGATTGAGAAAGCCATGCCCGAGTCTCCCAGACTTTGCCGGTCTTTGCTGAGTATTCAGAGGCATCGCACGAGGCGGCGCTTTTGACTGCGTTCCCCTTCGAACCGCTTTTGTTCGTGTGTCCATGAGCACCTGATTGACGATCGAGCCGAGTTGCCGCCATTGATGATCTTCACTCACGGTCGTACTCCATTATTTACTAACTGACGCTTGGACCCTAAGGTCGGCATCTAGGCCAAGCGTCGAGCGATTCGGTGGCTCTATTGCGACACTGCAAGCAAATTTTTTATTATATTTTGGAAAAATAGCAAGCCTGCCGCGAGCACGACCATCAACTTGGTATCTAGAGCAGCCGCCCCATCTGCACGCGGACAAGCTGCTCTAGCCCTTTAAAAACGATCAACTTCCCGCCTCCAATCGATCCGGATAAGGCGGGTCGATCCAGGGAGTGAGACCCTTTGCGATATATCGAGCACCTCTCCCGAACAGCCGTCTGGAGCTACAGGATTGCCATCCTGTCGGTTCTCGTTTTCGCCGGGGCGTTCGTCTGGCATCGCTTTTTCGGCCTGCCAACTCCCCTCGCGCTCAAGGTTTTGGGTGGCGCCGTCGCGTGCTCGATTATCAGTCTGGTTTTGGCGATTGCGGCTCTCGTATCGATCTGGAAGGAAGGCTATCTCGGCGCTGGCCGCGCATCGGCCGCTGTGTTTTTCAGCGCCCTCGTGCTCGCCGTTCCTTTGTGGTCGCTTCCGGGGCTCTTGAAATTGCCGCGGCTCTATGACGTCACAACCGACACTGCCGCGCCTCCCGCTTTCGACCGCGTTGCAAAAATCCGCCAGGGCCAGGCGAACCCGGTCCACTACGAGCCGGGTTTTGCCGCGCTTCAAGCGGCAGCCTATCCGGACATCAAGCCGCTTCAGATTCAGCGATCGCTCATCGATGTCTATTCAGCCGTCCGCGACGTGGTCAAAGCGCTTCATTGGAAAATCATCGATGAGCAGGCTCCGGAAGCGACAAGGACCGGGCACATCGAAGCCGTGGATCGCACCCTTTTCTTCGGATTCACCGACGATATTGCGATCCGCGTCACCGGGTCGGCGAAGGCGGCGAAAGTCGATGTCCGGTCCTCATCGCGCTTCGGCCAGCATGATCTCGGACGCAATGCGGAACGCATTCGCAGTTTCTTGTCCGAGGTCAAGTTCCGGCTGGCTGAGCTGGAACGCCTCGACCGGATGGAGCGGGTCATGGCGACTCGCGAAAAGGAAAAGGCGACGAAGTCCCCCGCCAAGCCCAACCGGAAATAGGCCCGCGCCGAAGATTGGACCTCTTATGAGGGCGACCGGACGACAAAGCCGGGCCGTGGCGCCCTTCTACCCCGCCGCCTGCGCAGGCGGTCGAGCCATAGGTAGATGACAGGCGTCGTATAGATCGTCAGGAGTTGGGAGACGGCGAGGCCGCCGACGATGGTGGCGCCGAGCGGCGTTCTAAGCTCCGAGCCCGGCCCGGAAGCAAGCGCCAGCGGCAACGCGCCAAACATGGCCGCAAGCGTGGTCATGAGGATCGGGCGAAACCGCTCAAGGCAGGCCTGGCGGATGGCGTCCTCACTCGACATGCCTCTGTTCCGCTCGGCGTCCAGCGCAAAATCGACGAGCATGATGCCGTTCTTCTTCACGATGCCGATCAGCAGGATGATGCCGATGAGGGATATGATCGAAAGCGTCTGCCCTGTCGCTTGCATGGTGAGCAGCGCGCCGAAGCCCGCCGAAGGCAGCGTCGAAAGAATTGTCAGGGGATGGACAAGATCCTCGTAGAGGATGCCGAGCACGAGGTAGACAGCGACAAGCGCTGCAACGATCAGCAGCACCTCGGATGTCTGCTCCTGCTGGAGGGCAAGCGTTTCCCCTGCAAGCTCGAAATGAAGCGAGTCAGGCAGCTGGATATCTTTTGAAATCTGCAGGATCTGCGGCAGAACCTGCCCGACCGTGACAGTCGGGGCAGTATTGAAGCTGATCGTCGCGGCGGGAAACTGGCCCGTGTGGCTCACCACGAGCGGCGTGGACGTGACGCTTATTTGCGCAACGGCGCTGAGCGGCACTTGCTGCCCCTTGCTGCCTTTCACATAAACGGTGTCGAGCCCTTCCAGGCTGCGCTGCGCGTCCAGGTTCGCTTCCAGAATGACGGTATATTGATTGCGATACGAGTAAATGGTCGATACGGCGCGCTGCGAGAACGCGTCGTTGAGCGCAGCGTCGATGTCCTTGACCGCGATGCCGTATTTTCCGGCCTTCACGCGGTCTATCGTCACCATGGCCTGCGGGCTGCCAGCCTGACGATCGTTGTTGACATCGACGACACCCGGTACGCGCTTGACACGCTCCTGCAGCTTCGGAAGCCATTCGGCGATTTCCTTCAGCTCTGGGCCCCAAAGCGTGACCTGGTACTGTGCGCGGGATTGACGTCCACCAAACTGTATTTCCTGGCCCGGAAACATCGTTACTTCGATGCCTTTGACCTGCGCCAGTTTTTTTCTAAGCCGGCCGATCACGGCCATGACGGGCTCTTTGCGCTCTCCGATCGGCTTCAGCGACATGTAGAAGCGGGCTTGATTGGTCTGCCCAAAACCCGACGTGCCGAAGAAGGCGGCTACGCCAGCCACGGCAGGGTCGGAGTTCAGAATCGCAGTTACCTTCTTTTGAATATCATCGAGAGAATTGAAAGAAGCATCGGGACCAGCTTGGGCAAACCCGATTACGAGCCCCGTATCGCCTAGCGGAATGAGGCCCTTCGGAAGCACGATGTAGAGCTGGATCGTGAGCGCCAGCGTCGTTAGCGTCACGAGGAGCATCAGCCAACGGTGGCGGAGGGCGTAAGTGAGCGTGCGCTCGTAAAATCGCACCAGCCCCTCGAAAAATGGCTCGATGCGCCGGTCAAGCCAGGTTTCGCGCGGACGCGGCAAACGGCGAATGAAGCGGCCGCAAATCATGGGCGTTAGAGTAAGGGACACCACCGCGGAAAGGAGGATCGCGTAAGTCAGGGTCCAAGCGAATTCGCCCAAAAGCTTGCCCATCAGGCCGCCCATGAAGAGAAGCGGGATAAAAGCGGCCACCAGCGACAGGCTGATGGATATGATGGTGAAGCCGATCTGGCGGGAGCCTTGCAGTGCGGCTTCAAGCGGCTTCAGCCCTGCTTCCATGTTGCGGTAGCAGTTCTCGATCACGACGATGGCGTCATCCACGACGAAACCGACGGAGATGGTCAGAGCGAGGAGAGAGATGTTGTCAATGCTATAGCCGGAAAGCCACATGAGCCCGACGGTGCCCGCGAGCGAAAGCGGCACCGCAACGCCCGCGGCGATTGTGGGAACCGCGCGGCGCAGAAAGATCAGCACCACCATCATCACGAGGGCGACGCTTGCAAAAAGCGTTTTCTGAATATCTCCGATGCTTGCTTTGATGCTTTTGGTCCGGTCGTTGAGAACCTCAAGCTTCACGTCCGCCGGAAGGAGCCGGCGCAGTTCCGGCATGAGCGTGTTAATCTGGTTGACGGTGTCGATTACATTCGCATTCGGCGTCTTGAAGAGAATGAAGATGACAGCCGGGTCCTTGTTGAAATAGCCGGCCGCCAAGCGATTGCTTGTGCCGGTGGAAACATCGGCGATGTCGCCGATGCGAACGACATCGCCATTCTTCACTTTGACGACCAGCGCTGCGTAATCCGATGGCGTGGTGATCTGGCCGTTCGTGGTGACGATCGTCGACTTCTCCGGGCCTTCGAGCGTCCCGATCGGAACGAGAGAATTGGCCTGCGTAATGGCGGTGCGGACATCCTCGAAGCCAAGGCTGCGCGATGTCAACTCTCCCGGATTGGCGACGACTCGCACGGCTGGCGTCTGTGCGCCTCCGATGAGCACCTCCGCGATGCCGCTGATCTGGCTGATGCGCGTCGACACGATGAGGTCGCCGAGATCGTAAAGATCGGTGGCGCGCCGGACCGGCGAGGTCATGGCGAGGATCATGATCGGGGCGCCGGCGGTGTTCGATTTCCTGATCGTTGGCCGCCGCGTCAAGGTCGTGGGCAGATCGGCCTGCGCCGCGTTGATCGCCGCCTGCACATCGCGGGCCGCATCGTCTCCGTTCCGCGAGAGGTCGAATTGAACCTGGATGCTCGTAGAGCCGAGCTGGCTCGTGGACGTCAGCTCGTTGACGCCTGCAATCTCTCCGATATGCCGCTCGAGGGGCGCGGCGATGGTGGCGGCGACGGTCTCGGGATCGGCCCCAGGCAACGTGGCGCTGACCCGGACAGCGGGCATGTCCACGGCGGGAAGACTGGAGACCGGCAGTTTGAAATAGGCAACGGCGCCGGCAAGGAAGATCCCGATTGAGAGCAGGATCGTCCCAATCGGCCGCCGGATGAAAAGCGCTGACGGGTTCATGGTGAGCCTAGCCTCGCATTTCCGGCGCGGCCGGAGCGCCCGCGGGCGGCGGTCCGCCTGCCGGTCCGGCCGGTGGCGCGGCGCTCGGTTCTTCCATGCCCAGAAGCCGCTCGATGCGGCGTTTCAAGCCGTCCATCGCGAGGTAAATCACGGGCGTTGTGTAGAGCGTGAGGAATTGGCTCAGCAGCAGGCCGCCAATGATCGTGACGCCAAGCGGCGTGCGCAACTCGGACCCCGGGCCGCTGCCAAGCACCAGCGGAAGCGCGCCCAGGAGCGCCGCGACGGTCGTCATCATGATCGGCCGGAAGCGAAGCAGGCAGGCTTCCCGGATGGCCTCGAGCGGCGCCATGCCCCGGCTGCGTTCGGCATCGAGCGCGAAGTCGATCATGATAATGGCGTTCTTCTTCACGATGCCCATCAGGAGGATGATGCCGATAAGCGCGATGAAGGAGAATTCCATCCCGAAGAATTCGAGCGCGAGCAGCGCGCCGATGCCGGCGGAGGGAAGCGTCGTCAGAATGGTGAAGGGATGAATGAAGCTCTCATAGAGCACGCCGAGAATGATGTAGATCGTCACAACCGCGGCAAGGATGAGAAACGGTGTGCTGTTCAGCGAGGCGTTGAACTCAGCCGCGGCCCCGGTGTAACTGCCGACAATCGAGCTTGGCATGCCGATGCGCGCCGATGCATCGGCCACGGCCTGAACGGCGGCGTCGAGCGCGACGCCGGGGGCGACATCGAAGCTGATGGTGGCGGCGGGATATTGCTCCACGTGGTTGACCGAAAGCGGCGCAATGGTTCTCTCGATCGTTGCAAAGGACGAGAGCAGAACCTGGGCGCCGCTTCCCTGCCCGATAGCGGGCACCGCTGTGATGGACGATCCCGTCGGCCCGGAACTTCCGCTGGAAAGTCCCGTGACGGAGTTGCCGGTCGTCGAATTGCTGATGGCGTTGCCGGGCACGTAGATCGCGCCCAAAGCGGCTAGGTCCGTCTGGAACTTGGGATCGACCTCTAGAATGACGCGATATTGGTTCGACTGCCCATAAATGGTCGAAACCTGACGCTGCCCGAAGGCATCGTAGAGCGTATCGTTAAGCGCCTGCATGGTGACGCCAAGCCTGCCCGCGATAACACGGTCGGTGTTGATCATCACGGCATTGCCGTCCTCTTGAACATCGGACGAGACGTGAATCAATCGCCGGTCGCCCTTCAGCTCGGCTTCGAGTTTCTTGGCCCAAGCTGAGAAGCCGTTTCGGTCGAGACCGACGAGGATGTATTGATACTGCGTGCTGCTCCGCGCTGTCCCGATCTGGATGTCCTGCACGATCTGGAATGTCGTCGAAATGCCGGGGATGCCGCTTGTCGCCGCCGTCAGCCGCTGCATGATCTCGGATGCGCTGGCGATGCGGTCGCCCTTCGGCTTCAAGGTCAGTGCGAAATGCGCGACGTTCGGGGTTGCATTCGTTGTCCCCACGCCGACAACCGACACGACGCCGAGAACATCCGGGTCCTTGCTGACGATTCGCTCCACGCCTGCCTGAAGCTCGACCATCCGGTCGAATGACACGTCCGACGCGGTCGCTGTCGCGGCGGTCAGGAAGCCCGTATCCTGATCGGGCAGGAAGCCTTTCGGGATGGCGAGATACATCGTGATCGTCAAAACGAGCGTCAACGCGGCCACGATGAGCGTGAGCGTCCGGAACCGCAGCACGATGTCAAGCGTGGTCCGGTAGAACGCGTTGAGCGCGTTGAGAGGCGCTTCGGCGAGCCTTGCCCACAAGGGCGCGGCGTCTCCGTGACGCGGCAGGCGCAAGAGCCGGCCGGCCATCATCGGCGTCAGCGTCAGCGAGATGACCATGGATGTGAGCACCGCGATGGTCAGCGTCAGCGCGAACTCGCGGAAAAGGCGTCCGACGATGCCCGACATAAACAGGAGCGGGATGAACACCGCGATGAGCGAGACGGTCAGCGACACGATCGTGAACCCGATCTCGCTCGCGCCCTTGTAGGCGGCGGCCATTGGCGTCTCGCCGCGCTCGATATAGCGCGTGATGTTTTCGATCATCACGATGGCGTCGTCGACAACGAAGCCCGTCGCGATGGTCAGCGCCATCAGCGAGAGGTTGTCCAGGCTGAAGCCCGCGAAATACATGATGCCGAAAGAGGCGATCAGCGACAGCGGCAGCGTCACGCCCGCCACGATGGTTGCGCTGAGCGTTCGCAAAAAGAAAAGAACGACCATAACGACGAGCACGACGCTCAAAACGAGCGTAAGCTGCACATCGCGCACGGATGCGCGGATCGTGCCGGTGCGGTCGGCGACGACGTCCGCGTTGACGCCTGCCGGAAGGGCGGCGGCGAGCTTTGGCAGGACTTTCTTGATCCGGTCGACAGTGCCGACGATGTTCGCGCCCGGCTGGCGCTGAATGTCGATCACGACGGCAGGCGCGCCATTATAGCGCGCCGCTACCTTGTTGTTCTCTAGCCCCGCAATAACCGTCGCGACATCGCGCAGCAAGACCGGCGCGCCGTTGGTGTAAGCCACCACGATGTTTTCGTAGGCCTTGGCGGTTTCGAGCTGGTCGTTGGCTCCGATGATGTAGGCCTTGTCCGATCCGCTAAGAACGCCCTTCGAACCTGTCACATTGGCGTTGGCTATCGCGGCGCGAAGGGTCTCAAGCGCCAGCCCGTAGGAGGAAAGTTGAAGCGGGTTGGCCTGGATGCGGATCGCGGGCCTGATATTGCCCTGGATCGTGACGCGCCCCACCCCGGAAATCTGGCTGAGCCTTGGCCCCAAAAGCGTGTCCGCGAGATCGCTCAACCTTTCCATGGAAAGGGCTTTCGATGTGAGCGCGATAGTAAGAATGGGCGGATCGGATGGGTTGACCTTCGCGTAAACCGGCGGATAAGGCAGGTTCTGCGGCAGCGTGCCGCCCGCCGCGCTGATCGCCGACTGCACGTCCTGTCCAGCGGCGTTGATATCCCGGTCGAGATTGAATTGCAGCGTGATCTGGCTGACCCCCTGCGAGCTCGTCGAGCTCATGCCTTCAAGCGAGGGTATTTGCCCGAGCTGCCGCTCAAGCGGCGCGGTTACGAGCCGCGCCATCGTGTCTGCGTTCGCGCCGGGAAGCTGCGTCGTGACCTGGATTACGGGAAAATCGACCTGTGGAAGCGAGGATATCGGCAAAAATGAATAAGCCATCGCGCTGCTGAGAAGCACCGCAATGGCAAGAAGCGATGTAGCGATCGGGCGCGCAATAAACGGCGCGGAAATACTCATGGCCGGCGCGCGCCCTCACTCGTCGTGGCCGCTTCCGCCTGTCCCTGCACGGGCTTCTTCCACTCGGCGGGTTGATCCCCGCCGGGAGCATCACCCTCCGCCGACGCTTCTCTCCGATGCCGCCTGTGCTCCCGCTTGCCTTCTTTCGCGCCGTCGTCCTGGCTCTTCGCCGCGTCTTCCGGCGCTGGAGCCGCACTCGCGGACGGCGCCAGATTGGCGGTCCCCGTGTCGATCCTTATCTTCGCGCCGTCCTGCAGGTTCGCAAAGCCGCTCGTGATGACGTTATCGCCCGCTGCAACGCCCTCGCCGATCACCGCTTGCTTCTCGCCTTCCTGCAAGACTTTGACATAGGTGAGCTTCGCGGTATTTTCAGGTGTGACGAGATAAACATAGGTTCCGTTCGCGCCTTGCTGAAGAGCGATCGAGGGGACGACAATCGCGTTCTCCAATGTCTTGAGCTTCAGCTTGACATTGACGAATTGCCCAGGCCAAAGCCTGTTCTTGTCATTCGGGAAGATACCCTTGATCTTGACCGTGCCCGTGGTTTGATCGATCTGATTGTCAAGCGCGAGGAGCTTGCCTTCGCCGAGAACTCCCAACCCCGTCACCGCCTGCAAAGGCACAGGGCCTCTATCCTGCGCGTCGAGAACCCCCGCCACGGTGCTTTCCGGAAGGGTGAACACAACAGCGATGGGCCTCAACTGAGTGATGACAACAATTCCCGTCGCATCCGTCGCGCTGACAAGATTGCCCTTATCGACGAGCCTGATGCCCGTCCTGCCAGCGATCGGCGCCCGGATCGTCGCCCATTCGAGGTTCGCCTTGGCATTGTCGATCAATGCCTGGTCGAGTTTGACCTGGGCCTCGTCCTGCAGAACCGCCCATTTGGCCGTGTCGGCCTGCTGCGTTGTGGCCGCGTTCGACTTGACAAGGTCCGCATATCGTTTTTGATCCAGGCGCGCATTGGCGAGAAGCGCCTCATCCTTCGCCTTCTGGGCGACGGCCTGGTCGTAGGCAGCCTGGTAGAGCGCGGGGTCCACAACGGCGAGGACATCGCCCTCCTTCACATCCTGGCCTTCGGTATAGGGCACAGCGATGAGGCGGCCGCTGACCTGGGTTCGGACTATCGTTGTATTGAAGGCCTGAACGGTTCCGACACCGCTCAAATAAATCGGGACATTGTCAGTTCGCGCTTTTTCCGCGAGAACCGGAATGATCTGGCTGCCCTTGCGGTATCCGCTGCCTTGCGCGCGGCTTCCCGGCGAATCCTCTGCTGCTTCCTGCTTCGGGAAGATGCGGTCCTTGTAGACGAAAGCAACAAGGCTGCCTGTAATCAGAACAAAAATCAGGTATGGCAACAGCCTTTTCATTGTACCTTTGCTTTCACTTCTATGACCGATGCAACTTCCGCGATCGCAGTGTCGAAGGGCTTATACCACCCCCCGCCGAGAGCTTGATAGAGGGAAACTGCATCTTGAAGACGGGTCTGCCTATCCAGCGCGTACGCAAGTTCTGCCGTGAACAAGGTTTGCTCGACTTGAAGAAGCGTCGTCACATCTATGATGCCGCCCTTCAACTGCGCCTCCGACAACGCGAAAGCGCGCCTTGCCGAAAGCACGGCTTCATGTTGCAGACGCTCCGTCTCGGCCGCCTTGCTATAGGCGATCAGACTGTTTTCTACGTTCTGAAAGGCCGTAAGGATCGTTTGGCGGTAATCCGCAAGCAGCTCTCCATAGGTTGCGCGCTGGAGATCGAGCTGGGCCTGCAATTGATACTCGTTCGTTAAGGGCTGGGTTATGCCGGCTGCGACGTTGTAAAAGGCGTTTTGCGGCTGGAACAAGGAAGCCAGCGCTGCACTTTGGAAGCCGCCATTGCCTGTGAGCTGGATGGTCGGGAACATTTGCGCCCGAGCCGACGACACATCGAACTTCTGGGCGGAAAGCTGCGCTTCGGCGCTTGCGATGTCCGGCCGGCGGCATAAAAGCTCGGACGGCAGACCCGCCGGGATGACGGGCACGGCGACCGAGAACAGCTTGTCGCCTTTATATTTGAAAAACTCCGGCGCCGTTCCAACGAGCACGGCCAGCGCATGCTTGTACTGCTCAAGTGCGCTCTCCAACGGGGGAATGGAGGCGGCAATATTATCGACAAGCGTCTCCTGCTGCGCCACATCGAGACCGCTGGCTGTTCCAGCCGCGAAGCGGTCGCGGATGGCCTTCAAGATGCGCTTTGCTGCTTCCAGATTTCGCTTGGTTATATCGATCTGCTCTTGAGTGCCGATCACTTCGAAATAGGTATTTCCGATACTGTAATCCGTCGTAATCGTGACCGTAGCGGCGGCGAAGTTTTGATTATATTGGTTCGCGATGGCGGCATACAAGAGAGAACGGTACTGGCCCCAGAAATCGACTGTGTAGCTTGCGTTCAGCTGGGCGAGAAACGCGTTTGTTCTTATGCCGGCCGTCTGACTTTGACTTGCGGCAGCGTTGGCGGTAATGAGCGGAATGAGCGGCTGGGTTGCGATCCGGACTTGCGCTTCGGCTTCCTGGATGCGCGCGATGGCCGCGCTGATACTTAAGTTGAATCCCCGGCCCAGCAGGACCAATTCGGTCAGGTACTTCGACTTGAAAACGGCGAAATCATGGGGTGAAGCCGCCGGTTTAGACGGGTTTGCGCTTTTGCCGATGTAAGCGTCGGCAACCTCAACCTCGGGCGTCGGCACGTGCGGATCGAGGAGCGTGCAGCCTCCAAGCAGGCACAGCCCGGCCAGTCCCGCGATTTGGGACCTGCGCCGATTTGCCCCCCTTTTTCGTCGCGCTGTAGCGCTTCGCATGCCCGCCCGATGTGAATGAGTTTCGACCCAAGCTCTTCCCACCTCCGAACAAAAGAGAATCGCCGCCACTAAGAACGCTTGAAGCGAGACGTTAAGAGATTGTTTACGGGGCGCCAGCGCAAAAAGTGTAACCGTTTACAGCTTTCCGTCTTCGCTGGAGAGGTGTGCCTTTTTGGCATCAGGCCCGAGCCCGCACCCCGTTCGGCGCAAAGCGGGGCAGGAAACGCCAGCTGTGCGAACTTCCGGCTGTACTAGCCCTGCGAAAACCGGATGGGCTGGCCCGAGTAGGAAATCAGCTCGAGGAGGGTCTGGGCGGTCAGGCGGCCCGTCAGCGGGATGCCGCGATGCCGTTCAAAATCCCTGATGGCGTTTGAAGTCCAGACATCGATGCGGCCGGAGAAGGTGCCGCGGAAGAAGCCGAGCCCCGCGAGCACCCTCTGCGCTTCCATCACAAGTTTCGTGTTCAACTCGGCGCGGTCGGTAAAAGAGCCGCGAGGACCTTCGTTTCCGTCAAAAAGGACGCGCTTCAGAAGATCTTCGGTGGGCTCCCCGGTCAAAGGCAAGCGGTTATCGAACTCATAGGCAAGAATAGCGAGCCGAAGGCCATTTGGACGGAACCGCAGCTGGCTCGCATAGCCGCGCCGTGCAAGCTCCCGCTGAATTGCAACGTGCAAGCGAGGCGCTCTCGGATCCTGTTCCAGCAGATCGGGCAAGCTGGCCGTATCCGGCGCCGCCTTGTCCGTCGGAAGCTGCGTGAGCGAGACGGCGGTGCTTGGAAGGCTGCTTGAATTCAGCAAGCGCGCACGATCCTGCAGGAACAGCGCATTTCCCGCCGTTGCTATAAAGATCGCCGCCATGGCAAGTAGGCTGAGACGCGCCTGTAACCGGGTCATGGCCGGATAATTGCACAAAGCTTCATTTAAAGAAAGGTGGTTTATGCGCGGAAAGCGGTTGTTAATATTGCCAAAGCGTATTGCACTTATTCACAGATTAACTCTCAGTTGATCCCGGCGCACTCCAGGAAGATGCTTTTAAAATTGCAAGATATGCCTTCTCTTTTATTTTGTTCCTACGCACTAGCATGCGAATGAAGGTGTGTACGATGAGTGCTGCGTTATGCTTTTTTTACTTCGACTGGCATTCTGGATAATGTTGGTCTGTTTGCTGCTTCCGGGCTCTCAAGTAGACAATCGTCGCTTGATCTCGTCAGCTGAACAGACCGTAAACGACGTCCGGGGGTTCTGCCAACGTAACCCCCAGGTATGCGACGACATGCGCATGTCGATGACGACGCTTCTTACCAGGTTCAGAAGTGGCGCGGAATTGCTTCAGACCTGGTTGGCGGAGCAGAGCGGCGAGAACGAAGGGAACGGCTCGCTCGCTGAGCGGGGAGCAACAGCGCGCAAGCCGGGGCGCAGCGACGTCTCGCCGCAGCCCATAACGAAGTGGCAGGATAGTCTCAGCTCTTCAGACAAGCAGTTGCCCTGGCACGGTCCAGCCACGTACTGAACTCACCAACCGCCGTCGAATCCGGCTGCTATTCGAGCCGCGTCGCCACGAGATGCTCCGCGAGAAACCACGTCTGTTTCTCGTTCAACCTGATGACATCGCTGACGAGAAGATCGTTCGTGCCGTCGTCGCCCGCATCTGCCGCGGCCTTGGCCGCCGACCGGGATTCGGCCAGGATATGGCGGTGCGCTTCCACAAGACGCGTGATCTGCATGGCGGGGTTCTCGCGGCCCTTTGGCGGGCGGCGGATCATGGTCATCTCGGCCACATCGGCAGCCATCGCGACCGACACGCCGCCAAGCGACATAATGCGCTCGGCGATGGTGTCCACCAACTCAGCCTGCTCCTCATAATGGGCGTCGAAGAGGAGGTGAAGCTGATAAAAGGTCGGGCCACTCACCTGCCAGTGATGCTTCTTGTACATATCCCTGAGCGAGATCGTGTCGGCGAGAAGCTGGTTCAGCGCTTCGATGCTCTGCGTCCGCACATCCTCGCTGAGCGCGATGGGAAGATCCGTCAAGGTTCCCCAAGGCTGGGTTTCCTGCCCTTTGTCGAGGTCGAGATGCGGCTGCGCTTCGACAGCGCGGACAATAGTTTTGTGCTGTGATTTCGGTGACGCTTTCATACTGATATTCACCCTCGTTTTCAGAAAATTTGCGAACGAGGGTGAATTCGCAGGCGCATCAAACTGTTCCGCCGCGCCTCAGCCTTTCGGCTCTCCAACACCGTGAGCGATCCACGCGGAACCTCTGGATTATCCGTTTGCCGCAGCCTCCGCAGGCTTGCCCAGGCGCAGAGGTGCTGCTAAGCAGGCCTCCTGGCGCACGCATCCGAAATGCCCGCGAAGACAGGCATCCGGTGGGCGCAAGTGTTAGCGACATCGCACGGGCGCCTGTGCGTGCAGCCCGCGGCTTTCGCCGGGGCTTGCGGGCGTCCATTGCTATGGATTTCTGCTTAAGGTTCGACCATCAGCTTTTCTGGGGGCGAGGGACAATGGCTGCGTGCACGAATGGCCTCGATACAGGCTTCGTAAGCCTTGGCTATGCAAAGGTTGCGTTTTTGGGCGTGGTGCAGGGCATCACCGAGCTGATGCCGATTTCTTCAACCGCGCATATGCGCCTGGTGCCCTGGGCGCTGGGCTGGCCGGATCCGGGTTCCGCGTTTTCCGCGGCCATGCAGCTTGCGGCTCTTTTCGCGGTGGTGAGCTATTTCTGGAGCGATGTGCGCGGTATTGTCTTCGGCTCGCTTTCCGCCGCGGTGCGGGGCAAGTTTCGCGACCGCAATCTTCAATTCGCGCTGGCGATCGTGCTGGGGACCATCCCGATCATCGTGCTGGGCCTTCTGCTTGCGCCGGTTCTGAACGCCTGCAACTCGCCGCTTCGCAGCATCTGGGTCATCGGCTGGGCTTGCGTTGTGATGTCGCTTTTGCTCGCGCTGTCGGAGCTTATCGCCAGCCACAAGCGCAAGATGGAACGCTGGACCTTCCTCGACGCCATCGTCGTCGGTCTCTGCCAGGCGGGCGCGTTGATTCCCGGCGTCTCGCGTTCCGGCTCGACGCTGACGGCGGCGCTGTTCGCCGGCTTCAACCGCGCCGACGCCGCGCGCTTCTCCTTCCTGCTGGGCCTGCCAGCCATCACCGGAGCGGGGCTGAAGGAACTTTTCGAGTTGCACAAAGCCGGTCTCGATGCGCATGGCTGGAGCGTGCTTGCGGTGGGCCTCGTGGTCGCCAGTATTTCGGCCTTCGCGGCGATCTGGAGCCTCTTGCGCATTCTCGAACGCTTCTCGGCTTGGCCGTTCGTGGTCTACCGCGCGCTCCTCGGATTGCTGCTGGTGGGCGGCGTTTACCTCGGCTGGTTCAGTTGAGAAGGAGCACACGTCGCGCGCTCTTTGAGAAGCCTTCGGCGCAGGCGTCATCCCGGAAGGGCGGAGCCCTATCCGGGATCGTACCACATTGAACCCACCCTGTTTTTTTCGATCCCGGCTCGCGCTTCGCTTGGCCGGGATGACGAAGTGCTTAAGTGAGGCGTCCGCTATCGGTTGGCACGATTAGCGAAGTCTGCAGCCGCGCGAACCGGCGGCATGGTGCGGCAAGGTACAAAAGTTGCCCGCCCCCTTCTTAAAAAACAACGGACCGTGGCTGGCATGCCAAGGGGCACGACGCCTTAAAGCGTTTGTCCGCCGGGCATGCTCTTTGAGGTTACGGTCGCGCTCGAGACTTCAGCGCCGTGATCCAAGAGTTTGAGTTCGATTGTAAGGTCATCGCCAGGCTCGATATTGATTGACGTCGACGACAGGACTTTCGTTTCGCTCGCACCAAGGTCAAACCGGCCGGATTGCCGGGTGTCCGAGGTGTTTCCTTTGTTTTTACGCCGTAGCGTCAACGTGAAATCAATGCCTTTGGCCGCATCCAGCGCCAACGCGTGCCCCAAAATCTGGACCATGTTGCGCCCGGCGACCGGCTTCAGTTCAATCCACGCGGAGACAGATTGTGCATGCGCTGTTCCTGTCATCAGGGCTCCCAATACTAACGTAAAAGCGGCAAGCTGCTTCCAATCGCGTCTATAGGGTGCGCGAGCCGCATTCCCGGGCTGATACGTTGAGAAAGTCATCGGATTTTTGCGCCCATCAACCAAAGATTGCTAAAATGCATGATTTACAACTAATGCATAGGTTGAACGCAGCCAAGGGCTATGCCGCAAGAGCGGCGACTTATTAACGATTTGATCGTCTCCGGAGGGAGAAGCAAGGCTTCGGCGCTGGCGCCATCGCCATGACGCGCGATGCAAGAGCAGCCTTCTTGCCGTCAACCCAAGCCGAGGGTTCAAGCGGCGGCGCTCGCCTCAAGGGCCATGTTCGGAACATGACGCATCATCGCTTGGAATGTCGGAAGCCCGACATCCCAAGCGGCACGGATTTGACGAATGCAGCGCTAATTAGGCCGCCTTCAGCGTGGCGCCCCGACGGTGCGGTTGCAAGGGCACAATTCTGCGGTTTGCAGCGCGTCAAGAACGCGAAGCGTGTCGGAGGGATTGCGCCCGACATTGAGATTCGTCGCATAGACGTGCTGGATCGTGTTCTCAGGGTCCACGACGAAGGTGTAGCGGTAAGCTACGCCCGCCGGAGAGCGCACTCCAAGCCCGTCGATGAGCGAGCCCTTCGTGTCGGCGAATTGCCAAATACCGAGTTTATGCAAGTCTTTATGATCGCGGCGCCAGGCAAGCTTGCAGAACTCGTTGTCGCTCGACCCGCCAAGAACCACGGCGTCGCGGTCGGCAAATTCACGCGACAGCCGCGCAAATTCGGCGATCTCGGTGGGGCAAACGAAGGTGAAGTCTTTCGGGTAGAAGAAGATGATCTTCCACTTGTCAGGGAAGCTCGCCTCGGTCAGCGTCTCGAACGCGCTCTGGCCCTTCTCTTCATGGACATTGAAGCCCGGCTTGACGCCAACGACCTCGAACGGCGGAAGCTTGTCACCTATTCCCAACATACAATTCCCCTTTTTACAGACGTGGCCTCATTAACAGCAAGGCGCGTGCCATGCACAGTCACGTTAACGATTGGAATACCTGCTATGACAAAAGCGAAAGCCTTGCCATACTCTTGGGGAGCGTTGCCAACAGAAAAGGCGCTTTGTAGGGCCGGGGCGAGGCCGGCATGCCGCTCCTGAAGACAATGGACGGCATGCGGCCGGCTCTGCGCATAGCGACGAAATCGCAGGGAGAAGACCTGCCCAACGTCAGCCGAAGTGCCACATCGTTTCGAAGTGATTATGCGCCGCTGCAGTCTGGTGTTGGTGGTCGAAGATGTTCGTGGAGCTGCCGGTGTTCGTGTCGCTCGCGCCGGTTCCCGCGCCTGTGCCGTTTTGAGCGGTGGTCTGCCCTGCCGTTCCGGCGCCTCCTGTGCCGCCTTGGGCGGTCTGCCCTCCCGTTCCGGCGCCCGCTGCGCCGCCTTGAGCAGTCGCCAGCCCTGTAGTTCCGGAAGCCGCGCCTGCGACCGGGATCGAGCCCTGCGCAAGACCTGCTGGCGACGTCGCTCCCGCAACCGTGGTCGCTGTACCGACGTAGGTTCCGCCTCCAACCGGAATGTTGTTGCCGGACACATCGGCCGCATCTGCAGCAAAACCTTGGCCCGCCGCCTGAATTTGAGCTTGGTCCGCAGCCAAAGCCGCGCCCGTGTCGCCATTCGCTATGCCCTTGAGACCTTGAACGGCGTTTTGGGTGTCGGCCAGCAGCGTGCCGCCCGTCAGTTCATTGTCAAACCGGGCGCCAAAAATCCCGCCCTGGCTTTGAGCGAAACTGGCGCCAAACTGCTGATAGTTCTGGATCTCTGTAATGAGGGACTGAACTTCGCCTGGGGTGGCGTTGTTGCCCGCCGCAACGTTGGTCAGCTGGCCGTTGATGACATTGGCTTCGGAGAGAAACTGAGACCAGAAGTTCGTCTGCGCCTGGTTATCCTGAAAATGGGTGATTGTCCCAGTCAAGTACGAAGGAAGCTCGGCAAACCCGCCCGTCGAAGCTGGCGTTCCATTGCCGCCCGCGGCCATATTCAACGCTTGATCGCCTTGAACGATGTCGATCATGTCGAGCAGATTGTCATTGGTGGAGCGCGCGGCCACGTTGGGATTGGAGGCATATTGCTGATCGAAACTATTGAGCTGAAGATTTGTCTGGTTCAGCAAGGTATCGAGATGAACAGTTGTCAGGGCGGCAGCTTGCCCGGTCTCTCCAGCAGCGGCTTCGAGCGCCGAGAGTTGCGCCGGGTTGTTGACAAGGTTAGTCAAGCCCGTCGAGACAGTCTGCATGTCAGCACCGAATTGGGCCAGGTTCGTATGGTTGAGCCCGCCCACCGCCAGATCCGCGGCGGCATTGAAGACAGCGCCGATTTGCGCCAAAGTTGCCCCAGGGGCTGCCGCAGCGCCGATCGCAGCTGCGCTATCCGCGCCTGTAGGGAGATTTTGGAAGCCGACATTCGTCGCGCCAGTCGCCGTCATGTAGGGATTTTGACCGAGAGCCTGGGCCAATGCGGTATCGCCATTGATCTCGCTGAGGATGCTGGTCTGAGTGGTATGGATCAGTTCCTGAGCGGTTGTCGCAGCCTGACTGTGGCCGACAGACAATGGCGCTTCAGTCAGCAGCGTCTGAAGCTGACCCTGAACCTGAGTCAGCACCGATGTATCCTGCACCGTCGGAGTAAAGGCGTTTCCGCTGACAGTAATCCCATTCGGATTGGCAAGCGCAGCAGTGACATCATTCAACACAGCATGGACGTCGGTCGTGTACATCCCGAGATAGGCCAGTTGGTTGTTACTGTCGGCTGGGGTGCTCCATAGTCCGCCGTCAAGCAGGCGTGTTGAATCGTTGAAGACGGCGCCCGCTTGGGCAAGATCGGTCGAAGAAGTCAGTGCATCGGCTCTAACAGTCGTTGGCAATGTGGCCATTTGGCTTTGGTCCCTTTTTGAAGTTTCCAATGCCCCCCTGAGAAGGGTCCCCTGCAATAATGTCGCAAATATGGTATGTATTTCTAAGTCAAATATTCGGAAATAAGGTCTTCATCTAGGGATGCTCACAAATACAGGGTCAAAAGCCGGACAAAATCACGATCTATTGATCGAGCTCCTCTGGTATTTGTTTAGATAGCCAACTCCCAGGGGAGCCGAGTGCGAGCGGACGCTGCTGAAAAAACGATGCGGCCCATGGTTCGACAAGCTCACCATGAGGTCCATGTCGTTGAAATCGCTCCACCTCATCCTGAGCTTGTCGAAGGATGAAGCCAAGATTTCCCTTATAGCGACCTGCTCACCGGTTGGCTTCCGGACGCAGCCGTTCGATTAATTGGGCGAGAGAGGCGTCGTCGGGGCGAAGGATGCGCAGACGCTCGGCATAGGAAAGAGCGCCCTTGAGGTCGCGCAATTTGAGTGCATCCTGTAGAAGCGCGGTGAGGATCTCGACGTTGGACGGGCTCGCAAAAAGCGCCGCCGCGAGAACACGGCGCGCCTCATCCTCTTTTCCCGTGGACTGAAGCGCTACCCCGTAGACGTAGGCATATCGGGCCTGTCCCGGCTCAAGTTCGGCTGCGCGTTTCAGGCTGCTCATTGCCTCGGCGTATCGCTTCTGCCGGATGAGCGCGAGGCCAAGGGCGTGATGGGCGGCCGCTGCCTCAGGCGTGTCGGAGATCGTCTGGCGCAGGAGAGTTTCGGCTTCCGCCTCGCGCCCCGCAGCCCTGTAGAGATCCGCGAGATCGATGCGCGGCGGAACTTGCCGCGGCGCAAGCTTGATGGCGGCCAGATACTCCTGCTCCGCGAGATCGGCCTTCCCCTGCTTGACGTAGAAGCGCGCAAGATTGGCGCGTTCCTCGGCCCGGTCGGCGTTGAAGCGCTTCGCCGCAATGTAGTCTTGCGCGGCCCTGTCCCAGGCGCCTCGCTCGGCGTCGCTCATGTTCGCAAGCGGCACGTCGGCAAGAACAGTTGCAGCCTCCATCCTCACGGCGCGGACAGGATCGGCGAGAGCCGCCTTCCCTTTCGTCCAGCGGACATCGATCGGCAGTTGCTCCATGGCCCTCAACGCGCCAAGGCGCACCATGGGGTCAGCGTCGCGCAAGCCACGCTCGATTTCAGCCTGCGCGGCGGCGGAAGGCCTATCCCCCAGTTCGAGAAGCGCTGTTGCGCGCGCGATTGCCGGGGCCGCCGGATCTTCAGCGACCTTCATGAGCAGATCGCGCGCCTCGGGCTGGTCCAGGCGCGCTGCGCGGAAAGCTTCGGCATAGGTCTGGAAGCCCTTGCGCACCGGGCCGTGCCACTTCTCAATCGCCGCCGCGGCCCAGGCGGCGTCGCGATCCTTGTGACAGGATGCGCAGGCATTTGGCGTGCCGAGCTTCGCCGAGAGGTCCGGGCGCGGAACGCGGAAGGAATGATCGTGGCGCGGATCGACAACCATATAGGTTCGCACCGGCATGTGGCAGGCGATGCAGTCGGGCGAGGCGGCGCTCTGAGCGTGGCCCGTATGCGCGGCGCCCGCGAATTTCTGCGGATCGTGACACTGGGCGCAGACCTCGCTCTTCGCCGCCTTGAGCTTGCCGCTGTGGGGATCGTGGCAATCGGTGCAGACGACGCCCTTCGCGAACATCTTGCTCTGCTGGAACGAGGACGTGTTGAACACCTCGTCCTTCATCTGCCCGTCGTCCTCGAACAGGTCGCTCGTCAGGAACGCGGGCATATGAGTGTTCATCAGGCTCTGGCCCGGCCGCCAGGTCTCGGAGAACTCGCCGCGCCTTGAATGGCAGCGGTCGCAGGTCTCGTTCACGCCGTCAGCGGCTGCAGTTGTCGATCCTGAAGGGCTGCCCGTCTTCGAATCCGGGCTCCAGGAGATCGGCGCGCGCGGAACGGGGGCAGAAGCAAAGCCGCTATGCGCGACGTCCGCTGCCCGGCCATTCTGCGCCCAGTGAACATGACCAGCGCCCGCGCCGTGGCAGGCTTCGCAGCCGATGCTCACCTCGGAGAAGGTGGTTTTGAAGCTGTCTTTCGCGGCATCGTAATTCTTGTGCACGTGGGTGGAGTGACACTCCGCGCACATATAGTTCCAGTTCTGCTGCGGCCCGGTCCAATGCAGCACATCCGACGGTGGAATGTCTTCCTGCGGATACAAATGAAACCACCGCTGCCCGCCTTCGGCCTTGGGCCGCGTATCCCAGGCATAAGGCAGCGCCTAAATCCGTCCATCCGGGAATTCGACGAAATACTGCTGAAGGGGATCGACCCCGAACGTGTACTTGACGGCGAACTCGGCTTCCTTCCCGTCTTTCCCCTCGGTGGTGACAAAAAAGCGCCCGTCCTTGCGGGTGAAGCGTGCCTTGGAGCTGAAATGCGAGGCTTCGGCGTTGTTGAAATCGCCCAGCACCGTCGCTTCCGTCGCGTCCTGCATCGCATGGGCGTGCTGCGACGCCTTCCAGGCCTTCGCTTCCGCGTCATGGCATCCGGCGCAAACCGCCGAACCGGTATAGTCAGCGGCCTTTGCCGTGGCGCCTTCCGCCGCAAGGGCCGCTGTGACCGTGTAGCCTCCAAGCATCGGGCCGCACAAAGCCGCCGCCAAGCGGACAACGGCGATCCAGCCGGATAGACCCGCGCCTCGTCTCATGCCGTTGCCTCGTGCCGCGATATGCCTGCTGAAAGCTACGGCTCGCGGCACGAGAAAGCAATGGATGATGACGACGTCTTTCTAATTATAGATCAGACCCGGTGATATATTGACCCGCAGCGCTGCCTCTCCCAATGGGAGAGGCCGGATCGCATGCGATCCGGGTGAGGGGTAAGTGCTTCATAATGCAGGTAAACACCCCTCATCCTGTCCTTCTCCCGGCAAGCTCGCCTTGGCGAGCTTGCAACTTAGAGCGACCGCATCCGCGAGCGGATGCGTCAAGCTCGCCTTGGCGAGCTTGCAACTTAGAGCGACCGCATCCGCGAGCGGATGCGTCAAGCTCGCCTTGGCGAGCTTGCAACTTAGAGCGACCGCATCCGCGAGCGGATGCGTCAAGCTCGCCTTGGCGAGCTTGCAACTTAGAGCGACCGCATCCGCGAGCGGATGCGTCAAGCTCGCCTTGGCGAGCTTGCAACTTAGAGCGACCGCATCCGCGAGCGGATGCGTCAAGCTCGCCTTGGCGAGCTTGCAACTTAGAGCGACCGCATCCGCGAGCGGATGCGTCAAACTCGCCTTGGCGAGCTTGCAACTTAGAGCAGCCGCATCCGCGAGCGGATGCGTCAAGCTCGCCTTGGCGAGCTTGCAACTTAGAGCAGCCGCATCCGCGAGCGGATGCGTCAAGCTCGCCTTGGCGAGCTTGCAACTTAGAGCAGCCGCATCCGCGAGCGGATGCGTCAAGCTCGCCTTGGCGAGCTTGCAACTTAGAGCAGCCGCATCCGCGAGCGGATGCGTCAAGCTCGCCTTGGCGAGCTTGCAACTTAGAGCAGCCGCATCCGCGAGCGGATGCGTCAAGCTCGCCTTGGCGAGCTTGCAACTTAGAGCGACCGCATCCGCGAGCGGATGCGTCAAGCTCGCCTTGGCGAGCTTGCAACTTAGAGCAGCCGCATCCGCGAGCGGATGCGTCAAGCTCGCCTTGGCGAGCTTGCAACTTAGAGCAGCCGCATCCGCGAGCGGATGCGGTTGGGGAGAAGGGACGCCAGAATGCACTCTCTCAGATCGAAAACGTCCGCGTCATTTGCGCAAGCGCTCCAAACATAATCGGGCGGGATCAATAAGTTGCGCTACCAGTTGAAGAGGCCGAACAGGAAACCGGGAAATACGGGCCGGTAATAGGCGTAGCGCTGGCGATAGTAACCCCGGTAATAACCCCGATGGTAAGCGACCCTCGTTCTGCGATGATGGTAAACGACCGCCGCGCGCCTTCTCCCTGTGCGGATGTGCGCCTGCCTGACAGGCCGCACCGGCCTTGCCTGCACCGTTCTCGGGGCGCGGGTCTTAGGAACCGTTGTTTCGCCCTTGTCCTGGAACCATTTCGGAGGAAGGTATGATTTCTCCTCCTGCGCGCTCGCAGCCACGAATGCCCCGCAAGCGATGACGGCCGCTAAAAGCCCCACTTTCAGCCCAATACGCATTATAACCTCGACTTTCCCCTACGCTATTTCGGAAAGCGGACACACCTTGGTCATCAACCTTTATGAACGCTTACCGTACCACCTGATAGAATGCTTAATGGGTTAAATTTGTTTAAAGTCGACTGAACAATCCGTTTACGCTTTGTTTTAAAATTGCAAATTTTTGGCGTGGACGTTTCGCGTTTGCCCCTCCGAAGGCATCCGGATTTCCGGCCCAATCGATTGCGCAAAAGAAAAGGGTCAGCTCCCTTCGGCCTGCCGGATCCAAGCCCCCTTCAACGGATGCCCCTGCGTTTTGTAGTCCCTTCCGGCAAGCACGCATGGGCGCTTTTGCGGCGGACATGGACCGGATGTCTGTGTGTGCGGAGCCGCTTAACCCCTGGCAGCGGAATTACCGCAACACGCGCTGCAAGGCGGGAGCTGTGAGCGGGGCGAAATAGCAGCGACGGACAAAGAAGCGTCGAAATCTCCATTCGGGTCATGCTCATAGTATTTAAACTCATTTTCATCCAAGTCTCTTTTATTTGATTTGCAACGGTGTGCCCGCGTGCGAAACTTGTTGCTTAAATTTCTTTGGGTTTTATCTGATTTATGTAATGGGAGCGTCCAATCAGCACCCGCAAATTAAGCTACAATGTTGCTGCGAAGGCGCTCGGCGCCTTGCTTTTATTCTTGAGCGTGAGCGCATACGCCCAAGGCGCCCCAGAGAGCGGTGAGCAGTCGATGCGGCTGTCCCGCGCGATTGACGCGGACAGAGCCCTGCGTACTCCAGCGCAAAGGAAAATATCTGAAGGGTTGCTCCTGGCGATCCGGGCCCTAAACGGCAAGAGAGACGAAAATGTTGTTCCGGGCGTGCCTGAATTGAGGGCGCCCCGCTGGAGACGCTGCACAACGGGCGCATTTCGGTTGACGTTGTGGGGAATCTGAACGCCAGGCCTCGAGGACTTTATAAAGTCGCAACGCGGTAAAGTGACCGTGAGTTTGCCTGAATACCGTGCGTTTACCTTGAAGTTACCTGCCGAAATGGTGGAGGCGCTGGCCGAACGGCCGGAGGTAGACTTAATAAAAGAAACGACCGTCGCCACACCACAGCAAATTCCCCTTCCTGACAGCTCGAAGATCGATTTAGAGGGCGAAATCGCTCACGCGGCGAATGACGCACGGACGAAGTATAAGACCACCGGGTCAGGTGTTAAAGTCTGTGTGATATCGACCAGCGTCAGGTATCTCCAGCAAGCGCAGCAAAACGGGTCCCTGCCCTCAGACGTTGAGGTCTTGCTAGGTCAAGACGGCCTTGATTTAGACGGCTTTGGCTCACCGAACCCGATTAACCCCGGCGAAGGCACCGCGATGTTGGAAATTGTCCACCGGATTGCCCCCGGTGCAACATTGGCGTTTGCGACCGGCATAGGCGGTGAGAACGGCATGGCAAAGAACATCCAAGATCTCGTAAAGGACAAGTGCGACATCATCGTAGACGATATCATTTATTGGTCTGAGCCGCCATTTCAGGATGGCATGATCGCTAAGGAGGTAAATGCGGCGTCCGCTCAGGGCGTCCTTTACGTCTCGGCGGCGGGGAATGACGGCCACTTGGGTGCTATGTCAGATTCCACTCCGCCAAATCCCATTCCGCCAAACGTCTGGGAGGGCAATTTCGTCGCCGTGCCAGGTGCAGTTCCTTATCAAAAATTTTCAAGCCAAACCGGACAGGATCCAAGATTTAATAAAATGTGGTCATCCCCCCAAAGGGTTGTGCTTTCGTGGAATGACCCTCTTTCCTCTTGGGAGCAGGGTAGTGATCCGGCGAAACGAAGTCATTATAGAGTCGAAGTTTATGATGCCGCAGGTAAGTTGATTAATGCGAGCACAGCCTCCTTAGACAGTCCTTCTGCATCTGTGATTCTTAGCGGTTCGCCAGCGTACCAGGCCGCAAATCTAGCTATTGTGCAAGAACCTTCGAGTTCGCCTAAGACCTACTTGCGTCTTACGGCGACGGGAGGGCCCGCCAGTGGGGGCCTTTTGAATTATGGCACGCATGGAATGACCTCCGGGCACAACGCCGCTTGGGCCGCCCTGACCGTTGGGGCGGTCAGCGCCAAAGGCGCCACGGGTCCCTTTACTGCGAGTTCAGGACCCGTCGAGCATTTCAGTTCGGATGGCCCGCGCCGAATTTTTTATAATCCGGATGGATCCCCTGTAAGTCCGACTGGCTTCTTGGACCTTCCAAAACCGGACGTAATGGGCGCCGACGGTATAACGACGGATGTTCCTGGATGGGCCCCAGATAACAAAGATGAATTCTCGCCGTTTTTTGGGACAAGCGCTGCAGCGCCGCATGTCGCGGCAATCGCTGCGCTCCTCATGTCGTACCAGCCCAAGCCCAGGCTAACCGTGCCTCTACTAAAATGGTATTTAGAGTTTGGCGCATCTGTATCACATTTTATCGAAGGGAAAAGTAATAACCCGGTCCTTAGCCCCATTTTCGGTCACGGCATCGTGATGCCGGGTGATAGCCTCGAACAAATCCACACGCCCGCTCCCTTGCGGTATAATAGCTATTATTTCATAAAAAACCTCAACGAAGGTTATTTATCCCTGAACCGCAACTCCAACTGTCAAAACGCCGATTCTTGCGTCTTTACAAAAGAGTATATCACAGGTGGCGAAACAGGAGGACTTTGGGCAATAGAGCCTGTCGGCCAGCAGAAGACCACATATGTAATGCCAGGGGATCTCATAAGAATTTTCACGGTTCTTCCGGGAAACCAAAAGGTTTATCTGAATTCAACCGAAGGATGCCCCAATGATTACCATTGCGTCTCTGGGTCGTTCAACGGGAATTTGGATAGCGCGACGTGGACTCTGACCAAGTCGAATCCCATCCGAAACATGGCGGATCCAATGCTTTGGAATAATTGGGCTGACTTTCACGCAGGCGATTTAAGTACAGAGGTTATGGAGTTCAACAAGTGGATAGATGTAGGATGTATCAATTGCGTCTTTACATCCCATTTATTCCAGGGGAGCTGGTTGTGGAATTTCTGCGAGATCAACCCCTACCCCCTAGGTGCTTTCGACTCACGCCGTGATGCGTTCTGCCGGGCCTGGGCGCCTGGGCAGTGAGATCAAGAGGGTCTGCGATACTCAGCCCGAAGCGCACAGCGCGCTGAAGGCATTCACTTCGGCAAGTCCCCCCAGCAGGAGACGAAGCCATCACAGACGGGAATTCCCGCAAGCGGCCTATGCTGATATAGTTTCAGGGGAGGTTTCCGCAGATCGCTCGCGAAGGAAACCGTTTGCAACGATCCTCTTCATTCGTTAGCGAACCTGGAACAGGCTGCGCTTAGGAAGATTGCTTCGCAGCGGCGCGAAATGAGGCGGCGGCGGGATTTTTTGACCATTTTTTGTCAAGCATACCCTGACAATGCATACAAAACCGCCGGTCGTTGTATGACAGAGGCCCAATTCAGGCCCGATATGGTGAACATTGAGTTGCCGCAGGGGGCTGAATTAACCGCTTATGGTTAATTTCGGCGCGCCGGAATGATGTCCCGCCTGGAATCGCGCCAAAAAGATGCGTTTTTCCGCGAAAAGCGCGGCGCGATAAAATCCGTTAAATATGTTTTTGGACCATCCCGTTAACCAAGCTCAAGGCTTTCGCAGCCGTGGGGCTGCACGCGCCTCTCCGATATTTCCCTTCAATATCAATAACTTGCGGCTATTAACTTTTAAGCAAGACGCATTTCCCTAAAATCTGGCGCAAGCGAAACTGATCCCGAGGTTCCAGCGAGATGCCGCCTTTCGCACTGTGCCCACAAAAAGACGCTTCCGCCGGGACAGCGCTACTTGGCGCCGGCGGCAAGCTTCGAGCCGGCGAGACTCTTCGGACACTCGTTCTTGATGAAGCGATTTGCTTCCCGAAGCATGTCGCCCTGGAAACTCCCGTACCTCTTTTCCATTCCCCAAGCGCTAAAAAGGGTCCTTGCAATGAAAAACGGACCGTCATAGTTGCTTCCGCCGAGCGCGATGGCCGTCACCACGCCGTTCTTGAGGGTGAAATCCGCCGTTATGTCTGCGGTGACATCATATCTTTGAAGTCCGACCTCGCAAGCGACCGATTTCCCGCTCAGCTTCAACGTCGTTTCAGGCGACGTGACGGCGGTGAGGAGGTCGGCGCGTCTGGCGCCGATCTTGAGGGTGCACCGCGCCGGACCCATGTCCCATGACACATCCTTCGAATTGGCCAGCTTATCGATTTCCTTCGCCTGCCAGCGATGCGCAAGCTCACAGCTCACATCCGGACCGTTCGTCTCTTTTCCGAGCAGGACGGAGCAAACGTCCCTCGCGCACTGCGCGTTCCTGGCCTTCTCCTCCTCGGTATCGGGCTTGCTTGCAGCCGCGATTTCTTCAGGAGTTAGCGGTCTTCTGTGAGGCGCAAACCATAGCACGACTCCCCCCGCCAAGATGGCGATCAAAAAAAGTGCAAGGCTCGAGTTTTTCGTTGTGAACCCAAACATTCGCCAAACTCCGTCCTGCTGTGCTGGTGCTATGTCGCACTGGACTTCAGGAGTCAATTGCTGGGACGTCGCGCTTCCTATGGAAGGCTTGAAGACCACGGAGCGGCAAGCGCCAAAGCGCGCAAAATGGACTACGCCAGCTCATAGCCTTCGGCGACCGTCTCTCCCTCGCGCGGAAGCGGGCGGATGCGCCCCTCCAGATGCTTGAGCGCCTCGGGGCATGGACCGCCATAAGCCCAATCCAAAAGCTCCACGGTGTGCAGAACCGGCGCAGACCCCGCCGACAACTGGTTGAGGCAGCCGATATTCCCCGTCGCGATGCAGTCGGGCTTCACGCTGTTTATGGCTTGCAGCTTGCGCTCCTGCAGCTCCTTTGCCAGTTCGGGCTGGAGAATGTTGTAGGCTCCCGCCGAGCCGCAACAGATGTGCCCATCCGGAATTTCAAGCACGGTGAAGCCAGCATTGCGCAGGAGCTGCCGCGGTTCGTCTATGATCTTCTGGCCATGCTGCAGGGAGCATGCGGAGTGATACGCCACGCGAATGTCGCTCCACCCAATGGGCGCGTCGAGCCTCTGCTGCGCGGCGAACTCGCTGATGTCCCTGGCAAGCGATGAGACATACATCGCCTTCACGGCGTAGGCGGGGTCTCCGGCGAAGAGATGCGCGTAGTCCTTCACGGCGGCGCCGCAACCCGACGTATTGATGATGATCGCGTCGAGCGGACCGCCCTTCTCGCGTTCGGCATACCAGACATCGATGTTTTGCTTCGCGAAGGCTTTGGCGCTCGCCTCCTTGCCCATATGCTGAGTGAGCGCGCCGCAGCAACCCTCCCCTTCGGAAAGCGTGACGTCATAGCCGAGATGATTGAGGAACCGGATGGTGGCGTCGTTCAGGCCGGGGCGCAAAACTCTCTGAACGCATCCGCTCAGGAGAGCGACGCGGCCTCTCCTCGGCCTGTCCGTCTTCACCGTCTGCGGCGATGTGTAAATCCCGATCTTGAGGGGGCTTTTCGGAGCCAGCTCGAGAATCGTCCGAAGCATCTTCGATCGTGAGCGGCTGAGCAGTTTGCGGAAAGGGCGGGCCGCCAACAAGGTGAGCAAGGCAAACCTGAAGCGCTTCGGGTGAGGCAGAACGCTGCGGAGAAGCTTGCGCCGCGACTCGTCGTTTGGCGCACGCATGCTCGATTTCTCGATCAGCTGGCGCGCATAATCCGACAGATGCTTGTAATCGACGCCGCTTGGGCATGTTGTCATGCACGCGTAGCACGACAGGCAGCGATCGAGATGCGGGCGAACCTGCCTCGGCGCCGCCTTCCCCTCAAGCATCGACTTGATGAGATAAATCCGGCCTCTGGGGCTGTCGCGCTCGTCGCCGAGCAGAAGGTAGGTCGGGCAGGTTGCGATGCAGAAGCCGCAATGCACGCAGCGCCTCAAGATCTCTTCGGCCTCCTTTAGGCGAGGGTCGCGCAGCTGTTCGAGAGTGAAGTGCGTTTCCATATTTCAGACCCCCGCGTACATGCGCCCAGGATTGAGGACGCCCGCCGGATCGAAGGCTTTCTTGATCGCCTGCACCAGCTTCATTTTGGTGAGCGGCAGCGGATGAAAAACCTCGATGCTGGAGCGCACGGAGAGCGGCGCACGCATGAGCATCGAATCCGCTTCGAACTCCGCGAGCACGCGGCGTAGCTCGGTGACGCTCGCCTCCGAGGATGGCGGCGTTTCCAGCCAGAGAAGACCGCCGGACCACTCATAAGCGGCGCTAACTTTGAAAAAGGCGGAGAGCGCGCGTACGATCTGCGCCGCCTTTGAAGGCGCGACGGTGATCCGCCATAGGGGCCGTTCGAAGTTCGCGGACAGAAAAGCCAGCGAGCGAATGTCGGCCCAGAAACTTCGCGATCTCTGGTGATCGAGCTCGTAGGTATCGCCGAAGGGCGACAGCTGGCGCCGGAGCCTCTCCGTTCGATAGGCGACGCTTTCAGGGGCGCCTTCGACCCGGAGCGCCGTCAACGCCATGTTCGCCGACGCGATTTCAGCGTCGCTCAGCCTTTTAACAAGCGAACCATGCGAGTGAATCGTGCCAGAAACCTCATACGGCGTCCCCATGGCTTCGCTCATAACGCCGACGCCCGCCTCGTCGGAGAGGCCGAAAAATACGATCGTGCGGGCTTCCCGCGCCTTGGGCAGAACTTTGAAGGTGAGTTCGGTCAGCACGGCGAGCGTGCCCCAGGAGCCGCACAAGCCCTTAACCAGATCGACGCCCGTCACATTTTTCATCACCCGGCCGCCCGCCTTTATGGCCACACCCTCGCCATTCACAGCCCGAATGCCGAGCAGATAGTCGCGCGCGGCCCCTCGCAGGATGCGCCTCGGGCCGGAAATGTTCAGGGCGGCGACCGAGCCGAGGCTGGCAGCCAATGAGTCCGGTCCATAAATGCGGCTGAAGTCCGCAGGTTCGAAGGGAAGCTCCTGGTTTTTTCTTGCAAGCGCAGCTTCAACCTCGTGAAGCGGCGTTCCGGCCTTGGCGGAAATCACAAGCTCGCCAGGTTCATAGAAAGTGATGCCGGACATCTTGGCCGTGGAGACAACCGCCGCAGGGTTCACAGGCCGGCCCGCCTCGCGTTTCGAGCGGAAACCGCACACCTCGAGCGAATGATTGCCCGCCTTCGCGGACTCGACGAAGCTGCAAAGCTCCAACTCGTCGCTTGGCATGTAGATATCAGCCATGGTTTTTCCCGGCCTCTGCCGTGAAATGGGTTTGAAGGTCGAGCGGGAACACCTTGCCGCGGTTCAGAAGCCATTGCGGATCGAAGGCCGCCTTCACGCGCATCTGCTGAAGCAGGTCTGCTTCCGAAAATTGATAGCGCATCAAATCCCGCTTCTCGATTCCAACGCCATGTTCGCCCGTGAGGCAACCGCCCGCATCCACACAGAGTTTAAGAATGTCGGCCCCGCATTGCTCGGCGGTCGCTTTTTCGCGCTCGTCGTTGGCGTTGTAAAGGATCATCGGGTGCAAATTGCCATCCCCCGCGTGGAATATGTTCGCAATCTTGAGTTTGTACCTGTCCCCGGCTTCCTGAACCTGTTTCAACACCTCCGGCAGCTTGCCCAGCGGGATGACGCCGTCCATGCAGTAATAGTCAGAAACGCGCCCAAAAGCGCCGAACGCGGATTTGCGGCCCTTCCAGATCGCGGCGGCCTCCTCTTCGCTCTGACTGACGCGTAGTGTCATCGGATCGAATCGGCGCGCGATCTCGGTGATTTGGGCGATCTGATCTTTGATCTCACTGTCCGAGCCTTCGACTTCGACGATCAGCATCGCCTCGGCGTCCATCGGATATCCAGCCTTCGCAAAGTTTTCGCAGACCTGGATGGCGGGCTTGTCCATGAATTCGATCGCCACGGGGATGAGCCCCTCGGCGATGATCGCTGCGACGCAAGCCCCCGCCGACCCGGTGGACGAAAAGCCAATGAGTATCGGGCGCGCGCCTTCCGCTTGCCGCAGGATGCGCACCGTAACCTCCGTCACGATCCCGAACTGGCCTTCGGAACCGATGGCGAGCCCCAGCAGGTCGTAGCCTTGCGGATCGAGATAATCGCCGCCGAGGTCAGCGACCTCGCCGTTCATCAAAACCATCTTGACTTTCAGCACATTATTTGCCGTCACCCCATATTTAAGGCAATGCGCGCCACCCGCATTCGTGGCGATGTTTCCGCCGATCGTGCATGCAAGCTGGCTCGATGGGTCCGGGGCATAGAAAAACCTTGCATGCGCAACCGCGTTCGAAATGCCGAGATTGGTAATGCCAGCCTCCACGGTCGCCGTCCGGTCGAGGAAATTCACATCGAGAACCCGGTTCATGCGCGACAGCCCGATGACGACCGCATCGCCCGCTGGCAGGGTGCCCCCAGAGAGAGATGTTCCCGCTCCCCGCGCAACAATTCTAACATTAATTTCACTGCAAAACTTGAGAACGCGGCTTACTTCCGCCGTGGTTCTTGGCAAAACAACGGCAAGAGGCACAGAACGATAGGCCGTGAGGGCATCGGTCTCGAAGGCGCGAAGGCTGGCTTCATCGCTTATGACGGCATTCGATCGAAGCGCGCGGGAGAGACCTGTCAGGATGTGTTCGCGGCGGCCTAGAACTGAGGCGTCGGCTTTGGGCAGTCGTATCGACGACATTGGTATTTCCTCTCTTCTGGCGGCGCTACCTACTAGATGTTGTGGGGATATGTGATGGATTATATAGATACAGGAACATTATCTTTTGTTATGTAGTGATAGAAGTTCTTGACATGGGAACAGGGTCAGTCCTTATAGCAGCTTTGCGTAACTAGCGCCTTAGATTGTATACAATTTCTCTTGGGTTAGGAGGGGCTCGTGACTTCGATTGCAGATCTTGAGATTTTTGCAAGGGTGGTCACCGCGGGCAGCATGTCCGCTGCCGGACGCGAATTGGACCTCTCTCCGGCCGTTGTCAGCAAGCGAATCAGTCACCTTGAAACTAGGCTCGGCACAAGACTGTTTCATCGGACCACGCGCCAGCTGCAGCTTACTGAGACAGGCCGCGGCTTTTATGAGCGGGTGGTTCAAATCCTTGCGACAGTGCAGGAGGCTGAGGCATTCGTTTCGTCCGGCCATGAGCGTGCGGGCGGCTCGCTCAAGATCACGGCCCCGACGGGTTTTAGCCGAATGCATATCGCTCCCTATCTTGGGAAGTTCCTGAAACAATATCCCGACCTCAGCATAGAGATCATCGCAACCGATAGCATCCTCGACATCGTCCGCGAGGGAATTGATGTTGCAATCCGCCTTTCGGAATTAGACAATTCAAGCATGGTCGCCAAAAAACTTGCGCCGTGCCACCGTCTTTTTTGTGCAACTCCGGAATATCTCAGGGAGCACGGGACGCCAAGAACGCTCGCCGATCTCTCCAAGCACAAAATCATTGTCGAGAATAACACGGCTTGGCGCCTTCAAGGCCCTGAGGGCATAACATCGCTGAGGCTTTCGGGGGAAATCAAAACGAATAGCAGCGAGATCGTCCACCAGGCGCTTTTAGCGAGCTGCGGAATAGCTCTACGCTCGACATGGCAGGTTCGCGACGAGCTTCTGTCCAAAAAGCTGGTGCACATCCTCCCGCAATATAAAGCGGCTCCTGGCGTCGCAGTCTACGCCATCTACCCGGATAAACAGTACATCCCCGCGAGGCTTCGCGTGTTCGTGGACTTCCTGGCAGGCATCTATGGCCCCGCCCCATATTGGGACGAAGGTCTGGACTTGGACTCAGCTCCCCGACTGGCTCTAAAAAAAACGCTCCTGAAGGCTGAAGAAACGGTAGAGGCTTAACGGGGGCAAGCTGGCTCCTGAAGGGTAGCGGCCATGGAAGGTCACGTTCAGGTTGCTCTCTTCGTCACCTGTCTGGTCGATGCGTTCCGGCCATCGGCAGCCTTCGCAGCTGTGAAGCTGCTTGAAGAAGCAGGATGCAGTGTCGCGGTGCCAGATTCTCAGACGTGTTGCGCGCAGCCCGCCTACAACTCCGGCGACCGCCAGACCGCCAAGGAAATCGCCAAGCAGATCATTGCGGCGTTTGAGACCTTCCCCTATGTGATCGTGCCGTCCGGCTCCTGCGCGGGGATGCTAAGCAAGCATTACCCCCAACTCTTCGACGCAGAGACGGAGCCATCCTGGCATGCGAGGGCAACAGGCTTCGCAAGCCGCGTGAGGGAACTCACGGCCTTCCTCGCCGATGACCTTGGCGTCGATTTTACCGGACGGGCGTTTCCGCGCCGCGTGACCTATCACGATTCCTGTTCGTCAATCCGCGAGATGGGCGTCGCTTCGCAGCCGCGGAAGCTTCTGAAAAGCCTTGATGGGATCGAACTCGTTGAAATGACGGACCGGGACGTCTGCTGCGGCTTTGGCGGAGCCTTCTCAATCAAGTACCCCGAGATTTCAAACGCGATGGCTTCCCAGAAAGTGGACCGCATCCTTGAAACCAAGGCCGATGTCCTGACGGGAGCCGACCTCGGTTGCCTGATGAACATTGCGGGAAAAGCGTCCCGCGAGGGCAAGGCTATTGACGTTCGCCATGTCGCCGAGATCCTCGCGGGTGAGATTGATGAGCCCGGCTTGTGTCAGCCGGGATAGGATACCGGCTCAGAGTACGCCAAGAATAACTCCTGCCAGAAACCCGAAGACCAGGAAGGTTGTGATTAGGCTCAGCTCACTCGCAACTGACATCGTGGCGTATCCTTCGACTTGGCTGCGTTTCCTCTACGAACTAATCAAATGATCGTGCGTTTCTTTCAATTGTGCAAATGATTTCGTTTGTGCGGCGCAGCAAAGCCTGCAACTCTCGAAGAATAGTTTTCCACGTCGTACAGGCTAAGCAGAAGGTTATTCCATTGGGGTTGACCGCCTGAGGGATCCGTTTTGCGTCTGCCGTTGTTTGGAATAAACCTGGTTTTAAGTTGGAGCGGCGGCATAGAAGGGTTCATCGATGTCAGAACAGTTTGAAGCTCTCGTCCTGACCAAAACAGAGGCCGGACCGGCTGCCAATTGGACCCGGCTTTCCGAGGCTGACCTGATGGAGGGGGACGTCACCGTCCGGGTGACCCACTCCACGGTCAACTACAAGGATGGCCTCGCCATTACGGGCAAGGCGCCCGTCGTAAGACGGTGGCCGATGGTGCCCGGCATTGACTTTGCGGGCGTCGTCGAGACCTCCTCGCATCCTGAATTCAAGCCCGGCGATGAGGTCGTACTCAACGGCTGGGGGCTCGGCGAAACCCATCTCGGCGGCTACTCGCAAGTTGCCCGCGTAAAGGGCGACTGGCTTGTCCCTCTGCCGGAGGGGCTCACGCGCGCTGACGCCATGGCGATCGGCACCGCGGGATACACGGCCATGCTTTCCGCGCTAGCGCTCGAAACCCATGGCGTTGTGCCTGCAAATGGGCCCGTCATCGTTACCGGCGCATCAGGCGGCGTCGGCAGCGTCGCAATCGCGCTCCTGTCGAAACTCGGTTTCACCGTGATGGCTTCCACCGGACGCCCCGAGGAGGAACCCTATCTCCGCGCTCTCGGGGCTTCCGAGTTGATTGCGCGGCAGGAACTATCGGCGCCGGGAAAGGCGCTCGGCCGCGAGCGCTGGGCTGCCGGGATCGACACCGCAGGAAGCCACACGCTGGCAAATGTCCTCGCACAGACGAGATATGGTGGAGTGGTCGCTTCCTGCGGGAATGCGCAAGGCATGGATTTGCCCACCAGCGTTGCCCCCTTCATTCTCCGCGCCGTGACGCTGACAGGCATCGATTCCGTAAAGGCCCCAAAGGCATTGCGCCTGACGGCGTGGTCGCGCCTCGCCAGGGACCTGGAACGAGGCAAGCTCTCGGCAATCACCCAAACGCACTCCTGGAAGGAGGCGGAAACGCTTGCCCGGCAGATCCTCGAAGGCAAGGTCAGAGGCCGTATCGTCCTCGAAGTGCAATGAGAGTCAGCCGTTGGAAGCACGGTAGCACAGGCGCTTTCGCATCAAAAGTTCGTCGGACGCGTCGGACGCAAGCTTGTCCAGGATCGCCACCGCCTCGAAGCCAAAGCGTTCGTACAGCGATCTGGCGCGCGTGTTGAAGGTGGACACACAAAGCCAAAGCTGCCGCGCCTCCTCGCGGCGCGCCTCCGTTTCCATCCATTGAAGGAGCCGCAAGCCAAAGTTTTGCCCCTGAAATTCAGGCAAAAGCGCAATGAGCTTTAAGTAAGGCCCGTGCAGGAACGGGTCTTGAATAACGATCACGCCTGCAAGCTTCGCCCCCGCCATGACTCCAAATTTTCTCATCGTTGGCTGCTCCCGCTGCAACCAGTCCACCAGGCGCCGCGCCGGGTATCCAATCACCGACCACGGAGGCATCGCCGCAAGCGCCTCGCCAATCCTTTCGGCATTTTCCGCTGTCAACGGGCGCAACACGAGTTCACCAAGATCGTGCGCAGTGAGTTCGAAGCCATTCATGGCTAAAACATTCCTCCCTAATGCTTCCGCTGCTGCTTGACTTCGGCACTTCGGTCGTCAATGGCTAGAACAACATGATCGCGGCAAAAACAAGCAAGCTCTTTTTCCGAGGCGACAGCGCCTCTAGAGGCCACATATGGAACTTTTTTACGCCACCCGCGACGGCCAGTCGCGAAGGATCGCAGAGCGGATCGCAGAGCGCCTTGCGGAACAGGAAATCGATACGCTTCCCAAAGACTTAGGGGTGCTCCAGCCCTCTCCATCGAGCCTCGAAAGCGCGGACCTTGTGGTTATCGTGGCCGCCATCCGCTATGGCAAAATCCTCCCCGAGGCGAGGGATTTCCTTGCGGCGTATCAAAAATTGCAGAGGAAGCCGAAACTGGTCTTCCTAGTGGTCAATCTCACGTCGCGTAAGCCAGGCAAGGAAACGCCCGAAGGCAGCGTTTACATTCGCAAAGCCATCAAACAATACGAGCTTGCCCCGGCGTTCGCGAGGGCCATCCCAGGGCGGCTCGATTACAAGCGCTACACGTGGCGAGACCGGCAACTCATCCGGTTCATCATGTTTATGACGGGCGGTCCGACCGATCCCAGGACCAGCATCGAATATACGCCGTGGGATGTCGTGGACGATATCGCCGAGAAGGTTGCGGAACTCAACGGCGGTGTCTTCGCGGCTGGTGAAACCACGCTATGATGGTGCAAGCGGCCCGTGTTTCGGGGTCTTGGGATCGTAGCGCGGCCAGCCCGCCTCTCGCCCTATGAGGACAGGGCTACGCTGTGGCGGTGTCACAGGCCCGTGTTCTGCGAAGATCGGCAGCCAGGTGTTCTAGGACATCTTAGCGGCGTAAACTGCGGCGGTAGCCACTATGCCTATGAGCCCTTTAGCCAAGTGATTGCGCCGGTCTCTGACTTAATGGTGCGCGCGGAGAGTTTCGAACTCCCGACCCTCTGGGTGTAAACCAGATGCTCTACCGCTGAGCTACACGCGCAATCGGGCTACTATACACAGCGGACAATCGCGCCTCGTCAAGCTTTTTGACACGAGCGCGCCGACTTAATCGCCGAAAAACGTCTCGTAGAGGAGCACGGCGTTCAGAATAAGGATGAGGCCGGCGCTTGCCGTCGCAAGAACGCGCGTGAACCGTCCATTGGCGAAGCGGCCCATTATCAGCTTGTCGCTCGACAGGATCACAAGAGCGATCATCGGCACGGGAAGGGCGAGGCTGAGGATCACTTGGCTGACCACAAGCGCTTTCGTCGCTCCCACGCCCATCGCAACCACGCCAAAGGCCGGCGCCATGGTTACGAGCCTCCGCAGCCAGACGGGTATCGCCTTACGGAAAAAGCCCTGGAAGATGACCTGCCCGCCGAGCGTGCCGACCACAGAGCTCGAGATTCCCGATGCGATAAGCGAAACGAGAAAAGCTGCGGCTGCGCCAGCGCCCAGAAGCGGCGTCAGCGTGTGATAGGCTGTTTCGATTTCGGCCACATCGGGGTGACCGGAATTGAAGGCGGCCGCCGCCATAATAACCATGGCCAGGTTGATGCCGCCTGCCACGCACAGCGCGACAACCACCTCGCGGTTGGAGAACCGGAGCACGCGCTCCCGCTCCGCGTCCGATGATAACAGGGTTCGGGCCTGTGTCAGCGAAGAATGCAAGTAGATGGCGTGGGGCATGACGGTTGCGCCCACGATGCCGACCGCAATCATCAGCGCGTCGCCGTCTGCTATTTGGGGGGTGATCATGCCGCGGCCGGCAGCGGCCCAATCGACAGGAACGATGAGCAACTCAATCAAATAGCAGATGCCGATAATCGCGACGAAAGCGCCAATCGACAGCTCAATCCTCCGGAAGCGCATCCCGCCGAACATCAAGATCGCGTAGGTGATAATCGCCGTGGCGGCCATGCTTGAAAACAGCGGCATCCCGAACAAAAGAGAGAGCCCGATCGAGCCCCCGAGAAACTCAGCCAGATCCGTCGCCATCGCGGCGATCTCGCTCGCTATCCACATCAAGGCGGGGATAGGCTGTGGAAAATAAGCCCGCGATAGCTCGGCCAGATTCCGCCCCGTAACGATGCCAAGCTTCGCGGAAAGCGCCTGAAACAGCATGGCGACCAGGTTCGCAGCCAGCACCACCCACAGCAAGCTGTAGCCGTATCTAGCCCCAGCCTGGATGTTAGTGGCGAAGTTACCGGGATCGATGTAAGCGATGGAAGCGACAACCGCCGGCCCTGCAAAAAGCCACGTTGTCGCGATCCTGCCACGGCGCCCCGCGATCGCCTCGCGCAGAGCTGCTGCTGTGCCAGTTTCGAGTGCCATGCTGGCGTGACCGTGTGCTTCCGCTTGCATTTTGATCTTTGTCAAACCCGTATAGCTAATGCTATAATGCGTTGCATGAGCTAATCAAGGGCTCACGTTAAAGTTGATCGGCCCTGAATTTCGATGAGGAGCGGTTTGCAATCTGCTAAGTTAGGCGATTCCCGACGACACGGCGTTTTCCATTATGCCAGGACATAGAAGAACCGAAACAGACACCCTTATCTCCGCCGACATCCAGTCCGAAAGCTTCCGGCAAAACCGGCAGGCGCGGCGGCTGGAACTGGTGGAGGACTATGTTGAACTGATCGACGATTTGCTCTCTGCGCATGGCGAAGCGAGGCAGGTCGACATCGCGGAACGGCTTGGCGTCGCCCAGCCGACCGTCGCGAAAATGCTGAAGCGCCTGACCGAGGACGGGCTTGTGTCGCAGCAGCCTTATCGCGGAGTTTTCCTGACGCCCATGGGTCAGCGCCTGGCTGCCGAAGCTCGAGAGCGGCATCGTGTGGTGGAAGCCTTTCTGCTTGCGCTAGGCGTAAGCCCCGATAACGCGCGGCGAGACGCCGAAGGGATCGAACATCACGTCAGCGCCGAGACGCTGGATGCATTCCGCTCCTTCGCAGGGCTTCAGGTGAAGTGAGCATACGAGGCGGCGACTTTTCCCCAGTATTCAAACAGCAGCGGCTTGCCCGTTGACGAAGATGCCCTCGATCGGGAAACGGTGAAGCGGGGTAGAATGAGGGATAAGCAGTGTTCGGTGTTGGCGTCTCTAGACGCATCGTGCGTCCAATCGGACGCACGCGGCCAGATGGTTTTGTAGGCATTCTCCGAATTTGAACCATCTGTCTGTCGAATTTGAACCATCTTTTGTCAACCTGTCCCTGACGTTTTCGTCCGCATTCCTTCTTCTGAAAGATGGTCGGCGAATTCGCCTTGCCGGCAGGTTAACGAGAGCTCAGCCCGCTCCAACCCTTGATAATTGCGTGATAATTGCGGGAAAAATGCCGAACGGAACGTCATCGCCGCCGCCGTTCTCGCTTGTTCCGGCTCTGCGCAAGCGTTAATTCGCGAAGCCGCAACATATTTAACGGACTTTTGCGCGTCCCGGTAAATGGTAAAATTCCGGCATTAAGTTCTATTTAATGGGCAATCTCTTAACCATAAAAAGACTCTTAATTTCAGTGGCTTATTATATTTTGTCCCACTGCGGAAAGAGCTGTGGCGCTCTTCCGTTTCGCGCCGGGTAAGCCACTTTTGAACCAGACACAGGGCGAAAATAATTCCGGGCGCGCCCCTGTTAACCACAAAGCGATTAACATCATGGCGCAGGCCCGCCTGGCAACGATCCGTTCACCCGGATCGCGGTCTTTTGCGCCGTGCCGCGGACGATCCGTTCGGGTTCCCGCCGGCGCCGACTGTTCGATTGTCAGCGGCCTTCATGGAAAGACCTCTCCCACCGGAGGTGATTTTGGTAGCCTTCCTGGATGTAAGGGGTGAACAGCGCGACGTTCAAAATCACCCAGTTCAACAGGTTCGCAGGAAAGTGGAGCGGCCTGACGAAATCGACAAAGAGAACGACCCGCGTCTTGTCCGTCCGGTTCCATGCCTCGTGCTCATGCGAGTCGTCGAAAATGAGCGCACGCCCTTCCTCCCAGTGACAAATCCGGTTACCGACGCGGATGGCGATCCGATCCCTCGGCTCGGGAACAATCAGCCCGAGGTGAAAGCGAAGGACGCCGTTGTAGAAGCCGCGGTGGGGGGGCAGATGCTTGCCGGGTTCAAAAATGGAAAACATCGCGGTTTTGATGCCCGGGATCTTTTGCACAATCCGCCAGGTGTTCGGGCACAATGCTATGTTTCGCTTTGATTCTATTCCGTAGCCTACAAGGAGAAAGGTCTTCCACCCCCGGTCCTTGCTGATAGAGGCAACGTCGGCTGCGATGTCCTGAAAGCTTGGAAGGTCGTCTTTTCTGAGAAGCAGCGCATCCAGTTCTTCGCGGATCTCGCGCCACTCGCTCTCAACATCGGCGGCCCAGGGGAAAATCGCGTTTTCGTAGACGCCCGGATTGCCGAATTTCGCATAGCGCACATTCAGGCGCTCGGCCGAGCCTACGATCGCCAGCAAAAAGCGGATAAGCCAGCTTGTGCGATCGCGAGATTTGATCTCCTGGAGTGCAACCACTTGCCTGCAGCCGGCATTGTGAGAGCTGCCAAACTAAAAAACTAGGCTGCGGATTTGTTCCTGTCTTTCAACGCAGTCAGGCTAACATTCTGCTCCACGGTTTTGTAGAACTCCATCCACTGGGCCGTAACGGCTTCCGGCGTAAATCCTTGGCTGTAGGTTTCGAAGCCGTTCGCGATGAGATTCTGTCTCAGGGCCTCGTCTGAAAGGATGCGCGCAAGGGCGTCTCTTAGTGCAGCAACGTCGTCTATGGGGGGGAGCAAGCCGTTCACGCCATCCGTCACATGAGCGGCAGGCCCCGCGCTGGCGCAGGCGACAAGGGGGGCTTCGGCCGCCCAGGCCTCAAGGATCACGGTGCCGAAAGGCTCGTACCTTGACGGCAGGACGCAGATGTCTGCTGCCCGCAAGAGCGCGGACCGGTCTGTGCGCCATCCAAGAAAGCGAACGCGCTCGGCAATCCCCAAATCTGCCGCAAGCTTCTCCAACTGGGCCTGCAGTGGCCCATCGCCCGCGAGCCAGGCGACGCAGCCCGGCAAATCCTTGACGGCATGGAGGAACGTGTCGAGGCCCTTCTTTTCATGCAGGCGCGAGAGCGTGAGCAGGACCTTTGCATCAGCGGGTGTATTCAGCATCGCCCGGTCGAGCGGCGGCAGCGGCGTTATTACAGGGAATGTCGGGATGTAGTGCGCTCGATCCGCGGGAACGCCGTGCTTGACCATGTGAGCGACGATCTCGCGGGTCACTCCCACCAGACGCTCGCAGCTCTGAAAGTGGCTCGGATCGTAATAGCCCCCAAACCAGCCGATCACAGGCACGGGCGCTTTTGAGACAAGGCTCGCCGCGCGGCGCATCCAGGTCTGCACGACGGTCGGTTTTTCGCGCGCGATGAGGCCGCGAATTAGGAATCGCTGCGCGGGAGCGAAGGGAACACGCAGAGGCGCGGGCGCCATTCTGATCCCAAGCGCCTTCAACTCGGCAAAGCGCGACGCATCCTCGTGCATGATCACGCATTGGTCGATGCCCGCTTCGTGCAGCTTGGTAATGACGTCGCAAGCGTAAGTCTCCGCGCCGCCATTGGCCTTGCTCGTCATGATTTGAAGGATGCGCATTGTTATCGCTTTGCTTTATGCCGCAGCCCGCGCCGCGGACGTGTCAGTGTCGAGAATTGCAAGCACGATCTCAGCCGCCTTGCTGCTTGGCGTCCCTTCCGGCAGGAACATCTTCTCGCGGATTTTTGCGAGCGCCGCGACTTGGGCGCCGCGCTCAGGCGTGTCTCTCAGAAGCGGCGCAAGGGCGGCGCTGAGTTTGGCGGACGTGCAATCCTCCTGGATGAACTCCGGGAATGCATTTGCGCCAAGCACAAGGTTTGCCAGCACGACCGAATGGACCTTCAAGAGAAACCGCAGCCGCGCCGCGACCGGATCGACGCGATAAGCCACGACCATCGGCGTGCCCGTGACACCGAGTTCGAGCGTGACCGTCCCGGAAGCGGCGAGCGCCGCACGCGCCAGTTTGAACGCGGTGAACTTGTCGGTTTCGCCATCGACGAGATGAGGTTGTTGCGCCCACGCTGGAAGCGCCTGCTCGATCAGCGGACGCACCGAAGGCACCGCGGGTATGACGATCTCGAAGGGGCCAGCCTTCTGGTGCAAAGCCCCGACCGTCTCCCCGAACGGCGCCATCAGGCGCGAGACCTCCGTCGGGCGGCTGCCCGGCAACACAACGAGGACGGGGAGGCTCGGCGTCAGGCCAAGCCGGGATCGGAGAGCGTCGGTATCGAGCCCATCGATCCAGGGTGCTCGCTCTATGAGGGGATGGCCAACGTAGCTGCAGGCAGGGCCACCCAGGCGCGCGTGCGCGTCGGGCTCGAACGGCAAAAGCGCCAGAAGGTGATCGACATAGGGCCGCATCTTGCGCGCGCGCCCTGGCCGCCAAGCCCACACGCTGGGGCTGACATAATCGATGATGGGGATCGAAGGGCGACGCTGGCGGATGCGCTTTGCAATGGGGTGCGTGAACTCTGGGCTGTCGACGATGACGACCGCATCGGGGTTGAAGGCGAGCGCCGCATCCACGGTGCGGTAAACCCGGCGCACAAGCTTCGGCAGCCGGGCGAGAATGGCGGCAGGCCCCATGACCGCGACATCGGAGAGCGGGAAGATGGAAGAAAGCCCGGCCGCCTCCATGTGCTCGCCGCCGACGCCGGCGAAGGCATAGGCCTCTGCGCCAGCCTTCTCCTTGAGCGCCTCGATCAGCTTACCGCCGAGAACGTCGCCGGAATGTTCGCCCGCCACAATGAAGATGCGTTTTGCTTGAGACATGGCCCCCGCCGTCTTTCCCTCATCAGGCTACGCAAAGTTCGCTTATCTGGCCAACGCTCCGCCATCCCGGACGCCGCTCGCTCCCGCCTTCGTCATCCCGGCCAAGCGAAGCGCGAGCCGGGATCGTAAAAAGATCGGCGTTTCGGTCTTCTACGCTCCCGGATAAGGCTTCGCCTTTCCGGAACGGTGGGCGGCAATCTGTTGGCGCGTCCGGTAAACTCTGCTCAGCCTTCCATCACCTCCGCGGATGAGGCGCCATAGAGGAAAAGGCCGAGCTTATCGGCTTTTTCCACAAGCTCCTGCTGATCCGCCAGCAGAACCGCCCCCGCAGCGACGGCAATTCCGGCAAGCCCTGCCTCTGAAGCGAGGTCAACTGTGCGAGGCCCAATAACCGGCATGTCGAGCCGTAAATCCTGGCCGGGCTTTGGCGCTTTCACGAGAACGCCCTTGCGCGACTTGAAACCCCACTTGTTCAGATCACGGCAGCGGCGCAGCATAGCGTCGGTGCCTTCCGCCGCTTCGACCGCCAGCACATATTGCCGCGCAACGACCGCCCCCTGGCCGATATCGAGCGAGCCAAGCGCGCGCGCCACCCGAAAGCCCAGTTTGATGTCCTCCAGCGCGCCTCCATCCGGCGATGCTGCGGAGAAAGCGCCGGGCGGAGCAAGGAGCCGGGGCGCGACTTCATGAACGCCAGCCACGTCAAACCCTTGCGCTTCGAAAAAACGGGCGACGCGGCGTAGCACAGCGTCGTCGCCTCCTTTGAAAAGGCGCAAGAGCTGGGGAAGGTGGCGAAAGAAGCCAAAATCGAGTTTCAGGCGGAATAGATTGGGCCTGCGCAGGCTGCCAACCAGCACGATGCGCTGGCAACCCTCCCGCCGAAGAGTACGAAGAGTAAGCCCGACTTGCCCGATACCGGCATAAGCATGAGGAAAGCGCTGGATTTCCGGGGATGCGTTTCCCGTGAGACCGATGATAAACGGGCTGTATCCACTTGATCGAGCGGCTTCGGCGACAGCCAGCGGGAGGGAACCGCCCCCCGCAATGATCCCGATCCGCGAGGCTTGCGGCGGTCCTTCGACGCGCTCTTGGTTCTGAATCTCCCGCGCGGCGAGGGGCGTCATGCCTGATTGCGCGGTACACAGAAGGAGCGGTCCGTTTTGGCTCGCATGAAGGAGACGATGCGCTGCACCGGCGCGTCGCCCGGGAACATCTTCTCCACATCGTCGAGCCGCTCCTGCAATGTTCCCTGCTGGGAAAACAGGAGTCCGTAAGCCTTCCGCAGCGTGTGGATTTGCTCGCGATCGAAGCCCTGCCGCTTCAGGCCGACATAATTGAGGCCTGCAAGGCTTGCGCGGTTGCCAAGCACCATGCCGAATGGAATGACATCACCCTCGACGCCCGACATCCCGCCAACGAAGGCGTAGGCGCCGATGCGCACAAACTGGTGCACTGCGCAAAGGCCACCGAGGATGGCGTGATCCTCGACGGCGACGTGCCCGGCGAGCGTTGCGTTATTCACGAGGATGACGTGATCGCCGATCTGGCAATCGTGAGCGACGTGGGCGCCGGCAAGGAACAGTCCGTGGCCGCCGACACGGGTCACATGGCCGCCGCCTTCTGTGCCGCCATTCATGGTGACGTGCTCACGAATGGTGGTGAAAGGGCCGACGATGAGTTCGCTGCGCTCGCCCCGGTATTTCATGTCCTGGGGCGCGCCGCCTACAACGGCGAAGGGGTGGATTTCGCAGCCCTCGCCAATCTCAGTCCTGCCTGTGATGACGGCGTGGGAGTGGATTTTAACGTTTTTGCGAAGCGCGACGTTAGGCCCGATGACTGCGAACGGCCCAACCTCCACGCCTTCTTCCAGTTTGGCCCCTCTGTCTACAGCCGCCGCCGGATGCACCATCATCTCGGTCATGGATCGTTTATCCGTTCTCCTTGGAGCGGTTCGAAGTCCTGCCCCGGATCGACGATCATCGCACTGATCTCGGCTTCCGCAACGACTTGGCCATTGACCCTGGCTTTCCCCTCGAAACGCCAGACACGCCCGCGATTGCGCTTTTTGGTCATGTGATAATGCACCGTATCGCCCGGCAGAACTGGGCGCCGGAAGCGTGCGCCGTCGATCGACATGAAGTAAACGAGCTGAGGCTCATAGGACTCGGAGAGATTCGCAACGCAGAGCGCGCCCGCCGTCTGAGCCATCCCTTCGATCAAGAGCACGCCCGGCATGACTGGGAAGTTTGGGAAGTGGCCCTGAAAAAACGGCTCGTTGATCGTGACGTTCTTGATACCGACCGCAGAACTATCTCCGTCCATATCCACAATCTTGTCGACGAGCAGGAATGGGTAGCGATGCGGCAATAGCTTCAAGATGCGTACGATATCGGCGCTGCCGAGTTCTTTTTTCCCGGCCGCCGCCTCACCTTCGGTTTTCGTATCAGATTTCTGCCACATAACCTTAGTTTCTAATCGTTGGAGTCGCCCGGGCTATCGACAGATGGCTTGCGTCTGGTCAGCCGCTTGACAAGCGCCACCTCCCGCGCCCAGGCAATCATGGGCTTCGCAGGGTAGCCGCCCCACCGTTCTCCGCGAGGAATATCGGAGGCGACACCGCTCTGGGCGCCAACCTGGGCTCCTGCGCCAATGCGGATATGTCCAACCGTTCCGCACTGCCCGCCCATGGCTACAAAGTCTTCCAGAATCGTACTGCCCGATATGCCTGTCTGCGCAGCTATCACACAGTGACGGCCAATAACCACGTTATGGGCGATTTGAACGAGGTTGTCGATCTTTGTGCCCTCGCCAATGATGGTATCCTTCAGCGCACCGCGATCGATGGTGGTGTTGGCGCCGATCTCCACGTCGTCCTGGACGATCACACGCCCAACCTGGCGAACTTTGTAATGTCCCGACGGACCCATTGCAAAGCCGAAACCATCCTGACCCAGCCGTGCCCCCGCGTGAATAATGACGCGGTTGCCTATCAAGGCATGCGTAACCGATGCTCCCGGGCCGACGAAGCAATCGCGGCCCACGGCTACACGGTAACCGATAACCGCGCCCGCCGCGATCCGCGAGCCTCGCCCGATCTGCGCTTGCGGTCCGATGATCGCGCCCGCCTCGATGAATGCGCCGTCCTCGATCCGAGCAGTGTCGTCGATGGCCGTTGCTCCACCGGCGACTTTCGGATGCTGTGCATCGGGAAAGAACATCTCCAGCGATTTTGCAAATGCCCTGTAGGGATCGCGCGAGATCAGCGGGATGGACGCGGCCGGAACGCGGCTCACGTACTCAGCAGAGACAAAAACGGCTGCTGCACTGGTTTGCTTGAGCGCGGCAAGATACTTTCGATTATCCAGGAAAGAAACGTCCGAGCCGCCGGCGGCGTCGAGCGCCTTGACCGAGCGTATCGACCGTCCCGCTTCTGCCAACAAGACTTCCGGGATCCCGGCGCCGGTGTAAGAAGCAAGCTCGGAAAGAGGGAATGGCCCCGCAGGGGCCCAAAAGCCAGGATGATCCATGATGTGTTGCACAGTGAAAAAGCTAAGCGGGCTTTTGCCCGCCTAGCACCTCCCTTAAACCAGATATGGCGACAGCAGCGACGACCTTTGGCTTACTAGAACTTGGTTGCAGCGCCAAATTGGAATACCTGAGTTTGATCGAAGGGCTGCTTCAGGATGGCATAGCCGAGATCGGCGCGGAGAGGGCCGATCGGAGAGGCCCACAGCAGGCTTGCGCCAACCGATACGCGGAGAGCGCTGGAGTCCTCGACGCTATAAGCGCAGGCGGTCGGCGAGGAGGCGCAATAAGCAGGATGACCCGCAATGTACGCATTCGCGTAATGCGCGGCGTCCGTCCCAAAAACGGAGCCCGCATCGGCGAAGAATGCGCCGCCAAAGCCAAGATCCTCAGGAACGAAGGGAAGCGGGAAGCGAACCTCGGCCGTACCGGCATAAAAGTTTTTGCCGCCATAGGGGTCCCACATCGCGCCATCGCGCGGCCCCAGACCGGATGGAGCGAAACCGCGGATTGTCTCGCCACCCTTGAAGAAATCGTCCACCGTGCGAATCTCCTGGCCATTCCAGCCCGTGATATTCCCACCGATCGCCCGGCCAACAAGCGTGATCTCCTTAGTCAGCGGGTAGTAGGCCCTTCCCTCTGCGATCGATCGAACGTAGTCGACATCCCCGCCCACGCCAGCCAAGTCCTGCGACCAGGAAAAGAAAAAGCCGCGCGATGGGTTTTTACGATTGTTGCGCGTGTCGTAGATCAGGTTGTAGCCAACCGAAGACGTGACCCACACCCCCGCCACATCCCGCACGGCGAGAGGCGCTGTCAAGTCCAGGCCGTAAATGTCTTCGTAGATGAGGGTGTAGTTGGTGTTCAGCCAGAGATTATCGAGCAGAGCAAAGCCGAGACGGAGGCTGCCGCCAGCCCTCAAGTCTTCATAGCCGGCATCCATGTAGCCGGACGAGGCCGTGTAGTTGGCATTCCGGGCGAAGACGTCGACGCCGAAGGACATGTTCCGGTCTAAGAAGCGGGGCTGCGTCCAACTCACATCCGCGCCGTTGCTGACAAAGCTGCCCGTCACCTTCACTTGCAGATATTGACCGGTGCCGAGCAGATTTCGCTCAGTATAAGTGACCTCGCCGATCACACCTTCAGCCGACGAGTAGCCCGCGGCGAACGAAAGCTCACCCGTAGATTGCTCCTCGAGAATTCACGTTCAAAACGACACGGTCAGGGGCGGAACCGGGCTCCTTGTTGACCTTCACGTCCTTGAAGAAGCCAAGACCGATGAGCCGCTGGCGAGCCTGATCGACCATGATCTTGTTGTACGCATCGCCCTCTGCAACTCGAAACTCGCGACGGATGACGTAGTCCTCAGTCCGGTAGTTGCCGGCGATATTGATGCGTTCAATGTAAACGCGTGGGCCTTGCTCAACCACGAACACCACCGAGATGGTCCTCTTCACCGGGTCTCGATCGATTCTCGGGCGCACCTGCCCGAAGGCATAACCTTGCTCCGCAACCGCCACCGTAAGCGCTTCCGCCGTCTTATCGATGAGCTCGGCGTTATAGGTCTCGCCAGGATGGGCAAGCAAACGCCCGCGCACGGATTCGGCGTTGAAGGTCGGCAGCGTTGATTCGATATCGACGCCCCCAAAGTAGTACAGCTGCCCCTCGTCGACCGTGAATGTGAGGAAGAACCCCTTGCCTTCGCGGTCCACGTCGGCGACAGCCGACACAACCCGCATATCCGCGTAACCGTTCTTAATATAATAGCGGCGCAGCAACTCGCGATCGAGGTTGAAGCGATCCGGATCGTAAACGGAGGTCGGCTTCAGGAAGTCGAGAATGCTCGACTCGGTCGTCGTGATGATACCGCGCAATTCAGAGTCGGAGAACGCCTGATTGCCGATAAAGTTGATCCCGACCACCTTGGTCTCGGGACCTTCCCGGATTTCAAAAACAAGATCGATGCGGTTATTGTCGAGCTCTATAATTTGGGCATCGACCTGTGTCGCGTAATAACCCTGCCTCCGGTAAACGTCGAGTATGCGCTGAACGTCGGCCTGAACGCGGGCCTTGGTGTACATCGAGCGCGCCTTCAGCTGAACTTCCTGAGAAAGCGTGTCGCTCTTGACCTCGGTGTTTCCCTCGAACGCCACACGATTGATCAGAGGATTCTCGACGACGGTTATAACGACGACGCTGCCTTCCAGGTTGATGCGGACATCTTGGAAGAGGCCCGTCGCAAAAAGGGCTCTCAGGCTTTCATCTGCCTTGAACGAATCATAACGCTGCCCCGCAGTGAACGTCAGGTAGGATTTGACGGTTTCCGGCTCAATCCGCTTGTTGCCAACGACACGAATATCGCGGACAGCGGCGCCTTGGGCAAATACCTGTGTTGGGTGGATCGTCCCGGCCGTGATTGTCACCGTCATCACAGCCGCGAGTACCACAAGGGCTGCTTGAACCCTTTGAATTATGCTCGTGCGAAGCATCGATCTGTTTGCCCCTATTACGCCGGATCCCCACCACAGCATTACAAGTTACCAAGACTGGCACTTTGTGACACCAGGGTGGCCTGCCCACCAATCGGTCTCGTTTCCAGACAACCTGTTGCCCCCCGGCACCAGGCGATCATGAGCACTCCTTTTTCTACGCTATCACAAATTTACGCAGTTTTACGCGGGTTTACGTATATCTGCTTTACGCTCTGTTACGGCTTATTTGCGGCAGACGCTCTCGGCCTTCTTGGCGGGCGGCTGACCGCGCGAAATGTCGGCTATATTATTCCAAGTTACGAAAACCATTAGCATGAGAAGTAAAATGAATCCAAATTGAAAACCGATTTCTTGCGCCCTCTGGTTCAATGGACGGCCGAGTATGGCTTCCGCGCCATAGAACAAAAGGTGGCCGCCATCCAAAACCGGGATGGGAAATAGGTTGAAAAGCCCGACACTTACCGAAATGAAGCCGATGAGCGGAATGAGGTTGACAAATCCTTCCGACGCAAAACTTTTTGCCACTTCTGCTATCTTGACCGGGCCGCCAAGCGAGCTGGCGCACGCATTTCCGCGAATCAGTTGATCGAAGAACTGAAACGGCCCCTCTATGATTTGCCACGTCCGCTGAAACCCGATGCCGAGCGCTTCGAACATACCGGCGCTGAGGGCTTGCGCATCCTCTCTCTTGTTTCCGCCGACAACACCAAGTCTCCCGACACATTCTCCCGCGGTAAGCTCCGGGGTCGCCACGAAATTCAGCTGCTTTCCTCCCCGGTCGACCCCTATGTCTATGGGCGATCGAGCACTGAGCTTCACCGAAATGCTGAAGTCTTCGAAGCTTTTGACCGGCTTGCCGGCGACGGAGACGATTTTGTCCCCTGCCTCGAGCCCAGCCTTCGCGGCGGGAGTGTCTGGCTCCACGCAGGTGATTCGCGCTTCCTGGTTGACGATTCCCATAGCCAAGGTGATGCCGGTGAAGATGACAACGCCCAAAAGAAAATTCGCGAACGGCCCGGCCAGCACGACGAGAACGCGCCGCCAAAGCGGGGACGTATGGAAATTGCCCTTCCGCTGCTCGGGAGTTAGCGTATCAAGTTCTTCGGCGGATGGCATGCTGGCGATAGTCTCGTCGCCCTTGAATTTGACATAGCCGCCAAGCGGGACCCAGGCGAGCCGCCACCGTGTACCGCTGCGGTCATGGAATCCCGCGATCTCCGGCCCGAAGCCGATCGAGAAGGTTTCAACTTTGATTCCCAAGGCGCGGGCCGCCAAAAAATGCCCGAGCTCGTGAACGAGGACAACCACGCCGAGCACGACCAGAAATGGCACAGTCCACCAGAAAACTTGGGCGAATGCGAACGACAAGTCCTGAGGCATCATAGAGGTAACCTTCCGGGCAGGCAGGAGCTTGGCCTGTTGCGGCGCGCCAGCCTCTCAACATGGGGAGCATGAACGGGAAGACGCTCGAAGAAGCTCCAGATAGGAAGCTTCATCGTGTACTTAAATAGGAACGGAATAAGCCAAAGGCCCCGAGCAAGCGCCGGTCTGCTCGATAAGAGCAGCCTTTGCGATTTCGCGAGCGCGGCTATCGAGATACATGACCGATTCGAGGCTGTCCGGGACAACGCCCGAAAGCTCGGAGGCCGCCTTGGTCAGTGTGCGCTCGACCAGGGCGGCGATGCCCGGGAAGGAAGTCGACCGGTTGAGAAAGGCTTCAACGGCGACTTCATTCGCCGCATTGAGTACGGTCGGCGCCGCTCCGCCTGCCTTAAGTGAATTTTTCGCGATTTGCAGAGCAGGGAAGCGAGCCGGGTCCGGTTCTTCGAAGGTCAGGTGGCCTGCGGCGGCGAGGTCGAGCCTCTTGAAATCGGCCTTGAGGCGGCCCGGCCACGCCAAGCTGTAGGCTATCGGGGTGCGCATATCGGGAAGGCTGGCTTGAGCGATGACGGAACCATCGCTGTAATAGACAAGCGCATGAATGATGGACTGCGGATGAATGACCGCCGATAGTTGATCGGCTTCCACATTAAAAAGGTGAAAGGCCTCGATCAGCTCGAGCCCCTTGTTCATCATCGTGGCGCTGTCGATGGTGATTTTCTGGCCCATCGTCCAGTTCGGGTGTTTGAGAGCGTCTTCCGGGCGCGCCGAGGCGATTTGCTCAGCGGTCCACGTGCGAAACGGCCCGCCCGAGGCGGTGAGAACGATCCTCTCGACATGTTCGCATTCGCAACTGTCGAGCGACTGAAATACGGCCGAATGCTCAGAGTTTACGGGAATCAGGGTCGTGCCGCAGCGCTCCCTTTCCTTCATGAAAAAGGCGCCTGCCGAAACGAGACATTCCTTGTTCGCAAGCGCGACCGTCGTCCCCTGGTGAAGAGCCGCCAATGTGGGCGCAAGCCCGGCGGAACCAACAATCGAGGCCATGATGAGATCGGCGGGCCGGCCCCCTGCCTCCACCAGCGCTTGTCTTCCAGCCCCGCACTCGATGCCCGTTCCTTGAAGGAGCGAGCGGAGTTCATCGGCCAGGCTCTCATCGGCCAGCGCGGCGTACTCGGCCTTCAAAGCAATCGCGAGGCTCGCCAGCTTCTTGGCGTTCCGGTTTGCCGTTAGCGCCACGGTCTGGAAACGATCCGGGTGAAGGGCGAGGAGGTCGCAAGTGTGCTGCCCGATCGTGCCTGTCGATCCCAGCACGCTTACGCGTTTCGGTTGACCCGCCTCCGGCTCACCGAATGAGCCCTGCCCGTTCTTTTTCATCTTCGCTCTACCCTTGCCAGCGGTTCCGCACTCACCAAACCAAGAGCGCGCGTCCCGGCTTTAACGGATCCGCCGCCGCTGCGATGAGACCGGCTCCAATCGCAGCAAAAACAAGCCCGTCAAGACGGTCTAGCACACCGCCATGCCCGGGAATAAGTCCGCTCGAGTCCTTCACCCCAAAAAAGCGCTTGATGAAAGATTTTCCAAGATCGCCACCCTGTGAGATGAGCGCCAGCACGACGCTGAGAGCCCCCACTGTAGGGATCGACGTATGGCCCAGCCATGCGGCAAAAAGCACACCGGCGATGCAAGCAAAAAGCGCTCCGCCAATGAATCCAGACCACGTCTTGTTCGGTGAAATCTTCGGCGCAAGCTTAGGGCCGCCGATCAATCTGCCTGTAAAGAACGCGCCCGTATCCGCGGACCATACGACGATGAACAAATACAGGATGGCATGGAACCCGTAGTCGGGGTCTTCGCGGATTGCGATCAACGCGATCGCAGGAAGGCCGGCGTAGTAGACTCCGGCTGCCGACCACCAGGGATCACTCCGGTAGTCCAGGCGTTGATGAAGTCGAAACGCCATCCACGTAGCCACGACGATGATGGCGACGGCGGCCAAACTTTGATGTCTCAAAGTGAAATAGCCTGCGGCGATGATAGCGGCGGATTGAATTGCGAAAATCCCGTCGATCCCGGCGCCGCGGACCACACGCCCCCACTCCCAGCTCATCAGGGTTGCGGCGAAAAGGATGAGCGCCGCAAAGGTCTGCGTCCCCGCATAGGTCAGCGCAAGCGTAAGCGCTACCAGAACAAGGGCCGAGTTTATCCGGAGAACCAGCTCTGAACTGACAGGCTTTGCCATTATCCTTCGCCGTTAAAGGGACGCCCGCGAGGTAACGCGAGCGCTACCCGGCAAGTCCGCCGAAACGGCGTTCACGCTGCTGGTAAGATGCAATCGCGCTTTCCAATGTCTGTCTTGTAAAGTCAGGCCAGAAATTATCAACGAATAAAAACTCCGTATAGGCGCACTGCCACAAGAGAAAGTTACTTATGCGCTGCTCGCCGCTCGTTCTTATAAGCAAATCGGGATCAGGAATGCCGACTGTGTCGAAGTGTTCCGCCAAGGTGTCCTGGGTGATGGACTTCGGCAGTCAGTTCGCCCAATTCCACCCGCTGCGCCAAGCGCTTAGCGGCCCGCACGATCTCATCGCGAGCCCCGTAATTGAATGCGATAATAAGCTGCAAGCCGGTGTTCCCGCTTGTCAGTGCGACCGCCTCTCGGAACATGGTGAGAAGATCCGGCGGCACCCCCTCCTCTGAGCCAATAACACGCACCTTGATATTGTTTTGGTGGAGTTCGGCCAGGTCCCGGCGAATGAAGCGGCGCAGAAGCCCCATCAGGTACTCGACCTCGATGGGAGGCCGCTTCCAATTCTCGGACGAAAAGCTGAAAAGAGTGAGATAGCCAATTCCTATATCCGCGGCTGCCCGGACGCATTCCCGCGTACTTTCGACGCCACGACGGTGGCCTTCCATGCGGGGCAAACCTCTTTGGGCCGCCCAACGGCCATTGCCGTCCATAATGATAGCGATATGTTTTGGACAAGGACGCTCATTACCGAGCGCAAAAGCCTGTTCCTGCAATCTCACTCTTGGCCACCCATTATTCCCTCGCAGTCAAGCCGCGGTCTCTAACCCATAATAGCGGGACAATAAAGCAAACCTAATTATCGTTGAACGATTTTCCAAAACCGCAGCCACTGTAGCGAATTTTTGAGAGCCCGAGCCTGTGTGAGCTTGCCTTGAGCAAGCTACACTTGCATGATTTCATGCTCCTTCCCTGATAAAAGTCCATCGATCTCCTTGATGGTGCGGTCCGTTAGATCTTGAACCTTCGTGTGAAGCTTGCCGCTCTCGTCTTCGCTGATTTTGCCGTCTTTCTCGAGTTTCTTGATCTGGTCCATACCGTCCTTACGGACGTTTCTTGCGGCGACGCGAGCCTGCTCTGTGTACTTTCTTGCAATTTTTACCAGTTCTTGGCGCCGTTCCTGGTTGAGTTCCGGAATCGGCAAGCGAAGCGTCAGCCCGTCAACCACCGGATTAAGGCCCAGGTCCGATTCGCGGATCGCCTTATCGACGGCATGAAGATTGCTCTTGTCCCAGACCTGAACCGTAATGAGGCGCGGCTCGGGAGCATTGATGGAAGCCACCTGATGGATCGGCATTTTTGCGCCGTAGGAAGTGTTGACCATCAAAGGATCGAGCAGGGTTGTGCTCGCGCGGCCTGTTCTAAGGCCACCGAACTCCGACTTGAGCGCGCTGAGGGCGCCTTTCATGCGCTTCTCAATTTCCTTGATGTCGAAATTGCCGGCTGCCATTTGCGTCCCCTTTTATTCTTGAGGTTCCGTATTCCTTACCCTCATTTATGCTGCCGGATCGCTTCCGACAACGCTGTAGCGCGCTTCGCCACGCAATACCTTTCCAATAGCGCCTTTCTGATGCAGAGAGAACACCACGACCGGTATTGCATTGTCACGGGCAAGCGCAATGGCGGTGGCGTCCATCACCTTGAGGTCACGGGCCAGCACCTCCGAGAAGGTCAGGCTGTTGTAGCGTTCGGCCCGTGGATTGATTTTCGGATCCTGAGAATAGATGCCATCCACCTGGGTTGCCTTCAGGATCGCATCGCAGCCAAGTTCGGCCGCTCTCAGCGCCGCCGTTGTGTCTGTCGTAAAGAACGGATTACCCGTTCCCCCGGCAAGAACGACGACTTCGCCTCGTTCAAGGTCGGCGACGGCGTCGTCACGAGAGAATGTCCGGCAAATCGAAGGAACGGGCAAGCCCGAATAGAGCGAAACGGCCTGCCCCACGCGCTTTAGAGCTTGTTCAACGGCAAGGCCATTCATAACAGTCGCCAGCATGCCCATGAAGTCGGCTTTTACACGATCGATGCCATGGGCCGCGCCTGACATACCGCGAAAGATATTACCCCCGCCGACAACGACAGCAACGCGCGTGTCGCGTCGGGCGACATCCGCAATGTCCATAGCAATTTCGGCAAGCGTGTCCGCGTCGATGCCATGGCGGCCGCTTCCCATAAGCGCCTCACCCGAGATTTTGATCAGCGGGCGAGTGTAAGGGAGTGGCTGCATCGTCTTTTCCTCTGGCGAGCGAACGACGGCATCTCGCCGTCGCGTTGATGTGCGTGGCCGCTATTGCTTGCCGGCAGCGGCCGCAACCTCGGCTGCAAAGTCTCCCTTATCAGCCTTGATGCCTTCGCCAAGTTCGTAACGGACAAAAGCCTGCACGGCAATCGGGGCGCCCACAGCTTTTTCAGCTTCCTTGAGAGCCTTCTCGACAGTCAGGTCGGGATTGATCACGAAAGCCTGCTTCAGAAGAACCACCTCCTGGTAGAACTTCTTGATCCGCCCTTCGATCATCTGCTTGACGACCTTCTCGGGCTTGCCGCTTTCCTTGGCCTGTTCGGTGAAGATCGCGCGTTCGCGCTCCAGGACCTCGGGATCAACATCCTCGTCCTTCAAGGCAAGCGGATTCGTTGCGGCGACATGCATCGCCACCTGACGCCCGATTTCGTTCAGCTTTTCGTGATCGCCCGTCGATTCAAGCGCAACGAGAACGCCGATTTTGCCCATGCCGGGCGTCGCCTGGTTGTGGACGTAGGTGGCGACCACCCCGTCCTTCACCTTCAACGCCGCGGTGCGCCGAAGCGACATGTTTTCTCCAATGGTGGCGACAAGCTCCTTCAAGTGGTCGCTCACCGTCGCCTTCTTCTTCGGATATTCCATTGCAGCCAGCTTCGCCACGTCGCCATCCGCCTTAAGCGCAAGCTTCGCAATTTCGCCCACAACTTGTTGGAATTCGGCATTACGGGCGACAAAGTCGGTTTCGGAGTTCACCTCCACAACCGCGCCGGCCTTCGCTGCCGAGGCGACGCCGATCAGCCCCTCTGCCGCTACGCGATCCGCCTTTTTTGCGGCTTTTGAAAGCCCCTTCGCGCGAAGCCAATCAATAGCAGCTTCCATCTCGCCGTCGGACTCTTTGAGCGCGGTCTTACAATCCATCATGCCGGCGCCGGTCTTGTCGCGCAGGCTCTTCACCAAATCGGCGGTAATCGTAGCCATCTGCTACCTCATAAGTTTTTGCGCCAGGAGATGCGCCCGAAGGCGCGCTCCTTTTGATCTTTAGCTTGTAAGCTCGCGCGCCTGATCGACCCAATCGCCTTTTGCGATCTGGCCGTTGCCATGGAGCAGGCGGTCGATCTCATCGAGGTTATCTTGGGTGAATGCAGCGACCTGCCATAAGTGGAAGATCCCACGTTCATTGAGCTTCTTCTCTTGGGTCTTTGTGATCCCGCGGATCTTTTTGAGATCGTCCTTTTCACCTTGAGGTTCTGGGAGCCCCTCAAGCGTTGAGGTCTCTGCTTCTTCAACAGGCTCAGGTGTCTTCGTCGCCTTTTTCTGTGGCTCTACGGCTTCACCATTCGGTTTTGCATGGTGAGCGCCATCCTTCCCGTTCTTGGCGGGTTCAACCGCAACGTCGGCGAGAGCGGCCTCGGACACCTCCTCGGCTTCTCCGATGTCGATGCCGGCCACGCCTTGTGCGCGCTCGATGCCGTCGATGGCCGCTCTCGAAATCAGGTCGCAGTAAAGCGTGATCGCGCGGCCCGCATCGTCGTTGCCGGGAATCGGATAGTTGACGCCGTCGGGGTTGCTATTGCTGTCGATAATCGCAATGACCGGGATCTTGAGCTTCTTGGCTTCGGCGATTGCAATCGCCTCCTTGTTCGTGTCGATGACGAACAGAAGGTCGGGCACCCCGCCCATGTCCTTGATTCCGCCAAGCTCCTGCTCGAGCCTGTCGCGTTCGCGCGTCAACTGCAGAAGCTCTTTCTTGGTGAAGCCCTGCCCTTCGCCCGAAACGAGATCGTCTAGATAGCGCAGCCGCTTAATTGAGTTCGTGATCGTCTTCCAATTCGTCAGCATCCCGCCCAGCCAGCGGTGATTGACGTAATACTGGGCGCAACGCTTCGCGGCGTCGGAGATCACGTCGGAAGCCTGCCTCTTCGTCCCAACAAAAAGAATGCGGCCGCCTTGGGCCACGACGTCGCTTGCGGCGACGACGGCCTGATGCAAAAGCGGCACCGTCTTCGATAGGTCGATGATGTGAATCTTGTTTCGTGTCCCGAAGAGATAATCCTGCATCTTCGGGTTCCAGCGGTGCGTCTGGTGTCCAAAATGGACGCCAGCTTCGAGCAGCTGACGCATTGTGAATTGAGGAATCGTCATGGTTGTCCTTCGTCCGGTTAAGCCTCCGCGGGTGTTAATGGCCATACGCCATCACCGGATGCCAAAAAGGGCCGCGAACGGCCCACGTGACAAAATCCCCGCGTGTGAGATGGGGTTTGTATAGGGCCGATCACTATCGTTTGCAAGAGTTACGCCTGCAATGCCGGTGCAAATCGGGCCCGGATTGTTATTTCCTGTTCGGGAAAACCGGGGCCGTCAGGCCACGACTTAAGCCCGCAAGCTACGCACTATTGGACCGCTAGATGCACATATTTAAAGTCCTTGCCTTGATTTTTACCGGCGCCTTTCTCGCCCTCGGGGCGGGTGTGATTTTCTTCGTGACCCTTTTCGAGGCGCCGAAACTTATGGCCGGCTGGATCCCGGCATCCATGGCCGACAAAATCGGTCTTCAGGGTGTGGCGCTATTCGGCGCGAACGCCGCCGAGTGCAACGAGGGAAAAGGCGCAGCAGCGCTCGCTCGGATTCTCGACCGTTTGCAGAGCGGCGACAATTATGGCCGCCCCTTCAAGCTTCATCTCGTAAAGGGCAAGCAGGAGAACGCTTTCGCGCTGCCCGGCCGCCACATCGTTCTCGTATCGGGGATTCTGAAGCAGGCAAAAGCTCCCGAAGACATTGCGGGGGTGCTTGCTCATGAAATGAGCCACGGGCTGGAAAAGGACCCCGAAGCGCTGTTCCTTCGAAACATAGGCATGAAGGTGCTGTTCAAGTTTACAGCATGGGGCGACGACAGCCGGGTCGCTTTTCGCGCCATGCTCTTGCAGCTTCGCTATTCGCGGGAAGCGGAGGTAAAGGCGGATGCCCATGCGATCGGCATTCTGAGGCGCGCTCGCATCGCCTCCAAATATGCCGGCGAATTCATCCTGCGCAGCGCCGCCGGCAGTCCGACCGGGGAAAGCACGCTGAACGACTTTGGCGCTCACCTCTCCGCGGAGGAGCGCGCGAAGCTTTTTCTCTCCCAGCCGCCATACGATACGGTGCCGATTCTAACCGGGGAAGAATGGGCCGCAGCCAAGGCTGTATGCGGCGGAGACGTTGCGGCCAACCGCCAATCTCCAACCTAGACTTAACGCGACGCGTGCCTGTTCGATTCGCTGAGCGAGGCGTCCACGGCCTTTGCGAGCGCGAGGTGCTGATGAAGGTTGGGTACGTCCCCGCTACCGAAGACCGAGGAAAACTTGCCGCTCATAATGACGAGGACGAGACGCTACGATAACATGCCGCCGCTCAGGAGCCGTTAAAAATGCAGGGAAAATCCATCCTCCTTATTATTGGTGGAGGCATTGCCGCTTATAAATGCTTGGATTTCATCCGCCGCGCCAAAGAGCGAGGCGCAAAAGTCCGTTGCATCCTGACGCGCGCCGCCCAGCATTTCGTCACGCCGCTGTCGGCGGCGGTATTGTCCGAGGAACCCGCCTTTACGGACCTGTTCGATCTCAAGAACGAGACGGAGATCGGCCATATCCGGCTTTCCCGCGAAGCAGACCTGATCGTCATTGCCCCCGCTACGGCGGACTTTCTCGCCAAAATGGCGCACGGCCTCGCCGACGATCTTGCAAGCACGGTTCTTCTGGCCACCGACAAGCCGGTGCTCGCCGCGCCGGCTATGAACTGGCGCATGTGGGAGCACCCGGCCACGCGCCGCAATTTCAGCCAGCTCAAGGCCGATGGCGTCTATTTCGTGGGGCCGAACGAAGGGCCAATGGCCTGCGGCGAAAGCGGTTTCGGGCGCATGGCGGAAGTTGAGGAGATCCTGGCCGCCGTCCAAAAGGTTCTGGAAGGCGAAAGCGCAAAGCCGCTCGCGGGCCGCACCGTGCTCGTCACCGCCGGCCCGACCTTCGAGCCGATCGACCCCGTCCGCTTTATCGGCAACCGCTCGAGCGGCAAGCAAGGCTATGCCATCGCGGTTGCGGCCGCCCGGTTCGGCGCGCATGTCACGCTGATCGCCGGTCCCAACGCTCTTCCCGACCCTCGCGGCGTCGCCACGGTTCATGTCGAAACGGCGCAGAAGATGCTTGAAGCAGCGGAAGCCGCGCTCCCGGCGGACATCGCAGTTTTCAGCGCCGCCGTTGCGGACTGGCGCGCCGCATCCGTCCAGGGGGAGAAGATCAAGAAAAGCGAAAGCGCCCCGGAGCTTCGGCTGGTCGAAAACCCCGACATTTTGCGAACAATAGCAAAGCGCTCCACAAACAGGCCCCGTCTCGTGATCGGCTTCGCAGCCGAAACCGGCAACATCATCGCGCAAGCCGTGCAGAAACTCGAAAACAAGGGCTGCGATTGGATTGTCGCCAATGACGTTTCGGAAGGCAGGGTCTTCGGCCGAAGCCGGAACGCAGTGCATGTGATCACGCGTTCGAAGGTGCAAAGCTGGCCTGAAATGTCGAAGGAGGAGGTGGCGGACCGGCTGGTGCGTGCGGCAAGCGACTGGCTCGCCCAGCAGGACGGCGACACGGCGGCCCCGCAACGATGACGGCCGTGCGCTATATTGTCCTGCCTCATGGCGATGGGCTGCCAGCACCTTCGTACCGGAGCCAACAGGCAGCAGGCCTCGATCTTTCGGCTGCGCTCGCAGAAGATGCGCCCCTGACACTCTCACCGGGCGAGCGCGCTCTTATCCCGACTGGAATAGTAATTGAATTACCTGAGTGTTTTGAGGCGCAGGTTCGCCCGCGCTCTGGGCTGGCGCATAAGCACGGCGTTACGGTTCTCAATTCGCCCGGCACAATCGACGCCGACTATCGGGGCGAGATCAAGGTTCTTCTCATCAATCTGGGTAATAAATCAGTTATCATAAGGCGTGGCGACAGAATTGCGCAGCTTGTGGTCTCGCCTATATTGATGGTAACCTTGGAACGTGCAAAGTCGCTCGCCACTACCGAACGTGGCAAAGGAGGTTTCGGCTCGACAGGAACATCCTGAGGCGATATTGCACATGGTCGCTCTTGGGACAAATGCGTCCCGTGGGTTGTGTAATTATTAACCCTATGCCATATACGGTTGTAATCTAATAAGGCCAAGCAAATTGGCCCCCAACATCCAGAGAAGGAGGTTCTCATGCCTGAATCTCACATCTGGGGAGGAACAATTAGAAAGGTGTGGCTGTCGGAAAGCGACAAGTTCCGCGACCACCTTCTAAGACTTGACCGAGACAGCCGCCGGATGCGCTTCGGAATGGCTGTGAGCGATGCCTTTATTATTGACTATGCATCCCGTCTCAATGAGATGAGATGTCTTGTTTATGGGTTCTTTGTCGGTAACGAGATCCGGGCTGCCGCCGAAATGCGTCAGATCGGGGATTCGTGGTCGTCGGATGCCGAAGGGGCATTCTCCGTCGAACACGAGTATCAGAATCGCGGCATCGGCACCGAGCTTCTCGGCCGGATCATACGCGCTGCGCGCAATCGCGGCGTGTCAAAGCTCTATATGAACTGTCTCGCCGCGAACCATAAAATGCAGCGCATATGCCGCAAGTATGAAGCGGAGCTGGTTTTCGATCATGGCGAGGTCGTGGGGCGCGTAATCCCATCGCTGCCGACCTATATTTCGCTTTGGGAGGAAGCCGTTGACAATTCCAGCGGCTTCGTCATGGCGGTTCTGGACTTACCCGCTCCAGAACCTGTGGCCTAAGTTTCGCCCCTCTCGAGCGAGAGGGGCGTTTCTCCCGCGTTTGTCCCTAATTCTTTGTTTTGTCGACCAGGGCGCGATCCGCGATCCACGGCATCATCGCGCGCAGACGACGGCCGGTGTCTTCGATGGGATGGGTGTCGCATCGTGTGCGCATCGCCTTGAAGCTCGTCTGGTTGACCTTGTTTTCAAGCATCCAGTCGCGAGTGAATTTACCGCTTTGGATGTCGCCTAAAACCGCCTTCATGGCTTCCTTCGCGCGAGCGTCTACAACCCTCGGGCCGCTTACATACTCGCCGTACTCGGCCGTGTTCGAGACCGAGTAATTCATGTTCGCGATGCCGCCTTCGTAGATCAGGTCTACGATCAACTTCACTTCATGGACGCACTCGAAATAGGCCATTTCGGGCGCATATCCGGCCTCGACCAGCGTCTCGTAGCCTGCGCGCATCAGTTCGACGAGCCCGCCGCACAGAACGGTCTGCTCGCCAAACAGGTCGGTTTCGCATTCCTCCTTGAAGGTGGTCTCGATGATGCCGGCACGGCCGCCACCGATGGCGCTTGCGTAAGAGAGGCAGAGTTCATGAGCATTGCCGCTCGCATTCTTGGCGATGGCAATAAGGCAGGGAACGCCCGCGCCGCGCAAATATTCCCCGCGGACGGTGTGCCCAGGGCCCTTCGGCGCAACCATGCCGACATCGAGGTCGGCGCGCGGCTCGATGAGATTGAAATGAATGTTGAGCCCATGCGCGAAAAAAAGCGCGGCGCCTTCGCGGAGGTTACTGTGAACGTGATCGCGGTAGATGTCGGCCTGCAACTCGTCCGGCGTCAGCATCATGACCACGTCGGCCCACTTCGCCGCCTCGGCTACCTCCATCACGCGGATTTTCTGGGCTTCGGCCTTCTTGGCTGAGTTCGAACCCTTGCGCAGAGCGACGGCGACCTCTGCAACGCCTGAATCGCGAAGGTTCAAGGCATGGGCATGACCCTGGCTGCCATAGCCGACGATGGCGACTTTCTTGCCCTTGATGAGATTGATGTCGGCATCGCGATCGTAATAAACGCGCATGGAGCTTCCCTTCTTCAGAGTTTCTTTAGATCAACCCGCCTTTAACCGGAATCGATTAAAGGCGGAAAAGTTGATCAATTCTAATGTGCCAGAGCAGCTTATCCGCGTCCAAACGGACGCGGGCTGCTCTCGATCAACCCGCCTTTAACCGGAATCGATTAAAGGCGGAAAAGTTGATCAATTTTAATGTGCCAGAGCAGCTTATCCGCGTCCAAACGGACGCGGGCTGCTCTCGATCAACCCGCCTTTAACCGGAATCGATTAAAGGCGGAAAAGTTGATCAATTCTAATGTGCCAGAGCAGCTTATCCGCGTCCAAACGGACGCGGGCTGCTCTCGATCAACCCGCCTTGAATCGGAAACGATTAAGGCGGAAAAGTTGAGCGATTTTAAAGTGCCAGAGCAGCTTATCCGCGTCCAAGCGGACGCGGGCTGCTCTCGATGAACCCGCCTTGAATCGGAAACGATTAAGGCGGAAAAGTTGAGCGATTCTAAAGTGCCAGAGCAGCTTATCCGCGTCCAAGCGGACGCGGGCTGCTCTAGTGGACAATCAGGGCGCGGCGTTTGGCGCCGATGCGCGAAAGACGCGATACGCTCTGGAATTCGATCCGGCTTAAGCAGCTAAGCCCGCGAGGTCAACGGAATTAGACATCACCGCCGGGGCTGGTTTCCAAGCCGCACGTCCATCCGAACTGCTGACAGCCGGCCGGGCGCCCCGAAACCGCGCCCGTGGCGACGACAATCACATCGCGTCCGGACCGCGGCCGATGGCGGCGACGCCTGTGCGCGCGGCCTCCACCAGCCCCAGCGGCTTCATGAGTGCGATGAAGTTCTCTATCTTTGAAACCCTGCCAGTGATCTCGAAGACGAAATGATCCGTGGTCGCGTCCACAACCGATGCGCGGAACGCTTCCGCAAGCCTCAGGCTTTCGACGCGCTTTTCGCCTTTGCCCGCCACCTTCACGAGCGCGAGTTCGCGTTCGATCGGGTCGCCCTTCACGGTCAAATCGGTGACCCCGTGAACAGGAACGAGCCGGCCGAGCTGGCTTTTGATCTGATCGATGATCTCCACCGGGCCGTTCGTGACAATCGTGATGCGCGATTCATTCGCCTCATGGCTGACCTCGGTCACAGTCAGGCTGTCGATGTTGTATCCGCGCCCTGCGAACAAGCCGATCACCCGCGCCAGAACGCCCGCCTCATTATCGACCATCACCGCGATGGTGTGCCTCTCAATACGCGTTTGCGGTTCCCCCGACGGCATCGCCGAACCCCACTCCATCCTGTTCATTGCATTCACCCTTAGCTCCGATCGCCGCCGCGGCGACGATCGCGCAAACGCTCCGTCAAACCAGCATCTTGCCAGCGTCCGAGACCTCGAACGAGATGTCCTCGTTCGCCGACTCGTCGCCGAAGATCATGTTGTTATGGGCCTCGCCCGATGGGATCATTGGGAAACAGTTGGCTAGTTTGTGAACCCGGCAATCGAAGATCACCGGTTTCGGCGTCTCGATCATCTGGATGATGAGATCGTCAAGCTCTTCCGGCTTCTCCGCCCTGAGGCCAACGCCATGGAAGGCCTCCGCGAGCTTTACAAAGTCCGGCAGAGCTTCTGCGTAGGAATGGGAGTAGCGTCCGCCATGAAGCAACTCCTGCCATTGCCGCACCATGCCCATGTACTCGTTATTCAGGATGAAAATCTTGATCGGCAGATCGTACTGCGCCGCTGTCGACATCTCCTGCACCGTCATCATCGCGGAGGATTCGCCCGCGATGTCGATGACGAGGCTCTCGGGATGCGCGACCTGCACGCCTACGGCCGCGGGAATGCCGTAACCCATCGTGCCAAGGCCGCCGCTCGTCATCCAGCGGTTCGGCTCATCGAAATTTATAGTACTGCGCCGCCCACATCTGATGCTGGCCGACCTCGGTCGTGATGTAGGTGTCGCGATTTTTCGTCAGCTCGTACAGCCGCTGGATCGCGTATTGCGGCATGATCACATCGTCGCGATTTTTGTATTTCAGGCAATCGCGCTCGCGCCACGTGTTGATTTGCGTCCACCAGGCTTTGATCGCCTTCTTGTCGACCTGCGGCGACCGCGCCCGCCACACGCGGAGCATTTCTTCGAGCACGTATCCGCAATCGCCGATGATCGGAATATCGGCCCGGACGTTTTTCGAAATTTGCGAGGGGTCGATATCGATATGAATTTTCTTCGAGCCGGGGGAGAACGCATTGAGCCGGCCTGTGATGCGATCGTCGAAGCGCGCTCCGACGCAGATCATCACGTCGCAACCATGCATGGCGAGGTTCGCCTCGTAGGTCCCGTGCATACCGAGCATTCCGAGAAAATGCGGCGACGACGCCGGATAGGCGCCAAGGCCCATCAGCGTTGAGGTGAGGGGGAACCCGGTCAGGTCCACGAACTCGCGAAGGAGCCGCGAGGCATTCGGCCCCGAGTTGATGACGCCGCCGCCCGTGTAAAAAATTGGCCGCTTGGCATTCGCGATCAGGTCGACCGCCTCCCGGATGGCCTGGGGGTTGCCCTTCACCTGCGGGCGGTAGGTCTTATGAACGACCTTGTTTGGGCCGACGTAAGGCCCCTTCGCAAACTGGACGTCCTTCGGAATATCGATAACGACTGGCCCCGGCCGTCCGTTTTGCGCCACAAAAAAAGCCTCGTGCATGATGCGCGCAAGATCGTTGATGTCTTTCACGAGGTAGTTGTGTTTCGTGCAGGGCCGCGTAATGCCAACGGTGTCGCATTCCTGGAAGGCGTCGGAGCCGATCAGCGCCGACGAAACCTGACCTGTGATGCAGACGACCGGGATCGAATCCATCAGCGCGTCGGCGAGCCCTGTCACCGCGTTCGTTGCGCCGGGGCCGGAGGTGACGAGCACCACGCCCACCTTGCCGCTGGAGCGCGCATAGCCTTCGGCCGCGTGAACCGCCCCCTGCTCGTGGCGCACAAGGAAGTGCTTGACGGCGGTCTGCTGGAAAATCTGGTCGTAGATTGGAAGAACAGCGCCGCCGGGATATCCGAAGATGTGCTCAACACCCTGGTCGGCGAGGGCTTGCAAAACGATCTCGGCGCCTGTCATTGCGCGTGCCATGGCGAACTCCAAAGAAATTGCGGCTCCCAACCGGCCGCGCTGCCAGTGGGGTTGCGGTACGCCCCTAACGCGTTGAGGTCAAGACATTTTGGAGAAACATTGTCGCATCCCGTTTTGTTCTTTCCTTTTCTTTCTCAATATACGCTTTCCATGAATTAAAATTGCTGTTTATCCAAGTTTTCTGTCGCTTGGCATAATTCCGCGTGCTTGTCTTCGCGCGCTCCGCAGCCTCCTCGAAAGTGATTTCGCCGCGTAAATGGGCCAGGAGCGGCGGCAGCCCAACGGCGCGCATGGCGGGCAGTGAAGAATCGAGGCCGAGGGCTGCGATCGCCTTTGCTTCCTCGATCGCGCCTTCGGCAATCATCGCGTCGAAGCGTGCGTCGCAGCGCTGATAGAGCTCGGCGCGGTCCACCTGCATCGTAAGAGGAAACGTATTGGCCAATGGCAGCAGCGGCGCCCGCTTCGTGGCCTGCCATTCGGCAAGCGGACGGCCCGTAGCTTCGAGCACTTCGAGCGCGCGGACGATGCGCTGCGGATCGGTCGGGCGAAGGCGCGCGGCGGTCAGCGGATCGCGGCGGGCAAGCTCGGCGTGCAGCGTCTGTGGCGACTGGGTCTGCGCCGCAAGCCGGAAGCGGGCGCGAATGTCATCCGGGATGTCCGGAATATCGGACAGTCCTTCCGTCAGCGCCTTGAAATAGAGCCCGGTCCCGCCGACGACGATCGGCGCCCGCCCCTCACCCTTTGCCTCGTCGAGCGCCGCCTTTACATCCGCAAGCCATAGCGCGGTGGAATAAGGCTCGCGCGCGGGCCGGAACCCATAAAGCCGATGCGGCGCGGCCGCCTCGTCGGCGGCGCCGGGCCGGTTCGTGATAATGCGCAACTCGGCATAGACCTGCATGGAGTCGGCGTTGATGACGAAGCCGCCAAACTCGCGCGCCAGTTCCAGGGCAAGCGCCGACTTGCCGCTCGCCGTCGGGCCGCAGATCAGCAGCGCTTTTGTGTCGCTCGCCTCGTCCATCCCAGCTTTGCCTTTGCCGCCGCCCGCACTATAAAGCGCACGCTTCATCTAAGTGCGGGTCGGCATATGCAGTCTTTTTGCGCGTTTGGCGAGTCGTGTCGGTCGAAAACCCGAGCTCGCCGGATGCGTCCAGGCTGGGTCTCGCGGAACTGGCCCCCCGAGAGGGCGCGCACAACCCCACCCGTCACGCCAGGGATCGTCGATCAGCGTTTGGCGCCATGCTCATTGCGGAGCATGTGGTTGAAAAGCCGGGTGAAACTGGCTTTCCCTTGCGCGTTTTCAGCCTCGAGAGAGACTTCGGCCGCATCGGGGTCGGGCTTGATAAAATCCGCTTCGAAGGTTTGGAGATCGATTTCCTCCTCCCCATCGGGCGCGTCCTCGTCCTCCGGCAACCGGGGGCCGATCCTGTCCTCGACGCGAATGCGGAGCAGCCAGCCATGTTTCCCGTTGGCCGGGCGAATTTCGAGCGTGGCGATCGCGAGGACGTCGTTCAGATCAGCCGCATCTTCGCCCATCTGGGCCAAATCGGGCTTTTCAAACGCCTCCACCACGTAAGAGCGTGTTGCCGTGACGTTGAACTGCAATGTACCCCGCCGTTGCTCCTCGACAAGCCAGCGCACGATTTGAGAAGCCTCAAGATCGACAGGATAGGTCTCCACGCAACTCCCCTTGCTGTGACAGCGGCTTAAGCCCTTGATGCAACCGTCTCAGCTCGTCAATATGCACCCGCTTTCCTCATCGCGAAAAGAGCTTTTTCAGCTCGGGCATGAGCGGGTCTTGAGGCGCGCGCCCAAGGCTCCGGCAAGTCCTGTAACCCCTGCCCGATTCCGAAGGGCATGGCGTTCTAACCATCCGCCCCATATTTCCAGCGGGCGTATTCGCGCGCCCGCTGTTCCGCATCCGGGCCGTCGAAAACCGCCCGAAGAAGTGCGTTGTCGCTATCGCGCGCGTCGACGACCCAGCATCCGGGCACTTCCTCCGCTTCTGCTACCGAGATGCTTTCTATCGCGGGCGCCAATCGCACTTCGGTCTTCCAGATCTTCGGCATCGGCGCGGCTTCGATATTCGTCGCCAAAGCATTCTCGACAATAACCGGCGGGGCGCCGGTAACGGTGCGCCTGTGCTTTGCTGCGCTGGAGGCAAGCTGCCGCATGAACTGATCCACGGGATCCTTGATGGGTTCACCGCGTTCGTCGACCACAGATTTGTCGCTCATTCCAATTCCCTCTCAGCAGCGGACGAAGAAGCAGGCTAGTGTCCCGTCTCCGAATTGCCGAATAACTTGCAGCGCCCTCGCACGGCAATCCGAAGACATAAGGGACACTAGCAAATACAAGATCCTAGTGTGGCTTATGTCTCGCAATTGCCTCTGAGAGCTTGCAGCGAAGGTGGTAGGCAATTGCGAGACGCCACACTAGCAGGAGCCGAAAGCCGTGGAAAGCCGGGGTTCATGCCTATCGACAGGATAAGCGCCGGGGTAAAATGTTTCTGTTTGCCGTGAATCGTTTTATTTGCTGAATCGTTCTATGAGTGTTCCGATGCAGTCGACTGCTCCGGTTTTCGACCGCGCTTCACCTGGAGGCAAAATCGAATGGACAAGGAAATATACCTGAAGCTCATTGTCCTGGGCGCGGTTTTGATCGTGGCGCTTCTGTCGCCTATTCTCTCGGCGCTTGCCCTAACCGGCATCGTCGCCTGGACCATACGGGACAAAAAAATCGGCGAGATCCCGCTGGTCAAGGGGCTGGTCGAAGTCGCTCCCCCGAGCGTCAAGGCGTTTTTCAATCCGAAGTAGAGCCAGATTCGTTCACGCGCAGCAGAAAGCGCCGTTCTTGTTGTGGACCGCTTATTTTAGGCGCGTTCGCCGGACACATTTCTTCCGCTGAACTTTGCTATCAAGGCCCGTTCGCAGTGGGCGGCAAAAGAGTCGGTGGGAATGCGCTTTCTTGTTTTGGTTTCTGTACTCTTGTCAGGCTGCTCGCTTCAGCAGGCCTTGGAGCAGCCAGAAGCCTCCATCGCTTCTCCGAAACCTGTCGCCGAGGCCGCTCCAAAAAAGGACGAAAACTGCCTGCCGAGCCCGACAGTGCTATCGTTGGTGGACTGCCTCGCAAAATAGCCATGGGCTGCGGCCGCTCCACGCCTTTTGATGAGGCGGAGTATTCCCCGTGAGTTCATTCTCATGGTGAGCCTGTCGAACCATGAGCAGCAGCAAAATCCTTTCGCGCCCTGATTGCAGCAAGCGCTCAAAGCGAACTATCCAGCAATTGGAAGTTCCTTTAGCCAAATCAGCCTCTGGTTGGGCCTCCAACAGGGGCAGTACCAGCGGCTCGAACGATCTGGCGCCTTTGCTCGGATCAAAGATGCCGTGCGCGGCCATCGACGACGCGGGAGGCGAACGATGAAACGTGTAAGCCAGGTCGGCCTATTGTTTGTCTTCGCGCTGTTTCTGACAAGCGGGGTGAGCCATTTCCTGCTGACCCGCTTTTTTGTCGCGATCATGCCGCCTTATCTGCCATTGCCTTATGCTGCCGTTTACGTCAGCGGGGGCTTCGAAATCGTAGGTGCGATTGGATTGCTTCTCCCAGCCTGCCGCCGCGTGGCGGGCATCGGGCTCTTTGTCCTGACCATTCTCGTGACGCCGGCCAATATTCATATGGCGCTCAATCCAGAGCTATTCCCCGCTTTTTCCAAGAGCCTGCTCTACTGGCGCCTGGTCGCACAGGCGGGCCTGCTGGCCTTGATCTACGCCGTCGCAATCCGACGCCCGCCACGCGGGGCCCAGCCGGACGTGCACGCCACAAACGGGCTGTAGGGCTGAGTCAATCGGCGAGCATGGTCAGTGCGGCCTTGCGCTCTCCGGGCTTCAATTTCAGAAATTGCGCGCGGGCCTTTTTGATATCCCGCTCGGAGCCGCTCCCGGCAGCTGCCTGGAGGGCAACCGTTGCTGGATGAGCCGCACCGCAGATGAAAACCAAAGCTTTCGCCAGGCGCCCCATGGCCGCGCCGTCTATCATTGTTTCGTCCATTCAAGATCTCCTCGACGCTTCCTCGCGCCCTTGATTCGCAATCGAACAATGGGGGGCAGTTCGACCTCGAAACATGATGGTTGGTGAAACGCCCCTATTCTGAAGTTCGTGCCGGTTCGGGAATTAATCTGCAACAGACCGCGACGGGGATCTGTCCCTCGGCATCGCAGCCGAGCCAGATTCGGAAGATCGCAAATGAGACAAGCTACCTGGCGAGTGACCAGCTTTCGAAGGCGCGAAGATTATTGAAGATTGTTACAATTATTATGGCAACTCACCGCAGGGAACGCGGCCGAAAACACCTTTCATGTTCGGGGTCGGCGCTTACTCTGTCAATTGATAACAAAGAGCCCCATAGATCGGCACGTTCATCGCAAACTAAAACCGCCCAGCATCTATTTTTGCACGGTCACCTGTTGTGCGGCGGTGCCTTATGATGGCCACGCCGCGAAAATTAGGGTCTACGGACAGAACCAAGCCGGACCAATCTCAAGGCACCCCCTTGAGCGCCAATCGTCCGGCCGGTAACCAAAGCGGCGCCACCCACGTGGCGGCTCACGACGAGCGAAACCCCGCCCAAAATCGCGATCGCCTCTGTGGCCAAAGTCGCGATCGCCTCTGTGGTCGAAATTGCGATCCCCGAAGCGGTCTCCCCTATCCCCGACATGTCTGTCGCGGTCATCGATCTTCAGCTGCATCGGCGCCACGCGAGTCGCTTCCGAGAGCTTGCCAGGCAGCGCGCTGGCGGGAGCGAACGCGACCACTGATAGAAGCAGCGCCGGTATGATGGCGTTGGCTTTCAACATGCTTGGGTACTCCTCAATGCGATTTACTAGGATCGGAATAACGCCGCGCTTTGGATAAGAGTTCCCACACTTCAGTTCGCTGGCGCGGCGCTGTCGCCAGACCGGCGGCGTCGAAGAGAACTCCCTCGAGCCACCTGGCCTAAGTACCCTGGCCTATGAAATTACCCGTGACCGGATTTCGGCTGATGGTGGTTCCTCCAACAGAGATCACATAGGCTGAGCTGTTCGGATACGACACGCCGGGCGCATCCCCACTTGAGGCGATATATATGATGCCGGCTTTCTGGAAGTGGCTCTCCAACGACGTTTCCGAGGAGAATTCACTTGCCCCCCAGCTCATCGAAACAACACCGCCGCCATCGGCCGCGACCAGGCTGCTTGCAACATCAACGGCCTTGTAAAGATCGGCATTAGCGTCGGTGGCGGCCTCGACCAGATACAGCTTGGCGTTTGGAGACATGGCGTGAGACCACTCCACATCGATGGACAATTCCCCTGCCCACCCCGAATTGGTTGCGGGCTGCGAGCCGGAAGCAAACACGATCTAACCCCAGTCCCCCGACGAGGAACCGGCTTAGCCATCCATTTTCCATGAGAATCCCTCGGATAAAAAATATTGGAGTAATGCGAATCAATACCGGCGCACAACTCGCTGAGCCCGAGCTTGTTAGCCGTGGAGTTTCTATCCTAGGGTTGCAATAGACACTAAAACTCATTCAAAAATTGCATAAATGCCAAGGATGCCTTCGCGTGAAATTCCGCTCAGGTAGGAGGCGGCGTGCCCTCAAGCGAATGCCATGGCGGCAATCGCGGTTGACCCGCGGGAGTGGCGGATCACGCTCAGTCCGAGCGCCGCCCGCTATGAGCGTTCTAAAGGAACTCTTTAAGAATCGTCATAACATGGGTTCCAAGAAACGTTCGGAGCATTTCTGTTACAATCATGGCAAGCCAAATCCCTTGTTCCGCCACCTTGAGCTGGCACATATCCAACATCGAGGAAGGGGAGGCGGAAACGGAGATTTGCATATGAAAAGAAAGACGTTCCTGGCCCTTGCCATGAGCTTGGGCTTGATGATGAGTGCCGAACAAGCGAGCGCCACTGTCGCCAATCCCGGCATGGCAGGCGCAGCGAATGCGCATCAGACAACCACCATCACCAAGGTTTGGTGGCGCGGTGGGTACGGTGGAGGTTGGCGCGGAGGCTGGCGTGGCGGCCCCGGTTGGCGCGGCGGCTACGGCCCCGGGTGGCGCGGTGGTTATTGGCGCGGCGGAGCATGGGTTCCCTTTGCGGCCCTCGGCGCGGCTGCCGCCGCCACCGGCGCCTATTACTATTACAACAGGCCCTATTATGGTCCTGGGCCCTACAATTACGGCCCCGGCCCCAATTATGGCCCGTGCGGCGGGGGTCCGTGCGAAGCGCCTCCGCCCCCGGCGCCCCTGAAATAGAAAGCAGGCAGGCAGCCGATGCAGTGGCTGCCTGCCGCCCACCTTCGCTTCTCTTGCGCCCCGCGGAGCGATTTCCTGTGAACTCTGTTGGGGAATGCTAGCGGCATCCCATATCTGACTTTCACATGTCTGAGCCGTAAGGCGATGACCTGTGAATTTGAGCAGGCATTCCTTGGGCAACCAACGAATGCCTGCTCAGATTCTTTTGTTTTCGCAGAGTTTCTTCGCAAAACCGGGAAGGCCGCTTTTGCGAACTCTGCTTAGGCCGCGTGCATTTCAGCTAACGGAGCGGAGCACATGCAGATCGGCGTGATCGGACTCGGCCGGATGGGCGGCAACATTTCCCGCCGCTTGATGAAAGCGGGACACCGATGTGTGGTGTACGACGCCAATCCCAACGCCAGCGCGGCCCTCGCGCAGGACGGCGCCATAGCCGCCCATTCCTTGGCGGATTTGGCAAAGAAGCTCGAAGAGAAGCCGCGCGCTGTTTGGGTGATGTTGCCCTCAGGGCAGATCACTGAAGAGACGGTCGCCGAGCTTGGCCGCCTGCTGGAGCCGGACGACATCATCATCGATGGCGGCAATACCTTCTATAAAGACGATATCCGGCGCGCGAAGGATTTAGCCGCGAAGAAAATCCGCTACGTCGATTGCGGAACGTCAGGCGGCGTTTGGGGTCTCGAACGTGGTTATTGCCTGATGATTGGCGGCCCCAAGGAAGCCGTCGATTACCTCGACCCGATCTTCTCCGCGCTGGCCCCTGGAGCGGGCGAAATCGCTCGCACGCCGGGCCGCGAGAAACGCGATAACCGCGCCGAGCGCGGCTATATTCACGCCGGGCCATCCGGCGCCGGGCACTTCGTCAAGATGGTGCACAACGGCATCGAATACGGGCTGATGCAGGCTTACGCCGAGGGCTTCGACATCCTCCGTAACAAGGATTCGAAAGACCTTCCCGAAGACGAGCGCTTCGATCTGAACATTCCCGATATCGCCGAGGTCTGGCGGCGCGGGAGCGTCATCTCCTCCTGGCTGCTCGATCTCGCCGCGTTGGCTCTGGCAAAGGATCCGGCTCTCGACAATTTCTCGGGCTCTGTTCAGGATTCCGGCGAAGGCCGCTGGACCATCGAAGCCGCAATCGAAGAAGCCGTGCCCGCCGAGGTGCTCTCGTCCGCGCTTTTCGCCCGGTTCCGCTCCAGGCAGAAGCACACCTTCGGCGAGAAAATGCTGTCCGCCATGCGTTTTGGCTTCGGCGGTCATGTCGAGACCCAGAAAGTCGAAACCCCGCAAACAGCTCCCTCAGACGCGTCAAAGTAGGTGCGATATGACTTCGATGCCTTCCATCGTCCAGCTGATCGAGTGTCCCCAGCGCAGAGATCCGGAGCCCCCCAAGCCTTGCGCCATGGTGGTCTTCGGCGCCAGCGGCGACTTGACCTCGCGGCTGCTGGTTCCGGCGCTCTATAATTTGTCGCGCACGCACTTGATCCCCGAGAACTTCGCGCTCATCGGTGTCGCCCGATCGGAAGAGACCTCCGAGGGCTGGCGCGATCATCTTTATGAAAAGCTGAAAAGCTATGCCGGGAAAGCCTCGGAATTCAACGGCGGCCGCATTGACGAAGAGGCTTGGGGCCGCCTCGCGGACAAGATGTCCTATGTGCCGGGAGATCTGACAAAACCCGAGCTTTACGACAAACTGCGTGGCGCCCTGGCCGAGGCGGAAAAGAGTCACGGGACCCAGGGCAATGTCATTTTCTATCTTGCCGTCGCAGAACAGTTCTTCTGCCCGACGACAGAGCACCTGCGCGAGGCGGGTCTCGTCGATCAGCCTCTCGATCCAGACGGAAAGCCTCGGTACTGGCGGCGCGTGGTGTTCGAGAAACCCTTCGGTCACAGCCTGGAGTTGGCGCGCGTGCTGAACGCCCGCGTTTTGCGGACGCTCAGGGAAGATCAGATCTTCCGCATCGACCACTTTCTCGGCAAGGAGACGGTGCAGAACATCATGGCTCTGCGCTTCGCCAATGGCATGTTCGAACCGATCTGGAACCGCGACCGCATCGACCACGTCCAGGTGACCGTGTCCGAAACGGTTGGCGTGGAGAGCCGAGGGACCTTCTACGAGGCGACGGGCGCGCTGCGCGATATGGTGCCCAATCATGTTTTGGCGCTGGTCTCGATGGTCGCCATGGAGCCGCCCTCAGCTTTCGACCCGGCCTCCATCCGGTCGAGGAAGGCGGACGTCTTCACGGCGATGCGCCCTGTCAGGGTCAATCAGGTCGTGCGCGCGCAGTACGGAGCGGGGACCGTGCTGGGCAAGCGCGTGCAAGCCTACCGGGATGAGCCGAATGTGGCGCGCAATTCAAAGGTCGAGACCTACGTTGCGATGCAGCTTGAGATCGACAATTGGCGCTGGGCGGGCGTGCCGTTTTTCATCCGCACGGGCAAGCATCTTTCGCAACGCAAAACGGAAGTTGCGATCCGTTTCAAGCAGGCGCCCTACACCCCCTTCCGCCACACGCCCGTCTTCTGCTTGCCGGATAATTGGCTGATCATTTCCATCGCGCCGGACGAAGGCATTTCGCTGCAGTTTGCTGTCAAGCGGCCGGGACCGGTTGTGGATCTCGCAGGCGTGCGGATGGACTTTCGCGACAACGACTGGTTTCCGAACGAGCCGAACGTCGGCTACGAAACGCTCATCTATGACGTCATGATGGGCGATCAGACGCTGTTCATGCGGGCGGACATGGTCGAGGAAGCCTGGCGAGTCGTGCAACCGGTTCTGGACGCCTGGGCGGACGATGACGGCGATGTCACAAGCTATGTGTCAGGCAGCGAAGGCCCACTGGAAGCGGACGGTCTTCTCGCGCGCCAGGGAAACCTCGCGTGGCGGCCGATTGAGGTAATGCCAAAGCGGCAATCATGAGCGATCATGCTCGGGCCATTGTTGTCATGGGCGTGGCTGGCTCCGGCAAATCGACGGTCGCGGCTTTGCTGGCGATGATGTTGGGATATCGGTTCCAGGAGGGCGATCTCCTCCACCCGCCAGAAAACGTCGCAAAAATGCGAGGCGGCACGCCACTGACGGACGCGGACCGCGCTATCTGGCTCAATCACGTGGCCGATAAAATCGACAGCTGGCGGTCTCGCGGGGAGGGAGGAGCGATCAGCTGCTCCGCATTGAAGCGAAGCTACCGGGACATCATTATCGGCCCCCGCCGGGATGTGGCGCTCGTGTATCTCAAGGGCTCATACGATCTGATCCACGCCCGTCTGGCGGCGAGACACGAGCATTTCATGCCCGTGGCCTTGCTCGACAGTCAGTTCGCGATCCTTGAGGAACCGGCGTCCGATGAACATCCGATCGTCGTCGACGTGGACGGCGCGCCTCCTGCCATCGCGGGCGAAATCGTGAGGCGGCTGGGCTTGGCCCAGTCCTTCCCTTCGGGGACGGCTGCGCTTACGCGAGCCTCTTGAGCACGGATTTCCAAAAGGGCGATATGGAGGGGAGAACAGAATGGCGGAAGATATCGTGAGGGATGTTTATAAGCGCTTTTCTGAAGGCGACATTGAAGGTTTCCTCAATCTGTGCGCCGATGACATCGAATGGGTGGTCAATGGCCCTGCTGCGTTAGAAAAGTGCAGCTCATTCCATGGCATTGCTGGCGTCCGTACATTTCTTTCCATTTTGGACCGCACATGGTCATTCAGCTCCTTCACCCCTCGCGAGTTCATTGATGGCGGTGAAAGAGTTGTAGTGCTGGGTGAAGAGGTTGGACTGGACCGCGCCACGAACGAGAGATTTGAGAACCGCTGGGCACACGTTTTCACTGTGAAGGATCGCAGGATTGTGACGTTCCGCGAGTTTCTGTGTCACTGGACCGGCAAGCAGCATCCGCCAAGAATGAGTTGGCAATGATACAAAAGACCCAGTCGCTTTGACGGAACGGCAATCCGTTGGCCAGATGGCCGAAGTCTGCTTCAGACAAAGAAGTCCTCGACGCGGATGGGAAGCGCCCGGATGCGCTTGCCCGTTGCGTGATACACCGCGTTGGCCACTGCCGCGTTTGTGCCAACATTGCCGAGCTCGCCCAGCCCCTTGACGCCAGCCGGATTCACCTTGTCGTCCACCTCGGGCACCAGGATGACCTTCAGTTCTTTGATGTCTGCGTTCACCGGCACGAGGTAGTCGGCGAGGTTGTCGTTGACGTAACGGGCGTTGCGCTCGTCGATCTCGGTCTCCTCGAAAAGCGCGGCGGACACGCCCCAGATCATGCCGCCCATGAGCTGGCTGCGCGCCGTCCTTGGGTTCATAATTCGTCCCGCCGCAAACGCGCCAACAAGGCGAGGCACGCGGATTTCGTGCGTGCGGGAGTTGATGCGCACTTCGACGAACTCGGCCCCGAACGCGAACATCGTCCTCTTCTTTTCCGGTCCGCCGGTGATGCGCACCTGTCCCTTGAACAAGGCTTCGCCCGCGCCGGGTTTTGCATCGGGTGGAACCCATTCGTAGAACTCCTCCAGGACGCTGGACCCCGCCTTGTCAAAGGCCGCTGCAAGCTCTTCATGCGTAACGCCCGTCATGGCGTCCTCGCCATTGCGCTGGAAGAGCTTCGACTGAATTTGCCCGCACGCGCCCTTCACGGCAGAGCACGCGCTGGCCGTCGTGATCGAGCCGCCCGCGACGGGTCCGGGAGGAAGGTCGCTATTTCCCAGCTCAACGGCGACCTTTTCGAGCGGCTGGTTAAGCATGGACGCAGCCATCTGGCCGATGACGGTGTAGGCGCCATTGCCGATTTCGTGGGCTGCAACCTGGACGCGAATGTTGCCCTGCCGGTCGAGGCGGACGCGCGCGGCGCACGGGTTGAGCTGCGTCGGGTAGGTGGCCGTCGCGCAGCCCCAGCCGATCAGCCAGTCGCCGTCGCGCATCGAGCCCGGCTCCGGATTGCGCTTCTCCCAGCCGAAGGCTTTCGAAGCCTCGTCGAAGCACTTCATCAGCGAGCGCGAGGTGTAGGGCGCGCCCGTGGTGGGGTTCACCATCGTGTCGTTGATGCGGCGGAACTCGACCGGGTCCATGTCGAGCTTGATCGCCATCTCATCCATGGCCGCCTCAAGCGCATACATATACGGCACTTCCGGCGGCGAGCGCATGAAACCCGGAGTGTTCCGGTCGCCTTTCACGACATGCACCTTGGTCCAGACGTTCGGCGTCTGGTACATCGCGGTCGTCAATTCCACGCCGCCGACAACGTAATCGTCGGTGCGAGATGTCATTTCCCAGGCCTCATGCCAATAGGCCTTGAGCTTGCCGTCGCGGTCCGCGCCCATCTTGACGTGGTGCCTGGTTTCAGCGCGATAGGTGGCGATGGTGAAGCCTTGAGGACGCGACGCGACGAGCTTCACAGGCCGGTTGAGCTGCCGGGCCGCCATCGCGACAAGCACGGTGCGCGGCGTGATGCTTCCCTTCGATCCGAACGCGCCGCCAACGAAGGGCGACACGGCCGTGACCTGGGCTGGCTGAATGTTCAGCTCATGCGCCAAGCCGTTTTTCATTCCCATGACGAACTGGCTCGGCTCATAAACCGTGAGCTGGTCGCCGTTCCAGACGCAGGTCGTGGTGAAAAGCTCGATCGGATTGTGGTGCTGCGTTGGCGTGTAGTACTCGGCGTCGAGCGTAACCTCCGAGTCCGCCAGCGCTTCATCCGCGTTTCCCGCCTTCGGATCGTGATGCCTTGGGCTCACCTTATCGGCGTCGCGGATTTCGGCGCCCGGCTGATCCATGGTCGCGGTCGGCCGCTCCGCCTGATAGCTGACCTTGAAGCGGTGCGCGGCCTCGCGCGCATTCTCGAAGGTCTCGGCGACGATCATCGCAACATAATCGCCGTCATGGTAGACGCGCGCATCGCTCAGGGGTTTTTGGGCGGTGCAAGCCTCCCCGCCATTGGCGAAGAACTTGAATTCGCCCGGAACGTTCGTGTTCTCGTGCGTCATGATGAGAAGCACACCCGGCACTTTCCGCGCCTCGCTGTCGTCGAAGCCCGTAATCGTTCCGCGCGATATCGAACTCGTCACGAGGTAGGCGAAAGCCGGCCGCTGAACCGGGAAGTCGGAGCAATATCTGGCCTCGCCCGTAACCTTGAGCCACCCGTCGATCCTCGGCGCGGGCTGGCCCATATTTTCTTTCGGCTCTGGAGCTGCTTCCGACATTTAAACCTCCATCGCTCGCGCCTGCATCAGCGCGCGGACCAGCGTTTGCTGGCCAAGCTTGATTTTGAACGCGTTGTATTTTCGTGGGCGCGCCGATGCGAAGGCCGCTTCAGCGGCGCTTGTCGCCAGGTCCTCCGTTAGCGGCTGCCCCCGCAGCATGTCTTCCGCTTCACGGGCTCGCCAGGGCTTGGTCGCGACGCCGCCGAGACCGATGCGGATATCCCGCGCCCGGTCGCCGTCGAGATCGAGGGCGATGGCCGCCGAAGCAAGCGCAAACTCATAGGATTCGCGGTCCCGGATCTTGAGGTAGAGCGAGCGCCGCGTATGGGGACCGGACGGCACGAGAAACGCCGTTATCAGTTCACCCGGCTTCAGGTTCGTTTCGATATGCGGAGCGTCGCCATAGTCGCGGTGAAGGCCGGAGAAGGAAAGGCTGCGGGAACCGTTCCGGCCCAGAACTTCAACCTTGGCGTCGAGTGCAATCAAGCCCTGCGCCCAGTCCCCGGGGTAAGTGGCGATGCACGCGTCCGACGTGCCGAGCACGGCGTGTTGCCGGTTGAAACCGTCGAGCGCGGCGCAGCCGGAGCCGGGATTGCGTTTGTTGCATTGCGCGTAGGATGTATCGCGAAAGTAGGTGCACCGCGTGCGCTGGAGCACGTTGCCGCCGAGCGTCGCCATGATGCGAAGCTGCTGGCTTGCCGCCATCCAGAGCGACTGCGAAAGGACCGGGTAATCGCGCTTGATCGCGGCGTGGTCCGCAGCCTCCGCCATGGAAACGAGCGCTCCAATGCGAAGCCCCTGATCGTTTGCCTCGATGCGGCGTAAAGCCGGGTCCTGGATGCGCTTGATGTCGACGAGCGTGGTCGGCTGCATCACGTCGATCTTCATCAGATCGATGAGCGTGGTGCCGCCCGCGAGGAATTGTACCGGCGCGCTAACATGGGCATCGGCCTGAACCATGCCAAGATCGACGGCATCCGATGCGCTTTGCGCAGGTTTGTAAGTGAATGGCCGCATGGCTCAAGCCTCCATGACTTGGCGGGCCTGCTCGATGGCCGCAACAATGTTGGGATAGGCGGCGCAGCGGCATAGATTTCCGCTCATATATTCCCGGATCTGATTGGGGTCGGAGGCGTGGCCCTCCTTCACGCAGGCCACGGCGGACATGATCTGTCCGGGCGTGCAATAGCCGCACTGAAAGCCATCCTGGTCGATGAAGGCCTTCTGCATGGGATGCAGTTTTCCATCCTTCGCCAAGCCCTCGATGGTGGTGACGTCGTGCCCCTGCACGGCGACGGCGAGGGTAAGGCACGAGAGTACGCGCTGTCCGTTCACATGCACGGTGCACGCGCCGCACTGGCCCTGATCGCAGCCCTTCTTGCTGCCGGTAAGCGCGAGATGCTCCCGCAGCGCATCCAGCAATGTCGTTCGCACGTCGAGATTGAGGTCGTGATCCTGCCCGTTGACGCGAAGGCGCATGGGAAGCGGATCGCGCGGATCGAGGGCCTTGCCCGCTTCCGCGCTTTCTGCTTTCGCGTCCCTCGAGAGAAATGAAACCACTGCTGCGGCGGACACGCCTCCCCTCAGCAGGGTGCGGCGATCGACCGGAAAGCCGTCGTCTGTCTTTTTGCGCTCTCCTCCCTGGAAGGAGGTTTCGCTATCGTCTTTCGATTTCATGGAGTTGGTCCCTGACATGCCGGGCTGACGCCCGGGAAACCCCGCTTGCGACAAGAGCGGGCTCCGACTCAGGGGGTGAAGGGACTGGGCCGAGATTCGTTCCAGGGACCTGAACGAACAAACGCTCTTGCATTCTCACCCGTCACCACGCTTCCCGCGATGGCTAGTACAGCCGGCCGGAAGTTCGCACTCCCATTGCCGCAAACGCTCAAGCGAACTTGCGGCCGTAAGCTGTACTAGATCGATAATTTGCTAGTACGCCTCATCCGCGGGAAGTCCTGTCAGCGCTTGCCGCAAATGGGTCAGGATTTCCCGCGGGGCGTACTAGTACAGCCGGCCGGAAGTTCGCACTCCCATTGCCGCAAACGCTCAAGCGAACTTGCGGCCGTAAGCTGTACTAGATCGATAATTTGCTAGTACGCCTCATCCGCGGGAAGTCCTGTCAGCGCTTGCCGCAAATGGGTCAGGATTTCCCGCGGGGCGTACTAGTACAGCCGGCCGGAAGTTCGCACTCCCATTGCCGCAAACGCTCAAGCGAACTTCCGGCCGTAAGCTGTACTAGATCGATAATTTGCTAGTACGCCTCATCCGCGGGAAGTCCTGTCAGCGCCCGCTTCATGTGGGTCAGGATTTCCCGCGGGGCGTACTAGTACAGCCGGCCGGAAGTTCGCACTCCCATTGCCGCAAACGCTCAAGCGAACTTCCGGCCGTAAGCTGTACTAGATCGATAATTTGCTAGTACGCCTCATCCGCGGGAAGTCCTGTCAGCGCCCGCTTCATGTGGGTCAGGATTTCCCGCGGGGCGTACTAGAGCGGAGATGCATCGCGCTTTGTTCTTCTCCGAGAATCAGATCACAGAGAATTTGATGTCCTCGCATTTGCCGATGGAACACAAGCTGGGAAACTGCGGATCTGGTGGGAGAAAAATATGCGACTTCATGCGGTTGGCGCGTTTGTGTTCCTTTGCGTCACGGGTCTGTGCTCTCCGGAGGCGCGATCTGAAGACGGGGTTTGCGCGAGCGGCACCCCGGGCATGCGCTCAAGCTGCCTGGCGAAGGAAGTTGAAGCCCTTAAGCGGGACCTTGCGGAGCTTAAACGACTGCCCGGCCCGCAGGGCGAGAAGGGGGAGAAGGGCGAGCGGGGAGAAAAAGGCGATCAAGGCGATAAGGGGGCTATCGGAGAAAAGGGAGACAAAGGGGATAAGGGAGATACCGGACCGGAGGGGAAAAAGGGGGACAAAGGCGACAAAGGAGATCGCGGCGAGAAAGGCGAGAGAGGGGAGCCGGGAGCGAAAGGAGAGAAGGGAGTTCCGGGACTGAAGGGCGATAAGGGCGATCAAGGCCTAAAGGGTGATAAAGGCGAGCCAGGACCGCAGGGAGACAAGGGCGCCCCAGGACCGAAGGGCGACAAGGGCGACCGAGGACTACAGGGTGACAAGGGCGTCCCAGGACTAAAGGGTGATAAGGGCGACCGAGGACTACAGGGAGACAAGGGCGCTCCAGGACCGAAGGGCGATAAGGGTGACCCGGGACCAAAAGGCGATAAGGGCGACCTCGGACTGAAGGGTGAAAAGGGAGACCGGGGACAACAGGGAGACAAAGGGGACACGGGAGAGCGCGGACAACAGGGGGATAAGGGCGACAAAGGAGACAAGGGAGTTCCTGGGCCGAAAGGTGAAAAGGGAGATCCAGCAGCTGCCGCGGAGCCAAGCAAATAAACAGTACGCCCACGGGAAATCCTGTCGCGCTCGCAGCGAGCGTTTCCAGGATTTCCTGCGGATCGGGCGTAGCAGCATGCCGCTGAAAAAGCGACCCGCGGACCGGCTCCCCGCCCCGTCAGACACTCTTGGCGCATCGGCGCCGTGGAAGGGAGCCGAGAGGCAGCTTTATCTCCGGTAAGCTGTTCTGCCGGTTTGATTGGGGGAGCCACTGCTTGGCGGCTGTTCCTCATTGATTTCGACACGATTACCGCTCTTCTGAGAAAGCGCGGTTTGAAAAACCTTCAGAGCGGGCATTCGGTTTTTGAGTTTTAGTGATAATTCCAGGTTGCTATTTATTGTTTTCGTATTGAGCTCAGAAAGAAGACCGACGCCGCTGAGATCCAGCTTTTTCGACTGCAACTGCTTCTCAACTTCACTTTTTATTTTTGCCGCAACCGTTTTCTCTCCTCCCAAAACACTCGTGAAGCCATTCACCCATGAGTCGAAATGCAGATTGTTTACATCCACCTTATCGACGGACAGTTTTCCAGAGTGGTTAACGATTTCGAAGAAGCACGAGAAACTCATCACCCCCGATACCGGTATAAAGGTATTCAATTCCACATTGGATAAGACATTCAAGCAAACTCTTTTGTCGCTCATACCGCAAAGAGAGACTTTTGAAATTTCACCCTTGTAATTAAGATGCTCGTCTACTGGACCCGAGAGATTGATTTGCGGGATTTCATTCATGTCCAGAGTCAGGCTAATTCTTTGGATGTTTCTCGATGCGCCTGCCTCGGTCCTCATTTTAAAGGGAATTTTGTAGCCCTCCATCACCGCGTACGCGTTGATCTCTGTTGGAGGGGTTGTCCTGGCCCAAGTACAAGGCGCTGCGACCATGGCGAAGCCTATGACAAGCAACTGTAAGCCGATATACATGAACAACCCTTGCACGCTTAGAGCCACACATAACGATAATGATCTGAAAGTTCCTATCAAAGGTAAGACATACTTGATGTTTAAGTTAAAATTAACATCTATTAGTTAAATCTATATAAAGTATAGGAACCTTTCCTCAAGGGTTCAAGGGGCTGCCGGGTGTCAGGGCGAGCCGCGAGGAGGGGTCGCCGCGAAGGGGCGGCGTCGCTACTCCTCGCCCACCGGGGTCGGCCACGCCGCATGTGCGCATCGAAGGCCAACGCACAAATCTGCACAACTCTTCGATTCTGCTGGCGGCCTTGGAGCTATATAGCGATGGCGGGTGTGGCTCCGATCGCGCATATTTTTGTAGGTCGATATAGTATGAATTATTTAGCGAAAGAGCAGACCAGCTGGGGCTCACACAACGCGCTGTCCCTCGATGCTTCGATAGCGATGAGTGCAGTTGCCGCCCTGGGCGCGCTCATCGTGGCCGATGGCGATCCAGCCACAACCATGGCATTTCCGCTTGCAGGCGCGGTGGTCGTAAGCATTGCAGTGATGTTGCTGCGTGCTAAGAGGCAGAAGCACGCCAAGATAGAAAGTTCAGAGTAGCCTTTAAGCCGGAGATGAGCGCTTGCTTGAGCACACGCCAAGCATCTCCACGCGGCTGCGCATCTGAGTTCGGGACGGGGCTCCCACGCCTTTCCCCCAAGGTAACCAAGCCAAAGCCCCTTTTGGCCTGACTGGATACACTGGGGAGAGGCTGGCTGGTGCGGCGAGTTGCTCGCCCCCAGCCAGGACTCCGTTCTCAACGGCGCCGCCAATACAAGATGGCTTTAGCCAATTCAGAACCAGAATTCATTCCAGTGATAGCGCGGCTGCGAGGGGAAGGGAGCGAAGCCCGCCACATGCCCCCAAGGGTTTCGGAACAGGAGGGGCGCGGTCTCCGGTTTTTTCAGCGCCATAAGCCGCGCAATGCGCGCCGACGTTTGCGGATGCGTTCGCAGAACCGAAGGCAGCGGAATGCGGCGGCCGGGCATGAAGATGTCCTCCCAAAGCCGCCCCTGATAGCGTTCGAGCTTGCTGAGCGCCAAGGCGAGCCCTTCGGGATCGCCCGTCAGCGACGCGCCGCCGAGATCGGCGTCAAATTCGCGCGACCGGGAAAGCGCGAGCTGCAACAGGCTTGAAAGTGTCGGCGCGAAATAGAGGAGCGCGATGGCCACCCAGGGAACCGCCGCGCCTGTGAAAACCGTAACGGGCACACTCAGAAAGAACAGGAATATCGCAAAGAACGACATGCTGCGCGTGAAACGGCTCAGGATGTCGGCGAGGCTCATCACCCAGATGTCATTATTGCGCACATGGGTGATTTCATGCGCAAGCACGCCCGCCAGTTCCCGAAACTCAAGGCGGCGCAGAAGCCCCTCCGTCACGCCGAGCGAATAGCGGGCCGGCGTGCCGACCGCGAACGCGTTCATCGTCTGGCTTGGGACCACATAGAGGCGCGGCTCCGCCTTCAGGCCCGCGCGCTGGGAAAGCGCTTGCACCAGGCGCACAATGTCCGCGCCGCGAGAGGGATCGATGGGCCTCGCCTTGAACATGCGCATGATGGCGTCCGGGGCGACACGCGGGCCGATCAGCGCAAACACACCGACAAAAACAAGCGCCCACACGATGCCCGTCTGCCCAAACAGCGTGTAGGCGGAAAGCGCGGTAATAATGCCAATCCCGCCGACAAGAGCGAAAGACTGCGCAATATTCCGGAGGCGAGCGCGCCGCCGCTGCTCCTCGTCCAGATACGCCATCGAAACTCCATTCCCGTAACTTCACGAGATATGGCTCGCCGGCGCCTGTTCTCAAGCAAGAGGCCGGTCAATTGGCTTTGAAGCCTTCAAGGCTTCAAAGGTTTTCCGGTAATGTCGTCGGTTGTCCAGGTCTGGCTCTGGAATGCGAAGAAAAAGGCTGTCGCATCACCATTCGGGAAACGAAGAATGAGGCCGCCATCCTGCCACACGCCATCGTCGCGATCGTGAGGCGCGGGGCTGCCCTGGTTCATGTGGATGTCGTGAATGCCGCGGCCGGGCAGAAAATCGAAATATTTGTCCGGTTTGTCCGGCTCCGGTCCCCACGGGTTGCCGAACGCAAAAAGCTCGGCGCCGTCGGTGTCCCTGACGCTCGCCAAGGCGTTGCTCAACAAGGTGTCGAGCGCGTCGGGATCGCCAATGGAGCCCACGTCCGCAGTCCGCATTGCGCTGCTATCGAAGAGATTGCCGCGCACGTAGTCCAGCCGCAACAGGCGGTCGTCCCTCGCGGGCCGGGTAAGCCCCGGAGGCAGCGCCGGCAGGTTGCTCAGGATGGGATGCTTGAAGTGCGGCTCCGTGTGGAAGCAGAGGTTCGTCTGATCGTCGGAGCGCACGTTAACGGCGAGCCGCCACGGACCCGCCGGTGTATCGATCAGGACTTCCATATGAGGGGCAGGATCGTCCGGCCTGTGATGCAGAACCTGCCCCGGCTTGCCCCGCAGGACACCATAACGAACAGACATCATCCCCCCCTTAGCGAACGTCCCCGTCTGCCGGTTTCATAGGAAACCTTGAGGCCAAGATTGTGGCGTAGCGCGAGGCTTTAAGCGCGGATAAGGTTTGACGCGTTGGTTCGTTTGGCGGGACGGCGTTTCAGGAACTCCGGCACAACCCGCTCTACATCATCGACAACGATATAGCGGGTTTCAAGCTCCGGCCGGATGAACAGTTGCTCGCGCATCCTGTCGAACATCTGCAGAAGGAGATCCCAATATCCAGCCGTGTTCACGATGAAAACTGGCTTGTCATGATGGCCAAGCTGTGTCCAGGTCAGCTGCTCGACAAGCTCCTCCAGAGTGCCGACGCCGCCCGGCAAGGCGACGAAGCCGTCTGACAGGTTGAACATGAGCATCTTGCGCTCATGGAACCCGTTGGTGACGTAGCGCTCGTTGATGCTTTCGAGTGCGTTTTCGATTTCGAGCAGCGAGGCCGGTATGATCCCCGTGACATGGCCGCCGTAATCGCGGACGGCCTGAGCGACGGCGCCCATCATGCCATTCCCCCCGCCGCCATAGACGAGCCCGATCTGAGCCTCGGCCATCGCCTGGCCCAGAGCCGCGGCTGCGGCCTTAAAGCGCGGATCCTTTCCTGAACCGGAGCCGCAATACACACAGAGACGTTTCATTTTCTTTTGTTTCATAGGGCGGTCATCACATTCAAAATGAACTTGGTCAAGAGCTTAACGGTTTCGGCTTTCGTCCCGCTTAAGCAAGCAAACACTCGCTAACGGCGGGGGCTCGCTTATATGGAGAGGGGGTTTTCTCTTGCCATCCATCCCCTGAAGCGCTTTCTGGCTATTGATCGATCAAAGAGGCATTTTTTGCGTCATCGCGCCGTTTCCTATCATTCAGCCGCCCCCGAGCCATCGGGAGAACAACACGTCGCCATCCTTAAGTATCTGCTTCCCTTTGTGTGGCCGAAGGGAAGGCCGGATCTGAAGGTGCGGCTGGTGCTGGCGGCGGCAGCGCTGATCGCGGCGAAGGTGGTCACGATTGCAATGCCGCTGGCCTACAAGGCGGCGGTCGATGCGCTCACTGCCCTCCCCCAATCCGATGCGTCGAACAGGGCGGTCCAAATCGCGGCTGTGCCCTTGGCTTTGATCGTCGCCTATGGCGTCGCGCGCGTGTCGATGATCGGCTTCGTGCAGCTGCGCGACGTGCTTTTCACGCATATCGGGCAACACGCGACGCGCGTGCTGGCGACCCAGACCTTCCGGCATGTCCACGATCTCTCGCTGCGCTTTCATCTTGAGCGCAAGACGGGCGGCCTTTCGCGCGTGCTGGATCGCGGGAAGCTGGCGGTCGATCTCATCATCCGCATGGGCGCGTTGAACCTGTTCCCCACAATTCTCGAGGTTGTGTTCGTTTGCCTGTTGTTCGGCTTTTACTTCGGCTGGGCGATGGTTGCGATCGTGCTCATCATGATCGTGATCTACGCCTGGTTCAGCTTCTTCTTCAGCGAGAGGCGCATCAAAATCCGCCGCGAATATATCGAGGCCGACATGGATGCGAGCACCAAAGCCATCGACAGCCTCCTGAATTACGAGACCGTCAAATATTTCGGCAATGAGCGCTGGGAGTCGGGCCGCTTCGACCGTTCCATGGAGCGTTTCGAGCGCGCGAGCATCCGCACCTACAGCTCGCTCGCGATCCTCAACTTTGGGCAGGCCTTCATTTTCACGGTTGGCATGGCGCTCGCGATGATGCTCGCGGCGCGCGGCATCGCGCAGGGAAAGATGACGGTCGGCGATTTCGTGCTGGTCAACGCGGTGTTCATCCAGCTCTATCAGCCGCTCAACGTCATGGGCATGATCTATCGCGAGACCAAACAGGCGCTCGTCGATATCGAGGCCATGTTCACATTGCTCGGCCAGAAGCCCGAAGTGAGGGACAAGCCGGGGGCGAAGCCCATGATAGCGGGCAAGGGCTCGATCCGGTTCGAGAACGTTTTCTTCTCCTACGACGAGGCGCGCCCGATCCTGCGAGGCGTCGATTTCGAAGTGCCGCCGGGACACATGGTTGCGCTGGTCGGCCCATCGGGCGCGGGTAAATCGACCGTGTCGCGGCTGCTCTATCGCTTCTACGATGTCAAATCGGGCCGCATCCTGATCGACGGGCAGGACATCCGCGACGTCACGCAAAAGTCGCTTCGCGCCGCCATCGGCATCGTGCCGCAGGACACGGTGCTCTTCAACGACACCATCCAATACAACATCCGCTATGGCCACGTGACGGCGACGGACGAGGAGGTGAAGGAAGCAGCGCGGCTCGCGCAGATCGACGGCTTCATTCAGCAGTTGCCGCTCGGTTATAAATCGATGGTCGGCGAACGTGGCCTGAAACTGTCAGGCGGCGAAAAGCAGCGCGTGGCCATCGCGCGCACGATCCTGAAAGCGCCGCCGATCCTGATGCTGGACGAGGCCACCTCGGCGCTCGACAGCTTCACGGAAAAGGAGATCCAGGCGTCGCTCGATCAGGTCGCGAAGAACCGCACCACGCTCGTGATTGCGCACCGCCTTTCGACCGTCATCCACGCCGACACGATCCTCGTCATGGACAGGGGGAAGATTGTCGAACGTGGCACGCATGCCGGGCTGCTGGCTCAGGGCGGGCTTTATGCCGGGCTGTGGGCGCGTCAGCGCGAGGCGGAAGAGGCGCGCCGGAAACTCGCGGAAATGGTCGCGGAAGGCGCGCTCACCGTTGACGACGCAAAGCTCGATCCGGTTTCGCCCTCGAAGCTGGTCCCCGCGCAATAGCCTTTACTGGCTCGCAGCGGCGGCGCTGGCTCGTGCGGCGCTGAGCGGCGACGCGTTGTGTGTCGCCCCCCCTTCCGACAAACAGATAAATGAGATGAAGTTCCTGCAGTCCTACAAACTCCACGACGCAGCCGGAGTTCTGCAGCTTGAGGCGGTTGGCAATAAGTTGCCGGCTGAGATTGAGCATGAACGGGCTAACAATCCCGGTTCATTGGCGCAGGACATTTCTGACGAGACACTTGCGAAGCTTTGCAGCCTAAGAGACAACTGGGACGATCCCAGCAAGTGAGTTAGGACCCAGGCGGAGGCCTTTCCGCATTGGGGCAGGCAATCAAGAATTTCTGGGTTATGGCCCTGGGCTGAAGAAAATTAGAAACTCGTTTGGCAGCCAGGGCAGCGCGTGCGCTGCAACCACCCTGCGCTCCAAATGGTCAACGTAAGGTGCAAAGCGCCGCCATCATGCGTTAACGGACCGTTGCCGGGGCGGGCCGCGCCGCCACGGTAAATTGCGCGATGGTTAAAAAGAGCGCGCCGGAATTATTTCTGATCCAAACTATACTTTGTTAATCTTAAGGTTTCACAAAAAAGAAGCGCCGCGGCTTTGACCGGACGCAGGCTGAACGGTAACAGGGGCAAAAGTCCGGGCAACGGTTTGGGACAGGACTCACAGCGGACTCATTTGTTGATTCCCTTGGGGTATGTCCGAAATCGACCCGCGAGATTCCCGGGCTTGGCCTCGAAGAGCTGAAGGCGTTGCTGGTGCAGGCTTTGGAGGAGAATGCCCGGCTGAAGGCAGAGAACGCAGAACTGCGCGAGGAGATCGCGCGGCTCAAGGGCTTGAAGGGACGTCCCAAGCTCAGGCCCAGCGGCATGGAGTCAGCGGATGCCTCAAGGAAGGCCGGGCGGCAGGGCGGCCGCAGCGCCAAGCGGGGGGCGCTCGCCCATGACGAGACCCGCATCCTCAAGCCGGACAGCCTGCCGGAAGGCGCGCGCTTCAAGGGCTACGAGGACTTCATTGTCCAGGATATCGTCATCATGCCGTGGACGATCCGCTACCGGCGCGAGCGGTGGCTGCTTGCCTCCGGCGAGACTGTGCTGGCCGCGCTGCCCAAAGGCGTCAGCAGCCATTTTGGCCCCGAACTGAAGCGCTTCGTCTTGAGCCAATACCACCAGGGGCAGGTCACGATCCCGCGCCTGACTGCGCAGCTGACCGGTTTGGGCATCGCCATATCCAAGCGGCAGATCGTGCGCCTCTTGAGCAGCAAGCAAGACGCTTTCCTCAAGGAAACCATGGACGTGCTGCGCGCGGGGCTTTCTTCGGCGTCCTGGCTGACCGTTGACGATACGGGCGCCAGGCATAAGGCCCGGAACGGCTTTTGCACTCATATCGGCAATGACTGCTTTGCGTTCTTCGCAACGACCGGCTCAAAGAGCCGAATGAATTTTCTCGAGCTGCTGAGAGCCGGGCGCGACGACTACGTCATCAACGACGCTGCGCTCGCCTTCATGCGCGAGCACAAGCTGCCCCAGGCGACCATTGCCCGTTTCGGAGACAGGGAGCAGCGCTTTGCCGGCCGCGACGCCTTCATGGCCCATCTGCAAAGGCTCGGCCTCACCGATCTGAAGGTAAAGCCCGATCCGGTCCAGATCGCGACCGAAGCCGCCCTATGGGGGAGCGTTGCAGAACAGGGGCTCTTGGACGGCACAGTCATCGTCTCTGATGGCGCCGGCCAGTTCAGGATCGCGGAGCACGCGCTCTGCTGGGTGCATGCGGAGCGCCTCATCCACAAGCTCGATACCTTCTGCGAGGCGCACGTCCAAGCAAAAGAGCGCATCCGCGCCCGCATCTGGCGCCTCTACAAGGCTCTCAAGGCCTACCGCCAGGCGCCAACGCCGCGCCGCGCCAGGGAACTTGAGCGCCGCTTCAACGCCATCTTTTCGGCAGAAACGGGCTTCGCCACCCTCGACAGGCTTTTGGCGCGGCTTCGCGCGCAGAAAGACGAACTGCTGATGGTGCTGAAGCGCCCCGACATCCCATTGCACACCAACGGCTCGGAAAACGATATCCGCTGCCAAGTCACGCGCCGCAAAATCTCCGCCGGAACCCGTTCGGATGAAGGCCGCGACAGCCGCGATGCTTTCCTCGGGCTTATGAAAACATGCGCCAAGCAAGCCATCAGCTTCTGGGACTATCTCGGCGACCGCCTCGGAGTCCCGGAAGCGCCAGCCGTCCCGAGGCTCGACGCGCTCATTCGCAAGAACGCGACTGCTTGACGGCCCGGACTTTTGCCCCTGTTACGCTGAACGGCCTTAACCCTTTAAAATCGTTTGGTTTTTTATCTTCGATCGAGCCTATTAAATAGAATTTAATGCCGGAATTTTCTCATTTACTGGGACGCGCAAAAGTCCGTTAAATATGTTGCGGCTTCACATGTTAACCATGATCGGGTCGCCAGCGAGCCCCGTCCCTCGCGCCGGGGACGCCGCCTGCCCCGCTATTTTCGCTTTACTATCAATAGCTTGCGAGCACGTTAACGTCTCGTGAAAGCGTTTTTTCTTAAGATCCCGCTCAGAAAAAATGCGGGATGCAAACAAGCAAAATGCTAATTCGAGGGAGAAAAGAGATGCCGCCTCCACAATTGAACATCCAAAAAGCATCCGGACGCCCGCGTCAAACGCACCATGGTCTAGGCCGCGGCCTCTGCCTTGATGGTTACAGCCACATCGGCGGGTTTCGCGGTGTAGGGCCATGAGGAAACGATCAGCCCTGCCCCTGCCCTCACATACTCGCCGGCGTTCGCGGGCGTGACCCCGCCAGCGACCGCTATGAGAACGCTGGCGCTGGCGCCCTGTTTGACGGCAGACACGTCAGCCGGCGTCATCTTCTCAAGCTGGATGATGTCGAAGCCGGCCTCGATCGCGTCACGCGCTTCGGTTGTCGTCGTCACCTCGATGGCGAGCTTTTTCTCCGGCGCTTCCCGGCGCAGCCGCGCCGCCATTTCCTTCAGGCTGACGCGGGGGAGAAAAACGCGATGCTCGGCGAAGACGAGGATCGTTTCGGAAAGGCCGAAGCCTGTGGGGCGTCGCGCCGCCCGCCCTGATCGCGATCATGGAAAGCTGCCGCGCTCCAGGCACGGTCTTGCGGGTGCAGGCGACGCGGACATTCGGGTCTACAGCTTCCACAGCGTTCACGAGGGCGCGCGTCGCGGTGGCGATGCCCGAGAGGATCTCCATCAGCGTTTGCGCGGCTTTCCAGGACTGGTGCAGCGCGGCCGCCGGCCCCTTCGCCGAGAGAAGCAGCGCTCCCGCCTTCGCCTCCGCGCCCGAAGACACCAGCGTCGAGGCGTCCGCACCGGCGCACCTGATCATATCCGCTGCGATCTCAAGTCCTGCCACGGCCATGTCGCCGCGCGCGCGAAACTCCATCACGCCCGGCATGCCGCCAATGCCGAGCGCAAGCGTGGTCAAATCGCCATTCGGCGCGTCTTCCGCGAGCAGCCGGTCAAGAAAGGAAAGAGGAGGAAAAGACATGATGAGAAGCAGTAGCCCCTCGAGAGAGACCCATGCAAGCCCGATGTTTGAGGCTTCGCTTTATTCGCTACGTCAGATTGGCGCGGGCATTGATGTAATATTGAGGCGTCATGGAAAACGCTGACTGCATTATCATCGGGGCTGGCGTCATCGGGCTCGCCGTTGCTCGTGAGCTTGCCCTCGCCGGGCGCGAAGTCGTTGTCCTGGAGGCTGCGGGCGCCATCGGCGCCGGAACCTCGTCGCGCAACTCCGAAGTCATTCATGCGGGGCTTTATTATCCTCCGGGCTCGCTTAAGGCGCGTCTGTGCGTCGAGGGCAAACGGCGGCTCTATGCCTATTGCCTGGAACGCGGAGTTGAGGCGCGCGCTATCGGCAAGCTGCTCGTGGCGGCAAGCGAAGCACAAACGCCGAAGCTTGCCGCGATCATGGAGAATGGCGAGCGAAATGGCGTGCGCGATCTGGTTTGGCTTTCGTCGGAAGAAGCGCGCACGCTCGAACCCGAGGTCCGCTGCACAGCGGCTTTGTTCTCGCCCAGCACCGGCATCCTGGACAGTCACGCCTTCATGCTTTCCCTCGAAGGCGATATCGAGGACGCGGGCGGCGTCATCGCCTTCAAAAGCGCGGTGGCAGGCGGAAGTGTGCAAAGCGATGGCATTGTCCTGCGCACGCCCGAGACGGAGCTGAAAGCCAAGCTTGTCGTCAATGCCTGCGGCCTTCACGCACCGGCAGTCGCGCACTCCATCGACGGCATGCCAAAACACCTCATCCCGAGGGCGTACTTCGCGAAGGGCAACTACTTCGCCTTGAAGGGGCTCAGTCCATTCAAGCATCTCGTCTACCCGATGCCGGAGGCGGCGGGCATCGGCATCCACGCCACGCTCGACCTTGGCGGAGCCGTGCGTTTCGGTCCGGACGTCGAATGGATCGGGGCCATCGATTATACCGTCGACGCAAAACGCGCGCCCTTGTTTGAGGAAGCGATCCGCCACTATTGGCCGGCCCTGCCCGAGAACGCACTTGCACCATCCTATTGCGGCATCCGGCCCAAAATTGCAGCGCCAGGCGAGCCGCCATCCGACTTCATGATCCAGGGACCGGACGAGCATAGAATTGAGGGCTTTTGGAATTTGTTCGGGATCGAGTTCGCCCGGCCTGACCGCGTCCCTCGCAATCGGAGAGGAGCTTCGAAACCGCATCATGACCTGAGCGCCTTTGCTGGACGCTGCGTCCGGATCAGGACAATCTTAACAAATTCCAACTCCTGTGCCTTCCACGCCACAATGGAAAATTAGCATAATAAAACAATAACCTAGCGACGCCGGGCAGCTCGCCGTCCCCAAGGAATTACACGCCTTGCGTGCATGAACGTTTATGCACGCTTGCGTTGAGAAACAGACGATGGCATGTCTTGCCCGTGTTCCGCGTAAAGCTTTACAGTATGCAACGTTAGCGGGAATGTCATGTCAGTCGCAAAGTGTGTTCGGACCGGCGCCGCCGTCCTTAGCGTCCTTCTTGTGGCCGAAGCGGCCCACGCAGCCGACCCCTATTACGGGGGCTATAAAGATCAGCCAGTCCCCCAAGCCCTGCCTGCGCCTTTCTGGCAAGGATTTTATGCCGGCGGCAACGTCGGCGGCCTCTGGTCGGCAGTCGATGCGGCTAACAATGTCGTGTTTGTGATGCCGGGCGTGACCGTAGAAGCCAATCAAAGCGTCAACGTTTCAGGGCTTCTTGGAGGGGTACAGGCGGGGTACAACTTCACAACCGGTAATTTTTTATATGGCATCGAAGCCGACATCGGCTGGATGGATAACAGCGGCACTCAAACTTTCACCCTTGCCGCTCCCGCCCACTCGATAACGGTTTCCAGTAAAGCCGGCTGGTACGGCGACATCACTGCTCGCGGCGGCTTTGTTTACGGTGACGCCCTGTTTTATGCGAAGGGCGGTTTTGCCTTTTTGACCGGCGGCGCCAATGTGGCCGATTTGACCGATGGGATCAGCCAGGATAGCGGCGCCTTCACGGGCTGGACCGTCGGCGCCGGTTTCGAGTACATGATCAACCCCAGGTGGTCAGCGAAAGTCGAATATCTCTATTTCGACCTAGCCAACAACAGCTGCTGCTTCAGTTCAACAGCAGGGCAATTCGACGACAGGGTCACAATGCAAACTGTTAAAGTCGGGTTCAATTTCTTTCTGCACTCTCAGGTAACGCCCCTGAACTGATTAGGATGAAACCCGTTTTTCGTGGCGGGCTCACGATCATTTGATATGGGCGCCCGATCGAAGCTTAGCTATGAGGGCTGCCATTTCATACCGTCGCACAGACTCGCGATCGTGGGCATTCAGTGGGGGAACTCAATGTTGGACTTGGCGTCTCTTGAGCAAGCGAAGGTTCATGCCAAGCCTTTTCCTTTTGTTGTTCTTCCTAATTTTGTAACCGACCAGCACGTGGACGAGATCGATAGGGACTACCCGGCAATCACCACGCCCGGCAGCTTTCCCTTGGAAACGCTTCGTTCCGGCCCCCGATTTTCGAATTTCATTCATGAGCTACGTCAGCCTGCCTTTCGCAACATCATGGGAAACAAGCTCGGGATCAATCTCGAAAAGCGCCCCGTGACCATCACTGTGCGTGGGCGAGCACGGAGAACTGACGGACGAGTTCACCTCGATAGCAAAAGCAAGCTGGTGACCGTCCTCGTCTACATGAATGGAAAATGGGAAGCGGATGGCGGCCGGCTCAGGCTTCTGAATTCGCCCGACAATCTTGACGACGTGATCATGGAAGTGCCTCCTGCGCGAGGAACGCTTCTGGCATTCCTGAACGTTTCGACCGCCTGGCATGGTCACAAGCCCTTCCATGGAGAGCGGCGCGTGGTTCAGCTCAACTGGGTCCGCAACAACTGGGTGGTTTGGCGCGAAAAAACGCGGCACAGCGTGTCCGCGTTTGCGAAAAGACTAAGGTCCTAACCTCACGCAGCCAGTCCCGGCGGAAATAATTCAAGACCCAGGCCGACCGGTTTTGACGGGCCGCCTTCTCTTGCCGCGGCGTTCGGGTTCCTCGCCCTCGTCGCCGACGACGATCGTTTTGCCAGCCTTGAATGTCTTGAGATCCGGAGCGGAGCGCGACGGTTTCGGCGTGCCGCCGGGCACGGGTCGCTCGGCGTGTGGCCCCATTTCATCCAGCGCGGGTTTATGGGGACGCGAGAGATGCGAGCTGCGGACCGGGACGCTCCACTCGCCAACCTTTCGTTCCTTGCTCGTTTCGGGCGGTGGCGCGATCCTTGAGCCAGGGACATCAGCGTTATTCTCAGCCGCCAATTCCCACTCCTCGGGATTGTCCGAAGTCTCGCCCGTGTTGAACAATGGGCTCTTCGCAAGCGCTTCCCGCGAGCGTTTTTTCTCGCCTTGCCCAGCCTTCCGCCGCTTCACGCCCGCGCCGCCGCCTGTCGTGGCCGTCGCATCCACGCCAAGCTGCGGCACGTAAGACGTGCGGTTGCCGCCCTCATAGCGACCGGCGCGATCCTCGACATCGGATTGCCGCGCAAGCGGGTCGTCCATGATGGTCATCTCGACCTCGCGCAGCCGCTTCACCTCGTCGCGCAACCGCGCCGCGTCCTCGAATTCGAGGTTCGCCGCCGCCTCGCGCATGCGCTTCTCAAGATCGGCGATGACGGCCTGCAGATTATGCCCGACCAGCGGCGCCTGCCCGCCCTCCGCAAAACCCGCATCCACCGTCACATGATCGCGCTCGTAGACGCTCGCGAGGATATCGCCAATGTTCCTTTTCACAGATTGCGGCGTGATGCCATGCGCCTCGTTGTACGCCACCTGCTTCTCGCGACGGCGGTTCGTCTCGGCAATGGCGCGCTCCATGCTGCCGGTAACGCTGTCGGCGTAGAGGATCACCCTGCCGTCCACGTTGCGCGCGGCGCGTCCTATTGTCTGGATGAGCGACGTCTCCGAGCGCAGGAAGCCTTCCTTGTCCGCGTCAAGGATGGCGACCAGCGCCACCTCGGGAATGTCCAGCCCCTCGCGCAAGAGGTTGATGCCGATCAGCACGTCGAACGCGCCAAGACGAAGGTCGCGGATAATCTCGATGCGCTCGAGCGTGTCCACATCCGAATGCATGTAACGCACCTTGAGCCCCTGCTCATGTGCGTATTCCGTCAGGTCTTCCGACATGCGCTTGGTGAGCGTGGTCACGAGCACGCGATAGCCCTGCTTAATGACCTTGCGGCATTCGTCGATGAGATCGTCGACCTGCGTTTTCACCGGGCGAATCTCAACGGGCGGATCGATGAGGCCAGTGGGGCGGATGACCTGCTCCACGAACACGCCGCCGGTTTGCTCTATTTCCCATTTGCCGGGCGTCGCCGAGACAAATGTTGTCTGCGGCCGCATCGCATCCCATTCTTCGAACCGAAGCGGGCGATTGTCGATGCAGGACGGCAAGCGGAAGCCGAACTCCGCAAGCGTGGACTTGCGCCTGAAGTCGCCCCGGAACATGCCGCCGATCTGCGGCACGGTCACGTGGCTTTCATCGACGAAGACGAGCGCGTTGTCGGGCAGATATTCGAACAATGTTGGCGGCGGCTCGCCCGGCTGACGCCCCGTCAACCAGCGCGAATAGTTTTCTATGCCGTTGCATGAGCCTGTCGCCTCGATCATTTCGAGATCGAACTGCGTCCGCTGCTCCAGCCGCTGCGCTTCGAGAAGCCGCCCTGACGCATTGAAGCGTTGCAGTTGCTCCTGCAGTTCCTGCTGAATGCCCTTAATGGCCTGATTCAGGGTCGGCTTCGGCGTTACATAATGCGAGTTCGCGTAAACCTTCACCAGTGCGAGGTCTTGTGTTTTCTCTCCCGTCAGCGGATCGAACTCGGCGATGCTTTCCACCTCGTCGCCAAACATGCAGATACGCCAGGCGCGATCTTCCTGGTGAGCCGGAAAGATTTCAATGGTGTCTCCGCGGACCCGGAAGTCGCCGCGTGCGAAGCTCACATTGTTGCGCCTGTATTGGATGGCGACGAGATCGGCCAGGAGTTGGCGTTGCGCCACGCGGTCGCCAACCTGGATGGTAAAGGTCATCGCAGAATAGGTTTCAACCGAACCGATACCGTAGATGCAAGACACGGAGGCGACGATGACGACATCGTCCCGTTCCAGCAGCGCGCGCGTGGCGGCGTGGCGCATCCGGTCGATCTGCTCGTTGATCGAGCTGTCCTTCTCGATATAGGTGTCGCTGCGCGGGATATAGGCTTCCGGCTGGTAATAGTCGTAATAGGAAACGAAATACTCGACGGCGTTCTCCGGAAAGAATGACTTGAACTCGCCGTAAAGCTGCGCCGCCAGCGTCTTGTTGGGCGCCAGGATGAGAGAAGGCCGCTGCGTCTCCGCGATGACCTTCGCCATGGTGAAGGTTTTGCCCGATCCGGTAACGCCAAGCAGAACCTGCTCCCGCTCAAGCTGGCCCACGCCCTCTACCAGCTCACGAATGGCCAGCGGCTGGTCGCCCTTCGGCTCAAAATCCGATTTGATAACGAAGTGCTTTCCGCCTTCGCTCTTCTCTGGCCGCGGCGGGCGATGCGGCACGAAAAGCGGCATATCGTTGCCGGTGAGAAGCGGATGGTCGCCGATGGGAGGCAGCTTGCCTTGAAGGTACGACGGCAGCGGCATCGCGCCCGTCGGCTTCAAGTTCCGAAGCGCGGGGATGAGATGCGCTGTGCTTTCCGAGGTATAGGATTGCCCCTCGAACATCGCTTGCGGGGCTTCGGCGAACGCGCACGCTTCGCCGTCCTGGGTCTGTTTGAAAGCCTGTTTGTTCGGGGCCGATGACTTAGCCGCGCGCAGTCGTGCCATTCAGCATATATGTCACCGCAATCGGGATTCGGCTACCGTCTCGGATTATCGTCAAACAGAAAAAGAAAAGAATGGCCTTGACGATCGCCAAGGCCGCCCCAAAACCGTCTATCTCTGCGGCTATGCAGCGGCGCTTTGATCTTCTTCTTCGCCTGCAACCGGGCCTGAATCCAAGCCTTTTGCGCTTTCGTCGCGATCGACAAGCTCAATGACGGCGAGCGGCGCGTTATCGCCATAGCGGAAGCCGGCCTTCAGAACGCGAGTATACCCTCCGGAGCGGCTTTGATATCGCGGCCCAAGCGTATCGAAAAGCTTCGACACCGTGGCCTCGTCGCGAAGTCGCGACGCCACGACCCGTCGCGCGTGAAGATCGCCCCTTTTGGCGAGCGTGATAAGCGCCTCGACCACACCGCGCAGGTCTTTCGCCTTGGGAAGCGTAGTGACGATCTGCTCGTGCTTTACGAGCGCAGCCGCCATGTTGGCAAACATCGCCTTACGATGGCTTGCCGTCCGATTAAACTTACGACCGGATCTACGGTGACGCATTGTCTCGCCCTCAGTAACCGCAACACCATGTGTCGCGGTGATATATCCCTAAATCAGTAATGGTCCTCGAACCGCTTCGCCAGCTCTTCGATGTTCTCTGGCGGCCAGTTCGGGACTTCCATACCGAGATGAAGCCCCATTCCGGCCAGCACCTCTTTGATCTCGTTCAGCGATTTACGCCCGAAATTTGGAGTGCGCAACATTTCCGCTTCGGTTTTCTGAATGAGATCGCCGATATAGACGATGTTGTCGTTCTTCAAACAATTCGCTGAGCGAACGGAAAGCTCAAGTTCATCGACCTTTTTCAAGAGCGCCGCGTTGAACTCAAGCTGCGGAATACGCTCTTCCGAGACTTCCTTGCGCGGCTCCTCGAAGTTCACGAAAATCGAGAGCTGATCCTGAATGATCCGCGCAGCGAGCGCAACGGAGTCCTCCGGCGAGACGGCCCCGTTTGTCTCAACCTCGAGCGTCAGCTTATCGTAGTCGAGGATCTGCCCCTCGCGCGTGTTGGCGATCTTGTAAGAAACCTTTTTCACCGGACTGTAAAGGCTGTCCACCGGGATGAGCCCGATCGGAGCGTCGTCCGGACGGTTGCGCTCAGCCGGCACGTACCCTTTACCGATAGTCGCGGTCAACTCCATGCGGACCGTCGCACCCTCGTCCAGGGTACAAATCACCAAATCAGGGTTTAGGATGTCAACATCCGGGCCGGCGTCAATGTCGCGCGCCCGCGCAACGCCTGGTCCTTCTTTACGAAGAACCATGCGCTTAACGCCGTCCGAGTAAATCCTAAGCGCAACGTCCTTGATATTGAGGACAATGTCCGTCACATCCTCGCGCACGCCCGGGATGGAGGAAAATTCATGAAGGACGCCATCGATATGAACAGTCGTTACAGCTCCGCCCTGCAGAGAAGACAACAGGACGCGGCGAAGCGCATTGCCAAGCGTCAACCCAAATCCACGCTCCAGCGGCTCGGCCACAATGGACGCCACATATTTGGGGCTAGCGCCGGGGATAACGTTAATCTTTCCCGGCTTAATGAGATCCTGCCAATTCTTGTTGAGCACTTTTCTTTCCTTATACGGCCGCGCTTACGCAATTCGCCGCGATGGCTTGCTAACGCGAGTGACTTGTCTTCGAGCCCGCTTAGACCCGCCGCCGCTTCCGCGGGCGGCAGCCATTATGCGGAATAGGCGTCACATCCCGGATTGAAGTCACCTGGAACCCGCAGGCCTGAAGTGCCCGCAACGCCGATTCGCGTCCCGAACCAGGTCCACTGACCTCGATCTCTATTGTGCGCATCCCATGTTCCTGCGCTTTCCGCCCGGCATCCTCAGCCGCAACCTGCGCAGCGTATGGGGTCGACTTTCTTGACCCTTTGAAACCCATCGCACCCGAGGAAGACCACGAGATCGCATTGCCCTGCGCATCCGTTATGGTGATCATCGTGTTATTGAAGCTGGCATTCACATGCGCAACGCCGGACGCAATGTTCTTCTTTTCGCGGCGTTTAACGCGCGCCTTTTCCTTTGCCATCGTCTAAATCCTAATCCCGACGTCCTACTTCTTCTTGCCGGCAATCGGCTTGGCTGGGCCCTTCCGAGTGCGCGCATTGGTATGCGTCCGCTGCCCCCGTACAGGAAGCCCGCGGCGATGCCTCAAACCGCGATAGCAGCCCAAATCCATCAGCCTTTTGATATTCATCGCGACTTCGCGGCGAAGGTCGCCTTCCACCACGTAGTCGCGGTCGATAACTTCGCGAATTTGCAGCACCTCGGCATCTGTCAACTCATTGACGCGCCGCGCTGTAGGAATACTGACCTTGTCGCAGATTTCCTTCGCAAAACGCGGGCCGATCCCGTGAATATAGCGAAGGCCGATCTCGACGCGCTTATTTGAAGGGATGTTCACACCCGCAATACGTGCCACGTGGTCCTCGTCGTGTTAGGATAGGTCGGAGCGAGCGTCGCTCAAACCGCAAAAGCTAAACGGCCCCGGAGTCGTTATCCTCCAGACCGCTTCAAATCTTAGCTAAGGCACCCTATATAATCAGCCCTTGCAAATATGTCTAGCCACGATGTTAATGTGGCCGAGATAAAGCTTTGGATTGTCAGGGAGGCACACAATTTCAACGCTCCCCCTCCATGATCTCGTTGATGCGACAGGTAACCTCCTCTATGGGCAGCGTTCCGTCGATAGCATGGAGATTACCTTTGCCGCGGTAATAATCGATCAAAGGCTTCGTTTGCTTGTGATACACGTCGAGCCGTGCGCGAACCGTTTCGGGATTATCGTCCGAGCGGCGCTTAAACGCGGTGCTTCCGCAGCGATCGCAAACGCCTTCGGTTTTTGGAAGGCGGAAAAAATCGTTGTAGCTTTCGCCGCAGTTTGCGCAGGTGAAGCGCCCAGCGATCCGCTTGACAAGTTGATCATCGCTCACGTCAACGACAATTACCGCGTCAATCGTCCTGTTGTGGCTTTGCAAGAGGTCATCCAATTCAGAAGCCTGCTGCACCGTGCGCGGAAACCCGTCCAGAATGAAACCCGGCAGGCTCTCCGGTAGCGCCTCAATCGTTTCGAAGACGACCCCAAGAACGACGTCATCGGGAACCAGCTTGCCGCTTTCCATATAAGGCTTCGCAACGAGCCCAACCTCGGTGCCGGTAGTCACTGCGTGACGGAGCATGTCGCCGGAGGAAAGCTGCTTCAAGTGGAAGCGATCTTCCAGGTACTTAGACTGGGTGCCTTTTCCTGCACCGGGCGGCCCTAGCAAGATAATGTTCATCGCCGCTTCGCTCCTCTAAGCTTCGCCTTTTTGATGAGCCCCTCATATTGATGAGCGAGCAAGTGGCTCTGTACCTGAGCGACCGTGTCCATCGTGACGCTCACAACGATCAAAAGCGAAGTACCGCCAAAATAGAAGGGAGCCTGCATCTGATACGATAAAATCTCAGGAAGTATGCAAACCGCAGAAACATAGGCTGCACCGACCAAGGTAATCCTATTCAGGACATATTCGATGTATTCGGCGGTCCGAGGGCCCGGCCTAATGCCCGGAATAAAGCCGCCATATTTCTTGAGATTGTCGGCTGTCTCCTGCGGGTTAATTACGATCGGAGTATAGAAGAAGCAGAAGAAAACGATCAAGCCGATGTAAAAAAGAACATGCAGCGGCTGTCCTGGCCCCAATAGCGACAATACACGTGTCAACTCATCAGACCCTCTCCCCACAAACTGCTCGACCGTCGCCGGCAGATACAGCAGTGTCGACGCGAAGATAGGCGGTATGACACCGGAAGCGTTGAGCTTGAGCGGCAAGTGGGAACTATCTCCCTGGAACATCCGGTTCCCAATTTGCCGCTTCGGATATTGAATTGTGAGACGACGCTGCGCCCGCTCAAAAAAGACAACAACGGTTATCACCGCGATCATCATTACAAAGAGGCCAAGAATAACGGCCGGGGACAGAACACCACTGCGTCCCTGCTCCAGGATGCGGTAAAGAGCGGTTGGCATTTCCGCGACAATGCCCGCGAAGATGATGAGCGACGAACCGTTCCCGATGCCTCGCGCTGTGATCTGTTCGCCCAGCCATACGAGGAACATTGTACCGCCCACCAGCGAAATTACGGTGGTTAGTTGAAAAAACCAGCCTGGCTCCAAAGCGGAACTATTCAGTCCCTGCGCGGTCAGGGTCGACTGCACCGTGGCGATAACAACCGTAAGGTAGCGCGTGTATTGGTTTATTTGCTTGCGCCCCAGACTCTCCCTCTTTCTTGAGGTTTTCGAGCGTCGGAAGAACAGAGGTGAGAAGCTGAATGATAATGGATGCCGTGATATACGGCATGATGTTGAGGAGAAAAATGGCTGACCGCGACAACGCACCGCCGGAAAAGACGTTCAACATCCCAAAGACAGTGTTTGGGTTGCCCTCAAAAAGCTTTGCAAGTTGCGCGGTATCAATTCCCGGTATCGGAATGAAGGTGCCAAGCCGGTAGATCAGCAATGCACCCAACGTGAACAACAGGCGCTGCTTGAGTTCGTCCGCCTTCGCAAACGTTGAGAATTTGAGGTTAGCGGCAAGCTGTTCCGCTGCGGAAACCATGATGACTGCAACTCCGGTCTATGGCGCTACCCCACACGGTGGGCGGCGAAAGCGTAGGGGCGTGTTTGGCGATGATATTTATCGTACTATAGACACCCTAAGTTGCAAAAGGCGATGTCGGGCGACATGGAGGCCGCGAACCCCTAATCAGCTTTCGGCTGGCGGCTTTCCCGCTTGGCGTGAGCGGCACGGCGACGAATGGCACGCTTTCCATCTCCTACCAAGCGGTCCTCTCGGGGCATCAAAATCTCGACAGAGCCCCCCGCTGCCTCCACAGCCTTGATCGCTGCGGCGGAAGCCTTCGCCACCTTGAAGCTGAGTTTCGCCTTTAACTGACCGCGGGCAAGCAGCCGAACCCCGTCCCGCTCGCGGCGAAGCGCACCAGATTCAATCAGCGCCATGGCGTCTATTACAAACTCAGCCTCCAGCTTTCCAGCGTCGATCGCTTCTTGTACCCGGTCGAGATTGATGTGTACAAAGTTCAGCCGCAGCGGATTATTGAAGCCGCGCTTTGGAAGCCGCATGTGAATAGGCATTTGGCCGCCTTCGAAGCCCTTGATCGCGACGCCTGAGCGCGCTTTTTGGCCCTTGACGCCGCGGCCTGCAGTCTTGCCCTTGCCCGATCCGATACCGCGCCCAACGCGAATGCGGTCCTTCGTTGCGCCTGGATTATCTCTCAACTCATTCAGCTTCATCATCTGTTCCCCGGGCAGCGCCGAACGCTTCCCCTTATCGCTTCTTCGCGTCGACCGGAACGCCGCTTTCTTCGACGATGCGGACGAGATGCGAAATCTTATTAATCATGCCGCGGACGGCCGGATTGTCAGCGACGACCCTGCGGCGGTGCATCTTGTTAAGGCCGAGGCCGACCAGCGTCTCTTCCTGATCGTAAGGCCTACGAATCGGGCTCCCAACCTGCTCAATAGTCAAAGTCTTTTCTGTCGATGCTTTTGGCATTGCAACGGTTCCCCCTACGCTTCGGCGGGCTGAGCCGCAGCCGCCCCCTCAGCGCCATCGCGCCGTCGGGTCACTATTTCGCTCACTTTTTTCCCACGACGCGCGGCAACTCCGCGAGGGCTATCTTCGTGCTTAAGTGCGTCGAACGTAGCCCTCACCATGTTGTACGGATTCGAAGTTCCTATCGATTTAGCGACCACATCCTGAACGCCGAGTGTCTCAAAAACGGCGCGCATAGGACCGCCCGCGATAATGCCGGTACCGGGAGGCGCAGCACGCAGGAACACTTTTCCCGCCCCGTGATGACCGTGGACATCATGATGGAGTGTTCGCCCCTCGCGCAATGGGACGCGGATCAAGTTCCGTTTCGCCGAGTCCGTCGCTTTCTTGATCGCGTCCGGCACTTCACGAGCCTTGCCGTGGCCGAACCCAACGCGGCCCTTCTGATCGCCGACAACTACCAGAGCTGCAAACCCAAAACGCCGACCACCCTTTACCACTTTGGCGACACGATTGATATGAACGAGTTTGTCAACGAATTCGCTGTCGCGATCTTCGCGGTCCCGTTCCCTGCCTCTGCTATGTGGTTCTCGAGCCACAAGCCTATCCTTTCCTTTTTCTCAAGCCCGAGCCTGAGCAGTTCCTTAGAAATTTAGACCAGCTTCGCGCGCTGCATCGGCAAGCGCCTTAACGCGGCCATGATAGATGTAGCCGCCCCTATCGAAAACGATATCCTTTAGGCCTGCCTTCAAGGCACGCTGCGCGACAAGCTTTCCAACCTCGGCAGCAGCAGCCACGTTGGTGCCTTTGGCAAGGCGACCCTTCAGTTCAGAGTCGATGCTAGAAGCTGCCGCAAGGGTATGGCCCTTCGTGTCGTCAATGATCTGAGCATAGATGTGCTTAGATGAGCGAAAAACGCAAAGGCGCGGACGCTCGCCCTGCGCGCGGCGTAAACTCCGGCGCACACGAGCCTTTCGGCGATCGAATTTGGAGAGCGTAGAGGCCATCGTTCGTTCCTACTTCTTCTTGCCTTCTTTGCGCTGGATGTACTCGCCTTGATAGCGGACACCTTTACCCTTGTAAGGCTCCGGGCCACGGTATCCGCGGATTTCCGCCGCGACCTGCCCAACCTTGTCCTTTTCGATGCCTGAAATAGTGATCTCGGTCGGCTTCGGGACAACGATCGAGATACCGTCAGGCACGGGATAAAATATATCGTGGCTATAACCGAGCTGCAGCTTCAGCGACTTCCCATCCATTGCAGCGCGGTACCCCACGCCGGTAATTTCAAGGGTTCGTGTAAAGCCGTTCGTCGTCCCCTTCACCAGGTTTTCGACAAGCGAGCGTGACATACCCCACATGGAACGCGCACGCTTCGTGTCGGAGCGAGGCTTTACGATTATCGCCTCGTCATGCATCGCGACCTCGACGTCATCGACGAGGGTCAGTGAAAGCTGGCCTTTCGGACCCTTCACCGTCACTTTTTGTCCGTCGACCGTCGCCGTCACGTTCTTCGGGACAGGTATCGGTTTCTTACCAATCCGGGACATCGTGCAAAACCTTCTTCAATGCTCTGGTGACCGGAAAGCCACCATATAATTGACCGAGCCTAAAATACGCTGCACAAGACTTCGCCGCCCACGTTCTCCGCTCTTGCGCGCGTATCCGACATCACGCCCTTCGGCGTAGACAGAATGGCAACGCCAAGACCGTTCGCGATCGTCGGCAATTCCTGCACGCTTGAATAAACGCGGCGACCTGGCGTGGAAACGCGCTTGATTTCGCGGATGACAGGCGCACCATCGTAATACTTTAGCTCGATTTCGAACTCGGTCTTTCCCCCGCCATACTCGATCTCGGCATAGCCGCGGATATAACCCTCTTCTCTCAAAACATCGAGGACGCGAGCCCGCAACTTCGATGCCGGGGTCGAGACCTTTGGCCGATTGCGCAACTGCGCATTGCGGATCCGTGTCAGCATATCGCCCAGTGGATCGGTCACCGTCATGATCTATGATCCCTACCAGCTCGATTTCACCAAACCGGGGATAAGCCCCTGATTGCCCAATTCACGAAGAGCGATGCGCGACATTTTCATTTTGCGATAAAAGCCACGCGGACGACCTGTTACCTCGCAGCGATTGCGGATGCGCGTCGGCGACCCATTCCGAGGAAGCCGCGCCAACTTCAAGCGAGCCGCAAAGCGCTCCTCCATGGGTAACTCTTTGTTATTCGCGATTTCCTTGAGCGTCGCGCGCTTCTCAGCGTCTCTAGCACAAAGCCGCCGCCGCTTATTGTTCCGCTCAATCATGCCAGTCTTGGCCATAGTCTCTCCTCCGCCTCGCCCTATTGCCGGAAGGGGAAGTTGAATTGTTTTAGAAGCGCCCGAGCCTCATCGTCCGTTCCGGCGGAGGTGCACACGATGATGTCCATGCCCCAGATTTGCTCAACCTTGTCGTAATCAATCTCTGGAAAGACGATGTGCTCTTTGATTCCGAGCGCATAGTTCCCGCGCCCATCAAAGCTTTTGGGGTTGAGGCCCCGGAAATCCTTAACGCGAGGCAACGCGATCGTTACGAGGCGATCCAAAAACTCGTACATCCGAGCCTTGCGAAGCGTCACTTTACAGCCGATAGCCATGTTGTCGCGAAGCTTGAAGCCGGCGATCGACTTCCGCGCTTTCGTCATTACGGGCTTCTGGCCGGCGAGCAAAGTCATGTCGCGGGCCGCTTGCTCAACCTTCTTGCGATCAGCTGTAGCCTCTCCTATACCCATGTTGAGGACCACTTTCTCAATGTGCGGAACACGCATCGGGTTCGTGTACTTGAATTCCTCCAGCATCGCTGGGCGGGCGACATCAAGATAGCGTGTCTTTAAGCGGGGCACATAGCCATTGAAATCTTGCGCTGTCTTAGTCATCGATCGCCTCACCCGAGCGCTTGGCGACACGTACCTTGCGCCCTCCATCTATGAATTTATATCCAATCCGGGTCGGCGACCCATCTGCGGGATCTTCGATTCCGATATTCGAGATATGGATCGGCGCCTCCTTGGCGACGATCCCGCCTTCCTGCTGCGCGGTTTGCTTCTGATGCCGGCGAACGGTGTTTACGCCCTGAACCAGCGCCCGATTTTCAGACGGTATTACCTGCAGAACTTCGCCGCGCTTTCCTCTATCACGGCCCGCGAGCACCACCACGCGATCACCCTTTTTGATCTTAATCTTCGGCTGCGTCATCACAGCACCTCGGGCGCAAGTGAAATGATCTTCATATGCTGTTTGGCGCGCAGTTCACGGGGCACAGGGCCAAATATTCGAGTCCCTATTGGCTCACGCTGATTGTTGATCAGAACAGCCGCATTGCTGTCAAAGCGTATGACGCTGCCATCCGGGCGCCGGACTGGAAACGAGGTCCGAACGATAACCGCTTTCATCACCTGGCCTTTTTTCACGCGCCCCTTTGGGATAGCCTCTTTCACACTGACGACGATGACGTCGCCAATTGTGGCGGTCCGTCGCATAGAGCCTCCCAGGACCTTGATGCACATGACCCGGCGCGCTCCCGAATTATCGGCGACATCCAGATTAGTTTGCATCTGTATCATTGCAGTTCACCTTTCAGGCGAAGAAGTTATAAGCCCGCCCCGCGTTCATTTCACTCGGACAATGCCTTGCCAGCTATTTGGTCCAAAACCACCCAGCGCTTGTTCTTCGAAATCGGAGGACACTCCTGGATGCGAACCACGTCACCCTCGTGACACGCATTTGCTTCATCATGCGCGTGGTACTTCTTAGTAAGACGCACAGTCTTTTTCAAAACCGGATGCGTCAGACGGCGCTCGACCTGGACGACAACGGTCTTATCATTTTTGTCTGAGACAACCACACCCTGCAAAACGCGCTTTGGCATTTTCGTCTTCCTTAACTTTGCGCTTCAGCCACGCGCTTCTCGCGTTCGACGGTCTTAACCCGCGCAATCGTTCTCCGGACTTCACGGACGCGCGCTGTGTTCGTGAGTTGCGCAGTCGCCTTCTGAAACCGCAAATTAAACTGCTCGCGCTTCAGCTTAATGAGTTCGTCTTCGAGTTGGTCGAGCGTAAAATTGCGAACCTCTTCGATATTCATGACCGCCTCGCTAGTCCTTGGCCGTTACTGGTTCACCGAGACGGGTCACGACGCGTGTCCGGATAGGTAACTTCGCAGCACCAAGCCGAAGCGCCTCCCGCGCCGTCTCCTCGCCCACACCATCGATTTCGAACATGATCTTGCCTGGCTTCACTCGTGCAGCCCAGAACTCCGGCGATCCCTTGCCCTTACCCATGCGAACCTCCGTGGGCTTCTTAGACACGGGCAGATCCGGGAAAACCCGTATCCAAACGCGTCCAGCGCGCTTCATCTGACGCGTGATGGCCCGCCGAGCCGCCTCAATCTGCCGCGCAGTTACACGCTCCGGCTCTAGAGCCTTCAGGCCAAAACTACCAAAGTTAAGCGATGTGCCGCCTTTGGCATTTCCATTCATCCGGCCCTTGAAGGCCTTCCTGAATTTTGTCTTTTTTGGTTGCAGCATCGCCTACCTGTCCCTTAGCCGCTCCTCGCCCTGAAGCCGCTACACCTTTTCTCGTTCGCGTTCACGATCCCGGCCACCGCGTTCACGGTCCCTATCGCGGTCTCGCCGCCCGGGACGCGAATCCGGCCGCCCCCCTGGACCGCCACCTTCCTGGTTCTCCAAAGAGAGCCGCTCTTGAGCCATGGGATCATGCTCGAGAATTTCACCTTTGAAGATCCAAACCTTGACGCCGATAACTCCATAAGCTGTCTCTGATACGGCAGTGCCATAATCGATGTTCGCGCGAAGCGTGTGCAACGGTACCCGACCGTCCAAATACCATTCCATGCGCGCAATCTCGGCGCCGCCAAGACGGCCCGCAACATAGATGCGCACGCCCTGTGCTCCAAGCCGAAGCGCGGCCTGGGTCGCCCGCTTCATCGCACGGCGAAACGCCACGCGCCGTTCCAACTGCTGCGCGATCCCCTCAGCAGCAAGAGTGGCGTCAAGCTCAGGTTTCCGCACTTCTACGATGTTTAAATACACTTCCGACGAGGTAAATTTTGCGAGTTGCGCCCGCAACTTCTCGATGTCGGCACCTTTCTTTCCGATGAGAATACCCGGCCTAGCGGTATGCACTGTAACGCGGCACTTTTTATGAGGGCGCTCAATCACGACCTTCGAAATACCAGCTTGGCGTCGCTGCTTCAGGATAAACTCACGCATTCGGAAGTCTTCATGGATCAGTTTACCGTATTCGCTTTTATCAGCGTACCAGCGGCTATCCCAAGTCCGGTTGATCCCGAGCCGAAGCCCAATCGGGTTGACTTTCTGCCCCATTAGGCCTGCTCCTGAACTTCTCTTACAACCAAGGTAAGCTGCGAAAACGGCTTTAGGATTTTGCCCATGCGCCCACGGGCGCGCGTATGAAAGCGTTTCATAACGAGATTCTTACCAACATAAGCTTCCGCGACGATTAGCTGATCGACGTCGAGGCTGTGGTTATTTTCAGCATTCGCAATTGCTGATTGGAGCGTCTTCTTCACATCCCTGGCGATGCGCTTACGGGAAAAGGTCAAGTCTGCGAGAGCCTTATCGACCTTTTTTCCGCGAATGAGCTGCGCAACCAGGTTCAGCTTCTGGGGGCTGACGCGAAGCGACTTCGCAACTGCTTGCGCCTCATTGTCTTTAAGCCGCCTCTCGAATTTCGGTTTCGACATGGCTACTTCCTTTTCGCCTTCTTGTCGGCGGCATGGCCGTAATATGTGCGGGTCGGCGCGAATTCGCCGAACTTGTGCCCCACCATATCCTCTGATACCAACACCGGGATATGCTTCTGGCCGTTATGGACGGCGAAGGTCAGCCCAACGAATTGCGGGAAAATCGTAGAGCGCCAACTCCAGATTTTAATGGGCGCATTAGATTTCTTATCGCGAGCGGCATCCGCTTTTGCGATTACGTAGCCGTCAACAAACGGCCCTTTCCAAACTGAGCGTGCCATCGCTGCCTCTACTTCTTCTTCACGTGACGCGAGCGGATAATGTATTTATCCGTGCGAACGTTTTTGCGCGTGCGAGTACCCTTAGCGCCCTTGCCCCAAGGACTCACGGGGTGGCGGCCTCCAGATGTACGACCCTCGCCGCCACCATGTGGGTGGTCAATCGGATTCATAGCAACACCACGAACGCTAGGTCGTTTACCTAGCCAGCGGCTGCGTCCGGCCTTGCCAAGATTCTGGTTCGAGTTATCCGGGTTCGAGACCGCCCCTACAGTCGCCATACAGTCCGCCTGAACCATACGCATTTCGCCCGAGTTAAGGCGAAGGATTGCCATACCCTGATCCCTGCCAACCAGCTGAGCGTAGCACCCGGCTGACCGCGCGATCTGACCGCCTTTGCCGAGTTTGATCTCAACATTATGAACGATCGTACCGATCGGCATATTCGCCATCGGCATCGCGTTGCCGGGCTTCACGTCGACTTTCTTGCCAGAAACAACCTTGTCACCGATGTTCAGTCGCTGAGGGGCAAGAATATAGGACAGTTCGCCGTCTTGGTACTTAATGAGCGCTATGAAAGCGGTGCGGTTCGGATCGTATTCAAGGCGCTCGACGACAGCAGAGATGTCGAACTTTCCTCGCTTAAAGTCGACGATACGATAACTCCGCTTATGCCCGCCGCCACGCCGACGCGCAGTAATGTGACCGTGTGCATTCCGGCCGGCAGGCTCTGAGCGGCCTTCGGTCAGCACCTTCACCGGTTTACCCTTCCACAGCTGGGAGCGATCAACCAGCACCAGCTGGCGAAGACCCGGCGTGATAGGGTTATACTTTCTCAATGCCATGGCGAGTGCGCCCTTACCAAAGTCTGCCTTACAGCCTTGTAGTTATGTCGATCGTCTGCCCTTCATCGAGCGTGACGATCGCTTTCTTAAAATCGCTTTGTTGCCCCTTCACTCCTCGGAATCTCTTAGTTTTTCCTTTACGAATGAGGGTGTTAACGGCTAAAACCTTCACATTAAAAAGCCGTTCGACAGCTTCCTTGATGTCAGGCTTCGTGGCGCTCATGGCAACTTTGAACATCACCTGATTGCTTTCCGAAACCATCGTGGACTTTTCTGTCACGAGTGGAGCGCGGATCACGTCGTAGAGTTCTTCTTCCCTCATTTGAACCGCTCCTCAATAGCCTCAACCGCTGCCCGCGTAAGCACGAGCTTGTCCCGGCGCAATATGTCGTAAACGTTTATACCGTGAACCGGGAGTACATCCACGTTTGGGATGTTATGCGCAGCCAACGCAAAATTGTCCTGCAGCGAAGCACCATCAATGATGAGGGCATTCATAAGCCCTAAACCGTCCAATTTGCCCCGCAGGTTTGCTGTCTTAGGCTCCGAAACCTCAGCCTTGTCGAGGACCAATATCGCGTTCGACTTAGCTTTCACAGAAAGAGCATGCTTTAAAGCTAAAGCACGAACTTTCTTCGGCAGATCGTGGGCGTGGCTCCGAGGAATTGGGCCGAACGCTCGGCCGCCCCCGCGAAATTGCGGCGGCTTATCATTGCCATGCCGAGCTTGGCCGGTGCCCTTCTGCTTGTAGATCTTTTTGTTCGGCCCATTTACTTCACTGCGCCCCTTTGCCTTGTGTGTACCCGCTTGGCGTTTCGCAAGCTGATAACGAACCATGCGCTGCAGGATATCCACGCGAGGTTCAAGGGCAAAAACATCATCGCTCAGCTCGATACTGCCGGCCGAGGAAGCGTCAAGAGTAATCACATCCGCTTTCATTTCATCCCCGCTTCCAGAGTTGCGCCGACGGCGCTCTGTTTGCGGAAAGCGCCGGGCCTGGGCGCCTCTTTGGGCAGAGGTCGCCTGACAGCATCGCTAAGCATGACCCAGCCGCCCTTCGCACCGGGCACCGCCCCGCGCAAGAGGATCAGTCCCCGATCCACATCGGTGCGAACCACCTGCAAATTTTGCGTTGTGACGCGTTCCGCGCCGTAATGCCCCGCCATCTTCTTGCCCTTGAAGGTCTTCCCCGGATCTTGGCGATTACCAGTCGAGCCGTGGCTGCGGTGCGAGATCGAAACACCATGAGTGGCGCGCAAGCCGCCGAAATTCCAACGTTTCATAGCTCCAGCGAAGCCCTTTCCGATACTCGTTCCCGTGACATCCACGAATTGACCGGGAATGAAGTGATCTGCCGTAAGTTCGGCGCCCACCTCGATAAGGTTCTCGGGAGATACCCGAAACTCAGCAAGCTTCGCCTTCGGCTCAACCTGAGCCTTGGCAAAATGGCCGCGCTGGGCGCGCGTCACATTCTTAACCTTGCGCGAGCCGGAACCAATTTGAAGCGCGGTATAACCGTTCGCGTCCTGCGTCCGATGCGCAACCACCTGGCATTTATCGACCTTCAACACCGTCACGGGCACATGCTCTCCCGCATCGGTAAATATCCGTGTCATGCCCAACTTCTGTGCCAACAATCCCGATCGCATCGGTCTGCCTCAGTTCCACTCTTTTCAAAAGCCGGACTGCCCCAGCCATTAATTTCAAGATTGCCTACCCATGAGGCAATTACAGTTTAATCTCCACGTCAACGCCAGCCGCCAAATCGAGCTTCATGAGCGCATCCACCGTTTGTGGCGTTGGATCGACGATATCTATGAGACGCTTATGAGTCCGCATCTCGAACTGCTCACGGCTCTTCTTATCGATATGAGGCGAACGGTTCACTGTATAGCGCTCGATACAAGTCGGGAGCGGGATCGGCCCGCGCACGTCCGCACCGGTCCGCTTCGCGGTGTTGACAATCTCCTTTGTGGAGGTGTCGAGCACGCGGTGATCGAACGCCTTGAGCCGGATGCGAATTGTTTGGCCTGCCATCTGTCACTCCCAAAAGAAGAGGCGCCCCGCTGGGAGACGCCGCCTCCTCAATCCCGTAACTACTTTATGATGCTTGCGACCACGCCCGCGCCGACCGTCCGGCCGCCTTCGCGGATCGCGAAACGAAGTTTCTCTTCCATGGCGATCGGCACAATGAGTTCCACTTCCATGGATATGTTATCTCCCGGCATCACCATCTCGGTGCCTTCGGGAAGATGAACCACACCGGTCACGTCCGTGGTGCGGAAGTAGAACTGCGGGCGATAATTTCCAAAGAAGGGCGTATGACGGCCGCCTTCTTCCTTCGTCAGAATGTAGGCTTCGGCCTTGAACCTTGTATGCGGCGTCACTGAGCCGGGTTTACAGAGAACCTGACCGCGTTCCACCGCTTCGCGATCAATACCGCGAAGGAGGCAGCCAACGTTGTCCCCGGCCTCGCCCTGGTCGAGCAGCTTGCGGAACATTTCGACGCCGGTCACCACCGACTTCACGGTCGGCTTGATACCGACGATCTCGACTTCCTCGCCGACCTTGATCACACCGCGCTCAACACGGCCCGTCACGACAGTGCCGCGACCCGAGATAGAGAACACGTCTTCAATCGGCATAAGAAACGGCTGGTCGCGCGGACGCTCCGGAAGCGGAATGTACTTATCCACCTCTTCCATCAACTTTGTGATCGATCCCCAGCCGAGTTCACCTTTGTCGTCCTCCAGCGCCATCCTTGCCGAGCCTTTAACAATCGGAATGTCGTCGCCGGGGAATTCGTACTTGGACAGAAGCTCGCGGATTTCGAGTTCGACGAGTTCCAGAAGCTCAGGGTCGTCGAGAAGGTCTACCTTATTCATGTACACCACTAGAGCCGGCACGCCGACCTGCCGCGCGAGAAGAATGTGCTCGCGCGTCTGAGGCATCGGGCCATCGGCAGCGGAAACGACGAGGATAGCTCCGTCCATTTGCGCCGCGCCGGTAATCATATTCTTCACGTAGTCGGCGTGGCCGGGGCAGTCCACATGTGCGTAGTGCCGGTTCGGGGTCTCGTATTCCACATGGGCAGTCGAAATGGTGATGCCGCGAGCCTTTTCTTCGGGGGCCTTGTCGATCTGATCGTAAGCGGTGAATGTTGCACCGCCCGATGCAGCCAGCACTTTCGTTATCGCAGCCGTTAAGGAGGTTTTGCCATGGTCGACGTGACCGATGGTCCCGATATTCAAATGGGGCTTGGTGCGCGCGAATTTTGCCTTGGCCATTTGGCTCTCCGTTCTTCCTCTTTCATGCCGGTCTAGTGCCTAGCCCCGGAAAAAAGCTCCTGCTGACTCTGTCAACTTTCTGCTCAAGCGAATTTCGCCTGAACCTCTTCTGCCACGTTCTGCGGCACTTGCGCATAGTGGTCGAACTGCATTGTGAACTGCGCACGGCCCTGGCTCATCGAGCGCAGCGTATTCACATAACCGAACATATTTGCGAGCGGCACCATCGAGTTGATGACGGTGGCATTGCCGCGCATTTCCTGCCCGAGTATCTGACCACGGCAACTCGTCAAGTCACCGATCACGCCGCCCACGTAATCCTCAGGCGACACCACCTCAACCTTCATAATCGGCTCGAGGAGCTTAGGACCGGCCTTGTGCGCGGCTTCCCGGAATGCCGCGCGCGATGCGATTTCGAATGCGAGCGCACTCAAGTCCACCTCGTGATAAGCGCCGTCGATCAATGAGACCTTAAGGTCGAGCATGGGGAAACCCGCCAGCACGCCATTATCGAGCACACTGCGAACACCCTTCTCGACGCCAGGAATATATTCCTTCGGAACCGAGCCGCCGATAACCTTGGAATCAAACTCGAATCCCTTACCCTGCTCCTGCGGCTCCAGAACAAGCTTGACGCGAGCGAACTGGCCCGAGCCGCCCGTTTGTTTCTTATGCGTGTAGTCGACTTCCTGCCGCCTCGTGATCGTCTCGCGATAAGCAACCTGTGGCGCGCCGACATTCGCCTCGACCTTGAACTCGCGCTTCATGCGGTCGACGATGATCTCGAGATGAAGCTCTCCCATCCCCTTAATGATGGTCTGGCCGCTTTCGGGATCGGTCGAGACGCGAAATGAGGGGTCTTCCTGAGCGAGCCGGTTGAGGGCCATGCCCATCTTTTCCTGGTCGGCCTTCGTCTTAGGCTCAACCGCGACCTCGATAACCGGATTCGGGAACTCCATCCGCTCCAGAATTACCTGCTTGTTGGGATCGCTGAGGGTATCGCCAGTGACAACATCTTTGAGCGAAGCAATGGCAACGATATCGCCTGCGAATGCTTCCTTGATGTCCTCGCGGCTGTTCGCATGCATCAGGAGCATGCGTCCGATGCGCTCCTTCTTATCCTTCACGGTGTTGATGAGCTGCATGCCCGTCTCGACCTTGCCAGAATAGAATCCGGCAGAAGGTCAGTGATCCGACAAATGGGTCGTTCATGATCTTGAAGGCCAACATCGCGAGTGGCTCGCTGTCGGACGATCCGCGAACCGTCTCTTCGCCCGTCTTCACGTCGATCCCCTTGATGGGTGGAACATCGACGGGAGAAGGCAGGTAATCGAGCACCCCATCGAGGAGAGGCTGTACGCCCTTGTTCTTAAAAGCGGAACCGCAGAACACCGGATAAAAAGCGCTGGCAATCGTGCCCTTGCGGATGAGCCGCTTCAGCGTCGCCTCATCGGGGTGTTGCCCCTCGAGATACGCGTGAAGCACATCGTCATCCAACTCCACCGCCGTTTCGACAAGCTTGTCGTGGTATTCCTTGGCCTTGTCGATCAGATCGTCTGGGATATCGACGTCGCGGAAGTTCGCGCCGAGCGTATCCTCGTCCCAGATCACGCCCTTCATACGGACGAGATCAACAATACCCTTGAAATAATTCTCAACACCGATGGGAAGCTGGAGAACGAGTGGCTTTGCTCCAAGGCGATCGATCACCGACCGCACGCAGTCATAGAAATCCGCGCCGATCTTATCCATCTTGTTGACGAAAATCATGCGCGGGACGTTGTACTTATCGCCCTGCCGCCATACGGTTTCCGTCTGAGGCTCAACCCCCTGGTTCGCGTCAAGAAGAGCGACCGCGCCGTCGAGCACGCGCAGGCTGCGCTCTACCTCGATCGTGAAGTCAACGTGACCCGGCGTGTCAATAATATTGACGCGCTTGCCTTTCCAGTAAGCGGTTGTCGCGGCTGACGTAATCGTAATGCCGCGCTCCTGCTCCTGCTCCATCCAGTCCATGGTGGCGGCGCCGTCATGCACCTCACCGATTTTATGGCTCTTGCCGGTGTAGTACAGGATGCGCTCGGTCGTGGTCGTCTTCCCAGCATCAATGTGAGCCATGATGCCGATATTACGATAATCTTCGATCGGGGTCTGACGTGCCATGACTAAGTCCTAGCCATCCTAAACTTTACCAGCGGTAATGCGAAAACGCGCGATTGGCTTCCGCCATCTTGTGCGTATCTTCGCGTTTCTTGACCGCGGTTCCGCGGTTATTGGCGGCATCCAGCAACTCGCCGGAAAGCCTCTCTTCCATTGTATTCTCGTTCCGGCCACGCGCCGCAGTGATGATCCACCGAATCGCAAGCGCTTGGCGGCGGTCATTCCTCACTTCGACCGGCACCTGATAAGTTGCGCCACCGACCCGCCTTGAGCGAACTTCAATCGCGGGCTTTACGTTGGTCAGAGCCTCATGGAACAGCTCAAGGCCATCGCGCTTGGCTTTCTGCTCAATACGACCCAGAGCTCCATACACAATATGCTCTGCGACCGATTTCTTGCCTTGTTCCATAAGGCTGTTCATAAACTTAGTGACAACCACGTCGCCGTATTTCGGGTCCGGGATGATCTCGCGCTTCTCAGCTCTATGCCGCCGTGACATGCTTCTCGATCCTCAGCTTACTTCGGCCGTTTCGCGCCATACTTCGAACGGCGCTGCCGGCGTTTCGCCACGCCCTGCGTATCAAGCACGCCGCGGATGATATGATACCGAACCCCCGGAAGATCTTTCACGCGACCGCCGCGAATAAGGACCACCGAGTGCTCCTGCAAATTGTGGCCTTCACCCGGGATGTAGCTCGTCACCTCAAAACCATTCGTGAGGCGGACGCGCGCAACCTTCCGCAAGGCCGAATTTGGCTTTTTCGGCGTGGTCGTGTAGACGCGTGTGCACACACCCCGCTTCTGCGGGCATTCCGTCATTGCCGGCACTTTGTTTCGCTTTACCGGCGCGACGCGCGGCTTGCGGATCAGTTGCTGTATCGTTGGCATCAACGCTTCCAAGTCAAAACGGCGAAAGACCGGCGGCAAATCCGCTATCCGGTCCAGTGAAGACGAATGAGACGTTTGAGGCCAGGGCCTCTCTCACCTCAATATATGTATCCGGTGTCTTCGCGGCAGTGTTTAAGCGAAAAAGCGTACGCGAGAACGCGCAAAAGCTGCTTACTACCTGCCACCAGCGTGTGCGCAAAATAGGAGGCGAAGCTTACCCCGTCAAGCTCAAATTTGTTTTATTTTCGCGAGTTTGAACAATATTGATTTCATGTCCCGGCGCAGCCGACGCTACCACCCGGTGATGGGAAAATTTAAAAAAACTTAAAGGTAATCAAGATGATTGCCCCGTGCCTGAAGCGCGATGGGAACAGCGCCAGCGGGCGGGGCGTTGCTTCGTAAATAATGGAGGCCGGTGATGGCGAACGCAACGCCCCCCTGGAGACGCCCGCGCGCGGACAGTGCGGCGGATAACTCGCGTATTGAAAAGAGCACCGAGGAGGCCCGTCAGGGCCGGCGCGGACGGCACGTGCTCATCATTCTGGCAGTCAGCCTCGTCCTTATAGCGTTCGCTTACTTCGTGCTTTATCTTTATTATCCGAGACCCGCCCGTCAGACGGTATTGACGCGGCCGATCCTGGCTGCGACGACGCCCGTGGTGGTCCCGACAATGGCTCCCCCCAGGATATCGCTCAGCCAGTGATAGTCCGCGCCGAGAAGCCCAACCGCGACGGCAAGAGCGAGAACGACACCAAGCCACCGGCCCCTCGGCCATAGAGGCCATGCCGCTGCGGCTGCCGCCGCGATCGCGGTCGTATGGCCGGAGGGAAAGGAACGATACCCTCGTCCGCCGTGGAACGGGAAAAAGCCATAAGTGCCATTGCCGAAATATGAGGGATTGTTGTTAACCCAGGTTTCCGGCCAAGTGCGTCCAAAGACTTCCTTTAACTCAAAGGTCAGGACACCGGCGATCAGGATCGCGCAGCTCGCTCGCAGAAGGGCTGATTTGGTCTCGGTCAGGTAGCCCCGGGCGATCGCGCGGCCACCTATGAAAGCTGCAAGGATCGATGCCAAAGGCGCAAGCGGAGATGCGATGTAAGTTAGCCATATGAAAAAGGGCAGGCCATGCGTATACGAGTGCATCGCGACGGCGAGCGGCCGGTCCAAAACGAAATAGCTAAACGTAAGCACTGCGACGAGGATCGTGGAGACGAAAGCGGCGCGCGCGAGCCGGCTGGAGCCTCCCACATTGCCTTTGATGACTTCCTGATCCATCCCACCTACCCCGCCAAGCTTGCTGCGATGTTCACCGTCAACGCCAGAACGGCCGTGTTGAAGAAAAAAGCTACGGCTGAGTGTAACGTGACAAGCCGACGCAAATGACGTGATTTGATTGAGGTATCGGATGTTTGGGATGTCGCTCCGATGGATGTCGAAAAATAGAGGAAATCCCAATAGTCGGGCTGTTCGCATCCCGGAAAAACGAGGCCCCCGCCTGCATCGCTTCCGGCGTCCGGGCGGTAGTAATCGTGCGCATAGTGAAGTGCGAAAGCCACCTGCGTCACGGTCCATGAAATCATGAGCGTCACGATAGCCAAACCGGCGAGGAGCAGCTTCTCGGGAGGCTCCGTTGTTGGAAGCTTTGCCTCGACAATAAGGCCGGCTATCGCCGCGAAACTCGCCGTGATGGCGAGGAGAATGATAGTGAGAATTACGAGACGGCTGTCATCCCGGCGCGCGGCGCGCGCTTTGATTCGGTTAGCGCCGCAAGTCACAACCAGGCGGAATGCGAAGAAAAGATAGGTAATCCCTGCTAAATCCCACGCGGCCGAAGCTCGTATCATAGGCGGCCAGCTTCCCGGCAGGACAGCGAGCGCCGCAGCGCCTGCGAGAGCAGCTCCGTAGAACCTGGGCCGCATCGCAATCGATTGCATAACGGACATCGGGTTGTACCACCTTCGAACCCGCGATGTCGCCATGCCACTTTCCCCACTCCAATTTGCGCCGAGACTCTTTCCGATTTTCGGGAGCGCGCGTCAATCCGTCTTCAACCGCATTTGCTGGAGCGCCATTGGAGTGCGCCCGATCCGCGGAAAATTCCGGTGCGAGCCTGGAGCAAATGGGGCGGGATTTCCCGCTGGGCGTATTGGCTTCTGAATAATCGTTCTGACAGCTTGCGCCCGGCGCCGCCGCAGGTATATACAGGGCGGCGTCGGAGTGTAGCGCAGCCTGGTAGCGCACCTCGTTCGGGACGAGGGGGTCGAGTGTTCGAATCACTCCACTCCGACCAATAAATTCAAGGGTTTAACCAGGAAACCCAAAAATCGTCACTTGGCAGAATCGTCACTGTGTCGTCACCGTGAAAATATTGCGGCACCGGACGACGCCTCCGAGAAGCCGGACTTTTGCCCGCGCGGGGCGAGTTGAGAAGTCTTAAGGCAAGGCCAATGAATCCGAAAATGGGGTGCGACATCTCTGCAACGCCTAAAGCCGACTAGCTTTAAAACTTTGTTAGATCAGTTCGCCCGCTCTCTAATCGCCTTTGCGGACTACCGTGGCTTGAGCTTCGGACGGTGAAAGTGGGCCAAGTGCGGGATTGTTTTGGTCTTTGGGGGGCAAGGCCGGTTTTGGATCCAAATGCTGGCTTGCCGAGAATGGTATCGCGAGAGAGGAGAGCCAGCATGCCTGTTAACGACCCTCCTGGGACAAGCTTCTTTTCAATTAAGCTTCACTGATTGATGAGGGCTGTCCAGGGAGAAGGCGGGGATCTCGACGTCGAAGCTTTCGCCGTCCCGGGTTTCCATTTGATAGCTGCCCGTCATGATGCCCGAGGGCGTCGTTAGCGGCACGTGGCTGATGTATTCAAACGCATCGCCGGGCTCAAGGCGCGGCTGCTCGCCGACCACACCCGGACCGCGTACCTCGTGTCGTTCTCCACGCGCGTTGGTGATGCGCCAATGGCGGCTTCGCAACTGCACTGTTTCGGCGCCACGATTTTCGATCACGATTTGATAGGCCCAGACGTAATGGCTTTGCTCCGGCGCCGATTGGTCGTCGAGATAGGTAGGGTGGACGCTCACTGAAATCTGCCGCGTCGTCGCGCTGTATTTGGCTCTGGGCGCCATGCCGGTCTCCGATTTGACTCTACCTTGCGTCAAACAGCCTCTTCGTTGCAAGATGTGCCAAGACCTTTTGTGCGACTTGGTCAGCGAGGTGATCCTCGTCCTCGCTGTCGACGTCCGCAATACCATGCCCAGCCGGCCTATCAGGAGCGTCGTACTAGGTCCAGTCCTAGTGTTAGTTCTAGTGCTAGTCGGACAATTGCTTGATCAGAGCCTTGAGTTTCAGCTGGCAATCCTCGATGGCGGTGAGCAAAGTCCGGATCTCGGTGGAGCTTTGCCCAGACAGCCAGAGCTTGAACAAGCCGCCCAGCCTCCCCTGATCGGCGTTCACCTTGAGAAGGACGAGAACGGCCTTGTGATCCAGGGTTGATTGCGGCTGAAATCCCAGCCCGAGATTTCTGAGATAGGCGGACACGGATAGGCCGGTCGCTGCGGCGCGCGTTTCGATCTCCGCGCGCTCGCGCTCGGAGACGACTACCTTGAGCGGCCGGTTCGCCGGTTCCTATCGCGGCTCTCCTGCACCTTCAGGGTCGGCATGCCTCAATTTCCTCCTTTCCGGCGCCCGTCAGCGCTCTCGTCGAGCCAAAGGCGAGTAAGAAAGCCTTCGGCCGGACGGCCGAAGGCGGTGATGTTGGCCAACATCACACATCTTGCCGTCAAAATCTTTGGCAATCTTCGGCGAACTTCGTCAATCTCCGTCATTCTTTGGCGATCTATGTCCATCTTTGACAATCTCCATCAAATGGAAGCTTTTACGCCAGAGATTGTCTTTGTTTGACAGATATTTCCAAACTATTCTGGCCACTTTGCCTGGCTTTAGAACTTGAACCCGTCCTCCGATCATTCCGTCTCCGGTTGGCGGTACCTATGAATACAAAGAACTCATGCAAAAATACTGCTTGCCAATTCATCCGCGAAACAGAGACCTTCACTGACACAGACGGAATGAAAGGCGAATGGCATGACTAAGAACGACAGGAACACGACGAGCGCCCGCAATCTGAGGTGGCCTTCCAACGATGGGCAGAACCCGCCCGATCTCAGCGGTTACGGGCACCGATCCATCGTTGAACTTCGAGGCTAAGCCATGAGCAAATCACCGCTCACCTTAAATACCGTCGATGATCAGGCGCTCGACACACGTGGCGCGGCAAAGGTGCTAGGAATCTCAGCGAGCACGCTGAACAAAGCGCGGATGACCGGGGAATCGCCTCTATACTATAAGATCGGAGGCCGCGTTGTTTACCGGCTGCCGGAGATTAAAGCGTGGCTGAACACCAAGCGCCGCCGTTCCACTTCAGATTAAGGAACGCTGTAATGCCGATCGCGCTTCCCTCGGCAGGCACCAAGTAAATCACCTTGAACAACAGGTAGGCGGCAGGTGCTCAGCCGCTCAACCGCGCTACTCTCGCTCATCGGAAAACTGGAAGGCATCGCTGGCTTTTGCCCCGACGGGAAAACGGGGGTGAGCGATGCGCGGCAGTGCAGGAGTACAGCGGCCGGCCAACGACAACGGGACGTCGAAGCGGCGCTACGAAGACGCGGTGATCCAGTGGCTCATTGAGGGTGCGCCAGAAACCAAGCTCACTCTGATCACGAACACGGTAGCGGAGGGATATGCAACCAAAGCCATTTCGCGCTCGCATGACGGCACACTCTTAAAGCGCCCGGCGGCGGCGATCTATGAGGGGACGTTCGAGACCGTAAGCTTTCGCGGAATAGAGCACTTCATTGAAATCCTGGACAGCTTGACCTCCAGACAAGCGCTGGCTTACGGCCGGGCAGCCGTTCCGCAGGGCCGCATCGTCACGCAAGAAAGGCTCAAGACCAGCGTCCCCGCCGAAGCCATTGCGCGGGATGCCGAACATTTCGTTTTTCCCGAACAAGAGCCAGCCATTCTCATGCTCGATTTTGACAGGGCCAAGAATGCGCCTGCGCAGGATTGGCCGGTCTTGGATCGAGAACTTACGAGCCTTGTGGCGGACCTCAAGCAAGTTGCCCGGCTATGGCGGCCCTCGGCATCGGCATTCATCTATGACGCGAGTAGCGGCGTGCAGATCACCGGTCCTGGAAACTGGCGCTGCTACGTCGTCGTGGATAACGCGGCGGCGATCCCGGCCATTGGCGCCGCAATCTATGCGAAGTACTGGCAGGTCGGGCACGGCTGGATTTACATTTCGCGCTCGGGCATGCGGCTCGACCGCGCGCCTATCGATGCCGCGGTGTGGCAACCAGAAAGGCTGGACTTCGTCGCTCCGCCCGTGCTTTCGGCGGGCCTCGTGCGGAAAGCGCCAAAGGCGCATCTCATTGAAGGCGAACTGCCCTGTCTTTTCAGTTCCCGGTTGGCGGGCGGCATGACGCTTGCGGAGTTCCGCGCATCATCGCCGGAGATCGCGGAGGCTCGGAAAGCTGCAGCCGCCGAGGGCGCGCGCAAGCGGCAAGCGTGGATAGCGGAACGTGCGCCGAAGCTGCGCGCAAAAGGCTGCAGCCTTGGCGAGCGTGAACTGGCAAAGCTTCTGACCGACGCCATCGAACGGCTCCAGTTGCGGCCTGGTTTTGTCCTTCATCCGGCCGCTGGCGGAAGCACCACCGTCGGTGAAATGCTTGCTGACCGTGAGCGATGGGATGGCGCGCGCTTCCGCGACCCGATTGACCCCTTTGGCTATAACGACGCCCGGATCGCGCATGTCCGTGTGAGCGACAACCGGACCACCCTGCACACCTTCGGGCATGGCGTCCTTGTCTTTGAGCTTGTCCGTGAGACGGCCACCATTCGGGTTGTGCCAGGCGAGCGGCCCGCGCAAGTTGATACCTGTATCGAGGTTTTGCGCGCTCGAGGCGACCTCTATGAGCGGGCCGGAGAAATCGTCAGGCTTTGCCGCGACGGCGTTACGCCGGTAAGCGAGGCTTGGCTCACCGATTACTTCGATCGGGCCATCCGGTTCGAAAAGCCCGGCAGGGACGGTATCACGCGCATGAACACGCGGCGCCAGCTGATCAACATTGTGCTGGCAAAAAAGGGAGAGCGCGGCCTGCGTGAGTTGCGCGGCGTGATCACAGCGCCAACGCTCCGGCCGGATGGGAGCCTGCTCGACAGTCCCGGTTATGACAGCGCCACGGGCTTGCTCTTGAGGGCGGGGCGCTTTTCTCCGATGAAGTTGAAGCCGTCGCGCCAAGACCTTCGGGCCGCCTTTGCAACGCTGTGGGAGCCGTTCAAGCTCTTTCCCCTTGTCACGGCGCATGACCAGGGCGTAGCCGTGGCCAGCGTCTTGACGGCGCTTGTGCGCCGCTCACTGCCGTCGGCGCCGGGGTTCTCGTTTGACGCTCCTACTGCAGGCACCGAAAAACCTTGCTTGCGCTATGCGTGCTTTCGCTGATGGGGGCCGTGCCACAAGTCGTGCCTGAATGCCGGGAAGAGGACGAGTTACGCAAGCGCCTGCTTGCCGCCCTCCGGGAAGGGAAACCCGGCTTGCTGCTCGACAACATTCGAGACGTCTTCGGCTCCAGCGCCTTGGAAGCGCTGTTCGCGAAATCGCGAGCGAGCGGGGGACTTCGATAAACCCGCGCATCCTCGGACGCTGGATCGAGCGCCACGCCGAAGTCCGCGTTGGGGGCTTGCGGATCGTGCGCTGTGCAAAGTCGCTCAAATCGAATAGCGCGGTTAAATGGCAAATTGCGGCCGACTGAGACGTTAATACTTTTCAGGCGCCGCCAAAAACCCTTCGAAACCCTTGAAACCCCTCGTGTCGCCTTCAGCCGGCGATGAAATAAAGGGTTTCAAGGGTTTTGGAGGGTTTCTGGCGGCCAGTCCGGCTCTTAAAATTACGGCCTCAAACGCCAGCCTGCCGATCACTCGGTCGCAACGAATGATAGGCACAGCACCGCCCGCTGGGTCAAAGACGCTGTTATGGTGCAATAGCTCTTCAGGATCGCGAACCGACCTTAGCCCGACTTCGCCGATTTGACCGATTGTGACAGGCTAACACCCTGATATTTAAGGACATGACTATTGAAAGTCGGCACCACAGCGGCTTTGCTACGCGGCCTTAGGCTTGGCGATTCTGGGCGAGGCTTTTGGCGCGTCCAGCTTCTTTTTGCGCCGCCCCAAGCTTGAGCAGCAGCTGATCGCGCGACAGCGTCTGTCTGAGGAGTTCCTTGAGCAGCGCCCAGAATTTCTTGAGCTTCCTGCGCCGCATGGCGCGTTCTTTCAGCACGCGTCCTTCGCTCTTGGTGAGGATATAGACCTCGCCCTCCTGCTCCAGAAGCTTGACGCTGTCCTCGCCCAGAAGATCGCTCATGGCAATGGTATCCCACCATGCCGGTGCAGGCGCCACTCGCTGCCGGGATCGATCAGCCGGTAGGAAGTGAGCGTTTCAGGACGTTCAGCCAAGAAGTTTTCCTCCGGCTCGACGGCAGACGCTCATGCCAGAAGCCGTCGAGCTGCAATTGCTCCCAGAGATCAAGCGCCAGCCAGCTCGCGCCCCACTGACGCTGGCGGTGAAGCTCGAACTCCTTCAGGCGCACCTGAACCGCTTCGGGCAGCGCCTTCGGCGACGCGCGATCCTCCGGGAACAGGGCGACCTGCGCCATCTGCCCCGTCCCTTCGTCGAAGCCTCAAGAGCGCGGCTCCACTGCGCATGCTGGCTGCCGGCAATGTCGCCAGGTACAGCACCTGCCGCTGAATGGTCTTGCCGCCGCTCACGCGCCGGTTCTCGACAACGCTCCAGTAGCGGTGCTCCTTGCCGTCCAATGGGGTAGGTCGGCACCGCAGCCATTTCTGGAAATACCCCCCCTGACTAGTAAGAGCTTTCTGGCCGCAAAAGCCGCTTTTCAACAGCCAAAGGCGGTCAAATCGGCGATGTCGGGTTAGAGAAATTCGAACTTGAGGCAGCAAGCCCTTCAAGAACGGACGTGATCGTCGGGTTCAAGCGCTCCTAGTAGTCAACGCGGTTGTACCCCAGTAACGTCCTGCCTCAGTCGGCAATGCGACAGACTTCGTGGACAGGGCACTGGCCTCCGCTGTGGCCGCCCAACCCTGCGCGGGGTGTCAATCTGCGTCGCAGACGGTTCCGGGGGCTGGGGGCCGAGCTCGCGGCCGCGGGACGGCCGGAACCGATGATTTCACGATGGTTGTTGCCGAGAGCGTCACGGGGCGCGAGTTTCACCGCATGGTGGTGCCCGGCTATGTCGACCCCAAATCACTGTCACCAGCCGCGATCCGCACCGCCGGGCAGGATCGCGTCGAGCCGATCCTCTTGCAGTATGCGAAGGCGCATTGCGCGGAGGTCCTGTTTGGGACCGAGTTGACGGACTTCGAGCAGCACGGGGGGTAGAACCGCTGAGCGGACGGCGATCACCGCCGACTATATGATCGCAGGCGACGGCAAGCGTAGCTCAGTATGGCAGAAGCTGGGCATCGGCGTGCACGGCCATGGCACGCAACATTTCGATCCTGTTTGAAGCGGATCTCGGCGCGGTGCTGCGGGGCCGGGGCTTCATGCACTACCAGATCAGGGGCCCGAAATTCGCCGGCGTCTTTGTCAGCGCCGATGATCCGAACCTTGGTCAGGTGGCGGTCGAATACGTCGTGTCCCTTGAGACTGCGGCCGATTACCCGCCGGAACGCGCAGTCCACACGGTCAGCTTGTTCTTTTCGAGGTTTGCTCGGCATTCACTTGCGTTGCGGCGTGCAAATTCGCGCTGCCACCAATTCGTGAGACGTTATCCGAAGCCTCCAGCCACTCCATTACTGCTCCGGTTGCTTCCGGCGGGCGCGTTCACCGGGTGGGGCTTGCCCCCACCGGAAAGCGCGACCTCTGCTCACCGCGCGTCGGGAACGGTCGTGCCGGTTCTCTTGCGATTCCATAAGCCTCAAGGCGGCTTCGGGATCTTGACGCGGTCTTCCACGAGATGACCAAAACAATCCGACCCTTGACCCTGATAATGACTCGAGATCAAAAGCTCAAAAGGAGTTGTTTTGACCTACACGCAACTCGCATTGACAATTGCATTCGAAAAAAACCAGGTGCATTGCTATGTCCGTCAAAACCGTCACTGTCGAAGAGGCTGTGTTACTAGTAAAACCAGGGGACAAAATCTTTATCGGGACGGGGTGCGGCTTGCCGAGAGTTTTCGTTGGAGCCTTGGAAAACACCCACATTTATGGCGCTGAATTTTTTCATTTTCTGACATCGGGCCTAAAGGAACTGCTTGGCGAGCGCGGCAGCCGATATCACCATCGTTCTTTTTTTGTCGGGACCGACATGGTGGAGACGGTCCAATCGGGGGCCGCCGATTATGTCCCGATGTCGCTTTACGACGTGTCGAGATTGGCTTCGAGTGGGCGGCTGCGCGCCGACGTCGCCTGTGTTCAGGTTTCCCCGCCGGACCGCCGCGGATTCTCCAGTCTCGGTATCTCGGTTGATATCGCCCCCCCGATCCTAAAGACAGCGAAGTCCGTTATCGCCGAGATTAATCCCAATATGCCTCGTACCTATGGAGATAGCCTTATCGATCTCAACGACGTCACCTGCTGCATTCAGTCTGAGTTACCTTTGGTGGAGTATTTACACCCGCCCGTGGGAGACACGACCAAGGCTATTGCCCGCTATGTTGCTGAGCTGATCGAGGACGGCGCCACCCTTCATGTCGATATTGGCCGCATCCCCAACGAGACGTTAAAGCATTTGGGAGACCGCCGGAATCTTGGCATCCATTCCGCGATGATTACAGCGGAAGCCCTTGATCTCATCGAGGCCGGGATCATCAACGGCAAGCGCAAAAGTGTTCACCAGGGGCGTATCATTACCAGTTTCGCGCTTGGTACCCGGAAATTTTACGATTTTGTTAACGAAAACCCGGCGGTCGAATTCCGCCCCATAGATTATGTTTCAGCGCCAGCATTGATCGCCAGGAATGACCGGCTCGTATCTCTTACTCAGGCTTGGGCGATTGACCTTACCGGGCAGGTTTGCACCGATCAATTCGAAGGTCTTTTCTATAGCGGCGTTTCCGCCACGCCTGAATTTCATCGCGGTGCGGCTCGCTCCCAAGGCGGCAAGCCGATTATTTGCCTGCGTTCGACCACGGATGACGGAATGATCTCGCGCATCAGGCCGAGGCTGCTTGCCGGGGAAGGCGTCACGCTTGCGCGGCCCGAAGTGCATTATGTCGTCACCGAGTACGGCATGGCCTATCTCTTCGGCAAGTCGATCGCGGAACGCGCAGTGGCACTCATCGAAATAGCTCACCCCGATTTCCGGGAAGACCTGCTCAAGGCGGCGAGAGAGCTTAAGCTCGTCAGCCCCCATCAAGACCTAGCGAGCCGGCGGAGCTACCCCGTGGAGGAGGAGCGAAGCGTGGTCCTTCAAGACGGACGCAGAGTAATGCTGCGACCAGCGCGGGCCGGAGACGGACAAGGGGTCCAGTCCATATTTTACCAGATGTCGCGGAAGGACATCCGGATGCGGTTTTTCCGGCAGTTAAATTTTCTATCCTTTATAGATTCGCAAAGCCTGTGCAACGTGGACTTCGACCTGAACGTGGCCTTTGTCGCCGTAACGGGCCCCCGCGAGAACGAACAGATGGCCGCGATCGGAGGCTATTTCTTGAATCCGACCACAAATCTGGCGGAGGTAGCCTCCATGGTGGCGCCAGAGTTTCGCGGAACCGGACTTGGCCGCGCCATTCACAATCGTCTTCGTGAAGTCGCGGTTAGCAAGGGAATAAGGGGTTTCACGGCCTCGGTCTTGGCCGGGAACAACGCCGCTATTGCACTCATGCGTGGCATGGGAGAGCGTGTCGAATTCACCGAGGATGAAGATACAATGGAGGTCTTGGTTTTCTTTTAGGTTCCACGGTCCTGGCGGGCAATGACGGGGCCAGAGAGGACGGCCACGATAGCGGTGTGTCTTCAGCGATTGAGATCCCGCAACGAGAGCATGATCTTATTGAAACTGTCCTGGGCATTTAGGGTTTCGACGATGAGACTGGCGTCGGACAGAAGCCCCTGACAGCTCTCAAGCGCGCGGGCGATATCCGTGCGAGGGTCATCTGAGCAGGGACCGTGGCCGGGCAAAGTGTGCGTGGCTCGTAACGACCCGAGTGTTTCCAGTGAGTAAATGGTGTCGCTGACGTTCCCGGAACCAAACACGCCGCCCAGGATTCCCCCGGAGAGAACGGTGTCGCCTGTCAGCAGCAGGCCGAGTTGCTCCTCAAACAGGCAGACGCACCCCGACGAATGCCCTGGAGTCCAAATCACGCGGATTTGGTGATCTCCGGTATTGATTAAGCTGCCATCCGGGAGAACCGTGTCGACGGCGAAATTCAGCGCTTGCCCGGCGAAGCTTGCGCGGAGAATGGTTGACTTATCAGTATTTGCAATCTTGCGCGCCGTGAGGACGTGGGCGGCGACGCTCGCCCGGCCGGTGAAACATGGCGTGGCGGCGATGTGGTCGAAATGCTCGTGGGTGAGGACGATCATATCGATTGCGTCGAGGGCGATGCCGACCTCGTTCAAGCTGGAGGCAAGCGAGCCAAAATCGGAATCGAGGCCCGGGTCGACCAGCACGGTGCGCTCGCGACCTTTAAATAGATAGGCGTTGCAGGACCGGCTTCGCTTACGGAACTGCCAGATGTTTTCGGTAATGGGCACGGCCGTACACAACGGTCCGGGACGGATCTTGCTCGTAAGCTGGGTCGTTGGGGTCGGACCGGACGGGGTCTCCACCCCGTTCCGCAGCCAGCGGCTCAGCGTCTCCATCACCATGACGGCGAAGCCAGGGTGGTGGCTCACGAAGTAGAAGAAGCGCGCCTTGTCAAGCGCCATGATGGTGGTGTTGTGCTCAACTGCAACTGCCGACGCCAAGCGGCGAGTCGCGTTGATTACCGCGAGCTCTCCGAACATCTCTCCTGCCCCCAGGCGGTGCAGCAACTCGAGCTGCCCACCATTTTCCTTAAAGATTCCAACGGCGCCGGTGATCACAATATAGGCTTCATCGCCATCAGCTCCCTCCGAAAAGATGACGTCATTCGGCTGATAGGTTACGAAATATTGTGACATTGAAGAAGACATTTCACTCACGGTTTAGATACAATGTCTTATAGCATTATTCTTGTGAATTCTGGACAGAAAATGCGTGATCAAGGCGGTCTTTTATTGGTAGGGGGCGATTTTCCGACGACGTTCGCTTCGCAAACCCCAAAAGGGTCCGAACTACTTCTTTCATTCGGGCGAGGACGGGTACTTGAGCTGCCCGGATGCCGACTTAACTAACAACGGCGGCAACGTTGGTGTCCTGACAGCTGCTGCTGAGATCGCAAAGGTTAAGGGCAGTCTGGATCCACGCTTACTTGCGACATGTGGCAGAAGCCGGAGGTCTGTTCAATCAATAGGCCGACAGACCTATTGCACCCCCGGCAAATTTGGTCCGCGATGGAAAAGAATTCGCAAGAGCCAACTTTGCCATCGCGGCGCGCAGCAGTAAGCATTCAACTTATTTTCCGGCTCGCAGCCGAGTTCCGCAGAGTGTTGGACATAGCCATGCCTTCCCACGCAAGCTGCAACAAAATCAGGAGCAGCTGCGCCACTGAGGGTGGTCTCAGCCTCCGTCTGCAAGAACTCGAATTCGCACTTCAAAACCTGCTTCTGTTGCTCGGTCAGGCATCCACACAGGGCCGGGGTTAAGACAACGAGCGGCAGCGTTATGAGCAATCTACGGCTTGGAAATGGGTCCCGTGGCATGATCCGGCCCTCTGCGCGCAAAGTTCAATCATGGAATGATCTTCTCACCAGATTCGGGAACCCGCTGTTCCTTGCGGAACATGGATCGAGGAAGCACGCAGCCAAGTGGCGGGAGCGGCCTTCGCTTTGCGCCAAGCGCCATGTGCGTCGGCCCTGAGCTTATGACTTCTGGCGAACGTTCCACAACGCCGTGGGCACACCGGCGTGCGCCAGGCCGGGGGCGGTCTTCTCGATGCAGAGCTCTTGCAGCTCGGCATTGTGCTGATGGGATTGCAGTTGACGGCGGCTCAGGTGGCAGCCGTGGGGGTGAGCGGCATCCTAATTGCCGCGACGTTCATTGCAACATTCCTGTTCACGAAAATAGATGGGCTGTGTCTCGTCTGCCGGAGCTTCGTCTCCAAACAACGGGGGCTTCCAGGCTTCGGCCAGATACCATTGCAGGCAACGGGCCGGCATGCCGAGACGCGCGCTCTTCCGGCTGTGGCGGATCGGGCGCATGTGGGGGGCCAAGCCTTTGAGTGTGCCTAAAGCGCTCCACTTCGGTCAGGCGTTCATAGTTCAAGACGACGGCTTCGGCGCTCATCTCGGTCTCCAGCACCAAATCCTCCGCCCGCGTTGGCCATCCTCGGCCACGTCAGGGGAAATATAGATAATCTACAGATATGTGCTTGCTTTGCCCAGCTTCAGCCTGGTCCACACAACACAATACTTCAACCATGTTACCCAGGGAACAGCTCATAACGAAGGGATGGTCTCTAATGAACTTTAGAGAAGCTCGAAATGGATCGACTTCTAACTTGAGGAAATCACCATGCCTTTCAATCTTACCAAGACGTTGTTGACGTTTTCAGCGGGCATGTCGCTTGTGGTGTCGTCCGTAACGTCCTCGGATGCCAGACCGCATGGCAATAGGCTGACCCCAACTCAAAGCGAGTCCACCTATTATCATTCGGATTACAATAGCACGCGCGACCGGGATAACTCCTGTTTCCGTTCTACGGGCCTTCCCGATATGTACGCATGCAGCTCAAACGGCGGTTGAGCGCCGTATCCCGACCGCGCTGTCAACGGCGCGGTCTCTTTCGATCCGAAAACTCCTGCGACCCGCATTCGGGGTTAGAGAAAATTTCGGTCCCAGGATGAAAAGTCTCATTTAATTAAGCCTGTATGCCGGAGCGCCTTCGCAAATCCTCTGCCAACTCGCAGGCAGGGTGCTAAGGCCGCGCACGACAAAAGTTGGCCGCCAATTCAGCGCCTCCGGATGATCGAGCGTCAGGCTCGGGAGACGGCGCAAAAGCGTGGCGATAGCGATTTCTGCTTCGATGCGGGCAAGCTGAGCGCCAAGGCAATAATGAACGCCGCCGCCGAATGACAGCGGCCGGACGCCCTCGCGGGTGATATCGAGCCGGTCCGGATCGGCATAGACGGCCGGGTCGCGGTTGGCGGCGCCAAGAAGGCAGAAAACTGTCTCGCCCTTTCTGATTTCCTTGCCGCCAACGGTCACGTCTTCAAACGCCGTCCGGTTCGCGACCTGAACCGGAGAACTCGAAGCGTAAAAGTTCATCGATCGCTGTCTCAGGCCAAGGACTGGGTTTTAAGAGCTCGAGTTGGCTGGAACTGCGGTGAAGCGCCAACAGAGCATTTCCGATTAAATGGGTCGTGGTGACATGGCCGGCCACATAGAGAAGGATGACGTTGGCGGTCAATTCCTCATTGGATAGTTTGCTGCCTTCTTCTTCGGCCTGCACAAGCAGTGTCAGAAGATCGTTGGCCGGTTTCCGCCGCCGAAGCTCGAAAAGCGCGTGGAAGTATCAGGCCGCCGCCAGCTGCCCGGCATTGGCGGCATCGAGTTCGGCGAGCGATAAGGGGACAGGATCGAGAAGCCGGGCACCCGGGCCTCCGCCCTTGAAGACCATCCCTCGGTCCTCTTCGGGAATGCCCAGCATCTCGCTGATCACGGTGACCGGAAGACGGAAGGCGAAATCGGCGATGAGATCCATGCGGCCCTGTGGCTCGACAAGGCTGATCTCTCGATCCACGATCTCTTGGATGCGCGGACGCATCTCTTCGACGGCTCGGTTGCTGAAGGCTTTGACCACAAGACCGCGCAGACGCGTGTGATCCGGCGGGTTTTGACTAATCATCCAGCGGAGCATGGACTGACAGACTGGCTCTTCGAGCGTCTTGTCCCCCGACCTTCGCCTGATCCCGCCCGCGAGGTCTTTTCCGAAACGCGCATCGCGCAGGATGAACGCGACATCGGCGTGGCGGCTCGCCATGGTGATGCCAAGCGGCGAACGGTGCATGCGGTCTTCGCGGCGCAAGCGGTGATAAGTTGGGTAGGGATCTCGTATGAAATCCGGCGACAGGGGATTGAAGGCGGGCCCCGCCGCGGCGCTATCGGGATGTGAGGTGTTCACAGCATGGCTCATTGCTGATTATCAAAATCAGTTCCACCTATAACAACCTAGCGCAGGTGCTTTGATGATTATAAGTAAAATCCTTGTGCCTCTTGGTGTCTGGCAGGTTCCCACGGGGAAATCCGCACGGAACGACTCAAGACTGGCAGTGCCGGAAGCTACTTTTCCCGTTCGTTCTGGCTGGCTCACTTTACCTTGTGATCCTTGTGATCCTTGTGATCCTTGTGATCCTTGCGGTCGCGGCCATGTTGATACCCGATTGACTTTGGTAAAACTCAAGGGGCAGCGGTGACGGATAGGTCAATGGATCGGGGCCACGCGGCATCGGGCGCAGTTGCCTTATTCCGCAGCCGCATAAGCCCTGAGCATTTCAACATCGCAGATCAATTCAGCGCCGTTCCGGCGAACCGCTTCGGCTGCCTCAAGCGTCGCAAGCGCTTTGTTGACCTTCGGCCTGCTGGCCCCTAGCAGCAGCGCGAGTTCGCCCTGCGACATGTCGAGGTTGAGCCGGGAAGAGTTTCCCCGCGCTCCAGGCGACTGAAGCTGGACCGCGGACAGGAGAAACCGGGCAAGGCGGGCCTCGATTGGGCACAGCGCTATCGCCTCCATGTTGATGTCTGTCGTTCTCAACCGGTCGCATAAGAATTTTATAGCGACCATCGCGATGGCTGGCCGCGATACCATGAGGGACAGTAAGGAGCTTCGAGAGAGCGAAAGAGCATCGACTTCCGTCACGGCCGTTGCGTTGGCTGTTCGAGGGCGGCCGTCAAGGACCGCAATCTCGCCGAATACATCGCCCTCCGTCGCGTGCGCGAACGACAGTTCCCGGCCCTCACTCGACAGGATCGACAGGCGGACGCGGCCCTTGCGAACAACGAAAAGATCGCGCGGCGCATCGTCCCGAAGAAAAATGACTTGCCCGGAAGCAAAAGCAGCAGGCCGCATGCTGAAGGCTACTGCATCGCGATCCTCGGCGCTGAGCGGGCCAAAAAAACTGGTTTTTGCAAGCAGCTCGGCTGCTGTTAGTTGGGGAGCCCTCACTCTTTCCTCTTTCCTCCAGCGCGCCCGTGTTTGAGCTGACGATGACCCGCCGGCCATAGACGCCGCCAAGACGGACAACTCCATTCGCGGTCGCAAAACACTGGCCGCGGCATTTGTTTTTTTTATTTATATCATACCGAAGGCGTGTCTTGAAGTCCCAGAGCGTCATTGCCAAGCAATGGCCGCCGATGAGCATCCTCCTGGTGGGGTAGCTATCGGAATTGGTATGTGTAAGGCAAAGCTTTAGCTAGCTTCCTCAGATAAACCTGTCGTATATCACCCACCACAAGAAAAGTTTTGTTGGGCTTCTCTTTCTATATCGAGCATCATACCCAGCGGAGCTGGATAATCGGTCTAATCCTTTTCGGCGACAATCTTGCTTTTGCTGCACACAGAGGTCCATGGTCGGTAAAAAAGCAAGGAAACGCCCGGGCGAGACGTACACCAGTGCGAGCCGCGGACCCACGGCGCAGGATACTGCACAGCTCCTTCGGCTGATTTCGGGTATCATCCTTTTTTTATTCGCCACGACCCATTTTCTGAATCACGCCACCGGTCTCGTTAGTCTTGAACTTATGCACGAGGTGCAGCAGTGGCGCTGGTCCGTAACACGCTCCTGGCCTGGCACGATAATACTGGTGATGGCGCTCTTTACCCACGTGCTGCTTGGCCTTCACAAACTCGCAACGCGCGCCACATTGCGTCTTTCTGCCTGGGAGCTCGTGCAGCTTGGTCTTGGGGTCGCTATTCCTTTCCTTTTACTCCCGCACATCGTTAACACGCGCATTGCGCACGTACGTTTTGGTGTCGAGGACACCTACCTCTACGAACTTTCCAGGCTTTGGCCGGAGAGTGCGATTCTGCAAAGCTTGCTCCTCATTGTAGTTTGGGCTCACGGCTGCCTCGGCCTCCACAGATGGCTGACCTTCAAGCGCTGGTACCGTCATGCTGAAGCCATTTTCTTCGCTCTTGCGGTTGCCATTCCGGTGCTGGCCCTTTGCGGCTTCATGATCTCGGGACGGGCGATCACGGAACTCACAAAAAGCCCCGCACAACTCAACCATTTGAAGGAGCTGACGCATTGGCCAAGCCCGGATGAGCGGGATTTGCTGGCTGAGTATCGGCTCGGCGTCCGGCTGTTTTTCGGTTCTCTCCTGGCATTCGCGCTCGGAGCTTTTATCTGGCGGCGGCTGGCCTCCACCAGGGCGCCGCGTATTACAGTAAGTTATGCGGGAGGACCGACGGTAAGAAATCCTGTTGGGCCAACGCTTCTCGAAATTAGCAGGCTCCATCGAGTCCCGCACGCCGCCGCCTGTGGCGGCCGGGCGCGCTGCTCCACCTGCCGAGTTCGCATCGAGCGGAGCGAAAAGAGACTTCGGCCCCCCGCGTTCGCCGAAGCATTCACGCTCGCGAGCGTTGGGGCCGAGCCCGGCATTCGCCTGGCTTGTCAAATCCGCCCACGCGGCTCATTGACAGTTACGCGCCTCGTGCGCGAGGCAATTCTTCCGCCGGGCCATATCGCATTAAGCAATACCGAAGCCGCCGGAACCGAGAAGCCTCTTGCCATTATGATGGTGGACATGCGGGGCTACACGCAAATGGCTCAGGGGCGGTTGCCCTACGACGTCGTCTATGTTCTGAATGAGTTTTTCACCGCCGTTGGTAACGCGATCATCACGCATGAAGGCACGATTGACAAGTTCCTCGGCGATGGCCTCCTGGCATTTTTCGGCCGCGAAGGCGGTGTCCAAGCCGGCTGCCGCGGCGCGCTATGTGCAGCGCGCGCAATCGATCTTGCCCTGGACCATGTAAACGCCAAGCTTGAGGACGAGCTCGGACATCCTCTGAGGATCGCCATCGGACTTCACGCCGGCCAATGCATTATAGGGCGCATCGGATTTGGCCCATCGCGTGAGGTCACAGTCATCGGAAATGCCGTTAATGTCGCGAGCCGGCTCGAGGCCCTGGCCAAGGAGCATGGTGTCCAGATCATGGCCTCGAAGGAGGTTATCGACACTCTCGCCTGGACCGGAAGCGAGGCGCAGATAATCGAAGTCGAGGTGCGCGGCGTCGTTTCGAAGATGCAGGTCATTGGGATCGCGAGGGGCCGTGATCTTCCGATAAGTATTCTGACACAATCGCCGGAAGCCTGTAGCGATAATCGGGCCCCGTGATGGAAGCGGCGACCATGGAACTGAGCGCCGTCTGGTAATTGGGAGCGCTTGATTTTATACGATTTATTTGCCCGATTAGCGATGGTTCTTAGAGCAACTCCCTTAGCACGCGGAAGCCGTTTGCTTCGTAACGGACATCGCTGTCGTAGCGGAAGCGAGAAGACGTTATGTTGCCGAATGGCCCGCCGCGCAAGACGCGCAGGCTGCAATTGCCCTTGGCCCACGCCGAACCGTCCGCAGGTGCTCCCTGGTAGGAATTCGTTCCAGCAATCCTGAACCCACTCCGCCATGTTTCCGGCCATATCGTAAAGGCCAGGCTCATTGACCTGTTGAGAGCCAGCAGATTTGCCTAAACCGGCGCGGGCCGCATATTCCCACTCGGCCTCGCTCGGCAGACGGTAAATCTGGCCGGTCTTCTCCGACAGCCACTTCAAGTAGGCGTTGGCATCGTCCCAGCTCAGATTGCCGATCGCGTCGCCCGGCAAGCCTTGATGGTCCGGCCTGTAGCGGCACGCCCCGGCCGCCGCGCAGCGTTCCCATTCGGCATAGGTCACTTCGTGCTGGCCGATGGCGAAGGGATGCGTGATCGCCACCTTGTGAGCGGGCTTCTCATACCGGTCCTCGTTCGAGCCCATGGTAAACTCACCTTTCGGCACCACCACCAGCGGTGGACAGAAGTCGCAATCCCTGAATGTGAACCCCGCTTGCGACGAGGTACGCTGTGGCGGCACAGGCATCGCTCGCGGCTCAGTCACGGCAAAGTGATCGCTCCTGCCTACGCGCTGGGTCTCCGCATTAACGCTTCGGCGGGACGCTTCCCGTTGGATTGGTTTCTGAGCCCGCGCTTGCACCGATTGCGCGTTACGAAGAAAGCCTTCAGCAAATCCCCTTCTGAAAGCTTGATCAGCGGCCCGCATCATCGCCCGGACCTCGACGTCCTGCGCCTTGGCTTGGGCAACTGCCAAAGGAGCCGCCAAGAAAAACAAATTGAAGCAACATAAGACTTGAAAGTGCAAAGTCTTACTCCAGCCGGCTCGCGAGTTGGATCGGCATATACAGCCCTGCTTCGCGCAAAGAATCCCCTCCCTCGGGTAGGCGAATTATCAGCGCAGTTCCCTGAGGACGCGGAAGCCGTTTGCCTCGTAACGGACATCGCTGTCGTAACGAAAGCGCGCCGAGGACCGGATGTAAGTGGACTTGTTGCCGAAAGATCCCCCGCGCAAGCTGCGCAGGCTGCAATTGCCCTTCACCCATGCCGAACTACCGGCGGGCGCGCCGCGATAGGATTCGTTCCAGCAGTCCTGGACCCACTCTGCAATGTTCCCGGCCGTATCGTAAAGGCCAAAGGGATTAGGCTTGTAAGAGCCAACCGCCGCGACCTGCCCATTGGTCCCGGACCCGCAATCGCTGCAATTAGCTTTGCCGGAGCCCGCCTCGTCGCCCCACCAAAAGCGTTTGCCGGTGCCAGCGCGGGCCGCGTATTCCCACTCGGCCTCGCTCGGCAGACGGTAAATCTGGCCGGTCTTCTCCGACAGCCACTTCAAATAGGCGTTGGCATCGTCCCAGCTCAAGTTCCCGACTGGTTGCTTCGGCGAGCCGTTATGCTCCGGCCTGTAGTGGCAGGCGCCAGCATCGACGCAGCGGTCCCATTCTTCAATGGTTACCTCGTACTGGCCGATGGCGAAGGGGGAGGGAATCTTTACCTTGTGCGCGGGCTTCTCATGCGGATGCTCATTCGAGCCCATCGTGAATTCGCCCTTTGGCACCACAACGAGCGATGGGCAGAAATTGCAATCTTTGAATGTCAATCCAATAGGCGATGATACGGAGGCATTGGACAGCGGCAGGGGGACCGGCTCCGCAAGCGCCCCTTTGGAAGGCGCTTTCTCGCCTGCTGTTTCGGGTGCCGGGACCGGCGTTAATGGTGCGGCGTCAGGTTGCTTCGGCTGCGACTGAGATCCTTCGGCCGCCGCTATCGACGTGCCGTGCTTCTGCGCTGCCGCCGTTTGCTCAGGGGGGGCCATCGGGGCAGGCGTGACCATGTCAAGGCGTTCCTGGTCGCCCGTTTGGGAGGGCCGCTCTTGTAAAGCGGCGATATCAACCGGCGCGCTTTCGCTAACGGCATCCTTTCTGGAGGCAGCGCGAGCCAGTTCGTGCGGCTGATTCTCGAACTGCGGTTCCAGCATCCACAAGCCAGCTAGAATTAAAAGCGCCAGTACCGATACACCAACGATAAGCCTTCCCAGCCCTAACCCATGCCAATTGCTTCCGAAGTCCCCAGTCTCATCAAGTTCATCGTCCTCATCTCCGGTGTCGGTGTTCGGCGCGTATGCCGAATTATTCGAAACCTCTCCGGCTGCCCTGGGAGACGAGCCGCTTGGCGACGCAAAGGAAGATAGGACCTGTGAGCCTTCCGCAAGGTTAGCCACGCCGGAAGCCGGCTGCGGGCCTTCAGATGCTTTCTTCTTCGCCCCCCCGAACAGCATCTCCCCAAAAGCTTTGATCGTTGGGGGGCGGCGTCCCGGCTCCAGTTCCAAGCCTCTGTCGATAGCTTCTAAAAACTCGGCGCGAAACCTCGGAGAAGGCATAGCGGCGGCTGGCGGCATGGTCTGCCCTAGACTGCGGGCGATGACATTGATGGGGTGCCGCCCCGTGACGACAAAATAAAGAACTGCCGCCAGTGAGAAAATATCACAAAGCGGCCCATGCGCCTTTTCGTCGGAAAAATGAAGCTCTGGCGCGGAGTAGCCCGGCGTGACGGCCAGATTGACCTTGCGCATCCGCGCAGCCAGGAAACTCCGCGCCGCTCCAAAGCGGATCAGAAGCGGATCCGGGCGCAGGAGAATAGTGTCCGGGGTAATATTGGCGTGAATGAGATCTCTGGAATGCAAGAGTTCCAGCGCCGAAATCAACGGTTCCAAGATCGCATCGATTTCTTGCTGAAGCGGGGGGTGCTTGGAAGATTTGACGAGGCCGGTTACTGATTGCCCCTCTTCGGGGGCATGCAACGCAAGAGCAGTGCCATAATCGGACACGACGCCGCTAAAGCGAAGAAGGCTAGCGTGGTGCAAGGCGGAAAGCGCCGTCGCCTCTGCCGTGAAGCGATTCCGCCCGAGATTAAACAGATCCTGCCACTCGAGGGATCGCAAAAGCACATCGCCATCAGGCGCTCTCGCGACCAGATCGGCTGGGGAATATTCGGTTATGCCAATCGCTGCGCCCGACGCAGTCGATTCAGCCAAGTAGATATTATAAAAGGAGTTCTGGAAGACAAGCTCCAGAATTTTTCCACCTTCGGAAATCAAGCTCCCTGGACCAAGCACAGGTCCGCTTTGCATGCGCGTTCCTCGAGATGTTCTTCATCCTTGGCCTTGAAGGCCGCCCGTCGTTTTAAAGCTCTTCAAGCTCGGGGGGCGCTGCTTCTAGCAATCCTGCAGCCACCCCGCCTTTCCGCGCGTCTCACAAAAAGAGCAGTGACCTTGCCCGAGCGGGCTGTGTCCTCCCAGTGCCGTTCGGGACCGGTGGTTCCGGTCGCTCTTCGCTGAGAGGGGAAGACTCCCGTTGGAAGCCGACTGTCACACCAATTGATTTTTATCAATATAGCTAGAATACACTTTCATGTAAATGAGCAGGCCCGCAGGCGAGTGCCGATTGGCCGGGGCCAAGGCGTTCGACCCCCGGCACTACTGGATGCGGCGAAGCGCTTTTGAGTGCTTATGGTGGCGATAATTGTGGACTACTTTCTTGGATGGACAGGTTCCTACAAAAACCGAAATCGGCTCTGAGTAGAGTGGCGGATCCTGCGGTACGTGGCGTGAATCCGCGAACAGAAGCTGAAGCTTATGTGGCCCGGGTTGCAGTATAACCTCCGCCTCCGTCTGCCCGGCGCCGAAGTGCAAATGATTGTCATCGCTGGGAACGGGATGGTCGAAACTGGGCAGTTCCGAGTTGATCAACAGATGGTGATGTCCTGTGTTGAGTTTATCGAACCCAGCTGGCGCAATCCCCATCCCCGACAAACCAAATCGCACCACAACCTTCTCCGGTATGCAGGCTCCGTTCCCTGGATACTCGAAATACACTCGCGCACCATGAGCGGACGGCTCGCGTCCCGCTTTCGACGCCGGCTGACTACCGTCCGCCACATTGATCGTAATCCGATCCGACATAACCGGTGGTGTATGAGGGATGTGATCCTTGTCTGCAAGGAGAAGTTGCAGCGTATGTTGGCCGGGGGGGAGCGTGATTTCAGCCTCTGTCTGACCGCCGCCGAAGTGGAGATGCTGCGGATCGTTGGGAACAGGCTTGTTGAGCGGAGGCAACTCCGCGTCGATCAGGAGGTGGTGATGCCCAGAGTGGGCGCGAGAAACTCCTGCGGGCGCGATGCCCATGCCTTTCAAGCCAAAATGTAACACCGTTCTTGTTTGCAGGGTGTCTCCGTTCTTGACATCTACGAAGTAGACGGCTGCGCCGGCAGGCGAGGGGGTTGGTCCGCCGGCCTGGGCATTTGATCCGGCCGCTGGAGTCGCGTGATCGTGAGGCGTTTGCGCAGAAACTTGCCCTCCCGCCAAGCCTGCAAGAGCCGCCGCGAGAGCAAACTTGGTTGCAAGTCCAAGTACACACCTAAGCATCGGCTCTCTCCGAAAGTGAAACCATTCTTGGACTGGATTGCATACAGCAGCATTAGCTGTTTAATTGAACATACCAACAAATCAATTTTTTGAGAAGTAAGGGATTAACTCTTTGGTAATTCTTAGCCGAGCATCGCGCATTGGATTTATCTAGCTCCACAGCTGGGAATCGGCCATGATGCACCATCCGTACTTGCATATGATCGTGCCGGGTGCCGGCCTTTCCGCCGTGGCCAGCGCTGGATCGCCGGCCCGACTATCTCCTGCCCGCCCCGGTGCTGTCGTTGTTGTTCCGGGGGCTTGTACTTTCCCTGCTGCTGAAAGCGCATGCCGAAGGCTGCCTCAGGTTCTCCGGAGAGCGTGCCTTCGCTGCGGCCCCCAAACGGTGCTGGCTATCTCGCCCGCTACACCCACTCGCGTCGCAAACTCCAACGGCCGACTGATTGCAGCGGCGCCAATGGCGTCACCTTCAAATACAAGGACTATCGCGTCGAGGGGCCGGAGCGCTACAATCATGACGCTTGCCCCGCAGGAGTTCATCCGCCGCTTTCTCTTGCATGTGCTGCCGAAGGGCTTCCACCGTATCCGCCATTACGCGCTGTGCATAATCACACAACACCCGGAAGTAGTGCGCGCTTCGAGCGAGGGCCGCATGCCGAGGCTCACCGTTGGATGCGTCCGACGCTCTTATGCGCTTCCGCACGTGGATTTGGCCAAGACCGAACTCCTGCGGTTCGCCTGTGGTACCGTCGCCGTGCAAATGGCCGGGTCAGGCCCGGCCATCTAATTCCGTCTGGGATAACTGCATCACTGAGATGAAGTTCGGGCTCGACGATGCGGAAACCGCCGCCAAGCTAGGCGGACCGCAGCAGTCCTCACCGGTTCCGCGGCGCCGCCTCTCCATTGGTGCTACCGCTCTCCCGTCCAGCTGAATTGCCACAGCAAGAAACGCGACTTGCGGTTTCAGGGCGTGCTTGGGGCTTCAACGTTTCGATCGCAAGCAGCGCCTTTTCGGCATTGACGACTCCAAAGCCGGACAGGCTATTCCACCCTTCGTTAGGCCCGATCTGGGTCGCCGATAGTCGAAGCGCATTTTTGATCTGATCCGCTGTCAGGCTCCGGTCTTTGGACCACATCAGCGCGGCAATCCCAGCGACCTGGGGAGCCGCAGCGCTCGTTCCGTAGAAGTGTTGAAGGGGCCCCACGTCGGTGGTGACTCCGTCGGCCGCGGTGACGTCTGGCTTCTGCAAGACCAGCGGGGGATTGTAGGGTGAACCGTCCGGCGCGAAAAACATCAGCCGTGGGCCTTCAGAGCTAAAATAGTTGACATTCCCATTCGGCCCACGCTCAAAGCCAGTAGATCCATTCTTGTCCCGCGGGGCCTCCTTCGCAGCCACCGAAACCGCGTTTGCGGCCGCGTTGTGGCCGCGCGTGACTCCAGAAGTTGAATAGTGCAGACCGGCATCGCAATGCGGCGAAATATCGAGATGCAAGAACCCGTCGGCTTTGCCCGCGGTTTTCACGATGACAATCCGGACGGTACGATTCGGGTCAGTTTTTCCGAGTCCGGGAATCGACATACTGCGATATGGCTTTGCGTGGGGTGTCTGCGTGGTTGTGCTCTCTACGGGGTGTCCAAATTGATCTTTCAGGATGTGTCCATTTTCATCGACCGCATAGAGCTCATAGTCGCTCACATCTGCCGGCTTGTTGCCGCCGGGCGGCGGAAGTGGATCATTCCAGAATAGGTTGACGCCAAACGCCTTGCAGCTGTCGAGAGCGCGCCGGCTGATCAGAACGGTGTTGTATTCGCCGTTCTGATTGTTTCCGGGGTCGAACGCATGCCTGATGCCGTTCCCGATGCGTGTACCGGCCTTGAAGGGGCCTTCCCACGTCACTGAGGAGCCGGCCTTTCTATTTCCGGAATTCCCGGCCGCGGTGACGTAGAGGATGCCGTTGGCGGTCACTTCATTTACGGCCCTGCTGACCTCGTCGTCTTGAAACGGAAATTCGTCCGCATAACTGACGTCGTCGACGATAATGTTGCATCCCTTTTTGCCAAAGGCTTTGATGTTTTTGGCCATCTGAACTTCATCCGGGTTTCCGGTGGCAAACATCAGCTCGGCGCCCGGTGCGATGCTATGGATGATCTCCAGCATCGCCGTTCCCTCACCAGTATCGTGACCGTCGGGCAGGACTCCATCCTGGCCCCGTAGGACCGTTACATCTCCGAGCGTGAAATTCTCCTTCGCCCGGGTCAAATATCTGACGCTATCGGACAGAACACACACTTTCCTGCCGCTGCCGTCGACGCCGAAATCCTTCCGCACGTCGAAATCCCTTTGCGGATCTTCGATGTGCAGCGCCGCGAGCCCTTCCTTGTTCCCAAGCCAGCTGTGCTCCGCCTTGGGGGCTCGCCCGATCGCAGTCACCTCGTCAAGCGCAGCGAGCGGTTCGATTGCATCGAGCGGGACGAGCGCGCTCAGAGCAACCTTACTGCCTGCATGAACGGTGCCGCCTAGCAGCCTGTCGGACTAGGGTCTGCCGACAGGGGATGGCGTTCGTCGTGGCGCAGAAGGGCGATCGTCGTCGCGCCTTCATGCAGCCTTCAGTACGAACATCCGCTTCAAGTTCCAGGCCATAATCACGAGCGTCCACTCGCCTTTGACTTTGTCCAGCCCGCGCAGCAGAAACTGACGGAATCCGAGCACGGACTTGATGATGCCGAACACGGGCTCGGGAGTGTGTTTGCGCAGGGCGTAAAGTTTCTTGCCTTCGGGCGTTTGCAGGCGGTGGGCCATGGCCTCGACCGGCGTTGGATTTTCCGGCGCGGCCGGAGCCGCGGCGAAGCGCTCGCTCAAGGACGAATGATGCGAGTCCCGGCCCATGGCGAGCAAAGGCTCGATCGCGGCCGCCTTGCACGCCTTTACATTGGCCTCGCTGAAATAACCGTTGTCGCCCAGCAGCGTTTCGACCTTGCCCAACTCTTCGGGCAGGGCCCTGGTCTTGGCCAGCATCGGTTCGAGCTGTTGCTTGTCGTTGGTCGCCTGCGCCACATCGCCCGCAACCACCAGCAGACTGCCTTCCGCTACGACGGCTTGAGCGTTGTAGCATTGCTCGAAGCCGCCGCCTGAAACCGGCATGATGCGCGACTCCTCATCGGTCAGATTGATCTGATCGGTTGGCGCCGGCCCCTCCACCGGCGGCTCGGGCGGCTTGCCGCCGGGCTTCTTGCCGGTGGTCTTGGTCTTGGCCTCGCGCGCTGCCAGTTTGGCCTGATGCTCGGCTTGCTCGCGTTCGAAACGCTCTTTGGCGCGCGCCTCGATCTTCGCGCGAGCCTCGGCGATTTTCTTCAAGCGCTCCTCGCGCCGCGCCAACTCCTCCGGAATCGACATCCCGTCCGGCAGGTCGGCCTGATCGGCGGCTTCGGCCTTCGCCATCAGCTCGGCAACCTCGGCCTTCAACTGCGCCTCGATCTTGCCCGCGTGCTCATAGGACAGCGCGCTGTGCTTGCTGGCGTTGGCGTGCACCTTCGTGCCGTCCAGCGCGACCGTGCCCAGTTTGAGCATGCCCATCTCGCGCGCCAGAAGCAGAACCTGCACGAACAGCGCTTCGGTCTCCTTGATGAACCGCCGCCTGAATGTCGCGATGGTGTCGTGATCGGGGTGCTCGTTCGCCGCGATGAAGCGGAAGGCCACCGAGTTGTATGTCGCCCGCTCCAATTTGCGGCTGGAGAAGACCCCCGTGGCGTAGCCATAGACCAGGACGGCCAACAGAAGCTTCGGGTGATAGCTCGCCGAACCAACGCCGCGATAGCTGTTGCTCATCGCCGAGACGTCCAGAGCGTCGATGATCTCCGCCACAAACCGCGCGAGATGCCTCTCGGGAAGCCACTCGTTCACCGAAGGCGGCAGGAGAAATCCCGTGTCGCGGTCGAAGTTACGAAAGTTGCTCATGGGCGCGGGTCCGAAAACGGTGGCGAATCAATGCGATGATTCTACCCTCTGCCGCCGCTGGGTGTTAAGTCCGACAGCCTGCTAGTCGTGTGATCTCGATCACGAGAGTTCGGCGTGACCGAGCCCCGGATAAGGACCTCGACTTTATCCCCGTCCGTCACGTCGAGTGTGGAACGCGGATTCTGCTCCGGGTGGAGAGTGACCTTCTTGCTGCGCTCGTTCAGGCAAGACAGAATCAATCTTCTGCTGTATCGGCGTCCGGGTGGCCTTCTTGGCTTGAGCGGCCTCTATCTCTGACCGCAAGACGGCTTCGGGATCGTTCGCGTTTTGAGCAGCAGCGGTTGTCGCAACGAAAAGACTTGCCGCTGCCAGCATGAGCCACGAGCGAGACGCTCCAGCATGCCGGCCTTGCAAGTCGATGTTTTTGTTGGAACGGGGTGCACAAGTTTGGTGATCCATCTGTTTGTCGATGGCCGCTTCCAGAGCAATCTTATGGGTATCCTGTGACATCGTGCGATCCTTTCGTTGTTGCGCCGGGCTTCAGAGGCCTGGTTCGCGTCAAGGGTCAGCATCTCACGAACTCGGTAGTCACGGTGTTCCGTACGGAACAACTAAAAAAAATTTGCAATTTTGGTTGAGTATCGAGCGAGCGGTCAACAAGCGGTAGCTTGTTTAGCCATATTCCTCTATTTCGAACGTAATGGGGCCAGTGACGAAGCAACTGGTTGCGCCTGAAATATTGGCGCTGCTGGCTCCTGAGCATGTCTATCGGGAAGTTTTGCTTAGGATGAAGACTCTGCCACCGGCGTCGACGCCGGGACAAAGGATTTCGAGGCCTTCCCATTTATGGCCCGATCGTGCCCCAGAACGTGGTGTAGCTGACGGTTGGCGTCGCGATGACCGGCAGGGCCGGGATTGGTCAGGCGGCCACAGCAGGTAGCCCGACGATTGGATTATCGCTCAAAGGCGCGATGGTTTCCAGCGTCATATAGCGGGCGCGCTGCACGGCCCACTCATCGTTCTGTTCGAGGAGGATCGCGCCTATGAGCCGAGTGATGGCGGCCTCGTTCGGGAAGATGCCGACGACTTCGGTGCGCCGCTTGATTTCGCCGTTCAGCCGTTCGATGGGATTTGTGGAGTGGAGCTTGGCCCGATGCTGCGCTGGAAAGCCCATATAGGCGAGCACGTCAGGCTCGGCTTCGTCCATGAGCAAGGCGAGCTTTGGCAGTTTGGAACGCAGTTGATCGGCGACCTTTCGCCATTGCTGTTTGGCGGCCCCGGCGTCGTCTTGCGCAAACGCGGTGGCGATAAAAGCGGAGACCACGCGCCGCCCGCTCTTGCCGGCATGGGCGAGCGCGTTGCGCATGAAATGCACGCGGCAGCGCTGCCAACTGGCATTGAGCACTTTTGAGACGGTCGCTTTGATGCCCTCATGCGCGTCCGAGATGACAAGCTTAACCCCGCGCAGGCCCCGGCGTGCAAGTTTGCGCAAGAAGGCGGTCCAGAACGTCTCGGCTTCCGAAGGGCCGATGTCCATGCCCAAGACTTCGCGCCGGCCGTCCGCGTTGACTCCAACGGCAACGATGACCGCAACTGAGACGATGCGGCCGTTCTGCCGAACTTTCACATAAGTGGCGTCGATCCATAGATAGGGCCAGTCGCCCTCGATGGGGCGATCAAGGAAGGTTTTGACGCGGTCGTCGATCTCCTCGCACAGCCGGCTGACCTGGCTCTTGGAGACGCCGCTCATGCCCATCGCCTTGACGAGATCGTCCACCGAGCGCGTCGAGACGCCTTGGATGTAGGCCTCCTGGATCACGGCGGTAAGCGCCTTCTCGGCCATGCGGCGTGGTTCCAGAAAGCCGGGGAAGTAGCTCCCCTTGCGAAGCTTCGGGATGCGCAGCTCAACGGCGCCGGCGCGTGTCTCCCAGATGCGGTCGCGATAGCCGTTGCGCTGGGCGAGCCGCTCTGGCGAGCGTTCCCTAAAAGCGGCGCCGGTGAGGCCGGAAACTTCCATCTCCATCAGCCGCTCAGCGGCGAAGCCGATCATCTCGCGCAGAATGTCGGCGTCAGGCGTCTTCTCAATAAGCGCGCGAAGGCTCATCATGTCGTCGGTCATCGGCACTTCCCCAGTTGCGTTGGTGTCGCAACCCGATCCTACCGGTAAGTCGCCGATGACCACCGCAAGCCGCTCACTCGCTACGGCGCCATGCAGGGCGCGCTTCGCGAGCGGCTTGCTACCGTTGAGTTACACCACCACCGGGGACGTGAGCTATGGCCCGGTCACGGACTGGACTCGTCTAATGGTTTGTGTCCGCATAACTTCCGAAAGCAACGAGGTAATTGAGGTGCGGGACGTCCACACGGCCTCCCGCGCAGATGCAGCGGCGATCCTTATGGGCGTGCCCTTAGCCAAGCTCCAATCTTCGTTACAACCTGTGATTCTATCCCAAGGTAGCCATGAGGAGACTTGGAGGCGCAAGGATTCGACGAACGCGATTCCCCGCCCTGAACGTAGAGGATTTCTACCTCCACCGCATGCGTCATGGCGGCTTTGATGAGGGACGCGTCTTCCGCCGGCGCTACGTCGCAAGCGCTGGTCCGATTGGCGACGATAAGGGTTGGGACGGTCACTTTATCGGGGAACGCGTCGAAAACTGTCTCGTGGCTTATGCTGTCCCGCGAAACGGATTCGGTTAGGACAACGCCAGCAAGAGCCGGAGCCGCAAGGTTGGCTGCGCCGTTCATCGCGGCGATCGACCCCTGACTCGTGCCGAGCAAGAACACGGGACCTGGCGTCTGTTCGTGGGCGTACTTCACCAACGTGGTGACGACTTGCGCATAGGCGGGTGATTTGCGGAGCCCGCGCATGTTCTGCCCATTCAAGGCATCGGGGATGATAACCACGTAGCCTTGATCGCGCCATAGCGCTCGCGTTCGCACGACAAAATTGTTCTCATGCGAAAGGTCGCCCTCGACGTCAATGCCGATATCGCCCGCGCCCCCCTGCAACATTACAATTGCGCCGCGCGGCGATGCCGGGTGCACATAGAGTACCCGCTGTTTCTCGCCGCTGGGAAGTGGTACGTCTCGAATTCTTCCCCATCTGGGCCAGGCGTCTGAGCGGCGACGTTAAGGACCCGCGGAAAGCCGGTCAAAAGCAGACCTGCTATAGCGGTCCGGAGCGCGAAGCGGAGGAAATCTTGCATGGGTTGTTTTTCCACCAGGCGCTCGACTTTTAGCATCAGCCCGTCGGCAGGCTCAAATCAAACTGTTCCCTGCTATTTGAAGCCGCAAAAGGAGCCAAAGCTTGTCTGGCAACCTTCGTGGTGCGCGGCCCGTCTCATCCAGGTTGATGCTCGCGCCTCAAGCCGGTCCCGCCGTTTAACAGGACTGAGAAGCGCACGGGCCTGACACCGGTCACTCGTCGAGGGCCTCGATTTCGTTATTGATCGAAGAAGCGTCAGCGATCTTATTGTCCTTCTTGAACTCCTTCTTGAACTCTTTGATCGCTTCCCTGGTTCTTGGGCCCCTTATGCCATCGATGGGGCCGACCGAGTAGCCCTTGTCGGCGAGCATGGACTGGATCGATTTGATCTTGGGATCGCAAGCCTTGCCTTCGTGCTTGCATTCGAGTTCCGTCTGTTTAGCGCAGGGACGAGCCTTAACCTCGCATACCGTCAGACCGAACCAGCCTGAAGCGCAACGCTCTGGCTTAAGACCGTTGCCCTCGTTGGCAGTATCTTCGTTCGCGTAGAAGAATCCGTATTCGGCAATCGCGGTATTGTGCCAGGACAACTTCGCCATCCAATCGGCCCACCCTTTGGTCAACGCTCCATAGCCGGTAACTTTGATCTCATCCTTGCAGATGTAGTCATTGGCGAGCGCGGGAACCGTGGTGGCGACGAGAGCTGCAAAACTCACGACTTTCAATATGCGAGCAAACTTACCGGTACTGTGTGACATGGTGTGGACTCTTTCGTTTTTGCGACGGGCATCAGGCCGCGTTCGCTTTCGAGAGTCACCATCTCACAAGCCCGGGCGTGACGCTGTTTCGCACGGAACAACTAAAAAATTTGCAATCCGGCTGCAGTATCTGGGTTGCAGTCGACGGGGCGGTTCCGCACTACCATTTCGACCGTTCCGCACAATCCCCGAAATCCGGAGATCGCGTTCAACACGCGAAAATCGGCGCGCGCGGTTGAAGGTCGCCTGCCTCGCTGCGAAATTCGTCACCGACCATTCCTTCAGGCTGAGTTGCCGTGCTCCGCCCCTAGGGCTTCCCGTCCCCTCCTCCCACTGCATCTCGTCCTCCAAGGCCAATTGGGGCATCCTCGCCCGTTAACCTTCACAAAATGGCCACGCGCCCGCGTTTAACTCCTGACGTGTATCCGTCCGGCTGCCGGCACGCCGGGCATCTCGCCTAGTACGCCCCGCGGAAAGTCCTGCCCCACATGCAGCGGGCACAGACAGGACTTCCCGCGGAAAGGCGCACTAGCAACTTTATTGACTCTCGTACAGCTTGCGGACGGAAGTTCGCTTGAGCGGTTGCTGCGAATGGGGGGCGAACTTCCGGCCGGCTGTACGAGCGAGAGGAGTCCATGCGCCGCTTTCTTACCCCCCTCATTATCGTTGCTCTCTTGCAATCCGCAGGCGCCGCGCCTCCCCCCGCAAATGGCCCCTGGCCCGAGGTGGGCCAGCGCTGGATCAAGAAATACCGCACGAAGCCGGAGCCGATGGCGGTTGCTGCCGTAATCCGCGGCCTCAGCCTTCATGGCACGCTGAAGGAGCCTGAAAGCTCGGGGCTCTATGTCGGCTTTCTCGCGGGCGTGCTCGGCGCGAACCCGAAGAAGGCGTGGACGATCATCGAGAAGACGCTGCCGCTGCCCTTCGAGGACCAGTGGATTTTGATCCGCGCCGTCGCCTATTCGGGCCTGCCGGAATGGAAGGACCACATGCGCGGGCTTGCGATGCGGCTGCCCGACCGTCAGGAAATGGTGCAGCGGTATCTCACGGGCGACCTGCCGGCGCTCAGCGAGGTTGCGCTCGAAACGAAGAAGCCCGGCACGTTCGACAAGGTGAAGAGCTTCTTCAACGGCGACATGTTTTTCAAGACGAGCACGGAGCCGAAAAGGCGCCAGATCACCTTCGAGTCCAACGCCGACCTCATCGATACGCTCTGGGGCATCTATTTTGCGACGGGGAAAGAGGCGCCGATCGCGCAGATCGTCACGCTTCTGCCATGGGCGAAAGAGCGCGACAGCGTCGAGAAGCTGACGATCGGCAGCATGGCCCGGTTCACGCTCGCCTCCAACGCCGCGCGCGACGTCGATCTCCTTCGCGTGCTGAAAGGGTTGCAGGAGAGGCAGTCGAAAGAGGTGAAGCCGGTGCTCAAAGAGGTGATCGAAGCGGCCGAACTCGCCGACACGGCGCGCCTCGGGAAGGACGCAATGGCGGCGCTCGACGAACTGAAGAAGAAGGGCCCCGGGACGACGCGCGATCTTCTGACCTGGGGCTCGGTCGGCGAGGCCGCCGTGTCGATGGGCTGCCTCGGCCTTGCCGTCGCAGGGCAGGTCGAGGCGGGCATTCCGTGCGTTCTGGGCGGCGCCCTGGGCACGGGCGCGTTGCGCTATATGGGGAGCTCGAACTGAGGCCGCGCCACCGAAGCCGCCTCGCCATTCGAGGTTTACAAAGGGTTGAGATTGGTTTTGTTTCGTAAAGTGGCCCCTATCTAAATATACAACTAATTTTGCAGCTAATGAAGGCTTCGCGGACGCCGTTCCGCCACTGCGCTGGCGCGGGCGCGTTAACACATCATATTTAACGGACTTTTCCGCGTCCACTTGCGGCCAAAAATACAATCGGTCGACCCTGCCGATTGGACTAAAAACACCAATATTTTCAGGAAGATAACAGCGCAGCTTCGTTCAGCGGCATCGCCGGTCCGATTTTTTTGGACCTTTCGGGGCGCAAAATCGGGCCCTTTCGCATGGCTGTTAAGCATAAGGGGTTAACGTGAATCGGCGCGGCTCAAAAATTTCTCATTTTAACCTTAGGGTTTGATCTGGGGCAGATAAAGATGGCGCTGGCAGCCGATAAACGCGTCGCGGATCGCCGCCGCTCCGCCGAGGTATTCGACGGCGTCGCCGCTGTCCCCATATTTGAGGGTCAGCAAGGCGCAAAGCTTCCCATCGTCGAGTTCACTCACCCCGAGGGTGACATATTGCGACAGGACGAAATCGAGGAAGGCCTGGAGGCGGTCGTCATAATTCGAGAGGATAGCGGGCTTGCGGCCTTCGACGCGCTCCTGCCGCGTTATGGGCGCTTTCGCGAACGCGATATAGGCGAGCACGTCGAAAACATCGCTTTTCTCCGCGTTCACGATTGCGCTCGCCTCGCGCAGCGCCTCGCCGCTGAAGCCTCTCTCGGCCAAGCCTTCGAGCAGTTTCCTTCGCGTCTCAGGCTCGCTCCAAAGCGCGATCAGCTCATCCTCATTCTGGAAGAACTGCGGAAGCTGACCAAAAAGCCGCTTCACGAAATCGGCGGCTGAAACCGGAGTTCCGTCCGGGCTCCAAAAGCTCGTCGCCATCATGCTTTGGATGGTGCGTTCTTTGCCGTCCGCAAGCTTGATTATGATCTTCCGGGGGCGTTGCGGATCGTCAGGATCTCCGCCGGTGATAGGAGGCTGTGGCGGCTCTCTTAAACCGGGCTCCCTCGGGCAGCCGATGACCGCAGGCTCCGGGTCGACAGGCTCGCCATCCCATTCCTCATCGTTGAAATGCTCGTAAGCTTTCACGAAGTCGATGATCGTGAAATAATCCTTGCCGTCATAGATGCGGGTGCCGCGCCCGATGATCTGCTTGAACTCGATCATGGACTTGACCGGACGCATGAGCACGATATTGCGGACGTTCTTCGCATCGACGCCCGTGGAAAGCTTGTGCGATGTCGTGAGGATCGCGGGGATCGTCTTATCGTTCTCCTTGAAGCGCCGTAGCATCTGGTCGCCGAGTTTGCCGTCGTTCGCGGTGACGCGGACGCAATAATCCGGGTCCGCGCTCAACCGCAACTCTGACTTCATTTGGTTGACGAGATCTCGCACGGCCAGCGCATGGTCTTGGTTGGCGCAGAAGACGAGCGTCTTGTCATTGGGCTTCAGCAACTCCATGAAGAGCCGCACGCGATAGCTCTCGCGCGCCTTGATCTCGATGATTCGGTTGAAATCGTCCTGGCCATATCGCCGCCCTTCCTCTGGCTCGCCTTCGATCACCTCGTCGTCGGGCGTGTAGACATAATCGTCGAGCGTCGTTGCGATCTGGCGCACCTTGAACGGCGTCAGGAAGCCGTCATTGATGCCCTCTTTCAGAGAATATTTGTAAACCGGCTCGCCGAAATACTCATAGGTATCGACATTGTCGCGCCGCTTCGGCGTGGCGGTCAGGCCAAGCTGCACGGCGGGCTCGAAATAATTCAGGATGCCGCGCCATGTGCTTTCGCTGTTCGCGCCGCCGCGATGGCATTCGTCGATGATAATGAGGTCGAAGAAATAGGCCGGATATTCGCCGAAATAGGGCGCGGGTTTGCCATCCGCGCCTGTGCCCGTCATGAAGGTCTGGAAGATCGTGAAGAACACGTTCGCGTTTTTCGGCACCCGGCCTTTCTTGCGGATTTCGCCCGGATCGATGCGGGCGAGCGCGTCCTCCTGGAAGGCGGCGTATTCGGTGAACTCGGTCTGCGCCTGATCGGCGAGCGTGTTGCGGTCGGCGAGGAAGAGGATGCGCGGGCGGCGCGTCGGCTCGCCGCCGATATTCCAGCGGCTTTGAAACAGCTTCCAGGCGATCTGGAACGCGATGGTGGTCTTGCCTGTGCCGGTGGCGAGCGTCAGCAGGACGCGCTTCTCCTCCGCCGCGATGGCCTCCAGCACGCGATCGATCGCGATCTCCTGATAATAGCGCGGCGGCTTCGTCCCGCTCTTGGTCTCGAACGGCACGGCGGCGAAGCGGTTGCGCCACGCGTTTTCCTGCGCGAAGGTCAGCGCCCACAGCGCCTCCGGCGTGGGAAACGCGGCGACCTCGCCTTCCGCGCCGGTCTTCATGTCCACCTGATAGATGCCGGCGCCGTTGGTGGCGTAGGTGAAGCGCACCTGCAGCTTGTGCGCATAGGCTTTGGCCTGCGCGAGCCCTTCGGTGACGGCGGCGTCGCGGGCCTTGGCTTCGATCACGCCGAGCTTGTGGCCGCGATGGATGAGCACGTAATCGGCGATGTCGGCCCTCGCGCGCTTGCCCGCGCCCTCGATCCGGCCTTGCGTGATCTGATGCTCCCGCGCGACCCGGCTAGCTTCGACGACGGCCCAGCCCGCATCCTTCAAGGCCGGATCGATCAGCTCGGCGCGGGTCTCGGCCTCGTTCATGCGGCGAGATCCAGAGCGGCGGTCAGCTCACCCGCGAACGCTTTTTGCAGGACGGATTGCTTGAGTTCAGAAAGTGAAAGTAGCTTATTATCGTATAAAGCTTCCAATTCGGCAGTAGCAGAGCTGAGAGAGTCTAGCTCAATTAATATCTTATCCTGCTCTTTCAATGGAGGGACTGACACACGCAAATTACTAAGGGATGTATTGCTTAGATTAGGCATAGTAGCGCCGCCCGCCATCTCTTCCAGTGATTTCCGGCAACCCTCCGATCTAATAAAATGAGCGACAAAGGCTGGGTTCACCTTAGCTGTTGGGCGAACGAAGAAACATCCAGTGCCGCATAACCATCCGTCTTCCAGGTCTGTAACGACTGCGCATCTACCCATTTCGCCCCGTCGCCCAACAACGACGTCGCCAATGCGAAGCTGATAGGCAGCGAGCTGACGAGCAACTGGTTCGCTTACGGTTTTGTGGGTTTCCGGGACGATTTTGCCGTCGATGATGTGGGCAGGATTTACGATAGGCACGCCATTTTCGGTATAGTCAGATTTGTGTAATAGCGAGCCGAAAGGGCCGGTGCTGACGCATTTTGATAATTCGGCGAGAGTGGCTTCAACCCAACCCGGACCTTTTTGAGTGAAGGTGGCGTTGAGGTGGCTGTCGAACAGCTCGCGGGCGTTGGCGAGGTTCTTTTTGGCGTTGGCGGCGGCGCGGTCGAGCCCCTCGAACGCCTCATCCAGGATCGCCACAATCCGCTTCTGCTCCTCCACCGGCGGTAGACATATGTGAAATGCCTTTGCCTCTGGGAAGTAAATGGTTTGGTGGATCGCGCCGCTTGCAAAGCGGCGCAGACTGCGCTGCTCGGCTAGAAAGAGGTAAACCAGGAAGCGGTTATATAGCTTATCGCTGCAAATCCAGTTCACAAAGTCCTGGCTAGTCGCCATGGGGCGGCCCATCACAATTACATAGCCGATGGAGGCAGTGCGAGAAAGGCAGACAGTTCCGGCTGGCAATATGCGTGCGGACGAATTCTCTATACCAAGTGTATTCGTTGTTTGGGTGGTTTCAAAAATAGCTGCCCCGTGGTGAGCTTTTGCGTCTTGGATACCAATCCAATGTACATCTCCACCCCAGTACTCGGGATGCTTCCTGCTTGGCGTATGACCGGACTCAAGTCTCGCGATTTCTGAAAGCGCAACCCATTTCCACCCGACTGGGCATCGTTGGATATTGTTATGCCCCACAGAGAGAGCAACTTCTCCAGGTATGAAGCCTTCAGAAGCGGCGCGCCCGCCTGTCTTTGTGAACTCGCGACCTGTCACAGCAGCTCCCGAATGCGTTGGGCTTCTGGATCAAGTTTGAACTGGTGACACTTTGTCACCGTTTCACCGCATCGGCTCATAGCAGCCCCCTAATAGATTGGAGGATCTCCGCGCTTTCTGCGTCGAGCGCGATCATCTCGTCGATGATCTCCAGCGGATCGCGCAAGGCCGCCTCGTCCGCCTTGTTCGGGTTCTTCACCGAGAGATCCCAGGACGCCTTGTCGATGTCGGAGGCATCGACGCTCCAGCTTTTCGGCGTCTCGGCGAAGCTCGCCTGCAACTCCACAAACTCGTTCAAGTCCGCGTCGTTCAGCGCCGTGGTCTTGCCGAGGCTCCGGCCCGGATCGAGCTGGTAATACCAGACCTTGCGCGTGGGCGCGCCCTTCTCGAAAAACAGCACCACCGTCTTGACGCCCGCGCCCTGGAACGTGCCGCCCGGCAGATCGAGCACCGTATGCAGATTGCACTCGGTGAGGAGCTTCTTGCGCAGGCTCACGCTCGCATTGTCGGAGTTGGAGAGAAAGGTGTTCTTGATGACGACAGCCGCGCGGCCGCTCGCCCGCAAATAGGCAATGAAATGCTGAAGGAAGAGGAAGGCCGTTTCGCCGGTCTTGATCTCGAAGCCTTGCTGCACCTCCTTGCGCTCCTTGCCGCCGAAGGGCGGATTGGCGAGGATTACGTCGTAGCGCTGGCGGTCTTCGAGGCCGGTGACGGTTTCGGCGAGCGTGTTGGTGTGGATGACGTTCGGAGCGTCGATGCCGTGCAGGATCATGTTCATGATCGCGATCACATAGGCGAGGCTCTTCTTTTCCTTGCCGGTGAAGGTGCGGGTTTGCAGCGTGTGGAGATCGTCGGCCCTCTGGGCGAGCGGGCGGAGATAGTCGTAAGCCTCGCAGAGAAAGCCCGCCGATCCCGCCGCGCCGTCATAGATGCGCTCGCCGATCCTCGGCTTGATGACCTTGATCATGGCGCGGATGAGCGGGCGCGGTGTGTAGTATTCGCCGCCGTTCCGGCCCGCATTGCCCATGTTCTTGATCTTGGCTTCGTAGAGGTGTGAAAGCTCGTGCTTTTCCTTCTGCGAGCGGAAGCGCAGCGCGTCCATGAGTTCGAGCGCGTCGCGCAAGGAGTAGCCGCTCTGGAACTTGTTTTTGATTTCGCTGAAAATTTCGCCGATCTTGTATTCGATCGTGTCGGGGCCGGTGGCGCGCTGCTTGAAGCCTTGCAGATATGGGAATAAGTCGCCATTCACGAAGGCGATGAGGTCGTCGCCGGTTAGCGCCCTATCGTGATCGAAGGTTCCGTCCGCCTTCTTCGGCGCGGCCCAGACGGACCAGCGATGCGCGTCGTCGATGATCGGCGCATAGGGCTTCTTGTGGAGATCGGCCTCGTGTTTGCGCCTGGCTTCCAGGTCGTCGAGATATTTGAGAAACAGCATCCACGAAGTTTGCTCGGTGTAATCGAGCTCCGTGGTGCAGCCCGCCTCTTTCCAGAGGACATCGTCAATGTTTTTGAATGTCTGCTCGAACATGGGGCCGCCGTATAAAGTGAAAATGCTTAGCTGATTCTAGCTAAAAGTGCTTCGCCCGTTTCAACGCGCGAAAACCGGCAAATTTGCGCTGAAGCCCAAGCGCGCGTAACAATCGCTTTGAACCTTTTCGGCTGCCGCCCCACTAACAAGACAGGAACCGAGATGTCCGAGCCGCTCTCTGACCTGGACGCGCTCAAGCAAGTCGCCGATGGCGACAAGCGAGGGCTCGAAACCTTGTACAGCCGGCATAGCGACCGCACGTTCAAGTTTCTTATGAGGCTCACGGCAAACAGATCCGCCGCGGAGGATCTGACGCACGATGTCTTCCTGGAGATATGGAAAAACGCGAAACGGTTCGAAGGGCGGTCTTCGGTGGCGACGTGGATCCTGTCGATCGCGCGATACAAAGCGCTCGATGCGAGGCGGAAGCGGAGAACGCTCACCGAGCACGATTTGCCCGCGCGCGCCGAGCCAACGCCAGAGATGACGGCGATGCAGGTGAGTTCGAGCGACACTATGCGGGAGTGTCTGACCGCGCTTTCCGACGAGCACAGGGAGATCATCGACCTCGTCTATTACCACGAGAAATCCGTGAAAGAGGTGAGCGAGATCCTCGACATCCCCGAGGCGACGGTGAAGACGCGCATGTTCTACGCCCGGAAGAAACTCAAAGAGATGCTTTTAGCCCTGGGGGACGAGAAAGATGTCTTCAGCTACGGGAAATAAGGGCGAGCCGCGCGGAATGAGCGAGGAAGAGCTTCTCGCGCCCTGGCATGTCACGGGGAAGCTCACCGAAGCCGAGGCTCGTGAGCTTGAGGCGCTTGCCAAGGAAGACCCGGAGTTTGCGGCTTTGCTGGCGGAAGCGGGACGCGAGCAGCAGGGCGCCGCCGCCGTGAACGAGGAGCTCGGAAAGCCGTCGCCCGCCGTCTGGGCGCGCCTGGAGTGCTCGATCGAGCAGGAAAGCCGCGAGGAAGCCCGGGCGCGGCGCGCTGGCTTGTTCGAAGGCGTCAAGACGACGGCCTTTGGATTTTTCTCCGGCCTTACGATCCAGCAGTGGCAGGCGATTGCCGCGGCGGTCGTCGCCATTTGCGTCATTCAGGCGGGCGCGATCGCTTATCTGGCCCAAGATGGGCGCCAGCCCGCCAAATACGGCACGGCTTCAGGGCCAGCGAGCAGCGCAGCCGCGAAGCGGGCGTTTATCGTCTCGTTCTCTCAGACTGCGACCATGGCGGAGATTAACGCCCTTCTCGACGGCGCGGGCGCAAGCATTGTTGAAGGTCCGAACGCGGAAGGGCTCTATCATCTCGCTGTGCTCAAGGATACAGTCGAAGCGAAGGAAAACGCTCGCAAGAAGTTGCGGGCGTCGCCAGCGGTGAAGCTGCTTTTGCCCGAGAAGTAACGCGGAGGAGCTTGTCGTGATGCTGACGAGGGCGGCAGGCTGGGTGGCGGCGATCCTCTTGATCATGGTCTTCGGCGTGGGCGATGCTCTCGCTTATCCGATTGCAAAGGCCCGCCGCTTCGATGGACCGGCAGCCCACTCCCGTTCGCATCGCAATGCAGAAAGACCCGCCCGCTCTTTCTTGACGCGCCGGCAGGCAGTGTCCCGAGCCGTTCCTCTCGATAAACGCAGAACTCGCTTCCAGTGGTTACGAAGACCGCCTGGCAGCCGCCAAGCCAGCACGTCGCGGCAGCCGGAAAATCCGCCCCGCATCCCGCCCCGTGGTGGAGATCGCGGAAACCGTCCTCAGCCTCCGCGCGATCCTGGAAACGGCGACATCTGGTGGCCCATCCGTAAGCCGCCCCGGCTTCCGCCTGTCGCTCTCGGCTCGCCGCCTCTTGCAGTCCCTCCCGCCGCCATCGCCGGGTTTGGCGGGCCGCGCCCGCCCATCGCTCCGCGTTTTTCGCGCGGCCAGCAGCCATCGGCGACCGTTGCCGCCCTCCTCAACAACAAGCGCCACAGAGCCAAAGAACTTCTGATTGAAGTCGCTTCCAACAGCACGGCTGAACTCAAACAGGCTCTTGGCGCTCAATATGGCGTCGAGGTGCGCGAACTCGGCGTGATCGAGCTCATCAACGCGCGGATTTGGCTGCTGACGCTCACGCGGGGACAAAGCCTTGCAACGGTGCTCGGCCAGTTGCTGCGGGACAGCCGCGTGATCAGCGCGCAGCCGAATTATGTCTACACCCCCGTTCAAGGCGCCGCCCAAGGCCCTTCCGCCGATGTCAATGAAACGGCGGCGCCGGCATCGCGGAACGAGGCTCTTGCAAACGGCGCTGGCGTCAGGGTTGCTGTTATCGATACCTGCGTCGACCGCGATCACACGGAGATCCAAGGGTCGGTGCGGTCCTTCTTCGATGCGACGCCGTCGGGATCGCAAAGCTGCTCGGCCGAGAATCACGGGACCGCTGTTGCAAGCCTGATCGGAGGCCACGACCAAATCCGAGGCTCCGCTCCGGGCGCTTTGCTGATGGAAGCGCGGGCCTTTACCGAGACCGAGGAGGAGAAGGAGGTCGCCGCAACCAGCCGTGAAATCGCGCTCGCGTTGGACTGGTCGGCCCGGCAGGGCGCGCGCGTCGCGAACCTGAGTTTCGCCGGGCCGAGCGATCCGCTCGTCGAGCGCGCCGTTGCGGCTGCGTATACGAAGGGCATCGTGCTTGTGGGCGCCGCGGGGAACGCCGGGCCTTCGTCCGGGCCGCTTTACCCGGCAGCCTATCCCGAAGTGATAGCGGTGACGGCGACCGACGCCAGGCGCGCGCTTTACGGCGCCGCCAACCGGGGCTCGCACATCGCGGTGTCGGCGCGGGGCGTGGATGTCATCGTGGCGCATGTCAACAATGGATACGGCACGGAGTCCGGCACCTCCTTCGCCGCGGCGACCGTCAGCGGCGTTGCGGCGCTACTCGTCGAAATGCGCCCGCGCGCGACGCCCGATGAAATACGCGCGGCGTTGCAGGGCACGGCTGTCAGCCCATCCGGCAAGGGGAAGGACGAGTTGTTCGGATACGGGCTTGTGAATGCAAAAGCTGCGACCTCGTTTCTGGAGGCAAGCGTTTCGCAGTAGCCACGGGTTTTGGACCAGTTTGCGCTTGCGTCGCCCGCGGCCAGGCTGGCGCTCCGTATTCAAAGTGGCGGCTATTGGACGGACAACTTGAAGTCGAGATCGACCGTCAGCGCCTTGTCTTGAGCAGTTATGGTTTGCAGGAGGAGGTTATCCAGCGCGACTTGATAGGGCGCGCTCCCCTTCAAGGCATTCTGAGCTGGCGGCTTCAAGTCCATTTGGACGACGTCTCCCGCAAAATTCCTGAGAAGCGCACCGATGACGTCTTTAAGCTCGTTCTTCTCGATTGAGTCCAGATGGATGCCGGAAAGCTTGAGGACCGAACCGCTTGCGACCGGCGTCCCCGAAACGCTGAAGTCCGAAGGATCGCCCAGTGATACGCAGCCGACCACCGGCAGCTTCTTGCCGATACGACCCGCGAGATGGCCCGCGACGTGGACGCGGCCTTGATCGATGGAGATACGCACTCGTTCGATATAGGGGGTGTTGCAATCGTTTTGGCCGCCGATGGGAAACCTGCCGCTTGGAAATTTCGCGTCGAGTAATTTCTGCAACGCGCTTTCGCTGATGACAAAGGTTGCGCTCCTCGCCGGTCCGGCGAACGGGAGTGCAAGCGGCGCCGCAAGAAGCAATGCGACAACGGCTTTTGCAATACTCAAGTTTTTCTCCAAATTCTGAACCGGCCGCCGCCGGCCTTGATATTCTTATTTAATCGGAAGCACGCGCGCCTTTCGGGAAAAACCGGTTCCCACTTTTCGCAGCGCGCTCTAATTCGAGGGGCGGCCGCCGCCCATTGAGCCCCGGCCGCCTCCGCTCGTCCTCAGAGCAGGTTCAAGAACTTGGCCGGGATGCCGCGGGTGAAGGTAATCGAATAGGTGATATCGCAATTCGGTCCTTTCACCTTCAGGGTCGAGGCCAGCGTAGTCGCATCGACGGTGAGATTGTAAGTCCCGGTCTTGGCGCTGAACTGGTCGGCCGCATTGCCGTAGGTCACTGTGCCATTGAAGGTCAGCTTCTGGCCGCTTGCAACCGGTTTGGGTTCGCCGAGCGTGTACGCATACTTCTGTTCGGCGCTCGACGCCGGAGAAATGGCGATCACCCAGTTCTTTTTGAGGGTCACCTTGGAGCCCGAGATGTTGAAGCCGGTAAACGCCGTGTAACCCGCCAAGTTTTGTGCCGCGACTGTGTACGGGCACTGGCTATAACCCACCGACGTGACCTTCGCCACCAGCGTGTACGCGCCCGCCTTGGCAAACGTCGTCGCAGACGCGGGTGAGGCGCCAAGCAAGAGCCCAGCGACAGAGACTGCGATGCATAAGGATTTCATGCTTTTGCTCCTTAAAATGAAACACGAACATTAAATTCACGCGCCAACGCGCGACCAAACGAGCCCCCGAACGCCGCCGCTAAAGCCGTCGCCCGATCAGCAATTTAGGGTTGCTTGCATTGCCAATACAACCCGCATGGAAATCGTATACTTAGCTTTGCTGAGAGTCGATGGCTGCCCCGTGTGTCACTCCCGCTTGTCCCCAGACAAGAGACGACACAGCTATAAGCCCCTCACATCCGCAACCGGCCCGTCACGTCGATCAGCCAACTGTGTTAGGAGCACGTTGCAAAAAACCGAACGCCGAAGCAGCACGGCGGTGCAGGGCACGGCTGTCAGCCCATCCGGCAAGCGGAAGGACGAGTTGTTCGGATACGGGCTTGTGAATGCCAAAGCTGCGACCTCGTTTCTGGAGGCAAGCGTTTCGCAGTAGCCGCGGGTTTTGGACCAGTTTGCGCTTGCGTTTTCGCCTGGGCTGGGAAGGGAAAAGCGCGCTGCCGATGGTTAACAGCGATCGAACTTCTGCCGTTTGGCGTGCCAACGTCTTTGCGAGGGGGCGCTTCGAGCGCTGCCATGCGGCAGGTTTTCGAATTGGCCATTTCATCAACCCGCTTATGCTCCGGCAAGAAGCAGGTCAACCAGCAGCGTCCAGGCCCGCTGGAAATGTGGCTCTTCGCCGGTGCGCATCACCAGGTTGATCATCAGCCCGTCCAGCGCCATCTCGGCGAGCCGCGCCATCGACTCAATCTCGGCGGCAGAAACTTTCGAGGGGAGACGAGCGCGAAGCGCCTCAACGATGAGGCGGTGCATCTCGGCAGCGCCTGCGGATAAACGGGCGTTCATTTCGCGATCGAATATCGCTCGGGTGAAGAATACCGCTTGAGCTTTCAAGAGGGCGGGATCGTCCTCCGCCGCACGGACGAGTTGCTGGCCGAGGCCGTCGAGATAGGCGCGAGCCGAGGTGGGCTGCCGCCCTTCAAGCTCCAAGGACTGACGCCAATCGAACGTGGCGAGCAGGATTTCGTCGACCGACGCAAAGTGATGAAAGATTGTCGATTTGCTCACGTTTGCCGCTCGCGCCAACGCACCGGCGCTGAACGCGTCCGGGCCGTCCTGCCCCAGCAGCTTCAAGGCCGCCCCCAAGATTTCCTTGCGAGTTTCCTCGCCCGCCGCAGTGCGCCGCCCTTTGATCCCCATATGCTAAAATTACCATTGACCGACCGATCGGTCAAGTATTACCCTGTTTTTGTTGGCGACGCCCGTCGTCGGAGCTAATGGAGACTCGCAATCGCCGGAGAACGCAAATGATCACTCAGTTGCAGGGGTTTCCCGAAAATGTCATCGCCTTCGCGGGTCGAGGACAGGTGACGAAGGCCGACTACATTTCGATCCTCAATCCAGCGGTCGAGAAGGCCTTGACCGGACACGAGCGCCTTCGGCTCTACTACGAGCTTGGAGCCGATTTTGCCGGCATCGACGCCGACGCGATCGTGGAAGATTTCAAGATTGGAATGCAACACCTCACTCGCTGGGAACGGATGGCGGTCGTCACCGACGTCCAGTGGATCGCCCATGCGACTTCACTTTTCAGCTTCCTGATGCCCGGGGCCATGAAGGTCTTTGCGACGAAAGATGCCGATCAAGCGCGTTCGTGGATCGTCTCGCCCTCATCGTAAGGCGAGTGCTGAAGTCAAGAATTTTGCACCGATGGTCGAGGCCCGGCGTTTAGGACCCCATCAGTTTTTGGCGGCTCAATCGATCCCGCCTCAGCGGAAGTGCTTCGAAAGCTTCAGCGCCTGCGCCTGATAATGCGAGCCGATTTCGCGCCCGTAGAGTTGCGCGGGCGGTTCGCTGAGAGGCTCATAGATGAGGCGGCCGATCAGCTGCCCGTCTTCCAGGATGAACGGCACCTTATGGCTCCGCACCTCAAGCACGGCGCGGCTGCCATGGCCGCCTGTCTCCGTCATGCCGAAGCCTGGGTCGAAGAAGCCGGCATAATGAACGCGGAACTCGCCCATCAGCGCGTTGAACGGCTCCATCTCGGCGGCATGCGTGGCCGGAACCTGCACCGCTTCCTTCGAGGCGAGAATATAGAACTCGTCCGGGTCGAGGATCAGCAGCTTCTGCGGCGTGACCATCAGCGGCTCCCAGAACTCGTCGACATCGTAGGCGCCTGCGCGATCCACGTCGATGACGCCTGTGTGCCGCTTGGCGCGGTATCCGATCAGCGGATAAGGGCCGCCGCCGGTGAGATCGACGGAAAGCGCGACCTCGCGGGGATGATGGGCCGCCGCAACCCCGGCCGATACGCTGCGAAAGCGGATTTGCGAGAGCCGCGATCCCCTCCGCACCAGGATCGGAAAGGTCTGCGGGCAGATTTCGAGGTAGAGGCGGCCGCGATAGCCGGGTTCAGTCTGGTCGAAGCCGGGGCCGTGATCGGCGATGACGCGCGTGAAAACATCGAGCCTGCCGGTCGAGCTTTTGGGATTGGCCATGCCGGTGACTTCGGGAGGGAGCGCCAGCGCCTCCTCGATTTCAGCGACATACACGCAGCCGACTTCCAGAACCGCGCCGGGGCCGAGATCCACGGTGTGGAGCACGAACCGCTCGATCTGCGCTCTCGTCGTGGATGCGGGGCCAGGCATGAAGCTCGCGCGGACGCGGAAAGCGCGCGCTCCGAGGCGAAGGTCGAGACTCGCGGGCTGAATTTGCCCGGCGCCGACCGGAACCGCAGACGAAATGGCTCCCCGCTCGATAAGCGCCGCGATCGCCTGCGATGGAAGGATGCCTTGGGCCGTCATGGCTCAGCAATAGGCGATGCCGGGGGCGCCGGACAACCCTTTTCCGAGGCTGCATCGGGGCTATTATCCGGAATCAGTGAGAAACGTCGGCCCCCCTCCTGCCCCCTCTCCCCTTGCGGGAGAGGGCTGGGGTGAGGGGGAGCCATCCCTCAGCATCCCGTTACTTCGACGCGGCGGCTTTCGACCGCGCTGCCTTGATGGCAAGCCGCTTTTCAGCCAAGGCGACCCAGTGGCGGCAGCTTGCCAGCCCCATCTTGCAATGAATTAGGATTCCCGTATGGGCCGCAGCTGCCCTCGGCTGCAAAGCGACCGTCAGGTCCGGGCCTTCCGCCTCCCGGCTCGCTCGCGCAAGGAGTTGGCTTGCCGTCATGTTTCTGAGGAATGGGTTCGCGCCGATGGCGGCCTGACTGAGAAGGTTTGACACCAACGCGTCCGGCTCTGCTTCCAGGACTTTCAGCGCGCCGTTGGCTCCGGCGAAAAAGGCGAGCCTGAGATTTCCCGCGGTTGTTTCTTTTCCTTTCGCGACGAGAACGCCTGCGTTTTCACGCGTATAGATGAGCGCCACATCGCGCGAGACCTGGAAATCGGTCCTCAGCGCCAAGATCTCGACATCCGTTTTCCCGGTTGCGAGAGCTGGGAGATTGCGGCGAACGACGTCCAGAAACGTCGTCCCGAGAAACTGGAAGGGACCGAGCGCGGACGACGCGCGGTTTTTCGCGAATTGCCGCCCCGCTGACTCGGCGCGCATCAGGCGGTCGAGGAAAAGCGTCTCCGCTTCGGTGGGAGTGAGCTTCGTCGCATCGCCATCCTCGGCGAGGCACGCGAGGGGGGGACTAAAGAGGAGAGCAAGAAAAACAAAAACCAGTACGCCCCGCGGGAAATCCTGTCCCGCTCGCGGCGAACGCTTCCAGGATTTCCCGCGGATAAGGCGTACTGGCAACTTATTGACTCTCGTACAGCTTTTCGGGGGCAAGTTCGCCTGAGCGCTTGCGGCCAATGGGATGCGAACTTGCCTCCGGCTGTACGAGCCGCCCCCACCCCCGCATCGCTTATCCGCCCGTCGTGCTCATGTGGCGTCCGACGGCGGGCTTCTGGGCGCGCCGGTCGATGATGAAGTCGTGGCCCTTGGGCTTGCGGCTTATGGCCTCGTCGATCGCCGTCGAAAGCAAGTCGTCAGAGGCGTTGGCGCGTAGTGGAGCGCGCAAATCCGCGGCGTCTTCCTGGCCGAGGCACATGTACAAAGTGCCGGTGCAGGTGATACGAACGCGATTGCAGCTTTCGCAGAAATTGTGGGTCAGCGGCGTGATGAAACCGACGCGCCCGCCGGTTTCGCGCACGCGGACATAGCGCGCGGGGCCGCCCGTGCGATAGGGGATGTCGTCGAGCGTCAGCCGGTCCATCAACCGCGCACGCACGATGGACAGCGGCAGATACTGGTCGGTGCGGTCGCCTTCGATATCTCCAAGCGGCATGGTCTCTATCAGCGTCAGGTCCATCCCTTGGCCATGACACCAATGTAACATTTTTTCTATTTCGTGTTCGTTCACATTCTTGAGCGCGACCATGTTGATCTTGATGGCGAGGCCGGCGGCCTGAGCGGCCCGTATCCCGTCCATCACTTGCGCGAGGTCTCCCCAACGCGTTATGGCCTTGAACTTCTGCGCATCGAGCGTATCGAGTGAGACATTGATCCTGCGCACGCCCGCGGCTGCGAGCTCGACTGCGAATTTCTTGAGCTGGCTGCCGTTGGTCGTCACCGTGAGTTCGTCCAGGGCCGCGCTCTGCAGATGACGCGACAGGGCCGAAAAGAGCCACATGATATTCTTTCGCACCAGCGGTTCGCCGCCCGTGATGCGGATCTTCCGGACGCCTTTTTTGATAAACGCGGTACACAGACGATCGAGTTCTTCGAGCGTAAGAAGGTCGGACCTCGGCAGGAACGTCATGTTCTCCGCCATGCAATAGACGCAGCGGAGGTCGCAACGGTCGGTGACCGAAACCCGCAGATAGGTAACGTGCCGCCCGAAAGGATCGACCATGGCTCCGCCGTCTGGCTGAAATGGGTTTACGGCGGAATGCTGAAGCGTCATAAGCGTCGTCCAGAATGGGATTGATAGGGTAACACGGCGGCAAGACATGAGATGCGTGTTATAGGAAAGCCAAACAAGCTTATTATAGTGCGGGTTTCGTACAAGCGCTTGTGGCTCTCCACCCGTGAGCCAAGGAGGAAAAATGGCCCGCCTGAATGGAATCCTTGAGACGGCTCTCTATGTCGACGACCTGGGACGCGCCCAGCGCTTTTATGAAGATATTCTGGAGCTCAAGCCTGTCTTCACAGACGGCCGCCTGACTGCCTATGACGTCGGAGGCCGGAGCATTCTCCTTGTTTTCCAGCGCGGCGCGTCGATGGAGACAGTGACGGTTCCCGGCGGCCTGATTCCAGGCCACGACGGCGCCGGCCCCTTACATTGCGCCTTCGCCATCGGCGCCGAAGAACTGCCGGTTTGGAAAGAACGCCTCAATGCGCAGGGCGTTCAGATCGAAGGCTGCATGGATTGGCCGCACGGCGGCAGAAGCATCTATTTCCGCGACCCCGACGGCCACCTTCTCGAACTCGCGACGCCCGGCCTTTGGCCGATCTATTAATTATGTTGGGGGTTTTACTTTCCTGCCCCCCGGGGCGCAAATCGCACCGGGACGGGCCTCAAGGTGCGTATCGCGTGAAGACGAAGTCGTGAGCCTTGGCAGGCTCGTGGCAGGGGAAGCATGTTTTGAGGAGCGCCTCGCCGGCAGGTTTGCCGGCCCGGAATTGAGCGAAGCCCCAGCCGCCCGTTGCGGCGTACTTTTTTGAATCCTTGACCATGAACTGAACATTCGTGGCGGACCCGGCGACGAAGGATTGCGCGCGGCCGAAGACTTTGTTGTTTTCCTCCGACGGGACATAATCCCAAGCCAGCCGGGCAATGATTGTGCCGTCGGGGAACGGAAGCTTCCCCTCCCGATAGGCTTTTATTGCGACATCGTTGCCCAGCATGGCGCGCAAATCGTTGAGGTCGCCTGCTTCGTGGGCTACGGAGATCAACGTCCAGTCGCGATATCCGGGGGGAATTTCGATCCCGAAAAGCGGAGAGCGTTCGCCCTCGGCGCCTCCGTTTGTGGCTGACATCGAAGCGATGACGCAGATTGTCGCCACAGCTGCGAACACGGTCAGGGAGGTCCGTTTCATGGGGTCTCCTTTCACATCAGGAGCTTTGCGCGACGCCCAGCGCTTGGCCGATATACTAATCAAGTTTGCGTGGGCTCTCGCTTCCAATTCAGGGAGCCACGGAGTTTAAACCTCGCTTTTGCCCGCTGAGAGCGGAACGGGACCGCCAACTTGGCTTGGCGCCCCGGTCGAACTCAGTCAGGCGCCCCGCCGGTCGGGCTCGTGAGCTTCGTCATCACATTGTTCAGGTTGAACGAGCCGGGCTTTTGGCGCGGCGGGAACTCCCGAAAGGTTTGCAGCCATTGGGCCACATAGCCCGCCGCCGGTGCGATGAGGAAGGCGCGGTCGATGCGCCACCGCGGATAGCCGATCGCTTCGTGATCCGCGCGCTCGAACGGGTCCGCTCGCAGGTCGAACAGCTTCGGCAGCCGCAGCACCACGAAGGGGTCCTGCCAGACGTCGAAACCATGGGCGCGCTGCTCCATGAACACCATCTTCCAGCGGTTGAAGCGCAGCGCCGCCACGTTGCCGTCATCGGTCCAGTAGATGAACTCCTTGCGCTTGCCGTTTCCGTTGCCCTTGGCGAGCAGATCGCGCTGATCGTAGCCGTCGAGGTGCACCTTGTATGTCGCGCCGCCCACGGTCTCGCCCTCCTTGAGCTTTTCCGCGATTTGCGGCTCGCCCACCGCGGCCATCAGCGTCGTGAGCCAGTCCTCGTGCGCAAAAACGTCGTTGATCACCGTGCCGGGCTTCACCAAACCGGGCCAGCGCACCATCGCCGGGACGCGATAGCCGCCTTCCCAGTTGGTGTTCTTCTCGCTGCGGAAGATCGTGGTCCCGCCATCGGGCCAGCTCATGGTCTCGGCGCCGTTGTCGGTGGAATAGACGACGATCGTGTTGTTGGCGATGCCGAGATCGTCGAGCTTCTTGAGCAGTTGGCCGACCTGGCCGTCGTGCTCCACCATGCCATCGGGATAGACGCCAAGCCCCGTTTTGCCCTGGGATTCCTTCTTGAGATAGGTCCAGATGTGCATGCGGGTCGAGTTGAACCAGACGAAAAACGGCTTCTTGTCCTTGTTGGCCTGGTCGATGAAGCCGAGCGTATCGCCGAGGAATTCCTCGTCAATTGTCTCCATGCGTTTCTTTGTGAGCGGACCGGTATCCTCGCACTTCTGGTTGCCCCATTTGCCAAAGCGCGGATCGGGCGGGGACGTGTCCGAACTCGTCGCCTCGCATTTCAGCACGCCGCGCGGCGCGAACCGCGCCTTGAAGGCTGGATCCTTCGGGTAATCCTCGTTTTCCGGCTCCTCTTCGGCGTTGAGATGGTAAAGGTTGCCAAAGAACTTGTCGAACCCGTGCACGGTCGGCAGATGCTCGTTGCGGTCGCCCAGATGGTTCTTGCCGAACTGGCCGGTCACATAGCCCTTAGCCTTCAGCAACGTGGCGATGGTCGGATCTTTGTCGCTCATGCCCTCCGGCGCGCCTGGCAGGCCAACCTTGGTGAGGCCGGTGCGGATCGGCGACTGCCCGGTGATAAAGGCGGCGCGGCCGGCGGTACAGCTTTGCTGACCATAATAGTCGGTGAACAGCGCGCCTTCCTTGGCAATGCGGTCGATGTTGGGCGTCCGGTATCCCATGATGCCATTATTGTAAGCGCTGATGTTGAACTGGCCGATGTCGTCGCCCCAAATGACGAGAATATTCGGCCGCTTCTCCTCCTGGGTTTGAGCCTGAGCGAGAGCAAACGAAGCGCAAACCAGCGTCGAGGCCGCCGCCAGGACGGAGAGGCCATAAAGCACGGACATCCTGCGTCTCATTCACACCTCCGCTCATTGAAACAAACTGGATTGCCGCCCCGACGGACGGCCCTCCGCTGACAATATACGAGGGGGAGTAGTGTTCCGCTTCGGCTGCAAAATTATTCAGTGCACGCCGAGTCGGATGGTGACGGTCGAGCCGGTGCAAACCTGGAGCGCCTCCCAGGCCGTGGATCACCACACCGTTCGATCATCGATGGTCTCGAACCGGATGTGATGCAGGCGCGCCTGCCGTTTCAGTTCAGCGCCGGTCCATTTGCCGGTGGCGACGCGCTCCCGCATGGCGAAGTCGTCCCAAACGAATTGCTTTCCCGCCCAATAACAGACCAGCATCACCGAGCAGGACACATTCCCTTGCATTTTCTTCAAGCGCCTGACCTCGGTCCGGACAGCGTCGACGTTCTCCACAACGTCCTGGCGGAATTCACGGCTGAATGCGAATTTGTATGGCTCGCCCTGAGACGAAAACGCGAGCGCAGTCAAAAGGACAGAAACGAAGGCTAACCTCGTCACAGTGGCTCGCGGCGCGCTGGCAGGCGAGGCTTGCATTTTGCTGAACGCCAACCCGATGCCGATTGCGAGCGCGAAGAGGAACTCGAAATAGGCGTTGACATCGAGGCCATCCCCTAGCGACTGCACGAAACCGCCGATGAACGTGAGGGCGAGCAAGACTGCCATCCTTTGCGCGAGGCGGCTGCGGCGGTCGTAAACGAGCCAACCAAAGCAAATCGCGGCGGCTCCAGAAAGCGGCGCCGCGTAAGTGAGCGCGAGATGCAAATTCTTCCACCCCATAGCTCTTGGCATCATGAGTTGTTCGAAGAACGCGCCGCCATAGACTCCGTAGCAGACAAGCAATCCGGCCGCGCACGCCGCCGCTCCAAAAGCTGCGGCGCGCAGAGCCTCGCGCGGCCTGTCGAAGGCCAGCCAAATGAGAGCCGACGCCGGGATCGCAATGAGGCTGTGCTTGATGAAGCCCGCCAGGATCATCAAGAGAACCGCGGGTTCTGTCGCCCTTCCCCCGTTCGCCCTGGCGATAAACCATGTAAAGCCGGCGCACATCACGGCCAGGCCAAGAAGATGAGGGTCGTTCATCCCGACATAGCCGGTAGAGGCTCCCGCAAGCGTGGCCAGAAACCAGATTGCTCCTATACAAGCCGCCAATCGTCCGGCCCCCAAGATAAGGATCGCGCGATACACAAGAAACGTCAGAGCAAGCGAAGCGAAGATGGATATGGCCCTGCCGGCGTAGATTTCCTCGGCGCCCAGTGAAGCGCAGGCATGGAGCAGATAGAAATAGAGCGGAGGATAGTTGTTTATCGTGAGCGCGTCTCTCGTTGGATACAGATGGGCAAGAGACTTGCTCTGCCACGCATTCCAAGCCTCGTTCGGATCGATTTCCAGCGGCAAGGATGCGCGATAGCAGCAGAAGATGATCGCAGTTGAAGCGGCCGCCAGCAGGGCGGCGATGAGCGCCGCCAGAATGACGTTGGCTGGCTTTATCCTTTCCAGCACCGGCGTGAAAGACCGGTATACGGCTATCGACAAGCGTGTCCTCTCCGAGCAGCAAACAAAGCCGGGTCAGGCGCGGACCATCCCCCACGCTTGTCTCACTTCCAGAAGCGAGTTTACTCGCTGAGAGAACCGATGATGGAGGCGGGACCCCAATGATCTGTCAAGAGTGATCCGGCCTTTTTTGTGGTCATAGGCTGATCGCCCGCCGTGGACACGGCGTGGCGGCGCCAATCGCGGCGCAGGTGGCCGGTCGCGTCCCGGCGGCTGGCGCGCCAGAAGGCGGCCCAAAGGACGACAAGTCCGGCAATGGCGGCGACGTTCATGATCGCCTCCAACTTCTGGACCTGTAAATTTGCGGCTATTCCGAACGCCAGCACCATACCGTAGGCGACGAGCAGGCTGGAAAACACGCAGGCGCCCGGCCTGTTATTAGCGTCCGGGACGCATCCTAATGGCGGCCTTTGCGCCTCGTGAGCGGCTTTGGCGCCCATGCCACGGTGTCCTAAAGGGCGTCAACATCAACCCTGAATGCAGCTCAGCGCCATAAAAACAATTAGGCACATGCTTGGTTCCCGATCAGAGCGGAAAATACCAAGCGCTTGTCGGTGGACCAGGCAACGCGAGGGGGAGACCTGGTCCACCTGACAATCACCCGCGACCGGCGGATTACGGGTGGGCGCCGAACGTAGACTAAAGCTCGACTGTGAAGGATGGATGAAATCACCCAAAATTGCGTCTTCTCGCCGGAATGCCAAAAATCTGGCTTTACGATTATTCCTTCGATCCAGCTGCTATAACGATTGTGACGCCGGCAAAGACCGGTAATTGCGAGTCCCGCAACGCCAGCTTTTGATACCAATGATTGAAACTGTTGCTGCGAGTCCTTTTCAGAAAGAAGCTCGGATGTCTTCCGCACGTCATAGATCAGATTTACTTCTTGCAACCCATAAGTCGCCAATAGATGTCCGCTTATCTTGATATCTGTTAACCCGGCCGACTTCATAAGGCGTGGAAGTTCACGGCCGATGAAGGGATTTTTGATGCTTTTCGTCCACTCGCGGCAGACCTCCTGCACAGCGCCGGCATCATCGTCATCGACGAAGAAAGTTCCCCAGTCAGGCTCGGCGCAAACGACCCTTCCTCCGCTGCGGACAACGCGCGCCATCTCCTCAATGACGAGTTCGGGACGCTTGAGATGCTGCAAGGTGCGATCTGCCCGGGCTCCATCGAACTGACCATCCTTGAAGCAGGAAAGACGGGCATCGGCCAGCACGTACTCGACATTGGTAATGCCGGGACCGTCTGCTCTACGCTGTGCCTCTTTCAGCAATTCATAGCTCGTATCGAGGCCAACGATCTTCGCGGATGTTTTCTTCGCAAGCCTCTCCACGTCGAAGCCGAGACCGCAGCCCAAATCTATGAAAGCTCGGCCTTCCTTGGGCTTCAGGAGCTGATAGGTTTCTTCTTTGTACGTCCTGAAGCTCGCGAGGGATTCCATGGCGGTCAGGCAGGCTTTGAACTTTTCGATATCGGACTGCCGGTCGACATTCCGGAAGCCCTCCGCCAGGTAGTTTTGGCGCTCATTCATGGTCAGCCCATCCGCGCGCGATAGTCCTGGTAGGTGAATTCGCGGATCGTTTCCAGCTTGCCGTTCTTCCAAAGCAGGATGGCCGGATGCTGGACGCCGTTGAACATCGTGCATTGCACGAGGTTATACTGGATGGCGTCCTCCATGATGACCTTGCCGCCCGGCTTCAGCGGTTCTTCGAACGCATGCCACTGCGCGAGCTGGTCGCCGGAGACGCAGGTGCCGCCCGCGAGACGGTAGACATGCTTGCGCCCTTTCAGCGCCGCCGCATCGCGGACGATTTCCGCGCCCGTCACCGGCATGTCGAGGTCGGGGCTCAAGAGAAAATCCGGCATGTGCGCGTTGAACGACATGTCGAGAATCGCGATTTTGAAATCCACATCGTCGCGGTCGACGATATCGAGCACGTTGGCGACCAACACGCCCGCGTTTTTGACAATCGCAGCGCCCGGCTCCATGTGAACGGTCACGCCGTGTTTTGTCTGGAAACCGCCGACGAGCGCGATCAGGCCCTCAACGTCGTAATCGTCATCGGTGATCTTTTGCCCGCCCCCGAAATTGATCCACTTCATCCGCGAAAAATATTCGCCGAAATTTCCCTCCACGACTTCAATCGCCTCTTTCAGATCTTCGAAGACCTTGTCGAAGAAGATGTGGAAGTGCAGTCCGCTGATGCCATCCAGGGCGTTCGGATTTTCGGCAAGCGCTTTCCTGAACTCGCTGATGCGGATGCCCAGGCGCGATCCGGGACCGCATGGCGACCACAGGCCGCCGTGCTCATCCTCCCCGATGAATTCCGGATTGATGCGCAGCCCGCACTCGATGGTTTTGCCGCTTTCCTTTACGAACGCATCCACCTGCGGCTTGAACTTCTGCCACTGGGCGAACGAGTTGAAGATGATCGTGCTGCAATATTTCAGAATCTTCGGGAATTCGCTCTCGCTGTACGCGGGCGCAAACATGTGGACGTCATGATTGAAAGTGTCGTAGCCGAGGCGCGCCTCGTTCAATGAGCTGACCTCGGTCCCGTCGAGATATTCCCTCGTGATAGGAAACAGCGGCCAGGTAGACCAGGTTTTCAGCGCCTGGAACATCTTGCAGCCCGTCTCGTTCTTGACGTGCTTCAGAATGCTCAGATTATGGCGAAGGATGTCTTCCTCGATCACGAATGAGGCGGCATTCACCTTTGTTGCGTCGAGGGAAGATCTGGGCCGCTTTTTCATGCGTCAGTACCCGGAATTATTGATTTGCGAAACGTCAATACCCCTCACCCCCGCCCTCTCCCACAAGGGGAGAGGGAGTCCGCTCGCGCAAGCAACAACGTCCCTTCTCCCCTTGCGGGAGAAGGACAGGATGAGGGGTACTGCCGAGTGGCGCATGAGTCATCCTTCAGCACTGGTGGAACCTAGATCTTCGCGGGCAGCGGCTTATAGTCGATCACCTCGAACGGCAGACCGTTCGCTGAAACGCCTTCAAGGAAGGGTTCGGGATCGAGTTGCTCGACGTTGTAAACGCCAGCGCCGCTCCATTTCCCCTGCATGACCATCATGGCCGCAACCATCGGCGGCACGCCTGCCGTATAGGAAATCGCTTGCGAGCCGACTTCCTTGAACGTCTCCGCGTGATCGCAGACATTGTAGATGAACTTCGTGCTTTCCTTGCCGGCCTTCATGCCGGTGACGATGCAGCCGATGACCGTCTTGCCGCTGTAGTTCGTCGCAAGCGAGGCCGGGTCGGGCAGCAGCGCTTTCAGAAACTCCATCGGCACGATTTTCTGGCCCTTGAAGTCGATCGGCTTGATATTATCGAGGCCGATATTCCGAATGACACGCAGGTGTGTGAGGTAGTTTTCCGAAAACGTCATCCAGAAGCGCATGCGCTCCAGCCCCGGAAGGTTCTTCGCGAGCAACTCCATCTCCTCATGGAACAGGAGATAGCTCTCCTTCGGGCCCGCGACCGGAAAATCGAAGGTGAAATGCACGGCGTCTGTGTCGAGGATCGCGGGGGTTTCCACCCACTTTCCGTGCTCGAAATGGCGGACCACCTGCGTTACCTCCCGGATGTTGATCTCGGGATTGAAGTTCGTCGCGAAGGCTTTTTCGTGCGAGCCCGCATTGGCGTCCACGATGTCGACGAAGCGGATCGTGTCGAAGTATTTTTTCAGCGCATACGCGCAATAGGCATTGGTGACGCCGGGGTCGAAGCCAGCGCCCAGCACGGCCATGATGCCCGCGCTCTTGTACTTATCCTGGAACGCCCATTGCTGCTTGTATTCGAAGTGCGCCTTGTCCGGGTGCTCATAATTGGCGGTGTCGATATAGGGCGCCTTGGCCGCGAGGCACGCCTCCATGATGGTGAGGTCTTGATACGGCAGGGCAAGGTTGACCACCACTTCCGGCTTCACTGTCTCGATGAGGCTGATGACCTGCCCTGTCTCGTCGGCATCGACGACATGGGTGGCGATATCGACGCCGGTGCGGTGCTTGACCGACGCCTTGATCGCATTCGGCTTTTCGATGGTGCGGCTCGCCAGGTGGATTTTTTTAAATACATCCGGGTTCATGGCGCATTTATGCACCGTGACGCTTCCGACGCCGCCCGCGCCGATGATGAGCACCGTTCCTTCGGCCATGAGATTCATCCCTTGGATTATCGCTTCGACGAGCAAGAGCAGTCGGGGAACCTCATAACAAAAAATGGCGCGTGCGTCACATCGATCGGCGCTCACGATTAGTTTTTGGGTGCTCGACAAAGGCTTGCTGCAGCTCAAAACCTTTCGAAATCGGCGTCGAGAACATCGGCGCTGCCGTTGCTGAGATTGAGGACGACGCCATGCCTTGATGGGCAGCCGCGAGGTTCACGGACCGGGCTCTGACCGCCGGTCCAGCTTGTGCGAGGCGACCCCAATCTCGATGACACGGCGATGAAAGCGCTCCGGCCGGCGGCTTTAGAGAAGGCCGCGGGACTTTGAAATTATCCACAAGGTCTGTAACGCTTCTGTAAGCAAACGGGCTTAATCGCAATTTTTGTGCGCAAATTGAAGCCTAACTTTACGCTTCTTACGAGCGGCGTATTCGTATAGCTATCTATCTATATGATTCGATCGCAAGATCAGTTGAGCTAAAAGTTTTTAATCGATGTTCGGGAGAAACATGAAATACACACTCGCAACCGCTGCCATTGTCATTGCTACAACCGCCGTCAACGCAGCCTCCAACACGCCCCTTACCCCGTCGGGCCGCTCTCTCTGGCAAGGCGAGTTATTCGTCATCTCAACCAACGGCCCGTGCGTTAAAGTTGGCGACGCTCGCCCAGTGGTATTCGAGCCTAAAGGTTTTCCAGGCAACAACTCCAAAGACAAGCTCAGGTTCTCTAGGGGCATCATTGCGGGCGAGATGGTGCCAGCTTCAGGAAACAACCTTATCGGAATAACAAACACGAACGTTAATCTTACCTACATCGATAGGACAGGGTTAAACACAAACCCAAAGTTTTTGGTCGCATTTACCGTTTCGAATCTGCCGGCACCCCCTGTTGTTGGAAAACCGGCCATCGCGCTTGGAAGCTCGACAATAAACATGAAGATTATCCAGAAGCAAGGCAACTGCACCTTTGCTTTGTCCGGTGCCTTGACTGGGCCCTTCTAAGCGCCAAGCCGAGCCACGCGAGCAAAACGAGCAGATAAATTTGAATTATTTCTGGAGCAAAGCATGAAGAAGACACTCACTGCCGCCGCTATGGTTCTTGCCATGACCGCCCTGGCTAACGCAGCCACACCAATAGTTACACCATCGGGCAAATATCTCTGGCAGGGCGAATTATCCATCACCACGGCCACCCCTGCCGCCGCGTGCAGCAGTGGCGGAAATGATGTCGGCCAATTCGCTCATGCAGTTTTCGCGCCCAAAGGCGCGCCTAACGATCAAAACCAAGACAAGCTTATGCTTTTTCCTCTTGATGAACTCTCAGCAATGCAGTCGGCGATGCTATGGGTTTCAAACACCAGTTCAACAAAAGGCCTGCTCAACGGTGCAACGTCCGTTACGAGTACTGGCATCGACACAAGAGGCTCTCACACCGGCACACAAAATGGAGCGTTCTCATTCCCAACACCGCCGACCCCCACAGCGGTTGGAAGCTCGACTGTGACCGTCTCGTTCAAGATTAAGACACCGGACGGTTGCACGTTTACAGCGTACGGTAACTTGAGGGGGCCGTTCTAGGATAGCGCATGCCTCGGGCCGTGTGCGGGCGTCAGTTCATGGCACAACTTTGGCCCGAGCGGAACGATCCCGCTCGGGTTGAGGGCGCGGATCGAGTAGTAGCCCTGCTTGATGTGGTCGATGTTCACCGTCTCGCGGATCTCGGGCGTTGCAAGCATGCGGCTCAGATAGTCGGAGAGCGCGGGATAGTCGGCGATGGGCTTGCGATTGCATTTGAACAGGCCGTAATAGGCCAAATCGAAACGCACAAGGGTCACGAATAGCCGGATGTCCGCTTCCGTGAGGCGCTCGCCGACCAGAAACTTGTCCCTTCCCAGGTGTTGCTCCAACTCATCGAGCATGGCGAAGACACCATGGTACGCCTCCTCATATGCAGCCTGGGTGGTCGCAAAGCCCGCGCGGTAGACGCCATTGTTGAGCGATGGATAGAAGCGCGCGTTCCAGGCATCGATGGCAGGCCGAAGTGCCTCGGGGTAGAGGTCGATGGAGGGGTCGGCCAGTGCGCCAAAACCGGAATTGAACATCCGCACAATGTCGGCGGACTCGTTGCTGACGATGGTGCCTGTGTTGCTGTCCCACAGAACGGGCACAGTCGCGCGCCCCGTGAAGTGTGGATCGGCGCGTGAATAGAGTTCGTGGAGGTAAGTTGCTCCATTAAGCGTGTCGCGGCCGGCGCCGGGATAGTCCCCGAAGCGCCAGCCCTGTCCGGTGATCTGCGGCTCGACAATCGTGACGCTGACCGCATCTTCGAGCCGCTTCAGCTTTCGCGCAATCAGCGTGCGCGAGGCCCATGGGCAGATGAGCGCCGCATAGAGATGATAGCGGCCCGCCCCAGCCTTGAAGCCGCCCTCGCCCCTCGGCCCGGGCGCGCCGTCGGGCGTCACCCAATTGCGGAAGCTCGAACACTGCCGGACGAAGCCGCCCTTTGCATCGGTCGCCTGGACGGGATGCCAATCACAGGTCCATTTGCCATCCACGAGCATGCTGTTTCCCTTAACCGGCTTCGCTCAGCAGCGCTCGAAGATCGAGAAGCCCGGTAGTCATCGCGACTGTCCCGTCCGGGTTGCGCGGCCAGTCTTCGTGTGGAACGTCGCGGTAAAGCTCGACGCCGTTGCCGTCCGGATCGCGCAGATAAATCGCCTCGCTGACGCCGTGATCGGCAGCGCCATCGAGCAGCACATCCGCGGCCAGCAAACGCTTCAAGGCGTCGGCCAAGGCGGCGCGCGAGGGATAGAGGATCGCGACATGGTAGAGGCCCGTCGCGCCGGGAGGCGGCGCGGAGCCGCCTTTGCTCTCCCAGGTATTGAGCCCGATGTGAGGTGATAGCCGCCAGCGGCGAGAAAGGCCGCCTCTCTGCCGAACCGCTGCTTCAGCTCGAACCCAAGCACGCCGCAGTAGAAAGCAAGCGCGCGGTCGAGGTCCGCCACCTTCAGATGCACATGGCCGATGCGGACGCCCGGATCGATCGGGCGCGGCGTCAATTGGGGTTCGATCGTAGGAAGAGGTGTTGCGGTTTGGCTCATGGCGGCCTCCCTCAATTATTACGCTGCGTGCTCGACGCGCTTCGGCGAGGCTAGTGCAGCCGGAGGCAAGTTGGCACCCCATTTGCCGGAAGTGGTCAGGCGAACTTGCCTCCGAAAAGCTGTATTAGAATCAATAGTTGCTAGTACGCCTTATCCGCGGGAAGTCCTGGAAGCGCTCGCCGCAAGCCGGGCAGGATTTTCCGCGGGGCGTACTAACCCACCGAACGAGGGACGCCAGGCGAAAGCGCCATCGCCAAGCAATGTCTGAACGAGCAGCATCGCAATCCAGAACACCGGGAACTCCCAGCCGCCGCCATTGCCCGAGAAGACCCAGCCATTGCCGATATGTTGCAGCGTCGCGCCGATCAGGATGGGCAGCGCCAAGAGCGCAATCACGCGCGTGTAGGTCCCGAGAATGAGGGCAATGCCAGCGCCGATTTCGCCAGCAATCACAAGGTAGGCGAAATAACCAGGGTAGCCGATGCTCTGGAAATATCCGACCGTTCCGGGAATGGTGAAAGTGAGGACTTTGAGCAGGAGCCCGTGGGCGAGAAAGAGAACGCCAAGGCTGACGCGCAGGAGAAGCGCGGCGTAAGGAGCGGTTCGTGTGTCGATCATAAGAGCCTCCGTTGAAGGAATACAACCGTTAGATGCCACTGAACGAGCGGATGGATAATTCCCTTTCTGGTGCTATCATCTCCCACCGAGAGTGTGAGGTTGATCTGAATGCTCGACCGTCTGACCGGAATGCAGGTGTTTGCGAGCGTGGCGGTCTCAGGCAGCCTGTCTGCAGCCGCTCGCACGCTGGGCATGTCGCAGACCATGGCGACGAAACACGTAGCGGCGCTTGAGGCTCGCCTCGGCGTGAAGCTTCTGCACCGGACCACGCGGCGGCTCACGCTGACCGAGGCGGGACGCACTTATCTCGATGCCGTCGAACGCATTCTTGGCGAGGTGAACGACGCCGATGCCGAAGCTGCCGCGGGCGCGGTCGAAGTGCGGGGCACGCTCCGCCTTAACGCGCCCGTCTCCTTCGGCGTGCGGGAGATTGCTCCGCTGATCCCCCGATTTCTGCAAAACCACTCCGGAATGACCATCGATCTCGGCCTCAACGACCGCCGCGTCGATCTTCTCGAAGAGGGTTGGGATCTTGCCGTGCGTATCGGCGCCATGGAAGATTCAAGTATTATCGCGCGGAAGCTCGCGCCCTGCCGCACGGTCGTTTGCGCCGCGCCTGCCTATCTCGAAGAGAAGGGAACGCCGCAGACCGTAGGCGAACTCACCGTCCACAACTGTCTCGGGTACACACTTTCGCAGAGCGTTGGCGCGGGGCGCTGGCGCTTCGGCAATGATAAGAAAATCAGTGTGCCGGTGAGCGGAAGCCTGAAGGCCAACAATGGCGACGCGCTTGTCGCCGCCGCGATTGCGGGACAGGGCGTCGTTTGCCAGCCGACGTTTCTGGTCGCCCGGGAGATTGCGGAAGGATTGCTCGTGCCGATCAGGCTGGACCACAACCCGGCTCCCTTGGATGGGATATTTGCGGTTTACCCGCCGGATCGCCGTCCACCGGCAAAGGTTCGAAGCTTCATCGACTTTCTTGCCGGAAGCTTCGCGCCCGTTCCCCATTGGGACCGTATTTCTCCAAAGTGAGAGCGGTCGGGCTTAAGGGCGCGACTCCAGCGGCACGTATTGGCGGGGCTGCTCGCCGATATAGAGCTGGCGCGGCCGCCCGATTTTCTGCTCCGGATCGGCGATCATCTCTTTCCACTGAGCAATCCACCCCGCAGTGCGCGCCATGGCGAACAGCACCGTGAACATGGAGGGCGGGAAACCCAGTGCTTTCAGGGTTATGCCTGACCAGAAATCGATGTTGGGAAAAAGCTTTTTCTCGATGAAATAGTCGTCTTGGAGCGCGATGCGTTCGAGTTCCTGCGCCACTTCGAAGATCGGGTCATTCTTGACGCCCGTAACCTCGAGCACCTCCTTGCAGATTTCTTTCATGATGCGCGCGCGCGGATCGTAGCTCTTGTAAACTCGATGCCCGAAGCCGATGAGCCGGAACTTATCCTTCTTGTCCTTCGCTCGCTCGATGTAGAGCGGGATGCGGTCGGGCGAGCCGATTTCCATAAGCATCTTGAGCGCCGCCTCGTTTGCCCCTCCATGTTTGGGGCCCCAGAGGCAAGCGATTCCGGCCGCAATGCAGGCGAAGGGGTTGGCTCCGGAGGACCCGGCGAGCCGCACCGTCGAGCCGGACGCGTTCGGCCCGTGATCGGCGTGAAGGATCAAAATGCGGTCCATCGCGCGGCTCAACGCCGGGTTGACCTTCCAAGCCTCGGTCGGCACGCCGAACATCATGAAAAGGAAGTTGGAGGCGTAATCGAGGTCGTTCCGCGGGACCATGAAGGGTTGGCCAACGGAATATTTATAGGCCATCGCCGCAATCGTCGGCATCTTGCCGATCAGCCGGAGTGAGGCAAGCTCACGCTGGGCCGGATTTGTGACGTCGGTGGAGTTGTCGAAGAAGGCGGACATCGCGCCAACGGTTCCGATCATGACCGCCATCGGGTGGGCGTCACGCCGGTAGCCGGAGAAGAAGCGGTGCATCTGCTCGTGCAGCATCGTGTGGGAGGTAACGCGCTTCTTGAAATCGAGGCTGCGCTCTTTGTTCGGCAAATCGCCGTAAAGCAGGATATGGCAGGTTTCCAGGTAGGTGCTGTGCTCGGCCAGCTGCTCGATCGGATAGCCCCGATAAAACAGCATACCGTGCTCGCCGTCGGTGAAGGTGATGTCGGATTTGCAACTCGCAGTCGAGGCAAAGCCTGGATCGAAGGTGAAAGCTCCGGACCGGCCGTAGAGCTTTGTGATGTCGATCACATGCAGCCCGCTTGTGCCTGAGATCACAGGAAATTCATATTGCTTGTCATGAAGAGTGAGCGTAGCGGAACCAGCCAGCTTCGTCGCATCTGGCTTGTGGGTCGTGTGTGAATCGAAGCTCATGCTCCCCTCCTGCTGGGACGTATGGAGGCGCGGTTGACATGAAAGGTGACATGGCTCCGCCAAATTATCCAGGGCTTTTCGCGGGTGCAGCATGAGGAAGGCCTGTTAGCCCTCGGAGCGATAGCTACTGCCTATGATATACATAACAATGCCACTCCCCAAACCTCCCTTAATTGGCTTTCTGGGCGTGAACGGGCAATTGCCCGCGATGCGCGGGTGTGTTGAGATGGCGCACGACAAAGCGGAGAGCTGCGATGACCATCTATTTCGAGATTGAGGCCGACGATCCGGCGCGAGCGATTAACTTTTACTCTCAGGTTCTCGGCTGGAAGTTTTCCGAGGACCAGGGTCCCGAGCGCTATTGGCGTATAGAAGCGGGAGAATTGTCCGGAGGGTTGCTTCCCCGGCAGGCGATACGTCCCCCCTCGCAGTGCGGCGCGAATGCCTTTGTTTGCTCGTTCGAGGTTGCGAATTTCGATGCAACCGAAGAGGCAATAAAAAAGCTTGGCGGGTCTGTTGTGGAACCGAAATTCCCCGTCAACGGTCAAAGCTGGCAGGGCTATTTCACGGATACCGAAGGCAATAACTTCGGAATTTTTGAAGTCGATGAAAAGGCAGGTGCTTAAGCTCGAGAGCGCCGCGCACCGCACCGGGGAGCTTGCGAAACAGCTTCCCGATGTGACTGTACCTTCGACTGTAGGGAAGACCCGTCAGCTGCGGCTTGAGCCAAGAGCGAGGCCGCCGCCGCCCGAACCTGATCCATTTTCATTCTGGTCCGTATCCGGGAGCTGGGCATGAATGAGAGCGATGGCCGCATTGAGCTGATCGTCCATCGTCTTTTCTTTCGGCACATACGTACTGCTGCCGGATCTTTCCTCGACGCCATCGTTCCTCAGATGGCCTCTGAGTTGCGCCTCGGATTCGAGCGGCAGCGACGCAAGCTCCAGCTTCAGCTGTTGCGGAATCTCCGGCTTGAGATCGTAATCCGGCTCGATGCCCGTCGCCTGGATGGAGCGGCCGGAGGGGGTGTAATACCTCGCGGTCGTGATGCGTATAGCCCCCTTGTTCACGAGCGGAATCAGGGTCTGAACCGAGCCCTTCCCGTAGGACCTGGTGCCGAGGAGCGTAGCCCTGTTGTGGTCCTGAAGCGCGCCTGCCACGATTTCCGAAGCTGAAGCCGATCCGCCGTTGATCAGCACAACGAGCTGCTTTCCATCCGTGATGTCTCCGGGCTTCGCGTCGGCGCTGTGAATATCGGAGACGTTACGGCCTTTCATGATGACGATGGGGCCGCCGTCGAGAAAAGCGTCCGAGACGGCGATAGCCTGATCGAGAAGGCCGCCGGGGTTGTTCCTGAGATCGAGCACGTAGCCGGAAACTTTGGAGCCGAGAGCCTTTTTGATGTCCTCAACAGCCCACCGTACATGATCGGCGGTGAACTTGTTTTCGAATGACTTGACCTTGATCCAGCCCACATCTCCTTCGACGCTGTACTGGACGGTGTTAACCCGGATGATGTCGCGGACGACCTTGACCGTCACCGGCTTGTCCGCCCCGCTCCTGGCGAGCGTCAGCGTTACGGAAGATCCGACCGGCCCGATCATTTTCTCCCCCGCGGCGCTCATGCTGAGGCCCTTGAGGGATTTCCCGTCGATAGCGGTTATAATATCGCCTGCAAGCACGCCGGCCCGGTCCGCGGGCATATTCTCTATGGGCTCCATGACTTTGGCGCCGCCGGTCTCCATTTTCACGTTGACGCCGAGACCGCCAAAACCCCCGCGCACCTCCTCCTGCTCTTCCGCCACTTCTTTCGGCGAGAGGTAGAACGAATGCGGGTCGAGCCCCGTGACTGCGCCTCTAATTGCGTATTCAACGAGCTTCGAATTATCGGCCTTCACGCCAAATTGAGCGCGAATTTGCGAGAACGCATCTGCAAACGCCACAGCCTTCCCCAGTCTTGGCGAGGGGAGAGCGACACGGCCGCCTCGCGCCTGGTCGAGCCCGGTCATAACTCCACTAATTGCGTCTTCGAGGAGTTTCGAATCGTCGGGCTGCACGACATAATTGGCGCGCACCTTCGCGAGCGCATCGTTCAAAAGTTCGAAATGCTTGGAGGTGTCCGCCCCAGCCGCTTCGGCCTTCTGAGGGGGGAGAACGATGAGACCGCCGGCTGCCGCCAAGGTCAGAAGGAAGGCGCCGAGCGCGCGATTGCGCATTATTTGCTCACCTTTGGGTAATTACCGAGTGCTCAATGCGCGCTGCGCGAAACAAACGATCATTTGACCATCTCTCCGCATTGTCCGGTTTCGATACCGCCTTGTCTATTAAGTTTGACTGAAGTCAGTATTCAATTTGATTTAAGCCAAACCACAAAGGCAAAGACAGCCGGTCCTGAGCGGCGGAAGCTAGGCGGCATCGAACGCCCCTTTCACGAGAACGTGATTTCTCATCTGCGCGGTCGACATTAATATTGATTTAAGTCAACGTTCAGTTTGCTTTAAGTCAAACCCGGAAACGTTGATGGTATAGAAATACGGTCAGGTCTCGATCTGGCGAGAGTTTCGGCCCCGAGCCCCAATCCGGCTCCAGAGCCCCAACCCCGGCTAAGGAAGCGAGACGGAGAGAGAGGCTCCCATGTTGAAGCATTCACTTGCGATTTTAGCCATATCCAGCATTCCCGCCATGGCAGCCGACAATGTCGTCTCCAGCCATGACGTCCGGTTCGACCAGGTCTCCTTTACCTGTGGCGAGATGAATCAGGGCGGTAAGGTTGTGCGCTTCATTCATTCGAATCCCGGCGCAAAATACATCCAGGAAGTTCAGCCCGCAGCGGACAACCCGCTGGCGAAGAGCTGGGACATCACCTACCGGATTATCTGCGAAGGCGGCTATAATCAGCCGGTTACAGCCCATGCAGGCAGCAGAGGCACTCTCCGCTAGGCGGATGAGCTCTGTTCGTCGAACACCTTTTTCGGCGGCTTATGGTTTCATGGAGGGCGGCGATTTCGCCGCCCTCCTTATTTACAGCCCTACCCTCCAAGGCAAACCCACCTCCTGTCTTGGTCTCGCGTATCCTTCAGCGACAACAATCCCGAAAACGTCATCGATGCGGGCCGAGCGGCCTGCCGCGTTTCCGAAGCGGTCCCCAATACTCTTGGGATGACAGCCGTGGCCTTTGCGTGCCAAGACGGTTGTCGTGCGCTAATGCTTTCGTCCCCGTCCATCGTCGCTGAGGATGGGATGATGACCGGCGCCATCCCTGAACGGATGTGATGAACCTTGAGCATAGGGTTTGAGAGGGGGAAAGTGTGCGCCCTGAACGGTTTTCATTATTCTCGGAAGTAGCCTCCTTCAGCCTTATTTTCGGATTGGCTTTTGCGGGACCCGCTTGGGCGGCGCCAGGGACAGGGAGCGCTTCTCTTGGCGTTTACGAACCTCGCCTGCAAGCCAAGGGCGTCGAGTTCACAACGCTGGAACTCGCGCTGCCGCCTTCGGCAGAAGACCTGCGGGCCAAGATCGAAGAGTGCCAAGTCTGTCATCAACCGTCGGGACAGGGTTACAGGGGCGTTCCCCCCGTCCCGCGGCTTGCGGGACAACAGGTTGAATACATCGTCAATCAGTTACGAGCCTTTATAGAGCACCGGCGCGTGCATCCCATCATGGGCAACGTGGCGCAGTTCCTCAGTCCTGCGATGCAAAGGGCTCTTGCCGAGCATTTCCGGGGTCTCAACCCTAAACCCGTTGGGGGCGCTCGAAAGGAGCTTGAGGCCGCCGGAAAGAAAATCTACGAAGAGGGGGTGCCCGCGGCCGCCGTTCCCCCCTGCGCTTTTTGTCACGGTCCGGAGGCCAAAGGTAACGGTCCATTCCCTCGCCTGGCGGGCCAGCTTCAGGACTACATCACGAATAAGCTGGCGAACTGGGGCAAAGAGCGGGGACAGGATCCTGCAAAACAAGATACATCAGCCATCATGCAGCCGATTGCGCACCGCTTGACCCCGGCGCAAATGGAAGCCGTCGCGGCCTATCTGAATTATCTGGAGTAAGCCCTTTTGGGCCACGGGCGAATTTCCATGCGTCAGGAATAGCTCCGACGGCAGCCCCATTTTGAGCTAAAATCGGTTACTCGAAGATATTTGCTCTGGAGCGCTTTCAGGAAAAGTGTATGCGGTTTTCCGCCCCGGAAAGCGCGATCAAATAAAGGATTAGAGCGCATTCGGCGCCGAATGCGCTCTGGAGGCTGTTCCGATGACAGTTTCAAAGCTCGAAATGCTTAAGGAACTTGAACGCAAAGTGCTTTGGCTCTCGGCGTGGACGATCCACAACGCCAATCACTTGCGAGAAAATAGCGACGGGCTCAAGGTCGGCGGCCATCAGGCCTCCTGCGCCTCGGCGGCGACCATCATGACGGCGCTTTATTTCGCGGTTTTGAGAGCCGAAGACCGTGTCGCGGTGAAGCCTCATGCCGGGCCTGTCTTCCACGCCATTCAATATCTTCTCGGCCGCCAGACCAAAGAAAGACTGGAGAAGTTCAGGGGATATGGAGGGGCCCAATCCTATCCCTCGCGCACCAAGGATAGCGACGGCGTCGATTTTTCAACGGGATCGGTGGGGCTGGGCGTCGCGCAAACGCTGTTTTCGTCGCTGGTGCAGGATTACATCCGCGCGAAAGACTGGGGCGTCAAGGCGCCGGAAGGGCGGATGATTGCGCTTTTGGGCGATGCCGAACTCGACGAGGGCAACATCTCCGAAGCGATGCTTGAGGGGTGGAAGCACGGCCTGCGCAACACGTGGTGGATTGTCGATTACAACCGCCAGAGTCTCGACGCCGTCATCCACGAGGGCCTTTGGGCGAAAATCGAAGCCATGTTCCGCAATTTCGGCTGGGACGTCACCGTTCTCCGCCACGGGAAGCTGCAAGAGAAAGCTTTCGCTGAGCCCGGTGGCGAGGCGCTGCGCGGGTGGATCGAGAAATGCCCCAACGAGCTTTACTCCGCGCTGGGTTTCCGGGGAGGACCCGCCTGGCGCAAGCGGCTCCTCGACGATATCGGCGACCAGGCCGATGTCTCAGCTTTGATCGAGCGGCGCAGCGACGAGGAACTCGCCGCGCTGATGGGAAACCTGGGCGGGCACGACCTTGAAACGCTCCTCGAGTCGTTCGCGGAGGCTGGCGAGCACGACCGGCCGGTTTGCTTCATCGCTTATACGATCAAGGGTTTCGGGCTGCCGATTGCCGGCCACAAGGACAATCATGCGGGGCTGATGACGCCGGCTCAGATCGACAGCTTGCGTGTGTCGATGAACATCCGGCAAGGCCATGAATGGGATCATTTCGAGGGGTTGCAAGCAAGCGCCTCGGAACTCGAGCAATTCCTTGCCGGAACGGGCGCAGCTCGGAAGCCTTTGCGCCCTGCCGACGCGCCGCGCATCGAAACGCCCGCGCGCCTCGCCTATCCGAAGCAGCCCTCGATGTCGACCCAGCAGGCTTTCGGGTTGCTCATGCACGAAATCGCCAAAGGCGAGGATGAATTCGCGGCGCGGATCGTGACCGTCTCGCCCGACGTGACGGTGTCGACGAACCTTGGCGCCTGGGTGAACCGGAGAAACGTCTATGGGCGGGAACACCAGGACCTGTTCCACGCCGAACGTATCCCCTCGGCCTATAACTGGTCCATGTCTCCCAAGGGGCAGCATTTCGAGCTTGGCATCGCTGAAATGAACCTGTTTGCGATGCTGTCCGCGATGGGGCTGGCGCACGCCATCTCAGGCGAAAGGCTGCTTCCCATCGGCACGCTGTACGACCCCTTCATCGAGCGCGGCCTCGACGCTTTGAATTATGCCTGTTACCAGGATGCGCGCTTCATTCTTGTGGCGACGCCGTCGGGCGTGACATTGGCCCCCGAGGGCGGCGCGCACCAGTCCATCGCAACGCCCCTGATCGGCATGGCGCAGGATCGGCTGACCTCCTTCGAGCCGGCCTTCGCCGATGAACTCGCCGTTATTCTCAGATGGGGGTTCGAGCATATTCAAGCGGCCGCCAAGGCGGATGGCGGCGGGTCGGTTTACTTGAGGCTTTCAACGCGCGCCCTCGATCAGCCTCACAGAGAGATGACGCCTGAATTGGAGAGCGCCATCTTGAAGGGCGCCTACTGGCTGAGACAGCCCGGTCCGAACGCGCAAGTCGCCATCGCCTTCACCGGCGCCGTCGCCCCAGGCGCAATCGACGCGACCGGCCTCATCGGGGAGGACCGCCGGGATGTGGGTCTTCTGTCGGTCACTTCGGCGGACCGCCTTTACGCCGACTGGACCGGAGCGCAAAAAGCCCGTGAGCAGGGGCTCGCGTCAGCCATGAGCCATGTCGAAGACATCATGGCCAGCCTTCCCTCCTATTGCGGGCTTGTCACCGTCATCGACGGCCATCCGGCGACGTTGGGCTGGCTTGGCTCTGTGTGCGGGCATCGGACGCGATCGCTCGGCGTTCAACATTTCGGTCAGTCTGCCGCGCTCGGAGACCTGTACCGGCATTTTGGCATCGACGCGCGCGGCATCGCCGAAGCGGTGCAAGCGATAGCGCCTGGCCGCCCGCTCCGCCATTTGTGGGCCACCTGAGCAAGTCTTGCCGGGCGCACAAAGCAAAAGGAGCAGGGTTGACCCTGCTCCCGAAGTCTCGTCCGGCAATGTCTGCCGATGTCCGGCGGCGGAAACTACGCCAGTCCGTGCGCTGCCTTGCTGCGCTGCTCTTGCGCCTTGAAGGTGTTGAACCGCGGCAGGAACTTGTCCCAGTCGATGAGGTGGGAGTCGAGTTCCGGCCCATCGATACAGGCGTGTTTCCGAATAAGCTTGCCGTCGACCATGATCGGCACCATGCAGGCGCCGCACATGCCGGTGGCGTCCACCATGATCGAGTTGAGGCTCGCCACGGTCTTCACGCCGTAGGGTTTTGTGAGGTCGCTGACGGCGCGCATCATCAGGGGCGGCCCGATTGTGACCACCTCGGCGATCTTGCGGCCCTTGCTCTTCTTGCCATCCCTCAGCATCCGCTCGAGGGGCGCGGTGACGAAGCCCTTCTCTCCGAAGGTGCCGTCGTTCGACGTGTAGATCATGTCGAGCTGGCTGCCGAACTCGGCCTTCAGCTTGCCGACCCGCTCCTCTTCGCCGACCCAGAACAGGAAGTCCTTGGACCGGAAACCGGCGATGAGCGTCACGTGGTTGCCGAGCCGCAAATGCTCGCGCGCGATCGGATAGACGGGCGGGAGGCCCACGCCACCTGCGGTGAAGACTACGGTTTCATCGTGGGCGTATTTGTGCAGCTCGCTCGCGCGGCCAAGTGGGCCGGCGATCCCGGCGAACTTGTCGCCGACCGCCATCTTGTTCATCAGGAGCGTCGAGGTGCCCATGCCTTGGATAACAAGGTCGATGGTTCCTGCTTCGGCATCCCAATCCGCGAGCGTGAGTGGGATCAGTTCGCCGTCGTGCCAGCCAAGCACACGGACGAACTGTCCGGCTTTGGCCGAACGCGCGACCATGGGGGCCCGCACCTTGAACTCGATAATCCCGCCAGCGAGCGCGATCTTCTCGACAACGGTCTGATCAGCCTGGCCAAGTTCGGTGTACCGCGCCGCCTTGGCGACCCGCTCCGCGATCTCCGCCGCCGTGAACGGAATGTCGCCGACGATCTCGCGCGCCGCCGCCTGCCCGTCGCTGGCCGCCATAATAGCGGTCGATCCGCCACGAGCCGCATCGCCGCCGGAGTAGACGTCGGGGATCGAGGTCAGCTTGGTCTTGTCGCCAAGCTCGATCGTGCCCCATTTCGAGACCTTCAGGTTGGGCTCGGCGTCTTTCACGATGGGGTTCGACGTGTTGCCCAGCGCCATGATGACGAGGTCGACAGGAACCCGCTCGGTCTCGCCGGTCGGTCTCGGGCTGCGGCGGCCAGACTTGTCTGGTTCGCCCAGCTCGTTGACCGCGAGCACGGCGTGGCTGATGAAGTGGGTCTTCTCGCTGCCGATGAACTCGACCGGCCCGCGCAGCACCTTCAGGTTGATGCCTTCCTCGAGCGCGTGATGGAGTTCCTCGACGCGGGCCGGCATTTCCGACTTGGTGCGGCGGTAGACGATGGTGACGTTGCCGCCGAGCCTGCGGGCGGTGCGCGCGGCGTCCATCGCCGTGTTGCCGCCGCCGATGACGAATACTTCCTTGTCCTTCACATCGGGAAGCGGCGTCTCGTACTTGTCATCGAGCGCGCGCATGAGATTGACGCGCGTAAGGAATTCGTTCGCCGACATGATGCCGAGGTAATGCTCGCCCGGCACGTTCATGAAGGTGGGCAGACCGGCGCCCGTGCCGACGAAGATCTTCCAGAAGCCGTTGTTCTTGAGATCCTCCAGCGTCGCGGTTTTGCCGACGACGAAGTTTCTCACGAAGCGGCCGCCGAGCAGATTGATCTTGCCGACCACGTCGTCGATCAGCTCGTTCGGCAGGCGGAATTCGGGAATGCCGTAGCGCAGCACGCCGCCGAGCTCGTGGAACGCCTCGAACACGGTGACCGGGAAGCCCTCGGCCGCCAGAAGATAGGCGTTGATAAGACCCGACGGGCCGGAACCGACCACCGCAATCGGCGGCTTCTCGGCCTGCGCCCAGGGGTTGACCACGCCTGCAAAGCGCTCCGCGGGCGACCTGCCGACCAGCTTCTCGCGCTGAGGCAGATACCATTCGAGCTGGCCGATTTCGATCGGCCGCTTGGTTTGGGCGCACACGCCCTGGCACTGCAGCTCTTGCGGACAAACGCGGCCGGTCACGTCCGGCAGCGGATTGCAGCTCTCGATCAGTTCGAGCGCCTCGCGGAATTTCCCGTTCCCCAAGAGATCGATGATTTCGGGAATGTGGATTTTGACCGGGCAGCCGCCCTTCGGATCCTTCTTGCCTTGGATGTGGACGCCGAGTTCGCACGGGCGGTCGTCGCACTGCTTGTCGCGCAGCACTTCGAGCCACACGAACATTTCGACCTCACGCTCGGTGTAGCCGAGCGCCATGTAGCCGAGATAGCCGGTGTTCACGAGCTCGAAGTCTTGAGAGCGCTCCTCCGGCGGGCGGATGTAGGGCGGGATGTACGCATCGGCCGGCCAACCATCCGAAAGGCCCTTGAACATCGGGTAGCGGCCGGAGAGATGATCGTCGATCGCCTTGACGAACTTGCGCTTGAACTTGAGCGGCATGGACCAGATGAAGCGCATCAGGACCAGGCTCATGTCGTCGTTGCGCAAGAGCAGTTCCCAAAGCATCTTGGTGAAGCCTGCGCTAAGCTCCTCCTGCTGGAACTCCCAGGCGATGGCGCGGACGCCATCGGCCACGAACGTGCTGCGCAGCGACTTGGGGTCGCCGAGCAGCCGCTTTTTGAGGAGCGCGAGCTGTTTCTGGAACAGCTCGACAGCTTCGGTCTGTTGGAGCTCCGCGAGCGTCGAACGCGAAGTCTCAAGCATGTTCTCGGTCTGGGCGTAGCGAAGGAGGTCTTGATTGCTCATCGAATGATCTCCGCATCGCAGTTGGCCGCAACCTTGGCCACGCGGGCCTTCAGCTCGGGCGTTATCTTCAGCTTCTCAAGTATGCCCGGGATGGTGTGGGCGACGTCCTTCGGGGCGCCGTCCACCACGATCTTGGTCAGCTCGAACATCTCGCTGACTTGCTGGTAGCAGGTCTTGCAGTTGGTGCACTTCGAGACGTCCTCGTCGTGTATGTAGAAGATGTCGGCGCTGCCGTTCAGCGCCTTCGCCGGAGCGGCCGCTGGCGCGGGCGCCCCTCCGCCGCCGAATGGCGCAAGCGCCGCCGCGAGGCTGCCGTTGGCCGGTGCATTCGAGGAAGCCGCGAGCTCGCTCATCGCACGGGCGATGATGTCGAGCGTGCTCTCCTTCGTCGTCACAGCCTCCTGGTAGCGCTGCTGCATCGCCTCGAGCTCGGCCTTGTGATTGGCGTCGAGCTTCTCCACCTGCCGTCCGGCCAGGTACTGCAATGTCCGCCAGTTCTTTCGACGCTCCTCCACCAGATGGACGATGGTGCTGGACACCTCCACCTTGATCAGGCGCTTCGCATCGTCGGTCGAGTACACGAAGGGGGTCTTGGCCGCCCGCTCCGAGACCGGCAAGGCGACGTACTCCTCGACCAGCATGGCGTCGGCATCGGCCGCCAGCTTGCGGAACTGCTTCTTGAAGCGGGTTTCGTCCTTCGCGAAGTAGGCCGGCGTCAGCGCCACCTCCTGGAGCTTGGCGGCTCCGCTCTCGACATATTCGATGCTGCTCTTGGTCCAGTCCTTGTCGAGATCGGGATTGCCCTCAAGGTTGAACCGGCCGTGGAGCATGGTGTTGGCGCGCGGGTTGTGCACGAACACCGGGCTCATGCGGCACTCCACGGCGAGGCGCGCGCGCTGGCTTGCCGCCGCGTCGGCAATGCCGTGCTCGCCCTGGCAAGGCGTGTAGATGTCGAGCACTGCTGGCGACGAGGTGTGGTTCAGGTAGGCCATGACGCTCTTCAGGAAGTGTCCCTGCAGAGCAGTCGAGGCCTGGACCACGAACACGTTGGGGTGGAAGGCTGCGATCAGGCCGAGTTCCTTGCGGTCCTCCTGTTTGCCGTGATGGACAGTGCCGAACCGGGCCAGGTCGGAGTCCTGACCGGTCAAACTCGCCGTGGAGGCTTGTCCGCCGGTATTGGAATAGGCGCCTGTGTTGAGCACCACGACCTTGATGGGCGTCTGGGTGGAGAGGAGCCGCGACAGGGCGCCGAAGCCGATGTCGTAGGTCGCGCCGTCGCCGCCCATGCTGATGACGGTCGGCAAGAGCGCCATCTCTTCGGGCGTGAAGTTAGCCCAGGAAAACGTCTTGAAGAACTTGTCGTGCATCGCCGGGTCGTAGGCGTCGTCGAGTTCGAGATGGGCGATGCGGAGCGCCTTGACGTCGTCGGTCACCGCCGCGGCGAGCCCCTCGAACAGTCCCTTGGCGACCGCCGGGGCATCCTGGAACAGACTGTTCACCCACGGATCGTTGTAAGGATTGAAGGGGAATGTCGAGGCGTAGACGCTCGAGCACCCGGTGGCGTTGGCGATCACGGCCGATGCCGGGCCGTTGCCGGTTGGGCCGCTCTCCAGAAGGTAGAGCCGCTTCTCCAGGATTTCGCGGGCTTTGACGATGCGCTCGCGGCGGGTGGCGTCGCCATTGATGATCGTGAGCTTTGCATCGAGATTCTCGATCAAAGCCTCCACCTCGCGGGCGTGCTCCTTGTGGCGCTTGGTCTGGATCGCGTGGTTGGTCGAGGTAACGAGGCGGATCGCCGTGACCTCACCGCAACCACGGCAGGCGCCGTGGCCGCCTGTGGTGGCGTAGTAGTTGCCGCGGTCCAGCATCAGCCGCTTGGTGTCGCCCTCGGGGGCGAGCGCGCCTTCGACGAAGCGGGCCGGTGTGTTCGGCGTCTTGCTCAGGAACTCGAAGCGAGCCTGCAGCGAGTTCGAGCAGGGCTGCATCCTGTTGGCGTACTTTCAGCGCGCCGGGGCCGCACACGTCGATGCACTCAAGACAACCCGAGCACTTCCACGGGTCGATCGCGGCCGAGAAGAGGCCGCCGGCGCCAGGCTTGTCCTTCTCCATGGCGTCGAAGAAGGGTCGCGTCCGGGCGACCGGGAAGCTCGCCAGAATTCTCGGCGACCTTGCCGAAATTGCGCTTCAGAATGGCGTTGTCGGTGTCGAGGGCTTGAGCCGCCGTCGCCAGCAGCTCGTGGAACGGCTTCGCCTCCTTGCTCGACCGGTAGATCGAGCGCACCGTCTCGCTCAGCGGATAGACATGCGCGCGCATCGCTTCGCGCTGAGCCTCGGCGACATCGAGGTGCTTGATGCCGGAGAGCACCAGCTCGTGGATCTCGTGCACCGTATTGGGGATCGCGGCGTCCGGGCAAACGAGAGCGCATTCCATGCAGCCGGTGCAGAGGTCGGGATTGAAGTCCGGCACCTCGCGGCGGAACAGGCCCTTGTCCTTCATGGCGCCCGTGCCTCCGGGCATGAACAGGCCGGAGCCGGGCAGCACCGGCGCTTCGGCGATCGTGCCCTCGCGGAACGGTGTGGTGATGATCTCGTCGTAGTATTCGCGGTCGAAGAAGCCGGAACTCGGGGAGCTGGCGTTGAGCCGGCACATCTCTGCGGAGATAGCCACCGTGCGCGTCGTATTCGGCGCTGGCTCCGCCTCGATTGCGGCGAACTCAGGCGCGTTGTAGTTGACGGGCTCAGTCGCCTCCAGGCCTTCCTTGATGACCCCCATGTTGCCTTCGACGACAGCGGCGCCCTTACCGCCGAACTTCTTCGAGAGCAGCTGGCGAACTTTGGTGAGGATGGCCTCGCGCGAGGCGTCCGCGACGATCCGGTCGACATGCCCGCAGATGGCGCCGATAAAGGCGATGCCCATCATGCGGGTTTCGAGTTCCGGCGTCGGCGCGTGCCGCTTGGCGACCGCGAAGCCATCAAGCACGAAGAACTTGATCTTCTTGTCGCGAATGGTCTTGCGCGCCCGCTCGGGAAGCTCGCGCCACACCTGGAGCGGCGACAGGTTCGTCTGCATCATGAAGGTGCCGCCGTCTATCAATCCCTTCAGGGGGTTGGTGTGGCTGAACACCTTGTGGTCGGGCGAAACCACGATCTCCACGTCCTCAAGCTCGGCATTGGTGATCTTCACCGTCTCGGGGCTGAGCGTGATGTAATAGTTGGTCGGCGCGCCGCTCTTCTCGGAGCCGTATTTCGGGGCCGCCTTGGAGTGCAGGTCGAGCACGCCGCCGAGGATGTCGGTAAGGAGTTTGCCGGTGGCGATGGTGCCGTAGCCGCCAACCGAGTGGAAGCGGATCCGCAAAGCTGAGGGCGGCAGCAGGTTCGGATTGGGCTCTGTCTCGAGCGCCATCAGCTCGGTCTCGGGATAAGCCGCCTTCAGCCTATCCTGCAAAGCCGCGAGTGCCGGCGTCGGATCTTTGGAGAAGAACTGCGAGCCGAGATAGATGAACGGGGCGTTCTTCGTCTCCATGTTCTTGTACGCGGCGATGAGGTGGCGCGGCTGCAGATCGTGCGCGCCGAGGCCGAAAATCGCCGTGGTCATCTTTGGCAGGCTCTTGATCGCCTGGACGCCGGGATGGCGTTCGCCGCTCGCGTTCTCGACGCCCTTGAACAGCGCCTGGGTGACTGCCGTGCTGAGCGCCGTGACGTCGGACCGCTCGAGCACCGTGACGGCCTTCTTGCCGGCAAGCGCCGCAACCAGCTCCGCGTCGGGGAACGGCTGCAAGAGCTTGATCGACACAACGCCAACCTTCTTGCCCTGGCCGCGCAGATAGGAGCAGACCGCCTCTGCGTCGTCGGTTACCGAGCCAAGCCCGACCAATACGGTTTCGGCGTCGTCGCACATGAAGGTCTTAACCGGCTTGTACTCGCGGCCCGTAAGCTGGGAGTACTCGGCCATTGCCTCACGCACGAACTGCGGCACGGCGTTGACGAAGTGGGTGCGATGGTCAACCGAGCCGGCCTGGAAATCGGGCTGGTTCTGCACGCCGCCCGTAACGCCGGGATTGTTGACGTCGACAAGCGCCGGAACGAGCTGGCGGGTGCCCTTCTCGAACGCATTCAGCCATTGCCGCCGCCACTGGCCGCGCAACTCCTCGGGGAACCAGTGAACCGTCTTCGCGACCAGCTCGCCTGCATTGTCCTTCTCGACCGCATCCGCGTTGGCGTCGAGATAGGACTTGACCGCCAGGAGGCTGGCGGGCTCGAGGTCGGACTGATGTCTGGTGATATATTGCTTGAGCTGGAAGACGCGGCCCTTGGCGCCAAACAGCATATCCTGCGCCACGGTCGGGCACTTGATGCGACCGGACGGATCGCCCAGGAACTCGCGCAGGAGCGCGGGCTCCGGCATCAGCGTCTCGCACATCATGTGAGAGGTGGCGAAGCCGTCCATCGCATTGGCGACCGGGATCAGCGAAGTTGCGCTGACCTTGTAAGAGATTGCGGCGAGGTCGGCCGCCTCTTGCGGGTTGGAGCCGAACAGGATCGTGTAGCCCGATTGCAGCAAGGCGTAGACGTCGTCATGGCCCGCCATCACGTTGAGCGAATGCTTCGAGACGACGCGAGCCGCGACCTGCAAAACAAAGCCGCCGACCTTCTTGCCGACCGTCACATAGTGCAACTCGAGCCCGTACAGGATGCCCTGGCTCGATGAGGCGTTGGAGACGAACTTGCCGCCGGTCAGCGCGGCGCCGAGCGCGCCCGATTGCGCCGAGTGCTCGCCCTCCGGCTCGAAAAAGAACGGGTGCTTGCCCCAGACGTTGCAGCCGCCACCGGATCGAAACGCTTCGTAGATTTCGGAAATTTCGGTCGAGGGAGTGATCGGATAGCCTATGACGCCGCCGCACACATGGCCCATAACCTCGGCGACCGCGCCGTTACCGTTAATAACTGTCGAGATGCCGGGAAATTTTGCGTTCATTTGCTGTATCCGTCTGGTACGTAATTGCGCTGGCGAGCAAGCTTTAGGCCGCTCGTGTCAAGCCGGTCTGCTCGAACCTTCGATAGATCGACGCTTCGCCCCCCGGCCTATTTTTTCGGCAGATGCGCACAGAATAGCACCCATCGACCCTTGGCTGAAGGAGGAACTTAATGCCAAGTTCACGGGAATGCTATTATCAAGTCGTTGACCCCGCCGGGGAAGGCAGTATTTTGTGTGCCGGGCAAGGGTGGAACCGGCGCTGAGCGGCAGCGTTCGCACGGGGCGGATTAGTTTTTTTGGCTGGGAAACCACTCCTCTAGAGCCCCGGCATGAGACATTTTCTCGCAATTTGAGACGAAAATTCGCCTACAGGGCATTGACCTCCCTCGGAGACGCCGGTCTACCCCTCCCGCCCCGGGGACGCTCCGCGCCAATCATCGCAGCGGAGGTCTCCCGGCGCTACCGCCGGGGGCGACCCGTAAACTTTAGGAATGGCGGCGGACGAAACTCCGAAAGAGCGTGAGGCTCACGTCTCATTTTCAATCGGAGCGTTCACCTTGCGATGGGTTATCGCGTCTTAAGCATCGCGGATGCAGTTTGCGCACCGAATATGCTTCCAAGTCCCGTGCAAAAGTCCCAACCCGTCTTTGCAACAAAGCCATCGTATGGCCCGCAGTCTCCGGCTAGGATATCGTTTAGACCAAATGAGCCGCCATAGATGGCTCCCAAAGCGCCCCGCGCTGCAGTGTATCGAACGACCCTTTGGCTCAATACCCCGGCCTCGATGGGCGCGGCGGCGCTTGTTCCTCCAACGGGAAGCCAATAACTGCCGCTAGAACACTTATACAGGTAGGTGCATGCATATTGGCTGTAAACCCACACGCCTGTATTGGGATTGGCGTCAGCGGCGATATCGGGGACGCCGCGGTAATTGTTGAGCGAGCTTATATTGTTCTGATAGGTTGGCCGCAAAACATAAGCGCTCGGTCCGCCGCCCGTTTGCTGCCAAACCTTTTCGCTTATAAAGTTGCCACTAACCGGATCGCGGCTGATTGACGTCCCTCCGACGGAAATCACATTGGCCGAAACACTCGGCCATAAGACGCCGGGTGCGTCGCCGGCGGATGCGAGATAAGTGATGTTCGACGTCTGGAAGTGGCTGTCGTAGGAGGTTTCTCCGTTGAACTCGGAGCCACCCCAACTCATCGAGACAAGGCCGCCTCCTGCAGCAACCACCAATTGATTTGCCTTATCAACGGCCACCAACAGATCGCTATTGGTGTTTGAAGCAGCCTCGACCAGGTAGATTTTCGCGCCAGGAGACATGGCGTGAGCCCACTCGACGTCCAGCGACGCTTCGAGCGACCAGCCTGTGGTGTCTGCCTGTGGCTTTCTGCCTGCGGCGTACACAACTTGAAATTGAGCGTTACTGCCGGATGTTGTAGGCACTGGCAGGCCAAACTGTTTGGCGAAAGTTGTAAGGTCTGTCGCTATGTCAGGATTGTCGTAGGCGCCGACGATAGCGATCGCCAGTGCTCCGCTTACGCTTTGCGCGACCGTCGTAGCACTGGCCGGATTGCACCCGGACCCGGTTGTTGAAACAACGAGTCCATAAACGCAGGCCAGGGAGCCCGGCGTCTCGAAATTGTAGCCGGCAAGAGAAAACGCCTTGGGGGTCAGGCTATCGGGCCGGACGGGCGTTTTGGATATATCAGGCAGGATAACGCCTATGACGTTGGTGTGGGCGCGAAAACCAACGTCGGCAGGCTCTTGTTTGTTCGATTCAGGGTGCCAGAATGCCGGCGCGCCATTTGGCCGGTATGAATTTTGATGAACCTGTCCCGATACGCTACCCGACAGAATACCGCTAACAACTATTCCGGCTCCTATTGCTAGGAACCGGCTTAACGACGTCTTCCTCATGGGAAAGTCCCCCATCAATATTATCGGGCAATGCGTGTTCTTGAAGGGGCCCGCGCGGCCACCCCTGTCCTTAGGCGTGATGACAGGTTGTGGCGTTCAATTCTATGCAATTTTAAATAGAAAACCGGGAGTAGCCTTCTTTGTGGCTGGATGTGGCTGAAAGGTATCATCCAGAGGCTTCAGCCATAGGCGACGTTGGGGCATTCGCACGAAGTCAGCCGGCTTCATAAGCCCGATTTATCGTTGAGGTTGCCGGGGAGAACTTAGAAAGTCGCTCGAAGGTCGTCGCAGGGCGCGCCTAGGTGTGGCTGTGCCCGGCGATCGGAGCGGTTGCCGTCACTCGCCTATCCAACAGGGCATACAAGCAAGCAGCGTCTCTCGCGACACTGATAGCCTCCGCCGAAAACTTGAGCGCCACTAAGCGGGCATCGGCCAAGTTAGCCATGGCGAGGCCTTCAGCCGCGACTTCGAGCCGCAAGAGCTTGGCCCGCACCTGCTCCATGCTTCCGAGCATGTCATTGATAAGCCCTACAGCATCAACGGCAGACATTTGGCCTCCTTACAGTTTGCTGCTTCAGCGAATGCCTGGGCATGCGTCAACGGAATGCTGATCGCTCGCATCAACCTAACGTGAAATCCCGTCGCCTTCAGGATACAAATGCATCCCCCAGCAGCCCGCTGAAAAAGTTATGCTGCCCATGGCCTCCTGGTGAGTTCGGCGCACCACGACAGGCTCACCATTAGGTTAACCCGCTGCGCAAGCTTATTTGCAGCTTTTGTAGAGGTCACCGAGAGGCGCCGCGGAAGCATCGTCCAGGTCTGAAGCTGTTATTTTTTCGTAATCAGGACCAAGCTTCGCGGCAAGACCATCCATTTGCTTCCCAAGGGTTTGCAGCTTTGGATCGTTCTTATTTTTTTGAGCCAATGCGCCAGCTTCATTTGCCAGTTTTGTTATTCCGCAAAATTGAGCGAGCTTTGTCTTATCGCCTCTAATGCTGTTGACGAGATTCTGCACTTCAGCCTTGCCCACTTTGGACGCAGCCTGGGGCGCTTGAAAACCGACGTTGCAGCTTTTGGAGAGGTCATCGAAAAGTGCGGCGGAAGCGTCGTCCAGGTCTGAATTCATGACTTTTTCGTAATCGGGACCAAGCTTCGCGGCAATCTCATCCATTTGCTTTCCGAGACCTTCCAGCTTTGGATCGTTCTGATTTTTTTGAGCCAGCGCGTCGGATTGAACTTCCAGTTTTGTTATCTCACAGTATTGAGCGAGCTTCGCTTTATTGCTTTTAATACCGCCAACAACCTTCTGCACCTCGGCCTTGCTCGCCTTGGGCGCAGCTTGGTCCTGTGCAAAAGCAACGGTGGCTGTAACAGCCGTCAGCACCGCGATTGCTGCAACAAATTGCGTTCTCATCAATGGCTCCCTGATTCTCACTCGCTTCCGCTCGCGATAAATAGGGTCACTTTCATTGGTTCGGAACGCCGGGACGAACTTAAATGAACATCTTTGTCGCGAAGGGCGAAATCTCGATCGGGCCTATTTCGCCGAACGAGGCAAAAATCCAATTCTGGAGTGCAATCAGCTTATCCCCGCTCGAATGGACGCGGGCTGGACCTGACTAGTCGCCCGATGCGTTTGTCTTCGAAGCGCCGATTTTCGGCCATTGGGGGATTTTTGCTCTGATCCGCATGGCCCGGCCCTCCGGCTGATCGAGATCGAAGGCTCGGGTCTTCCGGACCAGATCGCTGAGCTTTCGATAGCCGTATGTCCGAGGGTCGAAGTCGGAGGCGATGTTCGCGAGCCGCTGCCCCACCGCACCCAAGCCGACCCAGCCGTCTTCCGTCTCCATTTGCGCGATGGCCTTGTTCAAGATGGCGATGGCCGCGCCCGGCGGTTCGAGAGCCTTGCGAGAGGGCCCCTCTTCAGGAGCCGCGCCTTGCGCTTCGGACAGCAGGTTCTCAGTGTAAATGAACCTGCGGCAGGCCTGCCGGAAACTCTCGGGGGTCTTTTGCTCACCGAAGCCAAAGACGTCGGCGCCTTGCTCCCTAAGACGCGATGCAAGCCGCGTGAAGTCGCTGTCCGAAGAGACGAGGCAGAAACCGTCCAGCCGGCCGCTATGCAAAAGGTCCATGGCGTCGATCACAAGCGCGATGTCGGACGCGTTCTTGCCGGTCGTATAGGCGAATTGCTGGTAGGGATCGATCGCGTATTTGGGCAAGATCTCGGCCCATGACTTCAAGCGCTGGCCGGAGAAATCTCCATAAATCCGCCGCACACTCGCCTCTCCGAATTTGGCGACTTCCTCGAAAAGGCCTGCCGCGATGCGCGGCGAGGTGTTGTCGGCATCGATGAGAATGGCAAAGCGGGGCAAGCGGTTTTCTTCTGCCATGTGTGGGCGCCTTTGATTAGCCGGAGGCGATTTCGCGCGCTAACAGCTGCGAGCACTTAGCGAACTTGCATCGGATAAGCTGTACTATAAACAAGATCTTGCCAAAACGCCTTATCCGAGGGAAATCCTCGAAGCGCTCGCCGCAAATGGGTCAGGATTTCCAGCGGGACGTCCGCCCAATCCAAGCGCCTCTTACACTCTTCAGCGGGGACAGAACCTGCTCAATCTAAATCCGTGCTAAATTGGGCCGTAAATGAGATATTACATCTCATTCTGTTGCGCTGAGCGCCAGCCTCCCTCTTTCGAGGAAAGGCAACGGCATTTTCCTTCGACAGGGTCAGGACGAGGTCGAGCGGTTTCAAGGACTTGGACCTCATGGCAAGCTTGTCGTGGCTCGCCAGGAGGCCATGGGCCGAATCGTTTTCAGCAGCCTGCTCATGAAAGCATCGTCAGAGAGGAAGAGGAAACATTAGAAGCGCCATTAGCTGTGCCCTTTTTAGTAATCCATGCAAACGATCGGAGTAAACCATGCCCCTCGATATCGATAAAGTTGAAGCCATCTTGCGCCAGCACTGGCAAATTCCAAGCGAATTAAGTCGCACGAAGCTGCTGGAGCAGGCAGGCAGAATCCATGTTTTGGTTCGTCAAAAATACTCACATGACAATTTAAAATATCAGCTTGGCTTGATTCAAACGACTAAACTCCGACAAGAGCTCGATGATTTAGCTTGCGAGAAAATCGCGGCCGAACTTCTGAAGAACGCCGACTAAAGTGTTGGGATCTAACCGGCGCTGGTTCTTATTGGCAGTTCGCGTGCGCGGCTAACCGTCTTTGTTCATAAGGCGGCTCAGCCCTCGTTGCTGTCCTTATCTCTTCGCAAGTCCGCGCCTCAAGCAAGGTTTGTTTTCCTCAGTGCGCGACTGGAGCGGTTTCTCCAAGCTTGACCTTCCGCAAGAGGAGCGCAAGCGGCACGGCTGCGAGCGAAATCAGCATCAGCGTCCAGAACACGTCTACATAGGCCAGCAGCGAGGCTTGCGTCTGGATCTGCTGGCCGATCCAGGCGATAGCCTGTTGCTGCGCTCGCACCAGCGAGCTGCCCTGAGCGACGAAATATTGCGTCACCTGATGAAGCGTATCCTGATAGGCTATGCCCGACGGGATGGCGTCGCCGGTCAGCACGCTCTGGTGGAACTGCTCACGATGCGCGAGCGTGTTCGAGGCGATTGAAACTCCAATCGAGCCGCCGGTATTGCGCGCCGCATTCATCAGCGCCGAGGCCTGGTCCGTTTTGCCAGGGGGCAGGCCCTCATAGGAAGCGCCCATGATCGGCAGGAAAATGAGCGGCAATCCCAAGCCAAGCAACATACGCGACTTGGCAAAAAACCAGAAGTTCAGATCGGGAGTGAGGCCGGCCAAACCGTACATCGAGATGGCGATAATGATCGCGCCGGCCGCGATGAGATATTTGGGCTGCACCCGGTTCGAAAGCTGGCCCACGACGAACATCATGACCATGGTGACAAGGCCGCCCGGCGAAAGCACCAGCCCCGCCCAAGTCGCCGTATAGCCGTACTGTTCCTGCACGAGTTGAGGCATGAACTGGGTCGTCGCGTAAAGGATCGCCCCAGTCGCCAACATCACCACAAAGGCCGACCCGAACTGGCGCGTGGCGATCATTCGTACGTCGGCGGTCGGGTTTTTCTGCGCCGCTTCCCACGGTATCAGCGCCACAAAGGCGAGCGCGCAGATAACCGAGAAGGTTACGATGAAGCTCGATCCGAACCAGTCTTCCACGAGGCCCCGATCCAGGACGACTTCGAGAGATCCCAGGAAGGTAGCGACGAGCAGGAAGCCTACCAGATCGAAGCGCATGCCCTTATTGGCCGGCGCACTCTCCTTTACCAGCACATGGACGAGCGCCATCGCCGCGAGCCCGACCGGGCCGTTGATGAGGAAGTTCCATTGCCAGCTGTAGTTGTCGGCGATCCAGCCGCCAAGCGTTGGGCCAACGACGGGCGCGACGACCACCGCAACCCCGAAGAGCGCGAAAGCCTGACCGCGTTTTTGGGGCGGAAAGGAGTCCGCAAGAATCGATTGCGCCACCGGCACCATGCCGCCGCCGCCGAACCCCTGCAGGACACGGAACAGGAGAAGCGATTGCAGATTCCATGCAATGCCGCAGAGGATGGAGCTCAGCGTGAACAGCCCCAGGGAGAAAAGGAAAAAGGCCTTCCGGCCGAACCTTTGGGGGAGAAAGCTGGTCGCCGTGATGACGATGGCGTTGGCGACGAGATAGGTGGTCACCACCCAGGAGGCCTCGTCCTGGCTGACGCCCAAGCCGCCAGCGATGTAGGGCAGCGCGACATTGGCGATGGTGGTGTCTAGGACTTCCATGAACACCGCGAGCGCCACGACGACGGCGATCAGCCAGGGGTTGGTGGTTCCGGCGGCAGGGGCGGCCGCCGCTGGAAGGGCTTCAGCATTCGCGCTCATGACTGCCTCCAGCCAAGGAAGGCCGTGAAACGCTCGTAGAGCGAAGGCTTGGGATCGACTCGCACGGAAGGCTCCACAGACATGCCCGGGCCCAACGCGACATCGGAAGGCGGATTGTCGATGACGATCTTCACCGGCACGCGCTGCACGATCTTCACATAGTTTCCGGTCGCATTCTGCGCGGGAAGAAGCGAGAACGCCGTGCCCGAGCCGGGCTGCACGCTCGCCACATGGCCCTTGATCTCACGCTCCGGATAGGCGTCGATGGTGAGCGTCACGGGCTGGCCCGGGCGCATTCGATCGAGCTGGGTTTCCTTGAAATTGGCCGTGACCCAGATTTCATCCGGGACGAACATGGTGAGGTTCGTTCCAGCCTGCGCAAACTCGCCCGGCAGTGCGGTGAGGTTGACCGCACGCCCCGGCTCAGCCGCCGTCACGGTTGTGTAATCCAAGTTGAGCTTCGCCTGATCGCGTTGCGCGACGGCCTGCTGGAGGCTCGCTTCAGCGTTGGTGCGCTGTGCTCGCAGCGCCTCGACCTGACGCTCCTGAACCTTGAGGCTAGCCTCGGAGTTCTGGACGCCGGCCTGCTGCTGTCTCAGTTGCGAGCTGTACTGCTGGGCATTCTGCACCGTGCCGAAGCCCGTTCCGGCCAAGTGCTCGTAGCGCTCCGCCTGCTGCTTTGCGAAAACCAGCCCTGCCTGCGCCTGCTCCAGCTGAGCATGGCTGGCATTGATCTGCGCCTTCTGGACATTGAGTTGCGCGTCGATGTTCTTGATGGCGGCTTGCGCGGCGGCGACCTGCGCATCGGCTTGCTCAAGCGCTACGCGGTAATCGCGGTCGTCGATCCGGGCGATCACGCCTCCTTTGGGGACATGCTGGTTGTCGGTGACAGGAACTTGCGTCACGTAGCCCGCCACTTTCGGGGCGATAGCGATCTGGCGAGAGGCGATGAAGGCGTCGTCGGTCGATTCAAAATGCTCGGTGTAATCAAAGTAAACGTAGCCCGCGCCCATCAGGGCAGCGGCGAGGATTGCGCCAAGAGCCGACGCGATGGGGCGGCGTCGCAGAAAGCTCTTGCGAGGCTTGTCGCCCGTCTTCGCCACGTCAGGATGCTGTTCCTCCGGCTTCTCGGGCCTTTGTCTTTCGATCGCCGGCGCTTCCCGGCTGGACGGGGGCCGGTTCTTCGCGTCTTCTCTCGGACCTTTGTTGCGGGATGGAGCGCGCTGAGGAAGTTCCACATCCTGGAGCGCTTCGTCGCGTGTCTCCTCACCGGTGACTTTCAACATGATGGGCAATCTCCCTGAGCTTAGACACGGCATTAACGAAACCGTACCGTTTCGTTCTCTCCATTTAAGACGCCTGAGAAGCGAGGTCAACAAGGAAACGGTACGGTAACGTTCTCTTTACAACCGTCACCGGCACGCCTAAGTGAATTGAGGCGCCAGCGCGCTGGTGCGATTAGTAGTGTTGCTCAAAAAGGAAGGTCCAAATGGCAAGGTCCCCCGCAACGAAAAGCCACCCCGCGGCACGCGCGGCCGGGCGTTGCGGCCGCCCTCCGCGCGAATGCGCCGGCGAGGTCGATGAGCGTATTCTCGAAGCGGCCCGCCAAATTTTTCTCGAACGCGGATTTGAAGGGGCGAGCGTCGAGGAGATTGCCGAAGCCGCGAGGTCGGGAAAGCCGACCATCTATGCGCGCTACCCCAACAAGCAGGCGCTTTTTGCCGCCGCCTATGCCAGCGCCCTTGCCGTCAGGAATGCACGCCTTGCAAGCCATGCTCCGGCCGGGGCAACGCTCGATGAGCGCCTGACGAGTCTCGCCGAAGCTCTTCTTCGCGAGGTTTTGACGAGCGAGTGGATCGGATTGATGCGGCTCGCCATCGCAGAGGCGCGCCGCTTTCCCGATCTTGGCAGCAGCGTGATCAAGATAACGCGCGAGCGGGGACGGGAAACCATAGCCCGGCTCCTGGGCGAAGTGGCGCACGCCGAAGAGCCAGGCACACTTCCTGAGTTCAATGCCGACCACTGCGCGGCGGCGGCCCAATATTTTTGCGAATTGATCCTGTTGCCCGTCCTTCTGCGCGCTTTGTCGGGCGAGGATTTGGAGACGCTCAACGCCGAGATTGGCCCATACATCTCACAGAGGGTCACGTTCTTTCTGGCGGCGTGCCGGCATGGCGGCCTTGGCTGATCGTAGGCCGACAGATTGGGCAGACGGCGTGGATTTTGTCATGCTGCAATGAAAGCTCGGCGCGGCTCAGAGGCAAAGGTCATTCCGGACGAGGCGGGGTCGCGGGCGTTTGAGCACTCGCGATCCCGTGGAACGACGTCCTTCCTTCATGCCGCTCTGACGAGCTTTAGGCGAAGTCCGCCCAAACCCACACCGGGACTCTGACGCCGCCGCCGCGAACCACGCCGCTATCGAAGAGAACCTTCGGAGGGGGCAGCCCGGTCCTCCCCGCAAAGTCTTGCAAGACGGTTTCTTTTGCCAGCGTGACTGGCGGAGATAGGCGATCCGTTGGAGAAAGCGCCGGGACCGACGTGACCGAAAAGGGCGTAAAGCCCATAGTCTGAGAGCCGGAGGCGCAAACAATTTTCCACCCATCCTCCAGGCGGCGAAGCCATGCGGAATATCCGGCTGGCATGGCCGTCCCAGAGCAAGCCAGAACTCGCGGCGGGGCTAGAGCAACGAGCCAAGCCGCGGCCGAAACCTGGAGCAGACCCCGGCGGGATATCGCGCTCTCATTCATCTCACGGCCTTTTTTCATCCGTGGCCGACCGTGTTTTCCTTCAACGGATCCGCAACGTATTTGAACGCCGGCTCTGAGTTCCACGGTCCCCGCTCGGAAGAGCCGTTCATGTTGCTTGAGAGGTTGTAGTAGACGTCAACGGTGTCGTCGGGCTTCGAGATCTCCGAAGATTGGATCGGAGAGCTTCTTCATCGATTCCAGCGCCGTCATAAACATGTGGGTGTGAGCAACCTCGCGCGTGGCCAGATGCCGGAGAGCTGCCGTTGTGCCGTCGTCCGGAGACGCCGCCAAGAGATTTTCGTAAGTTTGCAGGGCGCCGGCTTCGGCCGCGATGTTGGCGCGCAGATCCCGAACGGGATTTCCTCCCTCGTTTATGTATCGCGCATCCCAAGACACGCCCCGCGAGTCGAGGAAGTGCGGGCCTTTGCCCCGGAGCGCAAACAGCGTGCTTCGAAAGGCCGCCTCCTGCTGCCCCGCCTTCGCCGGGCTCGTGTGCTGCTCGACCAGCATGCCGACCATCTCCAGGTGGCCCAGCTCTTCCGTCGCAATATCCAGAAGCATGTCCTTCAGTGCGGGGTCTTCGGTATGGAAAGACTGCACAAAGTACTGAAGAGCAGCCGTCAATTCCCCGGTCCCTCCACCGAACTGTTCCAGGAGTTTCTGAGCGAAAACTGGATCTGGGCTTTTAACATCGACCGTGTGCAGAGGCTGTGCCTTGTGTATGAACATTGTGTGCTTCCTGTGGACGTTTGCAGAATGCAATGCTCCTGAAAAAAAGCTGTTCCCGGCTGGCGTGCAGAATCTCCCTAAGGCAAAGATCGCCAAATCTACTGCCTGGCAAGTCCTGCGATACTTGCTGAAAGATAGATAAGTACTGCTGCTCAGATTATTTCGGTCCAAGCTGAGCAGGTTGGAACTCACGGCCCACGCTATAGATTACGCAATTGAGCGGGAAGACGCGTCATCCCGACGGAAGGCTACGCGCTTAGCCCAGTAATACTGGTACGGCAGGCTGAACCTTTGGGAGTTGTCCTCCCCTTGCCGCGCATGGCTATCGTTACTTCAAGAGGGCGAGCGCCGGTTCCAGAAGCGCCGGGTCGCCGCAGGCGATGCAGCGCCCGGAATTCGTGGCCGGGCCGCCGTCCCAACTGCAGACGACGCCGCCGGCCTTCTCGACGATGGGAATGAGCGGGATGATGTCGAAAGGCTTGAGCTTCGCCTCCGCCACGATGTCGATCTGCCCCAAAGCCAGCATGCAATAGGCATAGCAATCGCCGCCGAACCGGCGCATGCGAACGGTTTTCGCCAGCCGGTTGAAGCGGACCTCATCCTCGCCCTCGAACATGTCCGGGGTCGTGGCGGTAAGCAGCGCCCGATCGAGCCCCGCGCACGACCGCGTTTCGCAGCGCTGCAGCCCTTTGGGTCCGCGATACCACGCGGCGCGGCCGTCATTCCAGAACCGCTCGCCGATGAAGGGCTGATCCATGAGGCCGATCAGAGGCTTGCCGTGATGCTGCAGGCCGATGAGCGTGCCCCAAAGAGGCAATCCGAGGATGAACGCCCGCGTTCCATCGATGGGATCGAGCGTCCAGACATAGTCGGCGCCCGCATTGACTGTGCCTAACTCCTCCCCGACGATGCCATGATCGGGAAATTCGCGCGCCAGGATATCGCGCATGACGGCTTCGGCGCCTTTGTCCGCCGCGGTCACGGGATCGAACAACCCGCCGCCCTTGTGGTCGGCGACGGCATTCTTCCGGAAATGGGCCAGGGTCACCTCACCCGCTGCGTTGGCAAGTTTTTGAGCTGTATCAAGCAGCATCTCCAGTGATGCGGTCACCTCGTCCCCCCGAGTTATGTTCTAAAACGGCACAAATGCCTTAAAAAAAGGTATAAAATTTCTCTCTCCACAGGGCTGAGGCCGACTTTGTTGCGGTTCGGAACCAAATGTCGCTCCGCGGGCCCGTTCACGAATGAGTGGCTTGTCATTTGTGCGGTGCGATGCGATATTACTGCGGTGCGATATGCGTCTCTGATGCGTATCGCTGCCCTCCTTGGGCGTTTCCTCCCTAGACTTGGGGCCGTTCAATCATTTTGGATGGCCCTCTTTTTTTGTCTGCTCGAGCTACTCCGCGGCCACTTTGTAGCCCGCCCGTCCAGTGTGGCAGCTCCTGGACGAGCATGCCGACCAGACGCTCCATATCCCATTGCAGGCCGGAAAAAGCGGGCAACTTCTCGAATGTCTCCTCATTCATATAGAGGCTGCGGTCGACCTCGATCTGAAGCGCGTGGACGCCTTGGTGGGGCTTGCCATAATGCTCCGTAATATAGCCGCCGGCATAAGGCTTGTTCAGCGCAACGCGATAGCCAAGGCTCCGCAAGAGCGCCTGGACGAGTTTCGTGATCTCTGGAGCACAGGATGCGCCGAAGCGGTCGCCCAGCACAAAATCCGGCCAGCCGCCCCGGTCTGCATGCTGCGAGGGCATCGAATGGCAGTCGAGCAGGAACGCCGTCCCGAATTGCGCGCGGGTCGACTGCATGAGATCATGAAGCGCGGCGTGATAGGGCTTGTAAAGCCGTTCAATGCGCACGAAGGCCGTCTCAAGCGTCAGAGGGCCGCGGTAAATCTCTTCCTTTTCATTGACGATGCGGGCGATGGTTCCAAGTCCCCCGATGGCGCGAAGCGACTGACTATTTACGAAATCCGGCAGCCGGCCGTTGAACAGCACAGGGTCGAGTTCGTAGGGCTCGCGATTGATGTCGATATAGGCGCGGGGAAAATGAGCCCGCATGAGGACAGCGCCTTGAGCGGGCGCGGTGGACAGGAGTTCATCCACATAGGCGTCTTCCGATTTTCGCAGCGCCTGAGCCGACAGCCGGGAGGACTCCACGAAAACAGAGGGGTAAATCCGTCCGCTATGCGGCGAATTGAAAACAATGGGGACGCGCTGATTCTGCGCGCCGATGATCGTAAACGGCGGATCGAGCTCCGCCGCAATGCACTGAGCTTCTTCGTGGGACATCGGGAACGTCGCGAGGGCCAAGCGGCCTGAAACGATTTGCTGCCGAGTACTGTCTCAAAATCCGTGCGGCTCGCGCAATTGCGATCTATCGGCGCTACCCTCACGTTTAATGCATTGGAAGGCCGAGGCCTCTCCTCTAGTGTGGCGTCTCGCAATTGCCTACCACCTTTGCTGCAAGCTCTTATGGCAATTGCGAGACATAAGCCACACTAGGATATTGTTTTTGCTAGTGTCCCTTTGTCTCCGAATTGCCGTGCGAGGGTGCTGCAAGTTAGTCGGCAATTCGGAGACGGGACACTAGAACGGCCCGCGCCGATTCCGACGCGGGCAAGCTGCTCTACCACTTTAGAATTGATCGCCTTTTCCGCCTTGGACCGGTTCCGGTTAAAGGCGGGTTGATCCGGAAAGCCAGAAAACACCAGCGATGGCATCGATGAAACCAGCTTCTCGCAAACCCGCTACCCTCGCACGCCCCGCGGGAAATCCTGACCCGTTTTGCAACTGGCGCTTCTTAGGATTTCGCGCGGGAAGGCATACCGGCAAACTTTTGATTCTCGTGCAGCTTTTCGGAGGCAAGTTCGGATGAGCGCTAGCGGCAAATGGGGAGCGAGCTTGCCCCCGGCTGTACTTGTCTGGTTCCGGCGCGATCTGAGGCTTGCGGATCACGTTGCGCTCACGGCGGCTGCCCAATCCGGCTTTCCGGTCGTTCCCGTTTACATTCTCGATGATGAAACGCCGGGAAATGGCGCATAGGCGGCGCGAGCCGCTGGTGGCTGGCCCAATCGCTGCGAGCCCTGGACAAAAGCCTGCAAAGGCTTGGGTCGCGGCTGATCCTGCGGCGGGGCCAAACGGAGCGCGTACTTCGTGATTTGATCGCGGAGACACAAGCGACAGCGATCTACTTCACCCGCGGGTATGAGCCTTTCCAACGCACGCTGGAGGAGCGGCTGAAATGGGCGCTGGGACGTTCCGCGCAGTTAAGGCGCCTTTCGGCGGCCAGGTTCTGTTCGAGCCCGAGAAAATCGCCAACTCATCAGGCGAACCATTCCGTGTTTATTCCCCCTTCTATCGGGCCTTACCCGGCAAGAGCCGCCCAATGCGCCCGCTTCCCGCTCCTCTAGCGCTGCCCTCGCCTCTCTCCTGGCCACGATCGGAGAACCTTGATAGATTGGGGCCTGGAACCGAGGAAAGCCCGATTGGGCGGGCGGCATCCGGGCGGCGTGGACGCCGGGCGAGATCGCCGCCTACGCAAGGCTGCGGCTGTTCATCGACAGGGCCGTGAGCAAATACACGGCATACGCGAAACAATCCCGGCAGCGACTCCACCTCCCGGCTTTCCCCTTACCTTGCCTTCGGTGAAATAACCCCGCGCCAGGTCTGGCACGCAGTGCTGACCGCCGCTGAAGCCGCCGGGCAATCCGATATGGGCGAAGCCTATCTCAGGGAGATCGCGTGGCGGGAATTCTCCTATCACCTTCTCTTCCATTTCCCGGATTTGCCCGAGAAAGCCTTCAGGCCCGAGTTCGAAAACTTCCCTTTCCGCGAAGACGAACAGCTTCTCCGCGCCTGGCAGAAAGGACAGACCGGCTATCCGATTGTCGATGCAGGGATGCGCCAGCTCTGGCAGACGGGCTGGATGCACAACCGCGTGCGGATGATCGTGGCCTCCTTCCTGATCAAGCATCTGCTCCAGCCCTGGCAGTCGGGCGAGGCGTGGTTCTGGGACACGCTCGTCGACGCGGATCTCGCGAACAACGCCGCGAGCTGGCAGTGGGTGGCGGGCTCGGGCGCGGACGCGGCCCCCTATTTCCGCATCTTCAACCCCGTCCTGCAGGGCGAAAAGTTCGATCCTGGGGGCGACTATGTGCGCGCCTTCTGCCCGGAGCTGGCGAAGCTGCCCGACTCCCTCATCCACAAGCCGTGGGAGGGGGAACCGGACCTCCTGGAGCGCTGCGGCGTGAATTATCCCCGTCCGATGGTGGCGCATGCGCAAGCGAGAGAGCGTGCGCTTGCCGCCTTTGAAGGCATCAGGAAGCAAGCCTGACGACGGAACAGGACCCGGAACGAAAGCGGCTTCGATTGCGTTGGCTCCGCATCGTTTCGCTGAAGGAGAACATCATGCGCAATTTCACCCTCGGGGCGCTTCTCGTAGCGCTAGTGGCCTTTGCAGGCTTCTATTTTTACAAGCAGGACCACGTCACGATCGAAAAGCCGACGCTGCCGAAAGTCGAGACGCACTGATCCGGAAGGCCGGGAACGCTCCCGGCCTTCCCCCAATCCTTATAAACACTCCGTGACCGTCTCGCCCCTTCGCTCGCTTCTTGGCGAGGCAGCCCCCGAACTCCCATATCATGTCGTCAAAGCGGCAATCCGAATAGACAGGAGTTCTGCATGGCGTTCTTCTTCAAAAACAAAGCCGAGATGCCCGATCCCAAAAGCGCCCTGCCTGGACGCGATGCGCCGATCCGGACCGCAGCCACACATTTCGTGAGCGGCGCCCCGCTCAAGGGTCCGTATCCGGAGGGCAGCGAGATCGCGATGTTCGGGCTCGGCTGCTTCTGGGGCGCGGAGAAGGTGTTCTGGCAGCTTCCGGGCGTGCTGGCGACTGCCGTCGGCTACTCCGGCGGTTACACGCCCAATCCCACTTATGAGGAAGTATGCTCAGGCCAGACCGGGCACAACGAGGTCGTGCGCATCGTCTACAATCCGAAGCTGATCAGCTATGGAATGCTCCTGAAAACATTCTGGGAGAGCCACAATCCGACGCAGGGCATGCGCCAGGGCAACGACGCCGGCACACAATACCGCTCCGGCATCTACACCTATTCCGAAGAGCAGGCCCGCGAGGCGCAGGCCTCGAAGGATGCCTATCAAGCTGAGCTGAGCGCGCGGGGCTACGGCGCGATCACGACGGAGATCGTACCGGCCGGCGAGTTCTACTTCGCGGAAGACTACCACCAGCAATATCTGGCGAAGAACCCGCGCGGCTATTGCGGACTTGGGGGCACGGGCGTCAGCTGCCCCATCGGCCTCGGAACCAAAGAAACAGCCTAGCACAGCAGGAGGCAAGCTCGCTCCCCATTCGCTGCAAGCGCAAGCGAGCTTGCCCCCGGAAAGCCGTGGTGGAAATACTGGAAGCGCTCGCCGCAACCGGGGCAGGACATAAGTGTGGCTATGTCCCGCAATTAACTATGAGAGCAGCACTCCGCGAACGGTGTCGCATTTGCGAGACCCACACTAGAACCTCAGCTTGCCTGCGGCCCTGTTCTCGGCTAGCACTTCGACGATACCTTAAGGATTGCCTTAGATGCTTCCGTCGATGTTAACCCAAGCCACCCTCCTCCACCTCATTATTGCGGTGGGGCTGGCCGTTCATGCCATGAAGACGGGCCGCTCCCAGTGGTGGCTTTTCATTCTGCTGCTGGTGCCGCTGATCGGCTCCATCGCCTACGTGGCGATCGAACTCATCCCGGCGATGTTCAGGTCCCGGGCGCCAGGAAAGTCGCGACCGAGATCGGCTCGGTGCTCGACCCCGACAAGGAATGGCGCGAACGCGTTGCGCAGGCGGAACTCGTCGACTCCGTGGACGCGAAGCGCGCGCTTGCCGAGGAATGCGAAAAGAAGGGGCTTTGGGCTGACGCCATCCGGCTTTACGAAGCCGCCGCAACGGGCATCTTCGCCGACGATCCCGCCGTGCTCATGGGGCTCGCCCGCGCGCAGCTTGGAGGCGGAGACGCGGAAGCTGCGCTCGAAACGCTCGACAAGCTGGAGGAAGTTCAGCCGCGGCCGCGCAATCAGGAGGCTCATCTTCTCTATGCGCGCGCGCTGGAAACGCTCGGGCGAACCGGCGAGGCCTTGGCGGAATATGAGGATGTCTCCCGCTATTACGCTGGCTTCGAGGCGAAAGCGCGTTACGGCCTCCTGCTTCTGAAGCAGGGGCGCGTGAATCAGGCGCGCGAGATGTTCATGGATGTCGTTCGCGCTTCGAGCGCGAAGCCCGTCGCCATCGCACCTGGCGACAAGGAATGGATCAGGATCGCCAAGGCCAATCTGCGCTGAGAAATATCTAAGTTGCTGTGCGCCTCTGAAGGTTCGGCAACAAGGAGGCCGCGAAATTCGGGGGCAGCGGCTATCGGGTGATCGACCGGCGCGTCATGCCGCGTCCGCGCGTAGCCGGCCAAATTCTTCTGCGATCCATTCCAGCATCACGCCAAGGGCGTGGCAGGGCGTTAATCCGCCATGGATCGCCTCTTCGTAGCTTGCGATCAGGCGACTTTTGAGTTCCTCGATTGCCTTGAGGTGCGGATCTTCTTTGGCGAGTTCCGCAAACAAACCTTCTGAAATCTTGATCGGACATTCGCCAAGTCTCGCTAAGAAATACACTGCAAATCAGAAATGAAAAGACGCCACTCGATGGCCAATGGTCCAACGCAACCTTCCCGCCGCGGCAAGCACCGCAGCAGCAGCTTCGGCTTAAGGTTTGTGGATCACGGCTCAGCGAATTCACGCGCTTGCGGGGCGGACAACCGCATGATTTGACGATAGTTACAATCCCCGTTTTGGGGGACCGGTACAGCCGGCCGGAAGTTCGCACTCACTTTGCCGCAAACGCTCAAGCGAACTTCCGGCCGTAATGACGGCGCCTTGGCCAATCCACCACTCGCACCAGCCTAGGCATCGCCCGGCGCTCGAGGTCAGGGATGGAACGCCTCGTCCGTTCACCCGCTTTGGCACGCTCTCTGCAGATCCTATCGTGGGACGCAGATCGAGGACGGCAGGAGCAGGGAAGGCTGACACATGGACGAAGCGAAACCGGACTCAGTTGCGCAAGCATCGGAGAACGCTGATATCGAAGCGGCGATCGAAGCCTGCGTTCGGAATTTTTACGCCAAGGGCAGAAATGACGATCTGCTCGGCCCAGTGTTCAATTCGAAGGTGGCGGATTGGGAGCATCACCTCAAGCGCATCCAGGATTTCTGGTCGCGGACCCTGTTAGGCACCGCGCGCTATTCCGGCCATCCCTATCCGGCCCATATGCATTTGCCGGTCGAGCGTGAGCACTTCGCGCGTTGGATGGCGCTTTTCGAGGAGACAGCGCGCGAAACGCTTGAACCCGGGCTGGCGGAAAAGGCGATTGGCCGCGCCCGGCATATGAGCGCGAGTTTTCAGGCAGGCATCTTCCCTTTCAAGGATCAGCATGGACGCCCGAGCCGGCTTCCCCATTTTCCCGGAACTATAACCCGGTAACGCCGCGTTCGCAGCCGATGACATGTGCGTGATAATCCGCAGGCGCGTATCAAAGCGGCATTTGCCTTCGTATTCGATTGTGAGAACCGCTCCTTAGCCCTGCGAGGAAACTCCGCCATGATCACACGACGAATTTTTATAGGCGCCGCCGCTGGTTTGCCGGGACTGCTTGCATCGGCCGGGCTCTTCGCGCGAACCCAACCCAATGGCCTTTTCGAAGTCGCCCACAGCGACGCGGAATGGCGCAAGCTCCTGACGCCGGATCAATATGAGATCTTAAGGCAAAGCGGGACCGAGCGGCCCTTTGCCAGCGCTCTCTTGCACGAACATAGGCAGGGAAATTTTGCCTGTGCGGGATGCGATCTCGATCTTTTTTCGTCGGCTGCCAAGTACGACAGCGGCACGGGCTGGCCCAGCTTCTGGACGCCTCTGGATGGAGCCATCGGAACCGGAACAGACACGTCCTACGGCATGGCGCGCACGGAGGTTCATTGCCGGCGCTGCGGCGGTCATCTCGGCCACGTCTTCAATGACGGCCCGAAGCCGACAGGTCTGCGCTATTGCATGAATGGCGCTGCGCTCGTTTTCAAACCCGCGGCGGCGTAACCAGGTGGGCCGGTCATGATCCTGTTTCTGCTTGCTTATCTTGGTGGCGTGCTGACGATCCTCAGCCCTTGCATCCTGCCGGTTCTGCCTTTCGTGTTTGCCGGGGCGGGCCGGCCCTTCCTTCGCAACGGGTTGCCGATGCTTCTTGGCATGGCGCTGACGTTTGCCGCTGTCGCGACGCTTGCCGCCGTTGGCGGCGGCTGGGCGGTTGAGGTCAATCGCTACGGCCGCATCGCAGCGATCGCGATTCTCGCGGGCTTCGGCCTCATTCTGCTCTTCCCGGCGCTGTCCGAGAGGCTGACAAGACCTGTTGTCGCGTTGGGAAACCGGCTTTCGCAGGTCGCCGACCAGAGTGGCAAATCGAGCGTTCTGGCTTCGCTCCTGCTCGGCGTCGCAACGGGCCTTCTCTGGGCGCCTTGCGCCGGGCCGATCTTGGGCTTGATCCTGACCGGCGCCGCGCTGCAAGGGGCGAGCCTCAAGACCTCGTTCCTGCTGGCAGCCTATGCCGCGGGCGCCGCGACATCGCTTGCGCTGGCGCTCCTCGCCGGGGGCCGCATCTTCGCGGCGATAAAGCGGTTTCTCGGGGCCGGGGAATGGATAAGGCGCGGCCTGGGCGCGGCGGTTCTGGCTGGCGTCGTAGCCATCGCGTTCGGTTTCGACACGGGCTTCCTGACGCAAGTTTCGCTCGGAAACACCGCGGCGCTGGAACAGGGCCTGGTCGATAAACTGCGGCCGTCCAGCCCTCAGCCGGGATCCGGAACGATGATGGCGGGCAAGCCCGAGTCCGAACTCGGCAAGCTCCCTCCGGAAGGCCTCATGCCTCCGCTTTCAGGCGCAGTGGAATGGCTGAACTCGCCGCCTCTTACGCGGGAGGCTCTCAAAGGCAAGGTGGTTCTGGTCGATTTCTGGACGTATTCCTGCATCAACTGCCTGCGCTCAATCCCCTACGTCGAGGCGTGGGCCGAGAAATATAAAGATCAGGGACTTGTGGTCATTGGCGTGCATACGCCGGAGTTCGCGTTTGAGAAAAGCGTCGCCAATGTGAAGAACGCCGTCGCCGATCTGAAGATCACTTATCCGGTCGCCATCGACAGCAACTACGCGATCTGGCGCGCCTTTGGCAACGAGTACTGGCCCGCACACTATTTCATCGATGCCGAGGGCCGCATCCGTCACCATCATTTTGGCGAAGGCGATTACGGAGAGTTTGAAGAGATCATCCAGGAGCTTCTGAAAGAAGCCGGTGAGAAGAAGATCTCCTCAGGCATCGTCTCGGTGAAGGCGTCGGGCGCCGAGGCCGCTTCGGAGGCTGCCAGCGTGCAGTCGCCCGAGACCTATATCGGCTATCAGCGAGCGGAAAACTTCGTCTCGCCGGGCGGCGCGGCGCCGGACAGGCCGCACATCTATACAGAGGGCTCTCCAGGGTTGAATGAATGGAGCTTGCTCGGAGATTGGACGGTCAAGGCCGAAAATGCCGTGCTCGATCAAAAAGACGGCGGCATCGTTTTCAAGTTCCATGCCCGCGACTTGCATCTTGTTCTCGGTCCGCCGCCGGACGGCAAGATGATCCGCTTCCTCGTCAAGATCGACGGCAAGGCGCCCGGCGCCAGCCACGGCTCGGACGTCGATCCCGGCGGCGAGGGCGCTGTGACCGAGCAAAGGCTCTACCAGCTTGTCCGTCAGAGCGGACCGGTAACGGACCACACGTTCGAGATCCAGTTCCTGGACCCAGGCGTCGAAGCCTACGCCTTCACTTTCGGCTAAAATTGGAGCTCTTGATGACCAAAGCGATCAGACTATTCTCCCGCGCTTCTGTCCTCGCCGCAGCGCTTTTGTTGACGGCATTGGTGACGCTGCTGGCCGGACCTCTATCCTCCGCCGAGGGAGCGCGCCAAATCCCTGCGCCAATAATCGACGAGGCCGCGGGCGCGGCGCCATCGGAGACAGCGGTTCTGGCCGGGGGATGCTTCTGGGGCGTCCAGGGCGTCTACCAGCACGTTGAGGGCGTGAGGAGCGCCGTCTCCGGCTATGCCGGCGGCGGCAAAGAAACGGCGCAATATTATACTGTCGGCAGGGGAACGACCGGCCACGCGGAGTCGGTGCGGATCACGTTCGATCCCCGCAAGATCAGCTACGGCCGCATCCTCCAGATTTATTTCTCGGTCGCCCACGATCCCACGGAACTGAACCGGCAGGGGCCCGACGCCGGCAGCCAATACCGGTCCGCGATATTTCCGGCGAATGCGGAACAGGCGCGCGTCGCCCAGGCTTATATCGGCCAGCTCAGCAAGGCGCGCGCGTTCGATGGCGCCATCGTCACCAAGATCGAGCCCAACAAGGCCTTCTATCCGGCCGAAGCTTATCATCAGGATTTTCTCGCGCAGCACCCGAACTACCCCTACATCGTCGTCAACGACATGCCGAAGATCGCCGAGCTGAAGCGCCTTTTTCCGGAAATTTACCGGCCGGACCCCGTGCTTACGTCCGCGCCCACGAACTGACGCGCCGCGCCGGACGCGGCGGCCTCCGCTGCGATCGGATGATCACAGCCAGCGGACGAAATCATGAGGATCGACCGGCGCTGCCGGTCCAGGCGACTTGATCGGCGTGCCGAGATAGAGAAAACCGACGATCTGATCGTCGTGGCCGACCGCGCAATCGACGGGAATAACGGGCAGCCCGAACCGTTCCGCCGCCACTTTCGCGACCGCTTCGATATCGTCGCCATGAAGGGCCGGCACGCAGGTGTTGTCGACGAAAACAGCCGCTGGCTTGTACGTCTCGGCCGCCTGGCGGATGACGGAGGTCTTCCTTCGCTGAGAGGAGACGCGCTCTTCTATCCGCGGCGCCCGAAGTTCTGCGACGAGGCGCCGCTCGACCCTGTCCGCTTTGGATGGAATCAAAAGCGGGCTCTCTATTTTGTTTTATCGTGCGTCTCATCGAATGGCGCTTTTCCGGACGCACTCTTGGCGTTACTCTCGATGAGGCAAGCGCCTTCATTGTGCTCGGCGGCCTCTTCTGTGTGTTCGCACGCCTGCGGATGAACTGCAGGTGAGCCAGCCCGCGGAGCAGCCGCAAACAATTTTGATGGGAGGCCGCCATGGCTGGTGAAAGTATCAAATCAGGTTTGACCGCCGGTTTTGCGGCGAGCGCTGTGATTGGGATCTTGATAATCATCAAAGCACGGCTCGGGATCTTGCCGGAGCTTAATCCCATCGCGGAAATCGTCGCCATCGTGGATCATTACACCGGCTTGCTGTTTCCGCCGGACACGGGGTGGGCCGGACACTTCCTCATCGGCACGTTTGGTTGGGGCATCCTCTATACGTGGATCAGGAAGAGCTTGCCGGGGCCTGCGGTCGTCAAAGGCATGTTTTTCGGCGTTCTCGCCTGGCTCGCCATGATGCTCGTCTTCATGCCGCTTGCGGGACACGGGTTTTTTGGCCTTGCGATTGGATGGAGGGCGCCGGTCGCGACGCTCATTCTGCATCTTGTCTTTGGCGCCGTTCTGGGATCGGTTTATGCCAGCACCCGCAGTTCCGCCGCCATCGACGACGTCACGCCAGCCTAAGTTTTGAAGGCCCTTCGGAGCTACGCGGGCGCGTCCTCTGACGCTTCCTTGAGCCGGCGATTTGGGCCAGCAGCCGCTTCCGGAGTGTCTGACAAATCCTTCAGCTCGATGATTTTCCGGTCATCGACCTCGATCCAGCGCATATGTGCGGGCTGTGCCGGTTTCGCCGGACGATGTCATATCCGTGCAGGGTTAGTGTGCAATGTACGCGGGGAAGACCAACACTAAGGAGGCAAAGTGATGGAGATCACCCTTTGCAATATCGCATCTTGCCCAAGCGCGCCGTGCTGCTATCGGTTCACGGCGCCCCAGAGTAGCCCGGAGCAATCCGAGTTCTTAGCCGATCCGCGCAAGGAGGATGGCTCTTGCGAACACTTTTTGCCGATGCCGGGTAACTGCGCACCAGCAAAAGAGGCATTTGGCGCCGAACTGATCGCCGGCGAGTAAGCCTTCCACTAGCAGGATGCTGAAAAAGGCGGAAATCCAGGCTTCATCCTTCGACAAGCTCAGGATTAGGTCGAGTGGTTTCAACGACTTGCACCTCATGGTGAGCTTGTCGAACCATGGGCCACATCGTTTTTCAGCAGCCTGCTAGAGTTGCGTTTTCGTCGCGCGGAAGGGCGAAGCCAAGGCATGTCGCGATGGCTTCGCCTCCTTATCCGCGATGTCGGCGTTATCCAAAGGGCCTGGCGCGCGATCCGGTTCGGCCAGCCGGGGGGCGCGCGAGTGACCAAACCCCACGAATGGAAACATCTCAGCAATGATTATTGAGATTGGAGCTGTTGCGGCTGTCACAGGCGGCGTATTCGGCGCCGTGTCGATCCTGCGCGCGCGACATTATAAGAGGCTCGCAACCTGTCTGGACAAGGCGAAACAGACTTCGCGTAGCCCGGACACAGATCTTTCGCGCCGCCCGGCCCCATCCTTCGCCAACCGGATCGCGGCCGTTCCCGATTTCCTTGGCGCCGGGCAGTTTGCGAACCTGCGGCGCGAAGTCGAGGCGCTTTCGGGCGCGGAGCGCAGCTATGTGCCCACCCACAAGAAGGGCGCCACGATTGCGTACGAAACCCTCATCGAGCATGCGCCGGGGGTGGCGGCGCTTTACCATTCCGAGGCCATGGCGACCGCCATTTCGCGCATGACCGGCGTTGCGGTCCGGCCGACCCCGCTGCACGATCAGAGTTCCCTTTCGATCCTGATCTACGAGCGTCCGGGCGACCACATCGGCTGGCACTACGATCACAATTTCTATCGCGGCCGTCACTTCACGGTGCTGCTGCCGGTGGTGAATTGCGGCGGCGCGGCGGACGGGCTTTCTCACGCGCGGCTTAAGGCCATGATCGGCGATGCCGAGGCCGAGCTGCAAACACCGCCGAACACGCTCATCGTCTTCGAGGGCGCGAGGGTTTTGCATAAGGCCACGCCGCTGGCTCCCGGTGAGCGGCGGGTTCTGATTAGCATGACGTACTGCGTGGACCCCCGGGCGAACGTCGCGCAGGCAGTCGCCCGGCGCATCAAGGACACCGCCTTTTTCGGGGTGCGCGCGTTGTGGACTTGAATTGCGGGCTTCAGTTCGACGGCCTGACGTCGAGCTAAAGCCGGTTGCGATTTCTGCGGGTCGTCTTCCCGGAAAGCGCTTCAGCGCTTGTCCGGGATCGTAACGGACGCCAGCGCCTGGAAAGATCCCCGATAACGCCTCGTGGCGTTTCGGGGATGACGAGAGTGGGAGTGGGGCCGTTGTCGTGGCGTGCTCGCCTTGGCGAGAGATCGCCACGCGAATTCTATTCGTGTTCGATGCGAACGACGCGAAGATTGTTCGTCGTGCCTGCTTCGCCAAAAGGGACGCCCGCGACGATGACGGCTGTGTCGCCCGGCCCGGCAAACTCCTGCTGACGCGCCATCTTCACGGCTTCACTGACCATCTGCTCATAGGAATGAACGTCTTCCGAAAGAACGCTGTGGGCGCCCCAGAGGAGGCTCATGTGTCGCGCGACGTTGAGATTCGGTGTGATCGCAAGAATTGGAACATTCGGACGTTTCCGGGCGATGCGCGAAGCCGTCGTGCCGCTGGATGTGAATGCGACGATTGCGGAGGCTTGGATCGCCCTGGCCAGATCCGCCGCCAGTCCTGCAACCGCGTGCGGGGCCGTCTTCTCCTCGGCGGACTGGGAGGCGTCGATGATGGACCGGTAGAGGTCATGCCGCTCGGTGCGGCGTATGATGCGGTCCATCATCTCCACCGCCTCGAGGGGGTACGCGCCTACCGCGGATTCCGCCGAAAGCATGACGGCATCCGCTCCGTCATAGACCGCCGTGGCGACGTCCGACGCTTCCGCTCGCGTCGGCGTGGGGGCGGCGACCATCAATTCGAGCATCTGTGTCGCGACAATCACAGGTTTTGCCGCAAGCCGCGCGGCGCCGACGAGTTCCTTTTGGCGGCCGGGAACGTCTTCAGGCGGAATTCTCGACGCCAAGGTCGCCGCGCGCAACCATGATCGCATCGGAGAGCCTGAGGATGTCGTCGATGCGATCGAGCGCGGAAGGCTTCTCGATCTTTGCCATCAACCTGGCCCGATTGCCGATGAGCCCACGCGCCTCGATCATGTCGCCGGGCTTTTGGACAAACGACAGAGCGACCCAATCGACGCCGAGTTCCAATCCGAAGGCGAGATCCGCGCGATCTTTCTGGGTTAGCGGCGAAAGATTGAGAACCGTGCCAGGAAGATTGACCCCCTTCCGGTTCGAGATGACGCCACCGTTGATCACTTTGGCGTCCATAAAGTTGTGGCCAACTCCGGTCGCGCGCACTCGAACCCGGCCGTCATCGATCAGGAGATCCTGGCCCGGCGCCATGGCGTCAAAGATTTCCGGATGCGGCAACGGAATTGAGGTCCTGTCGCCATCGGCCCCCGATTGTACGAAACGGATCTTTTCGCCCGCCTCAACGATGATCTTGCCGTTCCGGATGGTTCCGACGCGGATCTTCGGCCCCTGCAGGTCTTGAAGGATGCCGATCGGGCGGCCGGTCTCCTTCTCCAGCGCGCGGATGGCGCTATAGACCTTCGCGTGATCTTCATGCGTCCCATGACTGAAATTCATCCGGAAGGCATCGACGCCCGCCAGAAACAGCGCCTTCAGCATTTCCGGCGATGCGCTTGCCGGTCCGACGGTAGCGACGATCTTTGCACGGCGATTACGATGCATGTTTCAATCGGCCCGATGAGCCGCCCTCATGTGATTGGGATTAATTGGATGTCTTTGATACGGGTTGGGTGTCGCCCGTATGACGAGGCTGTAATGGCGTGCTTGCTGGGGAGAATTGGCGCGTTCACCCGCCGCCGACACCGATGACTTTGATGCCACAAAAAGAGAGGCGTTTGACGATGCCCGCAAGGTCTTCCTGATCTCGGCTTAGCCCGACCAGGCTTTCGGCGACAAGAACTTCGAAGCGTCGTCCTGCTTGCGCGTCAGCCATTATGCACGCTCTCGCGTTGCTTCTATCGGGAGATGGCAAACGAACTCGAAGCAGGTTCGGTAATCCCTAAGTACATGCTTGATCCGCGGCGCGAAACGGGGCAGGAAGCCGTGTGGCCGGCGAGCTCGCTGCGATCAATCGCTCCACGGCCCGAATCTCATCAGTAAGGCGACCCTGAATGTCCTTGAGCCGAGCGGCCGTCGCAGCGTCACCGGTGTTGAAGAAGAGTGACTTCACTTCTGTCACGAGCATATCAGCATCGCAGAGGAAGTCGCGCACCTTTGTTAGCTCCGAAGCGGTGAGTATATCCCGAGGTTGAAATTCAACGATAGTATGTGTGCTCCGCACCTTTACGTTCTCCGATTGTGCAATGCAGGAGCACCGCATGCTACTTCGTTCATATCAACGGCGCTCTCCGACTTTCGGTCGGAGAAGAGAAAGGGCGCCTATCTCAAAACCTGATAGACGGCAGGCGCTCGTGCGGAGCCTGCACGAGTAGTTTTAATGAGCTGTTTCTTTTCCAGAGATTGCAGAACCGAATGAAGAGACCCGAGTGGTATTTGTGCCGCCTCGGCCAAGACGGCGGCCTTTACCTGCACCAGGTCGCTGCCGTTCATTTTCCCGCGAAACGCTTCTAGCACCGCGCGTTGGCGTTGGCTAAGCTCCGGCGCGCCTTCATAGACCGCCGCTCGTTCTTCTTTTGGAGAGGAAGGCGCGCTACTTCTCCGCTGCTCGGAGGCTTCATGGTTCTCTGCGTCTGCATAGTCTCGGGCGCGTGAGGCGTCGTAAAACGTCGCGACCACTTCCAGAGAATTAGGTTTGCTCGGATCCGTTCGCACCACTGCGTGAGTATCGTCCTCGAACGCGATGACTTTGAACTTCGAACTGTTGCCTGCCATGAACTTATCCTTTTTCTGGCGGCGAAGCGTGGCGCTCCCTTTCCCTGTTGTCGATCGTATCGCTCGAGGTATGAGCGGAGCAATATACGATTAATGAATGATAACTTTTGCAAAAGTAATATCAATAGATCGGTCGGTAAGTGAGGACACGGCTTGGGAGGAACACGTCAGGCTTTCGCTTGACAGTCGAAGCCTCATGTAAAGTTGAGGCGCGGGTCGGACAAAAGGGAACGCTGACAAGGCGCGAAAAGGAACACGGCCCCGCGCCGTGCGCGATACGCGCTACCAATGGGCCTATCTGTTCGGCGCGGTCTGCCCGGACCGTGGGGTGGGCGCTGGGCTCGTCATGCCCTACACCAACACCGAAGCCATGAACGAGCATCTCAAGGAAATCGCCAAGGCCGTTGCGCCCGGCGCGCATGCCGTCCTTATTCTCGACGCCGCGGGCTGGCATGCGCTGACATTGTCATGCCGGACAACATCACGCCGATCATCTTGCCGCTCTACTCGCCGGAACTCAATCCCGCCGAGAACGTCCGGGAATATTTACGCAAAAACAAGCTCGCCAACCGCCATTACGAAACCTACGAGGACATTGTCGAAGCCTGCTGCGACGCCTGGAACAGCCTCATGGCGATGCCTGACCGCATCGCATGTTATCGCGCGACAAGAAATGACGCCGCCTTTTGAAGCGGCGTCTCAACATGCACGACCGTCACCTTGGACTGGGATAACGCTGAGTTTGCGCTGCCTGCGGTGCAGGGAGGATCGGGCAAAGAGCGCCCATGGATGCGGTTGCCTACCGAACTCCATGCCGCTCCCTTACGATCCGCAACAGGCCTGCTTCGGTTTGACCGCGCGCACGAAAGCGCTCATGAACTTGCCGTCAATATGAGAGGCGATCTCATCCACATCGATGCCTTTGCCGCTTAAGAACTCGCGCGCATCCTCGCCCTTGTAAATGCGCGTCGGCTCGATGCCGATGGCTTCAAATCCAGCCCTGGCAAGCTTGTCGGCGTAGTCCGTGTCTTGAAGCGCGCCTGCGATGCAGCCAGCCCAAACGAGAACGTTCTTGCGGATTTGCTCCGGGATTTCGCCTGTTGTCACGATGTCGGATACGGCGAAACGGCCGCCGGGTTTGAGGACGCGGAAGGCTTCCTTCAACACCCGGTCCTTGTCGCCGGACAGGTTAATGACGCAGTTCGAGATAATGACATCGACCGAGTTGTCAGGCAGCGGGATGGCCTCGATCTCGCCTTTTAGAAACCCGACGTTCTCGACGCCTGCCTTCTGTTGATTTTCACGCGCGAGCGCCAGCATTTCCTCTGTCATGTCGAGGCCGTAAGCCTTGCCCGTGGGGCCGACGCGGCGCGCGGACAGGAGCACATCGATGCCGCCGCCCGAGCCGAGATCGAGAACGGTCTCACCCGGCTGCAACTGAGCGAGCGCGGTTGGGTTGCCGCAGCCGAGGGATGCGAGGACCGCTGCTTCGGGCAAAGCGCCCTTCTCGGAAACGTCGTAGAGATTGGAGGTGATGAAGGTCGTGCCCTCTAACGCGGCATTCCCACCGCAGCAGGAGCCGCCTTCACTCACGCGGCGAGCGGCTTCGCCATAGCGCTCGCGCACAGCGTCCTTAACATCGGTCTCACTCATGGTTTCCTCCTAACAGCAGGTGACGTCTTCTGACTTGATGGCCTTGTTGCGCGTGCAGCATTCGGCAAAAAGGAAGGCCAGGATGTCTTGCAACGCTTGCGTATTTGCGGTGTAGCGCAGGAACGTGCTTTCCCGGCGCACCTTCACAAGGTTCTCGTTCTTCAGCTTCTCGAGGTGATGAGAGAGTGTCGAGGGTGGGATGCGGAGCTTCGAGCCGATCTCGCCGACCACAAGGCCGACAGGGTGCGCAGACAATAAAAGGCGCACAATTCTGAGCCGCGTTTCGGTACCCAACGCCGCCATCATGTCGGCATAGCGAGCGATTTGATTGTCGTGGCTGGCAGCTGCCATGGCAACCTCAAAGGGCTTCTATAGTCCGATAAAGAGCGAACTATAGAAGTGTCAAGTGATGTTTCTAAAGTTTGTCCGCCTCTTGTGTCACGGACGGAGCGGAAGTGATCAGCAGCGGGCAAGATTTTGGAGCTGCTCGATTCCTACAGGTTCGTCGGCCTGCAACGGCACCGCGGCCCATCGGCGTGCGTGCTGTGTCGCGACAGCTTCGATTTGCGCCAGTTCTCCAGCTGCGCGCTGGCATAAGAGCGGCGCCGCTGGACCGGAGAGAGCGAGACTATTGTTGATGATCCAAGCCCAAGGCTCGATCCCGGCGCGGCGCAGATCTTGCTGCAGGTCTGTGGCTTCGAGAACCGGAGTAGGTTCTGCCAAGGTGACGATGATCACCTTGGTGCGGCTCTCGTCCTGCAACTGCATCAGGGGAGTGGTGAAGTCAACGGCAGACTTACTCATCTGGCGCGCCACTTCATGGTGATACGCCCCCGTCGCGTCGAGCAGAAGCAGCGTATGGCCCGTCGGCGCAGTATCCATAATCACGAATTTCTTCGCGGCTTCGCCAAGGATTCGCGAAAAAGCCTGGAACACCGCAATTTCTTCGGTGCAGGGCGAGCGCAAATCCTCTTCGAGCAACGCGCGCCCGGCTTCATCCATAGAGCGGCCTTTGGTAGCCAGCACAGTTTGCCGGTAACGCTCGGTCTCGGCCTGAGGATCGATGCGGCTGACCGTCAGGCCAGCTATCGATCCGGCCAAGGTTTCTGACAGATGCGCGGCGGGATCTGACGTCGTCAGGTGAACGGCATGGCCGCGGCTCGCCAGTTCCACTGCAATCGCCGCCGCCAGCGTGGTCTTGCCCACGCCCCCTTTCCCCATCAGGAGAACGAGTCCGAGACCATCGCCAGCGAGATCGTCAACCAATGAGACAAGTGCCGGAGCCTGCGGCTTGGCGAAGTGGATGATCGCCGGCTCCCTTGCAGCCGGCGTGCCCTCGAAAAACCTGCGCAGCGCGGGTAAGCCCACGAGATTGAAGGGTTTGAGCGGGATGGCATCCGTGGGCAGGGCGCGTAGCGCAGCCGGGATCCCAGCCAACGCGGTCTGTTCGCGCTTTTCGATGGCCAAGGCCAGGGCGTCGTCTTCAGCGTTCGCAGTAGATAGAACGCCGTTGATCACGAGGTATTGCCGCGTCAGTCCGATCGCGGCGAGTTCTTCATGGGTGCGGTTTGCCTCGCGCAAGGTTGAACTTTGAGCGCGTGCTACAAGGATAAGCCGGGTGCGCGATGCATCGGCGAGAGCGTCCACCGCCGCCTTGTAACAGTCGCGCTGCTTTTCCAGGCCCGCCAGGGGGCCAAGACAAGATGCGTCGCTCTGGCCGCTTTCGAGAAACCCGCTCCAGGCGCCCGGCAGTTGCAGAAGACGGATGGTGTGGCCTGTCGGCGCTGTATCGAAGACGATGTGATCGTAGGCGCCAACGAGTGCCGAATCCGTCAGCAGCGCCGTGAATTCATCGAAGGCGGCGATTTCGGTCGTGCAGGCGCCGGACAATTGTTCCTCGATACTCTTGACGACAGCATCCGGCAGAACGCCGCGCACCGGGCCGACAATCTTCTCGCGGTAGCGCTGCGCGGCGGCTTGAGGGTCGATCTCCAGCGCCGCCAAACCGGGCGCCTCATCGATCGGGGTTATGGCGTGGCCGATGGGAAGCCCGAACACCTGTCCCACATTCGATGCCGGATCGGTGCTGACCAGAAGCACTTTCTTCCCTTTATCGGCAAGGTGAACAGCTGTCGCGCAGGCGAGCGAGGTCTTGCCCACGCCACCCTTGCCAGTGAAGAACAGAAAGGAAGACGGTTGATCCAAAAAATGCATCACGCCCGCTCCTGATTTGACGGGGTTCAGCAGCACGAGCTGCCGCCACAACATCCGCCTTCTTTCTTGGTGTCAGGAGAGGTGGGGGAAATCCCGGCCCAGCGAGCCAGTTCCGCGCGTTGCGGATAGCGGCCCGCCAAAGCCACTTCGCCATTCACAAGCACGAGCGGCAGCGCGTCCGGTCCGGAGCGCTCCAGGAAGCCCTTCACCACGGCGTTCCCGGCGAACGCCAGGGGTTCTTGCGCGAGATTGAAGCGTTCAATGGCGCCGCCCTGGCTTTTCAGCCAGCTGACATCGGCGGCGAAATCGATGAGCTTTTGATCGGCGTCCACGCCGCAAACGCCTGTGCTGCAGCATAAGGCGGGGTCGAAAACTTAAATCATTGTCATGGCGACGATCCTCTAAGGCCGGTTTTGCGGCATTGCAAAATGCAGCATTTCCTGGAATGGGCATGGTCCGTGAACAGGACAATAGGTGATCCCGCGAACGCGAGGATCTCTAACCGCAATATTCGTATTTCGAGAATTACTGAAATGGTTGATCGTCGTCAATTACCGTTCGCTCGTCTTCGGAGGCGTGCACCAATGCGACGTAAGCGTCTGCCTTCCTGGCAGCTCCTCCCCCGACAATTTTCTGAGGAAGCCCTCTTGCGCCATAGTCCCGTTTCCTTTATTCGTCTTTCGTCGTTCGACGAATTAAAGGCGCCTTTTATGGCAATCAAACATCTTTCTGTGCAGTCTGCCGGGCAAGATTGGCCCAGCCTTGTTACGCGACAAGAGCGCATCGCCAGCCTTGCAAAGGCCCTTGCACATCCGGCACGGGTGCACATTGTCGAAACCCTCCTCCGCCGCAAAACCTGCATCGGGTGCGATATCGTTGAAGAGATCGGCCTTGCTGCGTCAACGACTTCCGAGCATTTGCGGATCCTGAAAGAGGCCGGAATCATCGTCGGCGAAATTGCCCGGCCGAGGGTCTGCTATTCGCTCAATCCCGCTGCCGTCTCGCCCCTGGCTGCGTTCCTCGAAACCATCGAAGCCGGATCCGCTCCGGCTCTCCCGGAGTAGATCATGTCCACGTTCGAAAGATACCTCACGCTTTGGGTCGCGCTTTGCATCGCCGTCGGCATTGCGCTCGGCCATTTCTTCCCCTCAGTGTTTCAGGCCATCGGCTCGGCGGAAATCGCCAAGGTCAATCTGCCGGTTGCCGGCTTGATCTGGCTCATGATCATTCCGATGCTGGTGAAGATCGATTTCGCAGCATTGCGGCAAGTCACCGAGCATTGGCGCGGCATCGGGGTTACGCTCTTCATCAACTGGGCCGTAAAGCCGTTCTCGATGGCTCTTCTTGGCTGGTTTTTTATTGGCTGGCTTTTCCGGCCCCACCTCCCCGCCGATCAGGTCGACAGCTACATTGCGGGCCTTATCCTGCTCGCCGCCGCCCCCTGCACTGCCATGGTGTTCGTCTGGAGCAACCTTACCAAAGGAGAGCCGCACTTCACGCTGAGCCAGGTCGCGGTCAACGATCTCATCATGGTTGTCGCTTTCGCACCGATCGTTGGCCTCCTCCTTGGGCTTTCGGCGATCACAGTGCCTTGGGACACGCTCGTGTTATCGGTCGTGCTCTATATCGTGGTCCCGGTCATCATCGCGCAGATTTTACGCAACCGCGTCTTGGCGAGCGGCGGAGAGGCTTTGCTTGCCCGATTGCTGCATGTCCTGCAGCCTATGTCGCTCGTGGCGCTCCTTGCCACGCTCGTTCTTCTCTTCGCGTTCCAGGGCGAACAAATCCTTGCCCAGCCGCTCATCATCGCCATGCTGGCCGTGCCAATCCTGATCCAGGTCTATTTCAATGCGGCCTTCGCCTATCTCCTGAACCGTGCGGCAGGCGAGGCCCATTGTGTAGCAGGGCCTTCGGCGCTGATCGGCGCGAGTAACTTCTTCGAGCTTGCTGTTGCCGCCGCCATCAGCCTTTTCGGGTTCAATTCCGGCGCGGCGCTCGCCACCGTGGTCGGCGTTCTGATCGAGGTGCCCGTGATGCTCTCGGTCGTCAAGATCGTGAACAATTCCAAGGGCTGGTACGAAGCGGGCTCCGCAGTTCGGCGGCGGTTGCATGACAGTGATGCTGTCCAGGGGACCTTTGTGGCCGAGAAACCGAGGGGGTAAGCGCGCCCGCTTAGCGAGCTTTGCGCAAAGTCCTCTTGGGAAAAGACTCAGGAGGACTTTTCGGGTTCGTGGGGCATACGTCCGATCTTATCGATTTCTTTCTGAAGCGCGAGCCGTGCGAGCGACTTCACAGGCAAGCTGATGAAAACGTCGATACGCCGCTGCAACATCCGATAGGTGTTGGCGAAAGCAAGCCGCCTCTCGGCTTCGGTCCCTGTGGCGCTCCCCGGATCGGGCACGCCCCAGTGGGCCGTCATCGGCTGTCCGGGCCACATGGGACAGACCTCTTTGGCAGCATCGTCACAGACGGTGAAGACGAAATCCATGGGAGGCGCGTCGGACGCAGCAAATTCGTCCCAGGATTTCGAGCGAAGGCCACCAACATCGTAACCAAGGTTCTTCAGAAGATCGCGGGCGTAGGGATGAATTTGGCCCCTCGGATCACTTCCGGCGCTGAAGGCGCGGAATTTATCTTTGCCCGATCGGTTGAGGATCAATTCAGCGAGCACGGACCGCGCCGAGTTGTGCGTGCAAAGGAAAAGCACGTTGAAAACACGATCGCTGGAAAGGGGGTCATTCATGGCAATCCTCTTTGCAAAGACTTCCGGATTCGGTGAAGGAAGAGCCGCAGAGCTCAGGGCGTCCGCCGCAGCAATCTTCGGTCAGATATTCGATAAGCTGGCGGACACCGTCGACGTGGAGCGCATAGTGAATAAAGCGTCCATGCCGCGTCTGCCTCACGAGGCCCGCGCGATCTAACTCTTTCAAATGGAAGGAGACGCTGGTCGGGCTGATGCCGACGGCTTTTGCGATTTCTCCAGCCGGAACGCCGCTCGGCCCTGCGCTCACAAGATAGCGAAAGATGGCGAGCCTGTTCTCCTGGGCAAGAGCGGCAAAGGCGCGGACAGCGGCGATATTTTCCATAATCACACTATACAACGATTATTGAATTATGCAATAAGACTGTTATGCATGGCTGACAGCGAAACCGCTGAAGCCTCGAGACGGGAGTTGAGTGGGCATGATTAAAAGGCTCTTTTGGTGGTCTGCTATCATCCTGGGCGCTGCTTTAAACGGCTTTATTGTTTATGTGGTGGTTACGCATGCATGAGCGGATCCTATGCATAAACTGCTGTGCGCGACTGTCTTAAGAAAACTGGGAGCTGCATGAATGAGCATCGTCATCTATCACAATCCTGCCTGCGGCACCTCCCGGAATACCCTCGCGATGATCCGGCAAAGCGGCGAGGAACCCGAAGTCATTGAATATCTGAAGACGCCTCCCTCGCGAGAAAAGCTCAAGGAGCTGATTGCGGCTATGGGCGTTCCGGTACGCGCGCTCTTGCGAGAAAAGGGCACGCCCTACCATGAGCTTGGGCTTGGAGACCCGAAATGGAGCGATGATGAGCTCATCGATTTCATGCTCGCCCATCCAATTCTCATCAACCGGCCAATCGTGGTGACCCCGAAAGGAGTCCGCCTTTGCCGGCCATCTGAAGCTGTGCTCGACATTCTGCTCAATCCCAACATCGGGTCTTTCAAGAAGGAGGATGGCGAAGTCATTCTCGATGCGGAAGGCCGGCGCACGAAATAGAAGGCCGCGTCTTGGAAGCGCCGTAGCATGGCTGGCGTGATCCCGGACTGCTCCCGTGCCCCTTTAGGGCATCAACGTGCCGATCCGATCCAGTTCGGTCTTGAACTGATCCGGCGCGTTTTTCAGTTTCTCCAGGGGTAAGGCCAGGAAGGCTTCAATACGGGCGCGCAGAATCTGGTAGGCGGTCACGAAGGCCGCCTCGATGTCCGCGTCGGTTCCTGTCGCCTTGGCCGGATCGTCCACGCCCCAATGTGTACGCAACACGGAGCCGAGATAGACCGGACATGTCTCGCCGGCGGCGCTCGCGCAAACCGTCACCACAACGTCCGGCGTGACGGGCAGATTATCCCATGACTTGCTGTGAAGACCCTGTGTCGCGATGCCCTCACGCTCGAGAAGCGCAAGCGAGCGCGGATGTACGTAGCCGGCGGGCTTACTTCCAGCGCTCACAGCGCGCGAGCCTTGCGGCGCAAGATGATTGAAAGTGGCTTCGGCCAGGATCGATCGGCAGGAATTGCCCGTGCAGAGAAAGAGGATGTTCATGGTTTCCATTTTCGTTTGCAGGAGAGGAAGGGACAGGTGAGGAGCATGCTTACCTCACATTATGACATCATGTTCGAGATTGTGAGCCATGCGCCCGCCATTACCATGATGGCCGCGAAGGTGCGGCGCCCGGGTAGCCAGTGCTTGATGCGGAAACGGCAGCGGGAAGGAGCAGCAGCGCCACGCCCCTTTCTTGGGCGCAGGCGGCGGCCTTATGCCTTCAGCCATTTTTGCAAATCTCCAGCCTTGGGCAGACCGCCCGCGTGAACAACCTTGCCATCAATGACAATGCCGGGCGTTGAGGCGACGCCGTAGCTGGCAATCGCGGCGTAATCGGTGATCTTTTCAACGGTGACGGCGACGCCGGCCTTTTCGGCCTCCGCCTTCACCATTTCGACGGCCGTGTTGCAGCGTGCGCAACCGGGGCCGAGGACTTTCACGTCTTTCATGGGATTGCTCCAGGTCAGGTAAAGAGGGCGTTGAACAGGAAACCGACCGCGAGGATTCCGCAGCCGACCACCCCGACGAAGACGGCGATCAGCGGAAGCGTCAGCACCTTGCGCAGGATAATCATCTCGGGCAGCGACAGAGCGATCACCGACATCATAAATGCGAGCACCGTGCCGAGCGCGGCGCCCTTGCCGATGAGCGCCTCGACGACAGGAATGATGCCCGCGGCGTTCGAATACATAGGGATGCCGATCACGACGGCGGCCGGCACCGACCACCACGCGTCGCGGCCCATGATCGAAGCGAGCACATCGGCGGGGGCATAGCCATGAATGAGTGCGCCAGCGGCGATGCCCGCCAGCATCCAGGGCCAGACGCGGCCCACGATGTCGCGCACGGCTTCCAGGCCCGCCTTGATGCGATCCACCATGTCTAGCTTTGCGGCAGGGACCTCGACGGTTCCGGCGCGGACGTTGCGCACCCAATCTTCGAGCCAATGCTCCAGATGCAGCCGGCCGATCACCCAGCCCGCTACTATGGCGATGGCGAGCCCGAAAACCAGGTAGGTCAGCGCCACTTTCCAGCCCAGGAGCCCGAACAGAAGGCCCAGCGCCACCTCATTGACCATGGGCGCTGCGATCAAGAACGAGAAGGTGACGCCCAGAGGCACGCCCGCGCTGACAAAGCCGATGAACAGCGGCACCGCCGAACAGGAGCAGAACGGTGTCACGATGCCGAGGCAGGCGGCAAGCACGTTACCAATCCCCTCGCGTTTGCCTGCCAGCACGGCGCGGGTACGTTCCGGCGAAAAGAAGCTGCGCACGATGCCCATGGCGAACACAATGAGCGTGAGCAGCAGGAGCACTTTCGGCGCTTCGTAAACGAAGAAGGCAACGGCCTCTCCGGTCCGGCTGTTTGCATCGACCGGTAGCGCAGACGCAGCCCATTGCGAAAAAGGCACGAGCTGACTGTAGAGACCCGCCCAAACGCCAAGGCTCGCGAGCACTCCTGCAAGCCATCGGATATTGCGCCAAGGCAGGGTCGCGGCTTCGGCTGTGGGCTGCAAACTCATGCTGCTTCTCTTCTTGCGCTATTTGACAAAGCTAGAGCGGCTTCGAGCAGCGCGGCGACATCGGCGGGGAGGTTGGGCGTCATACGATACCTGACCCACTGCGCATCGCGCCGGTCCACCACAAGCCCGGCATTCCTAAGAACGGCCATATGGCGTGACATCCGCGATTGGCTGGCGCCAAGACCGCGCATGAGCTCGCAAACGCAGTGCTCGCGACCGTCTTGGAGAAGCTTCATCGCTGCGAGCCGGGTCGGCTCAGCGAGAGCGGAAAGGATTTCGACCGGAGACCTCATCGCATATATATGCGCTCATGCGCATTTACGGTCAAGCGCAAACATGCTGTGGATCGGCCAGCGCGGCTCAATTGCGGCTGTAATCAAACTGTCATATTTCTTCTATACGAGGGGTCCAGATGTCGGGTATTTTCGACATTTAACCTGCCGCACATGTGCCCGCGGCCGGCACGCTTGCATCCACCCATACACACATGCGCTGCGTCGTTTAACGAAGGGAAAGCGTAATGAGAATTAAGAGTTTAGCGGCCATTCTGGCGGGAAGCGCTGCTCTGGCAGTGGCGGCTGTCGCGCTGGAAGTTGATTCCGCGCTTCCAAGCTATAAGCCCACGAGCGGCATTTCCGGCCAGCTCAAGTCGATTGGATCTGACACGCTCAACAATGAGATGACGCTCTGGGCCGAAGGCTTCAAAGCCATCTATCCCAACGTCAAGATCGAGATCGAGGGCAAGGGATCTTCGACTGCTCCTCCGGCGCTCGTCGAAGGCACTTCGAAGTTCGGACCGATGTCCCGCCCCATGAAGGCGAAGGAAGTCGAGGCGTTTGAGAAGAAAAATGGCTATAAGCCGACGCCGTTCCGCGTCGCCGTCGACGCTCTTGCCGTCTACGTCAACAAAGACAATCCCATCAAGTGCCTGTCGCTTCAGCAGGTCGATGCGATCTTCTCGAAGGGACGCAAGGGTGGATACGCAAAAGACATCACCACGTGGGGCGATCTCGGCCTGACGGGCGAATGGGCGTCGAAGCCGATTTCGCTTTACGGCCGTAATTCCGCGTCCGGCACCTACGGATACTTCAAGGAAGTCGGCCTGTTCGACGGCGACTATAAGGACACCGTGAAAGAGCAGCCCGGTTCTTCGACCGTCGTTCAGGGCGTCGCGAGCGACAAGTTCGCGATTGGCTATTCCGGCATCGGCTACAGGACTGCGGACGTCCGTCCCGTTCCGATCTCCGCAAAGGAAGGGGCCACCTGTTACGACACGTCGGCGGAATCGGCCTACTCCGGCAATTATCCGATTGCGCGGTTCCTTTACATCTACGTCAACAAGAACCCCAATCAGCCGCTCGATCCGCTCCGCGGCGAATTCGTGAAATATGCGACCTCCAAGGAAGGTCAAAAAGAGACGATCAAGGGTGGCTACTACCCGATCACGAACGATCTTCGCATCGAAGACCTGAAAACACTCGGTCTCGACGGCGGCAAATCTTAAATATTACAGTAATGGCGGCGATGCGCTGCCATTACACTTGATTTTTCGATGGGCGGTTCGGGTGTTCGATGGCGACTGAAACTTCTGCGGCGGGCCGGCAAAGAGTACGGTCTCGCGTCACCCGGCGTTCCGTCTTGATCAGCGACGCCATCGCCAATTGGGTTATCCGCATTGGTGGCCTTGGTGTCATCCTTGCCGTTTTTGGCATCATGATTTTCCTGGTCGACGTTGTCCGGCCTCTTTTTTCCGGCGCGCACCTTCGCGGTCAGCATGCTGTCACGCTTGAAGGCGCCTCGGGACGCGTTCTTTCCGAACTGGTCGATGAATATACGACACTCATCGTTTCCGTGGAGGCGACCGGGCAGGTCGCAGTTCATGATCTCCGAAGCGGGCGTCTTCTCAAGTCCAATAGCTTTCTCACCGGTGACCGCAAAGTTACGGCGTTTGCACACACCCTCCGTGGGGATGACGTCGCTTTTGGCTTCGATGATGGCACGCTCCGCCTTGGGCGCACCAAGGTATCCGCTCAAATTCTGAGTCTGGCGAATGTGCCACCCGGCCTCACAAAACTCTCCGGCGACACTTTTACGGACGGAGGAGCTGTCTACGTCCCGATAGAGAACGATCAGGTTCGCAAGCTTTCGGTATCCGTCACGCTAGAGGAACCTCAGCGCGTTGCGCCCGAAGGCACCGCGCTCGTCGCTGTCGATTACCGCCTCGGAGGAACGGTCGAGCGCCCCACGAAATCCTTTGTCACGATCGATGCTCAGGGCGCGGTCAGGCTCAGCCGTCTTGAGACAAAGCGCAATCTCCTGACGGGCAAGGAGCAGTCCTCCCTTTCCTCGGTCGAGCTTCCTTCTTTGCCCGCTGGTACCGATGTGGCTTCGGTGCTCATGACGAGCCAAGCCGATCAGGTCTATATCGCGGAGAAGTCAGGATGGGTATCGCGCTACGACGCGCGTGAACCGTCGAAGGCGACAGTTGCTGAGCGCATCAGGTTCACGCCGGAAGGCGTGGGCTTGACCACCCTTGGTTTCCTGGTTGGAGAGCAGTCCATTGTCGCCGGCGGGGCCGATGGCTCGGTGAATGTCTTCTTCCGGCTCAACACGCCAGGCGCGCAAACCACCGATGGTTTTGCTCTCACGAAAGCCCATGAACTCGAGCCGCAGCCAGCCGCCATCACCGCCTTCGATGCGAGCGAACGCAGTAAAATGTTCGTCACGGCGGACGCCGCTGGAAGCATCTGGGTTCGCCATTCCACCAGCGAGCAGACGCTTTTGAAGCTGCCTACGGAGAGCGGGAAAGTCAGCGCTGTCTCGCTTTCGCCAAGAGAGAATGCGGTTGTCGCGATAGCAGGAGACGGCAAGGCATTCACCTTCAGCATCGATGCGCCCCATCCTGAGACGACGCTCCGATCCATATTCGGGAAGGTGTGGTACGAGAACTATCCCGAGCCCAGCTATACTTGGCAATCTTCCTCAGGCACCGACGCCTTCGAGCCAAAGTTCTCGCTCGTTCCGTTGATCTTCGGAACCATCAAGGCTGCGTTCTACTCCCTCATGTTCGCAATCCCGATTGCGCTCTGCGCGGCGATCTACACCTCTCAATTCCTGGGCTCGGGCGTTCGCAGCGTGGTGAAGCCGGCAATGGAGATGATGGCCTCGCTGCCGTCTGTGGTGCTGGGCTTCATAGCCGCGCTGATTTTGGCGCCCATCGTCGAGAACTGGATCGGCGCGATCGTACTCGCCTTCGTTTGCCTGCCGCTCTCGCTATTCCTTGGCGCACATCTCTGGCAGCTTCTTCCCCAGTCTGTTGCGATCCGTACAGGCGGCGGCGCAAAGCTCCTGTTTGTTGGGGGATCGCTCGTTGGCGGGGTCTATACTGCGATCTATCTCGCTCCGCTGTTCGAGCAGATCTTCTTCGACGGAGATTTCAGGGCTTGGACCACTGGTGCTGGATCGAGCCAGCCATTTATGACCCTTCTCTTCTGGCCGCTTGCCTTCGCTGGCGTAGTGCTTTTTTTCCGGTCCCTACCGGCCTTTTCCCGAAGCGGACGCTCGGGGACTAACGGAGCGTTCGAGTTCGTGCGCTGGTTGGCGATGCTGACGGTGTCCCTTGTGTTTGCGGCGGGACTTGCAGCGCTGAGCATCTGGGCTGGCTTCGATGTCCGCGGCTCCTTCGTCGGCACATACATCCAGCGCAACACGCTCGTTGTCGGCTTCGCCATGGGCTTCGCCGTGATCCCCATCATGTACACGATCGCAGAGGATGCGCTCGCCGCCGTGCCGGAACATTTGCGTGCGGCGAGCCTCGCCTGCGGCGCCACACCCTGGCAAACCGCGATCAGAGTTATTCTTCCGACGGCGCTGAGTGGGATTTTCGCAGCCGTTATGATCGGTCTCGGCCGGGCGGTTGGCGAAACCATGATCGTTGTCATGGCCGCGGGCAACACGCCAATCATCGACTGGAACATCTTCAGCGGCTTGCGCGCGCTGTCCGCGAACATTGCCGTCGAACTGCCGGAAGCCGTTAAAGACGGCACGCTCTACCGCATGCTCTTCCTCGCCGCGCTGGCGCTTTTCATCATGACTTTCGTTCTGAACACGATGGCCGAACTTGTCCGGCTTCGCTTCCGCAAGCGCGCGGCGCAACTTTAGATGGCTCGATCATGACCACGATAACGACGGACGACATTCGATCGGCGGATCGGGACAATGCGCAGATCGCGATCAAGCGTAACACCACGATCCCGCTGAATGCGCGAGGGGAGCCCGCCCTTTGGGCGCTCGGCGGCGCCCTTTCGATCGGCATTGTCATGATCTTCGGGTTTTTGCTGCTCGTCTTTTGGAACGGGTTTACGACCTTTGTCCCGAAGCCTGTTGCTGTCGTCACCCTCAAGTCGGGCGAACTCGTCGCTGGCGAGCCGACCCGCTCTGAGCTCTATAAACTTGCGCCCGATGCCGTAAAGGCGCTCGATCCGGCGGACGCCGCCAAAATCGAGGCGCGCGGCGGGTTTGAGCAGCGGACCCTCTATCGCACCGGCAATTACGACCTCAGCGGTTACGACTTCAAGTGGGTGGACGACCGCGATGTGACGCGCACCGAATTTCCGGCAGATATCGTGTTTATCGAGCGGCTCGAATGGGGAGCCTTTGTCGGCCGGCTCAAAGCCGCCCTCATCGACGGCAACACCCTGACAAGTCCGGCTCCAAACGACCCGGCCCTGCTTCAAGCCCATGAGGCGGCGCTGGAGCGGCTGCGGGCCATCCGCAACATTGAACGAAATCTGATCGGCCGCGTGAATTACGATTTGGAGCGGTTGCGCCTGAAGGTGCGGCGCGCCGAATTGAGCTACGGGCCAACGTCATCCGAGGCCGCCGCAGCGCGCACAGCTGAAGCGGAGACTTCCGGTCCCCTTCAGGCCAAATACGAGCAACTCGCAGCTGAAGCCCAGCGCATAAGGCAAACCGACCTGGCAAATACCATCACTCTCACGGATATCGGGGGCCACGAAAAGACGCTTCCTCTCTCGGGCCTTGTCCGGTTTTACGCCGCCAATAACCTCACGCTCGCCGACAAGATTGGCATCTATCTTTCCCGGTGGTGGGAATTTTTAACGAGTGAGCCCCGGGAAGCGAACACCGAAGGCGGCGTTCTTCCCGCCATCTTCGGAACCGTCATTATGACGCTGCTCATGGTGATAATGGTTGCCCCCGTCGGCGTCATCACCGCGCTTTACCTTCGTGAATATGCGAAGCAGGGACGGCTTGTCTCCATCGTCCGGATTTCCGTCAACAATCTCGCAGGCGTCCCGTCCATCGTCTACGGCGTTTTCGGTCTTGGTTTCTTCGCCTATGGACTTGGCCGCTCCATCGATGAGCTGTTCTTTCCCGAGCACCTGCCGAACCCGACCTATGGAACGGGCGGCCTGATCTGGGCCGCGCTGACGCTCGCACTTCTCACGGTGCCCGTCGTGATTGTTGCGACCGAGGAGGCGCTTGCTGCGGTGCCCCGCTCCATGCGCGAGGGCTCGCTCGCCTGCGGGGCGTCCAAATGGCAGACCATCAAGAACATCGTCCTGCCAAGGGCCATGCCGGGCATCATGACCGGTATCATCCTCGCCATGGCGCGGGGCGCGGGCGAGGTGGCGCCGCTGATGCTCGTCGGCGTGGTGAAGCTTGCGCCGACGCTGCCCATCGACGGCTATTTCCCTTATGTGCACCTTGAGCGCAGCTTCATGCATCTCGGCTTTCATATCTACGACGTCGGTTTCCAGTCGAGAAACTCTGAAGCGGGCAAGCCGATGGTCTTCGTCACGACCCTCCTTTTGATCGCGATCATCACAATCCTCAATCTTGCCGCGATCATCATCCGCTCGCGGCTGAAGCGCCGATTTGCCGGGAGCCAGTTCTGACATGAATCTCGAGATAACGAACACCCCAAGAGCTGCCGCGCCCGCCTTCGGTCCTCCTTCAATTCATCCGAAACGGGGAACGGATGGCGAGGCGATCCAAATCCAGGATTTCAATCTCTGGTACGGAAAGTCGCAAGCGCTCTACGACGTGAATTTCACGATCGACCGCGGGCTTGTAACTGCGCTCATCGGACCGTCCGGTTGCGGGAAGTCCACTTTGCTTCGCTGCTTCAACCGCATGAACGATCTGATCGACAATTTGCGGATCCAGGGCCGGATCGAATTCGACGGCGGCGACATCTATGCCCCGCGCATCGACACGATCGCGTTGCGGAAGCAGATGGGAATGGTGTTTCAAAAGCCGAACCCGTTCCCGATGTCGATCTTCGAAAATGTCATTTACCCCTTGAGGATCGACGGCATTCGCGACCGGAAGGTTTTAAAAGAGACCTGCGAAAAGGCCTTGCAGGGAGCGGCGCTTTGGAACGAGGTGAAGGATAGGCTCGATGCTTCCGCCCTTGGACTTTCCGGCGGCCAGCAGCAGCGGCTTTGCATCGCGCGCGCGATCGCCGGCGACCCGGAAGTTCTGCTGATGGACGAACCCTGCTCAGCGCTCGATCCAATCGCCACGTCCAAGATCGAAGAGCTGATCGACGAGCTTCGCGAGCGTTACACCGTCGTGATCGTCACGCACAACATGCACCAGGCGGCGCGTGTTTCGGACAATACCGCCTTCATGTATCTCGGCCGACTGATCGAATACGGCGACACTGAAACGGTCTTCAATAACCCTCTAAACTCCCGAACTCAGGATTACGTCACAGGCCGGTTTGGCTAATGCCCTTCCTGCCGGAAAGGAGATCAGGGACTTGATCGCACCTTGGATAATGGAAGGTCTCAAGACCATTACATTTGCCGCACACCTGTTGTTCGGCGCGAAGAATATCGAACGCGTGGCAGGCCAAACGATCCTCGATGAACGCCTCAGGCACGATGCGTTCCGCGATCAAGCAGTCTAGCGGGATTTGACGATGGCGGGGCAAATCCTGGTCGTCGAAGATGACAAATCGCTGAGCTTGCTCATTCAGTACAACCTTGAAGCCGAGGGCTATAAGGTCGAATTAGCCGGGCGGGCGGAAGACGCTGACCTGACGCTCCGAGACTGCCCCCCAGATCTTTTGCTCTTGGACTGGATGCTGCCCGGTTTCTCAGGTCTCGAATTCTGCAGGCGGCTCCGGATGCGGCCCGAGACAAAAGGTTTGCCCATCATCATCGTCACAGCCCGGGGCGAGGAAAACGACAGAGTGCGCGGACTCGCAACCGGCGCCGATGATTATATCGTCAAGCCCTTCTCGGTTCCGGAACTGCTCGTACGGGTGCGCTCACTGCTCCGTCGAGCCAATCCCGCTCTTATCGATTCCGTTATTCGTGCCGCAGATATTGAGCTTGATCGCGATCAGCGCAGAGTGACCCGAGGCAAAAGAGAGATCTCGCTCTGGCCTACGGAATATCGCCTGCTTGAGTTTTTTATGCAAAATCCCGGACGGGTATTCTCGCGTGAACAAATACTGGATGGGGTTTGGGGCCGCGAAGCTTATGTCGATGAGAGAACGGTCGACGTTCACATTGGCCGTCTTCGCAAGGCGATCAATATTGGCGCGAAGACAGATCCGATCCGGACCGTAAGGGGGTTTGGCTACTCATTTAGCGAAAAGCAATTCCTCCGGCATAATGGCGATCAATATTAAGAAACCGCAAAGCATTTCCCAGGAAGTTTCATGTTGCATCAACCTGGCTGTTTTGAGTTTCTTTCAGACTCTGCCCCGTTTCAAAATCCTGTCATAGAGCATTATCGAAGTGGTCTGGACTTTAGAATCTAGGGAAGTGTAAGGGGCATGGGCGGAGTCGCTCCGCAGCTTTGTGACCCAGAGGAGTCCGATGGAAGAAAGACGCGTGGCCGTCGTTGCCCATGTGCCGCCGAGCGGTAGTAGCGAGGTTTCCGAGAGTGATAGAGCGCTCTCTGGTCTGGCTGCGCTCGGCCAGCCCTCGCGGCTTCAAATCTTCCGTTTGCTGATGCGGCATGAGCCGGAGGGCCTGCAGGCGAAAGCGATTTCTAAATCCGTGAACATGCCGCACAACACGCTCTCGACCCACCTTGCGATCCTCGCTCGTGCGGGGCTTGTCACCGGTGAGCGGCGGGGCCGGCTTATCATCTATCGCGCCAATATTCAGGGGATGCGCCGACTTATTTCCTTTCTTGTGATGGACTGCTGTCAGGGCGCCCCTGAGGTTTGCTGCTTTTCCACCGAAGCCGCCAGCACGCCGGAGCCAGTTTCAGCAAAAGGCAAGCCAGCGCGGGGGGCCTAAGCATCAGCTAAATCTGGCTTCTTCGCGACCGCAGAACAAGCGCTGCCTGCGACGGCCTCAGATTGTATCGCGCGAGCTAAGGGTGCCTGCATCCAGCGCCGGAGCGACTCTCTGCCCCGACATCAGGTCTCAGGCCGGGTATTCCCACGACTTGAACGAAAGATGCTTCACACTTTCCGGCTGGTCGGAGAGTTTGCGGATATTCGCCCAGGTTTGCTTGTAGTTCGGGATAGTCAGCTCATTGACGCTCGCATTGACGACATTGCCTTGCGCGCCTGTCGGGTAGGCGAACAGCATGAAAGTCTGTCCGGGCTTGGCGGTCGGCGTAGGCTGCGCCATCGCCCTGTGATCTTGGCCGCCTCGGCAATGGACGTCCTGTTTGCCCCGAAGGCGGTGGCAAAGTCGCAAAGCGGCTGGTCGTTCAGATCGCCGCCAGGCCGCGCTATCAAGGCAGGCCCCGATGGCGGCAAGGTGCTGACAGCGATGAAGCCTTTGTCGACCCAGCCCTTGTCGGCGACGTAAGTCAAAAGCGCGTTGAACAAAACGAGGTCGGTGCCGGACTCAAGCGCCAGATGGAGGACCCTGTCCTTGCCGGCCTCAGCTTCACAAGCCGCGACGGTGACGGTGCGGCGCGGATCGACAATGATGATGCGTGCAGGCTCTACGGCCTCACCGGGGAACTCTTTCTTTTTCTTATCGAGCGAGGTTCCGCGAAGGTTTGGTACCCAGTGGTTCAGGAAGTAGTTTGTCTGGGTCTCCAGCGAATTGGTTCCGATCGCCATGATGGTGTCGGCGAGTTCCGCGTCCTCGTAGCAATTGTTCAACTCGCCGACGCCCATATCGCGGGTGGCGTGCACCTCGGAATTATAGGCGAGGCGGTTGTGGATGCGGACATCCTTGATCTTCATGGCGCTGAAATAGAGCTTTCCGGTGCCCCAGGTGTTCTCGCAGCCGCCGGCCGAACCGCCATGGTCGAACATGGAGACGAACACGCCGTCCTCGCCCTGCTCGTCGATCACTGCCGTGGTCACGCGGGCTGCGCGTCGTCCCAACTCGTTGGCTGCATGACGCCATAGCGCCAAACCTTTGGATCGGTCAGACGCTGGAGCTGGGTGTTGCGGTGTTGGGAGGTATGGTTCTCTGCTATGCGGGCGCCGCGAATCGAGCCGAGGCCTGAATTGACCACGCAATCGACATCCGGCTTGACCACGAGTTGGACGTCTTTGCCGTCCTGCTTGACGATGTTGTACATGGACGGTGCGTACCACGCGACAGTCTCGGCGCCCTGTTGCTTGGTTAGGTCTGCGCCAAATTTGTTCGCCTTCGGATCGAAGCCGCCCTGCGTATTGATCGGCCAAGTATAGGCCTTATAGCCGCAACCGACGATGCAGTAGCGGCAGTGACGTCGTGCTCCTTCGCATCGACAGGGATGATGGGCAGGCGATCGATTTAGTCATGAAAGCCTCCCTCAGAGCACGTTGGACAGCCGACCATAAAGAAGCTCGTCGAGCCCCGCTTCCGCCCGAAACGCGACGCCAATTGTCGCCTTGTCTGGACGGATGAAAGCCTAGCAGAAAATGTACTGCAAATCGCCCCGAATTGCCTAAGCGAAAGGCACCTCGGGCTTATCCGGTTTCGCAACGGAGTGCGCCACATCCGCATCAGCAATAGAACAAACAGTTTTGCATCGAGCCGCTGGACATGTTCGGCAATCGTCGACGGGAAAGCACAAGCTTCCGAGCTACGGCACGAGAGCCGGGGTTATTGAGGACAGTCACAGAGGATTATTAATCGCACTCGATGGCCTTTCTCCGTCGAGCACAGCGATAATATTTTTTGCGGCGTGAAGCTCAATCTCTCGGCGAACCGTGCCAACAGCGGAACCAATGTGCGGGGTCAAGACAGTTGATGTGCCGGTTGCGCTCAGACGTGGATGAATTGCAGGCGGGTGGTCCGGATGAGCCCAATCCTCACACTCGAAAACATCGGCGGCGTAGCCTGCTAGTCGACCAGCGTCGATCGCCTCAGCGACAGCTGCCTCATCAACGAGCGATCCGCGTGCTACGTTGACGAGAAAGGCTCCACGCTTCATCCTCCGCAGGCTGCAGCGATTGATAATGTGAGTGGTTTTCGAGGAGAGCGGCATGGCAAGCACGACAAAATCTGCCTGCGCCAGGCCTTGCTCGATCGGCATCATGGACAAAGATTTAAAGTGTCGCAGGCGATGATACGGCAATGGAGAGCCGCCAGACGTCGGGCGAGAGCCTGGCCAATCCGGCCGAAACCAACAATGCAAACGGTCGAACCTGAAATCCCCTAACCATAGAATTCAGGCCGCCCTCCTGAGAAGCCATGCATTCTGATATCGCGATCCCCCGCCACGATGTTCCGCCCGATTGCGAGCATCAGTCCCAACGCCAATTCTGCTGTTGGGACGGTCAGGAGATCGGGGATGATGGTGACCCATACCCCCTACCCTCCGCCGCACTCACATCGATATTGTCAGCTCCCTTAAGCGCTCCGCCGATTATCTTGAGGTTTGGACAAGCCTGAATGAAGGACGCATCGAGGCAATCCGTCATAAAGGCCAGGATCGCCTTGGCATCGGCACAGCGTCTCTGGACTTCGTCGCGGCCAGGGGGGGAGTTGATTGATTAGCATCAACCTCACCACGCGCGGAAAGCAAAGATGCCGTTTCAGGGAAGATTCGGTTTGTGACAACAATCTTAGGACGCGATGTCATCAGGCGCTCCGCTATTTAAGGGCTTGCGCAGAATGGCGCCGATCCCATCAACAAGGGTGACGCAGATCAAGATGCAGATCAAAATCGCTGAGACCTGGGCATATTCGAGGACTCTCAATGCAGCGATCAACTCGAGACCAATTCCACCAGCTCCAACTGCGCCAAGGACAGTCGATGCCCGGAAATTGTACTCCCAGCGGTAGATGGCCGTATCGGCGAGGTGTGGAATAGCCTGGGGTAGAACCGCGTGCCAGATCACCTGGAATGGCGTCGCGCCTGCGGATCGAGCGGCTTCGATCGGTTTCTCGTCCACGTGCTCGATGCTTTCGGCGAAAAACTTACCCACCATTCCGATCGAATGAAGTCCAAGGGCGAGAACACCCGGCAGCGCGCCAAACCCGACCATGGCGACAAAGATAATGCCCATGATGAGTTCGGGGATTGACCGGAAGAGGTTTAAGATGAACCGTGACCCCTGATGCGCGAGCAAATTTGGCGTCGTGTTTCGTGCAGCAAGCAAGGCGAGCGGCAAGGAGAACAGGACCGCAATCGCTGTGCCTGCGATGGACATCGCCAGGGTGTCGGCGAGCGGCAGCAGCCACCGCTCGAACCGGCCAAAGTCTGGAGGAAACATTTCGCTTGTGAGCTGCCCCATTACCGGCCAAGCGTCGGCAAATCGGCTCGCATCGAAAAGGCCCGTCAGATAGGAGGCAATCGCAACGCCAGTGAGAATAACGGCAAGGACGATGCCGCGCTTCAGGCGCGCGGCGCCATCCTTGATGAGAATCGCGTTGTAGCGATCCGGAATGCTCATCCTTTAAGCTTCGTGAGATCGAGGTCTAAAATTTTCGCAGTCTCACGCAAGATGTCATAGGCTTTTGAAAGATCATCCCCGTGTTGCGCCGGTGACGCCGCAAAACTCTCCTGCTGGCGCGAATAGAGCCTTGGCCGTCGACAACGTCTCCTGTGGTGGGCTCAACGAGACCATTAAGGGTTCGAAGCAGCGTCGATTTACCGGACCCTGAAGGACCGAGCAGAACCGTGAACTGACCTTGGGTAAACTCAACATCGATCTGCGCGAGACCGGTCACCCGCTTGGGTAGATCACCGAAACCCCGATCAATCTCAGCATGTTACCTCGCCGGATGGCTCCGCCATTTTGCAGAACTTGACGCACACAACTCCATAAGATCGAACGGCCGGTCATCGCATGATTTTCCCCACCACGCGTTTGGTGCTCTTCTTCGAGGGCCGGTAGCCAAGACGGGCTTGGCCGGTTTTCGTAGAATACATCCGCCCGAACGTGTAGCCCAGGAAGTCGAACTCATCCTCCGGTATCTTGCAGATCCGCGTCTTCTCCTCGTTGACGGTCAGCCTCAGCTTGCTCATGATCTCGCGCAGCCGTCGCAAAGCCTCATCGATAGCTGCCGCGCGCACGGATCGGGCGCGCCGGGTAACCATGTAAGAATAGTACGGTAACGGGTTCAGCGCTTGTCGTTTGGATCGATCACTCACCAACCTCATCTAAGACAGGAGCTGAGCAATGAGTTTCCAATCTGTCATTCCTTGCGGGCGGCATCTCCCAAGTGATCGAAGATCGCAGGGCCGGACCAACTCCTAAGAAGCCCATGAGGTAAGAGCCGGTTGCTCCGATGAATTACCCAGCCGATGCAGTGAGGCGTGACCCTCATGCAAGCCATTGGTCGCAGTGGTGCACAAAATCCAGAGGCTCGATGAGATCGATTTGCGGGCCTGTTTGGGTGGAATTGGGCGAAGTGCTACTGTAAAAGTCGATAGAGACAGTCGTCTCTTCAACTTCGCGTTAGTTGCCAAAATAAAATAACTTTATCATTATTCTATGCCAAGTTTTTATGTATGTGCTCGATTTGATAGTTAGGGTCATAGCACCGTGTTTTTTACAGAGGTCCAAGTCGCCGGCGCATGGATCATCGATCCAAACTCATACCATGATGAACGTGGCCGCTTTATGCGCGCGTGGTGCATGCGGGAATTCGAAGAACAGGGCATTCACTTTTTACCAGTCCAGGCCAACATGCAATTTAGCCCACGAAAGGGGACTGTTCGCGGACTGCATCTGCAGGTAGCGCCTGCGCTTGAGGCAAAACTGGTGCGCTGCACGCGGGGCGCGATCTTTGACGTGGTGGTTGACCTCCGGCCGGCCTCTCCCTCCTTTGGAAAGTGGTGCAGCGCGGAATTAACCGCCGAAAACGGGCGCATGTTTTACGTCCCCGAGCACTGTGCGCACGGATTTCAAACCATAGAGGAGAACTCCGAGGCGATGTACCTTACCTCAGCGTTCTACGCTCCGGAATCGTGCCGGGGAGCGCGCTTCGACGATCCGGCTTTCGGCATTGAATGGCCGTTGCCGGTTTCGGCAATCTCAGAGCAGGACCGCAATTGGCCGTTGATGCATGGTTAAGGCTACGCGTCGGAACAGAACCTTTTCACGAAAGAGAGGCCCCCGTGAATGTCGACACCGCTCTTTTGCATCGCGAGTTTGGCGGCAACCCGATCCGGGTAGGAATGGTAGGGGCTGGAGCCACCGGCCGGGCCATCGCTCTGCAACTGGGAACGCCGGTCCCGGGCATCCGCCTGGCGGCTATCGCGAACCGGACTCCAGAACATGGTGAACGGGCCTTCCGGGAGGCAGGCTTTCGGGAATGGCGCCGGGTAACGTCGGCGCGGGCGGCGGAGACGGCGATCGAACTCGGCATTCCGGTGCTAACGGACGATCCCGCGGTGCTCACGACTTGTCCAGCTATCGACATACTCGTTGAAGTGACCGGAACGATCGAGGCTGCCGCGGGCGTGGTTCTGCAGGCCATCGACTACGGTAAGCACGTCGTGCTGGTGAACGCGGAACTGGATTCATTGGTGGGACCGATTATCAAAGCGCGGGCGGATAGCGCTGGAGTGGTCGTCACGCATACCGACGGCGATGAGCCGGGGGTGGCGATGACCCTTTTGCGCTATCTGCGTCTGGTCGGGCTTCGACCGGTGGCCGCCGGCAACATCAAAGGGATGGTGGATTACTACCGGACCCCGGAAACTCAGCGTGGATTCGCTGAGAAATATGACCAGGATGTGCGCAAGGTTACCTCTTTCGCCGATTCCACCAAGCTGTCGATGGAAACAACGGTTCTAGCCAATGCCACTGGTTTCCACGTTGGGCGCCGGGGTATGTACGGGCCACACTGTTCCTACGTCAGGGAACTGGCGAAACTGCTGCCGGCCGAACAGATGCTCGAAACCGGCATCGTGGATTATTCTGTTGGGGCGATGCCGATGACCGGCGCCTGGGTCATTGTTCACGAAGAGTCGCCTCTAAAGCGGACTCAACTATCCTATTACAAGCTTGGTGACGGCCCGTTCTTCGTCTTCTACACCCCCTTTCACCTGCCACATGTGCAGATTCCGTCGACGATCGCCCGAGCGGTCATTCATCTTGATCCGACGGTTGCGCCGCTCGCGGGGCCGGTCTGTGAGGTGATCACTATTGCCAAGCGCAACCTCAAGGCCGGCGAGCCTCTGGATGGCATCGGCGGATTTTGTTCCTACGGTTTGATTGATAATCGGGCGGCAGCCCGAGGCATAGGCGCGTTGCCCATTGGCTTGTCCGAAGGTTGCGTGCTGCGGCGCGATGTTGCCAAAGACGAGGCACTTTCCTTCGACGACGTAGTATCGCCCACTGGCCGGTTGGCGGAAAAGCTTTGGCGGGAGCAGAACGAGCGCTGGCCATTGGGGACGGCTTGCCCATGCCCACGCCCCGGGCAAGCGCCTCTCGAGTCGGAGCGGAAAGACTGCACGCAACTTTCCCCCATTTGACCCTAACGCGACGGCAGAATTCAGAAGAGGCTCGACTTATGCCACACATTGTCATTCTGGGAAGCGGGATGGGGGGATATGGAGCGGCGTACCGGCTTCACGCTGAGGGCATTACGCCGGTGATGTATGACAAAAATCCCTACCACGGCGGCCATACGGCGTCTTTCAAGGACAGTGGTTTCATCTTCGATCAGGGCCCGCACATCTCCTTTACTAAAGACAGCCGTATCCAAGACCTGTTTGCGGACAGCGTGGATCATATGTACGAGACCATGCAGGTCAACCTGAACAATTACTGGCGGGGATATTGGCCGCAGCATCCGGTGCAGTTGCATATGCATGGGTTGCCAGAGGACGTCATTGTCAAGGTTATCAGCGACTTCGTGGAAGAACGCCAGGCTCCCGAGCGCCCCATCCGTAACTACGCCGACTGGCTTCTGGCGAGCTTTGGGCAGACCTTTGCCGAACTCTTTCCGATGCAATATGCACGGAAATACCACCTCACCACAGCCGATAACATGAGCATAGACTGGCTTGGTCCGCGCATCTACCGGCCGAGCCTCGAAGAAGTGCTGCGTGGAGCGATTTCGCCTTCTGCGCCGACTGTCCATTACATCACCCATTTCCGCTATCCCAAGGAGGGCGGATTTGTCTCCTATTTGAAGAAATTCGTTCCAATGGGCAGCCTGAAGCTGAACCATGAGCTGATTGCGATAGATCCGCCCGTGCGGCAACTCCGTTTCTCGAACGGGGTGGCTGCCGACTATGACCAGCTGATATCATCTGTGCCCTTGCCCGAGCTGATCCGGATGATTAAGGGCGCGCCGCAGGATGTTCGGGACGCCGCGCAATGTCTGGCCTGCTCGACCTGCGTGCTGGTAAATGTCGGGGTGAACCGCGACGACCTCTCGAAGTCTCACTTGACCTACATTTACGACGACGACCTTTGCTTCACCCGTCTGCACTTCCCGCATATGTTTACCGCCAACAACGCTCCCAAGGGCTCAGGCAGCATCCAGGCGGAAGTCTATTTCTCCGACAAATACAAGCCTCTCACTGGGGTCCCGGAGGATTGGATCGAACCGGTCATTCGGGATTTGCGCCGCATGGGCCTCCTTCGGGAAGAAGATCAGATTAAGTTCAGCGATGCCCGGTTGTTGCGCTATGCCAATATAATTTTTGACCTCGACAGGGCCGGCGCTTTGAAGATAGTCCATGGCTACCTCGACGATCTCGGAATAGCCTATTGCGGGCGTTACGGAGATTGGGGCTATATGTGGACGGACGAGAGCTTCATGAGTGGAGAGCAGGCTGCGGAAAAGGCCTTGGCGGCTTGCACGGTTTAGTCGGAAACGGCGTAGTTGGTTGGTCGATGTCTGAATTGAACGCCCATAATTCCTCGAACGGGCTTGGGCAGGTCGGAACTGTCAGCCATGAAGTTGTGAGGGACGGCGTAGCGGTTCCTGATTGCTTCTGCGAGATGGCCGGGGCATATGACGAAGTCCGCGAATGCTCGGCAAAGGCGACGGGACAATCTTTAGCGCTGACGCTTGGAAAGTGTAGCTTCACCAAGCAGGCTCGCTTCCCCGAGCACCGTTTTCTGGAGATCCACAAACACGCCTCTGTTGCACTGCGGTTGCAGTCGATGTGGGACGAGGGGTGAAATCCATGGCGGGCGTGAACCCGAAGTTTTGGCATGGCAAGAAAGTCTTTCTCACCGGCCACACTGGCTTCAAGGGGTCGTGGATGGGAGCATGGCTGACCCGGCTCGGCGCCCATGTGACCGGATTTGCGCTCGCACCGGAGACGAAGCCGAACCACTTCGATCTGCTGCCACAGGAATATGAGAGCCTTGAGGGAGACATTCGCGATCTTGAAGTGCTGAGCAGTGCTTTGCGCCGGGCAGGTCCTGACATCGTCCTCCACTTAGCGGCACAGTCTCTGGTGCGTGCGTCGTACGCCGACCCGACCGGCACCTACGCCACAAATGTCATGGGAACCCTACACGTGCTCGAGTCGATACGGTGGGCGCCGTCGGTGCGAGCAGTGTTGATTGTGACATCTGATAAATGCTACGAAAACCGCGAGACGATGAGGCCATACCTCGAAAGCGATCCGATGGGCGGCCACGATCCATACAGTTCATCGAAGGCTTGCGCCGAAATTCTGACATCGAGCATGCGGCGCAGCTTCTTCTCAGATTCTCCCTGCCTCATCGCCTCGGCCCGCGCCGGCAACGTCATCGGTGGTGGCGACTGGACGGCGGATGCCCTGATTCCCGACTGCATCCGCGCTTGGACCGACGGTGAACCGGTGCGGATTCGAAATCCGCGCGCCATTCGGCCCTGGCAGCACGTGCTGGATGCGCTTTCCGGTTATCTTCAACTGACGGAAGCCTTGTTCGCCGGCCAACCCGCATTCGCAAAGGCCTGGAACTTCGGGCCAACTCTCGACTCAGCTTGGCCGGTGGAACAAATCGTTTGCGCCGTGAAGGCGCGACTGTCATCGTTCGATTTCTTCATCGAGCCGTCTAAGGAACATGAAGCAAACCTCCTTACCTTGGATTCCGAACAGGGGCGGCGGGAACTCGGCTGGAGCCCGCGTTGGGGAATTCAAACGGCGCTTGAGAAGACGCTCGAGTGGTACGCAACTTATCGGGACTTCGGCGAACTAATAACCGACAGACAAATTCGCGAGCACATGTCCGAGCGGTCTTAACGCGCCATATTACAGGAGGCGCGCAGGCCCAAGTGAGGTTTTCATGTACGACCAGCCTGCTGAGCCGCGTGTTCTCATTTTTTCGCTCCGAAATATTTTCGGGAAAGCTCTCTTCAGGTGTCCTCACTTCGAGTTTGAAGACATCATTTGCAAGATCAATTCTGCTGAGCTTTTGGCGCCCAAGGTCAACCCTTCCAGTCTGCGTTCCAGCTTAGCGACTCGCCTAGCTTACCATGTTCCCCTCGCATTGAATCCGGGTATCCAGAAAATATCGGCAAATAGGTATTACGACATTCTTTTTACGATCTGCGGCTACCCGCAGGATCTACTCATGTTTAACGCCGTCAGTAATTTGAGAGACATCTGCAAAACGTCGGTATGTCTACTCGACGAGCTGTGGATAAATGAGATCGTCAAACACCGTCACTTTCTGCGCATTCTCGCAAAATTTGATGTTGTTATGCTGTACTATAGTCAGACGGTGAAACCACTCAGCGAGCGAATGGGTCGCAGATGCATCTTTTTGCCACCCGGGGTAGACGCCATTTCGTTTTGCCCCTATCCGGATCCACCCGAGAGATTCATCGACGTTTATAGCATTGGCCGTCGATCACAGATTACGCACCAAAGGCTTCTGGATATGGCCCGGGAGACCGGTCTGTTTTACCTTCACGACACCATTGCTGGAAGTCAGGCCATCAACTCGAAGGAGCACAGGGCGCTTTTCGCGAAACTCGCCAAACGGAGCCGATACTTCATCGTGAATCCCGGGAAGATTGATGAGCCGGACCTAACGGGCGGGCAGATCGAGATTGGCAACAGATACTTCGAAGGAGCTGCTTCCGGCGCTATCATGGTAGGAGAACTCCCGAACAATGGGGCATATGGGAGACTATTCGACTGGCATGAAGCTGTGACCCGGCTGCCTTACAATTCGTGCGATATAGATGTGGTAATCAAGGATCTCGATGGAGATCTGGAACGTCAGGACAGAATACGGCGAACTGGCGTAGCACAAGCTTTGATGCGGCATGACTGGGTGTATCGGTGGGAAGAGATACTTGAGGTTGCGGGTCTTGAACCGTTGGAAGGAGTAGTCGAAAGGAAGAAGAGTCTCGGTAAGCTTGCTGAGGTTGTGTTGCAAAATGAACAGGAGAATGAATGGCGCCCCGAGCTCGCGAGGCATGAGCAATAAGGGCAAGTTAAAGCGAAAATACTAAAGACGGGCATCCAACCCGCGGACCTACCGCCCGTGGCTAAGGTGGCTGCTACAAAGTTGCGCTTGCACAGATGTGTTGTTGGCACCCGATCGCGAAGGTCTGCTGGAGACAGTTGCGTATTCTCCATTCGAACATTTAAGTATTCACAGCTTCCCGTGCGAGGAGCATGGGTCGATTGGGAAATTGGGAATTATGCCTTTGGCGCAGCCGGGGGGCATCCATCAGTCGAGGCGATCACAAAGAATTGCAATTGAGCCCGGGCAGCTATCCAAAGTTAGTGCGTGCAATGATAAAATCAATTCTTCGGATGTTCCGCTCCGAGTAATTTGTGCTTACTGCGACAGGACCTAGTTGCGAGAATAAAAATTAATGTTTATATTAGTCCACAAGCTATTTCAGGCGTCACTACAACGAGCAAGTATTCTAGGATGCGGTGGCCTAAGTTGAGCGGCGAAATAGCAACTAGGGACAACAGCATTGCCATGATGATGTTAGCAAAATGAAAGTTGTACTTTTTTGCGGTGGCCTCGGCACCAGGATTCGGGAATATTCAGAGAGTATACCAAAGCCAATGATCCCTGTGGGTGACAGGCCAATATTGTGGCGCCTAATGTATTATTACAGTCAGTATGGGCACCAAGATTTCGTGTTATGTCTTGGCTATAAGGCGAACATTATCAAGGATTTCTTTTTAAACTACCGTCCACAAACCTATGCCGACTGTGTGGTTTCCGATGCTGGTGAAAAGGTTGAAATCCTCGGCAATATGGGTACCGATTGGCGAGTCACGATGATCGACACCGGCATCTGGCGAAACATCGGGCAACGCTTGTCGGCCGTACGGGAACTCGTAGAAGGCGAAGAGATATTTCTTGCCAACTATAGCGATGCTCTCGCAGATGTAAATTTGCATGAGATGATAGAAACCTTCCGGGTGAGCGGCAAAACGGCATGTTTTCTTGCTGCTCCGCCTTCCTTCAGCCTCCATCTCGTGAACATGGACCCTAGTGGAGCCGTGGAAAGCATAATCCCGAGTACCAAAGCTAACCTATGGATCAACGGCGGCTTTTTTATCTTCCGTCCGCGAGTTTTCGATTACATGCGCGACGGTGAAGAGCTCGTTGAAGCGCCATTTCAGCGGCTGATTGAGGCCAATGAGCTTTTAGCATTTCGTCATGACGGGTTTTGGCGGCCTATGGACACCCTGAAAGACAAACAGGTTCTCGAAGATCTCGTGGAACAAGGCAAAACGCCTTGGCTGGACAGCGTCAATAGTCAGCGGAGAGTCGCCACTGTCTGCGTAAGAACTGCGATATGAGACCGATTGCCTTCGCCAGGCCTGGAGAGCGGCTTTCAGTGCTGTGCCTAGGGGCGCATTCCGATGACATAGAAATTGGAGTAGGAGCTACTTTACTTGGCTGGCTGCAAGTCGGTGTTTGCTTGGATGTGCATTGGGCAGTCCTAAGTGCTACCGGTGAAAGAGGCAAGGAGGCTTCTGCCTCTGCGAAGGCGTTCTTGAATGGAGCCGAGCGTTCAACAATTGAGCTTTGTGAATTCAGGGATGGGCACTTTCCCTATCAAGGGGATCAAATTAAGGAATGGTTCGAAAGACTTAAACCGCAGATCAACCCCGATGTTATCTTCTCTCACTGGCGAGACGATGCGCACCAGGATCACCGGGAAGTGTCGATGCTGACCTGGAACACGTTCCGTGACCACCTGATCCTTGAATACGAAATTCCGAAGTGGGATGGGGACCTCGGCAGACCAAACGTCTACTTGCCTGCAACCGAACAAGCGATAACACGTAAGATCAGTTTTCTGCTCGAGTATTTCGGAACGCAACGCCGAAAAGACTGGTTTAGCGCCGAGACATTTATGAGTCTTGCTCGCCTGCGTGGCATCGAGAGCCGTGCTCCAGATCATTTTGCTGAGGCATTTCACGTCCGCAAACTGACTCTTTCTTGAGCGAATTTTTTCCAACACTTTATTTACTGGAGGGCGCTCCCGAAGGGACATGGTGAAAAGTGAAAGGCCATCTCGGCGGGGCTCTATGCCAGGCTCAGGACTCATTAACGCAGCTAGGCCGCGAGAACGATGCGGCAATGATAACGGCGTAATGCGCGAGGGTTGGATACGCCGCAGGAATGCGCGATGACGCTGACTTCCTTCTCAAGCTTCGCTGCATAATTTGCGACGCGCACGGCTTTCTCTGCTGGATCCAGCCCGCGCTGGAGCCGGCGATCATGCGTTGTGATTCCGGTCGGGCATGTGTTCTTGTTGCATTTCAGCGATTGGATGCAGCCAAGCGCGAACATGAAGCCGCGCGCTGAGTTCACGCTATCGGCGCCGGCGCAAAGCGCCCAGGCCACTTCAGCGGGCGAAATCAATTTGCCGGATGCGAAAACCTTAATCCGATCCCTCAAGCCGTGACGGCGCAAAAGATCGACGACGAGGGGAAGCGCCTCCTTGATTGTGAGCCCCACATTGTCCATCAGCGCCAGGGGCGCCGCGCCTGTTCCGCCATCGCCGGAATCGACGGTAATGAAGTCGGGCGCGCTCTCCAGCCCGCGCTTGTGGATTTCCTCGCACATCGCTTCCAGCCACCCATAGGCGCCAATGACGGACTTGAAGCCGACGGGCTTTCCAGCAATGGCGCGTATTCGGCCGATGCTATCGATAAGATCGCCTACGCTGCCGATTTCGGTGTAGCGATTGGGTGAGATGGAATCGGTGTGAACAGGAATTCCTCGGATTTTTGCGATTTCAGGCGTGACTTTTATGGCGGGTAGTATCCCGCCTTTTCCTGGCTTTGCTCCCTGGGTCAGCTTCAACTCGATCATCTTGACTTGGCTGATGGCCGCAATTTCGCGCAAGCGCGCCTCGTCGAGCATGCCGGCGGCGTTGCGCACGCCATATTTCGCTGTACCGATCTGAAAGACGATGTCGCAGCCGCCTTCGAGATGAGCGGGCGCCAGGCCGCCCTCTCCCGTGTTCAGCCAGCATCCGGCCAATTTTGCGCCCTTCGACAAGGCCCGGACGGCCGGCGTCGAGAGTGCGCCATAGCTCATGGCGGAGATGTTGATGAACGATTTGAACCGGTAGGGGGTCGCCGTGAACGGACCGACCGTGACCTCAGATGCTTCCATCGCGTCTTCGTCGAGCGTTGGAAAAGCGCAGTTGACAAATATCGCCGGCCCTGGCGTCAGCAGATTGCGCGTTGATCCGAACGCGACGGTGTTGTCGGAGCCGGCGGCGGAACGATAGACCCAGTCGCGCTCGGCGCGGTTGAATGGAAGCTCCTCACGATCGAGCGCGAAGAAATATTGCCGGAAGAATTCGCCGAGGGTTGTGAAGAGGGTGCGAAAGCGACCGATAACCGGATAATTGCGCCGGATCGCGTCCTTCGTCTGACGGACATCGGCAATGAACATGACCGCAATCATGAGGACGAAAATGCCAACGGCCACAACGAACAGAGACGCGATGAGGCTGAGGCCATTCATGGCGAAATGACCAAATACGCCAATGTCCACAGTCCGCTCCTGTGCTCAGTGAATCTTTGCTTTTCGCTTGCTTTTTTGCTTTAGAGGCCGCTGAACCAGTTATAGCCGCCGTCTTCCCAGTAGCCGCCGGGGTAAACGTTCGTCACTTCCATGGCGTAGATCCATTTGGGCTGCTTGAAGCCGAGCTTCAGCGGTGTCTTGAGGCGCACTGGAAAGCCGTAAGCGTCCGGGAGAGGATCACTCGCGTAATGCGTCGCGAGAATGGTTTGCGGATGCAGCGCCGTCGCCATGTCGATGCTGCCCCAATAATTGTCACTGCACTTGAAGCCGACATATTTCGCAGTCTTGTCGGCGCCAATCCGGTCGAGAAACGTGCGCAGTGGCGCGCCGGACCACTTGCCGATATAGTCCCAGCCCTCGACGCAGACATGCCGCGTGATCTGCGTTTCCCTCGGCAGCGCATAAAGCGCGTCCTTGGTCCAGGGCTGTTTGTTCTCGATGGCGCCGGCGAGTTCCAGACGCCATGTCGCGCCATCGACCTTCTTCACCTCGTCGATACCGTAGAAGGCATTAAAGCGCGGGGGAATGAGCACGTCGGCGTCCGAATAGGTGGGCGCGAGTTTCTCCGGATCGAAAAGCCAAGCCTGCACGCGGTCGTTCCAGCCCGACATGGCGCGCAGCGCGCCTTGCAAGGCGCTTTCGTTGCTGATGTCACAGCCCGTGAGCAGCGTCAGCGCCCCGAGGCTGACTGAGCCGCGAAGAAAAGCGCGCCTCTCGATCCCGGCGATAAGTTCGCAATGCTCGATCAAGAGGGATTGATCGATGCCGCCTTGCGGCCGGTTAGCGGATCCTCTCGGGCGGATGATGGCCATGGCTATTCTCCCGCCCGGACAGGTGAGATGCCCGCAGGGCCTTCAGCAGGGATCGAGCCCCTGGTCATAGCGGTAATTGTTTTCGGAACGAGGATGGCGAGCGTGACGTGCACAAGTACGAACAGCGCGATCGCGGACATACCGATAAAGTGGGCAAGCCTTGCGCCTTGGAAATCATAGAAGAGCCACGTCAGCGCTTGAAACTGAACCGGCTTCCAGATGGCGAGTCCGGAGACGAGCATCAAGATCGCGGCCAGGATCACGCCAGTATAGAGGAGCTTCTGCACCGCGTTGTAGATGGTGATGTCATCATGAGCGAGGTTGAAACGGAGCGCCTGCCGGATATCGTGGACCAACTCGGACAATGAGATCGGCGCCCATTTCCTTTGCAATCGGCCGCTGGCGAGGCCCAGGCCCAGCGCCACAACGCCATTCACAAAGAAGAGCCACATGGCCGCGAAGTGCCACAGAAGCGCGTTCGAGAAGCCTACGTCCTTGTTGAGCTTGTAGGTGATCTCGGGATCGCCGCCGAGCGTCGCCCATTCGGGGAATGTGAGCCAACTGAAGATCGGCACATTGTTGTAAATGCGCCAGCCGCTTCCGATCATGATGAGGATTGCGACAGCGTTGATCCAGTGGGTCGCGCGCACGAAGCGCGAATGCACCCTTATCCGGCGATCCTGGCCGACCTCACCGCGCTGCATCTTCGATAACCCTCGTGAAATCAACTTGTTGTCTCCAACCTCATCCAAGCGCCGACACGTGTCAAAGATGAAACGTCAGGGACACTGGATTGTGACGGGCGGCGATCGTAAGAGTTTTGTGCTGCTCCAGCTTATCTAGGCGAGGAGAGAGAGTTCTTTAAATGCTGATTGGATATCGATTCTATGCAGGAAAATTATGAATGAGATTTGTTTTGCACGAAGCCGCAAAAGCGCGAACATGACTGGGACTTACTGAAACTCCGCCTGGCAGAGGTCTCCAATATGGAAATGCACGAGATCAAGTATTTTCTCGTCGTCGCGGACCAGCTGAATTTCACCCGGGCGGCGGAACGGTGCAACGTTTCTCAGCCCTCGATTACCCGCGCCATCAAGATGCTTGAGCTCGAACTTGGCGGCCCGCTGTTCCATCGCGAACGTTCGAACACTCATCTGTCCGAGCTGGGGCGCATGATGAAGCCCTATCTGGAACAAGTGTATAACGAAGCACAAAGCGCCAAGCGCCGCGCCGCTGAATTTGTGAGCCTGAAGCAGACACCGCTGCGCCTCGGCCTGATGTGCACCATCGCGCCCGATAATCTGATCGGTTTCATCAAGGCGGTTCTTGAACGCCACCCCGGCGTCTCGCTCAAGATTGCCGACGCGCCGGCGCGGCAATTGGAGGATGATCTGCTGGCGGGGGAGCTAGAGGTCGCAATCTACGCGACGCCGGGCAAGCCGCAGGATGGCCGGTTGCACTACATTCCGCTTTACGAGGAAGACTTCGTCGCCGTCGCGCCGCAGGGTCACTCGATTTGCGCGCATAATGTCGTTCCCATCAAGTCGCTCAACGGTCTGTGCTATCTTTCGCGCATCAACTGTGAATTCGGCGACAGCATCGACCATGTTTTCGACGAGCAGCAGGTGGAGTGGCCGACAGTTTACGAAAGCGAGCGCGACGACTGGATCCTGGCCATGGTCGCGGCGGGCCTCGGCCTTGCTTTCATGCCCATATCGAGTGTGAAGCACGAGGGCGTCGAGGCGCGGCCGCTTATGCCGCCCTTCTCGCGGCAGGTCTGTCTCGTGACCGTCAGAGGCAGGCCGCATTCGCCCGCCGTCGGCGCGCTCGTCGCGGAGGCGAGCGCCTGGCTGTCGAAGCGGGCGTCTGCTGTGCGTGACATGATGCAGAATGAAGCGGCCAATCCCAAGCCTGAAGCCCACTGAGGCTATAGCTCAGAGCTATAAATTCCATGCACACTCGATAATGGAACGGTGCACTGAGACCCCTGGCATATCCTACCTGCTGCGCCCAAATGCCCCTTGGACTGGAGTTTGATGTTCAAGATTTTATCGGATGGCAATCGCGGAACCGGCCGGGGTTTGTTCGCGTCCATGCACCGGCTCAGGCACAAAATCTTCATTGAGGAGCAGAGTTGGCCCCTTGGCGACATCTGCTCCCTTTGCGGGATGGAGCGCGACGACTTCGACGTTCCATCCGCAACTTACATCGTGCGCGTGAACGGACAGGGCGACGTGGACGCCTGTATGCGCCTGCTGCCCACAAGCGGCCCCTATCTGCTGGGAATAAAGTTCGGCGACCTCATCCAAAAGATTCCCAAGCCCAATTCACCCTGGATCTGGGAGGTGAGCCGCCTCTGTGCCGAGCGCAATGCCGCCGCCTCTGGCCAGCTCATGGCCGCAATGTTGGAGTTCGGCCTCGCCAGCGGCATAACAAACTACGTCTCCGTTTGCGATGTTCGAGTGGAATTGGCTTTGCGGCGCTGCGGATCGGTTGTCTCCCGCATCGGCGAACCACGCCAATGCGGCGGCGACCTCATTGTCGGAGTGATTTTCAAAGTGAGCGAGGCCATTCTTCACGATGTGCGGAGGAAGTCCGGGATTTCGGGCCCGTTGCTGGCCATTGTCTCTGAAGCACCGTCTCTTCCGGAGACCATCGCTTAACGATCGACCACCGGGCGTCCGCTGATCCCATATGACACGTCGTCGCGGCCACGAACAGTTTACCATAAGGCGTGCGGCGAGCGCCGTCCATGATGGCATGGCCAAGTTGGCGAAGCATGCCTATCGTTCATTCGGAAGCGAGGGCTGCCGTGATCGTCGCCTGGAAGCCGGCTTGGGGCATTCCGGGGCTGTTTGAAAAATTGCGTCGCAACCCGTTCCGATTTTTGCGCACGCCCCGCCAGCCGGATGGACCAAGGCGCGCGCTTTTACGGGAGCCGACTTCACGCCGCGCGTTCCACCAGGTTTTCAAGCTCGCGGATTCGTTGCAGCAAAGGCTCTGTAGCGGCGGAGACCTCGGCTGCAGTAAAGCGCGGCGTGATATGCTGCGCGCAGTTCCAGTCGAAGGCCTCGATCGAGATAAGAAAGCATCGCTCGACCTTCGCCTTATAATCGGGAATCGCGAGCTTGGCCGCCAGTTCCGGCTCCTTATCCAGCTCAACGGTTCTCGCCCGGCCGAGCAGTTTGAGGCGCGCCCGATCCGGGTAGTCCATGAAAAACAACGCCACACGGTCGTTGCGGCTGAGGTTGCCCAAGCTGACATATTGCCGGTTGCCGCGGTAATCGGAAAAGCCCAGCGTCTTTTCATCCAGAACGCGAACAAACCCGGCCGGCCCTCCGCGATGCTGGATATAAGGCCATCCTGTTTCGCTCACGGTAGCCATATAGAAGCTGTCGCGCGCCTGGATGAAGGCCATTTCCGCCTTGCCGAGCCGGTCATGTTGAACCGGGCCGCCCTCCGCCTTCGCGTAAGCCTTTCGGCTTCCCATCCTCTCCTGAAAAGCCTTCACCGCCGGGGTAAAGGCAAGTTCGGCAAATTGGTGTGTCATGAGACGCTCCCTTCTTTGGAAACGCGGGCGGATCGGTGACCGCCCGCAAACCGATAAACTGGCGCGCTATCGGAGCTTGCGACTTAGAAAGTCGCGGATCCGCGCTGCAATCTCGGGCGCGTGCGTCTCCAAAGCGAAGTGGCCCGTATCGAGAAGATGAATCTCGGCCCCGGGAATGTCGCGCTTGTAGGCCTCGGCGCCCGCCGGAAGGAAGAACGGGTCATTTTTGCCCCAAACCGCCAGCAAGGGTGGCTTGTGCTTGCGGAAGAAGTTCTGGAACTCCGGATAGAGAGCCACATTCGACTGGTAGTCGCCGAACAGATCGAGCTGAATGCCAGCATTACCCGGTTTCGCAAGGTTGACCTGATCCAGCGTGTAGCTTTCGGGCGCAACCAGCGATGGGTCGGCGACGCCATACGTGTACTGCCATTTCGTCGCCTCGGGACTAAGAAAGGCGCGCAGCGCGTCCCGGTTTTCCGGCGTGGGCTTTTCCCAATAGGTCTGAACAGGGTTCCAGCCTTCCGGATTCAAACCTTCTTCATAGGCGTTGCCGTTTTGCGAAATGATCGCCGAGATCCGTTCCGGATTGCGAAGCGCGAGGCGAAAGCCAACGGGCGCGCCATAGTCGAAAACGTAAATGGCATAACGTTCAAGGCCCAGCGCCTCCGTGAACCCGGCTATCGTTTCGGCTAGATTTGCGAAAGTGTAAGCGTAGTGGAGGCTTTCCGGCGCCTCCGTGAATCCGAAGCCAGGGAGATCCGGTGCGGTGACGTGATAGTTGTCCGCGAGCGCTGGGATAAGCGTCCGGAACATGTGGCTGGAGGTTGGGAAGCCGTGCAGCAGGAGCAGCGCTGGCGCATTTTTTGGCCCAGCCTCGCGGTAGAAGACTTCCACTCCTCCAACCGTCTTGGTCCTATGGTGTATGCGCTGCGGTTCGCTCATCGGGATATTGCCCGTCGAGGTGATGCCGGCTGCTTCTTGTGCAGTGATGCGGGGCATGTCTGTCTCCTTGGCGCCTGTTGTGATCCGCTGTTTGCGGCATGCCCACAAATCTAATTGTTTCTTCACGCGTTAGAATTGATGCTATTAACAACGTACTATTTCGTTTAGAGAAATAATTATGGATCGACTGCACACCATGGAGGTGTTCGCGGCCGTGGCCGACAGCGGCAGTTTTGCTAGGGCCGCCAAGGCCATGCGCCTCTCTCCGCCCGCAATTACGCGCGCCATCACGGCGCTGGAAGACCGTCTCGGGACCCGCCTCTTCGTAAGGACGACACGGTCCGTACGGCTGACCGAGGCTGGCACACGGTTTCTTGCCGACACGCAACGCATCCTGAATGAGATCGTCGAGGCGGAAAAAGCAGCCGCAGGCGCACACACGGCGCCGCGCGGCGTGCTCCACGTCACTGCGCCGGTCTTGTTTGGCAGAATTTATGTGGCTTCCATCGTTCGGGACTTTCTTGACCTCTATCCGTCGGTGATGGCCAACACCTTGTTCGTGGACCGGGTGGTCAATATCGTTGAGGAAGGGCTCGACGTTGCGATCCGGATCGGCGATCTGCCAGATTCATCCCTGACGGCAATTCGCGTCGGTTTCGTCCGGCGCGTGCTTTTTGCAGCGCCGTCTTATTTCGAAGAGTACGGCGTTCCAAAGCATCCTCGCGATCTCGCCCAACATCGCGTGATCGCCTCCGAGGCTGCTGCTCCAGTCATCACATGGCAGTTTTATCAGGCGGGCGCGGGGATCTCCGTGCGGATCATACCGCTGATGGTTGTGAACAATCTCGACACAGCGATCGAGTCCGCGCTTTGCGGGTGGGCCATGGCTCGCACTCTATCCTATCAGGTCGCGCCCCACGTCGCCGATGGCAGGCTTCAGATTGTGCTACGGGATTTCGAGCCGAAGCCGTTGCCGATCCATGTTGTCCATCAGGAAGGCCGCCGCGCTTCGGCAAAGCTGCGCGCCTTCGTCGACTTCATTGTCGACCGGATTCGCGCAGACCCTGCGCTGAAGGAGCCAATCAGCTAGCGACACGCAGAAGCAATGATTCGCGAAACGTCGCCCCCCCTCACCCCAACCCTCTCCCGCAAGGGGAGAGGGGGCAGGTCGCGGCAGCTGCAACAACGTCCCTTCTCCCCTTGCGGGAGAAGGACAGGATGAGGGGAAGTGCCGCCGGTCCGCTAAGCCTATAGCTCACAGCTATTGATTCAATTCGCACTCGATAATGGAAGATTGATCACCGGCGCTTTAACTCCTGGGCTGCGGAGAGTTGTCAGACGCGGTTAAGATTTCTGCGTCTGGCCGATTTTTGCGCTCACGTCTTAGCCTTAGGACTCCTTTGCGGGCGCAACTTTCTGTGAGGCACAAAAACGTGCGCAAAAACATTCTTCTGCATGGGCTAATCAATTGAATGTCCGAGGCAAGTAATAAGGAGTTACATGCCAACGTTCAGCTCAACTCTTGCATTTTGCGGCGTTGCTGTCATGGCGAAAGCGTCGCAACCCGGCCTCACGAAGACACGGCTTTGTCCTCCTCTAACCTTCGAAGAAGCGGCAAACTTCAACACAGCCTTTTTGAAAGACATCGCCGGAAACCTCATCGCAGCTTCCGCCAGGACAAGCCTCGCCGGGACAATGGCGTTTGGACCGCCAAGAAGCGAAGCGTTTTTCCGGCAGCATCTGCCTGGCGGTATTGCGCTGCACGAAGTTTGGCGCGCCGATTTCGGAGACTGTCTTCGTGAAGCGATGAGACGCCAATTCGCTGCGGGGCACACAGCGGCATGCGTGCTGAATTCGGATAGTCCCACCTTGCCCATCGCCCTTCTCGCCGAGATGGTCGACGTCCTTTCGTGTCCTGGCGATAGGGCCGTGCTCGGCCCGTCGACCGACGGAGGCTATTATCTCCTGGCCTGCAAGACGCTTCACCCGCATCTGTTCACGGGCGTCGCCTGGAGCACGGAAGCGGTTTTCGCGCAAACTCTGGAGCGCGCCTCAGAAATCGACCTTCCCGTGCATATCCTTCCCGAATGGTACGATATTGATGACGCCGCTGCGTTGAGGCTGTTGGCCGAGGAACTCCTGGCCGGCAAGAGGTTTTCTGCCAGCCTGCGGTCCAGTCTCGCGCCAAATTCCACCGCGCTCCTGGAAACCATGTTCAAAGGCGCGAATTTGGGGGAGCGCCTCGATCGCTTTCTCGCGGAAGGCGCCTCGAAGCCGTTTCGCGAGGCGGCGGCGTGATCCGCCGGTCGGCGCCGAAGGCGTTTGCAATCGCAGCCGGGACGCTCGCCCTTTCCATGGTGGGAGGCGCATTCGCGCTTTTCGCCGAGGAGCATGGCACGGTCGTCTATCTCACGCTCGCGCAAGGCGCGCTCTACGCGGTCTTCGCCTGGCTGCTCTGGCGCGACAAAAGCGGGTTCACCGAACGGCAAAACCGGCGTTACCTTCTTTACTTGCTCGGGCTCGCGGTCCTCATGCGGGCGCTCCTTCTGTTTGCGCCGCCGCACTCAACCGACATCTGTCGCTATATCTGGGATGGCCGCGTGCAGGCGGATGGCGTCAATCCTTATCGCTATGTCCCTGCCGACCCCGCGCTCGCCCATCTTCGCGACGGCGCTATCTATGAGAATGTGAACCGCAAGGAGTATGCGCCCACGATCTACCCGCCCATGGCGCAGGTAGTCTTTTTCCTGGCGAGCCGTATAAGCGAGAGCGTCGCGATGATGAAGGCGGCGATGCTGGCTTTCGAAGCGCTCGCGATCTTTGCGCTGATCGAGTTGCTGAGAGCTCGCCGCCTCCCGACCGTGCTTGTTTCTCTTTATGCGCTGCATCCCTTGGCGATCTGGGAAATCGCGGGAAGCGGCCACGTCGACATTGTTGCCGTCGCCTTCATGCTGCTCGCGCTGCTTGCGGCCGAAAGAGGAATGCGCTTCGCGTCCGGGGCAGCACTGGCGGCGGGCGTGCTTACGAAATATTTTCCGATTGTTCTCGCGCCTTCGCTCTACCGGCGCTGGGACTGGAGGATGCCGGCAACCTTCGTCGCGACCGCGCTTTTTCTCTACTTGCCCTATCTCTCCGTCGGCGGGAAGGTTTTCGGATTTCTGGGCGGTTACGCCGGCGAGGAACTGGGCGCTGGCGACGGCCTGTACATCGCCGCGCTCCTGAAGCAGGTCGGATTTGGAGCCGCCGCGCTTCCCATCTTTTTCGCCCTCGCAACCCTCACCCTTGGCTCCATCGCCTTGCGTTCGGTCTTTCGGAGCGACCCCGACAAACCGGACCTTTCAGGCGCGTTCACCACCGCCGTCGCCTTTACGGTGTTCTTCTCGCCGCACTACGCGTGGTATTTCCTCTGGCTCGTCCCCTTCCTTTGCTTCTTTCCAAGGCCGTCGGTGTTCTGGCTGACACTGTCAGCCACGGCGCTGTACCGGCTGCAATGGCCGACGAGCCTTATCGGCGCGAGCGTTCAATATGCGCCGTTCGTCGCTCTTCTCATCCTCGAAAATCTTAAGCTGTTCCGCGAAAAGGAGCCGTCCAATGAACGCGCCCTTGCTTGATCCGAAGGTCGCGCCTGCCCCTGCCGGACAGATCGATCCGCGCCGCTATTTCGAGCGCATCGGGGATGAGCGCGGCGCTATCGCAACCGACGACCCGGTCTGCCTCTATCTGGAAACCACCAACCGCTGCAATCTTCTCTGTACCACCTGCCCGCGCACCTATGAGGAGCTTGAGCCGCCTTCGGATATGAGCTGGGACCTGTTCACGAGCATCGTGGAGCAGTTTCCCAAGGTTCAGCGCGTCGTGTTGCACGGCGTTGGGGAGCCGATGATGGCGGCCGAGCTGCCGAAGATGGTGCGCTATTTGAAGGAGCGCGGCGTTTACGTGCTGTTCAATACCAACGGCACGCTCATGCGCGAAAAGAAAAGTCGCGAGCTGATCGAGGCCGGCCTTGATGAGATGCGCGTCTCGCTCGACGCGGCAGAGCCAAAAGCCTTCGAGGCCGTGCGCGGACGCGATCTCTTCAATCGCATCGTTCGCAATATCCGGAATTTCGTGGCGCTAAAGGCCCGCATGGATGCGGCGAACCCGCGGCTGTCGCTCTGGCTGACGGGTTTACGAGAAACGCTTGAGCAACTGCCGGACTTTATCCGACTTGCTCACTCCCTGGGCGTCTTGGAAGTTCATTTGCAGCGGTTGGTTTATTTCGATAGCGGCCGGTTCGGACTTGCGCGCCCCGAGTCCTCTCTTTTTGAGCAGCGCGATTGTGAAGAAGGGAAATACCTTCTGGATGCCGAAAAATTGGCCGCCGAACTTGGGGTATTTTTCGACGCGTCGGGCGCCGCGGAGCCCGAGTTGAGCCTTCGCCGCCTTGACGGCGACGCGCCATGGTCGCTCTGCCGTCGGCCCTGGTCGCTAATGTACTTCACCGCGCATGGCCGCGCGCTTCCCTGCTGCATCGCGCCCTTCTCCATGCGTGGTTATGAAAATTTCACGCTAGGGGACGCGAGAACCGCGCCGCTTCGACAAATTTGGAATGGAGCAGAGTACCAGAGCTTTCGCGGGGCCCTCATGAGTGACCGGCCGCCTCAGTCCTGCGCGGGATGCGGCCTTCGCTGGAGCTTGTGAGATGGCTGAAGTTCTCGACAGCGCTTCCGCTCCTGCCCTTGACCCAAGGCTGACTGGCGTGTGCGTTGTCATCCCCGTGCTGGACGAGGAAGCCTCGATCGGCAGCGTCATCGAACGGATTCCCCGCGACGCAGTTGACGAAATCATCGTTGCGGACGGCGGGTCTAGGGATTGCACGATCGAGATCGCAAAAGCGAAGGGCGCACGCGTGCTTAACGCTGGCAAGGGGTATGGGCGCGCGTGCCTCGCAGGGGCCCTCGCCGCAAGCGAGCGCTCTCGCATCATCGTCTATATGGACGGCGATGGGAGCGATTTTCCGGAAGAGCTTCCGAAGCTCGTTGCGCCCATTGCTGAGGGCGCCCGTGACTTTGTGATCGCGTCCAGAGCGCGAGGTCGCCGCGAGCCAGGCTCCATGGCGTGGCATCAACTCGCCTCAGGTCACGCGATCGGCGCCATCGTGGGCTTGCTATACGGCTTCCGGTACACGGATATGTGCGCCTTCCGCGCCATCCGCCGCGACGCCTTGCTTTCGCTTGGCATGCGCGAGATGACTTACGGCTGGAACCTTGAAATGCAGATGAAAGCGGCGCGGGAGGGACTTCGCATTCTCGAAATCCCCGCGCCGTATGCGCGCCGCGCTGGCGGACGCTCCAAGGTCGCTGGCTCGCTTTCCGGCACGCTTCGCGCGGGCAGCCGCATTCTCGTGACGCTAAGCAGACTCCTTTAAGTTGACCAACGGATCTTGCTTGTGATTCCGTCTTTGTACTGATTCGCGGGGGCGGGACATGGCGGGCAAATCTCCGGTTAAGGCGAGTGAGGAGCAGCGGGCGGCGCTCGAAGTTTTAGCGGTTTCGGGTAATCGCGGCGAGGCGGATCGGGCGCGCGCCATACTGTTGACGCTCGAGGGCTGGACCAGTGCGCGGATCGCCGAGGTGTTCCGCGTGCGCGAGGATACGGTTCGTTTTTGGCGCGGCGATTTCGCGCGCGGCGGCGTCGAGGCTATCAAGGCGAGCGTGTATGCAGGCCCGCCGCCGGTGAAGACCGAGGCTGCGCTGCGGGTTTGCGTGCCGTTGCTCGAAGCGCCCGTCGCGAACCGTCCAAACTGGACGATCCCACGCCTCATCGTCGAGATCAAAAAGCGCGAGCTCGTCGATATCGGGCCATCGCAACTCTCCAAGGCGCTGCGAAAAAAAACTTCCGGTGGCGGCGGCCGCGGCAGCCTTGCATCAGGTCAGTTATCCGCCCTTGCGAGCGGGCAGGAGCCGGGATTTGCGCAAGGCATCGGCTTAGCCGGGGTCTTTGCGGCAGCTTCCAGGGGGACGCCGTTATCGCCTCCCCCGATCGGCGCCACCTTCCATCGATATGGGGTCGAGGGTTTCAGTCCGTTGTCCGCGAAGCTCGGCCCTGCAACCGTCCCGACCGGCGCAAAATCGCCGCCAGCTTCCGCGCGTGAGACGGCGTAACGTTCAGCCCCGGCGACAGGGGCCCAAGCCAAATCCGCCCCCGTATCCGAGATGTCGATAACGATGAGCCTTCCAGGCTTGCCAGCCGGCGCCTGTTGCGAGGGCTGTTTCGCTCCCGCCGTCAGCGCGTCCAACATCGCTTTGATCGCTTTGATCTGGCTTCCGGCCTTCGTGACATAGCTATCGTCATGGGTGACGTAGCTCCACCAGTCCCAGCAGGCCTGCGGATTTTGGGGCGGCAGCCCCACGAACGGCCGGCCAACGGTCTGCGGATACAAAACGATGATGCGGTTCGTGTCGGCCCAGCCATTGTAGCCGGACTTATCGACGTAAAGCTTGCCGATGTCCCCCACGTCCTGCTTGCATCCGTGCAGCGCGATATGCACGCGGCAGGGCGCGCCTTGTTCGCAATCTTTCGGAACGAAGACGAAACCAGTGTCGCCCATGCTGAGCGAGCTGGCTTCGCCGGACTCGGTGTACTTTCCCTGCGAGAAGCTCTTCAGCGTCCCCGACAACACGCCGAGATTGGGCGGATTAAGCGCGCCGTAAATGTGCTGGAGGATGACGCCGGCCTGGTCATAACCACACTCGTTGATATACGGGCTCTGGTTGAGCGCACAGGCGTTCAGCCCATTGAACCGCTCGTCTTGCGGCAGGACCTGGGCATGACCTGCCCCCAATGTGGTTTGATAGAAGACATTCCCGGCTCCTTCCTGCCCCAGATAATGGCGGTAGAATTCGGCGGTCGCGTCCGTCACCGGCTGAGCGACGACAGTGTCGTTGAAGCCGTGAAAGATGTAGATCTTTTGATGGCTCAGATTGCTGGTGGGGTCGATTGCGCCTGAGGCCGCCTTTTCCTCGGCTTTGTCGATAAGACGCTGCACATCGGGAGCCGGGCCTTTCATGCATGGGCCTGTCGCCTCCAGGATGGGCATCGTGTAGCCATTCCAAAAATCCGATCCTGTGGCCTGCGCGCAATAAAACGGGCCTCCCGCAACAACGCCTACGCCCTTGATAATGGAGGACCAGGCGGTCCCGAATTGCACGGCCATGAAGGCGCCGGAGGAAATCCCGGAAATCGAACTCTCGCCGATCGCTGCGTTATAAGGCTGCAAGGCATCGGGTTCCCTGCCACGCGCTGAGAGCGGCGTCAGGAATGCCAGAATGAGAAGGGTATAACGGACGATCCGGCTGGCGCGGCGGTGAGGCATGGACGCATCCTTTACATCGAGCGGGAGGGCAGGCAGGGGACCGCTTGGAAAGTAATACGAACCGCGCGAAGTCGCGATGCCTTTTGCTTCGTCCCCGGCGGCCGGGAGGGCTTTTATGAGGATTGACGCGGCGCGGCAATGGGTGGCTGCCGTTCTGCGGCGACGAATGGATTTTCGGCAAGCGCGCTTGCGGGGTATGGGGCGGGAGCGGAACTGCTGGCTGGCTCGTGAACCCGTGCGCGCCAACGCAGCTTTCGGATCCCAATGCGGCCTACCGCGAAAAGGACTGAAAAACCCGATCTCTGACCCCAAATGGAGGTTCACGCAGGAGGCAGCCGGAACGAACCTGGAGGATCACACCCCAGAAAAAGCCGGGCTAACGAAGCGGCAACGCGATGGTTTTACAGGGTGGGTGTGAGGTGTATAATCCCGGAAGCCTCCTAGCATGGTTGCGAGAGCAGCCCAGATAAACAAGCGTAGACGGTAGTGCTTTATGAGCGCAGACACCCTGTTTGAAGATTTTGTCAAGCGGCAGCAGCAGCCCCGCTCCGACGATGAAGCAATCGACTGGAATAAAGAACGGGACGAATGGCTTGACTATCTGCAACAGCTCTACTCATGCATTGCTGAGTATCTCGATGAATACATTAAAGGCGGTACGATCAAGCTCCGCGATTCAATGATTGAGTTGAACGAAGAGAATATCGGCGTTTACAAAGCGAAGCGCTTGGTCGTCGCTATCGGTGCCCAAGAGATTATATTTACCCCGGTTGGCACGCTCCTGATCGGGTCGAAAGGACGAGTTGATGTTGAAGGCAGCGCAGGAAATTCTCGCCTTGTTCTAATCGATAAGAACTTAACCCATCCAAGACAGATGTTCCGAGTGACTGTCACGACCATACCCCCTGGGGGCAGACCGATGCCGCAGCCGACACCCTCACCAAAGGACACCGAATGGGCGTGGAAAATTGTCAGCCGACCTCCGGCCATGCAGTTCACCGAGTTGAACAAAGAAACTCTTTTTGAACTGCTCATGGAAGTGAGCAATGGCTAAAAGGGTTTCGGTTTTCAGGCGAAAACCTAAGCCTTGCTGATGCCGCGCTACACCACAACGATACAGATAGAGCGCTCACGCTGTTCTTTTCCACGGTGTCGCCGGCATTCTTGGTGCGCTTCGCAGGATATAAGCCAGACGAGGTGCGTGAGGAGTTGGGCAACCGGCTCGCTGAACTGGACCGCAACACGACCATGAGCTTGCTCGCGGCTGTCGAGGCGGCGTTCCGCATCGATTACCTGCAAAGGTGCTATCAAAGAAAAAAGGATGGGGTGTCGCGCCAGTTTCTGGAAATTTACAGAGAGAAAGGATCGCGCGCCTCACTTGAGGATGAGATTTTTGAAGTCTGGAAAAGCAATACGCCTGGGAGCAATAAGCTTATCAGTGACTTGCGTGGAGCATTCAAATTTCGGCACTGGATGGCGCACGGCAGATATTGGACGCCGAAGCTCGGACAAAAATATGATTACCTCTCTATCTATCCACTAGCCTTACAGGCATTGAGCAGCTTTCCGCTTATGGCTCCGTGAACTCAGCAAAGCATTTGGGGCCGTCCTTTTCGTTATGCGGACATTCCCGCAAAACGTCGGCAATGAGATCCGAAAGCACGCATCGCCGCTCGAAGAACTCTCTGAGACCCGTCTCGTCGACTCTCGGCCTAATGCGGAGATAGTGTCAGTGGAGGTTTCAGCCCATCGCTCGCGAAGGAATCCGTTTGCAAAGCTCCGCTTCATTTCGTTGGCAAAACTGAAACAGGCTGTGCTTGCGAAGATTGCTTCGCGGCGGCGCGAAATGTGGCGGCGGCGGAATTTTTTGACCATTTTTTGTCAAGCACACCCTGACAATGCATACAAAACCGCTGGTCGTTGTATGATGGCGGCCCAATTCAGGCCCAATATGGTGAACATTGCGTTGCGGCAGGGGGGTAAATTAACCGCTTATGGTTAATTTCGGCGCGCCGGAATTATCTCCCGCCCGAATTCGCGCCAAAAGAGGCGCTTTTTGCGAAAAAGCGCGGCGCGATAAAATCCGTTAAATATGTTTTTGGACCAGCCCGTTAACCTTGACAGCTCCGTTTGCAGCCGCCGCCGCGCCTATCGCCTTCAATTTTTCCGTACAATATCAATGGCTTAGCGCCGTTAACCTCCCGGTAAAGCGCATTTTCCTAAAATCCACGGCTGAAGCATTCCGGCTGCACACGCGAGAAAGAAGCCGATCCGGAGAATGAAGACAGATGCCGTCTTGCGCAAGGTGCATACAATACGCGTGCTGGCCTCAATGCGCGGTTCGCGAACCTCGGGCGAAGCGGCGGTTCCGCGAGACCGGACTCATGGCTTCGCATGAACGGCAAGCCATATCGTCGGCGGATCGGCGCTCGTCCATTCCACGCGGTGGCGCGCATGAGCTTGTATGAAGACATGATCGCCGGGCCCGAGTTCTCGATCCTCCCGCTCGCTTGCAAAACGCAGGCGAGCGGCGCCCGCGAGCACCGTCACCCATTCGTCCCAGGGCTGGTCATACCAGAAGCCCGGCGGACTGGCCTGCCCGGTGGAGACGATCCGCTCGATCTTCAGATCAGGCCGGACCAGGATTTCCGTGACGACCTCTTCCAGTGTCACCGCGCCATGTGCAAAGAGATTGCCGGCTTTATCGATCGCTGCCCCCTTAGTCTTCCCGAACGGTCGTATGGCTGAGTATTATGAAATCCATCGGATATCTCCCTTCGCCGCTCATTTCCACGTCAGAAATGATCAGCGTCGCCCCCGCCCACACGCGCTCGCCGATGCGCTGAAGCGCCTCTGGCGGGAGTTCGATGCGGTCGAGCGCCGCCGACTCCGTCTCAGGGTACGGCTTCAAGGAGGGGGCCTCCTCTTCCGGTTCGATCCTATGCCCTCTGCGGCTCGAGTGGTGGCGGCGCTTGATCTCAACGGCGGCTGGCGGCGTAAGATCGACCCAGTGCAATGAAGCGCCATCCTCACCGGCACGCGTGGCGATGAACAAATGAGTTCCAAGCGGGCGCTCCGGGTCGCGAATGGTGATGGGCATGTCGAACAGATGCTGGGTCGCCTGCCGGACGTAAAGATGCCTGGTCTTGCGGCTGATGAAAATCGAGATCGGCTCCACGCGAAGAGCTGCGTCCTTCGCACTGGCGGCCGCCGCCGAAGCCTGTTCGTCAGCTTCGCGAACCGCATTCTGAGCGGAAGCCACATCCCGATCCTTGGCGGCTTTGGCTTCGCTCGCTTCCCGAACCTTGCTCTCCGCTTCCGCGAGCTTTGCCTCAGCCGCCGATTTCCGGTCCGTGGCTCTCTTTACGGCTTCGTCGCCCTGAGCCCTGGCAATGCTGCGGTCCGCATCCTCGATTTCGGCCTTTACCCGTCGAAGGCTTTCCCCGGCGATCGAAAGCTCTCTCGCCGTCTGACGCGCTTCCTCGGATTTGCTCGCAACGAGCGCAAGGGCCGCTTTCTTTGCCTGCGCCGCTTTTACCGCATTCGCCTCCGAGGCCGCTTTCAACGCATGCGCGAACTGAGCGGGATTGAGAAGCTTCGCATCGGCGCCCGCGGCAGGCTTGTCCAAAGCAACGGTTGCGACCGCCTTGGCGCCCTTGATGTCGGCAGTCTTATCCTCCGCTCCCGGCGGCGGAGCCTGCAATTGCGGCACAGGAAGATGAGCGTTCACGATGTCCGACGGGGTGATATCCACCGGCGAGACCACAACGCGCTGGCCCACATTTGTGATGCTGAAAAGCCGCTTCGCGAACGCGCCCGGAAGGCGGATGCACCCGTGCGAGGCGGGCCGCCCCGTCACAACCCCTTCATGCATCGCAACGCCAGTCCAGGCGAGGCGCTGCATGTATGGCATGGGCGCGCCGCTGTAGATGTTCGACCTGTGCCAGCGTTCCTTCTCAAGGATCGTGAAGATGCCGGGCGGAGTGGGATGCCCGGCCACGCCTGTCGAGATCACGCTTCGTTCCCACAAGCCGTTCGCGTCATAGAATGAGACATGCTGATCGGCGAGCGAAACGACCGCATAAAGCGGGCCGGCGGGCTTTTTTCCCTCGACCGCCTTTGGCTCCGCGAACCTCCGCCCGGCCGGCCATTGCTCCACGGGCCTTCTCTCGACTGGCCTTCGCGCAGGCCCGCGTTCATAACGCCGGGGACGATAGGTTTGATAGGGGCTTTGAAACCAGCCTTGATAGAAACTGCCGTAGTAAGATGGCTGCTGTGCTTCCGCCGGCGGCGCCGCGCCGATGACGCTGGCTGCCGCGAACAGGATGGCCAATCCGCCGATCGGACGCCAAGAAAAAGTCGGCCGGGAATATCCCGAAAAATGAAATGGATGCATGTGGCTCATATCATTTGAAATTTCGCCGGCGAGGCCGATATACGTCGCTTCCTATAACTGCAACGCGAATAAAGACCACGGAAATTCTCTGCCGCAATTTAAGCGGGAAATTCAAGCTCAAACCATGCTACGCCCTTACGAGTTGACCCTAGCATGAGGCTTTAAAGTCACTCTTTGGCTGGATGAAGGCGTAAAAAAGTGTCCGAGTTGAGACCGAGGATCGATCCCCATCCCTTGAGCCCTTACAACACGCTGGCGTGGGAGAGAAATCGAGATCCCATATTGGAGGTCTTCAAGACACTCTTTCCGAAGGCAGGGGACGCTTTAGAACTTGCGAGCGGGAGCGGGGTTCATATGAACTATTTCGCTCCGCATTTTCCAGGCATCGCGTTCCAGCCATCCGACTGCGACGTGACCGTGTTCGAAACAATCAAATCGAACCGCGCCCGCGCGGGAAATACAAATGTGGCCGATCCGCTCAGGATCGATCTTACAAAGCCGGATACTTGGCCCAAAGGGGAGCGGCTTTACGACGTCATCTTTGCCATCAATGTGTTCCACCTTGCCCCGGTCTCTGCCGCGGACGGCTTCGCGGAGATAGCCGCAAAGGCCCTGAAACCGGAGGGATTTGCTGCAATTTACGGTCCCTTCAAAGTGAATGGCGGCTTCACAAGCCCGTCCAACGAGGCTTTTGACAGGAGCCTTCGCGAAGCTGGCGTTCCCGGGCGGGGACTTAAGGACGTCCGGGAACTTGAAAAAGCTGCGGGCGATCGCGGCATCGTCCTGAAACAGCAACTATGCCTTCCCGCAAATAATTTCATGCTCGTATTTAAAAATGCATGAGCTGGCCGCCAACTCGGCCTCAGTCTGAGGCTTTGGAGGACGACTCATCCACAGAGGGACGCACGCGATCGCCTACAGAGTGACAGGATTGCATCACTTTTTGGAAAATGTGTATCGACAGGAATAAAACGGCCCGCTGACCTTGCAACCGAGCGCTGGCTTAGGTACCACAACTTCTGGTAAGATTGTTCCATGTCTCGCTCAACCAATGCTGGTGCGAGCGAAACGAGGTTGAGGTATTTCATCATGAATACACGTCGCGGCCAACTTTATCTGGCACACGCCTGCACCCCCGAAGAGATGCAAGAATTTGACGGCGGAAATGGCGATTGTGTGGTGGAACTACAACCAAAAGAAGCTGCGGAGTATATCGCATCCCTCCTCGCCTCCCTGCGGCCCATTGCAGCGAAGGCGCAGTTCCGTCTTCTTTCCGACCTTATCGCAGTCGCTGAGGAGGAGGCCAGATTTCACAGCGCTTGAGGTCCCTGTCATGGCCTCAAAGCAACCAGCCGGGCTCCTCGCCGATCGACCCGGCCCGCCAGATCGAGGGATACGAGCGCAGCATGGACGTGCCGCGCTTCCAAGCCGCTAAGCCGGCAAAGTTCGTCAATGTCGATAGGGGCGAGGCTTAGAAGCTTCTCAACGTCGCCTATCGCATCTCCAAGGAAAGCGAAACCGTCCGCGGCAGGCTCGGATGGAGATGGCGGTGACTCGCGGCAGCCCGCCTCGGCGGCGCACTCTATATCGAGGCCATCCGCGCTGGCTGGTCCTTTCCTGGCCCACGCCTTCAACAAAGTTTGCATTGCATCCTCGATATCGTTGGCGGATGTCGTGAAGACAGCGCCCTCCTTGATCAGCCGGTTTGAGCCTTCAGCTCTTGGCTCAAATGGATGGCCCGGGACGGCAAAAACCTCCCGGCTCTGCTCTCCCGCGAGCCTTGCGGTGATAAGCGATCCCGATCGCTCAGTCGCTTCGACCACGACGACGCCCAGGGAGGAGCCCGAAATGATCCGGTTCCGGCGCGGGAAATCCTGTGAGCGGGCGATGAAGCCGGGCTGGCATTCGCTGACCAGGATCCCTTTTTCCGTAATCTCAGCCGCGAGGCTCTTATGTTCCGGCGGATAAATCGCATCAAGACCGCCGGGCAAGACAGCGCAGGTCGCGAAAGGCAAAGCAGCGCGGTGCGCGGCCCCATCAATTCCGCGCGCCAGCCCCGAGACGATGAGAAAGCCCCTTCGGCCGAGTTCGGCGCTGATCTCCGCCGCAAATTTGAGACCCGCCGCAGAAGCATTTCTCGAACCCACGACCGCAACCGGCGGCCGCTCCCAGACGCCAGTTTGCCCCATCACGTAAAGCAGCGGGGGCGGCGCCTCGATATGGGAAAGAAGCGGCGGATAGCCGGTCTCATGCGTGGCATGCAGCGTCATGCCGGCCGAGGCTGCCCTGTTCAACTCCGCCTCGGCAGCCGCCACAGTTGTAATACTGCGCGCGGTGACGCGGCTTCCGAATTTCGCAAACTCCGGCAAGCCATCGAGCGCGGCGCTTGCTGAGCCAAAATGCGACAGCAATTCCCAAAAGGTGATGACGCCAATATGCGGCGTGCGGATCAGCCGAAGCCAGCCCAGCTTTTCGCTTTCGCTGAGCCTTGCCGGACCTTCCTGTAAATCAGGCTCTTTTCGCGCCCGTGCTCTGGCCGATTTTGCTTTCATGGCCTGAAATCAAATTCCTGATATTCTTGTGATGCTTAGCGATGAGGAAGGCGGAGAGCGCGAGCATGAAGACATAAAGCCCGGCCGGCGCCATGACGGCCACGAAAATGGGAGTGAGGGCTGCCGCGATGAGCGCGGAGAGCGAGGAGTAGCGCGTCGCTAGCGCTATGCCTAGCCAGACCGCGCAGAAAAACGCGCCCGCGGGCCAATAAAGCGCCGTGATGGCGCCGATGTAAGTCGCGACGCCTTTGCCCCCGCGGAAGCGAAGCCAGACCGGATAGAGGTGGCCGAGAAAGGCGCCGGCCGCGCAAAACAGCGCCGGTTCCATGCCGAGATATTGCCTGACGAGCAGAACAGGCACGAAGCCTTTCGCCGCGTCAGACAAGAGGGTGAGCGCAGCCAGCCCCTTGCGGCCCGTCCGCAGCACGTTCGTCGCGCCGATATTGCCGGACCCGATGTTGCGGATGTCGCCCACGCCCGCGAGGCGGCCGTAGAGGTAGCCGAAAGGGATGGAGCCGAGCAGGTAGCCGATCAGGAACGTGCCGGCCAAGACAAGCCATGGCTGCGCACTGAGCATGACGGCCAACCACATATCTTTCTCATTCATCGCCATCGTCGGCCTTCAGCAGCATTGTGGTTCGAGGGACCGGGCGTCACAAAATCACTCTTATGAGCTTTGTGCCAGCCAAATGAAAAGAGGAAGGGGCGCCATTGACGCAATGCTCTGAAAGGTGACGATCTGCGGCGCCAGTTCGGCGTCGCCATCATCTTGCAAAGGCATTTTATACGCCGTTACCGCGGCCCGCGCCGCTACTTCGATGACGGCGCTCATGGGGCTCTTGCGCGAAGGCCGTAATTCAGCCACTCCAGCGCGCCTTGCAGAATATACGCGGCGGCCATCTTGTCGATCACTTCGGCGCGCCGCTTGCGGCTTGCATCCGCTTCCAGCAGCGCGCGTTCGGCGGCGGCGGTGGAAAGGCGCTCGTCCCAGAACGCCATAGGCAAATCGGTCAACGCGGCGAGATTTCGGGCAAAGGCGCGCGTCGATTGGGCGCGCGGCCCTTCGGAACCGTCGAGGTTGACCGGCAGGCCGATGACGAACCCGCCCACGCCATGCTCTCTGGCGAGTTCCAAAAGCCGCGCGGCGTCCGCCGAAAACTTCGTCCGACGGATCGTCTCAAGCGGCGTCGCGATCCGCCGCATCACATCCGAAAGCGCAAGCCCGATGGTCTTCGTCCCGACATCGAGACCGAAAAGCCGCTCGTCGCGCTTCAACCGTTCAGACAATTCAGCAAGCGCCAGAGGCTGGGAGGGCACAAGTTTGTCCTTGCATGTTTTTATAAATTGCGGGCTCGCCGCGGTTTCATATTATGCGGCTGAATTGGCCGTCACCCCAGGGAGAGTTGCAATGAAACTGACATGGTTTGGGCATGCTGCGGTTCGAGCCGAAAACGGCAGTCACGTCATCCTGGTCGACCCGTTCCTGTCGGGCAACCCCAAATTCAACGGCTCCGCGGAAGAGGCCGCGCGCGGCACGACGCACGTGGTGCTGACGCACGGCCATGACGACCACGTGGGCGACGCGGTCAACATCTGCAAAAGCACCGGCGCGACCCTCGTGGCGGTCTACGAGCTGGCGATGTTCCTGGCTGGCCAAGGCGTCTCCAAAGTCGAGCCAGGCAACCCTGGCGGGACCATCGATCTGGGCGGCGGGGTGAGCGTCAGCTTTGTGAAGGCTTTCCATTCCTCCTCCACCAGCGCGAATGGCCAGACGGTCTATCTCGGCAACCCTACTGGCGTCGTGATCGAAGGTCTCGGCAAGACGATCTACCATATGGGCGACACCGAGATTTTCGGCGACATGGCGCTTGTCGATGAAGTCTTCGCGCCGAAGGTTGGCTTCGTGCCGATCGGCGACCGCTTCACGATGGGCGCGAAGTCGGCGGCGCTCGCCTGCAAGAAGTTCTTCAAGTTCGACACCGTCGTGCCGATGCATTACGGCACCTTCCCGATCATTGACCAGACGCCGGACAAGTTCATCGCGGCAGCCGAGGGCCAGAACGTGGTCGTGCCGGAGATCGGCAAGCCCTTCGAGGTCTAGGACAGCATCGCAGACGGCGTGCGAAACCACGTCTCGGCTCAGGAGTTAGGTTTATAAAGAGTTGAAATTGGTTTCGTTTCGTAAAGTGGGGTATAGCTACATATATAAGTAGTTATAGGGCAGGCCAGCGCGAGGCGGAGTAAGCTGCGCCTGGCCCGAATGCGCGCCTTCTCGCTGTGATTGGAACCTCGCCGCGGGCGGAACGTTGGCGGACGGGAGGTGCGCCCATGACCGCAATCGATCCGAAGAAAAACCCGGACCCCAACTCCAATGCCAAGAAGGACCCGGACGCCTGGACAACCGGCGACGAGCCGATGACGGGCGCGCAGGCTTCGTATCTGGAGACATTGTGCGAGGAGGCGGGCGAGGCGTTCGACCCCAATCTCACGAAGGCTGAGGCTTCGAAGCGCATCGATGCGCTGCAGCATAAAGCTGGCCGCGGTGAGGGGCGGTAGCCCATTCACTTAAGAGAGCAACTGCATGCCGGCCGTCTTTGCGGCCTTTTCATCGAAGGTCATCGTGTGCGTGCACTTTGCACGGTGAGCGGAACGCTCAATGAGACAGTCGGCAAAATCGGCATTTGACCGCTCATAACTTCGCAACGCATTAAAAACAACGTCGGCGTTTTCAACGCAAAGCGTGCGAACCTTCAAGAACTGATCGAGAACCGCAATTGTCTCCGCTTTATTGGCAGCGTAGCATCCTTGCATGACCCAAACCAGCTCTACAATGGAGACCAAGGCAATGAACCCTGGCTCGCCATTTGAAAGTTGCTCAATCAGCTGCGTTGCTCGTGGCGATTGGATTGCGTCATCCTGGGCGATATATCGAACCAAGATATTTGTATCCAGGCCGATCACTTCCGCCCAGCTCCGCGCTCGGCAATTGCCCGGTTCATGTCCTCGATGCTGACCGGGGAGGCGGGCTTGCGCAACATGCCCTTCAAGGATTGAACCGCATCTGCGGCCGCAACCATCAGATATTGCCCCTTCTCAACCTCCACAAATTCGACGCGGCTCCCCGTCTCCAGGCCAAGCGCTGCGCGAACCTGCGTCGGAATTGTGATCTGCCCTTTGGATGTCACTGTGGATGTTGGCATGCTCGATCCTCGCATTCATGCTTTCCTTACCTAATGTAAGGCACGAACAAGATCAAGACAACCCGACGAGCCGGGAACCGGCGCGCAGGCTTCTTAGCTGCAGACGCTGGGCGAGAAGCGGGCGAGGCGTTGATCCTAATCGCGATGAAGTCGATGCATCGAAGGGCATCGAAGAGCTGGGGCATAAGACCGGGCTGGCAACGTCTTTATTGATGGGGCGTTCTACTTCAGTATACTTTCTCGTTTTGTTCGGACGGAGCTGGGAAAGCTGAATCAACCATAGACTTAATTTGCATTAAGGTCGCGGTAGTTTGCTGATCAAGCAGAACTGAAAAGACGTCGCCTTCGTGTCCCACAGAAAACTTGCGGTCATGCAGGGCACATCTGAGGTCCCCTCCTTGTGGAGGGCCTGAAAGGCCATGTTTTTGGATGACATGCGGCGTGAGTTTCTGTTTCGCCATCTTGGCTGGAGTATCATTCAATTCTCCAGCGTGAGCGATGGCATGGCGCACATTCTCTACGTTCTGGAACTCACGCCTAAATATTTTTAGAGCATCGCGCACCCTTTGCGGGTCGACGTTCGGCACCGAGCGGCATCTTGATAATTGGTTGCGAATAGCTTCTACAGTGCATTTGAAGTGGTAGATATTCAGTGCCCCATCGCGGGCCGCTATGATTTGCCAAATCCGCATGGCTCCGGATGTAGCAGCAGCAGGGAACCCGCCGCCACGTCCTAGGAAGTCGAATAAATTCAATGCGTCCTGAAAGTCGGCTATGAACCCAAATAGCCGCTCTTTGTTATGGAGGGCGCAATCAAAGGTGGACTGCTCTGACGCTGATATCTTCATTAGCTAATGCCGAAGCTAGAAATCGTGACCGGTTATGCCAAAGATCGAACAAAAGCGACCAAGAGATTGCGCAACGGCGCAATTAGATCATTAAACGAATGCTGAGCACGCCACCAGAGAAGCACAAAGGCTTTCCGAAGCGGAGCAAACAGAAAGTCGATTACGTCTGACCTCTGGCTGCCGCTTCGGCGAGAGCGGTGTCATCGTTCAGTAGTGACAGCCATAGAGCATTGCCGTCCCCTAGCGGACGGCAATGCAAAGCTGCTTGGCCTCAAATCGCCGGGATCGCCTGTCCGGCGCGACGCATCCAAGATAATCGGGGTTGACCATCTACTAAAAGCGGAAGCATCTCCACGCGCAAAGGCACAGTTGCCTGCCCCCTCGCTCATTGCTCGACGTAAAGCTTCTCCCCCATCTCCCGAAACTTCTCGCTCATCTCCTCCATGCCGGCCTTTGCCGCCATCTCGGGCGTCTCGTTCAGCTTCGCCGCATAGTCGCGCACCTGCTGCGTGATCTCCATCGAGCAGAATTTCGGCCCGCACATGGAGCAGAAATGTGCAACCTTGTGCGCCTCCTTCGGCAGCGTTTCGTCGTGCATGGCGCGGCTGCCTTCGCTATCGAGGCCGAGATTGAATTGGTCATCCCAGCGGAAATCGAAGCGCGCGCGGCTGATGGCGTTGTCGCGCAGCTGGGCTGCGGGGTGGCCCTTGGCGAGATCGGCGGCGTGTGCGGCGATCTTGTAGGCGATCACGCCCGCCTTCACGTCGTTGCGGTCCGGCAGGCCGAGATGCTCCTTCGGCGTCACGTAACAGAGCATCGCGGTGCCGAACCAGCCGATCATGGCCGCGCCGATTGCGCTCGTGATGTGATCGTGGCCGGGCGCGATGTCGGTGACGAGCGGGCCAAGCGTATAGAAGGGCGCCTCGCCGCACAGCGCGAGCTGCTTCTCGACGTTCACCTTGATCTTGTGCAGCGGCACATGTCCGGGGCCTTCGATCATCACCTGGCAACCCTTCGCCCAAGCGATTTTCGTCAGTTCGCCCAGCGTCTCAAGCTCGGCGAATTGCGCGCGGTCGTTAGCGTCGGCGATGGAGCCGGGGCGCAAGCCGTCGCCCAGCGAGAACGACACGTCATAACGGCGCATGATGTCGCAAATGTCGTCGAAGCGCTCGTAGAGGAAGCTCTCGCGGTGATGGGCGAGGCACCACTTCGCCATGATGGCGCCGCCGCGCGACACGATGCCGGTGACGCGCTTCGCCGTCAGCGGGATATAGCGAAGCCGCACACCCGCGTGGATGGTGAAATAGTCGACGCCCTGCTCGCACTGCTCGATGAGCGTGTCCTTGTAGACCTCCCAGTCGAGCTTGACCGGATCGCCGTGTACCTTCTCCAGCGCCTGATAGATGGGCACGGTGCCGATCGGCACGGGCGCGTTGCGGATGATCCATTCGCGGGTGGTGTGGATGTTGCGGCCGGTCGAGAAATCCATCACCGTGTCCGCGCCCCACCGGATCGCCCACACCATCTTCTCCACTTCCTCCTCCACCGAGGACGTGACGGCCGAGTTGCCGATATTGGCGTTCACCTTGGTGAGGAAGTTGCGGCCGATGATGACCGGCTCGAGTTCGGCGTGATTGAGGTTGGCGGGGATGATCGCGCGTCCGCGCGCTACTTCGGAGCGGACAAATTCGGGCGTGATGAACTCAGGGATCGCCGCGCCGAAACTCTCGCCATCCGCGAGTGCCTCCTTGGCGTGCTCCAAGGCCGCGGCGCGCCCGAGATTTTCGCGATGCGCGATATAGATCATCTCCTCGGTGATGATCCCGGCGCGGGCGAGTTCGAGCTGGGTGATATGCCCCTCACCCTGTCCCTCTCCCCCTGGGAGAGGGGACGCCGTTGCCACGGCCGCGCCCTGACTCCCTCTCCCGTTGGGAGAGGGCTGGGGTGAGGGGTGAGCACGGTAGACGGGATGGCGAGCGGGATATTCGCGGGCGAGACGGTCGGCGCCCACATTGCCATTGTCCTCGGGCTTCACTTGGCGCCCAGCATACGCCTCGACGGCGCGCGTCTTCACCCAAGGCTCGCGAATCCGCGCCAGCCCTTCGTTCACGTCGATCTTTGCCGCCTCGTCCGAATAAGGGCCACTTGTGTCGTAGACGCGGAAGGGCGGCTCGCCGCTGCTTTCATGCAGCGCGATCTCGCGGAAGGGAACGCGAATGTCGGGCCGCCCCTCGGCCTCGACGTAGGCCTTGCGCGATCCAGGCAGGGAACCCGTCGTGACCTTCACCGGCTTGACATCCTTGGGGTCGATTGGCGCGTTCATCCCTTACCTCTTTCTTGTGCGCGTGCTTTGCGCGGCCGAACCGCGGCAGCAAGCCTTAAGCGATTTTTGAGATGGCGGGTGTCTGTCGCAAGCCACCATCCCTCCGCCGGTCCTAACCGGATCAGGTTCAATGGGTTGTCGCGCGGCGTCTGGAGGCTTTCGCCACGGGTGATCAGCGCGATCTCAGCCGCATGCCTGCGGCCCCCCTTGGTATACAAGATAATCGTTCGAAAGGTCCCCGAATGCAATGGACGTATTTGCAACAGGCTACGCTTTTACCTCACGTTCGATAGCATGGCGCTTAAACGGGACGTTGACAACAAGAGGTAAGCCACAGAAGCGCCCAGAATCCCCCGGAACGCTTGGCCTTATGCCGATGCGCCAATGGGGCTGGCGCGCTGAATGTATGCACGGGATCACTAAAGCGGGATAAAAATGAAACATATTGCCTTACCTTGCGCCGTGGCTTTAGCGCTTGCGGGCTGCGCGTCGAATGCGGACCAGCCGTCGTTGCACGCGGCCGCTGTCGATACATCCAAGATGCCGCAGGCTGGAATCTTTACCGTGAAGGATATTGTGGTGACAGAGCAGGGCCAGGATACGCTCCGGCTTGCAGGGGCCACAACGAACAAGTTCACGTTCGCGGACCTGTCAGCGGTGATCTGGTGCCGCGCCCGCGAGGAGGCCGTCGCCCGCAAATACGACGGCTGGTATCAGGACGGCATTCAGCAGGTTTCCAACGGCCCCGGCGAGCCGCAGGTAGCCATCGCAACGGCCCACCTCTTCAAGGGCAAGCCCCCGGAGGGCAAGAAAACCTTGAAGCACGAGAAGAGCCCCTGCAGTGAGGTTCCGGCCGTGGCGAAGGCTAAGGTCTAACCGGGCGTTTACTCGGACTTTTCCCGGTCGGGAACAAGTTTTTCGCCCTCTTTCGTCACGCGAAGAGCGAGATGGCTTGGCCGCAGGTTGACGACAAACGAAGCGATTGCGAGAAGGAGAATCGCGCTTGCTTCGTAAATGATATGCTGGGGATCCTGCTCCTTCTGTAGGATTGCCGTCCGCGCCAGCGCCGTGATCGCGATGAAGATCGGCAATGTGATAGGGATCTGCTTGCTGTCCGAGTAGACCCCGATCATTCCCAGCACCTCGACATACAGAAACATCAGCAGCAGATCCTGAAGGCCGACATCACGCTTGCCCAGGATCAGGTAGATCTCTTTGACCGCGCCAACCACGGTCAGGAGCGCGATCACGAAAAGAAAAAAACTCTCGAGCTGCTGGATCGCCTTACCGACTGTCATTACGATAGAACCTCTTTGCTCTTGCCGGAGGCGGCGGCGGAAACGCCATTGCCATTACCGGCATGCCCATTCGTTGGGCTGGCCATATATTGGTTTACAGCGTCGCGCAACCACTCCATCTCGTGGACCAAAACCTCGGTCTGCCGCGAGGGCAAGACAATGCTGTTGGCCTCGAACGCCTCCAGGATCTCGATCCGCAGATCTGTCCTCGTGCTTGTGCCCTTGTTCAAATCGTAAATATAGGCGTAGAGCTTAAAGTTGAGGGAGTCGGCGTTAAAGTCTTCAAAATCGACAAACGGCTCTGGCGAGGTCATGACGTTCAAGTGATCTTGCGCCACTTTCAAAAGGATCGCTTTGACAAGCCGCGGATCGTTGCCGTGCGCAACAGCGACCGAAATCGTCACGCGAGCCGTGTTGTTGCGAAGCGTCCAGTTCTTTACTTTATCTGTGATAAACGATGAGTTCGGGATCAATACGTTCGCGCGATCGAAAGTCTCGATCTCTGTCGAGCGCACGCTGATCTTGCGGATATAGCCCTCTTCGCCACCGACGGTAACCAGATCGCCTATCTTGATGGGCCGCTCGGCGAGCAGGATAAGCCCCGATACGAAGTTGCTGACCACGCTTTGCAGGCCAAAACCGATACCGACGGAGAAAGCGCCCGCGACGATGGCAAGGTTCGAGAGATTGAACCCTGCGTAGGAGAGCGCGAGCAACCCAGCGGCGAAGACGCCGGCATAACCGACGCCGGTACGGATGGAATCGCGCAAGCCGCCCGATAAGCCGGCAGGCTTGAGCACCTGCCGGTCAAGCCACCCTTGAAAGAGCTTCGCGGCGAAGTAGCCAAGGATGAAGACGATAATCGAGGCAAGGATCGCGGCCAGCGAAATCTCGGCGCTTCCGATCCGGAAACCGAAAAAGAGCTGGCGGTACAATTCGATAATGTCCGGCCAGGGGTAGCCCCACTGAAGAAGGATCAGCGGGACCGACGCCACCAGAACGAGGAATTTCAGGGTGAGGCTGACGGGAACCGAAAGCCTTTCCCGCTTGTCCTGGTCAAGATTTCCAGTGGTCTTCAGCCAGGCCCCCACACCCGAATGCTCGTCGCTCATGCTCTGGGCGTAGCCGTCGGCCCATAGGAGGAGAAGATAGACCAAGGCCAAAATCGAGCCTGTGACGATGAGTTGCTGCGCGATAAACCGCGACAGCGCGAGGTAACCGGCGAAGGATGTTACCACAATAGCGAGGCTTATTCCCCACAAGGGTAAACGCAGGAGACGCAGCCCAATCATCGAGGGCATTCCCTCCACGTCCTTTTCCTCAAGCGGGGTTTTCAGGATCGCCGCGACCAGCGCTGCAACGAGAAGGTTCGCCGGTAGGGTCAAAGCCAATGTCAGCGAAAAAGGCGCCTGGACAATGCGCGTCGCCGAGTGGACGAACGTCATGAGCCCGTAAAGAATAACGAGCGCCAGCACAAGCTGAGTTATGCGGAGCGCGGCCTTGTCTCCCGCGGGGATCAAGCGCCATTGCGGCGCTCCTGGCGAAAGAACCGTAGTTATGAGGGCGCTCACGACCACGATGATGAACAGCGAGCGCGCCGCAACATAGAAAAGCCACCCGATCTTTTCGGGAAAAGGCTGCAATTGATCGATCGCGTTGTAGAGGAATACGACCGGAACGACGACCGGTATGGTTCTTAAGAGGATCACGCCCGCGGCCGACGAAGCGCGCCGCCAGAAGGGCGGATCCCCGGCCTCCGGCCAGGTCCTCAACCTTTCCACGCCGTGCCAGCGGAAGTACCCCAGGACAAGAAACATGGCCAGCGCGCTCAGGATCAGATAGCGCAACTCCTGCGTGTCGCTGGCATTCCACCAATCCTTGAACATGCCCTCAAGGCGCGTCTCGGCGAGGCTCGCATAATCCGATACGTTCTCCCAGGTCGCGGACGAGAACACGCCGGGGACAGGCTGGAACAGATTGCTGGTGAAGTTCTTCCGGTGAATATCCTGGATCGTGTTGATAAGCTGACTGATGCGAGCCTGATCAGCGTCGAGCGAACTCCGCGCCGACTTGAGAAGGCCGAGTTGATAATTGAGTTCGGCGCGCAACTGGGCGACCTGATCCGGCTCGGGCGGCTGGTCTTGCGCTGGAAGAGAGGGCAGCTTTTGAACCTGCTCTTCGACCACCTTCAAAGGCGGTTGGAGCTTGCTCCTGAAGTCCTCTTCGTTGGCGCGCAGCGTCAATAGCGCGTCACGGTCATTGTTCAGCTCCGAGTAGCTGTGATTGGGCTTGCGAAGGGCCCCTTCGAGGCGATCCAACTCTTTCTGCCAGCCTTTGATGCGAACTCTGGATGTCGACGCCGACGCTATCGTTGGCGCGCTTGGTGATCTCGGCGGTGTTGATCTGCGGAATTGCGGGCTTGGCCGGCTGCGCGGGCGCCGCCGCGGGCTGGGTGGCGGGGGTTTGTGCAATGGCGCTGTGGGTAAAACCCAACGCCGCAAGAACGAAGCACGCAATGATCCACTGCCGCAAAACCATGAGCCAGGCCCCTAACCCGAAAGAAACGATTTGAGCGGGTCTCTAGAAGGCAAAATGGCGGGCAATATGGCGGCGTTGCCTAAACCTCGCCTTATCCCAGGTTTTCCAGGCTGAAGTAAATGCTGGCCACGTCCCAGCTAACCTTGATTGCGCTTCGTGATTGGCGGAAGCGATGCCTTGAATTAGAAGCTTGAACGCGCGCCTTTGGCGGGCTTCGGTCAATCGAAGGAAAGGAAGGCCAATCGTGCAAACCCGGACAGGAAGGGAGCGGCCTCGTTTACTCGCGCCCGTGGTGAGAGGTTTTCTCGCTCTTGCGGCCGCGTTCCTGGTTTTTTCCAGCCCAGGCAATGCTGAGGAGCAGGCTGTGTCACTGACAAAAGCAGACGTTGAAGCAGCGGCCAAGCAGCGGGTGCTGTTTGGACATCAATCCGTTGGCGCGAACATCCTCCGCGGCGTTCGCACACTTGCAGACGAGAACAATGCCAAACTGACGATCACCGAGAGCCGTGGCGATAAGGGAAAGATGCCGGCGATCTTCCAGTTCATGGTTGGACGCAACGGCGACCCGCTCGGCAAAATCAGAGACTTCGTCACCACGGCGCCCTCCTTTGCAGATATCGACGTCGCGATGGTGAAAATTTGCTACGTCGATCTGAATTGAAATTCGGACGCAACCGCTGTCGCCAAAACTTACGCCGGCGCGATCAAGGATTTGCAACGGGCGTACCCTTCCACAAGGTTCGTTGCGATAACGTCACCATTGACCGCAGAGCCAAGCGGCGCGAAAGCGTGGGTGAAAAGCCTGGTGCGCGGCGGCTCCCCAGAACTCGCCGACAACGCAAAGCGCAAAGAATTCAATGACTATTTGCGCAAGGAATTCGACAAAGACCACCTCTTCGACCTTGCCGCGCTCGAAGCTGAAAAGGTGGCCGCAGATGACGGCCAGGAAATCGAGGTCCTGCGGCCGTCCCTCACGAGCGATGGCGGCCACCTCAACGACGCAGGGCAGCGCCTCGTTGGGGCCGCCTTTATCAAGCTCCTGGCCGCGCAGAAGCCTGAACAACACGCGGGCAATCAGGATTAAAGGCGGTCGAGAGTGCTGTGAGCCGGTTCAAGGCGGCGTGTGCCGCTGTCTCGGAAAGCGCTTCCGTGCTTATCTGAGATCGTAAAAGACGCCAACACCTGGAACTATCCCGATAAAGCCTTGGGGCGTTTTTCAGCCTACCGGTTTCTCCAAAGGTTCGCTTTCCGGGCCAAGGCGGATTGCTAGAGGACGGCCAAGCTGAGAAGCGCCTGCCATGGCCTTAACAAACGAGGGCCATTCATCCTTCCGGATCGCCACACAGCCCGCGGAGGCGTCCTGTCCGGGATGAATGAATAAGCCTGTCCGCGTGTCCTTGACAAGAGGATCATAGGCATCGCTCAACTGATAACCTGGAATCCATGTTCCTCTTGGAGTTCTTGAAGCCGCTAAGCGGTCCAACTTTATAGGTGCCGAACGGCGCGGAGCCGCGGCCTCTTCCACCAGAAACAAAATGAAAACTTTTGTCGTTGACCTTAACTTTGCCGTGCACCTTGGCGCCGTAGCCCTTCCTTGTCTTTTTTCGAGCGTGCTCGAGGGTCGGAGCAGGCAAAACGAAAGGGGATAAAAAGGATTTGAAAAAGTCCAGAAGTCCTTGCGAAGCGGCTGGCGCCGTGAAGGCTGCGCACAAAGCGATAGTTAAAGAGATACGCAAGGCGGGGGCAACCAAAGGATCCGCTCCTTTTCTCAAAGTCGTAGTCTGGTCATGAAGAGGGCTTAACGGCCCAAGGTGAGAGGACCGAAGCCGCGCTGCTCACCGGCATCGCCTAAGCACGACGTGCGAGATGTAAGACGATAGCTTAGGCACAGCTCTTTCGCACTTTGCTATACAAGCCATCCCGTCTTTGCGAGTTAAAAAATGTTCATCTAATATGTTTGGATTTAATACAAGTTGTAATAAGCTGATGAGATAATAAGTTTTATTTGCGTTTACGCTCAGTTGGCAACAGCCTGGATGGCGCCTGCTCCGTCCTTCGTCATCCCGGCCAAGCGAAGCGCGAGCCGGGATCGCTAAGATGTCGGCATTTCAATTCGTTATGATCCTGGGTAACGCTTTGCCTTTCCGGGACTTGATTACCCTCAACTCAGGTAATCAGGTTCCGGGATGACGCCGGCGGCGATCCATTGGCGCGTGCAGCAAATATGCTTAGGACTGTATGCTCACTCGCGGACGAGAACGCTCTTGATGTTCATGAACTCGCGGATGCCGAAATGCGAGCATTCGCGGCCATAGCCGGAATGCTTCACCCCGCCAAAGGGCATGCGCGGATCGGAGCGCACGTTGTCGTTCACGAAGCTCATGCCAGCTTCGAGCATCTCCGCCGCTATGCGCTCGCCGCGCGCGATGTCTGATGTGATCACGCCGGAACCGAGGCCGAACGGCGAGTCGTTGGCGATGCGGACGGCGTCTTCCTCATCGCGCGCCTCTATGATCGCGGCGACTGGGCCGAAAACCTCCTCGTCGTGCGCGGGCTGGCCCGGCTTTACGTCGCTGAGCACGGTCGGCGGATACCACGCGCCCGGTTTATCCGGTATTTTGCCGCCGCAGAGAAGGAACGCGCCTCTCGCAATGCTGTCCTGAACCTGCCTGTGAACGCCGTCGCGAGCCTCGATGCTCACGAGCGGGCCAAGCTTGGTGTCCGGGTCGCCCGGATCGCCCATCTGGATGGCATGCATCTTGGCCGTAAACGCCTTCTCGAAAGCCTCCTTGACAGCTGACACAACAATGAAGCGCTTGCCTGCGATGCAACTCTGCCCGCCGTTCACCATGCGCGCGGCCGTCGACACGGCTGCGGCGCGGTCGATATCGGCATCCTCAAGGATGAGGTATGCGTCGCTTCCGCCAAGTTCGAGCACGCACTTTTTCAAGTTGCGGCCCGCGGCAGCCGCGACGCTCTGCCCCGCCGCAACGCTGCCTGTCAGCGTCACCGCCGCGATGGCTGGATTGGCGATCAGCGCCTCGACGTCACAACTCGGGATCAACACCGTGCTGAAGACATTTGCGGGGAAGCCAGCCTCCTTGAACACATCCTCGATGGCGAGCGCGCAGCCGGGTACGTTGCTGGCATGTTTGAGGATGGCGGTGTTTCCCGCCATCAGCGAAGGCGCGGCGAAACGGAACACCTGCCAGAGCGGGAAATTCCAGGGCATGACAGCGAGGATCGCGCCAAGCGGATTGAACGTGACGAAGGCTTTTGGCCCGTCCCACTCGACCGGCTCACGCGCTAGCATGCGCTCGGCCTGCTCGGCGAAATAATCGCAGTTCAAGGCGCATTTCTCGATCTCGCCGAGACCCTCGGTCCGGGTCTTTCCCATCTCGGCGGTCATGAGCTGGGCGAACTCCTCCTTGCGGCGCCGCAGGCACGCAGCTGCGGCTTTCATCGCCTTCGCACGCTCGCCAAAGGGGACCCGGCGCCAGTCCTTGAACGCCTCATGAGCCCTGCGGGCGATGGCGAGCGCCTCCTCCCGCGAATGGCCGTGATAGGTGCGTGAGAGCTGCCCCGTGGCCGGATTGTAGACCTTGAAGAGAGGCCGGTCGCTATCGGCGTCTGCCGGAGAATGCGGCTCGGTGTGATGCTGGGAGTATTCTTCTGCCATGTCGCCCTCGCTCGAGAGACGGTGATTGTTTGGGAAAGACCTCAGGCCGTTGTCACGTCCGCAAGCATGCGCTCCGCCTCATGAAACAGCGAAGGATCGACATCGTGCCCGGACGCCCTCACATTCTCCTCGACCTGAGCCGGCCTCGATGCGCCGATGATTGCCGAAGCCACGTTGTCGATGCGCAAGACCCAGGCGAGCGCGAATTGTGTGAGCGACAATCCCGCTTCCTTGGCAATCGGGCGCACCCTCTGAACGGCTTCCAGAACGCGCGGCTCCAGCCAGGATCGCTGAAGGAATCCGCCCATGGCGCGGCTCGTCGCGCGCGTGCCTTGCGCAGGCGCTTCGCCGGGCCTGTATTTACCCGTCAGAACGCCTTGCGCCAGCGGCGACCACACGATTTGTGAAATGCCGTTGGCTTTGCAAAGCGGGAAGATCTCTTTCTCGGGCTTCCGCCAAAGCAGCGAATATTGCGGCTGGCTTGAGACGAAGCGAACCACGCCGTCCATCGCGATGGCCTCGGCGACTACTTCCGCGGGCCATTCGGAGAAGCCGACGTAACGCGCCTTGCCTTCGCGGACCACTTCGGTCAGCGCCTGCATTGTTTCTTCCAGCGGCGTCTCGGGATCGAAGCGGTGGCATTGGTAAAGATCGACGTAATCGGTGTTGAGCCGCCTGAGCGAAGCATCGAGCTGTTTGTGGATTTGCGCGCGCGACAAGCCCCGATCCGTTTCGGTCATCGGGAAATAGAGCTTGGTCGCCAGCACGTAGGAGTGCGTGGCACCCCCGCGAGCGTTTCACCAAGAAAGGTCTCCGCTGCCCCGCGTCCGTAAATGTTGGCCGTGTCGATGAAGTTCACGCCGAGAGAGAGCGCCTTGCGAACGCAGGCTCTTGCCGTCTCCGCGTCGACGCCGCCCGAATAGGTAAGCCAGGATCCGAGCGCGATCACCGAGACAGACAGGTCGCTGTCGCCAAGCCTGCGGTATTTCATGTTCGCCTTTCTTGGATTGCGATAAGAGATGTTACATAAGAATATCGCAATCCTGCTGCAAATAGGCCGGATTTTACCTTACCTTCCGAGCAATCGACACGTCCTCACCGCGCAACACCAAGGTCCAGCGGTCTTTCCCATGTTGTCTATGATATCAAAATTACGCGCTCTGTTCCCCGTGGCCGCCGTTTTGGCTGCCATTGTCGTCCTGTCCACTCAGCCCAAAGCGCAGCGCGCCAACGATCCGGCCGCCGACGCGGTCATAGGTTTCGAACTCGCGGTTTCAGCCCGTTGTCGCCGAGCATGGCATGGTCGCCGCGCAGGAGAAGATCGCGGCGCAGGTCGGTGCGGACATCTTGAAAGCTGGCGGCAACGCGATCGACGCAGGCGTCGCGGTTGGCTTCGCTCTTGCGGTAACCCATCCCCAGGCCGGAAACCTCGGGGGCGGCGGGTTCATGCTGATCTCGCTCGCGGACGGCAAGAAGGTCGCCATCGACTATCGCGAAACCGCGCCCGCTGCGGCGAGCCGGGATATGTTTCTCGACAGCAACGGGGCCGTTGACCGCGAAAAGGCCCGATATAGCCGGGCTTCCGCCGGCGTGCCCGGAACCGTCGCCGGCCTTCTCCATGCGCTCGACCATTATGGAACGATGCCGCGAGACAAGGTGATGGCTCCGGCGATCAAGCTCGCCCAGGACGGTTTCCCCGTCTCTTACGGCCTGGCCTACGCGTTCGCGAAAGCAAGCGAGCGATTGTCCGCCGACGAGTCGACGGCCGCGTATTTCCAGCATGAATTTGGCGAGCCCTACAGGATGGGCGAGATCCTGCGCCAGCCCGACCTTGCGAAAACGCTGATCGCGATCCGCGATCAAGGCGCGAGCGGGTTCTACGACGGACCCGTGGCCGGGATGATCGAGGCCGAAATGAAAAAGGGCGGCGGTCTCATCACCCGCGAAGACCTCAAGAACTACCGTGCGGTCGAGCGCGAACCCGTCCGTGGAACCTACCAGGGCTATGAAATCGTCTCCATGCCGCCGCCTTCGTCCGGGGGCGTGCACGTGATCCAGATGCTGAACATCCTTGAAGGCTACGACCTCAAGAAACTCGGGCAGGACAGCGCCGATACGATCCACAGGCTGGTGGAAGCGATGCGTCGGGCCTATGCCGACCGGGCCAAGTTTCTCGGCGATCCCGATTTCGTCCAGGTGCCGGTGGCTGGGCTTACCAACAAAGCCTACGCGGCGGAGCTTCGGAAAGGCATAAACCTGGAGCACGCCACGAAATCAGCCGATGTTTCGGCAGGAAAGCCGCCGTCCCAGGAAGGCGATCAGACAACCCATTTTTCCATCATGGACAAGGCGGGGAACGCGGTATCGAATACCTATACGCTCAACCTCGCCTTCGGCAGTGGATACACGGTCGATGGCGCGGGCTTCTTTCTCAATAACGAAATGGATGACTTCTCGTCAAAGCCGGGCGCGCCGAACGCCTACGGCCTTATCGGCGATGAAGCCAACGCCATTGAACCGGGAAAACGGCCTCTGTCCTCCATGACACCGACGATCGTCTTTAAGGATGGAGCGCCTTATCTCATCACGGGAAGCCCCGGCGGCAGCACGATCATAACCGTTGTGCTGCAAGAGATCCTGAATGTGCTGACCTTCGACATGAATGTCGCCGAAGCCACAGCCGCGCCGCGCGTTCATCATCAGTGGCAACCCGACAATGTCATCACCGAGCGCGGGATATCCGACGATACGCTGCGCATTCTCGAAGCGCGCGGCTTTATCCTGCCGAAAAACGCCGACGGCTCATTCCAGCACCGCGTCCTGGGGCGGGCGAACTCGGTCATGAAGAAAGGCGGGCTGTTCATGGGCGCCGCCGATACGCGGGATGGCGATGGCGCCGCGATCGGGTATTAGGGATCGGCCCTGAACCCAGGGAGTCCTGGCTGCTTCGCAGATGGCGTCGTCTGGCGCCGTATAATGGTTTACAAAGGCTTTGGCTTCGTTTTGTAGAAACCCCTATATCTAATAATATAAATACTTTTCGCGCCAGCCGTGAGCAAAGCGTAGCGTTTTGAAGTCGACCACTGGGCGCCGCACTCCTTTTCGGCGCAGCCTTCCCCGCAACGCCCTCGCAGACTTATAGGCATGGTGATATGCGGAAACGAGAGCCATAAGAAAGGCCGCGAACCGAAACGAAAACAGTCATCCTTTCATTTCGGCGCGGAGGGTGGCGAGCGCGGCGGTGATGCCCCAACCCGTGAATTGCTCGCGCTCGCCTGTCTGGTCTCCCAGACAATGCAAGGCTAGAGCTTCTCGCAGAGGTTGAAAAGCGGCTTTCCTTTACATCGTTAAGTTACAGTATAAGAGGAAGCCAAGCTTAGGCGATACTTGTAGATACTTGCGCGAGCGACTTAACTATATCACTCAGCAGCGGCGCTACGTTGGAGTTCATTTCTTGCGCTCATCTCGCGGCGAAGCCATTCCGGCGCGATGTCGAAGCCGTTGGGCCAGGTAGGAGCGCCGAACTCCAGGAAAACACGTGCGAAATAGCCTTCGTCGCGCAGCGGGGCCAGCATTGGACCGGGCTCCTGGACCATCGACGAAAAATCATGCACGCCCGCGCTTCCGTTGTTGAAAACAACGCGCAAGCGAAAGCCTCCCAGTTGACCGATTTTCGATACCCTAGTTAACATCGCACTGAGCTTAAGCTAAGTTGAACTCGCGTTTCAGTATCGCAAAAAGCGCCAACGCTCCCTCGCGATCTAACTGGATGGTTTGGCTCTTTTTGCCAGGGATCTCTCTATCTTCGCGTCCGTAAGTATCTATCTGGATGAACACACGGCCGTCATTCTCAAAGACGGTATACGACGCCGATATCTTGTCGTGAATTGAATTCCGCTCCATGTGCTTTCGCGCAAATGTTCGTACTAGCGCCACGTGATAGCACCTAATTATCCAGGAAGCTGCGCAGCTTCCGGCTGCGGCTGGGATGCTTCAGCTTACGCAGCGCCTTCGCCTCGATCTGGCGGATGCGCTCGCGCGTCACCGAAAACTGCTGGCCAACTTCCTCCAGCGTGTGATCGGTGTTCATGCCGATGCCGAAGCGCATGCGCAGCACGCGCTCCTCGCGCGGCGTGAGCGAGGCGAGCACGCGCGTCGTCGTCTCGCGCAGGTTCGACTGGATCGCCGCGTCGATGGGCAGGATCGCGTTCTTATCCTCGATGAAATCGCCGAGGTGGCTGTCTTCCTCGTCGCCGATGGGCGTCTCAAGGCTGATCGGCTCTTTCGCGATCTTCAGCACCTTGCGGACCTTTTCGAGCGGCATCGACAGTTTTTCGGCCAGTTCTTCCGGCGTCGGCTCGCGGCCGATCTCGTGCATCATCTGACGGCTGGTGCGCACGATCTTGTTGATCGTCTCGATCATGTGCACGGGAATGCGGATCGTGCGCGCTTGGTCGGCGATGGACCGCGTAATTGCCTGCCGGATCCACCAAGTGGCGTAAGTCGAAAACTTGTATCCGCGGCGGTATTCGAACTTGTCGACCGCTTTCATGAGGCCGATGTTGCCCTCCTGGATCAAATCCAGGAATTGAAGGCCGCGGTTTGTGTATTTCTTCGCAATCGAGATCACGAGACGCAAGTTCGCCTCGACCATCTCTTTCTTCGCCTGCCGGGCTTCTCTTTCGCCCTTCTGCACAATCTTAACGATGCGGCGATACTCGCCAATGTCGAGGCCCGTCTCGGTCGCGAGCGCGTAAATCTCCCTGCGGATCTCTTCGATCCGCGAGCGCTCTTTTTCGACAAACTTTTGCCAGCCCCTGCCCTTCAGGTCCGCAACGCGGTCGACCCAGTTCTGGTCGAGCTCGGCGCCCTGATAGTGGCCCAGGAAGTCGTCACGGCGCACGCCGTAGCCGTCGGCCAGCCTGAGCAGCCGGCCTTCATACCCGATGAGCCGCTTGTTGATGTCATAGAGCTGCTCGACGAGAGACTCGATACGCGCCGGGTTCAAGGATAGGCTTTTGACATCCTGGATGACCGCATCCCGCAGCTTCCTCGACCGCTTCTCCTGCTGAGGCGAAAGCAAATCGTCCTGAAGCCTGCGTTCGACATGCTGATCCTGCAGCTTGCGAAGCTTCTTATATTCGGTCGCAATCCGATCGAAGGTCTCAAGTACTTTCGGCTTGAGCTCGGCCTCCATCGCCGCAAGCGAGAGGCTGTTTTCGAGGTCGTCATCCTCGTCGAAATTCTCTTCCCCGCGAAACTCCGTGCTCTCACCTTCGGCCGGCGCCTCTTCGCCGTCCGCCTGGCGCGGGTGAGCGTGGCCGTTCGTCGTCCCGTTAAACCCGGGTGCGGCAGCTCTCGCCGCTCCATTCACCGAAGCCGGAGCAGCCGGAGCAACGGGCGCCGGTTCCTCAGGAACGAACTCTTCCTCTGCGCCCTCCTCTTCGCCCTCAGCGGTCCGGGCAAACGGACCCGAATAGGTCGCCTCCAGATCGATGATGTCGCGGAGAAGGATTTTCCCCTCGTTGAGTTCGTCGCGCCAAATGATGATGGCCTGGAAGGTGAGCGGGCTTTCGCAAAGGCCGCCGATCATGGCCTCGCGGCCAGCCTCGATGCGCTTCGCGATTGCGATCTCGCCTTCGCGCGAAAGAAGCTCGACCGATCCCATTTCGCGCAAATACATGCGCACGGGATCGTCTGTGCGTTCGCTGACTTCGGTCGACCGCTCCTGCTTGACCGGCAAATGAGCCTGGGGCGCGTGCCGGTCTTCCTCGTCTTCGTCGATGGGCTCCGCGGCGGCAGCTTCTTCGACCTCGTCCGCATCGACGACATTAATGCCGAGGTCGGAAAACATCGTCATGATGTCCTCGATCTGGTCCGGAGAGACCTCGTCGGGCGGCATGACTTCGTTGATCTCGTCGTAAGTGACGTAACCGCGAACCTTCGCGGCTTTGATCAACCGTTTTACGGCGGCATCCAAAAGATCGAGAACCGGGCTGTCCGACGTTTCGGTCGCCGGCGTTTCTTGGTCCTCGGTTTTAGTCGTCGCAGTGGCCATTATGCACTCCAGAAAATGCCGAAAATCGGTGCGCGCGGGAGGACGGGCAGCCTAGGCTTAGGTAGCGTTCTATCCTGGGGCGCCGGAACGTAAATCATTGCTCGCAACGGCATTCGCAACTCACTTTGCGAAACCACTTCAAACGATAAGTGGCCGTGCTTAATGCCGAGTTACTCATGAAGCTTAAATTCACGCCCTACCAAGCGCCCCACATGTAATCTGGTGAATGTTTCCCCCACCGCAATATCGAAGGCCTGATCAAGATGCCGCAATTTCAGCCTGTTGGACTACGGCGCGGAGCTTGGAGAAGTTTTCGTTCGTCGGCTCGCTCACATAATCACTCTCGGCTTCACGCAACGAGCGCGGAACTCCCGCTTTGCCATGAAGCATCATGACATGCTGCCAACCTTCCAAGACCTGCTCTTTATTTGCGCCCGAGGCGAAGTGCGAATCGGCATTATGAGCGCACGCGCGCTCAAGTCGCTCCAATTCCGCTCCATAGCCTTCACGCGAGAGGTGCTCTAACAACTTTTCATTGTCAAGCGTTTCCTCCGTCTGATGTATGGTTAACATTGCGTTGCGAATACGGCAACAGCCTGCATCATCCAAATGAAGGCTTGCGATCTCTTCCAAATGCTCGTCAAGAAGCCAGGGATGCCGGGCGATCGCCATGATGAGAAGGCCCTCTCTCGGGGCGCTGCACGGCGCGGACGGCTGCACGATTGGGCTGGCGAGAAGGCTGCTTGTGCGCGCCGCCGCGTTTTGCTTCTCGTATTTGCCCCGGGGCGCTGCCTGCCCCTGGACGCGCGCACGCCATGATGATGTGTCGGGGCGGCGAACCGGAACCCTCGCTCCGTGCCCTTGCGCCCGAAGCCGCTCGCGAAGCGCAGAAATATAATGAAATCTTAGGCTTCTGTGCTCGATGAGCTGAACTGCCTCCATGAGCCGGGCTTCGAGGCTCGCCCGCTGCTCCGGCGTGTTCAGGGCATGGCGATCCCGCTCACGGGCCCAAAGCACATCGATCAGAGGCGCCGGTCCCGCCAGCACCTTCGCAAGGACATCCGTCGCCCCGCCGGTGACCATGTCGTCCGGGTCACGGCCGTCGGGCAGGAAGGCGAATTGCAAGGAACGCCCAGGCTCGAGATGCGGCAAAGATGTTTCAATCGCCCGGTATGCGGCCTTTTGCCCTGCCACGTCACCGTCGAAGCAAAGCGTCGGCAGGGGAGCCATGGTCCACAGCAAGCGGAGCTGATCGGAGGTCAACGCGGTCCCGAGAGGGGCGACGGCGTTCGCGAAGCCAGCTCGCGCGAGCGCAATCACGTCCATATAGCCTTCCGCGACGACGACCGTTTTTGCCGATTTCGCCGCCTCGCGAGCCGCTGCAAGATTGAAGAGCACATGCCCCTTGTGAAAAAGCCCAGTCTCGGGCGAATTGAGATATTTCGGCTGCTGATCGGGCAGAAGGGCGCGGCCTCCAAACGCAATGACGCGCTGCTTCGCATCCATGATCGGGAAGATCAACCGCCCGCGAAAACGGTCATAGGGGATCGCAATATCGTCGCCGTGGATCAAGAGACCGGCATCCTGCATCTCGGCGACCGAAAAGCCTTTGCCGCCAAGATGGCCCTTCAATGCCGTCTTGCTGTCCGGGGCGTAGCCAAGCCTGAACGACTTGATTTCCGAGAACTGAACGCCGCGCTTTTCGAGATAAGCGCGCGCGGCGTTTCCTTCCCGGCCGGCAAGCGCGGATTCATAAAAGCGGCATGCCTCTTCGAGCGCCTCGCGGGTGCGCGTTTCATGGCTCGCCTTCGCTTCATCGACGGGTTTCGGTGCGGGCAGGATAACCCCCGCCTCCGACGCTAGCCGCTCCACGGCTTCAGGAAACGTCAGCCCCTCCACCTTCATGAGAAAGGTGAAAATGTCGCCGTGCTCGCCGCTGGCAAAACAATGGTAGAAGCCCTTATGGTCGTTCACCGTGAACGAGGGGGTCTTTTCGGTCTTGAAGGGCGATAAGCCCATGTATTCGCGTCCGGCGCGCTTGAGCTTGACATGGCGTTCGACGACACGGCTCACTGGAACGCGGCTGCGGATCTCGTCGAGCAAATCGGCTGGGTATCGCATGAGTGCTGCTTTGGCCTATTCGTTCTCAACGACGATGGACAGAAAGGTTAATGTTAGAATTATGGAGCGATTCGGCGGCGGCTCAGTATGGTTAGATGAAGGGACCTGTCTTTTTCCCGATATCCACCTATATGTCGCCCGCGTTCGAAAAATGGACGATCTATGATTTTTCTCGCTATTGGACTGCTTGCGGTCAGTATTGTTCTCTATGTGCTTACGGGCGAAGGAGATACGATAGCCGGTCTGCCGCGGGAAGATTTCCCCCGCGTCGCTGGCCTTCTTTCTCTTCTCATTTTTCTCATGGCGGGCGCCGCAAGGCTGACGGCGGGCAGAGCCGCCGAAGCCTTGAAGGCGCTTGGAAGCTGGGCTGCGATCGGCCTCGTGGTGGTTGCGCTTTACGCCTATCGCACCGAGCTTGGCGAGGTTCGCGACCGCGTTGTCCAGGAACTTCAGCCGGGCTCCGTCCAGACCGTCTCGCCTGGTGTGTCGGGACGCGGGGCCGTGGTTTCGATCCGCAAGACCGGCGATGGGCATTTCATCGCGAGAGCCCAGGTCAACGGAAAGAGCATCCGCATGATCGTCGACACCGGCGCCTCGACGGTGGTGCTTCGGCCGGAAGATGCGCGCAAGGCGGGGATTCAGGTTGGAGCGCTGGACTACAGCGTTCCTGTCGAGACCGCGAACGGCCGCGCCTTCGCAGCGCGCGTGAAACTCGAGCGCGTTTCTCTTGGAGAGTTGACTTTGGAGAAGGTCGAGGCGCTGGTCACGCGTCCGGGCGCGCTCCAGCAAAGCCTGCTCGGTATGAGTTTTTTAAGCCGTTTGAGGTCTTATGAATTCTCAGGGAACAAGCTTCTGATGAAAAGCTAGGCGTGGGGGCACGGCCTGTCTTTCCGTCTCGGAGCGCAGACGGCGGAGCACGGCGACCACCATGGAAAGCCGGACACTTCAACGCAGGATTTTGAAGGAGCTTGTGGTATGGGCCGTCGCCATAGGTGGCGCGTACCTCACATTCTCCTCCTTCGAGCCTCTCTTCGACCGCGCCAAAGACGCGGCCTCTCGCGCCGGATTCGCTCATCTCTTCGAGTTTGAAACGAATTCTCCAAAGCTGCCGCGCTTCAACACGAAAGTTCTGAGCGCGGCGGCCGTACCACTGCGCGGCACCATCTCTGCGAGCCAGGAACCGACCGGAGCGCGAAAGGTCGTGCTAAGCGCGAACGATTACGGTCATTTTCACGCCATTGCCCAAATCAGGGGCCAGCAAGTGGAATTCATGACCGATACCGGCGCAACCTATGTGGCCCTCAGTTATGAAACGGCTCAGAAGCTCGGGCTTGCTCCGCAAAGTCTGCGCTTCAATGGCCGCTCGACAACAGCGAACGGCGTTGCGCGCGTTGCGTCGATTGTGCTCGACACAATCCGCGTCGGCGACATCACGGTCAAGGATGTTCAGGCTGTGATAGCCGAACCTGGCCGGATGACGCAGAACCTTCTCGGCATGAGCTTTATCAGGCAGCTTTCCGGCTTCGAGTTGAGCGGCGCCAAACTCACAATGATTGAGTAGCGCCGGTACTCCGGAAGCAGACAGGCGAGAAGCTTTTATTATCCCGCCGCGCGGATTGGGCGTTTCAGAAATTCTGGAACGTGGTCGCCAAGCCCGACAACGGGCGCCGAGGTCGCCGGCGGCAGCAACTCACGATGATATCGTGAAACGCTGCTCCGATCGTTGTTCCTCTCGCGCCGGGGCGTTTCGCTGCGGATCGGCCGAACATCAGCCGGTTGCTTCTGCTCTGCCCCGCTACGAATGGGGCGAACTTCGGCGGATTGGCGTTGCTCCGGAGCGGCGTGATCCTTGCGGCCACCTTTGGAACGATCCCCCCGGCGTGTGCGTTCGCGACGCTCGCTGAAGTCGGTCGATGTCAGGTTTTCGGTGGAGGGTTCCCCGTCGATCCACTCTATCTTCGCCTTGCAAAGAGCTTCGATTGCGCGAAGCCCCTTCATTTCCTTCGGCGTTACGATCATCGCCGCGTAGCCAGCGCAGCCAGCGCGGCCCGTGCGGCCGATACGGTGCACGTAATCCTCGGGGCTGACAGGAACATCGAAATTGAAGATATGGCTCACTTCAGGGATGTCGAGCCCGCGAGCGGCGACGTCCGAGGCGGCGAGGAAGGTGATTTCACCTTTGCGGAAAGCTTCAAGGGTCGCCATGCGCTGACGCTGATCGAGATCGCCATGCAATGCAGCCGCATTGAACCCATGCTTGATTAAGGACTTATGCAGAACCGCGACGTCTTTTTTCCGATTACAGAAGATGATCGCGTTCTTGACCACACCTGCTTCGTTGCGGATCAACTCGCGCAGAACATGGCGCTTTGTTTTCGAATCGGCGGGAGAAAACTTGAGCTTCTGCGTGATGAGCTTCGAGGCCGTAGCGGGAGGGCTGACGCGAATCTGCTCGGGATTGCGGAGAAACTGTTCTGTCAGCTTCTGAATTTCGGGGGGCATCGTCGCCGAGAAGAACATGGTCTGGCGCGTGGGCGGCAGCAGCTTGCAAATGCGCTCGATGTCCGGAATGAAACCCATGTCGAGCATGCGGTCTGCTTCGTCGATCACAAGGTAGTCGACCGCGTTCAACAGAAGCTTCCCTCGTCCGAAATGGTCGAGAAGGCGGCCAGGCGTCGCGATCAAAATGTCCGCGCCGCGTTCTAATTTCTTTTCTTGATCGTCGAAAGAAACGCCGCCGATCAGAAGAGCCACTGTCAACTTGTGTTGCGCTCCGAGCGTCTCGATCGCTTCGGCGACCTGAGCCGCAAGTTCTCGCGTCGGCTCAAGTATAAGCGAGCGCGGCATACGAGCGCGGGCGCGGCCTTTCTCGAGCATTGTCAGAAGGGGGAGAACGAAGGAAGCCGTTTTGCCTGTTCCGGTCTGGGCGATGCCGACAACGTCGCGGCCCTCTAGGGCGAATGGAATGGCTTGGGCTTGAATGGGGGTGGGGGCGGTATAGCCCGCCGCTTCGATGGCTGCCAGCACTTTTTCGCTGAGCTTCAGATTTTGAAAAGTCATATCCCGTTGAATTTTTGGAACCACATCCTGGGGGTTCGGTGAGTATCATCATACGCACAATGCGAAATGATGACAGGAGCGCGTCAGACCTTCCATCTCGAGTCGCATTGCGGGTAGGCTGCGATACTTAACATCCGAGAGTACTGCCGAACGTGCGGCAGAAACCGAGTTCTGTCTGGCGCTTGCACGATATATGATCGGAACTGCATGGTCCGTCAACCCTGATCGTCAATTTGCGCTGAGATGTCTCCATTATTCCGTAGTCTTCGCATTAACGCGCGGCAAGGAAGTAACGCGAAGCTAAGGGGCGGCATTCAACGAGGCCGGGCCGCTTACAAACTTGCTCCCTTTTAGAAAGAAGCGGAGGGGCCTCACCGCGTCCTTGGTTATTCCAATTCGCACGCTGACGCCGATGTCGCCGGGCGCTTCGCCATCCGATGCAAGCCAAAGCGCACCGAGGGAGCACAAGTCGGTTCCGTCAAGACTGCGGTCGATATCGAGGGCTTTGGCCAGGCGCCCCGGCCCGCGTAAGAGATCGCGTATTGGAACATCGCCGCGGCGGCGCCTCATGGCTTCAAGCCCCGTCACGGGTTCAGCGGCGCGGATGAGAACGGCCTCCCCTACGCCTGCTGCCGCGCTCGTCACGTTCAGCATGAATGAAACGCCATAGGCGAGATAAACATAAGCAAAGCCCGGCGGCCCGAACATCACCTTGTTGCGCGGCGTCGGCCCCCGAAAGCCATGGCTTGCCTCATCTCCGGTAAGATAGGCCTCCGTCTCGACGATGCGCGCCGCAGCGAGCGTTTCCGGAAACGCCCGGACAACAAGCTTCCCGATCAGGAACTGCGCAAGCGCCGCCGTATCCATCGACAGGTCGCCGCGATCAAGCGGCTGCGGGTGAATGCTCATTCATTTTTCCGAGTGGTTTTACTCATTCGGAACAATACAGGGTCTGACCGTCGAAGGAAGACCGCATCGCTCATTATGCCCCAAAGATGCCTGGATGGCGCTTTCAACATCTGACCTGGAGCTAAAGAAAATCAGCAAAACTTCAATAAAATGCAGTGATACTTTTTTGAGTTAAGTCTGCGGGTGATTACAGGTAGGTAAGGTTGAGGCTTTGTGTTAGACAAATCCTAACGTGACTATTGCAATCAATCGAATACGCAGTTCCGTTTTCTTTGTCACATGCCGATATCTTTCTTCTCGAGAACTGACGTGGAAGTTATTTCGAAGGAGGAAATTAGTTCTATAAAATTTAGAGCATGAAAGAAGTGTTGCATCTGACCGTCTAAGATCGTTGATTTGGTTGGATCGAGTGTTTTGTCGTTAGGGTCGTCCATGCGTGAAGAAGACAAAATTATGCTCGACGATCCACGTTGCGATCAGATTTTGGTAACCGGGCAAACTCTCAAACGACGCATCTTCATCTTTAGCGCGCTCATCATTGTTTTTATCTGTATTGTAGCTGTCGCTCTCGTTTCCGACCAGCGGCAATCCGCTCTCGATCGCGCCTCCGCGCATTCTCGAAACTTGTCTGCCGCCTTCGAGGAGCAGGTCCGGCGCGTCATGGACAGCGTTTCTGGAGCCATGGATCTGATCGTGAGCCGGATCGAAAGAGAGGGGCCGGATTTCGACCTCTCGGAATGGGCGCCGCTGATGCCCGGCGTTGCGGCATCGACGATACAGCTTTCTATTATCGGGCCGGATGGAATGCTGGCGGCGTCCTCCATGTCGAAGACCCCGAAGCCGATCGACCTTTCCGACCGCGAACACTTTCGCGTTCACCGCAACAACCCAAATCTCGGCCTTTTCGTTGGGAAACCCGTGCTGGGACGCGTGTCCAAGCAGCTAACCATCCAGGTTACAAGACGATTGCAAGCCCCCGATGGATCTTTCGGGGGAGTCCTCGTTTTCTCTCTGAACCCGGATTATCTGACATCCCTCCACCGAAAGATCGACCTTGGGCAAACGGGCAACGTCACAGTCGTTGGCTTGGATTCTGTCATCCGTGCGCGTTTCACATCCAGCGATGCCTCCGATGCGGCTGGTGTTGGTTCTTCCTTGGCTGCTGGCAAGTCCTTCAGGGATTCTGCTTTCGCCGACGCAGGGTCGCACACGAGCGCGAGCGTTATCGACGGCGTGGTCCGGATTTTCAACTGGCGCAGGGTTGCCGGCTACCCGCTGATCGTCATTGTGGGCCTCGGGAAAGAGGAAGCGCTGAGCGCCGCAAATCGTCACGCGCTGCTCATTCTGGGGATAGCCGCGTCGGCGGTCCTTCTTGTCGGCCTCATGGCCGTGAGGCTTGCCGGTGAAATTTCCAAGAGGGTTGCGCATGAGGTCGCTCTCTATCATGAAGGCGAGAAGTTGAGAGCCGCTCATGACTGCCTTACGGACCAGCATGAGGCTCTGCTTGCGAAAAGCGCGCAACTCGCGGAAGAGCGGATCAACCTGCAAAAAACAAATGCCCAGCTTACCGTCGCCCAGGCGCGCTCCGAAATGGCAGGCAAGGCAAAGGCCGCCTTCCTTGCGAACATGAGCCATGAACTGCGCACGCCGCTCAACGCCATTATCGGCTTCGCCGAAGTGATGTGCGGACGGTACTTCGGCGAGCTTTCGGATCGGTACGCGGATTATGCCGCCGACATCCACAAGTCCGGCAATCAGCTTCTCGGCATCGTCGAGCAGGTTCTCGATACGGCGAAAATCGAGGCCGGCAAGCTGGAGCTATCGGAAAGCGAGCAGAGCCTTGCCGCCATCGTCGAGAAGGCCGTGCGCTCCGTAAGAGCGCAGGCCGAGAACAAGCAGATCGATCTGTCCGTCCAGCTTCCTTCGCGCCCGGTATCCCTTATCGGAGATAAGGCGCGGTTGTCGCAGATCGCGGTCAACCTGCTCTCGAATGCGGTGAAGTTCACACCGGAGAACGGCCGCGTCGCCATCGCCGCCGAACTGGAAGAAAATGCCGGTCTCTGCATCACGATTGCCGATACCGGCATCGGCATGTCGGCCGGCGAAATCGCCTGCGCGCTTGAACTTTTCCGGCAGGTCGATAACAGCTTCACGAAGCGGTTCGAAGGCACGGGGCTCGGCTTGCCGCTGGCGCGCCGGTTCGCCGAACTTCACGGCGGCGCTCTCGCAATTGAAAGTGCGCCCGGCGAGGGAACGAAGGTGTTCGTCCGGCTCCCGGCGGAGCGCGTGGTTCTTGATCCGGAAGGGCCGCGCGGCCCCAACCTCCCGCGTGATGGCGTGCGCAAATGCGGCACGGCGGCGGACCAATTCGAGATAGCGTGATGCTCTGCGCATAAAAAGCGGACGCTGGTCCCGCCGCGCTTCTGCTTTGCCGCCTTGGCGGCCAAACCGCGCGGCGGCCCAACGCTTAGCTCCCATCACGGGAGTTGCGCGAAGATACCGACCAACGCCGAATGGCAGCTGTTCATGGTGGCATTGGCCAACGGATAGGTTGGCTATCGGGCGAGGAGTCGTGTACACTGCCTCTCGCGTACACGGAGATTGCCATGCTGAAAAACATTACATTCAGCGCCGAGGAAGAGATTATTGAAGCAGCCCGCGCCCGCGCCCGCGCCGAAAAGACGACGCTGAACGAGGAATTCCGGCGCTGGCTTGAAGATTATGCGCGAAAAAAAGCGCAAGGTGAGGAGCGTGTCGCAAAATTTCGAGAGACCATGGAAAAGCTCAGGCACATTGAATGGGATGGCCGAAAATATACGCGCGAAGAGATGAATGAGCGTTAAATTCTTCTTGGACACAAATGTCTTAGCCTATGCTTTCGCTCGACAGGCTTCCGATAAACGTCAGCTCGCTCTGCAGCTTGTGGAGCGCGGCCTGAACACAGGCATGGGGACCATCAGCTTGCAGGTCGCCCAGGAGTTTCTGAACGTTTCCCAACGAAAATTCACGCCGCCCATGGCCGCAGGGGAAGCCCAAATCTTCCTCCAAGAAGTCCTCACGCCACTTTGCCTTGTCATTCCAAGTATTGCTCTTCTTGCCAATGCCTTGGAGGTCAAGGACCGTTACAAATACAGCTTCTACAACTCGCTCATCATCGCGGCGGCGCTCGAAGCCGGTTGCGATCTGCTCTACAGCGAGGATTTGCACCACAGCCAGCACATCGGACGGTTGCGGATCGTGAACCCATTCGTTACCTAAGGCGCTATGCACGCCCCGCAAAAGAAAAACTCCGGCGCCGAAATCGAAGAGCTGATCGCGCTGCTTGCGAAACTGCCCGGCCTTGGGCCGCGGTCTGCGCGCCGGGCGGCGCTGCATCTCATCAAGAAGCGCGAGCAGCTTCTCCTTCCGCTGGCCCGCGCGCTGAGCGGAGCCGCCGACAAGATCGCGATCTGCAAGGAATGCGGAAACATCGACACGCTGCAGCCCTGCGCCATCTGCTCGGACGCAACGCGCGACGCGACAATGATTTGCGTGGTGGAGGAGGTGGGCGACCTGTGGGCCTTGGAGCGCGCGCGGATCGTGCGCTCGCGCTATCACGTGCTGGGCGGCACGCTGTCGCCGCTGGATGGGCGCGGGCCGGACGATCTTTCCATCGGCAAGCTGATCGAGCGCGCTCATGCGCCGGAAGTCGCCGAGATCATCCTCGCGCTCAACGCGACGGTGGAAGGGCAATCGACGGCGCATTATATCGCGGCGGAGCTTGAGGGCCTGCCGCTCAAGGTCACAAGGCTCGCACGCGGCGTTCCTATCGGCGGCGAGCTCGATTATCTCGACGAAGGCACGCTCGCGGCGGCGATCAAACTCCGCCAACCGGTGTAACCACGCCCGCGAAACAGACATAGGAAGCCTTGTTTTGTATGGTATCGTCCTTCCATGATGGCGAATAAAGATAAGTCCGGGAACGCCTTGGCGGAGAAGCCCTCGTCCCCTGAGGATCGCCTGGTCAACGCAAAGGTGCGTGCGGCGAAGCGCGTTATGATTTTCGAGACGCTGTGGCCGCGCGTGTGGCTCCCGGTGGCGGTCTGCGGTGTCTTCGTCCTCCTCTCGGCTTTTGAAGTGTGGCCACTGTTGCCCCCGCGCTTTCATGCGAGCTTGCTCTGGTGGTTCGGCGCGGCTTTCGGGCTTTCCCTTTTGCCGCTGATGTTCTGGAAAAGGCCGACACGCGAGAAATCCCTCGAGCGCATTGAGCAGGCATCGGCTCTGGAGCACCGGCCGCTCACGGCTTACAACGACAAGCTCTCCCAGGACGGCGTTTCTCCGGAAACGGCGGCCTTGTGGCAGGCGCACCGCGATCGCGCTGCAAAGTCGCTCGACAAACTGAAGGCCGGTCCCGCCCGGCCGCGTATCGCCCGCTACGATCCTTTTGCGTTGCGAGCGCTTCTTGTGCTGATGCTGGTCGCTGTCGCGGCGTGGGCCTCAACCGATTTGCCGGGTCGGGTTCAAGCGGCATTCAGCGTGCCGAACATTGCGGCGCGCGCATCCGATTTTCGTATCGACGCATGGATCTCTCCGCCTTCCTACACCAGAAAAGAGCCCTTTGTCCTTGCCAATGCAGGAGAAAACGAAACCATTTCCGTTCCGCAAGGATCGTTGCTGACGGTCAAGATCAACGGAAAGGGCGCAAGGAACTACAAGGTTTCGCTGAACGCCGCGGACCATTCTGACACCCTGAAGCCGGCAGGCGAAACCGGCGATGCCTATGCGGAGTACACCCATACCGTCGACCAAAGCGCCACTCTTGTCATTGGCGGGCTTTTGGAGACTGCGAGGTCGTGGCCGCTTACGGTGGCGCCGGATCATGCGCCCTCGATCGCCTTTACAGGCCCGATCGAGGTGTCGAATCGAGCCGTTATGCTCTTCAAGTACAAGGTGGATGACGACTACGGCGTTTCGAGCGCCGAGGCGCATGTCGAACGAATTGTCGAGAACTCCGGAAGGCCAACCTTCCAAACCCGCGGCTCAGATCGGCAAGCCTCCTGTCTTTCCGCTTTCGCTGCCGCGCGCGCCAGTGAAGGCGGCCGATGGCAAGACCTACAAGGATTTGACCGCGCACCCTTGGGCGGGCCTTCCGGTGGTCGTGACGCTCGCCGCCAAGGATGAAGCCGGACATATAGGATACAGCGCGCCGCGTGGCCTCATCCTGCCGGAACGCAAGTTCACGAAGCCGCTTGCGAAAGCCGTCGTCGCCCAGAGGCGCTCGCTCGTGGAAAATCCAAACGATACGCCCCCGATCGCGAGCAACCTCAATGCCCTTAGCATCAGCGCCGAAGATGAAAAGACAGCGCCGACGATTTACCTCGGCCTTCGTTCCGCCTACTGGCGGCTGAGAAACTCGCCCGCAATCGAAGACGTGGAAAGCATCGTCGATCAGCTTTGGGACATCGCCCTTCGCATCGAGGATGGGAACCTGTCCAGCGCCGAGAGAGACGTGCGTGCAGCTGAGGAGCGCTTGAAGGACGCCATGGAAAGGGGAGCGTCCCAGGAAGAGATCCAGAAGCTGATGTCCGAGCTTCGCCAGGCGCTTAACAATTATCTGCAGGCGCTCAGGCAGCAGCAGGAGAAGAACAGCAAGTCGGCGCAGTCGCCGAATTCACAAACGATCTCGCCCCAGGATCTTCAGCAGCTTCTCGATAAGATCGAACGCCTCGCGAAATCGGGGTCGACCGATGCCGCCGCCCAGATGCTGAATGAACTGCGCGATATCCTGGAGTCGATCCAAACCGCGAAGGGCGGCTCCGAAGAGGAAGACAAAGAGAATATGCAGCGCCTCGACCGCATGACCGACATGTTGCGGCAGCAGCAGCAGCTCCTGGACGACACCTTCCGCGCGCAACAGGGAAACGAAGGCGATCAAGGCGACACGGATCCGCAGGAACAGCGCGGGCAACGCGGGCAGGCTCAAAGGAAGCAGGGCGAGCGCGGACAACAGGGCCAGGCCAAGAGCGCTTCTGACCTCAAAAAACGCCAGGATGACCTTCAGCGCCAACTTCAGGAACTGCTTGGCGGCATGGGCGCCAATGGCAAGGATCCAACCACGAAGAAGCTGCAAGAGGCCGAGGGCGCCATGGGCGATGCCGGTCAGGCGCTGCAGCAGAACGAACTCGGGGACGCTGGCGATCAGGAAGGCCGCGCGGTCGAAAATTTGAGGCAGGGCGCGCGCAGCATGGCCGAGCAAATGATGCGTTCGGGCGGCCAGCGCGGAGGCGGTCAGGCAAATCGCGATCCGCTTGGCCGCAAGCAGGGTGACCGGCTCGACGACGGCGAGAGCGTCAAGGTGCCGGACGAGATTACGGTCCAGCGGGCGCGCGCCATCCTCGATGAGCTTCGCAAGAGACTGGGCCAGCCCTCGCGTCCGCCCATCGAGCTCGATTACCTCGAACGCCTCGTCAAGCCGTATTAGAGCGCATCCGCTTTTGATGGAATCAAAAGCGGGCTCTAATTTTTGTTTTGTCGTGCGTCTTATATCGGAAAAACGCTTCGCACTTTTCCGGACGCACTCTGGCCGGGCAGCCTTGTGCTATCCCCGGGCCGGCTCGATATTTGCAGTAAGGCGTGAACGAAGGACGGAAAGTTCAAGGGGTGCGGCATGGACATTGACGAGCTGGTCGACAATTTCAGTTTTCTCGACGACTGGGAAGACCGGTATCGTTATCTGATCGAGCTTGGCCGCGGACTTGACCCCTTGGATGACACCGAACGCACACCGGCCACGAAGGTGCGTGGCTGCGCAAGCCAGGTTTGGCTGATCTCGCACACAAAAGGGCAAGGGCCGGATGCCGTCCTCGACTTCCGCGGCGATAGCGACGCTCATATCGTTAGCGGGCTCATCGCCGTTCTTTTCGTCTTGTACTCCGGGAGAACCGCGCGGGAAATCCTTTCGACCGACGAGAGGGCAGTCTTGGCGAAGCTGGGGCTTAACGACCATCTCACGCCCCAGCGCTCCAACGGCCTCGCCTCCATGGTGGCGCGCATCAAGCGAGACGCGCTGGTCGCGTCCGGCGCCGAGACCACGGCGGTTGTGCAGTAAGCCCAACGCGGAACTAAGCAAACTCCGCTGATCTGGCAAACGAGCACGCCGGATGCTGCCCGCTCCGTGCTTCGTCATCCCGGCAAAGCGAAGCGCGAGCCTGGATCGAAAAAATGGAGATGCTTCAATGTGTTACGATCCCGGATAAGGCTTTGCCTTTCATGGATGACGCCGGGCGGCGATAAAGTCTCCGCCTCGCACGCCGGGGCCTGCCGTCGGCAACCGGTAGCGCATGGACCTGTCCGGCGCCCCGATCCTGAGGACATGACAATCCACAGGCAGAATATACCGCCATTGATGCTGACGCCCTCAGCGCCGGCGGGCGAGTGCAGGAATCCGCACGTCGTATGAAACTGTAGCCCTGGCGCTTGGCCTAATCTGGATCAAATCCGTCCACAGGGCCTAGTTATTGCAAGGCGGCTTCTATTGTGCGCGACGCCATAAAACATATGCACAGGCGAGGCCTTAGCGATATACTGCCTATCAGATGAGCAACCCGTTAGACCAGAAGCGCCCGCAAAAGGCTTTGAGCGTGAGAGCAATTCTGATGCATGCTCTACGTGTAACGATTATCGCGTGCCTGGCTGTTGCCGTAGGCTTTTTCATTTTCGCATATTCCGTCAGCGTTATGCCGTCCGGAGTCTCCGCGGCGGCCGATGGCATCGTGGCGCTTACCGGCGATGAGGATCGGATCGCGGAAGCGGTCCGGCTCTTGGCCGAAGGCAAGGCAAAACGTTTGCTCATCTCGGGCGTTAACAAGAGCACCCGGACGCCGGAAATCATCACGCTCAACGCAGCGACTGGAAAAGAGGCTCTGTTATTTCGCTGCTGCGTCGACCTCGACAAGCGCGCCCTCAATACGGAGGACAATGCTTTTGAGACGACCGCCTGGGTCAGGCAAAAAGGCTTCCGCTCGCTGATCGTGGTGACCTCGACTTATCATATGCCGCGCACCTTGATTGAGCTTCGGCAATCGATGCCTGACGTCGAACTGCTTCCATACCCGGTTAAGTCGCCTCGCCTCGAGGCTGAGTGGTGGAGCGACCCGCGCACGGCATGGGTTCTCGGGAAAGAATATTTGAAGTTCATAACGGCTTTCGCGCGTTATGGGGCAAATTCGGTTTTAGGCTCTGGTGTCAAGGCCGAGCACAGTCCTCCGCTGGTCAATGCGCGCGTCAACTAAAATAGCGCTCTATGTGAGATCGCTGCTTTTCTATCCCATTCTCTACATCAATTGGGCTATTTTTCTTGTTTTCGGCAGCTGGCTTCTCCTTGCGCCCCGAAGGTGGGCAATGGCAGCGCTTGCTCTCCACGGCGATGTGACGGTCTGGCTTCTCCGCGTCATCTGCGGCACGAAGATGGAGGTTCGCGGACACGACAAACTCCTTCCCGGCCCCGTTATCGTCGCGGCGAAACATCAGGCGGCGTGGGACACCTTCGCGATCAACTCCTTGATGCGCGATCCAGCCCTGGTCATGAAAGCCGAGCTTCTGGCCTGGCCGATCTATGGCAGGTTCTGCCGCAAATTCGAGCTGATCCCCATCCAGCGGGAACTCGGCCCGTCGGCGTTGCGCCAAATGGTACGTGAGGCACGGGCTCGGGCTGCGCAAAACAGGGAAATCGTCATTTTCCCGGAAGGCACCCGAAAAACGCCGGGGGCCGCACCCGATTACAAGCCAGGCATTATTTTCCTCTATCAGGACCTGAAAGTGCCGGTTTGCCCTCTCGCGCTGAATTCGGGCATGTTCTGGCCGCGCCGCTCCATTCTCCGCTACCCAGGCACGATTGTTGTCGAATTCCTGGACCCGATCCCGCGTGGCCTGCCGCGCCAGGAGTTCATGGAAAGGCTGGAAACGGCGATTGAGCGGGCCTCGAACGCGCTTTGCCTGGAGGCCAGGAAGGAACTCGAAGAACAAGGGCTGCAGCCGCCCGTCCATTTTTCCGGAAGCGCGTCGGCAGAGGCTGAGCACGAGAAGATCTAGCTCTCCTGTTCCGCTCTCTACCATCCGGCATCATGTTTCATATCTTAGGGGAACTGTAAAAAGTTATCCACAGGCTACGCTTGACGTAGGGCACAAAAAGTGAACATTTGGTGTCTAAAATGAGAATACGGCGTGCAAGTTCTGGATAAATCACCGATGCTGATCCCGATTTCCCAGCAGATTTGGGATGCGAAATATCGCTTTTCGCCGCCGGGTGGACATGCCGAGCAGTCCATTGAGGAGACATGGGCAAGAGTTGCGCGCGCTGCGGCCTCGGTTGAGCCGGAGCGGTCCCGCAAAGCCTGGGAACAGCGATTTCTGGAAGCCTTGGCAGACTTCGCATTCCTCCCCGCCGGGCGAATTCTATCGGGAGCCGGCACCGGCCGCGACGTGACGCTGTTCAATTGTTTCGTCATGGGCGAGATCGGCGACGACATGGGCTCGATCTTCACGAATGTCAGGGAAGCCGCCCTTACCTTGCAGCAGGGCGGCGGCATCGGTCACGATTTCTCGACGCTCAGGCCGAAGGGTGCGCATGTGCGCGGCGTGGGCGCGGACGCGTCCGGTCCCGTCAGCTTCATGGATGTCTGGGACGCAATGTGCAAGACGATCATGTCGGCTGGCGCGCGGCGCGGGGCCATGATGGGCACGATGCGGTGCGACCACCCCGATATCGAGCTTTTCATCGAGGCGAAAGCCGACCCGGCACGCTTACGCAACTTCAATCTGTCTGTCCTCGTCTCGGACGCCTTCATGGAAGCAGTGAAGGAAGACAGGTCCTGGCCGCTTGTCTTTGGCGGCGAAATATATCGCACGGTGAGCGCCCATGGCCTTTGGCGGAAGATCATGCGCAGCGCCTACGATTACGCAGAGCCGGGCGTGATCTTCATCGACCGCGTGAACGCATTGAACAATCTCGGCTATTGCGAACCGATCAGCGCTACGAACCCCTGCGTTACAGAAGACACCTGGGTGCATACCTCAGAGGGCCCAAAACAAGTCTCAGCCCTCATCGGGCGAAGCTTCCACGCTCGCATAAACGGTGAGGATCACCTCAGCCCAAATGGTTTTTTCAAAAGCGGCACAAAACCTACACTTTGCCTCGAAACAGTTGAGGGGTTCGATCTCCGGCTAACCCCTGACCATCTCGTCCGCCGGATTGTCAAGCAAACCCGCTACGTTATGGAAACTGACTGGTGTGCGGCGCGCGACCTTAAACCCGCGGATAAGATTGCTCTTAACGACCATCGGGGAAAAAGTGATTGGCCAGGAAACTATACGTACGGGCAAGGTTACTTGATCGGTCTTCTGGTCGGCGACGGCACTCTCAAGACCGACAAGGCGGTTTTGTCGGTTTGGGTTGATCCCCAAGCTTACGGCGCGCGGGGCGTCATGGACCTCGCGGGCGCAATCGCCGTCACTTTGAAGCACCGTTCGGATTTTCGCGGCTGGTATGCGGTTAAAGGGAGAAACGAGTATCGCTTGTCGATGGCGGCTGTCAAAGCGCTGGCAGAAGATCTTGGAATAGCTCCAGGGGCAAAAACAATAACCCGGAGAATGGAGGAGGCATCAAGCGCCTTTTGTAAAGGGTTTCTGCGCGGGTTCTTCGATTGCGATGGATCGGTGCAGGGAAATCAATCCAAGGGCGTGAGTGTGCGCCTTGCTCAAAGCAATTTAGATCGAACTTAAAGCCGTTCAGAGAATGCTGCTGCGGCTCGGCATAATGTCTCAAATTTATGGAAGCCGCCGCCCCGCTCTCTTGCGACGATTGCCCGACGGAAAGGGCGCGACATTCTTTCTATCCTTGCCAAGCAGACCACGAACTCATTGTTTCTGGTGACAACCTCCAGCAGTTTCAGTCCCTCGTTGGATTTAGCGACACCGACAAAAGTAAGCGCTTGGACGAAGCCCTCCACGCCTACAAAAGGAAACTGAATTGAGAGCATTTTATTGCAAAAGTCCGGGCCATCCGCGAGGAGGAAGTTAAGCCCGTTTACGATGTGCAAATACCGGGCATCAATGCTTTCGACGCAAATGGCATGTACGTTCATAATTGCGGGGAACAGCCACTTCCGCCTTATGGCGCCTGCCTTCTCGGCTCCATTAATCTGGCGGCGCTTATCGAAGAGCCGTTCAGCGCCAAGGCGGGCTCAATCAGAAGAGGTTGGAAGACCTCGCGCCGGTGGCGGTCCGGCTGCTCGACAATATCATCGATGTGTCGCGCTACCCTCTGCCTCAGCAGGAAAAGCGAGGCGAAAGCCAAGCGGCGCATGGGCTGGGCGTCACTGGCTTCGCCGATGCGCTGATCCTGTGCGGCGTCCATTACGGCTCCGAGAAGGGGCGCGATCTTGCAGCCTCCTGGATGGCGCAGATAAGCCAGGCCGCGTATGCGGCAAGCGCCGAACTCGCCAGGGAAAAGGGGGCATTTCCTCTTTTTGACGCCAGCCAGTTCTTGCGGCAGCCTTTTCCGGCATCGTTCCCGCCTTCGCTTCAAAAGACAATCAGGGAGAATCGGTCTTAGGAACGGCGTGTTGACCTCCATTGCGCCGACCGGCACGATCTCGCTGCTCGCCGGAAATGTCTCAAGCGGGATCGAGCCCGTCTTCGATTTCGAGTACCGCCGCCGCCTTCTTTCGCCAGACGGCTCCGAACGGCAGGAAACCATCCGCGATTACGCGGCGCAGCTGTATCGCGATATGCATGGCGATGCCCCTTTTCCCGATGCCTTTGTAACGGCGCATGATCTTTCCCCGCAACAGCACCTCCAGATGCAGGCGGCGCTCCAACGGCACGTCGACGCCTCCATTTCGAAGACGGTTAACTGTCCAGAATTGATCGCCTTTGAGGACTTCGAGATGCTCTATCTCGACGCCTACCGGCTCGGGCTCAAAGGCTGCACAGCCTACGGCCGAACGAGATCACGGGCGCAGTTCTTTCCCGGCGCCGCCGACATCGCAGGCCGGGCAGGCCTGCAGTCTGCCCTCCCGCTCGCGCCAGCCGACGAGTGCCGCGAGCTCGCGATACGGTGCTCGCCGGCTTCACGTACAAGCTAAAATGGCCGGGGTCGGATCACGCGATCTATGTGACGATCAACGACACGTTCGATCACGGCCAACGCCGCCCGTTCGAGATCTTCATAAATTCCAAGAACTTGGAGCACTACGCCTGGACGGTGGCGCTCACACGCATGATCAGCGCGATCTTTCGCCGCGGCGGAGACGTTTCCTTCGTTGTGGAGGAACTGAAGGCTGTTTTCGATCCGCGCGGCGGCGCCTGGACGAATGGCAAATATGTGCCCAGTTTGCTCGCTGCGATCGGGGAGATCATAGAGCAGCACTTCATTCATATCGGGTTTCAGGCCCGGGGCGCTCGGGAAAGCGGAAGTCATGAAGAAAAGGTCAACGATCACGAACCGGAAGCGGCCAGCTTTGTGACGCTTTCGCCTTCAAGTTTCTGTCCTCGCTGCGGATCTCCGAGTATGATCTACCAGGAGGGGTGCCGCGTGTGCCGCAATTGCGGACACTCCACCTGCAGCTGAGTTTGCAGGACCGAAGAGGTGCAACCTCTTCGACCATTGCCTTGTTGCCCTTAAGCCAAGCAATCAACATAATGTCGGCGAAGCCGCATATTTAGGGAGGATGTCGATGTCGGTGAAGACCTATCCGGTTCCAGAGAGCTGGAGCTCATCAGCTTGGATTAATAACGAAAAATACCGGGCGATGTACGATCAGAGCGTTAATGATCCGGATGGGTTTTGGCGCGAACAGGCTTCGCGCATCGACTGGATCAAGCCGTTCACAAAGGATAAAGAACACCTCTCTACGATCCGCACAACGTATCCATCAAATGGTTCGAGGACGGAACGCTGAACGTCTGCGCCAATTGCGTGGACCGTCACCTGGAGAAGCGGGGCGACCAGGTTGCCATCATCTGGGAAGGCGACGAGCCGAGCGTGGATCTCGAGATCACATACCGGCAGCTCCATGACCAGGTCCAGCCGATTTGCGAATGTGCTACAAGAAAGCACGGCGTCAAGAAGGGCGACCGTGTTACGATCTACCTGCCAATGATCCCGGAGGCCACCTATGCCATGCTGGCCTGCGCCCGCATTGGCGCTGTCCACTCGGTCGTGTTCGGCGGTTCTCTCCGGACAGCCTCGCGAGCCGCATCATCGACTGCGATTCGACCGTGCTGATCACCGCCGACGAAGGCGTGCGCGGCGGCCGCAAGGTTCCGCTTAAGGCAAACGCCGACAAGGCCCTTGAGAAGTGCCCGACGATCGAGCGCGTTCTTGTCGCAAAACGCACAAATTCTCCGGTTGCCTGGACGCCGGGCCGCGATTTCTGGCTGGGCGAAGAGATGCAGAGCGTGTGGCCGATTGCCCGCCTGAGGAAATGAATGCGGAGGATCCGCTTTTCATTCTTTATACCTCTGGCTCTACGGGCCAGCCGAAGGGCGTGCTTCACACGACGGGCGGCTATCTGGTCTACTCATCGATCACGCACGAATACGTCTTCGATTACAAGGACGGAGACATTTACTGGTGCACGGCGGACGTGGGCTGGGTCACGGGGCATAGCTACATCGTTTACGGCCCACTCGCGAACGGGGCGACGACGCTCATGTTCGAGGGCGTTCCAAATTACCCCTCGGCGTCACGTTTTTGGGATGTCGTCGACAAGCATCAGGTCAACACCTTCTATACCGCGCCGACCGCCATCCGCGCTCTTATGGGAGCGGGAGAGGCGCACGTTAAGAAAACAAGCCGCAAGTCTTTGAAGCTGCTTGGAAGCGTGGGCGAGCCCATCAATCCTGAAGCCTGGGAGTGGTACTATCACATCGTTGGTGATGAGCGCTGCCCAATCGTCGATACCTGGTGGCAGACGGAAACGGGCGGGATTCTCATTACCCCACTACCCGGCGCCATAGCCACGAAGCCCGGCTCGGCGACGCTGCCGTTCTTCGGAGTTAAGCCCGCGCTGGTTGCGCCCGATGGGCAGGCGATTGAGGGACAGGGTGAGGGTAATCTCGTGATCCTGGATTCCTGGCCGGGACAGATGCGCACCGTCTTCCGCGACCACAATCGCTTCGTGCAAACCTATTTCTCGGCTTATCCCGGCACCTACTTCACAGGCGACGGTTGCCGTCGGGATGCCGACGGCTATTACTGGATCACGGGCCGCGTCGACGACGTGATCAACGTGGCCGGTCACCGCATGGGTACGGCGGAAGTGGAATTGGCTCTCGTTGCCCATCCGAAGGTCGCCGAAGCAGCCTGCGTGGGGTATCCGCACAGCCTCAAAGGCCAAGGCATCTACGTCTACGTCAGCTTGATGACCGGGGTCGAGCCTAGCGAAGCGCTCAGAACCGAGCTTCGCAACTGGGTTCGTCAGGAAATCGGGCCGATCGCTACTCCCGACTTGATCCAGTTTGCCCCAGGCCTTCCCAAGACCCGGTCGGGCAAGATCATGCGGCGCATTCTGCGGAAGATTGCCGAGGATGATTTCTCGAACCTTGGCGACACCTCTACGCTGGCTGAGCCGGCCGTCGTATCCGACCTGATCGAAAACCGCATGAACAAGCCTGCGGTCGCTTAATGGCGGGCGCCCGGCTCGATTCTGCCGGGCGCTTCTTCCACCCCTGGGCTAGAATTCGCCTTCGGGAAATGGACTTATCCACAGGCTGCTCAGAATTCCACAACCTTGGCGCGCTATGATAGGCGCCAGCGCAAGATTTTGTGGCAGTTCGGTCACGCTCACGATGCAGAAACGCCTCTCCTCTTGGCTAGGCGTGAGACCAGCGGGCGAGTTTGGGCTAATGAGAAGTGGTCAAAGTGCAGCTTGGGATTCATCATGGTTGAGCGGAAAGTTGTCGATAGCGTTCGTGATAAGGTGGCTTCGGGCGTTCGTTCGCCGCTCTTGATGCCTATCATGGAAGGAAACACGCTCGAAAGCGACGATATAGCCGAGTTCCTCAAAGGCCGTTTGTCCCATTTGCGCGAAAAGTCCTCTTCCCGGCAGCGGATGGTACTGAGCTGAGAGGAGGCGATTTCCCGCCAGCAGCAACGTCTGCTCGCCTGCCGCTCTTGCGAGCATCACGGGTAATCCGAAATTTCGGAAATCGAGCTTAAAGACGTTGATCCAGGATGCCGCCTCGCCTAGTGTTTGCGACACTTAAGGCCCATTACGAACGCCACTCAATCATACAGGTTTTTATGCGCCCCTCGAAACGGCAGGCGGGCGATTTGCGCCCCGTTAGCTTCCAGCGCGCCTTCTCGCTCCATGCGGAAGGATCGTGCCTTATCAAATTTGGGAACACCCATGTGCTTTGCACGGCAAGCCTTGAGGAGCGCGTCCCACCATGGATGAAAGGCCAGGGCAAGGGCTGGATCACGGCTGAATATGGCATGCTGCCGCGGGCGACTTCCGAACGAACGCGCCGTGAGGCCACAACCGGGCGCCAGTCGGGGCGAAGCCAGGAGATCCAGCGCCTCATTGGCCGCGCTCTTCGTGCTGTCGTCGACTTGCAAGCGCTCGGCGAGCGGCAAATCTCCGTAGACTGCGACGTCCTGCAGGCCGATGGCGGAACCCGGACGGCTGCGATAACGGGGTCGTGGGTCGCGCTTCACGATTGCTTCCAGTGGATGCGGGCGCGCGATATGATCAGGGATGGCGTATTGAAAGATCAGGTCGCAGCCGTTTCGTGCGGCATTTGCAAGGGCGAAGCGGTGCTCGATCTGGATTATCCCGAAGACTCTGAGGCCGAGGCTGACGCGAACTTTGTCTTTACCGGCAAGGGCATGATCGTCGAGGTTCAGGCGACTGCCGAGCGAGCCGTTTTTTCCGAGGAGCGCATGGCCGAACTCACCTCCCTTGCAAAAAAGGGCATCGGTGAACTTCTCAATCTACAGAAACTGACAGTTCTCTAAGGGAAGAGAATGGGCCCTTGCTTTCGCCTCGGGAGCGGCGACAGCCTTGTCGTCGCCACGCACAATCAGGGCAAGCTGCGGGAGTTCCGCGACTTGTTCGACCCGCTTGGCATCGACGTAGCTTCCTCCGGCGAGCTTGGCGTGCACGAGCCTGAAGAAACGGGAAGCACCTTCGAGGAGAATGCGCGTCTCAAGGCCGTCGAGACGGCGTTGGCTACGGGGCGGATTGCGCTTGCAGACGACTCGGGCCTCGCCGTCGAGGCTCTCGCCGGCGCCCCCGGCATTCACTCCGCGCGCTGGGCAGGGGAGCCGCGAGACTTTTATCGGGCCATGGCAAAGGTTGAGAACGGACTGCAAACCATGGGCGCCCTCGCCCAGGCGCAGCGCCGGGCGAAGTTCGTTTGCATGCTTTGCCTTGCAAATCCCGAGGGGGCTGTCCAGTTCTTCGAAGGGACCGTTCCGGGCCACCTTGTCTGGCCGCCTCGCGGTACGAAGGGCTTCGGCTACGATCCGATGTTCGTACCCGACGGGTATGACGTCACGTTCGGTGAAATGGACCCAGACAAGAAGCATGCAATCTCGCACCGCGCCCGAGCCTTTGCCGCATTCCGCGCCGCCGTTTTCGGCGAAGGCGCAGGAAACGAGGGCCGCTTTGGCGGGTGAGAGTTCCCTCTCAATCTATATTCATTGGCCGTTTTGCCAGTCGAAATGCCCCTATTGCGACTTCAACTCCTATGCGCGCCGAACGATAAGCGAAGAACAGTATCTTGGGGCCGCGCTCTGCGAGCTTGATCATTATGCGGCAGAAACCCGGGGGCGGCCGGTTTCGAGCATTTTCTTCGGGGGCGGCACGCCGTCGCTCATGACGCCGCATACGGTGGGCGCGCTGCTCGATAAGATCGCTGCCCTTTGGTCGCTGGAAAGCACATGTGAGATCACCCTCGAGGCCAACCCCTCCAGTGTGGAGTCCGCCCGCTTCGAAGGCTATCGCATCGCGGGCGTCAACCGGGTTTCTCTCGGGGTGCAATCGCTCTCCGATGAGCAACTGCGCTTCCTGGGACGGCTGCACACCGCAGCCGAAGCGCGGCAGGCGCTTGAGGTTGCTGGCAAGTATTTTGAGCGCATGAGCTTCGATCTGATTTACGCGAGGCCAGGGCAAACCGAAGTCGAATGGCGGGCTGAACTGCGGGAGGCGCTCGCCTTGGCGCGAGGCCATCTCTCGCTCTACCAACTTACCATCGAGCCGGAGACGGCCTTCTTCGATCTCAGCCGGCGCGGGAAGCTTCGGGCGCCGGGGCCGGATCTGGCGGCGGACCTTTACACCCTCACGCAAGAGATGTGCGACGGGGCTGGCCTTCCAGCCTACGAAGTCTCAAACCACGCCGCGCCGGGGGACGAAAGCCGCCACAATCTTACCTATTGGCGTTACGGCGACTATCTCGGGATCGGACCGGGGGCGCATGGGCGCCTGACCGTCGCCGGAAAGAAATGTGCGACGGCAGCCGTGAAAGCGCCGGGAGCATGGTACGCGAGAGTGCACGAATGCGGCAGCGGGTGCGAAGAGCGCGTTGAGCTTCATCCGCGCCAGCAAGCCGAAGAGGCCGTCCTTATGGGGCTTCGCTTGCGAGAAGGGCTCAACCTCCCCACGCTTTCAGCGAAGACCGGATTCAACCCGGCTCTTCAGGTCATCGGGCCGCTAGAGGAAGACGGCCTGCTTCAGCGCAATGGCGATTGGCTGAGAGCTACGAATCAAGGCCGGCTGGTCCTGAACGCGCTGGTCGAGGCGATAGCGGCCGGGCTTGAAGAGAAGCCAGCGCCCTAACGCAGCGTGCCCAAAATCGGAACCGGTTGCGACGCAATTTTTGTCAACGGCCTGGGACTGTACCGCGGCCGACGCCCGCGAGGCGGGATCACCAAACGGCCATCGTGGACGACGCTCGCCATGCGCTTCTGGTTAACGCTTCGTTCGACGCGTCGAGCATTCATACTTTTGTGGTTAACAGAAGCGCGCCGGAATTATTTCCGGTCGATTCATATTTAATTAATGGTCCATATTTCGCGAACCGGCCAGCGCCGCGCCCTCGATGTGACGGGAAATAATTTCGGTATGTGTTTGAAAGACAACAGCTTTTCCTCACATATGACCTCCCATTAAATAGAACTTAATGCCGGAATTTTCCCCTTTACTGGGACGAGCAAAAGTCCGTTAAATATGTTTCGGCATGGCGAATTAACGCTTGCGAAGAGCCGGAACGCACGGCGCAGGCAGCGGCGCTGGCGCTCCGTTCGGTCCTTTTTCCCTGAATTATCAAGGGCTTGAGCGGGTCTAGCTTTGTTAACCTGCCGGCAAGACGTTTTCGCTGACAATCTTTCACAAGGACATTCCGCCACTTACAGGATGCATAAAAATGAACCATGCCGCCCGCGTCCGATTAAACGCACGATGCCCTAATATTGAGCGACGGCTGTCCCGAAAGCCGACGGGGCCGGATCGATCGGCTGGTTACCGGATTTCTGCACTTCCATGATGGCGAAGCCGCGCTCCGCAGTGCCGTCCGGCCGGAGCCGGAAAAGGCCATCCACGCCTTGGAACCCGCTTGAACGCGTCAGTTCAGACGCCGTAAAACGCTGACCGGGCGGATTGGTCGAAAGCGATATGGCAAGGCTGACAGCGTCGTAGGACAGGCTTGCCAGGCGCGGCGGGGTGCCGCCATAGGTCTCGGCATAGCGTTTGGTGAAGTCCTGCCAGCCTTTCGGGTCGGGCGCCGCAAACCAACCGCCCTGCAACGCCGCCTCGTTGCCGACGCCGACATAATCCCAGCCTGAAAGTCCCATGAGCTTTACGGTCTGAGTGTCAGTCTCATAATAGGGGAAAAGCGGCGCGAGCGACGGCAGCGTGTCGCCGCTGGCCGGGATGAAGATCGCATCGACCGCCGGAGGTGCGCCTTTCTTGGCAAGCGCGGAAATGTCTTTCACGGGCTGCATCATGCCGTTCGCCTCGGGCGGGTATGTCTTTGTCATCACGGCCTGAGCGTGGTTCTCTTGAACTGCGCGATTGAACGCCTGCTCGACAATCCGTCCATAATCATTCTGCGGGAAAAGAGCGGCAAAGCGGGTTTTGCCCTTGCTAACCGCATAAGAGATCATGCGCGGCACGTCGCTTCCCGCAATGAAGCTCAGGAGATAGACGCCATTGCCTGCCACGTTACGGTCGCTCGAGAAGGCCAGGACCGGGACGTTGGCGGCTTGCGCGACGGGGGCTACAGCGGAGACCTCGTTCGCGAAAAGCGGGCCGATCACAAGCTCGGCGCCCTCCTTTATCGCATCCTGGGCGGCCAGACGAGCCCCGTCCGGCGTACCGTGCGTGTCCTTCGGGATAAGTTTCACATTGGGCTTGTCGAAATCGAACAGCGCCAGCTCGCCCGCCTGCTTCATCGCCTTCGCCACTTGCTGGGCATTGACATTGCCGGTCAATGGCAGAAGCAGCGCTACCTTCACGGTGCCGCCCGAGGGCGCCGCGCCAGGGGACGTTCCCGCCAAATTCGAACCGCCGCTCGATCCACCTAGACCGCCGACGGAGCAAGCACCCATACCCAGGCAGGCAAAAATCAAGGCGACGCCGGCGAGAAGGCGAGCGCGGGCGTGTTCAGTCGTAGATTTCATAGGGCGATTTTCAGCTTTTCGTTGACCTGTGCCGATGATGAAGGCAAGCAAACCCTACAGCCTTCGACTCGCGCCATCTTGCATGCACGTTCGACTATGAGCAACCCGTTAACTATGGCTGATTGGTGATGGCAAGGCGTCAGCGAACAAAAAATCCGAGCATCGGATGCCCCGAAGACACATCGGCAACGGGTGTTGAGGCGTCTCTGCGCCAACAGGACCTCCTGTCGGGGGTGCAACACCAACTCGAGAAGCTGAGCGCGGCGCCGCTCGCGGCCGGGCTCTATATCGTTTCGACCCCCATCGGCAATCTTGGCGACATCTCCGTTCGCGCGCTCTTCACGCTCGCCGTTGCAGACTTGGTTGTGTGCGAGGATACGCGCCACAGCCGGAAGCTTTTTTCCGCATATGGCATTGGCCGGAAGCTTGAGACGTACCACGACTTCAGCGGCGAGAAAGATCGCGCGCGCATTCTGGAGGCGCTGCGCGCGGGCAAATCTGTTGCTGTGATTTCGGATGCCGGCACTCCGCTGGTCGCCGATCCCGGCTTCAAGCTTGTGCGCGCCGCCGTTGCGGAGGGGTTCCGTGTTTTTCCGGTGCCTGGTCCTTCGGCGCTTCTTTCGGCGCTCGTCGCAAGCGGCCTTCCCTCGGATCAGTTCTTTTTCGGGGGGTTCCTGCCGCCAAAAGAGAAGGCCAGGCGGGAGACCCTCGAAGCGCTCCGCGCCGTCCCTGGAACACATATATTCTACGAGACGCCAAGCCGGATCGAAGCCACGCTTGCAGAACTCAGCGCGATTTTCCCGGATCGTCAGATCATTCTTGCCCGCGAACTGACCAAAATCCACGAAGGATTCGCTAGCGGAACCGCAGAGACGCTCCTTGAGAAGATCGAGGAGCTCCCGCTCCTTGGAGAGATTGTCGTCCTCATCGGTCCTGGCCAAACGCCCCAAGCTCAGGATGGGGATTTGGAAGATGCGCTGCGCAACGCAATGGAGCGGGTAAGCCTGAGGGAAGCTGTTGAAGAAGTTGCGAAGGGACTTGGCGCTGGGAAAAAGAAGGTTTACAACTTGGCGTTGAAGTTGAAGGGCCAGTCGGTATGAAAGTTTCGCGTCGCCGCTCCTCCCCACAAAGCTCCTACGCCATAGGCGTGGCTGCGGAATGTTGCGCGAGGGAGCTTCTTGAAAGCAAGAGTTACCATATCCTTGCGCAGCGTTACAAAACGAAAGCGGGCGAAATTGATCTCGTTGCAAGGCGGGGTGATCACCTCGCCTTTGTGGAGGTTAAGCAGCGTAAAACCCAGGACGAGGCCGCTTGGTCCATAACGCCGCGGCAACAAGCTCGCATCGCAATGACCGCAGAAGTCTTTCTTGGTGAGCATGCCGCCCTTGCCCAATGCTCTGCGAGCTTCGATGTCATTCTCGTCAGCCCGGCCCAGGGCTGCGCCCACATCGAGCAAGCCTTTCTTGCGTAATCAAGCCCTCGCCTTTAAGTCTCCTCTCATAAAGTAATCGCGAGGAGCGCATGCGGCTTAAAACCGGGGTCCAGATGGACCCGATCGAAAAAATTCATATCCACGGCGACTCGACCTTCGCACTCCTGCTCGAGGCGCAGCATCGCGGGCACAGCATTTTCTATTACACGCCCGACAAGCTTTTCATGAGGGACGGAGGGGTCTTTGCCGAAGGCCATGAGATGCGCGTCGACGATGTGCATGGCGCTCACTATGAACTGGGGAAGAGGCAAACGCTGGAACTGAAGGAACTGGATGTCGTCCACCTTCGCCAGGATCCGCCATTCGACATGGCCTATGTAACCACAACTCACATCCTTGATCACATTCATCCTAAGACGCTGGTCGTGAACGATCCCGCAAGTGTTCGAAACGCCCCCGAAAAGCTGTTTGTGACCGAGTTCCCAGAGCTTATGCCGCCGACGCTCATCACCCGCTCCCTGGACCAGGTGAACGCCTTCCGCGCAGAGTTCGGAGACATCATTGTCAAGCCGCTTTACGGAAATGGCGGCGCGGCAGTCTTCAGGGTGCGGCCCGATGATACGAATACCGGCTCTCTCGTAGAACTTTTTCAAACCGTGTTTCGGGAACCTTTCGTGGTTCAGCAATATCTACCCGATGTCCGAAAGGGTGATAAGCGCATCATTCTCGTGGACGGAAAGCCGGTTGGCGCGATCAATCGGGTACCCGCGGCGAATGAGACGCGGTCGAATATGCATGTGGGCGGGCGTCCCGAGGCTGCGGTACTCACCTCCCGCGAGCAGGAAATCTGCGAAGCGATCGGACCCGAGCTCAGGCGGCTTGGCCTCATCTTCGTGGGCATTGATGTCATCGGGGACTATCTCACCGAGATCAATGTAACCTCGCCTACAGGCATTCGCGAGGTCAGGCGCTTCGGCGGACCCGATATCGCCGTGCTCATCTGGGACGTTGTGGAAGAGAAGATTCGTTCCACAAAGGTTCATTGATTGTTCTTGATTTTATAAAAACTGAATATAATATCGGCCGCGTCTGTTGAAGATGTTGCTGGAGTGCTGGAATGTTCGCGCAGGTGTCCACGGTCGCTTTCGAGGGCATCGACGCGAAGCAGGTTGACGTGCAAGTCCTTATTGCACCCGGCCTCCCGGCATTCACTATTGTTGGGCTCCCGGACAAATCAGTCGGAGAAAGCCGGGAGCGGGTGCGCGCGGCGCTCACTGCCATCGGTCTTGGGCTGCCTGCGAAACGGATCACGGTCAACCTAGCTCCAGCGGACATGCCGAAGGAGGGGACGCACTACGATCTGCCCATAGCGCTCGGTGTGATGGCGGCGGCTGGAGCAATCGCCCCGGAAGCCTTGAAAGATTTCATCATCATCGGAGAGCTTGGGCTTGACGGGGGCCTCGGCCCGATTGCCGGCGCTCTGCCAGCGGCGCTGGGGGCAGGGGCTCTCGAAAAGGGATTGATATGCCCGGCGGCCTGCGGACCGGAAGCGGCTTGGGCATCAGCGTCGATGCAAATTGTGGCGCCTTCGCATCTCGTTTCCCTCGTGAATCACCTGAAGGGAACGGCGCTTATTCCGCAGCCTCGGCCGCATCTCGATCAAAGCGCAGAAACGGCTCCCGATCTGAAGGACGTGCGTGGCCAGGAGAGCGCGAAGCGAGCTTTGGAGGTCGCGGCTGCCGGCGGTCATCACATGATCATGGTTGGTCCGCCTGGCGCGGGAAAGTCCATGCTGGCCCAGCGTCTTCCAAGCATCCTGCCGCCGCTTGAGCCTCAGGAGCTTCTTGAGGTCGCGATGATCCAGAGCGTCGCGGGCGTGATTATAAACGGCTCGCTCACTTCGAACCGGCCTTTCCGCGCGCCCCATCATTCGGCGAGCATGGCGGCGCTCGTAGGCGGAGGAGCCCGCCCCAAACCGGGAGAGGTTGCACTTGCCCATCATGGCGTCCTCTTTCTCGATGAGTTCGCTGAGTTTCCCCCTCACGTGCTGGATGCGCTTCGTCAGCCAATCGAGAGCGGAGAGACCATTATTGCGCGGGTCAATCACCGAATACGTTATCCTTCGCGCTTCCAACTCGTGGCTGCCATGAATCCATGCCGCTGCGGGCATGCCTGGACACCGGGCGTGACTTGCAGGCTCGGACCGAGATGCGAGGAGAGCTACAAGGCAAGAATTTCGGGACCGCTTTGGGATCGCCTCGACATTCAGATCGCGGTAGCGCCTGTGAAAGCGACTGACCTTTCGCTGCCGCCTTCACGCGAGACAAGTGCAGACGTGGCCAAACGGGTTGCCACGGCCAGGTCAATCCAGGCACGGCGATATTCCATCATTGGCAACGTTGTCGTGACGACAAACGCGAGATGCCCGGCCGCATTGCTGGACGAATTTTGCGGACTCAATCGGGAGGGCATGCGCCTCTTGGAGCGTGCCGCAGAAGCGAACGGCTTGTCGGCGCGCGGATATCATAGGACTCTTCGCCTCGCCAGGACACTGGCGGACCTCGACGCTAGCGCCGATACCCACGCCGTCCATGTCGCAGAAGCGCTCAGCCTTCGCGGCGTCGGCTTCGGAGCGCGGAGCGCCGCTTAAGGTTTGCTTGGGCAGAGTGCTTTTTTGCGTTAACATTATGTCGCCGAAGCTGCGGTGCTGTAGCGCTTGAGCGCTGCGCCCATCTCGGTTAGGTTTATGTTTCCACCGAATGAGCCTGGTGTGGCGGCGTAGGCGCCGGGGGTGTCTAGCGGCCTGACCTTTCGATAAAGGGAGCCGCAAAATGACGCCGCGGAAAAAATGTGCGCTGATCAATGTTTAGCTTTACACCAGCCTGCCTCATTGATGACATCACTATCAACATTTTGGAAACAAACCTGCGCCGTGCTGAAAGCTTTGCCCCCTTTATGAACGGGCGACCGTTAACTTTACCAGCTAGGGCGGGATGCTCGCGCAAACGCAACTGGCGGCATTGACAGAGCCGCGACCAACCGGAGGAATGAAATGGCAGGGACTGAGAAGTTGGTTTATCGCTTTGGCGCTGGAAAGGCTGATGGCGCGGCAAGCATGAAAGACTTGCTGGGCGGGAAGGGCGCCAATCTCGCAGAGATGTCAAATCTTGGTCTGCCCGTGCCTCCGGGCTTTACCATTACAACCGAAGTCTGCAATGCCTATTACGCGCTGGGCCGGAAATTGCCGGAGGGACTCAAGGAGCAGGTCGAGGACTCTGTAGCCTATATCGGCAAGACGGTTGGCGCCAATCTGGGGGACGCGCAAAATCCGCTTCTCGTTTCGGTGCGCTCCGGAAGCCGGGCTTCCATGCCAGGCATGATGGACACAATCCTGAACCTGGGCTTGAACGATGAAACGGTGAAGGGGCTCGCGGCGCGCTCAGGCGACAAGCGCTTCGCCTATGACAGCTATCGCCGCTTCATCCAGATGTACTCGGGCGTCGTGCTCGATGTGAAATATCACAACTTCGAGGAGCTTCTGGAGCACTATAAGCACCAGAACGGCTACGATCTTGATACCGACCTCACGGCCGAAGACTGGCAATCCCTTATCGTCCAATACAAGGATGTCGTGCAGCGCAAACTCGGGCGGCCGTTCCCGCAAAACATTAACGAGCAGCTTTGGGGCGCAATCGGCGCCGTGTTCGACAGCTGGAACAACGCACGCGCCATCAAATACCGGCAGCTGAACGGTCTCCCTGAAAGCTGGGGCACCGCCGTGAATGTCCAGGCGATGGTTTTCGGCAACCGCGGCGATACAAGCGCAACGGGCGTCGCCTTTACCCGCAATCCGTCGACCGGCGATCCGAGGCTTTACGGCGAGTTTCTTGTCAACGCACAAGGCGAGGACGTGGTGGCTGGCATCCGCACGCCGCAGCCCATCACGGAAGTGGCGCGAAAGGAGGGCGGCGGAGACAGGCCTTCTCTTGAGGCGCTCATGCCGGCCGCGTTCAAAGAGTTCGCAGCGATCTGCCAAACACTCGAGCGTCACTACCGCGACATGCAGGACATCGAGTTCACCATCCAGGAAGGCAAACTCTGGATGCTGCAGTGCCGCAACGGCAAGCGCACGACACCGGCCGCGCTGAAAATAGCGGTCGATTTTGCCAGGGAAGGGCTCATCAACAGGGAAGAAGCCATAACCCGCATCGAGGCCACCCAACTCGATCAGCTTCTTCATCCCACCATCGATCCCTCGGCAGAGCGCAACGTCATAGCGACCGGCCTGCCTGCGTCCCCTGGCGCCGCCTGCGGAGAAATTGTCTTCTCTCCCGACGATGCCGAGAAGCTGAAAGGTCAGGGCAAGACCGTTATCCTTGTGCGGACCGAAACAAGCCCCGAAGACATCCACGGCATGCATGCGGCGGCCGGTATTCTGACCGCGCGCGGCGGCATGACAAGCCACGCAGCCGTTGTGGCTCGCGGCATGGGGCGGCCCTGCGTCTCCGGCGCCAGCGCGCTTCGCATCAATACCGAATTGGGCACGCTCACCGCAGGCAATGTGACACTCAAGGAAGGCGAGGTGATCACGATCGACGGCTCCACTGGGCAGGTGATCCGGGGTCAGGTCGCCATGCGCCAGCCAGAACTCACCGGCGACTTCGCGACCCTTATGGAATGGGCCGATAGCGTACGTCGGATGAAGGTGCGCACGAACGCTGACACGCCGAAGGATGCCGCACAGGCGCGGAAGTTTGGAGCGGAAGGCATCGGCCTTTGCCGCACCGAGCACATGTTCTTCGACGCGACCCGCATCATGGCTATGCGTGAGATGATCGTGGCTTCCGACGAAAATGGAAGGCGCGCCGCGCTCGCGAAGATTCTGCCGATGCAGCGCCAGGACTTTGTCGAGCTCTTCCAAATCATGGGAGGCCTGCCGGTTACCATCCGTCTGCTGGACCCGCCGCTTCATGAGTTCCTGCCGCACTACGACGAGGAGATCAACGAACTCGCCGCGTCGTTGAAAATGGAGCCGTCCGCCCTTCGGGCCCGGCTCAACTACCTCAAAGAGCAAAATCCGATGCTTGGGCATCGCGGCTGCCGCCTTGGTGTTTCTTATCCGGAAATCTCCGAGATGCAAGCACGGGCGATTTTCGAGGCGGCGGTCGAAGCGGGCAAGACGACAGGGTCGCCTGTTGTGCCTGAAGTCATGGTCCCTCTGATCGCCACCAAGGCGGAATTCGACATCATCAAGGCGATTATCGACAGGGTGGCCAAAGAGGTCGAAACCGCTACAAAAACATCGATCTCCTATCATGTCGGTACGATGATCGAGCTGCCGCGCGCGGCGCTCCGGGCTGGAGATATCGCCAAGACGGCCGAGTTCTTCTCCTTCGGCACAAACGACCTTACGCAGACGACGTATGGCCTGAGCCGCGACAACTCGGGCACATTCCTGGGCGATTATCTTGCCCAGGGCATTTTCGACATCGATCCGTTCGTTTCGCTCGATCCCGAAGGTGTGGGCGAACTCGTCCAGATCGCCGCGGACCGCGGGCGGAAAACGCGGCCCGGCCTCAAGCTTGGCATCTGCGGCGAGCATGGCGGCGATCCGGCGTCCATCGAAATTTGCGAGAAGGTCGGCCTTGACTATGTTTCCTGCTCGCCATTCCGGGTGCCAGTCGCGCGGCTTGCGGCAGCTCAGGCCGCCGTCCGCTCGAAGGGTAAGGGCGGCACGCACTCCACCGCGTAAGGACTTGCGGCGGGCAACTCTCCTGCCCTTATCCGGCTAACAGACAACTCGTCGCCGGGAGCGCTCTAAGCGCTTCCGGTGGCCAAGTAAACAAGGCATAAGGCGGTGAACGCGCCTCCAGACCTGAACCTTGCCTACCTCTCCAGCAAAGCCCGGATCGCTGCGGGCCTTTCCGCCATAGAGGCAACCCCCGCTTCGATGTCGGCCTTGCTCGACGAGGCCTATAAGCATCCCAAAGGCATCGTCATCGGGATAACGGGGCCGCCCGGCGCCGGTAAATCCACACTCATTAACGCCCTGATTTCGGAATGGCGCGGCCAAGGGAAAACCGTCGCCGTTATTGCCGTCGATCCGTCGTCGAGAGCAACTGGTGGCGCACTCCTAGGAGACCGCGTCCGCATGAGGACCGATCCTAACGACAGCGGTGTTTTCATTCGCTCCCTTGCCGCGAGAGGCCGGCTCGGGGGGCTAGCCGACACCGCTTATCCGTCGGTTGCCCTGCTTCGTGCGCTTTATGACAAAGTTATCGTCGAAAGCGTGGGCGTCGGGCAGTCGGAAACGGACATTGCTATGGTCGCCGACACGGTGGTCCTTTGCATCCAGCCAGCTTCCGGAGACTCGCTCCAGTTTATGAAGGCCGGTATCGCCGAAATCCCGGACATCGCTGTCGTCACCAAGGCCGACATGGGTGCGGCCGCCACGCGCGCGCTGGCGGACTTGAAGGGTGCGCTCGGTCTCTCCCACCGGGATAAAGGAGCATGGGAGCCAGAGTGCATTAGCGTTTCGTCAACGAGTAACGATGGCGGTCTTCGCCAGCTTTTCGCCTCGTTCGCTCGCCACGAGCATTGGCTTCTGAGCGAAAATCGCTTGGCTGCAGGGCGTGAGAAAAAAGCGCAGGCATGGGTGCAGGCTGAAATTCTGGCTGAGTTCGGCCGAAAGGGATTAGCTGTTGCTGCGCAAGGACTTTTTCAATCTTGGAATAATAGGCCTTTTGGGACAGCCAGACGGCTGCTCGCTGAAATCGCCGTCGCGTGGACTCCCGGCACGACTGCCTAAGCTCCGCCCTCCTTCGCGCTCCGCAATTTTGACAACAACGACGCTATATCTCTCTTGAATAAAATTTTCGGACTTGTGTAACAGCCCGTTAACCGTCTCCGAGCTATGACTTGTTTCGCGTAGGAGTGTCGATGAGAAGTAGTCGTCCAATGAGAGAGTATGAGGGGCGCAGCAGGGCACTTGTCGCGCAAAAAAGCCCGCGACCCATTGTAGTCCGGAACTCGGATCTCGCCGTATCGCCGCCCCGCCGACTTCCGCTCTCAGTAAAAGCACGCCGGTCTTTCGCGAAGCTTACCTGGTACACAATACTTGCGTTGAGTTTCGCCACCATGGGTTATGCTTACCATGATCCCGATATGCGCAAGGCCGTCGATTACCAGCTGACCATGCTGGTGAGCCCCGGCGTATCCAGCGTTTCACCGACTTATTTCGATCACGTGAGGGCTTCTGAGCCGCTTCCGGCGAATGCCGCCTATCTTTTTGCGGAAAGCCAGAAAGGCCCGCGCGCGGACAGGTTCGCCTATGCGCTCAAGACTGCTGGAAACGACAGCATCGCAAGGCGCATGAAAGCGGACCCGCTTCACCTGCAAACTGTCGCTTCCGCCGAGCCCCAGCCTGCGGTTCAGACAGCAGCCGTCGCAGAGGCTTCGTTATTTCTTTCGGCGTTTAGCCAGGAAGGCTCCAGTGAAGTCGAGGCTGATGTGCGTCCGCCAAGCAGCACCGGCAGTCAATGGGCGGGCCTTCTCAAGAACGCGAGCCTTTCTCCTGAGCAGCCCAAGACACTGTTCGGCGGCTTAACCGAGGACGAGTTCCGTGCGCGTGAATTGCGCTGCATGGCGACGGCGATCTATTTCGAGGCCCGCGATGAGCCGATCAGAGGTCAGCTTGCCGTCGCGCAAGTCATCATGAACCGCATCCGCAGCCCGTTCTATCCCAAGACCGTTTGCGGCGTGGTGTATCAAGGCGAGCGCAATCGCACCGGCTGCCAATTCTCTTTCACCTGCACGGGCAAGCACAACGCGGTGAAAGAGAAAGAAGAATGGGCGACTGCGGTGAAGCTCGCAAAGCAGGTCATCGCCGGCGAGGTTTGGATCGACGAGGTGGGTTACGCGACCCACTATCACGCAACCTATGTCCATCCCTCGTGGCGACGCGAACTGGACAAGGTCGCGCAAATCGGAGGACACATCTTCTACAAGATGAAACCGGGGACCACTCAGCTGGCGCTTTTGAGCGAGGGGCTCTGATCGCGCCGGGACTTGTGGTCTGAAATCGAGCGAGCCGGGCCGTGCTTCTACCGCCCCGGCCTGTGCGTTGTTTGATGCCGGAATACCTCGCTCGGCTAAACACACCCATCTTAATTCTGAAGGTGAGCGGCGTCCCTGGTTGCGTTTCCATGACCAGCATTAAATATGGAATCGCTTTGTTGCCCGTGTGGTATTTTTCATACTGAATAAGGAACAGCACAGCGCGCTGAGTTGAGGAGATCTGCGCAGACAGTGGCGCCCAACAAACCGCCCTAGCAGCGCGCGGAGGATCAGGTGAGATGGCCAAGGCATTGGGAGGAGTGCGCATCCTCGATTTCACGCATGTGCAGTCGGGGCCGACCTGCACGCAGCTTCTCGCGTGGCTTGGCGCCGATGTCATCAAAATCGAGCGGCCGGGAAGCGGCGACATTACGCGCGGCCAGCTTCGCGACATCCCGGATGTGGACAGCCTCTACTTCACCATGCTGAACCACAATAAGCGCTCGATCGCGCTCGACGCCAAGAACCCGGCAGGGCTGGAAGTGCTTGCAGCGCTTGTCAAGGCCTGCGACGTGCTTGTCGAGAACTATGCGCCGGGCGCGCTCGACCGCATGGGGCTGTCCTGGGCAGCCATCCAAGAGTTGAACCCGCGCATGATCCTGGCCTCGGTCAAGGGCTTCGGTCCCGGGCCCTATGAGGACTACAAAATCTACGAGAATGCGGCCCAATGCGTCGGCGGCGCCGCGTCAACCACGGGCTTTCGCGATGGCCCACCGCTCGTAACCTCTGCTCAGATCGGGGACGCGGGCGCTGGGCTTTATCTCGCACTCGGCATCACCGCTGCGTTATTCCAGCGGGTTACGACCGGACGCGGGCAAAGGGTTGTCTGCGCCATGCAGGACAGTGTGTTGAACCTCTGCCGCGTGAAGCTCCGCGATCAGCAGCGCCTCGTGCACGGTCCTCTCGAAGAATACAGCCAGTTCGGCGAGGGGCGCCCTTCGGTGACACGGTTCCGCGCTCGGGTAACGACTCGGGCGGCGGACAGCCCGGCCGCGTCCTCAAATGCAAGGGCTGGGAGACGGATCCGAATGCCTATATCTATTTCATCACCCAGGCGGCGGCATGGGAGTCTGTTTGCGATGTGATCGGCCAGCCCGGTTGGAAGACCGATCCCGATTACGCGACGCTGAAGGCGCGGCTGCCTCGCCTGAACGAAATCTTCGCGCGCGTCGAGCAGTGGACCATGACGAAGACGAAGTTCGAGGCCATGGAGATCCTTCAGCAGAGGCAAATTCCTTGCGGTCCGATCCTGTCGATGAAGGAACTTGCCGAGGATCCGGCGTTGCGCGCGTCGGGAGCGGTGGTCGAGGTTGATCACAAGGCGCGCGGCAAGCATCTCACGGTTGGCAACCCTGTCAAGCTCTCGGACAGCCCTTGCGAGGTCACCAGCGCGCCCCTTCTCGGCGAACACACTCGCGAAATTCTGCGCGAGGTTCTTGGTCTCTCAGACGATCGGATCGCCGAATTCGAAGCTTCGGGCGCTTTTGGCTAGGGATCCGCCAATAGTCACGACCGTCCTTGATCCCCGGATCAGGTCCGGGCGGATGGCCGGGGTAAGTGAGGGTGAGCGCGGCCATGCCGCCCGCTCCGATCCCTGGACGAAACCCCTTTTACGCCTTGGCTAAGCCGATTGAGATTTCTGATCCAGGACCATAAAAAACTCCAGCGCCTGGAACGATACTCGATAACGCCTCGGAGCTGTTTTTTCTGGGATGGCGACCCGCTTTAGAATGGGGAACCGCCCCAGCCGCCGCCTCCCCAGCCTCCGGCTCTGCTGCGACGCTGGCGCGACTGCGGCTGCTCGCCCTGAGACCAGGATGAACCCCACCAATCGCCTTCGAAGAAACCCCGGTCCCGCCTGGCCATCTCATGATTGTGCGCCCGCACCGCAATGCCGCCCTGAGGCTCGCCGCTCATAAAGACCACGAAATCGGTGTCCTTGCCGGTTTCGATGCTCGGGCCTTCATCCGAGATGATCAGCGAGGAACTGGGCAACACGACTTGTGACAGGTAGTCGAGAGCATCATCGGGGATCATCGTGAGGCGGCCAAGAGCAGCCTCCGCCCCGCGAACGTCAGCCGGCTCCGGCTCATGGCGCGACCTGTAAGACCCCTGTTTTTCTTTTGAGAAGGGCTCGATGCTGGTGGCGTTCTTGTACATGGACACGACATTCCAATTCATTGCGCCGGATGGTCCAGCCTCCAAGGCCGTGAAGACGAAGGATCCGATGGGCTTGCCGGGATCGCGCATCATGACGGGCGCTTCATAGACCGGATGATTGGCCTTCCGGACGTAGAGGCGCATCGTCTTCCGGCTGATGAAGACGGAGACCGGCGCAAGGTTCAGTCGCGCTTCGTCTGCAGCATCTAGAGCCGCGGACAGAATTGCATCGGCTGCCTTGGCGTCAACATGCGCTTGCGCGGCGGCGTCCACCTTCGACTGCGCCTCGGCTTTGGCCGTATCAAGCTGGATCTGAGCGGCGTTCAGCTTGGAGAGCGCTTGAGCCTTTGCCTCCGCCGACTGCGCCACCTTGTCGGGCGCGGCCTGTTCAAGCGCTTGGTCGGCCGCTTTCACATCTGCTTCGGCCTTGGCAAAATTGTTCTCGACAGATTGCAAGGACCGGGCGGCAGACGCAGCTTCCGTGGCGCTTTTCGAAGCCGCCAGCCTCAAGTCCTTCACCTTCCTCGCGGCGTTCTGCGCCTCGGCGCTCTTTTGCGCCAGCGTCATTCTGAGTTGCGACAAAGCATCCTCGTTGGCCGAGGGCGAGTAGCGTGTCGGCGAAATTCCATCGCGCAGGGAGCGGTCGGCCTCCGGCGCTTTCTGTCTCACACTGCCAAACAGGAAAGGCTGAGCAATTTCGGCTGGCGCGATCTCATCGCGCACAACAACCACGCGCAATCCCATATTGGTCACGTCATAGAGGCGTTCCGCGAAATCATAGGGCAAGCGCACACAGCCGTGCGAGGCCGCGTAGCCCGGCAACACCCCAGCGTGGAGCGCCATGCCTGTCCAGGTAATGCGCTCCATGAATGGCATGGAGGCGTCGTCGTACAAATTGGAGTGATGCTCCTCCTCCTTCTGGACGATGCTGTAAATCCCGGCAGGCGTCTCGTAACCGGTCTGGCCGCTCGAGACCGGAGACTCCATAATCTTGCCCTTGGCGTCATAAACGGAGATTCGCTGCTCCGTGAGACCCACAATCGCCAGGAGAGGCGTGCCTGGAGTATGGTCCGGGGTGAAATGCTCTTCTCTTTGAGCCTGGCGCGCGTCGGCTTGGTCCATTCCGCCGAAAGCAATGCTCGCAATAACGAGAGCGGCGGCGGCGCAGGACCGGAGAGGTTTAAATGTCATGCCAAAAGGCCTCGAATTCGAAATCGTCCATCTCCCGAGCATCACATGGCCCTCGCAACGCGGAATCCGAAATTATTGAGCCGGATATCGGCCGGCGTCGCGTAACGATATGCTGAACGCAGGAGCTTGGGGTAGTAGTTCCAGGCGCCGCCGCGAAGGACGTGCAGATCGCAAGGCGCGGATTTCACAGCCGAGCCGTCCGAGGGGGCGCCGTCGTAAGATGGCTTGTAGCAATCCTGAACCCACTCCCAAACATTGCCGTGCATGTCGTAAAGGCCGAACGCGTTCCTGGGGAATGTCCCGACATCGGTCGTCTTTTGGCGGTAAGCGCCCTGCTGGCCGGAGCCGTAAGTGAAATTCGCGTCGTAATTAGCCTGCTTATAGTTGATCGTCTGTCCAGTGGCGAAGGGCGTGCTCGCATCTGACGTTTTGGTTACGCCCCGGGCGGCGTATTCCCACTCGGCTTCTGACAAAAGCCTGTATTCCTTGCCGGTCTTTTTCGAGAGCCAGGCGGTATACTGCCGAACATCATTCCAGGACACGTTGATAACCGGATGCCTGCCCCGGCCCCACTCTTCGTCGCCAGGGTTGTAGGTGCAGCCGCGGTCCGCAACGCAGGCGTCCCACTCGCTGAACGTCACTTCGTATTTGCCGGCGGCAAAGGGCTGCGCGATAGTGACGGGGTGTTGCGGCCCTTCATCCTTGCCGCGCCCCCTCTCGCTTTCCGGAGACCCCATCAGAAACTCTCCGGCTGGGACAACAACGATCTCCGGGCAATTTGGGCAATCCCGGAAGCTGTGTGCTGTCGCTTCTGCCGCGGGGCGGGCAACCGGACGCCGATGCGCCGCCTCGGCGTCTTGAGACACAAACGTCAATAAGATTGCAATAAGAACGGCATGAATTATTAGGTTGGCCTGCTTTTATTACTTCCGCTTACGCTTCCCCGTTAAGCTTTGCTGACACTGCGGAAAATGTGGGGAAACGTTCCACGGTTTTCCCAGATCAACGTTAAATCTTTGCATCATAGTCATCATCACTGGCGTCCGGTGGTTTGGGGGGCGAGAACTAATAAGCGACTGTAGTGTATAGGTTTTTATGCTAAAAATTTTGGGGTCGATTTGAATTGGGGCCGAAAATCAGGCGGTAAAGTCCTTCGCTTTTTCATTGACAGCGAAGGCACGCCATGCAGGTCGGACGCCCTCTTTGCTCACGTCCCCGGTGGTGGTGTAACTCAACGGTAGCAAGCCGCTCGCGAAGCGCGCCCTGCATGGCGCCGTAGCGAGTGAGCGGCTTGCGGTGGTCATCGGCGACTTACCGGTAGGATCGGGTTGCGACACCAACGCAACTGGGGAAGTGCCGATGACCGACGACATGATGAGCCTTCGCGCGCTTATTGAGAAGACGCCTGACGCCGACATTCTGCGCGAGATGATCGGCTTCGCCGCTGAGCGGCTGATGGAGATGGAAGTTTCCGGCCTCACCGGCGCCGCTTTTAGGGAACGCTCGCCAGAGCGGCTCGCCCAGCGCAACGGCTATCGCGACCGCATCTGGGAGACACGCGCCGGCGCCGTTGAGCTGCGCATCCCGAAGCTTCGCAAGGGGAGCTACTTCCCCGGCTTTCTGGAACCACGCCGCATGGCCGAGAAGGCGCTTACCGCCGTGATCCAGGAGGCCTACATCCAAGGCGTCTCGACGCGCTCGGTGGACGATCTCGTCAAGGCGATGGGCATGAGCGGCGTCTCCAAGAGCCAGGTCAGCCGGCTGTGCGAGGAGATCGACGACCGCGTCAAAACCTTCCTTGATCGCCCCATCGAGGGCGACTGGCCCTATCTATGGATCGACGCCACTTATGTGAAAGTTCGGCAGAACGGCCGCATCGTCTCAGTTGCGGTCATCGTTGCCGTTGGAGTCAACGCGGACGGCCGGCGCGAAGTCTTGGGCATGGACATCGGCCCTTCGGAAGCCGAGACGTTCTGGACCGCCTTCTTGCGCAAACTTGCACGCCGGGGCCTGCGCGGGGTTAAGCTTGTCATCTCGGACGCGCATGAGGGCATCAAAGCGACCGTCTCAAAAGTGCTCAATGCCAGTTGGCAGCGCTGCCGCGTGCATTTCATGCGCAACGCGCTCGCCCATGCCGGCAAGAGCGGGCGGCGCGTGGTCTCCGCTTTTATCGCCACCGCGTTTGCGCAAGACGACGCCGGGGCCGCCAAACAGCAATGGCGAAAGGTCGCCGATCAACTGCGTTCCAAACTGCCAAAGCTCGCCTTGCTCATGGACGAAGCCGAGCCTGACGTGCTCGCCTATATGGGCTTTCCAGCGCAGCATCGGGCCAAGCTCCACTCCACAAATCCCATCGAACGGCTGAACGGCGAAATCAAGCGGCGCACCGAAGTCGTCGGCATCTTCCCGAACGAGGCCGCCATCACTCGGCTCATAGGCGCGATCCTCCTCGAACAGAACGATGAGTGGGCCGTGCAGCGCGCCCGCTATATGACGCTGGAAACCATCGCGCCTTTGAGCGATAATCCAATCGTCGGGCTACCTGCTGTGGCCGCCTGACCAATCCCGGCCCTGCCGGTCATCGCGACGCCAACCGTCAGCTACACCACGTTCTGGGGCACGATCCGTTTCTGCAACCGTGAGATCAGGCGGCGGTCCGTCGTAACAACGCCGTGCGTCCAAGGGGGGAAAGATCGCCGAACGCTTCGGCGATGCCAGCTTTCAGGGCGGACTGATTGTCTTTAACCGTGAAGAGATAATGGCCGTCGCCGTCCCGGATATGGCGGCAGATCTCGCGCTGGGTGAAAATCGCGTCGCCAGTGATGATGCGGCCGTCCAGCGGCAGTCCTTTCAGCAAGACGAGCGCAGCGGTGATCTCGTTCTGATCGGGTTCGACCGTCAGATCGCCGATGACCGCGCCAAGCTCGGTCGCAAAGGCCGACAAGACATGGACGGCTTTATCGTTCAAGCGGCGGCTGCCGCGCAGCGTCTTGCCGTCAATGGCGATGTGCTCGGCCTTGCCCTGCTCCAGCGCGAAGCTGCCGAGAGTTCGGCTCAGCGCATCGGCATCAAGGGATTGAAAGAAATAATGATACGTTGCGTGGCAGGGCGCTTTGCCGGTCTCGATGCCAAACAAGCGAAGCGCTTCGGGCTTCAGCCGCCGTCCCCAACGGAAAATCCCAAGCAAATCGTTGGCGCCAGCCAGCATCGCGGCAATTGAAATCCCGAGCACCGCCCGAAGCGCGTATTGGCGCCCCTTCCGGCCCCGGAGATCCTCGATCTCATTCAAAGCATCCCAAAGCGTGCGCATCCGATGAAGCCTCCAGCGACTGCCGTTGGCTTGCCCATAGAATTCTGATTTGCAATCCTTGTCAGCCCGCAAAGGATGCGGTTCTTTGAATCACCCTGGGCCCCTGAGGTACGGCGTGGCGGACCAGAACGAATCGTGATCATCTTGAGCTTTGGGGTCGACCACAGCTTACAGTCATGCCGCCATCCAACAGTCTTGCAACCCTCAACGCAGACCAAGCCCGCGCCGCGCATTATGGCGCGGGCGGTGGCCGCTTGCTGATCATCGCGGGGGCGGGTTCCGGCAAGACGCAAACGCTTGCGCATCGTGTCGCTCATCTCATCGGGCACAGCACCGATCCTGGCCGCATCCTGCTCCTCACCTTTTCCCGGCGAGCCGCGCAGGAGATGGAGCGCAGGGTCGAGCGCATCCTCACCGGCCGCGGCATGAGCCAGGGGCTGGCGTCCATCGGCTGGTCCGGCACCTTTCACGCTGTCGGCGCCAGGATCCTGCGCGACTTCGCGAATTCCATCGGCCTCAACCCGGCCTTCACAATTCACGACCGGGAGGATTCCGCCGATCTCCTGAATCTCGTCCGCCATCAAATGGGGTTCTCCGAACAGGAGCAACGGTTTCCACTGAAAGCTACCTGCCTTGCCATCTATTCCAGGGCGGTGAACTCCGGCGATGCGCTGGACCGCGGCTCGCAAGGCATTTCCCCTGGTGCGCAGGCTTCGAAGAGGATCTTCGCCGCCTGTTCGAGGGCTATGTCGAGGCCAAGCAAAGCCAGCATGTTCTCGATTATGACGATCTTCTTCTCTATTGGGGGGAACTGATGAAGGTGCCCGAAGTCGCGAGCGAAGCCTGTTCGATCATGTACTGGTGGATGAGTATCAAGACACCAACGCCATCCAGGCGGCGATCCTCTTGGCGCTCAAACCGGATGGCCGAGGTTTGACGGTTGTTGGCGATGATGCCCAGTCGATCTACGGCTTTCGCGCCGCCACGGTCCGCAACATTCTCGATTTCCCGAAGAAGTTCGATCCGCCCGCCGCGATTATCACGCTCGATCGCAATTACCGCTCCACCGTGCCGATCCTTCCCGCCGCCAACGCCGTGATCGCGCTCGCCAAGGAACGCTTCACCGAGTTGGGCAGAGCCTCGCCATTCTGGAAGAGCATGTCGAACTGCGTCTTGTAGACGCGATTGGCCATCAGAGAATGGACCGTGGTTGAGCCGCAGCAGCACGACGCTCGGTGCTGGCGGGCGGCGTCATTCAATATCGCTGGGGCGAGAAGTCCTGGGTGGGGCTTGCGGGGCTGCATGTCCTGCAACCCGGCAAATCGCCAGCGCGGAGGGCGATGCCGCGCCAGGTCAGACTGCATGTAGGGCATGGGCGCGTTGTTGTAGAGGTTCGAATAGTGGTCGGCATTCTTCTGCAGGATTGAGAATACCCCGGTTGGCGTGCGATGGCCGGGAGCACCGGTGGAGCAGGTGGAGACGCCGATGCGGATGCCGTTGCGGTAAACATAGGCGAGCTGCTCTGAGATCGAGACGATGAGCACGACGGGATCGGATGGCGCCCGCTCAGGACGCCATTTGAAGTGCCCTGGTTTCAGGGGCGCAGGTACGGTTTGCGCTGAAAGCCTGGACAAGGGAATTGCGACCGCCGCAAACACACCGGCCCGGAGAAGATCTCGTCTGTTCATTCCCAATTTGCTCTGTTTTTTGAAAACCGGTGCAGGCTCGATAAGCCCTAATCGGGGTTCGTCCATCTGGGAGTCGAAAGTCCGTCCGGACTGGGGTGGCGGGAACTCCGCAAGCGAGCGCGCATGCTCGGCGCGGATATCCCGGATCATGCCGCCGAGAAGCGCCTTCTTCATCGCAAGGAGATTTGAACGGTGGCCGTCGCGCTGCTCGAAGGGGTCCATGCGCAGATTGAACAAAAGCGTGCTGTCGGAAAACGGATCGAAGAAGCCATTCCTCGTCTTGAAGTGCGATTTCCAGGGGCCGAAGCGCAGCGCAGTCGCTGGCTTTCATCGCAGCAGGAGGCATTATTATGGCGGAATGGCCGCAGTCCGGACTCTGGGTTGGGTCTTTGCCTCGCCGTCGACCTCATTTTCCATGGCTTTGCCTGGATCAGCTATGCCCTCGCCGTCCCAGCCAAGCAGGTGCCTCAGACCGCCTAGTTGGTGTCCGGCGAACGCTTTACTGCAGGGAAAGGACAATGGTCAAGACCCCGTCCGCAATGAAGAAGCCGGTCATCAAAGCCGTCAGGCTGACCACCCGCGCGAAACAGGAACGGCGGTTGCTCTTCGTGATTAAAGCTGCGTCGCTGCTAAACGTGCAGCAGAAATTCCGGATTGTCCGCCAGCTTGCACTCAAACTTCATCGGCTTGAAGTCCGAGTCGAACTTCAGGATCTTGTTCTCGCTGCGGCTAGCGATATAAAAGCGGCCTGATTTCGTGAACGCCATTCCGCACGCCTTTTTTACCTCCACGCCTTCGATTTGGGAAAGCGTGAAGTCACCCGGAAAATTGGGCAGTTGCGCAGTAAGCACCGCGTCACCGGCGCTGAGGTACAAGCTACCCTTCCACACCACGAGATGGTCGGGCGATTCCACGCTATTGCTCTGACCCAGAAATTTCCCATTCTTGTCATAGACTTTCACTCTGCCAGCGGGCTCGTCGGCAACATAGAGTGCGTTGTTCGCCCACACCAAGCCTCGAACAGAATGCTTGTCCTCGCCCGGACCGGAGTACTCGAGCCCAGCCGGAGCCTTCACCGGCGTGATCGCTGAACCCGGGGCGCCCACGCTGGAAGCTACAAAAGTGCCAGGGTAGAACGTGCCATCCGCGGGCAGCGCCAGAGCTGGCGGCGCCGGCGCCGCGCTCCTGCCGTCAGCGGCGACCTTCAAGTTCCAGTCGTTGAACCAGTCGAGCGCGGGCCAGAAACGCTCGCTGTTGCGTAAGATCCCATATCGGTTCCGCAACGCCGTCCAATCGTCGAGCGTCTGGACCGAACGCAATTCCTTCAGGAATGCGGGCGCCTGGGCGAGATCGAGTTCCATGAAGAGGTTGGGGAACCCGCCGACAATGGTCGGGTAGACGCTCATGGTGCACTCGTCGGGCAGCGCCTCGCCATTTTGGAAGAGCAGATCGAACTGCGTCTTGTAGACACGATTGGCGATCAGGGAATAGACCCTGGGGAATTCGTCGCCGTGGTGGAGTTGCAGCAGCACGACGCTTGGCAGGAAGCGCGGAAACTTGTAGGCCGTGGTCTCGGTCAGCAGCGAGACCGCTTTAACCCAGTCCACGTAGCTGTCGACCGGATCGTCCAGCGAAATCTTCGGCTTCACCCAGGGATTGAGCGCATCGACTGCCCCGCTCACCGCCGGGCCCATATGCGCCTGAAGGCGGTCGACCACGTCCAGCAAGGGATGGGACTGATCTCCCTCGATCCCTCCCGGCAGGGTGCTGCCGGGGAAGGGCACCAGGAAGCGTCCGATCGCTCCCGCGAACCCTTGCGCCCAGCGCTGGCGGATTGGATCGCGTTCGCTCTGCGGTAGGAGGAGCAGGAAATTGTCTTCCATCTCTTGCCGGAGGAAATTGAAGAAGACCAGCGTCTGGAGCTTGCCGAGATCGCCCTCCCAGTATTTGTAGCTGGCGACCGTGTCGTAATAGAGCCGCTCGAAGCCGCTATAGCTGATCAGCCATTGGGTGGGCGGAATGCCGCCCTGCCGGCCCTTCATGACCGAGACGTTGGTTTCGTGCCGCAGAACCGTCAGCCAGGCGTTCGGATTCTTGCCGTTGCCGTTCCAGACGGCATCGACGGTCAGGCCCTCGGGAGTTAGTTTGCTCTGCGCTTGTGCATAAGCGTTTGCGTATTCGGCATTGCCGATGGGGAGCCGTCCTTCATGGTGGACCAGGTCTCCAGTCCCAATTGCGGATTCTGCACCGAGGGGTCGTAACGCGGGTCGAGGAAAGTGACCCAGAAGTGGTCCTTGACGGCATAGGTCGCGGTCTGTCCCAGGCACACGGGGCCATAGGTGATGCCGCCGACGATCACCTCGGAGTTCTCCAAGAGGAACAGGGAGCGTGCCTCTGCCGGAATGGCCCTGTAGACCAGGAACGGATTGCCGACGCCCCACGGCGGGTTCATGTCCTGCGCCTTGTCCCAGTCGCGTCCGAGGAACAGCTCCTTGAGATGCGCGAGCGATCCTTTGTTCAGATGCCAGACGAAATGGTTTTTCTGGACCCTGGGAGCCGTGACCCTCTGGAGGCGATACCAAAACCGATCGACCCCCGGAGATTCGTAGGGGTTGTCGTAGGGGAGTGCGGTATCGATGACCTGGACCGGCAGATCGACAGCGATTGACTGTCCCGTGGCGACCGTCACCGTCTCAGTCGCGGGGGTCTCGGAGCGGACGAGACGGAAGAAGTCCCCGGGACTTTCCTCAAGCACGATGCTGGCCTGGTAGACGTGATCGAAGATGTAGCGGGCGACGAGCCGGTTGCGCGGATCCGGGTCGTTGAGGAATGCCTCCCATTCGGCGACGGCTGCCTTACCGCTGACCTCCCCGGCCTGCCGAAGCTCCTCCTCAGTGGGGCCCGGTGAACCGTTGGCCACCCAGGCCGCTAGCTTCTCGAGGTCGGCGCTGGCGATGGCCGGCAACCCGAAGGGCATTCCGGCCGCGGGATTTGCTTCCAAGTAAGCGTCGAGTGACTGAGGGGTCGACGGGCACTGGTGGTTATTCACCGTCCCCTCGCGGTCGAGGATGGGATAGAAACCCCGCTGCCGCCACTCGCCGGTGGTCTGGACCACATCCATGCCGACACGCGGGCTGGAGCCGACGTGATTGCCATAGGGATTGATGCCGAAGCCGCCCCGGTCGGCGCCGCGAAGGAGTCGAGCTTCACATTGCAGGACGAGCCAAGACAGCCGTGACACGCGATGCAGCGGCGATTGAAGATCGGCTGGATGTCGGTCATGTACTCCGGCGAGGCCGAGGGAGCGGGCCCTGTTTGCGCGACCGGAGTGCCTTTCTCGTCGCATCCTGACAGGAATAGAAGCCCCGCGACGATGGCCGCAAGGAACCTGGCTGCGCGATGGGAGTGTCTCGCCGCGTTCATGTCGACCCCTATGGTTTTGGGCAGGGAGAGGGTCCTCGCGCACGCTTTCTGTCGCCCTTGCGGAAGCCCAAGCCTAACGGATCACCATTCCGTCTGCAAATCGATACTCGGCGTGGCCGGCGCCGCGAAAGCGCCCGTTGGTCAGTTCGTGCTGTCGCGGTTGGAACGGTCCGCCGCCCATCTTAAATACAGCGGTAGGGGTACAGGCCGTTTTTGTGCGTCGAGACGTTAACGGTCGCAGATTTAGTGACAGCGTTCTCACTTGACTTCATGATGGACGTCAGGTTTTCGGGCATGTTCTCTCTGGCGTGTCTCGACGACGCAAAATCCCTTTGAGCCTATGCCTATGCGCACAGTCAGCGCATGGACTTCTCGGTGATGTGGCTAAGACAGCGCCGGATCAAGCCCGAACAGTTGATCCTCGCGCTGCTCTTGGCAACCTGGCTTTGAATTGCTGCCGTATTCTCGGTGAGAGGAGCTGCCTGGACGGACAACCCGAACAGGGCACCGAATGCAATCACAATCGCAATCGCGTATTTTTCTGCCCAGGGTTCTCGAAGATGCTCACTTACCCCCTCGAAGAATACGAAGATGATCATAATTAGTGTCAGGGGTTGGGTGAGCATCTTCGAGGGCTAGGCGGCTGGCGGCTTCCGATGCCGGATCAGGCGCAGAGTGTGGGCAGGATGTCAGTTGCAACTAAAGTTGATTAGTGAAGTAAGTTAACGAAATAATTTTATAAGGATAATTGAACATGTCAACAAAGCCATGGCCTACCATCAAACAAAATGTTGAAGCTTCGCAATCATTGCCACAACCTTGGCCGCAATGGCCCTCCACGGTAGACTGTGGGCACAATGCTGTTGCTCATTCTGGAATTGAATATGAAATAGACGGTGGAGAAGTAGTTCAGCTTGTTCCTATCGGTAAAACGAGATCGATACAAAATCTTAGACCACCATGGCAGCCCGGCACTAGCGCTAACCCCAAAGGAAGACCTAGAGGCTCAAAGCATAAAATAACCGAATTAGCTCGTTCCATTGTTGCTGAAGACTTTGCAGAGCATGGCAAGGAAACTCTCGAAAGAGTGCGTGCAATCGATCCTGTTGACTACTTACAACTTGTTTTTAAGTTTGTACCTCGCGAGTTAATACTCTCGACGAGAGCAAGGTCACTGCATCGATTATGGTGCATTGACTGACGATGAATTTGCCAAGGTTCTTGACGAAGCTATGAAGCGCGGCAAATTCGAAAAGATGATGCAAACAGCGGTAAATGTTGCTCAAGGGAAACGTTGAAGCGATTTCGCCTCTATGCTCAAAAGCAAGCGCTTGCCGCAGTGAAAAACCGGCAAAGCTGGCTCGTCTTCTGGACCTATCGAAGCGCTTCCACCCAAATTCGCCCGCTAATGCCGCATGAGACTGCCCGTTGCCCCTGAGATCGCTTCCAGGCTGGCACGGAACGGTGCTACAGCCCCGCACAAAGGGGGGCAAGGGAACGCGGCTCCCAGCGCCGCCTAAAGGGTTCAGTAATCCGATTTCAGCATCGGTAATTAAGGTTAAACGATTAACTAAACATATTAGTCATCTTCTTATGCACGCTAGAAATGCTTTAGGGTCATGAGCGTGATAATCCTGCTCGTCACCTAAGATTTTCATCCAATCGAAAGGAGGATAGCGCACTTCCATCTCATAGAGTTCCGTTTTCAACAAGCAAGTATTTATCTTGTTCAGGCCTAGTGATCCAGAATTGCTTAGGCTCTTTACCATAGCTTGCCAGTTATAAAAGTTCTCATCAACACATTTATTTATGGACTCAGATTCTTCTTCTAAGTAGCTATCATAGCATGCACATACGCCAACCGTAAGTTGATACACACTAATAGATTTAAGTTTTTTGAAATAACCAAACACAGCTTCATTTAGCTTTACGTTATTCTTTATTGCAAGTTCTATTGTCAATTTATTGGCGGATGCATACTCTCGATCAGAGTAATTTTTCGCGCGCTCACTAAAGCTCCGATAATGTTCTTTGCAGTACTGCCTCTTTAGATCATGTCCATCCGCTGGAGTAGCAATAACCCCGTACTAGATAGCGCAGAAGAAAAGCAAAATTGGCGTTCGTGTTTGCATATCGTCAATGTTCGCCCACCATGAGCATTCTGTTTGCGATGTGCCCTTGTGTGGGCAGGATGCAATCAAACTATTGCGCACAAGTAGAAACTTAAGCGCTTAACGCGTTAGCTGAAACAGGCTGAGTCTGCAACCTAAAGTGGCGCAATCCTCGAAGCTAACTGTGTAATCAACAATTGCTCACAGCAAGGCGCAAAGTCGCATGCGCAACGGCCTTCAATCGCACATGGCAGTAGCGCGGCTTGGCGCAAGGTGCCCGCATCTCCGATATTGCGCGCTCCCTTAAGCTGAGCCGGGCACAGGCTTGTCAGCTCCACAAAGTGGCGCGGCTGGCGAAAGCTGTTCCGGTTCTGATTTATTTCAGGGCGCGATAGCGCGGAACTCTTAGCCCTTCCCGGCGTCGATTTTCCGCACGGTGACGACACAGTGACGATTTTTTAAATCGCAGTCTTTTTTGGATACGGCCTAAGCCCTTGATTTTATTGGCGCACGGGGAAAGATTTCGAACTCTCGACCCCCAGATTCGTAGTTAGCATTTTCCATCTTAAGCTTCTATTCCTAAATGGGAAATGTTTTACAAGGATTTTGCAAATCGTCTCGAGAAATCACGGCGTGGCATGAGATTTTGTAAAACGCCTACAGGGTGAGGATCGCGACGCGATACAACCGCTGCCGCATTGCGGCACAGGGATGAATGGCTTTGAAGTGCCTTTATCTCCGAAAACGCGAAGTTGATGACTTTCAAAGGCTGACCACGATTGCGGGGCAAAGGCAAGCATCCAATACAGTTTTTTTGCAATCTGACGATGTGTTCAATTGCAACTATACGGTGAACGGAGGGACAACGCTGATCACATACAACAGTCGATGGGAATAGTGGCGATGGGTGGCGCCGGCTGGCTTGGCCGGCGTCTGGCCCTCGCACAAGGCACGAAACCGCTGCCCGGACTTCTGTGACCAAGCTCTTGAAGGTCCGGTAGTGTGATAAATTTAAGACTGGAAAAAGAGGCCGAGCAGCCTAGCTCGGCAGGAACGTTACTTCGGGTTTCCGCCGACAAGGTCAGCCGTCTGATGGACCTGGTCGGGGAACTCAGCCTCAGCGTTTCCGAGGTCATACGTTCCCCGGATCTTGCCGGGCTGGAACTCACGGAATTCGAGAAATCGGCGCACCGGCTGACGATGGTTGTACGCGAGGTGCAGAGCGCGGCCGGTGAGTTGCGCCTGGTTCCCGTCGCTGAGGTCTTCCGCCGCCTGACGCGCATGGTTCGCGAGTTGGAGCGGCAGACCGGCAAAAGGATCGAACTCATCCTTGAAGGAGAAGAGACCGCCATCGACAAGGTGGTCTCGGACCGGTTGTATGAGCCGCTCGTCCACGTTATCCGCAATTCAGCGGATCATGGGCTCGAGTTTGCAGAGGAGCGCAAAGCCGCCGGGAAGCCCGAATGCGGGCGCATTACGCTCGTAGCCGCGCAGGTCGGCAGTGAAATCCAGATCACCATCGCAGACGACGGCCGCGGCCTCGATCGGGAGCGCATCCTGGCTCGCGCTCGTGAGCGGGGACTGGTCGGAACTGGAAGGGCGCCTGAGGATGCCGCCCTGTGGCAGGTGATCTTCGAGCCAGGTTTCTCGACGGCCGATGCAGTCACTTCGCTATCGGGCCGCGGCGTAGGTATGGACGTGCTCAACAGCGCCATGAAGGACCTGCGCGGTCACATCACGATCGACAGCGAACGCGGGCAGGGTTGCCGCGTGGTGTTGTCGATCCCTGTAACGCTGGCCTTTCTGGATTGCCTCGTGATGCGCGTCGGTCAGCGGCTCTTCGCAACCCCCGTCGACGTGGTGGCCGACATCTTCCAGCCCGGCAGGGAGCAAATCCTGGAGATCCCGGCCGAAGACGACGCCGAAATGGTGCGCGTGAGGGATACCTACGTCCCCGTCTGCCGCCTGGCCCAGTTTTACGGCGAGGAGGATAGCAAACCAACCCCTCTCGACCAATCCATCGTCGTCGTCTTCAACACATCGTCGGGTCTGATAGGCATGCCAGTCGATGAGATGCTGGACCAACAGCAGGTAGTCATGAAGCCGTTGATCGGGCAGCTCGAAAATATCCGGGCCAGCTGGGGCTGCGCTCTACTTGGAACCGGGGAAGTCGCCCTAGTGATTGATTGCGAACGCCTCGCCCGCCGAAGGAACCTCTGATGCTGGCGCAAAGCGACGGATACGAATTCATTCGCGACTGGCTCAGCCAGCGCTGCGGCTTAAGCTATTCCGACAAAAAGCGAGACCTGCTGACTCATCGCTTGAATCGGGTTCTGGCCCGCTTCGCGTTCACTGACCTCGACGCTCTCGCAGTGCAGTTAAGGGACGATGATGCCGTCGAACTGCAACTCGCGGTTATCCATGCCGCCTCGACGAACCATACCTTCTTTTTTCGCGAGCCGCAGGTGCTGGATTTTTTCCGTGATCATATCCTTGCCCCGATGAGCCAGAAAGGGCTGCGAATCTGGAGCGCCGCTGCATCTTCCGGGGACGAAGCCTATACGCTGGCCATTATGGCGACCCAGATGATGGGTCCGCTTGCAGCCTCTCGCGTCGTCATTCTCGGAACCGACATCAGTCTGCCGGCAATAGCGGGGGCCGAGGCAGGTATCTACGGCCCGAGCCATCTTGAGCACCTTCCGCCGGACATCCTTGAACGCTACTTCGTCCCCGCCGGAATGGGCCAATACCAGGTGATCCCCTCCATTCGCCATATGTGCATGTTCCGCCGCCTTAATCTGAAGGTTGCGCCCTACCCCTTCCGCAAGGGCTTTCACGCGGTGTTTTGCCGGAACGTTCTCTATTATTTCGAGAGGCCGCATCAGGTCCAAATCCTGGAACAGCTCTACGACGCCACCGAGCCCGGAGGCTGGCTTCTGACCAGCGTGACCGAGGTGGTCCGCGACCTGCGTACGCGATGGCAGCCGGTGACCAGCGGCGTATACCGGAGGCCCGCATCATGATCGTTTCCGGGAAGATCCGGGTGCTGGTGGTGGACGATTCCGCGCTGGTCCGGAAAATACTCACCGTGGGGCTCTCAAAGGACCCCCAGATCGAGGTGATTGGACAAGCCGCCGACCCCTATCGCGCCCGCGACCTGATAGTCGAGCTCAATCCGGATGTGATCACGCTGGACGTGGAAATGCCGCGGATGGACGGCGTGACCTTCCTCAAGCGTTTCATGCCCATCATGCCGATCCCCACAGTCGTGATCAGCTCGCTGACCCAGGCCGGCAAACGCATCACTCTCGAAGCGCTGGAGGCCGGAGCGGTCGACGTCGTGGCCAAGCCTACAGTTGGCATTACCGACGGCCTGCCGGTCATGGTGGAGGATATCTGCAGGCGTGTGAAAGCTGCGGCGCTGGTCAACGTCAAGCATTTCGCGCGCAAGGATCAGCGGTTGCATGTTGAACCGGTGCCGGCGGCGCTGCGGGACACCACGGACCGCGTGATTGCCATCGGCGCCTCCACCGGCGGCGTGCCGGCGCTGGCAGAAATCCTGCCGGCGTTTCCCGCTGACGGCCCCGGCATTCTCATCGTTCAGCACATGCCTTCAGGCTTCACGGCCACCTTTGCCGAGCGGTTGAACGGAGCCTGCCCGATGAGGGTAAAGGAGGCGGAGGAAGGGGACAGGGTCCTGCCGGGCCAGATCCTTATCGCTCCAGGCAGCTACCGGCACATGAGTTCTCATCCGCTCCGGCGGCGAATACCGCGTGGCGCTGCGCGAGGGCGGGCCAGTCAATTATTCGCGTCCCTCCGTGGACGTGCTCTTCAATTCGGTGGCGCAGCACGCCGGACGCAACGCCGCCGCCGTCCTCATGACGGGGATGGGCAAGGACGGCGCTGACGGTCTTCTTGCAATCAGGAGGGCTGGCGGACGCACCTTTGCCCAGGACGAAGCAACCTCGGCGGTTTTTGGAATGCCCCGCGCCGCACAGGAGTTGGACGCGGCGGAGGAGATGCTTCCTTTGGAACGAATCCCGTCGGCCTTGGTGGCTGCGGCGCAAACAAACGTGCGGTGAACAACAGAGGGATGAAATGGCGGTAGAGCAGAATGAAGGCGAACTGTCCTTCAACGAAGAAAACAACATCGACGACATGTACCTGACCTTCGCTGTCGCTGGGGAGGAATATGGCGTCGGCATCGGCTACGTCACCGAGATCGTCGGCATGCAACGGGTGATGGAGGTGCCCGATCTCCCCGCCTTCATCAAGGGCGTCATCAATCTGCGCGGCAAGGTCATTCCGGTCATGGACGTGCGCCTGCGTTTCTGCATGGACTGGAAGCCCTACACCGAGCGCAGCGTGATCATCGTCCTCGATGTGGACGGCGTGCCCATTGGCCTTGCTGTAGACGCGGTCAGCGATGTCCTGGAGATCCCCCCCGCCAACATCGACAATCCCCCTCAGTTTGGAGGTAACCGCGAGGGCGGAGGCCTAATTCGCGGACTGGGCAAGAAAGACGACAAGGTCGCGATCCTGATCCACACCCCGCGCCTCGTTTCCGCCAGCGACCAGGATTCGCGGAACGATTTGCACACTCCAAAACAAGCAGCTTGAGGCAGCCATGACCGAACAAACTTCCACAAAAGCTAAAGAGCCGGACAAACAGCAAGCGACGCTTCCTGCGCAACCAGGTGGTGTTAAAAGGAAAACGAGAATGAAAGAAGCGGCCACTTCGGACCAAACCAAGTCTGACGGCGTGGGCCTCAAAGAACTGAAAAGGGTCATCTCGGCCCTGCAATCCGGCAAGCTCGATGAGCGCGCCAACTCTGCCGCCTTCACGGGCGAATGGCGGGAGGCGTTTGAGGCCGTCAATGGCCTCGCCGGCACCTTTGGCAGCCTGATCGCTGACATGAATGCCATGTCATCCGGGCATGACAGGGGCGATATCGACCTTTTGATCGACGCCAGCAAGTTTCATGGCGACCTCGGCAAGATGGCTTCAGGCATCAACACCATGGTGACCGGGCATATTGCGGTGAAGAAAAAAGCCATGGCCTGCGTTGCCGAGTTCGCGAATGGCAATTTCGAAGCGGTGCTCGAAAAATTCCCCGGAAAGAAAGCCTTCATCAACGACAACATCGAAACTTTGCGCGCCAATCTTAAGGCCCTCGTTGCAGACACAAACATACTGTCGGCCGCCGCTGTCGAAGGCAAACTTGCGACACGCGCCGACGCCAAGATGCACCGGGGCGATTTCCACAGGATCGTGCAGGGCGTGAACGACACGCTCGACGCGGTCATCGGGCCCTTGAATGTGGCCGCCACCTACGTCGACCAGATCTCGAAGGGCGCGATTCCGGCCAAGATCACCGACAACTACAATGGCGACTTCAACACCATCAAGAACAACCTCAACACCTGCATCGATGCGGTGAATGCGCTTGTCGCGGACGCGAACTCGCTCTCGGTCGCCGCCGTCGAAGGCAAGCTCGCCACGCGCGCCGATGCCAGCAAGCACCAGGGCGATTTCAGAAAGATCGTCCAGGGCGTCAACGACACGCTTAACGCCGTCATCGGCCCGCTCAACGTCTCCGCCAACTACGTCGATCAGATCTCGAAGGGCGCCATCCCGGCCAAGATCACCGACAACTACAACGGCGACTTCAACACCATCAAGAACAACCTCAACACCTGCATCGATGCGGTGAACGCGCTCGTCGCGGACGCGAACATGCTCTCCGTTGCCGCCGTCGAAGGCAGGCTCGCCACGCGCGCCGACGCTTCGAAGCACCAGGGCGACTTCAGAAAGATCGTGGAGGGCGTGAACGGCACGCTTGACGCCGTCATCGGCCCGCTCAAAGTCTCCGCCGATTATGTCGACCAGATCTCGAAGGGCGCTATCCCGACCAAGATCACCGCCACCTACAATGGCGACTTCAACACCATCAAGAGCAACCTCAACACCTGCATCGACGCGGTCAACGCACTCGTCGCCGATGCGAACTCGCTCTCCATTGCCGCCGTTGAAGGCAAGCTCGCCACGCGCGCCGACGCTTCGAAGCACCAGGGCGACTTCAGAAAGATCGTGCAGGGCGTGAACGACACGCTCGACGCCGTCATCGGGCCGCTCAACGTGGCCGCCAACTACGTCGATCAGATCTCGAAAGGCGCCATCCCGGCCAAGATCACTGACAACTACAATGGCGATTTCAACACCATCAAGAGCAACCTCAACACCTGCATCGATGCGGTGAACGCGCTTGTCGCCGATGCGAACCTGCTCTCCGTCGCCGCCATCGAAGGCAAGCTCGCCACCCGCGCCGACGCTTCGAAGCACCAGGGCGACTTCAGAAAGATCGTGCAGGGCGTGAACGACACGCTCGACGCCGTCATCGGCCCCTTGAACAACATAAGGGAGGTGATCGAAGGCCTGGGACGGAACGACATGAGCATCAGCCTGAAGGGCGAGTACCGGGGCGACTTCCTGACGCTTAAAGACGCTTTCGAGCGGGCTTTGGAGGAAGTCAACGCCACCCTGCATGAAATCGTCGACGCAGTCGAACAGGTGGGACAGTCGTCGGAGCAGTTGCGTGCTGCATCGCAGAACATGGCCTCGACATCGGAGGAGCAATCCTCTTCGGTTGAAGAGGTAACCTCCAGCCTGGAGGAGACCGATACCCAGGTTAAGGCGAACACCGACGCCGCCAACACCGCAAACCAGCTCGTCATGGGCACATCCCAGGCAGCCAGCAACGGCCAGATCAAGATGGGTACGATGACCTCGGCAATGAACGAGATCAACGCCACTGCACAGAACATCGGCAAGATCATCAAGGTCATCGATGAGATCGCGTTCCAGACCAATCTGCTGGCCCTCAACGCGGCAGTCGAAGCGGCGCGAGCCGGGCAGCACGGGCGCGGCTTTGCCGTGGTGGCCCAGGAGGTGCGCAATCTGGCAGGACGTTCCGCCAAGGCTGCGCGCGAGACCGCCGAACTGATCGAGAACTCGGTCAAGCAGGTGGCAGGCGGCGTCGGCATAGCCAAAGAGACCAGCGAGGCGTTGGACCAGATCGTCGGCAATGTAGTCAAGGTCAAGGACTTGGTCGGGGAGATCGCCACCGCGAGCGCGGAGCAGGCCCGAGGCGTCTCCCAGATCAACATCGCCATGAACCAGGTGGCCAAAGCTGCGCAGGAAGGCAGCCAGCAATCCGAAGAACTGGCCTCCTCCTCAGCTGAACTGGCCAGCGTTGCGGATCGGATGCGCGACTCGGTTCGCCGCTTCAAGCTGCGGGACCGCGCACGTTTGGCGCAGACGCTGCCTGGCCTCGAGGGATTGAGCCCCGAGATGCTGGCGCAGTTAAGGGCGCTCCTCGGGGCGCAGCAGCAGAGCCGCGCTCCCAAGGCGGCGGCTGCCCGTCCAGCCAACGGCCAGCGCCCTGGCTCGCCGCGCGCCATAGCGGCGTGCGGTAAGAGCCCCAAGACACTCTTGCCTCTCGACCAGGACGAGCGCGGGTTCGGCGAATTTTAGTGCCACTCCCGAGCGGCGGCTCTGTCTAGGCCGCCGCTCAATCCCTCTTTCCGCCCCGTATTGAGTGAAAGGATTGTACGATGCCGCATAAGGTGATGGTCGTCGACGACGCCGCGATGATGCGCGTCGTCGTCAGTAACTTCATCTCGCCCCTTCCCGAGTTCCAGGTCGTTGCCGCTGCCGCGAACGGCAAGCTGGCTCTAGAGCAGCTTAGCAAGCACCCGGACTTGGCGCTGATCCTCTTGGATATCGAGATGCCGGAGATGGATGGCCTGGAATTTCTACGTCACGCCAAGCTCAAGACTCGCGCCAAGGTCATCATTCTCTCCTCCGTAGCGGTCGCGGGATCGCCCCATGCCGCCAGGGCTCGCGAACTTGGCGCCGACGCCATTGTCACCAAGCCATCCGGGGCCGTTTCGATGGATCTCGCGGAAAAGCGCGGCAGCCAGTTGATACAGACGATGCAGAAGCTGGTGCAGGGGTGAACTGCCCCGGCGCCAACGCAACAGGAGGCCGACTTGTCCAGCGAATTAGATGAAATCTGGGCCTTGTACGCGGACGACGGCGCCCAATCCCTCGATGTCGTGGAGCAATCCTTGCTCCATCTCAAGGAAAACCCGTCTGACGGCGGGAAAATCGCTGCCCTGTTCCGGGCCATTCACACCTTCAAAGGGAACGCACGGGTTCTCGGGCTGGGGGTAATCGAGACGTGCGCCCATGCAACCGAAGATCTGATCGGCATCGTGCGCGACGAGAATGTCCCGCTCGACGCGGAGATCATCTCCTTGCTGCTTGAGGCGGCGGATACCCTGCGCGCCATGATGAACAAATCCCTGGCACGGCGCGCCGACGCCTCCCCGGAGAGTTCAAAAGCATTAACCGGGCGCATGGAAGCCAAGATCGAACAATGCCGGGCTGCAAGGCAGGCGGTGATGGCGGCCGAGCCGGAAGCGATCATTTTCGAACCCGTTAAGCGCCCGGCCCTCGCCCAGGATGCGCTCTATCTCGAAATCTTCAACGGCATGGCCGCCGATACGCTGAAGGAGGCCCGGAAGCTCCTTCAGCAATTGCAGGCTGGCGAGCGTGTGGACAGCGGCGGTCTGGCCGCGTCCCTTGAGCACCTGCGCTTCGCTGCCGGACAGATCGGCATTGCAGGCTGGGTCGGCAAGTCCGCGGATTTTCTGTCGCTGCACGTCGCCACCGTTGCGGACCTCCATGCCCTGATCGCCCAGATGCAAAACCTCATGAGCGGCGAGGCTCCCGCAGAGCCGCATGTTAAGTCCCTGCAGGTCGCCGGTTCGACCGCTGCCCATGGTGACTGCTTCGTAGCCAGTGAACTGGAAGACTTTATGGATGAGAGCGCGGACGTACCGGCGCCCAGCGCCGCCGACCGTTCGATGCTTGCCGCGGACCCGACCTATCGCGGGATCTTTTTCGACATGGTCCACGACATACTCATCGAAATGCAGGCGGCAATCATTGAGTTCGAGACCGATCCGCAGCGCGCGCGGCGTGCTCTCGCCTCCCAAGTGGACCGGCTGCTCCACGCCAGTAAACAGATCGGCATGCCCGGCTGGCCCGAGCTACTGTCGGAGTTCGGCGCGCGCCCGGAGATCTGCTTCGCCGAGGCCGAAAATTTCATAGCGAAGCTCGAGTTGGCGGCCCGCCGCGATAGTCAGGCGCATCCCGCTCCTGCCGGCGGCGATGGTCCCGCTGGGACTCTGGTTTCAGAGTTCTTCGACAGCCTTCCAACTCTCCTGGCCAGTATTTCAACCTTTGGAAGCCTTTTGGTTTCCGGGAGGCCAGTCGATGCGGCCGCATTCCTTGCCTCAGCCGCTGAAATCCGGTCAAGGGCCGAGGCTCTGGAGTTCGTTCGCGTCGCCGACATTGCCGGGCAGTTGGCGGCAGAGAACCAATTCGTGGCATTTCGCCGTTTGGAGTTGCAGTTATACGAAGAGCTGACCCGCATTGGGCAGGCCATGCCATCCCGGGTTCAGGGATCGAAGTTCGTCCCGGCTGCGGTGCTGCAGAACTGGTGCGCGGATAAAGCATTCGACACCCTGATCGAGCTCAGTCAGTCGCTGGATGAGATGCGCAAGCACCCTACCGCCAGCTTGCAACGCGATGGAGTGATCGAACTCCTACGCTTGACCTGCTACGCTTGCCGCCATTACGGCATGGAGACGGCAGCCCATCTGTCGATGTCCTTGATCGACCTGTTCGCGCGAGCAAGGGATGATGGAACGCCGCCAGACCCGATCCTCCTGCGCATAGCCCGCACTTTCAGCGCCGACCTGGAACTCATGTTCGACACCGTGGGCAATGGCGGGACGCCGGACATGGCGATGATCGAAAAGTTGTTCGAGGAGGCCGCGAATGCGGCGTTCACTGTCAGCGGCGCAATCTCCTCCACAGTCATCGAGTCGCGGTTGGGGCTGCCCAAATCCTTCCGGAAAGTCCTGACCCCGGAAAGCCTCAAGGCCGCCGTGGCGGCAATGAGCCAGGGGGAGAGATTCTACATTGTCCGCGCCGCTCTCAACAGCGACGAACAGGCCGCCGCCAAGTTTCTCGAGTGGATCAACTCGGGAGCCGCCAGCGTCATCAGCAACGTCACGGTGTTCGATGGCGCCGGCACGCTTTTTGACTTCCTGCTCGCAACGCCCCTGAGTGAAAGCCAGTTGGCGGAATCGCTTGCGGTGCTCGACCCAACACGCGCTGCGCTCAAGATCGAAATGGTGCTGAACAGCGGTCAGCGCTTCCACAACCCCGGGCAGACGCTGGAGCAATGCGCGAGCGCAGAGGCCGCGAGCGCTATGCGAACCGCCACCAATCAGGACCTGATGCCGAGTGACATGCTGGAAGGCATCGGCGAAATCGTTACCGGGCAAGCCATGATCTACCGGATGCTGGGCGACCTTGCCGCCGAGGATATCGTCCGGACAGTGGAGGCGGAGCTTTCGAAGGCCGGTGGAGAGTGGGGCAAGGCGCAGGCCAAGGTGCGGCTGGCGCTGGAAAGCTTCACGGGCAGGATCGAGAAGGCGTATCAGGCCGAGGCTCAGCTCGGCAGTCAACTGGAGCGGCTTCAAGAAGAATCCATTGCTGTTCGAGCACGTCCGGCCACGCTATTGACCAAACCCTTGGAAGCCTTCGCCGAGACCGTTGCGCGAGAAAACGGACGGGAGATCGATCTCAGCGTCAACGGCGAAGACCTCGTTCTCGACCATGCCATGCTGGAGGAACTCAAGCCGCACCTGCGAACCCTTGTCGCCTTTTGTGCGGCTCAAAGCATCGAGCAGCCCGACTGCCGCGTCTCGATGGGCAAGGGGCGCCGCGGAAAGATCCACCTCGCGCTTGCCCGAAGCGACGAACGCGTCCTGGCCACCCTCGACGATGACGGGGCGGGCCTTAAGGCCGTTCCCGAGGGCAAAGCGGACGCTCTTTTCGCTGAAACCCGGGCGGCTCTTCGAAGCGGGGGGGGCGGCCTTCGTATTGAATCGCCCTCTGGCGGAGGCATCCGCTTCCATGTCTCTTTGCCGATGGCCATGGTCGTGCTGGACGGCATGGTCGTGCGCGTGGCCGGCTTCCGTTACGTGATCCCTCTCGAGGCGATACAGCGCATCGTCCATTCAAGCGTTGACGACGTGATGCGGGTATCCGCGGAAGGCCGGCAAATGCTGAAGCTGGGGCACGAGGATGTCCTTCCTGTGCATTTTCTAGCGGCCGCTGCCGGAGGGGAGTTTCTCCAGCAGAATGCTTCCGCGGACCAAAGGTCCTTGTTCGTTGTGGTCGGTAAGAAGTCTCAGCGGGTCGCTCTTATGGTGGACGAGCTTATGGGCCAGCAACTGGTCCTGATCCGGCCATTACGGGGATACCTGACCGGCATCCGCGGAGTGACCGGTTGCGCGCTCCTCGGCGGAGGCGAAGTGGGAATGGTGCTCGATATCGGACGGCTTCTCAATCCCCTGGATCAGGACGAGGCCAAGCAAGGCCATTTTAGCCACGGGGAGAGCGGTTCATTTCCTGTGGAGTTATCGTTATGAGCAATCTATTCTACCTCACAGCATGGTTCTTGCTGATGGCCGCAACAGCCGAGGCTTTCCAGATCCGGCGCATGCGCTCCCGCATCCGGCTTATGGTTGAGGTGGTGGAAACTTTCGACCTTGGAGATTTTGAAGGCCGGCTCACCCAGGCAAGCCGGGGCGGCGGACGCCTGGCGGACTTGGCAACGGGGATTTCCGCCCTTACCGCCGCTTTGTTTGTCGGCGCTTCTTCCGTCTCCACGACTGCCACAAGCGCCATTGCCGCGAAGGAGGCGGAGACTGAGCGGCAGAAAAATGTCTTCAGTCAGCGCGTGCGCGGCGTTCTCGACAGCATCGGAACCAGCGTCACAGAGATGGAGGCCGCCGTCTCGACAATGCGGCAAGTCGCGGACGACACGGCAAATCATGCCGCGGCGATGGTTACGACGCTCGACGACACCGCCGTAAACGTGCAAGAAGTGGCCAAGGGCGTGGAAAACCTCAGCGAATCCATCGGCGGCATTAGTGAAACCGTCGCCTATTCCGCCGCGAAGGCGGATTTGGCGGTAATCCAGGCTGAGCGCGCAAACGCCCTCATCCAGGAGTTAGCCCGCGCCGCCGAGGCGATCGGCACCGTTGTTGTCATAATCAACGAAATCGCAAGCCAGAGCCATCTGCTGGCTCTCAACGCCACCATCGAAGCCGCAAGGGCGGGCGATGCCGGCAAAGGTTTCGCCGTTGTGGCGCGTGAAGTCAAAACCCTTGCCAGCGAAACCGTCAAAGCCACCGAGGACATTCGAAAGCAGATTAACGGAATTCAGACCGCCACGCGCGCCGCCGTAGGCGCTGTCAATTCCATCGGCACCGGGATCCGGGAGCTCAACGAACTGACGTCCGCTATGCGAACCTCGGTCGAGGAGCAACATGGAGCTACACGCGATATCGCAGCCTTCGCCAATTCGGCCTGCAAAGCCACCAGCGCTTTGCGCGAGCGCATCGTGTCCGTTGATGACTTCGATCTGCGCCAACGGTTTCGCCGCGAAAAGCATCCAGGAGGGTACCGTCGAACTCGCCGGGCAGGTTGAGATGATTTCGAGAGAAACCCTGACCTTCTTCGAGGAGGTGGCGGCGGCCGCGGATGCTACGCGGGGGTCGTGCCCTTAGTTAATAAATTAGAGGCACTGCAGGCGGTGTGCCAGAAAATTGCGCGGACGCGAAAAGCGCTCCCGCCCCGAACGACACCTTAGAGAATTTTGCATTATCCGCAAATCGAACCCCACCGAACTCCGCGTGATCAAGAAAATTAGCGGTAGAAAATGTGGTTGATAGCCAGAATTTTGTTCCTCCAAATAACGCTGCACCCGAGAACGTCGTATCATTGAATAACGCGGGTCCAGGGAAGATAAAGAGACGAAAATTTAGCTTGCTTCCACTGTATAGTACTTGGCTTTGTGGTGCGTGCTTCAGTTCAGGATTTGTCGTGGTCGTTGTGTCCCTGGATTCGAAACATGCGCCTGAGAAGTCGACCATTGCCGCTCTAATCCACACACGTGTTTCGTTGTTCCGGGGTTCGATAGCTCCGCCGAAGAGGTGTGAGCCAGTTTCCCAATTGCCGCGCTTTTTCAGCTCCTCGCTCGGCAAGTAATTTCTCTGCCCACGCGTTCCAAACCGCCTTGGCAGCCTCATGTGCTTTATCTTCATCGTCTCCTCGTTCGAGCGCGCTTCTTCGTGCGGCCTCACACTGTTCGAACAGCGCAATCGTTTCCCGCTGGTTCATCCCCGTACGCCTTATTGGCCGGTATTAGGCCGTGCTTGCCGATCGGCGTTTGACCAAGCCCGGCACGCCACCCGCCGCCGGTCTCACGCTTTTTTCGGAATGTATTATTCGTTTCTTCGCATCCTTCTCACGCGCCGCACGTATTGCGCCCTGGCCTTCTGCCTAGCAGCCTGTCGGACTAGGGTCTGCCGACAGGGGATGGCGTTCGTCGTGGCGCAGAAGGGCGATCGTCGTCGCGCCTTCATGCAGCCTTCAGCACGAACATCCGCTTCAAGTTCCAGGCCATAGTCACGAGAGTCCACTCGCCTTTGACTTTGTCCAGCCCGCGCAGCAGAAACTGACGGAATCCGAGCACGGACTTGATGATGCCGAACACGGGCTCGGGAGTGTGTTTGCGCAGGGCGTAAAGTTTCTTGCCTTCGGGCGTTTGCAGGCGGTGGGCCATGGCCTCGACCGGTGTTGGGTTTTTCGGCGCGGCCGGAGCCGCGGCGCAGCGCTCGCTCAAGGAGGGATGATGCGAGTCCCGGCCCATGGCGAGCAACGGCTCGATCGCGGCCGCCTTGCACGCCTTGGCATTGGCCTCGCTGAAGTAACCGTTGTCGCCCAGCAGCGTTTCGACCTTGCCCAACTCTTCGGGCAGGGCGCTGGTCTTGGCCAGCATCGGTTCGAGCTGTTGCTTGTCGTTGGGGGACTGAACCACATCGCCGGCAATCACCAGCAGACTGCCTTCCGCGACGACGGCTTGAGCGTTGTAGCATTGCTCGAAGCCGCCGCCTGAAACCGGCATGATGCGCGACTCCTCATCGGTCAGATTGATCTGATCGGTTGGCGCCGGCCCCTCCACCGGCGGCTCGGGCGGCTTGCCGCCGGGCTTCTTGCCGGTGGTCTTGGTCTTGGCCTCGCGCGCTGCCAGTTTGGCCTGATGCTCGGCTTGCTCGCGTTCGAAACGCTCTTTGGCGCGCGCCTCGATCTTCGCGCGAGCCTCGGCGATTTTCTTCAAGCGCTCCTCGCGCCGCGCCAACTCCTCCGGAATCGACATCCCGTCCGGCAGGTCGGCCTGATCGGCGGCTTCGGCCTTCGCCATCAGCTCGGCAACCTCGGCCTTCAACTGCGCCTCGATCTTGCCCGCGTGCTCATAGGACAGCGCGCTGTGCTTGCTGGCGTTGGCGTGCACCTTCGTGCCGTCCAGCGCGACCGTGCCCAGTTTGAGCATGCCCATCTCGCGCGCCAGAAGCAGAACCTGCACGAACAGCGCTTCGGTCTCCTTGATGAACCGCCGCCTGAATGTCGCGATGGTGTCGTGATCGGGGTGCTCGTTCGCCGCGATGAAGCGGAAGGCCACCGAGTTCGTATGTCGCCCGCTCCAATTTGCGGCTGGAGAAGACCCCCGTGGCGTAGCCATAGACCAGGACGGCCAACAGAAGCTTCGGGTGATAGCTCGCCGAACCAACGCCGCGATAGCTGTTGCTCATCGCCGAGACGTCCAGAGCGTCGATGATCTCCGCCACAAACCGCGCGAGATGCCTCTCGGGAAGCCACTCGTTCACCGAAGGCGGCAGGAGAAATCCCGTGTCGCGGTCGAAGTTACGAAAGTTGCTCATGGGCGCGGGTCCGAAAACGGTGGCGAATCAATGCGATGATTCTACCCTCTGCCGCCGCTGGGTGTTAAGTCCGACAGCCTGCTAGGGAGATTTGGAGGCTGGCGAAACGCTCACGCTGGACGGCCTGCCGCCGGCGATCGCTGCATCAACCGCGCCTTCGTCTCGAATATCCGCACGTATGCCCGCGTCCTCGGGATGTCTCGATGCGATCCTGGCCGAAAAGCCTTGACTGGTAAGATGGCGTATGAGGCGCCGCCCCAGAAATCCCGTTCCCCCAAATACCGTCACGATCGGATTGGCCATCACAGGTGGAATCCTTTGGAGGTGGGATCAACTGATCCTCCGCTTGCTCCGCTTGGCGACGAGCGTCGGTCCAACAGCGCTAATCGCAAACCCCTCCATGAGCGTCGCCTTATTGAGGGAGCGCCACGACTTCTCGAGCTGTATGCCGCCGGGCGCGTGCAGGCGACCTGTCGCGACGATCGCGACGTCGACCCGTTCGACCCGTTCGCCCGTTCGACCGTTCGACCGTTCGACCGTTCGACCCCAATGGAGGCCGTTGCGATACTGGCCTCGTCAAGGATGTCGATATGCCGAGGCGTGACTTTTGAACTGGCGTGCGGATGCGGCGTGCGCGAGGAGGCCAGAACGCAATCGACCTGCGCGCAACCGGCAAGCCTATCGACGAGAGCGCCACCGATAGCGCCGCTCGCGCCAATGACCACTGCCCGAACAGGGCTGCCGAACGAGCTAAGGGTCGACACGATCTCCATCTTTGAATGACTCGGCGTTGATCTTGAAAGCTGTGCTCAACGTATACGCGAGACGTCTCAATCACGGATCGCCCAATGCAAGATGTCTCCCACATCCCCCGCCCCGCCTTTGTGCGCGGGTGCTTGGTGTCATTTCCCTTTGCTGCGTTCGCGCTGATGCGCCAGAACTGAACCCGGCCGAAAACATCTGGGAATACCTTCGAGGCAACACCCTAAGCCATCAAGTCTGGGAAACTTACGAGGACATCGTCGATGCATGCTGCAGCGCATGGAATTCCTTGATGCGCGCGCCAGAAATGGTCCGTTCAATCGCCACCGCGACTGGGCGCAGGTCAGCACTTAGGGCCGTTAGTTATAAGCTCAGCGTGGCTGGGCGTCTCTCGACATTGAGCGGACAGGCTGCCACGCCCGCCTCCGCCGCCCCTTCTCCGCAGAAGCAGATGAGGGCGTGCCTCCCCAGGTCTGTATCCATTATTACCCTCCCGCGAGCTTGCTTCCCCCTCAAGGACTTCGAACGCGCTCTCATGCTGCTCGCGCCAAAAGCGGATGCAAAGCCTGTTCTACAGGAACTGCGGCCGGAACGGATTGTTAGGAGGCTATAGCGCCGCTTCAAGCTCAACCAGCGATATCAAAATGGCACGGGCCGTTTCCGCGACCCGCCTCTGGGCGATAACAAAATCCTTCTGGTTTTTGCCAAGCGCACTCGGCTTGCTGGGTTTAGCCCTTGCCGGAGCGGCGATCTGGATCGATCGTACATACTCCGACATTATTCCCTTCATTCAAAGCTTAGGCGCAGTCACGACAAGAAGCCTGCTCCAAACCATCGCAACGGCGACGATAACCGTCATCAGCCTCACGTACTCAATTACCTTGGTCGTTTTCACCCTGGCTGCCGGCAATATAGGGCCGCGCCTCCTTACGCGCTTCCGCGAAAGCACGCTGACTAGGCTCAGCATCGGCGTGTTTTGCTGTACCTTTCTCTTCGCAATTACAGTTTTGGGTTTTGTCGGCGACGAGCATACCCCGAGATTTTCGGCTTTCGTCGCCTTCGTCCTGGCCATCATCAGCGTCTATGTCTTGATCGTCTATGTACATCATGTCTCGTCTCAGGTTCTTGTCGATAATGAGGTCGCGAAAGCCGCAGAAGAGATGCATGACGCTGTCGCCCGCCTCCTTGACGAAAGCCGACGTCAAGAATGCGCTAAGGGTACGCAGATGCCTACGCCAGGGCCTGCGCGCACGGTATGTGCCAGAAAAGCTGGCTATGTGCGGATGGTAGAGACTGAGCCGATGCTGGATGCGGCTCAAAGCCAAGACTGCTTCATCCTTCTCAAGGTAGTGCCCGGCGATTTCGTTGTTGAAGGCATCCCCATTGCGATCATTTTTGGGTATTGCGGCGATGAAGTGGAAGAAACCGTTGCCAGTGATGGAATTATCATTGGGCCAAGCCGTTTGCCCGACGCAGACGTCAGCTTCCTCATACATCTTCTTATCGAGATTGCGCTTCGGGCGCTTTCACCCGGCATCAACAACTCCTATACGGCCATAAGCTGCATCGATAACCTTTCAGCAACTTTGTCTCAGCTCCTAAGGTCTAAACCTCCTCCTAAAGTTCGCTACGACCGCGAAGGCGAACCCCGTCTCCATTTCGATATTGTGAATGTCGATGCCATTCTGAACACAACCTTGCGCCCGCTTCGTATCAGCGCCCGTGGCAACCTGCTGGTGACTAGGAGGTTGCTACACGCTCTCAACGACATGAGTAGGCTTTGCTTGCCGGAGTATGAGAACGCGCTTCGTATTCACACCGGCTTGCTTGTCGAGGATGCCGAAAAGTACATTTCGAACCCGAACGACTTCAAATTCTTTGTTTCCGAATGCGGGGCCGTCAAAGAAGACACGCTTCAGTAAATGGAGCGGCAAGGAATATGCCGGTTTGATCCTTGCCCTCTCGCTGCACAGTCGTGATATTGAGTTTGTAGACGGAGATGTTTATTGCGAGAATGAACCGCACAGGTTCAAGAATGTGATCCCGGGTCTCGCTTGATCGTCTGGAGATCAGAGTCCGGCCTTGTGTGTTGATCGCACTCGTTCAAAACGCGACGCCACTTCCCTCTATAGCCCGTGGGTCTAGTCCCTCCATCAATAGTTGCGATCATGACACAGTAAGATTAACAGATTGTCCGGTGATATGTCTGACTTGTTGTATCGTAATCCTGGAGACAGCTCTTTCTTCCTCTCTTGTGAAAGCAAAAACCGGCCCAAGCGCGGCCCTGCAACAGTGAAGGTGATATATAGCCTTCTGCGCATCGATCCCAAGCCGGATGAGCGCTTGCAGATCCTGCGGCCGTCTCACAAGCGCTTTGATCACGTCCTGTGTTCTTGTCTTGCCTTGCTCGTTCACGCCGGCAAGCGCACTTGGAGGAATGCCCCGCCGCGCTGAGTTCGAGAACAACTCGCAGGACCGCTAGCGGAAGACCGTGCTCCGCAGCAACCATGGCCGCGTCGCGCGATTCCATGTCGACGACTGCAGCCCCGGTCTCTAGCCAAAGCGCCCGCTTATCCGAAACAGTGAGCAGCGGTCTTTCCGACCCATATACCGGCAGCTGCCGGGCTCTAGGCAAGGCAGCTGAAAGAGCCGCGGACCAGACCGGGCAGGTATCAAACCTTCCCGTTGAAGTCATGACGCCCATTGCAATGACGGCATCGCCCGGCCTGAGGCTCGGTGACAAACCTCCGGCGATGCCGAAGCTGATAATGCCAAGGCTGCCTTTTGCGGCTTTCTCGCGAAGCGCTTTAAGATGGGTTTTCCGGTTGAGGCCGATGGCTAAATCAACGCCAGGGCTCCGTGCCACAGCGGCTTCGAAATCAAGCCCAACGGCAGCGATGATAGGTAGTCCGGCTTCGGCATTGCAAATCATAGTTTGAACTTTCCGGGGCTGGAGCAGAATATTGGATCGGCAACGAGGAGCGGCTTTGTAGTTCGGAAAACACGTGAACCGAGTCCTCATCGCGTTCCGCAATGAAGCCACTAAGGTGGATAGCGCAGGGCTCCGCTTCCAAGTCCGTCTCCAGCACCAGCGTATCGGTCTGATAACACCACGTCAGATGAACATTCTGATCTCAATGCTTGCGCAAGCGCGCGATGCAAGCATATTTCGCCTTTATATGCTGCCCGCATTAGGGTTCGCGTCTTCATGACGAGGGGGGCCTGGACAACCTGTTCAGAAAGACCAAGGGGTGCAACAAAGGGACAAGCCCTTTAATAAGATCGCTTCGGAGAAGGTGGTCGAGTTTCGCGGTTCATCCGCGTCTTGCCTGACGAAGAAGAAGCCCGGGTTTATCGCTCGGATAGCTCCGACGTGGAAGAAGTCCGGCCAAGCCAAGTTCACGACGCGCCTTATAGTCATCGCAGAACCTGAGGCGCCGCGCCATACTGAGCATCTTAGTTGATGATGAGAAAGCCGACATTCTTTAGCGCAACTGCGATGGAGGTTTTAGCCACTTGTTCTGGTACCAAGGATATGGCCTCCGCCTCATGTTTCATGCTCATTTCCCGCAGCCGTCGTCCCATTTCGGATTGGCGCGCAGGTGGGTGGAATCCGACTCTCGCTTCGTGGCAAAAGAAACTGCAGCCAAATCGGAGGCTTCGCAAAGCCGAACTATCTTCTACTGCCAACGACGAATATGACGGCAGAACCGATGAGTAGCCAGAGCCACAAATACAGAATCCACTCATTCGACATGTTTCATCTCCATTTTCACATGTATATAGGATCGCCTGCGAAATGGTTCCCTTTCGTTTTACGGTGAAGTCTTCTTCGGTGGTTGGAGCATCCAGAAACCCCGGATGTTGGTCGTCTGGTGCTTGGCCACGTCGCCGTTGGTAGGGGCAGTTTGATTTGGTGGCGGTGAAAGCCGCGAAAGGCCGCTAACCGCGCGTTGAGGCTGCAATCCTATTGGGCGCCCCTAATCGCATGACGTTCCGCTTAACAAAGGTGTTCGGTGCTAAGTGGAGCCTAATCTCTCCTCGACTGCGACGTTAACCTCCACCTGGAGAACGCAGAAGATGCTAGAGAATAGGAACGTACTCGATCTACAGCGGTTGGATCCTTATGAACCCTGCCAGTGGAGAAAGTATCATGGGATCTCATAGACTTTTAATAGGGCGCATAAGCCTTCTCACCGCCAGCGTTTGCTTGATCGCAAGCGGTAGCGCACTTGCAAATGCCCAATCCAAATCGGAATCACCTGGGGCGCCGAATGGCGCTCAAATCAAGGTTCAGGAGCAGCAGCCCAAGGTAAATGTACAAGAACCGCAGCCTAATGTAACGGTAACCCAGCCGAAGCCTCAAGTCACTGTGACGGAGCAGAAACCCCAGGTCACGGTGACACAACCAAAGCCAAACGTTCAGGTGCAGCAGGCCCAGCCCAGTGTACAAGTTACTCACGAAGGTCAGCCGAAAGTAAATGTGCAGGAGCAGGGACAACCCCAGGTCACGGTGCAGCGCGAGGGGCAGAATACACAACCCAACCAAGCGCAGCCTTCGCAGCAAAACCACATGCAGCAGGCGCAACAAGGTATTGGTGGATTAGCGAAAAATCAGATCGTTGGGAAGACGCTCTACGACAGCAACAACAATGAAGTCGGAAAGATCGACAAAGTCCAGCAAGGCTCGGGCGGAAATATCCAATCAGCAGAACTTGATGTGGGAGGATTTCTCGGCATCGGCTCGAAGCGCGTGGCGATCTCCGCGAATGACTTGCAGCTTAAAGGTGACCGACTCGTCGCCCCTTCCATGACTTCTGATCAAATTCGCAATCTTCCCGCCGCCAACCATTAGAATAATCAGCATTGACAAAACGCGCCTTCTCGGTGAAGGCGCACCTCTACTGCAAACTCGCCTTTGTCGGCCTGCAGTGACGAATGCTACGCCGACGCTGAAGGCCTCTGTGAGGTAATCGACTTCAGGTGACCGCACAGTCTCGATTGCGATCACGCGGGTTAATCCAAAGGCCCAGATTTTGTTCCCAGACGCGGAATACCCCGAAAACCCTTCTATTTTTCGAGCCAACTCATAACTGCTCCGCCGGTGAGCCCATACACAGCGATGGATATTAAAACGGAGAGGGCGATGATCGGAGACAGGAGCGCAACGTCCTTTGCTCCATGCGATAGTGCATAAAAGAAGTAAAAGAGAGTTCCGATACCACGAATGCCGAAATAGCCGAGCGTCAGACGCTCGGCCCGGCTTGCGCCTGAACCAAGGAATGCGACAAAGACGGCGATGGGCCGCAGGGCGAACAAGGCGAGAAAGACAAAGAGGAACTCGGGGCTCAACAGCGAAGGCAACGAGGTATTGAGCAGCGTTCCCCCGAATATGAGAAGGATTGTGGTCATCAGGAGGCGTTCGAGCTGCTCAGCAAACGCATAGGTTACCTTGGTGTAGTCCAGGAGTTGCGTCGTTTGCCGAATGGAGGCTCCGGCTGCAAAAACCGCGGCGAGCCCGTTTGCGGAACCCAGTTCGGCGCATCCGTACACAAAGAACATGATCCCGATGACAGCGAGTCCCTCGCAAGATCGCGAAAGCTTCCAACGCGACGGCAGCCTGCGGTTCAAGAAAATCAACCCGAGGCCGCACGCTGTCCCCATCGCCACTCCCGCCGCAACGCGCGCCAGAACCTCGATCAGAAGCCAACGTCCAAAGTCCAAGCCGCCGAAGCTTTGAGATTGCGTCATTGCCAATCCGAGGACAAGAAAAGGAAAAGCCAAGCCGTCATTGAGCCCTGCCTCGGATGTCAACGCAAAACGCACTTCGCCTTCTTCCCCTGTGCCAGGAGGACCGACGCCGATACTTGACGCAAGCACGGGGTCGGTCGGCGCCAGGATAGCACCGATAAGAATACCGAACTCCTAGCGATGCCGGAAGCAGAAGCATCGCAAGCAAAGCCGCGCCAATGATGTTCAACGGCATGACGACAAAAAGAAGCCGCCAAGTGCTTGCCCACGCGTTGCAAGAAAACCGCCGGTCAATTTTTAGCCCCGCTTCCATAACCGCGAAGAGGAGCACGGTTCTCGTCAGGGCGGGAAGATACTCGGACCCTTCCTTCAGCGGAGATTGCCATCCAACGACCCAGACAAGAGTAAAGCCGCAAAGAACCGCAAAAATCGGGAGAGTGAGGACCGAGCCGCGAAGGATGAGAGGAAGCCATACCACCGCCAAGATAAAGAAACCGGCAAAAAGATAAGCTAGTCCAATCACATCTACATCTTCGCTCGGCATCGGATGTGGCTAAGCTGTGGTTTCTTTTTCGACTGATTCAGGCGAGACAAATTTTGATTATTGGGGATTAGCTCACAGTCTGATTCTGGACCACGCTATATCAATCACGGTTGCAGCAACGCTCTCAATGGAAAGTGGTTCCAAATACTCAGCTTCACCAACGCAACATTAATCCCGCTTCCTCGATGACGACCTTCGCATGTTTTTGAGGCTGCTTCCCATCCTTGAGTGTTTTCCCTCGAGACCCCGCCACTCAGTGAAGCCCAAATCATGGAAAGCGGCTCAAACTCAAAAGCGCGCCGTTTGTTTTCAAAGCAACTTCTTTGGGGCTTCGCCAACGCAGCAGAAACGGTATTCGGAGCAGATCCCGGAATGTTGAGCGCCGCCGGGCTCTGATCGAGGCGATCCCGATAGCTGCGCATATCGAAGCCCAACAGGCTGCTGATCAGCAACCGGTTTGTGCCTTTGTGCGAAACCACAAGCACGCTCTGATGCCGATGCGTCTCGACGATGCGGCGAACAACCGGCAGAACGCGATTGAGAACATTCAAGCCGGACTCACCGCCTCGCGGGCCGATGGTGAAGGGGTCCTCCTGCCAGATGGCGTACTCGGCCGCAAAATCGCGTTCAACCTGACCGCGGGTCAGCCCTTCCCAACGCCCGTAATCGATCTCCCTGAGACAGGGCTCTGGAATGGGTTGAAGACCATGCGGGGCTGCCAGGATGCGCGCGGTTTCAACCGTGCGCGCAAGGGGACTCGTGTAGATGGCGTCAAGCTTGTCGTTCTTGAGCCGCTCAGCGAGGCTCGCAACCTGTCTTTGACCTTCCGCCGACAGGTTGACATCCGAGGAGCCGGCAAACCGATCTTCCTCTGTCAGATGCGTTGCCCCATGACGAACCAGATAAATGCGAGTAGGCATAGCGAGAGCTTCCCTTAGACGCACCGCGTCAACAACCTGCCTGACCTTCGATAATGAGAAGATGCTTTCGACGACTGAAGGCTGCAACAACACATAGGCCGTGAATTTTTGAATTTTTGAGAGAGCTGCGAGCGGGAGTGTGATCCATGAACAAAGGACTTTATGCCCTCGCGGGGGTTATCTTCGCCCTTGTCGTTTCTTCGATCATCGGGCCGTTCTTCTCCGGTCTCGGGATTGGGTTGGCCATCGGCTATTCCATCTGCGACAAAGGAGAGATGTTGACGGCGGTGTGGACGAAGGTGCATCCGCACATCGACATGGCCTTCGCGCGCCTCATCCTCTTAGCCGGTCTTAAGCCTGAAGATTATCATGAGCGCGACAATTCCGGGCTTTTAAGCGAAGGCCATTCGAGTGCGAAAGTGACAAATTTAAAGGATGCGCAGCAGACATCGTCACGGAAGCGCGCTCGGCAAACCGATCTTCCAAACTCTTGAGGCAGATATCCTTTTGCCGCGATCTTCTGGTTCTGGCATTTTGGCCATCCATTGGACCTCACGCTGCAGAACAACGTCATTTATTGGATCATGCAGCTTTCGATCATTCTATGCTCCATCGCCTTCTGGAACGCGCTCTTCGACATCAGGACGGCGACAAGCCTCAATCTCCTTGCCACAAGCATCTTCTCTGGGTTTCAGATGTCTCTGCTCGGAGCGCTCCTCACCCTATCGGGAACGCCTTGGTTCTCGGTTTACCGAAATACGACATAGCCCTGGGGAATGACGCCGCTCCAGGACCAGCAATTCGGCGGAGCGCTCATGTGGACGATAGGGGGAGTACTTCTGGCAGGCTTCCTCGTCTTAAGTTTCGCGCGGTTGTTCGCTCTCATGGAGGTGCGCGTACAGAAAGCTGCTTGAGACAAGGGCTTGGAAAACCCACCAGCACCGCCTCGTTTGAAGTACGAGCATGCGAACGCGTCAACTCCCCAGCCATCGCGTGCTCGGCGCGGGAGAAGCCCATTCGCAACGACAGCGGCACCGTGACCGCACAAAAGTTTGCGTCAATGCACTTGGGGCGTTACCGATTCCGTGTCTGTCTTCGCAACCACCGTCGCTGCCAATCTTACGCAAGCGGAAACGGGTTGCATGAAGACGACGCTATCAAGAATCGCCGATGTCCTGGACTGTAAACGCTTCACAACCGCTCAGGCGCCGAACGAGCTTACCTTGAGGCGCGTCTGCTTTGCGCTCCATGGACTCTTCCACTGCCTTGGCGAGCGCCAGGTGCTGTTGAAGGATCGGATAAGTCTCCGACGCGAACTGCTTTAAGCGCGCATTCTCAGTCTGCGATTGAATTTCTTTGAAACGCTGCAGATCGTGTTCATGGTCTTTGATCTGATGCTGCATGAACTGCCGATCAAACTTGCCCGCCGGCAGCTCTTTCAGCTCGGACAGGGTCTTCTGCCCTTCCTCTCCAACGCCGTTTGAAGCCTCAGTGCCTTCGACGTTCGTCAAGGCGGCGAGGATATGTGGATCATGAATGTGGTCTGGCCCACGACAGCACTGTTCGGGACGGTCTGGGTCGTCTGGCAATATTTCAGGTATGGCCGGCTTTCGGCTGACGCGAAGGTGCGCGCCGCCATGGATCGCGCAGAGGAGATGCCCTCCCGCAAGCTGACGCCGTTTCCGATCATGGTGGCGAATGGAACGCTGCATTGCGGAAGCGGTTGCACGCTCGGCGACCTTATCGCTGAATGGCTCGCCTTCTTCATTCCCTCCGTCGCGGTCTGGCTCGGCTATGGCAGCCTGTTCAGCGAAAAGATCTTCGCCGTCTGGATCCTGGACTTCCTCTTCGCCTTTGGCCTCGGCATCCTGTTCCAGTACTTTACGATCGCGCCGATGAGAAAGCTCTCGCTGAGCCAGGGCCTGATCGCCGCTCTCAAGGCAGACACGCTGTCGATCACGGCATGGCAGATCGGCATGTATGGCTTCATGGCTATTGCCTATTTCTACCTGTTTCGGCAACTCCTGGGCGCAGAACTCAAAGTCAACTCGGCCGAGTTCTGGTTCATGATGCAGATCGCGATGCTGTTTGGCTTCATGACCTCCTATCCTGCGAATTGGTATCTGCTTAAGACGGGCGTTAAAGAGAGGATGTGACTGCTGCAGAAAGCGCTCGAAGATGCTGAGCGGAAGCCGCTCGGTACTGTGTTTATCAAACCGCAAAAATCCCACTGACCGGCGCAGCGTCTTTGGTTGCTGCGGCCCAGACTTCGACAGGCCTGACAATGTACTTCACAGCGCTCGCAGCCGACTTTGACGGCACTATCGCCCATGACGGAAAAGTGGACAAAGAGACTATCCATGCCCTGAAGGACTTCAAGGAAAGCGCACGCCGCCTCGTGCTCGTCACGGGGCGGCAACTCAATGACCTCCTGAAAGCCTTTCCGGGACATGAGTTGTTCGACCGCATCGTCGCGGAAAATGGCACACAGATCTACGATCCGGATCGCAAGCAGGGGCGGCTGATTGGGCCTGCGCCTTCTCATGCCTCTATTGAGACTCTGAAACGTGGAGGCGTCGAGCCGCTTTCCGTTGGCAGGTGCATCGTCGCCACCTGGGAGCCAAATGAAACCATTGTGCTTGAGGTGATCCGCGAGCTTGGCCTTGAACTGCAGATCATTTTCAATAAGCGCGCCGTCATGGTGCTACCTTCCGGCATCGACAAAGCGACCGCGCAAATTGAACAGGACGGCTCCCTTGACGCAAAGGAAAGCCGCAAACGCATCGGCGAGGCCGTGTCCCGCCGTTACACCGCGCCTGCAAAGCAGGACTCACGATCGCAGACGCCGAAAGGTAAACAGCTTCGCCTGATCGATGATGAACATCCAGACCAGCGCATATCCCCAGACGATAAAGCTGAAGTGCCAGGGAAGAGGCTTCACAAGCAAGCCAAATCCCACGATCAGGGCGGCGACAATCTGGGTCAGGATTACGGCGGCCAGGAGGATCTTCGACGGGACGGCGGTTTCCAGAACCGGTCGCTCGTGGGTGTTACGAATAGGGTCAAGCGCCCGGCGAACACGAGCCTTTCGCTTCATTGATCCTTTTGAGTCGCTAGTACAGCCCGAGGCAATTTCGCACCCCGATAGCTGCGAGCGCTCAAACGAACTTGCCTCGGATAAGCTGCATTAGAATCAATGAGTTGCTAGTGCGCCTTATCCGCGGGAAGTCCTGTCGACGCCCGCAGCATATGGGTCAGGACTTCCCGCGGGGCGTACTAGCCATCGGCTTTGCGGAACCTCTGATCCTTTTCGCGCTCGGCCAAGGGGATCACCTTGTTGTAATCGCGCCGGGCTTCGTTGATCAGCTTCTCCTTCTCCTGTTGAGCCTGGTTGACCTCGTTGAACGACGCCTGCACCGGCACGGGTGGGTACGGTGTCCCGCGAAGAACCGCCCAGGCAAGCAAAAACGAATGTCTGCCCAAGCCGCGAAGGCGCCTATTGGCTCGTTCCGCCGTTGCCGACCACCACGAACGGCGCCCAAAAAGCCGGATGCGCCTCGGCAGGCTCGCCATGATCGATGAGCGCGAGCATCAACTCCCTCATAGCCTCGGCGCGGCCTATGTCCTTGTTTGCAAGCCTCCCCATCGCGCCGGTGATAAGCTTCACCGTGGCGTCAGAGTTCACCGCCCAATGCGAGACGAGCAGCGCGCGCGCCTGTGCGTAGAAGAAGGCACGGGCAAGGCCCGATAAGGCTTCCGCACCCTTTGCGCCGCCCGCCGCTGTGTTGCACGCCGAGAGGATTACCCAATCTGCGTCAAGCTTCAGCGCCGCAATCTCGGACGCGGTGAGGTAGCCGTCGTCCTCCTCGCTGGGCTTATCGGGGGGCGTCAGAAGAAGGCCCGGTTCATTATTGCCGGTCACCTGCCCCGCAAGCGCGCCGTGGGTCGCAAAATGCACGATGTGATATCGAGCGAGCTGGCCGCTCATGCTGAGGCGCTTAACCTCGCGCTCGGTGGCACGCGCGCCAAGGTAGATGTCGGTTGCATCGGCATGCACATCGCGGGCGACAGCGCAGAGCTCATCCGCCGTTTCGGGAAGCGGGGGCTGCCCACGCAGATAGGAGACATCAGCCAAACCGCCGCGCGTTTCGACTTGCGCTACGCTGGCATGCGGCCCGGCCGCCTGCCCAAGCTGACCGAGCGGCGTAGTGGCGCAAGCCGTCCGGTCGCGAGCGAGTTGAGCGAGATGCGCATAGGCGCTATCGGGGCCATCGAGCAATGGATTGCCGAAGCCGATCATGGGTCTCGTCGCGGCGCTCGGCCGAGCCACGCGTCGCAGCGCCTTCAGCGAGGAGACCGCAGGCAGCACAGTCAACGGGTGGTCGCGGATAAGCCACGCGATGGATCTGTTATCGCCGTCTTTAGGCTGAGCCGTCACCAGCACCTGGAACGGCAACTGTGTCAGGGCGCCGGACGGCATCAGCAGCAAATGCTTGCCATTGATCAAGTCTTCCGCCGTCCCGAACAGCGCCACATACAGCTTATGAGCGCGAGCATAATCGAAGGGCAGCGGCTTGCCGGCCTGTTCATCACTAGCGGTGTAGTTTTTGCCGGTAAGTTCCCGGCATCGGGAATTGTCCCATGCCTCGCTATCCAGCCCGCAGCGCAGCGCCTGCACATGCTCGGCGATTTCACTCGTGGAGAGTCCGGCCTTACGCCATGATGCCCCGTCCTTGCTAACCGCCCAGACGAAAACATCATTGTCCGCGATAGCGAACTGGACGAGCGCTTCGCCTTCGATCAAAAGCTGCTGAACATCAGCGAGTGACAGCGGCGTAGGTTTCATCAGGTCGAAATAGCCGGGAAAATCAGCCGCGACGCGTAAATCGGTCTGGCGGATCTCCCGTTCCTGGTCCGCGAGACGGCGACGAAGGGCGGCGGCATCTTCAGCGCGCTCTTTCGGATTGGAGACCAGCAGCGCATCGGCAAGACGCCGGTTCGTCCGATGCCACTCCGCCACAAGATCCTGCTGATGGCGCAGAAGGTCGGCCAAAGCGCCTGTGCCCTTGGCCTGACGCGCCGCCATTTGCGACAACGCTGCGGCCGCGGTCTTTTGGTTCGCCAATTGCGCTGTTTCGAATGCCTCGCTGAGGAGCGCATCCCGCTCTCCAGGTTGCTCTTCCGCTAACGCATAGGCTGCTGCGGCGAGATCAGTGAATACATAGGCGCCGCGCTCATCAGGCTCCGCATTCTGGGACGAACGCCTCAGGTCGAGAGCCCGCTGTTGAACGGCCGCGGCACGGCGGAGGAGAACAACAGCCTCGCGCCAATCCTGCCGCTGCATGGCGAGACGGCCGGCCATATCCAGACCGTAGGCCGCTTCGCGGCTGTCATCGCCGTAGAAGTTGAAAAAAAGATCGGCGCCCCGGCGGAAATAACGGCTGGCTTCATCGTAGCGCTGGACGCGCCAAGCCAGGCGCGCGTGATTGTAAAGCACCCAGGCGCCGTCAGGGTCGATGCCATCGCCTCCAAGGCGGACCGCCCGCTCGGAGAGCTTGAAAGCGCGCGCGAGATTGTTCTGCGCCGCATAGACGTTCGCAAGTTTTCCGAGCAGGCTTGCCGTCGCCATATAGCTTCCAGGGCCGCCTCCGTTCGATTTTGGCAACCGGAGCGCCAGCACGCGCCGATATTGAACCTCGGCTTCGCCAAAGCGGCCGCTCGCATACAGACAGTCGCCAAGAAGACTGATCGATATCAGCAGAGGCGCCCCGCCTCCGCTTTCCGCAAGAGCGGCGAGGCGCATCGCGTCGGCCAGCGCTTCCTGACCGCCGCCTGCAGCGAGGCGTTCGCGGATGCGGTCCTCAAGGGCGAGGCTCGTTGTGAGTTCTCCTCGCACGTCCGGTAACCAGGTTACAGCTCGCTGAGGGGGAGATCCAGGCGTTACAGCGGCGTCGGGATCGCTATCCGTGCCGGGGCAGATGCGCTGACCGTTGCTGACGAAACAAGGGTCGATCAAGGCTTCGAAATCGGCGTCGTTCTCACCCGTGAGCGCCTGCATGACGCGCTCTGCCTCGTTTGGCGTCACGCGTGGGTTTGTTTGCGCGCGGCCTGTTTCCGTCTCTGCAGACACAAGCCAGCCGGAAAAAAGAAAAACAATCATGCTGGCTGCAAACAAGCCTGCTGAAAAAGACTTCATGCGAACACACCATTTCAAATCAAAGACTGGCCGGTGGTCCTCTTGATTCCCGCAATTGCTCCGAGTGCAGGGCTAGAGGATGCAGATGCCGGAATGGGACCACCAAACGTTGCCAAATATCCGCACCCAGCAGACATGTCCAACTCTTGCTAGGCCCCGTGGACGGATTCGATCCATCATATGGTTTACAAGCACTTTGGCTTCGTTTTGTAGAAACAGCATATGTAACAATATAACTATTTTTTCTACGCCATCCAAGGCGGCATGGCCGGCCTCCCGAAGCCGGTCACCCATGAATTACTGAAAAAATGATTTGGGAATCCAAAATCGTTAATCTCGAGGCGTCGGACAAAAATCCGGCCGCGGCGCCCAAAGCCATCGCGATCGATAAGTTTAAATATCACAAACAAAACGGAGGCTATTTTATTTCATTGGAATATTTCCAAGTCATTATTTGTACATTACTGTATATCGTGGTGAAAATATTGTTTTGTTGTGTTTGAATACAAAAACTTATTAACCATGTCGAGCGTAAACGTAGCTGGCCCGCAATACATCTCAATAAGGTCAGCTCCCATGGCATTGGCAAAAAGAAACGGTGTATCTCCGTCGGTCTCCCACCCCCCGATGGCCATCAATTTCGACAAGCAAGAGGAAGTCTCGATAGGCGGCCGCAAGCTGCTGGCTGAGGCTCAGAAGCGAAAAGCAAAAACATATGCCCGCCAGCAAAAGGCTGCGGAAAGAGTAGCCGCGGCGACAAGCGAGCTGGCGAGCGGTATCGCAGAGGCAGCTTCCGCAGCCGAGGAACTGCGTAAAGCGGTCGAGCAGATCGGCGTCGGCGCCGAAGAGGCCTCGGGCGCTTCCCAGCAGTCGCTCAAGGCGATCAATCACGGCGCGGGCCTGATCCTCAAAGCCAAGGGGAACGCCGAAGCCGCCGCCAGCAGGACCCAAACTCTGCAAACGCAGATCACGGAAGTCAGCGGCCAGATTTCGAACTCTATTTTCGCCATCAGCAAGGCCGCGGAGCGCCAAGAAGGCTCCGTCAAAATGGTCGCCGAGCTCGAACAGCAAGCCGCCGCCATCGGCGAAGTGGTGAAGGCCGTGGCGCGCATCGCCGACCAGACCAATCTCTTGGCGTTGAACGCTGCAATCGAGGCGGCGCGCGCCGGTCAGCACGGCAAGGGTTTTGCCGTCGTGGCCGACGAAGTGCGCACCCTGGCGGAGACCTCCGAAAAGTCGGCCCGCGACATCCAAAACCTGATCGTACAGATTCAGACCGATGTGAAGGTGATTTCCGAAGGAATCAACGAGTCCGCCCAGGACGCAAAGCGCGAAGTTGAGAAAGGCAGAGAAACCACGGAGGCGCTTGGAAAAATCCGTCTCGATATGCAGGAGATTCTGGAGGGCGCCGGCGAAATCCAGCGCGCCAACGAGGAATCCGCCAAGGCGGCTATTGAGGTCCAAAAAGGTGGCGAAATCATCGCGGCGGCTGCCGAAGAGCAAAGTTCGGCGTGCCAAGAGTTCTTTGAAAACCATCGATCAGCAGACGGTCGCACTCAATCAATGCGAGCAAGCCGCTCAGGAACTTTCGGAACTGTCCGACGAGCTGAAGAACAGCACCAATATCGGCAAGAGCGCCGAAGAGGTCGCTTCCGCTGCGGAGGAACTTTCGAGCGCAGTCGAGGAGATCAATCGCTCATCGGCCGAAATCATGACGGCGCTTGAGCAGATCGCGCGGGGCGCGCAGCAGCAGGGCGCCGCCACCCAGCAATCCGCCGCGGCCATCGCTCAGATTGAACGGGGAGCGCTGGCATCCCAGACCTTGGCCAAGGCGTCTTTTGAAAAGGGACAGCTTATCACCGACCTCTTGGGGACGAATAAAGCGAACGTCGAGGCCTTGGTTGAAGGCGTTCTGAGCTCCGTCGTCGCCGGTCAGAAAAGTGCGGAACAGATGGGGGCGCTCGAACAAATCAGCCGCCGCATCGACAAGATTGTCGACGCTATCACCACGGTTTCGATCCAGACCAACATGCTGGCGGTCAACGGATCGGTTGAAGCGGCTCGCGCTGGCGAATTCGGCAAGGGCTTCGCCGTCGTTTCCACGGACATTCGCAATCTCGCGCGCGACTTTGCCGAGAACGCCGAGCGCATCAAGGATACCGTCAAGGCCATCCAGGATCAGATCGTGCGGGTTCGCGGCGACCTCGCGAACATCGCCGATGCAGCGGCTCTCGAAGGAGAGAAGAACAAGGTGATCGCGGCGAGCCTCGTGACCATCGCCAGCGATATGGAAATCGTCATGCATGGCAACAAGGAGATCCTCAACGGTTCCGATGACATCGTTCGCGTCGTGAAGGAAGTTCAGACGGGCGTCGAGCAGGTATCCGCGGCGGCGCAGGAAGCCACGCGCGCATCTGGCGAAGCTACGGGGGCTGCCCGCGAGCAAGCCAAGGGCGCCGAGCAGCTTGCGGCCGCCATCGAGGAGATCGCCTCATTGGCCGACGAACTGCAGGCAGCAAACTAGAACGCCCAAATCAAGGAGCGCAGCCATGTCTGTCGTAAGCGAAGAGGGGGTTGCGAACGCAACCTCCAATGTCATCGCCGCCAACTTAGGCCAGCCGAAAGACCTGGAGTCGGATATCGTCTCGCGTCAATTTGTGATTTTCCACGTCGGCAAGGAGGTATTTGCTGTCCGGCTCTCGGCTGTGCAGGAAATCATCCGCATGCCGAACCTGGTCAAGGTTCCAATGAGCCCTCCCGCGCTGGAAGGTCTCGCCAATCTCCGTGGATCGGTCCTCCCGGTCCTGAACTTGCGCGAGATCTTCCATTTTCCAGTGGCGCTTCACGACAATTCCACACGTGTCGTCGTCCTGGATCACGGCAGGCCCATCGGACTCGTCGTTGACCGGATGGCCAATGTCGTGACGGTCGACCCGGACCAAATCGAGGCGGCTTCCAGTATCGGGGCCGCCATCGACACCGGTCTGCTGACCGGCATGATCAAGAGCGAAAATGGGGGATCGATGGTGATGATCCTCGACGCCGCCAAAACCGTGGAACGAGAGTTCCGCGGCGTCGTGCAAAGCGCCTCGGAACGGCTGGCTCAGGGTGTGCAGGAGGTACGTGGAGAGGGCAACGCGCCGCAGCAGGCGGCCCTGGATGAAGATCACCTCGTCAGTTTCGAGGTAGCCGATCAGGAATACGCCTTCCCGATCGAACGCGTGGAAGAAATAATCCAACTTCCTAACCAGATCACCCAGCTTCCGAACAGCCACGGGCATGTTTTGGGGGTTATCACTCTGCGTAACCGGCTCCTGCCGCTGGTGAGTCTTCGTAACATGTTCGGTCTGCCGCCAATTGAGATGTCCGAAGCCAATAAGGTCGTGGTCATCTCGCTTGGTGACGGCGTTTCCGTTGGCGTTGTGATGGATGGCGTCAAGGAAGTGTTGCGTGTGGCGCGCAATATCGTCGACCCCATGCCGCCCTTGCTGAGCCAAGGACAGGCCATGAACGACATCGAGGCGATTTGCCGGCTTCAGGACGGCCGGCGTCTTGTCTCGGTTCTTTCGGCCGAACGCATGTTCAAGGCCGAGGACTTGCGCAAGGCCGTTAGCGATGCTGACAAGGATAACGGGATGGCGAGTGCGGAAACCGGCAAGTCTGCAGCCGAAAGCGAACAGGAAGAGCAGTTCGTCGTCTTCCGGCTGATGGAAGAAGAGTACGGAGTTCCTATAGAGGCCGTGCAGGAAATTGTCCGCGTGCCGGATGAACTGACGCGCATACCGAAGACGCCGGAGTTCATCGAAGGCGTAGTGAACCTGCGCGGCGTCGTGTTGCCGGTTCTGGATCAGCGAAGCCGTTTCGGTCTCCCTGGCGCCGAGCGCAACGATCGCCAGCGTATCATGGTGTTCACCATCAACGGGGTGCGCACCGGTTTTATTGTCGATTCCGTTTCGGAAGTGATGCGTATCGGCTTGCGTCATGTCGGCCGCGCGCCGGCCCTGTCGGCGCGGCAGCAGCGTCTCATTAATCGCGTTGCGAACCTCGAAGATCAGAAGCGCATGATCCTGCTCTTGGAGGTTGAACAGTTGTTGAATTTCAATGAGTTGGATGAACTGAAGTTAGTGGCGTAATTTTTTGCGGGAGGGGCGGATGCCCCTCTCGTTCGCATCTATTTTCTCAGATAAGACGAGAAGCCAATGATCAAGGTGCTGGTCGTTGATGATTCCGCGCTCATGCGGAAACACTTGGTTACGCTTTTGGAGAGCGACGGAGAATTTCAGGTTCGCGTCGCCCGAAACGGCGTGGAAGCCCTTTCTCTCCTCAGCAGTTTCGATCCAGATGTTATCACGCTCGACATCAACATGCCGGAGATGGACGGGATTACGTGCTTGTCCCGCATCATGGTGGAGAAGCCGAAGCCGGTCGTGATGGTATCCTCCCTCACTGAACAAGGAGCGGAGGCCACGCTACAAGCGCTGAGCTTGGGCGCCGTCGATTACGTTCACAAGCCCGGCGGCACCATTTCCTTGTCCATAGAGCGGGTTCATCGCGAGTTGCTCATCAAGATCAAGGGGGCGGCGACTGCGCGGGTCCGGAGGACCATGGGATTGCGCGATCGGTTGGCGCAAGACCGAAGCCGCGTCCAAAAGCAGGCCCAGTCAGGAAGCTTAGCCTCCTTTTCGGCGGAGAATATCGGAGAGCTTGGGCTTGTCCTTGTTGGCGTATCGACGGGTGGGCCCGGCGTCCTGGAAGAAATTCTTCCGTGTTTGCCGGCGGATTTTCCTTGGGCCGTTCTGGTGGCGCAGCATATGCCCGGCAGCTTCACTAATGTTTTCGCCAAGCGGATGGACAACGTTTGCGCGATGACGGTTCAGGAGGTTTCTCGACAGTCCCCTATCGAACCGGGAAAAATCTACATCGCGAAAGGCGATGCCGATCTGGTTGTAACGGGCCGCGGCAAGTCCTTGCTTGCAGTCCCGGTTCCTTCCAGCCAGCATCATCTCTGGCATCCCAGCGTGGCACGCCTAGTCACCAGCGCCATGGAAGCTGTGGCTGCCAACAGGCTTATCGGGGTTCAGTTGACTGGAATGGGCGATGACGGGGCTGCGGCAATGGCCGAACTGAAGCGCCGAGGCGGCCGCACGATCGCCCAGGACGAAGCAACTTCGATCGTGTTTGGCATGCCCGCCGAGTTGATAAGGCTCGGCGGAGCCAGCGTCGTCCTCCCATCGAATGCCATCGGGCGCGAGCTTGTGACGTGGCTGTCCTCACCAACCGTACCAAACCGGAGCCGCTCATATGGCGCTCGTTAAAGCCACAAACAGACCCGCAAACACGCAGGCCCGGCCGGAGCAGCTTTCCTGCCCCACGTTGGCGGACCTTGCCGTGCAGTTGCGATCGGCGGAGCCAACACTCCGCCGGCAGGCAGCGCGAGACCTGTCTTTGATAAGCGAGGGCATCCCAATCCTTTGCGAGCATCTGGAGCACGAGCCTGCAGTCAGCGTGCGCAGCGTGATCATGACTTCGCTTATTCAAAGCCGCTCGCGCGCGGTCGTCGAAGGCTTGATACGGTATCTGCGCAGCGAAAACACAGCCCTGCGGAACGAGGCGATCGAAGCGTTGCAGGATATGCCGGAGGAAATCGCCCCTTATATGGACAGGCTCTTAAGCGACCCTGAGAGCGATGTTCGCATTTTCGCGGTCAATATTCTCTCCGTGCTTCCGGACGCGCGCGCGCCCGAATGGCTTCAAAAGGTTATCCTCGAAGACCCGCACGTGAACGTCTGCGCCGCTGCTGTCGATTGCCTCGCCGAGGTTGGAACGCCGAACTCGATAGCTGCGCTCAAGCAACTGCGATTACGATTCGGGGACCACCCATTCATGATCTTTGCTGTCGACGCCACGATCAGGCGCATAGGCGGGTCACAATGAAAGCCGCAAGCCCACCTGCCCTTTCGCAGGAAGCATGTACCTTAACCCAGCAGGAATTCGCGAAGTTTTGCGAATTCTTCTACCGGAAGACCGGAATCATATTCGCCGAAAACAAAAGGTACTTCGTAGAGAGACGGATCCAGGAAAGAATGGATTCAACGCAATGCTCTTCCTTCCGTGAATACTTCGCCATGGTGCGATTTGAAAACGCGGGACAGGAGATGCAGCGCCTCGTCAACGCGATGACCGTTAATGAGACCTATTTTTTTCGGGAAGATTATCAGTTCGATACGCTGGTAAGCGGCATACTTCCGGAGCTAGCCGGGAAGAAAAGACCTGGAGACACGATTCGTATCTGGTCATTGCCTTGCTCAACCGGCGAAGAGCCGTATTCCATAGCAATTTATATATTGGAAGGGTGGGATAGAGCGGACGATTTCAATATCGAAATTTTTGCTTCAGATATTGACTCGCGGGTGCTGAGGGAAGCCCGCGAAGGAATCTATGGAGAGCGCGCTTTGTCGCGTATACCGCCTGAAATTCGAAAGAAGTACTTTTCGTCCGTGTCAGGCGTCTCCTTTCAGATCTCGGCGGAATTGCGCGAGTCCATCGACTTCTCCGCAGTCAACGTGGTCGATGTCGCGCAGATGCGCAATTACTCAAACATCGACATCATCTTTTGCAGAAATCTCCTGATTTACTTCGACGACCTGGCTCGCCGCCAAGCCATGGAAACCATGTACGAATGCCTCGCGCCCGGTGGTTTTATATGCCTTGGACATTCGGAGAGTATGAGCCGCATGTCGTCTCTCTACAAGCCGCGCCGGATTGGCGACTCCATCGTCTACCAGAAACCTTAGGAGACTAAGGCAATGCTCATGACTAATAAGGAAATCTCCGCGCCACAGAAGAAGGTGCTCATCGTTGACGATGGGATCACCATGCGGATGTATTACCGCGACGTGCTCGAGAAGGCCGGATTCATCGTCGAGGAAGCAGCGAACGGCGTCGAGGGCCTGGAGAAGATGCTTGCCGGCCAGTTCGACTTGATCGTCGTCGACATCAACATGCCCAAAATGAACGGCTACGAGTTCGTCAGCCAGCTGCGCAAGGACCCGGCTTCTCTGTCCATTCCGGTCATGACCGTCAGCACCGAAGACCAGGAGCGGGACAAAGTCAGGGCGTACGAAGCGGGCGCCAACTTCTACATGGTCAAGCCGGTTCGCCCGGATGAACTCGAACAAGCCGTGAGGCTCTTCACCGGACGAGCGTCATGAACCCGCTGCTTGCCCGGTTCATTCCCGAAGCTCAGGAGCTGATTCAGCAATCAGCTACGGGCATTCTGAGACTTGAGAAAGACCCGAATAATGAAGCCGCGATCAATGAAGTGTTTCGCGCCATTCATACTCTGAAAGGGTCTTCCGGGCTTTTCGATGCGCAACCCCTGACGAATCTGGTGCATGCCGGCGAAGACCTGCTTTCGGCGGTTCGCTCTGGCGCGCTTCAACTGAGTTCCGAGATCGCCGATCATATTCTCGATATGCTGGATCAGGCCGGCATCTGGCTCGGCGACATGGAGAAGGATGAAAGGCTGCCTCTCGCCGCAGGTGAAGTATCCCACAAACTGGCGAGCGTTCTGCGAAGGCTCCTGCCTCAGTCAGCCGATGCAGGGGTGAACCCGGAAGCGGAAACAGCAAAACAGACTGGGAGCGTTGACTGGCTGGACGCGATGCGGCGCCAGCCTGATTTCGCGGCTTTTGCGGCAGCTGCCGCTGATTCCTCAAGGACGGTCATTGCGATCGAATATCGCCCGGAGGAAACATGCTTCTATAGTGGCGAAGATCCTGTCAATTTGATGCGCCAAATCCCTCAGCTTGGCGTGGTCTCGATCTCGCTGCGGACGCCCTGGCCATCGCTCGACGATGCCGACCCGTATCGCTGCAATCTCCTTTTCCGCGCCCTGAGCCGCGCCCCGCGCGATGAGATCGCTCATCTGTTTCGCTATGTCCTGGATCAGGTCTCTATAATATCGCTTCCCCCCGGCGCTCTTTGGGGCGATGGCAAGGCAGATAGTTCCCCGGCTTCTTCCGTTGCCGCTGGCAGGAGCCCCGTTCATGAGCTGGCGCTCCGCATTGCGAAAGAGCAATTAAGAATCCTTGCGCTGCCCGGCGAGGAGAGCGAGCAGAAAAAACGCCTCGCTTCTGTCAGGTCTACGTTATCCAATGTCTTGGGCGCGCTCCATGATGAGGAACCGGCCCGGGATTTTGCTGCGGCCTGCAAAGAGGATAAGCCAGCCTCCGTTGTCGCCTTCATCGAGAACTGGGTGAAGCACTCGCAGCCTACAGCCAATGGAGCTGGCAATCCTCAGAAAGCAGTTGGCGGTTCCAAAAGCCTCAATGGCGCTTCGGCGCCGGTCGAAGAGGCAACCCCAGAAAGCACAAGAACGAACGGCGCTGCTCACAAGCCGCAAGCCCTCAAAGTCGATCAGGCCAAGCTTGACACGCTGATGAATCTCATCGGGGAACTCGTCGTCTCAAAAAACAGCCTCCCGTTCCTGGCTCGCCGCGCCGAAGAAGTCTACGGCTCGCGCGAGATGGCCCGCGAAATCAAGGATCAGTACGCCGTCATCGACCGCTTGGCGCAAGAGATGCAGGCAGCGATCATGGCCGTGCGAATGCAGCCGATATCGGAAGCGTTCGATCGGTTCCCCCGGCTGGTGCGCGACCTCGCCCGGAAACTGTCCAAGAAAATCGACTTGCAGATGGAGGGGGAGGAAACCGCGGCGGATAAGGCGATCATTGCCGCGCTGGGAGAGCCGCTGTTGCACATCGTGCGCAATAGCATCGATCACGGCATCGAAACGCCTGAAGAGCGCCTCGCCTTCGGCAAATCCAGTCAGGCGCAAATCCTGTTAAGGGCTTACCAGGAGTCCGACCAGATTGTGATCGAGGTGGCCGACGACGGGCGCGGCATCGATCCGGTCAAAATCAAGGGCGCCGCTTTGTCCAAGGGCGTCATTACGGAGGATCAAGCTTCGCGGCTTTCGGATCAGGAGGCGATCAACCTCGTTTTCCGGCCTGGCTTCTCCACGGCATCCGAGGTCTCCGATCTTTCGGGCCGCGGCGTGGGCATGGATGTCGTGCGCAGCAATATTGAGAAAATGGGGGGGCAGGTCGGCGTTTCGTCGGCCGTTGGCAATGGAGCGACCGTGCGCTTGTCGCTGCCGTTATCCATGGCGGTCACGCGCGTTATGATGGTCGAAGTCGGTTCGAGCCTTGTTGGCATTCCGATGGATGTCATCGTGGAGACCGTTCGACTTTCGCCAAGTCAGATCTACGCGATCAAGCAATCCGAAACCTTCGTCCTGCGCGACACGATCATCCCCCTTGTGCGGATGGATCGGCTGCTTGGGGTCCCTGGCAGCGCCAGTAATCAGAACGAACTCGGCATGGCGGTTCTTGTGGTGCGTGTCAGGGGCGCCCTGGTCGGGCTGTCCGTCGATCAATTCCGGGAAAGCATCGACGTCATTCTGAAGCCCTTCGGCGGCCTCTTATCCGGTCTGACCGGTTATGCGGGAACGGCGCTCCTCGGCGATGGCAGAGTTTTGCTGGTCTTGAACTTGAAGGAAATACTTTGATGCCAATCCGCTTCGGCGAATCAGCTATTTATTTAGAAGGCGAGTGTATGGTCGAGGACGCACTACCTCTGCTAGAATTCCTTCGCACTCACGACGGCGTCAGGATCGACATGGAAGATTGCACCTACGCCCATACGGCGGTCCTGCAGGCTCTGGCGGCGGCAACGAAAGAACTCGAACTCCCTGCCTCGCCGGAGATGGCCCGGTGGGTCAGTGCTGTTATGAGGGCAACCTGCGTATAGGCGTCCTCGCGTTGTGTAGTCCTCGATTTAGTAAGTACCGGAGTTTTGCGTTATGGCCAAGACAGTTATGATTGTGGACGACTCCCAGACCATGCTCATGAGCATGGAAGGCATGTTGTCAAAAGCTGGCCTCGGTGTTTCCAAAGCCAATAATGCCGAAGAAGCGCTTGTGATTTTGAAGGGCGGTAGTAAGCCGGATATGATTATAACAGACCTGAACATGGCAGCTATGAACGGCATCCAGTTGATCCGCGAAATCCGCAGGCTTCCGGGATACCAGTTTATGCCTATTGTGATGCTGACGACGGAATCCCAGCAGGAAAAGCGGAATGAAGCCAAGTCCGCGGGCGCTACGGGCTGGATGGTCAAGCCGGTTCAACCTCAATCCATGTTGCAGATTGTCAGGCAACTGGTCCCTGGAGCCTGACCAATGCGGCCTCGGCACGGTTTCGCTGCTATCGTAGCGCTCTCTGCCGCAGCGGCCGTTTTGACCGCGTTGAGCGATCATGCCCTCGCCGTAGAAAAAAGTATGGACGTCACATGCCTTCGCATGGTGGCGGCATTTATCATAACTGCCCTCGCTCTCGTAGCAGCACGCCGATTGGGCACGTCCTCACTCATCGAAAAACGCGAGGTGCACGTCCAGCGACATCAGGAACGCTTGCTCATACCGGCTCCCAACCGTCAACGTCATGCTTCTGTTGATCCCCTGGTCCTGAAACGGGTCGGCGAAGAGATATCAGCATGCAATCCGATTATTTTTACGTTGTGCGATCACGTCCAGAACGTCGTGGCGAATACGGAAGATGTCGCTATGACCATTATGGCCCAACTTAACAAAGTCGATAAAACGATAACGGAGCTGACGAACTATTTGCGGGTCAGTTCGTATGATACGATTCTCCCGATCATAGAACAGACCGAGCAGCGGCTTCGCGCAAACCATCAAGTCTTGGCCGACTTCCTGACCAATCGGTCGGCTGCGATGGACAGGAGCAGCAGCCATCTTTCCTGTATCGCCGATTTAGCGGAGCGGCTCGACACGATCGTTCAGAGCATCCGCAAAGTGGCGCGGCAAACCAATATGCTTGCGCTCAACGCCACGATTGAAGCGGCAAGGGCCGGAGCGCCGGGCCGTGGATTTGCAGTCGTTGCTTCCGAAGTCAAGGCCCTGTCGCGCCAGACAGATCAGGCGGCGATAGACATCAGCGAAGGCCTTCAAACTCTGAAAAGCGCCATCGCCGAAAGCGTGGAGACCCTGGTCGTGCAGCAGGGTCAGGAAGAACGCAGGGACCTGGACGCCATAGCAACTGCGATCAACGAACTCGAGCAGAACATGGGAACGCTCGTTGGGCAGCAGCGCGACACCCTCGCGAAAATACGTCAGGAAAGCGAAAGCATTGCACAGCTAGTCATAGAACTCATCGGTTCCATTCAGTTCCAGGACGTAGCGCGCCAAAGGCTGAACGGTGTCACCGGGGTGTTGCGTCAGATTGTCGATCACGCGGAAAGTTTGGGGACTTTCGTTGGATCGGACCATTTTGGCGAGGAGAATGTGGAAGGCGCTTTTGATTCAATTCAGATGCAGCGCCGGCAGGCTTCAGAGCACAGCGAAATATCTCATGTTAATGGGGCCGGTAGCAGCGTCATCGAGCTGTTCTAAAGCAGAGTTTGCGGGGCGCGCCACCTCCTCGCTGCCATCGGTGAATATGCGAAAGGCGCAGCCCTGAATGCGGCCGTGTCAGGCTCCCCACCCGCCAAAACTGCACATTAGAATATAGTTTCGGTGAGATGAACGCCGTCAAGATTGGCTTCTCGAAGATCGGCGCCGCGGAGGTCCACATGATCAATCTCTGCGTCTCGGAAATCGACAGCGCTGAGATTTGTGGCGCAGAATAGTTTTTTCAAACCGAGTTCCGAAAAGGCTGACCCCGCGAAGATCCGCGCCTGTGAGATCGGCTCCGCCTAAGAAGGAAGTCTCTAACGAAGCCTCTCTAAGATTAGCGCCCGTGAAATTCGCGCCGCGGAGATCGGCCCGATTTATATGGGCCCCATAAAGATCGGCTTCCATGAGACGGGCCCCGCGCAACCTGGTCGAGTTAAGCTTGGCGTAGCGAATGCTGGCGGCGCTGAGGTCTGCCTTGAAGAGATCTGCGCCTATCAGAATAGCGCCGACGAGGTTCGCCTTGACGAGAATGGCCGCCGGCAGAACGGCCTCTCTTAGGTTAGCCTGCCTGAGATGCGCTCCGGTAAGATTAGCCGCGCCAAGCTTGGCCCCTCTGAGATTAGCCTCTTCAAGATCCACCCGTTTAAGATTGGCCTCTCTGAGGTCAGCCGCGTTCAGATCGGTTTGGGAAAGAATAGCCTCGTTCAGATCCGTCCCGCGGAGATTAGCGCCGCAGAGGTTTGCCCGTGCAAGATAGCTCCATCTAAGGTCGGCCCCACTCAGATCGACTCCTGGCAGATCGGCTCCGCCAAGGTCGGCCCCGCTCAGATTTATTGCGAATCCGCTATTTTGTATTCTCCAAGGGTTCCAGACATCCACGCCACACAGAAGGATACCGACGAGGTCAACGTCACAGTCGCCCCCCTCATAAGGCTTGAGTGGTGCGGGCATTTCGGGTCCTTTGGGTGGTAATGGGACGCTCAAACGATTCTTAAGTCTTTAAAGATACACAGCTTTTCTGAATCGTTCCCTAAGTGTAACGGCATTCGTTGGCGAAGCCGGGAAAGTTTGTTTTGCCCGGAATATCTCCAAACCCATTCTGCTGAACGGGTTTGGAGAGAACTCATCCGCGTCCAGATGGACTCGGGCTTGCTTTAATGGAGCCACCTCGGCTGCTCTCGTTCCTTCGTTACAGTCTCGCCACCCGGGAAGACGGCATGGAGAGCGGTACGAATGGCGCATTCCAGCGTCTTGGCGCTCAGCCAGTCTTTGTCCATGCAGTAGATCGCTCCGGCATTCAATGCCGCCTTCTGCACGTCAGGCGAGAGATTTCCGGATATAAGAATGGGCGCGATAGCAGGCCTCTGCCGGATGATCGAACGAATGACATCGACGCCTGTTTCAGGTCCGAGCCTGTAGTCGGCGATCACGACGTCATACCGGCCCGTTGCTACGCCTTTACGAGCGGCCAAACCGGAGGATGCGCGTGTTGTTGTTACGAGGTACCCGTCAAGACGAGACAAAAGCCGGGCGACGGCTTTGTAGTCGTCGGGGTTGTCATCGACAACAAGCACACTAATTTCTGTCCGGTCCAGAACTGATACTGGGCGCGTATTAACTCTCTCAAGACTTTCGGCAACTTGCATCTCTTTTCCTCTCACAGATGGTAATCGTACGGACATTACGCCTACTCTTACTGGTGCTCTGCTGACTCCGATCGCAATAAGCGCACTTGCGGGCCAAGTGCTTCGGAGAACGGCGAGGCCGCTCCTTGCGATCGGTTGAGGAATGCGGTGTGGTTATAGGCTACAATCTGAAGTCATTTCAGTTACGCGATACAACCGCGTTTTCATACTGCCACGGCATGGTATATTGATCGTAAACACCTCCTAGCCGGCAGGTGCGGCAAAGCGAAGATTGCGGGCCGGCGTTAGCCTTTCTCCAACCACTTCGATGTCAAAAGATCACGGGTCTGACTTGGCGCGAGTAGTAGGATTTTACGATGACAATCAGCATGCTTGTGGTTGACGATGAAGAGACCGACGTCATTCGCTTCAAAAGGGCTGCACGGAAGACCGGTATGCAAAGGCGCATAGAGATTTGCAGGGGCGGGGCTGAAGCTTTCACGCTCCTGGCCGCTGAAGCCGGGCAGCGAACATCAGCACCGAAGTATCTGCTTGTCTCCGACCTCAAGATGCCGGTCATGAGAGGATCGGAACTCGTGGCTCGTGTTCGCGGCGACCTCGGTCTCGCGGAACTCCCCGCATTCATCTTGTCATCATCGGACTCGATGGCGGATATCGAAGATGCTCTCGCCAGTGGAGCGAACGGCTATATTTTGAAATGTGAGTTTGAGGCGGACTATCTGAACGTCGTCCGCTGGCTCGATGATTGCTGTTGTCAGATCGAGCGAGGGCGTCCTCTAGTGGAGGAGACGGAGCTTTCTATAGGCCGGCCGCCTCAAGTCATCGCGGGGCCGGTGGCGTATCAAGCTATCGACCGCTGATGTTCAGCACAGGACGAGTTCTCGCGGGATGCAAAGGGGCCAGTTGAAAGCGAACTTCGTGCCGCGGCTGTCATGAAGGGGGGAGTGCAAGCTGATCGTGCACCCAAAGTGCTCGACTGTTTTTTTGACGGTCGCGAGGCCGAGTCCGCTTCCCGAAACCTGTTCGTAGCTTTCCAGCTTCTGAAAAGGCTGGAAAACCAGTTGGTGATATTGCTCGGCTATGCCCGGACCATTGTCCTCGACTTCGAATGCGATGACGGGGCCGTCTTCCTGCCACCTGACAAAAATAGTCCCATCCGTCCGGTCATGGTACTTAACGGCGTTGTCGATGAGATTGCGCAAAACGAGGTCGAGTGGCGCTTTCACGGTCAGGACTGAGGCCGGATAGCCGGAGCAATCCAGGCTCATACTTTTTGCCGCGGGCAACGATTTGAAGATTTCCCTTGCCAGCTTCGCGATGTCGACAGGCTCTTCCAATTCCTTCTTGCGGCCGACCTTCGAATAATTATGGAGATCGCTCACGAGCGTCATCGCACGGCGTGCCTGAAGGCGCAGGCGATCCAGATGCTCGCGAATTTCGTCGGCAATGTTCTCCCCGAGATCCTCGCCAAGCCAGTCGACCGTATTGGCGATCGCGCGCAAAGGCGAGCGAAGGTCGTGAGAGGCAACGTGCGCAAATTCCTCAAGGTGGAGGTTGGAGCGCGCTAGCATGCGCTCCTGGCGTTTAAGCTGCGTAATGTTGCGCCTGATACCCGCGAGACCGATGATTGTGCCGGATTCGTCCCGAAGCGCCGCCCGGTTTTCGGAAAACCATAGAATTGAGCCGTCTTCTGCTTCGAAGTGTTCGATGCAGTCGGCCAAAGGCTCGCCGGTTGCAAGGAGCTGCTCGTCCTCCGCCTGTCGTGCCGCGGCACGGTCGGGCGGGAGAAAATCATCCTCGCTCCTTCCGGTTACGCTATCCTCCCGGTCCATGTTCAGGATGCTGAGCTCTGCCGCGTTGAGGCGGATGTAACGCCGGTTCACATCTTTGAAGTAAATCGCGTCGGGAATGCCATCCATGAGGTGACGCAGGAGCTTGCGCTCGAATTCCAGTTTCTCTCCAATTTTACGCTGTCGCATCCGCATCTCGGCGGCGGCCAACTCACGCTCGATTGCCGAGTTGAGGCGCACCAGATTGTCCTTGCGGACGTAGTCCTTCGCTCCGGACCGCATCAACTCCGCAGCCGTCTCCTCCCCGATAATTCCCGAGACGAAAATCACAGCGATGTCAGGTTGCGCCGACGTGATTAATGCGAGCGCCTGGCGTCCATCAAGCCTGGGAAGGTTATAGTCGCACAGGGCAAGATTCCACGTTTGAGCCTTAAGCGCGCACTGCAACTCCCGATCCGTCGTGACCCGTTCATGATGGAACTCGAAGCCCCCGCGCCGAAGAGCATGGATCATGAGTTCGGCATCGTCTTCCAAATCTTCGATCAATAACACCTGAAGCCGCTTGTTCATGATGTCTCTATGGGGGCGTTATCTCACGGCAGGTTATGAATCTTTACTGCTAAAGGGGAACATGGCTCGCCGACGCGAAAGGCACTTGGTTGATTGTCAGCCAATAAGTAACCAAATGACTGGCGACCTTGATGAGTTCGCTATAGCTGAGCGGCTTTCTGACAAAGCTGCTTGCTCCCAGCACATAGCTCTTACGCAAGTCTTCCTCTTGTCCCGACGTGGTCAGGATCACGACGGGCAACAAGCGCGTGGCAGGGTTCGATCGAATCCGTTGCAAGACCTCGAGGCCATCCAGCCTCGGCAGCTTAAGATCAAGAAATACGACCCGAGGTAAGACTTCGCGGGTTTCATCTCCGTTAATACCTTGCTCAAGCAAGTATTTTACCGCTTCGGCGCCGTCACGGACGACGACTACCTCCTCTTTGATGTTGCTTTTCTTGAAAGCTCGCAACATTAGCGCTTCGTCGTCAGGATTGTCCTCTACAAGCAGTAATTTTCCCAGTGATGATCCTTGCATGCGCGCACTCCCATGCGGGGCCCGGCTTCCATATTTTTTGACACGGGCCGGCCAGTATGATTCGTCCGTTGGGCCGCTGGAAGCCTCGCACCGCAGAATCAGGCTTACTGTCCGAACCTTCGGAGACAGCCTTTCAACAGCCAGCACATTTCTTCAATTTTAGAAAACTACCCTTCGAAGCTTAACCAGAGCTGACGGCGTTCTGCAGAAGTTCCCATTGCGGCGATTTGCCGGTATGGGGCTGCTTGAGTGCTTGCTTGCAACCTAAAATAGCAATAGATGCATTAACACAACATAATAAAAATGGAGCCTGAGAATGACGATTCTTCAAGGGCCGAAAGCGCTGGAGCAATCGCGAGAGGCGTGTTTGTTTCAGCTTAGTGTAAGAGCCGCTCCCTATGCGATGCTTATCGTCGACGACGAGAAAAAGATCCGGCTGACGAACCAACGGGCAGAGGCCCTGTTCGGGTACGCCCCCAGGGAACTCGCCGGCCAGGACATTGAAACGCTGATCCCATCCCAGGACCGCAGCATTTTCGCCAATAAAATCTCAACGCTCATGAGCCAGCCCCCACCCCTTTCTCTGCCATTTACGGGGGAAATGTCCGGGCGCCGGAAGGATGGCAGCGAGGTGCCGATCGAAATCGGCCTCAATGCTATCGAAACGCCCAGAGGCCCATTCATCCTGGTCTCCATGATCGATGTCACGGAGCAGCAGCGGTACGAAGAGGACCTGCGCCGCCGTCAACGGGAGGCCATCGAAGACAAGCAGCGTGCGGAAGACCGGGCTTTTCTGGTGCGGCGCTTCTGGGATGAGATCGTCGCGCTCGCCATCCGATGCGAGCTGCCCGGCGCCAGCGCAGCGCCCGCGCTGATGCTGGATGCATGTCAGGACCCTTCTCACGTCGAAGACAGCCTGGCGGCGATTCTCACCACATTCGAGCAAGCTTTTCGCGGGTATGTGGATGCGAATCGCAAACTTGCCTTCCAAAATCAGGCGCTTGAGACAGCCAACGCTATCACCGAGGCCGCCAATCACGAGCTGGAAGCATTCAGCTATTCAGTTGCGCATGACCTTCGCGCTCCGCTCCGGAGCGTGGACGGGTTCTGCCAAATTCTGGACGAGGAATACGCGAGCAAGCTGGATGAAACGGGCCGAAGTTATCTGAGCCGGGTCCGCGGGGCGGCTCAGCACATGGGCGCATTGATCGACGATCTCTTACATCTTGCCCGCATTACCCAGGGCGCCCTTGCGCGTTCTACTGTCAATCTGAGCCAGATAGCGGCTCAGATCACGGATGGGCTTCACGACAGAGCGCCCGAAAGAGCCGTCGACTTCACGATCGCCAAAGATATCATCGTCAGCGGCGACCCTCGGCTGCTGCGCGTCGTTTTGGAAAATTTGTTCTCCAACGCCTGGAAGTTCACGGCAGCTCAGCCCATCGCGCACATCGAATTCGGCTCCGAGCTCATCGACGGACAAACAGTGCTTTACGTTCGCGATAACGGCGTCGGATTCGACATGGCATACTCTGGGAAACTGTTCCGCGCGTTTCAGCGGCTTCATAGCGTCCACGAATTTCCCGGGACAGGCATCGGGCTCGCCACCGTGCAACGCATCCTCAACAAGCATGGCGGACGCATATGGGCGAAGGCGGCGCCGGGTGAGGGCGCAACCTTCTTCTTTGTCCTTTAGCGATAGCCATGAAGACCTGTAAGCGGGCGTTGCGCGGCCATCTGGCGGAGTTCGGCTTCGTTAGCGGCGCGCTACCGCACGACGCGCTACTTGAGCGCATGCGGATAAGGGCATCGGCAATCTGCAAGATCGTGAGCGAGGCTCCGGCCGAGGCGCTGCCGGAGTTGGCGCGCGCGCCGCTTTCGGGCTTTATCGACGGCGTCGCGCAGATCAACCGGGCAACTCGCCGACATCGCAAAGCGGCTTCAGGCCTGGCATAAGAAGAATGATCAAAGCAAGCTTCTGGAGGGCATTCCAGGCGTTGGGCTTATCGGCGCGACCGCGCTTTGCGCGCTCGTCCTCGATCCGAAGCTGTTCCGGAACGGCCGCCACTTCGCCGCCTGGATCGGAATAAAGGGTGAAGCCTGGCATGGTTATTTATTGAACAGCCCTCAGCCCGGATTCGAATGATTAACGATGCCGAGTTAGCTGTTTTGCCGTTAAGGTGAATTAGAGTTAAATTGCCCCATTCAACTCGGTCCTGCTCCTGCCCTATGACATCGCCTACACAAGTCGCTCTCCGCCGCGGTTTCTGCTTGCTGGCTCTCGTCGCGTGCGTAACAACGTTCACGCCGCGGACGGCGGCTGCGCGCGGCGGCTCGGAGGATGCCTGCGTCAGGTGGACCCAGAGACAGTTGGTAATCGGCAACGATCTCCAAGCGCGGCGCTTCGTGTTGGAACCTGCGGGCAGTCTGGAGGCCATGCCGGTTTTCAGAGTCGCCGGGGGCCGCAGCATTTTCCATAGGCCGTTCAAGCTATCGCTCGATGCTTTCGCCGGGAGACTCTCGATATTTCAAAGTAGCGCGCCGCGGACGTGTGTGCTCGCGCGGGATCAAAGTTCGACCCCACTGGAAATACCAGTCTTCTTCGTAGGCCAGGCAGGAGAATCGCTGGAGGACCTGGATGAAAACTCTAAGAGACTTGTCTTCGACCCCTCTGCATCGCTGGATGCCGGGAGCGCTTTCTCCGAGGTCACCTTCCATTTGAAGAGTGGCGGTTCCCGCTTCGACGAGATCCGTCCATTTTTTCTGTGCGGCCTGGCGGGGCTGCTGGTCTGCGAACAGTCCTGCCCCGAAGACTCTGACACTTTGGCTGCATCGTTGGTGAACGAGATTGTCAGAGGGGAATCCTTTCCGCCTTCCGGACGCGAGGAAGCGAATGCGCCTCCCGGGCGACGCTCGGGTCCGCCCCCCACGCTGCCAACTCTCAAGCCTCGTCCGTTACCCCGGTTCACGCAAGCGCCTGCAAGTCCGCCAGAGCCGCTTGAACCCGCGCCGATGCCTCCTCGAATGCGTTCTTCCGAGAACGCGGCTCCGCCTGAAAAAGTGGAAATTTGCCCCACTTGCCCTCCACCGGCGCAGCCTGCCCCTCAAAAACCGGAAGGCGCGCCTTCGTCCGCTCCTCCAGCGCAGCCTCCCGCAACCGCGCCCTTGCGTCCGAAGGTGGAGGCTTTGCCTCCTGCCGCTCAAACGCAGCCGTCCAAGAATGAGACGCTGCCGCCAAAAGTGGAATCTCCTCCTTCGCAGCCTTCCGAGAGCGTGACTCCGCCGCCGAAAACGGAAGCCGCGCCGCCGCCTGCTTCTCAGGCTCAGCCCCCTGAAAATGCGGCTCCGCCTGCCAAGGCGCCTCAAGCAGAGCCAGCGCCACAGCCGAAGGCTCCTGAAGCTGCTCCGCCCTCCGCGCCGCCCCCGCCACCGGTTCAGCACGTCGTCCTCGCCTTCGAGCGCAAAAACGGGCAGGCGATTCCGGCAGCCGACGTGATCCAAGCCGAAGGAAGTCTCAGCGTCGAGGGCGTGCGCTTGCAGGCCGCAACGGAAGGCTTGACCGCCGACCTCCCGGCTGATGCTGCGAAAAAGCTCGGTGACAACGCCTATCTGAAGAAACTGCTTCGGCGGTACCAGCTCGTGACGGTCAGGAGAGAACCAGATCGCCTTGTCCTGGTTGTCGAGCCTCTTTATGTGCCTGTGGAAGATCTGAAGATCGAGATCCATGATGCGGCGGGCGAGCCTGTTCGAGGCTGCGAGCTGGCGCTTGACGTCTCGGCGGACCGGCGGCTCGGTGACGGCTGGTCGAAGCTTGGAGAAAAAGAACGGCTGCATGGCCTCGAGTTTGCCGAGACAGACAGCCAATACGGGCTGAACCTGCCCACGGACATCGAGCCCGACGAGCTTCTCATCGGCACGGCGGAACCTGGAAATGCGGCGCGGCTGTCCAGCACCGGCTCGGGATGCCGGCTTGAAGACCGGCCGTGGGTTACAGCGGAAGAGCTGCATAGCGGAAAGATCGTGCGATCGCTGAAAGGGGCAGGTCAGACGCTGATCGCCGTGTTCTCGACCGACAGCACCTTCGCCGGTTCTGTCGGGGGGGGCGCAGCCGCGGATGGATTTTGGTCGGACGCCCTGAGACTTGTGAATGTGGTTTCCACCGCGGCCTGGGAGAAAAAAGTTCTCGCCCGTGCTCAAGCTCCAGGCGTAAGCCCCGAAACCGGCAAGCTTCAGGTGGAAGCGCAAGGCGGAGCGCTCGCCGGCGATGGCAACCGCGGGGCCGTGCTGAAGGCTCTCGGCAAGGGTTCTCAAATCCCGGACGGGCCCTATTCTATTTTCCAGGTTCAGCCTATCGACCGATACCTTCTGGATATTGCGTTGAAGCTGATCCGGGAGGACGCATCGATCGCGCCACGGTATAGCGTGAAGCAGGAAGCTCTGATCCTTGTCACAGGAAGCGTCAAAGACACGGGAAGCTACTTCTGCCAGCACTCGGTTCGCCGGGACAAAAGCCCGTGGTCCAGTCCGCAATGGGTAAGGCATGCTCGGAAAATCTTCGCCCTGGAGGTCTGGACCCAAGGCGCGGCCGACGACATGCAGAAGGCATCGCGCATAAAGCCGGCTCAGAATGCGCCGGAGGGCGTCTACAGCTGCAACATCCAAGGTCCAGAAGGCGATAAGATTTCCCTTTACGGGATCGTGCCCAAGGTCATTTCCGACTCCAACGCGCGGGCGAGGGTCTTCTCCTATCTGACGGGACAGGCCAACAGCTTCCTCAAACCGTAACGCTTGCCCCACACCTGCATGATAATCGACAGCGGCGGGAGGGCGCCGGGACTCCTTTCATCGCCGTACAGCTTGTGTTCATCCAAGCGCGCGTATCGATTGCTTTCGTAAAACTCTGATTCGCAGCATCTCACCCGCCACCGATTGCAACCTTCGGCCTCGGAGAGGCCGGCAGATCGTGCGGGGGCGTGACCCGACCCCAAGGACCCATGACGAAACCTATCTTCTTCGATCCGAAAAACCGCCGTGCCGGACACGTTTCGCGCGTAGCCTGGGCGCTTGCCATCGCCAGCAGCGTCGCTGGCATCGTTTTTCTTTCGAGCCTCTTTATTTTCCGGTCCTTTCCCGAGACCTTGCAGGCATCGCAAATCCAGCGTTATCCCCTTTTGAACGATGTCGCGAAGGTCCCGCATTTGCTGCCATCGGTCCGCAATCTTGCACGCAAAGCCCAAGCAACGAAGAAACAATTCCCGCATGCCGTGCAGCCGTCAGCCATAACTCTGGCGAAAACGAAAGGCGTGAAACCAGCAGGGGAGCGCCGCGAAAAGCCGCTGACAATCGGGTTCTACGCGAACTGGGACGACAGCAGCTTCTCATCGCTTCGAAACAATCTGCAAAACCTCGATTGGGTGGTTCCGAGCTGGCTCTATCTTCAGGGAAGCTCCATGGACCTCAAGGTCACTCTCGATCAGAAGTCGCTCGATCTGGTCCGGAGAGAGAAGCCGGGAGCAGCCATCCTGGCCATGATCCAGAACTCGTCCGCGACGACATGGGATGGCGCCAATCTCGGGCGCCTCCTGGCGGACCCGGAGAAAAGACGCGAACGCTTGACGGGCATCCTCGCGTTCATCGAGGAGAATAAGCTCCAAGGCCTCGTCATCGACTTCGAGCAGATCCCGGACGATGCTCACAAGGATACTTTGGCTTTCCTGGGCGAGGTCCATGCCGCCTTCAAGGCCAAGGGCTTGATTGTCGCCGTCGCCGCGCCCTTCGATGATCCGCATTGGAATTATAAAGCCTATGCCAAGGCATGCGATTACCTGGTGCTGATGGGTTACGACGAGCATTGGTCCAATTCACAGCCGGGGCCCGTGGCTTCACAATCGTGGTTCTCGACCCGGCTGGCGGCCCGGATGCGCGACCTCGATCCCGCCCACACGATCGTGGCGATCGCGAATTATGGGTACGATTGGACCGTTGGAAGCAAGACCGACGCGGAAGAGTTGACCTTCCAGGAAGCGATCCTCACCGCTCGCGATTCCGACGTCTCGATCCAGCTCGATTCCGACACGCTCAATCCGCGCTTCTCTTATCTGGAAGATGGCAGCGCGCATCGCGTTTGGTTTCTCGACGCGGTGACGGCCTATAACCATATGCGCGCCGCCGATAAATATCGCCCGGCCGGCTACGCTTTGTGGCGGCTCGGGGCCGAAGACCCATCCATCTGGCAGGTCATGCCGCGGAACTATGGCGCGCCGCCGCCAGCCTCGCTCGAACACATCAACCCGAGCACCGACGTCAACTTCATCGGACGCGGCGAGCTTTTGCAGATTGCAGCTCAGCCCTCGCCAGGTTCGCGCACAATCAAGGTCGATGATGCGAACGCGACGATCACGGGAGAAACCTACACGAAAATGCCCGCCTCCTTCGTGGTCCGGCGCGGAGGCGAGATGCCCGGCAAGATCGCGCTCACCTTCGACGATGGCCCCGACCCGCAATGGACGCCCCAAATCCTGGACATCCTCAAGGAGAAAGGCGTCCATGCGACCTTCTTTATCATCGGTGAGAACGGCGCGGCCAATCCGAGGCTCGTTCAAAGAGAACTCGCCGAAGGGCATGATATCGGCAACCACACGTTCACCCACCCCAATCTCGGGGAGACGCCGAACAGCGTGGCGGGCGTTGAACTCAATGCGACTCAGCGTTTGATCGAAGCTTTGACAGGGCGTTCTACGCGGCTCTTCCGGCCGCCCTATTTTGGCGATGCGGAGCCGACCAGCGCCGAGGAAATCGCGCCGTTGCAGGAAGCCGAGAAGTTGGGCTACCTGACCGTCGGCCTCAAGGTCGATCCCGACGATTGGCAGAGACCGACGCCGGAACAGATCGTCGAGCGGGTTGTCGCTCAATCGACGGACCCCGATCCCGAAAAGCGCGGCCAAGTCGTACTGCTTCATGAACTCGGGGGGCGATCGTTCCGCCACTGTAGCCGCGCTGCCGAAGCTCATCGACGCCCTTAGGGCGAAGGGTTTCGAGTTCGTGGCGACCTCGGAGCTGGCAAAGTGGACCAGGGATCAGGCCATGCCTCCCGTCCCCGCGAATGAGGCTTCGCCGGTCGTAAACCGCTATGTCTTCTTCACGTTGAGCTGGCTGCAGGGGGCCGTGACGACGCTGTTCCTCGCCGCCATCGGGCTCGGATTGGCAAGGCTGGCGGTCCTTTGCGGTCTGGCCTTATTGGGCCGCGCGCGAGCCGAAAAGCGCGGCGTTCCAGCCGACGCGGACGCGTTCTCGGTTTCGGTCCTGATCCCCGCCTACAATGAAGCGAAGGTCGTCGCCGCCTCGATACGCCAGATCCTGGCCAGCACGCACCGCAAGGTGAACATCATCGTCATCGACGATGGCTCGACGGACGGGACGTCGGCGGTTATTCGCGAAGGGTTCGCTGGCGACGAGCGCGTTAGATTGATCACAACGCAGAATGGCGGCAAAGCCAGGGCCGTTAATCTCGGACTTGCTCACGCCGATGGCGACATTGTTGTCGTGCTCGACGCCGACACACAATTCGAATCGCAGACCATATCGCGTCTGGTGCGCTGGTTCGGTGACTCAGCGGTTGGAGCCGTCGCCGGCAACGCCAAAGTCGGCAACCGCCTCAATATGCTGACCCGGTGGCAGGCCCTCGAATATGTCACAGCTCAAAACCTTGAGCGCAGGGCGCTTGCGACGCTCGGCTGCATAACCGTTGTGCCCGGCGCGGTCGGGGCTTGGCGGCGCGAAGTCATCGTGAAGCTTGGCGGCTTCCCGTCCAACACACTCGCCGAGGACCAGGATTTGACGATCATGGTTCAGCGGGCGGGATACAAGGTTCTTTTCGATCAGCAGGCCATCGCCTGGACCGAAGCGCCGGATACGCTGAACGGCCTGGCGAAACAGCGCTTCCGGTGGGCCTTCGGCACGCTGCAATGCCTATGGAAGCATCGGCGCGTGAACCTCAATCCGCGCTATGGCACGCTCGGTCTCGTCGCTTTGCCGCAGGTCTGGATGTTCCAGATCGCGCTTGCGCTTTTGTCGCCTCTCATCGATCTCGCCCTGATCTATCAAATCCTGAGGACGCTGACCGATTACCTTCAGCACGGCGAGCAGTTCAACTCCAGCAACCTCTGGATCACAGCCACGTACTACGCCGTGTTCATGGCGGTCGATCTCACCGCTGCGATGATCGCCTTCTTCCTCGAAAAGAAGGAGGACCGCACGCTGTTGTGGTGGCTAATCCTGCAGCGGTTCGGCTACCGGCAGATCATGTACTACGTGGTGGCCAAATCCGTGCTGAGGGCCCTGCAGGGCCGGGTTGTCGGCTGGGGCAAGCTGGAGCGCAAAGCCACGGTCAGGACGGCGGCGAAAGGCGAAGTTGAGGAAGAGGGCGCGGCTCTCCCTCTTCACGCCGCGGGCTTATGATCGCGTGATGATGGCCTTCCATGGGCCATCAGGCACGTCCTTCTCGTCCACGAAACGCCACTCGGTGTTGTCGCTGTCGCCCATACCGAGATATTGAGCCGTCGCGGGTGAAATATCGAGGCCAGCCTTCAGCCCCCACTTGTTTTTCGGCTTCTTCGCCGAACCGAAAACCCAGTTGAAATCGTCTTCGCCGTTAGGGCCGACATCCTGCCACTGAGCGAAGCACGACTTCCCCTTATAGCGGATTTCGACCCAGCGATTTCTCGTCAGCGGCCCAGTATTCTGGCCGAAACCAGGGATCTTTTTTGCGATTTCCTTGAGATTTCCGTCGTGATCGACCTCTGCAAAGGGAAGCGCGATATAGAAAGGGTTTTGTTTGGGCGTGAAGGCGGCCGGCAAAAATCCCTTTCTGTTCCGGGGACTGTCGACACCGCCAAAATGCTTCATCCACTTGTCGTCCCAGTAGCTTCCATAATTGCTGATATACGCATTGTCTTCCGTGGCGCCTTCGCCTACCCAAAAGATCGTCGTTATCGTTTTCTTGAATTCGGTCATCATACTCGAATTACTCTGCGGCTGCGGATTTTGAAATCCCCATGCGGAACTTTGAAAGTAATTATAGCACGCTGGCATTCCAAGTAGAATGGCGATGGCGAAAACGCACGACCTGCTTTTCATGGTTAGCCTTAGAAATGGCGTCGAGGCAAAATCGATCGATGTGTCTGCCGAGTATGCTTTGCCTTTAAGATTCATCCGTAGGCCGAATAGAAAGCACAGTAAGACGCCTGTTGAACACTCTACGAGGCAAGCGCCTCGCAATACTCGGTTGCGTCCCCAAGCTTTGAGCGAACAATTTGTCGAGATTGGGTTCGCGTTCTTGAAAGCGTCTTCGGCCGAAGCGGTTCCGGGGCCGTTATCACGTGTTTGCGACCGCATGTGATCTGCGAGAAGCCGGGCAGCAAAAAAAGAGCGGCCCCGAGGCCGCTCCTCTTAAAGAGAATACGCTTTTTGTCCAGAGCCGTGCCCCGCTCCTACTCGTCATCTCCGAAACGCCCCAAGGCGTTATCGGAGATCGTTCGAGGCGCTGGCATCTGTTACGTTCCCGGATAAGCGCTGAAGCGCTTTCCGGGACGACGGAACGCCCCGGCCTTACGCGGCTTTCGACGCGTGATCGGCCGCGACCTGCTCTGCAAGCTTGCCGGTCAGTTCCACGAGATGATCGAACTTCGCCTCGAAGCCGCCTGCGCCCGCCGTGACCGACCTCAACTCGATGATAAGGTCGTGAATTTCGGCTTCCGGAATGTGCGCGTCGATAACGTCCCATCCGGGCCAGCCCGGCCTTGCGTCAAAGCCGAGGATCTGGCCGCGTCGCGCCGAAATGATGCCGTTGATTTTCGCCGTGGCCTCGGACGGCACGGCAATCTTCACCGCCATGATCGGCTCGAGAAGCACCGGCGAACATTTCGGCATGCCTTCGGACATCGCGATACGGCCCGCCATGCGGAAGGCTTGCTCCGATGAATCGACCGTGTGATAGGAGCCGTCCTTGAGAATGACCGCGACATCCACGACCGGAAAACCAAGCGGCCCACTCGAAAGATAGTCGCGCACGCCAGTCTCCACCGCCGGGAAATAGTTGCGGGGCACGGCGCCGCCGGTTATCTCCTCCGAAAAAGCGAAGCCCTCGCCGCGCTGCTGCGGCTTGATCTCCACCACCACATCGCCGAATTGGCCGTGCCCGCCGCTCTGCTTCTTGTGACGGCCGCGGATCTCGACACTCTTGCGGATGGTCTCCTTATAGCCGATGTCGCGCTTCTTCGTTTCGGCTTTGATGCCGAAGCGGCGGTTGAGCCGCTCCAGCGCGACGCGCAGATGCATCTCGCCCTGGCCCCAGAGAACCATTTGGTTCGATTCGCGGTCCTGAATGAGCGACAGCGACGGGTCTTCATCGATGAGTTTGTTGAGCGCGGCGGTGAGCTTGATCTCATCCTTGCGCTCGCCTGCCGCGATGGCAAGGCCGTAAACAGGCTTTGGCGGGACCGATGCTTTGATGGAAAGCGTGCTGTTCTTTTCGCCCGTAATCGTCGTTCCGGTTGGGAGGCTCTCAAGCTTCCCAAGCGCGACTGTTTCACCGACAGTACCGGGGCCGCGTTTCTTGACGTCGGTTCCAACGACAGAAAACACGCCCGAAATCTTCTCTTCGCCGTCGGGGGCGTAAACAGAGCCGCCATCCGCGAACTGCCCGGCAAGCACACGCGCCAGCGAGAGTTTGCCCGCGTGCGAGGTGTGGTGCGTCTTCATAATGTAGGCTGCCGATTTGGCGCTCCCGAGGCCCAGGCGCTTGGCTGTCTCCTGCGCGAACGGCACATCGTGGCGAATGGCCTTCAACAGCCGGCCGACGCCGTGCCCTTCCTCAGCCGAGCCGAAGAAGACAGGAACAATCTGGCATTGCTTGAACTCGGTGACGAGATCCTGGAAAATCTTGTCGCGGGGCGGCGTAACATCGCTCAAAAGCTGCTCCATCAACTCGTCGTCGTAGTCGGCGAGCTTCTCGAGCATGGAAAAACGCTGATCGGCTTCGAATTTGGCGAGGTCGGACGGAATGGCGATCACTTCGCTCGGCGCATGCTGGCGATAGACGAAAGCGCGCTCAAGAGCGAGGTCCACATAGCCGCTTACGACCCCTTCTTCCCAAATCGGGATTTGCCGGAGCACAAGCGGAAGCCGGCTTGCAGGCTGCATCATCGTCAAGACTTCGCCGATGTCTTGCCCAACCTTGTCTACGCCAACCTTATCGATCTTATTGATGAAAAGGAAATGGGGGACGCCTGCGGTCTCAAGGCTTTTCAGGACGATCTGCAGGGCGTGCAGCTTTTTCTCATCGGCTTCGCAGACCACGATGGCGGCATCGCACGCAGCAATGGCGCCCATGCCGTCATACTGGAATTCGACCGAGCCCGGACAATCGAGCAGCGTAAACTTGTCGCCGAGGAAGTCGAAATTGGCGACGTTCATCTCGACGCTCATGCCGTGGCTTTTCGCCTCCGCCGATGTGTCGCCGGTCGACTTTCGCTGATCTGCGGCTTCGTGGGCAGCGCCCGTGCGGAGTAATATAGCTTCGAAAAGGGTTGTCTTGCCGCTTGGATGGGGACCAACCAAGGCGACACAGCGGGGACTTCTGCCCTCCGCATTTCCATTTCCGCTCATGTTGCTGTTCCTTATGCGGAATATCTTCTATTTGACGGGTGGGTGCTGCAAAAGCGCCCGAATAGGGCATGGTCGCAAGAGGGCCCGGTCTTTGCAAGTCCCATCATACGAAATCGACACTCGGAGGGCGAGGGCTTATTGACGCCGTAAATCCCGCCGTCGGCAGATCACGCGGCGGGTCTCGGCGCGTGATTACCTCTGGTTTCCGAATTGGGAGGAAGCAACCCAGCGAGCGGGCTAAAGATGCTGGTGTTCAGTCCCAAAGGGCAACGGGTAAGGGCGCAGAAGGACATGCGCATGCGTGAGGGTCACGACACGCTCGGACCGTCCGCCACGTCCCACGGCAATCTCCTCGCTGGGGTCGAGCCGCTGGAAATAGGGAGCAAGCGCGGCCAAAGTCGCCTCAGACCTTTCCTTCGGAATGACGATCAGCGCGTCCCGTCCCAACAGCGCCTTTTCGTGGCAGACAAACGCGAACTCACGAGGGTCCTTAGAGAAGGCGCACACCGGGACGTTCGGCCCGAAGGCGGCGCCTGTCTTACCGCCAACGCGCCAATTGTCGACGACAACGAAGGCTTGAGGGGCGTTACCGAAGGCGCGCCACGAAGGCGAGTTTTTGAGTCCTTGCCAGTCATAGCTCCATTGCGTGGGATCTTGCTTTGCAGTCTTTGCGCTTGCTGTCCGCCAAATGGGACCGATGGCGACATAAGGCACAAATAAAGCAAAGCACACGGCCGTCAGCGCCGTACTCGCTTTGCTCCAGGAGCGCAGCCATTTGGCGCTCCACTGGCTCAGGCTGTGTCCGAGCAGCGGGAAGGCGAACAACCATGCCGAGTTGAACCAATGCGGGATCGCGGTCTTCCCCATGAACGGCATCGACAGGAAAAGCACGAGCGGCACCGCGACAAGCCACAACAGAAACCGGCTGGCGCTGCTGGCGCCAGGAGACCGCACGGCGTTTGCCAGGGCGACGACGAGCGGCGCACCCACCCATGGCGAAAGCAGGGCCGCTTGCGCGCCCAGCGCCGCGCCGAAGGAAGCGAAGGCGGATGCGCCCATCGATGCGCCGGATGCCGCGCGGCCGGACTGGAAAGCGAATGAAACCCAATCATTCTCATAATTCCAGATCAGCGCGGGCGAGAAAATCGCGAGCGCAAGCAACGCAGCGGCGTAAGGTTGCGGACGCCAAAACCAGGGCCGATGCCGGGGCGCGAAGGCCAGAAATCCAAACAAGCCGATAGGCACAAAGATCGCCGCATATTTTGAAAGCCCCGCCAACCCGAATGCGGCGCCAGCCAATAACCAAAGGGTCCAGACCGTACGGGGTTGGCGCGCCGGCCCGAACAGCACTTCGGCGACAGCCCAGACACCGGCGGTGAGGAACAGGAAAAGGGGCACATCCGGCAGGATCAATCCGTCAGGCCAGACAACGAAATAAGCCGTGGCATTGAACCCGAACAAGGCCCACAGCGCGGCATCCCGGCCAAAAAGCCTGTGCGTCAGGCCGTAGAGAGGCAGGTTGATGGCTTCGGCTATCACGACAAACGGAATGCAAAGCCACCAGCCTTCGCCGAACAGCTTACTGAAGCTGTGCACAATCCATTGATGCAGGGGCGGATGATCGAAATAGGAGAGCTGGAGCGATCGCGAGATGACAACCGTGTAGGCCTCGTCTCCGGTAAATCCGGTGGCCCAAATGGCAAGGAGCTTGGCGACGGCACAAGCGCCGACAAATGCGAGAATGGCCGTTGCGGGGGCAGAATTCTCGCTCTGACGATCGATGGATTTGGAGGCGACAGTGCTTCGAACGGAAACGGCGGCTGGATCAAGCGCGGCCATACTAGAGGCAACCAATGCAAGGGTTCAGATCGCAAAATGCAACGGCCGCGCGCAAAGTGAGAGTCCTTTGTGTTTCGGAGAACGACGCCATTCACATGGCCTTGAGAAGGATAGTCAGCTACGTCCCGATGATTGCGGCAATGATGCGGCAGGGCCGAGGACGCGCGCAATTTCAGCGCGCCTGGATCGCATCGTCATCCCGGAACTTGATTATCCGGATGTTTCCGCCGATCCCGTCGTCATGGCCGGGCCATTGCCGCAATGGCTTTGCGCAGGCCTGAACTTAGCCCTGGGGGTCGCTTAAGAGCGACCGCGCAATCTCCAACAGACCGGCGGCTTTGAAAGGCTTCCTTGCGAATAAGCCGTTGCTGAACGCAGCCGGCAGGCTGTCGCGCTCGGAGCCTGAGACAACGACGAAAGGAATATTCTTTGCGGTAAGTGTCTGCGCGACGGCTGTGGAAAGCTCGCCATTAAGATTGCAGTCGACAAAGGCGGCATGGGGTTCGCGGGCGTCGATCAGCTGAAGCGCCTTCGCGACCGTCCCGGCCGGTCCCACGACCTCGTAACCCGCATCGCTGAGAATGTCTTGCATTTCGAACGCAAGAAAGGAGTCGTCCTCGACGACCAGCACTCTCGGAGAGATCATGGTTTCTCGTGTGTTGGATGCTTCGCCTTCCTGATTGGAAGCGATATATCGCAAACAACACCGGCAGGCTCAAATCGAATGTTTGCCTCGCCATCGAGACCGCTCAGACTTTGCTCGATGATGAATGTGCCGAAGCCCCTCCTGGTTGGCTCGGTGACGGGGGGGCCGCCTGATTCGCGCCATTGCAGTTGCAAAGTCTCTCCGCTTTCTGCCTTTTCCCAGCGGAGACTGACGTTCCCGCTCGCCACCGAGAGGGCGCCGTACTTGTTCGCGTTCGTGCCGAGCTCATGCAGCGCGAGGGAAAGGGCAACCGTCGTTTGCGGATCGAGGTTGAGAGATGGCCCGCTGCAGCTGAAGCGGTGGTCGTTCGTGTCGCCTAAGATCAGTTGATCCCTGACAAGCGAAGCGATATCCGCGCCGTGCCAGGAAGAGGCCGTCAGCACATCGTGCGCGCCGGCGAGCGCCAGAATGCGCCCGTTGAAGCTTTTCGCGAAGTCTTCGGGATTTTTCGCGTCGCGAAGCGAGAGCCGGGCGATGGACTGAACCATGGCGAGGGTGTTCTTGACCCGGTGATTGAGCTCATTGAGGAGAAGCTGCCGTGTTTTCTCCTGCGCTTTCCGCTCGGTGATGTCGTGGGTGATGGTGGCGTATCCGGTGAGCCTGCCGTCGCGGTCGAGCAGAGGAGCGACACACAGAACAACCTCGACCAGTGACCCATCTTTCCGAAACCGGCGCGCATCGCGAGTAAGCGCGTGCCCGCATTGCGCTACCTCCTCTGCGAATGCCTCAAAGGCCTTGTACTCATCTTCGCCGGAACAAAGAACGCGAACCGTCTGGCCGACAATCTCTTCCGCAGCGAAACCGTAGAGACGTTCCGCGCCAGGGTTCCAATTCTCGACAACGAGGTCAGGCGAAAGCGAATAGACCGGCTCGCCGATTGAATTGACGATGGCCTCGTGGCGCAAACGGAGCTGATGAGCTGTGAGATCGGTCACAACCGCCGAGATCACGGGTTCCCCGTCGACCAGAAGCGGAACAGAGGAAACGGTTACAGAAGCGGGGCAGCCCGGGCCTCTGCAGAGGGTCATCTCGCAGCCCCGGCAACCCCTATGGTCAGCCAGATGCTTGAAATCGCGCTCACTCATATAATTAAGCACGGAGGAGCCGATGACGTGCTGAGCGTTCTTGCCGAGGATGCGGGCAAAGGCTTCATTGCAATAAAGAATAACCCCGTGGAGCGAGAGCGTCAGGGCCCCCTCCCGCATCTGCTCGACGAGAAGGCGGTAGGGTTCCGCTGCGCTTTTGAGCGTGAAAACCTGGGGGCCGCTTTCGCCATCGACGACAAAGGCGTCAATTTCGCCGCGTCGGAGGGCGCGAAGCGTCTCCTCGGCCTCGGCAAGCCGGCTCCTGAGATCGGCATTGTCGGCCAAGCCGTCGCTTTCGCGCATTATTTATACGACCTTTATCGCTGCCCTTAGCTTGCCGCGGTTGGACATATCCCCGATTACTCGACGAATGGGAAGGGGTGTGTCCCTGAGCAACGTGGGCGCCGCGATAACCTGAGCATCCTTCGCGCGTTCCGGGGCCCGGTAAAGGTCCACGACTTCAAGATCGTAATTGCCGCCCAACTCTTCCTCGCAAAATTCCTGCACACGCGACACCGCCTGCATCGACAAGCGCGACGCCCCTGTCACGAATAGCGTCATAGTATAACAAGGAACAGTTTCCAAGGTTTCAGCGATCATATCACCCTCTTTGCCGGCGGATATCGAGCCCCACAAGCACTCGTTCCTCACTGGAGAGGTCGCCAATAATCTTCTTCATCGGCTCCGGCAGCCGCCGCACGAGTGTCGGAACCGCGAGGATCTGGTCGCCGGCCGCAAGCTGGGGACGCTGCAGAAGATCGATCACCTCAATCGAATAGCGGCCATCGAGATGCTCTTTGCAGAGACGCGTCAAATTGTTAACCGCCCGGATGGACTTATCGGTCTGCCCTGCGACGTAAAGACGCAGATCCCAATATTCGGAATCGGCGGATGGAACGGATGCCAGCTGCACCTCATTCATTACGTTCCCTTTCGCTCGGAGATCTGCACACCCTGGGCTCCAATGCAAAGCTTGCGGATATCTGCCGAATGTGACATGCCCCGCGACTTGATGATAAAGAGCCGACGCTCGAGATCCTTCTCCTTCTGAGCGTTCTTGATGGCAATCCAACTATCCATCAACGAGGAGATGTTCAAGTTCGCCTTGTCGTCAGCATCCTGTACGCTCAAGTACAGAGTTGTGGCGCCTGCCATTTTAAGGTAGTCAACCAAGCGTAACACCATCATGTTCGCTTGAGCAAGACTGCCGCCGCCTTCGAGCGCGGAAAGGGGATCGACGACAATAACATCTGGTTTCTGGTCCTGAACCAGGTGCATCATTCGCGCAAGATGCATCTCAAGGCCATGCGTCGTGGGGCGAACCAACTCGACGGACAAGAGCCCCTTATCGATGGCGGGCTGCAAGTTGACGCCAATCGAGCGCATGTTGCGCACAAGCTGAGGCTCCGACTCCTCAAACGAAAAATAGAGGCAATGCTCGTCCCGCTGCGTGGCCGCGAGCGCAAAATGCGCGCCGATGCTGGTCTTTCCCGTGCCTGGGCCGCCGGAGATGAGGATGCTGCAGCCCTTATAGAATCCTTTGCCCTCCAGCATCGCATCGAGCCCCGCGATCCCGGTCAGGATGCGCTGCGAGGAAACGGCATGGGCGAGCCCAAGCGAGGTAATCGGCAGAAGCTTTATGCCGCCTTCCTCGATGAGATAGGGGTATTCGTTGGTGCCGTGCGTGGAGCCGCGGTATTTGACCACCCTGAGTCGCCGCGTGGTAAGTTCCTCCTGAACCCGCTGCTCAAGCACAATGACGCAGTCGGACACATACTCTTCGATGCCGTGCCGTGTCAGGCTCCTCTCGCCGCGCTCTGCCGTGATGATGGTGGAAAGCCCGCGTTCCTTGAGCCAGGTGAACAAGCGTCGCAGCTCGGAGCGCAGCAGCGCCTCGTTCGGCAGGCCCGCAAACAGCGTGTCGATGCCGTCAAGCACCACGCGCTTGGCCTTGACCTGGTCGATCGCAAAGCCGAGCCGGATGAAGAGTCCCTCAAGGTTGTATTCGCCGGTTTCGTGGATCTCCTGGCGGTCGATGTGAATGTAGTCGATGGAGAGCAGATTTTTCGCCTGAACGCCGGCGAGATCGAAGCCGAGCGAGCGGCTATTGATGTCGAGATCGGCAGCCGCCTCGTCGAAGGTTACGAACACGGCAGGTTCGCCGTTTCTCGCGCCTTGAACGATAAAGGAAGTGGCGAGCAGGGTCTTGCCGCAGCCGGGGCCGCCGCAAATCAAGGTCGCGCGTCCGGCGGGAAGGCCGCCGCCGGTGACCTCATCGAGCCCCTTGATGCCGGTCAATACTTTTTTGAGCTGCGAGGGCATCGCATTGCTCCTCTTGATGCCAATGCGAGTTTCTAACTCAGCACCAATGTTGCCGCAACATGCTTAGATGCCGCCTTGAGCGCAGGCCACCGCTCGTTGCCGCGCCGATTATCGTTAACGAGGGGATGGTCAACAGCCGCGCGAGGGGAATTATTTCTGGATCAATTTGCGCCTGAAATAAGGCAAGCATCCGCGTTCGCGGGGAAGACAAGCTGCTCAACGCCTTGAAAAGAATAAGCTTCCGGCCTTGATCCATTGGGTCAAGGGACTGTATTTTTGGCCGGACTGGGACGCGCTAAAGTCCGTTAAATATGTTTTGGCCGCGCAAGTTAACGATGACCTCGCCTTTCGCAGGCGTCGGCGGCGCATGCGCCCTCGTATTTGGTTCCGGGCTGCCGCGAGCCCCCCGAGCCTGGGTCATCAGATTAACGGATCGCCGCAAGTGGCGATCCGTTGCTGTCCTTGACTTCCAAGCATCCCTCCCCCGGTCGAGCCGAGGCTACTTAACGTCGAGCAATTCGACATCGAAGATGAGCGTAGCATTAGGTGGGATCACGCCGCCAGCCCCGCGCGCGCCATATCCCATTTCCGGCGGGATGATCAGGGTGCGCTTGCCGCCAACCTTCATGGTCGCGACGCCTTCGTCCCAGCCGCGAATGACCTGATGCGTCCCGATGGCGAATTCGAACGGCTCGCCCCGATCCACGGAGCTGTCGAATTTCTTACCCTTTGCGCCGTCCTGGTAGAGCCAGCCCGTATAGTGCATGACGCAGGTCTGACCGGTCTTGGGGGTCGCGCCGTCGCCAACTTTGGTGTCCGTGATTTGCAAGCCTGATGATGGGGTCATTGTCTTTCCAGTGGCTTGAGCCATTGCTTTAGAGGGTGCGCCTGTCACGGCGATGCCTGCTGAGGTGATGCCGAACGCGAGCGCCATCAAGACGCCTGCTCGTGGGTTGACACGCATTTGCCGTTTCCTCCTCTTTTACGAACCGCAATCATGATGCCTTTGCTCAAAGCAGTCCTTGGTGATATTACTTACATGCTTACTTATGGCGTCCTTACGAAACAAAACCAATCTTAACTCCCCATTCACCTCACAGGAAAACGCGCCAGGAAAGCCCCATGTGATGATAGGTGTCGAATACCCTGCCGGTTGGCGGTATTGCGAGCCGCTTCTTTAACCGCGCTGAATTGCAGATCCCATCTTTTTTTGCGCCTCTCTCCCCGATCTTGCCAAATCGCCTCTGGCGGGCCAAACAAGGCGCGCATGCAACCTTGACCTATAACGGAGCAGCCATGCCACAGGTTTTGACGCCGGATCTTTGCGTGATTGGCGGCGGATCGGGCGGGCTGTCCGCCGCCGCGATTGCCGCCGCCTTCGGGGTTCCCGTCGTTCTCATCGAGCGGGGCAAGATGGGCGGCGAATGCCTGAATACCGGCTGCGTTCCTTCCAAAGCGCTCCTTGCCGCCGCCAAGCAAGTCTACGAAATCCGGGATTCAGCCAAGTTCGGCATTCGCGTCGGCGACATGAGCATCGACTACAAGGCGGTCGCCGCGCATGTGCAAGGCGTTATCGACGCCATCGCGCCGAACAATTCCGTCGAGCGTTTCAATGGGCTCGGCGTCGACGTCATCAAGGCGACCGCGCGCTTTGTCGACAAGACTACGGTCGAGGCTGGCGATTATCGGGTCAAGGCGCGCCGCTTCATTATAGCGACAGGCTCCACGCCGCTGATACCGCCAATTCCAGGGCTCGATCGCATTCCCTACTTCACGAACGAGACGATCTTCGCGAACAAGCATCGCATCTCGCATCTCATTATTATTGGCGGCGGCGCCGTGGGTCTTGAACTGGCGCAAGCCCACCGCCGGCTCGGCAGCGAGGTTACCGTTGTCGAAGCAGGCCGCGCTTTATCCAAGGACGATCCGGAACTCAAGGAATACCTGCTTAAGCGCCTCCGCGAGGAGGGCGTGCGTGTGCTCGAAAACGCGCGCGTGGAAAGGATCGAACCTTTCGGCTCGAACCTGCAGGTCATCTTCGCGACGCTCGGGAAATCCTTCTCGATAGAAGGGACCGACCTGCTTCTTGCAACCGGCCGGGCGCCAGCCGTCGCCGGCCTCAATCTCGAAGCCGCTGGCGTCGATTACAGCGAGCGTGGCATCAAAGTGACCAAGGGCCTCGTCACATCCAACAAAAAGGTCTACGCCATCGGCGACGTTACCGGCGAAGCACACCTGACGCATGCCGCCAATCATCATGCAACCGTCGTCATCAAGAACGCTTTGTTCCGGCTGCCAGCGAAAGCGGACCATGCAACCATGCCATGGGTCACGTTCACGGATCCGGAAGTGGCTCATGTTGGGTTGACGGAAGAGAAGGCGCGCGAACGCTACGGAAAGCTCGCAATTCTGCGCTGGCCTTATCACGAAAACGACCGCGCACAGGCTGAGCGGGAGACGGGCGGGTTCCTGAAAGTTGTCGCTTCGCAGCGCGGCAAGATCCTCGGAGCCGGGATCGTGGGCGCGCAAGCAGGCGAGATCATTCAAATGTGGAGCCTCGCCATGCAAAAGGGCATATCTCTTGACGCCATGCGCAGCATAGTGTCACCCTATCCAACGCTGGCGGAAATCAACAAAAGGGCTGCGGTGAGCTATTTCGCTCCGCGTGCGCAACATCCTTTAGTTCGGCGAATTATTACGTTGCTTGCGAAATTCGGGTAAGCGAGGCTATTAAGGAGAGAGTGCAGCAAACGGACTCTTTGTCGCAATTGGATATCCGACTACCACAGAACCCGGAGTATCCGGGCCAGTTGCTCGCCGAGCAACCTCGCCCGCCCAGGCAGCCGTACGGGGGGGTGTGGAGCATCGCCACGAGTCTGCCGGCCAAACTACTTTTTCTGACCATCGCCTTTGTCATGCTGGCCGAGGTGCTCATCTTCGTGCCGTCCGTCGCGAACTTCCGCCGGAACTGGCTGATGGAGCACGTCATGGCGGCAAAAATCGCGTCACTGGCTCTTGAGGCCTCGGGCGGCGCGGAAGTTCCGGAGCGCTTGCGACAGGAATTGTTAAGGACAGCGGGCGTTCACGCCGTCTCGGTGAAACGGCCGGAAATGCGCCGCCTTGTTCTCGGCATGCCGGATGAAGCCGAGGTCGCGGATGTCTACGATCTGCGCACGGAAAACTTTGTGCAACTCATCCCGGATGCCCTCAAGGCCCTCGCGGCGCCTCCGGGCCGGCTCATTCGCGTCATTGCAGCGCCCGACACGGCGGCGCCCGACGAGGAGTTCGATGTCGCGATCGACGAGACGCCGCTCCGCGCCGCCATGTGGCGTTACGCCCGGAATATCTTTTGGCTCTCGATCATGATTTCCATCATCACCGCGGCGTTAGTCTATTTCGCCCTGGCAGGTCTTCTGGTGCGGCCCATGATGCGCATTACGCGCAACATCGTGGCTTATCGGGAGAACCCGGAAGATATGTCCCGGATCATCACGCCATCAGGACGGCAGGATGAGGTCGGCGTCGCCGAAAAAGAGCTGGCGACGCTACAGATGCAGCTCTCCGGCCTCCTTCGGGAAAAGGCGCGTCTTGCCAATGTCGGGCTCGCCGTTTCGAAGATCAATCACGATCTGCGAAACATTCTTTCAAGCGCGCAACTGGTGTCGGACCGGCTTGCCACGGTTGCAGACCCGACTGTTCAGCGCTTCGTGCCGCGCCTTATTCGTGCGCTTGACCGCGCCATTCTCCTCTGCGCGAACACGATCAAATATGGACGGAGCGAGGAGGCCCCGCCGAAGCGCACGCGCGTGCCCCTTCGGGCCCTTCTCGCAGAGGTCAATGAAAGCCTCGGCATAGAGGAAGTCAGCGGCGTGCGCATGACGATGTCTGTGCCGCAAACGATCAACCTTTTCGCCGATCGCGAGCAGATTTTCCGGGTCCTCGCAAACCTGATACGGAATGCCTTGGAAGCGCTGAGGCAGGCCGATCCTCCTGTCAACGAACCCGGGATCGAAGTTACGGCGCGTCAGGACGGTGAGACTGCAATTATCAAGGTGAGTGACAACGGCCCGGGCGTACCCGCCAATGTGAGAGGGAATTTGTTCAAGGCGTTCCAGACCTCTTCCAAGAGCGAGGGAAATGGCCTCGGCCTCGTTATTGCCGCGGAACTGGTTCGCGCTCATGGCGGCGATATCCGTCTTGAGGAGACGGCCTCCGGGGCGTCTTTCATCGTTGTGCTCCCGGCGGCTGTCGTGGCCGGCACACCGTCGAAACCGCCATACGCGCCGCCGATATTGACGCCGTAGTCACCGGAGGTCCGCTTTCCAGCGCGTCCGGTTGTGGAAGATCGAATTGCAGAAGTTTGCCGACGAGATCGCCATCCCCATCACCGTTTGCCACCCGCGCCCGGCGCCAGCAAATGGAACAGGATCGAGCACCGCCACGTTGCTCCGAGAGGCGCTTTCCAAGATCGGAGCCAGCGGCAAATGCCCCCGCGATTGGATTGGTTCAGGCACACGCCGCGCTCTATGCCGCAACTCTGGCGACCAATCCGTTCGTGCAATCCTGATTGGCCATCCGTTCCCCCAAAGCGAAGCAAGCGCTTTAGAGAATCCCAGGCGTCACACCAAGTCCGTCTGATTAATTCCGCTCATGTCTTGGGCCACCAATGGGACAGGGTGCTGGCTCGGATCATATCGCGCTGGTTGATAAGGGCGACGCAGCGCTCACCAACAAGCTTTTCGAGATCCTGGATGGTCTCGAAACAGGTATTGACGAGATCATGTCCCAGGGCGTGGTGCAGCTTACGGCTGGCATCGCCGATGCTCCGGCAGGGCCGGGACGGTCAGGCTGCCACTGTCGATTGCGCAACATGGCGTCTGGAACTCGCCGGCGCCATCGAGAACAAGCGGCCCTGGACCAGAGACGCGCTTTATGCGCTGCCGAGGGAAACGCAGATCACGCGGCATGTCTGCGTCGAGGGCTGGGACTATATCGGCAAGTGGTCCGGCGCGCCACTGCGCACGTTTCTCGACCGGATTGGCGCCGACAAGACTGCGAAATATGTCGGCTTCAAGTGCAGCGACAATTATTGGGGCAGCATCGACATGGCGACGGCGCTGCATCCGCAAACCCATTCTCGCGACGCATTTCGCTGGTGATCCCCTGCCGGACGCTTACGGCTTTCCGGTGCGCCTCAAACGTTTACCCTGGCGGCTACTGGGAAGACGGCGGCTATAACTATCTAATGCAAACGAAGCAGGCGCAAGGCAAAGATTTCTCCGGCACGGGAGCGGACAGTGGACATTGGCCTGTTTGGTCATTTCGCCATGAATGGCCTAATATCAATAAGTCTCATCGCTTCTCTTCGTGGTGGCCGTTGGCATTTTGTCCTCATGATTGCGGCCATGTTCATCGCGGATGTCAACGGGCATTCGGGTAACAGGGGCAAAAGGCGGGCGTTCAGGCTGCTTCCCTTGGCTTTGTTTCTCGCATAGTGAGCCATGAATTGCAGTCATACGAGGACATACGCGAACGCGTGTTTTCGTTCCGAGCCATTATCAATCCCTGTTGGCCTCACGGCCTCAATTACACGCGGCCGCAGTGATCGTTTTCGAGGCCTTGGAAGAACTCGCGTCATAGGCTGTCAAATTTCCAAGAGCATGGAATACAGGAACACCTCGGTGGCTCAACGTTGTTTCATGTCAAACAGCATTCATTACCCAGGAGAGTCCCATGAAAGCATCGTTGCTTCTTCCTGCCGTCTCTATCGCGCTCGTACTTGCCACGCCAGCCTTCGCACAGACGGCGGCGTCATCCCAACAAGGTGCGCAGAACAGTCAAAACGCACAGAGCACGCAAAGCATAAATCACGAAAGCAATGCCCTCACGATCCGCAAGCTCAAGCAGGACCTTGAGCACGCCGGTTTCACGGATGTAAAGATCTTGCAGGATTCTTTCGTAGTGCAAGCGACAGACAAGGAAGGCAATCCGACGATTATGAGCTTAAGCCCTAGCGGTGTCCTTGCGATCTCGGGGCAGGGCATTGCATCCAATACCACCTCGGGCGGAACGAATGATGTGGCCAAAACTCACTCGCAGACCGGGCGCACGGCGCGCGCCGAGCCCGGCCGGTCGAGCGGCCCAGCCGAGGGGACTAACGTTGTGCCTACACAAGGCAGCAACTCTGCGGGCGAGCCTGGCAGGCCCGGTCTTCCCGGCGATAAGAACGGCCCGGCCGTAACGCCGTCGACCCAACACCAACACTGAGGGCCTTTCCAAGATAACTTCATCAGCTAGCAATTACGGGCGACCTCGTCGCCCGTATCGCCCCGGCCCGGCTCGCACCAGGCAACAACGCTCTTGCCCCCCCAGTCCGCAAGAATCCGAGCATTAGTTTCTGGAGCTAAACTGCAGAGCCGTCCGCGCTTAAGACGTGTTGCTGGTCACTCCATTGCTGGCCGGAACCGGCACTGCCTGGCGTGTTCGCCAGTTGGGCCGCGTGGGCCTCCTTGTTCACCACCCGAAGCGCCTCAGCTTGTGCAGCCTGAAGCGTCCGGCTCAGCAGACACGCCGCCAACCCCGCCCCCGGCACTGCGCGAAGAACGGGCTGCGCGCGGATAGAGCGCTGGAGATGAACCAAGGGCCAAAGCCGGAAAAAACCGGCATGCTCGCCCTTTCGCAGCACCAGCAGAATATCGCCGCAGCCAGCCTTGTTTACACGAACGGAAACGGACCAGATAACGCGCAGCGGTAGCGAAAGCGTCGCTGGAAACGCCACGCCATAACGCAAGATCACCCTTCTCGTGGTTATGGCGTAGACTGTCGTGCGCGCCATCATCCAGCAAAAAAGCGAGAGAATGCCTACCGAGCCGACTGCCAGCCCGGCGAGCGGGACCAACGCGGCAGCGAGCTTACCGGGAGGGAAGCCCCGCACCCAGCCTGCCGCTGCATTGGCTGCTATCAGCAAGGCAAAGTAGAGCGCGACAAAGCCGATGTGAAATACCGAACGTGCAAGACCACGCCAATCCGGTTGTCCCTCCCACAGTATGGTTTCCCCCGGCAGCAGATGCAGCGGCTTCATGAAATGCGCCCGGCTTCGCGGTTGTAGAATTCGCCGCCCGCGTAGTAAGCGTTCACCTTATCCTCTTCGCGGGCGGTTATCTGGTCGGGGTTCGCCAGCGGCGGCACGTTGAGAAACTGCCGGGCGAGAAGCGCCGGCACCCGGATTTGACCTTTGCTCGCCTTGATGTTGGTGACATAGATGGGCAGTATCACGGTCCTTTCCGCATCATTCAATTGAACTTCCAGATAGCGCAAAATGCGGACTGCGCGATCCACCCAGATGTCAATGACGGTCCCAACCTTCCGGCCTTTGGCGTCAAGCACGGTGAAGCCGCGCGGATCCGTGTCGCCGGGCTCAACCGACCAGCCTTTCGCCTTGCGCAACGGCGCCAAGTCCAGCTCTTGACCGGAGGTCACAAAAGGTTTGTCCGCCCGCATCACGTAGGCGCCGGGACCTACGGCTGCGAGAAGAGGGTCTCCCTCCGGCGTGAGCCTGTCTCCCATCCCGCTTTCCGGCGTTTTCGTCCGCATCGGAGGCTGCGGAAAATAATGGGGGGCGACTGTTTTGCTGCCGTCCATCATGCGGAACAGCTTCGGATCGGGCTTCACCGACTTAGGTCCCCGGCCGCGGCGCTCGGGATCATTCAGCGGATAGCCCTCGCGCTGATCTTCGCGGCGCAGATAGATGATAAGGCAAACGAAGAACAGGAAGAAGGCGGCGACAAGAAGCTGAGCAACATCGATGTCTTCAGTGATAGCGCCTGGCAGCATAGTGAACTCCGACAGCGGCGGTTGTGGATGCGGATTGAATACAGCGCTCGTTCAAGGGCTTTCCTCTGCGGGACGCAGCAGTTTTGCGAATACTGCCTCGTTCGTTGGGCCGAACGCCGCCAATTCCACGTGACGGCGAGTCAGCGGGTCGTCGAGCGTGATGCGCCCGTCGGCCCATTGCGTAATCCGGAAAGGAACGTCTTCCGGCAGCGATTCCATATTTCGTTTCTGAGCCAGGCCGCGAAGGATGATCCGGAAGAAGCCAGCCTGCCCGGTCACCTTCGCCACCACACGCCCCGTCCCGCTGTCATATACGCCAACGGCGCCCCCAGGCTCGTCCTGAACTCTCAGCAACCGCGTCGAGACCGCCGTTGAGGCCGGTATCTGCGTCCCGGACAGGCTGAGGCGCTCGAGGCCAGCAGTCATCGCGACAACACCAAGCATTGCAGCCAAGGCTAGCAAAGGACCCGCGAGCCAGCCTTGCAAGCGAGCCTGCCTCCGAGGAAAGCCTGCCTGTCTCACTTTCATGCTCCGATAGCTATCAACCATGCGGCTTTGTATTCGCGGCTGATTGGGCTGGCCCCGCCAAACCCGGATAGTCCTTCAGCATGGCCGCGCCATCGAGCGGTTTTGGCAGTCCGGTATGGCACGTGGCGCAGACAACGAAGCCATTGCCGGTCCGCGCACCTCTATCCTCCGCGGGCAGCGCCCACACATTTTCGCGGGCAAGAGTGCGCGTCTGAGGCAAAGTCTTGGCTACCTGCGGCAGGAAATTGCGGTTCAGATCCCGGACGAGCTGAATTGCATGGTACGCGTTCCAGCGATAGGGAGTGCTCTGCTCCCAGCTCGCAAAGTCCCGCGAGTTGTGACAAAAGCCGCAGTTGACTCCAATGCCATCGGACATCTGCATCATCACCTCGTAGATGCGTTTGGTAACGATCTGGCTCGAAACCGTTCCATTGGGGAGCGCGTTGTTGCCCTGAACGGCAATGGGCTCGTTTTGTAGGAAGTATTCGCTGAAGCTGTCATCGGGGAAGAACTTCCGCACCGTGTCTGCGGCCTCATCCCAATTCTCTTGTCTGTCGATCATTGGGCGGCGGTTTGGCGGCGCTTCCGGGAACCAGACCTGCGGCGGAACGGGCTGTCCTCGATGGCAGGTGTAGCAGGTGACGCCCGACGGGTTCACATGACCCTTCCAACTACTGTTCAGATGGCGCACCATCTGCAGCATGGTTCGCGCTGCGACCTTCCTCGGGTTCGCATCCGAAGCGTAATCCTCGCCCGTATGGCAGAAGCCGCATCCCTGCTTGGGCGCAACCCAGTTTGTAATGGCGTGCTGGAGGCGCATGAATTCCGCTGCGCTCACGTCTGTAAGCACTTGCACATTCTTGAATTTGGCTGTCGCTGCAGGACCACCGGACTCCGCAGGGGGAAGCGCCGGCGGCGCCTGATTCGCCGCTACTTTTTCCGGATCAGGTGCAAACTGAACCATTTGCGGAAGGCCGACTTCCGCCGACCCGGGAGGCGGCAGCAGCTGCCATCGCGGTACGCCGACGACGAACGCTATAGCGCCAGCAACCAGGAGGATTCCTGCGACGTCTGTCCAGCGCCAGCGCATCAATGAGCCCCCATTTTTTCGAGACCGGCTCCTGCCGGAGGATGCGGCGGATGTTGCATTAACTGCGGGTAATCCGGCGCGATGCCGTGTTTGACGCCCCAAAGGTACCAGTTATCGACCACCGTGCCGGTTATGAGTATGCCGATCCCGCCGGTAATCGTGGTCAGGATGGCAAACCAATAGATCCAGCGGTGAATGGATTCGAAGTTGGCGTTGAAGCCCATCGTCCAGCGCCAGAACAATGCGCCCCGCTCCATTGCCGTGCCGGGATCGACGATTTCGCGCGTCTCGCGCTCCCCTCCGAACCGTGAGACGGCGAGGATGGTTCCGCCGTGCATCGTAAAGAGCATCGTCGAGCCGTACAGGAAGACAATAGAAAGCATGTGGAAGGGGTTATAGAATAGGTTGCCGTAGCGGACCGAGAACGTGGCCGTCCAGTTGAGATGCGCCACGATTCCAAAAGGCACCGCTTCGGACCAGCTCCCCATGAGGATCGGACGGAAGAACCCCAAAACCAGATAGAGCCAGATGGCCGAGGCGAACGCCCAGGGTATGTGCGTGCCCATGCCGAGCGCTATCGCCCGGCGATACATCCGGACCCACCAGAAGAGGATGGACGCCGTCAGGAAAAATCCTGCCATCAGCCACCAGCCGCCTTCCTGTAACGGCGGCAGGACCGACAATCCATATTTGGCTGGCGGAGGCTCAAGCGCGAGAAATGGCAGCATCTTGACGAAGCGCATCGGATTCCAGTCCACGGAAGCCCACATGTTGAGACCGATGATCTCGATCGCGACGAATCCGCAGATAAGCGAAGCAATTCCCGAAAAGCCCAGGTAAACCGGGCCGATTTGGGCCTCGCCGATGCGTCCCAGAAGACGCGAGCGCCATGCGGGACCGATGCGGCCCATGCTGTCTGGCGGCAGAGGTACGGTTTCCTCCGGTCCCCTCAGCTCAATGGCGGTGAAGAGCGTATGATATGCCATGCCGAATGCCCTCAGTGAAAACCAGTTGAGCTCCAGATGGGAATGTTCAGATACCAGTTCCACCAATAGGGCCAGCCGCCGCGCCAGAAGGGCCCTGCGAGGATCATGCAGAACGCGCTCCAGAGCCCGGCGTTCAGGGCCAGAAAATAACCGAGGCGGTGGATACCCAGTTCCCCGATCGAGTAGGCGATCGTGTCGCGGAAATAGACGCTCTCATGCGTTCCGTATTTGACAGGCTCATCTTTTTGAATGGGGTTGGCCGCCCCCAAAATTTCGCCGCCATGAAGCGCCAGCAGGAAATTTGTCGTGAAGAAGCAAGTGATGGCGATCATGTGCGCGGGATTATAGTGAAAGTGCAGATATTGGTAGCCGACGTTCGAGACCCAATCGAGGTGGCTCATAATGCCGTAAGGAAAGCCGTAGCCCCAGGCTCCAAGCAGCACCGGCCGTACCACGACCAGCGTGAAGTATGCGAAAATTGCGACGGTGAATCCGAAAGGGACGTGAAGTCCCATGCCGAGTTTCCGGGCGATCTCAACTTGGCGTAAAGCCCAGGAGCAGAAAGCGCCGAGCGCGCAAAGCGTGATGAGCTGCCACAATCCGCCCTCGCGCAAAGGCGCCGCACTCAATCCATAGCGGATGGGCGGCGGATCGATCGAAATCTTGAACAAGGCCCAAGTCGGGCCGATAGCGGCTCCATAGATAATCAGCGCTGTGCCGAGAGCTGCAAATATTGCGGTCGTAAGACCGAAAAAACCCACATAAAACGGGCCAATCCAGAAATCGAATAGGTCCCCCCCAACGAGAGTACCACCTTTCACGCGGTATTTTTGTTCATACGACAACATTGCCATCAGGCGCGACCTTCGCTTTGCTTCTTCGGAACCGGGTCCGCTGTGCGGTATTTACGAAACAGGCACCATTCAACAGCTGGAAGGAATGCGGACTTTTGGAAATGGTTCCCAAACTTGCAAAAGGATTACAGTATGCGTCGCTGCTTAGGGTTATTAGTCTGCTCCATTGCGTTGGTCGGTATGCGAGACGCTGCGCTGGGAGCCGCCACGGAAGGAATGGTCATTTTGCCGTCCTATCTTCATGACGGACCCGGCAAGCAGTATCGCGTTGAAGACGAACTCAGCGCAGGCGCGGCTGTTACAGTACTGGATTGCGCCAAGAACTGGTGCCAAGTGGAGTCCGGGCGTCGCCGCGGCTTCCTTCCGGAAGACATCGTTGCGCGAAATCCTGCGGTATCACCGCAAGTTACGGCCCAGGCGCGGAGCCTTCGCTGTTTCGACGTGCTCCGCCCCGGCTACGCGCACGGCAGACTTTTCGTTATCTGCCCAAAATAGGAACGCCAGCAGTCATCTCGCTGACTGGAATCGATGTGTTGGGGGCGCGACGTTTGGCACTGGCCGCCCAAGGCTGGCGCCGGCTGGTTCGCCGATAGAGCTGGAGACGTCTAGACAAAACACTTACATTTAGAGAATGTTCCTCCCCGCGGAAAGAAGTCAGTTGAAGGAACATCCTCTTTGCGCATGCGTTCTGGAAATTGAAACGGCAGTAGTCTTTCTTCAGCGCATGGAGTTCGGGAATGAAAGATTATGAAGCAAACAAATCCTATGAAGCCAACATGGTATTGGTGGTTGTTGCAATTTCCTTACTATTTAGCCTCCTGATGGCCTTTCCTGCACATGATATTAATGTTCCATTTGTAATGAAATAACCCCGGTTGGACCGGGATAAGCTATATGGAGCGCTACGACGCTATCATCATCGGCTCCGGCGTCGGGCAACGACGGAGGGGCGCCGGGCAAGCCCCATAGGCGCTAAAATAACCCGGCCATTGTCTGATATTGCCGCCGTCGTGGCGGTTCATGGAGATGGCGGCGGAGCTTGTCTTTCGCTTGGCGCAAATCAGCGAACGAGGAGGCGCCAGGCCTTGTCAGGCGGCTTGCTCCAAGGGGGGAGAGTCTTCGAACTGCTCAAGGCTGGGCGGGAGGACTATGTGATCAACGAAGCAGCGCTCGCCTACATGCGCGAGCACAAGCTGCCCCAGGCGACGATCGCCCGGTTTGGAGACGCGGAGCAGCGCTTTGCCGGTCGCAAAGCCTTTATGGCCCATCTGCAAAAACTCTGCCTCACGGACCTTACGGTCCAGCCCGATCCCGTCCAGATTGCAACCGAAGCTGCGTTGTGGGGCTCGATCGACGAACAGGGGCTCGTGGACGGGACAGTCATCGTTTCCGATGGCGCCGGCCAGTTCAGGGATCGCGGAGCGCGCGCTCTGCTGGGTGCATTCGGAACGCCTCATTCACAAGCTCGATACGTTCTGCAAGGGGCACGTCCAGGCGAGGGAGCGCACCCGCGCCCGCATCTGGCGCCTCTCCAAGAATCTCAAGGCGTATCGCCAGGCGCCAACGGCGCGCCGCGCCACAACTTGAGCGCCGCTTCGACGCCATCTTTTCCACCGAGACGGGCTTCACCAGAACTCGAAAGGCTCTTGGAGCGGCTTCGCGCACAAAGGGTGTTGAAGCACCCCGACATCCCGCTTCTTACCAACGGCTCGGAAAACGACATCCGCCGCGATGCCTTCCTTTGGCTCATGAAAACCTGCACCAAGCAGGCCATCAGCTTCTGGGATTATCTCGGCGACCGCCTCGGAGTGCTCGAAGCGCCTGCCGTTCCAAGGCTCGCCGACCTCGTCCGCCAGCACGCTGATGTGAAGCGCAACTGCATGTGTGACAGATCAAAACAAACTCCTGAATATATGCGGAAATCGGCTCTCTTTCGTAGGAGGATCCCGATTAAATCGGGATAAATAAGGGATGGATCCTCTCGAACTCTCTGCTGGAACGCTACTTTTGATCGTAGTTTTATTATGTTTGATTGGGTACCTCACTTATATCATAAACTGAAATCAACTTGTCTCCAGCCGTTAGCTGAGCGCCGGAAGGGTTCGGGCGCTCCCTGTGGAACCCGCCGTGTTCGAACGAATTGCATAGAATTAAGGGTTCATTTTCATCGGCGAGTTTTCATGCTGACGCTTTCCCTGGCTTGGGCCGCTGTCGTCACGGCCTTGATCTCTCGTGCGCTTCGGCAGCGCGGGCTGTTCCATGATGTCAAGGACAGGCCTTGCGATGGCGAGCACGCAACCGTCGCGGTCATCGTTCCGGCGCGGAACGAGGAGCACAATATCAAGCGCTGCCTCAGGAGCCTGCTCGCTCAGCATTATCCGGTCACTATTATCGCCATTGACGACAACTCTTCCGATAGAACCGCCGAAATCATTTCCAGCGAAGCCGCCGATTGTTCCCGCCTGAGCGCGATGAGCACGCCTCCACTGCCTCCCGGCTGGACCGGGAAATCCCATGCCTGCTGGGTTGCCGCCGAGCCAGCGGCAAAGTCCAGCGACTGGCTCTGTTTCGTGGACGCGGATATCGAAGCATCCGCGGGACTGATCGGCGCCGCCGTGTCGCTCGCAGTCGCGGAGGGGATTGATTTCCTATCGCTGACGCCGAGACAGGTGCTGGTCTCCTTCCCGGAGCGGCTCATCCTCCCTTGCGGACTCTACCTTCTCGCCTTCAGCCAGGACCTCGGCAAGGTAAACTCCCCGGCGAGCATCAATGCCAGCGCCACCGGACAGTTCATACTTGTGAAGAGCGCGGTCTACTGCGCCATCGGGGGACACCGGGCCGTGAAAAAGGAGATCTGCGAGGATGTCGCCCTTGCAAACCTTACCAGGCGCCAAGGATTCAAGGTTGCGCTCTACGGGGGCACAGAACTTTACAGCACCCGGATGTATACCGGATGGCGCAGCCTTTGGCCCGGCATTACCAAGAACCTGGTTGAAATGCTGGGCGGACCCGGCCACGCAGTTCTGGCCACAGTCATCGCTTTGATCCTCGCCTGGGCGGCGCCGCTCCTGCCAGCTATCGATGCCGGGCAGTGCATCGCACTGAAACCCGAGACTTGCCTCGCTCTTTCTGTCGCGCTCCCGGCCTCATTCGCAGCCTTCGCCTTCCATTTGGCGGGCGCGATCTTCTTTCGCATCCCGTTCTGGTACGGACTGATCTTCCCTCTTGGATACACGATAGGAGCAATCCTGGCCCTCGACAGCATACGCAGGCGCTTGACCGGCCGTATTCTATGGAAAGGGCGCACCTACCCATGAACGGCGCGCCTGGCGGGAATGGGAGCCCTAACAAGGGGGAAGCCCCGGCTACCAATCTGGCGGCAGCCATCCTCGCACTAGCGGCTCTGGCCGTCTTCCTCTACTTCATCCGTTGGATCCTCACCCCCTTTGCTGTCGCCGGGGCTGGCGCGTACGTGCTGTCCATCATCGCCGATTATCTGGCGGCCAGGACAGGCTTGCGCCGGTCCTTGATCGCCGCTCTCGTGTTCGTGGTCTTCATGGGGCTTTGCGTGGGCGCGGCGGCATGGGCCTGGCCCTCGGTTTCGAGCGAAGTTCTTAAATTCGCGACAGACATAAAGGGCGCTCTAGCGGAGGCTCTGAAAGGTTTCGCGCAAAACAACCAGGTCCACTTTCTTGGGAAGTCCTACAATCCGGATGAGGTCGCCGGGCACGCTCAGGCGGCTTTTCGCAACTGGTTCGGCGACCCGGAAAACGTGATCACTGCTGCGAGCCTCGGCTTCTCAGGCGTTTTCGCGGTCTTCCTCACTGCGGTCATCCTGTTCTATTTTCTGATGAGCGGCCGGGAAATCGTAAAAAGTCTCGTCCGGCTTGCGCCGCCGCGACGCAGGCCGCTCATCGACGAGATCTTGACAAACTTAATCCGATCCTGAAGCGCTATTTCATCGGGGTAGCCATCATCGCCACTTACGCTGCAGTTGCCGCGTATATCGGCCTGGGGCTGATACTGGGCGTCCATCACGCTGTTGTGCTCGCGATCTCCACAGGCTTCCTCGAGATGATCCCCGTTGCGGGACCGTTCCTTGCCGCGGTTCTCGCTGGAGCAGTAGCCCTTCAGGGATCAACAGCCCTTTGGAATGTGCTGGAATATGTGGCCTATGCGACTGCGCTTCGGCTCTCCATCGACCAGCTTTTTGGCCCCATCATTCTTGGGCGCGCAGCAGCGCTGTCGCCTGTCACTATCATCTTTTGCTTTTTGTCGGGCGGAATACTTTACGGGATTCCTGGCGTCATTCTTTCAGTTCCGGTTGCGCTCTCGATACGAATTACACTGAAGACGATTTATGGCGAAATGCCCGGGGAGTAGTTCAGCTCTCAATAGCGTGATTGCAGGCCAGTCAAGAGACGGCACAAATATCTGTTTCGGGCATTAAGCGCTTTAATAGATATCACGCAGCCACGAGGTGACCATGCGTCTACGGAGACGCATCCTGGAACTATTGTCGAGCCAGCTGAGAGGGCCGATCCCCCTGCGCCTGGCTTTCTGGGATGGCGAGGCTTACGACTTCTCTGACACACCGAACGTCGTCATGACGTTGAAAACGCCTCGCTCCGCGAGACTTATGCTCAGCGGCAACCTCGACAGACTGTGCGATGCTTATGTCGCAGGCGAAGTCATGGTTGATGGAGCCATGAGCGACATCATGAATGTCGGGCTTCAAGTCGCGGGAGCCGTCGATCGCTTTCCCCTGATGTCAAAACTCATGCGCATTTCAGCTCGTCTGCGTAGCGTGCATTCCAGGGAAGAGGACGCGAAAAGGATTGAGTTCCACTACGACGTGCCCAACGACTTCTACAAGCTCTGGCTTGATAAATACATGATCTACTCCTGCGCCTACTTCAAAGATGGCGACGAGGATATCGACACGGCTCAGCGACAGAAGCTCGATCACATTTGCCGGAAACTCAGACTTAAGCCCGGCGATCATTTTCTGGACATTGGGTGCGGCTGGGGCGGGCTCCTCTGCTGGGCGGCGCTCAGATATGGCGTCACTGCGGTTGGGGCAACCAACAGCCGATCCCAGTTCGACCGGGCGCGGGGAATTGTTGGCCGGAATGGACTGAACCATGCCATCGAAGTAAGGCTGCAGGATTACAGGGACATTCCCGAAGCGGGTTGCTACGACAAAGTCGCCTCGATAGGGATGTACGAGCATGTCGGGCTCGCCAACCTTCAAGCCTATTTCGACCTTGCGGCGAATTTCCTGAAACCCGGCGGCGTCCTGCTCAATCATGGCATTTACCTTCCGCACCCCGATGGCAAGTCGAAGGGCCCGAACGCCAATTTCATCGACCGGCATGTTTTTCCCGGCGGCGCAATCCCGACCTTGCCCGCCGTCATGCAACACATCAGCAAAGCAGGACTGGAGGTCGTAGATTTCGAGGATCTGCGCCCCCACTATGCCCGCACGCTCGGCCTGTGGCTGGACAGGCTTGAGGCCTCCAGGGAAGACGCCATCGCCTGCGCGGGGCCAGAGCGATACCGCATCTGGAGGATGCTCCTTGGGGGTATGGCCTGTGCTTTCGACGCGGGCTGGCTCGCCGTCGGGCAGATCATCGCCTGCAAGCCTCGCGCCGATGGGAGGCCCTGGCGGCCATGGACCCGGGATCATCAATATTCCGAGTCTCCTGCTGTATTGGCTGGGCGCCTCAACTGGATCGGTACGCAGGCTACCTATGCGTGAGGGGAACAGCGGAAGGCGGCGCTCATACACCCCCCATACGCTGCTCGCGAAAGCCGTGTTTGGCCTCGACCGGCGCCTCCAGCACAGAGGCGGTGTTTTCTGCTACACTTCCGACCCCAAATGCATCTTCCGGCTGAGCCTTACGCCGCTTCAGTCTCCCATCATGCTCAGTGTGCATACGGTTCTGCCCGCAGGCGCCGTCATTGCCGAGTTGCATCTTTGGAATGAGCAACTCCCCGTTCTTTCAGAGTATGAAAGCTTGATCGCGTGGGGGCTTTCCCTAAGCCGCGTCCTTGCTCATTCCCTTCGGCTGCTTTCAGCTTATCTGGCCGCCCGCCATGACTGCGACTGCGTCGGGGCTCTGCGCGCAGACATGTCCCTCGGGACACCGGATATGACGTGTCGTCTGCTGAGCCTCTCCGGCCGGTACGGTTTCGCGCCATGCTGCGAAACTGACGAGAGACCAAGACCCGCACGCCGCCTTGGAGAGAACATTCTGATCTCGATGCTCGCGCTGGCCCGCGACACAAGCATCTTTCGCCTTGATATGCTCCGCCGCGACCGGGTTCGCGTCTTCATGACGAGAGCGGACCTGGACAAGCGGTTCGGCAAGGCCAAAGCACCCAGCCGCCTGGAGCGGGCCCTGTGATTGGCGAAGCGGATTTTCCGAAGGAAGGCGGGGCGGAGCGCACAGGAATGCAAAAAAGCAATGAAGTCGAATTCTTGGTTCGCATCTCTGATGATCTTTTTGGCGAGAAGGAGCCAGCGCTCAGCAGGGTGATTCAAAGAACCACACCTGCGGATTGCTGACAGCGAAGGCAAATTGGATTCTATCGATGGGCCAGAGGCAGAAGCTGGAGGCTCATGATGGCGCGCACGCTGTGGGACGCACTTGGCGAGATTGAAGATGGCCGGGGCCGCAAGGGTCGGCAATATGCGCTTCGATCGGTGCTGGCAATCTCGATCGCCGCCATGTTGGCAGGCGCCAACGATCTGATCGCGATCTTTCGCTGGGGACGGCGTCTCAAGCCCGAGGCTCTGGCGCTGTTTGGCATCGAGACCGGTAAGGCGCCCTGCCATGCGACGTATCACTACTTCTTTCAATCGCTCGACGCGGACGCCTTGAGCCGGGCGCTGGGCTCATTCGCACTTGATCAGGGCAGCGCTGAGCACATCGCCATCGACGGCAAAACACTCAAAGGCAGCCGCCGCCTCGACGGCAAAGCTGTGCACGTCCTGTCTGCCTTTGCGACCGAACTCGGCGCCGTGATCGGCGATCTGACGGTCGAACCCGACCAGAACGAGATCACGGCTGCGATGGTGCTGCTGAAGGGACTGCCGTTGGAGGGCCGCATCATCACGGGCGACGCCATTTTTACCCAACGCGAAATCTGCCGCCACATTCGCGACCGCAACGGCCATTACCTGTTCACCGTCAAAGACAACCAGCCCGCGCTGAAAGCTGGCATCGCCGAAGCGTTCGGCGATCTTTCCCCCCTCTGACCCCAGGCGCTGCTTCGACGGTCCGCCTCCTGATCTTGCCCATGCCGGAACGCTCGAAAAGGCCCATGGCCGCATCGAGACGCGCACCATCGCGGTCAGCGCGGAAGCCGTCGCCCATCTCGACTGGCCGGGTCTTGGCCAAATCGCCAGGCTCGAACGCTCGCGCTGGATCGCCGGCAAACAAAGCACTGAAATCGTTTACCTGATTACGAGCCTCGCCCCCAGCCACGCAGGACCCGAACGGCTGCTGGAACTGGTCCGCGACCATTGGGCTATCGAAAACAAGCTCCACCATGTGCGCGACGTGTCCATGAACGAGGACCGCTGCCGTGTGCGCGCCAGCGCCCGTCAACTCGCCACATTGCGAAACACAGCCATCGGGATGATCCGTCGCCTCGGGCGCTCAATCCCAGCCGCGCGCGAAAATTTCCGCGAAGATCGAGCCGACGCCATCAATGCCGTAACCGGCCGTATTCTTTGAATGACCCTGAGCGCTCAGGCGGCTTCTCTCACGCCGAGCCGAGCCCGCATATCGGCAAGCGTCCGCGTATCCAGCACGCTCGATAGCGCGTTCCGGGCTTCGATCATGATTTGACGGACGACGCAAACCCCTTCGTCACAATCTTCGCATGGCCGATAGGCGCTCGGACTCTGCGCAGAGGAAAGGAGCGATCGGACCATCGATTGCCCGGATGATTTGCCCGATGTATATCTCACCGGGTGGTTTTGACAGCGCGTAGCCGCCCGCTTTGCCCTTTTTCGAATAGACCAGCCCCGCGCGACGGAGATCGGCGAAAATCTGATCCAGGAACTTTTTCGGAATTTTATTGGCCTCGGCTATTTGCGCAACCTGGGCAATCTCATTCTCACGAAGCCCTGCCAAGTGCACCATCGCCTTCAAGCCGTATTTTCCTTTGTTCGTCAGCATTTAGCCCCAGTATTGCTCCATATCGGCGCCACCGCGGGGAATCCTAGAAGCGCTCGCTTCCCGCGGGGCGTACCAGGTTATTGCGCGGACATTATCATAGGGAGAAAAATGTTTTTGACCACATTAATCTAGAAAGTAAATGAAAGTGGTCGGCTTTTGAAAGCCGATGGCGGTGGCTAGATCGATGCCGCCTCGCCGTCGATTAAAGCTAGGAGCTAGTTAATGGAAGGTCGGGTCAGCTGAAGTTGTGACTAGCACAGCGCTCGTCGCGATCCTGGATCTCGTCATCATCAGAGCTAGCAAAGCCTTGCCCATGGCGTACCTTCTTGATATACGGCTTTGGGGGGGCGGCGCTGCACCGAACACTTGCACAAAACGCGTTTACCCGCTAGACATGGGTCTTCCCACAAGCCGCAGTTCGCGTGCTTGATGCACCGGTAGCTCAGCTGGATAGAGCACCAGACTACGAATTTGGGGGTCGCGAGTTCGAATCTTGCCCGGTGCGCCAATAAATTCAATTACTTACGACAAGCGGTAGGCAGCAAAGGCGATTTCTGGGTTCCATATGGGTTCCGGATTGCAACGATTTTCATCCGGCCCCCACGGCATATCGAGCCATCTTTCGTCCGGGCAAGCGCACGGTCAGCGTTTGCCAAGGGGCTGGGCGTTCTTGGTTTGGAGATGTTTCTCAATCTCAGCACAATGATCCGTCAAGTCTACGCGGGGTGTCAGGTAGATGAAGTCGAACGGTTTCTCGAACCCCGAAACTGTCGTCACATAGTCTCGCGGGGAGAGGCGGTCGGGATCAACTTCGATGAAGGCAATCGAGACCACGGCGGCCTCGGGCGCTTTCTCATGGAGAATAGCGGGAACACCCCAGTCCTTTCGCACATGGCCCGCCCCCGCAATCAGCACCGCGCCATCGACCGTCCTGGCCGACGTCATGGCTCTTGCCAGGGCGCCATCTAGGGCGCGCTGCATTCTCATCATCCGCTCCACGGCAGACGACGGCAGAAGATTGCAGTGGCCCTCCCTAATCTCGAGGCGCTCCGCCTCGGCGAGTTCCGGCTCCAGAGGGCGGGCAAGGCCGAGTTCTGCTGCGGTTTGTCTGTATTCCGGCGATTGCTCTCCCTTGGCGAGCGCCTCCCCAGTGTCTTTGCCAAGCCCGCCTCCGACAAGTGGCAGCGCCGATGAAAGCGCGGCCTCTGCGATGGGCTGATAGATGGCCCAGTCGGGCCAGCCGCGTTCTTCCCACCGGAGCGCGTTGCCGAGCTTGCCGGCCTCGCCGGGGCCGTTTTCGGCGTGACGGTCGAGATCAGCTTGCTGATCCGGCGAGATCATCTCGAAGACAACGGCTGGACGGCGACCCTTTTTTACAAGAGCTTCCACAAGCTGAGCCTGGATCCGATGATGATCGGGATTGTCGTGAATTTCGCCCAGCAGAACGAAATGCGCCTTCGCCAGCGCTTCTTCCAGCTGCCTCATCGTGACCGCTTCAAAATCCGATGTCCAGATCGTTCCAGCTAGCAGGCTGCTGAAAAACCCCGTTACTGACAGCGGCATGCGAATATGATTCCGTTCGCGCGATTGCGAGGGAGGGTTTCATGCGCGGACAGGATGGTCAGACGGGATCGATGTTCAGCTATGTCGATCTGGAGGAGCGTATTCCTGTCCAACATCCGCTGCGCAAAATCCGCGATTTCGTGAATGCCGCCCTGGCGGCACTCGATGCAGAGTTCGCCAAGCTTTACTCCGCCGATGGCCGCCCCTCGATTGCGCCCGAGCGGCTGTTGCGGGCGGCGTTGATTCAAATCCTGTTTTCGATCCGCTCGGAACGCCAGTTGATGGAGCAGATGCAATACAATCTGTTGTTCCGCTGGTTCGTGGGGCTTGGTATCGACGATCAGGTCTGGGTTCCAACCGTGTTTACGAAGAACCGCGACCGGCTTTTGACTACGGATATCGCGCGCAAATTCCTGGCCGCGATCCTGGCCCATAAGGATGTGGCGCCGCTGCTATCGGACGAGCATTTCTCCGTGGACGGCACGCTCGTCGAAGCCTGGGCTTCCATGAAGAGCTTCCAGCCCAGGTCTGGAGCGGAGGAAAGTGAGCCGCCCGCGGCGGGTTCGGCCGAGGCAGGCCAAGCGTCTGCCGAAGCGCAGGCTTGCGAAGCTGCCGCGCCAGCTGAAACGCCTGTGGCGGGCCGCAATGGCGAAGTGAACTTCCATGGGCAGAAGCGCTCAAACGAAACGCATGCCTCCGTCACCGATCCAGATGCCCGCCTTTACCGCAAGGGCGGGGGCAAGGAAGCCAGGCTCTGCTATATGGGCCATGCCTTGATGGAAAACCGCAACGGCCTTGTGGTCGAAGCCTGCGTGAGTCACGCGAACGGCCATGCCGAACGGAACGCCGCGCTGGCGATGATCGAGCCTCGGGCGGACCGGCCGGTCCGCATCACTCTGGGCGCCGATAAGGGATACGACGCCGAAGACTTCGTGAACGAGCTGAAGTCCATGAATGTGACGCCGCATGTGGCGGCTAAAGCCAAGGGGTCGGCCATCGATGGGCGCACAACGCGCCATGCCGGATACGCCGTAAGCCAGCGCATCCGCAAACGGATCGAGGAGACGTTCGGCTGGAGCAAGACCGTGGGGCCAGTGGCCAAGACCATGCTGCGCGGCCTCGATCGCGTGGGTGGCCAGTTCACCCTCACGCTTGCCGCGTACAATCTTGCTCGCCTGCCAAGGCTGCTCGCCGCATAAAAGAAAACGAGGATGGCGGCCTGCGGCTACAAGCAATCCGCCATCGAGAAGGCTCCGGAGAGAATAAGGTTCTACACTCGCCGCTTTTTCAGCAGCCTGCTAGAGGATGGTCTTGGAAATGTGGCGAAGTCCAACCGCCTTGCGCGGCCGCGCTGCGCTTCGCCAAGGAGGACGCCATCACGAGGACGAGAGCGAGAGCGAGAAAAGCCCGGAACGCCGCCCCAACCTTCAACAGTGGAAGGTTTCGCCCGGCGGTGCTGGACCTTATAACTTTGTAACGAACCGTGGCGTCCATAGTAACTCCAGCAGGATGCTGAAAAAAGGCGGAAATCCAGGCCTTCGACAGGCTCAGGATGAGTTGCGTCATTTCAACGACGGGACCTTATGGTGAGCTTGTCGAACCATGGGCAACCATAGTAACTGCATCGTCTCGGCCATCGGCATCGCAAAATGCGCCGAAGGTTCGTTGGATCGGAACAGATAACAGTCTTAAAGCGTTGGGCGGAAGTTGTTTTGCGACAAAAGCCCACGAATGACCTTGCATCATGAAGCCCCCAACGATGCCGCGACTGCCCTGCCGGCGGAAGTGACCGCCCTTATTCGCGTGGCCGAGGCGGTGCGCGACACCGGTTACCGCTTTACGACGATTACGCCCGCGAGCCACGCGCTCGTCAACGCAAGGCCATGCAATTTAGAAGCGCGCACGCTGGCTGACGTGCTCGGCTGGAGCAGGCCCTTTCGCATAGACGTCATGCCGGAGCGCTTGTCCGGGCTCATGGCGGAGGCCGGTCTCCTTGAGCGGCAACGCGCGCTTTGGCGCAGCAAGGTCCGCTTCTCGACCTTGAACGGCGACCTCTTCGTACATTCAGCCTTTCCGACGACAGCGCGGGACGCCGTCTTCTTCGGGCCGGATACCTGCAAATTCGTCGACGCAATCAACGCCTGGCTTGCAGGCGGCGAACAGCCGATCCATCGCGCCGCGGATGTGTGCGCAGGCGCCGGCCCCGGTGCGATCACGATTGCGAAGGCGTTTCCCGCCGCAGAAATTTTGATGCTGGACATCAACCCCAAGGCCGTGCAGTTCGCTGCCGTCAACGCGGCGGCGGCCGGGCGGGACAATGCCTGGGCGGTCACGAGCGATCTGTTCTCGAATGCGCCCGGCTGCTTCGACCTTATTGTGGCTCACCCTCCCTATCTGATCGACGCGGGCGCCAGGGCCTACCGGCATGGCGGCGGCCCTCTCGGCGCAGGGCTAACTCTGAAGATCTTAAGGGAGTTGATCGATCGGCTTTCTCCAGGCGGGACGCTGCTTCTTTTCACCGGCGTCGCAATGGCGGAAGGCGGCGATCCCTTCTTCGCGGCTGCTTCAGAAGCGCTCGATTGCGCCGGCCTCGAGTGGACATACCGGGAAGTGGACCCCGACGTTTTTGGCGAGGAATTAGCCCGCGAGCCTTATCAAACAACCGACCGGATCGCCCTTGTCGTCCTGACCGCGACGAGGAAGGCGTCCTCATGAGCCGCCCGTTCCTTCCCCTCGAGTTTTCTGTCCTGCCCGGCAGAGACCAGGACGAGTTTCTGAGAGACGTGCTCGAAGGTCTTTCCCGCGAGCGAAAAGCTCTCCCCGGCAAGTATTTGTGGGACGAGAGGGGCTCTTCGATCTTCGATGCCATCTGCGACTCTGGAAGGATATTCCATCGCTGCTACCGAGATGGCGCTGTTGCGGAGATGTGCGGGCGAGGTCGCTCATGCCGTAGGGCGCGACGCCTGCATCGCCGAATTCGGAAGCGGCGCAAGCCGCAAGGTCCGCGTCCTGCTCGACGCCATGGATAGACCAAAGCGCTACATTGCGATCGACATCTCCCGCGATTTCATGGGCGCCGCAGCAGCGCGCCTGAGAAAAGACTACCGCCAGTTGGACGTCGTGCACGTCTGCGCGGACTATTCAAAGCCGCTCCCGGCTTTGCCCAGCGAGCGTTACTGTCCCGTTCTCGGCTTCTTTCCCGGCAGCTCCCTCGGAAACATGGAGCCTGGCCAGACCATTCAGCTGTTGACGAGGCTGAAAGCGGCGGTCGCGCCGGGCTGGCTCCTTCTCGGCCAGGATCATGCCAGCGACCCGAAAAGGCTTGAGGCGGCCTATGGCGGACCGCTTATGGCTTCATTTCACAAAAACATTCTTGTGCGCATGAAGCGGGATTCTTGAAGCGCAGATTACGCCTGAAGATTTTGAACACACGGTCCGCATCTTCTCCCGCCCGGCGCGGGTCGAAGCTCATCTCGTGGCCCGGAAGGCCACCGCGATAGTAGTTGCGTCCCGAAAATTCCCGTTCGCTTCGGGCGACAGCATTCGCACCGACATCTCTTGGAAGCACACACCGTCTGAGTTTCAGGACTTGATCGCGGCCGCGGACTGGACGCCCGTCATGAACTGGACAGAGTCCGGCTACGCGCTCCGCCTTCTTCGCTCCCCTCACGACGACAACGCCTGGCGGTGGGATCATTGAAGAACCAGCGCACCAAACCTCCTGCCGAACTCACGTTTCGCGGCATGCTCATCGGCGGGGCGATCACCGTGGTTTTCATGGCCGCCAATGTCTACCTCGGCTTGCGAACGGGCATGACGTTCTCGTCATCCATTCCGGCGGCGGTCATTTCGATGAGCGTGCTCAAGGCTTTGGGCTCGGGCGGCATCCTTGAGAACAACATCGTTCAGACCCAGGCATCCGCCGCAGGCACACTGTGCAATGTCATTCTCGTGCTGCCCGGCCTGCTTCTGATCGGCTTTTGGCATGATTTCCCGCTTTGGCAGACCATGGCGGTGTGCCTTCTGGGCGGCATTCTCGGCGTGGCCTACTCCGTTCCACTGCGCCGCGTAATGGTGGTTGGCAGCACTTTGCCGTTTCCCGAAGGCGTCGCGGCGGCGGAGGTGCTTCGCGCGGGCCACAAGAAGGAAGAAAAAGCAGGAGACAGCGGCGCCGAGGGCGGCCTCAAGGAACTCGGCCTCAGCGCCCTAGCCGCATCGGCTTTGAACCTGCTGACGAACGGCTTCAAGCTTCTCCCTGATAAGCTTGCGGGCTCGATCTCCTATGGCGGCGCCGTGTTCCAGATGGGCGGCAGCCTGTCCCTCGCTCTGATCGGCGTGGGCTATCTCGTTCGGATCGGCGCCTGCCTGGCTCTGTGCCTCGGGCTCTTCATCGCCTGGGGCGTCGCCGTGCCCGTCCTAATGACGATGGGGCCGCCTCCGTCCGGCGATTTTACATCCGCGGCTAACGCCGTCTGGTCGGACAAGGTCCGGCTTATCGGCGCGGGCATCATCGCCAGCGGCGGTCTTTGGACCGTCATCACCCTGATCAAGCCTTTGATCGACGCCGTTCGCCTGGCGCTCAAAGCATCTCAAAAGGGCCGGAATTCCAAGACGCCGCGCCAGGAGAACGACATCCCGATTGCTTGGATCGGCGGCATCATCGCGGTTCTCTGCATTCTCATCGCGGGTTTGTTTGTCTGGTTCGCTTCAGGGGTTCATCTTGCGGCAAGCTTGTTCTGGGTGGCGCCCGCAGTTACGCTCCTGACAGTGTTTCTAGCTCTCCTGATGGCGGCGGCATGCGGCTACATGGCGGCGCTGCTGGGCTCATCATGCAGCCCTATCTCAGGCATCGGCATCCTAAGCACCATCCTGATCGCGGCCGGTTTCGGCTTCGTCTTTCCGATGGGAAGCGGCGAGGAAAGCCGCGCCGCAGTGGCGTTGACGCTGTTCATTGCGTCCATCGTCGTAACCGTCTCCTCGATCGCGAACGACAATCTCCAGGATCTCAAAACCGGAAATATGGTCGGCGCCACCCCGTGGAGGCAGCAGGCGGCCCTCGCCATCGGCGTTGTCGCCGGGGCCATAACAATCGCTCCGGTTCTTGACCTGCTTTACTCGAATTACGGGTTTGTCGGGACTCTCCCGCGCGCTGGCATGCAACCGGAAAACGCGATGCCTGCGCCGCAGGCCGCGCTCATGACGCAGATTGCGAACGGCATCATTCATCGTCAGCTTGCCTGGAACATGGTCGGCATCGGCGCGGCTCTGGGCGTCGCGCTTGTGGCTGTGGAGTCGTGGCTCCGCCGCAGCCGCGGGTTCTCGCTGCCTGCCTTGACGGTCGGCATCGGCATCTATCTCCCCTACGAGGTATCGCTGACGATCGCCATCGGAGGCGTAATCGGCTGGTTTGCCGAGAGGGCCGTGGCGAGGCGAGCCGCCAACAAGGACGCCAAGGGGAAAGCCGAAGTTGAAGCAAGTGTCCGGCGGCGCGGAGTGCTGATCGCGTCCGGATTCCTGGTGGGAGAAAGCATGACGGGCGTCCTGCTCGCTGCAGCCGATGCCCTGGGCGGACGCAGCGGGTCGCTCGCTTTCTCAGGGTTCGCGGGGTCGCACGTCTCAACCGCCATTGCGGGCGTAGTGTTCGCGTGCGCGCTCGCTGTCTTCTACCGGTCCGCTGCGCGACCTGTATAAGACCTGCCGTTAAACAGGTATACAAGCGGTTAAAATTGGGTTCGTTTTGTAAAGGGCCTATAAGTAATTATATAAGTAATTTTTTGCCGGTGACGGGCGTGGCTTAGGCCGTCGTGGCTGAGCGATTCGTATAAGCCGACGTCCAATCCCTTTTCTTGCCGCTTGTTCACTTGTCCTCCTTGGAACAAGCCTTCCATCCTGGCATTGAACAGAAGCAGTAATAATCACAACCTTTCCTTATCTTTTCTCACAAAAGGGCACATGACTGAATATACCATCCAGCACGGAAGTATCGATTATTTTGTTAGAGGTGAGTCATTTCCTTGTGTCGCTGCAAAAAGTGCAAGCGTTCGCCAAAATATCATAGAACTCGTATATAATAAATTGAACGAGGCGACAATGGATGTCAGAATTCTGGACGACATCTCGCAATTCATCTCAACAGGTTACACCGGCGACGGGTTGCGCAGTTTCGTGGCGGCTTTTCAGGGGCCGCGCGGTTTGACTGAACTCGAGTTTGAGCACGCGATGTGGGAGCGGCTTCAAGCCTTGCACGACCTCGACGCCAGGACCTGTGAATGGGACCGCCGCGTCTCATGCGACCCGGCCTCTCCGGATTTCAGCTTCAGCCTGAGAGGCAAGGCGTTTTTCGTTATTGGCCTGCACCCCAATGCGAGCCGCGTCTCGCGGCGCTATTGGCGTCCCGCCCTTGTGTTCAATCTGCATGAGCAGTTCGAAACCTTACGTCGGCAGGGCCGTTATGAGCGCATGCGCGATGTCATACGAAAGAGAGACGCCGCACTGTGTGGCTCGACAAATCCCGTCTTGCGCAATTTCGGCGAGCGTTCCGAAGCGCGTCAGTATAGCGGGCGGGCCGCGCTTGATGACTGGCGCTGCCCCTTCCAGCCAAGACACAGACGGCGACAGCCATGATCGAGGAAATTCCGCCGAGATCGGCGCGCGCGTTCAAGCTCGCTGAAGGCCAGCGCCTGAAGGTGATCGATCCTCAAGGCGAGCAGGTCGCGGACATGCTGGCGGCTTTCGCGGGCGACCCAGCGGAAGTCATGTCCTCGGGACGCACATTCGATTATCTCGAGAAGATCTATCTGAGCACTGGGGATGCGATCTACTCGAACCGCAGCCGGCCTATGCTCACGATCCTGGAAGATGCCGTAGGCCGGCACGATTTCCTGCTGACGCCCTGCAGCGCGGATACATTCCGCATCATCTATGGCGACCGCGATCCGCATCGCGGGTGTTTTGGCAATCTGGCCGAAGCGCTTGCTCCCTATGGCATAGGAGCAGACCAGATCCCTGCCTGCTTCAACATCTTCATGAACGTCGAACTGGATGGGGCCACGGGGCAAATCGCAGTAAAGCCGCCGCTCAGCAAAGCGAACAACTCAATCATGTTCCGGGCGGAGCTTGATCTTGTCATCGGCCTTACGGCCTGCTCTGCCCCGCAATCGAACAACTACAGCTTCAAGCCTATCCAGTTTGAGATCCTGGCTTGAGCAGGTCGGCGGTTGCAAAGACGCTCGTTCCCAGCCGCGAATGGTCAGTCTCCATCGCCGCTATCGATATTTCCCGCGTCGAATGCGAAGCCTGCAACGCCTCGCAGAAACCCTATGTCACACAGATGGAAGTCCAGACTTCAGGTTGCGTAATCCACGCCCCATCAGCGCACCCGGCGCAATGCGGCGGCGAGGGAATCGACGATCTGGCGGAGCTGCCCCTCCTCCACGATCAGTGGCGGAGAGAGCGCGATGATGTCGCCCGCCTGCCGGACGAGAACGCCGTTCTCGAAGCAGTCCACCAAAACCTCATAGGCGCGCTTGCCGGGTTCGTTCGGCCTCGGCTCCAACTCGATCCCGGCGACAAGCCCGAGATTGCGAATATCGATGACATGCTGGCTGCCGCGCAGCGTGTGCACCGCCTCTTCCCACAAGGGCGAGAGCGACGCCGCGCGCTCGAACAATCCCTCACGCTCATAAATGTTGAGTGTCGCAAGCCCCGCCGCGCACGCCACAGGGTGGCCGGAATAGGTGTAGCCGTGGAATAGCTCGATGAGGTGCTCCGGCCCAACCATGAGCGTATCGTGGATGCCGCGTTTCGCGATGACTGCGCCCATTGGGATCGCGCCGTTCGTGAGACCCTTAGCGACCGTCATCATGTCGGGCCTCACGCCGAAGAACTGCGCCGCGAACGGCGTTCCGAGGCGCCCGAAACCGGTGATGACCTCATCAAAGATCAGCAGGAGCCCGTGACGGTCGCAGATCGCGCGGAGCTTTTCGAGATATCCTTTTGGTGGCAAAAGCACACCGGCAGACCCGGACATCGGCTCGACGATGACGGCGGCGATGGTGTCCGCGCCATGCAGGCCGATCACGCGCTCCAGGTGGTCGGCAAGCTCAGCGCCATGCTCCGGCAGGCCTTTGCTGAAAGCGTTGCGGGCGATGTCGACGGTGTGCGGCAGGTAATCCACGCCGGGAAGCATGGACCCGAAGGCGCGGCGGTTGTTCATGAGGCCGCCGACCGACATGCCCCCGAAACCAGCGCCGTGATAAGCGCGTTCGCGGCCGATGAAGCGCGTGCGCTGGCCTTCGCCTCGGGCCCGATGATAGGCGAGAGCGATCTTCATCGCCGTATCAACGGCCTCCGAGCCGGAGTTCACGAAGAAGACCCGGTCGAGATCCTTGGGCGTGATCCGCGCCAGTCGCGCAGCCAATTCGAACGCGCCCGGATGGCCCATCTGGAACGCGGTGGCGTAATCCAGGGTTTCGAGTTGCCGCTCAACGGCTTGCGCGATTTCCCTGCGGCCATGCCCTGCATTCACGCACCAAAGCCCGGCGACGCCGTCAAGGATCTTGCGGCCATCCGCGCTCGTGTAATGCATCCCCTCGGCGGAAACCAGAATGCGCGGATGGGCCTTGAACTGGCGGTTCGCCGTGAACGGCATCCAAAAGGCGGAAAGGTCGAGTTCGTTCGGAAGGGCGGTCTTGGTCTCGCTCACGGCGTCAACCTCTCCGGGTAAGGGGTTTGGACATCGATAGGGTCCGTCACAACATGATCTCAAAGAAAGGAAAGTCGGCATGAATGCAAGCGACGCCAAGGTGGCCATTATTACCGGCGCGGGACATGGGATCGGCCGGGCCTGCGCTGCGGAGCTTTCCGCGCAAGGCTGGTCCTGCGTTTGCGCTGATGTGGATACGGCAGGGGTGAGAGAAACGGCGGCATTGATTGGGGGCCGCGCCATTGCGTGCGATGTCGCGAAGGAAGCGGACGTGAAGCGCCTGATCGAAGAAACTGCCAACGTATTGGGGAGGATCGATGCCGTTGTCTCGAACGCAGGCGTCATGGATCGCAAGCCGCTTTCCGAAACGACGCTGGAAGACTGGAACAAGCTTATCGCTTCCAATCTTACGGCGGCCTTCCTTATTGCAAAGTTCGGCGAGACGTTCCTTCGCCGGAGCAAAGGCTCGATGGTGCTGATCGCATCGACGCGGGCGCACATGTCCGAACCCAACACGTTCGCCTACTCAGCGAGCAAAGGCGGGCTCGTCGCGCTCACCCATTCGCTCGCGATGACGCTCGGTCCGGATGTGCGCGTGAATTGCATCTCGCCAGGATGGATTAATGTCGATGAGAACGCGAAGCTCTCAGCAGACGATCATGCGCAGCATCCCAACGGGCGCGTGGGCACGCCATCCGACATCGCTGGCGCCGTCGCCTTTCTCCTGTCGGAGGCGGCAGGTTTCATGACAGGCGCGGAGCTTATCATCGACGGCGGGATGACCCGGAAGATGATCTACTTGGAATAGGAGAGGCGATGCAGATCGATCTCAACGCGGATATGGGCGAGGGCTACGGCGCTTATCGCATCGGGCAAGACGAGAAGCTGCTTCATATCGTAACCTCGGCCAATGTCGCCTGCGGTTTCCACGGCGGCGACGCGACGATCATGCATAAGCTTGCGGCTTTGGCGAAGGAGCATGGCGTGGGGCTTGGCGCGCATCCGGGCTTCGACGATTTGTGGGGTTTCGGCCGGCGGGTCGTCCACATGAACGCGCGCGACCTTGAATATATGGTCGCCTACCAGATCGGCGCGCTGCAGGCTCTCGCGGCTTATTCCGGCGAGCCGCTCCGCCATGTGAAGCCGCATGGCGCGCTCTATAATATGGCCGCCAAGGATGAGGGCTACGCCCGCGCCATCGCCCGCGCCGCGAAGACCATCGATGCGAAGCTGATCTATGTGGGCATGCCCGGCTCCGAAATGGAAAAGGCGGCGGACAGGGAAGGTTTGGCGTTCGCGCGAGAGGGATTTTGCGATCGCCTCTACTGCGACGACGGATCGCTGACGCCGCGCTCCGAGAAGGGAGCTGTCATGGATGATCCCGAGGCCGCGGCGAAGCAGGCGCTTTGCATGGCCCGCGAATGCGAGGTTGTGACGGGGAGCGGCGCGAGGATCAAGCTCGAAGTCGATACGCTTTGCATCCACGGCGACGAGCCTGGAGCCGTTGCGGTTGCCGCTGCGGTCCGCCGCGCCCTCGAAAGCGCCGGGATTGAGCTGCGTCCCTTGATGGCTTCGAGCCGCCGTTAGCGGTTCCCCGGCCGATGGTTGGAACTCATCACTATGCTGGGCGTTTATCGGTCCGGTATCTCTGCGCCGAGTTCATTCCATGCGTCTGCCCCCTGCGTTCCTTGTCATTGCCGTTTTCGTTGGCGGATATTTCGTCAGCGTCCCCCTCTTCGGCCATATTTGTGGGATTTTGCCGGATGGGACGACCACACAGATTTTGCGGCAGAAAGATGCGGACGACTGTAAGGCTCAGCTGATCAAGTCCACCGAGCCGGCGCCGCCGATTGCGAGTGAGCCTAACGAGCTTCTCTCCCAGGACATCAAGCAAGCCGAGCCTGCTTGCGATTTCAGACCACCAAAAGCTGTAGCCTGGGACTGGTTCCATCTGCCGCGTGCCGTGGCGAGCCACTCCGCCAGCGGCAAAAAGACGTCCTTGCCCGTGGATGCAATCGGGGGCGTCCTCACCTCGAAAAACACCTGGGAAATCGCGACCGGGGCCGCATTGGTGGGCGCTTTTTTCTTCCTCTTAGGGCTTTTGGGGTCTCTCGCGAAACGGGGGTGGCCCGGGAGGGCTATTGGTTCGGGCTGACATCGACCACTCGCTACTCATGCTTATGTGAGTTTCCAACCCGGTCCGCGATGGCGAGCATAAGCATAGCAAGAGCGAAGGCTAACAGGATGCCGACGACCCAGCCCAGCTTGGTGTTGTCGACACTCCGGTCAATATCCATGAACCATTCCAGCACATTGACTGCGGCAATCGCAATGATCGAGCCGAGCAGCTTCTGCTTCAGGTCCGAAAAGCCGATGCCGATAAGACCAGGCGGCCAGTTCGGGTGCTCGGAGGGATCGACGCGCGCGACGTAGTTCATGTAACCTGCGCCGATAACGATCAACAGAAGATTCGCGGTAAGGGAAAGGTCTACGAGCTTCAGGATGCCGACAATGATTTCATCTTCGGGCGCCGGTCCGATCTGGCCCAGGAAGGCGATGAGCTTCAGAACGAATTTGTAGGCAAGCGCGCCCAGCCCAACCACCAGCCCAATCAGGAACGGCACAATAAGCCAGCGGCTTTGCGAGATGATCATCTCGATCGCTTGTCCTATCCGGTTCATGAGCGTCTCCTCGTTGCCCCATCCAGGGATGTGGCTGAGCCTTGCGTGGGCGGTTCATCTGAACCGGTTTCGTGAATGGGCACAAGGCCAACGGCGTTGGGCCCCGGTTTCGCTCAACCTGCCAGCGAAAGCTGGAGCAGTCCAGACAGGATGCCCGGTGGTAGCGGTAATTTGTTCCGCGGCCCTGTAATGGAACGCGCGGGCCGATTGCCGCAAGCTTGGATTACGGCAGCTCGAACCCGCTAGTACAGCCGACCGGAAGTTCGCACCCCGATAGCTGCGAGCGCTTAAACGAACTTGCCTCGGATAAGCTGTACTAGAATCGATAAGTTGCTAGTAGGCCTTATCACCACCTCGAACCCTTCCGCCACCAATTGCCGTCGCGTTCGCGAGCAGCTTTCGTCCTTGATCCGCTCGGGAAAGCGGCGCCCGCAGCATATGGGTCAGGATTTCCCGCGAGGCGCACTAGTAACCTCCGTCAGCCGTCGAAAATCCGGGGGCTTGACCCCACAGGCGCTAAGATAACCCGGCCATTGCCGCCGTCGTGGCGGTTCACGGTTCGAGCAAAAGAATGACCAGAAGGTAAGCCAGCAGCGCGCTTCTTTATCCCCGAGCCGCGAAAGCCTTGATGCGGTCAGCTGTACGGCACGCGATGGCCTGAATAGTGAGCGAAGGATTCACTCCGCCGACAGTCGGAAAAACTGACCCATCGCAGATCCACAGATTGGGAATATCCCAGCATCGGCAATCGGCGTTGACAACGCTCGACGCGGGGTCGGCGCCCATTCGCGCGGTCCCGTTCAGGTGACAAGTGTCGTCCGGTTGTTCCCAGATTTCGCGAGCCCCGACCGCCTCAAGGGCTGTTCGCATGAAGGTGAGCGCATGCCGGTTCAGGCGCTTGTCGTTGTCACACCAGGAATAGGTCACACGCGGAATCGGCAAACCATATTGATCTTTCTCATCCGTGAGCGTTACCCGGTTTCGCTCCTGCGGCATGTACTCGCCGACGATTTTCAGTCCGACAGTGTGATTGTAGCGCGTCATCTCTTCGACGAGGGGTTCGCCCCACAGGCCGCGCCCCAACGCGACTGTATCGCTCCACAGCTGAGGCAGCGGCCCCTGGCTCATATAGGCGTAGCCGCCGAAGAAATCCTTGCCGCGATCTTCGTAATTCCAATGCTCCGTCAAGGCGAGCGAAGGCGGCGCTTTATAGGAGCGGACCTCCTCGTCCACGATGCCCCAAACGGCCTGGTTGCCTTGCACCATAAGGTTCTTGCCGACCAGTCCGGACGAATTTGCGAGCCCGTCTGGAAATTGCGGGTTGGCCGACATCAGAAGCAGCCGTGGCGTCTCGATGGCGTAGCCCGCGACCACGACATTTTTCGCCTTCTGGAAGCGCCATTTGCCTTCGCGCAGATAATGCACGCCGCTCGCCCGGTCGCCCTTCATCTCGATGCGGCCCACCATGGCGAGGTCACGGACCTCCGCGCCCGCGCGGATGGCCCGGGGAATCCAGACAAGAAGCGCGCTTTGCTTTGCGTTCGTGGAACAGCCCAGCACACAAAAGCCGCGATAGACACAGGGCGGCGAAGCGCCCCGCGGAGCCGATAACGTCGCGATCGGGGTTTCGGTCCAATCGATGCCCAGCGCTTCGGCCCCCCGCGCCAGCAATATCGCCGGCGCGTTCAGTTCATGCGCGCGCAAGGGATAGCTCGGCCTTTTCGGGCCCCAGGGATAGGTGACCGGCCCCGAAATTTGCAGCGCCTGTTCGACCTCGTCGTAGTAATGCCACATTTCGCGCCAGTCGAGCGGCCAATCCGCGCCATAGCCAAGCAGCGTGCGCGACTTGAACCATTCGGGCCGGAAGCGCAGCGACACCATGGCGAAATGGACTGTTGACCCGCCGACTGCCTTGCCCGAGTTATTCGATCCCAGCTGGATCGGGTTTTCCCCGTCGACGATGCGCTCGTCGGTCCAATAGAGCTTTGTCTGTTCGGATTCGTCGGAGGCGAAGTCCTCGAGCGGCCGCCAGAAGGGCCCCGCATCGAACGCCACCACCGAAAATCCAGCCTCCGCCAGCTTGGCTGCGAGCGTACTGCCGCCGGCCCCTGTCCCGACTATGGCGAAATCGACCTCGTCTTCGTCGCGGTATCCCCGCATCGGCATCCACCCGCCGACATGGTATGGATCGGGGCGCGCCCGTCTTTCGCGCGGGCCTCGCGGCGCGGATCGCCGGGCGCCGCCCGGTTGATGCGCGCCTCACCGTCCCACACGGCGATTTTCCCGCTCGGCTTCCGCCTCTCGTCCCGGCTTCGCTTCCGCCGCTTCCCAAGGGTCGCGGCGATTGGCTTTCATTCTGACGTAGCCTCGCGGACCGGCTGGCCCGCCCCAGCCAATCTCGTCCCAGGCGATGGGATGCGCATAATACTCCTTAACGATGTCCGGGATCAGGCGGCTCTTGAAGAACAGATTCTGGGGGCATGTCTTTCCAGGCGGGGTTGCGAAGGCCGCCCGTCTGCATGGCGGCGATAAGAGCATCCTGCTGCTCGGGGGCGAGTTTGGGAAAAGAATTACCGTGGGCGCTCTGTGCTTCTGCGTCGAGGGCGGCGAGGCCGATCCGCCAAGCCTCTCTCAAGACCGGGAGCTTGGCGTTGCGATAGCCATCCCTCACATCTTCGGTCAATTTCAGGTCGACCAAGGCGGGAACCGGTATCCGAGGCCTGCCGGGAGGCTGGGGGACGATGCGATCGCAAAGCGCGCACAGAGCGGCCCACTCCGCGCGGGAAAAAAACTGATGCGCATCCGGGTCGATGGACAGACGCCTGTCAATGACGCGGCGCGTCTGCTCGTTCCAGGACATGGTATTGCGCTTCGAGAGAACGTCGTAGCCAGGGTAGAGGTTACGCATCCGGTTGCTCCTCGCTGAGATCCAGAGCCGCGAGCCCCGCAAGCGCCAGCCCAGAGAAGCTTGGAGGAGCCGGAAGAGGAGGCCCATTCAAGACGTTCTGCCGCCAATTGCGCCATCCGCCCATGTTCCTGTGAACGCCGTAAGCGTGAAAACCGGCGCCAACCAGGCCGATCGCCGCCGTCAGCCGCAGCCACCACCGCGAAAGCCGGCGATTTCGCCTGGAAGGTCCGAGCGCCAGTTCGCCCATGAAGGCGGCTGCTGTCGGCGGGATTGTCACCGGGACGAACATGAACGGGTCGTGGTAGGCCCCGCGGTAATGCAGCATACCCGCTTCGGTCGCAGTGCCGAGAAGCCCGAGAGCCGCTATCGCGGCGGTCAGGCGTCCGGCAGGGAAGCCCAGAAATCTGACCGCCCTTCCCGGCCTTGAGCCGCGTATCCGCTCGGCCATGAAACCAAGGAGACCGGAAAGAAGGATCGCGCTCGGCGCGCCCAGGGGAGCGCCATAGAAGAGGTTTTGCCAGCTCAACCGGCCGGGGCGGGACAAGACATTGTAGAGGTGAAAGCCGGTGCCCGCCAAGCCTGTAAGGGCAGCGGCGCTGTAGGCGAAATCGCGCAGGCGGTGAACGCCGGGACGCTTATCGGCGAGTCCATGTGCGCTCATGGCGAGCGTCAGCGACGAGACCGCCAGAGGCGTGTACATGACCGGATTGAAGAAGGAGCCGCGATAGTGTTCCAGGCCGCTATCGGCGAGGACGGAAAGGGCCAGGATTCCGGCTGCGCGATTGAGACGGCGCGCCGCCTTTATGGCGGGAGCCACTCCTTGAGACACAGCCGCGATTTCCGCGGCATGATCCAATTGCTTTGGACGAGAGCGAGCGCGAGATCTTGCGGCCGATCCAAAAGCCAGAACCGCTATCCCAGTTCCCACGAGCGCCCCTAGTCCTATAGAGCCGGTCCGATTATGTTTGGAGCGCTTGCGCCGAATTGACGTCCCTTCTCCCATCGGGAGAAGGACAGGATGAGGGGTGTTGACTTGCATCATCAAGTGCTTACCCCTCACCCGGATCGCAAGCGATCCGGCCTCTCCCACTGGAAGAGGCAGCGCTGCGATTCGATATACAACCGTGCCGGATCAGTAAGTCGGCCGTAAGATCCGGCGTTTTCTTTGACGCCTTCAAAGCGCTTTCTGGAATGACGGCTCTATGCATTGATTTGACTCTGGCAAGGAATGCCGCGTACGCCGGGCCGCAACCGGAAAAGGCCGCCTTCGTGAGGCGATCCCGGCTTGCCGTGCGTCGCGCTCGTTATACAGAGGTCGCTCAGACCGGCTCCGCAGAACGCCATTTTAGTCGGGTTTTTTATGGGAAGCTCGATCACCTCAGCCAGGCGGCCGTCAGGCACGTAGCGATGCAGCCTTCCGCCGCGGTGAATGGCGCTCCAATAATAGCCTTCCTCGTCGAACGCCCCTCCGTCGGGGACGCCAAGCTCGCCGGGCACTTCCGCGAAGACCCTTTTCTCGCCCAGTTCTCCGCGCGAGGCATAGAACTCGCAGGCGTAGATTCGACCCTCGCGGGAATGGGCAAGGAAGAATTCCGATCCGCCGAGGCTCCACGCGAATCCATTATGTAAAAGACTGCGATCGTCATGTTGGACGAGGCCGCCTGCGAAGGTGAATGAGTAGAGATGATCCGCCTTGGGATCAGCCCGGACGCCCGGAACAGGGTCGAACATCGTGCCCAGCCACAAGCGGCCGGAAGGGTCGCAGCCGCTTTCATTGAACCGGTGCGTTGAGGGATCGAAAGGAGGTTCGCAAATCTGTTCCAGCTTGCCGCTCTCGAAATGGAGGGCAAAGATGCCGCTTCTCAGCGCAACCAGCGCGCCAGCGCTCATGAGAGCATAGCCGCCGATTTCGGAAGGCAAAGCCCATGTCTCTGTCACCATTGAAGCAAGGTCGGTGCGATGCAGCGAAGGCGCCTTCACGTCGATCCAAAACAGCACACCGTCCGCCCACACAGGGGAACTCGCCGATCAACGCCCTGGCATCTAGAACAAGCTCAATTTCGCGATCCAGCGTCATCTTGTTCGCTTTGGTTTGCGCGGAAAACACCATCGTCCACCAAGTGTTTCACGGCTTGGCCCGGTTCCGGGCTCACAATCGTTTGCAGCTGGGATTGCTCGATTGACCAAGGCATCCAGGAACAATCTTGGATCGCGGCATTTTTCTCGCTCCGATGGCCAAGCGGCGCCGCAGGCATTCGCGCTTGATGAGTCATCGGAACGAGGGGCGGCCCGTCAGAAACCGGCCGCGCTTCAAACGAAGCGCAACGAAAGCTCACGCCGATGGCGCGCGCCGCTTGGCAAGCATGGCGTCAAAGGCCTGCTTGATGTCCTGCACAAACGGAAATTTATAAGGAAACCTGTCGTTATTCTGGTGGACCAGCATCGAGGCGTTGACTTCGAAAACAACGACGTTCCCGGCCCGGTCAAGCCCGCAATCGATGCCGAAATAATCGAGATCCAAGGTCTTTTGGATCGCGCGCAACACGCCGTACTGACTCGTATTAAAAACGGCTTGCGGATCTTCCAAAAACGCCTGCTCCTCGTCCTGCATCCAGGCGTGGTTGGTCATGTCGGTCGTGGCGTGATGCACTTTCCAATCCTGGCCGATAGCCAGATGGTATGGGAGGATTTTATCGTCGACGAAAATGAAGCGATATTTCCGGAAATAGCCGTCTGCCGATGCATAATCGATGTATTCAATGAGGTAATGATCGGCTCCGGGGTGGCGTCCGATGAAAGCCGACAGGTCAGGCCAATTGTGGATTTTCTCAAAAGCATCCCCGCCATGCGTACCGGCTGGCCGTGCAAGAAGCGGAAAAGGCATCTCTATCGCGGACTGCAGCGCCTCCGGCGAGGTTTCAGCGCCAGCGGCGTACCGGACTGTGCCTGGCGCCCGGCAGCCTTCTATCGATTGCATCCGCCCGGCGACGATATCGCGTGCTGTTTGTTGGACCTTCCAGGGATGATTGATAACGGGCAGACCGATGCTATCGACGAGGCTCGCGGCCAAAGCGAGCTGATCGGATGCCTGATCCGCGTCCGACACGAGATTGAAGAGGATATGGCCGCTCCGCCGCAGGAGGCTGGCATCATAGGAAACATCGGGTAACAGCAGCAAAAGCTGGGTCTCATAGGCGGATTGGGCGGTGATATAGGTGATCGGCGTATTGCCTGCTGTCGGCGTGCAGAGCAGCAGGACCGAAAAAGCGGGCGGCGATTGTTTCGCTGGCTGTTTGAACAAAGGCTGGATGCTCGCTGCGCGGGCGAAGTCGGCCTTGGCCGCGTCGAGATCTCCCATCGCCTGTTTGACGCCGCCAACCCAAAAAAGACTATCGGAATCGAGCGGATTGAGCGCGACGGCTTGCTGGAAAAATCCAAGCGCTGTCTCGAACTGGCTTCCCAAAGCATGAAGTTTACCGAGTTGATTAAAAACGAAGCCGTTGTCGGGCTGCTCGGCCGCAAGTTCCAGCAACAGATCCTTGCATTCGCCAAAGCGATGCGCCGAGCGCAGTGTGAGCGCAAGATTGATGCGCGCGAACCAATGGCGCGGGTCGACGTACAGCGCTGCGCGATAAAGCGTGGCTGCCTCATCAAAGCGCCTCAGTTTGAAAAAGGTAGTCGCAAGATCGCAGAGCCTGCCAGTGGACCAGGGAGCAAGATTGAGCGCCGCCTCATAGCAAGCCTCGGCCTCGGCCAGTTTGCCTTGGGCCGAAAAAACCTCACCGAGCGCAGTGTGAAGGGGTTGCAGAACCGGATCGTCGGGTGTCGCCGCCAGGCTGTCGAGGCCGGACCGAAAGGCCGCGACGGCGCCGCCAAAATCTCCCGCACGGAAAGCGTCTTGACCTCGCGCGAGAGCCTGCGTCGGCTGCGCTGCGGCGGCTGGAAGGCTGATGGTCATCGCTGAATGTCACCGCGTGAGCGCCACGAAAGGCGCGGACCAGGCAGGCCGCTATTCTCCGGCTTAAGGGGAGCCCGCAGCGTTATCCGCATAGGCTTCATGCATTAAAATCCGCCGAGGGGCAGGGTTTGAATGCTCGACAGCAGGCTTCCGCTGATGCCCATGCTGTCCGATGACGACGATAAAAATAGAACATTTGTTGTGTCTGCCGTTGGATTGTTCGCGTCGTTCATAGCGCAGTATTTTTCTACGAAATTCTGCAATTTCTGAGGGTCTTTAAAATCTGCGATATTAATCATCTTCGATATTTGAACTCGCCTGCGTGTCGATATCTTCCATAGACGCGTATTGCGAAAGGCCAAGTGCGGTCTGCACCACAGTCAACAAATCTTTGTCAGCCAGGATGTTATAAGCGCTTGTTATGTCTGGAGCATTTTGCTGAAAATACAACGCCATCTGCAAAGCGGAATTCTGTTTCCCTTCATTTGCGTCGAGCGTCTGATTGACATATTTGCTGACAACGTCCGTCGTAGCGGCTGCCGTTGTGGTTGTGCTGCTCCCATTCGTTGCGAAATTAAATGCTTTGGCGAAAGCGAGAATATTCGGGTTATTTAGGGTGTAGGCAAGATTGCTTGTGCTTCCGGTGCCCTGTTCGAGGACCTTGAGCATGAGTGTCTTCCCATAACTCGTCATACTCCCAAGTCCAAAGGCCGTCATCGCGTAAGAGAACAAGCGATAATTGTTTACGAGATCGCTGGGAGATTGGACGTTGCCGATATTCGCGTTGTAGTAGGCTGTCGCCAGTTTGACATCCGGCTGAGCTTTGGTGATATTCTGCCACGTGCTCATATTATTCGATACCATCAAATAAGAACTCAGCGTCGATGTCATCGATTTCTCCTGCCGGTCGGTAGCCTCCGCGCAGCTTGAAGCGTCATCCCCTCTGGTGGAGCGGGCTACGCGCTCGAAGGCTCTGTTTGGGCATGATCTATCCCAAACGCCGATACTAACCTACAAAACATAACTTGGGCGTAACTTGCAGGATCGTGGTGGACGAGTCTCTAACCGGCTAGCAGGATGCTGAAAAACCGTGAAACCCTGCCTCATCCTTCGACAAGCTCAGGATGAGGTCGCGTGTTTTCAGGGGCTTAACCCTCATGTAGTACGCCTTATCCAGAGGAAGTCAGCGCCCGCAGTAAACTGGAGCCTGAATCAGCGCTCGGAGGGGCATTCGATCAGCCGATCAAGCTCGGCGCCGAGAAGAGCGCTGAAAGCCGTCAGCCAGAACCAGAAAAGCAGGATCACGACCGCGCCCAGCGAGCCATACACGCGGTCGTAGGCCCCAAAGGCTGAGACGTACCAGGAGAAGCCGAAAGACGCGATAAGCCAGATCGCGGTTGCGGTGATAGACCCCCACGTGACCCAGCGCCAGCGCGCCCCTTTGCGGTTTGGCCCGAAGCGGTATGTCAAGGCGAGCGCGACGACAGCCAAGACTGCGAGCATCGGCCAGCGAAGATAGCGTACAAGGTTTTCGATAAGCGGCGGGAAGCCGATAAAGCTGAACAGGGCCGGCAGAACCACGAGCACCGCGATCGAGAGGAGGAAAATGGCGATCGCCACGAATGTAAAAAGGATGGCGATGGCATTCGCTTTGATGAAGCCACGCGCTTCCTCGACCTTATAAACGGCATTGAGCGCCTGCATCATTGATGAGGCGGCCAAGCGCGCCGAATACAGCGCTACGAGAAGGCTGATGATGCCCGCTGCCGAGAAGCCAGTGCTATTCTTCGAAGCCAGCGCGGCAAGCTGCTGTTGAATGAGCTTGTAAGCCTCGGCCGGGACGACATCGCGAAGTTGGCTGGCTTGCTGCTGAATGGTATTGGGGTCGGCGAGCAGAGAGAACAGCCACGTTGCTGCCCCAAGCCCCGGAAAAAGAGCGAAAAGTGCATAGAAGGCCACCCCGGCTGCGAGCAGGGACGCTTCATCGGCCCCAATAGCCTCGTAAAGGCGAAGAAGCAGCGTTTTCCATTGCGTCCAATTGAATGAGAAGGGCGATCCCGCATGGTCTCGCGCCGCCGCCAAAGCGCCCGACGAGCCGGATGTCGTGGTCTGGCCATCCGATAACACACGCGAAACGAGAGGAAGGGTGGCGGCGACCGCGAGAGTGACGGCCAAAATTTCGATGGCGGAGCGTCTCATGCTGTCCCGGTTCAGCGGTTAATGCGCTGGTCTTTCTTCAATCGGGAAATGGATGGACATCCGCCAAAGTTCCAAACCAACATGCGCACCCGGAGCTCTTGTTCATGGTTTCGAATGCATTTCTAGTACGCCCCGGCGGGAAGTCCTGACCCATTTGCTGCGGGCGCTGACAGGACTTCCCGCGAGGCGTACTAGCAACTCCTTAGTATCTAGTACAGCTTACGGCCGGAAGTTCGCTTGAGCGCTTGCTGCAATGGGAGTGCGAACTTCCGGCCGACTGTACTAGTAACTTATTGGTTCTAGTACAGCTTATCCGAGGCAAGTTCGCTTGAGCGCTCGCAGCGAATGGGGTGCGAACTTGCCTCGGGCTGTACTAGCAGGGTGCTGAAATAAGTGGAAATCCAGGCTTCATCCTTCGACAGGCTCAGGATGAGTTGGGCGATTTCAATGGCTTAGGCCTCATGGGCGGCATCGTTTTCGAGCAACCTGCCAGCTGGGCGGGTCTTTCAATCCACATCGCTCGATGAAGACGCTCCCTCGACTGCAAATGAATAGTTGACCGCAACGCATAAAGCTTCGCGCATTTCGTCAGGGGTAAGGTTTTTTACGCCAATGCGTATGCCTTTCGGGCCCCAGGTAATAACGATGGTTCCTTGACCACCATGGCTCCGGGCTATGGCGGCAGCCATCCGCTGGAGATCAAACGGCCGAACATTGCTTTTCATACCTCGCAAACAGAAAAAGCAGAAAGCTGTTCCGGGGAACGGATGAACTACGTGCAAAGATCCGTGTTTGGCGAGGCCGTCCGGCGTCCTCCGCTCAGGTCCGGGCAGCGACTCTGCGCAACGCAGGGAACGCGCCCGCTCCACGAAACTTGTCATCGAGGATATGGGTAACGGCATCGCGTTCGTTCGGAGCAGATCATGAAAATCGGCATTATTGGCGCAGGCCATATTGGTGGCAATCTCACGCGGCGTTTACAGGATCTCGGACACGAGGTTCACGTCGCCAATTCTCGCGGGCCGGAGAGCCTCCAGGCGCTGGCCTCGGAAACCGGCGCGACTGCGGTCGCGGCCAAGGATGCGCCAAAGAACGCCGACCTCGTCATCGTCACCATTCCAGAGAAGAATATCCCGAGCTTGCCGAAGGATTTGTTCGCCAATGCACCTGCCGATCTGATCGTGATCGATACCGGCAACTACTATCCAAAACAGCGCGACGGCAAGATTGCGGAGATCGAGCAGGGCTTGCCTGAAAGCCGGTGGGTGGAAAAGCAGCTTGGCCGGCCTGTGATCAAGGCGTTCAATAACATCTACGCCAAGCATTTACTTGAGAGCGGCCAGGCGGCCGGGTCTGCCAACCGCATCGCTTTGCCGGTTGCGGGCGACGACCCGAAAGCAAAGCGGGTTGTCATGGAACTCGTCGATCAACTCGGGTTCGATCCGGTCGATGCCGGAGGGCTCGATGAGTCGTGGCGGCAGCAGCCGGGGACGCCGGTTTACACCACCGATCACAATGCCGAAGGGGTCCGTGAAGCTCTCTCAGCCGCTCACCGCGAGCGCTCGCCTGAATGGAAGGCTTAGCAAGGTAGGGCCTTAACCGGCGACGAACATCGCGGACCGGGCGGGAGCCTGCCTGCCGGAGCCGCCGTTCCGAAATGGATCGCCGGGCGCGCGCTCGATGGAACCCGTTACGCCCAGACCCGTTGAACGCGTCATAGGGCTCCATGTCAAATCGGACTGAACCTCAGATAATCGTTGACTGCAAAGACGCCGCAGAGTCCGCCGGGCTCGCCTACGCGTCCACTGATGATCCGGGCCTGACAAGGCGCCGCGCCGGTAAGGGGTTTAGCTATCGCGGCCCCGACGGGAAGGCCATCACGGACAAGGCGGTCCTCGCTCGAATCCGCGCGCTCGCGATCCCGCCCGCCTGGGAGAGGGTTTGGATCTGCGCAGACCCTAACGGCCACATCCAGGCCGCGGGCTACGATGCGAGAGGGCGAAAGCAATATCGCTATCATGCCAGGTTTCGCGAGATACGCGAAGACGTGAAGTACGAGCATATGATCGCGTTCGCCGATGCCCTCCCCAGCCTTCGCCAGAAGGTCAGGGAAGATATGTCCGCGCCGGGCATGGGCCGCAGAAAAATCCTCGCGACCGTCGTCAACCTGCTTGAGACGACCATGATCCGTGTCGGAAATGGAAGCTATGCCAAGGAGAACAAGAGCTACGGCCTGACAACCCTTCTCAACCGCCATGTCAAGGTCGACGGCAGCGAGCTCAAGTTCCATTTCAAGGGCAAGAGCGGCAAGGAGTGGCGCCTCAGCGTCCGCGACCGGCGTATCGCCCGGATCGTCAAGAACTGCCAGGAGTTGCCTGGCCAGCACCTGTTTCAATACATCGATAGCGATGGGGAGCGGCAAGCGGTGACGTCGGCGGATGTGAATGCTTACCTCAGGGAGGTGAGCGGCGCCGACATCACGGCGAAGGATTTCCGCACCTGGACCGGCACGGTGCTGGCGGCCATGGCGCTCGGCGAGTTCGAGAAGGCAGACAGCAAGGCCCGGGCGAAGAAGAATGTCACCCGGGCCGTGGAGCGTGTCGCATCCATGCTGGGGAACACGCCGGCGATCTGCCGTAAGTGCTACATCCATCCCGATGTGGTCGATGCCTACCTCGACGGCAACCTCCTGCTCGAAGTGCAGAAAGACATCGACAAGCAGTTGAGCGAGGACATGGAAGCGTTGCGCGCCGAAGAGGCCGCCGTATTGTCGTTTCTGCGCGCCCGTATCCAGGATCTCACAGAATCCGCGAAGCAAGCTGCGTAAGGGCGCCTGCCCTGCGGCGTCTTTCGCCCGCGCCGTCAGAGGCTTAATGACCGGCGCCCCGACGGGCGATAATCTCCTTGTGGCCTGCGGTTGCATCAGGGTCTACTGTGTGGTCTGGCTCGCGGTCGCGAGGATCGTCATATAAATCCTGTTGTCATTGGATGAACCGCCCCAAGCGCATGGCGCCGCCTGAGCCGGGCGTCAAGGAAAGGGAAGGAAGCATGAATTACAACAAGCGCTTCCGCGTCGAGCCAGGGTCGAAGGTTGATCTCGATAAGGTTGACCCCGGCTTCCATGGGCATCATGCGAATGAGCAAGCGGCGGCTAAAGACCTGCAACACAACCTTCAGCGCATAACCAAGCTGCAGCGTGCGCTCTACGCCGACCGCAACCACTCTCTCCTGATCGTGCTGCAGGGTATCGACGGCGCAGGCAAGGATGGCGCCTGCTGGCATGTCATCAGCGCCATGGACCCGCAAGGCGCGGAGGTGACGGGCTTCAAACAGCCGACCGAGGAGGAGCGGGACCACGATTTTCTATGGCGCGTGCATGCACATGCCCCGGCGCGCGGCAGGGTCGCGATTTTCAACCGATCTCACTACGAGGACGTGCTCGTCGTCCGGGTGCACAAGCTTGTGCCAAAGGAAGTCTGGAAGCCGCGCTACGATTTCATCAATGACTGGGAAAAGCTCCTCACCGAGCAAAACAACACGACGATTTTGAAGTTTCTCCTCACCATCTCTAAGGAGGAGCAGCTCGAGCGCTTCAGGCTGCGCCTTGACGATCCAGCGCATCAATGGAAGATCAGCGAGAGCGACTACACCGAACGCGACAAATGGGATGACTATATCAAGGCGTTCGAGGCCGCCTTGGAGCGCTGCTCGACCGGACACGCGCCGTGGTTCGTCATCCCTTCCAACCACAAATGGTTTCGCAATCTTGCAGTATCCGCGATCATCGCCGATGCGCTTGAGGACATGAAAATTCAGATGCCGAAGCCGACGGTTGATATCGAACAGATCCGCAAGCTGTATCATCAGGCCGAGGAGGCCGAGAACAAGAAGAAGCCGAAGCACAAAGCCGGAGCGGACGCGGCTCAAGCATCTGCCGGCGCGCAGGGGTAGCGCCCGTTGGGCAGTTCGAACCAGGCGAGTTCCTCCGTCTTTGAGGCGCTCGATAACGCGCGTATGACCTGGAGGCATTACGCGTTCTGGCTCATCGCGAGCGGTGGCGCATTGCTCGACGGGTTCTCGGTTGTTTCGCTCGGGATCGCGCTGCCGCTGCTGAAGCGCGACTTCACCATCAGCCCCCTTCTCATCGGCCTCATCGGGTCGGCTCTCGTGCTCGGAGCCGTGGCGGGCGCGGCCATGGGCGGCGTCGCTGCGGATAAGTTCGGCCGCAAGCGCGTGTTTATCGCCGATATGACGCTCATCGGAATTGCGGGCCTCATCGGCGCGGCGGCGCCTAACCCCTGGTTCATCCTCGTTGCGCAGTTCCTGCTTGGCGTGGGCGTGGGAAGCGACTTTCCGACGAGCGCGTCCTATGTATCGGAGCTGATGCCGAAGAGTTCGCGCAGCAGAATGACCGTCGCCACGATTGCTATGCAATCGGTGGGCATGGTCGGGGCCGCGCTTGTCGCTCTCGCGATCCTGAAGATTTACGCATCGACAGTGGACTGGCGTTGGATCCTCGGCGCCGGGGGCGCAATTGCGTTCCTGTTTCTGCTCGCTCGCCTTTGGACGCCGGAAAGCGTCCGGTGGCTTGCGATCAAAGGCCGATTTAAAGAAGCGAAGGCGCTCCTCGACAAGCTTTCCATAGAGTTCGGCGAGACGCCGCAAGCGATCGACACGCAGGAGATCGCCTCCGCCGAACCTCGGACCGCCACGCTACAATCCCGCGCCGCCTTCTCGACCTTGTTCATTGACCGCTATCGCGCCCGCGCGCTGCTTGTATCCCTGCCGTGGCTGCTGATGGACGTGGCGACCTACGGCGTCGGCCTGTTCACGCCGGTCATCCTGGGCGCCATGCATTTCAGCGCTTCGGGCGCCGGCCCCATTGCCGCGGACTTCGCCGCAGCCGAAGGGAGCGCGGTCGTAGACCTGTTCCTCCTCCTCGGCTTTGTCGTCAGCCTCTTCGCGGTGCCGCGCTTTGGTCGAATCCCGGTGCAGGTCGCGGGTTTCGCCGGCATGGCGCTTGGCATGCTCCTGCTCCTTTGCGCGGCCCTGATTGGCGGCAAGGATGCGATGCATCTCGCCTTGGTCATCGGCGGGTTTGTGCTCTTCAACTTCGCGATGAACGCGGGGCCGAACGCAACGACTTTCACTCTGGCGCCCGCCCTTTTCCCGACGGCGATCCGGGGCGCGGCAAGCGGGTTTGCCGCGGCTTGCGCAAAGGTCGGCGCGACCTTTGGAACCTTCGTCGTCCCGCAACTCAACGCGGCCTGGGGCCTCGCCGGCGTCGTCGGGCTTATGCTCTTTGTCAGCGTGGCCGGGCTCGTGAGCACTGCGGCTCTGGCCCACGTCGTCAATGAAGAGGGCGCCCTTGAAGAATAGGCGCCCGGCTTCTGGCATCGAATTGCTCGCCGGGTTGCCCGAGCCGTGCGCAACTCACAAATTCCTGGTGGACACGGGCGCCGCGCGCTGTATCTTGACTGATATAGCTCAACTTCGGCGGGCGTATCGTCACTGCCGCCATCGTGAAAAGAGAAAGGCGAAAGCGCGGGCAGCGTTCCACAATGACCGGTTCTGTTTTTTCCGCAAACTCTGGATGATGACACGGCGATATACGGGCTTGCCGCGCATCGTCGCCGTGCAAGGAGGAACCCGCAGCCTAACTCAGGCGCTTCTTTCACACCTCCGCCCGCGGCCTGCTGATCGCGGGCGTCGTTGAAGAGTTCACGTATGAGAACGACCGGGAAATGGTGCTGCTGCGCGACCTGAGATCCGGCGATTGCCATCCGCTAAAGCAGGATCTGGGCTCCGGCTCAACATCGTGTTCACTCGATCTCGCAAGCCTCGCAGCCGCGTGTCTCTCCGTCGAAACCGCGATCCAGGAGGGGTGCGATTTTGTGATCATCAGCAAATTCGGCAAGATGGAGGCCTCGGGCAGGGGTCTCGCCAGCGCATTTTATGCAGCCATCTCAGCCGGTAGGCCGATTATCACTTCGGTCTCGCCATCGCTGACCGAGGCCTGGAACGGCTTTGCAAACCCTTTGACCATGTTCGTCGAGCCCAACTACGACGCGATCGAGACCTGGCGGGTGGCCTTGGCGCAGTCTGAACTTTTGACCCCACTGTTTCTGTAAGGGGCGTATTCGGATTTGGCTAAGGGGTGCGCAGTTCCAATCCTGTGGACTGATTCAAGGCCGGTATCGGAGCGCATCGACCAGCAAGGCAAAGGCCGGCATGGGCTGCCGCCGGCTCGGGTAATAAAGGTGATAGCGCGGAAAGGGGGCGCACCAATCGTCGAGCACGCGGATAAGCCCACCCTCCTTGATATGCGGTTGCACCACGTCTTCCGGCAGGAAGGCCAAGCCCAGTCCGGCCAGAGCCGCGCTCAACCTCAGGGCGATGTTGTTGAACACCAGCTGTCCTTCGACGCGCACTTTCAGCTCATGGCCGCGCTTCTCGAATTCCCAGGCGTAGAGGCTGCCATAGGTCGGCAAGCGCAAGTTGATGCAGACATCCGTGAGATCCTGGGGCAGTTTCGGCTTCGACCGTCCCCTGAAATATGACGGTGCTGCGGCGACAACCATTCGGAAGTCGGGGCCGATGCGCACGGCGATCATATCCTTGGCGATCTGCTCTCCAAGGCGCACGCCGGCGTCATAGCGCTACGCAACGATATCCGTCAGGCCGTAGTCGATGACAATCTCCACCTTGATGTCCGGGTGACTCGGCAAAAGCTTCGCCAGCGCAGGCCAAAGCACCGTATTGGCTGAATGCTCGCCAGCCGTGATGCGGATGTTTCCTGCGGCCTTTCCGCGAAGTTCGCTCAAGGCGGCGAGTTCGGCGTCGATCTCGTCGAGGCGCGGCCCTGCCGTTCGGAGCAATCGTTCGCCAGCTTCTGTCGGCGCAACGCTGCGCGTGGTGCGGGAGGCAGCAGCCGCGCGTCGTGGCCAAGCCTTGCGATCTCGCGCGCCCGTGGGAAGGGAGCCATCCACCGCATCATCCCGTGCGCGCTGCGGCATCCGCTGGGCGTGGCCCGCGCCTCACCTCCAGCATTGACGGCGGTCATTTGGGCAGGCTATCCGCGTCGTAAAAGAAATACTGCGATTGCACAGCGCCTGGTCCAGTCGGCGCCTTGGACCGGGCTGCTCGGCCCAACACGTCGAGAGCGGCGAGCCGGGCTCTCCGGTTTATTGCAGCCACCATAGGCACGAGCCGGACGACCGGCTGGCCGTGACGAGTGAGCACGACTTGCTCCCCTGCTTCGGCGAGGTGCAAGAGCGCGGTAAGCTGTGCTTTGGCATCGGTTACTGAAATCTGCACGGCAATCTCCTTTGGACCAGTCAATGGTCGAAAACAACGCGGTTTACGGACCAAATCAGTGCGGCGATGAGAACCAGGCTTTATTGCTGGGGGAATCTTAGAAAAGAGCGCTTTACCGAAGAGTTAAGCGATCAAACCCGTTGATTTTAATGATAAAATACCGGATGGGGCGATCGCCGCCTGGGCCGCGAGAGGGGACACCTTGGTTAATTTTGGGCGGCCGAAACATATTTAACGGACTTTTCCGCGCCCACTTGCCTCCGAAAATACAATCCGTTAACTTCGTCAAATTCGAAAAAAAGCTGAGTTATATCAAATGGTCGGACACGATTTGTGCGCCCGCGAGCGCGAGCCGCTTTCCTTTTTTGGACTATTAAATCGCAAAATTCAGGCGGGAAATAAATGCCGTTAACCAAACTTGATTAATGGGCGCGGCTAGAGCCGATTGCCACGACCCTCGGTCATACCAAGAGGCCGCTTGCGACCTGTCCGGGATGGCTCAAGAGAAAGCGTTTGCATTTTGCGACCCCGGATAAGCGCAAGCGCTTTGCGGGACGAGTGCGTCCGTAAGGACGCTTTGTCATGGGGGTGGAAGTCCCCGCCGCGGGCGGTCACTGCCTGCGAAGTCGGACCAACCCGTCCAGCCGTTTGAAGAGAGGGTGATGGGCGTGCTTGAAGTACTCGAACCAGCCCCGGAGCGCTCCTGCGCAAGCAGGAAAAGCGTCCTGGCGCAGGCCGCTGCCTAGCCGGCCAAATGCGTTGGACCAACGCCTTCTTCGCGGACGCCGGGCTGTTCGCGCTTCACACGGCCTGGCGGAACGCGAGATGCCCCCGATGAGGAAACCGCCAACTGGAGAGCCATGTGCGGGAAAACCGCCCCTATCGCCACGGTCAGCTCACCGGCTCGGCGGGCTGGAACAACTCGATACGGTGGCCGTCCGGGTCTTCGATGAAAGCGATGATGTTGTCGCCATGGCGCTGGCCTCTCGGCGCGCGCGGCATGGGCACGCCTTCAGCGGCGAGCCGGTTGCACAGTCGGTCGATGCCCGTCACCTGGATGGCGATATGGCCGAAGGCATCGCCCTTCGCGTAGGCCTCCTCCTGCATCCAGTTGAACACCAGTTCCAGCACCATCTGCGGGAAGCCGTCCCCATAGCCCACATACACTTGTGTGAACTGGTTCTTCTTGTGGTCGCGCTGCTCCAGCACCTTCATGCCGAGCAGCCGCGTGTAGAAGTCGATGGAGCGCTCGATGTCGCTCACGCGCAGCATGGCGTGGGCGAGCCGGAAGGCAGACGTATCGATGGGCCAGAGTGAGAAGGCGGCCCTCCCCGCGCTGAAACTCCCGGATAAGGTTCGCGCGCCTCTCCAGCAAGCTGGCGATATCTGCGGTTGAGCAATTGCCGAGCCTCAGCCAGATGCGTTTCGGCGGCGCCCCCAACAGCATAGCCGCTGACGGAAATCCTGATCCTTCGAGATAACCATGAGGCTGTTTGCGGCGGCTGACGCTCGCCGATCTGTGGCTTCAAGCGCGGCGGCGCAAGCACCTCAAGAAGACCGTCTGCCTCATCGTCGACTATCTGCAAATCATGGGCGGCGATGGACGGCAGGCTTATTCAAACCGCGTCCAGGAAGTCGCCGCGCTTACGAGCGGGCTGAAAGCGCTCGCCAACCCCGGCTCGCGCTTCGCTCGGCCGGATGACGAAGTGGGTAGCAAGCGGCATCCGGATGACAATCCGTTGGCCACATTAGCTCAGCTCCAGTTCGGATCGGGGACATGATCTGAGCGGCGGCGCCGCGGCCAGGCTTCTCTTCCGGGAGCCTGGTCCGGTCTCTTTCGCCAACACGGTTTCGGCGCGCCGGCGACGGCTGCATCCGAGGCTTCAACCCCGCGGGTGTCCACCGACCTTCGTTTCATTTGGCGAACAACGCCTTGCGATCCCCGCCAAAGCTGGCTATGACCTAGGCCTTCCTCATCATGAAGACCGGCGTTGCCCCCCCTGACCAACAAGCAGCCGCGGCGTTGATGCCGGAAGAACTTTTGCCGCTCCTTTATAAAGCAGGTTACCATGGCTCGAGATTTCGCCAATTCTGCAGCTGATTCCGTAGTCCACGCGGTGGTGCGTGAGTCTGCTGTCGTCCGGTTCGCGGGCGATTCAGGCGACGGTATGCAATTATCCGGAACTCAATTTACGCTTTCTACAGCTCTTGCCGGCAACGCGCTTGCCACTTTTCCTGATTTTCCTGCTGAAATCCGTGCGCCACAGGGCTCCACCTTCGGGGTCTCAGCCTTTCAGATCAATTTTGGCTCGACTTCCATCGAAACCGCCGGCGATGAACCCGACGTGCTGATCGCGATGAACCCGGCCGCGCTCAAAGTGAACCTGGCCGATTTGCGCCCGGGCGGCCTGATCATTGTCGATGCGGGCGCTTTCGGAGAACGTAACCTTCGCAAGGCGGGATATGCCGCCAATCCGCTGGATAACTCGACGCTCGCGCGGTTTGAGGTGGTCGCGCTCGACATCACCCGTCTCACCCTCGATGCGGTAAAGCCGCACGGGCTCGGCTCGACCGACGCGCTCCGCTGCAAGAACATGTGGGCGCTCGGTCTTGCGCTCTGGATGTTCGATCGCGACCGCGATCCGGTGGTGGCTTGGATCATGAACAAGTTCGGCGCCAAGAGCGAGACGCTCGCCAACGCCAATATTGCGGCTCTCAACGCCGGACATGCTTATGGCGAGAACGCCGAAGTCGGGCAGCGGTTGAACCAGATCCGGATCGCGGCGGCAGAAATGGCGCCCGGCCTGTACCGCACAATCACAGGCAGCGAAGCGACGGCGCTCGGGCTTGTTGCGGGCAGCGAACTGTGCTCGCTGCCGGTGTTCCTCGGTTCCTATCCCATTACGCCCGCGAGCGGCATTCTGCACTTTTTGTCGCATCTCAAGGAACACGACGTCACAACCTTCCAGGCCGAGGACGAGATTGCCGCGATCTGCGCGGCGATTGGCGCATCTTACGCAGGCAAGTTGGGCGTCACCACCACGTCCGGGCCGGGGATGGCGCTCAAGACCGAGGCGATCGGGCTCGCCATCATGTCGGAGTTGCCGCTCGTCATCGTGAACTGCCAGCGCGGCGGGCCATCCACCGGATTGCCGACCAAAACCGAGCAATCCGACCTCTACCAAGCTATTTATGGCCGCAACGGCGACGCCCCGCTGGTCGTCATCGGGGCGCGGAGCCCGGCCGACTGCTTCGAAATCGGCCATTGAAGCGGTGCGCCTGGCCGTGCAGTTCATGACGCCGGTCATCTTGCTCACAGACGGATACATGGCCAATGCCGCGGAGCCCTGGCGGCTGCCGGACCTCTCGGCGCTGGAAAGCTTCGCCGCCGAGTTCCACGACAAGGTTCCATCCGAGGGGCGGATCAACCCTTACGCGCGCGAAGCCGATACGCTGAAGCGGATCTGGATCAAGCCAGGAACGCCCGGATTGACCCACCGCATTGGCGGCATCGAGCGAAATTACGACACCGGGGAGATCTCGTACGACCCCGCGAACCACCAGAAGATGACCGACACGCGGAAAGCCAAGATCGACGGCATCGCGAACTTCATACCCGAGCAGGAGGTCACGCTCGGCGCTCCCGGCGGCAAGCTCGCCGTCGTCGGCTGGGGCTCCACATTCGGCGCGATCCAGCAGGGCGTGCAGCGCGCGCGCGCCAGCGGAGCCGATGTCAGCCACATTCACATCCGCCATCTCTGGCCGTTGCCACGCAATTTGGGAACGCTGCTGCGGAGCTATGAAAGAATCCTCGTTCCCGAAATGAATACGGGCCAGCTCAAGACGGTTTTGCGCGACCAGTATCTCGTCGACGCCAAATCCTTCAACAAGGTTTCCGGCCAGCCCTTCCGTATCGCCGAAATAGAAGCGGCGATCCATCGGGCGCTAGCGTAAGAGGCAACGTTCATGCAAACAACCGCTCCCACACGCCCATTGACGGCCGCCGACTTCGCTTCCAGCCAGGAAGTGCGCTGGTGCCCAGGCTGCGGCGATTATTCGATCATAAAGGCCGTTCAACGCGTGCTGGCCGAGATCGGCGCAAAGCAGGAGGACACGGTTTTCGTGTCCGGCATCGGCTGTTCCAGCCGCTTCCCCTATTATCTCGAAACCTACGGTTACCATACGATCCACGGCCGCGCGCCGGCGGTGGCCACGGGCATCAAACTCGCCAATCCCGATCTCGATGTATGGATCGTCACCGGCGATGGCGACGGCCTGTCCATCGGCGGCAACCATATGGCGCATGTGCTGCGCCGGAATCTCGACTGCCAGATCCTCTTGTTCAACAATGAGATTTACGGTCTGACAAAGGGGCAATATTCTCCGACCAGCCGGAAAGGCACGCGCTCCCCGTCAACGCCTTTCGGCTCCGTCGAGCAACCTACAAGCCCATCCAGTTTTGCGCTCGGCGCCGGTGGCCGCTTCGTAGCCCGGGCCGTCGATATGGCGCAGAAGGAACTGCTTGTCCTGCTGAAGCGCGCGCATGCCAACAAGGGGACGAGCTTCGTCGAAATCTATCAGAATTGCGCGGTCTTCAACGACGGCGCGTTCGACCAGTACTCCGACAAGAAAACGCAAGCCGACACCGTGCTTTGGGTCAAGCATGGAGAGCCCATGCTCTTTTCCAAGGGCGCGAAGGGATTGAGGCTTAACCGGGATGAGTTACGGCTTGAGGTCGTGGAGGTTGCCGGCAGCGACTGGAAGGCGTCTGACGTGCTCGTCCACAATGAAACCAGCAAGGCAATCGCCCAGCTTCTCATCGATATGCCGGCAGGCGATTTCCCCCTCGCGGCTGGCGTCATCTATTGCGATCCGATGCCGACCTTCGATGGCGCCATGGTCGCCCTGAACCAGAGGGTCGCCGCAAGCAAGACACGCGACCTTCAGAAGCTTCTCCGCTCGGGAGAGACTTGGTCGATCGGCGGAGAGACTTTCGTCGATAATTGAGCCTTCGAGGGGCGAGCTTTGCGAAACAAGGCCGTCAAGGTTCGACGCCAAGCCGGCCGGATGCGCATCGGTAATGCACGCCACTTTGGGGCTGCGTTCACCAGCTTTCGAAATCGAGGACGGAATCGCAGGGACCTTGTTCCGGCGCCCCTGGCCCACAGGCGAGAAGCAATCCAGCAGGGCTTATAATACGATAGCCCTGCGCCCCAAATCGAGCTTTGAAAAGAAGAAGATGCGCCCTGGCTTTGATGGCAGCCTCATCTTCTGTTTTGGCGAATTCCCACGATAAGGCTTGGCCCTCCATTCCCGTAAGGGTATCGACATATTCAATTGTGTAATACATACCCACTGATCCCCCTGCTCGCTGGCATTATAATAGCAAAGAACAAGTTTTGAGCCAGTCCGCGTCAAAATGAAGCACATCCATCTGTGTTTTAGATGCACATTGAACAGACATTCGAACGAGAAAGGTCAGGGAAAACCAGTACCTATTTGTTTTTTTGTTGCACTGCAACCAGCGAAAACTGGGCTGGTGCAGCCCGAGGCAAGTTCGCACCCCGTTTTTTGCGTCAAGCGAACTTGCTTCGGATAAGCTGTAAGAAAATCAATGAGTTGCCGTACGCCTCATCCGCGGGAAGTCCTGTGCGCCGATGCGAAAAACACCTTGCAATGGCTGTTCCGGGCTAAGCAAGGTTTGCCAGATGCGTCAACGAATCGCATCGTCCTCCCGGAAAGGCGAAGGCTTATCCGGGATCATGCTGTACTGAAACGCTTACATCTTTACGATCCCGGCTCGCGCTTCGCTGGCCGGGATGACAATCCGTCGGCCAGATTAGCGAAGATTAGCCGCTTCCCGGTGGCTCGAGCGATTTAAACTCTTTGGCGGACTCTTTCCGCGGCGCATTTTTGGTTCGAACGGCAGAGTTAGAGGCCGTCACGGCTTTGTGTTAACCTATTGCTTTTTCGACAGTGGCTTGTTGAACCGTCAACCCTTTATGATCGATGGCGGCTTTGGGGTTAAGACCATTTAGAGGGAACAGCGAGGAGCGCTAACCCTCGGAGAGTGCATGATGAACTCCGCCAGAATCCTTGTGGTTGAGGACGAGTTTCTTGTCGCCGTTCAAATCGAGTCCATCTTGAGGGGTGCGGGTTGGAGAGTGATAGGGTCGGCTGGGACGCTCGCCAGCGCTGTAAGCTTGGCTCGAAAAAGTGAGTGCGACGCCGCCGTACTTGATGTCAACCTCAGAGGCGAACGCGTCGACGACGTTGCCGCCATTCTCTCAGACAGGCGCATCCCTTTCCTGTTTGTATCCGGTTATGGCCGCGGAAATTTGCCAGCGGCATTTCGGGAGAGCGTCGGGTTCCTTGCAAAGCCTTTCAGCGATCAAATGCTCGTTCAAACCGTCGGAACCCTTCTGCGGGGTAGCAGTAAGCTCTGCTAAGTTCCTCACCGGCCTGACGGCCGACCCCGATGGATGTCTTGGCATCGGGTCTTCTGTCTATCTATAATTGGCGCCCTCGCCAGCGGCTCTTCGTCGAGATCGTCCTCACCGCGATTGATCGTCGAGCGGGAGAGCCCCGCGATCCGCGCCCACAACCGACAGACCGCCCCATCCTGCGGTCCGCACATCGGCAGCTGCGAACAATCTCCGGCCTCGCTCGTCGAGCTTGCTGCCAACCGTCTTCCAACGATATTGAATGCCGCCCTCGTCGATCATGCAACCGGCATACGTCCGTTTGCCGAAATCCGGAATCCTGCCACGCCAAGTTACACAGACGCACGCCCGACCGCGATTCAGTTATTGTTCGGGATGTCCTTAGCCAAAGAAGCGCCACTTTCGCTTCTGTTGTTCTACCGGGACGGAGCCGCCATCGTCTTCCTTATCTTCGGTGTTGGTGAAGGGCTGCGGAGCGGGCAACTCTCGGGGCGGTTTGTTCATGAGCACCCCCAACGGCCGGGTGACGACGAGATGCTGGGCTTCTTCCGCTCCGACGAGCCGCTCCGCCTCCCTCAGCCCTTTTGCAAGATCGGGAGGGCGCCGCATCGTGTCGTGAGCGTCAGTTGCAAGGATCTGGACAAGCCCTTCCTCCAGCATCCGCTTAGCCCAATACCGGGGTCGCCGGCCGAACCTTCCGGTCACCGAACCGGATGTGAGCTGCATCCAGAACTCCCTTCGCGGCAAGCGTTGTCATCACATCGTATTTACTCTCGATCCACGTAAGCCTTTCGGGATGGGTCAGGATCGGAATGTAACCTCCGAGAAGGATACTGAAAAAAAGGTCTTCGAGTCTCGCTGGAGCAATGTGGTGAGGGGGTTCGACCAAGACATAGGAGGAGTCCCCGATCGGGAGCAGCCGGCCTTGCTTCAGGCCTGCGACGAAGTCGGGTACGATGTGGTTGTCGGCTCCGGACACAAGCCGAAGTGGAATCGCGGCGTCATCGAGCCGCTGCTGAAGCTCCGCGACCGCAGCCTTTATCTGCGGACCTGAATTCTGGTAGAGGCCGGGCAAAATATGCGGTGTGCAGGCTACGCATTGTACGCCCTGGTCCACGTAGGCGCGGGCCATAGCGAGACTGGTCTCGTAATCAGGAGCCCCATCGTCAATGCCTGGGAGCAAATGGCTGTGCAGATCATACATCTGGTGAACAATCCAATACGCACATTATCATAGCTCAAATCTCATATTCAATTCTTATCACGCCGCGCGCCGAACGCGCAAACAACGCCTTGCAACCCTAACACAACAACCACTTCTGATTGTGCCCAATCAGCCACAATCACAACTTAAAGATGAAACTAATTAGGATGCACGCTTGTTCAACTCAGTTGCCCCGGTTAAGAGCGAAGAACACGTATTGATTGAAAATTGGGGGTATATAATGGAAAATGGAAGAAGGGCACGCGCATATGTGTCGGCGGCCGTTATAGCGGCGCTGTTCGCTACAAACGCGGCAGCGGTAACGCTTTCAAATGTTGAAGGCACAGTTTCCGTGAACCAGGGCAGCGGTTTCCAACCAGCTTCGATTGGAACAGCTTTATCATCTGGTGATCGGGTGCGTGCGAGTTCTAGCGGTTCAGCCAATATCGTCTATGACAACGGTTGCTCGACACGGGTTGCGCCTTCTCAGGTTGCGGTCGTGTTGGCCACGCCCCCGGCTTGCCAGGGAGGCAGCCTGAAGGATGGTGGTGGTGCGGCATTCGCGCCTGCTGGTATAGGCACCGATACACTTCTTGTCGGCGGACTCGTCGTTGGAGCTGGCGTCGGTATTGCTGTTGCCTTATCAGACAACAACAACAGCAACACTAATTATCAGGTCAGCCCATAATTCTTGACCGGCGCCGAAGCAGTTGAGGGAACCAACTCAAGCCAAGCGCAGCAAATTTCTTGCATGCACACTTTAACTTGGCTTGAGAGTGGACCTAATCGAGATAGCAATAGGAACGATTTTCTTCCTTACTGCGGTAATTCTTTTGTATTGTAGTCCCGCCGAATGAGGCCTTCTGCAAAGTCGCTCGATGCGGTTGCGACGCAACCGCAATGCAACTCGAAGCTATGGCGGTTGGATTATCGTCACTCATCATGCTACATCACCCGACCAGATAACTTGGCTATCAATCTTAGACTGTTGTTTGTGTTAATTGCAACCGTTTTTCCTTTGTCAATCTTCTGTATCGCCGCTGCGCAGACCTGTTGAATTCCTAGGGACAGCGGTCAAAAAACGGCGCTGACAATATTGCTTCCCATCCGTTATCTGTGCGCAGCGCATCAAGCTCGGCTAAACGCCGGCCTGCGACAGGAGACGTTCGGCCATCGGCCGGTATCCGCTTCCGAAGAGGCGCACATGCACGAGGGCGGGCCATAGCTGATAGACGATAAGGCGCTCCTTCCAGCCCGGCTCCAGCGCGCCGTAGGCATCGTAGAAATCGGACGAGGGCCTATCGAAAAGGTTCAGCATCGCGATGTCGACCTCCCCATGCCCATAGTAGCAGGCGGGATCGATCAGGGCGGTGACCTTGCCGTTAGCGGTGAGGATATTTCCGCCCCACAGGTCGCCATGCAAAAGCGAAGGCGCAGGCAGCTCTGGCAGGCGATTTGGGAGGTCTGCCGCGAGGGCCTCGATGCGGCGGGCAATGGCTGATGCAATATGAGGACAATTCGGCAGCAGCCGACGTTCCGCCCAGAAGCTTGGCCAGCCCTTCATACAGCCGTTTTCGATTGCGACCGCGCTGAAGGCGTAATCGTCCGGCCAGCCGGATGCGCTCCCCTTTGTCGCGTGAAGTGTGGCCAGAGCGTTGCCAAGGCTATCCCACGCGTTAGCGACTCCGCCGTCGGACGGCATAGCCTGCATGACAAGGATGGCGTCATTGGCCGCGAAAACTTGAGGAGCCGGCGCTCCGCTTGCTGCGATCGCACGCAGCATTGCGGCCTCTATGGGCGGAGCGCCACCGCCCTTGACGACCGCCTCGCGCCCATCGCTTAGCGTAATGAGCACTATCTGGGACAGACAGCCGCCGTGAAGCGCTTTTGCGCTGCGTAACACGCCGCCGAGCAAAGCGGCGGCGGCTTCGGCGAGCGCCTTCATTCCCGCACGGCGAAGCGCCGCACAAGCGCCTTCGCGCCTTGGGTGACATCCGCCCAGGTGACGTCGAAACCATCCTCCTCGCCATAATAGGGATCGGCCACGGGTTGACCCTCCCGCCCTTCGACGTGGTCGAGGAGAAGGCTTAATTCGGCGGTCGCATCGGCAGGGCGCATCGCATTGAGCACCGCGAGATTCTTTCGGTCGAGCGCCACGATGTGGCTGAAACGCTGGAAATCCTCCGAAGTCACCAGCCGCGCGCGGCAGCCGCTGATGTCAACGCCATGCCGCTTTGCAACCGCTTGGGCACGCCGGTCCGGAGCTTCTCCGACGTGCCAGTCGCCCGTCCCCGCGGAGTCGGCTTCCGCTTCGAGACCGGTCGCTTTCAGCTCTCGCCGGAACGCCGCCTCGGCGAGAGGCGACCGGCAAATGTTTCCAAGACACACGAAGAGAACCGCAAACTTTTCCGCCATCACTTCCGCCCCACAGCGCCGCACCATCTTTGCGTGTTTCCACGCGACCGTGCACTCGTATGTATTCCATGGGCAGGAAGCAGACAAGTTGGCTTGATGCCGCTAATCCACCTTTGATGTGAGCATGCCGGTGGTGTCGTGCGGCTGTGCGTAACTAAGACTTGCAGCGTTGCAAAAACTGCCGCATTCTCCCTTCTCAAACGTTGCGACGGCGCGGTTCGCCCGTCCGCAGGGTTTGGGGAATAGTTTAATGGTAGAACAGCGGACTCTGACTCCGCTAGTCTTGGTTCGAATCCAGGTTCCCCAGCCAAAGAGTAACCTTGCGAATACAAAGACTTGAGGACGTTCCCGAATGGTCCCGTCCATACGGATGCTGCATCATGGCAGCTGATTCGTTCGAGATCTTTTCCGCGTCTGGCGTTCTTCGCAATTTTTCTGTCATGTGAAATGAGTAAATTGGAACAAAGCAACGACCTTTGACCCTTCTTATCGCATGCGTCTCTGAAGGACGAATGTATGAATATCAGGGAGGAGTGCTGATTATGGTTGATAATTATACGCCATGCACGAAGGCCCCATTTATCGATGCAGAACGGCTGGCGGCGGCGAAGAGTGCACAACTTCAGTATGCGGCCGGCGCTTCTGACGAAGCCAGATACGCTGCTCTCGCGTTCGCGGCTCAGGCTGCGGCTGCCGCCCGCGATGCGGCCTTCCTTTGCGCCAGCTTAGAGCATATGTCTACCCTGGCGAAAGAAACGTTCCGTCGATAACAAATTTCCGCGGGCGACTTTCAGTCTTTTTGCTTATTCTCCGGCCGGTGTGGACTTCGATAGCCGGTCCAGCTGCTCCTGCATGGCAGAGAGCTGCGCTTTGAGCTCTGCGATCTCTTTAGACGTTGCAGGGTTCGCAAACTCGGGCTTTTCGGGTGCGCTTTTCTCATCCTCGGTACGGGTCTCGACCTTCGAGAACGGCGCAAACATCGCGAACGCGCGCTCGAAAATCGCCATGTTCTGCCGCGCTTGCTCCTGCATGGCCTCGAATGCTGCAGCGCCAAAAGCGTCGGTGAATTGCTTCCGATATTTCTCTTGCTGCCGCGTCAGGGTCGTGAGGCTGAACTCCAAATATTTCGGCACAAGTTGCTCGATAGAGTGACCGTAGAAGCGGATAAGCTGACGCAAGAAACCGATGGGAAGTAGATTGGAACCGCTCTTGCCTTCTTCTTCCACGATAATCTGCGTTAGCACAGAATGCGTGAGATCTTCACCCGTCTTGGCGTCGTACACGAGGAAATCTCGCTCGGATCGCACCATCTCACCAAGATCTTCGAGAGTGACATAGCTGCTTGTCTCGGTGTTATAAAGCCTTCGATTGGCGTACTTCTTGATGATGACGGGCTTGGACTTATCGCCGCCCTGAGCTTTTTTGCCCCCCCCGCCCACCGTAAATGGCTGTCCCGCTTCGTGAAAACCGGTTGCGCGCGATAACTTCTCGACAGGTTTGTTCATCTTATCGCCTAGTGGTGTCTCGCCTGGCGCATTATAGAGCAAGTTCTACGCATCGCAGCCGATTTTTTTTGCACCTGCGAAGAAATTTAGGCTCGAGCTGCCTCCATAGCGGAAACAACCCCGCTGAGGCGTCCTTGGGCGCAAAATGGCAATCCTGACGAATTTGACATTCCTGCGGAACATTAATCCTGATAAACTTCCGCCCAAATAAACCTCGAAAGGAAACGATGATGGACGGGCAAGAGGCAATCGTTATCGCGAGCGCGGCGAGAACGCCGGTTGGATCTTTCAGTGGGACACTTTCAACTGTTCCCGCACATGACCTTGGCAAGGTCGTCATCATCGAGGCGCTCGCCCGCGCGAAGGTGGACGGCGGCGAGGTCTCGGAAGTGATTATGGGACAAATTCTGGCCGCAGGTCAGGGGCAAAACCCTGCGAGGCAGGCGTCGATCAATGCAGGCCTGCCGGTCGAGACCACCGCGATGGGCATCAACTTTCTCTGCGGCTCAGGGTTGCGCTCGGTTGCAATGGCGGCGCAAGGCATCCGGTTGGGCGACAGCGATATTGTGGTTGCCGGCGGCCAGGAGAACATGTCGCTCGCGCCGCACTGCCAGTATCTCCGCCAGGGCGTCCGCATGGGCCATTTCGAAATGCTGGACACCATGATCAGAGATGGGCTCACGGACGTCTTCAATGGCTACCACATGGGCGTAACGGCCGAGAACGTGGCGCAGCAATTTCAGATTACGCGGGCGCAGCAGGACGAACTTGCCGTCGGTTCGCAGAACAAGGCTTCGGCCGCGAGACGGGAAGGCCGCTTCAAGGACGAGATCGTTCCCGTCACGATCAAGGGCCGCAAGGGCGATACGATTGTGTCCCAGGATGAATTTATCCGCGATAACGTTGTGCTGGATGATCTTGCCAAGCTGCGCCCGGCCTTCGACAAGGCAGGCACGGTTACGGCAGGCAACGCGAGCGGCATCAACGATGGCGCCGCGGCTGTCGTCGTGATGAAACGGTCTGAGGCCGAGAGGCGCGGCATCGAGCCGCTGGCGCGCATTGTTTCCTGGGCGTCGGCAGGCGTGGATCCCTCCATCATGGGCACGGGCCCGATCCCGGCATCGAAGCGTGCGCTGGAAAAGGCGGGCTGGTCGAAGGATGACCTTGATCTGATCGAGGCCAACGAGGCCTTCGCCGCGCAAGCCTGCGCCGTCAACAAGGCCCTTGGATGGGATACGTCCAAAGTCAACGTCAATGGCGGCGCCATCGCCATCGGCCACCCGATCGGCGCGTCGGGCGCCCGCGTTCTGACCACGCTGCTTTATGAAATGAAGCGCAGGAACGCGAAGAAAGGCCTCGCCACCCTTTGCATCGGCGGCGGCATGGGTATCGCCATGTGCGTTCAGCGCGACTAAGGCAGGATGACCGGCAAAGGCGCCGCCTTGGCGGCGTGTTTGCCGGCGGCAACGCCCGCTCGATCCTCGGCAAGCACCTATAGCTAAACCGTCAGAGGCGTTCGGGCTCGGTGAAAAGTCTTCTGAACGCATGGTATTATTGAAACCACGAGAAGAGTTTTTTGGGAGGGATTATGAGCAAGGTAGCGGTTGTAACAGGCGGCACGCGCGGTATCGGTCATGCCATCTCTATTGAGCTGAAAAATCGGGGCTATAGCGTCGCAGCGAATTATGGCGGCAATGACGAAGCGGCCCATAAGTTTCAGGCCGAAACCGGCATTCCGGTCTTCAAATGGGATGTTGGCGATTACGACGCTTGCGCCGCCGGATTAAAGCAAGTCGAATCGCAGCTCGGGCCGATCTCCATCATCGTGAACAACGCCGGGATTACCCGCGATGCGATGCTTCACCGGATGACGCCTCAGCAATGGAAAGACGTGATCCGCGTCGACCTCGACAGCGTGTTCAACATGGTGCAGCCCGTCATCAACGGGATGCGCGACCGCGGCTTCGGGCGGATCATCAACATCTCATCCTTGAACGGCCAAAAAGGCCAGATGGGGCAGACCAACTACTCCGCGGCGAAGGCCGGTATCATCGGCTTCACGAAAGCGCTGGCCCAGGAAAACGCACGCAAAGGGATTACCGTCAACGTCGTGGCTCCAGGGTATATCAATACTGAAATGGTAGCGGCTGTACCCGAAAAGGTTCTCGAAGCCATCATCGCGCAGATTCCGGTTGGCCGGCTCGGTAAGGCGGAAGAGATCGCGAAGTGCGTGGCGTTCCTGGCCAGCGATGACTCCGGGTTCATCACCGGGGCGACGTTATCTGCGAACGGCGGCCAGTATTTGGCTTAAACAGTGCCGCAATCTCCTAACACCGAAGCGTCATAGCAGCGGGCGCCAATGTTCAGACGGCGCCCCATCTATCTCTTCGAAAAAGGAGGTGTGGCAGGTAATGCAAAATGGTCAACGACCCGGCGAGCGCGACATCTCCTCATTCAGCCGCGAGATTTCCCCGGCCACCCAGTTTAGGATCGCTGAGAGGGCATCCGAGGGCGGCAGACCATCTTGAATGATTTGCTCATAACTGTGATGAATAACATCGCTAATCACCTTTGGAAAATTGCCGAATTAGGGCATCGTGCGTTTAATCGGACGCGGGCGGCATGGTTCATTTTTATGCATCCTGTAAGTGGCGGAATGTCCTTGTGAAAGATTGTCAGCGAAAACGTCTTGCCGGCAGGTTAACAAAGCTAGACCCGCTCAAACCCTTGATAATCAGGGAAAAAGGACCGAACGGGGCGCCAGCGACGCTGCCTGCGCCGTGCGTTCCGGCTCTTCGCAAGCGTTAATTCGCCATGCCGAAACATATTTAACGGACTTTTGCTCGTCCCAGTAAAGGGGAAAATTCCGGCATTAAGTTCTATTTAATGGGAGGTCATATGTGAGAAAAAGCTGTTGTCTTTCAAAGACATACCGAAATTATTTCCCGTCACATCGAGGGCGCGGCGCTGGCCGGTTCGCGAAATATGGACCATTAATTAAATATGAATCGACCGGAAATAATTCCGGCGCGCTTCTGTTAACCACGGAAGTATGAATGCTCGACGCGTCGAACGAAGCGTTAACCAGAACGCGCGTGGCGAGCGTCGTCCACGATGGCCGTTTGGTGATCCCGCCTCGCGGGCGTCGGCCGCGGTACAGTCCCAGGCCGTTAAGAAAAATTGCGTCGCAACCGGTTCCGATTTTGGGCACGCTGCGTTAGGGCGCCTCCGATTTTCATAGTGATAAGCGCGGCAGCCGCCTTTGTTTTGTTCTATGCATGGAAAAGGACTCCGTGGAGGGCGCTCACCTTTTCCATAGGCTTTCCTGGGTTTGTCGGCTTTCTAGGTGTCAACCTAGGCATGAACATGCGATATTTTGAATTTTCAATCGGGCAAATATTTGCGGTCTTTGCAAGTTTATATTTTTGCCTTTTCTATCCTTCTTTTTTTGTCGGATTTTTTGTTGTTTTGAAATCAGCGCGCGACGCGTTCAAAAACAAGGATTATAAGCCGACCTTTGTCTTATTCCTTTTTCCCGCATTCCAACTGTTGTGCATCGCTGGAACACTTTACGTCGATGCTCATGACAAGGAGGGATTTTGACGTCTGATTGCCTGCAAAAACTCAGGACACGTCAACCCGTAACGATCTCACCCCAAATTAAAGTCTGACGGCGGTGTTTATGGCAGAATATCCAGGCAGCTATTCACAGCAAGCTCTTCAAAATATTGGCAACCACGCAAACAACATCAACTTCGTGGCAGGAAGCCTCGGCGTCTCGCCCCATTCCGTCGCAGCAGGTATCGCGCGCGAGCAGACCCTGGAGTCTGACGTTTATCCTAACAATTGGTGGCGTGTCGGCCTCAGCCCCGTTAAACAGGTGTTAGAATACATCCTTATGAATTCCAGCAATGCGGACATCCGATCGCAATACGACAAGGCTTCCTCTTGATACACTTACGAATCCGGGATAGCCGATCTTCTCCAGCGGACAGGCCACGCCCTCGATGCTCGAAATGCCGCGGATATCGCCAGTCCGCCGCCAGAACTTCGGTTTAAAAGGCGCTCAACCTCATCCCGAGCCTGCCAAATTGCTTGCCTTTTTCAGCGGCCGGATAGCGATTGCATTCATGTCCTGAGAAGACACGCAAAGGCCGAGAGGCTTTCGGGCAAATCTTCGATGGTGGCGTGGAGCTTTCTTCGCCAATTCGGCCTTTCGCGATCCGTGCCAGGAAGGTTCACGGCGTTGCGTTCCCCCGCGACATCGTCGATTTGCGCGACCGCAATCAGCGAAGACGCCCGGCCGAGAAGTCGATGAGCGGCTGCGGCGACCGATGCATCGATGGGGGCGTTAAGGTTCACGGCGCCAGCGAGCTGCTCTCGATGCAGAAGGCGGAGCAAGGCCTGCTTGTCAGCGGCGCGTCTGCCCATTGCGGCCGCGGCCTCTTCCTTGGTCATGAGGCCCAGCGCTTCCTTTTCGCGGATGTCTTCGCCCTGCCACCAGCCCGCCAGCGTCGGCAAATCGTGGGTCGACAGGCAGGCGAGCGATTTTCGCGGATACGCGCCGGGCGGTGTAAACTCCTCCCCGCTGCGCTCGAACCAGAACACGCGGTAGCTCAAAATATCGGCAGCATCCATGGTATCGCGAAATCCCATCGGCACTGTGCCGAGGTCCTCGCCAACCACCACGCAGCGTGCGCGGTGGCTTTCGAGGGCAAGCTGCCCGATGAGATCGTGCACGGGATAGGAGAGATAAGCGCCCTTCAAAGCCTTCGCTCCGTTCGGGATGACGAACAGCCGCGCAAGCGCCATGGCGTGATCGATCCTGAGCGCTCCGGCATGACGCATATTCGCGGCCGCCAGCTCATTGAACGAGGCATAGGCCGTGCGCTGCCAGGTGAGAGGATTGGGCGGCTGCAAGCCCCAGTTTTGGCCCCCTTCGGCGAAGGGGTCGGGCGGCGCGCCCACTGAGCACGTCCGCATCAACTGATCCGCGTTAGCCCAGCATTCTGCCCCATCGGGCGCCGCTCCGACTGCCAGATCACGATAGAAACCAAGCCAAAGGCCGCTTTTGCGCCCCCGGGCGTCGGCGCTGGCAAGTTGGCGCTCGCAGAGCCATTGCAGGAAAAGATGAAACCGGACAAGCGGTGTGTTTGCCTGCTCAAAGGCCTTGAGCGCCGCTGGATCGCGCTGCGCAAGGCCCGCTGGCCATGCCGTCCATTGTTCTCCGTGCCGGATTTCGCTGATCGCCTGGAAGCACGCGAAATTGAAGAGGGTCACGCCGCCCCTTGCGACGAACGCGTCGAAGTCGCGCGACAGGTCAGCGCCGGGAACCTGGGTTTCGAGGTCCTCGAAGTCGGCGAAAGCCGCGTCGAGAATTTCCCGCTTTACCGTCCAGACCGCTGGATAATCGACGTTGGACCGCGACACGAGCGCAGCAAGGCGATTTGCATGTTTGGCGAGGGCAGCGGCGCAGCAACCTCCACCAAACAGAGACGGAAGGCTTTCGACATCGATATAGATCGGATCGATGAAACGGCGGTCTGAGGGATAATAGGGGCTGGCGCGCTCCCGGTCGTTTGGAAACAGCGCGTGAAGAGGATTGAGCCCCACCGTGGCAAAGCCAGCGCGGCCAGCCATCCCGGCAAACTCGCTCAGCGTCGTGAAATCGCCGATGCCCTGGTCCTTCACGCGGCGAAGGGAATAGAGCTGCGCGGCGATGCCCGCCGCCTTATTGCCCGATCGAAGCCCGTCCGGCAGATAACAACGTCCAGGCGAGATGGTGAGGTGACATGCGATCTCGGGACGATGCTCAAGGACGATGCGGTGCCGCCCGAGCGGTTGGGGCGGAAGTTTCGCGATAGCGGCTTCGGTCAGGCGGCCATCCAGCGCCGTGAATGGCGCAAACTCTATATCGCTAGGCCCAAGCGGAATGATGCTGGTGCTGCCATCCTCGCGCTGAACACGAAGGGCGGCAGGCACGTGTCCATCGATCAAAGGAAGGCGAACCCTGACCGTTTCCTCTTCACGGACAACAAGACTCCAGGGAAGCGCCCGGCGATCGTGATCGTCAGCAAGGCGTACAAGGCTCTCTCGCGCCTCGCTGCTGCTGCCAGCCGGAACTCCCATGTCAGCGAGCAGCGTGACCTTTGTCTCGGAGGGCACGATGTGCCGTTCGCCCGCGATATCGTACCAGTCCGGCGCGATGCCAGCCGCGCTGGCCAGCCTTTCGAGCAGATCGGGCGCAACGCCTTGTTCTGATTTGATTGCGGAATGACGTGCGCCGCCACCGGTCCGCTCCTCAAGGATGGCCACGGAGCGCGGTGCAACGGTGATGACCGCTCCCCCCTCGAAGTCTCGTTCCCCACCGTGGTCAAGCTCAAGCGAGGTGTCGACGCAGCATCGCCATACGCAGCCTGTCTGCGCTTCAGGCACGGTTACGTCAATCGACGCTGAGCCGGCATGCAGAATGGCGATGACGCGATCAGCCTCGTGGTCCCTGCCAGCGGGGGCATAGAGCGCGGCAATGACGGTGTGAAGGTGTCCGTTGCCCCAGTCCCCCGGTTGCATCGGCACACCCTGCGGTGTCAGCCATTGAACATCCGGGATGAGAGAGGCGTCGGGTGCGTCGCCGGTCAGGAAGCGATCTCGCGTGAAAGCAGGGTGCGCCTTTCGCAGATCGATCAGCCGCGCTGTGAAAGCAGCGAGCGCCGCGTCCGCTGCCGCCCAGTTCATCCAGCTTGTGGCGTTGTCCTGCGCGTAGGCGTTGTTATTGCCGCCCTGCGATTGGCCGCACTCGGAGCCCATGGCCAGCATGGGCGTGCCCCGCGCCAGAAGAAGCGACGCCAACAGATTGCGCTGATCGCGCCGTCTTGCCGCCAGGATGGCAGGATCGCTGGTTGCGCCTTCGACGCCGTTGTTCCACGCGTAATTCGCGTCGGTCCCGTCGCGATTGCCTTCCCCGTTAGCCTCATTGTGTTTGCGCTCATGCGAAACGAGATCGGCTAACGTGAAGCCGTCGTGTGCGACGATGAAGTTGACGCTGGAAGTGGGGCGGCGGTGCGGGCCGTAAATGTCCGACGACCCCGCGAACCGCGTGACGGCGCCAGGCACAAGGCCGCCGTCGCCGCGCCAGAACCTTCGCATCGTGTCGCGGAACTGGTCGTTCCATTCGCGCCAGGATCCGGGGAACGCTCCGACCTGATACCCGCCGGGTCCGATGTCCCACGGCTCGGCGATCAGCCGTAGCTCGCGCAACACCGGGTCTTGTGAGATGGCCGTGATGAGCGGGGCGGACGCGTCGAAGCCGTCGTCGCTGCGACCGAGAACGGTGGCGAGATCGAAGCGAAAACCGTCAACGCCGCCGAGCCTGACCCAGGTTCGCAGCTTATCCATCGCCAAACGCACTGTTGCCGGCCGGTCGAGCGCAAGCGTATTCCCGCACCCTGTGTCATTGATGAAGTAACGCTTGTCGTTTGCAAGGCGATAATAGGTTGCGTTATCGAGCCCGCGCATCGACAACGTCGGGCCGAGTTCACCCCCTTCGCCGGTGTGATTGAGCACCACGTCCACGATGACTTCGATACCAGCGCGATGCAAGGCGGAGGTGCAGGCGCGGATCTCATCCCAGCCGCCGGGGGCCAGTCGCGGCTCCGGCGCCATCAGCGCGACGGGGCTATAGCCCCAATAGTTCGCGAGGCCGGCCGCCTTCAGGTGAAACTCGTCGATCCAGGCGGCGCATGGCAGGATCTCGACCGCCGTCGCGCCCAGCTTCACGAGGTAATCGATGGCGGCGGGGTGTGCGAGACCGGCAAACGTCCCGCGGATGGCCTCAGGAATGCCCGGATGCGTTTTTGTGAACCCCCGGACATGCAATTCATAGATGATCGTATCCGCCCAGGCCCGTCTCGTTCCAATCCCGGTTTCTGCGGCCGCTGGGCTGATCGCAATCGCCTTCGGCATGGATGGCGCGCTGTCGGTCGCGTCGAAGCTCAGATCCGCATCCGGCCCACCGGGCCGGTAGCCGAACATCGCAGGCGCGAGCGAGAAGGGGCGGTCCAGCGACAGAGCGTAAGGATCAACCAGGAGTTTCGCCGGGTTAAATCGATGTCCGTCGCGCGGCTCGTACGGCCCATGCGCGCGAAATCCGTAGCGTTGACCGGCGCTTATGCCCTCAAAATAGCCGTGGAAAACATCGCCGGTACGGCAGGGCAAGCGCAGCCGCTCCACCTCGGCCTCTCCGAGAGCATCGAAGAGGCACAACTCGATCGCAGTGGCGTGAGCGGAGAAGACTGCGACATTGGCACCGTGCTCATCCAGTGTAACGCCGAGCGGCTCGGGCGAGCCATCGCTCACGCCCCTCATGCCGCGGCATCCAGGGACGCATTTCCTGGAAGAAGCTCCTTGTAAAGCTGCGTATAGCGGCGCGCGGGATTGCGCCAGGAAACGTCGGCCAGCATCCCGTTGGTTTGCAGGGTCCGCCAAGCCGGCTTGTCGCGGAACAGCGACGCTGTTTTGCGCAGAGCCAACGCCAAGCCATCGTCGGTCCCGGCCGCGAACTGCACGCCGGTGGCGACGCCTGCAGCAAGCGCCATCTCATTGGCGTCGATGATGGTGTCGGCAAGGCCGCCGACACGCGAAACGACGGGCACCGCGCCATAACGCAGCGCACAGAGTTGCGTCAGACCGCAGGGCTCGAAGCGGGATGGAACAAGAAGCGCGTCCGACCCCGCCTGAATGCGATGGGCGAGCGTCTCATCATAGCCGATGCAGACGCCAACCCGCCCTGGGAAGGATTGAGCCGCCGCGCGGAACCGGGCTTTGATCTCGGGATCGCCTTCGCCAAGCACGGCGAGTTGCATATTTTCTTCGAGGAGAACCGGCAAATTATCGAGCAGGAGGTCGAGACCTTTCTGCCACGAGAGCCGGCTGATGATGCCGGCGACGAGCGTGTCCGGCTCCGGACTGAGGCCGAGGGCGTGCTGCAAAACGACCTTGTTCGCGGCGCGGGCATAGGGCCCCCGTGCATCGTAATTGACGGCAATCCGCGGATCGTCGGCCGGGTTCCATACATCGGTATCGATGCCGTTGAGAATGCCACGCAGCCGCGCCGCGCGTTCGCGAAGCAGGCCGTCAAATCCCATCCCGGTCTCCGGGCGCTGGATTTCCAAGGCGTAGGTCGGCGAAACGGTTGTGATCCTGTCGGAAAGCTGGAGCGCGGCCTTCAGATAGCCGATCGCGCCGTAATGTTCGATACCGCTGAAGGTGAGGGCTTCCGGCGGCAACTCCAACGCGCCGAGCAACGTCGCGGGAAATTGCCCCTGGTAGGCGAGATTATGAACGGTGGTGACGGTGGCCGGCCGCGTCTCTTCGCCATAGTAGAGATAGGCGGCGGCAAGGCCGGCCTGCCAATCGTGCCCGTGGACCACGTCCGGCGTAAACCCCGGCACGAAACCCCGGCCAATGGCGGCGGCAATCTTACCAAGCGCGGCGAAGCGGAAGGCGTTATCGGGCCAATCGGCTCCGCCCGGCGCGACATAGGGGTTTCCGGGGCGGTCATACAGGTGGGGCGCGTCGAGAACGAAAAGCTCGAGATGCCCCGCCTTGGCGCTGAGCACGCGAGCATTGCCCCCGAATAAAAGGGGGAGCGAGCGGACTTCCTCCCTGGCATCCAATGCGGCCATCACCGCGGGATAGCCTGGAACCAGCGTCATCATGTTGGTGTCTTCGGCTCGCAATGCGAGGGGAAGCGCCCCTGCAACGTCCGCCAGGCCGCCGGTTTTGATGAGCGGATAAACCTCAGAGGCGACCGATAGGACCTTCAACTGGCTCACGCGTCAAGCTCGCTTGTTGCGGCTTCGCCTTCACGCTCGTCTGTTGTGGCGTCGTGGTCGAGCCCGTTGACTGGATGTTCCTCCTCGGCGGCGCCGATCGAGGCCCCCTCCTGCACAGGAGCGGCAACATTGATCGGAGGGAACTCGCGCTCGGGCACACGGTGAACAGAAGGTTGCTCGAGAAGCCTGTCGATCATCGGTTGCGTGATCAGGCAAATGCCGCGTTCCGTTCGCCGGAAACGCTTCGCGTCGAGTTCCGGATCTTCACCAACGACCAGCCCCTCGGGTATTTTCACTTCAGCGTCGATAACGACGTTTCTCAAGCGTGCTGATCGTCCAATATCCACGCGGGGAAGGATGACCGCGTTTTCAACGATGGAGAAGGAGTTCACTCTGGCGCCTGTCGAAAGCAAGGTCCGCCGCAAGGCGGCGCCGGAGATGATGCATGCGCCTGATACCAGCGATGAAATTGCGAGCCCGCGGCGGCCATCTTCGTCGTGGACGAACTTCGCTGGCGGCGTGATCTCATTGAAGGTCCAGATCGGCCAGTCCTGGTCGTAGATGTCGAGGTCTGGAACAACCGCCGTCAGATCGATGTTTGCCGCCCAATAAGCGTCGACGGTTCCGACATCGCGCCAATACGCGCCCTTTTCCGACTCCGACCGGACGCAGGAGCGGTTAAAGCTATGCGCAACGGCCTTACCGTTTTTGACGAGATAAGGAATGATGTCTTTGCCAAAGTCGTGGGATGAGTTGGGGTCGGCCGCGTCCCGCCGCAGTTCGTCAAGCAAAAAGGCGGTCTCGAAAACATAGATGCCCATGCTGGCGAGCGAAGTGTCGGGCTTTCCAGGCATAGCGGGAGGATCTTGCGGTTTCTCCACGAAAGACAGAATGACATCCTGCTCATCGACATCAATGACCCCGAAGCCGGTAGCCTCAAGACGCGGAACCTCGATGCAGCCAACCGTAACGTCGGCGTTCTGCTCCGCATGCTGGTGGAGCATCAACTCGTAGTCCATTTTGTAGACGTGGTCGCCGGCGAGCACGACGAGGTATTTCGGATTGTAACCTTCGATGATGTCGAGGTTTTGATAGACCGCGTCAGCCGTTCCGAGGTACCAGAGCTCTTCCGAAATGCGCTGGCTGGCGGGCAGAACGTCGAAGCTTTCGTTGCGGATGGGGCGCATGAAATTCCAGCCGCGGTGGAGATGCCGGATAAGGCTATGCGCCTTGTATTGGGTGGCGACGGCGATGTGCCTTATGCCTGAATTGAAAGCGTTCGAGAGCGCGAAATCGACAATTCGCGACTTCCCGCCGAAATAAACCGCGGGCTTTGCGCGCCTCGCGGTCAATTCCATCAAACGGCTGCCGCGTCCCCCGGCCAGAACATAGGCCATGGCATCGCGTGCGATGGGAGATAGTCCGGGCGTCCTCATCGGTTCCTCCCAGTGTTGTCGATTTTAATCGTAGCAGGATTGCGAGGTTACAGGTTTAACCTGAGTCAAACTCAAAATAAACAGTGGCGAGCGGGGGCAGCGTTATTTCTGCCGATGCTGGCAACCCGTGACACGGGTTGCTGAAGGCTGTTACCGCTCCGAGGTTGCCCATGCCGGAACCGCCATAGCCTGGCGCATCCGTGTTCAGGATTTCCTTCCAGCGGCCGCGGTGAGGCAGCCCTATGCGATAGTTACGGCGAGGCTCTGGCGTGAAGTTCGAAACGACAGCAATCGGATTGGCGCCAGGGCCGCCCCAGCGCACCCAGGCGAAGACCGAGTGCATCGCGTCATCGACGACGATCCATTGAAAGCCTTCCGGTTCGCAATCGCGGGCGTGGAGCGCTGCCTTCTCGCGATGAAGGACGTTCAAATCGCGGATCAGCGACTGAATGCCACGGTGGTACGCGTGGTCCAGGACCCACCAGTCGAGGCCCGCATCGAAGTTCCATTCATTCCGCTGGCCGAACTCCTGCCCCATGAACAGAAGTTTCTTGCCGGGATAGCCCCACATGAAGCCGTAATAGGCGCGGGCGTTCGCGAATTGCTGCCACTCGTCGCCCGGCATCTTGTTGACGACCGAGCCTTTGCCGTGGACGACCTCATCGTGTGAGATCGGCAGAATGAAGTTCTCGGAGAAGGCGTAGAGCAGGCCGAAGGTGAGCTTGTCGTGGTGCCAGCGCCGGTGAACGGGGTTCTTCGTCATGTAGTTCAGGGTGTCGTTCATCCACCCCATGTTCCATTTGAAGCCGAATCCAAGTCCGCCCGTGCTGGTCGGGTGCGAGACGCCCGGCCAGGATGTCGATTCCTCCGCAGCCATCATCACGCCGGGGAAAGCGGCATAAACGCGCTCGTTCACCGCTTGCAGAAAGCGCACCGCATCGCGGTTCTCGTTTCCTCCATCGGCGTTCGGCAGCCATTCGCCCGGCCGTCTCGAATAGTCGAGGTAGAGCATCGACGCGACCGCATCGACGCGCAGGCCATCAATATGGAAGCGATCGAGCCAATACATCGCGTTCGAGGTCAGAGTGCTTGCAACCTCACGCCTGCCGAAATCGTAGATCGCGGTGTTCCAGTCGGGGTGGAAGCCCCGGCGAGGGTCCGGATGCTCATAAAGCGGGGCGCCATCGAACCAGGCGAGCCCATGCTCGTCCGTTGGGAAGTGTGCAGGCACCCAATCGAGGATGACGCTAAGCCCCGCGCGGTGCGCCCCATCGACGAAACGCTGGAAGCCTGCCGGATCGCCATGGCGGCGGGTGGGTGAAAATAGGCCAATCGGCTGATAGCCCCAGGAGGCATCCAGCGGATGCTCCGAGATAGGCAACAGCTCGATATGGGTGAATCCCATATCCGCGACGTAGGGGATGAGTTGCTCCGCAAGCTCGTCGTAGCTCAGGAAGGCGTTGTCCCACCCACGTCGCCAGGAGCCGAGATGCACCTCGTAGATCGACATGGGGCCGCGCCTGGCATCGGCCTTCGAACGCCAAGCAAGGTGCTCGTCGTCGCTCCACGTGAAGTTGTCGGTTCGTGCGACGATCGAGGCGGTCGAGGGGCGCATCTCGCTGCCAAAGCCGAACGGGTCTGCCTTGAGGGGCACGAGATTTCCGCCCGCGCCAACGATCTCGTACTTGTAGACGGTTCCTTCGTCGAGACCCGGCGCGAAAAGCTCCCAGAGGCCGCTATCGACCCGCTTGCGCATGGTGTGGCGACGCCCGTCCCACTGATTGAAGTCGCCCACCACGGAGACGCGTTGCGCTTGCGGCGCCCACACGGCGAAGAGGACTCCATCGACGCCTTCGTGGGTGGTCGCATGAGCGCCAAGGCGTTGATAAAGCCTCTCGTGCGTTCCTTCCACCAGGAGGTAATCGTCGAGAGGACCAAGAGCGGGGCCAAAGGCGTAGGGGTCAAGAAACTCCCAGGTATGGTCTTTTTCCTCGGCGCGCAGGCGGTAGGCGAAGCGGTCTTTTTTCTCCGGGACAAAGGCCTCGAAGAAATCGCTCTCGCCGCGCCGTTCGAGGTCCACAACCGGGCCGTCGGGCTCGATCAGCGCCTGCAAGCGCGCGATGCTTGGAACGAAAGCGCGAATCACCATCCCCTCGGCTGCATCGTGCAAGCCGAGGATCGAAAAGGGGTCGTGATGAGTTGCGGCGACAATGAGCGCCACGTCCTCGTCACTTGCACGCCAGACTTCGCTGGCCGCTTTTACTTCTTCTTCTTTCACGCTGAGCGCGTTGGCACTCGCCATATTTCCTCGGCATATTCTTTGATCGTTCGGTCGGACGAAAACCAGCCAACGCGCGCCGTATTTAGTATGGCGGAACGCCACCAAGATTTGCGGTCACGCCAGCGTATATCCGCTTCTCGTTGTGCAGCGCAATAGGCTTCGAAATCCGCCGTGACCATAAAGTGATCATGATAGGTCAAGATATCGACCAACTGGCGATAGCGATCCTTCTCATCGTGGGAGAATACACCCGATGCGACTGAATCCAGCACCTCCGCCAGCATCGGCGACCGCGCGATAGTGTCGCGTGCGTCGATGCCTTTCCTGCGTCGTTCCTGGACCTCGTCCGCCGTCATCCCGAAGATGAAGATGTTGTCGCGTCCGACATGCTCGCAGATTTCCACGTTGGCGCCGTCGAGCGTCCCGATGGTGAGCGCGCCGTTGAGCATGAACTTCATATTGCCCGTGCCCGACGCCTCCATCCCGGCGGTTGAGATCTGCTCGGACAGATCGGCGGCGGGAATGATCGACTGAGCGAGGCTCACGTTGAAGTTTGGAAGGAACACCACCTTGAGGAGACCGCGCACGGATGGGTCGTTGTTCACCACGCGCGCCACATCGTGCATCAGCTTGATGATGAGCTTGGCTTGGTGATAGCTCGCCGCGGCTTTGCCCGCGAAGATCTTTACACGTGGAACGAAGTCTCGCGTGGGATGAGCGTGGATCTCATTGTAGAACGCAATCGTCTCAAGGATGTTGAGAAGCTGGCGCTTGTACTCGTGGATGCGCTTGATCTGCACGTCGAACAGCGCTTCAGGCTCGACCTTGATGAGAAGCCTGTCATTGATGATTTTCGCGAGCGCTTCCTTGTTGGCGTGTCGGTTAGCCGCATACTGATCCTGGAAGCCTGTGTCGTCCGCGACTTGCTCCAGTTTCCTGAGGGCCTCCGGATTGTCCAGAAATTCCGGTCCAATCGTATCCATCAGGAGTTTCGTGAGGCCGGGGTTGGCTTCAAAAAGCCAACGGCGGAAAGTTATGCCGTTCGTCTTGTTGACGATGCGATCGGGGTAGAGGCCGTTCAAGTCGTGGAAAACCGTCTCTTTCATGAGATCGGTGTGGAGCTGCGACACGCCATTGATCTTGTGCGATCCGAGGAAGGCGAGATGCCCCATGCGCACGCGCCGGCCGGCATATTCGTCGATGAGCGAGACATGCGATTGGAGTTGCTGATCGGCGCCCTTCTCCCGCAGTGCATCCAGGTGCAGCGCATTGATGAGATAGATGATCTGCATGTGACGCGGAAGCAGGCGCTCCATCATCGGAACAGGCCAGGATTCAAGAGCCTCCGGCAGCAGCGTATGGTTGGTATAGGAGAACGTGGCCTGCGTGATGCCCCAGGCCTGCTCCCAGCCGACGCCATAAACATCGACCAGAAGCCTCATCAGCTCCGCGACCGCGATGGCGGGGTGTGTGTCGTTCAGCTGGATCGCCACCTTGTCGGCGAGCTTCGTAATGTCGCCGTGCTGTTTCAGGTGACGGTGGATGAGGTCCTGCAGCGAGGCCGAGGCGAAAAAATATTCCTGGCGCAACCGAAGTTCCTGCCCGGCCGGCGTCGAGTTCGCTCGGATAGAGCACTTTGGAAATCGATTCGGCTCGAACCTGCTCGGTTTGCGCCGCGACGTAATCCCCCGCGTTGAACACGTCGAGACGTAAGGGATCAGGCGCGCGCGATCTCCATAGACGGAGCGAATTTACATATTTGCCGCGCCAGCCAGGGATCGGCGTGTCGTAGGCGACGGCCTCCACAACCTCGGACGGACGCCAGATCTGCGCCACCGAGCTGTGGTGGAGCGACTCCACCGAGCCGCCGAAACCGATTGCGTAAGCAATTTCCGGGCGCGGGAATTCCCAGGGGTTGCCGAAAGCGAGCCAGTCCTCTGGATATTCGTGCTGCCAGCCATCCTTGATCGCCTGCCGGAACAGGCCGTGGTCATAGCGAATGCCATAACCATGCGCGGCGACCTCCAGTGTCGCCATACTTTCCATGAAGCAGGCGGCGAGGCGTCCGAGGCCGCCATTGCCAAGCGCGGCATCCGGCTCCATCTCGCTCAGCTTGTCGAGATCGACATCGAGGCCGGCCAGGGCCTCGCGGAACTGAGTGGTGAGGCCAAGATTGTTGAGCGCGTCCATGAGCAGACGCCCGATCAGAAATTCGAGCGACAGGTAGTAGACGCGCCGCCGGCCTTGTTCGAAATTGGCCTTCTTGGATGTGATCCAGGATTTGATGATCCGGTCGCGGGCGACCAGCGCGGCCGCGATGAACCAATCCCGCTGGCTGGCCGAAGTCTGGTCCTTGCCTGTTGTGCTGATAAGCCGCTCAAGGATAAGCTCGCGAAGACGGCCAACCTCGTTGCCATCTGCTTCATTGTCCGAGCCATACGCCCGTTCGGAGAAATTCGCTTCTCGCATGCTTTCCGTCATGTACCTTTTCTCATTGCCTTGAATGGACGCGACCGAGGTCACGGAGTCCTTCGTCATCCACGATGCGCGCCTCATTGCACGCCAGGATCGGAATAAAGGTCTGGCCATATCCCCGCTTTCGTGAAAGCCCGCACAGCGTAATCGTAGCGAGCAAATGTAACGCGTTAATAACGCCATCTGATCAGTTTGTCGAATAGCGGGGTGCGTAGCAGATTCCTGCCACCTTTAGAAAAAGCATGGAACTGGGGGGTGGTCGATTTAAAAAAAATTACTATTACCTTCAGAACGCCGGTAAGCAATGAAAAATCTAACTCTCGCAGCTGAAGGAAGTTGAACCGAAGAACGACCTCGTTTTCTTAAATTGGGATCGTTTTGTTAACTAAAAAAGCATAATTCGCTTAAGCATTTATTGGTTGCGTTGCGCTGTCTTAATCAGCGGCGCTAATGTGTTGCCCCGCGTGTCGACGAAGAGAGAGCCGCCATCCTGCTGACGGCGCGCTCCAAGCATCTCAGGATTTAAGCCCGGCGTCTTCAGCGCTTACTTTCGCGAGAGCGGACCAGTCGAGGTCGGCCCCGCCCCGAGCGATCGCGCTCAGAAAATGATCCCGGACGACGCTTCCGACCGGCATCGGAACGGACTTCGCTTCGGCTGCGGCAAGTACGGAGCGGACATCTTTCAGCCCGAGTTCCAGCTTGAAGCCGGCCGGCTGGTACTTCTGGCCGGCGATCAAAGCGCCGTAGGTCCGGTAGACCGGGGCGGCGAAAAGGGTTTCGGTCATGATTTCGAGAAAGCGGCGGGGATCGACCTCGTACTTTCGCATGAGCGCAACGCTCTCGCCCAGACTTTCGATCATGGCTGCTATGAGGAAGTTTCCGCTCAGCTTCACGAGGTTGGCTTCGGGCGCATTTTCGCTCAAAAAGAAGGTACGTTGGCCCATTGCGTCGAACAGCGGCTGAAAATGCTCGACGGCTTTTTTCTCTCCGGCGGGCACGATGAAGAGTTTGGCAGCCGCGGCAGCGTCTGGACGTCCGAAAACGGGAGCCGCGATATAGGTCTGTCCTGCCTCCGAATGAGTGTGCCTGAGGCGCTCGGAAAGAGCGACCGTGATCGTGCTCATGGAGATGTGCGCCGCGCCCCTCTTCAGGCCTTTCAGAACACCGTGTTCGCCGGAGACCGTCTCCTCAACGGCCTGATCGTTGGCGAGCATGGTTACGACAACTTCGCCAGTGGACGCTTCCGCCGGGCTGTTTGCGACGGTGGCGCCCTCATGCTCGAGGGGCTCGGCGCGGCTTCGGGTTCGATTGTAGACGCGGAGAGTGTGACCCGCTTTCAAGAGATTGCGCGCCATCGGAAGCCCCATGTTGCCGAGGCCGATAAAGCCAACATCCATTGCCGATTGCTCCTTTCGCTCCATTTTTAACGCTAGTACGCCCCGCGGATAAGGCTTACTAGCGGCAGCCTCACGTCTTAAGGTAAAGGTTTGAAACCCGTTCTTGTGCCGAAACGCGGTGGTGACATCGCGAACGAATAGTTGGAAATAGGCCGGGAATAAACATAGCCATTCCGGGGAATAGCAGCCATGGGCGGGAATTGGAGCACGGCACTCTATACGGCGTCGACCTGGATCATTCCGGTGCTTCTGGCGGTCACGCTGCACGAGGCTGCGCACGGCTTTGCGGCGCGGCGCTTCGGCGATAACACCGCGTGGATGATGGGCCGCGTGACGCTCAATCCGTTCAAGCATGTCGATCCTTTTGGCACAATCATTCTCCCCGGCATTCTCCTCCTCTTCCGCTCGCCTTTTCTTTTCGGTTATGCCAAACCCGTGCCCGTCAACTTCGGCGCACTTCGCAATCCACGGAGGGACATGGTCTTCGTGGCGCTGGCGGGGCCCGGCGCGAACATTGCGCTGGCGGTCATCTCGGTGCTGCTTTTCTATATCTTCAGGCTTGCGCCTGAGCCGGCTTCGGCTTGGTTGACCCAGAACCTCATCAACAGCGTTCTTATCAATGTGGTCCTTGCGGTCTTCAACATGCTGCCGGTTCCGCCGCTCGATGGAGGCCGCGTTGCGGTTGGGCTTCTGCCTCTGCCGATCGCCAAGCGCCTCGCCGGGCTTGAGCCTTACGGCCTTGTCCTGATCCTTGGGATCATTTTCATCCTTCCCATGGCAGGCCAGAATCTCGGCGTCGATCTGAACTTCTTTTCCCGGTTTATCGACTGGATCCTGGGCGCCATCTTCAACGTTGTCCTTCGTTTATGGGGCATTCCTGCGACAAGCTTGGAGTAGAGGCAGGCAGGAGCTTTTCGACGCCGTGTCAGCCTTGGAGGCTGCCAGTTCGGAGGGACCAGTCTCGCAATTTGATGCAATTTCATCACAGCACCAAAGCTAAAGCTTTCGCTTGCCTCTTTTAAGGGCGTGTGCGGCGTAAAGTCGATTGTAGTGCAACGCGAACCCAGTAACGACTGGTAGCAACTTCACTTCGATCCTAAGTAGTTTTGTCCCCATAAGTAAAAAGTGCACGCGGCTGAACTCTCAGCCGACTATTGAAACGCGCGAGACGATAGGGGCAGATATGGCCGGGAAGACTACGAGCACACGCCGGACCTCAACAAAAGGCGTCATCGGAGCAGCTTTTGCTCTTGGTTTAACCTTGGGGTTCACCCAGAGCGCAAACGCATATGATGAGCCGAACCTCAATCTGGGGTTTACAAGCTTCCTTGATGGCGGCCTTCCTGCCGGACCTGGGTTCTATGCCGTCGAATATCTGCAGTTCTATACAGCAAATAAGCTGACAGACCAGTATGGCGGCAGCTTGACCTTGCCTAACGGCTCGCGCTTTCCCAAGACCGAAATCGATGCTCTCGTGTCGTTGTCCCAGTTCATCTATGTGTCCCAACTCAAAATCGGTTCAGGCAGCCTCGGCATGGACGTGATCGTTCCATGGGTCGCGTCGGCGAACGTCGATGACGGTCTTGGAAATTCCGTCCTCAAGGGCAGAACCGGTGTCGGCGATCTTCTTATCGGCCCGCTTATTCAATTCGATCCCATCATGGGAGCGAATGGCCCACTCTTCGTACAACGGATCGAATTTCAAGTTCTGGCGCCGACAGGCCTCTATGACAGAACGGCTGCTGTGCAGCCGGGCGCGAACTTCTGGTCGTTCGATCCTTACTATTCAGGCACTGTGTTCATCACGCCCGAGTGGACGGCTTCCGCCCGCATTCACTATCTCTGGAACGGCAAGAACGACGATCCAAATGTGGCGCTCGGTCCCAACGCCTACTCAAGCCAGGCCGGCGAAGCATTTCATATGAACTTCGCCACCGAGTACGCCGTGACCAAGGAACTCCGGATCGGCCTCAACGGGTATTACCTGCAACAGACGACCGATACCCTGGTCAACGATATCCCCGTGCCTGGCCGAAAGGAGAGAGTGGCCGCAGTCGGACCCGGCTTCATGTACAGCTGGGGGCCGGAACACACTTTCTTCTTCAACGCTTACCAGGAGTTCGGCGCTGAGAACCGCCCCGAGGGCGAGCGCTTTACCCTCCGGTACGTGCAGCATTTTTGATGCTGGACGCCAGGAACGTTAGAGGGCCCGCCGCGCGTTAGCGAGCGGCGGCGGCATGGCATGACGGAGCGGCTATGCGCCGAAACGTGGGAACAGGATGTCATTCTCGACGCGGATGTGCTCCTTCAGTTCTGCTGACAACTCGCCGAGACCTTCATAAAGTGCGCTCCAGGAACCGCATGCGCCTTCCGGAGCTTTAAGTCCGTTCGTCAGCGTGAGGAGATTGGCGAGATTGCGCACGTGATCGTCATGCTCCATCCGCATCATCCCGATCGGATGCCCGATCATGGGATGGCCGCCGTTCCTGAGCATCGGAAAGAGGATCTGCTCCTCCTTCTGCATATGTTCGTCAAGGCTTTCGGCCACCTCATCGAGAAAGTCAGCGAGCCCCTTTGGCGCTTCTGGATGCTCGCCATGCACGCTCTCGACTTTGCGGGCTAGAACGATGAGGCCGGGAAGGTCGCGCCTGTGCCCATCGTGGAAGCGCTGGAGGATATAAGCGATGATTTCGCCCGTGCTTTCGGGGATTTGGGCGTCATGAGGAGGCGTCGCCAACTGCCCGTCGCCAATTGAAGAGGAAGACTGCAGGGGAAGGCTCATGGCGCGCATCTCCGAGGCTGGGTTACAATTGGTATTTTGGATACCACTTAACTGAGGCCCAAAATGTGGTACTGTCAATACCAATTTAGAGAGGGCGACAATGCAGCTCCTGTTCTCGACCGATCTTGCTTTGCGAACCTTGATACGGCTGTCGGCTGAGCCGGACAGGCATCTCAGCACGGAACTCCTCGCGCGTGAGCTTCGCGTCTCTCGCCACCATTTGCAGAAGGTGGTTCAGTCGCTGACCGATGCGGGTTTTCTGCGAACCATCCGCGGCGTTAAAGGCGGTGTTATGCTCGCAGAGTCCTCCCGATGACATCCGCGTCGGCGAGGTGGTGCGCCACCAGGAAAGGGAGCAGGCCATCGCGGAATGCTTCAGGGAAGGCGGGAATTGCACGCTCGTTCCCTGCTGCCGCTTGAAAGGTGTGCTGAAAGGCGCGCGCGAAGCTTTTTTCCGCCATCTCGACAAGTACACGCTGGCCGATTGTATGACATCGGCAAAAGACATCCTGGCCCTCGCCGAGCCGTAAGCTTCAGAAAACAGTTGAGGAGCTATCACAGTTTACAGAGTGCAAAATGCGCGGCCGCTGCTCTATTCTGAACGGGTGAAGAACAACAAATTCATGGAAGAGGCGCTGGCGGAAGCCGAGCGCGCCGCGCAGCTTGGCGAGACGCCCATCGGGGCCGTTGTCGTTGCCCCGAACGGCGAAATCGCCGGGCGCGGGCACAATCTCATCATTGCGGCGAGCGATCCGACGGGACACGCCGAGATCATCGCAATCCGGCAAGCCTGCCTTGACGCCAAGAGCGAACGCCTGCCCGGCTACGACCTTTATGTGACACTCGAGCCTTGCGCGATGTGCGCGGCAGCCATCTCGTTTGCGCGCATCAGGCGGCTTTATTTCGGCGCCGCGGATGAGAAAGGCGGGGCTGTGGAGCATGGCGTCCGCTTCTTTTCATCGCCAACGTGCCATCATTCTCCGGAGGTTTACGGCGGAATCGGAGAAGCCCGATCAGCCGCTCTGCTTCGCGACTTCTTTCGCAAACTCCGGGCGTAATGGATGGCCTAAAGTTTTGCGGCCTTTTGCGGCAGGGATGCGCGTTTGTCGAGGTCCCTCAAGCGTTCGTAAGCCGAAACGCTGCCGAGTTCGGACGCCTTTTTGTACCACTGACGCGCCAATCGGATATCGGGCATCAATCGCCAATCGGCGTGTCGCGCCAGCTTGGCAGGGTCGTACGTCTCGGCGAGGGCGAAAGCCCCCCGCATGCTCCCGTGGCTCGCAAGGACTTCAAATACCGCACGGCCGCCCGGACCATCGCCATTGGCCATTTGATAGGATGCACGCTCCATGAGCGCGTCCTCTGTTGGCCGATTTACGACGGCTGCTGTGCTTGCGGGGGCAACGAACTCCGGAGCCCAACTCTCCTCGCCCGAAACTCGGAAATTTTGACCGGCGTACGCTACCAAGGTCAGAATCTCTTCTTTCCCAACCCCTCCCTGGGCCAGAAGAAAATATGCCGTCATTCCCCCTGTGAGTATGGCGGACAATAAGGTCGCCAACACGTTCTGCCAGGGCGTTCGCTTCTGTTGAGCGCAGACAGGCTGCTTCTTCTGCGCGGATGCCGTTACAGGAACAGTGAGCGCGGTGCTTGTCACCACCCTCGGTTCTACCGGCGGTTCTTTCCGAGGTTGGGCTGAAAAAGCTTGCAATTCCCTCGCCAGCAACTCGCGGCTTTCAGCGAAAGAAAGTTGCGGAGAAAGCCGGCGCGATGCAACCGGCGCCACCTGCGCATGACTAAAAGCAGGGGCGGCTATTTGATCCAAGTCAATGGTAAGATTTTCGGCCGCTCTTTCTAGGATACTTCGCCAGGATTCCGACATGAGAACTCAGCCCTCTGATACGCACGACTGCCACTTTGTAGAAAAATATTGTGGCAATGCTGAGAAAAAATTTGGACCGTGTTTAAAAATCCACAAAGGCGGCTGGGGATATCTTTTGGTAAGGTAAATACAACTTTGAGTCTATTGGGCGGGACGATGAGGCCTCCGCCGGAAGCCTCCTTGATCTCCCATAACGTTCAAGCGCATCAGCTTATTCCAACGCTGGCTTTGCGCATGAGCACGCACCTTGGCGTGTGATTAACGGTTTAGCCTCGGCAGATCGAGGCGCCTAATGCCGATGATTGAGGGAGACGGGCGCCGCTAAGCCTCATGGACCCCGATATGCCATTACTTCTATTTTGGCAAGAGTGCTTATCGATTTTTTTGAAGCTTAAGCTTGAAGCCGAATTGCGGAAGAAACGAGGCGATCCCATCATTACGGTGCGTGCAGAATGCCGCGATGACTTCAGCCCCGCGAAGGGCTGGCGATCATCCAATAAATGCCGCCAGCGACAAATCCGGCCATGGCAAGCGCGGCAGCGGCTGGAGCGGCGCCCAATGGGCCGCCTTCATGCCAGAATGCCGCGGCAAACAAAGCCGTCAGGGCTCCCGTCGCGCCGACGTAAAACACGAGCGAGCGTGTTCTGAAAACCTCCCCGAGCAGGACACCCGTAATCCCAGCCGCGAGAAACACCGCGGACCCGCCCTGCATGGTGCTGATCGCTTTTTCCATGGAGGCCGGGATCATGCCGAGATCGGCCCCGCGCGAACCCGCGGCTTGGAAGGCTTCGAATTGCTGCCAGATTTTCAAGGCGTTGAAAGCAAAGAGAGAGAGCCAGCCGATCACGCCGGACAGGACAATTCCAATCACAATGCGCACGATTTGGTAGAGGCTCATTGCTCCCCGATTTCTCCCGTCAAGCGCTCGCCGCAGTGTTCTCGCGAAGTGCGCTCGCTTTCAGCTTCTCGCTCGCAGACTTCAGCTGCCCGCATGCCGCCATGATGTCCCGGCCGCGCGGCGTCCTGATCGGGCTTGCATAGCCTGCCCGGTTGACGATGTCAGCAAAGCGTTCGATTTGCCCCCAATCGGAGCATTCATATCGCGTGCCCGGCCAGGGATTGAACGGGATCAGGTTGATCTTCGCAGGAATACCGGCAAGCAGCCGGACAAGCTCCTTGGCCTCGGCGACGAAGTCGTTCACCCCCTTCAGCATCACATATTCAAAGGTGATCCGGCGCGCATTGGAGAGGCCCGGATAGGCGCGACACGCCGCGAGCAGATCCGCGATCGGGTATTTGCGGTTGATGGGCACAAGCTCATCGCGCAACTCGTCGCGAACGGCGTGCAGCGAGATGGCGAGCATCACGCCCATTTCCGCGCCCGCGCGCCCGATCATCGGAACGACGCCGGATGTGGAAAGCGTGATCCGGCGCTTGGAAAAGGACAAGGCGTCGGGGTCTGAAGCGACGGCAATGGCGTCTTTCACGTTGTCGAAATTATAAAGAGGCTCGCCCATGCCCATCAGCACGATGTTGGTGATCTTGCGTTCGGCCTCCGGGATGCCGCGCCCATCGGCGGGAGCGCTCGCGCCGGGCCAATCGCCGATCCGGTCGCGCGCCACGAGAATCTGCCCGATGATGTCCGCAGGCGTGAGATTGCGCACGAGCCGCTGGGTGCCGGTATGGCAGAAGGTGCATGTCAGAGTGCAGCCGACCTGGCTTGAGATGCAGAGCGTTCCGCGATCCGGTTCGGGGATGTAGACGGTCTCGATCTCCGGCGCGCGCTCGCCCGGCCGCTGCGGCTCCAGCCGGAGCAGCCATTTGCGAGTGCCGTCCTCCGAGATCTGCTCGGCCGCGATTTCCGGCCTTGCCAGCGTGAAGCGCGCGTCAAGATCGGCGCGCAGGGCCTTCGCGATATTGGTCAAGTCCGCGAAGTCGCGGGCGCCGCGCGCATAAATCCAGTTCCAGAGCTGTGTCACACGCATCCTGATCTGGCTCGCCGGGACGCCCGCCTCGGCAAGCGCGGCCGAAAGCTCGGCCTTCGTCATGCCCGCAAGCGAGGGTTTCAGCGCAGCGGAAGCTTCGGCGGTGGATTCATGGAAATGGAGGAGCGATGTCATAAGCGGAAAATAGAAGAGCCTCGCGCGTATAACAAGCGCGCGCTGCTGTGCATACGATAGCGAAAAGAGCTTCGCCCCAGCGGCCTTTTCGCCTAAACCTCTCGCCGATGCCGATAAAAATGAGAGACCGGCCCCGAGCCCGCACCGATGTTGAGTTCGTTCGCGTGCTCGAGCGCCTCATGAAGATAAGTCTTTGCTTCAGCGATCGCCCGCTCAAGCGGAAGGCCGCGCACAAGAAAGGCGGCAATGGCCGATGCCAGCGTGCAGCCGGTGCCATGGGTGTTGGCCGTGGCGATCCTCGGCGCGGCGTAACGGTGGAACGCAGCGCCATCGAAGAAGATGTCGGTTGCGTCAGGCCCTTCGCCATGACCGCCCTTGATGAGCACGGCGGAGGGGCCAAGCGCCAGGAGGCGTTGCGCCTGGTTCTTGATCTCGTCCTCGCTTCGGGCAATGGGCAAATCGAGAAGCGCCGCGGCCTCTTGCAGGTTCGGCGTGATCAGGGCGGCGAGCGGCATCAGACGATCGACAAGCGCCCTCTCCGCGCCCCGCTCAAGAAGGCGGCTGCCGCTCGTCGACACCATCACGGGGTCGACTACAACCGGTATGTTGCCCGCCCAGCGCTCAAGACTTGAGGCAGTGGCCACAATGGCCTCTTCGCTTCCGAGCATGCCCGTCTTCACGGCGGCGATGGAAAGATCCGAGAAGACCGCATCGATCTGCGCCGTGATGATCTCTCCCGGTATGACATGAACCGCCGTTACGCCGAGCGTGTTTTGTGCGGTCACTGCCGTCACGACTGTCGCGCCGTAAACGCCGAGAGCTGAGAATGTCTTGAGGTCGGCTTGGAGACCGGCTCCCGCCGACGAGTCCGAACCTGCAATCGAAAGCGCCGCGCACGTCTGGCTCATGGCCGGACTCCAGGCGCAGTGATGGGCAAGTTCTTGCTGCGCCAATCGAGGTAAAGTTCGAGCGCGACATAGTCTCGCGCGTTGTCGGGTTGCCCTTCGGCTCTCGCGAGCTTGTTGCACATGCGGAACCTCTCATGGAGCGATATCACTCGGCCCTCGCTCGATTTGAACGCGGGATAAGCGAGAGGGTGCCCTTGGCTCAGCGTGTCGGCTCCGAATTTCTGGCCGAACTTCTCGTTGTGGCACTGCGCGCAGGAAATCTGGAAGCGTCCCAGCTTCGTTTGATAGAGCTGGCGCCCGCGCTCGAAGGTCTCCGCATTGGGCCCTGTAATGTCGACGTCCGACGGCGCACCGCGCGCGAGCCAGCGAAGATAAGCTGTCATGCCGATCATCCTGGAATCGCTCTCAGTGATTGCAGGCTCGCCCAGATAGTTCTTGCGGCAGTTGTTGATGCGTGTCTGAAGGGTTATGACGTCCTTCAAGTCTGGCGCATATTTCGGATAGGCTGCCGCCGCGCCTTTGAGGAGATTTTTGTCCCCGCCGCCATGGCAATCCTGGCAGGATTTGCTGCCTGGCGTCGCGGGCCTGCTCCAGGAAGCCTGGGCAGCCTCGACGAGAGGAAAGGCTGGATTGTCGAAGTCGTCCGCCTGCATCGCCCTGATCGACGGCCGGAGAAATTCTTCTCCCTGGACGAGAAATGGCAGCGGATTTCCTGCTTCGGCTGGGGGCAGAGTGCGCATCGGCTCCCCGTGCGCGGAAAAGAGGAGCCCAGCTAAGGAGCATGCGCCAAAAATAAAATATGCCGCACCAAGACTTGGCCGCACCGGAAGCCCCCAATGCCTGAGCGCAGGTTTATTTCAAAGTTTCTAGAAAGGCGACAAGATCTTCGACCTCGGCCGCCGTTAAGATCGGCGGTTCCCCGCTGGCGCCCGCCCTATAGTAGGAAGGCATAATCGTATCGGGGTAGTAAGCTTTCGGCTCAACCACAACTTGTCGCAGCTGAGGTTTAGAAAATCGGGCGCCGACGCCATCGAGCGCAGGCCCTATGCCCCCCTGTTCCGCCACCGCGGCAATGACGCCGAGTTTATGACAGCTCAGGCAATCGCCCTTTTGCCGGTTGATGAGGAGCTGCCTCCCGCGCTCAGGATCGCCGAGCACGCCGGTGAGGGAAAGCGGCATGCTCTGAAGCGAGAGTGCAAGACTGTGAGGTCCGCCGATGTTCGCATCCTGAAGATAAAATCCGGCTGTTTTTCTTTTGCACTCGGCGCTTGCGGCTTGCTTTGAACCGAATGGAAGCAAGGTCAAAGCCACAGTGGCCCCCATCAACAGGGCAGCGCAGTTATGCAGATTTGCCATGCGAGGACCCGGGATTAAACACGCCGCAAGTTCAAACGGCGGCTGCAGCCTCAATCGAAGGCGGTGACAATAATGAGGTTTCTCTAGGCGTCAATAGGTTGTTAGACGGTTCTAATCAGCGTCCTAATACGCCGATGAATGACTCGCCCTGTGACTGAGGTTGGGGAAGCACTGCGGAAGGTCGCTCAGTCTGGAGATGACGGCGTCTGCCCCAAGCGCCTCGGGCGCGACGCGGCTGTATCCGAAGTTTACAACCACGGCCGGGATATTCGCAGCGCGCGCGCAGGCCACGTCGGCCTCGCTGTCGCCTGCCATAAGCGCGTCTTCGGGCGAAGCGCCAAGCGCCGCAATCACCTCGAGCAAAGGCGCCGGATCGGGCTTGCGGGGACGCCCTTCGCGTTCGCCAAGCACGGAGCCAAAGTATTTTGCGAGGTCGAGCTGCTCAAGGATTTCGACCGTAAGCTCATGGTTCTTGTTCGTGCAAACCCCGAGTTTCCGCCCTTCGCCGCGAAGCTGCTCCAAAAGCTCGCGCCCGCCGTCATAAACCCTCGTGTTTGTCGTCAGATTTTCTCGGTAAAGAGCGATGAAGTCCTCAACGAGAGGCATCAGCCCGTCATCGGGCAAGCCGCGCGCTCGCAATGCCCGCCCCACCAGTTGGGGCACCCCGCCGCCGATCATCTCTTTCACTTGTTTCAGATCGAATGGCTCGATGCCGCGCTTCTCGGTGGCGCGATTGAGCGCGTGGGCGATATCGGGGGCGCTGTCGATCAGCGTGCCGTCAAGATCGAAAACAACAGCTTTCGGCCAATCCAACGGCTCGCTTTTCATCCAGCGCCTCCCTATAGTTAAGCCTTAGCTGATCTTCGGATCGAGGTCGCCCTTGGCGTAGCGCTTGGCCATCTCCGCCGCTGGGATCACCTTGATCTTGGAAGCGTATCCGGCCGTGCCGAACTGCTCGTACCGATCCTTGACGATCTTCTGCATCGCCGTAATCGCAGGCTTCAAATACTTGCGGGGATCAAACTCGGCCTTGCTCGTGGCGAGCACTTTGCGAATGGCGGCGGTCGCCGCGAGCCGCAAATCCGTGTCGATGTTGATCTTGCGAACGCCGTGGCGGATGCCGCGCTGAATTTCCTCGACGGGAACACCGTAGGTCTCAGGGATCGCGCCGCCAAACTCGTTGATGATGTCGATCAGGTCCGTCGGAACGGAGGAGGAGCCGTGCATCACGAGATGGGTGTTCGGAAGCCGCTTGTGGATCGCTTCGATGACGTTCATGGCAAGCACATCGCCGGTAGGCTTGCGGGTGAACTTGTAGGCGCCATGCGATGTTCCGATGGCGACGGCAAGCGCATCCACCTTAGTCGCGGCAACGAACTCCGCCGCCTGATCCGGATCGGTCAGCAGCTTGTCTCTTGAGAGAGCGCCTTCAAAGCCGTGGCCGTCTTCCTTCTCGCCCATGCCCGTTTCCAGGCTTCCGAGGCAGCCGAGTTCGCCTTCGACGGAAACGCCAACCCAATGAGCCATTTCCGTTACGTGAGAGGTGATGCTGACGTTGTAGTCGTAATCGGCGGGGGTCTTGCCATCGGCCTTCAGCGAACCGTCCATCATCACGCTGTCATAGCCGATACGGATCGCGCTGGCGCAGGTCTGTTCGTTGTTGCCGTGATCCTGGTGAAGACAGATCGGGATCGTGGGATATTGGGATTCCAAGCCCTCGACCAGCTTGCCGAGAAGAAGGTCGCCTGCATAGGAACGCGCGCCGCGGCTTGCCTGGATGATGACCGGGCTATCGGTTTCCTTCGCCGCTTCGAGAATGGAGATCCCCTGTTCCATGTTGTTGATGTTGAACGCGGGCACGCCGTAGCCGTGTTCGGCGGCGTGATCCAGAAGTTGTCTTAGCGTAATACGGGCCATATGAGTCTCCAAATAGGTTGCTGAGTTTGCCGGTTCGTTCTTAAGAGCGCATAAGCACCGCAACGCCGGGAAGCGTGCGGCCCTCGAGCCATTCCAGGAATGCGCCACCGGCGGTGGACACATACGAGAATTTATCGGTGACGCCAGCGGCGTTGAGCGCCGCCACCGTGTCGCCGCCGCCGGCGATGGTGGTAAGGGCGCCTGCCTGGGTCAGCTTCGCAGCCTCCCGCGCAAGCTCGAACGTGGCTTCTCCGAATGGTGGTATCTCAAATGCGCCGACAGGACCATTCCAAAGAAGGGTTTTGCAATTCGCGATGGTTTGCGCGAATTCCTTCACGGAAGCGGGGCCAACGTCGAGGATCATCTTGTCCGCCGGGACTTCGTCGATCGGCACAACGGCAGTCTCAACGTTCGCCTTGAGTTCACCTGCGACTACGGCATCGACCGGCAGGACGATCTTGCAGCCCGCCGCAGCCGCCTTGCCCAAAATATCTTCAACGGTCGAAACCGCGCCCGGCTCGTGAAGAGATTTTCCAACGGCGGAGCCCTTCGCGAACAGAAACGTGTTCGCCATGCCGCCGCCGATGATGAGGTAATCCACCTTCTTGGCGAGATGACCGAGGACGTCGATTTTCGTCGAAACCTTGGACCCGCCGACGATTGCGACAACAGGCCGCTGCGGGGCATCAAGGGCGAGCTTCAACGCACGGATTTCGGCCAGCATGGAAGGGCCGGCATAAGCGGGCAGCAGACGCGCGAGCCCTTCGGTGGAGGCGTGCGCGCGATGTGAAACGGAGAAGGCGTCATTCACGTAGATGTCGCCGAGCTTGGCGAGCTCCGCGGCGAAGGCCGGGTCGTTCTTCTCCTCGCCCTCATGATAGCGGAGGTTTTCCAGCATTCCGATCTGGCCAGACGAAAGGCCGTCGACCAGCGTCTTCGCGGCAGGTCCAATGCAGTCCTCGCCGCAGAAAACCTTGATGCCGATCAGGGAAGACAATTTCTCCGCCACCGGTTTCAAGGAGTACTTCGCCACCGGCTTGCCATCCGGGCGGCCGAGATGCGACAGTATGACAACCTTCGCGCCGCGCCTCAGCAGGTCTTGAAAAGTGGGAAGGAGCCTTTCGATCCGGGTCGCATCGGTGACCTGTCCCCCTGACATCGGGACATTAAGGTCGGCGCGAATAAGAACCCGTTTTCCGGCGACATCGGCGTTCGCAATGCTGTTGAACGAGTTGAGCAACTCAGCTGTCATTCTTTTCTCCCTAAGGCGCGCTCTCGGGCCTATTTCTGGTTTAAGCTGGGCGGCGGGATCGGTTCTTCCGCCTGCCATGCATAAGCTCGGCTGCACGCTCACTTAGGATGAATTGCAGGAGTTTCATTGCGGTTTGTTGACGCTTGCACGGAGCGTGACATTTCCGCGCGAGATATACAAGTCAGACATATTTAACGCGATATTCAAGGCGTTTGACGGTCTCGCCCGATCATACGCTATTTGCAATCGTTGAGACGAAGCCCTATGTCTCCCGCAAGTTACAATTCAAGCAAGTTTCCGGTTCTCAGGCGCCAGATGGCCTTGTTAACTCATTCAATCGCCATCCTGGAACGGGTGGCTAGGATAGATGTTACGCGCTTGGCGGCGCTGGAGACCATCACCATTCATGAGTAAGTTGATCGAATTATCGGACCTCCCGCGGGTAGCGCAGGGACCTGTTCTGTTTTGGCGGCAATCGCTAAAGAACCCCCTTCAGGTTTGCAGCCTGTTTCCGTCCAGCCCTTTTGTCGGACGCGCGATGACGGAGGTTCTGGGCGACCGGATCGACTCTCACGTCATCGAACTCGGCGCCGGAACGGGCGCCATTACCAGTCAGCTTATTCGAAACGGCGTGGAACCTAAGAAGCTGACCTTGATCGAGATCGATGCTCAACTCGGCGGCCACCTGCGCCGGCGGTTTCCCGATGTGGATGTGGTCATTGGCCCGGCGCAAGATCTTGCCAAGCTCTGGAGGGAGCGCAACGGCGAAAACGTTGGCGCAGTCGTCTCCACACTGCCGATGCGCCTTTTCTCGAAAAAGCTTATCTATCTCGTCATGAAGAACAGCCTCAATGTCCTCGATGACGGCGGCATGTTCGTTCAATTCACCTACCGGCAGACGAGCCCGGTGCCTCCACGCGTGGTCAAGGCGCTTCGTTTGAAAGCTTGGCGCTTCACCCGCGTATGGCTGAACCTTCCGCCGGCCGCGATTTGGGTCTACGAACGGGAGACGACTGCGCGAGAAATTTAAGGCGCGATTCCCGGACCTATCGGCGCCGCTCTCGCTTCGCGTGGCGGCTTCGCCACAGTTTGAGTGCAAAAGGGGCTGCAGCGGGGCAAGCTGCCTCGCGCATACTCACCCGCTCATGGCCTGAAAACCGCTTCCCGATCCATCTTTTGTACATCATCTTGTTGTAAATACATAGCTTTTCGTAGTTCTTCCGCTCTGATTCTCTCCCACTCCCCCTTCTTTTGCATGCCTGATGCACCCTAGCCGCAACTTAGCGGGTCAATTGTCACGGCTTCGAATCAGATGGCTAAATGACCATGCGAGAATCAGGCGCGCATGGTGATGCGCCGCCGCTCGGCGATTGGGGGAAAAAAATGAAAAAAACAATGTGCGTCCGTCTGGCGTGCGTGAGCGCCGCTGCGCTTGTGGCTGGTCTTGGCGTTGCCGGGCAGGCGAATGCGGGAAGTGATGGCATCCGTGAGCAGTCTTCTTATTTCCAGGGCTCCGGTTTCGCGGGCGCCGCGGCGGGCGGCGACATCAGCTCCATGTTCTGGAACTCGGCGGCAGTCGCAACCCTCCCAGGCTTCAATGTGGAAGCGAGCGGCACTATTATCTCCACGTCCGGGAATCTCATAGCCACGGACGGACTGTTTTACACTGGCATTCCAGGCGTTGCCGGCCCTCTGGCATCCACAGCCGACATCGGAACCGATGGTTTCGTTCCGGCAATGTATGGAACATATCAGCTCAACGACCGCCTTTACGCTGGCATTGCCGTAAATTCTCCAATCGGCTTAACCACGAAGCCCGACAATCTTAATTGGGCTGGATCGCCAATAGCGATCACGACGCGGACTTACTCGTTGGATTTCAATCCGACGATCGCATACAAGATCACGTCGGAACTAACGGTCGGGGTCGGCGCCCAGGCTGAATATTTCAGGGCAAGGCTCAACAGAGGGGCCTTCGATAGCCTTCTGGGAACACCTCTTTCCGGTGGGCGCAGCTATGACGCCGACGGTTGGGGCGCGGGGTTCACAGCAGGCGTCATCTGGCAACCCTCTCCCATCACCTCACTCGGCTTAGGCTATCGCTCGGCCGTTAGCGAGGATATGCACGGATTATATCAAAGGGATGCCGGTTTGCTTTCCGGCCTGCCGGCGGTTGCAAGTGGGAATTCAACGCTCACGTCACCGGATGAAGTCACGTTCAGCGCCCGGCATGCCTTGACGAACCAGTTCACTTTGCTTGGCACTGTCGAATGGCAGAATTGGAGCCGGAACGGCAATGTGAGTGTGGCCAGCGCCGATTGCCTTGGCGGGGCATGCGAGACGCTCAACCTCAATTACCGTGACGGATGGTATTTCGCGGCTGGGGCGGAATATGCCTACAGCCCCTCGCTAACGCTACGGACGGGCGTAAACTACGAAATATCGCCGATCGACAACGGCAACCGCGACATCCTCATCCCGGACTCGAACCGGATTGGCGTTAGCGTCGGCGGGTCCTACAGATATTCGGATCGGGTTACGATCGACCTTGCCTACACCCATCTGTTCTTTGATAATGCGCCATGGTGCGTCGCGGCCGGCGGCGGAACCACCCATTGCATTTCTCCCGCCACTCAGACTGTGCTCCTTGCGGGTACTGCGGACAATTCGGCCGACATCTTTTCGCTTGGCTTGAAATATAGCACCGGCGCTCCGGTTGCCCCCCTTGAGCCCTATAAGAAATAAGCGAGCAGCCATTCAGAGAACGCAGGGCCTGCGCAAGCTGGCCCTTTTCGTTTTTAGGATCTTGTCATATTCCTGAAACCTTGATTGCCGCCTCTAGCGAGTTTAACGCTTCAGGCTTCGAGGTGAAGGGTGGATCACAGCGTTACGACGCGATATAAAGCGTATGTGAGATATCGTGCCATCTTCCTCTCCGACATTCACCTTGCCGCGCGAGCCTGCCGCTCCCGCGACTTGCTAAGCTTTTTGAAGTCGCACGACGCCGCCGTCATCTACCTCGTCGGGGATATTATCGATTTTTGGCGGCTGCGGCGCGGTCCGAACTGGCGTCCTTCGCAGACGGAGGTCGTGATGGAGTTGCTGTCGAAGGCGCAGAACGGGACCCGCATCGTCTACATCCCCGGCAATCACGACGAGGAACTGCGGATTTTGGCCGGCATAACATTGGGTCCGGTCGAGATTCGCCTGCGCGCCATATATGATACAGCCGATGGCCGCCGCTTCCTGATCATCCACGGCGACGAATTCGATACGGTCGTAAACAAGGCCCATTGGCTGGCGGTGCTTGGCGACATCGGCTACGATATCGCCTGGGCGGCGAATGAGGTCTTGAACGCAGTCCGGCGCGGCCTGGGCCTTTCATATTGGTCGCTCTCCGCCTATCTCAAATACAGCGTCAAACGCATCGTGAATTATGCAGTCAATTTCGAAACTTCGCTTGCTGCGGAAGCACGGCGGGTGGGAGCCTCAGGGGTGATCTGCGGGCACATTCATCACGCCTCAGCGCGCATGATCGAAGACATTCAATATGTGAACACGGGCGACTGGGTCGACAGCGGCACTGCCGTGGTAGAGCATTTCGACGGCCGCATGGAGATTGTCCGCTGGACCGATCACCTCCGCGCGCTTCAGTCGAGTTCCTCCAAGGTGCCGGTCGCCTCAGTCACATCCTGATGCGCATCCTGGTCGCAACGGACGCCTGGAAACCGCAGGTGAATGGCGTCGTCAACACCTACAGCAATCTCGAGCGCGAGGCCGCAAACGCCGGGCTGGACCTCGCATTCCTCACGCCGTCCGGCTTCACAACGATGCCGCTTCCCACTTACAGCGAAATCCGTCTCGCGATTGTCCGAGCCCGCGATGTCGCCAAGCGTGTCGAGCAAGATAGCCCAGACTTCATTCACATTGCGACCGAGGGGCCGATAGGGCTTGCAGCGCGCGCCTATTGCCTGGGCGCCGGGCGGCGATTCACCACCAGCTATCACACCCGGTTTCCAGAATATGTCTCCGCGCGCATGCCCATCCCGCTGTCCTGGGGATACAGGTTCGAGCGCTGGTTTCATAACGCGGGCTCGGGCGTGATGGCTGCTTCCCTTTCTTTGTGCCAGGACCTGACCGCCCAGGGAATAGCAAACGTGCGCCTTTGGTCGCGGGGGGTTGATCTCACTCTCTTCAGGCCGCGCACCGTCGACCGCTTTGGCGTGCCCCGGCCCCTCTTCCTTTACGCAGGACGAGTAGCCGTCGAGAAGAACCTGGAGGCCTTCCTGAGCCTCGATCTTCCCGGGACAAAGGCCGTGGTTGGAGGCGGCCCTCAGCTTGAAGAGCTTATTCGACGGTATCCAAAAGCGGTTTTCACTGGCCCGAAGTTTGGTGAGGACCTGGCGGAACACTACGCTTCGGCGGACGTTTTCGTTTTTCCGAGCTTAACCGATACTTTTGGCAACGTGCTTCTCGAAGCCCTTGCGTGCGGTGTGCCCGTGGCGGCCTACAACGTCATGGGACCTAAAGACGTTGTGGCGAACGGAAGCGTTGGGATCCTTGGAGATAATTTGAGGGATTCAGCTCTGGCTGCCCTTGAACTCGATCGGAAGGGCTGCCGCCTTTATGCCGAGGCATTCAGCTGGGCGGCATGCGCCCGGCGTTTTTCCGAGATCATCGCCGAGGCCAACAATGTTCCGCATTCATCGCAATTTCATAATGAAACAAATGATATTGCGCTATGATCCCTGCGATAACCCCACGGACAACCGATGGACACGTTAACGATTGACGCTATAGCGGACGCGGACATTCGCATTCGGCCATATGCCATTGAAACGCCCCTCCTCGAATGGGGGATACTGAACGAAAAGCTGGACGCAAGGATCCTCTGCAAGGCCGAGCCACTGCAGAGAACCGGAAGCTTCAAATTCCGGGGCGCTTATAATCGCGTCTCCAGGATCGATCGTGCGGCATTCCCCGGTGGCGTTGTTGCCTGCTCATCGGGAAATCATGCCCAAGGCGTCGCCGAAGCCGCTCGTCTTTGTGGCGTCGATGCCGTGATCGTCATGCCGTCCGACGCGCCCAAGGTGAAGATCGCACGCACCAGCCATTGCGGCGCTGAGATCGTTTTCTACGATCGCGATACAGAGGATCGAACTGCGATAGCTCGCGACCTCTGCGAGAAGCTGAATGCCGACTTTGTTGCGCCCTTCGACGATCCCGTCGTAATAGCCGGGCAAGGCACGGCCGGCCTCGAAATAGCGCGGCAGGCTAAGGCAGCGGCAGCCGATATCGATGCGGTGCTCGTGCCGATCAGCGGCGGAGGTCTGACAGCCGGCGTCGCCATCGCAGTGAAGGACCAGTTCCCCAACGCCGAGATCTATTGCGTCGAGCCGAAAGGCTTCGACGATTATCGGCGATCGCTTGAATCGGGGACGCGGCAAAAGAACGAAGGCACAAGCCGGTCGATCTGCGATGCTTTGTTGATGGCGGAGCCGGGCGAGTTGACGTTCGCGATCAATAAAGATCTGCTGGCTGGCGGCCTCGCCGTCGGCGATAACGAGGTCCGGCACGCCATGGCTTATGCTTGGCGCGATATGAAGCTTGTTGTCGAACCAGGAGGCGCCATAGCGCTTGCAGCCCTGCTCTCCGGCGCCTTTGAAGCGAAAGGCCGCACTGTAGCCGTCGTTCTTTCAGGAGGGAACGTCGATCCCCACCTTTTTGCCGATATTATATGTAGTGTGAGAGAGATAGCGCCAGCGGGTCAATAAGCAGTTAAGTTAGAGGGGGTACGCTTTGACATGATCTCGCGACGTGACTTCCTTACGCTGACTGCCGCCACGGCCGGAACTGGCGTGATAGGCGCAGCAGACGCGCTTGCGGTCGAGCCCGGTTTCAGTCTCATAATTAAAGAATGGAGCATAGAGCATCTCGACTGGCCCGCAGCGGCTTCCCCACTGCGCATCGGCGTCCTGACCGACATTCATGCGGTTGAACCTTGGATGTCCGCACAGCGGATCGAAGGCATCGTCGATCAGCTGAATGCTCAGAGGCCCGACGTCATCGTTCTTCTGGGAGACTATGTGAACGGGCTCCGGCGCAGGTACTACGTCCGCGAGGTCCCGATAGCCGAATGGATCGCTCCGCTTAAGAAGCTGCGAGCGCCGCTTGGCGTCTACGCCATACTCGGAAATCACGATTGGTGGTCCGGCGAGGCGCCAAACATTCGTCGCGCTTTCTGGAAGTCAGGGATTGCCCTCCTCGAAAACGCAGCCCTTAAGCTGAGCCGGGGGCGCGATCACTTTTGGGTTGCGGGGATCAAGGATCAGCTTGCTTCGGAAAGCCGGGGCGTCTGGGACTTGGAAGCAACCTTGCACCACATTACAGATCGTGCACCGGTTATCCTGCTCGCTCACGAGCCCGACATCTTTGACAGCGTTCCAGCCAGCGTGACGCTGACGCTCGCTGGTCACACTCATGGCGGCCAAATCTACATCCCATTTGTGGGCCGTCCGGGCTTCTTTGCGGACAATGCGCGCTATGCCAGGTACGCATACGGTCAATTCGAGAGAAATGGGCGTTATATGATCGTCTCGAGCGGCCTTGGCCTCTCGAACATTCCCATCCGCTTTCTGGTGCCGCCTGAAATTGCGATCGTAACGCTTCGCCATGGTGAACGAAACATCAAGGCTCCTTTAATCGTTAGAGCGTAAATTTAAGGAAGAGGAAGCAGTCAGGGCCTGCTTCCGGGCACGTTCGAGAGTGGGGCTTTTTTTTAATGCGTAGACTGTTGCTTGCCGCTTGGCTGCTGCTGGCTTGCGGCATCTTTGCGTCCACGGCCTCGGCTGAGGTCGTCGTCCGCGTCAGCAAGGCGAGACAGACAATGTATGTCTATGTCGATGGCCGGCTGGCATACGTCTGGCCGGTTTCGACGGCAGCCTGGGGATATAACACGCCGGACGGCGTTTTTTATCCGACAGCGCTCGATGCCTACCACCGCTCAGGCCGGTATGGGTCCCCGATGCCTTATTCGATCTTCTTCACCGGCGGATATGCGATCCACGGCTCCTACGATATTGACCATCTGGGTTACCCCGCGTCTCACGGCTGCATCCGGCTTCATCCCGAGAACGCCAGCGCGCTCTACGATCTGGTCCGCAGTTCCAACGGCACAAGGATCATCGTCGGGTGGTGGTGAGGCGCTCAGTCAGTCCGAGCAGATCATCGAACTCTGGCCTAAGTTCTTTATAGTCAGTCGTACAACGGTCCCGAGGCAGGGCACAGTGGCGCTCGATTGCCTATCAGCTGTCTTTGGCGCCTTAAGGCTCCTGCTTAGCTTAAGTTGGATCGCTGTTTCCTATGCATCTGAGTGAGCCGCTGAAGGTGAGTACTGACTGGTTATACCCCAGTCGGATGCTAAAAAAAGCGATGACGGCGCGCTTGAATTTTCAGGAAAAAATAGCCAAACTTGTACCCACTCGGGGGGGGCGTCCCGCGCCATTAGGGTTAAAATGCGCCTTTCGCTGTTAAAGCAACATGATAGCAGTGAATGCTCTGTACACACTGGGGCTGGACTGATAAGTTGACTGGAGTACTCCGATAGAGAATGTGGGGCAACACTTCTCTTTCAAGAGAGGAGAAGAGTTAATGCGTGATACTAATTTTACCGGGACTCAGCTGACTATCGTTCTCGTGCATCCAAGTCGCCTTTTTACCGAGGGCCTTGCCAGTCTTCTTAAAGATACACATTACAATATAGTGCACCAGTTGGCCGGGTCTGACAGTGCTTTTCTTCAGGAAGGCAATCTGGACGGTAAGGTTGTCTTTATTGTGGGAGGCCGGACCCCCTCTGAAATCGTAGAGATCGTGAAAAGCATCCGGGGCCGGCTGCGCTCGGCGTACATCTTAGTCATCAATGCCTCAACTGGACCAAACGACGTGATGGCCGCGCTCGAAGCTGGGGCTGACGGCTATTTGCGGGACGCTATATCATCTCAAACATTCGTTCGAGTGATTGAACTTATCGTAGAGGATGAGACTATCCTGCCGCCGGAATTCGTGAAAAGCCTACGGGAACTCCGGGATGCTCAACCCGACGCAATTTACAGCCGTGTTCACGATATTGAGGATATGAGCGACGCCAGTGCTTCGCATTCCGCTCAGATAAAGCTTTCCGCGCGAGAAGGCTCGATTTTGAAAGGCCTTGTAGACGGCGCGCCGAACAAGGTGATCGCTCAGAGGCTCCATATTACAGAGGCGACAGTAAAAGTTCATGTCAAGGCGATCCTCCGCAAGATTCGCGTAAAGAACCGCACCCAGGCGGCCATCTGGGCGGCAAGGCACATGCCGTTCTCGGAGGCGCTCATCTAGCTAGTGCAGCTTCCGGCCGGCTGTACTAGCAGGGTGTTGGTGAAAGTTCCGCGCCAGAAAAGCGCCTTTGGCCTCAAGTCCGAGCATGGTGACAAACTGAGATTACGCCAAAGCCTTTAACTCTATTGCACCTCGATGGAATGCCCGTACCAGAAGACACAATCGTGGCGCTGAGAGTCATATTGAGGGTCTTTGCTTTTGACAATCTGGCTGCAGTAAGAAAGCCCCGGAGCGGTGGCTTTGGCAGACGCAACGCCCGGCGTCGCGCTCGTTGGAGCCGCCTCGTTTATCTTGGCAAGCCAAGCAGGTTGATCGTGAGCGTCGCAATCCCTGGGGTTGTCGGTAAGCATGCCCACAAGGCCGCCCTTCCTGAAGGTGTGCCCAAAGGCGTTGATGGTTTCCTCGCTCGGGCATTCAGCAAAAGCGTATGAGGCTACCGCGCAAATTGCGACTGTGATCAAAATGCGTCTCATGGAGATGTTCCCGCCCCAAATGATGTCCGGTTAGTCAATTTGATTCTTCGCGCAGGTCAAAGCTGAATTGTTGATTTTCCACGCCCGGAACCGTGCGAAGGCAACTTTGCGAGTGTCTGGCGAGGGACAAACGCCGAATGGTCCGGGATGAACAGCTTGCTTTGTCAGTTGTGCGCGATCTGAAAATCCGTCGCGAACTGATCTTCGGTCCCCTTATAGATGTTGGCGTCCACGGGACCGCTATATCCTTCAGACAACTCCGCACTCTCGCTGAATTGCCACAGATTCCAACGTGAATGATTGATCGTCGGCGGCGCCTCCGTTGCGCGCGCAGAACGCGAGTAGTCTGCGATCCAAACTTTGTAATGGCTCAGTTTATCGAAACTTTCCTCCGGGATTTGCCGCTCGCGCCACCAGGCTCTCGCCGTGTAGACGATGGGGACCCGGCCGGTCTTTTCTTCGACCCTTTTGAGCCAGGCGAGCGTTATGTCGATGATCTCGTCCGGGGTATGGCTTTGCCACCGGTCGTTCCGGTCGCTTTGTGTAATGTCCCATTCAAGATCGACCACAGGGGGCATATCGGTGTCTTTAAGTCCGCCATTTTGTTCGAGGAAGTTGAGGAAGGTGTCGGCCTGGGAAGCGCCGTCGGCGCTGGAGGAGAGGAAGTGATACGCCCCGCGAAGCACCCTCTTTTCTGCTGGCAGGTCATTCAAGGCCTGCCAATAAGGTCCAAAGAGGTCGTCCTTATAGCTCACCCCTTGTGTCGCTTTCGCGTAAACGAAGCGGACATTTTGCTCTCTTAGCGAATCGAAGCTGAAATTGCGGCCAGTATAATGGCTGATGTCGATGCCGAAGATGGAGTTGGCCCTGGGATTGCCTTCGTCCTTGAGGGCGTCTTCGGGAAACTTGAACAATTTCTTCTGATAAAGGGATCTTCGGACCCCGCCTGGGATTGGGTTCTCTTTTTCCGCCGCAGCCATGACAAGCTTGAACAGGTCCGCTCGCGAGAGGTCATCCGTGAGGGGTGTCAGCTCTTCGCTGGTGGTTGTGGCTTGCCAAGTGTTCTGTTGAGCTGCAACAGGATAGAGCTGAGCCAGGAAAAATAGAAAAGTAGCAAGACGCATATCGGCCCCTTACCTGAAAGGTTTGGCGGATTGATGTTCATTAATGGTGCGATCGCCGGCGACTTCCCGCATGACGGACTCGGACACATCGCGGAGGGTTCCCTTCGGTTCACGACCGTCGAAAAGGAACTTCATGGGGTCCGAAATGCGGTATTGAACGACCCATTCGACCGGTGCGGCGTTCATGTCACCCGTCGAACTTCGGACGCATCGAGAAGCCGCACGTCATCGCCGGATCAAGGCCAAAAGCTCGTCCTCGCTCATCCGCCCGCTCACCTCCGCTCCGTCGAGCAGATCGGCGGCGAGGTCGCGTTTATGTTTGTGCAAATCGAGAATGCGCTCCTCAATGCTATCTTCCACCACAAGCCGGTAGACCGTCACCGGGCGGCTCTGGCCAATGCGGTGCGCGCGATCGGACGCCTGATCCTCGACAGCCGGGTTCCACCACGGATCGAGATGGATGACATAATCGGCCGCCGTCAGATTGAGGCCGACGCCGCCGGCTTTGAGGCTGATCAGGAACAGGTCGCCCTCGCCCGCCTGAAAAGCCGCCACGCGCTCGGCCCGCGCCTGCGCGGGCACGCCGCCGTCGATATATTGATAGCGAACGCCGCGCGCATCGAGCGCTTCACGCACCTTTTCGAGGTGGCCAAGAAACTGGCTGAACACGAGCGCTTTGTGACGATTGCGCAGAAGTTCGTCGGCGAGGTCCAAGAACGCAGCCAGCTTGGCGCTTTCAAGAGTTGTCTTGGGATCGATCAGCGCCGGATGGCAGCACAGGCGGCGAAGCTTGCCGATTTCCGCGAGGATATGAATTTTGCGCTGCCCGGCCGGACCGTCGAGCGCTGCGATGGCCTCGACAGCCTGGCGGCGCATAGCCTCATAGAAGGCGCGCTCGTCCTCGGGGAGCTGCACCGTGACGGTCAGCTCGGTGCGCGGCGGAAGCTCGCTCAAAACGGCGCTCTTCGTGCGGCGCAGGATGAACGGCCGGATCAAGGCGCGAAGCGCGTCGCGGGCGGCGGGTTTGCGGTCGCGCTCGATGGGTCCGGCGAAACGGCGCTGGAAGCTTTCGCGCGAGCCGAGGAGGCCCGGATTGATGGTGTTGAACAGGCTCCAAAGTTCGTCGAGATAGTTCTCGATGGGCGTGCCGCTCAGCGCGACGCGGAATTTGGCCTCAAGTTTCTGGCTGGCCTTAGCCCGCTTGGTGGCGGCGTTCTTGAGATTTTGCGCTTCGTCGAGCACGAGCATGTGCCAGGCTCGGCTCGTCAGCGCCTCGTCTTCCTGATGCAGGAGGCCGTAGGAGGCGATCAGAACGTCGCCCGGCCCCATGCGTTCGATCAGGGCCGCCCGGTCATGGGCGGCGGACAGGCGGTGCACCTTGAGCGACGGGGCGAAACGCGCCAGCTCGACGTCCCAGTTGTGGCAGACCGACGTTGGCGCCACCACGAGGCAGGGGCCGTGCGCCTGCTGCTCCAGCATGACGGCGATGGTCTGTACCGTCTTTCCGAGCCCCATATCGTCGGCAAGGCACGCGCCCATCTGTAAATTGGCGAGCCGCGACATCCAGGAAAAGCCCTCGGCCTGATAGTCGCGCAACTCGGCTTCAAGCGTGGCCGGAACCTTCGGCGTATGCGATCCCGCCGCCCGGATGCGCGCCGACAATTCGCGCCAATGTTTGTCGGCCTGCACCTTGCCGGCGCTTTCCACGAGATCGTCCACGGCCATGCTGGCGAGGCCATGCAGACGGCGTCCCCCCGCCGCTTCTTCGGATACGCCCTGAAGCCTGCGCAGTTGGCGCTGTAAATCTTGCGTCAGCGCAATGAAGCGGCCATTGTCGAGCGGCACGAAACGGCCGTGCGCCCGGTCGAGTCGCTTGAGCACCTCCTCCATGTCGACAACAAGACCCTCATCGACCTCGATTTTGCCCGACACCTCGAACCAGTCGCGCTTCTGCGAGAGCTTGATGGACAGTTTTTGCGCGCCGATTGTCCGGCTGACCTTCAGCGCCTCGCCCTCCGGCCATTCGAAGGCGACGGCGCCCGTGTAGGCCTGCGCCTGCTCCAGAAACTCAAGCACGTCTTCAGGCGCCTCGATCTCGCATTCGTTGCTGGCGAATCCCCAGTCCGTCAAGGCTGGGCACGCCTTTATCAGCGCCTCCATCGCGTTCTTCTCGGCGTCGAGATCGCGGTTGACGCGCTGGCGCTTGCCGTCGACGGCCCCAAGAATCGAGGCGCCGCCCTGCCCGGCGAGATAGAATGGCCCGCCGGCGCCGAAGGGACGCACGCCCATTCTGATCCTCAGGCCATCGCCGCGTCTTTGCAGCTGCATGACGGGGGCGGCCTCTCCCGGCGCAGCGGGAACGTCGATATCGGCCAATTCCGAGCGTATGGGCACAGCCGGATTCGCCTCGCTCAGAAGGCCTGCGACGCGCTCGCGCATGTTACGCGGTATGCTCAGTCCGTGGTCGCCGAGCGTCGCCTGCAATTGCAAAAGCTTCTGCGACAATTCCACGACGCGCCAGCGCGTTGGCGTTTCCATCTCGAGGAACACCTTCGGCTCGTCGGCGCGGTGCGACAGGTTGAAGTTGTAGCCGGCCGCCACCTCCTTTACGACGAGTTCCACCGGATAGGCGACCAACTCGATCCGCTCGCTCGGGTCGGCGGCGTTATAGACGTTGGGATGTCCGGCGAGGGTGGGCAGCGTAGCGAATTCATCGAAATAATACTGCCCGTCGCCGAACCAGACCTGCTCCTTACGCAAGCAGCGGCGCATGCGATGGTCATGGTCCGTCAAATAGTCGAGCCGTGCATCGAGTTGGTGCAGCTTCTTCAAGGCGATCGGGCGCCCTTTGGTCCAGCCGTGTCCCTTCGCCGATTGCTCGACGACCGAGACTTCGTTGTCACTGAGGTCGACCAGCCAGGCAAGGCGCTTTGCTTTTCCGGTAGCTTTCTCGGCGGAGCGCTTCGGCTCCTCCGGCTTGAGAAACGCCGTCAACGTATCGAAGGCGCGCTCCCACGGCTCCATGAGGGCGACGATCTCCGTGAAGGCGACGATGGACTTGCCTCCAAGCGCCTCGGCGCGCTCCCGCCAGGAGGCTCCATTGCGGGCGGTCCGGCTTAAGATCTCGGCGCGAATGCGAGCCACTATAGGCATCGATTGCGCGAAACGAATGTATTCCGCCTCGTTGTGGGCGAGGCGCTTGCGGATCAAGGCGGCGTCGATGAACAGCGCTGCGAGGTCGACAACGGCGCTCGCCGCCGGACTGGATGAAGGCTGCTCCAGCAAGCACTTGACCGTTTCCCGAGCCTTGTCGTTGCGTCCCTCGACAAGATCGAGCAGCGCCTCCACGCTGCCATGCGCCAAATAAAACGGCGTCACCTCGAACGTAGAGGCGTCGATAAGGCCGCGCAGCTCTGCATGCAAAGCTGCATCTTTAGCGTGCAACAGCGCAAGCATGTGGAAGAGGCCGACTTCGGCTTCAAACGCCACCTTGCGTTTGCCAAGGACCTTGCGGAGCTGTTTCAGAGCGTTGCGAAATCCGGCGACGGCCGCCTCGTTATCTCCGGTCAGAAACGCAATCGACGCTTCATAGGCCGCGGCGACGTGCGCCTCGTCTTCCGGCAGGGCTTCGAGGCGCCGCCGCGCGGACTCGAAATTCGCTGAAAGAATGTCGAAGCGTAGGAGCAGCTTGTGAAAATTCGATCCGGTCTTGGACGCCGCCGCTGCAAAATGTTGAACGATGGCGCTGGTGTCGCCGGTCCGCCCCTCTTCAACGAGCATGCGGATGGCGTGCTCGGCGAAAATCTCACCAATTGCGGGATGCAACGTCTCAAGCCAGCGCTGATCAAGCGGGAAGCCGGCTAGGAACTGAATGAGCGTTTTGCCGCTTATGGGGCCAGACGTAGCAGCTCCCACGAGCTTATAAAGCCGGACGAACTCGGCTTCGTCATTGGCGTAAATTGCAAGCCTGAAACGACGGAACAGCGCCAAGTCCTGATCGATGGGCGGAAGGTAACGATAGGATGGCCGGTTAACTTGTTCGCGCTCGCTTATCGGGGTGGCGGCCTTCACAGCGTCAACCAAATGCGCCGCCTCCTTGTCGGCGAAAGCCTCCACCGCCACGGCGTGCATGATGTCCGGAGCGCACTCCAGGGCGCCATCGAGGAGCTTCCTCAGCTGAAGGGCTTGCAATTCGGCGCTGAGGGAAGCGGCTATGTAGGCCCTGCCGTCTTTCGACCGCAAACCGGCTCTGCGCACCACCTCAAGAAACGGCGCCCTGCCAATCGCCGGATGGATCAATGCTTTGAGCCGCACCAGCGCTTTGCGTTCGTGTGGCAAGGCTCGGTAGATGCGCCAAAGATCGCCGGCGAGACGGCGCGACGCCTCGCGCTTATGTTGATCAGCCTGCGAAAGAGCCTCCGGCTCGACCGGGAGCGGCAAAACGCGTTGTGCGAAGCCGTGCATTGGTTCCTCGAATCGCTTGTTGGCGCTGGCGTCAGTGTCATTGCGGCAGGAAGGCGAGACAAGGGCGCCGCTGATACAATCCACGACAGAACTTGCGCGTCACCGGCCGGCGGCGCCATGAACCTTTGGACAGACTTCAAGAACCGTGTTTGCGGACCTTTTGCAGCGTTGCCGACGCCATGGAAGGGGAGCCGCGATCAAGGAGCAACAGATCATTATTGAGCGCGAGCGTGCAGCGCGGCAGGCTGTGTTTGGGAAGATCGCTTCGCGGCGGCGCGAAATGAGGCGGCGGCGGGATTTTTTGACCATTTTTTGTCAAGCACACCCTGACAATGCATACAAAAACGCTGGTCGTTGTATGATGGCGGGCCAATTCAGGCCCAATATGGTTAACGTGGCGTTGCCGCAGGGGGGCGAATTAACCGGTTATGGTTAATTTCGGCGCGGTGGATTTATGTCCCGCCCGGAATCGCGCCCAAAGATGCGTGTTTTTGCGAAAAAGTGCGGCGCGATAAAATCCGTTAAATATGTTTTTGGACCAGACCGTTAACCTTGGCAGCTCCTTTTGCAGCCGCCGCCGCGCCTACCCGCTTTCGATTTATCTCTTCTAAATCAATGACTTAGTCTCCATTAACCTCTTGGCAAAGCGCATTTTCCTAAGATCCTCGCCTGGCACTGCGGATGAAAACGCAAGCCAATCCGGAGCGTCGAGCAGGATGCCGCCTTTCACAACGTGTATATAAAATGCCAGCGAGACGGCCGGCAGTTCCAGGCGCGGCGGGCGCCAGGAACGGACTATTCGGCAAGTCCCTCCACCTCGGCGTACCGATCCGGCGGGATCAGCGGATCGGACGACTTGTGATCCTCGAACAGGAAGCCGCCCGACTGCCGCGCCCAAAGGCTCGCGTAAAGGCCGCCGTGGCGCACCAGCTCGTCGTGGCTGCCATCTTCGACGACGCTGCCCTTCTCCATGATGATCAGGCGGTCCATTGCCGCGATCGTGGAAAGCCGGTGAGCGATCGCGATCACGGTTTTGTTTTTCATCAGGTTGTAAAGCTGCTCCTGGATGGCGGCCTCGACTTCGGAATCGAGCGCTGACGTGGCCTCGTCCAGGATCAGGATCGGCGCATCCTTCAAGAGCACCCGCGCAATGGCGATGCGCTGGCGCTGGCCTCCGGAGAGCTTCACGCCGCGCTCGCCGACATGGGCGTCGTAGCCTCGCCTGCCTTTGTAATCCTCAAGGTCGAGAATGAACTCATGGGCATGAGCCTTCTTGGCGGCGGAGACCACCTCTTCCTCTGTAGCCCCGGGCCTGCCGTAGCGGATGTTGTCCATGACGGACCGGTGCAAGAGCGAGGTGTCCTGCGTCACGAGCCCGATTTGCTCGCGAAGGCTATCCTGCGTGACGGCGGCGATGTCGTGCCCATCGACCAGAATGCGCCCCGCCTCGATATCGTGGAAGCGCAAGAGGATGTTGACCAGCGTGGATTTGCCAGCGCCCGAGCGGCCCACAAGGCCAACCTTTTCGCCCGGCCTGATCGTAAGCGACAAGTTTTCCATGAGCCCGCTGTCGCGCCCATAGTGGAAGCGCACGCTGTCGTAACGGATTTCGCCCTTCGCGACCCGCAGCGGCTTCGCGCCGGGCGCATCGACCACGCTCCACGGCTTCGAAATGGCCTCCATGCCCTCCTGCACGGTGCCGAGATTCTCGAAAATGCCGGTGATGACCCACATGATCCAGCCGGCCATGTTGTTGATGCGGATGACGAGCCCGGTTATCACCGCGATCGCGCCGAGCGAGATGGCGCCCTCGGTCCAGAGCCAAAGCGCAAGTCCGGTTGTCCAGGTGATAAGCATCCCGGTGAGCACCCACTGGGTCATTTCCATCCCGGTGATCCAGCGCAGCTGCTTTTTCAGCTTGTTCAGGTGGTCGGAGACGGCCTCTTTCGCGTAGGCGTCCTCGCCCTCCGTGTGCGCGAACAGCTTCACGGTCAGGATATTCGTGTAGCTGTCGACGATGCGTCCCGTCAACATCGAGCGCGCGTCCGAGACGATGGTCGCGTAGCGGATGAGGCGCGGCACGAAGAACCAGACCGTGCCGACGAAGGTCACAAGCCACAAGACAAGCGGGATCACCAGCCGCCAGTCGAGATCGAAGAAGATCACGGCCGCGCTCGTCCAATAGATCGCAACGAACCACAGCGCGTCGACGACCTCGACAACGGTTTGCCTGAGCGCAGGGCCCGTTTGCATGATCTTGTTCGCGAGGCGGCCCGCGAAGTCGTTCTGGAAGAAGGAAAGGCTCTGGCGCAGCATGTAACGGTGCTGCTGCCAGCGCACCATGTTCATGACATTGGCGTTGGCCGTCTGATTGATGAGGAGCGCATGGACGCCGAATGCGAGTGGCCTTGCCACGAGCGCGACGAACGCCATCCAGATCAGCGTGGTCCCGTGCTCATGGAAGAACGCGCCAGGATCTTTGGCGGATTTGGCGAGATCGACGATCTGCCCGACAAAGGCGAAAAGGGAAACTTCGATCAGCGCGCCAATAAGCCCGAAAAGCATGACGAGCGCGTACACCCACCAGACACGGCGCAAAAAATGCCAGTAGAAGGCGCCGAGCTTGCTCGGCGGCTGTTCGACCGGGACGTCTTTGAAAGGGTCAATAAGTTTTTCGAACCAGGAAAGCATGGCTTCGCTCGCAGGAATGGGGGTTATAAAAGTGGCGCGGCGAAACGAAGCTTACGACCTCGCGATGTTTGCTCGCGCTCAACTACCGGACAATGGCAACCGTCATCAGCAAAAGCCTCCTTGCGGCTCGGGATCTGAAGGGGGACAGGGCTTGTACCACGAGAGCCACATTTGTGGAAGACTCATCTCAAAAGCGACTCGAAATCAAACCCTTTCTACAACTTTCGGCGCGGCTCGGTTCGAAGCCATTTTCTCGCCTTGATCTCTAACTACCCACTTCTCCTTCCTGATTGGCGCTCTTGGGTGTGGGTCAAAGGGTAGCAAAACCTTAGGTTGTAAACCAATTAAGGGGCTGTTTATATCATTGAGAAGCTTACCGCTTTTTTCACGCTTTTGCTAAAAAGCGAAACCTCTGCAGTGGAAAAGTGGTACGGTAACAAATCCTCGAGGAGGGGATTAGCCTGTGGCGTTGGTTAAGAACTTACGCTATCTTGAAGGTTTATTCTACAATCTGTTGCCGAAAAAACGCAGATTGTTGAGTGGTCACATGCTAACCTTGAGACCGAGTCACTTATAGAAACTAAACCGCGTTGAAGCAAAGACGAAAGTCTCATGCGAGCTGCAACTGTTCTTCCGCTCGAGCAAACTCCAGTTCTTCGTGTGCCAACTGTGGGCTGCACCGTAGAACTGAGACGCTCGCCGCGCGCCAAGCGATTTTCCCTCAAGGTTAGCCACACTGAGCGTGCCGCAATCCTTACTCTTCCAAACAGAGGCCGGGTTGAAGATGCGAGCGCCTTTCTGGCTCGTCACGCCGACTGGCTTAGAAAACAACTTGAACGCCTGCCTGAGCCGGTACCCTTCGTCGACGGCGCCATCATCCCTCTTAGAGGCGAGCTTCATCGCATCAGATTTGCAGGGCCACACCGGCATAGCCGGGTCGTCTGGCAGGATCGGGATACGCAGAGCGCTCCCGCCGTCCAGAATTCCCCCGCCGATTGGCGAAACTTGAGCAGCCAGCGTTTCGACGCTTCCATCCCAAGCCTTCACGTGAGCGGCGACATGGAGCATGCGCCGCGCCGCTTCCACGATTGGTTGCGGGCCGAAGTTCGCAAGGATATCTCGGTGTGCGCAGAAAAATACGCCAATGCGCTTGAGTGTAGCTACAAGCGCATTGCGATCCGCGATCAAGCAACGCGCTGGGGCTCCTGCTCGACAACCGGTACTCTCTCTTTCTCATGGCGGCTCATCTTTGCGCCGCCATTTGTTTTGGACTATGTGGCGGCGCATGAGGTCGCACATCTTCGTGAAATGAACCATGGACCAAGGTTCTGGCGATTGATGCGTGACGCTATCCCTGGAATGCAAAGAGCGCGCATCTGGTTGAAGGCATACGGGGCTGAACTGCATCGCTTTGGAAGCGACATTTAGCTCGCAATTGTGCAGCGCACGTTTGCACTCTGGCCTAATCCTAAGTTTTTCGGCACAATGGCCGGGATTTCTGAAATAATCCCCGGGCTGATGTGGACCAGAAGCGACGATTTCCAGAGTTCTACGTAACTGCGCCGCAGCCGTGCCCTTATCTGCCTGGCCGGTTTGAGCGTAAAATCTTCACCCATTTGTCTGCCGATAGGCCTGTCGCGCTCGTCGATAATCTGCTGAAGGGCGGTTTTCGCCGCAGCCAGAATATCGCCTACATGCCCTATTGCGACCACTGCGCGGCATGCGTGCCGGTTCGCATCGTCGTAAATGAGTTCGAACCTCGGCGCACGCTGGCGAAAATCTGGAAGGCGAACGCCGACATCGAGGCTCGCCGCGTCACGGGGCGGCCGACGATCGAGCAGTTCGCCCTGTTCCGGGCCTATATCGAGGCGCGGCACGCTGAAGGCGGCATGGCCGATATGTCGCTTCTCGATTATTCGATGATGATCCAGGACAGCGCCGTCGAGACTTTTCTGACTGAGTATCGGATCAACCGGCCCGGCAAGGTGGGAGCCAAGGACAACCCGCTCGTGGCTGCCGTGCTCTGCGACCGGCTCAGCGACGGGATCTCCCTCGTCTATAGCTTCTACGAACCCGATCTGACGAAGCGGAGCCTCGGGAATTATATCATTATGGAGCAGGTAGCCTTCGCCAAGGCACGCGGACTGCCCTTTGTTTACCTTGGCTATTGGATCGCCGGTTCGCGCAAAATGGCCTACAAGACGAGGTTTACCCCCCAAGAGCACCTCACGCCAATGGGCTGGGTTCGCCGGGCGCCCTGACGATCGACCTCAATGGCCTCCGCGCGAGGCCGAAGCGGCCACTCAAGCTTCGGCTAGAGGCTGCCGGAAAAGTGCGAAGCGGTTTTCCGGCAAGACGCACGATAAAATAAAAGGTTAGAGTCCGCTTTGATTCAATCAAAAGCGGGCTCTGGAATTTACGCAAACGCCTCGGCCCTCAGCGCCCCAGGCTCATACGCGGCAACGACATCCCTGATGCTGATGACGCCGATGAGCGTGTGATCGTCGATAACCGGAAGATGGCGGATTCGGTGCTTGTTAAATAATTCCACAGCTCTTGTGGTGTCGTCGTTCGATCGCAGCGCAATCACATTCGGCGACATCAATCTCGATACCGGCAGCTTGAGAATTCCTGGGCCGCGTCCCAGGATGGCGCGTAGAAAATCGCGCTCGGAAAACATCCCGACCACGACATCGCCCTCGGTATTGCAGCTATCCTTGATGACGAGCGCTCCAATGTTTTCGTCACGGAGCATTCGTGCGGCCCTCTCGACAGTTTCATCCATACGGACCGAAACTATTCGTCCGCCCTTCTTGCGAAGGAGGTGACTGATTTTCATGCGTTTCTCCCATGTCCCGCGTGCCTTTTTGGCTTTCCGAGTGCGGTTTTGTTAGTCTGGTACGCATAGCAGTCATCGTCAATGAAATGATATTGAATGCCATGATTAGCGTTCTTTACTCCGCCGCAGGGGTCTGAGCCATGGCGGTGATACCGCTCACAAATGCAATTGCTTGATCCTGCTTTGGAACAGCCCCAGTCTTCGTAAATGCAAGTGTCCGATCGTGGAAGGCGCTCAAGGTCTTGCGATGAGCGACGCTTATCAGCGCGCATCCCTGCATATTGGCAACGAGGCCGTACAGCCGCTGCTCGGAGTCTTCGTCGAGTGCTGACGTCGCCTCGTCAAAGAACAGCCACTGCGGTCTCATCAGAAGCGCGCGAGCAAAGGCGAGACGCTGCTGCTCGCCGGGGGAAAGCTTCATGGCCCAGTTTTCGCTCTCATCAAGACGCCAGCGAAACTCCTCGAGGCCGCACAATGAAAGCGCCTGCCTCATATCGGCATCGCCATGCGCGCCGGGGCTTTCGGGATATTGAACCGCCTGACGCAAAGTGCCGAGAGGCAGGTAGGGCTTTTGAGGACAGAACAAGAGCTTCTGGCCAGCCGGGATGATGATCCGGCCCTCGCAGTAGGGCCAAATGCCGCACAAGGCCCGGAGAAAGGTGCTCTTGCCGCTGCCGGATGGTCCCGAGATCAATACGCGCGCCGAGGGAGGGAACGCCAGCGACAGATCTTTGAGGAGAGGCCGGCCGTCCGGAAGGAAGATGTTCAGGCCAGAAACCGAGATGGCCTTTGCTGCCTGACTCTTGACTGCTGAAAGCGCTCTCGTCCTCTCGTCGTCCTTCGCAAGCGCCTTTTCGAAGCCGCTTAAGCGATCGAGTGTCGCCCGCCATTCGGCGAAGCTTGTGTAATTCGTCACAAACCAGGACAGCGCGGCTTGCACTTGGCCAAAGGCCTGCGCAATTTGCATCAATCCGCCAAGCTGTATCGACTTGGAGAAATATCGCGGGGCAGCGACCACGAAGGGGAAGATGATCGCAATCTGGTCGTAGCCGGACGAAAACCATGTCAGCAGCTTTTGCCGCCTCATGATCCCCCACCAATTCGTGACAACGTTGGAAAAGGCCGATCCGATGCCGCCTTTTTCTGACTCCTCGCCACGATAAAGGGCAATCTGCTCCGCATTTTCGCGGACGCGAACCAGCCCAAATCTCAAATTCGCTTCGAACTGTTGCTGCTGATAATTGAGGGAGATAAGCGGCCGGCCGATAATATGGGTGAGCCAGCTTCCAACGATCGCATACAGGATCGCCGCCCAAAGCATGTAACCGGGAATGGTGAGACCGCCCACGGTGAGGGAGCCGGACAAATCCCACAAAATCACGGAAAAAGATGCAAGCGTAACGACGGACTCCAGCAGCCCGAGGCCGAGGATCAGCGTCTGGCCTACAAAAGTGTTGATGTCCTCGGCAATGCGCTGGTCGGGGTTGTCGGCCGCGCGGTTGTCCCCAAGTTGCAGATGGTAATAGGCATCGTTTTTGAACCAGCGGCCAACGTAACGCTGTGTGAGCCAATTCCTCCAGCGAATTTGCAGCATTTGCCGCAGATAGACCCGGTAAACAGCGGCGATGATGTAGATTGTGGCAAGCACGCAAAACCGGGCGAGCTGCCACCAGAAATCGGCGAGATCATAGTTCTGCAAGGCGTTATAAAACAACGCATTCCAGTCATTGATGAGAACCATGATGTAAACAGTGCCGAGATTGAGCGCGACCACGACCGCGAGCAAAAGACCGGACAGCAACCGCTCAGGCGATGCCCAATAAGGGCGCACAATGGCCCAGAACTCAAGGAAGGAAGATTTCATGAAGTTGGGGACTGCCGTCTAGGCTTGATCAGGATTTCTCATGATGGGCTGAACCCGCGAGCCGCCTAAACGGCCGCTTTTCAAATAGATGCGCCGATACGTTACAGCAGGTGCAGACTCACATGTCATTATCTGGCTCTCAGAGGGCCGTCTCCAGCGCCAGCCCAGTTAACCTACAGCCTGACCGGACTTTAGAGCGCTTCTTTTTGTTATGGGCGCTCGCCAGCCGGGACTTCGATGCAGGTAATGTCCTTAGTGCTTTTCGTCTTCTTTCGTTACGAATATTTCATGTGCAGCAGATCAACTTAAATTGCCATGCCATCTGCCGCAAGCACAGCATTATAATGCTATGCTTGGCGTCAGGAAGTAACTAACAAAACATCAATTCTTGTTCCGAACACCGGTCTTCTTTTCGCGTCATGGTCGGCGTCGAATATTCTCGTTTCCTTCGAGCGCCGTCTTCGCAGGAGCGGAAATCTCTCTCGCCACCCGAAATCCAAGCGTCGGCGCCTTCGTCTCCGCGAACTCCCGGCTCCTCGCGGAAGGGCGCCAGCCTAATCCACCGCCCGCACTCGCGTTCCCGCGCACAACGCGATAGGCGCAATCCCCGTCAGCGGCTGACAGCCAGGGCGAAGCATCTTCCGGGGCTTTATCATAGCGCCCGTGCCAGCAGTCCTCGACCCACTCCAGGACACCGCCGCCCTGGATGCCCCATGAATTGGGTCCCGCGGCGGCGAAGTGGCCGAAGCGAAGGCGGGGAAACAGACCGCTCGTATCTTTGGCATAGCGCCCGTCCGCTTCCGGCTCCATCGGCCCTCGTCCCTTGCCAGCCCGGGCGGCATATTCCCACTCCGCTTCGGTCAGAAGGCGATAGCGCCACCCAGTCGTTTGCGACAACCATCCCACATAGGTTTTTGCGTCGGGCCAGGATACGCGCGTCGCCGCCACCCGGGGACCGACTGCGAGCAGCGAAGACAGGCTCAGGCGGCAAACGCCGGCGTCCACACATGCGCGCCAATTGCCCGCCGAAACGACGGTCTTCGAAATCGCCAGCGGCCTTGCGATATGAATGCGGTGGGCTGGAGCCTCTTCGGAATGGGACCCGTCGCCTTCCACACGCGATCCCATGACCGCGTCTCCGGCGGGGACTACCACCATCTCAGGACAAGAATGGCAGTCGGTAAAGCCTTGTGTGAGCCCCTTGCCGGGCTGAATCCGAAGCGTCTTTTTGCGCCCCGTTACAACTTCGATAGGCTCCGCCGAGCTCTTTTCAAAAGCTTTCCCGCCAGCTTCTTCGGAAACAGGCAGCAACTTCGAAGAGGAATCGAGGGATGGCGCTGCCGAGGCAGGTTGTGCGGGTGCAGGAGAGGGAGGAGCTTTTTCGATTTCGGACCGCAAGGGCTCGGGTGCTACGGATTCCCGAAGCTTGTTTCGTTCAGGTGTAACCTGAAGACCAGCATCCTCGGCGTTTTCTGAGCCCACGACACCTTTCAATGAGTCCTGAGCTTTTTCGCCGCCCATGCGGCCGGCGCGGTCGATGGTATTCACAACGCCAACCGCAACAATAGCTATGAGGATGCCAACGCCAAGGCCTATTGCGAAGGATCGCTTTCCCGAACGCGAAGCCTGGCTCTCCAACTGCCGCGCATTATCCAATTCCCGATCATAGGCTGCGCGCCGGTTTGAATCTTTTAGTGTTTCATACGCCTCGGTGATCAGTCTGAAATCGCACTCGGTTGAGTCTCCGCCGTTGCCAGCCCCCCGGCTGTCCGGATGATGTTCCTTGGCGAGTGTGCGAAAGGCGCGGCGGATGTCAGCGTCCGAGGCATCCCTGGGCACGTCCAGTATGGAGTAATAGTCGTGCTCGCTGTCCATGGCATACGCCCAGCCGCCGATATTCACGATCCGGCGACCGTCGGCCAGCCGGCGCGCCACTGCGAAAGTAGATTGGCGTCTAAGGCATGGATAGGGCGTATTTGCGGCGTCAATAGAGCAAATCTTCCAGAAAGAACATGAGAAAGCGCTTTTCTGGTTAAGCTGACTATTTAGCTTTGCCGAGAATCTTCGGGCATTCTTTTTTGATGAAACGGTTCACTTCCCGTACCATGTCGCTTTGAAGAATGCCGAAATTTTCTTCAAGGGTCGCCGCAGTCCAGACCACGCCCTTGATCAATGGCGCGCCCTGAATATTGTCCATGTGCAGCGAGACGGCCGTTGTCGATCCATACTTGAACGTCAGCTCTGGCGCCATCGTGGCCCGGAGCTCATATCTGTCGGTTCCGATCTCACAGGCGATCGACTGCCTATCGAACTTGAAGGTAATCTCCGGTGCGGTTACGGCAGCGATCAGGTCTGAACGTTTCGCTTTGACTTTCGCGGTGCATTTTGCTGAACCGAGCCCCCACACCATACTCTTGGAATCTGCGCCTTTTTGAATTTGGTTCTTGTCCCAGGTTTTGACCAGATCGCAGTTGAGATCAGGCCCTCTCGCCTTTTTAGAGACGATGATGGTGCAGATGTCCTTCGCGCATTGGGCCAGCTTTGCATTGTCAGCCTCAGTGTCGGCCATTGCCACACCGCGTGCGAACACACTCACAGAGAACCCAATGGCTACCGCCCGGATTGCGCCCATTGCCCGTTCAAACGCCACCATATGCCACAGTTCCTCTTCGCGTGTTCCCTCATTGCCGGGCCGGAGTTGCGCTCCTTTAGTCCTAAAGAATGCGCGCTCTTGTAGCACTAGAGAATTGGACTCAACACTTGGCGCTGGCAGAAACTTGTGTAAATGTTCATGCAACAAAAAGGGGCAAAAGCCCCACCAGGGAAGGAACTGGCAATGGACAAGGACCAAACCAATGTGAATGAATCCATGGACATGCCAGCCCATGAAAAAACCTACAAGAACTTCACCGGCTTCGTGATATTCGGCATAGTAACAGTCGCGATTGTCCTAGCCGGAATGGCGATTTTCCTCACTTAAGCTTCTTACTTTCGTAGGCTCAATGATCACAATCTCCGTCACGAGGGAGGGGGAGGGCGAGACTTGGGTAGCCCTATCCCCGGAAACAGCAAAAAAATTCAAGAAGTCTCGGCGCTCGCATCCTTTTTCAGGCGGGGGCTGGAGAGCGGTCTTACATGCCGGACCAGCTCTTTAAAGACGCGGGGGCGGAGATCGTCCAGAGCGCGGCCGACGCCATTTCCCAGGCGGATGTCATCCTAAAGGTTGGCCGCCCTTCACAGGAAGAGCTCCAAGCGATGAAGCCCGGCGCCGTCTTCGCGGGCATGCTCGATCCTTTCGGTTCGCGTGACGCGCTGGAGGCGATAGCGGCGAAGGGCGTTTCGGCCTTTACCATGGAGTTCATGCCGCGCATCACGCGCGCGCAATCGATGGACGTGCTGTCGTCGCAATCCAACCTCGCCGGATATAAGGCCGTGGTGGATGCGGCGGCGCGCTTTGGCCGCGCGCTTCCGATGATGATGACGGCGGCAGGAACGGTTCCCGCGGCGCGGATCTTTGTCATGGGCGCTGGCGTCGCGGGGTTGCAAGCCATCGCAACTGCCCGCCGAATGGGCGCTGTCATTTCTGCAACCGACGTCCGTCCTGCAGCGAAGGAGCAGGTGGCAAGCCTTGGCGGCAAGTTCATCGCGGTCGAGGACGAAGAGTTCAAGCAGGCGGAAACCGCAGGCGGCTATGCGAAAGAGATGTCTGCCGAATACAAGAAGAAACAGGCGGAACTCGTCGCGAGCCATATCGCCAACCAGGACATTGTGATCACGACGGCCCTCATTCCTGGCCGGCCAGCCCCGAAACTCATCACGAAGGCGATGGTGGAGAGCATGAAGCCCGGCTCGGTGATCGTCGACTTGGCGGCGGAGCGCGGCGGAAACGTCGAGGGCACAGTGCCCGGCGAAATCGTCCAGAATAACGGCGTGACGATCATGGGCCTGACGAATCTTGCAGGGCAGGTGCCCGGCAATGCGTCCGCCCTCTATGCCAGAAACCTCTACGCTTTTCTTGAGCCTCAGATCGACAAAAAAGAGGGAAATCTCGCCATCAAATGGGACGACGAAGTCATAACAGGCACCTTGATCGCCAAGGATGGCCAGATCGTGCATCCGCGTCTGAAAGGAGGGGCAGCATGAGCCGCGCTTTAATGCCCGTGTTGACGGCCCTTGCCTTCATGGCGCTGACAATGGTTGCGCCTGGGGTCGCATTCGCTGCCGAGGAGGGCGCTCACGGGGTCAGCCCCTTCTTGTTCGAGTTCTCGATTTTCGTGCTTGCGATTTTCGTCGGCTACTACGTCGTCTGGAGCGTTACACCCGCTCTGCACACCCCCTTGATGTCGGTGACGAACGCGATCTCGTCGGTGATCGTCGTTGGCGCCCTGCTTGCTGTCGCAGTGAACGCGGCGGATGTTATGGCAGGGACCGGAAACTCTAACGCCAAGCTTTTGGGCTTCGCGGCGCTCTGTATGGCGTCCGTGAACATTTTTGGCGGCTTCCTCGTCACGAGCCGGATGCTCGCCATGTATAAGAAAAAAGAAAAGAAGGTGGAGCGGTCATGACCCTGACTCCCAATCTCGTCGCTCTCCTTTATCTCGTGTCCGGTGTCCTGTTCATCCTGGCGCTGCGCGGTCTTTCATCGCCGGAAACCTCGCGCCAGGGCAACACCTTCGGCATGATCGGCATGGCTATCGCGATCGCGACAACCCTTGGCGTCGCGAAACCCGAGGGCAACCTCAGCTGGGGCATGATTGCCGGCGGTATCGCCATAGGCGGAGGCCTCGGCGCGTATATCGCACGCAAGATTGCCATGACGGCGATGCCGCAGCTCGTCGCTGCGTTCCACAGCCTTGTCGGTCTTGCCGCGGTTTGCGTGGCGGCCGCCGCCTTGAATGCTCCGGAAGCTTTCGGGATCGGCACGCCCGGCGCGATTTATATGCAAAGCCTCATCGAGATGTCGATCGGCGTCGCCATCGGCGCGGTCACATTCTCGGGCTCGCTTATCGCGTTCGCGAAGCTTAACGGCAACATGTCGGGCAAGCCGATCCTGCTGCCCGCTCGTCACATGATCAACCTTGGTCTTGCGGCGGGTCTTATTGCCCTGATCGTGGTTTTCGTTCAGGCGGGGAGCCAGGGACAGGACCCAGCTCATGTCAACCTGTTATTCTGGGCCATCGCGGTCGTAGCCTTCCTATTCGGCATCCTGCTCATCGTCCCCATCGGCGGCGCCGACATGCCGGTCGTGGTGTCGATGCTGAACTCCTATTCGGGATGGGCCGCCGCAGGCATCGGCTTCACGTTGTCGAATACGGCGCTTATCATCACCGGCGCGCTCGTTGGCTCTTCCGGCGCGATCCTGTCCTACATCATGTGTAAGGGCATGAACCGGTCCTTCGTCTCGGTGATCGCGGGCGGCTTTGGCGGTGAGACTGCAGCTGCAGGCGGCGCGCAGGAGCAGCGGCCGGTCAAGCTCGGCTCGGCCGACGACGCGGCCTTCATCATGAAGAATGCGCAGAAGGTCATCATCGTGCCGGGTTATGGCATGGCGGTGTCGCAGGCGCAGCACGCGCTGCGTGAGATGGCGGACGCTCTGAAGAAGGAGGGCGTCGAGGTCAAATACGCGATCCATCCGGTCGCGGGCCGCATGCCGGGCCACATGAACGTGCTGCTCGCCGAGGCGAACGTGCCCTATGACGAGGTGTTCGAACTCGAGGACATCAATTCGGAGTTCTCGCAGGCTGACGTCGCCTTCGTCATCGGCGCCAACGACGTCACCAACCCGGCGGCGGAAGATGACAAGACCTCACCGATCTATGGCATGCCAGTGCTGCAGGTTTGGAAGGCCGGCACCGTGATGTTCATCAAGCGCTCGCTGGCTTCGGGATACGCCGGCATCGACAATCCGTTGTTCTACCGCGACAACACCATGATGCTGCTCGGCGACGCGAAGAAGATGACCGAGGGTATAGTCAAAGGGATGTAGCTTGAGGCTGGCGCAGCTCTCTCAAGCTGCGTCTCCTTTTCTTCGACGATAACGGCTTCAATGTTCATGCATCGGCCACGATGATAGTGGATATGTTAACGGCGCGGCGATCCGACGCTTGTCAGTACTGATAGCCTTCTCTAACGTCCGGCCGTGTTTTCAAATCTTTGGGGGGTATACCATGCTGAGTTGGTTGCTTTGGGTCATCGGCATTCTGATCGCCGTGGCCGTAGGACTTTCCGTCTTCCATGTCTATGATGTGCCTTTCGTGATTGATCAGATTAGATCGCTCGGGAACGACGCATTGACCAAAGCCCTCTTCATCTCGCTTGCGTTGGTAGCAGTTTCCAAACTCGCTTCCTGATGCTCTCACGATAATTGAGCTTCAAAACCGGCGTGAGGCTAGACTTCGCGCCGGTTTTGGTTGGTAGCCTCGGTATTGCTACATTACTGCTTCAGAGACTCCTATGACGTCTCTCCCCGACAGCACGGAGGAAAGCGCCATGGACGGAAGCCTTTTGATCCAATTGGTGGTATTTCTCGCCGTCGCGGCTTTCGCCGCGCCGATTGCAAAGACTTTTAAGCTTGGCTCCATTCTCGGATACCTCCTGGCGGGGGCGTTTATCGGGCCTTATGGAGCCGGTAAATTCTTCGGATATTCGCCTGCTTACGCCGACACGCTGAGGCATATAGCTGAGCTCGGCGTTGCGATGTTCCTGTTTTTGATAGGGCTTGAGCTCCGTCCAAAGCGTCTGTGGAAGATGCGCGATGCCGTGTTCGGAGCAGGTTTCGTACAGCTTTTCGGGACAGCCGCCCTTCTGGTCGTGCTGATTTGGGGCATCATACCAGGTTCCGATCTCTCCTTCTCGCAAGCGTTGCTGGTCGGGCTTGCGCTCGCCTTGTCATCAACCGCTTTAGTCCTCCAGACATTGGAGGAAAAGCACGAACTAACCGCCCGGCATGGCCGCCTCGCCTTCTCCGTCCTTCTCTTCCAGGATCTCGCAGCGATTCCGCTGATCGCAGTCGTCCCGCTGCTTGCGGCCAACGCGTCGGCCGGGCCGGCCATGAGCTTCTCGGGAGTGGCCAAAGCCTGTGCGGTTATCGGGCTCATCATCGTCGTGGGACACTACGTTCTTCACCGCCTTTACCACGTGCTTGCATCGACCCAGGTGCGCGAAGCGATGATCGCGGCGTCGCTGCTGACCGTGGCTGGGGTTTCACTTTTGATGACGGAAATCGGTCTCTCCGCGTCGCTTGGAGCATTTCTCGCAGGCGTTCTTCTGGCCAACTCATCCTTCCGCCATAAGCTCCAAGCAGACATTGAACCTTTCGAGATGCTGCTGCTTGCGCTGTTCTTCACCTCGATCGGGATGTCTCTGAACTTCGACGCCCTCATCAGCCAGCCTGCGCTTATCGCTTCCGCGGTGGCGGCGCTCTTGGTCACGAAGATCCTTGTCCTCTATCTGCTCGGCCGCTGGCAACGGCTCAGCGGACCCTCGGCGCGCCGCTTCGCTCTCGTGACGTCGCAAGGAGGAGAGTTTGCTTTCGTCGTATTCACCAGCGCTGAACAGGGAGGGGTGCTGACGCCCGGATCTGCGTCAGCGCTCGGTATGATCGTCACGCTGTCGATGATGACGACACCGCTCCTTCTCGCCCTCGACGATCTCCTACGCAAGCGCGTCCGAAAGGTGGAGCCCGTATTCGACGATCTGCCCGCCAGGGATGGTCATGTCGTGATCTCGGGCTTCGGGCGCGTCGGCCAGGTCGTGGCCCGCATTCTGACGGCCAAGGGTATTCCATTCACGGCGCTCGACCCCGATCCCGATCAGGTTCAACTTGTCAATCAATTTGGCAATAACAGCTATTTCGGCGACGCCAGCCGCCTTTCTATCCTGGAAGCGGCCGAGATCGGCAAAGCCAGGGCATTCGTCCTCGCCATCGACGACGTGGAGAAGTCGCTCAAGACAGCCGAGCTGGTGAAAACCTACTTCCCCCACGTCCCGATCTACGCCCGCGCCCGCAATCGGCGTCACGTCCATCAACTCATGGATCTTGGCGTCAAGCATATCGAGCGCGAGACCTTTCTTTCCTCGCTACAATTGACGCGGGACCTGTTGCGCGGCCTCGCTCTTCCGGAAGGCGAAATCCGCTTCACGGTCGATACATTCAAGGAGCACGACGAAGCGCTGCTTTACGAGAACTACGCTCACTATACGGACACGCAGAAAATGGCTGCTCTCGCCATGAAGCGCTCGGACGAACTCGCGCAAGTTCTGGCGGAGGACTGGGAAGTGGCCGCGGCAAGGCGCGCAAAGAAAATTCAGGATAAGCGGAAGGCGGACACGAAGTCCTCGCTTGTGAGGGTGGATGGCAAGCCCACTGCACCTCCCTCCAAAAAGGAGCCATTGCGCAAATCAGGCTAACGGGTGAGCTCTTACCAACCATAAGAGCTTGCCACCTTTTCCGAGCGTAGAGTGCGTCCGAAAAAGTGCGAGGCGGTTTTCCGATAGCACGCACGACATAAGCTCTAGGCGCAATCCTATCAGAGTGTACGACCGGTTAAAATTGGTTTCGTTTCGTAAAGCTGGGCATAAGCAAACAAGTAAGTAGTTTTGCTCGCCACCCATGGCGGTTCGGCGGACTTTGTGACCTCAGATGGCAAACACGCTTACGATTTTCTTGGCGTTTCTTCGGTTGGGCTTGATCAGTTTTGGCGGCCCCATCGCCCATCTCGGCTATTTCAGAAGCGAGTTCGTCAACCGGCGCAAATGGCTCAGCGACGAAGCGTATTCCGACATTGTGGCGCTGGCCCAATTTGTGCCAGGCCCGGCAAGCTCGCAGACCGGATTCGCGCTGGGGCTGATGCATGGCGGCCTGCCCGGCGGGATCGCCGCGTGGACGGGGTTCACCTTGCCGTCGGCTCTCCTTATGGTTCTGGCCGCCTATGGTCTGGGCTACGCTGAAAGCAGCGCGGCGCAGGGTCTTATCCACGGATTGAAATTGCTTGCCGTCGCCGTTGTCGCCCAGGCCGTTTGGAGCATGGGCCGGAACCTTTGCCCTGACCGGCAGCGCGCCGGATTTGCATTCGCCGCCGCCGCCGCGCTGATTGCAACGCCGAGCGCCGGTCTTCAACTGGCAGTTATTGCGGCGGGCGCGCTTTTCGGCCTTCGTTTCCTCCAGACGAACATTCAGGCAGCGCCCGCGTCGTTCGGCATCCGGATCAGCCAAACCTCCGCCTTTCTCGCGATCTGTGCCTTCTTCTTGCTGCTAGCGGGTCTTCCCGCCGTCGCGGCCCTTTCCCAAAACAGTGTCGCCGCGCTGGCCAATGCCTTCTACCGCACCGGAGCCCTCGTCTTTGGCGGCGGCCATTTCGTGCTTCCGCTGCTCCAGGAAACGGTGGTGAAACCGGGATGGGTGGGGCGCGATGATTTCCTGGCGGGTTACGGAGCGGCGCAGGCTCTTCCCGGCCCGCTTTTCACATTCGCGGCTTTCCTCGGCGCGAAATCGACAGTTGGGCCGAGGGGCGTGGAAGGCGCTCTCGTCGCCCTGATTGCGATCTTCTTGCCCGGCATGTTGCTCGTCTACGGAGTTCTGCCCTTTTGGGATCGCCTGCGAACAAGGACGGGCATTCGCGGTGCGCTCAATGGCGTGAACGCAGCCGTGGTGGGTATCCTTGGCGCGGCGCTCTACGAGCCGATCTGGACTTCGACCATTGTTCGTCCGCTCGACGCAGCGCTCGCCCTTCTTGCCTTTGCGGCGCTTACGGTGGCCAAGCTGCCGGTCTTTGTCGTGGTCGCGATGGCAGCCGCGTTGGGGATGGCATTGACGTTCGTGTAGCGAACCAAAGTATATTTTTCGCGTTGAAATACGGCCTGCAGGTTTCCAGGAGGGACGATGTCAGCGCCAGCCTTTTTCCGCCATCTCCCGCCGATGAAGCGAAAGGAAATCGCGCCGCTCGTCATGCTGTTTCTCGCGGCAGGGCTGATCGTCTTGTTCGCGGCAATCACAGGGGAGCTTCTTGAAGGCGATCTGCATGGTTTCGACCGCGCCGTCCTTCTCGCGCTCCGGCATTCCAACGATCCGGCAAAGCCGCTCGGTCCGCTCTGGCTTCAGGTCGCAGCGCGGGATGTGACGAGCCTCGGCAGCCCGGCAGTGCTCACATTGATCACGGTGGCGGCGCTGGGATTCCTCGGATTGAAACGGCAGTGGAGAGCGGCGCTTTTCGTTCTTGGCTCGATCTGCGGCGGAAGCGTCCTCAGTTTCGCCCTCAAGGATCTGATCCAGCGGCCCAGGCCGGACTTCGTTGCCGCCGTGGCCCAAACCCAGACCTACAGCTTCCCGAGCGGCCACGCCTTCCTCTCGGCCGTTACCTTTCTGACGCTTGGCGCCCTGCTCGCGCGGGTGCAGCGCGAAGCCGAAATCAAGGTCTATCTTCTCGCCGTCGCTATCGTCATCACGGTGCTGGTCGGGATCAGCCGCGTATATATCGGCGTGCACTGGCCGACCGACGTGCTCGCCGGATGGTGCGCGGGCGCCGCGTGGGCGATCCTGTGCTGGCTCATAGCGGAGCGGCTTCAGGCCGATAATATTCCGGCCTCCTAAGCGGGTGCGCTCGCTTTTTATCAGAACCTGGGGAAATTCGTTCCCGCCACCCTTTTGCATCGCCTCGGCTGCGGTATTGTAGGCAGGTTCTTTGTAGCCTGTCTTTCGCTATCGATCACCAGAATCGCTGATAGAATAATGAAGTTGTTATGCAAAAAGAATGCAATCATCTTTCTTATTGCATTTGCATCCTGTTCTTTTTTTGTTTGCGATCTCAATAATTACAATACCTTGAGCAGGCTTGGGCTGACCGTCAATCTCGTTCAAAGTGCGCGCCTCGATATTGGCGGCTTTTCAAAACTGACGGACGACAAGGCATTTTCCAAAGGCAAATACTATAGCGACAAAGCGCCGGGCATGAGTTTCCTGGCCGTTCCCGTGGCCTATCTTTTCACCCGTTTCACCCGCGTTTCGCCAAACGTCGACCTCGACGATGAGGGGCCGAACATAAAGCGAACAAAACTGTTGCTTCTCAGCTACTTTTGTACGGTAGCGACATCGGGGCTACTGACGGCTTTTGCCGCCGCTGCCCTCTTCGGATTCATTGAAAGCAAGACGGCAAACTGGCAGGCAGCCGCAGTTGGGACAGCTGCCTATGCCTTAGCAACCCCGGCCTGGGGGTGGGCAACCAACTTCTTCGGCCACGCGGCGGCGGCCGCGCTCCTGATCATTGGCTTCATCCTGGCCGACAAACTGGCCATGGGCATGGACAGAGCACGCGATTGGAAAACCACCGCAGGCCTCATTCTGGCTGCGGGGCTGGCGCTCGGAAGCTCAATAACAGTGGAGTTTCCGTCGGCAGTTCCAGTCGCCTTGATCCTCGGCTACCTCGCCATTCTCAATATTCGAAAGCAAACCTTTGCGTCAGCGCTTCTGATAACCGTGGCCGTTGGCGCCGTCGCCGCGGCCGCTCAAATCCCGCTGCTTTTGTATAACGCCGCTGCATTCGGCGCTCCCTTCAAGCTGGGCTATTCCAACGTGGTGGGTTTCGCGGCGATGAAGACCGGGTTCTTCGGCATTAGCCTCCCCAGTCTCCATGTCCTCGGCGAGATCCTCTTCGGCCTGAGGCGCGGCATCCTCTGGCTGTCGCCTGTGCTGGTTCTCGCGTTTGTGGGCGCTTTCGATGGCTTCCGGCGTGAGGGCGAAAGAGTGAGGAGCGCTCTGATTGCGTCCATTGCTGTCTTCTATCTCTTGCTGAATGCAAGCTATGCGTATTGGGACGGCGGATGGTCAACGGGACCGCGCCACATAACGCCGATGTTTCCCTTCCTCGCCTTGGGCCTGGGCATTTGGTATGCGCGTGCGCCGGTCATTTTTCGAACGGCGGTTCTCGCGTCGCTTGCGGTAAGCATCATCATAAATCTGATGTGCGTCTCGGTAACGATGACCAGCCCAGAGAAGATGGCGAACCCGCTGCTCGGGCTTATCCTGCCGTCTTTTCTCCGTGGCGATCTCGATCAGACGGTGCTCCACGCCTTCTTCGGCGCGGATGGCCTTTGGCAGCTGATCCCGCTCCTCTTAGTATGGCTGATCCTTGGGGCCGCCTTCCTCAAGGCAGCGGCGGGACAGAAGGAGGCGACGGCGCCACCACCCGCGCTGGCTGCCTTGCAACCGGCTGAGCTATAGACGGTTCGCCCAGCGCGGCCAAGACAACCGCTGCGATCACCGCGACGCGTCCACCGTGCCGGCCAGCGTCTTAACAATCCAGGGTTTGGATTGCCGCTTCGCGGGGCATTGCGTCGCAAACACCTGCACGACGCGGAAAATTTGCTGCCCGCCATCCAGCTTCCAGCCCGCCGCGCCGATACCGATCTCATGCGCGCGCTTTTGAAGGAGGTTGGCGTTATGGCCGGGCGACTTCTTCCAGCCGTCCATGGCCTTGCGCGCGAGTTCGTCGGCCAGCGTCGTTTGCGGATGGCGAAAAGAGCTCCAGACGTTCTCCGAGATGAAGCAATACTTGTATCCTTGGGCGGAGACGCGTTTGGGGGGATTTCTGCCATCGGCGGTGTGTCCCATTTTCTCGTGCTCGGCGAGATAGGCGGCATACGCGTTGGCGGCCGCCTCCAGGGCGGCGTTTTCCTGGAGCTGCGGAATATTGTTCGATGCGCGGTAGGCGTTGGTTTCGGCGAGAACCGCGGCTCTGACCGCGCCCGCGTCGAGGGGCGCTTGCTGGGCCCTCGCGGATGGCGCCGCGCAAGCAAGAAGGACAAGCGCGAAAAGATCGTATTTGCGGCTGGGAGGCATAATCGTCCTGATAGAAATTGGATTTTGACCGAGAAAAAGCATGCGCCGAGTCGGGCTGAACCGGCGGCCTTTCTTATGGCAAGCGACCCACTATCCACGGGCGGCCGCAAGCGAAGCTACCGTAGCCTGCTCAACCCCACGGCCCGCGTGTCCAGCCGGATGTCCCTCCTGGAGTGACCGGAGAGGCGGAGGGTTCAAGCCGCGGCCGGGATTCATCGTAGGTGCGATCCGGTGGAAAGCGCCAGAGAGGTATGAGGATAAGGCCCGCCACAAAGCCGCCGATATGAGCCCACCACGCAATTCCACCGCCCTTGGAGGGGTCGGCGAGGTCGATGAAGCCCTGTGCGAATTGAAACCCAAACCAGATGAGCGCGTAGAAAAGCGCAGGCACCCTGAAGAAGAGTGGGATAACGACGATGAGGATCAGGATGGTGAGCTTGGCGCGCGGAAAGGTCGTGGCGTAGGCGCCGAGCACGCCCGCGATGGCTCCGGACGCTCCAAGCGCCGGCACGCCGGAATCCGGGTTGAAGGCTGCATGCGCCAAGCTCGCGCTCAATCCACAAACAAGATAGAAACTCAAGAATTGCAGACGCCCGATCCGCCCCTCAAGGGACGCGCCGAATATGAACAGTGTCCACATATTGAGGATGAGATGCCACCACCCGCCATGCATGAAGGCGCCTTCGATGAAAGGGAGGTAGTCGGTCGGGTTCAGCCCGTAGGCGACGGCCCAGTTCGGGTCGAAATATCGGCGCGGGACAAGGGCATGCTCGAAGGAGAAGTCGATGGCCTCCTGCGGGCTGAGTGAAGCCTGGTAAAGAAACACCAAGGCGTTGATCAGGATCAGGCCGTAGGTAACGACCGGCGCAAAAGGTATCCTGATCGAGTCCTTGATGGGAAACATGGACGGCGCTTCTTGCGAGAGCTAGATCGGCTGCAAGCCTTCAATCTTCTGCTTGATCGCGAGCAGGACTTCCTCCACGTGATCGAAAATCCAGTAATGACCCGCGCCTTCTATCCGAAACAGCTCACAACCGGGGATGATTTCTGCAAGGCGCAAAGACGCCGCCACCGGGACGTTGTTGTCGGCGGTGCCCTGCCACAGGAGAACGGGCGCTTTGATCGCCTCAAAAGGGATATTCCAAGGCTTGGCGAAGATCTTCATTTCCTGAACTACCCCCTGAACGCCCGGACGAAAGCCCTCGACAACGCCGGCCAGCAGGTTTTTCCGAACCTCCGGCCGCGAAAGGATGTGTTCGTCGGCGGGGCCAGCGCGCCGCATAATCATGCGGTACATGGAGTCGGATGCATTCAGAAACATCAGGCGTCCAATCGAGAAAGCTCCGGCCATCGCTGGCGTGACATGGGGCAGAAGCCGGAAGGTGACGATCTGCCCGGGAGGGAGGTTATCCGGCCCTTCCGGTGAATGCAGCGGCCCGACCGGGCTGATTAGCGCCGCAGCCGTTACGTGCTCCGGCAGCAAGGCAGCGCACGCCGCGACGTAAGGGCCGCCCCCGGAAATGCCCGCCACGGCGAAACGGTTGAGTCCAAGCTCATCGGCAAGTGCGCGCACATCGTTCGTCCAGTCGGCGAGCGTGCGATTCTCCTGACAGTCGGACAACCCGAACCCCGGCCGGTCCGGGGCGACGATCCGCAAGCCGAGGCGCCGCGCGGGCTCGTGGACGAGCCGAAACATGAACCGCGAGCCGGGCGTGCCATGGAACGCAAAAAGCGGGAGCCCTGAGGGGTCGCCGAACTCGGTGTAGCCCAGCCTCCGTCCGTCGGGCAACCCGCAAAAACGGTCCTCGCCCGCGGTGGCGCCGCTGGCTTCAAACCGGGGCTCGTTCGTCGCTAAATCCATGATGTTTCCTATCCCTGGCGTTGAATGTTTGGGCTTCGGATTTAGATATATTGCATGCTCCCGATGATGGGAGCGCTCAGAGCTGAATGTTAGCACATCAAGGGAGAGAACGATGGCTGACGATGTAACGAGCAGAGGCCAGAGCAACGTACCGTCCCGCTATCAAGACCCATTCCAGTCTTTCCGGACAGAAATGGATCGGCTTTTCGACAGCTTTCTCGGCGGAGTTCCGTCCCTGTCAAGCCTGCGCCAAGGTTTCCCTTCGGGGCAAATGATGACGCCAACGATGGACGTGAAGGAAAACGAGAAGGAAATCGTCGTGCAGGCAGACCTGCCGGGGTTGGACGAAAAGGACATCAACCTCACCATCCATAACGGCTTGCTCAGCCTTCGCGGCGAAAAGAAAAGCGAGCATACCGGCGAGCGGGAAAACTACCACGTCATGGAACGCAGCTACGGTTCGTTCCAGCGCTCGATCCGCTTGCCCGAGACGATAGATGAGGACAAGGCGGAAGCTCGCTTCGATAAGGGCGTCCTGACGATTACGCTCCCGAAGCGGCCTGAGGCAGTGAGCACCCAGAAGAAAATTCAAATCAAAGGTGCGTAACAGTCCCGTCCAAGGCAATGGTTGGGCCGCTGGCGCGGCCATTGCCGCTATCCGGCTTTCAAAGCTTGGAGCTGCGCGATCATTTCGGGGCTATCCCATTCCGCTGGGCCAAAGAGACGGGCAATCTCCTGCCCGTTTTCGTTCAGCACGATGCTCAGTGGCAACCCCGCTGCCTTCATAAGGAGCGCGGCATCCCCAGTTGCGTCATTATAAATCTTGAGATGGGAAATGCCTTGCTTGCCAAAATATGCGGCTGGCCCCTGTGGCCCGCCCCGGTCGGTGCTGAGAGCGAGGACGGCAAGGTCTTTTCCGCCAAGCTTCGCTTGCAGCCTGTCCAATGAAGGCATCTCCGTTTTGCAAGGGGCGCACCATGTGGCCCAGAGGTTCAGGAGCACCATCCGGCCGCGCCAGTCGGATAGCTGCACTTTCCGTCCTTCGGCATCGGTGAACGACAAATCGGGTATGGTCCGCGGCTCGGTGTGGCGTGTCAATAGGCCGAGGCGATCTTGAACGTTAGCTGATCGGGGCGCAGGAAGTGTCGTGACATTGGGGAGGAGGTGCGCCGCACCCATTCCTGCCGACACGGCAAGAACCGACACAATCGCGTATTTTCCCGCTTTTCGAAGAAAAAGAGGCGGCCTCGCCTCTTTCAGTTCATCGCTGCTGCTCAACGCTTGGCTTTATCCTTCCGGAAGGCGTAATCATACCCGGCTTTCATTTCGTTCAGCGGCGAATCGATTATGTTTCTTCCAAGCGGATCTGGCTTCTCCTCCGCCCGCACGATTCGTACGTCGTCCGCCGGTTCATCGCCTTCGCTATTCCAATCCGCCGTGTTCTCGTTAGCGAGAGGCGCGCCCGCCATTTCGACGTTTTCAATCGGGATCTGAATTTGCTTTTCGTTCTCCGTGGGGACGGTAATTTGTTTTTCCTGTTCAACGACCCCGGTGTTTTCGACGAAGGTGTCCATAAGCTCCTCCTTGACGGATGGCCAGACAAGCCTGGCGCACAACCTGCCCTTTCTTACTGAATGCGCTGCAGTTTAAGACGTTCCCTCACCGCGCGCCAAAGCGCTCGCCGAGGCGTCCTAAGCCTGCAAAGTAGTAACTTGGGGGGCCAAGCCCGCGGTGGCAAGCAGGCTCAAGCGCTGCTGTCTCATCCATCATGCTTAGGAGGGCAGTCTTGTGCAGTGCGAGATGGCGCGCTAATGCTTTGCTTTAAGCCTCATCAGGCGATGACACGATGGCCAATAAAATGTGGGGCGGGCGTTTCGAAGCGAAACCCGCCGAGATCATGGAGGAGATTAACGCCTCCATTTCGTTCGACAAGCGCTTCTACGCCGAAGACATTCGCGCCAGCCAGGCGCATGCGAGAATGCTGGGCGCGTGCGGCATTATGCCTGCGAAGGAAGCCGAAGAGATCATAGCCGGCCTCGACGCCGTGCGCGAGGAGATCGAGCTTGGCCGTTTCGAGTTCCGGCGCGAGTACGAAGACATTCACATGGCGGTCGAGGCGCGCCTGAAGGAGCTGATCGGCCCGATCGCAGGCAAGCTTCATACGGCGCGGTCGCGCAACGACCAGGTTGCAACCGATTTCCGCCTTTATATCCGCAGCGCGATCGACTGCCTCGACGGCCAGGTTCTGAGCCTTCAGAGAGCGCTTGTCCGCAAAGCCGCTGCGCATGCAGACACCATCATGCCAGGTTTCACCCACATGCAGACGGCGCAGCCCGTCAGTTTCGGGCACCATTGCCTCGCCTATGTCGAAATGCTGGCGCGCGACCGCGGGCGCTTCGCCGACGCCAGGAAGCGCGTCAACGAGTCGCCCCTGGGCGCCGCGGCGCTGGCGGGGACCTCTTTTCCCATAGATCGGGCCATGACGGCGGCTGAGCTTGGCTTCGGCCGCCCGATGGCGAACTCGCTCGACGCGGTCTCCTCTCGGGACTTCGCTCTCGAAACGCTTGCGGCGGCCGCGATCTGCGCCTCGCATCTGTCGCGCCTCGCCGAAGAGATCGTCATCTGGTTTAGCGCGGGCTTCGGCTTCATCTCGCTAAGCGATCGCTTTACCACTGGCTCCTCAATCATGCCTCAGAAGCGCAATCCGGACGCGGCAGAGCTGATCCGGGCCAAGGCCGGCCGGATTTCAGGCGCGTTTGTCTCGCTTCTGATGGTCATGAAAGGACTTCCGCTCGCCTATTCGAAGGATATGCAGGAGGACAAGGAAGCCGCGTTCCTCGCCATCGACGCGCTTTCGCTCGGGCTGGCGGCCATGACGGGCATGGTCGAAGACTTGGAGCCTAATCGAGAGAAAATGCTGGATGCGGCTGCGCAAGGCTTCTCGACGGCAACCGATCTTGCGGATTGGCTCGTCCGTTGCGCCGGGCTTCCCTTCCGCGAGGCCCACCACGTCACGGGGCGCATCGTAAAAGCGGCCGAGAATGCGGGCCTTGATCTTGCCCATGTTCCGCTGGAGACCATGCAGAAGATCGAACCGCGCATCGACGCCTCGGTTTTCGAAGTGCTGAAGATCGACAAGTCCGTCGAGAGCAGGCGAAGCTTCGGAGGCACAGCGCCGCAAAATGTACGCGCAGCGGCAGAAATCTGGTTGAAGACTCTGGAGTTGGAAAAGGCTTCAGGGTAAAGACAGTTTGGGCTAGAGCAGCCCGCACGCGGATAAGCTGCTCTCAGACTTTAGAATTGATCAACTTTCCGCCTTTATTCGAAATCGACTAAAGGCGGGTTGATCTAGCGCATAGGCGGTTGCGCCATTACGGGAATAAGATGACTCGCTCAATGCGCAATTTGGTTCTGGCTGCTTGTATTGCGCTCGCGCTTGCCGCATGCGGGAAGAAAAGCGACTTGCAACGTCCGCTTCCGCCTCCAGATGTTCCGAAGGATGCATCGGGAAAAAATGCGGCCCCCAACCGCCCCTTCATCCTGGATCCGCTCTTGCGCTAAACTGACCGGGCCCCTGCTCGATGCATTATTTTTCATACAGGAACGGCATCCTGCATGCCGAAGATGTCGCTCTTGACGCGATTGCGCGTGAGGTCGGCACGCCATTCTATTGCTATTCGACGGCGACCATCGAGCGGCATTATAACGTGTTTTCGGAGGCCTTTGCCGGGCGCGACACGCTCGTCTGCTACTCGATCAAGGCGAATTCCAATATCTCGGTCATTCGCACGCTGGCGAGGCTCGGCTCCGGCGCCGACGTGGTCTCTGAGGGCGAGATCCGTCGCGCTCTGGCGGCTGGCGTGCCGCCGCATAAAATTGTCTTCTCGGGTGTCGGCAAAACGCGGGCGGAAATGGCGTTCGCGCTCGACGCCGGAATTTTCGGCTTCAACGTCGAGTCCGAGGCCGAGCTTCGAGCCCTAAGCGAGGTCGCGAGCAGCCGCGGCGTCTCGGCCCGCATCGCTTTTCGCATCAATCCCGATGTCGACGCGAAGACGCACGCCAAAATCTCAACGGGCAAGTCCGAGCATAAATTCGGGGTGAACTGGAAGGACGCGCGCGCCCTTTATGCCCTTGCGCGAACGCTGCCGGCCATCGCCGCGCACGGCGTCCATATGCACATCGGCAGCCAGATCACGCATATGGAGCCGTTCAAGAATGCGTTTGCCCTGCTCGCAAGCCTGGTTGAGGACTTGCGGTCGGATGGGCACACCATCTCCTTCGTGAACCTTGGCGGCGGGCTGGGCGTTCCCTATCGCTGGGACCTTCAGGAACCGCCGCTGCCGAACGACTATGCCGAGATCGTGACTGCGCTCTCGAACCGTCTCGGCGCCAAGCTCCTGTTTGAGCCAGGCCGCGTCATCGCAGGCAACGCCGGGATTCTCGTGACGGAGGTGATCTACACCAAGCGGGGCGGCGAGAAGCATTTCATCATCGTCGATGCCGGCATGAACGATCTGATCCGGCCGACGCTCTACGATGCCTATCATGATATCTGGCCCGTTCGCGAGGCCCTTCGCAACGGGAACATGACTCGCGCCGACGTGGTCGGTCCCGTTTGCGAGACCGGGGATTTCATCGCGAAAGACCGGGCCATGCCTGACACCGCCGCCGGCGATCTTCTCGCTATCCTGACGGCAGGGGCTTATGGGGCGGTTCAGGCGTCGACGTATAATACGCGCCGCCTCGTGCCCGAAGTTCTCGTTTCAGGCGCGAACTACGCTGTGATCAGGCCACGGCCCTCTTACGAAGACATGCTGAAGGCCGAAGCCATCGCGCCGTGGCTCGCTTAGCAGGATGCTGAAAAAGTGATGGGTTCGACAGGCTCACCATGAGGGTAAGCCGTTGAAAACACGCGACCTCATCGGCTGCATCAAGCGCGGCCCATGACACAAGGTTAGTTTGACTTGAGCCATACCGCTTTAATGAGCGCTGGCGCTGGCGGCCTTGGTCCAGTTCTTATAATCTTCGGCGGACACCGAGGGGATCTTTTTGACGAAGGCCGTGATCTCCCAGATCTCGGGGTCTTGCACCTTGATGCGCGCAAAGCTCGGCATACCGGTCATGCCAATGCCGTTCTTGATGACCCAGAATATTTCACCAGCCGAGTCGTTCTTGGCCACCTTGCTCAAATCGGCTGGATCGGGCTTCATTCCTTCCGCGAATTTCTCCCAATCCACGCCGGGCGCTCCATGGCAGGCGACACAACCCCGCGAGGCAAAGGCGCGGGCGCCGGCCTGAATGGTAGCTGGGTCTTCCAGGTTGGAAGGCGTAGCCGTAGGCGCGCGGCTCTCTATGGATGCTTCGCGAACGCTTGCTATCACCCAGTCAACGGGCTTGGGATCAGGCTGTGCAGCGGCGATGTCGTAGAAGCCTCCGAAGAAGTACACTCCGCCTGCGATAGCAGCTATGACTGCAAGAACTCCAATGACAGCAAAAAATCTCATGCCTGTTGCCCCTACTCGCGCTCATCTGCACGGTTTTTCGCGCGAGTTAAGCACTGCGCTTAACGTCAACGCACACCCTTGCCCTGTTTACTCTGACCTTCGAGATGCTCGCGTCGAGAGCGAGGCTTTACACCTCAGTTCCTTGACGCGATGGGCCGATAACACATTTGTCCGGGGCGTGCTCCGGCAAGTGGCGGGAAAATGCGGGCGGTGGCTGATCAAATTAAGGATATCAATCGCGCTCGACGCGAAGGCGGTAGCCCACCCCGGTTTCGGTCATGATGAGAGCTGGCCGCTCAGGGTCCGCCTCGATCTTCTGCCGAAGCTGACGCACGTAAATCCGCAAATATTGGACGTCGCAGGCCGCTCCCCAAACCTGCTGCATGATAAAGCGATGTGTGAGCACCTTTCCCGCATGCAGAACGAGGAGGCGAAGGATATCGTACTCCTTCGGTGAAAGCTTAACCTCCTCGCCGTTCACCGTGACGACGCGGCGGACGAGGTCCACCTGGAGCGGCCCGCTCTTGAACAGGGGCTCGCCGCCCTGCTCCTGAAAGCGGTGGCGCAATGCGGTGCGAATGCGGGCGACTAGCTCGGCAATGCCGAAGGGCTTTGTCACATAATCGTCCGCGCCGAGCTCCAGCGCCTCGACCTTGCCACGCTCGTCGCCCCGGCTCGACAGGACCACAATCGGCAGCTTCGATCCGCTTTGGCGAATGCGCCGGATGACATCAAGGCCATCATGATCGGGAAGCCCGAGATCGAGGATGACGATTTCAGGCTTCCTTGCCTCGATCGTCGCGAGCGCCTTCTCCGCGGTGTCGGCCTCGATCACCTCAAAGCCCTCCGCTCCAAGACTGGTGCGCAAGAGACGCCTGATCGGCGGCTCATCGTCGACCACCAGAAGCGGTGTCCTTTCACTTCCTGCGGTCATGGTTTTCGGGCCTCCTCTCGTCATGGCCGGGCCTGACCGGCTTGACCCGGCCATCCAGCGATTATGCGGCTGTTTCATGGATGGCGGGTCAAGCCCGGCCATGACTTAGGCGATTCCCGCCAATTCTTTTTCGTGGTAGGGAAAGGTAATCGTAAATATCGCGCCGGACCGGTCGGCCCTGTTCGCCGCTACGACCTTGCCTCCGAGCGCCGTTACAAACCCGCGGCAGATCGCGAGCCCAAGCCCCGTTCCGGCGCGCTGGCGGTCGCCCTGCTTGACACGATGAAACTTCTCGAACACACGCTCAAGACGGTCCTCAGGAATTCCCGGTCCCTCGTCCAGAACCTCGATGGCGACCGCGCCCCTCGTTCGCCGCGCACGAATGCGGATCTCCGATCCCGGCGGCGCGTATTTTGCGGCGTTGTCGAGCAGGTTCACGAGCACCTGCTCGAACAGCATCACATCGAGAGGGAGCATCGGAAGGTTCGCCTCAAGATCGACCTCGACCTTATGGTTAGCCACCATCCGTGAAACTCTTTGCAGCGCAGTAGCAACGATGTCATCGATATGGACGTGGTCCCGGTCGAGTTCGATGGCGCCGGACTCGATCTTGGTCATGTCGAGCAGGTTGGCCACAAACCGCGAAAGCCGCTCCGCCTCCTCCTGGATCGTTGCAACCAGGTCTTCGCGAGCCGGATCGTCCAAGAGATCGCGGTACTCCTTCAGCGAAGTCACCGCGCCGAGGATCGACGCCAGCGGCGTCTTCAGATCGTGCGAAAGGGACGTCAGGAGCGCCGCCCGCAGCCGCTCGCTTTCCGCAGCTAGGCGCGCTTCGTTAATTTGTCCGGCGAGCCGCACCCGCTCCAGGGCGACCGCCGACTGATCCATGAGCGCGTCGAGGAGGCGCCGCTCATCTGGGGTTAACAACAGCTCCGGCCGCTGCCCTCTTGCGAACCCGACTACGCCGATGGCGCCTGCTCCTGTCCGAAGTGGAAGGAAGAGCCTTTTTGCGCCCGGCAGCGTCTCGGATCCCCGCCCTGCAGCACGGTTATTCTCGAAAGACCACTTCGCCGCGCCAAGCTCAGCCTGATCGAGGTCATCCTCCGGCGGGAAACCAGCCCGCACGCTGAGCACGCCATTGTTGTCGGGGAGGACGATAACAACATCAGTTTTCAGCGAATGCGCTATTTGATAGGCTGCGGCCCAAAGCAGGTCGTCGAGGGACACTATCCCTGCGAGCTTCTTCGAAAAGGCGTAAAGCGCCTCGGTCGTCGCCGCCCGATTCCGCGCCGTTTGGGCTTGCGCCCGCGCCTTGGCGGTCAGATTGCTGACAACGAAGGCGGTGAAGAAGAAAAAGGCGAGCGCCGTGAAATTCTTAACGTCCGTCAGACTGGTTTGATAAAGCGGTTCGAGGAGGAAGAACTGGTAGCAAATCATGCTGAGTACGGCGGCGGCTATCGAAGGCCACAAGCCGTATTTGTAAGCAATGCCGATGACCCCCACGAGAAAGACGAGGTCTGAGCTTTCGATGCCGATCAGCGGCTTTAGAAAATACGCAAAGCCAAGTGCTAGCGCGACCGCAGCGACAGTCGCGGCGTAAGGCAGCACATCCCAGCCATCGAATTCTCCCGAGTCGCGCGTCTTGACCGTCTTTTTCGGGATCGGATCGCTAATGAGATGCTCGCCCGCGATCACGTGCACGGTTATGTTGCCCGATGCCCGCACGAGGTCGTGAACGACGGAGCCGTGTATCAGCTCGAACCAGCGGGTCCGCTCCGATTTGCCGACCACGATCTGGGTGACATTGTTTGCGCGCGAGTAGGCGAGCAACTCCTCGGCAACAGCGGCGCCGGGAAGGGTGATCGCCTCGCCCTGGAGTTTCTCGGCAAGCCTCAGCGTGTCGGCGATGCGGTCGCGCGCGACCTCGGTCAGATGCTGGCTTCGCCTTGAACTCGACATAGATGGCCGTCCACGGCGCATGGAGGCGATCCGCGAGGCGCTTCGTGTAGCGAACGAGCCCGGCGGAACGAGGGTCGTCGCTGACGCAAACGAGCAGGCGCTCGCCTGCCGGCCATGGACCGGGGATCGCGTGCGCCCGCATGTGGCTCAGAAGCTGCTCGTCCACGCGCTGAGCCGTGCGGCGAAGAGCAAGCTCCCTCAGCGCCGTGAGATTTCCCGGCGAGAAGTAGTGATTGAGCGCGCGCTCCGCCTGCTTCGGGACGTAGACCTTGCCCTCTTTCAGCCGCTGAATAAGTTCATCGGGCGCGATGTCGATAACCTCGATATCGTCTGCCTTGTTGAGAAGGGAATCCGGCACCGTCTCGCGCACGCGGATGCGCGTGATCTGGGCCACGACGTCGTTCAAGCTTTCGACGTGCTGGATGTTGAGCGTGGTGTAGACATCGATCCCGGCCGCCAGCAGGTCCTCGACATCGAGGTAGCGCTTCGGGTGGCGGCTGCCGGGCGCGTTCGTGTGGGCCAGCTCATCGACCAGAACGATCTGCGGATGCCGCTTTAGGATGGCGTCAAGGTCCATCTCCTCGAGCACATGCCCATGATAGTCGCTCTTGACGCGCGGAACGATCTCGAAGCCTTGCAGGAGCGCCTGCGTTTCCACCCGTCCATGAGTTTCGACGACGCCGATGACGATATCCGCGCCCTCGGCCAGCTTTGCGCGGGCAGACATCAACATTTCGTAGGTTTTGCCGACACCGGGAGCGGCGCCGATGAACACCTTGAGGCGGCCGCGGCTTCGATCCTCACGGCGCGCCTCCTCTAGGAGCGCTTCTGGCGAAGGTCGCCGTATGGTATCGGCTTGGGCCATTTCCCTTAGCTTGCTAATTGCTTGGTGGTTTCGGCCTGTCTCACGACGACATCATAAATATCCGCCGGCCTGACTGCTTTGCAAATCGCCGAAGCGCGGTCCTTATCCCTTAAGAGCCTTGAGATCGCCGCGAGAATTCGACAGGGATTCGCTGGCGCCCGCCGGTTGCGTCGCCGGACTGATGACGGCGCATACAAGGTCCACCCGTTCGCCGTCGATTGACTCGAAACCGATGGGCTTGGCGAGCGAACAAAGGAAGGCATAGGGCTTGTCCAGATCGGGCAGGCAGACATGAGGCATGGCCACACCTTGGCCAATGCCGGTCGATCCAAGCGCTTCACGTGCGGCCAGGGCCTCCCGGATACGCTCGGGGTTGAGGCCGCTCCGGGCGCCGAGCGCCATAGCCGTAAACCTGAGGGCATCGGACTTGTCGTCGATATGCACGCGCACGGCAATCGATGCGGGAGTGATCAGGTCGGAGATACGCATACTCTTGTCCACAATAGGAGGCCAGCTTGAGAATCGGTGCTGCGGCTCAACTTTCAAGCCGTCCTCCCTTTCGACTTGTTCGGCCAAGGTTCGTCCCCCTCACCCCGCCCCTCTCCCGCGCGAGCTCGCCTTGGCGAGCTTGCCATTCCGCAGTGTCCGCATCCGCGAGCGGATGGGGATCGGAGAGGGGACGGCGCTTCAACGGACACGCCAAGACTCCTTCTCCCGTTGGGAGAGGGCTGGGGTGAGGGGGTGTGCCGTTCTCAAGCGGGGGAAAGCTAACTTAGCGATCGGCGTTAAAGGTTTCGGCGTCCAGCCTCATGTTCAGCTTGAGCACATTCACCTTCGGCTCTCCCAGGATGCCCAGGGAGCGGCCTTCGATGCTTTGGTTCACAAGCTCGCGCAGCCGGGCTTCCTGGACGCCCCTTGCCTGCGCGACGCTCGGAACCTGGAAGAGCGCTGCCGCGGGGCTGATATCCGGATCGAGCCCGCTCGCGGATGTGGTGACGAGATCGACGGGGACCGGCGCCGATGGGTTTTCGGCCTTCAACTTATCGGCATCCTGAGTGACGCGGTCGATCAGGCTTTTGGAGGTCGGCCCGGCATTGGCGCCACCCGAATTGCTGGCGTTGTAAGGCGCGGGAACCGTTTTCGTTGGGTCGTTCGGGTCCGTGTCGGTGGTGGCCGACGGCCTGCCGTGAAAGTAGCGCGCATCAGCGAAGTTTTGGCCGATAAGCTCGGAGCCGATAACCTTGCCGTCTTTCTCGATCAGGCTCCCATTCGCCTGATGAGGAAAGAGAAATTGAGCGAGCCCGGTCATGCCCAAGGGATAGGCCAAGCCTGTAATGACCGTGAGCAGTATGATCATGACGATAGCGGGTTGGATTTGTCTCAACATGACTAGTCTCCTCAAGCGAGACCGGCGGCGGAAACCGCCATATCGATCAGCTTGATGCAGATGAACGGGACGATGATGCCGCCGACGCCGTAGATCAGTAGGTTGCGGGTCAGGATTTTTGAAGCGCCCAGGGGCCGGTAGCGCACGCCGCGCAGCGCGAGCGGGATCAGAAAGATGATAATCAGCGCGTTGAAAATGATCGCCGAAAGAATCGCGCTTTGCGGCGTCGAAAGGCCCATCACATTCAACGCGTTGAGCTGCGGATAGAAGGCGACGAACATGGCCGGGATGATCGCGAAATATTTCGCGACGTCGTTCGCGATGGAGAAGGTTGTGAGCGCCCCCCGCGTGATGAGGAGCTGCTTGCCGATCTCGACTATCTCGATCAGCTTGGTGGGATCGCTGTCGAGGTCGATCATGTTGCCGGCTTCGCGAGCCGCCATCGTGCCGGTGTTCATGGCCACGCCCACGTCAGCCTGGGCCAGCGCTGGCGCATCGTTCGTGCCGTCGCCGCACATCGCGACGAGCTTGCCCTTGGCCTGCTCCTCGCGGATGAGGTTGAGCTTGTTCTCGGGCGTCGCCTGCGCCAGGAAGTCGTCCACCCCCGCTTCGGCTGCGATGGCGGCGGCGGTCAGCGGATTGTCGCCCGTGATCATGATGGTTCGGATGCCCATGCGCCGCAGCTCGGCGAAGCGCTCGCGGATGCCGCCCTTCACGATGTCCTTCAGATGGACCACCCCAAGCAGCCGCCCATTCCTCGCAACGGCCAGCGGGGTGCCTCCCGCTGTCGATATCCCTTCGGCGGCGCGCTCAAGCTCTGGCGGAGCTGGCATGTTTGGATTGCCGGTCACCTGCCGCACATAGTTGACCACCGCATCCACGGCGCCTTTGCGGATTTGCTCGCCCTCGAGATCGACGCCGCTGATGCGCGTTTGCGCCGAGAATGGGATGAAATGATGCGCGCTAAACTGGGACATATCCCGGCCCCTGATGCCGTAGCGGTCCTTGGCCAGCACCACGATGGATCGGCCTTCCGGCGTCTCATCGGACAGCGAGGCCAGTTGCGCGGCATCCGCAAGCTCCTTGTCGGTGACATCCTTCAAGGGAATGAACTCCGACGCCTGCCTGTTTCCGAGCGTGATGGTGCCGGTTTTGTCGAGGAGCAGCGTATCCACGTCGCCTGCGGCTTCCACCGCACGCCCCGACATGGCGAGCACGTTGAAGCGCACGAGCCGGTCCATGCCCGCGATGCCGATGGCAGAGAGGAGCGCGCCGATGGTTGTCGGGATGAGGGTGACGAAGAGAGCGACGAGGACCAGCACCGAGATGCTGCCTCCGGCATAGGCTGCGAAGCTGGGGATGCTTGCGACGGCAAAGACGAAGATGATCGTCATGCCCGCCAGGAGGATGTTCAGCGCGATCTCGTTCGGCGTCTTCTTCCGTTCCGCGCCTTCGACCAGGGAAATCATTCGATCGAGGAAGGTCGAGCCCTGGCCAGCCGTGATGCGCACCACGATCCAGTCCGAGATGACAAGCGTTCCGCCCGTCACTGCCGATCGGTCGCCGCCCAACTCGCGGATCACGGGCGCGGACTCGCCGGTAATGGCCGCTTCGTTGACCGAGGCCACACCCTCGATCACGTCGCCATCGGAGGGAATGAGGTCGCCCGCTTCGACGAACACGATATCGCCGGGCTTCAACTGCATTGCGGGGACAAGATCGTAGCGCTCGCGGTTTTTGGCATCCGCAAGCTTCTTCGCGCTGATGTCCGTCTTCGTCGCGCGAAGGCTTGCGGCCTGCGCCTTGCCGCGTCCTTCGGCGACGGCTTCCGCGAAATTCGCGAACAGAACCGTGAACCACAGCCAGAGGATGATCTGGATCGAAAAGCCGTAGTCTTGGCCGCCCATGACGAGGTCGCGGATGAAAAGCACCGTCACGAGAAACGCGACGACTTCGACCACGAACATGACCGGGTTCTTGGCCAGGGTCCGAGGGTTGAGTTTCTTGAAGGACTCCCCGATGGCCGGGATCAGGATCTTAGGGTCCGTGATCGTAGCCATGGTTCGTCTGGTTTTACTGGTAGCTGGTGCTGGAGCGAGCATGGATTTCACCTCGAAGCTCAGAAGGTTTGACCGGCTGTCATCGCGAAATGTTCGACGACCGGGCCGAGTGAGAGCGCGGGAAAGAATGTGAGACCGCCAAGGATAAGGATCACGCCTGAGACGAGCAGGACGAACTGGAGACCGTGCGTCGGGAACGTTCCCGCAGATGGGGGCAGGGTCCGCTTGCCCGCCAGCGATCCGGCTATGGCCAGCGCCGGGATCACCATCAGGAAGCGGCCGATCAGCATCGCGAAGGCGAGCGTCGTGTTATAGAACATCGTGTTGGCGGAAAGCCCGGCAAACGCGCTGCCATTATTGCCGGTCGCGGAGGTGAAGGCGTAAAGCGCCTCGCTGAAGCCGTGCGGGCCAGCGTTCGCCATTCCGGCGAGCCCGTCCTTCGCGACGACGGCGATGGCCGTGAAGCCGAGGATCGAGAACGGTAGGATCAGGATCGCGAGCATCGCCATCTTCACCTCCTTGGCCTCGATCTTCTTGCCGAGATATTCCGGCGTGCGCCCGACCATCAGCCCCGCGATGAAGACGGCCAGGATCGCGAACAACAGCATCCCGTACAGGCCCGAGCCCACACCGCCGAAAATGATCTCACCGAGCATGATGTTGATCATCGGGACCATGCCGCCAAGCGGGGTGAGGCTGTCATGCATGTTGTTGACCGCGCCGCAGGACGCATCCGTCGTAACGGTCGTGAACAGCGCGGAGTTTGCGATGCCGAAGCGGGTCTCCTTGCCTTCCATATTGCCCCCGGCCTGGAGCGCGCTCGGCGCTGTATCGATGCCGAGCTTCGCGAAGGCGGGATTTCCAGCGCCCTCAGCCGAGTAGCAAACCGCCACGCCGGCCAGGAACAAGAGGCCCATGACCGAGAATATCGCCCAGCCCTGCCGCTGATCGCCCACCATCCGGCCGAACACATTCGTTAGCGCGGCGCCAATTGAGAAAATCAGGATGATCTGAATGAAGTTTGTGAGCGCGTTCGGGTTTTCGAATGGATGCGCGGAGTTGGCGTTGAAGAAGCCGCCGCCATTCGTCCCGAGCATCTTGATGACTTCCTGCGACGCGACGGGGCCTTGGGCGATGAGCTGTTTTGCTCCTTCGAGCGTCGTCACCTCGGTGTAGGGGTTCAGGTTCTGCGGCATGCCCTGCCAGACGAAGAAGAGGCCGACCAGGATGGAGACGGGCAGCAGCACGTACAGCGTGCAGCGGGTCATATCGACCCAGAAATTGCCGACCGTGCTCGACGTGCTACGCGAGAAGCCGCGGATCAGCGCCAATGCAAGCGCTATGCCGGTTGCGGCGGAAAGGAAGTTATGCACCGTGAGCCCGGCCATCTGCACGAGATAGCTCATGGTCGTCTCCGGCGTATAAGACTGCCAGTTCGTATTGGTGACGAAGCTGACCGACGTGTTCAAGGCGAGGTCGGGTGTGACCGCGGCCTGCCCTTGCGGATTGAAAGGGAGCGAAGCCTGGAACCGCTGCAAGGCATAGAGCGTCACGAATCCAGCCACGCTGAAGAACAGCATGGACACGGCGTAAGTGATCCAGCTCTGCTCCTGCCTTTCGTTGACGCCGCTAACCCAGTACAGCGCCCGCTCGACGGGCCGAAGCGGCCAAAGCAGCAGAACGCGTTCGCCATTGAACACGCGGGTCATATACCAGCCCAGCGGCTTGGTGATGAGAATGATAACGAGCGCATAGAGTGCAATTTGCACCCAGCCTAGAATTGTCATGGATGACGCTCCACTCGATCAACCCGCCTTTAATCGGAAGCGATCAAAGGCGGAAAAGTTGATCGATTCTTAAGTGCCAAAGCAGCCTGTCCGCCTCCAAACGGATGCGGGCTGCTCCAAGCAGGCATTCACCCGCCAGCCAGCGGATGCCTGCTTGGACTCTTTTGTTTTCGCAGAGTTTTTTCCCAAAACCGGGAAGGCCACTTTTGGGAACTCTGCTTAAAACCGCTCAGGACGGACAAGCGCGTAAACGAGGTAGCCGAGCAAAAGCGCGGTGACGGCTCCCGCCAGAATGTAATCGAAGAACATAAGGTCCTCACAATCGGTCGCAGGCAGCGACATAGGCGAGGGCGATAACGAAGAAGCCGACGCCCATGGCCAGCATTGCAATGTCAGTCATTTCGAGCCTCAGATTTATGCCGCTTCAGGTCCGAGAGGGTGGCGCCCGGTGCGGCTATCGCGGCAAATCAGCAATCAGACATATAAAAACAATTCGAGCGCTCACACGCTCCTATAGGAATTTCATAGTCGCGTGATGAGCGCTCACAAGTTTGAGGCTGACTGGAAGTCAGGAAGGCCGACCGATCGCCGACTTACAGATTAGGCCCGGAGATATATTGAATCGCAGCGGCTACCTCTCCCGGTGGGAGATGCCGGATCGCTTGCGATCCGGGTGAGGAGTAAGCGCTTGAAAGCGCAAGTTAATACCCCTCATCCTGTCCTTCTCCCTGTGGGAGAAGGAACGCCGTTTCAACTGTCGCGACCAGCCCCCTCTCCCCTCGCGGGAGAGGGTTGGGGTGAGGGGGAACTACCGGTCAACACTTCCGGCGCTTGGTATTATTGGGCAGGTTTTGCCGGATGCGCCAACGGATCGCCGTCTGCGTCATCCCGGCCAAAGGAAGCGCGAGCCGGGATCTTAAAAAGGTAGTGTTACGGTCCCGGATAAGGCGTCGCCTTTCCGTTAAGACGAAGCGCTGAGCGAGCGGCGTTTCGGAAGGAAATCCGCTGGCCAGATTAGCAAAGGTTGCTTACGCGGCTCTTGCGTCCCGAAGAGTTGCGCCATCCCTCTTCATGGATTCCGGCTCGGGTCCACCCTCGGGCGCTGGAAGCAGCAGCGGTTTATCAGGGGCGGCCAGGACGAGTTGCTTGAAAATGCGAACCTTGTGCAAGCGCCGCGGCCCGGCTTCCAGGATCTCGAAGGTCACGCCGGAGGGATGCGGAACGATCTGACCGCGCTTGGGCACGTTTCCCACCGTCGCCATGATGAGCCCGCCCAAGGTCTCGACGTCCTCCGGGATTCCGTTTGTGGTCAAGCTCATGCCGAGAGCCTGCTCGACGTCCTCGATGGGCGTCCGCGCGCTCGCTATGAACGCCTCGTTCTCGACACCGATTGCCAGGGCTTTGCTGTCGTCGTGCTCATCGGCGATGTCGCCCGTGATCGCCTCCACCACGTCCTGGAACGTCGCGAGGCCATCCGTCCCCCCGAACTCGTCCACGACGACGGCGAGGTGGATTTGCTTCTGCTTCATCTTCGCCAGCAATGCCAAGGCAGACATTGAGGATGGCACGAAGAGAGCTTCCCGGACAAGTTTAGCGGAGGCTATGGTTGTCCTCAGAGCCGAGCGGCTCAGGTCGAGGGTTTGAGCAGCCCTCTCCATGGCCGCCTCATCCTGCAAGCTCAGTTTCGCGCCGCGCGTGACCCAGGCGATCGCATCCTTGATGTGCACCATCCCGATCGGGTTATCGAGGCTTTCGCGGAAGACGGGCACGCGCGAATGGCCGATGCGGGCGAACAAATTCAGGAGCTCGGCGACGGTCTGGTTCTCTTCCACGGCGACGATGTCGGCGCGAGGGATCATCACCTCCGAGACTTTGGTTTCGCCAAATTCGAGAACATTAAGCAGCATGAGGCGTTCCTGCTGCGACAGGGACTGGTCGTCCTCGGCGCCCATCTCCCGGATTGCGGTTTCGAGCGTTTCCCGCAGGCTTACGGCGCTGGTAAATCCCAGGTTGGCCGCCATACGCTGAAGCCAGCTTGGCGATGCCTTCGTTTTCCCCGTTTCGTGCCCGAGTGGTGTAGACATAGCTTTTTATTGTTACCCTTGTGATCAAACAGCGGTTGCCGGCGAAGCAGCATCGTCCCGATAGGGGTCGGGAATGCCGAAGCGGGCGAGAATAGCGCCCTCGGCCGCTTCCATGCGCTCGGCATCGGCGTCGCCGTCATGGTCGAACCCCGCGAGATGCAAGACGCCATGCACCACGAGGTGAGCCGCATGATGAAGGACGGTCTTACCCTGAGCCGAAGCTTCGCTCACGACCGTCTCATAGGCCAAAGCCACATCTCCGAGGAAAAGCACCTCGCTTTTGCGGCTTCCAGCGTGCATTGCAGGCGGGGAGGGAAACGACAGCACATTTGTCGGGGCATCCTTGCCGCGAAAGGCCTTGTTCAGCCCGCGCACCTCGGCGTCCGAAAGCAGCGCAACGCTGACGCTGCGGCTTTCCGGTGAAAGCTGCACCGCACGAAGAGTTTCAGCCGCGAGATTCGGGATAAGGCCTTCAAGACCGGTCACAGAGCCCCAACGTTCGTCTTCAATCACAATATCCGTGCACGTTCGGGAGGGCTCGGCCTCGCCGCTCGAAGCGTCTTTTTCCGAAGACGCCGCAGGCTCAATAGTGCTGTCCATATCGGTTGGTGTCATAACAATCTTAACTTAGCGCTTTGTTTCGTAAGCTTCAATAATACGGCCCACAAGCGGATGACGAATGACATCCGCGCGAGTGAAAGCAATATGGGCGATTCCCTCGACATCGGCGAGGATCGACAGCGCATCGACGAGGCCCGACGATTGGCCCATCGGCAAGTCTACCTGCGAAGGGTCACCGGTAATGATCATCTTGCTGCCTTCTCCAAGGCGGGTCAGAAACATCTTCATCTGCATCGCCGTACAATTCTGTGCTTCATCGAGAATCACGATCGAATGAGCCAGCGTCCGGCCCCGCATAAAGGCGAGCGGCGCGATTTCGATCATTTTCGTCTCGAGACCGCGCTCTACCCTTTCCGGGGGGAGTACATCATACAGGGCGTCATAGAGCGGACGCAAATAGGGATCGACTTTTTCCTTCATATCCCCAGGAAGAAATCCGAGCCGTTCGCCCGCCTCGACCGCAGGCCGCGACAAGACAAGCCGATCCACCTCGCCCCTTTCGAGGCACCCAGCCGCGTAGGCGACCGCAAGGTAGGTCTTGCCCGTGCCGGCCGGCCCGGTTCCGAAGACCATTTCGCGGCTTTGAAGCGCCCGGATATAAGTCGACTGCGCGGGCGTCCGCGCCAGAACGCTGCGCTTTCGCGTTTTCAGCTCGCCAACCATGGAAACAGGCGCAGGCGTGTCGGCGCCGGGCGTGGATGTGTTCACGCTCTTCGACAGATGGCGAATGGCGCCCTCAACATCGCCTTGGGTCAAGGCCGCTCCCCCATTTTTCGTCCGCTGATAAAGCGTTTCCAAAACGTCCTTGCCCTGCAGGCAGCTGTCCTTTTCGCCATCGAGGACGACGACATTGCCGTGCACCACAGCCTTAAGGCCGAGCTTGTTTTCGATGAGAGCAAGATTGGCGTCGAACTCGCCGAGCACATCGGCAAGCTTTCGGTTGTCATCGAAGGTGATTTCAATCCGGTACAGGGACTGTGACGCTTGCGGCTTTGAACTCGCTCGCCAAGCCTGATTACGCGAGCCTGCGTTCATAGTGCGCCAAGGGGGCGGTGTCTCGACACCGGGCAAGAACTGTCTATACGCATCCTATCGCCGTGCAAACCTCATGTTATTGTCTGCCTATGTAGCAAGACCGTCCACTTTTTTTATGACGGCGCGAAGACTATTTTGGCTTGCGCCAACAATTTTGACGGCTGTGATCTTTCCGGTCAGTTCGGCGCCGTCCTCCACATGAACCGCTTGCAGGTAGGGCGACCGGCCTACGATCTGCCCTGCTTTCTTGCCTTGCGTCTCCCATAGCACGTCCAATCTGCGCCCCACCATGCTTGCGTTGAATGCTGTCTGCTGGGCGTTTAGCAGAAATTGCAGCCGGGCGAGACGATCGGACTTCACATCCTCGCCGACTTGGCCGCTGCGATCGGCGGCGGGTGTTCCGGGCCGCGCGCTATATTTGAACGAATAGGCTTGCGCGAATTTGACTGTCTCGACGACCCGCATCGTCTCCTCGAAATCGGCCTCGCTCTCACCGGGAAAGCCGACAATAACGTCCGTTGAAAGCGCCAGGTCCGGCCGCGCTCTCCTGAGCTTTTCCACGATGCGGAAATAATCCGCCATCGTGTGCTTGCGATTCATCGCCTTGAGGATGCCATCGGACCCGGCCTGGAATGGCAGATGCAGATAGGGCATCAGCTTGGGCAGGTCGCGATGGGCGGCGATGAGCGCATCGGTCATCTCGTTCGGATGGCTCGTCGTGAAGCGAAGGCGTTCAAGCCCATCGACGTCCGACAGCGCGCCGAGAAGCTGCGCCAGATCCCAGGTTTTCCCGGATTGCCCCTCGCCGTGATAGGCGTTCACGTTCTGCCCAAGCAGCGTGATCTCCTTCACCCCGCGTTCGGCGAGTCGCTTTGCCTCGTCGAGAATTTGCGCGACGGGGCGAGAGTATTCCGAGCCTCTGGTGTAGGGCACGACGCAGAAGGTGCAGAACTTGTCGCAGCCTTCCTGGACCGTGAGGAACGCAGAAGCCGGCGCGCGAGGTTTCGGCGCGGGCAGCGCTTCAAACTTCTCCGCAGCGGGAAATTCGGTTTCGATGATAGCGGCGCGGCTTGTCGCTCGACGCTTCAGAAGATCCGGCAGCCTGTGATAGCTTTGCGGACCGACCACGATGTCGACGGCGGGCGCGCGGCGCACCAGTTCCTCGCCTTCGGCCTGGGCGACGCAGCCCGCAACGGCAATGATGCTGTCGGCGCCGTTTCTCCGGCGCGCCTCACGCACCAGCCGGATGCGTCCCAGCTCGGAATAGACCTTTTCGGCGGCTTTCTCGCGGATATGGCAGGTGTTGAGGATGACGAGGTCGGCGTCTTCCGGATTGTCGGTCTCGATGAAACCCGCAGGCGCGAGTGCATCGGCCATGCGTTCGGAGTCGTAGACGTTCATCTGGCACCCGAACGTCTTGATGTAGACTTTCCTGGCCAGCGGCTCTTCCGGGCCTTCCGCGGAAGTGTCTGCGAAAGCCAAAAGCGCATCAGTCATGGCTACGTCGTCTGCCAATCCGCCGCCGCCCCTACGCCGCACGGTTACGAGCTGTCACCTGCTCGATATAATATTTCCTGACTTGAGCCTCAGAGAATGCCGCAAGCTCCTTGCGGTCGCGCAGCGATGCAAGCCGGACAGGTTCGCCAAGGCGGATGGTGACATCGAGAGGACCGCTTTTCAGGACGTTCCAGGCATGGCTTAGCATGTCCATCTCGCCGTACCAGGCAACCAATGGCCGTTCATGCCGCAGGATCGGCAGGCCGTGAAGGTGCGTGTAGGTGATCGCGATTGTCTGAACCACAGCTTCCGGGCCGTTATCGTTGGCGGCTCTCGGTGCGATCGATGCTGCGGAAAACAATGAGCTGCGGAATGGAAGGATGCGGTTGCCGTCGCTGCTTGTGCCTTCGGCGAACAGCACGATGTTGTCGCCCTGCGCCAAGCGCTCCGCGATCTCACCCGCCTTGTCTTTGACGAGCGTGCGCCGGGATCTGTCGACGAAGACGCTGCGCTGCAATTTGGCGAGCAAGCTGACGAACGGCCAGGTTCCCACCTCCGATTTCGCCACGAAGCTGACAGGGGCCACGGTGCTCAATGCCGGAATGTCCAGCCAGGAAACATGGTTCGAAACCAACAAGACAGGGCGGCCGGATTCGAGCGCGCCACTGATACGAACCCGTATTCCTAACAGACGGCACACGAATTTGTGATAAGCGTGTGGGAGGGTTTTCGCCTGACGGAGACCGAGTTTTAAGAGCCCGAACTGAACGAGCATCAATGGAACGGTTACGGCAATAAAGGCAGCGAGAAGCACAGAAGCCCGTAAGCTTCCGAGAAGCTTCATCATTCTCCCATGAAATACGAGAGCATCCATCCCTGGCCCGAATCGAACCTTGTTGTCTGATGATCTCATTAAGTGCAGCTTCTTTCCAGGTCAACCTATGCGGGGAGTTTCGCGTCTCGCCTCATAATGAGAGCTGTTTCAGACGCGGAACTTGATGAGCGGTAGTAGTTTTCGCGGCGCCCGGCAACGAGGAAGCCGAACTTCTCGTAAAGCTTGCGCGCAGGCGCATTACTTTCTCCCACTTCCAGATAAATGCAAGAGATGATTCGGCTCTGACAGGTCCTTATAGCACCACGGAGCAAAGATGCCGCATAGCCAAGCCTCCGCCGGTCCTTAGCGACTGCAATTGCAAGGATTTCAGCCTCGTCGGCGGCGAATTGCAAGATGATAAAGCCATGCGAATGCGCCCCTTCCGCGGCCTTCAATACGGCCCGGCTTGCGTCGGTGCAGGCAGCGGCAAGTTCGTGCGCCGGCCAAGCTGGGGGGAGCGCCTCCGCGTAAAGGGCCGCGAGAGCCTCTGCATCGGTGGCGGTTGCTTCCGTAATACAGGCTGCGGCGCTCTCAATCGGTATCAAGGGCGATGACATGTTTTGTTTGCGGCTTTGCATCCGCTTCTCGGACGTAATGGGGAGAGGGCGGATCGCGTTCGGGATCAAGGCTGATGGCGAGTTCGGCAAGCGTGACGGCGTCGGGGTGAAGCTCGGCAGCTGTAACGGGGAGGCTGACGAACCCTGCGTCCAATAGGGCTCTGGCGGCAGGGCCGGCCAAGACCTGCGCTTTGCCTTCGACGAAGGACGCGCACTCCGATTGAGGCAAGGCCACAATGTCGCTGAGCGCCTTGCAGCCGCGAGCCAGGAGCTGGCAGTAGACCGCGCTCATTCCCGCCGGGGCGGCGAGCGCGTAGGTCTCCGGGACGCCTCCCATCTCTTCGAAAGCCGCCGCCATGATCCTGAAGCTGGTCGCGCCGACGACAGGCAGGTGTGCGGCAAGCCCGATGCCGCGCCCCGCAGCGACGCCGGTCCGAATGCCGGAGAAGCCGCCTGGACCGATGCACACGGCGACGCGGTCCAACATGTCGAATGAGACAGCCGCCTCTTCCATGAGAGAGCCGATAAGAGGAATCAGCTGCTCGGCCTGACCGCGCCCGGATTCGATCCGTTTCACAAACACAGGCTCACCAGGGCGAGTGAGCGCCACCGATGTCCGGCCCATGCTTGTCTCGATTGCCAGGATTTTCACCGCGCGGGGCCCGTCTTTCTAGTAGGTCTGCAACCCCTCATCCTGTCCTTCTCCCCGTGGGAGAAGGAACGCCTGCACAGCGGTTGCGGCCCGTTCCCTCTCCCACGGGGAGAGGGTTAGGGTGAGGGGCCTGAGACTTAATTCATAGGTATAAGGCGTCTAGATGATCTTGGCCATTTCCTCGAAGGAGAAACGCGGCGACCGCTGGAAAAGCCCGGACGGGTCGCCATAACCGAGGCTGCAAAGGAAGTTGGACTTCACGCTCGTACCCGCGAAAAATTCCCGGTCGACGCCGGCATTGTCGAAGCCCGACATGGGGCCCGTATCGAGCCCAAGCGCCCGCGCCGCAATGATGAAATACGCGCCTTGCAATGTGCCGTTGCGGAAGGCGGAACTCTCGATCTTCTCTTGCGGGCCGCTCTCGAACCAGCTCTTCGCATTGGTATGCGGGAAGAGTTTCGGGAGATGCTCATAGAATTTGAGATCGTAGCCGATGATCGCACACACCGGGGCGCTCATCGTTTTGGCGCGGTTGCCCTCCGACAGATGCGGGGCGAGCCTTTCCTTGGCCTCCGCCGACTTCACGAACAGGAGCCGCGCCGGAGATTGGTTCGCGCTCGTCGGCCCCATCTTCATGATGTCGACGAGTTGCCGAAGCAACTCGTCGGGAACGGGCTTGTCCTGCCACTTATTGTGGGTGCGGGCTTCGAAGAAGATTTGATTCAAGCATTCCGCAGCGATGGGCCCGGCCATAGATACCCCCGAACGAGTGTTTCATCTTGGGACGGATATAGGCCGGTGCGCTAAGGATCGCTAGTGTCCCTTCGTCTCCGAATTGCCGTGCGAGTTCGCTGCAAAGGGAGCGGCAATCCGGAGACGGGACACTAGCAAAAAACAAGATTCTAGTACGCCCCGCGGGAAGTCCTGACCCACATGCGGCGGGCGTCGACAGGACTTCCCGCGGACAAGGCGTACTAGCAACTCCCTAGTATCTAGTACAGCTTACGGCCGGAAGTTCGCTTGAGCGCTTGCTGCAATGGGAGTGCGAACTTCCGGCCAACTGTACTAGTGGGGCTTATGTCTCGCAATTGCCCATGAGAGCTTGCCACGACGTTGGTAGGCAATTGCGAGACGCCACACTAGACGGGCTGCACCTCCTCCACCTCCGGGATGAAGTGCTTCAACAGGTTTTCGATGCCATGTCGGAGCGTGGCTGTCGAGGACGGGCAGCCTGAGCATGCGCCGTGCATTTTGAGGTAGACAATCCCGGAGCGGAAGCCGTGGAAGATGATGTCGCCGCCGTCATTGGCGACCGCCGGGCGCACGCGCGTCTCGATCAACTCCTTGATCGTGGCCACGATCTCTGCGTCTTTCGGATCGAAATCCTCGCCGCCATGGCCAGCCCCGTGTCCGTCGGTCACAACGGGCTCACCGGAGAGGAAGTGCTCCATGATGGCGCCGAGCACGGCGGGCTTCAGCTGCTGCCATTCGCGGTGATCCTTGGTGACGGAAATGAAGTCCGAGCCGAGAAAAACGCCCGTCACGCCATCGACGGCGAACAACCGCGCAGCGAGCGGCGAAACCGGCTCCGCCTGCGAAGCGTCGCGAAACTCCCGCGTGCCCTCGTCGAGGACCACTTTGCCCGGTAGAAACTTCAGCGTCGCCGGGTTGGGGGTCGCCTCGGTTTGAATGAACATGCTAATTTCCTTCTGCACCCATGCCACTGCTCCATAATAAGGCAGGCTTCGGGAACGGTTTCAAGTGGAAATCCGACCTCGGCAGTCAGGCTAATCCCTTGATCTCTTCTATTGAGAGATTTCCGGGCACGATGGTGACCGGAATAGGGAATGTCCCGGCCTTCGCGCCTGCCGCAAGAGAGGAAACGAGCGGCCCCGGCCCTTCGGGATCGGCCGAAGCGCCAAGCACCAGGATGCCGAAGTCCCGATCCTCTTCGATAAGCTTCACGATCTCCTCGGCCTTATAGCCCTCGCGGATGATTTCCTCATGCGCGATGTCCTCGAAGCCCCAGGTTTTGAGTTTCCGTGCGCGAAGACGGAACACAGCGCGGGCCTTTTGATGCTGCTCGTCCCGAAATGTATCCATGACGCCAAGCCAGTGCGTCATCTCGGGCGGTTCGATCACGAACAGAAGCGCCAACCCGCCGCCCGTTCGGTGAGCGCGGCGGGCCGCGTAATATAAAGCCGTTTCGCCTTCGGGAGACTTCGTCAACGATCACAAGGAACTTGCGCTTGTGGCCTTCTGTGAAGAGGTCGCGAGGGGTGCGGTCCGCCATGGGCTTCCAATCGCGCTGCTATCGATCGGCGGCCACCTTAGCATGCTTTTCAGCCGCGTGCGCTTGCACGAAGCCGACAATATTGCGGACATGGTGAAGCGTTTCGTCGGCGATGACGCGCGCGCGCTCCGCGCCATCCGCAAGCACGCTGTCGATATACGCGGTATCGGCGGAAATGCGCTTCATCTCCGCGCCAATCGGCCCGAGCTTCTCGACCGCGAGGTCCGCGAGCGCGTTCTTGAACTGCGAGAACTGCGAGCCGCCGAACTCGCGCAGCACCGCCTCCATGCTTTGCCCGCTGAGAGCCGAATAAATCCCGGCGAGGTTCTCGGCCTCCGGGCGGCCCTCGAAGCCCTTCTCGTCGGTCGGCAGCGGCTCGGGATCGGTCTTGGCCTTCCGGATCTTCCTGGCAATCGTCTCGGCGTCGTCCGCGACGTTGATGCGGGACAGGTCCGAGGGATCGGACTTCGACATTTTTTTCGTGCCGTCGCGCAACGACATCACCCGCGTAGCGGGGCCGGAAATGACCGGCTCGGGCTGCGGGAAGAAGCCATCCGTGAAACCTTCGGCGGCAATCGTCTCCGCGAAATCGACGTTGAATTTCTGCGCAATGTCGCGCGCCAACTCCAGGTGCTGCTTCTGATCGTCGCCCACCGGCACGTGCGTCGCGCGATAGGCGAGGATGTCCGCCGCCATCAGCACAGGATAGACGTAGAGCCCGATGCTCGCGTTTTCGCGGTCCTTGCCCGCCTTCTCCTTGAACTGCGTCATGCGGTTCAGCCAGCCGATGCGCGCCACGCAGTTCAAAATCCAGGCAAGCTCCGCATGCGCGTAGACCTGCGACTGGTTGAAAATGATGTGCTTCTCGGGGTTCACGCCCGCCGCGATGAAAGCTGCCGTGACCTCGCGCGTGGAGCGCCGCAAATCGGCCGGGTCCTGCTTGACCGTGATCGCGTGCATGTCGACGACGCAGTAGATGCAATCGGAATGATCCTGCAGCGCGACGAATTTCGTGATCGCGCCGAGATAGTTGCCGAGATGCAGATTGCCGGTCGGTTGGACGCCGGAGAAAACGCGCTGTTTCATGGTTTTGGATGCCCTGAATGGTAAGGCGCTGTTATGGACCGCGTTCGCGCGGATTGGCAAGCCTGGGCGGTGCGTTATACGCCGCTATGCGCAGCTGTAACGGGGGCGCGCTTCGAGACTTCTCTATCTCTGGAAGGCAGCCTTGGGTCGAAAAGAGAAGTTCAGTATTTTCGAACGAATTACCGCAGCACTTCAGCAAGCAGAATTCGACTTTGTATGTGGTAAGGGGACGAAGTGCGCCGGGCGGATTTGACGACGCACTTTTGGAATTACGCCGTTTCAACTGGGGCTAATATGCGTTCTTTGCATTGCGCGAAGTCGCTGGCGTTCATCGCACACGAAATTGGAACGGCACTCTCAACGTTATCTCCGTTTTGCTGATCTCGGGTGGAATAGGCGGAAAGGGCGCCGCGCGATCGATCGAGGCGACAGCGGCGCGATCCGCTTCCGGGATCCCTGAGCTTTTCAAAACCGTATCCGAGATAAGGTCACCAGACGGTGCGATCGTGATCGCGAGGATCACGTCGCCATCGTGGGTCGTGCGGATGTGCTTTTTGGCGCGTTCGAGAGCCTCATGAAGCTGGATTTGATAAGCGGACAAAAGTTTTTCGCGATGTGCGGCCGCAGCGGCTGACGCCTGCTGGGCGTCCTGCACCTGAGAGGCGGCGCTCGCCATATGAGTTTGTTGCTTCGGCTTCTCAACCCGTTTTGCCTGCTCTTGCTTTCGTGGCGCCGCTTCTTCCGGTTTCACGGCGGGCGTTGTTTCGTCCTTTTTCGGGGGTTCAGGCTCTGTCTTGGGCGCCTCTGACGCCTGCGAGGCTGCTTGCGCCGCCTGATCGAAAAGATCGCCTGTATTGAGATTGACGGCGGCGACGATGTTGGTTTCGCCCGTGCCCTCACCGGAGTCGAGCGCCATCGCCTCGCTCGCCATGTGGCCTCGAAGCGCATAAAGCGCCCCTCCATGGAGACAAGCGGCGAGAAAAATTGCGCTAAGCCGAGGCCAGTTCGTCATGGCGTAGGGGGCTGCCCCTCATTGGCCGCCGTTGCGGTGTTAACCTCCTGAGAGAGAAGCGAAAGGCGATGGAAACCCGCGTTGCCGATCTGCGCCATCAATTCCAGCACATCGCCATAGTGAATAGAGCGGTCGGCCCGAAGGAAGACAGCCTTATCGCCATCCTTCGCCTTCAGTTCCGACAGCCGCTGCTGGAAGTCACGTTTTGGAACGAGGTCGTCACCGACATACAATTCACCGGCGGCGTCGACCGAGACAATCAGCGGCTTATTCAGATGGCTGATCTTGGGCGCGGATGTTTTCGCAAGGTCGACTTTCACGCCTGCCATAAGAAGCGGCGCTGTCACCATGAAAATGACGAGCAGCACCAGCATCACATCCACCATCGGCGTGATATTGATTTCCGCAATCGGTGCGGCGTTCCACGCGCCGCCCGGCTTGTTAGTGGGCATTGAGAATGCCATGGACGAGCCCTCCCTCAATACGGTCGCCACCATCAGGGCAGCCAGCGTCATAGGCTTTGATCTTCGCATACTGGCTTGCGGCCAGATTGAGGCGCTCCGAGCGGTTGCTGAGATAGACCGCGGCGAGGTTGTACATAACGACAGCGGGAATCGCCGCGGCAAGCCCGGCTGCGGTCGCGAGAAGCGCCTCGGCGATGCCAGGCGCCACCACGGCAAGACTCGTATCTTTCGCCGCTGCGATGCCGGTGAAGCTGTTCATGATTCCCCACACCGTTCCAAACAGGCCGATGAACGGCGCCGTCGAACCCACCGTTGCCAGCAAAGGAAGGCCAGATTGCAGCCGGCGGATTTGATTCGACGCCTCCCATTGCAGCGACCGCTCGAGATGAACTTGAAAACTTCCCGGCGCGTCCCTGGCGTCGCGCGGTTCCGAAGCTGAGATCGTTTGAAAAAGCTGACCCAGCCAGGATGATGATTTCGCGCCCTCGGATAGCTTCGCGGCCAGCGCTCGCTCCAGCCTGCGAAGCTGAGCGGAAAAAGCGATATATCGCATGAGCTTCTCGAAGCCGATGGCCCAGCACAGGAAAGAAGCCAGCACTAACAGAGCCATGATCCCCTTCACGACGGGATCGGCGTTCTCAATCAGATTAGTAATCGACAAACTACTTATCAGCTCCGGCGGTGCATTCATGGATGGATCCTTATTCGTGAGCACAAAGAAAATGAGCGGCACACGAGGCCGCGCCGCTTGGCTTGTTGCCGGGTTGCGTCACGGTATAACATAACATCAAACCATGACACTAGATGCTTGCAATGGACTTTTGACAAAGTAATGTTCTTGGGGGGGGAATCAAATGGTCAGGCAAGCGATCGTCGCCATTGCGATTTTTGCATCGACGCTTCCGCGCCCGGCGGAAGCGCAAACTCAATCACCCGCCGCCCCAAGTGACACACAGGCAGCACCGTCGACGCAAGCTCCTGCACCACCTGCCGAAAGCAAACCAAACGCAGTTGCACCCCAGACGGGTCCTGCAGCGCAGCCCCCGGCGATGATCGAGCTGCCGCCGGTGACAATCGTGACACCGAAAGAAGCGCCAACGCCGAGCCGCCCGAAACCCAGGGTGGCGCGCGGCGCTCGCGCTTCCGCCCCTTCTGCCAACGTGCAGCCGGAAAAACAACCGGTGGAGACAAACCCGGCAGCCGAAGGCGCCAATGGCCCGGTTTCCGCTCTCGCCCAGAGCTTCCAGGCGCTGGATGCGGCTCGAGAGAATCTATCCCCGACGGCGGGAGCAATCGCGAGTACACTCACTCACGAGCAGATTCGGGCTTTGCCGCAGGGCGAGAACACGCCGCTTGATAAGGTTTTGCTGCAAACTCCGGGCGTGACGCAGGATTCCGCCGCCAGCGGCAGCATTCACGTGCGCAATGAGCATGCCAACGTTCAATATAGATTGAACGGCATCTTTTTGCCCGATGGCGTTTCCGGGTTTGGGCAAGTCCTCGAAACAAGCATCGTCGGGCAAATCTCGCTCATCACCGGCGCTCTTCCGGCTCAATATGGACTTCGAACGTCAGGCATCGTCGATATCCAGACGCGCGACGGCGCATTCGTGAACGGCGGGCAAGTTGGCGTTTACGGTGGAAGCCATGGCACATTTACGACGAACCTCGATTATGGCGGCACGACCGGAACGACCGAATATTTCTTCACAGGGCGATTTTTCGAAAGCGATCTCGGCCTCGAAAACCCGACACCAAGCGTCAACGCGATCCACGATCAAACCGAGCAAGAGAAGTTCTTTAGCTATGTTTCCACGATTTTACCAAATAGCGCCCGCTGGAGCGTAATCTCGGGAGCGGCCGTCAATCATTATCAGATTCCGAACAACCCAGGTCAGCCAACAATAGCCGATCTGCCCGCGCCGTTTAGCGATGAAACATTCTCATCGGCGAAACTCAACGAGACGCAGTTCGAACAGAATTACTATGGCGTTCTCGCGTTCCAGCAGACCGTCGACAAGACAGACTATCAGATTTCCTATTTTTCCCGTTACAGCAGCGTGCACTTCAACCCCGATCCGGTCGGCGACCTCGTCTTCAACGGCGTCTCGACCGATGTCATCCGTCAGAGCTTTCTGAACGGACTTCAAGGCGACAGTGCGTGGCGCGTTGATCCGGCGCATACAATCCGCGCCGGATTTATTGTCAGTGCAGAGCAGAGCTACGTCGCAACCGACGCCATAACCTTCCTGACCGACACGGCTGGGACGCCTCTTAACCCTGCCCAGCTTCTCTTTCCTACCGATAGCAATTCGAAGCTCGGGACGATTGCGGGGCTTTATCTTCAGGACGAGTGGAAGCTTACGAGTACACTGACGCTCAATCTCGGGGGTCGCTTCGACCAGATGTGGCAATATGTGGACGCCAATCAATTAAGCCCGCGCGTGAGCCTCGTCTACAAGCCTCTCGAAGGCACCGTGTTTCATGCCGGTTACGCGCGTTATTTCACGCCGCCCTCCCAGGTCATTGCCGCTCCGGCCGCCTATTGGAAGTTCTTCGGCACCACCAACGCGCCCGACCCGATCTTCGATCCGAGCCAAACCAATCCGCCGGCCAAGGTCGGGCCAGTATTGCCGGAGCGTTCCCACTACTTTGACGCGGGCGTGACGCAGACCGTTATGCCCGGCCTTGAACTCGGTGTCGACGCCTACTACAAGCTCGCGACCGACCTGCTCGACGATGGCCAATTCGGCGCCGCCTATGTTCTCAACGGGTTCAACTACGCCCACGGCGAAAACGAGGGCGTGGAGATCAAAGCGACATACAGCCGGGGCGGGTTCCGCGCCTACGGCAACATCGCAATCGCCCGGCAAGTGGCGACGGACATCGTCTCAAATCAATATCTCTTTTCCGCCGACGAACTGGCCTACATCGCCACTCACGACATTTACACCGATCATGCGCAAACCATCACGGCTTCGTCCGGCGCGTCCTACAAATGGGATGGCACGCAAGCCAGCCTTGACATGATCTATGGCAGCGGCTTGCGCGACGGCTTCGCCAATACAGGCCACCTCCCGGGATACACCCAGGTCAACCTCGGCCTCAGCCATGAGTTCACGGCAGCGGGTTGGAAGCCCTTCACGGTGCGGCTTGCCGCCGTCAATCTCTTCGACGAAGTCTACGAGATCCGCAACGGCACCGGCATCGGCGTTTTTGCTCCACAGTACGGCCCTCGGCGAGGGTTCTTCGTGGGCCTATCACAGAAGTTTTGACTGTGAACTGGAATAGGGTTTTGGCGGGCTAACTAACTTTGGGGCAGCTTGCTTGTTCCACTCCCGCTCCCGGCCTGACGCAGAGATACTGCGCCCCAATGACAACCTCGCTCAAATCTCCTGATCGCCCTCGCCAATCCAGTGACTGCGCGGCTCACCGATGGCCGCCGCGCGAGGTGACCGGGTGGTCCCGATCACCTGTCCGGCGAGAAATATCTGGCGAATCGCGTCAAGCGGCCTTGGCGGCACGTTCCTCTGATTCCATCGCCCGTATATACAGATCGAGCAGAGTCTCGTGCTCGTCGCGCTCGTCCTTATCCTGCTTCCTCAGCTTGATGATTTCCTTGAGGATTTTTACATCGAAACCCTCAGCCTTCGCCTCCGCGAAGACCTCCTTTTTCTGCTCGTTCAACTCCTGCAATTCGGTGTCCAAGTTCTCGACCCGCTCTACGAAAGACCGGATCCGTCCGCCCGGAATGCCAATGTCCGACATGGCGCCCTCCTTTGCTTAATGAGGTCGTAAAAATAGACGCGAAGAAATAACCAAGGTGTTAACGCAGGGAGCCTATCAACAGGCGCTCTCGCGCTCCTATCGAAAGGCGCAAGGCGAAGCCATCCTAAGTAAATGCTTCGTTACCGGGCGGGGCGCGCCGCGATGGTAAATAGTGGTATGGTTAACAGAAGCGCGCCGGATTTATTTCTGGACAATTCATAGTTTATTAATGGTCCATTTGGCGTAAGGCGCTGAGAGCCACACCTTTGGTTTGGACGCAAACAAGTTAAACTAACCCATTGAAACAGGGATCTATTTATCCTTAACGGATTGCCCATTCAATGGAACTTAACGCCGGAATTTTTCCATTTACCGGGACGCGCTAAAGTCCGTTAAATATGTTTAGAACTCGCATGTTAACCGTGGAGGCAGGCTTCGCCAGCGCGGCAAGCGCGTCGGCGACGATATCCAGGCCTGTATTTTCCAAGCGATATCAAAGGATTATGTCGCCGACTTGTTTCCGTTTACCTCACAGAAAGGCGCATTTTCCTAAGATCCGAACTCAGGCAACGCGGACGCAAACGCGATCTGAGAAGAGAAATGCAGACCAACGCTCTGACGGTGGTAATGACAAGCTTGCTCAGATCTTCTGATTGTATTCGCCGATCTCGGGATAGGTGGAAAGATGCGCGTCAAGCTCCGCGAAGATGGCGCGCATGTTCGCCTCGGATGCGGGGCTTTCCACCACGACAACCAGTTCCGGCTTGTTGGACGAGGCGCGAACCAGCCCCCACGTTCCGTCTTCGAGCATGATGCGGATGCCGTTCACGGTGATGACATCGCGGATCGGCTGCCCGGCGAGCTTGCCGCCGCGTTCGGCGATGCCCTTGAAATGGGCGATCACGCGGTCGACCACGCCATATTTCGTTTCATCGCCGCAGTGCGGCGACATGGTCGGCGACTGCCAGGTTTTGGGCAGATTGCGATAAAGGTCGGCCATGCTTTTCGCGGGGTTGTTCGAGAGCATGTCGCAAACGGCGATTGCGGAGACGAGGCCGTCGTCATAGCCGCGGCCCAGCGGCGGGTTGAAGAAGTAGTGGCCGGACTTCTCGAAGCCGACGAGCGCGCCGGTCTCGTGGCTGTAGCGCTTGATGTAGGAGTGGCCCGTCTTCCAGTAGGCGGTGTGGGCGCCGTTCTTTTGCAGAACGGGGTCGGTGGTGAAAAGGCCGGTCGATTTCACGTCCACGACGAATTTGGCGTTCGCGTTTTTGGCCGAAATATCCCGAGCGAGCATCACGCCCACCTTGTCGGCGAAAATCTCGGCGCCCTCGTCGTCCACCACGCCGCAGCGGTCGCCGTCGCCGTCGAAGGCGAGGCCGACATCCGCGCCCGAGAGCCGCACGGCATCCGAAAGGGCGTGCAGCATTTTGAGGTCTTCGGGGTTCGGATTGTGGTTGGGAAAGGTGTAGTCGAGCTCGATGTTGAGCGGGACCACGTCGCAACCGAGCGTCTTCAGCACCTGCGGCGCGAAAGCTCCGGCCGTGCCATTCCCGCAGGCCACGACAACCTTCAGCTTGCGCTTGAACGGTTCGCGGTTCGTGAGGTCCGCGATGTAGCGCTCGGCCATGTCCGCATGGAAGTGATAGGAGCCGCCCTCGTGCAGGGCAAAGCGGCCTTCGAGAACGAGATCGCGGAGCGCGCTCATGTCCTCCGGCCCGAAGGTGAGCGGGCGGGCCATGCCCATCTTGATGCCGGTCCAGCCATTGTCATTGTGGCTCGCCGTAACCATCGCGACGCCTTCGACCTCAAGCGCGAACTGCGCGAAGTAGGCCGTGGGCGAAAGCGCCAGCCCGATGTCGTGCACCTCCGCCCCGCCAGCGAGCATGCCGGATATCAACGCGCATTTGATGCTCGACGAATAGGAGCGGTAATCGTGCCCCGTCGCGATCCGCACCGGCACGCCGCGCTGGCGCATCAGCGTCGCCATGGCCATGCCGATCGTCTGCAATCCCATCAGGTTGATCTCCTGCGGGAACAGCCAGCGCGCATCGTATTCGCGAAAGCCTGTGGGCTTCACATAGGGCAGCCGCTCGAAATCGGCGGTGTTGGGCTTGAGGTCCGTGCGCGGCTTCGGAAAGGCTTGGGCTGTCATGGCGTTCTCCCGACTCGTCGATATTTGGATAGCTTGCCGCCCGGAGCATGCCAAGGGCCGTTCCACCGAAACTGGGGATTTACCCCCGCTTCCGGGGGGGTTGCGGATATTAGCCGGACGCACTCTGCCCGCGCTCGGTTGACGCTGAACCGGACCATTAGATAAAGATAAATGCAAAACTAGAATTGTTAATCAAATATAGAGCCGCTCTTATCCTTTGTTAATTGCCGGGATGGCGAGGTTGGTCTATCCTGATTTAAATCACCTTAAATCTTGCTTTTGATCAAATAGCTTAGGCTTATTTGACTGGCGTCTCCTAGTTCTCAATCGGATGAACTTGGCTATTCACGATTGAGCGTCTGTGTGCATTTGCTTAGGCGTGGCAATACGAGTTCAGTCACTGTCCAATACATGCGGAGTGACGCATCTAGAAGTTTTGTCACGACTTCAGTGTGAAAGCGGTGTGTTCTTATGAATCAGACTAATGCGCACAGTGTACCGGCCGAAACCCGGCGACCCTTTCAAGGAAGTCTCCTTTCGGCGTTCGATGAAATTGCCCAGACATTTCTAAGAACAGCGCACGGCAAAGTCCATGCCGGTCTCCAAAGTTACTTGGACGGCAGGATGGCTGTCGGCGCTGCTTTTTACACGCGCCGGGCCATTCTCCTCGCTATTCATGACATGAAGGATGACCTGGAGGCTCCGCTGGCGCTTCAGGAACGGACCCTGGCGCAGTTGCTATCACTGAAGGTGTGGCCGAAGCCTGAGCTGAAGCTCTATCGAGACATCGCCACAGCGCTTCTCAGGATGGAAGTCGTTATAAGATCAACGGCGCTGCAAGCCTTGGAAAATGGGGAGACCAGGCATTAGAGTGCGTCCGGAAAGGCGCCAAGCGGTTTTCCGGGAAGACGCAGGCTTTTAATTCCATCAAAAGCGGACGGACTCGAATGCCGGGTGCATGATCGCGCGACGAAGCGTGCCACGTTCGCCGCGGCTATTGAGATCCTCTTACTGCGAGTAGACCGCCATGCCTGTGAGTTTCCGGTCGATGCAAGCAGGGGATAGGGATCTGTTCGCAAACTTGCTTCGGTCGCTTCCGCGCAAGGACAATTATTACTTGCTGGTGGATGTCCATAATGACCAAACCATCCAGCGTTGGATGGATACTATTGAGTCCGGCGAGACGATCGGCGTCGTCGCGATGGAAGGCGGCCAGATGGTCGGCTATTGCAATCTTAGAACCAACGATCTGCCTTGGAACCGCCATGTCGGCGAAATTCGCATGAGCGTCTCAGCCACTCATCGAGGCCAGGGTATAGGCCGAATTCTTGCCGGGAAGATTTTCGCGACCGCGCGGGCGCGAGGGATGCAAAAACTCTGGGTCCGGATGGCGATCAGCCAGGAGGCGGCTCAAGTTGTATTTCAGAACTTAGGCTTCCGCACCGAGGCTCTCCTCTCCGACTTTGTCAAGAACGAGAATGGCTTGACCGAGTCTCTCGTGATCATGTCGCATGATTTCGGAGAGCTTTGGTCATTCTAAGCAAACTCCGCTATCCGGCCAACTAGTACGCCCCGCGGGAAGTTCTGACCCACATGATGCGGGCGTCGACAGGACTTCCCGCGGATAAGGCGTACTATCAAATTATTGATCTAGTACAGCTTACGGCTGGAAGTTCGCTTGAGCGTTTGCGGCAATGGGAGTGCGAACTTCCGGCCGGCTGTACGAGTACGCCCCGCGGGAAGTCCTGACCCGATTGCGGCGGCCGGCTGTACGAGTACGCCCCGCGGGAAGTCCTGACCCGATTGCGGCGGGCGCTGACAGGACTTCCCGCGGATAAGGCGTACTATCAAATTATTGATCTAGTACAGCTTACGGCTGGAAGTTCGCTTGAGCGTTTGCGGCAATGGGAGTGCGAACTTCCGGCCGGCTGTACTAGCGTCCCGGACGCGCTCGCTCCGCCTTCGGGCGCCCGCATTTAGTTTAGTCTCGGGTCGAAAAGAGCCTTGAGCGTGGTGAACAACGGCCCCGATGCGTCCTTTCTCAAAGGCGCGGAGGGTGGAAGTAACATCAGGTAATCACGTCGGGATGCTCACGCCCCGTGCGCTGCCGCAACTGCGCAAGTTCTCCTGCGGTCGTTATCAGATCAGCCAGAGCCGCTTGCGTCTCCTGCGCCAGTTTGGCGGGATCGGCTTCGTAGCGCTCGATATAGACGCGCAGCGTCGAGCCGGTCGTGCCCGTGCCTGAAAGCCGGTAGACGATGCGGGAGCCGTCGTCGAAGATGACGCGAAGGCCCTGGTTCTTTGAAACGCTCCCATCCACGGGATCGGTGTAGCTGAAATCGTCGGCCTGAGCGACCAAACGGCCGTTTAAGTGGCTGCCTGCGAGGCTCGGGATCTTGTCGCCAACCGCCTGCATCAGCGCCTGTGCGGCAGGCGTGTCGAGATCTTCATAGTCGTGGCGCGTGTAGTAGTTTCGTCCGTAAGTAGTCCAATGCTCTCGTGCGATGTCCTGCACGCTTTCTTTGCGCGCAACGATGACGCTGAGCCACAAGAGCACGGCCCAAACGCCGTCTTTCTCACGCACGTGGTTGCTGCCGGTGCCCGCGCTTTCCTCGCCGCATATTGTGATGCGACCGGCGTCGAGCAGGTTGCCGAAGAACTTCCACCCGGTCGGCGTTTCGTAGCAGGAGATGCCGAGCTTGGCGGCGACGCGGTCGACCGCGCCGCTTGTCGGCATGGAGCGGGCCACGCCAGCGAGACCGCTGCGATAGGCTGGCGCAAGATGGGCGTTCGCCGCGAGCATCGCCACGGAGTCCGACGGCGAGATGAAGATCCCGCGTCCGATGATGAGGTTGCGGTCCCCGTCGCCATCCGATGCCGCGCCGAGGTCGGGCGCATCGGGGCCCATCATCAGATCGAGCAACTCCTTGGCGTGAACGAGGTTCGGGTCCGGATGGTGGCCGCCGAAATCGGGGAGCGGCGTGCCGTTTCGCACCGTGCCGGGAGCTGCGCCGAGTTCGCGCTCGAAAATGGCATGCGCGTAGGGGCCGGTGACCGCGTGCATCGCATCGAAGGCGAGCCGAAGGCCCGACGCGAATGCCGCGCGCAGAGCCGGGAAATCGAAAAGCTCGCGCATCAGCTCGACGTAATCGGCCACAGAGTCGATGATCTCGACCTTCGTGTCGCCGACGCGGTGGCTCGCGATGCGGGCGAGATCGACATCGGGCGTGTCGAGGCTCAGGATCTCGCTGATTTTCAGCGTCTCGGCGTAGATCGCGTCCGTGATCTTCTCCGGCGCGGGGCCGCCGTTCTCTGCGTTGAACTTTATGCCGAAATCGCCGTCCGGGCCGCCGGGATTATGGCTGGCTGACAAGATGATCCCGCCGAAAGCCTTGTGCTTGCGGATGACGCATGACGCTGCGGGGGTCGACAAAATCCCGTTCGCGCCAATCAGAAGACGCCCGAAGCCATTGGCGGCGGCGATTCGGATGACGGTCTGGATAGCTTCCGCGTTATAATAGCGGCCATCCCCGCCGACCACGAGCGTCACGTCGCCAAAGCCCTCCGGAGGCCGGACCGCGTTGAACACCGATTGGACGAAATTCGCGAGGTAATGGCCTTCCGCGAAGACGGTCACCTTTTTGCGCAAGCCGCTGGTGCCCGGCTTCATGCCGGCAATCGGGGAGGTCGGGATGCGCTGCAGGGTCATGGCGGCTCCGGGGCAGGTTTTGTTTTTGAATAACCCGCGCCGCTAGCTGATGCCAAGACTTTCATCTCGACCGGCTGCCTATTCGCCCGCGGCTTTTCGGCAATGCCGCAGGTCAAGCCCCATTGAGCGCCATGTCGATTTCACGGCCGCGCCCCGCATCGACGAAGAAGTTCTTGATCTCCGGCCGCCGCTCAAGCTGGAGACGATAGACAGCCCCGGCGGCGGAAGACAGCTCTCCCTTCCGGCCGAGTTGCTCTTCGCCAAACATGAGGATGCGAAGGTTCGGCCACGCTTTGTCGCGGATGCGCAGAATGTGGCCCATTACCTCGCTCGCCGGCGCATCCGGCATCGCTTGCGCCAGCAGCAGCGCCATAGCGGCGGTGGAGCGCGAAATTCCCATGTGGCAATGCACGAGAAGGTGTCTCAGGCTTTCGGGGTCGCGTAGAATATCCTGGCCGAACGCGAGCATCTTGGCGACGTCTTCGGGCTGGGGCGCGATAAATCCGGGCAATTCCTCGATGACATCGTGAAATTTAAGCTCCAGCCGCGCATGCTCTCCATATGTCCCAAACGCCTCCGGCTCAGGCTGATCCGGGTCCAGGATGGACAGGACATGGCTCACCTGACGGTCGGCATGCCCAGCCAGTTCCTCCAGCCCGCAAACGGTGATCATGAAGGGGGGCGTATCGACTGCGGGCATCATAAAAATCCTTCCGCTGAATGTGCTGTTGGCTGCTCTTATACCGCAATTCGGGCGGTTCAGGATTGTTCGCAAGGCGCCGCGTGGTTAAAAAAGGCAACTCTCGGGCGCAAGCATGCACGGCTGTGCCGACAGGTTTATGACGGATGTGTTTGAGGCGGAGGCAGAAGTTTGCCAAGGGAGCTCAATGCAAGCTCGGCCGCTTCAAATTAGGATCTTGCGAAACCCGTCCTGTTTTGCACACTATGCAGCACAGGGAGGATCGTAAAATGAGTGCAGACGCGCAAGGTGGTAGCCGCTATTTCGAAGTGTATGAGCGTTGGAAGCGCGACCCGGAAGGTTTTTGGGCGGAGGCCGCGCGCGAGATCGACTGGATCGAGCAGCCGAAAAAGATTTTCGATCCAACTCAGGGCGTTTACGGCCGCTGGTTCACGGGCGGCGTCGCCAATACCGCGTATAACTGTCTCGACCGCCATGTCGAACGCGGCCGCGCCGACCAGGCTGCCGTGATTTACGACAGCCCTGTTACGGGCACGAAGCGCACCTACACATACGCCCAGCTTCTGGACGAGGTTAAGACTTTAGCCGGGGTTCTTCTCGAAGCCGGTGTTGAGAAGGGCGACCGCGTCATTCTCTACATGCCAATGATTCCCGAAGCACTGATCGGGATGCTGGCCTGCGCACGTATAGGCGCCATCCATTCCGTCGTCTTCGGCGGGTTTGCCGCCAACGAGTTGGCCGTGCGCATCGAGGATACCCAGCCGAAGCTTATCATCTCCGCGTCCTGCGGCATCGAGCCCAACAGGGTCGTGAAGTATAAGCCGCTGCTCGATCAGGCGATCGAGCTTTCATCGGCAAAGCCAGACTATTGCATCATCGTGCAGCGTCCGCAGGAGACCGCGCCACTCATCGAGGGTCGCGATTATGACTACGCCACTCTCATGGAGGCTGCGAGGGGCCGGGGTTTGAGCGCCCCTTGCGAGCCTATGGCTTCCACCGACCCGGTCTATATTCTTTATACCTCTGGCACGACCGGCCGGCCGAAGGGCGTCATGCGCGACACGGGCGGCCATATGGTCGCGCTGAAATGGACGATGAAGGCCCATTACGACATCGACCCCGGGGAGGTGTTCTTTGTAGCCTCCGACGTGGGCTGGGTTGTGGGCCATTCTTACATTGTTTACGGGCCGCTCCTTCATGGCGCGACCACGATCCTTTACGAAGGTAAGCCCGTCGGCACACCGGACGCCGGAGCTTTCTGGCGCGTGATCAGCGAGCACAAGGTCAAAGCAATGTTCACGGCGCCGACCGCGTTCCGCGCCGTCAAGAAGGAAGATCCGAACGGCACGCTGCTCGCCAACTATGACCTGTCCCATTTCAAGACGCTGTTCCTGGCTGGCGAGCGCGCCGATCCGAACACGATCCATTGGGCCGAAGACCTGCTGAAGGTTCCCGTCATCGACCATTGGTGGCAAACCGAAACGGCATGGGCGATCGCAGGCAATTGCGTGGGTCTTGGCGCCGCTCCCATCAAGTATGGATCGCCCAGCTACCCGATGCCGGGATACGAGCTGCACGTGCTCAACGAGAGCAACGAGGAGGTCAAGCGGGGCCAGACGGGCGCGCTGTCGATCAAGTTGCCGATGCCGCCCGGATGCCTGCCGACGCTCTGGAATAACGATACGGGCTTTGTTGACAGCTACCTGACCGAATTTCCCGGCTACTACAAGACCGCGGATGCCGGTTTTATCGACGAGGACGGCTATGTCTTCGTGATGGCGCGAACGGATGACATCATCAACGTGGCAGGCCACCGGCTTTCAACGGGCGCGATGGAGGAGGTTGTGTCCAACCACCCCGATGTCGCCGAATGCGCGGTCATTGGCATCCACGACGGCCTGAAAGGGCAGGTGCCGGCAGGCTTCGTGCTCCTCAAGGCAGGCGTCGATCGCGATATCAGCGTGATCGAGAAGGAGATCGTTGCGCTCGTGCGCGATCAAATCGGCCCCGTGGCCGCGTTCAAGACAGTGCTGACGGTGAACAGGCTGCCGAAGACCCGCTCCGGAAAAATTCTCCGCGGAACGATGCGGAAAATAGCCGACGGTGAGCAATACAAGATGCCCGCGACGATCGACGATCCGGCGATCCTGGCGGAAATCACGACGGCGCTGAAGGCGAAAGGATTCCCCTCCTCCTCAGACGCCGCTTAAACAGAAAACAGACTTTCGGAGAGGCCATGCGCGCTGCAGCCATCGCGTCCCTTGTGCTTTTCCTCATGGCATCGTCTTATTCGGCAATGTCAGAGGGGTCGGAGAAGTGGGTCACGAGCTGGGCCGCTTCCGCGCAAGGGCCTTATCCAACCGGCAATGCGTTGGTGCAGCCCGATTTGCGCCGCGTCTTCCCTGCCCCGGAAGCAGGCGCCAAGGATCAAAGCTTCCGGCTCATCGTAGGGCCGGACGTCTGGGGGCGTGAGGCCCGCATCCGGCTCTCCAATGCCTTTGGAACCAGGCCGGTGACGTTCGATGGCGTTTTCGCGGGTCTGCAGCTCGACAGCTCCGCGATAGTGCCTGGGACGAACCGGCCCGTCACCTTCGCCGGATCGAAGAGCATCACCGTCGAACCGGGGGGAAGCGTCTGGAGCGACGCAATCGCGCTGCCCTTTGCCGGCGCCCTTCCGAGAGCCTATCTCCAGTCCAGAAAGCTCGCGGTCAGCTTCCATGTCGTTGGCGAAAGTGGCCCCATGACATGGCATGCAAAGGGGCTCACGACGTCCTATGTAACGGAGCCCGGCGCGGGCTCTCGGGGCGCGAACGAGGACGAGGCTGCATTCCCGTACAGCACCACCTCGTGGTATTTCCTCGATGCTTTGGACATGAAAGTCACCGCGGATACGCAGGTCATCGTGGCTTTCGGCGACTCGATCACCGATGGCACCGGTTCGACGTTCAACGGTGACGACCGCTGGCCGGATGTGCTTTCCCGCCGGCTCCACGCGAAATTCGGCGATAAATTTGCGGTGGTGAATGCAGGCATTGGCGGCAACCTGATCGCCGGACCGGCTGAATACACCCCACAAACACCTTATCCGGGCGGCCCGGCGGCAATCCAGCGCTTGAAACGGGATATTGTCAGTCTTTCCAGCGTCTCTGCGGTGATTTGGTTTGAGGGCATCAACGACTTCAGCAAGAACGGCAACGCCAGCGTGGAGTCGATCAAGGCCTCCTTGCAGGAGGGGGTCGCGGCGCTGCGCCGGGAAATCCCCGGTGTCCGGGTCATCGGAGGCACCCTGACCACGACGCTTGGAAACCCCGGTCCTGCGCACGGTTTCGCGGAGCAGGACATGAAGCGTCAAGCGTTGAACAGCTTTATCCGAAGCGAAGGTTTGTTCGACGGGGTTATCGATTTCGACAGGGCCACCGTCAGCGAAGAGACCGGAGAGATGCGGCCGGAATTCGTGCCGGATAGCACGACGGGCGGTCCGGGAGACAAACTTCACCCCAATCGCCTTGGTTATCTCGCCATGGGACGCGCGGTGGACCTTAGTCTGTTCGGTCTGCCGCCGTCTTAAGCAAGGCAAAACTCCGTCAATCCAACGGCGTTCAGCTTTTCCGGCGCTTGGGCAAACTCATGCTTTTTTGACAAATTCCGACTTCAAGCTCATGGCGCCAATGCCATCGATTTTACAGTCGATGTCGTGATCGCTGTCTACGAGGCGAATGTTCTTAACCCGCGTCCCCATTTTTACGACCGCGGAGGAGCCTTTCAATTTCAAGTCTTTGATGACCGTGACTGTATCGCCGTCCCGCAATGTATTTCCCGCTGAATCGCGGTAAATCCTGCCGCCCGCGTTATCTTCCGCGGTCGCGGCGCGCGCATCCCACTCATGGGCGCACTCGGGACAAACGCAAAGGCTGCCGTCTTCGTAGGTGAATTCGCAATTGCATTTGGGGCATGGCGGCAGCGTGCTCATGACGTGATCCTCGCGATACGACGCGGGCAGTTCTCTCGAACCTCCACCGCCAGCGCTCCATAGCATATTCAGCAAAAACGGGAACCGCTTTTGTGGATCGAAAAGACCGCGGGCCGGCATCGGGGCATGACCGCCGGTTTTAGGGCGGCCGTGGACCGGCCGCTTGGATGAGGAGAGCCGCCTCCTTGGTCCCAGCCGGCACCATGACAGGCTATCTCCGAGATAGGCCGGGAGCTGAAGTGGCGGTGATTGGCGCAAATCGTCTCTTTTTTGGGGCTAACCGGCTGTTCTGGTCCCGCCCTCGGGCAGTCCCCTAGATAATTCGGAGCTACTTAATATAGCTATCCTACGGTAGTTTAGCGCCGCTTGATAATTTCACTTCGCTCCAGGACAACATGAACAAGTTCCAAGTATATCACCCGCTTCTTGAAAGACATGACCCCGCAAGGCGTTGCGCTCACATCCGGCGTCTTGTTCGATTTGTATGATCGCACGAGCCGACAAATAGACATGATCGCTACGCTTAGTTCTGTTCTGCCGACCATCGCACTTGAGGAGGGAGTTTCGATGGTGCCTGCGGAAGCGGCTTTGATGACTATTGAAATAAAAACGACGCTGACAACTGATGGTCTTGCACAATTGAGTGCACACAATCAATGGATTGGCAGCACAAAAATAGCCCTGCGAAGCCAGCATCCCAATATTATACCGACCGCTATTTTAGCGCTCGATAGTGATTTAAGCGCACAAAGGGTAACGGATTGGATGCAGGAGCGGAAAGACGGCCAACTCGTAAATGGCAATACAGTTATGTGCTGCACAATTGGGCGCTTTCACCTACTCAGGCAAGGGGACAAAGTCATTCAAATCGACTCTGACGATGACCATATAGAAACTATGCATTTCATATCCGATTATTGGGGCGCGTTAGCATATCTCGCACATCAACGGCGCGGTGCTGCGCCGTTCGTATTTGCCTTATCGCCTTATCCTCATCCTTTGGAAGCCTACCTTAAAGGGCTAAGACCAGAATAAGTCCCAAGTGAGTTAGCGCGGTAGCGCGGCATTGCTGGTCCTGTCTAAGCGCCTTCGGCAACGGAAGGGCAAGCTACCTGGGAGATATTGCGGCCGCCATGCCTCTTAACGACCCAACGCAGCCCAAGACATTCATAGCGCAAGGCCCACGCAACACCGGTAAACAAAGCATCGCCGCGCAGTCCCAAGCCGTCATGGTAAATCGCGGTATGGTTAACAGGAGCGTGCCCAGATTTATTTCCGCCCGTCTTATCCTTAAAAAGTCGTTTACTCGGCGCGGAACGAGGAGCGTCGCGCCCTTGGTTTGGACGCGAACAAGCTCCTCTAACACCTTGAAAAGGAACAGCCTTTTATCCTTAACAAAATATCCATTCAATAAAATTTAATGCCGGAATTTTCTCATTTACTGGGACGAGCAAAAGTCCGTTAAATATATTGCAGCTTCGCGTATTAACCGAATTCGCGCCGCATTGAGCCGCGGCGTGAGCGCCGGGGACGCCGTCGGCTCCTCATTTTTTACATGTATATCAAGGGCTTGCTTGCGTTAACCTCTCGGCAAAGCGCTTTCACTTAGGATCTCAGCTCAGAAATTCCGGGACGCAAAAGCAAGCGAGACTCTGGTCCAAGTATGAAAAGAGAGGCCGCCATGCATAAGAACAAGCAGCCGGGCGCCCGCTTCGAGGGCGGCCACGACGTTCAGCCGGCCGGATGCAGCGCCGAGCGAAGCTTCTCGGCTATGGTCGCGCAAAGGATTGTGGTCTTCGCCCCTTGGCTGGCCGTTTTTGAGGCGACCAGGTTCGCTTCCGATTTCAGGATGATTCCATCGCCCAGGATCCGAAGGCCGTTCGCCTTCAGCGTCGCGCCCGTCGAGGTGATGTCGACGATGGCCTCAGCCATGCCCGCTGCCGGCGCGCCCTCGGTGGCTCCGAGGCTTTCAACGGTGCGATAGTGGACGACGCCGTGGGCCGCAAAAAAGCGGCGCGTCAGGTTTGGATACTTCGTCGCAACCCGCATTCGCCTGCCATGCTCGGCGGCGAACAGCGCGCCCGCCTCTTCGAGATCGGCCATGGTCTCAACATCGAGCCAGCAATCGGGAATGGCGACGATGACATCGGCGTGGCCAAAGCCGAGCTTCAGGAGACAAGACACGCGTTCGTCGGCGTCCGGAATCTGCTCGCGGATGAGGTCTTCGCCCGTCACGCCGAGATGAATGCGCCCCGATTGGAGGTGCCGCGCGATCTCGCCGGCCGACAAAAACTCGACCGCCGCTTCCGGCACGCCATCTATGGCGCCGCGATAGCCGCGCGCATCGCCCGTCTTCTCAATGGCGAAACCGGCGGCTCGGAAGATTTCGAGCGTGTCTTCCATGAGGCGGCCTTTGGAAGGCACACCGACGATCAGTCGATCCATGTGTCACCTTTATGGGACCGCCGCGAGAAGGCGCTCGGTATGAAGCGCGGCGCCTACGGCCGGAACGTTATGCATGCCGTGGGAGAGGGCGTGGATCAACCCGTCATAGCGGCCGCCGCCTCCGATCTGACCAGCAACGCCCGCGCCGTCAACTTCGATCTGGAAAACCATGCCCGTATAATACTCGAAATGACACCCGAAATCGGCTTGGAACACGATTGGCGCCGATCCGGCAAGAGCTTTCAGCCCGTAGAAGAGCGCCCGCGCATCCTCGAGAGCATCGCCGAGGTCGATGTTTGACTGGCGCGCTAGCGCCTCTACGGTTCTGAGCGCGGTTGGCACGTCGCCGCGCGTCTGAAGGTAGTTTTCTATAAGCCGTACCATTTTCGGATCGAGCGGCGGCTCATTCGCATCGGCAGCCTTATCCTGCAAGCGCTGGACAATTTCTGCCGGGCGGCGAAGGCCGACGAGCGGGATGCCGCTTGCATCGAGATGATTGAGTAAGCCGACTTCGGTCAACGCGTCGGCGGCCACGGGCAGCCCATTGCCTTTCGTGCGGGAGAGGGTCGCCAGTTCACGGGCGAACGCGGCCTGCCGCCAGAAAGCGCGCCCCAACCTTTCCCGCCAGCGCGGCGGGATGTCCAATCCATCGAGCAGCGCCTTGAACAGGCCAAGATGACCCACTCTCGCCGTGAACGATTTCACGCCGCCTTCGCGAACGGCCTGGATCGTAAGGGCCAGCACTTCAAGGTCGGCTTCATGGCCGCTCTCGCCAAAGAACTCGATGCCGGACTGCCGGAACTCGCGCGGCCGCAGCGGGTCCGGCTTCTCCTGCACGCGAAAAGCGGGGCCGTTATAGCAGAATTTCGCGATACCCTCGGGCGCGCCCCGCTCCAGGAAGACGCGGCACACCGGGATCGTCAGATCGGGACGCAGGCACAGCTCTTCGCCGTTTGGATCGGTGAAGACGTAGGTGCGGGCGCGGAGCGCTTCGCCGATGCGATCGAGAAACAGGCTCGCAGGTTGAATGTAGGACGGAGCCACATGCTCATAGCCCTTGGAGGTAAAGAGAGTAATCAGGCTCGCCGCCTGCGCCTCCAGGGCCTCATACTCCTTTGCGCCTTCGGCCGTCACGCTTTTTGCTGCTCCGTCAGTAGCCGCTTTACCGCCTCCACCATTTCGCTTGCCGGGACCGCGAATTGGGCCGGGCGCGCATTGCGCCACTCGTCGCGTTCGGCGATTTCGCCGGAGAGGCGCGCGCCTTCCAGAAGATCCTTGATCGTGACCTCGCCGCGCTCGCGTTCGTCCTCGCCCTGGATGATAACACAGGGGCTGCGGCGCTTGTCGGCATACTTCATCTGAGCCTTCATGCCGGCATCGCCGACATACATTTCCGCGCGGATGCCAGCATTGCGCAAATCGCGCGTCATTTTTTGGTAGTCGCCGGTGCGGGCCTTATCCATGACAAGCACCACGACAGGCGCCTGCGATGCAGCGCTGCCCTTCAGCTTGCCGAGGTGAGTGAGCGCCGCGTAAAGGCGGGAGACTCCAATCGAGAACCCTGTGGCGGGCACGGGTTGGGACCTGAAGCGCGAGACAAGGCCATCGTAGCGGCCGCCGCCGCCCACTGAGCCGAACCGAACCGCTTGCCCGGTATCATCCGTGGCGGGGAAGGTCAGGTCTGCCTCGAACACCGGTCCCGTGTAATATTCGAGCCCCCGGACGACCGTTGCATCGAAGCGAATGCGGTCTTCCCCGTACCCCGCCTCCCTAATCTGCTGGATGATCGATCCGACAGTTGCGTCCCAGGGAACGGCCTCACCTGAAAGAAGCGAGAGGATGGCATTCGCCTGCTCAGGAGCCAATTCAGCTCCCGGCGTATAGTCTCCGCTCTCATCCTTGCGGCCTTTGCCCAGCAACTCCCCCACGCCCTGGAGGCCGAGCCTGTCGAACTTATCCACAGCCCTGAGCACAACGAGACGCTTCCTGGGATCGCTAACCGCTGCGTTGTCGAGAAGAGCGTCAAGCAAGGTCCGGCTGGAAACTTTGATGACATAACCGCCTCGCGGAATGCCGAGCGCTTCCAGCGTATCGGCTGCGAGCATGCACATTTCCGCATCGGCGGCCGGGTTCGCCGTGCCAACCGTATCGGCGTCGAATTGCATGAATTGCCGGAAACGCCCCGGCCCCGGCTTTTCGTTGCGGTAGACGTAGCCCGATTGATAGCGCCGGAAAGGCTTCGGCAGCGCATCGAAATTCTGTGACACGTGGCGAGCCAGCGGCGCGGTCAAGTCGTAGCGCAACGAAACCCACTGCTCATCTTCGTCCTGGAACGAAAACACGCCTTCGTTCGGCCGGTCCGTATCGGGGAGGAACTTGCCGAGCGCGTCCGTATACTCAAAAGCGGGCGTATCGAGCGGCTCGAATCCGTACCGCTCGTACACATCGCTGATTTTGCTCAGCATCTGCTGCTGAGCACGAAGTTCTTGCGCTTCAACGTCGCGCAAGCCCTTGGGCAGTCGCGCCTTGACCTGGGTGCGGTTCTTTTTATCGCTCATGCGAAGAGAAATGCAGAGGTCTGCGCCTTAACGCAATAGTTTTATTGAAGCATTCGCAGACTGGCTCACCGGACGCAAGGCGACAAAAATATTTACCAGGTTCGCCCGGAGGAGCCGCTGTCAGTTTTGTTCGGAAGGGGGAGGGGTGGCTTAGGCCACCTGTCGCTCGGCTTTGAGCTTTTCAATCTTTTCTTTTAGGCGAAGTTTTTTGCGCTTAAGTTCGGAGAGTTTCAGGCTATCGACGAGGGGATGGTTCATCTCTTCTTCGATTTGGCGCTGTAGGGTTTGGTGCTTCTCGATCAGTTCCTCTATATGCGCAAAAAGGCTCATTTCATCGGCCTCCTACTTCTGTTTAGCACTCTATCGCAACTTTATATTATGGCAGATTGATGAAAAAAATAAGCCCAAAATATGGCGAGGTTGCACGCACACTCTAAAGCAACTATTCGGATTTTCTAAATTCGCATGCCCTATCAACGATGTGGCCCCTCTCTACGACTTATGGTTAAGCTGTCCCTTGCAAACCGGCGTCAGGCTCATGCATTAGGCGAGAAGGGAAGCGCTTTTTCGAGAGCGTCGCTCTTTACTTTGCGCCTGCGCTGGCGAAAGGTGCGGCCATGATTATTGAGAAACGCTCTGTCAGGGCGGACGACGACGGCCTCCGTCTCGACCGCTGGCTCAAGAAATATTATCCCTCGCTGCCTCACACGCTCGTGCAAAAGCTGGTGCGGACCGGTCAGGTACGCGTCGACGGCGGCCGTGCGAAGGCTGATGCCCGGCTTTGCGCCGGTCAGGAGATCCGTATCCCGGCCCACTTCGCAGCGCCTCAGGAGGAGCCTGCGCCGTCTCTGAAGCCTCCTCCGGGCTTGTCGAAAGCCGACCGCGACTTCATCGAGCGCATGATCGTCTTCGAGAACGATGACATCGTGATCTTGAACAAGCCTTTCGGGATCGCGGTGCAGGGCGGCACAAAAACGGCGCGCCACATCGATGGCTTGCTGGCAGGCATGGCGGACCGCTTCGGCGGAGAGCGGCCCCGTCTGGTGCATCGCCTCGACCGCGACACGAGCGGTATCCTGGTGGTCGCCAAGGATCGCCAGACGGCCGCACGCCTCGGCCGCCTCTTCCAGACGCGCTCGGTCCAGAAGATCTATTGGGCCGTGACGCAGGCCATTCCGAAGCCGCCGCAAGGCAAGGTCGAAGCGGCGCTCGTGAAAGCCGCTGGGCCCGAAGGCGACCGCGTGCGCAAAGCGAAGGCCGGCGAGCAGGAACTGGCGCAGCACGCCACCACCTATTACTCGGTCATCGACCGGTCTGGCAAAATGGCCTGGGTGTCGCTGAAGCCGGTTACGGGGCGGCAGCATCAACTACGCGCGCATATGGATATCCTCGGTACGCCGATCCTGGGCGATCAAAAATATGGGAGTGTGGCCGATTTGCCTATGGACGGCATCGAGCGGAAGTTGCATCTTCATGCGAGGCGTCTCACCTTGAAAGACGCCAATTTGGGGGAAATAGACGTTACAGCGCCGCTGTCGCCTCACATGGCGAAAACGTTTGAACTGCTAGGCTTCGATGCGCAGCAGTACGGCGAGTAAATTCTCATCCACTATTGTGTGATTGTCATACGAAGTTGTCTGGTATCGTTTATATGAGTTATTGCAAGTGCATGGATGGGATGTCTGGGCGCTAAACGGAACCTGTTTTTTGGGGGAAAAATGGCGTCGACACCAATTCTTATTGTTTTCGATTGCGACGGCACGCTTGCCGACAGCCAATACATTATTACAGAAGCGATGCGGTTTGCTTTCCAGAGCACCGGCCTTATTGCGCCGGAGCGCAGCAGTGTCTTGCGTATCGTTGGCCTCTCACTGGACGAGGCGGTTGCTGCCCTTGCCCCAGATCAATGCCGGGCGAGAAGGGACGAAGTCGTGCGCGTCTTCCGCGAGCGAAGCACCGCTTTGCGCCTGAATGCGAACGGGCGTGAGCCGCTGTTCCCGGGCGCGGCTTCGCTTGTGCAAACGCTCGCCGATCGCGAGGATGTCATCCTCGGCCTCGCCACTGGAAAATCAATGCGCGGGGTTGCGCGCATCATCGAGCACAACGGCCTGAACGGGGTTTTCGCCACGATCCAAACCGCCGATGACGCGCCATCGAAGCCGCATCCGGCGATGCTTCTTCAGGCGATGAAAGAGACGGGAGCTTCGCCCGAAACGACCGTTATGATCGGTGACACCTCTTACGACATGCACATGGCTGCATCCGCTAACGTCGCCGGCATTGGCGTTACGTGGGGCTATCACACCAAGGCCGAACTGCGACGCGCCGGGGCGAAGAGGATCGTGCATAGCTTCGACGAACTGGCATGCACACTCGATGGCGGCGCCGTGTCCGGTCAGCCTCGCCAGGCTGTTGCGTGAACTCAATTCATTTTTCGCGGGGGGCTTAAGGTTGAACGGCTCGACGCGATGGTGTTGACAGCCCGCCGGCCAACCCCTTACATAGGCGATCTTCTGGACACGTAGCTCAGCGGTAGAGCATTCGCTTCACACGCGAAGGGTCACAGGTTCGATCCCTGTCGTGTCCACCATCCCACTTCTCAGCGGCACGCCGTCGCGGATGGCGTCAGGCGCGGGTAAGGCGAGCTTCACCGGTGGGGCGACTTCACGGCTCATGACCATCGTTTTAATGCCCGGCGGGGTCAGCCGGACGACTTTTTGCACGAGCGCAACATCGCCGATCTTGACGTCCTGAAGGTGCCAGGCGGCGACGGCTGTGAGAACAAGCGCCGAAACGATTGGGTACATCAGCGCGATGATCAAGACCGCCCCCAGGGCAGCGAGTTTCAAGTATTTTTCGGTGTCCATTCGATATGTCTCCTTGGCGGGCGCCGCAGACAAATATCTTAGCAGCACCATGCCATGCGCCTTAAGCGATTCTTTTAAACGAAGTCTAAAACACGCCTTGACAGGCCGCAGCGAGTCTTCGGGCGATCGGAGTCAATAAATCCAGTCCACGAGAAATCTATCCCTGCGTGGAAACGGCGCCCGAAGGCGCCGCCCCGTAGACCGATGTGGGTCCGGTCTACTTCAAAGGCTCGTATCCTCCGCCGCCGAAGCGATAGTTCAGACCTATGCGGGCCGTCTGGAAGGTGGTGTCGAGCGGGCTGGTGGCGTTACCGAGGTTGTCGGTGAGGGTTTCGCTGCCGAGACTGATATATTGATACTCGGCCTTCAGCGACCAGGCGGGGGTGAATTTGTATTCGATGCCGCCGCCAACTGCGTAACCCGTTTGCGTGGTATTGCTGGCAAACATATCGCCGCCGTAAAGAGCGCGCTGACTGACGTTGCCGTAAGCGAAGCCGCCAGTGCCGTAGAGAAGTGCGTTTCCGACGGCAAAGCCCAGCCGCCCTCGGGCTGTGCCGAACCAATCGATGCTTTCCTTGCTGGCAAAGTCGTAGCCTTGGGCCGTTGTACCTGTCACGCTATTGCTGATGCCTGCGCCTTGGAAGTCGGTTTCAACGCCAAAGACGAAGGAGCCAGTCTGGTAGTTGTAGCCAATCTGGCCGCCGCCGAAACCGCCTTGCGGCTGCGCACGCGCTGACTGATCCACCCCGCCCAAGTAAGAGGTGGTATTGCCGCCAGCGTCCCAGCCATATCCGCCGTTGATACCGGCATAGAACCCCGTCCAGGTGTTCGTTGGAACAACAGGCGGCACGTAGGTCATCGGTGGCCCCGGAGGGCCGCGATATAAGTCAGCGGCGTATGCCGTCATCGCTCCGCCGATAGTACTCAGCGAAACAAAAAACGCGAGCCCGAAACATCTTATGTACATCCTAAGCATCCCCCTTCATTGGACGTAACACTGACAAATATGCCGCAGTGTTGCTTTGCTGTCGGAAAGTTTTACTGGCGAGGAAGTCAACCGATAAAGTTTGTCGATGACAAGGCGATTAGGCGGCTTTTTGGCCAGCTTATCCAGAAAGCGCAGATAACTAATTAATAGTATCGCGCCAACTTATTCATAATTTTTGTAAGTTAATTTCATTGGGGATGCTGAGAGAATAGTTTCCTTTATGAGTTTTATTTTTTCGGTAATTATTCGTTTAGTTAATATAAGAGTTCGCAATGTTTTATGGTGTTATGTTGAACTAAGGTTGTCTCTGTTTTTAGTCTGAACTCGGTGTCTGGGCCGAGTATGACACAGCAAACGAGAAAATCTGCGTATCCTTGTAAGGCATACACCGGCTTATTTTTGACCAAGTTGAATTTTACCGGTGAATCGGGCCGCGATTCGAGACTACCGGGCAATTGAAGCTAGCTATGCTGCAAATCCGGCCAGTTGTGCTGGTGTCATCGTGCAACTCATGTGAGATGAAAGAAATGCGGATAAACACATTGATCGTGGCCTTGTGTGCGCTGCTCGGCTTGGGCGCGGCTGTCGAAAAGGCCAATGCGCAGTTTGTTCTTTCGGTCGGCATCGCTCCTCCGGCTTTGCCTGTTTATGTCCAGCCTGCCATCCCTGGACCCGGATATATCTGGACGCCGGGCTACTGGGCTTGGAACGCCGATGCTTCCGACTATTACTGGGTGCCGGGGGCCTGGGTAGCTGCGCCAAGTCCGGGCTTGTTGTGGACTCCCGGATATTGGGGCTGGAGCGGCGGTGCTTATGCCTGGAACGCCGGCTATTGGGGTCCCCATGTCGGTTTCTACGGGGGAGTTCCATACGGATTTGGATATACGGGCGTCGGTTTTGCTGGGGGATACTGGTCCGGCGGGTCTTTCTTCTACAATCGGTCCGTCGCGAATATCGGCAATACGACAGTCATCAACAACGTCTACAACCAGCAGGTTGTTAATAACCACACGACCAACGTCAGTTATAATGGCGGGAATGGCGGCGTAAGGGCTCAGCCTACCCCGCAAGAACTTCAGGCCGCGAACGAGCAGCATATTGCGCCCACCCATGAGCAGCAGAGCCATCAACAGCTCGCAAGCCAGAACAAGGAGTTGCGGGCGTCCGTGAACGGCGGGAAGCCTGCCATCGCGGCTGTTGGCAGAGCAGGCGATTTCAGCCCGCACAATGTGGTGGCGGCGAAGGCAGCGGGCGGCGCCGTCAGGCCCGCATCCTTCACGCCGGGCAACAGCGGCGCGAAGGCGCACTCAGCGGGTAAGACCCAGACAGGAACTGGAAACGGTTCTGCGGTGAAAACCCACGCCGATCCCAGTCTGGCTTCGAAATCGAATGGCGCGGCGGCCGCGACGCATCACACCGCCAGCCCCGGAGCGAACCCAAACGCCGTCGCAAACCTGAACGCCGGCCATACGAATGGCGCCTCGATCCATAGCAACGGTGCTCCGAATCATGCGAACGGCTCTGCCCCGCAAACCGCCGCGATGATGAAGATGCCTGGTAATCCCGCCGCACATGGGCAGCCTCATCCTAACATGGCAAAGCCGGCGGCGCACTTACCGCCTGGCGGGCCGCATCCAGCGGCGCACGCACAGCCTCATCCGACGCCCCAGCCGAAGAAGGACCAGCATCACGGCTAGAGTGCGTCCGGAAAAGTGCGAAGCGGTTTTCCGATAAAGACGCACGACAAACAAAGACTTAGAGCCCGCTTTTGATTCCATCAAAAGCGGATAGACTCTAGCAGACAGGGCCAGCAAAGATCGAAAAAGTGGCTGAGAATCAGCCGCTTTTTTTATCGCCGATGGATGATGTAAGCCGGCGGCCGGAACCAAAATGGATGAGCGGTTGAGCGGCCTTTATCTCGGCAGCAGTGTTCGCCCCATTAAAGCTTTGTCGATGGCATGCGCAGCTTGCCTGCCCTCGCGGATCGCCCAGACAACCAGCGACTGGCCGCGCCGCATGTCTCCCGCCGCGAAGATCTTCGGGCGCGAGGTGGCGTAATCGTTATCGTTGGCTTTGACATTGCCGCGCGGATCGAGATCGAGTCCAAGAGGGCCCGCAAGGCCGTCATGCAATGGCGAGACGAAGCCCATCGCGAGGAGCACAAGGTCGGCCTCGATCTTGAATTCGCTGCCTTGTATGGGCTGCATTTTCTGGTCCACGCGCACGCAGTAAAGCGCCTTGACGCGGCCGTTCTCATCACCCTCGAACCGGGTCGTCATGACGCTGAAATCGCGCTCCGCGCCCTCGGCCTGACTTGATGACGTCCTGAGCTTCAGCGGCCAGTGGGGCCAGGACATCGCCTTGTTCTCCTTCTCAGGAGGCTTTGGCATGATTTCCAGCTGCACGACGGATGTTGCTCCTTGCCGGAACGACGTGCCGATACAGTCGGAGCCTGTGTCCCCGCCGCCGATCACGACGACGCGCTTGTCCGTGGCGAGTATGGGCTCGGCATTCCCGGCAGGTTCGCCGGATACGCGCCGGTTCTGCTGCGGCAGGAAACTCATCGCCTGCTCGACGCCCTTCAACTCGCGTCCCGGAATGGGCAACTCACGCGCCTTTTCCGCTCCGCCCGCCAGAAGCACGGCGTCATGGTTCTTCTCGAGGTCGAGGATGGAAACGGTCACGCCGACATTCACATTGCAATGGAAGGTGACGCCCTCCGCCTGCATTTGCGCCACCCGCCGCTCGATGATGTGTTTTTCGAGCTTGAAATCGGGGATGCCGTAGCGAAGCAGGCCGCCGGGCATCGCGTTTTTTTCATACACATGAACATCATGGCCGGCGCGCGCGAGTTGCTGAGCGGCGGCCAGACCCGACGGACCCGAGCCCACGATGGCGACGCGCTTCCCCGTTCTCGTTTCGGGGGGTTCGGGAACGATCCAGCCCTGATCGAAGGCCCGGTCGGCGATGGCGCATTCGATGCTCTTGATCGTGACCGGAACATCCTCGATGTTGAGCGTGCAGGACGCCTCGCAGGGAGCCGGGCAGATTCGGCCCGTCACCTCCGGGAAGTTGTTGGTGGAATGCAGATTGCGCGCCGCCGACTGCCATTCGTCGTGGTAGACGAGGTCGTTCCAATCGGGAATCTGGTTGTTCACCGGACAGCCGCGATGGCAGTAAGGGATGCCGCAATCCATGCAGCGCGCCGCCTGCCTGCGCACATCGTCTTCCGAAGGCGGCAGAACGAACTCGCGGAAATGGCGCGTGCGTTCGCTGACCGGCGCGTAATCGCGATCCTCGCGCTCGATCTCAAGAAAACCGGTGATCTTCCCCATGTCTAGTCCCTGAATATTGCGGGCAGCCGCCGCGCGGGCGCGCTCTCAGCGCGCGCCCTGAGTTTCAATTACCGGCCATTCACGCCGATGGCGATGTCCGCGTGCTCCGGCGGATGCGGCGCAACCCGAAGGCGCTTCATGTTTTCGAGCGCCTTGCGGTACTCGGTCGGCATCACCTTCACGAATTTCGGAAGGTAATCCTTCCAATTTTCGAGGATCGCCTTCGCCCGCTCCGAGCCCGTGTAATGGCGGTGATTTTCGATGAGCCGGAAGAGCCGCAACTCGTCATCCTTCGTCATGTCATGAAGGAGATTAACGAAATTGAACCGCTCCAGCGTATCACCGCTCGCCTGGTCGAAGGGCGAAACGTCGCCGGGATCAATCGGCTCGAGTTCCACCATCGCCATGTTGCAGTGGCGTTCGAAGTCGCCGCGCTCATCAAGCACATAAGCGATGCCGCCCGACATGCCGGCCGCGAAGTTGCGCCCCGTCGGCCCGAGAACCACGACGCAGCCGCCTGTCATATATTCGCAGCCGTGATCGCCGGCGCCTTCAACAACGGCGATGGCGCCTGAATTGCGGACGGCGAACCGTTCGCCGGCCACGCCGCGGAAATAGCACTCGCCGGAAATCGCGCCGTAGAGCACGGTGTTACCGACAATGATGCTTTCCTCGGGCACGATGGCGGTTCGATCCGGAGGCCGGACAATGATCCTGCCGCCGGAAAGACCCTTGCCGACGTAGTCATTGGCTTCGCCCGCAAGATCGAGCGTCACGCCCCTGGCAAGCCAGGCGCCAAAGCTCTGGCCGGCGGTGCCTTTGAGGGCGATCCAGATCGTGTCTTCCGGAAGTCCGGAAAGACCATAGGCTTTCGCCACGCGGCCCGACAGCATGGCGCCTGTGGCGCGGTCGCTGCTTGCAATCGGCAGTTCGAGCTTCACAGGTCTTGCCGCCTCAAGCGCCGGCTTGGCGCATTCGATCAGCTTGCGGTCGAGCACATGCGCGATCGGGTGGTTCTGCTTTTCCGAGTGATGGATCGCGACCAAGTCCGGCATCTGCGGCTTGTAGAAAAGCCGCGTAAAGTCCAGCCCCTGCGCTTTCCAGTGCTCGATGGCCCGCTCCTTGTCGAGCCAGTCCGTCCGGCCGACAAGCTCGCTGTAGGTGCGAACGCCAAGCGCCGCCATGTACTCCCGGAGCTCTTCGGCGACGAAGAAGAAGTAGTTGATGATGTGCTCGGGCGTGCCCTTGAAGCGCGCGCGAAGGACCGGATCCTGCGTTGCGACGCCGACGGGACAGGTGTTCAGATGACACTTGCGCATCATGATGCACCCGGCGGATATCAGCGGCGCGGTGGCGAAGCCAAGCTCGTCGGCTCCGAGGAGAGCGCCGATAAGCACGTCACGGCCAGTGCGAACCCCGCCATCCACCTGCACGGCGATGCGGCCTCGCAGCCGGTTCAGCACCAGCGTTTGCTGGGTTTCGGCAAGGCCGATCTCCCACGGCGAGCCCGCGTGCTTGATCGAGGTCAGCGGAGACGCACCCGTGCCGCCCTCGAAGCCGCAGATCGTCACGTGATCGGCGCGCGCCTTGGCGACGCCCGCTGCAACTGTGCCGACGCCGACTTCCGCGCCAAGTTTTACGCTGACCCATGCTTCCGGGTTCACGTTCTTCAGATCGAAGATAAGCTGCGCCAAGTCCTCGATGGAATAAATGTCGTGGTGGGGCGGCGGTGAGATGAGGCCTACGCCCGGCGTCGAGTGGCGCACGCGCGCGATGGTCTCATCGACCTTGTGGCCCGGAAGCTGGCCGCCCTCGCCGGGCTTGGCTCCCTGGACCATCTTGATCTGCATCATATCGGAGTTCACGAGATATTCGGTCGTGACCCCGAAGCGGCCCGAGGCCACCTGCTTGATCGCCGAGCGCATGCTGTCGCCATTGGGCAGCGGCTTGAACCGGTCGGTTTCCTCGCCGCCTTCGCCGGTGTTCGACTTGCCGCCGATCCGGTTCATGGCGATGGCGAGCGTTGTATGCGCCTCGCGGCTGATCGAGCCGAAAGACATCGCGCCCGTTGCGAAGCGCTTCACGATCTCTTTCGCCGCCTCGACTTCCTCGATGGGAACAGGCGCGCGGCCGATTTCGCTCGCGTCCTTGACGCGGAACAGCCCGCGAATCGTCATCAGGCGTTCGGACTGGTCGTTCAGGCGCTTGGCGAACGAACGGTACTTGTCCGGAAGGTTACCTCGAACGGCGTGCTGAAGGTCCGCAACGGTGTCGGGGTTCCAGGCATGCTCCTCGCCGCGGATCCTGAACGCATACTCGCCGCCGGTTTCGAGCGCGTTTTTCAAAACAGGCGCATCCGAGAAGGCGAGACGATGGCGTTCGGCTGTTTCCGCGGCGATTTCCGCAAATCCCACGCCCTCGATGGCCGTCCGCGTGCCGGTGAAATACTTGCCGACGAGATCGGAGCGCAAACCCACCGCATCGAAAATCTGCGCGCCACAATAAGACTGATAGGTCGAAATGCCCATCTTGGACATGACCTTCATGAGGCCTTTGCCGATCGCCTTCACATAGCGATAGAAGGCTTCCTTCTTTTCGATGGGCTTCTCAAGCTCTTCCAGGTTCGCTTCGATGGTCTCAAAGGCGAGATACGGGTTGATGGCCTCTGCCCCATAGCCTGCCAGAACCGCGAATTGGTGAATTTCGTGCGCTTCACCAGTTTCGACCACAAGGCCGACCGAAGTGCGCAGACCCTTCCGGATCAAGTGATGGTGGATCGCGCTTGTGGCGAGAAGGCTCGGGATCGGAATGCGGTCTGGACCGGCCGCGCGATCCGACACGATGATGATGTTCCAGCCTTCATGCACGGCGTTCTCGGCCTGCTTGCGCAGCGCGTCGAGCGAGCGTTCCATGCCCGACGCGCCGAGGTCGGCCGCATAGGTAATGTCGAGCTCGATTGTTTTGAAAGACGTACCCGGCACCTCGGCGATGCGGCGAATGCGCTCCAATTCGTCGTTCGTCAGGATCGGCTGCGACACCTCGAGCCACTTGAGGTTCGAAGAGCCCTCCAAGTCAAGAATGTTCGGCCGCGGACCGATGAAGGACACGAGGCTCATGACCAGTTCCTCGCGGATCGGGTCTATGGGCGGGTTCGTCACCTGGGCGAAGTTCTGCTTGAAATAGGTGTGGAGCAGCTTCGGCTTGGATGACAGCGCCGAAATCGGCGTATCGGTGCCCATGGAGCCGATGGCTTCCTGGCCCGTCTCGATCATTGGCGAAAGCAGGAATTTCCAGCTTTCCTGCGTGTAGCCGAAGGCTTGCTGCCGGTCGAGCAGCGGAATATTGGTTTTCGGCTGCGATGGCTCGGCATGCGGCAACGCTTCAACGCGCAACTGTCCGCGGTTCAGCCATTCCCGATAGGGATGGGCATTGGCGAGCTGCGCCTTGATCTCGTCATCCGAGATGATGCCGCCCTTCTCCAGGTCGATCAGGAGCATCTTGCCCGGCTGGAGCCGCCACTTGTGAACGATCATCTCCTCGGGCACGGTCAAGACACCCGCTTCCGAGGCGAGGATCACGCGGTCGTCGGATGTTATGATGTAGCGGGCGGGACGAAGGCCGTTGCGGTCGAGCGTCGCCCCGATCTGCCGCCCGTCCGTGAAGGCGATGGCCGCGGGGCCGTCCCACGGCTCCATGAGCGAGGCGTGATACTGATAGAAGTCATGCCGCTTCTCGTCCATGAGCTGGTTGCCCGCCCAGGCTTCCGGGATGAGCAGCATCATGGCGTGGGCGAGGCTGTAGCCGCCCTGAACCAGGAATTCGAGCGCGTTATCGAAGCAAGCCGTGTCGGACTGCCCTTCGAAGGAGATGGGCCACAGCTTGGAAATATTCTCCCCGAACAGCGGCGAGGACACGCTCGCCTGCCGCGCCGCCATCCAGTTCACGTTCCCGCGCAGCGTATTGATCTCGCCATTGTGGCAGATCATGCGATAGGGGTGTGCGAGCCTCCACGACGGGAAGGTGTTCGTCGAAAAGCGCTGATGAACGAGCGCAAGCGCCGACGCAAAGCGCGGATCATGCAGGTCGAGGTAGTATTCGCCCACCTGATAGGACAGGAACATGCCTTTGTAGACGACGGTGCGGCAGGACAACGTGACTATATAGAAGTCCATGACGTCCTTGGGACCGAGCGCGGCGCGCGCCCGGTTCGCAATGACCCTCCGCGCAAGATAAAGGGCGCGCTCGAAGGCCGTTTCATCCGGGATGCTTGAAGGACGCGCCACGAAAACCTGCCGGTGGAAGGGCTCGGTCGCGAGAACGATCTCCGGCAATGGCTCATTGTTAACCGGCACATCGCGCCAGCCAAGCAGCGGGATGCCTTCTTCCGCAAAGACCTCGGCTATGATCGCCTCGCAGCGCGCGCGCAGTGCGGCGTCCTGCGGCATGAAGAGCTGGCCAACGGCATAGCCGCCGGGCTCCGGCAGCTTGAATCCGAGACGCTCCGCTTCCGCTGCGAAAAAGTCGTGCGGAATCTGAACGAGAATGCCAGCCCCGTCGCCAGCAAGTGGATCGGCGCCAACCGCTCCCCTGTGCTCCAGGTGCAGGAGGATCTTCAAGCCATCCTGCACGATCTGGTGGCTTTTCACGCCTTTGATATTGGCGATCAGGCCGAGGCCGCACGCGTCGTGCTCGTGGGAAGGATGATAGAGACCTTGGGGTTCGGGGAGGCCGTGGACGGTGTTGAACCTGTTACCTGGATGCATCGCTGTTTCGGTCATGGGTGCAAATTTGGAGCGAAGTCTTTGTATGATCGGCGATCTTGTTGTAGTTCATGCGTGCGCATTCTTCGAAGTGGACCGAAGCGCTCACTGCTCAGAATTGACTCGTTCGGATGGCTGGGAAGGTTGCTTTGCCGTTCTTTGTCACGCTGTGCAGGACGCCCTTTCTCATTTCACTTCTCCTGCCCGCCGGTTTGGACATGCGGGCACGCAGAAACCCGCCCCGAGACGCATTTGTTTCGCTAAAACAAACGGTAACCGGGCCGAGCTCGACCGCGTGGGCTCTTCAGCCCATCGCTCTGGAGCGTGCCAGAATTCAAGGATGATGACAAGCCTGCAATGATGCCGCGCGACGCGGGTGCGTCTTTAATTGACGCCGGGCGGTTTGCGGATGGGGGCAGACGAAAACCCTTCTTCCCCTATATAAGAGTGATTATCCCGGAAGGTATGGGTCTCTCTCCTAAAGAGAGCGCGAATCTGGGGGGCAAACTGAAGATATCAGAGCGTTTGATGGCGGCCATGGACTGGCGGGGGAATCTGCAAGACGTCTTGGCGCGAAGCTGGCAAGGCCTTCGCGATACGGTCCTTTCGCCGCAAGCGATTGCAACTCCGGATGAAAAAGTGGCTGCGCTCGCGAGTCAGGCTGCCCCGGTCATCTGGCTCATCGGGAAAGTTCAGTCCGGCAAAACGTCCATCGTCCGGACCTTGACCGAAGCCACCGCCGCGGAAGTGGGCCAGGGCTACAAGCCGTGCACGAGGACGTCCGCGCTTTTCGATTTCCCCTCGGATGCGCCCGTGATTCGTTTTCTCGACACACGAGGCCTTGGCGAAAAAGGCTACGATCCCACGGAAGATATCAGCTTTCACGAAAGCCAGGCGCATCTCATGCTGGCGGTCATGAAAGCGCTCGACCCGCAGCAGGAAGCGGTTATAGAGACCGTCAAGGCGGCGCGTAAACGCCATCCTCAGTGGCCGCTGATCGTGGCGCAAACGACGTTGCATGAGGCCTATGCGCCCGGCCAGGGGCATCCGAAGACCTACCCTTACGATGCGCCGGGCCAGGACGGCGGCGCGATCCCCGCCGACCTGGAGCGAAGTCTCGCCTATCAGCGGTCCCTGTTCAAAGGCTTGCCGGGGAATGGCCTTTGCGTCTTCGTGCCGATTGACTTCACGCAACCCGGCGATGGATACGATCCCCAGGAATACGGGCTCGAAGCGCTGTTGCATGCGCTGCAAATGGCAGCGCCCGCCGGTCTTGTCGCAGCCTTGAAGGACGCGAATGCGAAAGCGGGCGATACGCTTGCGAGCGAAGCCCATCCGCATATCGTCGGCTACGCCACCGCCGCCGCAGCAGCAGACGTTGTGCCGGTGGCAGGCGCGGTCGCCGTCCCGGTCGTGCAATCGAAGATGCTGCATAGCCTCGCCCGCATCTACGGCGTCGACTGGAACAGGCAGGCGCTGACCGAATTCGCGGCCTGCCTCGGCATCGGCGCCGTTTCCCGGCTTGCGGCCGGTTTCGGCTTGCGCGAGCTTGCGAAGCTCATCCCGGTTTACGGTCAGACGGCAGGCGCCGCCGCCGCCGCCGCAATGAGTTTCGCCACCACTTTCGCCATCGGCAAGGCGGCCTGCTACTTTCTGGCTATCCACCGGGCGGGCGGAAGCGATCCGAAGGGCGTTTCGAAAGCTTACGCCGATGCGCTCGCTCAGGCCTTCCGCTTTCGCAAAGCGGCGCAGTATTCTGAAGGATGACGCATGCGCCAATGGGTATCCCCCCTCACCCCAACCCTCTCCCGCAAGGGGAGAGGGAGTACGCTTGCGTGTGCAGCGGCGTCCCTTCTCCCATCGCATCCGCTTGCGGATGCGATCTCTTTAGACTGCGAACTCGCCAAGGCGAGTTCGACCGGGAGAAGGAAAGGATGAGGGGTTTCGAAGTTCTCCAGAAGAATGATTTACGGTACTGGGGCGTATGCGGATGAGCAAGCCGCGCGACACCACCTTCTGGCTTCGCATTTGGATCTGGGCGATCTGCATTGCCCTGCCGTCGCTGACGCTCGTGCCTTTCGGCGGCATCTGGATGTGGCAGCACGGTTACGTGCTTTATTGGGTGATCGGCGCATGCCTTTTCGTCATAGTCGCCTTTCTCTATCAGCTCTACCTCTTCAAAAAGCTCGATATTTCGCCGGCGAAATCCGGGTCCATTGAACCTCCCGAGGATGCCGCAGCCTCAACCTGGACGCCGCGCGAAAACGAGGCCTGGAAAGCGGTTCTGGCGGTGGCCGACACCGTGGATATAAGCCATTTTTCGAGCTGGTCCGCCTTTCTGGGGCTCGGCAAGGAAACCATCGACGCTGTCGCCAAGTCGCTTCATCCCGAGGTGAAAGATCCGCTCTGGCAATTCACCGCGCCGGAAGCGCTGACCATGATCGAGCAGGTCAGCCTGCATCTGAAGCCGATGGTGATTGAGAATGTCCCGCTCGGCGACAAGCTCACGATCGGTCAGATCATCAAGATTTATCAGATGCGCGGCGTGATCGACGTCGCCCAGAAGGGCTACGACATCTGGCGCATCATCCGCATGCTCAACCCGGCGACGGCGGTGACGCAGGAGCTTCGCGAGCGGCTTTCCAACCAGATGTATCGCTGGGGCCGGGAGGAATTGGCGAAGCGGCTGGCGCGCGGTTACGTGAAAGAAGTCGGGCGCGCAGCCATCGACCTCTATGGCGGGCGCTTGCGGGTCGCGCCGGAGGATCTGGAAGCGCATGTCACCGAAGCCACCGAGCGCGACCGAAAGGCGCCCAAGCTGCAGGCCGAGCCCTTGCGGCTGCTCGTCGGCGGGCAGGTGAATGCGGGCAAGTCCAGCCTCATCAACGCGCTGCTGAATGAGATTCGCGCGGGCTCGGACGCGCTCCCGCTGACGAACCAGTTCACGGCGTATGAGATCAAGCGCGAAGGCGTGCCGCAGGCGTTGATCCTCGACAGCCCCGGCCTCGACAGCCTGGAACAGCCGCTCGAAAAGCTCTTGGAAGAAGCGGCGCAGGCCGATCTCATCCTCTGGGTGGCGAGCGCCGTCCGCGCCGACCGCGAACTCGATGCGCGTGCCCTCGACGCCATCCGCGATTATTTCGCCAAGCGTCCCAACCGCCGCCGTCCGCCCATGCTGCTGGTCTTGAGCCATGTCGACCGGCTCCGACCCATGCAGGAGTGGAAGCCGCCCTACGATCTGGCGGATGAGGCGAACCCGAAAGCCGCATGCATCCGCGCGGCCATCGGCGCGGCGGGCGGCGATCTTGGCTTTTCGGCCGACGATGTCGTGCCCGCCTGCCTCGACGCGAAGGCCGGCGTCTATAATGTCGATGCGATCTGGGCCGAGATCATGGAGCTGATGCCGGAAGCGCAGCGCGCCCAGCTTGTGCGGACGCTGCAGGATCTCGACCGCGGCTTCGATTGGCGGCGGCTTCGGACGCAAGCGCTGAATGCCGGGCGCATCCTGGCGAAGGCGGTGCTTTCGGGGAGCGGCGGCGGGGCTACGCGGCCTTAAGCTTTGGCCCTCACATCCAACCGTCCTATACAAGGCGCAAAACACGACTATAAAAGTAAACGATGCGTTGACGGGCGGAGCCGCGTCGTGATGGTAAATCGCTGGATGGTTAACGGCGCCGCGCCGGAATTATTTCCGCTCATCGTCATGCTTAACAAGCAGTTTATTACGGCCGCGATTACTCTCGCCGAGGCTTCTTCCCGGCGGGAAGTAAATACGCCAAGTCATTGAAAGAGAACAATTTTCATCAGCCAGTGACCTCCCATTAAATAAAACTAAATGCCGGAATTTTCTTCTTTACTGGGACGAGCAAAAGTCCGTTAAATATGTTGAGGCTTCGCCTGTTAACCACGCCAGCGCTGTTCGCACCTGCGGCGGCGCCAGGAGCGGCTTGATTTTTGTATTGTAAATCAATGACTTGTCACTATTAACCTCTCAACAAAGCGCTTTTCTCTAAGATCGCCCCTCAAGCAAATGGGCGGAAACGCAAGCGCAAGCTGGGGAGAGACATACCGCCCATACAAAAAGCCAGCTGGCCTCAAAGCCGGGGTCCGTGCCTCCGCCGAAGCGTGTGTCTGGTTTGCGGGCGCCCTCCTTTTTGAGCCCTAAGACCCAAGAATTCTTGCTTTGCGTTCTGTGAGCTTTTAAACCGTGGCGAATGAGACACTTCAAGGATAAGAGCTTTGGCGAGCGGCTTGAGGCTGCGGCGAAAGCGAAAGAAGCGGCGTTGCGGAAGTTTTCCGAGAGGCCGGGGGACGACGATCCTGCCGTTATCGCGCGCAAGGCGCAGCGACTGGAAGCGGCGAAGGCGCGCGAGGCGCGGGCTGCGGAGCGTGAGGCGAAAAAGCTTGCGGAGCAGGCGCGCCTTGCCGAGGAGAAGGTGAAGCTTGCTGCCGAGGCCGAGCTTGAAAGCGCCCGGGAAGCTGAGCGCAAAGCCGAAGTTGAGAAGCAGCAAAAAGCGGCTCGCGATGCGCGTTATGCAGCGCGGAAGGCGCTGAAGAAGTGACTTGGCGCAGCGCCTTTGAAGCCGGGCTTTCCATCTTTGTCGGCCTCCGGACAGGGTTGACGCACGCGCCGCCCCTTTCCATAGTCCGTGCACACTCAACCCAAACTTGAAACCGTACAAACCATGACAGCCGCCCACGAATCGCTCGCAGAGCTCGCGCAAACCTCCAAGGCCTGGCCCTTCGAAGAGGCGCGGAAGCTTCTGAAACGGCTGGAGAAGGCGGACCCGGCGCGCGAAGTGATCTTCGAAACGGGATACGGGCCTTCGGGCCTTCCGCATATTGGCACGTTTGGCGAAGTGGCGCGCACGTCCATGGTGCGCCATGCGCTCGAAGTGCTGAAGCCGGGGGTGAAGACGCGGCTCGTCTGCTTCTCGGACGACATGGACGGCCTGCGCAAGGTGCCGACGAATGTGCCGAACCAGGAGCTTTTGCAGGCGGCGCTCGATAAGCCGTTGACGGTTGTGCCCGATCCGTTCGGCACGCATGCGAGCTTCGGCGCGCATAACAACGCACGGCTGCGCGCCTTCCTCGACAGCTTCGGCTTCGAATACGAGTTTCTGTCGGCGACCGAATGCTATCGCGCGGGGCAGTTCGACGAAACGCTGCTCAAGATGCTCGAAGCCTACGACAAGGTGATGGATATCATCCTGCCGACGCTCGGGCCGGACCGGCGCGCAACCTACTCTCCGTTCCTGCCGATCTCGCCGGACACCGGCAAGGTGCTGCAAGTTCCAATTATAGAGCGAAATTTGAAGGCGGGCACGATCATATATCGCGATCCCGATACGAACAGGATCATCGAGACGCCGGTCACGGGCGGCCATGTGAAGTGCCAGTGGAAGGCGGATTGGGCGATGCGCTGGACGGCGATGGGCATCGATTACGAGATGGCTGGCAAGGATTTGATCGACAGCGTGACGCTGTCGTCCAAGATCTGCCGCGTGCTCGGCGGCAGGCCGCCGGAAGGATTCAACTACGAGTTGTTCCTTGACGACAAGGCGCAGAAGATCTCGAAGTCGAAGGGCAACGGCATCTCCGTGGAGGAGTGGCTCGCCTACGCCACGCCGGAAAGCTTGAGCCTCTACATGTTCCAGAAGCCGAAGACGGCCAAACGGCTTTATTTCGACGTGATCCCGAAGGCGGTCGACGACTATTTCACCTATCTCGACAGCTATCAGAAGGAAAACGCCGAGCAGCAGTTGAACAACCCTGTCTGGCATATTCATAGCGCCATGCCTCCGCAGCACAGCGTGCCGATCAGCTTCAGCCTGCTTTTGAACCTCGTCAGCGCATCGAACGCGCACACGAAGGACATCTTGTGGCGGTTCGTGCGCAACTACGCGCCCGAGGCGAACGCGGCGGATTTCCCCGAGCTTGATCGCCTGATCGGTTTCGCCATCCGCTACTTCGAAGAGCGCGAGAAGCCATTCAAGGTCTACCGCGCGCCGACGCCTGTGGAGCGCGATGCAATGCTTGACCTCAACGCACGGTTGCTGGAGGCAAGCGCCAAGCTCAGCGCGGAGGAACTGCAATCCATCGTCTATGAGGTCGGCAAGGCGCACCCGTTCGAGAATCTGCGCGACTGGTTCAAGGCCCTTTACGAGGTGCTGTTTGGCGAGAGCCAGGGGCCGCGCTTCGGCTCGTTCATCAAGGCGTATGGCATCGAGCCGACGCGCAAGCTGATTACCGAGCGTCTGCATCAAGCGGCGGAGGCAGCTTAGAATGAAGGGGATGACAACGGCCGCGCCAGGACTCCCTCTCCCACGGGGAGAGGGCTGGGGTGAGGGGGGTCGACGTTTCGCGGATCAGTGGCTTCGGGCGGTAGGCGCATGACGGCGAAGACGGTCTACAAGCTGATAACGGCCGCCGAATGGGAAGCCGCCTGGGCGGAAGGCGTTTATCGCGGGTCGGCGGACGATCAGCGCGATGGCTTCATTCACCTGTCGACCGCGGCGCAGATTGCCGAGACGGCGCGGAAATATTTCTCCGGCGTTTCCGATCTTGTTCTGCTCGCCGTGGACATCGAGATGCTCGAAAAGCTCCATACCCCTCACCCCAGCCCTCTCCCCCCGGGAGAGGGAGCCACGGCGTCCCTTCTCCCAGCAAGCGCGCCTTCGGCGCGCTTGCAACCCGGAATGCCTGCACCCGCAAGGGGATGCAGGACGGGAGAAGGACAGGATGAGGGGAAAAGTCCGCTGCGCTGGGAGCCCTCGCGCGGCGGCGATCTTTTTCCGCATCTCTATGCGTTGCTTCCTGCGGCGGCGGTGCAAAGCGCGAACCCCGCCCCCCTGGCCGATGACGGGACGCCGATCATTGCGCACGACCTTCCATCATGAACCGCTTCTGGTCCGCGGCCCAGGCCACGCTCCTGTTCCTCGACCCTGAAACGGCGCATGATGCTTCCTTGCGCGCGCTGGAGGCCGGGGTCCACCCCCGGCAGGCAAAGCCCGACGACGCGCGCCTCGCGCAAACCCTGTTTGGCCTCACCTTTCCGAATCCGGTTGGCGTCGCGGCGGGATTCGACAAGGACGCTCGCGTCTACAATGCGCTGTTCGACATCGGCTTCGGTTGTGCCGAGGTTGGCACTGTAACGCCAAAGCCGCAGTCCGGAAACCAGCGCCCGCGCGTGTTCCGGCTGATGCGTGACCGTGGCATCATCAATCGCCTCGGCTTCAATAGCGGGGGCCACTCCGCTGCGCTCGTCAAGCTGGCGAGCAGGCCGCCGCGCGGCATTCTCGGGGTTAACATCGGTGCGAACCGTAACAGCGGCGACCCAATCGCGGACTATGTTGCGGGCGTGCACGCTTTCGGCTCGCTCGCCTCATACCTCGCGGTCAATATCTCCTCGCCGAACACACCGGGCCTGCGGGATCTGCAAGCGCCTGACCGGTTGAATGCGCTGCTCGAAGCCGTGATGGCAGCGCGGTCAACGCTCGCCCGCGCGGCGCCGGTCCTCGTCAAGCTCGCGCCCGATCTGCACGACGAAGACATCGCGCCCGTGATGCATTGCCTGATGAGCCACAAGGTCGACGGCGCAATCCTCACCAACACGACCCTGTCCCGGGAGGGTATCCCGGCCGATTCCCATCGGAATGAAGCGGGCGGCCTTTCGGGAAGACCGCTGTTCAAGCGATCCACCCGCTTTCTCGCGAGATGCTACCTTGCAACAGAAGGCAGGCTGCCGTTTATCGGTGTTGGCGGCATCGACTCCGGCGCTGCCGCATTATCGAAAATCCGTGCTGGCGCCTCACTCATCCAGCTTTACACGGGCCTCGTCTATGAAGGCCCCACGCTTTTGCCGGACATCAAAGACGCACTCCTGGCGGAGATGGAAACAACCGCAAAGCCGCTTGCATCACTTGTGGGATCGGCAGCCGATCAGTGGGCCGACTGAAGTCAGGCAGGCGCAGCGGCCCTTACGCCCGAACCGGCGATACGGCGTTCGAGCGCCGGATAGCGCAAGCCAAGCGTCGCGGCGCGCGCGATGTAGAAGATCATGAGCGATGCCCAAAGCCCGTGATTGCCGAAAGCTGGTGTCAGCAGCGCCCAGGCGGCGAGAAATACCGCAAGGCTGACGATCATCATGTTTCTCATGTCGGCGGTGCGCGTCGCCCCGATGAAGATGCCGTCCAATTGGAAGCAGGCGACGCCGAAAATCGGCGTCATCGCGGCCCAGGGCAGGAATTCGTACGCCGCCTCGCGCACCGAGGGCGTCTTGGTCATCAACTCGATCAGAAAAAGTCCGGCAATCCAGAAAGCGAGGCCCACCGCTAAAGCGAGGGCGGCAGCCCAAATCGAGCTGAGATAAACGGCTTGCCGGAAGCGCCCAAAGCTTCGCGCGCCGACGGCTTGCCCGACAAGCACCTCGGCGGCGAATGCAAACCCGTCAAGCACATAAGCCGAGAGGTCGGCAAGGCTTCGCAGCACGCTGTTCGCCGCCAGCGCCACGTCGCCAAGCCGTGCTCCCTGGGCGGCGAAGAAGGTGAATGCGAACATCAGACAAATGGTGCGGATCATGATGTCGCCATTGACGGCGATAAGCCTGCGGAAGGCTCGCGCTTCGAAAAGAGCCGCCCGCTTCCCCTGGCGCCTGCCAAGACTATGCCTGGCGATCAAAAGCCCGGCGAACACGGCGGCGTATTCCGCAAACACCGCCGCCAGCGCAGCGCCTTTCACGCCTTTGCCCGCAACAAGAACGAGGAGGATCGCGAGCGCGATATTGATGGCGTTGAGGAAGAGCTGCAAGACCAGCGCGAGATTGGCCCGCGCCAGACCGATCAGCCAGCCGACGAGGGCATAGTTCGCAAGCGTTGCGGGAGCGCTCAGAATGCGAATGCCGAAATAGTTGGCCGTCGCCGTCTGGACCTCGGTGCTGCCGCCTGTCAGCTTTAGGATGAGGAGGATCGCGGGCGCATGAAAGGCGAAGAGCAGCGCGCCGGCCGCGACAGCAATGAACAGCGCGCGGTACAGGTTGGCCGCGATTTCCGCGTCATGGCCGGCGCCGACGGCCTGAGCCGTCAGGCCGGTGGTTCCCATCCGCAAAAAGCCAAAGGCCCAGAACAGCATCGCGAAAATCGTCGAGCCGAGCGCCACGCCGCCGATAAGCGCGGGGTCATTGAGCTGCCCCATAACAGCGGTGTCCGCCATACCCACCAGCGGCACGGTCGCATTAGACAGGATCATCGGGATCGCAATTGCGAGCACATCCCGGCTATTGAGCTGCTTCCGCTCCGGTTTGTGTTCGCACAAGGGCGCGGACCTTTAGAACTTTATGACTTCCTATATCTCCGGGGCGCCGAAGGCTCGGATCGTGCGACCCGGCGGCTGGACCCAAGAAAGGCGAAGAAGCGCGCCAGGAGCCAGAGCGGAATGACAATAAGAGCGCCGAGAATGAAATAGCGCCCCCCCCTATTGACGGCGTCGAATCCGTGAGATTCGATCCAATCCGCGAGCCGGATGATTGCGTCATACAGATTATTAGGGTGAAAGCCGAAGAAAGACAGCACCACCCCGATAATCAGCGAGGCGGTCACAAGCTTTATAATCACAAGAAGCGGGCTACCGCCAAAAAAGCGTTCCATGCTCAAGTCCGTTTTCTGCGTTAACACACGCATACAAGGCGCTTGATGAATCGCAAAGAAGAAATTCGCAAACGGCTGGGGACCTGTTGATACAACAGACCCCGCCGCATGACGGGGCTCTTTCTTAAGGTGCGCTTTCCGGACGGGGATCTCTAGACCTGCGAGCGCTGTTCACGTGTTTTGCCGCCATGACTCGCTTGTCCGCCTTTACGGCCTGCTTGAGCGGCAAGATCGCGGTTGCGGGAGAAGCTGCGGTTCTCGTCGGAAACATTTTGCCCGCCCTTACGGCCAGCTTCGGCGGCCAATGAACGGTTCTGGCTGAAGCTTCTCTTTTCATTTGGCACGCTTTGTCCACCCTTGGATGCGATCGCCCTTTGCTTTTCAGCGTCCATGGAGGCGAAGCCACGATTCGAAGTCGAGCCGGGTTTCTTGGGTTGTTGGGAGGCCATTCAAACTCCTATCTTGCTGTTTTTGACGCAGCCTCTGACTGAGACCTTTACGTCCGTTAACAGCGCGCTCCCGCTCTGGTTCCGCTACAACGGCCAAGTTTCGCGTGTTTTTTGCAATTGCCGGCCCTGCTTCTTGCTGAGCGGGTACCGCCTTAGGATGGTGTGGTTGAAACACAGCAACCTGGAATTGCTGCGTGATGTCACCCCCGAAGCAAGGTTACCCTTTGCTCCCGGGATGCGGCAGCCGGACGGATTGAGGTAATACCAGGGTATTAATGGTCGCCGTCCACCGAAATCTTTCCACCTAGGATTGCCTTGGCAGTTGAATGTTCATACAGACTACGGCCACCGCCAAGGAGATTCTGGCTGCTCTTTAGAAGACCGCCCCGGGAGTATTGAATGCGCCTCGATATTGCAAGCCGGCCTCAGCGGTCGGTTTTGGATCTCCGCTGAAGCGACAAGCGGGAATTTTTTTGTGGAAGTGGTTTCGCTTCCGAAGGGCAAATTCACGGCTCGGATACACCTTATATTTTCTAAATATGCGCAGGGCGAGACGATAACAATTCGTGTCCATTCACTTGCCCGAGATGAAGAACTTGCAAGTGCGAAAGTGACCGTGGATCCAAAGAATACAGCCACTGACGAGGTCTATCTCAGCTTTGATTTGCATGATCCGGCCGATGTTTTGTTAACTGGGCATGTAACTGCTAACTGCTCAACGACACTGTTTCGTCTCATAACTGTAATTGGAGGCTTCGATCGTCAGCCTTCGCGAGAGGATTTCTTTTCTGCAGTTGCGATCCCGAACGTACGTAAAATCCGAGGCATTGTCATAGGCACGACAGGGGTGTGTAACGCTTCATGCATACACTGCCCAACAAATAAGCCTTCTCGAAGGATGCCCCAGGGCCGCATGAGTATGGAGTTATTTTCGAAGATCGTAAATGAATTAGCCAAAGCGTCGTATAAAGGAAATATACTCTTCGGACTCTTTGGTGAGCCATTCGACGATCCCTTTCTTGCTAAACGGCTTAAGCTGGTAAAAGAAAAGCTGCCAAGGACCGAAATCTCCATCGCTACCAACGCCGGCCTTTTCGATGAAAGCCGGCATTCGGAAGTACTCGACCTGGCCGATATCATTGCCGTTCACGTCGAATCCGTTTCGCCTGATGTCTACAACCGCATAATGGACCCTCTGAAGGCGGAACGTGTCTTTCCTCGCATCATAAGCCTCATTAAACTAGCCCAGAAGAAAGGTCGCAATAACATCACCTTGACTGCGCCCATTCACAGGGAAAACATCCTGGACGCTGACCGGATCCGCCAGTTCTTCGAACCGGCCGGCAATTTTGGACTTGATTTCACGCCTATCAGCAACCGTGCCTGGGATGCGGGTCCTTTTTTTGAAATGGCCCTGGCCCCTACTGGCGTTGCCTGTCAGCCACCTCAAATTCTAGACCAACTCATCATAGACTGGGATGGAGCCGTGCTGCCATGTTGCTTCGACTTCTCTAAATCGATGGTACTTGGAAATCTCAACAAATTTACAATTGAGGAGGTTTACGCGAACCAAGCGTGGAAAGATATGCTTGAGGTTTTTCGCCGTGGGGAGTGGTCCCGCAGGTCCGCCTGTGCGCAGTGCAGGGCTGATGACGGCTTCACAGTAGGCTCGATGGTTACTAATCTTACTAACAGTGCACGCAACAAAGTTTTAAATTATGAGGCTAAGTCTTTCGCTGTAACGGCGTCAGGCAAGCGCGGTACAGATGGGACCATTACAACAATACCGAAATCGGAGGATGGGTGCGTCGTCTACGGCCCCTACATTCTCCTTCGGCCAGGCAGGTATAAAGTATATTTTTCCGTCACTGTGTTATCTAACGGAGGCGCCACCGTCCTGTTTGATGTTTGCTCACGGCGGATGGACCGCCTTGCGTCAAAGTATCTTGATGTTTCTCTTCCGGGAAAAGTTGACGGTACTTTGGAGTTCACACAGACTTCCACCGATCCGGGCGATCTTTTTGAATTCCGTGTTTGGAAGTTTGGTAATGTTTCCTTCGCTTTTCGTGGAGTAACCCTGGTGAGACTCGGTGATATTCCAGCTGCCACCGGCGATGGCAATCAGGCTGATATCGACCATCCAGAAGGTGGGAAACAAATCCGTCGGTTAATGAAGTGGCACGTTGTTTCGAAGTTGAAGCAGATTGCCCAGAGCAACCATTGATGCGACGATAAGCACAGCTGCCGACGGCCTTCAATGCCGCTTCAGATCCACACCAAAAAATTCGAGCTCGCCTTCTATCGCCCCCTCTTTTGTCGCCAATCTGACTTCGATCGGAAGGTGATGATTTGTTACAAGGAAAGACATGTCGCAACTGAAGCTTCCTGATTCGGGTAAGTTGCTCTCCCCCTTTACAAGCAGGTCTTTGGAGTAATTTTGAGAGATGTCTAAAAGGAGTTTGTTCCCGCTGTAATTATTCGAGACAGAGAATTTTATAGTTGCTCTCCATCTTCCCCTCGGGAGTCCGAAATATGGGCCGTAGACGAGGACGCGGGCAGGACCCATCAGATTTACCGTCTGACCAACTCCCGCAGGTTCATTTTTGTCTGTGCTAAACAGTTCGCCTGGCCAGCAGATGGTAGACATAGGCGTCAGTTGCAGAATGCTATTATAGCCGTTGAGGTGGGAAACTAATTTTCTCGAGTAGTCTGTTTCTGTCTGTTTCCTCGATTTACAGCCTGTCAGCGTCATGCCTAGCTGGATTTGGTCTTCCAGATATACATTGCCATCCGGAGCCGTTTGCAATCGAAGACCATGAATTATGTTGTCAAAGTTTACTCCATACAACTCCAACCCAAGAAAGCTGGCAAGATGTGTGAGTAACCTTCGAATGTCAGTTTTTTTGCTGCCATGGCTTCGGATTACAAGAACGTCAGGAGTGGCGACGACCTCTTCTACAGCTGACACTGAGAGTGAGGTTTGACGAATCGCATTCGCTATGGGCATCGCCCACAAGTCCATGAGTTCCTGAATATTTATATCAGCGCTGCTTAAATAGGCGATAAGGGACGTTTTTCGGAGGACAAGTAATTCTATGAGTTCATGTTCCGGGGTATCATGAAAAATAAGAGGATTTTTCGAATGGCCTGATTGGAGTTCTGCTGCGGAAGCAACTCTTGTCGGCTCGCAACTGCCAAATGCCTGGACTAATAACCCCTTTATGAGGTGAACGCAAACCACAGAAAAGACAGATGGCACGCCAAATAAAGCTACTGCCAAGTTTCCAATCCTCAAGCATCGTAAGAGATCGGGTCGAGAAGCAACGGTTCTGCATCGACCTTACTGCCTGTCATGCTATTTTGAAGGCAACGGTAAAGATCCCCCAGACGCCGCGCGTATGCCTCTGTGGAAAACTGCTTGACCACTACTCTGCCGCGAGCAATCTCAGCTTCTCGCAATTGTTGATTGAGAGAAACGCCTACCATAGCGTCCTTGATATCTCGCACATCGTACGGGTCAACCAAAATTCCAGCCTCGCCGGCAATCTCTCGCATTGATCCGAAATTCGAAGTGATTACGGGCGTCTCGCAGAGCATCGCCTCCAGGATGGGCAGTCCGAAGCCTTCATAGAGCGAGGGGAATGTAACGGCCAGCGCGCCTCGAATAAGGTTCACAAGCTGGGGGAATGTGGCGTAATCAAGCTGAATGACTTTGCGCTTGGCCCGCGGTTTATCGCGTTCCTTATTTGCCGAAAAATTTTTAAGAAGTTTTAGTTCCTGATCAGCCTTCCAGGCCTGAGCGCCGACAATGACCAGCGGCATCTCAAGGTTCGATGCCAGATAAGCCTCTATGACGCGTCCTATATTTTTTTTCGGCTCGATCGATCCATAGAACAGAAGATAGTTCTTGAACTCAAGGCCAAATGTTCCGAGCAGCTCATCTTTAAGAATATCGAGCTGAAGTGAAAGATAACGGTCGGGAATAGACACTGCTTGATACGTGTTCGTGATCTTGTCTTCGGGAACGCCCAGCAGCGTCATAATATCCGCCTTGGACGTTTCAGAAACGGTGACGATGTGATCGGCCTTCTTTACCAGATGCCGGACGAGCTTGAAGTAGTCGTGCTTCCTGTCCAGTGTCGTATAAGGCAGGCGAAGAGGAACCAAATCATGCAGCGTGTAGATATTTTTTGCTCCGGACAATTCCACGGGCAAAGGATAGGTCCAGTGCATGATATCGATCGGAGCAGGGATGCGCATACGAGTCCGTCCGCCGTATAGACGGAAGCGCATGTGGGCGTGCTCATAGATATGAGGCGAATTCCAAAGGCGGTTAAAATGCGGTAAACGCGAACGAAACTGATCGAAAATCACGGCCCCTGATAATTTAACATCCCGAGCAATCTTGGCGCGCGGATTTAAAGTAGCTCCTAGTCCGCGGCGAATACGACTGATCGGTCCATCGCTCGACCCGGCATTCTCGTCGAAGAACGCTATTTCCTGCATGAGACCGGTTTTTCCAGGAGCGCCGGGCCGGCCATACAACACATGGACCTCATGCCCCAGTCCGCCCAGGCAATAGGAAAGGTTGCGCCCGTACGTCGCAACGCCGGTTCCCTTTTCGAGGGCCAAGTTGAAACCGTCAATCCCGATCTTCATTTGCCGCGGTGTGGTCATTAAGCCGCGTTTAGTAATGGAACAACTGCCGGCGCCGAAACCGTGGCAGGAGCAGCCTTGCCCAAAACCGCCGCTCTCCCAGGCGCCTCCGAATGATGGGGCGAGAAAAGATCATACGAAATGATGTCGCAAAGCGCTCGGCTCGCGAGTGCTATCCCTTTCGGGGCATAAAGGGCGCCGTTTATCTGGGAGTATTTCGTCAGGTATCCCAGAAAGGCGTTCGTGGTCGCAGCGTCCGGGGGAGTGGCTGCGGTCCAAAACGCGTCGAGGCTTCCCTGGAAAGTCAAGCCCTCCATATCGAAGATGGCTTTACCGCAACATTTAACCGGCAGACCGCGCTGAACAGCGGCAAGGCCCGCGGTGCTATTGACAATGACGAAACCGTCCGTGTTGTCCAAAACGATATCGATGCTGGTCTTCCTCAAATAGTAAGCCCGGCCTTCCAATTTGAACTCCTTAACCAGGCTCTCGAAGAGGCGAGGGGTCTGTTCGACGCCGTAATCAAGAGGATGCTGCTTTACGACAACCACAGCATCTTTAGGGGCGAAGGTGGCAAATGATTGGCATGCCTCGCGCAAGAAGGGATTGTTTGAGCCGTAGGAGGAGTGCACACGAAGCTGCGCATCGCCCGGTTTTTGCAAAATGACGGCAAACATCTTCTTGCCATCCTGCCGGTGCTGGACGATCTCCTCGACCGCGTTGCCCTCGCTATTCGTTTTTCGCCATAAGTATTCGGCAACATATCCTGTGCCCTGCGTGAACACGGAGTCACCATAATAGGCCGTATCGAACGGCAGCCAGGGGTAGAGAGCAATACTTGCTCCGAAATGCTTAATCGTGCTGAGCACTTGATCTCGCATGCGGCATGGAAACGCTTCCGCCGTTTCGAAGCCGTCGTTGTTATTATGGTAGAACGCTCCTTCCTTCGGGAGAGTTGAATGTCCGTTGACGCCGTCCCGGTCGAAGGTAATCCAGTGTGGGCGGAGATAGCCGTGCTCGATTATGTAGCGGCCAAGGCCCATGCTGGTGGCCAATGCAATAGCGGCGCGGTTCCGCTCACCGGTGTCGTTATAAGTAACGATAGCCGTTATGTGATGCTTCAGGATCGCCGCTTTGATGAAGCTCTCATAGTCCCCATCGTGGTTACGAAACGCGATGCGATGACGTGATGGCGTTGAGACGAAATCACCACCATCCCATGCGATCCGCCAAACTGTGTGACCTCGCGCGGTCAAGTCCTCGGCAAACGTACGAAAAAATCGCCCAAACGGGCTGGTCACAAAAAGAATCCGCGCCACCCCACACCCCCCAGTGTGAATTGCCAAAAAAACACGTTGGCTTAATGCGCTGATTCCTGAGGGGGTTGGTTATTGTTTTATTAGACGCTAAAGATAATAGGAAAGTAATTGTGCCCGCGACGACACACTACCGACCCGGATGTACCACTAATAGGAGCAATACGTTAGAGGCGCAATTGGAGATGGCAGGCGCAAGCTGTCTTCGTGTCGCGACCTTTGTTTTTTAATTTGCCAGAAGCTCGCGTCGCCGATTGCGGGTAGGTGCACGCCCTCTAGGAGGCGGACCATGGCCTCCTGGTGAGCTTGCCGAACCACGACAAGCTCACCACGGGGTCCAAGCTGTTGAAATCAATCCGCCTCATCCTGAACTCGTTAAAGCCTCATCCTTGTGAAGGATGCTAGCTAAGCGAGTGTATCTATGACAAGCGCAAGCGCGTGCTTCAACTACTCTGGGCAACTACATCGTCGACAGCGATTGCAGATGCTGGAACAGCCACGTCTCGCTCAGCGCGTCGTTATCCTTTTTCAGATACACGCGCAGATCGACCGGGGCCTCGGAAGCCGCGGTGAAGTCAAACATCACGCGCCACAAGTCGGTGTCGACGACCGGATAGACCGCTTGCCGCTCGATCGTGCCTGAGGCAGCGGTTACGACCACGTCGATGTCTCCGCGCTTTGTGAATTCGCCCAGCCGCCCGCCGCGGAAATCCACGACATATTTGACCATGCCTTTTGGCCTCGGCTGGCCTGGAATGCCGCCCATGCCCGCCCGCGTGGCGACCACGCGCGCCAGGGGAGCCGGATAGGGCTCGGCCAGCCGCCAATAGAGCTTGTACTGCACCTCGTGGTGCTCGCCCGCCCGGTAGGGCTGACGCGGCTTCCAATAAGCGACGATATTATCGTGGATTTCATCATTCGTGGGAATTTCCACGAGTTGCACAGCGCCTTCACCCCAGTCGCCCATTGGCTCAACCCAGACGCTCGGGCGCTTGTTGTAAAAAGCTCCGTCGTCCTCGTAGTCCCTAAAGTCGCGCTCGCGCTGCAGAAGGCCGAAGCCCTTCGGACGCTGATCGAAAAATGAACTGGTCTGAACGCTGAGCGGGTTGTTGATGGGCCGCCAGATCCGCTCGCCAGCCCCGGTCCACATGCTGAGACCGTCGCTATCGTGAATTTCTGGCCGCCAGTCCGCTCCCATCCGGCGGTTCGGCTTGCCGTACCAGTACATGCTGGTAAGAGGCCCAATGCCGACACGCTCGATGTCCGCCCTCGGAAAGAGATGAGCCGTTACATTCATCAACGCGAAGCCGTCATGCGTTGTCTCGAAGCGGTAAGCGCCGGTGATGCGCTGGGACTCCAGCAGCGCATTGATGATGACACCGCGCCTGCCAGCCATCGGTTCCAGCCAGAACTGCGAGAAGCGGGGAAATTCTTCCGGCGTGGGCATGGCGACGTCGATGGCCAGACCGCGGGAGGAAAGTCCGTATTGTCCTGTTTCCGCCGGACTGCGGAAATAGGATGCGCCGAGAAAAGCGAGCCAGTCCGGCACGCCTGGCGCGGCCAGAATGCGAAAACCCGCAAACCCGGTGTCTGGCGGAAGCGCCTTTGCGAACTCGCTCTTCCCATAGGTGAAAAGGTCCGGACTATAGCCGACCTCCTGCGCCATGCCCGCGGCAGAAACGACGAACATGCGGACAGGCTCTTTGAAGAACCGCCCAACGTGAAAAAGCTCGATGGGATAAGGGCCGTCGCCCTGTCCCCAGATCGCCAGTTCCGGCCGGAACTTGATCTGCTGGTAGGCGTCGAAGTCGATCCGCTCCAGTAAAGCCGGATCATGCACCACTGGTTTTTGATAGGGCTTTTCGCTGAGCTCTTTGGCCGAGTCGATGAGCTTCTCGAACGAAAAAGGAATCTGCGGGCCAACGAAGACGCTTTCGGGCTGCGCCATGGCTCTCGTGCTTGCGGCAAGACCCAGTGCTGCCGATCCCATCAGCAATGTCCGGCGATCAATCATTTGGTATCTCCGCAAAATTGTCTCACGGCTTCGGTTCTGGTTAATGAAATGCGCATGATAGGTACGAAATTAAAGCTGGACCTTTCGGGAAGCTGACAAAGCGACCCTCAATCGGACATTCCCCGCAAGTTCTTTACAACAGCCGCGATACAATGCTCAAGCACCTGGGAACGAATTCAAAAGATGGTGCGAAAAGATCTTTTTGGCTATCATCAATGCGACATTCCCGGAGCCACTCTCGTCATGCATATCCGCCATCCCTACCTCCTTTTTCTCGGTGACGTTCAGGATCAGCTTGCAGCCAAAACGGCGCAGGGAATCGTGGATTGGCGGCCGGACTGGTGCCTGGGGCAATTGCGGATGCCTGGATGCCGGGCGGATGTGGGCCTTCCCGATATGACCGTCGGCGAGGCGGAGAAGGCGGGCGCCCGCACCTTGATTGTTGGCGTTGTAAATGCGGGCGGCATTCTTCCCGAGCAATGGACGGCGCCCATCATCGAAGCCCTGGCGTCGGGGCTCGACGTTGCAGCCGGCCTTCATATGAAGCTTGCCGAAAGACCGTCCGTCGCGGACGCCGCTCAGCGCTATGGCCGGAAGCTTTTCGACGTGCGGCAGTCCGGCGAGCGCTTCGAGACCGGGAAGGGCGCGAAACGTCCGGGCATGCGTCTGCTCAGCGTTGGCTCCGATTGTTCGGTCGGCAAGAAGTACACGGTTCTGGCGCTCGAGCGCGAAATGCGTTCTCGCGGCTTCGACGCCGACTTTAGGGCAACGGGGCAAACCGGCGTGTTCATCTCAGGACGCGGGGTGGCCATCGACGCAGTCGTCGCAGATTTCATCGCAGGCGCGGTGGAATGGCTTTCTCCGGCTGCCGAGCCCCATCACTGGGACCTGATCGAGGGGCAGGGCTCCATGTTCCATCCCTCGTTCGCTGGCGTATCGCTTGGCCTTCTGCATGGCGCTCAGCCCGATGCTTTCGTGGTCTGCCACGAGCCTTCGCGCAAAACGATGCGCGGCGTCTCCTTTCCGCTGCCTTCGATCCAGCAAGTGATCGACATCACGGTGCGCTGCGGCTCGCTGACGAATCCCGCCATACGGCCCATAGGCATCGCCATCAATACGGCATCCATGGACCAGGATTCGGCGCGCGACTACTTGCAACGGCTTGAGCGCGATCATGCCCTGCCCGCAACGGATCCCATCCGCTTTGGCGTCGGGTCAATCGTCGATGCCATCGCGTCGGAATTCCCAGCAACCCTTCCCGTCCACGCCCGATAGCTCATGCGACGATTGAAGGTCGATGTTGAAAGCTGGCCCATCGCTGGCGCCTTTACCATTTCCCGGGGCAGCCGCACCGAGGCGCGGGTGGTGGTCGCCACGATAGAAGAGGGCGCGCATGGCGGGCGCGGAGAGTGTGTTCCTTACCCGCGCTATGGTGAAACCGTCGAGGGCGTGGCGGTCACAATCGAGAGCTTTGCGGGCGCGATTGCCGGAGGATCCAGCAGGACCGATTTGCTGGAAATCCTTCCAGCAGGCGCGGCGCGAAACGCGCTCGATTGCGCGCTTTGGGACCTCGAGGCGAAGGCTTCCGGGAAGCGCGCCTACGAGCTTGCGGGCGTGCCCGCGCCGCAGCCGGTAACGACCGCCTACACGCTGAGCCTCGGACCACCGGAGTTGATGGAAGCTGCGGCGCGGGCGGCCATCCACAGGCCGCTCCTCAAGGTGAAGCTCGGCGGCGATGGCGACCCGGAACGAATCGCGGCGGTTCGGCGCGGCGCACCAAAATCGACGGTGATCGTCGACGCGAACGAAGCATGGCGCGAGGCCAATTTCGCGGACAACCTTGAAGCGTGTCGCGCGGCAGGCGTCGCCCTGATTGAGCAGCCCCTGCCTGCCGGGCGCGATGGGATCCTGGCTTCGATTTCGGCGGAGGATCGCGGCGGCATGCTTTTCTGCGCCGACGAGAGCGTGCACACCGCCGAGGATCTGGAGGCCATCGCCTCGCTCTATCAGGCCATCAACATCAAGCTCGACAAGGCTGGCGGCCTTACTGCAGCTCTTGAACTCAAAACAAAAGCGCTCGCTCGCGGCCTGAAGATCATGACCGGATGCATGGTCGGCACCTCGCTCGCGATGGCGCCTGCCCTGCTGCTCGCTGGCGAGGCGGACTTCGTTGATCTCGATGGGCCGCTTCTTCTAGCGCGCGACCGCGAGCCGGGGCTTGTGTTCAACCAAAGCGTGATCCAGCCTTATGGAGCAGAACTTTGGGGTTGAGTGGTAATCAACATCTGAATTGATTAGCATTTTTCGCCTCTCAGACGCCCTAAACTCTTCAGTTCCTGCAGCGCTAATATTTGGCAGCAGCAGAGGAACGCATTGAAAAACCTACATCAGACTTTGCAAAGCCGCGAGCCGCCGTCTATATATCCCAACTGGCGACCGAGAGGCGAAAACGGCGCAGCGGAAGCATGGACCTGCGGAGTATTTCTTTTTTGAAAATGAACGGTCTCGGCAATGACTTCGTCATGATCGACGCTCGCGCCGAACCTGTCCGGCTGTCCGCGGCGGATGCAGGCGCTATCGCCAGCCGCACAAGCGGCGCGGGCTGCGATCAGGTCATCGTGCTGGAACCTTCGCGCACTGCCGACGTGTTCATGCGCATCCTGAACGCGGATGGCTCGGAGGTTAACGCCTGTGGGAACGCAAGCCGTTGCGTTGCGGCGCTGCTGAATCCTGGACTTGGCCGCAATCGGATTTCCATTGAGACGCGCGCTGGAACGCTCGACGCGCAGGTTGGCGACGACGGCCGCGTAACTGTCGATATGGGTGCACCCCGGTTCACGTGGAATGAAATACCGCTGGCGCAGCCAGCCGCGGATACGCGCGCCATCGATTTGACCTTCGCCTTGCCCGATGGCCGCATGCTGGCTCAGCCAAGCGTCGTCAATGTCGGCAACCCGCATTGCATCTTCTGGGTTCGCGATGCCGGGAGCTATGACCTCACAGCTTTCGGCGCTGACCTTGAGCACCATCCGCTTTTACCGGAACGCGCCAACATCTCGCTCGCCGAAACGATAGATGAGCGGACAATCAAGCTGCGAGTATGGGAACGTGGAACCGGCATTACGCGCGCCTGCGGGACGGCTGCCTGCGCCGTTGCTGTATCCGCCGCAAGAACCGGCAGAACCGGTCGCAAGGTGGACGTGCACCAGCCGGGCGGCGTGCTTGCCATCGAATGGCGCGACAACGACGACCATATCTTGATGACCGGTCCAGTCGAGTTCGAGTTCGCCGGGATTATTCACTTGAACGGCAGCGGAACGACTGTCGAGGTTGCGCGGCAACCATGAGCGTCGACGTCATCACCTTCGGCTGCCGCTTGAACACCTATGAAAGCGAAGTGGCAAAGACGCACGCGGCCGAGGCCGGGCTCGAAGATGCTGTAATTATCAACACCTGCGCCGTGACCGCCGAGGCGGTCAGGCAGGCTCGACAGGCCGTTCGGAAGGTTCGCCGGGAGCGGCCCGCCGCTAAGATCATCGTGACCGGCTGTGCAGCGCAGATCGAGCCTGAAACTTTCGCCGGGATGGACGAGGCCGACTTCGTGATCGGAAACGCCGAGAAAACCGCTGCCGAGACGTTCCAGCGCATCGCCGCAAACGATCTTGCGCGGGTCAAGGTCAACGATATCGCCTCCGTTCGCGAAACTGCTTCTCATATGATTTCAGGTTTTGGCGGCAGGAGCCGCGCTTACCTTGAAGTGCAGAACGGCTGCGATCATCGCTGCACATTCTGTGTGATCCCGTTCGGGCGCGGGCCATCACGCTCTGTGCCGGCAGGCGATGTTGTGCGCCAGGTTCGTGCGCTGGCTGAGGAGGGCTACTGCGAAGTGGTGCTGACGGGCGTCGATCTGACCTCCTACGGCTCCGATTTGCCGGGGGGCATGACGCTGGGCCGGCTCGTGCGGACGATCTTGAGGCTTGTGCCCGAGCTGCCGCGCCTGCGTCTCTCGTCGATCGATACGATGGAGGCTGATGACGCGCTCACGGAAGCGTTCGCCGAGGAAGAGCGGCTCATGCCTCACCTTCACCTTTCGCTTCAATCGGGTGACAACCTGATCCTGAAGCGGATGAAGCGCCGCCACGCGCGCGAGGATGTCATTCAGTTTTGCAAGGCCATGAGGAATCTGCGTCCGGACATGGTTTTCGGAGCGGATTTGATTGCCGGTTTCCCGACTGAGGACGAAGCCATGTTCTCGAACACGCTCCGGCTCGCGGATGAGTGCGGGTTGAGCTTTCTCCATGTCTTTCCCTTTTCTGCGCGGCCGCAGACGGCTGCCGCACGAATGCCCCAGCTTGACCGCGCTCTTGTGAAGGAGCGCGCCGCGCGCTTGCGCCGCAAAGCAACCGAGCGCCTGAGCCTCCATCTTCAAGCCGAGCAAGGCAAAGTTTTCGAGGTGCTCATGGAAAGCAAGGGCATGGGCCGCACCCCGGGCTTCACTGAAATCGAGATCAGCGGCGAGGACAAGGAATTGGGCGGCGCAATCCTGAAGGCGCGAGCCACCGGCTGCGGCAAGAGCCGTCTTATCGGGGAGCGCCTGTCATGAGCGATACCCCGAAGCGAAGCATGTTCGGCCGGATGTTCGGCGGCAGCAAGACGGAAATGCCACCCAAGGCCGAAGAGAAGGCGCCTCTAGCCCTTGAGCTGCCGGAACCCGAAGAGGCGCAAGACGAGGCGCCGGAGACTCCGAAGCTAAACGTATTGGGACGCATGTTCGGCGAAAAAGTCGAAACGCCGGCGAAACAGTTAGACACAGAGCTGGCGGCTGACGAGTCCACGTCAGTGGAAGCGGAAAAGGAAGCCCCGGAAAAAACCTCCCGCTTCGGCTGGTTCCAGCGCCTGCGCCAGGGGCTGACGAAAACATCCTCGCGGCTTACCGAGGGCATCACTGGCGTCTTTATAAAGCGCAAGCTTGACGACGAAACCTTGGAAGAGCTTGAAGACCTGCTCATCCAGGCTGACCTTGGCATCGATGTCGCTTCTCGCGTCACAGAGGCTTTGCGCGAATCCCGCTATAACAGCGACATTTCCTCCGAAGAGGTTCGCGATATCCTGGCCCAGGAGGTGGAGAAAGTTCTTGCGCCGGTCGCCGAGCCACTGGAAATCGATACGGGCAGAAAGCCGCACGTTGTCCTTGTCGTCGGCGTAAATGGCACCGGCAAGACCACTACAATCGGAAAATACGCGAACCAGTTTACCCGGCAGGGGCAGCGGGTGATGCTCGCGGCGGGCGACACCTTCCGGGCGGCGGCCATCGAGCAGCTCAAGATCTGGGGTGAACGCACCGGATCCGAGGTTGTCGCGGGTGAGCACGGCGCTGACGCCGCGGGCTTGGCGTTCGATGCGTTCCAGCGCGCAAAGGCCGAGGGGTACGATGTTCTTATCATCGATACGGCAGGACGCTTGCAGAACAAGACGGCGTTGATGGCGGAACTCGAGAAGGTAATCCGTGTCATACGCAAGCTGGAGAGAGCAGCGCCGCATTCGGTCATTCTGACGCTCGACGCCACGACAGGGCAGAACGCACTTTCCCAGGTGGAAATCTTTGACAAGACGGCAGGGGTAACAGGCCTTGTCATGACGAAACTCGATGGGACGGCGAGGGGCGGAATCCTCGTCGCCATCGCAAGCAAATACGGCATACCCGTGCACGCAGTCGGTGTTGGTGAAGGCGTGGAGGATTTGCAATCATTCGATGCGCGAGATTTCGCACGCGCCATTGCTGGTATAAGTTGACGTTCGGGAGGTTTGTGTGGAGCAGCTTGAGACATCCAAAGGGAAGCGTGATGTGCAAACTGCACGGCAGCAGGAGAAACCTCATCGCGCCGTTGATGTGATCGATGCAGACTTCACCGAGGCGCCGCGCGATCAACTCTCCCTCGCGAGCAGCGGCAAGCGTGGTGTTACTCCCTTCCTAAAGCTTGCGCTTGAAGTCGGACCTCTCGCGGTATTCTTCATTGCGAACGGCAGATTCGGGATCTTCTACGCGACCGCATCATTCATGGCCGCCACTTTAATCTCGCTGGTTACAAGCCGTCTTTTTCTTAAGCGTATCCCTGTCTTAGCCCTCGTCACGGGCGTCTTCGTTATGACTTTCGGCTTCCTGACGATCTATCTGCACGACGATACCTTCATCAAGATCAAGCCTACCGTCGTTAACACCCTCTTCGCCTTCATTCTGGCTGCAGGCCTCTATTTCCGGAGGCCCGTTTTGAAGCTCGCTCTCGGCGAGATCCTGCAGATGGATGAGGAAGGCTGGCGCCTTCTGACTTTGCGGTGGATCGGCTTCTTTCTTTTCCTGGCTATCCTCAATGAGGTCATGTGGCGAAATTTCTCGACGGACACCTGGGTCAGCTTCAAGTCCTTCGGGTTGATGCCCTTAACTTTCTTTTTCATGATGTTTCAAATCACGTTGATTATGCGACATCAGATTTCCGAGGTATCCTCTGAGCCTTGAGAGGCTTTGACCTCCTGGAGGGAGAGTCTTTCTGAATCTTTCCGTGCTCTGCATGGAACCGAACGGTTGCCCTATTCATTTTCGTAGCAATGTTCAGAGTTTAACCGAGCAGCCGGAAGAGAATGCTGGACGCAAAAGCAGGGTTGAGCCAACCGGGGCGGAAGCGAAAGAAAGCGGCGAGCGCACGCGCTGACACCATAGATAAGTCTGTTATTCATCTCCTGCACCGCGCGAGTCAGCGGGCATCGGAAATGTTTGCACTTGAGACCAGGGACTTCGACCTCACTGCACGGCAATATGCGGTGATTACGACGGTCGCGCAGCATGAAGGGCTAAGCCAGACAGACCTTGTCCGGCTTACCGGAATCGACCGCTCAACATTGGCCGATGTCGTGCAGAGACTTTTAAAGCGCGGCGTGATCCAGCGCCAGCGCACCATGCAGGATGGGCGGACCTACGCGGTAAGCCTCTCGACGGAAGGACGCGGACTTCTCGAAGCGATAAAACCTTACGCACGGCGCGCCGACCGCTTGGTGCTGTCCTGCCTGGGCGACGAAGACAGCAAATTGGCTACCCGAATACTCAGCAGGCTCCTCCGGAAAGCTGACGATAACCCTCCAGATGGCGCTGAACAGAGTTAGCGTTAGTTTTACTACCTGAGAGCCCTCGCCAACCACTCGTGTTGGATGTAAAGTTGCGTTATGGGCGCGGACATAATCAGTTTTCGAACAGCAATAACAAGCGATGCGAGCGTCGTGGCCGCGATCCACGAAGCAGCCTGGCGTTCTACATACCAGGGCATCATTCCCCACCTGCATCTCGAGCGGATGATAGCCCGGCGCGGTCCCCGATGGTGGCAGCATCAAATCCAGCGCGGCGCAAATGTTACCCTTCTCCTCTTTGACGGTGTCCCGCAAGGCTACGCGACCTGGGGCGAGGCAAGGGGAACGTGGCCTTGGCCGGCGGGCGAGATTTTCGAGCTCTACGTCAGTCCTGCTTTTCAAGGGGTGGGTCTTGGCAGCCGGCTTTTCGGTACGGTCAAGAAGGCGCTAAAGCGCGAGGGGCTTAGCCGTCTCGTCGTCTGGGCTTTAAAGGACAACGAAACCGCGTGCGCTTTCTACGGCGGATTGGGAGGCGCCATCGTTGCGGCGGCGCCTGAGCGTTATGGCGAGACCTCCCTCACGCGCGTCGCCTTCGTTTGGGGCGTGAACGTCAAATCCTCAAACGCTTGAGATTTGCGTCACCGGAAGGCTCCTTCCGGTGCTACAAGCGAGACTTATTTTATACTCGTGTGGAAGACCGCGGACACGGCTGGGCTTCTCCCGCGCCCGCGACGTGACCTGACCTAAAAAACGATGTTGTAGCTATAGGGTACCGTCTGCCCGTTCGTCGGGAATGGCGCTGCCGATACAACGGAACGAGACGTCGAACGCAGGCCAAATCCGTACATACCGCTAACAGCACCGTTCGCGGGTATGGAATAGACGCCATAGGACACGGAGTACCCGCCGCCCGTTCCCGTCATAACCCATCCAAACGGGATTTTCACCGTGCATGTCGCTGTGCTGCCGTTACGGGATGCTGTCGCGGTTGCGGTTTCGTAATAGCTATCTAAGTAACCCGAGTCGCTCGCAGACACGTCCGCCTCGCAGTAGATAGGCGTGGACGTGGGAATCGCAGATTTGATCGAGATGTTGAATGTGACTTGGATGGTTCCGGTATGGGTCGTTGAGGCTGCTGCTGCGGCGGAATTGTTGAACTGCAGCTTTACGCCGGCGGGATTGAAGGGCGAGCGGCTCATTTGCTGCGCCGATGCGGCGCCGCAGCCTACAAAAACGCCTGCAAACGCCGCTACCAAAGAAGCCTTAGCAATGTATCTTAAATCGGTCATCGTAAACCCCATTTTCCAAATGTAAGGAATTCAAAATCAGTTACTTGATTGTGGGCTTGTAACGATGTCGCGGACGTGAGGCAAGCCTATGCGGAAGATAGTTAGTTCTTTCCACACGTCAGGATGCCGCATTCGCGGATCACGAAAGCGTCGCTGGTCCGCCGATCACGGGCGCGACGATGCGCCATGGCGCGCGGACGGCTAAAACGGGCAGGTTTGCGGTCCACTAAGACGCCAGCGGCCGTAAGAAGCGGGCTCACCGGTAGCTTGCTATGCTTCCACGCCCGTCATCGCGATCCCCATTCCTTTCAGATGAGGCTTTGTCGCTTCCTTCGCCCGGATGTACTCGGCAAGAGCCACTTCGCTCGCCTCGTACTCCCGCGCCGTAAGATGCCCGCGAAACAGCTCATAGCGAAGCCAGACGCGATAGGTGTTGACGATATCAGTCTCGCAATAATCGGCGATCTCCTGGATTTTTCCGTCCTGGAAGGTGCGGTACACCTCGCTGCCGTCGATGCTCTCGGGCTTGCCGGGCAAGCCCAGAACCCTGCTGATTTCATGCAGCGTTGCCTTGCCCTGCATGCTGAACGATGACAGCGCATCGCAAAGGTCCAGCGCATCCTCGCTGTAGCGGTTGAAATAAGGCCGCGCCGATAGACCGGGGGCTGACACTTTATTGATCATCGCCCGGTAGCGAAGGACGGGCAGATCGAAGCTGTTGCCGTTGAAGGTGACCAGCTGCGGGGTAAGCTCGGCGATCCTGTCGGCAAAGGCCGTGATCAACTGCTTTTCTGTTCTGTCGCCGACATGCGGCGCGCCAAGCGCGTCCACGATCAAGCCGCCCCTCTCGCGATGCGCGACCAGGGCGCCGATGCAAACGATTGAATGATAGATGTGTTTCGGAAACTTGTCGCCGATCGCTTCGCGAGCCTCATCGTCTGAGCTGCCGCTCATCCCGTTCGCTGCGGCATAGCCGCGCAAATCCGGTACGGTTTCGAGGTCCCAGACGATGACGTTGCTGCTCATGGCGAGACCTTGGCACAGAACGAATGTTCGGAAAAGCTCCGTCCCGGGGCGCCGGCTGTACCGGCCACAAGTTCATCCGGGCCGTACCCGGCAAGTGGAACCCTTGGCAGAGCCAAGCATCGATTTGTACAGATTTGTGCGAAAATGGAACAAGTTTCACTCAGATATACACGCATTCTTAAACCTTATGGCAAAATATACACGCAGACAGTTGCTTAGGCTGTAGCGTTGCCACTTGAGATGGCGACATCAACACCAAGAAAACCAAGACCAGGCATGGGGTGGTTTCGGCTCTGCGGGTGCTGCCGCCTGCGGCCTAAGCTTCTGTTGCAAAAGTCTATGGGAAAGCCGGGAAGGCGCGTATGGAAGAAGGATCGGTTACAGATCAGGAACTCCGGGGCGCGATCGCTCTCCAGCGAACCCTGCTGCCAAGCGCCAATCAAATAGAGCACATTCAAGCGCACTCGCCGTTGGACGTCTCGAGCTACCATAGGACGCCCGATGAAATAGGCGGGGATATTTGGGGCATCGAAGCCATCGGGCCTCATCGTATCATGATGTATGTTGCTGACCTCGCGGGCCACGGCGTTACTGCCGCCCTGAGCGCCGCTCATTTGCATTCCTTCGTGCAAGCCGATCGACAGAAGACCGACAAGCCTTCATCACTCTTGCAGCGACTGAATAAGATGCTGCATGAGGTGCTGCCGATCGACCAGTTCGCAACCATGTTCTGCGCAACCATCGACTTTAAGACGCAAACAATGGAGTACGCTTCGGCTGGCGCGCCGCCTCAGCTCTATCGTGAAGCTTCCGGCGGCCAATTCGACATCCTGTGCCAGCAGAGCTTGCCGCTCGGCATTGCTGCAAATGAGGCATACGCAAGCGAAACGGTTCCATTCAAGACAGGTGGAGCTCTTGTCCTCTATAGCGATGGCCTGATTGAGACGCCCAAGCCGCCGCGGAGCAGACTGACGACAGAGTCCTTGAGAGGATTTCTGAATAAGACCAAGCCGGTGAGTTCATCTGAGCTATGCCGCAGCGTCGTGGACGAGCTTTTTCCCAGTCCAGCAATGCATGCAGACGACGATATTACCCTTGCCATTGCCCAGCACAGCGGACTCGCAATGGGCAATGCCGCCGATTATCCAATCTGAGAAGCGTGCTTAGTTCGTCACCGGCGTTCGTCCATTTGCACGCGGATAAGCTGCTCCAGCACTTTAGAATCCAATCAGCTTTTCCGCCTTTAATCTAAATTTCGATTAAAGGTGCGCCGATCTAGCCGTCGCGAATGTCATTCGCTGCAGCGCGTGAAAGTGAATGTGTACTGGCAATGGAGGCGCAATGAAACTTGAGACCTGTGCTTATGATGATAGGTTCGAAGCATCGCTCTTCGGGAAACTGACATCCGCAGATCTCGGCGGATTTCGAGAACTTTTAACTAAAGTAAAAGAGAGCGGATGCAGTGTGATCATACTCGATCTTGCCAATCTTGATTGGATTGACTCAGCGGGTTTGGGCATGCTGCTTCTTGCGAAAGACGCTGCCGCAAAGCACGATTTCCAGCTGATTCTTCGTTCCCCGAAGGGAAACGTCAAGTCGCTCCTGCAGCTCGGCCGCTTTGATACGATTTTCAATGTCCGGTTCTGACACTGAGAAACTCAGGCCGATCGCATCGCAGGGGCATGCCAGATATGTTTTTTAGCAACTCAACCTGAAGATCGCTTGAATAGCGCCTTGCATTCACTTAGTTTGCGACCGTTCAGGAGCCAGGGGGTTCGGGTGCTAGACGATCATCAACTGATGCCGGCGCCGGCGGAATTGTTTCAAGAATCAGTGCAAGAGGATTTTACCGGTGATGGGCGAAGCGCGCTCACCAGCGCTTTAATCACCCGTGGTCGCCTCCTTGCCCAGGGTTGATGTCACGCGCACGGGAAATTAGCGAGTTCACGGCTCAAATTTTCGCGCCCCTTTTTCTGCTCGCACAAAACGTAAACCAAGTCGCCTTTATTAAAGCTTAATTGGAGGGGTCGCCGACGGGCGGGTGAGGTGCACCATCTGTAAAATTGAATTTGAGAATGCGCTGTCCTGCCTCGTCGACCTTAACGCGACAGAGATTGCTCGGGACAAAATGCGCCTGAGCTGTACCATCGAGCGCAAACCATGACGGAAGGAAAAGCTACGGCGTTCGCCAAAACAGTAACAGGGGCAAAAGTCCGGGCCGTCAAGCAGTCGCGTTCTTGCGAATGAGCGCGTCGAGCCTCGGGACGGCTGGCGCTTCCGGGACTCCGAGGCGGTCGCCGAGATAGTCCCAGAAGCTGATGGCTTGCTTGGCGCATGTTTTCATAAGCCCGAGGAAAGCATCGCGGCTGTCGCGGCCTTCATCCGAACGGGTTCCGGCGGAGATTTTGCGGCGCGTGACTTGGCAGCGGATATCGTTTTCCGAGCCGTTGGTGTGCAATGGGATGTCGGGGCGCTTCAGCACCATCAGCAGTTCGTCTTTCTGCGCGCGAAGCCGCGCCAAAAGCCTGTCGAGGGTGGCGAAGCCCGTTTCTGCCGAAAAGATGGCGTTGAAGCGGCGCTCAAGTTCCCTGGCGCGGCGCGCCGTTGGCGCCTGGCGGTAGGCCTTGAGAGCCTTGTAGAGGCGCCAGATGCGGGCGCGGATGCGCTCTTTTGCTTGGACGTGCGCCTCGCAGAAGGTATCGAGCTTGTGGATGAGGCGCTCCGCATGCACCCAGCAGAGCGCGTGCTCCGCGATCCTGAACTGGCCGGCGCCATCAGAGACGATGACTGTGCCGTCCAAGAGCCCCTGTTCTGCAACGCTCCCCCATAGGGCGGCTTCGGTCGCGATCTGGACCGGATCGGGCTCTACCTTCAGATCGGTGAGGCCGAGCCTTTGCAGATGGGCCATGAAGGCGTCGCGGCCGGCAAAGCGCTGCTCCCTGTCTCCGAAACGGGCAATGGTCGCCTGGGGCAGCTTGTGCTCGCGCATGAAGGCGAGCGCAGCGTCGTTGATGACGTAGTCGTCGCGCCCGGCTCTCAGCAGCTCGAGAAAATTCATTCGGCTCTTTGAGCCGGTCGTTGCGAAGAACGCAAAGCAGTCATTGCCGATATGAGTGCAAAAGCCGTTCCGGGCCTTATGCCTGGCGCCCGTATCGTCAACGGTCAGCCAGGACGCCGAAGAAAGCCCCGCGCGCAGCACGTCCATGGTTTCCTTGAGGAAAGCGTCTTGCTTGCTGCTCAAGAGGCGCACGATCTGCCGCTTGGATATGGCGATGCCCAAACCGGTCAGCTGCGCAGTCAGGCGCGGGATCGTGACCTGCCCCTGGTGGTATTGGCTCAAGACGAAGCGCTTCAGTTCGGGGCCAAAATGGCTGCTGACGCCTTTGGGCAGCGCGGCCAGCACAGTCTCGCCGGAGGCAAGCAGCCACCGCTCGCGCCGGTAGCGGATCGTCCACGGCATGATGACGATATCCTGGACAATGAAGTCCTCGTAGCCCTTGAAGCGCGCGCCTTCCGGCAGGCTGTCCGGCTTGAGGATGCGGGTCTCGTCATGGGCGAGCGCCCCCCGCTTGGCGCTGCGGCGGCCCTGCCGCCCGGCCTTCCTTGAGGCATCCGCTGACTCCATGCCGCTGGGCCTGAGCTTGGGACGTCCCTTCAAGCCCTTGAGCCGCGCGATCTCCTCGCGCAGTTCTGCGTTCTCTGCCGTCAGCCGGGCATTCTCCTCCAAAGCCTGCACCAGCAACGCCTTCAGCTCTTCGAGGCCAAGCCCGGGAATCTCGCGGGTCGATTCGGACATACCCCAAGGGAATCAACAAATGAGTTCCGCTGTGAGTCCTGTCCCAAACCGTTGCCCGGACTTTTGCCCCTGTTACCCAAAACACATCTAACGTATTGTTCTCACAAATAAAAATTTGGCATGTTGGCGGAGTGGGAGGGATTCGAACCCTCGGTTTTAATTGTCACTTTGCTCATCGCTTTGATCTTCATAGAGAATATCTTGCGGTACGCGTTGTGCTGTACCCCCTGCAGTACCCCGTGACCTTCTGCGGCGTCTTTCAATCTCCCTTTCTTGGACGCGGCGGGCCAAGTCATCTTCATCCAAAAAGCTATAGCTCTGCTGTGTGACACGGATGTCTTCGTGACCAAGCCAGAGCTGCACCTCCTCCATCGAATTGTCGTGGTCGCGCAAGCGCCGGACGCCGCATGTGCGCCGTAGGTCGTGCCAATTGATGTCCTCGATCCCGGCATCCTCAGCGATCCTCCAAAGGGACTGCAACACGTAGGCGCTATCTTGGGCGATACGTTCTCCGTTTCGTTTCGAGCATACATAGAGGCTGTTCAGGCTCATCATCTCCCTTGCAGCCTTGGCAGCCCGGCTCGTAAGCGGAACCTTTCGCGCCTTACCATTTTTGGCGACATCGGCACGCACCTGCACAAAGCCAGCGCGCATATCAACGTCGCGCCTCAACAGGCTAAATTGCTCCTCCTTGCGAAGCCCGGTCTCGATTGCGAATATGATTCGGTTTCGCCAGTCTTCAGGGGCTGCGGCAAGGAGCGCCTTCTCTTCATCATGCGTCAGATAGCGCTTACGTGTGACGCGGCGCTTGATGTCTGCCTTGTTGCCACGCTTCTTCATATAAGAGCGAACGGGGTTGCCCTCATGCAATCCGACCCTTTCGCAGTATTCAAAGAAGACGCTCAGGATTTTGAACTCGAAGCCTATCGTCTGCGGCGTGACGGCTCGACGGCGCTTCGTCTCGTAGGAGGCTAGGGCGGCGCTATTGACCTGATCAACCTTCACGGTGTCCCATGCGTCCACGAACAGACACAGGACGGTCGCATACCGGGATGCGGTCTTGACCTTGAGCGTCGGGAAGTGGTCTGCCGCGAAGCGTTCGGCGGCTTCCCCGAACGTGGGTACAGGAGCCTCACCGAACTTCTCAGCAATGAGCCTGTCTATCCACGCATCCGCGCGCTTCGCTGCAAGCTTTTTATCCGCTGTTTCCGTGTTGAAGTAGAGGTCAGGCTGACCCTTGCGCCTCTTGCGCGCGCGCCATTCGCCTGATGGGAGCTGTTTAAGATGATAACGGGGCGCTGACATGGCTCAACTCTTTGAGTAAACGTTCTCCAGAACGTGTCAAATTCGGTCGGCTTGAACCGATAGGGCGCTTTTTTCGCGTGGCTGTCTCGATAAGCGGGCGCAATGCCTGAACGCGCAAGACGCTGAAAGAACTCGGCATCGCGACCGTATCTCGCGGCCAAGTCTCTGCACAGAAGCGTCGGCTGTTCGTCTTCCTCAAGCACGGTCTCGGTTCCTGATGGTTCTATATGCAATTAATTGCATTTATATAATGTAAGCCGCTAATGCGGTGCCGTCTTTCAAGATCAGCGTATTGTTCATCGTTCATGGTAATTCCCCTTCGCCTATGTCGTAACTGTATACACAAATTACTAGCAGAGCAATAGCTAAGTGCAATTTGTTTCACCAATTGATGATCGCTGATATACGCTCCGCCTCCGCCCTGTAGACTTCCGATTTTCTCGCCCCCTCGCGGCGTCTCTCTGTGACCAACTCGATAGGCTTATTCAAAGCACTTAAGATTTTCGGCTGTCGGTCCGTTGGCCTACTGGCGAGCTGCGCTGCCCAGATGAACCGGGCAGTCATTCGCAAATGCCCCCACGGTGCTAAGCCGCCAACTTCTGCGCCTTGGCTTGCCGGATAGCATCAAGAGCCGCCTCAGCGGTCGGGGCTGCGTGGACGCAGGCTTCGAGGCGCTTGACCTCACGTGTTGAGGGAACGTGTGAGCAAGCTGGAAGGTCAACCCTGAGCTTGACGCATCTCTTTCAGAACCATCATCAGTGTTCTGTCCGCTTTCGTTGCGAGGTCCATGAACTCATCCCACGCCGCGGGCTTAAGTTGCTTCCGTAGGAGGGCCAGCGCGGCGTCGGCTGCCTGTTTGCGCGCAATGGCCTTCCTATTCCAAGTCGGGTTCCGGTGCTCCTTGAGAAGCTTCCTAACCTCTGTTGCCGTCATGCTGATACCGGCCTTGGCCTTATCCAAGACCTCCTCCACGACCTCGTCAGGAATGCTTTTCGTGACCAATTCGAAGATCACCGTCCTGTCGAGCTTCCGGGCCTCTGGATGGGCTTCGACGAACTCGTAAGACGCCATGTAGTTTCTCCGCGTCCGGTACGACACTGTCGGAAACATGGACTCCAGCCAAGGCAAGAACTCGCCTCTTTTGAGCAGCGCCTTGGCCGCCAACATTTCACGCCCGATCTCTAGGAAGTCCTTTTCCGCGGTGTCGAGGCGGGTGGTAACGCTCCTGACGATGGCTGCGATTTGATGAGCGTCTGTCTCTTTGGTCTTCTTCCTGCCCTTCGCCACAGTGGCCCTCCTTAGCCTGGTGAAACAAATTGCAGATTGCCACCGCCCCGTGATTCGGGCAATGGCAGCCGCTGTGGCTGTTATTTGCAACTAATTGCTATTTATTACCCGGGCGGCTTGTGCTGTCTGAGCCGCTGTGACCTTCTGCTGGATTTGCTCAGACGCCGTATAAGCATTCTTAAGGATCATGAGCGCTTCGTTCTGCATGCTCCGGCAGTTAGTTTTCGCCCGCTCGGCTAGCCAAGCTTTTAAATCAGCCGGTGCCTTTATGACGAGCGGGGCAGGTTGTTTCTGTAAGGTCTCGACGGAGATAACAGGCTTCTTGAGTTTGATCGGCATGGTTGTGTCCTCACTATTTGTCGATGATCTGTGCGTAGACCGTTAGTGATCCATAGTCAACTTTTTTGTGCAATTAACTTCACTAAGTCGATTGATCCGACTGAACGCAGGGGCGTATAAAAGAAAAAGACCGGACTCGGACTGCAACCCTATCCGGTCAATCAAGAGGTAAGCAGAGAATAATCGGCCTGCCTCTACTCCGTACCGCTAAGGGAGGACGAAGCGGGGATGAACGATGAGGCATGGGAAGCTTGTGTAGCGTCGTGGCAGAGCATTGAAACGAGCGATGGTGAGTGGATGACTTATGCAGCCGCGAAGAAAATCTCTGACGAGTAGATGGGAGCTTTCACCTATGCCCCAGATCAGCAAGGGAACCTCAGGAAGGTGACCCTGCTGGCAGGAAATCGGTGGTGGCGCTTGGAGCGCAGAAGACTTCCGCACCGACTCGGAGGGCTTCAAAGCCCACATTGACCAGCTCACGAAGATGGAGGCCCGCAACCTGTACAAGGATGAAGAGACCTGCCATCGCAACATGAAGAACCGTGTCAAGAGCCGGGGCGCAATCATCCATCCCGAATTTGAGGACTTCCGCAGCTTCCTTCGCCACGTTGGGCCGGTGACTGCCCACGGGGCAACCCTCGACCGGACCGACAACTCAAACCCCATGTATGTGCCGGGATTGGTAGCTTGGGCGGACAAGAAGACTCAGAACAACAACAAGGGCGACACACTCACCTTCCGCTACTCCCGCACGAACGACGTTTACACCGTGTCCAGGCTTGCCAAGCTTCAAGGTAAATCACCCTCAACGATACGGAAGCGTTATGAGCGCGGCTGGTTACAGGATGAGATCATCGAAGGCAAGCGGGCTTCGAAGGTCAGTGCCCACGTTGTACTGGAGCATACAGTTTCAGCCTACCAGCCCTCGCACCGGCCCATTGACCGCGATCTACTGCCTCATCTCTCCCGTGCCCAATTGGAGGCGGTGCTTCATCGCGAAAGGTATGATCAGGACGATTACCTTGAGAGCTTCGAAACGTGGAAAGAGACGATGCCCCACATCACGTTCGAAATGTACAAGAACAAGTTTGCCCGAGCTTTCTGGCCAAACTGCAAGGAGTACATGACTTACAAGCGTTTCTCGAAGCAGCCGGAGTCCGTTCAAACTGCTGTTCGCGAGATTGATCCAGACTTCTCTGCGAAGATGGACGCCGAAAAAGCTACGCTCGAAGAATTGAAGGATTTGCTTTGACTTATTCGATGCACTCGCCGGTGGTCCCCCAGGCAAATATTGCCGTCATAACGCCGGGCGGCAATGTTCACCAAACTACTCTGGCTTAAAAGACCGACCCAGGTGCAATTATTTGCATATTCCAGAAGCAGCGGGATACGTCTTCGGCGTCGCAGCTGGCAGCCCCTGCTCTCTGGGAGGTGTTTGGAGTGCCCGGCCCAACCGGAGTGCCTGTTGACCCTTCACCGCCATGTCTTGCCCAATGGCGCGGGCATGTGTCGAGTCCATCTCCGAAACCATCGGGCAGCTCCCTTTGCCGATCTACCGCAAAGACGCCGCAGGGGCAGAGGGCTGGCCGCTGACCACCCCGTCTTCGAACTGCTTTTGGAAGCCCTGGATCGCTATGCCTCCGTAAGGTGGCGACCCATAAAGGCAATCGCGTGCGATCTCTTCGGCTTTGGAACAGATGCAGATGAACGGCAAGGCGCTCTTCCAAGAGAGGATGAGAGCGCTTATTCATACCCCGGAGGTTACAAACCCGGCCAATGTCTCGACTGTGACAGCGCCTCCGTCGCCGACCAATGGTCAGCGACGTGGTTTCGTCATTCTGCTCTTCACCCCCAGCCTCCCGAAATTGCTGGAAGCTGCGAAAACGGTTTAGGTACTTGATGTCGATGCGCTCGGTCGGCGCGGCCAGCACCTTGCGTCTGTCCTCATACGGAAATGCGCGCACTTCGTCAGCTCTATCAGCCCGGCCTTGCCCAAATAGCTTTTTTTGCCCAATGGACACGGTTGGCGAAAGCCGTTTGCCTTCCTGACGGCAGAAGGTGCGAGCGTTCATCTGCTGACAAGGCGAAATCGCCTGCCAGCCTTTCCACCACGTCGGAAATTCGCGCCTCGCCCTTGATGTAAAATGATCCTCCTTCGTTCAGGGTGCTGCGGGGAACGAGAGGGGGACCAACTCCGTCAGCTGCCCCCTCCTTCAGGAATCCCCTCAATTCAAAAACCGCCTGATTTCGTGGCTTTTTAGCCCTCGTAAGGGCCAAGCGAGGGCCCGAAGGTCCCACATCAAGCGGGGCGCGACCTCCCTCTCGGCAGTTCGGATCGCTTCAGGACTCGTCACACGAGAATTGTCGCCATACGTCATTGCATCGACGAAACCGATCCAGGAATTCCATTGACCATGTCTGCTACAGCTTTATCAAATTGATCGTTAAGTTTCTTTCTTGCGTTAACAAGTTCGTCAAGAGATGCATGCATTTTCGATGCGAGATCGAGGGCTTTTACGTTGTTTGCTTGCGTAAGAGCCGCTTGGACTACAGAGATATTGTTATCCAGCTCTTTAACAGCGTCCGCACGTCTTCCGTCAAGTTGAGTTTTTTCACAAGCTATTGTCGCGTTAACTCCGTCCTTCGAAACCTTCTTAATCTCCGTTTGCATACCGTCGCTCAAGCTCTTTACACCAGTTTGTGCTCTGGTACTCAAATCGGCTGACCGATCCTTTGTTTTCTGCATCTCAGCTTCAAGGTTTCTGAAAGTAAAATCTGGAACAGTAAATTTTATTTCCTGCGTCTCCATTTTAAATTCCGGTATCCCAATTATTATTTTTTGATCCTTCATTGTGACTTCCGGAACACCTAACACTGTTTCGGTGGTCCCCATCCAAACTTCAGGAATATCGGTGCACATCCGACTGCCTTTCCGCGTTGAGCAAACAGGGACATCAGTCTTAAAAAGACCAAAATCCTTAGTCTGCATACTACACACAGTTTCGGGAAGACCGTCGATGCAATGTGTAACCATTTTTGTCTGCGGTATATCATATTTCCACGTTTGCTGCTTCATCGTGACTTCTGGAACGCCAAATACTATGTCTTTGTTTCGTACAGTAACTGTTGGCAGATCAAGTTTAATCGTCTCGATATGAGAGGAGATATCAATTTTGAATTTTAGGGTCCCTTCAACAGCGTTGTCAGGTGTCTTTGCGTCAGATTGTATTGCGTCGGCTTCCGTTTTTATTTTGTCCTGTGTGCTATTTATTAGGGATGTATATTTCTCTGTGATGGCATCCGTTGCCTTCTTAGTTGTTGTAGAAATAGCTAAGCATTTGTCCTCATCAGCGTAAGCATGGCTAAAAGGCGCGCTTGATGCAATCAGGATCAGTATTAGTTGTGACCGGGTCATGGCCGCTCCTCCTTCAAAATCAGCGGTAGCTTAGCTGAGAGCCACCGTTCGTGAGTGTTTCCTACTCCGTGAACGTCGTCAATGATGTCCGGTAAATTATCCCTGAAACTTCAATCGCGATTCCCGCCTCTCCAGAGGTCGTAGAACTCTCCTCAAACCTTCCCCAGCGCGACCTTACGAGCGAAGCCAAGCAAATCGGCTATCGTTGTCGCTTGCGTGCACCTTGGAGGACCCGTCGGAACGATCTTGACTGGAAGCCCTCAGTGGCTCTCATTTTGAAGGTCTGCCGCGAGCAATTGATTTGCAGCTGATTTTGCTTGCTGTTCGTCCAATGGTAAAAACTCATGGTTAGAATTGAATTGAAAGAGATCAGGTCTCAGAATCAGTAAAGCTGCGAGCATGTCCCACTGTCCAAGCTCACGGGCGGTGCCGAACTCAGTAGAGAGTTTTCTTAACGCAAGGCTCATAGGAGGCGAGTTAGGCGCGTAGCTATCAAATTCGAAAGACCCAAAAAATTGGTTTGAGACTTGTCGCAGCCTATGACCCAATTTATTCTTGGACGTTTCACATGGCCGCTTATCAATCACACAATTTGTGCCTCCCTCGCTTCCCAAAGCAACGACGATGCTCAACTTGCTATCTATAGCTTCCTCATAATCACCATAGGATGTCCATGGCCCAATCATCAGGACGCCAACATTCTCGCAATTGTGGGTAGCTTCAGCGATGCCAGATAAAAGAGGTTGATTAGCAGCAGCAATTTTTTTTATATTCGGAGCGGCTTTCCTGAGTTCAGGTTCCAGTTTAGAGGTATAAACTAGGGCCTTTGGAACCCAATCCCATTGCCATTCAGCAGGGGTCAATGCAGCACCTTTGCCTTGCAAAATCGCTGCATTACTGGAGCCAATGGATATGAACAAGCCAAGCGTTCCAATCCCCTGCTGCGGCGAAGAGATGCCGCCTGTTGCAACAACCGCGACCACATTTCTTCTGGGAAGGAGCAAAGCCAACGCTCCGAGATCATCCCAATAAACATCTGTATCCACGATCCAGCACGTCACGCTATTTAACTCCGAGGACAGACTCGGTGCTGAATCAGCGCGGGAGAGGCTTAGCTGTAGAATAAGGGAGATTAAACCCATCGCAACAAGTGCCGCAGTACGTGTCCAAATCCAGCGCACTGTACCCCCCAAAGATTCAGTTGATCTTGTATGTTATAAAGTAGCTTTCCGGCATCCTATCAGGCAGTCGAATAAAACATCTGCTTACTACAAGGTCGTGCATAACGGCCTGCCTCCCGCCACCAGCGTGAGGCAGGCATCTGTATTAAAAGGTACCAGTGTCCAACTCTGTGGAGGCCACCTGCCTCATGATTGCGGGCCTACGAGAACCTGGCAGTGATACTGATACTGAGCGTCAATGTGAAACTCGGGGATGCGCCACTTCTGGTCTTCACTCGATCCAATAACCTCGAACGGGCGGTCTCCAAACTTCGTTCGCGCCAATCCATTGCAAACCTGTTGTTGATTATTTCCCGGCCCCAACCAGTCGGAATCCAGATGTACCAAAGTCCATCCCGACGGTAAGGCTGCCATTGCAGTGCTCGCGCAGCACAGGCCAAAGAGCAGCACAGCAGTTCTCATTTGCTAATACCTCCGATACATCACGTTCAACACATAAGAAGTTGGTAAGCAAAAGTAAGGGCTTGCTCAGGAACCTGAATCTGTCATTTGCTTCTGGACTGAACAAGACTCCCTACTGGCGATAATATAACCACGTTTCTTTAATGTCATTTTTTTAGGTAGATTGAATGATCACTTGGGTGTTATCAGCTCGAGCTGTGCTTTGCGCGCTGAACGGTCACCACCCATTTCCCTTTCGCTTAGCACTAAGATGATGTCGACAGGGCTTAGCATCGGTTCGGCGAGGTGCATGGCAAATGCGGACACGAACTTGAAGGGAAGCTTCCGCGTCTTTCGTCTTCCCCGATAAGGCGATGCTGGCGGTTTCTTGGATTTTCGCCCTTGAATGCCTCCGGTTCTCCGCCCACTGCGCTACTATCTTGGCGCAACCGCCGGAAGGCCCTGCAACGAGCTGCCGCGCGGTTTGGGTTCCTGTCATTGTCGGGGTTATGAGTTGCGATTCAATTGGCGAAACTAATGCGCTCGTCGGCACTCCCGGCGCAGACCCCAAGTCCCAGTTAAGAAGGACCGGGTGAAGAAGCTAAGCGCCTAGATAAGCACTACGGCGACTTACGTTTTTATCTCTTGCAAAGACTGGGCTGGCAAAGGCACGAAGAGTGAGAAAATAAAGGTCGCGCTCATCAAAAAGGACGCGACGACGAAGATCGCGACTAAAACGAATTCCCAGTGGGGGAAAACCTCTATGCCTTCGCAATCCCTTGTTTGAGACTGATTTCTTACAAGCCGTGTTTGCCCTGTCGGGCCTGCTAGCCCTTTGAAATAGACGGTTTTAACCTGTTCCGGCTTAGCGACCTTATTTTGATCACAGAGCCAGGAGTCTTCCACAACCTCCTTGAAATGAACCATCGCGCCGATCGGGACGAGGAAGAACAAGATCACGATAAGAATTTGAAAGAGCTTCGCCTCTTTCTTTGAAGTGTCGAGCCCCTCCAGCCACACGACAGGGACTCGCGAATGCCAGTTTTGGCCGTAACGTCGAGCATGCAGAAGGCCAACCGCGGCTACGAGAAGAAGTAACACACTGCAAAGCATCAGACCGAGAAACGCCGCGCCAGCCTTCTCATTACTGATCAGGGAGATGCCGAGTACCTTTTCGCCGCCCTGGACAACGAGCCACGTGTTGACGCTGATGATCAGCAGGGTGAGCCCAAGCGCGGTAAACAGCTTAACGATATGACTTTGGTTCATGTAGAACTCCGTCGCGTCTTGTGCGCTTCTTGCGGATTAAGCGGTCACGAGGGCTTTTGTCAATTCGATCTGGAACGGCGCGGTGAGAGCGAGATTGGAGATCAGGTTTCGTGGCGCAACGTCAATCCCTTTAATCCTGGTGGAACACCATTAACTGTAAGTTATGACTCTCAAGGAACACTCAGGGCCAACGCCCGCGCGCTCCTATGTGTGCGTAGTCCAACGACGCAATCAAAAGGCTTGTATTTTCTGAATCATCTCAATCAAGGATATTGATGTATACCACACCTGCAGACACTCGCGTTGTAACCCCATCCGGGTTCGGGTTTCCGTCTCCGGCTGATACCGTCTTAATTTGCCTCCCACCCTCCGAAACGACGGCTTGAATGGAGTAGCGCCAGACCGCATTCGGAAAATTTTTAGGTGCATCCGGGTGTGCGGCTTGAAAGCTTTTCTGAGTAGCATCTCTTGAGGTCATGTCGAATTTAAAATCAGGAATATTTGACGGGACAAAATTCTCCGCGTTGACAGTTACATTATATTCAAAAAAACCTCGACCTTTGCAGTTTTTTGCCACGAGGAGGTTATCATATCCACAACCACCCAGGTGAGCTCGCACCTCGACACATCTCGCACCAGCTATTTGAGGATCGCCTATTGAGCTATTACAATTGGCGCTGACTTTGTGAATACTAGCGACGCTGTTCGCTTTCAGATGGTATCCTTCAGGAGCACAAAACTGCTGATTATCGTCAAAACTAGCGCCACAGTCATTATCTGATCTGCTATAGTTGAATGTTCGTGTCCAATCCTGAGTTGTTTGATAGCTACCATTGACGACGCCAGTGACTTGAAAGGACAATGCAGGTCTGGTTAGCATCGCTGTACTTAAGGTAATGTCGATCAATTTATCTCGACAATAAAGCCAGAGATTGTTGCGCTCCTCTTCTTTAAGATTCAATTTTATCGCTAATGAACGTGGGGTTGAAATTCCGGCCAGAACACCTAACGGAAGCTCTAGTACAATCTCATTTCTTGACCGACTGATAATTCTGGCAGGCACACCTTCAACAGTAGCCGCCGGTTCCTGACCCAAGTCTAAGAAATTGCCTCTCAAGTGTACCTCAGTGTTGCCACTTCCCACACGAATGAAACTCGGGCTAACATAAACAATTCGTGGCGTTAAGTTACGACATGGCAGCGAGTAGCTAGCATTGTAAGCGACGATGTCGGCTTCTGCTATAGTCGCACGCGCTTCTTCGCCTGATCTTGTTAGAATGGCGATCGTAGCTTGATTAAGACGATTAGTGACCTCAATTGCATCGTTCGCGAGTTGCCGTTGCGCGCCTTTTAATTCGTCGATGCTATCTCTGAGCCGCCCCCCGAGTTGAGAATTGAGATCAGTGAGTAGGTTCTGCGCGTTTGACGCTAAGGAGGCACCGGAAGACCGCACCTCGTTTCCAGCAGTATTTAGGGTCGAATTGAATTTACTGAGTGTCTCTTCCAGCGCCTTCTGCACAGCCAATATCGTCACAGTATAAGATTGAGATTTGCTGGGAAGTGAATTACAAAGCGAAACGCAAATGATGGCGCAACCTGCGATAAGCTTGATGATTTTCATTGTACCCCCAGCAGAAGCTTAAAATTATCTCTTGTATGTGTGTGCAGCCTCGGCCATTCTCCCACGCAACAAGGAAGAAAGGCACGCCCGCGGGATTAGGCCGCTCGTCACCGCCGCTTATATGGATCGTTTATAAGGTAAAATGGCATCAATTTGCCAACATCGTGGCGTTAGAAAAAAATTGTTTTGATGCTTGTTCTGAGTGCCAGCGGGAGTGGTCGCAATTGGCGAAAGGCACAAAGCGCGCCTAGATTTGGCGTAAGGTCGCACAGACACCTACGAGACGCAATTCGCGCCAAGCGCCTTTGCAGGGATCGAGGGTCGGTCGGCAAAGTATGACCGCCCGTCGCCGAGCAGAATGGCGATCTCCTCCTCTGTGGAAGAAGCTTCCCCCATACGGCGATGCTGGCGGCTTTTTGGATTTTCGCCTTTGAATGCCCACGCTTCTCCGCCCACTGCCCTATGGGCGCTGATGCTCCTCTCAGTCACCGGGCCGCCAAGCGTAGGCCGTCTCCTCATCAGGGAACTCGAGGAGGACTGGCGTGCCAAAGCCCAGAGTTTCGTAGCAATAATCCATGCCGACGAACAGGAAATGGCGGGCCTTAAGCTGCGCCGGGTCAACTCTAGCGAATGCATTCATTAGGCCGGATGCCGTGGCTTCCTTAATGTAGATGCTGCCGTCATACCTCCCTGAGCCGTTGCTGTGTGGCGCAATTGAATAGATCATTTCCTCAACGGCGAAATACACCTGACAAGCCACCTCAATACGGAAGAAACGCCCGGTCCCTGGGTCGTTCGCATCGGTCAAGCCGGTGAGCAGCAGGTTGAGCTTGCCGTGCTAAGCCCCCGGTCTAGAACAAAGGGAGATTTAATGCCGTCCGCAATCGACAGGTACGGACGCCAACTAACAGGAGGCTCGGGAAACACGGGCAGCTCCCTTGAGGTATTCGTCAAGCGCCATCGAACGACAACCGCGCAGCGCAGGAGGGCGTTTGAGAAGGCTCTCAGCCCAATAAGGTCAGCTCCCGCCTGACTCGCTCGGTGAGGCGGGCCATCAGCCGCGCAAGCCGGACTTCAATCGGGTTGGCAAAATCTTGTTGAACTGGAAAGAAGCCCATCTAGATTGTGAAGGCTAATCTTTCAGCTACCAGGGCGGAGGCAAACCATGCCGGTTAGCATTGTCGTGAAAGCTCCGAAGTACCGGACAGCGAAGCAGCTCGTAATGGATGGAACTTTTCCCGTTAGCCAAGCAGCTCTTCTCAAAGCTGTCAGACAACACGGCATCGGCAGAAAAATGGGCCGTGTCATCCTCTTCTCTGTCCCCGATATCGAGAGGCTTTATGAGGCCCTGCCATGCCCCTCAAGCTCGTCAAAAGGCCCGATAGCCCATACCTCATCATGCGCGGCACCGTCGGCGGAATTAGCATTGAAGAAACTACAGGAACTTCTAAAAAAGAAGCCGCGGAAGTCATCAGCAATCAAAGGGAAAAAGGACCCCTAGACGAGAGCATTTACAGCAAGGCAGTCACCGTTACCGTTGTGCATACGGCAGTATGCTATCAGCGGCACGGCGGCGGCGAAAAGCGCTTCTTAAAGCCGCACGCCGAGCACTTTGGAGCAACCCGGCTCCCCGACATTTCGGCAGGATGAAATTGACCTAGCCAGCAGCCAAGGAATGACGTCCGGGCAAATTCCGGCAGGGCCGGAGCTGAAGCAATACCTGAAGGGGTTTGCTAAAACTCCTCCTGCCTTCTAGCCAGGCACGCCGCAATTCTTGTGCTTTCGCAGTTTGTAACAGATTCTTAAGAGCATACTTTTCTATTTTATAATTTTCAGATTAGCCCATCGAGGATCGTCGGCCAAAACGCTCTGAAATTGGGTATGAATTAGCAATTAATTGCATCTAGGTGGCATCGGCAGATTTTGATCGTGATTTACGGAACGGTTGTATTTGCGGCTACTTCACCTTCAGCATGTTGCGCAGCGCAAGACCGAACAGGAAGATGAAGACCGCCGATAGGAGCTTCTGAATGCCGCTCGCGATGGCGACGCTGCGCGGCACAAACGCAACCGGGTTGCCGCCATAGCGCTCCACGCCATAAAGGCAGCCGAAGGCGCGGTGTGCGCTGTCCCCGCTGCTATCCAGCACGACGACAGCATTGTGATAAGCGATGCTAAGGGCTTCATTTACGGGATTTGTGCGAGAGCGAACATCCTCAACTAGACCGCTGAATCCATCGGTAACCGTCATTGTTTTACCGGGTTGGGGTGGCGTTCCGGGAAAACAATAAGGGGCAACAGGTTTTCGAACTTGCTCGTATGCCACGGTGCTGTAGGCGATTAGCTGCCCGATGAAGCCGTGATAGTGGAGGTCCTTTCGCTTTTCGGTCATGTTCGGATTTTGACCGAGGAAGTAGACCGCGAAAATAACGATACAGACCGACCAGGCCAAAAACGGTCGCAGTAGCGAGCGCCCGAAATTCGAGAAAGCTTGGTAGAGCAGCCCTGCCCAGAAGCGGAAGAAGCCGCCCCAAGCCGCCGCCTTCAAAACCGGCCAGGGCAAAGGCCAATCGCTAGCAAACCGCGCCGAGCTCAACTCTCCAGCGAAGAACTCCAACTCGCGGTCAATATCGTGTCCCTCAATGGCAAGGCGTTTCAAAGCTCTCCATCGGGCTGGCAGGTCATAGTTTGCGCGGAAAGTGTAACGATAGCTGTGGCCGCGGCCTATGAGCTGGCGGTGCCATATGCTGCTCCGGCGCGAATTCGGGCTGCGCAGTCTCAGCTTCTCTAGGTGTCGGAAGCTCTCCTTTCACCTCCATGTTGTCGAGCCGGGGTGCTTCCTCGAAATGGGCCTGGATAAAATCCGGCACATTCTCGAACATGGAATTTGCCATGCTAAAAGCTTGCTCACCGCGCATGGCATTGAAGTCTGCCTCTCCGAGGAAGCGTGCGTTGTTGAATTGAGCGCTCCTGCTGAATGTGGCGAGAGCAAAATCTGCCCTATCCCGAAAAGTGGCCCCGTCGAAGAAGACATCGTTGGCGAAATTCAGATTTCCGAATAGGGCTGGTCCGGAGAAAGTAGCATAGTTGAATGAGGCATCGCCTAATAGAGCAACGCCAATGAACCGAGCCTCACCGCAGAACCCCGCATAGTCGAACCATGCGTCTTTAGTGTATTTGGAACAGTCAAACCAGGTGTCACCCGAGAAGACCGTCTCGGTGAACCAAGCGTCCTCCGAAAATGTGGCGAAGTCAAACCAGGCGTCGGCCTCGAACCGTGTGTTGTCAAAATGTGCTTCTTTCAAAAATGTGGCGTAGTCGAAGCGCGCTTTTCCAGAGAAGGAGACGTGGTCGAAACGGGCTCGGCTAGAGAAAGTAGAGCCGTTGAACCAGCTTTCACCGGAGAAGTTAGCACCATCGAAACGGGCGACCGATGGAAAGTTGTAGCCCGTGAAATTGATCAGTGCCGTGTCCAGCACTAGCGTTTGCAAAGCTGATTGTGGTCCGTCTTGAGCCGTCATGCTTGGCCCATGTTGCGCAACGAAGCGACAACGTGAAAAGTCGGCGGCGGCAGCCTCCATCCATCCACGCGTTTCCTCGTTTCGCGGCTGAAGTCTTCCCATGTGAGTTTTTTCAACCAACCACTGGCCTGACTTTTCCAAGGCGGTTCGCTCGTTTTGCGTGGTCTCAGCCCAAGCGTTCCAATGTGTCTTCGCAGCCTCGTGTGCGGCTGCTTCCGCGTCGCGCTCCGACTTGCCCGCGGCCAACGCAGCGGCTCGCGCCTCGCCCCGCTTCGCCTCGCATTCAAAAAAAAGAGCAACCGTCTCGTCCCGCGTCACGCCCGCCACCCCAATTCACTCGTGCCGAAGTTTCGGGCGAGTTTAACGCTTGGCTTGGGCTCGTGCGAGGGCGATCTCGTTATGCGGCTGATCACCGTTTTCTTTGTAGTCCCCAATGATCCAAATGAAGCTTTGGACGTCAATGCGATCCCGAGGTTTGAAGTCGGCTAGTTCCGCTTCTGTTTCAGCGACAAGGTTGAGCAGGCTCTCATAGACCGCAATGTTAAACCGTGACTCGTACTCCCATGCGAAGCGGTGCCCGACGCGATCTGCAAAATCCTTGGTGACCTCAGGCTTTAGAAACATATGGGCGTCTGGCCGCCACAGGAACGGAAGGTAGGTCGCAACGGTCCATTTCGAGCTGTCGTGCGGCTTAAGTGCGCGTTCCATCTCCAGGAGCGCCGGTTTTCCCTCGCCAAGAGCGAACCGTGCCGCCGCGCGAATAAATTCATCTGCTGCCGGTCCTCGCAGCACGTCCTGCAGTCGCGCTTTTTCGACTGGAAACATTAGATTAGTTGCGCGAAAGACAGATAGGACCGCCTCACCCAAGCCAGCACCGTTGACCGCCTGATCGAGGGGAGCGATTTCATCAAGGCGCTGCTTGGCGGCGATCTTGTAGTCGCGCTCTCTGCTTGTATAGCGGGCCGAGTGGAAGCCATTTGGGAAGAAACGCAGAAAACGCGCCCGCGCACCGTCATACCCGAAGTAATTTGGGCCTGCTTTTCCTGCCTCATCGTGAAGACGTCGCCACACGTCGTCGGCGTTGCTGCCTTCGATCTTTGCTTTCCTCGAACTGTCCGAGCCGAAAATTAGGCCAACGAATGCGTGGTTCATCTCGACGACGCGCAGGGTCAAGTCGCCAATTTTGCCGGTGCGAATTGTTTTCATGCCGCTTCCATGGTTGTGTCATGCCGGACTTTTTGTTTGAAGTAGCGGTCGTCACCGCTGAGTTTTTGCAGATGCATGAGCCGGGTCGATCCGATTCGGACCAGTCGTATACTACAGCGAAAAGCTACGCTCAGGTAACAATCCGCGCAGGCGGCGTTGCCTCAAGGCGTAAGGTGGCCTCGCCGTTTTTGAACTCGAACTTATAATTCATTGGATAGTTGCTCCTTTGGGAACTTCATTCGTTGACGATCGCTCCTCGCGACCATAGCCTCGGCCCATCGATGACCTTTAGAATTGGTTTTTCTAGTGACGGCCTTTGAATTTAACGCGACCATAATCCAGGGCTCGGCAGGGTTGCTTTGTCTCGTCATCGGCTTGATCATGGGCTCCTGGAGAAAAGCAGCCCTGTGGGCAGTGGGACTTTATTTTCTGATCATCGAAAGTGGTCGAGGCTTAAAAATGTTGCCGGATACCACTATGGCAACCTATTTGGGCAAGCTTTTTGGGGCCTTGATCATTGCAAGCTTGGCTTATGGCCTCAAGGCGCTAGTGCTTTGGGGTTACCGTAAAATGACAGGTGAGAGACGCCCTTATATCGGTATCGCTCGTTCAGGCGACCAGGAAACTCTTTAAGAGGTAGGTTGCTGCGGCCACTATTATGGTGATCTCATCCGGCCTCAAGTTCAATACTTCTTGACGATGACAATCTGATTTAGCTTGCCAACAGAGTTGGCGGGGTGGGGCTTGCACCCACTGGAAAGCGCCGCCTTGTCACGGCGCACGTCGAAAGCCGATGTCCGATAATCTTGAACAAAATACCGCATAACCTCAACAAGCAGTATCGGCTTCTCGCTCTATCGGGTTGTCAAGATCGACTGAGATTTGCAGTTCTTCGGCCATAAGCTGCCGCTCAATACGTCTGTAAAACTGGATGCAAGCCGTCCGCGCGATCCAGCTTTGGTGAGCAGATTTCAACGTCGAGTAGGTCGGTATCAAGGCCAGGAAGAAGTTGTTCGGCACGTGTTTGGCCGCCTGCTCGATAAAGTCTATCCACGCTTTCAAGTTCTGTTCCCCGGCAGGGCGTGCCGCAATAAGTAGCTTCGAAGCCCCGGACCCAAGCACTAATTTGCCAAGGTCCTCTGCGACGGCGGATGAGTTCTGCGCAACTTCTGACTTTACCTGCCACAGGCATCGGGTGATGACCGGGACAGAGGCGTGGGAGTGGATCGGAGCTGAACGGCACTCGGTTTCGGCGACTGTAACATCGTATAGATACTCATGGCGGTGCCATGCCTTGGTGGCCCCGCACGGTGGACGGGCTCGGGAAAATACCGCGAATCGCTCCTCGTCTGGATAGGCATTTCTGAAACCATCGTGCAGTGCGCCAATCCATCGCCTACCAAAAGCTATGCCCCAATTCTTGCTCGATACGAGGCCGATGTCGCTGGTGGGTCGCAGTACTTGCGAGAGTGCAGATCGCAGGACAGTTCTAGCAATGTCTCCACACTCGGAAATCGTCGTCATGTCACCCATCAAAATATGGCTCCTGCCGCGAGGATTTGGGCACCTTAAGGGTTCGGCGGTTCCGATCTGCGATTCCCGCTTGCCCGCTAGGAAAGACATGCCGGTGAAAAACCCTGAGGGCAGCTCTCGGCCTTTTGTGATCCTCCAGATGATGCGTTCATTCCTTAAACTAATTCGACCGTCATTACGTCGACGAAGTGATCGGTCCGCGTGGCGGGAATTCCTTTTGTGTACATGCGTGCCGTCTCGAACAGCGTCTTTTGAGCCAGAGCGAACATGGGTCAAGCATCACATCGCCGCGCTGCAGCCCCGCCAACCGCAGCAAGAGAAAATTCGGTCGCGAATTCAAATTTGAGGGATAGGAGATCGCTCTCCTATTGTATGCAATTAATTGCATATTATTCGTCAGCACCCACCTTCGACTGAGGATTGGTAAAGCCAATCTCGAAAAGTCGCGCGAGCAGGCGCGGAGACTCTGGGCTGACCGAGAATTAGGTGGAGCGTGCTCACTCGCGCTTGTTCTTTCAGTCCCGGCCCGCCGACCGGCCAACGAACACTTCGCGACCTGTCAAAACATTGAGGTAAACATCGATGCCGTCTTCATGGCGTAAGAACCTCAGCGACTTTCCCTCTGCCTCGTTGGGCACGAACCCATAAGTTTGGCTCAAAGAGCCTTGGAAGCTCCAGCCTTCATGCCGCATCAGCACGGTTTGCGAGCTTCCTACGAGACGGCACGCCGCCACTCGTTCTTCATTTCCAACAAGGCCGAATTCGAGCCAATCGCAAGGAACGACGGGGCCACGGCGTTGGTCGACAACAACCAAATCTTTTGCTTTTCCTTCATCGCGATAGACCAAACCGGCACACTCAAGAACAGCTACGAAATTCTTGACGTCCTCCGGGGTCATGAAGCCGACGCGCGCCAGCTCGTTGTCGGCGCAAAGTGTCTGATTGGGGACGCGATCCTTGAATGCGATCCACCCACCGGGGAACTTCTCGTTGATCGATGCCACCCGGACGATGACGGAGATGGCTTCTACAAGGACGGCCATAACGGTGGTGCTCCTGCTTTATGTGGAAAGCTCCTTCGTTAGGGGAAGCGCGCTCCAATCACAGACATACGGTGGTTTTAAACGGCTGCGCTGAACTGAACCGGATCGCCCAACTGTCAGCAATCCTCGACGCGCTGAAATAGATTGATGTGAGACCGTCGAGGTCCTTGCCGCGAAACTCGTAAATGGCGACGGGAGCAGCTTCATGTTCGCCGGTAGCATCGAAAATTTGTAGCCGAAGCATCTCCTCTGCACCCATGGGTGGGAAGCTAACCCTATACGGGGATTTCTGGTCACGAGTTCGGACGCAGCGTTCGAGTTCGCTCGATGATAACTCCGTCCCCCGGCTTCCGCAGAGCCTTGTCATCTCGAGCACCGAGTGGCTCGCTTAGCGTGCGACCTCCCCACATCTCGAAAGAGGCGGTGTGTCTAGAGAGAAGGAAGTCTCGCCAGTGGGCGATTTTTTCTTCGACCGGCAAAACGTTCTGGCCCGGAGTTGCACTCGTGGATGGAAGAACAACCATTTTAAGCTCGGAAATCGGCACGCCAGACTGCGTGGCAATATGTCGTTTGAATAACGCTTGGGCTTTGCCTCCGTTGAACCCAACCGTTCTCAAGCGCGGACAACGCTCGAAAAGATTGGCAAAGTCATTCGGTCTTCCGTTTTTGATAGCAGAGTCGAGGCTTCCTTCTCGCTCCGCGCTGCGAAAGATGTCCCAAACGGAGAGGCTGTGCCGCAGCAGGAACGCAACTCGGTGTTCATAGTCGCCGGGGACGACCTCCCCATAGACCTCCCCCAAGATGAGCCAAAACTGATTATTAGGATGCGAGTAATACCTCTGAGACCGCAGTGATTGGTCCCCGGGTAACGTTCCAAGGACGAGATGAGTGCACTCCACGTTGACTATGGGAGCAAGCCCTTTTTTCATCGCTTTCCTCCAGGTGATGTAGCCGCAATAAGCAGAGTTGGTCCCGAGCACAGCGAAATATGCAACGCGCTTCCGCCACGAGCAAGTTGACGGCCTGCAACGACCACAAACTCTGACAAATTTTGCGCGAATACGCTTCCTAATGCGTTGCTAAGACTTCTGCTCAAAACTCTTGGAATGCCTCCCGGAGAATTTGCTTAGCCCTGTCGAAGGCGATCTAACTCGGATAGTTCTCACGTCTCAGACGCTGAAAGCTGGCCTTGCAGTTTGTCGCATCGAGTTGGTGTACGGCGGCTAGCGGCCTTTGTTTTCGCAAAGAGTGGCAATGTTGTGGGAAGAGAAGGTGATGACGCAATTGGGTATGCAATTAATTGCATTACACAATCCGATCGACGCGAGTAGAAGCAGCATTGTCGCCTTGTTTCCTTCGGGGATACGGCAATCCATGCGCTCAACGGATCATATCCAATTCTCGGGTACAAGTTTCTCGCCGCCGCGCCACTCACCGACGACGTGAATATGATCAATGGTTCCCCAAACTTCACTCGCTGCGTGGTCAAGCACAATGACCTGAAGACTACCCTGCGACCGCGCGATTTCGGCTGATAAGACGGCAAATACTTTTCTGACTGCTTCAACCTCCTCGTCGGACCACTCGGGCTCCGGCTGATCGCCGACCGGGCTGCGCGGGAAGTAAACCTGGCTTGGCTGATCATAGATCAAGATATGGGGAACAGGATGACCTTGGGTCTTTATGAAGAACCGCTGAAGCGCTGTCGTCACCGCGATGTGATAGGCGAGATAGTTCGCGCCGCTTCCAATTTCCCAGAGCCAGTCCTCCCGCTCGGGACGCAGAATTTTGACCGATAAGTCTTTAATCGAAAGCTCGATCGGATAATCCGGAAACTCTCCATCAAGTTTCGGTAGGATGCTTGCTGCAATCGAATGAACCTGCGCCAAGGCTCAATCAACACGTGCGCGAATGTTCGGCTCTCCTACACGTTGTTCCAGTTCTTCCATTTGAGTGCGAAGCTGCTCGACGTCATGCGCGAGCTCACTATCGGAGCCAACCGTGTCATAAGTCACCAAAGCCTGCTCCAAGCGGCCCAGAAACCGCTCGATCTCAGGAATGGAGTAACCTTCCGAGAATGGCTCCCGAAGACCCTTACGGCCCCTTAGGCGACCCCGAACTGCTTCGAGTTGCTCCGTCTTGCCGTGAATGGCGTCATAAAGTCGAATCAGTTCCCGACGAGTGGTTTCCCATAACGTCGGCTGGCGTGCTGCTTCCTCCTCAATCCGAGCAAGTGCAGTGCAAAGCTGATCGAGTTCGCTGCTCGGCCAAAGAGTCGGCGTTATAGCGCTTCTCGGTGTGTCTGTGTCGGCAAGACCCTTCAACCATGACGACAAAGACAGGCGCTCTTTCTGGATTTGCAGTGCCGCTTCGAACGCGTTCGCCCCCTCCCTCAGCGCTTTCAATTCCTCAAGGCGCGTGCGCAGCTCGAATAACTCCGCGGAAAGGTCCCGTTCCTGATCAACAAGACGAAGGTTCTCGCTGAGTGCATCATCGATTGCTACCACCGTGGGCTTTGCATCCATATAGGTGGTTCTGGCAAGCTTCCGAAGGATATCAACAAGCTCAGGCCACGAAGCCGGAGAGCTGCGCGCCTGATGAAGCCCCAATTCCCGGGCCTGGTCGAGCCAGGACCGCGCCTCTTGCTGCCACCGCTCGGACACGGCTCGAATGTTGAGAAGTTCTCGCTCCTTCCGACGGAGGGCTTTTGCAACGATGTCGAACTGCCATTTGGTCTGAAGCATTTCAGGTGTGACCGCCCCCAGCACGTAGGGGAAGATAATCTTCAGCTTCTCGCGATGTTCGTTGGTGTCTGCCTTGTAAAAAAGGATGTCGGGGTTAGCGACCACGTTCTGTGGCTGGAAGACGAACGCCATGAAGTCCCGAATGCTGGGACGCGCACTGTAGCCGAAAGTCTGCTCCGTCTCGAAAGGTAGATTGAGAACTTCCTGAAAGACGATTGAGCATCGCTCGCACCTGATTGGCATTCGAATTGTGCCGGTGGATGCGAAGGGGAACCTCAACTGTCTCACCTTCCAGGAGGAACATTTTCTCGGTTTGCTGCTGATGGCCTGGCTCCTCACGCGCTATGAGTTTCTGTCCTTCCGCCGTATCGGCGATGATCCCAAACCATGAGCAAGTATTGCGGATAACTCCGGTAGGTATCGCACAGCGGCCAGACCCGAGACAATAGTCGATTATCGGGATCATCGCGGATTTGCCAGTTTTGGATGCTCCGCTGATCACGTTGAGCTTGCCGAGTTCGAAAAGTACCCGGCGAGGCGGATGTTTGCCCCTGGGCCAAAGGATCACCTCCCAAATCTGGAAATACATTTAGAAGAATACCCGCAGTTGATTAGAAATGTGTGCGAGATCGTGAGGAGCGAACCATACGCCAAGCTTCTCTGCCGCGCGGATCATGGGACGCAGGGCCTCGGGCCTAGACATCGGTTGAAACCGAACCGTACGGAATGGGACAAGCGTCGCTTCTTCAGGCAGGAGAGCAAACAGACCTCTCTCCAGCGCCAGCTGGATTGATCGCAGGGAAAGCGCCTTCATCGACAGCATCCGATCATGAATGGCGAGCAACTCCTCCCGCTTCCGATCGAATTTTTCGACGTATTTTCGCAGCGGAGAGCTCGGATTTGTCGAGATCGCCGCACCGCGCGTGGCATGGTGAAACAAGATAGGAAGCACCGTGAAGCATAGCGGCAAGGGGCAGCCCCTTTTCGCGCCGAGGTCGTAATGCTCAACAAACCGCCAAATTAAAACGGCTCCCAAAGCGACGTTCTGCACGAGTTGCGCTTCATTGAACCCGCGCAATAAAGGGATCGGTGCAACAACGGGCTCAACCATCGCCGCCGCCCTTTCGTGCAGGAACTAGGTCTTCGAACCGAGGATGCCAGCCGACCTCGAGGGCATCGGCAAGCGAATGGTAGGAGCCTGGAGTGAAGTGAGCGGGAACGTCCTTACCCTCCAGGCGCTCATTATGCTGCATGGATTCCGCGTAGAGTAATTGGCCACGTTCCACTTCATCCCGTTCCTTGGCCTGGATTTCGACGGCGCGCCGACGATGCGACCATTTCCTAATTAGGGCGTCGTCGAACTCATTCAGGGACACCTCGTGCACCAGACCGCGTTCGCTCCAAATAGTGCGGTCGGCGCTAGCGCGCAGGTAATCGGTGGCTGCCCTGAGTTTGTCGTCGCTTTCGGTTTCGATAGCGTCCAGCTGATGGATGTAGACGCGCGACCGCACCTCGCTTTCGAGCGCACCGACATCCGGACGCGGCGCAAAACCCTGAAGTACGTGGTCGCGGTCATGACGCCGGATGAAAGCGCGAAGCTCCGTATGGAATGCGGCAGCGGCGATCTCCGCAAACCTGCCACTCCGAATTCGTTCGGCAGCAGCATTCTTTACCCATCCGATCGCGGCTTCACAAACAACATCAATAATCGCCGGGGAAACGGAAGGAGCCAAGTGTCGCCGCATCTCGTCCACAGGATCGCCGGAAACGGCGACCAGTGTGAAATTTCGGATGATGGCCTTCAATTGAGCAACATCGGCATCAAGAAATTTATGAAGATGCTTCGCACAGGTCGCCGCGACCTTGCGCGACGCGACCGCTTTTCGCAGCTCCGTTATTAGTTCGTTGGCGTGAGCCTCTGAGCGCGCGTCATGGAAAGCCGCCACCCAGTACCCGGTTCGTGCCGGGTTTACATAAAGAACATACTCCGTTCTGGCTGGATCGAGGCCGAGATGCTCTGTCGTATCCAACCAGTTCGCGAACGTCTTCCAAAGACTCGCTGACCAATCTGCGACAGGGTTCTGGGAAAGAGCGCTCTTACTTTGCTCCAACAGATAGCGCCCATTCGCCTTCCTAATTCCAACATCGTCGAGATATTCGGTCGATACGAAGTCGCCGTCATTAGCCGCAAGCAACCGCATGCAAAGGCGCACGTCCTGTAGGCCATAGCCCAGATATTGACCCGGTGCTGCGCCGGAACCAATAAAGTCTGCCGATGCTGCGTCATTAACGCTTGACATGCCGCAATCAAAACTGATTCGGCGAAGAGAGTTCCGTCGAAACGAAACTTTTTGCACGCGATTTAGATTGCTCCCGAAGTGCAACAACTCTCCGAAGCCTGGTCTGCTTCGCCCACAAGAAACCTCTCAGCCAGTGGCAGTGGCGTGCGCTGTCAGTCCTGCTGACAAAATTCCACCCACAAGCAAGTAGTTCGGCGCGGGGCTCCCACTGATCGGAGCGCACCAATGAGATCGACGTCTCGCCATGCAAAAGAGGACAAGCTATTTGATCGGGGCGACTATCCGGGATGGTCCGCGATGCTTTCCGACAAAAGTTCTCCCTAACGCAAAGCTCGCTATATTGCGATCATCGATTGTGAAGACGGGTCTGTCGCTGGCACTGGCTTCTCGATCCGCGAAGGCTTTCTGATAACGTGCGCCCACGTCGTGCGGGATGCGCTGAAGCTCCGCAGGCCCACCCCGGAACAAAGACCCACTAAACCCATCCGCGTCAGGTTTCCCTACTTCGATAAGAAACGCGAGTTTCAGGCGGTCGTCGTTCCTGGTGGCTGGTTTCATCGTGACAGCCTGGACCTTGCCGAGGGCGGTGATCTGAAAGACATCGCCATTCTCGCGACCGCCGATCAACGCATGAGCTTTCCCGTTGGGCCACAGCTCATGGCGTTGCCGTGGAAGGGAAATGGGACTTGTTTCGGGTTCCCGGCCTGCAAGAGGGGAGGAACTTCGTTTGGGCCTTCTCCTGAGACTAGCAGGTGAGCCCTGGCCGCCCGCCGTGGACCTGCTTGGCGATTTCGTCGCAAATCTCGCGGAATTCCTGGCCGATCTTAGTTTGCTGTCCTGGGAAATGCGCGAGCAGATCGCTGCCTGCGTGGAGATCGGCCGGGGCCTCGGTGCGCTATTTCCTGCGGGTGTGTCCCCTGACCTTAAGGGACACGACGTAGAGTGGCCGCCTGGATTGGCGAAAGAAATTCGCGAAAGAGTCCAAGCCTTACAGGACGCAGTCGCTCCATTGCGCGAATAGCGGTGGATGTCGCATCGCAAGACGTGGACGCCGGCGTCGCAATAAGGCTCATAGGCTGCAATGGCCTTGTGTGTGCCCTCTCTGCCCGAGTGCAGCGGAAATATGCGCCGTCTTTCGGCAACGAACGAGTTGATCGCCTTTAACAACTACAAACTCTGACAGGTTCTGCGCGGATGCGCTTCCTAGTGCATTGTTAAGCGCCAAGATATCTGTTCCAAGTTCTCGGGATGCCTCCCTCCAGGAATATGCGTTCAACTCTCCAATGGCATTCGGCCGCCTTCCGCTTCGCCCTGTCGAAGGCGATCTAACTCGGATAATTATCACTTATCAGAGGTGAAGAACCGCCTAACCAAGGAAAGCTAGACTGCAATTAATTGCAATATATTGTCGCATCAGTTTGGAAACCGCATGAAGGCTGACGTTGCCCCACTCCATTACGTGCTGAACCGTCGAAGCCACGATGTCGGGGGTTAATTGTCGACATGGGTGACGCAGGATCAATCAGGCAGAAGGGCTGCTCAAGTAAGCCATAGCATATAGGCGTCGCGGGCAGGGTTCGGAGTTGATCTGAAGATCGTTATCATCGACGGCTTCCCTACACCCGCGACTTGCCGTCCCACAGCCTCGGGTTCTGACGCGATAGGGCGCACTACATTTGGGACGCCCCCGAGTTCTACGTGCATGAGGACTCAAGCATTCCTGCGGCGTCGAGCCTGGCTTTGAGAGTGGCGTGGCTGAGATGCGGGAAACGGGACGAAGGCGAAGAACGCACGCCGGCGAGCGATCTGATATAATAATTCGTCGGCGAAACTAACCGGACAACTCTCCCTATCCTCCCAACCCTCCCGAGCTTCCCTATCCTCCCGAAACGCGAAGGATCGAACCACGATATCGATCTTTTTTGGTTGGCCTTCGAAGGCATAAGGTTGGGACGGTTGGGAGGATTATCCGGTTATCCCCTTACATGCTATGTACTGATCAATCTCATATCTTGTACATAGGCGTGTAAGGCATAGGCGTGTAAGGGTCCATACATCCTGTCCTCCCAAGCCTCCCATTTCTCTCCTGTGGCGATAAAACCTCATATCTGCTCAGCGAAGTTCAGGGTCGTGATGCTCTTAATTGCGATCCCTTCGTAGACTGTGCTGCTGCTTTTGCCCTTCTTGAAGCCCTTCTGACCAAGAGCTTCCGCAAAACTAATCGTCGAGCCCCATTCTACACTGTTTTTTGAGGCGAAGTCTTTCCATGACTCATACAGCGGCGTCGCCTTCGTCTTCAAGCCGGGACCGCACTCGCAGCACTGGGCGATCCAATGGCCCAAAGTGTCCTGTTCCTCGAAATAGTCCGCCGTAGCCTGCTTCACTGCGGTCGGGATAACCAACCCATTCTCTTGCCAATCGAGACAACCTTCGATCATCCAACGGAAAATCGCGGAAAATTCTAAGCGCAGTTTCTCGAGGAGCTTGTGATCAGGCTTTTTGGGCTTATGCAGGAACGGCACAATAATGAACCGGCGTCGAGCCGCATCGTTCACAGTTCCCAGTTGCGGCTTGTGATTTCCGACAATCATGAGCTTGAACTGGGGACGAAACGTGAAGTGATCTTGCCGCATGAAACGAGCAGTCACCAAATCGCCTCCGGTGAGCTGATTGATGCGCGCCTCGGCCCATTTTTGTCCTTTTTCGGTTTCTGAGGCTCCCAGGAAGCGAGCCCCGTGAAGCATGGCGATTTCGGTCGGATGCCCCTGGTATTTCGAGGCCGCGAAAGTCTCCATCGGGGCTGTCGTGGCATAGTCGCCCATTATTTCCGTGATGACCGTTTGCAACACGCTCTTGCCATTTCCACCGGGGCCGTAGATGAAGAGCAAGACCTGTTCCTTCGTCAGTCCCGTCAAGCAGTAGCCAGCATACTGTTGCAGAAGACGCTGGAGCCCTAAGTCGTTGGCCGTTACCTCCGCCAGGAACTTAGTGAAGGTCGGATGTGGCGTTCCTGCTGCGGCGGGAGCAACTGAGGTTAGCTTTGTGATGAAATCCTTCGGTGTCGGCTTGCGTTGCTTTCCGCTTTCGAGCTCTATCGTGCCGCCGGGAGCGCCCAGCAGCATCGGATCGGTATCCCAAATTTTCGAGGTAACGGCGAGGCGTTGATCACGCCTTGCCATGTGTTCTACGCCATCCGCCGCTTTCTTGGAGGCCATTCGGCTTTGTCCGTTCCGATGTTTGCGGCAAAGATGGCGAGAGTAATCGAAAGCCAATTCTGTCTTATTTTTTTCCCAGTGCGTACCGCGCCACACGAACCACCTTCCAACATCGTGATCGAAACGAAGCTCGTCCCTATATAGATTGGCGAATACTTCGGCGATGTCGTCCTCAGTTAATGCGACGCCGCCATTAGAAGCTTCGTCCGAGTCGTCGCCTGAAATCGTCGTCCGGATCGACAATGCCAGGAAGGTAGTCCTTCGTATCGATCAGTTTGTCAGTCGTCGCAGTGGCATCGACTTCGTCACCGATCGGCTGCGGCGTGGCCGCGTCCGTCATCTCGCTTCCGGCTTTGACGGGCGAAAACGGAACAACATTCGACGTGTGGTCAGCGGGATGCTCACCTTCCGGTTTGTTGATGTTGCACGCTGACTGTTTCTTCTTTATTGTTATAGCCAATGGTTTGTCTCCTGCTGTAGGACGTCATTCCAATCGTCACCAGATATCAGCGGGTATCGAACTTCCACTTCGATGCCCGCTTTTTTGTATCGGCGCTTGCATTCGCGAGCAGCCGACAATCCGGCTGCGTCATGATCAGCGAGAATTCTGAGAAACTTGACGCCCGCTAGGACCGGAAAGTCGGCCAGGCCGTTGGTTGAGAGCGCCGCCCACACCGGCATCTTGAAAATTTTGGAGGCGCTGAGTGCCGTCTCGATGCCCTCGGCGATACCCAGTGCAGGGCCGCCGCGTTGAAGCCTAACGACGCCCCCCTTCGAGAAACCGAGCATTTGCTTTGCTGACCCACCGCCGGGCATCTCCCGTTTACCAAACCCGTCGTCGCGCAACGCTGTGCGGTGAATGCCTATGAGCTCGCCGGTAACGGCGTTGGTGACCAGTGCGAGCAGCGCAGGGAAGCGGTCATGCCCAAACCCGCAGATGGCATGGAAACCAATAGCGCCATATGCGATGACCTCCGCTGAAGGGGTGCACCGCCGAGCCTTCAAATATTTCGCGGCGAGCGTGCCCTCGATTGAGATGCACTGGGACCATATCTTCAACGCCAAAGACGCCTTGTGGGCTTGTTCTATATAGGCACTTTGGGCAGCCGCTTCATCGCCGTCGATGGGGCACGCACATCGAGTTGACAGCAACTCAGAAGACCGCTTTGTGAGTGCGGCCTTCAAGAGAAGCTTCAAGTGAGTGCAGCAATGTGCAGGATCGTCCCCAGCCAAGCTATGAAAGCGGAAGCCGTCCGGCGCTTTCGGATCGAACCAAATGCCCAGTGATCGATCACCTTTGCTGTGACCTGGACCAGCGATGTTAATGCATTCGCCGTTTTGTTCGCCATGGAGTGTGGACGCCCATTGGGAACGCGTCATCACGCCGAGGTACACGATCTTCTTCATCGCGTCCTCACATCACTTAAGGTCAGCGGTTTCGCAGCTGCGAAGCCATTCTTGGATGGCAGTTAGACGGTAGCGAACACGACCGCCTATCTTGATGCGGGGCGGTCCGATCCGCAGAACATGCCACCGATCCAAGGTGCGCGGCGAGACGTCCAGCACCTCGGCAGCGCCACCACGATCCAACAGGTCGCGCCGAACGTCATTGGCCACGTTGATCCGAACCGAAGGTTCGTCTGGCGTAGCGTGTTCACAAAATTCAGATGACGCCAAAGCCTTCATCGCAATCCTCACTGGTGACCTTAACAGGACACCGTCGGACCGCTGTCACCGGAGGGCGGTCCGACGGCAAAACCGTCGATGGCCACTACCCTCCTTGGTACTTTGGCTAACGCGCGATTTACTGCAAACGTCTACCTATGTCAAGTTCTAACACTCAGCTAACAACGCTCTCTGCAAAAGAACCCTTATGACGCGTTCGATTCGACCTGAGCTTTCTATCGGCCAATAGGTGCACCAAAGATTTCCGTCGGGGCGCGCAAAGGGTCGTCGAGCAGATGTGTGTATTGTTGCGTCGTTTGCGCTTGGGTATGATCTAGCAATGCCCCGATAATTGGACGCGAGTGCCCTGCCGAGGGTGGAAGCGAGAACGTCGAGTGGTCGATCGAGTTCGGACTTTTTAGCTGATGGGCGCGCTGATGATAGGAGTTGCTCAAGCTGCTTTTGCAGGGTTCTCGGTCAGAAGCTCAGATTTGATTGCCAGCGAAACAATCCGAGAGAGCAATGCGATAACGCGGTTTGCGCGGTACAGCGTTCTTCCTGAAAGCTTTCAGGGGGCGACAGAGGCGAACCCGATTTTAGTCTATGCGATTCTTCCGGCGCTGAGGGCTTGTGGAAAAAGCCGCCGGCCTTCGGCGGAACCTCTTTCGCTTGTCGCAAGCTTTGACGGTACCTGCTCAAGAGGTAAGGATTCATGAGGTAATTGTCCTGGCCACACGAAACCCGGTATCGTCTTTCCGTTGGTCGGAGTGGCCCGCGGTGGGCGACGCGGAGCGAAGTTTCTGTGGGCTGCTGTACCAGGAGCCGCCGCGCAAAACGCGCAATGCATTATTATTATCATCATTCTCGCTGGTTATCCAAGCGGCCCCTATCGCTTTCAGATCGTCAGGTTTTCCCTCATAGCCATCATGCCAGCGGTCCTCGCACCATTCCCGAACATTGCCATGAACCTGATGAAGTCCCCAAGGGTTCGGTTCGAAGCTGTCAACGGGTAACGTCTTTTCCCGGTATTCGCCTGTCAAGCCACCGCCCTCATAGGTGTAGGTGCCATCATAATTGGCCTTATCCGGCGTAATCGAGGAGCCCCACCAAAACGGTGTTTTGGTTCCGGCCCGGCAGGCGTATTCCCATTCCGCTTCGGACGGCAGCCGGTATGAGCGGCCGGTCTTCCGCGTGAGCCACTTCACATAAGCTTGCGCATCCTCCCAACTCACATCGATCACCGGACGGCGTCCGCGTCCCCAGTCTTGATCCCCTGGGGTGTGCGAAACGCCGTCCGCTGCCAACGCAGCATCCCATTCATCAAAGGTCACCGCGTATCGCCCGACCGCGAAGCGTTCCGGGATCGTCACCTCATGCGACGGGCGTTCGAAGTTGTGCGACTGAGGCTCGGAAAAGGGCGAACCCATCCGGAAATTCCCCGCCGGGATCACGACCATCTCCGGATAATCACGCCCATCGCGGAATACCGCGCCCGGTGGAAGGCGGTTCGTATAGCGCCCGAGAAGCAGCTGACTCGCCACGATCAATTCATGGAATACATCGCGGTCGAGCGCTTCGAGTTCGCGGCGCATCTCGTCAATTCTGAGGAGGCTGAGCGGGTCGGAATCCAGCTCGCCGTCCAACGCCCATAAAGTGTTGCGCGCTCTTTTGCATAGCTCAGGCGCAATCGGCAGACGGGCATCCTTCAGAGCCTGCAGGCGATTTTCGACAGCGGCTTTAAGCTCATCCAGCTCGCGGCGATGAGGGAGGTTCTCGTCAAGGGGATCGTTCGGGACGGCGCAGTCGCCAGCCGTTGAAGGATATCGCTCGTGCAAGCGCTGCCGGAATCCTCCAAGCTTGCCGCAGAGTGAAGGCAGGGAGAACAGGGTTAGATGTTGAGCGAAGCCGCTTTCCTCTGCTTTTCGAGCCTGGCCTTCCAGCTGGCTCACAATGCGGCTCAGCCCCACAAGATTGTCGTCATCGAGGGCCTCACCGGCAATGATTTCGAAACGCTGGAGAAGGCGAGAAACCCCATCCACAAAATGCGTCGCGCTGTTCAGGTTGCGCAAGTTCTCCAGGCTTGCGCGGGCGGCGGGGACAAAGGCGCGCGCCAGCGCCAGCTCTTCCGGCGTAGCATCGCCGCGCTTCTCAGCCTCCGCCTTGTAAACGGCCTCGATCAACGCATGGATGCGCTTAGCCGGGATGATAAAGGCCACCCGCTTGGCATCCCGCAGCGGCTCATCTGTGCCTGTGCCTTTCTTGGGGTCGCCGATGAGCATGCCCGCCGCACTGCTTGCATGCCATCCAGTGCGGTCGGGAAAGAGAGGCGCGCCGCTGAAGCCTGGATTGACGACATAGGCGCTGTCTTTGCTGTCGAAGGTCCAAAGACCATCCGGTCCCTGGCTGTTCGCGATTATCTTTCCGTCAACAAACTCGCCCGGTGACCTGCCGCCATCACGAAAGCCATGCAATTAGACAGGCAAATCGTGATCGCTTTGCTCGATTTGCGGAAACAAGCAGCCGCTGCGGAACGGGGGAGAGCCGATCAGGCGAAGGACTGCGATGTCGTTACAGGATGGGATATTGCTGGGCAGAGCACCGTGATACGGCCCCTAGCCCCCCGGCGCGACTTCCGCAAAAAATGGCAATTGCTCGGGGGCATCGTTACTTTGCCTGAAACCGCTCTCGTCAAGGAAAGGAAAGTCGATCCCAATCTTCCCGGCTGGAGAGTCAGCCCCAATTTTCTCAAGTCCGAGCGCATCGCGCACCACATGGGCGCACGTCACGATAAGGCCGCTTGCTTCCAGGCAGCCTGTGCCGAAGAAGCGTCCAGACCCCGAAAAGATTCGGACGACCGCTTCTTTCGGATGAGAAGGAGAATGCCTCTGCATCATCGGCTTTAAGCAGTCTTGGTTGTCTCCGCTTCCGAAGATTTGGCTTTTTCTGGTTCCCAGGTGAGTGTCAATTTGATGCCGCCCTCAGCGCCTCCATTGGCGATGAAGATATTCCCGCCAGCCTTGATGCTGGCGTTGATCTCGACAACGACCTTGCTCGGCTTGCGGGCAAGCGCACTAAGCTGGGTCTCAATGCTTTCAGCCACGGCGCTCAAGGTCTGCGAGACGGCATCGAATGTTTCAAGGACCTTTTCCTTCGTGCCGCCGCTGAGTTCGCGAAAAGGACCGCTTTCCACCTCAGCTTCGACAAAAACCGACCGCCCTTTGGGAAGTGTGAGTTCGATAAGTTGCTTCATGAAATCGTTCCTTCTAAGAAATTTGGAAAAAAGACGCACCAGCGGGGGTGATAAGCAAAGCACGCGCTTGCCCAGGATGTAGATGAGAATCGCGGGGTCGGAAAGCGTAGTAGGATGCTCGTCTATAGACCGCGAACATGCCGAGCGTGCTCGGAGGTCCAAGAGATTGCAATTAATTGCACTAATTGAGAGTGCTTAGGACTTCTCAGCTTCCCCGCCGCCTATGCTCCGGCTGTAAGCTGTTGTCGACCTTAATCTCAAGATGATATGAAGCTGAAATGTGAAGGGCAATCTCCTAGCAACCAACGCAGAGGCAAACCATGCCTTCCTATGAGGTTTACATTCCGAAGTTCTTGACAGCCCGGCAAATGGTGGCCGATGGCATTTTTCCTGTTAGCCAATCAACTATTCTGAAGGCTGCAAGAGAACACGGGATAGGCAAGAAGATGGGGCGTGTAGTATTGTTCTCGCCTTCCGACATCAATGCGTTGTATGAGGCTTTGCCGTGCCCCTCAAACTTGTCAAAAGGACCAAAAGTCCAAACTGGGCCATGCGCGGGACTGTCCGCGGCCGCAGCATCAAAGAAACTACAGGAACTCCTGACCAAAAAACCGCAGAAGAAGTCCGCATCAAAAGTGAAGCGGAACTCCTCCAAGAAAGCGTCCACGGCAAAGTGTTGACTGTTACTCAATCCCAACCTTGCCGCGCGGACTATCAGCCACGATTTTGGTCAGCCGAGCGCATCGCGTAAGTTGCTTCATGAAATCATTCCTTCGAAGAACAGGGAAAAAGCACATCACGTGGATCATAAGCGAAGCACGCATTCTCGAAGCAAATAGATGAGAATCATGCGGCCTGAAAAGCGTAGCAGGGCTCCAAGGTTGGCATGCCACACTATTTGGAGTTGATTGCAAAGTAAGCTCTTATCCCGGTCCTCACGACAAAAGCTTTGGGGCTCGGCTGCAGTTACAATTGGAACTCGGTAAGTCGCAAGCTGGAGCCCGAGACTGCATTTAGTGCCGTGCTTGCGCACGAATGCGGGCGGTGACACGCTGCCTGATCTGTGCGTAAAGCGGTATCTGAGCTTGATGACCAATCTCGACAACAACCGCGAAAGACTGGTCGTTGACAAGATTAGCAGCCCAACCACCCTCTGCTCTTACGACGAGAAAGTAAGTGTCTCCATATGCGGGAACGTTTCTTCTCATAGTGAAGACCCCCGACTGCAATGTTCCCGCGTCTCGACAACTCTTCTTTGGGAAAAAATCGCAATCGTTGGAGCCTGGCAGCTTCGGATGCTGGCCCTCTGCGGCCACGTCTCGCCTTCTGAAATGGTCAAACACCTGGTCGTCGCTCCACCCTCGAATGAGGCGGTAGCTCATGGTTATACCGAGGTAGTCGACGCGGGTGTGCCGAACAGGCGGATCAAAAGCCAAGGTAGTCTTGATCCATCTGACACCCGGCTCATTTTGAAAATCAGCCGGAATAGGCAATTCGAAGACCGCGAAATGGTCGATTCCAAGCAGCTCCTCTGCCCAAAGGACCACTCTGCTGTTGTCGGACGCTATGGCGCGTTCGATGTCGATCAGACCATATCCAACGGCCTTCTGACAGGCTTCGTTTTCGATGGTTCCAAGGAGGTCGACGGATTCTGAGGGCACCTCCGCGGCATTCGCCATGAGTGCTCGCAGAAGGTTCCCTGAAGCATCAGGGAACTCCCTTAAGATTTGTGCTGCTTTGAATGCAACTCGCGGCGCGGCAAACGATGTCGCGGATTTGGACGTAAAGAGTCTTTCCAGATAAGAGTGGTTTGTGAGTATCACACCAGCGGAGGCAAACTCCTCTCCGCCCTTGGTTGATCGCACCATACCATCAAATACATGCGTTCCACCGTAATCGCAGAACTCTGGCTTGATAGCGCCCTGGACTTCAAAGCCTGTCCTGCTAAATGGCGCAGGACAGTTGGCCTCCGTAATTGGCCTTATGTTGACGGCGTCAAATGCTCCGCCGGGCAATCCCCCGCCCTGAGCTATTGCGCCAACGGTTACCGATAGCGCTGAGGTTGCGGGCTCAAAAAGCCTGTTTTCATCATCGAACAGATACCCCGGATAATCGGTTATCGCCCGTTCAGGTTCCTCGTCTGGGCAGGGCGGCCGCCTGTTCCCAGCAGCAAGGATGATGACAATATCAAGCTCCCGAACCAGTTCGTCGAGGACAGCGGCCCAAGCACTCGGCTTCGCGCCGTTGTAGACGCGGGTATGGTCTGCCAGGGAAATATTGAATATGCGGACACCATAATCGCGGTTGAGCGTCTCAATGCAGTCGCGCATTTGATTGACGACCAGCCGGTTATCGGGGAATTGCCCCTGGTCGTTGACGACTTTCGCGCTCACGACCCGCGCCCCTGGCGAAAATGCCCCGCTTTCCAGGCAGCTCCGAATGTCGCCATAAACTGCGACCCCTGCAACTGCCGTTCCGTGCCCTTTTATGTCCGCTGTATTTAGGGCTTCCGGAAATCCTTTAGCGGCAACTGTCAGTGGCTGCAAAAGAGGATGATCGGAAATGCCGCTGTCGAGCACGCCGATCAGGGGAAGCCCTCCCGCATTTACGATATCGAGGTTCACATCTGGGAGACCGAGATCAAGAAGCTGGTCAGCCTCGACATCCAGCATGGGAGGCAGCTCAACCTCGGCGATTTCGGGAACGTCAAGCAGTTGCCGGAAGACTGCGCCGGATGCGGCGACCCGAAGCAGAAAGAGAGACCTGTTTAGGTATCGATCACTTACTTCTCCGCCGCCGTCTGTGACTGTCTTTTCGACGAAACTAACCACGGCGTTGACGCGGGCGCGGTCGCCGAGGTCCCATAGAGTGATGTCGAAGACGTAATCGCTTTCGGGATTGAAGTCTTCCTGGGAGCAGAACCCCGCTGCGCGAGCGGCGATACCCATCCGGTCTTCCGGACCAACGTCTGCGATACGCTCGATCACACCAACAAAATTGGAATAGGGCGGATTTACACCGCCTTTCTCAGGACCGATCAGGTATTTTTCAACCCTCTCGCGGAAAGCGGTAAGCTCTGCATCGGATGCAAAGAGAATAAAAGTCTTATCAGGATCATCCGCCAAAACGGTGAGCCCCACACGTGCCCAATCATTTTCGGAGATATTCCCATCGACCTGCACTTTCAGGATCAGCGAAGGGTTGACTTCTGGGCGCTTGGGCCGTTGCTTATAATGCGACAGCACAGCCTGCGCTTCCTCCCGAAGCTTGCGCCCGTGTGAGCGAAACTCGCGTTGAGGGGCGGCACCAAATCCCGGACGTTTTCGCCGCTCCGGAAGCGGTGCCAGCCGGATGAGGGGAAGGTGTTCCAAATCGGGCATTCGCTGAGTGCTATCTATCCTGCGCAATCAATTGGGAAGCAACTGTACGACGGCGGCGCTCTTCGCGCAGAGCTGCCTCGAAATCTCTTTCGGTAACGGCTTTTTGCCGCTTGAGAACGGCTCTCTTTATAGTATCGTATGAGAGTCTTTCAATCTCGGCAAAAGAAAAGTCTGCGAGTTTTAAGACCTTTGGAGTTAAGTCAAAGTTCGTAGGGAAATTCTTAAATTTTAGCTGCAGCATCCGCTCGATGCCGTCTGCATCCGGCTTGTCAAAAATCCCGATATCATCGAAACGTCGCCACATCGCTCCGTCAATGGTTAATTCAAGATTTGTCGCTGCAATCAGCAACCCTTGATTGGGGAAGCGGTCCATCATCAGAAGAAGTGCATTCACAACCCTGCGGACCTCGCCATGTTCTGTGTTGTCTAGGCGGGAACGCGCCAGGGCATCAAATTCATCGAGAAGCAAAACGACGGGACGGCTTGATACGAGATCAAACAGCCTCCTTAAGTTGGCGGCCGTCTCCCCTAAGAATGATGAGACCAACCCATCGAGGCGGGCAACGATCAACGGAAAGCCGATTTCTCGAGCGATAACCTCCGCACATACGCTTTTTCCACAACCGGGAGGTCCGCAAAAGAGAAGTCGCCGCTTGACGGGAAGCCCATGACGGAGAAGCTCGTCCGCGCGGCGAAGCTCTTCGATCACCCCCTGAACGAGATCGCGGTTCTGGCTTGACAGAATGATTTCCGATAAGCGCCGTTCGGGGGTGATCTCGTCGAAAATTGTTTCGGAAGCTGCGCCCCTAGCAGTAGTGATAGGTTGCAGGCGGTTCGGTCTCTGGCGGGGAGCCGATGCTCCTGCTTCAAGCGAAAGTCTTAAGGAACGCGCAAGAACCCGATTATTCTTTTTCTCTTCTTCATCAATAATCTGTAGCGCCACAGCACGGAATTCGTCATCCCGGCCGAAACTCGCAAATAGCTTTCTTACCAGTTCCCCACGCGCCATGGTTTTCTTTCGTTCCGCTCGATTGCGGATATCCGGTTGGGGCCGACTTCGCAACCGGATATTAGCAACCCCGCTCCGACCTCAACAGCAAATATGGGCCGCCCAGCGTTCTTGTTCACGTTACCCCAAGAGAGGATTTTTTGTGCAATCGCCGATCATCCACAGCGATGGCTTCCACAATCTAATGTGCAATGCTGGTCGCAAACGCATGGACGACGCTCTAAGGTTTGCAATTAGTTGCATAACGACTTGACCTATACACGTTAGGCCCGAGCACTGACCGCGGACCGAGCCACGTGGCGGAGAATGAAAGACGGCGCGGTCGATGGTGGCGGGCAGCAAAGACCTGCTGCCCGTCATAACGCTACTTCTTATCGATTAAGGCCATCATGGCGGCCTCTTTCTTGAGCAAACCTTTGCCGCTGACAATAGCGCCGTGCTTGATCAGCTTCGCTTTGAGCCGCTCAAAATCCTCGGGCGAAAAATAGAACACGAGCACCCGCGCGTCTTCGACCGGAGGCTCACCGCGAAGCCGGGATTCCAGTTCATGAACGGTATTCCCCTCGGCGAGTTGGAGAAGATGTTCGGCGTTATTCTCCGATAGATACCGCCCGATGACTTGCAACTTTGTCCAGCCCACAGCTTGCAACCGCTCTTCCTGAACACCCAAGTCATCGAACTGGCGGCTGATCCTGGCAAGCGCGTAAGCCTTGCGGCCGCTGAGACCGGCCATCTTCGCCACCTTCAAGAAGATATCGGGCTTTGCCTCCTGCAATTCGCGAAGCTCCTTCGCCAGCTGAATGAAGTTTATGCCGATATAGTTGGCTATGACTTCAACTTTGTCTTCTGGTGATTCATATTTATTCTTCATATTAAGCCCCTATTTAAATTGATTACATGATCAATTCTGGAGAAATTGCTTAAAAAGACAATTACATAAGCTTTCAGTTACACATTATTTTTCGTGCGCCCGACGTGATGGGTATAGGTAAGAGCGGCACCGTATCATTTGCAATTAATTGCAACCGCCTGCATATGAAAGCTGCCTGAAAACTCTCCGACGGGAGGCTCCGCCTCTGATCGGGCATCAATCAAACCCGGTCGAGCCCGCTTTGAATTTCAGCTGGCGGGCGTTGTCGCGAACGACGCTGATGTCACTTTCATCAAACCCTTCCGGTGCCTTCGCCTCGATTTCCAACGTAAGCGTCACCTTTGTGGACGAGCTTCGCTGAAGCTCCATAACAACCGCGTTCAGGATGGCGTCGAAAGATTTGACGGGACGGACCATATCAATTTCGACAGCCCCAAAAAACCGCGTTGGCTTTTTGGGCTTTTCCTCGGGTCGTTCACGGATTTCGTTGATTGAGTTTACGACTTGGCTAGACGATTGGACTGTCGCGGGCTCTGCCTGAGGTTCATTCCGGAGCTGCGCCAAGGTCACATCGGCCCTCACCAATACGGCAGTCTCCGGCAAAAACTCTGGAGGGCGCTTTGCCCATATAAGGGCCTGATAATTGCCGGTAGTCTCGTCGAAGCCATCAGCGTATCCAAACGCAGGGTCCAGCTTGCCAACGCCATCACGGATTGCTCCTTCCAAAACCACGCGGTCGCGAAGTTTGGGTAGGTAGACGTAGGACGAAAACCATTCAGCTATTTCAGTAATTCGCAGACGCGGCTTGTCCTCTGGCCAAAGGGGCTTCAAGTTTAGCCATAACGTCTCGGGGCCGAGCTTCTCTTTCGCGACATTATCCCCTTTGGGGCCGATCTTATCGTAGACGGCGGAGGGGATCGCTGCGCGATCCTTTGACGCCAACGTAAGTCGGTCCAGGTCGAAAGCGCAGCCTGCTTCCGTGCCTTCTGACTTGATCGGGAACAAGATATGGCTCCAGGCTAGGCGGACGGCCTTAACCGCGCCATCCCAGCCGGCTTTCGCCTTATCTTTAGCGTCGCGCATCTGTGGCGGCGGCAGCTGTTCTTGGAGACGGTGATCAGAAGCTATCTCTTTCCAAGCCATTGCACGCCGCATCGCGTCACGTGCCGTCGCTAGCAGCCCTTCGTCGGCGGCGACGAAAAAGAGGGTGTTTCGGGATCGCCGTTGCGTCGAACGGCTGCGGGTCAACGCATCCGTGGCCGCTTCTATGGCGGGCGACTTCGCGGCCAACTTTCCGGCGTGAGGGGTCGAAGGGCTCAATATTACCAGCGACAGCGATTGCGCTTCATCGATCGATGACGGTTCTTCCGGGGCGGCGAACACCCGATGGAAGCCACCCTTCACACGCGCATCATCGATCAAAACCTTCACTAACTCAGCGTCGACCTCATGCGCGGCATAAGCCTTGATACGATCTTCGGCGAGCCGGTTCAGTGTCGGCTGTGTGGAGAACCAATAGCGTCCTGCCTCTTCGTAGAGGTAGTTTGCCCGCTCACTTAGCTCCCTCAGCGCTTCGCCGAAGATGGCCAGCTGGTCGCCGGGCTCAGCGCATGCCAGACGAAGGCCGGGGCCAGTTAGCCCGGCGTTAGGTTGCCCTACCAACGGTGCTGAGCAGAGAAAAACCGAGCGCGCTGAGCGTGTCGCTGCGCGCGCCTGCGTTATACGGCGAGTTGGATTGGACTCCATCCTTTGGGGCAGGGAGCCATCTCCATCAACCTCTTTGTCCACCACCGCAGCGAAGGCAGGGTCGAGCGGATAGAGGACGCTGGCTCGCACACGTTCGTGGGCTATTGGTACCCGTGCCGGAGTAATCAAAGGATCACGCACTTGCGCCTGCCATAGCACGCCAATAACATTTGCCATGAACCGCAGAACCCCCCGGGTCCGCTGGAACTTCGCAAGGCTTGCCCAGTCCTTCGATAGCCGGTCGAAAAGCTCCGGATGAATAGGATAAGACAGCCGCAGAAGTTCTTGGTATCGCGCCTCTTTGGTCTGCGGCGGGAACTCAGCCGAGTTCTTACGATAAAGCTCGGAGAAAGCCTTGACCGTCTCGTCCCGTGCGCGCTCTCCGTCCGCATCAAGTGCCTGGAAGAGCCGCCTCCGAATGATTTCATAGGTCTCGTCACCGGACGCGGGCAACCAGGGAGAATGCATACGCCCAAACACGCTTTCGAGGCGTCGCAATGCCGCGATACCCTTTGCTCCACCGGCTTCGAGATCGCTCTCTGGAAGTGACCCGATGATCAAAACACCAGGCGACATTTTCGCGGCTTCAGTCAGCGATTGGATGAAAGAGAGAAAAGCCTCGAAGCGGTCTTCGGCCAGTTGACGAGCATAGGCTACCAACTCATCCAACAAGATGAGCGCTGGGCCTGACTGGCGAAAAAGTTCGACCAAGAGCTCGGAACCTGGATTAGTGCGCGCGTGCTCTGCTTCACGCATCAACCTGAGGCCGGCCTCCCCCGCTAAGCGCCAAGCAAGATAGCCCCAAAGCGTGAAAACCTTCGGTCCATCTTTCAGGATGAGAGGAATGTCTGCACCTTTCGAGGACCCGACGAAGGCCGCCACCTTCGGTTTCTTCCACGTTGTCACCCCCGCCTTCGCTGCCAGTTCGGGAATGCCGCGAAGCGGTGCCAAATCTTGAGAATTCGCTAGGTGATACGCTGCGAGCATCGTGTGCGTTTTGCCGCCACCAAAAGCGGTCTGGAGTCCGATAACCGGATCGCCCCCCGCGCCGCCGACCCGCTGCAGCATGGAGGTGAGCACTCGCTTAAGTCCTTCGGTAAGGAAAGTGATTTCGAAGAACCCCTTAGCAGTCGCGTAGTCGCTGGTCGGATCGATATTGCCGGAGTCGACTGCAAAGAGGTCAGCGGCGAACTCTGCTTCTTTGAAGCGGTTGGCCAGCACGTCAGGATGCGGAAGTGCGACCTCGATCCATGGGCGAAGAACCTTTGCTGCGTGCTCGCCAGCTTCCTTTTCCAATAATGAAGACGGTCGGACAGTTGCTTCTGGTAGCGTTGACTCTGCGGATGGATGGCCAATTGCAGGGGCCTCTTTAACGCCGGACCTGCGCTCAGCATCATAAAGCTTTTTGGCCTCGGTTACCTCGGCCGAGGGGGCCTTCACGGCCTTTAGGAGGCCGTGGATTGCGTCCAAGTATCGAAGAGCCTCGTCATCTTGCAGCGGCAACGACAAATGGGCCGTAGCGTTGCGTGCCTCCAACGCTACTGAAGCAAAGTTGCGAACCCGCTGCTTTTCCTGTCGGCCGAAAGCTTCGTCGAATGCGTCTCGCCAATTATCAATAATAGTCTTGAGCAGACCATATTCATCGAGGGCGGCTCTGGGCGACCCCCCAGCCGCGCGGCTGGCATACTGCAGCCAGTTTGGTCCGTGCTTTGCCTTCATGCGAGCTTCGACGAACGGCGTTAGACCCCGGCGCAGGTGATAAAGCGCGCCTTGTACCCGTTGAAGAGTTTCCTTCTCGGTCGACACCTAAGCCCCCATATCGAATAACGTTGGTTCCCGCGGCGCTGGGTGAATTGTAGAGCTGGAAGCCGTATCCTCAAGCTTGGGCCATACTTCCGCGAGTTCGTTATAAACCAATGCCTCCGCAGCCCATCCCTTCTTTGTGGCGATCTCGAACAGTCGATAGGCGAGCTTGCGTGCTTCGGAAGACAATGGCCCCATCCGAGCTACCAAGCCGGCTGCAGCTTCTATTCCGCCGTCAGGGCTATTCAAGACATGTGCCGTTTGCTGCACACATCTCCAGACCGTCGCATGCTTGTCTGCGACCGGCGACCAATTGACGGCTAGAGAAGACCTCGCGATCAACGCTACCTTTCCTTTGCGATCTTCGAACACGCAGGACTGAAAGAGCGCGCGATCGGAGGTGTTTTTCGCGTTGGCGAGCATGATCAGCTCGCCAGAAGGCTTAGCGTCAAAGCCGTAGGTCGCGAACCAGGCGAGCGCGACTTGTGTTTCGGGGTCGAAGGCAGTCTCGAGTTCCTGGTCGATCTCCTCCCAGACGCGGTTGATCAGCGCCAACGCGGTCTTCACGCTCATGGCGCTGTCGTCGTCCTCCAGCACCTTCGCATGACGTGAGAATACGCCCATGCTTGGCCCGATCACCGATTGCTGCATGTCGACGGGGCCAACGCCGGCTTTGCGGATGTCGTCGATGGCGTTGGGCAGTTCCCCGCGAAGCGCACGGAAAAAATCTGCGCGGGTTATGACGGGAGCGTCCGCGCGGCGTTTACGGCAGACAAGAACTATGGACGAGGCGAGCGCGTTCGCATCTCTTCCTATTATGCGGTTGGCGAGTTCGGTCCGCATTGGCCAGGTGCCATCGACGACAAGCCCTGCATCAACAACCGCCTGAAGGAAGCTCGCCCAGCCCGCTGACGTGATCCCTTCTGCTGCGACTTCGGATTGCTTAAAGGCATAGTAGATCGTCAGCGGCTCGCCATCGGTGGCGGCATTTCGCATAGCGGCCAAGGCTTGCTTCATTCCTTCCATGAAGAAGGCTTCGGCGGCGTCTTTGCCCCCGTGGCGGTATGGAGTGGCGACAAGTTCTTCGGCTTTCGGCGCGCTCAGGCGACGGAACAACTCTGGCCAGATGCCGGAAAGTGATCGCTTAAGCCAGATATAAAAAAAATCGGACAGGTCGGCGTAGCTGATGTTGTCGTAATATGGCGGATCGGTTGAGAAGACGACTGGGCGGACAGGGAAACTGTTTTGAGCCGCGTTAATGTTCGATACACCGCCTATGCTCGCGGCGGGTAACTCTTGAATACATAAAGAAACCCACTCGACAGAGGGCGAAAAGGTTCCCGACGAACTGCAGAATGGATTACCTTCACCGAAGTCCCATGTCATCGGTATCGCTTGGCGGGCAAAGGTATTTCGCAGCTGAAGCTTGCTAGGGCTGCTGTCCCAGGTCGCGATGGCTGAATGTCGGTCGATCACGCGATCGACCACAAAGGCCAAATATGTCGCCACTGCATCCGCATAGGCTTCTGCGCCAGCGCCCCCCTCGTGAAGACGCTTGGAATCATCGCGGAAGCCGGCTGAGCGGCTATCGGCGAGCACCTTTTCCCGCGCGCTGCCCACCAGATCGGAAAATGTCGTCAAAGCCACAAGCTGCCGTGAGGTGAAGAGTGAAGCGAACGATCGGAGACCGTATTGCACAGTCCAGAAATTGCGGGGGTCGGCTGGCAGATCGCCTTCAGGCTCCCATTGGGGCTTGGCTTCGGCAGCCAAAGCTTCATGGTCGGTTGTAGGCTGCATGTAAAGGCGCTGCCTTTTCCCTTCCGCGACAATAGCCAACAACCGCGCACCCATGCGGCCGGCCATGCCTTCAGCTTTCACATGATCCCCGCCGATGCTTGCGCCGGTGAGAATGCAGGTGAAGTTTGAGCCGCGTCCGGTCTTCGTGCCCTTCTTCAGCTGCTCCTCATCCGCCTTATTGAGTGAACCCGTTCTCACCTCAAACCGCCAACCATCGGCTGAGGCGGGATCGATCACCGGCTCGACCCATGCTTTCTTTCCTTCTTTGGTGGAGAGCATGTAGGAAGACACAAGCGGGACCATCGCTCCTTTCGCGGCTGGATCGGGCGAGCGCACGGTGCGCGCCCAAAGCCATGCGATGACCGTCGCCTCGGACCCGTCCGGCAGCTTTGCCTTCGGGTAAAAATGGCCGATGCGGTTTTCCGCCTCGTCGCGCATCCATTGGCCGTAATAGCGCACATCTTCGGCCATCCCTTGCGCGCCTTTGCCGTTCCACTCGCCGCCGCGCGCAAGCTCCGCGCGAGACTTTGGGTTCACAGGCGGCAGGTCACCGAATTTCGGCGGTATTTCGACAAGCGCCTTCCCGATCAGCACCGCGACCGGGTTCAGGTCGGAGCCATAAGCGCGAAGACCAAGCCGCTGCGCTTCAAGAGGGATTGATCCACCGCCGGAGAAGGGGTCATAGACCGGCGGCGCTTTGGTCTGAAGATAGTCAAGTATCGCCTTTGGATCGTCACGGGATGGAGGCTCTTCGCCGAGTCCCCACGCCACTGAGCGTGCGATTTCCCAGCGCGCGGCGTTCAGGATTCTTTTGTCGTTGGAAGCTTCCCAGGTGACCATCGCCTCGATCACCTTGTGCAGTCGCCGACGCTCGGACTCCTTCTCCTCCTCAGTTGGAAACCTGTCCGGCCAAGCGCTCGGATCGTCCACCAGCTGGGCAAAAAGCACCGCTCGGCATGCTGCCAATGGTCGCCGAGCCCACCAGAGATGCAGGGTGGACGGGTGCCCATGCCGAATCGCTTTCTCGCGCATAGAAGCCTTGTTAATTGCCTCAAGTGGAATCGAGACTTCGATGAGTTTCTTGCGAATAGGCAGGGACAAAGGGCTAGCGCCTCCTGGTAATTAATAAGCGCTCACAGGCGCGCCTAAATCGAAGTCCTCGACTACGATCTCTAGACCTAGGAGTGGTTGCTGGCGAGAGATAGCAATTCTTCGATGTTGAAAACCACGGCCGTCTCCGCAAAGCCCGGCTCTCGCCGGAAGAAGCGTTGCACGTAGACAGGCTCACGCGCAAAGCCATTATCAATGAGTACGATAGCGAGGTGAAACAACTCGGGCGCGTTCAGAGACGCGAGTATTTCGTTTTTCGTGATAATGACATCGCGAGCGTCGACGTGCCGACCCTTCACCTCAATGAAGCGAAGATGTCCGCTCCCACAGTCGCGACTCTCTACGTCCCAACCCTTCTTCTCCGTGGAAACGTCAACAGGCTGGTTCCCAAGCTTGCGTTCGTATTCCAACACCGAATCCATCGCCAGTTTCTCAATCTGTGCGCGAGCGAGCGGGTCTTCGGCGAACCAGTTCGGAACTGATGGCGCTTGCGCCAGTCGAGTTTGGAGAAGCCCGCGCGGGATAATCAGCGCCGCGCCCTTCAGCACGGGAGCCATCGCGGTTATTTGCCGCTCCCGCTCCAGCTCGGCCTGCCGCTTGAGGAGGCGGTCAACCATGCGCTGGGCGGTCGCCTCGGCGTTTTGAGCATTGATCCGCTGGTCTTTGCCCGCGCGTTCCTCCTCGCGAAGGCGCGAGGCACGAGCATCCCAGTAGTTGATTTCGCGTTTCAGACGAGCCCGAACCTCGCGCTCGACCTTGTCAATCTCGGTAAGCCGCCGACGCTTTACCTCAGTTAGGTGATCCGGGACGAGGGATGAGATGGCGTAGGAAAGTGCCCGATCCTCCACGTGGTCAGAAAGCCAGGAAGCGGCAATCACGTCTGCGAGCAAGGCTCGCTCCTCTGCCGTGATCGGACGGTAGTCGAGATAGGGGGCGGCTCCGCCATCGATCGCGCGGCCATCCTCGCTTAGATGGATAAATTGTAGCCGCTGTGAAATGACCCGAGGCTCGCCGGATCGCCCGCACCTGCCGTCGCGGATAGCATGCTCCAGGTAGACAAGAAGTCGAGGCTGCGTATCCTCATCCGTTTCATCCACGAGCACGCCGCCTTGCTCTAAAAGAGGCTGGAAGCGCTCAAGTACGACGTCGACGACAGCGTCAAGCAGGGGATGGCCAGGAGCCACCAATTCGGCCTGCGGCTGGCCTGCAATCAGCGTCTTCTCGAACGTCACCCGGGCATAGCGATCGAGCACCGGATCGCCACGCCCGATAAGCCGATCACGCTCCTTCAAGACCCCCGGTACGCGAGTGATTTCGTATCGGCCCTTTTCCCTTTCCGCTGTTCGGCCGCCCAGTGTCGTGAATGCCTCGCGGAAAAAAGCGCTAATAAAATGTGGTTGAAGCCGCCGCGCTTGCGCCCGCTCCATCTCTTCGCGGATGGCGGTGACGATGCTTGGATCAAGCCCTTCAGATGTTAGCTTTCTCTCGGCCACCAGTGTCTCAATGGTGTCGACATCGACCGCGCCGTCAACCTTCCGGAAAAGCTCCGCCTTAACGTCTGGTCGATCGCCGTAACGGATGGCGTCAACCAATAAGGTATGCAATGCCTGTCCCTCGAAGAGTTCGCCCAAGACATCATAGACCTTGCCGCCAAGCGCGACCCGAGCTTCTTCCAATTTCTCTAGAAGACGGTGGTAAACCTCACCCTCGCGAGTGTTTGCTGCACACAAATTCCACAGGTGGCAGACCTCTGTCTGGCCGATACGGTGAATGCGTCCGAAGCGTTGCTCGAGCCGGTTTGGGTTCCATGGCAGATCGTAGTTGACCATGAGGTGCGCGCCGCGCTGAAGATTCACACCTTCGCCAGCCGCGTCGTTTGCGACCATAACACGAACGACGGGATCGCTATTGAACGCGGCGATGGCGGCGCGTCGGGCCTCCCGAGCGACGCCGCCGTGTATCGTAACCACACCGGCCGGGTCGCCAATACGCGAGCCGATCTTCTGAGCAAGGTAATCTAGGGTGTCTCTTGGCTCCGTAAAGATTATGATTTTCCGACGCAGTCCGGTTGTCGGATCAAGCATGATGGGATCATCTAGGATAAACTCCAACTCGCACCATTTAGTATCGCGACCGGACAGCTTCACCCGCAGCGCACGTTCTTCTAAACCTCTTAAGATGACGATCTCGGCTTCCAACTCGGCGAGCGTCTGCGCAGCCGTCGCCGAGTCAACAATCTGTTCTTCGGCCGCCTCCTGCTCCTCCCCCGTAGCTTCCTCTAAGTCGTCGGGATCGTAATTTGGAAGCGAAGGCGCGCGATTTAGCCTACCGCTGCCGTCGCGGAGGAGCCGCTCCTCGCGTAGCCGTTCCTCAAGCCGTTTCCGGCGACGTTCCAGCGATCGGTGAATTGCTGCGGGCGACGATGCCAGGCGGCGTTGCAAAATTTGGAGCGCGAAACCGACGCTATTCCGTCTACCGCCATCGCTGCTTCGATCTGCACGATTCATCTCATCACGGACGTAGGTCGTCACTTCCTGATAGAGTTCGGCCTCTTCAGAAGAAAGGGCGTAGCTGGCTGTATAAGCCCGGCGCTGTGGAAATAACGGTCTCCCGTCAAAGCGGTACAGCTCTTCCTTTGTCAGGCGGCGCATCATGTCGGATACGTCGGCTTTGTGGACGCCCTCGCGGAAGCGACCTTCAAATCGGTCAGCATCGAGCAATCCCATAAAAAGCTGGAAATCGGCCTCTTTGCCGTTGTGTGGAGTTGCTGACATAAGCAGCAGATTCCGCGTCCGCCTCCCGACCAATTTCCCAAGTTTGTGCCGCTGCGTCTCCTTAACCTCGCCGCCAAAGTAGGAAGCGGCCATCCTGTGTGCCTCGTCGCAGATTACAAGGTCCCACTCTTGTGCCGCCTCGAGCTTCGCCTTGAGCTGCTCAGAGCGCGCTGCCATGTCGAGACGCACAATAATGCGGTTGCGCTCCACGAATGGATTGCCAGTGATCGATGCCTCGATCTGATCGCGAGTAAGGAGTTCAAACCCGAGAGAGAACTTCTCGGCCATCTCCTCCTGCCATTGCTCCACTAGGCTACCGGGCGCGACGATGAGACAACGCTCAAGGTCCCCCCGAATCAGGAGCTCTTTAATCAGGAGGCCAGCCATAACCGTCTTTCCTGCGCCTGGGTCATCAGCCAGCAGGAAGCGTAACGGTTGCCGCGGCAGCATCTCGCCATACACCGCCGTGATCTGATGCGGAAGCGCTTCGATTTGCGAGGCGCTGACCGCGAGGTAGGGGTCGAACAAGTGTGCGAGCCGCACGCGATACGCCTCCGACGCGAGTCGGAGCAGTCCGCCATCCGCGTCGAACGAATAGCTGCGACCACCCTCAACAAACTCGAAGACGCTTTCATCGCCGCGATAAACCAGTCTTTCTCCGACACGGCCGTCCGCCCTGAAAACGACATTCAGAGCGTCGCTGCCGAATTGCCTGACTTGAAGGATTTCCGCGATGGAGCCCGCCACTAACCCACGGATGCGGGCACCGGGTTTGAGTTTATCGAACGTTGGGCAAGCCCGCATAACGTGTCACAATCACTGATCGCATACTAAGCAAGAAATTAAGTATCAAGGCCAAGAGCTGTCTAAGCCCCTCTTTGATCGCACACGGACTGTTCTCTCACGCGAATGGCGCAATCATGGCGCGAATGCCCGCACCTTCCGAGTTGCCCGATAAGCTGAAAGGGTTTTGGACGTACCCGTATTGGGTGCTTCCTCGCCATAAGAAATTTTTGCAATCAATTGCACTTATGCTACCCATCATGGCAAGACCTGCCCACGCACTTCACAAGACATGATGGTTCCACACCAAATAGCCTGCTCAACACGCCATGGCGCTCGGTCGTTTGGGACATCGTTTGGAAGGGCTGTTACGGTTTTCATCGGCGTTGTCCTCTATTGGCCCCCGCTGGGGCAAGGGTCGAACTCGATCTTGGGTTGCATGAGAACAAACCTTGAACGACGATATCCCGCGGCGTACCCCCTACAGTACCCCCGGACTTTACGGACTGTCTTTTTTCAGAGGTCTTCGCGATTAGCTCTTGACGGCAAGAGCCCGCAAAATCAGCACTTGGGGCGATTTCTGCCGGGGTTTTGATAATGGCGGAGTGGGAGGGATTCGAACCCTCGGTACGGCTTTACAACCGTACAACGGTTTAGCAAACCGCCGCCTTCAGCCGCTCGGCCACCACTCCAAATCAGCAAGATCAATACCTTAGCTGACAAAACCAAGTGAACAAAGCGTAAATAACGAAAAGTTAGACACCGCGTTAGACACTTGATGACGTTTTCTCTATCAGCGGATTACGAGTTTCGCAACCCACGTTTCCTCTAATTTTTTCGTTGCGGCGTCGTTCAAGGCCCGCGTCCGGGCCATGTACTTCTCTAAGATGCCTTCGACATTCTTCATGCTATGGCCGCTTATAGAAGCGATCTCCGGCGCTGTGCAGCCATTCTCAGCCAAGATCGTTACGGCGGTTCCGCGCAAGTCGTGAAAATGCAAATCCTTCAACCCGGCTTCATTCTTGGCCGCGCTGAACTTTGACGAGAAGTGCCCTTCTGTCCAGACTGCGCCCGTGTTCGTCGTCAATATGGGCTCGTCCTTGTGGGCTATGCGGCCAAGCGACCGCTTATAAGCATCCAGGGAAGCGCGTAAGGCTTCCGTAACGCGGGCCGGGAACTTGGCCTTCCGGCGTCCCTTCCTGTTCGTGACGTGCATAAATTCGCCCGTGTAATCGCCCCATGTGAGCCGGATCAAGTCGCCTTCCCGGCGGCCAAGATTGAGAGCGAGGATAAGGGCAAGCTGCATCCCTTGCGAGGCCGTGTTAAAAAATGCCTCGATATGTTCGGGCAACCAGATCATATCGGAACGATCCGCTTTGTAGATGCTGTCAATCGCTAAAAGCGGATTGTTTTCTAAGATGCCATCGTCAACGGCAAAGCTTACGATCCTACGGCAGGTGGCAAAGATCAGATCGGCTTGGCGCGCGCCTTTCGTTTCCGAAAGCGCGTCGCGCCACTTGCGGAAATGGCCCTTAATACGCTTGTCCTTCATCACTTCGAGCGGCATTGTTGCCCATGCTGCCTCGATGATGGGTCGGTGGCCGTTGTAGTCGGCGCGTGTACGTTCGCCCAGGCACTGAAATTTCTGCGATGAAAAATAGTTAGAAATGAGCGTCGCGAAAGTTTCCGTCTTGCGATGCCGGGCAACCTCGCACGCCTTTTCATAGGCAAGCTGAAATTGGATCGTCCCCGGCTCACCTTCTATCCGAATACCCGTGCGCCGATGGTAGTAATAGGTTTTACCTCTGGCCGTGTATCTTTTGATGTGAGGGAGATCGATTTTCATGGGGGCTTTCACAAACACATCCAACGCATAAGCCGAAATCTTCCGCCCGGCTAGCAGTTGCCTGCCAATCGGCAGTGTCAACTGTTCGCGCCAAGAACACGGCGACCCTTGGCGTCAGTCCGCTTCAAGGCTCTGCTCTTCGATTCTTCACTGCCGAACATGCCACTAACCGCACTCGCTGAATATTCTTTACCCGATGGTGTCTTAAAACCTTGTTCCGCGAGGGCCGCCGCAATCATACGAAGCGAGCGCCCATCATTCAGCGCCCGCGCCGCGGCGACCAGTTCCGGCAAGCGTTCAGCGAGGCTCTTGCGGCCTTCGCACTTGCCTTGAGCGGCGCGCTTGCGTTCACGAGCACCGCGAAGCTTGGCAACCAGACGGGCCTTCTCAAGCTCGGCAAATGCGCCAGCGATCTGGCGCATTGCCTTTTTCATGGGATCGCTTGTGTCGGTGAGATCGTCACCCGTCGCGGTGATAACACGAACGCCAAGCTTGATTAGCGAAAGGATGCCGAGCTCCTGTGTCATCAGATCGCGAGCGAAGCGGCTGGCGTCTTCGATGATCACGACGCGGACGCCGTTGCCCTCGATGCGGTCAAGCAGGCGATTGAAGCCGGGGCGCGTCTCGATTGGGTCCGCGCCGCTCACTGCCGGATCATAGAACCAGTCTTCGGCGGCGATTTCGAAGCGAGCCGCCTTCGCATAGGCGGCGATTGCGAGGCGCTGGCGCTTTTCGCTGTCCTTGTCCGCGCCCGTGTTGGTCGCGCTCGAAGTGCGGAGATACGCGACGGCTTTTGCGCGTCCGTTCTTGGCCTGATTTTCTTTTTTCCCGTTGTTTGCCATTGCGCTATCGCCATATTGTACTTTTTACTTTAGATATCAGTACAGACGCGCGAGCTGCAATGCAACTGATTTTCGCTGAAATCGGCTGGTTTCGCGCCGTTTTCTTACCTGCCGCGCAACAGCGCGGAGGGCGCTGGAAGCTGTAGGGTGGTCGCGGAGTGTTCGGGACGTGGCAAACTAAGCCAGTGCCGGGCATGCGGCGGCAATCCATAGGCGATGCAGCTAATTTACCCATTGAAACAATTTCGATGGCACAGCGGAAGCCAAGGGTGTAGTTTTATTCAAATTGAAGGTGTGTTGCTTTTTGATTGAAAATTGGGTGTGCGAGTTTGTGTAAACCTCCCGCGAAACCGCTTAATTTCCCGTTCCGGCTTTCATCAAGTGCCTTTGGCTTCCGAAATCTACGCGGCGGCCATAACAGTAACCGGGATGCCTTGCGATGGGTGTTTTTCTTCGAGTTTGGTTCTGGACCTGGATTGGCTTGATGGTCCTAATAGGAATAGGCGGCCTTTTGGAAGGTCCGATAAAGTTCGCCGAACAACACGGCGTCCACTTTGAAGAACTCGCGAAAGATAACGCCGAGTTGGCCTTCTGGATTATCGCGGTCCTAACGCTATGGCAGTTCGAGGTCTTTGGTTTTGCGCGCCGAGTGCTCGCTTCGCTGTTTCTTCGACGGAACGCGCCAGCGCCGTCGCGACCATCACAAGCGAGCGACGAAAAAGACATCATTGATCTGGTGGAAGTTCGCCCCGGCGTTTTTGCGCCAGTGCCAGGAAGCAAAGCGCGGTCCAGCGGGCGCGGCTATCCGGTGGGGCAACGCTAATTGGGGTTTGCTGACCGCCCGTTTCCCAGCGTCTAAATCGAGGAAATTCGCTATCATGGAAAAAGAGGTGGACTTGCAGGAAGTAAGTCCCGGCGTTTATGCGATCAGGCCAAAGCGCGAGCCGGTTTTTCAGCCCGGTTTAGGGCTTAAAATTATATGCTTCGCCGGTTTTCTTTGGGTTGCGCAGCTTGCCGCCGGGATCGTCGTGCCCATCGTTAAGGCAACCGTTGATGGAGCGTTCAGCGTGCTAGAGCGTTCGCTGGCCTCCGCGACGGCGACGCAAGGTAATTCGCAACGCCCGGTTCTATATCGCCAAAGATAGGCGCAACGGCGGGCTTTGCGAGGACGCCCCATATGTGACGGGGGCGCTTCCTTTTGCGGCTCTGCGGGCTGCTACGGCCCGCCCTAACACGAGCCTGAGGATTGCGGATTGACCATCTGGGCAATCGTGCTCGCGCGCATAAATGGTTACCAGAAAGACACACTGAAAGATAGTTTTGGACGCACTCTTGAAATTCGCACAACGCTTCTACGTAAGAATCTTACTTATATGATCCTAGATATACCTCTCCCCCCTAAAGGGGGAGAGGGGTATATATACGTATATAGGATTCTAATATACGCATCTACGCGCGTCCACGCGCGAGACTGGATACACCTTACCAGCGGACCAAACAAAACGCTTACCTACATCTCTCCCCCCATCCTTTGGGGGGAGAGGTATAACACCTTACCTGCGAACAAAAACCCTTGCGAGCAGACTCGCATGGACCCGATTGCAGCGGCGCTCCCCCCTAGAAATAACACTCGGTTATATCCCCCCCTCGTTTGCTTCGCCGCGCGTCGGCTTCCGTAAGCGTTTGCGTAAACCCGGCAGCGGGAGCAGACACGCCCGAACGCTCCCGCCTTTGTCTTGGAGCCGGGCAAGGCATTTCGCCAGCCGACAGGTCGTCTGCCGGGTTTCTGTAGCGCCTTGCGCGGAAGCCGTCCCTGTCTTCCTCGGAAAGCTGCCAACCGGCGACCTTTTCACAATCAACCGTGTACTCATGCGAGGCTTTGCCGGGACGCCAAACCCGGAACGCTTTGACGCCTTGGGCAAGCAAGACGCGGGCGGCGTCGGTTTCCACGTTCGTTTGCGACCGCGCTAAGCGCTCGCCCTTATGCCAAAGCTCGTAAAAATAGCCGTCCTTTGGGCAAGGCTTGCGCCTGCCCTTTGCGTCCGTGTCATCACGGCGCAGAATCAGATCATAGATTTTCATGCATACCATCCAGGCCCATGCGATGCCTGGGATTGGCTTACCTGGCCAACAAACTGAGAAAGCCGGAAAAACCAGTTACTGGGCAGGCCGGTTGGGAACGATGTCTTCATCACGAATACTCCACGCAACGCTAATTTGCAGCGCATGCCGTAGGGTGAATCGCCCATAGTGCCTTAATTAAGCTTATACCGTCGCATCTAATCGCCGATTATCCCGATTGGTACGGTCCCGATTTCATTCGGCAAATTCCACGCACCACAAGGTCGCATCGGGTAGCCGTTTATGATCCGGAAAACGATGCCGCAGACGGTATTTTTTCAGCCGGGCAAGGTAGCGCGGGGCGATCGGAAGCGGCCTGGAAAACGACGCTTGCCGGGTTTGGTGGCTATTTCCGAGGCGAGGGTATGCAAGAACGCCAACGCGAGAAAGCGCCCGCGTCCCTTCGGGAGGGACGCTCATCGCGAAGCACGCTTTCAGAGAAATCGCCTTGAGCGCATTCCCCTGCGCTTCCCTGGAACCGCCGTTAACCCCTCAAAAACCGTATGTCACTTGAAGTGTAACGTTTTGATTTTTAATAAGTGGCTTTAAGGGGTGTTAGACATGTAGTGGATTGATTTTGCTAAGTTTTCGGTCGGTTTAGCAAACCGCCGCCTTAAGCCTCTCGGCCACCACTCCAAAAAAACCTTCAACCGGCCCGTTGGTCGATCGAATTAAAGACCCGGTTAGACAATTTCGGCGCTCGTGTCTATCACTTCATGCGAATTGGGGCAATCCACGTTTCCGCAAGCTGCCCATTGCGGCCGCATCCATGCCCAAGTGGCACATGTTTATCTGAACCGAGGAATCGCTGCCATTATTGAAACGCGAGCAGCCCACCGCCTCCTCCGTTTCAATTGGTCGCGAACGCTTATTTGAAATGCCGAAGCGGCGCAGGAACCCCTTTACCACCGCGAGACGTTCTCCAGCTTAAAACAGCCGGAGTGTAAGCGTCATGACTGCCTCGGACCCGATCAGACAGAGTAGCCGTCAACAAAGGCTGACAGCGGCCATTTTCGATGTCGATGGCGTTTTGCTTGCATCTCCTCACGAGCGTGCCTGGCGCGAGGCGCTTGTGGGGTTTGCGGACCCGTCGTGTTTCACGCCCGAGCTTTATGAAATGCAGGTCGCGGGTAAACCGCGCATGGCGGGCGCCGTCGCCGCACTGGCGGCGCTCGGAGTGCGGAATCCCGAACGTCAAGCCGAAGAGTACGCTGAACGCAAGCAGAAGCGGCTGGAAGAGCTGATAAGCGACGGCCAGGTATCTGCGTTTCCAGATGCGCTTCGTTTTGTTCAATCAACCGCAACGTTGGGGCTGCCCATGGCGGTCGCGTCCTCCTCCAAGAATGCGAATGGAATGTTGAAAGCGGCAAAACTTCCGTCAGGCCGAAGCCTGTACGACATGTTCAACGTCAATGTTTGCGGCGTGGATTTGCCCGAAGGCAAGCCCAACCCGGCGATTTTCCTGCTGGCGGCGCAAAGGCTCGGGATCGAACCGGCAGCATGCTTTGTCGCCGAGGACGCACCGGCCGGGATCAAGGCGGCTGCGGCCGGCGGCATGGCTTCTCTCGCAATCGCCAGAAACGACGATGAGGCTCTCTTGCAAGACGCCGGCGCCGATCTCGTTGTGAAGAGCTTCGACGAAATCGCCATCGATGAACTGGCGCAGGGCCGTCTTTTCCGGAGGTCATCATGACGAAGCCGGACTCGAACATCGGCGCGCTGGAAGCGACTTGGGATTCAACCTGGCTTCTCGCCACCGAAGGTTACGATCCGCTCCGCGAAAGCAGCACGGAATCCCGCTTCACCGTCAGCAACGGCTTCCTGGGCGTGCGTGGAGGTCGAGCGGTGACCCGCGGATCGCGATGGATCGTTCCGCCCCGCACTTATGTGGCTGGTCTTTTCGACATGCCGCCTGCCGAGCTGGCGATCCCCGTGCTCGTCCCGGCGGCGAGTTGGCTTCAGGTCCGCATTTCCGTCCCAGGCAAGCCGCTTGTGCACCATCCCTTCGACGTGCCGTCCCATCAGATGACACTCGATATGAAGCGTGGATTGGTGATGACGGACTGGAGCCACTGCCAAGCCGGGGTTGTGGACATGCGCCTTCGCACCCTCCGGCTCGTGTCCTTGAGCGAGCGTGCGGTGGGGCTGCAGATGATCCGGTTGGAGGTCGATGAAGGAGAGGCGGAGATCGCACTCGAAGCGGGCTTCGAAGGCTTCGATCTGGGGCTCATATGCACCCGGATGGACGGCGGTGTTGTCGAGTGGCGCACTCACTTCTCCGGAAAGCGCCTTGCAATGGCAGCCGCGTTGGATTTCCAGCTTGATAGCGAACGAATCCCTGCGGAAGTATGCGGTCCGCTGAGATATTCCTGGCGCTGGAAGACGCGCCCCGGACAGGTGGCCTGGCTTCAGCGCATAGTTTCCTTCGTGCGCAGCGACAACAACGCCTCCGATCCAGGACCTGCGGCGCGTGGGAAACTCGAAACGGCACGGCGAGCCGGCTGGGGCGGTATCGTGAGATCACACGAGGAAGCGTGGAAGGAGCGGTGGGACGCCAGCGATGTTGTCATTGACTGGGATGAAGCGGCCCAGCGAGCCTTGCGGTTCGCGATCTATCACCTGAACAGCGCTGCCAATCCCAGCGACGACACCGTTTCAATCGGCGCGCGCGCGCTGACAGGCGACGACTATCACGGGCACGTCTTCTGGGACACCGAGATCTACCTCCTGCCGTTCTATACCTGGACCTGGCCTGAGGCGGCGCGAGCCGCGCTCATGTATCGCTTTCAAACGATCAACGGCGCCCGGCAAAAAGCTGCCGGCATGGGTTGGCGCGGAGCTCTTTACGCTTGGGAGTCGACGGATACGGGGCTTGAGACAACGCCGGCGCAGGTAATCGGCCCCGACCGCCGGGTGATCCCAGTTCTCTGCGGCACGCAGGAGCAGCATATCAGCGCCGACGTCGCTTACGCGGTCTGGCAGTACTGGCGAATCACGGGCGACGACGAATTCTTCCGTGTTGCCGGGGCAGAAATCCTTTTGGAGACGGCTCGATTCTGGGCAAGCCGGGCCCTCATAGAGGCCGACGGGCGCAGCCACATCCGCGGCGTGATCGGGCCCGACGAATACCACGAGGACATTGACGACAACGCTTACACGAACGTGATGGCGCGCTGGAACATCCGCCGCGCGCTTGAAGCGATCGAAATCCTTCGCGAGCGCTGGCCGGAAACATGGGAGCGTCTCTCATCCAAGCTTTACCTCAGGCAGCCGGAGCTGGAAGAGTGGCGGCGGATTGCCGGGAGCATCTCGGACGGCCTCGACGCCGAGACAGGCCTGTTCGAGCAATTCGCCGGATTTTTCGGGCTGGAATATATCGACCTCAACGATTATGCAGGCCGGTCTGTGCCGATGGACGTCGTGCTCGGCAGGGAGAGGACGCAAAACACACAAGTCGTCAAACAGGCCGATGTCGTGGCGCTTCTGGCTTTGCTGCCGGAGGAATTTCCCGGCGACATGGCGGCGAAGAATTTCCGGTATTACGAACCCCGATGCGGGCACGGCAGCTCGCTCAGCCCCGCGATGCATGGCGTTGCGGCGGCAAGAATTGGGGACGCCGAGAAGGCGCTGCATTACTTCCGGCAGAGCGCGGAGATCGATCTTTCCGATAGCGTTGTCGGAATTGGGGGAGGCGTTCACATCGCGGCGCTCGGCGGAAATTGGATGGTGGCAGTGCTGGGCTTTGCTGGCTTGGCGGCGCGGAGCGACGGTATTTCTCTCGATCCGAAGCCGCCGTCCGCTTGGCGGAAGATGGCTTTCTCGGTTCAGTGGCGCGGCCGCTCGCTCAAGATCCGGATCGATCAGGAGGAGCAAACGCTGGAGGCAACGCAGGAAGGCGGCGAGCCAATGACGATCACGGTCAAAGGCAATGCCCGCGATCTTCGGCAGGGGCATCCAGCTTGCGTGAGCCTAAGAGACGAACCCTTGGCGTGACTTCAACTCTGGCTCCGGTGCTTCTCCGCCAAAGCGATTGCGTCCCTCAAGCGGCCGCCAGCTTCAGCGAGGAGCTCTTTGGCCTGCTCAAGCCCCGAGCCCTCCGCGACAAGCACCGCGAGCTTCACATTGCCATGGGTCTTGTGGAGAGCCTCACGCACCTCGCCCAGGCTCTTTCCTGTCAAATGAACGAGCATCTTCTCACGCCGCCCCACGAGCTTCGCGTTGACGGCTTGCACCTCCACCATCATCCCTGCATAGACCCTACCGAGCCGGATCATTGTCAGCGACGAGAGAAGGCTCAGCGTGATCCGCTGCGCCGTGCCTGCGTTCATGCGCGTTGAACCGGCGATGGGCTCGGAGCCGGTCTCGAGATAAATCGGGCGTTCGGCCTCGGCCAGGAGCGGCGCGCCTGAATTGTTCGCCACGCCAATTGTCAGCGCCCCGCGCCGCTTTGCCTCGCGCAAACACGACAATGTGAACGGGGTCGCGCCGCTAGCCGCGACGGCGATCAGGACATCTTGCGGACCGATATTGTGGCTGCGGATCAGCTCGGCGGCGTGGTCGATCTCGTCTTCCGCGCCTTCGACGGCGCGAACCATCGCTTCGTCGCCGCCCGCCAACAAAAGCAGCAGGCGGTCCTCGGGCCAGCTGAAGGTCGGCATCAGTTCCGCGCCGTCTTGAATCGCGAGGCGCCCGGAAGTCCCTGCGCCCGCATAGACAAGGCGTCCGCCGTCCTTGAGGCGCGCCTCCATCGCGAGCGCCGCTTCGAGAATCTGGCGGCGCGCGGCGCGGACGGCCGCAACGGCGGCGAGCTGGCCATCAATCATCGCGTCGAGAGCGTCAAGGGGCTCCCAGACGTCGATCGCGGCGTATCGCGGGCTTGGACGCTCAGTATCCATAAGTCTGAAATCGCGTTAAGGGGCTGGACCTCTTTCACATTTCAACCTTAAATAGGAGAAAGCATTAGAGCTTCCAGGTGCACACAGAGTTGCTTCTTCTTGGAGTTGATGGTGGCGGCACACGCTGCAGGGCTCGGCTGTGCTCATTTGAGGGCAAGACACTGGGCGGAGGGTTAGGCGGGCCCGCAAACATTCGCCTTGGTCTGGAGGAGAGTTTAGCGGAAGTGTTCGACGCCGCCGCCCGCTGCTTCAGAAATGCAGGTCTCGCAATCGAAGAGCACGTCGTCGTCGCCTGTCTTGCGCTGGCGGGCGCGAGTGAGCCCGTCATACTCGCCGAGCTTAGAACCTACGAGCATCCCTTCAAGGCTGCGGTCTTTACCACCGACTCTCACGCCGCGTGCGTCGGAGCGCATCGCGGAGAAGACGGCGGCGTCATCATCATCGGCACGGGCAGCGTCGGCGAAGCCATCATTGGAGGCGTACGTCATCGCGTTGGCGGCTGGGGCTTCCCGGTTTCGGATGAGGGGAGCGGCGCATGGCTTGGCTGCGAGGTGGCGCGCCGCACACTTTGGGCGCTCGACGGGCGCACGCCCTGGACGCCGCTTTTGACGCGTGTTGCGGAACGCTTCGACCTTGATCCGCATGAGATCGTTCGCTGGATGAGCGACGCGAGACCGGGAAACTTCGCTACACTGGCCCCGCTTGTCATTGATTGGGCATTGCGGGACGATCCTTTGGGGAGAGAGCTGACGGCGGCGTCGGCGCATCATGTGGAGTGCCTCGCGGATCGGCTGCTCGACCTTGGCGCCAAGCGGCTCTCTTTGATGGGAGGCCTCGCCAGGAGCATCGAGCCCTGGCTCAATCCCTGGACAAGGCAGTGGCTTGTGGCTCCGGCAGCGGGCGCCCTTACCGGCGCCGTTGAACTCGCGCGCGCAAAGGCTCTGGAAGGGGCGACCGCATGAGCGTCCGGGGCGTTCAAACGGCGCAAGAGATCCACGAAGCTCCCGAAGCTGTGAAACGGCAACAGGCGGCTCTGGCGCGGCCGGTAGCCGAACTGGCGGCGCGCTTGAGGCGCCGGCCGCCGCGGGTCGTTGTGACCTGCGCGCGCGGCAGCTCGGCACATGCCGCGACCTTTGGCAAACATCTGATCGAACGCTATCTCGGCATTCCCGTCGCGTCGGCCGCCCCGAACATTGCGAGTGTGTATGGCGGAAAGCTTAATCTCAAGGATCAACTGTTTCTCGCCATCTCTCAGTCGGGCGGCAGCGCCGATCTGATCGACATGACAGCGAGCGCGAAAGCCTCGGGCGCTGTCACAGTGTGCATCGTGAACGCCACCGAAAGCGCGCTTGCGACAGAATGTGACGTTGTTCTACCCATGAGCGCCGGGCCGGAACTGAGCGTGGCGGCGACAAAGACCTTCATCGCAACGCTTTCAGCGCTTCTGCGGCTCACGGCGGCATGGACTGGCGACGGGAAGCTGGCCGGGGCGGTGGAGCGCCTTCCTGAGAGATTGACAGCGGCGTCCGGCTTGGACTGGAGCGTCGCCTTGGACGCGCTTGAAAGCGCCGCCAGCCTCGTCACGATTGGGCGAGGACCCACACTCGCCATTGCACGCGAGGCGGCGCTCAAATTGAAGGAGACCTGCAACCTGCACGCCGAGGCCTTCAGCGGCGCTGAATTCCTTCATGGGCCAGTGGCATTAGTGTCGCCGGAATACCCGATCCTGATGTTCAACCCAACTGACGCCGCCGCCAAGGGAATGAGGCAGCTTGCTGCGAATTTGCGCGAAAAGGGCACTGCTCTTTACACGACGGACATGGACGAGGATGCGTGCGGCCGCTTCCCTGTGCTGCCACCTGATCACCCGGAAACAGATGCCGTTTGTCTGATCCAGAGTTTCTACATGCTGGTGGTCCGGCTGGCGCAGCGGCTCGGGATGGATGTGGATCACCCCCGGCATTTGCGGAAAGTCACGAGCACGAGATGACGAAGCCGCGCCGGCATGCTGTCGTGGCCGCCGTCGTCTTCGATGGCGAGGCGCGCCTTGACGATTACGCCGTTATCATAGAGGGCAGCCGCATTGGCGGTCTGCTGCCGAAGCGGGAACTGCCTGGCGGAATTCCGATCCGGGTGCTGCCGGAAGGCGCGTGGCTCGCTCCGGGCTTCATCGACCTCCAGGTGAATGGCGGCGGCGACGTCCTATTGAATGACGATCCAAGCCCCGCCGCAATGGCGGCGATAGCTCGCGCGCACCGGAAGTTCGGGACCACGGCGCTGTTACCGACGCTGATCACGGACACGCCGGAAAAAATGCGCGCGGCCCTCACGGCTGCGAATGAGGAGGCCGCAACGAACCCGAGCGCGTGCTGGGCATCCACCTCGAAGGCCCCTTCCTGTCGCCGGAAAAGCCGGGCGTACACTGCCGCGGGCTGATCCGGCAGCCCGGCCCCGAAGACATCGAGATGCTGATGGCGCCGCGAGCCGGGGTGACGCTCCTGACGCTCGCCCCTGAACGCGCGCCTTCCGGCTTCATCGCCCAGCTAGCAAAGGCCGGTATCCGCGTCTCGCTCGGCCATTCCATGGCGAGCTATGACGAGACCAAGGCGGCGCTGGCGGAAGGGCTGACAGGGTTCACGCACCTGTTCAATGCCATGTGTCCCCTTGGGAGCCGCGACCCTGGGCCGGTTGCCGCCGCGCTCGAAACGCCGGATGCGTTTTTCGGGATGATCGTAGACGGTGAGCATGTCGATCCGGCGGTGCTTCGGCTCGCGCTCAGGGGCGTGGCGCACCCGATGCTGGTTACGGATGCCATGCCGCCAGTGGGCGGAAACAAATCCACATTCATGCTTTACGGTGAGGAGATCGCGGTTCGCGAGGGCCGCTGCGCGAGGGCCGACGGCACGCTCGCGGGATCGGCCCTCGATATGGCGAGCGCCGTGCGATACTGCGTCGAGCTTCTGGGCGTGCCGCTCGGCCACGCTCTGCGCTTTGCGTCCACCGAGCCCGCCAGCTTTCTCGGGCTTGAGGCGACGCTGGGCCGCCTCGCGCCAAAATATCGCGCAGATCTCGTAGCGTTCGATCCAGGCAGCATGCGCATCCATGCCACCTGGGTCGCTGGCGAGGTCTGATTGCGCCCGTTATGCCGCTCCGGGATGCTGCCGCGCCGTCTCCCGCTGAAATCCAGCGCTCAAGGAGCGCGATGTGCTCGGCTTCCTCCTTCAGGAACTCCTTGGACTTCTCGACAACTTCAGGGATGTCGGACGAGTCAGCGACGATGTAGTAATATTCGTAACCACGCTTTTCACCCTGAAGCCCGGCCTTCAAAGCATCGAGCCGCGCCAATGCCGGTTCGCTGGCCCAAACGTCGGTGTGCTGCGGGGTGAAGTGATGCGGCCATGTGAAGTGGGCCGGGAGGTGGATGTTCGGGTCGATTGTGCCCGCCTGTCCCTTGACCTCGCTTAGATGGGTGCGCGAATAGTCGGCAAGCTCCAGGAAGAATTCGGCGACATCCTTGTTGCCGACGTCCTTCATGACCGTCGCGAGTTCCTCGCAATGAATCGCCGCGTCTTCCTCGACTTTCGCTGCGTAAGCGTAGAAGTCTTGAACGCTTTTGATGGGCGGAAGCGTCGCTTTCTTCGCCGGAAGGGTGCGATCCCCTTCGAACGAGACGACGATGTCTTCGTCGCGGATGAAGCACTGGCATGCGAGGCGGTAGCGCGGCGGCATGTCATTGACTTCGGCATCCATCGATCTCCTCGCGTGTGATTTTTCCGAGCTGGCGCAGCAGCTCCTTCTCTTTCTCGGTCAGCGAAATGCCGTGCTTCGACTTGGGCGACACATGCTTGACCTCGACAAGACATGATCCGCATTCGCCGTCCTGACAGTCAAACGGAATTGGGGATGCTGTGCGCTTTGGCGACGGCGAGAATGGTCCCCGCGGTGCCCCGCCACGGCGTAGATCGTGACGTCTTTCGCCATGACCGGGGACTTGAATGTTACGTTAGCCATGAATTGCTCTCCTTTTTGTTCCGGGCAGGCTCGTGCGCCCCGCCGGGAATCCTGCCCCGGTTGCGGCGAGCGCTTCCAGGATTTCCCGCGGATAAGGCGCACGAGCACCTTATTGACTTCGTACAGCTTATCGGAGGCAAGTTCGCTTGAGCGCTTACGGCAAATGGGGCGCGAACTTAACTCCGGCTGTACGATTTCCGCTCGAACGGCATTCCAGGGCAGAGAGGTCTGCCTGGGAAAAAGGATCGAGGGATGAAACGGGCAAGCCGGCTGCTCGCCACGCCGAACCGGCTGACGCGTAGGGAGAAGCAAGAGTTAAGCCAAGTGATTAGTGCATTGATGTTGAAGGCTTTTGTTCGCGCGGTGGGTTGGAATGTACGCTTACGTACAAAGCGAGAGCGCGAGTGTCGCTGTACCGACAAAGGGCTCGTACGCCCCGCGGGAAATCCTGGAAGCGCTCGCCGCAACCGGTGCAGGATTTCCGTGGGGCGTGCGAGCGGCCGCTATGAAAAGCGCTCCCACGCAGCCTGCCGCGTGATGCCGAGCGCCTTGCCGATGGCCTCCCAGCTCACATTGCGCCGCCTCAGCTCCTCGATCTGCGCCTGAAGCACGGCGCGTGTCGCCTCTACCGTGGCCTCGGCGATCCTGAGGGTATCGAGAAGCTGCTCCTTCGTCATCTTGTCCCAGCCCGCAAACGTGGACGGCGTCGCCTCCAGAATGTTGTTGCAGGCGCCGATGCAGGCGTCGCAGATATGGACGCCCGGCCCCCCGATCAGACGCGCCACATTCTTTTCGGTCTTGCCGCAGAAGGAGCATGTCAGCGGTTTTTTAACGAGCCCAAGCACTTTCATCATCTCCTCGCGAATGTCAGGGTTGCCTTGACAGATTGAAGATTTGGAGCGGCTTGTCAAGATAGTCTTGACGTCCGGTCGCCCGTTGCTGGCATCCATGGTCAGCGAAGCGCGCCGCGACACTTAATCCAGGAGGACAATTCAGGCGCGGCGCCCATCCAAAAACAGTCGCGCAGATTCTCGCTCGCTGCACGATCTCGTTACAGCGAACTGCCTTCGAGGAAAGCAATCGAGGTATTGCGGCAGAGCCTCGCTCTTTGGGAATCGCCCTTTTTCGACTGAGATCTTCCTCTTTGTAACCCCGCCTAATTTGCAGGAAATCGCTGGGGACAAAGGCAGCCTCGACTTGCGTAAAACGATAGCCAAGTCATATTAAGCATGCTTATGAAATTGTCAGCTATGCAAACCGATCTCGAAAAAGACTATCTGCTCCTCCTTTACGATGTTGCGCGGCAAATGCGGACGCGCGCCGACCAGATGGCGCGAACGCACGGAATGACGCGCGCGCAGTGGATCATCCTGGCCCGCCTCGAAAAGCAACCGGGACTATCGCAAAACGAGCTGGCCGCTGCGGCTGAGGTCGCGCCGATTACGATTGCGCGCCTGATCGACCGCCTGGAGGCGTCCGGGTTGGTCGAACGGCGCTCCGACCCGGAGGATCGGCGCATCTGGCGCCTGGCGTTGACGCCGCGCGCTCAACCATACTTGCGCGAAATCGATCGCTATCGGGCGGAGCTGCGCGCCCTTATCACGCAAGACATCGATCCCGAGGTGCTGGAAGCCATGCAGATCGGCTTGCGCAAAATGAAGGACAATCTTGCTCGCGCATCGTCAGCAGCGCGGCAAGCTTGCAAGGAAGCTTAGTCATGTCCAAAGGCGATACGATGGAAGCACAAGCTGCAACCCTGCTGGATCCGGGCCCGGAGACCGAGGAGGGAGAGACTTTCGCTTCCCGGCATAACTCAAGCTCGCGTCTGCAACAGGTGTTGACGACTAAGACGCCACACCGGAAGCGCCGTCTCCGTTCTCAGTTAATGATTGGGGGCATTCTGCTGGTCGCCCTCGTGGCTGGCTTTTTCTGGCTGCGCGGCGGAAGCTACGCCTCCACCGACAACGCCTATGTTCGCGCCGCGAAGCTGATGGTTTCCGCAGACGTATCGGGCCTTGTCAGCACGGTCGATGTGCGCGAAGGCCAAAGCGTGAAGGCCGGCGACATCCTGTTCAGGATCGACCCACAGCAATTCCAGATCGCTCTCGATAACGCGAAGGCCAATCTCGCGCAAACCGGGCTTGCGATCGAGGCCATGAAGGAAGACTACAAGCGGATGCTCAGCGCGGTCGCTGCGCAGCAGGCTAAGGTCGAACTCGATCAGGCGACTTATGATCGCTACAAGCCGCTCGCCTCCAAGGATTTCCTTTCGAAAGCCAATTTCGACCAGGCGCGCTTCACCCTTGAGGCTGACCAGAACACGCTTGAATCGCTCAAGCAGCAGGCGAAAGCGCAGCTCATCCGGCTGTCGGGCAATCCCGATATCCCGGTGACGCAGCATCCGCAATTTTTGCAGGCGAAGGCGCAGGTGGACGAGGCTCAGCGCGAGCTCGATCACACAGTTGTGCGCGCTCCCTTCGCTGGCCGCGTCACGCAGGTCGAGGCCCTTCAACCGGGCGCCTATCTCGTCGCCCAAACGGCGGCGCTGACGAACACTGGCGCCGTAGGTCTTATCTCCACCAAGAATGTCTGGGTCGACGCCAATATGAAGGAAACGGACCTGACTTATGTAAAGCGCGGCGATCCGGTCGACATTTCGGTGGATGCCTATCCAGGCGAGATCTGGTCGGGGGCCGTCGAGAGCATCGCTCCAGCGAGCGGCTCGGAGTTTTCCATCCTCCCGGCGCAGAATGTGACCGGAAACTGGGTGAAGGTCGTGCAGCGCATCCCCGTCCGCATTCATATCAACCCGAAGCTGGGACAGCCTGAATTGCGCGCAGGCATGAGCGTCACGGTCGACATCGAAACCGGCCATCGCAACAGTCTGTCCGGCATGCTTTAAGCGCCGCACATGAGCAACTTCCAAGCCGCTCGCCAATCCGCTCCCTCATACCGCGTCATCATCACGGTGTGTTCGATGGTGGCGACGCTCATGCAGGCCTTGGACACCACCATCGCGAATGTCGCGCTCCCCTATATGCAAGGGTCGCTGTCGGCGACGCCGGACCAGATCACCTGGGTGCTGACCTCCTACATTGTGGCGGCCGCGATCATGACAGCGCCCGTGGGATGGCTCGCCGCGCGCTTCGGCCAGAAGCGGCTGTTCATCGTCTGCCTCGCGGGTTTCACTGTGGCTTCCATGCTTTGCGGGGCCGCCGAGACGCTCAGCCAGATGGTGATCTTCCGGCTGCTGCAAGGCGTTTTCGGCGCCGGCCTTGTGCCGCTCTCGCAAAGCATCATGCTCGACCTTTATCCCATCGAACGGCGTGGATCGGCGATGGCGCTCTGGGGCATGGGCGTGATGGTGGGGCCGATCCTTGGCCCGACGCTCGGCGGATACCTCACCGACGCCTACAATTGGCGCTGGGTCTTTTACATCAATCTGCCCTTCGGCATTCTCACACTGACCGGCCTCATGCTTTTCATGAAAGACGAGGGGAGCGCCAGGAGCTCGAGATTCGACTGGATCGGTTTCGGCGCGCTGAGCCTTGCGATCGGCGCGCTGCAACTCATGCTCGACCGCGGCGAGATGAAGGACTGGTTCGGTTCGACCGAAATCATTACGGAGGCGGTGCTTGCCGGCCTTGGGCTCTATCTGTTTCTCGTCCATGTCGCGCTTGCGGAGAAGCCCTTCATTCCGCCGCGCATCTTCAGGGATGTAAATTTCACCGCGAGCCTCCTGATCATGTTCACAGTTGGCATGGTGTTGCTCGCAAGTTCAGCTTTGCTCGCGCCCTATCTGCAAACGCTCGGCAATTATCCGGTGGAGCAGGCCGGATTTCTCATGGCCCCGCGCGGATTGGGAACCATGGCTGCGATGATGATTGCAGGACGGATTGTCAATCGCACCGACCCCAGGCTCATCATGCTTGGCGGCTTCGCGATGATTGCTCTCTCGCTTTATCAGATGACGGAATGGACGCCGGACATCGGCGCACGATCGCTCATCATCACGACTTTCATTCAAGGGGCGGGACTTGGCTTCGTGTTCACGCCGCTGCAAGTGGTTGCTTTCGCCACGCTCCCTCAGGACCTTCGCACGAATGGGACGGCGCTTTTCAGCCTCGTGCGTAATGTGGGCAGCTCGATCGGGGTTTCCGTCACGTCTTTCCTGCTGGCGCAGAACACACAAATCGTGCATGCGCAGCTCGCCGAATATGTAACGCCTTTCAATCGGATGCTTCAGACTGGAGGCGCCTATCTGCTTTGGAATTCGGCCTCCGCCCCGGGACTTACGGTGCTGAACGGAGAGATAACCCGCCAAGCCTCGATCATCGCCTACGCAGACGATTTCAAGCTGATGCTGATGGTCACTATACCGGCCGCTCTACTTCTTCTCCTTATACGCCGTAAGAATGCTGGGCGCGTGCCAGTCACTGCCAGTTGACCTCGCCGATGCCGCTCCTGAACGATGGCGTACTAGGCTCACAAACGATTGGGATTGAGCTGTCTTTTGCTGCGACGCTTGCAGATTGTATAAGACAAGCGGCACGGACGACCCGGGCAGGTTTTGGAGCGTTTGTGACTTAGTTACAGACACTTCTTTCTAAAGCGGCTTTTCTCTCTCCTCTCAAGGCGCTTCGATCCCTCAGTTGGTGATGGGCTCTGTTCCTTGTTATAGGCCACGCCGGGTGATTTCACCCATTTCATCCTCATCCCCTCAGGTTTTCGTTTCGCGATCCCGAGGCATTGAGGGTCACGATAGAGAGGGAGCAAGCCTATGAAGGTCATCATTGTGGGTGGGGTGGCTGGCGGAGCCTCCTGCGCGGCGCGGCTGCGAAGGCTCGACGAAAAAGCCGAAATCACCATGGTCGAACGTGGCCCCTACGTATCGTACGCGAATTGCGGACTGCCTTATCATGTTGGCGGCGTCATCGAGCAGGAATCGAGCCTGTTGGTTGCGAGCGAGCAGTTGTTCCGCGAGCGGTTCGCCATCGATGTCCGGACGGGTTGCGAGGCCATCGGGATTTCGCCGAAGGAGAAAAAGGTCAAGCTGCGCAGCGTGAAGACAGGCGAGGTGACCGAGCATGCCTACGACAAGCTGGTTCTGTCCCCAGGCGCGGTCTCGATCCGTCCGCCTTTGCCGGGGATAGACCTTCCTGGAATCTTTCAGGTTCGCACCTTGCCTGACGCCCGGCAGATCAAGCAATGGATTGAAGGACGCCGCACAGCCGGCCGGCGGATGCGCGCTGTTGTCGTCGGGGGCGGGTTCATCGGTTTGGAGATGGCCGAAAATCTGGTCCATCTCGGCATTGACGTTACGCTGGTGGAAATGCTCGATCAGGTTCTACCTCCAGTCGATAAGGAATTTGCGCGCCTTGTAGGGCAGCGGCTTGAGAAGAATGGCGTGCGGCTCGCTCTCGGCGATGGGGTCGCCGCATTCGAGCAAGCCGAAAACGGCGCCATCCATGTTCGAACGAAATCCGGCAAGGCTCATTCGGGCGACCTCGTCATCCTCGCGCTAGGCGTGCGCCCCGATACAGCGCTCGCCAAAGCGGGCGGGCTTCAAATCGGCGAGCGCGGCGGAATCCGCGTCGAACAATCAGATGCGGACCAGCGATCCGGATATTTTTGCCGTTGGCGACGCCATTGAGGTCAAGGACTTCGTCACCGGCGAGGCGAGCCTCGTTGCCCTTGCCGGCCCTGCGAACAGACAGGGGCGGATCGCGGCCGATGTCATCACGGGACGCAATTCGCGGTTCAGAGGCACGCAGGGAACCGCCATTGTTGGCCTGTTCGGCGCCGCCATCGCCTGGACCGGCGTCAGCGAAAAAACCATGAAGCGGCTTGGCGACAGCGATTACGAGAAAATCTACCTCTATCCGAACTCGCACGCTGGCTATTACCCAGGCGCGAAGCTGATCGCGATGAAGGTCCTGTTCCGGAAATCCGACGGGCGTCTCCTTGGAGCGCAAGCCTTCGGCGAGGATAATGTCGACAAGCGCATCAGCGCGCTGGCGATGGCCCTGCAAATGGGCGCGACCATTCACGATCTCGAGGAAACTGAGCTTTGTTACGCGCCGCAGTTTGGCAGCGCCAAGGATCCCGTGAACTTCGCGGGGATGGTCGCCGCCAACGTAATGAGCGGGGAGATGCCGCTCATTCACTGGGATACCGCCGGGACTGGTTTCCTCCTCGATGTACGGGAAGCGTCAGAACTTGCAGTGGAGCATGGACCGGAAGCGCTCAACATCCCGGTTGATCAGCTTCGCGCGCGTCTTGGCGAACTTCCCCGAGACCGCGAGATCCACGTCTTCTGCCGGTCGGGCCAACGCTCCTACATCGCAACGCGCATCCTTCTGCAGAATGGATTCAAGGTCAAAAACATATCGGGCGGCATGCTTTTGCTGGCGCAAAACGTCAAAATGGCATGAACCATGTCCGGTCTTGCCGCCGGGCTTCTCCTGAACATACGGAGCGGCTGAGAGATGGTCCGCATGAGCGTGCGTCTCGATCAGCCACTCGGAACGGATTCGATAGTCCCCTCAACAAGCCAGCGTTGCGATTGCCAACCGCAGCATGACATCGCGAAAGGTTCAATTCGCCACATTCATATATGACGATGTAAGTGTAATCTCAAAGTGGCAAATGGGTGAGAAGGGATCTCGATGTTTGGCTGAGCCAGATTGGGACTTCGCCCCTCGCTGCCGTCATTGTCACACGCGCTGAAGCTCATAGCCCCTTAGGTCGAACAAGACTGACTGAGTTGGAGGATGGATATGCCATACGGAAAGAGTGCGCTTGCAACACTTGCCCTGTTCTTAGGTCTCGCCGCTAATGCGGGAGCGGAAGAACAGGCCGCATCCGCCGATGCGCTCGCGGCAGAGGCGCGGGGTATCTCGGTCAAGTTCGCAGAGAAGCTGAAAGGCGAACTCGTTGGCGCCATGAAGGCCGATGGTCCTCTCAAGGCCATTGAAGTCTGCAACGTCGCCGCCCCGGCCATTGCCGCAGATGCGTCGGCGAATGGATGGTCCGTGGGACGCACATCGCTCAAGACCCGCAATCCAAAAAACGCCCCGGACGCCTGGGAAAAGCGCGTCCTCGATGAGTTCGATGCCGAGAAAAGCAAGGGCGCCGACGCGACGAAACTTGAGCGCTTCGAGGTCGTTGAAGACAACGGCGTGCCGACTTTCCACTACATGAAAGCGATACCGGCTGCTGCGCCATGTCTGACCTGTCACGGAGAGGCCATCAAGGAGCCCGTCAAAGCCAAGCTGGCGGAGCTTTATCCTGACGACCGCGCAACCGGCTATAAAGAAGGCGACATACGCGGCGCTTTCACTCTGTCGAGGCCGCTGCAGTAAACACAGCCCGGCTTGAAATAAATCTGCCGGGCGGCGCTGCTTTAGCGAGATCGCTTCGAATTCCGTCGAAGGCAGGCGATCTCGCCGGCGGCATCGAGGCCATGATTGCCGCGCCCGGCACCCGCAAAATTGCGGGCGCCGCCAGTGCCGCTTCTGCGTTAGCGAATAGCCTTGCTCGGTCTCATGGGGACCGTCTGGGTCTGTTCGAGATAGGCTTCCTCGACCTCCGACAGCTCGATGCTATCGTATCCGGTAATCATGGTGCGGATGTAGTGGAAGACGGTCTTGCCGGTCGTCGTCATGTAGATATGGATGATGACGAACGCCGCCATGATGAACGCCGCGGCTGTGTGCACGAAAGCCGTGACGGTCAGCGCGGTGCCCGCCCAGGGGTAATGGCTCCACAGATCGTAGAGCAGATAGAGAATTCCGCTCGCCCAGAGCGCAGGGCCAACAATGACCATGAAGGTCATATAGGCGAGCGACTGAAGCGCGTTCTGCTTGCGCTGGAGGCTCTTCTTATAAGGGTGCGGCTCTCCCCTCAAGATCCCGAAAGCGTAGAATCGAACGACGCGCCAGATTCCCTGCTTAAACAGATATTGTTTCCACTGGCCCGTGGTGAAATGCCAGAACGTGGTGAAAACCCACAGCACGATCAGCGCGATCGCCGTGTAGGTGTGGACCGTCGCCGCGGTCCGAAAGTCCAGCAGATGATGCGTTCCATGCACGCCGAGCCCGGAAAAGAACGCCGTGAAGATCAGCGCGGCCTGGGTCCAATGCCAGAAGCGCTCGTAACGCGAATAGATCATCACGTCGCGCTTGAACCTGCGCTGCTTTCCCGGTTCGAGATAACGCCCGATGCTTTCGTCAGTCATGGTTGTCCCCCTTCAGATAACGGCGAGACAAGCCACGCAGAATGGCATGCAGGATCGCCCCAAAAAATGCGCCTCCAATCAGGAGATAGCCGATGATATCGAGCCATCTGAAGCTGTCGCGGCCAGGCATATAGAAGCCCGCAAGGTTCTGGAGGCGCCCGTTCTTCGCATGGCATTCGGCGCAGTCGAGCGCCTTCTCCTTCGGCGCGACCATGTGCGTGGTTGGCCAGTAGGAGTAAGTTTGGACGAAGCCGTACTGCCCGCTAAACGGCTTGCCGTTTTCTTTCATCGCGGCTCCGATGGCTTTGCCGAAATCGTAGTTGCCCCAGTACGCGTCTTTGTCCTCGCCCCAAAGATGCATATAGACGAGGGTGTTGTTGCCCTTGTCGAAGGGCTGATAGGTGTGCATCCGCTTGAAGGGCCAGATGCGCGCTTTCGGATCGTCATAGGAGCCGGAAAACGCGTTGATCGGGATCGGCTGCTTTGCGGGATCGAACTTGGTGTCGATGGTGGTGTAGCGCATCTGACCGTCGAACCAGGCGTAATAGGGAAGAAGCGTGCGGCCTTTCGCGGGCCATGTCTCGCCATAGACGAAGCTGCCTTTGATGGAGCGGTAGGTGTGGCGGGCTTCGCCATTGCCCTGCACATAGGTCTCTTCGCTATAGCCTTCGCCGTTTTTCGTCTTGCCGGCTTCGCGCCAATCCCAATCGACGATGGTCGCAACGCCGCCGCGCGCAAGCGCCGGGATATGGCAGGTCTGGCAAGCCACCTTGTTGTTGTGGCCGTTGAGCTTGATGCCGATCAACTCGGTGTTGGGGTGCGGCGCGTCTCCGTGGCAGGATTCGCAGGTGGCGACATCCCGGCGCAGCCCCGGTTTGCCTGTGCCCTCGAGGTCCTTGGCGTGAACGTCATAGCGGCTGCCCGTGATGATGTGCTGCTTTGAGAGGTGGCATTGGGTGCATGGAAAGTTGAGGCCTTTGCTATCCATATGCACGTCGAGGTCGCGCGGCGGATTGATGAGCGACGAGTCGAGATCGCCATGCTTGACGCCGTCGCCGCCGCCGCCATTGAAATGGCAGGTTCCGCAATTGGCGCGTTCCGGCTTGCCGACGCTTTGCGCGACCTTCACCCACTCGATGGGCGCGAGCCCCTCGAACATGATGCTGCACGCCGCGTTGCCCTTTGTCGGCGGCACCTTGTAGTAAGTGCCGGTCTGCTCGTGGCAGACGACGCAGTCGATATTTTCCTGGTTCTTGAGGTCGAAATTCGCATTCGTCCAGTTGTAGCTGGCGTGGCACTGCGCGCACATGCCTTCGTTGCCGCGCGCGTTGGTGCAGAAGTTGTTGACGAGGTTATGCTTGCCGAGGGTCTGGCCGGTTTTGGGGTTCTTGTATTCCCAGGTCCAATGGATGGACTTCATGAATTGGTGGCCAGCCTCGTTGTGGCATGTCAGGCAGGCTTTCGTGACTTCGGAGCCATTGGCGAACGGTCCTTTAAGCGCTTCAAGCTTGCTGTGATCCGTCGTCGAATTCGTGGCCCGCGGCGGAAGCTGCGGCTTCTCGGCTTGCGCGCGGATTTCGGCCTGCTCGCCCTGCAGGTCGCCTGCTTGAGACGCTAAGCCAAACGGAAATACGAAGAAGCCCGCTATAGCCGAAATTAAGACCGGTAACCGCGCTCGCGGGTTTCCAAACATTCCGTTCCTCCTAGTTCGGCTTTTCGCCGTTGTTTTTATTCGAGCGCTCGCGGCTCGTTTCGAAGTTTGCAGCTCCGGCGCGTTCGACGGCTGCAATCGCAGGCAGCGAAAGCCCGCCATCCCGGTTTCGCTGGAGCGAGCACTCCTGCATTATATTCATATATGTCGATCTTTTCATCGGACCTTGGCGCCGCAGTCTCGGCAATCAACTTTGGAAGAGCGCGTCCGATATCCCCGCCTGCCTCACTGAGTATCGTGAGGGCGTTCCAGCAACGCGGAATTATGTTGGGGAGCAGGCGAGGCTGCGGCTGGCCGGGACCGGCCGGCCCGCTTGTATGAGGGAAAAAGCTGTCGTGTCCGGCGCCAATCCCGGCGCGATCTTTGCTCCAAGACCCGCTCCTTCGTCAGCCGCCACAAAGGCAAGGCTGTCCGTGGGCGTGGAGGGGGGCGCTTCCTGTACTTTAGCCCTTGACGTGGACGTGCACGGTCTGGGACGAGCCGGACGTTGCGCCGCTGTCATCCGCGACAATAACATCGAAGCTCGAAGTGGTGCTTTCTCCGCCATCGTGAACGAACAGCACCCGGCCGGCCTCGATGTCAGCCTGGGTGAAATTCACAATCGGCGAACCGGCTTGACCCGAAAGCGAAACAAATCCGTTGCGCGGATTGGTCACCGTATAGGTGAGGTGATCGGGCGTGTCGTCGGGATCGACGGCGGTGATGTCCTCGGTGGTGATGACGACCGACTTCCCCCGCCTGACCGTGATGTCGAGATCGCCCGCGAGCCTTGGCGGCACGTTGCGAAGCTCCGCGCTCAGGTCGGCGCCCATCTCCATGGCAAGCTGGCCGTAGCGCACATGGCCATTCACGGAGCCCGAACTACGTATGCTGATGAGATTCTTGACAAAAATCTCGCCTTGAACCGACCCGGCGACGTCAGCCTGATCGGTTTTCAGCGTTCCGTAGAAGGTGCCCCCCTGATGGACCAGCACGGACTCGGCGGCAAGCTCGCCCTCGACGAAGCCATGAATTTCCATCTGGCGGCAATTGCGGATCTTGCCCTTGATGATTGTATCTTCTTGGATAATCGCTTCGCGTGCCACGTGTCTTGCCCCCTTACAAGCTGTTGATCGCGGTGCTGGCGGCGCAGCGCCCATCCGGTTGCGCGTACCATAGGCGGTGGCGCCTGAATGCTGCAATCGAAATCCGGCTTGTGGAGAAAATGGGAGCCGCAAAACGCGGGGCAGCTTATGTCATGGGGCGGTCATCCTGGTTGAGTTTTCCGGCATCGCTAACATTTGGACCAGTTTGCGCTTGCGTTTTCGTCCGCATTGCTTAAGCCGGGATTATAGGGGAATGCGCTTTATCGAGAGGTTAATGAATATAAGCCATTGATTTGACGTAGGAATAATTGAAGGCGATAGGCGCGGCGGCGGCTGCAAAGGCAGCTGCCAAGGTTAACGTGTTGGTCCAAAAACATATTTAACGGATTTTATCGCGCCGCACTTTTTCGCAAAAACACGCACCTTTGGGCGCGAATTCGGGCGGGACATAAGTCCGGCGCGCCGGAATTAACCACAAGCAGTTAATTCACCCCGCTGCGGCAACACAATGTTCACCATATTTGCCCTGAATTGCGCCGCTATCATACAACGACCAGCGTTTTTGTATACATTGTCAGGATATGCTTGACAACAAATGGTCTAAAAGTCCCGCCGCCGCCTCATTTCGCGCCGCCGCGAAGCAATTTTCCCAAGCACAGCCCGTTTCAGTTTCGCCAACGAATGAAGAGGGCGGTTGCAAGCGGTTTCCTTCGCGACCGATGGGCCGAAACCTCCCCTGAAACTATCTCGGGATTAGGCCGGGATCGGAACTGGGGTCACTATCAGAGAGTTCCTGCTGTTGGGGGTAAGCCGCCGTTCCCGCCCGAAGAGCCTACTGCATGAAACGTTCCTTTCGTTTTCGATATCCACTTTCCAGATAGGTTGCCTTCGGCCGGGTGAGACAGCTTCATCCAGGACAACGGTTTTAGCGTTGATATATTGTTACGCTATTGCCCGCCCTATTTGCTGACGAGCATAGGGCCAGCTGTGCATTGAGCAACAATGTTCTTAACCCATCCTTGGTGGCGGACTTCTAAGATCACCGCCGCGGCTGCAAAGCAGCAGACTACGACCAAGGTGCAAGCCAGCTCCCGGGCTTCGGGGAGCGGGCTTTTCATGAGGTAGTAAAAGATCGCCCGAACGGTGGCGGCGATGAGGAACAGCATCTGGGCCTTGTCGCTTTTGACAAACTCCCAAAGCTGGACAAGGTTGTGGATGAGTTCGATTTCGCAGGCATGCGACGCAACCATGGCCGGAAACCCCTCTTCAATTGAATTTGGCGCCGCTGAGTTATTTTATGTCTAACCCAGTTATACCCTTATAATTTGATAGAAATTAGCAAGCAATATAAAGTATAATTAGGACGACGCTTAACTTTAAAACATATGTTAGTTATGAAGTTTCGATACCACCTTTCCGCCTAGCATAATTTGTTATTAAGTTCATAAATATTAATACTTTTAAAAATTTTCAAAACGATTTTTTGTTCCGTTCCAGATTGTGCCTGCTTGCAATTCGTGATCGCTTGCAAAAGGTTTCAGATACCAGTATACGGCTGCAAATCTATCCTCTAAGCGCGCTGCTTGTGGATTGGTGGTATCATCTGCACCAAAAATAATTCCTGGTGCTTCTCAAGAGAGCTTGAACATGCTAACGGCAGCGCAACACTTTAAATAAGTGATTTTAATATTTGTGGCCAAGCGTCTAGGTCAGGCGTTAGGATCAACTAGATCATTGTTGGGCGGCATGAAAAAAAGCTGACCATAAAAGATATAACGCCTTCACCATTTCGATGCGGTGGCGCTGCAGTAAGCTGCCCAGCGGTCTTCATGTCCGGGCCGGATACTTATCTTATCATAGGCAAGACGGTGCCGGTCAATGAGCACCCGGAGCTGCGTCATCGGATAGGATCAGACGAAACGCTGATCGCAATTTCCGCGGCGCTGGTCGACGGTGCTATCAGGGGGCAAGACGATAACCAAGAGTGACCCTCTAGGGGCTCGTGGTTTTCCAGGTCACCCTGATTACCCGGTCGTTCAAATGGGAGAATGCGAATCTTCCCGGCAGAAGCTTATTGACCTCCATTTCGAACCTGCTAAGCGCCTTGCCGGCAATCTGATACCCGTTGAATTCAGTGTTTCCTAATTTTTCCCTCATGCGCCGCTGGATCTCATGATTGGACAGGCGGATTTCTTCGGCGGGATAGCTTTTTTTCACTGTTTCGAAAAAACACAGGCTTTTCGCGGCTCCGAGTTTGCCATGCGGCTTTGCCATCTGGTGCTCAAGAGCTGTAATAATGCGATTGACTTCGTCGATCTTCAGGCTCGCGGGGCAAACATTCGCACTTGCGGGCACGGTGCGGGTTGCAGGCGCGCGCTGGCCTGACCAGAAGTCCAGGAACGCTGTTCGCACGCGCAACCCATGCATTATAGGATCGAGGGCCGCGTACCCATGAAGAGGTTTGATATATATTTTTGTTGTCAAATCCGGGATCGGTAGTTCGAGAAGCTCATTCCGTTGGCGTTGTATCAAGGCAGCAGCTTCGTCTCCAACGTGCTGGTCGTAACCTGCAAGGTAGTTTTCTTCTTTGCAGACGGTCAGGGTCAAGTGGCCATCTGAAGATGAAACGGCCACATGCTCCACTGGAGAGGCGAGCTGGATGACTGCCTGAGCTAGTGCTTCGACAGAAAGCCCGTTGTGGTCGAGCTCCGCGCGGAGCTTCATTTTACGCTCAAGCGCGCACTCCTCGCCGAGTTGGCGTGCGGCTTGATCCAGGATGTTGCGCACGGCGGCCTTTCGATCCTCTTGGAGGTTGCAAAAGAACCCGATGAGCGAGCCTTGGACGCCGGAAGAGAAAACAGGAACCACGATCTTTTCTGCGTAGGGCTGGCCGTTTGGGGGAGCGCCCGATTGCGCGCCTTGCCCGGTACCGGCAGCTTCGAACCAGGCGAGGGCGGAGCCGATGTCCTCAGCAGAAAGACCGAGCCATGGACCGGTACGGACAATATCCATGCCGGCAACCAGTGCGAGCATGGGGTTTAGGACGCTTCTGGAAATGGCCTCACGATCCAGGCGCAGATGTCTAAACTCCCCCGCCATCAAGTGATCGTCAACGGAGCAGGGCAGAAGAAGCTCTTCACGGAGAACGTCGGGAAAGGAATCCTCGCTGTCTTCTAATAGGCGGAGCGACGCCTCGTCAGAGGCATTATCGAGGAATTCACCGATAAGCCCTGCATAAAGGTGCTTTTTGAAGCGCCCTTCGTAGCTTTGCCTAACGCTGGCGCCAAGACCAACAAGCCTGTGAACGAGTAAGGTTGCTTCTTGGGAGCTTATCAGGTTATGCCTTTGGGCAACATGAAAGTATTTCTGGAAGCCTAGGAGCAGCCGGAACGATGTCTCTTCGGGAATATATTGCAGAAAATACATGCCACCCCGCGCAATGGTTTTAATGTCTGCGCTGGAGGTTGGGCTTACGGATATGCCTTGTTCAGAAAGCTGATAATGAAGCCGTGCAATGCTCTTGCGTTTTGTAATCCGAGAGGTGTCACTGATGACCTCTGCGTTCAATCGTGCCTCCTACTTGCAATAGGCCTCGATATCAGCTTTAACTGGCAAACCTAAGCTAATTTAATTTAGACGCAATCGCAATAGCACTTATCATAATTTGAAGTTGTAATAACCGTACTTACAGATTACTTGCATCGAATAATTCGGACGCTCCTACTTTATGGAGTATTCCGACATTAGGTGCCAACTCTCTCGCCGCTGTCCTCGGTTGGTTACCGTTTCCCTTAACTCCAAACCGTAACCTAGTGCCGTCCGCTTCCCTAGTTTTTCGCTCCAATTGTGAGACAATTTGTCAGAAATTCACTTCCACCTTGTCTCTCTTACCGGTACGAGCTTATCATTGCCCATCAACGCCGCCGACCGGTACTCAAGAAACCGGCATGGCACTGCTCTATCACGCAATCTTACCGCTCGCTAGCAGGCGCGGTACGATAATTGTAGTTGCTGCCCACTGGTCGCCTGAGGCTAGTGAGCTTTCCATCAGGCAAGAAAACTTTACAGGCGTCTGATGAAATATTAATGACGTTGCATATGAATCATTAGAGACATCGCTTATAAAGTAATGAGCACGGACGATCCAATCCCTCGCAATGTATCTGTCACATTCCGCTTTCTTCGCGAATTGCATGGGCATTCCTTGCGCCGGATGGCAGAAGCGCTCAACAAGACCCCTGGGCGTAAGGTCGCGGGCAAAACTCCCAAAAAAGCGGCGAAATTCGATCACGACCTCATCGATGCCATTGAGACCCAGGAGCGGCTGAAGATTTGGCACCTTGGCCGGTATGCGAATTGGTATGGGATGCCGGCCGGAGCCATTCTGCTGTTCTCGCAATTGTCGTCACATCTAAGGGACGGAGATGCGGAAGACGTGGAGTTAGCTAAAGCGGTTGCTCAGGCTGTGAAACAGATTTGCGACTATGTGATCGATAATGCAGACAGGCTGGCAGAGGTCGTGCCCAGCGAAAGCGGTGGCGGTCAGCCAAGAGAGAGAAGACTTGAAGCGCTCGTCCGGAACTGCGCCTATAAGGGCGCAAGCGCCGAGCAAAGGCGAAAGGATGCCCGCCAGGTTGCGATCCTTTACGAAATTATGAACCGGTATGCAGCGGAAACGAAGAACTCCTATCGTGAGTTCTCGGAGAAGAAATTCCGTCTTCGAGAAGAAGACGCGAATGTGGAGGTGCCTTAGCGAAATTCCATATTAAGAACTTGAAGTGTAATCTTGTGTCAGGAACTCGACAAAGCGGCGGTGACAGATCGCTCGACCCCTCCTTCTGCCGTCTCCTTCGGGTGAACGGGGCCTTTGCAAGTATCTCTTTTAAACTGATGCGCGACGCTTACCTGAGCTGCATCCACGCCGGGTCCGGTTTCCAAAGAAGAGCTGACGAGTTATGCTCAAAATGAGACTTTGAGCTATCGCCGAAATCCTCTTTCCTCGGCTGCGAAAGGCGTGAAGCCCTCCCCAAGCGCGGCACGAGCACCTTGCAGCCCATCGCCAGGGTGCTATATCAGGCGCCGTTCCTATCCAATTCGCTATCCAAAATTTGAGCTGACAGATGGCAGACGCTGAGACGCTTTCAAAAGAACCCGCGGCCGAAACGCATTCATTCCAGGCCGAGGTCGCCGAACTGCTTCGGCTGATGGTGCATTCCGTTTACACCGAAACCGACATTTTCCTCCGCGAGCTGATTTCCAATTCGTCGGACGCATGCGACCGGCTGCGCTACGAGGCGATCGCCGAGCCGGGGCTGACCGGGGACGGCGCTCCCTTTGCGATCCGCATCGTGCCCGACAAGGACAAAGGCACGCTCACCATCTCCGATAACGGCATCGGCATGGGACGGCAGGAGCTGATCGACAATCTCGGCACCGTCGCCCGTTCCGGCACGCGCGCTTTCATGGAAAAGCTCGCGGAGGCAAAAGACGGCGCGGGCCTGATCGGCCAATTCGGCGTCGGGTTCTACTCGGCGTTCATGGTGGCGGACCGCATCGAGGTGGTGAGCCGGCACGCGGGCGCGCAGGAGGCCTGGGCGTGGACCTCCGAAGGCGGCGGCGGGTTCGAGATCGCTCCCGCGAGCGAGGCGCAGGCGGCGCGGGTTCCTCGCGGCACGGAGATCGTGCTGCATCTGAAGGACGACGCGAAGAAATATCTCGAACCGTACGAAATCCGGCGCGTGGTCTCGACCTATTCGGATCACATCCTGTTCCCGATCGAACTCGTCGATGCCGAGGGCAAGTCCGAGCAGATCAATTCGGCGAGCGCGATCTGGCAGCGGCCGAAGTCCGAGCTGAAGCCGGAGGAATATAAGGAAGCCTACCGCGGCATCGCGCATGCCTTCGACGATCCGGCGATGACGCTGCATTACCGCGCGGAGGGCCGGCTATCCTACGCGGTTCTCCTGTTCGCGCCGTCGGCCCGGCCATACGATTTGTTCGACCCGGCCCGGCAGTCGCATGTGAAGCTCTATGTGCGGCGCGTCTACATCACCGATGGCGCGGAGCTGCTGCCTTCGTATTTGCGCTTCATGCGCGGCGTCGTCGACAGCGAGGACCTGCCGCTCAACATCTCGCGCGAGATGTTGCAGAACAACCCGCAGGTCCTGCAGATGCGCAAGGCGCTGACGGGCCGTGTTATCGGCGAGCTTGAGACGCTGGCCGCGAAGGATGCGGACAGCTTCAAGAAAATCTGGGACGCGTTCGGCTCGGTCATCAAAGAGGGGCTTTACGAGGATCACGACAGGCGCGAGGCGCTCCTCAAGCTCGCGCGGTTCACCACCACCGCCGGGAGCGACCGGACGCTCGAAAACTATGTCGCCGATCTGAAGCCCAATCAGACCGAGATTTATTACCTCGCGGGCGAAAGCGCGGAGCGGCTGAAGTCCAATCCCAAGCTCGAAGCGGCGAAGAAGCGCGGCATCGAGGTGCTGCTGTTGAGCGATCCGGTCGACTCATTCTGGACCGGCCTGCCGCTGGACTTCGGCGGCAAGCCCTTCAAGTCGCTCAGCAAGGGCGATGTCGATTTCGGGCTCGTGCCGTTGCTCGAAGAGCCGGCGAACGAGGAGGCCAAGCTCGATGAGCCCGACGCCGAGGCTGTCATCGGCGCAGTGCAGGCGGCGCTGGGCGAGCATGTCTCCGAGGTGCGCGCTTCTCAGCGGCTCGCCGACAGCCCGGCCTGTCTTGTGGCCGCGAAACATGGGCCCGATCTCGAGATCGAGCGTCTGTTGGCGCGGCAGGGGCGAGGCGTCGGCGCGAAGCCGATCCTGGAGCTGAATATTCGCCATGCCCTCGTGAAGGCCATCGCCGCCGCGATGAAGGAGGAGCGCCAGGACGACGTCAACGATCTTTCCGCGCTCCTGTTCGAACAGGCGCAAATCCTCGATGGCGAGACGCCGGACGACCCGGCGGCCTTCGTTGCGAGGTTGAACCGGCTCGTCATGCGCGGGTTTGGATCGAACTAGCTTCGCCATCCCGGACGCGCTCGCTCCGCCTTCGTCATCGCGGCGAGGCGAAGCGTCGAGCCGTTTCGATGTGTTACGATCCCGGATAGGGCTCCGCCCTTCCGGGATGACAGCGGCGGCGAGAAGTGTACCCCGTTCGCCACAAGCGCGTAAGCGAACTTGCCTCCGATAAGCTGTACTAAAGTCAATAAGTTGCTGGTACGCAAAGCACGCACCAAAGCGCCTGGGTTTCATTCTGTTATGTTTTTGCGCCGTTTCAGCTCTGCGGACGGGAACCCTTTGGCGCCTGCGCCATTCCTATGGGGCAAAACCAGACTTTACCTTGCAAATAGCTTCCTGTGACGGGGCGGGAGATAACGAATGAAGGCGGTCAACCATTCTTTGCGCGGCGCACGCATCCTGATCGCGGAAGACGATGCGATCCTTGCTTTGGACGTCAGGGAGATTCTCAGGCAGGCGGGCGCGGAGATCGTCGGTCCCGTTGCGACCTTGAAACAAGCGCTCGCTATGATTTCGGCCTTTCCGGTATCGGCGGCGCTGCTCAACGTCAATCTGCGCGATACCGAGGTGTTTCCTGTCGCGCGCGCTCTTCAGGAACGGGACGCAGGGATTGTCTTTTATACCGCCTACTTGGATGTGGACGGCTTGAGACAAAGCTGGCCCGGCGCGAAGGTTTTGACGAAACCAGCCCCGCCAAGACTGCTTGTTTCGGCGATTTACGAGAGCTGCTTCGCAGCCTTGGACAGAGAGTTGTACGGCATGCGCGTGCCCCCTCGATCAGACCTTGGCGCGCGTTCCTCCGGGCGCCGCGGACGGGTTTGAGCGGAGGCTCGCCTGCACGCCACGCCTAAACAGGCGGAAACCCAGGCTTCATCCTTCGACAAGCTCAGGATGAAGTCCATGGGCCGCATGGTTTTTCAGCAACCCGTTTGGCGGCAAAAGCACTGTGGCAAGGCGCCGCCGCAAGGGAACCATCGGTTGCAACGCGGGGTTAAGACCGTCGGCAAAGCTTGAGTACGGAAGGAGGCGCCATGGAGTGGGAAATGCATCGCACTGTCGAAAGGCAAGCCGTTCGCCTGCACAAAATGATGGATCGTCTCAACGTCGATGCCGTGGCCCTCGTTCGCCTGAAACAGGGCGATGTCTACGCCAAGGCGCGGTTCACCTGCCTCTTTTGTCAAGAAAGCGATGTCTGCCTGCGGTGGCTCGATCGGCAGGAAACGGACGAAAGTCCCAAGTTCTGCCCGGTTCTCGAAATTTTCACCGCTTGCAAAAAACTCGATAATCTAGAGCGACAGGTGGCTTGAAGCCGGGGTCTCACGTCGTCCCGGAAAGCGCTTCAGCGCTTATCCGGGATCGTAACAGATGCCAGCGCCTGGACGACAAATGGGGGCAACGCAAGCGCTAAAGGACAAGGCTCCTACGATTACCGCCATGTGCTGACCGAGCTTCTGGAGTATCAGGGCGGCGCAGCCGTGAATGCAGCCGTATTTCCCGGCTACAAAGCGCCCCCGCGCCTCGGGCTCGTCTCCTGAGAGGGGCTCGCCTCCTCTGCGAATGCCCCGGCGTTCATGCGCGGGAAGATCAGGCCGCGAAGGCCTGAAACGCCGGGCTTTCTTCAGCATCCTCAACTCGGGCGACGCCTGTTCTTGTATCCAGGTGCAGGCCGTATTTCCTGTCGGTCGTCCGAATGTGGTGGAGCAGCCATTTGCATATGAGTTTCAGCACATCAACCGGCAAATCTGCGTCGCCTTGCCGGTAGTCTATTTGCAGCTGTAAAATCTGCTTCGCCAGCGCATCGTGCTGCTTTTTATGCTTTACTGCATCGGCATAGCCGGTGCTCTCAAAAAGAATTTCCTCATGATTGAAATGGGCCGCCACGTGGGCGATCAAGCGATCGAGCCTTCTGTCAAGGTCTTGCTTGCTTTGCTCGGCCAGGATGGCTTCGTGGAGTTCATTGATAAGGACAACCATCTCTTTGTGTTCACTATCTATAAAGGACACGTTAACAGCCAGATCATTATTCCACTCAACTAAAGTCATCCCAGCTTCCCTCGCATGATTACTTGATCGTGAGTGTGATCGCGCCCGATGACGATTTCGTTGAGATGAAGGCTAAACTTGTTTAAGGGGCCGGAACCGTAACCGTGGCCAATTCAGCGAAGTTGCCTAACTAACAGGATGCTGACGCCTCGCAAGCTGTTAGGACGGCCTGGCTGGAACGTTAAGCTCCCCCGCGTCTTCACTCGAATGGCCTGGAGGGGCAGCGTGTCTTCTGCCCCCCGGAGCGCGCTTCTTGAATAAAGGTTGCAGGCAGATGAACCTTGGGCCGGCAGCAGGGGGATCCCCCCGGCCAACGCCTCGCCGGCGCTCCTCGCGCCGATCGAAAACGATTGAGAACTTTGGATTTGGCATCGAGGAAGAGTATTTCCTCGCCGACGCGGCGACGATGACGGTCGCCCGCAAAACACCGGAACATCTTTTCCGCGAAGTCTCGGCGGCGACGAACGGCCAGGCAGGCCGGGAACTCTTGCAGGCGCAGATCGAGGTGAGCACGGCTCCGCAGAAGACCGCAAGCGCGATGCGCGATCAGCTTGCGTCCTTGAGAGCGGCAGCCGGGGCCGGCGCGGCGCGTCACGGCTTGCGCATCCTTGCCTCCGGCACCCATCCCTCCGCGGACTGGCCCGACGTGTCCCAGTCGCCTTCGAAGCGCTATGACGGCGTCATGCGGGAGCTGCAGATGGTGGGCCGCCGAAACATGCTGTGCGGCATGCATGTGCATGTCGAGGCGCCCGACCCCTCCCGGCGCGTGGAGTTGATGGGGCGTCTGGCGCCGTATCTTCCGCTTTTGCTTGCGCTCTCGACATCCTCCCCATTCTGGCAAGGACGCAACACGGGACTCAAGGGCTACCGGCTCGCGGCCTATGATGAGATTCCGCGAACCGGCATTCCGGAATATTTCTCAAGCGAGGGCGATTATAAAGCTTATAGCGGGGCGCTCATCGCCTGCGGCGCAATCGAGGACGAGAGCCACATCTGGTGGATGCTCCGGCCTTCACTGAAATACCCCACGATCGAACTTCGCGCGCCGGATTGCTGCACGCGCATCGAAGACGCCATCGCCATTGCCTGTCTGTTTCGCGTCCTGACGCGGCGCCTGTTTTGCCAGAGGGCGCCGTCACCCGGCTCGCCCTTGCAGCGTGCGCTCGCCGTCGAGAACAAGTGGCGCGCGCAGCGAGACGGCGTTCAGGCGATCTTCGCCACCGAAGATGGGCCGGTTTCCGTCATAGACATATTGACAGCGCTCGTTGAAGCGACAGCGGAGGACGCAGCCGCGCTTGAGTGCGAAAACGAGGTCGCCCATTGCCTGACTATCGTGGCCCGGGGCGCTTCGGCCGAGGAGCAGCTCAAGGTTTTCGAGCAAGAAAAGAACACGGACGAACCCGCCCGCATAACGGCGGTTGCCCAATGGATTGCCGGGGCCACAATGACCCTGTAATCGTTGTTCTGGAGCCTCGCTCGATGTGCCGTTGGATCGCGTATAGCGGCCCCGCTATTCGCTCGTCTCGCAAAGCTTGAATGCGCTGAAGGCCACCACGAGCACCAATGGCGATGGCTTCGGCCTTGGCTGGTACGGCGAACACCGGGAGCCGGGGCTCTATCACGAAGTGCGTCCGGCCTGGAGCGGTGGCAATAGACCATTTCGTGGACGTCGAGGGCTTCCACGCGGGAAGGATAAACACGGGTTCACGCAAACGTTGCGGGTCTGCGGCGAGATGGCGCTTCCGCCGTCACCGCGCCTGGGTGTACTGCACGCCAGAGAGCAGTAGAAATGACGCCGCTAAGCTCTAGTACCGGTGATGAAAATTTGCTCATTCAAGGCGGTCCATGGTGCTCTGGCGATGGTTCTTTCTTCTTTCCGTCTGTCCCTGGCTTTTGGGGCTTGTTCCGTTGAGCTGGCAGGATAGCTTTTTGACGCGCGTGGAGATCCTGGCCCTGATCGAGACGCTCAATGCCGAGCTTCTGAGCCATTCAAGCGCCACCCTGACGCTTGAGCGCTGGTGCAGCGGCCATGGCCTGGCGCCCGAGGCGAAGCTTGTTGCGCGCCTTGAGCGCGGCACGCAGAAGCACCTGGAGGAAAGGGACCGGGAGCGGCTGGCGGTGCAGACCGATGATCAGCTCCGTTACCGCCATGTGCGGCTCTTTTGCGGGGACAAGCTTCTGTCCGAAGCCGACAATTGGTATGTGCCCGGCCGCTTGACCGCCGAAATGAACCGCCTCCTCGATGAAACCGACATGCCTTTCGGCCGGGTGGTTCGCGATCTCGATTTCCGCCGCGAAACGCTATCGGCGAAGCTCTTGTGGTCGCCGCTGCCCGAGCGCTGGGACGTTTCGCCGGAGCCTTCTCTCCCGGCGGATAGCCGGCTGGAAGCTCCCGATCACATCCTGGAGCATCGGGCGATCCTGCGCTCGAATGGCGGGGCGCCGTTCTCTTTCGTCGTGGAGACCTACACGCGGGACGTGCTGGCTTTTCCTCTGCCGCACTAGGGCCGCCATATCCTTGGCGGGGGCTTAGCTCACCAGACAACGCCCCGGAACAGATCGAGCCGCTCTTTCAGATAATCGCGCTCGACCGACATTCCCCGATTGCCGAAGACCAGCGTCTTCTCATCGCCCTCCCTAAAGCGCGGCCATTCGGCCACTCCGCCGCCATTGGGGCTGCCGGTTCTCGCAAAATTCGTCCAGTAGATCACCATCCGGCGGCTTACCTCGTAATTATGCGGATGCATGAGCTGCGCGAGCGGAAAGCAAACAACCCGGCGGATGTTCCCGAACGCATAGGCCACTTCGAGGCCGTGCGGGGAGCCTCCGATCAGGCGAAGGAGCGGCGGCTGAAAATCGAAGCCGTAATGATACACAGGCTGGCCCGTGCGGCTTCCGGCGCGCGCGATCATTCGCGCGGGTTCCACGAAATTGGCGTCGCCCCAGATGTGATCGGCCAGGAAATCGGGCGTCATGAGCAGCTGCGGCCGGTACAAATCGGAAAGATCGTCGAGCTGCGGGGCCACCGCGCGAAGCACATCGCCGGCCGTAACGTGAAACGAGCGGCGCAAAAGAACGCCTTCGTAGCTGTTGGCGCCAACGATAATCGGGATGCGGGCCTGCTCGCCGCGCGAGAAGACCGGCTCCATCTGATCGACCAGCAGCTGACCGTCGACAAACGGCGCATGATCGGATAGCTCGGGTATCGCGCCGAGCCTATCCTGGATGTCCTGCCAGCTTTTGCTCCTCAGCCCCCGCAGGGCTTCCCCTTTTCTTAGTCCGAAGGTCCGCGCGGCTCGCTCTCCGATCTCATGCGCGGCGAGGAACTTTCCTGCCGCCAATGTCAGCGTCGGCGCCACCCACCGTCCCCCGCCGCTTTGTATGATCGCCTTGTGAAAAAGGCCGCGAGCCATAGGCGCGGTCATCAGCGCCAGCGTTGAGATTGCGCCCGCCGATTCACCGAAGAGCGTGACGTTTGAGGGATCGCCGCCGAAAGCCTGGATGTTGCGCTGGACCCATCGAAGGGCCGCAACCTGATCCAGCAGCCCGAAATTGGCCGTGGGCGCATTCTCGCCCCTCGCCTCTTCCGTCAGGAGCGGATGGCCGAAAAACCCGAAATACCCGAGCCTGTAGTTCAGCGTGACCACCACCACGCCTCTGCTCGCGAGGTTGGCTCCGTTATAGACCGGCATGCGAGCGGAGCCTTTGTCAAAGCCGCCGCCATGGAGCCAAACCATCACCGGCAGGCGATCCTCGGAGCGTCTCGCAGGCGACCAGATGTTGAGCGTGAGACAATCCTCGCTCATGTCCTCGGCGCGCACATCCTTGCTCGTCGCCTGGGGGCAGGCCGGGCCGAAACCCTTCGCCTGGCGGACGCCGGTCCAAGGCAATGGCGGCTTTGGAGCCCGCCACCGCAGCTCACCAACAGGCGGCGCGGCATAGGGGATGCCTTCGAAAACGCGAAGGCCATCCTGGATGTCGCCATCAAGATGGCCCGTCTCGACCACGGCTTGGGACCGAACCTCGGCGCAAGAACGCCGGGCGCCCGGCAAGAGAAGGAGCGCCGTGAGCAATACGGAAAGCGCGACGCGGAAAGGAAACCGGCGGAAACTCATGCGCAGCTCTTTGCAAAAAGCACCTGTACTAGGCCGTGCCGGTGGCCTTTATCCTGGCGCAGAGGAATACGCAAATCACATGGCGTGGTTGAGAGAGGCGCCTCGCAAGTTTCAGCCGCTGGGCCGCCCACCGAACGCATTTTTAGTCAGCCTTCGGCAGCTGCGGCCCAACGCTTGCCGATTGCCGGGGCTCATCGCGCCGACGCAACGACGCTGCGAACGCGATCGGGGTCCTTAGCCGAGAGGATGACCCGGCGGTATTTCGCATTGCCCGCGTCGATTTCGATGATGACGCCACGCTCGCCACGGTAGACGGCGACAAAGTCCCGGCTCCCGTGCGCGCGATAAGTTCCAAGGGCAATCACGCCTGGAACGCCCGTCCCTGGGGAACGGAAGCCTTCAATCTCGCAAAACGGCTTGTCGACGACACGGACTGCCCGCACCGCCGAAACGGGAAAGTGGAGATCGCCGTGGAGCGCTCCGATTTTCTCGGCAAAGCTAAGGCGAATGGAAACTTGCCCGCCCTCGATTTGAATCTCGGCCATGGACCTTGTCCTTCTTTGCAGCATAAAGACGTATCGGACGCCGCTCACAAGGCTGTATTCTATGACCTTGGCCGCGTCGGCGCCTTTCAATTTGTCGCGTTACCTTCGCCGAAGGTTCAATGCCGCAGAGCCCCGGCGCTCGGCGGCGAGCCGGCCCTTCCGTCCAACTGCATGACATGCGTCTCGCGCCGGGAGAAAAGCTGATACAGCGCCGGAAGATACCCAATGACGACCGCAAGCAAGCCGAAGCCGGTGACTGATTCCGCCACGGCAATCATTTTGTGATGCCTGTGTGGGGCCGTAGCCGAGAGTGACGAGCGTGGCGCCGCTCCCGCCAAAAACGCGAGGAGTGTCGAGAGAGATTGCATGAAGCGGAAACACACCCCGCGCCCTTCTGGGGCAAGATTTGGCGCGGGGTGCTTTAGTGCGGGAGGAAGATAAGGAGAGAGACGAGACCGATGGCTAGCGGGGGGGTGGGGGCCATGCAGGTGGCCTCGTCTCTCAGGGGCAACTTCTACCGGGATCAGCGTCCCTTAGTGTCCAAGACTGTAAACCAAAACATGTAAACCAAGCGTTACGCGATCTTTGCGGTATCCGAGGGGCAGCTCAGCGCTACGCATGACTGGCAAGGCGCCAACTCATACACGACAGACGCAACTTATACTCGACAACGCAACAACAACTCTGACAACCAACTCGACTAATACGCAAAACCAACTTTAACTTTACTCACGCTCAGCGCTGTGTCCTGGGGCAAGGCTACTTACCGCCGCCTCGTGATGTGATATGTGTGCCGCAGCGGTTAGACGAAAATAAGGCGCCAAAGCGTAATTTGCTTGACGAGTGGTTTTTGCACAAGCGACGCTTTTAGCGTGCATCTTTCGAAATTTAACATCCCCCCGCGCCACTGGCTCTATCGTCGTCATCCCAGCCAGGCGAAGCGCGCGCCGGGATCGTAAAAGATCAAAAACTTCAATTCGTTACGATCCCGGACAAGGCTTCGCCTTTCCGGGATGACGACGGCGGGATCTCTTGGCGCGTTTGGGAAATCCTGCTTTGAGCCCATGGGCTGCAACCCGGACTTTTCCCCAACCGCGCTCGTAAAATTGGGCGGCGTATCGCAACAGGAAGCAAACTTTTCATGATCGGGAGGTTCGCGCCCAAGCGCTGTTGCGCTGGCCGCTTTCAGCCCTAAGTAACGTCTGTCATTGCGTATATTGAGTTAACATTCGGAAGAACGGGCTGGCATGAGTGAGTTGAATCAATCGGATGTCATTGTCATTGGCGCTGGCCCTGCCGGGCTCGCCGCGGCGCTCGGATGCTTGAAAGCGGGACTCGCGCCCGCTGTCGTGGATACCTCCAGCAGCGCGTCAACCTACGCCGCCAAAGGAAGAAGCGCCGCGCTCTTCAACAAGACGACCGCATTCTTGCAGCGCCTCGGGGTTTGGGATGGCTGCAAGCCGCACGCCGAGCCACTGAAGGCCCTTCAATTCATTGACGACACCGGACGCCGCCTTCGTGCGCCCGACTGCGTGTTTCACGCGGCGGAGATCGGGGAGACCGCCTTCGGCTACAACATCACGAATGCCGACCTTGCCGCCGCATTCAAGGCCGAGGCTGAAAAGCAGAACCTCCGGATTATGACGCCCGGGCCTCTCGCCAGTTTCCGGGAAACGGCGACCAAGGCGTCCTTGCGCTTTGCGGATGGAACCGAGCTTCGCGCTCCGCTCGCGATCGCCGCCGACGGGCGCATGTCGGCAACGCGCGAAGCCGTCGGAATACGCAAGCTGGCCTGGGCCTACGATCAGATCGCGATGGCGGCAAGCTTCACTCATGAGCGTCCTCACCACGGGGTTTGCATCGAGTTTCACCGGAGCGCAGGGCCGTTCACCCTTGTGCCGCTGCCTGGAAACGCGTCGAGCTTCGTGTGGGTCGAGCGCAAGAACGATGCCGAGCGCTTGCTTGCGCTGGACGATGAGGATTTTGCGCGAGAAATCGAAAAGGCGTCCCATCTGGCTTTGGGCCGCGTCTCAAGCGTCACGGAGCGCGCGCGCTTTCCTCTCTCGTCGCTTGCCGTTCGCGAGTATGGGCGCACCCGCGTCGCCTTGGTCGGAGAAGCGGCCCACGTCACCCCGCCGATCGGCGCGCAGGGGCTCAATCTCGGGTTTCGCGATGTTGAAGCGCTTGTCGGACTGCTCGCGTCGGCGAAGGAGAAGAAAGAAGACCTCGGCTCGGACGATTTGCTTCGCAGCTATTCCGCCGCTCGCCGTGGCGACATCATGAGCCGCACGGTCGGGGCGGACATTCTCAATCGAAGCCTGCTTTCTGACATTCTGCCTCTCCAGGCGGCGCGCGGCGTCGGCTTGTACGCACTCGGATCGATTGGGCCGCTGCGCCGCGCCTTCATGCGGCGGGGGATGGCGCCGGCCGGCTTCGTTTAATGTCTTGACGTTCCGGCAGGGGCTTTGCAAGACAGGCAAGCCCGCACGCTAACCCCGCCTGGATTTATGCTCCTCGATATCCGCCAACGGCTCGAATACGGCCTTGTGCTGGCGATCAGCCTGCTCATCCGGGCGATGCCGCTCAAGATGGCCACAGCTTTGTCCGCCAGCGCCTGGCGCTCGATTGCGCCGAAAACCCGCCGTCATCGCCGCGCGCTCAAGAATCTCCAAAAGGCGATGCCGGAGAAAACGCAGGCCGAGCGAGAGGCCATTGCGCTCGGTATGTGGGATAATCTCGGACGAGTCATGGCGGAGACCTTCCAGCTTGACCGCCTGCTCAAGGACCCATCGCGCTTCGAGTTCGAAAATCCGGCCCTGATCTCCCGCTATCGGGACAAGACAGGCCCTCTCGTGATCGCGGCGCCGCATATGGGCAATTGGGAGATCGCCATTCTTCCATTGCATGCGATCAACGCGCGGCCCGCTGGCGTCTACAGGATCGTAGAGAACCCCTATGTGGATCGCTGGCTCCGCAACAAACGCGCCGCCCTTTACCCGGCGGGGCTCTTCGCCACCAAAAGCGATGAGGGCTTGGCGACCATCATGCGCATCGCCGCTCATCTGCGCGCGGGCGGAGCGCTCGGCTTGCTGAGCGACCTCGTGGATTGGAGGGGCGTCCAAGTCCCGTTTTTCGGCCAAATGATGTGGGCGACGGTTGCGCCCGCCTGGCTTGCACGCCGCGCAGGCACTCGTCTTTGCGTCGGCCGCTGCATCCGCATCGGCAAGGATTCGCGCTTCAAAATCGCCTTCAAGGAGCTCAAGGTTCCGCGCACGGACAAGCCCGACGAAGACATCCGGGCGATGACGGCGGCCATTCAAAGGGAATTCGAGGCCTGGATTCGCGAGCACCCGGAGCAATGGATGTGGTCGAACAAGCGCTGGCCGGACCACGAGCTGCCGGGCGGGACGCAAGATTGATCCTGCACCCGCGCCATATGAAGGCACAGCTCATACAAACCGCATATGGGATGACGCCTCTGCCCGCGGCCATTGAGCCGATCGCGGCCCGTCAGGCTTGGAATGAGCTCCACGTCGCGGAGGCGCTATGAGCGTTGACAGCCATCCGGTCAGCCTTGCCGCGCGCGTTTTTCCCCGTTATGTGACAAGCGAAAGCGGCGCCTCATGGAAGGCCGCGCCGCGGGGAGAGAGATGGTCGCCTTCAACAACGAGATTTCGTCCGCCGAGAAGATCGGCCTGCATTTGTCCGAGATCGGCCGCCTGCAGAACAATGCGGGCTCCCTCCTCCAGTTTACGGCGATCCTCTTTGCCGTCTGCATCTACTTCTATAACGACATGATCTTTCCTGCGACCGATCACCGGATGATCTATGCATCGTTGCTCGCGGTGACGGCCGCCTTCATTCTCGCGGCCTGTTTCCTATATCTACGGTGCTTGACGCTTTCCGTCGGCTGGAGCGCGAAGTTCAAGCATCCCAAGACAAAGTTTCACTTGCTATCGACGCTGCCCGAGGAAGAGATTGAAGACACGCTCTATCAGATCGTGCGCTCCTTCAGACGCGGCACCTGGTGCTTCTTCCTGAGTTTCTTCAGCACGTTTGCCCTGCTCGGCATGGTGGCCTTCGGCGAGTTGAACATGCTTCCTCAATAGCGGCGCTCGCGCCGCCCCCTCTCATCGGCTGCGCGCTCTTAACCTCTAGCCGTTGTTCCGTATCTCGGTTATGTAACAAACAAGAACCCATGGAAACGCCGCATGTCCGTCCGCCGACTTGACCCCAACCAGCCAAGCGACTTCGAGTTCACGCCAGAAAACCTTGCGTGGGCTATGGAGCAGATCAAGAAATACCCTGAAGGGCGTCAGCAGGCCGCGGTCATACCGATCCTGTGGAGAGCGCAGGAGCAGCATGATCGCTGGCTGCCGGAACCTGCGATCCGCTACGTCGCCGATCTTCTCGAGATGCCGTACATTCGCGTCTACGAGATCGCGACCTTCTACACCATGTTCAATCTGTCGCCCGTCGGCCGTTACTATGTGCAGCTTTGCGGGACGACGCCCTGCATGCTGCGCGGCGCGGAGGATATAAAAGCCGTTTGCGAGCGAGAGATCGGGCCGCAGGGCCAGGTCACGCCCGAGGGCGTTTTCTCGTGGATCGAGGTTGAGTGCCTCGGCGCCTGCGTGAACGCGCCCATGGTCCAGATCAACGACGATTATTACGAGGATCTCACACCCGAAAATTTCAAAGCGCTGCTCGACGGTTTGCGGAAAGGGCGCGACATGAAGCCTGGGCCGCAGATTTCCCGGCAGTTCTCCGCTCCGGTCAGCGGTGCGACAACACTGACAAATGCCGCGCAGCCGCAAGCTGCCGCCCGCCCGGCTGAGCGCGCCGCTCAAGAAACCGAAATCCAGAACAAGGCGCAGGCTTTGGTTGAGGCCGTGTCTCCTGTCAAGCCGCCGGAGCCTAAGATTGGCGATACGGGCAAGGTCGAGGAAGCCCGCGCGCGCTTCGAGAAGCCGGAAGGCCCGGAGGACGATCTGACGAAGGTTGCGGGGATCGACTCGGAATCCCAACATCTCCTCAACGAGATCGGCATCTATCGCTATGGGCAGATCGGCCGCTGGTCCGACGAGGAACGGCAATGGATCGAGACGCGGCTCCCTCGCTTCAAAGGCAGGACAGCAGAGTGGTTGGAGGCCGCAAAAGCGCTGATCGAGACGGGCTCGCCGGGCGGGGCTGCTCCGAATGCGGCCGGAACGCGCCAGGGCAAGACGAAGGACGAGGACTGATCCATGTTGTCCGATAAAGATCGCATCTTCAAGAACCTCTATGGGCAGCACGATTGGGGGTTGAGGGGCGCGCGCGAACGCGGAGCCTGGAACAGCACCAAGGGGCTTATTCAGAGAGGCCAGGATTGGATCGTCGATGAGGTGAAGGCGAGCGGGCTGCGCGGGCGCGGCGGCGCGGGGTTTTCGACCGGCCTGAAATGGTCCTTCATGCCGAAAAAGTCCGATGGCCGCCCGCATTACCTAGTGGTCAACGCTGACGAGTCCGAGCCCGGCACCTGCAAGGACCGCGAAATCATCCGGCACGACCCGCACCTGCTCATCGAAGGCTGTTTGCTGGCCTCATTCGCGATGCGGGCCAATACCTGCTACATCTACATTCGCGGCGAGTTCATTCGCGAGCGCCAGCGCCTGCAAGCCGCAGTCGATGAGGCTTACGCAGCCCGCCTGATCGGGAAGAATAATGTCCACGGGTGGGACTGCGACATCTACGTGCACCACGGCGCGGGCGCCTACATCTGCGGCGAGGAAACCGCGCTTCTCGAAAGTCTCGAAGGCAAGAAGGGGCAGCCGCGCCTGAAGCCTCCCTTCCCGGCTAACGCGGGCCTGTGGGGCGCGCCGACGACTGTCAACAACGTCGAGTCCATTGCGGTCGTGCCTGACATTCTGAGGCGCGGCGGCGAGTGGTTCGCAAAACTCGGCAAGCCCAACAACACAGGCACCAAACTCTTCTGCATCTCGGGGCATGTGAATGAGCCCTGCAATGTGGAAGAGGAAATGGGCATCACGCTGCGCGAGCTGATCGACAAGCACTGCGGCGGCGTTCGCGGCGGCTGGGATAACCTCCTGGCGGTCATTCCGGGCGGCTCTTCGGTGCCGTGCGTCCCGGCGCATATGTGCAACGATCTGGGCATGGACTTCGACAGCCTGAAAGCCGTCGGTTCAGGGCTTGGCACCGCCGCCGTCATCGTCATGGACAAGTCCACCGACATCGTGAAGGCGATCTCTCGCATCTCGTATTTCTACAAGCACGAAAGCTGCGGGCAATGCACGCCCTGCCGCGAAGGAACCGGCTGGATGTGGCGGGTCCTGGAGCGCATGACGGAGGGCCGGGCGGAGCGTGCCGAAATCGACATGCTGTTCGATGTCTCGAAGCAGATCGAGGGTCACACGATCTGCGCGCTTGGCGATGCGGCCGCTTGGCCGGTGCAAGGGCTGATCCGGCATTTCCGCCACGAGATCGAGGCGCGCATCGATGCTTATCACAGCCGCGAAGCCGTGAAAGACGCCGCCGAGTAAGCGGGTGCGTTGCTTCCGGCAAGTGATGGTGCGGCGTGGACCGCACCCGAAAGGGTTCGGGCGCCTGCTCTTGCCGCGAGCCCAGGACCGTGAGACTGCCCAAATGCTTGCAGCGCTCCCCAACTACCGGGCCTGGTTTGCCGCTAAACCGGTCCGGAAGAAGAGGGCAATGGCATTAAGACCAGGACTTCGAACCCTGCTCCACCCGAGGGAACGCCCAGGCGAATCTCGCCGCCATGGGATTGGACGATGTCGCGCGCTATCGTGAGACCCAAGCCAACGCCGCCGCTTTCCCGGTTGCGTGCATAGTCCAGACGCCCGAAAGGCTTGAATGCCAGATTGGCTTTGTCTGCGGGAATGCCCGGTCCATCGTCAGCGATAGAAATCGCCGCGCCGTCCGCAGCGAGCCTCAGCCGAACGCGAGCGCAGCCGCCATATTTGACGGCATTGTCGATAAGATTTGTGAATGCCCGTTTGATCGCCACCTGCTGGCACAGGGCGAAAAGGTGATCGGGTCCGGAATAGCTCGCAGGGCAGTTGCGGTCGGAAAAGCTGTCGCAAAGGCTGATAAGCAAAGCCGCGAGATCGATCATTTGCGCCGGCTCGCCCTTGAGATCGTCCCCTGCAAAGGCGAGCGTCGCGGAGATCACCCGTTCCATCTCCTCCATGCCTGCAATAAGGCGGTTCTTGCTATCGCCTCCGGTCACTTCTTCGGCGTCGAGGAGCAGGCCGGTCAGACTGGTCCTGAGGTCGTGAGACAGGGCGGCGAGCATATGCGTACGCTCATCGATGAAGCGCTTGATGCTCTCTTGCATTTCGTTCATGGCTTGGGCGATAACCTCGAACTCGTGCAACCCGGCCGGATCGATGGGGACGGCCTTGCGTGTCCGCCCGAAATTCCGTGCGCTTTCGGCAAGCCGCTCCAAAGGGCGCAGCGCTCGTCTTGCCGTAACGGTCGATAGCAAAGACACCAACACTACAGCGGCAGTCAGCAGGAGCAGCCAGGGGTGCAGCCGCTCCGCGTAGCTTTGCGTTCCTTCCGGTTCGATGATGATCCAACTCCCATCGAGCCCTTGAATCGCAAGCTCGAAGATCCCGAGAAGCGGGATATCCGCCTCTCCGGGCCCCAGCGGGCCTAAAGGCAGCCGGTTCAGGAAATCCGGCGGCTGGGGCTGAACATCGACGTGGAACATGTTTCCACGCAGCTCAAGCACACCTTTCACCTCCACTTTCCTGACTTTGCCTTCCAGATTGCGTTCGATGGAAGCCCGCGCCCGCTCCAGGAAGGGCCGCAGGCCTTTCTCCGATGCTCGCTCAAACTCGTCCCACCTTCGCTGCCAACGGACGTGTAAATGATTATCCGCTCCAAACCAGGCGGCGCGAGCGTCCCTTGTTTGCGGGTCCTCCTGAAATATGACCGATGTGGCCTCCTCCGCCTTCCCAACGATCCAGTGCGCGCTGTAAGTCGTCAGGAGTCTCGCAGGCATAAGGAGGAAGAGCACGGCGAAGAGCGCATCGACCGCGACGATCGCCGCCAGGATCGTGACCGCAATACGCGTCCCGAGCCGTAAGCGCGGCCGCCGCTCACGAAACTGCATCGGCTACGGACTCCGCTGATCCGGCCAGGACATCCGCGCAGAACACATAACCGCCGCTTCGCACTGTCTTGATCAACGCCGGTAGCTGTGGATCGACTTCAATTTTGCGGCGAAGCCTGCCGACCTGCACATCGATGCTTCGGTCCAGGACTGCTGCTTCCTTCCCGCGAAGTCAGGTCGAGGAGTTGATCTCGCGTGAGCACGAGGCGAGGGCGCTCTGCGAAAACCAGAAGCAAATCGAACTCACCGCCGGTTAGCTCGACGAGCACTCCTTTCGGGTTGCGAAGCGTGCGCCGCACAGCGTCCAGACGCCACCCTTCAAATTTGTAGGAGACGATCGGCTCGCGTTCCTGCTGAAGAGTCATATCCCCTACGCGACGCAGCACCGCCCGGATTCGCGCCAGCAATTCCCTCGGACGGATGGGCTTGCAGATGTAATCGTCGGCGCCGAGTTCCAGCCCTGCGACACAGTCGATTTCTCCGGACAGGGCGGTCAAAAAGATAACGGGGATCCTGCTTGCCTCGCGAAGGCGCCGGCAGAGCGTTAATCCGTCTTCACCCGGCATCATGATGTCTAACACGACAAGATCGAAGCGGCCCTTCTCTATCGCCGCGAACATGGCCGCGCCGTCTTCCGCCACCGAAATGCGGAACCCGTTCGTGGTGAGAAATCGGGCAAGGCTGGCTCTGATCTGTCTGTCGTCGTCGACAATCAAGATATGTGGTGCGTTCGCCATGAATCATACCTGGAAAAGGAATGAAGCAAGTCATATGCCTAGCCGAGACTGTTGGCTACCACCCGTCTATTGTCACACTCCGTTACAATTCGTCTTTCGACGCTTATCATATTCGAGGCGTTGCTGTTTAAGCTAAAACCTTGCAGGATCCCACAACCTGCTAATACGCCCCGCGGGAAGTCCTGTCAGCGCCCGCAGCAGTTGGGCCCGGACTTCCCGCGGGACGTACTTGCAACTTATTGTCTCCAGGGTGCGCGGAAAATCAGCAGCGCATTGCAACTTCAAAAATTTCTACGGCAAAAATCAAAAAGCAAGATGAGATTATAATATGAGGAGTGTTGATCAAGGCGCGTTGCTAGGCGGCAAGCGCGTACATTTTCTCGACGCGACCGAGGAGGAAGTGGTTGACCTCGTTCGTTCCTTGCTTACCCAGCTCGAAATCATGGCTTCCTGCATGGCGATGCCGCCTCAACAAAGGAATGTACTTCGCGCGAACATCGCCAGTTTCGATGCCTATCTCAATCGCCGGCGCCCCACGCACTAGTTGGCTGCTGAAAAGCGATGCGGCCCATGGTTCGACAAGCTCACCATGAGGTCCAAGCAGTTGAAATCACTCGACCTCATCCTGAGCCTGTCGAAGGATGAAGCCTGGATTTCCGCCTTTTTCAGCATCCTGCTAGAATTGAAATTTAATGCGTGATTCAATTTTATTATATTAGGCTTGTCTTATGGGTGTGTGCCGTATACAATATTGTTATGCGAAAGTCGAAATATGCTATATTCTAGAAAAACTAGAGTTTTTATCAACTGTATTTAGTAGCCCTCAAAAAGGGCTTTCAGTGTGTTGCTGCTCTGAAAAAGGCCGCAGCAAGTACTCACGACATCGTTGACGCCAGTCCAAAGTTTTTTCTTCCGGTCCGGACGGAAGTCGACGCTTCAGCGGCATCAGAGCTTCTATCGTGGAGGGCTTGTTAAACCCTAACCTGGAGGAGGCAGATTTGTCTCACAAGTTCGCCATCGGCCAAACGGTCCATCTTGCCCCAAGCAATTCGCGTAAGGCTGTTGCTGGCGATTACGAGGTCCGCTGCCTCATGCCGCCGTCGGACTATCAATCTGAGCCGCGTTACCGCATAAAAAACCTGGCGGAACGGCACGAGCGCGTTGTTACAGAAAGCGATTTGACGCTGCCGCAAGAGACCGCAAATCTCTAAGTAAAAGTCTTACATTGAGCAATGTGGAGACTATCAACGTCTTCACCATTCGATTTGTGTTTTAGTTCTGCTTAAGAATTGAGGTCTTCGATGGCTTCTCAACCCTATCTCAGAGTTGCGGATGATGGGACTTATGAACTGCTGGTCCCGTTCGCCAAAGGTTCCGTACATATTCTTCCATACTGCTTCCACACAGAGGAAGACGCGGCGAACTGGCTCGCCAGCCGGAAGGGCCGGGAGATAATCCAGCACATCCGCCCAAAAGGTGAAGGAACGGGAACGTATCAGCCGACATTACACGCTTCAAATGAAGCCGGCGATGTCCCAAGCATTGAGGCCCTAGTGGGCCCCGCGGAAATCCTGACCCCATTTGCGGCAAGTACTTCCAGGGTTTCACGCGGAAGAGGCGTACTAGCAACTCTCTAGCAGGCTGCTGAAAAGGGTTTTTCGGGTTGCGCAGACGCGCTCTGAGAGCGAGCTGAATATCGATTGAGCATGTCCACCTCACTTCAGCTCGACCACAAACGTCATTTCGCAGGTTTGCGCTAGGGAGTTTCGGAGTTTTTCAGCAGCCTGCTAGCCCTGCTTTGGAGGTAGCCGGAGGATAAAGCACACTTGAGCCTTCCACTGATCACGCTCAAGATCTGCCACAGGACGGACTATCGCTAACTGCAGCCGGTGAGCCTCGGGCCCTCATTGACGCCAGCCGCCACGAAACTGGTCGCAGATGTCTTCGGCCAATTCGTTGCCACAGCCCACTTTTCAGAGCATGGCCGGCAATCTCGTCATCAACTCAGAAGTGAGATGAAGAGGCACAATCGGCACTGGCGGCAGCAAGAGAAATGCCGCCGCCAGCGATTGATATCATCCGTGGTTGTTCGCGGTCTGCTTCCCAGCCGGTTGAATGCTCAGCGCGGCCTTCTGCTCATCGGTCAGCGAGGCGTAGAAATCGCTCACGGCGGGGCGAACCGTATCGACAGCCGTGATCAGCGCCGTAACGCGCTGCTGGGCCGCATCGAGCCGCCCTTCGAGCGTATCCGGAACAGCAGCCGGGCACGAAGCCTTCAGGCCATCCGACGCCTTCGCCGAAGCAGCCTTCAGTTTCTCAAGCTGCTCCTTCTGCGCATCGGTGAGCTGAATCGAGCTAGCGATCTGATCGGCGGGCACATTCGTAAAGCTCGCCTGGCTTGTGCACAACTCATTGATGTTCACATCTTTGGCGCGGGCAGTCTGAACGCGCCTCACATTGGGATGCGCGAGCGCATCCAGTCGCTGCTTCTGGATATCCGTCAACGTGCCATAAAGGTGCTCGAGCGGCGCTTTGACGGCCTCGTTTGCATCCGCCATCGCCTGGAGACGGCGCTGCATGGCGTCAAGCCTTGAGGCAGGGGTTAGCGGCGTTTCGGATGAGCAGGACTGCTTCAGGATGTCCGAAGCCTTGACAGTGGCGGCCTTGAGATCGTTCAAAGCTGCGCGCTGCTCCTCATTGCCGTCGACGACCTTCTCGAGCTGTTGCATCGGAAGCTCGTTCACACCCGGAGCGAAGCCCGAGCATGTCCCGGATTCGGCGGCCGGATCGGCAGCGGGGGCCGCCCGCGCATGCCGCCGGTAAGGACTGTAGATTTCGCCGTTATAGGCGCTGTCATAGGCGTAGGAATCATCGTAGGGGAATTCGCCGTAAGGCCAGAAAGCGCCCCACATGATCGCATCGGGGCCGTACCCCCAGTAATTGTCGTAATAGTCGTCGGGCCAGAAGGCGTAGGAGAAGTAGTCGCCGAACCAGTACGGCCAGAACACTCCGCCCCACCAGCGATAGCCGTACCAGCGTCCACGGCCGTCGCGCCAGCCGCCGTAAGCGCCTCTGCCGCCAAACCTGTTATTGAAGAAGGCATTTGGCCTGGTGAGTGACGCCGCCCGCACCGAGCTGTTCGAGGCCAGCTGCCTGTTCCGCGTGACGAAGGTATTCCTCTGGCCCGCAGTGGCGCCAACGGTCCTTCTCGTTATGCCCGTGTTCGTGAGCCGGTTGGCGCCCAGCGATGTGCGCCCCGCCGAAAAGCTCCTGTTGAAGCTCCGGTTCCCGATATGACCAGCGCCCGCATGGAAACTCTGGCTATAAAACCTGGAGCCGTGGGTGACGCCGAAGCTCCGGTAGCCCATCCCAGAATGCGAGAACGACATCGCACCCGCTCCGCGCATGCCACCCATGCCGCCAGGCCCGCGCATTCCCATGCCGCCCATGCTGTGCATGCCCATGCCGCCGCCGCCAAATCCGCCACGGCCGCCGCCCCCGAATCCACCACCGTGTCCGCCGCCACCGCCGCCGCGTGCATCCGCGAGGTCCGGCAAGCCCAGCACGGCGACCAAAGCGCCAGCAGCCAAAGCTATTGTGAAATGCCTCAATTTCAGCTTCATCCTCCACCTCCCGCTTTTCTGCAAAGGTCCAGACTGGTCATAGATAACGGCACAGCCCCTTCCACCTTCTCGCACCCCCACGAAAACGCTAAGTGAACATTCGCAATCCTGATCGCAGAAACTGAATGAAACTTGCCGGCTGTGCCTTGAGGGCCACAGGCTTTGGCTGTGAAAAGGGCGCGCGGCTTCCTTTGCCGCGCCCAGCGCCGTGCTATATCTGTTCCATGGGAACGAGTTTTAATATCGCAGCGAAGATCGCCGCTTCTCAGGCGCTCGCGCCGGAAGCTCCTTACCTCAAAGGTCTGAACGCCGAGCAGCGCGAAGCTATCGAGCGGCTGGACGGGCCTGTGCTCGTCCTCGCGGGCGCGGGCACCGGCAAAACGCGGGTGCTGACCACGCGCATCGCGCACATCCTCTGGACGCACCGCGCGCGCCCGAACGAAATCCTCGCCGTGACCTTCACGAACAAGGCCGCGCGCGAAATGAAAGAGCGCGTGGGCAAGCTCGTCGGCGGCGCCGTGGAGGGCATGCCCTGGCTCGGCACGTTCCACTCCATCGGCATGCGCATTTTGCGCCGCCATGCCGAGCTTGTCGGCCTCTCGTCGAATTTCACGATCCTCGACACAGACGACCAGATCCGGCTCATCAAGCAGCTCATCCAGGCGGAGCGGCTCGACGAAAAGCGCTGGCCCGCGCGGCAGCTTGCCGGGCTGATCGACGGCTGGAAGAACAAGGGGCTCATCCCGGAGAAGGTCCCGGCCAGCGCTGCTTTCAGTTTCGCGAATGGGCGCGGCATCGAGCTTTACGCGGCTTATCAGAAGCGGCTCAAGGAGCTGAACGCGGCCGATTTCGGTGACCTGCTTCTCGAAAATATCCGGCTTTTCATGGAGAACCCGGACGTACTCAAGCAATATCACCGCTGGTTCACCTACATCCTGGTTGACGAGTACCAGGACACGAACGTCGCGCAATATCTCTGGCTGCGCCTCCTCGCGCAGGGGAACCACAATGTCTGCTGCGTCGGCGACGACGACCAGTCCATTTACGGCTGGCGCGGCGCGGAGGTGGACAACATCCTCCGCTTCGAGAAGGATTTCCCCGGTGCGCATGTGATCCGGCTGGAGCAAAATTACCGCTCCACGGGCCACATTCTCGGCGCGGCCTCGAAGCTGATCGCGAACAATCTCGGCCGCCTCGGCAAAACCTTGCATACCAACGCGGGCGACGGCGGCAAGCTCACCGTGCGCGGCATCTGGGACGACGACGAGGAAGCGCGCCTCACCGCCGAGGACATCGACCGGCTTCGCCGCGAGGGCGTCCCGCTGAACAACATGGCGATCCTTGTCCGCGCGAGCTTCCAGATGCGCAGCTTCGAAGACCGCTTCGTCACGATGGGCATGCCCTATCGCGTGATCGGCGGCCCGCGCTTTTACGAGCGGCAGGAGATCAAGGACGCCATCGCCTATCTGGAAGTGATGCAGAACCCCGCCGCCGACCTCAAATTCGAGCGCATCATCAACGTGCCGAAACGCGGCCTTGGCGACCAGACGCTGCAGACCATCTTCCAGCTCGCGCGCGCCGAGGGGATCAGCCTGTTCCGCGCCGCGCGCCAGATCACCGAAACCGAGGAGCTGAAGCCCGCGCCGCGCAGGTCGCTTCGCGCGCTCACGGACAATTTCGGGCGCTGGCACTCGCTAGCCGGCGCCATGCCGCACACGGAGCTTGCCGAGCTGATCCTCGACGAGTCCGGCTACACCGCGATGTGGCAAAACGATAAGTCGCCGCAAGCGCAAACCCGGCTCGAAAACCTGAAAGAGCTGATCCGCTTCATGGAGCAGTTCGACAGCCTCGGCGCTTTCCTGGAGCACGTCTCGCTCGTCATGGACGCGGATCAGGCCGCCGATGGCGACCGCGTCAGCCTCATGACGCTGCACGGCGCGAAGGGGCTGGAATTCGACGTCGTGTTCCTGCCCGGCTGGGAGGAGGGGCTGTTCCCGCATCAGCGCGCGCTCGACGAGAACGGCCAGGAAGGCCTGGAGGAGGAGCGCCGCCTCGCTTATGTGGGCATCACGCGCGCCAAGCGGCGGCTCACCATCAGCTTCGCGCAGAACCGGCGCGTGCATGGCTCATGGCAATCGGCGATGCCGTCGCGCTTCCTCGACGAGCTTTCCGAGGAGCACGCCGAGGTCGTGATCGAGAGCGGCGGCCATGGGTATGGCCGCTATGGCATGGCGAATGGCGGCTATGGCGCGAGCCGCTTCGACGAGGCCGCCTCGCCCTTCGATTACGAGCAGCGCGAGACGCCCGGCTGGCGGCGCGCGCAGACGAACTGGCGCTCGGAGGGCGCGGTGCGGAACCGGAAGCGGCCCATCCCGTCGGAGATCGAGGGCGAGCTTGTGGCGGCGAGCACGGCCATGCCGAACGCGGCTTTTGCGCTGGGGCAGAGGGTGTTTCACCAGAAGTTTGGCTACGGCACGATCAGCGAGATCGATGGGAACAAGCTGACGGTGGAGTTCGAGAAGGCCGGGCAGAAGAAGGTGGTCGCGAGCTTTGTTGAGGCGGTTTAGCGCCCGGTCACGGATTTTGCATGGCTGACACTTTGACGCCCTCCGAACGCAGCAGACGCATGGCCCTTGTCCGTTCCAAGAACACCAGCCCAGAATGGATAGTTAGACGCATAGTTCACGGTATGGGTTATCGCTATAGACTTCATGTGAAAGATTTGCCTGGTTGCCCTGATCTAGTATTTCGCCGTGCTCGTAAGGTTATATTTGTTCACGGTTGTTTCTGGCATCGACATGCTGATCCAAGCTGCAATCTCGCTAGGCTACCCAAATCACGCTTGGATTTCTGGAAAAAAAAGTTGGATGAAAATCGACAGCGTGGTGAGCGAAATGCCGAAGCGCTTTCCACAGCTGGTTGGAATGTGATGGTTGTTTGGGAATGCGAATTACGGCATAAGGAACAATTGGAGAACAAATTGAAGCGCTTTTTGCAGGAGCGGGCATGCGAGCCATCGAGCTTTTCGCCGGAGCTGGAGGTCTTGGCATCGGAGTAAGCCAAGCGGGCTTCGTGCCCATCAAAATAGTGGAATGGGACCGCTGGTGCTGCGATACCATTAGAGAAAATCGAACGCGAGGGGTATTAGCCCTTGCAAAATGGCCAGCCCCAACGGAAGGCGACGTTAGAGAAGTCGACTTCCGGGAATATCGAGGAAATGTCGAGCTAGTAACTGGGGGGCCACCCTGCCAACCATTCTCGTTAGGCGGCAAGCACGGTGCATTCAACGACAAGAGAGACATGTGGATGGAGGCTGTTCGAGCAATCCGCGAAATTTCTCCGAAGGCGTTTCTTTTTGAAAATGTAAAAGGTCTAACTCGGGAAAGTCTTTCAAGATACCTTGGTTATGTCATTCAACAACTGACCTATCCAGAGATCACGCGTCGCGTTGACGAGGACTGGACAGAACATTACGCGCGCTTAAGCAACCATCATACAGCCCGTCGCCGCGACATAGGTCTTTCATACCAAGTCGACTATCGCGTCCTCAATGCCGCCAACTATGGAATTCCACAGCGCCGCGAACGTGTCGTGATTGTAGGGTTCAGAAGTGACCAAGGAGTGGAGTGGTCTTTCCCAGTTGAAACGCATTCCTTAGACGTATTGCTGTGGGAGCAGGTTCGTTCAAATGAGTATTGGGACCGTCATCACGTTTCGCGAAAAGTGCGAGAACTTAACGTCAGACTTCGGGAGCGGTGTAAAAAGCTGGAGATAAAGTCGAAATTATTGCCCTGGAGAACCGTGCGTGATGCAATCGGCGACCTTCCAGATCCCGAGCAAGAACCACTGTTGGCCGGACAGTATCATAATCATCGGTTCCAGGCTGGGGCGCGGGCTTACAAAGGTCATACGGGAAGTCCGTTTGACGAGCCCGCAAAAACACTCAAAGCGGGTGTTCACGGAGTGCCCGGCGGAGAGAACATGTTAGCAAAGCCGAATGGTTGTCTCCGGTACTTTACTGTTCGTGAAGCTGCAAGATTGCAGACTTTCCCAGACGATTTCGTGTTTCATGGCTCCTGGACGGAGACAATGCGTCAACTTGGCAATGCGGTCCCGGTTCAATTGGCGTCCACGATAATAAAAAAGATCGGCACTCATTTATGTGCCGCCAATCTTGCAGAGTTCCGCAATGTCAAAGCCGCCTAAATCGCAAGCAGACCAGATCATTGCAAAACTCCGTCAGGATCTCGCCGACCTCGCCGCGCAGGCGAGGAATACCGCCTTAACACCTAACGGCCGCAAAAAACTTAATTCCGAAATTGCTCACGCTGCTGGTGAGCTTAACAACCTTTTAGTCGAACTTGACCCGCGCAGACGATCAACCACAGTGTTCGACCCCGGAAATCCTCGAACAATCGGTTTTTTTATCGCTCTTGCACTAACGGCACAGACAAGGCAGACATTGGAATCGATCGACGAATTCTTCGGTTCTGGAGTTTATGCAATTTACTATAATGGGGATTACTCACTCTATGGCCCTATAAGCAAGACTGAGACCCCGATCTATGTAGGCCAAGCCGCTCCAGGCAGCAAGAACGCGCGCACGCCAGTTGAACAGGGGCTTAGGTTGGCTGCCAGACTCAATGAGCATCGCAAGAACATTAGGCGAGCTGAATCACTTAGCATAGAAGACTTTGAATGCCGGGCTCTAGTTGTACAGTCTGGATGGGAAACGGGTGCCGAGAACTATCTAATTCAACTTTTTAAGCCTGTCTGGAATAGCCAAGTTAAACTTATTTACGGTTTTGGAAAACATGGTGACAGCGCGAATACTAGAAAAAATAAGCGCTCACCTTGGGATACACTACATTCCGGGCGTGGATGGGCAGCAGCTGCTACACTCGAAGACGCAAAGTCTCCTGAGCAGATCGCCAAAAAGGTGCAGTCACATTTCGCGGGCTCCCAAATATACAGTACGATGGAGGAAGTTCTGACAGCATTCGTCGATACGCTCCGGCAACATTAGGTACATATCCGGCGAGTTGTCCGCGCGTTGTTTCGAAGACGTTCTGCGCGAGCATTTGGCAACTGAAGGCGCGGTTCACGCTTGCCGCCGGTCGAGCGCCTTGCGGACCGCGTCCGGTTCTTTGCGCCCTCGCTCCCAATCCCGAAGCGTCCCGATTGGAATATGAAATGCAGCCGCGAATTCCTCTTGCGAAAGCTTGAGCGCACGCCGGATCGTTTTCACTAGAGCAGCCCGCGTCCAATCGGACGCGGGCTGCTCAGCACTTTAAAGTCGATCAACTTTCCGCCTTAAATCGGTTCCGATTGAAGGCGGGTTGATCTTGCGCGACGCGGGGCGCTTCGGCCCACTCCTCATCGGTCATCGGGACCGCATCGGGATCGGCCATCGCCGCGGCGCGGCGCTCTTGCGTTCGCCGTCTGAGTAGCGCACATTTGAGCCATGAACGAACGTGCGAAAATCATAGCCGAACAGGCCCTGGCGCTGCCCCGCGAGGAGCAGGAAGCGATTTATCCCGCCCTGGCGGAAAGCCTTGGCATGACAGACGGCGCGGTCGATGACGCATGGTACGACGAGGCCGAAGACCGGCTCGTAGCTTACGACCGCGGGGAAATTTCCTCCGTGACCTTGGATGAGATGATCGCCGCGCGGAAGCGGCTGTGAAGGGGGCGCCTAATTGCGCTCGCCTCCTGAAAATGGTTTATTAGGGCATGGACAAAGCGCTGGAACATGTGATCGACCGCCTCTCTTCCTGGCCCGCGGAGGCGCAGGAGCAGGCGCTGAAAAGCCTGCTCGCCATCGAGGCTGAGCGGGTGGGGCAATACCGGCTGTCGCCTGACGAGGAGGCCGCCGTGGCTGAAGGGCGCGCGCAAGCCCGGCGCGGCGAGTTTGTGAGTGATGAGGAGGTCGCGGCGTTTTACAAGCGCCATGGCCTATAAAATTCGCTACACGCCGCGCGCGCTCGGCGATTTGGACGGCATTTTCGAGTGTATCGCGCCGGAAAATCCGCGGGCTGCGCTCGCCGTCAAGGCGCGGATCAAGGACAGGATCGAGAGCTTGGCGCAGTTTCCCGCGTCCGGTCCGGAGACGGCGGAGCGGGGATTGCGCATGCTTCCCGTAGGCCGCTACCCCTATCTTATCTTTTACGAAATTGATGAAGCGGCGAAGGCCGTCGACATCCTTTACATTCGCCACGCCGCCAGAAAGCGCTGATTGAGCAAGTGAAAGCGCGGTTCACGCTTGCGGCCGGTCGAGCGCCTTGCGCACCACCTCAGGCTCGCGGGCAATCACGCGCAGATAGGCGCGCGCCGCCGCGTCTGGCTCCTTGCGCCCTTGCTCCCAATCCCGAAGCGTCCCGATTGGAATATGAAACGAAGCCGCGAATTCCTCTTGCGAAAGCTTGAGCGCACGCCGGATCGTTTTCACTTGCGCGCCGCGGGGCGCTTCGGGCTTGCGTTCGCCCTCCTGGCGGAGCAAATTTGAGCCATGAGCGAACGCGCGAAGATCATCACCGAACAGGCGCTGGCGCTGCCCCGCGAGGAGCGGGAGCGGCTCTGCGAAACTCTGCTGCTCAGCTTGCAGGAGAGAAGCGAACGGGACGAAGCCGATTTCCGTGAGGAGATCCGCTCTCGACGCGAAGCTTTCCTTTCTGGCGAGATGTCCGCGCGGCCATTTGAAGACATTCTGCGCGAGCGTCTGGGCGAGTGAAGGCGCGGTTTACGCTTGCCGCCGAACTTGAACTCGACGAAGCCATTGTATTTTACGAAAAGCGCTGCCCCAGTCTCAGCCGCCCTTTCTTAAAGGAAGTGGCGCATGCGGTTTCGCTGATTGAGGAATTCCCCGAAGCTTGGCCCCTTGTGTCCGATGTGGACCGAGCTTGCCGGGTAAGGCGCTTCCCTTTCAGGCTTGTCTATTTCGTGGACGATGGCGGTATCGTCGTGCTCCCGGTCGCTCATTTCAAGCGGCGTCTCCATTATTGGCGCGACCGCGCCCGCAACTGAGGACTGAAGCGCCATGACCATCGAGGAAAGCGAAGTCATCAAGCTCTCGGCCGAGGATCAGCAGCGTTTTGCCGAAGCGCTCATCGCGCCTGCGCCGCTGACGCCGGCCATGGAGCGCGCGATTTCACGCCATCGGCGCCTACGCCCTTCGCCTGCAAATTAACGGAAGGATGGTTAACGGCGGGGCGCAAGGGTCTATCTCTAGTCCAAATCGCGTTAAAAAATCTTAACAAGGAGGCGCGGCATCCGTCCGGCCGGCGCGATAACTCGGCACAACGCGTTGAAAACAAACAGTTTTATGGCCATGGCCGGTAGGGTTAATCGAATGTATTTTTGGCGGGAATGGGACGCGATAAAGTCCGTTAAATATGTTGAGGCCGCTCTCGTTAACCACGATGGCCGCCTTTATCGTCTCGCCGGGTTAAGCGTTCTCAAAAATTTCCTTTTAGATCAATGCGTTATCTCGATTAACCTTTCGGAAAAGCGCTCTTTCCTAAAATCGCCGTTCAAGAGAAGCGCACTCAACTCGCTGACGGATAACAACGAAAATTGGTCCAACTCTTTCAACGCAACCTCAACGAAAGGATAGTAACCTATCCAGTTACCGGCCCGCCTCGCCTTGCGCGCTTTCGGGCTGAAAGGGGAAGGTATTCGTTCGCCGCCGATGGATGTCTTCCGCTCTGGATGAGGAGCAAAAGCATGAAGGCCTTGGCAGCTTCGGCGTTCGCGATCGCATCGGCGGGCGGCCTACATCTTGAGGCGCAGGCTCTGGATCAAGCGCGTCATTTCGATTTTGGCATTTTCACGCTGAACCTCGGCGAGGCCGCCGATCTGACCGGGGACCATATTCCGTTGGCCTTTGTCCAGGTTTGGCCGCATCCCTTCGGAAACAGAGCCATCAACATATCGGTGCGCGGAAAATCCTATACGGTTGGCGTCGGCGCGCGAATCGACCTGAAGAGCCCCTATTTGCGGACAGACTCCGATAACGCCGGGAGTGCGCTGAGCGGCAAGGATCATTGCCAGCTTGAGATCGCGGATTTCGACAATCCGGAGGGAGGCAAGCCGAGGGTCATGTTCGCGCTCGATTGCATGTGACCGTCTGTCGCGGCTTTGCGATCCAGCCCGTATAGGTCAGCCAAAGACCGGCGAGGACGAGCAGGCTGAAACCGGCCCGCACGAGGGGAATCGCGTTCATCGCCTCGATGCCAGCCTTCTCATACAGGTGCGGCGCGACCAGAAGCGCCAGCCCGCGCAGCGCCAGAAACCAGCCGAACAGGGAAACCAGGATCGCGGACGCGCTCGACCAGTATTGATGGTTCGCGATGATGAACAGCCCGGCAAAGACGAGGAGGCCGCCCGTTATCCACACCAGCGCCGCGTTCTCGAAGAAGGCCGAGAGCTGCACGCCCATGCCGGGGGCGCGCACCGCGACGATGCCGGGAACGATGACGAGGAAGGGGCCGATGACGCGCGCGAAGGCGCGGGTGCGCGCTTCGGACTCGGGCGTAGCGGGCATGGCGTTTCTCCCTTGCGCGAACTAAAAAACGATGTGGCCCATGGCATCATGTGAGCTCGCCGAACCGCGACAAGCTCACCATGAGGCTTAAGCCACTGAAATCGCTCGGCCTCATCCTGAGGCGTTCTAGTGATCCGGCAGCGAAATATACTCGATATTGAATACCCTGTCGCCGGCCGGCAGACCGGACGGGGGAGCGGGCATTCGCGCCTGCTTCACGGCCAGGAGCGCGCCTTGGTCGAGCCAGTTGTCGCCGCTGGTCTTGATCAGTCTCAAGCCCTGGACCTGGCCGCTCTCTGAAACAACGAAGGTCACGACAGCGCTGCCCCATTTCCCGTTCCCCATCGGCTTGGTGGCGCTGAGCGCCCAGATGACTTTGCGCTCCCACTCATCGGATTTCCCTTGGTGCGTCGCACCCGGCCGAAGAGACCTGACGTTGCCGGATTGGCGTGACGCCTGCCGGGTCTGTTCGCGCCGCTGCTCGGACTCGTTGACAGCCTGCTTCAACTGGAAGCCGAATTGCTCGGACATCTGCGCGATGTAGCCCGCCGGGTCGAAGGGCGGACTTTTCTTATCCGACGCATCGGGCTCTGCCGCGGAAGAGGCGGCGTTCGCCTCTTTCACGGGAGGCTTCGGCGGCTCGGGAACAGCTTGCGGTTCCGGGGGAGGGGCCGGAGTATCGGGGGGCGCCGGTGAAGGAGGCGCTTCCTGGCGGAAAGGGTCGGAGCTGAGTCGCTTGAGGTCCGCCTCGCTGATGATCGAGACGTTCAGGTTTTCGGGCGCGCCCTCCTCCATGCCAAGCTGGTGGATATCGGGGGCGCTAGGGGCGGGCCGCACCAGGAACGGCGTAAGGATGGCAAGGTGCAGGAGAAACGCAGCGGCAATCGCCGCATAGACCGCACGCTTGGACCAGGCGTTCGTTAAGATCTGCCTGCGGTCGGCGATGAGCGCATAGCCCGGCGGCGTCGCTCCGGCCGGGAAAGATGCGTCCGCGAAAAGATCGAGGCTCGGCGGGGGGGCTTTCTTGGGAGCCGAGCGATCCGCAACCAAGATAAAATCCGCCCGCTCGCCTGCCGGCGATGTTCTGGCGGCTTTGTAACCGGCTTCGGAAATCGGTGCGCGAAGGCTATAAATAGTGCTGGTCAAAAGCTCTTTCCCCCCGCGACATGTATCTGCTTCGCGGCGAAGTTGACCACCTAATCCATCAATTCATCGACACGATGACGTTATGGATCAATCTTGGCGCGGATAAGGACAGGCGTGCGAGGCCCCTCGCGCTAATTCGCGGGCGGCTTTGCCGGAAGGAACTTGAACGGCTCCGCCTCCTTGAACTCTCCGCTTACCTCGCCCGAAAACACCTCGCCGTGGGAAATAGTGAGCTTTTTCACCGGCGCGCCCGCCTTCAGGTCTGTCTTGTCGAGCGCAACCCAGAACGTGTTCGGGCGCGTCGCCGAGTCAAAATAGTAGATGAGGTTCTTCTGGTCGGCCACGGTACGCCAGATGGTGGAGGAGAGGTTCGGTTCCTCGGCCGTCGAGATGCCAAGCGGCACGCTTACCGAGCGCTGCACGCTCATCACGGCCGCGACCGCCTGAAAAGCGAAGGACTGCTGAGGAACGCCTGCGATGTAATTCTTATCGAGCTTCCTCGGGATCGCATTGAGAAGGAACGACGCCCGCACAAAGCGGTCCGCAGCACGGTTCGTTCCCGGCAGGAACGTCAGGCCGCCGATGCCCTTCCAGTACGCGTCGAGCGCGAGTTGCTGATCATAGACGGGCGAGTTCGTCATCACCGTGTAGTCTTTGCTGTGATGAATGACCAGCTTCCCGCCGACATATTCGAAGATGGCCGAGTTGCCTGCCGGATCCGAAATGGAGAGGTGAAGCGCTGCGGGTGCGCCATTCGGCAGCGTTGGCGCAAGGATGTTGAAAGGTTCGGCCCGCAAGGCGTCCACGGCCTCGGCGACTGTCGCATAATTATCGAGCACAAACTGCGTCCACGCCGCGATGGAAAGGAAGGGACGCGACGGGTCGGGCGCTCCGTAATCCGATTCCGCGAGGTAGAGCAGGTTCGCGACAAGGCCCTTCTCGTTTATGCCATCGGCTGTGCCAGCCTCATAGCCGGAGACAACGACGCTGCCATATTTCGAGGTCCAGGTTTTGGACCTCGGCCCCGCCGCGCCATCGCGCTTCATGCCTGCGGGCAAGACCCACAGGTCGGAGCCCATATCTTCCTTCCAGTCCATGTTCCTGCCGGTGATCACGGTTCCGTCGTCGCCGACGTACAGAGATCGCGTGCAGGCTACGGCTGGCGGCAATGTGCCGATCATACAGATTGCGGCCTGGAGAACCATCCAGGCAACAGTCCAAGGTCTTAGGGTCATTAGTGCGCCTCGCTCCGCGAAAATTCGCCTATAACTACCTAAACCGTATGGGAGATCCCCCGGCTTTGCCGGGGAGGCCTGAGCAGTTTGACGTTTCCGGCAGTCCACCGCGACTTTCGTTTCGTGAGCCACCACGCGCACGAAAGGTCAAATCGCGATGGACGAGTTCGAGAGCTTAAGTCACACGAAGTGGGACTGCAAATATCACATCGTTTTCATTCCCAAATACCGCCGCAAGGTTCTTTACGGTCAGCTGCGGGCGCATTTGGGCGAGATTTTCCGAAACCTTGCAGCACAGAAAGAAAGCCGGATCGAAGAGGGTCATTTGATGGTGGATCATGTGCACATGATGATCTCGATCCCTCCGAAATACGCTGTTTCACAGGTGATCGGATACATCAAAGGCAAGAGCGCCATCCATTTGGCCCGCGTCTACGGTGAGCGGCGGCGGAATTATGTAGGACAGCATTTCTGGGCTCGGGGTTACTTTGTCTCGACCGTCGGGCGGGACGAAACGGTGATCCGGGATTACATCAAGAATCAGGAGAAGGAGGATCAAAGGCTGGAGCAGTTGAACCTCTGCGTTGATCTGCCACTTTGTGGCACCGACCATTCGGGGCCGCGTCAGCGTCCCCATTCAGCCGCTTTGAGCGGCTCATACCAATAAAGCCCCCGGCTTTGCCGGGGGATATTTACTTGCCAAAACGATGTCGACTGGCGCGACGGCCAAAAGCCCTCGCCCCAGGCATCGGCTAGGAAGAACATTGTGATTTGCTTGATCAATCTCTAAGCGCGAGCAGGCAATCCGCCCAACCGATACTCACCGAGCTAGTCCAGCCGGATGCTGAGATCCTGCCTCATCCTTCGACAAGCTCAGGATGAGGTGGAGTGTTTTCAGCGGGTTAACCTCATGGTGAGCCTGTCGTGGTTCGGCAAGCTCGCCATGAGGCCATGGGCAGCATGACTTTTTCAGCATCCTGCTTGGTGTAATTTGGGGTCAGCGCGCCGCCATCGTCTGCGTTTGCGTTTGTCTTGACGAAGGAGGAGACGGCGCAGCCTCCGGCGTTTGCGCGTAGCCGAAGAAGGCCTGCCCCAGTTCTTCCGCGATGTGAATGAGGCTCAGCTGCACCCAGTCGTTGAATGTATGGAGGTTCTCAAGCAGACGCTCATCCTTGCTGGCGGCTTCGAGCCCCTCGATCAATTTCTCTGCCTGCTCCGCCGCCCCAGCGGCATTCTTCAGCCCGCAATTACGCCGCAGGAACTCGATCATCGCCTGGATTTCTCCGACGCAGAAAGCAAGAGAGCGCGGCAGACGCGGATCGAAAATCAGAAAACGGGCAACCTCGCCCGGGTCGATGTAGTGGGGGAAAACGCGCCGGTAGGCATGATATGCGGAAGCCGCGCGTAAGAGAATGGTCCAGAAAGTGAAGTCATAGTGCCCTTCGTCGTGCGCCATGCCCGTCGCTTGCTGGGCAAAGCGCACATCCAGAAGCCGGCTCGTCTGGTCGGCGCGTTCGAGATAGAGTCCAAGCTTGAAAAACGGCCAAGTCTCGTCGTGGTAAAGCGTGCTCTCCGAAACGCCGATTTGCGCATAGCAACCGCGCTTGATCGCATCGCAAGTGCGCGACAGGCGGACCTCGGAGAAGTCGTTCGGGCCGAATGCGAACAGCCGGTTATAGAAGTCGTTCAGCTGATACCACATGTCCGTCGACAGCATCGGGCGAAGCGCCCGCGCGTTTTCGCGAGCGGAGCGGATCGAAGACTGGATCGAACCCGGATTGTCGATGTAAGCCATGTAGTAGCGGATGACGTTTTCTGCGGTCGGCTCGGAAAACGCTTTCGCGAACGCCTTCTCATCGGCATAGAGGGCAACGATCCACGCCCAGGAATTATCCTGCCGCCCTCGCTGGAAGGACGTTTGTGTCTCTATGACGCGGGAGAGGCTTTCGGCGCGCTCGAAATAGCGCGCCATCCAAAAAACGCTTTCGGCGTATCGTGAGAGGAGACTGCTCAAGCGTCATCCTCCTTCAGAACCCAGGTATCCTTCGTTCCGCCGCCCTGGCTAGAATTCACGACGATGGAGCCTTTGCGAAGCGCGACGCGGGTGAGGCCGCCCGGCAGGAGCCACGTATCTTCGCCCGTCACCGCGAAAGGCCGGAGGTCGACGTGGCGGGCGCCTACGCCTTCATCACAGAGGGTCGGACAAACCGAAAGCTCGATCATGGGCTGGCTTATGTAGTTGGATGGATTCGCCTTCAGCTGATCCCGGCAGATATCGAGTTCGGCCTTCGTCGCCTTCGGTCCCACGCAGATTCCGTAACCGCCGGACTCGCCGACGGGCTTCACAACAAGTTCACCGAGATGGCTGAGCGTGTAGGCCAAAGCATCCGGCTCCCGGCAGATATGGGTCTCGACATTGGGCAGGATTGGTTCTTCGTCGAGATAATATTTGATGATGCGCGGAAGATAGGCATAAACCGCCTTGTCATCGGCGACGCCGGTGCCGACGGCGTTGGCGAGCGTAACATTCCCTTTACGCACGGCGCGCATCAGACCCTTAACCCCGAGCACGCTCTCGGGCTTGAACGCCTCAGGGTCGAGGAAGTCGTCGTTGAGGCGGCGGTAGATGACGTGGACGGGTTTGGGACCCGACACCGTCTTCATGAACACCTTGTCGTCTTCTACGAACAAATCGCGGCCTTCAACGAGCGGAATACCGATCTCCCGGGCGAGAAAAACGTGCTCGAAATAGGCCGAGTTGAACACGCCGGGCGAGAGCAGCACGACCTGGGGATCGGAGATGCCGGGCGGCGCAACCTCGAGAAGCTTGTTCCCAAGTTGCGTGCCGTATTCGGAAACACTCTCGATCGCGAAGCCTTGCATGAGATCGGGGAAAGCCCGCTGCATCAGATGCCGGTTCTCGACGACATAAGACACGCCGGAAGGGGTCCGCCCATTGTCTTCCAGCACGAAGAAATCGCCGGCGGGATCGCGGATGATGTCGGTTCCGCCGATGTGGATATAGGTGCCGCGCGGCGGATCGTAGCCAACCATTTCCGGGCGGTAGTTTGAATTCCCCAGTACGAGATCAGACGGCACGATACCGTCTTTGAGGATTTTGCGGTCGTGATAGATGTCCCATAGAAAGAGATTCAGCGCCTTGATGCGCTGCTTGACCCCGCGATCGATCGTGCGCCAGTCGGCGGCTGTGATCACGCGCGGGATCACGTCGAATGGCAGAATGCGGTCGATCGCGGTCCGGTCGCTATAGACGGTGAAAGTAATTCCAAGGGTGAACAGCTCGCGCTCGGCATCAGCGGCTCGCTCACGGAGCTGTTGCAGTTCGAGCTGCTGAAGGCGATGCCAAAGCGCGGTCAGATGACGATTGCGGTTCTCTGGAGAGCCTATCAGCTCGCAGTACCTAGGCCCTGGACTGTAATTGTCGAGCGGAGCCACCGTCGACGGATTCTTCAAAGCTGTGATCGTCGCCATGCAGCCCCCTGCAGTGCATCAGCCCTTCATCGGCGCGGACCAGATGTGGAGATTGTGAGTCAATACAAAGAAAAGACTAACACAGCAACGTACTGCGCCGGAACATAATTTTCCGCTGAAATATTCAGCAAAATGCCTCCGGTTTTGCCTATTTTTTCAGCACAGATGGAAGATGAACTTGACGCATAAAGCTCACGGCGCCTGCACGAAAGGTTCAAGCCCCGAAAGCCGCAAACGCGGCTCAATCGCAGGAACCTCTCGCGGCGGGAACGAAGCGACGGCTTCCGCAATGGCTTTAATATGATCCGGTGTGGTTCCGCAACATCCGCCAACGATATTTAATAAGCCATCGGCTGCCCACGCGCCCATCGCGCCCGCCATGGACTCCGGCGTCTCGTCATATTCGCCCATTGCGTTCGGAAGTCCGGCGTTGGCGTAGACGCTGACATGGGTGTCGGCCACCTTCGACATCTGCGCGATAGGCGGGCGCAATTGCTCAGCCCCAAACGCGCAGTTCATGCCGATGGAGAAAGGCTTCAAATGGCGCAGCGAGTACCAGAAGGCTTCGGGCGTCTGACCTGAAAGGTTGCGCCCCGAAAGATCCGTGACCGTCCCTGAGATCATGAGCGGCAGTTCGATGCCCATGGCGTCGAAGGTTTCCTTGACCGCGAACCCTGCCGCTTTTGCATTCAAAGTGTCGAACACGGTCTCGATCAGGATCGTATCCGCGCCCCCTTCGATCAGGCCACGCGCCTGCTCCCTATAGGCCGTGACCAGTTCGTCGAAGGTAATGTTACGAAATCCGGGATTGTTCACGTCCGGCGAGAGAGACGCGGTGCGGTTCGTCGGCCCGATGGCTCCAGCCACGAAACGCGGCTTTTCCGGCGTCAGGGCTGTGTATTTATCGGCCGCCTCCCGGGCCAGCTTCGCCGCGGCGACGTTGATCTCGAACGCGAGCGCCTCCATGCCGTAGTCCGACATCGACACGGTCTGTGCATTGAAGGTGTTCGTCTCGATGATATCGGCCCCGGCCTTGAGATAGGCTTCGTGAATGCCGTGGATAATGGCGGGCTGGGTCAGCGCAAGAAGGTCGTTGTTGCCCTTGAGATCGCTCGGCCAATCCATGAAGCGCTCGCCACGATAATCGGCCTCTTGAAGCTTGTGGCGCTGGATCATGGTTCCCATCGCGCCATCGAGAATAAGAATGCGCTGTTTTGCGGCGGCGTGGAGGGCGGCTATGCGTACGTTGCGGTTCATGCGGACTGATCCTTCGAATGCGTCCGGAAAAGTGCGAAGCGGTTTTCCGATAAGACGCACGACAAAACAAGACTTAGAGCCCGCTTTTGATTCCATCAAAAGCGGATAGGCTCTAAGCCGTGGCGCGCTGCGGCGCGGCGCACGGCTCGTGCGGCCTGATTCCCAGCAAATGACAAATGGCATAAACGAGATTGGCGCGGTTCAAAGTATAAAAGTGAAACTCGGTGACGCCGCCCGCGACAAGGTCCATGACTTGTTCGGCCGCCACCGTTGCCGCGACAAGCTGCGTCGTTTCCAGGTCTTCCGCGAGGCCCTCAAAGCGCTCGGCCACGCCGGTCGGCATCGACGCGCCGCAGCGTGAGGCGAAATTCTTCACCTGCTTGAAATTGTGGATGGGAATCAGCCCCGGCACGATGGGAATGTTGATGCCGCGGGCGCGAACGCGTTCGAGATAGCGCCAGTAGCGGTCATTGTCGAAAAAGAATTGCGTCATGGCGCGCGTCGCGCCTGCGTCCACCTTCGCCTGCAGCATGTCGAGGTCGGTCTCGACCGTAGGGGATTCGGGATGCTTCTCGGGATAGGCCGAGACGGAAACCTCAAAATCCGCGATCCGTTTGATGCCTGCGGTCAGATCGGCGCCGTTACAGTAGCCGCCGGGATGCGGGGTGTAAGCCGCGCCTGCGCCCTCGGGCGGATCGCCGCGCAGCGCGACGATATGGCGAACGCCGTCCTCCCAGTAACCGCGAATAATGCTGTCGATCTCCTCCTTCGTGGCTGCGACGCACGTCAAGTGCGCAGCGGGTTTCAGCGCTGTTTCTTTCAGGAGGCGAGATATCGTCGCATGCGTGCGCTCGCGCGTCGATCCTCCTGCTCCGTAAGTGACCGAGACGAAATCCGGGGCAAGCGGCTCAAGCTTGCGGATCGCATCCCACAGCGACGCCTCCATTCCGGCCGTCTTGGGAGGAAAGAACTCGAAGCTTACCGCGATTGGCGGGTGTATTGCTTGGTAATGCGTGCTTGCCTCCGTCACGAAGCGGTCCTCCATCTTTGCGTTTTAGCGCTGGCCTTCTCGCCTGCCCAAACGGCGACTGTCAGCGCGTTGTTGTTCATCTGATCGGCTTGCAGTTCCCGGTAGGTGCTGGAGCCCAGCCCGCATTCCTCGAGCCACGCCGCAATTTCACTCCCCGCGAAGCCCAGCCGCACATGCGCATGCTCCTGCCGCAGGAATTCCAGGTTGTGAGGCGCAAAGTCGACGAGGACCAGCCTGCCACCCGGCTGCAAGACGCGAATCGCCTCCATTAAAGCAGCCTTCGGGTTATGCAGGAAGTGCAGCACCTGGTGAAGCACAACCGCTTCTGCGCTTTCCTCGGAAAAAGGAAGATTGTAGATGTCGGCGAGCCGCACGCTGCAATTGACCAGCTCCGCCTTGTCCAGGCGCACGCGAGCGCATTTCAGCATCTCGCGGTTTGTGTCGAGGCCGACGAGGCGGCGCGCGCGGCCCGCGGCGAGTTCGAGAATGCGTCCGGTCCCGGTGCCGAGGTCCAGCAGGAGCTCGTAGGGGCCGGGGCCAAGAGCATCCAGAATTGCCGCTTCCACGTCGCGCTCGGGAACGTGTAAGGATCGGATGCTATCCCACTCGGCGGCGTTTTCGTCGAAATAGGTCTGAGCGAGAAGGGAGCGAGAAGCCCGGATTTGGTCTGCGCGTTCCGCATCGCGCAGAATTTGAGCATCGTCCGGCGCCATCATCGAAAAGGCTGCTGCGATAAAGCTGCAAACGGCCGGTTCGGAAGACGCGCGGACGAAAACCCAGCTCCCCTCTTGATAGCGCTCGATCAATCCGGCTTCGGCCAGAAGCTTAATGTGGCGGCTGACGCGGGGCTGGCTCTGACCGAGAAGCTGGGTGAGGTCTTTGACGTTGAACTCGCCATTCTGAAGGAGCCGGAGGATGCGAAGGCGGGTCGGTTCCCCAGCGGCCCGCAAGCGCCCAACGGCGTCGTCAAAGCTATCCATGATCGCTCTCGTCATGAATGCCTTATAAAGATATGTTTATATGTTTTCAAGGCAGAGTTGCCGGCTAAACTGCGGGCAACCTTAATTGAAGAAAAGGAGGTAAAGAGCGCCAACCAGAAGCATGTTCAGCTGCTCGGAGATCGACATCGTGCCCAAGGGCCGGCGGCGCTTCTTGGAAGGAACGTATTTGATAACCTCTTTCGTGATCACCTTCGGGGAAGGGAGCGCCAGGGCGGAGGTTGGCGCGCCTCGCAGCCAGCGCCAGAAAACATTCAAACCGTAGCGGCCGTAGCGCAGCATCGCCACGGTGCCTCCGACGAAGCTGCGATAGCGCACGCTTAGGAGAAGCCAAGCGACGATAAGAATCCAAAGGAGCGTGGAAATGAGATCGCGCAGCACAAACCAGGCAAGCGACCAAAAAATGCTCAGGACGAAACCAAGAGCGGTCCAAAGCAGGTTCAGGATATCCATGTCTCCCCCGGCAAAGAAGCGGACGATCTGTCCGCTTCTTTTTATCTAACCCGTTACTGCCGGGCCTCTCCTTCTGGAGCTTCTGAAGCTTCTGGAGCGCCATATCCGCTGCTGTAGCGGCTTTGGTCCCCTTGGAGAAGCGGCGAGATGCGTCTGACAACCACACGCCGGTTCCGGCGTTCCGGACCGTCAGTTGGGATCAGCAGAAACTGCTTCCCATAGCCTTGCGTTACAAGGTTTTCACGCGGCACGCCAAACTGCTGCGACAAAACATCCGCGACCGCCTGCGCCCGCCGGTCCGAAAGGCTCAGATTGTCTTGGTCCGAACCAACAGCGTCGGTGTGGCCTTCGATGAGGAAGACTTCGCCGGGATTCGCGTTCGCAGCGTCGCGGATTGCAGCCGCCACGGACTCAAGCATGACGGCCTGCCCTGGGCCAATTTCCGCCGAGCCGAACTCGAAGTGGATGGAGTTGATGCTGATGCTCCGCATGCGCTCGCGAAGGCTGACGCTCGCAAGCACCTCGTCCAGAGAGTAGGCACGATCGAGAGACTCCACAGGAGGTGCCTGCAGCGCACCATAAATATCGTCCTCCGAAGCAGCGCTCGCGTCGACGATATACTGGCCGCGCGGGATGTCGATATGAGCCGGAGGCAGCGCGACAACGAAGGCGCCAAGGGCGGCAAGCCCTATCCCGGCTGCAATGGCTCTATTCTCGAAGAGAACAAACCGCCGGCCATCGGGCAGATAGCGGACGCGGCGGATCGGCCGGCCGTACATATCGACCTCGACCTCGATGCGGCCGCCGTCCGGGCGGTAAATGTTCGAGATCATGTTGCCATTCGGACCGCGCTGCGTCTGTGCGTTTCCTCCGTAAAGACGGAAGTTCGCGGACTCATCGTGGCGGATGAAGGTCTGATTGTTCACCGTGAATAGGGTGCGGTTGCCGGGCTCCTGGATATATTTATGGCCACCGGCATCCACGATCTCGCGGCGCTGTGAGGCGATGGCGCTAAACCGCTCGTTTTGCAGCTTCAGACGCTCGTTGATGGCGGCCTGGCTATGCTCGGCGGCCGACATTTGCTGTTCATGCTGGATTAGCCTTTGGCGGTCGGCTTGGTGCGTGTCGCGCTCGGCCCTGGCTTTCTGATCTTCGGCAGAAAGCTCATGACGAGGGTTCGTCTGCTGCTGGTGAGCTTGCTGCTGTTGAGCTTTTTGGACATCAAGCCCTCTCTGTTGCTGCTCCTGCGCATTGTGCTGCTGCGGAGGCTGCGCGCCCTGAGCGTTGTGTGGCTGCTGCTGTTGTTGCGGCTGGCCTTGCCCGTGCTGCTGTTGTTGCTGCAGGCGCTGCTGCTCCAAAGCTTTTTGTTGTTGCTCCTGTGCCTGCTTCTGCTGCTGGAGATGCTGTTGCTGCTCCTGCGCGTTATGCTGCGGAGGCTGTGCGCCCTGGGCGTTGTGCGGCTGCTGCTGTTGCTGCGGCTGGCCTTGCCCATGCTGCTGTTGTTGCTGCAGGCGCTGCTGCTCCTGCGTATGCTGCGGAGGCTGTGCGCCCTGAGCGTTGTGCGGCTGCTGCTGCTGCTGTGGCTGGCCTTGCCCGTGCTGCTGTTGTTGCTGTAGGCGCTGCTGCTCCTGCGCGTTGTGCTGTGGAGGCTGCGCGCCCTGGGCGTTGTACGGCTGCTGCTGTTGCTGCGGCTGTCCTTGCCCATGCTGCTGCTGTTGCTGCAGGCGCTGCTGCTCCTGCGCGTTGTGCTGCGGAGGCTGTGCGCCCTGAGCGTTGTGTGGCTGCTGCTGCTGTGGCTGACCTTGCCCATGCTGTTGTTGTTGTTGCTGCTTCTTCTTGCGCTCTTCCTCCTGCTGTTGGGGCGTGAGCATTTGAGCCTGAGCGAGGATGATTTGCGGATCGGCAGCGCGCGCTGTCCCTGACACCATAACGAAGGGAGTTATACCTGTCAGAAGAAGCGGCATGACCTTGATCGGTGACATGTCGTTTCCCTTGTTAGTTGGAGCTAGGACGTTTGCTCCAAAGCCTGAGCCGATGATTGGTGCGCCGTTTCTGGCGGAATTTCGGCGGGGATAAAAGCTTCCAGGCGTGCAAGGCTTTCCGGGTCGGAAAGCAGTGCGGCCTTTTCGCCCGGCTTCAATAAATTAAGCAATTCCGTCAAATTTGCGGAAACCTCCAATTTTGCGCGTCCGATGGCAAGATTGGGCGAAATTCGCAACTCCAGGGTAATGGGCTGCATCTGAATCAGCTCGCGATGAAGCCTCCGAAGCTTTGGATTGCGAGCGAGTTGAGTGATTGCTTCGTGTTCAAGCGCGGCCTTTTCCAGCTTTTCCTGGGCTTCCGCTGCCTCTTTTGCAATCGGCGGCGGCGCCTTTTCCTCCTCTATTTGGAGGAGACCGAGACGGCGAAATGCTTCACCAGCCGACCTTTTTGCCGACCAGGCCGAAAGCGGTCCTGAAAGCACGAGGCCGAGAGACGCCGGCAGCATCCAAAGAAAAAGAATGGTGGACGAATAGATTGTCAGCCCGGCAAGGCAGACCCCCAGCGTCATGTGCACGGAGTGAAACTGCAAGATTTCCCAAATTGGGAGAGATCCGTCGCCCCGTCGCTGCGGCTTCCACCCGCTGTCGCGCCCCCGGAAGACGTCGATGACCGCCGAAGACTGCAACAGCATCATGATGTGTGCAAAAAGGGAGGACAACACGGTCTCTACGAGCAGGCCCCCGAACAAAATGAAAGCGCCCCCAAATCCGCGCCGCGTCTTGCCGTCCATGATTGCCAGCACGTAGGCGAAAACCTTCGGCAGGAGCAATACACTCAGCGTCAGGATCAATAGCTCCAAGGACCGCGCGGCGTCTTGAATTGGCCATTTCGGGAAAAGCGAAAAGCCGTCGGGAAAATATTCCGGCAGCGTGTAAATGGACTGAAGCGTCAGCGACAGCGCGATAACAAGGAACAAAAACCACACGAGGGCGGAGACATAGGCCATGATGCCCATGGCCATATGCACGCGGCTGCACCAGTGGAGGCCATGGGCAAAAATCACGCGCGAGTGTTGCAGATTGCCCTGTGCCCACCGGCGGTCTCTGATTGCAAAGTCGATCAGGCTCGGCGGAATCTCCTCGAAGGAGCCGGGCAAATCCGGGACCATGACAACGCGCCAGCCCGCGCGGTTCAAAAGAGCGGCTTCCACAAAGTCGTGGCTGAGGATCTGCCCGCCGAAGGGCGGCTTGCCCGGTAGCATGGGAAGGCCCGCGCTCTCGATGAAGGCGCGGGTACGGATGATGGCGTTGTGGCCCCAGAAATTGCTGACGCCCCTATGCCAGAAGGCAAGCCCTGTGGCCAGCATGGGGCCGTAAAGCCGGCCTGCAAATTGCTGGAGCCTGGCGAACAGCGTGTTCCGCCCAATCGAGAGCGGCACCGTCTGGACAAGACCGAAATCCGGGTTGTTCTCGATAATGGCCGCAAGCTTGGCGACTGACTCGCCCGTCATGAGGCTGTCGGCATCCAGCACGAGCATGTACTCGTAATTGGCCCCCCATCTGCGGCACCAGTCCCCGATATTGCCTGCCTTCTTGCCCGTGTTGGCCGACCGGCGCCGGTAGAACATGCGCGAGCCCACAGATTCGCGTTCCCGGACGGCCTGAAAGGCGGCCTCCTCCTGCACCCAGATGTCGGGATCGGTCGTGTCGCTCAGGATGAAAAGGTCGAAGCTCCCCTGCTGGCCAAGCTTGGCGATCGATCCCATCGTGGCCACGGCCATGCCGAAGATCCGGGCCGGGTCCTCATTATAGGTGCAGACGAGAAGCGCGGTTTTGCCGGTGAGCGCGGTTCGCGGATCGTAGTCCTTCGGATCGACGAGCGATCTTCGCGTGCCGGACGCTATGACCCCAAAGCCGGCGAGCGCAGTCATGAAGGAGAGTGAGAGCCAGAAAATGTTGATGGTGAAGAGCACCATCAAAGCTATTTCAAGCGCGGCAAAGCTTCCCACGCTGAGAACGAGATAGAGTTCGCGGATGAGGTATCCCGTGATGGCGAACGCGCCTCCGAACACGAACGCTCTGCGCCAAAAGGCTCCCTGGTCGGGTTTGCTCTGGCGGCGGGTGGCGCGGTCGAAGCGGTCGAGACTTTGCGGGGCAAAAACCGATTGCACCCTGGAAGCCGGGATCGGAGGGGTCTCGGAAAGCGGATAAGTATCGTGCATCCTTGCCCTCAAGCCGTCCAACGATAGACCCAGATCTCGGAAACTGGCTTGCCTTCTGCAACCAAGCTACAGCGTAAGTCTGCTTCCACGGCGCCAGTTGCAGGCTGATATTCGAAACTGACCCGGTGGCCGCCTGAAATCCGGTTCCGTCGGATAGCCACGTTCACGATAGCCCCTGCGCTCGCAGTTAGTTCCACATTTCCGTTCGTCGCGCCGCAAAAATCGTCAACGTCATCGCAAAGTTTGAACCCGTCGGTACCGGCGAAATCGACAAAGAACTGACGCATGCCCTTATGCTGCGGCGAAGCGCCGATCAGAGTTTGGATGACGCGTGCGAAATTAAAGCGAATCGGTGGTTCAGCGCACCAAGTCAGGCGGTAGCGGTAGGTGTAAGTCGCTCCGCCCTGCAGCGGCTCTTTCGGATGCCAGAACGCAACGATATTATCAAAATACTCAGTTTTTGTCGGAAGTTCAATCAGGTCCACAGACCCTTCGCCCCAGGCCTCTCCCGGTTCCACCCAGACGCTTGGACGCAGCTCATATTTGGCGTCGAAGTCCTGGTAGCGATCGGCCTGGCGCTCACGTTGGAGAAGACCAAAGCCCTTGAGGCCATTATCGGCAAAAGCAGAAAACTGGTTCCGGCCCGGATTGATCAGGGGGCGCCAGATGTGCTCGCCTTTGCCGTTCCAGATGGAAAGACCATCGGAATCGTGTACGCGCTGCCGGACATCGTCGGCGCGATAGTCCGAGCCAGGCGAGAAGTAGAACATGCTCGTTAGAGGGGCGATGCCAGCAAAGTTCATCGTTTTGCGCGGGAACAGCGAACAGTCCACATCCATGACGGTATTTTGCCCGGCGGAAATGACAAATTTATAGGCGCCCGCGACGCTTACACTGTCAAGCAATGCAAAAATCGTGACAGCCGAAGCGCTCGGCGCCGGCTTGACGAGCCAGAAACAGCGAAAAATGGGAAACTCATCTGCTGGCGGTTGCGCTGTGTTGATCGCGAGCCCGCGCGCGGACATGCCATAATCCTGGCCGGGCGCTTTCGACCGGAAGTAGCTTGCTCCCTGAAAGACTACAAACTCGTCCATGATATCCGGCCGGTCGATGAGCGTGTGCAAGCGGAAACCTGAAAAGCCTGGATTTGTGTTCTCTGGCGGCCGGCTCACTTCTGGACCGTATGTGAAGAGGCCCGGCTGGTATTTAAGTTCCGCAGCTTTGCCCGCATCTACGACAAAAATTTGGACGGGAGCTAAGTAGATATATCCTGCGCTGAAGAATTCGGCTGTGAAGCTTAAATTGTCGTGCCTCCATAGCGCCAAATCCTTCCTGAAGCGGATTGCGCGATACTGGTCATAGTTGAGGTCTTTGTATGCGGCTGGAATGGCATCTTGCGGCGGGGCGGCGTAGGGCGCTTGGGAAAGCTGGCGCGCCCGCTCGATAACGATGTCCTCCGAGAACGGCGTGTTCTCGCCCATTAGCAAGCTGTTCAGAGAATTGGCGGCGCTGCCGGCCACGGCTTCCCGCGCCAAAAACAGAGCCGCGGCGAAGCCCGCGCTGAGTTTGAGGACATCCCGCCGGTCCATGTGAGTTGAGGGCCCCTAAAGGTTTTCCAGAATGACGAGATATGGATGAGCTGCAGCTTGGGGCCAGAGAAAGGCCCAGGGAGCTCCCTTGACTAACTGCGGCGAATTATCGCGCCCATCGAAAGATCCATGTTTCCGAAACCGGCTTTCCGTCGACGGCAAGTTGAGCGCGCAAATCAACAGGATCGCTGCCCGAGGGCGCGTATTCGAAGCGGAGCCGCTGGGTCGCCGCGCTTGGGCCGGGGGCAAGCCGGGGATTACGCACCTCGCCGGCCGAGGCTGTCACATTCGGCATGACAGCGGCGCCGTTGCATCCCTCGCAAGACTCCGTGTTCGCAAAATCCACCACGAAAGCGACCTCTCCGGCCTTCGTTTCGCCGACGCGTGTCTGCTGCACAACCGCCTTCCTGTTCTCGATGGGAGCGTTCCAGCACCAATGCATGCGATAGCGGTAGCGGTGGCCGATTCCTGGGCCAAGCCCATCCTTGGGACGCCAGAAGCAAACAATGTTCTCGTTTATTTCTTCGGGGGCGGGCAATTCGATCAGGTCGATCGAGCCTTCGCCCCAGTCTCCAAGCGGTTCGATCCAGAGAGACGGCCGCATTTCAAATTGAGCATCAATGTCCTGATAGCTGGCAAAGGACCGATCTTTCTGAATCAGGCCAAATCCTTTCGGTCCTTTGTCTACGAAGACGGAAAACTGCAGCCGTTCGGGATTGAGGAGCGGCCGCCAAATCTGTTCGCCTGCGCCATTGACGATGCAAAGAGCCTCGGAATCGTGGACGCTCGGACGGTAATCCCGGCGCTTGGCCGGCACCCCCGGACCAAAGAAGAAACGGCTCGCGATAGGCGCAATCCCGGCATAAGGGATGCGGCGGCGCGGGTAGATCACGGCCTCGGTCTCGATGATGGTGTCGAAGCCGGGCATCGCAGTGAACTTATAACGGCCGACCGCGCTTTGGCTGTCGAGAAGCGCGTGGACGATAAGCGACGGGTCGACCGGTTTCGGCCTCTCGATCCAGAAACTGCGGAATAACGGAATATCTTCGCCGCCCGTCTGGCCGGTGTTGATGGCGAGCGCTCGGGCGCTTACGCCGAAAACCTGCCCCGTCGCAATAGCGCGGAAGTTCGAGGCCCCAAGGAAACGCAGGAAATCCCGGAAAACGCCAGGCTTGTCGATCTGGCCGAGGGCGCGAAAACCGGCGAAATCAGACTGAGCCGGCGTGGCGGGCTGCTTCGCCGGCGGATTGAACTCGAAAGCTTCCGCCGAGTACGGAATTCTGGCCGCCCTGCCGGCCTCAACGCTATAAAGCTCGACCGGAAACGCAAAGATCGTTCCCGCCGTATGGTAGGGCTCCAGCCAGAACGGCCCGTCGCCCTTCCGCCAGATAGCCTGATCTTCCTTGTAAACGATCGCGCGGGCGTATTGCTCGTATGTGATGCCTGCCAACGCCTCATCGACGCGCTTTTCCGGCGCCTTGTAAGGTTCGTCGGCGCGACGCCGGGCAAAGGCGTCGAGAAGTTCCTCCGAAAAAGGCTGCGAATCGCTGTTTGCCTCAGACAGATTGATTTGCGCATCAACCCGCAGCGGGAAAGCCGCCAAGGCGGCTGTCGATGCCGCGAGTTTAAGCCATGTGCGGCGGTCCATCCCCCACTCCCGAAAACTGTGCCGTTGCACCGCATTCGCTTAAGGCAACATGTCTCCAGCTGCCGGAAGCACAAGGCCGGCCGAACTCTGGATACAAAAAAAATCTTGCCCCGCTTTAGATCTGACCGTTTGGAGTTTTTTGGGGCGGTTTTGAGGCGCTTTTCGCATTTGCAAAAAAACGCCGCCGCCGCGCTTTTTTGGGTCGGGAAAACGCGCATTGCAGAAGAAGACGATGACTGAAATTCCGGCGGTTTTGAACCCTTCAGGCGCTGGCCGTTTGATGACTGCCCTTGATCTTCCCCGTCATGAAGGCTTATTTCAGCACACGAAAAAAGCACTGGAGAGCAGGTTCGAATGGGACATTGGCAGCTTGCGTCCGTATTGGCGTTTGTTCTTGCCGCCGTGGGATGGGGAAGCGCGATGGCCGCCGAGTCCGGGCCGCGCCATCACGTGGAAGTCAGCCTGCTTGCGGAGAAGTCCGCTGTCGAGCCCGGCAAGACGATAACGGTCGCCGTGCAGGAAAGAATTGAGCCGGGCTGGCACACCTACTGGATCAATCCGGGCGATTCGGGCGAGCCCACCTCCATCGACTGGACCTTGCCGCAAGGTCTTTCGGCCGGGCCGATCCTTTGGCCGATTCCGCATGTTATCCCGGTAGGGCCGCTTGCCGAGTATGGCTACGACGACGAGGTCGTGCTCCTGACGGAAATTCAGGTTCCAGAGAAGATCGAAGGCGATAGCGTAACGCTCGCCGCGAAAGTTTCTTATCTCGTTTGCAGAGAGATTTGCATTCCCGAAGAGAGACATGTCGAGCTGACGCTCCCCGTGAAAAGCGACGGGGCGGCATCCCCATCCGCTTTCGCAGGGCAGATCGAGAAAGCACGTTCCGCTCTGCCGGCGCCATTGCCCGGCGCGGCATCGTACTCGGCAAACCGGGCCAAAGAGTCGCTTCGGTTGATTGTTTCAACGGACGAGAAGCTTCTCCGCGGCGTCAAAGGCGCTCGCTTCTTCCCTTCGACATGGGGCTCCATTTCAAATCCCGCGCCTCAACCCATGAAGATAACCGGCGGTCAGCTCACGCTCGACTTGAAGCAGGGCGATTCGAAAGAGACGCCCGAAAAGCTGGAAGGCCTGCTCGTTCTGACCAAGGGCAGCGAGCGGATCGGCTACACGGTTACCGCTTCGCGAGGCCCGGATTCAGCTGCTGCTGGAAGTCTGTTTGATGCCGCCAGCGGATCTGGCGCCGCAAACAACGCTGTGCGGTCGGCAGCGGCGGCGGGAGGGATTTCGGGTGTCTGGCTCGCAGTCCTCTTCGCCTTTCTTGGCGGCGCTATTCTCAACCTGATGCCGTGCGTATTCCCGGTTCTCGCGCTAAAGGCGCTCGCCTTTGCAAAGAAGGCTGAGCACGGTCATTGGCAGCAAGGCATCGCTTATCTCGGCGGCGTGCTCGTGAGCTTCGGCGTAATTGCCGCATTCATCGTCGCCTTCCGCGAGAGCACAGCGGCCTTGGGCTGGGGTTTTCAATTCCAATCGCCCGCATTCGTCCTAGGGCTGGCGATCCTGTTTTTTGTGATGGGCCTCAGCCTGTCCGGCGTTGTGTCGTTCGGGGCCGGGATGATGTCGATTGGCGACAGCCTCTCCCGCAGGCCCGGGAATGCGGGCTATTTTTTCACCGGGGTGCTTGCCGCCATCGCCGCGACGCCCTGCACAGCTCCGTTCATGGGCGCCGCCATCGGCTATGCCATGACGCAGGCCTTCTACATTCTGGCGGCGGTCATGCTCGGTCTCGGCCTCGGTTTCGCCGCCCCTGTCGTGGTTTTGAGCTTTAGCCCTGCCCTGCAGCACATTTTACCGAAGCCGGGCGTTTGGATGGTCACGCTCAAGCAGGTTCTCGCCTTTCCTCTTTACGCGACTGCGGCCTGGCTTGTGTGGGTCCTCAGCATCCAGGCCGGAAGCGACGGCGTGATGGCAGCCGCGCTGGCTGTCGTCGGGATCGGGTTTACAGCCTGGCTCGCGCACAAGACAGCGTTCTCCTCTCTGCCTGTCAAATTGATCGCACCGGCGCTTGCAGTGGCCGTATTGGCCGTGACGCTGCCGATGGCTGAGACCGCCGAGATGGTCAACGCAGCCACGGGGGCGGTAAGCTCAGCCCTCGAGGAGGAACCCTTCACAAAGGCGAGGCTCGATGAGCTTCAAGCAGAGGGCCGGCCTGTGTTCATCAATCTGACGGCGGCCTGGTGCATCACCTGTAAAGTCAACGAGCGTGTCGCGCTGAAGACAACTGCCGTGAAGCAAGCGTTTCGATCCGGGGGCATCACCTATCTGAAGGGCGATTGGACGCGGGCAAACCCTGAGATAACCGATCTTCTCACGCGTTTCGGACGCGCGGGCGTCCCCCTTTATCTCTTCTATCCTGGACACCATCAAGAGCCGCGCGTCCTCCCCCAAATTTTGACCGCGGGCCTTGTCCTCGACGGTATCAAGGCGCGGACCACGATTGCGAGCCCCTTACCAAGCAAAGGAGCATGATGTCCTTCTTGAAGTCAGCCGCAACGATCCTTGCAGGATTTCTCATGACAGCAACCGCTTACGCCGCCCCGGAGGTTGGAAAACCCGCGCCCGATTTTTCGGCCGTGGATTCGCACGGAAAGTCCGTCAAGTTGAGCGATTATCGCGGGAAAACCGTGGTCCTCGAATGGACGAACGACGGCTGCCCTTACGTCAAGAAGCATTATTCGTCCAACAACATGCAGACCTTGCAGAAGGAGGCGGCAGCAAAGGGCATTGTCTGGCTGACGATCGTTTCATCCGGGCCCGGGGCCCAGGGTTATGTCACGGGCGATAAAGCCAACAAGCTGACCGCCACGCGCGGCGCATCCCCGGCCGCCGTGATCCTCGATCCCGAGGGAACTCTCGGCCATCTCTACGATGCGCGCACGACCCCGCACATGTTCATCGTGAATGGCGAAGGCACGCTCGTGTATATGGGCGGCATCGACGACAAGGCGACCACCGACGTTGCGGACATCAAGACGGCCAAGAACTATGTGCGGGCGGCGCTTGATGACTTGGCAGCCGGAGCGCCGGTCGAGAACGCCGTTACCCGGCCCTATGGCTGCTCGGTGAAGTACAAGCCTGCTTCCTGAGAGTCCGGCAGTACGGCGGCTTAAACTGGACATTGGTATCAGCGGAAATTGCAATGTGGCTCAAGCGCGCCAGGTCGCCGCAAATTTACTTTCCGCGGTTGAGAAGATTGTATCAAAGCGTATATGGAAGGGATGAACCTTCCACGCAAGATACCTTTAAGGGTCGTTCTCGGCCTTGCTGCGGCTGTGATGATCGACACGGCGCTGCAGATATTCTGGAAAACGGCGGTGCTGAAGCTGCCGGGCGAGTCCGATTCGCTCGTCTCGATGCTCGCCATATTCCGGGAGCCTCTTTTCATTGTCGTCATCTGCATCATGAGCTTGCAGTTCTTCAATTGGATGGCGGTTCTCAACCACGCAGACTTGAGTTTTGCGCAGCCGTTCACGGCATTGAGCTACGTCAGCGTCGGCATACTTTCGGCGATCTTCCTGGGCGAGACCGTGGATAAGCAGCAGATGCTGGGGATCGCCTGCGTCATCGCGGGAGTTCTGGTTTATCAGCCGCACGGACCACGTCACGCGGCGCGACGGCGCGGGGGTTCCGCTCCCTGTGGAGCCTCAGCACGCCAGCACGGCGCGTGAACTCATTCGGCACGAGGGCGTATGCAGCGATTGTTGACCATTGCGGCGGCGCTTGTCGTGTCCGCTTATGCGACGGCGGTTTTCGCGGAAGATTTGACGTGCTTGAGCACCACGTTCCGGCTGATCGGCAAGAATGACCAGGTGTGCATCACCGCCTTCGACGATCCAAAAGTTCCCGGTGTCGCTTGCCATGTGAGCCAGGCCAAATCGGGAGGTCTCGGCGGCACGCTCGGTCTCGCCGAGGATCCGAGCCGCTTTTCGATCGCCTGCCGCCAGATTGGCCCCATCAATGTCGATATCGCCACGCTGCCCGAGAACGAGAAGGTCTATGCCGACCACACCTCGATCTTCTTCAAGCATACGAATGTATTTCGGGCCGTCGATAAGAAACGCCACACGCTCGTTTACGTGGCGATCAGCGACAAGGTGATCGAGGGATCGCCGCAAAACTCGATCTCCACCGTTCCGGTCATGCCGTGGGGCGCGCACTAAGCCGGGGTATCCGGGTTACGCGTTTCCGGCTTTTGGCCTTGCTCGGCCCCAACCTCATGACGGTGCTTATGGTGGCGATCCCGCAAATCAAGAGCGTGTTCCAGGGGCGTTCCAAAAACCAAGATGATGATGGCAAGAATAGCGGATGTTCCGACAAGCGGCCACGCGCCGAGACCGCAGGCCACGCCGATGCATGCCGTCAGCCAGATCGCGGCAGCGGTTGTAAGGCCGTGAACCTTTTTTCCAGCAGGATTACGGAGAATCACACCGGCTCCCAGAAACCCGATGCCGGTAATGACGCCCTGAATGACGCGGCTGGCAGCCGCCCCATCGCTTCCCCCTGGATGCTGGCTGACGAGCACAACGAGAGCCGACCCAAGCGCAACGATGCCCATGGTGCGAACGCCGGTCGGCTTCCCGCGTAACTCACGGTCTAGCCCAATCGCGCCGCCTATTATGGCGGCGACTGTTAAACGAATCACAGCATCGGGCCAATCGATCATTCCGCTGACATACTCACCGGCCGCATCAAGATCAATGAATATGCGGGTCGGCCGGCTTCCGCTCTCTATCGCCGTGCCGAGCGGTTCGCTTGGCCGTGCGCGTTCAGGGCCGATTTTTGCCGATCGGAAAGGGAAGCGTAGAACGAGCCCATCGCAGGCCGGATGATCTCAATCGCTTGAATGAGCGAAGCAATGCGCCTGTGAGCATCCAGGAGTTCTCGCCTCGATCGTCGAAGGAACCTCTTTGGGACAGGATGCTCGAAGCTCGTCCGCGGCCTTGGCGGAGGCTTGCTTCATTTTATCGAAGTCGAACCGCTGCTCGTCAGTCAGCGTAATCGCCCGTGCAATCTCATCTGCCGGGACATTCGTGAGACCCGACTCGCCCGAGCAGAACTCCGTCAGGTTCATCGCCAGCAAGCGGCCCGCTTTTTCCGTCTTGGCGGCTGCATTCTCCAGGCGCGCAGTCTGCTCCTCGCTCAGAAGACCGTACAACCGTTCCAGCGGCCCGCGGATGATCGTCACGGCCTGCTGCATAGCCTCCAGCCGCTGCTCCATGGCGTCAAGCCGTGCAATCGGCGTGTTTGGCGCCTGTTCGGGACAGGAGGCCTGCAACACTCCGGCGGCCCTTGCAACGGCCTTTTTCAGCTCGCTCAACGCGTTCCGCTGCTCGGGCGTGGGCTTGATGATCTCCTCAAGGCGCGTCACGGGGAGATCCGTAACGCCAGGAGCGAAACCGCTGCAAAGCGCTGCCAGATGCTCCGATCCGCCTGGCGTGGCGGATTGGCCTCCGATACTGGGAATGGACGGGTTCGCGCCTTGGTAAGCTCCGCCTCCTTCGGCGTAGGCTTCTTCGCCGTAACCGCCGTAAGGCCAGAGCGCGCCCCAGAGGATGGACTCAGGACCATAGGCCCAGAAAGGCTCGGCATATTCCTCTGGCCAGAAGGCGTAGGAGAGATAGTCGCCAAACAGGTAAGGCCAGAAAACGCCGCCAGCCCAGAAATTGCGGAACCGCCCTTCGCGTCCGCGCCAATGGCGGCCGCCGAACATTTCGGTTTCGAAGCCGTTTCCGCGCCGGAATGCGGCGGTGTTCAGAGGCCCTCGCCCGGCGATAATTTGGGTTGCCAGGCCATGCTGCAGGAGCGGATTTACAGACTGGGCTCTGCGCATTTCGTGAAACTGTGTGAATCTATTGCGGCCGATCTCCCCGGCTCGCCCAGAGCCGCGGTTCGTGTCCGCGAAGCGCCCGCCGTGAAGGTCGCGCCGCTCATTGGCTGCGGTCACTCCTCTCGAAGCTCTTTGGTTGGCGAACCTGTTGCCCACACCGCGCTGTTCGTGAGCGAAGCGGGGGGAGTGAATGCCTTCGCGGGTGTGAAGACCCCGAAAGCTGCGAAAACCGGCGCTCGGGGATCTGCCGGAAAAGCCATGGAACGGAGACACAACGCCTCTCGTCCCAGCGAAGCGTCCGGTGTTCAGTCCTCCGAAATGCGGAGCGGTTGTCGGCATCTGGAATTGCCTGCCGCCAAAGCCTCCAAATTGCGGGTTTCCGAGCCTTGGAGCCACGACCTGGCCGCCGCCAAAACCGTGGAAACCGCCCACGGGACCGCCGCCAAGTCCTCCGATATGCCCTCCCCCGAAGCCACCGCCGCCGCCAAAGTGTCCTCCCCCGAAGCCGCCGATACCGCGAGCTTTACTCTCTTCAGCGGCCCCGGTTATGAGCAACCCGGTAACGACGCAAGCGGCCACGATTACGGCGAATGTTCTGGGCACTCTCTGCCTCCATAATCAAGATGGATGCAGAGAGAAGACGGCCCCGGAGCACTGGTTCCAAGGAAGGGGATGGTCCTTGGATGTCTCCTGCTCCGGAGCCACTCTTCCGCCACTTCCCGTCGCCACAACGAGGAAGTGGTACGCATGGGCGATGACTCTGTACCGCCCGAAACTCACAACGTTCGCAAAACCTTTTGGGGGCTACCAAGCGAAGGCGGCGATCCGTTGGCTTGTCCGGCAAGTTGCATATCTCTCTGGCGCACGACGAATTATTGAAGGCTGGCGTTCCTTTCGTTCCGGCGCCATTCGTCATAGAGCCGGACCACCTCTGACGCAGCCACCCAAATCGCGGAGAGCATATCCTCAGCCGGTTTGTCGGAGCCGCTATGACTGGGATCGAGCAGCACGGCCAACTCGAGGCAGGCCGAGCGATGAGGCGCGGACAAGCTTTTCAGGACGTAGCTCATCGCCGCAATTTCACGCCGCCGCCTTTCGCTGAAGGGGAGGCGCCCCAGGGGCGTGTATCGCACTTCAGGCTTCAAGTAATTGATCGATCTCACATTAGATAATGAGTTGATGCAGGTTGTGAGCCTTTCCAGCGCTTCCGCCTCCTGGTCGGTCAGCATGCGGTCCAAGATCGTCAAGCGGCGGCGGAGCGAGCGAACGCGCACCGGTTCCGGCTTCGAGGCGACGTCTTCGAGGATCGCACGGCGCACTTCAAGCGGCGTCAGAATCGTTCTCGCCCTGTGGCGCGCCATGATTGGCGCTCCGGGAGGCGTCAGCACGTCCCGCGTAAAAGGGGTGTGCTGCCGCCGGTGATTTGAAGGTCCCTCAGATAGTTCTGCCATGCCCGTCTTTTTCATTTGCTATCCCCACGCCGGAAAGCTTGCCCTAGATGAGTGGTGCAATAGGGAGACCGGCCAGCCACCGGCGCTCCACAAAATGTGAAATTCGGCTCAGCCGGGTCTCCAAGAGACCACCGGCAAGCATCGTTCGGTAGGCTTTCGAGTGCGGCCGCCCCATAGGTGGCGGAAGGCCCGATTGTGGACCGCCGCACGACGAGGCCGCCTTCTGAAGTCTCCTTTCTTCTTGCGTGCTCGCGGAGCGCGCGAAGGCTGATGCCGTTGCGTCTCAAGACGGAGCGCAACGCCTTCGGGTTGACGCCGAGTTTCCGCGCTATGTCGTCCGTTCTGAGCGTGACAAGCGCGTCCAGAATTTCTGTAAGCTCGCCGGTCGTCCATCGCCTCCGCCGCGGACCATCCGGGTCAGCCGCGGGGAGAGGAAACAGGCCAGAGATAGCGACCGTGGAGGGCGAACAAGAAACGCCCGACGGTGCTTTCGTTCTGCGTGTCTGCTGTATCGAGAGATTACACATGAATCACACTTAATGTGGCCCAACCCTTGAAATTCGAAAAACACTTTATACGAAACGTGTAAAATTTTCCTAACGTTTGTTCCAAATGACGATTCTTCGGAGTCAAGTAGCGTTGTGGATGTTGTCGGATCGACACGAATTGGCCGGAATCCCCCACACGATTGACCCCAGGATCGAAGGCAAGAGCGCAATTCCGGCGAATCACTATCGAGTTCGCCGCCTTTGAGGGTGACTTCGCGCGGGCGAATTACACATTTCGTGGTGCAAGTTACACGAAAATAGGTCGGTCATTGCGAGAGCGCGGAAAAAGAGGAAGACGATTATACGAATCGTGCAACATTATACAACTAAGGGTTGCGTCCGTGTATGGGTGCGTGTACGGTAAGCCCATCGAGAACAGCAAGGAACTCTGTGATTCTAGCTGTGGCTCATGAGGTGCGGCTTGCGCGGCGGTCCGAGGGAATGGCAGTCGTAGAATGGGCCTGAGGGTCTGAGCGCGGCGCCGTATCCACTCTCTATTTGTGTAGAGATATAACACGGCGAGCGCACGTTCAGCGTCGCGCTGGCGTGAAATCGGCTACACAATATGTGTAACGGCGATGCGGTCGAGATTAACCCCTTCTGCCGCGCGAATCGCTATTACGTTGACGTGGCGCAGGAATAAAGAAGTTACCTGCGCGTTCGTGAGGAGGGTGAGGTGCGGCGGGCCACGGTACGCGCCCATTTTGCCGTGTTGATCGTGTTGTTCGTCACACTATAGTATTCAGCACGATTCCAAGACTTATCTGCAGACTGCTACACAGAACGTGGGAGACGGGACGGGGGATATGAGAGACTGGACAGCTGACGAGCTCAAATCGATAGCTGAACGTCTTCGGCGTGCTCGAATCAGCGCCGGGTTCGAGCGCGCGAGCGACGCGGCACGCAGATTCGGCTGGAGTTACAGCCGCTACATGAATTACGAAAACGCAGAGCGATCTGTTCCGCCCAAGCAGGCTATCCTGTTTGCGTCAGCCTATGGCGTCACGGTGGATTATATTTATTTTGGAAAAAGAGATAATCTGAATCAATTAGAAGAGACTCAAGCGCTATTATCCCGCATGGTACGCCGGATCCCTCTTGTGGCGCTTGAGAACATGTCTGAATTGAAACGTATTGCCTCGGGCTTGGAGCCAACGTCAGTCACCGTCCCTGTCGGTAGCCGCGAATCAATTCCAGAGAAGGGAATCTTCATCGAAATCAAGGACAAGTCGATGTCCAATCCCCGCGAACCGGTCTCGTTCGAGCCCGGCGACAAGGTGATGATCGACCTCGACGCAAACCCAACGCCCTCCGATTTTGTGGTGGCGCTCGTGCCGGAGGAACAGGCGGCGTTGTTTCGCCTCTACCGGGAAGTCGGCCGCGCCGAGGACGGATCGATCATCGTCGACCTCGTGCCGCTCAACCCGAATTTCCGCACCGTTCGCATATCCAATATGAACCCCGGACAAATCCTCGGCGTCTGCCGCAGCATCCACCGGATCTTCGATCTGGCGCCGCAGCGCGCGCGCTTCGCTTAGCCTAGTTTTCGCTCATTCCATAGTCCATCGCCCGGCAAAAACGCTTCGGGCGGGTTGCGCTGGCTTCGAAGACCGATCTCGCCATGCAGACGCAAGGCTGGGAACAATCTTCGGTGGTGGTTCGTATTACGCTGGTCATTGGGAGAGGAGCGCGCGATGGAAAAGCGAAAGTTGGGCCGCCAAGGGTTGGAAGTTTCCGAGCTTGGGCTTGGCTGCATGGGAATGAGCTTTGCCTATAGCGGCCGGGACGAAAACAAATCGATTGCGACGATCCATCGTGCCCTTGAACTTGGGGTGACCTTCTTCGACACCGCCGAAATCTATGGTCCGTTCGAGAACGAGATCCTTGTCGGCAAGGCCATTGCCGGAAAACGCGATCAGGCCGTCATCGCTACAAAATTCGGCTTCAAAGTCGTGGACGGAAAGCAGTCGCAAGGCGTCGATAGCAGGCCCGAGCATGTGAAAGAGGTCTGCGACGCTTCGCTGAAGCGGCTGAATACTGACCGCATCGACCTTTTTTACCAGCATCGCGTCGATCCCAATGTCCCAATCGAAGACACGGTTGGCGCGATGGCCGATCTGGTAAAAGCCGGCAAGGTGCGGTTCCTCGGCCTTTCGGAAGCATCTGTGAAGACGTTGCGGCGCGCCCAAGCGGTGCATCCGATCAGCGCGCTGCAAAGCGAGTATTCTCTGTGGGAACGCAACGTCGAGAACGAGATTTTGCCCGCCTGCCGCGAACTCGGCGTCGGCTTCGTTCCATATAGTCCGCTTGGCCGCGGCTTTCTCACCGGCACGGCGAAACCGGCCGAGGACTATCCGCCGGACGACTTCCGCCGCCGCCAGCCGCGTTTCGAGGGTGAGAACTTCGACCGCAACATGAAAATCGTCGAGGCGGTGCAGGCGATTGCCCAGGCGAAAGGCGCGAAGCCCGGTCAGATCGCTCTCGCCTGGCTGCTTGCGCAAGGGCCTGACATCGTGCCCATTCCGGGGACGAAGCGGCGCAGCTATCTCGAAGAGAACGTGGCCGCCGCCGACCTGCACCTTTCGCAATCGGATTTGGAAAAGTTGGAGGCCGTGGCCCCGCGAGGCGCCGCGTCAGGCAGCCGGTATCAGGAGGCCATGCTATCCCTTCTCGACCGCTAAAACAGGGCCTATCAACTGCACACCGGCCGAGACCGAAAATTAGGGACGTATTCCACAGCGTCACTGTGCGCTCGCGAAAGCTCTGGCAAAAAAAACGACCGTAGGCGATAGTGCGTGAAGCACATTCCGCTAGCTGACTTTTTCTGCAACTTTATCGTTTTTTAAGCAGCGGGACAGTGTCAGGGACACGCCCGACGCGCCGGGAATCCGGTTAACGCTTGCGCCTCGGGCGCGCGGGTGTGACCATGCTTGACGCTTCCATTGCGCGTCATCTGTCTCATAAGCCGCAGAGCCGGCAGGCGGCGCTAACGCTCGGCGCCATCGGCGTTGTTTTAGGTAACATCGGGACATCGCCGCTTTATGCCGTCGACCAGATATTCTACGGCCCGGCCCATATAGCTCCAACGCCGGATAACGTTCTTGGCTGCATCTCGCTCGTTATCTGGGCGCTCACCCTCATTGTCAGTATTAAATACGCGATCTTCATCCTGCGTGCGGACGCCGACGGCGAAGGGGGTGTGTTCGCCCTTTACAGCCTTCTGCATAGATATAAAGAAGAGACCGTGTACCTGCCTGTCCTGCTGGCCGGTCTCATGCTCGGAGCGGGGTTCCTGTTCGGGGATGGCATCATCTCGCCCGCAATCAGCGTCCTGGCGGCCGTCGAGGGCCTGGAGGTGGCGACGCCGATGTTCAAGAGCGCGGCCGCCCCTATTACGGTCGTCATTCTCTTTCTTTTGTTTGCTGTACAGCACAAGGGGACCGCTGGCGTAGGACGGATCTTCGGCCCTGTGCTGATCGTTTGGTTCCTTGTCCTCGCGGTGTTGGGTCTTCGGCAGATCCAGTTGCATCCCGAAATCCTGCGGGCCTTCAACCCGGCTTACGCTTTCGCCTTCCTGCACCAAACGAAGGCCCATAGCGTCCTCATCACGGTTGGCGCGCTCATGCTCGTGGTTACGGGGGGCGAGGCAATGTATGCCGATCTCGGTCATTTCGGGGCGCGCCCCATTCGGATCGGCTGGTTCGCCATAGCATTTCCGGCGCTCATCCTGAATTACCTCGGTCAGGGCGCGCTTATGCTTGAGCATGCCCCCGCCCACGATGGCGAGCTTTTCTACAATATGGTTCCGCGTGAATTACTCTATCCGATGGTGGGACTGGCCACGCTCGCAACGGTCATCGCCTCGCAGGGCCTTATTTCAGGATCGTTCTCGCTAGCCTCGCAGGCGGTCGCTCTCGGGCTGTTTCCGCGCATGCGGATCGTTCATACCCACGACGCGCATGAAGGCCAAATTTACATCCCCTTTGTGAACTGGGCGTTGTTCGCCGGTTGCGCAGCCCTGGTGCTCGGTTTCCGTTCAACGGAATCGCTGGCTGCGCTTTATGGCCTTGCTGTCTCGGGCGTGATGGTGATCACATCCGCCGCTATGATTCCGGCGGGGACTCGTTGTTGGGGATGGAGCCCGCTCGCAAGCGGCGCTTTGTTCGGTTTCTTCACGCTCGTGAATGCCGTGTTTTGCGTGGCGAGTTCACTGAAACTCCTCGAGGGCGGATATATCCCCTTGGGCATCGGCCTCGCGGTCTTCGTCATCATGCTTACCTGGCGGTGGGGGCGAAAGGCGACTTTCGCGGCCTATACCGCCAAACACACGATGACGATGCGCAGGCTGGTGGAGTTCCATAAAAGTGAATCAGCCTACATGGAGCGCATCGGCCTTCTGATGACGCCGAAGCATTTGTCGTCCCTCAACGACAATGCGCCAGCTTTGCTGCAACTTCTCCACGACCGCTACGGTATATTGCCGCGTCATCTGATCTTCGTGCAGGTTGCGCACCGCAAGGTTCCCTACATCCACGATGGCCGTTATGGCGTCACGGTTTTCCACAAGGATCAGTATTCGAGCATCATAGCCGTCACCTTGCAGTTCGGCTTCATGGAGGAGCCGAACGTGGAAGCAGCGCTTGAAGACATGGCCAGGCATCGGGAAATAGACCTGCCGATCGACGAGCATCGCTGGATCGTGCATGTGTCAGTCGAACACCTGCTCCCGTCGCGGAACATGAGCCCATGGGGCCGCGCGCGTCTCAGGCTTTTCCGGATACTCCGCCGCATGTCGCAGCCCGCTCATTATTTTTATGGGCTAGGGGACAACGTTCAGTTGTCTGCGGAAATTATACCCGTGCGATTGAAGTAATTAACCACCATCCTGGCGCGGCTGCGCCCTTTAGTAATATTGCATTGCACCAGCAAGTTTTCTAATGTCGGCCCGCTTAACTCCGGGGTCAAAACCCTATCCCGTTCTTCTCCCGGTGGGCGGTAACGAAGCCCATAAACATACGCTCCAGGACCATGAACTCATGAACCAAGTACTTTGGATCATTATGGCGTGTGGTGCGCTCTCCATCGTGTATGGGGTGCTGACCACGCGCTCGCTGCTGGCGGCAAGCGCCGGCAATGCGCGCATGCAAGAAATTGCTGCCGCCATTCAAGAAGGCGCCTCAGCCTATCTCACGCGCCAATATACGACCATCGCCATCGTTGGCGCTGTGATTTTTGCCGTGCTTACCTATCTCCTCTCGTTTACCGTCGGGATTGGGTTCCTGATCGGCGCCATCCTGTCCGGCTCTGCGGGCTTCATCGGCATGCTCGTCTCGGTGCGGGCGAATGTTCGCACCACGCAAGCTTCGTCCGAGGGCCTCGGGCAAGGGCTTTCCATGGCGTTCAAGGCCGGTGCTGTGACTGGGCTCCTTGTCGCAGGCCTCGCCCTTCTCGGCGTCACGATTTATTACTCGGTTTTAACCCAATATCTCGGCTACGCACCGAATGACAGGCGCGTCATCGACGCTCTCGTCGCGCTTGGCTTTGGCGCATCGCTGATCTCGATCTTCGCGCGTCTCGGCGGCGGCATCTTCACCAAGGGCGCCGACGTGGGCGGCGACCTCGTCGGCAAGGTAGAAGCCGGCATCCCGGAGGACGACCCGCGCAATCCGGCCACGATTGCTGACAACGTCGGCGACAACGTGGGCGACTGCGCAGGCATGGCCGCCGACCTTTTCGAGACCTATGCCGTGACGGTTGTGGCGACGATGGTGCTTTCATCCATCTATTTCGCTTACGATCCCGATCTGCTTTCGCGCATGATGATCTTCCCGCTCGCCATCGGCGGCGCCTGCGTCGTGACCTCGATCCTCGGCACCTTCTTCGTTCGCCTCGGGTCCAGCAACTCGATCATGGGAGCGCTCTATAAAGGCTTCATCGCAACGGGCATCCTGTCGCTCATCGCACTCTATCCGCTGACGAGCTACATCGTCGGCCTCGACACGACGCTCAAGGCCAACGGCGCAGTCTTCACGGGCATGGATCTGTTTTACTGTGGGATCGTCGGTCTCGTTGTGACGACGCTGATCGTGGTTATCACCGAGTACTATACGGGCACGGGTTACCGGCCGGTGAAGTCCATTGCGCAAGCGTCGGTGACGGGACACGGCACCAACGTGATCCAAGGGCTGGCGGTATCGCTTGAATCGACCGCGCTTCCCGCCCTCGTCATCATGGCTGGCATCCTGGTCGCCTTTAATCTTGCCGGCCTCTACGGCATCGCGATCGCGGTGACGACCATGCTCGCCCTTGCAGGCATGGTGGTGGCCCTCGATGCTTTCGGCCCGGTGACCGATAACGCGGGCGGCATTGCGGAAATGGCCGACCTTCCCTCCTCCGTCCGCAAGACGACGGACGCGCTCGACGCAGTGGGCAACACGACCAAAGCGGTGACGAAGGGCTATGCCATCGGCTCTGCTGGTCTCGGCGCTCTCGTGCTGTTCGCGGCCTATACCGAGGACCTGCGCTACTTCACGCAGCAGGCATCCACCAATACGGAGCACTTCCAGTACTTTCGCGGTCTGAATGTCGATTTCTCGCTGTCGAACCCGTATGTGGTGGTCGGCCTGCTGTTCGGCGGCCTTCTGCCATACCTGTTTGCGGCTATGGGCATGACTGCGGTGGGACGCGCGGCAAGCTCCATTGTCGAGGAGGTTCGCAGGCAGTTCCGCGAAAAGCCAGGCATCATGAAGGGCACCGAGAAGCCGGATTACGGCAGGGCCGTGGATATGTTGACGAAGGCGGCCATCAAGGAAATGGTCATCCCGTCGATGTTGCCGGTTCTGTCGCCGATCGTGATCTTCGCACTGATCAGCTTTATTGGCGGCAAGTCCGCAGGCTTCGCGGCGCTCGGCGCGATGCTTCTCGGCGTGATCGTGACCGGCCTTTTCGTCGCCATCTCGATGACATCGGGCGGCGGCGCTTGGGACAACGCCAAGAAATCCTTCGAGGACGGCTTCGTCGATAAGGACGGAAGACGGCACATGAAGGGTTCCGAAGCGCACAAGGCTTCCGTGACCGGCGACACCGTCGGCGATCCTTACAAGGACACGGCCGGCCCTGCCGTCAACCCGATGATCAAGATCACGAACATCGTTGCGCTCCTGATCCTTGCGGTTCTCGCGCATCAGTAAGATCGCACATTATAAAATGGAAATGGCCGGGTATTACCCGGCCATTTTTTATGAGGAGGCCAATCATTAAGGCCAGCCAACAACGTCGCGCTCAGGTCGTTGCTTTGAGTGTCACGAGGACATTCCTCCCTCCGCCGCAAAGAACCAGGGAAAGCCTTTTTATTCAACGCAGCGCAGGCCGGTGGGTGTGTTTAATCCCCATCATACTTCCGCGCAGCATCGCAGGCAGTCTCAATGCTTTCCTCAGCTGCCCCGGCGCGCATTGCTACCATCATCCCAATTAGCAATGAAAAGTATTTTCCGCCCGGCTGTAGGTCCGACGCTTGAATGTCAGCCGAAGCTGCATTTTTTAATATCCGGCTCCAGTTAAGCTTCCATGTTGGACAACGCTCCGCGAGCGCGAGCATTCGGGCATTGATCATTATGGCCGCTTTTACTTTCTGTGGTATTTCTGGGTCCAGCCACCACTTTGCGAAATCAAGAGACTTCGCTGCCTCAGCCTCTTCCTTGGCTTTGACGGCTTCGGACGCACGCGTCAACGCTGCCCGCTCACTCTCTGAAAGCGATGGACGGAGCGGATAGGCACCGAACCGCCTGTAGATCGTCACTGAGCCCGCGCCGCCGTCACGAGAGAAGGCTTGACATTCCATTTTCGCGCCCCGGAATTCACGGTTCGCCAACTCACCCGACTTCGGCTTTAGGGCCTCCGTGACGCAGGCGGTGAGTTCTTGCTTCAATTCTGAGGCCGAAGCACCGGTTAGGAATTCCCCAGCGCTCGCAATAAAGCTGACTGTCGCGGCTGAAGGTTTCGCGCTTTTTTCCCAAGCCACAAACAGGTCGGGGCCAAATTTACCAAACGCACGTCCATAGGATACGCCGGAAACCGGCGCGTTCGCAATTTCAACCATTGAATGGGTTTGTCTGCCGAGAGCGGCATGCATATGCACAGCCAACTTCTGCGCGCCGTCAAGACATTCAGCTTTTTTCGCTTCTTCATCATCAGCTGATGCGGTGTTCGCCACGAAGGATTCGCTCACATCGGTTAGAAGGATGGCGCGAACGCTGATGTCGTCGATCAGCTTGCCGATCTCGACCCTTGGCTTTTGGGCAGGCACCGGATAGTCGAGCACGTCTTCAATCGAGAACACATGATCATCTGAAACGGAAGCACGCCTCGTATTGTACAAGGGCCCAAGAAACATCTTTACCTTTGCCTCAGAACAGCGCTGTTTGTCGCTCAGGATAACGGGAGTTAACGTGATTATGGCTGAGCCAGCGCCTATCGAGTGTGCGTGATCGTCGTCCCAGGTCGCTGGGTTTTCCTTATTTCCTGAAAAAGCCCCGGAATCTCTAAAAACAGTCGACGCAGGAAGCTCAATTGCGCCAACCGAACCGAGGTTGATATCGCTATCGGTAAAGCAAATCTTCGCTGACCCGGGGGCTTCCGTTCCCGTTCGGGTTTCATCAGTCACAATGGCTTCCGCTTCTGCATTTTTCGGGGTTTCGTTAGCTATCGCCTGTGCGCCTTTGGGCTGGGACTTGTCCTCCCCCGACATGATTCCAAATGCGATGAAAGCGCCCAGAACGATAAACATCGTTCGAACCGGCGGAAGATAGCCAGCGGCCAACCGACGAACGGGAGGAAGTAGAACCGCCGCCGCGATGAGCAGCGGAATGAAGGCTGTACTCGAAGGGTCCTGGTTATGATGGCCGATGGCCGCCAGAATAAAGGAGATGGCGACTCCCCAAAAAAACGCACCTCCGGCCCAAGCCCAGAATCGATCCATCTTCCTGCTCCGCAGACCTTATACCCTCGTCACCGACATTTAGCGCTTCCGTGGAGTTATTGGGTGAACCCGTGTTCCCCCAGGGTGCTTCGAAAAGCAGGAATCCGACTTGTTCTGATGCAGACGAAGCGGAGCGACGGCTTCCTGCTTCTGAGCCAGCTATCGAAATCAGCGCGACGACTAAGTGCACATCTAAGCAATTATCACAAGCGGCGGCCCGTTAAAATCCCCGGTCATCCTGCCGCGGCAGAACTTATGTACCGGGGCGCGCCGGTCTTAGCCTGGATCGAAACGCTCGCCCCCATTCACGGTTCTTTAACCATATAATCACTTATTAACGTTAACCCTGCCTCAGCCCGCGCCTCTGGAGATATTCCCTTCCGAAATCAATAGCTTATCGAGCCAACCTCTCGTGAGGCGCATTTGTCCAAGCTCCTGCCCTTAAACCGCGGCAGCGAAAGCCGATCTTGTGTGAACCCCTATATATCAAAACTCACGGGCTATCGGCATCCCCCGGGTGCATCTTACAAAACGAAACCAATCTTAACACGTACACCCTCACAGAACGCACGCAGTAAGCGTCATTCGCTGCCGGTCTTGCCGTAGCCGGGGCCGAATTTGTCGGCGTGGAGTTCGGTGCCTTTCGCCCAAATCTCGGGTCATAGTCCTCGATCAACACCGTGACCCATTCACGCCGCACATCGAGCGTTTCCGCGACCGCGCCGTTGACAGCCTCGGCAAGCGCGTCCCTTGCCGAGCCTGATGGTGATGACCGGCATGCAAGCTATCGGCGGTCAAACTCGCGGATATCCACGAAGCGGCCGGCAATCGCCGCTGCCGCCGCCATGGCGGGCGACACGAGATGCGTGCGCCCCTTGAAGCCTTGCCGCCCCTCGAAGTTGCGGTTCGAGGTGGAGGCGCAGCGCTCACCCGGCGCCAGCTTGTCGGCATTCATGGCAAGGCACATCGAGCAGCCCGGCTCGCGCCATTCGAAGCCTGCCGCGAGGAAAATCTTGTCTAGGCCCTCAGCTTCCGCCTGCTCCTTCACGAGGCCGGATCCCGGCACAACCATCGCTTTGACGCATTCGGCGACGCGATGACCATCGAGCACGTTGGCGGCAGCGCGGAGGTCTTCGATGCGGCCATTGGTGCAGGAGCCGATAAAGACGCGGTCGACGGAAATGTCCGTCATCTTTGTTCCGGGCTCCAGGCCCATATAGGCCAGCGCACGCGCCACCGCGGCGCGCTTGCCTTCGTCGGCAACCTTGGCGGGATCGGGTACGGTTCCGGTGATCGCGACGACGTCCTCCGGGCTCGTGCCCCACGTCACGAGCGGCGGCAGGCTCACGGCATCAAGCCGCATCTCCCGGTCGAAGTGAGCGCCGCTATCGGAGGGCAGGATCTCCCAATATTTGCGGGCCATGTCCCAGGCGGCGCCCTTAGGCGCGCGCGGCCGACCCTTGATGTATTCGAAGGTCTTCTCGTCCGGCGCGATCATACCCGCCCGCGCGCCGCCCTCGATGGACATATTGCAGACCGTCATGCGGCCTTCCATGGAAAGCGCGCGAATAGCGTCGCCCGCATATTCGATGACATAGCCGGTGCCGCCCGCCGTGCCGATCTCACCGATGATGGCGAGAACGATGTCCTTCGCCGTGACGCCCGCGGGCAACGCCCCGTCAACCGTCACACGCATGTTCTTGGCTTTTTTCTGGATCAGAGTTTGCGTGGCGAGCACATGCTCCACCTCGGATGTGCCGATGCCATGCGCCAGCGCGCCGAACGCGCCATGCGTCGAGGTATGGCTATCGCCGCAGACGATTGTCGTGCCCGGCAGCGTGAAGCCCTGCTCGGGGCCGATGATGTGGACGATGCCCTGGCGATGATCCAGCTCGTTGTAATATTCAACGCCGAACTCGGCGCAGTTATCGGCCAGCGTCTTCACCTGGAGCGCGAACTCGGGATCGTCGATGCCGTGGCTGCGGTCGGTGGTCGGTACGTTGTGATCGACGACGGCAAGCGTCTTTTGCGGCGCATGAACGCGCCGCCGCGCCACGCGCAATCCCTCGAACGCCTGCGGGCTCGTCACCTCATGAATCAGGTGGCGGTCGATGTAAAGGAGGCTCGTGCCATCGGGCTGCGTCTCGACGACGTGGTCGTCCCAGATTTTATCGTAGAGTGTTCTTGTCATGGCATCGAACCTTTTGGCCTCGTGCGAGCGCGGCTTTGTTATACTGGTGTTTTTAGGGACAGCGCACGCGGAAAGCAAGGCGCGCTTAGGCAAGCGAGCGCATTTGCAAACGCATTGACTTGGCGTGGCGATCATACATCCTGAAGGCGCGATGGAGAACCCGATGGTCTACAAACTCTACTATTGGCCGAACCTCCCTGGGCGCGGGGAATTCGTGCGCGTTGCCTTGGAGGAGGCGGCGGCCCCCTATGAGGATGTCGCGCGCGGCACGGGAGGCATGGCCAAGATGATGGCTTTGATGGAGGACGAGAGCGAAGAACACCCGCCTTTAGCGCCGCCCTTTCTCAAGGATGGTAACAGGGTGATCGGGCAGACGGCGGCCATTCTATTCTATCTCGGCCCGAAGCACGGCCTTGCGCCAGGTGATGAGGCTCAGCGGCTTTGGACTCATGAAATTCAGCTCACCATCGACGATCTCATAAGCGAGGTTCACGACACGCATCACCCCGTTGGCGGCGGCCTCTATTACGAAGACCAGAAGCCGGAGGCGTTGCGCCGTTCGGAAGGCTTTCGCAAGAGGCGGATCCCCAAATACCTTGGCTGGCTCGAAAACATCCTTCGCCGGAACCCGAAAGGGAGCGCGCATCTTGTTGGCAATTCCCTGAGCTACGCCGATCTTTCGCTGTTTCAGGTGGTGGAGGGGCTTACCTATGCCTTCCCGCAAGCTATGGAGCGAGTGCTTCCCTCGACGCCGCATGTTGCGGCTCTTCATCGCGCCGTCGCAGAACGCCCTCGCATTAAAGCTTATCTCGCGGGCGATCGCCGCCTGCCCTTCAATGAGGAAGGCATCTTCCGCCATTATCCCGAACTCGATGGCTAGTACGCCCCGCGGGAAGTCCTGACCCATATGCTGCGGGCGCAGACAAGACTTCCCGCGGAAAGGCGTACTAGCAACTCTTAAGTATCTAGTACAGCTTACGGCCGAAAGTTCGCTTGAGCGTTTGCGGCAATGGGAGGCGAACTTCCAGCCGGCTGTACTAGCGTTGCGATGCCGCGCGCACGATATGATTGCGCAACGAAGGCAAAACGTTTAGGAAACTGGGAGCATGTCGGGGCGTAGCGCAGCCTGGTAGCGCATCTGGTTTGGGACCAGAGGGTCGGGAGTTCGAAATCTCTCCGCCCCGACCACTAAACAACGGCTTAGACGCTTCCTTGGCCAGCACCCGCTTTCAGTCGCGGGGCGCCAGGTGGATCTCCAGTCAGCCTCGTATTGTTACCTCCCCATAATCCTGATGGAGACGCTTCATGACCCAATCCTCTGTTTGGCTCATCACCGGCTGTTCGACCGGCTTTGGCCGCGAGCTTGTCCGCGTTCTCGCCGCGCGTGGCCATCGCGTCGTCGCAACGGCGCGCAATCCCGCGACGCTTGAAGAGTTTGAATCCAATCCACAGGTGCTGACCGCCGCTCTCGACGTCACCGATCCCGATCAGATCGGCAGAGCCGTAACAGAGGCTGTCACTCGCTTCGGCCAGATCGATGTGCTGGTGAACAATGCGGGCTACGGCTATCTGTCAGCGGTCGAGGAGGGCGAGGACGATGAGGTCCGCGCCATGTTCGAGGTCAATGTGTTCGGTCTCGCCAACATGACAAAGGCGGTGCTGCCGGGTATGCGGACGCGCCGCAGCGGCGCCATCGTCAACATCTCCTCCATGGGCGGTCTGATCGGCTTTCCTGGGATCGGCTATTACAATGCCACCAAATTCGCGGTCGAGGGGCTGTCCGAGGCGCTTGCCAAGGAATGCGCACCGCTCGGGATCAAGGTGCTCATCGTTGAGCCAGGTCCCTTCCGCACGGATTGGGCGGGCCGCTCGCTCAAGACGCCGAAAAACCCGATCGCCGATTACGCCGAAACCGCCGGTGTAAGGCGCGAAGGCATTCGAGACTACAGCGGCCAGCAGCCCGGCGATCCGGTGCGCGCAGCCGAGGCCATCATCGCCGCCGTCGAATCCCCCAAGCCGCCGCTTCATCTCGTGCTTGGACGTGTCGCCTATGAACAGGTCGCAGGCAAATTGAAAGACTTCAGCAGCGAATTGGAAGCTTGGCGGGACGTAGCGTTGGGCGCGGACTTCCCTGAAACAAAATCAACGTGAAGCCGGACCAAAGCGCAGCGCTGTGCTAACCAGCTTTTGCGCTTGTCACTGCCTCTCCCGGCCGCTTGTCACTCGGCGGCGCCGAAATTCATTACGGTAGTCTGGCCATCCATCGTGATGTGCGCGGCTTTCAAACCACCTTCACCGCCGTACTCGTAACGGTGCATAAGTTCGACCTCGCCATACACGAGCTTCTCCACGCCGATCAGGCGGTCTTGATCGTCGAACTCGGCGCGGATGTAGGTATTGCGGTTTTCGATTTCTGCTTCCTGAATGGGGGTTACGAGCCGTAGCGGCAGCTTCACGCCGGAATAGGTGACGAAATAGCGGTAATTCGGCACGTTCGGGCTCCCCCTTAATGTGGACAGCTTGCGCTCAAGGATCGCTTCGCGCAAGAGACGGCACGCCCATCTCAATGTTCGGCGGGGTTCCCGATGCTTTCCATGGCGCACTTCCGGTTGCAGCGACGCTCGCTGCGTTCGCTGATTTACTTGTTCTGGATTTACAGTTTCGTCAGCAGAGCTATCGGCGCATTTTCCCAGATTTACATCTATGAAACGTTCAATAGCGTCCAGCTTAATATCATTGCATCAATCGTTACTTTTACCGGAATCATGATCGGCTTTTGCATTTGTGGCGCCGTCGCGGCGATATACAGTTTGAATGCAAAGCATGGGTTTCTTCTCAGTTTTCTCTTTACCGGCTTAGGCCTCATCCTTCTGCCGCTTGCGCATGATTTGCCGGAAGCCTGTGGCGCCCTCGCCATCAGGGGGGTTGGCGACGGATTGTTCTGGCTTACCATTCACACCTACGAGCTGATGGAAACAAGCGATCATGAACGCGATATCTATTCGACGTTCCTGTCTGCCGGAGCCCAGATCGTGACATTGGCAAGCCCCGCTTTCGCAACTCTGCTGATCTGGCTCTCGCATAGGCTGGACATTGGCGATTTCACGCTCCTGTTCCTAGGGATGCCGCTACTTTTGTTCCTTGGGCTTCCGGCCCTTGCCGCGCTCAAGGACTATAGACCGGCCCCGATTCGAAGGCACGATCTCGTGCATTTCTTCGCGGACCGGCGCAATCAGGCGGCCCAGATCTATCTCATGGGCGGCGCGGCGTCGCAGATTCTTCAGAACACGCTGATTCCGCTGGCGGCTATTACCATCCTTGGCAGCGCTCTGAATGTGGGCGGTTTCAACACGGTTTTCGCCATCGCCGGAGCGCTCGCTCTGCTGGCCGTGGGCTCGCGCCGCCGTCCGGAAAATCGCCTGCTCATCCTCGGCATGAGCTCAATCGTTCTCGTGGCGCTCAATCTCATGCTCGGCTTTTCGCTGACGCTTGTCACGCTCGTCGTGTACACGATCGGCGCCAGCATCACGCAGCCTATCATGCGCGTTTCTCAGCACGTCATCGACCTTAAGACTATGGACGGCATGAAGTCATCGTGCGAGCGATTTCTATCCCGCCATGATCCTGCGCGACGTTGCCTTATGGGTATGGCGGACGCTCGCGGCGCTGATCCTGCTCGCGTTCACCGGCGGCGCCGGAACGGGGCAAGAAGCGATTTCACTTGGGATGTATCTGATCGCCGGCGCTATCATCATCACCTATGCGGGCGCGCGGATTCTCCTTACCTGGCAGCAGCGATAAGTTCGCGAACTGCGGAGCGGTTCTAGCAAAGCCAGCAGTTTTCACCGTGGACGGAGCCTTCGACATCGTGCGATCGCTCTCAACCCCTATTTGTGAGCTGCCGCTTCGCGAAATCGGTGTCCCGTTGTCCTAACGAGTAATGTAGGATGGCAAAATCAGACCCTGCCGGATAGCCTTCACCGTCGCCAGAGTTCGCTCGTTAGCATCGAGCTTTTTGAAAATGTTGTTCATGTGAAATCGGATCGTTGCGTGCGAAACGCCAATGATTTCGGCTATGACGGAATCGCTTTTCCCTTCAGCGGCCCACAACAGGATTTCTTTTTCCCGGCTGGTGAGATGGACGCTTCGGGCGGGCCGGTCCTTTTTCTCCAGATCCGTAAAGACGAGATGGAACTGGATGGCGAGGGCTTGCAGCTTTCTTAAAATGCTAATGTCGGGCTGAATACCGCCGGTGCTGCTTGCCATGCCAACCCCCGCCACCTCGCCATTCTGGCCGCAGATTGGGATCGCGACCCCATCAAGGAGACCAACTTCCTTGGCCTCGTTCATGACCCTCTTCTCGTCAGCTTTCAATTCCCGGGTGTGTTCAAGGGATTCCCAAGTAAACGGGCGCAACGTCTCGAAGCCGTACCGGGGAACCGGGTCCTTTGTTTCGTAAAGATTAGCCTTGTAATGCGACATCCAGTCTTCAGGATAATTTGCTACTATGCCATGACCTGCGTTCAAACCAAGAGATGGATGATCCGTCAGGAGGCTGTAACAGAATCGATCGTATCCATAGTCCTTGAGGACATCACCGAAAAGGCCGGCCACCTCCTGAGCTGACTTGGCGTTATTGGCTTCCTCGATGAAGCGTTCAATTGTATATGTTTGCATTGTGAATCGTACTGCTGGCCGCGTTACTGCAAGACGGCTTCAGGCCTATATTTCACCGCTTCCTAGCACGGCGCAACCTGCGTGCAATCGGCTTCCCGTCCAAAACGGGCTCGCGGCGCGCAAAGAGTGCACGGCTCCCGCATGTGAGGCTCGAATTTGCAAGTGAGCATTCTTTGCAAGAGAGCGCTTAGGCGCACAGACAAACTTGCGTTGCAGTGGACAGGCGGCGCGGCCGCGCCTACATTCCGGCGATCTCTGAAATAGGACATGTCATGAGCTATAACGTCGCTGTTGTCGGCGCCACGGGCAATGTGGGCCGGGAAATGCTGAACATACTCGACGAGCGCGAATTCCCCGTGAACCAGGTTTTCGCCATCGCGTCCCGCCGTTCGACCGGCGTGGAAGTTTCTTTTGGCGACAAAACGCTTAAGTGCCAGGACCTTGCGACGTTCGACTTCTCGAAGTGCGATTTCGCGCTGATGTCGGCGGGCGGCGACGTGGCGAAAGAGTGGGCGCCGAAGATCGGGCGGACCGGCTGCGTCGTCATCGATAATTCGAGCGCGTGGCGAATGGATATGGATGTACCGCTGATCGTGCCTGAGGTGAACGCCGACGCCGTCGTTGGCTTCAGGAAAAAGAACATCATCGCGAACCCGAATTGCTCAACGGCCCAGCTTGTGGTCGCCCTGAAGCCGCTTCACGACGCTGCGACGATTAAGCGCGTCGTGGTTTCGACCTACCAATCCGTCTCTGGCGCAGGCAAAGATGCGATGGACGAACTTTGGAATCAGACCAAAGGCATCTTCGTCACCGATATGCCAACGCCGGAGCAGTTCACCAAGCAGATCGCATTCAACGTGATCCCGCACATCGACAGCTTCATGGACGACGGCTACACCCGCGAAGAATGGAAAATGATGGCCGAGACCAAGAAGATCCTCGACCCCAAGATCAAGCTTACGGCGACGTGCGTGCGCGTGCCGGTGTTCGTCGGCCATTCGGAGGCCGTGAACATCGAGTTCGAAAAGCCGATCTCGGCGAAAGAGGCGCGTGATATCCTTCGCGAAGCGCCGGGACTTCTCGTCATCGATAAGCCCGAGGATGGCGGCTACGTCACGCCGGTCGAATGCGTGGGCGATTTCGCAACCTTCGTGAGCCGCATTCGTGAAAACTCGACCGTTGAGAACGGCCTGGCCCTTTGGGTGGTCTCCGACAATCTTCGCAAAGGCGCGGCTCTCAACACCGTCCAGATCGCAGAGACCCTCATCAATCGCGGATTGATCAAGAAACGGGAGGCGGCTTAGGCCGCCCTCTTCTTTCTCGGGACTGGCCCTGCCCATCCACTGCACGATCGACTTTCCGCGCGACGACGCACCGCGTTTGCGGCACGTCTTCAAGAATCCCATCGCGGTCTTGACGGCTTGGAAGCTGGGCGATGTCGTTCCGCTCCTGGAGCAGGTTGAGCGCCACGCTCGCGAAGGCCGATGGGCGATCGGCATGGTGGCCTACGAAGCTGCGCCAGCCTTTGATCAGGCCTTGCAAACGCGACCGCCGCTGCAAGACATTCCTCTCGCCGCCTTCGCAATCTTCGATGCGCCGTCGAAATCTGACGGAGAGACAGCGAAAGCAGGTTTCGACTGCTCGCACTGGCAGAGTAACATCGCCCCCTCCGGTTTCAGGGAAAAGGTTGCGCGCGTCCGCGAAGGCATCGCAGCCGGCGCCTATTACCAGGTTAATCTGACCACCCGCCTTCGCGCCGAATTCCGGGGCGAGCCTCGCGCGTTTTTCAATTCACTGTGCGAGGCGCAGCCAGGCGCTTACGCGTTCCTTCTGGATTTCGGAGATTGGCAGATTGCTTCCGTATCGCCGGAGTTGTTCTTCGCATGGAGCCCGGACACGGGTGAGATTGTCGCCCGGCCGATGAAGGGCACCGCGCCGCTGAGCCAATCTGCGGCTGATTTGCGCGCCTCAGCCAAGGATTGCGCTGAAAACCTCATGATCGTGGATCTCTTGCGAAACGACATCGCCCGCGTTGCGCGCAAAGGCTCTGTGCTGGTGCCGGACCTTTTCACCATCGAAAACTTCGCCACCGTGCGCCAGATGACATCCACTATCTCTGGCGAGACTTTGCCCGATGCGGATCTCGCAAAGATTTTCGCCGCGCTTTTCCCGTGCGGCTCCATCACCGGCGCGCCAAAAATTGCGGCGACGCAGGCGATTGCCACGCTGGAAACCTCGCCGCGCGGGCCATATTGCGGAGCGCTCGGCGTGGTGCAGCCGGGCGGCATGGCGCTGTTCAGCGTGGGCATTCGCACCGTAACAATCGCCAACGGCGAAGCCGAATGCGGCGTTGGCAGCGGCCTCACTTGGGATTCCGACCCCTTCGAGGAACATCGGGAGTGCCAGATCAAGCGCCGGTTCCTGCTCAGAGCAAGCGCCGCATTCGATCTCTTGGAATCCATCAAGTTGGAGGACGGCGCCTATTGGCTGCTTGAGCGCCATTGCGAAAGGCTTCAGCGCTCGGCTGAGCATTTTGGATTTCCATTCGATATCGAGGAAGTCAACCGGACGCTCCAAGCGACGGCAGGGCAGCATCCGCACGGCGCCTATGCGATTCGGCTGTTGCTGTCCCGGCGTGGAAACATGGCCATTGAAACGAAGCCGCTTCCCGTAACGCCCGCTCATCCCTCGGTCGCTCTAGCCGAAACCGCCATCTCCAGCGATGACGAATTCCTGCACCACAAGACCACGCACCGGGCGGTTTATGAAGCCCATGCTCCAAAAAGTGCAGGCATTTTCGACACCCTTCTTTTCAACGAGCGCGGCGAGATCACCGAGTTCACACGCGGCAATGTCGCGGTTGAGCTGGATGGGCGTCTCGTCACGCCGCCTGAAAGCAGCGGCCTTCTGCCGGGCGCCCTACGGGCCGAACTGCTCGCGCAGGAAAAACTGATCGAGGATGTTCTCGTACACCACGATCTTCGCCGAGTGAAGGGGCTCTGGTTTCTCAATAGTTTAAGGGGAATCCTACCGGTTCGTCTCGGTTGAAACACGGCCGCGCCACTACGCGGCGGCGCCCCTTTTTAGCCGGTACGGCTGCCAGCCGACCCGAATACGCCCTGCCCGTTAGGGCCCTCCCCGAGGATGGCAGTCCCGGCGAACGAGAGCCAAACTGAACATTCCCCCGCGGAGCAGTTTCAGCGGCGCCGCGATCCCGGCAAATAGACGGCGCCGATATCCTGAAATCCCAAGACCGCGCGCCACGTTTTCGGTAATCTGGCGAAAAGCCGAACAAATTGGGGAGCAGAAATGCAAATTGCACTGCTGGCGGACATCCACGCGAACCGGCAAGCGTTCAGCGCGTGTCTGCGGCATGCCGAAGAGAGAGGCACGGAACAGTTTGTGCTCCTCGGTGACTTTGTCGGATATGGCGCCGACCCGGTGTATGCGGTCGATACCGCCATGGAGCTAGTTTCGCGGGGCGCCATCGCCGTTCTCGGCAACCACGATTGCGCGGTGAACGATCCCACCGTCGGCATCAACCCGGAGGCGCAGGCGGCCATCGATTGGACGCGCGGCATGCTTGGCGTGGAGGAGCGCCGCTTCCTGGCGGAACTGCCGCTCACCATCCCCGAGCAGGATCGCCTCTACGTGCATGCGGATGCCAGCGCGCCTGGGAAATGGATCTACGTGCTGACGGTCGAGGAAGCCTCGCGAAGCCTGTATGCGACGAAGGCGCAGATCACCTTTTGCGGCCACACGCACAGGCCGGGCATTTTCAGCGTTACGGCGGCGGCGAAAATGACGGCGTTCAGCCCGGTCACGGAAGTTGCCGTGCCGCTGCATGGGCTGCGCCGCTGGCTCGTGGTGCTGGGTTCGGTGGGGCAGCCGCGCGACGGCATCCCTGCGGCGTCATACGCCATGTTCGACACGATTAAAAAAGAGATCACCTTCTATCGCATACCCTATGATATCGAAGGAGCCGCCGACGCGATCAGGAAGGCACGGCTGCCGCTGTTCTTCGCGCAAAGGCTGTCCATGGGAAGGTGACGGGTCATGGTGAAGCCCACATTAGAGCCAGGCGATGTTCTCGACGGCTTTGTGATGGAAGGGCTGATCCATCGGGGCGGCATGGCGCGGCTTTGGAGCGTCAAGAAGCCCGGCATCGATATGCCTCTTCTCATGAAGGTGCCTGTGCTCAGTGAGGGGCAGGACCCGGCGGCGATCGTCAGCTTCGAGATGGAGCAGATGATCATGCCGCGGATCGGCGGCCTCCACGTCCCGCAATTTGTTGCGGCGGGCGATTTCGCGGTCCACCCCTACATTGTTATGGAGCGGGTTCCGGGAAAGTCGCTTCTACAACGCCTTCCGGATCTGCCTTTGCCTTATGAGGAGGTCGCGGAAATCGGCTGGAAGCTCGCGACCGCGCTCGACGATATTCATCGCCAGCATGTGATCCACCTCGATATGAAGCCGAGCAACGTCCTGTTCCGGCCCTCGGGCGAAGCCGTGCTCATCGACTACGGGCTCTCGCATCACCTTCAACTCCCCGATCTCATGCAGGAGGAGTTCCGCCTTCCCTACGGCACCGCGCCCTATATGGCGCCCGAGCAGCTTTTCGGCGCCCGGCACGACCCGCGCAGCGACCAATTTGCGCTTGGCGTCCTTCTTTATTTCTTCTCCACAGGCATCCGGCCATTTGGCGAAAGCGAGCGCCTGAGCGTGATGAAAAGACGGCTTTGGGAGGATCCGAAACCGCTGCGCCGACTGCGAGAGGATTATCCGCTCTGGCTGCAAGAAATCGTCTTACGTTGCCTGGAAGTGGAACCGGCCTGGCGCTATCCCTCCATGGCGCAACTCGCCTTCGAACTGAGCCACCACGACCAGATCAAGCTGACGGCGCGCTCGGAGCGAACGAAGGTCGACTCTTTCTGGGCGCGCATGAAACGCCGCTTGAACCCGGACATCAGGGAAACCTACACGCCGCGCACAGTTGCGCTTCCTCTTCCGTCCGCGCCCATCATCGCTGTCGCCATCGATACGAGCGAAGGTTCGAAGGAGACCAACGACGCGCTTCGTGGGTCCGCCGCCCGCGCGCTGACGCTCTTACCCTCGGCCCGGCTCGCTTGCGTGAATGTGCTGAAACAGAGCTACATCGCCACAGGCGACACCACGCTCGACGCCGAGGGTCACAACAAGCATGTGAACCGGCTTGTGGCGCTGAAGGCTTGGGCGCAGCCCCTGAAGCTCGGCGAGGGGCGCATCACGTATCACGTGCTCGAAGCCATCGACCCGGCCTCGGCGATCCTGACCTATGCCGAGCAGAACAGGGTCGATCAAATTCTCATCGGCGCGCGGCAGCATTCTCTGCGGCGTTCCATTTTGGGAAGTGTGTCGGCGAGGATTGCATCGGAGGCAAGCTGCACGGTGACCGTTGTACGTCCGCCCCGGAAAGCTGGCGGCGACCGCTCGGAGCCGCCGGCGGAAAAGCCCGTCGAGCAGATTGACGCCGTCACTCCTTCTTAGACATTTGCGTATCCACCTTGGAATGTGATCCAGAAAGCTTGGATGAAGTTCTTGTGGCGCACATCACCGGTCGACTTTTCGATTGCTTGAATTGGATTTTTAGCCCTAAATTGTAGTCAGAAGGCGAACCCCTCGGTAAGAGCTGCGCCCTCACTCCTTCTTAGGAAGCAGTGCGTCGTCGATTTCGCGGGCGCGGATTGCTGCGGGGCGGTCTTTGATCCTGTTCCAATAGGCCTCGAAGGCCGGACGCTTCTCAAGCGCGCCGAACATCATTCCCCAACCGAGCTGAGCGCCAAGGTACAGGTCGGCGGCGGAGAATTTGTTTCCCACGAGATACTCCGAAGCCGAGACCGCTTTCTCCAGCGTGTCCAGGACATTGGCGAGCGAGCCGTAGCCCACCATGCCTTGCCGTTCAGCCGGCGGTTCAAAGCCCAGGCTCTTGTTGACAATCGCGCCGTCAACCGGGCCAGCGCCGAAAAAGAGCCAGCGGTAGTAGGCGCCTCGTTCGCGGCTTCCCGGCTCGGGGGCCAATCCGGCCTGAGGGAATGCGTCGGCGAGATAGTTGCAGATCGCGCCGCATTCCGTAACAATGGTGTCGCCGTGACGGATTGCCGGAACCTTCCCCATCGGATTTATGGCGAGGTACTCGGCCGACTTCATAGCCGGTCCAAATTCGATGATTTCGGTGCGGTACGGCTGGCCGACTTCCTCAAGCATCCAGCGGGCAATGCGGCCGCGCGACATGGGATTGGTGTAGAAAACGAGCTCGTCGGACATACTGGGTTTTTCCCTTTTGACGTTCAAGGAGTGGGACTATGGCTGCTCCAAGATGGAATAAATAATCACCATCCGGTGACTCACAGCCCGTCGGTGAGGTTGCCAACAGGATTAATGCACCCCTCATGAACGGCTCTTCGGACGGTGTGCAGCCTGTGCTTCGGGGCGTGCTGCGTTGCATGCCTGCGGGCCGAAGCGAATTGGCGGGCTTTAATCCTGGCCTTCCTCAAGCGCCGCTGGCTGTCCAGCCTCAGCTGCACCTTGCGGAATTCACGCCTCTGTTTTGTGAAGTGGCGTCTTTGATGGCGCTTCAGGCGCTCCGCAAAGCGTTTTGCGTCACCCGTGTCTTCGTCGATGGCTGCTTCCTTGTTCTCACGTTGCGCGTGAGGCCGGACTGAGTGTGAGGAAGCCTCCCCGGCGACGGCATGTCCGGCAAAAAAGCACAGGTGCGAGCCGAGAGCGATAAGTCCGGCGCCAGCAAAATGCCTCCAGCGAGGGCTCACTTCCCTTTTGCGATGCACTGCGCGCCCCTTCTGCTGCAATCTCCCGATCTCGCCCTCAAGATTTTGGTCCATGCAAGACAGCGTATCAAAGCCTCGACAAAAAGGCCGCATTGCAGCAGGCGCGAGCCGCAATGCGGCGTTTTCGTGTTGACAGAAACGCCTGCGCCGTTCATCGGCTTAAGAGCGAAGCAATATCCGCTTCGCGTAACCCAAAAACTTCAAACAAACTCTCCGCCGATGCGGACTATCAACGAGCACGAAAAATGACAACGGGCTAAAGCGCCCCATCGATCGAAGGAGCGAGGCGAGCGATGACCATGGCCCCAACTTCCGCCAGCCGCCGGCGCATCGCTACAATCTCCGCCACCGTCGCGCGTGCCCAGCCCAACCTTTACGACCTCGTCGTTTTCGTCGCGATAGGCGCGATGTTCGTCGCGATCGTTCACGGCGCGAAATCGATGCATCGTCCGCTTGAAGTCCTTGAGGCGAATCCCGTCTCTCTCGACCCTCGAAACCTGCCTCAATACGCGCTTCTCACCACGCTGCGGATGTTCGCAGCGCTCGGCTTCTCCCTCCTTTTCACCTTCCTGGTGGCGCCGCTCGCGGCCAAAAGCCAGAAGGCCGAGCGCGTCATCGTCCCTGCGCTGGACATTCTGCAATCGGTGCCTGTTCTTGGATTTCTGACGTTTACTGTCGTTTTCTTCATGAATCTGTTTCCAGGGAGCCAACTCGGCGCAGAACTTGCGGCCATCTTCGCGATTTTCACGAGCCAGGCCTGGAACATGACCTTCTCGTTTTATCAGTCGCTGAAAACGATCCCGCGCGACCTGGCGGAGATCACGGTCCACTTGGGGCTTTCGCCGTGGCAGCGGTTCTGGAAGCTTGACGCGCCCTTCGCAACCCCGGGCCTCGTCTGGAACATGATGGTATCCATGTCGGGCGGCTGGTTCTTCGTGGTGGCGTCCGAGGCGATTTCGGTCGGGGATACGAAAATCACGCTGCCTGGGATAGGTTCTTACCTTGCCTTGGCGATCAGCGAGAAGAATATCGGGGCGGTGGCTTGGGCAGTCGGCGCGATGGGCGTCGTTATCATGCTCTACGATCAGCTCCTCTTCCGCCCCATAGTCGCCTGGGCCGACAAATTCAGCGTCGAGCTGGTCGCTGCGCAAGAACAGCCGAAATCGTGGGTCTTGGATCTTCTAAGGCGGACTCGCCTTGTTCAGGCCATCACCGGTTTCGTGAGCGGCCTGCTCGACATGTTCAGTGGGAATGTCAGGCAGCTCGCGAAGCAAATTCCGGAACCCAAAGTCAACAGGGTTGCAGGCAAGGTCTTCGACTGGGCTTACAATCTTGCACTGCTCGGCGTTGTCGCTTGGGCTCTTTATTCGGTGATTTCCTATGTGAGCGCCACGCTCGGCTGGCCCGACGTTGAGGAAGCTGTGACGGGTGGCTTCCTTACCTTTTTCCGCGTCATCATCCTGATCGCCATCGCAAGCCTGATCTGGGTGCCGATTGGTGTTTATATCGGGCTGCGGCCGGCACTTGCCGAGCGCGTGCAGCCTCTGGCTCAGTTCCTTGCCGCGTTTCCAGCCAATGTCCTCTTCCCCTTCGTGGTCATAGGCATCGTCACCTATAACCTCAATCCGGACATTTGGCTGTCGCCGCTTATCGTGCTCGGCACGCAATGGTACATCCTTTTCAACGTCATCGCGGGCGCGAGCGTCTTTCCGGGCGACCTGAGGGAAGCCTCGAAGATTTACCAGCTCAAGAGCTGGCTGTGGTGGCGCAAAGTGATTCTGCCTGGGATATTTCCCTACTATATTACGGGCGCGCTGACGGCGTCCGGCGGCTCATGGAACGCAAGCATCGTCGCCGAGGTGGTGAGCTGGGGAAATACAAAGCTCGAAGCACACGGTCTCGGCGCCTATATCGCCAATGCAACGGAAGCGGGGGATTACCATCGCGTCGTGCTCGGCATAGGCGTCATGTGCGTGTTCGTCGTTACCATGAACCGCGCCCTTTGGCGGCGGCTTTATGTGCTGGCTGACCGCCGTCTGCGGATCCAGTGAACCGGGAGGAAGACATGGGTATGGGTATAACGCCGGGTATAGCCGTAGCGCGGACCGCCGAAAGGCAGCCCCTGGTTTCCGTCCAGAATATCAGCCACTTCTTCAAGCGCGGCGTGACCGGCAATCTGCTTGTGCTCGATCATGTTGATTTGACCTTGTACAACAACGAGATTATCGCGCTGCTCGGCCGTTCCGGTTCCGGCAAATCCACGCTTCTCCGCATCATCTCGGGCCTTTTGACCCCAAGCGAAGGCAAAGTCGTCATCGACGGCAACCCTGTCGTAGGACCCGCCGATGGCGTCGCCATGGTTTTCCAAACTTTCGCGCTTTTTCCATGGCTGACGGTCCTTGAGAATGTGGAGCTGGGCCTCGAAGCCCAAGGCATCCGCCAGGAGGAACGGCGCAAGCGTGCTTTGAAGGCCATTGACCTCATCGGCCTCGATGGATTTCGAAAGCGCCTATCCCAAGGAGCTGTCCGGCGGCATGCGGCAGCGGGTCGGCCTCGCCCGGGGGCTTGTCGTCAATCCGAAAGTGCTCTTGATGGATGAGCCGTTCTCGGCGCTCGACGTGTTGACCGCCGAAACGTTGCGCACGGACTTGCTTGACCTCTGGTGCGAAGGCCGCATGCCGATCCGCAGCATTCTGCTCGTCACGCACAACCTCGAGGAAGCCGTGCTCATGAGCGACCGCATTCTCGTTCTTGCCTCCAATCCCGGCCGGATCATCTCGGAGATCAAGGTGAACCTGCCGCAGCCGCGAAACCGCGTCGATCCTGCCTTCCGCGCGCTTGTGGACGATATCTACGCGCGCATGACGGCAAAGAGCACGGCGGCCCCGGCGCGGGACGGCATTTTCCCTGGCACAGGCATCAGCATGAGCCTGCCCGAGGTGTCCACAAACACGCTCGCGGGTCTCCTCGAAACGCTGGCCGAGCCGCCTTTCAATGGCAAGGCCGACTTGCCGCTCCTGGCAGAGCGCGCGCAAATGGACGTGGACGAGCTGTTTCATGCGGCGGAAACGCTTCAGCTTTTGCGCTTCGCGGAGCTTGCCGAAGGCGACCTGAAGCTGAGTGACGCCGGCCGCCGCTTCGTGGATGCGGGCGTTGACGAGCGCAAGGCGCAATTCGCGCAGCATCTCGTGGCCTTCGTACCCCTTGCGGCCCACATTAAGCACATTCTCGACGATCGGCCGAGCCATCGCGCCCCGATCATCCGCTTCAAGGACGAGCTTGAGGATGCGATGCCGGAGGAGGAAGCCGAAAGGACGCTCCACACGGTCATAAACTGGGCGCGCTACGCGGAGTTGCTTGCGTTCGACGGCGAGTCCGGGATGGTGAGCCTCGATATTCCGAGCTGAGCAGCATTCTTGGGTTCGCCAACGAATGCATGCGGTCTATGGGTCGATAAGGGGAAGCCTCGATATGAGCCTATGGTGGCGGCTGCCCCCTGGAACCGGACTTAGCTCATAAGGCAAAAATTTGGTCTTGTGGGTAAGGCATTTTCTCCTTACATTCGGTTCATGAGCACACTTACCGTTACTTCAAAAGGGCAGATCACGCTCCGCAAAGATTTGCTAAAGCATCTCGGCGTCGAAACGGGCGGCAAGCTCGCCGTCGAAAAACTTCCCGATGGCCGGATTGGGATCAGGGCGGAACGGGCCGCCGGAAAGATCTCGGATGTTTTCAATTCCCTGAAGCAGCCTGGCGAGTTTTGCGTCTCCATAGAGGAGATGAACGAGATCGCTGCGAGAGGCTGGGCGGGAGAGCTGTGAAGATTACGGCCGACACGAATGTGCTTGTCCGCGCAATCATGGGAGACGATAAGCTGCAAAGCGCCGCCGCCCAAGAGCTGTTGGCGAACGCGGAGGCAATCGCGCTGACGATCCCGGCTCTCTGCGAACTGGTTTGGGTTTTATCGCGAGGCTATAAGATCCCAGGGCCAGAAATCGCCCAAACGATCCGCTCGTTGCTGAATGCGGCCAATATCGAAGTGAATCGCCCCGCCGCCGAGGCGGGACTGGAAATACTTGAGGCCGGCGGGGACTTCGCCGATGGCGTCATCGCTTTCGAAGGCGAGTGGCTCGGCGGGGATGTCTTCGTCTCCTTCGATAAAAAAGCCGTGGCTCTTTTGGAAAAACAGGGAATGTCCGCGCGATTGCTGTGAGGTATCCATTCCATTTGTGACGGGTGTTTTGATCGGCTTCCCCTAAAGCCGCATGCGGGCTATGGGTCGGGAAGAGACATGCCGCCCAGAAACAGTCGTGGCAGCTTGACTGCAAGCTGCGGAAATTCCCAGAGCCCCCAAGCGCTCTTCCACTTGCAAGCTCAGGCTGGCTGTTGATCCTTGCCCGTCTAACCAATTTTTCCCCCAGAATCGTCTGGGATCATTGGGCACCTGAGGCATGGCGTCGGGCATTGGCAAACGCGCTGCCGCATTCTTTATCGCTTCGGGCGCAATCTCATCGAGCTGCTGTGCCACTGTGTGCAAAACGTAGGTTGCGGCTCGTTCACGCTATTGGCGTACTGAGCGACTTATGCAATGAGTAGATTGAAAGATAGCAAATTGACATTGAATCCGCTGCGGAAGACTACGCAGTCGTCAGTGAATTAACCTGTGCGGGCACTCGCTTGGGCGCATTGCTAAAGCGGAATACGCCATCAAGTTATTTCGGTGCCCCGGAGATAGCCATGGAAGTCCGAGAGCTCGTCTTATCATTATACCGTGTAATGTTGGAAAGAGAGCCAGATGAATGTGGCATGGAACATTACTGTAAAATACTCGCAACGCGTGGCCTGTACAATGCATTCCCGGAAGTCTTATCAAGCTTTTTACATTCTGACGGATTTAGGGACAATTGTGGGTTGAAACTCTGTAACATTCCAGGAATGCCAACCCTTAAATTGGCTAGTGGGCAGCCAATATCTCGTATCCTGTCACTTGGGAACTCATTGTCTGACTAGTTCCATTTTGAAGAGAGCTGGCCTTAAATCATATTCATGTCCATTTGACTGGGTGTTTTCCTCTCCTCAGGCGATAATCCACTGCATGCAGGATAACTTTGATATATTTCTTGATCGTTCCTATTATAGCTCTATCCCTGTATCCGAACGCAAATCCGGGGAACCCGGAGCGCAACATGCTTGGTATAGAGAAAAATATGATGTAAATGACATGTTCACTCACCGAGATCCCACAAGCGATGCCGACTACGCTTATTTCGTCCGTTCTGTTGATAGAATTCAGAAGGGTGCTGGATGCGCCGGAGCCTAAACTTTTTGTAATGATCTCAAGACCAGAACATAAGCTTATGGACTCGTTCAATCAGTTATCAGATTTGATACGGATGAAGACTTCCAACTCGGTGCTGGTAGCTGTCCAACTTGTAGAACCAACTATGGAAGTAGGCTGTTTGAGCATTAGACAACTTATCTCTGATGGTATCCATTCATATTATGAAATGTCACCATCTTCTGTTGAGGATGGTGTTAAATTTAAACACATTGAAAATGATATCGCAATTCTTAGGCTTATAAGTAAATACTTTATAGGCCTAGAATGAATGTTTCCTTAAGGGGAAGTAAAAAGAAAGACGATAAGAGCGAGAGCCCTTTCATATCGTCTTGGTATTTTTACTAAAGCGTAGGCCAGTACATGATATTTCATTTCCACCTGGTTCGTAATTGATTGCCTATAAATACTCTTTTGCTGATCAGCTTCTATTGCAAGTTGGTTTCACGGAAGATTAAAACTCCGGCTTTCCCTAGATTATGTCCCGCGAATAGTACAGTAGTCGGCATCGTTGAAGCTGATGGAAGCTAAGCCGCAAAGTTAGCGTGTCCGGTATATCTTCAATTGCGTCCCATGGTTCAGTTTTCTCGAACGGCAGATCTCGGCCTGAAGCGCGCATCCTGCGCCGCAAAATCACATTGACGCCCGGCTAACGCATTCCGTCAAAATTAACCATCTAATTTATGTAACTTTACTTCAAGCAAGAACTAGAAAACGCAATTTTCGCAAAAAGGCTGAAAAAGCGCTTATGGCGACCCCATAAAATCAGGACTCTAACTGAGATACTTTGATACTTACCTATAGGCCGTTCTACGAAACGAAACCAATCTTCACCGGATGTTAAGCGAACCTGCCGGGTAAGGCAAACAGCTTGCGCAGGCACGCTCACATGCGCTCGCGGCAAACTGGCCGCTCGCTTCCCCCCAAGGAAGCGACGCCTCAACTGAGAAGTTGAAGGGCGGGTTCCGGCCTATTTCGCCCTGCGCCCGGTAAAGCTGCGAATGTTTGCCTAGTCCTTTGCCATGACGTACAAGGCTGATTGGAAGCACAGAGCCCCTATCGCCTTGCCCGATGATGGAAGCGGCAGAACGGCAAATCATGATCGCGATTGAAGCGCGTGACATCACCAAGAGCTTCGGCTCTGCCCAGGTCTTGAAAGGCGTTTCGCTCGCGGCCGAGCAGGGCGACGTGATCTCGATCATTGGCGCTTCCGGCTCGGGCAAGAGCACGTTCCTTCGGTGCCTCAACCTCCTCGAAGTGCCGGATCGCGGCGAGATCCGCGTCGGAGAGGAGCATCTCGAAATCGGAGGAGGAAAGAACGGCCTCGACCGGCGGCAGGTCGAGCGCGTCCGCCGCCGCGTCGCGATGGTGTTTCAGAGCTTCAATCTGTGGCACCACATGACCGTCGTCGGCAACGTGATCGAAGCGCCGATCCATGTCCACGGGAGGCCCCGCGCCGAAGCTATCGAAGAGGCGATGGCGCTTCTGGCGAAAGTCGGCCTCAGCCATCGCGCGAACGCCTATCCGAGCCAGCTCTCGGGCGGCGAGCAGCAGCGGGCCGCCATCGCGCGGGCGCTCGCGGTTCATCCGAGCGTGATCCTGTTCGACGAGCCGACCTCCGCGCTCGACCCGGAACTCGTGGGCGAAGTGCTGTCCGTGATGCAAGGGCTGGCGGCGGAGGGACGCACAATGATCATCGTCACCCATGAGATGGCGTTCGCGCGCGACGTCTCCACCCGCACCCTTTTCCTGTGCGAGGGCCGGATCGAGGAGGAGGGCGAGTCGACGGAGCTTTTCAACGCGCCCCGCAGCCCCCGGCTCGAGCAATTCCTTGCGTCTTTCCGGACGGGACGCTTTACGACGGATAAGCAGCGGGCTACGGTGCCCACCAACCCTCAATAGAAGACCCGCCGGCGAACACCATGCTTCAGGCCCGCATCTCGCGCATCGTCGCGCTCACCTGTGTCCTTGTCGCCCTCTCCTTCGCGGCTCCTGCTCAGCAAGTGAAGTTGCGGATCGCGAGCGAAGGCACGAACCCGCCCTTCAGCATCATCAACGCCAGCGGCGAGCTGGAAGGCTTCGATATCGATATTGCCCGTGCGCTGTGCGCCAAGATGCAGGCGGAGTGCGAAATCGCCGCCCAGGATTGGGACGGCATTATTCCCGCGCTGCTCGCGCGCAAATACGACGCCATCGTCGCGTCGTTGAATGTCACCGAAGACCGAAAGAACGTCGTCGCCTTCACGAAGCCCTATTACCGCTCGCCGAGCGTTTTCGTGGTTCGCAAGGGTACGGATGTGAAGGACGTGTCGCCGACGGCGCTCATCGGGAAATCCATCGGCGTTCAGAGCGCGACGAACCACGCCGCTTATCTTGAGGATGTCTACAGCCGCTCCATCGTCCGGCTTTATAACACCGTGGCCGACGCCTATCGTGATCTCGCGGCGGGGCGCGTGGAGTATGTGCTTTACGACAAGCTTGCGATCTACGACTGGCTGAAATCACCGGAAGGCGCGTGCTGCGAGATTGCGCCGACTGAACTGAACGATCCGGCTTATTTCGGCTCCGGCGTCGCCATCGCCTTGCGCAAGGGCGATGACGCGCTCGTGCGGAAATTCAACGCCGCCATCGACGGCATCGTCGCGGACGGGACCTACGCCAAGATCAACGCCAAGTATTTTCCTTTCCCTATTTTCTAGCCTTCCAAAAGTGTGAGTCAGCCAAAGACGGTCTCTCACGACTCGTATCGATTTTGAGAACAATGACGCTTGTTGTTGACATATCCTCGCATGGCTACGGTCATCTGATGCAGATTGCACCCGTTGTGCGGGCGCTGCAGCATCTGCGGCCTCGCCTTCGAGTGGTTGCCCGCTGTGATCTGCCCCGCGAAATCGTATCGGATGCCCTCGGACCGGCAGTGGACCAGGCGCCAGCGCCGCCCGACTTCGGGATGGTGATGGCCGCCCCACACCTCGTTAATCGCGAAGCTTCATGGCAGGCCTATCGCGAACTCTTTAATGATCTTGAGCGCATCACAAAAACGGGGGTCGTGGCCCTTGACGCTATCGGCGCCAAGGCCGTGCTCGCTGACGTCGCTTTCACGGGCATTCGGGCCGCAGCATCGATGGCAATACCATCCGTCGCCCTGTGCTCGCTGCACTGGGGCGAAATGGCCCGGCACTACATCGGAAACATGCCCGGCGGGATTGGCATCGCTACCGCGATCGAGGATATATACAATGAGGCAAGAGCCTTTCTGCTTGCTGCGCCCCGGCGGGATATTGCAGATATCTCCAAAGTAGAGCGCGTTCCGCCGCTTCCCCGCCATTGGGGACGCAAATGTAAGGCGGAAATCCTTCGCCATCTTGGACTGAGAGGCGATTTTAAGATCGGTCTCGTAACCTTCGGCGGCATTCCTTTGGCGTCCACGGCGGTGACAATACCAGAACGCGGCGATTGGATTTGGATCACAACGCACGCGGCTTTGGCGCTGACACCTGGCCGTCCGGACATAATCGATTTCCGCCGCCTCGCGCCGCTTAGCGTGCTCGATCTTCTCGCTTCAAGCGACCTCGTGCTCACGAAGACCGGTTATGGGACCTTGGTCGAGAGCGCCTACTATGGGGTTCCTTGCCTTTTCCTCACGCGGGAGGACTGGCCCGAAGCCCCGGACCTTAAGTCCTGGATGACAAATAACGGCTATGGCTTCTCTTTAACCGTGACCGCCGTTTCGGATGGGAGCTGGATCGACATGGCGGAGACACTCTTGCCGCGCAGCCGTTCCCCGCTTTTTGAACTCGGCCATGAGGTTGCCGCCGTGCGCATTCTTCAATTGCTCGAACTGTGAAGTGAGACGCGGCTCGGCTTCGGCACTTCAGGTCTATCGATTTTTTTGTGAACAAGACGCCGTCACTCAAGCCGCAGCGCGCGGGCCATTCAACTTCCCGATGCAAGTGGTGCGAATTCCCCTAATGTGATCACAAATTGAACCACAAAACCCGCTCGCGCCGGTATTTCTCAATCACATGGACGGCACATTAATCCAATGGGAACATGAGCTCGCGCTCGGGGCCGCAATGACGGTGGGCCTCGCGCTGGCGACACTGCCTTTTGGCCTCGCTCTCGGGCTTGCGGCGGCTCTCGCGAAGGAACTCGAAGTCGGCACTTCTCCGAGCCTGTGGCGAGATATACACCACTGTCTTCCGTGGCTTGCCGGAGCTTCTGACGCTTCTCCTGATCTATTACGGCGGGCAAATCCTTCTCCAGAACATGGGGTTGTCCATTAACATCTCGCCTTTTTTCGCGGGCTTGATTGCGCTGTCGCTCGTCTTCGGCGCTTACTCCAGCGAGGTGATGCTTGCAGCGCTGCGGGGCGTCGAGCGCGGCCAGATCGAGGCCGCGCGCAGCTTTGGCATGAGCCCCGCCCTCGTGTTCCGCCGGGTCAGAGCGCCGCAAATGCTGCGGCTAGCGCTGCCGGGCCTCGGCAACAATTGGCTCGTGCTCTTGAAAGACACGTCGCTCGTGTCAGTGATCGCGCTCAACGATCTCCTGCGAATGTCGTTCATCGCGGCACAGAGCACGCGGCAGCCTTTCGAGTTTTATGCCGTCGTCTGCGCGATCTACCTTGCCATGACGGCGATCTCGACGCTGCTGATCGCTCGCGCTGAGCGCGCCGCAGCCAAAGGCTGGAGGCCTGCGGCATGATCAACTGGGCGCTCTTCGAAAAATTCGGCCCACGCATGGCGGATGGATTTCTCGTCACGCTGGAACTGTCGTTCGGATCGGTGTTGCTCGGCCTTCTGATCGCCACGCCCGTCGCGCTTGGCCGCGTCTTCGGTTCGCGCCCCTTAAGTGCGGCCCTTTTTGGATACACCTACGTCTTTCGCGGCACCCCAATCCTTGCGCAGCTTTTTCTTATCTACTACGGATCGGCTCAATTTCAGTCCGCGCTCTCCGCGGCCGGGCTGTGGTGGCTCTTTCGCGATCCGTTCTTCTGCTCGCTCTTAACCTTCACATTGAACACAGCCGCCTATCAGGCCGAGATATTCGCGGGCGCGATCCGCGGCGTGCCTCGCGGGCAGATCGAGGCTGCCCGCGCCGCCGCCATGACGCCATCTCTGGCGGCACGCAGGATCATCCTGCCGCAAGCGGCGCGGTTGGCATGGCGCCCGTTTGGAAACGAACTGATCCTGATGGTGAAAGCCAGCGCGCTGGCGAGCGTCGTCACTGTCTACGATCTGCTCGCGACAGCGAAACTCGCCTTTCAAAGGACATACGACTTCCAGGCCTATATCGGCGCCGCGCTCATCTACATTCTAACAGTTGAGATTATCCGGCGCGTCTGGAACGTGATCGACAGAAGGCTGAACCGGCACCTTGTCAGGGCTTGATGCGTCGCCTTGAAGCTTGGGGAGGATCACAAAAAATCGGCCGGACCCGGGTGGGGCAGGGGTCCGGCCTTCTGGGCACTTGAGAGGGAAATGATCGAAGCAATCCTTGGGCGTGGATTGTCTAAGATCACTAACGAAGGCGCTTGCGCATTGCTCTCCAATGAGTTGAGCTATCGAGCTTATAAACCGGCTGAGCTAATAAACTCGCGTTACGCTGGCGTCTCGCTGAAAGAACAACTACAGCGGGAAGAACCGGAACGCAACTTATTTTAGGTCTTTCCCCGGGTAAATCATCCTAGGGTTGCAACTACATCACAGGAAACCGATGGCGCAGCTTGCACTCATAACCGGCGGGGCCGTCCGGATCGGCAGGGCGATCGCCCTTCAGTTGGCAAAGAACGGCTTTTCCGTCGCGATTCAATATCGAAGCTCGAAGGCGGAGGCGCTGGCGACCGTAGCAGCGATACAAGCGCTGGGTGTGCAGAGCGCTTGCTTTCAGGTCGGCCTTGCCGAACACGCTGAGGTTGAGGCCCTGCTTCCGGCCGTCAATCGAGCAATGGGGCGCGTGACATGCCTTATCAACAACGCCTCCTATTTCGCCGACGACCGGATCGAGTTCAACGACTGAAGAGAGCTGGGACACGCATATGGCGATCAACCTGAAAGCGCCCGTGTTCCTTGCTCAAGCCTTCGCCGCTCAACTCCCCGCAGGGGAAGCCGGAAACATCGTCAACATCATCGATCAGCGCGTGCTTCGCCCAAACCCGCATTTTTTCTCCTACACGCTCAGTAAATCGGCACTGTGGTCCGCGACGAAGACGATGGCGCAGGGGCTCGCGCCCAGCATCCGGGTCAACGCCATCGGCCCCGGCCCGGCGCTTCCCAGCGTCTATCAAAGCGCCGAAGACTTCGAGCATGAGGCCCGGTCCACGCCTCTCGGCCACGGCACGACGCCAGAGGAAATCGCCAATGCCGTCTCGTTCATCCTCAATTCGCCCGCCATGACAGGGCAGATAATCGCATTGGATGGCGGCCAGCATCTGTTATGGCAAACCCCTGATATCCGCTTTAAATAACGCTCAAATGGCCGACACCGAGGATACCGTTGAAATCAGTTCCGGCGACCTGAACCCGGAGGGCGGCGAAAGCGCGCCGGAGACCGGGGCGCAGATCATTGCGCGCTACGTCAAGCACCTCGGCACAGGTCCCGGCGTCTATCGCATGATGGATAGAGCGGGCGAGGTCATCTACGTCGGCAAGGCGCGAAACCTGAAGAACCGCGTCCAGAACTACACGCGGCTCGGCGGCCACACGAACCGCATTGCAGCGATGATCCGCGCGACGGCGTCGATGGAGTTTATGAATACCGGGACGGAAGCCGAGGCGCTTCTTCTCGAAGCCAACCTCATCAAGCGCTTCAAGCCGCGTTACAACGTGTCCTTCCGGGACGACAAGTCCTTCCCGTACATCGTCATCCGGCGCGACCAGGAGGCTCCGCAAATCTCCAAGCATCGCGGCGCGCGCACGCTGAAGGGCGGCTATTTCGGCCCGTTTGCCAGCGCCGGAGCCGTGAACCGCACCATCAATACGCTTCAACGGGCGTTTCTTTTACGCACCTGCTCCGACAACGTCTACGAGAGCCGCACGCGGCCCTGCCTCCTCTTTCAGATCAAGCGTTGCGCTGCCCCCTGTACGCGCGAGGTCGAGCTCGATGATTACGAGAAGCTCGTTGAGGAAGCGACCGCCTTTCTGTCCGGCAAGTCCGATGCGGTGCAGCGGAAACTGAATACGATGATGGAGGACGCGGCCGAAAAGCTGGAGTTCGAGCGCGCCGCGAAATATCGCAACCGCCTTTGGGCGCTGGCCCATGTTCAGGCGCATCAGGGCATCAACCCGCACGGCGTGGACGAGGCCGATGTCTTCGCGATCGCGCAGCAGGGCGGGCAAACCTGCATCCAGGTTTTCTTTTTCCGCAACAGCCAGAACTGGGGCAACCGCGCCTATTTCCCGCGCGCGGACCGCAGCCTGAGCGCGGCGGAGGTGCTGGGATCGTTCATCTCCCAATTTTACGATGATAAGATTGTGCCGCGCTGCATCCTCTTGTCTGAGGAGGTGCCAGAGCAGGCGCTGATTGCGGAAGCCTTGTCGACCAAGCTTGGGCGCAAAGTCGAGGTCGTGACGCCCAAGCGGGCCGAAAAACGCGAACTCGTCCAGCACGCGTTCCATAATGCGCGCGAGGCGCTTGGGCGCAAGCTCGCTGAGAGTTCGAGCCAGGGCAAGCTGCTTTCCGGCGTTGCGCAGGTTTTCGGCCTTGAGCGCACGCCGCGCCGCATCGAGGTCTACGACAACTCGCACATCATGGGCACGAACGCCGTGGGCGCGATGATTGTCGCGGGGCCGGAAGGGTTCGTGAAGAACCAGTACCGGAAGTTCAACATCAAAGACGCGGATCTTACGCCGGGCGACGATTTCGCCATGATGCGGGAGGTGCTGACGCGGCGTTTCAAGCGGCTGCTCAAGGAGCATGGCTTGCCGGCGGGCGAAGTCTGCTCCCGAGGAAGTGCAGGTCGACATATCCGATCAGCCCTCTCCCGCGCAAGCTCGCCTTGGCGAGCTTGCCACTTCGCAGTGTCCCCATCCGCGAGCGGATGCGGGTCGGAGAGGGGACGCTGTCGCGAACCCGGTCGACTCCCTCTCCCCTGGGGAGAAGAAAGATCCTCTTGGCTCGTCATGGTCCGGCTTGACGCAGCCATCCATCCCAGATGAAGAAGAGGCGGTTGTTGCTCTGGATGGCCGCCTCAAGGGCGGCCATGACGACGTTGAACCAGATCTTATTGAAGGTGAAAACGGAGACGACGCCGAAGCCCAGGGCGGCGACATTGGCGCGTGGCCGGACCTCGTCCTGATCGACGGCGGAGCAGGCCAATTGTCGGCGGCTCAGTCTGTGCTGGCTGAACTTGGCCTCCATGGCCTTTCGATAGCGGGCATTGCCAAGGGCCCCGACCGCAATGCCGGCCGCGAGCGCTTTTTCATGCCCGGCAAACCGCCCTTCAGCTTGCCGCCGAATGACCCGGTGCTCTATTTCGTGCAACGCCTGCGAGACGAGGCCCACCGCTTTGCCATCGGCTCGCACCGCGTGAAGCGGAAAAAGGCGATGGCCGAGAATACGCTCGATGACATTCCCGGCGTTGGGCCAACGCGAAAGCGCGCTCTGCTCAAACATTTCGGCTCGGCGAAATCCGTAAGCCGCGCGGGCATCTCAGATTTGCAGGCTGTCACCGGCATCAGCGCCACGATGGCTCAGCAGATCTACGACTATTTCCACGACCGCAAATAACGCACGCCACAAGAAAATTGCGACAGCTTGCCGTTTGACAGTCCGAATGCCAGCCGCAATTAGGCCCGAATCAGATAAGGTCTGCACAGGCCCCGCGCTGATCGTCGAAGCGCCGGCGGGGTGTCAGCCAATCACGAGGGGGACTTGATAATGCGGAATACGGCGCGGATTGCGGTGGCGGCGGCGTTCTGTTTAACGGCTGCTTATGCGATGGCCCAACAAGGCACGAAGGATGAGCAAGCAGCTTGCAAGCCCGACGTGTATCGCCTTTGCAAAGATGCCATACCAATCACGGACAGAATCGTCGCATGCCTGCAGCAGAACAAGCACAAGCTTAGCCCCCGCTGCCGCAAGGTTTTTCAGGGCTGATAAACCGCGCAATCAAATCGCGGACTGGCTCGCAGATTTCATCCCGGAAAGGCGCAGGCGTTATCCGGGATCGCTTCACTTGTTGAGATCGCGGATGGCCGCAAGCGGCTTCCGCGACGACGATCAACGTGTTGGCGGTTACAAGAGCCCCGGCTTTTTCGTTTTGCAAGGCTCTTCGTGCGCAAGGGAGGGCTGACCGGGCGGGCGCACCAAAAAAATCGGCACAGCTTGCGCTTGGACATCCTGAATGCCATAAGCTCCCAGGCTCAGCTTACGGGCCTTCGCCACTCACGAGGGGAATTTCACAATGCGGAATGCGGCGCGGATTGCTGTAGCGGCGGCGTTTTGTTTCACGGCTGCTTATGCGATGGCCCAAGAAGGCACGAAGCAGCAGCAGGCGGCTTGCAAGCCCGACGTGTACCGCCTCTGCAAAAAGTTTCTACCGGATAGCGGGAAAATCTACTCTTGCCTGCAAGAGAACATTCGCAAGCTTCGCCCCGCCTGCCGTAAGGTCATTTCCTAACATTGGAAGGCCAGCATCGCGGACAGGTGCGCCCTGTCCGCGATCGTCATCCTTTCTAAAAGCGGTCTTTGCGCCGCCTCAGCTCCTCGAAGACTTTTGAATCCGGCACATCCGCACCCAGCCCGAGGCTCTTACGGATGGCGGGGCTCTTTGGGCGCAGGAACGGATTTGTCTCAAGCTCCCTGGCAAGGGTAACCGGTAAGGTGGGTTCACCCTTGCTCCGCAAAGCATCGACCTCGCGTTTACGGTCGAGAAGCGCCGGGTTCTCGGGCTCCACGGTGAGCGCGAACCTGATGTTGGCCTGAGTATATTCATGGCCGCAATAGATGAGTGTGTCGGGCGGCAGGGCCGTGATCTTTTGCAGCGAGCGCCACATCTCGGCGTGCCGGCCATCCATGACGCGCCCGCAGCCTACCGAAAAGAGCGTGTCGCCAGCGAAGGCCACGCCGCTTTTTCGGCCGCTTCCTGAGACTTCCACCGCGTTTGGAATGAAATAAGTGACGTGACCGGGCGTATGCCCGGGGGTCTGCAAAACCTGCACTTCGATGGACCCGAAGGTCAGCTTTTCGCCTTCCTCGATGGGAATATCGATGCAGGGGATATCGCGCGCTTCTTTCCCGGGCCCATATATGGTGCAGTTCGTCTCACTCTTTAGCGCCTGGTGCCCCGCCACATGATCGAAATGATAATGCGTCGTGAAAATATGCGTCAGCGCCCAGCCAGTGTCGTGCAACTCCTCGCGGACAGCATGCTCGTCGGGGGCGTCGACAGCCGCGGTCACGCCCGTGGCCCTGTCATGGATCAAGATTCCGTAATTGTCACTCCGGCAGGGGAATTGTCGAATTTCGATTGTAGACATGGCTCACCTGACAATCTTTCTTGAGGCAGACTTAAGAGAAGCATGGCCATCATTAAATAGGAAGTAGGGAAAGAGATATTGGCCTCTCATGTTTGACGACGTTTCGCAGCTTAGGGATTTCTACGCCTCGCCGCTGGGGCAACTCGCGCGCCGCATCATTGCGCGGCGCATTCGTGCCCGCTGGGACAACGTATCCAGCATGGACATTGTCGGGCTCGGCTACGCCTCCCCGTTTTTGCGGATTTTCAACGGTGAAGCGCGGTTGACCGCGGCGCTGATGCCTCATCGGCAGGGCGTTGTGCAATGGCCGCGCGAAGGACCTTATAGATCGGCGCTCGTGTCCGAGATGGAACTTCCCATTCGCGATACGTCCGTGGACTGTGTTCTCGTCGTTCACGGGCTGGAGCATGTGGAAGCGCGCCACGCTTATTTGCGGGAAATCTGGCGTGTGCTCATGCCGCAAGGGCGCCTGATCATCGTCGTGCCGAACCGGCGCGGCGCCTGGGCGCAGCTCGAATCGACGCCGTTCGGGCACGGTCGTCCCTACAGCGTAGGACAGATCGAAAGGCTCTTGCGCGATGTGCTCTTTGAGCCAATCGGAGGTGCGCCGTGTCTTTTTGCTCCGCCTTTCCGCGCTCGCGCCCTATCGTCTGCAGCGTTGGTCTGGGAACGCGTGGGGGCGCGGCTCTGGCCCGCTTTTTCCGGGGTGATAATTGTTGAAGCGATTAAGCAGGTTTATGCCGAGGTCCGTGTCGTGGCGAAGAAGCCGGTTTTTGTTCCCATCCCGGCGCTGTCCGGCCTGAGCCCGGTCGGGCGAAAGGTGGTGCAAGAGAATCGGGCGTTAGAGCTGGACGGCGTTTCCTGATGTGCGTCGAAACTCAGCAACGATCCGGCTTCCTCAATCCGATCTTTCACCGCAACGGAAAAATCACCCCATAGCCCGTCTCAATCTACGCCCTTCATACGCCCTTTGGGCTCTTCAGAGAGCGAACCCTGCGAGGGGGGAGTTCGCACTGACGTATTCAATGCAACGCCCGCGCAAATGAGCGCTTTCAACGCCTTTTCATCAATCTTGTCGCCCTCGCGGAAATCGATCGCCCGCCTGGTGTTGCCTTCCAGGCTGGAGTTGAAGAGGTGAGATGGGTCCTCCAACGAGGCGCCCTTGGCGAAGGTCATCTTCACGACATTCTTGTACGTCTCTCCGGTGCAGATTATTCCGGCGTGCGACCAAACCGGAACCCCTCGCCACTTCCACTCCTCGACCACTTCGGGGTCGGCCTCTTTGATGAGACCCCGGATCCGAGCGAGCGTCTCGCCCCGCCAATCACTCAGCTCCTTGATTTTCGCATCGATCAGCTCAGAGGGAGAGCTCTCTCCTTTTCCTTCCTCTGCCGACTTCTTGGACGTCCTTTTGGCAGAGACAGAGGGCTTTTCGATCGCGGGTTTGCTCATTGAGTCCCTCCTTGCGGCGATGGTCGAAGCGCCTTTTCCAGAATCGCGACCTTTAGCTGGGCGCGGACTTAAAGCATGCTAGAGTATTGTGGCGAACAGGGCTGAAACAGACAACGGCCCGAACGGGTTTCTTCGGCCGTCGCGCCGCACTCAATCGTTTCCGGAGCCTTCCGTGCGCCCTGCAGTCATTGCCGCGACCGGCCTCTATACGCCGCCCGACAGCATCTCGAACGCCGAACTGGTCGTGGCCTTCAACGCTTATGTGGAGCGCACCAACGCCGAGAACGAAGCGGCGATCGCGGAGGGGAGAATGGAGGCGCTTCTCCCGTCGTCCGTCGAGTTCATCGAGAAGGCTTCGGGCATCAAGTCGCGCTACGTGGTCGAGAAGTCGGGCATCCTCAATCCGGCGCTGATGCGGCCGGCGATCCCGGAGCTCCCGAACGAGCAAATCTCCATTCTGGCGGAGATCGGCGTGAAAGCCGCCGAGCAGGCGCTCGAGCGTTGGGGCAAGCCGCGAAAGCGGATCGGCGCGGTGCTGTGCGCGGCGTCGAATATGCAGCGCGCATATCCTGCGATGGCCATCGAGATCCAGGCGGCGCTCGGCATCGGCGGCTTCGCGTTCGATATGAACGTCGCGTGCTCTTCGGCAACCTTCGGGATCAAGACGGCGGTGGATTACATCGCGGCCGGATCGACGGATGCGGTGCTGGTGGTCAACCCGGAGATCTGCACGGGGCATCTCAACTTCCGCGATCGCGACAGCCACTTCATCTTCGGCGATGTCGCCACCGCCGTGATCGTCGAGCGGGCCGACGAGGCCACTGGCGGCTGGGATATCCTCGGCACGCGCCTCAAGACGCAGTTCTCGAACAATATCCGCAACAATGCGGGCTTTCTGAACCGCGCCGCGCCCGAGAGCCGCGATCTTCCGGACAAGCTCTTCGTCCAGCAGGGGCGGAAGGTTTTCAAGGAAGTGGTGCCGATGGTCTCCGAGTTGATCCTCGGCCATGCCGCCGACCTTGGCATCGACCCGCATGGGCTAAAGCGGCTTTGGCTGCATCAGGCAAACATCAATATGAACGAGATGATCGGGCACCGCGTGCTGGGCCGGCACACCAGGCGCGAAGAGAACGTGATCATCTTGAACGAATACGCCAACACCTCCTCGGCCGGGTCGATCATCGCGTTCCACAAACACTCGGACGATATGGCGTCGGGCGATGTCGGGCTGATCTGCAGCTTCGGGGCGGGCTACTCCGCAGGAACCGTGTTTGTGCGCAAGCGCTGACGCCGCAAGATGAAGACCATGGAAGCACCGTGCAGTTGTACGGAGGCGGGCGTTTCTCTGTGTGCATCGTGTGAATAGCGGCATCTGTTTGTGGACTAATCCCTGACGCTTGCGTCCGCATTCCTTCTTCTGCAAGATCATCGGCGAAATCTCCTTGCCGGCAAGTTAACGATAGCTCCAGCACGCTCAAGCCACTGATAATGCGAGGAAATATCGAACGGGAGCCGTCGCCGCCGACTGCGCCGCGGCTCTTCCGGCTGCGCGAAAGCGTTAATTTGCGAAGCCTCAACATATTTAACGGACTTTTGCGCGTCCCAGTAAATGGGAAAATTCCGGCATTAAAATTCTATTTAATGGGCGCCTTGTTAATCATAGAAGCTGTGCGTTTTCATAGACTTACAGCCGTTTATTCGTGTCCGGTCAAAGGCGCGGCGTTCCTTGCTTGGCGACAAATGGACCATTAATAAAGTATGAATTGACCAGAAATAATTCCGGCGCGCTCCCTGTTAACCATGATCGAATTAATCGACCAGGGTTGTGACGAACCGTTTACCAAAAGGCGCGCGACGAGCGCCGTCCAGCCTCTCCGCCGCGCTTCGCGTTTCAGACTCGGGTTCAAGACTGCGCAGCTTTGACTGCAGACAGCATGCCAGCAAGACGTTCGTCAACAGGGGTCCGGTCGAAGACGGTAAAGCCCGCCGCGACCAAAGGCCGGATGAGGTCGTGCTGGGTTTTCGTATTCGACCACCACATGTGCCATTCCATTACCATGGCATCTATGCTCGTGAGCATGCCTTCGCGCTCAAGCGCTGCGAAGATCGGAAACTCTGAACCTTCGCAATCCATTTTGACAAAGACGCCAAGGCCGTCCCGGCGTGCATCGGCAATGATCTGTTTCAATTCGCGCGCCGCATCGCGAAGACGAATGGTTTCCTTGTTACCTCTGCCAAGGCCTCTGACCGAGGTTCCAAGGGTATCCACATCTTCGCATAGGACATCCAATTCGGCGTCCTTATCGCTCAGGCCGAAATTGTGTGGAAATATTTTTTTGCTTCGCTCAGGATTAAGTTCGAAATTCCTCAACGCGCGGGCATAAGGAGTTGCAAAAGGTTCGAAAGCGTAAACGCGCTCGATCATCGGATTCCCGGTAAACGCCAGAGAAGCCATTCCGACGTTCATTCCGACGTCAATTGCAATACATTTTCTCGGCAAATATGTAGTATAGCAATTGTTGATAAAAATGTCAGTTAGCAGTGTGACATGTTCATCGGAGTTTAAATAAAGTCTGGTATCGTTGATCGTTGCAATAATATCCTTTGCATCCGCTTCAATTTCAACACCTATGCTGGCTAGGTGTGCAATTCTTCCGTAATTAGCGCTCAGATTTTCGTTAGCGTAGGTATCCGTTGCTGATGAGCAAAAAGAAAAATTTGTATTTTTGTCAAATAACATATTCAGCTTGCGATCATAGGCAACACGCAGGCCTGCAGTTCCAAGAGCCTTCACGCGATATTCAACAAGACCTAGAGACTTCAATTCGAATTTTGCTTGGATCTTGCCGGCGTTTTCTCGCAGAGCCCCAACAGAAAGCAGGCGCTTGAATACTACGTTTTGTCCGTAGTCAGCAATCACGTCAACTTCACAGCACACAGCGTCACTCAAGGCCTCTGCGTCAGGCTCTACCAAAAATTCGACGGTATATGTACCCTCACCCAGTTTATGATAAGGTCCATAGACAACCGTTCCGGTCTCGGAACGGTTTGTTCGCAGAAAAATCCTGCCGCCTTCTCTCTCAATGGTTCCAACTTCCGAATAAATGCGTGACATAATGTATCCTCAAAATCTTGTGCCGCAGCACGTCAACTTGAACCCGGCTTGCGGTAAACTTGGGTTCCTTGAACGCGTTCGTTTAATTTCCGCTGTGTAAGATGTCCGAGAACCGCGATGGGCCCAGTTTTCGTATTGCGCGGATTAATAATTTAGTCAACTGGGGCGTCGGACGACGCCAGTACCCCGTTTCTGGATAAAGGCCCCATACGATGCATGCCTGCGACAGTATTCGGAGACGCAACTGACTCGGGGCGAAAACGCTCAATTGGAGCGGTCTTCCGGCAGCTTGAGTGCGCACCGGCGGGTCTGACAAATGGGCGGCAAGGCAACTTAATTACACTTGACATTGGAGCCTTCGACGCAGAGTCCGCTTTGGAGAGAGTAGCTGCACGACCCAAGTTGGGAGAAAGTGCGCTTGCGCCGCCATCTCGCCCGTTCGTGGCGACCCACAAGAGTCCGTTTAACCCCGCGCCGGCCGCCTCCGCTCATGAAACCACATGCGGTACTCCGACATCTTCGCGCGTTGCCCGCCGGGCGCGTGCTTCTTGCACGTGGAAGCCTCTTCGCTCCCCTCCGACGCGCCCCAGCGCAGTTCGACGCAGTCGTTCACGTTGTACGCCATCTCCAGAGCGGGCGCCCGATCGACCACGTCTCTCAGCGCGAGCGTCCAGGCAGAGCCATCGCTGCGGAGATAGGAGAATTTACGCGCCGCAAGCTCTGAAGCCAGCAGACTCTCCAGCTCATCTTTTACCTCCGCGGCGCTCTTGTCCCTCGGCATCGCGTAGCGCTCGGGCCGCCGCGCGACGCGCTCCGGAAATCCGCGCGCCACATCGATCGCAATCAAGATGCGCAAATCGCGCGCAGGGGTCGCGAAATCTTCCCAGGCGCCTGCCGCCTCAAAAATCGAGGGGCCATCCGGCATCTCCGCATCGCCTTTCCCGCTGCCCTGGAACTTCCGCCCGTTCTCGACCGAAGTCACGCGGGCCTTCACCTGTTCCTCGAGCGAGTTCAGCACCTCCTTCAGCGCGCGCGAAGGATCGAGCGGCTCCGGCGACATCACATCGTCCATGCGGTCATAGAATTCTTCCGCTCCCAGACGCGATTGCTCAAGCGAGAAGTCCCCAAATTGCGGATTTTTGGCGATCTCGGCGTTCGTCAGCCGCCGCAAGCCACCGCCGCCCTTCGCCTCGATTGGCCGAAAGTGCTTGAACCCAGGGCCACCGAATGCAGCGCCCTGTGCGAACAGAAAATTGCCTCGCCAGAAACGCTTTCGGGCGACCGTCGCGTCGGGCTGTCCGTCGACCGCGAAGAAAACGCCCGCTGCGCCGTCTGTCTGCGGCACGCGCTTCACGAGCATGAGAACGTGCCCGTAGGGATCGGCGTAGATGGTGCCGGGCCGGAGTGTCTCCTGGCTCAGCGGCACGGGATAATAATCGGTATTGTCGTCGTTCGCTGCCGTTCGCCCGGACCCGGAATGCACGGCGTCGGCCAGGATCGGCAAATAATGGCCAAACGCCGCGCTAAGCCCCAGATGCGCCGGCACAGGGGTTCTGGCCGGGGTCATGGGGCGCGCCACGGGCTGAGGACGTACCGACTGGCCAAACAGAGGAAACACAGAACCGGCAGCCACCCTTGGATCCGGCTGGCCTGGGTTTTCTTCAGGCGGTGGAGGAGGAGGGGGTTCCTGATTGACGATGTTCCACCAGGCGGGGCACCTGGGCGGCTGCCCGCCGCCGCCGCGCGAGCATTTCGAATACCCGAACGGCAGGCCCATCTTGAATGAGAAGTAGGCGCGCAGGAAGTACGGGAGGTCCGCGCAATCGGGACGCATGACGAGCCCCGCCTGATCTTCCCGCAGCCCGAGATGGTTGAACAGAAAATTGCGCGACCGGTCACGCATGACCTCATGCAACGCCGGCCAGGAGGGCGCCGCATCCAGAGGGGCGTCGAAAAGCTTTTCGATCCATGCAGAGTACAAATTCTCTGTCGCCCGGCTCCATGCGTTGCGAATGGGCCATACGCCCTCCCCTCTTGGAGGGGGAGGAGGCTGATGGTCGGAGACAGCGATTTCGTGCGTGATGGTCGCGCAGTCGGCTGGCGCGCCCGAAGTGGTCGCAAGCTTGGCGCGCCACATCCCGGCGGCGGGCGACGCTACTTCGGCGAGCCAGAAATAGGGCGGGCCGCCGTGACGCTCGCGCGACGCAGCCGCGACGCGACCATCGGGTGAGATTAGCGAGAACTCGCCCTGCATCGGCTTTTCAGCGGCGAACAGAACGCGCAAAGGCGCTCCCTTCCACGGAGCAACGGGGGAGGCCAGCACCGAGAGTTCGGCGACCTCCTCACAGGACGAGCCTTTGGCCTGAGAGACCGGAGCCGAGAAAAGGAAGATGGAAAATGCGGCCGCCACGACAAAAGCGGCGGCAACAGACCGGCGTGCCGGATACACTTGAGCCTCTCTTCGCTCGCAACGCATCCTGCGCTGGTGCGGCCAAAGCTTTCGCAATATCAGTTGTGCGGTCATAATAATCATCCGGCCTCAAGTGACGGCGCCTGCGCCGATACGCCTGTCCTTTTCGATGCAGACAAAGCGGCGGCGATTGCTACGGCCAGCAGGTTGCTGAATAAGCGGAAATCCAGGCTTCATCCTTCAACAAGCTCACCATGAGACCATGGGCCTCATCGTTTTTCAGCATCCAGCTGGACATACGTGTGCGGCTTTCTTTTTCGAAATCTTGTGTCCGATTTGCGTCCGGAGCGGCGGAAAGGCGCCCGGTATCGACAGTTTTCTGTCGAAAGGCCCCGAAAGCGGGTGAAGATTCCTATGCGGGCCAGAAAAGCTTCGCCTTGAAAGCCGCCGCGCTCATGCGCGGCTTGCATGCGTCATTGCAGGTTGCTAACCAAGCGGCGGGGCAGAAATCGAGGGACGCATGCATCCGGCTGAAACAGGCCTTTCTCTGGTAATCTGGCAGGGATGGGGCGTCTTATCTGTCATGGCGGCGTTGACCGCGCTGCTTGCGACAATCCTGGCCTGGCTCCTGCCGTTTCCCGATCGCTCGCTGAACGGCCAGCTTTCGCATTTTGACGACCGTATGGCGCTGAAGGACCGCCTTGGGGCCGCGCCGCCGTTCAAAACCTACCTCGTCACCGTCCGCCGCTTCAACCAGTGGCTCGAAGAATGGTTCGGCCCGGCGCTCAGCGGTCAGGCTTTCGAGCGCTGCCTCGCCATCGCCTTTATCTTTCCGATCACGCTGCTTCTTATAACGCTCGTCGCGAACGGCATCAGCACGCATCGAATCGCCACCTGGCAAGTGGCGCTGTTTGCCGCCGGGTTCCTCATTATCGCCTACGTCATCGTCGCCGCATTCAGGAACCTGCTGCGGTTGATCGAGCAGGCCTGGACGACGTTCGGCGGAGACTATGCGATTGCGCAGACGATCGCCCGGGTGCTTCTCGGGGGCTTCGCCTTCATGGTGGCGTTCACGATGGCGTTCTCCATTGCGTCGGCGTTCTCGGGCGAGATGGCGAATGCAGGGTCGCTGCTTGGCGCGATGGCGGGCGGGTTCGCGCTTGCCATTGCGCTTGCGCTGGCGTTTGCGCTGGCAGGCGCGACGCTTTTCTCCGTAACGATCGCCATTCTCGCCGGAGCCGCGCTTGCCTTCGCGAGCGAGTTCACTCTGCTCTTGTTCCTGTTCTTCATCCTGCTTCCCCTCACAAACGCGTCCATCGACTGGTTATCCTGGAGCGCGACACGCTACCTGCTGAAGCAGGCGGAGAGGGCGGAACCCGATATCCTCGGAGAACTGAAGGTTTTCGGGATTGTGCTTGGCACTTTTGCCTCCGGCGCCCTCTTGATGGTGGCGCTGACGGCGCTCCTCCCGAACACGCTCGAGCTTCTCAACTTTGCGTTCACCTCGGCCAGTCTTCCCAGGTTCAATTGGGAAGCGCTTCTGAATAAGGCGGTGGAGTCACCCTGGACCGACGGACTTTTCGTGACGGGAATGCTGATGACCGCAATCGTGCCAGCGTCAGCGCATTTTATCGTCGGCCTGACGGGGGTTCTCGCTCGTTTCACGCCAGGCGCACTAACCGCGGCTCACGCCATTTCCGATCATCCCGAAGCGCTGCTGACGCCCAAAGAGCAAGTGCCGGTGAAGATCACTCTGATCCTCTCGCGCGTTTGGTACGTCGTGGCGATCAGCCTTACGGTCAGCCTCATCGCGGGAGCAAGCGCTCTGATCTATGTCACCCACGCGCCCGTCGCACAATTTCTTCGCGATGTCGCCTTATGCGCAACAGCGTGGAGTCACGGTCAGTGCCCCCTGTTTTGATCCCGCGCGGCGCCGCAAGACATCCCAACTCCCAGAGAACGCCAGCGCCACTTTGCCCTGGCTAATGCTCTTGGCAGAACCCGAGCGCCGTTGAAGAATGGAGCCCTTGGGGACCAAATGGGAATGTACAGGCGGCGCGGCATTGGACATTCGACCAACCTCCTGGGGAGACCCACGGAGTGGCTCGCCAGTTGCGACTTCAACGACAGCCCTGTTCCGCTCCGAATTTGGGGCGTGCGCGAAATGAACCGGAGCCTGTTCGACATGCTGGCTCAAGCCGGTGACCTGGCAGACGCAGGCGAAGCGTTCACATGCTATATGATGGCTATGTTCGGCCTCGACCCGGAGCAGCGTGAGGGACCGGGACTTGGCGCCGGACGGAGGCGGTATCGCTCGTCCTTTCTGCGACTGATCGAGGGCTGGGGTTTCGACAGCAACGGGCAAGAAGGCGCCGTGCTCAAGGGCTGGGTCGAAAGCCGGTTTGGCATAGGCCCTTCGTTCCATAAGGAGGTCGTCGAGCGCGTTTCGACCCGCGCCTGGACCACCTATGTGGAGGAAAAGATGTCCAGCCGCTTCCACAACAATGCCATCTACGTTCAGCTGGACCTGCTTTTCGAGTTCTGCCAATGGGCCATCCGGCGCTTTGCCTATCCCGGGCAGACGCATTTGACGCTGTTCCGCGGGATCAACGCGCTCGATGAACATTGGATCGTGGAGAGGATCGACAAGCGCAATGCCGTGATCCAACTCAACAATCTCGTCTCGTTTTCATTTGATCGGGGCATCGCCTCCTGCTTCGGCGACGCAATCCTGACGGCGCGTGTTCCGGTCAGCAAGATCCTGTTTTTCAATAGGCTCTTATGTTCGCATCCTTTGCAGGGCGAAGGCGAATATTTGGTGGTCGGCGGCGATTACCGTGTGACAGCCGAATATGTTTAGAAAGGTCGTGGATGACCGCCTTGACTGTCGAAGACCGGGCTTTGGCCGCGTTTCTTGGCTTTGCCATCGGTGATGCTCTTGGCGCCACGGTCGAGTTCATGACCAAGGGCGAGATCGCCTCGCAATATGGCGTCCACCGCGAAATCACGGGCGGCGGCTGGCTGCGGCTCAAGCCCGGACAAGTGACCGACGATACCCAAATGGCGCTGGCGCTCGGCCGCTCGATGATTCGGCGCGGAGACCTCGATGCAAGGGACGTGTGCGAAGAATTCGCGGCATGGCTGAAAACCGGGCCGGCCGATGTTGGCAATACCTGCCGCCGCGGCATCCGCCGCTATATCGCGCATGGCGCCGTGGAAGGCTCGTTTTCGGAAGGCGACGCCGGAAATGGAGCCGCCATGCGTGTTCTGCCTGTGGCGCTCGCGACCTTCGGTGATCCAGCCAAGGCGCAAGCCTGGTCGCTCGCGCAAGCGCGCATCACCCACCATCATCCGCTTTCGGACGATGCCTGCCTGGCGCTGATCTCCATGGTGCACAGCCTTCTCAACGGGCATGGCAAAGAAGAAGCCCGAAAGATGGGCGTCGATCTCGCGGCAAGACACAAAGCTTTCCGTTTCGAGTCCTATCCTGGGCAGAGCTCGGCGTTCATCGTCGACACGATGCAAACCGTGCTGCACTTTTACCTCCGCACGCAATCCTTTGCGGATTGTCTCATCCAGACCGTCAATCAGGGCGGAGACGCCGATACCACCGGCGCGCTGGCGGGAATGCTTGCTGGCGCAACCTATGGGCTTGCGGCGCTTCCCGCAGGCTGGCTTGCGAAGCTCGACCTTGATGTGGCTTCCGAAATTCGACGGCAGGCGCCGCTGCTCCTTGCGCTCTCGGGAGTGGAGCACGGCAGTACCTGAAAAAGGGGGCAGGTTCCTGTTCCTGTCCCCTCAACCTGCGTTAATCGTTCAGGCGGCCGGGCTGAGGCCTCAGCGTACTCACGCCATGAATATCTTATCGCTGTGAAGGCCGCGCGATCCGCACGCATTCCGCGTGTCAACTATAACCCTGGCACGGGAAACGATCTCGGCGTAATCGACGCAATCATGATCGGTTGATATTATGACTGCTTCGTAGTTGTGAATATCATCAAGATGAGCAGACTTGCGGCCAAGTAATTCACAGTATTCCCTGGTCGGCGTTACCGCTGGGATATAGGGGTCATGGTAATCCGCAAGTGCGCCGCGCGTATCAAGAAGTTGGAGCAGACGCAGCGAAGGGCTCTCGCGCATATCATCGATATTTTTCTTGTACGCAAGGCCGACGACCAGAATTCTGGAGCCCTTGAGCCCGCGTCCATACGTTTGATCGAGGGCAAGCGCCGTGCGCTCGATAACGTATTGGGGCATAGCGGTGTTTATTTCACCGGCAAGCTCGATGAACTTTGTGGAGATGTTGTACTCGCGGGCCTTCCATGTGAGATAGAAAGGATCGATCGGTATGCAGTGACCGCCTAGGCCGGGGCCGGGATAAAAGGGCATATAGCCGAAGGGCTTGGTTTTTGCGGCCTCAATGACCTCCCAGATGCTGATTCCCATGCTCTCATAGACGACCTTCAACTCATTCATCAGCGCGATGTTCACCGACCGGAATATGTTCTCGGTAAGTTTGACCGCTTCCGCGATATCCGGCGACAAGACTCGCACAGTCTTCGCGATAAACTCGGAATAGATAGCGCATGCGAGAGTGCTTGCCTCGGGACCATCGCCACCCACGACTTTAGGAATGGTCGAGGTTTCGAATTTCGGATTGCCGGGGTCTTCGCGTTCTGGCGAAAAGGCGAGAAAGAAGTCTTGCCCACTGATCAGGCCAGTTGTTTCTAGAATTGGCCGCATCAACTGTCGGGTTGTGCCCGGATAGGTTGTCGATTCGAGAATGATGAGTTGATCATGGCGCAATGTCTTTGCAATAGATTGGGTGGTGTTTACGACATAAGATAGATCCGGTTCACGCTGTTTGGAAAGCGGAGTCGGTACGGCAATCATGATGACGTCTGCTTCTTGTAATCGCGAGAAGTCGTCTGTCGCCTCAAACTTGTCGGACCTAATGCAGGATGCGATCGTTTCCGGAGTTATATGCTTGATAACAGCCTCACCCTTATTGATGCGTGTTACCCGCTCCGTGTTAATGTCGAATCCTATGACTTTGAAACCAGCTCTGGCGGCTGCCAAGGAAAGCGGAAGACCGACATACCCGAGGCCAATGACCCCGAGAATCGCTGTTTTTTCTCGATAAAGCGCAAGCAGCGCGTCCACGCGGGTGGTTAACTTGCTTATATCTATCCTGATATGCTCTTGCACGTCGAATTCCTGATATGAATAGTATCGCAATTTTCTTGACCGCGTGATGCTCACTCGGTAGCTGCTCCCACGTAAATGCAGGGGTGAGACGCGTACCAAATGCAGTCGCTAACAGGATGCTGAAAAGCGGAGATCCAGGCTTCATCCTTCGACAAGCTCAGGATGAGGTCGATCGATTTCAACGACTTGAACCTCATGGTGAGCTTGTCGAACCATGGGCCGCATCAGCAGCCTGCTGGCGGATCCCATCTTCCCAACCATCGGCACGCCTCTGACTCTGAAACACCGGGCAAAACCTCGCTTTTCACGGCGCTGAGCGATTCCTCGCGCCGAGTTCGTCATTTTTCGCCGCCAACTTTAAGTTGGATGATTCTATATGTGCAACCTGCAATAAAACTAAAATTGTTGCAAGTGTGATATTTGCGACACTGTGGAGAGCGCCTTACCAACAGGGGCGCCCTTCCTGGGAGGAGGACTCTCTCAGTCGCGCCGCCATGATTTTCGCTGGCGCCTCAACATTGTCGCGGAGACTATAACGAGGTAGGTATGCCTACTCGATGGCAATGAAAGTTCGTAGCCCTCGCTCACGTCCCCGGTGGTGGTGTAACTCAACGGTAGCAAGCCGCTCGCGAAGCGCGCCCTGCATGGCGCCGTAGCGAGTGAGCGGCTTGCGGTGGTCATCGGCGACTCACCGGTAGGATCGGGTTGCGACACCAACGCAACTGGGGAACCACCGATGACCGACGACATGATGAGCCTTCGCGCGCTTATTGAGAAGACGCCCGACGCCGACATTCTGCGCGAGATGATCGGCTTCGCCGCTGAGCGGCTGATGGAGATGGAAGTTTCCGGCCTCACCGGCGCCGCTTTTAGGGAACGCTCGCCAGAGCGGCTCGCCCAGCGCAACGGCTATCGCGACCGCATCTGGGAGACACGCGCCGGCGCCGTTGAGCTGCGCATCCCGAAGCTTCGCAAGGGGAGCTACTTCCCCGGCTTTCTGGAACCACGCCGCATGGCCGAGAAGGCGCTTACCGCCGTGATCCAGGAGGCCTACATCCAAGGCGTCTCGACGCGCTCGGTGGACGATCTCGTCAAGGCGATGGGCATGAGCGGCGTCTCCAAGAGCCAGGTCAGCCGGCTGTGCGAGGAGATCGACGACCGCGTCAAAACCTTCCTTGATCGCCCCATCGAGGGCGACTGGCCCTATCTATGGATCGACGCCACTTATGTGAAAGTTCGGCAGAACGGCCGCATCGTCTCAGTTGCGGTCATCGTTGCCGTTGGAGTCAACGCGGACGGCCGGCGCGAAGTCTTGGGCATGGACATCGGCCCTTCGGAAGCCGAGACGTTCTGGACCGCCTTCTTGCGCAAACTTGCACGCCGGGGCCTGCGCGGGGTTAAGCTTGTCATCTCGGACGCGCATGAGGGCATCAAAGCGACCGTCTCAAAAGTGCTCAATGCCAGTTGGCAGCGCTGCCGCGTGCATTTCATGCGCAACGCGCTCGCCCATGCCGGCAAGAGCGGGCGGCGCGTGGTCTCCGCTTTTATCGCCACCGCGTTTGCGCAAGACGACGCCGGGGCCGCCAAACAGCAATGGCGAAAGGTCGCCGATCAACTGCGTTCCAAACTGCCAAAGCTCGCCTTGCTCATGGACGAAGCCGAGCCTGACGTGCTCGCCTATATGGGCTTTCCAGCGCAGCATCGGGCCAAGCTCCACTCCACAAATCCCATCGAACGGCTGAACGGCGAAATCAAGCGGCGCACCGAAGTCGTCGGCATCTTCCCGAACGAGGCCGCCATCACTCGGCTCATAGGCGCGATCCTCCTCGAACAGAACGATGAGTGGGCCGTGCAGCGCGCCCGCTATATGACGCTGGAAACCATCGCGCCTTTGAGCGATAATCCAATCGTCGGGCTACCTGCTGTGGCCGCCTGACCAATCCCGGCCCTGCCGGTCATCGCGACGCCAACCGTCAGCTACACCACGTTCTGGGGCACGATCTAGCCCTCGCCCATTGGAACAACGCTCGAGTGCTTTCGGTTAGTTTTCCGACGCAGCCGTGGGTCACAGCTCGCCAGCATCTCCGATGCGGAGATCGGCGCCAATCCGAATCACTCGGCCGCGGCGCTCTTTAACTGGCGCAAGATGAGAGTTCTATTAATACGAACGCGACGTTTCTGCTGCGTCAACTTTCGCCTCATTCTCCTGCGCAGAACTGTCCATTCTTTTCTGAGTGCCAGCTGAATCAACGGGAGCCTTCGGCGATACTGGCGTGATTTCGCAGTAGTGAGGGGAGTTCCGGCCGATAACTTTCTTTCGGCCATCCGGGTAGACGAACTCGAAATTTTCAAACTTACGATACACACCCCGCCAAGCCTCATCTCCATCGTTTTCGTGGAAGGCGCCATCATTATCTACGCCGATGACGGCAATAAGTTTTTCGTTTTCAACTCGAACAAGGTGACAGGCTTGCAGGAGCCCGTGACATTTTTTGGAGCGAAAATCTACGCGATAGCGGAAAAAATCATCGTTTGGCAGGTAGTCTGCCCCCCAGCTCCCCTTGAAGCGTAGCAGGCCGCTATTGACCTTGGGGTGGGCGTCACCGAGTCCAAGATAGGTTGCGTTACGCTTTATACAGGTCAGACACGCAGCGTAATAAGCGAACATATTAATCTGGCGAAAAAGGACGGGATCGTGACCAACCTCATCCGGCATGCCAAATTCACCAAAATATGCGAAATGTCTGAATAGAGTGGGCCAACGGATAAGCGCTGCGCCGACCCGTTTGCCGTTCAGTTTTATAAATAGCAGCGTGGTTCTATAGGCGGCTCCGTAGATCTTTTCGAACGGGGCAATGATCGCCCTTTCACCATGGCGGTGACGCGTCAGCGGCAAGAACATAGTGTCATAAAATAACCTGTAATCCGCGAGCGTACCGCCTTCTTCCGACTGCAGACCCGCCCTCTGGGCCTGGCGTATTTTACGCCTGAAATCAGAACGCAAATGCTTCATGAAATCTTCTTCAGAGGCAGGCAAAGTGAGCATGCAGTCAAGTTGACGCGGCATTATAAATTCCCCTGCCTTCGTGCGAGACCAGGGTAGTTGCGTGGTGATGACGATGTCTGTGTCGTCCCGGACAAGCTTGGCTAAAGCAAGGTTTTGCCTCAACGGGTGTACTGTTCCAAGCTCTTGGACCTCAACGATGGAACGGAAAAAGGTTTCGCTGACTGAGTTGCGAACTCCAATGAATAAGATATTCAAAGGGGTGTTGCTACCTGAAATCTTTCCCGAAAACCTTATCGCCTGAAGTTGGAATCGAAATAGCTCGACCAAATAACGAATGAGCGCGACCGGTCTTCTCAGGGCTTTTGAGAGACCTGTTAAACGGCGCTGCCCGATCTTCTGAACGAGGAAGTTGCTTTTCATTTGAAATTCAGCTCAAGCCGCAACATCATGGGGAGGATAGAAGAAAATGTTAAACTTAGTCACGTTACTCACATCGCGTTACATTTTGGGACAATTAGCTCTGATTTCGTCTGGGATCAAGCGATTCGGGGCGCAGCCTATGCGCGCTACGCGCATCTGCTCCAACTGACCTCGCTAAACCATTCAGGTCATGCATCGGGGCCGAGCGCGCGAATGCCAGCGCCCCTATCCGCGCCGGATGCGCCTTCGCTGTAGTTTCGCAGCGAGCGGTAAAAACTCGTGTGGGTCCTCGCCTTCGGGCAGGCCTCTCCGTGCTTTGCCGCGCGAAGAACTGGGCGGAGATGCGGTATCGACATGAGGACCCATGCTCGGCAGCGGGGTCGAGTCGCGTGCATGGAGAGTGGTCAAGAACTATGCGCGGGGCTGAACTTCCCGCTGTCCGAACTCTCTGCATTCAAGAGGCGGCTGTGGAGACCGGCCACATCGTACTGTGTCGCACCTGTGTCTTGGGAGGAAGCGAAAGGAAGAAACTTGGACTCGGCCGTCCAGTGGTAGCCGACATACCGCGTCCAGGATTGGCCCGAAAACCCCATGAGACTGGCGTCACCGGACTTGATCGCAGCCAGGAGGTCAGCATTTTTTGTGCGAACTTGTGTGGATGTTCTCAAGTGGAACACACACTTGCGCTCCAGAAGGGCTTGGCTGGTGCGCGGATCGATTTTTCCCCGAATGACCGCATTGCCGGACTTGTAGGCGTGAGCGAAAAGGCTATCCACGACGGGCCCCGCCGCTCCCGGCTTTGCCAAAATCTGCATCGCGAAGGCGCAGCCGCCGCGCCGGCCGTAATAGATGTAACCTCCGATCGGCCTGCGCCCACGATCGTAAACGATCCTGCGGTGACACTCGCCATAGACATTCTTGTCGGCCGCATGCCGCATCTGCCATGCTAGCAGATTTGCATCATCGACCGGCCGCAACTTATACAGTCGTCTCATCTCAAGGACGAGTTTGATAAATTCGCTCTCGTCGACATCCTCATCCCCAGCGTAAGATCGCGGGGACGTCTCGACTTTCAGATACTTTTTCGCGGCCGCAATAATGAGCTTGTCAAACAAGGTCGTTGCCGGACGCAATGCGAAAGCCGCGGTGCGCCCCAAAAAAAAGGCGCCGAAAGCTGAAGGGCGAAGAACGCGCATCCACTCGGTCCCGTAACCGGGCACGACTTGGCCGCCTTGCGGCTTCCAAAGCGCGACGGCGATGGAGTTCGACATCTCGCCATAGGTGATCTCCTGCGGACCGGTAAGAATGTGGCGCACGAGCTTCGCTGCCACCAACGGATTTTCCCGAGGCCGGTGGACTAGGATCGAATGGGCGACCGTTGCACGGATATCCCGTCCATCAAGGGTTAAACGCGCCGGTAGAGTGCCAAAAAATCCAACCAGCTGCCCTTGTTGGATACAAACGCGCGAGCCCGTCTCAGCATCATAATAGGGGTGGTCAAGAAAGAGATCCTGAAAATAATGCACCAGCGATGGCGGAACCGGCATGTCAGTTGAATAATAGGTATCCAAAAACAGACGCGCTACCATCGGGATATCGGCAGGCTCGCATGATCGTATCAAGAAATCGGCAGGTTTCTCCTCAAATGGCATGGTCAATACACCTAGTCGAATGCGCGTTATTCCTTACAACAGTGACTATAACAGAATAAAAATGAACAGAAGGAAAATGTCGATGGGCAAGCTCACCTTGCATGCACGCCTTCCCTGCCTTGCACGTGTTGCCTTGCGGGAGGCCTCACACCCCTCGTTCTGTATGCCAGCAAGACAATCGCTGAGAGCCCGCGAACGAAGAGCAGCTAGCCATAAAGACTATTGGCGCGAGCACCACCGTATGTAAGATTGAAGTGAATTGCAATGTTATACAAAGATGGATGGTTTCAATAGGTACAGCGGAGTAGCATAGTTTTTAAGGGTTGTTAATATTTTGCTCGTATTTGTTGCGCATTGTGCAGTGTTCCCTTGTCCGCAACCCCGTGGCGGCTGCTGGGCGGTCGGGGGTCGGATGGTTTCGACTATCCGTTTCATGTTCTTCGGTGGGCGGTAGTCCGGGCGGGCTTGGCCGGTTTTCGGCGAATATTTCCATCCAACCCTAACTTCAATATGTGAGAACAAGAAGTTGACCGGGAAAGCAGTTGATGATTTTTCCAAGGCTTTACCGGACGGCAAGGCTGAACCGAGCAATGGCATCATCAGCCCCTCTATTATAAAAGGGTTTGCGAAGAGAGGTGTCGTCCAAACGGCTGAGCAAGGAATCAATGTGCTGCTCGCCCTGGGCGTCGGCGTGTATCTCGCCCGTGCGCTAGGCCCAAGCGCATTCGGCATCTACATGATTTGTCAGTATTTAATGCGGATTGCGACGACGACGGCGGGTTCTGGACTTGAGGTTATAATCGCTCGCGAGACCGTTGCATCCCCTAATAGACGCTTCATTACAAGCGCTGTAGCAATCCCTGCGCTCAACAGTCTTACGATCGTGATCTTGTCTGTGGTCTTCGCTTTAACCTTGCCGATCCATAATTCGATTGGTCTGTTCACATTCCTTGCCATGTTACCCGGGTTTTTGTTCGTGCCGTTTGAAATGCTTGAACCCTGGTTCCGTGCTCGTGCCGATGCTATGAGCCCGGCGATCGCGCGCACCGTTTCAGCCGTGGTAGGCTCCGTCTTGAAAATCGCGCTCGCGGCAGCCGGCGCCAGCCTTGTTGTGCAGGGGTTTGCGCATGCGCTGCAAGTTGCTCTCTTTGGGGGCGTTTTGCTGATTTTGTACCTCCGGGGCGGACACCGGTTTTTGCTGTGTGCGGCATTGCCCTCGGATATGTTGCGACTTTATCGGGAGGCGTGGCCTCTCCTCGTAACTATATTGTGCTACACGGCTGTTGCACGTATGGATGTTCTGATGCTTTCGTGGCTGAAAGGCTCTTACGAGGCGGGCCTTTATGCGGCTGCTACGAGAGTGACTGAAGTCGCCAACATCGTTCCGATGACCATTATAACGGCTGCAACTCCGATTATATTCAATGCTGCCGGGCAAAATGTAAGGAAGTTCAACGAACTATTTCGAATTTCTATTGCCTTGTTCACCTACGTTTTCCTCGGCGGCGCGGTAATAGTGGCACTGTTGTCACCCACTATCATTTGGGTTCTATATGGCTATCAGTTCGAAAGCGCTCACACAATTCTGGCTATTCACATCTTCGGCGTTGTTTTCGCTTGGCAAGGGGTCGCTACACAATTCTGGTGGATCAGGCGGAAAAGGCCTTCAGTCACCATGTGGAGGAGCATAATTGCCGCGATAACTAACTTTTTACTCAATGCCTTGTTGATTCCGTTTTTTGGTGGCGTCGGAGCAGCTGTGGCGAGCGTCGCTTCGCTTGCCGTTTTCTCGATCGCTACGAATACGTTATTTGGGCGTAACGGGTGGCTGTTACTCAAAATGCAGACGACGCCAAGTGTTCCAATTGCGCAACTCACAAAAGCAGCCGGCCTCCAGCGTCGGATTAGGGCAAGCGTGTTCTGGCGAAGGGCCTGACCGATGAAGCATGCTCGTTGCGCCGGTATTTACGGGTAGGGCAAACTAACGCTGGTCGCACTCGTGAACGGCGTCAGGTGCAACTCTCCACGGGCTGTCACTGGCCGCCTCTCCCTAAAGAACTGCGTCCGCCCATCACCGCGCATGGTTTGGCAAGTTCACTTGACCTGCCCAATTCTGGGGTGCAGCGGAACGTCGAGTTCGTTGGCGAGGCCCCGCCGCGCCTCCCTAAGGCTGATTTGTCCCCAAAACTCAAGCCGGCTGTTAGGGAGCGACGCGTGCATTCTGAGTTAAGGTCGAAGGCGGTCCAGGAAGAGCATGTAAAAACCGGCCGCCGGAACTGCCTGGAGGCCATGCGGCAAGGGTCCGGTCAGATGTTCTGGGGCCTAGCCGGAAGGCTCCGGCAACCGCGAACACGAGGCTCCACTGGAACCCCGCGAAGGCAATAAACCCTGCCTCTGGAAGAAACAGGATATTCAAAATAATGAGACTATAGCAGATACTGCGGCCCCTTTCGTCAGGGCAAGACTTCACGTAGAAGTAGACCGCCAATCCCATTATCAAGCAGATTACAACCAGAACAGCGCCCAATCGATATAACTCCCCGATGATGCCGACATCAGAAAGGAAGAAGTGCTTGCCATAGATTAAAGCGAAGCCATCCTCCCATTGGAGAGATAGGGAACCTAGCCCCACCCAATCGTTGGCTTTTAACGCATCGATAACCGCATTAATAGTATTCAGGCGGACTTGAATCTCGCCGGCCTGCACATAGTCAGAAAAATTCATCCCCGAGGATGTCCAGAGCAGACCAACTCCGATGAATATGCTTGCCATGGCGAAGGCAATGGCAAAATACCGGAGCGCAAAGAGCACTACAATCGTCAAGACTGATACGGCAATCGCTCCACGCGTCTGAGATACCAGCATCAAGCCTGCAAGTCCCACAAGGACAGGAACCATGTGTCGCCAAGCTTTGTGGTATATAACCATAACAGCTGCAATCACGACAGAAGAGGTGTACAGCTCAGTGCCCACAAGAATCCTGTGTTTGCGGGGATCTAAAGCGGGTACATCTCTTGCAGCAAGATCGCCCATGATGCCTGTCTGCAAGATGAGCCCGATCACGAGATAGATCAGCGCTGTAAGATAAATTGCTCCGATGAGGTGATCGGGACTTGCTTTAGAGAATCGATAACAGAGCATGATAAAGAAAACTGCAAAAATAGCAAAAACTCGCCGCTCCTCAAGGAGTCCGAATAAAACTGGCTGTTGGAATCTGAGATGAGAAAAGATCGCCGATACGATCGGAAACGCGAGCCCAAGAAATAATATCAGGGCGTCACCGATAAACAGCTGACGCTTTCGGAGGCCTTCCAAAAACGCGATCACCGCAAACAAAAAACAAAGGGCGAGGAATATTTCGCGAACACCGGTCAAGGCAAGCGGATGCTGTTCGAAAGGCGAGCCGGCGCGGAAGAAAAAACCTCCGTCCAATAGCATGGCGCCAACCAGCAATGGCTTAGACGCATAGCAATTCTTGACATCAAGCCAAGCCTCAACGACAGGGGAGCTTGTCTTTGCGACATAAAGGCTCATGAAAACCCGGCTCTCAAAGGTTATTCGCTCCGAGAGGAGCTCAACTGTCCCGAAGCAGTGCGGTTTATGAACGAAGTTCTGCGCTGAACGGTTTGGATGATTCTGTTGAAAAGTGCCGGCGCGAGCCAATGATTTTGATCGCCATGGATGTCGTTAAGAACGACCCCACGATAATGTTTGTGGCCCTGGTCAATAGTAGAAAGCATCCGCTCTGCCACAGACATGCGTAATCTTTCTTTTTCCATCACAAAAATAAGTCCATCAAGGGTTTGTGCGGCTGCCACAAAATTTGCGGTTTCAGCAAGAGGAGGCAAATCTAACACTACGATGTCGTAAGCCTGCGCAATGAGCGGTTTCTTCTGGGAGAAGGTCGCCCATAGCCATGCCAGTGCGAAACTTTTCTCGTCGCTCAAGAGCGGCAGAAAGTCAAAACCCGTATCCGGATCTTTCCAGACCGCGTCATTAAGATCCAAATCGCCGGCAAGAACCTGACCAAGACCAGCTGACGCAGAAGGCGCCAATTTTCTCGATAGATCCTTATTGTTGCTGGCGTCGAGAAGAAGAACTCGTTGAGAGTTGAGGCTTGCAATACGGGCGAAGTTAAGCGCTACAGTCGATTTTCCTTCGCCCGCGAGAAACGAAGTGATTCCAACAAATTTCAGTCCTTCGCCCTGGATCATCGCCGCTATACAAATTCGATTCAAGCTTTCACTGGATTTCGACTGTGCGTCGACAAATGGCCAGTCGCGGGTTCCCTCTCGGCTCAGGAAATGCCCGGAGGGCGCCATTGTGGAGACGCCGCGTGGCGGCACGATCGGCATCTGAGGGAGCAAGCCTAGCCATTCCCCGCGAGCAAAATAGCGCGCGTCCCCAGGCGTAGAAATCCGCCTGAAAAGATGCTCGCGCAACACAGTAACGGCGACGCCTGTTCCTAAACCAGCCGTGAGAAACGCAACAAGAACCATAAGGAAAGTTGGACCATTACTGTGCAGCGGCGGAACTGCATTCGAGATAATGCGGCTCGTAATGCCAGCGTGGTTTGCCGTTTGCCTAAGCCAAGCGTGTGTTGCATCGGCACTCTCGGCACGGGTAAGGCTCTGTTCTTCAAGGTACGCATTTGTAATGGCTGTCACCATCTGCGCAGCGCTCTCTGGAGTGTCTGATTTGGCGACGATCTGAATAGTAAAAGTGTCTCCAATCCTGCGCACAGAGATCCGTTTCTGAAACTCGGCAATAGCAACTCGCTTAAGCAGCTGCGGGTCGAAGTCTTCGGCCTTTCTAAAGGTCAACAGTTGCGTGAGTTTTGATATCCAGCTCGAGGACGGCAGGTAATCACGTTCCGCGTTTGGATATAGCAAATCGAATGCTCGAGCGGCGACGTTCCATGATTTTAGTATTTCTACTTGGTTAGCCACGTCAGTCCCGACCACAGTAGCGGGCACAATGGTGGGAGTGGTTTGCGTAATTTGCAAACTATAGCTTTCAACAATCAAGTTACTTGATGCTGAGTAGGATACACCTCTCAAAGCTTGAAATAGGCAGGCAACAACAAAGGACAGCGCGACGCATAGCAGAATTGTTCTGGCATAACGATGCAGGCTGACAGGATCAAAAGACAAGAAATAGGGAGAAGGCGTATCAGGCTGGCTTAGATTTTGATTGCAATAGGCATTTCGAGGAGCCGAAACCTTCTCGTGTATTTTTGTCATCAACAAGGCGCCCCTAGCGCAAAAACATCAAGCTCTTCAACACGCTAACGGACAGAGATACCCAGCCTAAGCGTTCAAATGCCAAGCATCGGTGATACTTCGACACCTAGCCGTACCCAAATATCACCTCAGAAACCCAATCTGCAATGAACGCTCTTATAATAAGGTTTCCCGTGACATCGAATTGTCCGAAATTAGCGTCACGTGCTTCTCCGTAATCTCGCCATTGCGGCCTCGCCGAAAACAACCGGCAATAAAAATAGACACATTAGATAGCGCCTAGCGAGGCGAGACGGTTCACAAGCGAGCCGCCAAGCCCACTCCAACCCGTTCCGCCGAAAAAACGGCGCAGCACGTCTCTGAACTCCAGCTAAAAAATCTACCCCAGCGCCTATGCAAATATAGGCCGTGCCTTCCACCTGATCGAGGCAGCGTGCAGCGAAAATCTCCTGTTTAGGGGCGCCCAGCGCCAAGAAGCAGAAGTCAGGTTGTTCGCGGCGAAGAATACTAATAATTTCGTCCCCCTCCACGCTAAACGGGCTGAAAGATTTGCTCGGTGCATGCAAACCGGAAATACGAAGACTGGGGAACATTAGCATCAGCACTTTAGCGCATTCCTGCAACACCACCAGCTTTGAGCCCAGGAGAAATACGCTTTGACCGTTTTCCGCTGCCTTGGAGCACAACGGCACGATAAGATCGGACCCGCATGCACGCTCCAACTGGCGCCCGGCGATCCGACCTGCCAGAACAATGGGGTAACCATCAGCAAGAACGAAACGCGCTTTCTTATAGGCTTCTCGAAATACATCATTGGTGTGCAGTTTTACGACGTGATCCATATTCAAGGTGCATACGCTAAAAGCAGCATTTCCCTTCTTCCTCTTCTCTTCCATGATCTTCTCAACAGCGTCGTCAAGCGCCGAGCAGTTAACCCTTACGCCCGAAATTGAGAAGTTGATGCGCGCGTCTTCGTTTGTTGGCGCCAAAGCACGTCTGTTGTTGCTGGAAAGAGATGCCAAGCTAAGCATGGTTCGCCACCGGGTTTGCGGAACCGTTTGAAGTGTAGCGAAGCGCTCGGTAGATGCCTGGTGTTGCAACTCGGCCAAATCGGATCACAGCATGCGCGGAGTAGATGGCGGAGCACCTGATCAGGGAGGTACCTAGCTTAATGCGGCAAATCAGGTTCTCTCTTTCGCCGAGCCAATAATTTTTCTGCGACGTACCGCCAAGAAGAAACTGGGATGTCGGAAACGGCATTTGTATAGCAGAAACGCCGCTATTCAGAAGCTCCGCGGTAAGAGCATAATCCCCGCTCACTCTATAAGACTTATCATAAGAAACGCTCTCAAAATTTTTCCGCGAATAGAAAATTGATTGGTGATGTGTAAACAAGTTCCACCAAATCTTCTCATGCCGTCTGGCCTTTCGAAGATAGGCGCTGCCCGAGGAGTTGATTTCGAACGCGTCTCCGTAGTAGAGCATTTGATCAGGATGTTTATCTATGAAGGCGGATACATTTCTTAGAGTATCGCTTCCACAAAAGAGATCACCGGCGCCAATGAAAACGATATAGTCACCATTGGACAAAGCCACACCCTTATTGAAGGCGTCGTATATCCCCCTGTCGGGTTCAGAAATCCAGCGGAGCCTTGGATCCCCGAGCTCCTGAAGGTAGTCCCGCACCCCATCCTTGGAGGCGCCGTCAACTACGATCCATTCGAAGTCCGCTCCTTCCTGTCCAAGAATTGATTTCGCTGACCTCTCAAGGTTCTCCCGGTCATTGAAGCAGGCTGTCACAACAGAAAATCGCACGCTTGTCATTTTACAAACTTCTCAGTGATTAGGACTTGGTTCGGCCTTGGAAATAGGGCCTGCGCTACATTTCGGGTAAGGGACGTCATCAGCGGCACGTCCGCCATGTCCACACATGTTTATTACTTGCGGCAGCTCCTTCCCTCAGCGTTAAAGCGTCGCAATTCAAGTATCATCATATAATACGCTAGTTGTTATAACAAGTATAATCGCCTACCAGATAAAAGTGTTAATTGAACTATTTCAATTATCGTAAGTAAATGGTTTAAAGGCACTCCATTAACGACTCCGGGTAACGAATTTATGAATTAAATAGGTCGACCAAGACTTGCTAGTTTGCAAGAACATCGCTATCCCAAGGGATGGGCGCGCCTGTTGAGGCACTCGATCCAGTGGTGACACGCCCATTGGCGTCGATAGTCCACGGGGCATTTGGATGCTTCCCACATTATTATTCTTGGCGCCATAGCAGTTCAGACTTTGGAGGCCTTTTCTGTGCTAATCAATCGATGTGGCACGGGCGAAGACTGGTTCATGATTTCATCAACCAAGGTATCGAGAAATGGCTATCATCTGCGGAGCATCGTTGCCGCCAGCTGGCTCTATGAGATACATCCAGTCCGGCGGCCATTTCGGGCCTGCAGCCCAATAAGTCCAACCGAGGTAGACATTTCGGTTTTCCTGGATAAAGCGCACGAGACGAGAAAGGCCCTCAAGACATACTGTTGAGCGTCCAGCTCCAAACTCACCGACGAAACCTCTCTTGTTATTGTCCCTGAGCCAGGTCGTGAAAGGCTTCAGTCTCTCAGCTCCTATGTCAGCGCTAACGCAGCCAGCATGCCTGCCAGAGTTGTCTTCGTCGAGATAGGTGTGAGCTTCAAAGATCACGCGATTTAGAGCGTCATGCACGGCCAGGAGTGCCGATGCGTTACTTCCCCCTGTTGCTGGAGCGTACCAGCTTTGAGAAGCGCTAAAGCCGTTGCCGGCTACGAGGACGTAATTACGGGCGCCCTGAGATCTTATCGCTGTGATCGCAGAATTCACTGCGTCGGTCCAAACGCTGTTGGAAATATCGTAAGGCTCGTTCATCAATCCAAAAAGGACCTGCGGATTTGATGAAAACTCCGTCGCCAATCGACGCCATGTGGAAGCGAATTGTTCGTTTGTAACTCCCTCCCCCAGCTTGACGTCGTTATATCTCGCATAATTATGGAGATCGAGGATAACCCAAGCTCCCAGCCTGGAGAGATCCCGAACGGTCTCGCGCAGCCGGGACAACTCATATTGATTGAATTCACCGCCAAGGTCCGGTTCAAGTCTTTCCCATCGAAAGGGCAGCCGAAACGTCTTCATCCCTTTATTCAGAAAATAAGCCGGATTGTAGTTCCGGGCGAAGCGCCCAACTGGATACACGTATTCCTCTCCGTGTCTGGCCCTGCTCCCATCGAGTTTATGGATCTTGCCGAACTCGGCTCCAGCGAGATTAACCCCGGAAATAAATTCGCCCGTTAAGTCATAGGAGTTGGTACGTTCATGAGCTCTATTAGAACCAGGAAGAAGTGCTATTGCGGCTGCAGCAGCAACCACGAGCAGACGGGCCACCACCTGCCTGAAGCATGAATGAGTGTTTCTCATTGCAGGAAGCATTAGAAATTTTCCGCGGGCCACATGATATCTTGTCACCGGTTAGATAGGTAGTCGGACTTCGGCGCCAAAGGCGCAAGATAGCCGTCAGTTGCTTCATTTGCGTTAAGGTCCCGCCAGCTGGCTTTTCATCTGGGGGAGGGGCCAGTGCGCTTGATCAGCTGAACCCATAGAAAAGAACCCCTGAACTTTTTCCTTGATCTCGAAACACATCCTCAGCGGGAAAGCTGCGCTCTTATCACTAGCCTTGCTCATTTTTGGTTGCGGACTCCAAAAAGCCGAACTAGGTTAATAAGCAATGTCCCTTTTGTGATTATCCTCGCCCGTCAGTTCGATCCCAAAAGAGCATATCACAGGCTAGCAAGGCCAGCGGGATATCAGAAGTATATACCTCAGGGCAGATGTTTTATCCTCATTGCTGGAGGCTTACCCCGAATTCGCATATTTGTCGGAAGGGTTGGCTATCATCCCTATCTGTTAGGGCTAACTCTTGGAGCAAATTGCGTTTTGGTTCCTCTTCGTTCACACTTTTGTAGTGTACTAGCGCCAGCTTGGAAGTGACAAGGGGGAAGCGGACAGCGTGCAGTAGATGTAGCGCCGGCTGATTGGTCAACGGGAGTAAAGCGTTATCCCTAAAGCATGGCCGGGGCCGCAAGCGTTCTTCCCACTTCCCCAAGGAATTTAGTCAGTTATGTGGTGTGCTATGCGAGTAATTCAGAACAGGGGCGCTTTGAGAATCTGCCTCTCCTTTGTTTTTCTTATACTCCTGGCGGTACAGGCAGCCTCGCCGAGTGCTGCGCAGGGTGCAGGTGAATTTCCTACGGGTGGAACTGGAAGAGGGGGGGACGTGCTGAATAGGGGACTTGAACCTTCCCCTTCAGCGGACACTTATGTTCTCGATACAGGTGACCGTCTCAACATTCGCTTTTATGATCGCTCTGATCGTGATGATCTCAATGGTGACTATGTCATTGGCGAAAGCGGCCAGCTCCGTTTGCCACGTATTGGATCGTTCAACGCCCGGAGAAAAACACCGACAGAGCTTGAGCACGACATTCGTCAAGCCGTAGAGAACAGGGGTGAGAAAGTTGGCTATTTTTCAGTCGAAGTCAGTCGGTGTCGGCCTTTCTATATCATAGGCCTCGTCGATCATCCCGGCCCTTATCCCTTTTCGCCCGGCTTCACAGTTTTGCACGCGATATCAACAGCAGGCGGCCTTTACCGGGCGCCTGCTGGGGAGAGAATATCGATTGCGGAGACAATAAGCCGCCGGGCGGCGCTCGTCGCCCGGCGCGCTCGTCTTCAGGCCGAGAAGGATGGATCTTCAACTATTCCTTTGCCTAGGGAACTCGTCCAGTTGGAGTCATCTGACGCCGCAGACATGATAGCGAGAGAGCAAGCTATATTAGAACAATCGCGTCAAGTAAGCGATCGTGAAAAATCTACGCTAGAGAACATCGTTGCGATTAATCAAGGCGAGACTGAAAGCTACAGAAAGGAAATCGCAAAACTTGAGCAAAGGATCGCAGAGCAGATGCAGACCTATACTCAACTGAAGAAGTTGCATGAGGACAAGGTCATCAATCAGCAGCGTTTCTTTGAATCAGTCGCCGCTCTGGACAACTTGCAGCGGGACAGGCGCACGATGAGTTCCAACCTGGCGCAGGCGAGCAGCAATTTAGAGAGATCCGAGCGAGACCTAGCTATGCTCAAACTTGGGGAAGGCGCACGCATAGTCAAAGAGATTGGCGAGACCGAGATCGAGCTTGATAGGCTGAAGAGGGCTGCCGGACAATCCGCGGAACTCACTTACGGCATGGATGCATCCGCAGTCAAAGGCAGCGGAGGTTCAATCGCTACCTATAAAATCGTGAGGAAAAATGATGCTGGCCGCCCTGAAGTTATAAAGGCCAATGAGACGACTCCCATTATGCCTGGAGACATCATTGAGGTTGGATCGAGTAAAGTGTACGATAAGGCGCCTGATAAGGGATCTGATAAGACATCTGATCAGAATTACTGACGGCAACGGGGAGCGAAGCACGCGGCGTCGATGCCGGAAAGCGGAGATCTGCAGATCATATAGCGGCCCGCTAAAAGGTACGAGGAAGGGGTTGAACCCGTGTCACCGCGACGCGAACGGCTTGGGGAGAGACGACTCTTGCCGAATCTCAGCCGGTTCGCGATGAACCAGCCGATGAGCCCGGCGCCATCGCAAGGCGCGGCTTCGTTCCGGTCGGATGATGGCGCTCAAATACGAAAACGGCCTGTCCGGTCCGGGTGTTGGCGGCGGAGCGCGCCAGAAAGCGCCGGGAACTTCTGGACGTGACCGAGAAAGAACTCGCCCGCATCAGGGCGGCTGTTGCGCGCAAGCGCGATCCGCTGCGCGGCAAGGACCGCATCGGCGTCGCCGTGGGTGAGGTCATTGGCCAACACAAAATGGTCAAGTACTTCGATCTGACCATCGAAGACGCCAGCTTCAGCTTTACCCGCAGCGACGCCAAGATCGCCGCCGAAGCCGCCCTCGACGGCCTTTACGTGATCCGCACCAACCTTCCCAAGGAGGCGATCGGAGCCGACGACGCCGTCAGCGCTTATAAAAATCTTGCCCAGGTCGATGCGCGCGTTCCGCAGCTTGAAGACCGCCGATCTGGATATTCGTCCCATCTATCACTGGCTCTGCGACCGCGTGCACGCGCACGGTTCGACACCTTCGGCCGCATTGACCTTGGCGTGCTCCTCTTTTACAGCCCAAGAAAAGAGCGCCGAGATTTACCCGAAAGCGAAAGCGGCAGATCACAAAGTTGAATAGATACTCAGGGCGTAATCGATATCGTCGAAGACCTTGCCACGACCATTCTTGAGCACCAAAGCTTGGCTGCAATATTCCTTTAAGATCGCCATATCATGACTTACCAGGATCATTGCGCAGTGGCGCCGTTTTACAAACAGAGCTTCATGGCATTTCGAATGAAAACGCGCATCCCCGACAGCAATCACCTCATCGATAAGAAAACAATCAAAATCCACCGCGAGCGTGAGAGCAAAAGCAAGCCGCGCCCGCATCCCCGACGAGTAATTCCTGACGGGTAGATAAAGCTGACGGCCAAGCTCGGCAAAATCATCGACGGAAGCGACCACATCCTCAATTGACTTATTGTAGATGCGGGCGATAAACCGGATGTTGTCGAAGCCGCTCATTGATGGTTCGAAACCGCCTCCAAGCGCAAGCGGCCAGGACATCGACATTCCTCGAAGAATACGCCCTGAGGTTGGGATTTCGACGCCTCCGATAATCTTTACAAGCGTCGATTTGCCCGCACCATTCCTTCCGAGAACAGCTATTTTCTTTCCGGGGCCGACTGTAAAAGAAATTCCGTCCAGGACGCGCCGTTTGCCAATGGTCGTGTCATATTCTTTGACAATGTTGTCCATCACGATTGGACCGGGCGTGCCGCCCTTTGGAAGATCAACCGCCGGCATCAAGGCTCGTGCTCCATTACGATGCTGCCAAGCGATTTGAGGATCCAATAGATGCAGACTGAAAATCCAAATATTATCAGGATGGACCGCACCCTTTTTGGAAAGAGTGGAAAATCGGGAAGGTTCGGTTCCACTACTCGCTCAAGGTAGAGCCGTTGCTGTTCAGAGCCCTTGATGGCGTCTTCAAGCGTCAAAAAACTCGATGAGAACAATTTGACTGCAAGGTCAAGATCGAGCGTCAGCTTTTCGTATTCCGCTACTTTGGGCGCCAAGGACTTGTCGCCTCCTGCGAGAAGGGGCCGCTGCTCCGCAATTTCCGCTTCGAGAGCGCGAATGCGCGCTTTCGTGGCAGCGACCTTGGGGCTGCTTGGAGAATTCGCGCTGACCTCTTCGAGCTCTGCTTTCAAATCGGCGACCTCGCCGTCCATCTTAGCGATCAGTTCGATGATGGCGGCGCCTTGCTTGGCAGGATCCAAAAGCCCCTCGCGCCTACGGAAATCGGTGACAAGCTGCTGCTTTTCTCCCACTTTCCTTTCCGCCTCGGCCACCAATTGCCGTGCAAAGTCCACGCTGTCATTTCGGGCTCGATCATTAAGGCGGTTAATAAGCTCCTCTCCGTAAGTGAGCGCAGCGCGCGCAATCCGGCGCGCATCCTCCGGACGAAACGCATAGACATAGAGTGTGCTGATCCCTTTTTCCGTGTCGAAATACGTGTAGACGAAATCATCGAATCTCTCGAACAGCGCCTCGTGAGAGCTTCGAGACAAATGCCTGGGAAAGCGGGCAAGAAAGTCAGCCTCAGGCCGCGACAAGGCCTCGAGGAGGTTCGCTTCCCGAATGAGCCGCTCCATGACGTCGCGCGATGAGAAATAGTCATTTACAGATTGTGTATCATCATTGGATCCAGACATGGAACCCAATGGCTGTAGCACGGAAGAGTTGGAAAGAGCGTTCGTCATCGATGACGTCGCCCTGCTTCGAACAATGAAATGAGCTTCAGAAACGTAAATGTCCGCGGCAATGAACGCGTAGTAAAAAGCTGCACAGGCGACAGGCAAGATTATTGTGAGTACAGCCAGCTTATTGCGCCGCACAAAGCTCTTGATACGAGCTTGGAGTTCCTGCGTCCACTCTGTTTCGACAGCGGCGCGCTCGACAATGATCGCCGGCTTCAGCTCCAGCTCGGCAGAAGGTTGTGAAGCGTGCTCTAACACCAGTAGGAACTTCCTTTTGCAGTAGATGACAGCAGATCAAACAACCGCCATTCAATCGACGCGAACGTAATGACGCGCCTTGTGGACAACCAATAGACCGAGAGCGGTCAGCACCAAGCAGCATTTGATTGTATAGGCAGCATCCCAATAAGCATCCACATTATGCCCCAAAAGACCGCCGCGAAACATCTCAAAGCAGTTGGCAAGCGGAGAATACATTAAAACTCTCGCCATTCGATCAGGCAACCAGGATATCATGGAAAACATTCCCGTCAGAGGGAGTGTTACATACATGAGAGGCTGAACAAACTTCTCGACAATTTCGTTCATCTCCGTGAGGCCAGCGATTAGCATCCCCACGGCGAACGAAAACCATGCCAACAAAAGCCATCCCCCAATAACCTGACTATAGTCGTAAATTGGATCCAATATCCCGACTAGGTAAAATGGAATATAAGCGACCCAAAACGCAATTCCTGTCCCGCCGATCTCGAGCAATGACCTCGCGATAAGAGTATCGATATAGCTGACGTTGCGGTGGAATATGAGACCGGAATTATTTCGGAAGCAATATTGCGCGCGGCCAACCATATGCCGCCACAAAGTCAGCAATGTATAGCCGCTCAACACGAAGGGAATGATTCCTACATCGCCTTCCAACTTGTGCTGCGCCGCCGCCCATGCCGCCATAACGCAGAGACTCAAGATGAGAGGTTCGCCGATGACCCAGAAAAACCCGAGACTATGACGCCCAAACCGCGTCATCAGCTCGCGGAGAATCAAGGCGCGAATTACTCTTGTCTGCACACCCAGTCTAACCAGGAAGATACTCGCCGTGGCGACCTTGGTATTATCCATGCATGTGCTCTTTTGATCCGCTTATAATGAGCCAAAGCATGCTATAAGCAGCAAGGCTTACGATGAGCACCGTCAACGCATAGCGTACGCTCCTGGGTTCGATCGCTTCATCGGGCTTATTCGGGCTAACGACGGTCTCGATGTAAAGCTGTTGACGTCTGGCCTCTTGCCGGGCGGTCTGCAGCGCGCTGATGGCAATGCCGAGATCCCGGTCCGCAAAACCGCGGTCGAGGGTCAAACGTTCGTAAACCTCGATTTTGGACGCCAAAGGAGTTTTTCCGCCAGCAATCTTCGAGCTCTCGGTCGTGATCTGGTCTTGCAGTGCGGAAATATGGCTCCGAAGGCTTTGGATCGCCGGGTTGGACGGTTGACCCTGCAGCGTCTCATTGAGAGCACGCTCCGTATCCGCAAGTTCGCTCCTCAATCGCGTGACAAGATCGACAAGCTTGAGAGAATCCGCCTGAGGATCCAGCATGAACTCACTATTGCGAAAGCTGGTGATCTTCCGTTGCGCTTCTATAACACGACTCTCGGCGCGCTGTAGTTCCACCTCCGCATTCTTGATCGCGTCTGTATGCGCGCGCGCATTCATCTGGTTGACCAATTCTTCACTCAGATGTAAAAGCTCGCGCGCCAACTTCTCTGCGTCTTCTGCTCGAAAGGCGGAAACACGCAATGTCACCATGCCGCCCTTGGTCTCATACCAAGCCTCTACCCGATTCAAGTAATATTCGTAGAGCGCCTCATAACTGTCGCCCCGCCAAGGCCTCGGGTAGCTGGAGAAAATGTCCACACCGGGGCCGCTGAAAATCGGCTGAAGAGGAAAACGCTCGTTAAGCTTACGAACCCCGTCGCGCGAAAGGATGAAGTCGATCACAGCGTATGTATCGTCTTCTGCGCGGGTTATTCCAAAAGTACGAAAAAGCGATGACATGCCCCCGCCCTGGGCGCCCTGAACGCCTCGCACTGTGAACATCACTTCCACAACGTAACGGTCCGAGGCGAGCAGAAAATAGTAAATTCCGCTGATGGTCGTGGGCAGTACAACAATCAGAAGAAACAAAATCCCGCCAAGCGATAATTGAGTTTTGCGCAACATGACTCTCAGCGATTCGAATCGAGCTTGAAGCGCGCCCTATATGGCAAATGTGTCAGTATGGCGAACGACCTTTCACTTTACCACGTTATAGACGTCCACACCATAAATCGCAGGAGTCACAGCTGTTCCCACAATACCTAGGAATTTGGCGAGTTCAGCGCCGGCGGAATTCGTTATGAAGACCACATCCCCATCGCGCATCATGAAGCCCTTGGCGTAAAACAGGCCCTCGGCGCTGCGCAAATTCAACCTGTAGATGATAGGCGCCGGCTCGGAGCCCCCTCCCGGTTCGCCAAACATCGCCGAGATCAAACCGGCGGGCTCGTAGCGGAATATCAACACGCTTGTCGCGTCCGCCTTGTTGTCATCTAATCCTCCGGCGTGTCCCAGGGCTTGCGCCAGCGTCACAACCGGCGCATCGAACGGAATATCGGATGGGGCGCGCGCAGCGCCAAGAATGGTGTAAGTCCGTCTGTGACCGTAAACGCTGAGCACGTCGCGCGGGCTGAGCCGGATATTTTCCTCGGCGCTGGTCGTCAGGATAAGAAATGGCACCGTGACAACTTTTCCGCCCCGGCTCAAGGAAACATATGTATCGTTGATAGGGGTCCTGATGCCGCCAAGCATGGACACTGCATCGAGGATTCGCTCGTTGCTGGGACTGAGTTGCACCAATCCCCCTCCCATCGCATCGCCGGTGACCGTAACGGAATTTGTGGCGCTTTTCGAAACAGTGATCAGTGCCTGCGGATCGACCGCCTTGGTGGAGAGTTTCCTGACAATGGCCGCCTCCACCTGACGAGGCTCCTTCCCTACAACCTTGATATCGCCTGCGAATGGAACGTTAATCGTTCCTCCGGGCTGGACGACCTGATCGGGGATGGTTGTTCCCCCAGCAGGACCAAGCAGAACCGTTCCAGCGCTATTTGTGGCGTTAAAGAGATTGCCCGGCGCGGCTTCCCAAATGTTGACCCGAACGATGTCTCCGACGCCAATGACGGGCGCAGACGCGGGGTGATAGTCGGAAAAGCTCGTCAGGGTTGGGGCTTTCCCCGCCGACCTCAGAGCCGCCATGACATGCGCGTCAATATCTACAATCCTGGGACCGCTCACCCCATCGTCGACGCTGGCCGTCGTGAAGAGATCGGGACCTGACCCTGGCAGAGTTGAGCAAGCGGAGAGAACCGCCGCTGCTGCAAGAACGACGAAAATACGAAATCTAATAATCACTTGCCCCTCGCGACGTTCGCCTAACAGACTAACATCAGCACTACGCCCAGTATCGCAATTGGAAAGACTGATTCGTTGGAGGGTGTCGAGAAGTTTGCGGAGTTGTCGGACGAGGAGGGCTTTTTTGCGGAGCGCAGTGTGCATTCTCTGGATGGTGCCTAATTGGTGGCCAGAGCCGTCTTTGCAGCGGCTTCATCGCGATTTGGGGCGGCTGTCATATCCAACCCACCGGAGTCGCGAGCAACCTTGCAACATTGTATCACGAACTTGCAGCCCCCAACGCTTTCAGGACGTAGTGTTTCGTGTTGCGCTTTGATCACAACTGCTTTTGCATTTTAATGAAAGCCCAATAAGCAATAACTCTCCCAAGGAATCGGTGCACAAACTAGAAAAATGCTTTTATCGATTTCCTGATGGGGGAGTGGGGTGGCGCGGGTTCTTTTTGTGACCAGCCCGTTTGGGCAATTCTTTAGTATTTTTGCCGACCTAACCGCGCGAGGTCACAAGGTCTGGCGGATCGCATGGGACGGCGGCGATTTTGTCTCAACGCCATCGCGTCATCGCATCGCGTTTCGTAACCGCGATGGGGACTGTGAGAGCTTCATCAAAGCGGCCATTCTGAAGCATCACATAACGGCTATCGTCACTTATAATGACACCGGTGAACGCAACAGCACTGCTATCAAACTGGCCACGAGCATGGGCCTTGGCCGCTACATCGTCGAGCACGGCTATCTCCGTCCGCATTGGATTACGTTCGATCGGGACGGCGTCAACGGTCACTCTACGCTCCCAAAAGAAGGAGCGTTCTACCGTAACAACAATGACGGCTTTGAAACGGCGCAAGCATTTCCGTGCCGCATGCGAGACCAGGTGCTCAGCACGATCAAACATTTCGGAGCGAGTATCGCTCTCTACCCCTGGCTGCCCTTCGATACCACGTACTATGGTGACTCCGTGTTTACGCAGGGTACAGGATACATCTCCGAATATTTGTGGCGGAAAACGAATAACGAGCAAAAGGCAGTTGATGACATCGTAAGGCACAGGCGGGATGGCAAGCAGATGTTTGGCGTCATTTTGCAAAAGCCAGGTGATGCGCAGCTCCGCGTGCACTCCTCCTACGGCTCCAACAATCCCTTTCTGCGCGAGGCCTGCAAATCCTTCGCGGCCTTCGCACCTAAAGATGCGATGCTGGTAGTGAAGCAATACCCACTCGACTACGGCGTCGAACGGAGTCCCCGCCTGTTTGAAAGTCTCGTCAGAGAGTTGAAATTAAAGGGCCGGGCTTATTACTTGCGAAAGACAAGCATCGATATCGTTTTGGATAACGCCGACGGGTTTGTGATTATCAATAGCACGGCGGGGCTTGCCGCCGTACAGCGTGGCCTGCCGGTAAAATGCTGCGGAAAAGCCATCTTCGATATGCAAGGGCTGACCTTCCAGGGAAGCCTCGACTCTTTCTGGACGACGGCCACTCCCCCCGATAAGGCGACCACGAGCGCCTTTCTGGGATACCTGACGAAATACTCCCAAATAAATGGAGCCCTTTATGCCCCGAAAGGGATAGAACTCGCGAGCCGAGCGCTTTGCGACATTATTTCGTATGATCTTTTCTCGCACCATCACACCGGCGCTCCGGAAAAAACTGTCGCCTGGGCCGAAGCTGCGTCTGCGACTGTTCCGGTGCCTGTCCCCGTTCCTGCACTTAATGCGGTTTGAGTCCGAGCCGATCGGGCTCACGAGAGACGCGTTTTTTGACGCTTCCGCGGATTCCCAACATCATTCCGGTGCATTCTGTTTCAAGGCGGTGTTGTCCACAAGCAGGGGCGCCAGTAAGAAAGGATCTTATTGACGGACCTTGTGTGGGAAGAACGCTACGCTATGATCTCGCTGAAGCTAAGGCACGATTAACTTAACGTTGTGAACTCTCGTGAAGCTGTTTCTGGACGTCACTCGGGTTGCAACTCGCATGATCGGTTCGGCGCCAACAGGCATCGATAGGGTCGAGCACGCCTATGCAACCGAAATCATATGCAAACCCAGCGGCATTGATGCTGTGGGGGTCATCACGACGCCGCTGTTCACTGGCGCGCTAAGAGGGTCTCTGATCCAGGAGGTGCTCGGCCGGGTCGCGCTCGCTTGGAAGACCGGAAGCTCGCCGAAAGAAGATGCTCTCTATCTCCAGCTCAAAGAGTATCTCGAGACGCCGGCGCAGTTGGATAGAACGCAAAGCTTTCGTATCGCGGATCTTCCGCTTCTTCAGCGCACGCGAGATCAAGCCATTTTCCCGGTCCGGTCGCTTGCTCGCGCCTCGACGCGACTGAAACGTTGGGTTCGGCGAGGGGCCGGTCAGCCCAGCTTTTACCTCAATAGTTCCCACACCCAGCTGGAAAAAGTGGAACGCTTCGAGTGGACGGAAGCCGCGTCCATAAAATGCATTTTCTTTATTCACGATCTTATCCCGATCGATTTTCCGGAATATGTATCGCCGCGTTCTCCTGCCCGGCATGAAGGCCGCCTCAACACCGTATCGCGCCTTGCGTCGGGCATCATTGTCAACTCGGACTACACCGCGCAGTCGGTTGCCGCGTATCTGGTCGCGCGCAAAGTAGCAGTGCCGCCGATCGAAGTTATTCCGCTCGGCGTAACAGAGTGGTTTTTGGACAAGAGCAAACTCCACCCGCCGCAGACAACGGTGCCCTACTTCGTGAGCGTCAGCACGATAGAACCGCGAAAGAACATGCTGTTTCTTTTCGCAGTATGGCGCCGCCTGATCGAAATCTTCGGACCAGCCACCCCCAGGCTTGTTCTCGTCGGCCACCGCGGCTGGGAGAATGAAAACGTCATCGATGTTCTGGATCGATCACGGGGGCTCGCGCCTTTTTTGGTGGAGGCATCCGGCCTGAGCGACGCTGGCTTGGCGTCGCTTGTCCGGGGTGCGACCGCTGTCGTGGCGCCGTCAAGCGTCGAGGGCTTTGGGCTTCCGGTTGCCGAGGCCCTTTCTCTGGGCGTTCCCGTTATAGCCTCGGACATCCCCGCTCACCGGGAGGTTGGCGCTGGCTGGGCGACGTTTATCGATCCGATCGATGGGCTGACCTGGGTAAGGACATTGAAGGATTTCATTGAAGCCGGGTCGCAGCGGCGCGAGAAGGCTGCGGAGGTCGTGCGGGACTATCGCCCGCTCACGCTCGCGGAGCATGTGGTTCACGCTACGGCTTTTATTCAGGCCATGTCCGAGAAACAAAGGGCGGCCGCATGAGGCCCATCTTATCGCGGCGCGCGAAGCCCAAAGCGCTCGGCACTTACAGGGCGGATGTTTTGGCTGGTGAGAAGCGCCGCAAGTCCGATTAGGCGTCTCTGCCATGAGGCGTTCGTAGCGCTTGACTTGAACCGTGTTCGATATCTGCTAGCGTCTTCCCGGTGCTGCGACTTCGCCTACAGCGAATGAACATTCGTTTCCGAAGCCTTCGGTTGCACGCCCGAGCGGAGCACTATGCAGCAACGGCCACTTACCGACTCGAGGCCTTTAGCCATTGCGCTTACCTGCGCAGCCTCGTTTCTTTTCGCTTTTCTCGATACAAGCGCCAAGTATCTGGCCACAGTTGCGCATGTGCCCATTCTAGAGATCATCTGGATACGCTTTGTGGTCAACGCCCTTTTGATTGCCGCTATGCTAGGTCCGAATGCGGTGCTACGCGCTTTACCGTCGAATAAGCTGATGAACCAGCTTATTCGAAGTATTTTTCTGATTGGCGCCACGGCCTTCAACTTCGTGGCGCTGCAATACCTTCAGCTCGATCAGACCGCCACGATCTTCTTTCTGTCGCCATTCATCGTGGCCGCGCTCGCAGGGCCGATGCTTAACGAGTGGATCGGCTGGCGCCGTCTGTTTGCCATTTGCGTGGGCTTCACCGGCGTCTTGTTCGTGACGCAGCCCGGCTTTGGCGGCATCCATTGGGCCGTCTCATACTCTCTTCTCGCGACTCTGAGCTATGCGCTTTACATTCTGTGGACGCGCTATCTCGCACGGTATGACGACGCCAGAACAACTCTTGTTTACACGCCGTTGGCGGGCGCCGTTTTTGTTGCGCCTTTTGCGCTCGCGAATTGGCAAACGCCGGCAAGCGCCTGGGTTTGGTTCGTTCTGCTCAGCTTGGGGCTGTTAGGCGGATTTGGGCATTGGCTCGTTATCCTTGCGCATGAGCGGGCTCCGGCCCCGATCCTCGCGCCTTTCGGCTACATCAACATCATCTACATGATCGCGCTAGGCCTCACTGTATTTGGCGATGTTCCAAGCTGGGAGACCTTGGCCGGGGCAGCGATCATCATCTTGTCAGGAGTATATCTGCTCTTTCGCGAACGTCAGGCCCCCGGTTCCGAAGGACCAGCTTCCTCCGCGACCGTGGTCGAGGGATAGGCTTCGCGTATGCGGGCCGCGAGGGTGGCAAAAGTGCCTTCGCGAATTGACTGGCGGATGGCTCCCATAAGTTCTTGGTAGAAGGCTATGTTGGCCCAGCTCAGGATCATCGGGGCAAGATATTCGCCGGCGCGAATCAGATGGTGAATGTAGGCGCGGGAGTAATCGCGGGCCGCGGGGCAGGCGCTAGCCTCGTCGAGCGGACGCGGATCTTCGATATGGGCCGCGTTGCGCATGTTGAGCCTGCCGGCCCAGGTGAAAGCTTGGCCGTGGCGGCCGGAACGCGTCGGCATCACACAGTCGAACATGTCGATGCCGCGTTCGATAGCGCCGACGATGTCGGCGGGCGTGCCGACGCCCATGAGGTAGCGGGGCTTGTTGGGGGGAAGAAGCGGCGTTGTCGAGGAGAGCATCTCAAACATTAGCTTCTGGCCCTCGCCGACGGCAAGGCCGCCAACCGAATAGCCATGGAAATTCATGGAGATAAGGGCTTCGGCGGATTGCGCGCGAAGCTCAGGATAAACGCCGCCTTGCACGATGCCGAACAGGGCGCCCCCTGGTTGGTTGTGCTCGTAAAAAGCTGCTAGGGAGCGTTCCGCCCATCGCAGCGAAAGCTGCATCGACCGTTCCGCCTCATCCCGCGTCGCCGGAAAAGGCGTGCATTCGTCGAACTGCATCTGGATGTCAGCGCCCAGTAGGTTTTGCACCTCGATGGAGCGCTCGGGCGTCAACTCATGGAGAGCGCCGTCGATATGGGAACGGAAGTTCACGCCGCTTTCGGAAACAGTGCGAAGCTGGCTCAGGGACATAACCTGATAGCCGCCGGAATCGGTCAGGATCGGGCCGTGCCAGCGCATGAAGCGATGAAGGCCGCCAAGTCGCGCGATGCGCTCAGCGCCGGGACGAAGCATGAGGTGATAGGTGTTGCCGAGAATGACATCCGCGCCCGTGGCTTTGACGTTGTCGGCGAACATGGCCTTGACCGTCGCGGCGGTGCCGACCGGCATGAAGGCGGGAGTGCGGATGATGCCGCGCGAAGTCGCGATTTCTCCGAGGCGTGCGTTCCCGTCATGGGCCAAAAGCTTGAATGTGAAAGGTGTGGTCACAACCCGGCTCCGTCCGCGCGGTGGAGCAGACACGCATCGCCGTAGGAGTAAAAGCGGAAGCCCTCGGCAACGGCGTGCGCGTACGCCGCTTTCATAACGGGCATCCCGGAAAAGGCGCAGACCAGCATGAAAAGCGTCGATTTCGGCAGGTGGAAATTCGTCATCAGCAAGTCGGCGCTAGAAAAACGGTGGCCCGGTTTGATAAAGATTTTTGTAAAGCCTTGCTGGGCCTCTATCAAGCCATGTTCGTGTGTGGCGGTTTCAAGAACGCGTAGCGACGTGGTGCCGACCGCGATGAGCCGCCCTCCGCTGGCGCGGCAAGTGTTGATGGTAAGCGCGGCGTCCTTCGAGATCTCGTACCACTCCGCGTGCAGCGCATGATCGGCAATGTTTTCGGTCTTGACGGGCAAAAAGGTGCCCGCGCCCACATGCAGCGTGACGAAAGCGCTGCGAATGCCTTTCATCGCCAGGTTAGCGAGAAGTTCGGGCGTGAAATGAAGTCCGGCCGTCGGCGCGGCGACCGCGCCCTCCTCCTTGGCGTAGACGGTTTGATAATCGGTGAGGTCGCGATCGTCGGCGGCGCGTGTGTTGGCGATGTAAGGAGGTATCGGCATGCCGCCGTGGCTCGCCATGATCGCTCTGACAGAATTGCCGCAGCACGCCGTCACCACAATCGCTCCATCTTCGTCCTTCTCGGCGACTGTGAGGCGCGCTCGTTCCCCGTTCCGGGAAAAGACGATCGTATCCCCGGGGCGAAGCCGCCGGGCAGGACGCGCAAATGCTTTCCAGCTTCCATCGGGAAGCCGCTCGATGAGTGTGAGGGAGATTTCGACGGCGGGTGAGTCAGCGCCTCGGGAGGGGCGATACCCGCAAAGCTCGGCGGCAAGAACCTTGGTGTCGTTGAACACCATCACATCGCCGGCCCGCAAAAAAGAAGGTAGATCCCGCACCCGCGCGCCTGAAAGGGGGGGGGATGAAGCGGGATGAACACAAAGAAGCCTCGCCGAATCCCTCGGCGAAGCGGGTCTTAGCGCTATCGACGATTTGGGCAGCTCGAAATCGAAGTCTTTCAACAGCACGGTCAATCAGCCGCCCAGATTAGCAAGAGCGCTTCAAAGTCTCTAGGCGGCGTCCCCAACCCGCATCGTGACGATCTTGTCCGGGTTCTTCACCGGCTCGCCACGCTTGACCTTATCGATGTTCTCCATCCCTTCGATGACCTTGCCCCAAACGGTATATTTCCCGTCGAGGAATGTCGCATCGTCGAAGCAGATGAAAAATTGGCTGTCCGCGCTGTCGGGATGATTGGCCCGAGCCATGGAGACAACACCGCGCACATGGGGCTCGGTGCTGAACTCCGCCTTCAGGTTCTTGCCCGATCCGCCGCGTCCAGTGCCAGTGGGATCACCCGTCTGGGCCATAAAACCTTCGATCACGCGATGGAAAACAACGCCATCGTAAAAGTTTTGGTTCGCAAGCTCCTTGATGCGAGCGACATGGTTGGGCGCAAGATCGGGCCGAAGCTCGATCACAACGCGGCCTTGGGTTGTTTCCAGGACCAATGTATTCTCTTTACTTGGAGATTCCATGTGCAACTGTTTCCCTAGCGCCGTCTAGACAGGTAAATTTCTACCCAAAATAAGGCGCCTTGATGCTAATCTGATCATGAATGTGGTGATCAACGGGCGTCCGCCGCAAGCTGCATTTTGATGATCTTATCCGGATTGAAAACTTGGCCGTTTGCGCCAGAGCCTTTTTTGATCCGGTCTACGAGCTGCATGCCGTCTATTACCTGTCCCCAAACGGTATAGTTTCCGTTCAGGTGCGAAGCATCTTCCAGGCAAATAAAGAATTGGCTGTTTGCAGAATTGGGATTGCCAGAGCGGGCTGCGCCAACGGTTCCGCGCTTGAAGGGCGTCTGGGTAAACTCAGCCGGCAGATCGGGATATTTGGAGCCGCCGGTTCCATCGCCCTTCGGATCGCCCGTTTGAGCCATGAAACCTGTGATCACCCGGTGAAACGTCAGGCCGTCGTAAAACCCTTCCTTGACGAGTTTTTTGATGCGCTGAACATGTTTGGGAGCCAAATCGGGGCGCAGCTCGATGACGACGCGGCCATCTTTCAGGTCCATATAAAGCGTATTATCCGGGCTCGCGGCGCGAGCCCCCGAGGCCGCTAGAAATAGCCCCGCCGTTACAAACAGCCCGGCCAGAAAGATTGAACGAACCATGAGTGACCTTTTCTTTGTTGATTGTTTTTGCCGATGGAGCGGTTAACTGGGTATAGGGGCGGGATTTAGGCCGCGTTCACGGCCGGCGAACCTTATCCTTAACTCTCTGGAGGACAGGCGGAGACACGAAGGCTGAAACATCTCCTCCAAGGTTCGCGATTTGCCGGACCAGCGTCGAGGTGATGTGCGCGGTACCGGGCGATGAAGCGAGAAACACGGTTTCGATGTCCGGCGCCATGGTTCGGTTCATGCCGAAGAGCTGTGCTTCATAGCCGAGATCGGCCGCATCCCGTATCCCTCTCAGGATGAATTTCGCCCCGTTCTGGCGCGCGGCATCGACGGTCAGTCCCCGAAAAAGAGTAACCTCGCTATGATCCGCGGCTCCTAGCCTTTCGAGTTCCTCCCTCAGCATGGTCACGCGTTCCCCATCTGCGAACATTGGCGTTTTTAAAGGGTGAACACCGATGCCGACGACCAAACGGTCGAACAAAGCAAGGCCACGGTTCATGATGTCGAAATGGCCGAGCGTTGGCGGATCAAAGCTTCCTGGATAGAAACCGCAACGCATGTGCCGCATTACTCCTGAGATTCAGAGGTGTCGTCGTTGCCTTCGGCTTCACCGGCATCGCCGCCGTTTGAACTTCCGTTGCCGTTTCCGTCGTCGTTGACGAGTTCGGCGGACACAACGCGTTCGTCCTGATCTGTCCTAAATATCGTGACCCCCTGAGCCGAGCGCCCCGTGATGGAGATGCCCTCGACCGGGCACCGGATCAGCTTGCCGCCATTGGTCACGAGCATGATCTGATCGGTGTCTTCGATCGGGACAGATGCGATAAGCCGGCCGTTCCGCTCATTGACTGCCATGGCGATGATGCCTTTGCCACCGCGCCCGGAGGTGCGGTATTCGTAGGACGAGGTCCGTTTGCCAAAACCGCGTTCCGAGACCGTTAGCACATATTGCTCGGCGGCGCCCATTTCCCCGTAACGGGCCGGATTCAAATCGGCGATATCGCCGGCTTCAATCGCTTCGCTGTCATCGAGTCCGCCTGCTTCCGTTAAAGCGTTTTCCGCTTCGACCGCCTCACCAGCACCAGAAGACGCAGGCTCGCCGTATGCGGCGCGCCGCACGGCGTTCGCCTGCTTGAGATAGGCCGCGCGCTCGGCTGGCGTCGCTTCCATATGCCGGAGTATCGCCAGCGAAATGACCCGATCCTCGTCTTCAAGCTTGATTCCACGAACGCCTGTCGATTCACGCCCCTTGAAGATACGCACATCCGTGACCGGGAACCGGATCGCCTGACCATCGGCCGTTGTTAGCAGAATGTCGTCCGTTTCGCGGCAAAGCTGTGCGCCCGCAATCTCATCGCCCTGATCGAGCTTCATGGCAATCTTGCCATTCTGGCGGACTTCGGCAAAATCCGCGAGTTCGTTCCTTCGGACATTTCCAGACCGAGTTGCAAACAGGATGAAGATGCCGCTTTCGCCGCGCTCTTCCTCGGGCAGCGGCAGAATGGATGTTATGGTTTCGTCCTGTTGCAGCGGGAGGAGATTGATCAGTGCTTTTCCTCGCGCCTGCGGGGCAGAAAGAGGAAGACGCCACACCTTCATCTTGTAGGCCATTCCGCGCGAGGATAGAAAAAGCACGGGCGTATGCGTGTTGGCGACGAAAAGCCGTGTCACGAAATCTTCGTCTCGCGTCGCCATGCCGGCGCGGCCTTTGCCGCCGCGACGCTGCGCGCGATAAGTCGAGAGCGGCACACGCTTGATATAGCCGCGATGGCTGACGGTGACGACCATATCCTCTTTCTGGATCAGGTCCTCGTCCTCAACCTCGCCCTCGATATCGAGAATCTCGGTGCGGCGCGGCGTGGCGAACTCTTCTTTGATAGCGATCAATTCGTCGCGCACGATACCGATCACACGCGCCCTTGAGCTCAGAATATCGAGATAGTCGCGGATTTTGTCGGCTAGCCCCTTGAGCTCGTCGCCGATTTCATCGCGGCCAAGCGCGGTCAGGCGTTGCAGTCGCAAATCGAGGATGGCCTTGGCCTGATCGATAGAGAGCCGATAGACGTTGCCATCGAGTATTTTGGACCGCGGGTCGTCGATCAGCGCAAGCAGCGGCGCAATATCTTCTGCGGGCCAGTCCCGCGCCATGAGCTGCTCGCGAGCCGTCGCCGGATCGGGCGCAGTGCGGATCAGCTTGATGACTTCGTCGATGTTGGCGACCGCCGTCGCAAGCCCGACGAGGACATGCGCCCTATCACGCGCCTTCGCTAGAAGAAACTTCGTGCGCCGCGTAACGACCGTTTCGCGGAACTGTGTGAAAGCCTGGATGAAATCGAGGAGGGTATGCTGCTCCGGCCGGCCGCTGTTAAGCGCTACCATATTGGCTGCGAAAGGGGATTGAAGCGTCGTGAAGCGGTAGAGCTGGTTCAGCACGACGTCGGGCATCGCGTCGCGCTTGAGCTCAATCACCACGCGGTAGCCGTCGCGGTCGGATTCATCGCGCACGTCCGCGATGCCCTCAACGCGCTTTTCGCGCACGAGTTCGGCGATGCGCTCTTGCAGCACCGCCTTGTTCACTTGATAGGGGATTTCCGTAACGATCAACGCGTCTCGATCCTTTCGGATCGTCTCGACGTGGATCTTGCCGCGAACAACAATCGAGCCACGACCTCTGAGGTATGCGGCTCGGATGCCCGCGCGTCCCATGATGACGCCGCCTGTTGGAAAATCGGGGCCGGGCACATGCTCCATGAGCTGTTCGACGGTGATGTTGGGGGTCTCGAGATATGCCAGACAGGCGTTGATGACCTCGCCCAAATTATGCGGAGGAATATTCGTTGCCATTCCAACGGCAATGCCGCCGGCGCCATTCACCAACAGATTGGGGAAGCGGGCCGGAAGAACCGTCGGCTCACGTTCGGAATTATCGTAGTTGTCTTGGAAGTCGACTGTATCGTTCTCAAGATCCTGCAGAAGAGTTTCAGAAATCTTTTCGAGACGAACCTCGGTATACCGCATGGCGGCAGGCGGATCGCCGTCGACCGAACCGAAGTTGCCCTGACCATCGATCAGAGGGACGCGCATGGAGAAGTCTTGCACCATGCGTACAAGCGCGTCGTAAACCGATTGGTCGCCGTGGGGATGATATTTACCGATGACGTCGCCGACGATGCGGGCGGACTTCCGGTAGGGCTTATTCCACTGGTAGCCATTTTCATGCATCGAATAGAGGATGCGGCGATGGACGGGCTTCAGGCCGTCCCTCACATCGGGCAGCGCACGAGACACAATCACGCTCATCGCGTAATCGAGATACGAACGCTTCATCTCATCGGTGATCAGAATCGGACGGATCTCACCCGCGCCGTGATCGCTGTTATTGCCTTCGGAATTGCCTGCCAAAACTAAACCCTTGGCTTCCTAGAAATGGGAGAGCCTGAAACTTTATGAACCTAGCGAACTTTATATATAGGAAACGGTGAAGCACAAGTGGAGCGTCGCGCACTCCACTCTCAGTGGAAGCGTCAAAATGGGATTTCGTCGTCGAGATCCTTTTCAAAGGACTTAGGCGATGAGTTTTCCTGACTCTTTACGGCGCTTGAGTTTTTGAACCCACCGCCGCGGCCACCGTCGCTGGAGCCGCTATCGTAAGCGGCATGCCCGCCATCATTAAAGCCGGAGGAGGCGCCACTGCGCCCATCGAGCATTGTCAGCTGCCCGTTGTAATTTTGGAGGACAACTTCAGTCGTGTAACGGTCGTTGCCAGCATTGTCCTGCCATTTACGGGTTTGGAGCTGGCCCTCGATATAGACCTTGGCGCCCTTCTTAAGGTATTGTTGCGCGACCTTACCAAGTTGCTCGTTGAAAATGACGACGCTATGCCACTCCGTCTTCTCGCGCCTTTCACCGGATTGCTTGTCGCGCCAAGTATCCGTGGTCGCAAGCCGCAAATTGCAGATTGACCGCCCGTCCTGAGTATGGCGGACTTCCGGGTCCGCGCCGAGATTGCCGATTAGGATGACTTTATTCACTGAGCCCGCCATGGGAGCTCCTTTCTAAACCAGTGGCTTGCCTTGACTTTACATCAAGCGGCCACGCGCATAAGCCGCTCCGGAGGGTTTTCCACACGTGAGCCGGAAAGACCGTTCGCATTATGTTCTAAGAATGGCATGAGCTCATGTCAAGCCGTGCCATCCGCACCGGGCGCTGGGTGCAAAAAAGTCACGACATTTCGGGGCCGAAAAAACACACAACGCCACAAATACAGCCAATTTTCCGCTTCAGCCAGCCCATTCACGCGAAAGGTTATTGACGTACGCCGGCACACGGCTGGAAGGTTTCCGCTGTCAAAGAGGCCGGATTTGGCTGATTCTGTTGGTGTAAACCCAGGTGACGCTCTTGACCCGACGGACTGAAAGTATAACATCCCGCATGGATTAAGGCAGGGTGGATTGTTCACAGCCATCGCGCAAAGAGCGCCGGATTGCTCCTTAAGAAGGCATGGATTAAGAGGAAATGAGATGACGAAAACGCAAGCGGCGGCGGCGCCCAAGACGGCTGCGAAACCAGAAAAGGCCGATATCGTCACCCTTCGCCATCTAGCGACGGAGGTCGCCGAAACACACGGCATTTCTCAGAAGCAGGCGAATGAAGTGCTTGCCGAAGCGATCACGAGTATCGGCAAACATTTGAAAAAAGGCGCGCGGATTAGAATTGCCGGACTTGGAACTCTCGAAGTTCGCAAGCGGGCTGCACGCATGGGCCGCAATCCTGCCACCGGCGAAGCAATTAAGATCAAGGCCAGCAAAAAAGTGGCTTTCCGCGCGGCCAAAGATCTGAGCGAAGCGATCTGAGGAGGCCCGTTCGGCCTCCTGTTTTTGACGCGTCGCAATCCCGGATTTATTTCAGCCGGGGAAGACACCCCTGCGGAAGCTCAGCGAGAATGTTCTTGATTGCCGTCACTTCTTTTTCGATGGCGCTTAGTCGCATCTCTGTTTCGGTTTTGTCGCGTGCGATGCCGGACACAACCCCGCCGGCTGCGTAACCTGCCACGGTCAGGAACACACCAAAGGTAATGACCATGGCGAAGGGCAAGTTGATGCGGGCCAGTGAAATGTCGTGACGGCCATTCAAACCGCCTTCGGGGTGAGGTGAAGACGTTGTTTCAGGCGCAACCGTTGTCATCGACTGCGCCTTTCTATCTTCACCGGGCAGGGCTTATGCGTAGCTGCGACTTCGGCTCTCGCGATAGTCTTGCCTTCCTCGATGTAGTGAAAGCGCAGGTAGAGAAAGCCCGCCAAAGCCAGCGCCAAGGCTAGTGCGACGCGGCCCTCAGCGCTTTTTGACAATGACGCCAGGATTTCAGCGGCTGCTGTGACCGCGGCGCCCAAGAACTGGGCTATGCCGCCGATGACGGGGGCCAACGGCCCCAGCAAAGCCAAGGCTGCCGTTGAGAGCCCTAATTTGGCGGCTCCAACCGCGAAACGTCCTCCCAGCGACGCAATAAAGGTCAATAATGCGCTCATGATAAGGTCTCCGTCTTTGGGGAATAGATTTGCCCTTGTGCCGGGCCTTGATAGTCGAAGTTCTGATAGGCCTTGACGTGCTCGTTGCGCAAAACCCGGATCAGGGCAATGACAGCAATGAAAACGGCGCAAAGCAGGAGCCAGCGATTGGCTGATGCCCAATACCAAAGGTCTTGCAGCGGCTCGAAAACCATCCGAATGCCATTGATGCTATCAAGCACGTTATTGCTTCCGAAAGTTTCAGCGGCGGCCGCTCCGCCAAAGAGCCACGCAAAAATGCGTTGGAGGAGATTCATCCGCTGGATCGGCTTGTCGCCGGCCTCTTCCAGATCTCGGCACGTTACATCATGACGCCGGGGCAGCATCGGCTCAGCCTTGGCAAGGACAGTATTATAAGAGGGCTGCCAAATCCCGGGATCGCCGCCAAGATCGTGGTCATGCTGGAATAGAACCACGGCCCGGTAAGTCTGCTCACCAAAAATACCGTCGATTGCTCCGGCCGGATAGCCGAGGGCACGAAGCCTTTCTTGAAGAGCAAGAACTGCCGCGCTTCTCATACCAGCGTGCAGACAGCCGTCGTCCACAGGCTGCGCCTCCACTTGTCCTGTCATAGCGCGCGCCTCGATGCGAATCGAAACCACACGCCGATGCCAGCCCGCGCCAAAGACACGCCATAGTCTGCCGAGGCGCTGGAGGTATTTCAGACGGTGATCGCAATAGGCATCGATGTCATTGCCCGGGTTTGCTTCGATCCACTGCCTGGCTCTACCGACGCCCGAATTAACGGCGGCGTCAAAGACGCAGAGGTCGAAACCGGTTGGCAGCTCTTCGCAGCCCATCGCATCCCAGTATTCGTTGCGATAGATGGCCTGCAGTTCGTCTTCCTCGATTTGACGGACAGGTCGCAACCGCTTGCCATGCTTCTTGCGCCAGTCATCGTACTCCCGCTGGATAATCCCTCGCATCGTGGGACCGCCGGGATCATCCGGATGATTGGAATAGCCGCCTTCCCATTTCAGCGTAACGGCAAGGCAGCGGTCAAAATTGTTGGAAGCCATCGGCTCCTCTCTTGTCTGTTCAAGTACCTTCTGGGTGATGTAGAAGTGACGTCCCAACGATCGGCGCATGAGCGCGTTTGCACACGCTCACCTGAAAAAGTGCGACCGAGAATTGCATGCAGCCCCTCATGAATGTGACTGTAACAATGGAGAGACAATCAGTGTGAAAGTCCGAGCTTTGGCGGGCTTAGTCGCCGGCGCCTATTTCGAGCATCGGGATTGCCTGCCCGGCGACCAGCGTTGAGAAACCTTTGCCAATCAGATTTTTGCACATGGCGATGTCCTCGGCAGGAACGTCAAGAGGGCCGTCGGCATCGTAGATGCTTGTCGCGAGCCGGTATCTACGGACTTTCTCGCCGCCATCAAGATTTTGTTCATCAGGATAGACGCCCATCAAGGCGTTGACAGCGATAACGCCAAGAACGATCGGCTTATCGCCATCCCTCAAAACCTCGCCGTTGAAATCGCAAAGGGGTCGTTTGAAGTCTATTCTCATTTTTGGGTTCCTTTGGTAGGTAAGTTACGGTTTTGGCATGGTGAAAACTCCGTCCTTCTTTGCGTAAGACAGGTGCTTCAAGTATGGATGTCATGCAGGAGCGGTAGGTATTCGCCGCTTCAGTCGATCGATGCGGCGCAAACCCGCAACTTATCGAGGTCATTTCGATAATGGTTTTTCAGCAACATGCTAATATGCAGCGTAAAGCTGAGAGACCTCGGTTGAAGACAGAGCCCGGCTGTAAACGACCGCCTGTTTCAGCGCTCCATTCAAGTAATCAGCGCCGCCCTTCATATTTCCGAAATCGGAAGTCGTTGGTGGCGCTTGGCCAACCCACATCGGACGAACTCGGCACGGCAGAGCCATCAATGTAAACGCTCAGCGTAGTTCCATCATAAGCAAAGCCGATATGATGCCATGCAACGCTTGAGAAGGGACTAATGCTGGCCGTATACACCGACTTGGAGCTGCTGGCAGGATTGCCAGCGCACACCGCGAGGTGCGCGCTTTCGCTTGAAATGAAGTACTGATTACTTGAGCTTGTAGAAAAGCTAATGATAAATGGGCTGGTATAGCCAGTGCTGTTCAGCTTTGCCCAGGTGAAGAGCGAAATCGGCGCCCCGGGTATAGGTTGCGAGGGGATTGCGACATAGGCGGAGCCATTGAAAGCCAGCGCTGTATCTGTGCCCTGCGGGCCGGTCGTCGAGCTAACCCCAGCCGTCGCCGTCCCGTTGTAGGAAGGGTTAACAACATCATAAACCGTGGTTCCGCTGACATTCGCGTTATCCATCGGCCATCGATGGATGAGCCCCGATGTGGGACCGCCCCACCCGCTGCTCGCGCCGGCAGTTGGGGGTATGAAGTACGGAAATGGGAAGGTCACTACACCACCTCAGTAATATAGAGGGCGCTTGAGCTGTTGGTTACGCAGGAAACGCACTGAAATTTACTTCCGCTCGTCGACACGAATGAGCCCACAACCTTGGTGTAACCGTTTGCGGTGATTGCGGCCGCCGTGGTTCCATTCACGATTTCAAGCGCGATTGTAGAAGGCGCCGATTGGGGGACCAGCGTGAACGCCCCATTGTTCGTCATATGCTGAATGTTGCCGTTTGCCGCGGAAAGTGTCGTTGTTCCGCTTGACACAGTGCCGAGGCTGTAAGAGGTGGCTGTGTATCCGGCAGTTAGGTTCGCGCTGGTAGTATTGGAGAGCAGGGCGCCACCAGAGGGCAGCACGCAGGTATTACCGCTTAAGTCCTTGAAGTTGAATACCCCGGAATTGACCCACATCAGAGCGGCGCCGGACGGCGTTGAAGGTGTGCCACTGCCATTGTAGACGGTGATGTAGCCTTGCCCGTTGATGCGGACGCGGTCGCCGGGCATCGTATCCGAGCCGCCGTTCGCTGCGATGACGAACGCGCCCAGCGAGCTGACGCCGTAAGCGTCGGCATCACCACGGATATGCGCTACGTCTCCGGTCAGGCTTGCATTCGTATACCAGCTGAGCTGATTACCTTTACCGGAGCTCGCGTGGCCTCCGAAGGTGAACTTCTGCGTTCCGGTAGCCGGGTTGCTGCCAAGGCTGGATGATTGCCCCTCGACGGCTCCAGCCGTGCTGGAGAACACGATGTTTCCACCGCCCCATTGAATGTACAGAGGAATTGAAACTGCAGCGCCGCTTACATTCTGAGAGTAAATCTCAGAGAATGCATTACCAGAATTGTCTTTGACGCCGAAGTGAAGCAGGTTGCCAGCGTTCGAAACCATTGCAGAGCTAACGGCAGTGCTTCCAACAACGGTCGCATTGCGCAAATTCAATTGATAGTTAGTTGGAAGAAGACTGCCCGTTCCAACTATGGAATAGGTGACGCCCCCCTTATAGTACAGTTGGCCGGTGTTAACCTGAGTCGTTGAGTATCCATCAGAACCATAAAAGCTGACGCCGTTCCGGCCGCCCCAAAGCTGTACGAACTCGATATTTCCGATGTCGCGGTTAACTTCCGCGGAATAGGGCCGCAGGCCAATCCCGGCAACTCCAACGGACTTATATTCGTCATAAGTGACACATTTGCGGTATCCATCAGTATCGAGATAATCGCCTTCGTGTCTCTTGGACCATTCCGGCTCATTTGAATTGATGTGCCCGACGTTGTAGCCGTAAGCCATCGCCGGATTGTCGATAGCGACATAGGAAACTGCCGCATTGCTCACGGTCGCCGTCGGCGCCGGCGATAGGTTGACCGTCGTTCCGGAAATCGAGTTGATGATAAATTGATACGGAACGCCCGCGATACTGATGTAGTTGCCAACAGCAAGCCCCGTCGCCGTGTTCACGGTGATGGTGTTGCTTCCGCTCGTTGTGGAGGCGGTGACGCCCGAAAGCGTTCCCGAGGTGCCGTAGTAGCCGTAATCGACATAGCCCACGAAGCCAGGAGCGGGAGTCGGACCAGCGGAGGGCGTCCAGGGTTGGAACTGAAGATATTTGTTCGAGCCAGCAAAGATCAGTTCACCATTCGTAGATGTGGTTGTGGCGCTACCGCTGAATGCGCCCGAGTTATTGAACTGCAACTGGCCATTTGAGCCGCCAGGAGAGCCGGCGCCAGAGCCGCTGGATGAGGCGGCCCATACGGGCACGCCGCCGCTGCCGACGGTCAGGACCTGCCCTGTCGAACCAATGCCGAGACGCTTTGCCCCTGTTACGCTTGTATAATATTCCATGTCCCCGGCGGTCGTCATTGGGGACAATGCGTTATATGCGGCGGACGCAGTTGTTTGGCCGGTGCCGCCATTGCTGATCGACAGTGCCGTGCCGGACCAGTTCGCATTGTTTACGCTCGACAAAGCCGCAAGCGAGCCGAGAACTGGCGTACCAGAGAGCGAGCTAAATGCGCCTGATGTCGCAACGGCTGCAAGACCGGATACGTCTGAGGCTCCGATTGCAAGTGCGCTCTTGAGAGCAGAGCTGGAAATTACGCCATAAAGGCCTGCGACTGAGATGACCTCGTTCGTTACGCCGTCGATCTTATCCCAGGCAATGCCGTCAAAGATGATCGTGTCGCCTACATCCCATTGGGAGACGCCGTCGATTGTGGTGGTCCCGGCCACGCTGACCTTGTAATAGCTGCCCTTCGCGCCGACGCCGCTTGAGAGTGCAGGCGTGTTCGTGCTGGCGTTCCATGTGCCTTGATAGACGACGGCGCCAACCAGCGAGGATGGGATTTGCGATGATGTAAGCTTCCCCCCGCTGTCGAGTGTCGCGACGCCATTATTCGCGCCGAGCGCTGAAGTCGCGACACGCGATGTGTCGGCCGGGTGAACGTGGTCCGCGCGGGCATAGTTGGATGAAGTACCGGCGGTCCCTGTTCCATCCATCACGGGGGTTGTGCTTGTAGCGCTTGGAATAGTAGGTGCATTGGAAAGGTCGGTATAGCTGCCCGATGTGGCGACAGTGGCCAGCGCCGGTTTGTTTAGGATTTGAGCAACGCCGGACGAGGCATTCCAATCGCTGTTAACCTGTGCGGCCGGGATCGTCGGCTTATTCGACAGATCCACGTATGAGCCAGATGTCGCAACGGTAGCAAGACCGTCGATCTTGGCAGCGCGCGCGCTGTCCAAAACGCCTGCGATTGAGGATGTGGCGGCTGGGATCGTCGCGCCCGATCCGGTCGATGAACCAATCGAGACTGTCGTGGATGTTTCTGTTACCGACAGGTTCGTAGAGCCGGATCCGCTGCCGGCGGGTGTTAAAGCCCAGGTTCCGTCCGCTTTGAGGAACTTGTTTGCCAGCGCATCTCCCGCAGTCGGCGCCGGGACGAGGCCCGATGCTCCACCTGAACCACTGTCGCCCGTAAAGATGACGTTCGTCGTCGCGCGCACGATATTGTCATCCGGCCAGGGCGACACGGTCATCCCACCGGAGATCGTCAAAACCTCCTTATAGTCTGCGGTGGAACCGAGATAGACATCCAATTGCAGGCGTCCAGAACCGTCAAGCACAATGGGATTCGTGTTCGGGATGGCGCCCGCACTGTCGGAATAGGTGTCTTGCGGCGTGGTCGTGCCCGCGATGTAATAGGACAAGTCTCCGAGGGCGAGCGGATTGCCGTTACCGTCGAAGAACTGGTAGCCCTTTGGGTAGCGAAGTCGAGTACTCATGCTTGCCTCGTCTTGAGTGTGACTGGTTCTGCTCACCGAAGATGTTTAGAGAGCCATTTTGATCGGCGGCGCTCGAACTGTCCCGGAGGCCTCAAATCCACCAGGATGCCAGAGCCGGAGCGCACGCTTCGGCCAGAGCGTGGATGTTGTTAAAAGGCGTCTTCGCCGGCGGCTCTTCCGAGCCCATCTACGCTCAAAGCAGGCCCGTTCCCGCCCATGTCAGGCAGGTTCAAGCCCCGCGGCGGTCGAAAAAGACCTTACGTTGCCGTTCATTATCGTCCGTCATTGCGATGCTGTCCTTCCCGGTTAAACTTATGGGATAGGACCTCCCGCGACCGTGCTCTATTCCCGGCGCGATCGCTTTTTGTGCGAGAAAGTCGTTTGCGATGCAGCCCTCGGATTTCGCGTCCTTCCACGAAGCCACGCTTGAAGCCGACGAGATCAGGCATAGCCTTCTGTTGAGCGTTATCGGGCGTTTGCGAGGCCATTCGCATGAAGGCGAGATCAAGACTTGGACGCTTGGTGGCCCTGGCGCGTGTGCCGCACAAACGCCGGGCTATCCGATCATTTTAGGCAATCTGTCGAAGGCGGAATGTCACGCTTTTGCGGAGGCCTTGAACCAAGAGCATTACCCAGGCGTTGTCGGCACGGACGATACTGCGCTTTGGTTTGCCGAAAGGGCGCGACAACTCGGCGTCGAATTCCCCGAACAGATTCCCCAGCAAATCCGAGCGTTGCGAATGATCTGCCAAGTGCCATGTGTACCCGGCTTCCCGCGTCAGCTGTCGCCGAAAGACTTCCGGCTGTTCCGAGCCTGGATCCATGCCTTCATCAGGGAGGCAGTTCCTTCCGATCCCGTCCCCTCCGATGATGCCTTGATGAATGACTTGCGCTCCCGCCGTTATTGGCTTTGGGTTTACGAGGATAAGCCTGTTTCGATGGCCGCGATCGCTCGGCGCACGAGGACAGCGGCCTTTATCAACTCGGTTTGCACGCCGTTCGAACACCGGAATAGAGGCTTTGGAGCTGCGGTCACGGCAATCGTTGCTCGCGAGATTTTTCATGAAGGCCGCAGCGCAGCCTGCCTATATACGGACCTTCGCAATCCGTCGTCTAATCGATGCTACGCAAAACTCGGATTTTTGCCTGTCTGCAAAAGCTGGCTCGTTATCCGCTCCAAAAAGCAAGGGGCCGGAATCCCCGGTTCCTGCTAAGGATGCGCCGACGGGGCTTGATTAGAGGTCAGCCCTTTCATCGCGGTCGCCGTACGAGGCGCCGGTTTTGGCTTGTCGGCGAATTGAAAAACGTACCGCATTGCATCGTCGATCGTTGCCTCCCACACCTTCCAACTATGGTCGCCGTCGACAACGCGCAGCTCGGCTTGGTCGGGCTGTCGTTCAAACATGCGCTTGAAAAGAAGCGCTGTCTCGAAGGCAACACCGAATCTGTCATTATCCCCAGAGACGAGGTATAGAGGCACCCGGAAAGATTGTGCGAAATACCGGTCGAGAAGAGCCGGATAGTTATGGGAATTCCAGGCTGCCTGATCGAATTGCCCATTTTGCGCAAGGAAAGGGGGTTGCTGGCGCGCTGCCGAGGTCTGCGGCACAGCTTCGGTGTAAACTGCGGGACTCAATGCCGCCGCGGCGGCGATGCGGTCCGGATAGCGAAGCGCAAAGCGAACAGCGCCATAGCCGCCAGCTGAGAGCCCTGCGATAAGACGTCCGCCGCGAGCATCGATCGTCCGATACCTCATGTCGATGGTGGGAACGAGGTCGGACCAAAAAGCCGTTTCCGCCTTGTCTTTTGCGCCATCCACCCACCAGCAGCCTGGGCAACCCGGCATGACGATGATCGCGGGCGGAATGTTCCCCCTGGCGATGAGCTGATCGGCCTTCTCCCGGATATGCCCGCGGTCCGACCAGGAGCGCTCGTCACCGCCCGCGCCGTGCAGAAGATAAAGGACGGGGTAGTGCTGACGTCCGCTATCGTATCCATCCGGCAGATAGATCTCATAGGGCATTGCCCGCGCGAGCGTCTTCGACGGCACGGAGCCTGCTCGAATCTCGCCTGCGTAAGCAAAAGCCATTTGCCACGCAAAAAACGCAATGAACACCCAGCCTATCCTGGCCATAAAGACAACCATTTTGTGCGTGTAAGCGTATCCCTCATTGGCTGGGCTCACAAAAACCCTCCTTCCCCTCTAATAGGGTCAGGATATGGAAAATCCTCGCCGAAAATATGGCTACGTCAGAGTAGCATGAGCTGATTAAAAGATCACCTCGGCGTGCGCAATCTTTAGGCGAACACCGAGAGCGTTAACCCCAGTCAATTTGTGAACGCGGAAGCAAAAAATGCCCATTTGTTGTATTGACAGCTTTGCTCGCACACTCCTAGCTGATGTATCACGCGACCCAAGGCCCTCCGAAAATTGACCATGACTGTTTTGCCGATTTTGGGCGATGCAAGCGCCTATTGTTTCTTTTTTGATTTCGACGGCACTCTGACCGAGATTGCCGAAACCCCTGGCGCGGTTATCGTCGAGGAGCGCGCGCGGGAGGCGTTAGAATCTCTCTTTGAAAGCGGCTCAGGTGCGGTCGCCATCGTGACCGGCAGGGAAATCAACTCCATCGATAAATTCCTTGCGCCGCTAAAGCTCCCCGTGGCCGGCGTCCATGGTTACGAGCGCCGGAACGGGGACACCACGGTTTCGGTGGCCGCCGCAGAAGAAAGTGCGGCGCGTGCAGTTACGAAAGTTCTCACATCCTTCGTCGACTACAATCCTGGTCTTCTTCTTGAGAAAAAACGGGGCGCTCTCGCCTTGCATTACCGTCTGCGTCCGGAACTCGAAACTTTTTGCCTTTCCCTAGCCGAAGACCTCGCCTGCCGCTTTGCGGACGTGGTCCTGACACGAGGGAAAATGGTCGTCGAGATGAGGCTGCACACCGCCACAAAAGGTACGGCGATCAACGATTTTCTTCAGGAAAAGCCTTTTAAGGGCCGCCTCCCGTTTTTTGCCGGCGATGACGTAACCGATGAAGACGCATTCATCGCGGTCAATGCGCTCGGTGGAATTACTATCAAGGTTGGCCCCGGTGAGACGACAGCGCGCGCTCGCGCAGCTAGCGTCGATGATTTTCTGACTTGGCTTTTGGCGACGGCTCAATGCTCCAAGGAACTAGGGTAGGCATGGCAAATAATCTCGATCTTGGGCTTATTGGAAATTGCAGCATCAGCGCTCTTGTCGACAAAAAAGCGCGCATCGTTTGGTGCTGCCTTCCAAGATTCGACGGCGATCCCGTCTTTCATCAGCTCCTGGGAAGCGCGAGCCGCGATCCCGACGATGGCGCCTTTGCAATCGAGCTTATTGGCTTTAAAGGCTCCGAGCAGACATACCTTCCCAATACGGCTATCCTCAAAACCGTTCTTCACGGCGAAAGCGGATCAATCGAGGTCGCAGACTTCATCCCTCGGTTTTACACTCGGAACCGGCCATTCCGACCGCAGACCCTCATCCGGCGTGTCCGGGTCGCTGAGGGTAAGCCACGCATCCGGATCAAGATGAGGCCTCGCTTCAAATATGGCGAGGCAGCCCCTTCGGTGACGTCCGGCTCAAACCATATCCGTTACTGCGGGCCGGACATGACCCTGCGTGTTACGACCGACGCACCGATCGACTACATCCTTAAGGAAACCGTCTTCAACCTGAGCGATCCAATTAACTTCGTCATCGGACCGGACGAGACGCTAACCAACAGCCCTCTTGGCATTGCCCGCGAATTCCAAGAACAAACCCACCTTTATTGGGTCAATTGGAGCCATAGGCTTGCGCTGCAGCCGGAGTGGCAAGACGCGGTGATAAGAGCGGCGATTACGCTCAAGCTTTGCTCTTATGAGCCGACAGGCGCGATCGTCGCGGCGATGACGACAAGCATCCCCGAGGCTCCCGGGACGGGACGAAACTGGGACTACCGTTACTGCTGGGTCCGCGACGCCTATTTTGTCATCCGCGCTTTGACGAGCCTTGCCGCCGGCCGCACCCTCGAGAACTATTACCGATGGATCATGAACGTCGTCGCCGCCACGAACGGCCACATCCAGCCGGTTTACGGGATCGCGCTTGAGAAAGACCTTGTGGAACGTACGGCGGTTCACCTCCCTGGCTTTCGCAGCGATGGGGCCGTCAATAACAGTCCCGTCCGAGTAGGCAACCAAGCTTATGAGCACTTCCAGCACGATACATACGGCAACCTCATTCTCGGCTCAGCACAAGCCTTTATAGATAAGAGACTTTCGATCAGAGCGGGCATCGACGACTTTCACAGGCTGGAGGCCGTGGGCGAGCAGGCGTTTAGACTATATAATCAACCCGATGCAGGCATCTGGGAGCTTAGATCGAGGGCGAGGGTTCATACATCATCGAGCGTGATGTGTTGGGCCGCATGCGACCGGCTCGCCAAAATCGCGTCCTATGTCGGAGAACATGATCGCGTGACATTTTGGCGCCAAAGGGCTGACCTCATACGGGAGACGATCTTGACATCCTCCTGGTCGGATAAACGCAAAGCTTTCGTCGAAAGCTTTGGAGGCGAGCACCTCGACGCCAGCGTGCTGTTGATGGGCGAACTCGGCTTCGTTGACGGGCAAGACCCTCGGTTCATCTCTACAGTTACGCAAATGGAAAAGGTGTTGGGGCGAGGACCTTTCATGATGCGGTACGAGGCCGCCGACGACTTCGGTGTCCCGGAAACCGCATTCAACATTTGCGCATTCTGGCGCCTGGACGCCTTGGCTCGCGCTGGAAAAAAAGAGCAGGCCAGAGAAATATTTCAGTCTCTTTTGAACGCTCGCAATCATTTGGGGCTTATGTCTGAAGACACCGATCCTATTAATGGAGGGGCCTGGGGAAACTTTCCCCAAACCTATTCGATGGTCGGTATAATAAACGGGGCAAACCGGCTGTCCAAACCTTGGGAGGCATACGTTTGAGCCGTCTCGTCATCGTATCGAACCGCGTCGCGGACCTCGATAATCAGGTTCAATCGGGGGGATTGGCGGTTGCCCTCGGGGATGCGCTTCGGTCGATTGGCGGCATTTGGTTCGGATGGGACGGCAACATTGTCGAGGAAGGATCCCCAGTCGACGTTCGAAGGACCGTCCAGAACGACGTGACGGTTGCCACTGTTCCCATGACCGAGCGGGACTACGAGGAGTATTATCTAGGATTTGCCAACAAGGTTTTATGGCCTGTCTGTCATTACCGGCTTGACCTGGTTCAGTTTGAGCCCGCTTACCTTGAGGGTTACAAGCGCGTCAACAAGGGCTTTGCGACCGCTCTGGCGCCACTCTTAAGGCCGGACGACATGGTGTGGGCTCACGACTATCACCTCATCTCGTTCGCTGCGGAGCTCCGCGCCCTTGGCGGCCGCCAACGGTTGGGCTTTTTTCTACACATTCCATTTCCGCCGCCGGAGCTGCTTCAAGCCATTCCCGCTCATAGCTGGCTCGTGGAGGCGCTTTTTCAGTTCGACGTGATCGGATTTCAGACGACGGTCGATCTCGGAAATTTCCGGCGTTTCGTTGCCGAGCATGCCGGCGGCGAAGTTTTCGACGATGGGCGGATCACGGCCTACGGCCGCACACTCATCGCCCGCTCTTTTCCTATCGGCATCGACGTAGACGACTTTGCGGCAGCCGCGCGAACGCCGGAGGCCGCATCGCAAATCGAAAGGCTTAATCGCCGGACTGTCGTGCGCTCCCATATCATCGGCGTCGATCGTTTAGACTACACGAAAGGCTTGCCCGAGCGCTTCAGAGCGTTCCGGAAATTGCTGGAGTTGCATCCCGAGCATTGGAAAACGGTCACTCTGATGCAGATCGCTCCCCCAACGCGGATAGAGGTGGAGGCCTATGTCAACATCCGCACGGAACTCGAGCAACTCTCCGGCTCAATCAATGGCGAATTCGGCGACTTCGACTGGACGCCCGTCCGGTATGTCCACCGCGCTATGCCTCGGGACACGCTTGCCGCACTTTTCAGGGGCAGCGAAGCCGGGCTCGTCACCCCTCTGCGCGACGGCATGAATCTTGTGGCAAAGGAGTATATCGCGGCGCAGAATGTGGAAGATCCAGGGGTGCTGATCCTGTCGAAGTTTGCCGGCGCAGCGGAAGAACTCGAAGAGGCTCTGATCGTGAACCCTTACAACATCGACGATATGGCGAATGCCATGCAGACCGCGCTTCGTATGCCGATGGAGGAGCGCAAAGAGCGCCACACGGCCTTGCTGCGGCGCATCAAGACGCACGATGTTTCCTCCTGGCGGAGGAGCTTCCTAGACGTGCTTAACTCCCGCGTGCCCGAGGCCGTCTCGTGAGGTGGCGTCTTATTGCCGATGTCGGCGGCACGAACGTCCGATTCGCGCGGGTTATCGACGAAGAAAATATCGTTGACGGCTGTTCCTACCCCGTTTCCAGGTTCGAAAGCTTTCTGGATGCCCTTCGCGCTTATGCCGACGAGACGGACGGCGGCTTATCCGGATGCTCGGGCGCTGCAATCGGAGCGGCCGGCCCGGTCGCCATGGGATCGGCGCATCTTACAAACATCGCGTGGTCCATTCAGGAAGCCGAGGTGGCCGGCGAGATTCGCGCGCCATGCACTCTGGTTAATGATGTCGAAGCCGCAGCTTACTGCCTGCCGGCCCTATCGAGCCACGAGTTCTCTGTGATCGGCAACGCGATGCCAAAGCTTGAGAGCGCGCACAGACTTCTAGCCGCGAACATCGGCACTGGCTTCGGAGCTGCAATCCATCTCAAGACGCCTGACGGCTGGTTTTCCTCTCCAAGCGAGGCCGGGCACATGTCGCTTCGTCTGCCGGAGGAGCGCGAAGCAAATTTGCGGCCTCATTTCAAATCGGTGGAGCATGTGTTGTCCGGGCGAGGCCTTGCAAACCTCCACAGCGCCCTTGGAGAAGACACGGCCGCACTCGAAGCGGCAGACATTTGCAGCCGCGCGTCAACGGATCCAAAGTGCGCAGCGACGCTCAGCTTTTTCACGCAGATTGCCGGCGATGTCCTTGGCAATCTCGCTCTGGCGGTCGCGGCCTGGGACGGCGTGTTCCTTTTCGGTAGTGTCGCTAAGGGATTTGCCCACGTTGCCGACCACGCCCAATTCCGCGAGGCGTTCGAGGACAAAGGCGCCATGAGCGAATGGATGAAGCGCGTTCCAGTCGCCCTTGTCGAGAAGCAGGACGCCGCGATGTTCGGGCTCGCTGCACTCCCGATCAGACCGCAGCCTTGATTTGATGCGAACCACCTAGCAGGCTGCTGAAAAACCCCGTTACTGACAGCGGCATGCGAATATGATTCCGTTCGCGCGATTGCGAGGGAGGGTTTCATGCGCGGACAGGATGGTCAGACGGGATCGATGTTCAGCTATGTCGATCTGGAGGAGCGTATTCCTGTCCAACATCCGCTGCGCAAAATCCGCGATTTCGTGAATGCCGCCCTGGCGGCACTCGATGCAGAGTTCGCCAAGCTTTACTCCGCCGATGGCCGCCCCTCGATTGCGCCCGAGCGGCTGTTGCGGGCGGCGTTGATTCAAATCCTGTTTTCGATCCGCTCGGAACGCCAGTTGATGGAGCAGATGCAATACAATCTGTTGTTCCGCTGGTTCGTGGGGCTTGGTATCGACGATCAGGTCTGGGTTCCAACCGTGTTTACGAAGAACCGCGACCGGCTTTTGACTACGGATATCGCGCGCAAATTCCTGGCCGCGATCCTGGCCCATAAGGATGTGGCGCCGCTGCTATCGGACGAGCATTTCTCCGTGGACGGCACGCTCGTCGAAGCCTGGGCTTCCATGAAGAGCTTCCAGCCCAGGTCTGGAGCGGAGGAAAGTGAGCCGCCCGCGGCGGGTTCGGCCGAGGCAGGCCAAGCGTCTGCCGAAGCGCAGGCTTGCGAAGCTGCCGCGCCAGCTGAAACGCCTGTGGCGGGCCGCAATGGCGAAGTGAACTTCCATGGGCAGAAGCGCTCAAACGAAACGCATGCCTCCGTCACCGATCCAGATGCCCGCCTTTACCGCAAGGGCGGGGGCAAGGAAGCCAGGCTCTGCTATATGGGCCATGCCTTGATGGAAAACCGCAACGGCCTTGTGGTCGAAGCCTGCGTGAGTCACGCGAACGGCCATGCCGAACGGAACGCCGCGCTGGCGATGATCGAGCCTCGGGCGGACCGGCCGGTCCGCATCACTCTGGGCGCCGATAAGGGATACGACGCCGAAGACTTCGTGAACGAGCTGAAGTCCATGAATGTGACGCCGCATGTGGCGGCTAAAGCCAAGGGGTCGGCCATCGATGGGCGCACAACGCGCCATGCCGGATACGCCGTAAGCCAGCGCATCCGCAAACGGATCGAGGAGACGTTCGGCTGGAGCAAGACCGTGGGGCCAGTGGCCAAGACCATGCTGCGCGGCCTCGATCGCGTGGGTGGCCAGTTCACCCTCACGCTTGCCGCGTACAATCTTGCTCGCCTGCCAAGGCTGCTCGCCGCATAAAAGAAAACGAGGATGGCGGCCTGCGGCTACAAGCAATCCGCCATCGAGAAGGCTCCGGAGAGAATAAGGTTCTACACTCGCCGCTTTTTCAGCAGCCTGCTAATGTCCCGTCTCCGAATTGCCGACTAACTTGCAGCCCCCTCGCACGGCAATTCGGAGACAAAGGGACACTAGCAAAAACAATAGTCTAGTGTGGCTTATGTCTCGTAATTGCCTATGAGAGCTTGCAGCGAAGGTGGTAGGCAATTGCGAGACGCCACACTAGCACGCCCCGCGTGAAGTACTGACCCGCTTGCGGCGAGCTCTGACAGGACTTCCCGCGGATAAGGCGTACTAGCAACTTATCGATTTTAGTACAGCTTATCGGAGGCAAGTTCGCTCGAGAGCGCGCGGCAAAGTGAGTGCGAACTTGGCTCCGGCCGTACTGGCCGCTGTGATTAGGGCGAAGGTCGACCTAATTGCTGCAAAAAATTGCCCTATTGCCTTGAAGGGGACACGACCTTGGCCCAAGGCTCCCACGTTTCTCAGCCGATTGAGGGAGTGCGGCTTCGATGTCAGAGACCATGGCCCCCGTTTCAGACACCCGGGCAGCGTATAACCCTGCTGCCCATAATGCGGCGCGAGTTTCAAGGATTCGACTCTTCATTCGGGCGCTCGGCATCTCTTTTTTTAGCGTGCTCAGCGTAGGAATCGCGTTCTTCGCCTTCTACGAACTTCCGCAGGCGCAGGATCTGCTGTTCGATGCCCGCCCCTACTGGATTCAGGAGGCCATCTATTGGGCCGGCTTCTACGCGATCGGCATCTTCATATGGGCGCTGCCGCTCGTTTTTTCGGCGCGCCTGCTCTTGCTCCAGAACTTTGACGTGATCGGCATCGACACGGAGGAACGGTTCAAATTCTATGTTTTTCGCTTACCAAGCCTTTTTGTCGTCCTTGCCTTCGCCGCTGTTCTCATTGGAGTTATAGCCGCAGCGGACAATCTTCCGGTGCCGCTCCAGGATGGCGGAAACAAGTACGAAGTCCCGATCCGAAGCCTTTTGGAAGGGCATTTGATTACGCTGCTCATAGCAACAGCCGCCGTTCTTATCCTTGTCATTCTCCGCGATCTTTTCCTTCGCGGCTACGACCGTTCGATGAAGCGCCTTGAGATCACAGACCCCAAAGGTTTCAAGAAATCTCTCATTCAAATCGAGAGGATGACGAGAAAGCCTAGCCGGAATCTGGACGAGCTCGATATTCATCTGACCGCGCTCAAACCTGATTTTCTGAGTATGGAAACCTGGGTCGCCGCGCAACGGGTCAAGACATTCATGTGGCGCTATATGGTTCGCCTCACTTGGGTTCTCCTTATCCTTGTGGCGATCCATTTCCTTTCCTATTCGGAGGCGGTCCAGCGCTTTTTTTCGCTTCCCGACCTCTCTGCCAATCCGGCCCTCCAGTTCTTCTTGCATTTCGTGGAGGACACATTTTCCCTAAAGCGCGCCTCGTTCCTCTTCGTTGTTTTTGGCGCGTGGCTGCCTTTCGTAACGATCCTCGCTCTGCTTTCGAACCGCTATCAGTTTCCAATCATCGCAGTGCTTGCGATTATCGTGGTGAGCCTCACCCTGTTTATCGGCGATGGGCACGACGTGCGGGTGATGAGCATACCGAAGGATCAGCAGCCTTCGCTGCGGCCCATAAATTTTGCTGACGCCATCAAAAACTGGAAAGCCTCCAGCGGCTGGGATGCCAAGGGCTGCGAATGGCTCGCGCCGGAAGCGCCTGCTCTCGCAAATTGCCCGCGACCGATCATCGTCGCCGGAGAGGGAGGCGGCAGCCGCGCCGCTTTCCTGTTGGCGAGCGTCCTTGGCGCTCTTGAAGACGAAAGCCTCGACAAAGCGAAACACCCTTCCGCCCGGCCGTTCCATCAGCAGCTTTTCGCAATATCGAGCGTATCAGGCAGTTCGGTTGGAGCAGCCTTCTTTATCAGCGCGCTGAAAGCTCAGCCATCCGTAAACGCCGAGGATCTAAAGAAGGCTTTGTACAGGCAGAGGCTTTGGTTCCCCAATGTCGCCACCGCCAATCCTGATAAGGCGAACGCGACCGCTTCGGACGGCAAGGTAACCAGAGAATTCCTTACCGATTTCGTCACCTACAAGGATGCCCTGCAGGCTGCACTCTCGAACGACTTTATATCGCCCGTGGCAATCGGCTACCTCGCTCGGGATGTTCTCATGCTATCGCGCATTCCCTTTGTGCTCGATCGCGCGGGCGTACTCGAAACGTCGTGGGAGGATGCATTTAACGGCATCTACGGAACGACAAGAGAAAGCTCGCCGCTCTCGGCGCCCTTGCAAGCAGTCGCCCCGGCGCCGGGGGGCTGGACCCCGCTCCTTTTCCTGAATGCAACCTCGAATGAGACCGGGCGTAGGGTGATCGCGACCCCTGTGAAGATGACTGAGCCAACCAGCGGCGGCAACGCGCTGTTCGTCGATGCCTACGACCTTCATGAGCTGCTGTGCTCGCCTTACCTCGATCCCAAGACGAACGCCTATCCCGATATCAGCACTCTCGATAAGATCGCGCGCTTTCTTCCTCTCATGTTTAGTCCCGTCGCCGACGCCAAGTGCGATGGCAATAAGCCGACCTCGATTGACATTCGCCTCAGCACGGCTGCTGGAACAAGCTCCCGTTCGCCATTTGTGTCGCCTCATGCAAACATTCGGGATCGAAGGGCTCAGATTGCCGACAGCGTTGTCGATGGCGGCTTTTTCGACAATTCGGGGGTCGTTACGGCGATGGAAATCGCAACCGGTCTGAAGTCGGTGGACAAACGATTGAAGCCGTTCATCCTTCAGGTTTCGAGCGAGCCAGACTGGTTCAAGGACACGGAGAACTGCGGTTCAAATGGAAACTCAGGCGATAGGCCGCAAATCCCTGACGAAGCGGATTTTCGCCCGCTCGGAGCGATAACGGACCTTTTAACGGTCAATTCCACTCGGATTGCCCGTGGCTACGAAACGATCCTGGAGCTTCCAAATCAAGCGGGCCGGCTGAACGGCGGGGCGCCTTCCGTGGCGCAAATTTATATTTGCCCGCAACAGAGAGAAAGTTTCCTGCTCACTGAGTTTTGGAAATACACCGAAAGCGATGAAGCGGCGACACAACAAAAACGCGCGCAAATCATTCGCAAAAAGGCTCGGCAGCAAGCCCAGTACAAGAGCGTGGCCTTAAGCTGGTGGTTGTCTCCGCCGCTCCAGGCGTTTCTCGATGGGCAAATTTATTCGAAACATAATCTGGCGCAGCGCGGTTGCGTCATCTCGCTCCTTGAGGATAGCCAGCCTGGCAAACTCTGCCAATAGCGGCGCGATCAGATCAGCTCAGACCGGTTTGGGCTGAGCTGGATGTTCCGCCCTCGCCAACACCCGCACAATCGCGTTGGCAATTGAAGCTGCTGTCCTATCGATCCAGGCGAGCACGGGGTTCAGAATTTGCAGCGCGACGAGGTGGGCCGCGATAACTCCCACCGCCAGCCCAATGGAAACCATTGGCGTGAAGTCGGGCCAGCGAACCTGCTGGATGTACGGCGGCAGAAACGTAGCCACGAATCCGTTGATAATGAAAAGATTAAGGCTGCTCCTCCCCGTGTAAGCGAAGAGTTCCGAGGCGCGGAAACGGGCCAGCCCCGCGCTCAGGCAAACGACGGCGACCGAGCCAAGCAGCGACGAGAGGAAGAAGAGCGGCAGAAAACCGTAGCTTCCTCCGAACATCCTTATGCCGAATGGAGCGGTGCCATAAAGCTGGCAAGGTCCGCTGAAGGAGAAGGAACAGCCGCTGTTCAAGGGCGCCAGCACGATAACGGCGGCAAACAGTGGGACGAAAAGCCAGACCGGCCACTTAACCTTCCATTGCGAGAACAGGTAGCCGAGCGCGAAAAACGAAAGCCCCGGCATCCATGTCCTGAACAGGAAGTAGTTCGGGGCATCGAAATAGACCACCAGAGCCGTGGCCGCCATCGCGCCGAGGACGACCGCTATCGCGGGAATGCGTTTGAGCAGAACATAGGCGAGAAGCTGGACGAAACAGAGCGAGGTGAGAAACCACAGCACGCCGACCGACCAGCAGTAGCCCTCAAGGATAGGATCAAAGGTATAGACAACGGCGTCCCACACCGAGCGAGTGGCTTCGGGCGCATATCCGAACGCCATCCCGAAGATCGCGCCTAGGATTTGCACCACCCAGGCCAGCGCCAGCAGCCGCAGCGAGCCGCGAAGCGCATCGGGCCAAGCCTTGTTCGGCAGCCTGAGGTTCACCGCTCCCGAAACCAGGAAGAACAGCATCATGTGAAAGGAGTAGATCGTCTGCCACTGAACCGCGGCGTCATGCATGATCGGGCGGCCGAGCACCGGATTAGCCGGATAGATCGGCTCGAGCAGATGGCCATAGATCACGAGCATCATTCCGATGCCCCTGGCAATGTCCCACGTCGCGTCGCGCGCCGGCTTTTGACCCTCAGCCATCACACTGTCCTTCGTTGATCCGCCCCCTTTATAGTAGAAAAGCTTCCCGACGCCAGCATTGCGGCTGCAGGTTCACCGCCCCTTCCATTGAGGAGCGCGCTTTTCAAGAAACGCCGCCATACCCTCGCGGAAATCGTCGCTCATATAGCACATGAGGATGAGGTCCTGATCCTGCTCGTGAGCCTCTCGGGCTTGCATCCGGTGGAACGCTTCTTTCGTGGCGCGGAGCGTCAGCGGAGCGAAGCTCGCGATCTGTCCGGCCAAATCCGTAACACGAGCATCAAGAACTGCCCGATCTTTGACGACCTCCGTGAGAAGCCCAATCTGCAACGCTTCCTTCGCCTCGATCAGCCTGGCGGTGAAGATCATGTCCTTGACACGGGATGGGCCAACCAAGGCAGCAAGCCGCGCCAAATTCTTAACAGAGAGGCAATTGCCAAGCGTGCGCGCGATCGGAAAGCCGAATTTCGTATCCTCGGTGCCGATGCGAAGGTCGCAGCAGGACGCGATAGCGCCGCCGCCTCCTGTGCATGCGCCCGCTATCGCGGCAATGGTCGGAACCCGGCAGACATCAAGGCCGCCGAGAACGCGGTCCATAAAGGTCTCATAGCCAAGCGCGTCATCGGGCGTCTTGAAGTCCTTGAACAGCGAGATATCGGTGCCCGCCGAGAATGCCTTCTCACCAGCGCCTGTGACGATCAGAACCTTGATGGAGTCGTCCGCGTTCACGGCTTCGGTAGCGTGCGCGAGCTTCTCGTACATTTCGAAGGTGCAGGCATTGCGCGCTTCGGGCCGATTGATGGTGATCCGGGCGACCCCGCCGCTCACGTCAAAAAGAAGATCCTGGGGCCTGGCTGTCATTTGTCATCCTGTACTCGCGTCAGCAGCAGAAATTACGGGCGATCCTGTCCACACCCTGACGGATAAGACCGCTCATGTCACGCCCGGATAGACCACAAGAACGAAAGACGAGTTCGCGAGGCAGATGCCGCCTAAAGACCTTTAGCCCGATATTCCGATTGACGGCGCTGCTGCCGCCAAGTTCAATAACCAAAGATACGCCCAAGCTGCCGCCGCCCTGCACCATGCCCGGCGGGGGCTAATGCACATTGATAGGCAGATGAATGATAACACTCCCGTCATTGCTCCTCGTAACAGGAGCGGTTTTGCTAGGCATCTACCTGGGTATATTCTATCTGCGCGGCGTGCGACCCAAGCGCATCCTGCTTGGCGCCCACATTCTCATGGGTCTAGGCGGAGTGGAGCAACTCGCGCTCCTTATACATGGGGCTCCGAGCGGGGTTATGGCGTCCAACTCACTCATCAGAGCAGCCACAGGGCTATTTGCGCTTGCAATCTTTTCCGGGTTCATCGCACCGCTTCTCGCCCAATCCACGCGTAGGCAAAATGGAGAGATCATGCTTGCTGCGCACGCCGGACTGGGGATTGCCGGTTTTGTGCTGTTTCTGGCTTGGGTTTCAAATATGTAACGCCTACGGAGCTGCCTTAAAAGCTCTCCGCTTCTTCCGGATTTGGCTCAGAAACGGGCGCGACGCCGGACGCCAGGATCGCCGCGGTACGGCCCTTCTCGAAGTCCTCGAAACCAACGGGATCGACCCCATGCTGCTTGAGCATATCGATCGTTGCCGCCCACTTGTCCGGCGTGTCCGAAAGAACCGCCGCATGGCCGATGGCGCTTCTCAGGAGTTGGCCCTGTGCGGCTGGCGCGAGGCCAGCGGGAGCGCGCGCCCCTGGGGCGGAGCCAAGAAGCGCGTTCTGCGGCTGCAAACGCTGACGCGGGGAGACATTCTCAATATCCAGATAAATCGTCATGGTTACGAAGACCTTTGCTGAGTGCCGTAATAGTAATTCGCGAAATTGTTTGCCGAGCCTGAGAGCGCGTTTCCTGTGTTCGACAGGCTTGCCCCCTGATATTGACCGGCGAGATTATTGTAATTGCCCTGGCTGGAAGCGCTGGCCGTGCTTGCAGAGGTCAACGCGTTGGCGGAGTTGGCGCCAAGCTGCGCACCCTGGAATAGATCCTGCAGCCTTGTCTGGTATTGTTGGGAAAGCGCGTTCTGAGAGTAGCTCTGGAGCGCAGCGAGTGTGTTGCCTGACAGACCCATCCCTTGCGCCGCGTTTTGCGCCTGAAGCTGCTGCAAACCGTAATTCACGCTGGTTTGAAATCCTGGGTCATTCTGAAAGTTGTTGTAGTAGGCTTGCTGCGCCGCTGATCCATTTGTCCCGGTTGCATTGTTGTAGAGGTTCAGAGCGTTCTGGCCGCTTTGCATGAACGGCTGCTCATAGCCTACGGCCTGATTGAAGCGCTGCTGCTGCAAGGCAGCCGACTGTTGAGCGGCATTTGCGGCGGTCTGCGCACCGAAGTAGTTGCCGAGCGCGGACGCTGCGCCGCCTAGGAGGACGGGAAGGGCTGCTTCTGCCATGGGAGATCCTTTGAATAGACGGTTTCAAGAGGCTGATAATGAAGCCGTTCGAGAAGGATAAGCGTGCGGGGGAGCCGACCGGCCACGATGATGCGGCGAGCGCCTTTGTCCTTCGCCCATGTCTCGAACGCTCGAAGAAGATGCGCGCCGTATCCCCTTGCGCCGGGGCTCGCGTACCACGCGGTTTTGAACGCGGTCGGTTCGCCGGTGAGGTAATGCGGGGCGATCATCCCGCAGAGGCAGGCGGCGATGGGATCGCCCGCAGACAGATACACGCGATTTTCATCGCTGACATGAGAGATGGCAAAACGAGCCAGACTATGCGGGCACGCTTCACGTCCTCCCTCTTCGTCGTAAAAGCGCAAGCCAAGCTCGACAAACCGCGCGACATCGCCGAGCGTTGCGCGCCGTACGATCGGGCCGCTCATGTCGCGAGCCGGTTCTGCGAACGCAGCACCGCGAGCAGTGCGTTGATCGCATTCGCGGCCTCTGCCGGCGTGGGGGCGAGAGAAACGCTGGCGATCGGGCCGCCCTGAACGAATTCGATGCCCTCGAAAAAGTCGCGATATTGCTTGTCGAGCTTGCCCGTCGCCGGATCGACGATATACGGGCTCAAGGGGGCGTAAGTGGTTGCAAGCGCCATGCTGTCAAGCTCCTGAGGAAGAGCGTAGGTGGAAAGCTTCCCGCCGATCCACTGGCCGAAGATCCAGTTGGGACCGTCGCTCCAGACCGAGTTGTACAGCGGAAAATAGGGGTAGGGCCTCGCGTCCCAGGTGTAGATCATGACGCGGGTGAGATCGACCATGCGCCCGGAATAGAGCGTGCTCTGCGGATTGCGGTCCTCTGTGAATTCGGGATCGCCCGGGTTGAAGAAGCGCAGCATCGAGTCGAGATGGCGCCTCTGAATGAGATAGTCGCAGGCGCCATCCGAGAAATAAGGAAGCGCGCTTTCGGACGATTTCGGGTCGTAGAAGACATTCGGCTGGTTCGAGCCCTTGTCGACTGATGGGCATCCAAGCTCGGTGAACCAGATGGGTTTCGACTGCGGGACCCAGGTTGTCGGCGACGAACTTTCGACGCCCCCCAGCCTGCTGAAATGCTGGTTCGCCCACCAGTTCCAGATGTCCTTGTAGCGATAGAGCCAGGGCTTGTTATACCCGCCGTCGGTGATCGGCGAACGGGTCTGCGAGGTCCGGTCGGCCTGGCTCGCATAGTACCAGTCATAGCCCTCGCCGCCGCGCACATTGCCCATCAGGTAGTCGTAATCCGTGATCGCCGTCAGCGTGCCATCGGCCTTCACGACCTCGTCGATGTTCGGGGCCGTGTCGCGCCAGTCGGAAAGCGGCCAGTAATTGTCGAAAGCGACCGCGGCGATATTGGCGTCCGACCAAAGCGGATCGAGATGAAAGAACGCGTCGCCCGAGCCATCCGGCGGCTGATGCCCGAACCATTCCGACCAGTCTGCCGCGTAGCTCAGCTGCGCATTCGGCAAAATGGCTTTCACGTCGGCGGCAAGCTGCACGAGCGCCGACACGAACGGGTAGCTCCCTTCGGCGTCTCGCAGCCAGGTCAGGCCGCGAAGCTCGGTGCCGAGCAGAAACACATCCACGCCGCCAGCGCTCGCGCACAGATTGGCATAATGCAGAACGAAATTCCGGTATTGCGCCACGAAAGCTGCGACCTCGGTCGCCACCATCGGGGATTTGTCAGCGGTCGCATATTGTTTCGTGATGCGCCCGCGCCAGGGGTAGACCGCCTGCCCCGTGCCGCCGCTATAGGGATCAGGCAAGGTGTTTCCGGCCGGAATATCCATCAGGATGAAGGGCGTGAGGCAGACTTGTAGACCGCGCGCCTTGAGATCCTTGATCGCCGCTACAACAGACTGATCGTCGGGCGTGCCGCCAAAGGCTGCGCTGCCATTCACGGTCGAAACCAGATGCGCAGTATTCCTTTGCAGGCCGTTGCATCCCCACTCATGGGGCACTTCGCCAAAGTCTGGCCGCGTAACGCCCGGCGTCAGCGTGCATGAACCCGCGCGAAGGTCGTTTCCGTACCAGGCGACGTAGAGGTTAACGAGGTTGCAGTTGCCGAGCTGGTTTTGCAGGCTGTTGAGCGAGATCGCCCAGTCGCAGGCCGCGCCGCCGATCCGTCCCGCGCTCGCGGCCTGGCTGTATTGGATGAGCCATTGCGAGCTGTCGTAAACGCTGTATGCGTTTTCCGTCGCGATAAACTCGACGCCCGTCGTGATCTGGTCGCGCAACACCTCGTAGGGCGCATAGCCCCATTCAGTCGCCGCCGGGATCATGGTGACGGCCTGGATCGCATTGGCGAAAGCGGTTTCGTCCGCGTCGAAGCCCTTTTGAACCCAGCCTTGCGCCACAAACTCCTTGATGAGCCCATTGGCAGTTGCCGCGGTCTGCGCCCAGGATGCATCCGCCGCGAGGTCGGGGATGGCGGGTCCGACGCGGCCCTTGAACTTCGAGAAAAAGGCGCGCGTGTAATTGTCGATCTTGCCGTCCGGGCCGACCTGGAATCCGAAGCGGCTGAACAGATTGGATTGCCCGGTCATGCGAGGATTGGCCTCACGCGCGCGTCTGCATTGAGGATGCCTCGCATCACAGGCGAGGAGGACGATAGTCTGAAAGTCCGTCCAGCCCTGAGCGTAGCGCCAAGCTGGTGGAAACTTGCGACCGCAAACCGTTCTCCAACCTGTCCGAGCGAAGCGATGCGGCCGCCGACCCACGTGTTGCCGCCATCGTCCGACCAGTCGAGCATCAATTGCGGATTTGCGGCCTCTGCACTGCCGCCAGTTATTCCCACGCCGGGGATGATGTCCACATCGAGCTGATCGATGATCAAGCCTTTCGGAAAGGCGTGCACAGGCGCGGATTGCGCGAGGAAAAGATAAGGATTGCCGCTTTCGGTCTCCGACCCATCGTCGAGAACGTGAAGGCTTGCATCCTGGCTCGATCCGATAACGACTTTGCCGTTGAACGATTTAAAGCCCTGCGCAAACCAGTTTGAAAGGCCGCCGCTCGCCCGCTCGTGCCAAAGCCCCGTGGTGAGGTCGAACTCCCATGTCCAGTAGGGGCTTGTGACGGCGTAAAAGTCGTGACCGTTGAAATGCGTATAGACGGCGCTGAGCGCTCTTCGCTCGTCCCATGTCAGATTTGAAATGGCGCGTTCGAGCGCGTGAGTGGAAATGCGCACCGGTTCGGAAGCGGTAAGCTGCCGCACAATGCCGTTCTGATCGACCCAAAGGAGTGAGTTGCCCACCGTCGCCACCGTTTGCTCCGCGATGCAGCCGATGTCGACATCGGCGCGGATGGGCGCAAAAGCGAAAGGCGTCGTGCCAGCGTCCTCCCAGATTTCAAGGCTGGACTTCTCCAAGCGCAATGAGCGCGCCGCGATGGGTCACGATCCGCCGAAGGCCGTCGGCGCGGCTGGAAACAGTCGCATAGGCGAGCGCGTTGACGGTCAGCGCATCGTTCAGATTTGTCTGAAAAATCCGGCCGTCCGGAATGGAGAACACAAGATATCCATCGAGAAAGGTCGCGCTATTGGGAGCGGGAAGGCTCGCAATATTGGGTTGGGAAATCGCGTTCGCGCCCGTGTCGAGGACGTAGTAGACATTATCAGCCACAATGCCGATCTGCGGGTTCGTTTGCTGATTGGCCGCCATGATGACCAGGGAGCTGCCGGCGATCGTTCCCGAAACCGGCGTGGCATTGCCTTGATCGTCAAACAGCGCGGCGGCTGTTCCGGCGACCACATAAAGCCCCTTGCCATAAACATAAAGCATGCCCCGGCATGGACCATTGAGACCGGTCGTCCCGGTATCGAAGCGCGAGGTTCCCGGCACGCCATAGATCGGAAGCGGCGACTTCGCCGCGGCGCCTAAAGCCTCTGCATAGCCGTTCAAAAGACGCTGGTTCGATCCGAACCCGCTCTTGTCGGGGTTCGACGTATGCCCGAATTCGACTGCGACCATAGCTAAATCCTCGTCCTTCACCCCTCACCCTGTTCCTCTCCCCCCGGGAGAGGGAACGCGGACTCCCTCTCCCGGGGGGAGAGGGCCGGAGTGAGGGGATGCGATCTTTCCATATTTCTCAGCGAAAGCCGTAGCGCCGAAGGCTTGGCATCCAGGTCAGGCCGATGTCTTGGCCTACGCGCGGCGCGACAACGTAGTAGGCCAGCAGCGCCGCATAGGCTTTTCCTGCACGCTTCTGTGTCGAGGCCAGCGGCTCTATCCCGCTCGCGGACGCCAGTTCCACCGACAGCATCGCCTTCGCTCCTTCGACGAACTGAGGAAGCAAAGGAAATGCGTCATCGAGGCCAAAACACAGTGCGCCCGGAGTTGAAGGCGTGGACGCATCGCTCGGACCGTAAGGCGGATACGCGCCAGCCGTGTCCGGCGCAACATCGTCTATGAAGTCGCTGGTGAAGGAGCAGTCGTCCAGATTCTGGCTGGGCGGGTTCGGGCCGCCTGGGAAAATACCATCGGCGGCCCAAGCGTTCAGCATGTCGTTGTAGGCGATGAGGCCCGCCTCGGCCCGGCCGGGATCGAGATCGGACCCAAGCGGCAACAGGCCAAGCCGACGGTAGGCCCCTGCTATGATGTCACGCGCGGTTGCCATGCAAGACCTCAACGATCGCCTGTTTGAGCTGAGCCTTCGTCCAAGTGGTCTCGAAACGGACACCGCAGTCGGACGCCACCTGCGTCAATCGCTGGCGCGACATGCAGTCCAGCTTCTCCGGTCTTGAAAGCTCCGGATGTTGCTCGGCGTCGGCTTCCCCTGGCTGGGGGAAGCGCTGCCAGTCCTCTTCCGCCGGGACATCATCGGGGTGTCCGAAAAGGCGAGCCTCGCCATTCCGGTACATCCATACGCGGGTGTCACCGCTCATTACTGGCCTTTCATGAGGCCGAGCCCGACGAGCGTCGCCCGAACCTCGTTCAGAAGCGTGATGATGGCTGCCGCCTGAGCCTGGTTGTAGCCATAGGGGCTTGAATTGGTGGGCGCTGTCGTAGGAACGGCGGCCTGCACCGCGCCTGAGCGCTGGACGACAGGGTTTGCGTTGTAGAAAGAGATGAGGTCGCTTGCGCTCTGGCCGAGCACGTTACCATCGGGATTGCCGTCGGAAAGCTGTCTTACGGGCATGGATAACTCCTAAAACTGGTGGAACTGAATGGTCGATTAAGGATGACTTATGTGGCGTTCGGAACTCCCCCTCATCCCGTCCTTCTCCCGCAAGGGGAGAAGGGACGCTGTTGCAGCGGGCACAGCCTGCTCCCTCTCCCCTTGCGGGAGAGGGCTGGGGTGAGGGATTTCGATGTTCCGCGGGACGACGAGGCGGCTAAGCCGAGCCGGAGACACGCGTGGCGAGGTCGGGGTAGATCGGCTTCACGCCATAGAGAATATCGAGACGCCACATGTTGATGTCGTTCACGATATCGTAGTCGCAGATCACCCGGATCGAGAGACCCTTGTAGCTCTGCCGGGCCTTCTTGGCCGCGCCTTCGGGCAGTTCCATGGGGACCATGCAGAGCGCGAAAGCGTTCTCGTGGAACACAAGGTTCTGCGGGTAGGAAGCTCCAGCCGTACCCATGAAGGTTAGCGCCGCGTTCTGTGCGGGCGCTGCGCTCACAGACTGATACTGGCCCGAGACGATGATGGCTGGCGCAATCGTGACGGCGTCCGCTGTGCCGGTTGCTGTGACGGGCGCGCTCACGACGAACTGCTGCAGGTAGGGGAGCGGCTGTTTCGTGACCGGGTTGACTGCGTACACACCAGCTATGGAGAAAACGTCGCCTGGATTGAGCGTCGAGCCTGCCGTCAGGCCATCGACGAGGATCGCCGTCTGGTTCGAGTTCATCGACGCCAGATAGGTCGTGACGCCCGTGTTCGTGACGCCATTCGAGGATGCGGTAGCGGAGATGACGGGCGTACCCGCGAAAGATCCGACCGTGTAGTTGATGACGTTCTGCGACGAGTAGCAGTCGGTGTTGCCGACCATAGGCAGTTTCGATTTCTCGAGCGCGGTCTTGGCGACATCCGGCACATAGAGACCAGTGAAACTGGACGCCATGCCGTAGAAATCGGCTGGCGACAGACAGGAGGCGCGCGGCGCAGGCACGGCCATTTCATCGAGCCGCTGCGGCCCCTTGATGAACGACTTGTAGCCTGAAAGCGTCTGCCCAGGCGTTCCGACCCAATTCCACACATATTTGTGCATCGACAGGATGTCGAGATCGACCTGGTTTGCGAGCGCGATCATCGGATGCTTCAGGTAGCGGTCGGCGAAGCGGTCGATGGTGAGCGTCAGGTCCTTGGTGGGAAACCGCAAATCCACGCCGCGCTGGGTGTTGATCTGGATCTGCACCTTGCCTTCCGCCGCGTCCTGCATCTGAGCGACCGAGCCCGAGCGAATGGCGTATTTGACTGGCCGGCGAATGGTGAGCGTATCGCCGATCTTCGTCTCGCCGAACTCCGATTTGTAGGCGCGATAAACCATCTTCGCCGCGACGAGGTTGTTGTCGAGCTGCATCAAGCCTTCCTTGGCGATGATGCTGGGAGTGAGCAGGGTTGAGGCCATTTGGGGCAGTCTCCTTTTGATATGAGGTACAACCCCTCACCCTGTCCCTCTCCCTGCGAACTCGCCTCGGCGAGTTCGCAATCTCAGTATGACCGCATCCGCGAGCGGATGCGGTGGGAGAGGGAACGCCTTACTCCCTCTCCCTGAGGGAGAGGGTTGGGGTGAGGGGTGCCGGCGTTGGGCGAAGCCCTAGAATTCCGCGGGCGCGGCGATACTCTTCGAAATTCATGTCTTCGAGCCGCTTCCCGCCGCCGCCTGAGCTGCCCGAGAGGGTGCTGACGGGCTGGGGAGCGCGGCTGACGGAGGTCTGCGCGGCGCCACCCACCCGCGTTTCAAGGCGGGCGATCGCGGTGGCCTGGGAAACGGAGGAGAGGCTTGCGATGCGCGCCGCCTCGGCGGGGTTTTTGCCGAGGAAATAGGCGATTTCGGCGCCACGGCTCGATTCACGGATTGCGTCAGCCATGACCGGCGTCACGGTCAGGTTCGGGTTGTGGACGACGGCATCGAAATCCGGCGCTTTCTCGCGGAACCCGGCGGTCGATTCCGCCCAGGCATCCTGCGCTGCTCGTGCCGCGATCTCCTGCGCCTGGCTTGCCTGACGCGCCATGATTTCGGCCCCGACCTCGCGGACAGCCTGTTCGGCGACAGCGCGCGTATAATCTTCGGGGGCGCGATAATCCTGGGGGCGGCCCGCATTCTGGAAGCGCTCTCGAAGTGCGGCGGCCTGAGCCGCGCTGGTCGCGGCGAGCGTCTCTGCCGTGCGCTTGTCCCGGATCAGTTGCTGGACGCGGCCGTTTCGGTCCTCTTGTTGCGGCGGCGTTGTTGGCGCGCCGGCGGCGCCTTCATCGTCCATCGGCTCAGTTGGCGCAAATGCTTCATCGTCCACGGACGAGATCTCGTCGTGCTCTGTCATTCTTTTTCCTGTGGCTGTTGAGTTGCGGTTTACCGCACGGTTCGGGGCCGCTACAGGCTGCTGTAAAAGCCTGAAATCTTGGCCTCATCCTTCGACAGGCTCAGGATGAGGTCGAGTGCTTTCAACGGTTAGACCTCATGGTGAGCCTGTCGAACCATGGGCAGCATCACTCTTAGACTGCTAGAGTTTGTAGGGCGAAGGGTCAGCGAAGCGCGCGCGCTTCACCTCATTGTCGAAGACCTTGCTTTGCAACTCGGCTTCGGTCTTCGCTGCGCTCGCTTGCCGCTCCCGCAGGTCGGCCTCCTGGATCGCGGTCTTGAGCCGGTCTTCAGGCGCAAGCGGCGTCCCAAAAAGGGTTGCGGCGACATTCGAGGCTGCGTGCGAAGCAGCGTCCTGCGCCTCTGCATGCGCCTTCACGGCGTCGGCCTCCGATTTCGCGGCAAGGCCCTGCACCCGGTTCAGATGCGCCTGCGCCAGCGCCTCCTGATAAGCCTGCTGCTGCGCCTGCGCGATTTGCGCTCCGAGAGGCGGCGCATCGCCCGTAACCTGCGGCGGCAGCATGCGCCGGAGCCGCTCTTCAATTTCGTCCGCGCCCGGCCAATCCATGTTGCGCGCCACCAGATCGCCCGCCACGCTTGCGGCTTGCGGAACGGCCTGAATGAACTGCAGCATGCTGTCAGCGGCCTCGGAACGGCGCGTCGCATAGGAGGGCCCGATCTTCACGCGCACGTCGTAGGCGCCCTGGCTCAGATCGTTGAGCAGCATGGGCTTGCCGTCCACGCCCATCACGGGGACGTTGATGCGCACCGGCTCATGGCTTTCGTCCTCGCGCATGATCCGCACGGTGCGTTCGCTGTCGTAAATCTTCGGGACGAGATCGATGAGCACTTTTCCGAGATGGTTCAGCGTCGCCATCAGGTTGTCCTGATAATGAAGCGCCGAAACGCCGCCCTGGCTTTCGCGGGCGCGGATCGCCACGCCCGAAATTTCGTTCGAGCGTGCGCCCAGCGCCGCGTCGTAGATGCCGGTCGTCGCCTTCATTTCGTCGGAGGCCATCGCGCTTTCCTGCACGAGCGCCGCCGGAATATCCGGCGGCGGCTCGCGCATCGGCCGTCCGCCCGGCGCATCCGGGTCGGGCTCATAGAGCAGATACGGCCGGGCCACGGTGTTCTGTGTATCCCATTGTCCTTTAAATTTTGCGATCATCGCGGGCGTGGCCAGGAATGGCGCGCGCGGCGCGAGCGCTATGGCTTCGGCGGCGGAGGAGCGCCAGAAATTATAGAGCTGCTGCGGGTCGCGGCCGAAGCGGATCAAACCGTTGCGGATCACTTTGGATTCCAGCGCCGTTTCGGAGCCGATCACAGGGAAGATCGGAATATAGCGCCCAGGCCATTGATTCGGTCCTTCCAGCACCTCTTCGCCGCTGAGCAGATAATGCTCGACCTTGTGCGACCTTACCTTGCGAGTCGCCACGATCTGTGAAGCCAGCGTGTCGCCAAGGCCGGGCTCCCTATCGTCATGGCCGCCCTTGAGGCGGCCATCCAGCAAGCGGCTGCAACCCTGGATGGCCGGGTCAAGCCCGGCCATGACTGTTGAGAGAGGCGCCGATAGATCCACGTCGGTGATGTCGATCGTCTCGCCGGTTGCGAGCCGCGCGATGGTGCGCTCATGGGGGCGCTTCACCCAATATTCGCAGACGCGCACGGCGTCGCGGCTGGCCCAGAACAGGCCGCTCTCGGCGTTGAAGTCTTCGGGCGCCGCGAAATCGGTCATGGCCGCGTCCGGAAAGCGCTTCTGAAACGCCGCGCGTCCGATCAGCTCGGAGACAAGGCAGTATTCGGCGTCCGACCGGTCCGGCTCGACCGCGCCCGGCGCCCAGAACACCGAGAGCGGGTGCTGAATGCGCTTGATGAGGATTTCCTGATCGAAGGCGTCGTCATCCACATAGTTGGTGACGAGCCGGAAATGCCCGATGCCGCACGCGACCGCGTAGTAGACCGCGTTGGCGAAAACATGCGTGGCATTCGAGCGGTATTGGATCTGCCGGAACAGCCCCGAGTAAATCTCGGCCAGTTCCTGCGTCGCCTCGCCGCCCGCCGGGATGGCCTTGATGGCCGGCGGGTTCATCCGCACCGTGTTCGCCACCTGGTTCACGAATTGCGGCAGCCGGTTGATGGTGAGGCATGGCCGGTTCTGCGCTTCGCGCTGCAGGCGGATCTCGTTTGGCCATTGGTCGCCCGCGAGAAATTTGAGGTCGGTGAAGGCGTCCTCGCGGTTCTCGCGATCCTGCACCCACGCGGCTTCGAGGCGCTCTTGCGCCTCTTGAACGATGTCAATTTTGGGCAAGGGAACCTCTTCTGCGCTCAAGGCGCAACCGTTTAGGAGGCGTATTTCAGGTAGGGTGGGCTGTTCGGAGGATCAAAAGATCAGAGCGTTTGTCCCGATATTGCCGGGATTCGCGTTGCGGATCTCGGAACTCATCTGCGTTGAAATAGTGATTATTACGAGGGTTATAGTGTTCAAAGAACTGTTCGGATTAGTGATATATTGCCCATCCGTTCCAACCAGAAATTTGGCGGGAACGAGCTCGTCTTTTTCATTCTTCACATAGAATGGAGCATAGATCCTCACAAGCCCCTCCTCCGGCGGTTACTCAATATTTCCCCAGCACTTGTCCTCCACGGCATAGACGTGGTTTACAAGGAGCCTGGTTTCCATTTTCCGACATTCGCTGACGCCGGTATCGGAGTTTTCAAATAATTCTTTATCGAATTCAGGCGGCCAGGATGTGTAAGGCTTGGCCAGCTCGTCTCCGGGATCAAAAACGAGCGCCGAGCGGCCGTACGTTTCCCAATATTTGTAGCAAAGGAACACGCGATTACCCGGTTTCGGGTTCCCTTCTGGGCACATTTCGGGAAAAGCGGAAAAGAAGTAGGCTTTTGCGGTTAGATCAAGAGCTGTGCCGACCCGGGGCCAAGCAAGCCCAATTGCGAACAAGGCCGCATAAATAACCGCAGCCGCTTTTTCGCATCTTGCAAGCGATCTTATGGATAAGATCAAACTCGCCCCGAGAAAGAAAAGAAACGCAAAGCCGTCGAAAAACGGGTACTCGGGGTCCGCTACGTCCGACACTGCATTGTGCCATTCGAAGTAGATGTAGAAGCAAATCTCAACCGCAACGTAGGCGGCAAGCCACATCCACGCTCTTCGCGCTGCGTTAGCAGACCCAGGCACGGAAGCGGCGTGAGGTCCCGTCGCAATCGCTCATCGTGTGCTCCCCGGCGAGCTTCACAATACTCCGTTGCTTGCCGATGCGTTAAGGTGCGCGAATAGCCGGGTTTTCTTTTTGCCTCAAGCCGAATTGCCGGCGAGGAACTTCAGATCGGTGAAGGCGTCCTCGCGGTTCTCGCGCGCCGCGATCGGCGCGCGTCGTCTCTCTGCGCTCGCGCGCACCCGCCGCAAGGGCAGGCCGGCGCGCTCCGCACGCACAACTGCTTCCACACGCAAAACTGCTTCGACCATGGCGCCGCCCTGGTTGATTTCGACTGCCGGGGCGTCCGCTTCATATCGGCCACGGGCCGCTAATGCCTCGTTACCTCGGGGCGACAGACGGCGCGATAGAACTTCAAGCCCATGTCCCCGCTCATCGTGACCCAATCCGGCAACGATGGGTCCTGTTTCTGAAGTTCGACCTTCTGCATGGCCAGTTTTGGCAGCCGGAGCGATGACGATCCGTTGAGTGGGTAGAAGCGGCTTTGCGTCTGCGAAGCGCTATAAGTCGAGAAGCCGGCGAGTTCAAAGAGCGCCAGCAGCGTTGTCGTTGAGTTTTGCATTGAGTTCCTGCCTTTCGAGTCGTGGTGGCAGTCATATTGTTTTGGCATGGTTTCCAAATGGTTAGCGAGTGACTGCGACGCCACTGACATTGCGCGCCAGAAGGTCGCGGATCAACTGAACCGGGCGCGGCGTCGTGGCAGATGATCAGCCTCGGATCGTCGCCATCAACTGCTATAGCAGCCAGCTCCCGCCGCCCCTCTCATCGTCCCAAGCCACGTCCGGGACCGGCTTCACCATGCGCGGGAACAGATCCGCCATCGCCCACACCAGCGCATCCACCCGGTCCGCCGCGCCGCCGCCCTCGATGCCGAACGGCGTGAACAGCACCATCTGATCCTCCAGCGCCGGGAAGGCGCCCGCGTGGCTCACGCGGCCCTGCTCGTAAAGCGCCGCGATCGGCTCGGCGCGCACGGTCTTGCCCCGGCTCGCGCGGACCTGCCGCAAGGGCAGGCCCGCACGTTCTGCGCGGAGGACCGTTTCAACCATGGCGCCGCCCTGGTTTATCTCGACCACCAGGGCGTCCGCCTTGTACCGGTCGAAGGCTGCGATGGCTTTTGCGGCCCATCCTCGGGGCGACAGACGGCACGATAGATCGTCAAGCACGTATCCCCGCCCATCGTCACCCAGTCCGGCAACGACGAGTTCCGGTTTCGGAGGTTCGATCTCCGTCGGCGCTGGCTTTTGCGGCGGGGTCGATGCCGACCACAATGCGCTGCATTGCGGGAAGCGGATTTCCGCCTGCAACGCGGTGTTGATCCAGGATAGCGCGCGTCCAAAGAGAGCCTGCGACGTCGTCGATGAGTTCTGCATTGAGTTCCTGCCTTCCGAGGCGCGTGCCTTCGTAATGCTTGACGATGGTCTCGAAGAAATTCTGGGCGAGGTTGGCGCGGTTGTCGTAGGTGGCGCCGCGGGTAAGCGCCACACCGCGTCCTTCGCGTGCGAGAAGGTCGCGGACGATCGGGATCGGGCGCGGCGTCGTGGTGACGACCTGCCGCGGGTGTTCTCCAAGCCGCAACCCGAATTGCAGCATGTCCCAGGTTTCGCGGGCGTAGCGCCATTTGGCGAGTTCGTCGCACCAGGCGGCGTCGTGCTGCGGGCCACGCAGTTGATCGGGCTCGGTTGCGTTGTAAAGCGTCGCCATCGCGCCATTCGGCCAGGTCAGGCGACGCTTCGAAGCCTCGAATTTCGGGCGGTACGCGAAAGGATGAATTGCGAGAAGTCCGCTCGGGCCTTCAACCATAACGTCGCGCGCATCAGCCGCCGTTTCGGCCACGAGCGCGATCCGCTGGCAGTTCCCGCCGGTCAAAGGCGTCGACCCGCACGCGCAGGCGCGAACCCATTCCGCGCCGCTTCGCGTTTTGCCCGCGCCGCGCCCCGCAAGGATCAGCCAGATGTGCCAGTTTCCCGCTGGCGCGCGCTGTTCGGGCCGCGCCCAGAAGCTCCAGTCATAGCGGAGGTTTTTCAACTCCCGCGGCGTCAGTTGCGCCAGGAACGACGCCCTCTGTTCCGGCGTCAGCGATGCGAGATAGCTTGCGTTCCATTTCCGTGCGGAGTTGCTCGGCATTCACGCTCTCCTCCGGTGTCTTGTCCTTGGCCGGGACGCGGTCGCGGAAGCGTTTGCGGAAGCGATTGCGCATCTGCAGCGCCCAGGCGCTTGAATTCCACGTCCGCGTGAACTGGCACTTGCGTCCCACCGCCAGCCACCATGCATATTCCAGTTCCTTCGCTTGGCTCATCGCTTCGCGAAAGTCATCGTAAGTCGCCGCCCAGGCGTTCAGCGTCTTGACGCTCACCCCGAGGCCGACGGCAATCTCGGCCTTCCCACAGCCCTCGCCGGCGAGGTAGAGAACGCGATCGCAAAATGAAGATCTATAGCTGGACGGACGCCCGCGTCTGCGCGCAGGCAAGACTTCGAGAACGATGTCCATGAAACCTCGCGAGACCTGGCGGATGTTTGTGCGGAAGAGTGCAGAGCTGTGCTAGATTAGATATCTGCGCCTGCGACCTTTATTATGGGTCAGCGGCAAGCTTTCTGCGACTGTAAGGATTTATAGGACAAGTCACCGTCGCGGCTCAAGCGTGGAGTTTGTAAGCCTCGGGTGAAACTGAGTTTTTGGCTAAGAAGATCTTAAAGGCGAACGGATGGCCGCTTTCCCGCCCTGGGTTTCAGACCTCAAGCGGTGGCTCAGAGGTCGCGCCAGTCTTGCTTGAGGGAGGCGCCAGCGATACGCCAGATGCTTAAGAGATCGCCATGGCCTGGCTCTTGTCCGCAAGGTACGAAAATGTAATAATCTTGCTTCTTTACATACTCGCCTTTGCGGACCTGCCCGCCGAGAGCGGCGTCGCCGCCGACAAAAAAGGACTGAGAAGCGGACGAGCCTGACACCGGTCACTTGTTCAGGGCCTCGATTTCTTCTTTGATCGAAGAATCAGCGATCTTATTTTCCTTCTTGATTTCCTTCTTGAACTCCTTGATCGCTTCGTCGAGTTTTGGGCCCCTTATGCCATCGATGGCGCCGACCGAGTAGCCCTTGGCGTCGAGCTTGGACTGAATCGATTTGATCTTGGGATCGCAATCCTGGCGGTCATTATGCGTGCATTCGAGTTCCGTCTGTTCAGCGCAGGGGCGGCCCTTCGCCTCGCATATCATGAGGCCGAACCCGCTTCGAGCGCATCGCTCGATGGCGACGCCGTTGCGCTCGTTGGCAATCTTTTCGTCTCCGTAGAAAACTCCGTATTCGGAAATCGCGGTATTGCGCCAGGACCAGATCGCCATGTTCCTGCCCCACTCTTCGAAGAGCGCGCCATAGCCGGTAACTTTGATCTCATTCTTGCAGTCGTAGTCAACGGCGAGCGCGGGAACGGTGGCGGCGACGAGAACTGCAAGAACTCACGACTTTCGACAGCCGAGCAAGCTTATGGGTATCCTGTGACATGGTTCGATCCTTTCGTTTTTGCGCCGGGCCTCTGAGGCCTCGTTCGCTTTCGAGAAGTCCACCATCTCACGCGGTCGGGCGTGACGTTGTTTCGTAAGGAACAACTAAAAAAATTTACAATTCCGGTTGTGGTGTCAGGGGCGCAATCGACGGGGCGGTTCCGCATTTCCATTTTCAACCGTTCCCCAAATGTTGCTTGTGAGTGATTAAGTCGTTTCTGGCCGGAATCCGCATTCTTCTTCATGACCGCAGCAATACCGAAGCCATGTTGCTCCGGGTCACAACGTGGTGCAGGCCGTCGCGAGACGCCCAGGCCGGCCGCGCTCCGCAAGGCGCAAAGCCGCGGCTGCCGGGGTTAACGGATCGTTGCCGTTGTCCGCGCCGGTCATGTGTTAATCCGAACAGGGTTAAGATGAGCGGGCCGGAATTATCTCCGGTCATCAGTTTGATTAAAGAAGCGTTTACTCCGGCGCAGAAGAAGAGCGCCGCGCTTCCGAGATGACGCGAAATAATTCTGATAGGTCATTGAATATAAGCGGCTTTCGCTCGCCTGTGACCTCCCATTAAATGGAATCTAATCCCGGAATTTCCTCATTTACTGGGACGAGCAAAAGTCCGTTAAATATGTTTCGGGTTGGCCTGTTAACCCTGTGCGCGCCGTTGGAGCCTGCGGCAGGCTCACGCGTTTATCTGTTTTATCGACATATATCAATAACTTGACGTCCGTTTACCTCTCGGCAAGAAGCTTCCTTCTAGACTTTTGGCCTCAAGCAAAGGCAGAAGCAAGGCCAAGCGCAAGCCGGACCAGAGAGCGAACCTTTCGTGAGGTGCATCCAAGAAGCCAGTTCACCGCTTGGGTTGCGAGCCAGCCAGCGGCCGCCGATGTTTTCCAGGTCCGCGTTCTTCCGCGAACCTGGAGGCGTATCGGCGCAAGCTTTAGAAAACTCTCGTGAAGAGGTAGAACAAGCTGCCGGAAATCAGCATAGCCATGGGGAGCGTCAGCACCCATGCCATCAGCAGATTCCGAACGGTCGACATCTGCAGGCCGGAGCCGTTCGCCGCCATCGTTCCCGCGACGCCCGAGGACAACACGTGCGTCGTCGAAACCGGCAGGCCGTAACCATCCGCCGCGAAAATGGTTGCCATGGCTACCACCTCGGCCGACGCGCCTTGGGCATAAGTGAGATGCTGCTTGCCGATCTTCTCGCCAACCGTGACCACGATCCGCTTCCAGCCGATCATGGTGCCAAGGCCAAGCGCGATGGCGGTCGCAACCTTCACCCAAAGCGGAATGAAGCGCGTGGCGTCGTCGAGGGAGGCCTTATAGGCTTTGAAAGCGCCGATTTCCTCGCCCGAAAGATTGAGCTTGTTGTCTTTCAGAAGCCAGCGCAAAGCCTCGGACGTGAGATACATGTCGTTTCGCACGTTCCCGACCGCGTTCGCGGGCACCTTGGCGATCGAGCCGAACTGCTCGACTTGCTGAGAGATGCGGCTGACAAGATCTCCCACTGCGGGCAGCGTGTTGTTGTCGATCTGGTGCTGTGCGATATCGGCTGCGATCAGCGGACGCGGATCGCCGCCAACCTGGCGGTTGCCGGTCTTTTTGCTGATGATCTGCTCAACCGCTGCAGAGTTCTTCAGGAACATCGGCATTTGGTTCGCAGACGGCGTTTTGTTGAGCGCGTAAGCCGTCGGCAAGGTCCCTATGAGGATGAGCATGATCAAACCCATGCCCTTCTGGCCGTCGTTGGAGCCGTGCGCGAAGGAAACGCCGGTGCAGGTCAGGATGAGCAGGCCGCGAATCCACCAGGGCGGCGGCTGATTGCCTTTCGGCTCCGCGTACAGGCTTGGGTTCCGCACGAGCACCTTGATAGACAAAAGAAGAAGCGCGGCGGCGAAGAAACCCACAAGAGGCGAAAGAAGCAGCGCATAACCGATATCGATTGCTTTCGACCAATCGACGCCCGATGTGCCGTCCCTGCCGGCCAGAAGCGCATTTGTAATACCGACGCCGATGATCGATCCGATAAGCGTGTGCGATGACGAGGCGGGCAGGCCGAGCCACCACGTGCCGAGGTTCCAGACAATGGCGGCGAACAGCAAAGCGAACACCATCGCGAAGCCATTATGAGAGCCGACCTGCAAGATCAACTCGACCGGCAGAAGAGAGATGATGCCGAAAGCAACCGCGCCAGTGGAGAGAAGCACGCCCAGGAAGTTGAAAAAGCCTGACCAGACCACGGCGACTTGCGCGGGCAGCGAGTGGGTGTATATGACGGTCGCAACAGCGTTGGCGGTATCGTGAAACCCGTTCACGAACTCGAAGCCAAGCGCAATCAGGAGAGCGACGCCCAAGAGCAGGAACGGAACATAAGTCGAGACGGGAACGCCCGACGCCAGCACGTCGGAGTAGACGCCGTAAACGGTAAATGCCAGCCCGACCGCCAACAAGAGAATGAAGATGATCGCGGTGGTTGGCGCAACGTTCGTGTTGAGATCGGGCCTCGGCGATGCCTGCCCCGGCATCGGCGCCGCAATATCGGACATAGTTAGGGACTCCCAAGCGACTGACGCGCAAGCTATCTCGCAGCCACATGACAGTTTGATGAATGTCAAAGATTGCTGAAAAAACGCTATATGGCTCAGACGTCGCCGTTCACGCGCTCCGCCTCCCAGGAGACGGCCGTCACGAATGGTTCGAGGCTCAAACGGCCGACGATGTTCTCGAGCGCGGCATCTTTTCGTGTTCCGGGGGGCGTATCCGCGGTGACGCAAACCTTGCCGCTCTCGGTGAGATCCTCGCTTTCGATCTTTCTCAGGCCCAGCCCTCCTTGCGACAGGGCATGAAGCAGGAGCGAACGCACATGCGCTTCTTCGGTGCTGCGGCAAGTGACGGCGATGGTGTATTGCGTTTCGGCGTCGTCTGCCGTCGCCCGTTGGCTGCGGCTGATACGCAAAATCGCCGAACGCATCGCGATATTTGTCACGATGACCAAAAACGCCGCGCTAAGGCTGAGAGCGTAGTAGCCGCCGCCCGCGAAGGTTCCGACCATGGCGGAGCACCAAAGCGTGGCGGCTGTGTTCAGTCCGCGCACGTTGGCGCCTTCGCGCAAGATCACGCCCGCGCCGAGAAAGCCAATGCCGGAAACCACCTGCGCCGCGACGCGCGTCGGGTCGCCCTGGCCCACCACGCTGGAAAAGGCCACGAAACCGGCCGAACCCAACGCGACGAGCGCATTCGTCCGCAAGCCCGCCATCTTCTGATGCCATTGCCGCTCGACGCCGATGGCCGCCCCTGCGACAAGCGCGGCGGCGAGGCGCGCAAAAACTTCACCGAGCACAAGGACATCGCTCATGGGGGCTCACCGCATCTCTCATCTGGGGGATAGGGGAGTGATGCGCCATGTGCGAACCTGATTGCAAGCTCATTCTTCCGTGGCCTTGCGCGCGCTTTATCGCGAAGAAGTGGGTAGGCGGCGGCTGACACTTGCCAAATCGCGCGCAGCTTGCAACTTGTGAGTTTCGCGTCCGGTTGGAGATTCGCTGCGCGCGCTAGTGTCCCGTCTCCGAATTGCCGCCGAACTTGCAGCACCGTCGCACGGCAATTCAGAGACTAAGGGACACTAGCAAAAACAACGATCTCGTGTGGCTCATGTCTCGCAATCGCCTATAAGAGCTTGACGCAAAGGGTGTAGGCGATTGCGAGACGCCACACGAGCGGCTGTTAAGGGTGACGAATGAGCAAGCAAGGTACGGCTTCGACACGCGACCTTTTCGGCGCCGATGAGGCTCCGAAGCCGAAAGCGACGGTCGCCCGCTTGCCGGCCCAGAAACCCGGCGAAAGCTACACCGCTGCCGACATCGAGGTGCTGGAGGGGCTGGAGCCCGTGCGCCGCCGCCCCGGCATGTATATCGGCGGCACCGATGAAAAGGCGATGCACCACCTCTTCGCCGAGGTGCTCGACAACGCCATGGATGAAGCTGTCGCGGGTCACGCAAGCTTCATCGAGGTCTCTCTTGAAGCGGATGGCAGGCTCTGCGTCACCGATAATGGGCGCGGCATTCCGGTCGATCCACACCCGAAATATCCGGGGAAGTCGGCACTCGAAGTCATCATGACGACGCTGCACTCCGGCGGCAAATTCAATTCGAACGTCTATTCGACGAGCGGCGGCCTGCACGGCGTCGGCGTCTCCGTGGTGAACGCGCTCTCGGAGCACCTCGAAGTGGAAGTGGCGCGCGGCGGGAAACTCTACCGCCAGACTTTCTCGCGCGGCGCGCCGCAAACGCGTCTCGAGGATATGGGTACGGTCCGAAACCGGCGCGGCACGACGGTTCGTTTCAGGCCCGATCCCGAAATCTTCAAGGAGAGAACGCACTTCAAGCCCTTGCGCATCTTCAAGATGGCGCGCGCGAAGGCTTATCTCTATGGCGGCGTCGAAATTCGCTGGTCCTGTTCGCCCGAGCTTCTGCAGGGCGACACGGACGTGCCCGAAAAGGCGGTTTTCCATTTTCCGGGGGGACTTCGCGATTTCCTGGCAACCAGGATCGAGGGCTTCACCCCCGTCACGAAGGATGTCTTCTCCGGCCGCGTCCAAAAGGAGGGAGGGCATGGCAGCGTCGAATGGGCCATCGCATGGCTCGCCGATGAGGACGGCTTCACTCAGTCCTACTGTAACACCGTGCCGACGCCTGAGGGTGGAACACATGAGCAGGGCCTCCGCGCCGCATTGTCCAAATCGCTGCGAGCCCATGGCGACCTGACCAACAACAAGCGCGCCGCGCAGATCACGCCAGACGACATCTTCGTTTCGGCGGGCGTGATGTTGTCGGTGTTCATCAGCGAGCCGGAATTTCAGGGTCAGACGAAGGACAGGCTCTCCTCGTCGGAGGCCGCCCGCGTTGTCGAAAATACAGTAAAGGATGCGTTCGACCACTGGCTTGCGGCCTCTCCGCAGCAGGCCAATGGCCTTCTCGAATACATCATCGAGCGTGCAGAGGAGCGCCTCCGCCGCAAACGCGAAAAAGAGACGGCGCGGAAAAGCGCGACCCGAAAGCTTCGATTGCCGGGAAAGCTCGCCGACTGCTCCAAGAATGCGAAAGACGATACGGAGATCTTCATCGTCGAAGGCGACTCGGCTGGCGGGTCGGCGAAGCAGGCGCGCGACCGCGCTACGCAGGCCATTCTTCCCTTGCGCGGCAAGATCCTGAACGTCGCAAGCGCCTCACGGGACAAGCTCGCACAAAACCAGCTTTTAGCGGACCTGACACTGGCGCTTGGCTGCGGAACCGGCAAGCACTACAAAGAGACCGAGCTGCGCTACGACCGCGTCATCATCATGACTGACGCCGACGTCGATGGCGCGCATATCGCCTCATTGCTCATCACTTTCTTCTATCGGCAGATGCCTGAGCTCATCCGCAACGGGCATCTGTTCCTCGCCGTGCCACCGCTCTATCGCTTGAGCCAGGGAGGAAAAACGGCTTACGCGCGCAACGACGCTCACCTTGCTGAATTGAAGGCAACCGTGTTCAATGGGCGCGGTAAGCTGGAGGTGAGCCGGTTCAAAGGCCTGGGTGAGATGATGCCCGCACAGCTCAAGGAAACGACCATGCACCCAAGCAAGCGGACGCTGCTTCGCGTGGAGATCACCGGGCGCACCGGCGATCTGAATGGCCTCGATATCGAAGCGGATGAAGCCGCCGCGGCGGATATCGTCGAGCAGCTTATGGGCAACAAGCCCGAGGCGCGCTTCCGCTTTATCCAAGAGCGCGCCGCGTTCGCAGAACCCGACGCGCTCGATATTTAGAGGCTCCCGGAAGCCGCTTCCCTCTGGTAATCCCGGAAGGGCGAAGCCTTGTCCGGGATCGTCACAGATTGGAGCGCCTACTTTTTTACGATCCCGGCTCGCGCTTCGCTTGGCCGGGATGACGAAACTGGCCCCTAGCGGCGGCGCTTAGTGTCTTAAGGTCAGGCTTGCAGACCCGGAGCTGCTTCTAAGGTTCACGCTTTGGGTATTGCCGTGAACCGAAACGTAGATGCTGCCAGAGGTATTATACTGGCTGTTGAAGAAGCTTCCGGCATAGCTGTTCGCGCCGACCCGGCGCAGACGCGCCGATTGAAAGACGCTGCCGGACGGGGTCGCGCAGTTGCCGCTCATCATCACGCTGCCGCCGCCGCCGGAGTAGCTTGCCCGGCAATGGGCTCTTTCGCGCTGCCCTGACGCGTAGACGACTGTGCCGCCCCCGCTCCATGAGCCGGCGATGCTGCCGCCTTCGCCTCTCGCCTCGGCAAATGAGGGCACGCTTACGGTAAGGGCTGAAGCCAAAGCAGCCCCGAACACGGCTGTACGCAGAACTTTCAACGCTATCACGGCACACCTCCTATTTTACTCAGTCATAAACCACTGAGTGCAAAGAAAGAGTAACTCAACTTAAGCGTCACAGCGCATGTTCCACCTCAGAGCCAGCGCTCTTGTGTCGTCTCCGCCGCAAACGCAAAAGAAACATAATCGTCGGCCGCAGAATCAAAAGATCCGCGAAGAGCGCCGCGATCATCGCGAAGGCCGACAGCCAGCCGAACAATCTGAGTGATGGCAAGTCGGAGAAGACTGTAACCGCTAGCCCGCAGGCGAGAACCACCGTGGTCAAGATGAGCGCCGGTCCGACGAGAACGGTTGCACGCTCCACGCCGATGCCGGGGGATTGATCCGGTTTGTCTTCCAGCCGCAACCTGTTCAGGAAATGGATCGTTGCGCTGAGGCCAAGTCCGAAAGAAACGGTAAGGGCGACGATGCTCGCAAACTGCAGCCCGCTGCCCACGAAATAAAGCAGGACACCGGAAGCCAGGATCGGGAATATCGCAGGCAAAATTGCGGACAGCATCACGATGACCGAGCGGAAGGCCAACCCAATGAAAGCAGCCACGAACACAATCTCTATCGTGAGTGCCTTATTTAGCCTCTCAATCATGGCAGAACTGTTTCGCGCTGCAATAGCCGAGAGCCCGGTCACCGCGATTTGATAACCGGGATGCGCTGCGCGCACCGAGTTCAACGACTTGTCCAGGCTATCGATCAGGGGCAACAACCGGTTCGCATCCTCATCCGGGATCAAGCCCGAAACGACAGCCGCATCCTGTTTTGCATCGAGAAACCGATGCACAAGGTGATCGGGAAGGTAGCCTATATATTCCTTCAGCGTTTCTATGTCGGATTTTCCGAGCTTCTCCGCGAGCCAACGCCGTAACGTTTCGATGGACCAGACATTTCCGACGCCGGCCTGTTTCTCCAGGATGCTGTGAACTTCGCCAAGAACGGCGAGCGCTTGCGGATCGTAAATTGTGGTTCCGCGCGGCAGCTCGATAAGCACGTCAATCGGGTTTGAGCCCGTGAGCTTGGTATCCAGACGATGGCTCGCCTCGACAGCCTGTTGTTTGTCCGGCACCTGATCGGCGAGACGGTAGCGAGCGTCGAGATGCGAATAGATGACGGCAAGACACGCCACGATGGAGAGGCTGATAAGGCTGTAGATGCCTGGCCGAGCCACGACGCGCGAGGCGATCCAAGAGCAAAAGGCGCGCAGTCCATCGATAGCCGAATCCGCGCTTTTCAACTGGGCCGCGAACGCAGCCTCCTTCCTCACGAGCAGCACGCCCAGGAGTGGCAGGACGGTGATGACGGTGAAAAGCGCGATCACCGTGGAAATGATGCCGGCCTCGCCGAAATTGCGGATCATCTCGGAGCTGGAGAATAAGAGCGCGATGAACGAGAAAGCGGCCGTCGCATGGGTCAGAACGCAAGCGGGCCCGACAACCAGGATTGCGTTGCGAAAGGCCTCCTGCTTGCTTTCGCCCCAGATAAGCCGGTCGCGCGCCGCGAATGTGAGCTGCATGCTGTCCGAAAAGCTGATGACCATGATGAGAGGCGTCATCACGTTCAAGAACGTATTCAGCTTGAAGTCGAGCCAGCCAAGCGCCCCTTGCGCCAGGAGAATCGCCATCAACGGCGGGGCGGCCGCGATGAGCATGAAAGAAAGCCGCCTGAAGAAGAGGATCGCGATCAGGCAACCGGCGGCGAAGCCGATGCCATTGTAAAGGAGCTGATCGCGCTCCACGGCGTTGCGAATCTCAAGGCGCATGACGGGCACGCCCGAAAGCTCAACCTTGAGGCCCGAGCCTTGCATGTCATCCGCAATCGTCTTGCGGATCGAGCCAACGACGTCGCCAACCTTCTCGCTATCGGCCACTTGGGGGTCGAGCGCAATAAGGACGAGGGCGAGCTTTCCATCGTCGGATAACAGCTTGCCTCGAATGAGGTCGTTGGAGAGAACGCGGTCGATCAGGGCCTTGTACTCGCCCGCGCCTTCAGGAAGATCGGCAGGAAAAAGGGGCCCCGGCAAATGTCCCGGCTGTGGGGCTTCTCGCGCAGAAAACATGGAAAGAACGCCGCGTGTGCCGTCAATTAATTGAACATCGGTGACGACATCACGCAGTTTATCGATGTTCTCCCGGTCAAGCAGACCGTCGCCCTCGATCACCATCAGCACGTCATATTCGTGCGAGGGAAAGCGCCGCGACAGGTCCTCGAACTGGTGGAACTCCGGCGTATCGGAGCGGAATAGCGAGCTCAGCGAATCGTCGACTTTGAGCTTCGCCACCCCGAATGCGCCGAACACGCAGATCGCAGCCACAATCGCAGCGGAAAGGAGGGGCGCCCTCAGCGCGATGAGCCCGATGCGCTCGAAGCCCAGCACAAGGCGATCCCGGCCGGAGGGTTTGGGAGGGGCTTGCCTGCCGACGCAGTTCTCATCTCGATTGGCGCCGGTCATGGCTATCCACCTATCTTAGAATCTTTCGGAATCATGACTAGCCCGAAACCTCAGCCCGAGAAAGCCTTGAATTTCGCTTTAAGGTTGCGATCCAGCCCAGACCTCAAACGCACAACGGACATAACCTTTCAGGATCTAAGATCCAACGCACGAGGAATTGATATTTTGGAGCGTTCACCCGCATTATGTGTGTCGTGAAGCTACCCGAATTGGAATTGATTTGAATGAAGCAGCCTTCTCGACTGCGGGCCCGGCCCAAGCCTAACTATGGGCTCGACTTACACCGGCGGGTAAAGTTGCTTTTTGCAACGGGGGCCGGCGCCATCATCGCCGCTCTCCTTTTGCCGACATTTTATGTCGGGGATTTTCACATAACACTTGTCGGGCCGACCCTACTCGCACTTGGAAGTCTCAGCCTCGGCATTTGCGCCTCAATACTTGCATACTCGTTTTGGGGCAAATTCAACATCCGGAAGCGTATGCTCGGAATGGTGCACTGGCGCGGCAACGAAACGGTTCTCGATCTGGGGACCGGGCGCGGATTGCTCGCAATCGGGGCGGCAAAACGCCTTCGCACGGGCACGGTGGTGAGCATCGATGACTGGCAGGCTGCGGCAAGCGCCTGCAATCGGCTTGACGCGGCGCAAAGAAACCTTGATCTCGCTCGCGTTCATGACCGCGTCGAGCTGAGAAGCGACGATCCTCGCCATATCGCTTTCGTCGACAATTCCTTTGACGTCGTTCTTTCGCTTCTGTTTTTGCACAGCATCGAGGACGCTGGCGGGCGCGCGAAAGCTTGCTGTGAAATCGCCAGGGTTCTCAAGCCACAGGGCATAGCCATCATCGCGGATTATGCGAACACGAAAGAATACGCGCGGGCCTTGGAAGCCACGGGGCTGAAGGTGGATGGACCTAAGCATTGTTTTCTCGAGGCATTTATCGCACTTGAAATTGTAACTGCGAGAAAACTTGGCGAGCGCCTATGAGAAAAATGACCGGCATCGCCCTGACACAAAGCCAAGCGCCCGAAACACCGACCGGAGATCGGGCGCATAAACGCATTTGCCTCGTTTAGAACGGCTTATGAGGTCTTTTTCTCTCTTTTGGCTGCACGGAAACCCGCGGCGGCCGTGTCTTTCTCGCACATATACACGCCCCGCTTTGTCTTCCCGTAGGAAGCAGTGCCCGAGTGATGATAAACTTTGGTGCCTGTGTTGACCCAGACGACTGTGTCGCCGGGACAACTTGCTTTCGCCTCAGCCTCGGTTTTGAATTCGCCTGCCTTCGTCGCCGTCGAAGCGCGCTTCTTTTTGGGAGCAGGGGTGCTTTGGGCAGGCGTGGTTGCTTGCGCCGTTTTGTCGAACGGATTTTGCGCTGGTTCCGTTTGAGCAAAAGCGGAAGTGGCCGAGAATACGGCCAAAGCGGAACCGAAGAGAAGGACCGTGCGAGAGGGCAAGCGCATGAACTGTTCCTTTTTAAAATGCGCCATTCCCTACCCCTTCTGTGACATAGCGATAGAGAAGACGGACAGGATTAGATGATTAGGATAAATCCCTGATTTCAGCGGCGCCGCTTGCGTGACTCGAACACGCGACTCCATAGAGCCGGATGATCGACTTTTGTGGCAAGTTTTTGTTCCCGATCGAGTGCGAATTAGGAGGAGCGCACCGAGCAGCATGCTGCTACCGGGCGCTCCTTGAATAATGGCCGCGGTGATGGCGCCCGCTCAGGCCCAAAGTGCGCGAAATGGCCGGCCCTTTCGCGTACCCGATCACACCGCCCGCTATGGCGCCAACCGGCCCGAAGACCACGGCTCCCGATACAACGCCCAGCCCCGCGTCCAGCGGGCGCTCGCCAGCGTAGGCGCCGTACGATACAAAGAACGCTGCCGTCACCATGCAAACGAATGTTTTCTTCATGCGGCTCTTCCCTTCTGCCCCGCACGACAGGATAGTCTCGATTGCGGCGGTCTGTTGGCTTCGAGAGCAGTGCGCGCTACTGAAGAGAGAACCTGAATCCGGCCCAAAGTTCGAAAGCCGCATTCACGCCCTGGCCCGGCGCCCAGAACTCGGCCTTGCCGGGCATGACGCGATTTTTGATCACAAGCCCTGGGGGGATGGCGTCAGCGATGCCCCATTTCTGGGAGAGGGCGATCTGTTTGAGGTCGAATTCCAGTTCGGCCGTAATCGCTATGGGCTCGGAGTACCCTGAAAAGATCGGGCCAACGATGAGCCCGGCGTTGATGCCATCCGCCAGATCATGCCCCAGGCGAAAGCCAAGGATCGTCGCGGTCGTGTATGTGCTGCTGCGGTAAGCGGTAAAACCAACGCCGATGTCGGTAATGCCGTAAGCGGCCAAAGACGGGGTCTTCCATTGGAGGCCGATTTCCGGCCCAACAGGATAGGGATTATATTGGCTTTGCTCAAAAGGGGTGATCAGCGTGACGCCGGTATAGCGATTGGTGGGCCGGCCATCGGCGTATATCTGCCTTTCTCCGATATGGGCGTCAATTATGCCGGTGCCTAGGTAAATCCAGTCCGGCTTCAGTGGAGACGGCAATTGAGGGGGCGGCTCTGGGGTATTCTGCACGGCGGGAGGCGGAGGATACCCCGCTACAGATGCTGATTTTGCGGGCTTTTTCTTAACGACCGTTTCGCATTTTGCAATCGCTTCGGGTTGAGATGCAGGCAAATTTTTGGGGGCGTTGCAAGGTTCGGCTCTGACCTCTTCGGAGAGAAGAAGTGTAAGCAAACTTGCGACAGCTACGTGGACTGATCTCATGACGCATTACTTGAACGATCCCAATTGCAAACTCTGCATGGCGAAAGTAAATAAACAAAGATCGCACTGTGGTTAACTTTTTTTAAAAGCGTTACATTCTGCCTCTTTGCTTCGAAGTTTACGGATTTCGACGCCGTATGCTTTCTATGAGGTAAATCGCGGAGCTACGCGCGTTTCGCTTCGAAAACCCGGGCGTTGCTGTTTGAGATTGTCATTTGCCGCGCGATGCCCCAAATTCGAAAGTGGGACAAGTCAATCGCCGGGGTCATCATGCTTGCACGGATCTATAAGCCTGCGAAAACCGCCATGCAGTCCGGACGGGCAAAAACGACTGAATGGGTGCTGGAGTACGAGCCGGCCACGCCGCGGGAGATCGATCCTCTCATGGGCTGGACCAGCTCCAATGACATGCTTTCCCAGGTGCGCCTCTTTTTCGAAACCAAGGAGGAGGCGATCGACTACGCTCAGAAGAATGGAATTCCCTTCCGCGTCTTCGAGCCCCACCCGCGTGCGTTCATAAAGAAGTCTTACTCCGACAACTTCAAATTCGGCCGCATCGGGAGTTGGACTCATTAGCCTTGCGCCTGCGCTCCGGTTTGCCGCCATCGGCGTCAGTATGGCGGCCTATTTTGGCATTGCCGCGCTCGGCCATGCCCAAGAAGTGAGTTCGTTGTGACTGGCTGAGTAGCCGGTGAAATTGAAAACGGACCGAGGGTTGACCATCTCGCAAGTGGATGGGCGGCGCGTTTCGCCGCCCTAAGGGCTTGCAATGAATATCTTTCCGATCAGTTTCGGCTTGAACACAAACCCGGTTACCGGCGATCAGGACACGCGCCAGGAACAGGAAGCGTTGGATTCCTACTCGAAGGTCGTCACCGGCGTCGTAGAGAGCGTGGCCGCGGCCATGGTCGGGATTCAGCGCAAGGCGAAAGCGGGTGAGCCGGAAGGCAATCCACGCATGCAAGGCGGCGCGGGTTCCGGCATCGTCATTACGCCCGATGGGTATATTCTGACCAACAATCACGTCATCCAAGGCGCCAGGGCGATCGAGGTCCTTTTCGCCGACGGCAGCACTGCGTCGGCCGACGTGGTGGGCGGCGACCCCGATACCGACATTGCGCTTGTTCGCGCGCATACCGCGCGGCTCGCCCCTGTTCAGCTCGGCGATTTAGATGCGCTGCGCGTGGGCCAGCTTGTTGTCGCGATGGGCAACCCCTTCGGCCTTCAGGCTTCGGTCACGACAGGCGTGGTGAGCGCCTTGCGGCGCACGTTGCGCGCGACAACCGGCCGCCTCATCGAAGACATCATCCAGACCGACGCCGCGCTCAATCCCGGCAACTCGGGCGGCGCTTTGCTCGATAGCCGGGGCCGCGTGATCGGCGTGAACACCGCAATTATCGCGGGCGCAAACGCCACTGGCTTCGCGGTGCCCATCAACACGGCAAAGCGGATCATTCCCGACCTTATGCGCGAAGGCCGCGTGGTTCGCGGCTATCTGGGCCTTGCGGGACAGACCGTTCCGTTTCCAAAGGCAGCCGCTGCCAGGTATGGGCTATCCATTCCCGCTGGCGTGCAAGTCGTTCAGATCGTGCCGGACGGACCCGCGCAAAAAGCCGGGCTTCGCGCGGGGGACGTGATGTTATCCGTCGACGGAAAGGAAGCGCCTTCTGTCGACGCAATTCATCGCATTCTTGACGGGAACTCGATCGGTCGCGAGGCTGTTCTTCGCGTGCTTCGGCGGGGCGAAGTCATCGAGGCTCGCATAATGCCGTCCCGCAGGCCTGAGTAGACCTGCGACCGAGGTCAGGTTTTGCGTGAGGTCTGCAAAGGATCGGCCTCCTCAAAACTTTCCGCTTTTTTGGCCATCTAAATTGATGAGATTGAAAGTCATACTCCCGTATTCTTCGACACGGAGTTCGCCATTCGAGTTGAACGCCTAGTGTGCGTCTCGCAATTGGCTACCAACTTCGCTGCACGCTCTCATAGGCTATTGCGGGACACTAGCTCATATTTTTCGGCCATGTTCGCTTTCATTCCAGTAGGCCACCAATGGACAAGATCACAAGGCCTGTTCGCCTAAAGCAAATTTTGAGAAAGTTCTGGCGCAATCACGTGTCTGATCAGTGCCCGGACGATAAGGAACGCATCCGCCGGGAACGGATCAACAACATCATGCAAAACGTGCTTTTGCTTGAGGCCATGCGGCAGTGGGAGATTGGGTCTCGGGGGCATTGACGAACCGGGGAGTCTATTCTTTAAATCGGCATGCTCAAAACCGCGCTGTCGGCGTTTGCAACGTTCTTCGCCACAATTGGCCCGGTGGAGGCCGCTGTCCTTTTCGCGACGTTCTGCCCGCGCTTCAGCCGCGCTGAACGCGTTGCGATCTCGCTAAAGGCGATCGGAATTGCAACCGGGATCATCCTGTTCTTCGCGCTTCTCGGGACAGCAATCCTCTCCGCGCTCGGCGTTACCTTCCCCGCTTTGCAGACTGCGGGCGGCATCATCCTCCTCATTATTGCGCTCGATATGATCTTCGAATTGCGGATCGGCGGTAGCACCATAACGCAGCCGGAAAGCGCGGAGGCGCGCGCAAAGAACGACGAGATTGCGGTGTTTCCGCTGGCGACGCCGATCCTCGCCGGGCCGGGCGCCATGTCTGGCGCGATGCTTCTGATGGCGAATACGGGCGGGAAGGTATTGAACCAGATCGCCGTCATCGCTGCGCTCCTGACCGTGATGGCCATCACGCTTGTTCTGCTTTTGGCCGCCCAGGAAATTCGCGATTGGATCGGCGTGACGGCTCAGAAGGTGGTGATGCGCGTCTTCGGCATCCTCCTCAGCGCCATTGCCGTTCAATCTGTGTTCAACGGGATTTCCGGGAGTGGGATTTTTCTGCGGTCGCTCTAAGTAAGAAATAGGTAGGAGTATACGATGAGCGGCTTTGCGGAATACGACCGCTATGATGCGGCCGGTTTGGCTGAACTTGTGCGCAAACGGGAGGTGAGCGCGTCCGAGCTTCTCGCCGAAGCGCGCGACCGTTGCAATCGGGTGAACCCCAAGCTCAACGCGGTTGTGTATCGAATGGATGAAGATGCTGAGCGGGTGGCAGACGCTGCAGACACAAATCGGCCTTTCGCCGGTGTGCCTTTTCTGGTCAAAGACCTCGGGCCGCCGCTTGCGGGCGCGCCGCTTACCTGCGGCAGCAGGCTTTTCGCAAACTACATCCCCGAAGAAAACGGCGAAATCATCAAGCGCTTCAAGGCTGCTGGTCTCGTCGCGTTCGGCAAGACGAACGTTCCGGAGTTCGGCCTCGTGCCCTTTACGGAACCCGAACTCTTCGGCCCATGCCGTAATCCGTGGAACCTCGATCGCACGCCCGGCGGGTCAAGCGGCGGGGCGGCGGCGGCTGTCGCAGCCGGCATTGTGCCCATCGCGCATGCCTCGGACGGCGGCGGCTCCATCCGAATCCCGGCGAGCTGCTGCGGCCTTGTCGGCCTGAAGACATCGCGCGGGTTGAACCCGAGGGATCCGCAAGTCGAAACCATCATTTCGGACTTCGTCGTAGACCATGTCGTAAGCCGCAGCGTCCGCGATTCCGCCGCTGTACTGGACGCCGTTTGCACGCGAGCGGACGCTGGCTTTCTGTCTGGGCTCGAAGCTGCCCCGCAGCCTTTGAAAGTCGCGGTTGTGCGAAGCGCGATGTTCGGTCCATCGGTCGCGCCAGAAGTGCGTGCAGCGCTGGAAAGCGCGGCGAAGCTGATGGAGTCGCTTGGCCATCATGTCGAGGACGCTGAACCGAAGGTGGATTACACAGATTTCGGCATGGCCTTCCTCCTCTATTGGGCCATTGGCGCGAAGCAAGCTCTTGATGGCGCCGCAGAGCTTCTTGGGCATCCGGCATCACGCCAGGATTTGGAACTGACCACATGGACTCTCGCCAGCGTAGGCGGCGTTGTACCGGAAGCCGAGAAGGCTTGGGCGAAGGCCGTCATTGAACACGCGATCGCGGTGTTTCTGGAGTTTTCGGAGAACTACGACGTCATCATGAGCCCCGTTTTGGGCTCGCTTCCGCTTCATATCGGCCAGAACAGCCCAACGGCGAGCGAAAAAATCGCTATGCGGGTTGTTGACGGCCTCCATTCCCCCTGGCTCATGAAAGCGCTCATGAAGGCAATCGCCGCGAAAAGCTTCGCCTTCGCGCCATTCACCGCGCAGTTCAACATAACGGGCCAGCCCGCCATTTCAGTTCCGCTGTCCTGGTCGCCGGATGGCCTTCCGATCGGCATTCAATTTGCCGGAAAAAGAGGCGCCGATGGTCTTTTGCTCCGGCTGGCGCGTCAGCTTGAGCTTGCGCAAGCCTGGGCGTATCGCCGCCCGCCGGTGTGGTCAGCCGAAAATGTGCCTGAAGCTGCTTGATCGTTGCGGCTTAAGCGCTAAAAGGAAGAAAAAGGATCAGCCGATGGAAAAATTCACTTCGCTCACGAGCGTTGCAGCGCCGCTGCCCATGATCAACGTCGACACGGACATGATCATTCCGAAGCAGTTCCTGAAGACCATCAAGCGCACGGGTCTTGGCAAGTCGCTGTTTTACGAAATGCGCTTCGACGACGGCGGCAAGGAGAACCCTGACTTCGTCTTGAACAAGCCGCCTTACCGGAATGCCAAGATCCTCGTGGCGGGTGATAATTTCGGCTGCGGATCGAGCCGCGAGCACGCACCCTGGGCGCTCCTCGATTTCGGCATCCGCTGCGTAATCTCCACGTCGTTCGCCGACATCTTTTATAACAACTGCTTCAAGAACGGCATTCTACCCGTGGTGGTCTCGCCGGAAGACCTTGCAAAGCTGATGGACGATGCCGAGCGCGGGGCAAACGCAACGCTCACCGTCGATCTTGAGCGGCAGGAAGTTCGCGGGCCGGATGGCGGGGTCGTGCGCTTCGAGATCGATCCCTTCCGCAAAAAATGCCTTATTGAAGGGCTCGACGACATCGGTCTCACGATGCAGAAGGCTGATAAGATCCAGACCTTCGAGGAAACGGCGTCTCTCTCCCGGCCTTGGGCCTGATTGCTGGTTCCCGGAGAGGCTGCGGGCTGGGCGGGTTGCAGCGAGAAGTTCCCGAGCGAGCCTCTATCAGATGCTCGCTAAAACCTCTTCCGAGGCGAGCGGTTCAACAATCGGCTCGAGTGCGCTGACGACGCAGCGATCTAAATCCAGCGCGCCGGCCGTTAAGAGCGCCTAACGCCGTGTTTCGACTCGCCCAACGCCACGTTGGCGAGCGCGGGTAAAACCGAATTTAATCGACCGGCCGATAAACACCCGCCACTGCGTCGAACGCCAATGGTGTGATGTGTTGCGAATTTCTGCGGACGCGGCGATCGGTCCTACGCAGGGCGGCCTCGACGCGATCGGCTTCCCGGCGAACCCAGCGGTAAGCGTAATACAAGGAGATGGCGCCAGCGGCTATGGCGATGATGTGCGGCATGACTAACAACCCCAACTGTTGACATATACCAACGCATTACTTTCGGGCTTACAACCCGAAACGCGCCCATATAGCACGCTCTTCGAGAGCGGAGATCAGGTCATCAGCAAAACCTTTTGCAAAACTGATGCCAAAGTCCGCGCCGGACATCGAGCTCCCTAGCCCAGCTCTCCGGCGGAAGAAGCCACGTTCTGTGGAGATAAGCTTAAGCCTGACATCGTCTCCATAAACCGTACGCATCTTCGTTCTCATATCCATAATGCCATCAATTAGCCCAAGCTCAAGGGCTTGTCGCCCGGACCAGAACTCGCCCGTGAACAAAGTGTCCGCGGTTGAGGCAATTCTGTCACCACGGCTTTCCTTTACAAGCGCGATGAAATCTTGATGGACGATTTCCTGAATGCGCTTAAGTCTTTCGATTTCTTCCGGTTTTTCAGGCTTGAAGGGATCGAGCTGAAACTTGTTCTCGCCCGCCGTGTAAACGCGCCGCTCCACACCTAACTTGTGGATAAGATGAACGAACCCGAAACCCGACGACAAAACGCCGATCGATCCGACGAGCGAGGACCCGTCGGCATAGATTTCATCGGCCGCGCAGGCAATCATATAGCCGCCCGAAGCGGCGACATCTTCGGCGAAAGCGTAGACCTTCTTTTTCTTCTGCCGCGCCAGGAGGCGAATGCGCTCGTAAATGAGCCGGGATTGCACCGGCGATCCGCCCGGGGAATTGATCTGAAGGACGACGGCAGGGGCGTTCTTGATATTGAAAGCACGCTCGAGCGCGGTTGCGCAGCCCGCGATTGACAGCCCCTGTCTCAGCGGGGTTGCTGCGCCGATCGTGCCGAACAAACGAAGAACCGGAATGACATCGCCACGGGAAAACAGCCTGCCGGGGCTTAGCCTGTCCCAAAATGAGGTTGGACCAATGTCTGGAAGACGCTCGCTATCGACTCGCATGTAAAACCCGAAGACAGAGATAGAATAAGGAGCTGAGAAGCGCAGCCCCGCCACTTCACTGGCACATGTGTGTACGGGCTCGCGGTTAACAAGACACTCCCCGAGTGTTCATTTACCGTGAGGTGTGTTGAAGAGCGCACACCCGTCCCTGAGGATCGCCTTGGCAGCGGCGGTTGGCGTTCCGTCCTGTTCGTGCAGGATAAGGCCGGGCGTGATCGCCAAGGGCGCCCGGCTGCCTTTTATGCCGCGTATGATGACGCGGATCGCGGGCGCATCGGCCCTTGGATAAAGCGGGGTGATCTGCAAGTCCCCGAAACGCTTCTCGAACGCGGAAAGCAGCTCCGGCAGGGCTTCCGCCGTATGAATGACGGTACAGGCGCCGGACGGCTTGGCGGAGGCGGCGAGGAAGCGAAGCCAGGCTTCGAGTTCGCCTTCGGGCATGGCCCGCGCCCTGGCGTTGCCTTGATCCTTGGCGGGCCTTGAACGGGCGTGAGAAAAGAATGGCGGATTGGCCATGACGTGATCGTAGGCATCGGCGCGAAGCCCGGCAGCTTCGAGCTCGGCGCGCGGCGCCGTAACATCGGCGGCGACGCTTTCGAAGCGCCCGGTCATGTCGTTGGCCGCCGCGTTCTCATTCGCGAGGGCGGCCAAGCCGGGATCGATCTCCACGCCCGTAACTTTCGTGTCTGGAACGCGGGCCAGAAGACACAGGGAAGCGGCGCCTGCTCCGCAGCCGGCTTCAAGCACATGATCCCCCGCCTGCGCCGGGCAGGCCGCAGCAAGAAAGACGGCGTCCAATCCAGACCGAAACCCCTTTTGAGGCTGGCGCAGCTGCACGCGGCCGTCTAAAAAAGCGTCACACGTAAAGTTGAAATGACTGGCCATGCTCAGGCCGGGATATTAAAGTGACGCACGGTCACGGTGCGGGTCTAGGTCGATCAAATGATCGCCGAGGCCGGCTGCCGTGAGGACGGATATGCTTTCGTCCCAATCCTCGGCAGCGACAAGGACGCGTCGAGGGAAAGCGCCAATCGATCCTTCAACCGAGCTGACGTGAACGTCGGCGATGAGCACAGAGACACAGGCATCGTTCAGCAAAGAGTTGACGTAAGTCAAAAGCACAATATCGGTCGTGCGGAGCAACTCTTTCATAAAACAAGCCTTTTTTGAACAGGGCCGGCATCAGGGACATTAAGCCACGTGGCTAAATTATCAAAGCAGTGTTTCACTGGGAGGCTCTGGGCGCGCTCCCAGTTCGTCATTTTGCCCAAGCACCAAATTCGGAGGAGATCATGAACTTGGTCGTTCAAGTTCAGGAGCGCGGCGACCCGGCTGCGGCGCTTGAGCCTTTGATGCAGCTTGTGCGCGATGAAATGGGCGAAGTGAACCAGATCATCCTCTCGCAGGCCCGCTCCGATGTAGCCCTCATTCCCGAGCTTGCCAAGCATCTGATCAACTCTGGCGGAAAGCGGTTGCGCCCCATGCTGACGATCGGGGCCGCCAAGCTGTGCGGTTACCCCGGCGACGGGCATATCAAGCTCGCGGCTGCCGTCGAATTCATGCACACAGCAACCCTTCTCCATGACGACGTCGTGGATGAAAGCGACATGCGGCGTGGCAAGAAGAGCGCCCGCATGTTGTGGGGCAACCAGGCCAGCGTGCTTGTCGGCGATTTCCTTCTGGGCCAGGCCTTCCGCATGATGGTTGACGTGGGATCGCTGGGAGCGCTGAAAATCCTGTCGGAAGCTTCGGCGATTATCGCAGAGGGCGAGGTCATGCAACTCGCGGCGTCGAAAAATATGGCGACGACGGAGGACAATTATCTCGCCGTGATCCAGGCGAAGACCGCGGCGCTCTTTTCCGCCGCCGCCGAGATTGGCGCGGTGATCACGAGCCGCAGCGAAAGCGAGCAGGCTGCGCTCCGCCTTTACGGGACGAATATCGGCTTGGCTTTCCAGCTTATCGACGACGCCCTCGATTACTCAGGCGAAGCCGCAATGCTGGGCAAGCGCGTCGGCGATGATTTCCGCGAAGGCAAGATAACGCTGCCGGTCGTGCTCTCCTACCGCCGGGGCAGTGCTGAAGAACGCGCTTTTTGGCGGCGCACGCTGCAGGATGGGGCGATCGAGGACACGGATCTCGACGAAGCGATTGCGCTCATGCGCCGTCATAACGCTATCGAGGAGACGATCCAGCGCGCCTGCTTGTACGGCAAGGAGGCACGCGAAGCGCTGCTCATCTTCCCGAAGTGCGAGGCGCGCACCGCATTGCTAGATGCTATCGATTTCAGCATCAGCCGCATGCACTAGTACGCCCCGCGGGAAGTCCTGACCCACATGCGGCAAGCGCTTCCAGGACTTCCCGCGGATAAGGCGTACTAGCAAATTATTGATCTAGTACAGCTTACGGCCGGAAGTTCGCTTTGAGCGTTTGCGGCAATGGGAGTGCGAACTTCCGGCCGGCTGTACGAGTACGCCCCGCGGGAAGTCCTGACCCACATGCGGCAAGCGCTTCCAGGACTTCCCACAAGCAATGAAGTTCGATTTCGGATCTGATAGCGGGCAATCTGTGGGAAGAACTTTGGCGGCAGTGCGTCCTGCCCTCATTCTACCACTCAATGCCAGCTGGATCGATGCGCGCGCGGTCGGTGTGACCGTGCACAATGAGGGATCGCGGGGCTTTACTGGAAACTGTGCAAGGTAGTGGTCGATGGTATCGTAGACAAGTTCGCCCTTCTGGTCGGCGACGGGGGCGCCAAATTTCGCCTCGCCTTGCGCGAGGAGCTTGTTGAGTTGGTGGATGAAGGCGGAGTAGCGAACCTCCCTCATGCGGCGGGCGAGGCGCCGCGCAGCTTGGCGAGGAAGGCGGCGGTCATGGCGCGGGCTTCGCTGCTTGAATGCGTGCGACCCGCCTTGAAATCCTCCCGCGCGCGAGCGATGCCGCCGCGATCCTCATCGGTGAGTGAGAGGACTACGGGGGATTGCGCCAAGGTTTGCGCCAGCTCAGCGAGCGTCGCCGCTTGCGCCTCGTTGAGGGCCGGCAGCGTGGCGGTGATGATGGCGATAGCTTCTGATCGTGTCATAAGTCGATGGTACCAGACGGGGGCGGTTTTTTCCAGACCGCTTCCGGTTTGAGATCCAGCAACGGTAGTCGCCAAGGCGCGCAGCCGCTAAAACCGCCACAGCCGGATTTGACCCCGGACAGCCATTTGGCCACGTCCTCCGTCAGCCATGGCGCGAGATGCAGCCAGGAGTAGAAAAGACTGGAAAAGTTCATGCACGCGGGGGCTGCAGTAGCCCTTGGCTCATGCCGGTTGCCGCGCCGAAAATGCGTTAACCCTTTATGGTTAATTCCGACGCGCAAGGATTTACTTCCGGCCACATTTTAGTTAAAAAATACTCAAAAAATTAGGGCGGCCCACCTCCGTCTGGCGCAAGTTGGCGGCGCAACCCATTGAAAATCATCAGCTTTTAGGCTCCAATCGGTAGAGTTAAGGGAGTTTATTTTTGGACGAAAGTGGGCGCGAAAAAGTCCGTTAAATATATTTCACCCGCGCAGGTTAACCATACAAGCGTCTGTCGCAATCGCGGCGACGGAAAGCTCATCGAAATTTTTCTAAGCAAATCAATAGCTTGCGGTGATTAACGTCTCAGAAAAGCGCTTTCTCCTAGGATCGTGGCTCACGCTGCTGACGCCAGTGCAAGGGTTTAGAGATGCCGCCTTTCGCAAAATGGACCAAATCAAACCTGGACATCTCCCAGTCTTGCGAGCGCCTGCAAGCCTTCCCTATAGGTCGGATATCGCAGCACGACGCCAAGCTCGCGCTTGATCTTGGTGTTGTGGACGCGCTTGTTGTCGGCGTAGAAGCTGCGCGCCATGGGCGAGAGCTCGGCTTTCTCGAACGGAATTTCCGGAGGGGGCGGCGCGCCGATAAGTTCAGCCGCGTAAGAGAGAACATCCTGCGGGGGCGCGGGCTCATCATCCGCAACATTGTAGATGCGGGAGCCGCCGCCGCGCCGCTCGCGCCGGATGGCGGCGATCACGGTTTGTGCGATGTCCTCGACATGAATGCGGTTGAACACCTGACCGGCTTTCACGATGCGCCGGGCGTCGCCAGCGCGGATGCGGTCGAGAGGGCTTCGCCCTGGGCCGTAGATCCCGGCCAAACGGAAAACGTCGAGTGGAACCTCGCTCTCATGGGCGATCGTTCCCCACGCCTTTTCCGCCTCCACGCGCGCGGATTTCCGCCCGCGCGGCGCCGCTGTTGGCGTCTCCTCATCGATCCATTCGCCGTGGTGGTCCCCGTAAACGCCGATTGTGGAGAGGTAACCGATCCATGCGAGCGCCGGCGTCTGGCGAAACGCTGGCCCGTAAGCGGAAATCGCCGGATCGCCCTGATCGCTGGGCGGCGTCGAGACAAGAAGGTGGGTTGCTGATTGAAGCGCGGTTTCAACTGCGGCGGGGTCGTCGAAAAGGATGGACGAAAGTCCTTCCTTTGCGAGTTCGCTCGCCTTCGCGGCCGAGCGCACAGTCCCCGAAACGCGCCATCCGCCCGCTCGGAGGATCACAGCCGTCTCAATTCCCGAGTATCCCAGTCCGAAAACGAAAAGATTGCTCATGGCGCCATACCCCATTCCGAACGCACCTGAACGTCACACTCTATAGCAGAAAATCTCGCCCTCAAGTCAGTTTCCTGCTCCGCATTTGCAAGACGGCGGCTCGCCCATACAGCCATGCCGCGCACGAGGGGTGAAGGATCACCCAAGAGCGCTACGACGCCTTCAAGAAGCATTCGATCGCCAGAATTGCCTGCAGCGACAAGGACATTTCGAACGAAGCGGTCGCGCCCGATGCGCTTGATGGGAGAGCCCTTGAACCGCGTGCGGAATTGAGCGTCATCAAGCTGCAGCAACTCCGCGAGAGGAGGATTATGGGCGGTTTCGCAAGGGCGGAACTTCATCTCGCGGGCCGTTTGAGCAAATTTGTTCCACGGACAGACTGCCAGACAATCGTCGCAGCCGTAAATGCGGTTCCCTATCGCGGCGCGAAACTCATGCGGGATCTGCCCCTTATGCTCGATGGTGAGATAGGAGATGCAGCGCCGCGCGTCGAGGCGGTACGGCGCCGGGAAAGCCTCGGTCGGGCATACGTCGAGGCAGCGGCTGCAGGATCCGCAGCGAGGAGCCGCCGGCGTGTCCGCCGTGAGCTCCGCAGTTGTGAAAATAGCCCCCAGGAACAGCCATGACCCGTAGTCGCGGGAAACGAGGTTGGTATGTTTGCCCTGCCAGCCAATCCCGGCCGCCTGTGCGAGAGGCTTCTCCATGACGGGGGCAGTGTCGACAAACACCTTGACGTCTTCGCCCGTCCGGCGCGCGAAGTCTCCCGCGATCGCTTTCAGTTTGCCCTTGATGACGTCGTGGTAGTCCGCCCCCTGGGCGTAGACGGAGATCGCCGCATGGGAGGGCCGCTCGCTCGCCGCGAGCGGGTCGGCCTCTGGCGCATAATTCATGCCCGCCATGATGATTGAGCGCACTTCAGGCCAAAGCGCTTGCGGGTTTGCCCGGCGGTCGGAGTTCGCCGCGAGCCATCCCATGTCGCCATGAAACCCCGCTTCGAGAAAGGCATAGAGATCGCGAGAGGCGTGGCGCGCGCCGAAAGGAGATGCAATTCCAACGGCATCGAAGCCTTCCTTGAGAACGCGCTCTTTGATCCAGCCCGTAAATTCTGGCTGCGGAATAAAAACCGATTCTCCCTCAGAAATCGAGGTTCGCATAATGCTCCGGAGGGTTGAAACCCGGTATGCGCTCGGCGAGCAGGGGACGGAAGGACGGTCTCGATTTCAGGCGCTGATACCAGGCTTTCGCCTCAGGAAAATCAGTCCACGGTATCTCGTCGAGGTAATCCATCACCGAAAGCTGAGCCGAGGCGGCAAGGTCCGCAAAGCTCAACTGATCGCCGCCGAGCCATTTCCGATGATCGCTCAGAAAGCTCACATAGGAAAGATGATAGCGTAAATTGCTTCTGCCAGCCCTTATCGCGCTGAGATCGGGCGCGAGCCGGCCGCGCGACATGGGCTTGTAGAATTTTTCATCGAGGATACTTTGTGTCACCTCCGCATCGAACTTTCGCAGGAACCATTCCGCGACGCGCCGCTCCTCCGCTCGTTCTGAAGGCGTGCCCGTCCAAATGGCGCCGCGCGCCGAAGGCGGCCCTTCTCGCGCGACAGTCTCCGACAGATATTCGACAATGGGGTAAGCCCCGCACAGGGTCTTTCCCTCAATCGTAAGAACCGGCAGCGTTCCCGCCGGATTTACGTTCAGGAAATCGAGCGTCATCGCCCATGGCTTGACCTCCGTAAAAGCGGGCTCGATCCCACTCTCGATAAGAGCAAGCCTCACGCCGCGGGAGGCAGGGCAAAGCGGGTAATGGAGGAGACTCACCATCGTTCGAAACCCGCTATAACGCGAAAGCCGCTAAATGACGCTGAAAAGGTGATGTTGCCCATTGTTAGACGGGCTCACCATGAGGGTAATCTTCTGAAAACACGCGACCTCATCCTGAGCTTGTCGAAGGATGAAGCCAAGATTTCATGCTTCTTCAGCCCACTGCTAGTACGCCCCGCGGGAAGTCCTGACCCGTTTGCTGCGGGCGTGAACAGGACTTCCCGCGGATGAGGCGTACTAGCAACTTTTTAGGATCTAGTACAGCCGGCCGGAAGTTCGCACTCCCATTGCCGCAAACAATCAAGCGAACTTCCGGCCGGCTGTACTAGAGAACGCTGGCGCGATCCGCGGAAAACTCTCCCCTCGGCCTATAGCGCTGCAAATAGGACGGCACGATGACCTCAGCGCTGCGCGGCTCGGCGACGCCGAGGCCCTCCAGAGTCCGCTGGTCCCGAATGGCCTCTGCGCTGACGATGTTGTCGATCTGAAGCATTCTGACCTGATCGAGTGTGATGGGCGCTCCTGGCAGGAATTGCAGGATCGAAGCCGGGATCTTCGCTGCCCAGAACGGGATCGGCAGGAGAACGCGCCTGTGTTGCGTCCAGTCGCAGACTTTTTGAAGGATTTCGCGAAAGCTGTACACGGTCGGGCCGCCCAACTCGTACACCGCGCCTTCCGTGGCCTGGCCGGATACGGCTGCCGTCACCGCTTTCGCAACGTCGCCAACATAGACCGGCTGAAACCGGGTTTGCCCGCCGATCAGAGGCAGCACCGGCGAAAAGGCGGCAAGCGCACCGAAGCGATTGAAGAAGTTGTCTTCGGGACCGAAAACAAGCGATGGCCGCAAAATAACGGTTTCGGGAAACGCCGCCAAGGCCCTGGCTTCGCCTTCTCCTTTTGTGCGGGCATAGACGGACTGCGAAAGCCGGTCCGCGCCGATTGCTGAAACCTGGACGAACCCGCGCGCGCCGTGCGCCTTTGCTGCTTTGGCAATCGTTTCCTGCGCCTCCGCATGAACGGCCTTGAAAGTCTGCCGGCCTGAGGGCTGCAGAATGCCGACGAGATTAATCACCCAATCGGCTCCCCGCACGGCCTCGGAGACAGACTTCTCATCCCGGACATTAGCCTGCAGGAGAGCAATCTGCCCGACTGTCCCGAGCGGTTGCAGATGAAGAGCAAGCTCGGGACGCCGAACTGCGGCTTTGATTCGGCAGCCTGAGCGCGCGAGCGCTTGCACAACATAACGTCCCAGAAACCCCGAGCCGCCAAAAACGGTGACTACGGTTGAATTTCCAAATGTTGCAGCCATGCCGGTCCTGACTTGAAGTGTGCGTGAAAAACCAGATGATCATTAATGCATAACCCGGCTGCGGCGAATTGCAAAGGCGCGCCTTGCCGCCCCGCCCGATAACGGGGAGCAGGCGAGTGCGCCGCGCAGCGCTTCGATTGACAAAGCACGCGGCGGGATTTACCTGTAAGACCACAGCCCAGATGGCGGAATTGGTAGACGCACTAGTTTCAGGTACTAGCGCTCACAAGGCGTGGAGGTTCGAGTCCTCTTCTGGGCACCATCTTCTCTTTGAGGCATTGTTTTTCCAAAAAGTCTTGACGCCATTGAGTTTCCCGGCTCCCTACTGCTACACAGGGAAGCCCACATGGTCCTCGCGATGGCACGTCCCACGTCACCTCCATACTCTGTCTTCCTGCAGTTCCGTAAGCGAGTCCCTGCCGACATCCTGAAGAGGGCGAGGGGACAGCGCATCGCCTTCAAGCTCCCTCCCGGCCCGCCCGGTCAACCTGATCTTGTAGTGTCGGCCAATCTCGGCTCCGAGGTGACGTTTTCACTCAGGACTCGCGACCCATCCCTCGCCAAGCTCCGTCATGCCTCTGCGTCCGTCCAGCTTGAGGCGCACTGCCAGGCTCTCCGCACGGGGCCTAAATCTCTCCCCAAGAAGCAGCGTGTTGCCATCGCAGGTCTTCTCTACAAAGCGTTCGCGGTGCATCTCGAAGACGACCCGGTGATCCTGAGTTGTGGAGGCATGTCCAAAAGGTCAACGAATATGCGCTCACCGGCCAGCCCCTAACCTTCGACACATTCCCCGGAGTGGGCCGCATAAGGCTCCTTGAAGAACGCTTCGGTGGCCTTGTCGATTTGATCTTGGCGCGTGAAGGCGTGGTCGCAGACGAACGAAGCCGGATGCTCCTCCTCGCAGATGCTGGACAGGCACTTCCCAGCTTCCCTATGACAACTCTGAGGTGGCTCCCATCCTGTCCCTCTCGCAACTGAAGGGCTTCCCTACCGTCGATGGATACCGTGGATACGCCTTCACAGGTGCTCGTGTCGGTGAGATTGCGCAGCTTTAGGGCCAGCGCATTATGGTTCTTGAAGGTATCCCCACGATGCAAATAGCGCCTGCTAAAGATGGTGGGTCTCTCAAGAACGAAGGTTCAGAGAGGACCATCCCCGTCCATCCCGCCATCATAGACCAGGGCTTCCTTGATTTCGTGGCTACGAAGGGAGACGGTCCGCTGTTCTATCGTCGGCACATTGCCAGCAACGTCCTTGAGAAGAGAAACTCACCCGGCCGCAACGCGGCCGGGTGGCCTCAGCAGGCGCGGGCAGCGATCTCCTGCGCCCATCATGCGGCCTGCGCGAGCGGTTGAAGTTAAGCACGGAAGCCAAGCTTGGGACCAGTCGCTTGCCATCGCGATCAGCGGGCTGCAGCTCGCCGCTTGGAACTGGCCGAGCACGCGATGGATGAGGCCGGGAGGGAGAGTTGGCGTGTTAGCGTGCTTTTAGTCGAGGTTGAGCGCCTTCCACTTGGAGGTGCCGAGCTGATGGAAGGGCTGCACCCTCCACCCACTCGACATTTCTCATGGGAGCGACGAACCGGGCAATGCCATCGACATTTGCTGCGTAGTCCGTGTACCCTGGTACAAGGTTAGACAGCACCCAGACGCGCTTGCCCATCAGAGCGAGCCGTTTCCGCGAAACGCAAGGTCGGAGCCAGCGCCTGACCCGTAAGGTTGCGATAGGTGTCCGGGTCTGAACTTTTGATGTCGAGCAAGATGAGGTCGCGGTTGGACAGATAGCTGTCGTCCACGCGCTTATCCACGAAGAACGGCTCGACATCCTTTGCCGTCCCGACTTCCTGGATTTCATCGCGCTTGGTGCGTCGGCGACTCGGACCGATGCTGAACTGGTTCACAAAATAGCGCTCTCTGCGCCTGAAGAGCTGCAGAAAGACCCGGGCTTGGCTGCGCTTGGGATTGCGGACGTTGAGAGCGAGGACGAGGAACACCTCGCTGACCAAGTCGCGCAAAAGGTCTTAGCAAAACTTGCAACGAAGAGGCTGGTTGACGCAAGGTAGAGCCAAATCGGAGACCGGAATGGCGGCCAGGGCCAAATACAGCGCGACGACGCGACAGATTTCAGTGAGCGTCCACCCGACCTATCTCGACGACCAATCGGCGCCGGAGCAAAGCCATTTCGTCTGGGCCTATCACATTGTGATCGAAAATCACGGCGCCGAAACAGTGCAGTTGCGAAGCCGCCATTGGCGCATCACCAACGCGCGTGGAGAACGACACGAGGTGCGCGGTCCGGGTGTGGTCGGCGAGCAGCCGCGCCTTGAGCCCGGCGATACGTTTGAATACATCAGCCACGTGCCGCTGACGACGCCCTCGGGCATCATGACGGGCAGCTATCAAATGGAAACCCGGGACGGCGAAAGCTTCGACGTCGAGATCCCCGCCTTCTCCCTGGACAGCCCTCATCAGTCAGTGAAGCTTAATTGAAAAGAAGCTCGTCCCAAGAGGGTCGAAACCGGTAAGTCTTTCCTGGAGCATATATGGGAGGCTCTACCCTCGAAACCTGACTATTACCAACGATCAGAAGGCGAGTAGACCTTGGGGTTGTTAAGGGAATGACCGCAAGGAAGACTTTTCAGCCGCGACGGTCCTGTGCCAAGCTCCGGCCATGAGACAGCGTCATCGTCTGGGATCCAGGCGCTTGATCGCACGCCGCCGCCTGCGCGATATGGCTTTCGCCCAAGCCAAGCCGGGTCATCGATACGAGCGACCTACACCATGCGCCCCGCGTCCGTCCACTTCGACAGCCGCGCAAACACCTCAGGTCGGCTTGCCCGCCGTCATGTCGGCGACCTTTGCCCTGAGAGCCTCCCGTTGCTTCACAAGCACCGGATACTCGGCATTGTCCGGCGAGGACGCGTTGATGGCACGGTCGTAATGGTCGAGTACTTGTTTCTCGCCGTCGATTAGGCTCGGAAGAAATTTCTCGTCCAGCTTCGTGAATAGAGAGGAAATCTTCATCACAGTGCGATCGAAGGCGCCCATGAGCGACCCGCGATCGTCGGTGTCAGTGCCCAGGCGCTTCAGCTGTTCGGAAATGGCGTCCGCGTCCTTCCGGTGGATGGCGACCATTTCAGCGAACAACGGCGCAAGGCCCTCGCCATGCGCATCCTTGAGCCCCTCTTTGTATCCTTGAAGGGCGTCGATCAAGCTTGTGTGCAGAGCCTTGAGGCTGCGAACGAGTTCGTTCATGGTCGTCCTCCTAAGCTTTTTGTCCGCCGGACGGCAAGTACGCCCAGCACATCGAAACTAAGCATAAGCCTTTCACGTGCGTGACGTCTGACATTTGTTGCAGCGTGCAATGATGACAATAACTTCCAAATGATCGAAAAATTCTGACAATCGATCCCAAAGAGCAACGGGACTCAACAGGCTCAGGACGCAGCTCCGGTCAAGCTCTCAATTACCTTGCAGCCAGCGATCATGTACCATGAACAAGTATTTTTGAGGGATGCTTTTCCGCGTGCGCATAGATCATTAGAGTTGCGGCGCCCTGCAACTGGCGCTCGGTCCGACGAAGCTTCAGTTGTCCTGGCTCGGACTTGTGACGCTGGGCGACGGATGCGCCGCCCGCATTGCCGTCTTCAAGTCACGCGGCTTAGCCTCAATATGAAAGGACACGGCGCCTCGTGGCGAGGATGCATCTCTAACGGAATAGGAGCGGCGAATGCCCTCTCAAGACTGGATTGAAGCCAACCGCGCCAAATGGAAATATCGCGGACAGGAGCGTCCGCCGTTTGCTATTGCGCCGCAGCCGGGACAGGAGTCCGTCTGGGATTATCCCCGGCCGCCGCGCCTTGCCCCCGATCCCCGGGAGGTGGTTGTTCGCTTGGGAGCCGTCGAAATTGCTCGGTCGTCGCGGACCATCCGGGTCCTGGAAACCGCCAGCCCGCCAACCTTTTACATTCCGCCGGACGATGTGACTATGAACGCCATCGAACGCGCGGCGGGCGGCTCGCTCTGCGAGTGGAAAGGGCAGGCCGCTTATTGGACCGTCACGGCGCCTGGCCGGAGGCTTGAGCGCGTGGGGTGGAGTTATCCCGAGCCCTTCCCAGGCTTTGAGGCAATCCGCGATTGCTTTGCGTTTTACCCCGCGCAGCTCGAATGTTTTGTCGATGGCATACGCGTTCTCCCCCAGCCGGGCCGGTTTTACGGCGGCTGGGTGACACCCGAGCTTGTGGGACCCTTCAAGGGAGAGCCAGGATCGGAAATGTGGTAGCCCCCAGAAGACCAGCGCTGGCGCCTCCCCAAGGTGGTGGCTCATCCCCTGAAAGTGGGACTTACCCTCGGCAATGCCATTGCCGACCGTGGACGACACGTGGGTTGGGTGTTGATGAGCGGTGTCGTTGCCCTGGCGCTCGCTGGGATCTGACATTGCCACTGGCGCCACTTCGCTCTCACTTGATGGAATATTCGATTCAGCTTTCTACTCGTGCTGATCGGCGGGCCTTTGGCACCAAAAACTGGGACGTTGTCCTGATATGGATTTTATTGGGTGGCTTCCTCGCCACCCTGATCGTGGCCGGGCTCGACGGCGGCCGCTTCGGCTGGGCGCCCGCGCCCCCTTGGGCTGTTCTCGTTGGCTACCTTCTTCTGCTGCTGGGCTGCCTGGGTTCGGGATGGGCGCAGGCTGTCAACCGGCATTTCGAGCCGAGCGTGCGGATCCAGACCGATCGCGACCACCACGTGATCACGACAGGTCCTTATGCGTTTGTCCGGCACCCGGGCTACGTTTCCGGCGCCATTCTGGTTGTCGGTATTGCTCTTGCGCTCGGTTCGCTCTGGGCGCTCTTGCCTGCGGCATTGGTTGGCGCGGTGCTCGTCATTCGCACCAATCTCGAAGATGCGACTTTGCAGCGCGAACTGCCGGGTTATGCCGAGTTCGCTGCGCGCGTTCGCCGCAAATGGATTCCGGGCGTCTGGTAGCGGTCGGATGATGCAAATGCTTACTTTCGAAGCTTCGTACTGGGGTGGAAACAAGAAGCGGCGCGCGTCATCGCCGCCGAACTCCTTCGAAAGACGCCCGCCGGCGGACAACTCGTCGTAGCAGAGGTCCGCGATCCCTCTGCGCAGCGCTATGGCCGCCCCTGCTCCGGAAGGGAAACGCCGAGCCCCTGTTCTGGCCGCGCGCCGGACTGGCCGGGGTTCTTGTGGCCGGCGGCGCGGCGCTCGCCGCCCTCGGGATGGAGGTTTGCGAGGAATGTCCAGGCGTCGCGCGTCCAGCGGGCGTCGGCGAGCGCGTGGTGGCGGTTCCCCTTCTGGTGGGGCAGCTCCGGATCGCCGAGCTCGATCGCCCATTGTTTGATATCGAGGCAGAGCTGCGGATAGTGAAACGGCAGCACCTCGAGGCCACCGAAAAGCCCCACGAACGCGACCCAGTCGTAGGCTGGGAAATAGCCCCAGAACACGGGATGCTCGTCGTAATCGGTGAAGACGCGGAGCGCGTAACTGATCTCCTCGAGGCTCATGGCCCTGCCCTCGAGCTGCGGGCGTACGTTCTCGATCATCCACGGGCTCGCCTTCGACCAGTCGACTTCGCTGCTCTCCGCATAAAACTCCCGCCCGTCCTCGGCGACGAGTTCGATGCTGACGAGATCGATGGTGAACGGCTTTGCGATGAACTCGGTGTCGATCCAGTATTTCATGGGCGGGCGCTCCGCGGGCGAGGGCTGCAATGCGATCTGATGACGCAGAAACTCGGCATCCTTTCGCTAATCAAGCTTGGCGTTCGTGTCATCACCGCAACGGGCGATGATCTGACAGACACGAGCGATCCCATAAAAAAGGCAACGCGCCAGATCGCTTGCGCATTTGCCGAGCTTGAGAAGGCCCGCTTGGTAGCCAAGCTCGCGCTCGTGAACGCAAGCGCGCCGCTCAAGGCAAGTGCGAAGGCCGCAAGAGCCGCGCCTTGAAGCGCACTGACGCCAAGGGTCGCCGTATTCTCGGGGCGAACAGTTGACATTCGCCGTCTGGCCAGCGACTGCCAAGGTAAATGCGTTGGGTAATTTTGCGGGCGTAGCGTTGTGAAGGTCGATCTGAAACATATCCACGCGGTAAAAAAGCTCCTCGCGAATGGCGAGGTGCATGTCCATTGTTACCACCGCCGCACTCGGCAAGGATCGAAGGCGGAACCCGGAAGCTATCGCCCTAAACCCTGCGCGATATTGGGAAGCCTGCAAAGTGTAAACCACCCTGAAAACCGTGGCCGAGTAAACGAAAGATGAACAGAACAGGCTACTGATTTTAAAGGGTTATAATGGTGCCGGCTGAGGGATTTGAACCCCCGACCTTCGGTTTACAAAACCGCTGCACTACCACTGTGCTAAGCCGGCTATAGAAGCTTCCGCGTAGTCCTCAGACTCCTGTAACAAATCCACAGCCCCAAGGCAACATGTGAAGCCGACTGCTCCGTTATGCGCTTGTCTTGCAGGAGAGCCTCCTCGCGCCTAATGTTCACCACGTTACCTGCTTGTCGGGCGGAGCTGCCGGTCATCGGCGCAACGTGGCTTCCGGAGGCGATTTACTGCATGACGAATTGTTTGCGCATCGCGTGCGCGCAATTGAATCCCATTGTCGGGGACTTGAGCGGCAACGCGGCCTTGGCGCGTTCGGCGCATGACGAAGCGCGGAGGCATGATGCGGACCTCGTCGTTTTGTCCGAGCTGTTCATCGCGGGCTATCCGCCCGAGGATCTCATCCTGAAGCGGGCCTTCGTACAGGCCTGCATGGATGCGGTGCGCGATCTCGCAAAGATAACCGCAGACGGCGGCCCCGCTTTGGTGGTCGGGACGCCCTGGGAGGAAAACGGAAAAGTTTACAATGCCGTGGCTCTGCTGGCCGCTGGCAAGGTCGAGGCCCTGCGCTACAAAGTCGATCTGCCTAATTACAGCGTTTTCGACGAGAAGCGTGTTTTCGCGCCTGGAGCCATGCCGGGGCCGGTGAACTTCAATGGCGTGCGCCTGGGCTTGCCCGTTTGCGAGGACATCTGGACGGACGCGGTAACCGAATGCCTTGCCGAAAGCGGGGCCGAAATCCTGATCGTGCCCAACGGTTCGCCCTTTACACTGAAAAAGCGCGAACAGCGTGAGAATGTGGCCGTGGCGCGCGTGATTGAGACGGGCCTGGCGCTCGTCTATGTCAATCAGGTTGGCGGCCAGGATGAGCTTGTTTTTGACGGTGCGTCCTTTGTCCTTAATCGGGGCGGCAAGCTTGCAGTGCAGCTGCCAGCCTGGGAAACGGCGCTTTGTGTCACCGAATGGCGGCGCGAGGCCGAGGGTTGGATGTGTATGCCGGGGCCGATGGCGATCCTCGAGGAGGGCGCCGAGGCAGCCTATCTCGCCTGCGTTCTCGGCCTACGCGATTACATTGAGAAAAATCGCTTTCCGGGCGTTGTGCTCGGCCTTTCGGGCGGCGTCGATTCGGCGCTGTGCGCGGCGATGGCGGTGGATGCAGTCGGCGCGGCGCGCGTGCATTGCCTGATGATGCCTTATCGGTTCACATCGAATGCATCTCTTTCCGACGCCGCGGCGTGCGCCGAGGCGCTCGGCGTGCGTTATGACATCGTGCCAATCCACGGCGCGGTGGAAGGGTTCGACGCCATGCTCGGGGCGCTTTTTGAGGGCACAGGGCGCGACATCGCGGAGGAGAATCTTCAATCACGTATCCGCGGAACCACGCTGATGGCCGTTTCCAACAAGTTCGGCGGGATGGTCGTCACCACCGGCAACAAGTCCGAGGTTTCGGCGGGGTATGCCACGCTTTACGGCGACATGAACGGCGGCTTCAACCCGATCAAGGACTTGTACAAGACGCAGGTGTATGCCCTGTCGCAGTTCCGGAATGCGGCGCATCCGAAAGGTTGTCTCGGCCCGGCTGGCGTGGTGATCCCTGAAAACATCATCACCAAGGCGCCGACGGCCGAGTTGCGCGAGAACCAGACGGACCAGGATTCGCTGCCGCCCTACGAGAAGCTTGACGACATCCTGGAATGCCTCGTCGACCGAGAGGAGCCGCTTTCGGAGATCGTGAAGCGTGGCCATTCGCCTGAGACTGTCAAAAAAGTGGAGCGGCTTTTGTATCTGTCCGAGTATAAACGGCGGCAGGCAGCCCCGGGCGTCAAGATCACCGAACGCAATTTCGGCCGTGACCGCCGCTACCCCATTGTCAATCGCTTCCGCGAGTTGCTCTGAGAATGAACGATAACGTCATCGCGGAAAGGCGGTTAGCCGCGGCGCTTTCCGGGACGGCGATCAGGTTTTGGAGGACGTAATGTCCGTAAAAGTTCGTTTCGCGCCGAGCCCTACGGGCCGGCTTCACATCGGCAATATCAGGCCAGCCGTTTTCAATTGGCTCTTCGCGCGGCGCGAGCACGGCGTGTTCATCCTGCGCTTCGACGACACGGACCTCGAGCGCTCCAAAGAGGAGTATGTCACGGGCATCCGGGACGATTTGACCTGGCTCGGCCTTACCTGGAACGAGGAGTTCCGCCAGTCCGCGCGCTTCGCTTTCTACGAAGAGACGGCGGATAAGCTGAAGCAGGCGGGAAGGCTTTACGCCTGTTACGAGACGCCCGAGGAACTGGATCGGCGGCGCAAGCGCCAGATGGCGCGCGGACTTCCGCCCGTCTATGACCGCGCGGCGCTGAAGCTGACAGCAGAGGAAAAACGCGAGCTGGAAGCACAGGGCCGCAAACCGCATTGGCGCTTTCTTCTGGAACAGCGGCCAACGTCTTGGGACGACTTGATCCGCGGCCCGCAGGAGATCGATACAGCCTCGATCTCCGATCCGGTCCTCATCCGCGAAGACGGGACGCCGCTCTACACCTTCACCAGCGTGGCCGACGACGGCGTCACCGGCATAACCCATGTCATTCGCGGCGAAGATCACGTCACGAATACCGCCGTTCAACTCCAGATTTTCGAGGCGCTTGGCGGGAAGGCGCCCGTGTTCGCGCATCACAATCTTCTTGTTGGGGCGCAGGGCGAGGCGCTGTCGAAGCGCCTTGGCTCGCTCTCGATCCGGGGTCTATGCGAACAAGGCTTCGAGCCCCTGGCGGTGATGGCGCACGCTTCTCTGATAGGCACTTCGGAAGCTCTTCATCCCCAGGAGAGCCTCGAAGCTCTGACAACTCTCTTCGATTTTTCAAAGGTCTCCCGTGCCCCGGCGCGGTTCGATCCTGAAGAGTTGAAGGGCCTGAACGCCAAGCTGCTCCACGCCATGCCTTTCGAGGCCGTCGCCGAGCGGCTTCGGGAGCGCGGCATCGAAGGCGGCGAAGCCTTTTGGCTCGCAGTTCGCGCCAACCTGGAACTTTTCGCTGATGTAGACCGATGGTGGACCGTTGTCCAAGGGCCGGTTACCCCCATGGTCGAAGACGCAATCTTCCTGGACAAAGCGCTTGCGCATCTGCCTCCGGAGCCCTGGGATTCCAGCACTTGGCGCAGTTGGACAGAATCCGTGAAACAGGCAACGGGCGCAAAGGGGCGCGCGCTTTACCATCCTCTGCGTTTGGCGTTGACCGGGCTCGATCGCGGCCCGGAGCTGAAGGACCTGTTGCCGCTCATCGGCCGTGAAAAGGCTGCCGCGCGGCTCAGTGGGCAAACTTGTTGAGGATATGCACCTTAAGCGTGCGCCATTCAATTTGACAATTCCCAAAGCTTAGGCTCTGATCGCCTGGGTCTGCCCGCCTTGAAATGTAGCTTATCGAGGCTCCTTCCATCGCGTAGCTGGCCGCAGCCGTTTTGTGCAGCGTGGAGGCTTTTCTATGAGCCCGGATCAGCTTGCCGCATTAAGAACTTTCTTCGCGACTGCAGAGGCCCGGCTACCCGACATCGTTGCCCTTATGTACGACAGGTTTTTCGAAGCGATGCCGGGAACGGCGCCGCTCTTCAAAGGCGGCATGGAAGAGCAGCACCGGCAATTCACGCTGATGCTTTGGAGCATCGTCAGGTTGACGCGCTCGAGCGAGCTTTGGCCTGTAAACGCATGGACCGGCCAGGCGCCCATTCCCGCCGTCGAGAAGCTTGCAATACGGCACGCCCAAGCGCAGGTGCAGCCTGAGCATTTCGAGACGATGAAAGTGGTTCTCTGCCGGTGCTTTCGCGAAACGTTCCCCAAGGACTTTTCACCCCCGGTGGAAAAGGCCCTCGCTTTCATCTTCGATGTTTTGTCGCACTCGACGGCAGAGGCGAAAGGCGGCAATCGCCGAAGCCGCATGACGCAGAAAGCAATTGCAAGCACAATCTACCGGAACGATGCCGGGCTTAGGCACGGCCTTTTCGACTGCCATGAGTTGGCGCCTCGCCCTTCGCGACCTCGCTTGAAACTGACGTAATACGACCCTCCAAAGTCACGGCTCCTTTGCGCAATCCAGTCCCTGGCAATGCGGGAATTTTCGCCATGCGTGTGGGGTTCCGTTAATGGACCTTGCACATTTACTTAAAAAAGTGTTTGGCTTCGTTTTGTAAAAGTGGCTATAACTCATTACATAAGTATTTTATGAATGATAAACTTGGCGAATGCATAATTTATTACAATAATTTGAAATTGGCGAAAGTCGAGTTGCTCGGGAAGCGCCCACGAACATCCAAGCTCGCAGGAGTTCGATTAAGCTAATGGGCCGTAGATGCTCAAAGGATGGCGCGTCTGTGTCCTACGGAGTCGCGGTGTCGCTCGCGACCGGCCCTTCAAGAGGGTTCGCAGAAGATAAAGAAGCCCGATCGCCGCGCCGCCGGTCACGAACCAGTTCGGCAAGACAGGCGATTGCATGTCAACGGATGGCAGTGCTTGCGCATCGAAGCGGCCATGCGCGCCAAAGTCGCCTTCTATGGGCTTGAAAAGATTGTCCGGCGCATCCTTCTGGGCAGGCTCCGAGGACATTTGCGACTTGTAGCCGAACCGGGCGAGGTAACGGTCCAGAAACCCTGGCGCAATCTTGTTTGCCAGGATCGCCTTGAAGGAAGAACTGCCAACCCAAACCTCGCGCATTCTCGCCGTCGATGCGAACACGATGGCGTCGGCCGCTGCTTCCGGCTGGTAAATCGGCGGCACGGGCTGCGGCCGCATCGGCAGCTTGTTCCGTCCCCAGTTGAATTGCGGCGTGTTCAGCGCGGGCATCTGCACCATCGTCAAATGAATATTCGAGCGGTCGTGGAGCAGTTCGCATCGAAGCGCGTCTGTAAACCCGCGAATCGCGAATTTCGCCCCGCAATAAGGCGCTTGCAGCGGAATGGCGCGGTAGGAGAGCGCGGAGCCCACCTGTACGATTGTGCCGCGATTTCGAGGCCGCATTCGGCGCAGCGCGGCCATCGCGCCGTAAACATAGCCGAGATAGGTGACCTCGGTTGCGCGCTTATATTCCGCGGGCGTGATTTCGGCGACGGGCGCGTAAACCGTCGTCATGGCGACATTCACCCAGACATCGATCGGGCCGAGTTCGCGCTCGATCTGATCCGCGGCGCGCTCAACGGCCTCCGCATCGGCGACATCGGCCGGCGCCGTGACAGCCTGCACTCCCTCCCGGCGGACTTCCTCCGCGGCGGCTTCCAAGCCCTCGGTTCCCCGCGCAATGAGGCCGACAGAGTAGCCCTTCTTCGCGAACGCCCGGACCGTGGCGCGGCCAACGCCCGCGCTGGCCCCGGTTACAACAACGACTTTCTGCGCCGAGCCGTCTTTCATGTTAGAACTGGTCCCCTGATGGTTAAGGCGTCGCCGCCTTCTACAACGCGATAGCCGGAAGAAGCGCCGCTGCCGCTGAATTGAATGCTGAGCCGATGGTTCCCGACGCGAAGACCGGTCAAGGCGATGTCCGGGAGCCAATCAGGCAAGGTTGGATTGAGCTGGACGAGGTTTTCCCGAGCGCTGACCTCGATCCCGAGCATGGCGCGTATCAGCAAAAAGATGGAGCCCGCCGCCCAGGCTTGCGGGATGTTCGCGCCAAGATACTGAACGGGAAAGCCTTCGTTCTCGCGGTCGTGCCCGGCAAAAAGTTCCGGCAGCCTGAACATCTGGAATTTTCCAGCCGCCTCGAATATGCCTTGCGCGATAATATTCGCCTCTTCCCAAAGGCCGTATCGCTTCGCGCCCGCGGCGATGAACGCGTTGTCGTGAGGCCAGACGCTTCCAAGCTGATAGGCATTGGGGTCGTAGGCCGCGTTGTTTTTCGACAAGGTGCGAACGCCCCAGCCTGAAAACATGTCCGGTTGCAGCAGCCGGTGGATGACGCGCCTTGCCTTATCGACGCTGTCGACAATTCCTGAAAAAAGCAACCGCCCGGGATTGGACGCGATGGAGCGCACCTGCTTCTTGCTGGGGTCCAAGGCGAAGGCATATGTGCCGAGGTCCTCCATCCAAAACGCTTCATTGAATCGGGCTTTCAGCGTCTCGGCCTGGGACCGGAGGTCTTTTGCCCGCGCCGCGTCTCCCTCCAGATCGAAAAGTTCCGCCATGCGAAGCTTTGCGTCGTAGACGTAGCCTTGAAGCTCGCAGATGGCGATGGGCTGCTGGACATCGGAGCCATCCGGGTAGACGAGGGCGACGCCGGAGTCCTTCCAGCCCATGTTGTGATAGCCCTGCGACGAAAACGTCTTGTATTCCTGAAAACCGTCGCCATCGAGATCGCCGTAAGCGTCGATCCATTCGAGGCACTTCAGCGCCGTATCCCGGTGCTGGTCGAAAAGGCCCTTGTCGCCGGTCCAGCGAAACGCCTCCGAGAGAGCAATGAGATAGAGAATGCTCGCATCGGCGGTCCCGTAATAGGGGCCATGCGGCGATTCGTTGAAGTGAGCCAGCTCACCGAACCGCATCTCGTGCAGGATTTTGCCCGGCTGCTCGTCGCGCCAGTCATCGCGCTTCTTCGCCTGATATTTCGCGAGATGGCTGAGCGTGCCTCTCGCGAGATGAGGATTGATGAGCGCAGCCTGAAAAGCGACGACCAGGCTATCGCGCCCAAAGATCGTTACAAACCAAGGCACACCCGCCGCCGGCATCCAGGAGCCGCCATCGCCTCCGATATCGAGGCGCAGAGCCCCGATGTCATACACGCTTTGCTCAAAACTTTTGCGGACGACGACGTTGGATGTCTCGATATGGGTTACGCCGTCGCGCCATCGGCGGTCTCTTTCCTGCGTCTCGTGATCGCCGGCGGCGATCCGGCGGCAACCGATCCGCGGTTCGCGCCGCTCGCCGTCGATAACGGGAATGATGTCCGTGCAAAGATGCCAGACCGCGCCCGGCGCGAGCTTGATTTCAAAATGAATTTTGCCGTTGGCGAAGTGGGGTTCGCAGTCCGCCTTCTTGATGCGATAGATCAGCGAGCGCTCGAAATCCTCGCGTTTATACCGCGCCACGAATTCGGACGTCCTCGCATCCCATGATGTGTCGAATTCGCGGGGGCGAATCTGATGACGCTTCACCTCGAAGATATCCGCGAAATCGGACTGTACCTCGATCGCGAAGTTGAAGGTCACGTCATCTTGAAAATGATTGGTGATGTCGAAGTCTTCGTGGATGCCGCCGCCGGACATGGCCCGCTGCAAATGCAACTCCACCTTGCCCGGTTCGCGCGTGCCGTCAGGGCTCGAAATCTTTGGGGAGAGAAAGACGTAAGCCGCGCCGAAATAACTGACGGCCGTCGATGAGGCCAGCGTCCATGGATTGCGGTCGCTCCAAAGCATGTAGCGCGATATGAGCCTCGTGTCCTGGGCGAACAGTCCGAGTTCAGCGTCCGGCGAGATTTCGCTCCCCGCGGTCGTGACCATGAATGTGTTGCCCTGGTGTATTGTGATATTGGGCGGCCCCACCTGGATGCGTTGCATGAGGTGGATTGTCTCGCTCATTCGCTGCTTCACGGGACCAGCTCTGTATAAAGTCGGTTCAGGTTCAACGCTGTCTTCCCGCAAGCGTTCCGCGCGAACTTCGCGACAGACCACACTTACCTTGGGACGTTTCGATCCGTGTCTCTTCTTGCGGTCACGGGCTTCAGTTTCCTGATCTGACGGGCTGTCATCGTCGTCGCGACCAGCCTGTTTCCCTGGAGCTTCAGCTCTGTCATCGGTATTTCGATCTGTTTGCCCCCGATACCGATAAATCCGTGGATGCCGACAAGCACAGCGGTAACATTGCATCCCTGCGGCGTGACTTCTGCCTGGACATCGCCGACATGTCCCCCTGCGTTCCCGTACACGGGCTTGCCGAGAAGACTGCCCGCTTTTTCAGGAAGCGGGTTTGCGCTCGACAGGGTTTGCGTATTCTCGGAAGCTTTGGGTTTGTTCAGGCAGTTGTACGTGCGGGGCGCCGGGAACTGCGAACCCTCCTTCTGAACGATGCCCGGATGTTCTTGCTTGCCTTGCCCAATTTCTTCCGCGCGAGCGGAGACGCCAACCGGCGCAAGCGCGGACCATGTCACCTCCAGGACGGCGAACAGGCCGGCCAACAAGGTGATCTTCGCCCGCAAGTGAGGATGCGGAATGCTCATGTCGTACTCAACACGAGATCAATCCTGAGAGCTTCGCTTGCTCACAAATTCTTTTAGAAAGTCCGCTCTTCACGTGTGGTCCGCGCGAGCACACTGTCGAGCCTTGCGGTCGCGGCCAGCTGCTCGTGCTCGCCTTCACGATGACTTCAGCGCCGACATTTGAGGCGTCGATCCGGGTTCGGCATCCTATTCGGGGGAACTGTCACCCTCTTCCTGCATTGCACTAGCTCAGGAGTGTGCCGTGCGAAGTAGAAACTCATTAGGGGCAGAAAACGAAGGGAAAAGCGCGCCCGGCATTTCACCGGGGGAGATCCCGTCTGAACCCCTCACCCTGGAGGACGAAATTGAAAGACAGCCGGGCGTTCCCAAAACGCCGCAAGGATGGTGGACCTTAGGTCTGACCGTCATGGCAATTTTGATCGCTGCCGCCCTATGGCTTCGCTTCCACTAGGCCTCGCTGCGAATGTAGGGGCCGGTTCCAGCGCCGCAGCGGGTTGAAGCGATGTTGAAGCGATTGCTTGTCGGAATTGTTGAATTCAGTGCACGCGCCAGATGGCTCGTGGTCGCCATCGCGGTGGCGGCAGCTGCTTATTCCGGCATCTATGTCACCCGGCAATTTGCGATCGACACGAACATCAACGATCTGATTTCTCCGAACCTTCCGTGGCGTCACAATCAAGCCGCTTATCAAAAGTCGTTTCCGGGCGGGCAAACCATGATCCTGGCGGTGATCGATGCGCCAACCGCCGAACTCGCACAGAGCGCTGCGGACCGGCTGACGAAGAGGCTCAAGGAGCGCCACGAGTGGTTTCGAAGTGTGACCGAAGGCAGCTCGCTCTTCTTCCGCCGAAACGGGCTGCTGTATCTTCCCGAACAGGAACTGACGACAACGCTCAACCGGCTCTCGCGCTCAGGCCCTTTGCTGGGCCGCCTCGCCGCCGACCCGAGCCTGAGGGGAGTCATGGACTCGATCGGGTTGACGCTGCGCGGGGTGATCTTTCGAAGGGTGTCTTTGGAGGCTCTCGCGCCAGAGTTCCAGCCCTTGTCTGACACGATCAACGCCGTTCTCGCCGGCAAGCCTGCCTTTTTCAGCTGGAGCAGCCAGTTCCAGACTGGCGCCTCTAAACCTCCGGCCCGGCAATTCGTAACGGTTTTGCCTGTTCTCAATTATGATGCTCTGGAACCCGGCGAGGAGGCCTCCAACGCTATCCGGCGGACGGTCGCTGACCTGAAACTGCCCCAGCAAGGAGTGAGCGTCAGGCTGACGGGACCAACTCCTATTGCCGATGACGAATTCAATACGCTCCGGCAGGGTGCGGTTAAGAATGCGGCCATCATGACAGCCGCCGTCCTTTTCATTCTCTGGCTGGCCCTCCATTCGTTGCGCATCATCCTCGCGGTGATGTTCAGCGTGGCGGTTGGGCTTGCGGCGACGGCGGCGGCCGGGCTTAGCCTCGTCGGTGCGCTCAATCCTATTTCGATTGCATTTTTTGTTTTGTTCGTAGGCATCGGCGTCGATTTTTGTTTGCAATTCAGCGTGAGTTATCGCGCCGCCCGCTATGAACATCACGGACTCATGCGCTCTCTCGTGGAAACCGCTGCGAACAATGGCGGAAGGCTTGTTCTCGCTGCCCTCGCAACCGCCGCCGGTTTTCTTTCCTTCCTTCCCACGGCTTATCTGGGCGTATCCGAACTCGGCGAAATCGCCGGCATGGGCATGATCATCGCGCTTATTCTGAGCCTTACCTTGCTTCCGGCGCTACTCCGCATGCTGGACCCTCCACCAGAGCCGCGGCCGCTCGGTTATGCGTTTTTGTGCCCGCTGGAGCGCTTCATGGAACGGCATCGCGTCGTCATTGTTGCCGGAACCGTCGCCGTCGTCTTCGCAGCTAGCCCTCTCCTGTATTGGCTTCAGTTCGATACCAACCCGATGGACCTCCGCAACCCCAAGGTGGAATCGGTTGCGACTTATCTGGACATCAGCAAGGGCAATCCGGAAATCGCCGGACAGACGGCTGAGCTTCTGGCGCCTTCGCTCGATCAGGCGAATAAGATAGCGAAGACCTTGCGGGCGCTTCCCGAGGTTGCTGGCGCGAACACGCTTTCAAGCTTCATTCCCGAGGGGCAGGACCAGAAGCTGGCCGCCATAAGAAAGACAGCCGGCGACCTCCATGACGACTTGTATTCCGCGCAGGTAAAGCCGCAGCCGGCGGACGCCGAAGTCGTGTCGAGCCTTGAGGCTACCGCCACTTCACTGGCCGCGCTTGCGAGCCAAAGGCAAGGTATAGGATCGCAGGCGGCCAAAGCCTTGTCGGATTCCTTGTCCAGGCTCGGAAACGCGAGACCGGAAACGCGTGCGCGGGCTTCGGACGTGTTCATTCCGCCGCTCGACATTACGCTCGAAAATCTTCGGATGAGTTTGAACCCGGAACGGATCACGCTGGACACGATCCCGGTCGATCTGGCCCGTCAATGGAAGACGCCGGACGGCAGAGCGCGCGTTTCGGTGACGCCGAAAGGGGATGCGAACAGCGCCGGCGTCCTGCGGCGCTTCGTGGACGCGGTTCTGAAGATCGAGCCTGCGGCGACCGGCGCGGCGGTCGGGGTTGTGGAGGCGGGCCAGACGGTGATTCGCGCTTTCATCGAGGCCGGGATTTGGGCGCTGCTTTCCATCGCGATCCTGCTCTGGCTTTTCCTGCGCCGGTTGACGGATGTAGGGCTCACCCTGTTTCCGCTCATCCTCGCCGCCATGGTGACGCTCGAGATCTGTGCAGGGATCGGCTTCAAGCTGAATTTTGCGAACATCATCGCCCTGCCGGTGCTACTCGGCCTCGGCGTCGCATTCAAAATCTATTACATCGTCGCCTGGCGGCAGGGCCAAACCGATCTCCTGGCCTCGCCCTTGACCCGTGCCGTCTTCTTCAGCGGTTTGACCACGGCCGTGGCTTTCGGCAGCCTGTGGATGTCAAACCATCCGGGCACGTCGAGCATGGGCCAGCTGCTCGCGTTGTCGCTCGCCTGCACAATGGCGTTTGCAATTCTGTTTCAGCCGCTTCTCATGGGGCCGCCGAGGAAGAAAGCCGGGAAAGTTCCGGCTCCCGAGAAAGAAGCCTCCTTGCAGCACTGAAGGAGCACCAGTTCCTCAGGAGCCAAGCTGCGTAATCTTCAAAATGTGTTGGGGCAAGTGTTAGAAACAGTGCGGTAGAGGGCGACTGTGGCGCGCGCGCACTTGTGTAAGTTCTCCGCCTTCCAGAAGGTCATTACGGTAGAAGCCCATCGAGACTGCGGGAGACGCTTCCCGATTGGCTGTGCTATTGGAGCGTTGCCGCTTTTGCGCACGCAGGGGAAAACTGATGAGCTCAACAACGCAGCGCGAATTCCATGTCGTGCTTATCAAGCCGGCTCACTATGACGATGACGGCTACCCTATCCAATGGTTTCGATCCGCCATTCCCTCCAACACGCTTGCCTGCCTGAACGGCTTGGCGATGGACGCGCAACGCCGCAGCATCCTCGGCCCGGACGTCGCCATCCAAATCCACACCTATGACGAAACCAACCGGCGCATGCGGCCCGACAAGATCATCCGCATGATCTCGGAACGCGGCGGCAAAGCGCTCATCGGCCTTATCGGCGTGCAATCCAATCAATTTCCGCGCGCGGTCGATATCGCTGGCCCGTTTCTCAAGGCCGGTCTCCCCGTCTGCATCGGCGGTTTTCACGTCTCCGGCTGTATCGCCATGTTGCCGGAATTGCCAAAGGACATGCGTGATGCGCAGGCGCTTGGCATCTCGTTCTTTGCGGGGGAGGCCGAAGATGGCCGCTTCGACCAGGTTGTGCGCGACGCCTGGGAGGGCAAGCTCGCCCCGCTCTATAACTACATGGATCAGCTTCCGGCGCTGCAGGGCCAGCCAGTCCCCATCCTTCCTCAAAAGCATTTGAGCCGGACCGCGGGCGCGCTGTCGAGCATGGATCTCGGGCGCGGCTGCCCCTATCAATGCTCGTTCTGCACCATCATCAACGTGCAAGGCCACAAGAGCCGCTTCCGCACGCCGGACGATCTTGAGAAGATCATCCGCGAAAACTACGCGCAGAAAATCTATCGCTTTTTCCTCACCGACGACAATTTCGCCCGAAATCGCGATTGGGAAATGCATTTCGACCGCATGATCGAGCTGCGTGCAAACGGGTTTCCCAAGATCGGGTTTACGATCCAGGTCGATACGCTCTGCCACAAGATCCCGAATTTCATCGAAAAGGCGTCGCAAGCCGGCGTCCGCCGCGTCTTCATCGGGCTGGAGAACATCAACCCGGACAATTTGCTCGCTGCCAACAAGCGCCAGAACAAAATTACGGACTACAGGGAGATGCTGCAGAAGTGGCGCGCCTACGGTGCGATCACATGCGCGGGTTATATCATCGGGTTCCCGGGAGACACCAAGGAGTCGATCCTGCGGGATATCGAAATCATCAAAAGTGAATTGCCGCTCGATCTCCTGGAATTGTTCAACCTCACCCCCTTGCCCGGTTCGGAGGACCACAAGCTCCTCTTGCAAAAAGGGGTGTGGATGGATCCGGACATGAACAAATACGATCTCAACCATCGGGTCACTCACCATCCCAAAATGAGCGACACGGAATGGGAAGAGGCATGGCGGGCCGCCTGGGCAAGCTTTTACAGTCCAGACCATATCCGCACGATCCTTCGCCGAGTCGCCGCCAGCCCGAAAGGGAGGCCGGGGACGACTCTGTCGACGCTTCTCTGGTTCAAGCTCGTGCACACTTACGAAGGCGTTCATCCGCTCGAAGGCGGCGCGTTGCGGCTGAAATTCCGCCGCGATCGCAGAAGCGGCCTTCCGATTGAAAGCCCCTTCATCTTCTATCCGCGCTATTTTGGCGAAACCGTCCTCAAGGCTTGGCGCTATTGGTCCGAGTACAGGAAATGCAAGGCGATCCGGAAAGAGGTGCTGGCAGCGCCGGATCGCTTGACCTATACGGACACCGCGATCGCGCCGCCCAAGGCCGACGAGTTCGAGGCGCTCGATCTTTACCACGCGACGCCCGGGGCCGAGGCCGCGCTCGCGCGCAAGCAGTTGCAGGACAACATCCGGTCGAGAACGAGGGCGGCGCCTGCTGTACGGGCGGCGGAGTAGAGGCGGCGGCTTGCGCCTCGCTATGGAGCGAAGCATTGACTATGCATTCGATTGCTGGGCGCGCCCATCCTTACGGCTGATACCTCTCGACCCGTGGCGATCGCAAGTGTGCTGTGCTGCGCGAGCATTGGCGTCGTCAACGGACCGGGGTTTCGTCCCTCGCGGTCGTAAAGAGGTGTCCTGTGCTGGGTCGGGGAAGTCTTGGCCCGATGACGCAGGGCAGCCGCTTAACCCCAAGCAGCAGACCCACCGAATATGTCTGGCACAGCAGGAGGCCCGGACCTTGCTGATCACCGGGCCACGGTGTATGTCCTGCTATCCAAAGCTTAAGCTAAACCGCTTATGCTAAATCCGCCTCCAAGTTGCATGCGCAAGAAATGTAGTTTGGCGCAATATCCGAAGCATCGTCTTGACAGTTGCTTGCCTTGATGGGAGTATAGTCTGCGGGTAGACGACATTTGAAATTCATGTTTACCACAACCGATCTGTAGGTGAGGTGCATGATGTCTATAGAAAAGAATATATATTCTGGGCGGGATGTGATGGGTTCGAAGTTGAAATCTTCCTTCTACAACCATTTTGTCGAGAAGGGGAATAAGATATTAGGTTACAACTTTCTCTATCGCACAATCATTCAGCTGCCTCTCGAAGGTTCCCCATTACTGGGCTGCCTCTCTAATCAGGCTTCTATTTCCGCTCCTTTGGGAAGTAGTGAGGCGGCAAAGGAACGATTGGGATCGTTGCCAAATGAATGGCTCAAGCCATTAACGGAGGCTGGTTTTCTGATTGACCAAGACACAAATGAATTAGAAATCCAGCGCTTCAAGTATTACAGGAGCTTGTTTGATAACAAGATATTGTCTCTGGTTATTCTGCCAACGTTGTGGTGTAACTTAACCTGCCCCTATTGTTTTGAATTTAAGAAAAAAGTCTTCATGAGCCCTGAAGTGCAGGATGCGATCCTAAGCTGGGTTAGACGAAAATTTCGAGATAAAAGACATATCCACATTGCATGGTTTGGAGGAGAACCACTTCTAGCAAAGAAAACGATTCGTGATCTTACCCAACATATGCAGGATTTTTGCAGCGAAATAGGAGCCAGTTATAGTGCATCTCTTACTACAAACGGTTTTTATTTAGATGAAGCATTCCAAGCATCTCTGGACGCCTTAAAGATTAAGAATGTCCAGGTGACATTCGACGGAGATCAAAAAGAACACGACTTGCTTCGTAAAGGAACGAATGGAAAGGGGTCTTTTGAGACCATATTTTCTAATGTGATTTCTTTTTGTAATTCAGAGTCTTCCGCACGCCTTAGCATAAGGGTCAATGCCGGAGATGCTAATTTCTCCAGCATTCCAGGTTTATTAGAGAAATTTCCCTCTTCCGTGCGAGAAAAAACGACGGTCTTTTTTCGTTGGATCTGGGCGAATCAGGCTAGTGGCTTTCGTGAGTTTGCTCATAAACAACAAGGGCCTGAGCCTTTCCGAGGCTTGGCTGAGCTATACGATATCGCCCGGCAGCTTGGGTGGCGAACAAGAAACCCGCACAATGACCTCGCTGATGGATATTGCGAGGTTGATTATCTTGATCACTATAACATAAGTCCCGAAGGTAACGTCTTTCTATGTTCCCACACATTCGATCCCAGAGAAGCGCTGGGCTCGTTGATGATCGATAACGATTTGCAGCAAACAGAGGCTCTTAGCAAATATGCCAGTTGGTATGCGGCAAGTCCGTGGGATGACCGTGAATGCTTATCTTGTAAACTTTTGCCCATTTGTCTGGGTGGCTGCCGTAAGTCAAGAACTGCTGGGCGTCGACCGTGTATTGAGGAAAAGGAGTCCTTAGATTTGTACACGCTTGCCACCATTGATGAGCAACTCGCACATTCCTTTTATGGGTTAGAAAGGGGTAAAAACGATGTCAAACGAGACGGCTGACGAAAAGGAGCAAGAGAAGAAGAAGTTGGTGATCCAAGTTCTAGATAAGGGCCTTCTTGAATTGAGAGAGGTTGGAGTGCTGGCGAGTATCCTGGGAACGCCGAGGCCACGTGAAGTGTGTAGCTGTAATGACATTTGCAACGGATGTAGGGAGAAGTGCGGCGGATGTCATCCGCAGGTATAAGGAGTGGGGGTTTGATTATCGACTTGTCAAGAGATCGGTAATGCATATGAGGAAGGAGTTGCACCCATGTCAGACGAGACAGTGCCCAACCAGAATGAACAAGAAAAGAAGGCGTTGCTCATAGAAGTCCTAGACAGGGGCCTTCTTGGATTAAGAGAGGCGGAGCGGTTGGGGGGTCTTCTGGCAGCGCAGGCGAGCAAGATTCGGTGCGAATGCAGGGGAGTCTGTGCTGGATGTAAATTGAAATGTGCCAGTGGATGCCTCGAAGCTTAAACAGCGTAGATTTCGCGGATAGATGATTGCAAGACGAGTAGTTTGTCTCAATAGAGGATATCAGCTTATGCCAAACGAAACTGCGTTCGACGAGGAACAAGCAAAAAAGGCATTGATCATAAAAGTCCTCGACAGGGGCTTCCTTGGATTGAGAGAGGCCGGCGTACTGGCGAGTCTATTGGCAGAGGGAGCATACCGTGATCGCTGTAAGTGTGATGCTGTTTGCGATGGATGTGTCGGGAAATGCGCAAGTGGGTGCGTGGAGGCCTAATGGGCCTGGACTCTCGAAGCATGAACTGCGATATTCAGTTGCCATAAAGGAGTTGAACTCATGTCAGACGAGAGGGCTAATCAAAAGGAGCTAGAAAAGAGGGCGTTGGTAATCGAAGTACTTGACAAGGGCGTTCTTAGGCTAGGCGAGGCGGGGGTGTTGGCAAGTCTCCTGGCAGTGGGCGAAAGCCCGTACGACGCAAAATGTAATTGTGACACTGTATGCGGTGGCTGCGACGCAAAATGTGGCTGTATTCAGTAAGTGACGTCCTAGCTCATGTCTCAATCCGGCGACACCCCGTCTCTTACAAAGAAACTTTAGCAGGTTCTCCGTGAGCGGAATTTCGACGCGCCGTCTTGAGCTTCAGCCTCCATGTTGTCTCAGAAACTAAACATAGCCCGCGCCGATCGTGGAGAGTTGAGGCGCGGCGCGGGGGCTTGGGCCACACGACAGCGCCTCGTTTGCCCTCCCCGGTCATCGAAGCGGTCGTGCCGATTTCCAGGCATCCGGCTTTTCGGCTCGCTTCACGTCAAAGCTATCGGCAGATAGTCTTACAACTCAGGGGCAGGCTAGGACGCCTGGTCACGAAGATCGCTTCCCAGCTGCAGGCGAACGTGCCTCGCCAGCGGCACTTTTTCTTCCGCCGCTGCTCATCCCGGCTTCGTGGCGCACCGTTAACGAGTTACGGTTAATTTTCGCGCGCCGGATTTATTTCCGGTCTGCATGTGCGTTAAAAAATCCCTAAGAATAACAGCAGCGCGTGTCCTGCCGGACGTAGATGGGCAGGCCAACCTATTGAAAATGAATAGCTCTCTTAGGTTAACCTGTAGGGTTAACGGATTGTATTTTTGGACGCAAGTGGGCGCGGAAAAGTCCGTTAAATATAAAGTGTTAACGAGCGCCGCCCTTTGCCGGTGCGGCGGCGCGATGCTCCTTAGTTTTATTCTCTTAATATCAACGCCTTATCTAAATTAACCTCTTGGCAAGGCGCTTTTTTGTAAGATCCTTGCCTCAAGCATTCGGGCGCAAAAGCAAATGGTCCAAGGGGTCCAGCGACATGCCGCTTTTCGCAACAAGCACACAAAAGCCAGTTGGCCTGACTCAGCGCGCCGCCTCTGCTTCACATCGCGATAAGGCAAGATTTGTGAGGCAGTCCATCATGCGGTCGATGTCGGCGCGCGTGGTGCGGTGGTTCACGATGGCGCAGCGAATGACGGGTTCGCCCCCTATGGTCGTCCATGACGGCACGGCGATGCCGGTTTCGTGCATGTCCAGAACAAGCTCGCGGTTGACGGCCCTGTCATGCGTGCAGCGAACGCCGAAGCACACGATATTGAGAGCCACGGGCGCTTTCAGCTCGAACAGTGGGCTCTGCCGCACTTTGTGCGCCAGATGTTGAGCGAGTTCGCAATTCGCGAGCATCGCGTCCCCGATCCGGTCCGCGCCGAGCGTCTCGATGGTCATCCAGGTTTTCAAGGCGCGGAAGCCGCGCGACAGGTCGGGACCGAGGTCGCAGGGCCAGGTATCGCCTGCGGCAAGGCCGCGCTCGGACCGTTGCAGATAGGCGGCAGGCATTGCGAACGCCTGCTTGTGGGCATCGCCATCGCGAACCAGGAGGAACCCTGCGTCGTAAGGCACGTGCCCCCATTTATGGAAATCGAGCGCGACCGAATCCGACTTTTCGATCCCCTTGAGTAACGGGCGAAGCTGAGGCGAAAATGCCGCGAGCGCCCCGATCGCGCCGTCGACATGGAACCAGATGCCTTCCCGCGAAGCCACTTGCGCTATGCGCTCAAGCGGATCGATAGCGCCTGTGTTCACGGCCCCTGCCGTCGCTGCAATGAGGAAAGGCGTGGCCCCGGCGGCCCGGTCTTCCGCGATCGCGGCCTCGAGCTTTGCGACATCCATGCGGCGGCATTGATCGACGTCGATGGTGCGCAAATTGGCAGAGCCCAATCCGGTAAGCTCCATTCCCCGGGCAATGCAATTGTGGGCCTCCACCGAGGTATACGCCACGAGCCGGGGGGCGGTCTTCGCCAACCCTTCGTGGCGGGATTCGTAGCCCGCGGCCTTTGTTCTTGCCACGATCAAAGCGGCGAAATTCGCCATGGACGAGCCGGTGACGAAAACGCCGGACGCGTTGCTGGGATAGCCGAGCGCCTCAGCCACCCACCGCGTAATCTGCTTTTCGACATCGAGACCGATGTGATTGCGCCCGCCGCAATTCATGTTGAGCGCCGCGGCAACCATCTCGGCAACCATGCCAACCGGTGTGCCCGATCCATGCACCCAGCCCATGAAGCCGGGGTGCACATTGCCGGTGGCGTAGGGGACGATGTGCGTCCTGAGATCGCCCAGCACCTCGCCGAGATCGCGCCCGCCGCGAGGCAAGGGCTGCCGGAATCGTTCGCGCGTATCTGTGGGCGCCGGTTGCCACACAGGCCGGTCCCGGATGGTTTCGATATGCGTGATCATGTCGTCCAGCATCGCGTGCGCGTGCTTTCTGAACTCGTTCCAGTCCGCGGGATCGAGATCGCGGCTCATGGAACCATCCGACGGCTCTGGCGCACCGGCAGGAAAAGGCTCGGCGATGCTATCGCAGTCCTTTGGTAAAACGGGTCGGGACATCACTTACTCTAGAGTTGACGCTCAATGAAAGACCACTTCTCGAATAGACTGTCGAGGTCCGCCGCAACGGGTTGAAAGGCTTGATCTATATCGCTTCCGCCGCCCATTCGTGCTGCGACGCCTGCCAGTGTGTAAGCCGAAGCGGCGATGCGCAGCACCGTCTGCTCCCCCAGGCATACGGGTTGTCCTACATGGCACACAGGGCCCCCGTCTCCATCCCTTAGAGCCGCCTGGATCCCTTGCGCTGCTGAGAAGGCCGAAGAGGAGCCATCCCTATTGCGCAACGCTATTGGCACAATGGTGCTCGATGCGAAATCAGGTTCATCATGGTCGAATTCAATGCCTCGAAGGTTTTTCGCCCTGGCGCGTACCTCTTTCGCAAAGCGGGCTGCGATCCTTGTCTGTAAATTGTCGCCCATGGCGGCCATCGAGGCAATTCCATCAAGTGCCGCGACCCATCGCAGACCAAGACCGATATTCGTTTGTGACGCCCACATTCTACCGAAACGATGCCGGAGAGGCGTAGGCCAATCCAAGGCCGCGCTGTAATCGGCAATCCCCCTTGGAAGCGAATCTCGCGCCGCAACTTCATCCGCCAATGCAGCGGGTAGCAGCACTACCCCACAGAAGGGTGGCCCGCCAGCAAATTTAGAACCCGTCGCCTGGACCATAAACCCGTCCTCAAGATCGCGCTTGATTTGCGTCAAGCTGCATCGAAGCTGGCAGGCGTCAACCACAATGCGGACACGCTGGGGCGCGCTCGCCGTAAGGGTGCGCGCAGCCTGCCGTGTGAGGCCCGTGAGCCCGGTTTTCGACGCGTCAAGCACGTGGAGGAGCACGTTGTGGCCACGGCGCAGCTCGCGCTCCACTGTCTCGGCTGCATCCCGATCGATCGCGCGAGGATCGCGCGGCGCGCCTCTCGCATCACGGATTGGAACGACAGCGACCTCGATCCCTTTTGCAGCAAACCCCTCGATTGGGCTGCCAACGGTGACTGGCGCGCCAACGGCCGTCGAATCTGAGAAGTGACATCCGCGGGCAGCCAATGGAACGCCGCTTCCGGTCTCTTCCGGGGCTATGAGGATGTTTGTGAGCGGCCCCTTTGTCAGGCTGGCGGCGAGGCCAAGGGCAAGGACTTCGGCATCCGTTCCCGAAGGGGCAAGAATTGCCTCCGTGCCGGGAATGGCGAGGAAATGTGTGATGCTGGCTCGGATGTCATCGAACCATTGATCGATTGGCAAACAGATGGCTGGATCTGGCGCGAGCAACTGGGCGAGGGCGTTCCCCGCTGCTGTGAAACCCGCCTCCGATATCGTGTTGGCTGTCGTCGAGGCGAATGAGATTTCGTCACGGGCAGGCGTCGTGGTTGTGCCGTAGCGGTTACGCCGCGTAAGTGGATCGAGTTCGAATCCGGGCATCGCCTCCTTCGGCCAGCAGGAGCCCAAGCGAGGCGCGGGCCTCACGGCTCGAAGCCAGCGCTCTTGCCAGGAAGCCGCCGTTGCGCGATCCAAGCATGGCTCGGATTTTCCCGCCGCGTTCACGAAAGATGGCTGCACCGGCGTTCCAGGGCCGATTGGAAAGCATTGAACAGCTTTTGCATCGCTTGCAGCTTGTAGGAAAAGATGCCGGTTGCATCCATGGCGTGGACAATCATGGCGACCTGCGCCTCAAACAGCAGCAGGCGCCCATCCGGCATTTCGGCGCAATCGATGACGAAATAATCGAGGCCGATTTTCCTGGCGAGGGCGTCGAATGCGGTCGCGTGGCGAACGGCAAAATTGCCATCGAAGCCTTGCATCCATGATGCTTCTTCGGCCCGCCACGAGTCATTTTCTTGCATGCCGGAATTGAGATAATGGACAATCCAGTGCTTGGAGACAGCCAGATGACTGGCGAAGGGCCGCCCGTCGATGACGGCGATCCTCTGTTTTCGAAAGAAGCCGTCAGGGCCGGCGTAGTCAACGAAGGGAGCCAGATAGAATTGCTGTTCGGACCGTTTCTCTAAATAAGCTTGAACCTCTGCCGGACTGTCTATCTTCTCCAGGCCCTCCCCTGCATGCGAACCATAGGGCCGCGCGATGATGGGAAAGCTCTCGTTTGGCAGAAGCGCCGAGAGCCCGATTTGGGCCTGCGCCAGCTGATGGAGGGAATCCCTATCGGCTCTCACCGTGGCTGGAGCCAAAATCGAGGCCACATTGGCGAACATTGCGGCGACCCTGTCGCGCGTCAGCGCCGCAATGCCTGGGGGATTGCCGTTCATAATCGGCCCCCGCCAGCCGTCAAGCAGCCGTTCGAGGTTTGCAAGGGCTGGGGCATTTGCTTCGGATTCGCCTATAGCGATGAAGGCGACGTCATGCTCGGGGACGTCTCGCAGGTCAGGGGTCTGGCCGTCGACATAGTACAGCGTCAGGACCGCGTTGGAGCCTTCCATGAGAAAGTCGATCGGGGTGTTTGCCATGAAGTCGCCTTCCGCGACGAAAGCGAGGACCTTTGTGCCGTCGCCGCTGCCGTGCGCGCTGGCGTAACAATGCCGCAACTTCAACGCCATCCGCTGAAGCTCTAACCCGTTGCTCCGCTGGCCGGTGGTCTGAAGAATCACCGACATATCCATAAGAGCCGCAGCATCTGTGGGATGAGCGGTAAATCGGTCCAGAAGCTGGCCCCAAACGGCGGCAAGATCGCCCTGCTGGTAGGCGAGTCCGACAAGCGCGGCCATACCCAGGACAAAAGGGGGATGATGCGGAAATTTGGTTGTTTCTATGACTTTCATTGACTCGAATTCTGCTGAGGCATTGGGCAGAAAAACTTAGCTTTCAGGACTTGTGCTAAACTTGAATGGCGTTTTGGTCCGCTCGACGAAATCAAGGCCAAGACCGAGGCAAACTTCACAGTCGCTGTGTAACAGGGCGGGATCGTTACACATTGAAATGCCTTCCTTTTTGCAATCCCGGTTCGCGCTTCGCTTGGCGGGGATGACGGCCACCGGGCGTTGCCGCCCCCGGCACAGAACCTAGCAGCCTGTCGGACTAGGGTCTGCCGACAGGGGATGGCGTTCGTCGTGGCGCAGAAGGGCGATCGTCGTCGCGCCTTCATGCAGCCTTCAGTACGAACATCCGCTTCAAGTTCCAGGCCATAATCACGAGCGTCCACTCGCCTTTGACTTTGTCCAGCCCGCGCAGCAGAAACTGACGGAATCCGAGCACGGACTTGATGATGCCGAACACGGGCTCGGGAGTGTGTTTGCGCAGGGCGTAAAGTTTCTTGCCTTCGGGCGTTTGCAGGCGGTGGGCCATGGCCTCGACCGGTGTTGGGTTTTTCGGCGCGGCCGGAGCCGCGGCGCAGCGCTCGCTCAAGGAGGGATGATGCAAGTCCCGGCCCATGGCGAGCAACGGCTCGATCGCGGCCGCCTTGCACGCCTTGGCATTGGCCTCGCTGAAGTAACCGTTGTCGCCCAGCAGCGTTTCGACCTTGCCCAACTCTTCGGGCAGGGCGCTGGTCTTGGCCAGCATCGGTTCGAGCTGTTGCTTGTCGTTGGGGGACTGAACCACATCGCCGGCAATCACCAGCAGACTGCCTTCCGCGACGACGGCTTGAGCGTTGTAGCATTGCTCGAAGCCGCCGCCTGAAACCGGCATGATGCGCGACTCCTCATCGGTCAGATTGATCTGATCGGTTGGCAGCGGCCCTTCCACCGGCGGCTCGGGCGGCTTGCCGCCGGGCTTCTTGCCGGTGGTCTTGGTCTTGGCCTCGCGCGCTGCCAGTTTGGCCTGATGCTCGGCCTGCTCCCGTTCGAAACGCTCTTTGGCGCGCGCCTCGATCTTCGCGCGAGCCTCGGCGATTTTCTTCAAGCGCTCCTCGCGCCGCGCCAGCTCCTCCGGGATCGACATCCCGTCCGGCAGGTCGGCCTGATCGGCGGCTTCAGCCTTCGCCATCAGCTCGGCAACCTCGGCCTTCAACTGCGCCTCGATCTTGCCCGCGTGCTCATAGGACAGCGCGCTGTGCTTGCTGGCGTTGGCGTGCACCTTCGTGCCGTCCAGCGCGACCGTGCCCAGTTTGAGCATGCCCATCTCGCGCGCCAGAAGCAGAACCTGCACGAACAGCGCTTCGGTCTCCTTGATGAACCGCCGCCTGAATGTCGCGATGGTGTCGTGATCGGGGTGCTCGTTCGCCGCGATGAAGCGGAAGGCCACCGAGTTCGTATGTCGCCCGCTCCAATTTGCGGCTGGAGAAGACCCCCGTGGCGTAGCCATAGACCAGGACGGCCAACAGAAGCTTCGGGTGATAGCTCGCCGAACCAACGCCGCGATAGCTGTTGCTCATCGCCGAGACGTCCAGAGCGTCGATGATCTCCGCCACAAACCGCGCGAGATGCCTCTCGGGAAGCCACTCGTTCACCGAAGGCGGCAGGAGAAATCCCGTGTCGCGGTCGAAGTTACGAAAGTTGCTCATGGGCGCGGGTCCGAAAACGGTGGCGAATCAATGCGATGATTCTACCCTCTGCCGCCGCTGGGTGTTAAGTCCGACAGCCTGCTAGGCCGGCCGACTCTTCGTGTGCTCGTTGCAAAAAACGGCATCTCGGTCGAACCTCTGGACCAGTTTGCGCTTGCGCTTTCGTCCGCATTGCCTGCGCCGGGATCTTAGGGAAAAGCGTCTTGACGCGAGGTTAATGGAGCTAAGCCATTAATATAAAACGGAAAAATTGAAAGCGATTTGCGCGGCGGCGGCTGCAAAAGGAGCGGCCAAGGTTAACGGGCTGGTCCAAAAACATATTTAACGGATTTCTTCGCGCCACGTTTTTTCGCTAAAAAGCGCATTTTTGACGCGAATTCAGGCCGGACATAAGTCCGGCGCGCCGGAATTAACCATGACCAGTTAATTCACACCCCTGCGGCAACGCCATGTTCACCATACTGAGCGTGAATTGCACCGCTATCATACAACGACCAGCGTTTTTGCATACATTGTCAGGGTAAGCTTGACGACAAATGGTCCAAAACTCCCGCCGCCGCCTCATTTCGCGCCTCTGCGAAGCAGTCGTTCCAAGCACAGCCTGTTTCAGTTTCGCCAACGAATGAAGAGGAACGTTGCAAACGGTTTCCTTCGCGAGCGATGTGCGGAAACCTCCCGCGAAACTATCTCAGGATCAGGCCGAGTGCGATCGAATCAACCCTAAAAACTTTTTTAGATCGATACGCGCGCCTTAGGATCCTTCGGCGGAAGGCGCCCGAAATGAGGGCGAATTGGCGTTCGGGGTAAGCTTTGGTTGATAAGCCTTGGACCGATCCAATGTTGGACGGGAAGTCTCTTTGCTTGAAAGCAAGAGAATTCAAGCTCCCTAACACGGTGAATAATGTTTTTCTTCGACGATTGCAGATCCGATAAGCGTGTTGATGTCTCGTTTGAGAGCGGAGCGCTTGTCGTTTTCCTGATAGACGCTTCTTGCGAGAGCGACAAAGTCCGGTCCGAAATCGCCCATCCGTTCGCATTGTCGGATAGCGTCTTCGATCTCCCAGAGGGCGCAGTTTGTGCGCTTCAGTTCCGCCGTCAGTCTATCGAGGCGGTCCCCCGAGATATTGCGGCTCCTCTTCAAGTCGCTCAGCAGGGCCAGTTCGCGCCTGACATTGAAAAGTTTTCTCGGGTCCGGGACGCGCTCCGCCTTGATTTCCAGAATGGTGAGTTTGTCGATCAGTTCTCCGACCGCCGCCGGAAGGAGAAGCGCGCCGCTTGAGCCACTGGCCCTCGCCGCTATCAGGTCTTTCAGCGCTTCCGCCATGTCTGCAAAAACACCCTCCCAATCACCCCTCGAACTCTGCCGGAAAAGGCGCATTGTCGGATACCACGGGGAATCATCGCGACCGAGCATCCACCGCCATTCAGGCACATGCTTCAGGGCGACCCAGACGGGCCGCGCCAAGGCCCCCGCCAGATGGGCGATGGAGGTGTCCACCGAGACAATCAGGTCGAGATTGGCCATCACGGCGGCCGTGTCGAGAAAGGCGTTCGGCCCGGCGTCGAAGTCGTCGCCGAGCGTTTCGACCGGCGCCCCGGAGAGAGCGATCTGCTCGACGCCGTGACCTTTCTGAAGACTGATGAGTTCGGCAGTCCGGAAGCGCCGCGAGCGGTGCGAAATTCGAAAGGGCAGCCGCGCGGGCAATGTCAATCTTCGGATCGGGATTCCCCTGCCATGCGATGCCGATCTTGAAACCATGGCTTCCGAGACGATCAGCCCATTTCGCCGTCAGCGCCGGGTCTGCGAAAAGGTAAGGCACGAGCGCTGGCACGCTGTCGAGCCGAGTTTTAAAAGCGCAGGGCAGACTGAAAAGATGCATCTGATAGTCGAAATGCTCGGCCGGATCGATTTTGGCGACGAGCCGCACGCCCGGCGCGTGGCTGAGAAGCGCTGCCATATGGGGCAAGCATTCGACGGTTGCGTCGATGCCGCGTTCAGCCAGCATTGGAAAATAGCGGGCGAGCATGATGGCGTCGCCATGAGCAGCCTCGTTGATGACGATCAGCTTCTTTCCGGCGATGTCTTCCCCGTTCCAGACGGGGAAGCGGCGCGGGAGCTTTGCCTTGCAATAGTTGGGCGTGGTCAGGCGATATTCATTGCCCTCGAAGCCTCGCTCGAACTCGCCGAGAAGCAGTTGCAAAGCGCTGAGTGCGGCGTGGGCGTCTGGCAGATCCGGCTTCAACGCGAGCGCGTGTTCGAAATCTTTCCGCGCCTCTTCGATGCGGCCGAGATACTGGAGTGCGAGGCCGCGCCCGCAATACGCCGTCGCCGAGGCGGGATCGGCCTCGAGAGCGCGCTCGAAAATTTCAAGAGCCTCCTCAATCCTTGTGCTCTTGAAAGCAACGATGCCCTGCCCGAGCAGCGCTTCGACGCAAGCGGGATTGCGAGCCAGCGCCGCATCGAACATCGCGGCCGCCTCCGGAAGCCGTCCGAGTTCGCGAAGGGCGCCTCCTCGATTGCAAAGAGCCCCCAAATGCCTGGGATTTCGAGTGAGGGCGTCGTCGAAGGCAGCCAAAGCTTCGTGGAGGCGCCGCTGCTCATAGAGAATATTGCCGCGCAGAAACAGGGCCTCGAAATTCGCCGGCTCCTGCTTTAGGAGCGTCTCGCAAGCCGCAAGCGCGTCTTCTAGGCGCTCAAGCTTTTGCAGCGCCGCCGCGGCGCCATAAAGCGCTTTGCCGTAGGTCGGGATCAGCCGAAGGGCGGATTCGAAGCATTTGCAAGCTTCGGCGTGCTCACCGAGCGAGGCGAGGATCGCTCCGCGATTGTACCAGGCAGTTTCATTGGAAGGGTCGGCGGCGAGCGATTCGCGCAGCGTCTCAAGGGCATCGTCAATGCGGCCATCATCATAGAGGAGAAGCGCTTTGGCTGCCAGCGCGGGTGAATGACTGGGCGTTATCGCTAGCGCGCGCTCATAACATCCCATAGCATTGTCGCGTTGGCCGGCGCCTTCGTAAGCCGCGCCGAGATTGTAGAGTGTTTCCTCGTTTGCGGGATTGATGCGAAGGAGAGTGTTATAATCGGCAATCGCTTCCTTGAATCGCCTCAGCCGCTGCATGACCCGAGCCCGGCCCTCCAGCACATCCGCGTAGCGAGGATTGAGCGCCAGCGCACGGTCATAGAAGGGAAGGGCCGCTGTATCATTCCCGGTATTGACGTGGATCAGCCCCGCGAGATAGCACGCGAAGGTGTGGCCGTGCGTTAAGTGCGGATAGGCGATTAGACATGCCAATGCATGGTCGGCTTCACCTGCACGGAGACAGGCGAGCGCCTTTTGCAGAATTTCCTGAATGTTTGGCGCAACGGTAATCTTGGGAGAGGCGCGATCCATCGAGGCTCCGGCTTGCATTCTTTGCCCGGACTAAACGACGGGAAGCTTCTCCGAAGCTGATCCCGGCATCGAGCCAGCCCAGCCACTTGCGGTTGAAACGCGACTGCCGAGCCCGCATCGATCAGGAAAACAGCTTATACCCAATAGTTGATTTTGCTAAATTTTACCCTTATATAGCGCCCTATTAGCATCATTTTCTTATCTTTTGGGTGCATAGCCCTCACATGTAGCGATATATTCTCAGATCTGTTTTTATCCTCGTCGTTTGGCCGTTGCCCGTTTGGCGATTGGAGAAGCGATGCAGGACGTTCCCGAACGCAATTCGCGTGTTATCGGCACGCCGATAGAAGAAAGAAAGCCGTGGATCAGCGAGGACTGGCTCGCCGTGTGGATCGGGCTTTCAATTTTTGGCCTGGCGGTGTCCGGGCTTTATGGGCAAGATCTCCTCGGCTGGGCCGTCACGACATCGGTCTGGACCGATATCAACCAGGCGCTGAAAACGGCATCGAAAGCCTATGCCGATATTGGTGGACCCGCCGCACTGGGCCTCACCTATGCGGCGCTTCTCTCGGTGCTGACGCTAGCGGCCATCGCGCTCCGCTTGAGCGTCTTGCGCTTCATGCTCGGATTTACCTTCGTGTTCGCGCTCGCTTATGCGAGCTGGATCGCCGGAAGCTACGCGCATATTGCGGTGGTCACGCCCGCGGATCAGCAGAAGTTTGGGATCAACTGGTCTTTGAAGCTCACGAACGAGGGAGGCTTCATCATCGCGCTTGTCGCGGGGTTGATCATCGCCAATTTCTTCCCCCGCGTCGCGGACTGGCTTAAAGAAGCGATCCGGCCAGAGCTCTACATAAAGATCGCCATCGTAATTCTCGGCGCATTCCTTGCCGTGACCGCCGCCGGGAAACTCAATCTGGCCACCTCGCTACTCATTCGCGGCGCAGCGGCCATCGTGGAGGCATATCTGATCTATTGGGCGGTGGTCTATTTCGTGGCCCGGAAGTGGTTTGGTTTTAGCCGCGAATACGCCGTACCGCTTGCCTCCGGCATTTCAATTTGCGGCGTCGCGGCGGCTATCGCAACGGGCGGCGCGATCCGCGCCCGGCCCTCGGTTCCGATCCTCGTCTCTTCGCTCGTCGTGATTTTCGCGGTTGTCGAGATCCTGATCCTGCCGTTCCTCGCGCAGACATTTCTCTCGAACGAGCCCCTGGTTGCGGGCGCATGGATGGGATTGGCGATCAAAACCGACGGAGCGGCTGTCGCGGGCGGCGGAATCACCGAATCGCTGATCCTGGCCAAGGCCGCTTCGCAGGGCATCCACTATCAGCCGGGCTGGATTCTCGGCACGACCGCAACCGTGAAGGTGTTCATCGACATCTTCATTGGCATCTGGGCCTTCATCCTCGGCTGGATCTGGACGAACCACATTAATAAAGACCCGAACGGCGAGAAGGCGAAGGCCATCGAGATCTGGCAGCGCTTCCCGAAGTTTATACTCGGCTTCCTCGTAACCTTTGCAGCCGGTCTCTACCTCGCGCTCGGGACCTCCTTCGAGCCAGCGAAAGTGACAGCCGCCATCGGCCAAGCCAACGTATTCCGCGTGATCTTCTTCATCCTGACCTTCTTCTCCATCGGCGTTCTGTCGAACTTCCGGAAGCTTTGGCAAGAGGGAATCGGTAAGCTCGCGGCGGTGTATCTCGTCAGCCTGTTCGGCTTCGTGATCTGGGTCGGGCTGGGGATCTCGTGGATTTTCTTCAGCGGCGTCAAGCCGCCCCTGGCCGGCTGAGCCTTAGGAGCAAGACATGACCAATCTTCGCGACGAACTGAAAAACACGCCCGTCGAACCGCTACTGCCGATCGAGAAAAAACTCATCGGCTGGAGCCTTGGGATCGGGCTGACGCTCTTGGCCGCTCTTATCGCGTTGAATTACTTCTACCCGGTCCAAGTCTGAGCAGAATTTTACGGCGCGCAAGCGGATGGCCGCCGACGTCATCCTTGGACTTGCTGCTTTCGGAGGCTCGCCGCGCCACAGAACCCGGCTTACAGGCCAACTGGCCTTTTGTATGAACGTTGCGAAAGGCGTCATCTCGCTTGATCCCCAAATCAGCTTGCGCTTGCGTCCGCATTACCTGGGCGGGATCTTAGGGAACAGCTCCTTACCGGGAGGTTAATGCCATTTCGGCCCCGGGCTCAAGCGCTTTACCTTGAGCCAATCTCAAAGCCTATCGCCTGGCGCCAACCTCGCGCCGCGCGGCCCGGAACGGCCCCCTCCTCTCGTCTACCGATCACTGCGGCAAATCGCGCATCCGCTCCAGCTCAGGAAATAAAGAGTTCGATCTTACCGTTGTCTGCCGAAATCGCCCCCAGCCATCACCAGCAAACTCTGCCGTTTTCGCCCCTCCGACCGACCTTAGCAGGAGAATTTCCTTCCTTCCATCTACAAAGATAGGTCCCGCACTTTTGCCCCCGCGGCACAATCTCTGCTCGACTTTAGTCGTGAGCCGGGCTATGGTTTGCCCCTTCAACCCATTCCAAAGCTGAAGGTTTTCGCCAACGTGATCGTGGAAGAAACCGAAGCGCAGGAAGTCTGGGCGCTCTCGTTAGCGCCAGCTTTGCCGCGCGGCGTCTGCACCGATAGCAGAACCTGCCGAACGCCTGATGCAAAGCTCGGCGGCTGCGCTCGGTACGGCAACCCGACCAACTCTCCGATGGAAGAGCGCGCACACGCCTGGGCGCGACCCCTTGAGAAGCACGGCGAGCTGTTTTTTGTCTCGTTCTGCCGGATGCGCGCCATGCGCACCCGCGTGGTCATGAAGGCTGTGGAGTCCGCGCTCGGTCAGGCAAAATGCTCGCGCCGAGTGTGTCACATCCACAACATGTATGGCGAGTTGTTAAGCCCTGGCCGCGAACAGCGAGGGTCGACAAAAGTTCCATACAAATCGAAGAAATGCTTGCGATTCCTTAATAATCGTGGATAGACTTAATGTCGCAAATGGCGTTTCTTCCTCGAAGGGCCGTGAAACTGTCGTATTATCACTAAAATGTGATTTGGCGGATCAAGGTTATGGCAGGCGTTGGGGAAGGGAGTAGGTTGATGAGGAATTGGGACCAAGCAGCCGTTTCTTCATCACTCGTCCACTCAGGGCCCTTTGCGAAGGCTCCGTTCGCTTCCGGACAAAGAACCTCGACATCTGATGCTGCCGAAAGGCAGCGCCGGCTGGCAAATGTCATCGCGCAGGAGATCATTCCCCGGCTTATGCTGCTTCATCACGAGGTTCTATCGCCTTGCGCGAGCAAATCGCATGCGCCCTCGCCGGACGAGATTCACGAAGTGGCCAAGCTTGTTCTCGGCCCCGATGTTCAAGCAGCGGCCGACTACATTTTGCACCTGAAGCATTGCGGCTTGCCGCTGGATGTCCTGTTTGTGGAACTGCTGGAACCGGCTGCCCGCCATCTCGGCAAGATGTGGGAAGATGATCGTTGCGATTTCCTTGACGTAACGCTCGGGGTCGCCCGCTTGCAAAAATTGCTGGCCGTTTTCAACGACACGCACAAAATTGGCGCGTTTGGCGATATGCGCCGCATCATCACGGCAACGACCTTCGGCGAGCAACACCGGTTCGGTCTTGCGATGGTGGAGAGATTCCTTCGCGCCGCAGGCTGGGATGTCCACTCGGAGGCGGGCTCGAGGCCCGAGACTGTCGCTGCGGCAGTGCGTAGCGAATGGTTTGCCGTCGCCGGAATTACGCTGAGCTGCGAGTCGCGGCTGGATGCTCTCGCCGAAATGGTCAAGACAATCCGCGAGCAGTCTTGCAACAAGTCTATCGGCGTTATTGTTGGCGGCGCCGTGTTTACTAAAAGCCCCGAACTTGCAATGCGCGTTGGCGCGGATGCGGCTGCGCTGAACGCGCCGACCGCCGTGACCCTGGCGCAGAAGCTTTTCGATCTTGCCGTCGGCAACCGGGTCCAGGCCTCGACCGCGGCCTAACTCCTACCCTCATAACTGAAAGCTCAGAGTGCAAGCTTGCTTCCGCATCGCAGCTTCGTCGTGAGCGCTGCACGCTGGTGTGTGCCGCCCGCAACCTGAAGCAAAAAACAGTCTCTCTAAGCAACCTCCATACCGAAAATTTACGACGCCCGTGCACTAATCCTCCGGACGCACCGCATGGGATAATCCGTTATGCGTACGCTTTGCCTTCTGGCCTTTGGAATTTTCGTGGGCCTCTTCGCCTACACCTATAATCTTAAGCTAAAAACGCGGGGGCTCGAGACCGAAGCGCGCGAACTCATAAATGCGCTCCAGGACGAAGGCGATTTTCTGGCGCTGATGCGGGCGGAGGTAAGCTACCTGTCGCGGCCGGAACGCATCGAGGATATGGCGCGCAAGACGCTCAACCTGGAGCCGATAGCATCCGCGCAGCTTGTTCCATGGAGTTCGGTAGCGTCAGGTTCGAGCGCGACGGCTCAGGCTTCAAGCGCGCCTGTGGTCCGAAAAGACGGCATCGCGGCCCTGATCGAAAAAGCCTCCGCTCAAACGGCCACCACCGGGGTGCGTTGAACCCCATGGTCACGCTGGCGATCCTTTGCCACCGGCTTGGCGGCTCTAACGCCGCTGAACGAGCCAATAGGAATGCCCGGCGTGCGCAGGCGCTGCTCGCGCTTTTTTTCGTTTGCGCCTTTACGATCGTTTCGGGCCGGATCATTCATTACGGCGCATCTGCGAACGATCTGCCCGTCCTCGCAGCCGAGACCGGGCCAGCCGTTCTCGCCAAAAATCGGCCCGACATTGTCGACCGGAACGGAAGGCTGCTCGCCACCGACATCCGCGTCTACTGGCTTTCTGCCAACCCGAAACAGATTGTGAATGCGGACGATGCCGCCGAGAAGCTTGCGACTCTGTTTCCGGATCTCAATCAGGCCGCTCTCGCGAAGAAGTTCCGCGATAAAACGAGCCGCTTCGAGTGGGTCAAGCGCGGCTTGACACCGAAGCAGGCGGAGGCCGTGCACGCGCTCGGCATTCCCGCGCTGACGCTGCTTCCTACGGTCCAAAGGGTTTACCCGGCCGGGAATGAAGCCGCGCACATCCTCGGGATCACCAACGTCGACAATGAAGGCCGCAGCGGCGTCGAATGGTATATCGACCAAAAGCTTGCCTCGCAGTTGACGCCCACCTCGCTCACGGACCGGCCCATTGTCAAGCTTGCACTCGATCTGAGCGTCCAGCATGTGCTGACGGAAGAGCTTTCGCATGCGATCGATCTCTACCGCGCGCAGGCCGTGCTCGGGCTTGTCCTCGATGTGAGAAACGGAGAGGTTCTCGCCTCGGCGTCATTGCCGGACTTCGACCCCAACCGGCGCGAGCAGGCCGCGGAGCAGAACCGTCAGAACCGCGTCGTGACCGATCTGTATGAACTCGGCTCCGTCTTCAAGTCTTTCACGGTCGCCATGGCGCTCGATCAAGGCGTGGCGAACCGCTATGAGCTTTTCGACGCGAGCCCGCTCGCGGTCGGCAACTTCCTCCTGCGCGATCCGCACGCCACGCGGCAGATGATGAGCGTCGAGGATATTTTTATCCATTCCTCAAACACGGGAGCGGCGCGCATTGCGATGGCGGCCGGCATGGCCCGGCAGCAGGCCTTCCTGAAATTGCTCGGCTTGTTCGACCGGATCGAAACCGAGGCTGGAACGTCGCCGGTTCCGGAGTTCCCGAAGGTGTGGCGGCCAACCAACGCGATCACAATCGCCTATGGTCACGGCATCGCGGTTCCCCCGCTTCTTTTCGCGGGCGCGATGGCCTCTCTCGTCAATAGCGGCGAGCGCATCAAGCCGACGTTCCTGCTCTCCGAAAAAGGGGCGGAGGAAAAAGGCCAGCGTCTCATTCTTCCGCAAACGAGCGACGTGATGCGCGATCTCATGCGCCTTGTGGTCGAGCGGGGAACGGGCCGGCGCGCGGCGGTCCCCGGCATCGCAGTCGGCGGCAAGACCGGAACAGCGCTCAAGTTGAAGGAGGGGCGTTACACCCACGACGTGGTCAACAGCTTTGTCGCGGCTTTCCCGATCGATGCGCCGAAATACATCGTGATGGTCACGCTCGACGAACCGAAACCCGAAGAGCCCGGCAAGCTCAACGAAGCCTCGCAAAACGCGGCTCCGACTGCGGGCGCGATTATCAAGCGGATCGCGCCGATGCTGGACATCTTGCCCACACCTCCAGCACCCCGGTTTGACGAAGCCGTCGCAACCCCCTATGAACAGGCGGCTCCCAGAATGCGGCAGCGCTTCTATCAACGGAACCCCTATGAGACTAGCGGATTTAATCAAGGATATTCCGCTTACGGTCAGTACCAGTACTCCCCTGGCTCTGAATATTACTGGCCTTACGGCCGATAGCCGTCTGGTTGCGCCTGGCATGCTGTTCGTGGCGCTTCCGGGAACGAAGGCGGATGGGATGGCTTTCGCCGGAGAAGCTGTGGCACGCGGGGCAGTTGCAGTTCTTGCTGCGCATGATGCAATGTCGGACGGACTAAGCGTGCCTGTCTTGCATTCGGCCGAGCCAAGGGAATCCCTCGCTCACCTTGCCGCCCGCTTTTACGCCACGCAGCCCGAAACGGTCGCGGCCGTCACCGGCACAAACGGCAAAACCTCGGTTGCGGCCTTCCTGCGCCAAATCTGGACCGCGACCGGCTTTGAGGCTGCGAGCCTCGGCACGGTCGGCATCGTGACAAGTAAACGGGAGACGGTGCTCGCGCATACGACGCCAGATCCGGTCACGCTTCACAAATATCTGGCGGCGCTGGCGGCGGAGGGCGTGACTCACCTGGCGCTCGAAGCCTCCAGCCATGGCCTGGACCAGCACCGGCTTGACGGTGTGCGCTTCTCGGCAGGCGCATTCACGAACATCACGCGCGACCATCTCGATTATCATCCAACCTTCGAGGATTACTTCCAGGCGAAGCTGCGCCTGTTCCGGGAGCTTTTGCCCCCCGGCTCGCCCGCTGTGATCGACGCCGACAGCCCCGGCGCGGACCAAGCCATCGAGGCGGCGCACAACAGCAAGCTCAATGTCCTCACCGTCGGGCAGAGCGGACACGCCATTGTCCTCAACAGCATCGCGCGCGAGGGCTTCAAACAGCGCCTTTCCGTTACCTTTGAGGGCGGGGACTTTTCCGTCGCGCTGCCTCTCGCGGGGGCTTTCCAGGTTTCGAACGCGCTCGTCTCTGCGGGGCTGGCTCTCGGACTTGGCGCTTCGCGGGACATCGTATTCTCAGCCTTGGCGGAAATTCGGGGCGCGAAAGGCCGCCTGGAATATATCGGCGAAACCGCACTCGGCGCGCCAGTTTTCGTCGATTACGCCCACACGCCGGACGCGCTCGTGAAAGCGCTGCAAGCGTTGCGGCCTTATGCCAGCGGGCGGTTGCACGTCGTTTTTGGCTGCGGCGGCGACAGGGACACAGGAAAGCGTCCCGAAATGGGACGCGCGGCGATTGCTCACGCCGACGATGTTTATGTCACCGATGACAACCCCCGAAGCGAGGAGCCTGCCGCGATCCGGCGCGCTATCATGGCGGCTGCGACCGGCGCGATCGAAATCGCGGGCCGGGCTGACGCCATCGCGATGGCGACCGGCAACCTCAAGAGTGGCGATGTCCTGCTTGTGGCGGGAAAAGGCCACGAGACAGGACAGATCATCGGCAAGACCGTCATTCCCTATTCCGATCACGAGGCCGTTGCGTCGGCGCTCGCAGCCGCGCGGAGGGTGAGCCATGGCTGAACCGCTCTGGACGATCCCGGAAATCGCGGCGGCGATGGAAACTCCGCCAATATGGCCAACGCATCGCCCCTCTCCCCATGGGATAGGGAGTTCGGTCGAAGCCGTTGCGGCGTCGTTCCCTCTCCCAGAGGGAGAGGGACAGGGTGAGGGGGGGCGCCGTGCGGATTTCCGGCAAACTCTGCCCAGCATTCCGATAAGCGGCGTCTCCATTGACAGCCGTACTTTGAAACACGGCGACCTCTTCTTCGCGATCAAGGGCGAGCGGATGGATGGGCACAAGTTCATCGCTGCCGCCTTCGACAAGGGCGCAGGCGGCGCCGTGGTGGAACAGGGTTTTGAGCCGCCATCGTCGTCTTGCGCGCCGCTTTTTTGCGTACCGGATACGCTGGAGGCCATGAACGCGCTCGCGCGGCAATCCCGGAAAAGATCAAAGGCGCGCATCGTCGCCGTGACGGGAAGCGTCGGCAAGACCGGCACGAAAGAGATGCTGCGCACGATGCTTTCCGCGTCGGGCGCTACGCACGCCTCCGAAAAATCCTACAACAACCTTTGGGGCGTGCCGTTATCGCTCGCGCTGATGCCAAAAGAAGCGGCCTTCGGCGTGTTCGAGATCGGCATGAACCACGCGGGCGAGATCACGCCGCTCACGCGCCTCGTTCGGCCGGAAATGCGATCGTCACCTGGGTGGCTCCGGTCCATATTGAGTTCTTCAACTCGGTGGCCGAGATTGCCGACGCGAAAGCCGAGATCTTTGATGGCTTTGAGCATGGCGGGATCGCTGTTCTCCCCGCTGACAATGAGCATTTCGCTAGGCTCGCGGCACGTGCGCGCGCAAAGGATGCAGCTCGTGACCTTTGGCGAGAGCCCTGGCGTCGATGCGCGGCTGCTGGGCTACGGGCCGGTCCAGGAAGGCGCGGTGGTCACTGCCGATATCCTTGGCAGCCGTCTGACGTTCAGAATCCGCGCTCGTGGCCGCCATCTCGCGTTAAACGCCATCGCGGCGCTCGCGGCGACGGAGCTCGCGGGTGCATCTGTCGAGGCGGCCGCCAAGTGCCTCGCCGGTTGAGGGCCGGAAGGCCGCGGCCGCAGTCCGCATCGATACCCCAGACGGCCCGATCCTCATTATCGACGAATCATACAACACCAATCCGGTCGAGGTCGCGGCCTCGAAGTCCTCGGAGACGCCGAGAACAAGGTTTTCCCGGCGCGTGCCGGTTCTAGGGGATATGTTGAAGCTTGGCCACGATGGGCCACAATTTCACGCCGAACTCGCGAGCGCGGTTAACTCGAACGGCATCGATCTCGTTTTCTGCGCCGGACCGTTGATGGCCAATCTTTACGAACAGCTGCCGAAGCAAAAGCGAGGCGGCTGGTCTCAAAAATCCGAGGATTTGCTCGCTGTTTTGCTGGACGCTGTGGGGCGGCGATGCAGTCATGATCAAAGGGTCTCTCGGGAGCCGGATGGGTCACTTGGCGGAAGCTCCTCGCTTGCTACGATCCGCTGGCGCATAAAATGGCCGCGGCGCGGCTTAAACTTTGGACCATCGCACGTATGCTTTATCTCCTCGGCGAATTGAGCAAAAATCGCAAATCTTTAACCTGTTCCGGTACATCACATTCCGGACGGGTGGGGCGGTCGTGACGGCGATGATCGTCGTGTTCGTTCTCGGCCCCTGGCTGATCAATTCGCTGCACATGCGGCAAGGCAAAGGTCAGCCGATCCGCGAGGACGGGCCGAAATCGCACCTGCTCACCAAAAAGGGCACGCCCCACCAATGGCAGGCTCGTCGTCCTGCTCGGGCTGTGCGTGGCGACAGTGCTCTGGGCCAATCCCTTCAGCCCTTATGTGTGGATCGTCCTGGCTGTCACGCTCTCATTCGGCCTTATTGGCTATTACGACGATTATCTGAAGGTGACGAAGCGCACCTCATCGGGCTTCTCCGGCGGTTCCGCTTTTTTTCTCGAGCTTCTACGTCGCCGGGCTGGCCACCTACGCCATCGTCGCCGCTGGCTCGAAGCCGTTCTCGACGGCCCTGACCGTGCCCTTTTTCAAAGACGTGGTGATCTATCTCGGCCCGGTGCTGTTCGTTTGCGTCGGAATCTTTGTCATCGTCACGGGCCGATGGCTGACGACTCGGCGACCTGGACGGCCTCGCCATCGTGCCGGTGATGAGTCCAGCTCCCTGGGCGCCAATCTCCTCCTCTCTGAAACAAATCTTCACGATTTGCTGCAAATCCGCTTTGTGCCGGGGGCTGGCGAACTGGCGGTGGTGTGCGGTGCGCTTCTTGGTGCGGGGCTCGGCTTTTTATGGTTCAACGCGCCGCCAGCCATGATTTTCATGGGCGACACGGGCTCCCTCGCGCTGGGCGGCGCGCTCGGCTCCATCGCCGTCGCCGTCAAGCATGAGATCGTTCTCGCCATTGTGGGCGGATTGTTCGTGCTTGAAACCGTCTCGGTCATCGTCCAGGTGGTGTCCTTCAAGCTAACGGGCAAGCGCGTCTTCCGAATGGCGCCGCTGCACCACCATTTCGAGCAGAAGGGCTGGGC
>CAVWQG010000002.1:0-1222500 GCA_963757195.1 uncultured Alphaproteobacteria bacterium
ATGCCTGTAAGTGGGCAGCCACGAGCGTTTCAGTCGTCGCGGCCATCAACGATGCTGTGACCGTATCCGTCGCGGATGACGGCCGGGGCGCCCGAGGCACTCATGCACTGGCTTGGTCAGCGCGGCCTTCGTCTCGATCAAAAGGTTCCCGGCACGGGGCAAGGTCTCGCCATAGCGATGGACATTGCCAAAGCCTATGGAGGATACCTGACTTGAGACCGTGAAGCCGCACGGTTTCAAGGCCGCTGTGGTCATTCCTTGCGCCGGTCAGACCGGCCGCCAGCGCCATAACGCCCTTCGCAAAGAGGCCGCGGAATGAAGATGAGCGAACGCCTCCTGCGCCGTGCCCTCATCCTTTGGGCGCTTGCCGCTCTGGCCGCAGGGCTTCTGGCGTCGCTCAGGGACCTTGATGCCGCCGCCAGCTGGATTTGGGCCGCTGGAACCGCGCCCGTGATCGCTGCCCTCGGCGTCTCCATTGCACGCGACCTTTCCGCAGGCCGTTTGGGTGTCGATGCCGTGGCGCTTCTCGGCATGACGGCGGCGCTTGTCCTCGATGCCAACCTTGCCGCAGTGGTGGTCGCCGTGATGTATGCCGGCGGCACTGTCCTTGAGGATTTTGCCGTGGCCAGGGCGGAACGCGACCTGAAATCGCTGGCCGATCGCGCTCCCCGCATCGCGCACCGGCGTCGGGATAACTCTGTCGAGGATATTTCCGTCGATGCGGTCCGGCATGGCGATATTGTTTTCGTCAGGGCCGGCGAGATCGTGCCCGTCGACGGCGTTCTTCTTTCTCCTTCGGCGGCCCTCGACGAGTCCGCGCTGACGGGCGAACCTTTGCCCGCTGTCCATACCGCTGGCGATGGCTTGCGAAGCGCGGTGAACGCCGGCGAGACTTTTGAAATCCAGGCCACGGCCACGGCTGGCGAGAGCACCTATGCCGGGATCGTGCGGCTTGTCACGGCGGCGCAAACTGCGAAAGCACCTTTCATCCGCATGGCCGATAGGTACGCCCTGCTTCTCCTGCCGATCACCCTCGTGGTTGCGGGCGGGGCCTGGCTTGCTTCGGGGGATGCGCTGCGCGGGCTTGCGGTGCTCGTGGCGTCCACGCCGTGCCCTCTCATCCTCGCTGCGCCGGTCGCGTTCATTGCCGGCGTCTCCCGCGCTGCTCGTCACGGCATTCTGATCAAGGGCGGCGGTCCTCTCGAAGCACTCGCGCGGGTCCATACCGTTCTTTTCGACAAGACGGGCACGCTTACCGTTGGCGGCGCAAGGCTCGTCGCGGTGGAGACGGCGCCCGGAGAACACGCCGACGAGGTTCTAAGACTGGCAGCGTCCCTGGAACAGGCATCGCAGCATGTTGTAGCCGCAGCAATCGTTGCCGCGGCGCGGGCACGAGGGCTGAACCTCGAAATCCCGAAAGGCGTGAAGGAAACGCTGGGATCGGGCGTTGAAGGTGTTATCGACGGAGAGCGCGTGCGCGCTGGGTCCGCATCGCTGATTTTCGGCAGTCATCGGCCCGACGAATGGGCGATCCGGGCTTTAAGGCGCGCCTCATGGCGTTCGGCGCTTTGCGTCTTTGTCGCCAAGGAAAACCGGCTCCTGGGGGCGCTTCTTTTGGCAGATGAGCTTCGCAGAGAAACGCCGCGCGCTCTTCAGGCGCTTCGAGCCGCAGGCGTCGCGCGCATGGTGATGGTGACGGGCGACCGCGCTGAAGCAGCGGAGACAATCGGCGCCGCCCTCGATCTTGATGCCGTCCTGTCCGACCGGTCGCCCTCCGAGAAGGTCGAAGCCGTGGCTGGCGAAGAGAGCCTCCACCCGTCCATGATGGTGGGTGACGGCATCAACGACGCCCCTGCGCTTGCGGCGGCCGGTGTCGGCGTCGCGATGGGCGCGCGTGGCGCGACCGCCTCGTCGGAAGCCGCCGAGGTTGTCATTCTCGTGGACCGCCTGGACCGCGTCGCCGAGGCCGTGAAAATTGCCCGGCGCACGCGCGGCATCGCGCGCCAGAGTATCGTTGCGGGCATAGCGCTGTCGGGGGTGGCGATGGCCGCTGCGGCGTTCGGGCAGCTGACTCCGGTGGCGGCGGCAATCACGCAAGAAGGCATCGACGTGCTGGTCATCCTGAACGCGCTCAGAGCGCTCTGGTCCGGGGAGCGGGCGGCGCCGAAAGGTCTCGCCATGTCGTCCGAGTTATTACGGGAGGATCATCACACGCTCGAGCGGGGCCTCAACCGCCTGCGCGAGATAGCCGACGCCTTGGACGACGCCGTCGGAGAGCGCGCCGTCTCTCTCGTCACGGAAGCCAATCGCATCGTACAGCAAGCCGTCGTCGAGCATGAACGCGAGGACGAGGCGGCAATCTACCCGAAGCTTTCGACTCAGCTTCACGATCCTTCCGGGCTCGCCGCCATGAGCCGCGCCCATCGGGAAATCCAGCATTTGGCAAGGCTTCTGCTGCGCCTGTCGGCCGGGCTTCGCGCCGAGGATGCCGATCGCTATCTGATCCGCGATGCGCAGCGCGTTATCGAATCGATCGAGGCGCTGGTCCGGCTGCACAATGCGCAGGAAGAGGATATCTACGAGCATGCAATGCCGGCTTGAGCTAAGGACTTTCTCGTTTTCCTAAGTGTAACGGGCTGGACTTTGAGCGCCAACCCCAGCTCTTGAGATCTCGCCGCGTCCAGGGCTGAGTAGGCTTGAATGGCCTTGCTGGTGCGACTATGATTTTCAGGGGAGTGGTCCTTGGCCTTCGACCGCTTACTGAGCCGCGCGCTTTGAGAGCGTGCCCTTGAAGGCATCGCGATGATCAACTTCGTCGCGCGCAAGCTCGGAAAAATGTTTCGCCACATTGGCATCGCCGGCTGCTTCTGCACGCTTCGCCATGTCTTGGTACATCTGTGTGCTTTCGACAAACTCCGCCGACATCGCGTTCACGAGGTTTTCGTGATCGCTCTTCGAAAGACCGTAGAGCTTGGCGTGCTCCTTGAAGTGCTTCTCGTACTCGTCGGCGGCGGTGTGCTCCAAGACGCCGGCAAGTGTTTCGTTGCCATTTTTACGCGCTTGCTCCGCAAAAAGTGTGTACTTCAGATAGGCGAAAGCCTCGCTCTTCATGGCAACAAGCAGATCTTGCCGTGTGGAATTCGATAGGGTTTCTCCGCACAGCGCGGCCGTAGAAATGGAAGATGCTATAGTAAGAACCGGGACGATAAGTATCTTGCGCAAAGTGTGCCTCCGTGATTTGCAAAAGGGGTGCCGATCACGGGCGACATTACTGAAAAACTGCTGTCAAAACGCTGTCAGAGCTTGGCTGCCGGTCGCGCCGGCTGTTGTATTTTTCGCTGGGACGACCTTAAGCCTTCGGCACTCCCTTCGTTCTTCCGCCTGGGTCCAAGGCGGACTCAATGCCGATGGGTATGATGCATGTCAGGCACGTGTGGATGATTGTGCCGTATAGGTTCATGCCGATGAACGTGTGTGTGCGGCTCTCCTGTTGGTTCGCCTGGACCGTGAGCGTGATGATGGTGTTCATCGTGCTTATGGAGGTGGGTGTGCTCAATTGACCGATGTTCGTGTTCATGGGTGTGGTCTTCGTTGAGGTGTAGCCAGACGCCGAGCGCCATCAGAAATCCGGCGGCCAGCAACTGAACAGTGATGGGCTCATGTAGGAACGAAATGGCCGCCAGCGTCCCCAGGAACGGAGCGGTCGCGAAGTAGGCGCCCGTTCTCGCAATACCGCTTTCATCAACAACGTAGATGTACATGACGACGTCGGCGCTGCCGGCTTTGTTGCGGTATTCGCGAAACACGTCGCGGATCGCCATTTGCGGCGGAAACGAGATGGTTTGCGTGGTGGCGAAGTTTGCGATGCTTTCGTCGCCGTGCATCGCAGAAGCCCGGAGCTGAGAAGCGCTCTGCCGCCACGGACTCCGCAATAGTTGGTTATTCGTCCTCCGATTTTTCTTCGTAACCCTTCGGAAGATGATGCGCTATGCCCTTGTGGCAATCGATGCAGGTCTTCCCATTTGCGAGCGCTGCGTGATGCCTTTTCTGAGCCGGGCGCGACTGCTTCTCGGGGTCCATCGACTCCAGATGGTGGCAGTTGCGGCACTCACGCGAGTCCGTGCTCTTCATCGTGTCCCAGACGCGCTCCGCCAACACAAGCTTGTGGGCTTCGAACTTCTCAGGCGTATCCACTGTCCCTAAAGCATAGTGATACAACTCGTTCGTCGCCATGATCTTCCGGCGTATCTTGAAGAACCAATTCTTGGGTACATGGCAATCGGGGCAGGTGGCGCGCACGCCCGTGCGGTTCGACCAATGTATGGTTTCTTTCAAATCCTTATAGGGGTTGTCCCGCATCATGTGGCATGAGATGCAGAAGGATTCCGTGTTCGTCGCTTCCAACGCCCAGTTGAACCCGGCCAGGAACAAGATGCCCACGATCACCCCGAAACCCGCCAACGCAGCTATTGAGAGGCGCACAGTTGGCCGGAAAACTTTCGACTTCTTCGCCAGGTAAGTTTGCTTTTCAGCGGGTTCTTCGCCGTCCGTCGCCATGGTCTTCCTTACCCCTCTAGCCACCAGTAATTTCAGAGTTCGCCCGGTCTCCACGGAAGTGCATGGCCGGGCGCCCCAAATTGCAGATAGAGGCTTTGTTTTACGGGAGCTTTACCGCTTTGATCTTGCCCTCGGCGCCAAAGCCGATGGAGCGAACAAGCGATACGAAATGACCACGTCCGGCGATATTGTCGTCATGCACGGCGAAGCCGATATTGTATGTGCTGCCAGCCTTCAACGCCTTGTCGTCATCATTTGTAAGGGCAAGCGGCCGCGTAATAACGACCGTCCACTCGCCATCCTTCCATGACCCTGTCGCCTTATCATCAGCTGCGGAGCCGGATGCGCCGGCCTCGCTGAGAAGGTAAGCCGGCACCATGTCGCCTGCTTTCCAGCCGGCCTTCGGATCGAAAGCGACGGCGTTCTGCTCCTTGATCAGGAAGTGCTGAGCCTTGTGGAGCTGGTCCGGGGTAATGGACTTGTACCCGGCCTTCTTCTCGTCCCACATGAATTTGGGTTCATGGGTCGCAGCGTCCTCATTTTCCGAGAACATCTCCTTGCCCGCGTCGCTGACGCGAGACTCCAGGATGTAGCCGTCGCCAGCCATCCCGACAGGATTCGAGCGGTAGGCGTACCACGGGATGAAATCCACAAACGCCCCATCCGCCTTGAGCTTGGCGATTTCTTCGGGAGTTTTTCCTGTTTTCCAGTCGCCCGGATCGGTCCGCGACACCGGCAGGTATTTGTGTACGACGCTTTCGTGCTCCGCCTTCATGAGCGCGTTTCCGCCAATCTCTTCGGCGGTTGCGGCATGGGGCGTGCCTGGAGAGCCATTATGGCAGGTGAGCCAGCAGCCCTGCTGGGCGAACATCGGCGTCTTCCCGTCATCGATCATCATTGTGACGCGGTCTTCAGAGAGGCCCGGCTGCTGCCCGTCCTGAACGTCCTTGTCGAGCTTGGGGCCACCATATGCCTTCCATTCCTTGCCGTCGAAGCGAAGATATCTGTGCTCGTCTCCGGCGTATGGATTCTGCGTCTTCCACTTCAAGCGGAAGTAGGCGTTCTTATCGTCATAGGCGACCTGAACCTTGAGATCGACCGAGCCGGGTTTACCCTTCACAGGAGTGGGTTCAAAATCGCCGCCTGCTATAACTTTTTTGCCGATGTCCTTCTCGTCGTCTTCATGGCAAGAGAAGCACGGCTTGCCCTGTTCGACGGCTTTTTGTCCCTTCTGGTGCCCGGCGCTGCGCAGCCATTCATAGGTTGACTGGCCCGGATAGAAAAGCGCGATTGTGGAAGCCGGTATTTTCGACCAGTCGATCGCTGCCGCATCGGCGGCGATGGCGCCACTCGCAGGCAGCAAAAATATCGCGGCTGCAGCCGCAAACGTACGCTTCATTTTTCCTCCTACTTCGTGGCAATACAACACACGCCATGAGGCCGTGCATAGATGAGCTGGTTTAGTGCAGCGCCGTTGAAACGGCATCCTCAACAAATCTTTGGCGTTGTCTAGGCAAAATACCCGGCTCGGGACCGTGCGAAGAGGTCCATGAGGCTTTTAAGCGGCGTAAAGGCAACCCCGCCGAGGCAGCAGGCGTCCAAGTGTCGCGACCGATGCTTCACCCGCAACGCTGGAGCAGCCAACCCTATTCGGCATAGCTCAGGTAGGATGCCAGAGCCTCGATCACCTCAGGCGGCAAGTGCCTGGCAATCTGGGGCATCGGAGGCTCGGCGGAGACATGAAAACCTTCGCCCCATTGCTCCAGCCGCTCCTTCAAATAGACATATCCCAACCCACCTAAGCGCGGGATCTGCCTGATGCCCTCGGCATTCGGGCCATGACAAGCGGCGCAGGACCCAATGTTGGATTCGGGAATGCCGAAGGTGTATATATTTTTTCCCGAGGAGACGAGTTCTGCGTTTCCGTCCCTGGCGGCTACGGGCGGAATGCTGGAAAAATAAGAAGCCAGCCCTTCAGCCGATATGGGGTTAATATCGAGCGACGCAGGCCACATATACTGCTGCGAAGCGGGGTTGTCGCGCTTATGGCAGCTATAATCCTTGAGCTGGGTTACAAGATACTCGGACCTCTGTCCGGCCAACCGGGGCGCGGTGGTGAAGCCCTGGCCCGTCTCGCCGTGGCACCATGCGCAGTTCCTCGAGGCGAAAGGCGCCCAATCTTCCGCCGAGGACGTGCTCGCCGCCACCGTGAGCGTCAGCGCCGCGACCGCGGAACCGATCAGAATCCCCATTCGTGGGCTAGACTTAGTCATTGGAAATTCCCCGTCGATGCGCTTAAGGCAGGTATGAGACATACGCCGAGACTGCTTCAATTTCCGCTGGAGTTAACGTATGCGGCCTTTTCTTTGGGGCTCCTTCTTCCGTCCCCTGACCGCGCGCTTCTTTCCAGCGCGTCAACTCCCTGACAAGGTATCGATAGGATTGGCCCGCTAAACGAGGATTTACATCTTGCCCCTGCGCCTCCGGCCCATGGCACGATGAGCAGGCAGCGACATCCTTCTCCGGAACTCCTTCCAAGAAAATGTTCTTGCCGGTGTCCACGAGACGCTTGGGGCCGCCTCCTGAGGGTTTAACGTGAATATCCTTGAAGCGCTCCACCAGCTCTTCTCGTATGCCAGACGGCACGTTATGCGTCCGCGCCATATTTATGAATAGGCCCCGCTCCCGCCTGTGCTCAACAAAAGCTTGCAGTTGATTCGTAATATACTCGGGGGTTTGCCCCGCGAGACGAGGCATAACGAGATAGCCTCCATAACCTTGGTAGGACAATCCATGGCAAGATTGGCACAAATGAAGCTTGGCATCGACGCTGCCGCCAGCATGCGCCGCGGCTGGCATGACGATCGCCAAGACCGCCGCCTGCAATGTCAATTTTAAACCGCCGGTCTTCATGTTCAGAGCTCCGCCCCCAGATGCGTTTCTTGTTTCGGCCGTTCGCCGGAAGATGTTCTCTGTCAGTCTAAGCTAGAACGCGAGCCAAGTGTATAAGAACACAGAGTCGTTGCCGACGGCCTTCAGGCCGCTTTGATCGATGTTGGTTGCGGTTCCGTCGAACTTATCGAAGTGCGTGTACAGGACGCCGATGCGGGCATTGAGCCACGGATAGAAATCGGGACCGCCGTCATTGAAGGGAATATAGGCCACATCGAATTTCCAATAGGAGGAGTCTGGCGAGCCGTTCGCCGTCGATCCGACCAAGCCGGTTGCGCCGTTCGCGCCGTACAAGTTGACGTCGGTCGTCCCCCAAGTGTTGAACCAGCCAGCCGTGAGGCTGACTTTCCGGTCGTAAATGTAAGTTGCGGATATATTAAAATCATACAGGTCATCGCTCGAATTTGCGAGAGGACTCCCTGACGCCAACGCTATCGCATTTTCGACACTGTTACTCTTATTCTCCCAGATATAGGCAGCGCGGACCGTGACGGTGTGTTCGCGGGTAATCCATTGGAACTGGGTATCGAAACCGACATCGAGAGTGGCATCGGTGACACCGGGAGGCGTCGCCTCACCCGCTGTGCGCTGGTCGGCGTACATGCCGAAGGTGCCGAACATCAGCGAATATTTGTCCCAGTTCCACTCGTACGCGAGCCGCCAGTAAGGCGCAGACCCGTCAATCCTGGACGCGGCGGGATCGTATCCGCCGTTCCAGTCGGTGAGGAGCCTCTTTGACAGGCTGTCATAGACCGACAGCTCAGCATAGATGCTTCTGTTGATCCATACATACCCGCCGACACCGCCAACTTGTTGCCCCCAAGCGCCCGTGCCAAGCATGGTGCCGTAAGAGCCGCCCGTGATGCCAACGGCGCTATCCATGTAGGGAAACATCCATGCAGGCGCCGTATTCCAAACATCCTGCACGGTCGGATTATTATTCGCCGTAATGCCGTAAACAATGTTCGTCCCGTCGATGACCCCGCTCTTCGCGTAGCGGATATCGAAATTGTCCCAGGTGAACACATTGCCTACCGGGTCGTAGGTCATTTGAGTGAACGCACCGACATCGCAGTAGAGTTGCCCGGCAACAAACAAGCTGGACTGCCCAGGAAACCAGGCGCCATTGTTTACGTTGGGCGCTGCAGCGAAATTGTTGTAGTTATCCTGCTTCCTGACGCTTGTGAGGGTTGTCGGCAAGGTCATCCCGGAAAGCGGAACCTGCATCTCGTCGGACTTTGCCGAGCCATCGTTGCAGCGCGTGCCTCCCGCGGTGTAACCCATCAGCTTGAACTGACGGCCATAGGGCGTGAGTTCGGGAAAGGCGGTATGGCAGGTCGCGCAAGTCTGCCCGGTCTGGCGGGCGTAGGAGGGAACGGCGGAAGCGGGAGTACTCAGAGTGACGCTGACCGCCGCCAATGCGCCTGCTGCCAAAGCGCCGCGCGCCGCCCACCGAAGATCTGACGTATGGCGGATACTATCGGTCTCGCTAACCTTCGGCAGCGCGGCCTGCGCGCGCGGACGGTGGTGCACGCTCATAATTCCCCCCAATTTGCTTAAGCGCCGCTTTAAGAGGAGCTAGATCAATTCGTAACAGATTGTCAAAATGTAGATATCTTGGAAGTATAAGTTGAGTCTCAAAGAGACTTCTCGGCAACGTTGCTTTTGGGCTTGCTCGCTTTGCGTGGCGTGTTTGCGGCGGATGGATTAGGGCTCGCGAAAAGCTATACTAATGCGCGAGTTCTTGCATGCCGCAACAATAGCGACGAAACATTTACGCGCAAGCTGTACCGATTGTTTGGTAAGGTAAACTTATGACCTTCTGCAGGAAGAGATATAAAATATCAAGAGACGGTGTGTAATATCATGTCTAGCATGGCTCTTCTTACTAAGATTAGCGGCATAGAATAGAGAGGTTCGCGCATTTCTGGCGCAGAGTCCGCGTAGAAATCGTAGCGGAAGCCGGCAGTCACGAAGAGCTCGTTTTCGGTGGTCTTCGTAGTGCCTTGGTTGTGCCAGGTCCAGCGCTCGCCGACCTCCAACTCCAGATTGAAATCCTTCCACAAAAGGTAATCGACGAGAAGTGAAGGCAGGACCGTGTACTCGTCATAAGAGGCGACCTTGCCGGTGCTGTATCCTGTGGTCAGACGCGGCGCTACGTTCCATTCCTCGCTGATTGGATAACGTGTGCTCAGATCGATGGCGTAATTGTCTGAACTCTTGCAAATCGGAATACCGGAAGGCCGCCGTGTAGACATCCCCGGGCTTGACGAGCGACGTGCCGACGAGTTGCGCTGAGTAGTAGAACTCAGTGCCCATATCTGGCGTTGCCAGCACGCCGTAGGAGGCAATCGTTCCGTCGATGTGAGCAGCCGTGAAGTCGAGATTGAGCTGTAGTTTATCCAGGAGCTGGCGGGTGTAACCGATGTTCGCAAACTCATAGGTCGCGGTCCTGTCGATTGCCATTTGCCTGACATCGGCGAGCGTATTCGCTTTCAGAAGATCGTAAAGGGATACAAAGGCTTGGCCTTGCAACGCGTTCCAGGTGGTTAAATACGGGGCTTTGCGGTAGTCCGCTGTCAAACGAACCGACGATTTATCGGGAAACGTCCAAGATCCCGTGAAGATCGCAGCGTCCAGCTCGTTGAAATAGGTATCGTAGTCGACAGTCAGGAACGCAAATTTGGTATCGTCCGCATAGCGCAATTCCGTCCCGACGGCCTGCCGGTCGATGTATTCGCGCGCACGCTGCTCAATTCCGTAAACGCTGGCGTCCAGTCCGCCGAAGAGGTGCGTGAAGTTCACGCTGGCGCCATAGAAATACATGTCGTCTTTGAAGGGCAGATCGAACCGGCTCTCAACCGGAGAGCCCCCGACTGCCGAAACACCAAACCATGGGTTCCATTGATAGGTGATAACTGCGCCATCGAACCGGCCCAGGATGCCGTTGGAGTTCTGGATCTGGCGTCCAACACGGAAGGTCGTACCCCAATCCTTTATGGAGGTATCGAGGTAAAGCGCGCTGATACCCCAAAGATCGGTGTCGGCATGGTCGAAGAGATGCTCCTCGGTCCCGGAAAAGCGGAACTTCGTTTTCACGTTGCCGTCACCCCAGGCAGCCGACGCATCGACGTTCGACATCAGCGTGTTCTGATGCACGGCCAGATCGTCTTTGGTGGCATTTAAGTTCAGCGCCTGTGTCGGATCGCGGACGACGCGATAGCTGTCGTCCTTGATGTAGAACTGCGAAACGCTTCCCGACATGGTGACGTAGGATGTGTTGGGTTGGGCCTGGCCGTTGCCGTTGTTCTCGACCGGACCGCCGCCGATTTCGACGGGACCCGATACAGGCGCCCGGAGCGCCCCAACCGGCTGGGCCTGTGCCGTTTCAAGCGCCATCAAGCGCTGGCGCACACCCTCGGCGCCTTCCCCATTCGGGTATCGCTTCACATAATCCTCATAAACCGCCTTTGCCGCCGCAGTCTGCTTGTCTTTTTGATAAGCGACGCCGAGCAGTTCGCGTGCTTCAGGCGAACGAGCGTTCTCGGGCTCGGCCACGGCTTTCCGCAAAAGCGTAATCGCCTGCACATAGTTGTTCTGCCTCATCGCTCCGCGTGCATCCGCGATGAGCTTGGCCGACGCCCCATCTTGCGGGTTATCCGCTACAGGCTGAGAGATGCCAGGAACTTCGGTCGGAGCAACGTCGGGGATCGGGATAGCTTTCGGCGCGCGCTTCTCCACCACAGTTTCGCGGGGAACCTGGCGGCGTGAGACGACAGTCTCGCCCTCGGGGGCGGCGTTCCATTCGTTGACGGCGCTCCCGGGAAAATCAGGCTTGCAGGCCTTGCCGCGATCGCTCACCGAAACAATCAAGCTCTGAAAGTCTGCGTCGCCGCGAACGTTGAAATTCACGGGGTGGTTGAACAGGATCGTGAGCGTCGGGCTTTCAGCGATGCGCGTTTCGTATTGGATCGCCTTGATGCCGACTGGGCTGTTCACGGGCGGCCGCAAAGCCTCACGCTCGGGGGAACCTTCGATGAGGAACCGGCCGGGATCGATCGGCTCGAACATGATGCGAAGCTCGGTCCCGCTGCTCACAGGGAAGTGGCTGACATAGCGGATGCGGAAATTGAAATTGATCTTGAACAGCGAACAGTTCCCGGCCGTCGCCATCTGATAGCCCGCAAGCACGCGGTTTGTCACCGGCTCCCCCCGCGATGCGCCGGACCATGAAAGGAGTGCTAATCCCGCCGCCAGGGCGGACCGGACAAACTGCACCGGAAAGGGACGCGTTCGCCGTTGCATCGTCTCTCCCTTCGGGTTGGCCGTTTGCTGCGTGGGTTTGATCGCGATTGTCTTGGCCATCCCTGGATCAGCCTCCGCCCGGATCCTGGGTAAAGCTCTTGTGGCAGGTGCCGCAGAAGTTGGCGGTCGATGCTGTCGTTCCGTGCTTTCCAGGGTGCGGCTTGAAGGTCTTCACCCCGAGATACGCGCCAGCGTGGCAGGTCATGCAGTTCGAACTGGACAGGATGACGCCGAGAGCCGCATGTCCGGAGCTGCCCACCGTGTAAGTCGCAAACCCGCCAACAACCGTGCTTTTGTGGCATGTGTCGCAGGACACCGACCCCGTCGGCACATGCTTGGCAACCTCGACCATTGCCCCGCCCGTTCCGCTGAGGTGGCAGGAGTTGCATGTGCCTGCGGCGACGCCTGAGTGATTGAAGGCCGCGCCCGCGAAGCTCACAAAGCTCGTGTGGCAGGTCACACAGTCGGCGGATGTTGCGATATGGGTCGATGGCTTCGAGACAGGCGTGACGCCGGTAAAGCTGCTGCCGTTATGGCAGGTAGTGCACCCCGACGTGATGCCCGTATGGTTCATCGCCGTGCCAGGGCCGAACGCCGTGGTGCTCTTATGGCAGATGGAGCAGTCCTGAGTGGTCGGGATGTGGTTTGCGGGCTTTCCAACAACACCGCCCGCGCCCGTGTGACAGCTGGCGCACCCCGATGTAATACCCGAGTGATTGAAGGCCGCGCCCGCGAAGCTCACAAAGCTCGTGTGGCAGGTCACGCAGTCGGCGGATGTTGCGATATGGGTCGAGGGCTTCGAGACAGGCGTCACGCCCGTAAAGCTGCTGCCGTTATGGCAGGTGGTGCAGCCCGAGGTGATCCCCGTATGGTTCATTGCCGTGCCGGGACCGAACGCCGTCGTGCTCTTGTGGCAGATGGAGCAGTCCTGAGTGGTCGGGATGTGGCTGGCGGGCTTGCCCACGATGCCGCCAGCCCCAGTGTGGCAGGTAGCGCAGCCCGATGTGATGCCGGAGTGATTGAAGGCCGCGCCCGCGAAGCTCACAAAGCTCGTGTGGCAGGTCACGCAGTCGGCGGATGTCGCGATATGGGTCGAGGGCTTCGAGACAGGCGTGACGCCGGTGAAGCTGCTGCCGTTATGGCAGGTGGTGCAGCCCGAGGTGATGCCCGTATGGTTCATTGCCGTGCCGGGACCGAACGCCGTCGTGCTCTTGTGGCAGGTCGAGCAATCGAGACTTGTCGGGATGTGGCTCGCGGGCTTGCCCACGATGCCGCCAGCCCCAGTGTGGCAGGTAGCGCAGCCCGATGTAATGCCGGAGTGATTGAAGGCCGCGCCCGCGAAGCTCACAAAGCTCGTGTGGCAGGTCACGCAGTCGGCGGATGTCGCGATATGGGTCGATGGCTTCGAGACCGGCGTCACGCCCGTAAAGCTGCTGCCGTTATGGCAGGTGGTGCAGCCCGACGTGATCCCCGTGTGGTTCATTGCCGTGCCGGGACCGAACGCCGTCGTGCTCTTGTGGCAGGTCGAGCAATCGAGACTTGTCGGGATGTGGCTCGCGGGCTTGCCCACGATGCCGCCAGCCCCAGTGTGGCAGGTAGCGCAGCCCGATGTGATGCCGGAGTGATTGAAGGTCGCTCCTGCAAAGCTGACGAAGCTTTTATGGCAGGTCACGCAGTCTGCTGTTGTCGCAATGTGGTTCGACGGCTTGGAGACGGGCGTGACGCCGGTGAAGCTGCTGCCGTTGTGGCAGGTGGTGCAGCCCGACGTGATGCCCGTGTGGTTCATCGGCGTGTTGGGGCCATAAGTCGTGCCTGTGTGGCAGGTCGTGCAGGGCTGCGAGGTCGGGATATGGTTCGCGGGCATGCCCCCCGTTGCGCCCGCAAAGCTGGTGAAGCTCGTGTGGCAGGTCGAGCAATCGGCGCTGGTCGCAATGTGTGTCGCGGGCTTGGAGACCGGCGTGACGCCGGTGAAGCTGCCGCCGTTGTGGCAGGTGGCGCAGCCGGACGTGATGCCGGTGTGGATCATTGCCGTGCCGGGGCCGAAGGCGGTCGTGGCCTTGTGGCAGGTCGAGCAATCAGCTGTGGTCGGGATGTGGTTCGCAGGCTTCGAGACCGGCGTGACGCCCGTGAAGGATTGACCGCTGTGGCAGGTGGAGCAGCCCGTGGTGATCCCGGTATGATCCATCTTGCCGCCCGCAAAAGTCGTGAACCCGGCTTTGTGGCAGGTGGCGCAATCGGCCGTTGTTGAGAGATGGCCGGCGGGCTTGGAAACAGGCGTGACGCCGGTGAAGCTGCTGCCGTTATGGCAGGTGGTGCAGCCCGACGTGATGCCCGTGTGGTTCATCGGCGTGCCGGGGCCATAGGTCGTGCCTGTGTGGCACGTCGTGCACGGCTGCGAGGTCGGAATATGGTTCGCGGGCATGCCGCCTGTGGCGCCTGCAAAGCTGGTGAAGCTTGTGTGACAGGTGACACAGTCAGCGGTTGTTGCAATGTGGTTCGAAGGTTTCGAAACCGGGGTGACGCCGGTGAAGCTGCTGCCGCTGTGGCAGGTGGAGCAGCCCGTGGTGATCCCGGTATGATCCATCTTGCCGCCCGCAAAGGTCGTGAACCCGGCTTTGTGGCAGGTGGCGCAATCGGCCGTTGTTGAGAGATGGCCGGCGGGCTTGGAAACAGGCGTGACGCCGGTGAAGCTGCTGCCGTTATGGCAGGTGGTGCAGCCCGACGTGATGCCCGTGTGGTTCATCGGCGTGCCGGGGCCATAGGTCGTGCCTGTGTGGCACGTCGTGCACGGCTGCGAGGTCGGAATATGGTTCGCGGGCATGCCGCCTGTGGCGCCTGCAAAGCTGGTGAAGCTTGTGTGACAGGTGACACAGTCAGCGGTTGTTGCAATGTGGTTCGAAGGTTTCGAAACCGGGGTGACGCCGGTGAAGCTGCTGCCGTTGTGGCAGCTGGTGCAGCCCGACGTGATCCCGGTGTGGATCATCGCCGTGCCGGGACCGAAGGCGGTCGTGGCCTTGTGGCAGGTCAGGCAATCGGCCGTAGTCGGGATGTGGTTCGCAGACTTCGAAACTGGGGTGACGCCCGTGAAGGATTGGCCGCCGTGGCAGGTGGCGCACCCCGACGTGATGCCAATGTGGTTCATCGGCGTTTTGGGCCCGTAGGTCGCGCCAGTGTGGCATGTGGAGCAGGGCTGCGAGGTGGGGATGTGGTTCGCGGGCATTCCGCCCACCGCCGCAGCGAAAGTCAGCGTGCTCTTATGACAGGTTTCGCAGGGCGACGAGGTGGAGATGTGGTTTGCGGGCTTGCCAAGAGCCTTCACGCCGTTATGGCAGGATGCGCATCCCGATGTAATGCCGGCATGGTTGAAGGATGCGCCCGCGAAGCTCACAAAATTTGTATGGCAAGTCTCGCACTGAGCGCCTGTCGGGACATGGCTGGCTGGCTTCCCGGCGGCCAGTGTCCCGTTATGGCAGGCGGCGCAGGCGCGGGGCGTTCCTTTGAGACGGCCGTTAATGTGGCAGCTTACACAGTCAACATCCATGTGAGCGCCGGTGAGCGGGAACCCGGTGCGGGCGTGATCAAACCGCGAGGTTGCGCCCTGCTGGGCGAAGGCAGCATTCGCAAAAACAGTGATCAACGCGAGGACTGCGCCGATCGAGAGTAAATGTTTTCGCATACAGTCGCCGCCCACCCTGCCGTTCTCTTTCAAGCCTAAAGAGGATGCCCAGACGCGGCGAGAATGCCGCCATCCATTTTGCTGAGCGAGAGGCCTGTGCCCTGGCGCCGCGGTCCGGATATCCGCCTGCGGACTCTCCCGCGAAACGTACACAGAGCGTATCTACCGATCCCTGCGTCTTAACCAAAAACGGCTAAGCTTTCCTCTTATTCCCAAAACTCACAGCAAATGGGATTCTGATCATGGAAAGGTGTTATAAAATTACGGCAAATGTAAGCGATTGTCGCATTGGGGATGGTGGCGATAATTGGGTAAGACACTCGCGAAACGCTATCTAAAGGATGTCGTGTTGTGGCACTTCTCACACGCCCGGCCGAAGTTCCCTTGATGGGCGTCGTCGTTGGCGTGACAGGAATAACAGGTTCCTGGAAGTGAGATCTTTGCGACGCTCTTCTCCCGATGGCACGACGCGCAAGTCAGTCCGGTGTGCGCTCCGGTCAAAGGGAAGTGTGTTTGCGTGCCGTGATCGAACCGCCAGATCGCCCAGCCATTCGGCGTGTGACAGGAGGCGCAAGCCGAGCCTAGACGGCCTTCGTGATGGGTGTCGCGGTGGCAGCTTGAGCACGCCGTCGATGCATCCTTGTAGGAGGTTGATTTGTGGCACTCCTCGCAAGGGACGACGGCATGCTGCCCAAGAAGCGGGAAGCGCGAAAGATCGTGGTCGAAGGCCACCTTCTGACGCCAGCCCGTCTCGTTGTGGCATTGCTGGCAGGCGGTCCCAAGCTTGCCGGCGTGGGCGTCGTCCTGTTTGTGACAGGAGAGACAGGTTGTTCCGAGCTTTTCCTTGTAGAGATCGCCGGTGTGGCAGGCTTCGCAGCGGGCGTTTGCGTGTCTTCCCTTCAGCGGAAATTTCGTCGCGCGAGCGTGATCGAAGCGCACCGTCTTCCACTTCGTCGCCTGATGGCAGGTCTCGCACTTTGCGCCGTAATGGCCCTGATGGACATCCTGGAGTTGGTGGCAGGATGAGCAGACCGTCGGCACGCCCTTATATTTTTCGTTCGCATGGCAGGAGGAGCACGCCACCTTTTCATGGCTTCCCGTGAGCGGAAAATGGGTTTTTGAGTGGTCGAAGGTTTGCACGCGGCTCCAGCTGTCCTCGCTGTGGCAGCTCTGGCATCCGTCGCCGAGCCGCCCCTTATGCGGATCAGTGTCCCGGTGACAATCGACGCAGCGGCCCGGCGTGTTGCGAAACTTCACTTTGGGCAGATGACAACTGTCGCAAGCCGCGTTTTTGTGGCCGCCATTGAGCTGAAAGTTCGTAAATGCGTGATTGAACGTTTCCCTGTCGAACTGCACGATGTCAGCGGCCCGGCCTTTGTGATCCGTATGGCAGCTTTTGCACTCCGACTTCGAGGCATCGTTACGCTTTCCATGCAGGCCGCGTCCAAGCTCCCGGTCCTTGGCGATGTCTTTGTGGCAGGCGAGGCAGAGGCGTGATTGCGAGGTTTTTGTGAATGCCTCATGGCAGTTCGCGCAGTCGTTTTCGAGCTTTGCGTGGCCTTCGACGAGCGGACCCGGCATGACGAGCTTCTCGAATATGTTTTGAGCCGCGGCGGAGAGGACCGCAGCGCACAGGATGATCAAGGCGATCGACAAAAGCCGGAGAAGCGATGAGGACAAGGTGCGCTTCCCGGTCAATAAAGATGGACTGCAATCACATGCAGGATCGCCGACAAAACCAGGAGAAAGAAAAGTGGCATGTGCAGCACATGCCACAACGCGAACATGCGCTCGTAGACGCCGAAACGCGCCGCCTTGTTGACGGTGGCGAAATACAGGTCGAGATGCTGTCTGACGAGCTTCAGCCGCTTCCGGCGGGCGCTCCAGCCGAACCCGCGCGCCTTTCCCTCACGGTCTATGGCTTGTTTGGCTTGCCGCAATACGCTCTGGCGGACGCTATGCGCGCGCCATCCCAGCGCCGAAAAAGACCAAACGCTGGAGAAGAACCCTTTGTGGCGGACAAGAACGCGGCTTTCAAATGCGGCAAGCTCGGCCAAGATCCGCTCTGCTCCCTGGAAATCGCCGCCAAGAGCGTGCTTCACGACATCGGCATCGGACAGAATGCTACGGACTTCCGCCTTGCTGCCGTAAAGGCCCTTATGGATTTTCGCGAAGAGGTATCGCCCGATGATTCCGCTCGCCACGATGACGAGCATGAAGAAAAGGGCGACCGAGGCATTGAGTGAGTGCGTCTGGAAATTCGCATGAAAGATAATGAGCGTCGGCCCAACTATGCCGAGCAGCATATGCGAGCGAAACCAGGTCGGTACGCGGCCAAGCCCCCGCAGAAAGCGGTAGCGCTTCCGAAGCGGATAAAGCAGCAAGATCAGCATCAGGACGCTGCCCACGATGCCCAGCCAGTAGCCGACCCCCGATTTTGCGGAGATGTATTCCTCTTCCCGAAACGCCCAGCCTGCATAAAGGGAAGCGACCACGGCGACAGCGAAGAGGAGCGGCCCGAGGCCGAGAAGCGGCTTGGCGAAATAATGAGAGAAAGCGCTGACCGGGATCCGGCTGCCTTGCCGGTTCCTGCTTTCTGCGGCGCGCGGCCTCTTGGTCTGAGAACGAGAGCGCCCTGACACCGAAAAACTCACTTGATCCGCCATTGACCGCCTTTCTCCAAAGCCAGAGTTCGTAACAAACGGTTAGCCGCGCGCGAAAATTGTTTGGTTTCATGCTCGCGGCTGGCGACATCGCGATACAATCCCGGCACTTTTGTGGCCGCCGCCTCCTGCAAATCCAAGTATTAGTCGAGAATAACTCTGATCTTAGAATTGCCCATTTACGCCGGAATAAGCTGACTGCAGAGACGTTTTCGTGTGTGGATGTCAGACAAGCTTGTCGAGATTTAAGGCTTCAGAGAGGGAAAGCGGTGAGGGCGCGGCTCGAAAGAGTTCAGGTCCGCGCCGCTTTTTTTGACTGCGTGTTTTGCGATGAAATTTGCTGAATGGATTCTTCGTTTACGCCACTCCCCTTTTGGTGATCTGGCTTGCCTACCTCGGATTGAGACAGCGCGCAGATGCCCGGGCGGTCGCAGTGCGCGAGGAGGCCATAGCATCAGGACTGAACGAGCCGCCGTCGCTTCATCCGAAGATTGACCTCGCCAAGTGCATGGGCTGCGGGTCTTGCGTGACCGCATGTCCTGAAGGAGATGTTCTCGGCATTATAAACGGCAAGTCCGAGCTGATCTTGCCTTCCGAATGCATCGGTCACGGCGCTTGCCGCGCAGCCTGCCCCTACGACGCCATCACGCTCGTTTTCGGCACCGAAGCGAGAGGCGTCGAGATCCCGCATGTCGGAGAGGATTTCCAGACGAATGTGCCTGGTCTGTTCATCGCGGGCGAACTTGGCGGCATGGGACTGATCCGGAACGCGATCGAGCAGGGCCGGCAGGCGATAGATTCGATCCGGAATTTCGATGGCATAGGCCGGGAGAATGGTCTTGATGTGATTATCGTCGGGGGCGGACCTGCCGGCATTGCAGCCAGTCTGGCTGCCAAGTCTCACAAGCTCCGCTACGGCACTTTGGAGCAGGACAGTCTTGGCGGCACGGTCGCGCACTTCCCGCGCCGCAAGCTCGTCATGACTCAGCCCGCAGAGCTTCCACTCGTCGGCAAGATGAATTTCACGGAGGTTTATAAAGAAGAGCTGCTTGATTTCTGGGCCAATGTGGTTCGCGAGCAGAAACTCAGGATCCGCTATGGAGAGCGGGTCGATGCAATCGAAAGAACGGCCACGGGGTTTGAGGTTCGGACGGCGCGCGGAACCCTTAGGAGCCGCGCTGTGCTCCTCGCCATCGGCAGGCGCGGCACCCCGCGACGTCTGAACGTTCCAGGAGAAGAGCAATCCAAGGTCGTGTACCGCCTTATCGACCCCGAGCAATATGCTGGCCAGCATGTGCTTGTTGTCGGTGGCGGCGACAGCGCGCTCGAAGCTGCAGGCAGGATCGCCCTTGAGACAGATGCGAAGGTGACGCTCTCTTACCGCTCCGAGGCCTTCTCCCGAGCCAAACCCAAGAACCGCACACGCGTCGATCAAGCCGTCGAGACTGGGCGCCTGAAGCTCATGCTTAAAAGCCAGGTTGCGGAGATTGGCGAAAGCCATGTCGACCTCGACTGGAAAGGCAAGCGCCTGCGCATTAAGAACGATGCGGTGATCGTTTGTGCGGGCGGCATTCTGCCGACGAATTTTTTGAAATCCATCGGTGTAGAGATCGAGACGAAGTATGGGACAGCCTAAAGTCAGCAATCCTCTCGTTTTCCTCTCGTGCCTCGCCCTTGCGACGGCATGCTCGCCAGTGAGCTTACGGGCGCAAGAAACGAATAAAGATCGTGCGGTGGAGTCCTCGGTTCGCTCAGGAGCCTATTCCGAAGCTGCCGCACTCCTTGAAACGCAGGCTCACGCCGGAAATGCAGAGGCGCAATATCAGCTTGCATCGCTTTACCGGATCGGGCGCGGCGTAGCCCAGAATGAAACCGAAGCCTTTCGCTGGATGCAGCAAGCAGCGAATGCCGGGCATGTCCGCGCGCAGTACAGCCTCGCCAGCATGTATCTTGGGGGGCGAGGGACGCCGGTCGATCTCAAAGCCGCCGAGATGTGGGCGCAGCGCGCTGCGGACAAAGGCCACGACAAGGCTCGCGATCTGCTCGCCGAGATCGCGGCGAAGCGGTCTGCTCCGAAGGAAGCACCCGCTTGGAAGGCCGCATCATCGGACGATCCGCAGGCAATATCCAGCCGGGCAGCCGCTGTAACTTCGGACACGGGTAAAGCTTTGATCGATGCGGCCCGTCGCGGCAATCTCGAAGGAATCAAAGCTCTCATTAAAAGAGGAACGCCTCTTAAATCGCGTGACGAAGATGGCAACACCGCTCTTGCGCTCGCTGCCGGCGCGGGTCACGCTCGCGTCGTTGAGGCGCTCTTGTCCGCGGGCGCCAGCGCCAACGCACGCAATAAAGCCCAGGAAACGCCATTGATGCGGGCCGCCTCTCAAGACCGTGGGGCTGAGGTGGAGCTTCTGGCCAAGGTTTCGGATGTCGATGCAAAACGCGCCGATACCGCGACCGCTTTGACGCTTGCGCTTCGCCGATGCAACGAAAAGATTGTTGCTGCTTTGCTAGCGACCCGCGCCAGCCTGAACGGCGATGGCGGTGAACCGGCGCCCTTTCGCTTGCGAGCCGAGGCTGTGGCGCCGGCATTGTGAAAGCGCTTATGGAGCGTGGCGCCCGTGTAAACGAGGCCGACTCTCTCGGCCGGACGCCACTTTGGTATGCTGCGGACCGGGGAAACGTCGATGCTGCCATGGTGCTGCTGCGTGGGGCGGCGAATCCAGGGCAACCCGATAAGAAAGGCGTCACCGCCTTCTTGCATGCGTTGGAAAGAGGTCACGCGGAACTGGCGTCGCGCATGCTGGACGAAGGCGCTGACCCGAACCAAGCCACGGCTACCGGAAACACGCCCCTCATGCTCGCCGCGAAACTTGGTTCTGCGCCGCTGGTCGAGGCTTTGATCCGGGCAGGCGCCAAGATTGACTCCCGGAATGCGTTCGGCAACACCGCCCTGATGATTGCCGCGAGCGAGGGTCAGACGGCGACAGCTCGAGCGCTGCTCGCAGCCGGTGCGGATCGCAGCCTGCGCAACAAGAAACGCGAGAAAGCTGTCGATGTTGCGAGTGCCGCCGGTCACTTGGAACTGGCCGAAGCGCTGCGATAGGATCTGTTGAAAAAGATTAATCTCAATCGAGAATCGCCGGCGGAAGATCTCTCGGGACGCTTTTGCTACCTCAGGTCTTGCAAGGAATGGCGTGATTGCCCGACGCAATGTCAGTCGACCCTTCGCGCTCGGAGTTTGGGTTCGAGTGTCGGGATGTTCGCGCTTTGAGCAGAATCTTGATATTCAGGACAATGTTCTCCTCCACATCATTATCAAGGCGTTTCGCTTCACCTTTTTGCGCTTGAGGCGCGGGAGCAGGATACCCGGCCAACGCGCCGATGAGTGATGCGCGGCGTTTGGGAAACGTTCTGCGAAAAGCCTCGGCTTCGGGTTGGTGGCAGCGAAGCTCATGCAAGGCACGTGGCAAGCGGGGGCCAGCCGTCACCGCGGGGCCCGCCGTGCTCTCCCGACGTTCTGTCCTGGCGGGGACCGGAGCGCTCTTTCTCAGCTTTTCTGCTGCACATGTCTTTGCTCAGGAAAAGACTGGTGTCGCAAATCAAACGAGTTCTGGGCAGAAACTCCCTGGCAGCTTGAAAGGCCCACCCTATCTCGACTCCTGGATTCGCATCGATGCGAATGGGGCGATTGCAGTTTTCACCGGCAAGGCGGAACTTGGGCAAGGGCTGAAGGCGGCTATTCTGCAAGTAGCTGCCGAAGAACTTGACGTGCCAATCGCATGGCTGAACTCGCCACTGCAGACACGGGGTACCCGATAGGAATTACGCAATTGAGCGGGACGACGAGTTGTCGTCGACGCAGGGACGCGCCTCACACGGTAGTGCCAGTTCATTCGGCGGGCTGAACCCCGGAAGCGCGATTGATCGCCTTGCGGGCGCGGAAGCTCCATTTGTGGGCGAGAGGATAGACCGACGGCAGCAGCACAAGCGTCAGAAGCGTCGCGACGATAAGGCCTCCGATGACCACCGTAGCGAGCGGACGCTGCACCTCCGCGCCTGCGCCTGTCGAGACGGCCATCGGCACAAAGCCTAAGCTCGCAACCAGCGCGGTCGTGAGCACCGGACGCAGCCTGATCAGCGCTGCTTCCCTGGCAGCCTTCTTTGGGTCGAGGCCCTGGCCCTGCTCGCTCAGCACGTAGCTCATGAGAACGACGCCGTTCAGGATTGCGATGCCGAATGTTGCGATGAAACCGATCGCGGCGGAGATGCTGAAAGGAAGCCCGCGAAGCGTAAGGGCGGCGATGCCTCCCGTGGCAGCGATAGGTACGTTCAGGAAGATCAAAAGCGCGATCAACACGCTGTCGAACAAGAGATAGAGCAGCATAAAGATAATCGCGAGCGTTACCGGCACCACGATGGAGAGCCGGGCCGTCGCCTGCTGCAAGTTCTGAAATTGGCCGCCCCACTCCATGGAATAGCGCGGCGGCAGCTTGACCTGTTTGTTGACGGCTGCTTGCGCGGCCTCAACGAAGCTGCCCGCATCGCGTCCGCGGATATTGGTCATAACCGTAATCCGCCGTTGCAGTTTCTGCCGATTGATCTCAGCAGGCCCCGTCGTGAAAGCGACATCGGCCAACTCCGAGAGCGGAATCATCCGGCCTTGCGCATTGCTGACCGGGAGATTTCGGATTTCTTCGACATTGGTCCGGTCGTTGGGCGGCAGGCGAAAAACGATCTCGGTCTGGGAGTTGTTTCGACCGTAAACCGTGCTGGCGGTGTGCCCGCCAATGCTTTCCACGACATTGAGAACATCGGACACGTTCATGCCATAACGCGCCACGGCGACACGGTTCACCTTGATGATCAGCGAAGGATATCCCGCTAACGCTTCCGGCTTCGTATCGGCCGCGCCCTGAACATTTGAGATCGCGCCGGCCACTTCCTCGGCTTTCTGTCTCAGGACGGACAAGTCGTCGCCGTAGATGGAGACGACAACATCGCCTCTGGCGCCCTGCAAAAGGTCCTGCATGCGCATCTGGATCGGCTGCGAGAAGGTGAAGGCGACGCCCGGCACTTCCTCCTTGAGCCGCTTTTCGAAAGCGCTCACGAGACCGTTCTGCGTTTTGGCGGTCTTCCACTCGCTCGTGGGCTTCAGCGAGATGAAAGAGTTGGTCGAACTCGACACCCATCGGATTCTGTCGGTATCGCGGCGCTGCCCGTCAGCGAGACAACATGGTCCACATCCGGGAACCCCTTCAGAACCTTCTCGATGGTGTTCACCGTCCGCAAAGACGCGTCGAGGCTGATGCCGGGCAGCTTCTCGGAGGTAACGACGATGGAGCCTTCCTCCAGCGTCGGAATGAACTCGCTCCCGAGCCCAATGGCAAGAACGACCGCGCCGGCGAACGAAAGAACTGCGATGCTCCCAACCAGGACCGGGCGGCGTTCGCTCCAGTCGAGGATCGGGGTGTAGCCTCTTCGCGCATAGCGCATGAGCGGGGTGTCCTTTTCGGAAGCCGCGCTCCTGCCGGACAAGAAAATGGCGGCGAGCGAAGGAATGACGGTCATGGTCAGCGCAAGCGAGCTCACAAGCGCGAGGATCACCGTCAACGCCATCGGCCGGAACATCTTGCCCTCGACGCTTTCCAGCGTGAGGATCGGCAGATAGACTATGACGATAATCAGGACCGCAAACGCGACCGGGCGCGCGACCTCCGCAGCAGCTTTGGCGGTGACGGCCAGCGGATCGGACTTGGGATCTGCCGCTCTGCTCCGGAGCACGTTTTCAACCATCACCACGGCCCCATCGACGATAAGGCCGAAATCGATGGCGCCGAGGCTCATGAGATTGCCAGATATCCCGAACTGACGCATTCCTACGAAGGCCATCAGCATGGAGAAGGGAATGGCGCTCGCGACGATAAGGCCAGCTCGAAGCCGCCCGAGGACGAGAAGGAGTACGACGATGACAAGGGCGGCGCCTTCCAGAAGATTATGCTCCACGGTATTGATCGTGCGAGTGACCAGCGCCGAACGGTCGTAATAGGGAGATATCTCGACCCCTGGCGGAAGCTGCTTCTGAATCCGGGCGACGGACTGCTTGACGGCCTCGATCACCTGACTTGCATTCTGGCCGTAATGCATGAGTGCAATGCCGACGACGGTTTCCCCCTTGCCATCGTGGCTAACAGCGCCGATCCGCACCTTCGGAGCTTCCACCACCTCGCCCAAAGTTCCAATCGTGATCGGCGTTCCATCCGGCCCCGTCGTTAGCACGATGCTGGTAATGTCACGCGGACTTTCGGCGAAGCCTTCGCCCCGAATGACCTCCTGCTGGTCGTTGCGCTCGATGTAAGCGCCGCCCTTTGCTGCGTTGTTGTTCGCGATGGCATTGAACACCTGCGAGACGGAAATGCCGTAGCGAAGAAGGGCTTCGGTGCCGATCCTCACCTCATAGGTCGGCATCTCGCCGCCATAGATGTTCACATCCACGATCCCAGGCGTCAGCCTTAGCTGCGGAGCAATCGTCCACTGCATCATTTGCCAAAGCTGCATGGGCGTATAGCCCGGTCCGCGCAGTTGGAACTGATAGATCTCGCCAAGCCCGGTCGCCATCGGCCCCATGTTCGGCTCTCCCACGCCGGGCGCCATCATCTGCTTGGCTTGCTGGAGCCTTTGGAAGACGTATTGCCGTGCCGTCGTTTCCTCCACGGTATCGTGGAATGTCACATAGACGGCGGAGATGCCGAACCGGGAGATCGAGCGGATGGACTTGAGACCGGGGATTCCTGCCATTGCGTTCTCGACCGGAAACGTGGCGAGCCGCTCGACTTCGGGCGCGGCCATGCCGCTGACCTCGGTTAGGATCATGACCTGTTTCGGCGAGATATCCGGGACGGCGTCTATGGCAAGGTTGAGAAGATTGTAGAAACCGGCTGCCGCTATGCCCAAGGAGACGATCAGCACAAGCCAGCGCCTCCTCACGATGAATTCAAAGTAGCGCTGCATGTCTTGAGTCCAAACGCATGACGGAGACGCAGATCAATCCGTGGACCCAAGCAGATCCCGAAGAAGCACCGACTTGACCTGAAAACTTCCAGCGGTCACGACCTCCTCCCCGCTTGACACGCCTTTGCGGATCTCGACCCAGTCCGGCCTCTGCACGCCGAGTTCGACATCCCGGCGCTGGAACGTGTCCCGGCCGGTCTTGACGAAGACAACCTGCCCGCCCTGCACCTGCTGCAAGGCGCTCGCCGGAACAGTCACGCCCTCTTTTCCAAGGCTCGCCTGGATGGCAAGGCTGACGAACATGCCGGCCTTCAAGGCGTCGGAAGGGTTTGCGATATCGAGACGAACCGGGGCCGTGTTTGTTTTGGGATCAACCGACGCCCCGACGCTCCGAACACGCCCCTTGAACACTGTGCCCGGAAAGGCAGACGCCGTGATCTCGACAGGATCGCCGTCTTTCACAACCGCGATGTCTTTCTCATAGATATTCGCGAGCACGAGGACTGTCGAAAGATCGGCCACGGTAAAGGCTTCGGTATTGGTGTCGACGAGTTCACCAGGGGAAATGCTGGAGGTCACCACCACCCCGTCCAACGGGGATAGGATGTCGCTTAGGCTTTTTCCGGTTTTCGACGGATCGAGCCGGCTGATCATGGCCTGCGCGGCGGTCACCTTTGTTTCGGCGGCGATGATGGCCGCCTTCGCCCTGGCCGCTGCTGCTCGTCTGCGTTCGACCTCCGCTTTGGCAACTGAGCCGTCCTTGGCAAGAATAATCCCTCGTTTCAAAGCTGCGTCTGCCGTCTCGGTTTCCGCCTGAGCCTGCCTCTGCGCCGCCTGCGCTGCCTGAAGACGCTCCCGGGCATCTTCGAGCCCAATCGCATCGATGCGGGCGAGCACGTCTCCCCTCTTAACCTCTTCGCCCGCCTTTTTGTTCAAGGTGATGACGCGGCCCGACGTTACTGGCCGCAAATGCGCAACATGTCGTTCATCGAACGCCACGACGCCGGCCGCATAAATCTGCTGGGCGATGGACTGTGTTTCTGCCTTGGCAAGCTTAACGCCGGCATTTCGCTGCGCTTCCTCCGACATCGTGACGCTGCCGGGAGGCGTTTGCTCCGGCTTCTTCAACTCGTTCTTGGGAGCGGGCTGTTCTTCCGCGAGCAAGTTCGCAATGGAAGGGGGCAAGACCTGCCTTGCGGCCGGAACGAAATAGAAAATTGCCACTGGCCCCAAAAGCAACGCTGGGATAAAAGCGTAACTTAACCTCACGGCAGGAATCCCAGCGCAAGCTTTACGCGAGCCGCGGCCACCTCCCGGCTGGCAGCGTTGCGCACTTTTGTGATGGTTGCTTCATAGGCGGCGACCCGCGCACGGATGACCTCGATCAGCGGCAACTCCCCCGCTCGCCATGCACGCTCGATCTTACCCGAGCGCTGCTCCAACTCTGAGGCCGCCCGACTCGCTGCTTCGAGCGAAGTTCTCGCGGCCTTCAACTGAATTTCGGCTTGTTCCAATTCGAGGAGCAACTGCCGCTCCTGCAAGACGAGCTGTGTCTGTGTAGTAACCAACTCGGACTCGGCGCTTGCAAGACGCGGAATGTTTCTTCCGGGAGAGGAGAAAGGGAGCGTGAACTTCACGCCTGCGTAGTTGTCAAAGGGCTGCGGGATCATCTGCCTTTCGCGCGTTCCTGTCACGCCAATGGTGGGGGAGTCGCGATCAGTGATTTCTGTGAGCGTCAGGGATGCGCGTGCCGCGTCTACGGAGCGTCTGGCGAGAACAAGCCTCGGGTGACGGCTCAGCAGCGTCTTCGCGCTTCCGGCCCCAATCTTATCCTGGCTTGCAACCTTGATTTCTGGAACATTTTGCGTGCCTGTCAGGATCTGCAACGACGCCTTGGCCGACGAAGCCTGCGCATCAGCCTGCGAGACACTGATTTTTGCATTCTCCATGTCAGCCTGAGCCGCGAGCGAATCGATTTCCGCAACTTCTCCGATCTTGAACTGCCTTTCCAAATCAGCCGCCAGGGCGGTGGCATCCTTCAAGCGTTGCCGCGCTGCCGCCTCGGCGTTGATCGCTGCTCTAGCCTCGGCCGCAGCATTTAAAACCTGCGAAGCGAGATTAAGTTTCAAGACGACGATCTCGGTGTCGATACGGATGATGTCGAGATTGGCGACTTCCGCTTTGGCACCCGGCTCACCGGGGAGCCACAATGGCGTACTGAAATCGAGAGTGCCCGACCTGTAACCTTGGTTGCTTCCGACGCGATCGTCAGCGTAATTCCCGGACAGGCTTGGGGCATCTGGAAACCAGGCTTGAGTAGCGCCGAGACGAGCACAAGCTGCGTTGCGGCGCGCCTCTAGCGAGGCGCGCTCGGGAGCGAGTGTCCACGCCGCCTCCAACGATTGAGAGAATTTATAGCCTTCGGCTTGAACCGGCTCGGTAGCAATCGTGATAAAAAAAAGCACAAGAAGACTGAAAAAGCTTCTTGTCAGGGCGAATTCCAAAAATTGTCCGGCAGATTTGCCCTTGCTCATGAGGTCATTCCAGGCTGAAGGGGCAAGAGCCAGCCAGGACTATCTTGAAGGCGTCAGTCCTGGATGAATAAAGTTAGGCACTCACTACCTTGATTCTTCGAGTGCTGCCAAGCCGGACGCTGAAGCTTCCAGGGTCATTCAAAGAATGCGGCCGGTGACAGCTTTGATGGCATCGTAGCGATCTTCCCGAAAGTTCTCGCGCGCTTCGGGGATAGAAAGGCCGATTTGGCGGATTATACCGATTGCTGTGTTTCGTAAGGCAGCCAACGGGCGTGCCCCGGCCCGGACGCGGCATCGGTCCTCGTTCAGGGTCACGTCGCGGACATGATGGAGCTTGTTTTCGATGGCCCAGTGGTTGCGGACGAGTTCAAGCAGCCGTTCGGGTCCAGCTTGGTTCGGGGCGAGACTGGTGATGAGATAGACGATTTCAGTGCTTTGTTTATCGCCGATTTGCCGGGTGCGTTCGAGGCGGGCGATCTGCCCGAGGCCTGGCCAGTCGAGATGGGGCACAGCTTCGGCGCAGACGGCAATCTTGCGTGTTTCGATGCGGCCATGCCCTTTTTCGAGCGTTTCTGCAACCGTGAGATCAGGCGGCGGTCCGTCGTAACAACGCCGTGCGTCCAAGGGGGGAAAGATCGCCGAACGCTTCGGCGATGCCAGCTTTCAGGGCGGACTGATTGTCTTTAACCGTGAAGAGATAATGGCCGTCGCCGTCCCGGATATGGCGGCAGATCTCGCGCTGGGTGAAAATCGCGTCGCCAGTGATGATGCGGCCGTCCAGCGGCAGTCCTTTCAGCAAGACGAGCGCAGCGGTGATCTCGTTCTGATCGGGTTCGACCGTCAGATCGCCGATGACCGCGCCAAGCTCGGTCGCAAAGGCCGACAAGACATGGACGGCTTTATCGTTCAAGCGGCGGCTGCCGCGCAGCGTCTTGCCGTCAATGGCGATGTCGCCTTCGCAGATCTCTCGGCCTTGCCCTGCTCCAGCGCGAAGCTGCCGAGAGTTCGGCTCAGCGCATCGGCATCAAGGGATTGAAAGAAATAATGATACGTTGCGTGGCAGGGCGCTTTGCCGGTCTCGATGCCAAACAAGCGAAGCGCTTCGGGCTTCAGCCGCCGTCCCCAACGGAAAATCCCAAGCAAATCGTTGGCGCCAGCCAGCATCGCGGCAATTGAAATCCCGAGCACCGCCCGAAGCGCGTATTGGCGCCCCTTCCGGCCCCGGAGATCCTCGATCTCATTCAAAGCATCCCAAAGCGTGCGCATCCGATGAAGCCTCCAGCGACTGCCGCTGGCTTGCCCATAGAATTCTGATTTGCAATCCTTGTCAGCCCGCAAAGGATGCGGTTCTTTGAATCACCCTGATATCCGGTCTTCCGCTCAATTGGTGCACGCCTGTGATGGTGCCGACGTGCCACCTACGGCGAAACTACATCGGATTGCGAAGGACGCCATCCACGCGTTTGTCCTGATCGCTGAGGTTTGTCAGGAGCCGCCCGGAGAGGGCGAAATCCCATTCTGACGGCCCGCGTCATTCCGTCGAAATAATCGGCTTTCGCGTGCTCACTGGTGAGACATTTCTGAAAAAAGCCTAACGATCCTATGCGGCCCGATTGTCCCACTTTTTTTCTAAGTCTCTGATTTCTCGTCCTTGTTCAATCCCTGTCGTTTCCCGCACCCCGACCTTCCGCACACAAGGCATAAATCGCGCGAAAATGTTCTGATTGGTACTGGTTGTTTGAGCGAACACGCCAGAGTATCGTCAGAATTCCTTTTCCGTAGTTCCACAGTGGCTATTTAAACAGGTGTCGCTATGTCCGTGCGCACTGTGTTTCTTACCCGACTCTTTGGCCTATATTGCATCATAATGGCGGCCGCGATGCTGCCGCAGCCCGAGGCGTTTGTGACAACCGTCAATGCCTTGGTGGCTGATGCGCCCTTGGTGCTCATCGCCGGCGTTTTCACGCTGTTCGGCGGCCTCGCTTTGGTGCTGCTTCACAATTATTGGTCTGGAGGGGCACTTCCCGTCATTATAACGCTGCTCGGCTGGCTTACCTTGATCAAGGCTGTGTTGTTGTTGGTTCTTCCGTCAACCAAACTGGTGGCCTTGTATGGCGGAGTTTCCCCGACCTATATCCTGATCTCCGGCTCGCTCACGTTCCTGCTCGGGATTTATCTCACCGTCGCCGGTTTCCGCGCTCCCCTGGATAGGTAGATCGGGCCCACCCGCGCGCATGTCGCGAGCAGCGCCGCCATCGTCTTGCCGGTCACGCCCGACTCCGCATGTTCGTTTTTGGTACTGGCAATTTGCATTCTTTCTTGCTCTACAAAGAGTACTTGCCCTTTTGTACCAAATTTGATACACTGCATGACATCTCGCTCACAGAAGTTGCCTGTCGTTTTTTATGCCACCGACAGTGGGCGAGAGCCGGTGCGGGAATGGCTGAAAGACCTCGACCAAGCCGACCGGCGCGTTATTGGCGTCGATATTCTGGCCGTGCAGAAAGGGTGGCCTTTAGGCCTGCCATTATGTCGTCCCCTCGGTGAAGGGCTATGGGAAGTGCGCTCGACCTTACCGAGCCGACGGATAGCCAGGGTGATCTTTGCTTTTGACGCCGGAGCAATCGTTTTGCTGAACGGCTTTATCAAGAAGACGCAGAAGACACCGGCAGACGAGCTTGCGATGGCGAGGAAAAGACTGAAGGAGTTGACTGATGACTAAGAAGCGCCACCACGGCAGCAGCCTTGAAAGCCTGCTTGCCGAAGATGGAATCCTGGAGGAGGCCCACGTCGAGGCTACCAAAAAAGTCATTGCGGCCCAGATCGCCGAAGCCATGAAGCAGAAAGGGCTGACCAAAACGGCTATGGCCAAAATGATGGAAACCACGCGAGCCCAGCTCGACCGGTTGCTGGACCCGGATAACGATAGCGTTACTCTCGCCACGTTGAAACGTGCCGCCAAAACACTGGGCAAGAACTTACGGATTGAATTCGCTTAAGCGCCTCGTGGAAACCAAGGGCCTTCCTCCCCTGGTTCTTGCCCCTAATTCCAGGATTCTTGTGTCCATGAACGAGAAAATCAGATCGCCAGGTGCGACCTCGCGCATTGACTCATAAAAAGGATTCGCGCGCCGTTAGCGTTGTGCTTGGGCGACCAAAGATATCCGCCTTGAACTTCGTGGCGGTATGTCTGGTTCTGAATTACCCACCAATAGCGCACTATGCATTGCTGTTTTGTTTTAGAGGGGCTTTGAAAAACGATACGAGAGTTCATAACGCGGAGCGCCCAGAAGCCAATCCATGGATACATCCAGCTTGTCCGCGATTTGGAAAGGCGCTCAATGTCGAGCGCCTTCGGGCCTAAGAACCCAAGATCGATGGCCTGCGTCCGCCAAGGCCCAGCCGATGCCTGTTATGTCAAGAGAGCGTCAGGTGCCTGCGATGGCTGGATGGTAAGCTTGGCGGCGGTCCGGATTTCTGCCCTGTCCTCCACTTCTTTGATGCCTGCCGACGCGCTCGCTCTGCTGCTGCTTGACGTGTAATACCGCCGAGCCTAAGTCTTGACCTTTGGAATCCAGGGGTGGGAGCATAGCGATTTGACCCTGCCCGCGTCGGCGATGAGCCTGTTCCAGGCGCTACAGGCGGCGTCAGCAATGGCATCGTAATCGGCAAGCAGACGATGGGAGAGGAAGCGTTCCTTGAGATAGAGCCAGACGCGCTCGACGGGGTTCAGTTCGGGCGAGTAGGCTGGCAGCGGAACCAAGGTGACGTTGGCCGGAACGGCGAGGTCGTTAGAGCCATGCCAGCCAGCTTGATCGAGGACCATCACCGCATGTTCGCCATCAGCGATGGTTTTCGCAAAGCCGTCGAGGAAGACTTGCATCGCCGCCGTATCGGCATAGGGCATCACCAGCGCGAAGGCGTTGTCCGTGCCCGGCTCTACGGCCGCGAAGATATAGGCGAAGGTGAAACGCCTGTCGCAAAGCCCCGGCGGCCGCTCGCCGCGTTTCCACCAGACATGACAGACGCGGCCCTTCTGGCCGATGCGCGCCTCGTCCTGGAAGAACAGGCGGAGGCGCTTACCTTTATGACGTATACGGATGTATCGAAGAAACACGGGGGCTCTTTTTAAAGGCCTCCGCTTCGGCCGGGTCTTTTTGCGGGTGGCTCGGCCTCGCCTTCTGCCTGGAAAAGCCAAGGCGCTTTAAGAGCCGTCCCATAGAAGCCGGATGAAAGCTCTTGCCAAAGCGGGTTTCGCAGATCCGCGCCAAATCCTCGCGGGTGAATGACGAAATGCCATCGGCCTCAGGATTGGGACCAGCCAAGACGATACGGATAAGTTCGGCCTGCTCCTGCGGCTCAAGGCGGGGCGGGCGCCCATCGCCCCAGCAATCGTAAAGCCCATCGAGGCCGTGCCCATTATAACGGATCACCCAGTCTCTCAAGGTTTGGCGGTCCATACCCGCGGCTTCGGCGGCCTCTTTGCGGCTCATGCCTGAAAGCGCGTTGGCAATCGCCAAAAGACGCCGCGCCACCCGCGGATTAGCTTCAGCCTTGGCCAGCTTCCGCAACGCCGTTGGAGTCCGATCCCTTCTGATGCACAGCGCTGTCATGATGCCCTCCCAAGAATCAATGCGGACAGGGAATCATGATCTGGCCCATCTGCGGAATCGCAGCAGCGCAACAGGAGTCGAATCTTTCGACACGGCGGTATAATGGCAGCTTTTGCCTAGAACACGCGGCACCGAATGACGCCTTGATCCCAGACCTCGGAAGTGCCTGAGCTGTTGTCGCGCCGCCGCGGTCAGTGAGGGTTAGCGCTGGCAGCAAGATGCTTTGCTGACCATGCTTCGTGACTTACCGGATGTCATGAGAACTGTGAGCACGTTCGTCAATCCAGGCTGGCGGCGTTCCGCTTTCGACTGGCTGCTCTTGCACGACTCCCACAAGCTCACTCGCCGAGAGAGAGGCGGGTGCGATCAGCGATCCGCGTTTCACCAGGATATTCGCGACGACGAGCAAGAGCAGCGCCGAAAAGACCCGCCTTCGAATGACAGGTGGTCCTTACGCCGGCATCCGAAAAGATCGCGTAGTAGCCGAGCCGATAAATCTGCAATCCATTACGGATTTTAGCGGCATTCCGAGAGAGACGGTTCGCCGCAAACTGCGCGATTTGATGGAGCTTGGCTGGATTGAGCGCGATGAGCGCGGTAATTTCATTGCGACGCCTAAGGCAGCGACTGATCTGGAGCCCCTCGTGAAGATCAGCGGCTACCTTGCCAAAATGAGGGCTATCTTTTCGCCAGAGCGAAGCGTTCGCGCGGCCAACCTTGCGACGCCGTGCACGATGGCGGTGTGCTTGCGGGCGGTGAATGAAAACCCTCCCGGCGCAAGCGATGTAGAGCAACGAGTGTAACCACACCCTTGCTGCACGTCGAGCGCACGCTGCGTGGCTCATCCCCAATGTGTGTGGGCGCGATCGCCCACCGGCGATGCAATGCCCTGGAGCCAGTTTCCAAGGCCTGTCGAGAGCAGCGGATCGTACCGCTCAAAGGTCTTGGCGCGCGGGTCATCGCCGCTCGCATAAGCGTAGCGATAGGAAAGGTCGGGGTCCAGGGCAGCATCGAAGCCCGATATCCAGCAAGGCCATAGGCGGCCCAGGCCGACATGGGAAAGTTCTCGTTCGTCTGGTGCGCCCCTTCGGTCTCGAACCACACGCCATCGATCCCAAAGGGGCGAACCCAGCGCAGATGAGCGGCAAGCGTCTCCAAGCCCTCTCGCGGGAGGCGCGCGCCTCCCGGCTGGATGTAACTCGACTGGGATGCCGGGATGATGATGTAAGTTCCGTCAGCGGAGAAGTCCGGCGCGAAGGCATAGCGAAGGTTCACGCCCTCGAAGGTTGTCTTCGACTCGATGGATTCGAGTTCGTTCGGATCGATGTAGAAAGCCTTGATCGACCAGGGTCCGGCCTTGCCGTCGATCACGACCGAGAAATCGTTCGCGTTGCGCGGACCAAGATAGGTGCCGCCCCGGGGACCGATATTGGCGGAACCACGCACGAAGTGGACGAGCAAGCCGTCGTTCAAGGTGACGTTTTGCCGTCCGGCGCTGACGTTCAGCGACGCGCCGCTTTCAGGATCGACATAGAGTACGCCGCCATAGCCCTTCTCGATGCTGGTATCGGAGCGCGGGGCATCGGTGTAGATGTCCTGCCCCAGCGACCACGAGGTCAGCGCCGTAATGGCGCCGTAGGCGTAAAAGGGGGTGTTTCCGATCTGCGACGCGCCGCCCAGCCCGGCCTCGACGAACCCCTCCGTCCATGCCGCCTGAGAGCCAGGGAGGTGGCCTGCGATAGGGCTTCCCTTGTTGAAAAGCAGCGGCTGGCCGAACCAGGGGCTCAGGTCGGAATAGGCTCCGAAGCCTCCCGCAAGAATGGTGGTGAAGAGCGCGCTGTTGTCCTGATACAGCAACGGGAAAGCCCCGCTGTCTCCGGTGACAAGGCCGCGAGCGACGGATTTCCCGCTCTCTCCGCCCCCAGGAGTATCGACCTCGACCCGGATGTCGATGCTGCCCGGCACATCCGAGCTCACCACCGCGTAATCGATCCAGCCAAGGCCCATTCGCCTGCGCGGCTCCGCCAGACGCCCCTCCACCGCCGCCCGGCTGAATAAACGTCCCTCAAGGCTATCCAGCAATTGGCGAAGGCGGGCGACGATCGCTTCGTCACGCGATGGGTTTCCGCTGCCTTTTGCGAGAACGACCGTCACATGCCCGATGGGCGCGCCCTCGGCTCGCCCTGTCAAGGGAACCGCGCCATGTCCGCCATCGCCGGTCGGGCTCTGCGCGGCTGCGGGCGAAGCCAGGACGAAGAAGGCAAGTCCCGCAGCCAGCAAAAGGGAGGAGCGCCGGTGCAAACCTTGCTGTCCTACTCGCCGAAAAGGCGGACGACATTGCCGCCGCCATGGATGTTGATCACCTGTCCGCTGACCCATCCGCTGGCGGGGGAGCAGAGCCAGAGCATGGCATTGGCGACGTCTTCTGCACGTCCGGGCCGCCCCGTCAGATTATCCGGGTGCTTGAGCCTCTCTTGCATGGCCGTGTCGATGCCCGCATCGGCGTACCCGGCCGTCATCACGGTCCCGATCAGGACGGAGTTCACGCGCACTTTTTTCGCCAAGAGATGCGCAATCGAGACCATCATCTGGTTCAACGCCGCTTTCGCGGTCCCATAGGCGAGGATGTCGTATGCGGGAACCGCTGAAGAGAACGACCCGGAGTTGGTGATGGTCGGGTTCTTGGCCTTGAGGAGATGCGGAAGGCAGGCCATGCTCATCCGGTAGGCGCTGATGGTGTTGAGCTTGTAGGAGGCGATAAAGTCTTCGTCGGAGATTTTCGTGGGATCGGGATGACGATCGCCCCAACCGACATTGTTGACGAACGTCGAGATGCCGCCGAACGCCTTCACGGTCGCGTCCACCGTTGCATCGATCTGATCCGATTTCGTGACATCGCAGGCCATGCCGATGCACTTCGCCCCGGTTTCTCGCGTGATGCCGGCGGCGGTGTCGGCCGCTTTCTCCCCGTTCAAATCCGCGATCATCACCGAGGCGCCGGCGCCGGCGAGAGTTTTTGCGATCGCCGCGCCGATGTTCTGCGCGCCGCCCTTGATCAGCACAGAGTGGCCGGTCATGCGGAAATCCGCAAACGCATCGAAAGTTGAGGAGTTAGCCACCATGGTGTTTCCTTCTGTGCCTGATTCTTGAAGGGGATGAAGAACAGGGACGCCATGGCCCTGATGCGCCCTTCGCAGAGGGACCAGGCGATGATGTGCGCTTCGACGGCGGCGTGGATTTCGCGATCGAGCGCTTCGGCATCGGTGAATGTCTGATAGGCCAGATGATGCGCCTTAAGATCGCGCCAGACGACCTCGATGTCATTGAGTTCGGGCGAGTATTTGGGCAGCCACTCGACGGTGAGCCAGTGCTTGCGGGCATCGAGCGCCGCCAGGGCGATTTTGCTGACATGGATCGGCCCATTATCCTCGACCAGCACGACGGGTGTTGTCACGCGCCCGGGCTTGGGGCCAAAGAGGCGGTCGAGTTGCTCCAGATGCGCAATAAAATCGGCGCTGCGCTTGGTCCGGCTGGTATGCACGATAAGCCGGCGTGTGACGCGATCGAGCGAGCCCATCATGGCCACTTTCTTGGCCTGCCCGGGCGCCGGCACGCGCAGATCGGCGCCGCGTTCGGCCAAAAGTGAGCGCTTGCCGCTCACGATAAACGTTCGCTTGTGCACGCGCCAGATAGGGATGCGTCAGCGCCTCGCTCTCGTCGCCATGGAGGAGAACGGATATCGCCGGCCTCGGCCTGGGCCTTGCGCAACTGGAGCCGGAGCCCAACGCGCTCGATCTCAGCCACGATTTGCCGCCCCTTCAGCGTGTGCCTCTAATACCGCCGAGCCTAAGTCTTGACCTTTGGAATCCAGGGGTGGGAGCATAGCGATTTGACCCTGCCCGCGTCGGCGATGAGCCTGTTCCAGGCGCTACAGGCGGCGTCAGCAATGGCATCGTAATCGGCAAGCAGACGATGGGAGAGGAAGCGTTCCTTGAGATAGAGCCAGACGCGCTCGACGGGGTTCAGTTCGGGCGAGTAGGCTGGCAGCGGAACCAAGGTGACGTTGGCCGGAACGGCGAGGTCGTTAGAGCCATGCCAGCCAGCTTGATCGAGGACCATCACCGCATGTTCGCCATCAGCGATGGTTTTCGCAAAGCCGTCGAGGAAGACTTGCATCGCCGCCGTATCGGCATAGGGCATCACCAGCGCGAAGGCGTTGTCCGTGCCCGGCTCTACGGCCGCGAAGATATAGGCGAAGGTGAAACGCCTGTCGCAAAGCCCCGGCGGCCGCTCGCCGCGTTTCCACCAGACATGACAGACGCGGCCCTTCTGGCCGATGCGCGCCTCGTCCTGGAAGAACAGGCGGAGGCGCTTACCTTTATGACGTATACGGATGTATCGAAGAAACACGGGGGCTCTTTTTAAAGGCCTCCGCTTCGGCCGGGTCTTTTTGCGGGTGGCTCGGCCTCGCCTTCTGCCTGGAAAAGCCAAGGCGCTTTAAGAGCCGTCCCATAGAAGCCGGATGAAAGCTCTTGCCAAAGCGGGTTTCGCAGATCCGCGCCAAATCCTCGCGGGTGAATGACGAAATGCCATCGGCCTCAGGATTGGGACCAGCCAAGACGATACGGATAAGTTCGGCCTGCTCCTGCGGCTCAAGGCGGGGCGGGCGCCCATCGCCCCAGCAATCGTAAAGCCCATCGAGGCCGTGCCCATTATAACGGATCACCCAGTCTCTCAAGGTTTGGCGGTCCATACCCGCGGCTTCGGCGGCCTCTTTGCGGCTCATGCCTGAAAGCGCGTTGGCAATCGCCAAAAGACGCCGCGCCACCCGCGGATTAGCTTCAGCCTTGGCCAGCTTCCGCAACGCCGTTGGAGTCCGATCCCTTCTGATGCACAGCGCTGTCATGATGCCCTCCCAAGAATCAATGCGGACAGGGAATCATGATCTGGCCCATCTGCGGAATCGCAGCAGCGCAACAGGAGTCAATCTTTCGACACGGCGGTATAATACGCCCCGCGGGAAATCCTGACCCATTTGCAGCAAGCGCTTCCAGGATTTCCCGCGGAAAGGCGTACGAGCGACTCTTTAAAATCTAGTACAGCTTACGGCCGGAAGTGCGCTTGAGCGTTCGCGGCGATGGGAGTGCGAACTTCCGGCCGTAAGCTGTACTAGGGCAGGCGGGAGCTGTTATTCGCTGGCCGGAGGCCGGGCGGCTTCACCGTTCCAGCCGCCTGATCGTGTATGTCAACTCTGTGACATCAAGCCGCAATAGACTTCCGGCTTGATTCCGCAGCTGTTTTGACGACGATCAAAATCATTCCAGCCGTTAGCCTCTTCACTATCTCGAGCTGTATGCTAGACGGGAATCGGGTCGCCAAAAAAGCGCCCGTTCCACTGAATTACACTACTGGGCCTTGGGGAGAACAAGCAGTGCAATCAGATTTCGCAATATTCCGTGAGAACCTCGCAGCCGCCTGCCGTGAGCGTAATATGACCCATGATCCGCACTGCGCGGCCGCGGTCGATCTTCATTTCGCCGGGGTAAGGGCTCTCGATGTCTACAGGCTCGCAAAAATCGCCGACTCTCTACAGGTGAGCGTAGATTGGCTCCTCGGACGTTCGGATATGATGGAGCTGCCGAAGAAGAACGGCAAAGAATCCCTGGGCTAGTTGAAGGAACAGAGGGGCGTTCCCGCCCGCAGCGCCTGAAGACGACCGCGGTTCGAAAAGACCGCGGTCTTTGCGTGACGTCACGGCGTGATCGGGCAGGGCTTGAGCCGCCAGATCTCGGATGCGTATTGCTGTATGGCTCGGTCGGATGAGAACTTTCCAGCCCGTGCCACATTGAGGATAGCCTTCCGGTCCCACGCGCCGGGATCCTGGTAGGTGGCGTCAACCCGCTCCTGAGTCAGGATGTAGTCCCGCAAATCCGCAAGCAGCATATAATAGTCGCCCCCCTCTAGGATGGACCTTGTTATCGGCCGGAAAATCCCGGGTTCCATCATGCTGAAGAAGTCCCGCTCGATCAATTCCACTGCCCGGCGGATCTCCTCGTCGGCGTGATAAACGTCCCAGGGACTGTAGCGCGGACGGCGCTGTTCAACCTCCTCAGCCGTCATGCCGAAGATAAAGATATTGTCCTTGCCGACCTCTTCGAGGATTTCCACGTTCGCGCCGTCGAGCGTGCCGATGGTGAGGGCTCCGTTGAGCTGAAACTTCATGTTGCCGGTGCCGGACGCCTCTGTTCCCGCCAGCGAAATCTGCTCGCTCAGGTTCGCGGCGGGAATGACCTTCTCCGCCACCGACACCCTATAGTTCGGCAGGAACACCACCTTTATCTTCTCGTTCACCTGGGCATCGCTGTTGATGACGCCCGCGACCTGATGAATGAGCTTGATGATCAACTTCGCCATCACGTAGCCGGGGGCCGCCTTGCCCCCGATAATGAAGGTCCTGGGAACGATGTTCAGGGCCGGGTCTATCTTGAGGCGGTTGTAAAGCACGATGATGAAGAGCAAGAGCAGGAGCTGCCGCTTGTATTCATGCAGCCGCTTGACCTGAACATCGAACAGCAACTCCGGTGAAACGGCGACGCCGACAGTGCTTTCGATAATCCGCGCCAGCGCCTGCTTGTTATAGCGTTTCGCCGCCCGGAAACTCTCGCGAAAGGCAGCGTCATCGGCGAACTTTTCAAGCTTGTGTAACTCTTCGAGGTCCGTAATCCAACGGTCGCCGATCGCTTCGGTGATCAGTTGCGCGAGCGGCGGATTGGCTTTCAACAGCCAGCGCCGTGGCGTAATTCCGTTCGTTTTGTTGTTGAACTTCCACGGCCAGTATTCGGCGAAATCACGCAGAACCTTGGTCCGCAGAAGCTCGGTGTGAAGCGCCGAGACCCCGTTGACCGAGCAGGAACCGACAATCGCCAGATGAGCCATGCGGACGTGCTTGGGCTCGCCTTCCTCGATGATGCTCATGCGGCGAAGCCGGTCGGCATCGTAGGGATAGTGGCAAGCGAGTTCCCGCAAATAACGGGAATTGATTTCATAGATGATCTGCAGGTGGCGCGGAAGGAGCCGCTCAAGCATGGCGATGGGCCATTTCTCAAGCGCCTCGGGCAGGATTGTATGGTTGGTATAGCCCGTCGAAGCGGTAGAGATCTGCCAGGCTTGCTCCCAGGCCAGACCCTCGCGATCCATGAGCAGACGCATCAGTTCCGGGACGACGAGCGCTGGGTGCGTGTCGTTCAGTTGCAAAAAAACCTTATCCGGGAAGCTTTCCCACGCATTGCCGTCCGACTTGAACCGCCGCACGATGTCCTGGACCGTGCAGGAAACGAAGAAGTATTCCTGCTTGAGACGGAGTTCCTTGCCCGCGGAGACCGAATCGTCCGGATAAAGGACCTTGGTAAGGTTCTCGGCAAGCACCTGGTTCGCCACGGCTTCGACGTACTCGCCGCGGTTGAAGTCATTCAGGTCGAACTCTTCGGCAGCCTTGGCGGACCACAGCCGAAGCGTGTTCACAGTCCTCCCCCCATAGCCCACAATGGGGAGATCGTAAGGGATGCCGATGACCGGCTTGCTATCGACCCAGTACCATTCCGGGCCTTTCGGGCCGGACCGGGTCTCCACCCTGCCTTCGAACTGGACTTCGAACGAGAACTCGGGATGGGGGATCATCCAGGGATAGCGGTGCTTCAGCCATTCCTCGGGCTGCTCCACCTGATAGCCGTTTTTGATGTTCTGCTTGAAAATACCGAAATCGTATCGCAAGCCGTAGCCGACCGCGGGAAGTTCCAAAGTGGCGATCGAGTCCATAAAACATGCCGCGAGGCGGCCGAGGCCGCCATTACCGAGGCCCGCATCGATTTCGTACTCCCGCAGGTCCTCCCAATCGAGCCCTTCTTGCGACATGGCCGTGCGGCAGATGTCTTCCATCTGCAGATTGATGACATTGTTGCCCATCATCCGCCCGATCAGGAATTCGAGCGATAAATAATAGACCCGCTTCACATTTTTCCTGTGATGCTCTTGCTGGGTCGCAATCCAGCGCTCGACAAGCTGGTCTCGCACGGCCAGCGCAAGCGCGTAGTAGCGGTCGCGGTCGGTCGCGCTATAGCGGTCCCTGGCAAGCGTGCGGCGCAGATGAAGCTCGAAATTTTTCCTAAGCCCCGGGGCCGACATTTCTTCGTCCCTGTCTTCGGTGGGCGGGGGGCCGCTGATCTCGAGTATCGCCATTTTGATCCTTAAATCTCCGGGTCGCCGTCCCGCTTGCGTCTGCGTATTCGCCATTGAGATATATTTGCGGCCGGAAACTCGAAAGCTCTTCTTCGTCGCAAGACGCGGCCACAACTGTTAAGCTTACACGAATATAGCATAGAGAGCACTGCGCGTTGGGGGCGCGCACCCCTTGCGGATCGCGCTCAAGTCAGAGGACGAGCGGCAACCGCGACGATATGCTACTGTTTCTGGATCAACGCGTTATTGAAAGTTGGGTTATGACGGGCCCAATGTGTTACAGTTCCGACCGGCATCTTCGTTGCCGTTTGAAGCTGTGGAGAAGGCGCGGCCTTGGGTCGCAACCTTCAGCGTAGCGCGCGATCCACACGAAAGCCATGCTAAGGAATTGTAGCGGCAGGATAATGGAGAACACAATGAGTGAAGCCGGACAAGCGACAGTCGAGCAGGGCCGCGATTGGGCCCGCGCCGGGTTTTCAGTTGTATTTTTTCTTCTTGTGGGCGTCGGCCTGGCAATTTTTACTGTGCTGGCAGTGATACAGCTCATCTGGTTCCTCTGGAAAAGGGCTCCCAATCCCTCCATCCAGAAGTTTGGGCCTCCCTTGGCGCAATGGCTGACGGATGCGACCCGGTATGTGGTCATGGACACGGACGAGAAGCCGTTCCCATGGGCTCCCATCCCGACGATCAAGTCATAGCGAAGGGGAACCTTCGTTTCGAGACGGTTGCCCGCAGGTCGCAGAGACTCACGGGCAACTCGGCATCGAAGTGTTCGGTAACCTGCTCGGGCGCTCGATGTCGGCCGTCCAGGATGAATATCCGCCTTACTGCGGCTTGGGCTAGGACATGGTCGTGGGCACGATAATAGTCCGGTTTCCCAGCCGGGCGAGATCCTGAAATACCATCCTCAGATTGATGCTCGCCTTCCTGTCCAGGGGGCCGTGAGGTTCGTCTGCGAGAATGATCGCGCGAAAGCTTTATGCGAAGCGGCAGCCGGTATCGGCTGAAGGACTTCCCGCGGGGGCGTACTCGGCGCTTTAAGGCGGTCAAGCCAGCTGCGCCCGTCATTCTGAAAACCGTTATTGATCCAGCGCAACGTATTCCTCCTTCGCGCATTGCTTATAGCCCTCTGGCGTGAAACCGGACAAAAGTGGCGGTAATGGGCAGTGTCCTGACGCGCATTCGAGAGACCTGGAAACAGCTGCCGCAGCTTGTGCGCTTTCTTTTGCTGCATGCCGCAATCGGCATCGGGGCGGGCTGGCTCGTGCTCGCACTTCTGCTCTGGACCGATGTGAACGGCGTCGGCTCCTTGATTTGGGCCTCGGAGTCTCCGGCGCTTGCCGTCGGGATGCTCGCAGCAGGGTTTGCCATCACCTTCGGCGGAGCGGCCGCCGCCGCTGCCGTGATGATGATTCGCTTTGAAAACGACGGAGACTGAGCACGAGACGACGGCGGCCTTGCCAACGAGCGCCGCGCAAGCGAATATTAAACGATGAACGAGCGCGTCAAGACACTCACCGAACAGGCGCGGAAGCTCTCGCCAGAGGAGCGGATCGAACTTCTACGCGCGCTCTCGGCCATGGTTGAAGAGGACGGTTACGACAGCGACGCGGCTGCGGTCGCCGAGTGCCAGCACCATTGGGACGACATCGGCGCTGAAAGCCTCGGTTACTTGTTTGGAAAGTAGCCGCTATCGTGGGACCGCGAGCTATACCGCCAGCGCATAGCGCCCCGACAATGACATTAAGCAGCATTGAAGCCGGTCTTAAGCAGGGTTAAAACAGCGCAAACGGCGCCATTTCCTGTCGCCGCCGCATAGGATGCCCGCCATGTTCCAAAAAATCCTTATCGCCAACCGCGGCGAAATTGCATGCCGCGTGATAAAGACCGCGAAGCGGATGGGCATCAAGACGGTGGCCGTCTATTCCGAAGCGGATCGCGACGCGGTCCATGTCGAGATGGCCGACGAGGCCGTTCTGATCGGGCCGCCCCCCGCCGGTCAATCCTATCTCATTATAGATAAGATCATCGCGGCGGCGAAAGAGACAGGTGCGGAAGCGGTCCATCCTGGCTACGGCTTTCTCTCTGAGAACGCGGCATTCGCGGAAGCGCTGAAAGCGAATGGCATCGCATTCATTGGCCCGAACATCCAAGCGATCCGCGCGATGGGCGACAAGATCGAGAGCAAAAAGGCAGCCGCGGCCGCGCGCGTCTCGACCGTGCCGGGTTATCTCGGCGTCATTGAAAGCCCGGAGCAGGCGATCCGCATCGCAGGCGATATCGGCTATCCGGTTATGATCAAGGCCAGTGCAGGCGGCGGCGGCAAAGGTATGCGCATCGCCCGTTCAGCCGATGAGGTTCGGGAGGGGTTTCTCACCTCGACGGCGGAGGCGAAGTCGAGTTTCGGCGACAGCCGCGTCTTCGTTGAGAAGTTCGTCGAAAATCCCCGGCACATCGAAATCCAGGTGCTGGGCGACAAATACGGCAGTGTGGTCCACCTGTTCGAGCGCGAATGCTCGATCCAGCGCCGCAACCAGAAGGTGATCGAGGAGGCGCCGAGCCCGTTCCTCGACGAGGAAACCCGCGCCGCCATGGGCGCTCAGGCCGTGGCGCTCGCAAAGGCGGTGCGCTATGAGAGCGCAGGCACCGTTGAATTTATCGTCGATCAACAGAAGAACTTCTATTTCCTTGAGATGAACACCCGGCTGCAGGTCGAGCATCCGGTCACGGAGATGATCACCGGCCTCGATCTCGTCGAGCTGATGATCCGGATCGCGGATGGCGAAAAGTTGCCGTTCGAGCAGGCTGACCTTTCCTTCAAGGGCTGGGCCATCGAAAGCCGCGTCTACGCGGAAGACCCGTTTCGCAATTTCCTGCCTTCGACGGGAAGGCTTGTCCGTTACCGTCCCCCAGCGGAAGGCCCGCGCTATGGCGGGATCGTGGTGCGCAACGATACCGGCGCCGAGGAAGGCGGCGAGATCTCGATCTATTACGATCCCATGATCGCGAAACTCGTGACCTATGGTCCGACGCGGGAAGCCGCGATCGACGCGCAGGCCGCCGCCCTCGATGCGTTCTACATCGACGGCATTCAGCACAACATTCCGTTTTTGTCCGCCCTTATGCAGCATCCGCGCTGGCGAAGCGGCGACCTTTCAACGGCCTTCATAGCAGAGGAGTTCGAAGGCGGCTTCAAGCACAGGGAGCCTGAAGGCGAGGCGCGGGATGTTCTCATGGCCGTGGCCGCCACCATCGACAATCTCACCAATGTGCGCCGGCGCCATATTTCAGGGCAGCTTCCGGGCGCGGTGGGGCTCAAGCTCGGCGAGATGCGCGTGTGCCGCCTTGGCAAGTTCGAGCAGCACTTGCGCGTGTCCGGCGAGCTCAGCGACGGAGCCACCGTTGTGCTCTGCGAACCGGACGGGACTGTGCGCCGCGAAATGATTCTGCACTCGCACTGGTGGCCAGGCGAGCCGCTTTGGCATGGCAAGGTCGTCGGCGACAAGGAACTCTTCGTGCAGGTCCGCCCCGTGCTCAACGGCCACGACCTTTCCTATGGAGGAGTGCGGGCGACAGCCTATGTTTATACCGAGCGCGAGGCGCAGTTTGCCGCGCTGATGCCTGAGAAGAAGGCGGCGGATACATCGAAGAAGCTGTTGTGTCCGATGCCCGGCCTTGTTGTGTCCATCGCCGTCGAGGAGGGGCAGGAGGTGAAAGCCGGAGACACGCTTGCCATTGTCGAAGCGATGAAGATGCAGAACGTCCTCAAGGCCGACCGCGACGTGACCGTCAAGAAGCTTCGGGCCAAACCCGGCGATAGTCTGGCCGTCGATGCGGTCATCATGGATTTCGCATAGGCCGGGTAAAGCTAAACGGAGTTGGCGCGCCAACCTCGGCGGAGCCGTCATCTTGGACTCAGGCGCCTTCCCGCGGCTCTGAGCCAGCACGCAGGCCGTCCGTTGCAATTTACCCCCCATCAAAAATGCGGAGCAACAGTTTCGCATAAAGATCGCACTGTAGCGTTCGGAAGACCTTCGTCAACGATTCGCGTACAGCTTCCGCTTTGCCGCTTAGCGCAAGCAACGAATCAATCTAACATAGCTGCAATTCGCCGCTGAAGCGGGCGAGAAGTATTGCCGTTCCCGTCTCGGTTGGAGTAACACGCGGCACTCCTGCTGCCATTATAGGCAGTCAAGAGTGAAGTCGGCTGTACTGAGCAAAGAGTCGTACTTTTCTAAACCGTCAAAGCTAAGAAAAGTGCAGAGTTACCACAGTATTCTTTCGATTTGCGTCGGCAAGCCCAAATAAGTGTATGCGAAGCTTGAACTTAGCTAAGCGGGCTTGTTAGTTTACAACTCAGGAAAAAGATTCGGGTAACCATAGGGCGGGAAGCGATGCATCTCTCGGAAGGTGCGCGAACATTTACGCGCGAAAATCAGCAGATCCAGTCCCGCAAGTCACGCGTATCGTTTTCAAGGTTGGTCTCATATCCAACGGCTCTGGCCGCTGCGACGTTTGCTTGCGGAATGCTCACTCAGACGGAAACGGCTGACGCTGTTCCTTCATTTGCGCGTCAGACGGGGTATTACTGCTCCACCTGTCACACGGTTCAACCGGAGCTGACGCCGTTCGGCCGGCAATTCAAGCTTAACGGCTACACGCAAGGCGGCACGCGCTGCGGCGACATCCGCAAGATCTTCGGCAACTCCACGAGCGACCCGGAATGGAGCGGCGCCAACCTGTCGATGTGGCTGCTGCCCGATTTCAATCATTTCGCGAAGCCACTGCCTGCATCTCCCGGCCAAGGGCTGCCGACCAACAACATCACAGATTTTTCGGACGCGAGCGTCTTCTTCAACGGGCAGGTTTACTGCAATCTCGGTATCTTCTCCCAGTTCAGCTACAGCAGCACCGGCTACACCAAAAACGGCGCACCTACGGCCAACGGACAAATTTTCTGGGATAACACCGAGCTTCGTTACTCCGACAGAACCAGGATAGCCGGAAATGACGTCGTCTGGGGTATCCTCGGCAACAACAACCCCGGCATGCAGGACGTCTGGAATACCGTTCCCGCCTGGGCCTATCCTTGGGTTCCTGTCGACATCGCCGCCGGGGGGCCTCCCGGCACCATGATCGAGGGCGAATTCGGCCAGCGCGCATACAGCGCCGGCGCGTATGTCTGGGTCAATAACATGTTCTATGCCGAGTTGACCGCCTATCGCGCTTTCGACTGGAACATGCAGCAAGCCACTGGCTTCAACCCGACCGATGGTCAGGAGAGGATCGACGGCCTTGCCCCCTATTGGCGAGTCGCCGTGGAGAAGACCTGGAATGAGAACTCTTTGGAGTTCGGCACCTATGGCATGTACGCCGCCCAGATGCCGACAACCCCCGGAACGGGGCTCCTTTCTTTCCCCGGCTACACCGACAAATTCCTCGACGTCGCCGTGGACGCTCAATATCAGTATATTGGCCCCGTCCACGCCTTTACGGCCCGTGCGTATTTCATTCAGGAATATCAGAAACTCGATGCGACCTACACCGGTAGCCTTGCGTTAACCGGCGCTGCGGGCGCCAGCAAGCCCGATCAGAACTCTGTCAAGCTTCAATGTTTCCGGCAGCTACATCTACGACCGCCACGTAAGCTTTACCGCTGACTACTTCGATGTCCGCGGTAGCAGCGACGCGACCTACTGGAATGCAGTCACCGGTAATATCAACAGCAGGCCGGATACAAACGGCGTGAGCTTCGATCTTGCCTATGTCCCATACCCATATGGCGGCCCGGACTTGTGGCCGTGGCTCAATGCGAGGGTCGGCGTCCTCTACACCCACTTCAACAAGTTGAATGGAAGCTCGGCGAACTTCGACGGCGCCCAAACAAACGCAAGGGATGCCGACCAAGTCTTCCTCTACAGCTGGATAGACTTCTAGAAAGCAATCCTCCGTGAGCGTCATTAGGGTTATGATTCAATATGTTGTTGCTAGCTCCAACTCCAGAGTATGATAAAATAACCGGTATAAGGTTCTAAAAATTCTCGCCCGGAGAGGAAAGGCTTGGAGGCCATAAGATGAATGGGTTCAGCGTAAAATTGGCATTCGGAGCTGCGGTTGCGGCGCTGTTATTCTCGGCGACGGCTGAAGCGCGGCATCGCAATGTGGCGATGACGCCACGGGAATTCAGCGCCGAGTTTAAAGCGACCGGCTATTGCATGTTGTGTCACGGACAGGGCGCTCGCGGGTTCGTGGGCTTCAGGCCGATCCCGCAACTCGCCGGACAGCAGGCGGAATATATCCAAATACAATTGACGGCTTTTGCGGAGCGGCGCCGCCAGCGCAATCTCGGCTACGTAAGGTATGAGAAGGTCCATAACCTCAGCCCCGATCAGCGGGTTGCGCTCGGCGAATATATGAGCAAGCTTCCGCCGGTCACCCATAAGGGCGCTCCAGAAGATTTGATCACGGCGGGAGAGAAAATCTTCCACGGCGGTGCGCCTGAGAACGACGTGCCGGCTTGCGCTGTATGCCACGGCCCCGAGGCAAAGGGTGACGGCATCTTCCCCCGGCTGGCCGGGCAGTGGAGGCCTTACCTCATCGGTCAGCTGACCAATTGGGACAAGCAGCGGGGCCTGGGGCCAAATGGGGCGGACGATAATTCCCATATCATGCAGCCCATCGCGGCCAGCTTGACCCCCCAGCAGATCAAGGAAGTCACGGCGTACCTGAGTAGCCTTAAGTAAATCGCGTAGTCCCTTTCACGAAGAACCGGATGCGAAGGCTCGGATCATGAAACTTCTCAGGTGGAAAATAGCGATCGTGGCAGTCGTATCCTCCTCCATTTCCGCTATGGCTTGCGAGGCGGATCTGGTGTGTGTTGGCGAAACGATCGCCAACAGGAACTGCGTGATGTGCCACGGGCCGGCCTTCCAGGGCTACTTCATCGCGCCGCGGCTGGCGGGCCAGCGCCCCGAATATATCCAGAACCAGCTTAAGAACTTCCTGGCCCACTCACGAGACAATCCCTACTCCCAGCTCTACATGTGGAGAGCGGCTTCGAAGTTGAACACGCAGTGGGGCGATCAGAATGGCTATCGCGCCGTTGCAGCCTACTTCGCAACGCTTGAGCCGAAAGCCGCCAAGGATGGAAACGAGGATCTCGTCAGCGCGGGCGCGGCGCTCTATGCGGGCGGCGAGGCGAGTGAGAACGTTCCGGCCTGCGCCGTGTGCCACGGCCCGAACGCGGTCGGTTCCCGGAATATTCCGCGGCTGGGCGGCCTTTCCTATAACTACTTGAAACGCCGGCTGCAGCAATGGGCCGAGGGTTATCACGCCTCTGCAAGCTATCCGATGCCCATCGTGTCGAGCCATTTGTCGGAAGATCAGATAGAGGCGCTTTCCTCTTACCTGAGCTTTATCGACTATGGCGAGCAGGAAGCCATGAAATAAACTCTCGCAAGCGAGGCGAGTTGGGGCAACGTTTGTTGCCCCTTTTTTTTGTCTTTGCGCTTGGTTGAACGCAACTGCGTCGCGCCTTACTCTTCGGGTAGATCAGCAAACGATGCGTGGGGAGCGCGCCATGCGCCATATCGGTCATTTCGTCGGCGGCAAAGCTGTAGAGGGAAAATCGGGCCGCTTCGCGGACGTTTACGCTCCGCATACCGGCGAGGTTCAGGCGCGCGTGTCGCTTGCCAGCGCGGCTGAGGTGTCGGACGTCGTCGCAAACGCGAAGGCCGCTCAGCCGGCCTGGGCGGCGCAGAATCCGCAAAAGCGCGCCCGAATCATGATGAAGTTTCTGGAGGTCGTCGCCAAGGAGATGCGGCCTCTGGCCGAGCTTCTCTCCTCCGAACATGGCAAGACCGTCGCCGACAGCATCGGCGACGTCCAGCGTGGCCTGGAAGTGGTGGAGTTTGCGATCGGCGCGCCGCATCTTTTGAAGGGCGAATTCACCGACAGCGCCGGCCCCGGCATCGACATGTATTCGATGCGCCAGCCGCTGGGCGTCGCCGCCGGGATTACACCGTTCAACTTTCCGGCCATGATTCCGCTGTGGAAGGCTGCGCCCGCCATCGTGGCCGGCAATGCCTTCGTCCTGAAGCCATCGGAGCGCGACCCGAGCGTGCCGATGCGCCTTGCGGAGCTTTTCCTTGAGGCGGGCTTGCCTGCTGGCGTCTTCAACGTCGTCAACGGGGATAAGGAAGCCGTGGACGCCATTCTCACCCACCCGGACGTGAAGGCTGTCGGCTTCGTGGGCTCGACGGCGATTGCGCACCACGTCTATTCCCTCGGCTCGGCGCACGGAAAGCGCGTTCAGGCTTTCGGCGGCGCGAAGAACCATATGATCGTGATGCCGGATGCTGACATGAACCAGGCCGTGGACGCGCTCATGGGCGCAGGTTATGGCTCGGCGGGCGAGCGCTGCATGGCGATTTCGGTAGCCGTTCCCGTTGGCGAGGAGACGGCGAACAGGCTCGTCGAGACGCTTATCCCGAGGGTGGAAAGCCTACGAGTGGCGCCCTACACCGATGAAAAGGCGGATTTCGGTCCGCTCGTAACGGGAGCCGCGCTGAAGCGCGTCAGGGATCTCGTCCAAACCGGCGTGGACGAAGGCGCTGAACTCGTCATCGACGGGGGCGCGTTCAAGATGCAAGGCTACGAGAAGGGGTTCTTCATGGGCGCCTGCCTATTCGACCGCGTGAAGCCGAGCATGCGCATCTATCGCGAGGAAATCTTCGGCCCCGTGCTTTCCGTGGTTCGCGCGCAGACTTACGAGGAAGGTCTCGCGCTCGCCAACGATCACGAATACGGCAACGGCGTCGCGATCTTCACCCGCGACGGCGATGCGGCGCGGGATTTTGCATCGCGCGTGAATGTCGGCATGGTCGGCATCAATGTGCCGATCCCGGTGCCGCTTGCCTATCACACCTTCGGCGGCTGGAAGAAGTCCATGTTCGGCGATTTGAATCAGCACGGACCCGATTCGATCCGCTTCTACACCAAGACGAAGACGGTGACATCGCGCTGGCCGAGCGGCGTGAAGGAAGGCGCACAGTTCGTCATCCCGACCATGGACTGAACGGCGGGTACCAGAAATTGCACCACCACTCGACGATATAATACCAGTTGAACACGATCAGAATTGCCAGGATCGCGATCACGACGGCGACGGGCACCGTCCAGTTTGCGATGAACCATTTGCGCGTGGCTGCGGCCCATGCCGCCCAGAGCACGGAAGCTTCGCCTGCCTCGATCCCGATCGATCCTAGGATGAGAAGGCCGAGGAGGGCCAGGGTGTAAATGCCGACCGGATAGCTGAGGCACAACCCGCAGCGCCAGCTGTCGAGCCACATCAGCCAGATCAGGGTGGTGGCCACGAGGAAGGTCACGAAAGCCAGCACTCCAAGACTGAAGATGATGAAAAAGCGCAATATAAACGCCGCCAACACTCCTCGCACTCCCTCTGAACGTTCGCAAGGTTTTACGAAAATACACGCGGTAGCCTTAAGCTTGCGTGCATAAGTATGGTTAACCTCACGTGAGCCTCGTGGATGAGGGTTGCCGCGGCCGCAATTCCCCGCTAGTTTGTTCATGCTTTGTTCTGGAAGAGGGTTGGCAGATGAGCGGAGAAAACGCCGAGTTTCTTTTTGTGGTGCGGTTGCGCGAAAATGGTGCGCCTTGTGTGGTGCTCCAGCCGAAGCATGAAGGGCTTGCGATGCTGAGAGGAGAAATTGGCCTCGATCTTTATCGTGGCACGAGGCTTGAGGAAGCGAAGCAGCTCGCCCGCTTCCTGAACAGCAATATCAAGTCGGTGAGCTATCGAGGCTCATGACAGGCTGCCGGGTATGAAGCGAGATCAATGATCGCGATCCGCTTCTCGAGTGGGGCTGTCTGTGATTTCGCTCCGGTGATCGCAAATGCGGCCTGTCTGGAAGGCAAGCTCTTAATTTTTGTGCAAATAATGCGGCATCATTGGTTTTTATCTCTTTGATCATGAAAGATGCCGCGAACATGATTGTTACAGGGAGTGCCAATTTTCTAAACGGTCCTCTCGTTGCTTGGTAGATGGTGGCTCCCGCTGCCGTTACCTCAATGATTTTCATTGCTCTTTCGGAGGTGAGAAACTCGATGATTGTGCCGTAGTGGTGTGCAAGCACTGCCAAGCAAGAATGTGGCATTTTCTCATCCGAGATTTTTCAGCTTCAGTTTATCTCGCGTCCATCCTCGTTCGCATCTAGCGAACATTCCCCCGGTTTTCCTCGGTGAGACGTCGGGAGCGGTCTCATGCTCCGCGAGCGACATAAGTCCGCGATCCATAAATCTAAATGTACTACATTTTTGAAAATTTGCAACATTTCATTATTTTTTAAAAAAAATCCAGTTTTTTTAAAAATAGTATTATCAAACCAACTCTTCCAAAGCTTTGAAAAATCGTGCTATCTGATATAATTGTAGGAGCTGAGGGTAGGCCTTTCGATCTGGGCAATTGCATGCGGGACGCTTTAAGCGAGCTTGCGCAGATAAATAGCCAAGCATCTGCTCATCTTCGCGAAACTCTTGAGCACCATGGAATCCGGTCAGGCTACGGCACCGCGAAATTGAACGCGCGGGCGACCGTATATTTTGCGGCTTTTCATCCGGAAGAGACCTGCCTGCGATTTCCCCCACTCACGGTGCGCTTTTTTCAGGATGCCGTGAAATTCAACGTCTTCACAAATGCCGAGGCGCAGGAAATCTCATTTCAAGCAGCCCTCTGCTGCCAAAGGTACGGGCAGGAATACAGGGGAGCGTTCAGTTCGAACCTGAGCAGCGGCATTTTTGCCGAATTTCTAAATGGGGCGCTGACGCGGAATAACTTCCTCTACAAGGAGTCAGTCTACGGATGGTGCGTGGACGCATTTGCTGCTCAAATGCCGTGGCCGCTTATCCCAGATTTCCACTTGAGTTTAACTGGCTATCGTCCGGCAAGAGTAAGCAAGCAGGGCATGTTGGGGACGGAAGAAGAGCCATTCTTACGTTTTGTTAACTCCGTCGATATAGCGGCAATGGGAGCTTGTGGCGGCTTAAGTGTAAATGGAGTGATGCAGGCCCTTTCGTGGTTGCAAGAACAAGATGTCGGGGGCAAGCCAACGGACGTTGCATTACCATTAGAAGGTAATCCACAAAGGCTTATTATCCCCGTGTTTTCTTACGGCTTTCAGGGCATTGTTTTCGGCCTCTTTACTGGTTTGGAGGCGGCACAGAAGGAGCCGGTCTTAAAAACCCTAGTTCAATTTGGGCAAAGTCTGTCCGACACATACGCCTCTCTCAGGAGGAATGATTGCCTTCAGCTTCTGAAACAAGACCGAGATGCTGGAACTATCGCGAGCGCATTTCTCAAGCTTTTTTCTCCCGTTGAACACCTTGTCGTCGAGAAAGATGGTAGGTTTTGCTCTCATTCGCTCGAGCGCGAAGATAAATATTGGGCTAAATACCGTAAGCTCACGGGGTTTGCGGCAAAGGAGCTAGGCCAGGAGCTTGAGCACAGTGGACAATGTTACAAAGTTGAACAGGCCTATATGGGAGATCGGTTCAAGTTTATCGTCCAGCCGGTTAGGGATAGCGAGAGCTTAGGTCCAGTTTTTACCTGGTTAAGTCTCAAAGCAAGGCTAGTCGAAACTCTTAATGTGTCCGGAGACACGGTAAAGGGCGTTCCTCTCACACTCGCGGTGCTTTCCTCCCTTAAGAGCGCGCTTGAGGACAGGATTGCGCTTCGGGATGACATCTCCCAGAGAAGCTGGGGCGACCTTGGCCGACTAAAGCGCCTCTGTATCGTGGAGTTGATCATGGAGAATTTCGAACGCGGCGAAATAGAACTTACCAACCAAATCTTAAGGTCCAAAATGGAGGCGAAGCTCGGCCCCTTGGCCTCTGAAAGGCTCAGCGGCTATCAAATAGCCGGGCGTGCCCTAGAACGTGTTAAAAACGAGTTTTCTGAGGATTTCCGGCGCAGCCTGAAGTTCGAGGCTGTAGCCCCTAAGAAGGTCCGCTTAAGGTGGACACCACAATAGCCTCCGTACTGCTAGTGGTGGCAACTGCAATGATGACATGGTTAATAGGCGGTTGAGCGGGGCACTGAGAGGGCTTTCACAGCATCGCAAAATGAGCTAGTTATCAATTGCCTCGGTTACGTACTCGTAAACAACGTAGGGGTCAAAAAGTGAAAGAAATAACTCCCGACCGCTATCGCTGTGGCTTTACGGCACAATGTCCTGCAGTTTTTGAGCTGGAGGACGCACGAATCCTCCTCATCGGCAAAAAAGTTGAGCCTCCGCTTTTGGATGAGATTTCCGGTCGCATTGGCCGTGATGAATACGCAATTGTCGTCGAAGCTGGCCTGCTTGAAAATGTGTTTTTGAAATAACACTGCAATTGCTGTTGCTGTTCTTTTTGAAAGAGAGTCAACTTAGATCACTTTTGCCAAGCATTCAAGGTTCGAACAATATCATAATTTAATTTGGAATTTTGAACCTAAGTTTGTAGTTCATTGGGCCTCGTAAGGTGCGGCTGAGCTGAACGCATTAATCGCAAATAGCTGAGTAGATTTATCCCACCGCCGAAGCCCGCGCCGTGCGGGCGCAGTTCAGCTCATGGACGGCTTCCGCGATGAGCTGATCCAGCCGCGCGCTGCACGCGCTATCTTCCACCCATCCGTTCTGGATGGTCTTGTCGGTCAGGAAAACGCCGGTTGCGAGCGTCTTGGCCCCGAAGAAGGCAAACAGCGGCCGGAGCTGATGCTCGATCACGAGCGCGTGGCGGTCGCTTCCGCCGGCGGCTAGCAGCGCGACAGGCGTTCCGAGAAGGGCAGGGTAATTGATGAGATCGATGAGGTGCTTCAGAATGCCGGTGTAAGACCCCTTATAGACGGGCGAGCCGACGACAAGCAGGCTGGCGCTCTCGATCGCTTGCAGCGCGTCCTCAACCTGCGGCGAAGCCTCGGGGCGGGAGCGTATGCCGAGGTCCGGCACGAGGTCCGCCACATCGACAAGCCGCGCTTGTGCGCCGGTCTGCGCCGCGATGCGGTCCATCACCGCCTTCACGATGCCGCGCGTCCGCGACGGCGTGCACGGGCTTCCCGCTAATCCAACGATCGTGAGCAAGTCTCTCCTCCCGGCAATGGACGGGGTTTATCAGACAATACCCTCCAAGGCCAGCCTTACCCAGGGCGCTACACTGTCGCCCGCGTGTCGCCTTCAATGTCGGGAGTTGAGCCCGTGAACATCGGTGGAGTTGTACCGAGTGAGTCATACCTGCTCAAGTTTTCTTGAACAGATCAAACTTGCCAGCAGCAAAAATTCCAATAAAAATCAGAAAACCATAAGGATTTTTAAACGGTATAGGTCATGTCAGACTTACATCACTCTTGGTCCGATGCCCACCAGGATGGAAATACTACTTTAGAGTGGACGATGCAAGTATCAACGGATCAGCTTTCGGAACACTACTGGGGATTTAGCGTTCGGCCCACCCAGTTCAATAGTGTTGTGGAGGTGCAGCGGCAGTGGACGGTGACAGATAACGGTCACGGTTGGACACAGCATTTTCTAGTAGAAACTCGCTCCCCTCCCCAGTTTCCAGGAAGTGGCTTGCGGTTCAGCGCTATTTGGGTGGTAGGATAATGAAAATCGTAGCTTTATACAATGTCGAAGGGCATATACTGGCGGCAGTCGTCGACGATGATAACCATAAGGGGCCGAAACTTCGTCCTGTGGCGTCACACGGCACTACACTTGGGACATTCGAGGTCCCTGAGACGGCAGTAAAACTTCCGCTCGGGGAAGTTTGCGCGAATTACAAAATAGATGTGGGCGGAAAGCGCCTGGTCGCCAAAAGCGCAAATTAGGTTTTCAGCGGATAGGGTCTGCGCCGCGCTACACTGTCGCCACTGGGGTAACCGGGGAGGCGACCGCTCCCGGCAGGCGAAGCGGCGGAGCGGTGAGAAGGAAGCGTGTGCGGCTCGCCTCGCGCATGTAATCGGCCAAATCGCTCAGCCACCATAGCTCGCCCAACGGGATGCCGAGCTTGAACAGGCAAAGCTCGTGCAGGGGCACAAGCGGCCTGCGCCCCGACCCGGATGTGTTCGGATAGCGCTCGACGGCGACATTGTCGGAGGTCATAGCCGCCACGCCGCTGTCGATGACCCATTCCTGCAGCCGTGGGTCGCGCCCATCGAGCGCGGCGCAGCTGTGGTTCAGCGCGTCGGCGTCAGGCTGCCGGTTCATCTCCATGATCTTGCGCCCAAAGCCGGTGTGGAAGCATACCATGTCGCCGGTCTCGACCACGGCCCCCTGCGCCTTCATCGCTTCATCGAGGCCGTCGAAGCCGATATCGGCCCTCGCATCGCCGACGAGGGCATGGAGATCGACGAGAACGGCGCGGCCCTGCACGCAGCGTTCGGCCATTGTCTCGATGCCGAGCCGCTTCGCCTCGGTGGCATGATCCTCAGCCATCACGATGTGTTCGCCGCCGCGCCACCCATTGTAGAACACCGCCTCGGCGACGCCATCGCCGTCGGCGTCGAACTCCGAACCCATATGCGCGAGCGAATCCCATTGCGTGGAATATTGCGTGTGAAGGGTGACCTGATCGTCGCACACCACGTCCGTCAGATCGGGGTTGCCGCCCGAAAGCCGTAAGAGGTAGCGTTGCTCGCCGTTCGGGCTTGCGGTCGCGCGCCGCTTTGGGGGATGCCGCGCGGAGTGCAGGACGTTGCCGCCCGGATAGTCGAGCGGCAAAGAGAGGCAGAATGTGCGGCCTTCGCGCACCTCCGTGATCCCTTGAAGCACCTTCTCGGGCGTGATCAGGTTGAGCCGCCCAACCTCGTCATCGGGGCCGAACTCGCCCCAGTTCGATCCGGGCGGCCGATTAACCCAGCGCATGAGCATCCCGCTGCTGATTAATTTTCTGGCGCCTCATAATAGCGCGGGGCCGCAAATCGCGACAGCACCCTCTATTTTCTCTCCTGCAGCGCGGCCGTGATCTCGATGTCGATCTCGTCGTTTACGAGGTAGCTCAAAGACGTCATGTTGAACTCGCTTCGTTTCAGTCGAGTTGTCGCAATCATGCGCGCGCGGCCGTCGGGCGACGAGGGTGCCTGGGCGCTTCCAGCACCTGCCCGCGCCTCCGGCAGGAACGAGACCTGCAAGGTCACAGGGCGGGTGACGCCATTCATCGTGAGATCGCCGTTGAACTCGGCGCGATTCTCACCAACGGGCTTGACCGATCGGCTCGCGAAGCGGATTTCCGGGAAAACCCCTACATTAAAGAAGCGGCTTCCCCTCAACTCGGACTGAAAGGCATTGGCGGTAAGGCTCGCCGTTTTGATGACGGCTTTGATGGAGCCTTGCGAGGGCGCGCGCCGGTCGAAGTGAAAGACGCCGTTCATGTCTGTGAAACGGCCCGACTGCGAGGCAAAGCCGACGTAGTAGGTGAAGTTCACATTCGCATGCTTGTTGTCGAAGCTGTAAATCCCCGCCGCGCATTCACAGGCGAAGGCTGCAAGACTGACCAGGGTAAAGATTGCGACGATTGGAGCTTTTGCTGAGCGAGACAAGTCCGTAATCCTCTCATGAAAGACTTCACGAACGCGGAATTGCACAATGACATTACGGCGCTAATCCGGCCCTCTCCGAAATGTGAATGAAGATCGGGCTTGAGTGCGCCGTTATCGAAGCGCTTACAGACATTTACGGAAAAATACTAATTTCCAGCCGGTTTCTTCTTGTCCCGGCTATAGCGGTACAATTGGACCTGTTCGACGGTCGCAACGCCTCCGCTCATGAGCTTGTCGAGAATGTCGAGAAAGGCATTTACCTTGTCTTCGGTGTCGAGAATTTCGACGACGATCGGCAAGTCATTGGAGGTTCGCAAGATCTTCGCCGCGTGAAGACCGCTTCGCGCGCCGAAGCCCATATAACCCATGAAGACAGTTGCGCCTGTGAGGTTCGCAGCCTGCGCCTGCACCACGATTTCCTCGTACAGCGGACGCCCCTTATATTTGTCGTCCTCACCAAGAAAGATGCGTAACCTCACCCCTGTTTCGACCCGACGCATCTTGCACCCCGCTCTGGTTCGATGGCTCCCCATTCAATTAGAAAACCATGTTTTGGCGCCATGGTAAATCGCAGTCCTGAAGTATTTGCCCCATCTTCCGGCTGAAGGCGAAATGTGGACGCAACAAGCCATTACATTTCGAACCTTTTGAAATTTAGATGAATCATTGTAGGAGGTGCGAAGAGCCGCGTTCGTTGCTCTTAAAACCATTGCAAGGGCTGGTAAGACCCTGAGAAGGGCGCTAGAGGCTAGGCTAGGCGGGATGGCTCAACGGGAAAGACGCGCGGTCCTCCCGGCAGGGTTCGCGCCAAAGCTCCGGTTCTGGATGGCGCTCTGCTTGGCGCTGAGCCTGCACGCCTGCGTTGGGCCGGATTTTCTGCCCCCCGAGCCACCCGATGTCGGCAGTTTCACGCCTGATCGCCAACCCAAGACGTTTTCGGCGCAGAGCAAGTCGCAGCATCTCGACATCAACCGCGAACTTCCCGCCGAGTGGTGGGAGATGTTCCACTCCCCGGCGCTGAACGGCCTTATCGATCGCGCCCTGCACGACAACCCAAACATTGAATCCGCCCGAGCGGCCTTGCGCGTCGCCCAGGCCAATGTGTATGCGGAGGTTGGTCAGCTTTTCCCCTTGGCGACGGGCAACGAAACAAGCCAGGGCGGAAAGGTCGCCACGACGCCGGGCGGCGTAAACGGTGGTGTGGCGGCGCCGGTCGTGGGGCCGGGAAGCACGAATCCCTCCTATTACCAGCTTCATACGGCGCAGTTCACGGTCTCGTATGTGCCCGACATCTGGGGCGGCGTCCGGCGCCAGATCGAGAATCTCGAAGCCGTGAAAGAGAACCAGCGCTTCATGAATGAAGCCACCTTTCTCACCTTGACGTCGAACATCGCCCTGGGAGCGATCCAGGAGGCTTCGCTCCGGGCCCAGATCGCGACCACGGAACGTCTCATTACGATATCGAAGGACATCCAGGCGAAGATCCGCTTGCAGCAACAGGCCGGCCAGGTGTCCGGCCTGGACGTGGCGGCGCAGGAAGCTCTTGTGGCCCAGACGGAAGCGACGCTGCCGCCCTTGCGAAAAGCGCTGGCCCAGCAGCGCGACCAGCTTATCGTCCTCTCGGGCCATCTCCCCGGAGAAGGACTGACGGAGCGCTTTGAATTCACGAACCTCAAGCTTCCGCGGAAGCTGCCGGTCTCGCTGCCGTCGGACCTTGTTTCGCAGCGCCCCGACGTTCGCGCCGCCGAGGAAAACTTTCATGCGGCCTGCGCCCTTGTCGGCGTTGCTATCGCCAACCGGCTCCCACAAGTTTCCCTCAACGGCGATATTGGACGAAGCGGGACAGCGATTAACCAGCTTTTCAGTAATAATCCGGCGTTTTACTTCTATACTGGTATAGCGTCCACATCACAGGTGCTTTTTGATGGCTTTACCTTGCAACAAAGGCAACGCGCGGCAGAAGCGGGCGTCGATCAGGCTGCGGCAGATTACCGGCTTGCAGTCTTAACCGGATTCCAGAATGTTGCAGACACATTGTATGCAATCCGCTACGATACGGACTCTCTCCAGAAGGCCATTCTAGCGGAAGAGGCGACGGTAAAGACGCTGCAGTTGACGCGCACTCAACTCGGTCAAGGGCAGGTCGCCATCCAAACAGTACTCAGCGCTCAAACAACGAATTTGCAGGCGTCGCTGATCGTCATACAGGCGCAGGCGAACCGCTATAATGATACGGTTGGCCTGTTCCAGGCTTTAGGCGGAGGCTGGTGGAACAGGGATTTGCCCCCACCTACTCCTGAGCCTCAGGCTTGGCTCGCAAGCGTGGTCGGGCCGAGGCCTGAACCCATTGCCCGCGAGTATCCGGGAGCAACCGTCGCCGAAGCGCGCTGCCCAGCGGGCGCCTCTAAAGACAAGTGTTCGGAGCCGTAACATGATGCGTCTTCATGTTCACTCATACAAAAGAGCCATATTTATACTTGGATTGGCTTCGCTCGCCGCATTCCCGGTGTGCGCGACCCCATTGGCTGGCGTGAGCCCATCGCCTGAGCCGAGCGTCGTGCTTGCCGATACGCAGCTGACGTCGATCAAAGTCGAGCCTGTCGGTCAGCGCGCCTTTCCCCAGGAGATGCCGGCGGTCGGCAACATTGACTTCAACCAGGATCTCTTGACCCAGGTTTTCACCCAATATCAGGGCCGTATCATCAATGCCTTTGCCAAGGTAGGGGACGCCGTAAAGAAAATCAGCCTCTTTTTACGATAGATAGTACTGACCTTCTTCAGGCGGAGTCGACGCTTATCTCGGCGGCAGGCGTTCTTGAACTCAACACCAAGAACCTTGAGAGGCAGCGAAACCTCTTCAAGCAAAATGCGGCCGCCCAGAAAGAATATGAACAGTCGATCTCCGATCAGCAAGCAGCGGAGGCCGCTTACAGGGCTGCCCGTGGCGCTGTCATGGTGTTCGGCAAGACCGATGCCGAAATGGACCGCATCGTGAAAGAGCGCAAGGTCGACGCAATCCTCACGGTTTCATCGCCGATCACCGGCCTTGTCACGGTCCGGAACGCTGCTCCAGGCCTGTTCGTTCAGCCCGGCAATCCTCCGCCTGTGTACATTGTCGCGGATACCTCGGTCATGTGGATGATCGCCAATGTGCCGGAAAGGGAAGCCGCAGAACTGAAAGTGGGGCAGGAGGTCACAGCGAGGGTTTCAAGCTACCCAGGCCATTCATATAGGGGTCGGATTGTAACCATTGGACCGAATGTCGATCCCAACACGCGGCGCGTGTTCGTCCGCTCCGAGATTGCTGACCCGGATTACGATCTTCGGGCGGGTATGTTCGCGACTTTCGTGATCACGCTCGCGCCGCCGAAAAAGGCCCTCGCCGTTCCGCAGGATGCGGTAATCCGCGAAGGCGATGGAAGCATGACGGTCTGGACAACGGAAGACGGCCACACTTTTTTTCAGCGCGTGATCAAGATCGGCTTGTCGAATGACGGATTTACGGAGGTCCTTGAAGGGCTAAAACCCGGGGAGCGTGTCGCAACGGGCGGATCTATTTTCATTGCCAATCAATACGCTAATGCTGGCAACTGATGCCATGACGACAGGAAGCCGGGCTCTATGAAGTCTCATGAGGTAGGCCGTGCTTGAGGGGCTTGTGGCATTCGGGCTTACGCGCCGGCCTATTATTGTGTTGTTTCTCGCTGCTTTCGTCGTTGGCGGCCTGGTCGCATTTACCAAGCTCAACATTGAGGCCTATCCGAACCCGGCTCCGGTCATTCTTGAAATCACCGCGCAGTCGGCCGGCCTCTCCGCGGAGGAGATGGAGCGGCTTTACACAATCCCGATCGAGGTGGGCCTCGCTCCGACGCCCGGCGTGAACAACATCCGCTCGACTTCGTTCTATGGGCTCTCGTTTGTTCGGGTCACGTTCGACTACGGGGTCGATTTCTACTTCGCGCTGCAGCAGACTCAGATCAGCCTCTTGCAGTACGTCAGCCTCCCCAACAACATCCAGCCGCAAATCCAGGCATCGAGCCTCGTCGGCGAAATCTACCGCTACCAAGTGACCGGCCCAAAGCACTTCGGCATTACCAATCTGCGCACTATTCAAGACTGGGTCTTGCAACGGCGCTTTTTGACGGTTCCGGGCATCGTGCAAGTCAATACCTGGGGCGGCACAACAAAAGAATTCGAGGTGGAAGCCGACCTCAACAAGCTCGAAGCCTATAATCTGACGTTAGCCCAACTCGTGAGCGCTGTCGGTAACGCCAACGTCAATGTCGGCGCGCGCACGATCAATATCGGGAAGCAATCTGTGACGATCAGAGGCGTCGGGCTTATCAACGACGGCGGCGACACCGACTTGGCTATCGGGCGCAGGGTCACCGATATTGAAAATGTCACTCTTGGTCAGTTCAACGGGGTGCCGGTTCAGATCAAGGACGTGGCCAAGGTATACGTCGGATATGTGCCGCGGCTGGGCAAGGCGGGCCGGGACGCTGACGACGACATTGTGGCGGCGATTCTTGTTATGAACCGCACCCTTCATACGAACGACGTCATTCCCCGCATCAAGGCCGAGGTCGAGAAAATCAACACCGACGGGACCTTGCCGCCGGGCGTGAGGCTCGTCCCCTATTACGATCGCTCCAGTCTCGTGAACGTTACCTCGAGCACGGTGCTTCATAACCTTTTGTTCGGCTGCCTCCTCGTCTTCATGATCCAGTGGATCTTTCTTGGGGACTTGCGAAGCGCGATCATTGTCGGCGTCAACATTCCGTTCGCGCTTTTCTTCAGTATTATCATCCTGGTCATCAGAGGCGAGGACGCCAATCTCCTGTCTCTTGGCGCTGTCGACTTCGGCATCATCGTGGACTCAGCGGTGATCGTCGTCGAAAACATCTTCCGCGTTTTTCAGGCTCAGGAGCGAGAAGAGCTTCTGAGAAGGCGGACCCCGATCGGCCGGGGCCGGAGCGCCGCTTACGCCGCGGATGCGAGCCTTTTGAACCGCATCCGGCTCATCTACATCAGCGTCACACAGGTCGATACCGCCGTTCTGTTCTCGACCGCCGTCACGCTTGCAGCCTTTATTCCGCTGTTCACAATGCAGGGCGTCGAGGGGCAAATCTTCAACCCAATGGCGCGCACCTACGGATATGCGCTGTGCGGAGCCTTGCTGGCGACGTTCACGGTCACGCCGGTGCTGGTGTCTTTCCTGATACCCGAGCATGTGCAGGAGACCGAAACCATTGTCGTGCGGGCAATCCGCGCCGTGTACACGCCGATCTTGCGGTTTTCGCTCCGGTCGCGCCGGTTCATTGTTTTGCTAGCCATTGCTTTTCTTGGCTTCAGCGTTTTTCTGGCCTCGAACTTAGGAACGGAGTTCCTGCCCGCGCTCGAAGAAGGCAATCTCTGGATCCGGGCATCGATGCCGCCGACGATTTCCCTCGAAGCGGGAATGCCAATCGTGAACCGGATGCGTGCGATCCTGAAAGCCCATCCAGAAGTTATCACGGTCGTCTCCCAACATGGCCGCCCCGACAATGGCAGCGACGCGACAGGCTTTTTCAACGCCGAATTTTTTGTGCCCCTGAAGCCTTTCGATCAATGGGAGGCGGGCCGCACGAAAGACGATCTGGTCAAGGACCTCCAGGACGAATTCGCGCGGGAATTCACTGGCATCGACATGAACTTTTCTCAGTACATCCAGGACAACATCGAGGAAGGTCTGTCGGGGGTTAAAGGCGCGAACTCCATCAAGATCATTGGCCCGGATCTGGCGAAGCTTGAAGATCTCGCAAACCAGATCAAGAGGGTGATGAGCGACGTTCAAGGCGTCACCGACCTCGGAATATTCCGTGTGCTGGGGCAGCCGAACCTCAATGTCCGGGGCGATCGCGAGAAGGCTGCGCGCTACGGATTGAATCCGGGCGACGTCAATACGTTCGTGCAGACGGCGTTCGGCGGCAACACCGCGACCACAGTCTACGAATTCGATCGCCTGTTCGGCGTTAACGTGAGGTCCGCGCCGCAATTTCGCGAAACCATCGACGCCATTCGGAACGCCAAGATCAACGTGACGACGCCGAACGGCAACGCCTATATCCCACTCACCGAAGTCGCCGATATTTCGATCGAGACCGGGGCGTCGTATATTTTTCACGAAAGAAACTCGAAATTCATCCCGATCAAATTCAGCGTGCGGGGCCGCGATCTGGGAAGCGCCGTCGCCGAAGGCAAGGAGAAGATCGCCAAGGCGATCGCTTTGCCGAACGGCTATCGCTTGGAATGGGCAGGCGAGTTCGAGGAACTGGAGCAGGCTCAAAGACGGCTTGAGATCATCGTGCCGCTAAGTCTCGTCTTGATCCTGGGGCTTCTCTACGCCCTGTTCAATTCATTCCGCGACAGCCTGCTCGTGTTGACGGGCATCCCCTTTGCGGTGGCGGGAGGCATCATTGCGCTCTCGCTATCTGGCGAGGCGTTTGGGATTTCGGCAGCGATCGGCTTTGTCTCGCTGTTTGGCGTTTCGGTCATGAACGGGATTCTGATCATGACCTATTTCAATGAGCTGAGGCGCTCGGGCATCGGCAACTTGGACGCGATGTTCCAGGCCGCAACCCAGAGGATGCGCCCGATGCTGATGACGGCCCTTTCGGCCTGCATCGGCCTTCTTCCAGCCGCGCTATCGACGGGCATTGGCAGTCAGGTGCAGCGCCCTCTGGCCATCGTCGTTGTCGGCGGTATGTTTATCGGGCCGATCATGCTGCTCATTGTTGTGCCCGCTCTTCAAGTTTTCTTTCTGGGAGACAGTGACGGCTCCGAGCCCTCTCAGAGGGAGGAGACATCCGAGGCGGTTTAGACTTGGCTTTCGACGGTGGCGCCTTTTCTGTAGAGGTAGTTTGCCGGCAGCCCCAAACGGATGCAGGCCTGTACCGCGGGGCTCAACTCCAGCATGATGCGATCGGCCAAAGCGCCGCCCTGCCGGACAAGCACCCCTTCCCAGGCCCGCAATCCATACGCATCGCCAAGGCCCAGGAGGTCGCGGACCGAGGGAGGCGTGAGACTAACCGCAGCACGAACGAGAAGCGGCTGAACGGGCCGCAGCAGGGGCGGCAGGATGCGAGCGGTCCGCATGATGCGCAAAAACTCGAAGATGATCGGAGAGGCCTCAAGGCGCGGGCGCATCGCCAGGAAAAGAGCCTCAAGCTCAGCCTCGGAGCGCGGAGGCCTTGTCGCCCCGTAGAGGCTCGCGACGACCTCGCCATCCCGGTAATAGCGGTCCCGGTCGGCAAGAGGCAAAGGCGCTGCATAGACATGATAGGCTTGAAGAAATCCGAACGCTGCTGTGGCCTGAACCCAGTTCAGGAGTTCGGGATCGTTCGCGGAATAGGTCTCGCCACGGGGCGTCTCTCCCCGCACGCGGTCGTGCATGCGCCCGACGCCCGCGATCATCGCTGCGGCGGTGCTGCGGGCTCCGTATATGGTCACCATCGCCGCAAGCCCCGTGCGGCGAAGGCGCCGGAGCGGATCTTTGCGGAACCCGCTGTGCTCCCACACACCGGTCCGCACCCGAGGCTCGGCCAGCTCGAGGATAACGGCGGTTACGCCGCCAATGTATGTGGCGACCGGGTTCTTGAAGATGCGCCAAGCCACCGAATCCGGCGCTCCGATCGCCGGTTCACCTGTGGGGCGGCTGAAATCGATTGCCCGCCCGCCGTCCGGTAAAAGCAGCTCCCGCGAGGCTTTATCAAGCCGTCTGACAATCGTCTTCTGAAAGGGGAGAAGTTTTCCTGCGAGAGCTTCCATGCAGCATCAACACGCGAAGGCGAAACAAGGGTGAACTAATTTAGCACTTTTTCGTACTGAAATGTCTCTTTCGAGGCGGGGCTGGCCAAGCGCTTCGGCGATGGATTGCTTCGATTTTTCCACCTCGCAAGACGCGGCCCCTTGTGGATTGCCTGGCAATGTGCAATTTCACTGCGCAGAAGCGGCCATCGCCCGCGGCAACGATAGCGTGTTGCCCTCATCACTCTGCCGATCAGCGGCCAACAAAGACCCGGTTTCACAATGCAAGTTACAGAGACTGTTTCAGAGGGCCTTAAGCGCCAATTGAAAGTTATTGTCCCAGCCGCCGATTTGAAGGCGCGTGTCGAAGCGAAGCTCGAAGACCTCAAGGAAAAGGTGCGGCTCAACGGGTTCCGGCCCGGAAAGGTGCCGCTCGCGCATGTGCGCCAGCTTTACGGCCGCTCGGTCATGGCGGAAGTTTTGGAGCAGGCGGTCGGCGAGACCAGCACCAAAGCGCTGCAGGACAGGCAGGAGCGTCCGGCGTTCCAGCCAGACATCAAGCTTCCCGAGGATAAGGAAACCGTCGAGCGCATGATCGAAGGCGCCTCCGACCTCGAATACACCATGTCCTTCGAGATCCTGCCCAAGATCGATCTTACGGAACTGAACACGATCACGCTGGAGAAAGAGGTCGCCGAGCCTGAGGAGGACGACGTCAAGAAGTCGATCGAGCGTCTTATGAAGGCGAATGTGTCCTACGAGCCGAAGGAAGGCGCGGCTGAAGAGGGCGACCGGCTGACCATCGACTACAAGGGAAGCGTTGACGGCGAGCCCTTCGAGGGCGGCACGGGCGAAGACGCCTTTATTGTCATTGGCTCCAAGCGTTTCATTCCAGGCTTCGAAGAGGGCCTTGAGGGGGCGAAGGCGGGCGAGAGCCGCGAGGTTCGCGTCACGTTCCCCGAGGACTATCAAGCGAAGCACCTTGCCGGGAAAGACGCTGTTTTCGATGTGACCGTGAAGGAGGTCGCCAAGGCTGTCGATGCGAAGGCGGACGACGAGTTCGCACGCACGCTTGGCATGGAATCATTTGCCAAGCTCGAAGAAGCGATCCGCGGCCAGCTCCAGAAAGAGCTTGATACGATCTCCCGGAACAAGCTGAAGAAGGCTCTTTTAGATGCGCTCGACGAGAGGCATTCCTTTGATATGCCGCCTTCACTCGTGGAAAGCGAGTTCGAGGCGGTCTGGCGCAACATCACCCGCCAGCTTGAGCAATCGAAGGGAAGCTTCGAAGCTCAGGGCACGACCGAGGAGAAGGCTCGCGAGGAGTATCGCACTCTGGCGGAGCGGCGTGTTCGCCTTGGCCTCATCCTCGCCGAGATTGGCAATGTCAACCAGATCCGCGTCGGGGATGACGAACTGCGCCGCGCCGTCATAGAGCGTGCCCGTCAGTTCGCGGGGCAGGAAAGGCAGGTCGTCGAGTTCTACCGCAAGAATCCCCAGGCGATGAACGAGCTGCGCGCGCCGGTTTATGAGGACAAGGTCATGAACTTCGCGCTTGAACTCGTGAAAACCGACGAGAAAAAGGTCACGCCTTTGCAACTCATGGAGTTCGCGGCGGCGCAGGAGCGCGAACAGGCTTTCCTGGAGGGCGGCGGCGAGGATGGCCACGAACACCACCACCATCATGAGGGGGAGTGCGGGCCTGAGTGCGATCACGACCACGGCCATCACCACCATCACGATTAGGCAAGCGCGAGCCCCTTGAGGCTAGTTGCGCTTGCGCTCAAATCGTCCCATGTATGCGGTGCGGGCCCGGTGTCCGCGCCGGTCTTTTTCAGCCGCCGAGTTCTCTGCCCGCGAGATCGCGAGCACCCAAGAAAACCCACTCTACCGCGGCACTTTAAGCCAGGGAAGAAACGCATGCGCGATCAAGTTGAATTCTACACCAACCAGCTCGTTCCCATGGTTGTCGAACAGACTAACCGTGGCGAGCGCGCCTTCGATATCTTTTCCCGGCTTTTGAAGGAGCGCATCATCTTCCTGACCGGCGTCGTGGAGGACAACATGGCCGCCCTCGTCACGGCCCAGCTCCTCTTTCTTGAATCGGAAAATCCGAAAAAGGAAATCGCCATGTACATCAATTCGCCGGGCGGCCATGTGACCTCCGGCCTCGGGATGTACGACACCATGCAGTTCATACGGCCGCCTGTTTCAACACTTTGTGTTGGTCAGGCCGCGTCGATGGGCTCGCTTCTGCTTGCGGCAGGCGAACCGGGAATGCGCTATTGCCTTCCGAACGCGCGGGTGATGGTGCATCAGCCATCCGCCGGTTTCCAGGGACAGGCGAGCGATATCGAACGCCACGCGGAGGATATCCTCAAGACCAAGCGCCGCCTCAACGAGATATATGTGAAGCACACGGGCCAGCCTTACGAGATTATTGAACGCACGTTGGATCGTGACCACTTCATGACAGCGGAGCAGGCAAAGGCCTTCGGCATCATCGACGAGGTCCTCACCAAGCGCGCGCCCGTCGAAGAGGCGGGTTCCAGCCGTTCCTAGGCAGCTTCTGTGTCTTCCTTGCGACGGCACAAACAGATGCGCTATTTTTAACTGCCTGGAAAGCATAGGCGGTCCAACCTAACGTTCTGCCGCTCCGGGCTTGGCGAATCGAAATTATGGACAATCGCCGCAGAAGCCGTAAGACTATGGGGAAGCGTACGAGGAAGGGCGGGGCAGAAAGGGCTTGAGGGTGGCGGTTAGGCTGGAGAACGGGCTTTGCAGTCATCAGTCAGGCACAATCAAACGCCAACTTTCCTGGTATGTGGGTGCTAAGGTAGGTCAATGACGAAAGAAAGCAGGGGTCACGACTCCAAGAATACGCTCTACTGCTCCTTCTGCGGCAAGAGCCAGCACGAAGTGCGTAAGCTTATCGCAGGGCCGACCGTCTTCATCTGTGATGAATGCGTTGAGCTTTGCATGGACATCATCCGCGAGGAGAACAAGAATTCCTATGTAAAGTCCCGCGACGGCGTACCTACACCCCAGGAAATCTGCAACGTTCTCGACGATTACGTGATCGGCCAGGATTACGCGAAGCGCGTCCTCTCGGTTGCGGTCCATAATCATTACAAGCGCATCAACCACTCCGCGAAGAACAACGACGTGGAGTTGGCGAAGTCGAATATCCTCCTCATGGGTCCCACCGGCTGCGGCAAAACTCTGCTGGCGCAGACTTTGGCCCGTATTCTTGACGTTCCGTTTACAATGGCGGACGCCACAACGCTCACCGAGGCGGGCTATGTGGGCGAGGATGTCGAGAACATCATCCTCAAGCTCCTCCAGGCCGCGGATTATAACGTAGACCGGGCTCAGCGCGGCATCGTCTACATCGACGAGGTCGATAAGATCAGCCGCAAGTCCGACAATCCGTCTATTACTCGGGATGTTTCGGGTGAAGGCGTCCAACAGGCCCTGCTCAAGATTATGGAAGGCACGGTCGCCAGCGTCCCGCCTCAGGGCGGCCGCAAGCACCCGCAGCAGGAATTCCTTCAGGTCGACACCACGAATATCCTTTTCATCTGCGGCGGCGCCTTCTCAGGCCTTGAAAAGATCATAGCCCAGCGGGGACGCACGACCTCCATCGGCTTCGGCGCGAAGGTCATCTCCGAGGATGAGCGCAGGACGGGCGAAATCCTTCGTAGCGTGGAGCCGGAAGACCTCCTGAAATTCGGCCTTATACCGGAATTCATCGGACGCCTCCCAGTGCTTGCGACACTGGAAGACCTCGATGAAGCGGCTTTGGTAAAGATCCTGACCGAGCCAAAAAATGCCCTCGTAAAGCAGTATCAGCGCCTTTTCGAGATGGAAGGCGTGCAGTTGACGCTGTCGAACGAGGCTCTGAAGTCGGTCTCGCGCAAGGCCATCGACCGAAAGACGGGCGCGCGCGGCTTGCGCTCCATCATGGAAGCCATACTTCTCGACAGCATGTTCGAACTTCCGAGCTTGAAAGGCGTCGAGGAAGTTGTCATCAGCCCCGAGGTGATCGAAGGAAATGCCAAGCCCTTGCGGATCTACGCGGAGCGCCTAGATGAATCGAGTGCATAATGCAAGGTATTTGTTAACCACAAACCGAAGCGTTTTGTTCCACGGTCCCGCCAACATTCGTCGATGCACCCTTACGGTGCAAATGTCGCGCTGCCATTAACCGGGTTTTCGTATTCCGATGTGGACGCGCGTCCCAGTCGGTGTACTCTTGCCCAGGACGAGGTTTTTGGCGCATCGGGCAGGCAGCCGGGTTAAGCCGGCAAAAGTAAACGGTGGCAGGACTTTGCTGCCGGATTTAGGAGACTGACATGACGAACACACAATCGGATCAATCCAACGAGATTTTCCCCGTCTTGCCGCTCCGTGATATCGTTGTTTTTCCGTATATGATCGTGCCTCTCTTTGTCGGACGCGAGAAATCGATCAACGCGCTTGATGAGGTGATGCGCACCGATCGCCAGATCCTTTTGGCTGCGCAGAAAAACGCCGGAGATGACGATCCCGAGCCCGGCGCCATTTACACAATGGGCACGCTGGCGACGGTGTTGCAACTCTTGAAGCTTCCTGACGGTACTGTCAAGGTTCTGGTTGAAGGCACGACGCGCGCCAAGATCGAGCGCTTCTCGCCCAACGAACTTTATTTCGAGGCCCAGGTCGAGCGCGTCGAAGAGACACTGGGCAATCAGGACGAGATCGAGGCTTTCTCCCGGTCGGCGGTGAGCCAGTTCGAGAACTACGTCAAGCTCAACAAGAAGATTTCGCCCGAGGTGCTAAGCACGCTCAGCCAGATCGACGATTACTCGAAGCTCGCCGACACCATCGCTTCGCATCTCGCCATCAAAATCGGCGACAAGCAGGAAATCCTGGAGCTTCTTTCGGTCTCGGACCGGCTGGAGCGCGTGTTCACGCTCATGGAGAGCGAAATCTCCGTGCTGCAGGTCGAACGCAAGATCCGCAGCCGCGTGAAGCGCCAAATGGAGAAGACGCAGCGCGAGTACTACCTGAATGAGCAAATGAAGGCCATTCAGAAAGAGCTCGGCGACAACGACGAGCGCGACGACATCTCCGAGTTCGAGGAAAAAATTGAGAACACCAAGCTCTCCAAGGAAGCCAAGGACAAGGCTGTCGCCGAGCTGAAGAAGCTCAAGCAGATGAGCCCCATGTCGGCCGAGGCGACGGTGGTCCGTAACTATCTCGATTGGATTCTGTCCATCCCGTGGGGTGTAAAAGGCAAGGTCAAGAAGGACCTCGACGAAGCGCAAGCCGTCCTCGACGAGGATCATTACGGGCTCGATCGCGTGAAGGAACGCATCGTCGAGTATCTGGCCGTGCAGAAGCGGACCAACATGCTGAAAGGCCCGATCCTTTGCCTCGTCGGCCCTCCCGGCGTCGGCAAGACCTCGCTCGGCAAGTCCATCGCGAAGGCGACCGGACGCGAGTTCGTGCGCATGTCGCTTGGCGGCGTCCGCGACGAGGCCGAGATCCGCGGCCACCGGCGCACCTATATCGGCTCCATGCCGGGCAAGGTGATCCAGTCCATGCGGAAGGCGAAGAAGACCAATCCGCTGTTCCTGCTCGACGAAATCGACAAAATGGGCATGGATTTCCGGGGCGATCCGGCGTCCGCGCTGCTCGAGGTGCTCGATCCCGAGCAGAACCACGAGTTCAACGATCATTACCTGGAGGTCGATTACGACCTGTCCAACGTGATGTTCGTGACGACCGCCAATACTCTCGACATCCCGCCGGCGCTCAGGGATCGTATGGAGATCATCCGGCTCGCGGGTTACACCGAGGACGAGAAGCTTGAGATCGCCAAGCGCCACTTGATGCGCGGGCAGATGGAGGCGCACGGCCTGCAGCCCGGCGAGTGGACCGTGGATGACGACGCTATTGTGGAGATCATCCGGCGTTACACCCGCGAGGCAGGGGTGCGTAGCCTTGAACGCGAGATCGCGAAACTCGCCCGCAAGGCGGTGAAGCTGATCGAGAGCGGCAAAGAGACGCAAGTGCATGTCACCGGTGAAACCGTTCGCGACTTCCTCGGCGTGCAAAAGCATCGTTACGGCGAAGCGGAGCTGGAAGATCAGGTCGGCGTCGTCACCGGCTTGGCTTGGACCGAGGTCGGCGGCGAACTCCTGACCGTGGAAGGCGTGATGATGCCGGGCCGCGGCCGAATGAACGTCACCGGCAACCTAAAGGATGTGATGAAGGAGTCGATCCAGGCCGCGAACGCTTATGTCCGCAGCCGCGCTATCGCCTTCGGAATCGAACCGCCGATGTTCGAAAAGAAGGACATCCACGTGCACGTGCCGGAGGGCGCGACACCGAAAGATGGGCCTTCCGCGGGCGTGGCCATGGTGACGGCTATCATTTCCGTTCTGACGGGCATTCCAGTCCGCCGGGATGTCGCCATGACGGGCGAAATCACGCTTCGCGGCCGCGTGCTGCCTATCGGCGGCCTCAAGGAGAAGCTTTTGGCCGCGCTTCGTGGTGGCATCAAGCGCGTGATTATTCCGGAAGAGAATGCGAAGGACCTCGCTGAAATTCCGGACAATGTGAAAAACGCGCTGGAAATCATCCCCGTCGCCAGGATGGACGAGGTGCTGGGTATCGCGCTCGTCCGGCGCCCCGAGCCGATCGAGTGGGACGAGGCTGCGGCGCTTGCCGCCGCGCAATTGAAAAATCTGTCGACGCAGGCCGTGGACGGAGACGGAGCGGCCTTGCCTCACTGAAGACAAGGGCCCCTTAACGAACCAAGGGATGAGGCCGCCTCATCCCTTTTTTTATGCCCTTTATCGAACCACTTCCGCCTGCTCCGAGCGGCGAGGAATGAGCACCGAGCCTGGGACGAACGCATCGAACGCAGCCCAGAACTGCTCGCGGTACTGGTCGCGTTCCTGAAGGATCTCGTGCTTCGCCCCCGCAATGAAGATATGGGCGCAATTTTTAAGGCGGCTCGCGAAGCGCTCGATCGCCGCAGTGGAGACAAACTTATCGTTTGATGCGGCGACGATCAGAATAGGAACCTTTACGCTCTCCATGAAGGCTGGGGAGTTGACGATTGAGATGGAGTTGCAAGCAGCCGCGACCCATCCGATGGTCGGGGCGCCGATGCCCAGGTGGGGCGCGGCGCGAAGCACCTCTTGGACGCGCTCATAGCGAAGCCTGTCTGAGGTGACCGGGTTGCCTTCGAAGGACAAATCCTCCCATGAGTTAGGCTTGCCTCCCGGAATGAAACTGTCGCCAAAACCGATAAGGGCGGCTGCCTCAGCTGCCACGCAGGTCATGGTTTTCTGCGAATCCGTTCCGGCAAACTGGATTTTGGGAGCCGTGAGGACCATGCGATCCCACCAGCAGACCTTCGTCTGGGCAAGACGCAAGACCAGATGCCCCCCCATGGAATGGGCAAGGCAATAATAGGGCGGCGGGCAGTCAGGGAGCACGATTTCGCTCATGAACTGGCGGATGTCGCGGTCGAATTGAGAGAAGTTCTCGGCGTGGCCTTTCGCCGGATTACGAAGAAGCCTGGACGAGCCCCCCTGGCCTCGCCAATCCATAGTGGCGACGGCAAATCCACGCCTTCGCAGGTCGGTAATCGTTTCGAAGTACTTCTCGATGAACTCGGCTCGGCCATGGAAAAGACAGACGGTGCCAATGCGGCGCTCCGCCGTTGTGTCCCATCGCGCGTAGCGGACGCGAATTCCGCCGCGCGCATTGAAGGCGCCTGCGACGGCTCCATTCGGTACCGGGTTGCGCGTCGTGCCGATCAGCTCGACCGTTTCTGAGGCCATTTGCGGCTCCTCCTCGTCAGTAGAAAAATTCATACTTCACCTGTGTGGGGATGCTCAAGCACCCCTTGACAGCCGAGCTTCCCGAAATAAATCAGAAGTCGCAGGCCGGAAGGCTGCAAAGTTGATCCGCCTGGCCTTTAAGGCAGGCTTCAAATTCTCGCTTAACAAAGGAGAACCCCTAATGAGACGTCTTGATCTCACCCCTCTGTATAAATCCTCGATCGGTTTCGATCATCTCGCGAATGTCCTTGACCAGCTCACCAATATAGATACGGAGACGGGCTTCCCGCCTTACAACATCGAGCGGCTTGGTGAGAACGTCTATCGTATTTCTATGGCCGTCGCCGGCTTCGGTGAGAACGACCTTTCGATCGAAGTGAAGGAAGGCACGCTAACAGTGCGCGGCGAAAAGAATAATGAGGACAAGGTTCGCCAGTACATTCATCAGGGCATCGCCGCCCGGAACTTCGAGCGCCGTTTCCGCTTGGCCGACTACGTTGAGGTGTCCGCTGCATCGCTCGAGCATGGTCTGCTTCACATCGACCTGAAGCGGGAGCTTCCCGAGGCCATGAAGCCGCGCACCATTACGATTACGAAGGGCCAGCCGGGTCGGCGTGTGATCGACGGCGGCGCGACCGAAGCCCGGACGCCCAACGCCGCGTAAATCGGCCTCGATCACCGTTTGAGGGCGGGCGCTCGTGCCCCCTCTCCGAATTGCCGCCCACTTTGAAGCATGCTCGCACGGCAATTCGGAGACAAAGGGACACTAGCAAAAACAATAGTCTAGTGTGGCTTATGTCTCGCAATTTCCTATGAGAGCTTGCAGCGAAGGTGGTAGGCAATTGCGAGACGCCACGCTAGTACGCCCCGCGGGAAGTCCGGCCCGGTTGCGGCGAGTACTTGCAGGATTTCCCGCGGAAAGGCGCATGAGCCGAGATCCCGGCATTCTTGCTTGTCGAACCGATAATATCTATTTGCTCAAAAACTAATGTTCAGCGCCCCGAGAAGCAGGTTCCATGGAAGCGAATGAGATCGATGACATCCGAACTTTGCTGGGCTCCAAGCCGCGGCCGATCGGCTGGGAAGCACGGCGCGAACGCATAAACGAGGTCGGCTCTGTTTGGCCTGTCGCCGATGACGTAGAGCTTACGCCAGCCGACTGCTACGGCATGCCCGCGGAATGGTCTATCGTTCCCGGCAGCGATGCTTCCCGCGTTTTGCTGTTCTTCCATGGTGGCGGCTACTGCTCCGGCTCCATCGTGAGCCATCGCCGGATGGTCACCGAAGCCGGGCGAGCCGCCGGAATGCGCACGCTGGCCGTCGAATACCGCCCGGCGCCCGAACATCCCTTCCCCGCCGCGCATGACGATGCGCTAAAAGCATGGCGCTTCCTGAGCAGCCAGGGCATTTCGGCGCGGCACATTGCGGTCGGCGGAGATAGCGCGGGCGGCGGGTTGACGGCGGCCCTTGCCTGTGGCTTGCGCGACGCTGGAGAGGAACTGCCTGCCTGCGTCTGGCTCGTGTCGCCATGGACGGACCTGACGATGTCCGGAGCATCCCTTGTCGCAAAGGACGCCATAGACCCGCTCATTCATAAAGACTATCTCGGCGAGCTTGCCGACGCGTATCTGCCCGCTGGCATAGACAGAAAAGACCCAAGGGTCTCTCCTCTTTACGCCGATTTAAGCGGGCTTCCTCCGATGCTTATCCAGGTCGGTTCAGCCGAAGGCCTCCTTGATGACGCCACGCGCTTTGCCGGGGCTGCAGGCGCAGCCAATGTCCCAGTTACACTGGAGATCTGGCCGCATATGATCCATGCGTGGCACCTGTGGAACGCGCACCTCAAGCCGGGCCGCTTGGCGCTTGAAAACGCAGGCGCCTTCATCCGCCGAAATCTTTAGGCCGCCAGTTCCGGCCTTGCTTAGCGCCGGCATCGAATGGGGCGCGACCTTGCCTCCGGCCGCACGAGCCTGCCCTTTTTGCTGCCCGCGCGCGAGAACCCCGCTGCGATCTCAACATGCGGCGAGAATTTGAACTGATCGAAGACCGCGAGGCGAGATAGTGAGAACCCGCCCGCTGCCAGGATCGCGGCGTCGCGCGCGAAAGTGACCGGATTGCAGGAGAGCATGACGACCGCGCCAATCTTCGACGCGGCAAGCGCCCTGCATTGTGCTTCGGCGCCTTCCCTCGGTGGATCGGCGATGGCCGCGGAATACGCATTCAGTTCCATAGGCCCGAGAGGGTTGCGGAAGAGGTCGCGTCGCACCGCCTTCACGGGCTTGATCCCGCTTGCGCCTTTGGCCGCGTCGTTCAGCGCGGAGACCGCGTCGGCATTGTCCTCGAAAGCGGCGACGGGCGCCAGCTTCGCGCAAGGAAAGGTGAAGGCGCCGAGCCCCGCGAAAAGATCGCAAACCGGGCCTTTTGCCGCCTTCGCTTCCGCGAGCGCCTCGCCCACAAAGGCCGCCATGTCGCGCTCGCAAGCCTCGACCGCTTGCAGAAACGCGTCTTGAGGAAGCGTCACCTTTACGCCCCCTGCCAAAACGAAGGGCGCGGATCCCACGAAAATGACATCGCCGTTCCAGGCTACGCGAATAATACCAGCGGCCGGGAGCATCTGAGTGAGCCTCGCCATGCCCGGCGCTGTCAGCTTCGAAGCTTCGATACTGCAATCGAGGCCGTTCCCGGCGGCCGTGATTTGAATCTTCGCTTCGCTTTTGTTCGCAAGCGCATCCGCGAGCGCGGCCCTCAGATGCGGCAAGGCAGACGCGATCTGCGGCAGAAGAATGGGGCACTCATCGAGATCGACGAGATCGTGGCTGCGCGCGGCATTGAAGCCAAGCCTCACGTCTCCGTTTTCCTTGCTGGCCGTGAAAGTTGCACGGCGGCGGCTTGCCGCCGGATAGCTTCTCGATGGCTCGGCCGGCGCTTCCAGTCCCTCCCGCGCCAAGGCCGCTGTGACGAGACCAACCTTCCATGCCGCGTAAGGAGCTTCGCGCCAATGCTGCAGCGAGCAGCCGCCGCAAACCCCAAAATGCTTGCATATAGGCGAGATGCGGTCCGGTGAAGGGCCATCGATGACAATCGCATCGCCTTTCGTGCCCGCGATCAGCGCGCTGATCGTTTCGCCCGGCAAGGTGAAGGGTATGTGCACTTTCCTGCTGCCGATGATCGCCCCGCCGTGGCCCTGGGCGCCCACAGTTTCTATCGTGACCTCTCGGCTTTGCGCCCCAGAGTCCTGCGCGTCAGCGGTCGCGTTTGGCGGCGACGAGCGTCTCTTCATTGCCGTCCTGTCCTTTGATCGGCGATGGAAGCGTTCCGAGAACTGTCCATCCCGCCGCCTGTATACATTCGGTCACTCTTTGAACGGCGGCTAGCTTTGCCGCCGTATCCTTGACGATCCCGCCCTTGCCGATAAGCGCGCGCCCGACTTCGAATTGAGGCTTCGCCAAAACAACGAGCCAAGCTGCCTCTGCGGCAAGAGGAAGCACCGCCGGCAGCACCTTTAGCAGAGAAATGAAACTCACGTCGCATGTCACCGCTTCGATTGGCGCCACGAAACGCGCAGGCGTGAGCGCCCTGGCATCCGTGCCTTCCCAGGAGACGATCCGAGGGTCCGCCCGCAGCGAAGGATGGAGCTGATCGCGGCCAACATCCACAGCGAAAACGCGGGCCGCTCCGCGCTCCAGCAGAACCTGTGTAAAACCTCCGGTTGAGGACCCGGCGTCAAGGCAGGTCCGGCCCTCAGGCGAGAGCGCGAAGTGGTCCAGCGCAGCCAGAAGCTTCCAGGCGCTGCGTGCAACATACTGTTGCATTTCAAGGACTTCGATCTCTTCTTCGACAGAAACTTCCAGGCTCGGCTTGAGGCCTGTTCTTCCCCCCAGGCGAACAGCGCCGCGCTTGATGAGGTCTTGCGCTTTGGCGCGCGTTTCCGCGATACCGCGCTGAACCAAAAGGAGATCGAGTCTCATTTTCACAAGTAAATTCCGGGTCTCTGGAGCAGCTGAAATATGTATGTTGCAAATCCCTTGAATTGCGGCAATCATCGATAATCTGTGTTGCTAGCAGCAACCAGAGCAAGCGCTGTTTTCCCAACTTCGCTCAAGGATGTTGAAAAAACACATGTGAGAGACGACAGCCTCCTTCGCGGCCGAGGTCGCACAGTAGGCCGTGAGCGCAATACTTGGCGCAATGCCGTCAAGCTTCAATGAAGCCAAACCAACCTCACAACTCTATTGGGATCTTCCAAATCATGATGCTTGTTCGCACCTATCTCTCGAATAGTTCGATCGAGGGAGTAGGCATCTTTGCCGCTGAGCCCATTAAAGCGGGCGATGTAATCTGGCGTCTCGAGCCAAAATTCGATGTCTTCTTCTCAGAGTCTGACATTGAAGAACTTCCACCCCACATGCAAGACTTCATCTCTCGCTATTCTTATCCTCACATGACTAAGCCGGGCATCTGGGTGCTGGAGTCCGATAATGGCCGCTTCATGAATCACAGTGAATCGCCAAACACGGATTTTACGGGTTTCGAGCAAGGCTTCGCCATCCGCGATATCGCCGCCGGTGAGGAGATCACGTGTAATTATCACGAGTTCGATTCCACCTTCCAGGGATGGTTCCCGTCCATGACGAAGGCGGCGAACGGTGAGGCGCACGCACACCCCTGATCCTGCGCCAACGGAGCTAGCGCCGGCCGCTCTCGGGAGGCCGGCGTTTTTGTGCGCGCGCTCGTTCCTTTGCCGCCGAGTTGGGAGGGGCAAAAAAAAGGGATTGGCAAGAGCCGAATCCACCCTTATCTTATAGTCGTGTTGAGCATAAGTGGCTCGCTCAAGCGGAGCTTGAGATGAAAGTCTGTTTTTGAGCCCATATTATGCTCAAAGTGAGCATAATCCCCGGAAGGGGCGGAGGACCACATGGCATTCTTGGATAGCGGAGTTCAAGCGTTCCGCGGGCGCGGCGCCCACCCTACTCCGGCGATCGATCTGGACATTGACCTCGAACCCGCGCGCCATCATTTCGACGCCGCCTTCGTTCGCGAAGCCATTCGCGAGCTTAAGCCGCTCTACGCTCGCGTTGAGCGTGTCATTCCGCCGCTGGAGTGGGTCGGGCACGCACCGTACATCAAGGCCATTCGCGACCTTAAGCGCGAAAAGAACGCCGTCATCCTGGCTCATAATTACATGACGCCTGAGGTGTTCCACGGCGTGGGCGACATTCTGGGCGATAGCCTGCAGCTTGCCAAGGAGGCGGCGAAGACGGACGCGGACATCATCGTGCAGTGCGGTGTCCACTTCATGGCCGAGACATCCAAGCTGATGAATCCGGATAAGACGGTTCTTATCCCCGACCCCAAGGCCGGCTGTTCGCTTGCGTCATCCATCACGGCGGAAGACGTGCGCGCATTGCGTGCGGCCTATCCGGGGGTGCCCGTCGTGACTTACGTCAACACCAGCGCGGCCGTGAAAGCCGAGTGCGACATCTGCTGCACATCGGCCAACGCCGTGCAGGTGGTGGAAAGCCTCGGCGCGCCGCGCGTGTTGCTCATTCCCGACCAATATCTGGCGCGCTATGTCGCGACGCAGACGAAGGTGGAGATCATTTCCTGGCAAGGCAGCTGCGAGGTGCATGAGCGCTTTACCGGCGAAGAACTGCGGCGATATCGCGAGAGCGAGCCGGGCCTAAAAATCATCGCGCACCCGGAATGCCCGCCGGACGTCATCGAAACCGCCGATTACACCGGTTCGACCAGCGGCATGATCAAGTGGGTCAAGGATCACCAGCCGAAGCGCGTCGTGCTCGTAACCGAGTGCTCGATGGCCGACAACGTAGCGGTTGAAGCGCCCAAAACCGAGTTCACGCGGCCCTGCAATCTGTGCCCGCACATGAAGCGGATCACGCTGCCGAAAATACTGGACAGTCTTCTTTACGGAAAAGTGGAGGTGACGGTCGATGCGGAGGTGGCGGTTCGGGCGCGCCAGGCCGTTCAGCGGATGGTGAACCTCACTGCCTGAGTTTTCCGGCACGGTTCGCGCACAAGGGGTAATCCATGAGCAATCAGCGCACTCTAGAGCCTTTAAAGTTCCGCCGTCCTGGCGGCCCAGACCGCGTTCTTGTGATCGGCGGCGGCTTGGCCGGGCTCTTCACGGCGCTCCGGCTTGCGCCGCTTCCGGTAACGGTGCTGACGCCGAAGCCGCTTGGCGAAGGCGCCTCATCTGTGTGGGCGCAGGGGGGCATAGCCGCGGCAATTGGCGAAGGCGATACGGCAGAGTCCCACGCCGCCGACACAATTGCAGCCGGGGCTGGCCTCACCGATCCCGCTATCGCAGAACTCCTCACGCGTGAGGGGCAAGAGCGGATCGAAAGATTTGCTGCGCTACGGCGTGCCCTTCGATCGCGAACTCGATGGCAGGCTGCGCCTGTCTCGCGAGGCGGCTCACAGCGCGCGCCGCATCGTGCGCGTGCAGGGCGACCGCGCCGGCAGGGCCGTCATGGCCGCTCTTATAACCGCCGTTTCGTCAACGCCTTCGATTTCGGTTTTCGATAATATGGAAGCCGTCGAGCTGGTTCAACGGAACGGCCGGGTTATCGGCGTGTACGCTACACGCGCGGGACAGCCGGGCCGCGCGTCCTTCCTGTCTGCGCGGGCCGTGGTTCTGGCGACGGGCGGCGCCGGCCAGCTCTTCCGGGTGACCACAAATCCGAAGGAAGCCAATGGCGGCGGCCTCGGCATGGCGGCGCGAGCGGACGCCGTGATCGCCGATCCTGAGTTCGTCCAGTTTCATCCGACCGCCTTCGATATCGGTCAGGATCCCGCGCCGCTTGCTTCCGAAGCGATCCGCGGCGACGGAGCGCTCCTCATCAACCGAAGTGGCGAGCAATTCATGCTGAAGGCGCACACAGGCGCCGAACTTGCGCCGCGAGATGTGGTCGCGCGCGCCGTCCATGAAGAAGTGGCCGCTGGGCGCGGAGCTTTTCTCGACTGCCGCTCGATCCATCTCGAAGAGGCTTTCCCAACGGCGTACGAGACCTGCGTCGAAGCCGGGATCGACCCGTCGAAGCAGCCGATACCCATAGCGCCCGCCGCTCATTACCACATGGGAGGTGTTTTGACCGACGCGCGCGGCCGAACCACTCTTACCGGGCTTTGGGCCTGCGGTGAGGTCGCATGCACCGGCGTGCATGGCGCAAACCGGCTTGCCTCAAACTCGCTTCTCGAAGCCGTCGTGTTCGCAGCGCGCGTGGCGGAGGATATTACCAGTCGAGAACCAAACTGGCGCGCCCTTGGCGATGCCTCAGGCGTACCCGACACGATGACTATCGCGGTCGAGGATCCCGCCCACGCGTCTCGCCTGGTCACGCGGCTTAGAGAGACCATGGCCGCACAAGTCGGGGTAGAGCGGTCTGAAGCGTCCTTGCGAGCTGCTCTATGGTCACTGCAGGAGATCAAGGCAGGAACAGTGTCGCCCGCGCTCAAGAATATGGTCACGGCCGCTCTTCTCATCACCGTCGGCGCTTTCGCACGGAAGGAAAGCCGTGGAGCGCATTTTCGGCTGGATTTCCCGGAGACAGCCGATAAGCCCCATCACACCTTTTTGACGCTGGATCGCGCCCGCGAAATCCTCGCCGAGGTAACCGGCGGCTATTTCGGGGAGTTTATCAGCGACGCCCCCCGCAAGCATGCTGTGATGTAATTGGGATCTGCGTTACTGTTGTCGAGGCAACCATCCTGACCTTTGAAAGGTTAGGGTGGGATCTGTTTTTCACTTCAATTGAGGCTGTTCATGCAGAACATGGCGGCTCACGTCGAGACCGGATTGCAATTTCCTCATCACCTCGCCGTGGATACGGTGCGAGCCGCGCTCATGGAAGACCTTGGGCTTGCGGGCGACATCACGACGAACGCAATCGTCTCGTCCGGAGCGACATCGGAAGCGGTGCTTGCCCTTCGCGAAGACGGGTGCATCGCCGGGTTGCCTCTTGTAGCCGTGGCTTTCCGGACCCTTGACCCGGAGATCGTTATCGAGCCGCATGTGAAGGAAGGGGACGTCGCGCTGGCCGGCAGCGTTGTCGCGCGCATCAAAGGAAGGACACGCGCCATCCTTACGGCGGAGCGCGTGGCGCTCAATCTCCTGCAACATCTCTCCGGCATCGCCACAGCCACCCGTCATTTTGTGGAAGCCGTCGCCGGCACACACGCGCGCATCGTCTGCACGCGCAAGACAACGCCGGGCCTTCGCACTTTCCAAAAATACGCCGTGCGAGCGGGCGGCGGGTTCAATCACCGGTTCGGTCTCTTCGACGGGGTCCTCATCAAGGACAATCACATCGCTGCGGCGGGCGGCGTTTCAGCCGCGATTGAAAGGGTTCTCGCCGCAAGCGGCCACCTCGTGAAGATCGAGGTCGAGATCGACACGCTGGATCAGCTGGAAGAGGCGCTTCAGCATCCCATCGATGCGGTCCTTCTCGACAATATGGCCGTGCCCGAACTGAAAAATGCCGTGGCGCGGGCAAAAATAGTGAAGCCGGGGATTTTGTGCGAGGCTTCCGGCGGCGTGCGCCTGGTTACGGTTCGTTCAATCGCCGAAACGGGCGTCGATATGATTTCCGTCGGAGCGCTCACCCATTCCGTCAAAGGCCTGGATATCGGGCTGGACTTTTAGCAAAAGCTTTTTCCGCTGCTTTTCTGGTGAGCGAATTTAGACGGGCTCGCCAACGAGCAGGTTGGAAAGCATCCAACCTGTCTCTTACCCCAACAGCGGTCCGAAGGTCTACGCTGCCAAGGTGGCACGCAGGCGACGTAATGCAAACCTAAGCGTAAAGCCGCCGCCGCGCCCGAGCGCAGGCGAACCTGCACCAGCCCTGTTCATCGAGTTCAGGGCCGAGAGCTTCAAAGCGGCGAACTTCCGGCCGGCTTTCGAGACGCTCCTTTTCAGCAGAGAAGCGCGGGACGCATCGATGTGTTGCGCGGAGCGTTCTTTTCGCGCGACGCCATCTTCAACTTTGCCGCGTAAATGGCAAGGCAATCCGAGAACTCCGACGCTTTGTCGGGAGTGAGTTGGATGAAAGCGAGGGTTTCGCCGTCGCCGTCTTCGATCTGGATGGTGATCTTTTTGTCTTCCTCCTCGGCCCAAGCGCGAATGATCGCCGGTTCTCGCCTCTTGTTCTTTGTCATAGCCGTGCTCCTCTAACCCAGATCACCAAGCCGTTCAGCCGAGGCCGTTCGGCCCTGAGGGTAAGAATAAGCAAGCATTGTGCCGATTCCGCGTCAAAACCGTGCGTGGATGCATTGAAAAAGGCGCCCTTTCACTGAGAGCGCCTTTTGCTCAAATATTGAGCACCTGCCTGGTTTATAGCCAAGGCAAGGCTAATAATCAGTTACCCATGAACGGATTGGACGGCATGGAATTGGCTGCGTTCTGCACCGCGGAACTGGCTGCCTTCGTGCCATCCTTGACCGTCTTGACCGTCAACTCGCGGAGTTCTTCCAATTGGCGGCTGAAAGCTTCCATCTGGCCACGCAAATGCGCATTCTGAAGCTCGACGATGTCGCTCAGATGTTTTGCATCCGTAAGTTGCATCGCAAGGTTGAAATTGGACTCTGCGTTCTGACGGGTAAACGCCGCGATCTTCTCGTTGAGCTGCTTGAGCCCATCGGCAGCCGGGATCGATGACGTGTCCACGCTCTGGAGCATCTTTTCGCTGGAGGCGACGAAGGTGTCGAACGCCTTCCGCGCCTGCTCGATGCTGGACTTCATGATGGTGCGGATGGAATCGGGAAGTTCGGCGAAGTTTGGTGTGTTCTGCATTGGCGATCTCCCTGGCCAAGTCGAAAGTGATAACGGCGAACACCGTGTAGCTATTCTGCGTACGGCTTAACTCCAAGTATTGGAGATGAAGCCCGAATTGACAAGCTTAACAATCTGCTTATCTGGTCTTCGAAATTCGACCGAAGCATCAAGTCTCGAACCGGCTGAAATCTTCGCGTGTATCGACGTCGCGGAGCACGCCCTGATTTGCCGTTTCAACCTCCCTGACGCAAAGGGCGTAACGGCGCAACAGCGAACGCGCGCCTTCGTCCCCTGAAAGCGCGGAAAGCTCAGGGATGTAAGACGTGCAGAACAGGACCGGGTGACCTCGCGCCGCCTTATGCAGAGGCACAACGATTGAAGCCTGGGTGAATTTTCCAGCCAGGGCGCGATAGACCTCCGGGCCAATGCCGGGCATGTCGCCCAAAGCGATGAAGACGCCGTCGATGTCTCGCGAAAAAGCATTTGCGCCAGCCGCGATGGAGGTTCCGAGCCCTTCGGCGAAGCGGGCATTGAAAACGCATCGGAAGCCGAAAGGCGCCGCCAAGGCTTGAACCTGCTCTGCATCACGTCCCGTCACGGCGATGCGGTCGAGGAAATCGACCTCCCCGGCGATCTTCAGCGCGTGTGCCAGAAGGGGCTTCCCCCGATAGGGCTGCAAAAGCTTGTTGGGGCCGCCCATGCGCCGCGAGAGCCCCGCCGCCAGCACAATGAGCCCGAACGTGGGGGAGGTCCCTACCACGCCATCCCCTCCTCCCGGGCGGCAACGACAATCTGCATCAGAATTGACAAGGCGATATGGGGCGCGCTCTTAAGCCCCGTGAGAAGCCCTGCGGGACTTTTGATCCGTGCGATCTCAGCCTCTGAGAAGCCTGCCTCGCGCAGGGAGGCCTGCCGGACCGAGTGAGAGTTCCCGCTGCCGATCGCCCCGATGAAAAAACAAGGCGAGAGAAGCAGCTCAGAGAAAATCGGCATTTCCTGATCGTGGTCGTGAAACGCGAGCACCACGGCGGTCCAGGCATCCACCACAAAGGGCGGCCGCGGCATAAGCGGACGCACCGTTATCGAAGCTGGCAGTTTAGGCAAGATATCCGGGTCGGGAGCGAAGAACTCGGCCTCGAAGCCTGCGCAGGAGGCCGTTTCCGAAAGCGCCACGGCAATCGGGCTTGAGCCGATCACAAGGCAGCGCAGCGCGGGCTCATAAACCCGAAAGAAGCTACTCCCTTCGCGATGCGACTGGCGGCGGGCGCCTGCTAGCGCGTGCAGCTGGCCCGCGCCTTTCGCAAGGTCGATCCGAAGTACGAAAGGCTCTCGCCGCTCCAGGCGCTCGCTCATGTCTTCGATGAGCGCCGCGTCGCGCATGGGCTGGATGAAGACATCGAGGCCGCTGCCGCAGGGCAAGCGTATGTCGAGATAGGGCGATCCCTTGCCGTAACGAAGAAGCTTCGGTTTGCCCGCGTTGATCGCGTCCACCGCTTCAAGCGCGATGGCCTGTTCCAGGCATCCCCCCGAAATGTAACCGGACCATCGCCCCGTTTCAGAGACCGCCATCTGAGCGCCCTCGGCACGGGGCGAATTGCCGTCGACGCCGACAAGGGTCACGAGAGCGCAGCGTTCGCCCTTGCTGTTCCATGAGGCAAGATCGGGAATGACGTTCTCCCGGTAGGCGCCGGCAAATCCGCCTGTAACAGCCGGTCGATCAAGTAAATCCGTTGTCATCGGGCTTCAATATTGTGAGGGCGCGCCGGACATCCAGATGCCATCGAAGCATCATTCAGCCGCCGCGACCGCGCCTTTGGCTACGTCGTGACCGTGGAGAACACCTCCGAACAGCTTTCGGATCACGACATAGAACACGGGCGTGAAGATCAGCCCGAAAAAGGTCACGCCCAGCATCCCGTAGAAGACCGCCGTGCCCAGCGCGACCCGCATCTCCGAACCCGCGCCCGTCGCGATATACAGAGGCACGACACCGAGCGTGAAGGCGAACGAAGTCATGAGGATGGGCCGCAGCCGCAACCGGCAAGCCTCGACGGCGGCTTGGAAGCGATCCCGGCCTTCCGCCTCAAGCTGGGCCGCAAACTCCACGATCAGGATCGCGTTCTTGGCCGCAAGACCGACCAGCACGACGAAGCCGATCTGGGTGAGGATGTTCACGTCCGAACCATGGGACCAAACGCCCAGGATCGCCGACAGAAGACACATCGGCACAATGAGGATAATGGCGAGCGGAAGGCTCCAGCTTTCATATTGCGCCGCCAGCGCCAGGTACACGAATAAAACTGCGAGGCCGAAGATAATGATGGCCGGTGTTCCCTGGTGCGTTTCCTGGTAGGAGAGGTCGGTCCACTCGTAGCTGACGCCGTCGGGCAGGATCTGCGATGCGAGGTCTCCCATGATCTGGATGCCCTCGCCAGAGCTGACGCCGGGCGCTGTCGTGCCCTGCATTTCGATTGCCGGATAAAGATTGTAGCGCGGCACCCGCTGCGGGCCGGTAATTTCGCGGAAGGTGGCGAGCGAACCAAGCTGGACCATTGCGCCGTTCGCGCTGCGAACCTTTAATTGCGCGATGCGCGCCTGATCGATCCGGTACGGCGCATCCGCCTGGGCGGTCACCCGGTAGGTGCGGCCAAAGGCATTGAAGTCGTTCACGTAAGCGGAGCCGAGATAGATCCGCAACGTGTCGAATACGTTCTGAAGGGGCACATCCAGCATTTGCGCCCGAACGCGATCTACGTCGACAAAAACCTGGGGCGTGTTCACCGTAAACGTCGTGAACACGGCCTGGAGCCCTGGCGTCTTGTTCGCGGCGGCCATCAACTCGTAGGCCGCTTCTGTCAGGGTCTGCAGCCCACGCCCCCGGCGATCCTGCAAATACATGGAGAAGCCGCCGCCTGTGCCAATGCCGCGTATCGACGGCGGGGCGATCACGAAAATATTCGCTTCTTTGATCCGCCCGAGCCTCGCCCGAAGATCGTTCACAAGCTTTTGTGCCGTAAGCCCTTGTCTGACGCGCTCCTCGAACGGAGCCAAAACCGCAAAGATCGCGCCTACGTCTGGCGCATTGGTCCGCGTCGCGCCGGAAAATCCAGCAAACGCCGGTGCATGGGCAATCCCCGGCGTCGAGAGAATTTCCTTCGTCGCTCTCTGGATCACGTCGCTGGTGCGCGAGAGCGACGCGCCGGAAGGTAGGCTGAAGGACACGATGAGATAGCCCTGATCCTGCTGGGGGATGAACCCTTTCGGCACGGTCAGGAACAAGTAGGCGGCGGTCCCGATCAGCCCGGCGTAAATCAGGAGCATGAGCGGCGTCACGCGGATGATAACGCCGACAAATTTCGAATAGCCGTGCTCCAGCGCGTGGAAGATACGGTTGAAGCCGTTGAAAAACCAGTTCGTCAGGAAAGAGAGGTCGAAGTGATGCTTTTTTTCCTTCTCCTCGCGCGACCTCAGCGCGAAGGCGCAAAGGGCTGGGCTTAGCGTCAGGGAGTTGAAGGCCGAGATAACGGTCGCCACAGCGATGGTCAGCGCAAACTGCCGGTAGAATTGGCCAACGATACCCTGCAGGAACGCCGTCGGAATGAACACCGCGCAAAGCACAAGCGCGATAGAAATCAACGCCACGCCGACCTCGTCCATGGTGGCGAACGCCGCCTCCTTGGGGCTAAGGCCGTGCTCGATTTTTCGCTCTACATTCTCAACCACCACAATCGCGTCGTCGACCACGATGCCGACTGCGAGCACAAGCCCGAACAGCGTCAGATTGTTGATGGAGAAGCCCAGCGCCGCCATCACGAAGAAGGTGCCGATCAACGAAACCGGGATCGCAACGACGGGGATGATGGTCGCTCGCCACGTCTGCAAAAAGACGAGCACGACGATGACGACGAGCAGGACCGCCTCAAAGATGGTCTTGATCAGTTCGTCGACAGAGCGCTGGATGAATTCCGTCGGATTGTAGACGATCCGGTACTCGATCCCTTTCGGAAAGCTTTTGGACAGGTCGGCCATCGTCTCCTTCACGGAGTTGGCGACCTCCAGCGCATTAGCCCCCGGCGTCTGCGAAACCAGCAGCACCACGGCAGGCTTGCCGTCGAGGAACCCGTTCGTCGTGTAGTCGAGGCCGCCGAGCTCGATGCGGGCCACGTCGCGCAACCGCGTGATCCGGCCGTCCTCTCCGGTTTTGACCACGATCGCCCCGAACTCCTCGGGTTTGACCAGCCGGCCCTTAAGCTGCAGGCTCGTCTGGAAGGCCTGATCGTTTGGCATTGGAGGCTGTCCCAGCGCTCCGCCCGCGACCTGTATATTCTGCTGCTGAAGGGCGCTCACAACCTCGCTCGCGGTCATTCCGAGCGAGGCGATCTTGTCGGGATCGAGCCACGCGCGCATGGAATATTCGCGCACTCCATAGAGCAGCACGTTGCCGACGCCCTTCACGCGCGCCATCACGTCGCGCACCTGGAGCAGCGCGTAGTTCGAGATGTAGAGCTGGTCGTAGCTTTTATCTGGCGAGAGCATATGCACGACCATGAGAATGTCGGGCGTGTTCTTTTTCACGACCACGCCGGTCTGGCGCACCTCGGCCGGAAGGCGAGGCTCGGCAACAGCCACGCGGTTCTGCACGAGAACCTGCGCCATATCGAGGTTGGTTCCGAGCTCGAAGGTCACGGTAATCGTGACGTTGCCGTCCGCCGTCGATTGTGACGACATGTAGATCATGTTCTCGACGCCGTTGATCTCCTGCTCGATCGGCGTCGCAACGGTGTCGGAGGCGATCTGGGCATTCGCGCCGGGATAGGAGGCCGTCACCGTGACGGTCGGCGGCGCGACCTCGGGAAATTGAGCGACGGGCAGCCGCGTATAGGCCAAGCCGCCTAAGATGACGATGAAAATCGCGATCACAGCCGCGAAAATCGGCCGCCGGATGAAGACGTGACTGAACTTCATGGCAGCGACGCCGCTTTTTGCGCCTGTTCGATCACCGTCTTCTCAGCCTTGACCTTGATCCCTTTGCGGGCGCGCTGGACGCCGTTCACGATGACCCAGTCGGCGGCGGTAACGCCGGTCCTGATCACACGCAGGCCGTCGATCATCGGACCAAGCGTTACGGGCCTGGCGCTCACGGCGCCGTCCTCGGCCACGACAAAAACAAGGCGGTTAGACTGGTCGGTCGCGATGGCCGCGTCGGGCAGCAAAATCGCATTATACTCGCTGCTGCCAATAACGCGTGCGCGCGCAAAAAGCCCGGGCAGCAACATCCCATTCGGGTTCTGAAATGTGGCCCGCTCTCTAAGAGAGCCGGTCGCCTGATCGATGCGGTTGTCTACGAAGTTCATTTGCCCCTTGATAGGGAAACCCGTATCGCCCTGAAGCCCAACCTCGATCGGGTTGGCGGTGTCGCGTGAGCTTGGCCGCATGCCTTGCTCGATAAGCCGCTTGTATTTCAGGAAATCAGCCTCGCTGATATCGAAATAGAAATAGATCGGATCGGTCGAGACAATGGTGGTGAGTAAAGTGCCGCTGCCGGAGCCGCCCGTGATGTAATTCCCTTCGCTGATGAGCTTCCGGCTGATACGGCCCGTAATCGGCGCGCGGATTTGCGTGAACTCCACATCCAGTTCCGCTGACCTGACGCTTGCCTCCGCGGAGAGAACGTTGGCTTCCGCCGTCTTCACGGCCTGGTTGCGCTGATCAAAAACCTGCTGCGAAATCGTGCTGTTCGCCATGAGAGGGCGAGCGCGCTCCAGATCCCTTTGCGCAAACTCAACCTGTACTTTTGCGCCTTGAAGCGCAGCGCGGTCGCGGTCGAGCACCCGCTGGAAGGGACGCGGATCGATAACAAAGAGGAGGTCACCCTTTTTGACGATTGCGCCGTCGGTGAATTTGACTTCGTTTAAAACGCCGGATATGCGCGCCCGAACCTCAACCGTGTCCACGGCGTCGAAGCGCCCCGTATACTCATCCCATTCCACGACCTTTTTCTCGACCGGGTTCGCCACGGATACCGATGGCGGAGGGGGACCGCCCGGCGCGTGTGCCTCTCGTTTCTCGCCACACGAAGCGAGGACGAGCGCCGCCAGTCCGATAAGACCGGCTTTCAGAAATGAGAACATGGGTTGACTTGGCATTCCTTGCCTTTTGGCCGAGTGGTCAACGAAGGATAGAGCAACAGCCTGTCCGTCTCATCCTCGACAAACGGCCGTATCGCGGCTTGGCCAAGGCAGCTGGGCTTCGATCGATGATTGCACTCATATAGCAATGGCAGCGGTCGAGGCAACTGGCGGGAGCCTTTTCCCCTCATGTCTTAGGGCGCCCGGCGCGCACCATGTCACAACTGCGCCTGCGAAACAGGGCGATGAAAACGAGATGCGAAGTTTGTTCGCCCCGGGCGTCATGTGTGGATGGCTCCGCTTGCGTGATGGTCATCCCCGGCGCGAGCGCCGTTCCGGCGAGGGCCGGCCATGACACGATGGCCGCAAGAGGATGGAGCGGCGGCGCGAGCTTCACCCCGTCCAGCGAAAGGCGCAAGCCACCAAATGCCAGATACATACAAGATGCCGGTCAGCTTAAGAGGTAGCCCCCCGCAAGCCAAGCTTGCCTCAGCCCGAATCAGGTTCCGCTTTTTTGCTTTTGGGACGGATCCGAAGCTGCCGTCGGCGCCCATTGAGATTCGGCCGTCTGCTGCCCCGGAACTGGGAGAGCAGCGTTTGCAGGCGGGATCTTGAGAGGCGGATTCTCTTTAAGATCCGGCTCTGGCCCCTTTTTCTTTGCGAATGCGTCGGCCAGGCCAACATTCGGCAAATAATCGAGCCCGGGCGTTTCGCAGCCCGCCCCAACAACTCCAAACGCGATTACAGCCACAACGCCAGACACGTATTTGCGTCTTGGGAACATGGTTGATCGCCCCCTGATTCCTGATCCACCTTCAGCGCCTAGGCATGATTTCGGACATTTTTGTGACTGGCTCTAAACAAATCGTAGAGGAGACCAACGACGCCCGCAACGATTGCAACATCGGCCAAGTTGAAGACGTACCAATAGAACCCGGCAACATGAAACGAGAAGAAGTCGGCGACAGCGCCATAGTGGAGGCGGTCGATCGCGTTGCCGAGCGCGCCTCCGATGATGAGCCCGACGCTTGCCGCCGCGAGCCGCGTTTGGAGCTGGGCAAGCCAATAGGTCAACGCGAGCGCCGCCGCTACCGCGAAACCCACAAGCACCCAACGGCCTGCATCGCTATTCTGTTTGAAAAGTCCGTAGGAGATGCCGGGGTTCCAGACGAGCACAAGATCGAAGAAAGGCGTGACCGTGATCTTTGGTTTTTGGCCGGTGTCGAAAAGAGAGATCATCCATGCTTTGTGAAGCTGATCGCAAAGCGCGGCAGCTGCAGCCATTGAGGCGCCGGTAAAGCTATAAGGTCCCCAAATTTTCATGAATGGATCGCATCCGCCAACTCGGTGAGCGCCTGTTTAGACCACGGGGGACCATTGCACAAGGCTCGCATTTTTCTAAGTCTCGCACGAGTTTGAGGCGCTCCCGCGTTACGCGCGAAGACAGGTTTGGCGTGCAATTTTAGGGCTTGGCATTGTTATACTGTGGAGAATCGTTGCAGGAAGATCAAGCTTAGGGGCAACGATCCGCGATGAAGCAATGGAATGGTAGGATTGCCGGTTTCGTGCTGGCATGCGGCTTATTCGGGACCGGAGCAAATGCCGGGCCTCCGTTTTTGACCGACGACCCGGAGCCGGTCGAGCTTGGGCATTATGAGTTTTATACCTTTACGCTGGGAACCGGCGCGAGGACCGGCACATTCGCCTTCCTGCCCGCTTTCGAAGGCAACTACGGCGTCGTCCCGAATGGCCAGGTTCATATCATTGCGCCCTTGGCCATCGACACGGCAACGAGCGGCCCCACAAATTATGGTTACGGCGATACGGAACTCGGCTTCAAGTACCGCTTCATCGACGAAGAGAAGGATGGATCGCGGCCGCAAGTGGGCGTCTATCCACTGATTGAGGAGCCGACCGGAAATGAAAGCCATGGCCTTGGAGCCGGGCACTTCCGCGCGTTCCTCCCGGTCTGGATCCAGAAAAGCTTCGGCGATTGGACAACCTATGGCGGCGGGGGCTATTGGTTCAATCAGGATAACCAACTAGGCGACAAGGATTATTGGTTCGCAGGCTGGCTGCTTCAACGCAAAGTCACGGACAAATTGACGATCGGCGGCGAGGTGTTCCATCAAACATCGCCGAACATCACAATTCCCGAGAGCACCGGATTCAACATCGGCGCGATCTACGATTTCGATGAGCACAACCATTTGCTTGTTTCGGCAGGCAGCGGCATTCAGAACGCAAACGATACCAATCAGTTTTCCTGGTATCTCGGATACCAGATTACCTGGTAATCATGCTCGCCAAATTGCCATGATCGTCGGAGATCACCGTTGCATTGCGACCGGGCGGCTTGAGAAAGCGCGCCTTGCCTTTCCGTGAAATCGGCGGAGTTGAGCGAACGATGACGCAGACCGTCATTTGCCTGAAGTGGGGGACCCGGTACGGGCCGGAATACGTCAACCGGCTGTACTCCATGGTGAAGCGCCACACCCAGCGCGATTTGCGCTTCATTTGTATCACGGACGATCCAAGCGGCATCGAGAGCGGCGTTGAGATCATGCCGATGCCCGCCTTCACGCTTCCGGAATTTTTCCGGTACCGCCCGTTCCGCCGCATGTTCATTTGGCAGGACGATTTCTGCGGCTTGACCGGAAACGTGCTGCACTTCGATGTCGATCTCGTAGTGACCGGGTCAATCGACGGCTTTTTCGATTACGAGCCGGATTGCGCCTTTGTGTCTGCTGAGAATTGGACACAGTTCGGACAATCGATCGCGAACATGTCCGTTTTCCGCTTCAGGATTGGCAGCAACCCCCATCTTTGGTCGCAGTTTGAAGCCGATCCGATGAAGGCGTTCAACCTCTATCGCAACAGCCAGACCTATGTTTCGCGCAACGTAAACGAGATGGCTTTTTATCCGCGCGAATGGTGCTTAAGTTTCAAGCACAGCCTTATGCCAGCCTGGCCCCTGAATCTTTTTGTAGCGCCGTCATTGCCGGAGGGAACCAAGGTCGTGGTTTTCACGGGCAAACCCGATCCCGACGAGGCGATAGAAGGCCGCTGGCCGCGGGAGCATTGGTATCACATGTTTTATAAGCATGTCCGGCCCACGCCCTGGGTCGCCGAGCATTGGCGCTGATCGGCGCATTCTGCATACGAAAGCGGCGGCCAAGCAGAAGCGGCACTCTGAGGCAATAGAGCGGATTTTCACGTTCGCTTCAGTGATTCGTCAGCTAAGACTTGGTATACAGGTCCGTAAGTCGTCAAGCTTACGTTTGCGTATCAGGATTGGGACCATTATTCTTCGGATGGCATCAATTCTTGATCACGGTGCAGGTTTAAAATGGTGATCTTTTAGGCGTTTCTATGCGTTGTCAGGATGACACAAGGCGCGTAAAACGCTATCCGTGATATCGGAAATTGTCGACGGTAGAACGCCCGTCTGAGTTGGAGGCAACGGGATGAATTTTATGCCGCAGCGTTTTTGGGGAGTGGCGCGTGCGCCGCTTGCTGCGCCTTCAGATCATCCCTTGGTCAATTTCGGCCGCATCGGCGTCTTGCTCCTCAATCTCGGCACGCCCGACGGCACAAGCTACTGGCCCATGCGCCGCTACTTGAAGGAGTTCTTGACCGACCGCCGCGTCATCGAAATCAATCCGGTCGTCTGGTGGCTGATCCTCAATACGGTCGTTCTGACGAAGCGCCCCTTCACCTCGGGGGAGGCTTATAAATCGGTCTGGAACTCACAGCGCGACAAGTCGCCGCTTCGGACCATAAGCCGCAGTCAATCCGAAAAGATCGGCGCCGTGCTGGCGACTGAGCCCCGGATCGAGGTCGAACTGGGCGATGCGATACGGCAATCCCAGCATCAAGTCGCGGCTGGAAGCGCTTCACGAAAAGGGATGCGACCGCGTTCTTCTTTTTCCGCTCTACCCGCAATATTCAGCGGCAACGGTGGCGACGGCCTGCGACAAGGCCTTCGATGCGCTCAAGGCGATGCGGTGGCAGCCTTCGGTTCGCGTGGTCCCGCCCTACTTCGAGGATTCGGGATACATCGACGCGTTGACGATCTCGACCAAAGCGGCCTTGGCTGAACTCGACTTCGAACCGGAAGTGGTGATTGCCTCCTTCCATGGGCTTCCTAGGGATTACGTCGAAAAGGGCGATCCCTATTATTGCCATTGCGCGAAGACGACGCGCCTTCTGCGCGAGTCGCTGGGATGGCCGGACGAGCGCCTTCTGCTCACCTTCCAGTCTCGCTTCGGCTCAGCCGAATGGCTTCAACCCTACACGTCAGACGTGATCGAGGATTTGGCGAGGAAGGGCGTGAAGCGGCTGGCCGTAATCACGCCGGGATTTTCCTCGGATTGCATCGAGACATTGGAAGAGATGGGCATCCAAGGCGCCGAGGTCTTCGAGGAGAATGGCGGCGAACAGTTTGCAGCTCTTCCCTGTCTGAACGATTCTCCGGAAAGCATTGCCGCTCTCTCAGACATCGTTAAGCGCGAGCTGAGCGGATGGGCAGACCTCTGAAGGCCGGTTCCCGGGGCAGCGGCTGCGCTGGCAGCACTCACGGGAGTCGGCTGCTAACATTCTGATTTACATCGACATTTTTTTACGTTTGGCCCGCTTTTTGCGATACCATGGACCATGGCGTGTGTTCACGCCTGAGAGAGGAAGGTGTCCATGGCCGATAAGCATTTTATTGCTCAACTCAAAGGTTATGGTTTAACGACGGCGGAGATCCTTTACCACATGCCCGATCATCCTGCCCTTTTGCAGTCTTTCATCTGGCAGGAGTACGATTTAGCTCCCCGCTTCCCTAAACTTCTTGGTTTCCTGGAATTCTGGAATGGCAACCTCGACGGCAAGGTCAACCGGGTCAGAGTTTGCAACAAGAGGCTCATCGATCCGGCGGAGTTCCGGTTTCTGGATGGGCGGCTTCTGCTCCAATAGAGCTTGACCTGTTCATTTTTGTGCTTGGAAGAGCCGTGGGAAACGCGATATAGGGTGTCGGTTGAATATTGAAAATCGCGGTGTGGATGCGGATCAATCCAGTCGGCTACGTCAAGCGCTTCATGAAGCCGTACTCCAAGGCGGTTTCGGATCATTATCGCGGCTTTCGACGCCGCCTGGACAGGCGCGCCCCAAGCTGGCTCAAGGGGCGCGCCAACAAGGCGCTGGACTATTTCGATCTGTTCTTCATGGATCACCACGTGTTCCGCGCTATCTATGCGAACAGGCATCAGATCGCGCCCGGCGTTTGGCGCTCGGCGCAGCCAAGCCCCGCGCAAATTGCCTATCTGGCGCGCACCGGGATCAAGACAATCGTAAACCTGCGAGGCGTGCGCGATTGCGGAAGCTATCGGCTGCAGGTCGAAGCCTGCCACCGCCATGCTGTCAAGCTGGTCAATTTCCAGCTTCAATCCCGAATGGCGCCTCCGGCCTCCGTAATCCATCAGGCGAGGCAGCTCTTCCACGAGATCGAGTACCCTGCGCTGTTTCACTGCAAATCGGGGGCCGATCGCGTAGGCTTGATGAGTGCGCTGTTGCTCTACTTGAAAGAAGAGAAGCCTCTCGAGGAAGCCGTTCGGCAGCTCAGCCTGAAATTCGGGCATTTCAAAAGGTCTGAAACAGGCGTGCTCGACTACCTTTTCGAACGTTACATGGCCGACAATCAGGCCGAGCCGATGACATTCTTCGAGTGGCTCGAGACACGATACGATCCCTCGGAGATAAAGCGCGACTTCAAAACGAGCGGATGGGCGAACGTCGTTGTAAACCGCGCCCTGCAACGGGAGTAATTGCGGGGCCGCCCGCGGCCGAAGGCGGTTCGCTCTGCCCCAGAACAGCGCGGCGAGCGCAGAGGTACGCCTAGAGCCTCGTGCGCTCAATCGGGCGCAGGCGTCCCGCTGTTTTTTTATACATCCTCCGAATTTGAACCATATGTCTGTCGAAACTGAACCATTTTTTATCAACATGTCCCTGACGTTCTCGTCCGCATTCCTTCTTCTGACAGATGGTCGGTGAAATCGCCTTGCCAGCAGGTTAACGGAAGCTCAGCCCGCTCCAACCCTTGATAGTTGCGGGAAAAATGCCGAACCAAACGCCATCGCCGCCGCCTGCGCCACAGCTGTTCCGGCTTGTTCCGGCTCTGCGCAAGCGTTAATTCGCCAAGCCGCAACATAATTAACGGACTTTTGCGCGTCCCAGTAAATGAGAAAATTCCGGCATTAAGTTCTATTGAATGGGTAATTGATTAACGATAAACCGTGCTTGCATTTCAATGACTTATAGCAGCTTATCCCTGGCCGGCCAAAGGCGCCGCGCTCGTCCGCTTCGCGCCGGGTTAACCAGTTTTGGACCAGACATAGGGCGGAAATGATTCCGCCGCGCTTTTGTTAACCAAAGCGCGATTAAGACCCATGGCGCACCCCCGCTCGGCAACGATCCGTTTACCGTTTGGCCTGCGCAAAGCTCCGTCCGAGATGTCGATGGCCGGACCAGCGAAGCCTGCCTGAAGCACGCCTGTCGTTCAATCGGAATCGGTTGCGACGCAATCCTGAGGCAAACCTAGAGTGCGTCCGGAAAAGTGTGAAGCGGTTTTCCGATAAGACGCACGATAGAACAGAAAGTTAGAGCCCGCTTTTGATTCCATCAAAAGCGGATAGGCTCTAGTCATCCCGGAACCACGCCTGCGTCGTATCCGGGATCACAAAAGGCGTTTCGATTTGTGACGACCCCGGGCGCGAGGCACATTCCGGGGCGACGATCAGCGGGACGTCCGCGTCCGATTAAACGCACGATGCTATAAGGCTGATTTCCTCGATGATCCGCAGCAAGGGCAGCCAACGTCTTTGCCAAATAGAATAAACACAATTGCGCAAAAACCGCAGACAGTTTTCTTGACACTTACTTTGGATAATCGCCATCAAGAAATACAACCAAAAGTTATAGCGCCTCTCTTTCAATGATTTAGCGCAGGTGCTTCTCTCTTTTCCACACTTTCTTTGTGGCGCGCCGACAACAGACACGGAAGCGCTTGGAAATAACGGGTTTCTGCCTGTTGTCTGCCGTGATAATTATTTCTCCGAGAGGGAATAAATCGATTTCTCCTTCTCATTCGGGCACTTAACCAGGACTTCTCACAATGACCACGCTTCTTTCACGCGCGGCGCTCGCGGCCGCAGCGATGGCCCTCGGCTTGTCTGGGGCTAACGCGACCACCTACAACAATTCCACCACCGGCAATCTGACAGTCAACTTAGTAATAAGTTCGAGCTGCGCAGTCGCCCCTTCAACCATAGACTTTGGCCCTCAGAGCGCGGTTACAAATAGTGTAGCCAACGCACAAAGTAGCATACTGGTCACTTGCTCAAACGGAACCCCCTACTCCGTTACCCTTGGTCAGGGGCTGCATACCATAGGTCTGAAAAACCGAGTTATGGCCGGAACAGGAGGCAATTCCCTCCCCTACGATCTTTACACAGACACTCCGGGCGGCACAAGTTGGAGCGGTGGAACCGCTATAACTAGGACGGGAAGCGGGGTCGCAAAATTCCATCCCTGTTTTCGGCCGGGCAACCATCGGCGCCGCCGATCCCGACACCTATAGCGACACTGTCCAGATAACGGTTAGCTATTAGGATCGTGTCATGCGTCGAGCCTCCGTTTTCGTCGCGTCCGCGCTCCTGGCATTCTCGGCAGCGAGCCCTTCCGAGGCCCAGTCACTGAAGGTTTCGCCCATCATGATTGACCTCCCTCAAGGGGCCGCCAGCACGGTTGTCACCCTCGAAACCGATAAAAAGGAAGGCGTCGCCGTCCAGGCGCGGGTCTTCCGCTGGTCGCAGGCCGATGGTGAGGACAAGCTTGAGAAAACCGAGGACGTGGTCGTCAGCCCGCCTGTCTTGACGGTGCGCGGCGGCGCGCCCAGCACCGTCAGGCTTATAAGGGTCGCCAAAACACCTGTTTCGGGCGAGGAAACCTACCGGGTCCTCATCGATGAAATCCCGGATCGGAAGACCCTTCAGGCCGGAACCGTAGCGTTTGCGGTCCGCCAAAGCGTGCCGGTATTTTTTGACGGTATCGACGCACGCCCAGGCTCGATCACATGGCGAAGCGTGGAGCATAAGGGCAAGCTCGTTCTCGAGGCCTCCAACGCCGGGCAGAAGCGGGTAAAACTTACTAGGCTAAACGTCACCGACGAGAACAACCATGACCTCGTGAAGAATGGCGGCTTGGCTTATGTGCTCGGCGGCCAGACCAAGACGTGGGAGCTATCGGGGGCAGCCGCGGGCAAGTCCCTGACCATCAAAGCGGAAAGCGATAAGGGTCCGATTAATGCGTCCGCGATCGCTGGCCGGAGCGGCTAGCGCCGCGGGCAAGGCCGCCCTCGTTCTCGCCTGCCTGGTGTGGTGCGCCGGAGATGCAGCGTTTGCCCTTCCGAACGAGGCCGGAGCCGGCGGCGACGCCGGCTCCGCTCTTCCGGCCTCCATCCCGGCGAAAGAAGACCTGTTTCTCGCGGTCTCTCTCAACGATTTCGACACCCAAAAGCTCGCCGCCTTCCACCGCTTCGGCGATGGATGCATGACTATCGCGCCGGAAGATCTGAAGGAGTTCAACCTCAAGATCCCCGACGCGGCGATGCATACAAGCGGCGGGGTATGCCTGGAGAGGCTGCCGGGCGTGACCTACCGCTACGACGCCGATGCGCAAAACATTCATTTGAAGGTGACGGACGATGCACGCGTGCCGCTGGAGTTCGACGCGCGCCGCGCGCGCCCCGATCCGGCGGGCGGTCAGGATTGGAGCGCCGTCTTCAACTACGCGCTGTTCGCGACCGGCGGCAGCCAGGACATTACGACAAATTATTATCCGCAGTACCAGGGCATCTCCGCCACCGTGGACGGCCATGTCTTCTCGCAATATGGCGTGTTCAATCAGTCGTTCACGGCGAACTCGACCGCGACCGAGCTGACCCCCAATCTGCTCCGTCTGGAAACGCGCTGGTTCTACGAAAATCCCGACACGCTCGTCACCTATTCCGCGGGCGACGTCATCTCCGGCTCGCTGAACTGGACCACCTCGATCCGCATGGGGGGCATCCAGGTGCGCCGCGATTTCCAGCTGCGGCCCGATCTCGTGACCCAGCCGCTCCCGCAATTTTCCGGCAGCGCGGCCGTGCCTTCAACCGTCGAGGTCTTCGCCAACCAGGCGCGCGCCTTCTCGCAGGTGATTACAGGCGGCCCGTTCAACATCAACAACATCCCGCTCGCCACCGGCCCCGGCACGATGCGCATCGTGTTGCGCGACGCCACCGGCAAGGAAACCGTCACCGAATACGCGTATTACAACTCCACCAATCTGATCGCGCCCGGCCTCTTCGACTATTCCGTCGAGACAGGCTTCGCGCGCCAGTTCTATGGCCTCTATTCGGACAGCTATGACGGCAACCCGGTCGGCTCGGCGAGCTTTCGCTATGGCGTAACGCCGCGCATCACCGTGGAAGGCCACGCCGAGGGTGGCGCGGGGCTCGCCAATGCCGGCGCGGGCGTGGATTTCGGGCTTTGGCATTACGGCGTTGCTTCCTTGGCGGTCTCGGGCAGCGACTATGGCGGCTCTTTCGGCGGGCAGGCTTATGCCTCGTTCGAAACCAGCATCTGGGGCGCGCGGTTGATGGCGCGGGCGTTGCAGGGACTGGGCGACTATCAAGACCTCGCCTCGGTTACAGCGCCGAAATGCGGCCCTCTCATCGCCGGTTGCGTGCCCGGAGTTGGCGGCGTCTATAAGCGGCAGGATGAGGTCTCGCTCTCGGTTCCGCTTTATTTCGACGAGAGCTTCATCAACGTCAGCTACACCGACAGCCTCGACTACGACGGCAACGCCAGCAAGGTGGGGACAGTTTCCTACAGCCGCCCCTTCTATTGGGATCACAGCACCGTCTCGTTGAATGTGTTCAACGATTTCGAGCAGAAGAACAATTACGGCGCTTACGCCGCCGTCACCTATTCCTGGGGCAAATACACCGCCTCGGCCATCGCGGAAGCCGCAAACAGCACCTACGGGGCGGGCGGTTCGTTCTCGCGCGGCCTCGGGCAGGAGGCAGGAAGCTACGGTTATTCGGTCACTGCGCTGGAAGGGACGCAGCCTTACAATTCGGCTTCCGCCAGCTATCGCGCGTCGGCGTTTCAGGCTTCCGCGGGCGTGATAGAGACCGGCAAAAGCGCACAGGTAACCGCGCAGGTGGATGGCGCGGTCGCCATCCTGAATGGCGTGCACTTCGCCAACCGCATCGACAATTCTTTCGCCGTTGTGGATACGGGCATCCCAAATGCCCGCGTACTTTACGAGAACAACCCCATCGGCGAGACGGATTCCGATGGTACGCTGCTCATCCCCTCCATGCGGGCGCGGCAGGAAAATTCCATCGCCATCGATCCGGCAAGCCTGCCCGTGCAGGCGGACATGCCGGACACGAAACAGGTCGTCGTGCCGGGCTCGCGGGGCGGCCTCACAGTGCGTTTCAAGGGAAATGCAGCGCCGCCCTCCGCGATGGTTAGCTTCAAGGACGGCGGGGGCGAGTGGCTTGCCGTAGGCTCGGAGGTCTGGGTGAATGGCGGCGAGACCCCCTTCGCCATCGGCTATGACGGCGAGACCTATCTGACCGGGCTTTCGCCCTCGAACACAGTGCTCATCAAGAAGCCGGACGGATCGCCGTGCAACGCATCCTTCGACTTCGCGCCCGACGCGAATGGGCAGGTTCGCATCCCCGGCGTGGTCTGCAGTGCCACCGAGACGCAACTCGCCGCGGATACCGGCGGCGTCACTGTGAAGGCCAAGCGATGAGCGGGACTTCCGTTCAGACCGGAACCACTGGGTTTCGTCATCCCGGAACGGCCCCTGGCCGTATCCGGGATCGCAAAGAACACACACGGTTGGAACGTGTAAAGACCCCGGATAAGCGCCCAAGCGCTTTCCGGGGTGACAATATCGAGGTTCTGGAGAGGGTCGCCATGAAACGGCTTGTTGTTGCGCTTTTTGTTTTAGCGAGCGCGCCGGAAGCGGCGGTGGCGCAACTCGCCTGCGCTTTGAACGTGACCCCGGTCCAGTTCGACAGCATTTCCGGGACGACCGCGGGCACCTTCGATGCGCGCGGCACGATCACCGTCACCTGTACCGGATCGCAGGGGGGCAACATCGCCGCCTGCGTCGAAGTCGGCCTGGGCGCTGCCGTTGCTTTGTCCGGGCAGCGGCTCCTTTCTCCGCCTAAAGGCGCCGGAGGGCTGCCGGTGCAAATCTTCCAGGACGCGACCCTCGCGAGACCCTGGGGCATGGCCGCCACGCACCAGGCCGCCATGATGCAACGCACAGGCGACGGGCCGATGTCGTCAACGGCTTATCTCCGCGCCTACATCCAGAAGGGAAGCGTCGTTCCGGGAACATATTCGGCGCAGTTTCCCGTCACGCTGCGTTTCGGGGCCGTGACCGGGAATTTCGCGGATTGCAACGCCTTGCGGACCGTTGCCGCCGCGCCCGCATCGCCCAGCCATAAGACGATCGCAGCCGTTCCGGCAGTCTCACGCAAGCGCTAAGGAAGCCCGCCTTCAATTGGACGCGGGCGTACCCATGATGCCGCCCGGGAATGCGCTTTTGCTCTGGCCGCGAGTTCGCATGCGCATCGTTATGCACAACTAAAGATTGCAATTCTGCAACTCGCCTCCCCTAATCGTTACCAAAACGTAAACTCCCGTTTGCGCGAGCAGCCAACCTTATGCATCTAAAGGTTGTGTTAATGATTAAGTCCAAGATGGGCTTCGCAAGACGGGGAAGAGATTGCCTTACTCGACATCGAAAAGCGAAAGGTCTTGCAAGACGTCTGTGTGTGCAGCCGCGCTTTGCCTGGGCCTGATGGGCTCGGCGCATGCCGGCGATATTGGAAATACGGGCCTGAAAGACCCGATTCCGGATAGTCTGAGCTGGCAGGGCGTCACGATTTACGGGACCGTCGACGTGGGGTACGCCTATCAAACTCACGGCGCCCCCTTAGGCGGAGCCTTTTACCCCGGCCTGGAATACAACCTCAGCGGATCGAAAAACGCGAGCAAGACGATCTCGTCCTTGGCGGAAAACGGCCTGGAGCAGTCCAAGATCGGCGTCAAGTTCGAAGAGGCCATTGGATATGGCTGGCTTGCCATCGGGAAGCTTGAAACCGCCTTCAACCCGCTTTCTGGCGAACTTGGCGATGAATGCGCAAGCATGATCCAGAATAATGGCAGGCCCTATCAAGTTCAGTCGGCGAATAGCGATGGAAGCCGTTGCGGACAGGCCTTCAACGGTCCAACCTACGGAGGCGTCACGAACCCCATCTTCGGAACCCTGACGTTAGGGCGGCAGCAGTCGCTTGAACTGGATGCCATCGCCGCCTACGATCCGATGGGGCTTTCCCCCGCTTTCGCGCTGATGGGCTATTCCGGCGGTCCGGCAGCCGGTTTTGGATCGACCGAGACAGCGCGCTGGGACAATTCAGTCAAATATCTCTTCAGTTATGGCCCGGTTCATGCAGCGGCCATGTACACGAATGGCGGCGACGCTACGGCGATTTTCAACGAAGCTTACGGTTTCAACGCCGGCGCGATCTGGAAAGGCTTCTCGATCGATGCCGTTTATACGCAAACGAAGGGAGCGGTCGTTTCGTCGTCGGTCCCTTATTCAGGCTACACGAGCGGCACAAGCTGCTCCTACCTCCTCGGCAATTGCCCGAACGGTCTCCTCGGAACCATTTCCGACAATGAGGGCTGGTCGGTGATGGGCAAGTACACCTATAAGTTTGAAGAAGGCTTGAAGGATGAGGAGCCCCCGTCAAAGCTGACGGTCTTCGCCGGCTACGTGCATACGATGATGGGGAATCCGGAAGATACGAATGTCCCAGTGGGATCCACGACGATTGGAGGCTATGAGCTTGTCGGCGTCACGACCAACGCCTACACAACGGATAAGATTTTGCAGACGTTCTGGGCGGGCGCGAGATATAATCTTCCCTCCGGCTGGAGTTTTACGGGAGCCTACTACCGCTACACCCAGGATGAATACATCAATAACAAAGGAAAGAACTGTGAAACTGCAGCGAAGGCGCTCATCGGCAACCGCACGCCCGCAAACTGCGCAGGTTACCTTAATCAAACGTCTTTCCTGATCGACTACGCCTTCAACAAACACTTGGACGCCTATGCCGGCGTCAGCTATATGAATAATGGCGGGGGGCTGGACTCGGGTTATCTGAACGATAACATGGCGACGGTCATGACGGGCATCCGTCTGAAGTTCTGAAGGGCTCGTCCGTCTGACCAAGATGCGGTTTCAAAGGGGCCCGTGCGGCCGCTTACACTTCCAAACCTGGCGGCGCCAGTCGCAGACAATCATCGATTGGCGGGCAAGTTCAAGCGCACAATCCAATACTTCAAAGCTGGAACAAAGCTTGAGTGGGGAGCAAATTCATCCAAGCTTTCCGGTGGAACGCGTTGAATGCTCCATTTTCTCCTCTAGGAGCGCGCGGGAATTTGCGCTAAGTGTGGCGAGCGCACAAACAATGGACGCAAAGACGAGCCGGGGGACAGGCCTCCGGCTAAAGCTGTTGGAATAATAAAAATGTTCGAGATCTATCGTGAAGAAGTGGAGTGGGGCGGCCGCACACTGAAGCTGGAGACGGGCCGGATGGCGCGCCAGGCTGATGCCGCCGTGTTCGCCCAGTATGGCGAGACGTCGGTGCTCGCAACCGTTGTCGGAGAACGCGAGGCCGACCCATCCAAGGACTTCTTCCCCCTTACTGTGAATTACCAGGAGAAGGCATACGCGGCGGGCAAGATCCCCGGCGGCTATTTCAAGCGCGAAGGCCGCCCGACTGAGCGCGAGACGCTCGTTTCGCGGCTCATCGATCGCCCGATCCGGCCGCTTTTTGCGCCGGGATTCAAGAATGAGACGCAGGTTATCGTTACGGTGCTCTCCCACGACATGGAGAGCGACCCCGACGTCGTGGCCCTGGTGGCGGCTTCGGCGGCGCTGACGCTGTCGGGCCTGCCATTCCTTGGGCCGATCGGCGCTTCGAGGGTTGGCTATGCCCATGGCCAATACATCCTGAACCCGACATCCGATCAGATGAAAACGACCGAACTCGATCTCGTGGTCGCGGGCACGGGCGACGCCGTTCTCATGGTCGAGTCCGAGGCGAAGGAGCTTTCCGAGGAGGTGATGCTCGGCGCCGTGGTCTTCGGGCAGGAGGCTTACCGCCCTGTCATCGACGCCATCATCGGCCTTGCCGAGCAGGCCGCGAAAGAGCCGTGGGTTCTGCCGGACTCGAAGAACGAGTACGAGGCTAAGGTCAAGAAGCTGGTGGAAAGGGAGCTCAAGAAGGCTTTCCAGATTCCAGGCAAGCAGGAGCGCAACGCGAAGGTCGGCGAGGCGAAGGCCAAAGTTGTCGCGGAGCTTATGCCGAAGGAAGCCACGGCAGGAGATAAGGTCAAGCTGGCGGACGCGTTCAAGGAGATCGAAAAGAACGTTGTCCGGACCAACATTCTCAAGACGGGCAAGCGCATCGACGGGCGCGATTTGAAAACTGTCCGGCCCATCGACTGCCAGGTCCACGTCATACCGCGCACCCACGGCTCGGCGCTGTTTACACGCGGCGAGACGCAGGCGCTCGTCGTGGCGACGCTCGGCACGGGCGAAGACGAGCAATGGATCAACTCGCTGGAAGGCACCTACAAGGAATCCTTCCTGCTGCACTATAACTTTCCGCCCTACTCGGTGGGAGAGACGGGCCGTATGGGCTCGCCCGGCCGCCGCGAGATCGGACATGGCAAGCTGGCATGGCGCGCGGTCCATCCCATGATCCCGAATTCCGAAACCTTCCCCTACACCATAAGGGTCGTCTCGGAGATTACCGAATCCAACGGATCGTCATCCATGGCGAGCGTCTGCGGCGCTTCGCTGGCGATGATGGACGCAGGCATTCCGTTGAAAGCGCCTGTCGCCGGCATCGCCATGGGTCTGATCAAGGAATCGGATGGCGTCGCGGTCCTTTCGGACATCATCGGCGACGAAGATCATCTCGGCGACATGGACTTCAAGGTTGCCGGTACGGCCCAGGGCGTGACCGCGCTCCAGATGGACATCAAGATCACGGGCATCACGACCGAGATCATGAAAACGGCTTTGGAGCAGGCGCGCGACGGCCGGTTGCACATCCTGGGCGAAATGTCGAAAGCGCTTGGCCACGCCCGCGAGGATCTCGGCGAGCATGCGCCGCGCATTGAGACGATCACCATCCCAACCGACAAGATCCGGGAAGTGATCGGCTCCGGCGGGTCGGTGATCCGCTCCATCGTCGAGGAGTCGGGCGCGAAGATCGACATTTCCGACGACGGGACCGTGAAGATCGCCGCCGCCAACCTGAACTCGATCAAGGACGCTATCAACCGGATCAAGATGATTACGTCCGAACCGGAGGTTGGCCAAATCTACAAGGGCAAGGTTGTGAAGATCGTCGAGTTCGGCGCCTTCGTGAACTTCTTCGGTTCCCGCGACGGTCTGGTGCATATCTCGCAGATGTCGGATCGCAGGCTGAAACACGCTTCCGAGGTCTTGAAGGAAGGCATGGAGGTCTATGTGAAATGCATGGGCTTCGACGATCGCGGCAAGGTCCGGCTGGCGATGAAGGGCATCGACCAGAAGACGGGCAAGGAAGCCGCGGCGCCTGCCGAGCAGCCCGCGACGGAACCGGCCGCGAGCTAGAGCAAAGTCATCCCGGAAACGCCGAAGGCGTATCCGGGATCGTTTTAGCATTTGAAGACCCCGGATAGCCGCAAGCGGCTTCCGGAATAACAAAAGCAGACTGCCACCTTTATTGTCCATGGATCGTCAAAACCCAATCTTGAAGGCAAGCCTTTGAGCATGCTTGGAGTTTGGAATGGGTCTACTGGTAGACGGCGTCTGGCAAGACCGTTGGTACGATACAAAAAAATCCGGCGGACACTTCATCCGCTCTGAAAGCCAGTTCCGCAACTGGATCACCGCGGACGGAAGCCCGGGGCCTTCAGGCGCCGGCGGTTTCGCTGCCGAGCCCCATCGCTACCACCTCTATGTCTCTCTTGCTTGCCCGTGGGCGCATAGGACGCTGATATTTCGCGCGCTCAAAGGCCTCCAAAGCTTCATTACAATTTCCGTCGTGAATTGGCTCATGGGCCCGGAAGGCTGGACTTTCAACGAAGGCCCCGGCGTTATCCCCGACACAGTCAACGGGGCCACGCGTCTTTATGAGATCTATACGAAGGCGAAACCGTTCTATTCGGGGCGCGTCAATGTCCCGACGCTATGGGACAAGAAGACCGGCGAAATCGTGAACAACGAGTCCTCCGAAATCATCCGCATGTTCAACAGTGCATTTGACGGTGCGGGCGCGAAGGCGGGCGACTATTACCCGCTGGACTTACGCTCGGAGATTGACAGCCTCAACGCGGAAATTTACGCCCGCGTCAACAACGGCGTCTACCGGGCCGGTTTCGCGACCACGCAAGAAGCCTATGAAGAGGCAGTGCGCCCGCTCTTTGAGACGCTGGACAAGCTTGACGCGCGGCTCTCCCGCCAGAGATATCTATGCGGCGAGCGCATCACCGAAGCGGACTGGCGGCTGTTCACGACGCTGATCCGCTTCAATTCCGTCTATCATGGGCACTTCAAGTGCAACATCAGGCGCATCGCGGACTACCCGAACTTGTGGGGCTTCACGCGCGAGCTTTACCAATGGCCGGGCGTGCGAGAGACGACGAACTTCCAGCATATCAAGCACCACTATTACGAAAGTCACAGGACCATCAATCCAACCGGAATTGTCCCTGTCGGCCCCGATCTTGATTTCGACGCGCCGCACGGACGAGATCCCATTCGGTGAGCAGTGCCGAGACTCCTCGTTCGCGGGTTCAACACTGCCTCTTCAAGATAGGCTGCGCTTGAGGTCGCGTCGGTGCACACACCGCGCGGAACAATCGCGGCTTCCATCACATTCCGCATCCAACCGAACAAAGGGATGTGATCATGCCAACGATCAAGACGAATGACGGGACGGAACTCTATTACAAGGATTGGGGCAGCGGTCAACCGGTCGTTTTCAGCCATGGCTGGCCGCTCTCCGCGGACGCGTTCGAAGACCAGATGTTCTTTCTCGCCTCCCATGGCTACCGCTGCATCGCGCACGACAGGCGCGGTCATGGCCGCTCCAGCCAGCCCTGGATGGGCAATGACATGGACACTTACGCCGACGACCTTGCGGCCTTGACGGAAGCGCTCAATCTGCGGGACGCCGTCCATGTCGGGCATTCGACCGGCGGCGGCGAAGTGGCTCGCTATATCGGCCGCCACGGAACGAAGCGCGTCGCAAAGGCGGCGCTCATAAGCGCAGTGCCGCCGCTGATGCTGAAAACCGAGGCAAATCCGAGCGGTACGCCAAAAGAGGCATTCGATCAGCTCCGCGCATCCGTCGTCGCCGACCGCTCGCAGTTCTGGAAAGACCTCAGCATGCCGTTCTACGGCTACAACCGGTCTGGGGCCAAGTTGTCCGAGGGGGTGCGCGAGTCTTTCTGGATGCAGGGCATGATGGCGGGCTTCCCCGCATCCTACTTCTGCATCAAGGCGTTCTCCGAAACGGATCAGACCGAAGACCTGAAGAAATTCGATGTGCCGACGCTGATCCTGCATGGAGACGATGATCAGATTGTTCCGATCCAGGCCTCCGCGCTTCTGTCCTCGAAGCTCATCAAGGGGGCGCAGTTGAAGGTCTATCCAGGCGCGCCGCATGGCATGTGCACCACGCGCAAAAACGAGGTTAACGCCGATCTCCTCGCTTTCATCCAAGGCTGAGCGCCGCCTTTGCCATCTTGCCCTCGAACTCTTCGCCGTTTGGAGGGTTCACCCTTCAGCTAACGCAAAGGAGGAGATGATGGACAAAGATCGTATCAAGGGTTCCGCCGAGCAGGCAAAGGGCTCGGTCAAGGAAGCGGTCGGCAAGGTAACCGGAGATTCGAAAACCCAAGCCGAAGGCAAGGCCGACAAGGCTGCCGGCAAGGCTCAGAATACCGTCGGCGGCATCAAGGATGCCGTAAAGGGTAAGTAGCTCCTTGAAAGCCCCCTCTGCAAAGGGGGGGCTCCTTTACATTTCGCGCGTCCCCTGTCAGTCTATAGTATAAGTACTTTTTATCATCTCTTTGATCCCTCTAGCGGAGCTGTGTCTGAGTTGCTGCTGCTCACGGAAAATTGCAAATAACCTATTGATAAGGGAAGTATTAGACTTTCTTTTGTGGCGCATAAGCCACGACGTAGGCTAAGCATTAGCCATGAACATTTCCTTGCGCCTCCTACGATACGTCACGGCCGCCGCTGACTGCGCCAACGTGACGGAAGCAGCCCGCCGCCTTCAGGTATCGCAGCCCTCGGTCTCAGCGGCCATCGCTGAACTTGAGCAGATGCTTGGCATCACGATCTTCGTCCGCCATCATGCGAAAGGCGTTACGCTCACGCCTGCCGGGCAGAGGCTCATCGCAGAGGCAAGGTTGCTTCTGAAACACGCCGAAGAGTTCTCGAAAACGGCCGAGGCGCTTGGCGATACCGATCGCGGCGAGATTACGGTCGGATGCTTTCCGACGCTTGCGGCTTTGTACATGCCTTCTATCATGCTCGAATTTGCCCAGCGTCATCCGCTGATTACGCTTCGGCTTGACGAAGGCGACCAGGAGCAGCTTATGCGGGATCTGGCTCAGGGCCGGATCGAAATGGCGTTTTCCTATAGCAACGGCGTACCCTCCGGGTTTGATACGAAACCCCTTCTATCGCTTCCTGCGGTTGTTTCATTGCCCGCGAACCATCGCTTGGCGAAAGCGCCGGACGTGAGCTTGACGGAGCTTGAGAAGGAGCCGCTCATCTATTTCGACAGCCCCCAGATACGCGACTACGTCACGTGCGTCTTCGACGCCCTCTCGATGCAACCGAATATCTCGCTGAGAATAAAGTCTTTCGAGTTGATGCGGGGGCTGGTGGCGCGAGGTCACGGCTATGCGGTTCATGCGTCGATGCCGCTCACAACCACGACCTACGACGGCGGGGAGGTGGTTGTGAAGCAACTGCGCGATAAAGTGCCCGCGGCTCAGGTTGTGAGTATCACTCCCGGTTCGCATCTCATGCGTCCCGCCGTGAAAATCTTCGAGGATTTCCTGGAGGCCTCGCTGAAGCGCGGCTGGAGCAGCGGTGAGAGGCCCTTTCTGGCGTCAACAGCCGCTTGAACGCTGAGCGGTCGCCTCGGGCCAGGAACGCAGACTGTAATCCGTGAGTTAGTGCATTGCCCCCTCAGAAAGGGATGCACTTCATGGAGTTAACAGGCTTCGTAGGGGGCGCGGCAACTTGCGCTTCCATACTAAGTTTTTTTCCGCAGGCCCTCAAGATCGTTAAGACGCGGGATACATCGGGTATATCCACGAAAATGTACGCAATAACGGTGGCGGGCTTCTCAATGTGGACTGCCTACGGCATTTTGTTGCCTGCGTATCCCCTGATCGTCGCCAATGGTATATGCCTCCTGCTCTCGGGCTTCATTCTCGGGATGAAGATGGCTTCGGACGGATCGAAGGACAAACCCCGCGATTTGACAATGGTGTAATGATACACCATTACATGATGAACTTGCTTTCCGGGCTCGATCATGAATGCTTTTTCGATATTCCTCATCGGTCGCGTTCTACGCGTTGCGGGTGCGCTTGCGCCCTTGATTTTTCTTGCCGTTCCATCCCTCGCTGCGCCGAACGTGGTTGTGACGATCAAGCCTATCCATTCGCTTGCGGCTGCCATCCTCGACGGTGTCACCGAACCCAAGCTTTTGCTGGATGGAGCCGCATCGCCTCATTCCTACGCATTGAAGCCTTCCGATGCGGAGGCGCTCAGCAACGCAGATGCGATTATTCGCGTTTCCGAAAATCTTGAGGTCTTCCTCAACAAGGCAATAGCGACGCTTCCGGGGAAGGCGCGAGTGATCGACTTGGATAATACGCCTGGTCTGACTCTTCTTCCTGTCCGCGAAAACGGCGTATTGATGCAGGACGCGAGCGCGGAGGATGCAGAAGGCAGTGAGCACGGGCGCCACCACGGCTCCATGGATGTGCATTTCTGGCTCGATCCCGTGAACGCGATCGTCATTGCGGGCTATCTCGCGCGGCAGTTCGGGGAGATGGACCCTGAACACGCGGCGCAGTATCGGGCCAACGCCGAGAAGCTCGAATCCAAGCTGGCAGCCCTCGATGCGGAACTGAACGCTACGTTCAAGGGCCTCTCGAAGCGGCCTTTCATCGTATTCCACGACACGACCCAGTATCTCGAAAAGCGCTATGATCTTCACGGTCTCGGCGCGGTCACGCTCAGCCCCGAGCGCCCGCCTGGGGCGAAGCGGCTTTCGGAAATCCGTGACAAGATCAGGCACGCTAAGGCAATCTGCGTCTTCTCAGAGCCCCAGTTTCCGCCAAAGCTTGTCGAAACGCTCACTGAAGGCACTGATGCGAAGAGCGGCGTTCTGGACGAAATCGGCGCGGCAATTCCTCCAGGCCCCGACCAGTATCTAGCCCTCATGCGGGCTGACGCGGAAAGCCTCGCATCCTGTCTGAAATCGTAACAGCTTATACGACCGTTATAAGTCGGGCCGCCGCGCCATCGCCGTGATTGGCGGTGCAGGAAAATTCATCCGTGCGTGCGCGGAGGCTCGATTAACAAACCTTTCATATTCTCTTAAAAAAGCGTTTCGCTCCGCTTGAGCATCGAGGCTCGGAAGCCCTTCACGAGCAACGCCGGGTTATGACAAATTTCAAATTGATGTCGCCAAACAAAAGAAAATTATGTATTCATCATGTCTCGGTTTTATATATTGCCCATATAGTTAGTTATACCCACTTTTACAAAACGAACCCAATGAAGTTAACCGGCCGTCAAATTTCACTGAATGAAGACGCTCCAGAGAAGCTCCACAGGGATTAGCGCCGCTCGAAAAGCCGTTCCAAATCGGCCCGGGAGAGTTCCACGAAGGTGGGCCGCCCGTGGTTGCACTGTCCCGCGTTTGGCGTCGCCTCCATTTCGCGCAAGAGAGCGTTCATTTCGTCAATCCGCATTGGCCGCCCGGCGCGAACGCTGCCGTGGCAGGCCATGGTTGCGCAGATCGCGTGAAGTTTCGCTTCGACGCCGCCGTTCGCGTTTTCCTTAAGGTCATGCGCGAGATCGCGGACGAGCGACTGTAAATCGGAATGGCCAAGAAGGGACGGCGTCTCCCGCACAATGACGGCTCCTGGGCCGAAGCTCTCCAGCACAAGGCCGCTCTCAGCAAGCTTATCGCGATGCTCCAGGACAAGCTCCGTATCCTCCTCGGCCATCTCCACGATTTCGGGAATGAGAAGAAGCTGACGCGCGATCCTGCCTCCCGCGAGCGCCGCTTTCAGCTTTTCATAAACGATGCGCTCGTGGGCGGCGTGCTGATCCACGAGGATAACGCCATCGGCGGTCTCGGAAAGGATATATGTCTTGTGCAACTGGGCGCGGGCGGCGCCAAGCCTTTCCTCCACCTGTTCTTCGGCCGCCCCATCGAACGGTGCAAGGGGAGGGGCGGCTTCTTCTGCAAAGCCGTTGGCGCCGCCGCCGTTGTAAGGCTGCCATGGCGTGCGGAGAGGGGCGCGGTATTGTTGCGCGCCGGGCTGCTCCGCTACCGAGGGCAGAAAGCCGCCGCCGAACGGCTTCGGGGCAACCGACGCGCCGGTGCGCAGCGTCTGGCTCAACGCGGAAATGACAAGGCTCCGAATAAGGCTCGCCTCGCGAAATCGCACCTCTGCCTTGGCGGGATGCACGTTGACGTCCAGATCCTCGGCCGGGATGGCGAGAAACAGCGCCACGAGGGGATAGCGTCCACGCGGCACGAGATCCTGATAAGCGCCGCGGATGGCCGACAATAAGAGACGGTCTTTGACCGGCCTGCCGTTCACGAAGAGATATTGCAGCGACGCGTCCGGCCGGTTGAGGGTCGGCCGCCCCGCAAAGCCCGACAAGGAAATGCCATCGCGTTCGAGGCGGACCGCCTCGGAGCCTTCTGCGAAATCGCGTCCCATGATCCGCGCCAGCCGGCGCCGGACCGCATTCTCATCCTGCGGATCGGCAGCAGGAAGCGCAAACGATGCGCGCTCGCCAACCGTCAGCGCGAAGCCGATATGCGGGCAGGCGAGCGCCAGCCGTTTCACGACATCGGTGATGGCGGCGTTTTCTGCTCGCTCCGACTTCGTGAATTTGAGGCGTGCAGGCGTCGCTCCAAAAAGATCGCGGACCTCGACGCAAGTGCCGGGCCGCGCCGCCGCCGGTCGGATAGCGGACGTCTTGCCGTTTTCGACCGAAATCTCAAAGCCGCGAGCGATGCCGGACGGCCGCGTCACAATCCGCAATGCCGCCACCGAGCCAAGCGACGGCAGCGCTTCTCCCCGGAAGCCGAGGGTGCGAATGTCCTGCAAATTCCCGGCTGGCAGCTTCGACGTCGCGTGCCGTTCGACGCAAAGGCTCAAATCGGCCTCGTCCATGCCGCAGCCATCATCGGTGACCCGCAAGAGGGAGAGGCCGCCGTTTTGCGCAACGATCTCGATCGATGTTGCGCCCGCGTCGACAGCGTTTTCAACAAGCTCCTTGACCGCGCTTGCCGGGCGTTCGATTACCTCACCTGCGGCAATCCGGTTGATCTCGACCTGGCTGAGCTGGCGGATCGGCACTTTTTATCGTTCCAGGTATTCGCGGGTCAGCCGCTTTCCGACCTCGACGGCTGGCTGGTCGAACGGATCGACGCTCAACAGGTCGGCGGCAAGCATCGTCTCGATGAAAAAATGCATCATGAGCGAGCCGAGCGCTCGTTCATCGAGCCGAAGGAGGTCTATGGTGCGCACCGGGCGCTGCGCCTCGGCAAAAGCTTCCACGATTATTTTCTGCTGCGCCTGGACGAGATCACCAATGGAGCGTCCAGCGAGGTATCTGGCGCCGGCCTCCTCGGCAAGAGCACGCGGAATTTGAAGGCCGTTGTCTTCGCCGTTCGCAGGGGCGACGCGCACCACAGTCATGAAATGGACAGGCGGACCATCCAGGAAAAGCTGAAGCTGGCTATGTTGATCCACCGGCCCTAGCGCCGCGATGGGCGTCGTTCCTTCGCCCCGTTTGCCGAGGCTTTCCGCCCAAAGCTGGACGTACCACGCGCTGAAGCGTTCCAGCCGGTCGGAATAGGGCATCATGACCGAGTTCGTGACGCCCAGATCCTTGGCGAGCCCGATGGCGACCGCGGCTCCGACCGCAGCCGGATGCTCCTCAGGCATGGTTGCGGTCGAGAGTCTCTCGACAACCTCCCGGCCGCCCGCGCGAAAAGCGGCGACGTCAAGCCCACGGGCGAGGGCGGGCAAGAGGCCAACCGCCGTAAAGGCCGAGTAGCGTCCGCCGATCTCGGTGCTGTGCGCTAGCATGGGAATGCCCCGCGCCGCGAACAGGCTGCGAAGACCATTGAAGATGCCCTTCATCTCGGGCTCTGTCACACCCAGAAAAATGTGCGAAATGAGCGCCGCGTGGCCAGCATCCTCGATGAATTTAAGGGCGGTCAGCGTCTGGGCGAGCGTCTCGGCCGTCGCGCCAGATTTCGAAATTGCGATAAATCGCGTCTTCGGAATATCGAGAATGCTCAAGCCCCGCATGAAGGAGCGCGCGTCAAGATTGTCATAGAAGCGCAGGCGCGGGCGCTTTTCGCCCGCTGCCCCGTCGTCCCCCGGGATCGACCAGCCCCCGAGTTGAGCGAGGGCCTGGCCGCCAAGGCTCGATCCGCCTGTCCCAAGGATCAGGATTGTGTCCGCGCCCTCCGCCAGCTTGTTATAGGCGGCGCGTGTCTCCTCGATGTCGGCGGTTTCGGTGAGAATGCGGAAATGGGCGAAGCTGCCGTCTTGCGCCTGTTCTTCGAGAGCTTTGAACTGTGGCGTCAGAAGGGTAAGCCACTGCGTGAGCCGGTCTTCGCTAAGACCTGCATCCCCGATTTTTGAAGAAAGACAGCCATCGATCGATTGACGGTACATCATTGGCGCGAATCCTCACCTGCGCTTATCGTGACGATGCCTGCGCCGCGGAGGCAAGGCATCTCCTGAATTGTTTCAACAATGATTTCACGCATGGCGCCGCGAAGACAAAGAAAAAGCCGCGCGAGGCGGCTTCTTCGAAGATATCGATGGCGAAGAGATTAAAGCCCGGCTTCCGTGATGCCTTCGGGCTGGCCGACAACGGTCACGATAAGGTTCTTGGGTTCCATTAACCTCTTTGCGATGTGCTTGATGTCGTCGACGGTAACGGCTTCGATTTCGCCATTCCGCCGTTCGATGTAGTCGATGCCGAGATCGTCGAGCTGAATGGCCAGGAGTTGTGCCGCGATCTTCGAACTCGTGTCGAATCTGAGCGCGAAGGAGCCGACGAGATAGTCCTTGGCCGTTCGAAGCTCCTGCTCGGTCAAGCCTTCCTCAGCGGCGCGCGCCAACTCGGTCTTGATCAGAGTAAGCGATTGCCCGACGCTTTTGTTCTCGGTCGCAACGCCGCCCGCGAAAATCCCGGCATGGTCGAGCGGATAGAGATAGGTATAGACCGAGTACGCCAGCCCCCGCTTCTCGCGCACCTCCTGCATAAGCTTGGATGAAAATCCCCCGCCGCCCACGACGTAGTTGAGAATGTAGGCAGGGATGAAATCCGGGTCGTTCCGTTTCAATCCCTTGAATCCGAATTGCACCACCGACTGCGGATTGGGCATTGTCACGATACGCTGCTTCGATGTGTCTTGCCACGCAAAGTCTTGCACCGGCTTCCTGTCCGACTTCGCGGGAAGGTCGCCGAACACGGTATCGAGCAAGTCGCCAAGCTTCGCCGCATCAATGTCGCCGACGGCGGCGACTTTGAGATCATCGCGTGCGAAGATGCGCTTTACGTAGTCGCGCAAATCGTCGGGCGTTATGGCCGACACGCTCTCAAGAGTGCCATTTGTCGGGCGCGCGTAAGGATGCGAGCCGAAGGCAAGCTTATGCCATTCGAGGGACGCGACCTTGTCGGGGTCTTTCTCCTCCACACGCAAGTTTGCGACGAGTTGTTCCCGGATGCGATCCACGTCCTTCTCAGCGAAGTGCGGCGACAACAGCGCCATGCGCAGCAACTTGAAGGATTCATCGCGGTTTTGGGTGAGGGTCTGAAAAGACCCCGTCACGTGGTCATAGGACGCGTTGATGGCCATCTTCGCCGCCAGGTCTTCCAGGCGATTCTGAAAAGCCTCGGAATCGAGGTTCCCTGCGCCTTCATCGAGCATGCCCGCGACGAAAGTCGCGACACCCGGTTTGCCCTCCGGGTCCTGCACGGTTCCCCCGGCGAAACCAAACTGGAGGCTGAGAATGGGGCGGCTGTGATCCTCGACGAGCCACGCCTCTATTCCTTTTTTACTGACGACTTTCTGAATTTGCATAGCGCCTGCTGGAATTACGGTCCAAAGAAGCAGCGACAAGACGGCCGCCGGAGCGATGATCGGCTGAATAAGCCGGCTCCCAATCATCTTTCTTATCATGTTTGTTCATCCGCTCCTTAATGGAAGGTCCCGGCGTCGGAAACGGGGCGCGTTTCCACTTTAGCGAGTTGCGAGGGCATGGGAATGAGGTAGCCCGTTACGGAGCGTTTGCGGTCCAGATACTTCTCCGCAGCTGCTTGGATATCTTCGCGCGTCACGGCTTTCAGCCGCTCCGGCCGAGCTTCGACATCCTCCACCGTGCGGCCCGTAGCGAGGTTCCAGCCATAGGTGTGGGCCAGGCTCTGCTGACTGTCGGACGCGTAGATAAGATTGGCGATCTCGGTTGTTTTCGCGCGTTCCAATTCCTCCGCGGTGACGCCGTTGCGGATGACCTCATCGATGACCTTGTCGACAGAAGCCTCGATATCCTCGAGCTTGGTGTCGCCCGCAGCGATGGCGTAAAATCCAAAACGGCCCGTGTCGAGCGCAAGTCCGCCATAAAACGCGCTTGCGCTTGAAGCCTTCTTCTCGTCGCGGACAAGTGTGTTGTATATGCGGCTTGTGCTGCTGCTGCCGATGATCCGGGCCAAAAGCTGAAGCGCCTCCGCTTCCCGGTCCTTGGCGGTGTGGAAGCTAGGGGCGAGGTAATAGCGCTCGAAAGTCGCCTTGCCGACGCGGCCGTCCCGCAGGATAAGGCGCCGTTCCGTCAAGGGCTCCGGTTCGGTGGGGCGGGCTCTGGGCTGGCCAACCTCTGGGTTTGGCGGGATCTTGCCATAGGTGTCTTTCGCCAGGGCGACGACCTGTTCCGGGTCCACGTCCCCGGTCACAACGAGGATGGCGTTGTTCGGCGCATAAAACTTCTTGTAGTGGCGCAGAGCGTCTTCACGGGTCAGTTGGCTCATCTCGGCGGCCCAGCCGATGACGGGCGTGTGATAAGGATGCGCGGTGTAAAGCGCCGCCATCATCTGTTCCTGCAGGAGGGAAGACGGATCATTGTCGACGCGGCTGCGGCGTTCCTCGCGAATGACTTTGCGCTCGGTGAGCACTTCTTTTTCATCGAGCCGCAGGTTGGCCATGCGGTCGGCCTCCATGCTCATCACCTGGGGAAGCTTTTCTTTCGCGACCCTTTGGAAATAGGCGGTGATGTCTTGCGACGTGAAAGCGTTATCCTGACCGCCCAGGCGCGCTACGATTTTTGAAAACTCACCGGCTGGAATCTTATCTGTGCCCTTGAACATCAAATGTTCGAGAAAGTGCGCGATGCCTGACTTGCCCGCAGGCTCGTCCGCGCCGCCGACCTTGTACCACACCATATGGGTCACGACCGGAGCGCGCCGGTCCGGCACCACGACGACCTCAAGTCCGTTCTCGAGCTTACCGTGGAATGCGAGCTTCGAAGGCGTGAGCGTCTCAGCCGTGGCTGCCGGGGAGAGGGCTAAAGTCATGAGGAGCGCACCAAGCAGTTTGATTTTCACAAGTCGACCCGCTCCCAACCAACTTAAACGGGGACGGGTTCCTAACAATTGGTGTTGCATCGGCGATTTGACCATCCTGGGTGAAGTGCAGCTGAGGATATAAGGGCTCAAAGCTCAACCGCCACAATTGTTACGGCGATTTCATCGAGCTTGGCTGGAATGTTCAGAAAGCCAACGCGCAAAAAGCGCTAATTTTATGCCCATTTGCGGCCTATTCCTGTCGCGCCGCCTCAAACGTCATTAAGCCAGGTCACGATTGGCGGCCGCGCGGACAATACATCGATGATCTCATCCATGGCCGCGATGTGATAATGATGCCCATCCTGGTCGATCGCTTCCTTGGCCTGCGAGTAGAACCATTTCGCATACCGGGAATTGCGGACAATAAAAATAGGCCAGGGATAGATGTCATTCTCGCTGTAGATTTGGCGGAGGAGGTAGGCTTCCTGAGCGCCCCTGTAGCAGAGAGGGGCATCGAACAGAATCCGAAGCGACCTCATCTTGGGCTCGGTCGATTTGAGAATGAGCCGGAAGCCTTCCCGATCGTCATACATGCCGTCGATATACATTTTCGCCGATAGACCATCGATCGGCTCCCACCGTTCGAACCGCTCTTCCTCAGCCATGTCCGGAGATCGCCCTAAAAACTCTACAGCACGTAAGACTAAACCGATGCCTCAGCTCATAATCGAGACTATAGGCCGCGCAAGGAATACATGCAAAGAAGGTAATCGCTCAAGCGCCTTGTGAAGGTCTCAGCCGGGATGGTTCATGAGCGGCATCTCCGCGATTGACGCAATTTGATGCAAACTCACTTATGTACTATCAGAAAAGGTAATTGCTGATATAAGAAAGGTGTGCAAAAGCAAAGATAGAGTTCTGCCGCACCGAGTCTTGTGACGCGCGCGGTGTTCTGGACCGGCAAAATGCCCGATCAACACGTATTGATATTCAAGCGCTTTGACGTTTTGAAAGATCTTCCTCCCAAGGCCCTCAGGGACTTGGCGATAGCGTGCGCCTGGAATTCTGCCCCCTCGGGCAAGCAGATCGTGCTCGCAAACGAACCATCCAGCGACGTGTATTTCGTCGTCAACGGCAGAGTGAGGGTGCTTCTCTACTCCGCGGTGGAAGGCAAGCCGGTGCTTTTTGCCACGCTTGGACCTCTCGAGATGTTTGGTGAGATGGCTGCCATCGACGGAATGCCCCGTTCGGCCACTGTCGAGGCGGAGGAGGACTGCGTACTCGCAGTTTTGCCCAGGGAGCAGTTCCTTCGGCTCATCCATGCTTACCCGGCCTTCGCGTATGCGGTCATGAAGCAACTCGTAGCTCAAGTCCGGCGTTTATCCGACCGGGTGTATGAATTCAGCACCCTTGGCGTTCAGGCGCGGGTTTATGCTGAGCTGCTTCGCATCGCAGCTCTGGCCGGAGAAGAAAACGGGCAGGCGCTTCTCTCACCGGCGCCGCTCCTCGTCGATCTTGCCGCGCGGGTCAGCACGCACCGGGAAGCCGTATCGCGCGTCATTAGCCGTCTTCAGGACAACGGGATTCTACGGCGAGAAGGCGCAAACATTCGCCTCCTGGACATGGCGCGGCTGAGCCGCCTCCTGATCGAGGAGAAAGGTGAATAAATTTTTCAAAGGGCGTGCGTTTTGCCAACAAGATTGCTCTGCGGTGCCCTTATGGTAGCGGGCTCCGTAGTGTTGGGTCGCTTTGCAGAGGGACCAGGGAGCAACCATGCCGAATGTTCTCTTCGAAGCTTTGTGCGCGACGTTTGACCAGTTCAACGCCGGATTTCTTGTGGTCTTCCCTGACGGAAAAATCCTGCATGCCAATCGAATGGCGCACGAGATGATGAGCGAGGGCTGGCCGATCCAATCGAACAATGGCCTTCTACAGGCCTGCAGCAAAAAAGCGACGGCTGTGCTCTTGAAGAGCTTGAGACAGGCGGCGGAAGGCGCCGAACGCTCTCCTTCGGATGACGCTTGCCTCGACATCTGCCTTGCAGATGCCGCCTCTTCCAAAGGCGTTGCGATTGCCAGCATGAAGCTGCTCGTCAGCACGAAGCTGGACCGTTGCCCCCTGGCGCTCTTCGTGACCAGTATCAGAAGCCGCGGCGACTGCGCATTATCCGCTATCGCCGAATGTTTCGGGTTGACCCCCGCTGAAACGAGAACCCTGCATCACTTTGTTGAAGGCGGCACGGTTTCCGAGGCTGCTCATGCGCTCGCCGTCTCGGAAAATACCGTCAAGACTCATTTACAGAATATCTTCGCCAAAACGAGATCGTCGCGGCAGGCGCAACTCATGAAACTCGTCAACGACCTCAGACCGCCTTTGAGGCCAATAGCCAGGGCCAGCGCTTCCGGCGACAACGAAGCAACCCGGCTCTTGAGCAGGCCTTGCCGAAGCCACTCCGTCGCTGTGAGGCTGTAAACGGCGCGCGCCGCGCTGAGGCGCTTCCAGGGCGCAACGTCTCAGCCAAACGGCGTTCCAGGAGGCAGCCGGATATCCCTTATAGCGGGATATTCCCGTGCTTCTTCCAAGGCATATCCAACTGCTTGTTGCGCAGCATATTCAGCGCGCGCGACACACGATAACGCGTGTTCCACGGCATGATCACCTCGTCGATATAGCCGCGCTCCGCCGCGATGAACGGGTTTTCGAACCGGTTCTGATACTCCTTGATGCGAGCAGCGATCTTCTCTTTGTCGCCAAGCTCCGAGCGATAAAGGATTTCGACGGCGCCTTTCGAGCCCATCACCGCGATCTCGGCTGTCGGCCAAGCATAGTTGACGTCGCCCCTGATATGCTTCGAACTCATGACGTCGTAAGCGCCGCCATAGGCCTTGCGCGTGATCACCGTCACCTTTGGTACGGTTGCCTCGGCGAAGGCGAAGAGAAGCTTGGCGCCGTGCTTGATCAGGCCGCCATATTCCTGGGCGGTGCCGGGGAGAAAGCCTGGCACATCCACGAAGGTCAAAAGAGGGATGTTGAAGCAATCGCAGAAGCGGACGAAGCGCGCGGCCTTCCGGCTCGCATCGCTGTCGAGAACGCCCGCGAGAACCATGGGCTGATTGGCGACAATGCCGACCGGATACCCGCCGAACCGGGCGAAGCCAGTCACGATGTTCCTGGCGAAGCCCTCCTGGATCTCGAAGAAATCGCCCTCATCGACGATCTTCGTGATGCACTCTTTCATGTCGTAAGGCTTATGCGGGTCTTTCGGGATCAGCGTGTCGAGAGAAGGCTCCTGCCGGCGAATGTCGTCCCTGGTCGGCAGATGCGGGACCGCCTCCCGATTGTTCTGCGGCAGGAAATCCATCAGCCGCCGCATCTGGAGCAGGCACTCCACATCGTTATCATAAGCGCGGTCGGCAATGGAGGACCGCGTGGTGTGAACCGAGGCGCCGCCCAGTTCCTCGGCGGTCACTTCCTCGTTCGTCACCGTCTTCACCACATCGGGGCCGGTCACAAACATGTAGGATGTGTCGCGCACCATGAAGATAAAATCGGTCATCGCCGGCGAATACACGTCGCCGCCCGCGCACGGCCCCATGATGACGGAAATCTGCGGGATTACGCCGCTCGACAGCACATTGCGCTGAAACACTTCGCCATAACCGCCGAGCGCCGCCACGCCTTCCTGGATTCGCGCGCCGCCTGCGTCGAAAAGTCCGATGATCGGCGCCCGGTTTCGGAGCGCCATGTCCTGTATCTTGATGATCTTCATGGCGTGCGCTTCGGAAAGCGAGCCGCCGAACAGCGTGAAGTCCTTCGCGAAAATATAGATGATGCGGCCGTTGATCGTGCCCCAGCCCGTGACGACGCCATCGCCTGGAAACTTTGTCTCGCCCATGCCGAAATCGGTGCAGCGATGCTCGACGAAGGTGTCGTATTCCTCGAAAGAGCCATCGTCGACGAGAAGCGCGATGCGCTCGCGCGCGGTCAGCTTGCCGCGCTTGTGTTGCGCATCGATACGGCGAGGGCCGCCGCCCTGACGGGCAACCTGGCGGCGGCGGTCGAGTTCGGCGATGATTTCTTTCATGGCGCTTCCGGCTGGGCGAATGTGAAAACCATGTGACAGTACCGGTTATGTTGCAACACGGCAATTTCGCAATTGGAATGGCACCGTCCCGGTTGTGCAGGGCCAAATCTTTTGTTAGACAAATCGCGCTGCCTGATTATGTTACAGACGTTGCGGTCGTGGCGGAACGGTAGACGCGCTAGCTTGAGGTGCTAGTAGGGCAACCTGTGGAAGTTCGAGTCTTCTCGACCGCACCATTCTCCCAGAGACAATGAGGCAGGGCTGCAAACGCAGCCCCAGAATCAAATCAGCCGTCTTTCTCGCAGTTGATCATCCATGGGGTGCCGAACCGGTCGGTAACCATTCCGAAACGCGCGGCCCAAAAAGTCTGCTGCAAAGGCATGCCCACTTTCCCGCCGTCGGCCAAGGCGTTGAAGATGCGCTCCGCATCGGCTGCCTTGGTGGGGCTCAGCGAAACAGCGAACCCTTTCGGTTCCGAATAATGCTTCGGCGACGCGTCCGATCCCATGAGGGGTTCACCGCCAACTTCCAGCGTGGCATGCATGATCTTCTTCTGCCATTCCGGCGGGACATGCTCGGCGGCAGGCGAGCCCTCGTAGGTCATCATGGCCTTGATCTTGCCGCCAAGGACATCCTCGTAAAACTTGAAGGCTTCCTCGCAGCTGCCATTGAATGTGAGATAAGGATTGAGTTGCATTCGGTTCTCTCCCTAGCTTGGCCTATAACAGGGGCTACACCGGTTTCCCCTGCTTGTTCCAATCACAGTCCCTTGCTCAGGCAACGGTTACATCTGAAGTGCAGGGGATGGGGTGAGGATCGAAGCCGCCATAGTTGCAGCTCTTTGCTTCATCGTTTTCTGGCGCGGCGGCGCCGCAGCGCAGCAAGCCGAATCACCCGGCGTTTGTGACACGAACCTCTCGATGGCGAGCGGGGCGGGTGCGCAAGCTGGGGATGGGACACATAACCGGCTGCAGACGGCCCCGCCGCCGCCTGCCAAATCGCAACCGGGCGGCGCGGGCGCAGCTGCGATCTCGCGCTTTGTAGGCAGCCGCGAAAATTGCCTCAAGCTGATTGAAAGAACCCGGATGCCGGCTCGACCTTTTGAGCGGCCGGTTCCGATCCGCCGAAGAAGGAGAACAGCCGCCTCTTGCGCTGGTCCTTCTGTTGCTGCTCCTGCTTTCTCAGATATTGCACGAGCGCAAGAAACGGATTCGCAATCGCACGGTCGTCCGCTGCGCCTTTCATGACGCGATACAGGATCAAGCCGAGCGGGCGGCGTGTCCTGACCTCGATCGCGGCAATAGCCAGCACGGCGATAAAGGGAAACAGCTTTTCGAGCGTCACGGGATCGATGGGCAAGACCTTCGCGCGGTTTTCGATAATCTTTTGCATGCGCTCCTTGCGCACAAAAAGATAATCGAGAATGCGTTGCCCCTCATCGGCGATCTGCGCATGACCGAAGATCCTTGGGTCGTCCAGGAACCGGTCGTATCGGCGCGAACCGAGAAATTCGAGTACCGAAACCAGGCCTTCCGGCGTTTGAGCCCGTTTCTCGATGATTTTTGTGATCGGTGGAATGAAATACCGAACAGTCTGCGCCATCAGTTCGTCGCCGAACCCGAACGCCTGCCCCATGTTCGAAAAGATATGCGCGCCCTGCGCGCTCGCGATAATCTGGAAAACTCTCATGGCTGCGCCTCGCTCCGCCCATATTGGCTTCGAGGCTTTCGCCTCTTAAGCCCTTCCCCCTCGGAAACTCGCTGTACGCAACGACGCCATTTCCTTGATTACCTGAAGTGGTGCTCGAATCATTACCCTAAAAAATTGTAAACAGAAACTGGGGCGCCGGTTAAGAGTGTGAAGCTCTTCTGCCGCAGAATCAGCTTTATTGATTGAAGTTGTGGTATGTTTACATCATTAGAATGGATACGTTGATACACTATCACAGCAGCTATGCGCAAAGCTTGCGCCGTTGCCGGGATCCAGCTTAAGCGTGACAATTAACTACGCGGTGGGCAAGACACGGAAGCTCGAGGGCGCTGCGTCGCCCTCTCCGATGATTGCAACGTCTTCAACGAATGCTGCTGGCGGCCCCTTTCGGCACCGGGCCAGCATTTCGAAGACCTGATCCGCCTCGCCCGAGAAAAGGGCTTCAACGGCGCCGTCGCGGCAATTTCGGACCCATCCGGTAAGGCCCAGGGCCTCTGCGTTGCCTTGTGCCCAGGCGCGATAGCAGACGCCTTGCACCCTGCCGGTGATGCGGACGCGTACGGTACGCGGATGGCTTTTCTCATCGCTCATGCGCGGGCTCTATGACTTGTTCCGCTCGCCGCGTTCAAGATGCGGCAAACCTCCCCGGCGATGCAATCCGCAACCTCGGTGGCGGCGGACAAAACTGCGGGCGTGAACGGCGCGCCAGCGGCGAAGCAAGCGCCTTCGATGGCGTAGACGATGATCTGTTTCGGAGCGAGGTTCAGGACGAGGGCCAACTCGATGGCCTCGGCTACGCCGAAGGCATGGCTGGACGTAAAAGACAGATCGGGGGGCAAAGTTTCCTCGGCAAGGTCGATCCGATGGATGCGTCCGGGCGAGCCCTTTGAGGCGGCGGCATCCACAAAGATAACGGCATCGAAGCCTGCCCAATCCTCGATCAGGGACATCATGTCCCCACTGCGGACGACGAGCTTGGCCTCGGCGGGGAGCCTGCCCGACAGTTTCTGGGCCACGAGCGGCCCCACCCCGTCATCGCCGCGGTCAGGGTTGCCGACAGCCGCCACTAGTACAGCCCGAGGCAAGTTCGCACTCCCTTCGCTGCACACGCAGTAGCAAACTTGTCTCGGATAAGCTGTACTCGAAAGCCATAGTTGCTAGTACGCCTCATCCGACGGAAATCCCATGCGAGCTTGCGGCAAATGGGGCGGGATTTCCGGCGGGGCGTACTAGTATTTTCTGCCGCGCGTCCCCCGGTTCGTCCGGTCTCATGAGCGATGGATCGACAGTTTCAAAAAGTGCGTCGAGCAGGAAATGCAGGGGTCGTAATTGCGGATGCTCTGCTCGCAACGGTGCCGAATGACCTCGTCCGGCTGATCCAGGATCGATGTCGCCACATCTTTGAGATCAGCCTCGATGCTGGGCTGGTTCTGCGACGTCGGAGGCACGATGCGCGCCGTCTTGATCGTGCCGTCGGCCTCCAACTCGTAGCGGTGCCAGCAGATGCCGCGCGGCGCCTCCGTGCAGCCGAAGCCGACGCCTGCGCGTGGCTCCAGCTTCACCGAAGGTTGAGCAGGGCGCTCGTATTCCGCAATAATCCTTAGAGCTTCTTCGAAGGCGTAGACGATCTCGATGGCCCGCACGACAATGCTGCGGAACGGGTTCTTGCAGACGGGCCCCATCCCCGTGTCGCGGGCGAGCGCCTGGACCGAGGCGGGCAGGCGGTCGAAGTTGAGAGCGTAGCGTGCGAGTGGCCCGACAAGATAAGCGCCCCGACGCTTCAGCACCGAATGCAGCGCCGTGGAGTGGGCGACATGCCGCTCCTCGAACTCATTGTCGTAATCGGCAATGTCGATATCGAGGCCACGGCTTGAAACAATGCGGCCTTCATTGAACGGATATTCGTGCGGGTGACGCAGAGCCACGAACTCGTAGTCCTGCTCGAAATCCGGGAAGGGAAACGTCGCCACCCAGCGCGCGAGCCCTACGGCGAGGTCACGCGCGGGTTTGAGCTTTTCCGCCAGGGCGTTCAGCTCCGCGCGGGTCGGCACGCGATGGAAGCCGCCCGCCTTGACGCTCACGGGGTGGATTTCCCGGCCGCCAAGGAGTTGCATGATCTCGTTGCCGGCCTTCTTGATCGCAAGGCCGTTCTTGACCATCGCGCCATGATCGCGGGCCATGGCTATGCCGTCCGGGAAGCCGAGAAAGTCTGGAGCATGGAGCATCACCACGTGAAGCCCGTGGCTTTCGATCCATTCCCCGCAGTAGATGAGGCGGCGCAGCGCCCGAAGCTGTCCGTCGACCTTCGCGCCGAAAACGCTTTCGATCGCATGGACCGCGCCCATCTGATAGGCGATCGGGCAGATGCCGCAAATGCGCGCGACAATGTCGGCGACTTCGGCGTAGCCGCGGCCGCGCAGGAAGGCTTCGAAGAAACGCGGCGGCTCGAATATCTTGAGTTGTGCCGAAGTCACGCGCCCGTCGCTGACCTGCAGGTCAAGTGCGCCCTCACCTTCGACGCGGGCCAGATAATCGACCAAAATCGACTTAGTCGCCATGAGCTTCGCTCTCTTTCCGGAACGGTTCCGCGGCAGCGTTGAACGTGCGGAAGACGCGTTGAAGATCGCGCTCAGTCGCGCCCAGAGCCTGCCACTCCTTCGCCAGCGCGGCAGTGTTCGGCGTTTCCATCGGGCCGAAGCAGCCATAGCAGCCGCGCCGGAACGATGGGCAAAGCGCCCCGCAGCCGGCGTGCGTCACCGGGCCAAGGCAGGGAATGCCCTGAACCATGACGCAAGGGTTGCCCTGCAGCTTGCAGTCGATGCAAACGCTGTAGGAAGGGATCGACGGCCTCCGGCCCGCGAGATACGCCGAAATCACCTCTGCGAGCTGCACCTTATTGATGGGGCAGCCCTGCAGTTCGTAATCGACGCGCACATGCGACTTGATCGGCGTCGATGTCGAGAGCGTGTTGATATATTGCGGGGAGGCATAGACGGCGGAGATAAAGCTGTTCACGTCCGCGAAGTTACGCAGGGCCTGAATACCGCCCGCCGTCGCACAAGCGCCAATCGTGACGAGAAACTTGGACTGCTCGCGCACCTTGTGAATGCGCTCGGCGTCATGAGAGGTCGTGATCGATCCTTCGACCAGGGACAGATCGTAAGGCCCATCGGAGATGGCGCTCGACGCTTCAGGGAAATTCGCGATGTCGATTTCCTGCGAAATCGTCAAAAGGTCGTCCTCCAGGTCGAGCAGGGAAAGCTGGCATCCATCGCAAGATGCGAACTTCCAGACCGCCAGCTTGGGGCGGTTTCGCGTAGCCATGTCAAATCTCCCTGACTGCGAGGATGCGCGAGATGCGGTCGAACCGCAGCACCGGACCATCCTTGCAGGTAAACTCGGGACCGAACTGGCAGCGGCCGCAAATTCCCATGGCGCATTTCATATTCCGCTCCATCGAAAAATAGATTCGCTCTTCGGGAACGCCGGCATCGCGAAGGGAACTGGCCATGTACCGCATCTTGCCCTCGGGGCCGCAAACCATCGCAAGCGTCTCCTTGGGATCAAAATTTGCACGCTGGACGAAGCTTCGCATTTGCACGCCGCCGACATTGCCGCGCCAGCTGCGATCTGCGTGGTTGACGGTCACAAGGAGATCGATGTCGAGCCTCTGCCGCCACTGCTCGAATTCCTGGCGGTAGAGCAAATCGTCCGGGCTGTGGAAGCCGAGCAGGATCGAGACGCGCCCATAAAGTTCACGATTGTTCAGGATGTGGTAGATCGCGGGCCGCAAAGGAGCGAGCCCGCAGCCGCTCGACACCATGACGACATCGAGCCCCTCAGCCTCGTGAACCGGCCAACCCGTTCCGAACGGCCCTCGCACGCCGATGACATCGCCCTCTTTAAGCCTTGTCAGTGCGCCGCTCACCATCCCGACGTCGCGGACGGTGTGGACGTGGCGAGTCATGTCGGTCGGGTCGCCGCTCATGCTGATGGCAACCTCTCCAACGCCGAAGACGTAGAGCATGTTGAACTGGCCGGCCGCAAAGGGCGCCCGTTCCCCGGAAACCGGCACGATGTCGAACGTCACGACGTCCGGGATCTCGGGCGTCGAGCGGACCACACGATATAGTTCAGGCAGGAACGGGTCCGCCAGCGTTTCGTCAATCGGCGTCTCGTCAATGCTTGCCGTAGACGTCGAGGATCTGAAGTCTTGTTGCATGAAGCCGTCCTACTAGGATAGGTAAGAAGCGTTTCATCATCTCGTAGCCAAGGTGATGATCCGCTTCGCATTTCCCGCGAAGGCACGCAGCGTCCATGCCGATGGCGCGGGTCAAACCAACGGCGCGAGCGTCGAACATCCAGCGGTAAGGCGGGACAAGCCAGGACGCGCCAACGATATCCCCGTCCTGTAAAGTCTCGAAGACGATGGGTTCCCGGCCTGGCGCTACGATCTCCAGGGCGATCTTCCCGTGCCGGATCAGGAAGAACTCGTTTGCGGGATCGTGCTCATGGAACAGGAAATCCCCGGCGTTGAAACGATGGTTCTTCGCGCACCCCGCCAGCAGCTCGCGATGCTCCTTGGGGAAAGTTGCGAAAAATGGATGCTCACTCAGAATGCGTTCAAGTCCCTCCATTGGTCTCCTCCGTTTCGGCTGCAGGGGCTGTCCTGATTGCGGCAGCTTCTTCTGTTATGTCGATACCCGTGGGACACCAGGTTATGCAGCGCCCGCAACCAACGCATCCTGACGTTCCGAATTGATCGTACCAGCTCGCGAGCTTGTGCGTCATCCATTGCCTGTAGCGGGAGCTTCCACTTTGCCGCACGGCGCCGCCGTGAATGTAAGAGAAATCCAAGGTGAAGCACGAATCCCACTTGCGCACGCGCGTGGCGGTCGCGCCGGTGAGGTCGCTGTGATCGTCGACGGTTGTGCAGAAGCAGGTCGGACAAACCATCGTGCAATTTCCGCAGGCGAGGCAGCGCTTCGCGGCGTCCTCCCAGCGCGGATGTTTTGGGTTGTCTTGAAGAAGAGCCTTGATGCCGTCGGTTTGAAGACTGCGGCCCATTCGGCTCGCCGTGCGCTCGACCACAGCCTTTGCGGCCGCGAGGTCGTCATTTGTTGCGGGCCGTTTCGGCAGCTCCTTCAGTAGGTCGGCGCCCGCTTCGCTCCCGGCTTCGACCAGGAAGGTGTGGCCGCTGCTATCCACGAGTTCGGTCAAGGCGAGATCAAAGCCGGATTCGGCTTTGGGGCCGGTCTTCATGGACACGCAGAAACACGTTCCCCCCGCCTCGCCGCAGTTCACCGCAACAATGAAGGCGTCGCGGCGGCGGGCCGAGTAAGCCTTGTCGACAAAAGGCCCGTCGCGGAAGACCTTGTCCTGAATTGCGATGGCGTGCAGCTCGCAGGACCGCGCGCCGATGAAGGCAAACTTGTGCGAAGGCGGCTCCGGCGGCACGATTTCCAGCCCTTCGGCGTTCTTCTTCGCCGTCCAGAGCGTCTGCATCGGCGGATGCAAAAAGCGCTTCCACGATTGCGGCCCGTGGGCGAACCCGAAGAGGGCGCCATCGTCGCGTCGCTCGAGGCGGTAGCGTCCGGCGTCCTGGCGATCCGTCCAGCCCGCGGGCAGGTCGGCTACACCCGCGATCTCGTCATAGACGATGGCGTCATCGCGGACGGTAGGGCCTAAAACCTTATATCCGCGGGCCGCAAGCGCGCTAATGAGCGCCTCAAGCCCGTCAACAGTAATTGCCGCTTTTGCCTCGCTCATGAAGCAAGACTCCGTTCTGTGTTAGCCATACTGCAAACTGCGGGATGTCTATACCTGGGGGATATGGCGCTTCGGTGAAGGATGCAAGCGCCGCGCCACTTTTGCTGAGCGCCCGCCTTAGCGGCGCAACTTTGGGACGTGCCGAAGAATGGCCGAGATGCGCTCGGCAGACATTGACCAGGATCAAATCGCGATGTTTCCACAGCGCTCAAATGGCGCTTGAGGACTGTTTCGGAAAGCGTTACCGGCGGGTTCCGCAGCTTCGGTTTTGTGACTAAAGTATAATGCATGTCAGAATTTTTTTGCTTTTTTTAAGCAGGGATAGAGCTTTTTTGTCCAAGCTTCGCACCAGCGAAGGCTAGAACGGGGGGAACGCGAGGGCTTCAAGGGAATTGCTTCGCTTTTTTTAAAATCAGCTCACCTGATGGAATATTATAACCTTTGCCTCGGGCACGGGCTTATGAGAGAGTTCCGGGCATCCAAAATACGGATGACACCCATGCTCGCAGATCATGACCGGAAAGCCGTAAGTCCTTGAGGCGCAACTCCGTCGTCACCCTAATATGTTGCGGCGCGTAAACCACAAAGCAACTTTCCAACTTTAGACAGCCTAATCGACCGGCTTCGCCGGTGAGGGAAACACGCATGTCGGACGCTTATGTCATCGAATTGCAGGGTAACGCCGTCGGTATCATCGTCCGGCGCAGCAACGACAAATCCGCTTACCGCTTCATGGCTGCGCTGCATGGCTTCAACAGTCTCGAAGGCGTTGAGTTTTCAGGACCGTTCCAAGCGGAAAAGGCCGCGAGGAAACTGTGGCGGGAGAGGCCGCATATCCTGAGCGCTGCGGCGAGACACATCGAGTACTGCGATTGAGCAGGGCCTCAACCGCCTTCTATGGACAGGATTCCTCGAGCTTTTTGACCGCCTCCGCGACGCCGTCTAGGGAATATTGGTCGGTCGTCTGCGTTCCCTTCGCTGACGTCGCTTTCACGATCATGGGGCCACCGGCCGCCATGGCGGCGAGCAGTTTCCGTTCGTCCGCCGGGTCTTTCGCATAGGCTTTGTCATCATCGGCCGAGAGCGAGAAGTTCTGGCCGCCGACCGTCACGGTCGCCACTGCCTTCGCCTTCATGGCGTAGCCCTGCCTGACGCTCAACTCTTTATGGACGCCATCCTTCTGCCAGGTGGTCACATAGAAAATGACGGGCGTTCGTTTTGCCGTTTTGGGCTGCATCTCGGTCGGCGCGGACGCCGCGAAACAGATCCGTCCCTCAGCGCCCTCGTAGATGAACACGGTCCAGTCCTTGAATTCTTTCGAGGAGGTGAGCCTTGACCTCACCGACGACTGGGACAGGCTTCTTCGCCGGGGCGGAAGCGGGTTTCGGCTTCGGCTTGGCGGCCGCCGCTGGTTTCGGCGGTTGCATTGGCTGAGGAGCGACTTGCTGAATATCCGCCTGTTGCGCCACCGCACAAGGAGCGAGCAGGATAAGCAATGATGCCGGGATAATCAGGCTGCCGCGCATTCGAAATTCTCGTTTTTTCAGTGCTTTTCACCCTTTCTGGATCTCGGCCGATGCGTCAAGGCAAATCCATTGCCTGTTCATCGGTCTGGCGAAGGCTTGGCGGTTCGCGTTCGAAGATGCGGCGCTTCCATGCGATCTGGGAATGGCCCAAGGCTCCGCACGCGGTCATACATGACAATAGCCCCGGCCATCGCGACGTTGATGCAGAAAGCCGTCGGAATTTTGATGACATGATCGCAGCGTGAGAGGAGCGCCTCGGACAGAACGCCGAGCTCCGGACCAAGCACATACGCCGCATGAGGCGGGTGGCGAAAGCTCGGCAGATCAGTCGCGCCCTCGATCAGTTCCACGCCGACGAGCTTGCAGCCGAGCGGCAAAATCATCTCGTCGGCGTTCGCCCAATGATAGACCGGCAAATGGTGAACGGCCTTGGATGTGTCCGACTTCGCCTCGAAAGCGCGTGGATGAGCGCCGATTGTAAAGAAGAACTTGGCGCCGAAAGCATGCGCGGAACGCAAAAGGTTGCCCATATTCATCGGCTTCGATATTCGTTCTGCCCCGATTGCGAAGTACCCGCGCATTGCCCCTGCTTTTCGCGTAAAATGAGGTGTTTCGTACGTCCCGCGGGAAGTTCTGACCCACATGCTGCGGGCGTGAATAGGACTTCCCGCGGGACGTACAAGTCTGAGGTATGCGATGAAAGCTGTTCTATGCAAGTCTCTCGACGGACCCGACGCGCTCGAGGTTGGCGATCTTCCTGCTTCCGAGCCGGGAACAGGGGAAGTCGCGATCCGCGTTTCGGCGGTCGCGCTCAATTTCTTCGATACGCTGATCGTCCGGGGCAAGTATCAGACGAAACCGGAGTTGCCATTCTCGCCGGGTGGTGAGCTTGCGGGGACAATCGCCCGGCTCGGGCCGGGAGTGGATGGGCTCTCAGTTGGCCAGCGGGTGCTGGCTTACATCGGTTATAATGGCTGCCGGGAAGAGGTGATCGCGCCCGCGCGCCGCGTCGTTGCCTTGCCCGAGGGCATTTCCGATGAAGCGGCTGCGTCCATCCCCATCGCTTACGGCACGGCTTTGTACGGGCTGGACGATCGCGGCCATCTTTGGCCGGGGCAGACGGTGCTTGTGCTTGGCGCGTCGGGCGGCGCGGGGCTGGCGGCGGTCGAGGTGGCGGCTTGCCTGAACGCCGAGGTCGTAGCCGGGGGCTCCTCGGATGAGAAGCTGAAAATCTGCAAGGAGCGTGGGGCGGCGCATTTACTCAATCTAACCGGCATCGATGTGAAAGAGGCGGTTCGCGCTCTCAACGGCGGCAAAGGCCCGGATGTGATCTACGACTGCATCGGCGGCCCGTATGCGGAGCCCGCTCTACGGGGCATCGCCTGGGGCGGACGCTACCTTGTTGTGGGCTTCGCCGCAGGCGACATTCCGAAAATCCCGCTGAACCTCGTGCTCTTGAAAGGCTGCGAAATCGCAGGCGTCTTCTGGGGTAAGCACGTCGCAACAAATCTGCCCGGCTTTCGGGATCAGATGACCCGGCTCATCCAGTGGTGCGTCGAGGGCAAGATCCGCCCCCATATCGACCGCGTGTTCTCTTTCGCCGAAACGGCGGACGCGCTGCGCGCCATGGAGGCGCGGCAGATCAAGGGCAAGGTTATCGTCAAGCCGTGACGCAGGCTGACCCGCGGCATCTGTTTGTGTACGGCACGCTCATGCGGGCAAGCCGCAGCCCCTATGCGCAACTTCTGAAAACGCGGGCGCAGTTTGTCGGCGAAGGATGGACGCCGGGGCGGCTGTATCATCTCGGCCGATACCCCGGTGCGCTGTTCGGCGATGCCTGCACGACCAAGGTGTATGGGGAGCTTTTTCTTGTCCGCGGCGATACCCTGCTCGCGGCGCTCGACGCCTATGAAGGCTGCGGCGGGCATGGCGCCAAGCCCGACCTCTTCTATCGCGACGTGGTGGAGGTGCGGCTTGCGCGCGGTAGACGGCTGCCCGCCTGGGTCTATCCGTTCGCCGGAGCGGTTAGCGGCCGTCCGCTCATCGCGTCGGGCCGCTTCCGGTTGTAGGCGTGGCCGGTTTCAGTAGGCCGAAGCCATGGCTTCGAGGCCATCCTTCCGGTAGATATCGTTTCGGAACTGCACGGTCCCGTCGGGCGTGGCCCATGCGGTGATATACGTCCAGTACAGGGGGACCCGCTTTTTCAGCCGCACGGTCAGGCGCTCGCCTGTCTGCTTCATGCGCAGAACCTGCTGGACGGACCAGCCGTTATCTTCCAAAAGCCACGCGACAAGCTGGTGGACATTCTGCACGCGCACGCAGCCCGAGCTTTCCGCACGGAAACTTTTCGAGAAGACGCTCTGCCCCGGCGTATCGTGCATATAGACGCCGTGAGGGCTTGCGAAATTGATCTTAGCGTAGCCCAGCGGGTTGTCCTCGCCCGCACCCTGCACATAGAAATAATGAAGCGGCGCGTCCGATGCCCAGTCGATTTGGGCCGGGTCAAGCCGTTGACCCTTCTGATAGGCTGCGTGGTCGAGGTAGGCGTCGATCTTGTATTTCGCGAGCACGTCCTGACCGTCGCGGCCCTTCGGGACCAGATCGGCCTTCAGAACCGTCGGCGGAACGACCCACTCCTTATTGAAGTTGATTTCCTCGATCGCCGATTGCAGAAGCGGAGATGGCCGATCCGGCTTGCCGACGACGCCGATATGACGGGACACAACCTGATTGTTGTTTACTGCCTCGATCTGTGCCGCGGGAATGTTCACGAGAACGTACTTTCCGGCAGGCGTGGATGGAACGAGGTTTTGCAGACGCGTCAGGTTCGTACGCAACTGGCGCAAACGCGCAATTGCCGGGACGTTAAGCGCATCGATTGTGACGGCGTCAAGAAAGCCCGTCGGCGGAATGCCGTGGCGCAGTTGAGCCCGCTTCACGGCCTGTTCGACGTAGGAATCGTAAACCTCGGGATAGCCGCCATAGGCTTGGAGATCGCCCGTAGCCTGCAACCGGCGGCGGAGCTGCACCACCGCGGGATGGTTCATCCCAGTCCGCAATTCAAGCTGCGGCAGTTGGGGCCATCCGCCCTGCGCGACGAGCTCGGCATATTGCTTGATGGCTGTTTTGGTGGTCGCGATGTTTTCCTTCGCGAGCGTCGGGAAACCGCGATCGGGTTGTGTTTCCAACTCTCTGGCAAAGGTGCGGTCGTGGGCAGACTGATCCCAATTATCATCGGATTGGTCGAAGCCTAACCAGTCGTCGAAGCTATTTCTCCGCTGCTGTGCATCTGCTCCGACAACGCCCGCAAAAACCATGAAGGCAGCCGCTACAAACAGGGCTGTGACCCTCTGTCTCATAATCCTCATCCCGCCTTCCAATACAGGCACATCGAATCGCAACTTTCCGATACGCGCAAATTTCGTGACACCGAATTATGTCGATAACGCGGTTACTTTCCCGTTAGCTCAAGGGGAGCAGAGAGGGTTTGGATCGGGTATTATTCTGGAGGGCACAGCATTTTTTGAAGCTTGTGAGCTTCTATAGATCAGGCCCGGCGATATGTTAAATCGCAGGCGATCCTGGTGAGGGGTAATCCGGCCACCGCCATCTTGGAGGGAGCTTTCCGCAGGCCAAATAGTAAATGGATCGTTACCGTGCGCGCTACGCCATGGGTGTTAATCGCTCTTTGGTTAACAGGAGCGCGCCGGACAAATTTTCCGCCCTGTGTCTGGTGCAAAATCGGTTGACCCGGCGCGAAACGGAAGAGCGCCGCACCTTTGGCCGGGCAGGGGTGATCTGCTATAAGCCTCTGAAATACAATGACTATTTATCGTTAATCGATTGCCCATTAAATAGAACTTAATGCCGGAATTTTCCCATTTACTGGGACGCGCAAAAGTCCGTTAAATATGTTGCGGCTTCGCGAATTAACGCTTGCGCGCCGCCGGGCCAAGCCAGAACAGCTGCGGCACAGGCGGCGGCGGTGGCGTTCCGTCCGGCATTTTTCCCGCAATTATCACGCAATTATCAAGGTTGGAGCGGGCTGAGCTTCCGTTAACCTCACGGCAAAGCGATTTCGCCGACCATCTTTCAGAAGAAGGAATGCGGACGAAAACGTCAGGGACAGGTTGATAACAAATGGTTCAGATTCGACGGCAAGATGGTTCAAATTCGGAGGATGCGCACAGCGCCCGCGTCCGATTGAGCGCACGAGGCTCTAATGCGCCCTGAGGGGGAAGTGTGGCGAAGCGGCATTGTTGTGTGTCAACGCCGCTTTTCGTTGCTAAAGCTGGTAGCGGATCTGGTCGCCCCAGAAGCGTTCCAGCTTCACCGAAATCTGGTTGAAGTGCTTGAGGTCGGGAACCGAAACGCCGCCGACTTTCTCGAGCATGTTCAACTGGCGCTCAAGAAGGCGGTTCACCATCTCGGAAATCGCCTTGCCCTTGTCCGTGAGCTTCACGCGGACGGAGCGCTTGTCGGTGCGCGAGCGCTGGTGATGGATATAGCCGCTCTCGACAAGCTTCTTCAGGTTGTAGGACACATTGGACCCGAGATAGAGACCGCGGGTTTTAAGCTCTCCCGCTGTAAGCTCCACATCTCCGATGTTGAACAGAAGCAGGGCCTGAACGCTGTTAACGTCCGTTCGCCCGACACGCTCGAACTCATCCTTGATGAGATCGAGGAGAAGTCGATGCAACCGCTCGATCATCCGGAGAGTGACAAGGTAATTTGATTTTAACGTCTGGTCGTCCGGCTGGACGCGTACGAAATCGGCGATCATGTCACCAACCATCCTCAAGTTGCATTGATACCCGCGGATACAACTTAGAGGCGAATCCATGAATATCGTCTTAATTGTAGCAACTTTTAGGAGAACTCTTGCAAGCCTCTGCTAGTCTCATCGTACACAATTTATTTACGAAGTGATTCGAATTGAAGGCGGCGCTCACTCTCTAGGGTTTTCCGCGCAAAAACTGGATGATGGCCGAAAAGTCGAGGCCGCCCGAGCCCTGGCCGGCAAATAGCTGGTAGAGGGAGGCCGCTTCTGCGCCAAGGGGCGTGTTCGCGCCTGTCATGCAACTGGCCTCTTGGGCAAGCTTCAGATCCTTCAGCATCATCGCGGTAGTAAACCCCGCGGAATAATTTCGGTTCGCAGGCGAGGCGGGCGCCGGCCCAGGAACGGGACAATAAGTCGTGAGCGACCAGCATTGGCCCGACGATTTCGAGGCGATGTCGAACAACGTCTGGTGGCTCAGTCCAAGTTTCTCCCCGAGGTTGAAGGCTTCCGAGACCGCGATCATGGAGATGCCAAGGATCATGTTGTTACAGATCTTCGCGGCCTGGCCATTGCCCGCCCCTCCGGCGTGGATCACGGCCTTGCCCATGGCGGACAGGATCGGCTCGGCGCGTTTGAACGCGCTCTCGTTTCCGCCCGCCATGAACGTAAGCGTCGCCGCCTGCGCGCCGCCAACGCCGCCCGAGACCGGAGCGTCGAGCATATCGAGCCCCGCCGCTTCGGCAGCCGCGCTCACTTCGCGGGCGGTCGCCACGTCGATGGTCGAGCAATCGATGAGAAGGCAGCCGGGCGGCGCGGATGCGATCAGTCCCTGCGGGCCAAGATAAATGTCGCGGACATGCCGCCCTGCGGGAAGCATGGTGATTACGGCCTCGGCGCCCTTCGCCGCGTCGCTCGCGGAAGCAGCCGCCTCTGCGCCAGCCTCGGCGAGTTTCGCAATCGCGGGCTGCGACAGATCGAACACGCGAAGCTTGTGGCCCGCCGCGATCAGGTTGGCCGCCATTGGGCCGCCCATATTGCCAAGCCCGACAAATCCGATTGCCGCCATGCGCGCCTCCATTATCACTTTTACCAAGCTTGGTTGGGGGCCGCGGACGAGTCAAGGCGCGAGGCACGGTTCACACGCCCGCCGAAGCTGGGCCTCATAATTTTGTAGAAAGTCTTTTTCGATCCCAGTGCGGAGCTTGTTTACTTGCTTCCCGGGGGCCTAACTTCCTCAGCGTATTGCCAAGTGGTGGAGGGAACCCTGGCCAACGCAGGATGCATACAAAAAAGCGACCTGGCGCCCGCGCGGCGAGAGTTTTGGACTTTTGGCTATCGAGCGCCCGTCGTCGCCGGGGAGGCCTGCAAGACGGTTCGGCAATCCCTCGGCAGCTGCGCCAGGGTGAGCAACCGGTTTGCCTTGGATGCCCTCAGAGGTATCGTCCCGGCTTTCGGTTTGGACGCTGCCGCCACGGCGGAAGGCTTCTCTTTCGAAAGCTTTGCGATCCAGGCGTCGAGGCTCTTGCCACAGCCCTCGTCGGAGGCCAGCGCAGGCTGGTTGCGGCAGCCTGGATTGTCGGCGGGGCAGACAAGCCGCACGTGGAAATGATCGTCATGGCCCATGATGGGATGGATTTTCCGCAAGAAGGCGCGGTCTTCCTTCACATTGTCGCAGAGCCACTTCTTGATCGCGGGGTGCACGAACACGCGCGCCACCTCCGGGTAGGACACCGCTCGGCGGAGCAGCTTCGCATAGTCCGGCGTCCACACCTTCGGATTGACGTGTCCCGGATCGAGGAGGAAGCTCTCCATGGGGGCGGTCTCACGCTCCTCATCGGTCAGCACCCGGTCGGGCATGGGCTTGTACCAGATATCGACATCGAGGCCGACCTGATAACTCGCATGGCCGAAGGGCATCGGTCCGCCGCGCGGCATGGACATATCGCCGACCAGCAGCCCAGGCCAGCCGTCTTTGACCTTGGCGTCTTTGGCGAAGCGCTCAATGTACCGCACAAGCGTCGGATGACCCCAAATGCAATTCCTTGAAAGGCGCATGGCCTGCCAGGCTGGGCCGTTGACGGGCAAAGGCTTGCCGCCTGCGAGGCAACCCTTTGCATAAAAGCCGATGGAGCGCGTCGCCATCTTGGAAGGCGCATTCACAGCCCCAAACAGAACCTTGGCCGGAGCGAACTTCATGACGAGCGCTGGAATATGCGCGAGCGTGGGAGCGGGAATCTGCGGCGCCGTGGCCGCGAGACGGATCATCTCCTGCGTTGCGGGCGATGGAGTATCGGCAAACGCCGCTTCCGGCGCGTCAATTACCGGAGGAAGGTCGAGGCTCGTGACTGCGGTCGCGGGATGGTCCTCCGGCGCAGCCGTCGCCTGGGCCAGGCTTGGCGTAAAGTTGGCGGTACTGGCCTCAACCGCGGGTTCCAGAGTCGCCACGCTGGGCGCGGCCTCGGGCGGGGCCTCAGCTCTCACATCGGTCAATTCGTAAGCTGGCTTGACGGAAATGCTAGCCTCGCGCTCGGCAAGCCAGTCTGCGCCGCCAAAAATGGCGAACACAGCGAGCAAAAAGCTGATCGCCAGCACGATAGTAAGGACGATACCAAACCCGCGCATTCAAGAATCTCCCAGCAGGCGCACACTATTCCCCAGGAAACATCGATGGGCAAGACAGCCTGTGCAAAGATCAAACGGAAAATTCTCACTCCCGCGTTTCTGAATGGCGCCGGTTTGGTGTGAACCGCGCGTCTGGCCTAAGCTTGCAGTCCGATCAAAAAGACTACATCTCCAAACGCGAACTCGGGAGATCCCTTTGCTCCAAAAGCGGACGCAGGAAAATATGGGGCTCTCGGCAACTCCGATGGGCATGTTCAAATAAATTGGAAAGTTTATGAACCTGAACGTGGAGAGCAGCGGTTCTCCATAAACTGGATCGAGAGCGGCGGTCCTGCTGTCTCTGCGCCTGTGCGGCGCGGTTTGGCTCGACCGCCGTCAACTCAATGGCTCGCATGGGGCTTTCCGCCGACGTTCAGCTCGATTATGCCTCATCGGGGTTGAAATGCCGCCTGGAGCGCCCTGGCGAAAATGCCCTCGATATAATAAAAGGACCTATAGGCAGGGGGTAGACATGGCCGAGCGCGTTCTCGTGGTCGAAGATGAGCCTCTGATCGCCTTCGATGTCGCGGATCATCTAAGAGAAGCTGGTTTTGAAGTTGTCGGTCCGGTGGCCTCGGTGTCGGCCGCGTTGAAGCTTCTCAATTCCCAGGGCTGCGATCTTGCAGTGTTGGATGTGAACCTCGGCCGGGAGACCGCGGCGCCGATAGCAGATGTTCTGTGCGCGAAATCGCTGCCGTTCATCGCTCTTTCCGGTTACTCCAGCGAGCAACTCCCGGAAATTTTTCAGCGAGCACCCTTGCTGACAAAGCCGGTCGAACTCGAAAAAGCTGGTGCGTGCGCTGCGCGCCTGCCTTGAGGGCAGTTAGGTCCAGCCATCAGGGCGTTGCTGTCATGGCGCCGGGCCTTGACGCGTGATACGCCAGCGTCTTCAGCGCCCGGCGCCCTGTATGCGGCTGCGATGGCAGCCCCGAAGGACGCCTCGATCCATTTGCAGTCCGCGTCCGGAATCGTCAGTGGTGGTAAGAGCTTGATGGTGTGGTTCGCATGGCCGGCTACCTGCACGAGGATCTTATGCTCCTTGAACAGGGCCGATCACCCTTTGCAATTAATTCTGAGATAATCCTTGAAAATGTCATCTCAGAGGGCACCAATTGCGCCAATTCGCTCAAAGACCTAACAAAATCCATATTGGCGTTATATGACGCCGGCAGAACAAACGGGAGTGCCGAATGGTGAAAAGGCTTCTGGCAGCAGCCATGTTGAGCTTAGGCTCGATGGGGGCGGCGTCTGCTCAATCCCCCGTGGGAGAATGGATGGTCAAGGACCAAACCGCCCATATTCGCATCGTGTCATGCGGAAATGCGCTATGGGGCGTGATCAATTGGACGAAAGGCCCTCCCGGGAAGGACGAGAACAATCCAGATCCGGCCAAGCGGACCCGCTCAGTGCTGGGGATGCCAATACTCATCAATATGAAGCCCGCAGAGCAGCAATGGGAAGGCGAGGTCTACAACGCTCAGAATGGCGAGACCTACACATCCTATATCAGCCTTAGGAGTCCCGACGTGTTACAAATTCAGGGATGCGTTCTGGGAGGGCTGATTTGCGGGGGCGAGGATTGGACCCGCGTCCCGCTCACCAAAGGTGCGCCTTCCGATCATGCGGTATGCTCAGGCGTGGGCAGGTAGGCGGGGCTTCCAGCTTCGCCTTTCCGCTCTTCCTCCATTGGCTTTTCCACCTCGCGCGGCGGCCCCATGAGGAGTGGCTGGAACAGGACCGCCGCCGCCATGGTGCTCACAAGCGACAGGGCGAGCAGTTTGCCCATGCTTGATGTTCCCGGGTGGTTCGATAGCCACAGGCTGCCGAAGGCCACCGCGGTCGTCAATCCGCTGAAGAACACTGCGCGCGTCAGCGGGGAAGCGAGGAGTCCGCTTCGTCCCTCGCGCCATGCCATGATGTAGTAAATCTTGAACGCCACGCCGACGCCCAGCAAAACCGGCAACGCTATGATGTTTGCGAAATTGAGTGGCATGTCGATAATCACGCAAAGCTCGAGCGTGACGACGCAGGCAAGAAGCAGCGGAAAGAGGGTGAGCGCTACGTCAGACGCGCGCTTCAACGTGATCCAGAGCAGAATAGCGATCGAGACAAGCGCCCAGATCGCTGCCTGAATGAAAGCGTTGACGATCGTATCGCCCGCTTTCTGAATGCCGATCGCCTCGCCGGTTGCATTGGGGGTCACCGCTGTTACGGCCTCGACAAAATGGCGCAAAACCGCATTATCGTCCGAATCTCCTTTAGGAGAAACGGACACGCGCACCTGGCCGTCATGAGCTTTCCAGCCAGCAACAAGATCGGCCGGTAACGAATCGAGCGTGATTTTCTCAGGCGCAAGACCGAGCCGCAAATCGTCCAGCGTCATTTTGAGCGGGCTCACAAGCGCATCAGCGGCTCGCGCCCGCGCGCCGGGGGGCGCTTTCGCCAGTTCCGAAAGCGCGTTCGACAGCCGTTCCGCGGCCTGCACGCCCTTCGTTCCCGGACTCCGCTTCGCGATCACGCTCAAGAAATTGGAAGCGCCCTCAAGGCTGTTGACGATCTCCTGATCGGTTGGCGCGGGAGGCACTTTCTCATTCTTGGGGTTCAGCGTCTCGTTCAAATCTGCGGCAGCTTGACTTATGAGGACAATTTTTTTCTCCTGACCTTCCGGCACGAAGCTGCTCAGAGTCATGGCTCTCGACACTTCTGGAAGCGCACCGAGCTGGGCTGCGAGCGCGTCCGCGTTCGCCGCGGACGGCGCCAGCACCTCGATCGTACGCCCGGCTGTCTCGGGGTCTTTTTTGAGGTCAAGATAGGTCGCGACGGACTCCACATTCGGACTGCGTAGGTTCATGGGGTTGAAGTCGAAGCGAAGCCAATGAAGAAGCGGCAGGCCGGCGGTCACGACACAGAGCGTACCGATAAGCACACCCATGCGATGCCGTTCGAGAAAGCGGTCGGCCGGGGCCAGGAAGGCATAGCCGAGCGGATGGGGTTCGGCCGGGGGATTGAGAAGCCGCAGCAGGGCGGGGAGCACCGTGATGCTGGTGACGAAGGCAACGATCATGCCCGTCCCTGCGATCAAACCGAGTTCCGAAAGGCCTTCATAGGCCGTCGGCGTGAACGCCAGGAACCCGGCCGCCGTGGCGAGGGCCGCCAGAACGAGCCGGCCACCCGTATGATCCGCCGTCGCGACAAGCGCAGGGACCAGTTCGTTGCACTCAAAGCGCTCGGCCCGGTAACCGACGCTAAATTGCAGGCCGAAGTCCACGCCAATGCCGACGAAAAGCACGAAGAAGGCGACCGATATGGGATTGAAGGCGCCGACCATGGCGAGACCCAGCGCGGCCGTTATCGCGAGCCCGATGAAGAGGGCCACAAAGACCGCAAAGATAATGCGCGCGGAACGAAGTGCGAGCCACAGAATGATCAGAACCGACAGGATTGTCAGCGCCGTATTCAGGCCTGCCCCTTCCTTAAGCGTCCCGAACTCCTGATCAGCAATCGGGACCGTCCCTGTCAGGCGAACGGTGACGCCTTCTTGAGGGAGGCCGAGGTCCGAAGCCGTCTTACGGATGGCATCCGTCGCATCCTGTCCAGGCTGCAAAGAGTTGTAGTTCAGGATCGGCTCGATCTCGATGAACTGGCGCGTCTCCCGCCGCGTGGAAGGCTGCCCGCTAAGAGCCTCGCGCCAGCTGAACCAGGCCGGCCGGTTGTTTATCGCATTTTCGATGGCGGTTGAAAAAGCATTGAATTGGGGCTCAAGGCTGTCAAGCGTGATACGCCTTCCTTGGACGCCTTTCAGCGTCAGAGTTATGGCTCCCATGACGCCGCGCATGCTCGGATCGGCCGCGAGAGGCTCCAGCAAGGGGCGGGACCTTGTCAGCTGTCCGAGGGTCTGCTTAAGCTCGCTCTCGGAGAGGAAGAGGAGTCCGTTTCTTTGAAAGAACGGGCCGCCCGAGGTCTGGCGGACGCTTTTGATGACGTCCTTTTCCCGCGAAAGCCGTTCAGTGAGTTTGTGTGCCGCGTCGTCCGCGAGTTCCGGCGTCGGGCCGTCGACAACAGCGACGATCGTAGTTTCCGTCGACGGGAAAGCTTTGAAAAAGGCGAGTTCTCTCTGCCGCCAGGGCAAGTCATTTGATATGAGCTTGCTGATGTCGGTGTTGATCTCAAACCGGCCAGCTACGTAGGACGCGGAAATAACTGCGAGGATTACCCCAAATGCAATGACAGGCCAGGATCGTTTGGCGCAGAAGTGAACAATCGAGATTATGAGCTTCTTTAACATCGCTTACCGCTGAGTGATGAAATCGGTTTTGGCGTGAGTGCGCAGAAAACCGTGCATGTTATCGCCGGAGGGTGCGCCGGCCGCAGAGTTGACCACTAAATGAACGGCCCGCATGAAGCAAAGCTCAAGCCGCACTCGCAGCGTGAATCACTAAATTCGCTGCCGGAATACCAAGCTTCTGCAGCCTCCATCTCTGCTTTAAGGTACCCGAAGATACTATTTCCAGTATCTGTTGCAAGTAAGGCACGCTCGTGCAACCCGGCGCAGCGCGCGGCAGAAATTTCAAAGGCCTGAAGCTTCCTTTAATTTCGGTGCCGTGGACGCGAGCAAAAGCTTCCTTTTGTCGCGGCGGGGAGGATACCCGTCCACGTCCAAAGATTGAGTTAAGGTTGCGCTTGGTTACGAGACTTTGACACCTTTCCAGAACGCGACCCGGTCTTTGATTTCGGATGCTGCGGGTTTGGGGTCCGGATAGTACCAGGCGGCGTCAGGGTTATCCTTCCCGTCCACAGACACGGTGTGGTAGCGGGCGGTCCCCTTCCAGGGGCACTTCGTTGTTGTCGCGCTGGGCTTCAAATAGCTTTTGTTCACCGCATCGGCGGGGAAATAGTGATTGCCTTCGACTATCACAGTCTCGTTCGATTCAGCGATCGTGGCGCCGTTCCATTCAGCTTTGGCCATGTTGCTTCGGGGGAATCCTCAATCTGTTTGGAGCCACTCCACAAGAGCGCGAGTGACGAATTCAGGCTGCTCGAGTGTCGAGAGATGGCCGCACTCCGGCACAATGGCAAGCCTTGCTCCGCCTATTACTTCTGCGATCTCTTTTGCGAGAGCGGGCGGCGTAAGTTGATCGCCGTCCCCCACGACGACCAGCGCCGGGCAGCGGATCGAGGATAGAGCGCCGCGCATGTCCGTCCTGCCCATGATGGCTGTCTGCTGGCGGATGTGAGCTTCGGGGCCGACATCGAAGAACATCTCATCAACAATCGTCCGCAAGGCTGCGTCTTCGCGCCTATCCTCGTGAACCAGCAGCGGGAAAAGAAGGCTTGGTATTTCCCCGAACCTGCCCGCTTTCACCATCTCAATCTGCGCCTTGCGTCGTGCGGTCTGCTCTGGCGTGTCTGCACGGGCCGTGGTGTCGAGCAAGGCGAGTCCAAAGACACGTTCCGGGGCGTGCCGCATGATCTCCAGGGCCACGTATCCGCCCATGGATAAGCCTGCGAGTATAAACCGGGGCGGCGCGTAGGAGAGGATGTCTTGAGCGATGCCTGTCATTGAATCCTTGCGCGTCTGATTGGCTATCATCACAGGCCCGCATTGCCACAGGGCCGGGATCTGCTTCTCGTAGAGGCGTCCATCGGTCCCAAGACCGGGAATCAAGACTGCCGGCAAAGCGTCCATAAGCGTGTGGCCTAGTCGAAACGACGTGGAGAGACGGGCTTGCATAAGGCGAGCCTGTCTTGCCTTCAATATCGAGGATATCGGAGATTGATTGGCCGCGCTCGCTTAAATGAACTCCAACTTATCGCGCGATCTTTCTGCCCGATCACAAGGCTGAACGGTTTTCCGCGTGCGCCTGCGATAGACCCGGTTCCCCCTTACGGCGCGAACGAACCTCGAAGAAAAGCGCCTGTCCGATCACCGCCTTCACGGTCTCGGCGTTGAATGGCTTCGCGATCAGGAAGGTTGGTTCCGGCTTAGCGCCGGTTAGCAGCATTTCGGGGTGGCCGGTTACAAAGATGACGGGCGCTTCAAGCTCGCCCAGGATCTCATTGACGGCTTCGACGCCTGAACTTCCATCCGCGAGTTGGATGTCGGACAAAATGAGCTCGGGCTTCCTGTCGTGCGCGAGTTTGAGCGCGTCCCGATGAGTTCGGGCGATGCCGGTTACTTCATGGCCGAGGCTTTTGACAAGCTCTTCCAGGTGAGCGGCCGTCAGAGGCTCATCCTCGATGATGAGGATATCGGCGGGTTCGAGCTGGTTTGCGATCTCATGATCAGCGGCGGCGATCAGCGCGGCCACGTCCTCCAGATCGGTATCCAAGATTTTCGCGATAGCGTCGACATCGAAGCCCTCGACAGACAAAAGGAGGAACGCCTGCCGGGGCTTGGGCGTCAGAGTCTGCAAGCCGCGCACCGTGTCGGAGTTTTCGAATTTCAAGTTCGGGAACGCATTCGCGTCGACGGAATTCCAGATTTTGAGAAAGATTTGGTACAGAGCGATCTTGGGATCGATATTTGTCGGGAATATCGAGGGATTCTCCACCAGCGCTTCGAGAAGGGCGACTACGTAGGCATCGCCGCTTTCTTGCGAGCCGGACAGCGCGCGAGCGAACCGGCGTAGCGAAGGGAGGTGCGGAGCGATTGATTGCGAGACTGACATCTTTTACCCCAAATAATTGCCCAGGCGCAGTTCATCCCATTGCAACAAACAGCCGGAGAACGTGTTCCAGGGGGAGTGCGATTTGTAAAAATATCCTCCATGTCCGGTGCTCCGGCGATCTCCAGACAATAAGGAAGCCATTATGGATGAAGGAAATAAAGACGAAGGGGAACGGCGTTTGCCCGCCCAGCAGGCGCAGCAGCCGCAGCCCTCAAAGGTCTTGAACGATCAGATTCTATCCCCTCATTTGCTTTCAGAGAAAACCGTGCTTCCAGAAAAAATCGGCAAAATTTCCAGAAGTGCAGGCAAGGATCAGCTGCTGAACCCAGGCGGAAGTGACGGCGGCGAGCCGACAAACGATATTCCCGTCGCAGGCGCGACATTCGATGAAGGACGCTTCACGGCGGGCGTCGTCAAACTCTACGAAGCTCTCCTAAAACAGCCGATCCCGGAGGACATGCTCCGTCTTGTCGATCAGCTTGGAAAGCAGGAGCGTAAATAGATGAATGATCCCGGCAACTTGAACCTGCGTGAAGAGCTTGTCAGATGGATCCCCAACCTAAGAGCATTTGCGCTTTCGCTGACGCAGAGCGCACAGCATTCGGACGACCTGGTGCAGGACACCTTGGTGAAGGCGTTGTCGAACCTCGATAAATTCCAGCAGGGCACGAACCTTCGCGCCTGGCTATTCACCATTCTACGAAACAGTTTCTACAACGACATCCGGTACAAGAAGTACCATCAGACCGCTCCTCTCGACGACGTCGATCCCGTAAACCTCGAGTTTCGCGCCACGCAAGATAAATACATCGAGTTCAAGGACGTGCTGAAGGGATTGGGCGGCCTTGTCCCGGAGCAGCGTGAGGCGATCATTTTGATTGCGGCGGAGGGACTGTCCTATGAGGAAGCGGCCGCCGTTTGTAATTGCCCGGTTGGGACAGTCAAGAGCCGCCTCAGCCGGGCCAGGCAGAGGCTTGAGGAGTACGTGAACGGCGACAAGGCGCTGCCAGAGCAAGTTTAATTGCCATAAGGTGTTTCTTTGTTTCTTTCCTGTGCCGCCCTCTATCTTGGAATGGTTTCCCTCCATGGATGAGATTGCACGTGAAGACTGGCTTCTTCGCAAATTTTCTTGAGCTTGTACGTAAAGGCCGCCGCGAGGCGGCGCTTATCGGGGCAGCCGCATTCATCCTCATTTCCCTAACTGGCTTTTCGTTTTGGCTAACCCACCGTGTCCTCAAAGACGCTGATACGGCTGACGAGCTCAATGCATACAACGCTAAACTGGCAAAGTTCATAGAACTCTTGCGCACTGTAGAAAGCAGCCAGCGCGGATATCTCATTACGGGAGACGAGGATTTTCTCAATCCTTATAGCGGGGAAAGTGGACTGCTAGCCCCGATGGCAGATGAGTTGCGGGAGACCGCACCGCAGAAGCTGAACATCACCGGCAAAGTGGCGGCGCTTTCTAAGCCTTTGAGGGCAAAGCTGGCAGAGATGGCGAAAACGGTTGCGCTTGTCAAAGACGGGCAGCGTGACGCTGCGACCGCTCTCGTCATGAATGGCGTTGGACGAGAGCTCACGGATCAGATTGAGGGCGATGTCCGGTCTATCCAGGATGAGGGGCACGCTCTCATATTGAAAAACGAAGCGACCACCGTACGCTTCCAGAATTTCAAGTTCTTCATCGATGGCATCGGTGCTCTGCTCGTCATAACGTTCTCATTTCTTTCTCTGTGGCTTCAACTGCGCTCCAACGCCGCCATCCGGTATGCGCAGGACGAGCTTTCCAGAGCGAATGCCGATCTGGAGGAGACGGTTGCCCAGAGAACGGCAGCGCTCAAGCGCGCCAATGAAGAGGTTCAGCGTTTCGCTTACATCGTCAGTCATGATCTGCGATCGCCGCTCGTCAATATCATGGGCTTTACCGCAGAGCTGGAAACCTTGAGGACGGAACTTTTCGAGAAGCTCGCCTCTGCCAACGCGCTTGCGGGCTCGGAAGTCCTGAGCAAGGATTTCGACGAGGCCTTTGGTTTTATCAAGAGCTCGATCGCGCGCATGGACCGCCTCATTGCTGCGATTTTGAAAATCTCGCGCGAAGGGAGCCGCCCTTTGAACCCCGAGCTCGTCGACGCGAAAGCGCTCGTGGACGGGGTTGTAGCCGGCGTGGCCCATCAAATCAGGGAAAAAGAAGCCAAGGTCATTGTCGGCCCTCTACCTGGCATCGTGACCGATCGCCTTGCGCTGGAGCAGATTTTCTCCAACCTCATTGAAAACGCGATTAAGTTCCTGAAACCGGGTGGGCACGGGGAGATTAGGGTTGGAGGGTTCCGCCGCGGCGCTGAGATCATTTACACCGTTTCCGATAACGGGCGGGGGGTCGATCCCAAGGATCATCAACGCATTTTTGAGCTTTTCCGGCGGTCCGGTCCCCAAAACGTGCCTGGTGAGGGGATGGGCCTCGCCTATGTTTCGGCGCTTGTGCGCAGACTTGGTGGAACCGTCTCCGTAGAATCGGCGCTTGGACGCGGCAGCACATTCCAACTGACGCTTCCCACCAGGGCATCGCTTCAAAAGAGGATGGCGGCATGAACAAGCCGGTGACGATTGTCATGATCGAGGATGACCAGGGACACGCGCGCCTCATCGAGCGCAATATCCGCCGGGCGGGCGTGACCAATGAAATCATCCATTTTTCCGATGGCGCGACGTCATATGCCTATTTCGACGAGCTTCAGGCGCAACCTGCCGACGTGACGCCGATTCTGGTGCTGCTCGATTTAAATTTACCCGATGTCTCAGGGATTGATATCCTTGAGTATCTCAAGAACGACGGCCATCTTAAGGTGGCGCCGGTGATCGTTCTTACGACAACGGACGATAATGCGGAAATCCAGCGCTGTTACGATCTCGGTTGCAACGTGTACATTACCAAGCCCGTCGATTATCAGCAATTTGCAACGGCGATACGGCAGCTTGGATTGTTCTTTTCCGTGATCAAGGTTCCGGGCCCGCTTAATGCCTAATCGCAAGCCGCGCATCCTTATCATCGACGATGACAACGGCTTCTGCAGGCTGGTTAAGGGGCATATGGAGCGCGCCGGCTTTGATGTGGTGAGCGCGAACACGGCGGTGGACGGCATTGCCGCTGCACAGGTGGACAATTTTGATGTCATCATCCTCGACCATGTGCTGCCGGAGCAGGATGGGCTGACGCTTCTTGGTGAGCTTCAATCCGGAAACGGCGCGGCGCCCGTCATCTACCTTACCGGCAGCCAGGATAGCCGCGTGGCGGTGGCGGCGCTAAAGGCGGGCGCGGCCGACTATGTAGTAAAGGACGTTCACGGCGACTTCCTGATCCTGTTGGAGAATGCCGTCACCAATGCGATGTTCGCGACAGGCATTAAGCGGGACAAGGAGAGGGCCGAGGCTGAGGTTCGGATCGCCCGGGATGAGTTCAAGGCGCTCGCTGAGGAACGCGCGCTCCTTCTGCGTGAGGTTAATCATCGCGTCAGCAATAGCCTGCAACTTATTGCGTCGCTCCTGCATTTTCAGGGAGATATGTCCGGGAACGCGGATGTGAAGGCTGCCTTGAAGGAGGCCAACGGTCGCGTGCTCGCAGTGGCGCGCGTCCACCGTTCTCTTTATACCTCGCTCGATGTGCGGTGGGTGTCGCTCGCGGAGTATTTATCCAGCCTCATTCGCGACCTCCAAAATGTTAGCTCAGGCGGCGGCAACCATCAAAATCAAATATCGTTTGCCTGCGACCAGATTCAAACGGGGCCAGACGCGGCTGTTGCGATTGGAATTGTGGCCACGGAGCTTGTCCTTAACGCGTTGAAGCACGCTTACCCGAAAGAGGGGGGGGCAGTCAGAGTTATGCTTCAGGCTCATGCTTCCGAGATCAAGTTGGCGGTCGAGGACGATGGCGTTGGGTGTGTTAATCAGATCGAAGGAAAAAGACGCCGAGGTCTCGGCCAACGTATCATCGCCGGTATGGCCGACAAACTCGAAGGCGGCCTGCGGTACGAAAAACTGGATCCTGGAACGCGAGCCGTCCTGACATTTCCGATTGGAAATCAAATCAGGGTGCTCCAGAGAGTTTCTGCCGCCTCCTAACATGCCGGAGGCAAGTTCGCACCCAGTTTCCCGCAAATTTTCTTGGATGCGCTCACCCAAAGCGAGGCAGAACATCCCGCGGGGCGCGCTCGATCCTTAACCTTGTCGCGCTTTCCGGTCGGAAAACCGCATACACTTTTCCCGAAGGCGCTCTAACTGCGGTCGATTTTGGAGATCGCCTCCAGCATTGCCTCTGGCAAAGGCTCCGAAAGGATGTCAGCGCCCATCTCCATCAGCCGCAACTCTATGTTGCGCATATCCTGAACCTCGCGGGCGAGCGCTGGGTTGGCCCTCAGTAGCGATTCAAACTCCTCGAGATCCTTGCCCTCAAGTTCGCCATCGAGATATGCCGACAGCATGGCCGCTAGCCGTTCATCCTTTAAGATCCCGACTTGCTTGGGATTAGCGCCTGTTGGATCGCCAAGCATTTTTTGCTCTGTTATCGGCATGAGTTTTTACAATGAAGGCTTTGCTAAAGATTTCTACCAGTCAGGACAACGAAACAGCCGGCTCAAAAAATCGTTCCGTTGTAACAATAACAAACGCAGACTTCATCATAGCTTGGGGCAAAAACACCTCATACGCAAGCCCTCACCGTAGCAGGCCCGGTCCCTGTTTACCACTTTCAGGTTGTGCGATTATCGCGGAGGCGCTTATCCCGTGTGGGATTTTTGACACGCCCTTGTCCGGTGGGGCCAGGACGGTTTTCGGACAAACGCCGATCGTGCTTGGGATCTTTGACGCGCCCCTGTCCCGTTGGACCTTCACGGTTTACCGAAAGTCGCTTGTCATGTTCCGGATTCTTCACCCGGCCCTGCCCTGTTGGTCCCGGTCGATTTTGAGCAAGGCGCCTGTCGCGTGAGAGGTCCTTCACGCGCCCTTGGCCGGTCGGGCCCGTTCTGTTTGCAGCGAGGCGCTTGTCGCGTCCAGGGTCTTTCACGCGCCCCTGGCCGCCACGCTTGATCTTAGCGTTTGAAGCCGAATTCACAGCAGCTCCTTTCTTGCTCTTCCCTTTGGCGGTTTTGGCGCCACTTTCTTCTTTCCCGGCAGACATGCGGGTATCCTAAATCTCCGTTTCTGTGGAAGGCGCGCATTCCAAGCCGCGAGCCTTCCCTACATGGTTGAGGGCTTAGACTGTCCTAAAATCATCTCATCGCAATGAATAGATATTTGCCTGGGTTTCCCGCAAAGGCAAATATGCAACCTATCAATCTTATTAATGAGTACGTAATCTAATGAGCTTTGTTCCGCGAGAAGCTTAAATTTTTATGTGCGGCAAGCTTCAAATAAATGCAATGGACAGGTTGAAGCACTTAAAAAACTGCGGCGTCCGATTATAGACAAGAGAGCAAAAATCAATGCGAAAAAATATAGTACGCGCTTCTCATTTATTAACTAAGGGCACATTCTCAAGACTGTCTGAAACGAGCCATCAAGATGCCTTCCGATTACTCATGATTGTAACAACATCTGGCAAAATACGAGATCAACTTACAATTGTGTAAGGATGGACAATACGCTGATCTATAATAGCTTTGCCTGCTATTAAGTCGACTGTATACCAATTCATACCGCTTCTTTAGGCGGAACACCAGGGGTTTGTGCAAATCTCATGCTTTGACGTTTGTCTCTTTAATGTGCCGGAGCAATTGGGAAAAAGCCTGAGGGAGGTGGTATGGCTCCGGGGAACGGCGTCAATCTGGCGCTGTAAAGTTTTCTTGCTTGTCTTGAACGGCGGATCGGCGAGCCCGTCTTTCTATGCAGCGCCATTCTTTTTTGCTCTGCCGGGTACGGGTGGCCGGGGCGAGCCCGGCCACCGCAATATCGTTACTTGTAGTAGCCTACGCCGCAAATCTCGTTGCCGGCCCTTGTTACGAACGTGACCTTGTCGACAGGCTCTGTTCCGCCTGGACGCGGAAACATGTACTCCACTTCGCCCAACTTTCCTTCGGTGGCGACGCTGATCAACTCTTCTCCGAGCTTTTTGCCTTTCTTGTCGACGAGAGCGGCAAGAGGTGTTCCCCTCAACTCGGCCTTGGGGTGAGCTGTGAAATTATAGGTCGGAGCGGCCGCGCAGAACACGTAGAGATCGCGATCGCGGAAACCGCCGGCTGGATTGTTGAAATCTTCGATAGCTTTTTTCTCGTCGGCTTTTATTGCCGCGACTGCCTTCTCAAGCAGCGCCTTGGCCTCGGCGGCGGTGCCTGAAGGTGATTGAGCGAAGGCAGAACCCGTAAATGCAAGCAGCAGCGTTGCAAACACGGCTGCCACGTAATTGCGAACCATGGCGTTACTCCTTTTTTATCTTTGGAGGGGGCAGGCTCCTTTTTGTCTCAGGAGGCCGCAGCCTGCTTCAAGCTAGACCATAGAATTACTACTTAAGCTTGAACCAGTCTAACCCTGAAATTTGGCTATTTTTTTTACCTCCAAGACCGCGTTTCACCGGCAGCGACAATAGGAGCACGCACGCGCCCTGCCAGCCATCCGAGGAGCGGACCGGTGAAGCGGCTCTAAAATGCCGCGTCGCTGCTTTGAGTAAACGCGGTTCCACTGCCTCAAGAAATTCCTCTATGCTATCGTCGGTCCGACTAATCAGCAACTGTAAGTAACGGCCTCTTCTGCCGCCTTCTCTTCCTTTTGAGGGGCGCCGTTCACAAAGTGAAGCGGGAGCTTCAGGCCCGGCAACCGGGTTTGAAGGCTCAAAGTCCGCTGGTAAAACCCATGCCCGGGCGCTTGCCGGCCCACGCTGACAACCGCCGTTTTCGCCAGATCCGACGAGAAGATCGACAAGGCAATTTTCCGGTTTTCTTCGTCGAGTTCGGCAATGGATTCGTCATAGATGACCCAATCCGGGCTATGAAGGAGCACACGGCCAAGGACGAGCCGCCACTGCTCGTCCAGCGTAAGCTCTTTATCCCACCGCTTTTTCACACCGAGTTGTGGGCCAAGTCGCCCCAAATTGACCCGCTCAAGCACTCTCACCGCCTCGGCGTTTGTGTAACGGCTGGCTTCGTCAGGATAGGCAAGCGCCGCCTTCAAGGCTCCGGCTGGATGATAAGGCGACTGCGGCACAAACATGATGCGCTTGCCCTCGGGGATTCGGATCGTCCCGGTTCCCCAAACCCATAAGCGGGCGAGAGCTTTGATAAAGGTGGTTTTTCCAGATTTCGGCGGCGCCACGATCAACACGCGCTCACCTGGAGCGATCGCCACAAATCGCTCTCCGAGGCTGACGTGACCATTCGGCGCGAGCACGCACAGATTCTCCATGATCAGTTCGCCCGACGGGCTCGGCTTATACTGGATGTGTTCGCCAACGCCATCAAGGTACTGCACTTTTTCGAGCGCGCTGCCGTAGTCGATCACGCGGGTGAGCATGGCGCGCCATTCGGCAAGGGCGGGAAAGCGGTCCACATACCACCGAAGGGCATTCTGCACCTGGTAAAAGGCGCCGACGACCATCATCAAGCCGCCAAGGGAAAGTGTGCCCCCGAAATAGCCCGGTGCGGCAAGAAGAAGCGGGGCAAGAATGGCGAGCCAGCCGTAGCCGCCAGTCACCCATGTTAGTGTCGCGAGCCGGTTCGCTATGCGGCGCATGATTGTCAGGACCGCGTCGACGGAACTGCTCAGATTTTCCCTTTCAACGGCTTCGCCGCGGGAAAGGGCGATGTTTTCAGCGGACTCGTTCAGGCGGACGAGATCGAAGCGAAAGCTTGCCTCCGCCGCGCGGAGCTGGGTGTGCGCGTTGATAAGCGGCTTGCCCACAAGCCAGGTAACGAACGAGCCGAGAAGCGCATAGCCGATCGCGGCCCAGACCATGTAGCCCGGGATGTTGACCGGCCTGCCCCCAATGACGAAAACCACCTGCGCCGATAATTGCCAGAGCACGCCGACGAAAGCGAGAAGCATCAGCGTCGATTGCACTAGGCCGACTGCGAGGTCCACCGACAGTTCTGAGAGGCGGCGCGTATCCTCCTGGATGCGTTGGTCCGGGTTGATGCTGATTTCTCCCGTGAGCGGGAGAAGGAAAGCGCGCGCAGGCTTCAGCCACTCGTCGAGAAGGTCGAAGGTCGCCGCCTGGCGAAGTTTGACCTTCATCCGCTCATGAAGCCACGTTTGTAGGACGCCCAGGCAAAGCAGGACGCTCACGATCATCAGGAAGACGGTCACCTCGTGAAAAAACACCGAGACATCGCGCTGGCCGATGGCATCGTAAATCGTGCCCTGCCAATTATTGAGGCGAACCTGCGTTACAGCATTTGCCCCTATGACGAGGGTTATGAAAACAAAATACTTAGCTACGCTGTGCTTTGACTTGGGTCCATCGAGCATCTTCCAGAAAAATCGCATTTGACCGAGAGTGCTTTCATCTGCGATTCCTGTCGTTTGCTTGAATGGCGGCATGGATTCCTTTCCTTGAGGGCGGATGGTTGGCCGCCGTCTACCACCTTTATAAACCCAAAGGTAGCGATTGACCACCGAGGGTTGCCGTGGCTGGGAGGCTGCTCGGATTGAGGGTCTGCTTGAGCCGATGTCCCTCAGCGAGAATCGAGACAGCCACACGATGATCCGCCCTGACTTTGGCGAGGCCGGGGCGGAACTCAACGCGGCCAAGCTTACACAGATTTGTTGGAGGGGGGCAGGGGGAATCGTGGCTGGAAGTATTTCAGAAATCTAAAGGCGCGGTGGTCGAGGGATCGCCCTGGCGCTCGCTGCTCTTCGCCCCGACGGTGCTGCATGCGAAAGACGATCTTCCCGAGTCCGCTCAGTGAAGCGGCCGTCTTCGCTCCGTGACTGTGGCAACAAACCGCAAGCTCGGCAGCAACCGAATCAGCCGCGGAGGAGATCGCGTTGACCATCACGCCGATGGCCAACGTGTCGCGAGGCCCTCGCTGGAAATCGAGCGGCGAACGGTGCCTGTCGGCATCAGCTCTTCGTTTGACGCCTTACAATTGTGAAGGCGCGATCGTCAAAAAGCAGTGGGCGCTGACCCCTACAAAGAGAGAAGGCCGGGATTTCTCCCGGCCTTCGTTTGCAGAAGTTGCCCCACAATAAGGAATTTGCCTACTTGAGGTTCGTGTTGGCCGTCAGGTCGAAGGAGAGCTTGGCGACGAAGGTCGCTCCGCACCAGTTCGAGCCGAGGCCGCTCGGATTGATGGCCGTGATGTTGCCAGCGCTGTAGGAAGCGCCTTGATCGCCGGTGAGAACGTTGCAATTCGATTTCGACAGATCGGTGTCGACGTAGCGGAGGTCGAGCGTGTAGACCTTGTAAGTAAAGGACAAACCGGCGTTCCAGGTGTTATATTCCGGCAATTGAATGCCGTCAGCCTGCCCTGGGAAAGCGGAATTGCCGTAGAAAGAGTTGGTCTTGCCGAACCAGTAGTGGCCGAATTCGCCGGAAATAAAGGCGCCGAAATCCTTGTTCGGAAGCCACGTGCCCGGCAACACGTATTTCGCTGTAACCGACGCGTAAGTGCCGTCAGCGCCCGAATTCAACCAGGTCGGATCGTAGAACACATTACCGCCGAGCGTGAATGTGTCGGTGACGGTATAGGCCGCCTTGCCGTACACTTCCCAGAAGCTCGCGTCCCCGACATAGACGTTACAAGATCCTTCCGGGGTATTGTAACCATTCGTGCAACTCGGATTCGGAGCATTCGGAACCGACGTGAGGAGGCCGTTGTAAGTGCGCCCGCCGGGATACCAATAATACCAGCCGCCGAAATCGAGGGCGAGCTTGTCGAAGGTGGGCCGGACGCCGAAGTAGAAGTCCGTTTCGGAGGCGGCGCGGTTCGGGTAGTCGATGCTTTCGATCGAAATCCCGGAATAAAGTTGGATGGTCGGTTGGATATTATACCGCAGCTCCGTGTATGCCGAGCCCGACGGCCAATGCGCCGATTGGCTGATGCCGCGGAACATGTAGTCGGACGCGAGGTAGCCGCCGAAGGCGATATCCCAAGCCGGGGTTGGCGCCGCAACGGGAGTATCCTTCAAGCTTGGCATCCCATCGGCTATCGCCGAAGCAGAACTCGCCATTAGCAGAGCTAAGGCCGTTATTGTTGTGAGTTTGCGCATGTCGATCTCTCAAGTTGGCGTCGCCGGTTCCGCCACCCCTCGGCAGCAACTCCACGCGATTGCTGCGCCACTCAGCAAACGCGCGCCCCAAATGACTTCGAAAGTCCCCCACGGGCCGGTTATCGTGCTCCGTCTAACTTCGATTCATCCGGATGAACTATCGCCCGCTAAATCGCTGATTCGCAACGCCGGCACGAGTTTCCTTACGCGGACCATGATGATTGTTGTAAATTTGCATCCACTCCCGGAATTGACACTAATGTTGCCTAAGAATTTAGCAGTTGGACCGATTGCTTGGAAAGAATGCCTGGTTATGGACTGCCGGGGAGAAAAGCATTCCGCTCCGTGTTTCCGGTTACGCGCGGGTAGACTTGCGAATCGTTAGTGCCGGGAGGCCGATTAAGCTCTATCTTCCCGGAAGAGCGGTTGAGCTTCCAAGGAAATGGGCAATCGTTAATGAGCAACGGCACGTGGATCGATCGCTTTCCTGGACTTGAGGACCTGCCGGGGGAGCACCGGAAGCGATTGGAGGCCGAAAGCCGGGTGCTTTCTCTGCCGGAGGGCACGCCCATTTTCGGGCCCGGCCAGACGCCGTCGAATTTTCTTCTCCTTTTAAGCGGAAGCATAAGGGTCCAACAGGTTTCCGAAAGCGGGCGGGAGATCATTCTTTACCGGGTTTCGGCCGGAGAAAGCTGCGCACTCACCACGTCATGCCTGCTCGGATATGAAGACTACAGGGCCGAAGGGATCGCGGAGACCGCGATCGAAGCGGTTGCGATACCTCGTTCGACCTTCGAAGACCTTATCGCGGCGTCATCCTCGTTCCGGCGTTTTGTATTCAAGACGTTCAGCGACCGGATCTCCGATCTCTGCCGTGTTATCGACGACATCGCCTTTTCGCGCATGGATGTCCGGCTCGCGCAAAAGCTTTTGCAACTCAAAAATGCGCAAGGGGATGTGGAAGCGACGCACCAGCAGCTTGCGACGGAGCTTGGAACCGCGCGCGAGGTCGTCAGCCGCCAGCTCCACGAATTCCAGCGGCGCGGCTGGCTGAAAAGCGGCAGGGGCATCGTTTCGGTCCCGGCTGACAGCCCCCTTCACGATTTCGCCCGCACCGGCTGATGCCTGACATCGTGACTTAGTCACAGACGGCGCGCGTGCGCCGCCCCACGATGATCATGGTGCGAAGCGTCCGGAGGTGGCAGGCACATGGATACGACACTCAACGAACTCCAAGGCGATGTGTCGCGGCGGGATTTTATCACTCTTGCGACGGCAGCATTCGCGGCGATTGGAGCGGCCGGCGCTTTGTGGCCGGCGGTCGATCAGATGAACGCCGACGCGTCGGCGTTATCGCTTGGCTCGACCGAAGTGGATTTGTCGCCAGTGGCTGTGGGCCAGGCCATTACGGTTCTTTGGCGCGGCAAGCCGATTTTCATCCGGCATCGGACGGCGGAAGAGATCAAGAAAGCGCAGGACGTGCCGCTTTCGGACCTGAAAGATCCCTATGCCCAGGTGAGTGGGGCCCCCTCGGGCTTGCAGGCGACGGATGCGAACCGGACGAAGCCCGGCAAGGAGAACTGGCTCGTTGCAATCGGCATCTGCACCCATCTGGGATGCATCCCGAAGGGGCAGGCTGCGACCGATGACAAAGGTCTTTACGATGGCTGGTTCTGCCCCTGTCATGGCTCGATGTACGACACGGCCGGACGCATCCGGCAGGGTCCCGCGCCGCGCAACCTCGACATCCCGCCCTACGACTTCACCGGCGACGCGAAGATCAGGATCGGCTAATCTCCCTCGCCTTCGTCATCCCGGCCAAGCGAATCGCGAGCCGGCTTTTTTGTCTGCATTGTGCGGAAAGGCGGGATCTCTATTACCTCTGGATCGGTTTTAGCCCGCGGATCTATCAAGCGCCTTGCGGAGAGGTTAACAGAGATAAGCCACTGTTACTAAAAGGAAAAATAAAGGAATGGCGCGGCCCGCCACGCTGGCGAAGCCCGCCATCTTAGTTAATATGCGCGGCTGAAACATATTTAACGGATTTTTTCGCGCCGCGTTTTTTCGCGTTTTGCGACCCAAAGACTTAGTTTTCGGCGCAAAGTCAGGCCGGAAGAGCCCAAATTAACCATACAAGGTTAATTGGCCCCGTCTCAGCAATGGCTCGTTCACTATAACGGGCCTAAATCGCGCCGCTACCACACAATGACCTGGGCTTTTGCATACATCGCCTCAGCGTCACGGGGAAAATTGGACCAAATCTGGGTGAGAGGGGCGGTCTCCGCCTCGCCGCCAAGCGCTCCAGTCATGTTCGCCGGGTTAAGGCCGAACTCGGGCATCACGGCCGAAGAGCCGTCCTTCGGCTTAGAGATGTTCAGCCGCCACCTTCGCCCACTGCGGGGCTGCGATGCTTGGCGCGCTTGCGCGCCTAGTACGCCCCGCGGGAAGTCCTGACCCACATGCGGCGGCGTCGACAGGACTCCCCGCGAAAAGGCATACTAGCAGGCTGTCGGACTTAACACCCAGCGGCGGCAGAGGGTAGAATCATCGCATTGATTCGCCACCGTTTTCGGACCCGCGCCCATGAGCAACTTTCGTAACTTCGACCGCGACACGGGATTTCTCCTGCCGCCTTCGGTGAACGAGTGGCTTCCCGAGAGGCATCTCGCGCGGTTTGTGGCGGAGATCATCGACGCTCTGGACGTCTCGGCGATGAGCAACAGCTATCGCGGCGTTGGTTCGGCGAGCTATCACCCGAAGCTTCTGTTGGCCGTCCTGGTCTATGGCTACGCCACGGGGGTCTTCTCCAGCCGCAAATTGGAGCGGGCGACATACGACTCGGTGGCCTTCCGCTTCATCGCGGCGAACGAGCACCCCGATCACGACACCATCGCGACATTCAGGCGGCGGTTCCTCAAGGAGACCGAAGCGCTGTTCGTGCAGGTTCTGCTTCTGGCGCGCGAGATGGGCATGCTCAAACTGGGCACGGTCGGGTTGGACGGCACGAAGGTGCACGCCAACGCCAGCAAGCACAGCGCGCTGTCCTATGAGCACGCGGGCAAGATCGAGGCGCAGTTGAAGGCCGAGGTTGCCGAGCTGATGGCGAAGGCTGAAGCCGCCGATCAGGCCGACCTGCCGGACGGGATGTCGATCCCGGAGGAGCTGGCGCGGCGCGAGGAGCGCTTGAAGAAAATCGCCGAGGCTCGCGCGAAGATCGAGGCGCGCGCCAAAGAGCGTTTCGAACGGGAGCAGGCCGAGCATCAGGCCAAACTGGCAGCGCGCGAGGCCAAGACCAAGACCACCGGCAAGAAGCCCGGCGGCAAGCCGCCCGAGCCGCCGGTGGAAGGGCCGCTGCCAACCGATCAGATCAATCTGACCGATGAGGAGTCGCGCATCATGCCGGTTTCAGGCGGCGGCTTCGAGCAATGCTACAACGCTCAAGCCGTCGTCGCGGAAGGCAGTCTGCTGGTGATTGCCGGCGATGTGGTTCAGTCCCCCAACGACAAGCAACAGCTCGAACCGATGCTGGCCAAGACCAGCGCCCTGCCCGAAGAGTTGGGCAAGGTCGAAACGCTGCTGGGCGACAACGGTTACTTCAGCGAGGCCAATGCCAAGGCGTGCAAGGCGGCCGCGATCGAGCCGTTGCTCGCCATGGGCCGGGACTCGCATCATCCCTCCTTGAGCGAGCGCTGCGCCGCGGCTCCGGCCGCGCCGAAAAACCCAACACCGGTCGAGGCCATGGCCCACCGCCTGCAAACGCCCGAAGGCAAGAAACTTTACGCCCTGCGCAAACACACTCCCGAGCCCGTGTTCGGCATCATCAAGTCCGTGCTCGGATTCCGTCAGTTTCTGCTGCGCGGGCTGGACAAAGTCAAAGGCGAGTGGACTCTCGTGACTATGGCCTGGAACTTGAAGCGGATGTTCGTGCTGAAGGCTGCATGAAGGCGCGACGACGATCGCCCTTCTGCGCCACGACGAACGCCATCCCCTGTCGGCAGACCCTAGTCCGACAGGCTGCTAGCAACTCTTTAGTTCCACACCAGCCGGCCCGGCTGCCCCCCATGACTGAAAAAGCCCTGTGCCTAGCGGCAATTGTGGCTTCTTTGTGGCCTTTTTCTTCTTAGGATCTAGTACAGCTTACGGCCGGTAGTTCGCTTGAGCGTTTGCGGCAATGGGGAGTGCGAACTTCCGGCCGGCTGCACTAGACCGACTAACTTGCAGCACCCTCGCACGGCAATTCGGAGACAAAGGACACTAGCAAAAACAACAGTCTAGTGTGGCTTATGTCTCGCAATTGCCTGTGAGAGCTTGCAGCGAAGGTGGTAGGCGATTGCGAGACGCCACACTAGCGAAATGCGTCCTTCCATAAATGCTCGATTTTCGATTGCTCCTGTGCTTTGAAAACGCAAGCGTGACCTGATCAAAAAGAAAAAACATGTTTAGCAACGAACGCCGCGGTTGGGCTGAGTACAAAGCGGCCAAGAGCTTCTGCGGTATAACATTATGGGAGCTCGTCGCACTTGCAGTGATAATCGTCGGGGCGAACGCGCTTGCAAGCTACAACTATCTGCTGTTTCATACCTCCGTAGAGTTTTTCAGTGTCTGCATTGCCTTCTCAATCTTCATTGTGGGAGTAAGCGCACACGCTACAAGCAGTAACAACTTTGTTGTTATCGCGGGTGCCACATATCTTTTTATCGCAGTGCTCGATGCTCTCCATGCCCTTTCTTACAAAGGGATGCCGTTTCTTAATGATTACGGGTATTACGGTCCGCAATTCTGGATTACCGCGCGCTACCTTGAGGCCGCCGGCCTGCTGGCCGGCATTTGGGCAATCGACGCGCCGCGGCGCTTCAACGCCCTTGCGATCTTTGGCCTGCTTTTTGCCCTGACGGCAGCCGCAATTGTGTCGATCCTCACCTTCCGGATATTTCCTATCTGCTTTGTGCCGGGCATTGGTCTCACCGCATTCAAGATTTACAGTGAATACGCCATCGTCGGTCTTTATGCCGCTTCGCTTTGGATGCTGCATCAAAAACGAAGCGCATTCGAAAAGCACGTTTACGAACTGGTGCGCCTGTCTATTGTCTTGATGGCTCTCATGGAGGTGTGCTTCACCTTCTACAAATCAGATGCGATGAGCGATTTTTTCAATGAGCTTGGGCATCTGATCAAGATATTCTCCTTCTACTTGTTGTGTAAGGCGTTCGTGATCGGAAGCCTGCGCGACCCGCTGATCCTGGTGTCGCGCGAACTTCGCGACAGCGAGGAACGCGCTCGCGCAAACGCCAAACGACTGGCAGATATCCTGGATCTGCAACGTGAGATTGCCAGCTCAAATCTAAACTACGGTGCGCTGCTGCAATTGATCCTCGAACGTATGATGCACTTGGTCGGCTGCGACGGAGCATGCCTCGAAATTTCCGATAACGATGAGATGGTCTACGAAGCTGCTGCCGGGCTCGCGGCCGGGTTCGTTGGGCTGAGGTTGAAAGCGGCGGCGAGCTTGTCCGGGCTGAGCATGAGCAGCAACGATTTATTGCGCGCCGACAATATCGAAACGGATCCGCGCGTGGATCGAGAGGCCTGCCGGCGCATCGGCCTGCGTTCCATGACCGTTATGCCGTTGCGGTATGACGAACGCACGTTCGGTGTTCTGAAGCTGATGTCGGCCCGTGTCGCCGCTTTCACTCCCCGCGCCGAGCAATCGTTGCGGTTGATGGGCGAGTTCCTGGGCGTGACCATTGGGCGCCAGCGGGCCGGGGACGCGCTCCGCGAGAGCGAAGCGCGGCTGCAGTCGGTGCTCAATGGAAGCCTCGACCCGATCTTCATGAAGGACCGCGAGGGCCGGATGGTGCTGGCCAATCCGGCTACATGCGCAGCGATTGGCAAACCGGCCGAGGCCGTTCTCGGCAAGACGGACGAGCAGTTCCTGGAAGATCCGGCCGACGCCCGCGCCATCATGGCCAACGACCGGCGGATCATGCTGTCAGGCGAACCCGAAACCGTCGAGGAGATGGTTTCGACCGCGTCCGGGACCCGCTATTATGTCAACAAGAAAGTGGCCCGCCGCGACCTAGCAGGCAACGTTATCGGCCTGATCAGCACGGCTCGCGACATCACCGAGCGTAAGCGGGCCGAAGCGGCGCTGCGCGAGAGCGAGGAGCGCTACCGTTCGCTCTTTGAGCACATGCTCGACGGCTTCGCTTATTGCGAGATGGTGTTCGATGAGCAAGGGCGCGCGGACGACTTTGTCTACCTCGCCGTGAACCAAGCTTTCGGACGGCTAACCGGCCTGATGGATGTCACCGGCAAACGCGTCACGCAGGTCATTCCGCAGATCAAAGAGCTGGCCCCGGAGGTCTTCGAGATTTACGGCCGTGTGGCCTCGACGGGCTGCCCCGAGAGGTTCGAGATCGATTTCAAGCCGCTGGGGATCTATCTGTCCGTTTCGGTCTATAGCCCGGCCAAGGGATTCTTTGTCGCCGTTTTCGATAACATCAGCGAACGCAAGCAAGCCGAAGAGGCGCTGCGCGCCAGCGAGGAGCGGTTTCGCGGCATTTTCCAGGACGCCGGAACCGGAATCGCCATTACCGACCTTCAAGGCCGGTTCCAGGCTTGCAATCCCGCCTTCGCCGCCCTCCTGGGATATAGCGAAGCGGAGCTTCTCGACCACCACTTCGCAGGCCTCATTCATCCGGAGGATCGCGAGGAAAATATCGTCGCAGGAGCGCGGCTGCGAGCGCAGGAAATCGCATCCCAGGAACTCTTCAACCGCTACATCAAAAAGGACGGCTCAGCCGTTTGGGTGCACAAGCGTGTCTCCATGCTGCACGACTTGGCCGGAAAACCGACCCATCATGTCGCGCTTGTGACCGATATGACGGAGCGGAAACGCTACGAAGAACACATCCGGCTGCTCCTGCGCGAGGTCAACCACCGCTCGAAAAATATGCTCGCCGTGGTACACGCGGTCGCGCGCCAAACCATAGCATCGTCACCTGAGGACTTTCTCGCCCGCTTCGGCGAGCGGATTCGAGCGCTGGCGGCGGCGCAGGACCTGCTGATCAAGAATGAGTGGAAAGGGGTCGAGGTCCGCGAGCTCGTTCGCTCCCAGCTTTCGCATTTCAGCGACTTGATCGGCAAGCGGATCATTCTTGAAGGGGAACCGCTTTTCATCACGGCGTCTGCGTCGCAGACGGTCGGCATGGCGCTGCACGAACTGGCGACGAACGCGGGGAAATATGGCGCCCTTTCCAATGGCGAAGGCCGCGTCACGATTGAATGGAGGCTCGATCGATCCCCGAAGTCCGAAGACACGTTCATCATCGGGTGGACAGAGAGCGGCGGCCCGGCTGTTCATGCCCCGGAAAGGCAAGGTTTCGGCTCGACAGTCGTCGGCAAGCTCGCTGAAATGAAGCTAGACGGCAAGGTCGATCTTCGCTTTGCCAGCACCGGCGTTTGCTGGCGCCTCGAATGTGCGGCTGCGGCAATCCTCCGCGACGATTAAATCCGGCGCCTTTGCCGGAAGGCCCCACAAAACACACAGGCGCGCCCGCGAATACGGCTTAGGTGACTAAGTCACAAACTCCGCCTTTAACCTTTGCTTAAGCTTCCACCATCTGATTCTTGGAGGCTGTTATGACGAAAAATGTCGGCGGCATTGACCGCATTCTGCGCATCATCGTTGGGTTGGGGTTGATTTCTCTTGTTTACGTCGGCCCTCACACGCCATGGGGCTGGATCGGCGTTATCCCGCTTCTGTCCGCCCTCGTGGGTTTTTGCCCGGCCTACTCGCTGATCGGCATGAACACGTGCTCGCGCGCCTAGTACAGCCGGCCGGAAGTTCGCACTCCCATTGCCGCAAACGCTCAAGCGAACTTCCGGCCGTAAGCTGTACTAGATACTAAGGAGTTGCTAGTACGCCTTATCCGCGGGAAGTCCTGTCGACGCCCGTTGCATGTGGGGCAGGACTTCCCGCGGGGCGTACTAGCTTCTTGTTTTTGCTAGTGTCCCTTATGTCTCCGAATTGCCGAACGAGGGCGCTGCAAGTTAGTCGGCAATTCGGAGACGGGACACTAGCCCCGGACACCGAAGTTTCCTTTGGATAAAGGGCTGCTGGTTGTGACTCCGCGCCAGCACCCCTCTGCCATTCCTTTCCGAACAGCGCTAAATCAAAGGTTACCTGTAAGGTAGCAATTTGACCAAGATCAAAGGGCAGCTTTACCGCCGCTGGCGAAGCGTATGAAGGCTGCCTGCTAAAGCCGCCCGCAAATGACCTTCATCATGAGGTAGCGGCAGCAAAGGCGCAAAATTAACGGCGGACGCGCCTGCACATCTTGGAACAGGGGGTGACGGTGATGTTGAAGGTGCTTTCTCATGACGGCGTAACCTGTCGCTGCTTCTCCGGCGAAAACGGCGATGAGGAGTACAATATTGTTGTCGTTCCGCCAGCGCACCTCGATTTCGACGGCCAGATCAAGTTCGTGCAGACGGCCTATGCCGAGGCGACGAAGTCGCTGGGGCTCGGACCCGAGACGGCAATTTTCCGGCGGCTGTTCCTGAGCGACGTCATGAACCAGGCGGCGCTTGTCCGCAACAGCGAGCTTGTCGACGACCATGGCGAAAATCCCGTCGCCATCTCCATCGTTCAGCAGCCGCCTCTGACCGGCGCGAAAATCTCGCTTCTCGCCTATCACATCAGCACCAAGGGGCAGCTTTCGAAGAAGCGCTTCACGATGAAACATGTGCTCGTGAAGAAGAACGGCAATCGGCACTTGTGGAGCACGAGGCTGTGCGCGGGCGCCTTCGATCCCTCCCCCTCATCGGCGGGACAGACGCGCAAAATCTTCGATAACCTCACCGACACGCTGTCGGATCTCCGCGGCAATCTCGCCAATAATTGCGTGAGGACCTGGATTTATCTTCGAAACGTCGATGTCTTCTATCAAGGCATGGTCGACAGCCGGCGCGAGCTGTTCGCGCATGAAGGGCTGACCGGCTCGACACATTATATCTCCAGCACGGGCATCGAAGGATCCTGCTCGCACCGTTTCGACGTGGTCTCGATGGACGCCTATTCCATCCTGGACCTGCAGCCGAAACAGATGACCTTCCTCAACGATTTCGAGATGCTGTGCGCCACGAAAGACTACCACGTCACCTTCGAGCGGGGCACGCGCATCGCCTACGCGGATCGGGCGCATCATTTTATTTCCGGTACGGCGAGCATCGACCGGGAAGGCAATGTCCTGCATGTCGGCAATGTGGTGAAGCAACTCGACCGGGCCATCGTCAATGTCGACGCGCTTCTCCGCTCGGGCGGGGCGAAGCTGGACGACATGCAGCACCTTATCGTCTATTTGCGCGACCCGACGGATTACGGCCGAGTGACGGGCCTGTTGAACGAGAGCTTTCCAGGCGTCCCGACGGTGATCGTGCAAGGCGCGGTCTGCCGCCCTGAATGGCTCGTCGAAATCGAAGGCATCGCAGCGGCGCCGCATAACGATCCCGCGCTGCCGGCATTTTAGGGCATTTAAGAGAGAAAAGGCCAAGCCATGGAACGCAAGGATCCACCCTTCACGCTGCTGGATGAAGCGGCGATATCAGGCGCGGAGCTGAGGCGCGATCCGTATGATTTCTGTTTTGTGGAACAAGCGATCCCTGAATCTCATAAGGACGATGTTCTGTCCGACGCGCCCGAAATCCCCACGCATGGCAGCTTCGGCCTTCCGAGCCTGCGTTACGGCCCGCGGTTCGATGCGGCGGTCCAGGACTTGCTCAGCCCGCGCTTCCGCCGCCTCGTCGAGCAGAAGTTCGACATGGACCTGAGCCCTTATCCGCCCTGCATCGTGATGATGGGCAACACCACGGGCAATTACAACGAGGGCTACGCGCACCCGGATTCGAAGCACAAGATCGTCACCGTGCTCCTCGGATTCAGCCGGGAATGGCCTTATGAGCGCGGACGGCTTCGCGTGCTGCGCAGTTCCGACCGCGAGGACTACGCGTTCGAGTTTCCGCCTGAGTTCGGGCGGATGCTCATGTTCCGCGTCTGCGATCATTCCTGGCACGGCTTCCTGCCGCAGAAAGGCGCGCGCACGAGCCTGCAGCTCTGCTACGTCGATTCCGAATGGTATGTCCGCAAGGAGTATTGGCGCCACAACTTGAGCGCGATGGTGAAGTCCAACCCGATCACGCGCAAAGTGCTGGAATGGTCGCCCCGCCGGTTCGGCGCCAAATGACTAGATACTAAAGAGTTGCTAGTACGCCTTTCCGCGGAGCGTACCAGCTGCATAGACGCGTTAGGAAACAAGCATATGACCTTCCCACCCCTTCCGACGGCGAATGAAGTGGCGAGCCACTTCGTAAAGGCGCTGACGAATCCGGAAATCCTCGAGGAGCCCTACCGCCGCTGGCAGCTCAGGAATGTCCTTCCCGAGTCCATGTGCACCGGCATCCTGACCTTGCCGATCGCGCCTCCGGTCATCACAATCGACACGCTTGGCGCACGCGATACCTTCAACAATCAGCGGCTCTTCTTCACGCCGAAGATGCGCGAGCTGTTTCCCGCCATGTCGGTGCTGAGCGATGCGATGCAACGGCCCGAGGTTGCGCGGCAATTCAAGGAAACGTGCGGCGTGCAAGCGGAAGGCGGCTACCTCCGGATGGAGTACATCCAGGATCTCGACGGCATGTGGCTCGAGCCGCACCGCGACATCAAGGAGAAACTCTTCTCGATGGTGATCTATCTGTGCACCGGTCCCTTCGCGCATGACTGGGGCACCGATATTTACGATCACGACATGAAATGGTGCGGGCGCGGAACGGCGGAGTTCAATTCGGCGGTCATTTTCATCGCGGGTCCGCACAGCTGGCACGGGTATGAGCCGCGCCCGATCTACGGTGTGCGCCGCCTGATGGAAATCAACTACGTGAGCAACACCTGGCGGGACAAGGACCAACTCGCCTTCCCGGATCTGCCGATTTCGCTGGCTTAACAATAAGGGGCGCGTTGCGCGCGCGCCCCGTGTTTAACTTTCTAATCCTTGTGGCGTTGATTGTGGATTGCTTTGCTGTTGTGGTTCAGCTCGCGGTTCAGTTTGGCCTGCTCGCGCTTGGTAACGTGACCGCCGTGCTTCGCCTCGTCCCGTTGCAATTGGCGCTCGACGCGTGCGTCGTGGGCCTCGTCGCGGGCAGCTTGTTTGCCGTTGATTTGCCCTTTGCCGATGCCTTGATTGACGCGGTTTTCCTGATTGTCGATGCGCCCCTGAATTTCATTCACACGGGGGTGTCCCGGATCCGCGTCCTGCGCGAATACCGGCCCTGACAGCAGGATTGCAAACGCGGCTGCTGCGGGCAAAATCGATGCCTTGGTGTAGAGCTTCATTGTGCTCCCTCTCTTGCGTCTTTAAACGCTTTCCGCCACCTACCCGGTGACGTTTTCGGCCCACAGGCTTTCTTACGGGTCGCCGCGTCGTTTTGATGTCGCTTTGAGGGCGCGGACGACCAAAAACAGGGAGTTTTGTATCGGATTGTCTAAGAGAACCCGGCCTGATAAGGAAATAGACCGGCGGCGATATTGATCGGCCAGGGCCGTTGCCTTGCCGCAAAAATATAGCCTCTGCCAACGATAGCCGGCCGAACTAACGAAGCCGTGGGACACATCAGCAGGGGAACGCGGCTGCCTCCCCAAACTGTGTGCTCATCTGAAAGAAAGCGGACAGCCTATTTCAAGAAGCCTTCGAACTTCTTCTTGAACTTGCTGACGCGTCCGCCGCGGTCCACAAGGGCATGGCCGCCGCCGGTCCAGGCCGGGTGCGAGTTCGGGTCGATATCGAGCTGGAGCTTCTGTCCCTCTGCTCCATAAGTCGAACGCGTCTCGAATTGCGTACCATCCGTCATCACGACGGTGATCTTATGATAATCGGGATGGATTTCCTTTTTCATGTTCTGTTCCTCTTGCGCGTCTTAATGCGCCTTGTATCTGTTCCATTATCGTTGCTATACAGGACGAAATGAGATGATGACAAGTTCAAGCGTCATCGCACTGCTTCTAATCAGAAAATTCGGTGGCGCAGGTGTGCGCTGTGAGTGTGCCCTGTGACCTACCAAGACATCGCCGACCGCCGTTCCAGCTTACCTATAGCTGATGAAAACGCAAAGGCCGATCTTTCCGCACAAGCCGAAAAGCGGTCGCGCCGAAGCCTGAAGCCGCTTTCGCTCCTTCGGCCTTACGTCCTCAAATACAAGGGCGTCGCCCTCGTCGCGCTTATCGCCCTTCTTCTGTCGTCCGCCTCGACGCTCATGCTGCCCTTCGCCGTGAGGGAGATGATCGACCGCGGCTTCACGTCGGAGAAGGAAAGCCTGATCAACATCTATTTCGCGGGCCTTTTCGCCGTTGGCGCACTCCTCGCCTTTTCGAGCGCGACCCGTTTCTATTGCGTCTCCTGGCTCGGTGAGCGCGTCGTCGCGGATCTCCGCGCCGATGTTTTCCGCCATTTGACGAAGCTGAGCCCGGCATTCTACGAGAAGTCGCATTCCGGCGAGATCATGTCGCGGCTCAATGCCGATACGACGCAGATCAAGGCCGCTGTTTCGACTTCGGTTAGCCAGGTGCTCCGCAACGGCGTCATGTTCATCGGCGCGGTCGCCATGATGATCGTCACCAGCGTGAAGCTCAGCCTTCTCGTGATCGTGGTGATCCCGCTCATCATCGTGCCGCTCATCCTTTATGGCCGCACGGTACGCCGCTACAGCCGCATCGCGCAGGATGAGGTTGCCGCCTCCTCGGCGTTTGCGAGCGAGAACCTGGCGGCAATGCGCACCATGCAGGCGTTCACATCCGAGGAGAGCGTTGCGAACCGCTACGCGGCGGCCGTGCAGCGCTCCTTCGACGCGGCGGTGTCAAAGACGCAACGCCGGGCCATGCTAACGGCGTCGGCCATGTTCCTTATTTTCGGCAGCATCGTCGGCGTGCTCTGGTATGGCGCTCATGACGTGATGGCGGGTCTCACGACCGGTGGCGTTCTTGCCCAGTTCGTTCTCTACTCCGTGCTTGCCGCCGCCTCGATGAGCGAATTCTCCGAAGTTTTCGGCGAAATGCAGTCTGCGGCCGGCGCTGCTGAGCGCCTTGCCGAACTGATGGCAGTCCAGGCCCAAATCGAGTCTCCGCGCAATCCGCGCCCGTTCCCGGTCCAGGCAAAAGGCGAGGTGACCTTCGATAACGTGTCCTTCACCTATCCCTTGCGCCCGGATGATCGCGCCCTCCACAACGTTTCGTTCCAGGTGCGTCCGGGAGAGCGTGTGGCGATCGTGGGGCCATCAGGTTCGGGGAAGAGCACGATCTTCAACCTGATCCTGCGCTTTTATGACTCTCAAGGCGGCGCCGTTATCGTGGATCGCGTGCCGGTTGAAGAGGCGGACCTTACGGCGTTGAGAAAGCGAATCTCGCTTGTCTCGCAGGACACCATGATCTTCGCCGAGTCCGTGATGGACAACATCCGCTACGGAACGCCGGACGCGACCGATAAGCAGGTGAAGCAGGCCGCCGACGCTGCGCTTGCCACCACCTTCATCGAGCAGCTTCCGCAGGGCTACGCCACGCTTCTTGGCGAGCGCGGCGTGATGCTTTCGGGCGGCCAGCGCCAGCGCATCGCCATCGCGCGCGCACTTTTGAAAAGCTCCCCGATTCTCCTTCTGGACGAGGCGACGAGCGCGCTCGATCAGGAGAGCGAGAAGCTCGTGCAGACAGCTCTGGAGAGCGTGATGCACGGCCGCACGACGCTCGTGATCGCCCACCGCCTCGCCACCGTCATCAACGCCGACCGCATCCTCGTCATAGATGGCGGCCGGCTTGTCGAGGAAGGTACGCACACTTCGCTCATCAATGCGGGTGGCGTCTATTCTCGGCTCGCCGGCCTTCAACTCACGGGGCAGGAGGGCGCCGCCGCGCTCCCCTCTTGAAGCGGGGAGCTGCATCTGAAACCCTCATCATCCTGTCCTTCCTTCTTCCCGGGGGAGAAGGTGTACCCGCGCCCCATAAACGATCCTCCGTTGTTGCATTGCGGCGCAAAGCGCTGGTTTATGCAATCAACTTTATAGGACCCACCCCTTACGCAGGGCACGGATCGCCCTTAAGTGGAGACGGTCACAAAGGGATGCGACGATGGACAAGAAACATCAGCTTAACCTGACCTACATTGCAATCGCCTTCGGGCTTCTGCTCCTGTTTCAGTTCTATTGGGTCAGCTACAACCAGATCGAGTCCGTCCCTTACAGCCGCTTCCAGCAGCTCCTGAAGGACAAGGAGGTGACGAAGGTTGTCGTCGGCCCTGCGCAAATAAGAGGCGAGTTCAAGAACCCGCAGGACGGCAAGAAGTATTTCTCGACGACGCGCGTCGATCCCGCGGTTGCCGATGAGCTTGAGAAATACGGCGTCGATTTCAGCGGCAGCGCGGGCCAGAACCTTCTTCGCGATATCCTGTCGTGGGTGCTTCCTGCGCTGATCTTCTTCGGCATCTGGGCCTTTTTCATCCGGCGCATCGCCGACAAACAGGGCCTTGGCGGGCTGATGAGCGTGGGGCGCAGCCGCGCAAAGATTTACGTCGAGAAAGTCACGGGCGTTACGTTCGACGATGTGGCAGGCGCGGACGAAGCCAAGGATGAGCTGAAAGAGGTCGTCAATTTCCTGAAAGACCCCGAACCCTATGGGCGGCTCGGAGCGCGCGTCCCGAAAGGCATCCTGCTGGTCGGCCCTCCCGGCATCGGCAAAACGCTGCTCGCGCGCGCTGTCGCGGGCGAGGCGGGCGTGCCGTTCTTTTCTATTTCAGGTTCGGAGTTCGTGGAGATGTTCGTCGGCGTGGGCGCGGCCCGCGTCCGCGACCTCTTTGAACAGGCGCGAAAGATGAAGCCCTGCATCATCTTCATCGACGAACTCGACAGTCTGGGCCGGACGCGTACGGCTGGCGCCATGGGCGGCGGCAACGACGAAAAGGAGCAGACGCTGAACCAGCTGCTGGCGGAACTCGACGGCTTCGACCCGCGCGAAGGAATCGTGCTGCTTGCCGCGACGAACCGCCCCGAAATCCTTGATCCGGCGTTGACGCGCGCAGGCCGCTTCGACCGGCAGGTTGCTCTCGACCGGCCCGACAAGCCGGCGCGCATCGCGATCCTGAAGGTGCATATCAAGAAGGTGAAAGCCTCGCCATCGATCGACCTGGAGCAGATCGCCGCGATCACGCCCGGCTTTTCCGGCGCAGACCTCGCGAACCTCGTCAACGAGGCGGCGCTGTCAGCCACTCGGCGCGGCGGCGATCAGGTGACGATGGACGATTTCACGAGCGCCGTGGAGCGCATTGTCGCGGGCATCGAGAAGCGCTCTCGCATTCTTTCGCCAAAGGAGCGCAAGGTCGTCGCCTATCACGAAATGGGGCATGCGCTTGTCGCCTCGGCGCTGCCGGGCGTGGATGCGGTGCATAAGGTGTCTATCATCCCGCGCGGGATCGGCGCGCTCGGCTATACCATGCAACGCCCGACCGAGGACCGCTTCCTGATCGAACGCTCGGAGCTGGTCAATCGCATGGCCGTGTTGATGGGCGGGCGAGCTTCCGAGGAGATCATCTTCGGCGAAATCTCGACGGGCGCGGCGGACGATCTCGACCGCTGCACCGACATCGCGCGCCAGATGGTGACGCGGTTCGGCATGTCGGAAGCGCTCGGCCAGCGCGTCTACGAGCCGCAGCGGCAGGCTTTTCTCGGCGAGGCCATGATCGGGACGCGCCCGAAGGACTTCTCCGACCAGACGAACCGCGAGATCGACATCGCCGTCCGCAAGCTTGTCGACGACGCTTACGAGAAGGCGAAGGCGACGCTGACGGCGCGGCGCAAGGAGCTGGACGAGGGAACGGCGCTTCTCCTCAAGAAGGAGACGATAACCCCCGCCGATTTCCCGCCACTCGGAGGCAAGCAGGAAGCCCAGGAGCTTGTATCTGCGGCGCAGTAAGCGCGGGCGGCGGCGCGCGCTTGTCTCAGTAATCTGAGGGGCAGCTGCAGAGCTGCCCCCTGCCCCCTATAGTTAAATGATGTCAAAATGACTGGAAACGTCGGGCTTTACTACCAGCAAACTCGCCAGCACCGCCAGGGATTGCAACGCAAGCGGCAGGCGCCACCCCAGCCACGATAGACACCGTAGGGACGACGCCAGCCATAACCGCGCCAACCATATCCCCGTACGCCCCAGCTGCGGCGCCATCCGTAGCCACCACGCCAAGCGTAACCGCGGCGCCAATACACCTTCGTTGTAGCGCTATCTTTCGCGACCTCAGTTTGCACGGCTGTAGTGTCGGATGCCAAAGGAGCTGCCTGAACGGATAACCCGAACAGTGCACTGAATGCGATCACAATCGCAATCATGTATTTCTTCATGGACTTGAACCTGAGTTGGACGCTCCTCTCCTCGGCGCCCGGATTATAGAGTCCTGCTCGCTGGAATCCAGCCCTTTCAATGATGTGCACAAAGTTGGTTACACTTTTTTAGCGATCGCCAGCTGTGGAACTGCTTCCGCATCTCAAGATGTTCATCTGACGTATTTTTCTTGGCCCCGGCCGCTGCCTCTAAAAATGGCACGCTCGAAGCGGCGTAACTGAAGCCGTATACGGATCAGCAGATGATCGATGAACTGCCGCAGCCGAGCGACCTCTGCCATCGAAAGTCACAGTCTACTCTTCACATTTCCAAAGGGACTGAACGCAAACTGTTAGCGCAGTTCAACCCGCGTCATTGCGCGCTGTTCGCGAATGCGGGCGATGAGCTTTTCGACCTCGGGGAGGATGTCGCGCACCACAACGGCGACGCCTTCGGGCGTTGGATGCAGCCCATCAGCCAGACTGAGGGAGCGGACCATTGCAACGTCCTTCATAAAGAACGGATAGAGCAGCGCGCCATATTTGGCCGCGAGCCGGGGATACATCGCCCGAAACGCGTCGTCATAGGCCTTCCCCCAATTGCGGGGCGCTTCCATCCCGGCGACAAGCAATGCGATGTGCTTGTCCTTCAGCGTCTTCAGGATTTCATCGAGCGACGGTTCCGTGACCTTGGGATCGATGCCCCGCAAGGCATCATTGGCGCCGAACTCCACAATCGCGCCGTCCACCTTCTCGTTGAGGCTCCAGTCGAGCCGCGCCAGCCCCTCTGCAGCCGTGTCGCCGGAAACGCCTGAATTCACGACGCGCAAATTATAGCCTTTCTCCCTGAGCGCCGCCTCCAGCTGCGCCGGGAACGCTTTGTCGAGCGGGATTTGATAGCCGGCCATCAGGCTGTCGCCGAACGAGAGAATCACGATCTCTTGTTTGTCCTGTACCGCGTCCGCCTCTGCCGGGAGGTTCGCAGCATAGACTGATACAATCGCGGCCGTCGCAAAAACGAGAAGCCGCGTCCATATGAGTGCCGGCAAGGCAATCTTGAAACGGTAACTCATTTGCAGGTTCCCTCTGTTTCCGTAAGCTGCCCAGCAGGCATCGCATCGGGCCGGGCTTCCCCGGTCATCGATTTAAAGGCGGTAACGCTCACACTCAAGAGCAGGGCGGGGCCTGTCGAGATTTTGCGGGGCATAGACCTTACGGTGCCGGAAGGGCAGTCGCTTGCGCTTGTCGGGCCGAGCGGCTCAGGCAAATCATCGCTCTTGATGGTGATGACCGGGCTCGAAGCCGCAACCTCGGGGAAAGTGCTGATCGCGGGCCAGGATTTCATGCGGATGAACGAGGACGAACTCGCCGAGGTGAGAGGCCGTTCCATCGGCATCGTGTTTCAGTCCTTTCACCTGATCCCGACCATGACCGCGATCGAGAATGTGGCTCTGCCTCTCGAGTTTCTTAACCGGCGGGATGCGTTCGAGCGCGCCGAGGCCGCTCTTGCCGATGTTGGACTTTCCGCCCGCCATCATCACGTTCCGGGCGAATTATCAGGCGGCGAGCAGCAGCGCGTTGCGCTTGCGCGAGCGCTGGCGGCGCAGCCCAAAATTCTGTTCGCGGATGAGCCGACCGGAAATCTCGACGGCGAAACCGGCGCGCAGATCATGGACCTTATCTTCGCGCTTCACCGAAGGACGGGAACGACCCTCATTCTTATCACGCACGACGCCGAACTCGCCCGGCGCTGCGAGCGCGTTGTCGCCATGAAGGACGGCAACATCGTGCGCTCCATGCACGAGACAGCCTACGCATGACGGCCGCGGCTGAGACTGAGGCGGGGACGCGCGTGCGCGCCACCCGGCTGCCGCTCGCGCTTCGCCTTGCGCTGCGCGATCTGCGGGGCGGCTTTGCAGGTTTTACGATCTTCCTGATCTGCATCGCGCTCGGCACGGGAGCTATCGGCGCGATCAACAGCCTGTCGGATGCGATCCAGGACGCGCTTGCCCGCGAGGGTACGGTGCTCCTTGGCGGCGATGTCGAGGCGACCCTTGTGCATCGGCAGGCGAACCCGGAAGAATTGTCCTATCTCCAGTCGTTCGGTGAGGTGAGCGAGGTCGCGACGATGCGCGCCATGGCGCGCAGGCCGGACGGCAGCGCGCAGGCGCTCGTCGATTTGAAGGCTGTCGATGACGCCTATCCGCTCTATGGTGCGGTCACGTTCGAGGAGGGCGGCGGGCTTGCCGCCGTGAGGCAAGGCGGCCTTGCGGTGGACCGCAGCATTCTCGATCAGCTCCAGGTGAGCCTTGGCGACAGCATTTCGATTGGCAATAGCTTGCTTCTGGTCAAAGCTGTCATCGAGCAGGAGCCTGACCGGCTCGCCGCCGGGCCAGCTTTCGGGGCGCGCATCCTGCTCTCGCCGGATGCATTAAAGAAGACTGGCCTCGTCGAGCCGGGCAGCCTCGTTCGCTGGGCCTATCGCATCAAGACGGGGACCGGCGCTGCGCCCGACTTCAGAAAAGAGCTGTCCAGCAAGTTTCCCGAGGCGGGATTTCTCGTGCGCGACAGCTCCGACCCCTCGCCCGGCGTGAGAAGCACGCTCAAGCGGCTGACCGAATTTCTGACGCTTGTCGGGCTGACGGCGATGCTGACGGGCGGCATCGGCGTGGCGAACGCGGTGGCGGCCTTCGTCGAAAGACGCCGCATGACCATCGCCACTTACAAAGCGCTCGGCGCGACGCAGCGCGTCATCTTTCGCGTCTTCTTCATTGAGATCGGCCTTCTCGCGCTACTTGGCATCCTCATCGGCTTTGTGATTGCGGCGGGGGCGCCATGGCTGATCGCAAGTCTGATGGCCGGGTTCGTGCCCATCGCGATCGAACCGGGGCTGCAATGGCAAGCTCTGGCGCTTGCGGCCCTGTTTGGGCTATTGACGGCGCTTCCCTTCATTCTGTGGCCATTAGGGCGGGCGGAGCAGGTCCGCGCGGCTGAACTTTTCCGAAGCGGCCACGATGATCGCCGTCTGCCGCCAGCGTTTTATTGGATATCGTCATTCTTGATTGTGGCGCTGCTGGTGGTGCTGGCCGTCTCCCTGGCGCGGGAGCACCGCATTGCCGCCTTCACATGCGCGGCTCTTTTTGCGATCTTCGTCTTGTTCTGGAGCGCGGGCGCCGGCATTCGCCGCCTTGCCGCATCGCTGAAGCGCCCGAAGCGGCCCGAGATGGCGCTGGCGCTGGCAAATATTGGCGGCCCCGCCAGCCTCGCGCGTACCATCGCGCTCTCACTTGGCGCAGGACTGACGCTTCTCACGGCGGTCTCGCTTGTCGATGCCTCTTTGTCGGATGAACTCAAGACGCGCCTGCCGGAGCGCGCGCCAAGCTACTTCTTCATCGGCATACCGAAACGCGAGCTTTCCGCGTTCCAAGATCTCCTGAATGCAAAGGCTCCGGACGCGCGGGTTACAACCGCGCCGATGCTGCGCGGACGGCTGATGGCGCTTCGCGGCGTGCCTGCCGATCAGATCAAGGCCCCGTCCTCGGCCGAGTGGGTTCTGACCGGCGACCGGGGCATCACATATTCGGATGCTTTGCCCTCAGGCTCGCAAGTCACGGAGGGCGCGTGGTGGCCCATCGATTACGAAGGCGAACCGCTTGTCTCCTTCGAAGCGGATCTTGCGAAGGCTCTCGGCCTCAAGATCGGGGATAGCGTAACCGTCAGCGTCCTGGGCCGGCGCCTTACCGCCGAGATCGCGAATTTCCGAAAAGTCAGATGGGGCTCCATTGACATCAACTTCGTGATGATTTTCTCCCCCAATGCGCTCCGCCAGGCGCCTTTCACCTATCTCGCGACGCTCACCTGGCCCGAAGGCCAGCAGCCGGATACCAAAGCGGAAGCCAGCGTCATGAAGGCAATCGGCGCGGCCTATCCGGTCGTCTCAGCGATTCGTGTTCGCGACGCCTTGAACGCGATAAACGGCATCTTCGAGAAGGTCATGCGCGCCGTGCAAGTCGCTGGCAGCGTGACACTCATCATGGGCGCGTTGGTGGTGGCGGGCGCTTTGATAACGGCGCAGCGCCGGCGGATCTACGAAGCGGTGGTGCTTAGGGCTCTGGGCGCAGCCAAGCGCCGCATCATTTTGGCGCACCTGCTCGAGTACCTGATTCTCGCGGTGAGCTTGTCTATCATCGCCGCCGCGCTTGGCCTGGCCGCCGCCTATGTAATTGTCAAGTATGTGATGGATTTGAGCTTCAGCGTGTCTTTCTACGCCCTATTGCAGCCCTCTATCATTGAGACCATATTCGTTGCGGCGCTGGGTGCGCTCGGAACTTTAAGGGTTCTGTCAGCGAAACCGGCGCACTATCTGCGTTCCGAGTGAACGTCTTGATGGCGAAGAAAGGGCAGGCCGCCTGACAAAGAGGCTTTGCTCCAGGCCGTTAAGGGCTTAAACCTGGAAGACCTTTTGCGCAGACCTTGGGTAATGACGTCAGGGACCAAATAAACATGGCAGACTACCAAAGCTCACGAGCGTATAACGCACGCGCTCGGTCGGGCGCGGGCACCGTCGCGATAGACGAAGGCCTGCGCGCGTATATGATCCGCGTTTACAATTACATGGGCATCGGCCTCGTGCTCACGGGCGTCGTTGCTTATGCGTTCTTCACAATGGCGGTTACAGGCGACCCGTCTTCGGCGGTCGCGAAGCTGCCGAACGGCCTCATGCTGACCGCGCTTGGCAAGGCCATCTACGTTAGCTGGCTCAGATGGGTGATCGCCTTCTCGCCGCTTGCGATCGTGTTTCTGTTTGCGGCGCGCGTGAACCAGATGAGCAGCCAGACAGCGCAGGCGGTGTTCTGGGCGTTTGCCGCGTTGATGGGCCTGTCGCTATCAAGCATCTTCGTCATGTACACTGGCGCTTCGATCGCGCGGATCTTCTTCATAACGGCCGCAACCTTCGGCACCGTGAGCCTCTACGGCTACACGACGAAGCGCGATCTCACGCAGCTCGGCTCGTTCCTCATCATGGGCGTGATCGGCATCGTGATCGCAAGCATCGTGAATGCCTTCCTCGGCTCGACCGGCTTGCAGTTCGCGATCTCGGTTCTGGCCGTGCTGATCTTCACGGGGCTGACCGCCTACGATACGCAGCAGCTTAAGGACAACTATTACGCCAACGCGCAAGGCGGCGAAGAAACGCTCGGCCGCAGCGCGATCATGGGCGCCTTGAGTCTGTATCTCGACTTTATCAACATCTTTATCGCCCTGCTGCAGCTTTTCGGCGACAGGCGATAACAGCGTAAACGGTAAAGCAGTTCAGGAAGGCCCCGGCAACGGGGCCTTCTCTTTTGCGCTGGTGCGATCAGGCTTTAACGACAGATAATCTGCGGTCGAGAACGCGCAGGACTTTCGCGAGGTCGTGCCCTCGCTTGAGGATGAGGCCCGTCATGGCGACCACGCTGTAGGCTCCTTGCCGCTTCGTCAGCTTGGGGTCTTTCTCGATGCGATAGAGCGGCCGCTCCGAGCTGCGGCGGAAAATCGAAAAAACGGCTTTGTCTTTCAAGAAATCGATCGAGTAATCGCGCCACTCGCCAGCGGCGACCTTCGCGCCGTACACCGAGAAAATTTCGTTGAGTTCGCGTCTCGAGAAGCTTGTGAAGGGGAGAAGCCCGGCGGAAGTCTGCGGCATGGCCGCAAGCCCGCCCGCCGGGCTGAATGCGCTGGGTAGGGTTTCGGTCATGGGCGCCTCCTAAGTCATTGTTAGCAAAATCTCATCATTGCCCTCCCAAAAGGCCCGCGCAAGGGAAATGAAGCGCTGTCTGCGCCGCGCCGGCTGCGACGAAAAGCTTCGGGGATTGATGCATCGCCGGAGGGAATTTTTGCCGCAAAAACGTTCCCGCGCAGCCACAAATCCGCGCTGAATGCAATATCTTGTTCGCTAAATGTCTTTGAAGCCGCGCCTTGAACCACAGGCGCTTGCGCCGTCTTATGCGCTCCCCTATATCATCACCAATTCGAGATAAGCATCTCGGCGCGGGACGAAGTCTATTAAGTAAAACGGGGTCGCTGGCGGCACGCAGCTTGACGTCTCACAGCTAGATGAGCAGCACGAGGTTCTGAACTATGTCGAAAGTGATTGGCATTGACCTGGGCACGACCAACTCTTGCGTGGCCGTGATGGAGGGAAGCCATCCCAAGGTGATCGAGAACGCTGAAGGCGCACGGACAACGCCCTCCATGGTTGCCTTCACAAACGACGGCGAGCGCCTGATCGGATTACCGGCGAAGCGCCAGTCGGTTACGAATCCTGAGAACACGTTCTTCGCGATCAAGCGTCTCATCGGCCGCCGGTTTGAAGACGAGATGGTCAAGAAGGACATGGGCCTGGTGCCCTATAAGATCGTTCGCGGCGACAACGGCGACGCCTGGGTCGAAAGCCATGGCAAGAAATATTCGCCTTCGCAGATCTCCGCCTTCATCTTGCAGAAGATGAAAGAGACGGCGGAAGCGTATCTTGGCGAAAAGGTCGAGAAGGCGGTTATCACCGTCCCGGCATACTTCAATGACGCTCAGCGCCAGGCCACGAAGGACGCAGGCAGAATCGCCGGCCTCGAAGTGCTTCGCATCATCAACGAGCCGACCGCGGCCGCGCTCTCCTACGGTCTCGACAAGAAAAAAGATTCCAAGACGATCGCGGTCTATGACCTGGGCGGCGGTACGTTCGATATCTCCGTCCTCGAGATTGGCGACGGCGTCTTCGAGGTGAAGTCGACGAATGGCGACACGTTCCTCGGCGGCGAAGACTTCGATATGCGTCTCGTCGATTATCTGGCGAGCGAGTTCAAGAGAGAGAACGGCATCGATCTCCGCAAGGACAAGCTGGCCCTTCAGCGCCTGAAGGAAGCTTCGGAGAAGGCGAAAATCGAACTGTCGAGCGCCCAGCAGACCGAGATAAACCTGCCGTTTATCACGGCGGATCAGAGCGGCCCGAAGCATCTCACCATGAAGCTGACGCGGGCAAAGCTCGAAAGCCTCGTGGACGATCTTGTTCAAAAGACCATTGGGCCATGCGACGCTGCGCTTCGCGACGCTTCGCTGAAGGCCGGCGAGATCGATGAAGTGGTGCTCGTCGGCGGCATGACCCGCATGCCGAAGATCGTGCAAGTCGTGAAGAACTTCTTCGGCAAAGAGCCCCACAAGGGCGTGAACCCGGACGAAGTGGTGGCGATGGGCGCGGCCATTCAGGCAGGCGTGCTACAGGGCGACGTGAAGGATGTTCTGCTTCTCGACGTGACGCCTTTGTCTCTCGGCATTGAAACGCTGGGCGGCGTGTTTACGAGGCTGATCGATCGCAACACCACGATCCCGACGAAGAAAAGCCAGGTTTTCTCGACTGCCGAGGATAACCAGAATGCGGTGACTATCCGCGTCTTCCAAGGCGAGCGCGAGATGGCGGCGGACAACAAGCTGCTTGGCCAATTCGACCTCGTTGGCATCCCGCCGGCGCCGCGTGGCGTGCCCCAGATCGAGGTAACTTTCGACATCGACGCCAACGGCATCGTGAACGTGTCGGCAATGGATAAGGCGACGAACAAGGCTCAGTCGATCCGTATCCAGGCCTCGGGCGGCTTGAGCGACACCGAAATCGATCGAATGGTCAAGGACGCCGAGACACACGCCGCCACCGACAAGAAGCGGCGAGAGTTGGTCGAAGCCAAGAACCAGGCCGAGGCGCTGGTCCACTCGACAGAGAAGACGCTTTCGGAACTCGGCGACAAGGTTTCCGAGGCCGACCGCAAGGCTGTCGAAGCCGCCATGGCGGAACTCAAGACAGCCTCGGCTGGCGAGGATGCAGCTCATATCACTGCAAAAGCCGATGAGCTTGCGAAGGCCGCGATGAAGCTCGGCGAGGCACTGTACCGGCAAGCTGGCGGCGGCGGTGCGGAGGCAGGTCAGGCTCCGGGAGGCGGAACGTCGCATCCCGGCGGTGGCGCCGCCCCATCCGATGGGGTTGTCGATGCCGAGTTCGAGGAAGTCAAGGACGACGAAGGCAAGAAAAAGTCAGCGTAGAAACGATCTGGAGGGCGCAACGCGCTCTCCCTTCTTTTCGCGCGCAGGCTAGCCAAAAGCCTGAGTGTGCAATAGATTATACTCGAAAAGCTTAAGCTGATCCTTCAGCCCCGTGAAGCTTCGATCATCGAGGATCTTAAGAACAAATCATGAAGCGCGATTACTACGAAGTGCTCGGACTGAAGAAGGGCGCAGCCGATCACGAAATCAAAAGCGCTTTCCGTAGGCTCGCGAAAGAATTTCACCCGGATCGCAATCCGGGGAGCAACACCGCAGAGATCAATTTCAAGGAAGTCAATGAGGCCTACGAGGCCCTGAAGGATCCGCAGAAGCGAGCCGCTTACGATCAATTCGGGCATGCCGCATTCGAAGGCCCGGGCGCAAATGGCGCGGGCTACGGCTTTGGCAATGATTTCTCAGCCTCCATGTCCGAGATCTTCGACGATCTCTTCGGCGAATTCATGGGCGGCCGCCGGACCCGCGGACGGAGTTCCAAGGAGCGCGGCTCCGATCTCAAATACAACATGGAGATCACGCTCGGCGACGCTTTCAACGGCAAAACCGCGCAAATTCGCGTGCCGGCTTCGGTTACCTGCGAAGCTTGCGGCGGCGCTGGCGCGGAATCTGGATCGAGCCCCATCACCTGCCCGACCTGCCAAGGCTTCGGCAAGGTTCGAGCGAGCCAAGGCTTCTTTACGATCGAGCGGACCTGCATGACCTGCCAGGGCCGCGGCGAGATTATTCAGAAGCCGTGCCAAGTCTGCGCAGGCAGCGGGCGGGTTACGCGCGAGCGAACGCTGTCGGTGAACATCCCGGCAGGCGTCGAGGATTCAACGCGGATCAGATTGGCGGGCGAGGGCGAGGCTGGCATTCGCGGCGGTCCCGCCGGGGACCTTTACATCTTCCTCTCGATCCTCCCGGACGACATCTTCCAGAGGGATGGCGCCGACCTATTTTGCCGCGTGCCGATCACGATGGCGACCGCAGCCCTCGGAGGACAGGTCGAGGTTCCCACCATCGACGGCGGCCGCGCGCGTGTGAAGATCCCCGAAGGCACCGAGACCGGGAAGCAGTTTCGCTTGCGCGGGAAAGGCATGCCGGTGCTTCGGTCGAAGCTGACGGGCGATCTCTACGTGCAAGTCGAAGTCGAGACGCCACAGAACCTGACGCGGAGGCAAAAGGAGCTTCTAAAGGAGTTCGAAAAGGCGTCCACCGAGGCCACGCATCCCGAGAGTGCAAACTTCTTGAGTAAGATCAAGTTATTCTGGGACCGGGCCGGGAAAGCCTGATTTGCAGGTTTGCGGGGCGGCTTCAGGGCCGCAAAAGGAATATTGCCCATGCCCTCGTGGTGAGCTCGCCGAGCCACGACAGCATGAGGTCAACCCGTTGATGGGACCCAACCTCATCCTGAGCTTGTCGAAGGATGGAGCCAAGATCTCCAGTCTTTCAGTAGCTTGTTAAGCCGCTTCTTCCAACTGCGCCAGTTTCTCATCCACTTTCCGGATTTCCGCTGCAAGCCCGTGAAGACGCACCAGAAGCTTCTCGGCGATGTGCTGAGCCAGCTCAGGGTGGGCTTCCATGACGGAGCGAAATGCATCGCGATTAAAGGCAAGTGCGCGAAGCCGTTCTTGCGCAGTGACGGTTACACTGTGGACGGTTTCGACCAGCATTCCGAGCTCACCCACGAGCGTGCCTGGCCAAAGATCCTCGGCAAGAGTTTCCCCGCCTTCGATCCTTGCGCACCCAGCCTTACCGGTCATGATGAGATAGGCTGCGCTTCCGGCTTCTTCCTCGGCGATCAATTTCTCACCGGCTTCGAAGAAGCTCTTTTGACCCGAGTCGGCGACTGCGATCAGCAGTTCCTCCGACAGTCCTGAGAACAAAGGAACCTGCTGCAAGAGCTCGATTTTGTGGTCGAGCATCGTGATCACCTTCCGGTTGTTAGCGCATTTTTAACTCCCCACAGGTACGGGCACAGATTTGTTTGATTCGAAGGATTTATCAACGCAGAGAGGGCCACACTTGGCGCGAAAGCGTCAGGGGATTAGTTTGTACCCGCCCGCCTCGGTGATCAGAAGCTCGGCGCGGGATGGGTCGCGTTCTATTTTCTGGCGGAGACGATAGATATGGGTTTCGAGCGTATGGGTCGTGACCCCCGCGTTGTAGCCCCAAACCTCGTGGAGCAAGACGTCGCGAGAAATGACCTTTTCGCCTGCCCTGTAAAGATATTTCAGGATCGACGTCTCTTTCTCGGTGAGGCGAACTTTGCCACCCTTTTTATCGATCAGAATTTTGGCCGCGGGCCGGAACGAATAGTCCCCGATCGTGAAGACGGCTTCCTCGCTGTGCTCGTGCTGGCGCAGCTGGGCGCGAATGCGCGCCAGCAAAACCGCAAACCTAAACGGCTTGGTGATATAGTCGTTCGCGCCCGACTCCAGGCCGAGGATCGTATCGGAATCGCTATCCTGGCCGGTCAACATAATGATGGGATGCTTGAAACCATTCTTGCGCAAAAGGCGACAGGCTTCGCGTCCATCCATGTCTGGAAGTCCGACATCAAGAAGAACAAGATCCGTATGCTTGCTTTTCACGGCGGCAAAAGCCTGAGCCGCACTGTGAGCCACGTGCGTTTCAAACTCCTCATGGAGAGCGAGTTGCTCCGCCAACGAAAGCGCAAGGTCTTGATCATCGTCGACAACCAGGATATTGCGCGTATTGCTCATAATTGACTCCGGTCAAAGCTTACGCTTCTGATTTAAGAGGCGGGTCTATGCAACGCAACGGGTCACCGCGTGCGCAATCAGAATCTACCTCAAAAACCGCAAGAAAAAACGCGAAAACGGTCCTTCGCACGGCTACTCACGAAATCGGACGTGGCCACGGCCGGCTTCCTGACTTATAAAAATCTACATTTTCCTGCGGCTCTTGGAAAGAGCGGGATACGAGCGCGGAAAAAGGAGGGCGACGGAGCAACACCGTTGGGCGTCTGGGCCTGCGTGAAGGTTCACTATCGTCCCGACCGTGTGAGGCGGCCGCAAACCACGCTCCGCGCGGAACCGCTGCGCGCCAATCTCGGCTGGTGCGACGCGCCAAACGACCGGAATTACAATCGCAAGATCACCTTGCCTTATGCGGCGAGCGCCGAAAGCCTCTGGCGGGACGATGGCCTGTACGATGTGATCGTGGTACTCGACTATAACAGGAGACCGCGATCGCGAGGACGGGGAAGCGCGATCTTCCTTCATGTCGCCAGCCCGTCCCTTTCGCCTACGGAAGGGTGCATCGCCATGAAGCGCGAACACCTGCTCCGGTTGTTGTTGATGCTCAAGCCCGGTGCGGCGCTCGCCGCAGGCAAGACGCTGGCGATCAGTGTGAATTGCGCCTCGGGTTCAGGTAAAGATCGGCCTCATGCTTTTCGAGGGCGAGTTTCATGGCGCCGCTCGTCACATCATGCGTCAGCCGGTCAACATGCCGGCGCGCCGCCGCATTGAATTTCAGCATTGCGCTGACGAGTTGCATCATAGCTGCAAGATATGGAGAGCAACCCTCGCCCAGGATCACATCCCAGCGGCCTCCCAGATCGAAGAGATGACCCGTCAAGTGCGCGATCCTGGCGCCAGTTTGATCAAAAAGCGTGTAGCTTCCGCTGATGTCGATCCAATCATGCCGCAATGTGTAGAGCCTGGCCTCCCCGTTCTCCATCAGGAAGAACGAGAACTGCTCCGGCAGACCCGGCCACTTGCGGGCGGAGCGTTCGAGCTGGATGACCTGGTCGAGCCCATCGATGTGGATGGAATAGGCCGTCACCGGAAAACCGCCCGCGCCCGCCGTAAGCTGGACGCTCCGTCCGACCAGCATGTCCATGCTGGCGCGCCAGTTCATGGATGGCGTGAAAAGCTTGAGCACAAGGCGCTTTTCGCCAGGATTCTCCGATTTCCAAAGCCCTTGCCGGTAGGTGATAAGCCCGGTGCGCTCGCCGCCTTCGAGGATCTCCCCGATGACGTCGGAATCCTGTGTGAATTCACGGGATTTAGCGCGGTGCCGAGAATGGATGAAGAAACCGATCTCGACATCGTGGAGGTCCGTCCACCACATATCGACCGTGAAGGAGCGCTCCTGCGCCTTCCCGTTTCCATTCGCCTTCCCCATGTCGCCCCCTTTTGATCGAATCACAAGGCAAGCTTGCGGTATCTTGGCGCAAGCCGTGCACGAGAAAGCTCCGCAATCCACAACTGGTTTCTTGGGGCTCCGGCGGCTCAAATGCATCCTTACTGTTGAACTCACGGTAAGGCGCGCCATCTTTCCGCCATGAGAGAGAATGCGCTACAGGAGATGCCGCCTCTGAGGCTCGAAGCGGTCCTTTACGCGCTGAGCGATCCGGTGAGGCTGCATATCGTGCACAGCTTGGCGAAACGGGGCGAACTCGCATGCTATGCCGCTGTCGCGGGCCTCGATATCGCAAAATCCACCCAATCGCATCATTACCGCATCTTGCGGGAAGCCGGCATCATCGCGCAGCGTAAAGAGGGCGTGTGCTTCATTTCGAGGCTGCGGAAGGCGGACCTCGACGCGCAGTTTCCCGGACTTCTCGATGCCGTGCTGCACAATTTTCAGGGCTGACCCGCACTCCCTCAGCGGGGACTACGATTACCGAAGTAAGAAACCTGCCATGCGCAGTCCCTGACAGCAATTTGCCGGCGTCATCCCGGAAAGGCAAAGCCTTATCCGGGATCGCAACGCGCTGAAGCGTCGTCCTTCTTGCGATCCCGGCTCGCGCTTCGCTTGGCCGGGATGACGAAGCACGGAGCAGGCGGCATCCGGGATGCCCGTTGGCCAGATCAGCGGAGTTTGCTTAGCTTGTAGAAAAAGGCGCTTGTTAAGCGTGTTGAATTGACGCCCGCAACTTTGGCAGGTAACCGGATTGGGGCTCTTGTGAATTTCGATCATTTTCCCAGAAGAGAGAGTGAAACAGCTTCGGATAATTCGGGTATCGGCGCAGTACGAAAATCGCTGTGCTCAAAGAGCTAGAGGCGCGCGCACCAAGGGAGCGAGTTATGTTGAGACAAGCACTCATCTTCATCTCGGTTATTGGCTTCTCAATGCCTGCCGTCGCCCAAGATAAAGAACCGACGCTTCCGAAAAATACAATCGATTGCAAGCAGTTTAAAAAGGCAGAGTCCCAGGTGTGGAAAGAGGTTGGAACCGCCGTCTTCGACTTGGGAGAAATCACGGACATTAATCTTACCGGCCAGCCGGTAACACCTGGGTTTTTCAAATTCGGAGGTATAGACCTCTACCCAGTGCTGGAGGCAAAATGTGGAGCCGCCGCCTCGAACGCGGCCGCTGCGCCGCAAGCAACATCGATGGCAGCCGGAGCCATTCCGAAAGTGGGAGTGGAACCTAGTCAAGATGCATCGAAGGCTGGCCAAATTTCAGAGCAGACGCAACAAGATGAGAGCGCTCCGGCCGCGGAAAGCAAAGATCCCAACCTGGAAAGCCAATCGGAAAACGGCTCCTGTCCAGCGAAGAAATTGGTCTACGCAGCCAATGGTGTTGGCGACGCAGAGGGCGGCGCATCGGTAATTGAGCTTATTTTCGAAAGCAAACACAAAGAGGACTTGGAAACCGCCGTTAATTCCGAATTTGAAATTCGAGAATACAGAAACAGTCAGTCCGAGAGGATATATAAAGGAAAATTCCTGCAGCAAGTTAGTTCCAGCCGCTTTGAATTTCCACTGCTGCAATCCAGGACAAGAAGACTTGTGTTTCTGGAACCTCATTACATCAGACCGAACCGGGATGGGACTGGGGAGCCAATTCTTTACGTTGCCGGATTGCGTAAATTATTCGCGTCGAAAAAAATTGGACGCGGCTCCAAGACTGAAGGGAAGCGCCCGGCCGAACTTATGCCTGAAGTCTTCTATTTCGATCGATGCGAGTAATACGAACCGTCATAAATCAGGGCGCGAAGCTTGATCCGCGGTACGAAAACGCGAATAGCCCTCACTGATGTTCAAGCGGGTAAACTTGCGCGAAATCGACGATACGTGCGCATTCGCAGGGCAACAAACACCCGAAAGGGCAACGCAAATTGCGCAATCGCTTGAGGCGATATTGGCGGGAGTGACGGGACTCGAACCCGCGGCCTCCGGCGTGACAGGCCGGCGCTCTAACCGACTGAGCTACACCCCCACACAGGGCTGGCGCGCGCAAGCGCATCACCATCTCCTCTACATAACGCGGGCCGCAGCGGTACTCAAGCGCTAGTTTTGCCTTTCGAAGCAGAGTGTCCAAAAAGAGATGGGATTCAAAGCGGCTAGTACGCCCCGCGGGAAGTCCTGACCCATTTGCTGCGGGCGCTGACATGACTTCCCGCGGATAAGGCGTACTAGCAACTCTTTAGTTCCACGCCAGCCGGCCCGGCTGACCCCATGACTGAAAAAGCCCTGTGCCCAGCGGCAATTGTGGCTTCTTTGTGGCCTTTTTCTTCTTAGTATCTAGTACAGCTTACGGCTGGAAGTTCGCTCGAGCGTTTGCGGCGATGGGAGTGCGAACTTCTGGCCGGCTGTACTAGCTCAAAAGCTTTATCGGCAGATTGGGTCCGTTGGACCCCATTCCCCGTTCCGAGCCATGAATTGAAGCACGCGGCCCACGCTGGACTACTGCGTTCCCTACTCCGCCGAGGACGCCCATCGGAGCCGCTTCAGCGTTGTCGTGGTGGAAGACGCCTGCAGGTCAATCGATACCGGCGGGTCTCTTGCGGAAACCTGGAACTCTTTCGCAGTTCTCCGGATCGCCCGTTCCGGGGCGCGCTGGGGATGCCCACCGGCGCGGGCTTGCCTTCCCTCAGTGCTATTCGTGTTTCCGGACGACATCCTGAAGCTGCCGGCGCGCGGCCTTGAACGCATCGCGGATGGTCACATAGACATCCTCATGGGCCCCGCCCGCGCTCGGGTCGCGGCTCACCACAATATCAGGAGCATCGGGCGCCACGAGATGAACCGTGATGTGAAACGTGTCTCCCTTGTGGTGGCGGTGCTGAGGCCGGGCAACGACAACGCGAGCGCTAACGATGCGGCCGGAAATTTGCTCCAGCTTCTCAACTTCCTCTCTGATGCGAGTTTCGACGGCGTCGGAATGTTGAATGCCATCGAATGCGATTTGTAGGGGAACTTGCATGGTGAAACCCTCAACAGACAGGATGCACGGTACGACCAGGATGTTCAAGCTCGACCGTAATAGCCGACGAGTTCCGCCACGCCAATCTCAATCGGTTTCGCAAGCCTCAGAATCTGCACGCATCTGGGCTCGGCGGGGGCTTCCAGGCGTTCCTTGAGAGCGCTCAGCCGGAAACGATAGGCGTGCTGCTTATGCGCCCTCGGCGGGCAAGGGCCGGAATAACCCGGCCTTCCGAAGTCGTTCACGGCCTGCAAAAACCGGCGGTCCTGCTTTCCGGCCGGGATCTCATCAAGCCGCTCGATATCTGGAGCGATATCGTATGCGGCCCAGTGGTAGAAGGCGCCGCCTGTCGCGTCGGGGTCGTAGCAAACGAGCAGCAGATTTTTTGTTCCTGCCGGAACATCCGACCACTCAAGCGGCGGCGAGACATTGCTTCCGTCGCAGGTGTACTTCCGTGGGATGGTTCGGCCGGTGGCGAACGCACTGCTTTTCAAAGAGAAAGCCATCTCGTTTCTCCGATGTCATGCACGCGTGGTACTATTGCTCTCATAGGCCAAGCCAACCTCCTTTGATTTTCGTCAATTTGGCTGGCAGAACTGGCGAAAGGCGGGTGTGGGGCAATGCTTGGCCATAATCTTGCTCCCGTGAAGCCTGAGAGCCCGCTTTTCGCAGGAGGAAACCAGCCTGCTCGCAGACGCCTCGGCATATCCAGTATCACAATTGAAGGCGGCATTGTTCCCGTTCAGGCCGTTGACCTGATCAACACGCCGTTCTCCACCGTTGTGGAACTCTCAAGATCCGACGTCACGCCTCAATCGAATGTGCTGCTTGTGGCCCCCTTATCCGGCCACTTCCCGGTCCTTCTGCGCGACCTGATTATAGGATTACTCCCCTTTTGCCGCGTCTACGTGACGGACTGGATCAACGTCCGGCATGTTCCGGCCGAGCACGGCTCATTCGGCCTCGATGCCAACATTGCGCATCTCTTGGATACGATAGGAGCGCTGCCGGCAGGCCTGAGCGTGATTGCGCTGTGCCAGAGCGGCGTGCCAGCGCTTGCCGCCACCGCCCTCCTCGCCGGGGATAATAATCCGCAAACCCCGGCATCGCTCACGCTGATTGCTTCGCCCATCGACCCGCTTGCGAACCTGACCGGCGTCGCGATGCTTCTGCGTTCTCGCCCCTTGTCCTGGTTCGAAGAGCACCTGATCAAAACGGTCGCCAAGACGTATGAGGGCTCCGGGCGCCGAGTTTATCCCGCTCATCTCCACCTGATCCCGCTTTGGATTCTATCTTACAAGGCGCGTCGGCGGAGGCGGAGAGCTTCGATCCAAGGTCTTTTTCGACGACGGCGCCGATCCGGGCCGCTTTCCTTTCCTCGATCTTTTCACCTCGATCATGGATCTGGATGGGCGGTTTCTCCTCGAGAACACCAGGGCGGTGTTTCAGGAATCCTGGTTTCGCGAAGGCGCGTTTCGCTTCCAGGGTGAGCGCGTCGATCCCGCCGCCATCAAGGAAACAGCGCTTCTCACCATCGAGGGCGAGTTGGACGATATCGCCGCCCCCGGCCAGACGAGCGCCGCGCACAGCTTATGCTGTTCGGTCGCTGACAGCCTCCATCACCGTATCGTCGTACCCGGCGCGGGACACTTCTCTCTCTTTCATGGGAATGCATGCCGCCGCCACGTCATCCCCGCCATCCGCCAGTTTCTCGAGTGCCGCCCCCGTGGGTGAAGGCCGCGCTTGATTGAGCTGTGGACTCGGATTAATCGGCCCCAGTTTGACCAAAATCAAAAGGCACCAGCGACGTATCTCGTGAAAAGAGCCTCAATTCGCTTGCGAGGCCAATGGGGAGGCGGGGCGATGCTGGACATTCAGGCGATCAGGGAGGCGAAGGCGGCGCACCGGCCCTTCTCCTTTTTCCAGGCGCAGGTGCTTGCGGAGGAGAACCTGAACCAGGTCCGTGCAGATTTCCCCGCAATCGAAAAGCCGGGCGTTTTCCCTGTCGATGCGCTGCAATACGGGCCGGGCTTCGCCTCGCTCTTGAGCGCCATCCAGTCGCCCGAGCTTGCCGAAGCCGTTGGCCAGAAACTCGGTGTCGACCTGAAGGGCCTGCCGGCAATGATCACCGTGCGCGGCCAGGCGCAATCCAAGGACGGCCGCATCCACACCGATACCAAGGATAAGGTCGCCACCTGCCTCCTCTATCTCAACGGCGCATGGGACGAGGGCGGCGGCCGGCTCCGGCTGCTCCGGAACGGCAGCGACCTGGAGGATTACATCGCCGAGATCCCTCCGAACGGCGGCGCCTTTGTCGCCTTCAAGGTCTCGCCCAATTCCTGGCACGGCCATAAGCCCTTCGTCGGCGAGCGCCGCTCCGTGATGGTGAACTGGCTTCGCTCGGAAGGTGCGCAGGCGCGGCAGCTCGGACGGCACAAGCTGTCGGCGAAGGTGAAGCGGCTCATTCCATTCTTCTACAGGGGCAAATGAGATGACGGCGCTTGCGCTGGCAACCGAAGCCAATCCCGTCGCGGACGCTTTCCTCGATAGCCTAGACCGGGCGCGGCATGTTGCGGCTCCCTATGACCATTGGTTTCTGGACGGGGTTTTGTCCGAAGAAGACGTGTCCGCCATCGAGGCGCTGCCCTTCTTGCCGCTGCAGGATGCGCTCTTCAACGGAAAGCGCGAGGCCAACAACGCCGTTCGCGTCTACTTCAATCCCGAAACCCAGGCGCGGTTCGCGGTGTGCCGCCGTATCGCCGCGGGCTTCCTGGAGCCGCGGGTGCTCCGCGCCATCGAAGAGACGACCGGCGCCGATCTGTCCGGCTCGCGTCTTCGCATCGAATATTGCCAGGACACCGAAGGCTTCTGGCTCGCGCCGCACACCGATATCTCGGTCAAGACCTTCACGATGCTCATCTATCTGTCGGACGATCCCCGGCTAAAGAACGCAGGCACCGACATTCACGAAGGTCCGCCCGACTTCAGGCATCTCGCCTCCGCCCCCTATGGCCGGAACCTCGGCTTCATCTTCGTTCCCGGCAAGAACACGTGGCACGCCGTTGGCAAGCGCCCGCTCCACGGCGCTGTGCGAAAATCGCTGATCGTGAATTACGTCACCTCGGCGTGGCGGGAGATGTCCGAGCTGTCGTAGCGGACGCATGCGTTGCGTTGAACTGCGGGCCAAAACGGGTTTTGTATGCACCTCGCGCAAGGCGGCATCTGTCTTCATCCTCCGATCGGCTTCCAGCTTGCATGTGCGGCCGGAATCCTTCAGCCGTGGATCTTAGGAAAATGCGCTTTACCGGGAGGTTAATAGCGCTAAGTCATTGATACGACATGGAAAAATTGAAGGCGATAGGCGCGGCGGCGGCTGCAAACGGAGCTGCCAAGGTTAACGGTCTGGTCCAAAAACATATTTAACGGATTTTATCGCGCCGCACTTTTTCGCAAAAAAACGCATCTTTGGGCGCGATTCCAGGCGGGACATAATTCCGACGCGCCGAAATTAACCATAAGCGGTTAATTCAGCCCCCTGCCGTAACGCCATGTTCACCATATTGGGCCTGAATTGGGCCGCCATCATACAACGACTGGCGGTTTTGTATGCATTGTCAGGGTGTGCTTGACAAAAAATGGTCAAAAAATTCCGCCGCCGCCACATTTCGCGCCGCCGCGAAGCAATCCTCCCAAGCACAGCCTGTTTCCGTTTCGCAAACGAATGAAGCGGAGCTTTGCAAGCGGTTTCCTTCGCGAGCGATGTGCGGAAATCTATTCTGAAACTATCTCCGGTATAGGGGGCCGCCGAGGTCTGCGAGGCGTGAACAACGCAATGGAGGACCGGTCTTCCCAGCGCAACCGAGAACTGGGGATCCGAACAGCCCAACTTTGAGGCTTTCCCGCTAATTAGATCGGATGCGCGCTGATATCCATGGTGGCCAGGAGCTGCTGAAACGCTCCACTGATAGGCCGGATACATTAGTGCAAGACCCAACGCCGCCGTTCCGAGGTTTCTCTCTTGCTACACACCGCCGGTCCATACATTTCGGATCTCATAGCGATTGCGTTTCAGCGCGACTTTCGAGACCGGCTGCCGTTCATCCAGTCGTCATAGCGGCTCATCGAAGGCGCAGCCATCTACACCATCAGCTCGTCTTCCATCTGCCGAAATCGGAGGCGAACTCATCGTGGGCTCTTCGCCAGAATGTCGTCGATCGCAGCCGAGATCCATTGAGTGATGAGCGCGCGGGCTTCCCATAGTTCCATCGGTCGTTTGGGCGGCTTGTCATTTTCCTTGGGGTGATGCCGTTCCACGGCATTCGCCGTGTGACGAAAGAGTTCTCTCTTGCTTTTTGATATGCCGCCATTCGGCATATGTTCGACAGCCTCAAACGCCTTGTAAAGCTCAAGCCAACTTGGCTTGCCCTCCAGATAGCGCAGTGCGCTGCCGATTGCTGGCTCCAAAGCTGCCGCATGCATCCACTGCTGAGTTCTCGATGGCGCAGGTGGCGGCTCGATCACCTTGCCTTGCGCGTCTCGCACTTCCAGCGTGGCGGTGCCGAAGCGCATGCGAAACTCGATGCTCTCCGCCTCCAAAAAATGGTGTCTGCGAGGCTGGCCGTCCGGGATGAACTCCACAACAGCCTCATTGGCGACAGGATCGGTGTCTGCGTTCTTTGACATCGCAACATTTAAAGTGCTGAACAACTGTTTGGCCGCCCGATGGACTTCTTGTGAGGTCCCAATCCCATCGAACGCGGATGACCGCAGGGCTAAATAGTTGCCCCGTTCGTCCTTGACCTCTTCTACAAAGGGATCGAAAGGCGGTTTCAGCAGCAGGCGCCACGCATTCTGATCTTCTTCCTGACCACTTAACTCTATGCCCCACCGATTGGTCGCATTGCTCATTTCTGATCCTTTGAAGTCCATCGAAGTCTGCTGGCGCGGTTGATACTGCTCGTCTGATCTATAGCCAGCTTGCTCGTCTGTGCCCCAAGGCGTGGTGTAGCTTACGGTGAGTGAGATTGCGAACGTCGGTTTTAGGTCAAGCGCGGGATTGGTATTTTCTGAGAAGACCGCATTTGGATCTCAAAGCCGCCTTGGTGCGCATAAGATCGCGAGATAATCGGCATGTCGTCTCCCGACCCCGAAGCCGCCCTTGTTGGCAAAACCTTGTGAATTGCCTATTCGTTGACGGAGCCATCGTAGCCTCTTAGTACAGCTTTTCGGGTTAGGAGGACACTTGCAGCGGCGCGCTTTTATTTGCGGTTTGTCCGGGCTGGCTCTCACGCCCGCCGAGCGGGATTTTCTCAGCCGGACGCACCCCGCCGGGCTCATCCTGTTCGCGCGCAATGTCGAGAGCCCGGATCAGGTTCGCCGCCTGATCGCGGATGCGAAGGCCGCTGCGGGCGGCGATGGCCGCATGCTTGTCATGGTCGACCAGGAGGGCGGGCGCGTTCAGCGGCTGCGGGAGCCGCATTGGCCGCGTTACCCTGCCGCGCGCGCCTTCTCGAAATTGCAGCGAGATGACCGGCAAAACGCAAAGCAGGCCGCGTATCTCTGCGCGAGGCTGATGGCGCACGATCTCCGCGAACTCGGCTTCAACACGACCTGCGCGCCGGTGCTCGACGTGCCGGTTCCCGGCGCGGACAACATTATCGGCGACAGGGCCTACGCCGAGGAAGCGCGCGCCGTGATCGAGCTTGGCGGCGCGGTGGCCGATGGCTTGCTCGCGGGCGGCATTTTGCCCGTGATGAAGCACATCCCAGGGCATGGGCGCGCGATGGCGGACAGTCACCTTGCGCTGCCGGTGGTGGATACGCTGCTGCCCGACCTGGAAGCGCACGATTTCGCGCCCTTCCGGGCGCTGCGCCATATCCCGATGGCGATGACGGCGCATGTCGTCTTTTCCGCGGTCGATCCATCCGCGCCTGTTACGACGTCCGGGAAGGCGATCCGGGAGGTGATCCGCTGCCACATCGGCTTCGACGGGCTGCTCATGTCCGACGATCTCGGCATGCGCGCTCTGTCGGGCGCCATCGCCGACCGCGCCCGCGCCTCATTCGCGGCAGGCTGCGATCTCGCGCTCCATTGCAACGGCGCTGTGGAAGAGATGGCGGCCGTGGCTGCTGTCGCGCCCTGTCTTGAGGGCGCGGCGCTCCAGCGCTTCGAGGCGACGCTCGCGCAGCTGAGAGAGCCGGAAGGCTTCGACCGGGAAGCGGCGGAGCAGGCGCGTTTGGATTCGCTCCGCTGCGCCATAGAGTTATGAGCTAAAGCGCCTGAAACAATGCGGCCCGCGCCTTATGGTGAACCCGCTAGCGAACGACGTTGCCCAAGTTCGCTTCGATACCCGCTTTTCTCCACCCGCCTTCGCAAATAATGCGATAGGCGATGTCCCAGCTTCTGGCCAAGGGGTGGTTGGCCGCAAGTTCTTGTTCCGGGATATATTTTGCGCCGGGGCTCGTATGGATGTACCGCACGGTCTTCCCCAATTCTTTCATCTTGCCGCACTCGAACGTAACTTGGTCGAAGCGAACCTCATGGCTCGCCACCAAATTGCCTGAGGCCATTGTGGGAAGTGTGCTGACGGTGAGAATCCCAAGAGCTCACTTCAGCATGTAAGCCTCCTTTGCGTCTCGAAATCTTGGGTCGGCTGGGGGCAGGGCCGAGACTTAAGCCAGATCGAGACTGGCTGTGTTTGACAGCGATCACACCACGGTTTGCGTTAAAGCAAACTGAATATTGACTTAAATCAATATTAATACGGGGCGCGTCTCTCCGAAATCACATCGCCGTGAGCCGTTTGTTTTCCCCTCCGGCGCTATCGGGCGCAAAATCGTCCTCCCGGGCTCCATCGCCGGACGCGGCAAATCGGCCGATACAAAGGCCAAAGAGCGCATCTTCCTCGGCTCATGCCCTCGCGCTTGCTGTCACAATCCGCCGCTATGGACACGCGCGCGAGACGGGTCCATGTTAACCGCGATGCAAGCGGCGCCCCTTTCGAACATCGCGGAATTCACGGTCTCGGAACTGTCATCGGCCATCAAGCGGACGGTCGAGGACGCGTTCGGGCTGGTGCGGCTGCGCGGCGAGATCTCGGGCTATCGCGGGCCGCACAGTTCGGGCCACGCCTATCTCTGCCTGAAGGACGATAGCGCCCGCATCGACGCCGTGATCTGGCGGACCGCATTCGCGAAACTGAAGTTCAAGCCCGAGGAAGGGCTTGAGGTCATCGTCACCGGCCGCATCACGACCTTTCCGGGCAAATCGAGCTATCAGATCGTCATCGAACAGCTGGAACCGGCGGGCGCGGGCGCGCTCATGGCGCTGCTCGAGGAACGGAAGAAGAAGTTCGCCGCCGAGGGGCTATTCGACCCGGAAAGGAAGCGCGCGCTGCCGTTCTGGCCGCAGGTGGTCGGCATCGTGACTTCGCCCACGGGCGCGGTGATCCGCGACATGCTGCACGGCTTCACCGAGCGCTGCCCGACGCGCGTGCTGCTCTGGCCGGTGCGCGTGCAGGGGGAAACCTGCGGCGCGGAGGTTGCGGCCGCCATTCGGGGTTTCAATGCGTATTCGGATCAGGGGCCGTTGCCGAGGCCGGATTTGCTCATCGTGGCGCGCGGCGGCGGAAGCCTCGAAGACCTTTGGGGCTTCAATGAGGAGGCGGTGGTGCGCGCGGCCGCGGAAAGCACGATCCCGCTGATCTCGGCCGTGGGCCACGAAACCGACTGGACCTTGCTCGACCTCGTTGCGGATGCGCGCGCGCCGACGCCCACGAAAGCGGCGGAATGGGCTGTGCCGAAACATTCGGACCTCGTTCTGCGACTGTCCGAATGCATCGATCGCGCCCGGCGATGCGTGCGCCGGCATCTTGAAAAGCTTCGCGCGGAGTTTCGCGGCGCCGAACGCGGCCTGCCGCGCCCCCATGCGCTTCTGGCCGTGCCGCGCCAGCGCGTCGACACAGCGGGGGCTCGCCTCGGCCAATCGCTTCGCCATTTCAGCGAGCGGTCGCGCGCCCGTCTCGAATATCAGTCCGTCCGGCTGACGCCGCGCCATATCCGGCATGCCCTGGACCGGGCGGCGGAGCGCCTCGGTCGCGCGGGCGACGGCGCGCAAAGGTGTTTCCGCGAGAGCATTGTCAAGAAGCGCGAGCGCTTGGCTGACCGCGGCGCCAGGCTCAATCCCCGCCTGCTGGCGGCGCCCGCCATTCGCCAGCGCGAACGGCTGGAGGCTTTGGCGGCGCGCGCGGCGCAAGGCGCGCAGAACACGCTGAAACGCAAGGCGTTCGAGTTGGCGTCACGCTCGCAGCTCTTGCGCAGCCTTAGCCACAAAAGCGTGCTGGACAGGGGCTTTGCGCTCGTGCGCGGAGCGGGCGACAAGGTGATAGGGCGCGCCGCCGCTCTGGAAGCAACTGCCGCCCTTGACATTGAATTTGCCGATGGTCACGTTTCGGCTCATTATTTCGGGGCGGAAGCAGAGGCGGGGCAGCCTGTCTTGCGCCGAAGGAACGCCGCTCAGGCTCCGCGCCGGACGGTCCCGGTCAACAAGGACGACGGCAGTCAAGGCACTCTACTTTAAGGCATGGGCAGAGCATGAATCGAATTGAGCGTGCCTTCGCATTTGGCCAAGAGGCAAAGATTCGCTATCTCGACGGCGAATTCCAGGTGCTGAAGAACGGCGCCTATGTCCGGTGCGCCGTTACAGGCGAGCCGATCCGCATCGAGGAGCTTCGCTATTGGAGCGTCCCCTACCAGGAGCCCTATGCGAACGCGGAAGCCTCACTCCGCCGCCACCTGGAGCGGGAACGGCTCAAGTAGCGCGGAAATCGTCATCCCGGAAACGCCGCAGGCGTTATCCGGGATCGTGAAAGACACGGCTCATTTCGTGAGGATCCCGCATAGCCGCAAGCGGCTTCCGGGATGACAACGGGGCGATCAATCGTGAGAGATGCGCCTCGCTGCCGTCCGCAAACTCGACGCTTATCGGCATCGCCACAGCAGATCGAGAAAGCTCACCGAGGGGGCCGTCTGCCCCTTTAAGCCGGGCGCGATCCTTCTCTGTCGTGATTAGCCCAGCATTGAGCGCCTTTGCTTCGGCAAGAAGCGATCGAGCATCGGCTTCGGAATAAGGATGGTGATCGGGGAAGCTTCGGCTCTTCACGACCGCAATGCCCGCCTCCCGCAAGGTATCGAAGAACTTGGCCGGTCTGCCGATCCCGCAAAAGGCGAGGAATGGGCGGCCGCGGAGCTCGTCCGTAGCTGCTGGGACAATCCTGGCGTTGAAGACCGGCAATGGTATCGCGCGCAATTGCTGGCTTTTTTGTCCTATCAGCTTCGCCATGTTTGTTCGATCCTGCGCGCCGAGGATCACGACGGCGTCGGCCATACCGAGCTGAAACGCAAGGGGAGCGCGCAAAGGGCCGAGCGGGAAGACATGTCCGCACCCAACACCCGCGCCCCCGTCCACAACTACGAGGCTGAAATCCTTCTCAAGCGAAGGGTTCTGAAACCCGTCATCCATAATGATGACATCGACGCCAAGCGTCTCAAGCAGCTTCGCGCCCGCGGCGCGGTCCCGGCTCACCACCGCCGGCGCGGCTCGCGCCAGAAGCAGCGGCTCGTCGCCAACGCGGTCCGCGCCGTCCGTTGCGCTGTCGATAAGGTGCGGACCGCGTTCGCTGCCGCCATAGCCTCGCGTGAGAAAGCCGGGCTTGCGGCCCGCCTCGCATAGCATGGATGCGAGCTTCAGGGCTGCCGGGGTCTTGCCTGCGCCGCCCATCGTGAAATTGCCGACGCAGATGACGGGCAGCGTGCTGCGGTACAGCGAAGCGGTTCGAAAGCGCCTCTCGACGATCCCGCCATACGCCGCCGATACAGGCCAAAGCGCCCACGCGGCAAGCGGAATGCGGTCGCCACCGTACCACCAGGATGGCGGCTCAAGCCGCATGTCTGGCCATCGGGTCCAGCCGGGGCGGGGCAGGCGGAGGCAGATAAGGCTTCAGCGCTTCCAAGGTTTTCTCCAGCGCTCCGCCCAGCGTGCCTATTGCGGCGGCGGCCCGGCGTTTCATCTCGGCGGCTTCGGCGGGATTGTCGAACAGCGCCTTCAGAGCAGCCGCCATGTCATCGGCGCCCCCGACGAGCCGAAGTCCCTCGTAACGCTGCAAAACGGTGTAGGTTTCGGTGAAATTGAAGGTGTGCGGTCCGCTCAAAATCCCGGAGCCGAGCTTGACCGCCTCGATCGGGTTCTGGCCGCCATGATGGACCAGCGATCCCCCGATAAACGAAAGCGGCGCAAGAGAGTAGAAAAGGCCGAGCTCGCCGATTGTATCCGCGAGATAAATCTGGGTGTTTTCGCCAACAGGCTCATGAGCGGAGCGCCGCGCGACGGGCAGCCGACGTTCGCCAAGAAGCGTCGCTATCGCTTCGCCGCGATCCGGGTGTCGCGGAACCATAATTGTCAGGAGCGACGGCATCGCGCTATGCAGCATCTCGTGCACCCGCGCAATGACCTCGTCTTCGCCCGGATGCGTGCTTGCGGCCAGGAATATGGACCGGTCTCCAAGGCTGCGCCGCAGGTCCTGCATCGCAGCCGCGTCCACTGGCGGCGGCGGGGCGTCGTATTTCAGATTGCCGGTGATGTCGGTTTTGCGGACGCCGAGCGCGGTGAGGCGTTTTGCGAAGCGCCAGTTTTGCGTCAGAACCAGATCGAACCGGGAGAAGACGGGCTTCGCAAGGCTCGACAGGCGCGACCAGCGCTTATAGGAGCGCGGCGACATGCGCGCGTTCAAAAGCACGAGCGGAACCTTGCCGTTGCTCGCCTCGACGATGAGGTTCGGCCAGATTTCGGATTCCGTAAACAGGCCGAGGTCCGGGCGCCAATGCTCGACGAAGCGGGCGCAAAAGCGCGGGCTATCCAGGGGCAGGAATTGATGGATCGCGCCCTCGGGAAGCCGTGTGGCCGCCACTTTCGCCGAGGTCGCGGTGATTGTCGTGAGCAGCAGGTTCAGCGCCGGGTGACGGCGCTTCAATTCGTGCATGAGGGGCAGGATCGAGTTCGTCTCCCCGACGCTCGCCGCATGAAACCAGAAAAGCCGGCCATCGGGGCGGGGCAGGCCTGCAATTCCCAAACGCTCCGGAAGACGCTCCGGCACTTCCTTCCCGCGCGCCGCCCGTTTTCTGAGGATGGTCATGGCCGCGGGGCGCGCCAGCGCCGTCGCGCCGCGATAGACGGAAAGCAGCATGCCTGAGTTGTGCTGTTTCGCGACCTTCGGCGCAGTCTTGCGATAGTCGCTCCCGGCAAGCTCATACGCCCGCGCCGTAGCCGCGTTCATGGCCGCTTCCACCTCCTGGCGGAACTCCTCCATGGTGCTTTCGTTCGCATCGCGCGGCACATGGATCGGCTGACCCGCCACCATCGCAAGGTTGGAGAAGGGCAGGTTGATGGTGAAGCGGCTCCAGGTCGGGAGCGTAATGAAGCGGTCCGTCGCCATGGCGAGCGGCACGACGGGCCGCCCCGACATGCGCGCCAGCGTGACGATGCCCATGCCAGCAACCCGGGCAGGTCCCGGCGGGACATCCGTCGTCAAGGCGACCGTGACGTTGGACTTCAGCGCCTTCAGCGCAGCCCGGAGCGCTCCGGCGCCGCCACGGTCCTTACCCGACTCGCCCGCGCCCGCCCCCCGGATCAGGCCCATGTCGAAATGCAGAAGCGCCCGGCCGATGATTTCGCCGTCCGCGTGTTTGGCGACCATGTTGCTCACCGCCACGGTCTTCGGCTTGATCAGTGGCAGCAGAAGAAATTGCCCGTGCCACATGGCCACGATCATCGGATTGAGCTGTTCGAGATAGGAATCGGTGTCGGCGGGTTCGCGGATGACTTTGGATGTGGAGTACACCGTACGAATATGGCGAGCCCCAAGCTTGCCCACCGTATCCAGAAAAAACTCCGATTGCTGAAGGCGGCGGCTCCAACCGCGTTTCTTGGGAGCAGGTGTGTTCATCGAGCGCCGGATTTTTTCACATCACCAGAAGCGAACGCGAGCAGGTTGAGGGATCGCGTCAGGTTGAGGCCTTGTCCCCTAGAGCAGCCCATCTTGCGCAACAGGTGCGCTGTCCAATGCATCACTCATACGCTCGGCTAAAATGTGATGCAATTTGGGGGCGGCCGCAACATATCCGGGAACTTTTGCCTCTCTGGAGTTGAACTTGAGCGGTAATCCACAGGGATCTGTGACTATCCCCCCGGCCTCGGATACGAGAAGCGCGCCGGCAGCGATGTCCCACTCCCATTTTGGCTTCAGTGCAAAGGAAGCATCCGCCCTGCCCGAGGCGACAAGCGCCATGCGGTAGACGATGGAATTGGCCACGACTGGCGTCACGGGCGGCCAGGGTCGCCGCCAGCGGTTGGGTTTCAGGAGCGAATCGGGAACGGCGAGCCTTGCGCCGCTGAGCGAACTTTGCCCGCTTGCCTGGATCTTTCGGCCGTTGAGAAACGTACCCGCCCCGATGCGAGCTTCAAACGTCTCTCCGCGCACGGGATTGACGACGGCGGCGAGAACCGGAACGTGATCGTCGATCAAGGTAAGGGCGATCACCCAATCGTCGCGCCCCTGGATGAAGGCGCGTGTGCCATCGATAGGATCGACGATCCAGACACGCCGTGCTCGAAGACGCTCATTATGCTCGGCGCTTTCCTCTGAAAACCAGCCATAGGCGGGGCGCGCATCCTTAAGCCGCTCCGCCAGCAGCGCGTCCACCGCATAGTCGGCTTCCGTCACCTCCGAGCCATCGGCCTTTCGCTGTTTTTCGATGGGCCGGCCCCAATAGCTCAGAGCGAGCTTTCCGGCCTCCTGGGCGGCATGGCGAATAAGGTCGAAGTCCTGCGCGTAATCATTTTGCATACCAGCTAAATGTCAGCCGGATGAAGATAGCGCAACCGGTATGATATCAAGGACCAGTGCAAAAAACACGATCGCGCCAAATCCGTGGTTGCTGCGAAACCGGTCGAGGCAATTCTGGCTGTCGTCGATGTCGAGAGTCGCGATTTGCCAAACGAGATGTGCGCCTGCCAGCACCATCCCAACAAAAAACAGCCAGCCCGCTCCGATGATCCATCCCGAGAAGGCGATGCCGCCCCAGGTTATGCCATAAAACAGAGTGAGCCAGCGGGGCGTATGTTCGCCGAATTTAAGGGCTGTCGATTTCAGCCCGATAACCTCGTCGTCTTCCTTGTCCTGATGCGCGTAGATTGTGTCGTATCCGATCGTCCAGGCGACTGCGGCCCCGTATAGAATGACCGGCGCGAGAGCCAGGGAACCGAAAATAGCGGCCCAGCCCATGAGCGCGCCCCATGAAAAGGCGAGGCCGAGAAAAGCCTGTGGCCAGAAGGTGACACGCTTCATCAAGGGGTAGATCAGCACGATGCCGACTGAAGCGAAGCCGAGGCAAATCGCAAACAGGTTGAACTGGATGAGCACCAAGAGGCCGACGAAGCAAAGCCCGGCGATGAGCGCCATCGCGGCTTTTACCGAAATCTGTCCGCTCGCCAGCGGGCGGGCTTGCGTCCGGGCCACCTTCGCATCGATATCGCGGTCGAGGATATCGTTGTAAATGCATCCGGCGCTGCGCATCGCGAACGCGCCGATCGCAAAGAGAAGGAGCAAAACAGGGTCGGGAAAGACTTCGATCGCACGCGACGACAGAGCCACGGACCACCAGCACGGCCAGAGCAGGAGCCAGACGCCGATTGGCCGGTCGGCTCGCATAAGCCGGAGCCAGGGGCTGAGCGTCTGCGGGGCAAAGCGGTCCACCCAGTTCTTGCGCGGTGCGTCAGGGATAGGGGTGGCGGCAGTTGCCGGGGTGTCAGGATTGCTGTTTGCTTCGGGCCAAATAGCCGGCATCTTTCGCTCGTTCGTACGTGGTTTTTCTGCGCCACACGAATTACGCAAATACTATGCTAAAAATTGGGGACTGTCTTATGTCATCACCACAAAGCGGCGTCGCACGCAATGGCTGAGCAAAGGCTCTTTGTCGCAATCGATATTGACGCCGGCCAGGAGGTGACTCTCGGCCATGCGCAAGCTCATTATCTCTTGAATGTGTTGAGACTTTCGACGGGCTCGAGCCTTCTCGTTTTCGACGGGAAGAGCGGCGAATGGCGCGCGGAAATCGTGGCTGCAAAAAAGAACGCTTGCTCCGTCCGCCTGGTCGAAAAGATCCGGGAGCAGACCGTCGCTCAGGATATCCACTATGCTTTTGCTCCGCTGAAACAAGGCCGGCTGGATTACATGGTGCAAAAGGCCGTCGAGATGGGCGCTTCCCTGCTGCAGCCGGTGATTACGGCCCATACTGCCGTGTCGCGGCTCAACCCCGAGCGCATGAAGGCAAACGCAATCGAGGCCGCCGAGCAGTGTGGGATCCTGACGCTCCCCGAAATCAAGGCTCCGGTCAAGTTTGAGGCCTTGCTCAGAACTTGCGAAAACGGCCGAACCATTGTCTTTTGCGATGAGCGTGCCGAAACTTCGTCGCCGCTGAAGGCTCTGGAGAAACTGAAGGGGCGGAAGGTCACAGCGCTGATCGGCCCCGAGGGCGGTTTTTCTTTAGGCGAGCGCGAGGAGCTGCTTTCCAAGGGTCACGTATGCCCCATATCGCTGGGACCGCGAATCATGCGGGCCGATACCGCGGCCGTGGCGGTCTTGGCGCTTTTGAACGCCGTCCTCGGGGATTGGCAGGTATGAAAAGCTCACAATCTTGATATACATTCAGCCTGCGGACGCGCCTGCAACTCAAGGGCAAAACATAGGATCACGATGCTAGCCAGCGGCAACAAACCTGAAGCGCCTGCCATCCAAAGCCGCGATGAACTCGTGGCGCATATCGAGCAAGGCGCGAAGCCTAAGCCTGAGTGGCGGATTGGCACCGAGCACGAGAAGATTCCGTTTTATCGCGACGGCTTCCGGCCCGTTCCTTATGAGGGCCCCGTCGGCATTTCGGCATTACTGCACGGCATGGCGGAGCGCTTCGGATGGCGCCCCGTTTACGACCGCGGCAAGGTGATCGCACTCGAGGAGCCATCGAGCGATCTCGGCGGGTCCATCACGCTGGAACCGGGCGGGCAGTTCGAACTGTCGGGCGCGCCTGTGCAGACGATCTTCCAGACCTGTGAGGAAGTGAGCCGGCATCTGCGCCACGTAGGCGAAGTTGCGGACCCGCTCGGCATCTCGTTCCTTGCTTTGGGATTTTCGCCGGTGTGGACGCTGGCGGAGACGCCGCGCATGCCGAAGAGCCGGTACGACATCATGACGGCCTACATGCCGAAGGTCGGCAAACTCGGCCTCGACATGATGTATCGCACCGCCACCGTGCAGGTGAACCTGGACTTCGCCGATGAAGCGGACATGGTGAAGAAGCTGCGCGTGTCGTTGGCCCTTCAACCCATTGCGACGGCGCTTTTCGCGAATTCGCCTTTCACCGAGGGCAAGCCCAACGGCTTTCTCAGCTATCGCAGCGCCATCTGGCTCGATACGGACAATGCGCGCGCCGGGATGCTCCCCTTCGCTTTTGAGGATGGAATGGGCTATGAGCGCTATGTCGATTATGCGCTCGATGTGCCGATGTACTTCGTGCGCCGCGACAAGAAATACATCGATACTTCGGGGGAATCCTTCCGGGCCTTCCTGGAAGGCAAGCTGCCGCAGTTGCCGGGCGAGAAGCCGACCATCGCCGATTGGGCCGATCACTTGACGACGATCTTCCCGGAGGTCCGGCTCAAGCGTTATCTGGAGATGCGCGGCGCGGATAGCGGGCCCTGGCGCAGCCTGTGCGCGCTGCCGGCGCTATGGGCGGGGCTTCTCTACGACCAGGCCAGCCTAGACGCCGCCTACGACCTGATCAAAGACTGGACGGCCGAGGAGCGCGAGCAGCTTCGCAACGACGTGCCGCGCCTCGCCCTGAGCACACCATTCCGCAAAGGGACCGTCCTGGATATCGCCCGCTCCGTGGTCGATATAGCCGAGGTGGGGCTCAAAGCCCGCGCCTATACGAACCTGTTCGAAGATGAGACCACATTCCTGAGGCCCCTTAGGGAGTTCATCGACAAGGGCCGGTCGGCCGCCGACGATCTCCTGGCGCGCTACCACGGCGAGTGGGGCGGCGACGTGCGGCCAGTCTTTACTGAGAACGCCTATTAACCCGAGTCGCGATGAGCCGGAACCTATGTCATGGCCGGGCTTGACCCGCCATCCAGTTTTCTCCAAAAAATGGAATTGTTACCCTGGATGGCCGCCTCGGAGGGCGGCCATGACAATAATTTCGACGCCCTCTACGAAGTCATACCGCCGAGCCTAAGTCTTGACCTTTGGAATCCAGGGGTGGGAGCATAGCGATTTGACCCTGCCCGCGTCGGCGATGAGCCTGTTCCAGGCGCTACAGGCGGCGTCAGCAATGGCATCGTAATCGGCAAGCAGACGATGGGAGAGGAAGCGTTCCTTGAGATAGAGCCAGACGCGCTCGACGGGGTTCAGTTCGGGCGAGTAGGCTGGCAGCGGAACCAAGGTGACGTTGGCCGGAACGGCGAGGTCGTTAGAGCCATGCCAGCCAGCTTGATCGAGGACCATCACCGCATGTTCGCCATCAGCGATGGTTTTCGCAAAGCCGTCGAGGAAGACTTGCATCGCCGCCGTATCGGCATAGGGCATCACCAGCGCGAAGGCGTTGTCCGTGCCCGGCTCTACGGCCGCGAAGATATAGGCGAAGGTGAAACGCCTGTCGCAAAGCCCCGGCGGCCGCTCGCCGCGTTTCCACCAGACATGACAGACGCGGCCCTTCTGGCCGATGCGCGCCTCGTCCTGGAAGAACAGGCGGAGGCGCTTACCTTTATGACGTATACGGATGTATCGAAGAAACACGGGGGCTCTTTTTAAAGGCCTCCGCTTCGGCCGGGTCTTTTTGCGGGTGGCTCGGCCTCGCCTTCTGCCTGGAAAAGCCAAGGCGCTTTAAGAGCCGTCCCATAGAAGCCGGATGAAAGCTCTTGCCAAAGCGGGTTTCGCAGATCCGCGCCAAATCCTCGCGGGTGAATGACGAAATGCCATCGGCCTCAGGATTGGGACCAGCCAAGACGATACGGATAAGTTCGGCCTGCTCCTGCGGCTCAAGGCGGGGCGGGCGCCCATCGCCCCAGCAATCGTAAAGCCCATCGAGGCCGTGCCCATTATAACGGATCACCCAGTCTCTCAAGGTTTGGCGGTCCATACCCGCGGCTTCGGCGGCCTCTTTGCGGCTCATGCCTGAAAGCGCGTTGGCAATCGCCAAAAGACGCCGCGCCACCCGCGGATTAGCTTCAGCCTTGGCCAGCTTCCGCAACGCCGTTGGAGTCCGATCCCTTCTGATGCACAGCGCTGTCATGATGCCCTCCCAAGAATCAATGCGGACAGGGAATCATGATCTGGCCCATCTGCGGAATCGCAGCAGCGCAACAGGAGTCAATCTTTCGACACGGCGGTATCAGAGCGAAGTGCTGCCGAAGGTATCGCAGCTTGCAACATCGCCGCTTTTCAGGCCGGTCAGGAACCAGCGCTGGCGCTGCTCCGCGGAGCCATGCGTAAACGCATCCGGCACCACGTAACCTTGGCCGCGCTTCTGTAGTGTGTCGTCTCCGATGGCCGATGCAGTTTGCATGGCGGCCTCGATGTCGCCGGGCTCGAGGAACTTCCACTTGTTCTGCGAATGGTTGGCCCAAACGCCTGCAAAGCAATCGGCCTGCAACTCCACCCGGACCTGCATCTGATTGCCTTCCGATTTCCCGGCGCGCGCCTGGAGCGCCTGAACCTTTGGAAGGATGCCGAGCTCGTTTTGAACGTGATGGCCGATCTCATGGGCTATGACGTAGGCCTGCGAGAACTGGCAGGCTTTGCTGCCGGCGTCGCAACCGCGAAGTTTCGTCTCGATCTGCTTGAAGAAAGCTGTGTCGAGATAGACGGTGCGGTCATTCGGGCAATAGAAAGGCCCAACGGCAGACTGCGCCATGCCACATGCCGACTTGGTCGCACCGGAAAAGATGACGAGCTTGGGCGGGTGATATGTTTTCCCGACTGATTTGAAGATTGCCGTCCATTGGTCTTCGGTGTCGCCCAGGACGGCGGCGACGAACTGGCCGCTCTGGTCGTTCCCGGCAACCGGCTTGCCCTGCTCAGTCGAGGACGGCAGGTGCCGGGAAACCATTTCCGCGCCGCCGATGAGGAGAGCGGGATTGATTCCCAACCCCCAGGCGATCAGCCCGAGTATCGCCATGGTCCCAATGCCAAGGCCGCCTGCCCGGACCATCTGCCCGCGGCGGTCTTCAACGTTGCTGCTCTTTCGGAAATCGTCCCAGCGCATCTGTCTTCATCCAATTGAGGTTATTGTTATGAGGATTTGGGTTTGCATGCTCGTGCCGCGCTTGAGAAGGGCAAGGCCGTTAGCGTCCTGTGACAGGAGATAGGCCTTGCCTTTCTCGTATAAAAGACTGCAACTTTACTGCCGCCCCCAGCGGCAGGTTTTTCGTAAGGATTTCGCTACGCCAGCTTGAGGGCGGAGGAAATTTCCGTTAGCGCGGCCTTCTCGGCGTCGGTCACCTGCGTGCCTCCGAAGCCAAGGAACCCGCCTTCGGCATCGGCCTCGGCCACTTTTTCGCTGATGTGATAGAACCACTTCTTTACAGCCTCGGCGTCCTGCGGGGCCTTCGCCTCGATGATGGCTGTCGCCTGTTTCAGAGTCTCGAGACATTTGGCTTTCAACTCCGCGGCCTTGGCGCCGCTGAGCTTATCGCGAAAGCCTTCCTTGGCGAAGGTCCGCCCCTCCGAGGTCTCGAATTCCGCCTCCAGGGCTTTGACGAGTTCATCGGAATCGCTTTTTCCTTCGATCAAAGCTCTGCTCGCGGCAAAGCTTTCCTTCAATACACCCAAAATACCGCTTGGTTCGGCCGCCGTGACAGCAAGCCCTGACATCATGGCGCCTTCGAGCAGCGTCTTCCACTCTTCGGGCGTGAAGTTCGATTTATTTGCCATCGTAAATGTACCTTCTTACTCGCTACGCTACGGACCCTGGCTCTGATAGCTGCCGCCGGATGCATTCTAACAGAGTGATGCGATCAAGCTTGCAGCCTGCAGAACATAGCAAAAAATTGGATAACTCCCAATGACACTTTCGAGTGTTTTTGGGTTAAGGCAGTTCAAAATCAGGCAACACGGGAATGCTGAAGCCAGAGCTTAAGTTAAACGCGAAGCTCACGTATATGTGATCTGTGCGAGGTCTTCCAAGTGAACCGCTACATCTCAAATAGCGCCCCTCAACACCTCACAAAGGAGATGCGATATGTCAGTTTTTTACGAGAGCAGCATCCTGGATGCGGTCGCCGTCACGCTGGCCGTTGCCATGATGCTCGGCCCGTTGGTCCCGTACGCGATATACGGTCATCCCAGCCGCCGGAAGAAGTAGCATGCCTTCCGGCTCAACAGCCGTGACGCAAGCAAATGCCGTGCTCCGACTGCCTGGGATTCGGAGCACGGATTGACAGTCAATTCTTCTGCCTTCGCCAGCCGAGGCTGGAAACGCCTGCCGCCCTGGAGGGCGCCGGCGCCTCAGGCTTTGTTTTCGGCCAGAGCGTCAAGTTTGGTCCGCAGGGCCTCGATCACGGGTTTCGCAACCGGCGCCACGCCAGGGATCTCGAGCACCTTGTTGAAGAGCTCTTCGATCGAAGGACGAAGCTGTGCGACGAGCGCGGCGAACGAGCTTTTTGCGCTGACTGGCAACTTGCTGGCGAGGTCCCGAAGCTTGTCGAACTCGGTCGAGCCCTTCTCCAATTGCGGGAGAGCCGCTTGAGCGGAAGCGGTATTGTGGACGCCTTGCAGTGCCGATTTCACGCTACCGAGCGCTGTCTGTACCGTGGATTTCAAATCGACGCCGTCCACCGTCATGTTTTGGGCTGGTTGCCCTGTTTGCTCTACGACTTGAGCCGGCCGATTGCCGAAATATAACCAAGACGCCGCTGCGATGGCGGCGACAGCTGCAAGAACCAGGCGCCAGTTGAAGGACTGCGGAGCGGTTTCTGCCGGAGCGGACCTTGGAACAGCGGGCCGCTCAGCCCGGGATGGCGGCGTGGAAGGCGCCTCGAACCCCGGCACGCCGGCCTTGCTAAGCAACTCTCCGAACTCTGGCGGAATAGCCTCCGAAATGTTCTTCTTCTGCGCCGCAAGCAGTTGCGCCAGCCCCGATGCATCGAGCCCCTGCGCGGCCTGCTCCTTGCGCAGAGTCCCTAGCACAACGGGCGTCACCATCCCGATCAACGAGGAAGCTGCCCCTTCGCCCAGCCCGGTGAGCTTGCTCAACGCGCCTTCCAGTGCGGACGCCGACCCGCCCAGCAAAGACTCCAGCGTGCTGATGCCGCCTTTTACGATCGAGTCTTGGCCGCTTCCGCCGATCGCGGATTCGAGGGAGTTCAGGATGCCGGGATCTTCCTTCTCGATCGCGCCAGCAAGTCTCTGGGCGCCTGCAGGCGTGGACGCGAGACCCGCAAGAGCGCGCAGAAGCACGGGAGCCAAATAAGTTGCGGCTTTACCAACAAGGGTGCGGTCTACTCCAAGCGCACCAGCGATCCGGCCAATCAGTTCCGGGGTTAAATACTGGGAGACGAGGGAAACGAGATTGATACTCATGCTATACTCCCTGAATTACGCTACGGTCCGAATGTGCAAATGCCCGGCGGCGAGCGAAGATTACCCTGGGGTACGTAATGCATTATGCAAGCTCGGTCCCTCTCGGGTAGAACTCGAAGACAATTTAAGAGATCTCCCCGCGGGACGCACGCTGAACGATAACACAATTGAAGAACGGAGTCTTCATGCGCCAGCTAAAGCTGATAAAGGAGGGACGTTTTCTCGAGAGGAGCCAACATCTAGTATCGATCTGCAACCTGGGCGATGGCCAAGTTTAGGTTGTCATAATATTGGCGTCTGTGAGTAGGAAGAATATGGCGAATATCGGTGTAATACTTGTCGCCGCCACGCTCACGTCTCTGGCGGGGACCGAGTGGGGGCCTGAGTTCCGACGGCAAGCCGGAGCAATATATTCAGTTTAAGGAAAGTGACGTCGCGGGGAACGGCGGGTGCAATCGTTTTGGCGGCCGCTACACGTTCGACAGCGGGGCAATCGAGATCGGTCCGCTTGTCTCAACCAAGATGGCGTGCGCACCCGCGGTGATGGATACCGAACAGGCCTGGTTTCGCATGCTTGAAAGCGCTCAGGCAGCGGAAGCTAGCTCCAAGACTCTGATTTTAAGGGATAAAAACGGCACTATTATCGCTACGCTAAGCCGAAGAGACTGGGATTAGCCGGGAAGGCATTTTCTTCTGCTTGTGCCTTCGCGGCGGGAATTAGCGCCGCCGCGAAGAGAGCATCTCGTGCGTGGGGCTTACACGCTGCCTCTCGGCGTGGCCTTATCGATTGCTTTCGGAAGGTACTCCGACAGCTTGGCCGCGATTTCGTCCGCGGACAGTCCGAGCTTTGTCCCAAGCTCCTGCAGCTTATCATAACCCACAGCGCGGTGTACCTGGTCGGCTGTAATGGGTTGATTTTCCCCCGTGCTGACCCAAGACTTGACGGTGGGGCCAAGACCCTGCTTCTCGAACTGAGCGACGATGCCCCTCACGCCGCCTTGCTTCTGAATGAAGTCATTCAAAATTGTCGCTACTCCGGCGCCGACTGCGCCGCCGACAACACCATCAAACAAACCCATATTGACCTCCACGGTTCTGGGTACGAAAACGACGATAAGTCAGCACCTCAAATGATCTCTGATTGTGGTGTTTGCCCTCAGTCTATTTTATCGTCAGACGCAAGACGTCACTAAAACGGCTAAGCGCGAGAGGTGCTCGACTAAGAGCTAAGGCTCAGAGGTTATTCCATTTCCGACGAGATTGGAATTGCCTCCGTTGTTGAAAGGAGAGCAAAAATCTGTATACGGTATGCGAGATTATGGCGCATTGCCAAAACTAAGGTGTTCCCTACTGGCGGCAGTTGTTGTTTGGCGCACCGCTTTTACTCTATACTCCGCGCCGCGTCGTCCAGCTTATGTGGAAAAGCCAAGTTTTGGCTTGAAGATCTTTCAAGGAATGCGATCAGCCGCCCGCTCGCGAGCGGGCGGCGCGGAGCGCGGTCGACGAGAGCTTCGACAACGGACCGGACAGGTAGCACCACGCCGGCGGCGCAAGATCCGGTAGCATCGCAGCCTCGCTCTCCGGGATGCGAAACCGGGCGAAGCGGGCCGCAGCAGGGGAAGCCAGCGCCCGATATCGCCAACCGGGTCTGTCTTCCACGGCGATCGGCATAAGCCGGAAAATTGCGCGCCAATCGTTCCAGCGATGGAAGCTTGCGAGGTTGTCGGCGCCCATCAGCCAGACAAAGCGCACGTCCGGCAAACGCTGGCGAAGCCATGCGAGCGTTTGCGCCGTATAGGCCGTGCCAAGCGCTGCCTCGAAGGCCGTGACCTTAATGCGCGGGCGCCGCGCGACGCCCCGCGACAGGCGAATGCGCTCGGCAAGCGGCGAGAGGTCGCCATGCTCCTTGAGCGGGTTGCCAGGCGTCACGATCCACCAGACTTGCGCGAGGTTCAGCCGCTTAAGCGCGGTTTCGCTGATGAGCCGGTGCGCGCTGTGCGGGGGATTGAACGAGCCGCCGAGAAGCCCGATCCGCATTCCGTCCGCCGCGGGCGGAGGCCGCATATCCGCCGCCGCAACCCCTTCGGGCCGGATCATGCGGGCCGCGTCTGCCCGTCGCCGCGCACGACGTATTTGAAGGTGGTGAGTTGCTCCACGCCAACCGGCCCGCGCGCGTGAAAGCGCCCCGTGGCGATGCCGATCTCCGCCCCCATGCCGAACTCGGCGCCGTCTGCGAATTGCGTGGATGCGTTGTGCAGGACGATGGCGCTATCGACCTCGCGCAGGAAGGTCTCAGCCGTGGCCGCGTCCTCGGTGACAATGGACTCCGTGTGCTGGGAACCGAAATTCGCGATGTGCTCGATCGCTGCGCGCACGCCCGGCACGACCTTCACGGAGATGATCGCGTCGAGATATTCGGTGGCCCAATCCGCTTCGGTGGCGGGAACGGCGCGCGGATCGGCGGCACAAGTTGCGACATCACCCCGGACCTCGCAGCCTGTATCGAGAAGCGCGGCGACGAGCGGCTGTAAAAGCCGGTCCGCCCCGGCCTCATCGACGAGAAGCGTTTCGGCCGCGCCGCAAATCCCGGTGCGCCGGAGTTTGGCGTTGAGCACGATGGCGCGCGCCTTCTCAAGGTCCGCCGCCCTGTCCGCATAGATGTGGCAGATGCCTTCGAGATGGGCGAACACGGGGACGCGCGCCTCTTTCTGCACGCGCTCGACAAGGCTCTTGCCGCCGCGCGGAACGATCACGTCGATGGCGCCGCCAAGCCCCTCAAGGAGATAGCCCACCGCGTCGCGATCTGTTGTGGCGACGAGCTGGATGGCTGTCTCGGGCAGCCCCGCAGCCTTCAATCCTTTTGCGAGGGAGGCGTGAATGGCGCGGTTGCTTTCGAAACATTCCGAGCCACCGCGCAGGATCACGGCATTGCCGGATTTGAGACAGAGCCCGCCTGCATCCGCCGTGACGTTGGGACGGCTTTCATAAATGATGCCGATGACGCCCAAAGGCACGCGCACGCGGGAAATCTTGAGGCCGTTGGGCCGCTCCCAGGCCGCGATGATCTCGCCCACCGGGTCCGCGAGCGCGGCGATCTCGTCCAGCCCGCGCGCCATCGCTTCGACGCGCGCTTCGGTGAGCGTCAGGCGGTCGATGAAGGATTCGGGCGCCCGGCCGCGCGGGCGGCTTTGCGGTTGGCGGCATTGGTATTCAGGATATCCGCGATGTGCGCCCGCAAGCTCGAAGCGGCTGCGCGCAAAGCCTCGTTCTTCTGCTCAGCCGGCGCCAGCGCAAGCGCTCTCGCCGCAGCTTTGGCCTGCTGCCCGGCGGCAAGCAGGTCGGTCTTCGAAAGCGGCGGGGCGAGCGTGTTGTCGGCAATGGAGGTCATTCTATCGGCCAATCGGATAAGCGGTTAAACGAGGTCGCGATGAAGAGCCATGTCATCGCGATGAATGAGGGCGGCGCGGCCAGCATAGCCAAGCGTGGCAGCGATTTCCATGGAATTGCGGCCCGCGATCAGGGCCGTTTCCTCGGCGGTGTAGGCGATGAGCCCCCGCCCGATTTCGCGGCCCGATGCATCGCGGATGATGACGGCTTCGCCGCGCTCGAACTGGCCGCTGACGCTTTTTACGCCGGCGGGAAGGAGGCTTCGGCCCGCCTGAAGCGCCGCCCGCGCGCCGTCGTCGATCACGACCACGCCTTTCGGCTCGAGCGTGCCCGCAATCCAGCGCTTGCGCGCAGTGACCGGATTGGCGGCTGCGAGAAACCATGTGCAGGGCGCGCCTTCGCCAATGGCGCGAAGCGGATGCAACTCCTTGCCGGACGCGATGATCATATGCGTGCCAGCGGCAACCGCAATCTTGGCCGCCGCCAGCTTCGTGACCATGCCGCCGCGCGACATCTCCGTGCCCGCTTCGCCTGCCATCGCCTCGATCTCGGGCGTGATCGCCGTCACGACATCGAGCCGCTTGGCGTCGGGATTTTGCGCGGGCGGCGCCGTATAGAGGCCGTCGATATCGGACAGAAGGACGAGGCAATCGGCGGTCATCATGCTGGCGACGCGCGCCGCGAGCCTGTCGTTGTCGCCATAGCGGATCTCGGAGGTGGCCACTGTGTCATTCTCATTCACGACGGGGACCGCTCCGAGCTTCAAGAGCGTCTCGATTGTATTGCGCGCGTTGAGGTAGCGCCGCCTCTCCTCCGTATCGCCCAGCGTGACGAGGATTTGCGCGGTCGTCAGCCCGCGCTCGTGGAAAACGGTTTGATAGGCATGCGCGAGGTTGATTTGCCCCACGGAGGCCGCGGCCTGCGCTTCTTCGAGCCGAAGCGGACCCGGATTGAGGCCGAGCGCGCGCCGCCCGAGCGCAATGGCCCCCGAAGAGACGAGGATCACGTCGCGCCCGTCCGCCCTGAGCGCGGCCACATCGTCGCCCATGGCTTCCAGCCAGGATTGCTTCAGCGTGCCGGTCGGGCGGTCGGTCAACAGGGCCGACCCGATCTTGACGGCGATGCGGCGCGCGTCGCGCCATTCCGGCCGCGCGGAGTGGGTGCTTGGAAAGGTCATGATGCGTTGAGGAACGCTGATTTTGGCGAGCCGTCAAGCCACCTGCTGCGGGCGCTTGGCGGCAGCCTTCGCAGCGAACGACAGCGGCAGCGCCGTCGTGAACTTGATCTGCTCCATGGCGAAGCTCGAACTTACATCGGTGAGATCGATCTCAGAGATGAACGCTTTGTAAAACCGGTCGTAGCTTGCAATGTCGGGGACGGCGACGCGCAGAAGATAGTCCACTTGGCCGCTCATGCGATAGGCCTCGACGATTTCAGGGAAGCTCGCGACCACGGCGTTGAAACGTTCGAGCCACGCCGCATTGTGCTGATTGGTCGTGATGGCCACGAACACGGTCACGCCTGCGCTGACGCTATGCGGATCGAGGAGCGCAACGCGGCGCTGGATAACGCCATCCTGCTCCAGTTTCTGGATGCGGCGCCAGCAGGGCGTCGTCGACAGTCCGACCTTCTTTCCGATCTCCGCGACAGGCAGGGTGCTATCCTCCTGAAGGATCGTGAGTATCTTTATGTCCATCGTGTCGAGCATCGGAGCGTCCAGCAAATTCTTTGCGTAACCGTGCGCCATTGGCGAGGCCTGCGCTCAAGTTACAGGCAAATGCGGCAGAAGTATAGAAAGAATTACCCTTTTTGGATCATATCGTGACCGAGAGCCCGTCCTCGGCCAGAATGCATCGGCTGGTGTCGACCTTGCCTTCGGCGTCGAGCATTTCGGGGCTCATATGAGTGAGCAGATAGCGCTTGGCGCCTATGTCCTCGAACTTTTCGGCAAGCGTGAGGTAATCGAGATGCACCGCGGTCTTCGTGCTGAACGTTGTGCACTCAATGAGATAAAGATCGGCTCCGCGGCCGGCCTCGATCACCCCTTCGCACCAGGCGCTATCGCCCGAGAAGGCAAAGCGTTTGGCGCCATCGCTCACACTCAGGCCAAGCGACGGAGAGCCGGAGAAATGAACGACTTCGTGGGCTGATATCTGAGTGCCTCGCCATGAGCTTGTGTGACCGGGTTCGAGTTCGCGGTAGAGAATTTCGAAATCCCTAGGGAGACTGGGAAGGGTGGGATAGAGCGCCTCGAAAAGATCGGTCGTGCGACGCGCAATGCCGGGAGGCCCCAGAATCTCGACCGGCTTCGGTCCGCGCTCCATGAACATTCTTTCCAGAAACAGGAAAGGCACGCCGCCAAAGTGGTCTCCGTGGCAATGGCTGATCACGACAGCGTCGACCGACGCGAGCGCGATCCCTGCGCGTTTCAGCGCCAGCGGGGAGTTCGCGCCGCAGTCCAGCATGAGCCGGCCTTGGGCGGTATCGAGGAGATAGCAGCTGTGGTAGCGGCCGCCCGAGCCAAAAGCGTCGCCGCATCCTATAACCGTTAACCTCATGATGCCTCATGCTTTGTGCGAGGGCCTCGACGACACATCCGAATACCATCTCTTGAAGTGCAAGGCTTCGTCCGGGATGGAAAGGCGAGCAGGCTTCATAAAATCTGTCGCGATCATGGCGGTGATGTCCGCGACGGAGAAATTTTCTCCTGCAAGGTAGGGAGCGGCGCTGAGTTTCTTGTCGAAGATCCGGATGATCTCAGTCACGCGCGGCTTGTTCGCTTCGGCCCAGGCGGGGATTTGGGGAACTTCGAGATGAGCCATGGCCGGATGAGTGTGCCGGAAATAGTGAGTCACAGTCCGGAAGAAATTAAGCTCGGCGCGCCGGTTCCACATCTCGATCACGCCGATCTCAATCGGGGTTCTGCCGAAAAGGGGAGGGTCCGGCTGCACGGCTTCAAAATAGCGGCAGATCGCCATGCTCTCCGAGAGGGCGGTTCCATCGTTCAGGATCAGAACCGGCACGCGCTGGATGGGATTGAGTTCGGCGAAGTCCGCGGACTTGTGCGCCCCGCTCATGATGTCGACCTGCTCGAAAGGCGCATGAATCCCTTTCTTGGCAAGGAAGACCCTTACCCGGCGCGGATTTGGCGCCCGCCTTTCATCGAGGATTTTCATCGTTAACCACGCCGCAAGAATATCGGGCTACCGACATGGAACTAAGGCCACGTTTAAGAACGTCAATGTTCCATCAACCGTAAATTAGCACTTTTGAGTAATCATCTCATTACTGGCGCGTTTGAGGGCAGCAAAGCGCGTTACCTCCTCCAGAAGTGGATTTCGGGTTGATGAGTATTGCTGGCTCTGTAAACTGGCGTGCGTTTGCGCGGGAAGGCAGCAAAAGACAGGAAACCGTTGCCCGCGCCCCTGATGCCGCGGCCACGGCCAGCCGGGATTTCGCGTACGAACTTCTTCTGATGTTCGTTCGTAACGAGATGGTGGCGGCGCTGACCGTGCCGATTCTCGCGATCGTTGTCGCCGTCACGATGCTGAACTGGGCAAACCCGTTCCAGCTTTTCCTCTGGCTTGCGACCATCTTCATTTCGGAAGGCATCCTGCTTGCGCTTTGCCGCAGGTTTCGCAAGCAGCCGCGTGAAACCGTCGATCTTTACCAGTGGCAGCGAAATCTGGCCGCAGCCGAGTTTCTGTATGGCGTATGCTGGGGAACTGTGGCCTTCACCGGCCTGCATCATAACAGCGAAGCCGCCTATTTCTTTCTCTTCGCGGCGCTAACCGTCGTGACGGCGATCAGGATGCTGTTCGCGGCTTCGGTTATGCCGATCCTTTACGCCGGCACGGTCCCGGTGACGGGCGCCCTTGCGCTCCGGTTCCTCATGACGGGAGACGCCTTCTACTGGATCATGGCGGTTGTCGCCATCGGCATCCACTTCTATTTCATCTTTCTCGTGAAGAGCTTGCAGCGCACGGCTCTTTCGATGCTGGATTACAGGGCGGAGAAAGACCGACTGATTGATGAGCTTGGACAGGAGAAAAAGGCTTCCGATGAGGCCCGCATCAAGGCGGAAACAGCCAATTTAGCGAAGTCGAAGTTTCTTGCTAATATGAGCCATGAACTGCGTACTCCGCTGAACGCCATTATGGGCTTCTCAGAGATGATCAAGGACGAGGTTCTTGGTCCAGTCGGGAACGCAACTTACAGATCTTACGCCAGCGACATTCATGAGTTGGGAAACCATCTCCTGAAGCTCATCAATGAGAATTCTCGATCTTTCAAGGATCGAGGCTGGCCGCTACGAGCTTTCCGAAAAAGTGCTCGACTTCGGCGACATCGCGCAGGAAAGCATCCGGTTTCTGCGGCTGGATGCGCAGACCAAGAAGTTACGCCTCGTCACCGATTTCAAGCCGGAAATGCCGCGTGTCTTTGCCGATGAGCGCGCGCTCCGGCAGATTTGCCTGAACCTGATTTCGAATGCGATCAAATTCACGCCGGAGAACGGCGTTGTCGCCGTTCGGACCGGCATCCTGCCCGGCGGCGAAGCCGTTCTGACCGTTCGCGACAACGGCCCCGGCATTCCCGAGGATGAAATCCCGCGGGTGCTAAGCGCTTTCGGGCAAGGAACTTTGGCGCTCAAGATGCGCGATTGCGGAACCGGCCTTGGCCTGCCGATCGTGACCGGCTTGGCGGAATTGCATGGAGGCCGCTTCGAGTTGCGCAGCAAAGTTGGCGTCGGCACGGAAGCTTCGTTGATCCTGCCGAAGTCGCAAGTCGTTCCCAGCGCCCCTCAGCGCAAACAAGGCGAGAACGTCATGCCGTTTCCCGTCCGCGCTGCGTGAGGGCCGCCTTCAAAGGCGGATTTCATCGAGCTTTCGCCGCCGGCAAAATCCGGAGTGCTCTTGGTGTGAAGCGAGCAGTACTCGCGATCGCTGTTCCTGTTGAACGCCAAGCCAGCTTCAGTTTTAAAAAACAATTTGACGGCGCTCTCAAAAAGTTTTCGCGGTAGAGGGCGCAGTTTCCTCAACGTCCAGAACATCTCGGACTGAGTGCGAAGGTGGAGCAAAGCGAGGCCATGATTAGGCTCAACGTTTATTCGCTTTAAACAGGATCGCTTATTGCAAAGGCGGTTTACACCGCGTTCCGTCGAGAAGGCCAAGCCGAAGTTTCCTTGAACGTAATTAGCGATTTTCTCATTAAACCCTCCATAGGGATAAGCAAATGAGTGGACGGCCGTACCAAGAATATGTTCAAGATCCTTCTTGCTGCCTGAAATTTCATTAAATAAATCGCCATCCGAAAGCTTCGTGAGATCCCGGTGTGTGCGGGTATGCGCTCCGAATTCTATCCCTTCTGACGCCCAGTATCGAATTTGCTTTGTGTCCATAAGGGCAAGCGATCCCCACCCTTTTGCTTGGTCCCACGAATTTGTTTTTCCTACAAAGCCCGTTACTACGAAGATTGCTGCCGAGAAACCATATCTACGGAGGACGGGTAAAGCATAGGTGGCGGTGTCGGCGTACCCATCATCGAACGTAATCAGGATTGGCTTATCCGGAAGGGCAGCGCCATCACGGTAATGACGAAGCCAATCAGACGGGCTGATTCCGACGAAACCGCGGCGAGCAAGCCAACCGATTTGCCGCTCAAATTTATCTGGTGAGATTGTAAGCCCAGGATATGCGTGTTCACGTTGAGGTCCGACGTGGTGATAGAGAAGCACCGGCAATTTAATTGGAGAAGCCCTCCAAAACCCAGCTAGCATAATTTGCTTCCTCGAAGGCCTTTCAATGTAGAAGGAGAAGATAATTAGATAACATGAGTTAAGCAACAGGGTTAATGATATAAAAGCGGCCTATACCCCTTCTATCCAGAGAATAAGCAACTGCAACTCTTTTATTCTTTCCAAAAAATATAAAATCATACTCCAATTTATTGTTAGTCTGAGGGGGAAGGCTTCGAGTATCAGCGCGTAGGCGCACATTGCGTTTAAATTTGCAGACACACAATATGAAACGCTGCTGCTCAGATGCTCCTTGGTGGCTTTCAGCGAACATTGCCGTCTGAAATTTATGCAACAAAGCGTGAGCGATGGCAGCGCCCGGCTCGTAAACTGAATGGCGGTTTCAACCAATTAAAGCGCTTGCTGATTCGGGGGCTGATGAGTTCGCAGCCAAAACTGGCCGGCTTGGCGCTCGTTACGGCGAAGACGTTCAGAGTGCGGCAAAGCGTTGAGGCGCGCTCCACTCTACAATAGGAACGCCTATCGTTTTCCTGAGCGGGTACCGGGGATAACTAAATTGGCAAGCGATTTCGGAGCGGTCATCCCCGCTGGCGGCGGGGAAAACGCATCGTCGATAGAGATGTTGTTTCCCGATGGGCAAAAGCGTTGCTGCGCCTCAACAGGCGGGGCCTTCGCGGTAAAAGATTGTCCGAAGGCGGGCAGCCCCCTAATGCCCGTCGAAGGCCATCAGCGCATGCGAGCGGACATTATGATCGGCTTCGAGCCGCTTCATTCCGCCAAGCTCCGGGAGGTCGATGACGAAGGCGGCGCCGATGACCACGCCGCCAAGCCGGCGGATCAGCTTCACCGCTGCTTCCACTGTCCCGCCGGTTGCAATTAGATCGTCAACGATCAGAACGCGCTCTCCCGGCTGGATGGCGTCTTCATGCATTTCGATGATGTCGGTGCCGTATTCGAGCTTGTAATCCTGGCCGATGGCGCGCCAGGGAAGCTTGCCCTTCTTGCGGATCGGAACGAAGCCCGTGTTGAGCCTGTCGGCCACCGCGCCGCCCACGATGAAGCCGCGCGCTTCGATCCCTGCCACGGCGTCGACTTTCATGTCCTCGTAGGGCGCTGCAAGCCTCCTGATCGCGGAGCGGAAGCCCGTCGCGTGGCCGATCAGCGTCGTGATGTCCCGGAACATGATGCCGGCCTTCGGATAGTCCGGAATCGTGCGAATCAGCTCTTTCAGGTCGAGATTGTCGTAGGTCATGAACAGTCCTTCCGCGCGCGCGGGGCGCGCTCACGCGGGCCCCGGCCAAGCGCTTAGCAATGCGTCCGAGGCTTTTCAACAGGTTTCCGGTGATGAAATGCCGCGGCCTCTCATTTTGACTGGAACAGCCGCACGCGGGCCTCGTTATAAGTTTGTTGTCAGGAGGAGTATACCATATGTCTCACGAAACAATAATTTCAGCCCTGCTTGCCCTTGCCGCATACGCAACAGCAAATCAAAGCTCACAGATCAAAGCCGGTGAGGCAAAGAGGGATACACAAAAGGGTTAGCTCTTCCGCACGCTCGTTAGCAACTTCGTGAAGCAGCTTGCACCAAGTCTTCTCGCGCACACATAGTGGATCATGACAATTACAATCATAGTTGCAGCGGTCATTACGCTCGCCCTCCTCTTCGCCGCGGGATCGCTCACCAAGGTAGGTCCCTGGTACCGCGCCCTTCGCAAGCCATGGTGGAATCCGCCGGAGTGGTTGTTTGGACCGGCCTGGACGGTGATCCTCTCGATCACGGCCTGGGCGGGCGTTGAGGCCTGGACTTCGGCGGGGCCGGAGGGGCACTGGACAATAGCACTTCTGTTTGGGGTGAACTTCTTCTTTTACCTGCTTTGGACGCCGCTTTTCTTTAATCTCAGGCGTCCCGACTGGGCGTTGGTCGAGGTGGCCTTCCTTTGGCTCTCGGTTCTGGCTTTGGTCATTGGGTTCGCGCCCTACTCCTCCAAGGCGAGCTTGCTTGCCGTTCCTTATCTGCTATGGGTCACCTTTGCGGCGTACCTCAATCTGAAGATTGTGCAGCTCAACAGCCCCTTCCAAGGCGGGCTGAGCAATGCGGCGCGGGTATCTTGACAGGCAGTTGCTTAACACACGCTTTGCTTGACAACGAACGGGCTCGATCGCTTACCTGACGGTATGTCGATCCGAGCCCAAGGTTTTTCTGGCCCAGCAATCATTCTCGTCGAGCCGCAACTCGGCGAAAACATTGGCGCGGCGGCCAGGGCCATGGCGAATTTCGGGCTGCGCGAATTGCGGCTCGTGAAGCCGCGCGACGGCTGGCCAAACGAGGCGGCGCGCGCCTCTGCTGCACTTGCCGTCGAGATCATCGATGGGGCCGCCCTGTTTGGTTCAGTTGCGGATGCCATCGCCGATCTGAATTATCTCGCCGCAACCACCGCGCGGAGCCGTTTTCTGGCGAAGCCGGTGCTCGCGCCGGATGGCGCGGCGTTGGCGCTGTTCGAACGTCAGGCGGCGGGGCTGCGATGCGGCCTCCTTTTCGGGAAAGAGCGGACCGGCCTCGAGAATGCGGAGGTGGCGCTCGCCGATGCGATCGTCACCGCGCCTGTCGATCCCGAATTTGCATCGCTCAATCTGGCGCAATCGGTGCTGCTGTTCGCTTATGAATGGCGAAAACTTGTCAATCCTGATTCGCTCGGCCGTAGCCTGCCCGATGCGCCGCAGGGCGCGGGTCAGCGCTTCAAGTCCAGCCGTCCCGCTGAACGCCACGAACTTCTTGGCTTTTTCGAGCATCTTGAGCGTGAGCTGGACTTTTGCGGTTTTCTGTTTCCACCTGAGAAACGCGATACGATGGTCAACAATATCAGGACCATGTTCACACGCATGGCGCCCACCGAGCAGGAGGTGCGCACCTTGAGGGGCATCATCAAGATCCTGCGCCGCGGCCCTTGGAAAGGCACAGGCTCGCCCTGAAAGCGATACAACCTAGACATTCTCTTGCCGGGTTTTTCTGCTTATTCATAACCCCCATGAGTTGTGGGCGCTGAGGCCTTCAGCCCACGCTATCCTTCATTCTGGGGACTAAGGGCCGGCATGATTTTACGATCTTTTTGTTTGGCTGTTTCGCTTCTGTGTGCGCCGGTTGCAACTGCGCAGACGTCAGGGGCAATCAGCGAGGTAAGCGACAAGACTCTGAAAACGCTGAAGGCCCTCGCGTGGCAGTCGCTGCCCTCCAGGATTACCCAAAGCGACAAGACTGTCGTCGAGATCGATAAATCCGATCCATCAAAAATTATTATTCCCGACGCCGATGCAAGGGAGATCATTCGGGAAGCGCATCTCACGGCGCGCGCGCACAAGTGCGAACTGCAAGACCTTGTGATCGCCAACCGGGACGCGCTCCTCTCGCGGGAGAAGAAAACCGGCCGATGGACGGAGAGCCAGCTTCAATACATCAATACCCTGCACCTTTTCACCGTCCAGCTTTTGCTGGGCAAGGTGGAAGCTGTCGATGCCCAGCCCAATGCCGCCATGCCTCCTCCGGTGACTTGCGACGAGAAGGAAAAACAGGAAATCTCAAGCGCGGTCGAGGCGAATGAGAGGTTGCTTGGCAAATCCTGATGTCATCCAGGCTTGGACGAGCGCGGCGATGGCGAAGTCGAGTAAGCTTCTAGGCCGGGCGGCTAGGGCAGCAGCGCGAGGGGCGGCGCTTTTTTTTCTTGTTTCCTCATCGCTAATAAGCGGAACCTTCCCGGCAAGCGCCGCGGAAACCGTCACCTTTGTGATCGAGGCTGATAAACCTGCTGCAACGGTGACGCCCTCCGAAGCGCTCGGAGGAGGGCTCGATGGACATCACCATGAAGAGAGCGGCCTGACGTTCAAGCCACAGACGCTGAAGGAACTCAAGGAGGCTCCGTTTTATGGCCTCGCTTATCGCCTGCGCACCGAACTCGGCGGCGAGGTCTGGCACTGGAATGAGGACGGGACGTGGAGCGACGCGGGCCACGCCCAGGGCTATTGGACATCGAGCGCCATATCTGAAAAGCCGATCCAGGTTTCCAACGGTTACAGGCTTCCGCGCCGGGGCAATACAAAGGACCAGGCCAACCACGACGGCTACTCCCGCCTTTCAGACGGCGATCCCGCAAGCTTCTGGAAGAGCAACCCCTATCTTGACGCGTTCTACACCGGCGAGGACAACGCGCTCAACCCGCAGTGGGTTCTCATTAATTTCCGGAAAGACGTCCCCATCGACGCTCTGCGCATCCTTTGGGCCGAGCCCTACGCGGTCGATTACGACGTTCAGTATTGGGAAGGCGAACCCGCCGAATACTACAAGGATATGCTGCGCGGCCGCTGGCGCATGTTTCCGAACGGGCGGATCGCGGGGGCAAGCGGAGGCGATGCCCTGCTCCGGCTGACCGATACTCCGATCAAAACAAACTATATTCGCATCCTCTTGAAGAAGGCATCGGGAACGGCTCCGGCAGGCTCAACCGATGGGCGCGACAAACTCGGCTTCGCCGTCCGGGAGCTCTACGCAGGCGTTCTCGACGCCAATGGCGCTCTCGCGGATGCGGTGGCCCACGCCGCCGACGGAAAGAAGCAGACCGAAATCGTCACGTCCTCGACCGATCCCTGGCATCGCGCCACAGACCGCGACCCGGATATCGAGCAGCCCGGCGTCGATCGATTGGTAGCGTCTGGCCTGGCGCGCGGAAGGCCGATCCTGATGCCGGCCGGCCTCCTCTACGACACGCCGGACAATGTGGCGGCGGAGGTGCGTTTCCTGAAGGCGCGAGGCTACGATGTCAGGCAGATAGAGCTTGGCGAGGAACCCGACGGCCAGAACACCTCGCCCGAGCATTATGGCGCGCTCTTTGTGCAATTTGCCGACGCCATCCGCAAAGAGAATCCCGGCATCGCCTTGGGCGGCCCTGGATTCCAGTCCGAGGTGGATGGCTGGAACAGCATCCCGGACAACGAAGGCAATACGTCCTGGATGGGCCGGTTCCTCTCCTATCTGAGAAGCCGCCAGCGGATGGCCGATCTCGGCTTCTTCTCTTTCGAGTGGTATCCCTTCGACGATCTTTGCGAGGAAACGCCGCCGCAACAGCTGGCGCGTCACCCCGCGCTCATCGCCCAGACCCTTCGGCGGCTTGAGCAGGATGGCGTGCCGAAGGACATTCCCTGGATCATCACCGAGTATGGCTACTCTTCCTTTGCGGGGCAGGCCGAGGTTGAGCTGCCCGCTGCGCTCCTTAACGCGGAGATCGCGCTGGAATGGTTCAGGCTTGGGGTCAAGGCGGCCTATCTCTACGGCACTGAGCCGGGCGAGCCCATCCTCGACGGGGCAAAGTGCGAAACCTGGGGCAATCTCATGATGCTCGAGCAAAGGGCGGAAGGGCAGCCCAGCTGGAAATTGCCCACCTATTATGGAGCGCAGCTTTTAACGAAAGAGTTTTTCGGGGCCGCCGATGGGGTTCACACGCTTTATCCAGTGCGCATTGGGAATGATCGGCAGTCAACCCTTGCGGCCTATGCGGTGCTCCGTCCCGATGACCTTTGGGCGCTCCTCATTCTCAACAAAGATCCTGCCCGGGCGCAAACAATCTCTGCTGCATTCGAAGGTGGCAGCGCGGCCCAACAGGAGTGGCGCGGTCCTCACGAGGTCCTCCAATATTCTCCCGCTCAATATCGCTGGAAAGCGAACAAGGACGATGGGCAGCCTGCGTTTTCAAACCCCCCGTTGCAGAGCCGAACCGAGAGCGCCAAGCTGCTGTCCATAACGCTGCCGCCGATGTCCATCACGGTCATCCGCGCTCCGCGAAGCAAGGAAACGGCTTCGACGGCGCCAACAACCGAAGCCGCACATTGAGCGATTTTCCGATAACGACGCACGACAAAAACTTAGCCTGCTTTTGATTTCATCAAAAGCGGATAGGCTCCAGAGCGGGTCGAAATTATTCGAAATCCCCTATTGTTATGGCCGCCCTTCGCGGCGGCCATCCATGATAACAAGTTCCAAAAGGCTGGATGGCCGGGTCAAGCCCGGCCTTGACATTGGTGGGAACTCATCGCAAAGCGCTCTAGGTCACGACGCCAGTCGCGGAAAAGTGCTTATTTATTTACTTATGGTGCTTCTACGAAACAAACCCAATTTTAACCGGTTGTACATACTTACAGGCTGACCATCCTGGCCTTCGCAAGCTTGTCCAAATCCATAAGCTCTCGCAACAGCGCTTCAAGCGTTGAAAGCGGCAGCATGTTCGGCCCATCGGACGGCGCGCGATCGGGGTCTTGATGCGTCTCGATAAACACTGCCGCGACGCCGACCGCCACAGCCGCGCGGGCCAGAACCGGCACGAAACGGCGCTCGCCGCCGCTGGCCGTGCCTTGTCCACCGGGCTGCTGCACGGAGTGCGTGGCGTCGAAGACGACGGGGCACCCTGTTTCGGCCAAGATCGGCAGCGCGCGCATATCGGTCACGAGCGTGTTGTAGCCGAAGCTGACGCCGCGCTCCGTCACCATTACATTGGGGTTGCCTGCGACAAGCACCTTGGCGACCACATTCTTCATGTCCCATGGCGCGAGAAACTGCCCCTTCTTGATCTTCACCGCGCGCCCGGTTTCGGCGGCCGCGACCAGAAGGTCCGTCTGCCTGCACAGGAAGGCCGGGATTTGCAGCACGTCCACGGCCTCCGCCACGGGCGCGCATTGCGAGGCGTCATGCACATCGGTGACGACCGGAAGACCAAGCGTCTCGCGAATCTCCGCGAGGATGGGGAGCGCCGCCGTGAGGCCGATCCCACGCGCGCTTTTGGCGCTGGTGCGGTTCGCCTTGTCGAACGAAGTCTTGAAGACGAGCCCGATGCCGAGGCGCGCAGCGATCTCTTTCAGAGCGGACGCCATTTCGAGGGCGTGCGCTCGGCTCTCCAGCTGGCACGGACCCGCAAAAAGGGAAAGCGGCAAGACGTTGCCGATGCGGACGCGCCGCACCTCCACGATTGAGTTTGGGCTAACAACCATCCTAGACGAGCCTGCTTTGAGTGACGGCGGCGCCAACGAAAGACGAGAAAAGCGGATGGGGATCGAAGGGCCGCGACTTCAGCTCCGGATGAAACTGCACGCCGATAAACCAGGGATGGCCCGGTATCTCGATGATCTCCGGCAGCTTCTTGTCCGGCGACATGCCTGAGAAACGCAACCCCGCCTTCTCCAGCCGCTCGCGGTAGGTGATGTTGACCTCGTAGCGATGGCGATGGCGCTCGCTGATGCGCTCCCGGCCATAGATGCCCGCGACCTGGCTGCCCTCTGAGAGTTCCGCCTCAAAGGCTCCGAGCCGCATGGTGCCGCCCTTGTCGCTCGTAGCGCTGCGTTGCTGGGCCGTGGCGCCGCTTAGCCATTCCGTCATCAAGCCGACGACCGGCTCGGCGGCGGGCCCGAACTCCGTTGAGCTTGCGCCGTTGATCCCGGCGACATGGCGCGCCATTTCGACGACCGCCATCTGCATGCCGAAGCAGATGCCGAGATACGGCACTCTTCTCACCCTCGCGTAGCGGGCGGCCTCGATCTTTCCTTCAGCGCCGCGCTCGCCAAAACCGCCCGGCACGATGATGCCGTGTATGTTTTCGAGGTGGGCGCTGGGATCGCCTTTCTCGAACAGCTCTGCATCGAGCCAATTGATGTTGACGCGAACGCCCTGGCTGATGCCGCCATGCGCGAGCGCCTCGATCAGGGACTTATAAGCGTCCTTCAGGTTCGTGTATTTGCCGACAATGGCGATGGACACGTCGCCATCCGGGTGGGCGATGCGACGGGAAATTTTTCGCCAGATTTCCAAAGAAGGCTCAGGGGCATTGTCGATGCCGAATGCCGCGAGCACTTCGCGGTCGAGGCCCTCCTCGTGATAGGCAAGGGGAACATCGTAAATGTTGTGAACATCGAGGGCCTGGATCACGGCGCTTTCGCGGACATTACAGAACAGCGCGATCTTGGCTCTGTCGCTTTTCGGGATTGGATGCTCCGAGCGGCAGAGAAGGATGTCCGGCTGGATGCCGATGGACCGAAGCTCTTTCACGGAATGCTGCGTGGGCTTCGTCTTCAGTTCGCCCGCAGCTTGGATGAAGGGCAGAAGCGTCAGGTGAATGAAGATCACTCTTCCGCGGGGGAGATCATTGCCGAGCTGGCGGATCGCCTCGAAGAAGGGAAGCCCTTCGATGTCGCCGACGGTGCCCCCGATTTCCACGAGCACAAAGTCGGCTCCCTCGTTGCCCGTCAAGATGAAGTCCTTGATGGCGTTCGTTACGTGTGGAACGACCTGCACGGTCCCGCCGAGGTAATCGCCGCGCCGCTCGGCGGACAAGACGTTCTGATAGATCCGCCCTGTTGTGATGTTGTCGTCTCGGCGCGCGGAGACGCCGGTAAACCGCTCATAATGCCCGAGATCGAGGTCGGTTTCCGCGCCGTCGTCAGTCACGAAAACCTCGCCGTGCTGATACGGGCTCATCGTTCCGGGATCGACGTTGAGGTAGGGGTCGAGCTTGCGAAGCCGCACGGAATAACCCCGCGCCTTCAGCAACGCGCCAAGGGCCGCCGATGCCAAACCCTTGCCTAATGAGGAAACCACGCCGCCGGTAATAAAGATATATCGCGCCATGGACTCGAAAAGTAATGCTTTGCCAGCCCAAGCGAAAGGGCAAGCTCTCGGTTTTCAACGGAAGCGTCGGCCGCAGGCCTGCGGCCGGTCTCTGTATAACGGCGATTATTGCGATTGTGGAAGTTGCGGCAGCGCAGGAGTCGCCGGGGCTGGCGCCGTGGGAGCGGGCGCTGCCGGGCCAGACGATTGCGCAGGAGCCGTTTCCGGCTTGAGCTTAGGCAGCTTGAGCTCGGGAAGGCCACTCGGCGCCTGCTCCAGTGGCGCCTGCTCTGAGGCAGGTGCGCTCTCACCGGCAGGCGTTTTCGCCGGGCTGCCGACCACCGCCGATGACGGCGGGGTCCGGTGGCTGAGGACACCAAGCCCGATCGCTCCCAAGAAATAAAGCGTGGCGAGAACCGCCGTGATCCGGGTCAGGAGATTCGCCGCGCCACGGCCGGATACGAGTCCGCCTCCACCGCCTCCGATGCCGAGCGCGCCGCCTTCAGATCTTTGAAGAAGAATGAGCACGATCATCGAGATCGCGGACGTGATGTAAACGACAAGAAGTATAGTGCTCATAGACTCTCAACCGGTCAAAAGTGGGGGAAGCTACCGCCATACATGACCTGTTTCGGCGGCAAGTCAAGCCGTCAAAACAAGGCGCCGCTACCGTGAGCCTGCAGAGCTGGCTTCGGTGGGCCGCTTCGCCTTCTCGGGCGTCTTGGCTGCCTTGGGTTTCGGTGCTTTGGCGGGAGCGCTTTCACTGCAATTCTTCGCGCCCGAAGCGTCTTCGCCGGGCTTGGCGCCATTCTCTTCGTCTTCATCCTCCAGGTGCTTCAAATGGACGAGAGAACTTGGCGCCGAACAGCGAAACTTCATCTGCTCATCGAGATCGATATATTGCCTGACGAGGCTGAGATCGCCGGGAGAAAGGTGACCGGCTGCCCAAGCCGGTCCGTTTTCCATGAGCTTATCCACATCGAGCGCCTTCAGGTTCTGCAACTCTTGGGCGAGTTTTGCACAGGTGTTCTTGTCCAAGGGGGATGCGCCCGCACAAACCGAGAAGAGAGCCGGAGCGCTTAAAGCAAGCGCGCAGGCTGCAAAGCGAGAGAACTTGGGATGAGAAGGCGCAGAGCGTTTCATATCAAGCTTTCCCCTATTTCGGCTCACGCTGTTTCGAGGCTGCCTTGGCGGCGGCGATGATCCCAAGAAAAGAAGTCGCTTTCAAACTGGCGCCGCCGACAAGGACGCCATCCACTTCATCGCTCTCGAAGATCGACCCGGCGTTGTCGGCTGTGACCGACCCTCCATAAAGCACGCGCCAACGCTTGCCCGCGCTGCCAGGGAAGAGTTTGTGGAGTTCGCCTCGCACAACCTCGTGGATGGAGGTTATGTCCGGTATCGTGGGAGACAAGCCGGTGCCGATTGCCCAAACAGGTTCGTAAGCGACGATAACGGTATCAGGTGTGCTCTCTGCCGGCAGGCTTCCCGCCACTTGTCGTGCGCAAACCTCGGGAGCAAGCCCGGCCAAGCGCTCACCTTTGGTCTCGCCGATGCAGATGATCACTTTCAGCCCCGCCTTCAGCGCCGCTGACGCCTTCGCGTGGACATCGCGGCTGGTCTCGCCATGGCCGCTCCGGCGCTCGCTGTGGCCGACGATCACGGAAGTGGCCCCGGCATCCTTCAGGATCGCCGCTGACAGATCGCCCGTGAACGCTCCCTTGGCTTGCGCGTGACAATCCTGCGCTCCGATTTCCACCGGCGATCCTTTAACCAGCGAAGCCGCTTGATGCAAAAGCGTCGCAGGTGGAAAGATCGCGACATCGGGCCCAGCCGGGGTAACCCCGTCTCTGACCGATTCGATTTCCTTGAGGTCGGCCTGCAAGCCGTTCATTTTCCAATTGCCTGCGACGTAAAGCTTCGGTTCCGACATCTCATCTCGCTAACCGGGGCGCCTTCGCCCACGAATTTGTTGAAGGGGGCTTCATGCGCAAATCTTAATATTGCGCGCACGTTTTTATTCTCTAAATTACGGCAACGCGGACCCTGCAAGAAATGCCCGCCGGAATCAAGACCCGCTTTATCTTAAGCGTGTAAGGACGCCCACCCTCATGATGCATATCCTTCGGAAAGCGGCTGCTTTCATCATGTTCGCCATTCTCATTGGCGCGTTCGCGATCAGCATGGGCGGAAACAACTATTTCGACCGCTACACGCATCAGACCGTCGCGAAAGTCGGCTCCGAGAGTATCACTCCCGAGCAGTTTCGCCGCGCCTATGAAAGGGTGGTTGAGAACCTGAGCCAACGAGCCGGGCGCCGCATCTCCCCTCAGGAAGCGAAGGCATTCGGTTTGCCCAACCGCGTTTTGCAGGGGCTGATCCAGGATGCAGCGGTTAATCTCCAGGCCGAGGACCTTGGGCTTGGATTGTCCGAGGCAGGCTTGCGGCAGGCCATTACCAGCACGGCGATGTTCCAGGATCCTCCCGGGACTTTTAGTCCGAAGAAATATGAGCAGTTTTTGCAGCAGATCGGCTATACCGCCCCATTTTTCGAGCAGGAGTTCAAGGGCGACCTTATCCGGCGGCAGATTCAAGGCATTTTCGACAAGAGCGCTATAACTCCGAAAGCATTGCTGGAAGCCTATAACAGGTACGGCAACGAGCAGCGGACACTGGCTTACTTTACCCTCAGCGCTGGCGCGGCAGGCACAATCGACGCGCCTTCAGAAGAGACGCTGAAGACTTACTATGACGAGCGCAAGACGCAGTTCGTGGCGCCTGAACTGAGAAAAGTTGCTGTGCTCGCGATCACGCCGCAGTCTGTTGCGAGCAAGATCAGCGTCTCCGAGGACGATCTCAAAGCAGAATACGCCGCCAGGGCAGCCAATTATGCTGTTCCCGAGCGCAGGAAGATCGAGCTTATTCCATTCAAGACCCGAGCCGCTGCCGATGCCGCTTACCAGGAGCTGAAAGCCGGGAAAGACTTCCTTGACGTTGCGAAGGAAGCGGGCTTCAAGCAGCCTGAGCTCGATATGGGCCTCGTGTCCAAGAAGGAGTTCTCCCAGAAGTTCGCCACCAGCCCGGCCATGATCCAGGAGGCATTCACGACCGATAAGGGGTGGACCAGCAGGCCGGTCGATGGCCCGCTGTCGACCGTCATCATGCGTGTGCTGGAGGTCGTGCCGGGTGAGGAGAAGAGCTTCGATCAAGTTACAGAGCAAATCCGCGCCGATCTTGTGAAGGCCCGCGCCACGGCGGAAAATGCCAAGCTCATCAAGGCCTTTGAGGATGACCGCGCCACCGGGGTGGTGCTTGCCGACAGCGCGAAGAAGCTTAATCTTCCACTCGAGGAGGTCACGTTTGACCGCACGGGCAAAGGCGCCGATGGCAAGGCCGTTGAGCTGCCCGGCGTTCCGATCGCAACGCTGGTTGAGGCGGCATTCAAGTCCGATGTCGGGGTCGAAAACGAAGCCTTGCGACTGCCTAGCGGAGGCTATGCCTGGTTTGAAGTGCAGGACATCGTGAAACCAAGGCAGAAGCCGCTCGATGAGGTGAAGGCCGATGTGGAGGCCGCCTGGCGGAGGGAGCAAATCCAAACCAGGCTGGCCGAGAAGGCTCGCGATCTTGTGGCGCGCCTCAACCGCGGCGAGCCTATCGCCGATGTGGCAAAAAGCGTTGGCGCCGAAGTCAAGACAAGCCAGCCTTTGAAGCGCGAGGGGTCGGAAGAGGGGATTCCGCCAGCCGCTGTCGCGCAGGCGTTCACGCTCGCCGAGCATGGGACGGCGTCGGCCTCGGAAGGGGAGGCCCGCGTTGTTTTCGAAGTCGAGAAAATCGCGCTGCCTGCCCCGCTCAACCAAATGCAGGCTCGTGGACTCGATCAGCAGCTCGGAAAACAAGTCGCCGAGGATAATTATTCCGAGTATCTGGGGGGCGTCATGAAGACGGCCGGCGTCTCCGTTGATCAGAAGAACTTCTCCTCCGTCGCAGGGGGCTCCTATGAAGGCGGTGAATAGATTTCGATGGCGTGCCTCTTTGCTTTGAATTGAGCCAAGAGACACGCAACTTTACGAGATCGCAAAGCCAATGAAGGTCGAGCCTTCGTCTTCCGACTTTTCCGTGCGCTATGACGCCGGTGAAGCCCAACTCATTTCCATGCGCTTGGTCGCGGACCTTGAAACGCCGGTGGCGGCGATGCTCAAGCTTGCGGCGGACCGCCCCTATTCCTTCCTCCTCGAGTCGGTGGAGGGCGGCGCCGTGCGCGGCCGCTATTCCATCATCGGCCTCGATCCGGATATTTTGTGGCGCGCTCATGGGGATTTCGCGGAGGTCAACACTGCGCCGCTGGATGACGCGTCCGCCTTTCAGCCTTGCGAGAAAGGCACGCTCAGCGCGCTTCGATCGCTTCTTGAGGCATCCCGCGTCGCTATTCCCGAGCATCTGCCGCCCATGTCGGCGGGTGTCTTCGGCTATCTGGGCTATGACACGGTGCGCCTCGTCGAGCGCCTGCCTGCTGAGAAGCCTGATCCCATCGGGGTGCCCGATGCGCTCCTGATGCGGCCCACGATCATGGTCATCTTCGACGCCGTCAAGGACGAGATGACAATCGTCACCACCGTCCGGGCTCAGAAAAATATCCCAGCCAAGACCGCTTACGCCCGCGCCATCGAGCGGCTGACGCAGATCCAAGACGCTCTCGAAACGAAAAGCGCACACGCTTCCTCCGTCAACGAGTTCGAAGCAGTGTTCGCGTCGGCGACATCGAACATGGCGCCGGAGGACTACATGGCCATGGTCGCCCACGCGAAGGATTATATCGGCGCGGGCGACATATTTCAGGTCGTGCTCTCGCAGCGGTTCGCCACGCGGTTCGATCTGCAGCCCTTTGCGCTTTACCGCGCCTTGCGACGAATCAACCCCGCGCCGTTCCTGTATTTCTTGAACTTCGGAGACTTCGCAGTCGCGGGATCGAGCCCGGAAATACTGGTGCGAGTCCGCGAGGGCGAGGTCACGATCAGGCCCATAGCCGGCACGAGGCATCGAGGCGCGACGCCAGACGAGGATAAGCGTCTCGCTGCTGAGCTTCTCGCCGACACGAAGGAGCGCGCCGAACACCTGATGCTGCTCGATCTCGGCCGCAACGATGTGGGCCGCGTCGCAGAGACATCTTCGGTGCGCGTGACTGACAGCTTCTTCCTGGAATACTACAGTCAGGTCATGCACATCGTCTCGAACGTGGCAGGGCGGCTCGATGCGAAGCACGACGCCATCGATGCCCTTATGGCAGGTTTTCCGGCAGGCACCGTGTCCGGCGCGCCGAAAGTCCGCGCCATGGAGATTATCGACGAGCTTGAACCCGAAAAGCGTGGCATCTACGCAGGCTGCATCGGATACTTTGCCGCCAACGGGGAAATGGATACGTGCATTGCGCTTCGGACGGCGATTGTTAAAAATGGCATGATGTACGTTCAAGCAGGCGCCGGCATCGTCGCGGATTCGGTTCCGGCGTCCGAGCAGGCAGAGTGCGAAAACAAAGCGCGGGCGCTGTTCCGTGCTGCCGAAGAAGCGGTACGCTTTGCGGGACAGGCGGGTCGGGGACAGTAGTGCAGGGGATAAGGTTGTCCAATGAAGACGGTGACGCTCTTTCGCCATGCCAAGTCCGGTGAGAAGGACAATCCGCGCATCGATGACTTCGACCGCCCCCTTGCCGATCGCGGATTGAAGGCGGCGCCGAAGATGGGCGCGGCCATGCGCGACCGGCATCTGCGGCCCGATGTGATTTTGTGCTCGCCTTCGGTGCGGACGCGCCAGACGCTGACTCTGGCCTCGGCCGAGGCGTGGGACAATGCGCCCAAAGTCCGCTTCGACAAGACGCTCTATGAGGCGAGCGCGCAAACTCTGTTGAAGGTCCTGAAGGACCTCGCTGAGGATGTGGATCACGTCATGATCGTCGGCCATAACCCTGGGATGCAAGACCTCGCGGTGATGCTCGCGGTAGACGGCCGTGAGCGGCTGAAACTCAAGGATAAGCTGCCGACGGCGGCTGTTGTGAGCTTTGAATTCGACGAAGAGCTTTGGAAGGATTTGCAGCCCGCGACCGGACATGTCGTGCTGTCCATGTCGCCGAACACACTTCCGCCAGCGGGCCAGGGGCAGAAAAAGTGATCACGATTATCGATAATTACGACAGTTTCACCTACAACCTCGTCCATTATTTCGGCGATCTTGGCGTCGATGTGCGCGTCTACCGCAACGACGAGAAGACGGCGGCGGCGGTGATAGCGGAGAAGCCCGAGGCGATCGTCATGTCGCCGGGGCCGTGCACGCCGAACGAGGCTGGCATTTGCCTCGACCTCGTGAAGGAGAACAATGGGCGCATTCCGCTGCTTGGCGTGTGCCTTGGTCATCAGACCATCGGACAGGCATTCGGCGGGCGAGTGATCCGCGCGCCGGTGCTGATGCACGGCAAGCTATCGAAAATCTACCACGAGGGAACGAGCCTGTTCCGCGGATTGCCGAACGCCTTCGAAGCGACACGCTACCATTCGCTCATTGTCGAGGCGGAAACCCTTCCGGCCTGCCTCACGGCGACAGCGCACACATCGGATGGGCTCATCATGGCGCTGGAGCATCGCAGCGAGCCAACGTTTGGTGTGCAATTCCACCCCGAAAGCATTGCGAGCGCAAACGGCCATGCGATCCTCGCGAATTTTCTGACGCTGGCGGGAGTGCGCTGGTCTCCGCGGAAGAAAGGACTTTTTTTGCCTGCGCTTGAGCCTGCCTCCGGGCACGCGACCGTCGCTTGAGCCAGCCGATGCAAGACACGCCCAGGCCCGGCTTCGCTGCTGCATTTCGCCCTCATTTCGAGAAAGCCGCGGGCGGAGCCTGCCTTTCCGAGGAGGAGGCGCGAGAGGCGTTCACCTGCATCATGCAGGGGGCCGTTTCCGAGATCGAGCTGGCAGGGTTTCTCGTGGCGTTAAAGGCGCGCGGCGAGACGGTGGACGAAATTGCAGGCGCGGTCGCCGCCATGAAGACGCTTATGGTGCCCGCTGCCGCTCCCGAAGGGGCCATCGACATTGTCGGCACGGGCGGCGACGCGAAGGGGACGTTCAATATCTCAACGGCGACCTCGTTCGTGCTGGCTGGCGCGGGCGTTCCTGTGGCGAAACATGGGAACCGGGCCGTGTCGTCGAAATCCGGCGCGGCGGACGTGCTCGAAAAACTGGGCGTCACGATCAAGATGCCTTCAGAGCGCATCGCGCACTGTTTCGAGCGTGCCGGACTCGCCTTCCTCTGGGCGCCCACTCATCACCCGGCGATGCGGCACGCGGCCTCGGTGCGCCAGGGTCTCAAGCTGAGGACGATTTTCAACCTTCTCGGGCCGCTCCTCAATCCCGCGGGCGCGAAACGCATGCTCATCGGCGCCTATTCGGATGAGTGGCTTCTGCCGATGGCGGAAGTGCTAAAGCGGGGGCGCGCGCAACATGTGTGGGCCGTTCACGGAGCCGATGGCATGGATGAGCTGTCCACCACCGGCGTTAGCCGCGTTGTCGAATTGAAAGACGGCAGGCTTTCCTCCTTCGAGGTTCATCCAAGCGATGCAGGTTTGCCCGAAGCGCGCGCCTCAGACCTTGAAGGCGGATCGCCAGAGGATTGCGCTCTCGCGATGAGGGAGCTGCTGCGCGGCGAACCGGGACCCTTCCGGGATATCGTGCTCTTGAATGCCGCCGCCGCTTTCATCATCGCGGGGCGAGCCGAAACCCTCAAAGAAGGGGCGCGCCTTGCCGCCGCGTCGATCGACGAAGGCGCAGCCCAGAAGGCGCTCGATGCTCTGATTTTGGCGAGCACGGATGCTGCTTCTGCGCAACCAGAATTAGCACTCGATGCAAAGTAATGTTAAATTTGAATCTTCGAATTTTTGGTACGGAAAACACTTGAGCAATTTGGGTGTTTTGCGATCTGATGCACGCCACAACCCGTACCTAAGAGCATTAGAAAAGACGGTGGCGCTATGAGCATTCTCGACCGCATTGTCGCCTATAAAAAGGAAGAAGTCGCGAGAGCCAGGGCAAGCATGGCTTTGGCCGAGCTTGAGGAGAGGGCTGCCGACGCGCCGTGTTTACGCGACTTCTTTGGCGCTCTGTCGAGAAAGTGCGCTCGTGCGGAACCGGCACTCATCGCGGAGGTAAAGAAGGCGAGTCCGTCGCGCGGCCTCATTCGTCCCGATTTCGATCCCGCCGCAATCGCCAAGGCTTACGAACGTGGGGGAGCGGCTTGCCTCTCGGTTCTGACCGACGGCCCATCCTTTCAAGGCTCGCCCGAGGCGCTGATCGCAGCGCGAAAGGCGACGCGGCTGCCCGTGCTTCGCAAGGATTTCATGGTCGACTCCTATCAGGTTGCTGAAGCGCGAGCCATGGGGGCCGACTGCATTCTCATCATCATGGCTTGCACATCTGACGGGCTTGCCAGCGAGCTTTTCTCCACCGCGCGCGCCCTGGACATGTCCGTTCTTGTCGAGGTTCACAATCAGGAAGAACTTGAGCGCGCACTTTTGCTGAACGCCTGGCTGATCGGCATCAACAACCGCGATCTCAACTCGTTCGAAACGCATCTCGAAACCACCGAAGAGCTTGCGAAACTGATTCCGCCGGGCCGCATTATCGTGTCGGAGAGCGGCATCTTCACGCCGTCCGACATCGAGCGGCTGACGCAAGCCGGCGCCAGTGCATTCCTGGTTGGCGAAAGTTTAATGCGGCAGCAGGATATCGAATGTGCGACTCGGGCGATTCTTTCGTCCGTCTCCGCGGAAAGGCAGATAGCCAACGCATGAGCGAGCTGTCCCACATCAACGCCACGGGCGAGGCGTCCATGGTCGATGTGGCCGGAAAAGGGGTCACCGAGCGGGTCGCGGTGGCCGAAGGCTATATCGTGATGGAGCGCAGCACGCTGCGCCTCATTGAGGAGGGGGATGCCCCCAAAGGCGACGTGCTCGCTACGGCGCGGATCGCCGGCATCATGGCTGCGAAACAAACGGCCGGTCTGATCCCGCTCTGCCATCCCCTTGCCCTAACAAAGGTGCAAATCGACTTCGAGTTATCACCAGCAATGCCGGGTGTGCGCGTTGAGGCTATGGCGAAGGCGCTCGGTCAAACTGGCGTCGAAATGGAAGCGCTGACGGCGGTGTCAGTGGCGTGCCTCACGCTTTATGACATGCTGAAGGCGCGGGATAAAGGCATGCGCATTGAAGGGGTTCGCCTCCTGTCCAAGACAGGCGGCAAATCCGGAGACTTCCACGCTCCCGGCGCTGATCACAAAGGGGAGCCATGACCTTGATGCCGGTCGCGGAGGTGCAGGCCCTCATCGTGAGCGGCGTCGAACCTCTGGACGCCGAAACGGTCTCCATCTTCGAGGCGGCAGGCCGCGTCCTCGCGCAGGATCTCAAGGCGAAGCTGACGCAACCGCCTTTCGATGCATCGGCGATGGATGGCTATGCAGTGCGCGCAGGCGGTCTCGCGTCTGTTCCATCTTATTTGAAGGTGATCGGCACATCCGCCGCGGGGCATGGGTTCAGTGGCGAGGTTAAAGAGGGCGAGGCAGTCCGCATCTTTACCGGCGCGCCGCTTCCGGTCGGAGCCGACACGATCGTCATCCAGGAGAACACCAGGGCCGTCTCCGAAAGCCAGGTGGAAATCCTGCACCCTGTGTCTGTCGGCCGACATATTCGCACACGTGGCTTCGATTTCGTGCAAGGCGATGTCTTGCTCGCGGCCGGGACGGAACTCCAAAGCCGCCAGCTTATGCTGGGCGCTGCGATGAACCACGCGGCGCTGCCCGTAAGGCGGAAGCCGATCGTCGCCGTGATGGCGAATGGCGATGAACTTGTGCAACCGGGACAATCGCCAAATGCGGACCAAATCACTTCGTCGATCCCCGCTGGGATGAAGGCCGCCATCGCGGCGTGGGGCGGCGAACCGCTCCTTCTCGATCTCGCACTGGATAGCAAGGAAAGCCTCGCGGCTCGCGTTCGCGACGCAAGGAACGCGGATGTTCTCCTGACCATTGGTGGCGCGTCTGTTGGCGAACATGATCTGGTTCGCGGAGCGCTCGAAGACATGGGCGCACGATTTAAGGTGCTGAAGGCTGCGATGCGCCCAGGCAAGCCCGTCATGTTCGGCTTTTTGGACAATCAGCGTATCCTGAGCCTGCCCGGGAATCCCGCGGCCGCAGTAATCTGCGCTCGCGTCTTTCTAAGGCCGCTACTCGACCGGTTTCTTGGACGCGGGCGCAGCGATGAACCGCACACCGTTCGGCTCGCTGTCCCTGTTGAGGCGAACGGCGAGCGGGAGCATTACATGCGCGCGCAGCTTTCCAAAGACGGGGTCGCTCCCCTCGCTGATCAGGATAGCTCGCTGATGAACAAATTCGCAAAAGCCGATTGCCTTCTTGTTCGCCCCGCGCGCGGCCCGGCCCTTCCGGCAGGCGCGCTTGTGCCTGTTATCCCGCTCGATTTTTAGCATCCCACCGCCGAGGCGTTTTGCTCTTGCAGAACGCAAAGAGAACGCTTATTGCTGTTCTCGGTTTGTACAAGCCGTATCCGGCACTCTATTCGAGGCTGTCATGCTGACGCCAAAGCAAAAGCAACTGCTTCTCTTCATCAACGATCGCATCGAGGCGACCGGTGTTCCGCCATCATTTGACGAGATGAAAGAGGCGCTGGATCTAAAGTCGAAATCAGGCATTCACCGCCTTATCATGGCGCTGGAGGAGCGTGGTTTCATAAGACGGCTTCCCCATCGCGCTCGTGCGCTGGAGGTGACAAAGCTACCCGAGCGCGGGCGCAGCAATGTGTTCGATGCCGAAAAGCGTCGCAGCGGCTTCATGCCGACGGTCATAGAAGGGACAAGGCGTTCCTCATTCGAGGAGAGCGCCCAGGCGGCGTTCATCCGTGACCGTGAAGACGGCGGCATTCAGGTTCCGGTCATGGGCCGCATCGCGGCGGGCGTTCCTCGCTCTGCTATCGAAGATCACAGCCACGTGCTTGTCATGCCGCCTGAGTTCCTTTCTCAGGGCGAGCATTTCGCGCTTGAAGTTCGCGGCGATTCAATGATCGACGCGGGCATTCAGGAGGGCGACACGGTCATCCTGAAACGAACCCCGACGGCGGAGAGCGGGGAGATCGTGGTCGCCCTCATCGACGAGGAAGAGGCCACGCTCAAGCGCTTGCGCAAAAAAGGGCAATCAATCGCCCTCGAGCCTGCGAATCCGGCATTCGAGACCCGCATTTTCGGCCCGGACCGAGTGAAAATCCAAGGTAAGCTCGTCGCGCTTCTGCGCCGCTATTAAAAGAGAGCGGCCGGAGCCCCCTCATCAAACAACGCCAAAAATGTTATATATTGGTGCTGTATGAAGTAGCACCGCTCGGGTGGCGTCTCGGGCGAGAGTTTTTCAATAACTTTGCGGGTTGGGAACGAGGAAGCGCCGAATGTCTGATAAGCGCAGAATATCGGAGAAGCGCCCACTGGCTGAAAAACAGGAAATGTCGGAGAAGGCGATCAGCCGGGCGGAGAAGCCTTTGGCCAGTATGCGGGAAAAGCCGGAGAAGGCAGTCAGCCCGGCGGAGAAACCTTTGCCCGGTTTGCAGTCGCCGGAGGTATTCGTCTCTAATCTAATGCGCTCCGTCGAAGCGACCGGCCAGGTCATCTCGAAGATCGTCGAGGACAAGGATAAGCGCAACGGGGCCTTCACGGTCGCGAGCGGCATGGCTGATTCGGGGAAATTGTTCGCTCCCATCATTCAGTATTGGATGAACGAGCCGAAAGGCTATGCCGAGGCGCAGGCAAAGCTCAGTGCGGATATGATTGAATTGTGGGGCCGAACTTATAAACGCTTTCTTGGCGACCAGGTCGAACCGATGGTCGCGCCTCCGGCGCACGATCCCCGGTTCAACGACAAGGAATGGACAGACAATGCCTTCTTCGATTTTCTGAAGCAGGCCTATTTGTTGGCGGGGAAATGGGCAGAAGACATGGTGCACAATGCGTCGACGGTGGACGCTCACGTCAAACACCGTGCCGAGTTTTATCTGAACCAGATTGTGAGCGCGCTGTCGCCCTCGAATTTCCCCTTCACAAACCCCGAAGTGATCCGCACCACTGTGGCGACGAGCGGGAAAAATCTCGCCGAAGGCATGACCCATCTCCTGGAAGACCTCGACCGTTCCGGTGAGCTTCTCCGGGTCCGGCAGACGGACATGTCGGCCTTCGAGGTGGGCAAGAACCTGGCGGTGACGCCGGGCAAGGTGGTCTATCAAAACGAGCTGTTTCAGCTCATCCAGTACACACCGACGACCGAGACTGTCCACGAGGTGCCGATGCTTATCGTGCCGCCGTGGATCAACAAATTCTATATTCTCGACCTCACGCCTCCGAAGTCCCTCATAAAGTGGATGGTTGACCAAGGCTTCACCGTGTTTGTCATCTCGTGGGTGAACCCGGATGAGCGACTCGCCTCGAAAACCTTCGAAGACTATATGCTCCAGGGGGTTGTAGAGGCCGTCGGCGCTGTGCTTCAGGTTACAGGCCAGCCTCATACGAACACGCTCGGCTATTGCGTAGGCGGAACTCTACTCTCGTGCACCCTCGCTTATTTGGCGGCGAAGGAGGACCACCGCATCAATTCGGCGACGCTCTTCACGGCTCAGACCGATTTCACGAAAGCCGGCGATCTTCTCGTCTTCATCGATGACGAGCAGCTGAAGGCGCTCGAAGACCTGATGGCGGAAAAAGGTTACCTGGATGGCGCGCGAATGGCGGCGACGTTCAACGCGCTGCGCCCAAAAGATCTGATCTGGCCTTACGTCGTTAACAATTACCTGCTCGGCAAGCAGCCATTTCCGTTCGACCTCCTTTACTGGAACTCGGATTCGACGCGGATGCCGCCCGCCAATCACATTTTCTACCTGCGAGAGTTCTACAAGAACAACACGCTCGCTCAGGGCCTTTTGAAGCTGGGCGGGGTAACGCTCGACCTCAGCAAAATAACGGCTCCGATCTACGATTTGGCGGCGAAGGAGGATCACATCGCCCCGGCCCAGTCTGTTTTGAACGGCGCCAAGCTTTTTGGTGGCCCGGTCCGCTTCGTTCTTGCCGGATCGGGGCATATTGCTGGCGTGATCAACCCGCCCGCCAGAAAAAAATATCAGTATTGGGTCCTTGAGGACGGCGACGCGAAAGTGCTGCCGACGGTCGAAGCCTTCGTTGCGAAGGCGGAAGAACATGCGGGTTCGTGGTGGCCGGACTTTAAGAGGTGGCTCTCGTCGCTGTCAGGCGGGCAAGTCAGCCCGCCTCAGCCAGGCGGCGGCGTTCTCAAACCGATTGAGGATGCGCCTGGCTCCTATGTGCGCAAATAATCATTCCTGGGTGATGCACGCTGCTTAGCCTTGCAACTTGTGGCCGATGAACTCCTTGATTTTTCGGGCGAGGTCATCGGCTCCCATGTCCCTGAAATCCTGATCGGCTCCCGGAATCACGACCATCGTAACATTCTTGAGGCTTGAGAAGTCCGGTTCAGCGGCTTTGACCTCGCTTAGGACCGAGTCCGAGTCGCCGATCGCAATCAGCACGGGAACCTTGATGCTTTGCAACAGGTTTGTCGTCTTGAACTTGGCATTTGGGCTGTAGTAATTCGCGAAAGTCGCAGCCGTGACCTGCGGTTTGGCGCATGTCAGAAATCCCGGCACGTCGACAAACAGATTACCACGCTCGCTAGCCACAAGTTCCTCCGCCTTCGCAAGCTCTTGCCGCAAGGATCGCCCAAAACGGGCGCTATACTCCGCCTCGGCCTTTTCTTCGCTCTGCATCAAGGGCGACATGAGCACGGCCCGCTTCACGGTTTTGTCTAAGCGGTTGATCGCGTAGAGCGCAACCTGGTTGGCGCCGCGCCCGTGACCAGCGACGGTGATGGACGTCGCGCCCTTCTCCTTCAGCCATTGGACCCAGCTTGCGATCTCGTCGACTGCGTCCTCATGGCGATGATCCTGTTCCATAGCGCAATCGAACATGCCATGGCGCTTGTCCATGCCGAGCCCGAGCGTTATCGCGAGCGAGTTGATCCCCTGATCGCGCAGGCTATCCTGGAGGCCTGCCATCAACTCCATCCGGTCATGGCCGAGGGTATCGTGCACCAACAGAACGACTTCGTTCTTGAGCGACTTGCTCGCGGCGACCTCAAGATTTGCCGACAGCTCAAGCCCGAGATAATCCAAGGTAACCTGCTCAGCAGCGCATCTCGCGGTTGCTGCCGCAATCGAAAGCGCCGCCAGGGCGAAGACAATCAGGGCGCGCATGGGTCCTTCCAGTTAAGCCTAGATCAACCCGCCTTAATCGGAATCGATTAAGGGCGGAAAAGTTGATCGATTTATAGTGCTAGAGCAGCTCATTTGCGTCCAAGACGGACGCAGGCTGCTCTAGTGTCCCGTCTTCGAATTGCCGACTAACTTGCAGCACGCTCGCACGGCAATTCGGAGACAAAGGGACACTAGCAAAAACAATAGTCTAGTACGCCCCGCGGGAAGTCCTGACCGGTTTGCTGCGGGCGTGAACAGAACTCCCCGCGGATAAGTACAGCTCACGGCCGAAAGTTCGCTTGATCGTTTGCAGCAATGAGAGTGCGAACTTCCGGCCGGTTGTACTCGTGTGGCTTATGTCTCGCAATTGCCTCTGAGAGCTTGCAGCGAAGGTGGTAGGCAATTGCGAAACGCCACACTAGCGTGCTCTCTCGCTAATCGCGCTTATGGACGAAATCGGGGCCACAGGGCGAGGAATAGCCCTATTCATGGTGGCAAAAGGGCAGCTTGGCCTATTTTTGGCGGCTTCTCAGGCGCTGAACCTTACTTTTTGGTACGCTCGACGCCTTTGTTGGCTGGAGGTTCTGCGATCACTGCGGGCGGCTTTTGCGACTGATTCGCGGGTTCGAGGCGCCCGTTGGAAGAGGCCGGCCTGCGGTGGCTTGCAGAGCCCTTCGCCCAGATGTTGAAGGCCTCGACGACGCCCGCAAACGCCATCGCGAAATAAAGATACCCGCGCGGAATATGAAGGCCAAGACCGTCTGCGACAAGCGCTACGCCAATCAGGATCAGAAAGCACAAGCCGAGCATCTTCGTCGTCGGATGACGCTTGATGAATCCTCCAACCGGCCCGGCTGCCGCGTACATGATGCCAATGGAAATGCAGATTGCGGCAATCATCACTTCGATGTCGCGAGCGAGCCCGACGGCCGTGATGATCGAATCGAGTGAAAAGACGAGGTCCATGATGGCGATCTGGGATATGACCGCGCCAAAGCTCGCCTTCGGGCGGCTTATGTTGGAGGGATCTTCTCCGCCTTCTATTTCGGAATGAATTTCCTGTGTGGCCTTCAGCATCAGGAAGAGGCCGCCGCCAAGCAAAATCAGGTCTCGCCAGGAGAAATCCTGTCCGCCGGCGCTGAAGACAGGGTAGGTGAGGCGTGTGATCCAATTGATTGCCGTCAGCAAGGCAAGGCGCAAGCCAAGCGCCAAGCCGAGGCCGACCGCTCTGGCGCGCTGCGCTTCTCTTTGAGGAAGAGCGTATGTCAGGATCGACAGGACTATAATATTGTCGACTCCGAGCACGACCTCCAAGGCGGTCAAAGTGATCAGGCTGGCCCATGCGGCCGGATCGAAGAGCAGTTCCATGCGAATCTCTGCCGCGATCGCGGCCTTCTTTTCAGGAAGTTTTTCCTACTTCACGGATCGAAACGGCGGACGCGGCCAGCCTTCGCGCTTACGCCGACTGCGATGACATAGATCGCAGCTACCGCGAATATAAGCCGCTCCACCGGCGTACCAGGAAAACCGTGAAGGATCGCGCTGACAGCGGCCGCGCCCCAGGAAGAAACAACGGCGAAGGTTAAAAGCCGCAGCCGCTTCACCCGCAGCGGGTGAACCCAATGGAGCGGTATGAAAGTCAAGACAGCGCAGATTGCGATGATCGAGGCGGAAACCGCTGGCGAAAAGCCGAGCACAAAGCAATAGAGCACAACGACATTCCACACGGCGGGAAAGCCAACGAAGTAACCGTCCGCGGTCTTACTCTCGGTGTCGGAGAAGTGGTAAAGCGACACAAGCATAATGGTTGCGGCCAACGGCAGCCGCAGGCTTTCGGGCACGATTTCGGCTCGCGCAACCATAAAAGCCGGGACGGTAACGTAGGTCACGTAATCGACGAGGTGGTCAAGCTCTTCTCCGGAGAAACGAGGCAAAACGCGCTTGACGTCCACCATGCGCGCGAGCGGGCCGTCAACGCCATCCACGATCAGGGCCGCGCCGAGCCAGGCGAAGGCAGTTGCCCATTGGCCGTCACACACGGAAAGAAGCGAGAGGAGGCCGAGCACACCACCTGTCGCTGTCAAAACGTGAACCGCCGCGGCGCCAGCCAGCCTGAGATGATTTTTTGAGCGCAAGCTCATCGAAGGGAACTCGCGCGTAGCCCCGAATTAAAACTTGTGGCTCAAGGTGCCCCTGATCTGCATGTCACCTTCGGGCGAGTGCTGATCGAGCTGAAGAGTTTCCGGTCCACTCAAGGGCCCGTATAAGAGCTCAAGACCAAAATCGAGCTTCGGGAGAGTGCCGAGAGTCCCGAGCCCCGGGATTGTTATATCCGTCCCCTTGGATTTGCCGGTCACCGATGGATCGTTAAGATCAAACTGAGGCATTTGCCCGGATATGCCAGGCTGGATGAATTGCGATGGCGGATTAGCCTGCATGCTTGCCGACGGAGGCGCTACAGGCTCCGTTGAAAACGCTGCGGCTGCCGTGATCTGCTGAGTAAGCGACAAGGCGATGCCGCACGCCAGCGCCGCCCCCTTCAACTTTCTCTGCCTGCCCATGACTCTCTCCCGCCTAACGCATTTAAGATGATTGCGAACCCCTCTGAATGCAAGTTTGTTGATTCACGCCCTAAGTGCTTCAGATTTTTTGTGTTTTTCACAGGGGCCTGTGAATCCGTTGCGGAAAGGCATCAGTCCGGCGTGGGGGCGCCTTATTTTGGTCTTGAATTCCCGTCGCTAGAGGCGGTTTGATCACGCAGCCATTCAAGGTAGGCAGCCGCCACCCGGCGAGGCTCGAAAACGATAAGAGCTGGAACGGTATATGGATGCTTCGCCGCCAGGGCTTCGAGGACTTGAGGCTCGAGTTCCTTTCTTGTCTTGACGAGCATTGCAACTTCGCTTCCCTTCTCGATGGCGTCTTCCCACCGATAGATTGAAACCATACCGGGAAAGATGTTGACGCAGGCAGCGAGTTTCTCCGCTACCAATTCTTCGCCCACTTTCTGAGCATCCTTTTCGGTCGGGAATGTGGTATATAAAACGATCATATCGGCGCCCTGGTCCATGATTTCCCCGCGAATGTGCTGTATCTGCGCTCTGTCCGACTTGCTGGACGTCCAAGCTCAGGAGTTTCCATGGCCGAGGTGAGCCCGGCTCATACTCAGACAGCCGTCTTTGCTGATAAGGTTCGTCTCGGCTTCGTTGCAAGCCCTGCGCCGGAAGCGCAGGCGGCATTGAAGCGGCTGACGAAGCGCTATGGGGCGGCCGACCCCGCTTCCGCCAGCGTGATCATTGCGTTGGGCGGCGACGGTCTCATGCTGCAAACGCTCCATCACTTCATGGGAATGGAGCTTCCCATTTACGGGATGCATCGGGGCTCTGTCGGCTTCCTCATGAATGAATACAGAGAGGATGACCTCATCGAGCGCGTGTCCAACGCGAAGCTGAGCATCATCCATCCGCTGAAGATGCAGGCGGAGAATGTGGCCGGCGAACAGCTGAACGCGCTTGCGATCAATGAGGTGCATCTGTTCCGTCAGACGGCGCAAAGCGCGCGGCTCGCGATCACCGTTGACGGTAAGGAGCGGCTCACCGAACTCATTTGCGACGGCGTTCTCGTCTCGACGCCCGCAGGCAGCACCGCCTATAATCTCTCGGTTGGTGGGCCAATTCTGCCCCTTAAGGCGCGCCTCCTCGCCCTGACGCCGATAAGCCCGTTTCGCCCAAGGCGCTGGCGCGGAGCGCTCCTCTCGAACAAGGCGCAAGTCAGGATTTCGGTTCTGGAAGCGGAAAAGCGCCCGGTCAGCGCCGTCGCCGATCATGCCGAATTCCGGGAAGTGCTCAAGGTCCTTGTCCGCGAGGAACGAAGCATCGGTCTCAAACTTCTCTTTGATCCAGGGCACGCCCTGGAAGAGCGCATCCTCGCGGAGCAGTTTCGTTTTTAGGCTCCAGTACAGCCGGCCGGAAGTTCGCACTCCCATTGCCGCGAACGCTCAAGCGCACTTCCGGCCGTAAGCTGTAATAGATACTAAAGGGTTGCTAGTACGCCTTATCCGCGGGAAAGCCTGGAAAGCGCTTGCCGCAAATGGGTCAGGATTTCCCGCAGGGCGTACTAGGTTGACCGGACCGGCCGGCGCCCCTTAAATCCAGTCAGGTTTCAGGACCTCAAAGGCCGACGAAAATGCGGACAGTTATTGCAGCCATTCTGGTTTCGTTCACTCTGCGCAGCTTCGCATTCACGTGCCAGGCCGAAGAGGGCCCCGCCGTCGTCATTCTGGATGCAACCGCGCAAATGGGCGCGACCCTGGGCCAGAAGCGGAAGCTGGACTGGGCAAAAACCGGCATCAGCAGCGCTGCGAGCCGGATGGAGCCAAGCAACTCCCTGTCGCTTTGGGCTTTTGGAGTATCTCCCGAGAAAAAATGCGAGGACATTAGCGAACTGGTTCCGTTTGAACCCGCCGGAAGCGTCCCTGGGGCGCTGGACAAAGCACTGAGCACGCTTCAGCCGAAAGCGGCGCGGGCCGCGGCCATGGACGCCTTGCAGGCGGCGCTCAAGGCGGCCGGCCCGGCCAAGGGAAAGCCCGTCTCCGCCATCCTCGTCGCCGGAACAGGGGATGATTGCATCGGCGATATCTGCGGCGCCGCGGGACGCCTTCATGATCTTTACCCGAGCGCCAAGTTGACGGTTCTCGGCATGAACATGAGCGAGCAGACGGCTGCGAACTTCACCTGCGCGGCGAAAGCGATGGGCGGCGCATTCATAGGCGTTAAGTCCGGAGTCGATCTCGAACGCCATCTTCGTGAGGCGCTGGGTACTGCGCAAACAGCCGGGCAGCCAAAGGCGGCGGCCACGCCCACGGACACGGCGGACGGCAATACAAAGGCTTCGCCCGAGGAGTCTCCCGCAGCCCCGGCAACGACGCCGCCTCCAGCGGACCAACCGGCGGAGAAGCAGGCGGAGGCGGTTCCGTCCCCACAACCCGACCCGAACGTCGTGCTTTCCGCCGCTCTTGTTTCAGGCATGCCCGCGCTCGAGGCGGGCGTTACCTGGGAGATTTACAAAGTTCAGGTTACGCCCACGGGACAGCTTCGCGCCGCGGAAGCGCCCCTTTGGGTTGGCGGCGGAGGGCAGGCCAAAGCGAAACTGCCCGAAGGCCGATACAGTGTGAAGGTGGCCTATGGCCTCTCAACGGGCAGCGGAGAGTTCACGCTCGGCGCTGAGAAGGTTGAAAAGACGATCGCGCTCGATGCCGGCGCCATCGTAGCCGAGGCCCAGCAAGCGCCCAACGGGCCCCCTGTCGGAGATGCATTTTTCGTCGTTTCGCAGAAGACCTCGGCCGGTCGCGAAGAACTCGCCCGGTCAAGCAGAGCTCCTGCGCTTTTCAATCTCAATGCGGGAGATTATGTGCTGTCCGCTTTTGCCGATTCCGCGACGCTTGAGGCCTCTGTCAAGGTCGTCGCCGGGAAGGTTTCAGTGGTCCGGATGCCGTTGAGCCTGGGCGCGATTGAGATCAAGACTTTCGCCAAGGACGGTTCGCCCGAACTCGTCACGGCATGGCATCGGCTTTCCCCGGCTGGTTCGGACTCGAAGAGCGGCGCGATCCCGGTCCTTAGGGTCTCCGGCTCCTCCAACCGGGTGCAGCTCCCTGCTGGCAACTATCGCCTGGAAACGGTCTACGGCAATGCGAGTGTGGAAAGCATCGTGGCTGTGAAGGCCGGACAGCTGACATCGCAGAATGTCATCCTGAACGCGGGGGAGGCGCAGCTCAGTCTTCCGCCCGGCAAAACCGATAAGGTTTGCGCTGTCTACGAAGCTGGCGCCGATCGCAAGCGCGCCCCGGTTGGGCGCGCCGCCGGCTCCGACATCCGCTTCATCCTCAAGGCCGGGCGCTACGATGTGGAATGCAGCGGAAAGGGAGAAACTGCGCCGCCAAAGCAGACCGAGATCAGCGTTGTCGCCGGCGAGGTGCAGTCGGCGAAAATTCAGGAGTAGAAAGAGACTTCGCCTCATTTTAATCGAAGCCCCTTTCTACATTGCGCGCTGGCTGGTGACATAGAATTGTTTCGCCTGGGGGACATTGATGCGCGGAGTAAGGTTGACACTCCTTGTTCGCGCGATTTTTCTGGGAGCCGCCCTCTGCTTTTGGGCAGGAGAGTATCTCGTTACCACAGCCCAGTCGGCGCCGAAGTCGATCAAAGAGCAAATGCCCACCGACGGCGAGGATATTCCGGTTGAGGGCGATGGAGCCGGCATTCCTGTCGAGCCGGGCGCTGACGAGCAAGCTCAAGCGAGGCCCGCTCCGCCAACTTCGGGTCCGCCGGCTCCGGTCACCTTCACGGCATATCTCAGTGAAGGCAGCGCTCCGATGACATCCGGCATCATATGGCGCATTTTTGCCGGGCACGCAGCAAGCGACGGAAAATACAAGCTTCTCACGACGCTGCACGATCCGAGACCGACGATCGAACTGAAGCCCGGCGAGTATCTGGTCAACATCGCTTACGGCCGCGCGAACCTGACAAAGAAAATTGGCGTGTGGCCGGAAAAGGCCGCGAATGAAGAGTTCGTCGTAAACGCAGGCGGACTTCGGCTCACGGCCACGCTCGCGCGCACGCCCATCACGCAGGAGCACTTCCTGAAATTCGAGCTATTTTCCGATACGCAAGATCAGTCGGGGAAACGGCAAAAGATATTCGCGGACCTTCGTCCGGGCATCGTCATGCGCCTGAACAGCGGCATATATCACATCGTCAGCACCTACGGAGACGCAAACTCCGTGATATCGACCGATGTCGTCATTGAGCCCGGTAAAGTTACGGAGGCGGTGATCGATCACGATGCAGGGAAGGTGACTTTCAAGCTCGTTCAGCGATCAGGGGGAGAAGCCGTCGCGGACACGCGATGGACCATCTATAACGCGAGCGGCGACGTCATCAACGAAAGTGCCGGCGCTTTCCCGACACACATTCTGGCCGCAGGAGATTACCGGGTGGCCGCGCAGCATGGCGAGCGGCAATACGCTGGCGCTTTCACCGTTGCCGCCGGAGATAGCAAACTCGTCGAAGTTCTTATGCAGTAGCTCACGCTACTCGGCCTCCTCCCTGAACTGGCTGATGACGAAAATGCAAAGGCATATGCTGCAGATCAGGTACATCATGATTGTTGCCGACCACGCCAGATACCGCTCGGAGATCCCGTTTTCGTATGCTGGTACGGTGAGGAGGGTCTGCTCGAGATTTTGAGTGGAGGCGATCGCAAGATAGTGGCTCGCGGAAAGGCAAAGCCCCAGAAAAGTTGCGCCGGAGAGTGTGAGAAGGACCCCACGGCGACGGAAGAGAAACCAAAGCACGATGGCTGATACCTGTACCGAGACCCCGATACTGACAAGAGTGAGAAACCACGAAAAGGATAGGCCGCGGCCGGCGATGGCTGCGATGCCCAAATAGTTGCTTGCGGCGATTGTCGCTCCGAAAACAGCCGCTGCAATGGGAAGACGGGCGCGATGGGCGCTTTTGTGCCCGCCAACGAGGAGGGAGACCGTCGTGCCCGCAATAGCGACAGCGGCCGAAGATGCAAGCAGTATCGGGTTGAGCGCAAGATTCAGAGGGGCTTCCAATGAGAGCAGCCCTACGAATTGCATCACCCAAAGAGATCCGCCAAGGGACACAGAGGCCATGAGCAGCCGCGCTCGTCTTTCCCCCCGGCTCAGCGGTCCAAGATTCAACGTCATGACGCAGGCCGTGAAAGCCCCAAGGATTGCGATTGTCGTCGAGAGGGTCACGAAACTAGGGTCGTGTGCGATCATGAGGCGATGGCTCGGTTTGTCTTGCTTCAGGCCGAAGCGAGCATCACCTTAGCCATGCGACGATAACCCAATTGTGGCCGGTATGCCTTTCTCTTGTCACAGACAGGAGATCACGATCGCGGGCTTGGCTGGATGCCGCCGGAGTTTGCCGATCCGATAGAGGGGCTATCGTCGGTCTCTTGCGGCCAAGCGATGTCGCCCCGAAGCCACGACACCCAAAGCCCCGCCCATTCTTTCGCGGCCACATCCAGTCGCCTCAGTCCATCGGAAGGCCTCCCGAAAATCTGCCAGCGATCCTGAGGTCCGCTGGTTCGAAAATCCCCCGGGCGCGGAATGATGCGAAACCCTTGCGCTTCGAAAAGAGCTCTCGCCCTCGGCATATGAAATGCGGAGGTGACAAGCACCCAACGCTGATCGCTGCGAGGCTGCAAAAGCTTTGCGGTGAACATCGCGTTCTCAAGCGTATTGCGTGACCGGTCCTCCAGTCTGAGCCGAGGGGGCGTTATCTTGAAGTCTTCGAAGAAATCTTCGGGCAAGTTCAGCCTCGGGCGGTTCGCCGCTGTTCAGCAGAAGGTCGCCATGTCCTCCAGAAAAGATAACAGGGAGGTCGGGATGTTGCTGTGCGAGGCGAACCGCTTCGATCATGCGATCGGCCGCTTCGTTCAGGATCACGCGCCTGTCGCCAGCTTCTCGGACTCCGTTCGTGGCGCCTCCGAGGACGATAATTCCCGCAGCTCCGTCGACGGGTTCCTCCGTCCCGATCTGGGCGCGGGTTTCAAGAGGAACAAGCAACCAATTGGCCAGCGGCGAAAAGCCCGCGATCAAATACATCGCGATCCCGCAAAAGAGCACCGGCAGACCCGATCGTTTGCCGCGGGCAGCCAGGAGGAAGCCTGCCACGAGTACGATTGCTAGGAGGGTGGACGGTTGAAAAAATGCCCAGACAATCTTGGATAGATAAAACATCGTTGTTTTAGAACGCTCGCTTTCTGTTATCGCAGCAAATTGTTCAGGGAATCGACGGGGATGGCCTTTTCGAGATTGTTGAATTGGCCAAAGGCCAGGATCTCCTCGGCCTTGAGCTGGAGCATCCCGAGCAATGACCGCATGAGCGCGGATCCAAGGGCGATGCAAGAAGCGCCTGCCCTTGCGAAGGTCTTCAAATCGGGCGCTGGCGTGAGGCCGATTGTAATGCACAACGGGCCATCGATCTGCGCCGAAAGGCGCTCGACAATCTGGATGTGCTGGGCGCCAGGCACCGATATGCAGTCGGCGCCCGCGGCGAAATAGGCTTCTGCGCGTTCGACGGCCGTCTCGAAGGGAGAGTGCGGCGGCGGCTCGAGAAGAAACGCCTCGGTTCTCGCGGTGATGACGGCCGGAACCCTTGTTTCGAGCGCTGCCGCTTTCGCGATCTTGATCGCCGTTGTCATCTCCTGGATCGACGCGATGCCGTGTGATCCGCCTCGCCCGCCGTCGCCGATAACGACCCCAACGCAGCCCGCCGAGACCACGGCAGCGGCGGCTGCGCCGATTTCTTCAATAGAGCGGCCTGCAATCCCTTCCAGGTCTGCATTGACAGGCACGCCAAAGTTGCGCGTGATTTTCTCTGCGGCGGCTACGAGCGCCTCGAGCGGGAGCCGCTTATCGTGCAGCAAGCCTTGCGTCCAGGCTATCGAATCCGGAGACATTCCGATCAAGTCGAACCCAGCGTCAGCCATCACCCGGGCTGACACGACGTCCCAGATCTCGGGAAGTATAAAGGCCTCGCGCGCTTGCAAACGCTTGCGAAAGCGGCGCACCTTTTCCTTTTGTTCTTTGACCTTGTTCTCGTCGCAACTGGCCGCCTGATCCGAAACAGCAAACTGGTCTGTAGTCATAATGCGCGACGACTCTAACTTGAGGTTGAGTGGCGGCTTTGACTGGCGCATCCGCCAATCCTATCTTGACCCTCTCGTTAGAATGCTCCCGTGGCTGCCGCAAGTAAAAAGCGCCGCTCATCCAAAGGCGGATTGAGCGCTGTCGCCGCTACCGCTTTTGCCGCTAACCCCGCGGGGAAGCCTCCGGGCGCAGGCGGCTTGTATCGACGAAGCCCACGAGGCCGAGATAACGGACGTGACACCACACGCCATTGCAATCGCCAATGGGCACTATCCCGGCGGCATAGAATGGAATCTCGCCTACGACGTCCGCGTCGGAGGCTCCGAAGCTCATTACCTTCAAATTCGCCTCGCCATCAATGCCGTATCTCGGAGAAGACACTGTCTCCGGGCGGCCGAGAAAGCGGCTTTGAACGTATCCTCTCACGCCATCATGCTCGATCAGGCACCATTGGCGATTGCACGGTTCAAACCCTGCTATACCGTCTGCGGCCAGGGAAAGAGCGCCAAGCGCGCGTGCGGTGTCGAGTGGCTCTTCCCGAATAGGAAGGCTTTCTTCGACCCCAAGTCCGATCACCCGATATGAGGCGCGCTGGCTCTCCTTTACCGTGGCGATGGGCGCCGGCGATGGTCTTTGCAGGCTGGCCTTCGTCAGAGGTCGAGGCGCCGGGGCCGCGGGGACGGCTTTCCCAAGCTGCTCCACGAGGTAGACATCATAAATCCAGCCCCGGATGCCCTTATACTCGACAGCGCACCAACCTCTGGCGCAGGGCTGGAAAGACGTCAGCACGGCATCTTTCGGCACCGAGGCGAGGACGGGGGATTGGCTTGAGGGCGCGACGCGAAGATGGGCGGCTCTGGATGAGGTCCAGGTCTTGAAGGGTTGCTCCTTCGCCATCGCAGGGAAGACCGTTCCAGCCGCGAGTATTACGGCAGCAAGAAGGCTGAACAAAGATAGTTTCGTCACTGCCGGTTTCCCCACAGGCTACGCAACAAAAAACCAGAGAACGCATTGCCACCAATGAATCGGTCACGCTTTCTCGTGGAAGCTTTTGCTTGGAAATTGGCATTTCCACTCTACATTTGCTATCGGATCTCTGTGGCTGAAAAGTGGAGCAAGGAAACAATGCTTCTTCAGCAGGCGCGCATACGCTTTGTAATGTTGTTCCTGGCTCTCTCACTGCAGGCGGGTTCGCTGCGAGCAGAAGGAGCAGAGCCCAAGGCCGTTTCTACGCCGCCCGGCTCCCCGACCAGCACGCCGGTTCCGCAAGCCCGGCCAGTGCCGGCCGATACGAGCGGACTTCAATCTCAGGCCTTGCTTGCCTCTATCGACAAAATTCTGAAGCGGGCCGCAGTGGGGCGAGAGGGGGCAAAAACCTTGCCCACACGCGACAAGTTCCTGTTCGACCCCGTTTGGACGGAAACGCGCGAGGAGCGCGAAAAGGAAGTCCGGGAGCTTCTCGACAGCGCGCTTGCCGTCGTAACGGATGCCCCGATCCTGAAGCTTCAAGAGGACATTCGCAAACAGCAGGACGAAATCGCCGAAAACCGGGAACGCATTGCAACGCTCCGCGAGAAACGGCTGGGAGTTCCGCAATCCGGGTTGCTGCCCAGCTTCTTCACTGAGACGACAGAGTCCGTCGACAAGTCTCTTGCGGCGCTCGAGGAGGACATCAAAAAGCGCGAAGCCGACATCCTTCGCACCAAGCAGGAGGTTGGCAAAGGCCTTGCCGCGGCAGGGGTCACGCTTTCGCAGGACCAACTCGATCTCCTTCTCGACGGCGTGCTCGGCAGCGACCTCTTAAAGCTCATGACGGCTTTCGAGGTCGCGAAGATCGCTGACCAAAGGCTCGGAACGCTTGTGAAGGAGTCGAACGAGGATCTGAAATCGGCTCGCCGCTATTTCGCCATGCACGCCGCGCTCTTCGCGATGCTCGTACAGGGCCAGGACATGCTCATCGGACGCATCGACAAGGTTTATCTCGCGCGCCTCAACGACATCGCAAGCAATATCGACCAGACGGCTTCTAAAACGCGGGAACTGCTGCGATCGGCCAGCCGGGACGACCAGCGTACGGCGCTTGAGGCCAATTTGAAGGCGCAGGACATTTCACGACGGGTGTCTGCGTTCTACCGGGACTACTTGCAGGCTCAAAGGCGGCTTCTGGCGCAAGGGCGAGACAGGGCTCTGTTCGATTTGCGTGTCGCTGACAATACCTATGAAACCGTAGAGGAGAGTTTCCAGTTGAAGGCGCTCATGGATGAGGCGCAGGCATCTTTTGAATCGGTGCAAAAATTGGATCATCCCGGATTCGAGCAAATCTTCCGCAACGAAAGCTTAAGACGCGAATTCGAGAATCTGACGCAGAAACTCGGTCCCTCCTCGTAACGGATGCATGGGTGTCGCCCCGAATCAACAGGAGGCCGGTAATCCGGACCGTCGCCGTTGTTTGGCCTTCGAGCGTGGCTAGCTTCGAGTCTATACTGCAACCCCCTTCCAAAGATTGGGTGTCTACGATGAGGGTCGTTCTTGCGCTTTTATTCCTCGGAGCGGCCTCATGCGAGGCGTTCGCTGGAGAGGCTGACTGCGCCTACGATCCGAAGCTGTCCCATCTTTCGAGGATCATCGCCGCCAACTCGATGAATGGCCCGATCTACGGTACTGCCCTTAATGACGTTTCGAACAAATCCCACAGCCGCACCCTCAATCTTCGCGATCACGAAGTTGTCCTGACCTTCGACGACGGGCCGCTTGGCGCCAACACGCAGGAGGTGCTCGACACGCTGCAAAAGCATTGCGTGAAGGCGACATTCTTTTCCGTCGGGCGTATGGCGCAAGAAAATCCGAAACTGCTGCGTGAAGTTGACAGAAGAGGCCACACCGTCGGCTCCCACACATGGTCGCACCCGCGCGCAATGCATTTGATGCCGGCGGATGACGCGAAACTGGAGATCGAGAAGGGCTTTGCCGCGGTCAGCCAGGCGCTCGGCAAGCCGATCGCGCCGTTCTACCGGTTCCCGGGCCTTAGAGATACGCCGGAAACCGTGGCTTATCTCGCCAGCCGCAATATCAGCATCTGGTCTGTGGACGTAATTTCGGGCGATACAGAGCCTGGGGCAACGTCCTCGCGCATCACGAGTAATGTGCTGACGCGCATCAAGCAGATCGGCAAGGGGATCATCCTTTTCCACGACATCAAAAAGCCGACCGCCGACGCGCTGGATGGGATTCTCACGCAGCTTGAGAAAGACGGTTTCAAGGTCGTGCACGTCGTCTCCAACACGAACTATCAGCCGAACTCGGAATTCATCGCGAGGGCCGATGCCTTCCGGACGGCGCCTGAGAAAGCGACGATCACCGGGACCTGGGTCGCATCCGCTAAGCCTGAGAAGGAAGAAATCAAGGACGGCAGCGTGGATGTCATGCAGACGGAGTGGCTCGACTTGAAACAGGCGAGCGAGATGCTGGCCGGTCAGGGCGGCGGCGCCGCAAACACCCGTGGCGGGGCACAGCAAGGCGGGGGTTTGACGGCGAACAGTTGGTCCGCCAGCGGCCAGGTGCGTTAACCCTAAAGCTGCATGAAGGGGCGATTTCTGGGGGCGCTTTTCGCGGGGGACTTGTTGCCTGCTTTTTTGTTCTCCTATTGTTGCGCCTTAGCAAGGGCGGCAACGGCATTCATGAAACAAGACGAAGCTCTCCAGATCCTTAAGACCGGCGCAAGCGCTTTCCTGACTGGAGAGCCAGGAAGCGGCAAAAGCTATGTCGCGTCTCGCTTCGTCGGCTATCTGCGGCGCGAAGGGGTGTCCGTTGCCGTTACGGCGTCGACCGGCATCGCGGCGGCGCAACTCGGCGGCATGACCGTGCATGCCTGGAGCGGGATCGGGACCCGGTCGCACATCACGCGCTCGGACATGGACGTGATCGCGAAAAGCCGCCGCGTGACCGACAGGATCAAGAAGACGCGCGTTCTCATCATCGATGAGGTTTCGATGTTGTCGGGGCAGACCTTGTCCGCGGTCAGTCAGGTTTGCCAGTTCGTTCGCAAATCGAATGACCCTTTTGGCGGTTTGCAGGCCGTTTTCGTCGGCGATTTTTTTCAGCTCCCGCCGGTCGTGCGCCGCGACGAGCACGCAAGCGCCGAAATGGAAAGCCAGGACGAGGAGGACCGCTCGCCCTTCGCCTATGCATCGCGCGCCTGGCGCGACCTCGATCCGGCGATTTGCTACCTGACGGAACAACACCGCCAGACCGATTCGGAGTTCTCGCTTCTCCTTGGAGCGATCCGCTCCAATCGCTTTGGCCAGGAGCACCGCGATCTCCTCGTGAGCCGCAGGCTCAAGATGGACAGCTTGCCGGGTAGCGTCACGCGGCTCTTCACCCACAACATGGACGTTGACCGCATCAATCAGGCCGAACTCGTCAAGCTGCCGGGCGAGATCCGAAGCTTCGTCATGTCCTCGACGGGCGACAAGCTTCTCACCGACGGCCTGAAGCGCGGCTGTCTTTCTCCGGAACGGCTCGACTTGAAGACCGGCGCGATTGTGATGTTCACAAAGAATGACCCGGAAGGACGCTTCGTCAATGGCACGCTGGGCGTTGTGACCGAGTTCGCGCGAGAGGACGGCTTCCCCGTCATCGTCACGAAAGGCGGCTCGACCGTCGTTGCGAGGCCGGCCGAATGGAAGGTCGCGGAAGACGAGGCATTCAAGGCCGGGATCGAGCAGGTTCCGCTTCGCCTTGCCTGGGCGATCACCGTGCATAAGAGCCAGGGCATGTCGCTGGACGCGGCTGTGATGGATTTGTCGAACGCCTTCGAATACGGCCAGGGCTACGTCGCCCTTTCGCGTGTGCGAAGCTTGAGCGGGCTGCATCTTCTCGGCTGGAATGAGCGCGCGCTCCGCGTTCACCCCGAGGCGCTTGCCAAGGACGGCGATTTTCGCCGCTGTTCCGAAGGAGAACAGGAGCGGCTGGCCGCCACCGGAAGCGCCAAAACAGAAGCGCTTCATCAGGTCCATCTCCGGGATATGAAAGGGCTTCCCTCCGCGCAAGCGAAACCGGCGCCGCGGTTGCGAATGGCCGGCTCGCGAACGCCTACAAAAAATGGACCGCCGAAGAAGACGCGGACATTTCGGCCCGCCACAAGCGCGGGGAACCTGTGAAAGCCATGGCGGCGGCGCTCGGCAGGCAGGTGGGCGGTGTCCGCGCCCGCCTTGTGAAGCTCGGCCTTATTTTGAAATAGTTTCGTCCACGTCGCTTCTCGGGGACCCGCTCCAAGGAAAAGTGATCGGTGCTTGCCTTCGTGCTGGAGGGCGCCGCGACGCGTGCGAAAAACAAAACGAACCATGCTCAAGAACCGGGGCCGGGTAGGCACTTAGTCTAATTACGAATGCAACGCGGAAACTCGATACAACGTTTTTAGAGTACATAAAGGACAAATCACGTATGAAAGGGATGGAACAGACATCACCACGGACGCGTTTCCCCAATCAAATTTTTCACCGGGCCGGTCGGCACGTTTGGCTGGATGTCCTGAAGTAGCAACGATGGTGCCTGATGCCATATTTGCGATCAGATTGAGGGGATGAAGTCGTGAGGTTTACTTACGCTTCGATTGCCGCGCTCATGGGTGCGATGTTGATTTTGAGCATTGCCTTTGCGGTGCTGAACATATCGGCGGCTCACTCGGCGCCGTTGCCAGGCGTGTTCTAAAACCCGGGCGAAACCCGTCAGGATGACGAAGAGACCCTTTGAAGGCAAAGGCAGCTTTCGAAGCACAAAGCGGTTTCCTGCAAGAGGCTGCTTATTCTAGTCCGGGGCGCCCGCGGCATACTGGTCTTGCAGGATGACAGACCCGATATTTTCTGTACTTTAGAGCCGCGTTGCTCAACGCCATCGCCTGTCTCTTTTCAGCACCTGAATGCACCCCATCATCTCCGTTTCAAACGTTACGAAAACCTATGCCTCCGGGCTGCAAGCGCTGAAAGGCGTGAGCCTCGACATTTGCCGCGGCGAGATATTCGCGCTGCTCGGGCCGAACGGCGCGGGCAAGACGACGCTGATCGGCATCATATGCGGCATCGTCAACGCCTCCAGCGGCACGGTCACGGTCGATGGCTACGATAATGTGAAGGAGTACCGGGCCGCGCGAGCGAAAATAGGGCTCGTGCCGCAGGAATTGACGACGGACACCTTCGAGACGGTTTTGGGGACCGTTTCCTTCAGCCGCGGCTTGTTCGGAAAGCCGCCGAACCCCGCCTATCTTGAAAAGGTGCTCAAGGCTCTTTCTTTGTGGGATCGGCGGAAGAGCAAGATCCTGACCCTTTCCGGCGGCATGAAGCGGCGCGTGATGATCGCGAAAGCGCTCGCGCACGAGCCGCAAATCCTGTTCCTCGACGAGCCCACGGCAGGCGTCGATGTGGAGCTTCGCAAAGGCATGTGGGACCTCATCCGGGAACTGAGCGCCTCGGGCGTCACGGTCATCCTGACCACGCATTATATCGATGAGGCGGAGGAGATGGCCGGAAGGATCGGCGTCATCAACAAGGGCGAGCTGATCCTCGTGGAGAACAAGGAAGAACTGATCCGCAAGCTCGGGCGGAAGCAGCTCACGCTCGACTTGCAGAACAAGGTCGATGCGCTGCCGCCGGAACTGTCGGCCCATCATCTGACGCTCATTTCCGATGGCTGCCAGCTCGTCTACACCTACGACACGCATGCGGAGCGGACCGGGATCACGACCCTGCTGAATGACCTCACCAAGGCGGGCATACGGTTCAAGGACTTGAACACGAGACAAAGCTCTCTCGAAGATATTTTCGTTGGGCTTGTGAGCGAAAAATGAACTGGCGCGGCGTTTTCGCAATCTACACCTTCGAGATGGCGCGCATGAAGCGCACCCTGATGCAAAGCGTCATATCGCCCGTGATCTCGACCGCACTCTATTTCGTCGTGTTCGGCTCGGCGATCGGCTCGCGCATCACCGACATTCAGGGCGTGAGCTATGGCGCGTTCATCGTGCCGGGCCTCATCATGCTGACGCTCTTGACGAACAGCATCGCGAACGCATCCTTCGGCATCTATTTCCCGCGCTTCATCGGCACGATCTACGAGATCCTGTCGGCGCCGATTTCCTCCGCTGAAATCGTAATGGGCTATGTCGGCGCTGCGGCGACCAAGTCCATTATCCTTGGGCTGATCATCCTTGCCACTGCGGGCTTCTTTGTGCCGCTTCAGATCGCGCATCCGTTCTGGATGATAACCTTTCTCGTTCTAACGGCCGTCACCTTCAGCTTGTTCGGCTTTCTGATCGGGGTCTGGGCCGATAACTTCGAGAAGCTCCAGATCATTCCGCTGCTTGTGGTGACGCCACTCACCTTTCTTGGCGGGACGTTCTACTCGATCCACGTCCTGCCGCCTACCTGGCAGAAGGTGACGCTGTTCAACCCGGTCGTCTATCTCGTCAGCGGCTTCCGCTGGAGCTTTTTCAATATCGCCGATGTAAGCGTCCAGCTCAGCCTCTTCATGACGGGGTTCTTCCTCGTGGTCTGCATGCTCGCGGTGTGGCGCATCTTCAAAACCGGCTATCGCCTGAAAACGTGATGCTCCGCTAGGAATGGCCGCCGTTTCGGTCATTGCGGCGGCTCGCCAAAACTCGCGGGCGGCATCAGTTATGATCAGTCTCTTGGCGAACGCAGGAGTCTGCTCAGGCTTTTAAAGCTGAGTTATCAAAGACAACGCATCTATTTTCCTTTGCTTTGGGAACCTCCCAACGGCGGCGCCAATTACTGATTTGGCCGGCTACAAGGAGAACAAGGCGATGGGCGCCCGCGTCATCCATCTCATAAACCCGAAAACAGATTCACTGACCACCCGCCCGCTTTACTTCAACCGGGCCTTATACTCGCCGCTCGCCGGCCTGCTCGCGGTTGCGGCATGCATCCCGCGCGACCAGTACGAGGTTGTGCTCACCGACGAAAACATCGAGCCAGTTGATTTTGACCTGAAGGCGGATCTGGTTGGGATCTCCGCGATGACGAGCTACGTCAATCGCGGCTATGAAATTGCGGACGCGTTCCGGGCGAGAGGCACGCCCGTCATCATGGGCGGCGTGCATCCAAGCTTCATGCCCAGGAGGCGCGGCGCCACTGCGATGCAGTCGTCATCGGCGAGGTGGAACTCGTCATGGACAAGGTTCTGGACGATCTCAAGGACGGGCGCCTGCGAGGATTGTATAAGGCGCATGCGCTGCATCCGATGACCGGCCTCAACATGCCGCGCTATGATCTGCTGAAAAAGAACCGCTATGTGAACCGTACTTTCGTGCAGACCTCGCGCGGCTGCCATCAGGGGTGCACGTTCTGCGCCGAGCCGCTGATGAATGGTTTGAAGTTCCGCTACCGCCCAGTCGACGAAGTTATCCGCGAGATGGAGGCCTGCGGCGCTCGCACGATTTCGATCAATGATGCCGATTTCTTCGGAACCCCGGAGCGGCCGAAAGAGGTGATGCGCGCGCTCAAAGGGCGTGGCTTCAAATGGCAGGCTGGCGTCACCTCCAAACTGGCGCAAGACGACCGCATGCTGGAACTGGCGGCGGAAAGCGGCTGCACGCTTCTCAGCATCGGCTTCGAGTCATCTCGCGGAAGACGCTCAGAAGCGTCCACAAGCACGTCAATCAGCCGGATCAGTTTGCCGCGCTCGTGGAGAAAGTGCACTCCTACGGCATCATGGTCTTCGGCCTGTTCATGTTCGGGTTCGATGGCGACGATCTTTCGTCCTTCGGCGCCACCGCAGACTTCACGATTGACACAAAATACGATGCTTGCGCCTATTCGGCGCTGACGCCCTATCCCGGCACGCTCACCTGGTACGAGATGAGGAAAGCGAACCGGATCGTGTCCTACGATTGGACAAAGTACGATCAAGGCCACGTTGTCTATAGCCCTGCGCAAATGTCCAGGGCCGAACTCCGGGAAGGGATCGGCCAAGTGTATCACAGGTTTTATTCGGCATCGTCTATCGCCAGCAGGTTTCCGCGGCGGGGCAAGAGGGATCGCACGCAGTGGGGCATTTACAATCTCTTCATGCGTTCAGCCTCGCGCACCGAGAAGATCGAAGACGTCACCGAGACGCCCGAGCCGGCTTTCGCTCCCATGCCGCCGATCCTGCCCGCTAAGCGCGAATGGCGCGCTGCCGTGCTTGAGGCCGCAAGCGAGCCGGAGCCTCGCCAGTTCGCATCGTAAACCGTTACCGCCTCGCTCCCTCGGAAGGTTGCTCGCTTAGCGCCTTCCTTCGCTGCCTCAGAGCCAGCCAGCCCCAGGACAGGATGGAAAGGCTGAACACAGCCGGCAGAATGAGCATCGCGTTTTGCAATCCGGCCCCTGGATTGTCCGCGCGGTAGCCCCAATCGGCGAGGTGGCCGACAATCACCGGGCTCCAGAAATCGCCGAACAGGTGAATGACGAAAATCGAGGTCGCCATGGCGCGCGCCCGGAGGCTCACCGGCACGCTTTCGATAAGCAGCGTATTGATGGGGCCGGTCGGCAGGAACGCGAGGAAAATCGCCGCGCCAAGGCAGGCCATCGAGACTGGCGTGCTGTCGCTCCAGAACGCTGCCGTGGCCGCGAGAACCGTCAACGCCGCCGACAATGTCAGCAAATAGGCGTAACCCGCGCGGGATCGTTTATGCCATGCGCTGGCCGCAAAGCCGCCAATCAGCGTGCCGAGCAGCCCCGCGATGACGAGCATTCCGCCGAAAAATTGATCCGCGAAGGACAGTTCGAGGTCGTGGACGCGGTTCAGGAATGTCGGACCCCAGGCTGCGAATGCGCCAAGCCCGAAGGTGTAGGCCGTCAATCCGATCAGGACGAGGACGTAATCCTCGATCCGGAACAGCTCGCGGAATCCGCTGAGACCCGATCTGGAAAAACCCTGGCTCGCGAGGTCGCCTTCGCTTGGCTTGCTGCGCGCCGGTTCGGAAAGCGTCAGAAGCGCCAGAGCGAGGAGCAGCCCCGGCGCGCCTGCCCAGAAAAAGCCGTAGCGCCAGCCGCCATGCGTCAGAGCGAAGCCGCCAAGCAAATAGCCGAGCGCCGACCCCAAGGGCGTCGCGCCGTAGAAAATCGTCAGCGCATTATTGCGCCGCTCTGCCGTAAACAGGTCGGCAATCCAGGTCGGCGCCAGAACCGCGTAGCTGGCCTCCCCGAGCCCCACGAGGACACGGCAACCAAGGAACGTCCAATAATCGTGGGCAAAGCCGCTGAGGATCGTCCCCAGGCTCCAGAATGTTACGCCGAAAACGATAAGGCCCTTGCGCGGCCAGCGGTCTCCGAGATAGCCGAAGACCGGCGATGTCGCGAAATAGCCGATCATGAAGGCGGAGGTGAGCCAGCCGATCTCGCCATCGGTAAGTAGGAGGTCCGCCTTGACGGGCGGCACGACCGAGGCCAGCACGTAGCGGTCGAGATAGTTGAACAGGTTGAGCCCGGTCAGGAGCGCAAGTCCGAGATAGGGGCGGCCTGTTGCTGTTTTCATGTCCGGCTGTGCGAAGCTTTTCAGGCTCAATACCCGATTTTTGGCTTCGCGTAACGCCTTGTCTCAAACCGGGATGCAAAATTGGAGGGCGGCGCAAACCGCCCCCTCAACCTTAGCCGTCGTTATCGCCCCAGGAGCGATGCGCGTAGCGCCTGGAATGCGAGGAGTGCGTGGATTGTCCGTCATCGACGTGGCCGCAATCGCCGAAGCCGCAGCCGTCGCGGAACCCATGCGCCGCAATGATTGCGTGGGCATGGTACATGAAGCCCGCCGTCTTGCCCCATCCGCGCTGATCGAAATCGCAGGCAGCGCCCTGGTAGTGGCGCGAGTTGGCGACATGGCCGCCATGCGCGGCGCAGCCGATCGCGCGCGGCCTGTAGCCATGGGCGACGAAATCGGCGATCAGCGCCCTGAACCGGTCCGCCAGGTGGCTTGCCACCATGATCGGTCCGGCCGCGGTGGAGACCGACACCACTCCGCCGCCCCCGCTCGGCAGGGCCGCATGGGCTTCGCCTCGATAATGAACGTGAGCGTAGTGCCGGTGGGAGGTGTCGTGCCGGTAATGGTGATGGGCGGCCTGGGCCTGGACGGCGCACAGGGATAGGATTGCTGCCGTTATCAGCAGTCGCATACGCAGGTACCTTTTCAGTTGTTGCTCTCTGGACGCCCTGCCGGGTGTGCTTTTGAGCGCCGCGTCGCTGTTGAGCGGCGTTAGCGGGACTTCCATTGCGGGCGGCAAATTCCCGCATCCGTGATGCGGCCGCGCCCGACAGGACGTACGCTGAAATAGAAATGCGGCAACGGCAAGGCTCAAGCTAGATTGCTAAACGCGCGAAGCCGGAGCAGGTTGTATCGTTGAAAGAGCTTCACGCTGGATTGAACATAAGTTCAAGATTGATGCGCGCGCCCGGCGCTGCGGAAAGGAACAATGCTTCCTAGTTACTCTTGTATAGGGACCCGATCCCGGCCCTATCGCCATCGCGTCAACCGTCGGAGCTCAGTATGCTGAAGAACTTCTGGTATGCGGTCGAATTTGCGGATCGGGTGACTGTAAGCCCCATGCGCGTGACCGTTCTGGGCCAGCATCTCGCTCTCTACCGGACGCCCGAGGGCAACCCGGTTGCGCTCTCGGACCTTTGCGTGCATCGGGGCGCGGCGCTGTCCGGCGGCGCGGTGAAGGGCAATTGCATCGTCTGTCCTTATCATGGCTGGGAGTACGCGCCGGACGGGACGTGCATGAAAATTCCCGCCAATCCGCCGGGCCGTCCCATCCCGCGCAAGGCGCGCGTCGACTCCTATCCTGTCCAGGAAAAATACGGCTTCATCTGGGTCTTCCTTGGCGATCTGCCCGAGGCAGAGCGCCCGCCGATGCCGGTTCTGCCGGAACTCGACGACCTGATAGAGAACGGCGGCCGGTTCCGGCGCATAAAGGGCGACTTTCTCTGGCGCGCCAATTACGAGCGCATTTTGGAGAATGGCTGCGACGTTGCGCACGGGCCGTTCGTGCATAAAGGCTCGTTCGGCGACCCCGAAGATCCCGAGGTGCCCGACTACGAGGTGGAGCAGGATGAATGGTCGGCCTCCGCGACCGTCGATCTCCATCCGCCCGCGCCGAAAGGTTTCTGGGGGTTGTTGTGGCGAGGCCGGAAGCGCCCGCCCGCGCGCACGACGACAGGCTGGATCTTGCCCAACATCGTGAAACTGCGTGTGGAACTGCCGATGGGCGAGCTCGTCAGCTATGCCTCCAACATTCCCATCGACGAGACCACGACGTTGACCAAGTTCATGTCGCTGCGCTCCTTCTTCACCGGAAAATGGGCCGACGGGAACGCGCTCAAGCGCAGCCTCAAAATCTACTACCAGGATCAGGCCATCATGGAGAAGGTGCGCCCGGAACTCCTGCCGTTCGACCTTTCGTCGGAGCTGAACGTGCGCTGCGACCTGCTGGCGCTGGCCTATCGCCGCCGCCGCCAGGAACTCGCCGCGAAGGGCTGGCTGCTCTCCGATGCCGACAGCATCACCGGCGACGTGCCAAGGCGCACCGCAACCGTCATCCCGTCGCCAGCGCGGCGCGAGAACCCGGAACTCGCCCGCGCCTGGGTGCATAAGGCTCGCGGGCTGCATCCGTCCGTGGCGGCGGCGCAGCCGACGAAGCCCGTGGCGGAAAGGGCCGCGGCCGTTGTCAAACATGCTGCGGACGCCGGGCAACCGGAGCCCGAGCCGCAGTCTCAATGAACCACTTTGTACGCCGGCATCTCGCTTCATCTCCCGGATCGGCTTGCGTTTGCGTCCCAGGAGCTTAAGAGAATGCGCTTTGTCGAGAGGTTAACGCCGCTAACGCACTGATATATATTGGCAAATTAAGAATGGGCGTGCGCCGCCGCAGGCTCGAACAGCGCTCGCCCGGTTAACAGGCGCGCTCGAAATATATTTAACGGACTTTTGCTCGTCCCAGTAAACGAAAGAATTCCCGCATTAAATTCTACTTAATGGGCGCTTTGTTAATCATAAAGAACTGTTTGTTATCAGCGTATTAGAGCGGATTTCTAGCGCCCGAACCAAAGGAGCGACACTCTTCGCTTTGCGCCGAATAGACTATTTTTTTTGTATTAATTGACCAGAAATAATTCCGGCGCGCTTTTTTTAACCATCCGGCGATTTACCATCGCGGCGTGGCCCGCCCCTGCAACGATCCGTTTACATATTGGCCGGGCCTTTGCGCCGTACGATCATGCTTCTACGCGGCGGCGCGTCACAGCACGGCGGAGAGAACCCTTTTTCAACTCATATAGACTACAGGTTGTAGAATGGTTCTGCGTTCCACGGAGCTTTTTCCTATGTATCTGTCAACGACCATTAAAGTGGCGCTCAGCCATTTGTCGGGTTGCTATATTTGCGATGAGGACCCCGAGGACAGACGGGAGCGCCTCCGCGCAAGGGCATTGGCGGAGTTGGACGAGCCGATGGCAGCGCATCTCCCTAAAGGCAGGCATGTTTTGATGACGGACGCAGCCGAAAGCACGCCCTCGAAAGCTGCGTGGCGCGGCTTCTCGTTCCTGCGTTAAACAGCACCGCTAAGACTGGAACTTCCGCCGCAGCGACGCGAGACGGGCTTCCACCGGCCGAAAGGGCTCCTACGGACGAAGCTGAAACCGAGACGCCCGTTGTGACGCCGAAAGCGGAGCCGAGGGGAAAGGCCGAGTTGGGCCATGAGCGGATGCCCGTTGCCCGGGCTTCCTTGTTCTTGCCGTAGCGGCTTCGAGGCATCAGGAAACATGCCTACCCGCTCAACGGGAAGACGGTGCAGGTGTTCGCCAGAAACGAGCCTATGCAACCTCTGGTTTAACGATTCTTTATCCTTCGTGTTTTAGTATTCGGTGCAACAGGTGTCTGCGCCATGGCCATGATGCTTATATCGGTTGGCGGCATGCCCGGAGATAAGTTGGAGGGTCGGCCATGTGTCACGGGTGTTTCAGCCAACTCATATTGCGTGACGTTCTGTACGAGGGCGGCGTCGCCCGCGTTCTCGACAACGCAGCCAGGCTGCCGACGCGGCGCGCGTTTTTGGCGTATTCGGTGGCGGCAGTTGCCGCCCTTGGCATAGGTGGGTCAGTTCCCGCCTGGGCAGAGGACGAAGGCGCCGACCTCATTTTGCGCGGCGGGACGATCCGTCCGCTGCCCGGTGCGCCGGTCGCCTCCGCGCTGGCGGTCAAGGGCGGCAGGATTCTCGCGGTCGGCGACGAGGACGCGCTCGCCGGCCTCAAAACCAATGCGACCAGGATCGTCGATCTCGGCGGGCGCACGCTGCTGCCGGGCCTGATCGACCCGCATTGCCACACGATCGCGGCTTCGTTGATCGCCGAACTCCTCGATGACGTTGGCTTCACGAAATATCCGACGCGCCAAAGCCTCGTCGCGCATCTCAAGCAGGAGGCGGCGAGCACGCCGAAGGGGCAGTGGATCGTCGGCGCCAATTTCGACAATCTGCTGCAGGGCGGCGATTTTACGCGAAAAGAGCTCGACGAAATTTCGAGCGATCACCCGATCCTCATCTGGTACATCAACCTGCATGACGCCTGCGTCAACAGCGAGGCGTTCAAAATCGCCGGTATCGGCGAGGATGTCGGCGAACTGCCCGGCGGCGGCCATTTCGGCCGCGGCGCGGACGGCACGCTCAACGGCATGGTCTACGAGGAAAGCGCGATGCTTAAATTCGCGGTCCATTTCCTCGCCAAGATCACGCCGGAAGTCGCGGCCAAGGCGATCGCGAGCTATTCGCATTACGTCGCCTCCGTTGGCAATACGATGCTGCACGAGCCGGGCACGATCCGCTCGGAGTGGATCGAGGCGTTCGCAAAGCTCTCGACCACGCTCGCCTGCCGCACCAGCGCGAGCGTGATGTTCGACGACATGAAGGGTCTGGCGCCCTGGCGCAGCCTCGGCCTCGGGCCGAAAGGCGCGACGGTCGACAAGTCCCTGTTCTCGCTCTATGGCGTAAAGATCGTCGGCGACGGCTCCAACCAGACCGAGACCGGGGCGCAGACCAAGCTCTATCTGAACTCGACCTCCAAGGGTTCGCCGAACTTCGACGCTGCCCAGATGAAACAGATGGTCGCCGAAGTTAAGGCCTTCGGCCTGCCGGTCCAGATCCACTGCAACGGCGATTACACGGTCGACATTGCGCTCGACGCGATTGAGGCGGCCTACTCGGGCTCAACCGACTATGGCGTCAACCGCATCGAGCACTCGACGATGGCGCGGCCCGACCAGATTGAGCGCATGAAGAAGCTCAACGTGCAGCCGAGCTTCCTGATGAACCATGTGCGCTTCTACGGCGCCGCCTATCGGGACCAGATCTTCGGCCCCGAGCGCGCCGCCTTCATGGACCCCGCCGGGGCCTGCGTGAAAGCCGGCTTACCCTTCACGCTGCATACCGACGGGCCCTGTTCGCCCGTGGGACCGCTTGCCCTCATCAGCACCGCAGTGACGCGTCGGTGCATCATCGACAATTCCGTGGTCGGCCCCGATCAGGCCATTTCGCTTGATGATGCGATCCGCGCCGTCACGATCGACGCCGCTCGTCAACTCGGGCAGGGCGACCGCCTCGGCTCGCTCGAAGAGGGCAAGGAAGCCGATTTCACGATCCTGGAAAGCGATCCCTACAAGGTGAGCCCGGATGCAATCGCCGACATCAAGGTCAGCGAGACGTGGGTTGCGGGCGAGAGGAAGTTCGCGGCGTGACGCCGAAGGCGATGCCACCGAAGTTTCGAGCTCAAGGCTGCGGTTATCCCCCAAGGCTATCTGCGATGACTGTCATCCCGACGCGGCGTTCTCGCCGGTCGCAAGGACACATTGGAAATGAAACTCAAGTTTAAGTGGATTGCAGCTGCTCTTTTGATGGCTTCCACCATTGGCGGCGTTTCTTCCACGCGAGCGGAAGCGCCGGAGGTCTCGCTCCCGCCATTCTACAAATCTGTCACGAAACTCTCCCCAAAGGGCAAGCTCGGCCAGGTGCTTGCCAAGGAAAGCGTTGCGACTGCGATTCCTGGCGCCCAGGCTTGGCGCATTGCCTACGTCTCCTCCGACGTGCTGGAGCGGCTGACGATTTCGACGGCGCTTGTGATCGCGCCGCGTGGCCCGGCCCCGGCGAAAGGGCGGCCAATTGTTGCTTGGGCGCACGGCACCACGGGAACGGCACAGAACTGCGGACCATCGCAGGTGGTCGATCCGGCCCGCGCCTTGAACCAGTATTTCCTCGTTGGCGGGAATTCCTGGACCGATTACGGGCTTCCGGCGGTGGAAGCGCTCATCGAGCAGGGCGACGTCGTCGTCGGGACGGATTATCAGGGCTTGGGCGGCGGTGGCGCCCACCAATATGCGATCGCCGCGACGCAGGCGCGCGATGTCATAAATTCGGTTCGCGCCGTGGGCGCCATGAAGCTTGCCGGGGCAAAGACTAAAGCAATCGTTTATGGCTGGTCCCAGGGCGGCGGCGCCACGATCGCGGCTGCGAGCATGCCGGAATACATCTCGAAGAAAGGGACGGCCTACGATGGCGCTGCCTTTGTGGGCTTCGTAGGCTTGGCGCCCGATGACGTCGCCGTTCTCACACCGAAAACCGCGCTCGACGAGGCGGCGGCGGAACATCTGTTCGGCAGCTTGATCGCAGACTTCGGCGACAACGTCTTCAACTTTTCGCACTTCAGCATGACCCTTTGGGCGAACGCGGATACGTTCCCGTCCCTGAAGCTGACGGATGTGTTCACCGGCGAAGGAGCGGCCGCCGTGGACGAGATCATGCGCGGGAAGTGCGTCCACGTTGTCGCGGACACGCTGAACCATACCTACGGCGCGAACTTCAAGTCGCTGCTGAAACCAGCGCCGGCGAACGCGCTCTCCTGGGTGAAAGCCCTCGCGGACGGAAGTGTCCCGCCCGTCAAACCCGTGGCGCCGGTCATCGTCTACTGGGGGACCAGGGACACCGTGGTCAATCCCATGATGGGCAAGCTCTATCGCGAGCAGATGTGCGCGCTTGGCGGCGATGTCGCGCGCGTCCAACTCGCCGGGGAACAGACGCACTTCTCGACGCCGCACGCCTCCGAGCCGCTCTATCTGCCTTGGATGAAGGACAGGTTCGACGGCAAGCCATCTGCGAACGGCTGTGCCGACAACTCCGAATAGTTGGCGCAAAAAATAAGTCCTCAGCGAAGAACGAACCTGTTCACTCCCGCACATTCGGACCTTGGCGGGACGCGCGACAGCCGCTACGTCTGACCCATGTCCGACGATACGATTCTGGCGCCGCCGCCCATCGAGCCGATCAAGCTGAAGGATGCGCTTGAAGAGCGCTACCTCGCCTACGCGCTCTCCACCATCATGCATCGCGCGCTGCCCGATGTGCGCGACGGGCTGAAGCCCGTGCATCGCCGCCTGCTCTACGCCATGCGGCAGCTCAAGCTCGACCCCACGGGCGGCTTCAAGAAATGCGCGCGCGTCGTCGGCGACGTGATCGGCAAATATCACCCGCATGGCGACCAGTCCGTGTACGACGCGCTGGTGCGGCTCGCACAGGATTTCGCGCAGCGTTATACGCTGGTCGACGGGCAGGGCAATTTCGGCAATATCGACGGCGATAACGCGGCGGCGATGCGGTACACCGAGGCCAAGCTGACGCCCATCGCGGCGGCGCTGCTCGATGGCATCGACGAGGACACGGTCGATTTTCGCGAGACCTATGACGGCGAGGAGGAGGAGCCGGTCGTCCTGCCCGCGAGCTTCCCGAACCTGCTCGCGAACGGCTCCAGCGGCATCGCGGTCGGCATGGCGACCAGCATTCCGCCTCACAATGTGGAGGAGGTGTGCGACGCGGCGCTGTATCTTGTCAGGAGTCCGCGCGCGAGCGTCGAGACGCTGTTGAGTTTTCTCAACGGACCGGACTTTCCGACGGGCGGCATTCTCGTGGACGATCAGGCCGGGCTTGTCGAGGCGTACAAGACCGGGCGCGGCTCTTTCCGGCTGCGCGCGCGCTGGCATGTCGAGGACACGGGGCGCGGCACCTATCAGATCATCGTCACCGAAATCCCCTATGGCGTGCAGAAGTCGCGGCTCATCGAGAAGATGGCCGATCTGCTGCAGGCCAAGAAGCTGCCGCTGCTCGGCGATGTCGACGACGAGTCCGCCGAGGACATCCGCATCGTCATCGAGCCGAAGTCGCGCAATGTGGACGCGGCGCTGCTCATGGAGCAGCTTTTCAGGCTGACCGAGCTTGAGGCGCGCGTGCCGCTCAACATGACGGTGCTGTCGAAGGGGCAGATCCCGCAGGTGCTCGGCCTCGGGCAGGTGCTGCAGGAGTGGCTCGATCACCGCAAGGTGGTGCTGCGCCGCCGCTCCGAGCACCGGCTGAAGCAGATCGAGCACCGGCTCGAAGTGCTCGACGGCTTCCTGATCGCCTATCTCAATCTCGACGAGGTGATCCGCATCATTCGCAACGAGGATGAGCCGAAGCCCGTGATGATGGCGCGGTTCGGCCTGACCGATGTGCAGGCCGAGGCGATCCTCAATATGCGGCTCCGGTCTCTGCGCAAGCTCGAAGAGTTCGAGATCAAGACCGAGCACGGGAAACTCTCGGAGGAGCGCAAGGCGCTGATCGACCTGTTGGGCTCGGACGACAAGCAGTGGGATAGGATCTCGAGCGAGATCAAGGACATCAAGAAGCGCTTCGGCAAGGGGACGCCGAACGGCAAGCGCAAGACCGAGTTCGCGTCGCTGCCGCAGATCGACGTGTCGGTGGAAGATGCGCTGATCGAGAAGGAGCCGGTCACCATCGTCTTGTCGGAGAAGGGTTGGATTCGCGCGCTGAAGGGGCACGACGCCGATCTCTCGAAGCTCACGTTCAAGACCGACGACACGCTGAAATACGCAATCAAGGCGCAAACGACCGATAAGCTTGTGCTCTTCGCCACCAATGGGAAGTTCTACACGCTCGATGTCAACGCGCTGCCCGGCGGTCGCGGCCAGGGCGAACCGGTGCGCCTCATGATCGATTTCGAGGAGGCCGACAACATCCTGGAGGGCTTCGTTCACAAGCCCGGGCGGAAGCTGCTCGTGGCCTCGAATGCCGGCAACGGCTTCATCGTGCCCGAGGAGGAAGTTGTCGCGCAGACGCGCAAGGGCAAGCAAATCCTGAACCTGGGCGCAGGCGAGCGAGCCGCGCTGTGCCGCCCGGCCGAAGGCGATTCGGTTGCGGTCCTGGGCGAAAATCGCCGGTTCCTCGTGTTTCCGCTCGCCGAGCTGAACGAGATGACGCGCGGGCGGGGCGTTCGCCTGCAAAAGTACAAGGATGGCGGCCTTTCCGACGTGCAGGTGTTCGACAGCGCTACAGGCGTGAAAGTGGGCGAGGCCTCGGGGCGGGTAAAAGTCGTGAGCGAGCTTGCCGACTATCGCGGCGCGCGCGCTCAGGCCGGAACGGCCGCGCCGAAAAGCCTGCCGAAGAGCAATCGCTTCGGTTGGCTTGGCTTCGAGAAGGAGTAGCTGTTCGCGAATCTCCTCAACGCAAATCGGCCACTCTTTGTGGGGATTCTTGCTTTGAAGGCGATTCGCATTTCTAATCGGCTTCCCCCTATGTGAAGGTTCTGGGAAGTAGAGGGCGTGTACGAATGATGGGAAGCAGGCTGGCTGCGGTTTTAGCAGCATGCTGCGCAGTTTTCTGCGCGGGCAAGCCTGCGCGCGCCTTGGACCTGGACCTGTCGCTGAAAGACGATCTGCCGCCCTCGGCCTGGATCGTCGAGCTGGGCGGCTATGGCGTGCTGGAACCGACCTATCTGGGATCCAAATATTACAATTTCGGTTTCAAGCCGCTGCTCGGCTTCCGCCAGGCCGGCGACAGGGAGTGGCTTTCCTTTCCCAACGACGCCTTCGATTACAGTCTTTACGAAACGGCCGATTTCCGTGCGGGCGCCGCTGGCAATCTCACCTTGCAAAGCCGCCTTCACGGGCAGGACATCGACCTGCGCCTCGGCAAGGCCGACGTCGACCTGCAGGGCGGCGCCTTCGCCGAATACTATCCAGTCAATTATGTCAGGACACGCGCGGAGTTTCTCCAGGGCGTAACCGGAAACACCGGTTTCGCCGTCAACCTCTCCGCGGATTACATCTGGCGGCCGATGCCCGATTGGATTTTGACCTTCGGCCCGCGCGCCCAGCTCGTTAACGATCAGTACGCATCGGACTATTTCTCGACGCAGATCGCGCTGAAAAACAACAATAATTTTGTGTATTATCACGCCGATGGAGGAGTTTTGACCTCCGGAGCCGAGTTCACGGGGCAATATGCCTGGACGGCGCAAATCACGACGAAGTTTTACCTCGATTACAATCAGCTCATGGGCGACGCTGCCGATAGTCCGCGCGTAGCTTTGAGGGGAAGCAGCGAGCAGGTTATCCTCGGCGTCGGCGCGACCTACAAATTCGCCATTGAGCGTTGAATTGTCCGGCTTTCCCGGTTCACGGATCGTGCGGAGGCATCGAATGGATGCCAAAATGCAACTTCCTTCACCCTTTGCGCCGAAGATCGAAAATAAGGCAAGCCAAATCGGCGTGGTTCGTTCATTTTCGCTCTCGATCAACATTGCAAAAGGCGCGTGGCTATGGTTGGACTACGGCGAGCTGCTGCATGTTTTGCGTTCCTCGGGTTATCAGTCGGAGCCGCACAAGCGAACGGCCTCTGGGGTGATAATCCCGTTTCACTGAAAGATGGTCCCAGCGGTTCATACTGGGTGGTGACCATCGGCGGGTACGGCGCAGCCGAGTCGGCGTTTCCAGGCTCGAAAGACTTTGCCGCGTCCGGCCGGATTATCTTTGACGTCTATCGCGCGGGCGACAGGGAGTGGCTCACGCTTCCGAACGATGCCGCCAGCATCACGCTCTACGAGGCTGGGAATTTCCGGGCTGGCGCCGCGTTCGACTACATCAACGGCCGGTACCAGAATGACGGCGGCGCGGCGGTCGGCCTTCACGACGTCGACTACACCATTCAAGTTGGCGGATTTGCCGAATTCTATCCGGTTCCTTTCGTCCGCACGCGCGTCGAGCTGCTTGAGGGTGTGACCGGCGCAGACGGCTTTGCCGCAAACCTCATGGCGGACTTCATCTACAGACCGGCTCCCCAATGGCTGTTCACGGTGGGGCCAAGGCTTAATTTTGTAGATAACCAATACAACTCCGCGTTCTTCTCAATCACCCAGGCTGACAGTTTGCTTACTGGCTTGCCGGTATACAACGCGCAGGGCGGCTTCTATTCCGCAGGCGTGGACGCCACCGTTCGCTACGACCTTACGGAGCGTATATCGCTGAGGGCCTTCGCCGAGTGGGATAAACTCATGGGCGACGCTGCGGATAGTCCTCTTGTGCGGTTCAAGGGCTCCGAAGATCAGTTCCAGGTGGGCGTCGGCGCGGCTTACAAGTTCAACTTTGCGTTCTGAGTAGCCTCCTAAACTTTGGGTCTCGCTTCCAGGCATCGGGGCGAGGCCCTTTTTTTTGGGCGGTCGCCCGGTGGGAGGCGAGGCGCTTCTCCCGATGCGAAACCTGATTGCGCGATGATCGTTATCCCCTCGAAGGGGAAGAGGCGTATGATTCGCGCAGGCGTAGGCGGGTGGACTTTCGAACCCTGGCGCGGGACGTTTTACCCGCCAAAACTGCCGCACGCGCAGGAACTGGCCTTCGCCAGCCGCGCGCTCACGAGCATCGAGATCAACGGCACATTCTACCGCACGCAGAAGCCCGACACCTTTCGCAAATGGGCCGGGGAGACGCCGGACGGCTTCGTGTTCTCGGTGAAGGCGCCGCGCTACGCGGTGAACAAGCGCGTGCTGGCCGAGGCTGGGCCTTCCATCGAGCGCTTTGCCGAAAGCGGGCTCGACGAGTTGGGCGTTAAGCTCGGCCCGATCTTGTGGCAGTTCGCCCCCACGAAGAAGTTCGACGCGGCGGACATCGCAGCCTTCCTCGCGCTGCTGCCCCGCGAGGTGAAAGGCGCGCGGCTGCGTCACGCGCTTGAGGTGCGCCACGCGAGCTTCAAGACGCCGGAGTTTTTCGATCTCGCCGCCAAGGTGGGCGCTGCGATTGTCGTCGCGGACTCCGAAGATTATCCGCTGATCGAGGAGCAGACCGCAGATTTCACCTATGCGCGCCTGATGAAGTCGCGCCCAGAGGGTGAGACCGGCTATCCGGCGGATGAGTTGGCCGACTGGCGGAAGCGGGCGCGGAGCTGGGCCGAAGGCGGCCGCGATGTCTTCGTCTATTTCATCGACGGGGCGAAGGAGCGTGCGCCTGCTGCCGCAGCGGCTTTCCTGGACGGATTGTAGAGACCGGAGTTTCCGGTGGGTGAAGACCGGGCGCGATGGAATGCCCTTCTTTTTCGCAACTGCGTCTCGCAACTGCGGCAAAATAGCCTAAAGCTTACGCCAAGCTTGACGGGTGTCGATTTCAGGAGAAGATTAAGAGTTAATCTTAGGTATAGAACGAACCTAAGCTTCTAGCGAGGGCCGAGTTGCTAGAAGCTTACAAAGAGCTTACTTCGAGCAGAAGTAAGATGCCCCCGATCGAGTCAGACCGGGGGTTCTTTGTTATTGATGCAGCTATAAAGTATACCCATATTTGGCTCATTTGCGTTCTCTATGATCCTGCAAGCGGCAAAAGTACTTCAGAGTGGCCGAATACGCTCACGTTTGAGCGTCTGATGCCTTGGCGGAGTCTTAAAAGGGCTGATGTGATCAACCGATCGCCTCAATCCGATCAGCGAAAACCTGGATAAGGCGATATTGCGCATTTAATGCACAGATGTCTGCCCAGAAGCGGACGAAAAACTCGTCAAGCTCGCGAAACTTCATGTTTCCAACTCTCAAATGGATCACACTTGGCCCGCTCACGGAAAGAAGGACGCGGTCCGCAAAGTCTGCGTCTTTGGAAACGATGACGAGGTCGTGCATGTCCGCGTAGGCCCAAATCTCTTATCCGGAAGACTCGGATCGATATCGGCGACGAATTCGAAAGCCTCCCCGTTCCACACCGTCAAGTGACGAGGCAAATTCGCGTCGATGAGCTACCGCGCCATCAAGCGATTTCTTTGAGGCTATACCTGTGGCTCATCAGGCTGCTTGCGAAGGCGAGACATGCGTTGATGTCTTCAGGCTCAAGCATCGGGAACTGATGCAAGATTTCCTCGCGGCTTTCGCCCGCGCCGAGATATTCCAGCACTGTCTGCGCGGTGATGCGCAAACCGCGAATGGTGGGCTTTCCGTTGCAGACGGCGGGGTCGATGGTGATGCGATTTGGCGGTGCGTTGGTCATTTCAACAATATAGCGCTCCTTTGAACTAAGAAAAAGCCGGTTGCAGATGGCCGAGGTGAGGCCGGTCGAACGCAAAGACTGCGCGAGCACGTATGGCGCGAAAGCATTTCGAACAAACCAACCTAAATGAAGCTATCGAGGCCGCTCTCGAAGAACTCAAAAGGGCGAAGCCAACGAATGACAACCTGACCAGTCTCCTAGCCGCATATATAGGGATTCCAGTGAAGAAGGGGCGCAAAAAAGTGGACCTGTACGATGCGCTCCAGAGAGCTTTCAAAGCTGAGTTGAGGCACGAGGCGAGAGCAGAAATCAGCCGGAACCTTCTTCCGATCTGAGATTGCATTCACTCCGCCGCCTTAGCCGCAGCGCTCGGCGCGCGTTTCCCGGGGCGCCGCTTCAAGAGATCGCCCAAAAACTTCCCGGTATAGCTCTCGGGCGCCTTCGCGATATCCTCCGGGCGGCCCTCGGCCACGACGCGCCCGCCGCCATCGCCGCCCTCCGGGCGGAGGTCGATCACCCAATCCGCGGTCTTCATAGTTCGGAAGCCCATCACTCCGCAGCGACAGGCTGGAGCTTATAGACCTTGGCTTCCTTGGCCGCCGCGCGGACATCGCCGCTTCTGAGCGCCAGCCTCACCGCATCAAGCTTTTGCAAGTCCGAAGGCGAGAGATAAGGCGACCACTCATGATCGTCATAAAGCAGTTCGACCGGAACCTCTGCAACGAAGTCGCCTTCCTTGACGAGTTCAACGCTTTGCTTGGTTCTCATGTCTTGCGCCTCCGAAGCGTTTCATCCCACAGGTTTGGATCAGGGCGATAGCAGGTAATCAACACGGCCGGCTCGTCCGTTCCTTTTCGCAGTCCCCACAGCGCATGGAGGGGCTTGCCGCGCGGATCAAGCTGGAGCACCAGACAACATGGCCCGGCATAGTAATCGGGATAATCCTCTATCGCTTCGCCCGATGATACACCTTCAACCAGATCTTGCGCCAGCAGGCCGTCCTCGGTCGCCTCTTTAAGCGCATGACGGGAGAAGACATAGTTGCCGGATGAAACCAGGGCAGCGATGCGGGGTCTGGCTTGTCACAGCTATTCCGCAGCCTTAGCCGCAGCGCTCGGCGCGCGCTTCGCTGGGCGGCGCTTCAGCAGCTCCGCCAAAAACTTCCCGGTATAGCTCTCAGGCGCCTTCGCGATGTCCTCCGGCCGCCCCTCGGCCACCACGCGTCCGCCGCCGTCGCCGCCCTCCGGCCCGAGGTCGATCACCCAGTCGGCCGTCTTGATCACCTCGAGATTGTGCTCGATCACGGCCACGGTGTTGCCCGCGTCCACAAGCTGATGCAGCACCTCCAACAGCTTCGCCACATCGTGGAAGTGCAGCCCGGTCGTCGGCTCGTCGAGGATGTACAGCGTCTTGCCGGTCGCGCGCTTCGCCAGCTCCTTCGACAGCTTCACGCGCTGCGCCTCGCCGCCGGACAGCGTCGTCGCCTGCTGGCCCACCTTGATGTAGCCGAGGCCGACGCGCTGCAGCGTCTCCATCTTGTCGCGCACGGCGGGCACGGCCTTGAAGAACTCGGCCGCCTCGTCCACCGTCATCTCCAGCACGTCGGCGATGGACTTGCCCTTGAACTTGATGTCCAGCGTCTCGCGGTTGTAGCGGTGGCCCTTGCAGACATCGCAGGTGACGTAGACGTCGGGCAGGAAGTGCATCTCGATCTTGATGAGGCCGTCGCCTTGGCAGGCTTCGCAACGCCCGCCCTTCACGTTGAAGGAGAAGCGGCCGGGAAGGTAGCCGCGCGCCTTGGCGTCGGGCAGGCCGGAATACCAGTCGCGGATTGGGCCGAAAGCGCCGGTGTAGGTGGCGGGGTTCGAGCGGGGCGTGCGGCCGATGGGCGACTGGTCGATGTCGATGACCTTGTCGAGGAATTCGATGCCGTCGAGCGCGTCGAAGGGTGCGGGCGTCTCGCCGCCGCCCTGAAGCCTGCGCTGCGTGGCCTTCCAGATCGTCTCGATGAGGAGCGTGGACTTGCCGCCGCCCGACACGCCGGTCACGGCTGTGAAGCAGCCGAGCGGAATGGAGGCGGTGACGTCCTTCAGATTGTTGCCGCGCGCGCCGCGCACCGTGAGCTGGCGGCGATTGTCGACCTTGCGCCGCGCCGTGGGCAGCGGGATGGCGCGCTTGCCGGTGAGATATTGCCCGGTGAGGCTTTCCGGGTTCGCCATGATGTCTTTCGGCGTGCCCTCCGCGATGATCTCGCCGCCATGCACGCCCGCGCCGGGGCCGATGTCGACGACATGGTCGGCGAGCAGGATCGCCTCCTCGTCATGCTCCACGACCAGCACCGAATTGCCAAGGTCGCGCAGGTGCTTCAGCGTTTCGAGCAGCCGCGCATTGTCGCGCTGATGCAGCCCGATGGACGGCTCGTCCAGCACGTAAAGCACGCCCGTCAGCCCGGAGCCGATCTGCGAGGCGAGCCGGATGCGCTGGCTTTCGCCGCCCGACAGCGTGCCGGAGTTGCGGCTGAGCGCGAGATAATCGAGGCCGACATCGTTCAGGAAGCGCAGGCGCTCGCGGATCTCCTTCAGAACGCGCGTGGCGATCTCGTTCTGCTTGCCGGTGAGCTTGCCCGGCAGCGCGCCGAACCACTCATTCGCCGCCCGGATCGAAAGCCGCGACGCCTCGCCGATATGCTTCCCGTCGATCTTCACCGCGAGCGACTGCGGCTTCAAGCGGAAGCCCTTGCACTCCTCGCACGGCGCGTCGGACTGGTAGCGCGACAGCTCCTCGCGCACCCACTGGCTGTCCGTCTCCTTCCAGCGGCGCTCGATATTCGTGATGACGCCTTCGAAGGCCTTGCGCGTGGTGTAGCTGCGCATTCCGTCGTCATAGGTGAATGCGATGGGCTCGCCGCCCGAGCCGAACAGGATCACATCCTGCACCTTTTTCGGCAGCTTGCTCCACGGCGTCTCCATCGGGACGTTGAAGTGGTTCGCGATGGCGTCGAGCGTCTGTGTGTAATAGGGCGACGTGTTGCCGGTGCGCGCCCAGGGCACGATCGCGCCTTTGCGCAAGGACAGCGACTGGTCGGGCACGACGAGCGCGGATTTCGAACTTCAGCTCCGTGCCGAGGCCATCGCATTTCGGGCACGCGCCGAACGGGTTGTTGAACGAGAACAGCCGCGGCTCGATCTCGTCGATGGTGAAGCCGGAGACGGGGCAGGCGAAGCGCTGCGAGAAGGTGATGCGCTGCGGTTCGGGATCGGCAGTCTTGGCTTTGGCCTTTGCGCCCCTCGCCCCAACCCTCTCCCGCGCAAGCTCGCCTTGGCGAGCTTGCTTCTCTAAGGTGTCCGCATTCGCAAGCGAATGCGGATCGGAGAGGGAGTTTTCGGGCGTCCCCTCTCCCTGAGGGAGAGGGACAGGGTGAGGGGTTACAGCCTTCGGCGCATCCGCAAACTCGACAATCGCGATGCCGTCCGCCAACTCCAGCGCCGTCTCGAAGCTGTCCGCAAGCCGCGCCGCAATGTCAGCCCGCACCACGATGCGGTCCACCACCACGTCGATGTCGTGCTTGATCTTCTTGTCGAGCGCGGGCACGTCCGCGATCTCGTAGAACTTGCCGTCCACCTTGACGCGCTGGAAGCCGCGCTTCTGCAGGTCGGCGAATTCCTTGCGGTACTCGCCCTTGCGTCCGCGGATCATCGGAGCGAGCAGGTAAAGCCGCGCGCCTTCGGGCAGCGCCACCACGCGGTCCACCATCTGGCTCACGGTCTGGCTCTCGATCGGCAGCCCCGTCGCGGGCGAATAGGGCACGCCGACGCGCGCCCAGAGCAGGCGCATATAGTCGTAAATCTCGGTGACGGTGCCGACGGTAGAGCGCGGGTTGCGGCTCGTCGTCTTCTGCTCGATGGAGATGGCCGGCGACAGCCCGTCGATCAGGTCAACATCGGGCTTCTGCATCATCTCGAGAAACTGGCGCGCATAGGCCGACAGGCTCTCGACATAACGGCGCTGGCCCTCGGCATAGATCGTGTCGAAGGCGAGGCTCGACTTGCCCGACCCCGACAAGCCGGTGATGACCACGAGCTTCTCGCGCGGAATGTCGAGCGAAATGTTCTTGAGATTGTGCTCGCGCGCGCCGCGCACGGTGATGTGTGTTTGTGCCAAAAGCCTACCCGCCCCACTTTTTGCCGCAGGGTTCCTACGCACCTTTACCTTAGGGCGATCATGGCAAAATTAAAGGCCGGCGTGGCTGTTACGCACGGGGATTCGGAGCCGCGACCTGACTTTGGCATATCCGCTACTACGAGATCCCTCGCGGCTCACTCGGCAGCCGCCGGATGCGGGGCGCGCTTAAGGGCGTTGCGCACCGCATCGGGTTCGTTAGCGATCACGAGCAGATAAGACCGCGCCGCCTGATCGGGTTCTTTGCGCCCTTGCTCCCAATCGCGCAGCGTGCCGATGGGTATGCCGAATTGCTCCGCGAATTCCTCTTGTGTCAGCCGCAACGCGCGGCGGATAACCTTAACGCGGGGCGTTCGCTTGGCCTTGGCGAGTTGGTCATCGGTCCAAGGCTGAGCATCGGGATCGGCGAGCGCAGCGGCGTGAACGTCCTCGTCTGTCAGCGCATCGAAGCGCGACCAGTCGAAATTCTCGGATGCTTTGTTAGTCTTTTTGGTCATGGTATCGGCGGCGTTCCCGCGGTTCGGCCTTTCGAGCCGAAATGATGCGAAGTTTCGTTTCACGTATTGTATATGTCACCGTAATCAAGCGGCCCCGGACCAAACCGGTGATATTAAACCGTTCCTCGCCATAATCTTCCCGTTCATCGGCCCATTCATAAGCGAAAAAGTCTTCAAACACCTCACTGGCGACTTCAAAGCTCAGGGCATGTTTTTGGAGGTTAAGTTGCGCTTTCGCTTCATCCCATTCAAAATCGTCATTATTCATAAAAGTACTGCTTCGCCGTAGCCAAGTCAATTTTTGCGATGGCTTGCCTCGGGCTAATACGCACCTTTACCTTAGGGCGATCATGGCAAAATTAAAGGCCGGCGTGGGCGTTACGCACGGGGATTTGCATGGCGATCAAACGACAATCGCTTCCAAAAATGCGCCGGGGTTCAATATCCGAACATTCTGAAACGGATCCAGCACGAGCAAGTCTTGATCGCCCGTCACAATACAATCCGCTTTTCCGATCACGGCGATTTCCAAGAGCTTGTCATCATCAGGGTCGCGACAGGCTTTGAGGATGCCGCTGATCTCCACTTGGACTGCGGCAAGCCTTAGATCGGCAATAAAGGCCATGCGCTTGTTCTCATCGACATGTTTCTCGAATTTCGGCCGCGCTAGCCGGGTCTCCAGCTCAGATAGCAAATCGCTCGACGAAAGAAGCGTCGCGTTAATCCAAAACCCAGGACAAACATGCGAACGGCTTTCCGTAAGGCGAGAGGAGGGCGCTGATGAATACATTTGTATCGAGAACGGCGCGCTTAACTCTCATCGGCTAAAAGCCGGTCTAGCTCCGCTTCCGTGAATCCTTTGCCCGCGGCTTCGGCCTGAACAGCGGCAATGGTCTTCCGCAGCCGGACCGTTGCCTCCCGGCGGACGCGATCCTGTTCATCAAGGCGTTCGAATTCCTCGGGCGAAAGTATCACCGCGACAGGCTCGCCGTCTGCGCAAGCACGGTCACGGGCTCCTTGCGGGCCGCCTCGACGAGCCTGCGCACTTTTAAATCCTCAATTTCCGCGGATAGTCTTTGCATCCATCATCTCCTTCCGCACAACTATAACACATCTCGCTGGGCGAGGCTCTCAAGGTTCACGATGCCGGACGAAACGCGTCCACCTTGATGCTATCGGCTGCTGCTCGGGCTTGTGCCAGATCGTGATTTAGCTGCATCCGCATGAGGTGTTCCATCTTTGGGCCGAAGGCTTTTTCCACGCGCAGGGCCATTTCGGCCGTCAGAGACGTTCGGCCGTTCAGCATGTTGGACAAGGCCTGACGGGTGACGCCGAGCGCCTTCGCCGCCTGAGTTACATTGAGGCTGAGCGGCGCAAGCACATCCTCGCGAATGATCTCGCCGGGGTGACAAGGGTTCTTCATCGTCATTTCATACTCTAATGATAGTCGATCAAATCGACATCGAAGGCGTCGCCATTCTCAAAACGGAAGATGAGCCGCCAATTGCCGCTGATCGAGATGCTCCAAAAGCCTTCGAGATCGCCCTTTAGCGAGTGCAGCCTCCACCCCGGGTAAGCTCTCATTTCCTCTACATCTTCAGCCGCGTCGAGGGCCGCCAAAACTCTTCGAAGCTTATTCACTTGGTCGGCAGGCAAGCCGCGCCGTTCATCCTGATGAAAGAGCCTGGAAAGCTGCTTGTGATGAATTGAGCGGATCGGCATGGCACCACGAATAGGAATATATTACGTTCTGTGTCAATTGACAATTGACACAGGGCTTGTCATCGCTTCCTTGCGGGGGCGTTCACTGCAACGTGAAAGCTTCACAGTGGCCTTCATAACGAGCGCGACGGATCGATCCCATCTATGGTGAAACGGCCGCCTTGGTTGTGTGTCCTTTCAAGATGAGGGTACACTGCCGCCAGCGCGTACGCCGCTCCTCCCGCAGACCCGTTGAGAAAGTGCTGAGTTGATACCCGCCCGGAAGCTCATTCCGCTCATCGTCGCTTGCGGCCTGTTCATGGAGAACCTGGATTCCACGGTGCTCTCCACCTCGCTCCCGGCCATCGCGGCGAGCCTCCACGAAGACCCGATTTCGCTGAAGCTGGCGCTCACGAGCTATCTCCTGAGCCTCGCGGTGTTCGTGCCGATCAGCGGCTGGGTCGCCGACAAATACGGCGCGCGCACTGTCTTCATGGCGGCGATTGTGGTGTTCACGGCGGGCTCGATGCTGTGCGGGCAGTCGCACAGCCTGCCGGAATTCGTGCTCTTCCGCGTCGTGCAGGGCCTCGGCGGCGCGATGATGGTGCCCGTGGGGCGTCTCGTGATCCTTCGAAGCGTGCCCAAATCGGAGCTGATCTCGGCGCTGGCCTGGCTCACCATCCCGGCGCTGCTCGGCCCTGTCATCGGGCCGCCGCTTGGCGGCTTCATCACCACCTATTTCAACTGGCGCTGGATCTTCTATGTCAACGTGCCCATCGGCGCGCTCGGCCTCGTCCTCACCTGGAATTTCATCACAAATGTGATGGAGCCAAACACGCCGCCGCTCGACAAGACGGGCTTTGCGCTGTCGGGGCTTGGCCTTTCGGCTTTCGTGTTCGGGCTGGCGGTGCTCGGCGAGAACGCAGGCTCGCTCAGGCTCGGCTTTCTTTTGACGGCGGCCGGGGTTGCGATCCTGGCGCTCTATGTCTGGCACGCACGGCGCATCGACAATCCCGTCATCGACTTGCGGCTGCTTCGTATCCCGACCTTCCGGGCGGGCGTGATCGGAGCCTCCTTCTTCCGCATCGGCGTCGGCGCTGTGCCGTTTCTGCTGCCGCTGATGCTTCAGTTGAGCTTCGGCCTGTCGCCCTTTCAATCAGGCTCGATCACGTTTGCCGCGTCGGCGGGATCGATGCTGATGAAAGCAACCGCGGCGCCGATCATCAGGCGGTTCGGGTTCCGCAATGTGCTGATCGTCAACGCGCTCATCAGCTCCGCTTTTCTGTCGGCCACGGGCTTTTTCACGGCCGGAACCGCCCATGCCGTCATCATCGCCACGCTTCTCGCGGGCGGTTTTTTCCGCTCCCTCGAATTCACGTCCATCAATGCGCTGGCCTACGCGGACATCCAGCAGCCCGACATGAGCCGGGCCACGAGCTTCGCGAGCGTCGCGCAGCAGGTTTCGCTCTCGCTTGGGGTCGCTCTCGGCGCTTTGATCCTGCAGAGCGCGCGCGGGCTTAGCGGGGAAACCGCGATCACGCAATCCGACTTCGCTCTCGCCTTCTGGATCGTGTCCGCGATCAGTACGCTCTCCGTCGTCTCGTTCTTGCGTCTTCCAATCGGAGCGGGAGAGGAGATGGCAGGAATCTCGTCCGGCTCTGCCGCGGTCACCGCTCCGGCGAGCGGGGCCAATCCGCGCGCGGAGGCGACCGTCCCCTGATGAAGGTGCTTGCAGCGGCGTACTACCGCCTGCATTGGGCGAAGCGCACACCTAATCTTAACGCGGTTATGGCAAGCTTTGATTGTGGCGCTTCAAGTTCTCCTCCCCAATGACGGCGCCAGTGGCGAGACAGGCGTCTCCTCCGGCTTTGCCCCTTCTGCCCGGAGAGAGACGCCTCTTTTTTATGCCAAGTACAAGCTGAAGACAGATCAAAGGCATCGTCAGAAAAGCTTGAATTATTCCCCATCGAGACCGGGATAGGATAGCGATACCCTCGGAATTGAGGTCTTGCCAGGCGGCAGGCGTGACTGCGCAAAGCGTCTCGCAGCCTTCTGTTTGGGTCTTGTGAAATACAAGATAGCCAAGCCCAATGCGGCGCCAGCGAGGAGAAGCGCAAGCCCCAAATATCCAAGGATAAGTGAAATCATATCCTTCAATCTCTTTATTCGTTGTAGGGTTTTATTCATGCCACAACCGAGAGAAATTGCATCCTAAGGTTGCTTTTACTATGAACTCCGGGGATTTGAGGAAAATACTGGTCAAAGAAAATGTCGGGCGAATGCTTCTGCATTTGTGGTCCGCCGCGTTGCGCCCCGTTGCGAGCAAACATTATTTGCGATGCAGATCCAGGGGCTGCGCCGGGGCAGGATGAGCGGCGAGGACCTTTATGCGGCGCAGCTGTTTTCCGTGCTCATAGCTTTATGAAAGGCAGCCTCATGATCGAGCTGTATTACTGGACGACCCCTAACGGCCATAAGATCACGATGTTCCTGGAAGAAACGGGGCTTCCCTACACGATCGCGCCCGTCAGGATCGGCGCGGGCGAGCAGTTCAAGCCTGAGTTTCTGGCCATATCGCCGAACAATCGCATCCCGGCCATCATCGACCGCGACCCTCAAGGCGGCGGCGCGCCGATCTCCGTCTTTAAATCCGGCGCGATCCTGCTTTATCTCGCGGAGAAAACCGGGCGGTTCATCGGGCGCGATTTGCGCGGGCGTGTCGAAGTGCTGCAATGGCTCTTCTGGCAGATGGGCGGTCTTGGCCCGATGGCCGGTCAGAACCACCATTTCAGCCAGTATGCGCCGGAGAAAATCCCTTATGCCGTCGAGCGCTACGTCAAGGAGACCAACCGGCTCTACGGCGTTCTCAACAAGCGTTTGGCGGACAGGGCGTTTGTGGCCGGCGATTACTCCATCGCGGACATGGCCGCCTATCCCTGGATCGTCCCCTATGAACGGCAAGGCCAGAACCTCGACGACTTTCCGCACCTGAAGCGCTGGTTCGAAGAGATCAAGGCCCGCCCCGCCACCGTCCGGGCCTACGAGCGTGCAAAGGAGATCAACACCGAGCCGACGATGAGCGAGGAGGCGAAGAAAGTCCTCTTCGGCCAGACTGCCGCGGTGGTGAAAAGCTAAGTATAGCTGCCTCGCATTACCGCATTACCGCGCGGAGCGGCCCGATCTTAGAATCCCACCTTGATCCCGCCGCTGACGACAAGGTCGTTTCCGCCGTCGCGCGCAAATGTGGTCTCGGCGTTCACCGTGGCGCTCACAGTCCCGCCAATTCTCGCGGCGAGCCCAGCGGCGATCTTGCCATAAGTTCGGATCTCGCCGGGAACGGGGGTGAGCACCGGGAGCAGAGGCGCCGTCACCTGAGTGGTCGTGATCACCCGGTTGGAACCGAGTAAATCCTGCTCGGCGGTGATATTGACGAACGGGCTGTAAAGATCCCCGCGAAGTTGGAAGGGAACGCGCAGCTGAAGCCCGGCGTCGCCGGTTAAGGTGTCGACAGTCTGCTCGTTCACCATCATGGTGAGAAGGATGTCGCCGGTTTCGGTGTATCCCTGAATGTCGGCGCGGGTGTAGTAGAGGCCAGCGATCGGCCCAACGCGGACTGGCCCGGCGTCAAAGAGGTAGCCGGCCCTGGCGGCGGCCGCGAAGGTATCGGCGCTGGCGCTGCCGTGAATGACGTCGATCACGCCCTCGCGGTCGAGAGTGAAGTCGTGACGGCCATATGCGATGAGAGCATCGGAAAACAGGTTGGCGCCCGTGAACGAGCTATAGGCGGCGAGTTGATACGAATCGATGGCGTCATGAGCGTTCTGCACGCCGAGGCTCACGGTTGAGGTCGAGTATCCGAACACGCCTCCGATCAGCAACTGCGGATTGACCCGGTACTCGGCCCCGACCGTGCCGCCGATTGCGTTGTAATCATAACCTGCGGCAAGAAACTGACGCTCAAGATTGCCGCTGCCGTAATTGACGTCGCCATACACAGACCACGGGCTTTCCGGACCGCCGTCCTTAAAGCTTCCGGCGAGCGCCGGAAGGCCACGCTGGGCGTCGAGGCGGCCGAGCACGGACGCGGTGAAACCGTTGGCCAGGCTGGTAGCGATGGCGCCCTGGGGAACGACGGTGGTGGGCGCATCGATCTGGTTCGCCATATAGGCAGCGATCAGAGCCATGGCGGGGCCAGTGGGATGGACCGAGTTGTCGTAAAAGCAGCCCGCGAAATTTACTTGTACGTCACCGGGCGTGGCTGCCGTGCCGGGTCCGGCCTCGCATTTGGTGGCGCTTGTGAATCCGTACAGGCCTGGATCGGCGGAGACACGCTCTTGCAGGATTCCGAAGTCGAACAGGAAGATGCGAACGCCCGATTTCGCCAGGGGCGCAAGCAATTGCTGGGTCTGCTGGTAATAGGTGTTCGCCCAGTCGTCGCGCTGCGGGACACTAATCGTGGAGCCGCCCGGCGGCTCCGGAAACCATTTTGAACTGCCCGTGCTGAGCCACGCGATGTTGCGGGCGCCGGCTCCTGCCAACTGCTCCACGCCGGCGACTGCCGCTTTAGCGGAGCCAACGGCGCCCGCTTCGATCTCCGCCGTCTTTTGAGCGTATGTTCCACTGAGACTGATGCCCGACAGATCGTTACCGCCGATGGACAGCGCTATAAGGTCGGAACTCGTGAAGTGCGCGCCGCTGTTGGCGAATTGCTGGAGTTCGTAGGGGAAGCCTTCGGTGAGGCCTTGGTCTTGGAGTGTGTTGCTGTTGTAAGTCCGCGCACCGCCGATCGCATAGTTCGTCAGGCCGGGCAGGCCGAAGATCGATTGCAGCGAGTCGACGAAGTTCGTGCTACCGGTGAACCGGCAGGTCGGCAAGGCAGTGGGGCAGGGGATGCCGAGAAGACGAAACGCCCCTCCCGGTGCGGCGCCTGTATCCGCATAGCTATCGCCGAAGCCGGTAATGCTGGTGAACTGAGCCTGCGCCGGCGGCGCGGAGGCAGCCAGGGCGGCCGCGATTATCGCTGCCCAGGCGGCGCTAGGCGCGCGTCGCCGCGGATGCATTGGTGTAGCCATTTGATGGTTCCGATCACGTAATGGCAGGTGAGATTTCCCACTCCCCTGTCTCAGTTAACGCTGAAAAACCGGCGGCTTTGACAAGCACGCGTCCCGCACAAACACACGCTCTAGCTTTTGATTCGGTCGCGGTACAACCAAAAAGCGTAGCGGGTTGCTCCAGGCGCCCGTCCTTCTTTCCAAAGGGCCGCCGTCGCTGAGGCCGACGCGGCGCGCTCTCCGCATGAAGGATCGAGCGTTGCCGATGGCCGGTTGGGTCAGGGCAGGATTGTTTCGGCCTTTTCGGAGAAGACCGCACTGGGATCCCGAACCCGACGCGCTACCCGCGGGACCGCGACTGGCGAAGGCGCCATCCGCACGGTTGGCTATTGCATCAGCTTCACGACACCGGGCGAACTGAGATCGAGGGTGACGGTATAGACCATCTCGTCCTCCGGATTGCGTTTCACGCTGAAGCCCAGCTCGCGGCACATCTTCAGCATGTTCGTGTTTTCGCAAAGGACGCTGCCGTAAAGCTCCTTGAGGCCCTCGCTTTTTGCATAGCTGATGAGGTGCTGCATGAGAATCCACCCAAGCCCCAGCCCTTTCAGATCGGAGCGGACCAGGACGGCATACTCGCCCTTTTCATAATCGGGATCGGCGAAGAAACGGGCGACGCCAAGCGATTCCTGGTCTCCGGCTCCGTCAGAACGAAGCGCGATGAAAGCCATCTCCCGCGCGTAGTCGATCTGCGTCATACGCGCCAGGAATTCATGCGAAAATTCCCGAACGGGCATGAACATGCGCAGACGGATATCCTCCGGGTCCATCCGGTCCATGTACATCGCGTAGAAGCGCTCATCCTCAGGCCGGATCGGGCGGACGAAAGCCTCGCTTCCATCCGCGAGCTTGTACGTCTTCTCCCACTGGATCGGATAGGGCCTGATGGCGCACGGAACGGGCGGGTGGATTGCCGGATCTTCGACCTTGATCCGCGCGTCGAGCGCGATCATGCCCTCGTCGTCGATCAGCAGCGGATTGATATCGAGCTCGCGAATGGCGCGGTGCTGCACCGCAAGCGAACTCAGCCTCACAAGGCAAAGCGCGAGGCCATGCAGGTCGACGGGCGGCTTGTCACGGAACCCTTTCAGCAATTTGTAAATCCGGGTCGACTGGATGAGATCGGTCGCGAGCTTGAGATCGAGAGGGGTGAGCGACATGGCGCTGTCGCCAATCGCCTCCACGGCTGTCCCGCCAGCGCCGAACACGATCACCGGCCCGAAGACCTCGTCGGTCGAGATTCCGAGGATCAGCTCATAGGCGTCCTTGCGGTAAATCATGGGCTGGACGGTGACGCCTTCAATGACTGCGTCCGGGCGCGCCGCCTTGATCTCGCTCAGCATGCGGCGGGCAGCTTTCTCCACCTCCTCGGGCGATGTCAGGTCGAGGCGGACGCCGCCGATGTCCGACTTATGGGTCAGGTTCGGCGAGAGGATCTTCACGACGACCGAGGCGTAGCCGCGCAGGAGCTCTGCTGCCTCCCGGCCCGCCTCTTCCGGCGTTGCGGCCACCTTTGTCGGAACGGTCGGAATGCCATAGGCGCTCAGCACCACCTTGGCCTCCGGCTCCGTCATCATATTGCGGCCCTCGGCGAGCGTGCGGGCGATGAGAGTTTCGACGGCGGCAGCATCGACATGATTTTCCGGCGTGACCGGCGGCGTCTGCATCAACTCGGCTTGCGCGCGGGCATAGCGTGCGAGCTGCATGATGCCCTCGATTGCCTCCGTCGGCGTTTCGAAGTCGGGGATGCTGGCTTTGGTGAACAGCGGCCGCACCTCCTCCACCGCGCTTTTCGCAAGCCATGTGGAGACCACAGGCTTTTTGCGGCCGAGGCGGCGCTGTTTCTCGACGGCGTCGATGGTTGCTTTCGCCGCATCGACGGACGAGGCAAGCGCCGTCGGGCAGTTGATGACGAGCACCACGTCCGTGTTCGGGTCCTGCATGACGGCTTCCATGGCCGCCGCGTAACGGTCCGGCCCCGCGTCGCCGATAATGTCGACGGGGTTGCCATGCGACCATGTCGGGGGAAGCACCTTGTTCAGGGCGTCGATGGTCTCCGGCTGGAGGTTGGCGAGCGTGCCTCTCAGGTCGGCGAGCGTGTCTGCCGCGACGACGCCGGCGCCGCCTCCGTTCGTCACGATGGCGATGCGGCTTCCCGGAATCCGCCGGACGCGCGCGAGCACTTCGGCGGCATCGAACATCTCGTCCAGATCGACCACGCGCAGGATTCCGGCGCGGCGCAGCGCGGCGGTGTAGACGTTATCGGACCCTGCGAGCGCGCCTGTGTGCGAGGCTGCGGCCTTCGCGCCTTCGGGGTGGCGGCCGGCCTTGATCGCGATCACGGGCTTCGCGCGCGAGCAGCGCCGGGCCGCGGACATGAACTTCGCCGCGTCCTTGACGAACTCGAGATAAAGAAACACGGCCCTGCTTGTGATATCGCCTGCAAGATAATCGAGCATGTCGCCGAGGTCGACGTCGGCAGCATCTCCGATCGAGACGACGTGGCTGAAGCCGACCCCTTCGACGGCGGCCCAATCGAGCATCGCAAGCATGATGGCGCCCGATTGCGACACGAGCGCAATGTCCCCTGCCTTCGCCAGCGTATGCGCGAAGCTCGCGTCGAGTTTGAGGCTCGGGATCTGGATGCCGAGGCAGTTTGGGCCGACGATGCGCATCAGATAGGGCTCGGCCGCTTCCAGCATGCGCTCGGCAAGATCGCGCGTGACGCCCGCCGTGATGACGACAGCCGCTTTGCAGCCTTTGCGGCCAAGCTCCTCGACGATGCCGGGTATCGTGTTCGGCGGCGTGGCGATGACGGCGAGACCTGGCGCGAAGGGCAGGGCTTCGATGCTGCGATGGCAGGGCTTTCCCAGGATAATTTCGTGGCCTGGATTGACGAAACCGATTTCCCCCGCAAAGCCGCCGCGCAGAAGGTTTTCGGCGACATGCAGCCCGATGGACCCGGGCCGCTCGCTCGCGCCCACCAGAACGACGCTGCGGGGCTGAAACAGGAGATTGAGGTTCCGGATGGTCATCTTGCGCTCCGCCCGCGATGGTGCCTGCCGCGCTCTGGCCATGCCCAGCGCGCCGCCCTTATCTCATAGTGTTGCCGAAAGCGCACGCGTTTGACCCAGGGTTTCACGGTTTTTCAGCATCCAGCTATTGGACATGATTTACAACCCAGGCTCCGGCGGCGGCGGCGAGACCCGCGAGCAGGATGGGCGGTATCGTCTTGGCGAAAACCCGCAGCAGCGTCAAAAAGGCGGAAATGGCCTTTTGTCCCGCCGCGTAGAGCTCGCGGGCGGCCCGAAAAAGGAAATAGGCAACGATGCCGGTGCTTGCGGTCAGCAGTAAGATCTTGGGACCGGGCAGGTCGCCGACCCGGCCCCACGGCACAGCAAGCACCTGCGCAAGCCACCACTGAAAAGCGTCACGCATATAACTGAAAAGGGCAGTGAATACAGCATATAGCAGTTGCTGGAAATGATTGAGGAACTCCATGTCTTGACCTTCTTGGCCGTCAGTTTTCCTGATATTACCTTGAAAAACATGCCGCGAGCTTGCGGCGCGCCGTAGCGCCGCTTGCGGTCCCGGCGTAGAGCTGCTCGCCGATGGGATTTTGTCCTGCTTTCGGCCGCCTGCCTGGAACCTGGGAATGTCTCTCCGGTTCATCCCAGTAGTGACCAGCGATGGGCCTGCGGCATAAATCACGGAAGCGCGTGGAAAAAAATACGCGATCTTGCTTCACAAGAAGCGGGCAGAGGCGTTACCATTAAAGAATGCCAAAACGACATTCAAATATTGGCGTTTTGAAAACCGATGGATACCTCGACGGTCAGCTGCTTCTCGCCATGCCGTCAATGGCGGACCCCCGTTTCCATCGCGCGGTTATTTATATGTGCGCTCACTCGGCAGAGGGCGCCATGGGGCTGGTCATCAATCATCGGGCTCCGAATATCACGCTGCCGAGCCTCCTGGAGCAGCTCGAGATCATGCCCGAGGGAGCCCGGCCTGCTGCGATCCGCGTGAGTTCCATGGCGGTTCACATGGGTGGCCCTGTGGAAACAAGCCGGGGCTTCGTCTTGCACAGCGCCGACTACTTCACCGCCGATAGCACGCTGCCGATCAACGAGGGCGTCTGCCTGACCGCCACGATCGATATTCTCAAGGCCATCGCGAAGGGGAGCGGCCCTAATAAGGCCATCCTGGCGCTTGGCTATGCCGGCTGGGCGCCGGGTCAGCTCGAACATGAAATTCAGACGAATGGCTGGCTCAATTGTCCGGCCGATCCGGATATCATTTTCAATAGCGACCTTGAAGGCAAATACGGGCGCGCCCTCGATAGCCTGGGCGTCGATCCCTCGCATCTTGTCGGCGTCGCGGGCAGGGCCTGAAGCCGGTTGAGACCCTAACGCGTCGTCATGGGCGCCCGGCTCCCCTTCGTCATCGCCGAACTTGATTACCCGGATGTTTCCGCTAGCAAAAGAGCCATGAAAACATTGGCGAATTCTCGCTCCACTGTCATGGCCGGGGCATGCCCTTGGGCTTGACCCGAGGGTTGATCCAGCCATCCAGTCATAAGCTAATACCTTGTGTTTTTCTGGATGGCCGCCTCCAAGGGCGGCCATGACGATGGAATTGGCGGAAAACGCCCCGAGGCGTTATCTGGGACGACGGGCGCCAAGCTACTTTTCGCGCCTGCCCAAGGGGAACGCAGGTCTGGACGGTTCGGCGTTCGATGCCGTGCGAAATCCTTCGCCGGGTGCGGGCGGCGATTGTATTTCGCCTGAAGAAGCCCCGTTTGCGGCTGCGCCTCCGTTCGCGCTCTGACGGCGCTTGAGGCCTTTTACCGTCCTTTTTTCCGGTGACGCGGAGGCGACCGCGGCAGGCTTCGCCTCAACATTGGCGACAGCGGCAGCTTTTTCCCGATCTTTCTCTTCTCGCTCTCTTTCCTTCTCGGCTCTGCTTTCGGCGCGTCTTTCTTCCTTCTCCTGCTCCTTATTATCGCGCTTGGTTGAGCGCGCAATTGCATTGAGAAGATTGACGACCTCGCGCTCTGTCATGAGGTCGGCATAGTAGAAGCCCTGGCCGAAGTCGCAGCCAAGCGCGCGGACGTAAGCGAGGTCTTCGTCGTTGTCGACGCCCACGGCGACGACGTCCTTTCCGAGCTCATGGGCGATCGTCAAGACAGCCTTCAGCACCATGGCGCTGGATCGCTCTTTGTCGCTCAGCGTGACAAGCGAGCGGTCGATCTTGATGGCGTCGATGGAAAGCCGGTGCCAATAGGACAAGGAAGAGAAGCTGACGCCGAACTCGTCGAGGGCAACGCTGACATTCAGAACTCTTGAGCCAGTCAAGGATCTCGATGGCCTGTTCCGGATTCGAATTGATCAGCGTCTCTGCGATTTCCAGCCTCAAAGCGCCCTTCGGCAGCGTCTCGCGGCCGATGATGAGCCGCAAGTTCTGCACCAGATCGTTGTGAAAGAGCTGCTGGCTCGACATGTTGATGCTGATGTAGATGGGATCTTCGCGCTGAAGAATCCGGTGCCAGCGGGCGCCCTGCCGGATACACCGCTCGAAAACATAAGCCCACAATTCGCCCGAGAGCCCGGCTGCCTCCGCCGCCGCCTCGAACTCAGGCAAGCTCAGGCGGCCGAGTGTCGGATGCTCCCAAAGGACGAACGCCTCCATGCCTGCGAGGCGCTCATCGGCGATGCGCATTACGGGCTGGTAGAGGACGCGAATTTGGCGGCGCTCGATGGCGTGCTTCAGATCCGACTGAACGACCGAGCGCTCGTCGGCTACGCCTCTCATCTCGGGCTTGAACAACTCGATCCGGTCCGAACCGGCGCGCTTGGCGCGGTACATGGCGCTTTCGCCTTCGCGAAGCAGGTCTTCGCCGTTTTCCTGCGCGCCGTCGTACATTGCGATGCCGATGCTGCCGGTCAGAACCAGATCGCGTCCGCCAACCTTCATGGGCGTGCGCAAGGACCGGCGGACACGCTCCGCCAACATTGCGATGTGGCGCGGTTCGGTGTCTTCGGAGATAAGGATCGCAAATTGCAGGGCGCTGATCCGCCCGAGCGTATCCTGCGGGGAAATGTGGCGTGTGAGACGCCGGGCGATGGTCAGGAGCACGCCGTCGTTTGTCGAAAAGTCAGGCGAGCGGTTCTGGTTTTTCAGCGCATCCAGGTCGATGAAGAACACGGTCGGCTTGGTCTGCTCGTTCTTCGCACGGGTGACCGCGGTTTCCAGCCTGTCGAGGAAAAGCTCCCTGTTCGGCAGGCCGGTCAGCCCATCCCGGATGGCATTGTGAAAAAGACGCTCCTGCGCGCGCTTCTGAGCGTTGACGTTTCGCAACAAGCCCACGCCGCGCAGTGTTCTTGTCGCCCGTTGCTGCGTCACCGCCGCCCTGAGTTCGTACCAGAGATAGCCGCCCTCGGCGCGCTTCATACGGAATTCCTGGTTGACGTCGCCGCCCTGGCGCTCGCGCAATGTCCAGAGCGTAAGCCGCATGCGCTCTCTGTCGGACGCGTGAAGATGTTGCAGCCAGCTGTCCGCGGCGCATCGAAGCGTTCCGGGCGACACCCCAAGCGCGTGTTCCACTTCGGGGCCGGTGTTGATTTCGTTGCGGCGGGCGTCCCATTCCCAAACGCTGGCGCCCGAGGCTTCCAGAGCCATGACCCGCAGCTTGAACTGGCCTGCCTCTTCGCCTGACCCTCCGCCGCCCTCGCCGCTCTGAAAAGCGTATTGTGTGACGGTGACGCCGATCAGCATGAGAAAGACCACGAGACCGGCCGACAGCGCGGACACGGCTATATCGCCCGAGACTTTGCCCGTGATGGTGACGCCCGCGGCGAACAGCCAGACCATGAAGAGCATCCAGGACGGCACCAGCGCGAGTGCGCGTTCCTGTCCGCGCAATGCGAGGAAGCCGATCACGGCGCTCCCGACGATGGCGATCGGGGTGAACGAGAGCCTTGCGAAACCGGCGGTTAGCTGAGCGTCGATGAGGGCGAAAAAGATAAGGCCGAGTTGCGCCGCTATCCAGGTCAAAAAGCCCAACGAAATCCAAGCGTGCCAGAGCCTTAAATTCAGAAAAATGTAGAGGAAGATGACAAGGCTCGCCGCCAGGAACGCCTCGGTGGCCGCTCGATAGGCGCCGTTGTCCTCGGGCGGGAGCTGAAACAGATTATCCCAAAATCCGAAATCGACGCAGAAATACGCAAGCGCCGCCCAGGCGACGAGCGCCGTGGCCGGGAAGACAAGCTTGTGGTTGGCCGCGAAAATAGCCGTCAGGAAGATCGCGATAATGCCCGTTATGCCAAGCAAAATGCCGCGAAAGAGAGCCGACTCCCTCAGCCGCTTCCCGAAGTTTGCCGGTGAGGTCAGGTAAAGTCTTGGAACCGACGCAGAGGCGAGTTCCACGATGAATGTGACGGTCGTGCCGGGTTCGATCGACAGGCGGTAAATATCGAGATGCTCGTAATCTTCGTTCCGCTCCGGGCGGAAGCCGAGCGAAGGCGTGACGTTTGCGATTCGCGGCGCGTCGAGGTCCGGCTTGGTGACGCGCGATCCCACGATGTCGTATCGCTGGGCCGTCAGAAAACGAACAATGGGTTTGTCGGTCGGGTTGCTGAGCGCGAACACCACCCAGCTCGGGTTCGTGCCCGGCGTTTTGGCCGAGACGGTCATGCGCCCGGCGATGCCATCGCCGCTGGATGCGGTTTCGACGCTGAGCTTGTCGCCGCGCCGCTCATAAAATTCGCCGAGCAGCGTGATATCGATTTTCTCGTCGTCGGGGCCGATAACAATCGGCTCCACGGCCCGCGACGGCGCAGCCATGGATATCAGGGCTATCACAAACGCGGCTATGAACGCCAAAAGCGCCGGCGGAATCCCTATCCGCCGCCGGAGCCCCCCTCGAGCCGCCGATTGCACAATTGGGCTTTTCCCCCGTTCCCGCATCAGCGGGGCCGCCGGCTGCCGCGCCGGTCAGCGCTCAGGATCGTCACTGATGAGAGCAAAAAGCCAATGGTCTTGCCATATGCCATTAATTTTCAGGTACCGCCGGGCCAAGCCCTCATATTGAAACCCCGTCCGGTTCAGAAGCGCCGCCGACGCTTTGTTCTCTGGCAGGCACGCCGCCTCTAACCGGTGAAGACGCAAAACATCGAAGACAAACCAAATGACCGCCCGCACGCCTTTGGTCATGTTGCCCTGCCGGGCGTAGGGTTCGCCAATCCAATATCCGAGCGAGCAGCTTTGACTCACCCCACGCCTGATATTGCTTAAAGTTATTCCCCCGATTAAGGCGTTATCAGAGGTTCTGAACAGAAAAAAGGCGTAACCGAGGTCTTGGCGGGCATCGCGGTAATAGTAGCGGATGCGGCGGCGGTAGGTGTCGCGGGTCAGTTCATCCCTTGCCCAGCGCGGCTCCCAGGGCTCCAGAAACGCCCGGCTCTCCGCGCGAAGAGCGGTCCAGGCCTTGTAATCCGACATTTGCGGCTCGCGGAGGTAGACGCCGTCGCCCTCGACGTAGGGCCTGCTATCGGAAAAGAACATGCGCGCCCCGAGCATGCCCGCCCGTCACGCCGCAAGCGCGCCTGACAGGAACGCTTCAGCGGCGTCGGCCACCGCATTGGACGTACCTCGCGCGCCGACGACCGCGGAAACCATATCCGGCTTCGCGCGCATGTTGCGGCCGATCGCCTGAACGTCCTCGCAGGTGATGCCGTCGACCCTCTCGATCAGTTCCTCGTTCGAGATCGGCCTGCCGAACACCAGAAGATCCCAGGCGAGCTGTCCGGCTCTTGCCTCGCAGCTTTCGAGACTCATGAAAAGTCCGGCCTTGATCTGCGCCTTGGCGCGCGCGAGTTCCCGTTCCGTGGGACCGCTTTCGGCGAGGTCGGCGAAGATGCCCAGCGACAGGGTGGTCAGTTCTCGCAATTGCTGCGGGCTGGTCGCCGCATGAAGCCCGATCACGCCACTGTCCGCGTAGCCCCAATCGAAGGCATGGATGTCATAGCAGAGCCCGCGCTTCTCGCGCACCTCCTGGAACAGCCGCGAGGCCATGCCTCCGCCCGCGATGCCTGCGAAAATGCGGCCCGCAAAGGAAGCCTCGTGGCCATTCGGGTAGCCCTCGAAGGCAAAGAGCACGTGGCATTGCTCGAAGCGCTTGTCCGAGACCGCGTTGCCGCCCTCGAACTTGGCCTTTTTCATCTGGCGCGGCGCTTCCAGGGGAAGGCCGGTGAAGACGCTGTCCGCAAGCCGGTGCAGCGCATCGTGATCGACGGCTCCGGCCGCGCTCAGGATCATGCGTGAGGCCGAGTAGTTCTCATTGCGGAAGCGCTTGAGGTCGGCGGCGGAATGCCGGGAGATGGTGCGCTCGGTGCCGAGGATCGAACGCCCGAGCGCCTGGTTCGGATAGGCTTCGGCAAGGGCGAGATCGAAAACGATGTCGTCCGGGCTGTCCTGGGTCGCGGCGATTTCCTGGAGGATCACCTCGCGCTCCCGGTCCATCTCATCCTCGCTAAAGGCGGGATTGAGAAGGAGATCGCCGATCAGGTTCAGGCCAAGCTCCACATCCTCTTTCAAAACGCGCGCGTAATAATTGGTGGCCTCGGATGAGGTCACGGCGTTCAGCGCGCCGCCAGCGCCTTCGATCTCCTCGGCGATCTGCATCGGCGTGCGCGTCGGCGTGCCTTTGAAGGCCATATGCTCAAGAAAATGCGCGACGCCATGCTCGTGGTCGGTTTCGGCGCGAGCGCCCGCAGCAACGAAAACCCCAACGGTCGCCGTTTCGAGGCCCGCCATGCGGTGCGTTACGATCCGCATCCCGTTGCCGAGCTGGCTTACTTGAACTGTCATGACTTAACCTCAAATCTCATGAATGCCGCGCGTTGGCCTGCGCCTCAATAGTGTCGGCGACAGCCTTCGCGGAGTTAGGCAGGAGCGTGAACCGCTCCCGGCCGCAAAGGCGCGCCTGAAGTCGGTCCGGAATTTCGGCGATCCGGCCCGTGGCGCGCTTGACGGCCTCGGGAAACTTGGCGGGATGCGCGGTGCTGAGCACGACCATCGGCCCGGGCGTGCGCTCCTGCTCCCGTTGAGCCGCGGCGAGCCCCACGGCGGTATGCGGATCGATGAGCATGCCCGTCTCTTCGTAAAGCCTGCGCATGGCGGACGCCGCTTCATCGCGGCTGGCGCGGCAAGCCGAAAAGCGCTCCCTCATCGGCGCAAGCATGGAAGCCGGAATTTCAAAGGCGCCCCTATCGCGCAAATTCGTCATCGCCTTGATCACAAAACCGGAATCGCGGCCGCTTTCCTCGAACAGAAGTCGCTCGAAATTGCTTGAAACCTGAATGTCCATGCTCGGGCTGTCGGTGGGCATCACCTCGCGCGGCTCATACCGTCCCGTTTCGAGCGCACGAGCTAGAATATCATTCTCATTCGTTGCGATCACAAGCCTTCCCATAGGCAGACCCATTTTCGAGGCCGCGAAGCCCGCGAAGATGTCGCCGAAATTTCCGGTCGGAACCGTGAAGTTTGGCCGCGTATCGAGCCCGAGCTTTGCGTGCGCGGTATAATAATAGACCGCTTGCGCGATGATGCGCGCCCAGTTGATGGAGTTGATCGCGGAAAGCGCGTGGCGCTTGCGGAAGCCGGCGTTGCCGAACAGCGTCTTCACGATGGCCTGGGCATCGTCGAAAGTGCCGTCGATGGCGATGGCGTGGATGTTATCTTCCTGCGCGGCGGTCATTTGCTTGCGCTGCACGTCGCTGATGCGCCCGTTGGGGAAGAGAATGAACAGCTCGATGTCCTTGCGCCCGCGAAAGGCTTCCACCGCGGCCGCGCCGGTATCGCCGGAGGTTGCGGCGAGAATGGTGGTGCGCGCGCCGCGCTTCTTCAGCGCCCGCTCCATCAGGCGCGACAGGACCTGCATCGCGAAATCCTTGAACGCGAGCGTCGGCCCGTGAAAGAGCTCAAGGAGAAAAAGGTCCGGCCCGATCTCGTGCATCGGAGCCGTCTCTTCGTGGCTGAAGCCTGCGTAAGCGTCGGAGACAATGGCGAAAAGGTCCGCGTGCCTCGGATTGCCGCCGGTGTACGGACCCATGACATAGGCGGCCGCAGCCGCGTAATGTCCTGCCGGTGAGGCCGGGAGCGGTTGGAGCTGCGGCCAGGACGAAGGCATATAAAGACCGCCATCGGGCGCAAGCCCCGCGAGTAAGACTTCCTCGAAGTCTGCGGGAGCTGCGGCTCCACGGGTCGAGACGTACATCATGGAATCATTTTCTTAGGGCCGGAATGGCCATTCAATCGCACAATATGATGGAGTTAAGGCGGTGTCATCTCCGGTGCGCCTGACTAAGCCTGCATTCCTTGGTTAACCCACAAATGCCCGCTTAGATTCTCTTGATTTCGCAGAGTTTTTTCGCAAAACCGGGAAGGCCGCTTTTGCGAACTCTGCTTGGGCCTGCTTTTTGCAGTGCGGGGACGCGGCTAGGTCTGCGCGGCGTCGTCCCGGAACTTGATTACCCGGATGTTTCCGCTAGCAGAAGCAGCCATGAAAACATTGGCGAATTCTCTGGATGGCCGGGTCGGAGCCGGTCAAGCCCGGCCATGACAATAAACGGCGCGGCCATGACGACGTAATTGGCGGAGAGTCCGGGTAACCAAGTCCCGGAAACGCTGCAGGCGTTATCCGGGATCGCAACGAATCGAAGCGCCCCCATCTTTGCGATCCCGGCTCGCGCTTCGCTTGGCCGCGATTGACGGCGGCGGCAATCGGTTGGGCGTCCGGCACACTTTGCTTCGACCCAGCGAATCGCGCTATATCCTATGGGGTATAGCTTCCCTCCCCTAAACTGCCGCCGCCAGCGAAAGCTGGCGGTTTTTTTGTAACTTCAAAGATTTCAAACGGAGCCACTCCTGTTTCGGGCGATGAAGAAGCCATAAACACCGGCGAGCGCAGCGGCGAGGCCAAACCAGGTCAGGGCATATTCGAGGTGGCGATTTGGGATCGCGGCCAGCAACTCATGCGGATCGCGAGCCACGGGCCATCCCCCCGCCTGCGAAGGCTCGGCTTCGATATATTCGCTGACGACGGTTCCATGGCCGCTCAACTCCGCCGCTTTCGCCATCTCGGGGATGTCGGCCGAAAAGAAGAGCCGTTTCGCGAGATCCGGGGCGGGCAGGAGCCAGCCGGGCCTTTCGGAAAGGCGCAGAATGCCTGTAACTGTTGCTTCGCCGCCTTTGACGTCGCCCCGATCGGCCACACTCCTCGGGACGAAGCCGCGATTGACGAAGACCGCGCCGTTGCTGGTCTTCAGTGGCGTAAAAAGCAGATAGCCGAACCCGTCTTGCGTCCTTGCCCGCACCTCCTCCGGCGTCGGAACCAGCATCTTGAGCGTCTTGGCGTCCTCGAACGCGCCCGTGGCCGTTACGCGCGTGAACTCCCGCGTTCGCTCATCGCTGTTCCGCGGCGGTTCGTAGGGAATGGGAGGCTTGGAAAGCCCCTGCTCGAAGCGGGCGATCAGATCGTTCTTCCAGTCGCGGCGCTGGAGTTGCCAGACGCCGAGCGCGATCAGGAGGCCGAGCCCGGCCAGTGTGAAGAGGGTCGGAACAACCAGGCCTTTTCCGGCGCCCTTTTCGGTGCGATCGGATTGGATGTCAGGCGCCACCTGGCTCATCGGAGACGGCCCTCCTGAGCCTTGTTCGCGTATTGCAGGGCGATCATCGTCGCCTTGAAGGGGCGGAGAATGAGAAGCGGGAGGAGAATGGCAAGCGGAAGCCACAGCGCGGCGTGCACCCAATAAGGCGGCGAATAAAGCGCCTCGACGATGAGCGCGCCGCCCGTAACGATGAAGCCCACGATCAGCATGATGAAGACGGCGGGGCCATCGCCCGAATCCGCGAAGCCGTAGTCCAGCCCGCAGACGGCGCAGCGTTTTGCGAGCGAAAGATAGCCATCGAACAGCGGGCCCTTTCCGCAGCGGGGGCAGCGACAGAGTAGTCCCGCGGCCCAGGGCGAGACGTGGTCTTGTACAGCCATGCGACCTCCGGCCTTTAGAATATAAGCAAGCTTCCCGGCCTCACCAACGGCGCCCCCTCACCCTGGCTCTCGGGACGCATGGACACAACTCTCTCCCCCTACGGGAGAGGGTTGTGTCCGGTTGCGCCGGGTGAGGGGGAACCCGTGGCCAACCGAAGTTGCTAACACCGCCAGCGTGACGACGGATCGCCGGAATACCGTTTTCTTCGCGCTTCAGCCGGCCGGGATGACGCCGACGCGATGCGGACAGGCGCAAAGGCGCATTCCGGGCCGACGACAAGGCGCCGAACGGAGAAGCCCTCGCCGGGGCGGCAAAAGCGGACTTGGGCCGCGTTTCACCCTCCGATTCTGGTCAATTTTCCCGATTTCGCTCAGGCGATGTATGCAAAAAAGCTTGTTGTTGTGTAATATCGGAGCGATTCAGGCCGATTGTGGTAAACAGCGGCTTGCCGCGCGGGGGTGAATTAACCCGGGATGGTTAATTACATTTATTTCCGGTCTGTTGTTGCGCCAGAACATGCGTTTTTTGGTCCCTAAAGGCGAAAAAGTGCGGCGCGATAAAATCCGTTAAATATGTTTTTGGTCCAGCGAATTAACCATGACGTTGCCGTTTGGTCAGCGCGGCGCGGGCGGCGGCGATGGCGTCCCGTTCGGGATATTTTCTCGTATTATCAAGGGTTGGAAAGGGCTCGCGCTCTCGTTAACCTGCCATGAAAGCGATTTCGCCGAAGATCTTTCAGAAGGAGAAACTGCAACGCAAGCGTCAGGGACACATTGACAAACAGATGTCGCCATTCGCCAGATGTATACAATCTCCCGGCAAATGCCGCCAAACGGGAACCGTCAGCCGGATTGGCGGCGTTCGCTCAGCTGGCCGCCGCCGCCGTACCCGCGCCCCAGACATAAATGCTGGCGAACAGGAACAGCCAGACCACGTCGACAAAATGCCAATACCAGGCGGCGGCCTCGAAGCCGAAATGCCGCTCAGCCGTAAAGTGCCCGGCAATAGCCTGGTACAGGATCACGGTCAGGAAGATCGTCCCGATGATCACGTGCGCGCCATGAAAGCCTGTCGCCATGAAGAAGGTCGAGCCGTAGACGTGGCCCGCGAACGTGAACCCTGCGTGAGAGTATTCATAGGCTTGGCACGCCGTGAAGAGCAGTCCGAGGCATATCGTCAGGATAAGTCCGGTGATGAGCCCTCTCCGGTTGCCCGTCATGAGCGACTGGTGCGCCCAGGTCACGGTCGTCGCCGAAGTGAGAAGCACGAGCGTGTTGAAGAGTGGCAGTTCCCAGGGGTCGAAGGGGTGTTTGAACGTGCCGTCGGCTGTAGGGACCGGTGGCCACTTGCCGCCAAGCACCTGGTCGCGGCCGACGACGCCAATCTGCAAGCCATCGGCGATTTTATGAACATCGGCGGGGAAAAGAGACACGTCAAAATAGGCCCAGAACCAGGCGAAGAAGAACATCACCTCCGACGCGATGAACAGGATTATGCCGTAGCGGAGCGAAAGCTGCACGACGGGTGTGTGGTCGCCCTTGTAGACGCCCTCGATGATGACATCGCGCCACCACAGGAACATCGTGAGCAGCACGAGAGTGGCCCCTGCGGCGAACACCCAAGGCCCCTTGATTCCGAAGACTCCGTCGCCGCTCGATTTCATCCAGATGATCGCGCCGACGGCGAGCGTGAACGCCGCGATCGAGCCCACGAGGGGCCAGGGACTCGGATCGACGAGATGGTAGTCGTGATGCTTGACGTGTTCCTGCGTCATGCTCTGCTCCGAATGCCTTTAACCCGGATTTTGAACTCGTGGGGCCGCGTTCGCCTGCTGCGGCTTTTGCACTTTGTAGAAGGTGTAGGACAGCGTCATATCCCGGACGGTTTTTGCGTCCCGGTCGTTCTCGATCGCCGGATCGATGAAGAAGGAGACCGGCATCTCGACCGCCTCGCCGGGCTTCAAAGTCTGCTCGGTGAAGCAAAAGCACTGAATTTTCGTGAAATACTGGCCCATGATGTCGGGGCTGACGTTGAAGACGGCGGAGCCGGTGACCGTCTCATTCGAGCGGTTAACAGCCCGGAAGAAGGCGAGCCTGTTCTCTCCGATGTGAAGCGTTACTTCGGGCTTTACCGGCTGAAAGTCCCAGGGAAGGCCCGGCGTAACGTTGGCGTCAAAGCGCACCGTGACTGTTTCCGGCGCGATGGTCTTCGGCGCGGCGGCGGCGCGTTGCGGCGTCCCGGCCCATCCGGTCCTTTGGCAGAAAATCCGGTAAAGCGGCACAGCCGCGAAGGAAAGCCCGACCATGACCGCTACCAAGGCCACGAGCACGAGCGCCATGCGCCCGTTGCCGGAAGCTCCTGCTCTATCTTCAGAGGGGCCGGTTCGCGACATTGGCTCCAAGCCTCACAATCGTCACCAGGAAGAACATCAGGGCGATGGCCGCGAGCGCCCACGCTATAGCGATGGAGCGCAGCCTTTGCCGGCGCTTCGCCTCGGCGTCGAGATCAGGCGGAGCCGGATACCGCCGCTCCCAGTCCTTGAATGTGCCGAGTCCTTTATTGTCCGAGCCCGAAGCCATGATCCACCCAGAGAGCGCCAAAGAGCGCAAAAAGATAAAGGATTGAGAACGTGAAGAGTTGACGCGCCGCCTTGTCGGCCTCGAAGCCTTCCCGCACACGGAAAACGCGCCACGCCAGGAACAGAAAACCGGCGCCGAGGGCTGCAGCCACGGCTGCATAGCCGTATCCGGCAAACCCAAGCACAACAGGCAGAAAGCCTGCGAGCGCTGTCGCCGCCGTGTAGATGAGGATTTCCAAACGGGTGCGATCCGGGCCGTACACGTTTGGCATCATCGGCACGCCAGCGCGGGCGTAATCACGGGAGCGATAGAGGGCCAGCGCCCAGAAATGCGGCGGCGTCCACAGGAACACGATGAGAAACAGCGCGAAGCTGTCCCATGAAACTCCTGGCGAGGCAGCGGCCCAGCCAATCATCGGCGGAAGGGCGCCCGCCGCGCCGCCAATGACAATGTTCTGCGGAGTCCTGCGCTTCAGCCAATGCGTGTAAACAACGAGATAAAAGACAATGCTGCCTGCAAGAAGGGACGCCGCGACCCAGTTGATGAGCAGCCCGAGGCTCAAGACCGAAAAGGCCGCAAGGAAAAGCCCGAAAGCCGCCGCTTCCTCCCGAGGGATGAGCCCGCGCGGGATGGGGCGCTTGGCCGTGCGCTGCATGAGGCCGTCGATATCCGCGTCGTACCACATGTTGAGCGCCCCCGCCGCGCCCGCGCCCATAGCAATAAGCATCAAGGCCGTAATCGCGAGCACGGGGTGCACATGCACGGGCGCAATCGCCATGCCGACGGCCGCGGTGAACACGGCAAGGGACATAACCGTGGGCTTCAGGAGTGCGATGTAATCCGCCACCGTCGCCACCCCCAGGGGAGGCACGCTGCTTTGGACGGAGGCTTCTGTTTCGCTCATGGCCGCTCCTATACGATGCGTGGCAGCACTTCATACGAGTGGAAGGGCGGCGGCGACGGCAGCGTCCATTCGAGCGTTGTCGCGCCAGCGCCCCAGGGATTCGCGCCCGCTTTCTTCTTCTGCGCGAAGGCGCGCGCGAGCATGACAAGGAAGACGAGCACGCTCACGCCGCTGATGTACGAGCCTATCGAGGACACGAAATTCCAGCCCCAATAGGCGTCGGCGTAATCGGCATATCTGCGAGGCATCCCCGCCGCGCCGAGGAAATGCTGCGGGAAGAAGGTGAGGTTGACGCCGATGAAGGTGAGCCAGAAATGCAGCTTCCCGAGAGGCTCCGAATACATGTAGCCCGACATTTTCGGGAACCAGTAATAGAACCCGGCGAAGATGGCGAAGACGGCGCCCAGCGACAGCACATAGTGGAAGTGCGCCACCACATAGTAGGTTTGGTGCAATTGCCGGTCGATGCCCGCATTGGCCAGCACGACGCCGGTGACGCCGCCAATCGTGAACAGGAAAATGAACCCGATGGCCCAGAGCATGGGCGTCTTGAACTGGATCGAGCCGCCCCACATCGTCGCGATCCATGAGAAGACCTTGATGCCGGTCGGGACCGCGATGACCATTGTCGCAAACACGAAATAGGCCTGCGTGTTGACGCCGATGCCCGTCGTGTACATGTGGTGCGCCCAGACGATAAAGCCGATCGCGCCGATAGCGACCATGGCGTAGGCCATGCCGAGATAGCCGAACACGGGCTTTTTGGAAAATGTCGACACCACCTGGCTGATCATGCCGAAGCCGGGCAGGATCAGGATATAGACCTCTGGATGGCCGAAAAACCAGAAAAGATGCTGGAACAGGAGCGGGTCGCCGCCGCCTTGCGGATCGAAGAAAGTCGTTCCGAAATTCCGGTCCGTCAGAAGCATAGTGATCGCGCCCGCGAGCACCGGCAGCGCCAGGAGAAGCAGGAAGGCCGTCACCAGAATCGACCACACGAAGAGCGGCATCTTATGCAGCGTCATGCCCGGCGCGCGCATGTTGAAAATGGTCGTGATGAAGTTGATCGCGCCGAGGATCGATGCCGCGCCCGCCAGGTGAATCGAGAGGATCACGAAGTCCATGGCCGGACCCGGATGGCCCGTCGTGCTCAGCGGCGCATACATCGTCCAGCCGCCGCCAAAACCGTTCGAGCCCGGCGCCCCTTCCACGAAGAGGGAGAGAACCAGGAGCGTGAACGAGGCGGGCAAAAGCCAGAACGAGATGTTGTTCATGCGCGGGAACGCCATGTCAGGCGCGCCGATCATGAGAGGCACGAGCCAGTTGCCGAAGCCGCCGATCATGGCCGGCATGACCATGAAGAAGATCATGATCAGGCCGTGGCTCGTGACCGCGACGTTATAGGATTGCGCGCTGGAGAAAATCTGGAGGCCCGGATAGGCAAGCTCCATGCGGATCAGGATGGAAAGAATGGCGCCGATAATGCCGGCGATCAGCGCGAAGATGAGATAAAGAGTGCCGATATCCTTGTGGTTCGTGGAAAAGAGCCAGCGCCTGGCGAAACCCACAGGCCGGCCATCGGGATATGTCGATCCGACTTCTTTTTGCATAGATGCCCCTCAGCCTTGCGCCGCTGCGGCGGTCTTCAACGTGGTAACTAACGCGCGGGAGCCGAAGCCGGGTCCGCGGCCGCGACCTGGTTCTTGTCCAGGCTTGCGCTTTTCTGCTTGTCACTGATCCATTTGGAGTAATCGTCTTCGCTCACGACCCTTACGGCGATCGGCATGTAGGCATGGCCCTGGCCGCATAAGGCGGAGCATTCGCCGTAATAGATGCCGGGCTCTCTTGCGATGAACCAGGTGCGGTTAATGCGGCCCGGTATGCCATCCGCGCGGGTGCCGAAGTAGGGCACAACCCACTGGTGGATGACGTCTCCGCCGGTGATCAGGACTTGCACGACCTTGTTGACCGGCACGACCATCTCGTTATCGACGGACAGGTTTCTCAACTGACCCGGCTTCAGGTCCTTGTCGTCGATGGGGTAGGAGTCGAAGGCGACTTTTGCGTCGGGGTACTCGTAGGACCAGTACCACTGCTTGCCGGTTGCTTTCACGACCACGTCGGGTTTCGGGAAGTCGAACTGGCGGAAGAGAAGCCGGAAGGAAGGGATGGCGATCACGACCAGAATGAGGACCGGCACAATCGTCCAAAGCACCTCGAGCGTGGTGTTGTGGGAGATCCTCGACGGGACCGGATTTACGCTTTCCCGGTAGCGGATCATGACCCAGGCCAGCAAGCCCATGACGAACAGGACGATGGCGACGATGATAATGAGAACGAGCTCGTTGAAGCTCTTCATCTCGTCCAGGATGGGTGTAACCGAATCGGGCAGGTTTATTTGCCAGTCACGTGGCGCGCCAATTGCGGCGAAAGCGTTTTTGACACCAACGAATATAGCTAAGCACAAGACGGCCACGAACGAGAGAACTCGTGCTTTCATATGCACACCTTATCTTGCTTTATTCGACTAAGTCAGAGCTTTAACTTGATGTTGCAAGGAGCCCCTTAACCACTTTCCTTGCACTGAACAACACCGCAGGGGTGTTTTCGTTTCACACTTGCGTGTCAGACTTGGGCTGCACGATGCCGCGGCAAAGGGGGAACGGGAGGCGCAGTCTCAATTCGGCCCAATTCCTTGCCGACTTGCGATGGGCTAATACGCTCCGCTCCTCACCATGGTGTGCAACGATGTTTCATCCGGCCAAGCTTCTGGCTGCCAGCCTGTTTCTCGCGTTTCCCGTCCATCAGGCTCATGCCCAGTCGGAGGTTGGGGCGGGGCAGGTCAAGGCGGTGTACGGGGCCTGGAAGCTGAAATGCGCCCAGGTAGCGGGGGCAAAACAGCACGAAAAGTGCGCGCTGGTTCAGGACCTCAAGCTTGAGGATCGTCCCAATATGTTCCTGACGGTGCTGTTCATGCGGTCCTTCGACAGCGATAAGAAAATCCTGCGGATCGTGGCGCCGCTTGGTGTCGTGCTGCCCGCTGGCCTGGGCTTGAGGATCGATGGCGCTGACGTGGGCAACGTCAAATTTCTAAAGTGCTGGAAGTTCGGGTGCCTTGCGGAGGTGATCGTCGACGACACCCTGGTAAGCAAATTCACGTCAGGCAAAACCGCGAGCTTCATCGTGTTCCCGACGCCGGATTCAGGTATTGGTTTTCCGGCTCCGCTCGCTGGTTTCGCCGAAGGAATGAAGGGCTTGAACTGATCTTTCTTAAAGCGGCCAGCGTTTGTTCACATACGAATAAGCCGCTCTGGCACACAAAAGCGGTTGAGATTTCCGTGAGCCGGTTGAAGCCGGGGCTTATGTCTCGCAATTGCCTATAAGAGCTTGCAGCGAATTGGTAGGCAATTGCGAGACGCCACACTAAAACTGGAATTTCGAGAAGTCCATGTGCTCGGCGTAGATCCAGCGCACCGTGCGGGTGGCGGACCGCATAATGACGGTATGGGTCTCGATTTGCCCGTCGTAGAACTTGACGCCGCTTAACAGCGATCCATCGGTAACCCCGGTGGCCGCGAAGATAATATCGCCTGAGGCCATATCGGCTGTGGAATATGTGCGCTTCAGATCCTTGATGCCGAAGTGCTCCACCCGCTTCATATGGTGGTCGTTGAGGGCCGCAAGCCGGCCCTGAATTTGGCCGCCGATGCAGCGCAGCGCCGCCGCAGCAAGAACGCCCTCCGGCGCGCCCCCCATGCCGAGGTAGATGTCAATGCCTGTTTCTTCCGGCTCGCAGGTTTGAATGACCCCTGCGATGTCTCCGTCGCCGATGAGGCTGATCGCGGCGCCTGCCGCCCGTACCTCCTCGATCAGCCTTGCGTGGCGAGGGCGGTCGAGTATACAGGCGGTGATTTCGCGAACCGAGACGCCTTTCGCCGAAGCGAGCCGGTTCAAGTTTTCGGCGATGGAGTACTCGAGGCTCACGAGCCCTTCCTCGTAGCCCGGACCGATGGCAATCTTCTCCATGTAGATGCCCGGGGCGTTGAGAAGTCCTCCCTTTTCGGCGACCGCCACGACGGCCAATGCGCCCGGAAGCGATTTCGCGCAGAGCGTCGTGCCTTCGAGCGGGTCAACTGCGATATCGACAGGGGGCCCACCCCGGCCGAGTTCCTCTCCGACATAGAGCATTGGCACTTCGTCGCGCTCGCCTTCGCCAATCACGACCTTGCCGGCGACCGGGAGGTCGGCGATTTCTCGCCTCATCGCCTCAACCGCGGCAGCGTCAGCCTGCCTTTCATCGCCACGCCCGCGCAGACGGGCGGCAGCGACCGCAGCGCCTTCTGTTATGCGCGCTATGTCCAACGAAAGGGTTCTTGTAAGGCTGCTTGATAGGGCGCCCGATCCCGGTTGATTGTCCATGACGCGATCCTTCCCAGTCTTTCTTTGTCAGATTTGTAACGAGATGTAACAGGCGGCTTAAAGCGCTTCAATGCGTATCATTTGCGGCGTGCCAGCGACATGACCGTCCTGGACGATGGCGTCGAGCGCGGACCGAAGCAAATCTTCGCGCGTCCGGTGAGTAATCATGACGACCGGCGTCGGCTCGCCTTCGTGCCCTGGGCGCCCAAATCCGGGCAGATCGGGCGCTTCCTGCTTTTGAACGATGCTTTCCAGCGAAATGCGCTGCTCGGCCATGCGCGTTGCGATCGCCGCGATGGCGCCGGGCCGGTCGTAAACGGAAAGGCGGATGTAGAAGCCGCCTTCGTGGGTGCACATTTCGGCGGGGCTATGGCTTTCAAGCTTTGCCGTGCGAAGGATGAAGGGCAGGCCAGTATGCCCGCGCGCGATATCGATGATGTCGCTCGCCACCGATGAAGCCGTCGGCCGCGACCCGGCCCCGGGCCCGACGAGGATGATCTGACCCACGAAATCGGCCTCGACGGCGACGCAGTTCAAGACGCCATCGACGCCTGCCAGTGCGCTCGACCTCGGGATCATGGTCGGCGAGACGCGCGCCTCGATGCCGCCGCCGGTTCTGGCCGCTACAGCGAGGAGTTTGATGCGGTAGCCAAGCTCGTCCGCGGCGCGGAAGTCGGCCGGAGTGATGCCGCGGATGCCTTCCAGATGGATGGCGTCGAAATCGGGCTTCACGCCGAATGCGAGCGCCGCGAGCAGCGCCAGCTTATGGCCTGCATCCTGGCCGTCCACATCGAAGGTCGGGTCGGCCTCCGCATAACCCAGCGACTGCGCCTCCGCCAGCACCTCGGCAAACGGCAAGCCCTCTCGCTGCATGCGCGTGAGAATGTAATTGCTCGTGCCGTTCAAAATCCCGTAGACGCGTGAGATCGAATTGCCGAGCAGGCTTTCCCTGAGCGTTTTCACGATAGGGATGCCGCCGGCCACCGCTGCTTCGAAACTGAGCGTGACGCCGTTCTTTTCCGCGAGCGCCGCAAGCTCCGCGCCATGGCGGGCGAGCAGCGCCTTATTCGCGGTCACGACCTGCTTGCCGGCGACGAGCGCAGCCTTGACGCTTTCCAGCGCTGGCCCCTTGTCGCCGCCCATCAACTCAACGAAAACGTCGATATCAGCCGAGACTGCGAGCGACATAGGATTGTCGAACCACGGCGCATTCGTCAGCTTTGCGCCGGGCTCATCGCGAGATTTTGCGCACACGCCGGTAATTAAAACCGGCCTGCCGCCCTTTTCCGCAATCGCATCGCTGTGCCGATCGAGGAGAGCCAAGAGCCCGGACCCTACCGTTCCCAATCCGGCGATGCCGACCCGCAGCGGTTTGTCTGATTTCATTGAGCTTCGCCCTCAGCGCGCGCCGGAAGCCTGCGCTTGCGCCAGTGGAATGACATTGTGCAGGGTGGAATTCGGCCGAAGAAAGAAACTTCTTGATGGCGCGCCCGGCCTGCCGGATGCGGTGCTCGTTCTCAACCAGCGCGATGCGAACGTAGCCCTCGCCATATTCACCGAAGCCAAGGCCCGGAGAAACGGCCACGCCAGCCTTTTCAAGAAGCAGCTTCGAGAATTCGAGCGAGCCTACCTCCGCCATAGCCGGCGGCAGCGGAACCCAGGCGAACATCGTTCCGGGGGGCGAAGGAATGGTCCAGCCCGCACGGTCGAGCGTTTCGACAAGGCAATCGCGCCTATGCTTGTAGGTCTGGCGCATCTCCTCGATGCAGTCCTGCGGGCCGTTTAGCGCTGCTGTGGCCGCAACCTGCACCGGCGTGAAGGCTCCGTAATCGAGATAGGATTTTACGCGGGCAAGCGCGGCGACAAGCCGCTCATTTCCGACGCAGAAGCCGATGCGCCATCCCGGCATCGAATAGGTCTTCGACAGTGAGCTGAACTCCACGGCCACGTCCATCGCGCCCGGAACCTGGAGGATGGAGGGCGGCGGGTCGTTGTTGAAGTAGATTTCGGCATAGGCGACGTCGGACAGAATGATGATGTCGTGCTTTTTGGCCATGGCAACGGCCTCGCGATAGAAATCGAGGCTCGCCATCAGCGCGGTCGGGTTGGACGGATAGTTCAGCACGAGCGCAATCGGCTTCGGCACGCTGTGCCGGACCGCCTTGTCCACCGCATCCAAAAACTCGTGATCGACGCTCGCCGGTATATGGCGGATGGTTGCGCCAGAAATAATGAAGCCGAACTCGTGGATCGGGTAGGTCGGATTGGGCACGAGGATCAAGTCGCCGGGCGCCGTGATGGCCTGCGCCATGTTGGCGAAGCCTTCCTTGGAGCCGAGCGTCGCGACAACCTGCGTTTCCGGATTGAGCTTCACGCCGAACCGGCGATCGTAATAGGCGGCCTGCGCGCGTCTCAAGCCTGGAATGCCGCGCGATGCGGAGTAGCGATTGGTGCGCGGCTTCTTCACCGTCTCGATCAGCTTCTCGACGATGTGCTCCGGCGTGGGAAGGTCTGGATTTCCCATGCCGAAGTCAATGATGTCCTCACCACGCGCTCGTGCTGCGGCCTTGAGCTTGTTCACTTGCTCGAAAACGTAGGGCGGCAGTCGTTTGATGCGGTGAAATTCTTCGGCCATGTCTGGATGTTTCCTGAATCTAAAGCATCCCGTCGAAAGGGGGAGGCACGGTTAACCTATAAGACCGGAGCCGCGCTCATGTCCATCAGGCTTTGCACAGCGCACAGCGCGGCCAACAGATATGTCTGGACACCGAGGCTGCCCGGACTTGTTGTCAACACTTACCGGGAGGCGAGCTTAGGCTGCCGATGACTTTGATCAAGCTCCGGCATGGGGGCGGGGGGTTGGCAGCCGCAGCAGATTGACCGACCCATCGGGATAATTGCCGTGCATATCCTTCGCGGCAGCAGGGAGCCGCTGCCTATGTGGATAGTCGGGCCGAACCTTGCGCGAAGCTTGACAAATCACATTTTAGAAAATATGGAAAAGGTGTTGCGCTAAAATGCGGCAAATCCCCTGAAGCAGCGCACAGACCCTCTGGCATTCGTGCTAGAGGGTCCCCCCTCCTCACCCTCCTGCCGGTGCATGCCCCCTAGCTTAGCTTCCTGCCCAACCCCGCTAGTGTCCCGTCTGCGAATTGCCGACTAACTTGCAGCACGCTCGCACGGCAATTCGGAGACAAAGGGACACCAGCAAAAACAACAGTCTAGTGTGGCTTATGTCTCGCAATTGCCTCTGAGAGCTGAGAGCTTGCAGCGAAGGTGGCAGGCAATTGCGAGACGCCACACTAGGGGGCGTGGAAGGTTGCGGTTCCTCTGCTTTCTCGATAGGACACGGCTTCAGCGAAAAGGCGTCCTGGAGCAGAATCTTCTGTGTTTCAGCAAGGGGTTTTTGATAGGCGCATATTGCGGAGCGCCAGCCGCGCCTTTCACTTTAACCCGCACAATCGCCCTATTAGCGATGCGCAATATGCCAGCTCAAACCCGCGAGAGAACGGGTTGCACAGCATCAAAATCGGCAAGTACGCTTCTGGCCGCTATTTGCTCGCGGTCTTCACGGCGTCGGCGCTATGCGCCTGATCCTGCTTCTGCAGGTCTTCCACCGCCTTCTGGCGCTCTTCCGGTGTCAGGATGCTTCCCAAGTCGGAGATTTTGGCGAGGCTTGGGTATTTTGGATCATCGGCGCAGGCGGTCAATCCCATGCAGATCGCAGCCGCGATCAGGCCCGCCCCCAGGCTCGCGACTTTCAATTTTCCAATATCAAACCCAGCACGCAACACGAACTTATAAAAAGCTCGATGCATGGCAGCCCCCGTATCGCGAACCCGCAAATCTCATGCCCTCTGTAAACGGTAGTCAGATTTTTTGTCGATGTCTTTTTGAATTATGTAACAGGTTGTTTCAGAATGTGTTGACGACTGCGCTATTCCTGTAAATCGCTGTCGGGTCTGTCCTGCTTGTCCATGCCATCGTCAACCGGAATAACTGCCTTGCGATGGTGTTCAGGCGCCCAGGGCCGGACGCCGCGCCCCTCTTCGGCCACGGATACGGCGATGCCGGACTCCGAAATCGAGATCGCCGCAGAACCCTTCTCCCAAAGGGCGCCCCGGTCGAAAATGAATTTTGGCGCGTGGCAAGGCGTCCGAAGGTCCATTGGAGTGACGAGTATCGCCACGCGCCGGCAGTCTTCCTGAAGGGCATCGGGCTTTGCAGTGAAGCTCAGGAGCTGTCCCTTGACCATGGCGAGGCAGCTATAGGCGTCGCATTGCCAGCCGACGCCAACGGACGCCTCCTTCGGCTTGCGATTATCGCCGTCGGCCTTCAGCCATTGGGCAAGGGTGTAATAGGCCCGGCGCGATTTCGGGGCCTGGAGCTTCCCATCCTTGTCTCGCACCGCCACAACTTTCGCGTCGCGGTCAATATAGATGTCGGGCTTTTCGTGAACCGAGGTCATCGCGACGCCAAGCCCGATAACAGCGAGGCCAGCCACCCGCCAGGGCCCGCGCCATATGATGAGCCAAAGGCCGCCTGCCATGATCACAAGCAGCGCACCAAAGGAGAAGGCCGGGATAGTGATCAGCGCACCGGGCAACGATGCGACGGATTTCGCAACGGTCATCATCGTATCGATGCCGAAGCCCATCAGCTTCAACGGCCACTCATCCAGGCCGAATGGCATCGCGATCAGCGCCACGATCATCGCAGGCATGGCTATGAAGTCGATCGGAGGACCGCCCAGCAGGTTTCCGAGCGCGGCGTAGCACGTCAAATTGTGGAAATAGTAAGCGGAAAAAGGCTCGACCGCGAGGCCGGCGGTTCCGGTCGTCACAAGTACGGCGCCAACGATATAGACGGGCTGCCAGGTCAGCCGCTCCCGGATGCTTTTTGCCTCGAAATGCAGATAGCGTCCGAAACGCTCATAGCCCGCGATAAGGGCGGCGGTCGCCGCATAGGACATCTGGAAACTGATGTCGATCAAGCTGTCCGGCAGCACCACGAGGATGAGCATGGCTGACAATGCAACGTTCCGGAGCGAAAGGGCGGGCCAATTCAGAAGGATTGCGAGGAAAACCACGGCGATCATCAGGTAGGACCGCACCGCGGCGATGGATGCGCCCGACAGGGCCAGATAGATTGTGACGCAGACGAGGGCCGTCCCGCCAGCAATTGCCCTCGCCGAAAAGCGAAGCGCGATTGCCGGAAAAAGCGCGAGAAACCAGCGCAGGAACCAGAAGACCGCGCCCGCGACCAGCGACATGTGCATGCCGGAAATCGACGTTATATGGGCGAGCCCCGATCCACGCAGGTCGCTGAGCGAGCCGTCGTCGAGACCGGCCGTTTTTCCCATGGTCAACGCCGCGGCGAGTTCTCCTGTCTGGCCGGGAAGAACGGAGATGATCCGCTCGCCAATCGTCGCCCTGAGATCGGCAAGAGCCGTCCTCGGCTTCATGTCGAAGGGCATGTCGCGCCCGTCGACAATTTCCGGCTTCGACAGCGAGTAGCCCGAAGCGCCGATGCCCTGGTAATAGCTCATGCGCGCGAAGTCGTAGCCGCCCGGCATGACCGGGTCGGGCGGCGGACCAAGCAGCGCGCGAACCTTCACGCCTTCGCCCGGCCTCAGATCGATATTGCCGCGAACGCTGATGCGAACTCGGAAAGGCCTCTGGGCGACTTCGGCATTCTCATATTTCATGCTCGCAAGCCGGATGACGGCGCGCGCGCGCTTCGGCGTCTGGCGGTCGAAGCTTTCCACGAAGCCTTCGATGTCGTAAGCGCCGTGCCGTTCGAGCATGGGCGCGGTCATGACTACCGTGCGCACTTTCGCCGCGAGAAAACCGGCGCTCACGCAGAGGAGGATGCTCGTGAAAAGAAAGGGCAGCAGATGAGACCGGGCGAGGACCCGAAGCGAGAAAGCGGCGATGAACAGGCCGGAAGACAGCACCAGTTCCGGTTCGCGAGGCAGCGCGAAGTAGATGCCGACGCCACAGCCGAAGAAGACGGGGATCCACAAAGACCAGCGTCCCTGCTCTGCATCGAGCTGCCGGGCAAGGGCGTTACCCGGCCACGCGAGCGCGCGCAAAACGCCTCCGCCGTGATGCGGAGTCGCGTCAAAACCCGCGGGAACGAAAACGCTCAACCCTGCCCACCCGCTACCAATTGCCCGGACGGCATGTTACACCGCTGGCGAGTAAAAAAGTCCACAGGAATTGAGAGGATACTCATGGCGTCCGCATCGGGCGTGGTGACACGCTTTGCACCCTCGCCGACAGGCTTTCTGCACATTGGCGGAGCCCGCACCGCGCTGTTCAACTGGCTCTACGCGCATCATACCGGCGGCAAGTTCCTGCTGCGCATCGAAGATACGGATCGCGCGCGATCCACTCAGGCAGCCATCGATGCCATCATCGATGGGCTGAAATGGCTCGAACTCGATTGGGAGGGTGAGCCCTGGCATCAGTTTTCGATGGCGGAGCGGCACAAAGAGGTTGCGCATCGGCTTCTGGAAGAGGGCACGGCCTATCGCTGCTACTCGACGCCGGAGGAACTGGCGGCCATGCGCGAGCGCGCCAAGCAGGAGGGCAGGGCGCCGGGCTATGACGGCACGTGGCGCGACCGCGGCCCGCAGGATTGGCCCAGGGACGCGCCTTACGCCGTGCGGCTCAAGGCTCCGCGCGAGGGCGAGACGGTGGTGGATGACCGCGTTCAGGGCCGCGTCACGTGGCAGAACAAGGACCTCGACGACATGGTTCTCCTGCGCTCCGACGGCACGCCGACCTATATGCTCGCCGTCGTGGTGGACGATCACGACATGGGCATTACGCATATCATTCGCGGCGACGACCACCTCACAAACGCCGCCCGGCAGACGCAGCTCTACAACGCGATGGCGTGGGATGCGCCCTCCTTCTCGCACATTCCGCTGATCCACGGGCCGGACGGCGCGAAGCTCTCGAAGCGCCACGGTGCGCTCGGCGTCGAAGCCTATCGCGCCATGGGCTATCTCCCCGCGGCAATGCGGAACTATCTCTCTCGGCTCGGCTGGTCCCACGGCGACCACGAAATTTTCTCGACCGAACAGGCCATCGAATGGTTCGATCTCGACGCCATCGGGCGTTCTCCGTCGCGCTTCGACTTCGCCAAGCTCGAAAATTTGAACGGGCATTACATGCGGCAGACGCCGGACGCCGAGCTTGTGGCCCAAATCCGGAAAATCCTTCCTGAAATTGAGGGCGCAAAAGAGTTCGAGGATCGCATCGACGAAGCTGGCTGGAAAAAACTGGAACAGGCGATGCCCGGCCTCAAGGAGCGCGCGAAGACCCTCGTGGAGCTTCTCATATCGGCGCGCTACCTCTTCGTTCCCCGTCCGCTCGACCTCGACGAGAAGGCCGCGAAACTGCTGGAGGGCGATGCGAGGAAGCACCTCGCGGCGCTTCACGCGCGCTTCGCAAAGCTCGATGCGTGGGAGGCGGCAGCGCTTGAAGCCGCGACGCGGGCCTACGCAGAGGAGGCGGGCCTGAAGCTCGGCGGCGCGGCTCAGCCGTTGCGCGCGGCTCTGACGGGGCGCACCACCTCGCCGCCGATCTTCGATGTGCTGCATGTGCTTGGCCGCGACGAAAGCCTCGCGCGCATCGCGGATCAGATCGCGTAGCTTGCTCTCGGCCCAGAACCCGGCTTCTGGGCCAACCGGCATTTTGTATGCAATCTGCGAATGGCGGCATCCGTTTGTCAATTTGTCCCTGACGCTTGCGTTTGCATTCCTTTCTATCAATAGATCCTATGGGAAAGCGCCTTGTCGACACGTTAACGCGCTCCAGCCCTTGATACTGTAAGGAAAAATAGCGAACGGGACGCCATCGCCGCCGCCTCTGCCGCGGTCGTTTCGGCCACGACATCCGGTTAATTTTCGAGGCCGAAATATATTTAACGGATTTTATCGCGCCGCACTTTTTCGCACTTGGGGACCCAAAAATGCGTATTTTCGCGCAAAGTCAGACCGGAATAAATGCAATTAACCATCTTCCAGTTAATGCGCCCCGGTGCGGCAATGGGATGTTAACCACAATCGGCCTAAATCGCGCCACGTCCACACAACGATCGGCTCGTTTGTATGCATCGCCTTGGCGGAACCGGGGCAAATTGACCAAAATTGGAGCAAGGTAAAACGCGCGCCGTCTCCGTTTGCCCCCGGCGAGGGAAAGGCGAAAACCGGACCGTGCCGGTGAAATCGTTCGAACCCAACCCCCGGGGCCTCTATCAGGTTCACGGCAATGTCTTGGAATGGTGCGAGGATTGCTGGAACGAAAGCTTTAACGGCGCTCCCAACGGCAACTCAGCTTTGACAACCTGAGATTGTGCGTTTCACCTTCTGCGCGGCGGCTCCTGGGTCAGCGGTCCGGGTTACCTCCGGGCGGCCTATCGCTACTGGGGCGCGGCGGACCTTCGTAACGTCGCAGCGGGTTTCCGCCTCGTCAGGATGCTTACCCCTTAAGCAAACATCGTTCATCAGATCGTCATCCCGGCCAAGCGAAGCGCGAGCCGGGATCGTAAAAATGTAAGCAATGTTAAGATCCCGGATAAGGCTCCGCCTTTCCGGGATGACGGCGGGAGCAATCTATCGTTGCGCGCGAGTGACTCCCCAGAAAGACCTCGAACAAAAATGCATGGCTTTGTGACAAGCTATGCATTCAGCGCATATCTGCTGGCCTAGGCCTTGCCTCGCTTTAGACAAGCAATAAATTATGCTTTCAAAGACGGGACAACGGAGGCTTCTCCGTTTCCATAATTTACGAGTTGGTAACCCAATATGGGAGAACATGAATGACGATATTGAGAAACCTTCCAGCTGAATTGCTGGGTCTTTCGGTCCTAGCCTCCGCTTCTTTAGCAGGACTATTCTTTCCGGAACTATCAGAGTTCTGGTTGGCGCTGGCGACTGCGATCACATTATTCGTGATCATGCAGATCAGGGCGCATCTGGTGCTTGATGTTCCGGCGAAAGAAAAGCCATCGCCCTGAAATAAACGAAATGGCGAGCATGCCGAAAGTTGCTTTGTTATGCGTTCTCGGCATGCATCTTTAGGTCACGGATGCTTCTTGTACGACTTTCACCACCCCGGGAGGTGGCGCCAATAGCTGGCCTGCGAGCCAGCGCTGGCGCAGCATATCCCGGCGGGCTTATGCCTGACTCTCGTGCTACGCGAGAACGGGATTTCTCTCCGTAGATTTCAAGGCGGCAATTTTTTCTTCGGCAATAGCTTCCAGTTCCGGAAGGAGAACCACGCTTTCCTGCTCGCTCGGGTCGGTTCGCGTGATCACCGCCGATGTCGGCTTGCCGCTGAGATTGACCGGCAGATGCGGCAATCCGGCGGGGATATAAACGAGATCGCCAGCCTTAGAGAGGACATGGTGCTGAAGCCGGTCGCCGTAGAGTGTGATCGCTTCGCCGTCCAGCACGTAGATGGCGGTTTCGTGTTTCTCATGCAGGTGCGCCTTCGCCCGCCCGCCCGGCGGGATGGTCAACAGATGCATGCAAATGCCTGTCGCGCCAACGGTCTCGGCGGCGATGCCCCTGAAATAGGTCAATCCTTGCTTGCCGTTATAAGTGCTCGACGCTCTTACAACCCGGCAGGCGGGTTCGGAAAACTCGCTCATGGCAGTTCCTTTCGCTGCCCATGATTTAGGTTTCCAGCGAAATTCCGCCATCGCTGCCGGGAAGGTCGAGAAGAGTTGAAGCAACTTCGCTAACCTGGCTTCGGATTGTCTGGACGCTGCTTGCTCCGCGCCTCGTCATCCCGGCCAAGCGAAGCGCGAGCCGGGATCGCAAAAACGTAGGCGCTTCACTTTGTTACGATCCCGGATAAGCACTGAAGCGCTTTCCGGGACGACGGCGGCGGCGAGCCGGAATGCTACGAGTAAAACTCCTCTAAAGGGACGGGAGCGCTTGCGCCCCCAGCGGGTCGAATATGCGGAAACGGCGCGGCGTAAGGCCGACACGGTCGCCGGGCCGCACGGGATTGTCTGCCGGAATGGTCGCTTCCACGAAGTGGTTTTCGCTGCCGAAGTCGAGGCGTACATCGGCAAAGCTCGTCGCCCCGACGCGCCGCACGGAGCGAACGGCGCCTTGCAACGGAGCTGTCGCCGCTTCGCCAAAGGCAAGATCGTGAGGCCTCACGAAGAGGTGCGCGGGGCCGGGTTTCGGCAGGTTCCCGTTGGCCGGAAGCTGGCGCGAACCAACCCAGACCGCGCCGCTGTCGACCGTCACGGGGAGCTTCACGGATTCGCCGATGAAGTCGAACACGAAGGAGTTTGCAGGCTCGTCATAGATCTCGTCCGGCGTTCCCACCTGCTCGATGCAGCCGTTGCCCATGACGACCACCCGATTGGCCACTTCCATCGCCTCATCCTGATCATGCGTGACGAGAATGGACGTGACATGCAACTCGTCATGGAGCGCTTTCAGCCACCGGCGGAGCGATTTCCGCACCTTTGCGTCGAGCGCCCCGAAAGGCTCGTCGAGGAGAAGCACGTTCGGCTCGATCGCAAGCGCGCGCGCCAGCGCCACCCGCTGACGCTGACCGCCGGAAAGCTGGTCGGGATAACGGTGGGTGCCGCTGATCTGAACGAAATCGAGGAGCCGGCTGACACGTCTCCTGATCTCTTCCTCGGATTTCCGTTCCTTGCGCGGACGTACCCGCAGGCCGAAAGCCACGTTCTCGAAAACGGTCATGTGGCGGAAAAGGGCGTAGTGCTGGAAAACGAACCCGACATGGCGCTTCTTCACGTTGAGATGAGTCGCGCTGATGCCGTTGAAATGTACGTCGCCCGCATCCGGCTGTTCGAGACCCGCGATAATGCGCAGGAGCGTGGTCTTGCCCGATCCTGACGGACCGAGGAGCGCCAGCAGCTCTCCGCTTTCGATCTTGAGGCTCACGTCGCGGAGCGCGACGAAACTGCCAAAGCGCTTGCATACATTCGCTATCTCGATATTCATTGGCTTCTGCGCTCCAGTTTCCGTTCCAAGGCGGTCTTCAAGACAAGCGTTACGAGAGCCAGCATCGCCAGCAGCGACGCGACGGCGAAGGCTGCGGCGAACTGATACTCGTTGTACAAAATCTCGATGTGGAGAGGCATGGTGTTGGTCTCGCCGCGAATGTGGCCCGATACGACGGAGACCGCGCCGAACTCGCCCATGGCGCGCGCGTTGCAGAGAAGAACGCCATAGAGCAGCGCCCACTTGATGTTGGGCAGCGTCACCCTCATGAACGTGGCCCACCCCGAAGCGCCAAGCGAAACCGCGGCCTCTTCCTCCGCCGTGCCTTGTTCCTGCATGAGCGGGATCAACTCCCGCGCCACGAACGGGAAGGTCACGAACATGGTTGCGAGGACGATGGCGGGGAGCGCGAACAGGATCTTGATGTGATGCTCCGCCAGCCAAGGCCCCAGCAAGCCCTGGAGGCCGAAGAGCAGGACGAAGAGGAGACCCGCCACCACGGGCGATACCGAGAAAGGCAGGTCGATCAGCGTCAGCAGCAGTGTCTTGCCCGGAAACCTGAATTTCGTAATCGCCCAGGCTGCCGCCACGCCAAAGAAAAGATTGAGCGCGACGGATGCGCACGCGACGATGAGCGTGAGCCGGATTGCGGAAAGCGCGTCCGGGTCTGTCAGCGCGTTGAAATAGGTGGCGAAGCCCTTCGAGAAGGCCTGCACGAAAACTGCTATGAGCGGCAGGCCGATGAAAAGGATGAGAAACGCCAGCGCCGCGCTGACGACGATAAGGCGGACAAAAAACGGCTCGGACGAAACCCGTACAACGCGCGACTTGATCCTGAGCGGCGCAAAGATCTCACCCGGATCGCCGTCGCCGCGGTCTTCCTGCGGGTTCCTGACTTCGATAAGCGCCATCTCGCTAACCTTTTATCTCGGCCCAGCGCTGCAGCCGGTTGATGACGAGGAGCATGATAAAAGCCGCCGCCAGCATGATGGTCGCAATCGCCGTCGCATCGGCGTAGCGGAACTCTTCCAGCCGGATGATGATCAGGAGAGGCGCGATCTCCGACACATTCGGGATGTTTCCGGCGATGAAGATCACCGAGCCGTATTCCCCGACCGCGCGCGCAAAAGCGAGTGCGAAACCCGTGAGGATCGCGGGCAGCAGGCTCGGCAAAACCACCTTTGTCAGCGTCTGCCACCGCGATGCGCCAAGGCTCGCGGCGGCCTGCTCCAGTTCGGGGTCGAGGTCGCTGAGGACCGGCTGCACCGTCCGCACTACGAAGGGCAGCCCCACGAATATCAGGGCGATCAATATGCCGAGCGGCGTGAAAGCGACCTTGACGCCAAGCGGGGCGAGCAGGCCGCCAAGCCAGCCGTGCGGGGAATAGAGGCTCGCCAGCGCGATGCCCGCCACGGCTGTCGGCAAGGCAAACGGTATATCGACAATCGCATCCGCCAGGCGCCGGCCTGGAAATTCGTAGCGGGTCAGCGCCCAGGCTACGATCAACCCGGAGAAAACGTTAATGATCGCGGCCAGGAAGGAAAGCCCGAAGCTGAGCTTCAGCGCATTCAGCGTCCGATGCGCGAGGAGGATTTTGAGGAACTCGTCAGCGCCGATCGAGGAAGCTTTGAGGAGAAGAGCGGAGATCGGGATGAGCACGATCACCGCCAACCAGGTCAGCGTAAGGCCAAAGGTCAGACCGAAGCCCGGGATCACGGTCGGCTCCGGGAAACGGGGGACGGCGTTGCTATGAGCCAAGGGCGCTCCTCAATCGGCCCGCCGAGTTCGCCCCCAAAGCATTATATGCGAAAGTCTTCGCCTTTGTGCTAATCATCATTTCCGTAAATCTGGTCAAAAATTCCGCCATCTCCAAAGTGGGTTTTCTGGGCTTTTTGCCAGCCGCCGAAGAGCTCATCGATCGTGAACAGCGCCAGTCTGGGAAACTGACCGGCGTGCTCGTCCGCGACCTCTTTGAGGCGGGGGCGGTAGAAATTCGCTACCGCGATCTCCTGCCCTTCCTTGCTGTAGAGGAAATTCAAATACGCCTCTGCGACGGCTCTTGAGCCGCGCCTGTCGACGACCGTGTCCACCACCGCCACGGGCGGCTCGGCGAGGATGGACATGGAGGGCGTTACGATTTCAAATTTGTCTGCGTCAAACTCTTTCACGGAAAGATAAGCCTCGTTTTCCCAGGCCAGGAGCACGTCGCCTTGGCCGCGCTCGACAAAGGTTATGGTTGCGCCTCGCGCACCCGTATCGAGGACCGGAACCTGCTTGTACAGCTTCCCCACGAACTCCTTGGCCTTCTCTTCAGAGCCATATTGTTTCAGAGCATACCCCCAGGCCGCAAGATAATTCCAGCGTGCGCCGCCTGAAGTCTTCGGGTTTGGCGTGATGATCTGCACATCGGGCTTGATGAGATCGGCCCAGTCCTTGATGCCTTTCGGATTGCCTTTGCGGACGAGAAACACGATCGTCGAGGTGTAGGGCGATGCGTTGTCCGGAAACTTCTTCTGCCAGTCCTTTGCGAGAAGGCCCTTATCCGCGATGGCGTCGATGTCGTAGGCAAGCGCCAGCGTCACGACATCGGCTTCGAGTCCGTCTATGACGGCCCGGGCCTGCTTGCCGGAGCCGCCGTGGCTCGCCTTGATCGTGAGCGTCTCGCCCTTTTCGGCTTTCCATTTGCTGGAGAACGCCTTGTTGACCTCGGCATAAAGTTCGCGCGTCGGATCGTAGGACACATTCAGCATGGAGAGGCCGGCGGCAAAGACTGGCGCTGAAAGAAGTGCGGCCGAGAACGCTATCAGCAAGACTTAACTCAGCATGAAGATCTCCAGACTTGTGAAACCGCGCCGACGGCGCCCTTCGTCATCCCTGCCAAGAGGAGCGCGAGCCGGATCTTAAAATGCAAGCGCTCCTATGTTTTACGGTCCCGGATAAGGCTTTGCCTTTCCGGGACGACGAGGCGATCCGCTGCTACCCATCGCTTCAACAACGGACCTTCGGCCGCTCGAATTCCTCAGGCATCTCTTCTCTCTGCCGGCGGGAAGAACGGATCAAGCCGGGAGCGAAACTTTTGCCCATCGGCGGCGGGCTGGTAACGAAGGCTGAACGCATGCGTGGCGTTTGCGAAGGCTTCCGCATCGGCAGCCTTCTTCACCTCGAACGCGTCGAATCCGGCGCGCAGCATGAACAGGAACTGATCCCGCAGCACATCGCCCGTCGCCCTGATCTCACCTTTGAAGCCGTGGCGCTCGCGAAGCAGCCGGGCCTGGGTAAAGGCGCGGCCGTCGCGGAAGACCGGGAATTCGAGCGCAACCAGCGCAAGGAACGGCAGTAAGGGCGCAAGCTCGCTTTCCGGCCTGTCGTTGGGCCAGTTTACGCCCAAGGGCGCGCTGCGGCTTTCGATCTGCTGCTTCGAGGCGGAGAGAAGCCAGTCCGGCGATACGATGGCGGGTACATCCGAGGGAACGGGCTCGTCGCCTTCGACGTAAACGAAGGGATCGGCTGTCACAGCGCCGTTTTTAATGTACCTCATGGAGCGTCTCCTTGAACGGCGCCACGCCGAGACGTTTCACGGTATCGATGAAGAGTTCGCCCTCGTTCAGTCGTAGCTCGAGATAACGGTTCACCACGCGCTCGACGGTGTCGACCACATCCTCGTAAGGGATGGCGGGGCCTAGTAGCTGACCCAGCCTTGCGTCCTCGTCGGCCTTTCCGCCCAGCGTGATCTGGTAGAACTCCTTGTCGTTCTTCTCGACGCCGAGGAGGCCGATATGGCCGACATGATGATGGCCGCAGGCGTTGATGCAGCCCGAGATGTTGATGTGCAGCCGGCCAATCGAACGCGCCTTGTCGATCTGTTCGAAGCGGCGCGCGATCTCCATGGCCACGGGGATCGAGCGCGCATTCGCAAGGCTGCAATAATCGAGGCCGGGGCAGCAGATGATGTCCGTGACGAGGTTGACGTTCGGCGTCGCCACGCCGAGCTCGTCGAGCTTGCGCCATAGCTCGGGCAAATCCTCCTGGCGGACATGCGGCAGCGCAAGGTTCTGCTCATGCCCGACCCGGATCTCCCCGCAGCTGTACTCATCGGCCAAGCCGGCGATGGCTTCCATCTGGCCTGACGTTACATCGCCAGGCGGCTTGCCGGGTGGCTTGAGCGACAGCGTCACGATCGCGTAGCCGGGCGTCTTATGGCGTGAAACCGAGTTCTGATGCCACAGCGCGAATTCCGCATCCGTCGCAAGCACGCGCCGCAGCGCGCCCGGATCGTCGTCAAGGTCTTCGTATTGCGGATAGATGAAGCGCGAACGGGTATCGGCGACGAAGGCCGGATCGAGCTTCAGATACCCGTCCTTGATCCGCGACCACTCCTCCTCGACTTCCGCGGCAAAGCGCTGGACGCCAAGGTCGTGCACCAGGATCTTGATCCGGGCCTTGTAGATATTGTCCCGGCGGCCATGCGTATTGTAGACCCGCAAGATGGCTTCCAGGTAGCTCAGCAAGTCCTGCTTCGGCAGGAAATTGCGGATCACCTTGGCGATGAACGGCGTCCGCCCCAGCCCGCCGCCGACGGAAACCTCGAAGCCTGTCTCATCTCCTGCGTTTGTGATCATGCGCAAGCCGATGTCGTGGATTTTGATGGCGGCGCGGTCGTGCGGCGAGCCCGTGATCGCGATCTTGAACTTGCGCGGGAGGAAAGAAAATTCCGGGTGAAGCGTGGACCACTGTCGCACGATCTCGGCCCAGAACCGCGGGTCTTCGATTTCATCCGGCCCGGCGCCGCCCCATTGGTCGGTGGTGGTGTTGCGGATGCAATTGCCGGACGTTTGGATGGTATGGATGCCAGCCTCGGCAAGCACCTCCAGCACTTCAGGCATATCCGAGAGCTTGATCCAATTCAGCTGCAGGTTCTGGCGCGTCGTGAAGTGGCCGTACCCCCGGTCATAAACCCGCGCGACGTGCGCAAGCTTGCGAAGCTGCTTCGACGACAGCGTCCCATAGGGGATCGCGATCCTGAGCATATAGGCGTGAAGCTGCAAGTACACGCCGTTCATGAGGCGCAGCGGCTTGAATTCGTCCTCGGTCAACTCGCCGGAAAGCCGTCGCGCGACCTGATCGCGAAACTGCGCAGCCCGCTCCGCGATGAACGTGCGGTCGAATTCATCGTAAACATACATCGCGGATCGCTCCCGAGGAGAATTTAGGCGGCAGTTCTTCCGGCCTCACGATGGTGAAAGTAAGCTGCGCCTGCATCCGAGGGAAGGACGAATGTCGGGCCGCTTGTACGAATGAACTCCCGAATGTTTCCTGGTTGAGCGGAGGCTTCGCTGGCGTCTGTGGGAGCGACATAAGGGCCGACCGCCTCGAGGCTATCGCCTTGCGCCGCCTTGAGCGCCTGGCGCGCTTCCGCGGCCGACCACAGGATCTGCGCGTCGCCAAGTTCCTCGCTCCATTCGCCGGACGCTGTACGATGGACAACGGCGCCGTCGAAAAGCCGGTTCGCGGTGATGACAACGGGGCCTGTGACCCGGATTTTCTGCTGAAGCGGGGAAACCATCGCTACCTCTTGCCGTGCCCGATAGGCGAGCGGGAATAAAGCTCTCTTGGGGCCAGAGTTTGGCAGTCTTTAGAAAGTTCTCAAGATAAAAAGCTGGTTTGGAGAAAAATAAGTTCTCCATTCGGGGTGCGGTGTCAGCTTTGGAACAAAAACATTCCGATGATGGCGTTGAAAAGAACGTTCATGCTGGGCAATCGCGATTTCATGGAAAAAACCGGCTCGCCAGCGCCGATCCGCGCGCCGCGAATTCGAAATCTCAAGTATCGCAAGCCGCTCCGGGATGGCGAAGAAGACGCTTACGCCTTGCCCAGGGACCGCGCAAACGGCAGATCGCGGACGCGTTCGCCGGTGAGTTTCGCCCAGGCATTTGCAACGGCCGGAGCGATGGGCGGCACGCCGGGTTCGCCGACCCCGCTCGGCTTTTCGGACGACGGGATGATGTGAACCTCGACCCTTGGCATTTCGTCGATGCGAAGCTGCCGGTAGTCGTGGAAGTTCGACTGGACGACGCGGCCTTCTTCCAGGTCGATCGCGTCGAAGAGCGCGGCGGACAGGCCGAAGCCAAGCCCGCCATCCATCTGCGCGCGAATGATATCGGGATTGATCGGCTGGCCGCAATCCACCGCCGTTACCGCGCGCTCTACTTTGGGCAAACCATCCGATCCGATGGAGACCTGAACGACGTGGCAGACGACGCTGCCGAACAACTCGTGGACCGCGACGCCGCGCGCTTTGCCCTTCGGCAACGGCGTTCCCCATCCCGCCTTTTCGGCGGCGAGGTTCAAGACGGCCAGATGGCGAGGCTTACCGGCCAGCATTTTGCGGCGGAATGCGACCTCGTCTTGTCCAGCGGCGGCGGCGAGTTCATCGATGAAAGTCTCGACTGCGAAGGCGGTATGCGTATGCCCGACCGAGCGCCACCACAGCGTGGGGACGCCAACCTTGACGTTGTGGACCGAAACTTTCAGGTTCGGCACGGCATAGGCGAGATTGCTTGCGCCTTCGACCATCGTCGCGTCGATGCCATCCTTCACAAGCGCCTTCTCGAACGCGGAACCGATAATAAAGGACTGGCCCGCGATCACGTGCTCCCAGGCCACAACGGCGCCTGCGCCGTCGACGCCTGCCCGCACACGATGCGCGAAAACAGGCCGGTAGCGGCCGCCGCGAATGTCGTCCTCGCGGCTCCACATCACCTTGATCGGACCCTGATGCTTCGCCGCCTTCATGACATGCGCCGCCTCGGTCGCCATCTCGGCTGTAGGGGTCGCGCGCCGTCCGAAGCTGCCGCCCGCGAGCATCGTCTTGATCTCCACCTGCTCCGGCTTAAGCCCAAGCACGCGAGCGGCCATCGCCTGGTCGAGCGTTTGCGACTGGCAGCCATAGATCAGCTCAACGCCGCTTGCCGTGCGCCGGATGACGCAATCGTTCGGCTCCATCGGCGCGTGCGCGAGATAGGGGAAGGTGTAGGTCGCCTCGATTATCTTTGCCGCATTCGAAAGCGTGGCGGCTGCATCGCCCACATTCGTGGCTGTCGCGCCGTGGCCCTTCACCAGTTCCTTGCATTCGGCGATGATTTCCGCGGACGACCGGCTTTCGGCGCCAGTCTCGTCCCACTCCACCTTCAAGGCTTCGACGCCCTGCTTGGCCTGCCAATAGCCTTTGGCCAAAACCGCGACGCCTGTCGGGATTGCAAAAACTTCCGATACGCCGCTCACGGCGAGTGCTGGCGCAGGGTCGAAAGACTTGACCTTCGCGCCGAAACGCGTCGGGCGAGCGACCACGCAGGTGAGCATGTCCGGAAGTTTCACGTCGATGGTGTAGACGGCCGTCCCGTTGGTTTTCGGCTTGGCGTCGACACGCGCAAACTCCTTGCCGATGTAGCGCCACTGGCTCGGATCTTTCGGCTTTACATCTTGCGGCGCCGGCAGCGCTTGCGCTGTTTCAACCAGCTCGCCGAACTGAGCGCTCTTGCCGGACGCGTGTTTCACGACGCCGTTGTCGATGGATATTTCGCTCGCGGGCACATTCCATTGCTTCGCCGCCGCTGCGATTAGCCGGACGCGCGCCTCCGCTCCCGCCTGGCGGAGCTGCATCCAGGAATTCGCCATTGCGGACGAGCCGCCGGTCCCTTGAGAGCCCCAGTTCAGGTTTGCGTATTTCGTTACGTCGGCGGCCGCGTGCTCGACCTTGATCTGCTCGCGGCGGGCGTCAAGCTCATCCGCGATGATCGTCGCGAAGCCTGTGAATGGCCCCTGGCCGAATTCGATGTGCTTGCAAAGGATGGTAACCGAGCTGTCGGGCGCGATGCGAATGAACGCGTTCGGCGCGAATTCGCCTCCACTCCCGGCTTCGGCAGCCAAAGCCTGCCGCGAAAGTCCGCGAGGATCGAAACGGAAGCCAATCAAGAGGCCCGCGCCGGTAATCGCCGCGCCTTTAAGGAATCCACGCCGGCCGGTCGGCTTTTCCATCAGCGTCATGATCAGCCCTCCATGCGCCGGGCCGCGTCATGGATGGCGGCGCGGATGCGGTTATAGGTGGCGCAGCGGCAGATGTTGCCGCTCATCGCGGCGTCGATCTCTTGATCGGTCGGCTTATGGTTTTCGGCCAGAAGCGCGGTGGCAGTCATGATCTGCCCCGACTGGCAATATCCGCATTGGGGAACGTCAGCTGCATTCCAGGCCGCCTGGATTGCCTCGGCGGCTTTGCCAGAAAGCCCTTCGATCGTGGTGATCTCTTTCCCCTCTACGGCGGAGACGGGCGTCACGCAGGACCTTGTCGGAGCGCCATCCAGGTATACAGTGCAGGCGCCGCATTGCGCGATGCCGCAGCCATATTTGGTTCCTGTCAATCCAAGCTCGTCGCGAAGGACCCATAAGAGCGGCGTGTCGTCATCCACAGCCACGACATGCTTTTGACCATTGACCGTCAGCGTTACAGGCATGCCGCATTTCTCCGGCGCTATTTTGATAGAGCTAATCTCATAAGGCTCGCGGGAAGCAAATGACAAAATTCAAAACGCGGATAACCTTATCTTGAGTGCCGTCATGGCTTCGGTTTGGCTTTTGCCACATCAGGCAGTTTGTGGCCGTCCCGCTTTTTGCAGAGGAGCCGCGAACTTTTTTTAATTATGTGAATAACTTCGGCAGCGCGGCGTTGTAGCATAAGCTGGATACGCTGCTTTCCGGCACCACCCCGATTTTACCTCATGTGGATAAAGCGAGCGCGCCGAGGTTGGGCTTGCGCGCATAGCTTATTTACCATTTAATGCGCTCGGTTCGGTGTGATGAAATTTGACAGGTTCTTCGAGCTTCGAAATGCGGACGAGGCTTGAAACTGGGGCAAACAGTTCTGTCAGATTTGGGGTAAGTCCATCAAACTAAAAAAGAATTGCCGATTTACTCGGCGGGGCGTGCAGGAAGCCTTGCAGAGCGGCAATGAATTTAAATACACTATCGTCTTCCTTTTGAGGGGTCATTTTGGCAGACGATGGTCCGAGCGGGGTATAAAACTATGAATTCCGGGGTCCGCGGAGGTCTGCCTATCCGCGTTGTTCGTTGATTTCGACAACGTGTATCTGTCGTTGCGCCGTCAGAGCGAAGATGCAGCGGGGCGGTTTGCGCGAAATCCCGCCGAATGGATGAGCCGGATCGCCACGGGCGGTCTTGTGCGCTTCAAATCGCCTCAAGATTATGTCCGCCGCCGTTTCGCAGTGGCGCGATGCTACGGCAATCCGGGTCGCCTCCTCGTAAGCCGGAACGGCCCGCACGACCCGCATGCCTTCGCAACCGTGCGCACGAATTTTATGATCGCCGGGCTTGAGGTCGTCGACTGCCAGCCGCTTTCCAACCAATTCAAGAACGGCACCGATATCAAGATCGCCTGCGATATTCGCGATTTCCTTGAGCACCCGACCCGGTTCGGGGAATTCATTATTCTGTCTGGCGACGCCGATTTTACCCCGGTGCTTCATCACCTGCGTTCGCACGACCGGCGGACTGTCGTTTACGCCAACGAGAGCACGGCGGAGATTTACAAAGCCTTCAGCGATGGCTGGATCGAGGAGCGGGACATGATCTCGTTCCTTCTCGATGAAACCGTTCCTCTTATGCTTCCCCACGAAAGGGCCGCGCCGCCACGCGCCGAGATCGGGTATGACGGGCCGCGCACCTACAGCCAGAGCGTGGCTGTCCAGCCAGCCGTTCCTGCTCTCCCAATGCACTCGGCGCCGCCAACAGCCCAAGCAGATTTCGCCGCGCCTGGTTATGGCCTTCCGCAGGAGCCGGTAAAAAGGAGACCGTCTTCAGGCCACGCGAATTCCGCCGTTCAATCGCTGATCGAGGATTTCCAATCGATCGGCGCCGAGATCCTCAATCTTGTCATCGACGTTGTGCGCTCGTCCGAGAAGCCTGTCCCAATTGCTTATCTTGCTGATCGCGCTCAAAAGATCCTGGGACACGCAAAAACGCTTGGCACCAATTGGGCAGGGTCGGGCGGCTTTCTGAATTTCCTGAACGCCACGCTGCCGGATGATATTCGCCTCACCGACAAGCCGCCTCACTTCGTATACGATCCCCAGCGGCATCGGCTCGAAGAACGAACTGAGCCGCCGCCTGCTCAGGCCATTCCCCAGAAGCTCAATCGCCAGCCCCCGCCTCAGCCAGAGTCCAATTCATCGAAACTCGCGGAGTTGCAGAACTCGATCACGCGCATTTATGACGCTTGCAAAGCGCCGCCGCTCCCGCCGAGCGAATACCAGCTTCTGTTCACGCTTGTAGCCACCGAGGTCCATGAGCGAGGTTTTGCGCCCGTAAAGACGGCCCAGGCCGTGGTGGCGCGCGCCAATCAGGAAGGCCTGCGGATCGCCATGAAGGATGTTTCCTTCGTGCTCGACGCCATCGATGAAATCGATCCTTGGCTGGAGCATACGAGGTCTCCGGCGGCGGTGGCGCGAGCCTATCGCGATTTCGTCCTGGCCAAGTGCCGCCATGCCGGGGTCCAACTCACCGAGGACGAGTATCAGCTGGTGCAGGTGTGGTTTGGAGCAAGCCAGTGGTCTCCAGCCGGGCAGACCACCGTCAACATGGCTGCGCCGCCGCCGCATGCGGCGAGCGCTCCGCCGCGCCCTCAGCTCAGCCGCGAGGCAAGAAGCTACATGGCGGAACCGGTCTTGTCAGCGCCAGACCCGCGCGGCGACATCCCGTTGCCGCCGGATTTCGGCTTCGACCGCGACCTTGAGACGGAGCCGGCCAAGAGCATCAGCCAGCGCTTCGGTTTCAAGCATTAGGCTTCGCGGCGCGCCGCTGGACAGTGCGGCGCCCCTTCCTTAGGATTTACCCATCCTCCTCGACAGGGCCGCACCAGCCGGGAAGGTGGTCAGCCTCTTTCTTTTTCGCAAGTCCGAAGGCAGCCTCAAGCGCCGCGGGAAAGTCCTTCTCGACCTCCTTCTCATCAATGCGCCGCCTTAGAAAATCCGCCCAAAGGAATTCACTGAATGGCGTCGTGTCCTTCGCATATCCCCCCTTGCGGCGCAGAGCGCCGGCGAGACTTCTGAACGGATCATCAGACATGTCTTTCATGTTTTTCGGGATATCGGCATAGGTGCGCCGTTTCCCATCCGCATCGAAAGGATGAACCAGGCCCCGGTTATCCATGAAAATCCAGAACTCATCCTTCTCCAGCCTCTGCAAATTTAGCACGACTGTCACTGACACCTGATCCGAGCCCGCAAGCAGCAGCGCCCGGCAGAGGTGATGATGATCGATGACGTAAAGGCGATCCTTAGGGCCTTTCACAACGGGGATCACATGCTTGCGCACGAGCTTGTCTTTATCTTTCGCAAGCTTCTTCAGCCTCTCCGCGTGCGTTTCAATCTCGCGATATCCGACGGTGATCTGGGTCGGACGCAAATCGTCGATATCGATGGGGTGGGAGACGGGCGCACGGACTGCTTGCATGATCATGATAATGCTTCCAACGGTTATGGCTGGGCGTCGGCGTTCGGTCGATACACTAACAGCTAGTACAGCCGGCCGGAAGTTCGCACTCCCATTGCCGCAAACGCTCAAGCGAACTTCCGGCCGTAAGCTGTACTAGATCAATAATTTGCTAGTACGCCTTATCCGCGGGAAGTCCTGTCAGCGCCCGCCGCAAGTGGGTCAGGACTTCCCGCGGGGCGTACTAGTTTGTATTCCCCGTAACACGGATGTGCATCGAGGCAATAAGCCTGCACACCGAAATTCGGCGCCATAGCAGGCGTCATGGCGGGGGATTTTTCTTTCGTCCGGGAACTGGAACGCCGGTTTAGCAATCGCTTTCGCCCCGTGATTAATCGCGGCGCTCTTCCCAATTTAGAACGAGGCGGATGATCCACGCTCTAGCAGGCTGTCGGACTTAACACCCAGCGGCGGCAGAGGGTAGAATCATCGCATTGATTCGCCACCGTTTTCGGACCCGCGCCCATGAGCAACTTTCGTAACTTCGACCGCGACACGGGATTTCTCCTGCCGCCTTCGGTGAACGAGTGGCTTCCCGAGAGGCATCTCGCGCGGTTTGTGGCGGAGATCATCGACGCTCTGGACGTCTCGGCGATGAGCAACAGCTATCGCGGCGTTGGTTCGGCGAGCTATCACCCGAAGCTTCTGTTGGCCGTCCTGGTCTATGGCTACGCCACGGGGGTCTTCTCCAGCCGCAAATTGGAGCGGGCGACATACAACTCGGTGGCCTTCCGCTTCATCGCGGCGAACGAGCACCCCGATCACGACACCATCGCGACATTCAGGCGGCGGTTCATCAAGGAGACCGAAGCGCTGTTCGTGCAGGTTCTGCTTCTGGCGCGCGAGATGGGCATGCTCAAACTGGGCACGGTCGCGCTGGACGGCACGAAGGTGCACGCCAACGCCAGCAAGCACAGCGCGCTGTCCTATGAGCACGCGGGCAAGATCGAGGCGCAGTTGAAGGCCGAGGTTGCCGAGCTGATGGCGAAGGCCGAAGCCGCCGATCAGGCCGACCTGCCGGACGGGATGTCGATTCCGGAGGAGTTGGCGCGGCGCGAGGAGCGCTTGAAGAAAATCGCCGAGGCTCGCGCGAAGATCGAGGCGCGCGCCAAAGAGCGTTTCGAACGCGAGCAAGCCGAGCATCAGGCCAAACTGGCAGCGCGCGAGGCCAAGACCAAGACCACCGGCAAGAAGCCCGGCGGCAAGCCGCCCGAGCCGCCGGTGGAGGGGCCGGCGCCAACCGATCAGATCAATCTGACCGATGAGGAGTCGCGCATCATGCCGGTTTCAGGCGGCGGCTTCGAGCAATGCTACAACGCTCAAGCCGTCGTAGCGGAAGGCAGTCTGCTGGTGGTTGCGGGCGATGTGGCGCAGGCGACCAACGACAAGCAACAGCTCGAACCGATGCTGGCCAAGACCAGGGCCCTGCCCGAAGAGTTGGGCAAGGTCGAAACGCTGCTGGGCGACAACGGTTATTTCAGCGAGGCCAATGTAAAGGCGTGCAAGGCGGCCGCGATCGAGCCTTTGCTCGCCATGGGCCGGGACTCGCATCATTCGTCCTTGAGCGAGCGCTTCGCCGCGGCTCCGGCCGCGCCGGAAAATCCAACGCCGGTCGAGGCCATGGCCCACCGCCTGCAAACGCCCGAAGGCAAGAAACTTTACGCCCTGCGCAAACACACTCCCGAGCCCGTGTTCGGCATCATCAAGTCCGTGCTCGGATTCCGTCAGTTTCTGCTGCGCGGGCTGGACAAAGTCAAAGGCGAGTGGACGCTCGTGATTATGGCCTGGAACTTGAAGCGGATGTTCGTACTGAAGGCTGCATGAAGGCGCGACGACGATCGCCCTTCTGCGCCACGACGAACGCCATCCCCTGTCGGCAGACCCTAGTCCGACAGGCTGCTAGACGAAGACGGAGGAATGTATGCCGAAGGCGCATTACGAGATTGTCGAACATGACGGCGGCTGGGCCTACCGTATGGAGGGCTCGTTCTCGGAAACTTTTCCCACCAAGGCCGCGGCAGAAGCCGCAGCAAGCCGCGCAGCGGCCGAGCAAAAGGTCCCGGGCGAAACTGGAGATATCGAATTTGAAGACAGCAAGGGCAAATGGCATGTCCAGCACTCGGCAGGCGACGACCGGCCGGATACCGACGTCTCTTAAGCGGACGATCCGTTGGCCAGTACGCCCCGCGGGAAGTCCTGACCCATTTGCTGCGGGCGCTGACAGGACTTCCAGCGGACAAGACGTACTAGCAATTTATTGGTTCTAGTACAGCTTATCGGAGGCAAGTTCGCTTGAGAGCGTGCGGCAATGGGAGTGCGAACTTGCCTCCGGCTGTACTAGTCAGGCCACGATGGCGGCCCAGAGATTGAAGGAGCGAGCACCTGAGATGGATTTGATCGACCTCCGCTCGGATACGGTCACCAGGCCATCCGAAGCGATGCGAGCGGCGATGGCGCGCGCCGAAGTCGGCGACGACCAGTATGGCGAAGACCCCACCGTCAATCTGCTGCAGGAACGGATCGCTGCGCTTCTCGGCAAGGAGGCGGCGCTCTTCGTCCCGAGCGGCACAATGGCCAACCAGATCGGACTAAGGCTTTTAACGCGACCCGGCGACGAGGTGGTGGTCGGGGCCGAGGCGCATATCGTCTGGCACGAAGCCGGCGCGTCCTCCGCCAATGCGGGCGTGCAATTCGCTGTCGCTGGGCAGGGCGGCACATTCAAGGAGGAGGACTTCAGAAGCGCGTACAAGCCCTCGGGACATTTCGTGTTTCCACCCACAACGCTGGTCGCCATCGAAAACACGCATAACCGCGGCGGCGGGGTTGTTTTCCCGCAAGGCGATATCGTCGCCATCTGCGCAGGCGCCCGTGCGCTCGGCGTCGCCACTTATCTGGACGGGGCGCGCCTGTTCAATGCGTCGGTCGCAAGCGGCCGGTCGCTGGCCGAATTGGCGGCCCCCTTCGATGTGGCATCCGTGGCTCTGACAAAGGGAATGGGCTGTCCGGCTGGCAGTCTCATAGCCGGTACGGCAGCGGCAATGGCGAGCGCCGTGCGCGTCAGGCGGATGCTCGGCGGGGCGATGCGGCAATCCGGAATTCTCGCGGCGGCCGGCCTTTATGCGCTCGACCAGGGCATGACGCATCTCGCCGAAGACCACGCGAACGCGCGCGCCATCGCGGACCTCATCGCTCAGACCGGCGCGGAGATCGATATGGCGACGGTGCAGACCAACATTGTGATCTTTAAGCTGCCCGGCAACCTGCCGGACGCCGAAACTTTGGTGCAGCGCGCCAAGGAGCAGGGCGTTCTGGTGCTCGCCTTCGCGCCGCGGACGGTGCGCGCCACCACCCATCTCGATGTCAGCGCGGCGCAATGCCGGCGCGCGGGCGAGATCCTCGCGTCGCTTCTCAGCCCCACATAAAGGGCTGCTGAAATGACGGGTCGGGTTCAGAAGGCTGGCTGAAAGCGGCAGACGCCCAAAGCAAGGCGGCCGCAATCAAAAGGGCGGCGAGCCAGACCGCCACACCGATCCCGGATGAGGGAACTCTTCTGGGCTCATACCGCCGGATATAATCTCCGCGGCCATCGTGAAGCATCGTTGGGAACCGCTTTGGAAGCGTTGTCTCTCGTCTCGATATATTCCCAAAGTGCGTTATAGTTCCCAAAGTGCGTTGCGCATACCCGGCAGTCCTATTTGTGTTCGGTGATGCGGGAGCACTTCTGGCGCAGGTTGCTGGGCGCCGACCGAAATCGGCCGCATTCGAGCCTTGACGGCACGACGTTCCGATTGCACTTACTCCAGTCCGCCGCCGCTCCGCTCGGCCAAAGCCACGGAGCCGCCTCTCAAACCTCTCCAGCCATCCAACAAGGCCACACTTGCCAAAAGACCCAGCAGCGCAGGCAATCGGCCTCGATTTCGGCACGACAAATACCGTCGCCGCTGTCGTGAACGCCTGCAATAACGCCGAAACCGTTCTATTCGGCGACGGGCAGGAGGCGGTTTCGACCTTCCGTTCAGTGGTGAGCTTCTGGCGCGAGCAGGATAGCGGTTCCATACGGACTGAAGGCGGCCCTTGGGCCATCGAGCACTTCATCGAGTTCCCTGGCGAAACCCGGTTTCTTCAATCCTTCAAGACGTTCGCCGGCTCGCCTCTTTTCGAAACGACGGGCATCTTCGGAAAACGTCTCCGCTTCGAGGACATCCTGGAAGCTTTTTTTCGTACGGCGCTCAGACATGGCGGCGAGCCGCTGCGGCAGCTTCCGAAGACGCTTGTGCTCGGCCGCCCCGTCAAGTTCGCGGGCCAGAACGCCGATGCGGAGACGGCCAGGACGCGCTACGAGGCCGCCTTCACCCGCTTCGGTTTCGACCGCATTGTGCATGTCCTGGAGCCGGTGGCCGCCGCCTATTATTATGCGCAGCGATTGACGAAAAGCGCAAACGTGCTGGTCGGCGATTTTGGCGGCGGCACAAGCGACTTCTCGGTCCTTCGGTGCGACGGAGCGGATGGAGATTTCCGGGCTTTTCCGCTGGCTCACTCCGGCGTGGGGCTTGCGGGCGACGCCTTCGATTATCGCATCATCGACGCGGTTATTTCGCCTCAGCTTGGCAAAGGCTCGCTGTACGAGAGCTGGGGCAAGCTCTTGACGATGCCGTCGCATTACTTTGCCGCCTTCGCGAAATGGAACGAGCTTTGCCTCCTCAAGCACTCCCCGGCGATGCGCGAATTGAAGGCGCTTGCAAAACAAAGCGCCGAGCCCGGCAAGCTCGACAACCTCATCGGCCTCATCGAATCCGACGCGATTTACTCGCTCTATACGGCTGTTTCCCGCGTCAAGATGCAGCTTTCCTTCGAACCTGAAGCAGAGCTTGTTTTTCGAGAGGCCGGGGTCGATATCCGTGCAACCGTTCGCAGGGACGATTTCGAGGCCTGGATCAAGCCCGATCTTGACCGGATCGAAGGCTGCGTTGCCGAGGCGCTTGCCGCTGCGGGCCTCGACCACGGCCTGGTGGACAAGGTCTTTCTGACCGGCGGGACGTCGTTTGTTCCCGCCGTGCGGCGCATCTTCGACCGGCTCTTCGGCGAGGCCCGGGTTGAGACCGGCGACGAGCTTCTGGCCGTCGCATCCGGTCTCGCTCTCGTCGGTCAGGATCCGGACATCGGCCGCTGGGAGGTCGCCAGCAACGTTTTCTAAGCAGCGTTTGCCGGATGCGCCAACGGATCCCGCCGCGGTCATCCCGGCCAAGCGAAGCGCGAGCCGGGATCGCAAAAATGCAGGCGCTTCACTTTGTTACGATCCCGGATAAGGCTTCGCCTTTCCGGGAAGACCAAGCCAGAGCGAGCGGCGTCCGGGATCGCAATCCGTTGGCCAGATTAGCGAAGTTTGCTGAGCCATTCGTGTGCCGTCGTGACTTCTGGCGATGCATGCCAGATGCCTTCAAATTCAAGGCAGATAGTGAGATTAGCGTAAGCTTCGCCTGCTATTTTTGTCTCCCCTTTGTTTGTTCTTGTACGAGGTGGAGCATGAATTTCCACGCATTCCGGTCTGCAGCGCGCGTTTACTTCGCCGATGAACCGGCCGATGACTTCGAGATCACGGAAAACAGCACGGCGCCTTCTCTGCTGCCTTCAATCCGATCGCTCAATAAGTGGGGCTTAGCCCTTCTGAACTCTCTTGGGAAACCTTCTTCAATGCGAGGCAAGTGAAATTCAATAGCAACAAAGTACTTCCACTTATCGAGCTCGCTTGGGATAAGGCGCGTTTGCCGGATGACGGTCCAAGGCGCGATCCGAATTAGTATTTCTCATAGACACCGCGTTGGCGGTCATCCCGGATGGGTGGAGCCCTATCCAGGATCGTAACACATTGAAAAAAATTGTCTTTTTCGATCCCGGCTCGCGCTTCCTTGGCCGGGATGACGGAGTGCCTAAGTGAGGCGTCCACGATGCATTGGCTGGATTAGCGTCTGCGGCTCCGCGAGGACTTTGAAGACAGCGCCTCATGAGGCTGCTGTAAATAATTCGCGCTACCTCGGCCGCCTTACGGGCAGCGCCTCTTATCAATGGCTGACTTTTTGCATGATTTTTGCCACAAGAACCATGCTATCTCCTCGCACCATGACCTGCAGCACATATGATCCGGCTATTCACCACGCTCGAAGCGCGCGTCTTGCACCACCATCCCAAAATCGGGCTCACGACGCTCTACCTCGGTAATTTCGAACTTCGCGTGCCGAAAGTCGACGCGGAGCCCGGGACCGGCGTCGCCATCGTCATCAAGGCGAGCGACGTGTCGATCGCGCTGTCACGGCCTATGGACGTATCGATCACGAACCGTCTGCCAGGAACCATCATCGAGGTGGAGTATCTCGAAGCCCCCTATGCGCGGGTCACCTTCGACCTCGGCGCGTGCAACCTTCATTCGCTCGTGACATGGGAATCCGTCGAGCGCCTCGGGCTGGAACCGGGCTTGAAAGCCTGGGCGATGATCAAGACGGTCGCGATCGAACGAACAAATATCAATGCGGATGGTCTTCCCGAGCCTCGCCCGCCTCTCGCGCGTCTGAAGACCGAGCCGGAGGCGCCGTGAGTTCGTCGCCCGGCCAAAGGCCGCCCGCCGCGCCCACTTGCAATGTGGACTACGCTATATCTATGCATATAAGGATGGGAAAGGCCGCAACCCCGGTCTTGCGCGCTTAAACCGGACACAAGGAGCCTCTGGTGGTGTTACGGAATCCAAGCCGTGGAAAGCTCGTTCTCGCCGCCGCTGTGATGGCTGCGCTATCCTTCACCCCGGCAAGAACGGCCTCGGCTCAGGAGATGGCCGCTTGCGACCAGTTCGCTTGGCCGGTCGAGCGCGAGCAGGCGCTGTTTGCTTCGAAGGATTTGCGGCATGTCGCGTCCGGGACCACACTGGATTCAATTCCTGATCACGGCATCGCGCTTGAGCTTCAGCCTCATGAAGCGGCATCTTACGCGCTGCCGCCTGCGCGGCAGCCTAAAATTGCGAACAGTTTCGGCGGGTTGGTTGTGATTTCAAATGTGTCGAAGGCTGGGCCGTATCAGATTACCGCCTCCGGAGAGGGGTGGATCGACGTCATTCAAGACGGTAAGGCGCTCGCCTCCACAGCCTTCAGCGGCAGGCGGGATTGTCTGGATGTTCGAAAAACCGTCAGGTTCGATCTTCAAGCCGGGGCCGTTACGATCCAGGTCAGCGGAGTCGATTCCAAGCTCATCAAGCTCGCCGTCCTGTCGACCGAGTAAGATGTCGAGGCTGTTCGAGCTTGCGGCTTGCAAGCCCTGAGCGTTACTCAATGCCCGCGAAGCTGCGCCGCAATAGATCGCACTTCCTCACAAAGGTCTTCTATTTTCTCGGGGACGGGCGCGCGACCGGGTCGAATGCGCTTTAGCGCTTCAGCCACGGTGCGGAGACGTTCCGAAAGATCGGTTAGATCGGCTTTTACTTGCACATTTGATCCCATACTTTGGCTCCGTGCCATTTCCCATACAACGGGTCAGCACATATCCTATTCATGTGACACGAAAATAAAATGGAACCATACTTGCGGGGCGCGCCCAGCCTTAACGAGTAAGGACCATAATAACGCCCCACCAGAAGAGGCCTCCAAACAGGAATGCAGAAAGCCAAGCGAGCGTTACGATCCAATCCGGACCAGGCTCAGCATAAGCTTTGCAGTAGGAATGATCGATCTCGAAATCGTGCTCGTGTCTCATCTACGCCCTCACAAACTCGTGAGGACAACTATAACGGGACAGATCTTGAAAAAGTTGCAACCTGAAGCAGCAAATTGCACTGCGCCGCAACACCGAAGCATTACGGTTTCGTCGTGATCCGCACGTCATAGGCGAGCGTGGAGGTTACGCCATCGCCATAATAGCCGCCTTCCACTGGCATGGTTGCCGCCTGGTCCGGCGCCGCGCAGAGCGCCACATGGCCATCCGTGACAGGAAGCCCATGCATCGGGTCATAGCCTCGCCAGCCCAAGCCCGGCAGGAAGACCTCCGCCCATGAATGAAGGTGGCGGCGCCCGTCGGGGGTATCGGCGTGCGCCTGATACCCGCTGACGAAGCGGGCGGGGACGCCAAGGCCGCGGCAAGCAGCCATAAAGAGCACCGTCAGATCGCGGCATGCGCCCCTGCCCATCGCAAGCGTGTACGCTGGCGTTTGGGCGCTTCCCTCGGGCCGGATATGGCGGTCCGTCCGGGTGAACAGCGTCCGGTTGAGGCGCTCGAGGAAGTCCTGAACCTGCCATTCGCTTTCGGACGCCAGTCCGGCGGCGAAGGCCCGGACGCTCTCGCCCGCGTCTTCGGGTGGCAGATAGTCCGCCATCGCATTGCTCCCGCCGGAAGGCCAGGGCAGCGGCGGCAGCGAGGGACAGGCCAACGCCGGGACGACTGCCATCTCCAGATCGAAACGGCTTTCGATGCGCAGATGGCCGGAGAGGCCCTCGAACTCCAGCCGAGTAATGCGATTACCGTAGCGATCCGTCAGGTCCTCCCGGACGCTCGGAACCGGGTCGACGATCAGGCTGTGCGTCAGAAGAGCGGCGTTCTCCGGGCGCGGCGTGAAGCGCAGGACATGCCCCGCAAGGGTCACTGGCGCCGAATAGCGGTAATGTGTTTCGTGGTAGACCGAGAAGCGCATCTCCGACCCTTTTGACGACGATACCCCTGGGGCGGTCCGCTTAAGTGCGTCGCGCCAGATGGCAGAGGGTTCTGATCCGGCTTTTTGGCGACCGGGTCAAGCTCGCAACATGGGCGAACTGCTTTGGCTTTCACCTTCCTTATGGTGGCCGGCTTTTTTTCGATCCCAGCTCGCGCTTCGCTTGGCTCGGATGACGAAACGCGAAGCGCGCCGTCCCGTCGATGCCGCCATAATTCCGGGCGGATGCGCGAGCACCAAGGGGCCTGCAACCAATCGAATTTATAGGCGGCATTATGCGGTCATTCTTCGTGCTGATTTTGATGGCGGCGCTTACTTCTGCGGCGTACGCCGACGAGTGCGACAACGCCATGGATCAGGCGACCATGAACCGTTGCGCGCATCAGTCCTTCGAGAAGGCGGACGCGGAGCTGAATGCCGTCTATAAGAAGCTGCAAAGCAGGAAAATGGACGACGCCCAAGCCGGGAAGCTTCTGATCGCCGCCGAGCGCGCCTGGGTCGCGTTCCGCGACGCCGAGTGTGAGTTCGACGCTGCGGACAACATCGGCGGCAGCATCTACCCGATGATCTATTCGGGTTGCCTGGAGCGGCTGACGAAGGCGCGGGTCGACCAGCTCGACAGGTACTTACGGTGCGAGGAGGGCGAAGCCGCCTGTTCGGCGCCGGCGTCGGAGAAGTAATATAGACCGCCGTAAGTCACCACGTCTTTGCCCGTCGCCGGGCTTGGCGGATAGGGAAAAATACTTATATGTTTACTTATGGGCCCTTTACAAAACAAAACCAATTTTGACCGTTTTTAAATCTTACAGGATGACCTGCCTGGAACGCCTTTTTTATTGTCCGGCAGGCTGAACGTGTTTGCGGAGTTCCGCAGCGGTCCGCGCATCGAATGCCACGAGTTTGATGGTGAGGCCGTGAGCAGCGGCTTCGGTAAGGCACACGTCGGCGGCTTCGCGGCAAGCCTCTTCGAGCGGGTACCCATAGATGCCTGTGCTGATGGCCGGGAAGGCAAGCGACTTGCAGCCCTGCGCCGCTGCAGAGTCGGATCGACGCCCGGTAAGCGGAACGCAGCAGTTCTCGGGCCTTTTCAGCGGGGTATGCGCTGTAAACCGGGCCGACGGCGTGGATGATAGAGCGGGCGGTCTCGATGCCGAAGGCGGGGGTGATGACGGCCTCGCCTGTAGGGCAGTGTCCGATCGCGTCGCAAGCCCGCGTCAGCGCCTCCGCGCCGGCCGCGCGGAAGATCGCGCCGCACACGCCGCCGCCCGCTTTGAGCGCCGAGTTTGCGGCATTGACAATAGCGTCGGCCTCGAGGGTCGTGATATCGCCCTGGATAACCTCGACGAGACCTGGGGAGCTGGCGGCCATAGAAGTTAAGGTAGGATAGGCCGCGCGGCCGGGCAATGCCGAAATGCGGCAGCGGATTATCCCGGTCTTGCCTTGTCGCTGCCGGTGCGTCAGAAAGGCCCGGTTCCGCGGGGTTTTCGGTGCAGACTTCAGGCTATAAGAGCGAATGACAACAGGAAATGACCGCATCTCCCGGTGGACGCAACTCGTCAGCGAAATCGTAGCGGATCGCCTCCTCGCGCTTATGCTGGCGCTAGGCTTCAGCGCGGGTCTGCCGTTTCTCCTCGTGTTTTCGACGCTTTCGGCCTGGCTTCGCGAGGCGGGCATCGCGCGCACGGAGATCGGCTTTCTGAGCTATATCGCGCTCGCCTACAGCTTCAAGTTCCTATGGGCGCCCATCATAGACCGGCGCGACGTTCCGCTTCTGTCGCGTTTCGGCCGCCGCCGGGCCTGGATGCTGCTCTCTCAGCTCAGCGTCAGCCTCGGCCTGATCGGCATCGCCTTCGGCAACCCCTCGCACTCGCTGGTTTGGACCGTGGCCTGCGCGTTCTTCGTCGCCTTTTCGTCCGCAACGCAAGACGTGGTGGTGGATGGCTGGCGCATCGGCGCCGCGCCCATCGAACGGCAGGGCATGATGTCGGCCAGCTATCAGCTCGGCTACCGGATCGCCCTTTTGTGCGCAGGCGCGGGCGCGCTCTATATCGCCGATTTCGCCGGCTGGAAGGCGGCTTATATCACCATGGCGGCGCTCATGGCTGTCGGCATCGCGGCAAGCATGCTGGCGCCGCATCCGCCGCAGATCGAAAAGAGCGGACCGCGCGAATCCTTCCTCAAGCTCTATGCCGAGCCGGTCGCCGATCTCATCCGGCGCAACGGAGGGATGATCATCCCCGTTCTCGTGCTCGTTGCGATCTATCGCGTTCCCGACTTCGTCTCCGGCGTGATGGCGAACCCGCTCTATATCGATCTCGGTTTCTCGAAAACCGCCATCGCCACTGTGACCAAGCTCTACGGCGTGTGGATCGGCATCGCAGGCGTGTTCGCGGGAGGCGTCGCCGTGCTCAGGCTCGGATTGATGCCCGCGCTTCTGATCGGCGCAATCGCGGCCTCGGCCTCGCACCTCGCCTTCGCGTGGCTCGCACTCGCTGGCGTGGCGCGCCTCGATCTCCTGACGGTCGCCATCGGTATCGAGAGCTTCGCGTCGGGCTTCGCAGGCACCGCGCTCATCGCCTTCATGTCCTCGCTAACCTCGCCGGCATACGCCGCCGCGCAATACGCGCTCCTGAGTTCGCTTTATGCGCTGCCCGGCAAGCTTGTCGGCGGCCTGTCCGGGCTGATGGTGGACACGTTCGGCTACCCCGCCTTTTTCGTCATCACCTCGGCGATCGGCATCCCTGGGGCGCTTCTTTGCCTCTATGTCTGGCGCGGCAGGCTAACGGGACAAGCGGAGGCGGAAGCGCCTATGGCCGCACCCGGCGCAGGCACGTGAGGCGGCCCTGGAATTACTGGCCGGAATAAGATAAATTAATGCCCCGTTCAGGCCTGTCCGGCGGCGCCGAACGCCGCTGACCTGCTCTTCGCTTCCTGGCAAATGCGCCATCCGCCCCATCACGTCCCTTGGAGAACCAATGACTCGCGGGTATTTCCGTTTTCCTGCCGTATTCAATAATAAGGTCGTGTTCACGAGCGAGGATGACATTTGGGAGGCGCCGCTGGAGGGGGGCGCCGCCCGCCGCCTGACTGCTGGACGCGGTGCTTTCTCCTACCCCAGTTTTTCTCCCGATGGCGGTCTGCTCGCATTCGCCTCCGCCGAGGAAGGACATAACGAAGTCTACGTCACGCCATCCGAGGGGGGCGATCTCCGCCGCCTCACCTATCTCGGCGCGTTATCCGTCCCATGCGGTTGGCTCGACGCAGAGACTGTCCTTTTTCGTTCGACGGCCTACGAAGCCCACAACGTGACCGGCATATGCTCCGTGGGAGCGGCTGGCGGCTTGCCGAAGTCCTTACAACTCGGGCCTGCAACGAGCCTCGCGCTGTCGGAAACGGGCCAGGCCATTCTGGCAGGGCCGGGGCGTGCCGAGCCGTTCGCCTGGAAGCGCTACCGCGGCGGCAGAGCGGGCCGGCTTTGGATCGCCCCAACGCTCGACGGCGAATACAAGCCGTTGACCGATCTCGACGGTAATCTTGCCTATCCCCTTTGGGTGGGCTCGCGGGTCTATTTCGTTTCCGACCACGAAGGCGTTGGCAACCTCTATTCATGCACGGCGGAGGGAACGGATTTGCGCCTGGAAGCGGCGCACCAGGACTTCTACATTCGCAATCCCGCGACCGATGGGCAAACCATCGTGTACCACGCGGGCGGCGATATCCATGCCTTCGATGTAGCTTCGCGCGAGACCCGCAAGCTTGGCGTCGACTATCACTCGCAGCGAACCCAGCGCCAGCGGCGCTATGTCGAGGCGGAGAAGTATCGGGAAGCGGCGGACCTCGATCCCAAAGGGGAACGCGGCGTGTACAGCGTGCGCGGACAGATCCACCACATGCGGCATTTCGATGGCCCGGTCAGCGCGCATTGCGTGCCGGGCAGCCGGTGCCGGCTCGCCCGGTTCCTGGCGGACGGCCGCCGCGTGGTTACCGTCGTCGACCGGGACAACGGCGAGGAATGTCTCGAAATCTGGGACACCGAGGATTACACCATCAAGCCGGTTCCCGTGCCTCAAGAAAACGGAGCCGGAGCAGAAGCAGAAGGATGGGGGCGGTTCACGCTGCTCGAAGCCTCTCCCAAAGGGGAGCGCATCGCGTTCGCCAACCATCGCAACGAGCTGTGGCTTCTTGATCTCGCGTCGGGCGCAGCGCGCAAACTTGCCGCCAATTCTTACGGGACGATGGGAACGTTCGCCTGGTCGCCGGATGGGAGATGGCTCGCGTTCTCAAAAAGCGAGCGCCGGGGCCAGTCGTATATTGCGATAGCAAATGTCGAGACCGGCGAAGTGCTCCCGGCGACTGAACCGTATTTCGCCGATTATGCTCCGAGTTTCGATCCGGAGGGGCGCTATCTGTATTTCCTGTCGAACCGGATGCTCAACCCGGTCTACGACGCCGTGCAGTTCGAGCTGTCCTTCCCGAAGGTTACGGTTCCCTGCCTTGTCACCTTGAGAAAGGATATAGCGTCTCCGTTTCTCGAAGCCGCGTCAGATGAGAAGGCTGACAACGGAGGAGACAAGGGCAAGGAAAAGGAGCCGAAAATTGAAATCGACTTCGATGGGATCTCGAGCCGTATCCTGGCGTTCCCCGTGCCCGAGGGGCGGTATTGGGCCATCGCGGGACTGAAAAAGAAGGCGATGTGGTTCTGTGTGCCTGTGAAGGGCGCGCTAATAGAGGAGTGGACGCCCGAGCCTCCCGCCCTCGAAGGAACGCTGGAAGCCTTCGATTTCAAGAAGCTGAAAGTGGAGACTCTGGGTCACGGCATTTCCGGCTTCCGGCTGTCAGCGGATCGAAAGCAGGTCCTGCTGGTCGCCAGAAAAAGACTGCGCGTCTTAAAGTCCGGCGAAAAGGTGGACGACGAAGCCGCCAAGACACGCAATGGCGGGTGGATAGACCTGCAACGGCTCAAAGTCTTGATCGAGCCGGAGGCGGAATGGAAGCAGATGCTGCACGAGGCGTGGCGGCTGCAGCGCGACCATTTCTGGCGCGCCGACATGTCCAAGGTCGATTGGAAATCGGTGCTCGTGCGCTACGCGCCGCTCGTCGAACGCGTCAACTGCCGCTCGGAATTCGCCGACCTGGTTTGGGAAATGCACGGTGAGCTCGGCACATCGCATGCTTACGATATGGGCGGCGATTATCGCGAGTCGCCTCAATACTCCGTGGGCTTCCTGGGCGCAGATTTCACGTGGGATGACGCCGCTCAAGGCTACCGTATCGACCGTTTCTTGAGCGGCGATCCGTGGGCAGGAAACGAAGCCTGCCCGCTGCGCGCCCCTGGCGTCCAGATTGAAGCCGGAAGCGTCATTACGGCTGTGAACGGACAGCGCTTAAGTCCCGCAATGACCCCGCATCAGGCGCTCATGCATCAGGCCGGAGCGGAGGTTTATCTCTCGGTGAAAACGGGGGACGGCAATCGGGAAGTCCGCGTGCGCACATTGCGAAATGAAAAGAAGGCGCGCTACCGCGACTGGGTCGAACGGAACCGTCTTTATGTCCGAGAGGCTACGAACGGGCGCGCCGGCTACATCCACATCCCCGATATGATGGCCCGTGGCTTTGCCGAGTTTCACCGTCATTTCTTGCGCGATTACGATTGCGACGGCCTGATCGTGGATGTGCGTTACAATGGCGGCGGACACGTCTCGCAATTGCTGCTCGAAAAACTATGCCGGCAGCGGCTCGGCGCCTCCTTTTCGCGCTGGTTCGGCGCTTTTCCGTTTCCGGACGAATCGCCGGCGGGGCCGATGGTGGCTTTGACCAACGAATTTGCTGGATCGGATGGCGACATCTTCTCCCATTCCTTCAAAATGAAGAAGGCAGGCCCGCTGATCGGCCGCAGAACATGGGGCGGTGTGATCGGCATCTCGCCGCGGCATCGTCTCGCTGACGGCGGAACCACCACGCAGCCCGAATACTCACACTGGTTTGCCGACGTGGGCTGGAAGGTCGAGAATTACGGCGCCGATCCCGACATCGACGTCGACATTGCGCCGCACGAATTCCGGCAGGGCAAGGACCCGCAACTCGATCGCGGCATCGAGGAGCTTCTGAAGCTCTTCGAAACGCAGCCGCCGTTCCGGCCTATGCCTGAAGACGATCCCCGGCAGGCCGGGGATGCTGCGGGGTTGCGAAACATTTGACCGCGGCCGATGATTGATTGGACCATGGGCGTCAGCTCCCCGGCAGCGAAGCCGTTGACGACTGATGTTCAAGCGATCAGTCTCCAAGCATCTCCAAGGGAAATGCCAGCGATGGGGGAAGAGCCAAGCGAGCGCTGTCACGAACTCGAATGACGACGTGGGGTACGCCAAGGCGGCGGGGCGCTTCTTGTTCGCAAAAGCGGGTTATCTCAATGCACGATAGGACGGGTGGAATGTCAATGAAAAGCGCGGCGTGGAAGGCCCTCGAAGCCCATCAAAAGAAAATGCGTGAAGTCCGTCTGCGAGACCTCTTCGCGGAAGATCCCGGACGCGGACAGCGAATGACCGCGGAGGCCGCTGGCGTTTTCCTGGACTACTCGAAAAATCGCATCACGGATGAAACGCTCAAGCTCCTGATCGATCTGGCTGAGCAGTCCGGCCTGCGGGCGCGGATCGACGCCATGTTCCGGGGCGAGAAGATCAATGTGACCGAAGGCCGGGCGGTTTTGCACGTCGCGCTTCGGGCGCCGATGAGCGAAACGATTTCGGCAGACGGCCAGAACGTCGTGCCGGAAGTGCATGCGGTGCTCGGCAAGATGGCCGATTTCTCCAGGCGCGTTCGCGATGGCGCTTGGAAAGGCTACTCGGGAAAGCGCATCAAAAACGTCGTCAATATTGGCATCGGCGGCTCGGACCTTGGCCCCGTCATGGCCTATGAGGCGCTGAAATATTACAGCGACCGCGCCCTGACCTTCCGCTTTGTCTCCAACATCGACAGCACCGACATTGTCGAGGCGACCCTCGATCTCGATCCCGCGGAGACGCTTTTCATAGTCGCCTCAAAAACATTCACGACGCTGGAAACGATGACCAACGCGCACAGCGCGCGCGACTGGCTGCTGAAAGGGTTCGGCGGCGACGTCAAAGCGGTGTCCAGACATTTTGTCGCCTTGTCGACGAACGCTTCAAAAGTCTCGGATTTCGGCATCGACACCGCCAACATGTTCGAATTCTGGGACTGGGTCGGCGGCCGCTACTCCATGGATTCCGCGATCGGCCTTTCGACCATGCTCGCCATCGGCCCGGAGAATTTCCGCGAGATGCTGGATGGTTTCCATGAGATGGACGAGCACTTCCGCACCGCGCCGTTCGAGCGGAACCTGCCCGCGCTGATGGGCCTGCTGGCGATCTGGTACAATAACTTCTTCGGGGCGGAGACGATTGCCGTATTGCCCTATGAGCAGTATCTGAAACGTTTCCCTGCTTATCTCCAGCAACTCACGATGGAGAGCAACGGCAAGCATGTGACACTCGATGGCGTCGAGGTGGACTACCAGACAGGCCCGATTTACTGGGGGGAACCGGGCACCAACGGCCAGCACTCGTTTTACCAGCTCATCCACCAGGGAACGCGGCTGATCCCTTGCGATTTCATCGCCTTCGAGCAGCCGCTCAATCCGCTCGGACGCCATCACGACATGCTGCTGGCGAACGTCTTCGCGCAGGCGGAGGCGCTCGCCTTCGGCAAGACAAGCGAAGAGGTGAAGGCGGAAGGGACGCCGGAATGGCTCGTTCCTCACCGGACCTTCGAGGGCAACCGGCCGTCAAACATGATCCTCATGGACCGGCTGACGCCAGCCGCGCTCGGCAAGCTCGTCGCGCTTTACGAACACAACGTGTTTACCCAAGGCGTCATCTGGGACATCGACTCGTTCGATCAGTGGGGCGTCGAACTCGGCAAGGTGCTCGCGCAGCGCATCATTCCGGAGCTCGAAACCCAGCCGGGAACTAAGCTCTCTCATGACAGTTCGACCAATAATCTGATCGACCGTTATCGCAACGCAAAGGGCGGCTCGCAGTAGCAACGGACCTTTGGAGATTTTCATTAGTTAGAAGGGGGAGAGTTCGCGAAAGTTCCATCCCGACAGGGAGGCCCTCATGAAAATCGAAGTCTTTGCCGACCCAGACAGCGCCGCCCGCGCGGCGGCGCATATCGTTGCGGAGGCAGCTCGGGAAGCCGTTGCCGCTCGCGGGCAGTTCGATGCTGCTTTCAGCGGGGGGCGCACACCCTGGGTGATGCTGCGTGCGCTTGCCGATGAAGATCTGCCCTGGGACAAGGTTCATATCGTCCAGGTGGACGAGCGGGTAGCGCCCTCGGGAGACCGCGATCGCAATCTCACACATTTGCGCGAAAGCCTGGACCGCGCCCCGCTTCACCCCGATCACATCTATGCCATGCCAGTCGAAGAAGACGACCTCGCCGTGGCGGCGGGCGAGTATGCCCACATGCTGCTAAGCTTGGCCGGTTCGCCGCCGGTGCTCGATCTCGTGCATCTCGGTCTTGGGCCGGACGGCCACACGGCTTCGCTCGTGCCGGGTGACCCGGTCCTCGACATCACAAACGCGGATGTCGCCGTGACCGGCCCCTATCAAGGGCATCCACGAATGACCTTGACCTATCCGATCCTCAACCGCTCCCGGCGCATTCTTTGGCTCGTGACCGGCGGCGAAAAGGCCGGAATGCTGGTGCGCCTGATAAAGGGCGATCCGTCGATCCCGGCTGGCCGCGTGCGCCAGGATGCGGCTCTTGTCGTCGCCGATCAGGCGGCAGCGGCGCAGCTCGCGAAGGAATTGCGAAACAAGTGAATTCTAAGCGGACATTCGTCGGTCGGCGGAGGAATGTCTGCTTGAGGGAGGGGGCGTCCGGCAACAATGAGGAGTTCCACCAGCGCATGGCATTCAAAGTTGAGGTCGGGCCGCCCCAGATAACAATTCACCATGGACAGACGGTGCTGGTCACCGATCCCGATGCGCAAATCCCCTGGCCAAGCGAGCGCGGCCTTTTCTTTTTCGATACGCGCGTGCTGAGCAGCTGGGCGATTTACGCCAATGGTGAGCCCTGGGACCTTTTGAACGGCGGCGCAACGAACTACTACACCTCGACCGTCTATCTGACGAACCGCACCATCCTGACAGAGGACGGCGCGATCCCGCCGCGCACACTCGGCCTCGTCGTGAGACGCTCCATTTTCGAGGGGATGCACGAGGACATCGACATCACCAATCACAGCAAGAAAGCGGTGCGCTTCCAGCTTGAGATCGCCATGCGCTCCGACTTTGCGGACATATTCGAGGTAAAATCGGGCAACATCGTACGCCGGGGACGCATCACCACGGAATGGTCCGATTCAAAGCAGGAATTGCGCACGGAATACCGCAACGCGGATTTCATGCGGTCGCTGACCGTCGGGACTCACAGGGGCGAGCCCGGCGCCGTCTACGCCAATGGCCGTCTCAGCTTCGAGGTATCGCTTGGTCCGGGCGAAGCGTGGCATTGCTGCCTCTTTTACGCGCTCGCGGATGGCGACAGGATTTTTGCGGCGCCTCGTCCTTGCGCCCACGACAGCGACAAGCTGCAGCACGCCGGGAACCTGGCCGACTGGCTGGGGAAGGTCCTCAAGATCCGCACCAGCAACGAGGAATTCTACCGCCTTTACCGACAGGCGCTGGAAGACATGGCCGCGCTGCGCCTGCCCATCGCGGGCACCGATCATATGGTGTTTCTGCCCGCAGCGGGCCTGCCCTGGTTCGTTGCTCCATTCGGCCGCGACAGCCTGATTGTCTCGCTTCAGAACATCTTGATCTATCCTGAGTTTGCGCGCGGCGCCCTGGACTTCCTTGGAGCGCTGCAGGCGAAAGAGGTGGACGATTATCGCGATGCTCAACCAGGGAAAATCCTTCACGAGATCCGGTACGGCGAACTCGCGCATTTCAAGCTGATCCCTCACACGCCCTATTACGGCACCGCGGACGCCACGCCGCTTTATCTGCTTACGTTGCACGCAACTTGGCGGGCTACAGGAGACATGGGGCTCCTCGAAAAGCATCTGGCGACCGCCGAGAATTGTCTTGCCTGGATCGATCAATATGGCGACCTCGATGGCGACGGGTTCCAGGAGTACCAAACGCGCTCTCCCGCCGGTTACGAGAATATGGGCTGGAAGGACTCGGGCGACGCCATCGTCTATCCCGACGGATCGCTGGTGAAGGGTCCCAAGGCGCTGTGCGAGTTGCAGGGCTACGTCTATGACGCCTGGCTGCGCATGGCCCAGGTCTTCGATGCGCTTGGCAAACAGGGCAGGGCTCGGGAACTCAGGGCGAAAGCCGCCCGGATGTTCAAGCAATTCAATGAGGTTTTCTGGGACGAAGACCTCGGATTTTACGCCCTCGCCCTCGATGGGGACAAAAGGAAAGTACTGACGGTCGCATCCAACCCCGGTCACTGTCTCTTGTCCGGGATCGTGCCGCCCGATCGCGCCCGCAAGGTGGTGGAACGGCTGATGGCGCCCGACATGTGGAGCGGCTGGGGTATACGCACGCTTTCGACGCAGAACCCGGCGTTCAATCCTTACAATTACCAGACGGGATCGGTCTGGCCACACGACAACGGCATCATTGCGCTTGGGTTTAAACGCCATGGCTTCGGGGTCGAGGCAGCGCGAATTGCGCGCGACATCAGCGAAGCCGGAACCCATTTCCTGTTGAACCGGCTCCCGGAACTCTATACCGCACTTCAAAGGGACGGGAGCACATTTCCGGTGCAGTATCTCGGCGCCAATGTGCCCCAGGCATGGGCGGCAGGCTCGGTCTTCAGCCTGATGCAGGCCATGCTGGGCTTTTTGCCGGATGCGCCGCACGACAAACTCTATATTGACCCGTTGCTGCCGCGCTGGCTGCCCGATCTGACGGTGCTCGACCTTCGCGTGGGCAAGCACGTGCTCGATATCAGGTTCTGGCGCGACGGCGAAGAGACCAAATTTGAAGTGTCGCGTGGCGACCCGCAGGTTGTCGAGCGATCCAGCTTCATGGAACAAATCGAAGGCCTGATGCATGGGTATGCTTAGCGAGGCCCCATCAATAGGGCGGCGACTTGCGCTCGCGTTGAACCTTCGCCGCCTCGGTCCACCAGGCGAGATCATCGGCGAAGCGCGGAAAGGCTTTCTCGAGCGCCTTGCCGCCATCGCCGACAGTCGCGCCGTCCGGGCTTAGCGCCTCTGCAATTGAGGCGACGGAGATCGTGCTTGAGATCACGACCATGCCCATTTCCGAGAGCGTGCTGTGCCACGCGGTGTTCGACCGCGCGCCGGCGAGCCGTCCCGACGAATAGCTTGCGATAGCCGCGGGCCGCCAGAACCACTCTTCCAGAAAGTGATCCGTGAGGTTCTTGAGGCCCGGCTGCACGCCCCAATTATATTCCCCGGTCACGAAAACAAAGGCGTCGGCGGCGCGGATCTTTTTGGCCAGCGCCTCCATTGCCGGTGGCGCTTCGCCTTTGGGATATTCCTTGTACATGCGGTCGAGCATCGGCAGACCGACCGCCTTCGCGTCAATCAGCTCCGTGTTCTCGCCACGCTTCGCCAAGCCTTCCACGATATAAGTCGCGAGCCGGATACCCATACGATCCGAACGGTAGGACCCATAAAAGACCGGGATATAGCTGCTCATGTGCCCTTGACGCGCTCACTCGTTGAAGCCCGGCGGCCGATGCGACGCCTCATAGAGAAACCAGCTGCGCCGCTCGGTCTCATCGATCCAGACCTCGAGCAGGCTTGCGGTCGCAACGTCCCCGTAGCCGTCGCAGGTGTTGTGGACCTCGCGCATCGCCGATGTGAGACGAAGATTATCGTCCCTCAACTCAGCGAGCATGTCCTGCGGCGTGACGTACTCCGCATCATTGTCGGCAATTCTTTTCAATCGGGCGATGTCCCCGATGGAGCGGAGCGTGGTCCCCCCGATTTTCCGGGCTCTTTCGGCAATCGGATCGGTCATCTCGAAGATTTGGTCGCTTTGTTCATCGAGCATGAGGTGGTAATCGCGAAAATGAAATCCGCTCATGTGCCAATGGAAATTCTTGGTTTTCATATAGAGAGTGAAGACATCGGCCAACAAAGCGCGAAGAGCCGCGCTGATGTCACGGGTCGCATCGTTCGAAAGGTCTGTCAGTCCGCCCGGCCTTTTGTATCCGGCGGATGGATCGGCATTTGAAGTCATGGTCCTCTCGCTTTCTCAGTTGCGTTACTATTGCTTCCGCGTGGCGTATCTTTTCCGGCCGGCGGCAGCCAGGATCAGGTCTGCGATCTGCCGGGGGTGGGAAACGAGCGAAAGGTGGCCGGCGTCGAGTTCAATCGTGGTCGCCTTCATGCGCGCAGCGAGGAAGCGCTCGAACTCGGGCGAGATCGTCTTGTCGTCCTTCGAGACCGCATAAAAGCTTGGCTTCGAATGCCACGCTGCCACCGTTGTACGATTGCCAAAGATCGAAGAGGCGGTGGGCTGTTGCACGGCGTAAAGCACCTTCGCCTTCTCGCGCGCGACACCATTCGCGTGGTAATTGAGAAAGGTCTCTTCGGAAAGGCGCGTGAAGCTATCGTGTTCCTGAATGCCCGCCCGCGCTGGCGGGGTGGGAAATTTTGCCGACAGGGCAACGAAATCCTCACCTGCATCGGGCGCGCGCGCCGCCACATAGACCAGCGCCGTCACCTTCGGGTCCGCTCCAACTTCGCTGACAAGCGTGCCGCTCCAGGAATGGCCAGCGAGCACGGTCGGGCCATCTTGTAATTCCAAGGTGCGGCGCGTTTCCGCGACGGCATCGGCGAGCGAGGTCAACGGATTCTGCACCGAGGTCACATGCATGCCCTCGGCTGGAGGAGCGGCATGACCTCGGACCAGCTGGACCCGTCCGCCCAGGCGCCGTGCACGAGAACGACGTTCTTCACCGGCTCCGCGCTCGACGCTGCAGAGGTAATGACTGCGCAAAGCGCTGCCACAGCGGACCATACTCGTAACCTGCGATGCATCATCTATTTCCCGGCTTTTTCCCGATGAAGACGCGCTTAAGGAACACGCCTTCCGATTTTCGCGAAAAACAAAGCTAAGGTGACGCCGAATACACCTTTGTCGATTGCCAAGACCGTAAAACAGCGGTCCTGACGCTTAAAGTAAAATTTGTTTCAACGGGCAGGATGGGTAAATAAAGAGCTTAGTATCTTGCGCTTATTTGTTCTTTATACATTTACTAACCATGAGGGAATTCGTGATCGCAGTCCCTGCTGGCTTCTCCGGTATCGTGAATAATTTCGTTTTGGGGGCTTGGCGCATGTTTGCGGGAGGGGAGTATGCCTTCGCAGAGGAGATCGTCATGAGCAAAAATTGCTCCCACCTCGACACCATAAGGAAGGTAAAGCCGAGCGCGCGCGGTTGCGAAGAATGCCTCAAGACCGGGAGCCCGTGGGTTCATTTACGGATCTGCCGGACCTGCGGGCATGTCGGCTGTTGCGATTCCTCGCCAAACCGCCATGCCACGGCTCATTTTCACGAAACCCACCATCCGATCATCGAAGGTTACGACCCGCCCGAGGGCTGGGGCTGGTGCTATCGCGACGAAGTGTTCATCGATCTCGGGACCGACACCACGCCACAGGACGGCCCTATCCCGCGCTTTTATTAGCTTGCGCAGTATCGCTTCGACTGATGCGAGTGCTGCATGCAGGCTGCGCCTGCCGCCCAAGGGCGACGCGACAATCCTTACTCGTCCTCATCCGTGACCACGCCCACGAAAGGAAGCTCGCGGAAAGTATGCGCAACGTCCATCCCGTAGCCGACAACGAAGCGGTCGGGGCAAGCGAACCCCACAAATTGCGCTTCGACGTCCAGCTGGCGGCGGCCGGGCTTATCCAGGAGCACGGCAATCGAAACGCTTTTCGCTCCCCGGTTCAGAACCAGATAACGCGTGTAGGCCAGCGTGTTGCCGGATTCCAGAATGTCGTCGATGAGAAGGACGTCCCGGCCCTCCACAGAGGCATCGATATCGCGGAGGATTCTGACGCCGTCGCTTTTCGTTCCCGCGCCATAGCTTGAGATGAGAATGAACTCCACTTCCGGCGCCATACCGGCGTCATGCATGCAACGGATAAGATCGGCAGCGAAGATGAACGAGCCCTTAAGGATGGCGATGACAAGAAGATCATGGAACTCGCAAGCGGCAATTTCCTTCGCAAGTTCGAGGTTGCGGCGCGCGATCGTCTCCGCTGAAAAAAGCACCTCTATGTTTCTGCCTCGGACGATCGGCATCGCTCAAGCTCCTGTCGAGGGCGCGAGCGCTCTTGTTTGAATGTAAAGCACCGGCCGTATTGCCCATATCTCCATAAAAGTCTTGAGGCCAGCAAGCAACCCTGGTCTTTCCATAGTATGATCATAACCCCAGCTAACGGCTCGAAAGACTGAGGGATGCCTACAATGTGCTTATTGGTCGTTGGAGCGGGTTCAACCGGCGGATATTTCGGAGGACGCCTCGCTCAGGCGGGGCGCGACGTAACCTTTCTGGTGCGCGAAGGCCGCGCAAGTCAGCTTAAGGCAAAAGGGCTGCAAATCGTCAGCCCTCATGGCGACGTCACGGTCGCGCCAAAACTTGTCGCAGCCGGCGCGATCGCGGGGCCATACGACGCGATCATCCTGGCGGTGAAGGCTTACTCTCTCGATGCGGCCCTGAAAGATATCGCCCCTGCCGCGGGGCCAAAGACCATGATCGTGCCTGTGCTGAACGGCATGAGACATGTCGGCAGCATCGTCGCGGCTTTCGGCCAGGACGCCCTCGTCGGCGGTCTTTGCAGGATAGCCGCCGCGCTCGACGATCAGGGGCGGATCGTTCAGCTCTCCCAGTTTCATGACTTCGTGTATGGCGAGATGAACGGCATCCGCTCGGAGCGTATCGAACAGCTTGACGCCGTCATGCAGAACGCGGTGTTTGACGCAAGGCTGTCGTCCAACATCGAGCAGGACATGTGGGACAAGTGGATGTTTCTAGCCACGCTCGCAGGCGTCACCTGCCTGATGCGCGGCACAATCGGAGACATCGTTGGCGCGCCTGGGGGCGTCGATTTCGTGGAGCGGTTTCTCGACGAGGTTGTCGCCGTGGCGACGGCGCAGGGTCATGCTCCCGGCGCTGCGTTTCTCTCAAATACGCGAGCGCTTCTGACGGCGGAAGGCTCGACGCTCACCTCATCCATGCACAGGGATCTCGCAAAGAACAGCCCCATCGAGGCCGACCAGATCATCGGCGATCTTCTGACACGCGGCAAGCAAGCTCAGGTGCCCACGCCCCTCCTCGCGACCGCCTATGCCAATCTGGCGATCTACGAGAACATCAGGCAGCCAAGGCCTTGATTGCATGCAGCTTGTAATCGTAATATCAGACTGGTACGCCCCGCGGGAAGTCCTGACCCATTTACTGCGGGCGCTGACAGGACTTCGCGCGGATAAGGCGTACTAGCAACTTATTAGTTCTGGTACAGCTTATCCGAGGGAAGTTCGCTTGAGAGCTTGCGGCAATGGGAGTGCGAACTTACCGCGGGCTGTAGCAGTTGGACCGGTGACCTGAGTAGTTTCATGGGGGACGGCGAGAACCAGGCGGCACGGCCGAGCTTGCGCGCATCGATCTCAGGATATGGATGGGCGGTTGGGGCAACCTCACTCGCGGCCATCGCGCGGTGGCTGTTGCCGGAAGCGCTGGCGCCTGCGCCTTATCTCGGCTTTTATCCCGCCGTCGTGGTGGCGGCTGCGCTTGGCGGCGTGGGACCGGGGCTCGTCGCCACATTCGGCGCGCTGATCCTCGTCAATTTCGTTTTCGGCCATTTCGACATCGCCGACACGGGCAGCCTGGCGCGGCAGGCCATCTGGGTAGCGGCCAGCATCGGCGTCAGCCTTCTGGCTGGCATGCAGCGCGAGGCCCGCATGCGAGAACGCAGGCAGGCCGCTGAACTACGCCGCTGGAACGATGAGCTGGAGGATCGCGTCGAACAGCGAACGGCCGAGATCGCCGACGCAAACAGCCAGCTCCGCGATGCGAACCAGAAGCTGGGCGAGCTCGACCAAGCCAAAACGGCGTTTTTCTCGAATATCAGTCACGAATTCCGCACGCCGCTGACCTTGATCCTTGGATCGCTGCAGGACGCCCTTGGCGATGGAGCCGCGAAACTTTGCCCTGATCAGAACTCAAGGCTCACCGCCGCTCACCGCAACAGCCAGCGGCTTTTGAAGCTCGTCAACACGCTCCTTGAGTTCACGCGCCTCGAGGCCGGACGCTCGCAAGCCGCCTTCCAGCCTGTCGACCTCGCTTCGGCGACCGATCACTCGGCGAGTTTGTTCGAGTCCGCATTCGCTGAGGCGGGACTTGCCCTTTCCGTCGATTGCAAGCCGCTGCGGGAACCCGTTTATGCCGATCCCGACATGTGGGAGAAGATCGTCCTCAACCTTCTCTCCAACGCGTTCAAGTTCACGCACTCAGGCGGGGTCACGGTCCGATTGCAGAGCGATGGCGCACACGCGCGCCTGACCGTCCGCGACACAGGAACCGGCATCCCCGAACAAGAGCTTCCTAATCTGTTTCAGCGGTTTCACCGCATTGAAGGCTCGGAGGGCCGGAGTCACGAAGGCAGCGGCATCGGCCTCGCTTTGGTGAAGGAGCTGGTCGATCTGCATGGGGGCGCAATCTCGGTCGAAAGCGTCGAAGGAAGAGGCAGTTCGTTCTGCGTCTCGATCCCGTTTGGCAAATCCCACCTTCCCCCTGATCGCATAAGAGAGACGCCCGCGCCCGCTGACTTCGGGGGACGCGCCGAAGCCTATGTGACCGAAGCTCTGAGCTGGCTGCCAAATGCGGACGCAGATCCGCGCGACGAAGAAAGCCCGGACAATGAAGGCGCGCACATCGCCGCGGCCGGCCGCCCTACACGGCCACGCGTGTTGCTCGCCGACGACAACGCCGACATGCGAGATTATGTCGGCCGTCTCTTGGGCCGCGCCGGGTTCGAAGTCGTCACGGCCCCGGATGGGGAAAAGGCGCTTGCCGCCTGCCTCGCCGATCCGCCGGACCTCGTGCTGACCGATGTCATGATGCCGAAGCTCGATGGTTTCGGCCTTGTCGCCAAGCTGCGCAGCGACGAGCGGACCGCGCTTCTTCCGATCATCCTCCTCTCGGCGCGGGCGGGCGAAGACGCTCGCATCGAGGGCCTGCGGGCCGGGGCGGACGATTATCTGGTCAAGCCTTTCGGGCCGAGGGAATTGCTTGCCCGCGCCGACGCAGCCGTGAAGCTCGCGCAAGCGCGGAAGGACGCCATCTCGCGCGAGGCCGAGATGGCGCGCCTGCGAGCGAGCTTTGACGGCGCGGCGGTCGGCATGGCGCATGTGGCGACGGACGGCCGCTGGATCCGCGTCAATGATCGGCTCTGCGCCATAACGGGTTATTCGCGCGACGAGCTGCTTGCAAAGACATTTCAGGAGATCACCCATCCGGCCGATCTCGAGACCGATCTCGCGGCTATGCATCAACTGCTGGCGGGCGAAATCGACAACCGTACCTTCGAGAAGCGCTATATCCGCAAGGATGGAGGGATCGTCTGGGTCAATTTAACGGTCTCGCTCGCCTGCAAGGCCGACGGAAGCACGGATTACTTCGTGAGCGTCATCGACGACATCACGGCGCGTAAACAGGCCGCGATCGAGCTTGCGGACAGCCGCAACCGTCTCGGTAGCGTCGTGGACTCCGCGATGGATGCGATCATCAGCATCGACTCCCGCCAGAACGTGGTGCTTTTCAACAGCGCCGCGGAGAACATGTTTCAACGCAAGGCCGCCGATGTCATCGGCGGTCCGCTCAACAGGCTCCTGCCGCCGCGGTTCATGAAACGGCACGGGCATTATGTCGATGGTTTCGCCCAAACGGGGGTCAGCAATCGGGCCATGGGCAGTCTCGGCGCGCTCAGCGCGCTTCGGGCGGACGGCTCGGAGTTTCCAATCGAAGCGTCGATCTCGCAAACGTATATCGCCGGAGAAAAGCTTTTCACCGCCATTGTGCGTGACATTACCGAGCGGCAGCGAGCGGAGAATATGCAGCGTCTGTTGCTGGCCGAACTCGATCACCGGGTCAAGAACACGCTGGCCACCGTGCAGGCGATCGCGATGCAGACCTTGAATGCAAATATGGAACCCGCCGCTTTTGTGGAGAGCTTCGCGGGTCGAAATCCAGGCTTTGGGACGCGCCCACGGCCTCTTGAGCCGGTCGGGCTGGCAAGGCGCGGATCTCGCCCTGCTGGTCAACGAGCAACTCATGCTTGGCCTGTCGGGAGCGGACAGGCGAATTTCCGCGAGCGGACCGCATATCATGCTCGAGCCGCAGATGGCTTTGCATCTGGGCCTGGTTTTGCACGAACTCGGAAGCAACGCGCGAAAATATGGCTGCCTGTCGCAGCCTGAAGGGCGGCTGGCGACGGAATGGTGGTTGAACGGCAACTCAGGAGATCCCATGCTGCGGCTTCGATGGTCGGAAAGCGACGGCCCGCCTGTGGCCCCTCCTAAAAAGCGCGGCTTCGGCGCCATCCTCATCGAGCGCAGCTTGCGCTATGCTCTTGGCGGTGAGGCGCAACTTGACTTCGCCCCGAGCGGCGTCACCTGTAACATCTGCCTCCCCTTGGCGAAAGCGGGACAGGGCGCATACAGCGTCAAGCCGGCGGAGAGTGCACCATGACGCCCAATGCGAGCATCCTCGTGGTTGAGGACGAGTTTCTCGTCGCCATGCAGATCGAGGCCGTCCTGCGCGAGGCTGGGTGGAACGTGATCGGGCCGGCTGGCACGCTTGCCAGCGCCGTGAAGCTCGCTCGAAGCGCTGCGTGCGATGGCGCCGTCCTCGATGTGAACCTGAGGGGCGAGCGTGTCGACGAGGCTGCCATCATTCTTTCGGAGCGCGGCATCCCTTTTGTGTTTGCCTCGGGCTATGGGCGCGAAAACCTGCCCGCCGCCTTTCGGGACGGCGCGGAATTTCTCGTAAAACCATTCAGCGATCAGACGCTTGTGAGGGCGGTGCGCGACCTTCTTCTGCGTGAGAAGAAGGTTTCTTAAACCGCAGCCATCCCGAAACTTTGAGATTCAGACGTAAAGGCAACTAGTTTTGACTTGCATCCCCCTTGGCTCCGGCTGAATTCTGTCGCGGCGCAGACAGCCTACCGTGGAGGGAATTGCAAATGAGACAAGAAATTCTAGCCGGCATAGTCGGCTTATCGATGATGGCCGGGTTCCCCTTAACCGTTTCAGCCAGCTCTCAAACCGCCATCACCGAGCAGGAAGCGAACGCCATCGGCGTCGACGCCTATCTCTATTTCTATCCGCTCGTGACGATGGACGTCACGCGGAGGCAAGCCATCAACATCGAACCCGGCAAGGAACTCGGCAAGGGTCCGATGAACATGTTCAACGACATCCCGGCTTACCCGCCCGCCGATTTCAAAGCCGTCGTTCGGCCGAACTTCGACACCCTCTATTCCAGCGCCTGGCTTGACCTGACCAGGGAGCCGATGGTCGTTTCCGCGCCCGACACGCATGGCCGTTACTATCTGCTGCCGATGCTCGACATGTGGACCGACGTGTTCGCTTCGCCCGGCTGGCGCACCACAGGGACCGAAGCCGGCAACTTTCTGGTTACGCCTCCAGGCTGGACAGGCGACGTTCCGGCGGGCATGACGCGCATCAGCGCGCCGACGCCCTATGTGTGGATTATCGGGCGCACGAAGACCGATGGGCCAGACGATTACGCGGCGGTCCACAAAATCCAGGCAGGCTACCAGATCACGCCGCTTTCGGAATGGGGCAAAACTCCCACACCGCCCAAGGCGACCATCGATCCCACAGTGGACATGAAGACGCCGCCGAAGGAGCAGGTCGAAACCATGCCGGCGGGGAAGTTCTTCGCCTATGCTGCCGAGTTGCTCAAGATGATACCGCCTCACCTCACCGACCAGCCCATCGTTGCTCAGTTGAAGAAGCTCGGGATCGAGCCCGGCAAGAGCTTCGACCTGGGCAAGGCTGATCCGGCCATTCGCAAAGGCTTGGCGACCGCTCCTGAGAATGCACGGCAGTTGATGGCCTGGAAAGTGCCGACGCTTGCGCGCGTGGTGAACGGCTGGTCGATGAATACCGATACGATGGGCGTCTATGGCAACTATTATCTGAAGCGGGCGATCGTCGCCCAGTTCGGCCTGGGCGCCAATGTTCCGGAAGACGCCATTTATCCCCTGAACCTCGCCGACGGATCCGGCAAACCCCTCGACGGCACAAGCAAGTACACGCTCCACTTTGAAAAAAGCGCGTTGCCGCCGGTGAACGCCTTCTGGTCGGTCACGCTTTATGATTTGGATGGCTATCAGGTGGCCAATCCGCTCAACCGGTTTGCGCTCAGCAGCTGGATGCCGTTGAAGTACAACGCCGATGGGTCCCTTGACCTCTATTTCCAGAATGAAAGCCCCGGCGCCGGAAAGGAAGCGAACTGGCTTCCCGCGCCGAAAACTCCGTTCAATCTCACGCTGCGCATGTACGCCCCGAAGTCGGAGGCCCTGACCGGGAAATGGAACCCGCCGCCCGTGATGCGCGCGCAGGCAATTCCGAGCCTCGGCGGTCAATAGTATCTCGTCGTCCCGGAAAGCGCTTCAGCGCTTATCCGGGACCGTAAAAGACGCCAGCGCTTGCGGCGTTTCGGGGATGACGAAGGGGAGTCGGGCCGTCTAAACTCAACCCGCTTTAACTTGGGGAATAAGAGCCCATGCGAATGGCGTCGAATTGCGCCGTCAGGACATCATAGTAAGAACCATGATTGCGTGCTGACGTAATTTTCGCGACGCCCCGTATACATCTGTGTGCTTGGACATGGCACGTCGCCATAGGAGCAGAAGACGCAGCAATCCCCTTTCATCGGCTTTACGATCTTGCCGCAGCCTTTGCACTGATAGAAGTATTGGTAGACGCCTTCGCGCATGGTCTCGCTTTCGCGATGCCCGCAGGAGGGACATACTATTGTGGATTCCAACTCAAGCATGGATCTCCTCACCACTAACGCGTTGAAAATCATAAGTATTGGTTTGCTTTTTCAAGAAAAAGGCGAAGCGCAAATATTCATAAGTTTAGGTTACTACGCTTTGCCTGTAAACCGTCTATCAAAAAAGCGAGAGCACTATTTGTTCAAGAGATCGCGGCTCTCCTGCGTCTGAGTGCTTACCGCATCCCCGAACCCCTAACGATCCTTTTGCGCAGACGAGATCACTATCATCGCCCGTGTTACCCGCTTAGCGACCATATTGGCGGTCGTTGCTGCATATTTCTTGAAATAATCTGATTCCCGATGCGCCCTGAATGCGGCTTCGCTTTCGTAGACCTCGTACAGGAAGAGATGGTTGGGGTCGTTTTCCAGCATGAGGACATCAAACTGCAGGCAACCCGGCTCCTTGATCGTCGCCGCGGCATCTTCTGCTATAGCCTCAAGGAACTTGTCTCGTTCCGAAGGCACAATATAGAGATCAACGGCATTGATGTAGGCGGAACCCGGCAGCGCCATGGCATCCTCGCGCGCAGAAAAAAGAGCGGTTGCCGCCAGAAGTAAAAGTCCACAGATCGTTTTGTTCACCTTTTCGCTCCCCTGGTTATATCGAGCCCCGCCACTGCAGCCCGAAACTCAAAAGCGCAGGAAATCATGGAGTGCGGTGTTCAAGAGGACAGACCCGGATCCTTGCGCGCTGCGCTGAGAAGGCTCGGCCAAATCCCCGGCGGCCTAACGGGTCTTTGGAGGTATTATGCTGAGCGTCCTTGTCATATTCATGATGGCGTTGCCGGTCTTAGCCATCGCCGCGCCTGCCAGTTCGAACGATCTCGAAATAAATAAGATGCTCAAGCACTGTGCGGAAGAGCGGGCTCGCCTCACCAGCCTGGAGAAATGAGAAAGCTAAACAGAGTTTACCGGATGCGCCAACAGACCGCCGCCCGCCGCAATCCCGGAAAGGCGAAGCCTTATCCGGGAACGTAAGAGACAGACCAACCTTTTTGCGATCCCGGCTCGCGCTTCGCTTGGGCGGGGATGACGAAGGCGGAGCGAGCGCGTGCGGGATGGCGGTCCGTCGGCCAGATAAGCGGACTTTGCTTAGTTCCGTCACCGGCCTTGCAGCCGACCTACAGGGAATGAAACAGGTTGCAGACCTTTGGGTCGGCATCCGAGTTTCTTTCTAATTCTGCCCGCGCCTGTGGCAAAGCGCCATTCGCCAACGATCCGCACCGGCTCGGACACTAAAGCCGGTTGAGATTTCTGTCAGTGGTCGTCCCGGAAAGCGCTTCAGCGCTTATCCGGGACCATAGCAGACGCCAGCGCTTGGAACGATCGGATGAATGCCGGGATGGCCCCAAAAAGGGCCGTGACCGGCCGCTTGTTTAGCGTTTCATGAGCAGCGCCGCAGATGAAGGCTGCCGGCCAAAGCGGGGCAGCATTCTGGAGAAGAACTCCATCCTTGAGAAGAATGGCGTGGCGGAGCGCCGCCGCGAAATGCGCCGCAATGAAGAAAAGCAGCACATTGGCAAGCAGGCCGTGCGCGCCTTCGAAGACCTCATGGTAACTTTTCTTCGTGTCGGCGGGCAGCCCGCTAAGCCAGGGCAGGAGTGGAATGTCCATGTACCCGAAGAGGAGCGACGGCTTGCTTGAGGTTGAGATCAGCGCCCAGCCGGCTAACGGCAGCGCGAAAAGCAGCGAATACAAAGCAAGATGCCCAAACATGGCGGCGTTGCGTTCAAGCGGCGGCATGGTCGAAGGTAAAGCAGGCGCTGGATAAAGTCTGCGCCATACGAGTCGGAGCGCCATCAAGGTCAGCACAATAAGGCCGAGCGATTTATGCAGGTTGTAGGCTTGCGCTTTCTGGGCTCCGGAAAAATCGCCCATAACCCAGCCCAGAGGGAACAGAACAAGGATCAACAAGGCGATCAGCCAGTGCAGCGACTTCGCCCCGGAATTGTAATCGTCACGGTCCAACGGAACTCTCCATTTTGTGTTTGTGCAAAAATCCCCGTAACTCCAGCGCCTTGAAGCTATGCCGCGGCGAGCAGCGGTGAGGGGTTCATCTGCTTAAACACGGGTCCCGTCCATTTCCTGCGCTGAAGCTTGTAATGCGCTCGATGCGGAGGGGAGACTGACGCTAGGCAGCAAACCGGCGCCATGACTCTCTCGCGCAAGGCGTAAGGCTCATCATGGTAACCAATCCGTTGCCGCGCTGAATATGCGTTTACCCCGTATGGTAAACGGCCATACCTTCCCGCCCGAATTTTCGCCCCCAAAAAACCGGAAAATAGGAGCAGCCCGCGTTCGCGGCGGCAGACAGCAGCGCAACCCATTGATATAAAATAGCTTTTCAGCTCAGCCGGCACGGTTAACGGATTGTATTTTTGGACGCAAGTGGGCGCGGAAAAGTCCGTTAAATATGTTTTGGCCGCGCGGATTAACCATGATCGCGCCCTTCGCGGCCACGGCGGCGGAAGCGCTCTTTGGTATTTTTCTCTTAAATATCAATGCGTTAGGCGGCGTTAACCTCCAGGCAAGGAGCAATCCCCTAAGATCCCCCTCCCTAGAAAACAGGCGCCGCAAACAAGCGTAAAATGGTCCGAATTTTAGACCAGAAGATGCCGCCTTCCGTAACTGCACGCCGCGCGCAGCCCGCGGCGCCCGGCGACGCCACGGCCTCGCCGTTCAGATCATGTGCGAAACGAGACCGTCGGCTAGCTTCGGTTCAAACCAGGTGGACTTCGGCGGCATCACCTCGCCCGCATCCGCCACCGCCATCAGCTCCGCCATGGAGGTTGGGTGGAAGGCGAAGGCTGCCGCCATCTCGCCCGAGTCCACGCGCCGCTCCAGCTCCGAGAGGCCACGGATGCCGCCCACGAAATCGATGCGCTTGCTGCGCCGGGGGTCGTCGATGCCGAGAATGGGGCCGATGAGGTGGTCCTGCAGGAGGCTTACGTCGAGGCGCTTCACAGGGTCGTGCGCCGGGATCAGCTCCGGCTTGATGGTGAGCCGGTACCACTGACGGCCCAGGTACATGCCGAATTCGCCCGCCCTGCGCGGCTTCACTTGGCCCGGCGCCTTTTCCACGGTGAAGGCGTTGTGCAATTTGTCCAGGAACTGCCCGGGGCTGTTGCCGTGGAGATCCTTCAGCACGCGGTTGTAGTCGAGGATCTGCATCTGGTTGTCGGGGAAGATCACCGACAGGAAATAATTGTAGGCCTCGTCGCCCGTGTGGCGCGGATTCGCGGCCTTGCGCGCCGCGGCCACGCGCGAGGCGGCGGCGGAGCGATGATGGCCATCCGCGATGTAGAGGCAGTCCATGGCGTCGAAGGCGCCCGTGATGAGATCGAGCTGCGCCGCATCGCGCACAACCCAGAGCGAGTGGCGCACGCCGGTGTCGGCGACGAGGTCGATCTCGGGCGCGGCTGCGGTCGCCTTGGCCACCAGCTCATCGATCGCCGCATTATGCTTGTAAGTCAGGAACACCGGCCCCGTCTGGGCGCTGAGCGTGTCGACCTGGCGGACGCGGTCGTCCTCCTTGTCGGGGCGGGTGAACTCGTGCTTGCGGATGCGGTTCGTGTCGTAGTCGGCCACGCTCGCGGCCGCGACCAAGCCCGTCTGCTGGTGACCGCCCATGATCAGCCGGTAGAGGTAGTAGCAGGGCGCGTTGTCCTGCCTCAGCACCCCTTCCGCGAGCATGCAGTCGAAGTTTTCCTTGCCCTTGGCGTAGACCGCTGCGTCGTAAGGATCGGCGCCGGGGGGCAGATCGATCTCGGGCTTGGAGATGTGCAGGAAGCTCCAGGGCTTGCCGGCAGCGCGTTCGCGGGCCTCGTTGCTGTCGAGGACGTCATAGGGAGGCGCGGCCACCTCGCCGGCTTTGTCGGGAAGGGGGCGCAGGCCGGGGAAGGGGCGAACGAGCGGCATCGGGCATAGTCCTGGTTGAGAGGCTTTTGGGCAGCCTATTAGAACCGGACCGCGGGCGGGTCAAACGAATCCCCGCCCTAGTCCGCCGTTTCAGCGCATGGCAGGCTTGCGAGCTTTGCCCGAAGTCGAGGGAATGGGCCGGCAAATACGCCGTTATGATCAAGAAGCGCACCGCGCTTTAGGGTTGGCGTCGCCGGCCAGATTGACGCCTGAGGAGAAAAGCCATAGCGGTTGCAGTCGCCACCCTATTCGATATGAATGGCATTCGGATACAGCGCCCAAAAAAGCTCGACTCGATTGGTGGTAAGTTCCTGCCCCATGTTGATTTGCGTGAGCGCGCGGAAACGTCTCTGGTCAGGGACATACTCTACATTCCAGTTCTTTCCGGGATCCCTCATGCGCAGGCTGTGAAGCTCAACATCAAAACCGTTATCAGCCACCAAAAGCTTATGGGCATTCCCATCTTCAACAATGCCTTGATCGAGGACCAGGTACGTTTGTGGGGGCGCCAGGTTCAATTCACGGAGGCGCTCCGTTGCGACGGCGAAGAAACTGGGCAGAGGGCTCCAAAGCCATTCTCCCGGCTTGATCTCACAGAGGGCCTCAACACTTGTCTCGAAACTACCCTCCAATCCGATTCTAAGCCTGGTTTTAACTCCGTGCTTCAAATTATCAAAAAATTCTGCAGAGCTATAAGTCTGTAGCATCTAAATCTCCTGTTTGGTTGCCGAGGATTTACTTTTGAACCCCAAATTTCTGAACTGAACTGAAACTCAGAGGAGGGGTGTGAATAGTCCCCGGCATCGAACGAATGTCATTCGCGGTTTTGACCTCTTCATTTTTTGCTCTTGGCTGTGGCGTCGCCGTCGAATAACTAGTCTCCTATATTCTTCAGAAGCTCCCGGGTCTGTTTACAGTGATTCTATTACACGACGGTGACCGAACGGTTGCTGTCTGACGCGAGCTCAACGCCATCAAATCAGCACAACGCCCAGCGTTTTTATTAAGGGTTGGGTTGGTGTCAAATTTTACCGTCGCCGAAGTTCGAACTGGTTCGTGCGTGCGAGCTTGCCAGACTTTACTTCTGCAATTCCGGTGTTGGGGTTAAGCGGCTGTACCCTTCAATCAAGCCCACGATCGGGATCGCCCCAGGAGCGGAATCGCTGCCATACGCAGCGGTGGCGGGACTCCCGTTTCTGGCGGGCACGCCTCCTGGTCCCCATGGTTTGCAACGAAAGGGGCAACCGGGTCAAGCTCCATTTTGCTGGCGCGCCGCCGCCCTTCGGGCCAACTGAGCGCAAATTGTTGGCGCTCTGTCCCTCACTTGAGCGCAGTTCATCACCTGGATTCAAGCTCGTCATGGAAATCGCGATCACCATTACCGCAGTCCCTTCGCAGGGCAATTTGCTGCTCGATGTCGCAGCGGCTCTGCAACGCGATTTCAACGGGGAGCTGGATTTTTGCTGGCTGGCGCCAGGCGAGGCCATGGATTTGATTTTGGCCCCCTCACCCCAACCCTCTCCCGCCAGGGGAGAGGGAGCGGGTTCTGCGGGTTGCAGCGGCGTTACTTCTCCCCTTGCGGGAGAAGGACAGGATGAGGGGGAACTAACACAGCTCAAGCAAATGGTTGCAGAGGCGGTCGCAAATGCGCCTGTAGACTGGTGCGTGCAAAGGACGGGCCGCCGCAGGAAACGGATGCTCATTGCCGACATGGATTCCACCACCATCGGCCAGGAAAGCATCGATGAAATGGCGGAGCTGAAAGGCATCAAGCCCGAGATTGCAGCAATTACGGAGCGGTCCATGCTCGGGGAGCTGGAGTTCGAGGCCGGCTTGCGCGAGCGCATGAGGCTGCTACGCGGCTTGACGGAGCTGGATTTGCAGCGGGTGCTTGGCGAGCTTAAGCTCAATCCGGGCGCGCGGGCGCTGGTGCAGACCATGAACGCGCATGGCGCGCACACGGTGCTGGTTTCGGGCGGCTTCACCTTCTTCACAAGCGCCGTCGCCGAGCGAGCCGGGTTCGCGGCAAACAGGGGCAACGTCCTCTTATGGGAGGATGGCCGCCTCGCGGGCGCCGCAGAGCCGATTTTGGGCCGGGAAGCCAAGCTTGCCGCGTTGCAAGAGGAAGCCGCCGCCCATGGGATTTCGCCCGAGGAGGTGATCGCGATTGGTGACGGCGCAAACGACCTCGCCATGCTGAAGGCGGCCGGGCTCGGCGTTGCCTATCGGGCAAAGCCTGTCGTCGCAGCGGAAGCCGATGCGCAAGTCCGCTACACCGATCTTAGTGCGCTTCTCTATTTCCAGGGCTACACGCGCGCCGAGTTTGCCTGACGCCTTTCCATTACTTCGCCGGGGCGTAAGCGGCGCCGGCTTGATCGAGTTGGTTCATCCGAAGAACCCCCAGTTCCTGGAGCTTGTAGGGTTCCGCTTGAGGCGCACTCGTCAACCCCCTCTTCTTGGGCGCTTCCCCAGGCCCCTTGTCGTCTTCGCCATAGAAGAATTCGTAAGCTGCGTAGAGGCCGGCGCCAATCGCAACAAGAATCAGACCCTGCCTCACCGGCGCCTTCGCGATAGTTGTTTTGGCGGCGTTATAGGCAATTCCGGCAAGCCGCTGCGAGGCCGTCTCGCCAATAAGTCCCGAGGACTCCTGCACCAGATATTTAGAGATGTCCTGCTCCGCGATACCGGACATCCCTTGTCCAACCTTCTTGAGCTGCCAACTCCCTTGACTGACTACGCCGGCAATACCTTCCCTTTGGGCATGCGTGAACTGAGGCCAGTAGGAGGTATTGGAAGGCGACTTCAGCCGGCGCATTGTCTTTCGGCGTGCCGTTCTTGAGAACAGGCGGCTGTAAAATCTGATTGTAGTCAGTAATGCCATTGGTCCCAGGGGCGAACGGTGACGCGGGCTTGCTCAAATTAGGCCATGCCGGGTTGCCAGGCATAGTCGTGAGGCCGGAGTCAAACGGCTTCACCTCAGGCAAAACCGGGCTCTTGTGGCCGAGAATGGACTCGTAAGTCGGCGCGGCCGGCAGAGACTTATCCAGGCTCCAAGGCGAAGGCTTGGCGGCATTCCCTCCAAGGGCGCCGAATGGCGAACTCGAAAGGATTGGGTTTCGCCGGATTTGCCGGTGGAGGCAGGTTCAAGCCGTTACTCTTCCCGCCAAAAAGGCTATTATCCGGAAGTTTGAGCGCATCCGTGGAGGAGGCGGGCGTGGGAGTCACGATAAATGTCGACCCCTGCTCATTGTATCTCTTTAGCGCTTCCGTAAACGAAAACGCCGGTTGCTCTTTGAGCTTCAGCCGCTTTTGTATGCAAAGGCTGATGTCATCGTCTTTGCCCTGCGACCGCAAAATCTTCGCCGCGAGGGACGAGCAGGACACGGGCGGAGTTGCGTCAGCGTCGAAGGTGAGCGGCTTATCAGGCGGCGCGAAAGGCGATGGGGAGTTGGCCCAGGATGGCAAGCCCTTATTCTGAGCGAGCGCCAGGGTAAGCCCGCAAAACGGGACCGCTAAGAGAGCTGCAAAAATAACCTTCGTCCGCATCCGGGTGATCCAAAGTATATAATCTACATACATTTTAGGTGACGGAGTCGAAATTGCCAAGTGGGGAGGCTGCTTAGCCAGGGTGATTCAAAGAACCGCATCCTTTGCGGGCTGACAAGGATTGCAAATCAGATCTTATGGGCAAGCCAACGGCAGTCGCTGGAGGCTTCATCGGATGCGCACGCTTTGGGATGCTTTGAATGAGATCGAGGATCTCCGGGGCCGGAAGGGGCGCCAATACGCGCTTCGGGCGGTGCTCGGGATTTCAATTGCCGCGATGCTGGCTGGCGCCAACGATTTGCTTGGGATTTTCCGTTGGGGACGGCGGCTGAAGCCCGAAGCGCTTCGCTTGTTTGGCATCGAGACCGGCAAAGCGCCCTGCCACGCAACGTATCATTATTTCTTTCAATCCCTTGATGCCGATGCGCTGAGCCGAACTCTCGGCAGCTTCGCGCTGGAGCAGGGCAAGGCCGAGCACATCGCCATTGACGGCAAGACGCTGCGCGGCAGCCGCCGCTTGAACGATAAAGCCGTCCATGTCTTGTCGGCCTTTGCGACCGCAGCTTGGCGCGGTCATCGGCGATCTGACGGTCGAACCCGATCAGAACGAGATCACCGCTGCGCTCGTCTTGCTGAAAGGACTGCCGCTGGACGGCCGCATCATCACTGGCGACGCGATTTTCACCCAGCGCGAGATCTGCCGCCATATCCGGGACGGCGACGGCCATTATCTCTTCACGGTTAAAGACAATCAGTCCGCCCTGAAAGCTGGCATCGCCGAAGCGTTCGGCGATCTTTCCCCCCTTGACGCACGGCGTTGTTACGACGGACCGCCGCCTGATCTCACGGTTGCAGAAACGCTCGAAAAAGGGCATGGCCGCATCGAAACACGCAAGATTGCCGTCTGCGCCGAAGCTGTGCCCCATCTCGACTGGCCAGGCCTCGGGCAGATCGCCCGCCTCGAACGCACCCGGCGAATTGGCGATAAACAAAGCACTGAAATCGTCTATCTCATCACCAGTCTCGCCCCGAACCAAGCTGGACCCGAACGGCTGCTTGAACTCGTCCGCAACCACTGGGCCATCGAAAACAAGCTCCATCATGTCCGCGACGTGACCCTGAACGAGGACCGATGCCGCGTCCGGGCCGGGGCACGCCCGTTGGCTGCCTTACGAAACACAGCAATCGGTATAATCCGCCAAATCGGCCTTTCTATCCCCGAAGCGCGCGAGAACTTTCGGGAAGATCGCTACGATGCCATCAAAGCTGTCACCGGCCGCATTCTTTGAATGACCCTGGCTGCTTAGCGGGCTGCGCCCTGTCCCCATTCCTGCATCTCCGGCATGGCGAGAAGCATCTCCCCATAATCGGCGGCTGCGCCATCGTCACCGAACCGGGCGAGGTCGATGCCATAAGTCCGAAAGCGCGTCGCGACCGGCGCGTACATGGCGTCGGCGATGCTGAAAGCGCCGAACAGGAAGGGACCGCCTGCGCCAAAGCTGTGACGGCACTCGCGCCAGATCGCGGTAATGCGAGAGATGTCCGTCTGCGCCTGATCCGATGGGGTGCGGCCCTCGATACGGGCATGGAAGTCCATCGGAAACTCTTTGCGTAACGCGTGAAAGCCGGAATGCATTTCCGCCGAGACCGAACGCGCGACCGCCCGGATGTTTGCGTCCTCCGGCCAGAGACGCGCCTGCGGGGCGATTTCGGCGAGATATTCGCAGATGGCGAGGCTGTCCCAGATCGCAAAGTCGCCCCGCCTCAGGACAGGCACGCGGCCCGAAGGCGAATGGCGCGCAATCTGCTCCGCTGTATCCGGCTGCCGCAACCGGACCTGCGCCTCGAGAAATTGAACTTTCGCAACCTTGGCCGCCAGCCAGGGCCTAAGGCTCCATGAGGACCAGGCTTTATCGCCGATAACGAGGACGGTCTCTTCCTGCATGAGATGCTCCCACAACTGCGCCAAATGCTTCTTATGAAGTATCAAACGAGATCGAAAGGCAAAAGCGATTGCATTCAACCTGGGCGCGCTCTGCCCCGGCTTGATTGATTGGTTAAGACTGCGGCTTCATTTATGAAGCAAGTATGGAGCGAGGACGCTTGTCATGAATATTTGCATGATTGGAGCCGGATATGTTGGCTTGGTTTCCGCCGCCTGTTTCTCCGATTTTGGCTGGAATGTTACTTGCGTCGAAAAGGACGGCAGCAAGGTTGAGCAATTGAATAGCGGCGAGATCCCGATTTACGAACCGGGATTGGATGTGCTCGTCGAGAGCAATGTGCGGGCGGGCCGATTGCGCTTTACGACGGATCTGGCCTCGGTTGCGCAGGAGGCGGACCTGATCTTTCTCGCCGTTGGTACGCCGATGCGGCGCGGCGACGGCTATGCCGACCTCTCTTATGTTTATCAGGCTGTTGAGGAGATCGCACCGCATCTATCGGGCTTCACGGTCATCACGACGAAATCGACGGTGCCTGTCGGCACAAGCCGGGAGATCGAACGGCGCATGAGGCGGATCAGGCCCGACGCGGATTTCGCCGTTTGCTCCAACCCCGAGTTCCTGCGCGAGGGGTCCGCGATCCAGGACTTCACCCATCCCGACCGAGTTCTCGTCGGCATCGACGATCCAAGGGCGCGCGAAATCATGGAACGCATCTATGAGCCGCTGCGCCTTCGCAACGCGCCGGTCATGTTCGTCAGCCGCGAGAGCGCCGAACTCGCGAAATACGCGGCGAACGCTTTCCTCGCCCTGAAGATCAGCTTCATCAACGAGATCTCCGACCTTTGTGAGGAGGTTGGCGCGAATGTGCAGCAGGTGGCGAGCGCAATCGGCTCCGACGGCCGGATCGGCGACAAGTTCCTGCATCCGGGGCCGGGATATGGTGGCTCCTGCTTCCCGAAGGACGTCTCGGCGCTGGCCCGCACGGCGCGTGAGGCGCGCTCGCCGCTGACGCTTATCGAGCAGGTGGAGAAGGTCAACAACGAGCGCAAAATCGCGATGGCGCATAAGGTCATTCGCTCGGCGGGCGGCCATGTGGCGGGCAAGACCATCGCGATCTTCGGCGTGACCTTCAAGCAGAACACCGACGACATGCGCGACGCGCCAAGCCTGGTGATCGTGCCGATGCTGCAGGAGCGCGGCGCAACCGTCCGCGTTTACGATCCGCAGGGGCGAAAGCAGGCGGAACCGCTCCTGCCGCATGTGGTCTGGTGCAAGAGCGTTCTCGAGGCCGCCGAAGGGGCCGACGCCGCCGTCGTTCTGACAGAATGGAACGAGTTCCGTGCTGTGAGCCTGTCCGCGCTCCGAGAGAAAATGCGGGGGAACGTGCTTGTGGACCTTCGCAACATCTATCGTCCGGAGCATGCGCGGCAAGCGGGGCTGACCTATGTCAGCATCGGCCGGCCCGATAAGTCGCCGGCCGGGGGAAATCCGCATCCGCGGCGGGAGTCCTGAGCTAGCCCCTGACGCTGCGCTGCCTTCCCGAATCAGGTCCTCGCATTACGGATTAACGGAACGTTAAGCCGTTACCGATAACTCTTCATAAACGACCGTGCAGGGCGGCGCGGCGTTAGCGTTTGCGGGGCGTTGAGTGAGGGAGTTGAGTGCCAGTGAGGGCGTACGGCTCGCTGTTAGGTTCGGAGCGGCCGCTGCCGGTCACATCCGTTTTATCGCAGCACGGGAATTCCGTCTGGCGCTTATAGCGCTGCGAAGCATCCTCGGGGTGCTTTGGCGCACGCTTCGCGTCGTATTTGCTTGGCTCTTTGCCGTATCTGCCGAAGCGCGGCGCAACGCGCACAAGCCTCTCTTGCGCCTGGTGCCGTGGCTCCTCGTGGCCTTCGCCTGGATCGGCCTGACGCTCGCGAGCGTCATCGCTTATTACGCGAGCGTCCTCCCCAGTCCGAAGCAGGCCCGCGAGGCAATGATTCTCCGGCTGCCGCCAAGCCTCACCATTCTGGCGCGCGGCGGCGAATATATCGGCGAACGGGGCATGCGGCGCGCCTATGTTCCCTACAAGGACATTCCGCCGGTGCTGATCAAAGCGGTGCTGACGACAGAAGACCGCCGCTTCTTCTATCATTTCGGCCTCGACCCTTTGGGTCTTTTGCGTGCCGCTGGCAGAAACTGGCGCTCTGGCGAGGTCGTGCAGGGCGGCTCTACGATCACACAGCAGCTCGTCAAGAACCTGTTCCTTGAGCCAAAACGGACGTGGACCCGGAAAGCCGAGGAGTTCATTCTTGCGCTCTGGCTCGAAAGCGGCTTCACCAAGCAGGAAATCCTCGAACTTTACCTCAATCGCGTCTATTTCGGCGGCGGCAATTATGGCATTGCCGCGGCGGCCCATTCATATTTCGCGAAGACGCCACAGGACCTGACGCTCGCCGAAGCCGCATTGCTCGCGGGTCTCATCAAAGCGCCATCCTATTTCTCGCCGACCGCCAACATGGATCGCTCGCGCACGCGCGCGAAAGAAATCCTCCACACCCTCTTCGAGACCGATCAGATCGACATCAACCAGTATGCGGAAGCGCTTGCCCATCCTCCACAGCTCCAATCGCCGACGTCCAAGCCGGGTTTCGGCTTCGTCGACGACTGGGTGGCGGAGGTTGCCCCGATGCTGGTCGCCGAAACCGACCGCAATCTGATCGTGGAGACAACCATCGATGCCGGGTTGCAATCGGCAGCTCGCACGGCCGTCGAGGAGGTCATGCGCACGAAGGGCCGGACGGCGCGCGCAACCGAGGCCGCCGTTCTATTGCTAACGCCGGATGGCGCCATCCGGGTGATGATCGGCGGCCGAAATCATGCCGACAGCCAGTTCAACCGGGCGGTTCGGGCGATGCGGCAGCCTGGCTCCGCATTCAAGCCCTTCATCTATCTCGCCGCAATCGAGGCCGGCTTCACACCCGAAACACAAATCGAGGACAGCCCCATCGAGACGGAGGGCTGGAAGCCAACCAATTTCGGCGGTATCTATCGCGGGAAAATCAACCTGCGAACGGCGCTGACCCATTCCAGCAATGTCGCCGCAGTCCGATTGCTGGAGGCCGTCGGTCCCGAACGTGCCGTGGAGGTCGCGAACCGGCTTGGCGTTCGCTCAGCGCGCAATGTCGGCCCGACGCTCGCGCTCGGAACATCGGAAACGACGCTTCTCGAAATGACTTCATCCTTCGCCGTCTTCGCCAATGGCGGACTCGCCGTCGAACCGAGGGTGGTCGAGCGGATCAGGGACGATCAGGGACACATCCTGTTCGAGCGGGCGAGGGAGGAACGGTCCCGCATCGTCAGCGCGCGCGATATCAGCGCCATGAACGACATGCTGAATGCCGTCGTGGCTGGTGGGACGGGGCACGGCGCATCCCTCGATTACTACCCTGCAGGGGGCAAAACAGGCACGACCCAGAGCTTCAAGGACGCCTGGTTCCTTGGCTACACCGCCCAATGGGTTGGCGGCGTCTGGATGGGAAACGACAATGCGAGCCCCATGCGCAGCGTCACGGGCGGCTCGCTTCCGGCAGAGATCTGGAAGGAGGTCATGCTGAAAGCGCAGGAGGGGTTGTTGGCGCAGCCGCTTCCGGGCACGGAGATGAATGCCGAACTGGTGAAGAAGGCGGCCGAAGTGCTGGGACTCGACAAACTTCCCGCGCGCAACCCCTTTAGAAGGCGCGAACTCTCCGACGCAGGGAAGGATCAAGAGAGGCTGGCCAGCGGCAGCGGGCGAAAGGCTACGGCGCCCGAGCTAAGGAAGCCGGAGAAGAAGGGGTAAGGCGGACTTGAAAGTCAGCCCCTGAACAAGGATGGAGAACAGCACCACGATGTAGGTTACCGGCAGGATAATGTCTTTTGGCTCGCCTGCCGGAAGCGAGAGCGCCATGGCGATGGAGAGACCGCCGCGCAAGCCGCCCCATGTCAGTAGCGCGATCGTCCCCTTCTGCTGCTCCCTGAGCAGACCCATCAGCCCGATCGGAATCCCCACGCTGATAAGGCGTCCGGTAAGGACAGCCCCGATAGCAAGGATTCCCAGAATAACCTGCGGAACGGCCACGCTGATCACGACGATCTCCAATCCGATCAGGATAAAAAGGACGGCGTTGAGCACCTCGTCGATCAACTCCCAGAAGACGTCCAGGTGCTCGCGGCTTTGCTGGGACATGCCCAAGTTGCGGCCATGATTGCCGACGATCAGCCCGGCCGTGACCATGAAAATCGGGGCCGAGACGTGAACCAGTTCCTCGGCGGCGGCGTACCCCCCCGTCGCAAGGGCGAGCGTGAGAAGCACCTCCACCTTGTAATCGTCAATGGGCCGCAGCAGCCGGTAGACGATCCAACCGCATAAGATGCCAAACGCCGCTCCGCCGAGCGCCTCCCGTAGAAAAAAGCGCCGCCGCATCGGCGAGTTTCAGCTCTCCGCCGCTGTTCGCAAGTTCGAGAATTGTGAGGAACAGGACGACGCCAACCCCATCGTTGAACAGGCTTTCCGCGCCGATCCTGGTATAGGTTTGTTTCGAAATTCCGGAGTCTTTCAGGATCGCCAGCACCGCGATAGGGTCGGTTGGCGAGATGAGCGCCCCGAACAGCAAGGCATAGAGATAGGGCAGTTCCAATCCCACAAGACGGGAAGCCTGCCACACCAGCGTTCCGGTGATGAGCGTCGCCGTCATAACCCCCATGGTTGCCAGAACAGCGACAGACCAGCGGACGTTCTTCAATTCTTCGAGGTTGATATGCATCGCGCCCGCGAACAGCAGGAACGACAGCATGCCGTGCAACAAGACTTCCGAGAAATCGATTCCCCTGACAAACTCCCCGACAGCCTCGAAATTCGCAAGTCCAGACCGGCTCAGGATGATCGTGACCAACGAGGCGGCGAAAGCGAACGCCATCAGGCCGATGGTCTGGGGGAACCTGAAATATCTGGCATTGATGTAGGCTCCTGTCGCGCTGAGCGTGAGGACGGCGGCTATGATCTGGAATGGCGTCATGAGGCTCTTTGAGGACTTGGGCCGGTAGGCCAGGGCGGGATCGGCAGACAGCCTTCTGTTAGCAAAGCCAGGCCCTTATCGGGAAGGAAATTCGCGGCCAACGGGTTGTCATCGCGTGCAAGCGAAGCGCTCCGTCATTCTGGCCAAGCGAAGCGCGGGCGGGGATGATAGAAAGCCAGACTTTCAATGTCTTGCGATCCCGAAAAGGCTTCGCCTTTCAGGAAGACGGTGATCGCGCTTCGTTGGCGCATATGGCAAACTCTGTTTAGTCTGAGCTTGTCGAAGGATGAAGCCCGGATTTCCGCCTCAGCATCCTGCTTTAGTGCTGCGAGAACAGATCGCGCAGCTTGCACAAGGTTGTGGTTATGTCGAAGCGCTGCTCGGGCAGAGGCTCCCCGGAGATAATGCGCGTCAGCGCCGCCGCGGGATCGGTTTCGCCGGTCAGCAGCACCTCGGCGCCCCGCTTCTTCATGTGCCGGACGAAACCGTCACCCGCGCTGGCCGCCACCACGATTTCAACCCCGTCCAGCGGATGAGGACCATCGTCTTGGAAGTAATGCGGCAACTGATCATGCGTAAGCTCGATGCGCGCCGGGACCGGTAATGGCGCGCCGGTTTTCCCCGGCTGCAAGTCGTAAAGCAGCCAGTATCGCGCCTTCCCCGCGTGTCCGCTCACGGTTTGCCAATCCTTGGTAGCGATTGCGATCTTCATACAGCCCCTCATCCGCACGCTATATACAATAGCACACAGCTCCAGCTTTGCGGGACTCTCAAAATGCAAGCCGGACGGGCTATCGAAGCCTGAGCAGATTGCGAAGCGCGAGCAGGAACAGTGAAATAAAGCAGATGCTTACGAACGCCTGAACCAGCGACACGGAAGCAATGCTGGGCGGCAGAACCGGCGTTCCGCCAAACTCGACGCCGTAAAGGCAGCCGAGAGTCCGCCTCGCGTTGACGGCGTCATTCCAGTCCACCTTCAGGAAGGCGTTCCGGAAACCGAGATAGAGCGCCTCGGAAATGGGATCGGAGGAGCCGACAACGCATTTCGTCCAGGCTGCGCCTGTGCCTTGAGCCAGGAAATACATCGCGAACAGAGCAATCGAGGAGAGCCACAACGCGAACGGCCGGACCAGCGACCGCCCGAAATCCGACACGCCGCCGTAGATCCAGCCGAACCAGAAGCGCGCCGCTCCTCGGCCAAACGGCTTGTCGAGCCAGAACCGGCGGCATCGGACTTCCTGCGCGAAGAACTCCTGCTCTCGCGCCAAATCCTGAGCCTCGAACGCCATCTTCTTGAGGCGGCGATATTTCAGCGACGCATCAGCGTCCGCGCAGACCCTCATGAATTTCAGAAAACGCCTCGGATCGGTAACGCCCGCGTCCTTCAATCTGGGGAAGCGCTTTACCGGATCGGCGACGGTCATGTTGTCGAGCCTTGGAGGCTCCAGAAAACTCGCTTCAAGAAAGTCTGGCACAGCCTTGAAGTCCGCATCGGCGAGCACGACAACGACCTTGCTCTGAAAGGCGGAGAAATCGGCGTTCGTCTTGAAGCGAGCGCCAGCGAAGGAGACCGGCGCGTCGCAATGCGCTTCCCGGAAAATGGCGTCGCCTTCGAACTGGCTTGCCTTGAAGCTTGAGGCTTTGCCCAGGGTCAGGCCGGAAAAGTCGGCTCCGTTCAAAAAGCGGCAGCGATCCCAGGCCGCGCCTTGGGCAAAATGAGCCGAGCTGAAAATCGATGCGCCACCGAAATCCGCGTCCGAGAAATCGGTATTCCCGGTGAACCGGGCGTCATGAAAATTCGCCTCCATGGCGAACTTCGCTCCCTTGAAGCGCGACGCCCCCTCCACCCGCATGTCGGTAAAAAGCGCATTGCTATCGAAGCGCGCTTCCCGGAAAGAGGCGTCGTTCCAGAATTGGCTGCGCTCAAACTGGCACAGGTCCTTGAAAGCTGCTTCGGCGAAACGGGCCTCGCCTGTGAACTGGGTCTCCCTGAAGGCCGCCGCGCCGAAGAATTGGCAGGCATGGAAGCCGGCTGGCGCGGAGAAAACTGCGCCGTCGAAAACGGTGTCGGCCGTGAAGCGGGCCTCGTCGAAACGCGCCGTGCCCGCGAACTGGGCCTTGGAGAAGTCGGCGCTGCCAATCATGACCGAGGAGCGAAAATCGGCCTTTCCCATGAAGCGCGCCCGCTGGAACCTCACGCTGTGTGTCAGGGGCCCGTTTTTCTCCTTGAGAAATTCGGCACGCTCGAAGTCCGCGACGCCATCGAAGACGGCGTCGTCAAAAACAGCCTGGCCTGAAAACTTGGCCCCCTTGAAGCCCACGTCCGCGTGAAACTGCGCATGGCTGAAGTTCACGGGAAGCTGAAATTCCGCTCCCGCGAACGAAACCGGGCGGTCGAAAACCGCGCCGGAAAGATTGACGGAGCCCGGGAAGACGAAACCTTCGAAATCGATCTCGTCTTCGAAATGCTCGTTCGAGAAATCGGCATTCGCAACCTTCAGCCAAAGCCGCGTTTCATCGGTGTCGGCCTCGCCGTACCAGTTCAGGGCAAATGCGCCCGCATCCTGGAAGTTGGCCTTCGACTTCAGAATTTGCGAAGCCCAGTCGTTCCAGGCACCGCGCCCCATCTCGTGGAGCGCCCGCGTTTCCTGCCCGTTCATGCGGCTTAAGTCCCTCTCAGTTTGCCGGACGTAGGCGTTATCCGGGATCGTCTCAAACCGCAGCGCTTGTAACGATACCGGCTCGCGCTTCGCTTGGCCGGGATGACAGTCCATTGGCTCAGCCTCGTTCGAACGCCTCCTGTATCGATGGCGATAACGGCAATTTAGGCGCAGACCGGGCGGTGCTTGTAATTTTTCCTTTTGAAGACCTGTGAAAAACCGTGCTTACGCTTGCTCGCACACAAACGAACAAAGGCTTGGATACTTATGGTCGAGTGGATCACAGTTCTTGTCGTCTGCCAGTTGGCGGGCGAAGTTCTTGCAGCGCTGACGCATTTGCCGATACCGGGGCCGGTGTGCGGCATGGCGCTCCTTTTCGGCGCGCTGGTCTGGAATGGCCGGGTTCCCGACGGCCTGGGCAAAACAGCCGATGGCCTCCTGTCCAACCTGTCGCTCCTGTTCGTGCCCGCGGGCACGGGAGTGATGCTGCATTTCAAGCTTCTGGCGGGCGATTGGCTCCCGCTCGCCGCGGCCCTCCTCCTGAGCACGCTTCTGACCATTGCCGTCACGGCCTGGCTGATGGCTCGCCTTTCAAGAAAAACTCCCCGGAGGTTTGAGGACCGGATCCGTGACTAATCTCCGAGACATCTGGGTCTATCTGGCGGCGAACCCGCTCCTCAACCTGGTGCTCACGCTCGTCGCTTATCGTGCGGGTTATCTGCTTTACCGGCGGCTGCGATTTAATCCGCTCTTCAACCCTGTGCTGATCGCGATTGTGATTGTCGTCTCGATCCTGCTCGCCACGGGAACGAGCTACCAGACCTATTTCCAGGGCGCCCAGTTTGTGCATTTCCTGCTCGGCCCGGCGACCGTGGCGCTGGCCATACCTCTCTACCGGCAAGTCGAGCGAGTAAGGCGATCGGGCCTGGCGATCCTCGTTAGCCTCCTCGCCGGCTCATTGACCGCCGCGCTGAGCGCGATTGGCATCGTATGGCTTCTCGGCGGCGGCCGGGACTCCATCGTTTCAATCGCGCCGAAATCGGTAACCGCGCCTGTCGCCATGGGCATCGCCGAACAGCTCGGCGGCTTGCCATCGCTCACGGCGGTCCTTGTCATCCTGACGGGCATCCTCGGCGCGATGCTCGGTCCGCCGCTCCTGAACAGGCTCGGCATCAAGGATTGGGCCGCAAGGGGGCTTGCCATGGGCGTGGCGTCTCACGGCATCGGCACCGCGCGGGCGCTTCAGGTCAACGAGATTGCGGGCGCCTTTGCGGGTCTCGGCATGGGGTTGAATGCGCTTGCGACCTCGATCCTGGTCCCGGCGCTCTGGCATTTTTTATTCGGCGGGAGATAGCGGCTCAGGACTTCAGCTCAACGATGAGGAGAATGTGTGCCTGAATGCTTTCCTCCCCCGCCTCAACGGGAACAGGCGCCCCCGCCGCCGCTGAAAAAGTGGCGGAACGCGGAGCATAGACCGGCGCCGCCGCGCCCTCCTCCACCATGGAGAGGATCGAGCCAAGCTTCAGCCCGGCCGCGTTTGCATAGACGCTGGCTTTCGCAATGGCGTTCTCCACCGCTTTTTTTCGCGCTTCGGCGAGATACTTCTCTGGATCCGAAACAGAGAAGTTTGGCCCGCTGATCTGGTTGGAACCGGCGGCCACGGCCTTGGTCAGGATGTCCCCAACTTTATCGAGATTGTGGACCGTGACGGTCACCGTATTCGACGCACGGTACGTGACGACCTGGTGTTTGTCCGTGCCTTCCGACCGGTATTGCGGATAGACCGAGAAATTCGAGGTTTTCAGGTCCTTCTTTTCAATCGCAGCCGCCTCCAGCTCCGAAATGACCTTCGCCGTCGCTGCATTGTTGCGCGAAACGGCGTTTTGTGCATTTCCATCCTCCGTGCCGACGCCGATGCTGATTGAAGCCGTGTCGGGCTTGGCCTGAACGCTTCCCATCCCTGTGACCTGGATGGTAGGAATTTTCGGTTCGGAGGTGGGTTGATTCTGCATCTGTGCGTACGCGTCGCTGGATAAAATAAGGAGAAAGGCCAAAGCCTTCGCAAGGACGTCTTTTCTCATTGTGAGTTTCCCGCTAAGTATAGCAATCGAAAAGCATCGTGAATTGCATCGGCACAATGGCGATGTTCGCCTTAAGGTTTCGTTGCCGATTTCGGGCGTGTAGCTCAATGGTCAGAGCCGACGGCTCATAACCGTCTGGTTGTAGGTTCGAGTCCTACCGCGCCCACCACCCAACAGTTGTTTCGCGTCGATTGGGCGGAGGCGTGGCCCTCAAGAAGGGCGAATGCGCCCTCTGTCGTTTGACCCGCGAGGCTTTCATCCGCGGAACGATTGAATCGGGGAAGCAATGGGACCGAGCGGCATTGTCGGCGTCGATATGGACAAAGGCCTCGGTCACTACATGGCGATTGCCGACGAGACCGTGGCCGAACTACTAGCGTCAGACAATCAGCTCATCGCGCTGCCAAAGGAATACGATCAGCACTTCCGCATCGACCTTTGGGCGCCCAGATTTCCGCATCATCATCCCTTTTCCCTCCTCCTGTTCTGCAACGCCTATCACTTGTTCCTTGCTGGCGTCCGGATGGCGTTGAGCGGCCATCCCGCAGCCGTGTTTCCATTGCTGCGGACGGCTCTGGAATCTGCGGCTTATGGTGCGCTAATCGCCCAACGGCCAGAGCTGGCGGACGTATGGGGTAGTCGCCACAAAGGCGAGGCTGCAAGGAAGGCATGCCGACGCGCCTTCACCTTCGAGAAGTCTATCGCCCACCTGAAAGCGCGCGAACGGAATATCCATGCGCTGGCGGTGGCTGCCTACGAAGGGGCCATCGACTTCGGGGCGCATCCGAACCCAAAAAGTGTCTTCTACCACGTTTCGATTGACGAGGAGCGGGATGACGGGTTTAAGGCCGTCACCGTAAGCAGTCTCTACGGCACCGACCATAATTACACGATCGGCGGTCTCTGCGCCTGCCTTGATTTCGGCCTTGCTATCATTGGTATAATCGTTCTGTCCTGCCCGACCGTCAGCGAGAAGCAGATGGCCGGGCTCAACGCTCTCAATGACGCGAAAAACGCGGCGACCGATCCCTATATGATACCCTCTTGATGCCGACAATGTGTGCCGCCCTGACACGTCATTTTCCTTCCTCGCCAGACTCCCGCTTTCAGTCAGCAGAATCCGGGGTAAATCCGCGTCATGGAGCTACCGCGTCCCACTATTTGATGATCCCTTTAACGTGGGTACTGCTTTCGGCTCGCAAGGCCCTTCAGCGCCGGAATTCAAGACATTGCGCGAACAAAGACTCTGCGCCATGGTCTGCGGCTTGATGATGGGCCGTCCCTAAGCGGGCATTCGTTGGTTAACCAACGAATGCCCGCTTAATTCTTTTGATTTCGCAGAGTTTTTTCGCAAAACCGGGAAGGCTACTTTTGCAAACTCTGCTTAGCCTTGCCGGCGATGGGTCTCTCACCGCCGCTACCCGAGGGAAAATGGCAATCCGAAAAGCCGGACCCGCATTCTGGGACAGGCTTGCGCACGAGATCGAAGGCGACGCCGCAAGCGACCTCTTCACCAGGGGGCGTTACGCCACCGATGCGTCCATGTATCAGTGCTTCCCGGCTGGCGTGGCTTGCCCGAAAAGCACGAACGATGTCGCCGTCATCGTCGAGATGGCCCGTGAGGAAGGCCTGCCCGTCATCGCGCGCGGCGGCGGCACGTCGACCGCGGGACAGGCGCTTGGCGAAGGCATCGTCGTCGATTTTTCCAAGTATCTGATGGGGATCGTCGAAATCGATGCAGAGAACCGCAGGTGCGCTGTTGAGCCGGGATGCTCGCCCGCTGCCCTGGCGGCCGCGCTGGAAGCGCACGCTCTTTTCTTTCCGGTCGAGATCGCGTCCGCCGCGCAGGCCACAATCGGCGGCATGCTGGGCAATAATTCGAGCGGGTTGCGAGCCATGCGCTACGGCTCGATGCGCGATGCCATCCTTTGCGCCGATGCTTTTCTTGCCGACGGTCAGCGCGTCATTTTCAGCCCCGTCGCCGAGGCCGATGAGAAGTCCTCTCCCGGACGCGACCGTCTTGTCGATCTGCTCCACTTCGGCGAAATTCATGAGAAGGCGATCGCAAAGCTCTGGCCGAAGCGCGCTCAGGGCGCGCCGGAGCCTGAAGCTTATGACTTCCGCACCCTCCTCAGGTATTCGGAAAATCAGAACTTGGCCCGCCTCCTGGCCGGAGCCGAGGGCACGCTCGCCATCGCGACCAGGATCGACTTGAAGCTTGCTAAAAGGCCGGAGAACCGCGCGCTCGGCGTATGCCGCTTCGCCAATCTTGGCCGCGCGCTTCGCGCCGTTCCGAAAATCGCGCTGCTCAACCCCGCCGCCATCGAGCTTCTCGACAAGACCATGCTCGGCTTTCTCGCAGAGCGCGCGAAGTCCGATATCCAGGCCGCGCGCCTCATGCGGGGCGAGCCCGAGGCGCTCCTGATCGTCGAGTTCGATGAAGACAATCCGGTGGACAATACGAGGTTCCTGAAAGCGCTCGCCGACGTGGCCGCCGAAGCTGACAAAGGCAGGTTCGGCGTCATCGAAGTCATTGGCGAGAACGCGAGGGCTGCGCTGTGGCGCCTGCGGCGTGAGGCGCTGGCGCTGGCGTGGACGCTGAAATCCGCAGCCCAGCCCTTGTCGTTTGTGGAGGACGCGGCCGTTCCGCTTCATCAGCTCGCCGCCTATGGCGCCGAGCTTGAGACGCTTCTGGCGCGTCACCGCGCGCGGACCGCAATCTATGGCCAGGCAGGACGGGGCTGCCTTCAGGTCCGTCCCATCCTCGATCTTCGCCACGCCCAGGACCGCAAGCGCATGCGCGCGCTTTCGGACGAGATGGCCGAACTTCTTCGCGCGCATGAGGGTGTTGTGACGTCGGGCTATGGCCTCGGCCTTGCGCGGAGCGAGGCGCTCGAGCGTACGCTCGGCCCAGAGCGCATTGCGATCTTCAAGGAACTCAAGACGCATCTCGATCCCGGCTTCCTCCTTAATCCTGGAAAAATCCTTCGCGCTCCGAATTTCGATGACGATGCGTTTCTTCGGGCAACGCTTGAAGAGAAACACGACGCTGCCGCCACCGCGCTCTCGTGGGGCGGCGGTACTGAGGGTCATGCAAGCCGGTGCTCTGGCCTCGGCCATTGCCGCTCGGCGGAGCATAACTTCACCTGCCCATCCCACGCCGTCACCCGCGACGAACGCGACAGCCCGAGAGGACGCGCCAACGTGATGCGGCTTGCGCTCTCGGGCCAGCTTGGCGAGGGAGCGCTCGCGTCCGCGCCGATGCTCGAAGCGATGAAGCTTTGCGTGTCCTGCAAGACTTGCACGATAGCGTGCCCCTTCGGCGTCGACATCCCGAAATTGAAGGTGGAGGCGCTTGCGGCGGCGAGGGCGGCGGGACACGAATCGCGCGCCGCCGATCTCTTTGCCCGGCTGCCCGAATACACGGACCGCGCGCGGGGGTGGCGCTTCGTTCTTGCGATGCGCGATCTTCTGCCGGGGCTGCCGCGCCTGAGCGAGCGGCATACCGGGCTGGCGGCGGACAGGCCCTGGCCGAGATGGTCGGGGCGGCGCTTCAAGGCTCCCCGGAAGACAGAGCCGGGGCCCGCCGGTCTCGTCGCCATCTTCGCGGACACATTCAACCGCTCGTTCGAGCCTGCGAACTTGCGTGCGGCGGCGCACGTCCTCAAGGCCGCAGGCTACGGCGTTGTCGCGTTCGCCGACGAAGACGAACGGCCGCTCTGTTGCGGGCGCACCTATTACGACGCCGGTTATATCGAGGAGGCGCGCCGGGAAGCCGAACGGATGACCAAGGCCGCCGCGTCCTTCGCTGACAAGGGCATCCCTGTGGTGGGCCTTGAACCCTCCTGCGTTCTCATGATGCGCGACGAATATGCGGCGCTTGGCTTCCCCATTCCGGCCCCCCCGCCAATTCTCCTGTTCGAGGAATTCATTGCTGGCCGGATGGCTGAGCTGCCCCTGAAACCTATCGAAGCAGACCTCGTGCTGCATTCGCACTGTCACGAACGCGCGCAAGGCCTTGAGAATGCGGCGCAGACGGCCCTGAAACTGATCCCGCAACTCGCGATCAGCGCCGCGCCGCCCGCCTGCTGCGGCTTGAACGGCATCATGGGTATGACGCCCGACACGCTCGAAGCCTCGCTCGCCATGGCGGAACTCTCGCTGTTTCCCGCCATCCGCAGGGCGGGCCGCGACGCGCTCGTGGCGGCAACGGCGTATTCCTGCCGCAAGCAGATCCACGACGGACTTGGCCTCACGGCGCGCCACCCCGCCGCACTGCTGGAGCTGGCGCTGAAGGGCGACGCGGAGATTGTCTCATGAAGACGCGCGAGGTTTCGGCGGGTAACAAGACTGTGGGCTAAATTGCGGTTTACCGCATGTCTGCTATATTCGTTGCATGAGAGCGCTTGCCAGAAGTTCGATGACCACCGAAGAGTTTGCCGTGTGGGCGGAAGCGCGCCCCGAAAAGCATTGGGAGCTTTTCGACGGGGAGCCGGTCTTGCAGCAATCTCAGAACTGGGGTCATGCCCGGCATATCCGCAATTTGGCGCGGTTGTTCGAAGACGATATTGCAGCCAACCGCCTCGATCTTTTCGTCGGCACGCAAGGACTCGTCGTTAAAGCCGGTCCGCACACCGCGTTCGAGCCGGACGTGGTCGTTTTCGCCGGGCCGATGGACGACCACGACATCATCGTGCCGAAGCCGGTGATCGTGGTCGAGGTGCTGTCCGATTCAACGGCGCGCAAGGATCGCACCGTGAAGCTCGACGGCTATTTCGCGGTACCCTCCATCAAGCATTATATGATCGTGGATTGGGAGGAGCGCGAGATCAGCCACCACCGCCGCGAAGGCACTGGGCTGGCAAAGCCCATGATTGTTCGCGACGGGACCTTGATGCTCGATCCGCTTGGCTTGTCGCTCGACGTGACGAAACTTTTCCAGGACGGCTAATCCAGCCACTTCGCGAGGCTCGCAAGCTCGTCCGCATCCCGCCTGGAGGGAAGCGAGCGCTAGTTTTGCCGCGAGCGCATGCGAGCCAGCCTCCGTAAGGTCTCTCGCCTTATCGGGCGCGTTCCTTAATATCCGGTGAAAATTGGTTTCGTTTCGTAAGACGGCCTATAAGTAAGTATAAAAGTATCTCTGCTGAAGTCCTGATTTTACGGCCGCCGCCATGAGCGCGTTTTCCAAAACATAAACACGTTTTTCAAAAGTTGCGTATTTTGTTTCTGTTTAAAGTAAAGTTACGCAAATCAGATGGTTAATTTTGACCGAAGGCTTTAGCCCGGAATGCGCGCTCCAGGCCGATTGCGGTCGTTGGGCCTATTTTCTAAGAGTGACCGCTGCTGGGGGATGAGCCGCCACTCGCAGGCTGCCCCTAAAGCGCGAGCGAACCCCATCGAGTGAGGTAGGGCCTTCGGGGTCATCGAACTATTGAAAACCCCGACAGGTTGTGGAAAGTTGATCAGGCAAGATTGACATGGGCACGAACCACAGGTGTAGCTGCTCCAAGTATTTAGGTGAATGGGTTTTCTCGGCCCTTAAATGCTTGGTAATGTAATATGAGATACTTAGGTTTTATGGTTTGCTCACTGCTGTTAGTTGCAACGTCAAGCCAGGCATGCGAAACCGGCCATTGGATTGAAGCGGTCCTGAGCGACGGTGAAATCATCAAGCTGGAGGACGGCTCCCTCTGGGAAGTGGACGCTGGCGATCAGGTCACCGCCGCACTGTGGCTCCCGGTGAGTAATGTGGTAGTATGCGACGAGAAGATTATAAACGCGGACGACAACGAAAGCGTTGGCGCAAAGCGCTTAAAGTAAGCTCATCTTGTATCCCTCATACGAATTCCGCACCCCTTTGAAGTTCTGCTTCTAAAGGTACAGCGATTGAGCGATGAAACCCACGCCGTGGTATGCAAACAACCCATCTCGATCGCGGAAATCTCATCCCCAGCAAGCGTAGCCGGGTAGGCGCGGGTGAGAGGCAGATTCCAAGGAAATCGTGCCCAGTGGGACGGGTCACACCTTGCTTTGTTGGGTGGTGGCCGCCACTCCGCTAAAAAGGCACACAAAGTGTTCTCGGTGTGATTTATGCCCATCGATCTTCCTTTCGATCTCACGTGTTGGTACCTGAATCAGCGCCGAGTTATCGAGCTGGTAAGCCCGGAGACGTTGCGCCATCAAATATCGGCTATAACAGGTGTCAGCGATCGCTTGCGCGCCATGGCCGAACTTGCAGCATTAAAGAATGCTGCAGTGAACCATTTTCGCATGGCACAGGTTCAGCCGCTGTCAAAATTGGCTGCGCAGCGGAAGCTCAGCGACGGGATGCTATTCACTCACCACTCAAATTTTTGGTTTAAGGGGCTTCCTGCAATCCGAGCGGCTATTCATGCTGGACGAACTCCGCCGCTTGCTGTGGGATATTCCAAGATTCCGGAGTGGCTTTCTGGAGGAAGAATTCAGTTACACTTTCATCACGAGCATCTGACTTCTCATTCGGCTTGGAGTGAATTGTCCGGTCAAAAACGTCTGATGCTCTTCGGTCTGATTAAGAACATCAATCAAGAAACGATAGAAGCCATACCGTACCTAATAGGGAGCCTAGCACCTAATACTATTCCCCTATCTCATCTCGGTTACGCTTGGCACAATCATCTTGAACTCCACATTGATGGTATCACGTCATTTGAAAAGGCTTCAACCGTGACGTTAAGGCGCTCCAAAGCAGTCCTAGCAGGCTGCTGAAAAAGCGGCGAGTGTAGAACCTTATTCTCTCCGGAGCCTTCTCGATGGCGGATTGCTTGTAGCCGCAGGCCGCCATCCTCGTTTTCTTTTATGCGGCGAGCAGCCTTGGCAGGCGAGCAAGATTGTACGCGGCAAGCGTGAGGGTGAACTGGCCACCCACGCGATCGAGGCCGCGCAGCATGGTCTTGGCCACTGGCCCCACGGTCTTGCTCCAGCCGAACGTCTCCTCGATCCGTTTGCGGATGCGCTGGCTTACGGCGTATCCGGCATGGCGCGTTGTGCGCCCATCGATGGCCGACCCCTTGGCTTTAGCCGCCACATGCGGCGTCACATTCATGGACTTCAGCTCGTTCACGAAGTCTTCGGCGTCGTATCCCTTATCGGCGCCCAGAGTGATGCGGACCGGCCGGTCCGCCCGAGGCTCGATCATCGCCAGCGCGGCGTTCCGTTCGGCATGGCCGTTCGCGTGACTTACGCAGGCTTCGACCACAAGGCCGTTGCGGTTTTCCATCAAGGCATGGCCCATATAGCAGAGCCTGGCTTCCTTGCCCCCGCCCTTGCGGTAAAGGCGGGCATCTGGATCGGTGACGGAGGCATGCGTTTCGTTTGAGCGCTTCTGCCCATGGAAGTTCACTTCGCCATTGCGGCCCGCCACAGGCGTTTCAGCTGGCGCGGCAGCTTCGCAAGCCTGCGCTTCGGCAGACGCTTGGCCTGCCTCGGCCGAACCCGCCGCGGGCGGCTCACTTTCCTCCGCTCCAGACCTGGGCTGGAAGCTCTTCATGGAAGCCCAGGCTTCGACGAGCGTGCCGTCCACGGAGAAATGCTCGTCCGATAGCAGCGGCGCCACATCCTTATGGGCCAGGATCGCGGCCAGGAATTTGCGCGCGATATCCGTAGTCAAAAGCCGGTCGCGGTTCTTCGTAAACACGGTTGGAACCCAGACCTGATCGTCGATACCAAGCCCCACGAACCAGCGGAACAACAGATTGTATTGCATCTGCTCCATCAACTGGCGTTCCGAGCGGATCGAAAACAGGATTTGAATCAACGCCGCCCGCAACAGCCGCTCGGGCGCAATCGAGGGGCGGCCATCGGCGGAGTAAAGCTTGGCGAACTCTGCATCGAGTGCCGCCAGGGCGGCATTCACGAAATCGCGGATTTTGCGCAGCGGATGTTGGACAGGAATACGCTCCTCCAGATCGACATAGCTGAACATCGATCCCGTCTGACCATCCTGTCCGCGCATGAAACCCTCCCTCGCAATCGCGCGAACGGAATCATATTCGCATGCCGCTGTCAGTAACGGGGTTTTTCAGCAGCCTGCTAGAGCCCTTGAAGATTATCCCGGAGACAAAAATTAAGACAGCTTTTGCCGAGATAATCGGCGAGCCATGTGTCCAAAAGGACTGGGGCGGCGAGCGTTCCGATCTCTTTTCGAGTCGAGTTCGACTAAATGGCGAACGTATATCAACGGCCTTTGCATTCAAAGGACCTGCAAAATTTCAGCCATTGAACTTGGCTCAACTGGGAAAGAACGGCGATCAAATCGACCGCCTTTTTACAGAACCCGCAGATCTCTTTATCTTGCAGCATTGCCATGAAATCACATCACCTGTTCGCGGAACGATGCGTGCTTACGCTCAACAGATCAGTCGCCCAAGATTTTATTGTATTATAGATGGCTATGACACTATAAGAATTCTTACCGCCTACCATAAATGCGGTTTTGGAACAAAGCATGACATCCAAGAGGCTATTGGAGCTGAAGCCTAAATTTGCAATTCATGGCAGTCCGGTGCTGGATGTTTAGCTGCCTAGACATTTTCAACAGAAGTATTTCCGGAATCGACCCACTACAGACGTGAAGACACCACTATGCTTGATCCAGCTGCCTTAATGCTCGCCATCGCGGGAACATTTCAAGAGCGCTAATCCAGCCACTTCGCGAGGCTCGCAAGCTCGTCCGCATCGCGCGCGGGCTTGTCCCAGCGGATGCGGTTGATGCGCGGGAAGCGCAGCGCTACGCCCGACTTGTGCCGCGTCGAGCGGTGCACTGCGTCGAACGCCACCTCGAACACCAGCGTCTTCTCAACCTCTCTCACAGGCCCGAAGCGGTTTATCGTATGATGGCGCACCCATTTGTCGAGTTCGCGCAGTTCCTCGTCCGTGAAGCCGAAATAGGCCTTGCCGATGGGTGACAGCTCGCCATTGTGCCAGAGGCCGAAGGTGTAATCCGAATAGAACGATGAGCGCCTCCCCGTCCCGCGCTGGGCGTACATCACAACGGCGTCGACCAGCATCGGGTCGCGCTTCCACTTGTACCACTGGCCTTTCGGGCGGCCGGGGACATAGGTCGAGTCGAGGCGCTTCAGCATGAGGCCCTCGATATGCGGCGAGGCCAGCTTTGCGGCTTCGGCGCGGAGCGCTTGCAGTTCGCCGGGATTTTGGAACGCAAGCGGCTGGGCAAGTTCGGCGCCGAGCGGCTGCACGGCCTCGAACCAGCGCGCCATCTCCCTCTTTCGTTCGGTCAGCGGGAAAGGGCGCAGATCGCGGCCTTCGACGGCAAGCAGATCGTAAAGGATGATATAGCCCGGATATTTCGCCATCAGCGCGCGCTCGGGCGATTTTCGATTGAGCCGCTGTTGCAGATGGTTGAAGCTGGCGATCTCGTCGCCGGATTTGACGATAAGCTCTCCGTCGAGCACGGAATGGAAATTCACGCGCGCCAGCACATCGGGGAACGCGCCGGAAATATCGTCGCCGCTGCGGGAGAACAGCGCCTTGCCGCTGGGCGTGGAGACGATCTGCACGCGGATACCGTCGAATTTCCATTCCGCAAGGAAGGCGTCCGGCGTGATCGCCGGCAGATCGGCATCCTCCAGCGGATGCGCGAGCATGACGGGGTGGAACGTCACGGCATCCTTGGAGTCGGGTTTTGGCCCGCGCTTTTCCAGCCAGGCGAACAGGTCGAGATAGGGGGGCTGCTGCGCGTGCCACACCTCTTCGATCTCGCCGACGCTCACGCCCCCGAAATCGGCGAGCACATGCTTAACAGAGCGCGCCGACATGCCGATGCGAAGCGTGCTCGTGCCAAGCTTCAGGAGCGCCCAGCGCTCGGCTGCGGTCATGTTGTCCAGGAGAAGAGCGAGATACTCGCGGATCTTCGGCTTGTCGCGGGTCTGAAACTCGTGGATCACCTCGTGCAGCGGCGGCAGCCGGTTCAGGATCAGGCCGTGCGGGTCGCGCGGCCAGATATGCGCGACGGTTTCCGACATTTCGCCAACATAGTCGTAAGACAGCGCCAGCAAGACCGGATCGACGCGCTCAGCCACGAGGTCGCGAACCAGCGCGCGCTTGAACAGCTCGAAGCTCAGCGTGCCCGCGATCACGCCCAACGCGAAGCCGCGATCGGGGTCGGGCGTGCGGCGCAGATAGTTTGTCAGGACCGCGGCCTTGTCGAGATTGGAATGGGTGTAGTAGAGCCGGTCGAGGAGGGCTGCAAAGGCTTGCATGCGAGCAAATGTAGGTATTTCGGCGTGCGTGGGAAGGTTGAATTGTCGTTCAAGCCTGCGGCGCGCTGGCCAAGCCGAACCGCGCCTTGATGCGTTCGAAAAGCTGGTCGCGGACGGCGCGATAGGACTCCAAAATCTGCTCGCGGTTGCCCGCCACGGCGGAAGGCTCGAGCGTCGGCCAATATTCCACATCCACCGCCATCGTGCGCGTGAATTCAAGCGCCTTGTGATGGGCTTCCGGGGCCAGCGTCACGATGAGGTCGAACGTGGTGTCTTCCAGATCCTCGATCGTCTGGGGCTGGTGGTGCGCCATGTCGATGCCGATTTCGTCCATGACGGCGACCGCGAAAGGGTCCGCGTCTCCCGGCCGGACGCCCGCCGATTGCACATAAACCCGCTTCCCGACGAGATAGCGCAGAATGGAAGCAGCCATCGGCGATCTGACTGCGTTGAATTTGCACGCGAAAAGCACGGCGTGCGGGAGGTCTGACGATGGCTGTTCCGAAGACGCTTCGTGCGAGACAGGGGGAAGGCCTATCGTGTGGGGCCGGGCCGCAGTCACGCTAAAGCTCTCGTTTCCAATCAAGACCGCATCTACCAAAGGGAAGAAAGGTTAAAGGCTTCCTACTTTGCATAATGCGGATGCAGCTTGGTGAACGCAATCGGAACGGCGGCAGCAAAAAGAAACCTCGCCGGAAAGACGGGGCATTGCCGGCGGCGTTGGACTGCGATACACGGCTCGGCGACACGTCTTGCCAGGCTGAGAAATCTATGCCGGAAGCGCCGCACCGTTGTGCCCTTCGGCTTTGAGCGAAGCCGGAAACCGCGACGTTTCTACCTGGAAGGACGTTTCCACCTAAGAGAATGAATCCTTTTGCCGCAAGCTTGAGTGCTATAAATAAGGGCGAGCGACGCCGAAACGAATCTGGAGACACGCCATGATTTCTAGACGAGCCTTCGTGGGGGGAGTTGGTTTGTCTTTCGCTGCGCCAAGTATTCTAAAGGCGCAAACGGCGCGGACGCTCAAGATATCCCACCAATTTCCGGGCGGTTCTATCGACCAGGGCGACTTCCGGGACCGGCTTTGCCGTAAGTTCGCGGCAGGCGTCGAAGAGCGCACCGGCGGAGCGTTGAAATTCGAGATTTATCCCGGCTCCTCCTTGATGAAAACGAACGCGCAGTTCTCCGCTTTGCGAAAAGGAGCGCTCGATTTCTCGCTCTATCCGCTCGCCTATGCCGGAGGGGAGGTCCCGGCGATGAACCTCGGCCTCATGCCATGCCTCGTCACCTCTTACGAGCAGGGCGCAAAGTGGAAAGACGCGGCCGTCGGAAAATCTTTGGCGCGCATCGGGGAAGAGAAGGGCGTCAAATTCATCAGCTGGATATGGCAGGCAGGCGGCATTGCTTCGGGGACGGCAATCAAGGCTCCCGAGGACGTGAGGGGCATGAAGTTCCGTGGCGGGAGCCGGGAGATGGATTTATGCTCGCCGCGGCCGGGGCAAGGGTCTCGACCATGCCTTCGAACGAAATCTACCTCGGCATGCAGACGGGCGCGCTCGACGCCGCGATGACCTCTTCGACAAGCCTGATGTCCTTCCGGCTGGAAGAACTTGCCAAGGCGCTCACCACTGCTCGCGCAGGATCGATCTGGTTCATGTGCGAACCGCTTCTGATGTCCAAGGACGTTTTCGAAGTCGCTCGCGCCCGACCAGCAAAAAGCCATCGCCGACGTCGGGGAGGAGATGGAATGGTTCGGCGCAATCGAGGCCAAGAGGGATGACGGGGCCGCCGCCAAGGTCTACGCCGACAAGGGCGCGACTGTTGTCGATTTCTCCGCCGAAGACCTCGCGAAATGGCGCGCGATCTCGGAGGAAAGCGCCTGGAAGGATTTCGCTTCCAAGTCAGCCGAAGCCGCTGAACTCCTCGCCAGCGCCAGATCGGTTGCCTGATGGGCCAGGAGGGGGCCGGCGCCGTTCTGGCTGAAGACCAATCCCTCCCCGCGACGCTCAGTAGAACCACACCGGGCGCCTTTCGACGTCTTTTCGATCTTTTTTTCGATCTCGGCTCCATCGCTCTGGTCGTTGCGAGCGCGGTTCTGACCGGTGGCGTGATCGCCGCTCATGTGCTTGGCCGCGGCATCGAATGGCAGGACGAGCTGGAGATTTTCCTCGTCGCCGGAGCCGTTTTCCTGTCGGCGGCGGCGGTGCAGACGCGACGCGGAAACGCCCGCATCGAGGTTCTCAACTCATTCTTGCCCGAAAACGCCCGGCGCTGGTGGACGCTGGTGACCGACGCGCTTTCGCTGATCTTTGTCGCGTTCATCGCGTGGAAGTCGGGAACGCTCGCTCTCGAAGCCTGGACCGAGGGACAGGTGTCACAATCCACCTGGGCGCCCCCCTTGTGGATCCCGTACGGCATCATGACCCTCGGGCTTGCCCTTCTCGCCTGCGCGCTGTCGCTGCAAGTGCGCGAGAAGTCCACCTTCGCGCTGCTGGCCGCGCTCATGACGGTGGCCGCGCTCCTGCTCTGGCAGAGGCCCGTGACCCCGCTTTTGTCTGGCTTCACGCCTGCGGAGATCGGCATCGCGTACTGTACGGCAACGCTTGCCGTCATGCTTTCCGGCATGCCGATCGCATTCGCGCTTGGCGTGGTGGCGACCGCCTTCATGATCCTGTTCATGCCGCGCGCGTCCGTAGACACCATCGCCCAGAATGTCTACGAGGAGCTGGCGAACGTCATCGTCCTTGCAATTCCGCTTTTCATCCTGAAAGGGGCAGCGATAGGCCGATCCGATGCCGGACGCGACCTCTACACCGCGCTTCACGCCTGGCTCCATCGCATACCGGGCGGCCTCGGCATCGCAAATACCTTGGCTTGCGGTCTTTTCGCAGCCATGGCCGGGTCTTCGCCCGCGACCTGCTCGGCAATCGGTTCCGCGGGCATCCCCGAGATGCGCAAGCGTGGCTACTCGCCCGGCCTCGCGTCAGGCATCATCGCCGCTGGCGGAACGCTCGGCATTCTCCTGCCGCCGTCCGTCACCATGCTCTTGTACGCCGTCGCCGCCGAAGTTTCGCTGGGCAAGCTGTTTCTCGCCGGAATAGGGCCTGGATTGCTTCTGATCGTGCTGTTCGCGTCTTACGCCGCTTTTCGTTTCAGCCACGAGCGCAAGGCGGCGCGGCGTGTTGTGGCGCAGGGCGGCAAGCCCACCGCGATCCTCCATGAGCCTCCCTATACTGTGCGGGAAAAGCTCGTGATGCTTGCCTGGGTGACGCCCTTCGTCACGATCCTTGCTGGCGTGATGATCGTCCTCTACGCCGGACTTGCGACGCCATCGGAAACGGCGGGCGTGGGCGCGATCCTTGCGCTCGTCGTGATCGGCGTCATGTATGGCGTCTGGCGTCCGTCCCGGCTGATGCCGATCCTCACCGGCACGATGCGCGAAAGCTCGATGCTGCTTCTCATCGTCGGGTTCTCGCTCCTCTACGCTTACGTGATGAGCTATCTGGACATATCGCAAAGCGCAGCCATTTGGCTGACATCGCTCGGGCTTCCGAAATGGGGGCTGCTCACGGCGATCCTCTCGTTCATCGTCGTGCTTGGCTTTTTCCTTCCGCCAGTGTCGATCATTTTGATGACGGCGCCGATCATCCTGCCGCCCATCAGGGCCGCGGGCTTCGATCTGATCTGGTTCGGCGTGATCATGACCATCGTGATGGAGATGGGCCTTATCCACCCGCCCGTCGGCCTCAACCTCTTCGTGATCAAGAGCATCGCGCCCGATATTCCTCTGTCCGACGTGATGTTGGGGACGCTGCCCTTTGTGGTCCTGATGGCGGTTGCGATTGTGCTGATCTGCCTGTTTCCGGGCATCGCGATGCTCTTACCCAGCGTGACCAGGTAGGCACAACGCCAGGGCGGTGGACAGCCCAGACCCACCCACGCATCATCGCAGATAACGGCAAATGACGCGGGCAAACCATGCAGATTGTGAACCAGCTGCTCCAGTTTCTGAAGCAGGCGATCTCGGCGATCTTCAACTTCATCCAGACGATATGGCAATGGTCGGTCACGCAAATTCTTGCCGTACCGTGGCAGCAGCTAGGCACGCTGCCCTGGTGGAAAGTCGTTGTTCTCGCTGTGACGGGAGTGGTTGTCTTCTATCTGCTTTATCGCGCGGGGCGGGAGCTTCTGGAAGCCGGGGAGAAAGCGCTTTCCGCTTTCGTGACGTTGCTCACGGTGTTCGTTCGCACCCTGCCGCCGATTCTGCTTGCAGGTGGCGCCGCGGCGGCCGGCGCCTGGGTAATCAATCACGTCAATCTGTGACTAAACCAGTGGCGTGAAGACTTAAAGAGCGGTTTTATTATAAATGGCTCCTCGCCATTTCGAATATATTTTCTTCAACGTCTAAGAATTCAGAACTCCCTGATGACAAGCAGGCCCCTCCTGGAAACACCATTCAGTTCTCTGAATTTATTCTCAGAGGCAGAAAGCGCATGAAAAACTGGCGCTTTAGCTGCCGATGACGTTTTGGGGAGGAGTAAAATGACGATGTTGAAATTGATCCAGGCTGGCGCCGTGGCTGCCGTCTTCTTGCTTGGCGCCTCGGCTTCGGCGGCCGAAAATTCGGGCGAAACCCACGGCACAACCAAGATGACAACGGAGCAGGGCCGAACCGCGCGCGCCACCACCCATGAGCCCGGGCAGACGAGCGGTCCCGCCGAAGGAACCAATGTAAAACCCACTGAAGGTGCGGGCAGCGCCGGCGAGCCTGGCAGACCCGGTTTGCCTGGCGACAAAAATGGCCCAGCCCAAATGCCTACACAGCAGCAACAAGGAAAATAAAGGCTCTTCGCCGGTTCCTAATAAACCGGCTTCTTCGCAAAAGCGAGCGTCGGAACCTCGGACGAAAGGTGCTGCCCATGGTTCGACAAGCTCACCATGAGGCTTAAGCTTGAGTTCTCATCCTGAGCCTGTCGAAGGACGAGCCTGAGGCGCCAGCATACCCCAAGGGGGGCTCAGCGAGCGCGAAAGTCGGCGTTGTCGTGGCGGACGGGCGCGGCTTTGGGAAGGCGACTGCTCCTCCGATCTTTGGCTTCGGAGTGAGGAAGTTCGATGCGGCTCGAACTCTTCCCCGTTCTCGCCTCGAACTCAGCAATGTAAGCATCGATGGCCGTCGTCCAGGCTGTATCGCCAAACAGCTTGTCACGCAGATATTTTTTCCACGCCAGTCTAACTTTGGGATTTTCAAGAAAGTTCTTTCGGTATCCCGTTATTATGGAGTAGCGCGCGCCGCTAATTCGATAGAAAGCATGGCCGGCATCCATGCTGGCATGAATAAATATCAACTCCTCAGGGGTAATTCCGTCTTTTTTCAGTTCCTCCAGGTCGATGCCCAGTATCCTGAGAAGGCTATGGTCCTCCAATAACATCGCTGTGGTTCTGTTCAGTAGATCATGATTTGCGATCCAGCCTTGCGTATATCTTTGTCGTTCAAGGGTGATCTTAGAGAATATTACCGATAAGACTGCCGCACACGCTGAGGATATGCTAATGAGAAGGCTTATATCGTAATTAAAATCCATAAGTAAGCTCCGCACCCCAGTCCCGCTGTTCGCGATCGCCGGTTATTGCGGCGTATCGGCGCCGCTAGTGTCCCGTCTCCGAATTGCCTGTGTGAGCGTGCAGCGCGTTGGTAGGCAATTGCGAGACGCCAAACTAGAGGTTGCGTGACAGAGTAGGTGATTTGCCCACGGCGGCGGTAGGGCGCGCGGAGCGGTTGCAGCACTTATCCGCAGTAATGTGCTCGCGCCACCACCTCTGTCGCGCCTCAGCCCTGGCATCCAGGGGGCACTTTGCCAGCCAACCTGCTCTTCGACCTGCGCGAGCCGAGAGGCTGTAAGACTTCGCCCTACTGAAACGTTGGCTTGCCGGAGGCGATCAGACGCTCGACGGCCCGAAGCTCATCGGCGAGGCGTCCCTGAATGTCCTTGAGCCGGGCGGCGGCTGCGAAATCGCCGCTGTTGAAGAAAAGCGACTTCACGTCCGTCACGAGCATATCAGCTTCAAACAGGAAGTCGTGCGCCTTTGTCAGCTCCAAAGAGGCAAGCAAATCAGCGTGTTGGGCCTGGGCGATGGTCATGCGTCCTCTCCGCACAATGCGGACTAAGTATTTGTGCGACGAAATCATGCTTGATTAATGTCAAAGATGCTCTCCTCCTTTCGGTCAGCTTAAGCGTAACAATCGTGGCTGATGCCCAAACGGAATGGCGGTCATGCTCAAAACCGGCGCGGCCTTGCAAATTTCTTTATTGTCTGAGGAGCGCGAGCCGGGGCATTTATGGGGCGGCCGTTCGCCCGCAAGCGTGGCCATGCGATATCCGTCTTAATTGGTGTGGAGGGGGGCCGGGGGGGGAATGAGATTGACGCGAAGGATCGCGGGCGCCCTTTGTGCTGGCGCCAGCATCGCCTTATCGACGATTGCGCCTCATGCTCAGTCCGCGGAGCCGGAGCTTGTCAAAGTCCGGACCGTAACGGCCGAGATGTCGCAATTTTCGCGGGCGATTCAGCTCACAGGCGAGATTCAGGCGCGCATTCAGACGAATGTCGCGTTCCGCATCACCGGCAAGATCGTCAGCCGCGCCGTCGAGGTCGGCGACCATGTCACGGCCGATCAGGTTCTGGCGACGCTCGATCCGCGCGATGAGAAGTCCGACGCCGATAACGCGAAAGCTGCGGTTGCTTCGGCAGAGGCGGTTCTCGTGCAATCGAAGGCCAGTTTCGACCGCCAGCAGTCGCTCATCGCAAGCGGGTTCACGACGCGGGCGGCCTACGATCAGGCGAAGGCGTCGTTCGATGCCGCCGCGGCTCAGCTCGACGCCGCAAGGGCGGCGCTCAAGACAGCGGAAGAGCAGTTGTCCTACACTGAGCTTCGAGCGGGCGCCGATGGCATCATCGTGGGGCGCAGCGCCGAGGTCGGCGAGGTCGTGCAGCCGGGAAAGACGATTTTCACGCTCGCCCAGGACGGCCCCCGCGACGCGATTTTCGAAGTCTACGAATCCCTGGTGAGCGGCCGTCCAAGAACCACCCCCGTCGATATCATCCTGCAGTCCGATCCGAAGGTGAAAGCCGCCGCGGCGGTTCGCGAAGTGTCGCCCACTGTCGATCCGAAGTCCGGGACGGTGCGTGTGAAGCTCGGCCTCATCGATGCGCCGCCCGAGATGACGCTCGGAGCCGCGGTGACGGGCCGGGTGCGATTGAATGCGGGGGATGCCATTGTCCTGCCCTGGAGCGCTCTGTACGAGTGGCAGGGGAAGCCCGCGATTTGGGTTTTGCGCGAGGGCAATCGCGTGTCGCCACAGATCGTGACCATCGAAAGCTTCGCCACCAGGGAGCTTATCCTGTCGGGCGGTGTGAAACCGGGCGACAAGGTCGTCTCGGCGGGCATTCAATTTCTGCGTCCGGGCCAAACGGTCGCCGTCGCGCAAGGGGCGCCCCATGAGGCGATCAGGCTTCGCCGCCGCCGACATCCCGGAAAGGATCGCTTGGCGGAGACGACGACGCTCAGAGCGAGCGGCGTCCGGGATGTCCGTTGGCCAGATCAGCGGAGTCTGCTTACTGATCCGGCAGGGTGGTATATTGAGTCGCAGCGCTGCCTCTCCCAGTGGGAGAGGCCGGATCGCTTGCGATCCGGGTGAGGGGTAAGTGCTTAATAATTCAAGTCAACACCCCACATCCTGTCCTTCTCCCGTCAAGCTCGCGCTGGCGAGCTTGCAACTTAGAGCGACCGCATCCGCGAGCGGATGCGACAGGCTCGCCTTGGCGAGCTTGCAACTTAGAGCGACCGCATCCGCGAGCGGATACGGTTGGGGAGAAGGGACGCCAATTCGGCGCAAGCGCTCCAAACATAATCGGACCGGCTCTATAGCCCGCACGATAGCGGCGTTTTTGCTCGTCCTTCTTGTCGCGGCCTGCTCCCGGCAGGAGACCGCGCAGACGGTTGAGCCGCCACGGCCGGTTCTCTCTATCGTGGTCGAGCCGCGCACCGTTCAGATGTTTGGCCCGTTCACGGGAACGATCCAGCCCCGCTATCAAAGCTCGGCAGGCTTCCAGATTGCGGGCCGGATGGTGACGCGCGACGTCAACGTCGGCGATCTCGTGACGGCTGGCCAACTGCTTGCCTCGCTCGATCCCAAGCTCACGCGATTTTCGCTCAACTCGGCGGAGGCCGATGTCGCCAATGCGCGCGCAACGCTGATCAATGCGCAAGCCACCGAGGACCGGCAGAAGAAGCTTCTCGCGGATGCGACGGGAGGCACGATGCAAGCCCAGGTCGACGCCGCGACCGCAAACCGGCAGACAGCCCAGGCCAAGCTCGATCAGGCGCTGGCGAACTTGCAAAAAGCGAAAGAGCAGGTCGGCTATACCGAGCTTCGCACGGACTACAATGGCGTGATTTCCTCCTGGGATGCCGAGGTGGGGCAGGTTGTTGCCGCGGGGCAAGCGGTTGTTACGATTGCGCGGCCGGATGTGCGGGAGGCTGTATTCGACGTTCCGGCGGAGTTGATGGGCCAACTCCAGCCGAATGGAGACTTTGCCGTCTCTCTCCTCACCAACAGCGCGATCTCAGCATCCGGCAAGATCCGCGAGATCACGCCGCTTGCCGAAGCGGCGACGCGCACGCAACGCATCCGCCTCAGCCTCAACGATCCGCCACTAGCCTTCCGCCTCGGCACGACCGTGGCCGTTTCTCTCCCGCAAAGCATTCCGCCCGTGATCGAAATTCCGGCCACCGCCGTTCTCGAAGAGAATGGGAAGGCGTCGGTTTGGATCGTCACCCCGGACGATACGGTCGCATTGCGCCCCATCGTCATCGGCAAGCGCAAAGGTCCGATCGTTGAGGTGGCGCAAGGCCTGGCCAAGGGCGACCGCGTCGTTACCGCTGGCATCCACTCTCTCACCGCCGGGCAGCGCGTCCGCCATCCCGAGGATCCCGCCTCATGAGGTCTTTCAATCTGTCGGAGTGGGCGATCGAGCATCGGTCGCTCGTCTGGTTCCTGATGATTGTATCGGCGCTGGCAGGCTTCATGGCCTACGGCAAGCTCGGCCGCGAGGAGGACCCCACCTTCACCATCAAGACGATGGTGATCCAACAGCAGTGGCCGGGGGCGACGGTCGAGGAAACCATCAATCAGGTCACCGACCCCATCGAGAAGGAACTGCAGCAGATCGACAGCCTGGATTATACGAGGAGCTACACGACGCCGGGCCAGACAACGATCTTCGTCAACCTCAAGGACACGACCAGGGACGCTCCCTGGCAGTTCTATCAGGTTCGCAAGCACGTCCAGGATATTCAGTATCAGCTGCCATCCGGCGTGCGGCCGCCAGGCTACAACGACGAGTTCGGCGATGTCTTCGGCAACATTTACGCCTTCACGGCGGATGGGCTGACCTTCCGCCAGCTTCGCGATTACGTCGAACAGGTCCGCACTGGCATCAGCACTGTCCCAAATCTCGGCAAGGTTCAGGTTCTTGGCGCGCAGAACGAGACGATCTATCTCGATTTCTCGGCGCGGAAACTCGCCTCGCTTGGCCTCGATATCAACGCGCTCGTGCAGACCCTGCAAAACCAGAATGCCGTTCAGCCCTCGGGCGTCATGCAGGCGGGGCCTGAGCGGGTCAGCCTCCGGGTCAGCGGCGCGTTTGCGTCCGAGGAAAGCCTGCGGTCCATCAATCTGCGCGTCAACGACCGGTTTTTCCGGCTGAGCGACGTGGCCGAAATCTCGCGCGGCTATGAAGACCCGCCGGCGGCGATGTTCCGCTATAACGGCCAGCCCGCCATTGGCTTGGCCATCGCGGCCCGGAAAAGCGCGAACGTGCTGCAGTTCGGCGACGATCTGAAGAAGCGAATGGACGAGATCGTGGCCGATCTCCCGATTGGCGTGGGCGTGCATCTCGTCTCCGATCAGCCGCACGTGGTGGCGGAAGCGGTGGGCGGGTTTACGGAGGCGCTCTTCGAGGCCGTGGTCATCGTTCTGGCCGTGAGCTTTTTCACGCTCGGCATGCGGGCTGGGCTTGTGGTCTCGTTCTCCATTCCGCTCGTGCTCGCCATCGTTTTCATTGCGATGCAGGTTCAGGGCATCGCGCTCCAGCGCGTTTCGCTGGGCGCGCTCATCATCGCGCTCGGCCTCCTTGTCGATGACGCCATGATTACCGTCGAAATGATGGTGAACCGCCTGGAGCGGGGCGACGGCCTCAAGCAGGCGGCGACCTTTGCCTATACGTCGACCGCATTTCCCATGCTCACGGGCACGCTTGTCACCGTGGCCGGTTTCATTCCCATAGGCCTGAACGGAAGCCAGGCGGGCGAATACACGCACAGCCTGTTCGTGGTCATCGCCGCCGCGCTTTTGATCTCCTGGATCGTCGCCGTGGTCTTCGCGCCTCTGATCGGCGTCACCATGCTGCCGAAAACGCTCCCGGCGCACGATCCGGCCAATCCGGGACGGTTCGTGCGGCTTTTCGATACGCTCCTCCTGCGCGCGATGCGGCGGCCCTGGGCCACGGTCGGCATCTGCGTGGCGATGCTGGCTGTGTCGGTGCTCGGGCTGGGCTTCGTGCAGCAGCAATTTTTCCCCAATTCGGACCGCCCGGAACTGCTCATCGATCTGACGCTGCCGCAGAACAGCACGATCCTCGAGACCAAGGCGCAGATGGATCGCTTCGAAAAGGAGTTCGCGGGCGACCCCGATGTCGAGCATTGGTCGTCCTATGTGGGGCAGGGGGCCGTGCGCTTTTACCTGCCGCTCGACCAGCAACTCACGAACGCGTTCTATGGGCAGATCGTGCTGGTGACGAAATCGCTGGACGCGCGCGCCCGCGTCGAAAGCAAATTGAAGGCTTTTGCGCGCAACCAGTTTGTCGGAACCGATGTGCTGATTCAGCCCCTGTCGCTGGGGCCGCCGGTGGGCCGCCCGGTTCAATACAGGCTGAGCGCCCCCAATCTGCAGGCCCTTCGCGAGCGCGCGCTGAAACTTGCAGATATCGTCGGCGGCAATCCGCATCTCGACGTGCCGACCTTCGATTGGAACGAGCCGGGGCGCGTTTTGCGCGTGGACATCGCGCAGGATAAGGCGCGGCAGCTGGGCGTCAGTTCCGCAAGCCTTGCCAGCATCCTGAATGGCGTGGTCGGCGGTACGCCTATCACCCAGGTGCGCGACAGCATCTACCTCATCAACGTCGTGGGGCGCGCGGAGTTGGGCGAACGCGATACGCTTGAGACGCTCAGGACGCTTCAAATTCCGACCGAGAGCGGCGGGGTGGTCCCGCTCCTCTCATTCGCGGCAATCCGGTATGGCTTGGAACAGCCCATTATCTGGCGGCGCGACCGCGCGCCGACTGTAACCGTGCGCGCCACGATCAACGACAGCACCCAGCCCGCGACCGTCGTATCGCAGTTGAAGGGCTCGATATCTGAGTTCGAGCGTGCGCTGCCGCCCGGCTACAAGCTGGCGGTGGGGGGAGCCGTTGAGGAAAGCGCCAAGGCGCAAGGGCCGATTATTGCGATCGTCCCGATCATGCTGCTGGTTATGGCGCTTTGTATCATGGTGCAGTTGCAGAGCTTCCAGAAGCTTTTCCTTGTCGTGAGCGTGGCGCCGCTGGGGCTGATCGGCGTCGTGGCCGCGCTCTTGCTTTCGGGCAAGCCCCTTGGCTTTGTCGCCATTCTCGGCGTGCTTGCGCTGACAGGGATCATCATCCGCAACTCGGTCATCCTCGTCGCGCAGATCGATGAAATGGAGCGGGACGGGCTTGAGCCCTGGGCGGCGGTGGTCGCGGCCACGAAACACCGCATGCGCCCGATCCTGCTCACGGCGTCGGCGGCAAGTCTCGGTATGATCCCCATTGCGCCGCAGGTGTTCTGGGGCCCGATGGCCTTTGCGATGATCGGCGGCATCTTCGCGGCGACCTTCTTGACGCTGCTCTTTTTACCGGCGCTCTATGTGGGCTGGTATCGCATTCATGAGGGGCAATCCGCTAAACGACAGCCGTCAATTGCCGTCGCCGGAGGTGGCCCTGCTGCAACGCGAATTGGCTCGGAACCGGTCAGGGACGAGCCTCACCTCTAGAACGGACCGCCATATGTGCTGACCCAAGGCCCCCTCACCCCGCCCTCTCCCGCGAGGGGAGAGGGAGATGTGGCAGCCGTCGCAACATCGTTCCTTCTCCCCAAGCACATCCGCTCGCGGATGCGGTCACTCTAAGTTGCAAGCACGCCAAGGCGTGCTTGATGGGAGAAGGACAGGATGAGGGGGAGCTACGGGTCAACACTTCGCGGAGGGCGGCCGAGAACCGCGATATCCGTTCGGCTATCGCGCGTGCTCGACCTGCTCCAGGAACTGAATGTAATGGTCCGGCAGGCCGTGCGCTCGTGCGCCCTCCCGCAGCAGCGTGAGATATCGAAGCGATGGGGTGCGGTCGTTTTCATGGCCTTGGGCCATCAGGGTTGCGGCGTGAAGCACTGTGCCATTGACGTCTTCGACATCGAGCCAGAGCGGCCGGTATCCTCCCCAGGGAACGCCTTCGGTGGCCTCCAGGCGAACGAGGTCGCGGCGCGTGATCTTGTAAAGGACGCCCCAGACCTCCGCGGCCGGATCGGCGCACAGATTGGCATAGGTAGCCGTGCCCCTGGGCGCCAAAAGGTTGAAGCGCAGCCGGTATCCACAGACCCGGCCCGGGCGCCACTCGCGAGGATTCATGCCGCGCCATTCGCGAAAGGCGCTGTCATGCATGTTCGCCCCGTAGGCGAAATACCAGATTTCCTCGCCGGGCGGCCCGATGAGGCGGATGCCGTGAAGGCGATACACGCACCAGGGCAGCACCCACGAGCTTGCCATCACGCCGCTGATCTTGAGCAGGGTCTTGAGCACCAGCGCAGAGCCTTTTCGTTCCTCACTCAACCTGTTCGGCTCCCCTCTTCAGCCTGAACGTGCCAAGCTCCTCGATATTATAGCCTTCCCGATAAGTCTGCTTGCCGACCGGGATGTAGGTTGGCCGCGTATTTTTCGGAAGCCATCTCAGGATTGTCCGCCGCAACCCCATGGCGCCTTCTGCAATAAAGCGCAGAGCGGACGAGGGGGCGGGATATCCCAGCGCCTCAACGAGATGCGGCAGACACAACGCCATCACGAACGCTCGCCCCGCCGAGTAAAAGAACGGCGGCACGAAGTACTGGTTCAAGAGAAGGTCAATTGTTGGTTGCGCAACCGCCCGGTTGCTCGGCGCCTGCGCGAAGCGCTTTTCCTCGAACTCTTTTGCGAAACGGCGAAACGCGCCGAGATCCGCGGGCAGGCCGGCAATGCCCATTCGCCGCCCGAACTCCCGCCAGTAAAGGAACCAGTCCTCCTTCTCTTCGTCCGTCATTGCGCGCCGGCCGAACCTCTCCAGCCAATCAATGGGGCTCAACGCGAAGGTTGAGAGCACGTAGAGGAAATCGTCGTTGGCGATGTGGAAGCGCCCGTGCATATCGTTGATGCGGGCAAAGGCGCGCGTGCCCCGGTCGCTGTCGAGACCGCTGCTCAAGACTTCTCTTATGAGAAGCGTGGTATCGTCATAGCGCTTGAGCGTCCGATTCTTGAATTCGCCAGTACGGCCCAGAAGGCCGGAAATGGATGGAACGGCAAAGGTATTGAGAAGCGCAAATTCGAGCGCCTTGTTGATGTCCCAGGGAAAATGGATATGGGCGAGCCGCCACGCCGTGCGCTCCGCGCGGACGAGGTCCGGAGATTTTTGCCCGGCGGGAAGCTCGTATTCGCTTGCGGCAAAGGGCTGGTGGGAGTCGCAAGTTGCCGCCTTCTCGCCTCGCCGCCCGGTCATCGCTCTACCAGCTGGCGGGCAGGGCTTTAAGCCCGCGCAACACGAATGTCGGAAGCCAATCCGGCGTCTCCGGATCATCGAGCTTCAAGTTCGGCAGACGGCGCAGAAGCGTGGCGATAGCGATCTCGGCTTCGATGCGGGCAAGCTGAGCGCCAACGCAATAATGGACGCCGCCGCCGAATGACAGCGGCCGGACGCCCTCGCGGGTGATATCGAGCCGGTCCGGATCGGCATAGACGGCCGGGTCGCGGTTGGCGGCGCCAAGAAGGCAGAAAACTGTCTCGCCCTTTCTGATTTCCTTGCCGCCAACGGTCACGTCTTCAAACGCCGTCCGGTTCGCGACCTGAACCGGAGACTCGAAGCGCAAAAGTTCATCGATCGCTGTCTCGGACGAAGGATTGCTTTTTAAGAGCTCGATTTGGCTGGGATTGCGATGAAGGGCCAGAAGCGCATTTCCGATCAGATGGACCGTGGTGACATGGCCGGCCACATAGAGAAGGATGATGTTGGAGGTCAATTCCTCATTGGACAGCCTGCTCCCTTCCTCTTCCGCATGTACGAGCAGTGTCATAAGATCGTTGGCCGGTTTCCGCCGCCGAAGCTCGAAGAGGGCGTGGAAATAGTGCGCCGCAGCCAAGTGCCCAGCATTGGCGGTATCGAGTTCTGCGCGCGAGAGGGGAACAGGATCGAGAAGCCGGGCGCCAGGGCCGTCGCCCTTAAAGACCATCCCTTGGTCTTCTTCAGGAATGCCCAGCATTTCGCTGATCACGGTGATCGGAAGACGGAAGGCGAAATCGGCGATCAGGTCCGTGTGGCCTTGCGATGCCACACGGTCAATCGTCTGGTCCACGATCTGTTGAATGCGCGGACGCATGTCCTCCACGGCGCGATTGCTGAAGGCTTTGACCACGAGGCCTCTCAGGCGCGTGTGATCGGGCGGGTTCTGACTGACCATCCAGCGCAGCATGGACCGATAGACAGGCTCTCCCAGCGCCTTTTCGCCCGAGGTTCGCCTGATCCTGCCCGCAAGGTCCTTTCCGAAACGCCCATCCCGCAAGATGAACGCGATGTCCGCATGGCGGCTCGCCATATAAAAGCCAAGCGGCGACCGGTGGATCGGGTCGTCGCGGCGCAAGCGATGATAGGTTGGATAGGGGTCGCGGATGAAATCCGGCGACAAGGGATTGAAGCTTAGCTCAGCCGCGCCGGCCTTAGAGTGTGAGTCGTTCACAGCATAGCTCGCGGTTGACGTTAGAATAAACGTATCCTTTGATAATCTAGCGCAGCTCTTTTGATGATTTGAAGTAAAATTCTCGTGCCTGTTTAATTGGCATTGACCGCACTTTGTTCTGGCTGCCCTCGCAGCCGGCGAAACCACTCTCTTTTATTTCTGCTCGCTGGACAAGGACTTAGTATAGGCCAATCCTGTCTCATAGGCGCTGGCGAGCGCAGCCTCGCGCCCGCGTCCAACCGGCGGGTGTGTTTTTCTTGCAACTGTTGCGTCTGCATTTTGCGGCGTGCACGCAATAGCTGTTGCCTGGTCGTTCAGTTGATAATACATTGGCATCAGCAGGACATCAGTTCTGCCAGTTCTTTCCAAAAGACGTGTTGCATGCCGATATTTGCTTGCCAATGCCCCTAACGGCTTGATCGTTAGGGGCATTTTTGTATTTTGGGGTGGCGGATGGGCGAGGCTTTGCTGCTTAGCTAGCGGACTATTTTATTGCAGTTGTACGACAATCCAAAGGCAAGCTCGGGCCGCCGGACCTCCCGGCTACTTCTTAGCCTCCTGGACCGGCTTCCGCGGCGCAGGCTTCACTTTGGCGCCGTCCGCGATGCCAGCGGGCGGGCTGATGATGAGGTTCTGTCCCGGTTGAAGTCCCATCGCAATTTGAACCTGCGCGCCATCGTCCTGGCCGATGTCAACTTTTTGCAGATGCGCCATGCCGTCCGAATAGGTCGCGACTTGCATCCCGTTCTGATCGAAGATCAAGGCCGATGAAGGAACCACGATCACCGGGCTAGGCCTCGGAACTATGAAGTGCACCGTCCCGTACAGGCCGGGACTGAGCGTTCGATGCGGGTTGTCGATGTCCGCTTCGATAAGCAGCGTGCGGGTGTTGGGGTCGAGCGAATTGGCCGTGCGCGCAATTTTTCCGGTAAATTTGCGGCCAGGCATCTCCGGGACATCGAGCGTCGCCTCCATGCCAACCTTCAGCTGCAACGCAACGTCCTGCGGTACGTTGACCTGAACCCGCAAGACATTATCGTGGGCAATGGCGAACATTGGCGTTCCCGATGTCGCATCGGCCGTGACGAGGCTGCCGACATCGATGTTGCGCAGCGTTATGACGCCGTCGAACGGGGCTATGACCTTCTCATAAGACTGAAGCCTCTCCAGCCTCGCGATTTGCGATTTCTGCGCCTGGATATTGGATTTCGCCACATCCACGGCGGCATTTTGCGCGGCGAGATTGTAGAAGTTCTGGTCGCCGGTCTGCTTCGTCTCCCAGCCTTGCTTTACAAGCGGCTTGAAGCGGTTGTTGGTGACATTGGCGAGCCCGCGCGTCGCCTGGGTCTGCTCAAGCGTCGCTTGCATCTGCTGGAGTTGCGCGCGAGCTTGCGTGAGCTGATCGTCCACTTCGGGCGCCGAAATGACGGCAAGCAGATCGTTATTTTTGACGCGGCTTCCGATATCGACGAGCCGCTGAGAGATGTATCCGCTCTGGCGGGCATAAATCGTGGCGGCGTCGAAGGCCTGCGTCGTCGCCGGAAGATGAATCTCCCGCGGCGTGTCGACGGCCTTCACAGTCTCCATGCGCAATTCGGGAACGCGGTTTTTGCGGTTGTCCAGATCCTGTTGGGCGGCCTGATTGCGCTGCTCTCTTTGATACACGCCGTATCCGAGGAACCCGGCAACCGCGAGGAACAAGCCAACGCTGGCGATAATCAGGATGCGCCGGCGCGTGCGGCTGAGGGCGGAATCATTGCGCTTTTCGCCGCCGCCCTGAGATTTCTCCGGCTCGCCGCCGGGCAGGGGACCGCGGTCTGCCGTTGGCGCGTCGGGCGCGGGCTCCGCTTCGCCCGCAGCATGCTCCTCATGATGGAAATGCTGCTGCTGGTCGTACTCTTCTTGCGTGGTCATGCGTGCTGCCTCTCGGGCTGAGACGCGTCGGTTTTCGCTTCGCCGCCAGACGACCCTTGCTTGTCTGTTCCGGTTCCTTGGAAGCGCGCTTTCAGCTGGTGAATAATTGTGTACACGTACGGCACGACAAAGAGCGTCGTCAGCGTTCCGACAAGGAGGCCGCCGATCACGGCGCGCGCGAGAACGGAGTTCTGTTCTTCGCCGGGGGCGCCGATCGCCATGGGCAGCATGCCGACGACCATTGCGCCCGCCGTCATGAGCACGGGGCGAAGCCGCGTCCTGCCGGCTTCACACGCCGCCTGTTCAGCCGACACCCCTTGAAGCAGCCGTTCGCGTGCGAAAGTCACAAGCAGGATCGAGTTCGCAGACGCCACGCCGATGGCCATGATCGCGCCCATGAGCGACGGCACGCTCAAGGTCGTTCCCGTGATGAACAGCATCACGATAATGCCGCAACCTGCGCCGGGAAGGCCGAGGATCACCGCCAGCGGATCGAGGAAGTCCTGAAAATTCACGACCATCAGGAGATAGACGAACACGGCTGCGAACAGGAGCCCGATGGTGAACCGGTTGAAGGCGGAATTCATGCTCTCCGCTTGGCCCAGCAGCGACATGGTGTTGCCCGGCTTCAGCTGCGGATGCAGGTCTGCGATAACCTTGTTGATGTCCGAGGACACGGCGCCGAGATCGCGGTCCGCGACGCTGGCGTAGACATCGTAAACCGGCGCAACGTTGTTGTGGTTGATGACCGACTGGATATAGCGCCGTGACATGGTGGCGACGTTGCCGAGCGTGTTCGGGATCGGTGAGGCCGCGCCTCCCGACGCGCTCGTAATCGAGGTGTTCAAGAGATCGTTCACCGTCGACATTTTCCGCTCCGGCGTCTGGACCGCGAGGTAATAGGGAATGCCCTGCTTCTCATCGATCCAGAAATTGGGATAGACCTGCTCGGACGAACTCAGGCTGATCGTGAGGTCGTTCACGATTTGCTGGGCTTGCAGGTTCAAGTTCTGAGCGCGGGTGCGATCGATTGTGAAGTAGAGGTTGGGGGCGTCAAGCTCCTGCTGGATATGGGCATCGACCACGCCCTGAATGTTCGCGAGCCGCTTTTGCGCTTCCTTTGCGAGCCCAACATTGCTGGGGTCCCGGCCTTGGATCTGCAGGTCGATCTGGGTCGGCACGCCGAAGTTCAAAATCTGCGTCACCATATCGGCCGGCTGGAAATAGAAGAGCAGATCCGGGAAAGCCCCCGGCAACCCCTGGCGCAGCTTCCTCAGATAGTCCTGCGTGGGGCGGTGGTTCTCCTTTAGCGAGATCTGGATGATGCCGTCATTCACGCCGATGATGGTGTTGTCCGTGAAGGCAAGGTTATAAAGCCGCTGCGGGATGCCGATATTGTCGAGGATAAGCTCGCGATCCTTCTCCGGGATGACGCCGCGAATGTAGTCCTCCACGTGCTGGAAATACTTCTCCGTGTCTTCGATGCGTGTGCGGGCGGGGGCGCGCACGTGAAGCTGGATCAGCCCCGCGTCGACGGTCGGGAAGAAGTCGCGTCCCACATGGTAGGCGAGCACGCCCGCCGTCGCGAAGACGACCAAGCCGATCAAGGGAATGATAAAGCTGTGGCGGATGAAACCGTGCAGCACCCACGTATAGAAGTTGCGGAAGCGCTCGAAGCGATCGTTGAAGCCCCGCTGAAAGCGGCCGAAAAAGCCGGGATTATCGTGACCGTGGCCAAGATATTCCGCCCGCAAAAGGATGCGGTTGATGATCGGGACGAGCGTCCGCGAAATCGTGTAGGACGCGAGCATCGCGAACACGACCGCATAGCCTTGAGGCGTGAAGAGGTATCGCGGCGCGCCTTCAAGGAAGACGACCGAGACGAAGACGCAGGAAATGGCGAGCGTCGACACGAGCGTCGGCAGCGCGATCCCGGCCGCGCCTTCCTCGATGCCTTTGTCGTATTCCATGCCTTCGTCGAGAACCCTGTGAGTGTTTTCGATTGTGACCGTGGAGTCGTCCACCAGAATGCCGACGGCGAGCGCGAGGCCGCCGAGCGTCATCGTGTTGATCGTCTCGCCGAGCGCGCTCAGAACCGCGATAGAGGTCAGGATCGAGAGCGGGATCGAAATCAGCACGATCAGCGTGGACCGCCAGCTGCCAAGGAAGACCAGGATCATGAGGCCGGTGAGCCCCGCCGCGATGGCGCCTTCGCGCAAAACCCCGTCGATGGACGTGGTCACGAAGACCGACTGATCGAACAGCTCCTTGATTTCCATGCCCGGCGGCGCCGCGGCGCGGATCGTCGGCAGGGCCGCCTTGACGCCGTTCACGACGTCCACCGTTGAAGCATCGCCATTCTTGATCACGGTAAGCAGCACGCTCCGCTTGCCGTCCGCCCTGACAATATTCTGCTGCACGGCCCAGGCGTCGCGCACATGGCCGACATCGCGGAGATAGACCGTCGCGCCGTTCACCTGCTTGATCGGGATATTGTTGAGCTGCTCCACCGACGAAGGCTGAGAATTCACGCTCACAATATATTGGCGGCTGCCGATCTTCGCGTCGCCCGCTGGCACAGTCAGGTTCTGGGCATTGACGGCGTTTGTGACGTCCGTGGGGGTCAAGCCATGGGCAAGCAACGCCGCCGGGTCGATGTCCACCATGATCTGGCGATATTTGCCGCCATAAGGCGTCGGCAACGTCAGGCCGGGTATCGGAGCGAGCGCCTGGCGAACGCGGTAGAGAGCATAATCGTAAAGCTGCTGCTCGTTCAGCGTGTCGGACGACAGGCTGAGTTGCAGAACGGGGACGCTCGACGCGTTATATTGGATGATGATCGGCGGCTGGATGCCCGTCGGCATCAGCGCCCGGATCGAGTTCGAGGCGGAAACGATCTGCGAGATCGCCAGCTCGACGTTCACGCCGGGCTGAAAGTAGACCTTCTCGACGACGATCCCCTCCAGCGTCTGCGACTCGATGTTCTTGATTCCCGTCACGCTCGAGCTGATCGAATACTCGCTGTAGGTCGCGACGCGGACCTCCATCTCCTTGGGGCTGAGCCCGGTATACTGCCAGATGACCGTGATGACTGGAATTTTGATCTGCGGGAAGATGTCCTTGGACGTTGTCAGGATCGCTGTGCCGCCGAGGAAAACGATCAGGATTGCAAGGACATAAAAGGTATGAGGAAAACGCAGCGCGAACCGAACAATACCCATGACTCACCCTGCACCCGAATCCGCGCCCTGCGTGTGTGAACCAACCGCGCAGGCTTTGGTTCACAACCGGGGCGCGGCATTTTGTGCATGGCTGCTATACGCGAGGGGAACGCGGAGGCGGGGGGCGCCCATCGGTATTTCCCTGGCGCGTCGAACCGGGGGCGCCGATTGCGACGCGCGAACCCGTATTTCCGAGCTGCCCCCCGGCCGGACGCGTTGCGCGCTTCGTCGCCCCTAAGCTGTTTTTTGGTCCCTTCCGGCAAACACGCATGCGAGCTTTGGGGCGTGAAGAGACATTCAAGAAATGCGAACTAAATGGGAAACTACCGCAATAAGCGGAAATCGAGTTGTCACTTCACAGCCGCGCATTGATGGCGGGTATATCGACGCACCTTTCGAATCGCCGAGCGAGTGAACTGCGCTAGACAAAAAATATCAGACGTAAAGTGGCTTACTGGATATTGGCTAACGCCTGCCGCACGTCTGGTGACAATCCTGTTGAGGGATTCGTACGCATTGTTGTGCCGAGCAGTCGAAATTGGTAGAGGTCGGTCAGACTTCCGAATACATGAGGCGGGCTAAAGGCAGTCAAAAAGGAGCGGTCTGTTGCTCCGCCGCCACGGACTCAACGCAAAGTAGTTAGGCTAAATTCTAGCGGTTGCCGGTGAAGATAAATTTTCATCAAGGAAATTCTTAGCTTTGGGAGTAGAGCCATGCAAAGGCTATTCAGGGGGATTGCTTGGTCTAGAATTGGGCGGGTTTTGCTTTTTGTTTTTGCTTTTATACTCATTGGGGAGGTCAGTCTTCGTCTAATATTTGGACTTGGAACCCCTGTTCTTATCCTGCCTGATAAAGGTGAAGCCGAGGGGGGGTATGGTTATATCCCAGCTCCTGATCAGGATGTTCGACGTTTTTTTGCCCGTAATAAAATTAATCACTTCTCGATGCGCTCCGACGACATCAGCCCAACCAAAACCAAGGATCATATCCGAGTTTATTTCATTGGTGACTCGGTCACCTATGGCACAACCTATATTGATCAATCACGTATATTTGCAACGCTTGTTTCGCGCGAGTTACCTGGACGCGTCGGACATCCAGTCGATATTCTCAACGCCTCTGCCGGTGGATGGGCTCCCGGCAACGAAGTTGGTTTTCTTATGAAAAAGGGGACCTTCGATACCGACTTAGTCTTAATTGTTCTCAACACTGCAGACCTCAATCAGCCATTTGCCGACTTTCGAGCCGATCCTGGCTTTCCGACCAATGCTCCATGGACTGCAATAGACGAGGCATGGACGCGTTATCTAGCACCGCGGCTCCTTGGTACCCGAGGCGCAGCACCAGATCCTGGATCGACCGCCGCGCCGGCCACGCCGTCCATGGTTGAAGAGACAAAAGCCGTTCTTGCCACCCTGGAGCAGGGACGCACGTACGCGCTTAGCCATAACGCACGCTTTGGAATTGTTTATATACCTAGCCACGGGAAACTGTGGGATGGCGCCGATTTCCAATTGGGCAAGACAATGCTTATAGATTGGGCAAGCCAAAATGCAGTTCCTCTTATCGATTTGACGCAGAGTTTTGAAGGTCATTCCCTAGACGAACTTTATCTCGAAAGAGATGATGGGCGTATACATCTGGGCACTGAAGCACATCGCATCGTCGCAACCCGGTTGGTAGATGCTCTCCCGGCGATCCTAAACCCGTCGGCTCCGGCAAGCGAAAACGTGGCTGCACACTGACAGCCGGTTGCACCAATAAGCTTAGAGCCATTGTTTATTACCTTATCTAGGCGTCTCAACCGAGCTGAAGTAGGTCACGCCACTCCCGCTCGACCCCTGGCACCGAAGGGCCGGCCTGTGTCCCCATACAGCCGTTCCCGGCCTAATCCTGAGATAGTTTCAGGGGAAGCTTTCCGCCCATCGCTTGCGAAGGAAACCGCTTGCAACGGTCCTCTTCATTCGTTGGCGAAACGGAAATAGGCTGTGCTTGGGAAGATTGCTTCGCGGCGGCGCGAAACGAGGCGGCGGCGGGATTTTGGACCATTTCTTGTCAAGGGTACGTTGACAATGCATACAAAACCGCCGGTCGTTGTATGATGGCGGCGCGATTCAGGCCGAACATGGTGAACATGGCGTTGCGGCAGCGCTGTGAATTAACTGCTTATGGTTAATTTCGGCGCGCCGGAATGATGTCCCGCCGGAATCCGCGCCAAAAGATGCATTTTTGTGCGAAAAGCGCGGCGCGATAAAATCCGTTAAATATGTTTTTGGACCAGCCCGTTAACCTTGGCAGCTCCGTTTGCAGCGGCTGCCGCGCCTATCCGCTTTCAATTTATCCCTTTTATGTCAACGATTTAGCGCCCATTAACCTCCCGTCAAGAGGCTTTTTCCTAAGATCCACGGCGGAAGCATTCCGGCTGAACACGCAAAGAGAAGCCGGTCCGGAGGATACCGACTTTGGTCCATTGCGTGCAAAAGCACTCAGCCGGTAAGCCGGGTTGCCGCCGCGATCGGCTGGCGCGCCCGGCAAACCGTGCTCAGAACGGCCAGAGCAGGCTACAGCAGCAATCGGCGCCGCGGGACCTGGTGTTGGGGTAGGGAAAGTGGCAGAGCCGGAAGTGATGGCATCTGTCGAAGTGATAGGGGTTGCCGCCGCAACCGAAGTGCGCACTCGCGTTGCAGTAGCGATAATGGACTTGGATGGCGCTTTCGCCGGCGGTTACGCCTTTGGCATGACCGGCGCTGAAAGCGAATGCATTGCTTGAGAGAAGAGATGCTGCCGCGATGCCGATCGCAGCGACGAAAAGTCTTTTCATGATTTTGTTCCGGTGGTGGCCCTTTAACCGCAGCTTAATTTCTTGAAACTGCACGAAAATTTTAACATACGTCGGGATTGGGGAAAAAGCGCCAATCCTGTGTACGATAGAAGAGGGGAGGCGTCTGTGGCTTCGGTGTAACAGGGGATGCGAACATAAGCGCTTTGTTTGATGGCTTGACAGCGCCCCAGTATGTCCGCCACACCTTCGTCAACGAATTCTTACGCGCGAGCGCTTCCATGAAAATCAACGGCAACGAAATTCGGCCCGGCAACGTTATCGAGCACAACAGCAGCCTTTGGGTCGCGGTCAAGACACAGGCGGTGAAACCCGGTAAAGGCCCGGCCTATAATCAGGTTGAGCTCAAGAACCTGATCAATGGCTCCAAGCTCAACGAACGGTTCCGGTCTTCCGAGACGGTCGAGAAAGTTCGCCTGGAGCAGAAGGATTTCCAGTTTCTCTATATCCAGGGCGACATGCTCGTGTTCATGGATACGGACACCTATGAGCAGATGGAGCTTCCGCAGGAGTTCGTCGGCGAGCGCGCAGCCTTCCTGCAGGATGGCATGATGGTCATGGTCGAGATGCATGAAGGGCGCCCGATCGGGATTACCCTTCCGGACCAGGTGACGCTGAAGATTGTGGAAGCCGATCCGGTCGTGAAGGGCCAGACCGCGGCATCGTCCTACAAGCCCGCCATGCTTGAGAATGGCGTGCGGATCATGGTCCCGCCTTTCGTGACGGCGGGCGAAAAGGTGATCGTCGACACCAACGAAATGGCCTACGTAAAACGCGCCGAATAGCTCTTCGCGTGTTACCGGAGAAGGGGGTTCACGAACACTGCGCAACCCCCTCACACTTGCCCTCTCCCCTGGGAGGGGACAGGCCGAAGCCTTCCCAACTGGCGTCCCTTCTCCCCGTGGGGAGAAGGACAGGATGAGGGGGTGCGGTCGCGGGCCCGGTGGCCCATTCTATAGCTCGACCCTGGGAGTAAAAGACTATGGCGGCCTCGGCGCTGATGACGGTCATGATGAATGCCGCCCGGAAAGCGGGCCGCAGCCTCGCCCGCGACTTCGGGGAGGTCGAGCACTTGCAGGTCAGCATCAAGGGACCGGCAAATTTCGTCTCCGCCGCCGACCACCGCGCCGAAACCATCCTCTATGAAGAGCTGAGCCGGGCGCGCCACGGCTACTGCTTCCTCATGGAGGAGCGGGGGCTGGTCGAAGGGCCGGACAAGTCGCACACCTGGATCATCGATCCGCTGGACGGCACGACGAATTTCCTGCACGGCATTCCGATGTTCGCCATTTCGGTCGCGCTGCAACGCGACGGCGAGCTTGTGGCAGGGATCGTCTACAATCCCGCAACGGGCGATATGTACACTGCGGAGCGGGGCAAAGGCGCCTTCATCAACGACACGCGCCGCCTCCGCGTAGCCGCCAGGCCCGATCTGGACCAGGCGGTGATCACGACGGGAATCTCGCACCGGGGCAAGCCCGGTCAGGAGCAAAACTTACGCGAGATTTACAACGTCATGAGCGATGCCGCGGGTATCCGCAGAACAGGCGTTGCGTCCATTGATTGCGCCTGGGTTGCGCAAGGCCGTTTCGACGGCTACTGGGAGCGCCATATTCAGGCCTGGGATATCGCGGCCGGCATTGTGCTGATCCGGGAGGCGGGCGGCTTCGTCTCGGATGCGGAAGGCCGGCAGGACATGCTCAAGAAAGGGGAGATCGTCTGCGGCAACGAAGCCATTCAGGCCGCTCTTCTCAAGCGCATCGCCGCCGCTGCCTGAAGTCCTAACGCTTAACAGGAAGTTAGTTTTGCACGGCTTCCAAATGTTGTATGGAACGCCTGGAAGCTCTATCCTCACGATCCAAGCGACTGCGAGACAACTTCTGCCATGAGTAAGCCGACCTACTACAAGACGCTATCCGGTCCACAGATCTTTGTGTGGCGGATGTTCTTGTTCGTCGTCTTGATCGGCCTCATTACCACAATCTTCAATCAAAAAATATTAGAACTCGTCAATTTCAGCAGCAGCACTCCGCTCAAATTGCTCATCGCCGGCGTTCTCGTTTTCGGAATCCTGCTCACTTTTCAACAGGTATTTCGCCTTTTTCCGGAAGTGCGCTGGGTCAATAATTTTCGGATTTCAGACCCGGGACTGGCCGACGATCATGTGCCGGTGATGCTCGCGCCGATGGCGATGATGCTGAAGCGGCGTCAGGGCCAGGCTTCGATCTCTGCCACGGCAATGCGGTCGCTCCTCGATTCCATCGCTTCGCGTCTCGACGAGAGCCGGGAAACCACACGCTATCTCGTGGGGCTCCTGATCTTTTTAGGCCTTATCGGCACCTTCTGGGGGCTCCTTATAACGACCGGCTCCGTGGGCGATGCCATAAGGGCGCTCAACACCGACGGAAAAGAGACAGCCCAGGTCTTTCAAGACCTCAAGACAAGTCTTGAGACGCCGCTGAGCGGCATGGGAACCGCCTTTTCCGCCTCGCTTCTGGGCCTCGCCGGGTCCCTGATCCTCGGGTTTCTCGATATTCAGGCAGGGCAGGCGCAATCGCGCTTCTACAACGAGCTTGAAGAGTGGCTCTCGACCATGACCGAGCTTCGCGCCGAAGGCGCCGGGGGCGAGGCGCCGGGCTCGCAGGCGCAACTCCGGTTTGCGCTTCTCGACATGCAGCGCAGCATGTCCGATCTTGCCGACAAGATAGAGCAGGGCTTCATTCGGGGCGGCGGCGGCGGCCCGCAAAACAATGAGAGTCTCATTCGTCTCTCCGACGGGATCGAGAAGCTCGTTCAGCAGATGCGAGCCGAGCAGAAAGTTTTGCGTGAATGGGTCGATGAACAATCGCACAATCAAAGCGAGCTGGCGTCTGTTCTGAAGGAGCAAAACAGGCTTGCCGGCGCACTCCGCGAGATTGCTTCGCGCGCTCCACGTCGCGATCCTGTCGATCGCTAGTACAGCCGGCCGGAAGTTCGCACTCCCATTGCCGCAAACGCTCAAGCGAACTTCCGGCCAAAAGCTGTACTCGATACTAAAGAGTTGCTAGTACGCCTTTTCCGCGGGAAGTCCTGTCAGCGCCCGCCGCATGTGGGTCAGGACTTCCCGCGGGGCGTACTAGCTCCCGTAAGGTCGAAGGGGAAACCCAATGCTCTCGAGATCGCGCCGCCGCGTCAGCGGAGTTGATTATTGGCCAGGGTTTGTCGATGCGCTCTCGACGCTGCTTCTGGTCGTGACGTTCCTCATGGTTCTGTTCATGATCGCGCAGTACTTCGTGGCCCAGGAAGCAGCAGGGAAGGATACCGCCTTGGCGCGCCTGCAAAAGCAGATCGCGCAAATGGCGGACATGCTTTCCCTGGAGCGCTCGCAAAAAAAAATCGCGCTTGAGGAAAGCTCCTCGCTAAAGGCCACGCTGGCGGCATCGGAGGCAGATAAGAAGCGCCTGACTGGCCTCCTCGGTTCCGGATCGTCGGCCAAGTCGCGCATCGCGATGGCGACGAAGGAACTCGACGATCAGAAGGGATTGACGGCGCAGGCGCTCGCGCAGGTCGAGCTTTTGAACCAGCAGATTCTTGCCTTGCGCAAGCAGCTTGCGGCGCTCGAAAATTCGATAGGCGAGTCCGATAAGCGCGACAAGCAGTCTCAGTCGCAAATTGCCGATCTTGGACAGCGCCTCAACGTGGCGTTGGCAAAGCGCGTTCAGGAGCTGTCGCAGTACCGTTCGACCTTTTTCGGGGAACTGAAGAGATCGTTGGGTGAACGCGACGACATCCAGGTTGTGGGCGACCGTTTCGTCTTCCAATCAGAGATTTTCTTCGACAGCGGCTCTGCCGACCTGACTCCTCAAGGCTACTCAGAGCTCGATAAGCTCGCGGCGGCGCTCAGGGACCTTGAGAAACGTATTCCCAAGGATCTGAATTGGGTTCTTCGGATCGACGGCCACACCGACATCAGGCCGATTGCGACATCGGCTTTCCGTTCGAACTGGGAGCTCTCTTCTTCTCGCGCGATATCGGTCGTGAAATATCTGATCTCGAAGGGCGTTGCGCCGAACAGGCTCGTGGCGGCCGGGTTCGGCGAGTATCAGCCCCTGTCGGCCGGGTTTTCGGAGACCGATCTGCGTCGCAACCGCCGTATCGAACTGAAGCTCACGGAGAAGTAGGCATCGCCGCCCCATTAGAGCAACCCGCCTTTGATCGGAACCGATTAAAGGCGGCTTGATCGGATCTAAAATGCTAGAGCAGCTTATCCGCGTCCGATTGGACGCCGGCTACTCTAGTGACGGCGAAAACGCAGGTAGTCCTCCAGCCGAACGATGTTTGCCTCAAGGGACAAGCTTGTCTGGCAGGCGGTGAGGGGAGCCGCGTCGTACCCCATGTTTACGGGCATTCGCGGGGTGAAGAGCGTCTTCGGCAAGGGCTTCGATGCGCGCCAAAGGTAGGCAAAGCTTGCATTCGCTTCGGCGAGGATGGAAGGCGTACAATCCTCGACGCGATCGAGAGCGCAGCGTGTGTCCTCGGACCTCCGCATCGCATCGCCTGTCCAGCACAGTGTTCTGCCAAGCGTAAGCCGCTCGTGCGCATCGAGAAGAGCACGATTTTTTGCCCAGCGAATGATGACATCGGGCGACTGGCGGCAAGCCGAGCCCAACGTACGGACTACGTAATCCAAGGCATCGGCGGGGGCGATCTGGGCAAAAATGATGTTTACCTCGACCGAGAGAGGCTGGAAGCGCGCGAGATTGATCGCGAGCGCTTTCGCAGGCGGCGAGGCGGGAGACCGGGCAATCAGCGTAATGGTTCTTTGCTCCAGGTCGGCCTGCTGCTTGAGGCTCAGGCCATAGACATCGAAGAAAGAGTTGAAACGGCTTGCTGATAGGGGAGGCGTTACAGGAGACAAAGCGTCAAAATCTGAGTTGAGGCTCATTGCTCTGATCCGGGGCTTGTGCAGGAGAAGCGGGGGTGTGCGCACTCCTCCTTGGTAAACCTGCAAGGTTAAATAAACTTTGAGATTGGGTCAGAACTACTCAAAAATTGCGTGAGCGAAATTCATAGTTCTTTAAGGGTGAAGTAAAGATTGAGTATTTGTAAACACGTACGATTTCGAGAAGGCGAGGGCGTCTCAACGGTGCTCTCCGCCTTTTTATCATCTGTTAATCCTTGAAGGTCTGACCGCGCGACGGGCTACGCGGCGGGGGCGTGACGATCGATTAAAGCCACGATGTCGTTTACGACGCCGGTGACCAGAACTCTTGTCATCGCCCTCGGCCATGACCCTGATGACCGGCTCGGTGCCGGATGGGCGGATGATGAGCCGTCCCCCCTTGCCGAGGCGCACCTTTCCGGCTTCGACCGCCGCTTTGACCGCGGCATCCTCGAGAGGATTGGCGCCCTGGAAGCGAACGCTCTTCAAAAGTTGCGGCACGGGCTCGAAGCGGCGGCAAACTTCGCTGACGGACTTTCCGCTTTGAACGACGACGCTTAGCACTTGAAGCGCAGTCACGAGCCCGTCTCCGGTGGTTGTAAAGTCCGAAAGCACGACGTGACCGGACTGCTCGCCGCCAACATTATAATCGCCGCGCCGCATCTCCTCGACGACATAGCGGTCGCCCACCTTCGTCCGGATCAATGAAAGGCCGAGCGCTTCGAGATGGCGCTCCAGACCGAGATTCGACATCACAGTAGCGACAATGCCGTTTCCGCGCAGCCTGCCGGCATCACGGAAGCTGCCGGCGATCACCGCAAGGATCTGGTCGCCATCGACCAGTTGGCCGTGCTCGTCGGCAATCACCACACGATCCGCGTCGCCGTCGAGCGCGATGCCGACATCCGCTCCGGACTCGCGAACTTTCCGGCAAATCGTTTCGGGCACCGTGGAGCCGCACTCGCGATTGATATTGCGGCCATCGGGGTTGACTCCGACAGAGACGACTTTCGCGCCCAGTTCCCAAAGCGCCGTGGGGGCGACACGGTAGGCGGCCCCATTCGCACAATCCAACACCACTCTGAGGCCTTTTAGGCTAACGTTTCGATCGAGCGTCCGCTTGGCGAACTCCACATAGCGGTCAGTAACCCCGTCGATACGTTTGGCTTGGCCGATGTGGTCGGGGTCGGCCAGAAGGTGACCGATGTCTCCGCAGACATCTGCCTCGATCTCGGCCTCAACTTCGTCCGACAATTTGTAGCCATCGGGCCCGAAGAGCTTGATTCCGTTGTCCTGATAGGGGTTGTGAGACGCGGAGATCATGACGCCGAGGTCCGCGCGAAGGGATCGCACAAGCATTGCGACGGCAGGGGTCGGGATCGGGCCGAGTTGAATGACATCCATGCCGACCGATGTGAAGCCGGAAACCAGCGCCAACTCGATGACGTAACCGGAAAGCCGAGTGTCTTTGCCGATTACAACACGATTACGGTGTTTCCCTTTGGTAAACATGTGACCAGCCGCCATCCCAACTTTCAACGCGATGTCGGCCGTCATTGGATAAATATTGGTTTGACCGCGAATGCCGTCTGTTCCAAAGAGTTTTGACGTCATGATCCTAGTCTCCTGTGCGGGTGCACTCTGACGTATCAAAATAGTGCTGGTAATCTCAGAAGATGCGGGAATGAGACCTCTATTCGGCAATCTCACGATAATTTCGAATGGAGCGCATTTGTATCTTAAACCTGCAAAATGCTGCTGAAGAAAATTTTCGACGGTATATTGCATGCAACTCATGGGCGGAGTTGATCGCATCTCCGAAATTGCATTCATTCATTCCGGCATTCAACTCCCTTTGGAAAACCAGTTGCGGTACCTATCCTTTCGGGTGGTCCAAGGAGCGTTATAGATTCCCTGCGCCGCGCAGCCAATTCCATACGACCAATGCCTGGCGCGTTTCTTCAACATCGTGCACGCGCACGATCTGCACGCCCTGACACACGGCATCCAGAGCCGCAGCGATATTCCCTGCTGCCTGTCCCTTTGGGGTTTTCGCTCCTGTAAGCTTCTGCAGCGTTCGTTTGCGAGATGTTCCTGTCAGGAGCGGCACTCCAAGCCCGTGAAACAGGCTGATGTTTTGAAGAAGGGATGCATTATGCGCGGCCGTCTTTCCGAAGCCGATACCCGGGTCTGCGATCAGGCTCTCTCGCGGCAGGCCAGCCGCTGACGCCGCTTCGATCCGCCTCTCCAGATAATCATAAACCTCGATTACCACATCCTGATAGGTTGGGTTATCCTGCATTGTCTTGGGATCGCCCGTCGCGTGCATCAGGACGGCCGGTACCTTCAGTTCCGTCACCGTAGCCAGACTATCCGGCGAAAATGTCAAGGCGGAGACGTCGTTGATGATGTCGGCACGGATCTTCGCCGCCTCGCGCATAACTTCCGCTTTTCGCGTATCGATCGAAACGGGCGCAGTCATCCCGGTCAGTCCAGACAGCACCGGCAGAATGCGCCGAAGCTCCTCCTCCGTTGAAACTGGCTCAGACCCGGGTCTTGTCGATTCACCGCCGATATCGATGAAGTCCGCGCCGGTGTTCGAAAGAGCATTGGCACGTTCGATCGCGACGCTCGGTTCCAGATACTCGCCGCCATCCGAGAAACTGTCGGGCGTGACGTTTACGATGCCCATGATGCGGGGGCTCTCCATCGAAACGCCGGCGATGGCGGCGCGCGGGGTGACAAGGCGGTCAAGCAGGTCCTTGACTCTTGGCTCGTCTATGGCCTGGATTGTGCTGGTGCGGGCTATTGCATGATTTACGTTGCCCGGCTCCCCTTCCCAGAGGCGAACGGCTGAGAACGCTACAGAGCTGCCTGCCAGAGGCAGCGCGACGCCGAGCGAAACGGCGTCGCGCGCAACCTCGCCATAAAGCAGTCCGATCGGCTGGAGATAGATACCGGTCATAGCGGTCTCCACCGCATGGGCATGAAAATGAACCTACGGCTGCGCGCGCGGCGCGTCGTCCTTTTGAGATCGGTACAAAGGCTAGATCAGGCGTCTCCACCCACGCGCCGGAGCCCCTCATAGGCCAGCTGACTTGACGAGTTGATCTGAAGGGCCCTTCGATAAGCCTGCGCTGCCTCCGCGCGGTCTCCGAGGCGTTCGGCCGCTTGGCCGGCATAGGCCCAGGCCTCGTAGTTGTTCACTTTATTCGTTCCAGCAACCTGGAAATCTTCGTAGGCCTTTTTGTAATCTTGCAACGCCATATAGCTAACGCCGCGCGCATAGTGCGGATCGGCGGCGTCGGGACGGTAATTGACAGCGATGGTCAGGTCGTCGAGCGCGCTGCGATGATCGTTCATGGCTTGGTAGATCAACCCCCGGCTATAATAGGGGGCGGGATCATCCGGCTTCAGCTCGATCGCTTTCGCAAAATCCGCAATCGCCAACGGGAAATTTCTCTGTTCCTTGTAAACATTTCCGCGGCCTGCGTAAGCGGCGGCGTAATCAGGCTTGATGGCCAGAGCCTGATTGTAATCGCTCGATGCCGCGTCATACCGGCCCACCCGCAAATAGATAAGGGCTCGGTTGTTGTAGGCTTGATAGAATTGCGGATTGATCTGAATTGCGGTCGAGAAATCGGCGATGGCCTTTTCGTAGTCGCCCGCTTGCCCGAACGCTGTTCCTCTCAAATTAAGGGCGTTCGCATCACGAGGATTCTTTGGCAAGGACAGCTGAAATTGAGGCGATATTGTTTTTCTGATCTGCAGTCGGATTAGCGAGCTGCTCCGCTGCACGCTGTTCGCCGGTCAGCGATGTCTCGCAAGCAGAAAGCACAACCACGGCGAGAAACACCCCACCCGCTGTCAACGCTCGTTTTACTATCTGCCCCGTTATCAATGCAGGCTCCACCAAGCGTAAAGTCCCTCTTACGCTTAAATCATTGGGCCGAGATTGCGGCCACAATCAGGTGAACCACCTAGACCACCCCACGCTTGTGGAGATTGCGGGTGGCTCTTATCGAGCTGCCGTGCGGCCTGGAACGGCGACGCCTTCCCTTTGCGCCTTCTTACGCGCGAGCTTGCGGGCTCGGCGGACAGCCTCAGCCTTTTCGCGTGCTCTTTTTTCGGAGGGCTTCTCGTAATAGTTGCGCAGCTTCATCTCGCGAAAAATGCCTTCGCGCTGCATCTTCTTTTTGAGCGCCTTGAGCGCCTGATCAACATTGTTGTCACGAACGTGGACTTGCACGCTGGCTCCTTCTTTCTATTTCTGGAATGAATAAAAGCCCGCAAAACATATGCAGGCTCTTGCACGATCACTATAGCAGCCCAAAGCACGGATGTCTATTTTCCCCTCATCAAGGGTGTGGATTATCCGCGTTCCTTTCGCGAGGTGATATTTGGGTTACATGGCCAAGTTTGCGGCCTTCCCTAACGGCGCTTTTTCCATAGAGATAAAGAGACGCGCCTGGATCTTTCTCGAGAATGGAGCGCCAATCGTGCGCCTCTTCGCCGATAAGATTAGTCATGATCGCGTCGGAGTGACGCGCGACCGATCCGAGCGGCCAGCCTGCGATAGCGCGAATGTGATTCTCGAACTGGCTGATAGCGCAGGCCTCCATGGTCCAATGACCTGAGTTGTGCACCCGCGGCGCGATCTCGTTCACCAGCAGCGGCTCAGCGCCCCCCTCCGGCATGACAAAGAATTCGACGCCCATGACGCCGCAATAGCCAAGTTCGGCGGCGATACGCGCCGTCATCTCCTGGGCAAGCAATTGCTGGCGCCCGGAGCATGATGCCGGGACGGCGCTCCTGCGGAGGATGCCCCCGTGATGGGCGTTTTCGGGGCAGTCGTAGAAGAAGACGCCGCCATCTGCCGATCGGACGGCGATGACGGAGATTTCCGCCGAGAAACGGACCAAGCCTTCCAGAACGCAGGGCGCGGCGAATTGAGAAAATGCGGAGCGAAGCTCGGCCTCGGACGCAATCCGCGCTTGCCCTTTTCCGTCGTAGCCTTCGCGCGCGATCTTAAGAATGCCGCTTCCAGCTTGAGCCAGGAGAGAGGCGGCAGTTGGCAGATCGTCCTCGCCTTCGAGGACAGAATAGGGCGCGGTGGGCAGGCCAATCCCCGACAGAAAACGTTTCTCCGTAATGCGGTCTTGAGCGACTTCGGCTGCGCGGACGGTGGGGAGAACGTTCGTGTGGCGGGCCGCGATCTCGAGTGTTGCGGCGGGCACGTTCTCAAACTCGAAGGTGATGACATCGCAGGCCTTCGCGAACCGAGCGAGCGCGTCCTTATCGCTATAAGATGACTGCCATCTTTGCGAGGCCACCTGGAACGCCGGGCTGTCCTCTTCCGGCGCATAAATCGCTGTTCTCAGGCCGAGCTTTGACGCGGCCATTGCGAGAAAGCGGCCGAGCTGACCTCCGCCGAAAATTCCTATTGTGGAGCCCGGCGGAAGCGGCTCAGGACGCATTTGCCGGCCGCTCCGCAACCTTGGCCGTTCTGGCGCCGCGCCAAGCCTCCACGCGGACGGCGAGAGCCGGATCGCTGAGCGCAAGAATCCCGGCTGCCAGAAGCCCCGCGTTAATGGCGCCCGGCTCACCAATTGCGAGCGTTCCTACGGGCACGCCTGCCGGCATCTGTACAATGGAATAGAGGGAATCCCTGCCGTGAAGCGCCGTTGTCGCGATCGGAACGCCAAGCACGGGGAGGGTGGTCATGGCCGCTGTCATGCCAGGGAGATGTGCAGCCCCCCCCGCGCCTGCAACGATGACCTTGAAGCCCGCGTCGCGCGCAGATTTTGCGAAGGCGTAAAGACGGTCTGGCGTGCGGTGCGCCGAGACAATACGGACATCATAGGAAACGCCGAGCTCATCCAGCACGGCGGCAGCGGCGCGCATGACGGGCCAGTCGGATTGGCTGCCCATGATGATGGCAACGGGCGGAGATCGTTTTGTCATGATCGATTAAAATCATGAAATCGCGCCCGCAGGAAGTAGCGTAACGAACCCGAGTCGATTTGCCCACGCTTTCCTGGACAACTCTTTAGGGGTTTACGCGATGATATCCGGGAGAAGTTGGTCTTCGAGGCGGGTAATTTTGTCTTTGAGGCTAAGCTTGCGCTTTTTCATGCGCGTAAGCCGGAGCTGATCGCGCTCTGCAGCGGCTTCGAGCGCAATGATCGCTTCGTCAAGATCTCTGTGCTCCTGCCTGAGCTGCGCGAGCTTGTGGCGGAGGCTAATGTCGTCCGAAGTGTTCATCAAACCCCCGGGGAAGACACCAAAAATGCACGGCCCCGAAAAATCGCTGACATATTTCATCATATCACGAATCCCCGAAATCCCGAAAAAGGCTACCTCCGCGAGGCAAGCTATGGCACGGCTTTTTACGGATTGTTATGAATTTTTACCGGAAAAACAATAGGAAAAGCAGACTAATGCCTGGGAGATGCCACCAAAAGCGCAAACAAGCGGCGCTTTAGCCCTGCTGGGCGCTGTTTCCAGTCTCAAACTTAACAGGCGCCGGTCACTCTGACGCGATTCTGGGCCTGCATGGGCGAATCAGTTGGGGTCAACGCTGACGTCTGCCCGAGAGCGGATTGTCCATCGCGGCTATCGGGAAGATCACGATGCCGAGGAGAATGGACGACCGAGGACCGACTGAAGTTTGCGAACGGTTCAGGTGGGCAACGCCTGGCGCGATTGCGACAAAAATCAGGGCGTCGCCACATCCGGCGGTTTTTCCATTTGCTCGGCATTCGGCCCCGCGAGAGGTATACTTCATTTACGGCTTAGTATAAGTATAGAAGCAGGAGCTTTGTAAAAAAAGGTGTTGCCTGGATGACGCTGGAGCCGTTCGATCCTGCGCGACGCCGCCGCGCAATCTTGGATGCGTCAAAGCGGCTGCATTGGATGCGCCGCGGCAGCCCCTCGCCCAAAAGAATGCTTCCTCAAATCTGCCCCGTGGCGGCGTCCGTCATTCTTAAGAAAGGAAACGCGTTCCCATGTCCAAGCTCTCGCCCGCTGCCGAATATGAAGACGATATCCAGGAAGGTATCAAGCCATCGCGTCTTTTCTCCTTTCTGCCTTACCTCATTATCCTGGCTCTTACGCTAGTTGGGGTGGGCTACACAAGCATCAGCAAGAGTCAGCTTGGCGTCTATTGGGAAGTGCTTGCCGTGATTACGGGGATCTTGTGCATCGTCAGTGGCTGGCCTCACGCCCATACGAGGGACAGTCGCATGAGGCTTGTCTGGACGCAGGTTCTTCATTGGGCCGCGTTTCTCGCAATCATGGTCCTCCTGCTCCACACCGATGTCTCGCAAATGCTGACTACCGATTCGACCGGGCTTGCGATCCTTCTCATTCTGGCGCTTGGAACCTTTGTTGCTGGCGTTCATACGCTGTCCTGGCAAACCTGCGTGCTCGGCGTGGTAGAAGCGCTTGCAGTCCCTGCCATTGCCTGGATCGAGGAATTGGCGCTGCTGCTTGTTCTCGCCGCGTTCGCCTTTATTGTGCTTGCCGCAATTTTCTGGTGGTTCGGGCGACGCCGCGGGCCGTCGGCTACGGTTCCCGTTTAGGGCAACGACGATCTCAAGGCGATAGCGGGGTTTCATCTTGTCCGGAGCCGGTTTTATCTCGATGCGGACGATCGGCACGGCGATCCTTGCGGGAGTGATTGCCTATGCCGGGCTATCCCGAAGGCGCCTCAAGGAAACCAGTACGCCGAATGCTTCCCCAGCCATGCCGCTCGGGGAAGCCTACCTCATTCTCGGCCTCTCGCCGGGAGCCATGCGTGACGACGTGCTTGCGGCCTATCGCAATCTCATGAAGCGCCTTCACCCGGATCAAGGCGGTACGAGCTACCTTGCCTCGCGCGTCAATGAAGCGAAGGATGTGATTTTCGAAGAACCTAAAAATTTAGAGCGAGTTCACAATTCGGCTTAAACCATTGCAATCGCTCTCCCTCATCCTTGGCTTGCCGAAGGATGAAGCCTGGATTTCCGCTTATTTCAGCCTGCCGGAGGTCTGGGTTCTCACTGCCCTTGGCGCAAATATTGAAACAGCGTCTGCTGCCACCAATTGCTCTCCGTTTCCTCCAACACCGCCATGTTCAGCTTATTGAGGATGGCGCTGCCCTTTGGAACTGCAATCGCGTAATTCAGACTGTCCACCGTGAAGTCGAGGACACGCAGCGTTTCCGGAAAATCCTTCATGACCATCCAGTTGAGAATGGGCCTGTCGTAAACGAAGGCGTCGATTCTGCGCTCCTGCAGCGCCCGCAACCCATCCTTCGGATCAGGAAAATTACGATGCGAGACCCGCTCGCGGTCTAGATAGCCAACCGTCGCGGTCCCGCGCGAAGCGCCAACCCGAACGAACCGGAGGTCGTCCAAGCCTTGGATGGCGCCTTTAAGCTCCTGCTTCGTCAGCTTCGAGGTTATGCTCGCGGTGAAGACGGTGATGACAATGATGGATATGATCATCCAGCAGATGGCGACGAAACGGCCCGGGAGCGTTGCCGGCGCATCGAGGGCCGCCCCCGCTTGTGTCATCGCAACGGCAGACCACCAGAAGCCGGAGGCGAGGCCCTTTATGCCCCCCTGGAAATGATTTGTTTTGCGATGCTCGAAAAGCCAGACCACGAACCCGATGGCGAGCGCAATACCAATCAGGATCGCGACAGCCTGAAGAAAGTCAGGCGAGAGAAGGATCCGGGAAACGGAAAACAGCTTGCTTTCGCCTGAGGGTACGGCAATGCCGAGGCCGGTTGCGAAGAACGGTTGCGTGAAGTCCACGAGCCGGGCGCGGTCAGCTGTAACCGACAGCGCTCCGAAGGAGGCGTCATAGGAGCCTTCGGCTATCCCCTTCATAAGAGCGGCGGCGTCCGGTTGCTCCAAATAGCGGTAGCGAAGCTGCAGGCGGTCCGCGACGCGGCGCCAAAGGTCGATGCCAATGCCATCATAGCTGCCGTCATCGCGCTTCATCACGAAAGGCGGCGCCTCCTTGATGGCGACGACCAGCTCCTTTTCAAAAGGCGGGGCTGGCTCCCTTTCAGCAAGTGGGGCTGGCTCCCCTCCACCGGTCGGGGGCGCCGCCCTCTCGACAGATGCAGATGGCGCCTTTTCAACAGAAAGCGGAGTTGCAGTCTCCTTTTGGCAGGCGCTCAGAGAAAGGCAGATCGCCAGAAGGATCGCGATGGCTGTCCAGAAGGGTCGCACCGACATTCTCATGCGCGGCGGTCTGACATTGGACGGGCTAGCCCGCGCTCCGCCGCGTCAACGAGGAGACGAGCCGCCCGGGACAGAGCGCCTTGAGAGTCCGACACTAAATTTGCTCCTGTATCTTCCAAGCAAGGCATACAAGATTGCGCCAATCTAGCCAAGCCGCCGCTTCGCGCTGCCGCCAGTTCCTCGAATAATAGCTTCGACTCGGCAGTGATCTACCGGGAGTTGCAGTCACCCGTGCGCTCATTCGCCGCGCGCAGGCAGCGTGAAGCAAAAGCTCAAGCGGTTCTGGTTGCCAAAGAGAGGGGCAGGCGCCAAATTCGCTGCGGCGAGGCTGTCGCCTGTCCGGCCGCCGTCATTGCCCAAGCAGCGTGATCCATCACTCCGTAAACAGCATTCGGTGAGTCATGCGAGGCAGGGAGAGCGATCGTCATGGATCCAAGCGACACCGCCATCATCACAGCAAAGAACGTCGATCTTTCGACGTGCGACCGTGAACTCGTCCAGTATCCGGAGGCTATCCAGCCGCACGGCGTCATGCTCACGGTGGACGACCACACCAATCTCATTGTGCATGCCAGTGCGAATTGTGCGCGGCTTTTGGGCGGCCGCCCGGATGCCATCATCGGCAAGAGCGCCGATAATGTCCTCGGTCCCACCGGACGCGAGCTGATCGGCAAGTTGCACCGGATGGCTCTCGATGGCGGTCCGGTGCATGTGGCGCGCGAGTTTTTCGTCAGGTCGGACCGGGGCTTTCATCTCTTTGCGCATCGCTCCGGCGGACTCATTATTCTGGAACTCGAAAGCGCGCCTCCTGGCGCGCAGCCTTCGCCAAATCTTTATTCCGAGCTTCGAGCCGACATCGCGCGGCTGCAGGAGACAAAGAGCCTGGCGAAATTCTTTGATCTTGCGGTCGAAAAAATCCGCAGCTTCACGGGCTTCGACCGGGTGATGGCTTACCGGTTTGACGAGGATGGCAGCGGGCACGTCGTCGCCGAGGCGAAGCGCGATGACCTCGAAGCCTATCTCGGGCTGCATTACCCCGCAACCGACATTCCGGCGCCTGCGCGGCGGTTGTTTGCGCTCGCGTGGGTTCGCCATCTTCCAGATGTCGATTATGCTGCTGTGCCGCTTGTGTCGGCAAAAAGCTATACCTCTGGCCCGGTCGACATGAGCTTCGCGAGTTTCAGAAGCGTGTCGGTGATGTACTCCGAATACCTCAAGAACATGGGTGTCAAGGCCACGATGGTTATGCCGCTCATGAAGGAGGGCAAGCTCTGGGGCCTTATTTCGGCGATGCACCACGCGGCGCCGCGGCATGTCCCGCATGAAACGCGCATGGCGGCGGAGTTCCTGGCCCATACGCTGTCGCTCCTGATGTCGGCGAAAGAGGATGCGGAAGTCTTCGAGCGCGTCCTCGCCATGAGCGAGACGACGGATCGGCTCATCCAGGCGCTGACGCTTGAACCCGATTTCGGCAAGGCGCTAGGGGCCTCGGAAATCCTTCCCGATGTTTTGAGTCAGGTCGATGCCAGCGGCGCGGCGGTGGTCTCCGCGTCCAGCATCTCCCTTGTGGGGAGGACGCCTTCCGAAGATGGGGTGCGCGATCTCGCGCAATGGGTTGGGACGCAGGGAGGGCCGCTTTTCGCCACAGACCGTCTGCCTTCGTTGTATCAGCCTGCCGAAGCGTTCGCGCGGGTCGCAAGCGGGGTGCTCGCCATCCGCATCTCGCCCGATCGCCCAGAATTTCTGCTTTGGTTTCGCCCCGAGCAGGTCGAGGAGGTAAGCTGGGCTGGAGATCCGCACAAGCCGGTCGATGTCAGCGAGGCCGATGGTTCGGTGCGCTTGCGCCCAAGAGGGTCTTTTGCGCTGTGGAAGGAGAGCGTGCGGAATCGCTCCACGCCATGGCACGAGAATGAAAAGACCGCCGTCCTCAAATTGCGCGTTGCCATCAGCGATATCGTCCTCGGAGGCGCGGAGAAGATAGATCGCATAAGCCGGGAGCTTGAGGCCTCCCACGCCGATCTCGATAGCTTCACCCATGCAGCGTCCAATGATCTGAAGGACCATCTTCTCGGCATTCACCATCTCGCGACCGCGCTAAGCCGGAGGCAAGCGGAAGCGCTGGATGAGGAGGGCAGGCAGCAAATCGCCTCCATCCTGAAGCTCACACAAAGGATGGACAGCCTGATCGACGGCCTCCTCGATCATTCGCGGGTAGGCAAAACCGTCATGACGCTCGAGAGTGTCGATCTGGATGAAGTTGTCGATTCGGTTCTGCTGACGCTCGGTCACGCTCTTGCCGAGAGCGGCGTTGACGTGCGCCGGCCCTGTCGGCTTGGGATCGGCTTATGCAATCGCGAGCGGATCCGCGATGTCTTCGTCAACCTCATCGGGAACGCCATCAAGTACAACGACAAAGCCAATAAATGGATCGAAATTGGCATTGAGCCGGGCCATCCTCCGCAATACTTCGTTCGGGACAACGGCATCGGCATCGCGGAAGACGACCAGCACATGATCTTTCAGGTTTTCAGGCGCCTGCATGACCGCGAGGATTATGGGGGAGGGGCGGGGATCGGTTTGGCGTTTACACGCAAGATCATTGAGCGCCACAGGGGGCGGATCTGGGTTCGATCTTCGCCGGGCGCAGGATCGACGTTTTATTTCACACTCGCGCCCGACGAAGAGCGCTGAGGCTTCGACACAACCGCCTCCAGAAACACAAGGTCGTGCGTCTATGAAAGGGGGAGACCCAAAGGACCTGCTCACGTTCGTTTTGCAGGTCTTCCTCGGTGATGTTTCGTCGTAATTGCCTACACAATAATCAAGTGGTAATCGCCAGCGTTTCAACACGCTCAAGCGAGCCATTCCGCCTGTCGACTTTGGGTCTTCTTTTCCGAAAGAAACTAATCAAGTAATGTCAACATAGCTTCACGAAAGACGACGATGCCTCATTCCCTGCCATCAACACCGGCCGAAGTTCTCGATATATCGACTCCAGAACTCAGGGATATCTTGAATGCTTCGGTAAAATCTGCGGAGTTATCCGGGAGTTGGCGGCATCCTCTTATCGATGCAGCGACGGATATGGGCGAAATGGAGCTTCGCGATATCTGTTATTGGGTCTACAAATGCACTCATCCTATTACTTACCTTGAGGAAGGCGAGCGGATTACCGATCTCCTGATGACCGATCAATCGGCGATCGGATTGCCAGCAGGTTTCGAAAAACAACAGAGTTCTGACACTCGGAGCCGCCGGCGACATTTTACAAGCGGAAGGCCTCGAGCAGTCGAGAGACATTATTTTCGAAAATATTGCCGATCTTTTATTCGATCAGGATGTTGCTTACGCCAATCATGAATCTCCGATAACCACTCAGCCCCTGATCAAGGAAGTTATCAGTGACAGCGGGCCGCCCACGGAATGCTGCTCAAGAGCCCAATTTGACGTCTTGAAGGGACATAAAGGCAGAGTTTTCGATGTCTTGAATACGTCCAATAATCATGCCTTCGATATGGGCATTGAAGGCCTTGAGACGACCCTGGGTGTATTTGCCGAAGAGGGCATTCTCGAAACAGGCACAAATAGAAAAAAGGAAGAATACAGCCAAGGAAGAATTCTCGTTAAGGAAGGCATAAAGCTTGGCTTTGTCTCCTCAACATTTGGACTCAATGGCCGTGCTGTACCTCCTGAGGATGCCTACCGTATCAATGTGGCAAGGCTGCTCTCGAAACACGTCGATCCCGAGCTTGATTCTCTCAAGCAGCAGATCGATTGGTGTAAGCGTGAAGGATGCGATTTTGTTATCGCGTCACTGCATTGGGGCTTTGAGTTTGAGTTTTTTCCGCGCAAACGGCAGGTCGAAGCGGCTCGTGAACTGGTTGAATATGGCGCCGATGCGATTTTATGCCATCACCCGCATGTCATCCAGCCGGTGGAATACTACCGTACTCGCCGAGATCCCGGCCGCGTAGCGGTCATTGCCTATTCCTTGGGAAGTCTTACCTGGGGGTTCACGGCCCCGCACATCGTGTTGAGCCTTCTGTTGAATTTCAAACTGACCAAAGGATCCTTGCAGGGTCAGGAACGAACATACATTGAGGAAGTGTGCGTTACGCCGATTTTCCGCAGTGCCGTCAGTAATGCCGAAGGCGTTGAAACTCGTCTGGAGAAGCTTGCCGATCACCTGGATGGCCGCAGCACAAGACACAGTGCAGATTACATTGCGCAGATTGAATATTATGCTCGGCTGGTCCTGCATAAGCCGCTAGCAGATGCTCAAAAACCGTGAACCCTGCCTCATCTTTCGACAGGCTCAGGATGATGTTGAGTGTTTTCAGCAAGTTAACCTCGTGGCGAGCCTGTCGTCCTGCTAGCCCTCTCAAGTTTATGACGACAAAACTGCAACAGGCGGCAAGGACAAAAATATGTAGGCCGTTGAAATTTGTGCCGTCAGCCCGCTCGGCGTCGTCTTCGAAGTAAGCGGAGTGTCCTCCCTTGATCTTTCGCAAGGTCCGGGCGATGCAACCGTGCTTGAGGTACCGCGACGGCGGCAGCGGCGGGCGGTGAATTGATGAACCTAGAAAAGGTTGTCTTCGGATTTGTTATCCTCTTGGCGGCTACGCTGAATTTCGGGTTCGTCTATGGCGACATCGGCAACCCGGACCAGCACAATGCATGGGAGCTGTTCGCCGCGATAATCGCCAGTCTGATTGCCGTGATCCTGAAGTTCGGCGACCGCACCCATATCGGAGCCGTTCATCTGGCTTCCAGCCTCGTCGCGCTCCTCCAGCTTTTCGCGGCGGCGCTCGTATGGTTCTTTGCGACACAAAAAGCCCCGCAGCTAAGTGCAGGTTCACTCGCGAGCGTCGTGTCCCTTTCGGCCGGCGCGCTGTTTGCTAATGTCGTATCCGTCATCATCATGATTATCGATACGGCCATCCAGAGGCGCTAGGCTCTGTGGACGGTTTGCCTCAAGATTTTGTGGATTTCAGTGGTTCATGGGTGACCGGCTTCGGGAGGGCCGGTCATGATGACTGAGATGACTGAGATGACTGAGATGACTGAGATGACTGAGATGACTGAGATGACTGAGATGACTGAGATGACTGAGATGACTGAGATGACTGAGATGACGGAGAGGGATTGAGACATTGCTATCGAGGTGTTCCGGGCAGCGCGCTGCAAGCGAGGCGAACCCGGTCACGACGATCGCAAGTTTCTGGAAACGCCGCATTATTTTACTGTCCACAACATCACCTGGCGGCTTTGCCCGCCGAGTTCGGCAACTGGACGAGTGGAAGCGGTTTTGGCGGCTCAGTCAGTTCGAGGAGATCCTGTGTCTCGATCCCAGCCTGATGCTCGAAAACAACTGGGTGAGCATGGCCGTTCAGACGGCGGAGCCTCCCCTTGAAGCAGGGGATATCCGGGAAAATGCGGCTGATTCCAAACCTCGCAGATGTTCCATTTTTCGCCGGAAAAAGTTACTTATGTTGTTAGATATGCTGTTTTTACAAAACGAAGCCAAAGTGTTTGTAAACCATATGATGGATCAAGTCCGTCCACGGGGCCTGGTGTGGCTTATGTCTCGCAATTGCCGCACGAGGGCGCTGCAAGTTGGTCGGCAATTCGGAGACGGGACACTAGGGTGCAAAGCGTCTTTTTCATAACGGTACGGCGCCTTCGGGCTCCGCTCATCTTGATTATCTTGATCTTCGCGTTGTCGACAGTCGGGCTCACGCTCATTCCGGGCGTCGACGCGCAGGGCCAGCCATGGCGCATGACTCTCTTTGAGGCGTTCTACTTCGTGACCTACACGGCCACGACGATCGGCTTCGGAGAAATCCCGAACGCCTTCACCGATCAACAGCGCCTCTTCGTGACGTTGATTATTTATCTGTCCGTCATTGGCTGGGCCTATCTTCTCGGCGCGCTCCTCGGCCTTTCTCAGGATAAGGCTTTCCAGCAGGCCATCGTGAGCGCGCGGTTTCGCCGTGCAGTCGCGCGCTTGCGGGAGCCTTTCTATCTTGTTTGCGGCCTCGGAGAGACAGGCATGACCGTTGTCCGCGCGCTGGACAAGCTCGGGTACCGCTTCACCGCTATCGACCGGGATGAGCGCAAAATTCAAGAACTTGAAGTCGAAGACCTGTCAATCGGCGCCCCTTTGCTCGCCGCCGACGCGCGCTCTCCCGAGACGCTTGCGGCGGCGGGTTTGCTGAAGCCTGAATGCAAAGGCGTGCTTGCTTTGTGCAATGATGACGCGGCCAATCTCGCCATCGCGGTGTCGGGCTGCCTCTTGCGGCCCGGGCTCCCGGTCGTAGGCCGGGCGGATTCGCCGGCCGTGGCTTCCTCGATGTCCTCGATTGGCGCCTATCGTGTGATCAATCCGTTCCGCGAGTTCGGTGACCATATGGAACTCGCAATGCGTGCGCCCGACAGCCATCGGCTGCTTACCTGGCTCACGAGCACGCCCGGCTCCTATTTGGCGCCGAGCTTGCCACCGAGGATTCCGGCTGCGCCGGGGCACTGGATTGTCTGCGGCTATGGCAGGTTTGGCAGCGAGGTCGTCTCCGCGGTGCAGAGAGGCGGCTTCAAGGCCACGATCATCGATCCTGCTGGAATACGGGCGGACGGGCTGCAATCGATCAAGGGGCTGGGCACGGGCACGGCCGTGCTCCGCGAAGCCGGCGTGGAAACGGCGTCCGGAATATTCGCCGGAACCGATGACGATACGACCAATCTTGCGATCTCGATTACGGCCCGACGTCTGAACCCCGGTATTTTCGTGATCGTGCGGCAGAATTTGCAGTCCAATCAAATGCTGTTCGCGAGGTTCGGCGCGAACATGACCATGGTCTCAAGCCAGATCATCGCGAATGAATGCATCGCCGTTCTGCGCACCCCCCTGCTTGCAGAGTTTCTTGATCTCGTCCGGCACAAGGATGATTTCTGGGCCTATTCGCTCGCGGAGAGCCTGCGCTCTTTGGTGGGCGAGGAGACGCCTGGATTTTGGAGTTTCACCATCGATGATAATGAGGCTCCCGGGTTGGTTGACCTCATGCGTCGCATTCGCCAGCCGGTCAGCATCGGCGATTTGTGCCGGAGCGTGAAACGCAGAGACGATCGAATTCCCTGCCTGTCGCTTCTCGCTGTTCGCGGTACGACGACGATTGAACTGCCCGGCGATGATTTTGAGATAGCCCTTGGCGATCGTTACCTGTTCGCGGGTCGGGTTGCGGCGGAAAACGACCAGTCTCTCACGTTACGAAATGCTAACGTTGCGGCCTACGTTCTTGGAGACAGGAGCGAAGCGGAAGGATGGGTGTGGAGGAAATTCGAGAGAGCCTTGGCGCGGTAGCGAGTGCGGCCTATTAATAAACGCTTCGGTTTCGGCAGCCTCCAGATGGAGTGAAGGTGACGCCAAAAGATCCGTCTATCAGCATTGTCATCGTGAGTTACAACAGCGGCCACATCCTGGGCGACTGCCTCGACCGGTTGCCCGATAATGCTGAGGTTATCGTTGTCGATAATGCGAGCAGCGACGACTCGGTCCGTGTGGCTGGGACCTATCCTGTCCGCCTCCTAACCCTTCCACAGAATGTTGGCTACGGACGCGGCTGCAACGTCGGCGCTCAAGCGGCTACGGGAGATTTCATCCTTTTCATGAACCCTGACGTTCGTTTTGAGCCCGGTTCGATCGCCAAACTGGCGGAGGCAGCGGAGCGGTACCCCGACGCTGCCGCGTTCGCGCCACGGCTCATGAAGCCCGATGGAAGCATCGTCTTTCAAGACTCGTCCATTCTTTGTCCGCCCCCTCACAATAAGAGCAAGCCAAAACATCGTCCGGCAGGCGACTGCTGCGTCGAATCCATGTCCGGCGCAGCCATGTTTTGGCGAAAGGAGGCCTTCCTTGGTCTTGGCGGATTCGATCAACGGATTTTCCTTTATTTCGAGGACGATGAAATCTGCCAGCGGTTGAGGAAAGCCGGCTGGTCTCTTGTTTATGTGCACGGCGCTCTCGGGCGGCACGAGCACGGCAAATCGAACTCGAAGCAAGAAGGGAGGAACGTATTTCCGCTCTTTCCACTGGGCCGTGTCGAAAGCCTATGTCACCCGCAAACACGGTGTAACCTTTCGTCCGCCTGTGGAGTGGTTGAAGTCTGGCATTCGGGGAGGCTTGGCCGCACTCAGGTTTAATTCCGAGCGGCGGGAACGATATTTTGGCTTAGCGGCCGGTTACTGGACCGTGATGACTGCGGGCAAGGATGCCAGAGCGCTGCAGGCCGAATGCGCGAACACACCTCAGGAAAGTCAACCGGTTCGCCGATGAACGCTAACAGCCGCGATGTTTTCTTGTGAGCGGGTGAGAAGCCATCGCGTTCATATATAGGTTTTTCCTGACCTTGCCATAGTTTCGGGTTTGTATCGCTGGGTTTCCTGCATAGGCACCGAGGTACGCTGTCATGAAGCGGATCGCGCTTTTCGCACATTACGACCGCGATGGGATCGTCGACGATTACGTCATCTATTATCTTCGCGGTTTGGCGCGTGTCGCTGACAGAATCCTGTTTGTGTCCGATTGCGAATTGCGCGCCGAAGAAGCGGCGAAGCTCGAGGGGCTTGCGGAACTCGTATTTGCTGGACGGCACGGCGAATACGACTTTGGAAGCTGGAAGCGCGGTCTGGCGCACCTGAATCACGACCTGGCGGGGTGGGATGAACTCATACTGGCGAACGATTCTTGCTATGCCCCTGTGTATCCTTTCGAAGACGCCTTCGAAAAGATTAGTAAGGTGAACTGCGATTTCTGGGGGCCGACCGCCAACCAGATCAAAGGCGAATTCGATCACATCAGCAGCTATTTCCTGGTTTTCCGGCGCCCGGTTCTTATTGATGCGGGTTTCCTAGACTTTTGGAAACAGATCGAACCGCAGCCGGACGCAACCGCCGTGATTGTAAAGTACGAGCGCGGCCTCTCGCGGCTGCTCGTCGAAAAAGGCTACCGCTATGGTTCTCTCCTCCCCATAGCGGGAATTGGGTCGTTTCTGAGAACGAATTACGTTCACGATAACCTGCACAGCTATCGATCGAGCTGGCTGAAGGTTCGCTTGCTGCGTGAGAATCCGCTTCGAGCCGTCAGCGTCGGCAATGCTGTCGCCAAGACCGAAAAGGTCTATCCCAGAGAATTGATCGACGCTCACATGATGAGGACGCTCGGGACGATAAGACCGGCGCACTACGACTACCGGTTCGTTGGTAGTTATGAACGCAAGTTCGGACCCTTTAGGCTGCAGAGTAAAATCAAGCGCAACAAAAAACGCCCGCAGGCGCCTTTGTTATGGAAGCTCTATCTCAAGCTGTTCCATGTGCCTGTATTTGCCTTTGTTTGGCCGGTCCGGACCTGAGCCTGAGTTTTTACTGACCCTAGTCGCGCGATAGTTGCTCAAAAACATCGTCCAAACCCTTTTCCCATGGTTCGGCACGAAAACCAAAAACGGCTTCCAGACGACCCATCGATAAACGCGAAAATTTAGGCCGCACGGCTGGCGTTGGATAGTCGCTGCTGGGTATTGCTCTGACTTTCGCTGCTTTGACTGGAAGACCATGACGCTTCATTCGGGCGACGATTGCGCTCGCGAAACCGTGCCAGGACGTCCAGCCCGACGCTGTAAAATGGACGAGGTGGGATGACTTTTCGAAACGGGCCGGAAGCGCCTCCCGCCCTTCGCTCACTACATAACGAATGAATTTGGCAATCTGGTCAGCCGACGTCGGCGCTCCGACTTGGTCGCTCACGACAGCAAGCTCCTCCCTCTCGGCGGCGAGCCTTACCATTGTCTTCAGAAAATTCTTTCCGGTCGTCGAATAAACCCAGGCCGTCCTTACGATGAGGCAATGAGTTCCAGTGCGAAGGAGAAGCCTCTCCCCCTCAGCCTTGCTCTTGCCGTACGCGGACAGCGGGTTAACGGGGTGGCTTTCGTCGTACGGCTCCGAGGCTTGGCCATCAAAAACATAGTCGGTCGAGAAATGGATCAGAGGCACGCCCTTTCGCGCGGCCCACTCGCCCAGAACGCCGACGGCGGTCCCATTGACAGCAAAGGCGATGTCGGGCTCAGACTCGGCCTTATCAACAGCCGTATAAGCGGCGGCGTTGATGATGAGCTTCGGCTTGATCTCCTCCAAGCGTTCGGCGATGGAATGAGGTTTTGACAAATCCAGGTCCTGCCTGTTCATGAGGCAAAGATTGCCCAGGGAACCGAGTTCCTTCGTGAGAGCGATTCCCACTTGGCCTGATGCGCCGGTTACGAGGATTTGCATGGGTCAATCCTTGTATCGAGGAAGCCTGTCCGTCACTTCCCGGAGGAGCGGCGCGGCTGCATCCTTCTCGGAGAGCAGCGGATGCTCCAAGCCCCAATCGATGCTGAGTTCGGGGTCGTTCCAGCGAATGCTCATCTCGCTTCCCCGGTCGTAAAGCGCATCGCACTTGTAGAGAAATCTCGCTTCTTCGGACAGGACCAGGAAACCATGTGCAAAACCGCGCGGTATCCACAGCTGCCGGTGTGTCTTGTCATCGAGAACAACGGCAACGTGGCGCCCGAATGCCGGACTCCCCACCCTGACATCGACGGCGACATCGAGAACGGCGCCGCTCAAAACCATGACCAGCTTGCCTTGCTGATTTGGATTTTGCAGGTGAAGTCCCCTCAAAGCGCCTTTTCGCGATATGGATAAATTATCTTGAGCGAAGTCTTGATCAAGACCGCATTCACGGTACTTTGGAGCCTTGAAGGTTTCTAGAAAGTAGCCTCGGGAATCTCCAAATATTGTTGGTTCAAAAATCTTGACGCCCTCTAGCTCAGTCTTCGAAGTGCGCATTGTGGCTCCCAAGCAACATAATCATAAACGCTGGCTTGATCCGGCATATCCGCGACAAATCAAGATTGCAACCCCTGGCCTTTTCAGCTAGCCGGAAAGCATGTAATCAGCAAGCCAGAGTGTATGTCATGAAGGGAATTGTTCTCGCTGGTGGCAGTGGGACGCGGCTGTACCCCAGCACAATGGCGGTGTCAAAGCAGCTGCTGCCGGTCTTCGACAAGCCAATGATTTATTATCCGCTTTCCACGCTCATGCTCGCCGGCGTGCGCGATGTCCTCGTGATCTCGACACCGAGGGATCTTCCTGCTTTCAGAGAGCTCTTGCAGGATGGCTCGCAATTTGGAATTACCATCTCCTATGCGGAGCAGCCTCAGCCCAGAGGGATTGCACAGGCGTTCCTTATTGCGGAGCCGTTTATCGGTAACGACACGGTTTCTCTCATCCTTGGGGATAACATTTTCTACGGCCAGGGTCTGCCCGAGCTTCTTTCAAGGGCGGCCCATCTCAGGGAAGGGGCGACGGTGTTTGGCTATCGCGTGAAGGATGCGGAGCGCTATGGCGTCGTAGATGTCGATAGTGAAGGGCACGCGATTTCAATCGAGGAGAAGCCCAAGCGTCCGAAATCCAACTTCGCGGTGACGGGGCTCTATTTCTATGACAACGATGTCGTGCGCATCGCAAAAACGCTGCGGCCTTCGGCAAGAGGGGAACTGGAAATCACCGACTTGAATATGGCCTATCTCAAAAGGGGTAGCTTGCGCGTCGAACTCATGGGACGCGGATATGCGTGGCTCGATACCGGCACGCATGAAGCCCTCATCGAGGCGAGCCAATTCGTGCAGGTTCTCGAAAACCGGCAGGGTTTGAAAATCTGCTGCCCGGAAGAGATCGCGCTGCGCATGCGATACATTACGCCAGACGAGTTCTTTTCCTCCGTGAGACGCTGCGAAAAGAGCAGTTACGGGCAATATTTGCTGGGCTTGCCGCAAATGGCCCCGGAACTTTTTTCGGCCATCGCTCCGCTGCCGCAGGTTGCTTGATCATGACGGAAAGGAAGAGAATCGCCGTCACTGGCGGCTATGGTTTCATCGGCTCGGCTCTCCTTCGTCTCCTGCTGGCGGAAACCGATCATGAGATCCTCAACATCGACAAGCTGACCTATGCCGCCAATCCGGCCTCGGTTCCGGGGGCTGGCGAACATCCGCGATATCGTTTTTTGGAGGCCGACATTGCGGATGCGGCGGCGATGCGGCAGGTTTTCGAGGATTTCCAGCCGGACGCGGTGATGCACCTTGCGGCCGAGAGCCATGTCGACCGGTCGATCGATGGCCCTCAGGAATTTATTACCGCCAACATTGTTGGGACGTTCACGCTGCTGCAGGAGGCGCTGCGGTATTGGCGCAAGCTGCCGAAGGATAAAGCGGGCCGTTTCCGCTTTCTCCATGTCTCGACGGACGAAGTTTTCGGCTCGCTGGGAGCAACCGGCCTTTTCACGGAGGAAAGCCCTTATCAGCCGAATTCGCCCTATTCCGCCAGCAAGGCAGCCTCGGACCATCTCGTCCGCGCCTGGCATCATACCTACGGGCTTCCGGTTCTGATCACCAATTGCTCGAATAATTATGGGCCGTACCAGTTTCCCGAGAAGCTCATCCCGCACATGATCATCAAGGGCGTTTTCAGCGAGCCGATGCCCGTGTATGGGGACGGTCTCAATGTTCGCGACTGGCTTTATGTCGAGGATCATGCCCGCGCCCTGGTGCTCGTCGTCGAGCAGGGCGTCCTTGGCGAGACCTACAACATCGGCGGGAAGAACGAACGCACCAATCTGCATATCGTCGAGACGATCTGCGATCATCTTGACCGCCTGTCGCCCCGCGCAGGACAGACGAGGCGCGCGCTCATAACGTTCGTCTACGATCGGCCAGGCCACGACCGGCGTTATGCCATCGACGCCACGAAGATCGAGACCGAACTTGGCTGGCGCGCCAGGGAGTGCTTCGAAACCGGCATTGAAAAAACCATCGCCTGGTATCTTCAGAGGGGCGATTGGTGGCGTCCGATCCTCGATCATGGTTATGAGGCAAAGCGGATCGGGATCGCTTCCATAGCGGCGGCGGAGAAAGCAACTCCGAATTAGCTTGCGGTTTGGCCGGCCCTGCAACCCTTTTATGCGACCGTCATAAGTCACGGCCATTCTTGCCGCTTGTCAGAGCCTTGTACGCCTAATCGGACGCGCGTCCGGGTGTTTTTGTAGGCATCCTCCGAATTTGGACCATATGACTGTCGAATTTGAACCATCTATCTGTCAACTCCCTGACGTTTTCGTCCGCATTTCTCGTTCTGAAAGATCCTCGGCGAAATCGTCTTGCTAGCAGGTTAACAAGAGCCCAGCCCGCCCCGGCCTTTGATAATTGCGAGATAACTGCGAGGAAAATACCGAACGGCAAGCCATCGCCGCCGGGGGTTCCGGCTCTGCGCAAGCGTTAATTCGCGAAGCCGCAACATATTTAACGGACTTTTGCGCGTCCCAGTAAATGGGAAAATTCCGGCATTAAATTTTATCTAATGGGCAAACGATTAACCATAAAAAGATAATTAATATCAGCGGCTTAAGGCATTTTGTCCCCGTCCGGCAAAAGGCACCGCGCTCCGCGGCTTCGCGCCGAACAAGCCAGTTTTGAACCAGACACAGGGCGGTAAATAATTCCGGCGCCCTCCTGTTAACCACAAAGAGATGAACATCATGGCGCAGCCTCGCCTGGCAACGATCCGTTCACCTGGACGGCCGGACTTTGCGCCGTGCGGCGAACGATTGGAACGAGGCGCCCTGCGCTCGTCGCCCCGGAAACGTTAACAGGGAGGTTACGATTGCGTCGCAATTTTTTGCTCAACCTCGCTTCAGGGCTACGCCCCAGCTTGGCAAAGCTTCAATTGATGGTATTAATCGGACTCTCCGACAGTCTCGTCAGCACAATCCCAATCGCACAATCGATCAATGTGGCTTTCCTGCTATCCCCGCTCCGGCAGCTCGTTTCTGCGTTTGATTCTGAACCAGGCGTTCGGATTGCGGTCCACGTCGCTCTATGAGGGAGAGAGTGCGCGCTGGGATATCGCTCCCGGCGTTGGCGATCTGGTTGGCCATTACGAGCGGGGAAGGCGTGACGGCTCTGGCGAACGCAAAGATCCCGAAATCGTCAAGACGAACGAGCCGCCCCTCGACGACGCGCCCGCCATCTATTTGATCCGGGATGGAAGGTCCGCCATCGTCTCTTATTTCCACTATCTGAACGATATCCAGGGCCTTCCCGCAACCATGGAAGAGCTTATCCGGGGTGAAATCTTTCCGGGTTTCTGGGCGGATCATTATAAAGCCTGGGCGCCGCAGCGGCGCGCCCGAACGCTGTTCTTGAGGTATGAAGAGCTTACAGCGCCGTCAAAAGAAGCCGGCGCCAGGATCGCCGATTTTCTCGGGAAGCCCGCGGTCAATGACTTGAAGCTCGGTTTCGCCGATCTCCATAAGATGTTTCCTGCCTATTTCCGATGCGGGGACGACAGGAAAAACATCGCGGAGATCCAGCCGCATCAAAAGCTCTTCGAACTCGATTCACGGCGACGTCATGCGGGAGCTTGGTTATTACTAAACAGGTATTCTTTGGATACCAACGAATGCGTTGCTATAGTGTGGTCTCTTTCTGAAAAAAGCCATGCCGGTCGCAAGCAGACGCGGGCGTGGTTCTTGGGTACAACTGCTACTCCTTCAGCAGCGGAATTTTCGGACCGAAGCGTTGTGATACGCGTAGGCGCTGGCCTCCGTGACGCCTGAGTCGCGTGGGGCCAGCGTTTGTTTTATGGATGTGCAGCCAAGGCCGGTCCCGGCATGACAACTCCATAACCGGATAATGCATCCCAGCCTGGCGTTTCAATATCCAGAGCGGTTGTGGTGAGGGCTTTACGGATCTGGTCGGGCGTCCAGTCCGAGTGGGCAGATTTGATCAGCGCAGCAATCGCCGCCGCATGGGGCGCAGCTGCGCTGGTTCCACAAAAGATATATGGGTTCTTCGATTGCGGAGACATGGGAACGTCAGTCGTTACGCAGCTTGCCGCCGTAATGTCGGGCTTCTTTAGAGCTTTTCCGCCCTTGGATGTGAGATTGGTCGTGCTCGTGATCGGATTGCCATTCGTGTCGTTACCCTGTTCATCGAAGAAAATCCGGCGTGGACCATCTGAGCTTTCGGGGATAACGTGCACTTGCTGCCCACCCAAATAGGGAGCTTTGCTACCGCTCGCGTCTATTTCCGCCACCGAGAATGCATTCGCAGCTCCTGCAGCATTGTGGCCGGAAACTGCTCCGGGTGTTCCCACATCCAGATAAGCCCGGTAAGCGCCGAGGTGAAGGAACCGGATCGGAGCGCTAGCCTCTTTCAGAATGACAAGCCGAGAGTTGGTGTTCGCCCTCACCGACGCCCTGGGGCGGCGATGCGATCCCGATGAGTAGTCGGTGACATTGCCGCCTTGATCCAGGACGGCGATTATATAATCACTGGAGGTATTATTAGGGGGATCAGTCCACCATAAGTTAATAGAAATGCAGGAGCAGTGCTGAAGACCACCGTTCGTGTTTGAGCTGCTAATCATAGCCGATGTCTTGCCGGGAGAAAACTCATGAACGCTATACTGTTTTCCATGAATCTGTATAGGCTTGTGAGTTGCGCTCGCCTTGAAGTCTCCCTCCCAGGTTCCCGAATTTTTTTTATCTTTCAGGAAGTTATTATTATTGGCGGCCGACGAAAAATATAAAATACCGGCCTTGGAAGCCTTCGCCACCTCGCTGGATATATTTCCGTTGCCGAAGGGGGACTCATCTGGGTAGGAATAATCATCGACGATGATATCGCACTTTACTCCGTTCGCCGGATCAGTTAGCTCCCCGAGGTTTCTTGCCATTTCAAGACTGCTCTGCTCAGCCGTTGTAAAGACGAGTTCCGCATCGGGCGCTATGCGATGCACGATTTCAAGCATTGCAACGCCTTCACCATTCCCATCCGTACCCATGTAATCGCGGATGATCTTGACATCGGGCAGAGAGCCGTTCTGCTTGGCATTGGCGAGATTATCTATTCGTTGCCCACTACTGGGATCGACCGATGTAGTACTGTCTGAAAGAACACAGACTCTCACCCCGGAGCCGGTTGCCTTGTACTTCTCTCTTGCGGCGGCGGCATCATGAGCGATTTCACCCTCGTCATCCTCGGTGCTCGGTGGCATGGTGTTGCGTTGCGGTTTTGCCGATAGCTCAATCGCATGAACCTCGGGCCGCGCTGCTAATTCTCTTACCTTCGCAAGAGGAAATAGAGTTGACATCATGCTACGTTCCGGGGGCGTGACGATGTCTCTCCCGCCCTGCTTTGCGACAAGGCTTTCGAGTTCCTGCGTGATCTGCCCGTTTATCGTTATTCTTACGAGCCCCTCATTCGAGATCTCGGCATGAGAGCCCAAGTGGGGCGCCTGCTCCACCCTCGGCGTCCCTTCGATCGCCTTGACTGCGCCCAATAATTGGGAAGAGAGCTTATTCTCGATTGGAGACTGGTGTTGCCTCAACTCCTGGATAGCTTGCAATTGCTGGATGGTTTTTTCCGAGAACCGCTCGGTGTTTTGTGCAATAGCAGAGCCAAACGACATACTCAGAAAAAACGCCGCGCCAACTAAATGAAACCTTATAGCCAATTCGCCCACCTTGACACTATGACCCAAAATCGATGCAACTAGTTATTTGAGCAATACAGATGCTGTCAATTTGAAAGATGAGCAAAATGTTTGCGCAAGCGGCAAAACAAACCGGCGGCGGCTCCTCGCCCCACTCCTGCTCAACCCCCAATAGCAGAAAGTCCGGTCGATCCCCCAAACTTCGGCTCCCTTGCCTTCTCCGGCCGAAAACGAAGCCGTCGAAACGTCGCTCAAGCCGCGATCTTCATCCGCGTCGAAATGAACGCGGGCTGCTTCAGGAAGCCAGCCCTTTCTCTCTGACGCCTTGCTGGTACAGCTCGTCGATAACGGGCTGAAGCCTCCTGAGAACGGTTGAGCGCTTCACCTTCATTGTGGGCGTGAGATCGCCGGCTTCGATCGACAGCGGCTCCGGCAGGATGGTGAACCGCCGGATATTCTCCACGCGCGCATGGCGGGCATTGATCGCGTCGATGCCGGATTGCAACTCATGCCGGATCGCCTCGTTGAGTTGGGGATCGTCTTCCGACAGTCCCCATTCAGCCGCGAACTGCGCCACCGCGCCCGCATTCAGCGTGATAAGCGCGCTCAGGTACGGACGCCGATCCCCGCAGACGATGGCGTGCTCGACCAGCGGCAAGGCCACAAGGTCCATTTCCAGGTTGGCGGGCGCGATGTTCTTGCCGCCCGATGTGATGATGATGTCCTTCTTGCGCCCGGTGATATAGACGAACCCGTCCTCGTCGATGCGGCCAAGATCGCCTGTGTGCAACCAGCCATCGGCAAGCGCCCTTTCGGTCGCCTCCGGATCCTTCGCGTAGCCGGAAAAGATATACGGACCTCTGACGAGGATTTCGCCTTCCGGGCTGAGTTTGAGTTCGAGCCCTGGATGGGGCCGCCCCACCGAGCCGACCTTGGTCTCACCGGGAAGGTTTGTGGTCCCGGCTCCGCAGGTCTCGGACATGCCCCATAACTCACGAACGGGGATGTCGAGCCCGTGCAGGAAGTGCAACGTCTCTTCCGGGATTGGCGCCGCCCCGCAAGCGAAATAGCGAACGCGATCGAACCCGATAGCCTGCTTTGCGCGTCTGTGCACAAGCCTTGAGGCCAGCGCCATGGCGAATCCCGTTTTGACCCCCGGAGGCGCCCCCAGCCGTTCTTTGCGATGCCACTCCTGGCCGGACCGCACCGCCCACCGCGCGATCTTGCCCTTCGTTCCTTCCGCGTTCGCGATCTGCAACTGCGCGGCAGTCGCAATCTTCTCGTAAACGCGCGGGACGCCAAAAAAGATGTGCGGTCTGACTTCCTTGAGATACTGGCCGAGCTGTTGGATATCCGGCGCGAAATAGACGGCGTTGCCGACCGTCAGCGGGAAATGAACGGTGATCATGCGCTCGGCAATATGCGCCAGCGGCAGGTAGGATATCGCGCAGTCCTCTTCTGAGACGTCCCAAAGCTTTTCGATGAGGCCAGCCGTTTCGGTGAGCGCGCCGTGGCTCAACTGCACTGCCTTCGGTGAGCCGGTCGTGCCGGACGTATAAATGAGGCAGCCGATGTCGCCCGGCTTGATGGCCTGCAAGCGGCGTTCGACCTCGGCGTCGAACCGGCTCTCGCCATGCGCAAGAAAGGCTTCCCACGTCATCTGCAGGGGATCTTTCGCCGGAGCGCCTTTCATCATGATGATATGACGAAGGACGTTCAGTTGTGCGCGCTCCTTTGCAATCCGCTGGAAATGCTCTTCATTTTCGGCCAGCACGATCTCGCATTGTGCGTGATTGATGATATAGGCTGCATCCTGGGCGGACGAGGTGAAATAGATGCCCGCAACCGATGCCCCGACCATCATCGCGGCCAGATCCATGACAACCCACTCGGGCCTGTTGTAGCCGAGGACGCCGACCGCATCGCCCGGCTTCACGCCCAGCGCTACGAGCGCGCGCGCGGCTTGGCGGACCTCATCGCCGTAATCGTTCCAGGAGGTTGGCGCCCAGCCAGCGTCGCCGCGCACATAGTAGGCCGGCGCCTTTCCTCTGCGCGCCGCTGTCCGCAGGAAGCGCTGCGGGGGCGAGACAAAGGGTTGGCTGCCGTTAGCTTGCGGCGGTGGATCGCTCCTCTGCATGCGCTGCTCCTCCGAGGTGAAGCATCAATCTCGCTTCTTCCGGCGACGCGATCTCGCGCCCGGCATTGCGCGCGCACTGGGCCAGGGCCACGATCAGCGCGCCGTTGCTGACGGCTTTCTCGCCGTTTGGCAGATAAAATGTATCTTCAAGCCCGGTGCGCAACATCCCGCCCAGGTCGGCGGCGCGCTGATGGACCGGCCAAATCTCGGTCCGGCCGATCAGCGTGGTTTGCCAGGGCGCGTCTTTGTGCCTATATTTCAAAAGCAAAGCCAGCAGATCGGCGTCGACCGGCATCCCTGAAGCCACGCCCATCACAAAATTGTATTGCGCCGTTTCAGCCATGCCGCTCTCGATATAAAGAGCGACGGAGCGGACAATGCCGACATCGAAGCATTCGAACTCGGGCTTGGAGCCGCTTTCCGCCATCGCGTCGAGGAACGCCTTCACCTTGGAAACAGGGTTGTCGAAGAGGAGCGGAGGCCAGGCCCATTGCTTGTCCGCCCGGAGCTTCAGATAGTTGAGGCTTCCCGCATTGCAGGCCGCGATTTCGGGTCTTGTGCGCTTGATGCATTCGACGGGGCCGGAAATGTCCGCGCCGATTACGCCGGTCGTCTGGTTGATGATTACGCCAGGACAAGCAGAGCGAATGGCGTTTATGGCCTCGGCGGCAATGTCCGGCTCCCAGCTTGGCAAGTGCCCCATTCCGGGCGATTGGCAGCGGAAATGCACGTGGATGATGGAAGCGCCGGCGTCGAACGCCTCGCGCGCCGACTGCGCCATCTGTTGCGGCGTGACCGGCACCATGGGATGCTGGCGCGGGTCGGTCAGGACGCCATTTAAGGCGCATGTGAGGATTGCCTTAGACATTGGCGGGCTCGTCCAGCTTTTCGATCTCGAAGAGAAGCGCTTGCATCGCAACCTGAGCGCCCGCCTCAGCGTGGACGCGTGTGATCCGGCCGGCATGGATGGCGGTTACCCGCGTTTCCATCTTCATGGCCTCGATGAGCGCGAGCATTTGCCCGGCCGCCACGCTCTGCCCCGGCTCGGCGAAGACATTGAGGAGAAGGCCCGCCACGGGCGCGGTGATCCTCGCTCCATCCGCGAGATCATCGGCGGCGTGATGGCTTTCGGCTTGGCCGAAGACAAAGGAAGAGCCGCCCGCGCTGACATGCAGGTTCGCGCCGTTCCATAGCGCGATGGCGCGCCTGCGCACGCCGGACGCTTCGAAGACGATATCGGGAGGCGTGGCGTCGATCAGCGTGATTTCCGCTTCGCCTCCGTCGAAGGAAACCGCAATCGTCCCTTTCTGGGTGCGGCTGTAGCGGACCGTCTTCCGTTCACCGCCGCAAAAAAGCTCAAGGGAGAAATCGAACGCGTTGCCGGACCAGAACCATTCGCCGACGCTTCCGCGATCCGCGTATAGAGCTGCGGCGAGCGCCCAGACCTCCTTCGCGGGCGCGGGGCGGTTAAAGAGGGGGGCCTTCGCCTCAAACCAGGCATCCAGCGTGTTTGTGGCAAGCAACAGCTCGTGGAACTCCCTGCCGCGGAGCAAGTGCGCCAGAAACTGCTGGTTCGTTGGGAGCCCAAGCAGCGGATCGTCTTCCAGCGCGCAGGCAAGCCGCCGCGCCGCCTCTGTTCTGTCGCGGCCGTAGGCGATGACCTTGGCCACCATCGAGTCGTAATAGGGGGACACCTCGCTGCCCTCTTCGACGCCCGAGTCGACCCGCACGCCATCCCGCGAATGGGGCGCCCGAAGCACGGCGCCGGTCTGCGGCCGGAAGCCATCATAAGGGGCTTCCGCGCAAAGCCGCGCCTCGATGGCATGACCACGAAGCGAAATCTCGCCCTGCCTCAAGGGGAGCGGCTCGCCCGCTGCGACGCGCAACTGCCATTCCACGAGATCGAGGCCCGTCACAAACTCGGTGACCGGATGCTCGACCTGAAGCCGCGTGTTCATTTCCAGGAAATAGATGTTCAGGTCCGCGTCCGCGATGAACTCGACGGTGCCCGCGTTCCGGTATCCGGCCGCGCGCGCCGCCTCGACCGCGTAGCCGGTCAGCTTTGCGCGGAGGGCAGGGGACAAAACCGGGCTCGGCGCTTCCTCGATGATTTTCTGCCGCCGCCGCTGGGTGGTGCAATCGCGTTCGAAAAGGTGGACGACGTTGCCCTGCGCATCGCCGAAAATTTGCACCTCGAGATGGCGCGGGTGCTCGATCAGCCGTTCCAGCATGAGCCGGTCGTCGCCGAACGCGGCTTTGGCCTCGCGCCGCGCCGCCGCAAGCTGCTCGTGTATCTCGGCTGCCGTGCGAACCGCGCGGATTCCTCTGCCCCCGCCGCCGCCAATCGCCTTGATAAGCAGCGGAAAGCCGAGCTTTCCGGCCTCGGCTGTAAGCCGCTTGTCGGACTGGTCCTGCCCGAAATAGCCAGGAACGCAGGGAACGCCCGCCTCTTGCATGATGGCCTTCGCAGCGGCCTTGTCGCCCATCTTGCGAATGACATCGCTGGACGGGCCGATGAAAACGATCCCGGCGCGCTCGCAAGCCCCGGCGAAATCGGCATTCTCGGCCAGAAAGCCATAACCGGGGTGGATTGCATCCGCACCTGTCTTCTGGGCGGCCTCGAGAATGGCCGGAATGTTGAGATAGCTTTCCTGTGCGGCAGGGGGACCGATCCGAACCGCTTCGTCCGGCAAGCGCACGTGCAAAGCGCGCGCATCGGCATCGGAAAACACTGCAACGGTTCGATAGCCCATGGCTTTCGCCGTGCGGGCGATGCGGCAAGCAATCTCGCCGCGGTTGGCGATAAGTATTTTCTGGAATGGCCTAAAAATCATTATGGCTTCGCTGCTGTTTTCGCAACGAAGCCATATGTAGGACGGGCCGCCGCACAAGCCAACGGCGAAGCGGCGGCGATGCCAAAAGGTTTATTGAGTCTTCGGCGTCGCCTTCACAGCGAGCAGCAGGTTCGAGGGCTTGCCCCAATGGTAGCCGACGGTAAAGTTCAGCGGCCCCTCGCTCTTTTTCTTGAAGAGTTCCACGAGCTTCGGCTGCTGCGCGTGGGCGAACTCCCGGATGGGCGCGATATACGTGCCGAACGGATGGAGCTGCCAATCATTGTCGTTCAGGAATTTGAGAGGAACGCCAGTGTCATCCTGAACGAGCGAAACCGAGTTCTTGAGCAGGAAGTCCCGAACTTCAGAAAAACCGGGGTTATGCAGAAGGTAAGACGCGCTCTTCACGAAGGCGTCGCCTTGCCCGAATGTATCGCAGAACTTCAGGAAACCGCTGTTCGGAACGCCTTTGTTTGAAAGGTCCGTCTTGAAGTAATAGAGCGTGCGCTCCTCGCCGTCGCTGCCGGCAAAAACAACTTTCGCGCCCTTCGTCACAGGGACAAAACCAGCCTCATCGAGCGGATGGAGTTTCCCCTCCTTGTCAAGTCCGACGAGGCTGACATCGTGGATGGTCTTCTCGGAGCGCGCAAGGAAGACATAGATGATCGGAAGGGTGCCGGAGAGTTTCGGACGGGAAAGCTGCGAGCCCATCTGGCTGGTGATGAAATAGCTGTGCTTGAGCAGATTTCCGAGCGCCGCGCGGATTCCGTTAACCTCGCCCGCCACCGTGTGCGAGGTGATCTCGCTCAGCTCGGGGATCGCGCCGCTGGGCTCAAGCCCGGCCATAATGATTGTTTTCGCATTCGGGAAGAAAGCGTTCGCATAAAGGTAGTCCGGCCCGCTGAACATGTAGAACAGCACCGGCTGCGCCTGCTTGATGTTCGCTGACGACCAAGCGCGAACCTTCTCGAGCTGCTTGCTTTCCAGGTTTTTCCAATCGGCGTTGAAAACCTCTGCGTGCTTTTTCCATGCTGCGTCGCTTGTGAGGCTTGTGAGCGGGGAGTTTGCTGAAGGCGGCATTCCCGCGAGAAAATGAGCGATGTCATCCGAGGCTTGCCCATCCGCCGCACGCACCAAGCCCGGCGCCAACGCAAGCAGGAATGCGCACAAAAAGAGGGATCGAAGAATTCCGTTCAGTTTAGTCATAGGATGCTAGTTCCTTTTCGAAAGGCGCCTGGACAACGCATAGATTAGAAGCCCGGCCATCATTGTGAAGAGACTCGCAATTGATTGAAAGGGGCGCTCCATGAGCAGGTGTGCAAGCACGAACCCGGTAACCGCGAGAAAGAGAAAGGGTGTGACCGGATATCCCCACGCGCGGTAGGGCCTCGGCAAATGTGGCTGCCGGTAACGAAGCACGATCACGCCCAAAACCGCCAGGAACGAACAGAACGTGAGGCTGAACTGGATGAAATCAAGCACGGCTTCGAAGCTCTGGGTGAACAACAGCACCGTGACGACAAGCAGCTGAAACAGCATTGCGTTGACCGGAACGCCGTTCCTCGCAGTCCTGGAGAACACCTCGAGCATGGGGTTGTCTTCGCCCATGACCATGGTCACACGGGGGCCGACCCACATCATCGCGCTTATCGAGGAAATGAGACCGATGCAAATAAAGGCGGCGACCGTGCGCCCTCCCGCCTCTCCGAAAATGTGCCGGCCCGCGATGAGCCCCACGTCGATCTGACCTGCCAGCTCTTTCACCGGGGTCGTGTAGAGGAAGATCGCGTTCAGGACGACATAGAGCACCGTCACGATCAAGACTCCGGCCAGGATCGAGCGCGGCAGGTTCCGTTCCGGATCCCTGATTTCGCCCGCTATATAGGTTGCCGCGTTCCATCCCGAGTAGGCATAGAGAACGAAGACGAGACTGATCGCGAAGGGCGCCCGGTGATAATGCCGATGTCGGCCATCGAGGGCGCGAAAGAGACGGGTTGAGGATCGGAAACAAGAAGGCCCGCCACGATCAAAACGACGATCAAACCAAGCTTGATGAAGGTGGAAATGTTCTGAAGAGCGGCTCCACTTTGAATGCCCAGAAGATGCACGATCGAAACGAGCCACACGATCCCTATCCCAAGCGTCAGGACGGGCGCCCCTGGGACGACACCCGCACAATATTGCCCGAAAGCCATCGCCGCCAGCGCGACGGGCGCAGCAAAGCCAACCGTCGCGGAAATCCACCCGGCCATGAAGCCGATGGAGGGCCGGAAAGCGCGGGTCAAGAAGTTGTATTCCCCACCGGAGCGAGGAAAGGCCGCTGCGAGCTCGGCGTAGGAGAGCGCGCCGCATAACGCGACGAGTCCGCCCACGATCCAAAGCATCGCCAAGGAAAAGGGCGACGGGATATCGCGGACCTGAAAGCCGAGGCTTGTGAAAACGCCGGTCCCGATCATATCGGCGACCGCAAGAGCGGTCGCAGTCAGCGCCGATACTTTCGGCAGATCGAGCCGCGTCTGAAGACCGCTCGCGCCGCTAGGCGTCGTCTCTTCCATGGTTATTGATGAATCGCTCATGGGTTGGTCTTACCAATTAACCCGTGGTTCAACAATTCCGAGGGGGGTTAATCTTATAGTAGTTGCTTTATGGCAACTTAGGCTTGGGGCTGGACCGTACATTGCACCCTAGGGAAAGCTGTTTAGAAAGTCCTTTCGCCTTAACTTCATCAACGCTCTAGCTCAATATGGACACGATTGGGATCTATCCAGAAAAGGAGCACGGCCAGCAAACCGATTTGGTAAACTTTACGTTCCGGTTCCTGTTAAAATGCCTCAGCAAATGATTAAAAATTCATTAGGCAACCTGCTCTTCCCAATCGTGGCGATTTTTGCAATCATTGCGGGCGGCTGCCGGGATGAGACCGGGTCCGTCGACTTTGTGCAGCGCTCTGCGCCGGTTGCTCAAAATGTCGGCACGGTTGCGTTTGCCGATGAGGCGCCGGTTGACGAAAGGCCCGTTGAAGATCGTCCGAACCGTACGGCCAAACAAGCATTCTTGAAAGCGGGCACGGGCCGTGCTCCCGTTGAACTCGAGTCGCTCGTCGTGCCGGTAAAAGCGGTGAAGAAGGGATCGACCATCAAATCCGAGCCGCCTCTCCTCCCATTGAGGCGCACAAAGACCAAGCTCGTGGAATTTGAAAGCGCGCCATTCCCTTATCACGGCATAAACCCCAACTCGGGCCGGCCTTTCATCGATGTGAGCGACGGAGGCAGGCGCGGACATCGAACGTCGGGCGGCGAGGTTTACTGGGAGGACCGGACGTACAGCGACAGCCGCGTGCTTCTTCATATTCCGCGCGGCTTCGATTTAAGGCGGCCTGCGCTGATGGTGATTTTCCTGCATGGCCACGGCGCCACGTTGCAACGCGACGTCATCGCTCGCCAGCGTGTGCCGGAGCAGGTGTCCGAAGCCGGGGTGAATGCCGTCCTTGTCGCGCCGCAACTCGCGTCCGACGCTGCCGACTCAAGCGCGGGCAAGCTGTGGCAGCCCGGCGGGTTTCAGCGTTTCCTGGATGAGGCGAGCCTGGAGCTTGCGAACGCGCACGGCGATCCCCGCTCCAAGGCCTATTTCGATAAAATGCCCATCGTGATCGTGGCCTACAGCGGCGGCTACATGACGGCAGCGTCCTGCATCCGCAATGGCGGGGCAGGTTCACGCGTCCGCGGCATCGTTCTTCTTGATGCGCTCTACGGGGACATGGAGACGTTCGCAAACTGGATCTCGACGCGCGATAAGGCCTTTTTTCTCAGCGCTTATGCGAACTCGACGCGGGCGAGAAATATCGAGCTTGCGAGCATGCTGAAGGGTCACGACGTGAACGTCAGCATGAAATTGAAAGGCCCGCTCCGCGGTGGAAGCGTGACTTTCATCTCCACGGACCCGGAAACCGAACACCGCGATTTCGTGACGCAAGCCTGGGCGCATCATCCGATCAAGGATCTGCTTCAGAGGTTGCGCGTCGAGGCGAGATAGACAATCTTCCATCCCGCGGACGAACTCGGTTCTTCCCCGCACTACAGGCTAACCCGATTAACGGGCCGTTGGCTTCTCCAAGCCGTTTTCGTTTGAATTCGCCTTTGGCAAGAAGGCCCTATGATTGAGAACGACCAACACCTCCAAGAGGTGTGAGATGAAATCGTTATAGCTCCAGCCAAGCTCCTTCGACTCGAGCCAGATATTTTCTATTTTCTTCTCTATCGATATTTTTAGCTTGGAGCCGCGTGGCGCTCCTCGCGTTGCCAATTCCACCAGCTCTGCTGGCAAATTCCCACCGGCCATTGCAGGCGCGGCCGGTTGCAATTCTTCTGTCGAAGCTCCGATCGTCGGCATCATTCATCCCCCTTCTTGTTGCAACTGATGACCCGCAGCGAATGCCTTCTCTTGCTGCCGAGCTAGCACTTCCGGCGGTTGGAACAATGCAATTAAAAAATGGTTCCGATTGTCCTCAAAAAAGGCGTGAGCTGGGCTGGCGCCGCGACGCGTCCCACTCGGCTTCGCGGTTGGGAAGGCTTGTGCCCGCGGTCTATTTTGCGGCGCCGGTCTGCCGCTCGATGATCGCGTTCATGTCGATGCGCGCGCGAGTCGCCCCGTAATTCAGACCGCGCATCTCCGCGCTGAGCCGCACATCGCAAAATCCCGAGGCGACGGCTTCCGGGCTGTGCCGGAAGAGCAGCGCGGCAGCCAGGGCGAGCGCCATCGTTTCGGCAACGTAACGGGCGTCGGCTTCCGGCGCGCCTTTGCCCACGGCGCGGGAAAGGTTCTCGAAGCTGCGGTCGAAACAGGGATGAAACCCGCGCGCGGGCGAAAGCTCCGCGAAGAAGGCGTCAAGCGCGGCCGGCTCTTTCTGGATGGTGCGCAAAATATCGAGCGCGATCACATTGCCGGAGCCCTCCCAGATCGCGTTGACGGGCGCTTCGCGATAGAAGCGTGGCAAGGGGTTGTCCTCGACATAGCCGCCCCCGCCCAGGCATTCGAGACATTCATAAACGAAGTGCGGCGTGCGCTTCGTGATCCAGAACTTGCCGAGCGCGACCGCGAGACGTGCGAAGCGCCGGTCATGCTCGCTCTCGCCATCGAAGGCGCGCGCGACGCGCATCGTCAGCATGGCGGCAGCCTCGTAATCGAGGGCAATGTCCGCCAAGACCGCGCGCATCAGCGGCTGATCGATCAATGTTCTCTGAAAGGCGCGGCGATGGGAAACGTGATGGACGGCCTCAGCCAGCGCGCGCCGCATGATGCCGAGCGACGCGGCCATCGTATCGAGGCGCGTGTGGTGCACCATGTCGATGATGGTGGCGACGCCGCGGCCCTCCTCGCCGATCATTTGCGCGAAGGCGTCGTGGTACTCGATTTCGGAGGAGGCGTTCGATTTGTTGCCGAGCTTGTCCTTCAGCCGCATGATCTGGATGGAATTGCGCTCGCCGTCCGGCTTGATGCGCGGGACGAGGAAACAGCTGAGCCCGCGATCGGTGTAGGCCGTCGTCAGGAAGGCGTCGCTCATGGACGCGGAGCAGAACCATTTGTGGCCCACGAGCCGGTATTCCGCCCCTGGTCCGCCTTTGCCCAAGGGCGCAGCGCGTGTCGCGTTAGCCCGCACGTCGGAACCGCCCTGCTTTTCCGTCATCGCCATGCCGATCGTAACGCCGCGCTTTTCGGCGATAGGACACAACGGGGCGTCGTAAACGCCCTCGACGATTTTCGGAACCCAGATCGAAGCGACATCAGGCTGATGCCGAAGGGCCGGCACGCTCGCATATGTCATGCTGATCGGGCACATGGTCCCCGCCTCGGCCTGGCTCGAAAGCGCGAGCATTGCGGCGTGCGCGACGTGTTTGCCTTCCCGCTTCTCCCTCCAGCCGATGCTGTGGATGCGGTGTGCCATCGCGAGCGCCATGAGGCGATGATAGGCTGGATGGAACTTGACTTCATCCAGCCGCCTGCCGAAACGGTCGAAGGTCTGAAGCTCGGGCGGGTAGCGGTTGGCGTCCTCTCCCCATTGCAAAGCCTCTTCGCTCCCCGCCGCCGCTCCCAGCGCCGAGAGCGGCGCCTCAACCCAATCACCGCCGTGGAGCCGCGCAGCTTCCCGAAGCGCTCGATCCTCTGCATAAAGGTTGCGCCCTCCGAATTGCGGCGGCGCATTCGTGACATCATGCGTTTCAAGGTGAGTTTGCGGGGCGTAGGTCCTCATGGCCCTCTCCGTAATTGGCACGGGGGACGTGATAATAGCATTGCCTGTACACAAGAGACACGGTTCCAGGGGGCTCTTCGCCATCATTAAGGATTGCGCGCGCCGTTAACCACCCTTAGGAAGGACCTCTGCCAGTAAAGCCGGAGGCAAGTTCGCTCACCATTGGCCACAAGCTTTCAAGCGACCTTGCCTCCGAAAAGCTACTGGGACTATTAAGTTACTAGTACGCCTTATCCGCGGGAAATCTTGTAAGCGCTCGCTGCAATCGAGGCAGGATTTCCCGCGGGGCGTACGTGGAGGCCTTGAGCGGTTTGCCCATGAGACGCTTCTTTTCCCTTGAGTACCTCGCCGTGTTCATCCCGGCGGTCCTTATATGCGTGGCGGCAGTCTGGTTTACGCTTCGTTATGTGAAACCGGCGCCGCCGAACTCTTTTGTGATCTCTGCCGCAAGCGCGGGCAGCCCCTATTACGATCTCGCGTTGCGTTTCAAGGAGCAGGTTGAGAAGAAGGGCGTGAAGCTCGAGGTCCGCGAGTCGCAAGGGTCTTTCGACAACCTCAAAGCGTTGAAGGATGATAATGCGGATGTGCAAACCGGCATTATCCAGGGCGGCCTTTCGAATCACATCGATTCACCCCAGCTCCTCTCTATGGGCCGGCTTCTGACGGAGCCGGTGTGGATTTTCTATCGCGGCGCGCAAAACATCGACCACATCACGCAGCTCAAAGGCAAGCGCATCCTAATCGGGCCTGAGGGCAGCGGCACAAGCTTCCTCGCGAAGAAGCTTCTCGAAGCCAACGGCATTACGCCGGAAAACTCGAAGCTGATCGCGATGGAGCTTCCGGTCTATACGGATGCTTTCTCAAACTCCAGCGCGGACGCCGGATTCCTCGTGCTCGGCGCGGAAGCAAAGACGGTCCAAAAGCTGCTTCGGCAGCCCGAAGTTAAGCTCATGAACATGGCGCAGGCCGACGCGCTCATCCAGCGCTATCCCTATCTCAGCGCTGTGATCTTGCGGCAGGGCGTCATCGATTTCGCAAAAAACATTCCTCCCGCCGATACGTCGCTCGTGGCGACGAAAGCGACGCTTCTTATTCGCGACGACCTTCACCCGGCTCTCAGGACCCTTCTTGCGGACGCGGTCCTTGCTGTGGAGAGCAAACCGGCGCTCAAGCCAACAGGAGAGGCGAAGCTCTTTACTCTTGGGACAGAGGCTTTATCTGACGACCCCGAATTCCCGGTCCCCGATGATGTCCGGCGCGTCTATAAATCAGGCCCCACATTCTTCCAGCGGGTTCTGCCGTTTTGGCTTGCGACCCTCTTCGACCGCGCGTTCATTCTGCTCCTGCCGGTCATCGGCATCGTCTTCCCGCTCTTCCGGATCGTTCCGTGGTTCTACAATTGGCGCATGCGCCAGCGCATTCTCCGCTGGTACCGGGCGCTGAAGCTCCTGGAAAGGGACCTGGCCAAAAACGCTGCAACCCCCGAGTTTATCGCGCGCAAGGAGAAGGAACTCGATCTTATCGAGCAGAAGGTGTGGGGGATTTCCGTTCCCGATCAGTTCGCGCCGGATCTCTATACTTTGCGCGATCACGTGGAATTCGTGCGCCGGCGCATTGCGCATCTGCGGGAGGGGCGACCGATGCCAAGTCCGCAGCCGGCGGCGACCGAGCGATCCGCGGCCCCGGTGGCCTCATGAGCGAGCAGTGCTTGATTTGCTTTTGAGTTGGGCGAGTACGCTGCTGGCTTGTTTCTTCGCGCCGGCGGACGCGTTGAGGATCTCATCCATCGGCCTGAAATCCAGCGCCGCGAAATGACCAACCTCGGGTCTGAGAAGACAATCGGGTTGTTTTAGCTTCAGTTTGGCGTTGACGATGGAACGAAGCGCAATCTGCTGAGCGCCAAGGAGCGTTTCAATCGGGCGAGGCAGTTCTCCCTCGGGCTCCACGGCGCCGCCGCTCACGTCGACGGCCATCACAAAATCGGCGCCGTTTATCAGGTCGAAGGGCAGGGGGTTTACATATCCGCCGTCGATAAGAACGTGGCCATCGAGCTTGACTGGCGTGAACAGTGCGGGCAGCGCCGCGCTTGCGGCCAGCGCGGGCAAGAGCGCGCCTGTGCTGCTCACATATTCGCTCTGTGTGAAGAAGCCCGTGGCGACCGACATAAACGGGATCTCCAGCCCTTCGAACGTCTTCGGCAAATGATGCGGGAGCGCAAGCTCGAAAATGCGCTCAGATTTGAACAGCGCGGGCGCCCAAGGCCGCCAAATGTCCCAGATACGCCCTCTCCAGCGAGAATAGACATGGCGGATGATCGCGCCTCGTCTGCCGAAAGCCGCTTCGCAATAGCGGCGGATGTCGCTAGCCGGCATCCCGGACGCATAGGCTGCGCCGATCAGCGCGCCGATACTTGTGCCCGCGATCATCGCGGGCTTCACGCCCGCCTCGTCGAAGGCTTCGAGAATGGCGATATGGGCGAGCCCGCGGGCCCCTCCACCTCCCAGCGCGAGCCCGATTTTTGCGCTCAAGAGTCGCCCGCACCCTGCGAGGCGCTCAGGCCGATGTCGCTGCGGCAGAAGCCGCCGGGCCAGTCGATCCTGCCGGCCGCAGCATAGGCGCGAGACCGCGCTTCGGCTACGTCACGCCCGAGCGCGGAGATATTAAGCACGCGGCCTCCATGCGCCAACACATCACCGTTCTGGCTCACCTTCGTTCCGGCATGGAAGACGGTTACGCCCTCAATCGCTGCGGCTTCATTCAGACCCCGGATGACGCCGCCTTTCTCGTAATCGCCGGGATAACCCTTGGCCGCCATGACGACCGTGACCGCCGTTTGCTTGCTCCAGGCCAGATCGACCCCGGAAAGGTCGCCCTGAGCAGCGGCAAGCAGCAAAGGCAGAAGATCGGATTGGAGCCGCAGCATGAGAACCTGACACTCGGGGTCGCCGAAGCGCACGTTATACTCGATCAGCTTCGGTCCTTCCGCAGTGATCATCAGCCCAGCATAGAGCACGCCCTGAAACGGCGTTCCCCGGTTGCGCATTGCATCGAGCGTCGGCATTACGATCTCGCTCATGATGCGCGCCGACAGCGCTTCCGTCATCATCGGCGCGGGCGAGATGCAGCCCATTCCGCCCGTGTTTGGTCCTAGATCGCCGTCATAGGCGCGCTTGTGGTCCTTGGCGCTCGCGAGCGGAATCGCGCGTGTCCCGTCGCAAATTGCGAAGAAACTCGCTTCCTCTCCGATCAGTTTTTCTTCGATCACCACCGAAGACCCAGCCAAGCCAAACGCCCCCGAGAAACAGGCGGCGATCGCCTCTTCGGCGGCGGACAAAGTTTCGCAGATCACGACGCCCTTGCCGGCCGCCAGCCCGTCCGCCTTGACGACGAGCGGCGCTCCTTGCGCGCGGGCATAGGCGAGCGCGTCCTCGGCGTTGGTGCAATGAGCGTACCTCGCCGTCGGAATGCCGTACCCGGCGCAGATCGCCTTCGTGAAAGACTTCGACGCTTCCAGTTGAGCCGCCGCTGCCGAGGGGCCGAAAACTGCAAACCCGGCTTTCCGCAGATCGTCCGCGAGCCCGTCCACCAGTGGCGCTTCGGGGCCGATGACGACGAGTCCGATTCCAGCCTCGCGGCAGAACGCGGTCACCTTCGCATGATCGCTTATATCCGGCCCCCGCTGGGCGATGGCAAGAATGCCGCCATTGCCGGGGGAACAGTAAAGAGCGTCAAGCCTAGGACTCTGCCTCAGTTTCAAGGCCAGTGCGTGTTCGCGGCCGCCGCCGCCGATAAGAAGCACATTCATGCGTACTTCTTAGCACAAAAGGCCGGGAATTGGACTAAGCAAACTCCGCTGATCGGGCCAACGGCATCCCGGATGCAGCCTGCTCCGTGCTTCGTCATCCCGGCCAAGCGAAGCGCGAGCCGGGAGGGAGACGCTTCAATTTGTTACGATCCCGATAAGGCTTTGCATTTCCGGGATGACGCCGGGCCGCGATCCGTTGGCGCCTCCGGTAAATTCTGCTTGGGCCTTAACCCCCGCGATAGCTCAGCCAAAGCGAGGCCTAAAAAGAACGAAATATCGATAAAGTCATATCCAGTGAAACAGATAAGCCAGGATAATGAGGGGAAGTGGAATCCCGATCGCCCAAAGCAAGATGCCTCTCATAAAAGCCTCCAAAACGCGCAGTTCTTAAAATGTGAACGCGTATTTTTCGAAGCGGTTCCGCCGGAACATTCAGGGGACCGACGGGTTTGCTGGAAACTTATTCATCTGGACCCGGAGGACCGACCATGAAAATACTCACGGCCGCAGCTGTAGCGGTGTTGCTGTCGACATCCGCATTTGCACAGTCACCCCTGCCGTCACCAAGCCGGCCGGCCGGAAACTCGGGGGAATTCCCCGCGAATAACAACAACACCGCTAACCCGGAAAATAGCAGTACAACCCCGGTCGCGAGTGGTAACACCCTTCACTTCCAGACAGTTCAGGGCCAGGGCGAGTGGCTTGTCGGCCATCTCTGGCATAAGAGCGTGCACAACACGTCCGGTCAAAAGATCGGCGACCTGAACGACATCATCTTTGACAAGGATGGCAAGATCGCCGCCCTCGTCGTCGGCGTCGGCGGGTTCCTCGGTCTTGGCGAAAAGAAGGTGGCCGTAGATTGGGACCAGGTGAAACAGCACGGTAGCATCTCGCCGGACCGGATCGTTCTTGGATTGTCTGAGCAGGACCTCCGCAACGCTCCTGCATTCAAGCGCAATTCAAGCAGCAGTAGCGAAAGCAACCGCTAATGCATTGACCAGCAACGAGATCCCTATCGCCAAAGCAAGATGCCTTCCATGAAAGCCGATTACTAAAGCGTGAACGCTAACTTTTCCCAAAGGCTCCGCCGGAACATTCAGCCGACCGATGGGTTTGCTGGGAACTCGTTTATCTGAACTCGGAGGAACCGACGATGAAATCTCTCACGGCGGCGGCGCTAGCCGTATTGCTGTCGACATCCGTATACGCGCAGCAGGCGCCTGGAACAGACACCAACGCGCCTTCTGCAAACCCATCGCACCAGGCGATGCAGAATACGACAAGCGCCCCCAGCGCCAATCAGTTCACGACCAATGAGGGCCAAGGCCAATGGCTCGTTGGGAACCTGTGGGACAAGAGCGTGTACAACGCTTCGGGCAAGTCCATCGGCGAGCTGAAGGACGTGTTGATCGATAAGGACGGCAAAGTGTCCGCGCTGGTTATCGGTGTCGGCGGCTTTCTCGGCCTCGGTGAAAAGAACGTCGCTGTGGACTACAACTATCTCGAGAAAAACGGCGGCATCACGCCGAACCGCATCACCCTCGGTATGACCGAGCAGGACCTTCGGAACGCTCCTTCGTTCCAGCATAGCGGCAGCTCAAGCAACCACTAAACGTGTTCAGGAGGGCGGCGGAGAGCCGTCCTCCATTCCACCACGCTTCCAGGAACAATTTGGCGAAGAATGTCTTAGCAGAGGGGAAACGCTTTCATAGAGGACGACAACCATGGCGTCAGCACGCACCCTCCAAGAACTTTTTGTCTCCACGCTTCAGGACATCTATCACGGCGAAAAGCAGATCCTGAAAGCTCTCCCGAAAATGGCTAAACACGCCACCACTCCTGAGCTTAAGCAGGCATTTCAGCATCATCTCCAGCAGACGGAAGGCCAGGTTGAGCGCCTTCAGCGCGTCTTCGAAACGATGGACAAGAGCGCCCGTGGCCGGACCTGCGAAGCTATTGAAGGCCTTGTCGAGGAAGGCAAGGAAGTGATGAGCGAGACTGCGTCGGGGGAAGTGATGGACGCTGGCCTGATCGCAGCCGCGCAGGCCGTCGAGCATTATGAGATCGCCCGTTATGGGACGTTGGTTGCGTGGGCCGAAGAACTCGGCATGAAGGAGGCCGCCCAACTTCTCCAGCAGACGCTGCAGGAGGAGAAGCAGACCGACGAACTCCTCAACAAGATCGCGATGGAGAGAGTTAACCGGCACGCTGCGTAGCTTGCTAACCTTTAACGCTGCGGGCGGGTCCATGGGCCCGCCTTATTAGTTGTTGTGGCGAAAATTACCGCGCCCAGCAAGATCAGGCCAAAAGTCGAACCGGTACGGCCGATCATGTGAAAGACGGCTTCGGCGGAGGTTGACTTGAAGCACGCTCATCTTGAGAATGCCGGAAGCTGAGGGCGGGGTTTCCGGTCGATGACAATACGATCCAGCGGCGCGAATTGGGCTGATCTTTCCGGCCGGCTTACTAAATCAGGGCACGTTCTGCCGGTGAGGGTCTACTTCGAAGACACTGACTTTTCCGGCTTTGTCTACCACACCTCCTATATGCGCTGGTGCGAGCGCGGGCGCTCAGATTTTCTGCGCCTCCTGGGCATTAGCCACAACGCGCTGCGGGATGGAGCGTTTGCGGGCGAGCCTTCCTTCTTCGCGGCGCGGCGTCTCAACGCCGAATTCCTGAAGGCCGCACACATCGACGATATTCTCGAAGTGCGGACCTTTCCTGCTGAATTGACGAAGGCAAGCGTCATTTTGCGCCAGACAATCGAGCGGGATGGCCAGCCCATCTTCCGGCTTGAGGTGCAATGCGTCCTGCTTTCGACCGGCGGACGGCTTTTGCGCCTGCCGGCCCCCATACTTGCGCTGTTAAAACGGCAGTGATCGGTATCCGCTTCGCAATCAGAGCGACCGCTAAGACTACAGCGGCAGAAGAGTTGTATTTCAGCAACAGATTTTGGTTATATTTAGCGTAAAATTAAACATAACCCCGTAACTTCGCTCATGAGCACTCGCATCTGGGTCTCTTTGTTTTCAACAAGTAAGCGTTGCGTTTGCGTTGTCTTGTAAGTTAGGGGAAGATGTAATGATTAAGACAATTGCTGCCGCGACGGCGGCGGCTTTCGTGAGCGTGGCAGGCGTAACAGCTCACGCTTCAGACCTGTATACTCCCGTAAGTATGAAAGATGTTCCCGTTATTGTCCCCGCTCCGATCTGGACGGGCTTTTACGGCGGTGTTCATCTCGGCGCAGCGTGGGCCGATGTGGGCGTTCAGCGCAATGTTTTCTACGGCAAGTACGGAGCCACGGCAGTTCCTGTCAATGACATGATCAGCGCCACCGGTTTCGGAGGCGGCCAGCTCGGCTACAATTGGCAATTTCCAGCGTCTAATTTCGTCCTTGGCGTCGAGGCGGATCTCGACGGCATCGGCGGAAACAATGAGCGCGGCGCCACGGCCGTGACCTACAACCCACGAGGGGCCATTAACAGCGTTCTCGGCGTGAGGGTCAACGAGACTGGCGGGTTCGCAGGCGATTTCACAGGCCGGCTGGGCTATACCTGGGCTAACTGGATGCTGTACGCGAAAGGTGGGTTTGCCTGGTTCAGCCCCAACCTGCAAGGAACCGCAACCATCTGGGATCGCAACGGTGTTAGTACCTTTTCGGCCAGTAATGGCAGTGACCTGACGGGCTGGACCGTGGGCGCGGGGCTTGAGTGGATGTTGAATCCGAACTGGTCCGTCAAGGCGGAATATCTTTACTACGACTTCGGCATCAATAATAATAGCTGGAACGTCAACAGCGCCGTTGGCAATTCTGAGAACAACTGGAGATGGTTCAACAACGATGTTACGATAAATACCGTAAAGCTCGGCTTGAATTATCATCTAACAGGCGGTTATACGGCGCTCAAGTAGCACTTCTTTCCTATCTGTCTTTCAAACGGCCTGCCAAGAACGGGCCGTTTTGTATTTGTGCGCACTACATTGGCATAATCGTTGAGTTTATCGTCGCATCGCGCGGGCGTGAGCTTCGAGCAGCATGACACAGATATGCGACTCTGCGAACATATGTTTGAGCTACGCCTCGTGGATTTCGGTAATGTCGAGAGTTGCCCTCCTTTTATCCACCGAATAACGCATTCACGAAGGTTAATGAGTAAGGCTCGGTCATCTCGATCCGCTTTAGTTGTGTTTGGGCAACATTGGCCGGCTTTGTAAGTATGGAATACTGCTCCAGTCCCACTGGCAGGCACGAATCACGCTATTGCTGCCAGAGTGCAGGTTTCGACTCAATTCTTTCCATCAAGAAGTAAGCGTTGCTTTGGCGTTCTCGGGAAAACTTAGGGGATAACGCTATGAAAAAAACACTTGGCGCCGCAGCGGTCGCTCTGGTTTGCGCAGCTGGCGCAGCCAATGCCGCGGACATGTATGCGGGGGGCATGAAGGATACGGCTTTTGTTCCGCCTCCGCTTTGGACTGGTCTTTACATCGGTGCGAACGTCGGTGGCGCGTGGTCCGATCTGAAGACGACTGATCGGGATGGCATGTGGGCGCTCCCCGGGTATGGGTGGACCAACTCCGCATCTGGCGTGATCGGCGGCGGCCAGATTGGCTATAACTGGCAGGCCAACAACGTATTCAACGGCTTCGTATTCGGTGTGGAAGCCGATTTCGGTGGCATCGGATTTTCGGTCAATCACCATCCGTTCAATAACGTTTCCTTGAACGACGGGGTGGATAGCGGATTTACGGCCGATTTCACGGGCCGCTTGGGTTATGCGGCAGGTCCCGCTCTCTTCTACATCAAGGGCGGCTGGGCCTATTTCGATGGCAACAACACTCTCCGCGATACTGGATACTATGCGGGCGGTCCTTTCAGCGCGGCACAAAACGGGCTCAGCGGATGGACGTTCGGCGGCGGTATCGAGTATAAATTCGCTTCCTGCTGGAGCGCGAAGGTTGAATACCAGTACTTCGACTTCGGCAACTTCAACCAAAATCTCTATGGATCGGGATATACCGGATTTGATCGCGATCTCACGGCTAACGTTGTTAAGGTTGGCATCAACTATTTCGTCGGTAACGTTTACACGCCTCTGAAATAGAACGTCCCTTACCAATTTGTCTGGCGAAGCGGCTCGCGAAAGCTAGCCGCTTTGCTTTTGTGGCCTTTTCCTGACGGTTTGCCTAAGAAGTGCCCTTCCGCATGCTGCCGATGATGGCGATGGGCGGCAGCGTCGCCAACGCCTTCGCGGGCAGTTCCCGCACGATCAGATGATCGTTGCGCCTTGTACGCAGACGAACCTGCCGCACGGCCTCGATAACCTCGGCGATGCGCACACCCTTGGGGCAGCGGGTATTGCAGGTGAGGCAGGACACGCACATCCAGATCGCCTCCGACGCAAGAAGTTCGTCCTTCAGGCCGAGCTGCGCGAAGCGGATGATCTGGTGGGGCAGGATGTCCATGTATTTCGCCATGGGGCATCCAGCCGAGCACTTGCCGCACTGGTAACAGGCCAGAAGATCCTGTTTGCTGAGAGCTTCGACCTTCTCGATGAATGCATTGGCCGCAGCGCCGTTGCCGTTGATCTTCACGCTCATGGCGTTGCTCCTGACGTCATCATGGCCGCGTCCTTCGCTCGCCGGGCGCGAATTTGCTGCGCAGCATGGAGTGCAGCGCGGGAACGTTGCCGAGACGGGCGAGCTGATGGTTCTTTACGTCCTCCGGCGTGTAGGACGGCAAGATCAGCGGCGATATGAGGTCGGTCTCGATGCCGGCGTACTCCATTTCACGCTCATGGGCGGCGACGTGCTCCAGGCTGAGCCGCCCAAGCGTCACCGTCTGCGCATATTCGGTCGCATGTTGGCCGGCGCGCCGGCCAAACACGTTGTAGTCCAGCACCGAGTTGCCCATGAGGCGGTTGCGCCCGTGCACGCCGCCAGACGCCTCGCCCGCCACATAGAGGCCCGGAATGCTGGTTTCGCAGCGCTCGTTGATCGCGACGCCGCCATTCTGATAGTGCAGCGACGGATAGATCAGCATCGGCTCCTTCACGATGTCGATGCCGAAGCGGTCGAACTGGCGGCACATGCCCGGAAACTGCTTGCGGATGTATCCTTCGCCGTAGATTTCCTCGATGATTGGCGAATCCAGCCAAACCCCCGTACGGCCGACCCAGGTGTCGATTCCGTTATTGCGGTCGGGGCTGCATTCGCGGATGATGGCGGCGCTTTCGACGTCACGTGGCTCGCGCGGGAAGACGAACAGTTCGCCATTTTTGTTGAGGGGCTGTCCACCCGCGCCGCGTATCTTCTCCGTAATGAGGAAGCCCGCGATCTGCTCGGGGAACACCGCGCCCGTGGGGTGATACTGCACCGAGTCCATGTACTTCAACTTGGCGCCCGCGCGATAGGCGATGACAAGTCCGTCGCCGGTGGCGCCGTAATGGTTTGTCGTTGCAAAGCCGCGAATGTGCAGGCGGCCAAAACCGCCTGTCGCGATGATGGTGGCCTTCGCCTTCACTGTCAGGAACTGCTCTGTGTCGAGGCTGTAAAGGATCGCGCCCGCGCATTTGCCATTGGCGTCGAGAAGCAGTTCCACCGCCGGCTCGAACTCGCGGACGGAAATCATGTCCGGATGGTTGCGCACCTCGTCCATAAGGGTCCGCATGATGATTGCGCCGATATAGTCGCGGCAGGAAACCATGCGCTTGCGTGAGGTGCCGCCGCCATGCAGCACCTGCATGCTGCCGTCGGCCTCCTTGTCCCACATGACGCCGAGGTTTTCGAGTTCCCGCACGATCTCGGGTGCGTCCTCGGTCAGCACGCGGACGAGCGCCGGGTCGTTCTCGAAATGGCCGCCGCCTATAGCGTCGAGATAATGGCGGGTCGGCGAATCCGTGCGCGAAACCGCGGCCTGCATTCCGCCTTCCGACATCATGGTGTTGGCGTCGCCCATGCGCAGCTTGGTGGCGATGAGCGATTTCATGCCTTTGCGAGCGGCTGTGATGGCGGCCCAGCATCCGGCGCCGCCTCCGCCGATGATGAGGAGGTCAGTCTCATAGTCGGGCTCGGTCAGAAGCGTGCTTGTCAGCTTCGGGCGGATCATCGAGTGCGCTTCCAGGATGGCGGCCACCTCGGTGGTCAGCTCCTGGCCCCTGTTCGGGCCGACGCGGACGGCGCGCTTGGCTCCCGGCGCATAGTCGGGGTGGTACTTCGAGAGGACGTCCTCCCGCTCTTCCGCGTTCATCGGCGGATAGACGGGCTTCCCGCTGAGCGCCAGATCCACCCGCTTCGGGCGGGTTTTCTCGACCAGCTTCACCTGTCCGGATAGATATTCAGGATACATGTCTCACTCCCAGAAGGGGCCGGTGCGCGCCGCACCCAGTTTGTGCTTGATTTGGTGTCTCATGCCGCTCAGGGGCTGGCTCAGGGTTCGATGTCGCGATCGTAGTAGAGCTTGCTCAGGCTTTCCTTCGTGAGGCCCATGAGCTTCACATATTCGGCGTTGAACTTGCCGGACTTGACCTCATCGAGCCGGTCGTCCAACTCCCTGCTCTCCTTGCGAAGATAGCGGCCGGTAAGGCGCTTGGAGAGGATGCCGACCTCATGCTGAATAATCTCGGCCGGGCAGCGAAGCGCGCACAAACCGCAGGCGACGCAGTCGAACGACATGTCGGCGACCGCCGCGATGTCGCCGCGCATCGCAGACTGGATGTAGTCCATCACCGGCAGACCCTGCGGACAGGCCTTGTTGCAAGTGCCGCAGGCGACGCAGCGGAACGTAACAGGATAGACCTGCAGGATCGCATTGACGTCGGGCGTCAGCTTTTCGAGATCGTAGACCGCTTTCTCCATCGGCACGGACGGGATCTGGGTGAGCGCCATCCCTTCCTTGACGAGGGTGGTGCAGGCCAATCCCGTGTGGAGCTTGTAGTCGCCGGGCAGCCGGTAGATGGTGCCGCAAGCGCCGCAGAAGCCTTCACGGCAGCCCGCGCCGCGAATGATCTGATGGCCCGCATATTCGATTGCCCGCATGATGGTTGCATGCTCGGGCACAATATGGCGCTTGCCGTTGATGTATACGTTCACCATGTGGGCGCCGAGTTGTTCGCGCTTGCCGAGGTGTTCGGTTTTCTCCACTTCCTTTTGCATTTCCACTCCTCGTCAGGGCTTCGCCGAAGCGCCAGCTCTTGGGTCAGGCCGCTGTTTTTGTTGCGGCGCTCCGATATTCGTCGATCTGGTCGAAGTTCATGTAGCGATAGACGTCGCCGGCGTTCTTGTTGACCGCCTCGATATGCTGCATGTACTCGGCGACCGTGGGGATGCGTCCCAGCAGTGCGCACACCGCCGCAAGCTCGGCCGAGCTGAGATAGACGCGCGTATCGATGCCGAGGCGGTTCGGGAAGTTGCGCGTCGAGGTCGACATCGCAGTCGAGCCTTTGCGGACCTGCGCCTGATTTCCCATGCAGAGCGAGCAGCCTGGCATCTCGGTGCGAGCGCCCGAGGTACCGAAGGTGCTGTAATAGCCCTCTTGCGTCAGGAGAGCCGCGTCCATCTTTGTCGGCGGAGCGATCCACAAGCGCGCTGCGATGTCCGTCTTTCCGGCCAGTACTTTGCCGGCGGCGCGGAAGTGGCCGATGTTGGTCATGCAGCTGCCGATGAAGACCTCGTCGATCTTGTCGCCAGCAACTTGAGAAAGGAGCTTCACGTCGTCCGGATCGTTCGGGCAGGCGAGGATGGGCTCCTTGATCTCGTTCATATCGATCTCGACGATGGCCACGTATTCGGCATCGGCATCGGGCTCGAGCAGCTTCGGATTGGCGAGCCAGGCTTCCATTTCGCCGATGCGCCGTTCGATTGTGGCCCGGTCCTCGTAGCCGTTGGCCACCATCCATTTGAGGAGCGCTACGTTCGAGCGGACATATTCGGTCACAGGTTCCTTGTTGAGGCGCACCGTGCTGGCCGCCGCGGAGCGCTCGGCGGACGCGTTGGCCAACTCAAAGGCTTGTTCAACCTTGAGATCTTCGAGCCCTTCGATTTCCAGGATCACGCCGGAGAAGACGTTTTTCTTGCCCTTCTTTTCGACGGTCAGGAGACCCTTCTGGATGGCGACATAGGGGATCGCATTCACAAGGTCTCGCAGCGTAATCCCCGGCTGCAATTTGCCCTTGAAGCGCACAAGCACCAATTCCGGCATGTCGAGCGGCATCATGCCGGTGGCCGCCGCAAAGGCGACAAGCCCCGAGCCTGCCGGAAAGGAAATGCCGAGGGGGAAGCGTGTGTGCGAGTCGCCGCCGGTGCCGACCGTGTCCGGCAGCAGCATGCGATTCAGCCACGTATGAATCACGCCGTCGCCGGGACGGAGAGAAACGCCCGCGCGGGTGGAGATGAAGTCCGGCAGCGTCGCGTGCGTCTTCACGTCCACGGGTTTCGGGTAGGCGGCGGTGTGGCAGAAGGACTGCAAGACGAGCCCGGCTGAGAAGCCCATGCAGGCGGAATCCTTCATCTCGTCGCGGGTCATTGGCCCGGTCGTATCCTGCGATCCGACCGTCGTCATCTTGGGTTCGCAGTAAGCGCCGGGACGCACGCCCTTGCCCTCAGGCAGCCCGCAGGCGCGCCCGACCATCTTCTGCGCCAGGGTGTAGCCCTTGCCGGTGTCGGCAGGCTGCGCGGGCATGCGGAACAGCTTCGAAGGCGGCAGGCCGAGAGCCGTGCGCGCTTTGGAGGTCAGATCGCGGCCCACGATGAGCGGGATGCGGCCTCCGGCCTGAACCTCATCTAGGATCACGTCGGACTTGATCTTGAATTCGGCGATGACTTGGCCGTTCTTCAGCGCCTTGCCTTCGAGGGGGCGAAGCTCGATCACATCGCCTGTCTCCATTTTCGAGACGTCGAGTTCGATCGGCAGCGCGCCCGCATCTTCCATGGTGTTGAAGAAGATCGGCGCGATCTTGTTGCCGAGACAGACGCCGCCAAAGCGCTTGTTCGGCACGTAGGGGATGTCTTCGCCGGTCCACCACAAGACGGAATTGGTGGCGGATTTGCGGGACGAGCCTGTTCCGACCACATCGCCGGCATAAGCGACCAAGTGGCCTTTTTCCTTCAACGCCTGCAGGAGCTTCATCGGGCCGACCTTGCCCGGCTGGTCCGGGTCGATGCCGGGGCGCGCGTTCTTCAACATCGCGAGCGCATGCAGCGGAATGTCGGGACGGGTCCAGGCATCGGGCGCAGGCGAGAGGTCGTCGGTGTTGGTTTCGCCGGTGACTTTGAAGATCGTGACCGTGAGGCTTTCCGGCACGCCCGGACGCGAGGTGAACCACTCCGCGTCCGCCCAGGATTGGATGACGGCCTTGGCGTTGGCGCTGCCAAGCTTGCCGGAGTCGGCGAGCGCTTTCACGTCGTTGAAGAAGTCGAACATCAACAGTGTATTTTTAAGCCCTCGCGCGGCCGCCGCGCCGCATTCCGCACAGCCGAGAAGATCGATCAACGGCTTGATGTTGAAGCCGCCGAGCATTGTGCCAAGAAGCTCCGTCGCGCGAACCTTGGAGATAAGGGGAGACGACTCTTCACCCTTCGCAATCTTCGCCAGATACTCCGCTTTCACCTTCGCCGCATCGTCCACGCCCGCCGGGACGCGGTTCGTGATGAGGTCGAGGAGGAACGCCTCCTCACCCTTGGGCGGATTTTTCAGAAGTCCGACCAGTTCCGTCGTCTGCTGCTTCGACAACGGCAGGGGCGAGATGCCGAGTGCGTCGCGTTCGGCGGCATGGGCGCGATAGGCTTCGAGCATGGCGTTCCCCTATCCTTTTTATTGTTGAGCCAGTGAAGCCAGCGCGGCATTCAGCGTTGGGCTAGGCCGCATGGCCTTCGATGTCTTTTCGAGATCGGGCCGGTAATAGCCGCCGGTATCCTGGGCCCTGCCTTGAGCGGCGGTCAGCTCGGCAAGGATTTTCGCCTCGTTCTCCGCAAGGGTATGGGCAATCGGCTTGAAGCGGGCCTGGAGGTCCTTGTCCTTGGACTGCTCGGCAAGCGCCTGCGCCCAGTAAAGGGCCAGGTAGAAGTGCGAACCGCGGTTATCGAGCTCGCCGACTTTGCGTGCGGGAGAGCGATTCTGTTCGAGAATCTTGGCGTTAGCCTGATCCAGCGTCTCCGCCAGCACTTCCGCTTTCTTGTTCTTGAAGACCTGGCTCAAATGCTCAAGGGCGACGCCTAGCGCAAGAAATTCGCCGAGCAAATCCCAGCGCAGGTAGCCTTCATCCTGGAACTGCTGCACGTGCTTCGGCGCGGAGCCGCCAGCGCCCGTCTCGAACAGGCCGCCGCCATCCATCAAGGGAACGATGGAGAGCATCTTGGCGCTGGTGCCGAGTTCGAGGATGGGGAACAGGTCGGTCAGGTAATCGCGGAGCACGTTGCCGGTGGCCGAGATGGTGTCCTTGGCCGCCCGGATGCGCTCGATCGAGAACTTCACCGCGTCCTGCGGAGCCATGATGCGGAGATCGAGGCCGCTCGTGTCGTGGTCTTTCAGGTAGCGCTCGACCTTCTTGATGATCTCGGCGTCATGCGCGCGGTTCTTGTCCAGCCAGAAAACAACGGGCATATGGCTGAGACGCGCGCGATTGACCGCGAGCTTCACCCAATCCTGGATCGGGGCGTCCCTCACCTGGCACATGCGGAAGATGTCACCGGCATCGACATCCTGTTCGAGCAGAACCTTGCCTGAGGCATCGACGGCGCGGACCTTGCCCTTCGCCGGGATCTCGAAGGTCTTGTCGTGCGAGCCGTACTCCTCCGCCTTTTGCGCCATCAGGCCGACATTCGGCACGGTTCCCATGGTCTTCGGGTCGAAAGCGCCGTGCTTTTTGCAGTCTTCGATGACAGCCTGATAAACTGTTGCGTAGCAGCGGTCAGGGATCATCGCCTTGGTATCGTGGAGCTTCCCGTCCTTGCCCCACATCTTGCCGGAATCGCGGATCATGGCGGGCATGGAGGCGTCGACGATCACGTCGCTTGGCACATGAAGGTTGGTGATGCCTTTGTCCGAGTTCACCATCGCGAGTTCGGGGTGCGTCTCGTACACGGCCTTGATGCCGGCTTCGATGGCGGCGCGCTCGGCTTCCGGCAGCTTCGACAGCTTGGCATAAAGGTCGCCGAGGCCATTATTGGGATTGAAGCCGATCTTCTCCAGCGCCGCCGCGTGCTTAGCGAACACATCCTTGAAATAAACCGAGACCGCATGGCCGAACATGATGGGATCGGAGATCTTCATCATCGTGCCCTTGAGGTGCAGCGACAAGAGCACGCCTTTCTTCTTCGCGTCCTCAATCTCGAACTCGAAGAATGCACGCAACGCGCCCTTGCTCATGACAGCGGCGTCGATCACCTCCCCGGCCTTGTACGCCGTTTTCTCCTTGAGCACGGTCGCGTGACCATCCTCGCCCAGGAACTCGATCCGGAAGCTGCCAGCCTCGGGCACGGTGATGGACTTTTCGCTGCCGTAGAAGTCGCCGCCGGTCATATGGGCTACGTGCGTTTTCGACTCGGCGCTCCACGCGCCCATCTTGTGCGGGTGCTTGCGCGCGTACTGCTTGACGGAGGGGGCGGCCCGCCGATCCGAGTTGCCTTCGCGCAGGACCGGGTTCACGGCGCTGCCGAGAATCTTCGCATAGCGCGCCTTGATCTCCTTCTCGGCGTCGGTCTTCGCCTCCTCGGGATAGTCCGGGATGTTATAGCCCTTGCCCTGCAGTTCCTTGATGGCGGCCTTCAGCTGGGGAATGGAGGCGCTGATATTCGGCAGCTTGATGATGTTGGCTTCCGGCGTTTTCGCCAGTTCGCCCAGGAACGCGAGGTCATCGGATTGCTGTTGAGCGGCGGTCAGGTTATCCGGGAAATTCGCGAGGATCCGCCCGGCAAGCGAGATGTCCCGTGTCTCGACGTCTATCCCTGCAACCCGCGTAAACGCCTGGACAATCGGCAAGAGCGAGTATGTCGCGAGCGCCGGGGCTTCATCGACTTTTGTCCAGAAGATCTTCGGTTCGTGCTTGGTCATCCGTTAACCTCGAAAGAATGTGTCAGCCAGCGGTAAGGCTTGATGCCTACCTTACACGACATAAGAGCATTGCGATGCTGGCGTGCGCGTATCCATGTTGCGCCCGCGGTTGATGTGATCGTCGATTTCGCCCGCGCAGCCCACCATGCGTCCGAACAGGAAGGCCGTGAAGGCGGCGCTCTCGAGGGCTTCCTCGGAGAAGGCGCCCGAACGGTAGCGGGGCCAAAGGGTTTTCAAGAGCAGGCATGCGATAACGGCATCGATGTTCACGCAAAAGACGTTCGGCGTGACGCCGTGATCGTAAAGCGCCTGAACGAGCGCGCTGTAGAAGTCGTGGAACACGTTGGTTTCGCCGCGCTCCTTGAACAGCTGCGAGAGGAAGACCTCGCGCGGGTCTTTGTTGACGGTCTGGTTTCTGAAAATCGGGTGGTGAACGCCGGGAATGGCCTGCACGTCGCCGCCGACCCCTTTCGTCGCCTTCTTCTGCGCGGCGAAGTCGTCGGCAAAGCGTCCGGCCATGGCGGCAAGGTCGAGCCCATGATTGGGGGCGGCCGGATCCTTAAGATCGGTGGCGCCGAACTGGCTGATCAGGAAGCGCATGCCTTCGAAGCCATTGCCGCCGTGGGAGAAGCCCGTATGCGTGAGAAAGCCGATCATCGCCTTGTTGATCTGCACGCGATCCGGCGTTTCCGGACCATCCGCTGACACCGCGCCTTTGCATCCCTGGGCCGAGATTGTGCCGGGCCCATTGGAGATGATGAGTCCGAGGAGCACCTGGAACGGGAAGATCTTCTCGGGCGTCGGCGTTTCGCCGAGTAGCGCAAGGTAGGCGATCTCGGTCGAAGACCACCCGTTGATCAGCTCGCTTACGGGAACGCCGCAGAACGAGTCGCTCTTATGTTTGCTTCCTTCGGCCGAGGCTCCGAGGATCGTAGCGAAGAGGCGGGCATACCAGGGGAAATTTCTCACCGTGTTGCGCGTGACCTTTTTCTTCATCAGCGCACTCCAGGCGATCGTCGTCGTAATGGCAGCCAGTACGGCGTCGGCGGTGGGATAGCCATTCAAGGAGCGCAAATAATCCACGAAGACGGATTTCGCGCCGCGTGCCTCCAGTCCTCCGAGCATGGCCGTGGCCTTGGCATCGGGGTTTTTGCTGACGAGCGCAGTCAATTGCTCCGCATTCGCATGAACGCCCGAAAAATCGAAGCCTTCCTCGTCGCCCGTCTTCAGGCCGGATTGACCGAAAAGCTCGATCAGAACATCGGCCGCCTTGCGCGCGCCAGCGACGCTCTTCGGCCCTACAAGGGCGCAGGCCGAAGCCAGGACAGTGTTGGGGGCGCTGCCCAACTCGCGTGCTGCGTCGGCCACTTTGACCATGGTCTCGTTGAGGTTAACCTCGGCGGCGATGGCGGTGTTGAACAAGGCGTTGTCGTTGGCGTCGTTATGCTCGCGGGTGAGCGCGAGGCAATAATTGGATGCGAGAGGGTATTTCGCGGTGTCGAGGATGGAGACGCCGCTGACTCTCGTCACCTGAAGTCTTGGCATCCATGATCGAGCTGCCCGAACGGTCTTTCATGGTTTCGCGCGGGAAGATGGTGCCAACCTGCTTCGAAAGCTGCGCGATTTGGTCATTGTATGGTTGGAGGGGCTCGACGAGTGGGATGTCGAGTTCCGGCGGCAAAAGCAGGCCCTGATTATTGCAGAACCACGGCTTCAAGGCCAGGTCGCCCTCCGGCGCAAAATCCGGCCGTACGCCATGGAGCTTCATTACTGCGGTCAGCGCCGCCGGGATGTGTGCGATATTGGTTACGACGGCGCCGGCCCTGGAGACAATTGGCCGTTCGGGGGTGAATATCCCGTCGACCTTGAGAATCCTCTGGAACCATCCTTCCTTGGCTTCCGCGCTGTCACCCGTACCGCCCATGGCGCCGGCATGGCCGACCGCGCGCGTCAGCTTCGCCTTCCAGCGTCCGACAACGCAAGCAATGACGGGTTTTGAAAACTCAAGCTCTTCCTCGTAGTAGCCGCCCGGCTCGATATACATGACGCCAGCCTTGCTGCGGGAATCGTAATCGAAGGCGCAGGCGAATTCCGCTGGCGCGAAGCCGATATAGACGTCCTTACCGCTGGAAATGCTGGTTGTCGTTCCCCAACCGCTGGACGCGAGGTAACTGGCGATCGTCGTGGTGAAATTGCCGGAGTTCGAAAAGATGGCGACGGAGCCTTTGCGTAAGGATTCCTCGGGCCTTTCCCCGCCAAGCGGGCCGCCAATGCGCACATGGTTCCAGGCGTCGGCCACGCCAAGACAATTCGGACCAAAGAGATCGACGTGGCGTTGCTGAGCCATCGCCCGGATCTCCCGGGAATCATGGACAGGCACCTTCTCCGTCAGAATGATGATCTTCTGCACGTGCTTGTTGACGCGCATCAGTTCGTGGGCGCCATCGCGCACAGCCGCCGGCGGCAGGTGGATCACACCGACATTGAAGTTGTGTCCATCGTCGAGTCCATCGCGGACGTTATTGTAGACGGGGATCGGGCCCATTGGAGTTTCGAGGACTTCACCGCGCCGCCCAGGCGACGTGCCGAAGACGATGTTGCCACGGGAATAGGCATGACTGGTGGGAGCGACTGCGCGCAACTCGTTGCCAAGAATATTCAAGACGCAGACCCGGTCCTCGCGTGTGGCGATGTCGGCCAGCGATCTTATGCCCACGAAATACTTGAACCTCTCAATTCCTTAATTCTGATTCATGGCAACCCCCAAAAATTCCGTCTCGCAAAAGTTTCAAACGATCAAAGGCCTGGCGGCGCCGTTTATGGGGCAACACCGAGTTTTTGGGCGAGCATTTCGCGTCCCCCATTCTTCATCCAGAGGTCGGCGGCTTGCGCATAGCGCACGACGTCGGTCATTGCTGAATCGAAGCCGAAGATGCGATAGGGCAAGCCGATCAAATCGCATACATCCTTGAAGGCCAGCATGCCGCGCGCAAGATTGGGACCGCCGCGGCCGATGACGACATAGACGGGCGTCGGTCCGTGCTCGCTAAAATACTCGCGGAGCGCGTCCGCCATGGCGCGAAAGGTGACGAAAATGTCCGTATTGTTGGCCTTGCCGCCGATGATTAAGAGCACGTTGGACTGTTTCAGCCAGTGCTTGAGGCAGATGCGCATGACATCGCGCATTTTTTCGTAGGGCGGGTTGCCGCCGAAGTCCGAGGAGATGATGGCGTCGTCGCCAAGGAATTCAGTAACCAGCGAGTTCGCGCCGCCGCCAAAGGTGGGGGCGAGGATGGTGCCGTTTGCGTTGATGACAGAAACGTCCGACTGGCCCTGATAGGTGCGCAGCTGGTTGATCTCATATTCGAAGTCGGTGTAGTCCTCGACGAAAAGCTGCTTCGGCAAATTGAGACGCTTCACGCGCGGGTCATCGCGGTCGAACCCGCATTTGAAGTCGCAGGCCACAGGCGTCAGGCCGCCCTTGCCGGTCGGCATCATGCGGATGGGATTGAGTTCGAGCGTCGTCATCCCGTTATGGTGGAAAAGATCCCATAGCTTCGGCAGATTTTGCGCGAGCGGCGAGATGATTTCTTTTGGCGCTCCGATGTCAGTCAGAGCATTGGTGATCACGAAGGACTTGAGCCCGGTCAGCGGATCGAACGGAATCTCCGCGATCTGGTCCTTTGGCAAATCCTCGATCTCTACGCCGCCGCGGTGTGTGATCGTGATCGTTGGCGCACGGTAGCGGGTTGAATCCGCGATGCAGACATAAACCTCGTGCTCGGCAGGCACCGCGCCTTCAAAGGTGACGCCATGAGCTTTCGCGACCGCGTTGCCGTGACAATGCTCGACGAAGTAAAGGCGCTCCTTTTCCTTCAGAGCCGTTCTTAAATCCTTGGCGCGGCCGACCAATCCGGCTTTGCCCTTCTTGCCGACGCCGCCGCGGAAATTGGGTTTGACGAAAATCTCACCGCATTTGGCGATCAGCGCCTTGATTTCGGCGTCGCTCGCCTCCGGCCCAAGCACTTCGGAGGTCGGAAATTCGACCATCTTCAGAAGCTGAGTTCCATAAAGCATCCCAGCGAGATTCATAAGATGTCTCCTCCAAAATGGGCTTTGCTATCAATATTCTTGGGGCAAGGTCTTCAGCTGCGCCCAGGAGTACACCGGCCCCTTCACGCAGACGTAATCTTTCCCGACGTTGCAGCGCCCGCACTTGCCGATGCCGCACTTCATCTTGTTTTCGATGGTTGTGTAGATCTGCTCGTCCGCGAACCCCATCTCGCGCAGATTATTGATCACGAACTTGATCATGATCGGCGGTCCGCAAGTGATGGCGATGGTGTTGTCGGGCTTCTGCGGCTTGGTCATCACATTGGCGGGGACGAAGCCGCAATAGCCTTCCCAGCCTTCCTCCGGCGAGTCGATGGAGAGGTGGACGTCAGCCGCGCCTCGCAGCTTTTCCAATTCCGAGGCATACATGATGTCGCGTGAGGTGCGTCCGCCATAGAAGACGGTGATCGTACCGAAGTCCTTGCGGTTCGTGACGGCCGTCTGGATCACCGGCCATATCGGCGCAAGCCCGCAACCGCCGCCGATGAAGACGAGGTTGCGGCCCTTCCAGTCATTGACCGGGAATTTGTTGCCGTAAGGGCCGCGCACGCCGATCACGTCGCCAACCCTCATGTCGTGGATGGCGGTCGTGACGCGGCCCGAGCGCATGATCGAGAACTGCTTATAGTCCTTTATCACCGGCGCGGACGCGATCGAGATCATCAACTCGCCCTTGCCGAAAACTGAGATCATGGCGCACTGGCCCGGCGCGTGATCGAAGCCGCCGCCGTTCAGGAACTCGACGCGGAACGTCTTGATCGCACGCGCGCCCGGCACTTCTTCCTTGATGTGCGCGATGCGCGCGAGTTGTGGCAGATAGTCATTCTCGCTCATTGCCAGACGCCCTCTTCCATGACATTGGCGATTTTGACGATGTCAATGCCGACCGGACAATGCGTGATGCAGCGGCCGCAGCCCGTGCATTGCTGCATCTTGTGGTTCTCTACGAAATACAGAAGCTTATGGCAGATCCGCTGCCTCAGCCGCGCGCCCGTATCCTCGCGTGGATTGTGGCCCGAGGAGTGCATGGTGAAATCCGGGAACTGGCAGTTGTCCCAGGTTCGCACGCGCGCGCCTGTCAGCGGCGACTTGCCGGTGACTTCGTCGTTGATGTCGAAGCAGTGGCAGCTTGGGCAGAGATAGGTGCAGGCGCCGCAGCCGATGCAGGCTTGCGCGAGCTTGTCCCAGAGCGGCGAGGTGAAGTTGCGCCTGAGCGCCTCAACAACCGTTTCCATGGCTGAGATGGAGCGCTGCGGATGCTCCAGCGCGATGGCGTGGGCGTTTCGGACATCTTTATTGTCGGCGGCCTTCGAGTCTTGGAACAGATCGCTGGCGCTTTTGACGATCTCCGTGCCCTTATCAGTCAATGCCTTGACGTGATAGCGGCCATCGAGTTCGGTCATCAGTATGTCGAGGCCGTCCTCGGAATGCGGGGACCCGCCGACCGAGACGCAGAAGCAATTCGGCGAAGGAGGCGCGTTGCAGGCGAGCCCGACGAAGACAACCTTATCGCGCCGCGTCTGATAATACGGATCGGTGAAGCCGCAGCCGAGAACCCTGTCGTTGCGCACCATCGCCCGGCCATCGCAGGGGCGAACGCCGAACACGACAGTTGGCTCGACCTTAGGCGCGGTGTCCGTGAGTTCCGGCGTCTTCCCGTTCTCAATCCGGAAGCGGTAGAGCACTTCGCGCTGCGGGAACACAAACCCTTTTACCGGGCGCACAGTGTTGGTGTGATCCAGCTCCAGGTCCGCGCCGGAGTTTACCTTTGTGAATTCCCAGGCATCTTCGACGAAGCCGGGGGCGAAAACGTCCCCGCGTTTTTGGAGTGCAGCTACCCATTGGCCGAGCTTGTCCTTTTTCAGTATCGCTTCCATCGGCCTACCTCACAAAATCGTTGGGATCGCCGTCGCGGAAGGACGAGATTAACGAGGGCTGCTCCGAATCGAGCCCCGGCGTGTATTGGAACATCTCCAGAGCCTCGTGTTCGAGCATGGTATTAAGCAGGCGCAGCGGTATGTTGACCGGGCAGACGCGTTCGCACTCGCCGCAGTCTGTGCAGCGACCGGCGAGATGCATGGCGCGCACCATGTGGTACATCGCGTTTTCCGACGGGCTCGCTGAGCGGCTGATCCAGCGGACGCGGTTGGCTTTTTCGTCGGCCGTGGTCGCCGGGTTGACGATGAAGTTCGTGCTGTCGACCACGCACTCGTCGCAGTAGCACATCGGGCAGACGGCGCGGCACGCGTAACAGCGGATGCAGCGCTCGAAATGCCCCGCCCAAAATGCCGAGCGCTCCTCCGCGCTTTTTTCGGCAAAGGCCGAGACTGAGGTAAAGCGAGGGCCGTAGGGGCGTTCGTCCACTTTCTCGCCGAAGAAGAAATCGGCATCGAGGGGATAGGCATTGGCGCATTCGAGGCAGCGGTCGGCCAGAATGTCCTTCGCGGGGAGCGTTGCGCTGCCGCCGATGTAAGAGACCTTAACGCTCGTCGCGCCGTCGAAAGCCGCCGATGTGGCCGCCTTGCCGCGTAGCGCCTTGTTGAGCTTCTTCGTGTCGACCATGCCGCCGTTTTCGCAGGAGACGCCGAGGACGATCACCTCGTCGCGCTTTATATGGTTCTCCTGTAACAGAACTGTGATCGCCCGGCTGTCGCAGCCTTTGGCGACGATGGCGAGCGGGCGCTTGTCGGATTGCCGCGCGTGCTTCATCCGCTTCTTCTCGTTGACGAGATAGAGCGCGAGGTTCTCGACACAGGTCGTATCGAGGACGAGCGCGGCGGTTTCCTCAGGCGTCGTCATGAAGGCCGGCTCGGCAAGAAGCCCCGCGGAGCTTCGGCGATAGCCAAGAACGGCGCGCACTTTTCCGCTCTCCAACAGATCCTTGGCGCGCGCTTTGATGTCTTCGACTGCGATCATCAGCGTTCTGCCTTTAGCTTGGTTTGCGGGCCGAGCGCCTTCAGGTCCTTGACAAATTCGGTTATGACTTCGGCGTACTTGACGCCCTGCGCCGCCGAGACCCACGACATGCGGAATCGTTCGGGCTCGACCCCGATGAATTGCAGAAGCTTCTGCGCCAGATAAATCCGCCGCCGGGCGTAGAAATTGCCCTTCAGGTAGTGGCAGTCGCCCGGATGGCAGCCCGAAACGAGCACCCCGTCCGCGCCCTTGTTGAAGGCGGACATGATGTAGATCGGCGACACCGACCCTGAGCACATCACCTGGATCGGCACCGCGTTGGCCGGATATTTCAGCCGCGACACACCCGCAAGATCGCTGCCCGCCGACGAGCACCACTTGCACAGGAAGGCGACGACCTTCGGCTCGAACTCTTGCGGTTCTTGTTTTGCAACAGCAGGTTCCGCCACCGCTTATCCTCCCATGCAGGCTTCGAGCATCTCGAATACCTGCAGCTGCGTTACGTTCTTCACATCGATGGCCGCGCGCACGCAGGTTCCCACGCAGGTGCCGCAGCCTTCGCAAAGCACCTCGTTCACATACGCCTTGCCGTCCACGAGCTTGATTGCCTCGAACGGGCAGACATCCACGCACATTTCGCAGCCGGTGCAGTGAGACTCGCGCACTTTCGCCACGACCGGGCTGTGCTCCAATTCGGGCTTGGAGAGCAGTGCGATGACCTTGGCCGCCGCCGCGCTTGCCTGGCAGACCGTTTCCGGGATGTCCTTCGGAGATTGCGCCGCGCCGGTGAGGAAGATGCCGCCCGTCACGCTTTCGACGGGACGAAGCTTCGGGTGCGCCTCCGCCAGAAAGCCGTCCTTGTCGAGCCCGATTTTCAGCGTCTTGGCGACGTCAGCCGTCCCCTGGGACGGCACCATCGCCTGCGCGAGCACCACCATGTCGGCGTCGATCTCGACATTCTTGCCCGCGAGCGTATCGACGCCCAGAACTTTGAGCTTGCCCTTGGACTGGTAGATTTTCGACACGCGGCCGCGCAGGTAGATCACGCCGTCGCGTTCCATAGCGCGCTGGACGAACTCCTCGTAGCCTTTGCCGCCAGAGCGGATGTCGATATAAAAAATGTAGGCCGTGCCGTCCGGCACGTGATGCTTGTACAGCGTGGCGTGCTTGGCTGTGTACATGCAGCAGATCTTGGAGCAGTAGACGCAATGCTGCTCGGGATCGCGCGAGCCGGAACATTGGACGAAGACGACGTTCTTCGGCTGCTTGTGATCGGACGGCCTGAGCACTTCCCCGGCGGTCGGACCGGACGCCGAGCACATGCGCTCGAACTGGATGCCGTCCAGCACATCCGGGTACTTGCCGCGGCCATACTCGGCCATGTTGTCCAGGCTGTAGAGGTCGAAGCCCGTGGCCACCACGATAGCGCCGACATCGATCTCGGTGGTCTTCGGCTTCGCGTCGTAGTTGATCGCCTCCGCCTCGCAAGCGGTCGCGCATTTGCCGCAAACGACGGGATTGAGGCCAAGGCAGGCCTCCGGGTCGAGATAGTAGCTGGCCGGGATCGCCTGCGCGAAGGGGATGAAGATGGCGCGGCGGTCGTTCAGGCCAACGTCATACTCGTTCGGGACCACGACGGGGCAGACGGGCGTGCAGTCATCGCAGATCTTGCACTTCTCAGGGTCGACGTACTGCGCCTTGGTGTGAACTTTCACCTTGAAGTTGCCCATGAAGCCTGAGACCGAGGTGACCTCGCTCGACGTCATCAGCGTGATTTTCGGGTTCTTCGAGACCTCAACCATTTTCGGCGAGAGGATGCATTGCGAGCAGTCGAGCGTCGGGAAGGTTTCCGACAGCTGGATCATGTGGCCGCCGATGCTCGGCAGCTTCTCCACAAGCACGACTTCAAGGCCGGCATTGGCAAGATCGAGCGCGCTTTGAATGCCCGCGATGCCGCCGCCGATGACCATGACCTTGCGCGTCACGGGCATGCCGACGGGCGTCAAAGGCTCGTTCCGGCGCGCGCGCTCAACGACCGAGCGCGTGATCTTGATCGCCTTGTCCGTGCCCTTTTCCTTGTCCTTGTGCACCCAGGCGCATTGCTCGCGGATGTTGGCGATTTCCAACTGGAACGGGTTCAGCCCGCCCAGCGCCGAGGCGTCGCGAAAGGTCTTCTCGTGGAGGTTCGGCGAGCAGCACGAGATTACGACGCTATCGAGCTGGTGCTCTTTTATGGCGTCAATAACGGACTGCTGCCCCGGATCGGAACACATGTAGACGTAGTCATTCGAGAAGACCACGCCATCGTCCTTGGAAAGTTCCGCGGCCACGCGCTTGACATCCACGGTCGCCGCGATGTTGGTCCCGCAATGGCAAACGAAAACTCCGGCGCGCCTTGTCAACGGACTGCTCCCTTTTTCTTCTTGGGGGCGCACTCGAGGCCGTACTCATAGCCTTTGTCGAAAGCCTTCAAGTTGGCGGAGAGGAAACGGTCGGGCACGAGACCGGGCAGCGCCTTTTTCATGGCTTCGGCCGACGCAGCGCCGGTGATGGCCGTGAAAAAGCCGAGCACGACAAGATTGGCGAACAGACGATTGCCGAGTTCTTCGGCGAAGCGGGTTGCCGGGATCGGATAGAGCTTGACGCGTTTCGGATCGCCGGTCGGCTTCACCAACTCCTCTTCGATGATAAGGATGCCGCCGTCGACGAGGTCCGGCTCGTATTTGTCGTAGGCTTCCTGAGATAGAGCGATCAGTACGCCCGCCGTCGTGCAATATGGATAGAGCACGCGGCTATCGGACACGATGAGCTGCGACTGACAGGCGCCGCCGCGAGCCTCCGGCCCGAAGCTCTGGGTCATGGTGGCGAACTTGTCGTCGTAGAGCGAGACCGCCTTGCCGGTGATAAGAGCACACCGGACAATGCCTTGGCCGCCGAAACCGGAGAATTTAATTTCCCACATGGCTAGTCGCTCGCCCCGCATTCGCGAATTTTCGCTTCTTTGGTCGCGGACAGCCGCGCCTTTTCTTCCGCGTCTTTCTCAACCGGCGTCGTGCCGTAAAGCTGGTAGCTGTCGCCGATGACCTTCCTGTAATGGCTGTTCACCGCGTCGAGGAAGGTCGGCTTCTCCCGGTCGACGAACTTGCCCATGGCGATACTGCCCTGGAAGCTGATGTCGACGGCGCGCGTATCCACGTTGTGCTGGATATCGGCGCCTTCCTTGTAATACTCCATGGCATTGAGGCCATCGCCGAGCCTGTTCCGGCGCTGGTACAGCGTCGTGCAGGGGGCGATCACCTCGATGAAAGAGAACCCCTTGTGCTTCAATGCCTTGCCGAATGTCTGCGTGATGTTGTGGGCGTGAAGTGCTGTCCAGCGGGCGACGAAGGTCGCGCCGGCGGCGTCAACGAGGAACGGCAGGCTGAACGGCGTTTCGTAATTACCGGTCGGCGTCGTCGAGGCGTTGGCGTCGGTTGGCGTCGTCGGCGTCACTTGTCCGCCAGTCATGCCGTAGGTGAAATTGTTCACGCAGATGACCATGAGGTCCATGTTCCGGCGTGCGGCGTGAATAAGGTGATTGCCGCCGATGCTGGTGAGGTCGCCGTCGCCGCTGATGACGACCACTTTCAACTCTGGGTTCGCGAGTTTCAGGCCCGTGGCGAAGGGAATGGCGCGGCCATGCGTCGTGTGGAAGGAGTCGAACTTCACATAGCCCGCCACGCGGCCCGTGCAGCCGATGCCCGAGACCACGGCGATCTTGTCCATGTCGAAACCACCCGCCTTGATCGCCTCGGCAAAGCAGGTGACGACGGTGCCGATCCCGCAGCCCGGACACCAGATATGCGGCATCCGCTCCATGCGGAGGAAGTCCGCCATGGGGTTGTCCTTGCGGAACTTTTCGTCGTCGGTCGTATATTCGGAAGCTGGCTCTGCACCGCTCATTTCGCGCCCTCCTTGATGGCGGCGAGGATTTCGTCGGGGTCGTGGACAGCGCCGCCGCAGGAATTGACGCTGATGACTTTGCACTGGCCTGCGGCGCAACGCTCGACCTCAAGGACGATCTGGCCGTAATTCAGCTCCGGAACCACGATGGCTTTCGCCTTGCGGGCGATATTGCGGATCTTCTCCTCGCAGAACGGCCAAACGGTTATAAGCCGCAGGAACCCGACCTTGAGGCCTGCCTTGCGCGCTTGCTGAACCGCACGGATGGCGATGCGCGAGGTGATGCCGTAGGACACCACCACGACGTCCGCGCCGTGCAGCCCATCCTCCTCGACGCGAATGATCTTGTCCGCGTTGGACTCGATTTTCTCGATCAGATGGGTGACGAGCTTCTTGTTCATCTCGGGCGTCAGCGTCGGGTAGCCGCGCTCGTCGTGGGTGAGGCCCGTGGTGTGGAACCGGTAGCCATCGCCCGCCTTGACCATCGGCGCCATCTTGCCGCTGAAGTCATACGGCCGGTAAGCCTCCTTCGGCCCCGTGTACCAGTTGCGTTCGACGACGCCGATCTCTTCGGCGGGCGGGATGACCACCTTTTCATGCATATGGCCGACCGTCTCGTCCGTCATGATGAAGACCGGGACGCGGTAGGTTTCGGAGAGGTTGAATGCTTCGATGGCGAGATCGAAGCATTCCTGCGGAGAATCCGGGACGAGCGCGATGATGCGATAGTCGCCGTGCGAACCCCAGCGAGCCTGCATCATGTCCTGCTGCGCGGTGAGCGTCGGCAAACCGGTGGATGGGCCGCCGCGCTGCACGTCGGCGAGCACCATCGGCGTTTCCATCATGCAGGCGAGCCCGATGGTTTCCATCATCAGCGAGAAGCCGGGGCCGGAGGTGACTGTCATCACCTTCTGGCCGCCCCAAACCGCGCCGACATTGGCGGTGATCGAGGCAATCTCGTCTTCCATCTGGATGAAAAGGCCGCCGACTTCCGGACAGCGCTCGGCGAAGCGTTCGGCCGTCTCGGTCGATGGCGTGATCGGATAGCCGGCGAAGAAACGGCAACCGGCTGCAAGCGCTCCTTCCGCGAGCGCATGGTCCCCGTCCATGAAATGGCGGCCTGTCAGAACGCCTTTTGGATCTGCTGGAACCGTTTTTGGAGATTCGGCCACGCGTGTTTCCTTCATTTTTGATCCGTCGTCACGAAAATCGCGAATTCGGGGCAAACCTTTTCGCAGAACTTACAGTCCCGGCAATCTTCGGAGTTCTTCACCTTGGGCGGGTGATAGCCCTTCGCATTGTAGGTCTTGGACATTTCGAGCGCGTCGGTTGGGCAAAATTCTACGCAAAAGCCGCAGCCCTTGCACCAGTTCGGGTTGATCGTAACCCTGCCATACGCCTTTTTGAGTTTACCGAAAGACATCGCGATCCCCCTAGAGAAGCCCTCTCTCCGCCAGAATAGGGCGAGGAGAGTTATAGTGGAGATTGAGCTTCAGCACGTGTTCTTCGCAGCCGAAGGCGATCGCCATGAGTTGGGTGAAATAGACGACGGGAATTCCCTCGAATTCGGGGAACATGCGGCGGGTGATTTCCTGGCGCTGGTCGAGGTTGAAGGCGCAAAGCGGACAGCTGACCGCGACCATCTCCGCGCCCTGATCGATGGCGTCCGACAGGATCTGGTAGGTACGGTCGGCAACGATTTTCGGCTTGTCGACCGTCTGGTAGGCCCCGCAGCATTCCGTTTTATGAGACCAGTCAACCGCCCTGCCCCCCAGCGTACGGACAAGTTCGTCGAGGAGAACCGGGTTTTCGACATTGTCGAAAGCGATGGAACGCGGACGGACCAGAAGGCAGCCATAATAGGAAGCGACCTTCAAACCGTTCAGCGGCTTTACGACCCTGGCGGAGACCGCCTTGGAGTTGGCCTTGAACTCCTGAAGGATTTCAAGCGTGTGAACGACGTCGACATCGCCTTCATAGGTGGTCGTCTCGTCGGTCATGAAGGCGTTCATGCGCTTGAGCAGAACCGGATCGGCTTTGACGCGGTCGTTTGCGCGTTTCAGCGTGTTGTAGCACATCGAACACGCGGTCATGACGCGTGAGGCATCGGCCTCCTTCACGCGAAGCATGTTGCGAACCGGCGCGAGCTGGCGCATCGCATCATCTTCGGCGAGCGATAAGACGGTTCCGCAGCAGTTCCAGCGATCGAGTTCTTTGACCTCTACGCCGAGGTGCTTCATCGAAAAGAGGAGCGACTCTTCGAAGTTGCCGGCGTGGTTCTTCATGGTGCAGCCGGGGTAGTAGCTCAACTTCATGTCAGCTCACGTGTCTGAAGCTAATAGGATGACGCGGCGCAGCATATGCGCTTTCGTTGCTGTCTTTGGTCAAAGGATAAAGTCGCCTAATTAGTTTGAACTGACGCTTCGATACGCCAATCCTCTTTCTTTTTCCAAAGCTTCCTCGCGGAGATACCGTACTCAGACTTGGAAAATTTTGCCTTGACCTAGATCAAAACGAAGTTAAATGCTTTTTAATGGCAAGTAAAAGCGAAGTAAACCTTCGCGGGTACGGGGGGACTTTGTTGCGCTGCACAATATTCAAGGGGCCAGATATTTCGTCCAAGTTTTCTCTTTGATACCCGTGTGTTTTCGGTCCAACGCCGCAGCCGCATCCCTGAGATCGCGCTCTTCCGCTACAGCCTTTATCGCAATGCGATCAGAAACTACGCCGGTTCTGGTTGTCGCAGAAGTGATGTTTGTGCGTCATCGAGCCGCAAGCCTCGAAGCGGCGGGCGGCATCGAAGACTGTGCGGTGTGATTGGCGGAAGCTCTGCCCGGCCGAACTATCCCGCTTTGCGCGTCAGGAAACAGACGTGTCGCAAATCCTACAATTCCATCAGGAAGCCGGTCCTTGCGTGAGATTAATTATCTGAAGCAGTCACTTATGAGGATGGCACAGCTATTGCTCAAAGGGAAGCCAGACGCCTGTAACGAGCAGAAAGACCGTTTGAATGATCAATCTCACGGAAAACGCCATCAACGCCGTTCGCACCGCTATCTCTCGCGCCGATGCTCCGATTGAAGGTTTGCGTCTCGCGGTCGATGCCGGCGGTTGCGCGGGATTCAAATACATGATGGGGCTCGTCGGGAAAGCCGATCCGGATGACGTGGTCGTCGAGCGCGACGGGGTGAAGGTTTTCGTCGACCCTGACAGCGTGATGCATCTCGATGGCACGACGGTCGATTTCGTCATCGGCCTCCAGAATTCCGGCTTCACTTTCGATAACCCGCAAGCGAAGTCGAAGTGTTCGTGCGGCAAATCGTTCGGTTAACCAGGGAGACCAGATCATGTTGGAAGTACGGGAACAGATCAACGAGATCCCTTCCGAGCCTCTATTGGAAACGGCTGAAGAAGCGATGGTCGCGAAAATTCGCGCAGCCCTCGAGGAAATTCGCCCTTACCTTCAGCGCGATGGCGGCGACTGTCAGCTCGTCGGCGTAGAAGGCAACGTGGTGAAGAGTCAAAATGGCAGGCGCGTGCATTGGCTGTCAGCTCGCTTCGGTTACCATCCATGGCATCCAGACCAAGCTTATCGCCAAGCTCGGCATGCAGCTTCGTGTCGCGCCAGTTCTTGGTTTCGGGGGCCTGTAAGACTTGTAAGGTTAGGGTTTGCAAGATCGGGAGGCATCATGCGGCCGGTCTATCTCGACAATAATGCGACGACGCGGATGGATCCCGCGGTGCTGGCGGCCATGCTGCCTTACTTTACGGATCACTTCGGCAATGCCTCGTCGTCGCACAGCTTCGGCGCAGAAAGCAGCGCCGCGATCAAGGCGGCGCGCGAACAGGTTCAGGCGCTGATCGGAGCCGCGCACAGCCACGAGATTGTCTTTACATCCGGCGGCACCGAATCCGACAATGCCGCGATCCTTTCGGCGCTCGAGGCGCAGCCCGGCCGCAAGGAGGTGATTGTTTCCGCGGTCGAGCACCCGGCCATCCTCGCTTTCGTGATGCATCTGCAAAGGGATTGCGGAATTATCGTGCACGTCATTCCTGTCGATGGGCGCGGCCGGATCGATATTGACGAGTACAAGGCGGCGCTTGGCTACAAGACGGCCGTCGCCTCCATGATGTGGGCGAATAACGAGACAGGGACAATCTTTCCGGTCGCCGAGCTGGCCGAGCTGGCGCACGAGGCGGGCGCGCTCTTTCATACCGACGCTGTGCAGGCGGCAGGCCGGGTTCCGATCGACCTCAAGGCCACCGAAATCGATATGCTGTCGCTTTCGGCCCACAAGTTCAACGGGCCAAAGGGGATCGGCGTGCTCTACATCAGGAAAGGCTTGCGGTTCAATCCGCTGATCCGGGGCGGAAAACAGGAGCGCGGACGGCGTGCGGGAACCGAGAACACGCCGGCCATTGCCGGTCTCGGCAAGGCTGCGGAGTTGGCGCGCCAACGTCTAGCGTTCGATTCGGGCAGCGTGTGCGCAACTTGCGCGATTGGTTCGAGGCCCAGGTTTTACGCCGCGTAAGCCACTGCTATATCGCGGGCGACCTCGACAGGAGGCTGCCGAACACGTCGAACGTCGTTTTCGAATGTGCGGAGGGAGAGGTCATCCTCTCCGGCCTCAACAAGGCTGGCATCGCCGCATCTTCCGGGTCGGCCTGCACGTCGGGTTCGACGGAGCCTTCCCATGTGCTCCGCGCCATGAAAGTGCCTTACACCTCGGCGCTCGGCGCGATCCGCTTCTCTTTTTCGCATGAAAACACCAGCGGAGATGTCGCCCGAGTCCTTGAAGTTTTGCCCGCGATAGTAGAAAAAGCACGCGAGGTCTCGGGCTTTGCGGTGGGGAAAGCTGGCGCGGAAGGCGAGTTAAGCGCGGCTTACTCCTGAGAAATGAGGGCAGGCGATGGCATTTCGTGTTGAAGGTCTATACATGGCGGACGGGCGCGACGCCTGCCGCATCGAGGCGAAGCTGCGCGAAGCGGGCCTTCGCCCGACAAGGCAGCGCCTGGATTTGGCGCGGCTGCTGTTCCGCGAAGGCGACCGCCACGTCACCGCTGAGATGCTGCACGGCGAGGCTGTCGCGAACAACATCTCCGTCTCGCTGGCCACCGTCTACAACACGCTGAAACAATTCACCGAATGCGGGCTCTTGCGCGAGGTCGCCATCGAAGGGTCGAAGGCCTACTTCGATACGAAGATTTCCGATCACCAGCACTTTTATTTTGAGAATGACGGCAGGCTGATCGACCTTGAGCCGGGGCAGGAGGTCGTGGTGTCGGTGCCGAAGCTGCCGGAAGGCGCGAGGATCGCGCGGATCGACGTCTTGATCCGGCTGGAGAAAGTGAAGAGCTGAGCCCGCGAGACCATCGCTTTTTAGGGGCGGACCCAGCGAAAGGCCCGTTCCAGGTAAGCGCGACCATTCTCCCGCTGCCAGACGCCGTGCGCCATGACGACTCGACGCGGATCCCAGGCGAGCATTTTCTCGACCGCGTCGCGCGCAAGCCTTCGGTTCAATGTCGTGAGCCTCAGTTCAAGCGGGCCGTAGCCCTTGCCTTCGATCATGCCGGCCAGCCGGGCGAGAGGGCGCTGCCACCGGGCCCAATGCTCGCATAGAAAGGCGCTCGAGAAATTCTGCGACATGTCGGTAATGAGCGCAGTCGCCGAAGGCTTGTGAAAGAACTCGATCTCATCCAGGAACGGCGATCCCCGGAACCACGCCTGATCGATCACCTCGGCCCATTCCGGAGGAGGTTCGTCGTTGAGGGCCGGTTGAAAGGCGAGATCCGGTCTTTTTTCGATGGTGGATCGAGGCCCCCACAGGCGCGCCGCCGGGAAAGCGGCCTTCCAATCCTTAAGATAAAGATGATGAAGCTTGTTGGGGCTGACGAGATGAGCCACAGCGCCCAGCCCCTCTATCTCCCTGTGCAACTCCGGTGTCAGAACAATCGGCGACCAGACCCACAGCGTGTCACTAGGTAGCCTGACAATAACGGCGCGTGTCGGGTAGGGGAAGCCGTAGAAGTTTACGCTCTCACCCTCCGCAAGCCGGATCGTGTCGCCGATCGCTTCGAGCAGCATGAGCCCCTCATATCGAGGGATGGCGGCGAAAACGCGGCCTATTCCTCAGCGAGCGTAACTCCGGTCACGCAGATATCGCCGTCGATAACCGTGAGACCGATGGGTTCCAGGCTCTGGCCCATGCAAGGGCCTTCGACGCACTTGCCCGTAGCAAGCTCGAACAACGAACCGTGCTTCCCGCATACGATGCGCTTCATACCGGGATCGATAAACTGGTTGGCCTCGAAGTCGAGGTTGACGCCATTGTGGGGGCAGCGATTTACATAGCCGAAAACCTGTTTGTCCCAGCGCACCACGAAAATATGCCATGGCTGCCCGGTCTTGTCCTCATCGACGCGGAGGAGGGAAAAGGCCCTGCCCCGGCGGTTGGGAACATCCGTGGCTGCGCAGATGGCGTAAGCGATGGTCATCATGGTCTCCGAATGGGGCCTCTATTTTCCGACATCGGGGTGGCGGCCCGCACCCTTGCTCCTCATCCATGAAACGGCTCCAAGCCGTATCCGGGGATCGCAAATAAGCAACGCCTTTGAAATGTGTAACGGACCCCGGATAAGCGCCAGGGCGCTTTCCGGGATGACGGGGATGCGGGACGGCTAACGCCAGGGTGGGTTGGGTGGCGACGACACTAACTCCCAGGGTGGTTTGGGTGACGACGCAACCCCGATGAAGCCGGCTGCACTCAGTAGCGCTTCATCTCGATCCCATGCTTCTTCAGCGCGTAGCCGATTTGACGCGGCGTGAGTCCGAGGATGCGCGCGGCTTTCGCTTGAACCCAGCCCGTCTTTTCCATGGCTTTGAGGAGCGCGTCTTTGCTAAGCTGCGAAAAATTGTTGCCATTGCTCTCACCCACCGGCGCAACCTTGACGCCGTTTCCGTTAACCGCCTCTTTGGGTTCAACCCGCTCGTGCTGAGATTTCGCCGGAACGATGGGCGCCGAATGGGCCGGCTCGTTTACCCGTATTTGTTTTGGCGCCGGAACCGCATAGGCCGTCTCGCTGCAAGTTGGCCCCTTCCACAGCATGGACGAGAGGCAGTGGCCCTGCTGACAAGCGAAATCGCTGGCGTGGATCTCGTCGGCGGGGGTCATGGCTGCGGTGCGGCGGATGCAATTCTCGAGCTCGCGGATGTTCCCGGGGAAATAGCACTTCGTCAGGACATCGATCGCGCCGGGACCAAAGTTCAGTGCGTGCCCATTTTCTTCCGCATATTGGCTAAGGAAATGTGTGGCGAGTTCCGGAATGTCGCCCGGCCTTTCCCTTAGGGGTGGCAGAAGAAGCGGCACGACGTTGATCCGATAGTAGAGGTCGGCGCGGAATTTGCCTTCGGACACAAGCTCTTCCAGGTGGCGGTTCGTGGCGCAGACGAGGCGGAAGTTGATCTTCAGCGTCTGCTGGCCGCCGACTCGCTCGAATTCGCCCTCCTGCAAGACGCGAAGGAGCTTTGCCTGAAATGAGGGCGAAATCTCTCCGATCTCATCGAGGAAGATGGTACCGCCATGGGCCAGCTCGAAACGTCCCTTTCGCGTCGCGACGGCGCCCGTGAAGGCCCCCTTCTCGTGGCCGAACAACTCGGACTCGATAACGCCTTCCGGCAAAGCCGCGCAATTGACCTTGATGAAGGACTTACCCTTGCGCGGCGAAAGCTCGTGGATTGCCCTGGCGAAAAGTTCCTTGCCGGTGCCTGTTTCACCGCGGATCAGCACAGGAGCATTTGACTTGGCAACCTGCTCGATCCGGTCGGTAACGGCGCGGATCGCCCGGCTCTTGCCGAGAATGCCTGTCAGTTTCGAGCCTGAGGTTTTCGGCGCCTTGAACGTAGAAAGTTCCTTGGCAAGCCGGTGCTGCTCGACAATGAGCCTTTCGCGGTCTTCGGCGACGACGCGATGCAGCCTCAGCGCCTGCCCGACAAGGTTCGCCACCATGGTCAGGAAGCGCACGTCGTGGTCGACGCGAACATCCGTGCGGCACTCCCAGACCCTTTCCGTGGCGAGTGTGCCGACAACTTTTGTGTCGACGCGGATCGGCACGCCAATGAAGGTCTGGACGGAATTCCTGCCAACCCCGCTCCCGAGGCGTTTCCACTCTCTGAAGAGCGGATGAACGGCGCAATTCTGGACGACAAGCGGGGTGGAGGTCGCGACGATGCGATCGATGACCTGCATCGGAAGGTCGGCCTCTTCATTCGCGTCCATGACGTGATCGGTGGACGCCGCGACTTTAATTTCCGGGTCGCCGTCCTTGTTCAGCAGCATGATCGTCGCGAGCCGCATGTCCAGGAAGGAGCTCATGACGGAGACGACGTTATTCAGCATCACCCTCAGGCTTGCCGGGGATGTCACGATCTTCGAGATTTCGTATATGCCGCTAAGCGCTGTCTCGCTGTATCTTACACTTCCCGGAACCGTGACGGTGTTAGCCGGCGCGGATTGAGTTATCAAGGAACCTCGTGTTCGCTAACGTTGGCGCCAGGCTTTCGAGCGCGCGCCAATCGGCTTCGCATTTGCAGCAATTGTAACACGGGGGCTATGACGATGTCGTGTCTATAGAATAATCAATCTGACACGTGCGTCCGGTTGTAGAACGGGCGCCAATTTTGAGAGAAATCAAGGGCAAGACGGCGGAAATGCCGAGTTTTTAGGCACAGACTATTTTATGACCATTCATGCAAAATTTACCGGCAGTCATGCAGCCAGTGCATTCCCGGTAAAACAAACTTGTATGGCGGAATCAGCGGTCGACCGGCAAGGGCTTTCCGGCTTTGTGCGCGGCAATCCATTTCTGGAGCTCCGCCACATGCTCGCTTTCCTCGAGAACGAACTCTTTGGCCATGGCCTTGATTTCGGGGTCGGTGGTCGTATCGAGGACGCTCTTGTAGAACTCATAGCCGGACGTTTCGGCGGCCAAGGCGATCTCAAGCGCCTGTTCACGCCCGATCATGGGGTCCGCGGCCCAGATTGCAGCCGCCTCAGGGCTTTCCATGCCGGGCCACTCGAAATCGCCGGGCTTCTTCGCCGGAATTTCACGGAAACCGGAGCGAGCCATGGCGTCGGCAAGGTGAAGTTTGGAATATTCAGACAACTGCCGAAACAGCCTTCCCACTTCCCGGTTGCCGCATGAGTTCCATCGAATCGGCGAGTTCGCCAAACCGAAGCGCAGCTTCCTGCTCAAGCTTGATGGAGTAGGCGAGAAATTCCTCAACCGAGTCCATTTATAGTCCTCCTGGTTTTCCTAGCGCCGCGCAAAGCAATACATATCGTCATCCCGGATGCGGCGCAGCATGAAATATTGCGCCGCTGATCCCGGATCGCAAAAAAAGCCGATGCCGCACCGGGCACGATGCCGTGTCTGCATGGCGACACTGACGTGCCGCTCTGCGCACGGCGTGACGCCGCACGCAGATTTCGCCTTTATCCATCCGGCCGGGCATCAGAAGCCTTAGCCGAACTTGAAGAGCACGCCATATCCGCCGCGTGGATAGGCCCAGGTCAGCGCCCCGCTAGGCTCCGCAATCACGCGGCAGGTTCCGCATTCGAGGCAGCCGTCCGGGCTGATCTCTACCTGTCCCTTCGCGTTCAGCGCGTAGCAGCCTGCCGGGCACAGCTTCACCATTAAGAGAAGCTCCTTGCTCGGCGTATCATGCGGTGCGACGACGATGTGAGGGCGGCCGGCATCGACGAGATAGCGGTTCTGGTAGAGCTTTTCTTCGACCCGCTGTGTTTCTTGCTGCATCATCGAAAATATCCTTTCTCTGCTTTTCTCACAGCGAGCAAGCTGGTGAAAAAGCTACAAATCTTGGGGCTTCATCCTTCGACAGGCTCAGGATGAGGCCGAGTGTTTTCAGCGCGTTAACCTCATGGTGAGCCTGTCGAACCATGGGCAACATCAGCATCCCGCTAGCGCCATGACCGGGCGAGCTTCCAAGCATCACTTGCGAGGCCCCTCACACCGCGCGTCTTCACGAAGCTGCGGATGATGTCGCGCTCCTTGCTCTTCTTGTCCTTCCCGTCGACACGCAAAAACGCCTGAGCGGCCTTCGAAACAAGTTCCGGGTAGGTGCCGAACAGATGCTGCTTTGAAGTATGCAAGAAGTCGGGCAGGCGCTTGTACTTCTTCAAGTCCTTCATAACAAAGGATTTCTCGATCATTTTCTGGTAGAGAGAAAGGTTCTCGGCCGACATCTCGTCTTTGCGGGCCTTGATCTGGAAGATTGCTTCCGCCGCAAGACGGCCCGTGGTCATGGCGAGGTTCGAGCCCTCGCGGTGAACGGCGTTCACGAACTGGCCCGCATCGCCGACGATGAGCCAGCCATCGCCGTAGAGTTGCGGCACGGCCTTATACCCGCCCTCGGGGATGAGGTGCGCGGCGTATTCCTTGACTTCCGAACCCGCAATCAAGGGAGCGACAGCCGGATGGCGCTTGAACGCGTCGAGGAGTTCGTAGGGGGCGAGGCCCGTTTCAGTCAGATCGGAGACGAGGCAGCCGATACCGAGCGAAATGCTTTCCTTGTTCGTGTATATGAAGCCCGTTCCGGCCATGCCCTTGGTGATGGTGCCCGCCGCCTCGATGACGACGCCTTCGTCACCCTTCAAGTTGAAGCGCGCCTCGATCACTTCGCTGGGCAGGAAGTGCATTTCCTTCACCGCCAGCGCGACCGTGTCGGGCTTTGGAACCGGCCGCAAGCCAGCCTTCGAACCGAGCAGCCCATTAACGCCCTCAGCCATAATGACCACGTCGGCGAGCAGCGTCCCGCCCGCGCGGTCGGTCTTGACGCCGATCACCTTGCCGCCGCTGAAGCAGAGGTCGGTCACCGTCGTCTCAAGGATCAGGAGCGCGCCCGCCTCGCGCACCCGCCGCGAGAACCATTTATCGAACTGCGCGCGGATGATGGTGTAGCGGTTCGGCTTCTCCTCGTTGAAGTCGTCGGAGCGATAGTGAACGCCGGTGTACGAGGTATCGTTCATGTACCACATGCGCTGCTCGATGATGTGCCGCTCGAGCGGCGCATCTTCCCGGAAATCCGGGAATGATCTTCTCGAGCATGTCCGCGTACATGATCGCGCCCTGGACATTCTTCGAGCCCGGATATTCGCCGCGCTCGATCTGGAGCACTTTCAGGCCGCGCTTGGCGAGAGTGTACGCGCAGGAGTTACCGGCGGGTCCGGCTCCCACGATGATGGCGTCGAATTTCTCTGCGGGCATGAGAGTTCTCCTTCAAAACCTCAATCTGCGGCTCACCCGACCAGGAGCCGCGAGCGTGTATTGGGCGCGATCCGCCGGCGAACCACCTTGGAAAGCGCCGGCAACAGCCGGACCGCGTCCGTGACAAGGCCGACATGCGCGAAGTCGAAAATGGGCGCGTTCTTGTCCGTGTTGATCGCGAGGATGAGATCGGCGCCCTCGACGCCAACGCGGTGCTGGATGGCGCCCGAAATGCCGGCGGCGATATAGAGCTTCGGCCGGATGGTTTTGCCGGTCTGGCCGATTTGCCGGTCGGCGGGGATCCAGCCGCGCTGGACAAGCGGGCGCGATCCTCCCCATTCGGCGTGGAGCGCTCGCGCGAGGTCCTTCACAAGCTGATAGTTCTCGGCGCTGCCAAGGCCCAGGCCGCCCGCCACCACGATATCGGCGTAGGCGAGATTGGACTTGTTCGAGTTACGATCTGGAAGGAACTGCAGGATCTTGGTGACGATGTCCTCTTCCAGCATCTTGAAATCGTGTTCGATGACAGGGCCGCTTCTCCCGTCTTGCCGCTCGGGGAGCGAGAAAACGCGCGGCCGGACCGTCGCCATCTGCGGGCGGAAGTTCAGCGTGTAGATCGTGCAGAGCAGGCTGCCGCCGAAGGTGGGGCGCGTCGCGGCCAGCGAGCCGTCCGCGTCGACCGCCAGTTCGGTGCAATCGGCCGTTAATCCGGTCATGAGCGTGGTGGCGACGGCGCCCGCAAGATCGCGGCCAAGCGTCGTTGCGCCGAGAAGAAGGATTTCCGGCTGGTAGGTGTTGACGAGTTCCGTCATGCACCGCGTGTAGGGCTCGTTGCGGTAGTCGGCCAACACTGGGCTTTCGACCAGATAGGCGACATCGGCGCCGTGGGCGAAAGCTTCGGCCACAGCCTCGCGGGTTTCCTCTCCCGGTCCACCGAGGACGACGCCTGCAAGCTGAACGCCAAGCTTGTCAGCGAGCTTGCGGCCTTCTCCCATGAGTTCCCAGGAGACGGGATGCACAACGCCGCGTTCGAGCTCAACGAAGACCCACACATGTTTGTAGGACCTGAAGCGCTCCGGCAGCTCTTTCTTCATTCCGGCGCGGCCGCCAGCTCCAGGCTGGGGAGCGGGTTTTATGGTCATGATATGATCTCCCTCTGTGCCTTAGCCTTGGGCCAGATGCGTCAATTCCTTCTCGAGCGAAGGCAGCCGCTTGAAAACTTCTTCGAGCGCGTTCGCCGCCATCTGGTCGGGGGTGAGACCCGCGATGTCGATCTGATGCGCTTTCTCTGAGCGAGGCGGCGGCGCGAACACGCGCTTGACCACGGTCGGCGACCCTTTCAGTCCGCATTTTGCCGTCTCGGTAATTCCGGCTGCTGCAGCATTCCAGGTGAGGACCTCGGCGCGGGCGGCGCGCAAAGCGACGTCGATCGACCCGCGGCGGAGTTCGTTCGTCCCCTCCAGCATGGTGATGAGACATGGCAGCTTTGTCTGCAGGACCTGAACGCCGCCTTCGGCGCGGCGCTCGGCGGTGATCGTGCCCGCCTCGATGTTCACCTCGCGGACCGCCGCGACATAAGTCAGCTGATTGAGACCCAGCCGCCGGGCGATGCCGGGGCCGACCTGCGCCGTGTCGCCGTCAATGGTCTGCTTTCCGGTAAAGACGATATCCACGGGCCCGAACGTTTCGCCGATCTTCTTGACGGCCTGCGACAGCGCAAAGCTTGTCGCGAGCGTATCGGAGCCTGCAAAGGCGCGGTCGGTCAGCAGCACGGCGCGGTCCGGACCAAACGAGAGAGCGCGGCGAAGGCTGTCCTCGGCCATCGGCGGACCCATGGTCAGCACCGTGATCGTACCGCCGTTAATGTCGCGCAGGCGTAACGCCGCTTCGAGCGCGAACAGGTCATACGGGTTGATGATCGTCGGCACGCCTTGCCGCATGATCGTGTTGGTCACCGGATGCACACGGATCTGCGCGCTGTCCGGAACCTGTTTGATGCAAACCACTGTGTGCATGGTCTATCCTTCTCGGGCCGCGGTCAGCGGATGATCGTAAGAGAGTTGAGCGGCACGAATGCCTTGCCCGCGGCCTCGTCCGCCTTCGCGGGGTGGCTCGGGTCGCGCTCCTGCAGAACCTTGAAAACGCGCTGATCGATCGGGCGGGACGTGATGAAATCCTGGTAGGCCCGGGCCAGCGTCTCTTGCGCCCCCGCGAAAATCAGGTCTTCCGATGCGCCGGTAAAATCCATGCCATCCAGGTACTTACCCATGCGCTTCAGGATATGCAGGCGGCACACGCGAAGGACTTCCGGGTCGTAGTCGAGCTTGAGGTAAGAAAAGAAGTCTTCGGCCGCGTGAAGCTTCTCGAGGTCGGAGAGAACCTTGCTCATGCCGCGCTCCTTGTCGTTTCGATTGGGTTCAGCCAAGTTCCAGCTCCGAAGCTCCGGGGCGGGTTTTCGGACGGCGCGGCGGAGCGCTCGCTTCTTTGATCGATAAGGGAGTCCGCCAGCCGTAAGAGAGTGAAGGGGGGCACTGCCGTTTTGTGGCGTTCCGAATAGCTTCGAACGGCGCTCAGCAACTGGCGCTCCTCGTCCTCGGTCAACTGCAGGCCGAGATAAGCGAGTTCGTGGCGGAGGCCGGCGAGACCCGAATGCTTTCCAACTACGAAACGGTGGTTGCGGCCCAGCTTCTGGGGGGACAGTGCTTCGTAGCAAGCTCGGCTTTTCAGGATTCCGTCGACGTGGATGCCGGATTCGTGGGTGAAGACATCCTTCCCGACGACCGGTTGGGCGCGGCCAACCTCTATTCCGCTGCACCGCCCGACAAGAGCGCTTAAGTGCCTGAGGGCGGGCAGGTGGATGCGATGCGCGTTACCGAAGATGCTGTCGAGCGCGACGGCAACCTGCTCGAGCGGCGCGTTGCCCGCGCGTTCGCCAAGCCCGTTCACAGTCACGCTCGCGGCGGCCGCCCCGGCCTCTATCGCCGCAATCGTGTTGGCGGTTGCAAATCCGAGGTCGTTGTGGCCGTGAAATTCGATGGGGAGATCGGTTATTCCCCGGACCGTTTTGATGGCCGCGCGCGTCGCAACGGGGTCGATCACGCCAAGCGTGTCGGCGAAACGGTAGCGGGTCGCGCCAGCCTTGGCCGCGGCCTCGAGGATCGGCTCCAAAGTCCCGCGGCTCGCTCGCGAGGAATCCTCGCCGCCGAACGCAACTTCGAGGCCCTTCGCCCGCGCATAGCCAATGACGTCTCTGGTCGCTGCGATGACGCGCGGGAGCGAGCCGCCGAACTTCGCGACGATCTGCGGATGTGAAACGGGTGCGGACAGGTTAACAATGCTGACGCCGGATGCGACCGCGTCATCGACATCGCTGCGCCGCATGCGGCACCATGCCATGACGCGGATCGGGAGCCCGGCGCGGGCAATCCGGCGGATTGCCTCTTGCTCTTCGGCGCCCATCGCCGGCGTGCCTGCCTCGATCTCATCGATGCCAGCATCGGAGAGCGACGCGGCGATCTGAAGTTTTTCGTTGGTCGTGAAGGCTACGCCAGGCGTTTGTTCGCCATCCCGCAAAGTCGTGTCGTTGATGGCGATGCGGCGCTGGAGCCGGCGTTGCGGATAGAGCCGCTGTTCGGCCGATGGCCGAAAGCCTCCCGCAGCTCCGCCTTCATCCTGTATCAACTCTGGAAAGATATCGCGCATAAGCGCTCCGTTTGAAGAACTTGCACCTCTCAGAGCAGGACTCGTGCCAAACGGATAAGATTATGAATTAAAGGGATAAATCTGGAATCTGGGGCGCTGTCGCAATCCCAACACGTGTCGCCTTTGCGACATCGGACGGATTTAACTGATTCCTTCGCAGATCGATGGGGACCGCCTGTCAGCCGCTTCCGCCGAACTGGGGCGCCTGCCTTTGCGGAGACTGCTGCGCAGGGGCCTGATCGAACTCGAAGATCTGGCGCAAAAAGCCGGGCGCCAGCATCGAAACCGGATTCACCACGACGTCCGGGTTCGACGTTTTCCCCTGCACGGCGTAGGTGATTCCGAAAACCCCCTCGTTTTCCCGGCCCTTTAGAAGATCGCCGAGAAGGGGAACCACGCCGAGAACGGAGTTGAAACCGTAGAGAGGGACATAGGTGCCGGAAAGCGCAATCGTCTCGTGGGTGAAGTCGATGCGGCCCCTCAATGTCGCTCCGAGCAAGGGTCCATTGATGGCGGCGTCTCGCAGCTGGAACTGGTTGGATGCGACCGAGAAGGGCACGACCATCCGGTCGAACTGCAAGGGCTCCCCAGAACTGATATGCTGGGCGCTGTTGCGCGAATCGGGCTTATAGCGCGCGCCCTCCTTTTCAGCCTGTGAAATAACTTTGCCGACAACCTGGTCGCCGGTCACGGCGAACCTTCGCACATCGAGAACGCCAGTCTTGTCCGCGCCGCCTCCGCCGTCGAGATTGATCCGCAGGTTCATGGCGCCGCCTCGAACGGCTGGATAGAAACCAACCAGGCGGAAGGCGGAGCCTGCGTCCGTTGCATCCGTGGTCAGCATGCGCGCATCGTGGCCGCGCTGATCGACATGAACGGCGACCGGCGCTTCGCCGTTAAGCCGGCCCGCAACCTCGAGGTAGGTGAGTTTGCCGCCACGGCGTTTTGCATCGATGATCACCGACTTGACCGATGTGTCGTAAAACCCGGTCACGGTATCGATCTCGACATTGAGGTCGAGACCCGGTTCGTCCTTTAACGGCGCGGGTTCGTTTTCCGCGATCTTGCCGGCGTTCAAGAGAGAGCGGAAAAACGGCCTCCCGTCGTAGGCCTCACCCTTCGCTTGCACCTTCAGCACATTTTGCGGAGTCAACTCTCCGCTCATGGAGAGCCGCGTCAGTGCATTTGTCGAGAATTCCGGAAAATTGAAACCGGCGATGCGATGCTTGTCGTTCAGAAGCAGATGGCCATTGATGTTGATGCCATCCCCGGTCATGGCGAAGTTGTCGAGCAGGAGATGGCCATCCTGGCGCTGGCTGAGGTCGAAATTCACGGCTGCTCTCTGGCCAGGCGGTTTTCGCCATCCGATCGCTGTCAGAAAGACATCGGTGTTTGTAAGATTTGCCTCCATGAAGAGCTTCGGCGGCCCGTCTCTCTGCATGGCGATCGCGAGCGCGACGGGAAGATCGCCTTTCACGATGTGATTGATGTTCAACCCGAGCTCTTCACGGCCCTTCTCGTTGAGGATGGCGGCGAGGCGCAGCGTGGGCTGCTTCTCCGGTGGCGCATCGAAGATCCGCTGCCATGCAATCGAAACCGGGACGCCGTTGACCTTGATATCGCCGTTGGCGCTGATCGCGTTCTCTGTGACGTCGAAATTCACAGCGCCGCCGTTTACCGACAATCCAGCGGGCAGGCCATTCGATTTGAGGTCGAGGACGCGGCTCTTGCCGGAAATCGCGATCTGCTTGAATTGCAGATCCGGAACGGTCGGAAACTTGATTTGGAACGCGGTCTGGACCTGTCCATTGATGAGGTTTGTTTTGAATCCTACCGCTCTGACATAGTTGAGCGGCGGCTGATCGAGCAGCTCAAGAACCCCGGCGACATCGCTCGTGCTTTTGAAACGGATTTCGGCATCCGGGAAGTCCGGCCGGAAATCCTCGACGATAAACTGGCCGTCGGAAAACGATATCGACTTTCCGCTCGGCACTTCGATGCGCGCATCACCTGGAATTTCGTAGACAAAGCGCCGTCCGTTCACGCGCGCAACCGAATCCTTGGTGATGATCGGCGGCATGCCCTTGATGTGATAGATTTGCGCGCCGGAAATACTGAGTTGCAACGACATCGCAGTGTCCGGCACGTCGCCGCCCCTGTTCAACTGGGCGACATCGGCCGCGGACAGGTTCACCGATAGGCTTCCGCTGGCGATTTGCGCGGATGGCACGTTGCTGCCGACCCATTCACGCGTGCGGTTGAACATGAAAACGGGCCAGGCTGCTTTGAGGAACGGCAAGGGCGCCGAAGAGGCTGTGCCCTTCAAAGCCACAGCGCCGCCCGAACGTATTGCGAAAGCCTGACCCGCAAACGCAAAGCGTGCGCCCCCTGCCTGCATGTGGCAGTCATCCAGAACAAAGCTGTCTGTCGCTGCATTATATGCGCCGGTGATTTTCAAGCTGTCGAGCGCAATCGGCTTCACCGCGAATTGCGGGGCGGCCAATGTCGTTCCGCTCCCATCCAAGTCCACCGACCATAGGAGCTGGTTCGTTCGCGGATCGGTCTTGTGAACAATCGAACCGGCGATCGTTAGCAGACTATCATCCCAGCGAAGCTCGAATGGTTTGATCCTGATCGCATCGATGGCGCCATCGTAAGCGACTTTGAGAGTTCCACCGTCAATCTCCGCGGGGTGCTTTTCGTCGGAAGGCGCGAAAATCCGGCCGCCCCCCAACTCGATCTCGGCCTCTGCGTTAAGAAGTTTCCCACTGTGGCCGATGTCGAAGCGCGCTTCGCCGCTCACGGGCAAGTCGACAAGCTTAATGGGATCGAAGGATGCAACGCTGCGCCAGAGTGTGCGAGGAACGACATCGTGCATGGACGCTGTTACGGCATAAAGCTTTTCCCGCGTGTGATTGATGGCGCTGAAGGATGCTCGCCAAGTACCGTCATCGCGCCGGAGCGCGATTTCTCCGCGCAAGGCGCTGGAGCCGCGTCTCTCATCCAACGCGACGTGCAAGTCGGCGACTTTCCAGGTTGAAACACCCTTATCGCTCGCGAAGTAAATTATAGCGTCCTTCAGACCTATGCGTTGGAGCGCTGCCGCGCTGCCGCGCTGTTCGACGGCTGCGAACAAGCGGGCCAGGAAAGGCGCCGGGTCAAATGGCAACGCGGACGGCTGCGTATCCAGAGCTTGGCGCGCCATCCCTCTGACGCCGGCAATTTCGCGGGGCTCATCGAGAGGCTTCGGCCCTGAGGAAGCCGGGAGGGGCGTCTCGTTTGCGGTCCATGCCGCGGCCGCGGGGGCAGCGGGATCGGGGGACGCAGTCAGCGTCAGCCCTTTTCCCGGCAGATCGAATATAAGGACTTTCGGCCCGATAAGGTCGATCTGCGAGGCCGCGAGTGAAAGCGTCAGAAGCGACCGCTCGCTGACATCCACGGCCGCCAGCGGCGCCTTGGCGATCTCCTGGTTGTTCTCGTCTACGAGGCTCACATTCGCGAGCCGGAATTCGAGTCCCCAATCATTAGCGAGTCTTAGAATGGCGTCGCCAACGCGAAAGCTGTAGCCTTGAAGCTGCGAGTTCAGCCGTTTTTCGATTGCCGGCGCCAGGAAAGCCAACGATATGGGACTGGCAAGGAGGCGAGCGTAGAGAGCGCCAATCGCGACGAGCGCGGTGATGACCACGGCCGCCGTAGCGCGGCTGCCAAACCAGATGGAGTGCCGCGATGCTGTTTTGACGGGCGCCGGAATGGCGTCAAAAATGACCTTGCCGCGCCGTGACAAGCGATCAAGCTGAAGCTGCACGCGCGCGCGCCTCAACGGGCTTCGCTTTTGGGGAACAAGCGCCCGGCGCGTATCTTTCTGAAAAGAACGATCATCCATGCCAGTTTGTCAGCGCCAGCTCTGGAGGCGCCCGCTCGCCGCCCTCGGCACGTTCGCCTTCCCCACAAGCGTAAATCCGTAACCTTGCCCCGCGCATCTTATTCTGTCGGCGCCGTAACATTCTTGTGCTCGTGCGGCCGGTTGCAGACTGCGTTTCTTTCAGGCATTTCGCTTCTATAGACCTCAAAAGAAGACAAAAGGAAGGCTCAACGATGCTGCATGACGGTGATAAAGCCCCCGATTTCGCTTTGCCCGATGCGGATGGCAAGATCAGGAAGCTGAGTGACCTCAAAGGTCATTACACGGTAGTCTACTTCTACCCCAAAGACGATACGTCGGGGTGTACGAAGGAGGCTCAGAGCTTCACCGAGCTTAACGCGGAGTTTGCCGGTCTGAAGGCGGAAGTGATTGGAATCTCACCAGATAGCTCAAAATCGCATGCGAAATTTCGAGACAAGTATGGGTTGCAGGTGGCGCTCCTCGCCGATGAGGAAAAGTCGGTCATCGAAGCCTATGGCGTCTGGGTGGAGAAGAAAATGTACGGCAGGGCCTATATGGGCGTCGAGCGTTCGACCTTTCTCGTCGGCCCGGATGGCAAGATCGTTCAGGCCTGGAAGGGCGTCAAGGTTCCCGGCCACGCCGCCGCCGTCCTCGAAGCGCTGAAAAAGAAGCAGCAACACAAAAAGTGACAAGTTGCATACACTGCGCCCGAAAAGCCACAGAAGTTAAAAATGCAATATTGTAAAAATTTTTCAAGAAATGGGGACTATATCATAGGCGTTGAAATAGCGTGGGCTGTGCCTTAGAAACGGAGCGCTCGCCCCGCATCGCTCCGGAGACGCGCCGATGTTCAGTAGGAAGCCAGAGACCGATATGAGCAATTTTGATCAACAAAGGCCAATAACCAAAACCACCAGTAAAGCCATCGGCGGCCAGCCAAGCCCGGGAACGCCCAGCTTGATGCCGATGGGAGCCCCCGCTCCGGCGCCTGTGCCGAGCCAGGCTCAGTTTGCACCAAAACCGCCAGCCTTCAGGGGACCAGACCGAATGGCGCCATCGATTATTGGAGAAGATCTTACTGTCACCGGAAATGTCCTCTCCAGGGGCGAGGTGCAGGTGGATGGCCAGATCCAGGGCGATGTGCATTGTTCATCGCTGATCGTTGGCGAAAAAGCTCAGATTACGGGCGGGATCGTCGCCGAGGACGTCGTCGTCCGCGGGCGCGTCATGGGCTCGGTGCGGGGCAATCGCGTCACGTTGCAGGCTTCGAGCCATGTCGAAGGCGATGTTTTCCACAAGTCTTTGGCGATCGAGCAGGGAGCGTTTTTCGAGGGCAAGTCCCGCCGCTCCGAAGACCCGATCGCTACGGCTCCGCGCCTTGAAGGAATGAATACGCAGGCGGCTGAATAGTTCGCGCCCGAGTTCTATCTCTGGCCGGGAGAGCGCGCGTTTTGTGCGCTCTTTTTTTGCCGGTGAGGCGGCCCAAGAATGCCTGTCAGGAATTTTCCGTGTCGAATAGAAGCGTCGATAGGGCGATTTTGGAAAGGACCAGCAGCGCAACCATAAGGGCGAGGCCAAAGGCCTTCCCTTGATCATCGTAATCGAATGAGATGACATGCTTCGTGCCGACCCAGGAGGCGGCGACATCGATCGCGATGCAAACCACGCTGGCCGCCTTCAAAAGAAGGAACGGGGTCTCATCGGGAGAGTTCCAGATCGCACGGCTGGCGACCACAAAACCGATGACGATGATGGTGACGACAATTCCAAAGGCGAATTGCCCTGGGTTGATACTCGGATGAGTGGGCAGATCGAAAAAGTCGGAGAGCCCCCGGAAGGTCGTGTAGATGTTCCAGATGACCGGAGCCAAGAGCGGGATCGCTAGCAGTCTGACGTTCATCGCCATTTCTCCCATTGCCGCGGCCTTCGGTGCATCCTTGAGTCTTCAACGCCTGCACAAGACTTACAATTGTGTCAGCCTCACGCGCAATAGCTTAAGCGGAGCTGGCCCTTCATGCCTCGCCGCCCGATGCCGTTGAGGCGGCTCACCTTTTGCACTTAACTCTTTTTCGATAATTTTCTACAAATCGATGGAGCGCGAGCCCTTCTTCCGCCTCCGGTGTTGAGGAGTAGAATGCGGCCCGGTTTTTGATCCATTAAAGGCGCCCATGTCCCGCATCGATGAAAGCTTGCCCTTCAAACCTGTCCGGATCGCCGTCCTGACCGTGTCCGACACGCGAACGGCAAAGGAAGACAAATCCGGCGATCTCCTTGCCGAAATGCTTGCAACCGATGGCCACGAACTGGCCGCGCGCGCGATTGTAAAGGACGATGTGGATCAAGTCCGTGGTCGGATCGAAGCCTGGATCGCCGACAAGGGCATTGACGCCATCATCACGACGGGCGGAACCGGGCTCACCGGGCGCGACGTAACGCCCGAAGCGGTGCGGCCTTTGTTCGAGAAGGAGATCGACGGGTTTTCCGTGCTCATGCACATGCTGAGCTACCAGAAAATCGGCACTTCCACGATCCAGTCGCGCGCTTTGGCGGGCGTCGCTGGCGGCAAGTATATTTTCTGCGTGCCCGGCTCTCCCGGCGCCTGCAAGGACGCCTGGACATTGATCTTGCGCTATCAGCTCGATTTTCGCCATCGGCCCTGCAACTTTGTCGAGATCATGCCGCGCCTTACGGAGCATATCGAGCCTTGAGCGAAGCGCGGCGACTGGCGCGAATCGCCGTGCGGGAAATCGACGGGTCGCGCTCGCCCGGTTCACGGCCCGATCTCTTGTGGATGATGTGACCCGCTTCTTCTCGGCAAGGGAATAAGAATTTCCGGTTGTTCGTTGTAATATCGAATGCAGTGAACAGATGGGCCACTAAGATGATGCATGAACGCAATTTCAAAGTTGCTGAAGCATACGTTGAGCCTCTTCCAAGTTGGGCGCTGTTAGTTTTTTGGGGGTCGGCTGGCTTATTCTGCCTGTTCTTCTGGTGGAGTTTAATTAAGTTGATTGTTTCTCACTAGCTAAGCTAGCGTTGCTGGCGCATCGGTTTGCTCCACATAGCCGCATGCTCTCAAGCAAACGTATGCGCCCCAAGAGCGCTTTGCACTTGGACGCTTTCAGCGCAGCGCGCGCTCTCTCAAATAGCGCAGGTAATCGGCTTCGGTATCGATATCGAAAAGCGTTGCGGCGAAGGCGGCGCGGTGAGTGGAAAGGTTCTTCAGCGTGTCGGCGAGCGCGTATGGAGAAGACCACCGGATATTCTCGAACGGGGCGAGGCGCTTCGGTCTGCGGCGAAGGCCCACGAGCCAGTAGCCGCCATCCTCCGCGCGCCCGAAAACGGCGTCGGCGCCGTGAAGGTGGCGGAAGGCTTTGGCGATGATCTCGCGTGTTATGAATGGGATGTCGGTTCCGACGATGATCAGCGGCCCACTGCCGCAGCAATCGAAAATGCGCTGCATGCGGTGTCCAAGGCCGCCCCGGCCTTGGCAAATGCGCTGGCGTTTCCCAGCAGCAATCGTCACCCCGGAAAGCGCCTTGGCGCTTATCCGGGGTCTTTTGGAATGATGAGTTACGTTTCCACTTTTTGCGATCCCGGATACGGCCCAAGTAGCCGTTGCGGGATGACGATAGGTGAGGCTCCAAGCGCCAAAAGCTGCATGGCAAGCATGGTCAGGCGAAATCGCCAGCAGCGTCCGGAAACGTGGATCTCCCGCCACTTCCCGCAAAAGCGCAGCGGTCAAAGTCCGCGCCAAAGCCGTGGCGGCCACCGCTCCAATCTCTCCCGCGAGCCGTGTCTTGACCGCGCCGCAGACAGGCGCCTTCGTCATGATCACGAGAAGCGGCGGCTCGTGCATTGTGAAACGCCGCTTGCGCGGCCTAGCCATAGCGTTCTGCGAGACGTTCCGGCGGGACGCCTCTGTAGTAACTCATAAGGCAGGACACATTGCTGAGGGATCGCCGGAGGTAACCATCGCGGCGGAAGCGTTCCGCGCTCGTAACCGCGGCGGTCTTCAGAATTGCGATGCGCCGCCGCCCGAGCCTCGTCACGAAATCCACATCCTCCATCAGCGGAATCCCGGCAAATCCGCCCACCGCGTCGTAGAGCTTGCGTGAAATGAGAAGGCCCTGATCGCCATAGGGCAGGGCGAAAAGCTTGCAGCGAAGGGCCACGGCGGACTCGAGAAGCCGCGGCTGAAAACCGCTATCGGCGAGGCGGAAGCGAAACGCGGCGGCGGAATCTCCGCCAGTTCTTATGAAAGCGCCGGCTTCCTCGACCCAGCCCCGCTCAAGCGCCGTGTCGGCATGAAGGAAAAGAAGCCACGGCTTTCGCGCAGCCTCAGCCCCGGCCCGCAACTGCTGGCCGCGTCCGCGCTCACTAACGATGACGGTTGCGCCGGCCTCCTGTGCGATCTTGAGGGTCGCGTCCTCGGAGCCGCCATCGCTGACGATGACCTCGCTCACGAAGCCATCGACCGCCGCGTCGAATATGGACAGGAACGTCGCCGAGAGGCAGCGGCCCGCGTTCAGGGTGGGGATGATCACCGAAATCATAAGCTTCTGGTAGCCCAAACAACGTGCGCTGAAAAGCACAAAATGTTCTTTATATGTTCTCCTTCGCGCGCTAAAATCCGCCGATGGCTTGGAAAGAAGCAAGGCGCGCAGGCAAGGACGAATATGTCGCGGACGATCGCCGCCGGGGGCGCGGGGCGGTCTCCAACGCAACCGGCCGTTTCGAGCCCGGGCGCCGCGAAACTTTCGACGACGGCTGGGACAGTCTCGAGGACCTGGAGCCGTTTAAGACCGAAGTGCGTGAGGAAGTCGCCAAGACGATCATCGCGACAAACGACTCGCCCGACATCGCCTTCGACCGGTCGATCAATCCCTATCGCGGATGCGAGCATGGCTGCATCTACTGCTATGCGCGCCCAAGCCACGCCTATTGGGGGTATTCGGCGGGCCTCGATTTCGAGACGAAACTCACAGCGAAGGTGAATGCCGTCGAGGCTTTGGAGCGGGAACTGTCGAAGCCGGGCTATTCTCCCGCGACGATCATGATCGGCAGCAACACCGACGGCTACCAGCCGGTCGAGCGCGAGCGAAAGATCACGCGGGGCGTGCTGGAAGTGCTGGACCGGTTCAGCCACCCCGTCGCCATCGTCACAAAGTCGGCGCTCGTGTTGCGCGACGTCGACATCCTGGCCCGGCTCGCAAGCCGAGGTTTAACAAGGGTGGCGATCTCGGTCACTACCCTCGATCATAGGCTGGCGCGCAAAATGGAGCCGCGCGCCTCGACGCCTGCCAAGCGCATCGAAGCCATCCGGCAGCTTTCAGCGGCTGGCGTTCCCGTCGCCGTCATGGCCGCCCCTCTGATCCCGGCGCTGAACGACGCCGAACTGGAGCGCATCCTGCAAGCGGCAGCCGAGGCAGGCGCTGCCGAAGCGGCCTATGTACTCCTCCGCCTGCCCCTGGAAATCGGCCCCCTCTTTCAGGAATGGCTCGCCGCCGAGTTTCCGGGCCGCGCCAAGCACATCATGTCGCTTGTGCGCTCGACGCGCGCGGGCAAGGAATATGTTTCCTGTTTCGGCGAGCGCCAGCGCGGGACGGGACAGTATGCAGACCAGATTGCGGCGCGCTTTCAGCTGGCGCTGAAGCGATACGGGCTTAATCAAAGAAATCTCAGCCTGCGCCGGGACCTTTTCCGCAAGCCGGGAGAGGCTCAGCTTACTTTGTTCTGACCGGCAATCCGCCATTGGCCGTGTGCATTAGGGAAACCAATCAAACGGGCGCCTGACTCACGCGAGCCGTTGCGCAAATTCCTCGATGCCGAGAAGAAAAATACCGGCGGCGCCTATGATCATATGAGAAACCGAAGCCGCGAGCAGCGAGTTGGTCCGAAGGAAAATCCACCCCCACAAAAGGCCGGGGACAAACGCGACCACCGCAAATGCAAGGCCGATATGAGCATGGACCGCGGAGAAAACGAGATTCGACACGACAATCGACAAACCGGCCCGTTTAAACTCGCTTCCCTCCAGGAAGGCGTAGAGCGGCGCCTGGACGCCGCAGCGCGCCACGAACTCCTGCACTGGCGTCAGAAGCATATAAAGGCAGAGCGACACCCAATACCAGGACGTGTTTGTGTCATTTTTCCCCGCGACGACGACATCGCCAAAACCGATAACCTGAAGACCGTGCAGGCTCGGCAGCGTTGCAATCAGCAGCCATTTTATGAGAGCCGTGATGGCGAGGAAGGCAAGGGACGCGGTGATCGCGAAACTCAGTGCGTGCCGCCAGTTGTCGATACGGAGCCCGAAAAACGCCGGGGGGAAACCGCTTCGCTCGATCACCGGGAAGTAAAAGGCGCCAAAGAACAGGATAATAAGCGGTGTCACAGCAAAATTCACTTCGAGAAGGCTCTCAAAGCGCGGAAGCATGCTAAGCGACAACGTGTAGAAGGATAGAAGCGCCAGCGTGGTGATAACGATCGATCCGACTGCATTGCGATACTGGGCAAATTCAGCTTCGTGCTGAAAGCTGGCGACGCGATATTCGAGGGAAGTCCGGACAAAGCTTGCAAGATATTGACGCAATTCGGTGACAAGGACATTTCTGATATGGTTTGCGGGCGATCCCGCCTCCTTGGGCTTCAAATCCAAAATCGCCACCGTGAGGGGCGTTTTCGCCTTCACGCTAAGGGGCAAAGGCCGCCCGTCGAGCACCGATATCCATCCGAAAATTTCGTATCTCCGGCGAACCTCCAGTTCATACTCGATGGCCTGGCCAGTAAGCGGGCAACGCCCCCTTTTGTACAAAGCCGCCTCTCCCTCGATTATGACGTAGACGGAGCGGGCGGAGGGGGAGCCCTCCTCTATGACCGTGTCGCCCGGCTGGTAATCGGCAAACCGCAGAAGTTGCTGCACCTGCTTGAGGTGAGCCGGGCTTAGACGCGAGAAAAGCGGGATGTCGGAGACTGAAATTAGGTCTGGCATGATCAAGATTTGCACGTAATTGCTGTTATTGACAAATATTTTGGACGAACACCCGCATTAGGCTTTCGAAGCCGCCTTGGCGCGCAGGGGATCGCGAGAAAGTGGCGGCGGCGCCTGCGCGTGACATGCGATGTCTGGCGAAAAGGGTCCGTTAACCTTAAAGGCTTTCTTAGCCATGCTTCCGTCGCGCGTGTTAACTATCATACTGTGTTAAATTTGCTTTTTGGATCAATAGCTTATCTTGAAATCCTCGCGACGAGGCGCTTTCCCAGCCAAGGAACGGGCGCGCAACTGAAAAGCGAAAAGCCGATTTATGAAAACCGCCGCAACCCAAGCGCCCCGGACCTCCGGCGCCAAGTTACTTAAATAACTAATTTATAGCCTCCTTTACAAAACGAAACCAATCTTAACCCGCAGCTAACCTCATGGAATGACGCGCCTGGAAAAGCTCTCATGGTAGTATAAGGCGAACGCCACGGCCGATAGCATCAGGGGCGGTCTCGACAGGATGTTGTTCTTAAGTTTGGGAAAAAGCTGGTCCTTCGCTTTCTCGCCGCTTGATTGCGCGAGCTTGGCGGTTCAAGAACAGGCCATGCCTCCCACCCCGCGATCGAAACCCACGCGCCGTCCCGATCTCGCCCTCCAGCGCAAGTATGGCGGCCTCATCGCTGGTGTTGACGAAGCAGGGCGCGGGCCCTGGGCGGGGCCTGTGGTCGCTGCGGCCGTCATCTTTATCGGCAAGCCGCCAAGCGGCATTAACGATTCCAAGCAGCTCTCGGCGGAGGAGCGCGAGGTTCTCTTCCCGAAAATCCAGGCCGTCGCCCATGTCGGCGTCGGCATTTCGGCCGTGGAGCTCATCGACGGCATCAATATCTACCACGCCACCCATGCCGCGATGGTCGAGGCCATCAAGAACCTCGCCCGCGCGCCTTCCGCCGTCCTTGTCGACGGCAACCGCTACCCAAAGCTCGACATGCCCGCCGAGGCGCTGGTCGGGGGCGACGCAATTTCGCTGTCGATTGCAGCCGCTTCGATCATCGCCAAGGTCACGCGAGACAGGATGATGCGCGAGCTGGCCTCGGCATTCCCGCTCTATGCCTGGGAGCGCAACAAGGGCTACGGGACGCCGGAGCACGCGGCCGCCTTAAAGTCGCACGGCGTCACGTGCCATCACAGGCGGAGTTTCCGTCCCGTGTGGGAGCGGTTGATGCTGGAAGCATTGGCGTGACGCCTCAGAGAAAGTGCGACTGGGCCTTTTAGACCAGCTTTTCTTTCACATTTGCATGGCTATGTAATACGCGGTAACCCATCGCATGACCCTCACCGTTCCATCCGCACTGCGTTCTCCATCCTCCCGGAGCCCCATTATGCGCAACGTCATGGCCTGGACTCTGACCTGGGCCGCGATCGCAACTCTAGTCACTCAAGCGCCACGCGCGGCGTTCGCACAATCGCCCGTGGTGGTGACCGTCGATGAATGCCGCAATCTCTCCGACACAGACGTGCGCGACCGTATTCGCGAGGTGGCCGCGACGAGCCTGAAGACTGAGCTCACGACGATCGACTATCCGGCTCTCGTCAACACTTATTGGATCAAGGCCGGCGTGGATGCCCGCATCGACCGCGAAATCGACGAAGCGGTGACGGCCGTACGCTCGGACACGACCTGGGCTGATCGGGCCTACTCGACTGTCAGCCGGTCGTCGGCCGCGCGCTATGCAACAGCGGTCGCCGACAAAGCCTATAATTCGGACGGGTTCAAGGACGCGCTGAACGAGGTCGCCACCGGCGTCGCCAAAGACGCGGGCGCGAAGATCGAACAAGCGACGTCAAAAATATCGAACCCCGTCATCGCCTGCGTGCAGACGGCGCTGCAATCCCGCTACGGCAATGCGATTGCGTCGGTGTTCGCCCAGGAAAGCGAGAAGAACCTCGAAACCAATTCCGGCCAGCCCGCGGTCAAGATCAATACATCCGATCTCGCTCTCAACAATGCAGCCTCGATCTCGGGCATGGTCCTTATCGTCACCCGCCGCGTCATCGGCCAGGTCGTGAAAAGCGTCGGCACACGGATCGCGGGCGTTGTGGCGAGCGACATCGTATCGTCCGTCGCCGGGCTTGTGGGTCTGGCCCTTATCGCCAAGAATATTTATGACGCGGGCGACGGCGTTTTTCCGATTATCGCCGAGCAGATGAAGTCCGACGAGACCAAACTCCGCGTCAAGGAGGAGATCGGGAAGACGATTCAGGCCGATATAAGCCAGCAAGTCGGGGCGATCGCGCAGGAAACCTCGGAAAGGCTTTATGCGGCCTGGCTCGATTTCAAGCAGAAGTACAATCGCCTGCTCGCGCTGAGTGAGAAATATCCCGCCTTCGCCGAGTTCCTGAAGGACCGCCGCCTCGACCAGCTCGGCAAGCTCGCCCAGATCGTCGACATACTTTACGGCACGGAGGGGGAGCAGAAGCTCATGCAGCGCGTCGCGAACGGGTCGCTGAACAAGGCGCTGCTCGACCTCTCCGACGCCGGCCTCGTCATCGCGGAGGAGCAGAAGTCCATCGAGAAGGCGCTGCGCTGGACGGCGGTCGCTGGCAAGGATCTGCCTCGCGTTGTCGATCTTGGGGTCTACCGCTGGCTTCCCGTGGAGGGCCTCACCCCGGAGAACCTACAGAAGATTTTGGCCATCAACGACAGGATCGCGGTGACCCGCATTGCAAATCTGGACCCGCAGGCGCGCGATTTCATCCTGAGCCTCCCCGGCGATCAGATGCGCGACCTAGCCAGGCGGCTGAATGACCGGCAGCTCGCCGCCTTCGCCGATTATGAGCGGAACCTGGAGCCGACCGCAGCAAGGAGGCTCCTGCGCGCCGTGGTCGAAGATCCCACAGTTATGATGGAGCTGACAGCGGAGGGCCTTCGCGATGCGATCCTCAAGAGCCGCGATCAGCTGGCTGCCTTGAACATGATCATCCACGAAGACGCCAGCTTGACGAGCCTCTTCGACTACACGCGAATTTTCAGGGACGCGCAGCTTGTCCAGAACGGCGTCGTGAGCTTCAGGGTGTTCTGGGAGCGTTATTGGGCGGCGGTCCTGCTCGGCGGGTTCCTTCTCCTCGTGGTGTTGTCCTGGCTTCGGCGGCTCTTGTTCGGCCGGCCCCAGATTATCATAAAGGAAGGAAAGTCGCGCTAATACGCCCCGCGGAAGTCCTGCCCCACATGCAGCAGACGCTGACAGGACTTCCCGCGGACAAGGTTCGCTTTCGCGCTCGCGGCAAAGGGAGTGAGAACTTCCGGTCGGCTTTACTAGGCTAATCTTCGGAGACTGCGATGCAGCTTTATACGGTTGAGAGTATCTCGGGCCGCCGCATCAAGGAGGGCGAGCTTCTCCACGCCAGCACCGTCCTTGCCGCGAACCTCTTACGCGACGCGCGCGAGGCGATCACGAACGCCATCGGCGGAAAAATGCTGCGCTATGAGCGGCTGCTCGACCGGGTGACGGCTCAGGCGCTCGACATTCTGAAGGAGAGGGCGACTGAGAAGGGCTACGATGGCATCATCGCCGTGCGCATCTCGAACCCCTTCATGATCCAGGGCAGCGCCGCCATTACCGTTTATGGAACGGGTTTCAACTTCGTCTCGGACGAGAGCCGCCAATGAAGCTCGGGAACGGCATCGCAGCCATCGTGACCGGCGGCGCGTCCGGCTTGGGCGCAGCTGCCGCAACCGCCCTTGCAGAGTTAGGATGCAAGGTTGCGATCTTCGATGTGAACCGCGAGGCGGGCGAAGCCTTGGCCAAGTCGATCGGCGCAGCTTTCTGTTTCTGCGATGTGACGAGCGACGCTTCGGTTGCAGGAGCGCTTGGCGCGGCTCGCGCCGCTCACGGGCCGGAACGCGTCCTTGTAACCTGCGCCGGCATCGCCATCGGGCAAAAGACCGTGAGCCGCGACAAGGCCACGGGCGAGCCAGTGCCGCATAGCCTGCCAGCATTCGAAAAGGTCGTGGCCGTCAATCTCGTTGGCACTTTCCGCGTGGTTGCCGCCGCCGCGTCGTCGATGGCGAGGCTCGATCCCATTACCCCCGATGGGGAGCGCGGCGTCATTATCTGCACGGCGTCCATCGCGGCGGAGGACGGCCAGATGGGGCAGGCGGCTTACGCGGCTTCCAAGGGAGGCGTGGCCGCGATGACGCTGCCGGTCGCTCGCGATCTGGCCCGCGATGGCATCCGGGTCAACAGTATCCTTCCGGGACTTTTCGATACGCCGATGTTGGCTGGTCTGCCCGATGAAGCTCGTCGGGCGCTTGAAGCGACGGTGCCCTTTCCCTCACGGTTGGGCAATCCCTCGGAGTTCGCCGCGCTCGTGCGCCACATCTGTGAAAATGGCATGTTGAACGGCGCGCTTATCCGCATCGATGGCGGTCTGCGCATGGCGCCGCGTTGATCGTGTTCGAGAGTTCCCGCCGCGGCCTTTTTTTTGACTGTGGCGGCATTTCGGCAAGACTTCTACGCTTTGCTCGTATTTCTGCCAGACATTTGTCGGTTTGCAGATGAAGATCGTTCACGGTCATCAGTGACTTTCGTGACACTCGGCGGGCGCGCCAGGCCATGAGAAGGAGCACACCAATGCCAATTCCGTCCCCGTCGTCTCTGCCGGAACGCCAAACGCCCGCTATCGCGGACAAGAGGCTCATGGCCGCCAACGGCTACCTCATGGTCTTAGCCGGCCTCGTTTTATTGGCCGCCAGCCTGTTTGGGGGCGCCATCCAGTTGGCTTTACTCGGCGCCGGTCAGTTTTCATTGATGGATGCCGGGCTGGCCGTCGCCGGGATCATAGCGTCCATATTCATCCTGAACGGGCTGGTCGTTCTGCAGCCGAACATGAGCCTCGTCTGCCTCCTTTTCGGGAGCTACGCAGGCACACTGAAGCGCTCCGGCTTTCGGTGGGTCAACCCCTTGTACTCGAAGACGAAGGTTTCACGGCGGCTCGAGACGCTCGAATGCGGCCCACTGAAAGTGAACGACGCCGTGGGCAATCCTATCGACATCGGCGCCGTGATCGTCTGGCGGGTTCAGGACGCGGCGAAAGCCACCCTTGAGGTTGAGTCTTACTCGTTCTACGTGAAGGCCCAAAGCGAAACGGCCCTTCGCCGAATGGCGAGCACTCATCCCTACGATCAAGTGGAAGTTCTGGAAGCCGGGAAACTCGAGAAAGACATAGCCCTCCCAAGCGTTACGTTGCGCGACGGCGGCGATGCGGTGAGCGAGAGCCTGCTTTCGGAGCTTCGCAAGAGAATGGAGCCGATTGGCATTGCGGTTGACGAAGCCCGTATTTCCCACCTCGCCTATTCATCTGAGATTGCGGGGGTCATGCTGAGGAAGCAGGCCGCGAGCGCGGTCGTGGCGGCTCGCAGGCTGGTGGTGCGGGGAGCCGTCAGCATCGTCGAAGAAGCGCTTGGCGAACTCGAGAAGAAAAAGATCGGCGCGCCCCTCGATGCGGACAGGAAGGCCGCCATGATCTCAAACTTGCTCGTGGTGCTTGTCGCCGACCGCGAAGCAACGCCGATCATCAATACTGGCGCTCAACATCTCTAAACGCAGCCGCCCCCACGTGCGAGCACGATCAGTAATCAGGATACCATTCGGCGTGCTGCACCACCGTTCTAGGATCCTTCAGCCAGGGGGCCGAGTGAGAAACCCAGATGTGCTCGATCGGCCTGACCCCTGGGTCATCGTCGAGAGTAGCGACCCTCAGCATGACGTACCGGCGATCTGGGTACTCAGAGATGATGTGAGAGCCGCAGGTCGCACAAAATCGCCGGAATTTACCCGGCGACAACTCGTACGCCACCAGGTTGTTCTCGCCTGAAATCCATCGAAATTGATCGCGGGGTATTCCTGCCGTACTCGCATAGGCCGCAGCCTGAGCTTTGCGGCAGGTCACGCAATGGCAATGGCGGACCGGAGAATCGATACGATCGATTTCATATTGAACCACTCCGCAACAACAACTTCCTCTAAAGCTCACTTTTCCAGTTCCCAGTTATCGATCAACTGAAGACCCGGCCAAGCCCACTGTGAAATTGTCTAGGCCGCGGCTTCGTCATCTTCCGCAAAAGCCATGTCCCAGGACAGGTAACCCTCCTCGACGAGATAAGGTCCACCTCCATAATTTGGCCTCGAGGAGAAAAGGACGAACCTGCCGACGGAGAATGGCGCAGCGAAGAAACCACCATGCCCGGCGAGGTATTCTGCCACCGCATAGGGGCTGACGTTGCGAAGCTTCGCGAGCGAGACGTGCGGGACGAAGTTGCGCGTCTCTGGAGGGAGCCCGGCAAGACGGGCCGCACGCTCCTGGGCCTTCTGCAAAAGCTGGAGCTCTGGTGACGGCTTGATTGCAGCCCACAACGAGCGGGGCTTGTTGCCGCCGAAGCTGCCCAGGCCGTTCACCTCAATGTCGAAGCTGTCGAAGCGGATCTCCGCAAGCGCATCAGCGAAGTCGTTTGCTTGGATGTCGGTGATGTCACCGGCGAAGCGCATTGTGATGTGGTAATTTTCTGGATCGATCCAGCAGGCTCCGTTGAGCCCCGCTCTCAACATGGACAAGCGCCGAACGATGTCGTCTGGCAACTCGATCCCGGTGAACAGTCTAGGCATAGGTTCACCTCCTTTTATGTCAGGGGCGATGAGGACTATGCCTCATCGGCCTAGGATAATAGGGTCAGGGTGGATCGTGTTTTATTCAAGGTGAAAATTGTCGCGCTTATGGTTAACATTTGTTCAGGTTTGGTAGTCGGCCCGAATTTATGCCTGTTGCACGCTTCGAAGAAGGGTGTCGCTATCTCCTTGATGTTCAAAAGATTGTGTCAGCACTTTCTCGTGCGAAAGTGCGGATGAGGCCATCCCGTCGGCAAACGCGCTATCCTGCCCGGATCAGCCTCTCAGTTCGCCGCCGGTCGCTTTCTTTACCTGCGCCACGACCTTTTGCGCGACTTGCTCGATCTCGGCTTCCGTCAGCGTGCGGTCGAGCGGGGTGAGCGTGATTTCGATGGCGAGCGATTTCTTGCCCGGCGGAACGCCTTGGCCCTCGAACACGTCGAAGACGTTCACACGTGAAATCAGGTTCTTCTCAGCGCCCTCCGCGGCTCTTGCGACCGCCGATGCTTCAACGGCCTTATCGACCAGGAAGGCGAAGTCCCGCTGCACGGGTTGGAAATCGCTGGCAACCAGCGGTCCCTTCGCCGTTCCCTTCCTGCGAGCCACAGGCAGGCTATCCAGGAACACCTCGAACACCGCGATCGGACCGGCAACATCGAGAGCTTTCAGCGTCTCGGGATGCAACTCGCCGAAATGGCCGAGCACCGTCTTCGGCCCGAGTTGCAAAGCTCCTGACCGACCTGGATGATACCAATCCGGGGCGTTGCGCGTTACCTGCACCTTCTCCGCGGCGAGGCCGAGAGCTTCGAGCACGCTCAGCACGTCGGCTTTCGCGTCGAATACATCGACCGCCTTCGCCGCGCCGTCCCAATGCCGGCCGCCGCCGGTCAACTTTGCGGCGCCCATCCTGACGCCGCTCGCAGCATTGCTTTGATCCTCCGGTCTCTCACCGGCGAAGATCTGACCGACTTCGAATAGGGCAGCGTCCTGAAAGCCCCGGTTTGAGTTAGCGCGCGCTGCTGCGATCAAGCCCGGCAGAAGGCTGGGACGCATGTCGGTCATCTCGCTTGAGATCGGGTTGGCGAGCCGGAGCGACGGTTTCCCGCCGCCGAAGTGGCGCGCCTGCGCTTCTCCGATGAACGACCAAGTTACCGCCTCAACGAGCCCGCGAGCCGCCAATGTCCGGCGCGCTCCAAGAACGCGCTTCTGGCTCGAAGTCAGCACAGCGCGGGTGACGCAGGCGTCGCGGGGAAGCGGGGTTAAGGGAATGCGGTCGGCGCCGGAAAGCCGGACGACTTCCTCGACAAGATCGGCTGCGCCGTGGATGTCGGGCCGCCACGAGGGCGTCGTCACGCTGAGCGAAGGCGCTTGCCCTTCAACTGTGCAGCCGAGCTTCTTCAGCGTGGATGCAATTTCCGCGTTCGAGAACTTCGCGCCGGACAGCTTCTGCACGCGCGCCGGATCGAATGCGATGACCCGCTCGCCGTTCGGTTCCTTCCCGGCCACAACCGCGGCGCTTGGCTCGCCGCCGCAAAATTCCAGGATCATTTGCGTCGCAAGGTTGAGCCCCAGCATTTCGGACCGGGGGTCGATGCCGCGCTCGAACCGATACCGCGAGTCGGAGTTGATGCCGGTCTTGCGTCCCGTCGCGGCGGTGCGAGCCGGATCGAAATAGGCGCTCTCGATGAATATGTTCGTCGTCGCTTCCGTGCAGCCGGTCGCTTCCCCCCCCATGACGCCGCCAAGGCCCAGAACCTGCGCCTGATCCGCGATCACGCACATGGTCTCGTCAACCTCGTAAGTCTTGCCGTCCAGGGCCACAAAGCTTTCGCCCTTCCTGCCGAGCCGCGCCATGATCGGGCCGCTGAGCTTGTCGGCATCGTAGACATGCAGTGGGCGGGCGCGGTCGTAGGAGATGTAATTCGTGACATCGACCGCCGCGTTGATCGGGCGGAGGCCGATGGCGCGCAGGCGACGCTGCAGCCATTCCGGCGACGCTTTGTTTTTAGCGCCGCGAATATATCGCCCAGCGAAGACGGGACATGCGGTTTCGGCCCCTTTGGGGAACGGAAGCTCGATGCGGATAGGGGATTCGAACTCGCCTTCTGCGGCGTAGCCCTCAGAAACCTCCTTCAGCGTTCCAAGGCCAGCCGCCGCCAGATCACGCGCAACGCCGCGCACGCCAAGACAATCGGGCCGGTTCGGGGTGATCGCGATATCGATGACAGGGTCGCTCAGCTCCATGGCATCCGCAAAACGCTCGCCGATGTGCTTCGCCATCCGCTCGGGCAATTCGATGATGCCGCTGTGCTCGGTGGACAGCTCCAGTTCGCGCTCGGAGCAAAGCATACCCGCTAAGTCCACGCCCCGTATCGTCGCCTTCCCGAGCGTCACCTTGATGCCGGGCACATACGTTCCAGGTCCTGCGAAAACGCCGATCAGGCCCTTGCGGGCGTTCGGCGCGCCGCAAACCACCTGCACCACGCCGGCGCAGGTCTCGACCTTGCAGACGCGAAGCTTGTCGGCATTCGGATGCGGTTCCGCCTCCAGCACGCGCGCGATCGTGAAATCCTTCAGCTTCGCCGCCGGGTCTTCAATGCCTTCCACCTCGAGCCCGATCAGGGTGAGCTTCACCGCGATCTCATCGAGCGAAGCGTCGGTTTGCAAGTGGTCTTTGAGCCAGGAGAGCGTGAATTTCATGAGAGCGCCAAAGGGCAGGGGGTTCGTAACAAAATGAGAGGCAATGCTTTGTCACGATCCTGACGCGGAAGCAACAGTCGCCTTGAGGCCAGGCGTTCCTGCGCGGACCATCATCCGTTTCAGCCCGCTTTGTTCGCGCTCAGTCAATGTGAGTTGGCAAAAGAGAGCTGTGGAAACCGTGCCTCGATGCCGGGCGGATGTCAGGCGCTGACTGATATCCCCGCGACGGGCAAATAAGCTGATGCTGTAAGTTCTTGTAAACCGGGTTCCACATTATGTCTTTCTGAATGTGTTGTTCAGGTTCTGGTCAAGAAGTTTTTTAGAAAATTACAGCAAAATAAATTCGTGCTTGCTTATACGCAACAGCGATTAAGGCGCCTGCCATGGCCGTTATAGATCGAGAGAATCAAAACCTCGTATTGTGTCAAATGACGATCAATCCACGAAGAGGGCCTCTGATCGCATCGCCGGTCCCCCAGGCAAGCAAAGAGAGCGAAGTCCCAGAACGAGGCGACGAAGCTGGAATGCTTGAGGTTATGTGTGATCCGTATGAGTGGATATCCGCCGTTAAAGTCGCGCTAGTTATCTTCGTCGGTTTTCTCGCTCTCACGCCCGCGCTGGCGCCAAACCAGAAAAAGCTCGCAGCAGAGATCAATCACCAAACCCTCAAAGCGGCGGCTGCAATCAAAAGCTCTACGAGATAGCCTCTCCGCCTGAATTCAAGGGGGTAACAGTTGTGGCGTGTTCCTCTTGTGATTGACAACTTAGGGTAGCAAAGGATACGGAGGAAGCCGAGTTCCAAGTAAACGAGGCGGAAGATGTTGCTGCGTCTCTCTCGATTGATTTTCCTGGCGTGCATATTTCCACTTATAGCTTTTGCGCCCTTCACTCCGCAGAAGCCAATTATTGCAACACAGGAAAAGACCGTCTACGAACTGGCAAAGAAAGAAATGCCACTGCCAGTCATCCGAGTCACGACATGGCGGCTGGTCAATGGTAAGCGGCGGTTTATGGTCGAGATGAGTACCGCCGGCTTGGAGTGGGCTAAGAAACCAGTGTGTCATGTCATGTTTCAAACTAGCAATGAAGATGGGAAGGATCTGGAGCAAGCGCTCCATGAGGCTTCCGCTTTCGCGAAATCGTTCATCGAAGCAGCGAAAAACATTCCCGCCCTCCAGACGGAGCGATGGTATTAGCTGACCGTGAGCGCCGGGGAGCTGATCTCTAGCAGGCGTGCTGAAAAAGCATGAAATCTTGCTTCGCCCTTCGACAGGCCGAGGATGAGGTGGCGTTTTTTCAACGGGTTAAACCTCCTTGCGAGCCTGTCGTGGTTCGGCAAGCTCCACGAGGACGTGGGCAACATCATTTTTCAGCATCTGGTAGTGTGGCGGGCGCTGACAGGACTTCCCGCGGATAAGGCGCGATTGCGTGCGGAACCCATACTTGGCCAAGAAAGAGCGGGGCGCCGCGCCTCCAACCAACCTGGCGTGGTTAAGATCCCTTGCTTGCAGGCGAATTCGAAACGATGAGGTAAGACTTTTTTAAGATACGAGGGAACCCCCCCTAACGCTTGGGGTTACCGTCAATATGGCGAGGCGCCTTTTTTGTCGGTGATGCGTATGCCAACCAAAACTGTCGCACGGTTGCTGTTCCCGTTCGCGGCATCCTTTGCACTCCTTCTGGCATTCGCGCTCGTCCAAGAGAGCCCGAAATCTTCCCGGCTGACATCCACAAGATATTTCCCTCAGGACGTTCGCCTCCTGAGCGCTGAAGAAATTAATAGCCGTACCCTGGCGCTTGCCGCCGAGATCAACGAATCCGCGAAATAGGCGTTGCTCGGGCGCTTGAGACCCGCTTGGGAGCAACTCCGGTATCGCGATCGCCATGGAACGCGGCTCGACCGCCGGCATCCCGGCACTATGCTGGACGATCAAAGCCGGGACCAACCCGGGTTTTAGCTTGTACGACCTTTCAGATCGGCTCCGCAGCCGAGGCTGGCAAGTTCCGGCTTATCCCCTGCCTTCGAATTGCGAAAACCTTGTGGTGCAGAGAATTCTCGTCCGGCAAGGTGTCACCCGGGATCTCTGTTCGCTTCTGGTCGAGGATATCAAACGGGCTATCGAGTATTTCAGTCAGCGGCCGGTCAAAATACCCCTCACGGCCGCAGAAGCGTCCGGCTTTCACCATTAAACCTGCGGATCACAATGTGTCGCGGCGCGGAACCGAAGACCCCCTTCTCCGAAGCGGGACCGATTGTCATGACCGCCGGCCTTATTATGGGGGGCGGCTTGTCCTCCGCCCCTCGATTATTTCAACAATCAGCTTCGAGCCGACTTCTGGACAGCGTCCCCGATCAGCTTGTGAAGCTCCTGGGTCTGCTGTGTGTAGGCCTGCATCTGATCTTGAGCAAAACGGGTCTGAAGCGTCAAAATATCCTGGAAGTTCTGCGCCTTGGCTATCTTCTCGACCACCGCGAAAGCTGAGTCGGCATTGTTCTTCGCCATGGCTACGGCGCGCTCTTGGACATCCTTGAAGCCAGAGGCCACAGGGTTTGAGGGCATCGCCCCCATCCACGCGCCCATGGCTTTGGTCACGAAATCTGTAAGCTGATCATAGGCGGCATGCGCCTGCTTCATATTCTGTTCGGCCAGATCGCGCATGGTCTGCGGGATTTCAAAGGGATTATCGGCCATAGGATCCTCGTCTTCTTGGGCTTAAACAGACGAGACATAGGATTAAAACGCTTCGACAACAATGGCGTGACACAATAAGCCACAGCTGTCGCCAGATGACCCCCGATGATGCCTTCAGGGGCTTATCAGACCGCCGAACCGATCAATCATCCTCAAGCAGGCGTTCGACACACTCCTGGACCCCTTTTTGCCAGGCAGGCAATTTAATGCCGAAGTTTTGTTCCAGCTTCGAGCAATCGAGCTGAGAATTTGGCGAGCGACGTGACCGTGTTATGTATTCGGCGGAAGTTATAGCGTCGAGGCTAACGCAAAGTCCCGTCGACTGCTCGGATCGAACGAGAACCTCCTGAGCAACGTCGTACCAGGTAGCTGTCCCGGCGCCGGCCACGTTGTATATGCCCCAAGGTATGTCTTCCGGAGGTCTTGATGTTAGATATGCGGCGACTTCAAGAATTGCATCAACCAGGTGGGGGGCGTAGGTTGGATTGCCATATTGATCGTTGACGACCTTTAGCGGCATCCCGAGCTGCGCGCGTTGAAGGATGTTGCTCACGAAGCAGCGGCCAAAAGGGCTATGGATCCATTCTGTCCTAAGAATGATGTGCTTCGGATTGGCCCTTTGAACCTCAGCTTCCCCGGCGAGCTTGGATTTTCCATAGATAGTAGACGGGTTCGTCTCGTCAGTCTCGACATACGCAGACTTCTTGCGCCCGTCGAATACATAACTCGTTGAGATATGGATGATCGGAACGTCTCTTCGGGCGGCAGTCTCGGCCAGAAGCCGCGCTCCAACCGAGTTCAGCGCAAAAGCCAGCTCGGGTTCGCTTTCGGCCCCGTCAACATCCGTATAGCCTGCCAGATTGATCAAAACGTCGGGCTGGATGTCTCCGAGGGCTCTTTCAACGCTTCGGGGTTCGCAAATATCAAGCCCCGGCCGGCCGATCGCAAAAGCCGAAATATCCTCGCGCCCGGGCGCGGTTTCCATAAAAGCGTTTGCGATTTGTCCATGCCAGCCGGCAGCAAGTATCCGCATAAGATGCCTCGAAGCGTTGCAGGGCTCCCGCCTGTTACTAGAAGGGAGCCTGGCGTGTCAAATGGAACATACCTGCGCTCGAGGTGTCTCGAGGCTAAGCGTCAAATCGGGTTAGGACTTCCCGCGGGGCACAGCCGGCCGGAAGTTCGCACTCCCATTGCCGCAAACGCTCAAGCGAACTTCCGGCCGTAAGCTGTACTAGACACTAAAGAGTTGCTAGTACGCCTTATCCGCGGGAAGTCCTGTTCTCGCCCGCATCATGTGGGTCAGGACTTCCCGCGGGGCGTACTAGCCATTGACCTCCTCCGAAAGTCTGGCGATTTGTAGAGCGAAGAAATCATTTCGCGAGGCTTTTTGCCCATGGAACGCGCCGCCGAGTTGCTGATGCCGGCCGGATCGCTCGAAAAGCTGAAGGTGGCTATCCTGTACGGCGCCGATGCCGTCTACATGGGAACGCCGGATCTGTCGCTGCGCACGCGATCGAACTTTTCGCTCGATGAAGTTCTGGAAGGCGTTGGCTTCGCCCACGCCCATGGCAAGCGCGCCTATCTGACCCTGAACCTGTTCCTGCACAACCGCGATATCGAAAAACTGCCGGAATACGTTCAAACCATTCGAAAGGTCAGGCCCGATGGCGTCATCGTCGCCGATCCCGGCGTCTTCAGTTTCGTGAGGAGAGCAGCGCCCGAGTTGGAGCTTCACATCTCGACGCAGGCCAATGTATGTTCGTGGCTTTCGGTGCAATTCTGGGGAGAGCTCGGCGCGAAACTCGTGGTGCTCGCGCGCGAAGCATCCTTCGAGGAGCTGAGGGAAATCCGCGAGAGGTGCCCGGACATAAAGCTCGAAGCCTTTATCCACGGCGCGATGTGCATGACCTATTCGGGGCGCTGCCTGCTGTCGAACTACCTGACGGAGCGCGGCGCGAACCAGGGCAATTGCGCGAATTCCTGCCGGTGGAATTACAAGCTCAAGGTGCGCTTGAAAGACGGGTCGCTGCGGGACATCGAGCTGAATGACGAGACGAAAGAGCTGTTCGACTTCTTCCTCGAGGAGGAGAACCGCCCCGGCCAATTGATGGCCTTGGAGGAAGACGAGCGCGGGTCTTACATCCTGAACGCCAAGGACCTCTGCCTGATGCCGCGATTGAACGACTATCTCGCGCTGGGCTTGGACTCCTTGAAAGTGGAGGGTCGCAACCGCAGCGCCTATTACGCCGCGATTACGGCGCGCGCTTACCGCATGGCCATCGACGACTGGCGCCGCGACCCTGCGCACTGGCAGCCCGATGCTTACATGCGCGAACTCGCGACTATCCCGAACAAGGGTTACTCGCTCGCCTTTCACGATGGGAAGCTCACGCATCACGCGCACAATTTCGAGGATACCCGCACGCTTGCACCCTGGGAATTTGCGGGCATGATTGTCGATGTCACCGGGGATGCTTTCCTGCTCGCCGTCAAGAACCGCCTGGAAATGGGCGACGTGCTGGAATTTGTGCCGCACACCGCGCGCGAGCCGCTTCTCTTGCGCATCTACGAGTTCGAGGACGTCCGGCATGGCCGCAAAACGGGGGCTGAAGGCATCAATGCCGGGCAGAAGCCCGTGATCCGCGTTCCTTTCGCCTGGTTCCACGAAGAGGATGCCTGGAGCCTGCGCCATAATTTTCCGGTTTATACCGTTGTGCGCAAGGAGCAGGCCCTCACTCAAGAGGCCTGGGCTCGCCTAAAGCTCGACCGGGCCGCGCAAGCGGCGGAACTCGGCACAACGAGCGAACACGACTATCAGGCGAAACGCGAAGACCTCGTTGAGGCGCTTCGGGCTGGGCGGGAAGGCGTCACCTTCCGCACCCCGCGCATAGGAGTCGAGGGGTGCTGCGGACGTGGGTGCAACGGCTGCCTGCATTTCTGGAACGAGCCGCGCTATGCCCGCGCCCGTCAACTCCTGCGGTCCAAAGGGCAAGGCGTGCTGCTCTCGCAGGAAGAGGCCCGGCTAGTCAAGGACGCCGCGAAAGGGCTGGCGGCTTATTGATCTGCCCGATTATGCTTGGAGCATTTGCGCAAATTGTGGACTTTCTGGATTGCAGATATCGCGGATCAAGCGTCCCTTCTCCCATGCGGGAGAAGGACAGGATGAGGGGAAACGCCGGTAGATATTGATGCGCAGTCCCTTTTTGCGCCGCCTTCGCTTGGGCCTGCCTCAGGCGGTGAGCAAGCAGGAATCGCGGATTGCGGAGATATTTTTCTCGTAATGGCCGCCCTTGAAGACCGCGGACCCTGCCACGAGCACATTGGCGCCCGCTGCTGCAAGGGCAGGCGCGGTTTCAGGCGTGACGCCGCCGTCCACCTCAAGATCGATGCCGCGCCCCGCTATCATCTGGCTGATGCGGCGGACTTTCTCGACCTGCGATGGGATGAAGGCTTGCCCGCCGAAGCCCGGGTTGACGCTCATCACGAGGACGAGGTCGATCCTGTCGAGGACATATTCGATGGCGCCTTCGGGCGTGCTTGGATTGAGCGAAACGCCTGCTTTCTTGCCAAGCCCGCGGATGACCTGAAGAGACCGGTCGAGATGCGGCCCTGCCTCGGCGTGAATGGTTATGATGTCGGAGCCTGCCTTCGCGAACGCCTCAAGATACAGATCGACAGGGGAGATCATGAGATGCACGTCGAGGATTTTTTTCGTCCAGGGGCGGATGCACTCCACAAGGCGCGGGCCGAATGTAATGTTCGGGACGAAGTGCCCGTCCATGACATCGACATGAACCCAGTCGCAACCGGCATCGTCGATCGCACGCACTTCCTCGCCGAAGCGGGCAAAGTCGGCGGAAAGGATAGAGGGGGCGATCAGAACGGACCGGCTCATAGCTGACCTATGGGTTTGCTGGAGTGAAGTTGAAAACGCGGCTCGCCAAGATATCCTCAGCTGAGATTTCCGACAACTCTTTAGCCGACAGAGGGCCGGTCGACGAGGCAAAGATGCGGTTCGCCTGACGCAAACGCGAGCGGTCGAGGGCATTGCGGATCGAGCGCGCGTTCGCGAAATGCGGCTGCTGGCGGCGCTTTCCGACGTAATCGATCAAAACCTCGCGAGCTTCGGGCGTCAGATGATAATTCTGGGTCGCCAGCATCATCTCGGCGATCTGCAGAAGCTCCGCGTCCGAATAATCGGGGAACTCGATGTGGTGCGCAATGCGGCTGCGAAAGCCGGGATTGGTCGAGAAGAACTTGTCCATCCTGTCTTCATAGCCAGCCAGGATCACGACCAGATCGTCGCGCTGGTTCTCCATGATCTGCAACAGGATTTCGATGGCTTCCTGACCGTAATCGCGCTCGTTTTCCGCGCGGTGCAGGTAATAGGCTTCGTCGATGAACAGAACGCCGCCCATCGCTTTTTTGAGAATTTCTTTCGTCTTCGGCGCGGTATGGCCGATATATTGGCCAACCAGATCGTCGCGCGTCACGGAGACGAGATGCCCGCGCCGGACATAGCCAAGCCGGTGCAGAATATCGGCCATCCTGAGCGCAACCGTCGTCTTGCCGGTGCCGGGATTACCGGTGAAGCTCATATGCAGGGTTGGCGTATCGTGTGCGAGGCCGAGACGTTTTCTCGCCCGCTCGACGAGCAGCAGAGCGGCAATCTCCCGGATGCGGGTTTTGACCGGCTTCAGTCCGACAAGCTCGCGGTCGAGCTGGTCGAGAACCTCGGCCACCCCAGATTCTTCATACTCGCGGCGAAGATCGACTTTATCCTCGCTCTTGTTTTGTTCGTTAAGGTCCGTTGCCAGGCTCAATTCTCATTCTCCTATTTGGACCGAAACCTTGTTCACTTCTCTCATATAGGAAGAAGAAACGCTACCTCCCTCTCGACCCAGGAGGAACGGGCTTTGAGAGGGAGGAGTTGGTGACGTGCGTTTCAGCGCTGCCGCAAGGCAATGCTCCTAGTAGCGTTGACCGGCGGGTTTCTGCGTGGCGTAAGGTTTCGTCGTGTAACGGATGTTGCGGCCGTCAGCTTCCTGACGCACCAAGTCGAAGCCTTGCTCTTCCTTCGGCCGGTTCACGATGAATGAAAGCCTGATGGATTCCCATCCGTGGGTCGAGTCGGAGGCCGACATGCGGATATAGCGGTCGCCGTAGACCTTGCGGCAGGCCGCAAGCTCCGTCAGGGCCGCGGCTGCGTCCTTGATGTCGAACATCGGTAAGCCCCACATCTCCCAGTAGGTGTTACGGGGATGCGGGTCGTCGGTGAACTCGATGTTCACGGCCCATCCGTTCTGGATGCAGTATTGGATCTGTTTCGCGATCTGCTCGTCGGTCAGATCGGGCAGGAATGAAAACGTTCCTTGGGTGATACGCATGGATTTGTCTCCGCTTTCGCCTCTCCCTGGGGGAGCGGCCGGCTGCTTGCAGCCGGGTGAGGGGTATCATTTCTGGGCGAGGGGAAACGCCCCTCACCCCAGCCCTCTCCCCATGGGAGAGGGAGTGAAAAGTTACTCGGCCGCCGTCGGGACGGGGACGAAGTCTGGCGTGTCGGTCGACGTGTAGTCGAACGTCACATCGCCCCACGTGTCGAGCGCCTGCTTGAGCGGCATGCAGTGCCGGGCAGCCTCCTGCAGGATCTGTGGGCCTTCGGCGAGATAGTCGCGGCCTTCGTTGCGCGCGAAGATCATCAATTCGAGCGCTACGCGGTTCGCGGTTGCGCCAGCCTGGATGCCCATCGGGTGGCCGATGGTGCCGCCGCCGAACTGGAGGACCGTATCCTCACCGAGATAATGGATGAGCTGATGCATCTGGCCGGCGTGGATGCCACCGCTTGCAACCGGCATGACCTTTGCCAGCGATCCCCAATGCTGATCGAAGAACACGCCATGCGCAAGGTTCGTAGGAACGAAGTCCTCGCGGAGGATGTCGTAGAAGCCAGCGGTGGTAAGCGGATCGCCCTCGAGCTTGCCGACAACGGTGCCCGCATGGATGTGGTCCACGCCCGCAAGCCGCATCCACTTCGAGATCACCCGGAAGGATACGCCGTGGCTCTTCTGACGCGTGTAGGTGCCGTGGCCTGCGCGGTGAAGGTGCAGGATCATGTCGTTGTCGCGCGCCCATTTCGAGATGGACTGGATGGCCGTATAGCCGATCACGAGGTCGATCATGACGATGACGCTGCCCAGCTCTTTGGCGAACTCGGCGCGCTTGTACATCTCTTCCATGGTTCCGGCGGTGATGTTCAGGTACGTGCCCTTCACCTCGCCGGTCTCAGCCTGGGCCTTGTTCACGGCTTCCATGCAGTAGAGGAAGCGCTCGCGCCAGTGCATGAAGGCCTGAGAGTTGATGTTCTCGTCGTCCTTCGTGAAGTCGAGGCCGCCTTTCAGCGCTTCGTAAACCACCCGGCCATAGTTGCGGCCCGAAAGGCCGAGCTTCGGCTTGACCGTCGCGCCGAGAAGCGGGCGGCCGAACTTGTCGAGACGCTCACGCTCGACGACGATGCCCGTCGGCGGTCCGGCGAAGGTTTTCACGTAAGCGACTGGGAACCGCATGTCTTCGAGGCGCAGCGCCTTAAGAGGCTTAAAGCCGAAAACGTTGCCGATGATGGACGCCGTGAGGTTGGCGATCGAGCCGCCCTCAAACAAATCGAGGTCATAGGCGATGTAGGCGAAATATTGGCCGGGGGCGTTCGGGACGGGATCGACGCGGTAGCACTTCGCGCGATATTTTTCGCAAGCCGTGAGCCTGTCGGTCCATACCACGGTCCAGGTTGCCGTCGAGCTTTCGCCCGCCACGGCGGCGCTGGCCTCGATCGGGTCCACGCCATCCTGAGGGGTGACGCGGAAGAGCGCGATAAGATCGGTCTCTTTCGGCTGATAATCGGGCTCCCAATACCCCATTTTCTTGTATGACATCACGCCCGCTTTGTAGCGGTCTTTACCCTTAACTGTTTCAGATTTGTCATTCATGGGGTTCACCTTCCTTCACACTTGTCATGTTTTTCATAATGGCCGGTCTCCCGGCCGTGCTTCAGCCGATCAGTTTTTTGGCGGCAGCGACGGCAGCTTCCGTCGTGATGCCAAAGTGTTTGTAGACCTGTGGAGCAGGTCCAGATGCCCCAAACCCGTTCATGCCGATAAAGGCTCCATTGGCGCCGATCCAACGGTCCCAGCCGAAGCGGCCAGCCGCTTCGATGGCGACGCGAGGAGCTGTCCCGAGCACCTGCGCCTGGTATTCGGCCGGTTGCTGCTCGAACAGCTCCCAGCACGGCATCGAGACGACAGCCGCCTTGATGCCTTCAGCCTTTAGCTTCTCAGCCGCGGCGACCGCGAACTCGATCTCGGAGCCCGTCGAAAGGAACGTCACATCCCGCTTCCCATCGGTATCGCGGAGAATGTACGCACCTTTAGCTGTCAGATTTTCCTTCGATTCCTCAAGGCGCACCGCGGGCAGGTTCTGCCGCGAGCACACCAGCGCCGAGGGCGTACGCCGCGAAGCGAGCGCAATTTCATAGGCTTCCGCCGTCTCGACCGCATCGGCTGGCCGGAACACCTGGAAGTTAGGCGTCGCGCGCATGATCGCCAGATGCTCGATGGGCTGGTGCGTGGGACCATCTTCGCCGACGCCGATGGAGTCATGCGTCAGGACGTAGATCACGCGCAGCCCCATGAGAGCAGAGAGCCGGACGCTGCCTCGCATGTAATCCAGGAACACGAGGAACGTTCCGCCATAGGGCACGAAGCCGCCGTGCAGCGCGATGCCGTTCATGGCCGCGGCCATGCCATGCTCGCGGATGCCGTAGTGAATATACCGGCCCGAGAAATCGCCCGGCTTTATGGACTTCATGCCCTTGGTGACGGTGTAATTCGAGTGCGTGAGGTCCGCCGAGCCGCCGATTGTTATGTCGGTTGCGTCGTTGATGACCTGCAGCACCATCTCGGACGATTTGCGGGTCGCGAGCTTCGGCTTCTGCGCGACCATCTCGGCCTTGAAAGCGTTCAGCTTTTCTGTAACGACGGCCGGGATGTTTCCGCTGAGCATCTGCTCGAGATGCGCGCGCTTCTCCTCCGGCAGGCTCTGAACACGGTCATTCCAGGACGCGTGAGCGCTCTTGCCGCGCTCACCGGCCGCACGCCAGGCGCCAGAGAATCTGATCCGGGACGACGAAAGGCGGGTAGGGCCAGTGAAGCTGTACGCGAGCCGCTGCGATCTCGTCCTTCCCGAGGGGCGACCCGTGCGTTTTCTCGGAGCCCTGCTTGTTCGGTGCGCCAAAGCCGATGATGGTTTTGCAGGCGATGAGCGTTGGCTTGTCGCTCTGCTTCGCTTTCGCAATCGCCGCCTCGACCTCAGCCGGATCGTGCCCATTGACGCGGCAAGCGTTCCAGCCGTGCGCCTCGAAGCGCTTGACCTGGTCAATCGAGGTCGAAGAACTCGTCGCGCCGTCGATGGAGATCGAGTTGTCGTCGAACAGCACGATCAGCTTGCTCAGCTTGAGATGGCCGGCAAGGTCGATGGCCTCGTGGCTGATACCTTCCATGAGGCAGCCGTCGCCCACGAGCGCATAGGTGTAGTGGTCGGCAACCGCATCGCCGAAACGCGCGTTCATGAGGCGCTCGGCGATAGCCATGCCGACGGCGGTCGAGATGCCTTGGCCAAGGGGGCCGGTCGTCGTCTCGATCCCTGGTGCGTGATCGTACTCGGGATGCCCGGCGGTGATGCTGCCGAGCTGGCGGAAATTCTCTATCTGCTCAATCGTCATCTCCGGGTAGCCCGTGAGATACAAGAGCGAATAGAGCAGCATGGAGCCGTGTCCAGCCGAAAGAACGAAGCGGTCGCGGTCGGGCCACTGAGGCGCACTTGCGTCGAACTTCAGGAACTTCGTGAAGAGCACCGTGGCGACATCGGCCATGCCCATCGGCATGCCCGGGTGACCGGAGTTGGCTTTCTCAACCGCATCCATCGAGAGAGCGCGGATTGCGTTGGCCATTTCCCGGACGGTTGGCGTTGCGCCGGTCTGCGGCGCCAGATCGTGAGCGTGTTTCGTCATGTGTTCTATTTCCTCACGATGCGCGGCGCTTCAGCTCGACGAGCCGGTGGATCATAGGCGTCAGGATCAGCTGCATGGCGAGGTCCAGCTTGCCGCCCGGGATGACGATGATGTTCGCGCGGCTCATGAAGCTGTCTCCGATCATCGCCTTGAGATAGGCGAAGTCGATCCCGCGCGGGTTCTTGAACCGGATGACAACCATGGACTCGTCCGGGGTCGGAATCCAACGGGCCGTAAAGGGATTCGACGTATCGACAGTCGGCACGCGCTGGAAGTTGATATCGGTCTCGCTGAACTGCGGGCAGATGTAGTTAACGTAGTCGGGCATGCGGCGAAGGATGGTTTTTGTGACGTCCTCGGCTGTGTACCCGCGAGCAGCCCGGTCACGGTGAAGCTTCTGCGTCCACTCGAGATTGATCACGGGCACGACGCCGATCTTAAGGTCCCCGTAGCGGGCGTTATTGACCTTGTCCGTGACAACGGCTCCGTGCAGCCCTTCGTAGAAGAGGACGTCGCTCCCTTCGGGCAAGTCTTCCCACTCGGTAAAAGTTCCCGCGGGGGCGCCATACTTTTCTTCCTCGGATCGATCGTGGATGTAATGGCGCGTCTTGCCCTTGCCGGTCGACCCATAAGAGCGGAACGTCTCTTCGAGCTTATCGAGGAGGTTCGCCTCAGGTCCAAAGTGGCTGAAGTGGGAGTTGCCCTTGGCTTCCTCCTCGGCCATGACCTTCTTCATGGCCACGCGGTCGTAGGTGTGAAACGCATCGCCCTCGATGAAAGCGGCGGTGACGCCTTCGCGGCGGAAGATCTGCTCGAATGTGTGCTTGACCGTCGAGGTGCCGGCGCCTGACGAGCCCGTGACCGAGATGATAGGGAATTTTTGTGACATTGGGTTAGCCTACACTGAGCGGAAAAGCCCGCGCTGCGAAAACAGAGGTGAATGATCGCCGTGGGTGTGAGGGTCGCGATAGTAGTGCGCCACCTCATCGACTTCGGTCTTTGAGCCGAAGATGAGCGGAACGCGCTGATGGAGGGACAAAGGTTCGATGTCCATCATCCGCTGGGTTCCGGTCGTGCAAGCTCCGCCGGCCTGTTCCATGATCATCGCAATCGGGTTGGCTTCATACAGGAGACGCAAGCGGCCGCTGGTATATCCTTTCCGGCCGTCGGCGGGATAAATGTAGATGCCGCCGCGAACCAGGATGCGAAAGGCGTCCGCGACCAGCGACCCGATCCAGCGCGTGTTGAAATCGTCCTTGCGCGGGCCGTCCGCGCCGAGCGTGCAGTCGAGGACATACGCCTTTATGGCGTCGTCCCAATGTCTGAAGTTCGACGAGTTCACTCCGTATTCGCGCGTTACGGAAGGAACCTGAACGTTCGCCTTCACGAGCACGAATTCGCCACTCCTGCGGTCCATCCAGAATTTGTGCGTCCCTTCGCCAAGGGTCAGCACCATTCCCGTTTGCGGACCGTAGATCACATAACCTGCGGCAAGCTGATTACGGCCCGGCTGAAGAAGAGGCGAGGCTGCCTTCGACGGCAGGATCGAAAAAATTGTGCCGATCGAGACGTTCGTATCGATGTTGGAAGAACCGTCGAGGGGATCGATGTTGACCACAAGCGGCGCGCCCATGTTGAGCGGCACGGCCTTTTCGTCCTCCTCGGAGCCCATCCAGGCAACGGGAGAATTTTTCAGAGCGTCGGTAACGATCTTATTGGAGAGGAAATCCAGCTCTTTTTGGGTGTCCCCATCGGAGTGATCGCCGCGCTTGGTCCCCATGTCGCCTGCGAGCGGCCCAAGCGCAACGATGTGCGCAACCTCGACGCAGGCCTTGGCGAGGTTCGTAACCGTATCGGCAATTGCGCGACGTTGCGTGTCGTCGCCCGCCCACTCCGCCAAATGCTCACGCAACGTGGCATAGTCGCCCATACCGTTTACCTCCCTTGCCGGTCATTGACACGACCTTATTCTTATCTCATCGCTCGGTTGTGACCGACAACTTTTTGTATTATGGGGAGCCCCCAGTAGAAAGTAAATTTTAATTTCTTTTCCGTTTGATTAATTTTTTCTAATGGCATATCCTGGTCCCGTGAGAAACGTAACTCTGAAACATTTCCGTGTTCTATCGGCCGTCACGAAAATGGGCTCGATGGCGGGCGCAGCGCGACGACTGAATGTCACACCCCCCGCGATCACCGTGCAGATTCAGCAGCTTGAACAGTCGGTTGGGCTGCCGCTGGTGGAACGCATCGGCGACAAGACAACGCCGACGGAAGCAGGGGAAATCATCCTGAGGACGGCGCACCGCATCGAGGCGCTTCTTGCCGAATGCGGGGGCGAAATCGCTCAGCTGAAGGGCATCGAGGGCGGAACGGTCGCGGTGGGCGTGGTCAGCACGGCAAAGTATTTTGCGCCCAAGGCCTTGGCCGCCTTTCGTCAAAAACATCCAGGCGTCGATGTGCGGCTTTCGGTCGGAAACAGGCAGGAAACCATCCGCGCTCTTCGGGATTTGGAACTCGACCTCGTCATCATGGGGCGTCCGCCGGAGAATCTCGATGTCGATGCCGCGGTGCTCGGCGATCATCCTCACATTATTGTGGCGCCAGGCGGCCATCCGCTGACGGGGGCGAAGCTGACGATCGCGGATCTCGCCAAAGAGACGTTTTTCGTGCGCGAGCCCGGATCCGGCACTCGCCTCCTGATGGAACGCCTGTTCGAGCAGGCTGACTTCGATCCGGTTGTCGGGATGGAAATCGGCTCGAATGAAACGATCAAGCAGGCGGTGATTGCAGGGCTTGGGATCGCGTTCATCTCGGCGCACACGGTTGCCGTCGAGATCGCGGATGGCAGGTTGGCGATGCTCGATGTCGCGGGGCTGCCGATGGTGCGCGAGTGGCATGCCGTGCGGCTCAGGGATAAGGCGGTGATGCCGGCCGGGCAGGCGCTGTGGACGTTCCTCTCGACCGAAGGGCAGCATTTTCTTCCGCAGCCCTTCTCATGCCCGAAGAACTCATTCTGAAAGCAAAGTCCGGAGTTCCCACTGTTTGGAGTGGGTTTAATCTCATGCGAGATGATGATGCATGAGGAAGACAAGATGGCGGTCACCGCGCCCGATCTTTGGTTGGAGAGGCTGAGGACCCGCGACACATCGGATGGCGGAGCCTTCGTATACGGCGTGGTGACCACAGGCATTTATTGCCGCCCCGGCTGCCCGTCTCGTCTGCCGCGCCAAGAGAACGTTCGGTTTTTCACGTCGGGAGAAGAGGCTAAGCGAGCGGGCTTTCGCCCTTGCCTGCGCTGCCGGCCGGATGGCGCGTCGCTTGAGGAGCGGCAAGCGGGAGCCATGTCCAAAGCTTGTGCTTTGATCGAGGCGGCCGAAGAAAAGCCGGACTTCGACGAGGTTGCAAAAGCCGTAGGCATGAGCCGCCACCACTTCCATAGGATTTTCAAGCAAACGACTGGCGTCACGCCGGGGGCTTGGTTCAACGCGCGCCGCAAGGCTCGGGCGCTCGACGAACTCAGCCGGGCGAGAACCGTAACCGGCGCGATCTACGGCGCGGGCTATAGCTCATCCAGCCGTTTCTACGAGACCTGCGCGCCTGAGCTTGGCCTGAAGCCCAGCGCCTTCGTAAAGGGAGGGGCGGGCGAGGTCATCCTCTTCGCAGTAGGCGAATGCTCGCTCGGCAGCATCCTCGTCGCCGCCACCGCGCAGGGGATTTGCGCGATCCAGTTCGGCGACGCGCCTGAGCCTCTGGTCGAAGCCTTGCAGGATCGCTTTCCGAATGCGGAACTGAAAGGCGGCGACGCGGACTTCGAGCGCATCATGGCGCAGGTCATCGGCCTCGTCGAAGAGCCAAAGCGTGCTTTCGGCCTGCCGCTTCATGTTCGAGGAACCGCGTTTCAGCACAAGATCTGGGAGATCCTGCGCAGCATTCCGCCCGGCGAGACTATGACCTACGCCGAAGTCGCCGCGAAAGCTGGCTGCCCGGACGCTGTTCGGGCCGCGGCGAGCGCCTGCGCCGCAAACAAGCTTGCCGTCGCGATCCCGTGTCATCGCGTGGTGCGGAAGGGCGGCGCGCTCTCGGGCTACCGATGGGGCGTCGAACGCAAGGCGGCGCTTCTGAAGCGCGAGGGGGCTGCATGAGTGGAGTTTCCGCTCCGGTTTCATTGATTTTGGGCGGTGCGCGGTCGGGGAAAAGCGCCTACGCCGAGAGGCTGATTTGCGCCTTGCCTTCGCCTTGGATTTATTGTGCGACGGCGCAGGGTCTCGATGACGAGATGAAGGGTCGCATCGCGCACCATCGGGCGAGACGGCGGGAGGGATGGATTACACTCGAAACGCCGCTCGATCTGGCTGAGGCGCTTGCCGCCGCGACGCATCCGATCCTTGTCGATTGCCTCACGCTCTGGCTGACGAATGTCATGCTGGCGGGAAGAGACGTGCCAGCCGAGAGCGCAAAGCTGGTTGCCGCGGCGGTGGCCTCGAAAGCGCCCATCGTCTTTGTCTCGAACGAGGTCGGGCTTGGCATCGTGCCGGATAACGCGCTGGCCCGTGAGTTCCGGGACCATGCCGGGCGGCTCAACCAGGACGTCGCGAAAATCGCGAGCCGCGTGGTGTTCATGGCCGCGGGTCTGCCCCTGGTGTTGAAGGATGACTGAGGAGCGGTTTGCGGCGGCCAGGCCTTCTGTTTGCTCGCGATAGGCGATCGGGCCAAATGTGCAAATGCCTTTACGAACTGGCCAAGCGAGGTTTTCGGGGTGGCTTCTGCAAGCCTCGGCAGCTTGGGTGAACGAACGGTTCAGGCCGTTAGCCGAAGTTTGGTCCCGTAATGGCTCCGTCTCTTGCTGGCGGTATTGCCGAAGTGAAAACTTTCGGCGCGCCGCGCACTTCGGCGTCTCGCAGCCAGTCATGCCGTTGTTTAAAACAACGCGGTCGCAACGCCGGTCATTCGGCGGGCGGCACGGCGCCCCTGACAGGAATTTCCGCCTTCTGCTCCAAGCAGCGCCTGAGTTCCGCGACAAGGAGATCCCGCTGAAGCGGTTTCGCGAGTGCAACGGCGCCCTCAAACGCGCTTGCGCGTTGCTCCGGTGAATAGCCCGATAGCGTCACAAACGCCGTGCTGCGATCGTTGAGTTCGCGAGCGACAGGCTCGGATGTTTCTCCGCCGAGATTGATATCGAGCACGGCGGCGTCGCATCCTGTGTGCTGAATGAGCTCAATGGCGTGGGCCACCGAGTTCGCCGGCCCAACAATGTCGAAGCCTGCGTTTGTGAGAGCGTGGGCGATATCGAGCGCCACAAGCGCCTCGTCCTCAACGACAAGAATATGGGGGCGCGCGTTTGAGCAAGCGCAGCGTGTGACGCGTTCTGCGCTTTTCGCGATTGCGGCGCGACTGCGGCCTTCCAAGACATTGTCGCTTGGACATTCGAGCCGCCAAATCAGCCCTTCCGGCGCAAAGTCAAGTTCGACATCGGCGTCGAAAGTCATCCTGGCCATACGAGAGATGACGGTCGAGCCGAATCCAGCTCGAGCAGGCTTTACCACCGGCGGTCCGCCGCACTCACGCCAACTCATCACAAAGAGCTCTCGGCCGTCTGCTGTACGCTCCAAGCTCCAGCCGATATCAACGCGGCCCGCGAAGTCTGAGAGGGCTCCATACTTACCGGCGTTGGTCGCCAGCTCGTGCAAGGCCATGCCTATGGTCTGAGCGGCGGACGCCAAGATGAAAAGCGAAGGCCCCCTGGGTTCAATCCGGGAGCCGATGAGATCGCTGAAATGCGCGAGCTGGGACCGGACGAGCTCGTGAAGGTCCGCGCCCCTCCACTCCGCCTTCACAAGCAGGTCCTGGCTTGCAGCGAGGGCGCTGATCCGCTGCCCGAAGCGGCCGACAAAATCTTCCGGGTCTATCGCGGCTGTCTGCCGGGCAATCGCCTGGACGAGCGCGAGCATGTTCTTGGCGCGATGGTTCACCTCGCGCATCAGAAGACCGACTTGCTCCTCCTGACGCTTGCGCTCGGATATATCGGTCACAAGCGCGATCAATCGGGTGGGTGCGCCGCTGGCGTCGCGCAGAAGGGAGACGTGCTTATTCACCCATATCGGTTTGCCATCCTTGGCCACATACCGGTTCACGACCTCGAACCAAGGGATCTCTTGCGCGACAAGCCGGCGAAGCGCGTTCAAATTCGACTCCCGATCCTCCGGATGCACGAGGTCCGGAAAGCTCGCTGCCCGAAGCTCCTCCTCAGTGTAGCCAAGCATCGCGGTATAAGCCGGATTGCAGGACTGGAACCGGTACTCCAGGTCCGTAATGGAGATGCCGGTGGCAGCATGCTCAAAGATCCCCCGGAACCGCTCCTCGCTGTCGCGAAGCGCCTCTTCGGCCCGTTTGCGCTCAGTGATGTCAGTCTGCACGCCGTCCCAAATCACGGCGCCGTCTTCCGTCCGATGGGGGCGGGACTGCAATCGCATCCAGCGCAGTTCGCCATCGGGACGGCGCATCGGGATTTCCATCTCGAAGTCCGACAGCTCGAGAGCGCTGAGCCGCTCCTTTTCGATGAGCTTCGACAAGTAGTCGGGAAGGATCTGACCGTGGAGCATGCCGGGGTCGCGCAGCACCTCCTCGACACTCACGCCATTCAGATGCTCGATCCCGGCGCTAATATAGTGGAAGCGAGGCGCGCCGCTCGCCTCATGGCCGTACCGGTAAACGGCGCTGTGTGGCAGGCTATCGCCGAGGTGGCGCAGCCGCTCCTCGCTGTCGCGCAAAGCGTCATAGGCCATTTTTCGATCGGTAATGTCGAGAAAGGCGCCGACGGCCCCGCGCACCACTCCCCCATCGTCGAGAAGGGGCAAGGCATTCCCAAAGAAATGCTTGCAGTCGCCGTCCACAAAGTGGAGCTCGAATTCCGCCCCCTTGATCATGCTCTTTGTGGCGACGGCGCGCTGTAGGGGAAGCTCGTCGGGTGTTAGAATGCGTCCTTTTGACCGTACCTCGAAATGCTGAGGCGCCTCGCCTTCGGGCGCGGATTTAGAGGCATTGGCATCCGCGGAAAGACGCAGAAGCTCCTGGCCCGCGCGATTCAGACTCATGCGTGCGCAAACCGGGTCCTCGGCAATGAAGACTGCCGCCGGGATTGCCTCCAGGATGGCTTCTAGCTCGCGTCGCCTGAGTCGCTCCCGTTCCTCGCTCCGGCGCAGCGCCGCCTCGGCCCGCTTTCGCTCGGTGATGTCGATGAAGGCCGCGACGGCGCCGGCTATGTTTCCTTCCGCATCGCGCAGGGGCGCGGCATTACCGTGTAAAAAACAACTCTCGCCATCTGGAAATCTCCATTCGAACTCGTAATCGGTCACCACTTCGCCGCATCCGGCCCGCTGCATGGGAAGCTTCTCGTTCGAAACAGGCAGCCCATTCTCGTCGAAAACCTCAAAACGTAGGATGCCTGGATCCGGCGCGGATTTTGAAGCGTTGGCGCCTTCGGGTATGCGCATCCACATATTGCCGAGCCGGTTCCCTTGCATGGTCAGGCAGGATGCATCGCGCGTAATCCAAATGCCCGCCGGCACCGCATCGAAGACGGCTTGCAACTCCACCTCCGTTGCCGTAGCAGCCTCCAGAAGACGGGATCTGGCCTCGTTTGCCAGCTCGGCGTCAGTCTTGGCCAAGCCCAACTCTGCTGTCCGTTCGGCCATCATCCGCTCAAGTTCAGCTCGGCGTTCCGCCTCAACCCGCCGCAATCGCGATTGGGCTTTCCGCAACAGTTCGACGATCCAGGAAACCAGCAGGCAATTGATGAAAAAGATGGCCAGCGCCAGCCGGTCCGCCGGCCGCGTCACGGTGAAAGACCCGGTGGGCTCGATCCAGAAATAATCCGCAAGCGCTGCAGCGAGGAGCGTCGCCAAAGCTCCCGTGCGCAGGCCGCCGTAGAGCGCCGCCAGCATTACGGCGGGATAAAAAATTATAAAGGCATAGTTGGTTCCAAGCGCCTGGAGAAATACCATCCGCGAGACGGCCGCGATGAGAACAATGGCAATCGCGACGCTATACCTGTGCGGTGTCTTTTTCTGTCGTGGCCGCTCTATTCCATGACCCACGATGTTCATTTCGCTTTGAGCAATATCATCCATCGGCGATACCAGGGCGGGTAGCCAAACCCGTTTTCGGAGATTGTTCTTCTCCCAGAAGCTATGTCCAGACCGGTATTCAGAAATGGGACATGATTGCCGTCTACTGTCAACCTCACGGCTGCAGATGGAAGGAGGATCACTAAAAGCGGGTGCGACGCCGAAGGATCGACATAAACCTTGCCGAGGTTCTCGTCGACCACTTGATAGTTATTCATGTCTCTTACGGATTTAATTTCATCCGCGGGATCGGGGGCTTGAACCCAATCGATCACGTCGGCTCTTGAAGGGTTTGCTGCCCCAAGTTCGAAGTTCTTGAAGGTCGGTTCGCGACCCAACTCAGGCTTCGCCAACCCGGCGCGCGGGTTGTCATCCTGAACGGCGCTTGCCTCCTGCCGAGTTCCATCGTCAAGCGGCGAGGCGCAAAACCCGGCTATCCCGGTTAACGGTTCGTTGCCGCGCCTGTGCTTTAACCTGATCAAGGTTAAAATTCGCGCACCGGAATTATTTCTGGTCGAAAAAGACTTTAGTAAGGTCAATTTTTCGTAAAGCGAGGAGCGCCGCGCCCATCAGCCGGCGCCGATGCATGGATAGTAACGCATTGAGAAGGCGTAGCTTTTCATCATTAACAAATTGCCCATTAAATAGAACGTAATGCCGGAATTTTCCCATTTACTGGGACGCGCAAAAGTCCGTTAAATATGTTTCGGGTTTCGCCTGTTAACCCTGGGGTCAGGCTCTGTCAGCGCGGCCAGCGCGCCGGGCGCACAACCGGTATTATAATTTTTGTTTAAAAACAATGACTTATTGCCTTTAACCGTTCATCAAGGAGCTTTTTCTTAAGATCCCAGTTCATGCGATAACGCAAGCGGGAAGCCGATCCGAGGGACAAAACGAGATGCCGCCCATCATAACGGTTGGACCATTAGCCAGGCCAAGACCACTTCTCGCGCCTGAACGCAGATCCGGGGTCTCAGCGATGCAATTGCGGCAAGCTTACGTTAAGATCGATGTTGCTTAACTCTGAGAATGGCATTCGAGCAGGTTCCTGAGCTTGCATCAGAGGGGCGAAGGGCTCTGACACATATGACGGAAGGCAAAGGTGTTCGATAAAGGCGGCGCATTGGTGAACGATATCGACCCGCGCTTCTATGAGCGAGGCGGCCGCCTCGACGTGGCGCGCGAGCTTTATCCCGAGGCGCCGGAGCCTTGGATCGACCTTTCGGCCGCTATCAGCCCCTGGAGCTATCCCTTTCCCGCCCTGTCCGACAGCGAGATGCACCGCCATCCCGATGCGGCGGCCTTGCAGAGCCTTAGCACGGCGGCGAAGAAGGCCTATCGGGCGCCCGCTGTCGCCGATGCCGTCCCCGTGCCGGGGGTGAACGTAGGATTGAGCGTCCTGCCGTGGCTGTTCCGCGAGCCGAAGCGGGTAGCGATGCTGGCGCCCGCGCATTCCGGCCATGCCGCGGCCTGGGAGGCGGCAGGGCACTCTGTATCGGAAATTACGTCCCTGGACCGGGCCGGCAAGGCGGCCATCCTCATCGCGGTCAATCCCAGTCACGTTGATGGCCGTATCGTGCCTCGTGGCGAACTCGCAGCTTCCTTGCCGCCTCTGAAGCGGCGCGATGGGCTCTTGATTGTCGACGAGACCTTCGCCGACGCCGATCCAGGTCATTCGCTCCTCCCCGAAGTGGCGCGCCTCGACTACACACTCGTTTTCCGCTCTCTTGGTGAATTCTATGGCGCTGCCGGTATCGGGCTTGGCTTTGCCATCACGTCGCATCCGATCGCCGGGCGGCTGAGGTCGGCGCTCGGGGCTTGGCCGGTTTCGGCGCAGGCGCTGGCGTTTGGGGAGACTGCGCTTGCGGACACCGTCTGGGCCGATTCTCAACGGGCGAGACTGAAGGAGGCAGCGAACGGGCTGGACTCCGTGCTGGCCGCTGCCGGGCTTCGTTGTCTCGGGGGGACGGCGCTGTTCCGGTTGGCCGCGTGCCCCGGGGTTAGCGAACTGTTTTCCCGCCTCGCATCTCAAGCCATCCTGGCGCGTCCATTTCAGGACCGGAACGCCTTGCGGTTCGGGCTGCCAAGAGACGAAGAAGAATTGTCTCGTATTCGCCAGGCTCTACATCATGTGTGAGCGATTTCTACAAACTAGCCCACAGCGTTTCAGGATAAGCCAGTCCTCTAGCTGCGGTGGCAAACCCCTTCCACTTGGCGACTTTTCAGTCTCATCTATCCAAGTGCTTTAATGCATAAAATCGAACGCAGATAAATGCGAGGGAATAAGCTGCAGCCGAAACCGTTCTCTTACAAAGCAGCATGTTGCCCCACAAAATATGCTGCTTAAAGAGGCGGCAAGCTCAAAGCGTGCCGTCTCTTTTTATTCCCCCGCGCTTGACCAGTTATGACGGTGTGGGGCAGAACAGCGCGGTCTCAAAGCGGAAGGAGATCGCCATGAATGCGCCTGCCTACGATCCGGACAATATTTTCGCGAAGATTCTACGCAGGGAGGCGCCCTGTCACTTCGTCTGCGAGGACCAGGACACGTTCGTTTTCATGGACATCATGCCTCGTTCGGATGGCCATACGCTCGTGATTCCCAAGCAGCCCGCGCGTAATATTCTGGACGCTCCGCAAGGCGTTCTCGTTCCGCTTATCCAGATGACGCAGAAAGTGGCCATCGCCGCCAAGGAAGCTTTTGGCGCGGACGGCGTTACGGTGTCGCAGTTCTCGGAGCCGGCAGGCGGCCAGGTGGTGTTTCACCTCCATTTTCATGTCATCCCCCGTTTCGAGGGTGTGGCGCTCCGCTCTGCAGGCGTCATGGGAGACAGCGCCCTTCTGACAGCCCACGCCGAGAAGCTCAAGGCTGCCATGGGTTGAGTCTCCGGTTCTCATCAGGGCGAGAACATCCTCAGCCCGATGATCGAGCCTACGAGCGTCCCGAGGAAGACGAAGCGCGGGACGCTCACCGGTTCATCGAAAAGCGCGATGCCCACGAGCAGTGTGCCCGCTGCGCCAATGCCGACCCATACCGCGTAAGCCGTTCCAAGCGGTATGTCGTCCGTGGCCCTTTGCAGCGAGAGAAAACTCAGCGCCGCGCAAGTGAAGAACGCCAAGCTCGGTCCGAGCCTGGAAAAGCCGTCCGACAGGCGCAGCGCTGTTGTGAAGCCAACTTCCAAAAGACCCGCAAGCAAGAGGAATGTCCAAGCCAAGACCCGAATCCTATTTATTGTTAAATCCGCACATCTCGCTGAAGTGCATGACAAGATGATGAAACGCTCTAAGGTTGAAAAAAGATAGAAGGCTTGCTGAATTCAAGAGGGATCGCGATCAGACGCCGTCATACTCAGCCCAGCAATCGGGCGTTTCGAAAACTCTGACCGCAGCGAGGCTCGGAAGCGAGCCCTTCACGCGGTCCCAAATCCAGATCGCGATATTCTCCGCGGTCGGGTTCTCAAGACCTGCGATTTCATTCAGATAATAATGGTCGACCTGCTTAAGCAGCGGGCCGAACGCCGCTTCGATCTCAAAGAAATCAACGAGGAAACCCGAGTCGGGATCGACAGCACCCTCAAGCTGCAGCTCGACCCGGTATGAATGCCCGTGCAGGCGGTGACAAGGATGCGTCGCCTTCACTCTTGGGAGGCGATGCGCTGCCTCGAACCTGAACGCCTGCGTAATCTTCATATATAGATGGTCCCCACTTACTGGTTGCCGGAAGCGCTCTTATAAGTCACAGCGAAGCGCTTCGGGCAAGAGGACCATCGTGCTGGAGGCAGGCCACGGGGCGGGAAGGGGACCTCAGGCTAGGCGGTCGGCGGTTGTCTCCGCAAAACGGGGTTGCTTGCGACCGCTTAGCTTGCTCACTTGCTCCCGGCCTTTCCGGGTTGACAGCCATTTCATCGCATCTTCCTCGGTGTGGAAGCAATAAGGAAGAATATGAACACGGCCCTTTCCTGCAGGAACGACAAGTTCGTAAGTACCGTCGTCTGCTATGCGTAGATAGGGTTGAGAAGACATATGTATTACCTCGGGGATAGGGGCAGACTGACGCCTTAAACAAGTGCAAAACACGGCAGACTTTGCTTGGTTCCGCTACGATTTTGACTGAACAGGAACGTCCCAATCGCCCCACCCGATTGGAATAGCACTATAATATGTATTTTTGTTCATCTTAAGTGAAATTTGCGACAAATTTAGACAAAAGACAAAGATGTCATGTCGATGAGCGCTTCCAGCAAATTACGGTTTCGCTTGCTTGAAATGCCCGTAATGCTGCACCAGCACCTTTAAAGATTGCCTTGCAATAACGGCCGCGATTAGCGCGGCTCTTTTAACCTTTTGGAGATGAAGGCGCAGTTCGTCGCGCAAGCAGGAACACCCTTATCGCTGCTGACAGGCCCGCCGGCTCCCGGCAAGCGTCGATGCACGCGACGAGAGCTGTCACCGTGAGGCCCATCTCCGTCGCGGCGGCCTTAAGTTCGGCCCAGAAGGCATCCTCAAGCGTGATCGAGGTGCGATGGCCCGCAATGGTGAGCGAGCGCTTTTTCGGCAGCGCAAGACGCGGATCGAGGCAGACCCGATCCCCATCATGGCTTCCTGCTTGCCGGGCCAAAGCCTATTCGCTGGGCTTGATCATAAGCTCTGGCTTCATCAGCGCGTTGAAGTCTTCTTCCGAGATGTAGCCGAGCCCAAGCGCTTCTTCCCGGAGCGTCGTTCCTTTCTTATGGGCCGTTTTCGCAATGTGCGCCGCTTTGTCGTAACCGATTTTTGGCGCGAGCGCCGTGACGAGCATCAGCGACCGCTCGAGCAATTCTGTCACGCGCTTTTCATTAACGACGATGCCGCTGACGCAATTGTCGGTGAAGCTCCTGGCCGCGTCCCCGATCAGCCTGATCGATTGCATGAGATTGCAGATGATGACGGGCTTGAACACGTTGAGCTCGAAGTGGCCCTGGCTGCCTGCGATCGTGATTGACACGTGATTGCCCATCACTTGCGTGCAGACCATGGTCAGGGCCTCGCATTGCGTCGGATTGACCTTGCCCGGCATGATCGAAGAGCCCGGCTCGTTTTCCGGAAGGGAGATTTCCGCGAGCCCCGAGCGCGGCCCCGATCCCATGAGGCGGATATCGTTTGCGATCTTGAACAGGCTCGCGGAAAGCGCATTCAACGCGCCGGACAATTCCACTTCCGCATCGTTCATGGAGAGCGCCTCGAACTTGTTGGGCGCGGTGATGAAGGGCAATCCTGTCTCTCGCGCCACCTCTTCGGCGAAACGCTCCGCAAATCCGGCTGGGCAATTGAGGCCGGTTCCGACCGCGGTTCCACCCTGCGCGAGCATGTATATGCGGGGCATTGCGCCCTTCACACGCTCCATGCCATAGCGCACGGCCGTCGCGTAACCGGAGAATTCCTGGCCGAGCGTGACGGGGGTTGCATCCTGCATGTGGGTGCGGCCGATCTTGATGATACGATCGAACTCGACCGACTTCTGCTCGATGGCGCTCGCGAGGTGCTCGAGCGCGGGGAGGAGGGAGCGCTCGATCTGGATGGCGGCTGCAATGTGCATCGCGGTCGGGAACGTATCGTTCGAAGATTGCGAGCGGTTCACGTGGTCGTTGGGGTGTACCGGCTTCTTCGAGCCCATCGTCCCGCCGAGCATCTCGATGGCGCGATTCGAGATGACCTCGTTCGCATTCATGTTGCTTTGCGTGCCGGACCCGGTCTGCCAAACGACCAGGGGGAACTCTTCGTCAAGCTTGCCCTCGATCACCTCCTGCGCCGCTGCGACGATGATATCGGCGAGGGCCTTGTCGAGCTGGCCGAGCGCTGCGTTCGTCTGCGCCGCGCACTTCTTGACGATGCCAAGCGCATGGATGAGCGGCAGCGGCATCCTCTCCCCGCCGATCTTGAAGTTGCCGAGGCTCCGTTGCGTCTGCGCCCCCCAATAGTGATTGGCTGGCACTTCGATGGGGCCGAATGTGTCGGTCTCCGTGCGCGTGGCTTGAGACGGGGTAGTTGCGGTGGAGGTCATGGCGGCTCGCTTTTGGCAGGGATCACGCGACTTTCTACCACGCGAGCGACGCCAGCACCATCGGTCGAGTTGGCGCTGGAGCGACGCGGGCGCCCAGATGTTTGTTTGCATGCATGTTGGCCGGCACAGCGTCTCACTTCATTTCTGGACCATTTTCTCGCCTGCGTCTGCGTCCCGGATTTCTTGAGCCAGGATCCTAATAAAAAGCGTCTTGCCGAGACGTTAATTACCGCAAGCCATTGATAAAACGAAGAAAAATGTAGAGACAGACAGCCTTTCCGGCTGGCGTTCTACGCTTGCTGCAGGCGCGCTCATGGTTAATATGCAAGCAGAAATATATTTAACGGACTTTTGCGCGTCCCAGTAAATGGAAAAATTCCGCCATTAAGTTCTATTTAATGGGCTCCTTGTTAATCATAGAAGCTGTGTATTTTCAGAGACTTATAGCCGTTTATTCGTGTCCGGTCAAAGGCGCGGCGTTTCTCGCTTGGCGACAAGTGGACCATTAATAAAGTATGAATTGACCAGAAATAATTCCGGCGCGCTCCCTGTTAACCACTTTTGTATTAAAGCCCGGCGCGGCGAACGAACGGTTTACCATGAGGCCTTAAAAGAGGCCCGGGAGCGCGAGCGCCGGGCGTTTCTTGTTTACGAAGAAGAGTTTACCGGACGCGCCAACAGGCCGTCGCCGATCCCGGAACTTGATTACCCGGATGTTTCCGCTAGCAGAAGAAGCCATGAAAACATAGGCGAATTTTCGATCTACTGTCATGGCCGGGCCATGCTCTTGGGCTTGACCCGAGGGTTGACCCGGCCATCCAGTCATAACTTGAAATACCTTGTGTTTTTCTGGATGGCCGGGTCGGAGCCCGGCCATGACAATAGGCGGCGCGGCTATGACGACGGAATTGGCGGAAACATCCGGGTAATCAAGTCCCGGAAAGGCGCAGCCTTATCCGGGAGCGTAAAATACTGAACGCCAACCCTTTACGATCCCGGCTCGCGCTTCGCGTGACCGGAAGACTAAGGCGGAGCGAGCGCGTCCGGGATGGCGTTCCGTTGGCCAGATAAGCGAACTGTGCTTAGCCAGGATTAGTGCGCGCCCTGGGGCTGAGCACCCTCGCGATGCTGTTCGCCGCCGCCGCCGTGCTTCTGGGCTTCCTTGGGACGGTTCCCCCAGCCCGCGTCCTTGGCATCCGACTGGAGCTGGCCGGCTACACGCTCCCCTGCCGACTGTGTCTCGTGCACTGCGGACTGGACGTCCTGCGTCGCTTTCGTGGCAAGGCTGCCCAGCTTTCGCATGCTCTCCTGGTAGTGATCGAAAGCCTGCTCCATGAGGTCGGTCTGCGCGTCTAGGAAGCGCTTCGGAAGTTCGAGATAGTCATCCAGATGACTATCCCACAGATCAAGCCAAGTCCTGTTTACGGACATGGCATAGTGGCAGGCCGCGTTGGTCATGCGCGAGGCGTTTTCGGTGGCGGCGCGCTGTGCTTCCATAAGCGCTCCAGCATCCGGTAACTTTACACTCATTTCGTCCGAACCATTGGTTTGTCTATTTCTTTGCATCCGATGTCCTTCCGTTGGTTGGGTCGGGGCAAAACGAAATACAGCTAGAATTGTTCCGCAAAATATCCCCAGAAAACAGCAGCGGTTTCGAGTATAGCGGCATCTTGCCGCAGCATTATACTTGAAAACTTTTTTGCATTTTTTCGAGCGAGGCATCGACGGCGGAATGTTAGCACTAAGCAATTGATCTACAAGAAGGTTTTGGCCACAACGGGGGGTGCGACAGCCGTCTCCGGAATCTTTTTTACCCCCTATCAAAAAAAGGTCTTGACCTCGGGGGAGATATGGCCACTTAAAGCACCTTGTTTGCGAAACGATTGCGCCAAAAAAGGGCGCCGGGGAGGTGACTTCTGCTCATAAAGGCTGCGTCTTGAGGCTTATCGCCCGCGTATGCTGAAGTGCAGAAATAGCCTGTCTGGCAAACTCCGCTTCGCGCGGTGAAGCGTTCGTCAGCAGCATTGGATTAACTCTTAAATGGGAGGTCCCATGCGATGGACATTTACCCGACGCCTGCGGAGGTCCTCCGCGACGTTCTAGTAGACCGCCCTGTTCTCGGTTTCCGTCCTCATGCGGCCAATCGCGCGGCGAAGTGGTTTGTCGACCACTTTCCGGGTGAAACGCTGTATGCGGTGAAGGCGAACGATTCCCCCGCGGTTCTCAACACCTTGGTCGATGCCGGTATTCGTCATTTCGACGTAGCTTCCCTCTCGGAGTTGCGCACGATGTCGAAATTTCCGGGGGCGATCATGCACGTCATGCATCCCGTGAAGCCTCGGCGTTTTATAGCCGAAGCCTATCACGAGTTTGGCGTGCGCACCTTCGCGCTCGATTCTGAGGCGGAGCTGGAGAAGATCGTGGCTGCGACAGGCAACGCTACAGATCTGACGCTCGTCGTCCGCGTGGCATGCCCTTCAACCTACAGCGAAATTTCGCTGGAAGGCAAGTTCGGCGCGCCCTGGAGCGAGGCCCCGGATCTGATCCGCCGCGCCCGCCAGCAGTCGGAGCTTCTGGGGATCAGCTTCCACGTCGGCTCACAGACGATGTGTCCCACGGGATACGGTCAGGCTTTGCGGAATGTTTCGCAGCAGATCGTGCGGGCTGCGACGCTCGTTGATATCATTGACGTGGGCGGAGGGTTTCCGGCGCGCTATCCGGGCATGGAGCCGCCATCTCTTGAGACTTATGTCGATGAAATCCACGCCGCTTTCGACAGGATGGCGGTCGGGTACACCTGCCAGCTCTGGTGCGAGCCGGGGCGGGCGCTGGCGGCGGAGGCCGAGTCAGTCATTGTGAAGGTGGACGCGCGCCGCAAGGATACGCTCTACATCAACGATGGCGCTTTCGGCACGCTTTACGATGCCGCTCACTGCAAGTGGGTTTTCCCGACGAGGGCGTTCAGCGCCGCGGGCGAGCCTGTGAACTGCCGGGCCGTGAAGACCTTCGATTTTTACGGTCCAACTTGTGACAGCGCCGACTATCTGCCTGGGCCGTTTCTTCTTCCTGAGCGCATCGGGGAGGGGGATTACATCGAGGTCGGCAACATTGGAGCGTATGGCCGTGTCATGGCGAGCCATTTCAATGGCTACGGATACTATGATGAGGTCATCCTGGAGGATGAGCCGTTGCTGTCGATGTATGCTGATCAGTCGGAGGCGGAGCCCTTTTCCGCGGCTGTCTAGTACAGCCCGAGGCAAGTTCGCACCCCAATAGCTGCGGGCGCTCAAACGAACTTGCCTCGGATAAGCTGTACTAGAACCAATAAGTTGCTAGTGCGCCTTATCCGCGGGAAGCCCTGTCTGCGCCCGCAGCATATGGGTCAGGACTTCCCGCGGGGCGTACTAGGCACAGCCCGAGGCAAGTTCGCACCCCAATAGCTGCGGGCGCTCAAACGAACTTGCCTCGGATAAGCTGTACTAGAACCAATAAGTTGCTAGCAGCCTGTCGGACTAGGGTCTGCCGACAGGGGATGGCGTTCGTCGTGGCGCAGAAGGGCGATCGTCGTCGCGCCTTCATGCAGCCTTCAGCACGAACATCCGCTTCAAGTTCCAGGCCATAGTCACGAGAGTCCACTCGCCTTTGACTTTGTCCAGCCCGCGCAGCAGAAACTGACGGAATCCGAGCACGGACTTGATGATGCCGAACACGGGCTCGGGAGTGTGTTTGCGCAGGGCGTAAAGTTTCTTGCCTTCGGGCGTTTGCAGGCGGTGGGCCATGGCCTCGACCGGTGTTGGGTTTTTCGGCGCGGCCGGAGCCGCGGCGCAGCGCTCGCTCAAGGAGGGATGATGCGAGTCCCGGCCCATGGCGAGCAACGGCTCGATCGCGGCCGCCTTGCACGCCTTGGCATTGGCCTCGCTGAAGTAACCGTTGTCGCCCAGCAGCGTTTCGACCTTGCCCAACTCTTCGGGCAGGGCGCTGGTCTTGGCCAGCATCGGTTCGAGCTGTTGCTTGTCGTTGGGGGACTGAACCACATCGCCGGCAATCACCAGCAGACTGCCTTCCGCGACGACGGCTTGAGCGTTGTAGCATTGCTCGAAGCCGCCGCCTGAAACCGGCATGATGCGCAACTCCTCATCGGTCAGATTGATCTGATCGGTTGGCGCCGGCCCCTCCACCGGCGGCTCGGGCGGCTTGCCGCCGGGCTTCTTGCCGGTGGTCTTGGTCTTGGCCTCGCGCGCTGCCAGTTTGGCCTGATGCTCGGCTTGCTCGCGTTCGAAACGCTCTTTGGCGCGCGCCTCGATCTTCGCGCGAGCCTCGGCGATTTTCTTCAAGCGCTCCTCGCGCCGCGCCAACTCCTCCGGAATCGACATCCCGTCCGGCAGGTCGGCCTGATCGGCGGCTTCGGCCTTCGCCATCAGCTCGGCAACCTCGGCCTTCAACTGCGCCTCGATCTTGCCCGCGTGCTCATAGGACAGCGCGCTGTGCTTGCTGGCGTTGGCGTGCACCTTCGTGCCGTCCAGCGCGACCGTGCCCAGTTTGAGCATGCCCATCTCGCGCGCCAGAAGCAGAACCTGCACGAACAGCGCTTCGGTCTCCTTGATGAACCGCCGCCTGAATGTCGCGATGGTGTCGTGATCGGGGTGCTCGTTCGCCGCGATGAAGCGGAAGGCCACCGAGTCGTATGTCGCCCGCTCCAATTTGCGGCTGGAGAAGACCCCCGTGGCGTAGCCATAGACCAGGACGGCCAACAGAAGCTTCGGGTGATAGCTCGCCGAACCAACGCCGCGATAGCTGTTGCTCATCGCCGAGACGTCCAGAGCGTCGATGATCTCCGCCACAAACCGCGCGAGATGCCTCTCGGGAAGCCACTCGTTCACCGAAGGCGGCAGGAGAAATCCCGTGTCGCGGTCGAAGTTACGAAAGTTGCTCATGGGCGCGGGTCCGAAAACGGTGGCGAATCAATGCGATGATTCTACCCTCTGCCGCCGCTGGGTGTTAAGTCCGACAGCCTGCTAGTGCGCCTTATCCGCGGGAAGTCCTGTCTGCGGCTGCAGCATATGGGTCAGGACTTCCCGCGGGGCGCACTAGTGTATCCTGTTGAGGTATGTCAGCCAGCTCCAACTGCATCAGATGTGCAAAGGGAGCTGGCCGACCATCAAGCAGTGAAACTCATCACGCGGCTTCGGCCACAATGTGGCTCCGTTCCACGAAAGCTGTGATGGAGTCGACGGTATCGAGATTTTGCGGAATGATATCCTTGTCGGCGATCTGAAGATGAAATGTATCTTCGAGGAAGGCGACGAGCTCAAGAACACCCGTTAAATCTACAACGCCGGCCTCAAGAAGGGAGTGACTGTCCGCAAGCTTCTGGTCGCCGATCTGGAACAGAAAGTTTTCTTCGATGAAGTTGCGGATGGTTGATCGGATACTGTTGCTCATATACGCCTCCACTTTCTAGGGTCAAAATTCTGAAACGCTGTTGAGGGCCGGATTGGCTCTCAGCCGGCTTCGCGCCGGGCGCAATCTTCGTTCACCTCGCCGCAACTTCCTCAACCTTTTCGATCAGTTGAGGGGGCAGATGGAGATATCGCGTCGCTTTGCGCTTGGCGGCGATATCGGCCCACACGCGCTGGACCTGCTCCCCCGTGAGCTGTGCCGCGGCGGCCACTTCTTCCGCAGGCACAGCATGGTTGAGTCCGTAAAGGCAGAGATCCATTCGGTCGTAGGGAAGGGAGAAGTAGAATTCTTCCTGCGTCTGGGGCAGCGAATAAGTATCGGTGGTCGGCGGCCGCCGGCGGATTTCTTCCGGGACGCCCAGATATTCGGCGAGCTGATAGACCTGTGATTTATAGAGATGGGCGATCGGCTTCACGTCCGCTGAGCCGTCGCCATTCTTCACAAAGAAGCCCTGATCGTACTCGAGCCGGTTCGGCGTGCCGACAACGGCGTAGTTCAGTCTGTCCGCGTGATAGTATTCGATTTGCTTGCGCATGCGCTGCTTCATGTTCGTCGCAGCGACGATGCCTTGGTAGGCGCGAAGCGGCAGCCTTACGGTCTTCTGCTCACCCTCGGGGCTCTGGACGACGAGGGATGACAGATTGTAGCCGTCGCTGGTCAGGCTGTTAGCGATGACAATTTTCGACAGCCAGCCGGGTCCATATTCCGGAACGACCTCGCGGATGAACGCCTCGCGCCGGTTGTAACATCCCAGCCCATCGAGCATCGGGCCGATGTCCTCGACCTCTCCGGTGAGACCGAAAGCAGCGGCGACTTCACGCCCAAGGCGCAGGCTTTCCGGGTCAGAATCGCGTTCCGGCATGAAGATGCAAAGGACGTTCTTGGCGCCCGCGGCGCGAGCGGCGAGCCCTGCGCAAACGCTGGAATCTATGCCTCCGGAAAGACCCAGCACCAGCCCGCGCTTGCGAAGTTCGGAGCCGAGCTGGGACCGCAGCTTTGCAATGATCCGAGCCGTTTCCGCCTCGGCATCGATTTCGAGCGTCTTCGCGGAGAAAGGTCTCGTTTTCAAAAGAGTTTCCGTTGTCATGCATCACACTTCAAGGTTTCGCCCGCGAGACGCCGGCTAATTTTTCCAGTATCGGTTTTCGGCAGATCCTCTCGGAATTCGACGGTCTTTGGGACCATGAAATCCTCAAGATGCTGTGCGCAGTGGCGGATCACCTCGCGCTCAGTAAGCGTGGGGTCGGTCCGTACCACCATGGCCACGATTGCCTGGCCCAGGATTTTGTCGGGAATGCCTGCCACGACGGCTTCGGCGATCTTTGGATGCGCGTGAAGAACGGCTTCCACTTCCTTCGGAGCAACCTTTTCACCGCGGGTCTTGATGATATCGTCCTTGCGGCCGACGAAGTAGAGAAAGCCTTCTTCGTCAACCTGGAAGAGGTCGCCCGTATGAAGAACCTTCTCCCAAGGGTTCGGCCCCGGACGCAGCCGCTCATTGGTCGCGGCCTCGTTCTCCCAGTAGCCCTGCATCACATGCGCGCCCCGGATGACAAGTTCGCCCGGAACGCCGGGAGGAACCGGCGTGCCGTTATCGTCGACGACCATCGCTTCCGTACCCGGGATGGCGATCCCAACTGAGCCCGGCCGGCGGCCCAACTCCTCGGGCGGCAGGTAAGTGCAGCGCTTGCACTCAGTCAGGCCGTACATTGAATAGAGCCGCGCTCCGGGGAAAAGCTCCCGCAGCCTGGCAATGTGATTGACCGGCAGCGCCGCGGCTGTGTTTGTGAGGTAGCGCACGCTCGGGAGGAAGCCCGGCTCGATGTCGCGCATCTGCAGGATCATCGCGGCCATGGTCGGCACCAGCGGGAAGCCGGTCACGCCCTCGGCGCGAATGCGGTCGAAGATCGCCTGCGGGAAGGCGAAGGATTTCTCGAGCACGAGCGTGGCGCCCATCTTCACGGACATCAGGAGCTGGTAAAGCCCATAGTCGAAGGCGATCGGCAGGACGTTCAGGATGATGTCGTCCGGCGTGTTCTCCACATAGGTTGTGATCGAGGTCGCCGCGGCCTGGATATTGTTGTGCGTCATCATCACACCCTTCGGCCGCCCCGTAGAGCCGGAGGTGTAGATGAGCATTGCTAGATCGACATCGATGCCCTTGTGGCGAACAGGCTCTGCCGGGTGGGCGAGGCAATCCTCGAAGGCTATGACCCCGGCAGGAAGGGCGCCGGATTCGACCGCCGTCGCGATAACTGTGAGAGGCGAGCCGAGTTCGTGGCGCGCCTCCTCAACCAGGTTGATCAGCTTGCCTACCGTAAGAATGGCGGTCGCGCGACAGTTGCCGATCACATAAGCGAGCTTGTCCGCTTTCGTTGAAGAATTGATCGGACTAAAGGTGGCGCCCGCCTTGAGGACTGCAAAGATTGAAACCGCTGCCTCCCAGCAGTTGTCCATGAAGACAAGCACGCGATCCCCGCGCTTCACGCCCTGTGCGGCCAGAGCTGCTGCAAGCCGCGTCGTGCTGTCATCGAACTCGGCATAGGTCAGCCGCCGCTGCGGTGTGACGAGCGCCGTCTTCGCGCCGAACTTGCACGCACCGTCAACCAACCATTGTTCTATACGCATACTGTCTATCTCACCTTGGCCAATGCCTTTGCTCAACTGACACTTTATTCTTATGCCGCAATCGATCCGATCTTTTGCCTCTTCGCGAATCTGCTGACCCACAGTTGAGAGGATAGAATGCCGACGAAGGCCGCATTGTCACGGAATCCGCCTCCAGGGTTGGACCGGCACTTTTCCAAGAGTTTCCGTACCATAGTAGGATTGAACAATCCGTTCGCCGCCACAGACCGTTCGCCGAGCGCCTCACGCACGTAGTCCGGTTCGTGCGCCCCGACAAAGGCCTGGCTGTCGGGCGCGCGGTAAGGCTGCTTGGTGCGACGCGCGACCTGCTCGGGCAGCAGATCCTTCATCGCCTCGCGCAGGATATGCTTCTCGACGAGGCCCTTGAGTTTCATCTCAGGAGGAAGCTTGCTTGCAAACTCGACGAGACGATGATCGAGGAAGGGGAACCGCCCCTCGACGCCGTGCGCCATTGCCATTCTGTCGCCCTGGCTGCAGAGGATATAGCCGGGCAGCAGGAAGCGGCTTTCGAGGTACTGGGCCTGGTGCAGCGTGTGCCAGCGCTTGAACTCGGCCGGAAGGATGGCTGCGATTTCTGCCGTCGCATCGTAATTGCCGAGCCTCGCCCGCAGATCGCCGGAGAAAAACGCCTTTGTCGCCGCGGTGCCGCGGAAGCGGGGGCGATGTGAGTAAAGCGGGTCGTCGATCCGGTCATTACCTGCTCCGAAGAACGCAGCCAGGTATTGGGCCGACTGCTGCTGCACACCCGGCAGATAGGGATAGAGCTTGCGGAAAAGGTGGGCGCGAAACTTGGACTGCGGATTGCGTGCGCAGAACCTGCGAACTCGGGCCTCCTTGAAGATGTCGTAGCCAGCGAAGACCTCGTCGGCCCCCTCTCCGGTCAGAACGACCTTCATGTCGTGGTCGCGGACCAGCCGGGAGAGGAGGAAGAGCGGCGCTGGCGCGGTTCGGATTATGGGCCGCTCGGTTGCCTCAATGACTTTCGGGAAGATCGTAGCGATATCGTCGCTGCTACACTGGATCGTGCGGTGATGAGTGCCGAGCGCTGCCGCCATCTGCGACTGGAACTCACTCTCGTCGTGCTCCTTGCTCGCAAAGCCGATCGAGAAGGTGTGCAAGGTCCCGGGCGCCATCCTTGAGCCGAGCGCCGATACGATCGAAGAATCGAGCCCTCCCGAGAGATACGAGCCGACGGGGACGTCCGCCCGCATGCGGATGCGCGTTGCGTCCGTCAAAAGCCATCGCAGCTCCTCCGCCGCCGACGCCTCATCCCGATATTCGGGTTCTGCGTCACGGTCGGGGAAGGTGAGCGACCAATAGGGCCTGCGGGTCAAGCCGTTCTCGTCCGCGATCATCAGATCGCCGGGCTCAAGCTCGAAAATATCGCGAAAGGGTGTGCGAGGCGCAATGGGAGCCCAGAGTGTGAAAATCTGATCGAGAGCGATAGGATCCAGCTCTGCATTGACCCCTGGCGCTTCCAGGAGCGCTTTGACCTCGGAGGCGAAATAAAGCGTTCCGTTTGCCAGTGTGTAGTAGAGCGGGCGGACACCCATGCGGTCACGTGCGAAAAACATGCGCTTGCGCGGCGCGTCCCAAATCGCGAAAGCGAAATCGCCGTTCAACTGAGAAACGCAGTTCTCGCCAAGTTCATCGTAAAGATGGAGGATGACCTCCGTGTCGCTACCGGTTCGGAATATCCGGCCCTTCGCCTTCAAGGCATCGCGAAGCTCGACATAGTTGAAGACCTCGCCGTTGAAGACGATCGTCAGGCCACGCCCCGGGAGAGACATCGGCTGCTGGCCATCGCCCAACCCAACGATCGAGAGACGAGCGTGGCCCAGTCCAACGCCCGGCTCCACGAACTGGCCCTTCTCGTCAGGCCCGCGATGGGCGATGGCCTGGATCATTGATCCGATTACGGGGCGAGTGTTTTCGGGATGTATGTCTTTACCAAAACAACCGACTATCCCACACATAATGCTATCCTAGTTATAATTCAAACTCGGGAAATTGTTGCGTACAAACAGTCATTTCAAGGCGATTGTTGTACTGCTTTCGAGCCTAAGACTATGCCCTTTGAACCAGAAGTGTCAATTGGCGCTGAGACTTAGGCTATCGCTTGGTTAACATTTTCAAGGTTAGGTAGGAGTACTTTAACCCCCTTCTCCATGCCCATCGGAACTCCGTCAGAGAAGACACGATTTTTATGTAAAAGCAGTTAAAGCTCGAACGCCCGCCATGCATTTTGCTCTTTAGCTATTGGCCATCCTGAGCCAACGAAAGCGGCTTCACCAGTAGACAAAAAATTAGCGGCAGCAAGTAGGTCCCCAAGCAGTTCTGTACGAGGTCCATTCGCTAAGTCCTTGAACCAGGTGGCGGATCGGGTTGACGACGCGGCGAAACACAAACCTTCGTTGGGCTCTCTCATGGGCTTCTTCTATTATAGATCTCATAACTAAGCCGCTAAATTTACAGATTAACTGTCAGAGGGGTTTAAGGTTGCGTTCATCGCGAGCGGCGCCATAGTGCGTCATCGGATCCAAATATATTATTCCTGGTAGTGGCGTTACGGGTGGCATCATGTCTGAGTTTTCAAAGGTCTCGGTCTCGAAGAGAGAGGTGGAGGAGACAAGGTCAATCGATGCAAGAATCCCTAAGCCTAAATGGCTTACGAGGAAGGTTCTCGCTGACGTGAGCTTGCTCTACGATATGGCGGCGATAATCTTCAGTGCTTGGGCTTCCTACTATTTATATCTAGTTAAATATCTGGATATGAACGTCGATCGGGAGGGTTACTTCCTAATAGTAATGATCGTGGCGGGGCTGTTCTATCTGATAGCGCGTCAACGAGGGCAATATAATCAGAATATGGATTTCCGCTTCACGTCCCAGATGTCCACGCTGATCTACGTCTGCGCGATAACAATTGCATCGGCATTCGCCGTGGTCTTCTTCCTGAAGATACAGACCGACTTTTCGCGGGTTTGGATTCTTATGTGGATGGGGATCCTCTTTGTTTCTCTTTCGGTTGGCCGCGCCCTCCTGAGCCAATATGTGGACGTGCTTCAGCGAAGCGGAATTCTGAGGCGGTCAGTTGCGTTGGTAGGGTCTGGCAACCAGTTCAGTGCAGCGAGGGAAGCGCTGAAACAAGAAGCCAACCATTTCAAGCTTGTCAGCACCTTGGATCTGTCCGCTCCGGATGCTGTATCTTCATTCGATTGTAGCCAGCTCACCGAGCAGTTGCGTCCCTTCATAAAGCAAGCTCAGGAAAATCATGTCGACGGCGTCGTTATTGCGTTGCCTTCCAGCATGGGAACTCGAGCTCGAAAAGATCACGCAGCAAGTGCAAATGCTTCCGGTCGACGTCCAGGTATTCCCCGATTTCGGCGGAGCCAACATTTCAGCAAGACAAATTCAGAGAATTGGCAATGCATCTGTCATAACAACCGTCTCAAAACCCATCTCGGATTGGGGGGCTTTCCTCAAGATGATTGAGGATTACCTCATTGGAGCTATATGCTTGTTTCTGGCGCTGCCCGCCATGGGGTTGATCGCGGTAGCCGTCAAGCTTGACAGTAATGGGCCGGTCTTTTTCCGGCAGCGCCGGCACGGATATAACCATCGCGTGATTGAAGTCCTCAAGTTTCGTACGATGCGGGTCCTGGAGGATGGCGAGAGCGTCAGGCAGGCAACGAAGAATGACAGCCGCGTGACGCGGGTGGGGGCTTTCCTCCGGCGTACCAGCCTCGATGAGTTGCCTCAGTTCTGGAATGTCATTCGCGGAGAGATGTCGGTTGTCGGCCCGCGGCCTCACGCTATTGCTCACAACACCTACTACGGCAAGCTCATTGAGAACTATGCGAACCGGCACCGCGTTAAGCCGGGGATCACGGGCTGGGCGCAGGTGCATGGTTTCCGGGGCGAAACCACCGATCCCGACATGATGGCGAAGCGCGTCCGTTATGATCTGGAATATATCGAAAACTGGTCGATCTGGCTCGATTTGAAAATCGTGATCATGACGCCATTGTTCGGAGTGTTTCGCCGCTCGGCTTACTGAAAACGCCATCTTTCGAAGGGGAAGGGGGGAGCAAAGCGCTCCCTCTTTCTTTTGTTCGAAACCAGTGAAGGCTGCTGACTTAGTGATCCGGCCCTGTGAAGTCTCTATGCGGCCTATTTCACTCATGAGTTTTCGATGAACTGCGCTGCAACGGTCATCAAGATATCCATGGGCTGAAGCTATAGATCAGTCTGCTTAAATTCCCAGGACGCGGGCGTGGGGCGGCCGCCTGCTGAGGTATGTTGCGCGAGGGTCGCATGCCGCGGCTGTGAGATGCTGCCGGTGAGAGCCGGGAGCGACGCCGAACTCACTGCCTTGAGGGAATGGCGCCGGAGATCGAGAGGCAGGTTCAGTTTTCCGTCCAAATAAAATGCTCTCGATCCGAGGCATCCGGCCATTTTTGGAACGGCAGCTTTGCCAGGCGGGCATTCGAGTATCGCCGATCGGATGTGATTTCCGTGCCTAGCCAGTCCGGCTTCTCGAAGGTTTTATCTTCGTGCGGAAGTTCTATTTCCGCGATGACCAATCCTTGGTTTTCGCCCTGAAAAACGTCGATTTCCCAAACGAGTCCATGCCACGGAAGCCTGTAGCGAAGCTTCTCGATAAGTCCGCCCTCCCGCAGGCCAAGCAGCACAGCGCCATCCGCGAGAGGAATGGGATATTCGAATTCAAGGCGGCGGATCTCAGCCACCGGAGATTTGAGCGTAAGCGTTGCCTTTGCTTTATCGATAATGCGGACGCGAAGGGAGACGGAGCCATTGCGTGTCAGATAGCCTTGGCGAACGAATAAAGGCTGGCCCACGGAGGCACGCCACGACTCATCCCGAACCAGGAATTTCCGTTCGATTTCGTAAGGCATCGCCCCGCTGTTGCTCTCAAAGATACTCCACCGCTCTTCAGAGATGCATGCGGGGATAGATTGCGATCCACTTTAGTCTGGCTGAAAGTGGGTCCGTTTACAACTCAGCAATTAGGCAAACCAAATCAATGCCCTCATCCGTGTGACGACCTGCGCATCGCTACGCCGCGGCGGAGGGCAAGACGCTGACGAGCACAAAGGGCGGAAGGCGCTGGCCTGAGCGCAAGATCGCCCTTTAAGCTGTCTTCTTTGGAGATGCACCGGCTGGTTTCGGCGTCGCTTTAGTCTTAGGCGCAGCAACGGGCTTCACAAGGCCATCGAGTTTATTGAAATGCTCCGCGAGGAGATAATATACCGTCACACGGCCCTTGGCGCGATCGGCTTTCATCTTCTCCATGACCGCGTGAATAGCCTTGTCAAGATCGGCATCGCTCTCTGTAAGGCCGAGTTTCTTCTTGAGCCAGCTTTCGCGCACCCGCTTGAGTTCCTCGGGGTCTGTGCCTGCGACAAGGGAAGAGTCGCGATTGCGAAGGGCAATGCCGCAGTGCCTTACGATGCCGGCGACGGCTTCTTCATTCACCGCGCTCGTATATTTCTTGATGTCGTCGATGTACTTTTGGGCGTCAGCCATGGGCGCTTCCTTTCAATCCATCATAGGCTGCTCAAATGGGCTGAAGCCTTGAGCGCTGCAAGAGCGCCGTCAAGTAAGTTGCTATAAAGAATGCCGGACAAGGATTTTCGCGGCTCGCATCATCTTCTCACAGAATGATGTGGAAGCGTTCATGGGAACGCTCGCGGTTCCCCGGCGTTGTTTAGTTTCGAAAGCGAGCAATCCGGGCTTGCACCTCATGAGTTCTTTAGAAGGGGAACACCGCAATGGCTAAGGACACCATTCACGACATCAACGCCACCACCGATTATGCAGCGGACAAAGGGCAAACTGAAATCGACGATCTTCGCCGGCAGGTGAAGGATTTGACCGACAAGTATGGCTCGATGGCTCAAAATACGTTCAGCGACGTAAAGGACAAAGTCCAGCAGAACATGGGCGACATCGAACAGCAAATCCGCGACAAGCCCGTGCAGGCAACCCTCATCGCGGCGGGCGTTGGCTTCCTGGTCGGTGCTCTCCTGAGCCGTTGAAGAGGTAACGCCCATGTTTGGAGCAGCTCTGAGGCTATTGGCCGTTGGCGAGGTAGGCCAGCGCTTGGGCGGATACGTGAGAAACTTGACGAAGAGGTATCTCGTGCTCAGCATGGCTGGGATACCGTTCGTGGCAGCGATAGCGTTCGTGATATTGGCCGCTTTCTGGGCTCTAAACTCGTGGATGCAAAATCCCATATGGTCAGCCCTGATCATGGTGGGGATTTTGGCCTTGGTGGGCTTCTCGATCGTGCTTACCGCTTATGGAATTACAAGGGAGGAGACTCCCAGCGCTAGGCAAGCGATCAGGCAGCCGGTTCAAGCTCTCCAGAGCCGAATTCCAAGCGTCGACGACGTAGGCCGTCAGATCGAACACGCCGTCCGCCAATACGGTCCCGTCCGGGTGGCGACCGCAGCCGCGGCAGGGGGGCTGATCGCTGGGCTCTTGGCAAAACGGTTCCGGCAAATTTAGCGCCGCACTTCCAATCCCCAATGCCATTGCGGCCGGGCATTGCCCGGCCGCTTGCTTACGCAGGATGCCTCATTCCGGTCGCGGCTGTTCCGTGGCGGCCTCAACATATCTCACTCGTGAAAGCCCTGGTTGGGTACATCCGGGCGCTGTCGCACGGCTCCCCGCTCATGTCATCGAACTGAAACAGAATCCCCGACATAGAGGCCGCGGCACTAAACTAGGTGGGATTTTATCAAAATGCTAAAAAGACTTGCGCTCGGCCTTCTGGCCGGGGCGGCGTCGTGCACGGCCGCGCACGCCGGCAATGTTGACCATGTGTTGCTTATCAGCGTAGACGGCCTGCACGCTCTCGATGTAGCACGCTATGTCGAAAGCCACCCAAACTCCGCGATGGCGGAACTGTCCAGGCATGGCGTCACCTACTCCAACGCGCGCACGCCTGCGAATTCGGATTCCTTCCCCGGCCTTCTGGCCCAGGTGACAGGCGGCTCTCCGGTCACCGGCGGCCTGTACTACGACGTGAGCTACGATCGTACGATCTTCGATCCGACCAACCTGACGTGCTCGGGTCAAGGCGGCAACACGATGGTCTTCGACGAGAGCATCGATAAATACAATTCCTCCAACGTCTCGTTGAATGTCATCGACCCGGCAAAGCTCCCTCGCTACCGGAACGAACTCGGGCAATGCGCGCCGCTCTATCCACACAGCGCGCTTAAGACCAACACCATCTTCGAAGTGATCAAGAGAAATGGCGGCCACACAGCCTGGGCCGACAAGCATCCAGCCTACGATCTCGTGAACGGCCCCTCAGGCAAAGGCGTCGACGATCTCTACACACCCGAAATCACCAATGTGAATGGGACGGACGCAACCGTCAGCGTCGACTGCACCGTCGCCAACGACCAGCTGAAGGTGAAGGCCGTCCTCAATCAGATCAATGGCTTGCGTTCAGACGGCAAGCCAAGCCCCGTACCCACAATCTTCGGCATGAATTTCCAGGCGGTGAGCGTTGGGCAAAAGCTGGTTAAAAGCACCGCCGGTACAAACTGCCCAAGCGTCAAGCCTGCTCACGATGGCCTGCCCGGCGGCTACAAGGACGGCGCGGGTACGCCGACCGATGTTCTTGCCTACGGCCTCGACCAGACCGACGCAAGCCTTGGCAGCATGATCCAGGCTTTGAAGAGCCGCGGACTTTATGACCGCACGTTGTTTATCGTCAGCGCCAAGCATGGCCAATCGCCGATCAACCCTGTGAAGGTCAACAAGCCCGGCCACTTCGCGGATCTGGTCGCCGCCCTTCCGGATGCAAAAACCAACCCGGCTGCATTGGCCATCGCCAGCGCCGCTGCCTGCTCGACAGGCCCCTGCGGTTTCGTCCAGGATGACGATATCGCCCTCATCTGGCTGAAGGATCAGAGCCAGACCCAGCTCGTTGCCGACTACCTGAACGCAAACGCTAAAGCGCTCTACATCGAAGAAGTGATGGCCGGCGACTCACTGACGCTTAAGTTCAACAATCCTAAGCACGACTCCCGCACGCCGGACATCCTCGTTCAGCCAATTTACGGCACGATCTACACAACGTCGACCAAAAAGAATGCCGAGCATGGCGGCTTCAGCTTCGGCGACACCAATGTGGGACTTATCGTTTCCAACCCCCGCTTCTCCGGCAAGGACATAAAGACCCCGGTTGCGACCTCCCAAGTGGCGCCGACGATCCTGAAATCGCTGGGGATCAATCCGATGTCGCTGAAATCGGTTGTGATCGAGCACACACCCGTACTGCCCGGATTGACGGAGGAAAAGGAGAATGCGTCACAGTCGACGGGCGCGTCTTCCTATCAATAAAAGCTGAGGCCCATTCCAGGAAAGGACCTCGAACATCAGAGCAGCCCGCGTCCGTTTGGACGCGGATAAGCTGCTCCAGCACTCTAATACAGCCGGCCGGAAGTTCGCACTCCCATTGCCGCAAGCGATCAAGCGAACTTCCGGCCGTAAGCTGTACTAGATACTTAAGAGTCGCTAGTACGCCTTTTCCGCGGAAAATCCTGGAAGCGTTTGCCGCAAATGGGTCAGGATTTCCCGCGGGGCGTCCAAAAATCAATCACCTTTTCCGCCTTTAATCGATTTCGATTAAAGGCGGCCTGATCTAGCGCCGGACGTGTCCAAAGTACCGGCTCCTCAGCTGGGCGCCGCGAAAACCGTCACGATGTGGCCCGAAGCCGCGCCAGCAACCTGAGCCCTGCGTAACCATCGGCAGGCGCCATGCCGGACTTGACCTGGAAATCGTGGACCGCCTTCATTGTATCCTTGCCCACGCGGCCATCGGTTCCGTCTGTGTTGAACCCGAGGGCGGTAAGCCGGCGCTGAATTTCCTGGACCTCGGCAAGCGTCGGTGGAGGCTCGCTTCCTGGAAATTGCTGCACAAAGGGCCCCTCGCCGCGAATGCGGTCGCCAAGATGGCACACCGCGAGGGCGTAGGTATTTGCCGGATTGTAGGACTTCACCGCGTCGAAATTATGCGTCAGCAGAAAGACGGGACCACCCGGCACAGGCTGCCAAAGGCGGGCAAGCTCCGAGGGTCTTGGGAACGGCTTCCCATTGGCCCGGCGAACGCCCCTGGAACGCCAGCTCGCGATGGAGCGCATTCCGCCCGCGCTTGCAAGGCCCGCTGGCAAAAGAACCTCGTAACCCCAGCGCTCGCCACGGCGGTATTTGCCGCGTTTGTCTAGATACTGCGCCGTCCCCGCGATTGCGTCGTCGGGCTTCCCAAAGGGCGAGATTCGGCCGTCGCCGTCGAAATCGACGCCCATATTGAGCCAGACTTCCGGCATCCATTGCGTGTGGCCCATCGCGCCTGCCCAGGAACCGATCATATCCTTTGGATCGGCCCATCCGCGCTCGACGATGACCATCGCGTTGAGCAGTTCCTGCTCCCAATAGGAACGGCGCCGGGGTTCGCCCCAGGCCAGCGCCGCCAGCGCCGGAATGACCGGACGCATGTGCTTCGGGTTGGTGACCAGATCGCCAAACGCCGTCTCCATTCCCCACAGGCCGAGCATGACGTAGGGATCGACGCCATAGGTGTGTTCGACGCGCTTGAGGAGCGGCATCGATTCCTTGGCGCGTTCTTTGCCAACGGTGACGCGCCAGTCCGAGACCCGGCGGTTCAGATACTGCCAGACTTCCTCGTGAAACTCCGGTTGATACTGGTCAAGCGCGTAGACAGTGGTATCGGGCTTCATCGAGCCCATGACGCGGTCGTATGTCGCGTCCGAAATACCCTTCGCACGGGCGCGTGAGCGAAAAGCCACAACCCACTGCGCAAATGGCATGTGCGCCGATTGAGCAAACGTATCGCCGCTGAAAGCGCCCGAGGCCAAAATGGTCAACGCGCCCGAAATCGCGGCACGGCGTGAAAATGTCGTCGTCATCGCGCGCGTATGGACGAAAACAACAGCGAAATTGTGGTGCAATTACCACGCTACGGCAAAATTTTGGACCCGAGCCGCGCGCGAGCGATCATGTGTAAGACGTCGCCGCGAAGCTTACAATTACGCCGGAATGGCGGAGATCAGCACGAAAGCCTGGGCGAGCGGGAAATCGTCGGTGATCGTGAGATGGATCTGCGCCACGTGTTTTGCAGGCAGGAGGCTTTGCAGGCGCTCGGCCGCGCCGCTGGTCAGCTTCAGCGTTGGTTGGCCGCTCGGCAGATTGACGACGCCCATGTCGCGCCAGAATACGCCGTGGTTGAGGCCGGTTCCGAGCGCCTTCGCGCACGCCTCTTTCGCCGCGAAGCGTTTAGCGTAGGACGCGGCGCGATTAACCCGGCGATCCGACTTCAGACGCTCCGTTTCGGTGAAGACGCGGTCGAGGAAGCGGTCGCCATAGCGCTCGATGGTCTTTTCGATTCGTCGGATGTCGATCAAATCGCTGCCGATGCCGATGATCACCGCGCCCCCGTCGATTCCGCTGTTATTGCTGTTGCGCTTCGTGAGTTCGGATCGTGACGCCCTTCGCGATGGAGGCTCTCATACGCCGTATCGCCTCGGCCAAACCCACGAAGACAGCCTCGCCGATAATGACATGCCCGATGTTCAGCTCGCGAATTTGTGGCAAAGCGGCAAGATGAGCGGCTGTATCGAAATCGAGTCCGTGGCCCGCATGAACTTCGAGACCGGCTTGCGCCGCAAGCTCAGCGGCTCGCACCAGCCGCCGCAGTTCATCCTCGGCCACGGCGCGATCCCCAGCAAGCCACGCTTCGCAATATTGCCCGGTGTGCAGTTCAACAACAGGCGCCGAGACCCGGACGGCTCCATCGACCTGGCGTGGATCGGGATCGATGAAAAGCGAAACGCGAATGCCGCTGTCCGACAAACGCCGCACGATAGGGCCAAGCGTGGCGTAACTTCCAGCGGCATCGAGGCCGCCCTCTGTCGTGATTTCTTCCCGGCGCTCCGGCACGATACAGCACGCGTGAGGGGCAGTCTTGATGGCGATGGCCGTCATCTCTTCCGTAGCCGCCATCTCAAGATTGAGGGGCGCATTAATCTCCGCCGCGATCCTTTGGATATCCTCGTCGCGGATGTGACGCCGGTCCTCCCTGAGATGCGCCGTGATACCGTCGGCGCCAGCCTCGACAGCGACCCGCGCGGCGCGAATGGGATCGGGGAACAGGCCGCCCCTTGCGTTGCGCAGCGTGGCGACGTGATCGATGTTCAAGCCAAGGCGAACGGCAGGCATAGTCGTCACCGCGCGGACGCCGCAGCAGCCTCAGGGCTGACTCTGTTGGCGCGCCGGTCGTGCTGGGTCTGGAGCAAGCGCCGCACAATGAAATAGATCAGGGTCGCTGTAAGTCCTCCGAGCGGCAGAGCCCCAAGCGCCATCGGTTTCAGGATCGGCCAAAGGCCCTGAAATGCCGTTGCGACGCCGTCGGGAGACGCCTTGCTGATGCTGACGCCAAGAGCCTGCGCCCCCGTTGACAGCTTGCCGATCTCGGCATTTGCGGAATTGCCCAGAAACAGGTTCCCAACCGCAAAAGTTGATCCCCAGATGATGGGATATGTTAAAGGGTTTCCGGCAAATGTTCCGACGGCTGAAGCGACCACACTCCCGCGAAACAGGAGAGCGAGAGAAGCGGCCAGCAACATCTGGCACCCGAGGAACGGTGTGAAAATTGCAAAGACGCCGACGGCGCAGCCGAGCGCGATACTGTGCGGGGTCGCTTTGATCCGCCATAGCCGCAGGATCATGTAGCGGAAAGATCTCTCGAAACTGCGAGCGGGCCAGATCGCGTTACGCAGACGCTCGGCCGGGGAAAGCTGTTTTCGACGTTTAAAAAGCATGTCTCCCAGCCTTACAGAGCCAACAGAACTTTAAAGCGTAGCCACCCCTTGCGGTTCCATTAGGGCGGCTGGGTCTAGGCCTTCAGGCCTCGGCTTCCGGGCTTGATAGGCGGTATTTCGACTATAGAAGCAGGCAGTTGATCGGGCGCGAAATGAGGAATGTCAAGACGAATCAGGGGAATGAAGGGAACAGAAAAATTCGCCCGGCCGCCGGAGCGGTCCACGAGTGAAGCAGCTGCGACAATATGGCCGCCAAGGGCTCGAACCGCATCCATGCATTCCCGCGACGACAAGCCCGTTGTCACCACGTCTTCGATGAGTAAGCACTGCTGACCGCTTTCGATCTTAAAGCCGCGCCGCAGGTCGAAGGCGCCATCGACGCGCTCAAAAAAAATAGAGGGAAGCCCAAGCTGGCGGCCCATTTCATAGCCAACGATGACGCCGCCCATGGCCGGCGAAACGACAATGTCGGCGGCGATGCCTGCCGCCCCGATCTTTTCGGCAAGGGATGCGCAAAGCCTTTCGGCGCGTCGCGGGTCCATCAAAACGCGTGCGCACTGCAGGTAAGCGGTCGAATGAAAACCAGAAGAAAGGATGAAATGGCCTTCGAGCAGGGCCCCGGCTTCGCGAAATTCTTCAAGGACGGCGTCGTCGGAGAGCATCGGCGCTTCTAAACTTGGGTGCAGTTTCTAAGACAGGATGCGGCTTGCTGAGCTGACCACATTCAGGTTTTTTACCCCATTGAGCATATCGGTCAAATGCTTAAGATCAAGGACTTCGACGTCTATCATCATCTCGGTGTAATCGTGACCACGGTTTATCATTTGTAATTTATCGATATTCGCTCCGGCTGCTCCGATCACGCTTGCGATTTTCCCGAGGCTTCCCGGCTCATTGACGGCTGTAACCTGGATGCGCGCGGGGAAAAGCTCGATAGCGCCCTCCCTGATGTCCCAGGTCACATCGATCCAGCGGTCGAGTTGCTCTTCATAGTCGCGCAAATGCGGTGAGTGGATCGGGTAGATCGTGATGCCCTTGCCAGGGTCAAGAATGCCGACAATGCGTTCCCCGGGAACGGCGCCGCCTTCACCAAAACCAACGATGGACATGCCATTCGCCCCCCGGATTGGAATGCCCTTTCCGCCCTCCTCGTCCTCGGAGCCTGCCAGAAGCCCAGGCCACCTGAATTTGAAGCTCGTGACGCGGCGTAGATTGAACCACCCTTCGTCGTTGCGGGTGATGGTGCGGCGCTTGGGGGCGGCCTCCTGCACGAGATTGGGATCAACGGCTTTCAAGACCTCGTCGGCCGTTGTCTCGCCACGGCCTACTGCGGTCAGCAGATCCTCCACATTCCTCTGGCCAAGCCGGGGCAGGACAGAAGTAAGGTCTGTGTCGCTGGATTTCCCGGCGCGATGCAAAGCCACCTTCATGATGTCGCGGCCGAGAGAGAGATACTGCTTGCGAACGGCATCTTTTGTCGCGCGCCGGATGGCCGAGCGAGCCTTTCCGGTAATAACCGCGTTCTCCCAGGCCGCTGGCGGCGTCTGGGCATCGGAAAGGATGATCTCAACCTCGTCGCCGTTCTTGAGCTCGTTCATCAGCGGCATGTGGCGGCCATTGATTTTCGTGCCGACGCAGCGATTGCCAACATTGGTGTGGACGGCATAGGCGAAATCGATGGCGTTCGCGCCGCGCGGCAGCGCGATCAGCCGGCCCTTTGGCGTGAAGCAGAACACCTGATCGAGGAAAAGCTCAAGCTTCGTGTGCTCCAGAAACTCCTCAGGATTATCTCCCTCCAGGAGATTGTCGACGAGCTTGCGAAGCCATTGATAGGCGGTGCTTTCGCCGGGCGCCGGGCCATTCACGGCGCGCGCATCTCCGTTCAACTTGGCCAGCGCCGCGAGCTTGTAGCCGGAATGCGCGGCGACTCCATACTCGGCGATCTGGTGCATTTCCGCCGTGCGCACCTGTAGCTCGACGCGCTGATGGCGGGGGCCGACGATCGTGGTGTGGATCGACTGGTACTCGTTATGCTTTGGCGTCGAGATGTAGTCCTTGAAACGGCCGGGCACCACGCGCCAGGTCGTGTGGACCACGCCAAGCGCGGCGTAACAATCCTCCAAGGTCGGGACGATGACGCGGAAACCGTAGACGTCTGAAAGCTGCTCCAGACCGATCTGCTTATTCTGCATTTTGAGCCAGATCGAGTAGGGCTTCTTTTCGCGGCTGAAGACCTCTGCCTTGATGGACTGCGCTTCGAGCTTGGCTTTGAGTTCAGTTGCGATCTCCGCCGTCAGGCCACGGTTCTGGTCGCGCAAGACGTTGAGCCGCGACATCAGCGTTTCGTAGGCGGCGGGATGCAGCCAGCGGAAGGACAACTCCTCAAGCTCGTCGCGGATTTCCTGGATGCCCATACGGCCAGCCAGCGGCGCGTAGATATCCATCGTCTCCTGAGCGATGAGCCGACGCTTATCGGGCTTCATGTGCTCAAGCGTGCGCATGTTGTGAAGCCGGTCGGCGAGCTTGACGAGCAGCACGCGGACATCGCTCGAAATCGCGATCAGGAGCTTCCGGAAATTCTCGGCCTGCTGTGTTTTCTTGGAAACGAGATTGAGTTTCTCGATCTTTGTCAAACCGTCGACAAGGGAAGCGATGTTCGGGCCGAACAGCCGCTCGATTTCATCCTTGGTAGTTTGCGTATCCTCGATTGTGTCGTGGAGAAGCGCCGTCGCGATCGTTTCGTCGTCGAGCTTCAGCCCAGTCAGGATCGAAGCAACTTCGAGAGGATGCGAGAAATAAGGGTCGCCCGAGGCTCGCTTTTGTTGGCCATGCGCCTTCATCGCATAGACATAGGCGCGATTTCAGCAAAGCCTCATTAGCCTTAGGATTGTAGCTCAGAACCTTTTCTACGAGATCGTATTGCCGCATAATTGGCTGCGATCTCGCCTGAGTTTCAAGCTGCACGGCCTCGCCAGACTTTTAAAATTTCAACTCTAGGTATTTAAAACAATCTCCAAACCTGTACAAAGTCAGGAAACGACTTCCCAACAGTTTCTTAGCCCTTTGCGCGTCCGCCGCTCGCGGCCTCGGCCGGAATGCTTCGAGCCAGCCCTTGCAGCAACTCTTCTTCGGTGATGCGGTCGATCATGGCGTCGGAAAACTGATCGTCGGGGCCGAGCACGTTCACAGAACGCGAGCTGGGCAGCGCGGGGGCAGCTTCGGGCTCCGGCTCGTCAACCTCAACGTGGGCTTGTAGCGAGTGGATGAGATCTTCCTTGAGATCTTCTGGCGATACCATCTGATCTGCAATTTCGCGCAGCGCCACGACGGGGTTCTTATCGTTGTCCCGGTCGACGGTGATCGGCGCGCCCGCAGAAACCGCCCGCGCCCGGTGCGCGGCGAGAAGCACGAGTTCGAAACGGTTCGAAACTTTATCGACGCAATCTTCGACGGTGACGCGAGCCATGAAATCCTCAAATGTTGGGATGACGTCAAAATAGGCGCTAGACGCCAAGTTTGCAAGCTGATGTTGGGTTGTGGCCGTTTCATGACCCAAGGAACTTTCCGGCCCGCGGCAGTCTTACTCATCACGATATCTGTGAACGGCGTAAGCCGGGTTAGGGGAGGATGAAATGCCGGGTCTCCGTTTGGGGGTGGCGACAATGGTGGCGTTACTGTCGCCCTGGCCGGCGACGGCGCAACAGGACAATTCTCCGGCCGGGCAGAATAAGGGTCAACAAGAGGCCGCGGGGCCCAGTGGTCCCGGCGCGCCGAACGTCACGCCTTCGCGACGGGACGAGCCGGGTAGCTCTTCCGCCACGACGAGCACCCCTCCTATAGCTGGTGCGAACAGTTTCACGGAAGGGCAGGCCAAGGACCGCATCGCGAAGGCAGGCTACACCGACGTGCAAACTTTGAAGCTGGACGGCAACGGCATCTGGAGAGGAAGGGCGCACAAGTCGGGGCGGCAGGTCAATGTTGCGCTCGACTATCGCGGCAACGTTTTACAACAGTAGACCAAGGACAATGCAATGACTGTCACGATTACTCACGTTTATGACGACTATGGCAGCGCGGAAAATGTCGTGAGAGAGCTTGAAAGAGCCGGCTTCACACGCGATCAAATCAGCGTCGTCGGACGCAAACCAGCAGACGAATCGGGCGCAGAGAATGCCGAAGGCGCAGCGACCGGCGCGACGCTTGGTGGAGTCGCCGGGGCTGGCGCTGGGCTTCTGGCATCGCTGGGCTTGATTGCGATTCCGGGCATTGGGCCGCTCGTCGCCGCGGGCGTCCTCGCAACCACCCTTGCCGGCGCAGCCACCGGCGCTGTTGCTGGCGGGATATTGGGCGCCCTTGTGGACTACGGGGTCTCCAAGGAGGAGGCGCCTGTCTACGCCGAGTCAATTCGGCGCGGCGGGACGCTCGTCTCGGTTCGTGCGGAGGACACAAGGGCCGATGACGCGGAGCTGATTATGCAGCGGCACGAGCCGGTCGATATCGAGGAACGCGGACGGGCCTACCACGAGCAAGGCTGGCAGAGCTACGACCCGAACGCGCCGTTCTACACGGAGAAGGAGCGGCAAGAGGAGCGCGACCGCTACCGGTCGATCTACTGATCAAGGCAACGACAGGGGCTTTTTTCAGGCTGGCAAGGCAAGCAGCGCACACGGCGCGCGACGCAGAACCTGCTCAGTCGTGCTTCCTCGGAACGCATCGAGAAATCCGTGACGCCCCGCTGTAGGCATGACAACAAGATCCGCGAGGTAACTGTTCGCAGCCGAGAGGATGGCCTCCACAGTTGGGCCTTCCAGCTTTGTCACTTTCTCACGCGTTCCTTTGGGGCCTGTTAGCTCGAAGCTTTCATCGCCAACGTGGATGAAGCGCGAAACAAGGCCCAATTTTCCGAAGAGATGATGAAAGAGCATAAGCGCGCGATGGGGCGGGGGCTGACGGGCAACCGGAATCACGGCGCTTCTTAAATGCAGACGGCCCGTTTTCGCGTTGACAAAGGGGCGGGCATTTGGACCCAGGAAAAGCGCTGGCAGATTTGTTTTCTGCGCAATTCCCTCCGAAACGGACTCTGAAATAAAGCGGCTCAGCCCCTGGGCGCCGCGCGTCGCCATGACCACGAGGTTTGGCCGATGGGATAGGAGAAACCCCGCGACTCCTCGAATCCAGGAGAAGCTCGGCATCGAGATTCGAAAGATCGAGATCGAGCATAAAGACCCGCATGTGCATGAGGGGCGTCCGCAGGCAAAAGCTCCCATTGCGCCAGCGTCTCCCGCACGTGCGGGAACGACGGCCACTCCCCGTCGCCGGATCTGACATGCAATACATCAAGGCGGCAGCGAATCTCCAAGGCAAGCCGCAAGGCGTGCGCGAACGCCTCGGCGCTGGCTTCAGAGAAATCGGTCGGGTGAGCGATGGCTTCTATCGGGTCTTGCCGCATCGGAACCTAACTTCCCCCGCTGGGCCGGATAGGCGACGCTGTCGAATTCGATTGTAAGAGCATCTGAGCATGGCGCATTGCCATCTGCAACCGTGGTGCGGAACGATGAACAACTTAGACGATGAACAACTGAGTTGTGATTGGAAGGGGAGGGCCGCAAGCGGCTGGCCGGGCGTTACCGTCTCGATGAGGGAGGGCAATTGTTCCTCTTGTGCCAGACGCATTGCTCTCTTAAGCCTTAAGGATGCACAGCGCAGACGCCTCTTTCAACAGGAATGGACCAAGGAGCATAGAGACGCTGGCGGGCAATGTCCGGGAGGGCAGCCGCGTCTCGATTGCGCGCGCCATCACACTCATCGAGAGCCGCAAGCCCGCGCATCGAGTGGAGGCGCGGCGATTGCTGACGCTGCTGAACGACGCGGCCGGGCGGTCGCATCGCATCGGGATCACGGGCGTTCCGGGCGTGGGAAAATCCACGCTCATTGACTCATTCGGCAGCCTGCTCACGAGCCTCGGCCATCGCGTTGCGGTTCTCGCAGTCGACCCATCGTCCACCCGTTCGGGCGGCGCGATCCTCGGCGACAAGACGCGCATGGCGCTCCTTGCCGCCGACCCCAACGCCTTCATCCGCCCATCGCCCTCATCCGGCACGCTCGGCGGGGTCGCCCGCACCACCCGCGAAACCATTCTTCTGTGCGAGGCGTCCGGCTTCGATGTCGTGCTCGTCGAGACGGTTGGCGTCGGGCAATCCGAGGTCGCTGTTGCCGGAATGGTCGATTTCTTCCTTCTCCTGATGCTGGCGGGTGGCGGCGACGAGCTGCAGGGCATCAAGAAGGGCGTGATGGAACTCGCCGACATGATCGCGATCACGAAGGCCGACAGCGGCAACGAACTCGCCGCGCGCGCCGCCGCCTCGGATTATTCGTCCGCGCTCAAGATCCTGACCCCGCCGAGCGCGTCGTGGAAGCCGCCTGTGATGACCATTTCAGCGCGGGATGGGCGCGGGCTGGAGGATCTTTGGGGTAAGATCAAAGCGCACCGGGCCGCGCTCGAAGCCGCGGGCGAGTTCCAGGCCAAGCGCCGCGAACAGGATGTGCGATGGATGCATGCCATGATCGAGGATCACATCCGCTCGACGTTTCTGTCGAGCGACATCGCGGCGGCGAAGATCGCAGAGCTGGAGCGGCAAGTGCGCGGCGGCGTCAAGCCTCCCTCCGTTGCCGCCGATGAAGCCGCGGCTCTCCTGCTTGAACGCCCATGAGCCGCGCGCCCGATCCGTCCGTTCGCGTGCTTGTAACGGGTTTCGGCCCATTTCCCGGCATTCCCTATAACGCTTCGGCCTCCGTGGTCCTCGAGCTGGAGCATTCGCCTGTCACACCGGGCGTGGACATTGCGACCGCGATCATTCCGGTCGTGTGGGCGACAGCCAGGGTCGCCGTCCGCAAAGCCGTCGCCCGTTTCCAGCCGCACGCGATCTTGCATTTCGGGGTTTCGAAGCGCTCCTCCGGCTTCGAGATCGAGACGCGCGCCTTCAACATGAGCGGGCGGAAGGAGGATCAAGCCGGTGTGGCGCGGCGATCGCGAGCGCTCGTGCGAGCGGGGAAGCCGGTTCTCACGCCCACGCTGCCGCCGCTAAACCTCCTCCGCGCGTTGAGAAAGGACCGGTTGCCTGCCGCGCTCTCCGAGGATGCCGGCCGCTATTTGTGCAACGCGCTTTTCTACTGGAGTCTCTGCGACGCCGAGACGGACGGCCGGCTGGTGAGCTTCGTCCACATGCCGGCTCTTGGGGCCGAGTCGGAGGTTGAGCCGCGCCTTACAATGGAGGAAGCGGTGACAGGCGCGCGAATTCTCGTTCGCGCCAGCGCCGAAGCTGTGCTACGCGCTGAGCGAAACGGGCTAAGCGAGCGCGGGGAAAGCATCGGCCATGGATCGCAGGCACTTCATCGGAATGGGGGAGCGGCTGCCTTGCTGGGGGCGGCGACGGCTGAGGCAGCGCCGCAGCCACAGTTGGCTTCCGGCAAGAGCGTTGCCGATTTCGGGGTGGAACCCAACGCGGAGCGCGATCAGTCGGCCGCCTTGCAGCGCGCCATCGATGAGCTTGCGCCCGCCGGACAGCCCATTGTCATTCCAGCGGGAATGTACCGCGCCGGGAAGCTGCAGCTTCCGTCCAGTGCGGCCGTGATCGGTGTGCCGGGTCTGTCAATCCTCCTTGCGCCGAAGGGCACGCCCGTCTTCGAATGCCGCGACGCAGCCGATGTCAGCCTGCGCGGCGTCGCCTTTATCGGGGCGGCGCTTGTCGCAAGGGAATGCCGAAAATTGACGGTCGCCGATTGCCAGGTGATATCGAGCAGCGGCGATGGCCTCGTCTGCGCGGGCTCCGGCCTGCTTGTGACCGGCAACCGGGCCTCGGCTTGCGCCCACGCCGCAATCTGGGTCGAGGGCGACGGGCTCGTCTCGAACAACCTCATCAGCGGCGGGGGCCAGTTCGGCCTGCGGCTCGGCAGCGCTTGGCGGCTCGGAACGATGAGCGTGATCAACAATTACATCGACGGCTCCGAGGTCGGCATCGGCGTATCATCCTCGGAAAACGGGTACGCCTTCATCGCCATGAACATGATTACGGGGGCGAAGAACGGCGGCATCCGCGCGCTCAACGGCAACGAACTCATGGGCAAGGACCTGACGCGAGGCGGCTCGGAGGCGTTCCGCGCGCTTGGCGTCACCGCCAACGTCTCGCTTTGATCCCGATTGTATGCAACTTGCGAATGGCGGCATCGGCTTGTCAAGGTGTCCCTTACGCTTGCGCCCTTATTTCCTGATCTGAAAGATCTTACCGGAAAGCGTCTTGCCGACAGATTAACACGCTGCACTCATTGTCGAACCCTTGATAGTGCGAGGAAAAATCTCGAGCGGAGCGTCATCGCGGCAGCCGCCGCCGCAACCGTTTCGGCGGCGGCATTTGGTTAATTCACCAGGCCAAATCATATTTAACGGATTTTATCGCGCCGCACTTTTTCGCACTTGGGGACCAAAAATCGCACGGTCTGGCGCAAAAACAGACCGGACATAAATGCGATTAACCATTCCCGGTTAATTCACCCCGTCGCGGCAAGGCGCTGTTTACCACAACGGGCCGGAATTACGCCGTCATTGCACAACGACCTGCCATTTTGCATACATGGCTTGAGGCCTGGGTGGCAAATTGGACCAAAAAGCGCGAACATCCGGTCTGCGGCGACCCCGGCTCTGCCTAGCCGGGATGACGTAGCACGATGAAGCGGCGTCCGGGTGGCGCTTTGGCTTCAGGCCGTGGCCTTTTGCTTCTTCCGGTCTTTGCGCGCGGTCGCCTTGTCGATGGCGGCGTTCGCTGCCTTCTGCGCCGCATTCTTCACCACTTTGCTGCCGAGCGTTTCATGTGCGGCATGGCGAGCGGCGTGGCGCCCGGCATGCGCGACCACCTTCTTCGCCGCGAACTTCCCTGCGACCTTCGCCAGCCATAAAGGCAATAAATGCAACGCCATCGCGCCCTCCCATCATCAATGCCGGAAGTGGAGGCTGCAATTCTGTTCTAAGTTTGCTCAAAAACCGGCGAGCGCGATACTCATGTGTTCGACGGTGGGCGCGGACGCAAAGAAAGGTCCGGCCAGCCGCCGCCATTCCTGGAAATTCTCCGAGCCGCGAAAATGGACGGTGTGGTCCTCCAGCGTCTCCCACTTGACGAAGAGCCGGTATTTCGACGGCTTCTCGATGGTGCGCTGCAACTCCATGCCGTGGCAGCCCTTGGAGCGGCGGAACACTGGGATCGCTTGCGCCACCGCAGCCTCGAAGGCGGCTTCCTCGCCCGGCTTCACTTCGATTTCCACGATCTCGGTTATCATCGCAATCCCTCCTCATATCCACGCCTGCGCATCTCACGGGGAGGGGGGCGCGTCAATCCACGATTTCGGGCCAGTGTATGCGGCCCGAGGCGTCATCGGCGGCCATGCTGCCATCGGGAAGGGCGCAGCATCCACTATAAGCTGGGGTTTCCCGGCTTCAAAACCCGGGTTGAACCCACCCAACAGGCCGGACTCCGGCGTTGGGGTTGTGTGGCGGAATTTCCCCCGCCGTGAGCGGGACTGGCACGAGTCTTTTGGTTTGGCGTGCCGGTAGGACTCTCATGGAGCAGGTCATCCAATGTGACAGCCTGTTGGGATCCGCAACCACGTCCCGCGTGTTCACCGTAAGTCAAGTACGGCCTGAGAAACACATGCAAACCAATCGTGAATTCGAACTGAAGCTGGCCCTATCCCAAGACAGCTTCGACCATCTTACCGCCAATCCCGCGCTAGCCGGACATGAATGCGAACGGTCCCAGAAAATTCTGAACTCGGTTTATTATGATACGCCCGATCTCGCGCTTCATGATCTCGGGGTTTCGCTCCGCGTCCGCCGTGACGGCGACCGTTTTGTTCAAACCGTCAAAGCGGAAACTGAGCTTGAGAATGGCCTCTCTAATCCTGTACAGGTTGAGACGCCGATTGACGGCCCGGAACCCGATATCGAGCGCATCAGCGACAGCAGTCTGCGCCGTAGGCTTTCTAAAGCGGTGAGCGGCTCCGTGCTGACGGACGCATTCAAAACCGACGTAATGCGGACCTCTTACAAACTGGAAAGGGGCGCCAGCCTTGTTGAGCTTGCCCTGGATCGGGGCGAAGCGCTCGCAAAAGGGCGGAAAGCTGAAATCCGCGAGGCGGAACTCGAACTCATCAATGGGGATCCCAAGGATCTGCTCGCGATCGCCCAAGACCTCTTCTCCGGGGAGGCTTTGCATCTGTCTCAGTTGTCGAAGGCGGAGCGGGGCTATCGGCTTCTGCTCGAAATGCCGGAGGTGCGCCCCGAGATTGCCCCGGTCAAGGCTAGGCAGGCGAATGTTGAGGAAGGCCAGACCTGTGGCGCAGCTTTCGCCGAGATTGTCCGGTCGGCGAGCCGGCAAATAATAGACAATCGAACGGTGGTGCTGGAGACTGACGCACCCGAGGGCGCGCACCAGCTTCGTGTCGGCTTGACCCGCCTTCGTGCAGCCCACAGGGCTTTGAGGCGGCTTGTCGATTCTCCGGCCTTCCATCAGCTCGAAGACGATGCCCGAGCAATCGCTCACACTGCCGGAGAACTCAGGGATGCCGACGTTCTGATCGAAGACATTTACGCCCCCGTTGCGGGCAGCGTCCCGGTTGAGAAAGGCTTTGATAAGTTTCTCCAGGCGCTCCAGGCTCATCGAGCAGCCAAGCTGGAGTTGGCGCGGCGCTGTCTTCGGGGTGGGCACTGGTCGCGGCTGCTTCTGACCCTCGCGCTCTGGCCGGCCATGCTTGAGACAGATGCGGCCCTTCAGCAGCCCATTGAGGACTACGCGAAGAAGGCTCTGAAGAAGCGCTGGAAGAAGGTCGCGAAATGCGGGCGGGCCATCGATCATCTCGAACCTGCACAGAAACACAAAATGCGGCGCTCCTTGAAGAAGCTGCGCTATATGACGGAATTCTTCGCACCGCTTTTTCCAAGCAAAGAGGTCAAGCCCTTCGTAAAGCAACTGAAGACGCTGCAAGACGTCTTTGGCTATGTGAACGATGTGCGCATGGCTGAACAGCTTCGTGCGATCGCCACCGAGGGGTGCGACTGGCCCGATTGCGCCATTGCTGCAGGCGTTGTACTCGGCCAGCACGAGGAAAAAGCTGCCGGAACCTGGACTCATGCGCAGGGGGAGTGGCGGCGCCTCAAGTCCAGCGATCAATTCTGGAAATGACGCTCTTGAAGCTATTGGCGAGCTTCACGTGGAGGGCTTCTTCGGCGCGCGAGCCAATCTCGCAGGTTGTCCGGGTTCCGGAGGTGTTGCCATATCGCCCATGCGTTGACGGAGCTACGTAGCTTTGCCGTCTCCTCACTCCAGTGCCTGATGGCGGCGAGTTTCGCCGCAGCAAAAATTGTTTCACCGTTTCGCGGGGATACACGCCCCACAAATTCTTCTGCGGCGCCAAGGGCGGAACTCCCGCGCTTTCTTGATGTTTCATGAAATATCATGATACGGTTAAGGCCGGAGGCTCACGCCATGAAAAACCAGGACCGCGAGAAATTCGCTACCCAGGTCAACTCGGAAATTCTTTCTGCCTTGCGCAACCTCGCAAAAAGCGAGGGGCGCCAGCTTCAGGCGCTCGTCGATGAGGCGTTGGCCGATCTGTTGGAAAAGCGCAGATCAGGAAGGCCGCGCGCTCATGTCATGGCCGCTTATCAGGCGAGCCACGACAAGTTTGGACCGCTGTATAAAAAGCTGGCTGAATGACGGATTATTTGACCGTCGTTGAAGTGCTTGCCATCCATGAAGATCAGATAACGCGCTACGGCGGCGGCGCAGGAATGAGAGATCGTGGATCGCTGGAGGCCGCCCTTTTTCGTCCGCAAACCGGCTACTATGCCGAGCTCCTCGAAGAAGCAGCCGCCTTGTGGGAAAGTCTTTCGCAGAACCATCCTTTCATCGATGGCAACAAACGCACGGCCTTCGCTGCGACCTACACCTTTCTTACAATCAACGGTGCGCGGCTAACGGCGGGACTTGATGAAACGCTGGATTTTGTCTCCGGTCTTTATGAGGCCGGGACATTCGACTTCGACCGGCTGAATGAGTGGCTGCATGCTTCTGTCGTTAAAAACGATCATTTCACGCTCTCGCCCGGATAGACGCCCCACAGGTCCTTCTGCGGCACCCAGCCCTTCTGGCTCCCGGCGTAAACCTCGCAGTCCTCGCCGTCGCATCGCATGATGTCGACGACGGCGCCGGGTTCGATCCGGGCGACCGCCGTGGAGCCGCCGCGCGACGAGGTCAGCTCAAAAAGCGTGCGGTCCTTGGTCCACGGGGCAATGACCGCCGTGCGCCGCGCGCTGGTGAGCCCCGCGTTGACCCAGCCCGTGCTGCCGCTCGCGTCGCGGACCTGCCGCCAGTTCTCGAATTCGGCTAGAACCTCGACCGGAAGACCGGCGCGGCGGAACACCCAGGCGATCTGATAATCGCCGCCCGGCCCGACGCGCGCGTTCACCTCATCGGACTTGAGGCTGACGAAGCGCGGCAGCGGAAGGCCCGTCGCCGTGCCCGCGCCGCGCGCCGTGCCGTTTTCAGCGCGCGCAACGCCCACGAACGTCAGTGCAAATATGATTAAGATGCCGCATTCGATCCAAGTCTTTGTCATTGTGTGCCGTATCTGGTAGATAACGGAAGTGAAGATGTGTCGTAAAAGTCGATTGAGGCCGAGCCAGCCATTCCGAGCCCCCTATGAACTCACAAAAAGTAAAAGTTGTCGTAACCCGCAAGCTGCCTGAACTCGTCGAAGCGCGCATGCGCGAATTGTTCGACGTGACGCTGAACGCGTCCGACGCTCCCATGAGCCGGGATCAGCTTGGGGCAGCCATACGAACGGCGACGGTGCTTGTCCCTACCGTAACCGACCGGATTGACAAGGCGCTTCTTTCGCTCGCGGGGCCGCAATTGAAGCTCGTCGCCAATTATGGAACGGGCGTCGACAATATCGACCTCGAAACCGCGCGCAACCGTGGCATTATTGTGACGAACACGCCGGGAATCCTCACGGAGGATACGGCGGATATGACGATGGCGCTGATTTTGGCCGTGCCCCGCCGCCTGGTCGAGGGCGCGGACTATTTGCAGCAAGGCCGCGAGTGGGTTGGGTGGTCGCCGACCTGGATGCTCGGCCACCGCATCTGGGGCAAGAAACTCGGCATCATCGGCATGGGCCGGATCGGGCGGGCGGTGGCGCGGAGGGCCAAGGCTTTCGGGCTGTCGATCAATTATCATAACCGCCGCCGCGTACCCGCCGCCGTCGAGGAGGAGTTGGGCGCAACCTATTGGGAAAGCCTCGACCAGATGCTCGCCCATATGGACATCGTGTCGGTGAACTGTCCGCACACGCCTGCCACCTATCATCTGCTGTCGTCGCGGCGGCTCAAGCTTCTGAAGCCCACGGCCTATATCGTGAATACGGCGCGCGGCGAAGTCATCGACGAAAACGCCCTGGCCCGGATGGTCGAGGCGGGCGAGATCGGAGGCGCGGGCCTCGATGTCTTCGAGAACGAGCCGGCTATCAATCCGAAGCTTCTGAAGAACAATAAGGTGGTGGTTCTCCCGCACCTCGGCTCGGCAACGCTCGAAGGACGCCTGGACATGGGCGAGAAGGTGATCATCAACATCCGCACCTTTATCGACGGCCACAATCCGCCCGATCGCGTCCACGCAGCCATGTTCTGATTCAGAAACACGGCGCATTGCTTATCCGCGCAGCCGTGAGTTTGCCCGAAGTTTGACATTGGTCAAACAATAGGATTACTAGTCACGCCATAGTAATCCCGCTTATAGTCTGAGTTCGTGCATAGGTGCGGGCCAGCGGACGCCTTCCGGCAAGACACACTGCTTATGATTTCCAAAGACCGTATCGTTGCGGCATTCGATAGCATCGCGCCTCACATCGCGATACTGGACACGGCTGGCAAGATTGTTCACGTGAACGCTGCCTGGCGGGCTTTCGCCGTTAAGAACGATTGTCCCGATCCTAAAGCCTTTGTGGGTCAGAATTATCTCGATATCGTCCGGCGAGCGGCATTGGCTGGCGATGACCTGGCCGCCGAAGCTGTGGAGGGCATCGCCGCGGTCTTGTCTGGCGCGCAGCAGCGCTTCAGCCAGAAATATCCGTGCCACGCGCCCTGGGTGGAGCGCTGGTTCTTGATGACAGCGACGCGGGTCAGACCGGGCGGCGATATCGTTATCGCCCATGATGCCGTGACGCCGCTTGTTCGCGCGGAGCGCGCCAGCGCCGCCGCCGAGAAAAGGCTGAAACTCAGTCTCGACGCCGGGCAGGTAGGAACGTTCGAGGTCGATCTGGAGAACGAGGAGATTGTCTTCGACGATCAGGAGGCAAAAATCCTTGGCCTCGCCGATGATATGCATCGCCTGAGCCTCGCCGATTTCAACCGGATGCTCGTCGACCCGGATACGACGCCTTTCGAAGCGAGGATTGCAAAGGCTGGGGATCGCTTCACCGATGAGTTGCATCTCAAGCTCCCGGATTCAAGCGAGCATTGGCTTTCCTTTGCCGCCGCTGCACACACAAACGGCACGGGCGCCGGCCGGTATATCGGTCTCAGTTTCGATGTGACCGAACGCAGGATGACGGAGGACAGAAACCGGCTCTTTACGCGCGAGGTTCGCCATCGCGCCAAGAACATGCTTGCGGTTGTTCTCGCCATCGCGCGGCAGACGGCTGGAAAACAAGACCCGGAGAGCTTTGCAGACGCGTTTTCCAGCCGTATCGTGGCGCTCAGCTCGACGCTCGATCTTCTCGGCAAGAGCAACTGGCGAGGCGTGGACATTCGCGACCTTTTCGAGACGCATTTTGAGCCGTTTGCCGAAGCGAGGGACCAGGTGACCTTTGCCGGGCCCGCCGTCATGGTCAGGCCCGATGCGGTGCAAATACTGGGTATGGCCGTCCATGAGCTGGCCGCGAACGCGCTGAAATACGGCGCACTTTCGACTCCCGATGGGCGAGTTTCCATCGAATGGCGCACCACATCCGATCTGCCGGATCGGGAATTCAATCTCACTTGGTCGGAGATAGGCGGTCCCGAGGTGAAGCCCATCACCCACAGAGGGTTCGGCTACTCCGTACTCATGGAGCAGGCTGCGTGGGCGCTGAGCGGCAAGGTCGAAGCCCAGTATCCGAGTTCCGGCTTCATTTGGAAGCTATGGGCCCCGTTGCAGGAAATCGCCGCCGGTCTTCCGATCCATTGACACAATAAAAAAAGGGCCTGGATGCCATCCAGGCCCTCGATACTTAACCTGCGAACAGGCTTACCGCAGCTGAAGCTGGCCCAGGCCGGCGCCAACGGCGAGGCCGGTCTCAGTTTTCACGCTGATCGGCTGAAGCGAAACGGTGGCGTTGTTGCCGCCCACAAGCACGTTTGCGCCGCCGCCGACGCCAATCGTAGCGTCAGCCGACGCGCCGACATAGTTGCCGACGAGGGCGCGGGCGCGATGCCGCAGCGAGGTCGGTGCGTAAACGTTCCATACGAGTTCCGAGCGGTTCGTCACGCCGATGTCGGCGCCGATCCGGCCGAATTGGCCAACATAACGCTCATGGCGGCCGTTAACGCCCGTAAAAAGGCAACGCGTCTGTTGGACGGACGCAACGATAGCGCCAACCTTCGGCGCGCCAATGCAGCGCAAAGTACCGACGCGGACAGCCGCATCAGCAGAAGAAGCACAACCCAGCGCAAGCAGAGCGCCGGTAACAGCAGTCAGCAGAATTCTCATAGTCAGTCTCCCTTCGACCCCCACATTCAAGTCAAACTGCAGCTTTACGGTAAAAGATTGGAAAACCGTAAATTGCAGATGACAAGAGGCCATCTAGCAACGGCTGCCCCTGTGCTATTTGAGTCGTCGACTCTCGTGTCTACCTAAAACGTGTCGCAGGTTGTAAGGAGACAAGTCCCGCGCCCTGAACAGAGGTTGCCGGAATTGACCACCATTTGGACTTCCAACGTTGCAAGTGATCCCACGGGCGATAGCCCTTAAGGTTGTGGGCGGACCTTTGCATTCGCGACCAATAATTTGCAGGCTCAGGCCGGGCGTTGAATTTGTTGGCGCCTTCAGTGACCGGGGTCGCTTTATTATATTCGTTGCAAAGTAACCAGGCTCCTGTTTCAAGGTAGCTGGTGTGGCGTCTCGCAATTGCCGGCCAACTTTGCTGGACGCTCTCAAGCCAACTTGCCTTGGATAAGCTATACCAAAATCAATAAGGTGCTAGTGCGCCAGCGCCGCAGTCAATGAGTGAGGACTTCCCGCTGGGCGTACGAGGCGAATATCTGATTTCTTCAAGCAGCCGCGCTGCCTAAGGGAGTCTAACCATGCCGCTCTCCTCCCGAACGTTCTGGGCCTTGGCCCTTTTGGCTCTTGCGATTATAGCCGCGCCGCTCTGGACCTTTACGGAGCCTCCTATCCTTGATTATCCGGCCCACCTGGTGCGCGTTACGCTGCTCTCCAGCCTTCCCCTCGATCCCCTTCTGGCAAGCTATTGGACAGTTCACTTAAGGCCGGTGGCCAATCTCGGCATGGACGTTTTCGTGCCGGCGATAGCGCCTTTAACGGGCGCGACCGCGGGGTTGAAGCTGTTCGCGACGCTTGGCCTCGCGTTATGGATTGCGGGGGCCGGGCTTCTATTTCGCGGCTTTTGGGGCCGGTACGACGCGCAACCGCTGCTTGCCGCCCCGTTTGCGTTCAGCCTGCCTTTCAGTTTTGGCTTCTTCAATTTTCACTTCAGCATAGGGCTTGCCCTGGTTGGAGCTAGCTTTTGGCTGATGAAATCACAGAGGTCGCCTCTCTTTCTGGCCGGCATGGCCGGGTTCGCGCTTGTCCTGCTTTTTTGCCATATGTTTGGGCTCGCGGTTTTCGCCCTTCTTCTTGGCGGGCTTGAACTTGGCAGGTTGTTTGTCAAGGGATTCACCTTTCGCCGAATGCTTCAGTCGGCTTTTGAGGGCCTGATCGTCTTTCTGCCCAGTGCGCTCGTTTGGGCGCTTTGGATCGAGCATGGGGAAGGCGGCGGGCTCCGCTTTGACTTTCTGGCCAATCTCAAGGGTCCACTAACCTTTTCGACGGCGCTCTTGGGGGCCCCTATTGCTCACGATCTCCCGCCGATTCTCATCGTCCTTGCGTGGTTGGCAGCTTGGATAACTGGACGGCTGCGGGTTGCGCCACTTGGCGTGGGCCTCCTGCTCATCACAGCGCTTGCCACATTCCTGATGCCCGCAGAGGCCTTCGGAGCCCATCTCGTCGAAATCCGCATGAGCGCGATCTTGATGGTCGTCGGGCTCGCTGTCCTGGCTGTCGAATGGACGCGGCTCATTCCATGGCCCCGGCCCGCGATGGTGCGCGCCATCTACTTTGCTTTCCTTGCTGCGGGAAGCGCCTTGACGGTCGCAACCTGGCGCGATGGGGCCGATGCCGCCGCTAAGTTGCGGGAAATGATCGCCACACATCTGCCCTACGGAGCGAGGCTTGCGACCGCGTACGAAAAGATTGCGCTCCTTGACAGAAGTGGGGCGGGTCTTTGGCATGTGACGGATTTCGCCATCCTCGATAGAAAGGCCTTTGTCCCGACTTTCTTTGCAATCCCGGGCCAACAGCCCGTGCGGTTTACACAAAGCTTTGCCGCCATCGGCGCGTTAAGCAGCTTGGAAGCCGGCCCAATCTCGGCGCGAGATGTAAAGGCCCTAGTAAGCGGCGGCGGCTACGACGGCTTGGACAAGTCCGAGCGCACCCGGTTGCGTCCCTACAAGTCGCTTGTTTGCGACTTCGACTATCTCGCGATTATTGGATCGCCTCCCAAAGATCTGCCTGGCGACTTCATCCCGATTGAGGCGCAGGCCCGATCTGCGCTCTACCGGATTACGCCGGCGCCTGAGCGCCACTGCGCGCCGCGAGAAGCCCAAAGCGAAAACAAGTAAGCTTGGGCTGCCGCTTATGGCCGCCGCTGGCAGTCCGAATGCGACAGGTATGCCTGCTGAATGAGGTTCGCGATGCGCTCCATCTCGCGCAAAGGCTCATAAGCCCAGGTCTCGATCTCGCCCTTGAAAAAGCGGATGCGTCCGCTCTCTTCGAGCCCGCGCTGGAAACGCGTGAACTTGTCCCGCTCGCTCACCCGCCGCCTTTGCGGGGGAAGCTGCACGACGTGAACGGGCTTGCCGGTGCTGCAGGCTTCGGTGATCATGTTCACGAAATCGCAGGTGACGATGAAAGCGTCTGCGTGCGCGAGCATGCCGAAATACGGGTTGTCGCCGCCGCCATCGGAGATAAAAGCCGGACAGCCAGCCAATTCTTCACGGAAAATGGCGAGGTTTTCTTCGCCCGTACGGCGCGATCCGGTGATCAGGAGGCCGTATCCTTGCCCGGCGAGGGCTTTGAGTTGGCGGGCAAGCTCCCGGGCTTCGCCTTCGCCGAATGCGTAGCGCGAATTTGCGCCGCCGAGCAGCACCGCGATCCTGGGCTGCGGTATCGAAGCGAAGGCTTCGGCCCAGCGCGGCGCTTCGCAGCCAAGCTTTTGCGGCGTGATCCGGTGGAGCGCGCCGTTCATCACGATCACGTTTTCGCCGGAAAGGCCGTCGTGAGCCGGAACCACGATGCGGTCGAATCGCCGGCGCAGCGAAACCGGGTCTTGGAGTTGCACCATGAACGTTCGGCCGCCGCTTTGTCCCTTCACGTGAAGGGCAGGCAAGATGCTCGGCCGCCCCGTGGCGATGAGAATATCCGGCCAGGGCGGATCGACAGGGTCGCCCTTCTTGCTGAAAGCGTAACGCTTGAACGCCGTGATGTGCGGGCTGGCGATACGCCAGGGCGTCTTAAGGATCACCCGCTTTACGACGGGCGTGAGCCCCAGGGCTTCGGCAAGGCCTACCGCCTGGTTTTCCATGCCGGGCCGGCCATCGGTCAGGCACCAGCACGTTGGCAAGGGATGGGGCCAGGTCAGACCGGTTTCGGTTTTGTGGGGCGTCAATTCAGTCATCGAGTCGTTCTCTGTCGCCTGATACGCTCCGCCCTAACACGGCGATCCGCGAAACGAAAGTCCGTCCTTCAGAAGAAAAAGCCGCGCTTTTGCCATGAAGCGGCTTTCTGTCTGCGCCCTTGGCCGGCAACACGGGGGGATTCGCAAGTGGCCTTGGTCGAGGACGGACCGGCATTGCACGCTGGCAGGGTGGGCTCGGCCGCTTCCGAAGGTGAGACCGCTTTGCGCGCTGGCCTCGCTGCATTCGCAGTTCTCGTCCTCTTGCGGTTCGTGCTCGCAGCGACAGCAAATCTCGCCGAGGACGAAGCCTATTACTGGCTCTGGTCGACGCATCTCGCTTCGGGATATTACGATCATCCGCCGATGATCGCCTATTGGATCAGGGCGGGAACGGCGATTTTTGGGCAGACGGAGTTCGGCGTCCGCTTCATCGGATTGCTGAGCGCGATTGGGGGATCGTACCTTCTCTTCCGCACGAGCCTCAGCCTTTTCCACGACCGCACCGCCGCTTGGGCCTGCGTCTTCTGGATGAACGCAACGCTGCTCTGCAATGCGGCTGCGATTGTTGCCACGCCCGACACGCCGCTCGCGTTCTTTACAACGGCGGCCCTGTTTGCGCTGGCGAAGCTCATCGAAACGCGGCGGGGCGCGTGGTGGTATGCGATTGGCGCAAGCCTGGGCCTCGCTTTCATGAGCAAATATACGGCTGCGCTGCTTCTGCCGGGCCTGGTTCTCTGGATGATCGCCTCGGCCGAAGGGCGGCGCTGGTTTCTCCGGCCCGAGCCCTATATCGGGGCTGTCATTGCCGTTCTCATCATCGCGCCCGTCGTCTATTGGAATTATGCCCACGACTGGGCCTCCTTCGCCAAGCAGGCCGAGCATGGCATCAAGGACAAACCTGCGAACGCCATCCTGAGCGTCGCGGAGTTTTTCGGCGGGCAGGCGGGCCTTGCAACGCCTCTGATCTTCCTCTTTTGCCTGTTCGGGAGCGGTTACGCCCTCGTTCGCGGGTTCAATCGAGGCGAGTCGCGCTGGCTTCTGCTTGGCGCCATGAGTGCGCCCATGCTTGCCTTCTTCTTCGTTCACGCGGCGAACCAGAAGATACAGCCCAACTGGCCGGGTCTGGCTTATCCGGCCGCCATCCTTGCCGCCGTTCACGCCTTTCGCGCTTTATCTGCCGAGAAAGGTGCGGCGCGCTGGCTGAGCACAGCGTTCCGGTTAGCGCCCTGGATCGGCATCGCGTTTACCATGGCGGCCTTCGCCCAGCTGGGGCTGGGGCTTCTTCCCCTTACGGCGAAAAAAGACCCCACCTCTCGCTTGAAGGGCTGGTCGCAGCTTGGCGGCGATGTTGAGCGTCTTCAGCGCGAGAACGGCGCGGGCATGGTTTTGACCGACCGCTACGCCATTACGGGCGAACTCGCCTTTTATGGCGCCGGACCGGGCGGCGTGGCGCAGGTCAATGAGCGCATCCGCTATGTGAACCTTCCGATTCCGGATGAAGCCAAACTCAAAAGCGCGCCCGCCTTGCTCGTTTTGCGCAAAGGCAGCGACGCGACCCTCGTTGCGTCCTCTTTTGGAGATTCCCACAGGATCGCCACGCTGACGAGAGAGGCCGGATTTCACCCCTTCGATTCTTATGATGTATACTTTGTTAACGGTTATCGGGGCGGCCTCTTTGGCTGTGAGTCGGCATCAAACCAGGGCAGGGAATGCAACTAGCAATAATTGACATCGAGCGTGCGGAACCGGTACGGGGGCCGAATAAGGGGCCGGAACTCACGGTCATCGCGCCGACTTTCAACGAGCGGGACAATGTCGCGCCTCTGGTGGATAAGCTTGCCGCTGCCCTCGAGGGCATCCGATGGGAGGTCATTTTCGTCGACGATGATTCGCCCGATGGAACGGCCGACCGCGTGCGCGAAGTTGCGAGGGCCGATCCCCGCGTCCGGTGCCTGCAAAGGCTTGGCCGCCGCGGCTTGACGTCGGCCTGCGCGGAAGCCGTGCTGGCTTCGTCCTCGCCCTACATCGCCATTATCGACGCCGATCTGCAACACGACGAGACCCTGCTGCCGCGCATGCTCGATCTCCTGCGGAAGGGCGACACCGACGTTGTCATCGGCAGCCGCTACACGGAGCGCAAGCTTTCGGAGGGCTTCACGCGCGCGCGCCAAGCCATGAGCTTCATCGCGACGAGGCTCGCGCAGCTCATTTTGCGGGCCAATCTCTCAGATCCGGTCAGCGGATTTTTCATGGCGAAGCGAGAGGTTTTCGACGGCTCTCTCCGCACCCTGTCCGGGATCGGCAATAAGATCCTCGTCGACGTGTTCGCTTCTTCGAAGCAGCCGCCGCGGTTCAAAGAGCTTCCCTACCAATTCAAGGCGCGCCTCCACGGCGAAAGCAAGCTCGATACGCTGACGGTTTGGGAATATCTCGTGCTTCTGGCCGACAAATTGTTCGGCCGGTTCGTTCCCATTCGTTTTCTGCTGTTCAGCCTCGTGGGTGGAAGCGGGGTCGCCGTTCACCTTGCGACGTTGAAGCTTCTCCTGACGGTGACGCCGTTCGGTTTTCCCTTCGCGCAGGCGTTCGCGACCTTGTTTGCCGCCATCTCGAATTTCTTCCTGAACAACTGGCTGACTTATCGCGACCGGCGTTTGCGCGGCTGGAGCGTGCTCACGGGCCTTATCTCATTTCTGCTCGTTTGCAGCGTCGGGGCCGTGGTGAACGTCGCCTTTGCGGAACAGGTTTTCCAGGCGACGAAGATCTGGTGGCTTGCCGGTATCGCCGGCGCGGCTGTCAGCTCTATCCTGAATTACTCTACGACGGCGCTTTTTACATGGCGCAAGAAATAGCCGTGTCCAACGGGCCGTCATCCCGGCCGAGCGAAGCGCGAGCCGGGATCGTAAAAAGGGCGGCGCTTCGGAATGTTACGATCCCGGATGAGGCTTCGCCGTTTCCGGGTTGACGGCGGGGCAATCTATGGGCATGTCCGGGATACTTTGCTTACCTAATCGCGCGAAGGGGCCTGCATCGTTTTTCCGATCTCGACTCGCGCCGTTATTCTTGGTCATCTTCTGAGCATCGCGCGACATTATCAGACACTGCCGCAAGGTCACATAGCTCGGAAGCGCAGGCGGGGTCACGAGATGCATGCATTGGCTGTGCATGCCGGTCGAGTACGACGCCCACTCCTTCTGCAACTGGCCCCGCGCCTTCTTCTCTTCCGAAAGGCAACCCCGATAATTTGTCGTTTTGTTGAGGTCGTTATGGGCCACGTCCTGGCATCCCGACTCGATATTGAAATTCGGGAGGCTTGACCGGCTTTCATGGCTGGCGGCCAAAGCCCGATAGTTCAATGCGCGAACGGTACCTGCTAGGCCATTGAATGACAGCACTAAAAGCGGAATAATGAACATATGTCTCAGCATGGGAGTCCCCGTATTAAGGCGTCTTAGCGCGCGTGCGCTCCTTGATGAGTGAACCCAACTGCCTCAAACTGGTTCTCGCCTCGGGCTGTGCTAGGCGAAGATCGCCATGCGCAGCCCCCTCGCATCGACGGGGACCTGGGCCGGAAAGCTGATCGCCTCGCGGCGAAAAATGCGGGCGGCGGTCCAGGCACATGCGCAGGCATCCAGAACGTCGTCGCAACCGGCCTGCGACCGGGGAAACCTCGCGTTTCGCAGAAAAGAGTCCTCAAAACCATGCATGATAAGAAGAGCCTGGCGCTTTTTTAGCCCTGCCTCATGCGGACGGTTGCGCAGCTTTTTCGGCTCGGCGAGCGGCGTGCGCTCGTTCATGGCCCAGAAAGCGGCCTCGGGATGGCACTCGAAAACGGGAGCTTGGGGCGTGATAGCGCCATCCACCTCGCGAATCTTCGCGAAAAGGTGAAACATCTGCTTCGAGATTTGATGAGGCGGGTCCGATGTTGCGAGGGCTGCGGCGCAAGCGCGGCGATAATCGGTTTCCGAAAGGACTGCGCGGGCGGGCGGTGCGAAGACGGAAGGTGCGCGCTTTCCGAGAACCTTGCGCACCGAGCAATCGCAATCGCGTCCCGCGCCCGTGATGCGCTCCGGAAAGCCGATGGGGATATCGACGGCGATGACGGATGGCGCCGCGGGATGGTTCAGAACGTCATCGAATGTGCTGGCGAGGAAACCGCGTTCCTCAAATGGCGGTTCGGCGCGTCTAAGGACGCAGACCCATCCCGCGCGGCACCCATCAACGCCCGCGACAGTCGCCGTCACGTCGCAACTGGGACAGCGAGGAGCGGCGCCAGCGTGGGGTTAGCCGCCGCCCATCGGTCCTGCGTTTCGACGAGCGTAAGCTCGCTTCGGCCTTCACTGCGGTCGAGCACAAGGTCGATAGCCGCCACGGACGCGCGCAAAGCAGCGGCGGCCGTGTATCCTCTGAGCCTGTGCGCGAGGAAAATGCTGGCGAAAAAATCCCCTGTTCCGTGCGCCTTCACCGTTCGGCGCGGTGACGCCGTCGCGGCGGTTTTGCGGCCCTCCACAAGGATGTTGGCGATCATCCCGCCTTCCGCGGGAGCGGACGTCACCACGACCGCCGGGCGCGCCAAAGCCTGCGCAGCGGAAACCGCGCTTGCCGCATCCGGGATCGCGTGGCCCGAAAGCCATCCAAGCTCGAAGGCGTTGGGCGTCACGATATCGGCGAGCGGCAGGAGCTGATCGCGAACCGCGTTCGCGGCGGCTGCGTCGATATAAATGCCGCCCGGTTCGTCGCCGATGATCGGATCGCAAAGGTAGAGCGCATGTGGATTGTGCGCCTTGATCTTCGCAATCCAGGATGCACAGAATTCAGCGTGTCCGGCTGTCGGGACGTATCCCGTCAGAACCGCGTCCACGTCGGCGAGCCAGCCGTTCTCAAGCACGGCTTCGAGCATGGCGTCGAGCTTTTGCGGATCGGTGCGCTCGCCCGCGATGGCCTTATAGCCTGGGCGGTTCGAGAGGATGATCGTCGGCACGGCCAGGACTTTGTGCCCCATTCGCTGCAACACGAGGGCGGCCGCCGAATTGCCGACATGGCCGTAAACGACTTGGGACGAGATCGATAACACCTTCGCCATGGGCACCGCAATTCCCTCTTCCGCGGATTGCGCGCGCCCAAGCTTGCGGCGTTAATGGCAAAGGCGCGCCAACCCGTTTCGGTATAAGGTGCGCGCAAGTCGTCCGCTAGTGTGGCGTCTCGCAATTGCCTACCAACTTGCTGCAAGCTCTCATAGGCAATTGCGAGACATAAGCCACACTAGCTTCTTGTTTTTGCTAGTGTCCCTTATGTTTCGGAATTGCCGTTCGAGGGCGCTGCAAGTTGGTCGGCAATTCGGAGACGGGACACTAGTGTCCACCATCGCTGAAGGACAACTCATGCGCCAACCGGCATTCCCCCTCATCCTGTCCTTCTCCCGCAAGGGGAGAAGGGACGACGTGGCAACCCGCTCGGCCCGCTCCCTATCCCCTTGCGGGAGAGGGCTGGGGTGAGGGGATTGGATGTTTCCGGATCAACAATTCTTAGAGATAACCTGTAAGGAGATCGATGATGAGGCCTCGCCGCAGCGTGCTTTATATGCCGGGCTCGAACGCGCGCGCGCTCGAAAAAGCGAAAACGCTCTCGGCTGACGCTCTGATCCTGGATCTCGAGGACGCCGTCGCCCCCGACGCGAAGGAGGTGGCGCGTAAACAGGTTTGCGAGGCCGTGAAGGCGGGCGGTTTCGGCTCGCGCGAGGTCTCGATCCGGGTCAACGGCTTTGCGACGCCCTATGGCGCGGCCGATTTTGCGGCGGCGCTCGAAGCTTCGCCGGACGCGATCCTCCTGCCAAAAATCGAGACGCCGGCTGATCTGGAGCACGCGCGCAAGCAAGCTCCCGCCGGGTGCAAAATCGCGCTCTGGGCCATGATCGAGACGCCGCTTGCCATTCTCAATCTGAAGGAGATCGGGCACGCCGCTGCGGCTGCGGAACTGCCGCTGACCTGCTTCGTGCTTGGCACGAACGACCTCATCAAGGCGACACGCATAAAGGCGCAGGCCGACCGGCTGCCGCTCCTCGCCTGGCTGTCGCTAACCGTCGCGGCCGGGCGCGCCTTCGGCATCACGGTTGTCGATGGCGTCTATAACGCGCTCGCCGACGAAGCGGGCTTCCTGGCGGAGTGCGTTCAGGGCCGCGCGCTCGGCATGGACGGGAAGACGCTGATCCACCCGAACCAGCTCGCAGCCTGCAACGGGGTCTTCTCGCCCTCGGCGGAAGAGGTCGCGGCTGCCCGCAAGATTGTCGAGGCCTTCGAACGGCCGGAAAACCAGGGCAAGGGCGCGATCAGCCTGGATGGCCGCATGGTCGAGCGGCTGCACGCGGACATCGCGCGCGAAACCTTGGCGATGGCGGAGGCTATCGCGGCGAAGCAGTAGGATAGCCTTCGAGCTTTTAACAGGAGCTTGATCGGAACGGAGTGAAGCGGCCATGTGTTGAGCGTGGACCCTAGAGCAGCCTATGTCCGTTTGGACGCGGATAAGCTGCTCTAGCACTTTAGAGTCGATCAACTTTTCCGCCTTCAATCGATTCGATTAAAGGCGGGTTGACCTGGTGCGCGGCTGCGCTCTCGATCCATGCGGGTCCCAAATGACGCTTCTCTCGGGCTTTAAAAATCTGCTCGCCACCTCGAAACCTTACGACGAGGACGAGGCAGCCGAAATCACGCCGAGTGCAGGTCAGGCGGTCGCCGCACTCGATATGGAGCGCTCACCCGCCGAACCCGAGCCGCTGCTCGAAGCCACGCAGCGTTTGCTGCAGGTGGCGACCGCCATCCTCGTTCTCCTCGCTCTTTACACGTTCTACATATCGTCGCCTGTCCTGATCCCGCTGACGCTCGCGGTACTCATCACGATGCTGCTGGCGCCCGTGATGAGCGTGTTCGACAATTTCCACTTTCCTCGCCCGCTCAGCGCGGCGATTGTCATGGCGATTGTGGTGGGAGCGCTAGGCGTTGGCGCTTACGGCTTGTCCGGCCCGGTGCGGGACTGGCTACAGAAGCTTCCCGAGAATGGCTCAAAAATCAATTCCATGCTGAGTTCCATCAAGCAGCCGTTCGCACAAATTCAAAAAGCGACGGAAGAGCTTGCGTCGACCACGGTGGGCAGCAAACCGGCCACGCCGCAGCGCGTTCAGGTTGCCGCTCCCGGCTTAACGGAGCGCCTTGTCGGAGGCGGCGCCCAGGTCGCGGCGACGACATCGGTTGTCTTTGTACTCGTCTATTTCCTGCTTTCGGCCGGCGATACCTTTTTGCGGAAACTCGTTTCGGTCATCCCCACGCTGAGAGACAAGAGAAGGACCGTCGAGATCATCAGGAGCATCGAAAGCGATATTTCCTTCTACCTCATCATGATGATGCTCATCAATGTCGGGCTGGGCCTGGGCGTTGCCGCCATCACGGCCTTTCTCGGCATACCGGACCCGCTTCTTTGGGGCACGCTCACGGCCGTTTTGAGCTTTGCGCCCTATGTCGGGGAACTGGCCATCGCGGTAACGCTTTTTGTCGTGTCCATGGTGACTTTCGACACGCTGGGACAGTCGCTGATTGCGCCCGCGTCCTATCTTGCCTTGATGAGCACGGTTCACCTTGGTGTGCCGTTCATCGTCCGGCGCAGGCTTTTGCTCAATCCCGTCGCCATTTTTATCGGGATCATCTTCCTGGGCTGGATCTGGGGCATCCCCGGCGCGTTGCTTGCGGTGCCGCTGCTCGCAAGCTTCAAAACCATCTGCGAGCGCGTTGCGTCTCTCAACCCGATAGTAGCGTTTCTGACGCCCTGACCCCCGCTGCGAAAGCTGAGGGAAATTTCGACGCGCCATGCCGAAAGCGGTCGGCCCGGCGTCTGAAAGTGTGATCGGAGAACAGGTTGCGAGTCCGAATTCCTTCTTCGCCGCGACTATCCTGTTTGCGCAGTGGTGCGACGGTTTTTCGATAACCGCCGATCACGCTCAGGGTTCTTAACCCGTCCGTGTCCCCGGCCCGTGGACCCGGTCCGGTTTACCGAGAGCCTTCTATCTTCTTTTGGGTTGTTCACTTTGCCTTGGCCGGTTGGACCCGGCCAATTCCCCGCAATTCGTCTGTCTTCGTCGGGGTTTTTCACTCTGCCTTGACCGGTTGGACCGGGCCGATTGCTGGCGAGGCGCCTATCGCTTTTTTCATTCTTGACGCGCCCCTGCCCCGTAGGCCCGGCGCGGTTTTGCGCCAAACGCTTGTCCCGCGCCGGATCTTTAACGCGTCCCTGGCCTCCTGATCTCGGCTCGGAACCGGGGTCGCCGGCCGTTCCGCCAGACTTTTTTTGCATTGTTCCCATAAAGTTAGATGGCAAACGCTTCCAAGGGGTCTTGTCTAAGCCACATGCCTTTGGAATCCTGGCAGCGATCAAAAGCGTTTATACCTTCAGGTCCGCCTTCAGAATCGGCCACCGGGGCGCTTTTTATCGGCTTTTGAGTACAAGAGGGCCACCCATGCAGAAGCTGTTTTCGACGCATGCGTTGCACGCGCGCGACCGGTTCGATTTCTGGCATGAAGTCGCCTGCAAGAACATCGTCGGCCACGATTCCCGCCCTCAATCGCGGCCAAACTTCCACGCCGAGTTCGAGCGCGGGTCGCTAGAGCCTATCCGCTTTTGATGGAATCAAAAGCGGGCTCTAAGTTTCTGTTTTGTCGCGCGTCTTTTCGGAAAACCGCTTCGCACTTTTCCGGACACACTCTAGCCGAAATTAGTATTCTGCGTCTCCGTAACTCTCCGATGCAGGTCGTTGGCACAAAGCGGCACATCGCGAAGGCGGATACCGATGAGGTACTATTTTGCCGCCAAATCGGTGGCGCGCTCTCCTTCGAGCAAAGCGGCCGCGAGGTAAGGCTCAAAGCCGGCGATATGACGCTTATAGACCCCATGCTGCCATACACTGGACGGTTCGGGATTGGTTCCGAGTTGCTGGTTGTCAAGATTCCAAGGCGATTGCTGGAAATAAGGATCGGCAAACTACAATTGGCAGCGGTTGGCATGCAACCTGATGATGCTGAGCGTGGCCTGACCTCTTCGTTCTTAGCAACGCTGCCAGCTTACGTGGGAAAACTTAGCTCCACGTCTCATGAGATACTGAAGGATCAGACTGTAGACCTGATCGCACTTAGTCTCGCGAAAACAAGCGATGCGAAACTCCGTCTCTCTGCCGGCCATGCCTTTATTCTGCTTAACATACGCGCCGCGGTCGAGGCCCGATTGTCCGATCCGAATCTTGACGTGCAGACCATTGCCGACGCCGCCGGCGTCAGTGTGCGTTACGCCAATGCTTTGCTAGCTTTGGAAAACACCTCCTTGAGGCGTCTCATTCAGACTCGGCGTCTCAAGCGTTGTCAGAAGGCTTTGGAAGACCCCTTGCAATCGCGGCGGACTGTCAGCGAAATCGCTTATAGTTGGGGTTTTTCGGACATGACCCATTTTGGACGAGTTTTCAAGAAGGAGCACGGTATGCTCCCAAGCGATTACCGGAGACATTCAAAGAAATCGGGTGAGCAATAGCGGAGAGAATGCATGTTTTGGAAATACCGCGTTTGCTCTCGACCCAAAACAGCATCCTTCCTTACTGCCGCACCTAAAGGAGGACACGGCGACAAAAGCCCCGGTCTTTGTTGGCGAAGCCAGCAATATTTGCTTAGTGAGCCTTCTCCAAGGCGGCGAGCAGCCTGTTCCTGTGCTTCACGACCGCAAAGAGTATGGAAGCAATCAGGATCGGCCATCCGAGGAAAGGCACAAACCGGGCGCTCACGGCGGTTAGGATTTCTTTGACCGCCTCTTCGCCGAGCGCCTTCTGCATCGCCGGGATCGCCGCCGCCGCCGCCCCCAGCTGCGTGAGCAGCGCCCTCATAAACTCGGCGGCCAGCGCCCAGTTATTGGCGCGGATCATGCTGCCGATCCGGCTCATGATGTCGAGGAGCGCAAGCTCCGAGCCGACCTGCATGAGACCCTGGACATTGAGGTCTTTCACGCCAAAAGCGTCCTTGAAGATGTCGCCCACGACGTCGATCAGCTCGCCAGGCCCCTCGGACGAGCCTCCGGGAATGACCGGGGCAGCAGCCTCGGGAACAACGGCCACGCCGCGCTCCGTCATCTGCTCGGCGATCATCGTCTGCGCCGGCTCCGTGTAAAGGATGGCTTCCTCCGCGGGGATGCCGCTAAGCACTCCGGAGAGCGATCCGAATATGCGTTCGTTGGCGCTTTCGATGACTTTGCTGTTTTCGGTCGAAAGGTTGGAGTAGAGCGCCGACGCAAGGAGGTTCTCGGCCTGGCCTTTCGCCGTCGCGAGCACGAGCATGACGTCACGGCTGCGATCGGCATCCTGGGCTCTTGCCGCGCTGCCGAGCGCGGGAAGAAGCCCCGCCGCGAAGCCCGCTTTCAGAATTGACCTTCGTTCCAACATGGAATTCTCCCCGCTTGTTATTGCAGACGGCTTGGCCCTTCCGCCCGATGCGCCGAGGCAGGAAACTCTCTTCTCTGCAGCGGATCAAGCGTTGCGTTCGCTTCGGGGGCGACTGCTGCACAAACAGGCAGCTAATTCCTTTTTGCTCTTCCTTGAAAGCTGGCGATCAGAGCTCCATCCCGCCGAAAGAACGGGAAAATTGGGCAGCCGCGTCGCAATCTTTTGCAGTTCATGGCCCTACTGACTAAAAGAAGCGACGCGAATCAAAACAGCGGTGGGAACGGTGATCACCCGATTGAAGCCATGGAAGCGGAGAAGTTCGCGGCACGTGCTGCGCGACCGCTGGCTCTCCGTGCGCGCGGACGATTGCGTCACCGCGGAAGGCGCCGAAGTTTCTCCCTATTACGTGCTCGAATACCCGGACTGGGTAAACATTGTCGCCTTGGATGAGAATGATCACGTGCTGCTGGTTCGCCAGTACCGGCACGGGCTCGGCCGCATCTCGCTTGAACTTCCATGCGGCGGGGTCGAACCCGGTAAATCACCTATCGACGCGGCTCGACGCGAGCTCCTCGAGGAGACCGGCTACGGCAATGCCAGGAGCATGACCCTTGTCGCCAGTGTGTCCCCCAACGCGGCAAATCACAGCAATCTCGACCACACCGTGCTCGCCGGGCAGGTCTCGGCTGTCGGCAAGCCGGTTTACGACGCGACCGAAATCCTGGAGTTGGAGCGTGTGCCTTACCGTGAAGCCCTGAATCTTGCCTTGGGCGGAGCGATCATGCAGGCCACCCACATCGCATCTCTGATGCTTGGCCTCTCAGCGGCGGGGAAAATCAGCCTGTAACTCACCGCAAGCCTCATCTGATGACGGGTTCAAATATTTGATGTAGCCTCGCTTTGAGGCCGGCCCGCCGGCTTTCACCCAAGGAGTGCTTGCGGACCCCATGGCGTCAGTCCTGATAGTCGAAGATCATCCGATGTTCTGCGAAGCGGTCCAAAGCGCAGTCCAGCTTGCCTTGCCGGGCGCCAAAATTCGCGAGGCCAGCGCGATCAAGGACGTCGCGAAGACCGCACAGGACGGCGAAAGCTTCGATCTTATTTTGCTCGATCTCATGCTTCCCGGCGTGTCCGGCTTCGACGGCCTTCTTCTCATCCGGTCGAGGTTTCCTCAATCGCCAATTCTCATATTCTCGGCGCTGAACGACCCGAAAATCGCCGCGGAGGCCATTCGGATGGGGGCCGCGGGTTTCGTGCCGAAATCTTTGAGCAAGAAGGTTCTTTCGGAGGCCATTGGGGAGATCCACGCAGGCAATATTTATATTCCCAAGGATATGGACCGCGAAGTCCGGGTGTTACTCGCGGAGAAAAGGCTATCGAAAGACATCGCGAGCCGTGTTGCAGAGCTTACTCCCGCCCAGATCAGGGTTCTTCAACTCATAAGGCAGGGGCTTCTTAATAAGCAGATCGCTCATGAGCTTGGCGTGGGCGAGACGACGGTCAAGGCGCATGTCAGCGAGATCCTTCGCAAGCTTCACGTTGCGAGCCGGACCCAGGCTGTCATCGAGACCTCGCATCTCAACTTCGATACGTTTCTGGGGCAGCAGCCGTCAAAGAGTTGAGTGTGAGCGGCTCGCTTTGGCGAGAAGGTGCGATACGCTTGCGCGCAGCCGGCCGGGCGAGATAGGTTTTTGCAACAGCATGGCGTGAGCAGCTCGCACGGCCTCGGCTGTTTCGGGGCTTTGATCGGCGGTGACCACCAGGGCAGGGATGCCGGGCAAGATCGCTCGCACCGCCTCGATTGCCGCGACGCCCACATCGTTTCCATCCAAATGGTAATCGGCGACGACAATGTCGGGGAGCCTGTCGATGCTTTTCAGATGCCTGTCGACATCTAGGAGGCCGTAAGCGACGAAGGTTCGGCATCCCCACTGTTCGAAGAGCCGCTGCATCGCTTTGGCGATGGCCGGATCGTTTTCGACGATCAGAACGGAAATGCCGCACAAGCCGGAAAGCTTGGATAAGCTTGGCGAGGGCGGCTCCGTGGCCGTCTCGGCGACAGGAAGCACAACGCGGAAGCGGGAGCCGCGCCCAGGGTGTGATTTGAGCGAGAGGTCATGTCCCAATGTCTGGGTGATGCGCTGAACGATCGACAATCCAAGGCCCAGTCCCGCGCGGTTTCCACTCGCCGAGCTTGCCCCGCGATAAAACTCGTCGAAGATGCGCTGCTGTTCGCATTCGGGGATACCGAGCCCTGTATCGACCACGTCGAGATGACAGGTCCGCCCGCGCCGGCGAACGCCGACCAGAACCCCGCCGTGCGGCGTATAGTGGAGTGCATTGGAAACGAGATTGAGAATGACCCGCCAAAGAAGAACCGGGTCGCTTTCGACGACGAGGCCGCAACGGAGAACTTTGAGCCTGATCTCGGTCGAAGCCATCACGCTTTCGAAGGTCGCATGAAGGTCGGACAGCAGATCGTCGAGACGGAAGGACCGCACGTCCGGGACGATGACTCCGGCGTCGAGCTTTGAGATGTCGAGGAGAGTCCTGATGAGATCCTCGATCGTCTGCAGTGAGCTTTCGACCTGTTGCGCGAGCCGCTTCCCTTCGTGGTTTTCCTGCAATTCGGCGAGAGTCGAGATCGACAGCTTCGCCGAGACCACGGGCTGCAGAAGGTCATGGCTTGCCGCCGCGAGAAACCGGGTTTTGCTCAAATTCGCCTTTTCCGCGTCTTCCTTGGCGGCCGAAAGCTGCGCGTTCGTGCACTCCAGGCTCCTCAAAACGTGGGTCAATTCTTCTGTGCGGGCGCGAACCTGCGCCTCGAGTGCGATAGCCGTCTGAAAGAGTGCGAAGGCATTTCCCTGGCGGTCGACCGAGCGCTCCACGCGATCCATGAGCACGGCATTGATCTTGGTCAGCTTCCTGATCTGATCCAGAAGCTCTTGATTTGTCGCGGCTGTCGCGCCTGCCTTAAGAGCGCTCGGCATGGGACGCACTCTTTGGACCGATGGCGACCCCGGTCAAAGTCTGGTTGAGATGCATGGAGTTGTATTGTTCGCCGTAAGTATGGAAGCCGACAAGGTTGTACTTTTTGTAGAGCTCGCACATGCGATGCTTCACCTGATGGTTTTCGGAATCGAGGCGGCGGAGCACGCATTCGAAAGCGAGAACGAAATCGAGGCCGCCCGTCTCACTGTCGAGTCTCTCCAGCTCTCTTTCGGCAGACGAAACGATGTCCTTGGCGCGCGCCACCGTTAAAACCACGCCGTCGTCGATTGCGCAGAAGAACGTCAGGGAGCCATCAGGGTTCATCTTCTGGATCGAGCGGCAGTAGTAATCTCCGCCGACCCTGACAACGACGGGGTGTGCTGCGAAACTCATGGGCGTAAGGCTTCCGTCGTCGAGACCGGCTGCCGAGGCGTATTCCCGGGCCGCGCATTCGGCGTTCAACTCAAGAACGGTTCTACATTCGCTATTTGACGCTGTGACGACGAGCTTTTTATCTGTTGGCTCGAAGTTGTCGTGCTTGAAAGTCCGCACAACGTGATCGGTTTCGATCAGAAGCAGAAGGGCTGCTTCTTGGTGGACGTCCCCATTATGAAGGAGCGCAGTCCTCGCAAACAGCAGATTATCTCCCGCCGAGCCGCCCACAAGCGGAATATCGTTCAGAGCCCAGCCAAGGGCGGACACGATCATTTCCTCGCAGTTGGACAGCCCGTCGATGAAGCTGAGAGCAAACCTGTTGCGCTTCTGCCCTGCGGACGTCCGATCAAGCTGCGCGCGCAGATCACGGACAATTTCGATCGCGCGCTCGATCGACAGCCCGTGGATGTCCTGCAGGACCTTGCTGACGACCCGGAACCCGTTCTTGGGGAAGGCCATCGCCAGGATTTCAGCCTCGCTGAAGCGATCTGGAGAGATCTGCCCCGAGGTGCTGCAGCCCGCGACCGGGATGCCAGCGAATTCGTGTGAAAGCGCCCGAGACAGGGCGCCCGCCAGACGGGACGGGGAAAAGAAGACGAGAAGCTGACCGATCTCGGAACGATTAAGCGCCGCCGCTATCGAGGCGACCGCCGCGTCGACGGAAGGCTCTTCGGACCAGGCCACTTGCACGCCGCAAGCATAGGATTTGCGCCGGGCAAGGCCGACCGAAACGCTCTCCAATTCAGTCTCCTCCCTTAGTGTGGCGTCTCGCAATTGCCGTGCGAGCTTGCCTCTAGGTGGGCGGCAATTCGGAGACGGGACACTGGCAGGCTGCTGAAAAACGATGCGGCCCATGGTTCGACAAGCTCACCATGAGGTGGAAGTTGTTGAAATTGCTCGACCTCATCCTGAGCTTGTCGAAGGATGAAGCCTGGATTTCCGCCTTTTTCAGCATGCTGCTAGTGGCGCTTCTTCCGGCGCCGGCCTTCTTTTTTCGACCATACCGCAAAAGCGATTGCGACCGAAAGTACAATACCGGACTTGATGCTTGTCAAATTACGATTGGCCACGGCCGCGCTAAGCGACGGAACGACCATAAGGGCTACCCGGCGGAGATACCGCCCAGTGCCTGCTGCGGCTCTCCAATAGCCGAAAATCGAAGTCAGGGAAGGAAACGGTGATGCTTCAACAAGCAATCGACACCCTCAAAGGGAAAGTTGTCTGGCGCGAGCGCTACGACAACTTCATCGGAGGAGGCTGGGCGCCTCCACTGGGCGGACAATACTTCACCAATATCAGCCCGATAACTGGTAAGCCTATAGCCGAGATTGCACGCGGCCAGGCGGCGGACATCCACCTTGCTCTTGACGCCGCGCACCGGGCAAAAGACGGATGGGGCCGCACCTCTCCCGCGGAGCGTTCCGCCATCCTCAACAAGATCGCCGACCGGATGGAGCAGAACCTCAACATTCTCGCCCTTTCCGAGACGATCGACAACGGCAAGCCGATCCGCGAAACGACTGCGGCGGACATTCCACTCGCCATCGACCACTTCCGGTATTTCGCGTCCTGCATCCGCGCGCAGGAAGGCTCCATCTCCGAAATCGATCACGATACGGTCGCGTACCATTTCCACGAGCCGCTTGGCGTCGTCGGGCAGATCATCCCGTGGAACTTTCCAATCCTGATGGCGGTTTGGAAACTCGCGCCCGCGCTCGCGGCCGGAAACTGCGTCGTGCTGAAGCCAGCCGAGCAGACGCCGATGAGCATCATGGTCCTGATCGACATCATCAAGGATCTGCTGCCAGCGGGCGTCCTCAATGTCGTGAACGGGTTCGGCGTCGAGGCGGGCAAGCCGCTTGCACAGAGCAACCGCATCGCCAAGATCGCTTTCACAGGCGAGACATCGACCGGCCGCCTGATCATGCAGTACGCGTCGGAAAATCTCATTCCGGTGACCTTGGAACTCGGCGGCAAGTCTCCGAACATCTTCTTCGCCGATGTGATGGCGGCGGACGACGACTTCTTCGACAAGGCGCTCGAAGGCTTCGCGATGTTCGCCCTGAACCAGGGCGAAGTCTGCACCTGTCCGAGCCGTGCGCTCGTTCAGCGCTCGATTTATGACCGCTTCATGGAGCGGGCCATCGCGCGCGTGGGCAAAATCAAGCAGGGCCATCCGCTCGACCCGACGACGATGATCGGCGCGCAGGCCTCGAACGATCAGCTCGAGAAGATCCTCTCCTACATCGACATCGGCAGGAAGGAAGGCGCCAAGGTGCTCTGCGGCGGCGAGCGCAATGTCACCTCCGACGAGACGCGCGAAGGCTATTACGTGAAGCCGACCGTGCTCGAAGGCCATAACAAGATGCGGATCTTCCAGGAGGAGATCTTCGGCCCGGTTCTATGTGTGACCCCATTCGACACCGAGGAGGAAGCGCTCCACATCGCGAACGACACGCTTTACGGGCTTGGCGCCGGCGTCTGGACCCGCGACGGAAATCGCGCCTATCGCTTTGGACGCGCCATCCAGGCTGGCCGCGTCTGGACGAACTGCTACCACCTCTATCCGGCTCACGCCGCTTTCGGCGGGTACAAGCAGTCGGGCATTGGCCGTGAGAACCACTCCATGATGCTCGATCACTATCAGCAGACCAAGAACCTCTTGGTGAGCTACAGCCCGAAAGCTCTCGGCTTCTTCTGAGTTGAGGAGCCTTCCGATCCTTCGTCTTCAGGCGCTCTGGAGACGCAAGGCTGAGGACAAACAAACCCACTATACCGAACCACGCGCAGTCCAAGATCAACAACCCGGGAAGAAACGTCCATGATTGTGGGACTAAGAACTCTCAGTACAGCGCTGCTCGCCGCGGGCGCCGTGGCTTTGACGCCAGCGGCAAGTTTCAGTGCGGATAATGCCGGCTGGCCCGTCTATGGCCAGAACAACGCCAACACCCGCTTCAGCCCGCTGAAGCAGATCAATGAGAAGAACGTCGGTAAGCTGAAGCTCGCTTACTCGTTCTCGCTGGCGTCTTTGCGGTCGAATGAATCCACCCCGCTCGTGATCGGCGACACGATGTATGTCACGTCATCCTGGGGGCCGAAATTCGTCTACGCCTTGAATGCGGCGACGGGCGAGAAGAAGTGGGTCTACGAGCCTGAAATCCCCGATGACGTCATGCAATTTGGCTGCTGCGACGTGCAAAATCGCGGCGCGGCCTTCGCCGACGGCAAGCTCTTCATCGGGCGCCTCGATGGCAAGCTGACCGCGCTCGACGCAGCCACGGGCAAGGAGCTCTGGACCGCCGATGTCGTGGACTACAAGCAGGGGTCCGTCATCACTTCCCCGCCACTCGTGGTCAAGAACAAGGTCATCACAGGTTTCGGCGGCGGCGAGTATGGCGCGCGCGGCAGCCTGCAGGCCTACGACGCGAACACCGGCAAGGAACTTTGGCGGACCTACACGGTGCCAGGACCCGGCGAACCCGGCAATGACAGCTGGAAGGGCGACACCTGGAAGCATGGCGGCGCCGCGGCGTGGCTCGTCGGCTCGTACGATCCCGAGACCAATCTCGTCATGTTCGGCACCAGCAATCCAAGCCCTTGGAATGCGTCGATCAGGAGCACCGGCACGGGCGATTACGGCAAGCTGACCAACCTCTATTCCGCCTCCACGGTGGCGCTCGACGCGGATACCGGTGAGATCAAGTGGCATCTGCAAGGGACGCCCGCCGATTTCCTGGGACTATGACGGCGTCAACGAAGCGATTCTCGCCGACCTCACCATCGGCGGCAAAAAAGTGCCGGCACTGATGAAGGCCGACCGCAACGGCTTCTTCTTCGTCGCCAACCGGAAGGACGGCAAGGTGGTTTCCGCCGAGAAATTCGTGCCCACGACCTGGGCTTCGAAGTGGGACGTCGCCACGTCGCGGCCGGTCGAGGATCCCGCAAGGCGCGCGAGCCCCGGCAAGCCCGGCAAGGAAGCCTGCCCGAACCTCATTGGCGGCAAGAACTGGCAGCCCATGTCCTATAATCCGGGAACGGGCCTCGTCTATATCCCATCCAACAATGTCTGCATGGATTGGGCCGTCAGCGACGTCTCCTACAAGAAGGGTGTTTTCTTCCTTGGCGCAGAGTTTCCGACGCTGCCTGGACCTGGCGGTTATCTCGGCGAGCTGATCGCCTGGGATCCGGTTGCGCAGAAGAAGGCTTGGGGCGTCAAGACCGACCTGCCGTTCAACGGCGGAACGCTGACCACGGGCGGAAACCTCGTATTCTGGGGCGACATGCACGGCTTTTTCCGCGCCTTCGAGGCGAAAAACGGCAAAGAGCTTTGGAAGATGCAGCTTGGGTCCGGCATTGGGCCAGGAGCGATCAGCTACGAGGTCAACGGCAAGCAGTATATCGCGATCGTTGTCGGCAGAAGCGTCTCGCTTCCGGCATTCCTCGGCGACATCGGAAAGAAGCTGGTCGCGGCGACGCCCGAAGGCGGCCAGCTGTTCGTCTTCACGCTTGAATAAAAGTTGAACTGAATACCGGACATAAGCGTTGCGGCGGCCCGACCGGCCGCCGCATAGTCATAATCAAGTTCCCCGTAGGGAACACGATAAAAGACTTGGGGAAGGAAATGACCTCGACATCGATGCCTTTGGTCTCGCCGGGCGTGAGAAATGGTTATGCAAGCCGGAAGAGGGGAGCAATCCTCAAGGCATCCGTTACGGCTTTCTGCTTTTCCATCTTTGGTATTGGCGCCTCCGCCGCAGAGAACGCGCCGCTTCGCCTTTGTGCTGACCCCGATAATCTCCCGTTCACTAGCGATAAAGCAGAGAATCCAGGGATTTATCGCGAGATAGCCAAGGCTGTCGCGCAAGAACTCAACCGCCCGCTGAAGGAGGTCTGGTACCGGACCAATTTCGGCAAGCGCGCCACGCGCGTGACGCTTCTCGCCAAGCAATGCGATTTTTCGGTCGGGCTTCCAGGCGACTCCGATTTCATGGGACCGGCCCTGATCTTTTCACGGCCCTTCATGAAGGCGGGGTATGCGCTCGTTCTGAAAAAACCGGCCACGGCATCGAGCTGGGCCGACTTGAACGGCAAGAAAATCGCGGTGCAGCAAAACTCGACGCCGCAGACCTTTCTGGCGGCCAAAGATAATATCACCATGGTTACGGAGCTCAATCCGGAGGACACGGTGAAAGCGGTTGCGAGCGGCGCAGCCGATGCCGCCTTCGTGTGGGCGCCGAGCGCCGGTTATGTGAACAAGACCCTCTATTCCGACAGCTTCACTATCATCCCAGTCGACGGCCCCGGCATGCAATGGCCCGTCGCGGTCGCTTTCGGAAAACGCGATGGGGCGTTGAGAGACGCGGTCAACGGTGCGCTCGACCGGATCTCCGCAAAAATAGATGATCTGAAGGTCAAATACGGTTTCCCTGCCGCTGAGCCTGTGATGCTCGCCGAAGCAGTCACGCAAGCGAAATCCGCGGAACAAGCGCCCGCGCCAGAAAACCCCGCGGCCGAGACTTCAGCTTCCGTGAAATCCGAAGGCCAACCCGCACCCGAGGCTTCCGTCGCTAAGTCCGAAGATAAATCAACGGCCGAGGCTCCCGACCGGGCGAAGGCCGACAGCGCACCCTCCGCCGCAGCCGACGCGCCTCACCAAGTCGAGAGTGCTTCACTAACGCCGCCACCGGCTCCGGCAGCCTCGAATGAGGATCGGGTTCGCGAGGGCAAGGAAGTGTTCAACGGCACATGCGCGCATTGCCATGGCCCGAACGCGGAACAGGCGGAGCGCAAGATCGACCTTCGCCTTCTTCACCACCGCTATAAGGACGGCATGGAGGAGATGTTCTTCAAAACCGTGAACAACGGCCGGCCCTCGAAGGGCATGCCGTCTTGGAAGGACGTGTTCACTGAGGATCAGTTCGTTTCGATCTTCGCGTTTCTAAAAACGGTGCAGGCGGACTAAGCAAATCTGGCCAAACGGATTGTCATCCTGGACGCTGCCGCCCCGGAAAGGTGAAGCCTCGCGTTTCGCTTGGCCGGGATGGCGGCGGCGGCGATCCGGCGCGGGAGGTTGAGTGTTTTTGGCCGAATCAACCACAGGGCGAGCCTGTCGTGGTTCGAGTGCGAACTTGCCTCCGGCTGTACCAGTGTGGCGTCTCGCAATTGCCTACACCATTCGCCGCCGCACGACCTCGTTGGCAATTCGGAGACGGGACACTAGCGGCTCAACTCCGGGGACAGCAGCCCCTAGCGATGACAGTGCGCTAAGCAGAGTTCGCAAAAGTGGTCTTCCCGGTTTTGCGAAAGACTCTGCGAAATCAAAAGAATCTAAGCAGGCATTCGTTGGTTAACCAAGGAATGCCTGTTTAGGGGCTTGGTTTCACACCACGCATTACAGCTTTGGGAAACCGGCAGAACAGACATACTCCCATCTGCTCTGCTTAAGCCTAAATTAATGCGTGCGGAATTTCCCCGCAACACCTTCCGAGTGTGAAGGTTAAGCGCGAAAAAGACCTACAGGTCTGGCCAGGTCATCGTTTTGAGATAGGCTATGACGGCTTGGCGGTCTTTTTCTTCCGGCAGGCCTTTGAAATACATCTTCACGCCATGAAGGACTTCGCGCGGGTTGACGAGATAGGCGTCGATCCGCGCCTCGTCCCATGTCTTCCAGTCGTCGCGCTTGGCAAGGAGCGCCGCGGAATAGTTGAAATCCGGAATACTGGCTACGGGGCGCCCCACGATTGCCCACAGGGAGGGGCCGATTTTGTTCATCCCGATCTGTGTCGGATGACAGTTGCCGCAAGTCCGGTCGAATATTTCCTTGCCCTTCGCGACCTCGTCTGCCTGCGCTTGTCCGCACACTGCAAATGCTGCAACCAAAGCGGCAGCCAGCATAGAATTCTTCATGTCACCCTCTTGCTTCCCGCTCCAATAAGCGCTGCGTAGCCAACTCCGTATCGACGCTTCTTTTCGGTTTGGCTCGATACGAACAGAAAAGCATCGCTTCTACATCCGCCACAAACATTGGCCCGTCAATGGCGCCAAGGTACAACCATAATCCCCGTGGCGAGCACGCAGGCAGGATGGGAACGCGGCCTTTTGACCGTGCCCCGTGATCGCGAAAAGAGAGAGAGCTGAATGACGCGGGGCGTACCAGCTAGCCGAATGGGTTTCACCTGCTGACAATTCATTCAGATATTTGCATAGTGTCGATGCTGCGATGGGGCGCGCTGGCCTCTATGTCGCCTTGGCAGGGGCGACCCGCTTCGGCAGGCTTTTAATTTTGGAATAGAGGGGCGAAGAAATTGGAACTTGAGAAGGCTGTCGTCGACCTCTCGGCCAATGAAAACCCGCTGGGGCCATCGCCTGCGGTCATCAATGCAATCGCTCGCGATGTGGGGACGGTTCACCGATACCCCGATAGCAAGGGAACAGCGCTGAAGGCTGCGCTCGCGAAGAAGCTCGGGGTTGAAACCGCGAATATCGTTGCTGGCAACGGCTCATCGGAAATCTTTGACATGATCACCGGCACGCTCTTGCGCGGCGGGGGCGAGGCGATCATCGGCTGGCCTTCGTTTCCGAGCTACCGTGCAGCGGTCCTGCGGGCAGGGGGCGATGTGACGCTCGTGCCCCTGCGGGACTATGTCTACGATCTCGACGAGATGGCCAGGCGCGCCAGCCAGCGGACGCGCCTTGTCATGCTGGGCAACCCCAACAACCCAACCGGCCTCGCTCTTACTCACGCCGACCTCGACCGTTTTCTTGACCGCCTGCCACATGGGTGCATCGTCTGTGTTGACGAGGCCTATAGCGACTATGTGGAGAGCCGCGACTTCCCGGACTCCCTGCGCTTTATTGCGGAGGGGCGCCCGGTCGTGGCGGTGCATACGCTCTCGAAGGCTTATGCCCTGGCGGGGTTGCGCGTGGGCTACGCAATCGCGGGCAGGTCTCTCGCACTCAGCATCGATAAGCACCGCCAGCGGTTCAACACCGGCCGCCTGGCTCAGATCGCCGCCATTGCCGCCCTCGGCGATACAGATCATCTCGCCAAAACCGTCGCTTTGAACGCAAGCGGCCGCAAATGGCTGTCGGCGCGTCTCTCAGAGCTCGGTTTCTTCTTTCTCCCATCCGAGGCCAACTTCTTTCTGATCAAGGTGGGCGATGGCGCACGCGTGTGCCGGAATTTGAAAGAGGGCGGCGTTCTGGTTAAACAGCTCGATGCGTTTGATCTGCTCGAATACATTCGGGTCAGCGTCGGCACTCCTGCCGAGAACGCCCGGTTCATCGCGGGCCTGCAACGCGCGATCCGTGCTTGACGCTCAGGGGGTCGCTGCAGAGGCTTCGTAGAGGGAAGCGACCAGCATGAACTTGCATCAGTTACGCATCTTCTGCGCGATTGCCCAGTCGGCAACCCTCACCCAGGCCGCCAAGCAACTTGGCCTCGCCCAGCCGACACTGTCGCAGCAATTATCGAAGCTGGAACAGAAAATCGGGGCCAAGCTGTTCGACCGCGGGCTCAATCAGATGGAGCTGACGAATGCAGGCCGGTATCTCCTGCGGCGCGCGCAAGTCATTCTGCACGAGGTCGATGAGGCGCAAAGCGCGCTCAAGGAGTTTGCCTCGGGAACGCGCGGCATTATCCGGCTCGCGGGCCTCAATTCGATCATCCGCGAGGTCGTGCCGCTCGCGATCGAACGCCTCAATGCGCAGTTTCCCGAAGTCGAGTTCGACCTTCATGAAATGGCGCCTGCCGAGGTGCTGGATCTGCTTTACACGAGGCAGGTGAATATCGGCTTGGTGGCCGCCAATTCCGTTGCGCTAAGCGGCGGCTCCTTCAAGGAGTTCCCGGTGGTGTGCGACCCTTACGTTTTTGCCGTGCCCGCCAGCATTGATCTGGCTCAGATCAGCGATCCCGATGCCGATCTGCCCCCGGATCAGCGCAAGGCCGTCAATAGCTGCATACGCTTCAATTTCGCCTCGCAACACTCCCGGCAGGTCGAGTACTGGTATCAGGAAATGCTGCCCTCGCACCGGCTCTTCGCGCAATGCCGGAGCTACGAAGTGGCGCTCAGCATGGTGCGCGCGGGGCTGGGCGTATGCCTCGTCCCGGCGCTTGCGGTGTACGACAATTGCTGCGGCTCGGGCGGAATGAAGCTCTACGCCACCGACCGGCCCGACCGGAAAACGGTGGCGGTCGTGCCATCGCAATATCAGCGCATTGAACCTTACAGCGCATTCCTCGAAGCGTTGCGACAGGCCGGGGCTGCGGTGCGGATGCCGCCAATCCTGCCGATGCCGCCTTTCATCGCGCGCGCGGTATCAACCCGCCTTTGATCGGGCTTAATCGAAGGTCGCGAGCGGCCATTTTTCCCGTCGAGCGGCAGGTCCTGCTGTAGTAAATGACAGAGAGAGGTTAACTGTGCCCCCGTTTCGGACCGGAAAAATAGACGTCGTTGCTCACCTTGTTTCTTTCAGTGTGATCGTTCTCGTCTTCGCTGCCGGCGCGACCGCCGAAGTCAACGGCGCTGGCCGCTACAATGCCGATGGGCCCTACGCTGTCACAACGGCCGTGTTCACCGTGCCGTCACCGAACGGAGCCTTTACGACCACGGCGTACATCCCAAAGAACTCACGGCCGCATCCGGTTGTCATCTTTTCGTCCGGGTTTATGCAAAGAGGCATCGCTTACGCGCCTTATGCCAAGCGTCTTGCCAGTTGGGGCATCATCGCGTTCCTCCAGGACGATCCAGCTCTCACCTACACGCCCCCGAAGGCGAAGTTCCCCGATGAGGTGAGCCAGAATGATAATCCGACGCTGACAGAGGTGGCGGTCGAGGCCGTCTCCGAGCAAGCCACGACGTGGCTGGCAAACGTCAACGCCGATGTGAACAGCCCCCTCCACGGAACGGTCGACGTTTCACGGATAGGACTTGCTGGCCATTCCCGGGGCGCGCAAATCGCGTTGCTGGCCGCAGAGGGCTCTCCGGGCCGCGTCAGAGGGGTCTTCGGGCTCGATCCGGTCGATATGTCGTTTGGCGCCCCCACTGCGGGCGCGAAACTCGCGAATATTGGCGTCCCCGTCGCGTTTGTCGGCGAGACGGTCGACAAGCTCTCCTGCGCTCCTGCCTGGTTCAACTACCAGGCGCTTTACGATGTGGCTGCTTCTCCCGCCGTGGCGATCACGGCGCTTGAAGCCGACCACACCATGTTTCAAGACCCTGACAACTGCCACTTCTGTAGCTTGTGCACGAAGGGAACCGCGAACCCGTCCACCGTCTTTGGCTACTCGGTTCGGTATCTCACGGCTTTCTTCGCCCGCGAACTCCTCGGTGACAAGAGCGTCGGGGCCGCGTTCGAGGGCGCCGGATCGACCGCTGATGTCAAAGCCGGACTTATCCAGATCGCCTCGAAGTAGATCGCAGCAGGCCAAGCGTCGGGGAGGAGAAAAGGTTGTAAGGTTCGCACGGCGCGAAAGCGGGCGAAGGTATCGAACGCGGCCTGCTTAGGCGCACCGAACCGCACCCCTGAGCCCCCATTCGAAACATCAATGGCGCCCATAGATATACGGCGCGCATCCGCCCCCGGTATCTTTATACCCAAAAAGCAACGCCGCCGGATTGTCGTCCAAGCCTTGCGAGGCGCGAGCCAGGATCGCGAAAAAGCAGGCGGTTCAAATTGTTACGATCCCGGATAAGGCTCCGCCTTTCGGGGACGACGCTGGCGGCCGCTGGTTGGCTGCTTAGAGTGCGTCCGGAAAAGTGCGAAGCGGTTTTCCGACAAGACGCACGATGAAACAAAAAGTTAGAGCCCGCTTTTGATGGAATCAAAAGCGGACAGGCTCTAGGGAGCCGGGGGAAGGGAACGAGATGGTCATGATGATGGCCCCTGGGGGGACCAGGGAAATGTGTCGCCTGGTTCTCGACGAGGGCGCGGATGCTGTCTATGTCGGGGTCAGGGGCTGGAGCCGCCGTGGCTCCGAACATGAACTGACCGACGACGAAATCCGCCAGACCATCGACTACGCAGCCGCCCGCGGCAAGGAAGTGCGCGTCGTCGTCAATACGCTGCCGAGTTCGACCGAAATCCCGATGTTCATCGAGCGCATCCAGCTGTACGCCGACTGGGGCGCCAAGGGCTTCATGATCAGCGATGTCGGCTGCATGCGGCTTGTTCATGAGATGTCGCCGCAAGTCGCCATCCACACCAGCGTCGGCTGCGGCATCACCAATTTCGAGGATGTGCGCTTTCTGGGCAGCATCGGCGCGACGCATGTGGTGCTGCCCTACCGGATGTCCGTGCAGGAGATCGCGGACATCAAGAAGAAGACCGGCATCGGCATCGAGGTCTTCCTGTTCAAGACGCCGTCTGGCGGCAAGATCTGCCCCGGCAAGTGCATGATGTCGAGCTATTTCAGCTACCGGCGCTGGCTGGACGAGAACGGCAAGGATCATTTCTACGGCAGCGCCAGCCGCGGCGGCGACTGCTTGCGTGTCTGCCAGACCGACTGGGATTTCGGCGCGGACGAGCATGACCTCGGTCATGAGCTGAAAATCAAGACCAATCCGGCTCTGTGGCTCGATGAACTGCCAGCCTATCTCGCGGCGGGCGTCGATTGCCTGAAAGCGCCGGGGCGCGACCGCTCGAGTGAACTCGTGCGCGATATCGTCCGCTTCTATCGCCGCGTCCTGGATACCATCGAGAGCACCGATAACCCCGATTTGTCGCCGTTTCGTCCCCAACTGGAAGAGTTCAATCGCCGCTGGAAGACCGAGCGAAGCTCGCGTGACCGCCGCCTGATCGGCGAGGCCGAGCAGGAAGCGCGCCGCGCTACGCGGGCCGCCGCAGAGTCCCCCCAATACAGCGCCGTGCTCTAATATCCGGCATTATGAAAGATGGGTCATGCACTCAGCTTGGGATAACACCCCTCACCCTGTCCCTCTCCCTCTGGGAGAGGGGACGCCGTCGCAACGGTTGCGGCCCGACTCCCTCTCCCATCGGGAGAGGGCGGGGGTGAGGGGGGATGCCCGCCGGATTTTTATTCTCAAACCATTCTGCGCCATTCTCTAAGGAGCATCCATGTTCGAGCTTTCGACCAATGTCGCCTCGCCGCAAAGACTTCGCCGAGGCGACTACTCGGCCTATGACGCGCTTTATCTCGGCGATTTCTCCTGCCTCGATTATCCGGAGAATTTCTGCGCGCATCCTGAGTACCTTGAGGAGGCGGTGTCGCTCGTCGCCGCGCAAGGCAAGAAATGCTACCTGCGGGTCTTCGCGGTGCCGAGCAATCACGATCTGCCGCTCGTGCGCCAGTTCATCGAGACGGCGATGCCTCTGCCGTTCGACGCGTTCGAGGTCCATAACCTCGGCGTCTTACAGATGCTTCGCGAGATGGGCTGCACGAAGCCGATCCACATGGGCGTATTCGGCAACCTCTACACCGACGCCACGGCGCGCGTGCTCAAAGACTATGGCGTGACCCGCGTCTACCCCAACCCCGAACTGAGCCTGAAGGAAGCGATCTACATCCGGGACAAGACCCCGATCGAGGTGCTGATCCCGGTCCACGGCAAGATCCCGCTGGTGATCTCGGAGACCTGCTTCATCCTCGAAAATTCGGGCGCAACTCCCGGCGAGAAATGCACCTTCCCCTGCAACAAGGAGCACTGGCTCACGCGCTCCGAGGGCGACTGGTCGCTCAGGGACACCGGCCGCATGACATTGAGCGGCAGCGATCTCTGCATGCTGGAACACGTCGATGAACTGGCCGCCGCCAAGCTCAATGCGTTCTACGTCCAGAGCCACGGTGAGAGCTACGAGTATATCGCTGCCGTCGGCCGCATCTATCGCGAGGCTCTGACGAAAGCCTTCTCAGGCCAGCCGCTGGGCGACCAGAGCGCGGCGCTGCAGGAACTCGGCGAACTTGCCAAGATGGGGCTCTGCAACGGCTACTATTACGAAAGCGCTGGCCGCCGCTACGTCGGGAGGGTTTGATGCCAGCGCTGCTTGCGCCGGGCGGCACGCTCGAGATGGCCAGAATGGTCATCGACGAAGGGGCCGACATCGTTTACGTCGGACCTCTGGGCTGGAGCCGGCGGCCGCACGAGTCCGAGATGACCGACGACGACATCCATGCCGCTGTCCGCTACGCCCAGGCGCACGGCAAGCAGGTTCGCGTGGTGCTGAACACGTTCCCCAGCCCCTTCGAGATGGACGCTTTCATCGAGAAGGTCCGTCTCTATGACAGTTGGGGCGTGTCCGGCTTCATCGTCACCGATCCGGGCGCGATCTCGCTGATCCGCCAGCAACTGCCGCGCACCCTGATCCATGTCAGCATTGGCAGCGGCGTCACGAACTCGCTCGACGCGCGCTTTTATCAGAGCCTCGGCGCGGACGTGATCATCCTGCCCTATCGCTGGGGCGCGGACGAGATCGCGGCGGCGCGCGAGACCACGGACATCGGGCTGGAGGTCTTCCTCTTCGAGACGGTTCAAACCGGCAAGGTCTGCCCCGGCAAATGCATCATGTCGAGCTACCTCAAGTTCCGCGACTGGCTCGACATCGAAGGCAAGGACCACTTCTTCGGAAGCGCGAACCGAGGCGCAAAGGAATGCTACCGCGTCTGCCAGACCCAGTGGGATTTCGCGAGCGAGGACAGCGATCCGGTCAGCCTCAAGCTGCGCCGCGACGCCCGCCTCATGCTGGAGCAGCTGCCGCACTTCATCGGGCTTGGCGTCGAGTGCTTCAAGATTTCCGGCCGCGAGCGGCCCACCAGCATGATCCGCGATCTCGTGCGCTTCTATCGCAAGGTGATCGACGGCATCACAACTGGCAGCGAGACCGACATGAGCATTTACGTGGATGAACTGGCGGCGCTGCGCGTGCGCTGGAACGTCGAGAAGCGCAAACGCGTGGGCGTGCTGATGGATCGCGCCGGTACTTATACGCAAGAAGGCGCACTGCAAGCATGACGCCACCGTTGGGATCATTGCGGGCGGCGTTCGAGGCTACGGGCAGCCCTTCCTGGGTGATGCGCGTCATTCGCGAGCAGGGCTTCGACCGCCGCCATGGCTTCCAGCTGGACCTCACACAGAGCGGAGATCGCGGAAGCGCGACGGCTCAGGCAACACAGGGGGCGCTGGCTGCGGGCGAGGCGGATCTGATCGACACCGATTGGATCTCTATCGCCCGCAGCCGCCAGAGCGGCGCGCCGCCGAGCAAGATTTCCCGTTTGCCCCCCAGCCCCTCACCCTGTCCCTCTCCCTCTGGGAGAGGGGACGCCGCTGCAACGGGCGCGCCAGGACTCCCTCTCCCGTGGGGAGAGGGTTGGGGTGAGGGGGTTCGAAACGTAGAAGTCTGCTTAGCTCCGATTTGCCCATATGGCCGCATCATGGGCGGCATGGTGACAGCGGCGGGATCAGGGATCAGCCATTTATCCCATCTGCCGGGTCGGCGCATCGGCCTCATCCGCGCGAACGACAAGAACTGGATCGTGATCCGCGCCGCGTTCCGGCACAGGCATGGCTCCGACCTTAACGAGCAGGCTATCGTCAAGGAAGCGTTGTCGAAAACAACTTTGGTGGGATGGTTGGAGGCCGGTGAGGTCGATGCCGCGGTGCTGCCGTGGCACCTGGTCCCGCGCCTGATCACGGGTGGGCGCTTCAGCAAGGTGTGCGATGTGCTCGACCTCATTTCGGAGCTTGGAGGGGCGTCGGTTCCAACCACCTTCTTCGTGGTTCAGCCTGCATTTGCAAGCTCCAGGCAAGACCTGATCTCGGCCTTCAGAGCCGCCTATACCGATGCAGTCGACCTCATGCGCGCAGATGAAACGGTCTGGCGCGGGGCGGCGGCAGGGCCGGATGACAGCCCGGACATCCTGGCCGCCCTGCGCCTGTCCTGGCTTCGGCGCATTTGCTACGAATGGGGACCGGACGACAGCGCTCACCTCGAACATCTTTTCGAACGGCTCAAGGCCATCGCTGGCGAGAAGGCCCTCGGTATCGATCACATGCCGCAAGGCCTTTTCGGCCCGGCTCTCATGCAATAAGGGGGAGGTATCATGGTTGCTTTGATGGGCCCTGGCGGAACTCTCAAGATGGCGGTGCGGGCCTTGGAAAGCGGGTGCGATTCCGTATTCGTCGGCCCGAAAGGGTGGAGCCGCCGCCCGGCCACGGACGAACTCGCAGATGGCGAGATTCGCGAGCTTATCGAGTGGAGCGCGCCGCGCGGCAAGGATGTGCGCATCGCAATCAATGTGATGCCCGCCCCGGACGAAATCGACGTCTTCGTGTCGAAGGTCGAGCAATACGCGGCCTGGGGCGCGAACGGCTTGATGATCTGCGATCCGGGCTGCATCAAGCTCGTGCATGAGCGATTGCCGGACCTCGACATCCACGTCAGCGTCACGGCCGGTATCTTCAATGTCCGCGACATCCAGTTCTATCGCAGCCTTGGGGCGAACATCGTCGTCATCCCGTACCGCTGGGGCGTCGCGGAGCTTGAGGAAATTCGCGACCAGACAGGAGTTGGCCTGGAAGCGTTCATGTTCCAGAGCATGAGGCGTGGCCGCATCTGTCCGGGCCGCTGCTATTCGAGCAGCTATTTCAAGATCTCCAACACGATCGATGCGACGGGCAAGAACCACTTCATCGGCAGCGCCAGCCGGGGCGGAAGCTGCCATCGCATCTGCCGGGCGAAATGGGATCTCACTTCAGACTCCGAGTTTATGGGGCAGCCCGATTTGAAGGGCACGCCTGAACTTTTGCTCTGGGAAATGCCGGATTACGTCAGGCTCGGCGTGAACCGTTTCAAAATTCCTGGCCGTGAGCGGTCGGTGGACCTCGTTGCCGACATTTGCGCCTTCTACAGGCGCGTGCTCGATCATGTGCTTGGCGGCAATGACGATGTCTCGCAGTTCGAAGAGGAATGGAACGAAGTTCGCGACCGCTGGGTGAGCGAGCGAGGCCGCCGCGACGAAGGCCGGATAACGCGCGCGCAGTCGATGGCGATCGCGCCGTAGGGCACGAAATTGATGACCTGCATCCCGGAGCTTAGCAAAGTTGGCCGGATACCCCAAGGGCGGCCCCCCTCACCCTGTCCCTCTCCCTCTGGGAGAGGGAACGACACCGCAACGGCTGCGGCCGAACTCCCTCTCCCAGGGGGAGAGGGGTGGGGTGAGGGACGATTCGTTGGCCATATTGGCGGAGCCAGCTTAGACCGGCGCGCCCTCTTTATCCTCGATCTCGGCGAGGTTGCTCCGGGAGACGCTTCGCTGGTCGGGCGAAAGGCCTTCCATCTTGCAACGCTGATCCGCAGCGGGTTCGATGTCCCTCCCGGGTTTTGCATCACCACCGAAGCCTTTCGACACTGGCAGACGGCTGGCCTTGGCGAACCGGTGCTGCCTGCGCCCTTACGCGAAGTCATCGTGGCGGCGTGGCGACGGAGCGGGCTGAAAATTGCAGCGGTGCGCAGTTCGGCCAGCGAGGAGGATGGAGAGGACGCGTCCTGGGCGGGCGTGTTCCCCACCGTGCTGCCGGTTGCCAGCGAAGGCGAGATGCTGGCTGCGGTGGAGACCTGTTTCAAAGCGCTGCACGCTCCCTCAATTGAACAATACCGCGGCGCCTGCGAGCGAGGCCATCAGCCGCCTGCAATGGCCGTGCTGGTTCAGTCCCTCATCGACGCGGACGCGGCGGGCGTTGCCTTTACGGCAAATCCAATTACCGGGGCCAGCGACGAAGTCGTCATCAACGCTGTCCCCGGTCTCGGCGAACCCCTTTCCGCTGGCCGCATCAGCGGCGATGTCTTCATCGTAAGCCGGGATGGGACCGAAAAGTCCGCATCGATTACAGCCAAGCCGTTCATGCTGACCTGGGAAGGCGAGGTTGCGCTGCCGCGTGAGCGGGCCGAACAGCGGGCGATCACCGAGGCCGAAGCGGCGGCTGTGGCTCGTCTGGCCACGCGGGTCGAAAGGGTCTTCGGCTGTCCTCAGGATATCGAGTTCGCCATCGCCAGCGGGCGCATCTACCTTCTTCAGGCAAGGCCCATAACCGGCCTGCCGGAAGAGGAGCCGATAAGCGATGCCGAGATCGAGACCTATCTCGCCTCCGAGCGCGCGCGACTTGCGACCCGCGTCGAGGCATTGCGCCGTCAGGGACGGCTCGCAGGCGCTGAGGCCATCTTCAGCAATGGAAACGTCGGCGAACTTCTGCCTACCCCCACGCCGATGAGCTTCGGCCTGTTTCGCACCATCTTCGCCGACTCGGGTGGCGCAATCGCCGCCGGCCGGCGGATGCTCGGTTACTGCCTGGACGAAAGCAGCGCAGAGGGTCTCTACGAACTGATTTGCGGGCAGGTCACCTTCAACGTCGAAATCGACGCCCGGACCTTCGACATCGGCCTGCCCATCGACATCGACTCGATTCTATTGAGCATTGCGAAAGATCACGCCCGCGCCAGCTATCCCGAATTCGGCCTCTACGCCCAAGCGATGAGCCTTCCAGAGGCGATTTCGGCATACGACGAAACAGAGGGGCGGAGGCGGCACGCAGCCCTTTGGCAATTCCACGCATCAATGACAAAGGCGGCTCGCGACATTTACCGCCGCTATCGGAGCGATATCGAGCCGATCCTGCGCCGCTCTCTGGAGCCGGTTCCACCCAGTCTTCTCGCATCTGAGGATGCCGCACTGCTGGCCCTCTTTCAGCAGCGGATCGATCACCTGAGGCAGTTCAGCTGCGTCTGGTTTGTCGCCGCTGCGCGCCTTGGCTTCTACTTTGCCGATATGGTGCGCTGGCGGCTTGAGCAGCATTTGGGGGAGCCTGCGCTTGCCCAGAAGCTCTTTCAGGGTCTTGAGGGCAGTCTCATCACGCGGCAGGCCATCGAGCTTGAAAATCTGGCTCAGGACCGCATCACACGCGAAGAATTCTTGCGCGCATACGGGCACAGTTCCCGCAACGAGCTGGAAATTTCGCTGCCGCGATTGTCGGAAGAACCCCGAAATATCGAGCGGTTGCTGCACGATCTGGCGGCGTCGGGACGGCGGCCCAGTGACGAATTTCACGAGCAACAACGCCGGCGCCGCGACGCTGAACGCGATGTGCGCCGCCGCCTGGAAGCGGAGGGAGCAACCAAGGCAGACCTCCGCGCCTTTTTCACTGACTTGCGCCTCGCACAGACCTTTCTCCCCCTCCGCGAGACGATCAAGCACTACTATACTGGCGAATACCGGGTCTTGAGAGAGACCCTTCTGGAAATCAACCGTCGCCTCGGATGGAAGGACGGCGATATTTTTTACCTCGAACCTTCCGAGATTTCCGGCTGCTTTCATGCGCGGGAATCGCTCGCCGGGCTCGTTTCACAGCGCCGCAGGCAGCGAAAGATTGCCGCCCTCCTGGCCGGACAGCAACGGGCGCCAGCGGTCGTTTTCGCCAGCAGCACGGGCGCTCTTGGTTCGCGGACGAAAACGCTCCAATCGAGACGCTTGAAGGGGGCGCCGGTGGCCCCCGGTAGCGCGGCAGGATTGGTTCGCGTGCTGGACGATACGGGCGGCGAGCCCTGGCGGCGCAAAGCGATGAGGGGCGATGAAATCATCGTCGCCCGCTCCGCCAATCTCGGCCTCGCGCCCTTGATGCGAATGGCGGCGGGGCTTGTCGTCGAGGTCGGCGGCGTGCTCGCTCATGCCGCCTGCCAGGCGCGGGAGAGCGGTATTCCGGCCGTTGTGCTCGCCGGGGCAACCTCTATTCTGCAAGAAGGCATGGCGATCAGCATCGACGGCGCAACCGGGCGCATCGAAGTTCTTGAGGAGCGGGCGGCATCATGATGAACGGACCATTCAGCTTGGCCGGGCGCGCGGCTGTCGTGACAGGCGCGGGCGCGAATGGCGGCATCGGTCATGCGATCGCCCTTGGGTTCGCGCACGCCGGGGCGGATTCTTTTGATCTGCGACATCGATGCGGAGGGGCTCTCCCGGACAGCGGAGGAACTGTCGTCTCTTCGCGGACTGGCCGGCGCCGAATTGTGCGACATCTCGAAGCCAGCAGAGGTCGAGAAGCTTTTCGCCACGGCCGATCACGTGCTGGGCGGCGTCGACATCCTCGTCAATGTTCCGTTTTACTTTCCGCGTCGCACGGCGCCGCATGAGGTGGCGCTTGAAGATTGGGAACGCATGTTCGCCGTCAACGTGACCGGCTATTTCCTCTGTATTCGCGCCGCCGTAAAGCGGATGCTCGCGCAAGGGCAGGGCGGGGCGATCATCAACATCGGTTCGAACGCCGGCGAGACGGCGCTTGGCCGAGGCGCCTTCCCCTATGGCTGCACCAAAAGCGCCGTCCATCAGATGACCAAGGAACTGGCGGTGGAGTACGGGTCGAAAGGCATCCGCACCAACGCGATCCTTCCCGCACAGGTGCTCACGCCGGGGCTCGAGGCCCACCTCGACAACCCTCACTTCCGGGACAAGGTTCTGCCGCGCATTATGATGGGCCTGCCGATGGGCCGGTTGCTGTCGCCGGAGGATTGCGTGGGCCCCGCGATCTTCCTCGCGTCCAATGCCGCGGCCTCCGTGAACGGGGTGCTTCTGCCCGTCGACGGCGGCAATCTCGCCATGAATGCCGGAGGCAGTTCCGGCTGACCGGCCCGAAGGGCGTCCGGCGCACGGCGCAAAACCCGGTCATCTTTGGTAAACTTCTCCTTGCCGCGCCGATGCATTAATTCGAAGATGGTTAGCAGGAAGCGCGCCGCATTCATTTCTGGTCAATTCAACCATAAAAATGGTCTATTCGCGCAAGACGAGGAGCGTGGCGCCTTCGGCAGGCTGCGGAACAGGATGCTCTAACCTATTGAAAACAGGTAGTTTTTATGCTTAATAAAATGCCCATTAGATGGAATTTAATGCGGGAATTTTCCCATTTACTGGGACGCGCAAAAGTCCGTTAAATATATTTCAAACTCGCATGTTAACATGATCGCCCATTCTCACGGATACTGACGCATGGTCTCCTCTGAAAATTATCGTTTTAATTAAATAAGTTAATTCCATTAACCTCGCGTCAAAGCGCTTTTCCCTAAGATCGGTCGTATTCGAGAGGAGGCCGTCCAAATGGACCAAAAAACCGCCAGCGGCGCAAGCGATGCCTCCAGTTCCCTGGCCTTTGTCGAGACTGTCGGCAACATCGGCGTCATCACCATGAAAAATCAGGCGAAGCGCAATGCGCTCTGCCACGAGATGATGCACGCGCTGACCGAAGCCTTCACCCGTTTCGCGGAAGCAAAGGTCCGCGTCGCGATATTGAGGGCGGAGCCAGGCGTCAAGGTGTGGTCCGCCGGACATGACATCGGCGAATTGCCGCTCGGCGACATGGATCCGCTGCGCTACGCCGATCCGATGGAAGAAACGCTCCGCGCGATCAGGATGTTTCCGGGGCCTGTGATCGCCATGGTGCAGGGGGCGGTGTGGGGCGGCGCATTCGATCTGGTGTTGAGTTGCGACTTGGTGTTCGCGGACGAAACCGCGACATTCGCAATCACCCCTGTGAACCTTGGCCTGCCGTATAATACAACCGGACTTCTCCATTTCATGGGCCGGCTCAGGCTCAACATCGTGAAGGAGTTGTTTTTCACCGCGGCGCCCGTCAGGGCGGATGTCGCGCTCGAATGGGGCATCATCAACCATCTTGTGCCCTCCTCCGATTTGGAGACCTACACGATGACTGCCGCGCGGCAGATGGCTACGAAAGCGCCGCTCGCAATGGCGGTAGTCAAGGAACAGTTGCGGGTGCTGAGCGACTACCAGCCTATCCCCGCGCAGGTGTTCGAGCGCATCCAGGACATGCGGCGGAAAGTGTATGAAAGCGCGGATTACCGGGAGGGCATCGCGGCTTTCAAGGAGAAGCGCCCGCCCGATTTCAAGGGCGAATGATCCGGCTGGCGCGAGTTCGAGTCCACATTCGCGTAAACGAACTCGGAGGGTCTGGTCATGTCGCGGCCGAAACGTAAGGGGCGAGATTTCGTCGCCCCTTCGATACTGCAAAAACTCTCGGTTTATGGCGCCCGGCCGCGATGCACCGCCGGGCTTGTGGCCGCAGGCTACTTCTTCGTCGCCTGCTCTGGGATCGCGCCCTTGAAGATATCGCGATGATCCATTTCGTCGCGCGCGAATTCGGCAAAATGCTTTGCTGCCTCGGCGTCACCGGCCGCCTCGGCTCGTTTTGCCATGTCCTGATACATCTGCGTGGCCTCGACAAATTCCGCGGACATGGCGTTTATCAGGTTCTGATAATCGCTCCTCATGAGACCATAGAACTTTGCGTGCGCCTTGAAATGCTTTTCGAACTCGTCTTCGGCTGTGTGCTCAAGAATTCCCGCAAGCACCTCATTGCCATTCTTCCGGGCCTGCTCGGCAAACATCGTATATTTCAGATGGGCGAAAGCCTCGTTCTTCATTGCAGTCAGCAGATCCTGCCGCGTGGAGTTCGATACGGTTTCATCACCCATTGCGGCGGTGGAAAGCAGAGCCACCGCAGCCACCGCTGGAACGATCAAAGTCTTGCGCATTGTTGTTTCCTCCCTCTTTTTTGTAACGGAGCCGTATCAAGAATCGCCATTTTAGCTTGTTTGATACTTTTTGTTACAAGCGAGCTTAGCCTGCGCCAGGTAGCCGCAAAATAAAACTTTATTGATGCTTAAGTGAATCGAGGGGTGGTCGCGCCAGCGACGCCGCTAGTGCAGCCGGAGGCAAGTTCGCACTCACTTTGCCGCATGCTCTCAAGCGAACTTGCCTCCGATAAGCTGTACTAGAATCAATTAGTTGCTAGTACGCCTAATCTGCGGGAAGTCGCTGCCAGCGGCTGCCGCAAGTGGGTCAGGACTTCTCGCGGGGCGTACTAGTGACTATCTCGAGGCACGCCCAGTCCACTAACGTGCTGATACCGAACAGCTTTTTCGAAAATCGCGCCCTTATCGAGCGGCCCCACATGTTGCCGATAAAGGTCTTGCCACGGTGTCTGGCTGATGATCTCGGGCAGTTTAAGGCTGCGCCGCCGCTCGGCCAGCTCTTCATCCGGGATGAGAATATTGGCGCTTCTCCTGTTCAAATCGATGCGAATCCGGTCGCCTGTCTTGAGCAACGCGAGTCCGCCGCCGACCGCCGCTTCCGGCGACGCGTTCAGGATCGACGGGCTGCCGCTCGTGCCGCTCTGCCGGCCGTCGCCGATGCAGGGAAGCTCAGAGATACCCTGCTTCACAAGCGCGTCGGGCGGCAGCATGTTGACCACTTCCGCCGAGCCCGGATAGCCGATCGGGCCGCAATATCGCATTACCAGGATGCAATCGACGTCGATGCCGAGCGTCGGGTCGTTGATGCGGGCGTGATAGTCCTCGGGGCCGTCGAAGACGATGGCGCGGCCCTCGAAGGCGCCATCGTCGCCGGGCCGTTCCAGATAGCGCTTGCCGAAAGCCTTTGAAATCACGGACGTTTTCATGATGGCGCTGTCGAACAGGTTGCCCTTCAGGTTGGCGAAACCGGCCTTCTCCTTCAGCGGGCGGGAGTGGGGGCGGATGACGTCGTCATTCAGTATTTTTGCGCCCGCGATGTTTTCCGCGATGGCGCGGCCGGTCACGGTCAGCGCGTTTTCGTGCAATTTGCCGGCCGCCATCAATTCCGCCATCACGGCCGGAAGGCTCCCCGCCCGGAAATAAGCTTCGCCGAGATAGGCGCCTGCCGGCATCATGTTCACAAGCAGCGGAATGTCGTAGCCGATGCGGTCCCAGTCGTCGTTGTCGAGTTCGACGCCGATGTGGCGCGCGATGGCGTTCAGATGCGGCGGGCAGTTGGTCGAGGCGCCGATGGCGGATGCACAGACAATCGCGTTCTCGAAGGCCTCGCGCGTCATGATCCTGGAGGGGCGTAGATCCTCGCGAACCAGCGCAACCGCGCGGCGCCCTGTGGCGTAAGCCATCTGGCCGCGTTCGCGGTAAGGGGCTGGGATCGCCGCGCAGCCGGGAAGCGACATGCCCAGCGCTTCGGCGAGCGCGTTCATGGAGCTTGCGGTGCCCATCGTGTTGCAATGGCCGATGCTGGGCGCGGAGGCCAGGACGAGATCCATGAAGCCGTTATAATCGATCTCTCCAGCCGCATAGCGTCGTCGCGCCTCCCATTTCACGGTGCCCGAGCCCGCAAGCTTGCCCTCGAAATGGCCGTCGAGCATCGGGCCGCCCGAGAGCACGATGGCGGGAAGATCGACGGTGGCCGCCGCCATCAAGAGCGCGGGCGTGGTCTTGTCGCAGCCCGTCAGCAGCACGACGCCGTCCAGCGGATAGCAATAAAGGATCTCGACAACGCCGAGATAGGCGAGGTTGCGATGCAGCGCCGCCGTGGGCCGTATCCCCGTTTCCTGCAGCGGGTGCACCGGAAATTCGAACGGGACGCCGCCCGCATCGCGGATGCCGTCGCGCACGCGGCTCGCGAGCTGAATGTGGTGGCGGTTGCAGGGGACAAGATCGCTGCCGGTCTGCGCGATGCCGATGATGGGCCGCCCGCCTTGCAACTCTTCGCGGGTCAGTCCGTAATTCAGAAAGCGCTCGAGATATTGCGCCGTCATGCCCGGATTATCGGGATTGTCCCACCACGCGCGGCTGCGAAGCCGCTTTGCATCTCTTGCCGTCATCGCAGTGCCTTGCTGTTCCCGAGTTCGCCCAAAGCGGCGCATTGGCGCACCAGCTTAGCCTGAAAGTCGATTGCCACAACCGTTGGAGCAAGGGCATTCGATTGTCCAACTCTGTGAATCGGAAGATAAGGTGGGGTCAAGGGGGCGAAGCCATGTCTCGTCAAGAAGACGCCAATTCATGCGAGCTTACGTTTGCACTACGATCCCGACGGCATGCGCCCACGATTGCCATACTAGTACAGGCGGCCGGAAGTTCGCACTCCCATTGCCGCAAACGCTCAAGCGAACTTCCGGCCGTAAGCTGTACTAGAATCAATAATTTGCTAGTACGCCTCATCCGCGGGAAACCCTGGAAGCGCTTGCCGCAAATGGGTCAGGATTTCCCGCGGGGCGTACTAGGCGTTCTGGCCGCAACGCTCCTTGGCGTGACCTTCGCCGCCGCCCAACAAGTGGCGAATAGTGGTCAGGATGCTGATGGGGCCAGTGCCTCGAGCGCCGATCAAGATCCGAAAAGCACGGGCAACGATTTGACCCGCCCCGAGAACGCGCTCGATCTTCGCTATCAATATCGCAAATCTTCCGGGACGACGACCCAGACCGATCGCGATATCTGGATCCTTCGCGGAACAAGCCGGTTACAGCTCGATCCCGATTGGAAGCTTTCCCTCCTCGCTCAAACCGATCTTGTGGACAAGACAACGTTCACGCAGGGCGAGCCAGAGGCGCTGGAATTCGGGCTTGGTAACTCCGTTTTTCAGGCCGTTCTCATCCGCAATCTCAGCGAACGAGAAGCCTTCGGTTTCGGCGCGCGCCTGGTTGCGCCGACCGCCTCGGACGGCATCGGGAGCGGGAATTGGCAGATCATGCCCGGCTTCGGATTCCGCTACACCTTCATGGAACTGAGCAAGGATACCTATTTCGTTCCGGCAATGCGCTACGCGGTGAGTTTCGGCGGAAACCCCGCAACACGAAATATCAGCGAACCCCAGTTTGCCCCGACGTTCAACCTCGACCTTCCCGGACCCTGGTATCTCACCTTCTATCCGAGCTACGACATCCGCATCAACTATGGCGACCCCGTTTCAGGTCAGACAGGGCGGCTGTTCCTGCCCGCAGACCTTGCCGTCGGCTATGCTCTTACCGACAAGGTCGCCATGTCCCTGGAGGTCAGCGCCCCGATCATCAAGGATTACCCGGTCTACGACTTCAAGACCGAGTTCCGGGTGGTGATCAAGAACTGACGCAGGATCGCGGAGACTAAACCTTCCCCGCAACCTTCAGTGCGAAGGCATAGGCAAGCGCGTCCTCCTTCAGCCGGTCGAAGCGGCCCGAGGCGCCGCCGTGGCCCGCATCCATGTTGATCTTCAGGAGCAAGAGATTCTTGTCCGTCTTATGCGCGCGGAGCTTCGCCACCCATTTCGACGGCTCCCAATAGGTGACGCGCGGATCGGTGAGTCCGCCCGTCGCGAGGATGTTCGGATAGGCTTGCGCGCGCACATTGTCGTAAGGCGAATACGCCGCGATGGTGCGGTAGTCGTCGGCGCTTTCGATGGGGTTGCCCCATTCGGGCCATTCCGGCGGCGTGAGCGGCAGCGTGTCGTCCAACATGGTCGTCAGCACGTCCACGAACGGCACATCCGCGATGAGCCCGGCGAACAGCTCCGGCGCCATGTTGGCGACCGCGCCCATGAGCATGCCGCCCGCGGAGCCGCCTTGGCCGACAATGCGCCCCGCGCTGGTGAACTTCTGCTCCGCGAGGTAGTGGCCTGCTGAGATGAAGTCCTTGAAGGTGTTCGTCTTCTTGGCGAGCTTGCCGTCCTTGTACCAGCGATAACCCTTGTCCTTGCCGCCGCGAATATGCGCGATGGCGTAGACGAAGCCGCGATTGACGAGGCTGAAGGCGTTCGTCGAGAAGCCCGCAGGAATGGCGATGCCGTAGGACCCGTAGCCGTAAAGCAGGCAAGGCGCCGAACCGTCGAGCGGCGTGTCCTTTCGGTAGAGCAGGGAAACCGGCACGGTCTCACCGTCCCATGCGGGCGCGAAAACGCGGCGCGTCACGTAGTCGGCGGTGTTGTGACCGCTCGGCACCTCCTGTGTCTTACGCAGAACCCGCTCGCGCGTGCGCATGTTGTAGTCGAACACCTGCCGCGGCGTTGTCATCGACGAATAGGTGAAGCGCAGCATTTCGGTGTCGTATTCGTAGCCGTCCGACATGCCGAGCGAATAGGCCTCTTCCGCAAAGGCGATGGCGTGCTCCTCGCCGTCGGAGAAGCGGCGGATCACGATGCGCGGCAGGCCGTCCTCGCGCTCGAGGCGCACGAGGTAATCTTTGTAGCAGGTGTAATCGAGGATGAGCCGTCCCGGCTTGTGCGGAACGAGATCGCGCCAGTTTTCGCGGCCAGGGTTGTCGACGGGCGCTTCCACGATCTTATAATCTTCGGCGCCATCGCTGTTGGTGAGGATGATCAGGCGGCCTTCGTGGTGTTCCGCCTGGTAATCGTGGTTCGTTTCGCGGGTTGCGATGATCTGCAAGCCCTTCTCGGGCGCAGACAGATCGAGAAAGCGAACCTCGCTCGTCTCGTGATCGCCGGCGCCGATGAAGAGATAGCGCCGGTCCTGGCTCTGCCCCACGCGCGTAAAGAAGCCGGCGTCGGGCTCGTGGTAGATCGGCTCATCCTCATCAGCCTTATGGCATATGCGGTGCAGCAGCACTTGCTGCGGTCTGCGATGCTCGTCGACGCGGGTGTAATAGAAGCCGCTCGCGTCGGTATTCCAGACGGGCGCGCCTTCCATATCGGGAACCTCGTCCGGCAATTCCTCGCCCGTCTCAAGGTGACGGATTTTGATCATGTAGAACTCGGAGCCTTTGTCGTCGAAGGCATAGGCCAGGAGCTTGTGATCGTGGCTCCAGGTGGCTGCTCCGAGCGAGAAGTAGGGTTTGCCCGCGGCCAGCGCGTCGCCATCGAGCAGCACCTGCGTCTCCCCGCCCGCACGCGGCTCGCGGCAAAGGCGTGGATGCTGGCCGCCCGTGACGTAGCTCATGAAGTAGGCGTAGGCGCCATCGGGCGCAGGAACCGTTAAGTCGTCTTCCTTGATGCGCCCCTTCATCTCCTTAAACAGCGTCTCCTGAAGCGCTTCGGTGTCGGCCATAACCTCTTTCGTGTAGGCGTTTTCCGCCTCAAGATAGCCACGCACATCCGCGCCGAGCGCTTGCGGGTTGCGCATGACCTCCTGCCAGTTCGGCACGCGCAGCCAGGCATAATCATCTACGCGCTCGATGTCGTGATGGACATCGCGGGCCGGGCGCTTCTCGGCTAGGGGCGGATCGGATGGAAGGGATTGCACTTTCTGGTCCATGGTCTTCATCGCTTTCGGGTTTCTGCGACTGTTCTAGGCCTTCGGCCGCCGCATCTCAACCGCATGGCGCGAATTCATGCAGCGTCACCATGCTCAAAAATCGTCAACGGAAAAAATCACCCCGGCAGCTGAAGCCGTTGCGTGGTTGTCCTTGGTTTGCTATCTCTTCGCGGCGAACCCGCAGATGGGCGGTTCCGGGTGCTAAGCCCGCCTCCTTTCGTGCGGCGTTTTCCAACGGAGAGGTGCTAGAGTGGTTGAATAGGCCGGTCTCGAAAACCGGAGTACGGGTAACCGTACCGAGGGTTCGAATCCCTCCCTCTCCGCCAAGTGACCTTATAATGGCTTTTGCCGGCGCCGGTTCCGCCGACAATCCTACGGAGTTGCTCGCGCCAAGCAGAGCACAACCGAGTGTCCGAACCCCTAAATTCGACGAGCGGCCTTTCCGTCGTCGCCGCAGACTTCGGCAACCTCCACGAAAGCCCTCTCAAGAGCATCAACTGCCTCGCCGAGCGAACTAAGTCGGTTATGGTACCGATCAATTGGCGTGTCACCGGGCCGCTGCGCGCGCACCTTTCCTGGAGGAGGAAATTCTCCGCGAAGATAGATGTCATTGACCATCATCTCTCTAGCGCGGCCGTCCAGTTCCTTGATCCTCCCGTCTTCGATAACGGCCCGGATTGGGCGCTGCTGTGCGAAGTCCTGCAGCGCTTGCCCGAGCTGATGGACGCCCTGGATGGTTCGGCGCATCGCGTCAAGCACCCACCGGGCGTACGCCGGTCCGGCTGCGGGCTGCCCATCGATCCCCGGTCCGCGTATTACTTTCGGTAGATCGAGGAAGCGCAACGTCCGCACGCCACCATGACTGTCTTTCGGTGAGACCGGCGCTGAATGTCTCAGTTAGATCAGGGGCGGAAATGCCTTGGCCTTTTCGGAGAAGGCCGCATTTGGATTTTAAACCGACTTGGCGCACATTGGATCGCGAGAAAACCGCCACCTCGGCTCCCGACCCACTACAGCCCTGGGCTGGTCTCTCAGCCAAACCCAGTCCTCCGGCTCCTCGGAGATTGCGGACGATCATCTGCTCCGCCTGTCGCCGCTTCGTCTCCGGCGTTCATGGGAAAAGCGATGCGGTTCATCACGCGTTAGAAGCGGAAGCCGATCGTCTGCGCCTTTCAGTTTCGGTCCGGTCCAGATCAGAAGCCGTTCCTCCTCACCAGCAAGCTCGACGAGGAAGGGCGAGGGCCTTGACCGTTCGCCGTAGCGCTCGGCGGCGTAGGTAAGGCCAAGAAGCCTGCTGGCGCGCGTCACGGCGACATAGGCTATCCGGCGCTCTTCCTCGATATCGTCCGCATTGGCATGAGGCAGAACCCCATCCTCCATTCCGGCCAGAAACACGGCGTCCCATTCAAGCCCCTTCGCGGAATGGACGGTCGAAAGCACAACGGCATGCCCGGAGGGATTGCGCAGCGACTTCGACTGCTCCTTGATCTTGGCGTCCAGTTCTTCCAGGGAGGCGCAGGAAAGCGCAAGCCCGATCACCGCATCGACAAGGCTCAGCCACTCCGCCTTGTCGCGGCTTGGAGCCCTTTTCGGCAGCGCATCGCTTGCGATGCGCTGCACATGGCTGCAGGAAGCCGCAAAATCGCGCCGCACAACCGCTCTGACGAGATCGAGCTGCTCGCGCGTGATGTCGCCTCGCTTGCCGCTGCCCAGGCCCATCATGGCGGCGGGGCTGTCGCCGTCGCGAAGATAATGCAAAGCCCCAACGACAAGCTTGGCTGCGCCGCCTTGCCAGACATCGCCTGCGCCGCACACTTCGAAGGGGATCGCCAGTTCTTTGAATGCTGTTTGGAACGCCAGGCCGATGGAGCCGGCCCGATAAAGCACGGCTGCCTGCCGCGGTGCATAGCCCCTGGCGAGAAGCAAGGCTATTGCGCGCGCCGTCTGCCGCGCCTCGATCTCAGGGCTCGAATAGCCCCGGATGACAATCTCTCCCGGTTCGCTGACGGCCGGCGCGTAGTTCTTGTCGCAGCGGGCCTTGTTATGGCGGATCAGCCGCTTGGCGGCCTCCACGATCTCGGGCGCGGAGCGGTAGTTGCGGGTGAGCGTGTGGATGCGCGCGCCTTTATATTTCGCCTCGAAATCGAGAATGTGCCGCACGTCGGAAGCCCTGAACGCGTAGAGCGTCTGATCGTCATCGCCGACCGCCCAAAGCTTCACGCCATCCTCCACAAAGCGGTCGATCAGGCGGATCTGGCCGGGATTGACGTCCTGATATTCATCGACCAGCAGGTGATCGAAGGCGCCGGTGATCGTGCAGCGATAGCTTTCGCTGCGGTCCATGGCGTCTGTCACCAAAGGAACCATGTCCGCGAAATCGATGGCGCCAGCGGCCTTGAGGGCGGTTTCGTAGACCCGAAAATAGGCAGCCGCTTCTTTGAGGACCTTGTCGTCGCCCGCGGCGCGCTCAAACGCGGCGGCGTTGAGAAGGCGCTCTTTTGCCCCGCCGATAATGTCGAGAATGTCCTGGTCCTCGTTCCACCACATGCGGCGGGAGCTGAAGACCTGCCGCTGTTCGGGCGCGTCCCATAAAGGAAACCGCTCTCTGAGTCCCGCCGCAGCCGGGTCACGTCTCAATTGCCGAAAGGCGAAGGCATGGAAGGTTGCGATTGGCAGCCCCTTCGGCGAGGGCAAATCCAAGAGCCTTGCAAGGCGCGCCTTGAGCTCATCGGCGGCCTTCTTGGTGTAGGTCATCACCAGAACGCGGGCGGGATCGGCGCCCTTGCCGACCAGATAGAGGAAGCGGCCGGCGAGCGTGCTGGTTTTGCCGGCCCCAGGCCCCGCCAGGGTCAGTTGGATCTCAGCGGCGCTCTTGGCGGCGGCCGCTTGCGCGGGATCGAGATGGCCCATGCTTGGCCTTTGGGTAGCCAGATTTGGCGCGAGTATGCCCGGCGGCTTAGGCAGGCGTAAAGCATCAGCTTTCTTTTTCGCGCACCTGGGTCAATATCACGGGTTCGTCGCACGGGAGCCAAGCTCATCTTTGGATATGGGGGAACGGTGGAGTGGTCCAGAAGCGGAATGAAGGCAAGCGTCGAGATAGGCCAAAGCCATCATCGCTAGTACAGCCGGCCGGAAGTTCGCACTCCCATTGCCGCAAACGATCAAGCGAACTTCCGGCCGTAAGCTGTACTAGATACTTAAGAGTTGCTAGTACGCTTTTTCCGTGGAAAATCCTGGAAGCGCTTGCCGCAAATGGGTCAGGATTATCGCGTTATCATCCGCACTGTGGCTCATTTCCCAGGAAGCCGGCGGAGAGGAAAAGTGACTGGCAAAAGGGTAGGCAATGTCCGGATCGTGGCGCTTGTGCAGAACGGATTCGAGCGGCAGGAACTTTGGGGCAGCTGGAGGACGCTTCACGCAAAGGAACGAAGCGCCGTTGCATCGGACGCCAGTTGGCCAGATTGCCGCCGCGATCCGCATAGTCTCAGAAAGGAAGGCTACATCGAGCGGACACCCGCCAAAAGCGGCTCGTCGGACTCTATTGAAAGCTCGGCTGGCGAAATCGTCACCACACCCGCCTGGGTGATGGGCACGTTTTCGCCGCCGATGAGCCAAGAGAGATGCACGAGTTGTCATGGCTCTCTTGTTGAATTACCCTACGATAGAGACGGCCCATGAGGGAAACCCATGCTGTTTATCCGCATCCTACCTGCCATCGTCGGCGCCGCCCTGCTGCTGCCCCCCGCCCAGTCCGTCGGCGCCACTGAAACCCCGCTGGAAATGGCCGTGGCCACAGGCGCCCACCTGTTCGCCACCGCGACCTTCGGGGGCAATGGACGCACCTGCGAGACCTGCCACAAGGACGGCGGCAAGGCGCCAGGCCAACTGGGAGACCGCGAACTGCCCAGCTTGCTCAATGCCGCCGCCATATACCCCCGGTTTAGCCGCGGTGCTGATAGAGTGGTCACCTTAGAAGGCCAGGTGCAGTCCTGCATCAAGGGCGGCCTGGCCGGGACGCCACCCGAACTCGGCAGCCCCGACCTGGTCGCGATCACGGCGTACTTGGGATCTATCGCTAAGGGCCAGCCGCTGGAGATCGGCGGCGCCCCGAAGTGAGCGTCCGACCGCACATGCATCCTCTCTTTCAGGTCACGTCCCCGGTAGTGGTGTAACTCAACGGTAGTAAACCGCTCGCGAAGCGCGCCCTCCATGGCGCCGTAGCGAGTGATTGGTTTGCGGTGGTCATCGGCGACTCAGCGGTAGGATCGGGTTGCGACATCCAACGCAACCGGGGAACTGCCGATGACCGACGACATGATGAGCCTTCGCACGCCGATTGAGAAGACGCCCGACGCCGATATCCTGCGCTTGATGGAGATGGAAGTTTCTTCTCTCACAGGCGCAGCTCTTTGGAGAACGCTCGCCGGACCGCCTCGTGCAGCGCAACGGCTATCGCGACCCCATCTGGGAGACGTGCGCCGGCGCCGTTGAGTTGCGCATTCCGAAGCTTCGCAACGGCAGCTACTTTGGGATAAGACAAGACGCGGCCTTGCAGGAAAAATCGCGGAAGGCAAGGATCGCAGGCGGCAAAGCCTACGGTTATCGCCCTGTCAAAGGGGAGCTGGCGATTTCGAAATCGTTTCCTTCTCCGCGACCGAGCCTCGGCGCAATTTCCCGTCCACCACGATCTCCGCGGAAATGCCGGCGCCGGCCTGCTCAGCACCACCCATGCTCATAATGCAGTTGACCGCCTATGGTGTGCTCGGCGCCGAACTGCCACCGCCTAATCCGCCGCGATCTGCAAGCCTGAAGCACCATTCAGATCGATGTCAAGAAAGGCCGTATCAAAAGTGCCGGTCCTTATCGCGTCTAACGCGGCGCTAACGGTGCGGAGGGGACCAACCGCATCTATCCCGGCATCGGCTAAGATTTTAGTTAAATATTTACCCACCGAAGCATCATCTTCGACGATCAGAATACTACATCGTTTCGACATCGCTTCCTGGATACGCATCTGACCCGCAAGCGCTTAAGAAAAAGCGGTTTTGTGGCGAAGGTTCCGAAGCTTTCGCCAAGGCAATCCTGTAAGTCTTTACGTGCGCCCCTGTCGCGCTCAAACAAAGCGCGGCGCGGAACGGTGGCCAACGAGACCACGAACTCGGTGCGCCGGACCACCCGACGGAAGGCGCTACTGCGCGGTAGCGGTTCAGTTCAATCCTGAATCTCAACAGGGCCTAGCCCGGTCTCCCGGCTGCCGCTTTCCAGTCGGAAAGCAGGGCCAGATTGGCGCAAATGAGCGGGTTGTTTGGATCCTGCGACTGCGCGGTCAGCAGCGCATGTTCGGCACTTCCAAACTCGCCCTTCAGCATGTAGTGGTAGCCCAAGTTGTTCAGCACTGTTGGCGTATGGCCGACCATTTTTTCGAGCACGTCGTAGGCGCGGTCCGCCTCCTCGAACCTCTTGAGATTGTCGTAGGATGCAGCAAGACCAAGCCAGGCTTCCACGTTCTGGTAGCGTTGCTCGACGGCCTCGCGGAAGTAACGCTCGGCCAACCCATACTCGCCGTTTCTGAAGTGAACCTTCGCCTTATCGACGAGGGGCTGCTCGGGGCCGGATGGGAACGCCGGCGACAAGATGACTTCGCCCGTAGGAGGCAGAGGCGCGACAGGGAAAGTGTCGGTCATGTCATAGGAGCAGCCCGCCACGCCCAAAGCGACAGCAGCAGCTGCAGAAATCATCTTCAAAGCTCTCATGCGCCCCACCTTGATTTATAGGATTGCGTTTTTTACTCGGATGACCGCTGGCAGGAGAATGACAACGAGAATGACAGGGAACACGAACAAGCCAAGCGGCAGAACGAGCTTTGCCGGAAGAGAATGCGCCTTCTCCTCTGCTTTAACGAGGCGCCGCTCGCGCATCTCCTCGCTATAGATGCGCAGAGCATCGGTAATGCTCGTTCCAAGCTGCTCGGTTTGCTCGAGAAGCGATGCAAGGACCGCGGCTTCCTCGACCTGAATGCGGCGCGACAGATTGAAAAGGGCCTCATGCAGGTTGCTTCCTGCACGAATTTCAAGGCTGGCGAGATAACAATGCGCGCCTAAGATAGGATAGGTCTTGGCAATTTCGCGGCTAAGCCGCTCGATGGTCGAGCGAGGGCCCAAACCTGCTTCAGCAGACACAATCATCAGGTCGATAAAGTCCGGGAATCCATCCCGGCACTCCTGGACCACCCGATTTTGCCGCATAACAAGAAAGCGGTTCGGCAATAAGAACCCGACGCAGCCCAAAGATGCGCCCCACATCATGCTTGAACTGACTGGTGCATTCGGAAGAAACCAACGATGCGCCAGATAACAGCCAACGCCAGCAACAGTGAACAGACAGGCGCGCATCAACTGATACCAAAATACACTTCGAGGGCCGAAAAATCCGGCGCGAAGCATTTCCCGCCTTAGCTTGGATGCCTCGCCTTCACCGCTGGCCGCACCTCGTTCTACGTCTCCGAGCAGCGCTGATGTCGCCAGTATGCTCTGATATCTTGGAGAAGTCCGCATTCTGAAACCATTCCTGGCCGGCGCCGCCAGCTTGCGAAGCAAGCCCACGGTCCAAGATGGAACGCCTTTTGACGTCGCTCCTTGTCCCGATGTAGGCATTAACGCCGACCACAAAAAAGAAGACAGCGCCGAACGCGCAGGCCATTGCCACCGCCACGCTGAGAGTTCCTGGATCGGAAATGGAATATGAAAGCGCGTCTGTCATCACACGCGAATCCTCGCCATGCGATACATGATGTAATTACCAAGCATCATCCAAAAGAAAGCTCCGGCCAGGACCGGCTTTGTGTAGGGGTGCGTCCAAACCTGGCCGTAAAAGGTTGGCGATACCAGGAAGATGGTGGCAAACAGGACGAGCGGCAGTGCGCTCAAGATATAGGCGGAGACTCTGGCCTCGGATGCCAATGCATGCGCTTTTCTGCGCAACTTGAAGCGTCCCCGGATAATGCGAGCCATATTGGATAGGATCTCGGCCAGGTTGCCGCCTGTCTTCGACTGAATGCCGACTGCGAGCGAAAGCAGTCCAAGGTCGGGCTGGCCAACCCTCGAATGCAGATTGACCATGGCCGTCTCCAGATCGAGGCCATACGCCATCTCGGCGGCAGTTATTCTGAACTCGGCGCCAACCGGATCGGGCATGTTTCGTGAGACGGTAGAAATCGCCACCGATATCGCATGGCCAGCCTTAAGGCTGCGGACCATCGTGTCGATAGCTTCCGGTAACTGCTCCTCAAAGCGGCGCTGCCGCCCCTCGCGCATGGCCCGCAGGATGATAGTGGGCAGTCCAATACCACTGACGATGGCAGAGAGGATCTGGATGAGAACGTTGAACCCTGTAAAGTGGGCGACGAAGAAAGCTGCGGCCGCACAGGCGAGCGCCGCGAAGCTCACACCCGTTAATCCCAGGCGCGTTCCGGATTGAAGGATGAACTTGTTCAAGGAAACGACTAAGATTGCATAGCCGCCGTCGCTGGCGAGGCTCCTGTTCCGCCGCACATCGAAAAGCGCGGCCTCGGAAGTAATGCGTTCCTTGTTCTGAGCCATCACTCTGGATCGAATCCGGCCGCGGCCAGAGGTCTGCTCCCTGACTGCTATATAGATAGCAAGGACAATGGTGAGGATCGTACAGAATACAAAGAAGGAAACCAGGTTGTGGCTCATGATCAGTTCACCGCAATCGCCGGATCGAAAAACGAACTCGGAACATCGAACCCTCTGATTTTCAATTCCTCGAAGAAGTAAGGCCGGACGCCCGTCGCCGTGTAGACGCCGCGGACTTGCCCGTCCGGCGTCGTGCCTTGCCGCACAAAGCGGAACAACTCCTGCAGCTGGATGATATCGCGCTCCATCCCGGAGAGTTCGGTAATGCTGACGATCCGGCGTTTGCCATCGCTGAAGCGCTGGAGTTGCACGATCAGTTTGATGGCTGATGTGACCTGGGCGCGAATGCTGTGCTCGGACATGGGAAGGCCCGCCATGCCGACCATCTGAGACAAGCGGCCCAGCGCATCGCGAGGAGTGTTGGCATGGATGGTCGCAAGCGAGCCCTCGTGGCCAGTGTTCATGGCCTGCAGCATGTCGAAAGCCTCCTCGCCGCGCACCTCTCCGAGAATGATGCGGTCAGGGCGCATGCGAAGCGCGTTCTTGACAAGCTCGCGCTGGCGGATCTCGCCACGGCCTTCGATGTTGGGAGGCCGTGTTTCGAGCCTTCCCACATGAGGCTGCTGCAGCCTCAGTTCGGCAGCGTCTTCGATGGTGATGAGCCGCTCTGAATCATCGATATAGGCTGAGAGCGCATTCAGGAGCGTGGTTTTTCCGCTGCCGGTGCCTCCGGAGATCAGAATGGTCAGCCTCGACCGCACGCACATCTCCAGCAACTCCGCCATCCTGCCGTTCAATGACCCGAAACTGGCCAGTTTCGAAAGATCGTAAGGCTTCTCGGAGAATTTTCTGATGGAGACCAGCGGGCCATCGACCGCGACCGGCCGAACTGCAACGTTGATGCGAGACCCATCGGCGAGGCGGGCGTCGACCATGGGCTGGGATTCATCGACGCGACGGCCAACAGCGCCCACGATCTTATTGACGATCCTTAGAATATGCGCCTCATCCTTGAATCGGACGGGCACCATTTCGAGCTTGCCTCGCCGCTCGACAAAAACCCTCTCGTGCGTGTTGATGAGGATATCGCTGATCGTCGGATTTTTCAGGAGAGGTTCGAGCGGACCAAGCCCCGTGAGTTCATCGAAGACTTCCTGGGAAAAGGTCTCAAGCTCTTTCGCGTTGAGAGGAATGCGTTCTGACTTGACGAATTCGGCGACGAACTCGCCGATTTGTCTCCGCAAGTCCTCGCGCGGAATCCGCTCGAGCGAGGCCAGATTGAGATCGTCGATGAGTTTGCGATGAACGCGGACCTTGGCGTCGACGAGCATTGTACCGATCAAGTTGATGTCTTCGCCTTCCCGGCTGGGGCTGGCATCGACGAGAGCGGCAACATTCAAGACCTCGTCGGACGGCGCTCCGGCTCCTGTTTTTGCAGGGCCTCTCATGAATTTGTTCAGCATCGATCGGCTCTACTCCGTAATCCTACGCCTTCGCTATGCGGGTATCGCGATCGAGAATTTGCGCTAGCCTCTTCTCGATTTTGTTTCCGGCGCGCATCTCTGGAAGCGCGATCCCCCGATTGATCGCGTCATTGACGACGCCGCCCAAGTCGGGAACAAACCCGCCGAGCCGCGTAGCAAGCATGCTCTCGGCGTCCTTTCTGGTGAGCCCGGGACCCATCAGCGGTTCATGGAACTTGTTGACGATGACTGACACCTGAGCTTCCGGAGAGGCCTTGGCGGCAATCGCATCCGCAATGAAGTGAGCCTGCCGCAATGCCGGTATTGTGAAGCTCGACACGACGTAGACGCGGTCAGAACCCCAAATGACGTTGTCGGTCCAGGGGTACCAGTTTCTGGGCAGGTCGATGACGAGATGCGCGAAGGACTCGGATAGAATGCCAAGAACCGACGCAATCAACTCTCCGCCGACATCGACGAAACGGCCCGGGACCCGCGGCGCCGCAAGGACGGCGAGTCCCGAGCGGTGTCGTGTCAGCATCACATCGAGCATCTGGTGGTCAAGGCGCTTCGAAGCTTTCGAGAGTTCCGAAAGCTGAAAGGCGGGCACAATATCGAGATAATCGGCGACGGCGCCATCCTGGAAGTTGAGGTCGACAAGACAGACCGATTCAAGCTGCTTTCTCCGGCTGCCAAGAAGGAACGCCGTCTGAATCGCCAATGTCGTATTCCCGCAACCGCCATTGGCCGGAGCCAAAGCCGTGCATTGGGCGTGCCGGTCCTTTTCCCCGGCAGGACGAGCGCTCAGGGCTTTTTCGCAGGACCTTTGCAGTTCGCCCGGCAGACAATCAGACAGTAGCCAGTCATCGACTTTTACCCTCATGAGGGCCCGGGCTACGGCTGGGTCGAGATGAACTCGAAATCGCAATGACCGGCACGTTCGAAAAGCGCGTTTTCTTCAGCCTTTCTAGCGCATTGATATCAAGGACATCTCCCTTGCCGATGTCGACCACCGCGCAATCGGGACTGTCACTATCCGCGATCCTCTTCTCGATCTCGACAACTCGGCCTTGCAGAGGCCGAAGATTGAGCCGGCTTTGCTCGGCAAAGCTCAGCAAAAGGCGCTCACGCAGACTTCCATCACTGGTGATGAGAAGGATATCGAATGTGTGAACGGGCTCGAAGGGACGCGGCGCCGCCGTCGGCCTGCGGCTTACAATCCCGGCAGGGATCGGGTCGGTTAAGAGGAGCACATCTTCGTCATCCGTCCCGTCCCAGGGCGCAATCCGACTGTCTGCGATCAACGACTGTACCTTCTGCACTCCTCAAGTCTCCTATTGCTGCAACTCGGGCACGGGTGCAGGCGTACTCGCCTGAGTGTTGTTCTGCGGCATCTGCGCCGTGAGATTGTTCGGCGGAATGACCTGATTGGCCTGGTAGCGCCGCATCGCGATGCTGGCGCGGTGACCATCGAGATCGAGCTTGCGGTTCTTCACGTAGTGCGGCCAAGGATCGATCATCTGGATGTCCTTGTTCACCTGAACGGCATCGCCAGCCTGACGCGTGACGAATTCGGTAGGATAGCAGCCGCAATCCTCGTTCCAGTCCCAACCCCAGCCCCCAAGCGTTGCTGTCAGAGCTGCGAGGGCACAAATACGAGCAGCATGTCCCATCAGTTTTTTGCAGTCTCTCATCAATGCACCTCTATTTTAATGGCTTCGGGCCTGTATCGACTGGCGCCCAGCCGCCCACGGGTTGTTCAGGCGCGTAATCGATGATCTGGCCACCAGCGAATTTCGGATGGCTTACCTGAACTTCCTGCTGGCCGCCGAGGAAGAATTCCGCGTCGCTCGCGGGTCTTCTGTTGTCGAACGGCGTCGCGATCTTGTCGCCGGGCACCATCGGACGGATCAGTCGGGGCGTGACGAGAATGACGAGGTCTGTTTCTTGCTTCTTGTATGCCTCGCTGCGGAACAGCGTGCCGAGCACGGGAACGTTTCCAACCCAGGGGAGCCCTTGGGTGTCGGAGTTATTTTCTCCCTGGAGGAGGCCGGCGATCATGAAGGTCTGGCCGTCCCTAAGTTCGATCGTTGTCGTCGCCCGGCGAACGTTCAACCCGGGAATCGTCGTCCCATACATCGTGACCGAGTTTGCCGGGTCGAGCTCACTGACCTCCGGATCGATCCTCAGATTGATCTGCCCGTTCGAAAGTACGGTTGGCGTGAAGGCAAGGCCGACACCGAATTTTTTAAACTCGACGGATACCTGGCCATTGTTGGATACGCTCGAGGGAAATGGAAATTCGCCGCCCGCCAGAAAACTCGCGGTATCGCCAGACAAGGCGATCAGGTTCGGCTCAGCAAGACGGCGCGCGAGGCCCTTTTCCTCAAGCGCGTTTATAAACACGTCAGCATTCACCGGGCCGCCCAGAACTTTGGCGCCGATGGTCCCGTAAGGCGTCAGGTTCTGCAGGAGACCTTGCAGGTCGAAAACCGAGGTGTTCGCAAAATTGCCGCCGCCGGTACCAATGATGCCTCCGGCTTGAATGTTGCTATTTCCGGTTGTTGCTCCGACCTTTCCAGCGGTCGCCCAGTTCACGCCGATCCCGCGGTTCAGATTCCGGCTCGCCTCAACGAAGCGAACCTCCAGCATGACCTGCTGAGGAGAGGCCACGGTCATGCCATTGGTGACGTCTTTGGGCGCGAGTTGTTCGGCAAGCGTCAAAACCTGCTGCAGCACCACCGCGTCGGGAGCAATGCCTGTCAGCAGAACCTTTCCGTTAACTGACGAAACATGGATTTTCGAGAAATTCGAGTTGCCGCGCAGACGGCTGCGCAGAATATCGAGATCGTAGGTAACTTCGATATCGACGACGCCAAGAACCTGCTTCTTGGCGTCCAGGAGAGACAGGCGCGTAACTCCAACCTTCTTTCCAAGAATGTAGATGGTCTGGTTGGTGAGAGGAACCACGTCCGCCACTTCGGGGTCGCCCACAAGCGCGTCACCGTAAGGAAACTCGACGCGAACAGTCTCGGACTTGTGCAGGACGACTTGCACGTCGAGGCGCTGCGTTTTGCTGTCCAGATAGTAGCTGTTGAGCTGTTTGCCGTTTCCGTTTGCATATCCAGGAGCAGAGGCCGCCACAAACCATGCTGCGAGCACTGCTGCAGAGAAAAACCATTTCAGGCGCCCTGCCGCCCCGAAGAAACCAAGCATCATGCCCCCCACAAGCAATATCGATCAACAACTCACCACGAACGCCTCCCGAACAAACGCAAAAGAACCGAAACTCAAAAACCTACTGCGGCCCAGGCACCCTGTATTCTTCCCGCTTCGCCGACCGGAAGACCGTCACGGGGGCGGCATCCGAGGTATTTTGATCCGACGCGGCGACGAGATCGCGAGCGTCCACGACACGGTCGACGCCCCAACCGCTATCGCCTTGGTTGAGCGTGAGCGACAGCTGGCCGATGGCGCCCCCGAGCGTCAGCTTCTTCGCGTCGTCCTCCGCCACCTCAAGCGTGACCGTCTTCGGAGGCTGCGCATCTGCCTTGCGCTGGATTTGCTGATCGGCAGCAAGAACCCTGACGTTTTTGAGAAGCGTTTTGGTGTAGGGGCGATGCGTGGCGTTCGTTTCCGATTTCTCGGTCTGCGTCAGCAGCACATCGACGTGATCGCCCGGCTGAACGAAGCCGCCGACGCTGGAGGTCTCGTTGACCTTGATGGTGACGCCGTGCATGCCAGGATTTATCCGCCCCACCATGCTGTCGGAGCTGTCGAGCAGGCGCTGGGCCAGTATGGGTTCGTTTTGCGCAATGGACGCCGCCAGCAAATGCTCCCCTTCGCCTGCGAAGATCTGATCGCGGGAGGTGTAAGCCCCTTTGGGCAGGAACTCCGAGGGAAATTGCGCTTCCCGGACCATGTCGGGCGTGAGCTTCTCGCCCGCCTTGAGATCGCGGACAGCGACAACGGCAGTCTGCGTAGCGCCCGCCTTCGCGCCATTGCCTAAAATCGCCGCGCGCACGAGGAACGCCGCAATGGCTGCGAATATAAATGCGACGGCGAATATAATGATTGAGCCGAGGCGCATGCGAACCTCATTGAAACGAAGGAAGGAGGCATGGTCGCGACGCACAAAGCTTCGGGACCATGCGGATTTGTTAGCCCTTGGCGGTGATTGCAGTTGCGATTGCTTGGAACATGGCGTTGACATTGGTGCCAGTCGTCGTGATGGCCCCGATGCAAACCACTGCGATGAGAGCCCCGATCAAGCCGTACTCGATCATCGTCACGCCCTTCTCGTCTTTCCTGAAGGCTTCGATTTTCTCGTTCAGCATCATGATCTTGAAAATGATAGAGTTCATCTGAATCCCCTGGTTGCTACAAACTGAACTGCTCCAGCGCTGTCTTTTCACATCAACTCGCGCTGTGAGGGCATAATACGAAACGTTAACGATCTGCATGCAATGCCGCTGCAATTGCGCACGCCTGGCATGTCTACCTCAGGTAGCAAGCCGTATGACCTCGCACTCTCTGGCTTAGGGATCCCAGAAGTAGATGCAGCTATTGAATCGATTTCTCGTCTCGGAGTTGCCAGCAGACGGATTGCAAACCCGGTTCCCGCGTTGGCGCGGGAAGAGTAGCGCCTGCAAATCAAGATTTATCGGGGACAGTTATTCGGAGAGGTTGCTCGGGCGGATGCGCGCAAAGTCGAGCTTTGTCATGAGCGAGAACGTTGCTATATTCGAGCTCGAGGAAGCTTTAGTTCGCTAAACCCAAAAGTTGTAAAAATACAGCAGGCACGGATTATGACATTATTATAGATGTCCAAGGAAAGAGAGTTTTCACATTTATTTTAACGATTGTGGAAACCCAGGGTCGCGATGTTGATAACGTTGGGCGGCACATTTTATTCCATCGGAAATGGCGCCGCCAAATCGAGCGCACCACCCCTTCTTGGGGGCGGGAAACGTGTCCTTGCGCTGTCAGCGGAGATAGCGGCAGCTTTTGAGTCGCCGTGCAAAGGTCAGGAGCAGCAGGTGATGGCGGTGACTCGCGGCATGTAATAGGCCACCGAATCGAACGTCACGCCGCTGGTCAGATAGCTGCCGATTGTTGGAGTGAAGGTGTAGGACGACTCAGCGACGATGACCGTGCTGCCCTGAGCGACGAGGCCGGAAGGCAAGGTAAAGTTCGTCTGGGTGCCCTGCGCCTTCGTAAGCGCGGAGAGATTTCCCCAGGCGACGCTCCATTGCACGCCTGCGTTGCTTGCCGCGTTCCCATTCTGGAGGATGATGCTGCTGACTCGAAGGCCTGCTGGCGTGGCTGAGTATGGCTGCAGGATTGTCGCCTGAATGTTCGCCATATCGTTCAACTGGGCTGTCGTGACTTTCAATTGCTGCGAAACGAGATCCGAGATGCTGGACGCAACTTGCGCATTTTTCCGGCTTATGGTGTAGGCTTCGCCAAATTCAACCATTCCAAGAAGAACGGCGATCAAAACAGGGAACGCAATGGCCGCTTCCAGGAGAACGGCGCCGCGCGCATCAGTAAGGAACGTTTTCATATCGGCTCGTCTCAGAAGGGTTCGTTCTGGAACACGGCTGCCGACTGAACAAGGCGGTTGCCGTCGGGAAGATTGCTTAAGAGCGCCACGGTCGCGAAATTGAAAAGAGGCCATTCGTAGGAGCTTGTCACCAGTTCGATCTGCCCGCCGCGGCCGAGACTGTAGTTGGAGCCCGGCGCGCAGCCAGCCTGCGTGGGGTTCGCAACACAGTCGAAACTCGCAAAGCTTTTGACCGTGAGTTGCAGTTTGCCGGTGCAATCCGACAAGATCGCCACATTATTGCAGATCTGTGTGATCATATCAGCCTGGCTGTAGTTGTTTGCTTGGGCTTGGCCTGTCTTGATCAGCCTGGAAGCCGTCAGCGTGGCGTTATCGAGCTCGTATCCGGCCCAGAAAATAAGGCCGACTTCGAGCATTCCAAGAATAAGTCCCAGGAAGGGCACTGTGATGATCGCAAATTCAATAAGAGCAACACCGTGCTCCTCGCGGCGTGCTCTGATGATGCGGACTTTGAACTTGCTGAAAACGCTTTGCATCTTCCCGGCTCCGTTTCAGAACCCATTCGTTACAATCAGGAATAAGTGACTTACCCCCAGTTCATCAGCCTGTGCAGCGATCAAGGATTCTGTTTGCTTCTCGCTAAGCTGAGGCATTAGCTTTGGGTCGTTTGTTGACCTGCATTCAAGATTTCGGCGATTGTATGGGATCAAGGAGAATGTTCCACACCCTTCGGAAGCAGCTTGCCAGCTTCAGGCGGGATGCGCACGGCATCGTTCTCATTCTCACGGCGTTGCTCATTCTGCCGTTCATTGTGCTGCTCGGCGTGGCTGTGGACATCGGCCACATCCTCGTCGTGAAAAACCAGCTCATCGCAGCGATCGACGCAGCCGCATTGAGCGCAGCCAAAAATCCCACCCTGACCGATGCACAAGCGCAGGCCCAGGTCCAAGCATTCATCAACGCGAACTTTTCTTCTCAGAACCAGATATCGGTTTCGAATCTGAAAATCACCCGAGCCAACAACAATACCCAGGTGGATGTCACGGCCTCTGCGACAGTCGGCACTTACTTTGCTGAAGTTATCGGCTACAATACTTTATCGACGACAATCCATTCTCGGGCCCTTGCGGCGCAGAACCATCTGGAAGTTGTGCTTGTTCTCGATAACACCGGCTCCATGTCCAGCATGTACGGCGCCACAACGGGCATCCAGGGCCTGCAAAATGCCGCAACCACCTTGGTCAACACCCTTTTTGTAAACGATCCTACGAAGCAATATGTGAAGATTGGCGTTGTGCCGTTCACCGATACCGTGAATGTCGGCACTCAATATGCGAGCGCGGCCTGGATCGATAACAGCAATGCGGCAGGCTCGATGTCCCAGGAGAACATCAGCGTGCCAACAGGCACCGGTCTGATCACCTTTGCGAGCAACCTGGCTTCAGCCGCAAATCAATCGTCCTGGAAGTGGGGAGGATGTGTCCGGCAACGCGCGGAGCCTTATGACGTCGAGGACGTCGCGCCCTCCACGACCACCCCTGCCACACTCTACACGCCGTTCTTTGCGCCGGATGAACCCGACGCCTATAAAACGACTGGCCAAGGCACGAAGAAAACCTATTCCGATGACTGCACGTCGGGCTCATCCTTCTACAATAGCTACTTGTGCGACAGAACCTGCTGGCAGGGAACTTCAACCGCCCAGGAGCAAGCCGATCAGAAGTGCGTTACGAAATACACGACCAGCCCACAGGCGCCGAGCGTACAAGCGTCGGCTGGCAGTAGCGGTCCAAATACCTTGTGCACGAAACAGCCGATCATTCGGCTTTCGAATGACCAATCAGCTATTTTGAGCGAGATCAGCGCCATGACCGCCTATGGCGCGACGGTTATCCCGGCCGGATTGGTGTGGGGATGGCATGTTCTATCGCCGAACGGGCCGTTTGCAGACGGAGTGCCCTATTCCAACAGCACAACTGTCAAGGTCATCATTCTTGTCACGGATGGCTTCAACGACGTGCAGTTGAGCAGCGGCAGCGGCGTGCCGACCACGACAAGCAACGGCTTCAATCAATCGATCTACAACGCCTATGGTTATGGCAGCGGACCTCACCTTAATCTTTTTTCGGTTCCGAACGGCGTGAGCGAAGATCAGCCTGATTATACTCTCGACCAGAAGCTCGTTACGCTTTGCAACAATATAAAGGCTGTCACCGACGCAAGCGGCAATCCGGGGCGTATCATGGTCTATGCAATCGGATTTGGCACTTCAATCAATAACCATGGCCTTGGTCTTTTGCAGCAATGCGCAAGCAGCGCGTCAACCTACTTCTACAACCCCACCGGCGACCAGCTTAACACCACCTTCCAGAACATCGCGCTCGGGCTCAACAAGCTGCGCATCTCGCAATAGGGCGGAGCCGCCGAAGCGGCATGTCGAGTCTATGTTAGCGCTGCCGCCGCCCGCGCGCCCAAGCAGCCAACCCGGACGGCTTCTTCAGCTCTGCCACGCCTTCAGCCGTTCAGCCGAGAAGTCCCGACAGGGGGGGCGCACGTCCGAGCAGTTCGGCCATCCGGGCGCGCCTTTATCCCCATCCGCTTCATCAGCGCTTTGACGCGTCGGCGGCCGGTCTTGCTACCACTGGCAGCCAAAAGACCGCGCCACATCCGTGCCCCTGCGAAGGGGAACTCCAGATGCAGCCTGTTGATCTGGCGCATAAGTTTGCGTTCGCATTGCAGAAATCCGGGCCATGACCGGCGGGGTGTGAAGCCCCCGGAGCCTCCGATCGGCACCCTCCAGCGCCTTCACAGCGTCCCTGCTTACATCGGCCCGCGAGGTGCTTCAATCGCTTGCGATTGAAACTGGCGGTGCGGCGGTGTCCACGCCGCGATTTCAGCGGCAAGATCGAGGGCTTGCCGCTGCTTCGGATTGGCCACGGTGGCAGCACCATGTCTCTGCTTCGATCGCCTCCCTTCACGATTCTAATTGATCGTGAAGGTACAACACTAGGGGAGCTTCCCTTCTTCTAAGCGGCTTAGGCCGGGCGCCTCATGGCCCGTGCGCGCGACATATTCAGTATAGCCACCGTTATAGCTATGCACGCCCTCGGGGGTCAGTTCGAGCACGCGATTGGACAGGGCTGCGAGAAAATGTCGATCATGCGAGACGAAGAGCATCGTGCCCTCATATTGCGCCAGCGCCTTGATCAGCATCTCCTTTGTCGCCATGTCGAGATGGTTGGTGGGTTCGTCGAGCACGAGGAAATTCGGCGGATCGAACAACATGATCGCCATCGCCAGCCGCGCCTTCTCGCCGCCTGACAGCACCCGGCATTTCTTTTCGACATCGTCGCCCGAAAATCCGAAACAGCCCGCGAGGGTCCGCAGCGTGCCTTGCCCCGCTTGTGGGAATGCCTCTTCAAGCGATTGGAAAATCGTGGCGCCGCCGTCGAGCAACTCCATCGCATGCTGGGCGAAATAGCCCATCTTGACGCTGCCGCCGATCGTCACCGAGCCCTGATCGGGCTCGCTCACCCCGGCCACCAGTTTTAGGAGCGTCGATTTTCCGGCCCCATTGACGCCCATCACGCACCAGCGCTCCTTGCGCCGGATCGCGAAATCCAGCCCTTCATAGATCGCCTTGCTTCCGTAGCGCTTGTGAACATTCTTAAGCGCGACGACGTCAGTACCGGAGCGCGGCGCGGGCGGAAAATCGAAGGCCACGGTCTGGCGCCGGCGTGGCGGCTCGACGCGATCGATTTTTTCGAGCTTCTTGACCCGGCTCTGCACCTGCGCGGCATGCGAGGCGCGCGCCTTGAACCGTTCGATGAACTTGATCTCCTTGGCCAGCATCGCCTGCTGGCGTTCAAATTGCGCTTGTTGCTGCTTCTCGTTCTGCTCGCGCTGTTGCGCGTAGAACTCGTAATCGCCGGAATAGGTGTTGAGCGAGCCGCCGTCGATCTCGACAATCTTGTTGACGATGCGGTTCATAAACTCTCGATCGTGCGAGGTCATCAAAAGCGCGCCGTCATAGCTCTTGAGAAACTGTTCGAGCCAGATCAGGCTTTCAAGATCGAGATGGTTGCTTGGCTCGTCGAGCAGCATTGCGTCGGGCCGCATCAGCAGGATCCGCGCCAGCGCAACGCGCGTCTTCCAGCCGCCTGAAAGCTTGCCAACATCGCTGTGCATCATGTCCTGGCTGAAGCTTAAGCCTCCGAGCACTTCGCGCGCGCGCGCCTCAAGCGCGTAACCGTCGAGTTCCTCGTACCGGTGCTGAACTTCGCCATAACGCTCAATGATCGCGTCCATCTCGCTGGCGCGCTCCGGGTCGGCCATGGCGGCCTCAAGCTCCTCGAGTTCGGCGGCGAGAGCGCTGACCGGTCCGGCGCCGTTCATGACCTCGGTCACGGCGCTATGCCCCGACATTTCGCCGACATCCTGATTGAAATAGCCGATCGTGACGCCGCGATCGACCGCCACTTGGCCCTCGTCCGGCGCCTCCTGGCCGCTGATCATGCGGAACAGCGTCGTCTTGCCGGCCCCATTGGGCCCCACGAGGCCAGCCTTCTCGCCTTTCAGGAGAGAGGCCGAAGCCTCGATGAACAGGAGATGATTGCCACTCTGCTTGCTGATGTTTTCGAGACGAACCATGACCACCGGGAGCTTGCTGAAATTCGCCGTCCTTATGCCACGGGGGAGCCCAGGCGCCAGCTCGAATAATCGAGCCTGGGCTCGATAACCCGCGCCCGTCTTCTGCTCTACAATTCGCCGAAGCGCGATTGTTTCTTGCCAAGCTATTGCAGTCATTCAAGAAAATTGAACGCTCCACGCGCCACAACAACAGCCTAAAGTGAAAGCGCTTGGCCTATTCGCGAGACAATGGAGCCCACGATTCTGCACAATATCCCGGACACGATGGAGGCGCCTGCGGTTGCACGGATCGACACCCGCCTGGCGGAGATGAGCTGGCAGCAAGGCGTCGCGATCCCATTGGCCGTCGAGAGCGGCAGCCGCGCCCGGGGCTTCCCATCAACGCGGTGATCGTGGAATGGCTCATGTCGCCTGAGATTTACCGGGCGGAAGCGCAATTCCGAGAAGAATCCCTGGCGCTGGCCCGGCTCATCGCGGACCGCTACGAAGGTCAAGCGGTCTCGCCGCAGCCTAGGCCCATCGTGCGCCGACTACCGCTCAAAGCCTTGCCCTTGATGCCAGACTGGTTTCGATTTTAAGGGCTGCGGGTTCAACTTACAAATAGCATAAATAAAAACAACTTATGAGGAAACGTTGCGGGGGCAGGATTTGAACCTGCGGCCTTCAGGTTATGAGCCTGACGAGCTACCGGGCTGCTCCACCCCGCGTCACAAATGTGACATAGGCTGTTCGGCGAAAGAGCGCAACCCATACCTGCACATTCCACGGAAATTTCTGCATATTCACTACGGTATTTTTTTAAAGCTTCGCTATTAAGGCCGTGATAGCGCCGCAATCCGATTTTCCAAGCGTTCATGCAGCCAGATCAGGTGAGTGTTCCGCCCCTAAATAAGCATAATAACGGGGTCGAGCGGCGGAAGGCGTCGTTGAACAGCATTAAGCCGCTGGCCAAGCTGAAGTACCAGAATGTCTCCGGGAGGATGCTTGGCCTCATCCGCTGGCTCCCGATCCACCGTACAGGAAAGCGCATGAAGTTAGGAAGGACGCGTACGGCGCCGCAGCCAAACGATCCCGGTTACGCCAGAAGATTCCGATGAAAACGGTGAGCCCCGCCGAACCGCGATAAGCTCACCATGAGGTCTAAGCCGTTGCAATCGCGCAGCCTCATCGGAGCCTGCCGCAGCCTCATCACGAGCCTGCCGCGGCCTCATGTGTGGATGGCTCCCCAGTTGCAAGGGTTTTTTTAAGCGTGATGCTTTTCGGCGGGTGCGCTCATGTGTACGGCGTTTGCGGCACATACGACCGCTGCCTTGATGCGATCCGCGGACCGGCTCCCGATCATCCTGGTGAGCTTTGCGCCCAATGAGGTTTGCTGGTTTTTCCGGTCTGGCCGAGCTTTGAGCATCACTCCTCTTTCACCCTTGCGAACGCGTTGAACCTGACTTTGGCGCCGCACGCCTTCCGCGGCTCTGTCAGGCAGTTTCTTTGTTCGGTTGAACGGCGTTTCTCCGTCCCGGCCTGCTTCCAGGGAGGCGCTGCGCGCAGCGGCGGTCAACACCAGCCGAAGGCTGCCGCGGCACGCGGCGCGGAACGCGTTGTTGACGGCTGCGAGCACGGCGCCAGGCTTGAGGGGCCGGGCCGCTCATGCGCCTAGCGCCGTCGCGAGTTGCGCAGCTGCGGCCGGCCTGAAGGCTTCGCCGCTCGCCATGATGGCCCAGGCGATCCTGGCCAGCTTGTTGGCCAGCGCCACCGTTACGGCGCGCCGCGAGCGCCTGGCCAAAAGCGCCTGGACCCAGAGCGCAATCGGCGTGGTTTTGTTCGCCAGAGACTTTATCAGCGAAGTCGCGCCCAGCACGAACAGCCGGCGCAGGGTGCGGTCTCCCGCTTTTGAGATGCGCCCCAGCCGGGTCTTGCCGCCGGTTCCGGCGAGCCTTGGCGTCAGCCCGATCCAGGCGGCGAAATGGCGGCCGTTCTTGAACAGCTTCGGAGCAGGAACCAGAGCGCACAGCGCGGTCGCGCTGATGAGCCCGACGCCGGGAGCGGTTTCGAGACGCTTGCTTTGCGCATTGGCGGTATGCCAGGCTCGAAGGCATTTATCGATGTCATCGAGCTTTTGGTTGATCAGCGCGATCGCGTCGAGAAAGCCCGAAAGCGGGGCGCGCGCCATCTCCGGCAGCGCATCAAGTCCGGCAGTTTGCCGATGCCCTTGGCCACCACGAAGCCGAATTCCGCCAGATGCGCGCGCAGCGCATTCACCAGCATGGTCCGGGTCTTGATCAGAAGTTCACGCGAGCGGTGCAGCGTGGTCAGGCTTTGCTGCTCGATGGTCTTTACCGGAACAAAGCGCATGGTCGGCCGGACCGCCGCTTCGCAGATGGCCTCTGCGTCGATCCTGTCGCTCTTGCCGCGCTTCACGTAAGGCTTGACATAGGCTGGCGGAAGGAGCCGCACATCGTGGCCAAGCCTTGCGATCTCGCGCGCCCAGAAATGAGCCGAGCCGCAGGCCTCCATCGCTACCATGCAAGGGCCAAGCGCTGTGAAGAATGGCAGAAGCTCTCGCCGTTTCAATTGCTTGCGAAGGATGCAGCGGCCTTTGTCATCGGCCGCGTGAACCTGAAAAACCTGCTTGGCCAAGTCCAAACCGATTATGCTAATCTCGCTCATGGGTGGCTCCCTCGTCCGTGTCGTACCAGACACCCTTTTGGCGCATCGACGCCGTGGAAGGGAGCCATCCGCCGCATCCTCCTGAGCCTGTCGAAAGATGAAGCTTGGATTCCGCCTTTTTCAGCATCTTGCTAGATTAGAAACAGCGCCAGTTGAACTGGAGCATGCTTGTAGATTGCAGTAAGCGGAATATTCAATTTTTACTTGTGCCTCATAGCGGGCCTCTTCACAAAGTACACAGTGCGACAGGCGATTTCGGATGGTTATTCACCATTTGGTGACGGCTCGTGTGACATTTTCAAAAGCGATCTGAATGAATCGACGCAGGCCTCCATGTTCGAGCGTGCTACAGCTGCCAAGCCGTTTCCTGTGCAATTGCGCCTCGACATCGGGCAGCGTATTCTCGCTCCGCAGGGGGAAGCGATCCTTGGCTGGCTTGGCGGAGGAAGCGCGGGCGCAGCCCAACCGCTTGCCGTTCCCGGCAACCTGCTTGCGCCACATCCAACATCCAGCATCGTCTATGCGTGCAATCTTCCAGCGGCAGGGAATGACCATCCAGCCGCCGTTCTGGATGTTTGCGGCCAGCTTCCCAACGAAATCGGCCGCGACCGTGAGGACAGCTTCCTCGCCGCCTCCCTTCCAGGAGGCCAAACCGCCATCATTACCCCCGATGGCGAAAATGTCACCATTCGGTTCCGCTGGATCTGCCTCACGGCACACGTCTCGATCGGAGCGGTCTGGCGGTGCTTCGTGTACACGGGTAAGCACGGCGCTGGAGCATGGGGCGCTATTGAACACGACTACATTTTTGATGCTGGCGGCGGCGTTGTCCTCAACCCTCCCGATGCGATCGTCATACCCTGTAAGGATGAATGCACGGCCAAAGTGACGCTCAGCCATCCGGAAGGGATGCTGACATCCTTCCCTTGCAATTTAGGCCGCGTGAAAGTCACCAGGCTAGCAACGGATGGATGGCCACGGCGGCATGTCCTTAGCATCATGATGCAAGACGATAATCGCATCGTCGCCTTCTTGTCCGACGGACGGCAGGAAATGATCGCAACCGCAGCGCCGTCATCGAGACGCGCAGCCCGCGCCGCGTGAGCCCCACAACGCAAAGCTCTCACAAGCAAACGGCCGCGTTTTAGAAAACCATGAAATTATAGAGTCTTATCCACGGCACATGGACAAGGCTTTCATGTTTAGTCACTATTACCCGCGGTCATTGGTGCATCCGGCAGTCTCATTATGAAGTTGGCGAGAATTTACCTTCGCGCTCTCGGCATGCTCGCGTCCGAGCGAGCGCTTGCCATAACGCTTGTGCTCGCTGGGGTAGCCATCGCCGTCGTGCAACTCGCGGAGCCGATTCTCTTCGGCCGCGTCGTCGATGCGCTTTCAAAAGGCGAGCAGGCATTTCCCATCATCGGCGTCTGGGCGGCCCTGGGGCTATTCAACATCATCGCCACCTCCGCTCTGGCGATCATGGCGGACAGGCTTGCGCACAGGCAACGTCTGGCCGCGATGAGCATGGCTTTCGAGAGGGCCATCACCCTGCCGGTCAGCTATCACGCGGAGCAGGGGTCCGGCCGGGTCGTGCGGATCATGTTGGCGGGCACCGATCAGCTCTTCGCTTTGTGGCTTTCCTTCTTGCGCGAGCATCTGACGGCGATTGTCGGGATCGTGCTTTTGATCCCAGCCGCGATATCAATCGACGTGCGCCTGGCCGCGCTTCTCGCCGCACTGGCCATCCTTTATTTCCTTGCCAACACGGTCATAATCAGCCGGACGCATGGCGGCCAGGAGAGCGTCGAGCAACATCATCAGGATGTTTTCGGCCGTGTCGGCGACGTCATCGGCAATGTGACCGTGGTGCAAAGCTATACGCGGTTCCTTGCAGAAACGAGCTCTCTTCGCGCGCTCATGTCGGACCTTCTTCGGGCGCAATATCCCGTGCTGACGTGGTGGGCGATGCTGACCGTGCTCACCCGGACGGCGGCGACAATCACGATGGTGGCCGTCTTCGCGATTGGAGCCATCCTCGCCCAGCGCGGCGAGGTTACGGTCGGGCAGATCGTGGCTTTCGTCGGCTTCTCGAACCTTCTCATCAGCAAGCTCGACATGCTCTCCGGTTTTGTCGGGCGCATCTTTCTCCAGGCGCCGACGCTCGCGAACTTCTTCGAGCTTCTCGATACGAGCGGGACCACGATCGAGAAGCCGGGCGCTGTTCCGCTTGAGGATGTACAAGGGCATGTTCAGTTCGACGAAGCGACCTACCGCTTTCCCTTTACGGAACAGGGCGTCTTTAATTTGACCTTCGAGGCGGAGCCGGGGCAGACGCTCGCCCTCGTTGGCCCTACGGGTTCCGGGAAGACCACCACCTTGGCCTTGCTCCAGCGGCTTCGCGATCCGCAGGAGGGCAAGATCCTCGTCGATGGCATCGACATCCGCGATGTGACCCTCACCTCTCTCCGGCAATCGATCGCGGTTGTGTTTCAGGATGCGGGCCTGTTCAACAGGTCCATCGCGGAAAACATCGGCATCGGCCGGCCCGCGGCCACACAAGAAGAGGTGGAGACGGCGGCGCGGCTTGCGGAGGCGCACGACTTCATCAGCACGAAGCCTGGCGGGTATCAGTTCGTGATCGGCGAGCGCGGGTCGGCTCTTTCAGGCGGCGAGCGCCAGCGCATCGCGATCGCCCGTGCGATCCTGAAGAACGCGCCGATATTGATTCTTGACGAGGCGACCAGCGCTCTCGACAACGAGACCGAAGCCAAGATCAAGCGGGCGCTGGATGCGGTGAGGCGCGGCCGGACGACATTTCTCATCGCGCACAGGCTTTCGACGGTTGCGAATGCGGACAGGATCCTGGTGCTGGATCGGGGGCGCATCGTCGAAGCGGGCACGTTCACGGAACTCGCCGGAGCGGGTGGCCTTTTCGAACGTCTTGTGAAGGCTGGGAGCTTCGAGGAAGATTATACGGAAGAACCGGCGGCTCGCGCCGCGGAATAAAGCGAGTTTCCCCGTGTGGGCTTTTTACTCAGGGCGCGGGTGGCAAGGCCCCTTGCGGATGGTCACGTAAAGCGCTCCGCTGCCGCCATGCTTCATTGCCGACTCGGTGAAGCTCACGACATGCAGGCGAAAGCTTGGCTCCGCCAGCCATTGCGGGACCAGCCTGCGAAGAATGCCCCGTTCTTCCGACTGCCAGAAATCGCGGGTCGGCGCATCCTCAAGCTTGCCGCCTTTGCCGGTAATGACTAGGACGTGACGAAGGCCGTCCGCCTGGCAGCGAGCGAGAAAGCGCCGCAGAACGACATAGGCATCCTGCTGCCGTAAGCCATGAAGATCGAGCCGCGCATCGATGGAATGGCGGCCGCGTGCAAGTCTCTTGCCGATACGCGGGTCGAAAGGCGCAGGCGGCGCCGCCGGAGCGGGCTTCAACCGGGCAGGGACAATGAGCGGCTTCGCCGTGGCGGTCTTTTCCCCTCCATCCGGCGCCTTGGCCACGGCGGGAAGGTGGGCCTCACTGCGCGGCCTGTCAGTGAGGCAAAGAGGTTGCGCCCGCGCCAAAGGTTCATCAAGGCGCGTGACATGAGCCCAAAGCTCAATCTCCTCCTCGGACAGGAACCGCTTGGCCCGGCGGCCTACCATGAAATGCTCCCCAAGAATCCTGCGCCCACATTAGCATTTTGGCTGCAAGACAATAAATTCGCACTTATGCCGAATCCGGCCCGCCACACGACGGGCCTCGCTGCCCGTGCCCGCGAAAATGTCGCCTCTCTGGGCTCCCTTGATAGCGGATCCCGTATCCTGAGCTACGACAAGCCTGCGAAAAGGCTCCCCGTCGAAGCTAAGTTCAGGCGCAAAAACCCATATAGGTATTCCAAGCCTGTGGTAAAGCGGATCCGCCGCCAGGCTTCGGCCTTCTGTGAGCTGCGCGCCCAGCGAGCCTTTCGGCCCTGGCTCCGCAGGGTCCATCTCCTTGAAGAAGATGTAAGACTTGTTTTCCTGCAACCAAGCCGCCGGACTGGGATGCGCGCGGAGCCAGGAAACCATCCCATCGAGATCGGCATCCTTGGCTGAGAGATGGCCACGCTCGATGAGACGCCTCGCGACAGACGTGTAGGGGTGGCCGTTTTTCCCATCGAAGGTCAGCCGCGCTTGCGTTCCATCGTCGAGTTCGACGTGGCCCGAGCCTTGAACGTGCATGATGAACGCTTCGATCGCGTCAGCAAGATAAAGGATTTCGAGGCCGCGCCCCGCCAGCGCGCCTGCTTCGATTTCAGCCCGCGTGAAATAAGGTTCGAACCGGGTTTGCCCGTCACGCGCGGCGGTGAGCCCGTTCGCGCCGAGGGGGTGGCCCGCAGGCAAGGGCTTAAGGTCCGCTGGTCTTCGATAGACCGGGATCGAAAAGGCTGGCGACGCCGTTCGCGATCCTTTCAGCACCGGCTGGAAATACGAGGTCAGGAGGCCAGGGCCGGCCAGGATTCGAAAGGGGGCGAAGTTTTGTTCGAAGAATTGGCGGGCCCTTCCACAATCGGCCAGCAAAGCGGCGAGCGTGTCTTCCGCGGGCTTCGGAAGCTTTGCGTTCGCCAAATCCACAGATCGCAGGTAGCAGGCGAGGGCGGCGCCATGGTCATCTTCCGCCCACCCCGGTATATGAGCGAAGGCCACGGCCTCAACCGCAGGCTCCTCCACCTGGGCATGAGCATGCTGCCAGCGCCAGAGTCCTTCTTCAGACACGCCTCAGGCTTCGGGAGAGTCCGTGGCGACGAGCTGCCAATTCGGATTCGGCGATGTCACGTTACGCGCGAAAGTCCACACATCGGTGACTTGCCGCACGGCCTTGATGTCGCCCTCGATGACATTGCCTGCTTTGTCCCGAACGGCGGTGACCAGCTCGCTGACAAAGCGAACCGTGACATGCGCGATGCGGTCGGCCAGGTGAGCGTCCACAATATCGGCGGAGGAAATGCCGACGAAGCTGAACTCGTTCGTTTCCCCCCGCGATTCTCTTTCCGAGATAACGGAGTTGAAGCTTTCGAAAACGTCGCGGGATAGAAGATTGCGCAGCGTTTCGCGGTCGCCGCCCGCATAGGCCGTTACAATCGCTTCATAGGCGACCCTGGCGCCGTTCAGGAACGTGCCTGTGTCGAAAGACGGGTCCGCTTTGGCGATTGCGCGCAAGGGCTCGACCGCACGGCTGCCCTCCGGCAGGGTTCCCAGCCTCTCCTCGACGCTCGGGCCCGAAGGCTGGCCGGCGGAGGGCGGCTTCTCCGGGCGGGGCATTGGGATCACATTGTTGTCGCGCGCCGGCTTGGCTGCGGCGTCGGGAGCCGCATAACGATCGAGGCGGGGCTGTTCATCTCCGGTCCGCCGTCCGAGCACGCTCCTGAGTCGCAAGAAAATCGCCACCGCAACTGCCAAAAGCAGAATATTGGTGAGGTCGAAGATATCGCCCATCGTCACAGTCGCCGTTCCTGACCCTGAGGCCATCTTACCTGTAATCCCTGGCGGAGATATAAGAGCTTTGAGCACCGCTGGCTATAGTCGCGCGCTGTTTGCCGCAAGCTTTGCCGAATCGCCGCATATTTCTCCGCAACCCCGCCACCGCATCCTATATTACAGAGATCGAAGTGCGACTCTCAAACGAGGACTATACGGCCGATGCCTTTTCTGATCTTTTTCCTCATGATTTCGTGGCCGGTGCTGGAGGTCGCCTCGATCATTCAGGTGAGCCGATGGGTCGGTCCGCTCGTGACGTTTCTGCTGTTGGCTGGCGGCTTCGCCCTCGGCGCCGCCATGATCCGATCGCACAGCCGGGTTTTTGCATTTCGCGTCATGGACGCGATGCGTTCGGGCAAGCCGCCCGAGAAAACCCTGCTTGAGAGCGGAACGATCGCGCTTGCGGGCATCCTCTTCATGGTGCCGGGGTTCGTTTCCGATGGCATGGCGGCGCTCCTTCTGATCCCGCAAGTCCGCGACGCCATCTGGCGCGTCATGTCCTATGGCCTTCGGCGCCCCGTCAGGCCGCAGCCCCGCCCGGAGCCGCAAACGGCGCGGCGGCGGGAGAAGCCCCATCGCGCGGACGACGTGATCGATGTGGAATTCACCGAAGTTCCACGCAATAAAAGCTCCGGCGCGACCAGCGCCAAGCCCGCCGACTCGCCCTGGGGCAAGGGGAAGTAGGGCTGTCACGGGGGCTCATTACAACCATCAAGGCGTTCGAACTCGAATGGAGTTTTTCCGAGTTTCGGCGTCATCCCATGAGTGTGTGCGGCCGCTGGGTCTAAAAGCGGGCTGGATTTTTGTAGGCGGCATCTCTCTTCCCTGCTTGCGCTCGTTTTTACCTGGCAAGGGACATGGTAGGAAAAAGCGTCTTGTCGAGAGGTTAACCGCCATAAGGCGTTGAAATTCCAAGGAAAAAACCGAGGAACGCGTGCGCCGCCGTGGCTTCGAATGGCGCGAGCATGATTAACGGGCGCGTCGCAAATATATTTAACGGACTTTTGCTCGTCCCAGTAAAGGGTAAAATTCCGGCATTGAATTCTATTTAATGGGCATTTTCTTAAGGATAAAAGCTGCTTATTTTCAACGGGTTAAAGCGCCTTCTCCGCGCCCGGTCAAAGACACGAAGCCTCTCGTTTTGCTCCGAATGGACCCTTAAGTATGTCTTAATTGACCAGAAATAAATCCGGCGCGCTTCTGTTAACCATCGGACAATTTACCATAGCGGGACGGGCCTGCGCGGAAACGCTTTGTTAACTTGATGGGCGTGGCCGCGCGCGCCGATCCGCTCTGGGGGAAGGCGGAGTAGAGCTGTCGCGGGCGTCTTGCACTTTATCCAAAAAGCGCAATAATCTTCTTGAAGCCAGGGCCGTTTGTAGCTACATTGTGCCAGAGAGAAGGGCCACGCAAATGTTGAAACTCAATACTGTCGTGCGCGCGCGCATCGACCAGAAAACGAAAGAGGAGGCAGAAGCCATCCTAGCAGAGATCGGCCTTACCCTTTCAGATGCCGTGCGCCTCATGATGATCAGGATCGCCCGTGAAAAGGCGATGCCTTTCAATCCGCTCATTCCGAACGAGGAGACGATTGAAGCCATGAAAGAAGCGCGCGCCGGGAAGCTTGTCAGGGTCGGGACTGTTGACGACCTTCTGAATTATTTGCATGAGGACGATTTTGGCGACGAAGAGGTTCCGGCGCGAGTACAAGCGGGTCTGCGCGAGTAGGTATCGCAATGCTATCGATAGTCTGGTTCGTGAAGTAATTAGTCTTTTGGCGGCCGATGAACCGCTTTCACAAAGTCATCGTGATCACGCCCTAACCGCAATTGGGCAGATCATCGTAATTGTCACCTTAAGCCCGATTTGCTCCTAATCTATCGCAAACCTGATCCGGATACTTTGGAGCTTATCCGGATCGGTTCTCACAGCGAACTCGGGCTTTAGCTACCCCTCGATCTTGGAGAAATCCGCGATCTGAAGCGTCAGCGCGCGAATTTGCGCCAGCAGAGTTAGCCGGTTCTGGCGCAGCTCCGGATCATCCGCATTGACGGTGACCTTGTCGAAGAAGGCGTCCACGGGCGCGCGAAGTTTGGCGAGCGCTGCCATCGCGGCCTCGAAATTCTCCGACGCAAGCGCTGCTGCAACCTGCCCTCCCACCTCTCCAATCGCGGTGTTGAGCGCCTTCTCTTCCTTTTCTTTGAGCAGCTTGGCGGCGGGTGTGCCCTCGTAGCTCTTCGCGTCTTTCTTCTCTTCGATCTTCAGGATGTTCAGCGCGCGGCGTACAAGCGCCAGCAAAGTTGCTCCATCCTCTGTTTCGAGGAAGCGGCCCAGCGCTTCCACACGGCGCACGATTATCAGCAGATCGTCCTGCCCCGGCAGCGCGAAGACGGCGTCGATCAGGTCGTGGCGCGCGCCCTTGTCGCGCAAGTAAACCTTCAGCCGATCGGCAAAAAACGCCAAAAGCCCGTCCGATAAACGACCCCAGTCGAAAACTTCGAATATTAAATCTGGATCACCCTCAGTTTGGAAACTCACATTACTGTTGAGTTCAATAACCCCGAATTCGATACCGAATATTTTTTCATCTATACTCCAATTTGATTCCACGTATTCCATTATCTCAATTCCGCTAGGCCGTTCTTCACCCGATTTCCCGGTCGGCCAGTCGAGTTCGTACCCTCCTATATCTTTTTTTCGGTAGGGAGCGCGAAATAAACCTCTATCTTGTCTATTGAAATGGTAGTTCAGGCGCATCCTTCGTACGAGGTAACCAACGTTATTGAATGCCAAGATAAGTGGGAATTTGATCTCATTCTCAAGAATAATGCGGATGACACCGAGCGCAGCGCGGCGCAGCGCGAACGGATTCTTCGAGCCGGTCGGCTTTTCGTCGATGGCCCAGAACCCGACCAGCATGTCGATCTTGTCGGCAAGCGCTACGGCGATGGAAACCGGGTTCGACGGCACCGCATCGGATGGCCCTTGCGGCTTGTAATGCTCGGCGATGGCATCTGCGACGGCTGGCTTCTCACCTTGCGCGAGCGCGATGTAGCGCCCGATGATGCCCTGCAACTCGGGGAACTCGCCGACCGTCTCCGACATGAGATCGGCTTTCGCCAGATATGCGGCACGTTCCGCATCGCCAGGGTCAGCACCGACCAGCGGCGCTAGCTCGCGGGCGAGGCGCTTGATGCGCTCGACACGTTCAAGCTGCGTCCCTAGCTTCTCGTGGAACGTCACTTGTCCCAGAAGCTCGGTCAACCGTTCCAGAGGGCGCGCCAAGTCGTTCTGCCAGAAGAACTTGGCGTCGGAGAGCCGCGCGCGGATCACGCGCTCGTTGCCGGCGACGATGGCCTTCCCGCCGTCTTGCGCCGCGAGGTTCGAGACAAGAATAAATCGATTGGCAAGCTTTCCCGACGTCCGATCGCGCAAAGAAAAGCACTTTTGATGCGCTTTCATGGACGTCATAAGGATTTCTTCAGGCACATCGAGGAAACTACCATCGAATGTGCCGGAAAGGACCACGGGCCACTCGACGAGCCCCGCATTCTCAGCCAGCAGCCCGTGGTCTTCAACAAGAGCGAGCCCGGCATCCGAAGCGGCGTTACGCGCGCCCTCGAGGATGTCCTTCGCCCAATTCTCTCCTGCGACCACAACCTTAGCGTGTAACAATGCCTCCGGGTAGTCTGAGTTTTTAGAGATCGTCAACGATTTCGGCTGCGTGACTTTTTCGCCACTCAGGAAACGATGGCCGTATGTGATGTCGCCGCTTTTGATTCCATCGACCTCGAATTCAACCGGCTTGTCGTCGAAAAGGCAGAGGATCGAGTGAAGCGGCCTGATCCAGCGGATGCGGGTCGTGCCCCATCGCATGGATTTCGGCCAAGGGAATTTGCGGACGATTTCCGGGACAGCTTCGGCGATGATCGAAGGCGCGGTGCGTCCGGGCTTCTCGGAGCGGGCAAGGTAATAATCGCCCTTCGCGTCTTTTGCGATTTGGCAGTCCTCAAGGCTCTTTAGCCCTGCGGCGCGCAGGAACCCCTCGACCGCCTTTTCCGGCGCGCCCACACGCGGCCCTTTTCGCTCTTCCACCGTCGCCGCCGATTGCGCTGGGACGCCCTCGGCTATGAAAACGATGCGGCGCGGCCCCGAATAGGTCTTGGTCGCGCCGACCTTGAGCCCGCCTTGTGTCAGCGCCTCCGTCATCATGCGCGCAAGGTCCGCTTCCGCGCGCGCCTGCATGCGGGCCGGGATTTCTTCGGAAAACAGTTCAAGGAGAAGGTCTGGCATGGTTCTATCGCTTGGTTCTTATTCGTTAAACGAGCGCGAAACGCGGCTCCCGCCCGGCGAGCACGGCGTCGATATTGTCGAGCGCGGCGAAGCCCATCTCGTTCCTCGCCTCGATCGCGGATGTGCCCATATGCGGCAGCAGGAAGACATTTTCCAGCTCATAATAGCCGGGGTGGATGTTCGGCTCGCCTTTGTACACATCGAGCCCGGCGTAGCTGAGCTGTCCGGACTTCAGCGCCGCGATCAGATCGTCGTCGTTGATGAGATCGCCGCGCGCGGTGTTCACGACAATGGCGCCGTAGGGAAGCTTCGCCAGCGCAGCCGCATCGATGCAGCCGCGCGTCTCGGGCGTCGACGGCGCATTGATCGACAGCACGTCGCTCGCTGCGAGGAGCCCGTCGAGCGTGTCATGATAGATGGCGCCCTGCTCCTGTTCGGCGCTGCATCGGCGGCGGTTATAATAATAAATCTCCATGTCGAAGGCGCGAGCGCGCTTCGCGATCGCCTGCCCGATCTTGCCCATCCCCAGAATACCGAGCCGCTTCCCGTCGAGCCTGCGCCCAATGAGTTGCATGGGTTGCCAGCCGCCCCACTTCTTCTCTCTCAGAAGCCGTTCGCCCTCGGGCGCGCGCCGGGCCGAGCCGAGGATGAGGAGCATCGCGATTTCGGCCGTGGCGATGGTTACCGCGTCGGGCGTGTTCGCCACGCGGATGCTCCGCGCCTTCGCCGCCGCAAGGTCGATGTGATCGAAGCCGACGGAATAGGTGGCGATCACCCGGAGCGACGGCGGCAACCGGCCGATAACGTCTGACGTAAACTTTTCCGTGAGCGTGATCAGAGCCGCATCTTTCCCTTGGCAGCGCGCCACAAGCTCGTCCGCGCCCATGATATGGTCGTCTTCGTTCAGATCGAGATCGTAATCGCAGCGCGCGCGCTCGATAACGGCTGGACTTACCACCCGAGTCATCAGAAGTTTGGGCTTCGTCACTTTTGTCGTCTCCGATTTGCACTTTGCATCGCGCGGGCTGCGGCAATTGGCAAGGCGAATCTCCTGCTTTTGGCCGGCGCCGTGTAGTGCTATAGGTTTGATATGACCAAGCTGCTCGAAAAAGGCATTGAAGCGATCCGGAAGGTCTCCGATGACGAACAGGATCGCGCAGGCGAGCTTCTCCTTCAGCTCGCTGCTCGCGGAGGCGTTTACCGCCTGACGGATGAGGAAATAAGCATAATCGACGAGGCGCTTGCCGAAGTCGAGCGCGGGGAAATCGCGAGCGAGGAGCACGTCGCCGCTATGAAAAGCCGGTACGGCCTGTCATGATGATTCGCTACAACCGCCGCGCCCTGGCGCAACTTGATGGCATTTACGATCACGCCGCGGGAGATAGCCCCGGGGCAAAAGAAGACGTGATCGCTGTCATCCAAAGCTCAATCGAAAATCTTTCGCAATTTCCGCGCCTTGGCCGCGCGACCGACAAGACCGACATTTACAGGCTCGTGTCGCCTCGTTTGCCATACCGCATCTTTTATCGTTTGCAGGACCAGGAAATCATCATCCTTCGCATTCTTCGCGGCGTGCAGCCGGACTGATCGCCCTGGTCAAGACGTTTAGGCTTCGTCACTGTTGTCGCCTTCTAATTCACTCCCTGCATCGCGACCGCGGCGGATGGGCAAGTCTAAGGGAAACAAGCAAGTTGCTTCGCGAGTAGAAGTCCCTATCGCTGGACAATCGCAATCATTGATTTGGCAAGGGGCGGGATGCGCCCGATGCGTTTGCACTGAATGTTTTGCGCACCCACTTCGCGTAAAAGTGCCTCCAGGGTCGCGATCGAGAAGAACTTGATATGCCCCCCATCCCAAAGCACGGTAAAGTGAGTATCCATTTTTCCTGTCAAGGCAAGGGCTAGGTTCTTCCAATAGCTATGATAGGGTGTTGAAAGAACACCAATTCCATTTACATCAATCAAGGACAGAAAAGTCTTTGCAAACGTTCTTGGATCGATGCAATGCTCTATCACCTCGAGACTAACAACCAGTGGGAAGGTTCCATAGGTCGCCGCAAGGTCATCATAAGCTGACCCGATGTGTGAATTTAGTCCCATGGACTTCGCTTGCGCAATTCCACTTTCCGATGGGTCTACGCCGACAACTTCGAAGCCCAGGTTCTTAAGGAACACGCATGTTGCCCCGTTTCCACACCCCAGGTCAAATGCACGGTATGACGGCCACTTGCGTCCTTCGATAATACCCCGAAGCGGCCCCCAAAGATAACTGTTGGCATGGGTCGGTGCTGCATCGTTATAGTCGTAGTTTAAAGTGCGATCATTTGAACCAAACATTCCAATGTCCCCTTAACCCATGCTTCCGTTTGAAGATGGCATGCAAATCTCAAGAACCCCAATGCCCAAAGAAAAAATAGAACTCAAACCTGATAAGAACTGGAATCGGAAAGTTAGGGCTCTCGACAGCACTCGCTAGCAATGCTCAATACCGCTTGTTTCATTACAGCTGCTTAGACTAGTTTAGTGGGGTCGAAAGGATAACGTACTCTAGTTGGCTCTTGCTGGTGCCAGAAGAGAAAAATCGCCGAAGGTACATTTTTCCCCAACAGAAAGGGACCGCACCATGACAGAGCGCGAGTCGAAGCCACAAAACGCCATCCGCTCCGGGCGGGCCGAGACCCGGCAGGATTTCGGCGTGCCGGAGGTCGATCTCCTGACCCCGCTCAAGCTGCGCGGCGTAACCTTCCGCAACCGCATCGCCGTCTCGCCGATGTGCCAATATTCGGCCGAGAACGGGTTCGCAAACGACTGGCATCTCGTGCACCTCGGCAGCCGCGCGGCGGGCGGCGCTGGGCTTGTCATCGTTGAGGCGACGGCGGTTTTGCCGGAGGGGCGCATCACGCCGAAGGATGTCGGGCTCTGGTCGGACGAGCATATCGAGCCGCTGGCGCGCATCGCGCGGTTCGTCGACAGCCAGGGCGCCGTGGCGGGCATTCAGCTTGCCCATGCAGGGCGGAAGGCCAGCTGCGATGTGCCGTGGAACGGCGGCGCGGCGCTCAGCCCCACGGGAGGCGGCTGGCAGGTGGCCGGCCCGAGCCCGATTGCGTTCGGGCTGGATAGTCCGGCGCCGGTTGCGCTCACCAGGGATGGCATCGAGGCTGTGATCGCGGCGTTCGAGGCGTCGGCGCGGCGCGCGCTGAAGGCGGGCTTCAAGGTCATCGAGATCCACGCGGCGCACGGCTATCTGCTGCACGAGTTCCTTTCGCCGCTCTCGAACGAGCGCACCGACGAATACGGCGGCAGCCTCGAAAATCGCATGCGGCTTGTGTTGCAGGTCGCGGAACGGCTGCGGGCCATCATGCCGGAAGAGCTTCCGCTGTTCGTGCGAATTTCCGCGACGGACTGGGCGCCGGGCGGCTGGGACGATACGCAGTCGGTGGAGCTTGCGAAGCGTCTGAAGCGGCTTGGCGTCGATCTCATCGACGTGTCGTCCGGCGGCCTCATCCCGAACGCGAAAATCCCGATGCAGAAGGGCTATCAGGTTCCCTTCGCGCGGCGCATCCGCGACGAGGCCGATATAAGAACCGGCGCCGTGGGCCTCATCACCGACCCCGAATACGCGAACCAGATCGTGACGGGCGGCGATGCGAACATGGTTCTGATCGCCCGCGAGTTCCTGCGCGATCCTTATTTCGCGCTCAACGCTGAGCGCGCGCTCAGCGCCGAGCCGGATTGGCCCGTTCAGTACGGCTATGCCGTGCGCCGCCGGGTTTGACGGCATAGATCAACCCGCCTTTAATCGGAATCGAAAGTGCTAGAGCAGCTTATCCGCGTCCAAACGGACGCGGGCTGCGCTAGATTTCGAGACAGAAATGAGACACCCTCATTAAAACGGAGGAGACCCGGATTTTTCTGTCCTGCGCATCGTTACCATGAGATGGCTTGACCTTGGCAAGGTGAACCCCGCGGCTCGACGATGCGCAGAAACTGGCTCTTAGGCTTCGCGATTTTGGCGTTTGCGCCTTCGGCGCACGCATCGCCTGCGAGCGATTGCCGCCAGGACGAAGACTTGAAGCTTGCGATCACCGGCTGCTCGGCGTTGATCGCGCAGGCGTCCGGGGGCGCCGCAGCCTACATCTTGCGCGGCGATGCCTATAGCGCCACCGGCGATCTGACGCGGGCCTCGGCGGATTATGCCAAGGCGATCGAGATCAATCCGCGCGACGCCGAGGCCTTTTACCGCCGGGGCTCTGTCTATCGCAAGCAGAACGCGATGAGCCTCGCCGTAGAAGATTTTACGAAAGCAATCGAAATCGATTCCAGGCTCTATGGGGCCTATTTCGCCCGCGCGGAAATCTACCGTGAAAAGGGCGATCTTGCGCGCGCGCTTTCCGACTACGACGCCGCCATCGCAATCAATCCGCGTGCGACCTGGGCTTACCTTTCGCGAGGGGCGGTCTATCGGGCCAAGGGCGACGCCGCGCGCGCCATCGCCGATTACACGAGCGCCATCGACATCAACCCCGGCGGCGCGGACGCGTACTTCGCGCGGGCGAACGTCTTGCGCGGCGTGGGCGCCTTTGAAAAGGCGATCGCCGACTACACGCGTGTGATCGAGATCCGCCCCAAGGATGCGGACGCCTACAACAATCGCGCCTGGACCTATTACAGCGTGGGAGACCCGGTTCGGGCCTTGGAGGATTTGGGGAAGGCGCTTCAGATCCGGCCCTACGACGCCAATGCAATCGATACAAGAGGCCATGTTCTCGAGATCCTCGGCCGGCGCGATGAAGCAATAATTGAGTATAAGAAGGCAATACGCCTTGATCCGGATATTGAAAGTAGTAAGGAAGCGCTAAAGCGGCTCGGAGCGAATCACTAAGTTCTGTTCGCTCCAGAAAAACAAGACCGCAATGGCGCGAACTTTCCCATAACGGAAAAGCCGCGCGGGCACAGTGGGAGCGAAACGTGACTATTAGATCTGCTTGTCTATTGGCAGGCGCGTTGATTATTTCCGCGCCTCTTTCCGCCATCTCGGCGCCGCGTGATGAAAAAGGGGATGCTCTTCGGACGGTGGCGAGCCGCGTCGGACATGCGCTTGGCGCAGCATCTGTCTGCCCAGGCATAGCGCTGCCTCGTCTCAAAGGGATCTCGGACAAGATCACGAATGTGATCATCTCCTCCTCCCGCAGCGAAGACGAGAGCAGGTCCAACCTGGATTTGTTCAATTCAAGCTATGTCGAGGGCGCTCGCGACTTGAACGCACGGAAAACCGACTGCGCAACTGCAGATCGGGAACTTGCCGATATCGAGAAGGTTTCCGTGCCCTCGTCTCAAATGAATATGGCCGCCACGGTAGCGCAGCCCGCAGCCTTCGCCACGCAGCTTGCTGCAGGCCCCATCCATGGGATCACCGATAGTGAAATCAGGTTTGGCGCATCAGTGCCGCTGACCGGCCCGAACAAGGACTACGGGCATCAAATAAAGGTCGGCATCGAAACCGCATTTCGCGCGGCGAATGAGGCGGGCGGCGTCAACGGGAAGATGCTCCGCCTCATTATCGCCGACGACGGTTATGAGCCCACCCGGACCACCGAAACCATGAAACAGCTCTATGACAAGGAGCAGGTTTTTGGATTCTTCGGAAACTTTGGAACGGCGACGTCGATGGTCGCCGCCCCATTCGCGCTCGATCGTCAATCTCTCTTTTTCGCCGCGTATTCAGGCGCCAACGTTCTTCGGCGCGATCCGCCGGACCGCTACGTTTTCAACTACCGTGCGAGCTATGCCGAGGAAACCGAAGCCGCCGTACACTATCTGGTGAAAATTCGCCGCATCAAGCCGGAGCAGATCGCCGTGTTCGCCCAGCAGGATGCTTTCGGCGATGCCGGTTTTGAAGGCGTGGCAAAGGCGATGCGAAGGCTTCGCGGCGGCGACGGCGGCTTCATCTTGCGGACGGGTTACCCCCGGAATTCACTCGACGTCGATACAGCCATTGCGCAGGTGAAAGCCAGCAAGACGCCGATCAAGGCGGTTGTCATGGTGGCGACCTATCGCGCTGCCGCGAAATTCATCGAGAAAACGCGCGAAACGATCCCGGGCCTGATCTACACCAATCCGTCCGCTGTCGGCAGCACGTCCTTGCGCGAGGAGCTTATGCTGCTCGGTCCCCAATACGCCCAAGGGGTTATCGTCACGCAGGTTGTCCCGGCTGTGGACGGGTATTCGTCCCTGATCCTGGAATACAAATCTGCGCTCGCTAAATATTTTGGCGGGGAGGCTCCGGATTACGTGTCGTTCGAATATTATATCGCCTCTCGCATTCTTATCGAAGCGCTTAAACGCAGCGGACCACAGCTTGATTCGGAGAAACTCGTGGACTCGTTCGAGAACATGAGGGCCTTCGATTTGGGTTTGGGAACGGCCATCAACTTTGGCAAAAGCGAGCACCAGGGGTCGCATAAGGTCTGGGGCACGCAGCTGAACGAAGCCGGCAATTACGAGCCCGTGGAGTTGCAGTAGCGGCTCCGTAACTGTGGACCCTTTGCCCGCGAGCATTGCGCATCATTCACGAATAGGCAAAAAGGGGGTGGGCTTTAGGAATAAAAGGGGGGGGGCTACCATGCGATCCCGATCTACTGTGCTCCTGACATGCGCGTTCGTGATGGCCGGTTCCTTGGCCGCGGCATCTGCGCCTCGTGACGACAAGGGGGGCGCGCTTCGTGGCTTGGTGAGCCGGGTCGGGCACTTGCTTGGCGCCGCATCCGCCTGCCCGAACGTGGCTCGGGCGCGCATCAAGAGCGTCTCCGATACCATCACGGCCGTGATCAAGTCTTCCTCCGCCGGTGAGGATGAAAGCAAAGCCGTCGAGGACTTGTTCAACACGAACTACCTTGATGGCAGCCGCGCGGTCACCACAAAGCAAACCGACTGCGCCACCGCAGATCGTGAGCTGGCCGATCTCGAGAGGGCGTCTGCGCCCGCGCCTCAGATGAATATCATGACTCCGGGTCAATCAGCGGCTTTCGCGACACAGGTTGCGGTCGGTCCCATTCATGGCGTGAGCGACAGTGAAATCCGATTCGGCATATCCGCTCCGTTCTCGGGGCCTGCCAAAGACCTCGGCCACCAGATGCGCGTCGGCATCGAAACGGCATTCCGCATGGCCAATGAAACAGGCGGGGTGAATGGACGGACACTGAAGCTCGTTACCGCCGACGATGGCTACGAACCCGGCCGCACCGGCGCAACCATGAAGCAGCTTTATGACCAGGACCAAGTGTTCGGTTTCATCGGCAATGTCGGAACGCCGACGGCTGTGGTGGCGGCTCCCTTTGCTCTGGAGCGCCGAGCCTTGTTTTACGGCGCGTTCACCGGCGCAAGCGTGCTGCGGAACGATCCGCCCGACCGCTATGTCTTCAACTATCGCGCGAGCTACGCGGAGGAAACCGACGCAGTCGTGCACTATCTGGTGAAGGTGCGCCGGCTCAAACCGGAGCAGATCGCCGTTTTCGCGCAGCAGGATTCTTACGGCGATGCCGGTTTCGCGGGCGTGACCAAGGCCATGCGCACACTCAGAGGCGGGGATGGCGGCTTCATTTTGCGTGTGGGGTACCCGCGCAACACGGTGGATGTCGATACGGCTATCGGCCAGCTGAAGGCGAACAAGACACCGATCAAGGCGGTGGTTATGGTCGCGTCCTATCGCGCCGCTGCGAAATTCATCGAGAAGACGAAAGACTTGATCCCCGGGCTGACCTACACCAACGTCTCATTCGTCGGCAGCACATCCCTCCGCGACGAGCTGATGCTTCTTGGTCCGAGATATGCTCAAGGCGTTATCGTGACCCAGGTCGTTCCGGCTGTGGATGGTTACTCGTCCTTGATCCTCGAATACAAGAATGCGTTGGCCAAATATTTCGGTGGCGAGGCGCCCGATTATGTCTCGCTGGAAGGCTATGTGGCGGCGAGGGTGCTGGTCGAGGCGCTGAAGCGGGCCGGACCCCAACTCGACACCGAGCGTGTCGTGGACAGCCTTGAAGCGATGAATGATTACGATTTGGGGCTTGGGACGGCAATCACCTTCAGCAAGAGCGAGCACCAGGGATCGCACAAGGTGTGGGGCACGCAACTCACCGATACGGGCAAATACGAGCCATTCGAGCTGCAATAAGACGCTGCGGCCGGCTTTCAGCCTGCGTCTTGAACACCATTGAGCCTGGACGGGATGGTTAGGAAAGCCAGCACTTGTTCGGGCTTTTTCTTGCCTTCTAACCGGCACGACTGCGCCAAAATTCTCTCACAAAACCTCATTTAAAGCGGGTTGAGATTTCTCTGAGCCGGTTGAGCCGGGGTGTGGCGTCTTCCCGGAAAACGCTTCAGCGCTTATCCGGGACCGTAACAGACGCCAGCGCCTCAAACGTTCCCCGATAACGCCTTGCGGCGTTTCGGTGACGACGAGTGGGAGTGGGGCCGTCTAAACTCGACCGGCTTTAGTTTTGAACGGGATCATAATCATGAGGTAGATCATCATGGACGATAGTTTGATCGGTCTTATTCAAGACATTTTCCACTACCTGCGCAGCCTTCCTCTTTTCAATGACCACTATGACAAGCTAGCCGTTATTCTGGGCGCCCTCCTTCTGTTCTATGTCGTCGGCTCGCTTGTCAGGAACGTTCTGGTGGGAGCCGTGGTCATTTTCCTGCTTTGGGGTTTCCGCTACCAGGACACGGGTTACTCGCAACACGTCAACCGGTATACCGGCGCCGTCTGTGATGCGGGGACGGAATGTTGGCGCCCGGGGAGATCTCGCGACTTCTACGACCGCTCATACGATCGCCTGAGCTACCGCTGAGGCTGGAGTATCGCGTCCACACGCATTGAAATCCTTCGCTTGGCAACCCTACTGAGGGCTTGTGCCGGAGGCTGACTGCAACTGCCGCGAAAGGACTGAGCGTGCCCGCTGAAACGATCCTGCTCCAAGACTGGAAAACGCCGTTTGAGATGCCGCCCTTCGCCGCGATCCGTGACGAGGACTTCATACCGGCCTTCCAGGAAGCGATGAGGCTTCATCTGGCCGAAGTGGCTGCAATCGCTGAGAATGCCGAGGCGCCAACTTTCAGGAACACGGTCGAGGCGCTGGAGAGAGCCGGTCGCGGCCTGCAAAAGGTCAGCACGGTTTTCTTTAATCTGGCGTCCTCGGATACGAATGACGAGCGGCAGAAAATCGAGCGCGAAATCTCAGCCGTGCTGAGCAAGCATGGCATGGCGATCCTGACAAACCCGAAGCTCTTCGAAAGGATCAAGGCGCTTCACCAGTCGGCGGATACGCTGGGCCTCACGGCCGAGCAAGCCCGCCTGCTTGAGCGATATCACAAGAGGTTTGTCCGCGCCGGCGCTCTGCTCGATGAAGCCGGAAAAGCTCGCATGACGGAGATCGGCGCGCGCCTCTCCGAACTGCACACGGCTTTTTCGCAGAACGTGCTTGCGGCGGAGAAAGCTTTCCACCTCGTTCTGGAGGGCGAGGAAGACCTGAAAGGCCTGCCCGAGTTTGTCAGGCAAGCGGCGGCCCAAGCCGCGCGCGATCGCGGCCTTGCGGGCAAGTCCGTCATCACCCTGTCGCGCGCGAGCATCGAGCCCTTCCTTGAGTTTTCGGAACGCCGGGATCTGCGGAAAAAGGCCTATGAGGCCTATGTCGCGCGCGGCGAAGAGGCGGCGGCGGACAATCGCCCCCTCATCCAGGAAATTCTCGCGTTGCGCAGCGAACTCGCGAAGCTCCTCGGCTTCGAGACTTACGCGGATTACCAGATCGACGATGCGATGGCAAAGACGCCAGCGTCTGCGCGCGAGCTTTTGGAGAGGGTCTGGCAAGGAGCCAAGCTTAGGGCCGACAAAGAGCGGGAAGCGCTGGAGAGCATAGCGCAGGCGGAAGGCCACAACGAGCCTCTGGCCGCCTGGGACTGGCTCCACTATACGGAGAAGCGCCGCAAGGCCGAGTTCGATATCGACGGCGCGGCGCTGAAGCTGTATTTCGAGCTGAATAACATGATCGCGGCGGCGTTCGACACGGCCCACCGGCTTTTCGGTCTCAGCTTCAAGGAACGCGGCGACATGCCGGTCTATCACCCGGATGTGCGCGTCTGGGAGGTTTCGAACCGCGAAGGCAAGGCGATCGCCTTGTTCATGGGCGACTACTTCCACAGGCCGTCGAAGCGAAGCGGCGCCTGGATGAGCGCTTTTCGCAAACAGGAGCGGCTGGACGGAGATGTGCTTCCCATCATCGTGAACGTTCTGAACTTCACGAAGGGAGGGGAAGGCGCTCCTACGCTCCTCAGCCTCGATGACGCAAGAACGCTCTTTCACGAGTTCGGACACGCGCTGCACGGCCTGCTTTCGGATGTGACATACGCGAGCCTTTCAGGCACCAGCGTGGATCGCGATTTTGTGGAGTTGCCGTCTCAGCTTTTCGAGAACTGGCTCTTGAGGCCCGAGGTCTTGAACCGGTTCGCACGGCACACCGAAACAGGAGAGCCGATCCCGCAAAGCCTCGTTGAAAAGCTTCTCGCGGCGCGGCAGTTCAATCAGGGGTTCGCGACCGCGGAGTATACGGCGTCGGCGCTGTTCGACCTCGATATCCATGAGGTGGGCTCGCCGGGCACGCTGGACGCAGCCGAGTTTGAACAAGAACTCAGGGCGCGGATCGGCATGCCGGACGCCATTTCGCTCAGGCACCGGCCGCCTCACTTTCAGCATATCTTCGCAGGCAGCGGCTACGCGGCGGGCTATTACACCTATCTCTGGGCGGAGGTGATGGAGGCCGACGCCTTCGATGCCTTCGAAGAAGCGGGCGATATCTTCGCCCCTGAGGTTGCCGAGCGCCTCCGCAGGTTCGTCTACTCCGCCGGCGGGACCATGAAGCCGGATGAGGCATACCGCGCCTTCCGGGGCCGCGACCCTTCTGTTGAGCCGCTCATGGAGAAGCGCGGATTGCTCCAGGCCGAAGAGACCGGTTAGAGCTCACTTCGTCATCCCGGAAGGGCGGAGCCCTATCCGGGATCGCAACACATTGAAACACCAACTTTTTTCGATCCCGGCTCGGCGCTTCGGCTGGCCGGGATGACGCCTGGGCCGCCCGGAACATTTTGCTTAACGGTGAGCGGGAAGCAACAGATCCGGCAAGTGCAGCGGCGGCAGAAACGTGATCAGGTGGCGCGATTTGTCCGACCCGATCACCTCAAGGCAGATCAAATCGGTGCCCGCATGCGCGATCTCGACGCCGGCCGGGTGGTGGATCATGTGCTCGACAGCCCCAGCACGGATGGCGATGACGCCGCCTTTCGGATCGTAGCTTATGCCGTGAAGCGTGACGTCCTCGACTTCCTTCTGCGCGCCCAGGTCCTCGCGTATGACGTCTATCGTGACCTTGTGGGAATTCTCCGACCGCGAGATGTGGTCAAGGATATTATTCCAATCTTGCTGTTCGAGGTGAAGGTTTTGCATTGGGAAGACCTGCTCTGTGACGGTGACCGTCAATGTCTAGAAGGCTCTTGAGCCTTGCACTTTGACAAATCACAAAGCAGTCACTTTATTTTACTGGGAACAATGTCTTGGCGTGAATATTGAATGCACGGGGGCAATCTAGCGCACGTCGGCGTTCCAGATCATATAGTGCAGGCGAGCGCCAAAACGCGAGTTTTTGCGATGGCACAAGGATTGACCCAAGAATTAGATGTCCGTAGACCCTCCTTTTCCTGGCCGCTTTGGGCGGTTTTGAGATCCGTGGTCCGTACCGGGAACTTGAGAGTCCGGGACGCGAGAGGAGAGGTTCGCGTTTTCGGCGATGGCTCGGGAAAGCTCGTGGCTATTCGTTTCAACGATGCGAAGGCTCAGCGCTCGTTCCTTCTCGATCCGCATCTCGCTTTTCCCGAAGCTTATATCGATGGCCATGTGGAGATTGAGGCCGGATCGATCTACGATGTTCTCAGCCTGTTTGCCGGAAATCTGGGCCGGGGCGATTTTCCGTATTGGATGCACCTTGCCGACAGCGTCAGGCGCAGGACGCGCCTTTTGCGGCAAGCGAACAACCCAGGCAAATCGAAGCAAAACGTCAGCCACCATTACGATTTGCCGGGCTCGCTCTATGAGCTGTTTCTCGACAAGGACAGGCAGTATTCCTGCGCTTATTTCGAGAAGGGGGCCGAAACCTTGGACGAGGCGCAACTTGCAAAAAAGCGCCATATCGCCAGGAAGCTTTGCCTTAAGCCCGGCCAGCGCGTGCTCGATATCGGCTGCGGGTGGGGCGGCCTCTCGCTTCACCTCGCGAAAGAGAACGATGCGAAAGTCTTAGGTATAACTTTGAGCGACGAGCAGGAGCATTACGCACGCGCTCGCGCCGCGAGAACCAACGCCGACGTCTCCTTCCGGCTTCTCGATTACCGCCTTCTCAACGAAACCTTCGATCGCATCGTGTCCGTCGGCATGTTCGAACATGTCGGTCTTCCCAACTACATGGCCTTCTTCAAAAAGGTGAATGCCTGCCTGAAAAGTGACGGTATCGCCCTCGTTCACACCATCGGCAGACTGGCTGGACCGGGGTTCACAAATCCCTTTATCGCCAAATACATCTTCCCGGGCGGCTACGTCCCGGCCTTGAGCGAAATCGTGCCCGCCATCGAGAAATCCGGCCTTCTGATCACCGACGTTGAAGTGCTGCGGCTTCACTACGCCGAGACGCTTGCGGCCTGGCGCAAAAATTTCGAGAGCGCCTGGGACAAGGCAGCCGGCATGATGTCGGACCGCTTCTGCCGGATGTGGGAGTATTATCTGGCGGGCTGCGAGGTCGGTTTCCGTTATCACAATCTTGCTGTGTTCCAGATTCAGCTCGCGAAGCAAGTTGATGCGGCGCCGCTTACGCGCGCTTACCTCTATTCGCAAGAGGTTCGCCAACTGGTTTGACATCTATCATGGCGTTTCAGGCGATGTTATCCTCTTCTGCCCATTCTGGAAGACTACCCTCGTTCAATAAGGGAGGAACGCCATGACGACGGGTCTCGATGTTTTCGATAAAACTGTCCAGGAAACCAATCTTTGGCTCAAGGATTTGATGACCCGCCTCGCGACGACCGACAGGCACGCCGCCTATCAAGTTCTCCGCGCCACGCTGCATGTTTTCCGCGACCGGATCGGCGTAGAGAACGCCGTGCACTTCGGCGCCCAGTTGCCGATGCTCATTCGCGGCTTCTATTATGAGGGTTGGCAGCCCAGCAAACCGCAAACAAAAACCCGGCACGTCGATGATTTTCTGGATGCCATCGAAGTGGAGGCCGGCCGCAGCTTCAGCCCCGATGTCCAGTCGAAGGTCAAGGCCGTATTCGCGACCATAGCCGACAGGATCGATGCCCACGAGATCGAGAAGCTTCGGAAAGTTCTGCCTTCCGAACTGCAACCTCTGCTGATGGAAGAGTTTTATCTCTTTTAGGCGCCGCACGGCTGAAGCGTGGGCCTTGGCGGAGGGTTGATGAGAAAAGCGTTTTTTTCCTGCGCCGCCTTCATTTGTGTGCTGGCGTGCTTTGCGAACGCAAGCTGGGCGCAGATGACCGAGCAGGCGCAAGCCGGGCGCGAGATCGCGGAGCGCTTTTGCGCTCGGTGCCACGCTATTGGCCCGGAAGGCAAAAGCCCGCACGAGAGTGCGCCGCCGTTCCGGTTGATCGTCGCCAAGGGTCATGTGGAAAATCTGGAGGAGGCGCTCGGCGAGGGCATCGTCGTCGGCCACCCCGACATGCCGCAGTTTCAGTTCAGCCCGCAAGATGTCGGCGCGCTCGTGGCTTATCTGAAGAGCCTGAGCGGGAAAGGGTAGGGCGCTTTCCAGTCGCACCTGGATACTTTTGTTTCGAAAGAATTTCGTTCAACCCTTCGGCCTGGAGTTAGAGTATGAAGCAGATCCGAACCTACATCCTCGTCGCTGACGGAGCCCGCGCTCGCCTTCTCCTGTCGGAAGGGCGCGGCAAGCCCCTGACCGAAGTGCCGGGTTCGGACATCCGCATCGATCTGAAGCCGGATCAGGAACTCAGCTCGGAGCGGCCCGGGCGCGTCCACGAGTCGGCGAACGTTTCGCGTCACGCCATCGAACGCGACGACCTGCATCGCAGGGAAAAGGAGCGTTTCGCCCAATCTCTGGCGGAAGGTTTGGATAAAAGGCTTGCAAACCGCGAGTACGATCGCCTCGTGATTGCGGCTGCCCCCGAGACGCTCGGCGTCATAAGGTCTGCGCTCAGCGAGAAGGTGCGCGCCGTCGTTCTCGCCGAGGTGGCGAAAGACCTGACGAAGATTCCCAATCCTCAAATAAGGGTTCATCTGGGTGAAGATTTGCCGATCTAACCAGCCAGGACGCTGAAAAAGGGGAAATCCTGGCTTCATCCTTCGACAGAATGAGGAAAGCACTCGCCGCAAACGGTGCGGGATTTTCCGCGGCTACGCACGCGCGATGATTTAGCTTTTTCCGCCAGTTCCATTGTCATGGCCGCCCTCCGACGCGGCCATCCAGAAAGAACAAGGCATTTCAGATTGTGACTGGATGGCCGGGTCAAGCCGGGTCAAGCCCGGCCATGACGGAAGAGAGAAATTCGCTAACGTTTTCAATGCCTCTCGCGCCAACGGAAACAGCTGGGTCATCAAGGCGAAGCGTCATCCGGGATTGTAACGAATTAAGGCGCTAATTTCTGCGATCCCGGCTCGCGCTTCGCTTGGCCGGGATGACGATCCGTTGGCCAAATCAGCGAAGTTTGCCTTTTACAGCCGGAGGCAAGTTCGCCTCCTTTTGCCGCAAGCGCCCGAGCAAACTTGCCTCCGAGAAGCTGTCGGTTGCTAGTACGCCTTATCTGCGGGAAATCATGAAAGCACTCGCCGCAAGCGGGGCAGGATTTCACGCGGTCTAGCCTACGGGCAAGCCCCAAAAGAGGCGTCTCACCGTTCAGGAAACCCGCCCATGCCCCAGTACGGCCTGGATCTGGCCCTCTACAATTTTCTGCCGGTGCTGCTCACCGCGCTCGCCCTGTTCTGCATCGCCCGGCTGGCCCGCGCCCTGGCGCCGGCGAACGAGCCCATGGCCCTCTCGGGGGCAGCGCTGGTGGTGCTGGCAGGTCTGTGCAAGGCCCTCTGGAAACTGATCCTCGCCCTGGGAGGCCCGGACCTGCCCTGGCTGGCCAATGCCCTGTTCCCGCTGATGGCGCCGGGCTTCACCCTGCTGGCCCTGGCCTTATGGCATGCCCAGCGCAAGACCTTGGGGCCGCCCCAGCGGCCCTGGCTCCTGCCGCTCTCGCTGATCGGCCTCAGCTACGGCATCGCCACCCTGCGTAGCTGGGGGCTGGCCGTGGAACGGGGCTGGTTCCTGCCCCTCATGACGCTCGCCAGCCTGGCGAATCTCACGCTGACGGCCCTGTTGCTGCGGGAGACCTGGCGCCGTCGCGCCTTGTGGCTGGCGCCCCTGTTCCTAGTGAACCTGGCCATGGTGTTCGCCTTGCAACGCATCGCCCGCATCGAGCCCATGACCCTGTCCCTGCACTGGCTGGAGCAGAGCCTCACCGCGCTCGGCGCCGGGGCCTTCGCGCTTGGCGCCTGGCTGCTGTACCGGCGCGCGAGCCAGGGGCTGGTCCGGGCGCGAAGTTGATAGTCAATTGTGGGACCCACTTGAGACGGTCTTGAAAAGAACCGTCCTTTATTGGGCCTTGTGGCAATAATAAAGGCACTTGGAGCGCGCCCAATTCGTTTGATTGAATACATCCCCGGTGCTATGCTTAGCTCTTGTGCAGTTATGGGAGAGCCTGATGCACGGTCCTCGCGCGCGTTGCGAAACCTGCCAGGCCAGGTGCGACGGTATCTGCGCCGCCTTGGACAACGAGGCTCGATCGCAATTATTACGGCTCTCTAGAAAAAAAACTGTCCCTCCTCACAGCGCCATCTTTCGCGACGGCGATTTGGCCGATCATTATTACAATATCACTTGCGGTATTGTTAAGCTCGTGAAGACGCTTGCCGATGGCCATCAGCATATCGTCGGCCTCCTTTACCCGACCGATTTCATGGGGCAGTCGCTCAACAGGCACCACACCTATGCGGCGGAGTCGGCGACAGACGTCGAACTTTGCGCTTATCCACGGGCGCCCTTCGAGCTGTTCCTGACAACTCATCCAGAGCTTGAGCGCCAGATTTTTCACGCAACCATTCGGGAACTTGATCTCTGCCGCGACTGGACGCTTCTCCTGGGGCGGAAGTGTTCCTATGAGCGCGTCGCGGGGTTCCTGCTGATGATGGCAAGGCGCGTTCCCCGCAAGAGCGCAAACCAGCCGAGAAACTACGTCCACTTCGAACTGCCATTCACCCGCGCGGAGATGGCGGATTACCTCGGTCTTACGCTCGAAACCGTGAGCAGGCAGTTCAGCCAGCTCAAGAAGAAGCAAGTCATCGACCTGCCTTCCAGCCGGGATATTATTATTCCCGATACCGAGCTTCTCAGCGTTGTGGCGCAAATCGAAAGTTGTTCCGAAGACTTTGATGAACGTCAAAGCCGTGCTGTTGCCTGATGCGTAGCATGCAACATCGATGGGCAATGCTGGAGGCGCTGTCATGTCTATCAAAACAATTTTGGTATATTTACCTTCCGAGAAGAATGCCGCAGCCATTCTCGAGCCGGCGTTGAAGATAGCGGTCGCAAATGGCGCTCATGTTATCGGTTTGCACCTCACTCCCGATCTGCCCATCTATGGCGAGTTTCCCGCTGAGGTTTCGGAGGAAGTGATCGTGCGCCTCCAGAAGGCGGGCAGGGATGCCGCGGCGGGCGCAAAACGCGTGTTCGATGAATGGGTGCAGAAAAGCCCCATCGCGCACGAATGGCGCTGCTTCACCGCATCCTATGCCGCAGGCGGCGATCTGATCGCCCAGCAAGGGCGCACCGCGGATCTGATCGTTTGCGGAAAGCCCAGCGATGACATTCCGGACGCCTGGAGCGATTTCTCCGAAACGGCAATCCTTCGCAGCGGACGCCCAGTGCTGATGGCGCCGGAGGCGAAGCCCCTGAAGACAATCGGCGAGCACGTTGTTATCGCCTGGAACGACACGCGGGAAGCCGCGCGGGCCGTGTTCGATTCCCTCGATCTTCTGAAGGCGGCGTCGACGGTCCGCGCCGTCACCCTCATCGACAGGGAAAGCCAGCGGCTGGCGGCAGAGGCTTTGGGAGCCGATCTGATCGCCAATCTCGGCCGCCACGGCGTTACCGCATCGATTGATGTTTCCTATGCTGGCAGCGGCAGCGCCGGCGAGGCGATCCTTTCGCGGCTGCTCGAAGAAGGCTGCGATCTCCTGATCATGGGCGGATATAGCCGGTCGAGATTCCGTGAAATGATTTTTGGCGGCGCGAGCCGGGACATTTTGCGCGACACTTGGGTGCCAACGTTGTTGTCGCATTAGGTGGATGCTGAAAAAGGCGGAAGTCCAGGCCTCATCCTTCGACAAGCACAGGATGGGGTCGCGCGACTTCAACGCCGTAGACCTCATCGTCTTTCAGCAGCCTGTCAGTTAGGCGCGTTTCGCCTTTTGCTTGGAGACCGATCATGACGCTGAAGAAAATAAGATTGGAACTGGCAAGGGATCATGAGCATCCCGAGGGCAGCAAACGTCACGGCTATGAGTTCGTCGGTCCCTTGGACGAGGAGGGGCGGCTCGATCCGGTCCTCTGGAAGAAATATCGCGAGCGGTGCCGCGTGCGCCGGTTTTGGTTGAACGAGGATGACGAACTCGGACATCTCGTGAGGAAACCCGGCGGCAACTGGGCTTTTCATTACGACATCAACGGGGATGCCGATGACGACGAGGGCGGCTACCGCCTCGGCAATCACAAATTCGCGGTTGGAGAATATGTATCGATCCGCGAGCACGAGGATGAGGTGATGCGGACCTTTCGCGTGGTCCGTGTCGAACCGCTGCCGGCGCCTGCTTGAGCAGCGCCAGCTTCGATGTATCGCCCCGGCGTCATTCGAAGACGTATGTGCCAGGCGCGTCGCAAATCGGCGCATAGCCTGCCTCGGGGGCGCCCATTGGCGGCGGCGCGCTGAACTCGTTCGAGCCGGACCTGAGCCATTTCACCCACTCCGGCCACCACGATCCCTGAACCGGCTTGTTCCGTTGCAGCCATGTGTCCGGGTCGATGTAAGGGTCGCGATGTTTCGATGTAGCGACGCGGTAGGCGCGGTTCTTACGGCCCGGCTCCGAGACGATGCCCGCATTGTGGCCGCCGCTCGTGAGAAGGAATGTCACGTCGGTATCGGCGAGTACGTTGAGCTGATACACCGACCTCCAGGGCGCGACGTGATCTGTTTCCGTGCCGACCACGAAGATCGGGGCGGATATGTCACGCAAAGCGATGGCGCGGCCATCGACAAGATACCGGCCTTCCGCGAGCTGGTTTTCGAAGAAGATTTGCCGCAGATACTCCGAGTGCATGCGCGCCGGCATGCGCGTTGCGTCCGCGTTCCAGGCCATCATGTCGAAGATCTGCTGCCGTTCGCCCATGAGATAGTCGCGGAGCATGCGCGACCAGATCAGATCGTTGGAGCGCAGAAGCTGGAAAGTGCTCGCCATTTGGCTTCCGTCGAGATAGCCGGTTTCCTCCATCATATCTTCCAGGAAGGCGAGCGTGCTCTCGCCCACGAAGAGATGGAGTTCTCCCGGCTGACTGAAGTCGGTCTGCGCGGCGAGTAGCGTCAGCGTCTTGATGCGATCGTCTCCGTCGCGAGCCATGGCCGACGCGGCGATTGTCAGGAGCGTGCCTCCGAGGCAATAGCCCAGCGCATGCACCTTTCGCTCCGGCAAAACTTGAGAAATCGCTCTCATCGCTTCCATGATGCCGAGGCGGCGGTAGTCGTCCATCCCGCAATCGCTGTAATGTTCGTCGGGGTTCTTCCAGGAAATCATGAAAACGGTGAAGCCCTGGTCGACGAGATATTTCACAAGCGAGTTGCTGGGCGAAAGATCGAGCACATAATACTTCATGATCCATGCCGGTACGATCAGCACAGGATCGGGATGCACGGTCTTGGTTGTCGGGCTGTATTGGATCAGCTCCATTAGCCTGGTGCGGGCGATGACTTTCCCGGGCGTGATCGCGATATTCCTGCCGACCTTGAACGCATCGACGCCAACGGGCGGCAAACCCGCAGAGGTTCTCTGGGCGTCCTCAAGGAAATTCCGGAAGCCGCGAATAAGATTGGCCCCGCCTTCCTGCACGGTCCGCTCAAGCACCTCCGGGTTTGTAGCCAGAAAATTCGAGGGTGCGGCCATGTCGAGAAGCTGACGCGCCGCGAAGTTCACGGGCTCGGCATGGTGTGCGCTGACGCCCCTGATATTGCGGGTCGCTTCGTCCCACCACCGCTCGCTGAGTAGAAAGCTTTGCTGGAGGGCGTTGAAGGGCCAGCGCTCCCACTCGGGGTGAGCAAACCGCCTGTCGCCGGGGGCAGGGTCGACGCAATGGGCTTTGGCGTCAGGGTGCTCCAGTATAGACGCGAGGTATTGCTGAAAAGCGATTGCGCCGCTCATCGCCCTCCAGGCTAGTTTCGCCTGCGTTCCCGGAGCGAGGGAAAGGTGCACGGCCCAATCCAGGTAGGACAGCCACAGCCCGGCAGGAGAGACGCCGCCGGTTTGTCTAGCCAAAAGATAATGAAAGAAACGATCGACTGCGCTTGCGCTTCCAATCATTGCGCCCTCCCATAGGCTCTTCGTCGTTTAATTGTGCGGCTTAGGCTTGGAATTCAAGCACATGGAAGGCGCCGCAGCTCTGCGTCGCGCGCGCCGCATTGCTCGCGGTCTAGCTTACCCATGCCGGCGTTCCTCATATTTGCCGCCGACTAGTACAGCCGGCGGAAGTTCGCACTCCCATTGCCGCAAACGCTCAAGCGAACTTCCGGCCGTAAGCTGTACTAGATACTAAAGAGTTGCTAGTACGCCTTATCCGCGGGAAGTCCTGTCACCGCCCGCCGCATGTGGGTCAGGACTTCCCGCGGGGCGTACCTGCATCTGTCGCGCGACGAGCCGCGCCAGCCGCGGCCCGACCATCATAATCATCATGAACCGGATGGTTTGCAGGGCCATCACAAAGGGCACGTCGACATGGGTGGACGCGGCAATGATGGCAATCGAGTTCATCCCGCCAGGGCTTGTCGCGAGATAGGCCGTCAACGCGTCGATCCCAAGCGTCTGGGTCAGCACATAGGCCAAGCCGCCACAGAATGAGATCAGTAGCGTGACGGACAGCAGGATTTTCGGGATCGCGCGCACCGCGTGCGCGAGGATCGCGGGCGTGAAGTGCAAGCCGACGCTCCAGCCGAGAAGCGCGTAGGTTCCCGCCAGCAGCCACTTCGGCAACTCGATCTCGATGGCGCCCAGGAGATGTAGGATGGAGCCGGACAGAAGGGTTAGCAGCATCGGCCCCGAGGGAATGCGGAAAAGCCGCCCGGCGAAAGCGCACCCTCCGGCGAGGAGAAGCGTCTCTGCAAAGCCTTTCCAATGCACCGCCGGAAACCATTCCGTCGCCGGATGTGCTGCCCCGGTGGCATGCGTCCACACAGCTGCGACCACAGAGGCGAGGCCCGCAACGCAGGCGACGCGGAAATATTGCATGAAGGCGACGAGCCGCGCGTCCGCGCCAAACTCCGCCGCCATGATGACCATGGCTGCGGCGGCCCCCGGCGATGAGCCCCAGACGGCGGTCGTGCCCGGCATGACGCGCCAGCGGCTCATGATCCAGCCGAGAAAGCTGCTGGCGGCAAGGATCGCGAAAACGACGCTTAAGATTATGGGCCATTCCTGAAAGAAGGAATGAAGGATCGAAGGCGTGATGGCGCTGGCGATGAAGGCGCCCATGAGCGCCTGCGCACCAATGTAGGGTGCTCGCGGAACCCTGATGAACGCCCCGTTGACGCCCAGGATGACGCCCCCTGCCATTGGGCCGAGAAAGAACCCCGCCGGCAGGCCCGCAAGATGCAGGAGCGTGGCGCAAGCGCCAGACGAAGCAGCCAGAAGCGCCCACTGGGCGGCTTCGGGCATCCTTTCAAATCGGCTCGCGGATGAGGTCAAGACGGCGGTCCTCTGCCGCCTGTCTTCTCGCGGCTGTTCTTCCAACTCTCGACGTTCGTCAGCCCTGAGCGCGCGCATGTTCCGTTGCTTCAATGACCTTGCTTTTCTCATCGCGCGGGCGAGACTATTGGAACTTTGCAAAAGGAAGCACAGTCATGGACCTTCCCATAAACAGCTTCAAGCGCGCGATCAAGGCTGGGCGCCAGCAGATCGGCCTGTGGTCGAGCCTGCCGAGCCACGTCACGGTTGAAGTGCTGGCGGGCGCGGGCTTCGACTGGTTGCTGCTCGACACGGAGCACTCGGCAAACGAGCTGCCGATGGTCTATAGCCAGCTTCAGGCGGCGGCTTCGGGCGGGACGGCGCATGCTGTTGTGCGCCTGCCCTGGAATGACGCGGTCATGATCAAGCGCTTCCTCGACGCGGGCGCGCAAACGCTTCTTTTGCCGATGGTCGAGACGGCAGAGGAGGCGAGGCGCGCCGTGGCGGCGACGCGTTATCCGCCGCAAGGCATCCGCGGATTCGCAGGCGGCGCACGCGCGTCCCGCTTCGGCCGCGTGAAGAATTATCACGCCCGCGCGCATGAGGAGCTGTGCGTGCTGGTGCAGGTCGAAACCAGGCTTGGCCTTCAAAATCTGGAAGCCATCGCCTGCGTGGAGGGCATCGACGGCGTCTTCATCGGCCCCGGCGACCTGTCGGCGGCCCTCGGCTATCTCGGCCAGCAGAAGCACCCCGACATGGTGGCGACAATCGAGGACGCAATCCGCCGCATTCGCAAGCTTGGAAACGCGCCCGGCATCCTGACAAGCGACGAAACGCTCGCGCGGCGCTATATCGATGCGGGTTGCCTCTTCACGGCCGTGGGCGTCGATATCTCCATCCTCGCACGCGGCGCCGAAGCGCTCGCTGAGAGGTTCAAGCAGCCATAGAGCCTATCCGCTTTTGCTTCCATCAGCAGATAGGCTCTAACTCTCTGTTTTGTCGTGCGTCTTTATCTGAAAACCGCTTCGCACTTTTCCGGGCGCACTCTAGCCGCGCTTGGGCAGCCGCTGCCACACCCAGAGGATCAACAGCACGAGCGCCGAACCGATCAGCGCCGAAATCACGTCGCGCACGGACATCGAGAACTTGTCGAGGTTCGGAAAAAGCCGGAAAACGCGGAACAAGATGCCGCCCACCAGCGCTCCCGTCATGCCGAGGCCGAGATTGCGGAGAACTCCGAATCCCCGGCGGTCCCCCTTAGCGATCATGCCGGTTAACGTACCGGCAAGGATGCCGACAATGATCCAAACGACAACATGCGGCAGGCCAATTTCCATGGTTTTTCTTCTCTGCTGAAGCCAAAGCTCATCGCGTTTGAAAACTCATCCTAAGCTTAGCTATAACAACAAATAGGTTCTACCGGAAAGCTTGAAATTCGGATTACCCTTTTTGTCGCTCCAAAAATGCTTAAATTAACGAAGTCACGGTTGATACCCATCAACTTACTAAAGACGAAATTCAGTTAAGCTTCAATGTGCGTAAAATCTGGTTCGGAGTAGCACGCCATGACAGCGCAACCATCATCACCATTTGATATGTCTCCGATGCTGAAAATGTACATGGAGTCCATCGAGCTTTGGAAGAAAAACTACGAGAACTTGATGAAGAATGCAAAAGACATGCAAGGCGCGTTCGGCATCGACGGCCCGGGCAAGAAGGCAGGGCAGGTCACGCATTCGTCGAGCAGCGGCGCGTCCGCTTTTGATTCGGCGCTGTTGAACTGGCATAAATCCGGCGAGGAGCTTTTCAAGCGCTTCGTCCAAACTCAGATCGAGCTTTGCCACTTCTTCGGGGCGCGCTGGGAGCACTATCTCAACCTGCCCGAACAGCTCTCCCAATGCCGCTCCCTGACGGAGATCGGAAATCTTCAGACGACCTTTCTAAGCCAGTTCGCAAGCGACTACATGCACGAAACAGAAAAGCTCGGTCAGCCTGCGGCCGAGCTGATGACGAACTGGCGCCGAGACGTTCAAACACGACAAGAACAAAAGAAACAACATATCGACGGCGGAATTTCAGTCCGTACTTGAGAAGGGAAGCGCTTCTGCACGGGCTTATAGTGTTTTTCGCCATCACTCGCTTTCAAGCTGATACAAGTCTTTCAGGCCTGGATGAATGATCTTTGCCTGGAGCGCGAGGAGGATGAGGCTGGCGTCAAGGCCCTCGCCTGCGTCCAGAGCCGCCTCGGTGCGATGCTCGGCCGCGGCTGCGGCGGCCTCACCGTTTGCCGCGGTGAAGGCTTCCCGGCCGGTAGCGCAATAGGCGAGCAGCATCGCTGTTTCGCCGTAGTCCTTCGGGGTGGGATCTTCGCCCTTGGCGTCCTTGAGCAGGTTGAGAACGGTCAGCTTGACGGCATCGGGAACATGCGCGGGATGGAGGTCGAACGCGCGAAGCGCGCTGTCGAGCGAGCGCAGATCCTCGGACCGCCCGAAGATGCCAAAGAAGCCGAGTGAAGGGTTGCGGCGGCGCGCCATGATTTGCCCCGATGTCGTGCTGACCGTCTCAATTACCAGCCAAATCCGGCGCGTTCCAGGTACAAAAACGCGCGTCGCCGTCAAATGTGCGCCGCCCACGGCGGAAGGGGGAGAGGCCCCTCATTTGCATAGTCGCTGCTCGGTTCTTCCCACGACCATCGCGCAAACAATAAATGGAGCTCTTTCAAGCTCCATTCAAATAACCTTTACGGGACGTTAGATGCTTCGCCCTCTGATGAAGTGCGCAACCAGCGAAACAACAAGCAGAAGGAGAAAGACGTAGAAGATGATTTTCGCGACGCCGGCCGACGCGACGGCAATGCCGCCGAACCCAAATACTCCGGCAATAATTGCGATGACGAGAAAGGTTAAAGCCCAGCCTAGCATGTTTTCTCCCTTGTGCGGACTAGCTCTTCAAAGGCAAACACGCCGTGTCAGGGGCCGTTCCTTAGCTGCTTCTCCGCCTACGGGGAAAAGATCGTGCAGGCGCCGGCTGAAAGCTACCCTCGCCGCGAAGCCAAAGCGTACAGGCGATTGAAGCCTCGCCCGCTTCGATCATCCAGAAGCCGTTCGCCTCGCCGCGCGTACGGCATGAAAGCGCCGTCGGCGCTCCAATTGCCAGCATGGGCCACCCTTCGAACTCGGTCTCGATCGCGTAGCTCTGATGGATGTGTCCGGACATGACGAGATCGACGCCGCACGCGGCGAAAGCGGAAAGCGCCAGCTTTGCGCGGCGGACGGGCTCGGCCCTTGGGAAGCCAGGCGCCTTCATAAGCGGATGATGGGCGGCCACGGCCTTGAACCGGTCCGCTGGCGCCGAGGACAGCGCCACGCTCGCCGCCTCGATATCGCGCAGCCTCGCCGTTCCCTCCTGCCAGCGCAAATGCGGCTGCCAGGGGCGCGTCGTGTTGAAGCCGAGCACCATGCCGTCCTCCTGCTCGATCACCGGCATGAGGTCGGCGCCATTTGCAGCGTGCCTGTAACGGTGAAAAGGATTACGGAAGCGCTGCAAGAGATTGAAGTAGGGAAGGTCGTGATTGCCCGGAAGCACCAGCGTTGGCGCTTCAAAAGAGGAAAGCCAGACTTTGGCTTGCTCAAACTCTCTTCGCCGCGCCCGCAAAGTCAGGTCGCCCGCGATGACGATGACATCCGGCTCCTGGGCTTCGATCAGCGTCCGCAACTCGTCAGCAAGCCCTTCCGGCACGCTTCCGAAGTGAAGGTCTGCGGCGAGAGCGATCTTCATTTCTGGGCGAGCGGCGCAAAAACCCTCAGCGCCTTCGGATGGATTTGATAATAGAGCGGCGTCTTCAGCGTCTCGACTTCGCCATCGTTCGATAAGCGAAGCCTTTTCTTGCGTGTCTTTATGACTACTTTCCTCGCGGACAGGCAATCGAGCCTGTCGTCACCGCTCCAAAAGCCGAGCGCGGCGCGCGCCAGAACCCATAGAAGCCCCAGCCCGCTGTGAGGCTTCGCGATGTAGACGCCGAGCTGACCGTGGTCGAGCGCTTCGCGCGTGAAAATCAGCGACGGCTCGCGCCTGTAGACGTTATTCGAGACGGCGAGCGAAACAACGCGCACGCGGCGGCTCTTTCTCTCATCACCATCGATAAACAGTTCCAGGTGTCTGCGGGAGGAGAGGATCGTCCGCAGCAACTTGAAATATCCGGCGACACGGGGCCAAAAAGGGTGCCCCCTGAGAATTCTGGCGCTCCTCACTGATCTCCGACGGAAGCCCTAGCATCGAGTTGCAAAGGAAGATCTCTCCGTTGACCTCCGCAACGTCGATCTCACGGTAACCGCCGCTGGGAAGGGCGCGAATGGCGGTCCGCGGTTCCAAGGGAATATTCAGATCGTGCGCGAGGCGGTTGATGGTACCGAGGGGAAGAATGCCAAGCGCAATTGTGGAGCCAAGGAGCCGGCTTGCGGCGCTTCGGATGGTGCCGTCCCCGCCTCCGGCGACAAGAATATCCGGGTTCGCGGCGACTGCGTTATCCATCGCGGCCTCGATATCCTCGGGTTCCACGACATGGACCTCCATCTCATGGCCGGCTTCCTCGAAGGCTGCTTCCGCCTCGCTCGCAAGCTGCTCGACAGAGTAACCGAGGGCGCTTCCCGCTTTACGATTGATGACGGCATGAACGCGCATTGTTCTTCCTGCCCCGAATCCCTCAAAAGGCTCATGCGCAACACTGCGAGGCGAAACAAGGTTTCCTTGTGGATGAGCGGGAGCATTCAACAGGGCCGATATCCACCTCTCAAGCGCCATGGAGCTATGGGAAATCGCTGGCGGCTGTGCTATTCGCCCTGGCTTTGCGCCTCGCGCTTCTCTTTGGCCGCACGCTGGCGTTCGACCATCTTCACCGAGAGGATCGAAAGCTCATAGAGAAGCAGCGTCGGGATGGCGAGGCCGGTCTGGCTCAGCACATCGGGCGGGGTGAGGACAGCGGCCACCGCAAAAATGATAACGACCGCGTAGCGCCATTGCGCTCTCAGCCACTGCGACGACACCATGCCCACCCGCGCAAGCAGCGTGAGCACGACGGGCAGCTGGAAGCAAAGACCGAAAGCCAGGATCAGCGTGGTGATGAGATGCAGATATTCGCTGACCTTGGCTGTCAGCTGAATATGAACCTGACCGTTGCCGGCCTGTTGCATCGACAGGAAGAACCGCATCGCGAGCGGCATCACCAGGAAAAAGACGATGGCCCCGCCAAGGACAAAAAGGATGGGTGTCGCGAACAAATAAGGCAGGAAAGCCTTGCGCTCGCTGCGGTAAAGGCCCGGCGCGACGAACATGTAAAGCTGCGTCGCGATCATCGGGAACGATAGCACAAACGCAGCGAAGAAAGACACGCGAAGCTGCGTGAAGAAGAATTCCTGTGGCGCGGTATAGATCATCTCGATCCGCAACTCGCCGCCTACGGCCAGCCGGTAGGGGATGAGAAGGAAATTGTAGATGTCCTGCGCGAATACATAGCAAAAGAAAAAAGCTGCCACGAAGGTGACGATGCAATAGATGAGGCGGCGGCGGAGCTCGATCAAATGCTCGATGAGCGGCGCCTTCGTCTGGTCTAGGTCTTCTTCTTCTGGGTTCGCCAAAGCCATCGCGATGCGCTCAAGCTGCCGGAGCTATGCGATCTTTGGCCGGCTCGGCCGCAGGAATGTGCGGTTCCGGACCGATTGGCCTTTCGGCAGGCGCCGCGATCGCTGCTTCGGCGGAGGCGCGCTCGTACGTGCTCAATTCCGCGGGCGCCTTACTCTGCTGCGGTTGACCCTGGTCCGCTTTGTTTTCAGCCGCAGGCGGATTTTGAGTTGCCGGCTCCGGGGCCGGCGTCACCGGCTTGGCGGTGTATTCCTGGTTGATCGCCCGAGCGATGCTATCCTTTAATTGGCTCGCCGGGTGCAGAGTCCGGAATTCCTGGATATTCTTGTGCAGGTCCTCGTAGCCTGCCTCGCGCACCAAATCTTCGAACTGGCGGCGGAAATCATCGGCCGAGCGGCGCAGCTTTGCGGTCATGCGCCCAAGCGAATGCAACACTTGCGGCAGTTCCTTGGGGCCGATAAAAATCAGCGCAATGACCGCTATAAGAAGTAGCTCAGACCACGCGATATCGAACATGTAAGACTGCCGCCCTCGAAAAACTCAGATGGAATGAACGAAACGGCTTAAGCCTTCGTCTCTGTTCCCGTCGGTGTCTTTGCTTCCGTTCGCGCGGACTCGTGGTCGATGGGTGTCGGTGTACTCGTGGCCTGCGTGGGTTGTGGCGGCGCTGGCTGGCTGTCGTCTTCCGACATCCCCTTCTTGAACGCCTTAATCCCCTTAGCGACATCCCCCATGAGGTCCGAAACCTTGCCCTTGCCAAACAAAAGCACGACCAGCAGCAAGACAATGAGGAGCTGCGGAAGACTCCACGTGGCTCCAAACATGAGATCCTGAGGCATCTCCATCCACTCCATTCGCCCCCTCGTTCCGGAAGGCATTCATGACTTTACATGTCGAAACTGAACGTGGCTGCACGGGCAGAGCATGTCAAGCACGCGTCGCTTGGCATAGCGTCTCATGCGGAAAATTGGTCATCTGGCCAAAGCCGCCGACCATGATGGCGCAAGCGCGGCGCATGTGGGCCGATCAACCGGCGGAAGCCGCCCTAACCGGAGGGCTTGTTTCCTCTTCCCCCTGCTCGGGCTCTTTATCCTCCCCGTCATCTTCTGTGTGGTCGCCTGGAGCCTCATCCTCCAGCGGATCTTCATCCTCGCGGAGCGCCGCGCTGTCATTAGGCTCCGGCACCGTGAAGCCCGGGGGAAGATTGCTGTCGAGAAGGCCGGCGCCCTTGAGCTCCGAGAGGCCAGGCAGATCGCGAATAGAATCGAAGCCGAAATGCTCCAGGAAAGCCTCGGTGGTTCCATAAGTGACGGGGCGCCCTGGCGCGCGCCTGCGCCCTCGCAAACGCACCCAGCCGATTTCAAGAAGGACGTCGAGAGATCCCCTCGATATACTCACGCCCCGGATTTCCTCGATCTCGGCCCGCGTCACCGGCTGATGATAGGCGATAATGGCCAGCGTTTCGAGCGCCGCCCGCGAGAGCTTGCGCTGATCGACCGAATAATGTTCGAGAAGGAAGGAGAGGTCTTCTGCTGTCCTGAAAGCCCACTTTCCGGCCACCCGGACCAGATTGACGCCTCGTCCGGCATAGAGCGTCTGCAGTTCTTCGAGAAGCTGGACGACATCGTCTTTCGCGCCGAGATGCTTGGCAAGGGAAGCCTCGTCGAGCGGCTCAGACGCTGCGAACAGAAGCGCTTCCAGAATTCTCAGCTTCTCGCGCCGGTCGGCCGAAGGCAGGCGCGTCACATTCGACGGTAAAGGCAGCGGCAAAATGGGCACGCACCCCTTATCGCTGCCGCCACCGGTTCTCTTGCCGTCCTTGCCTGCCATCGGGAACCTTCCGTAATCCCCAGCTTCTTCGAAGGCTAGTTCGCCTGATTTGGGGATAATGCGCAAGAGGCCCAAGTGGGCCCCGGTTGTGGTCTCGGCCTGCAACGGCCTGCCGGGCACGTTCTAACAACAAAAACCTCTAATTTTTCATAAATCAGTCACGCCAGCTTGGCGCAAAATTATACCCGCGAAGCTTATAAGAGAAGGACAGGTACAACCTGGAGTTATTCTGGCTTGCTTGGATTGCCGCCTGCCGATGGTTCTCGAATGCGGTTTCCTGTCCCGGCGATTACCGGCTGCATGCTTGCTCGTCAGGCAGGCTCCAGGTTGAAGTTATAAGTGTCTATCTTGATTATGCCTTCTTATGCGATGGGAGTGTTCGATGCCCCAGCAACATGAAATTGACGATGATCTTGACGCCGCATATGTTTCCCGCGTGCGGCCGCACATCGAGCGGCTCGCGCAGGCTGACGAAGACGTCATTCTGGATTTTTCAAGGGTGGAGTTTGTCGACAGCTCGGGCCTCGGCGCACTTGTTTTCCTCCACAAGCGGCTTGTTTCGAAAGGGCATAAGCTTCGGGTTGTCGGCTTGAGGGGGCAACCCTTGCAGCTCTTTACCAATCTGCATCTTGTCCCCTTGTTCTGCGACTGAGCCGTCACAGAAGAGGTACGGGAGCGATGCGTTAAAAGAGCTCTTTTTTGCATACGGACCCTCTGAGGCCGCCGGATGGGCGTTCATTTCGCCACTTTAACTCGCGGAACCTCCAAAATAACAAGTCGAAATCCGGCCAGTGTGCTCTGGCCCGACCTCTTGCCCGCAGAAACAGGTTCCCGGGGTATTGACCAATCAACCCCATGAACTTATGGTCCTTCCTGGCTTTGCGCGCAGCTTGGTTGCGTGTCCAGCGACATTTTAAGAAGAGCCCATAGCTCAGCCGGTAGAGCATCTGACTTTTAATCAGAGGGTCGATGGTTCGAATCCATCTGGGCTCACCAATAAAATCAGAGACTTAGTCCAAGATCAAGCGCGGAAAGCGGAATCGCAGTAAGCACCTGGTAAGCACAGCTCGCTGCGTCGTATGGAGTGCGGTTCGTACTCGTCGAATGCGCGAGCGCGACGCGACGGGCTACTGCATGGTATCGCTCACTTTGGGATCATCCACGGAACGAGAAATTGCTGGGCTGCGACCAAAGCGCTGAGCAAGAGCGTGAGAATGACGCTGTGTTTGAAGATGCGGGCGAACACCAGGCCTTCGTGCCCCGAAAGCTTCGTCACCGAGACCCCGGTTGCGATGTTCTGTGGCGAGATCATCTTGCCCATGACGCCGCCCGACGAGTTGGCCGCGGCGAACAGCACCGGGTCGAGGTTAAGCTGGCGCGCGGCTACAACCTGAAGATTGCCGAACAGCGCATTGCCCGATGTATCGCTGCCTGAGAGCATCACTGCGACCCAGCCGAGGAAGGGTGACAGCAGGACGAAGAAGTGTCCTGTCTCGGAGACGCCCTTGCCAAGCGTATAGGCGAGGCCCGAATAGTTCATGAGGTAGGCGAGACCGATGATGAGCATAACCGTGATAACAGGGAGCCACGCCTGGCGGAGCGTCTCGATAACGCAGCCGAGGAAGGCTCTTAGAGAGAGGCGCACCAGGATAGCAGTGATGATGGCGGCGAGCAGGATCGCCGTCCCCGTTCCAAGGGGCTGGAATGTCCACACCGCGTCATAAGGCTTGCCGTTGTAGAGCGTGATCGAAATCGCCTGATGCAAGCCCGGCCATTGGATTTTCTGCTGGCCGAGGGCGGCAACCCGAAGGGAGGTCCAGGCGATCACCGTCAGCGAGACAACGACCCAGGGAAGCCAGCCCTGCCAATCAGGCACGACAGTCTTGGAGCGGCGGCCCTCCATCGTATTCGCAACCCAGAATTCCGGATCGTCGCGCGGGGTCCAAATCTGAAGGAACAGCACCGTGGCTGTCAGCGCTCCGAGCGAGGACAGAACGTCGGTCAGCGTATAGTCGATGTAGTTGGAGCTCACGAATTGCGAGAGGGCGAAGCTGCCGCCCGCCACCAGCAAGACGGGCCAGATCGCGCGGATGGAGCGCAAGCCGCCATAGAGCGCGATCACGTAGAAGGGAAGGATGAGGGCGATGAACGGCAATTGCCGTCCGATCATCGCGCCAAGTGTCGCAGAGGGAAGCCCGGTCACCGCACCGAGAACTGTCACGGGGACGCCCAGAGCACCGAAGGCGACCGGCGCAGTGTTGAAAATCAAGACAAACACGAGCGCCTCAAGTGGCGGATAGCCGACCAAAATCAGAAGCGAGCTTGTGATGGCGACAGGTGTGCCAAAGCCCGCGACGCCCTCGAGCAGCGCGCCGAAGCAAAATCCGACCACCACAAGCACGACACGGCGGTCATTCGGCAGATAGCTTGCGACCCAGTTACGGAATGCGTCGAAGCGGCCCGAGCGCACCGCGATATTATAGAGCAACAGCGCATTGAGCACGATCCACATCACCGGCCACAGCGCAAAGACCGCGCCGTTCGCGATTGAGTTCAGGGCCAGATTGACCGGCATCTGCCAAACGCCGACCGCGATAATGAGCGCAACGATGAGCCCTGCCAGTGCCGCGACCCAGGCGGGCAAGCGAAGCAGCCCAAGCAATATAAGCACCGTAACAATGGGCAGAACCGCCACGAGGAACGAGAGCCCGAGGCTGTCCGCGACTGGCGTTAGAAGCTGGCTGAACATCAAACCTCCCATCGTCCATTTTTCTTATGAGGCTGCCGGGCGGTGGTCCTTATACCGACCGCCCGAAGGTTGACCTGTAGTTCCCCCTCATCCTGTCCTTCTCCCGGCAAGCTCGCCTTGGCGTGCTTGCAACTTAGAGTGAACGCATCCGCGAGCGGATGCGGTTGGGGAGAAGGAACGATGTTGCAACGGCTGCCTGATTCTCCCTCTCCCCTTGCGGGAGAGGGCGGGTGAGGGGGCCTTGCGTCAGGACATATGGCGGTTGGTACATTAGGCCATCGCAGCCTCGCTATTAGGCCGTTCGCCTTGAACGGGAGGCGCGGGACGATCTTCGAAGCCCGCATCAGCGAGCGCGGCGGGAAGAGGGCCGCCCTGCGCCCAGTCGATCAGCTCCACGGTGTGGACGATTGGCAAAGCTGTGCCGTGTCCGATCTGCGCAATGCAGCCGATATTGCCGGCAGCGATGATGTCAGGCTTCGTCTTCTCGATATTGGCGACTTTGCGCGCGCGCAGCCTGCGGGCGATCTCGGGTTGCAGGATATTGTAAACGCCTGCAGAACCGCAGCAGATGTGGGCTTCCGGAACGTCTTTCACATTGAAGCCCATCTGCGCCAGGAGACGCTTCGGCGGCTCCTTGATTTTTTGCCCGTGCTGCATCGAGCAGGCGGAATGGTAGGCGACAACCTGTCCGGTCTCGCGCGCGGGTTTGTTCAGAGTAAGTGTCGCCAGATATTCCGTGATGTCCTTCGCGATGGCGGAGATCCGCTTCGCCTTGGCGGCGTAGCCGGGATCCTCGCGGAACATTTCGCCATAGTCCTTGATCGTCGTGCCGCATCCCGATGTCGTGACGACGATGGCATCAAGACCCCCGCGATCAATCTCCGAAATCCACGCGTCGATGTTGTTTCTGGCATAGCGATGCGCGTCGTCTTCGCGGCCCATGTGATGGACGAGCCCCCCGCAACACCCTTCGCCCTTCGCGCTCACCACCTCGATTCCATGCTGGGTGAGCACCCGGGCTGCCGCCTGATTGATCGACGGCTGCAAAACGCTTTGTGCGCAGCCAGCCAGAAGCGCGACACGGCCCTTCCGGACGCTGCCCAGCGGGGCCGTATCCCATTTTTCGGCAGCGGATGGGAATGTCGCCAGCTCAAGCAGGGCCGCGATCCGCTCGCCGGCGGGCAGGCGTTTGAAGAAGCCTCCCAGCGGCTTGACGGACGCGGCAGCCGCAAGGGCAGGCCTCATAAGCGAGGGATTGGGAAGTACCCTTGCGAGAAAACTCCGCATCACGCGGTCGATGAGCGGACGCTTGTAGGTTTTCTCGATATGCGCCCGCGCGTGATCGACGAGATGCATATAGTCGACCCCGGACGGGCACGTGGTCATACAGGACAGGCACGACAGGCAGCGATCGATGTGCTTCACGGTCAGCTCATCGGCTGGCCTGCCCTTCTCCATCATGTCCTTGATCAGGTAGATCCGCCCGCGGGGCGAATCGAGTTCATCGCCGAGGAGCAGGTAGGTCGGGCATGTCGCCGTACAGAAGCCGCAATGCACGCAGCTCCGTAAGATGCGCTCGGAGCGGGCGACATCGGGATCGGCAAGCTGAGCGAGGGTGAAGTTTGTCTGCATCAGAGGTCTTCCCGCATGCGCCCGCGATTGAGAACGCGCTCGGGATCAAAGCTTTTTTTGACCCGGGCGGAGAGAGCGGCCAGCGCGGGCGGTTGGGGATGGAAGACTGGCACAGTGGTGCGCACCGCTTCAGGAGCGCGGATAAGGGTTGCGTGCCCTCCGGTGGCAGTGACGGCGGCTCGGATAGATTTCTCATGGCTGTCTGGAGCCGGGGCCGCCGCGAGCCAGACGAGCCCTCCGGCCCAGTCGTAGAACCAGCTTTTCAGCGGAACGCCGCCACTCTTGAGCAGGCTCACGAAGCTCGCACCCTCCGCGGGCGCAGTGGAGATGCGCCAGATATCCGCATCGAGCGCAGCGAGCGGGAGAGCGTCGCGCAGAGCTGTCCAGAAGCCGTTGGACTCGGGAGCATCCAGGCTGCCGAACTCCTTGCCCCTCGCTTTAAAGTGCGTCATCAGGTCCTGTTTGCGCTTCGTGATCGATACCGGGGGCCCTTCCAGCCTGAGCGCGGTGACGCTTTGGCCGCTGAAGCCTCCATTGATCGAGGACGAGGCTGCGGCAGGGGCATGGGCGAAGCTGGAAACTTCATGCGGGAGGCCGGACGCCTCGGTCAGAACTTGGATCGCCTCATCGTCTCCAAGCCCCAAAATCAAGAGCGTCTCTTCGGCCTCGGCTTTCGGCAGAACCTTGACCGTCACCTCGGTCAGGATGGCGAGAGTTCCGTGCGAGCCGGTCACGAGTTTCGACAGATCGTAGCCTGTGACGTTCTTCATCACCCGGCCGCCGGACTTGAAGGCTTCCGCGCGCCCGCTTATGGCGCGAAATCCGAGCAGGTGGTCGCGCGCCGCGCCTGCCTTGATACGCCGGGGACCCGACGCGTTGACCGCGATCAGGCCGCCGATCGTGCCGGAACCGGATTCCACGCCGTACAGTGCGCCATAATCCCTAGGCTCGAAGGCAAGTTCCTGCCCGTGCTGCGCCAAGAGATCGGTAATTTCGCGAAGAGGCGTGCCCGCCCCCGCAGATAAGACAAGCTCGGACGGCTCATAGAGCGATATGCCGTTCATCCCGCCTGTGCTGACACGCGACTGCGCCGCGACGGGCCGTCCGAGTCCGCTTTTCGTGCCTGCTCCGGTAATCTCTAACGGAGTGGCATCGGCGAGCGCAGCCGACACGATTTCGATGGCGTCCCGCTCATCTCTGGGAACGAGTGTGTCCATCGGCTCAAAACCTCGGCAGGTAAGGGAAGGGCAGTTTGCCCCCGTGAACGTGCATCTTTCCAAGTTCCGCGCAGCGCCGAAGTATGGGAAACACCTTGCCGGGGTTCAGCCGGTGATTGGGATCGAACGCGCATTTCACCCGCAACTGCTGTTCGAGATCGGTCTCGTTGAACATCGTGGGCATGAGATCGCGCTTCTCGACGCCAACGCCATGCTCGCCGGTAAGGACACCGCCAACCTCGACACAGAGCCTGAGGATGGCGGCGCCGAAGGCTTCGGCCTTTTCCGTCTCACCCGCTTTGCTCCCGTCGTAAAGGATAAGGGGGTGAAGGTTGCCGTCGCCGGCATGGAAGACGTTCGCGACGCGCAGGCCGTAGTCGCGCGCCATGTCCTGCATCTTCGCCAGCACGAAGCCGAGCTTGTTGCGCGGGATGGTGCCGTCCATGCAGAGGTAATCCGGCCCTATCGCGCCGACGGCCGGGAACGCATTCTTGCGCCCTGCCCAGAATTGCAGCCGCTCTTCTTCGCTCTGCGAGAGTTTTATAAAGGAAGCGCCCTGGCTCTTCGCGATGTCCGACACGCGATCGATCAGATAGTCGACCTCGGCGGGCGTGCCATCCACTTCGCAGATGATGACCAACTCCGCATCGCGTGGATATCCGCAAGGGGAGAAATCCTCGGCGGCGATGATGGCCAGGCGATCCATCATTTCGAGGCCGCCCGGTATAATCCCGTGCGCGATGATCGCGGCCACGCAATCGGCCCCGGCTTCGACGCTCGGAAACCCGATAAGAATGCCGCGAGCGCACTGAGGTTTTCGCAAAATACGAACCGTGACTTCGGTGATGACGCCAAGCAGCCCCTCGGACCCGGTCATCAGGCCCATGAGATCGTAAAACTCGGAATCAAGGTGCTTGCCGCCAAGCCGCACCACCTCGCCGCCCATCAATACGATTTCGAGCCCAAGAATGTTGTTGGTCGTGAGCCCGTATTTCAGGCAGTGCACGCCGCCTGAGTTCTCTCCGACATTGCCGCCGATGGAGCAGGCGATCTGCGATGAAGGGTCGGGCGCGTAATAAAAGCCCTCGTGCTCGACGGCGTTGGTGATGGCGAGATTTGTCACGCCCGGCTGAACGCGCACGCAGCGGTTCGGGAAATCCACTTCGAGAATGGAGTTGAACTTCCCCATCCCGAGCAAGATGCCATCGGCGAGCGGCAGCGATCCGCCCGACAGCGATGTGCCTGCGCCTCGTGGAACCACCTTCACGTTCATCTCGGCGGCGAGCGCCATGACGCGCGAGACTTGCTCGACGGTCTCGGGCAGGACCACGATCAGCGGCAGCTGCCGGTACATCGTAAAGGCGTCGCACTCATAGGCGCGAAGCTCGGTTTCCTGGTCGATGACATTCGCGGATGGCACGATCCGGCGCAGCGCGGCCGCCAACGCCTTCCGGCTCCCGAGGATCGCGTCCTCGGGCTTCGGCATCACGAGCGCCATGATGCCTTTCCGCCACGTGACGGCGGCTGGCCAGCCATTTTGCGTTTCCTCCTCACACCGGCGGGCTTTTTTTTGTCCCTTGCCGGAAACTCCCTGTTTTAAATAATCACCTGCCGTGCGCTCCGCATCAACCTCTCCGCTACTAAAATCGCCTTGAAGTCGTTCACATTCGTGAGGACCGGGCCAGTTTTCGCACTCTCCAACCCATGCCGAGCCTACGCCGGTTTCGAACCAATCTCGAAATTCGCAAGCAGTTCAAGCGCGCGTACCATGGCTGAATGATCCCATGCCCTGCCGCCGTTCGCGGCGCATGCGTTGAACAGCTCCTGCGCCGTCGCAGTGTTGGGCAGCGAGACGCCAAGCGCCCGCGCGCCCTGCAATGCGAGATTGAGATCCTTCTGGTGAAGCTCGATCCGGAACCCTGGATCGAAGGTCCGCTTGACCATCCGGTCGCCGTGGACTTCAAGGATTTTGGAGGATGCGAAGCCGCCCATCAGCGCCTGGCGGACCTTCGCCGGATCGGCGCCAGCCTTCGCGGCAAACAACAGCGCTTCGGCCACGGCCTCGATGTTCAGCGCGACGATGATTTGATTGGCAACCTTGGTCGTCTGCCCGTCGCCATTCCCGCCCACGAGCGTGATGTTCTTGCCCATCTTCTCAAAGAGTGGCTTGACCTTCTCGAAAGCGCCCTCGGTTCCGCCCACCATGATCGTCAGTGTTCCGGCCTTCGCCCCGACCTCCCCGCCCGATACCGGAGCATCGAGATAATCGCAGCCAAGTTCGTTGATCTTCTTCGCGAAGACCTTCGTCTCGATCGGAGAGATCGAACTCATGTCGACGACAATCTTGCCCTTCGAAAGACCCTCGGCGACACCTTTGGCCCCGAACAGAACGGATTCCACGTCCGGCGTATCGGGCACCATCGTGACGATGATTTCGGACTTTTCAGCCACCTCCTTGCCGCTCTTGCACTCGACGCCCCCGCCTTCGACGAGTTCTCTCGGCGGTCGCCTCCTGCTGTGCAGAAACAAGTTATGGCCGGCATCCTGAAGGTGTTTCGCCATTGGGCGCCCCATGATGCCTAACCCGATGAACCCGACATTCGCCATGAAAGCACCTTTCTTGATGTGGGAGACAGGCGCGCGTTTGCGCTACCGATATGCCTGCATCCAGCCGAGCCCTTCTTTTGTTCCCGAGCGCGGCTTGTATTCGCATCCGATCCAGCCGCCGTAACCGAGGCGGTCGATGAAGCTCAGCAGGAACGGATAGTTGATTTCGCCGGCGCCTGGCTCGTTGCGGCCCGGATTATCGGCGAGTTGAATGTGGGCGATCCGCGGCAGGAGGCGCTCGATGGTATTGGCCAGTTCGCCTTCCATGCGCTGCATATGATAGATGTCGTATTGCAGTTTGAGATTGGGCGAGCCCACCTCATCGAAGAGCGCGATCGCTTGGGCCGAGCGGTTCAGGAAGAAGCCTGGAATGTCGTAAGTGTTGACCGGTTCCGCGAGAATAGTGATGCCCGCGGCTTCCAGCTTCGAAGCGGCAAACTTCAGATTTTCGACAAGAGTCCGGTGTGCAGTTTGGGGTTGCACGCCTGCTGGCGGGATTCCGGCAAGGCAGTTGACCTGAGTGCAGCCGAGCGCGCGCGCGTAATCGATGGCCTTGCCGACGCCGTCCTGAAATTCCGATACCCGATCCGGATCACAAGCGATCCCGCGCTCTCCGGCTTCCCAGTTCCCGGCGGGCAAGTTGAACAAGACTTGTTTCAGGCCATTCTTGCGGAGACGCTCGGCAATATCGTCCTTCTCCAGCGCGTAAGGGAAGAGATACTCGACCCCGCGAAAACCCGCTTCAGCTGCGGCCGCAAAGCGGTCTGGAAACGGCACTTCCGTGAAGAGCATTGAGAGATTGGCGGCAAATTTCGTCATTCGATTTCTCCACCGGACGGCTGCCGTGTCAGCCACGCAAGACGCTCATCGTTCGGCTTTTCAGGCGTCTCACCCTGTTGATCGGCCATGCTCACCCATCCGCTCTCAAGGGTCAGGCTGGGATCGAGACAGAGGATTTCCTCGAATTCGTTCACGCTGCTGATTTCGGTCCCCATCGAGATATTCGTGACGCGCTCGACGATGAATTCGATAACGACCGGCACCTGATGCTCGTGCATCAGCGCTTCTGCCTTCGCGAACGCTTCCTTGAACTCGTTCGGGCTTCGCACGCGCACCGCCTTGCAGCCCAAACCCTCCGCGACGGTGACGTGATCCACGCCATAGCCCGGAACCGCATTGGTATCGTCCTTGGCGTTGATGTTCTCGAAGGCAAGGCTGACCTCGAAATCCATCTCGAAGCCGCGCTGCGCCTGGCGGATCAGTCCGAGATAGGAGTTGTTGATCACGACATGCAGATAGGGCAGCTTGTGCTGCGCGCCGACCGCCAGCTCTTCGAGCATGAACTGGAAGTCGTAGTCTCCCGAAAGCGCGACGATCTTGCGCTTTGGATCAGCAGCTCGAACGCCGAGCGCCGCGGGAAGCGTCCATCCCAGAGGGCCAGCCTGCCCGCAGTTGATCCAGTTGCGGGGGTTATAGACGTGGAGGAATTGCGCGCCCGCAATTTGCGACAGCCCGATTGTCGTGACGTAGCAAGTGTCGCGATCAAAATGGGCATTCATCTCCTCGTAAACGCGCTGCGGCTTCATCGGCACCTGATCGAAATGCGACTTGCGCAGCATGTGCCCTTTCCGGTGTGCGCATTCCCGGACCCAGGCGCTCCGGTCCGCCAGCTTTCCCGCCGCCTTCCATTCCGCGGCGACATCGCAGAACAGTTCCAGCGCTGCCTTGGCGTCCGAGACGATGCCCAGATCGGGATTGAAGACGCGGCCGATCTGCGTCGGCTCGATATCGACGTGGACGAACTTCCGGCCCTTTGTGTAGGTCTCGATGGAACCCGTGTGACGGTTCGCCCAGCGGTTGCCGATCCCGAGCACGAAGTCCGAGCGAAGAAAAGTCGCATTCCCGTAACGATGGCTTGTCTGCAAACCCACCATTCCCGCCATGAGAGGATGATCGTCTGGAATTGACCCCCAACCCATCAAGGTTGGGACAACCGGCACATCGACAATTTCAGCAAATTTCACAAGCAAATCGGAGGCATCGGCGTTGATGATACCACCACCGGCGACGATGAGCGGGCGCTCGGCGGCGTTCAACATCGCGATCGCGCGTTCGATCTGCTTGTGGCTCGCCTTTGGCTTGTAAACCGGCAGCGGCTCGTAAACCTCATCGTCGTACTCGATTTCGGCCGTCTGGACGTCGACGGGGAGGTCGATCAGGATGGGGCCAGGACGCCCCGACCGCATGAGGTGGAAAGCCTGCTGAAACACCATCGGCACAAGACCCGGTTCGCGAACCGTCACGGCCCATTTTGTGACCGGCTTTGCAATCAACTCGATATCGACGGCCTGGAAGTCCTCTTTATAGAGGCGAGCACGCGGGGCTTGGCCCGTGATGCATAGGATCGGGAGGGAATCCGCCTGCGCGGTATAAAGCCCGGTGATCATATCGGTCCCGGCCGGACCGGAGGTCCCTATGCAAACGCCGATGTTACCCGGTTTCGTGCGCGTATAGCCGTCCGCCATGTGCGACGCGCTTTCCACGTGACGCGCAAGAATGTGGCGGATGGTTCCCCGAGCTTTCAACGCTGAATAAAGCGGATTGATTGCAGCGCCAGGGACACCGAAAGCGCATGTTACGCCTTCCTTCTCGAGCACACGGACAGCCGCGTCCACCGCTCTCATCCGGGGCATTTCAAACTCCCATTGCAGATTTTTTATTCAGATTGTATTCCAGCGGGATACGCGCAATAGTCACGAAGTCCGTGATTTTTTGTCTTTTAAACGAGAATTTGTAATCTCCGAAAAGCATTAGCTTGGCAGAAGCGCGGTGAGGTCGAACTGATCAGACAGTTAAACGGCCTTCATTACTTAGTCTTGCGATACTCTACTGTGACACAAGTAAGCTTCACTCGGCCGGGGTGACGAGCAAGCGCATCCGGGATGCCGGTCCGCTTTTGCTTATGCCCCTGGCTGCGGCAGGTAGGGTCCGCTGATGCATTCGTAGCGCAAGCGATACTGTGTCGGATGGTATCCTGCACGATTGACGCGACGGGGCGGGTGATTTTTGCCGGGAATATCGGTCACGATGAATTGCCCATCGCGGTATGCCACCATGACGCCAGACCGCTTCGCTTCGACGTGGCTCATGATCAGGTTGGCATAAAAGATGGCCATATGCCTATCGCGAGCCACGGGCTCGCCGGCACGCAGAATATAGGTCAGGTCCATGGGCAGAAACTGCACGCCTGGCAGCCGTTCGCCAAGCTCTTTCGCCAGGAATTCGGCAATGTTGGCTTTCCTGCGATACCCATGAGCGTCGGCTGGCCCCTCCTCCGGTAAAGCCATGCCCAGGTTGGCGCCTTCCGAGAGAACAACGGTCGAGTAATTGTGCGGGTTATGGCGGTCGGCGGCCACCAGCTCCGCCAGCCGATCAACATCGGCGGGCGCCTCTGGAATCAAGACGCGATCAACCGAGGCGACGACGGCGGTTTCAAGCGCGGTAAAGCCGGCGCGGCGACCGAACATCCGAAACAAAATGGTTTCGCGGTGCGAGCCCGCGGTGGAACGGATCCGGCCAATATATTCAGCCGCCCGATCGATCGCGGTCTGGAAGCCAAGACAATACTCGGTACCAGGAATATCGTTATCCATGGTTTCCGGGATGCCCCAGACGGGCACGCCTTGCTCCGCCAGAGCCGCTCCGACGCTCTGCGTAGCGTCGCCCCCGATGACGACCAAGCCATCGAGTTCTAGAAAGCGCAAATTTTGCAAGACTTCCGCAGTCAAATCCACGCGCTCTTCCGGCTCGCGTCCTTCCCCATAAGAGGCGAGATGTGGCGGCAGGCTCCCGACTTTAACGTTGGCAGGATTGGTATGTGTCGATTGCAAGATCGTGCCGCCCTGACGGTCGATCGTCCGCGTCGAAAGACGCGTCAGCGGCATGATATAGCCCTGCTGCCACGTCTCCGGCTCATCGAAGCGAAATGTGAGCCGCTCCCGGCCCAAAGAGCGGTCGAGGAACGTAAGCCCTTCCCATCCTCCTCGGATGCCGAGCACGCTCATGCCGTCGTCGCGGGCGCGATAGACCAGCGCCTTGATGGCCGCGTTGATGCCGGGCACATCGCTGCCGCCGCTCAGGACTGCGAGGTGGCGTATTGGGCTGAAGAGTTGTGCTGGCATAGCGTTCCTCCCTTGATGTGTTCACCAAGCACGCCAAGCACCTGGGCGCAGCACGGCTCCGCCGCTGCTAGCCAGGATCCCAAGGCAGCCCAAAGGCAGGCGAAGCAAAACGTGAACAGGATCAGTGGGCCTTTGCCAGCACTTGATATCATTGATATCATTTGCGGGGTCGTTAGCCATCTTGGGCCTCCCGGAGCGCCGCCGCGTAACCGGGCGAGAGCATAAGCGGAAGCGGCACAGCGGTTCGATGGACGAAGGCGGCGCAGGTTACTAAGAGGAAGCTTCGAAAACCCGTGCCTATAAAGTCGCCAAGCCCAGAACGCAAAAGGCATCCTCTTCTGAAGACGCCGCCGTTTTGCTCCACCCTAGATTTGTCTATTGCGCAGGTTCCAACCCTCAAAGCTTGGCTTTGTTCCCAAGCTGATTGATAGCGTTACCGCGCCCGACGGCCGCGCTTGGAAAGCGCTCTTCACACCCTTCAAACTTGACTATCGGCTGCCGGGACTGTTCCGGGGAGTATACGGGGGCGCGCCCGCGAGTATCGAAAAGCCTATTCATCTTCGACTGACCGGCCGGACGGCTACGGGACGGTCTTTTGTCAGCTGGATTTCTTCTCGTTCATGGCGGATTACCATGGAATCGCCCTGGCGCAAGGCGTACTCCACCTGCTCCATACCGATCTCGACCTCCAGCATCTGGCCTCGATAGGTCAAGGGAATCCGGAGGATAGCGTTGTCCTCGGGCGCCCGGCGCGGCCAAAACGACAAGGTTCCATTATCGTCCCGCATGCCGGCAAACCCGTAAGTCAGCATCATCCAGACGCCGCCCATCGACGCGATGTGACAGCCGTTCTTCACGTTGCCGCCAACGTCAGCCAGATCCATGAGCAACGCCGCCATCCCATAGTGAATCGCTTTCTTCATATCCCCGATCTGCGCGGCGATGATCGCCTCCACGCAGGTCGACAAGGAGGAGTCGCCAGTGGTCAGCCGCTCGTAGAATTGAAAGTTGTGTTTCTTTTCTTCTAATGAAAAAGCATCGCCCAGAAGGAACATGGCCAGCACCACATCCGCCTGTTTGATCACCTGCTTTCGATAGATATCGAGCGGATGATAAAAGAGCAGCAGCGGGTAGTGGCTTCGGGGCGTGTTCTCAAAGTCCCACGGTTCCCGGTCAAGAAAACTGTCGTCCTGCGGGATAATCTTTCGTTTCTCGTCATAGGGAACATACATTCTGGCCGCGGCCCGAATCCATGCTTCTGCTTCAGACGGTTCCAGAGCCGTTCTTTTTGCAAGGACGTTGTAAGCCTCGGGTTGGTTCGTCTTCAAGGCCTCAACCGTTTCGGCCGCGTATCGAAGGTTCTCGCGGGCCAGGAGGTTGGTATAGGCATTGTTGTTCACAACCGTGTTGTATTCGTCGGGTCCGGTCACAGAGTTGATACAGAACTTTCCCTCTTTTGCATCCGAGAAGAAACCGAGGTCCAGCCAGAGGCGTGCCGTTTCGACTAGCATTTCGGCGCCAAAATCTCGCAAGAATGCGTCGTCTCCCGTCGCCTGCACATATTTGCGCAAGGCATGCATGACGTCCGCGTTGATGTGATACTGAGCGGTTCCGGCCGCGTAGTATGCTGATGCCTCCTCGCCATTGATCGTGCGCCATGGAAACATGGCTCCGCGGTGGCCCAATTCTCTGGCCCGCGCCCGCGCCTGATCGAGCATGCTGTAGCGAAAGGCCAGCAGGTTCCGGGCGATCTGGGGAGAGGTGTAGGTGAGAAATGGCATCAGGTAGATTTCGGTATCCCAGAAGTAATGCCCTTCGTAAGCCTGCCCGGTGAGACCTTTCGCGGGCACGCCGGAGTTTTCCGCACGCGCTGAGGCTTGCAGGATGTGAAACAGGTTGAAGCGGATGGCTTGCTGCACCTCCACTGTATTGCGCCTCGCACGGGCTTCCCTGTAGTTTCTGACCCGGACATCGCTGCGGCGCCAGAAATCAGCCATATACTCCTCCTGAGATGCGAGAAGTTTCGGAAACCCTTGAGCTACGACGCGATCGAGGGTCCACTCGGCACGGCCGCAGAGTTCTTCGGGAGAAGCGGTCTGGGACGTGTGATAGACCATGTATTTGGTGAGTTCGACGGGGCAGTTTGGCTGAGCCTCGACTGTGAAGGCAACCTGACCGAAATCCTCCCCTTGAAAGACCTTAGGAGCTTGAGTACACGCGGTTTCCATCACATGATCGATGGCGCATGTCAGGCGGAGGCCGCTTTTTTCGGCGCCGTGGCACAGCACAACCCGCTTGTCTCTTGCATAGCCCATTCGGGGATGGAGTGTGCGGCCTTCAAATACCCTCGCCTGTCGGGGATCACCGCCCCGGGCGTCCGGCCGAGGTCTGTGCACCGCCATCTCGGAAGAAATGACAAGAGGCGCCGACGCGTTCAGAAGGGTGACGCGGTAGGACATGGCGGCCACGTGCTTATTGGGAAATGACACCAGGCGGCGCGAGGCGATAAGCACCTGTTTTCCTGCAGGTGTTTGCCAAATGACCTCCCGGTCGAGCGTCCCCGACTTCATGTTGAGCCGCCGGTCGTACTTCAACAGCTGGGCATGGGGCAGCCAAAAGGGCTCATCGTCCACGAAGAGCTTGATGATCTTGCTGTCGGTCACGCTGAGTATGGTCTGCCCGGTTTTCGCAAACCCGTAGGCGTCCTCTGCATAGACGATGGGCCAGGTTTCATAAAAGCCATTGATGAGCATGCTGTTTTCAGCGTTCGGGCCGCCCTCCTCCGGGCAGCCGCGCATGCCGATATATCCGTTGCCGAGCGCCAGCACCGTTTCAAATTGGGCCAGGAAGTCGGGGCGGAAGTCTTTTTCGATGACACTCCATTCGTCGGCGGGGTAATCACCGCCCGGCGGACTGAGGCGTTTATGGCGGATCATGGGGTTGAGTCTCGTGGAAAGAGCGTCACTAAAGCAGGGGCGTCTATGAATAAAATTCGTGCCGTTGCGCTGGAGTTCCCCGCCACGCGGGGTGTGACACTGATTGGCCCCCCGGACACTCGCAAAAAAAGCTCGAAATCTCCGGAAGGTCACGTCCCCGGTAGTGGTGTAACTCGACGGTAGCAAGCCGCTCGCGAAGCGCGCTCTCAATGGCGGCGTAGCGTGCGAGCGGCTTGCGATGGTCATCGGCAACTCAGCGGTAGGATCGGGTTGCGACATCCAATCCATCAGCGTCGACGGCCCTCGTCTCCTGGCGAACAAAAGATTTGAGGCCGGGGTGCAACCGGTTGCGCCCCACGCACATGATATCGATGTTAAGGATTATTTAATTAAGTTATGCCTCTGATACGTGTATACGAGCGCAAACACCCCAAATAGTTGTGGGATGTTTTTGCAGGTATGAAGCCGTACTCGTATGCCGGTAGAGTCCGGTATGTCCCGTAATCCAAAAAGGGACCCCGCCAGATGCTTCATAATTCGAGTGCTCAGGCCACAACCGAAGGCTTTTCGGTTTCGCGGGCGCCCAGCGATACAAACTACATCCAAACCCAATCTTACCATCTCTCAACAAAAACTAGCGCCAAGCACGTCACTGAGATGCTCTTGAGCTTGTTATTACGGCAATCCTCGGTCACGAAGTCGGGCCCGTCACCGAATACCCCCAGGAATATTTGCTGTAAGTGCCAGATAGATTGAACAGATCTGGGGTCGTTTTGACGTAATCGCCATCTCCGGGATCTTACCGCCATGTCAATAAGCCAGCTAACTCCAGCACAACTCAGCCTCCTTCCACCGTCGGTGTTTACTGCCCAGGTATCAGCCGACATAAGAGCGTTATCAACGGCGCAGGTTAACGCCCTCAGCTCCGCGCAACTCAACGCTCTGAGCTCGAGCGGGCAGCTGGGGCTGACCACACAGCAGGTGCAATACGTTTCGCCTACGGCGATGCCTGGGTTGAGTGTGGGCCTGATTTTGGCTTTGGATTCCTCGCTTGGCGTTGCTTCGGGTTCCTCGCAGACGGTTCCCTGGACGAATACCGAAATCAAGGAGCTGTCGACAACTCAGTTGACTGGCTTGATCAATTCAAACGGGTTGCAAAACTGGGTCGCAAGCCAGTTCGAGACGATTTCGACGACGCAGCTTTCCGGTCTTTCCTCAGCGGCGCTGAACAACCTGACCACCACGGATATGACTGAGCTCATCACCGCGCAGGTGCAGGCGCTGAGCTCCACCCAGCTCAATAACCTGACCAGCGCGAACCTCGATGCGCTCGGAACATCCGGCGCCGGCATGCTTTCGACAAAACAGGTCGCGGGCCTGTCCGGCAGCACGCTGATCCACATGACGACCTCGCAGCTCGGCGCCCTGTCCAGCGCCAATGTGGCCATGCTCTCCACCGCCGCGCTCAGCGCCGCGATCGCCTCCGGCCTCCAGACGAACTGGGACGGCAACCAGCTCAAGGCCGTGACCACGACGCAGCTTTCGGGCCTGTCCTCGGCGGCTCTGAGCACCCTGTCCACCACGGAGATGGGCCAGCTCATCACCGCGCAGGTGCAGGCGCTCACCTCCACCCAGCTCAACACCGTCTCCAGCAGGAACCTGGACGCCCTGAGCCCCGGCATGTTCTCGACAGGCCAGATGAACGCTCTGTCGACAACAGCCTTGAACAACCTCGTCGCCACGGCGGTCGGCAAGATGAGCACGAGCCAGACCACGCTGACGGCGTTCAGCTCGAGCCAGGTGCAGGCGCTGAGCTCGACGCAGCTCAATAACCTGACCACCACAAACCTCACTGCGTTCAACACCTCGGGCGTCGGCATGCTTTCGACAAAACAGGTCGCGGGCCTGTCCGGCAGCACGCTGATCCACATGACGGCCTCGCAGCTCGGCGCCCTGTCCAGCGCCGATGTGGCCGTGCTCTCCACCGCCGCGCTCAGCGCCGTGATCGCCTCCGGCCTGCAGACGAACTGGGACGGCAACCAGCTCAAGGCCGTGACCACGACGCAGCTTTCGGGCCTGTCTTCGGCGGCTTTGAACGGGCTTTCCGTCACGGAGATGGGCGGGCTCACCAGCACGCAGGTGCAGGCCTTGAGCTCCACCCAGCTCAATAACCTGACCAGCGCGAACCTCGATGCGCTCGGAACATCCGGCGCCGGCATGCTTTCGACAAAACAGGTCGCGGGCCTGTCCGGCAGCACGCTGATCCACATGACGACCTCGCAGCTCGGCGCCCTGTCCAGCGCCAATGTGGCCATGCTCTCCACCGCCGCGCTCAGCGCCGCGATCGCCTCCGGCCTCCAGACGAACTGGGACGGCAACCAGCTCAAGGCCGTGACCACGACGCAGCTTTCGGGCCTGTCCTCGGCGGCTCTGAGCACCCTGTCCACCACGGAGATGGGCCAGCTCATCACCGCGCAGGTGCAGGCGCTCACCTCCACCCAGCTCAACACCGTCTCCAGCAGGAACCTGGACGCCCTGAGCCCCGGCATGTTCTCGACAGGCCAGATGAACGCTCTGTCGACAACAGCCTTGAACAACCTCGTCGCCACGGCGGTCGGCAAGATGAGCACGAGCCAGACCACGCTGACGGCGTTCAGCTCGAGCCAGGTGCAGGCGCTGAGCTCGACGCAGCTCAATAACCTGACCACCACAAACCTCACTGCGTTCAACACCTCGGGCGTCGGCATGCTTTCGACAAAACAGGTCGCGGGCCTGTCCGGCAGCACGCTGATCCACATGACGGCCTCGCAGCTCGGCGCCCTGTCCAGCGCCGATGTGGCCGTGCTCTCCACCGCCGCGCTCAGCGCCGTGATCGCCTCCGGCCTGCAGACGAACTGGGACGGCAACCAGCTCAAGGCCGTGACCACGACGCAGCTTTCGGGCCTGTCTTCGGCGGCTTTGAACGGGCTTTCCGTCACGGAGATGGGCGGGCTCACCAGCACGCAGGTGCAGGCCTTGAGCTCCACCCAGCTCAATAACCTGACCAGCGCGAACCTCGATGCGCTCGGAACATCCGGCGCCGGCATGCTTTCGACAAAACAGGTCGCGGGCCTGTCCGGCAGCACGCTGATCCACATGACGACCTCGCAGCTCGGCGCCCTGTCCAGCGCCAATGTGGCCATGCTCTCCACCGCCGCGCTCAGCGCCGCGATCGCCTCCGGCCTCCAGACGAACTGGGACGGCAACCAGCTCAAGGCCGTGACCACGACGCAGCTTTCGGGCCTGTCCTCGGCGGCTCTGAGCACCCTGTCCACCACGGAGATGGGCCAGCTCATCACCGCGCAGGTGCAGGCGCTCACCTCCACCCAGCTCAACACCGTCTCCAGCAGGAACCTGGACGCCCTGAGCCCCGGCATGTTCTCGACAGGCCAGATGAACGCTCTGTCGACAACAGCCTTGAACAACCTCGTCGCCACGGCGGTCGGCAAGATGAGCACGAGCCAGACCACGCTGACGGCGTTCAGCTCGAGCCAGGTGCAGGCGCTGAGCTCGACGCAGCTCAATAACCTGACCACCACAAACCTCACTGCGTTCAACACCTCGGGCGTCGGCATGCTTTCGACAAAACAGGTCGCGGGCCTGTCCGGCAGCACGCTGATCCACATGACGGCCTTGCAGCTCGGCGCCCTGTCCAGCGCCGATGTGGCCGTGCTCTCCACCGCCGCGCTCAGCGCCGTGATCGCCTCCGGCCTGCAGACGAACTGGGACGGCAACCAGCTCAAGGCCGTGACCACGACGCAGCTTTCGGGCCTGTCTTCGGCGGCTTTGAACGGGCTTTCCGTCACGGAGATGGGCGGGCTCACCAGCACGCAGGTGCAGGCCTTGAGCTCCACCCAGCTCAATAACCTGACCAGCGCGAACCTCGATGCGCTCGGAACATCCGGCGCCGGCATGCTTTCGACAAAACAGGTCGCGGGCCTGTCCGGCAGCACGCTGATCCACATGACGACCTCGCAGCTCGGCGCCCTGTCCAGCGCCAATGTGGCCATGCTCTCCACCGCCGCGCTCAGCGCCGCGATCGCCTCCGGCCTCCAGACGAACTGGGACGGCAACCAGCTCAAGGCCGTGACCACGACGCAGCTTTCGGGCCTGTCCTCGGCGGCTCTGAGCACCCTGTCCACCACGGAGATGGGCCAGCTCATCACCGCGCAGGTGCAGGCGCTCACCTCCACCCAGCTCAACACCGTCTCCAGCAGGAACCTGGACGCCCTGAGCCCCGGCATGTTCTCGACAGGCCAGATGAACGCTCTGTCGACAACAGCCTTGAACAACCTCGTCGCCACGGCGGTCGGCAAGATGAGCACGAGCCAGACCACGCTGACGGCGTTCAGCTCGAGCCAGGTGCAGGCGCTGAGCTCGACGCAGCTCAATAACCTGACCACCACAAACCTCACTGCGTTCAACACCTCGGGCGTCGGCATGCTTTCGACAAAACAGGTCGCGGGCCTGTCCGGCAGCACGCTGATCCACATGACGGCCTCGCAGCTCGGCGCCCTGTCCAGCGCCGATGTGGCCGTGCTCTCCACCGCCGCGCTCAGCGCCGTGATCGCCTCCGGCCTGCAGACGAACTGGGACGGCAACCAGCTCAAGGCCGTGACCACGACGCAGCTTTCGGGCCTGTCTTCGGCGGCTTTGAACGGGCTTTCCGTCACGGAGATGGGCGGGCTCACCAGCACGCAGGTGCAGGCCTTGAGCTCCACCCAGCTCAATAACCTGACCAGCGCGAACCTCGATGCGCTCGGAACATCCGGCGCCGGCATGCTTTCGACAAAACAGGTCGCGGGCCTGTCCGGCAGCACGCTGATCCACATGACGACCTCGCAGCTCGGCGCCCTGTCCAGCGCCAATGTGGCCATGCTCTCCACCGCCGCGCTCAGCGCCGCGATCGCCTCCGGCCTCCAGACGAACTGGGACGGCAACCAGCTCAAGGCCGTGACCACGACGCAGCTTTCGGGCCTGTCCTCGGCGGCTCTGAGCACCCTGTCCACCACGGAGATGGGCCAGCTCATCACCGCGCAGGTGCAGGCGCTCACCTCCACCCAGCTCAACACCGTCTCCAGCAGGAACCTGGACGCCCTGAGCCCCGGCATGTTCTCGACAGGCCAGATGAACGCTCTGTCGACAACAGCCTTGAACAACCTCGTCGCCACGGCGGTCGGCAAGATGAGCACGAGCCAGACCACGCTGACGGCGTTCAGCTCGAGCCAGGTGCAGGCGCTGAGCTCGACGCAGCTCAATAACCTGACCACCACAAACCTCACTGCGTTCAACACCTCGGGCGTCGGCATGCTTTCGACAAAACAGGTCGCGGGCCTGTCGACGACCGTGCTGGGAATCACTTTGACCACGGCTCAGCTATTCGCGCTGTCAACAGCCCAGATGCAAGCCATGTCGTCTACCCAGGTAACTGTTGTCCTAAATCGGGAGGCGTAGTAGTCCTTCGCGCCGGGCTTAGGCGAGACAGGCGCGCCAGGCGGCGGAAATAAAGGGGGCCATGCGCCCCCTTTATTACAGGTTCTGCGAACAGCCTCCGTTTGCGTCCGTTCTCGCGATGAGAAATCTTGCTTGATCCGGCGCGCGAATTGGGTTGTAGGTGTTGCAACCGGAGGTTGCCATGCGCGCGGATGCATTATTGGCGGAGGCCATTTCGTCACACCAGCGGGGTCAACATGCGGAGGCGCAAGCCTCTTACTTGGCGGTGCTGAGGTTGGATCCCCTCAATTTTACGGCGCTGCACCACCTGGGCGTCCTTGCCTTGGGGCAGGACAAGCTCGATAAAGCTCGCGGCCTCATCACGCAGGCGTTGGCGATCAATGGCTCATCCTCGGAAGCGCACAACAACCTCGGCAATGTGCTAAGGGCCCTGGGCAAACCGGAAGACGCCATCTTATCTTACAACCGGGCGACGCAAATCAACCCTCGCAATGCCGGCGCGCTGAGCAATCTCGCCGCCGCGCTGATGGATCAAAACAAGTACGCCGAAGCGATCGAGGCTCTGGAAAAAGCCGTCGAACTCGATCCCAATTTCGTGGAAGCGCATTTCAATCTGGGAAACGCCTATGGGGCGGTGCAGAAGCCCGAAAAGGCGGTCGCGGAATATCGAGCGGCTATCCGCTTGGCGCCCTCTCTTTTCTTGCCTTATGTCAACCTAGGAAGCCTGCTTTCCGAGTTGGGACATCAGGCCGAAGCGGCCGAGGCTTTGCAGAAGGCGACGGACTTGGAACCGAACCCCGACGCGTTCAATGCGCTCGGGCTGTGCTATCACCGCGCAGGCCGGATCAAGGAAGCGGAGGAATGCTTTCGCAAAGCGGTGAAGCTTCGGCCGGCTTTTGTCGAAGCGCTGTGCAATCTCGGGGTTCATGTGGCGCAGCAAGGACGGCGCGAGGAAGCCATCGAGTTCTTCCGGGCGGTTTTGCGCATCAATCCGAACTTCGCTAACGCCGTTGCGAACCTCTTCTTCGAGCAGCGCCATCTCTGCGACTGGCAGGATTTCGAAGCGACGCAAAACAGATTACGGGAACTGGTGCGAGCGGGTGCGCGGATCTCGCCTTTCTCGTTCATCACTGCCAACACAACGCCCGATGAACAACTTCTTTGCGCGCGCAACTGGACGGCGCCTTATCCTCCACCGCAGACAGCAGCCGTTTCTCCAGCCGCCCGCCGGCCCGGGCGCATTCGCATCGGCTATCTTTCCTGCGACTTCAAAGAGCATGCGACCGCTTTTCTCATCGCTGAGATGCTGGAGCACCACGACCATGAGCGCTTTGAAGTTTTCGCTTATTCCTTCAGCGCCGATGATGGCAGCGAAATCCGCCGGCGCCTCATCGCCGCCTTCGATCATTTCATCGATATCCGCGCCCAGTCGCATGAAGCCGCCATCCGCAGAATTCGCGACGATGGCATAGATATACTCGTGGATCTCAAAGGATATACGCACGACGCGCGCGCAGAAATCATGGCGGGCCGCCCTGCGCCAATCCAAGTAAGTTATCTAGGTTATCCTGGCACGATGGGTGCCGACTGCATCGATTATATGATCGCCGATCACTTTGTCGTTCCCGCCGATCAGCGCCAGCATTTTTCCGAGAAGCTCGTCTACCTCCCGCATTGCTATCAGCCCAACGATACAAAGCGGGCGGTTTCCTCGCTCGGCATGACGCGGCGCCAGTTCGGCTTGCCCGAAGACGGCTTCGTGTTTTGCAGCTTCAACGGCAATTATAAAATCACGCCGTCGTTCTTCGATGTATGGATGCGGCTCTTGAAAAATACGCCGGGCAGCGTGCTTTGGTTATTGGAGACCGGCACGCGTGTCAATTTGCTGCGAGAGGCCGAAGATCGCGGCGTGGACCCGGAGCGGATCGTCTTCGCCCCAGGCCTCGTCCATTCCCAGCATTTGGAGCGCATGGCGCTGGCGGATCTGTTCCTGGATTCCCTGCCCGTCAATGCCCATACGACCGCTTCCGACGCGTTGTGGGCGGGATTGCCCCTTTTGACATGCGCCGGCACGCCTTTCGTGGGACGGGTCGCGGGAAGCATATTGCACGCGATCGGCTTACCTGAACTCGTCACGGACTCGCTCGATGAATACGAGGCGAAAGCACTGCATCTGGCGCAAAGTCCGGCCGAATTGTGGGCGCTGCGCGATCGGCTTTCCCACAACAAGCTAACGTCGCCGCTGTTCGACATCGCGCGTTACACGCGCCATCTGGAAGGCGCCTATCAGATCATGTTCGACCGATGGCAGATGGGCCAGTCGCCTGATGTCATAAGCGTGCAGGAAGAGTCTCCAGTCCATACAGTTGCTCAAGCGGTTCCCCTGGCGCAAGAGGACGCGAAAGGTCGCGATACGTCACTTATGCCTGCAGCCGCGAAATCCGTGGGCGCGCCGATTAACATAAACGGTCATGCTGGTCGCGGACTATGTCGAGGAATGATTGAGCAGATGGCCATCTACCAGATTAACCTGGACCATCGTCGCGACCGGTGGGAAGAGTGTCTCCAAAATCACGCAGAAATAGGGCTTTCCCCCGGCGTTGTCCAACGAGTGTCTGCCGTGAATTGCGATAATTTTGGCGCCCTGGGATGCGCCAAGTCACATTTGAAGGCGTTGACGGCCTTCCTCACTGAAGATGTTCGTGACTATTGCCTCATTCTTGAGGACGATTTTGATCTAGCTGTCAATTTCGAATGTTTTATCGAGCGCATAGAGGCAGTCAGTCAATCCGGCTTGGCATGGGATGTTCTACTGCCATCTTCTACCAAAGCCATAGCGTTTGACAGTCACGTAAAAGGCGTGCAAAAAGTCTTTGAGTCATTGTCAACCCAAGCCTATCTTGTCAGGCGCACTTATGTACATAACCTAGTCAAGTGCTTCCTTAACGCTGTCACTAATCTCGAAGAGCACAAGGATTACCGCCCTCGCGAACTGTTTGTCAGCCGTTTCGCGATTGACGTGTCATGGCATGAGCTTCAGCGCACCGATAACTGGTACGTTTTTTCTCCGGGGCTCGGAAATCAGCGTCCCTCTTATTCCGATGTGGAAGGCAGGTTTGTCGATTACTCAGGCATGCCGGGCGTAATGGCTGTCGGTTAATCCACCCGCTTTCAGCTCGTTTCGACCGGAGGAGCGGGTGGTTCGAACTCGACCCACTCTTTCGGCGGGCCGCCTGTAGGTTCATGGCGCCTTACGGAAGCGATAAAGCAAAGCGCCCCAACCGGGACTCATCCTATCTGTCTATCTGTGTCCCCAGACCATTATGTAGTTCCCCTCAGAAGTCAATGGGTGCTCGTCAGCAACCTCAAATGAGGGCAGAAAATCTTTTAGATCGGCCAAGGTCAGCTTATCCTCTTTATAAGTTGAATTTGGAAGACCACTATTCATCGTCAGATATCCTCTTTGAGAGTTTAGCAATATCTTTCTAATATAGAGTTTTTGCAAGGAAGAGGGGAGTTCAGAGAATGCGTAGTTGCTGATCGCTAGATCATAGCGCTCTCCACCAGAACTTTGATTGATCGTCAGGCACCTATAGGAGCTATTAAGTTGATGAGACTCCAGGTATCTAGAAACCAAGTTGAGAACTGGGGGCAGGTCAAAAAGAGAATATTGATAAATATCAAATAACTTATCTATAATAAGCATTTGCCCGCCATACCCAACCCCTATTTCAGCGATAGTTTTGAAATTATCACCAAAATATTTATGAAGGTCAGAGGCTACTTTCATGTATCTTAGGGTTGTTGGACTAATATCTCCTATCCCATTGTAACTACCTAATAATGGTTTTCCAATCGCGTCATTGAGTTTTATTGCTTCAATTTTGCTTAGGTATTGTGGGTTCTCTCGCGCAATCACATCGAGATATTGACTTCCCAAGGCCTCACTGACGTGCTCAAGAACTTCCGTATAGATAGGGCTTGACTTGAATGTTGCGAATACATTAGGGTTGCTGGCCGCCTCCGCAACAAAAGGAACATAGAGTCCATTGTCGCTGATGCTGCGATTTCCTGAAAGACTTGAATAATTTCTGCCGTGAAGCTCAATTCTTTCGGTCACATTTGCCATTTGACTTCTCCATTTTCCTTGTTCTCTAGATTTGAGCGCCAGAATCCGGCCTCTTTATAATGAGCATGGGGCCGGGCTCCTATTTGCGCCGCTGTGAGACCAAATCCTCCTGCGCCGTGTATGACAAAGTCACAGCGACTCAGGCACATAAATTCGAGCACGGCGAAATCGACGGCCGCCAGCGTCTCTCCGTCGCTTCTTTCGTAATGGCGTATTTCGCCGGAGTACGTATGCGTTGAATATTTTTGGGAGGCCAGCCTGCTCAAATCTGCGCGAAACTGAGCGGAATCCGATGCGATCAAGAGTTGCGCTGAGTCGTTGAACGCCCGGTTACTTATATTGACAACCGCGCCGAACACTTGCTCGATATTCCTGATATCATCCAAACTCGGATCGCGCCAAGCACCGTCACCACCCGAACGAAAGTGTACGCCAATAATCTTGGCGTTGCGCCGGCGTGCATGAAAATCGTTCCATAGCGCCACCATGTCTCGCCGCGGACTATAACTTAGCAAATAGTTAAACAAAACTGAGATAAGCTCTCTTTCCACGATGCCGGGAGAAAATTTGGCGGAGAACCCGGATAAGGCTTGCCCAAAGGATGTCTTTTGCAGCAGCGCCTCCTTGCCAAGGGCATCCCGTATCCCAAGGATGTTCGTGTGGACCCGCACATATCTGTGACCATCGAACATGTCGGGGCTGCCTTGATTAGCCAAAATATATCGATCATAGCGAGAATAGTTTTCATTATCTATGGCATCCACGATGATTGGGTCTCTCATCTGTGCCAGTAGCTGAGAGTTGTTCCATCTTATCTTTGGTGCATTGAAATACCCAGTCACATCGAATGGTGTCCGCCAATCGGCAAAAAACAAACGCTCTGTGAGGATCGCCATGAGGGCACAAGATAGCATCCCCTTTAAACGGTCGGCAAAGCCGCCCACCGGGCGTTTGTACCGACCCTGATGAAACTCCGTTGAGAACACCAGTGCGCCCGCCTCGATGGCCCCGGACGCTACCGCCTCGTGGAACGCGCGGTAGTTCTCAAGTTCCGTCAGGAGTTCGCCGATCATTTTCAGATCCTCGGTCGTAAGCAGACTGCGCGTAAGTGTTTCAGATTCACGTAGTCGCGGCAATGACCCTATGCAAGCAGAAGTTGTGCAACCCAATATCCCATCGTTCATGTGGAGTCCGTTCTGCACAAGAATGAGATCGCGATCAGCGGCTTGACCATGGCGCCGGAACTGGCCGTCGCCGATGGAGGCTTGGGGTTCTGGAAGGCCCTCGGCGGGGTCTGGAACGCGCGAACAGCGCTGCTGAGTTCACAAGACCGCCAATGTGCTGAACAAACTCCCGAAAAGCCTGCAGCCGAAGGCGAAACGCGCGCTGCAGGAGATCTGGATGGCGGAGACGAGGAGCGATGCCGAGGCCTCATTCGACGCTTTCATCGAGACTTATCAGCTCAAATATGAGAAGGCCGCTAACTGCCTGAAGAAGGATCGCGATACGCTGTTTGCCTATTACGACTTCCCTGCTGAGCATTGGAAGCACTTGCGGACCTCGACCCGATTGAAAGCACGTTTGCGACGGTTCGCCATAGGACGATCCGCTCGACGGGCTGCCTCTCGAACAAGACCGCGCTCGCCATGGTCTTCAAGCTGATCGAGGGCGCTCAGAAAAGCTGGCGCGGGCTCGACGGCCATAACCAGTTGCCAAAGATCATCCAGGGTGTGAAATTCATCGATGGACTTGAGATCGCCGCCAAGTTGAAAGCGCCTCAAGCCAAGTTCGCCGCCGCCTGACCAGTCAGTCCATCACCAAAAAATTGGCGATAGCTCCCGCTTCCCCCTAAATCAACTGGTGGCATCGTCGAAAAAGCGCCCCTTGCGGTAACCGAACTTCGCGGCGACTATTCTTGCCAACATCAGGATGACCGGCTGATACCTCAAAAGCGTGCCTGAGCCGCTCACGGCGCGGATTCTCGGCGCCAACGCCGCCGCGACTGTTTCGGGCGTCTCGGCGACCGCATTGAACAGCATGCGTTCCCGTATTCCGGCATCCCTGACAAGGAGATCGGTCAGGACCAGGCCGGGGCTCAGTTCATGCACGCCGATGGCGCGGACTCCTGCCTTTTTGAGTTCGGCGTCGAGAAAGCCTGTCATAAGGGCCACGGCGCGTTTCGAGGCGCGATGAGATACGGCCGTCGGAGAAGATCGCACACCCGTAGCCGAAAATCCCATATTGAAGATGTGGAATGAAGGCTCAGTCCCTTCGAAAGGCTGACGAAGCATCGCTCGCACCACCTCCGCGCAGAGCATCATGGTCCCGCAAAGATTGGTCCGGCAGGTCTCGTCGATGTCGTCCGACGCCAGTTCCCAAAGTGGGCGTTTGAGGCGCCCCGCCGTGCCGGCGTTGTTGATCCAACGGTCGATAAGGCCAAGCTTCGAGACGGCATAAGATACGAACGCTTGAGCCTCGCCAGGCGCGGACACATCGCACGCCATGCCATGCAATTCGCTTCCGGGGGCGTCGATTCCAAGCTGCCCAAGCGCTCTTTCGAGACGGTCAAGGTCGCGTCCGCAAATGACTACACGGTCTCCGGCAAGCAGGAACATCCTTGCCATCGCCAGGCCAAGCCCTGCCGTGCCCCCGGTCACCACCACGCCCAGAGGGCGTGTCATACCAAGTCCGTCTGATTAATTCCGCTCATGTCTTGGGCCACCAATGGAACAGGGTGCTGGCTCGGATCGTATCGCGCTGGTTGATAAGGGCGACGCAGCGCTCACCGACAAGCTTTTCGAGATCCTGGATGGTCTCGAAATAGGTATTGACGAGCGGCTCGTCTACGAACTCCCCAAGGTGTTCGACGGGTTGCAGCTCGGGACTATGCGAAGGCTCAAACACGAGCCGGACGCCATCGGGTACAGCCAGGTTTTCTGGCCCATGCCATCCGGCGCCATCGCTTGCTGAGCAGCCGGACCCAGCGCGCTGAAAACGAAAGGGTCGCAGCTACTTCGGTGATCTCATATCCCGAAGACAAAAGCCAGATTGCATGAAAATGGCTCTTGGAAACCGGATCGGCTGCCCTCTCATAGCGCGCTTCCAGCTCCCCCGCGCTCAAATGCGATAGCAGCGCCGTCATGACCTCGCCCCCGTTAACAATCATGACTCCTCCATGTAACTGCTTCGATTCCCGCTGGGAATCCGGTCTTCCACAGGAACCAATCAATCGGAGTCGGTATGATGCTCAAGGCTCGACCAGACCCGGAAAAACCGCAGCCGTCATCGCGCGAAAAGCACGCCGGGATGATCGGGAGCCGGTCCGTGGATCGCATCAAGGGCAGCGGCCATGTGCGCCGCAAACGCCGTACACATGACCGCACTCCGCCGAAAAACATCACGCCAAAAAAAGCTTGCGGCCAGAGAGCCATTCACACATGACGGCGCGCGATCCGTTGGCGCGTCTTGGAAACTTCGCTTAGCGCATCGTGCGTTTAATCGGATGCGGCGGCCCGACGATCGTCGCCCCGGAATGCGCTTCGGCGACTATCCGGGGCACAAATCGAAACGCTCTTTGCGATACCGGATACGCCGCCATCAATTCCGATTTTGCGCACTCCGCTCTAGACGCCCGGCTTTGCCTTCTGAAGAGCAATGTTCACCAGCGTGCCGAGCTCCTGGGCCTGGAGAGCGTAGGCATGCATTTGCAACTGCGCATGCCTGCTCTGAATTTGCAGCACCTCCGTAAGGTCCTTCGCCTTGGCAAGCTCATGAGCCAACGAAAAACCGGCATCAAGGTTTTGTTGCGTGAACCTCGTTGCCCGATCCGTGACCTCGCTTAGCCCCTCCAGCGCAGGGTTTGCCGGGATTATCGTTTTCATCATGTCCTGCAATTTGGCTGTGGCGTCGATGAACTGCTTGCACGCCTCCCGAGCCTGATCGATATTCTGCGTTACGATCGCGCGCATTTCTTGCGGAATTTCCATTTGTTTGGCCTCGGCCATTTGTTTCCTCCCTTTGCTGCTATCCTGCTGCATTTGCCCAACGTTTGCGATTATGGCGTTCCACGAGCGCAGCCTGCCTATAACCCTCTCGCGGCCCCACCACTCGCCACAATCAAGAACCATACTAGCAAACGCAAGCCCTTTGGGACCGATTTTTGAGCCTAGTACAGCCCGAGGCAAGTTCTCACTCCCATTGCCGCAAACGCTCTAGCGAACTTCCGGCCGTAAGCTGTACGAGTATTCTGACCCATTTATAGACTTCCCACAGCACGGCAAATCAGATTCTATTTGCGGCATGCGAAACATGGAAGCATGCCCTTACATTGCGCCCGGTGACCGAACGGTGCTGGAGCGCCTCATTGCCGATGGGAAAACGTCGCAAAAGTTGGCGGCGCGCGCACGCGTTGTTCATTTGTCCGGGCGCGGTCTCGGCACGTTGGCTATTGCGCGGGAGGCGCGGGTTTCGAAGCCAAGCGTCTGGCGCTGGCAGGAAGCCTATATGGAAGGCGGCATTGAGCGCCTGCACAAGGATAAGAGCAAAGGGCCGAAGGCGGGAAAGCCGCGCATTAGCGATGAGGTGCGGCTGAAAATTGTGACGATGACCGCCAAGGAGAAGCCCGCGAACGCCACGCAATGGAGTGCACGCATGCTGGCCAAGGAGGTTGGCGTTGGCCATGCCACCGTCCAGCGCGTGTGGAAGGAGCATGGATTGAAGCCGCATCTCTCGCGTTCCTTCAAGCTCTCCAACGACCCGCAGTTCGCGGAAAAAGTCCAGGACATTGTTGGTCTTTATCTCAATCCGCCAGACCACGCAGTGGTCTTATCGGTTGACGAAAAGAGCCAGATCCAAGCGCTGGACCGAACTCAGCCTGGCCTGCCCATGAAAAAAGGCCGGGCCGGAACCATGACCCACGACTATAAGCGCAACGGAACCACCACCCTGTTTGCAGCGCTCGTGGCAGCCAAGGCGAAGAGTGTGACGCAAATACAAACCGGCGAGGTGATCGGGGAATGCATGCCTCGCCACCGAGCCAAGGAGTTCCTGCGCTTCCTCAGGAAAATCGACAGAGCCATCGCCAAGCGCCTCGATGTGCATGTGATTTGCGATAACTACAAAACCCACAAAACCGCCGAAGTTCAGGCTTGGCTCGCAAAGCATCCGCGCTTCAAGATGCACTACACGCCCACATCCTCGTCCTGGCTCAATCTTGTCGAGCGGCCGTTCGCCGAAATTACCCGCCAGCAAATCCGGCGCGGCGTCTTCAAAAGCGTCGCAGACCTCGAGGCCGCCATCGACGCCTGGATCGCCGGGTGGAACGCCAAGCCGACGCCCTTCAAATGGAGCGCCGAGGCCAAGACTATCCTAGAGAAGAACGCCCGCGCCAGAGCGGTTCTGGAGCAGCCAAGCGCAGGTACGAAATGAATGAGTCGGAACACTAGCGGTCGCTTGGCTTCTGACTGAGCTGTTCAAGCAACGGCCGCATGGAGTTGAGTTCAGCACCGAACCCGGCCCAATCCCCGGCTTTCAACCGCTTCATAGCTCGTTCATAGTGGCTGAGCGCTTCGCGCGCTTGCGGATTTGCAAAACCTGCAGGGGTAGGAGGAGGAGAAGGCAGTCCGGATTCCTTGAAGAGCGCCGCCAATGCCTCGGCGAGCGTTTCCTCCATGACGACCCGGTCGCCATAGGCTGCAATCACCCGCTTGAGTTCCGGCACCTGGCCAGTCTCCGCCCTGAGATAAAGGGGCGAGACGTACAGGATCGAGTTGTCGATCGGGACCACCAGGAGATTTCCCCGAATGACCCTTGAGCCCATCTGGTTCCAAAGGGAGATCTGCTGGGAGATCTCGGTATTCTGGTTGATGCGCGCCTCGATCTGGAAAGGTCCATAGACCAGCTTCTCCTTGGGAAATTCATAGACAATCAGCTTCCCATAGTCCGGTTGATCGCAGCGGGCGGCCAGCCACGCGATCATATTCTGGCGCTGGCTCGGCGCCATCGGGAGCATCAGGAAAAACTCGGTGCGCGTCTCTCCCGGCAGGCGCATGTTGATGTAATACGGCTCCATCTCTTCACCGTCGGAGCCCTTGGGCCGCCGCGGGAATTGCCAGAGGTCTTCGCGGTTGTAGAAGACTTCCGGCGCGTTCATGTGATAGGCGCGGTACATGAGGGCCTGGATGTGAAAGAAGTCTTCGGGGTAACGGACGTGCTTCTTGAGATCGGCAGGCATGACTTCGAATGATTTGAACAGGCCCGGGAAGATCCGCCGATAGGTTTCTATGATCGCGTCCGAGGCGTCCGCGACATAGAAGTCGACCGTACCGTTATAGGCGTCGATGACGATTTTTACTGAATTGCGGATGTAGTTCAAACCGTCCCGCGGAAGCGGCTGCGCATAAGGAAACCAGCTGCTGGTCGTGTAGGCGTCTTGAATCCAAAAGAGCCGTCCGTTGCTGACGACCGCATAGGGGTCATCGTCCAGTTGGAGGAACGGGGCGATTTCGCGAACGCGATCGCGGATGTTTCGGCGGAAAAGAATACGGCTGCCGGCCCCGATGTAGCTGGAAAGCAGGATGTTGGGATCATTGAAATACCAGGCGAAGAGGCCTTTTTGCGCCATTCCGCCGACAGCGACGCCGTCTGCGCCATCATAAGTAGTGTAAGCGTTATCACCCCTTTTCGGGTAGTCGAACTCCGGGATACTTCCCTTTACGATGACATAGGACTTGGCGCTCCGCCCAAAATAGATGCGTGGCTCGGTGAGAGGAGGGCCGCCGGATGCGATCGGGGGAATGTCGTGCAGATAGAATATCGGCAAGCCTTCCGCCGATTTCTGGGTGACCGGCGACATCACCGCCCCGTTGCCGTGGGTGAATATGAGATGCTGGTTGACCCATGTTTGTGCATTCGGCGGAAGGCGCGCCGGCTCAAGCTCGCGGGCGGACAACATCACCTGCTGATAGGAACCGCCAAGCTCATAGCGATCCACGTCGATACCGAGGAACTTGTAATAGGTCCGAATCTCCTGCAGCTGGGCATAGGTGTCGATCAACGGCTGCCAGTCCCATAGCCGGATGTTGTCGATTGTCGCGCGATTGTCCTGCAGCGTTTTCAGCGTCAGCCCCTGCTCCGCCGGGAACGGCTTCACGGTGATTTTGTGAAGATCATAAGCCTCCTGCGTCAGGGCGATGTTGCTCCGGAGATAGGGCGTCTCCAGCTGCAATTCGTTTGGTTTCACGTAGATGCGTTGGAACAGGGTGGGGACGATGAAACCCAGCACGAACGAGGCGCCGAAGACAAGCCCTGCGCTCACCGCCGGAAGCCGGTACGATCGCATCCACATGTTGGCCCAGGAGGCGATAGCCGCTCCTGAGGCAAGACCGGCGAGCGCCCAGAGCACCGGAAGCTCGACGTTGACGTCCGTATAGGCCGCACCCACGACCACGCCATTGTCGCCATAAAGAAGGAGGTAGCGGTCCAGCCAATAGGACCAGGCCTTGACGGCGAAGAAAAGACCTAGCAGCGCGGAGCCGTGGGCGATTACCCATGGAAACGCGGGCAGACCCGGGCCAAAGGTGAGGTTCCCCTGCACAAAATAGACTATGCCGGCAAAAAGGGCGCTCACGACGAGCGTCAGCAGCATCCAATTCTTGATTGCGACGTAGGCGGGAAGCGAAAAAAGATAGAACCCGATATCTTTGCCGTAGAGAGGATCGCTCTGTCCGTAGGGCGCCTGCCAGATGAAGCGCAGCGCAATGTCCCAGGAGCCAACCTCGCCCAGGGCGATAAGGGCGGCGAGGGCCAGTGCGCTCGCAAGGATCAGGAAACGCCAAGGCAGATTCGGAGACAAGCGTTGCAGCGCCGCCGTTAGCGTCTGATCATTCGATCCCCAGGGAGCAGTAGGCGGAGGTAGATACCCCTTCCGTTTGGCGAGGCGGTGTGCAAGGGCGCCGTTCAGCCACAGGAATAGCGCCGACGTCGCGAACACGGCGATAAAAAGCGCGACCTTTGTCCCGAAAACCGTCAAGAAGATATTGAGGTAGCCAACGGTCGAGAACCAGAGCCAATCAACCAGGAAATCAGCCGCGAACCACAGAGCGATAAAGAAAGCTGCGATGATGATCATCGACATCGCGATGTGTCTCAACGTCATCTCGCGCCTCCCTGGGGCATTCGATCGATTTGCGCTTGAGATCTCATTCTCGAAGCGGCCATCGAGCCCCTTGACCATAAATAATGCCCAAAACCAACAAGTAGTATTAGGGTCAAAGCTCACGGTTTTGTTGACCGACGTCAATGCTCTACGGAGGCTCACGCATAACCATGAACCTGTCAGCCCTTTGCTCTACGGACAAGGAAAGCTCGTGATAGCGCCGGTGAGAAACGCGAGCAACGGTCAATTTCCCGGTCGCGTCATTGCCGTCCACGGTTCGCACGTCATCCTCGATCTCGACGCGACCGACGATCCCATCCATGGCTTACGCGGTGGGTGCAGCAGCAGCACGCTCACCGTGAAGGGAAGCGCAATCGCGCCTACTCCTTCACCATCGTTCTCAAGCGCGGCGCGGGTCCAAATCTCTGCAGGCCTACGGAGCTCCGAGGGCGGAGTCTTAGCCGGATGGTTCCGGCGGTCGCTCGCGCGAGTTCGGTTCCTTGCAGGGCTCGTCCACACGAGTATCTTCAGCGGAAATTATGCGCGTCAAGTTCTGCAAAATTACGGCAAAACCGGAGAGGGCATCAAAAACTCCCTACCTGTTGCTCGGAATGAGGCCCCACATGTTCTTTGGCAAAACATTCAAGGCCTTGTCCAGTATCGGGTTTGATTTAACGAAGGCACTCAGTCCGTGCCGAAAATACTCGCGGCGCACGCTATTCTCATTGTCATAATAGCAAAGTTGCAGGCTCATACGCTGACCTTTTTGCGGCAGGAAGCCATGCCAAGATTTGTCTGATACCTTGAACATCAACATTGCGCCAAACACCGGGGAATATTCAAATTCGTAATCCGAACGGTCGGACGAGCGCAAGATCCGCAATTTGCCATTCTCGTAAGGCCACTCCCGCGAAAACCCGACGAGCACAGTAACGATCTTATGCTTGGAATCTGGGTGAGCATAGCCTTCATTATAATGCCCCGTGGTGTTGCCCATCATGACGATGCACGGCGGATTGTTGCTCAGGTCCATGTTCATCTTCTTTTCGACGATCTTTCGGAAGCGATCGCTCAGAAGTTCTTCGACAACCTTGCCGAAGTGCGGACCGTATTTGAGGTGTGGCAATCCCAAATAGCTTTTGATTCCGTAGCTGCCGCGTGTGGTAATGATCGGCGCGTCGGAGAGAAGCTCCTCTTTGAATTTTAACGGTATAGCATCGTTGATATAGCCCCATTCGTATGGGCTGGTGCGCATCTCCAGCTTTTCGATGGCGGCTTCGTCGAGATATTCAAATGCTGCGCTGGAATCCGGCATGACTTTCCTTTCAGCGACTTGAAGAGTGAAGCTGGCTCTCAGGAGCGAAAATGATGCACACGCATGTTCACCTACCGGCTTATCTGTCAAGCATGCTTATGAAGCACTACCCATCATTTTTCCAAGAGGCTCACAGCGGCCGCGTTCAAAGCAGGCTGGCTTCAGCTTACCTGCACAGCCTGTCGGCCAGGCTCCGGATGTCCCAGATGAGGGCGCGCGATCGCCCGGAAGCGGCCGGTCCTCGTCCGGCCGCGTTCCGGATAGAGCACCGGCCCTGGCCGATAGCCGGCAGGCGAGATGGCCCCAGTTCTGCCGGCAAGCTATCAATCGTGATCGCAACCGTGATCATGATTACAACCGTTCGCCGTCGTCTCCAGGGTTGCCTGGAAATAGGCGGCGACAAGGCGTTCAGGCGTATCGACCGGCGCGCCGGTCACCACCGCGATGCCTTTCTGCCCAAAGAGATCCACCGCGCGCGCTCCCATGCCGCCGGCGATGACCAGAGTGACGCCGCGCTCCGAAAGCCACACAGGCAGCAGTCCCGGCACATGCGGCGGCGCTTCGATGTCGCGGCGCTCCGTAACGGCGTTCGCCGCATCGGTGTGCAACAGCGCGAAGCTGGCGCAATGGCCGAAATGCGGGTTCAGTTTCCCGTCTTCGAGCGGAATAGCGATGATCATGTCGAGGTTTCCTTTTCTATGTGACGTTGCAGGGTGTTCCAAATGTCTTCGATGTCGGTGGCGCAGGGTGCGCCGGTCTCGATAACGGCTTTTGCCTGTTTTTGGGCTTCGGTTACGCCGCTGTCGTAGCGGATGCGTCCTAGGACGGTCGCCCCCGCCGCGGCCGCTTCTTTCTCGATCCGCTCTGCCATCTCGGGGCAGATGTCCCACTTGTTGACGCAGACGAAAGCCGGCACTTTAAAATGCCGGGCCAGTTCCAGCGTGCGCATCAGATCGTGTTCGCCGGACATCGACGGTTCCGTCACCATCACAACCGCCGAAGCGTCCGTGACCGAGGCAATGACGGAGCAGCCGATCCCCGGCGGACCGTCGATCAGAATCGTGTCTCGTTGGGTTTCTTCGGCCAGACGCCGCGCTTCCTGCCGGACAGTCGAAACCAGTTTTCCTGAGTTTTCTGCCGCGATGCCCAGCTTTGCGTGAACCATGGGCCCCGCGCGGGTGTCCGAAATCATCCAGGCGCCGCACAGGCGTTCTTTCATCTCAATCGCGCCCTGCGGGCAGAAATGAGCGCATACGCCACAGCCTTCGCAGGCCGTTGGATCGACGTAATATGTCCCATCCTTTTTGCCGATCGCGTCGAAGCGGCAGAGCTTGGAACAAACGCCGCGAGGAGTGCACAGTTGCGGATTGATGACCGCCTCATGGCCGCTCCAAATATCGTGACGTTCCCTGACGGCAGGCGTCAGGATCAAATGCAGGTCCGCGGCGTCCACATCGCAATCGGCCAGCACGGCATTGTTTGCTAGGAGCGCGAAACTCGCCGTGACGCTCGTCTTGCCGGTGCCGCCCTTGCCGCTGATGATGACGATTTCCTTCATGCCGCCGCCTCGCAAATCGTGCGCAGCAGATCGGCAAACAGCGGCTTATAGTCCGGCAGGGCGTTTGTAAGCAGTGTTCCTTTTGCGTAGGCTTCCGCGATCCGCCGGTCATCAGGGATTTCCGCGAGCAGCGATATCTTTTCCTTCTCCAGATAAGGGCGAACGAGTTTGTCGTTTCCGGTCGCGCGGTTGATGACGGCCCCGAACGGCAGCCCCAGTTCCCGCACCGTCTCCACGGCAAGCTTCAGATCGTTCAGCCCGAAAGGCGTCGGCTCGGTCACCAGCAGGACGAAATCGGCCCCACGCAAGGCAGCGATGACGGGACACGACGTTCCGGGCGGCGCATCCATGATGACGAGGCCGCCCCGCGCTTCTTCCTTGACGGCCTGGATGAGCGGCGGCGTGAGCGAAACCCCGACGTCAAGACGGCCTTGCACAAGCGTGATGGCGCCGCACTGCAGAGTTTCAACGACACCGATGCGCTTGGGAATTTCGCGAATGGCTTTTCGCCGGCAAACGCGCATGCACCCGCCGCAACCGTGGCAGAGTTCCGGCATGATGTCAGGTACTGTGCCAAACGATGCAATCGCGTTGTAGGCGCAGAAATCACTGCAATCAGAGCAGCCGTTACAGCGCGTCGCATCGATTTCAGGTATTGGGATCGTCACCACCCGCTCGCGCTGGATGCGGCCGTTCAGGAAAAGATGAACGTTCGGCGCCTCCACATCGCAATCCAGAAGCTGGGCCGCGCCATTCGCCGCCAGCGCAAGATTGACCGCGAGCGTCGTTTTTCCCGTTCCGCCCTTACCTGATGCGACAGCGATTTTCATGCGGCTATGGCTTCCGGGAGGTTCCCCGCACGGTAGGCTTCAAGCGCTCCCGCGACGGACATGGATTTGGCCGAATAGATTTTCACACCGGCCTTTTTCAGCGCGCTGAACGCTTTTGGCCCGCATTCGCCCGAGATCAAAACCGCCGCGCCGGCCTTGACGACGGTCTCTGCCGCCTTGATGCCCGCGCCCTGCGCGGCGCCGGCATTCGCGTTGTCGATCAAGACGAAGTCATTCGTTCCTGTGTCGAAGATCAAAAAGTGCGCCGCGCGTCCAAAACGCGGATCCATGGGAGCCGCCAGGTCCGTGCCCGATGTCGTGAAGGTAATTTTCAATTTATTCTCCCCTTTGGTTTTGTCTCGTCTGAAGCGTGCAACGGGCCTCTCGCGGCCATGCGATCGCCAGGCGCGCCTTCGACCAAGATCTAACTGGATGCTATCTTGCTGGTGCAGGCTCACAGCTCAGCCGCCGCACGGTAAATGGCGCAAGCAATCAATAAAGCCTGCCCGCGAGGTCGATCTCAGGCGCCTTGCAACGCGTTCAGTCGCGCTTGCAAGGCCGAGATACAGAGCTCAAGCGCCGTCGCTTCCTCGGTTTGAGAGAGCTGAGCCCGCCCGGACCGGTTTAGGCGAAACCCGCCGCCACCTTTGCCGCCCTTGCCACCGCCTTGACCGCGTCCGCCTCCGCAGCTGCCTTGGCCCCGGCCGCCTTGACCGCGCCCACCCCTGCCAGAGGAAGAAGTGTCTCCCGGCTGACACGGACCTTTGCCTGCGCCAACCGGGCCAGTCCCAGAGGGGCCTGTCTTATCCATTGCTGGCATCGTCTATACCTTTCATAGTTTCAGAGGTTATCCCCGCTCCGGCTTCTTCAGAAACGAGCTGGGAGTCTCCGGTCGACGATTATGAACACATGCCCATAACCATGAGCCCTCCCGTGTCGGGAGTCAAGCATGGTTTATGCGCGCACGTGCAAAATAAATCGCGCCGCCGTCCGGCGACTGTGACCAAGTTACAGAGCCACACCTATGCAAATCCAGGATTGCCTATGAGCGGTTTTGGCATCCTCGCCAGCGGAAAAGCCGATCTTGGGCAGCTTCGTCTATGGCGTAACCGGCCCGCGAAAGGCCGCACGCTGCTTCCCTATCACGCCTGATTCGGCGGTCAGATGCGGTACACGACGGTCGACACCAAGTTCGATCCTTCGAAGCAGCCGATCCCGATCAACGCGTTCTCGGGTTCCTATGACAATCCGAAGGCGCGCATCTGGCCCCTCAAGCGGATGCACACCTATCAGCCCTGTATCTTTGGGGCGAGGACAAAGACGCGTACTGGGGCGGCTACGATTTCGGCAAAGCCATCGAAGCTGCGATGAAAGAGAACGGCAAGCCGTATAGCGGGCATTACGGCTTCGTCGAAACCCACTCCTACTGGCCAGCCACGCACATGGTCGCGCCGAAGGAGAAGGCGCCGGAGAAGCGGCGGTTGCGGACGTTATCTCCGGCCGAGCCAAGCACGCGGTTGACGTTCGTCAGCGCGGGCAATACAGCTTTCCATGATGCACTGAAAGGATGGGCGGTCATGAGGCAGGTGCTGCTTTCATTCTGGACGTGGTTCGAGATCGCGCTCTGCGCGTTCGTTGGCTTCCTTACGCAGTTGGTGCTCTGGCCTATCACTCGGCCATTTGACAGGCGCCGTCTGGTCGTCGGGCGCTGCTTCCGGCTAGCCGGGGTCACTGCGGCCCGGCTGACGCCGTTCTGGCGCTTTGGCGTCTATGGCGATGTTCCGCGGCATATTGAGGGGCGGACGGTGTTCGTCTCCAACCATGAGTTCGCAGGCAGACCCCTTCCTTATCTCATTCCTCCCCTGGGAGATGAAATGGCTGGGTAAGGCGTCGCTCTTCCGGATTCCGATTGCCGGCTGGAGCATGAGGCTGGCGGGCGACGTCCCGATCCACCGCGGCGAGGGACGCTCCGCCAGGGACGCCATGGACCGGTGCAAGCAGTGGCTTGACCTTGGTGTGCCGGTGATCTTCTTCCCCGAGGGGACGCGCTCGCCCGATGGCAAAATGGGGTCGTTCAAGGATGGCGCCTTCCGGCTCGCCCTCGACAGCGGCGCTCAGATCATCCCCATCGCGGTGTGCGGCACGCGTAAGGCTCTCCCCAAGCATTCCTGGAAGTTCGGCTTCACCCGCGCCCTCGTGGCCGTAGGCACGCCCATCCCCACCGTCGGGCGTGGCGTCGACGACCTGGCGGCCATCAAGGCCGAGGCCCGGGCCCAGATCGAGGCGCTACGGGCGCGGATGCTCCCGCTGACCAGCGTTGGGGAGACTTCGGAGATCATCGTCGGCGGTTCTGTGGCCGAGTTCGGACGGCCCAGCCTAAATTGCGACTTCCCGGCCAATTTCGACCACGTCGTTTAGAGGAAGCTTGAAGAAGTCGATCACCTTGGCCTCATTCCGGTCCATGATCGAGAAAAGGCTGACTTGCCATTCTGGAAGACCTTGGCCGTCTTCCCTGGGCATCACGGTTTCGTGCCCGATATAATAGGTCACGTCTTCCAGGAAGATGGCGCATCCCTTCTCCTTCGCCGCGCGAAGAACGGCTGGAATATCCGGCCGCTCCATGAAGCCGAAAGACGCCGCGCCGCGCCAAAAGTTGGGCGCCTCCTGCGTGAAGCGCAGCCGGTCCTCTTTCGCCACCCAGGGAACCGGCTCTATCGAAACGTTGAGGACCATAATTTGCTCATGCAGAGCGCGATTGTGATGAACGTGCCATGCCATTACAGGCGGCACGCCGATTTTCGTGCGCGTGAGAAATACCGCCGTTCCCGGCACGCGGGGCACCCCCTTTTGTTCCAGGTCCGCCATGAAGCTTTCAACCGGGATGTGCACTTCCGTTATTGCCTTCGTGACCGCTGCCCGCCCGGAATGCCACAGCCACATGACGCCGTAGATCAGCGAGGCCAGGGCAAGGGGAACATACCCTCCTTCGGCGATCTTGGCCGCGTTCGAGAGGAAGAAAGCGCTGTCCACAATGAGAAAGCTTCCGGCCACAGCGGCGCTCAGCAGCAAGCTCCATTTGAGGTATTGGCGCATCGCCATGTAGAGAAGCACCGAGGTCATCAGCATCGTCGCCGACACCGCGATGCCGTAAGCCGCCGCCAGATTATCGGATTTCCGGAAGATGAGCGTCAGGCCGATGGTGACGATCATCAGGAGCCAGTTCACTGTGCCGACATAGATCTGGCCGTAGCCAAGCGCGGAGGTCTGCGTGATGCGAAGGCGTGGCAGCCAGCCAAGCTGCATCGCCTGCCGCGTCATGGAGAAGGCGCCCGTGATGATGGACTGGCTCGCGATGATGGTTGCAACGGTAGCCAGGACGACAAAGGGCGCGAGCAGGCTCTGGGGGCAGAGCGCATAGAAGATGTTCTCGCCGATGGGCTGTCCGTTCAGCACGAGCGCGGTCTGGCCGGCATAATTGAGAACAAGGCAGGGCAGAACCACGAAAGACCATGCAAGCTGGATGGGACGGCGGCCGAAATGGCCCATGTCGGCGTAAAGCGCTTCGGCGCCCGTGACGCAGAGAAAAACGGCGCCGAGGACAAGAAAAGACGTGAAGCCGCCCGAGAACAGATATTGAAGTCCATAGGCTGGATTGAGCCCGGCAAGCACGGATGGGTTCTGCAAAATGCCCCATATGCCCAGCACGCCGATCGCAACGAACCACATCGCCATGATCGGTCCGAACATCTTGCCGATACGCTCCGTGCCCCGCGGCTGAACGAGGAACAGAAGCACAAGAATGGCCACCGTCATTGGCACGATGTAGGGGTCGAAACTGGTTGTCAGGATGGAAAGCCCTTCCAGCGCCGACAGCACTGAAATTGCAGGCGTGATGGCCCCGTCGCCGTAGATCAAGGCAGCCCCGAACAACCCGAAGGCGATGATCGCGGAGCGCTTTTTGTCTCGGCCGGCAAGCATCGCCATCAGCGCCATAATGCCGCCTTCGCCGTGATTGTCGACGCGCATGGCGACCGAGACGTACTTGATCGACGTGATGATGATCAGGGTCCAGAAAATGAGCGAAAGGCTGCCAAGTGCTACGGCGCGATCAAGCGCCTGGGTTCCGCTCACGCCCAGCACAGTTTTCAACGTGTAGAGCGGGCTTGTGCCGATATCGCCAAAGACGACGCCGAGGGCCGAGAGGGCCATCGCGCCCACACCACCAGAAACAGGCGCGGAAATTCCCTGCCGTGTAGAAAGCGGCTCGCTCGTGGTGGTCATCATTGATCCCATCTTTGCACTGCGCGCGATGCGCAGCCTTAGCATGGGATGGTAACACCGATATTAAATCTCGTACGCCTTGGGAAATCCCGCCCCGTTTGCGGAATGCGGCATCAGCCTTTAAGGATCGGCTTTCGTTCGCGCTCCGCCCCCTCGACAATTTCAAGAGACGCTATCAGGTCGCCAGCCTCATCGTGCAAGGTATGCCTGCCGCGTTTGATGCTTCTGATCATCCAGCTATCATAATCAGCTGCGAATCCCCGCAAGACCTCGGCAAGCTCATGGCTTTCTTCCTGCTCTGGATGCAAAACGATGTTTACTTGCATAATACTAACCCGGCGCTATCCCTTACTGAACCTCATTGCAAACAACAAAAAGCGGTTCGCGCGGGTTGCTTACTAACAAAGGTTTGAAGGCCTTCTGCACAATTAAAGCTCAGTTCACGATTCCTTGATTTGAGGGGCAATCCGCCGTGAACTAGGTTTTGATCAAAATCAAATTCGACGCCAGTCAAATGATCCGCCTTGCCAACGACCGACCGGGTTTCGGCTCTGGCCGAGCCCGGTTTAAAGTCTTACAACGCGGCATCCCCTTACAACTCAGCCGGTGCATGGCCTTTCGCCTCGTTTCTTTTACGATGCGCGAGAAAGCGCTCCCTTTGCTCAACTTATAGTGTAAGCCTCAAACATGACGCAACTAATCGTAGACAAATGAAGTGACACCCTTTAAAGGTTCATCATTGTACCGAAGAGGTTGTGTATGGCGTGAATAATGAGAACCTCCTTTTCAAACAGCAGTCGGCCTCTGAGCTTAATTATTGGCCTTACTCGCCTGATAGTTACAATCAATATTTTCAATCACTGATGTCTAGGCAAGTGCTTGCTTCGCTCTGTTTTATAATTGGCAAGACAACACTCTGCAAAGCTTGCATTGAAGGGCCGACGCCGCTTTATTGGAGACCTCATGATCATTTTGAAATTTGACTGCCGTTCGCGGGGCTCGATCACTAAGAGTGGTTGGTGATCGATCCTTTACTGGGAGGAAAAAGGTGCTGCCTGAACATTTCAACGAAGCTCAGGTTTCCGATGGCCTGAGGGAGCGCGTGCGGGCCTTTATGCGGACCTACCGTTTCAATTTGGACGACATTGCTGTGTTGCTATGCAGCGAGCGTCAGAATATTGCTGACTGGTTCATCGGAGCCTCCCCGCCGCCCGAGAGCGTCCATACGTTGCTGTTTTCGCTCGGGACGCCGCCGAATGCACGACCTGCGCGGCGGCTTGCAGCAAAAGCCGACAACCTCCCTAACAGGATGCTGAAATAAGCGGAAATCCAGGCTCATCCTTCGGCAGGCTCAGGATGAGGTGGAGGGATTCCAAATCTAGCAGAGGAGTTATGCGGCGCGCCAACGGATCGCCGATTTAAGGTCGCCAATCACGCCATGGCGTCGCCTCGACCTCGCGTCATAAGCGTGTATGACCGATGCGAAGCTTGACTGATACTATTTTCAACACTACGTTAAAGGTGCATTGCAGCCTAAGCGCAAATCTCCTTCACGGCTTTTCGCGCTGTGAGGGGCGTCCCTAAGCTATGTCCAAATTTGAACTTCCACATTCCAGTCCAGTTTGTTAGCCGGTGATCAGTTATGCCGTGGAAATTCGCCGTCGGGCTCTCCCTTGCTCTTTTTGTGACAGTTCTAGTCGTGGCGCCGTTCCTTACACCGACCCGGGAGAAGGTAGCGGCGCGTTTCAATGATCAGACCTTCAAAGCCGCGGCTGCAATCAAAGTCTCGTCGAATTAGCCCTTCCAACTCATCCTGACGCTTTTGCGAACCTCGGGGCAATCGCGTCTAGCCTATGGGCCGCGAAGGCGAGCGCCTTGCCTTCCTGAACGATGTCGATCCACCTTCGGCGGACCAATAACCCCATTCGGACATGGCGCCCGGGCCGGCGCTGCGAAAGCTGCGTCTTGTTTTATGACCGGCTCGATTTGTCCACAGTGAAGCATGGGCCTGCAACCGCAGGATGGGTATCAAGCTGCGAGCGGCCTAGTACAGCCGGCCGGAAGTTCGCACTCCATTGCCGCAAACGCTCAAGCCAACTTCCAGCCGTAAGCTGTACTAGATACTAAAGAGTTGCTAGTACGCCCCGGCAACGTTGATGTTCCTCCGAAGCGGCAGCCTCGGCTCGCTCACAAACAGGCGCTCCAGGGACGGTGGGCTGGGATCACGTGGCGGTGCTCCTTGAGGAAGTGATGCAGCACATGCAGGAGCCTCAAGACGTGCTTGCCGTCGCCATAAATCTGGGCCTCCCGGATATTATCCACAATCATGTTCCGGACTTTTTCGGCGCCGTTCTCCACGCTCAACATGGAACTGGCAAGGCTGGCCGCCACGATTTCGGGAATGCGCTCGTGTTCAGCGATGACAAGCACCACTTCCTCGGTCAGCCCGCAGAACGCAATACAATCCTCCAGCGTAATCATAGTCTCTACTGTCTAGCATAAGCTGGTGCGAACAAAATGATTTATGTCAAAGTTAAAAGATGATAAATGCCGCAGTAAACCCTGGCAAGCAGACCTTAGGCTGAGCGCCTAAGGATGCTGGCAGCTGGTACCGGATTTATTTCAATGGGTTAGTCTCTCGCTTCGCAGACAAGACTTCTCGATGCGACGCGGCCCATGATACCAAAGATATCCCTCTGTTCTGGAGCAACACGTTGAGCGAGCCTGCCAAGGCGATCACAATTTACATTGATGCCGACGCCTGCCCCGTGAAGACGGAAATCTATCGCGTGGCCGAGCGGTATGCGATCAAGGTTTATGTCGTCAGCAACAGCCCCATGGCGATCCCGAGAACGCCGCTCATCGAGCGCGTGTCCGTCGACGGCAATCCCGATGCCGCCGATGATTGGATCGCCGAACGGGTTTCACGCGGAGACATCGTCGTCACGGCCGATATTCCGCTCGCGCATCGCTGCATAAAAGCCGGGGCGGACGTGGTCGCGCCCACGGGGCGTGTCCTGACCGAAGCGTCCATCGGCATGGCGCTCGCGACGCGCGACTTGATGACGGATCTGCGATCCGCCGGGCAAATCACCGGCGGCCCAAAGCCGTTCCAGCCGCGTGATCGATCCAAGTTCCTGTCCACCCTCGATCTTGCCATCGTCCGGCTGAAACGCGACGGTTTCGGCGCTTGATCTCTTTCGCCTGGCGGAAACGCATCGCCAGCGCCGGAGACCTAACGCCAAGACCGAGGCTTGCGTTCCTGGCCTTCCCCTTTGCAGAAGATCTCGTAAAGCACCGCGATCACGCGTTTGATGTCGTCGTCTGCAATGCTGTAATAGACGGTCTTCCCCTCGCGCCTGGTGGTCACAAGCCCGTCGAGCCGCAGGCGGCCGAGCTGCTGCGACACCGTCGCCTGGCGCAGAGACAAGGCGTTTTCGAGTTCCGTCACAGAGCGTTCCTTCTCAGAAAGGAGACAGAGAAGGAGCAGCCTCGTCTCATGCGAAAGGGCTTTCAGGAACTCGCTCGCAAGACGCGCATTGTGCAACATGCGGTCGAGCTGTTGAGGGTTGTCGCCGGCCGTTTCCGGCTCAGTCCCGAGGACCTCGGCAGGAGAGCCTCGTGCTTCGCTGGTCATGATTCTTTTTCCGCTTTCATTTGCGTCATATCAATGCTTGAGATTATAATATATGAATATAACCTAATCTGGAAGCGTGAGTTGTCCTCCTCCTTTAGGAGATACATTTGCGCCTATGCCAACGATTTTAGAGGCCTGCCTTGGCGATGATCGCGCGTCCGCAGATATGTTGAGGGATAGGATGCGGGATTTGGCCAGCGTGGCCCTAAAAGCCGGCGATGGCTGCCTTTCCTGGCCACGGTCCGGTCTGTCTTCATTTTTCTATCAAGCCGCCTGATGCTCTCCGAAGTTCTGACCGTTATGTCCGGCTCGCTGGTCGGGTTCGTCCTCGGACTCATCGGCGGCGGAGGATCGGTTCTCGCCGTCCCGTTGCTCGTTTATGTCGTTGGCGTGAGTTCTCCTCATGTCGCCATCGGCACTAGCGCCATCGCGGTCGCGCTGAGCGCCTTCGCGAACCTCATTCAGCACGGCCGCGCCCGCAACGTCAAATGGGGATGCGCGGGCGTTTTTGCAGCGGCGGGCGTGGCTGGCGCTTTTCTGGGTTCAAGCATCGGCAAAGCCTTCGATGGGCAAAAACTTCTTCTGCTCTTCGGGCTCGTGATGATCGTGATCGCCGTTTTCATGATCAGCCGGAAGGGAAATCTGGGAAGCCCCGGTGTGAGGCTCACCGTAAACTCCGCACCCAGGCTTCTGCCCCGGCTCGGCGGTTATGGCTTCGGCGTGGGAATGCTTTCCGGCTTCTTCGGCATAGGCGGCGGCTTTCTCGTGGTTCCGGGGCTGATGGCGGCCACGGATATGCCGATCCTGACAGCGGTCGGCTCATCTCTTGTTTCCGTGACGGCGTTCGGGTTCACGACGGCCGCGAATTATGCGATTTCGGGCCTGGTCGACTGGGCGCTTGCGGGCTTGTTTGTGGCCGGGGGGATTGCAGGCGGCCTTTTTGGAAGCCGCGTGTCCGGAAGGCTTTCGGGGAAAAAAGATCAACTCAGGCTCATCTTCGCCGTGATTGTTGCGGCTGTCGGCATTTACGTGACCGCGCGCGGCGTTATCGCCATCACGGGCGGCAATCTCATTGCACATTGAAGGTAAAAAAGGGGGAACGGCAGACCATGGTCGAGACGAGTGCAAGTGTGTGGAGCGAACGGCGCTCCCGCGTTGGAGCTTATGTGCCGGGTTTCATGCTCAGCCTGGTTTTGGCCATGGCGGGCACTTTCATCTCAATTGGCTATGGCGGCCCCACCATCCTGTTCGCGCTTCTGCTCGGCATGGCCTTCAATTTCGTCACGGAGGATAAGCGCTTTGCGCCCGGGCTGCAGTTCACCGCCAAGGAGATCCTAAGAATTGGCGTCGCGCTTCTCGGCGCTCGAATCACCGCCTCTCAGATTACGGACCTCGGCTGGTCGACGCTCGCGGGCGTCACAGCCGCGGTCGTTCTGACCGTCGCGGTCGGCTTTATTGCCGCTCCCCTCGCAGGCATGACGCGGCGTTTCGGCGTGTTGACCGCAGGCTCAGTGGCTATCTGCGGCGCATCGGCGGCAGCTGCGATCGCGGCCGTTCTCAAGCGCGATGAGACGCACGAGCGCGATACGGCCTTCACCATCATCAGCGTGACGACGCTGAGCACGGTCTGCATGGTGATCTATCCGCTCATTACGAAGCTTTTCCATTTCGATCACGCGGAGTTCGGCGTCTTCCTCGGCGGCACGATCCACGACGTGGCGCAGGTTGTTGGCGCGGGCTATAGCGTCTCGCCCGAGACGGGCGACGTGGCGACGATCGTCAAGCTTTTGCGCGTCGCGTTGCTCTTGCCCATCGTCCTGGTCATTTCGGTCGTCGAGCGGAAGGCGAATTGGGGCGCGGCGAGCGGCGGAGGCGCGAAGCTGATTCCGAACTTCCTCCTGGTTTTCATCGCCATCGTGACCCTGAACAGCTTCGGGCTTGTCCCCAGCGCCGTTCAATCGGCGATGAGCGATGCGTCGCGCTGGTGCATCGTGATCTCCATCGCGGCGCTTGGGATCAAGACCTCGCTGGGGGCGCTTGCGAAGGTGGGCCACCAGGCCATACTTTTCATGGTTGCGGAGACGGCGTTCATCGCTTGTCTCGTCATGACGCTCGTCAAGTTCGGTTAGAGCGGCATCCCGCCGTCCCGGAAAGCGCTTCGGCGCTCATCCGGGATCGTAACAGACGCCAGCGGCTGTAAAAGTCCCCGTAACGCCTTGAGCGTTTCGGGGATGACGACTGGGAACGGGCCCGCCTTCTACCGATCAGCGTTCTTCAGCGCTGGAAGAGCGATCAAGGATGCCTTGGATGTTGTTGAGATGGCTCTGATCGACATCCTGGCCGTGCTCGAACTTGTCTCCGAAAACGGCGGCTCCCGCGCCGCCCATCACGCCGAGCTGTCTGGTCAGATCCGACAGATCTTTCATGGGCGGGTTTGGCGCTTGCGCTTGTCCCCCTTGCGGAAACTGAACGCCGCCGCCCTGAGGCATCTGAGGAGCGCCGCCACCCTGCGGCATTTGGGCTCCGCCGCCCCCGAGGGCTCCCCCAAGCACATCGCGCAAGATCTTGCCGAAGATGTCGCCGCCTGGGATCTGCGGAGCGCCATCTTGCCCGCCCGGCATCTGGATCGGGCCTCCGCCGCCGATGATGACCGGCTTGATGGTTCCGTTCTGAATTCCTTTCATAACCTCGCGCAAAATCGTACCGAGCAAATCGCCGCCGGGTCCGGCCTGACCGCCTGTGTCTGCGGGAGTAGGAGATGGCCAGTTGGGAGCCTGGGGAGCAGGACTTGAGGTCGCGCCGCCCGGCCCTCCCTTTCCAAAAATCTGTCCCAGGATGTCGCCAAGCGGTCCGGCGCCTCCTGATGAGGGAGCGGGAGCAGAGGTCGCCCCGCCGGTCAGCACACGTCCGAAAACCTGGCCCAATATGTCGCCGAGCGGGCCAGCGCCGCCGAACGGGCTCATCGCAGCTTGGGCGCCGAGAGGTGCGCTTTCAGAAGACCCGCTGCGCAACAATCCGGATAGGATAATCCCGGTGAGTGCGGGCAGCAGCTTTTGCAGAACGTCCGCGCTCACCCCTGAAAATTTCTGCGCCTGGCCGGCGACCGCCTGGATCACCTCGGGTGAACCAATGATAAGGGAGAGCGCCTGATTTCCGGCGGCAAGCCCGTCCGGCGAAAGCGCCAGCTTGGCATCGTCGTACAGAGCAGGAAGATCCTTCTGCTGTCCCATCAGGGCCAACAGGTTGCCCAGGCCATCGACGGATTCCGTCGATTGCTTGAGACCCGAGGATATGGCGGGAAGCAGCGCCGTGACCGCCGACTGAGTTTGTTCCGCCGTCAGGCCGAGTTCTTGCCCCAGCGTCGCTAAGGCTTCGCCTTGGTTCGCATTCTCCAGAATTTCAGATAAGTTTGGCATGCACAACACTCCTAACTCCCAGAGTTCTCCCAACGATGCGGTTCTGCCCCGGAACATCGTCTGCACGAAGTTAGTTAGCGATGCTGCTTTCGTTAAGCCTTCGGTCTCAATATTTTAAAGTACACAGCAATCATCGTCGCGGGTTGCTCCCGACAAATCGTTATCGCCTGCGTTCAGCTCTAGCTTGGGAGCTGTCTTCGGCCATAAGCCGCGAGAAACACCCTGATTGCGCCGTCCAGATTGTGTTCGATTTCCTGTGAGGTTGGCGGTGTGCGGTCCCCAAGCATCATGCGCAAATGGATCCCGGTTTTGCAGAGATCCAGAAACTGTCGCGCAGCGAGTTGCGGATCGTCGACAGAAAGCTTGCCCTGCTCCGTGAGACGCTGAAGATATGAGGCAAGCCGGTTTGTGCCATGGCATGGCCCCGCCTCAAAAAACGCCTTTCCGGCTTGCGGAAACTTGGTCGACGCTCCGACCACGATCCTGAGGAAGTCCAAATTGTCGGGGCTTAGCAGCATGTCGAGGAAGGTCTTGCCAAGCCGCCGCAGCGCATGAACGACGTCTTGATCGTTTTCGTCCAGCGTGAAAAGCGCTTCGGCCTGCTTGCGGCGGTCTTCAACAATGAGCGCTTCGAACAGCTTTTCCTTGCTGGGGAAATACGCGTAGAGCGTGCCCTTTGAAACGCCCGCCGCGCGGACGATATCGCCGATGCTCGCGCCGTCGAAGCCGTCCTGCAGGAAAACGCGGCGCGCGCCCTCCATGATCTGCTGGCGCTTAGCAGTGTCGCATGGGGAAGCACAGTCTAAGATCGCGTCGAGCGGATGGCTCGCAAACGCAGCGCGTGTATGTGATGCCGACATAGGTCTTCTCAAGTGATCCATGGCCTCGATAAACATATAGTCTGATTTGTCCCCATCGGCTTGGCCTTCACCAGTTTTTGCTCTTGACGCCGTGCCGGCAGTCGCTTATTTGCCATTGAACCGAACGGTTCGGTTCGATTGAAAATGTCCTCCTGCGGGCCAGTCGTCAAGAGCGAAGTATGATGAAAACGGATTTAGAGATCGCGCAGCATGATCTGGCAGGGCCACACCTCGATGCCGAGGAAGGCTCTTTTGCCGCTAATAACTTCGATGCCGACATTGCGATCCCACAGGCGGAAGCAAAAGCGCCTCGCCCCGAAGCTGCGCCTTTCGATGCCGTCCTGAACCCTCCTCCCGCTGATGTGGCGAAGACGCCCCGCAAGCGCCGCGCGCTGCTCGCGCTCGGCTTGATCGCCGCCCTTGGGGTAGGCGGCTATTATGGCCATTACTGGTGGACCGAAGGCCGGTTCTACGTCTCGACCGACGATGCCTATGTGAAGGCGGACCTTTCCGTCATATCGGCGAAGGTCCCCGGCATCATCGCCGCCGTTCCCGTGAGGGACAATATCACCGTTCGCGCTGGCGATGTCCTCGCCCAGATCGACGACCGCGATTACACCATCGCCGTCGATTCGGCGCGGAACAAGCTCGCGACCCAGGAAGCGACGATCGAACGGCTGAAGCAGCAGGCTATCGCGCAGCAGGCCATAATCGAGCAAGCCAAGGCGCAACTCGCCTCCATGAAGGCCAGCCTCGTGCGGGCGTCCGCGGATTTCGAACGCGCGCAGACGCTGGCGCAGCAGGAATATGGCAGCAAACAGCGACTCGATCAGGCGCGCGCGGATCGCGACCAGGGACAAGCCGCCGTCATGGCAGCGGAAGCGGCAGAGGTTTCCGCACGAGCCAATCTCACCGTAATGAATGCGCAGACCAAGGAGGCGGAAGGTGTGCGGGCGGAATTGCAGTCGAGCCTGGACAAGGCGCTGCTCGACCTGAGCTATACGACGGTCCGGGCGCCGTTCAACGGCGTGATCGGCAACAAGGTCGTGCAGGTGGGCCAGTATGTGCAGCCGGGCACGCGGCTCCTTGCGCTCGTCCCCCTCGATACGGCCTACATCGAAGCGAACTACAAGGAAACGCAGCTCGACAGCATTCGCCCGGGCCAGCCGGCCGACGTCGCGGTCGATGCCGCTGACGGCCGCGTTTTTCACGGCGTCGTGGAAAGCATCGCGCCGGCGTCGGGTTCGCAATATTCGCTGCTGCCGCCCGAAAACGCGACGGGCAACTTCACCAAGATCGTGCAGCGCGTGCCGGTGCGCATCCGCGTTGACGGGGAAGCCATCCGCGACGGCGTTTTGCGGCCCGGTCTTTCCGTCGTGACTTCCGTGAACACAAAGGGCGATCACGCTGGCGGCACTGCTTTTACCGCGCCCGCCAACGCCGGTCAGTGACAATTATAACCTACCGTCGCTCCCCTCATCCTGTCCTTCTCCCCGTGGGAGAAGGGACGCTTGAATTGCGCCCTGAGCGCCTTTCGGGAGTTCCCTCGCCCGGCGGGAGAGGGGCAGGGTAGGGGATGGAGCCCTCCGGCCATGTCCGCATCCGCACAAGCCATACCCGTCCCTGCCTCAACCTCCACCGCGCCGATGCTGGCCGCCGAACCGCAGCTCACCGCCCGCCGGGTTGTGACCTTCATTGTGATGGTCTTCGGCATGTTCATGGCGATCCTGGACATCCAGATCGTGTCGGCGTCGCTCTCGGAAATCCAGGCGGGCATCTCGGCGAGCGCCGATGAAATCCCCTGGGTGCAGACCAGCTACCTGATCGCCGAAGTGATCATGATCCCGCTTTCGGGGTTCCTGTCGCGCGCGTTCTCCACCCGCTATCTGTTCGTGATCTCGGCGGCGGGCTTCACGCTGATGAGCATCATGTGCGCGACCGCGACCTCGATCCAGGAGATGATCGTCTGGCGGGCGCTGCAAGGCTTCATCGGCGGCGGCATGATCCCGACCGTTTTCGCGTCCGCGTTTACGATCTTCCCGAAATCGAAGCAGCCCGCTGTCCAGCCGCTCATCGGGCTTGTGGCCACGCTTGCGCCCACGATCGGCCCAACGATAGGCGGCTATCTCACCGATCTCTTCTCCTGGCATTGGCTGTTTCTCGTCAACGTGGTGCCGGGGATCGTGGTGACGGTGGTTTCCTTCTTCCTGATCGATTTCGACCACCCCAATTTCAAGCTTCTGCGCAAGTTCGACTGGATCGGCTTCCTGACGATGGCGGGCTTCCTCGGCGCGCTCGAATACATCCTGGAAGAGGGGCCGACCGACAACTGGTTCGACAGCGATCACATCACCATGGGCGTCGTCTTCTCCGCCACTTGCGCCGTCCTCTTCTTCTGGCGCGTGCTGAGCGCGGAACACCCGGTTGTCGATCTTTCGGCTTTCAAGGACCGCAATTTCGCGACGGGGTCGCTTTTTGCCTTCGTGCTCGGCGTCGGGCTTTACGGCCTGACCTATCTCTATCCCGTCTATCTCGCCCGCGTGCGCGGCTATTCCGCCTTGCAGATCGGCGAGACCATGTTCGTCACCGGCATCTGCATGTTCTTCATGGCGCCGGTCTCGGGCAAGCTGATGCAGCGCGGCGTGGACCCGCGCCTCATGCTCGCGCTAGGCTTCTCGGGCTTCGCGGTCGGCACTTATCAGGCCTCGCTCATGACCGTGGATTGGGATTTCTACGAGCTTCTGGTTCCGCAGATCCTGCGCGGGATTTCGCTCATGCTCATCATGATCCCGGTCACGACCACGGCGCTTGGAACGACGCCGCCCTGGAAGCTGAAGAACGCGTCGGGCCTTTTCAACCTGATGCGCAATCTCGGCGGCGCGGTGGGACTTGCGTTGATCAATACGCTTCTGAACAAGCGCCTCGATCTGCATCTGGCGCGCCTCCACGAGCAGGTGGCCTGGGGACGCGCCGCCGCCGAGGAAGCGCTTGCAAAGCTGACCCAGCAAATGGCTCACTTTGGCTCCGACGCCTCGCTGGCCGCCACGAAGAAGCTTGGCCAGCTTGTGCGCACGCAGGCGACGGTCATGGCCATAGCCGACGTGTTCTGGGTGTTGACCATCCTTTTCCTGCTGATCGCGCTGCTCGCTCCTATCGTGCGGCGGCCCAACCCGCAAGGGGGCGGCGGCGGGCATTGATTGCGCCCATGAACCCAATCTTGTGAACGCAATCTTGTCTCAGAGTGGAAATGCGCTCCCAAGCAGCGCTCGTCCTCTTGGCTGATTCGAAGACCATTCTGCTATTTCGTCGCAAATCTACAAAAAGTTCATGCGCGCCTCTGCGCGGGTTACTAAAACCTTAGCCGAATGCCTGTCGCCACGGTGGACTGGTTATTGTTCAGATAGCCGGAGGACAGTCCGCCATCGAGCGTCGAATAGTTGACGCCGGCATACACGTCGAAATGCTTGTTGAAGCGGTAATCGATGACGAAAGAGCCGTCATTATAAGAGCCGGGCGTGTTTGCCGCTATCTGGATCGCGCCGGCGGCCGGTTTGCTCACCGTGCCGAGAAAGGCGTTCTGCTCGATGTGATAATAGGCGCCGGTAAAGATCCAACCCGAGGGCAGCTCGACTTTCGCGCCGGTCCAGGCGAGTTGCAGCACCTTATCGGTTTGATAGGGGTTGAGCGTAACGGCGGAAATGAGGTAACCGCCAACTGTGGTCTGGGCGATGATATCGGCGGGGGTCTTGTCCGGGTCGGCGAGGGTGATGTTTTCGTAGCCGCCGTAAAAGGTGAGCCTGGCGGCCGTGGCGCCGTCCTTGAAGCCATCGCCGAACTCGTAGGTATATTTACCTTGCACCGACCAAGAACTCATTGTCCGAGATGACCGCCTTCAGTGTGGTCGCGCTCGCCGCCGAGGCCGACACCACGTCAGTCTCCTTTTGATAAATCGCGTCCGCCGCGAAGCCGCGATACGCGCCACCCACGTCAAAACCGTAAGCCTCGCCGAAAATCCCGGTTTCCGGGCCTCCATTGCTGTACATTGCTCCGGCGTGCAGAGGACCGTATTGATAGGTGTATTTTACCAAATCGTCCCAGCGCGCCGCCTCGGTGTCTCCGGCGCCGGAAAAGCTGGCGGAATAGCCGATAACCCCAAAGGCATAGGAGAGGCCCTGCGGATCGTATTCGTCGAACGCCTCATATTGAAATGATCGCTGCCGGCCCACCGTCAGCGTGCCGTAGCTCACATTGCTTACGCCAGCAAACACCTCGCCGTTAAACGCCTGCCCGGCGCGGTTTAAGTCTCCGTTCGCGGTCTGATTGGCCGGCGGAACGCCGTAGTTCCTTAAGAGCGACGCTGGGCCATCCGCAAGCTCTCCTGAAAGCGGGTTGAAGTCGGTCGCTGCCTTGCCGACGGCTTGCCAGCCGGAGCCGATGTCTTCCTCGATCTTTAGGCCGATGTTCGTCCGCGAAAGCGCGTCTGCCGCGGGGGTCGAGATCGTCTTGCTCGCATTCTTCGCGTTCCAGATGTTGTATTCAAGAGTTTGAGGGAAAGAGGCGCCGACGGGCACACCGTGGTTCTGATAGGCATAGCCGACGTCGATGTTGCCATAGAGGGTGACGCCCTGCCAGCTCAGCGTGTCCGGCGGCGGGTCCTTGAGGCCGCCGGTGTCCAGATCCCCTGCATGAGCAGGCACAGCGAGCCCGGCCAGGGCAAATGCGAGTGTTAAAGCCTTACTCACTGTATGCCTCCATTTATCCGGGCGCACAGTGCCCGCCGGTTGCCAGAACACGCTTACCAGTAACCAACCTTATGTTAACTCGATCTATAAACATTACAATTCGGGCCAAGCGCTCAAGTGTCAGCAGGCCACACCATCCCAAAATGAAAACCTCCGATTAGATGCAGTGCGAACTTGCCTCAGGCTGTAATAGTCCAAGACGCGCCGTGTCTATCCGGCGAGCCTGCAAGCCCGGGATGAAGGATCGAAGTGTTTGGGGAAGTCCAATGACAAAGAGAAGCAGTTTTCGCAAAACCGGCCGGATAGCGGCACTATAAAACAAGGCGTTCGCGAGAGAGATATATATGTAACTATTTATAGGCTGTTTTACCAAACAAACCCAATTTTCACCAGATTTTAAGCAGTATCTCCCCGATCACGGCCGTCATCGTGGTCCTGCTCCCGGAAATGATGCACACATCGCCGATCAATTCCGCGACAGAGCGCATCAGCGAGGTGTCGCTTGGCGGGCCTCTTCGTAAGTCGCTAAAGCAGGCTATCGGGGCTCTGCTCGCGTATAGCACATCCATCAGGATCGAGTATTCTGATTGAACCGGCGCTTCTGAACCGCCGCGGGCGGCCCGTTCATTTGGTTCAAGCGAAGCGATCTTCGCCTCAGCTTGCTGCCAGCCAGCCCTGCTCAACCGCATAGCCCACCAATTCCACCCGGCTGTGAAAACCGAGCTTATCCTTCGCGCGCGCCTTATAGGTCTCGATGCTCTTGGCGCTGAGCTGCAGTATGCTTGCGATCGCCTTGTTGCTGTGGCCGACCGCCGTCTGTCGTAACACCTCCACTTCTCGCTCGCTGAGCTCAGCCCCTCCCGCTGCGGCCCGGGAAGGACTAATAGGGATCGTGTCGAGGGCGTGTGCGGCTATTGACGGATCGAGGTACATACCACCCCAGGCAACGGCATGAATCGCTCGACGGAGGTCCTCCGCCACCGAGCGCTTGAGCACGTAGCCGCCCGCTCCCACCTCGACCAGCTTGCGCAAGTACGAGCGATCTTCCTGCACGGTTAGCACAACGACCTTGCAGCCCGGTAACTGAGCGAGCAACTGCCTTGTGACTTCGACGCCGTTGAGCCCTGGCATGGACAGGTCCAGCACCACAATGGCGGGTTTGAGCTCAAGCGCCATTTGAAGCGCGGTTTCGCCGTCTCGCGCCTCGCCGACGATTTCCACATCCGGATCATCGTTGAGAAGCATGCGCACGCCGGCGAGGATCAAGGGATGATCGTCGGCGATCAGAACGCGCAGGCGGGAGGAAGCAGGCTTGGTCCTGGCGGCGGCCGGATATGAAGGTATCGAACTCTTGCCGTTGGCGTTACTCATTGCGTAATTGCCTCATGTCTTTGTCGCCGGAACGGAGCGCTCTCATTTCGCCCCAAGCGTTCCCAGGCGCCTTGGGGTGAACAAGGCCGCAACCTTCCCCCCCATCGTCAGCATGTCCCAAGACACTCGCCCTTTTCTTGCGTGGGTCCCGAACATTCGTGGCCTAAGACCGGCCGCATCTCACAAAATACAGCAAGCCTACCGGCATCACAATCACCGGTAAACCTGCATGACTTGTAGGGATTCGCCTTACAAAATAAGGGATATTATGTGTACGAACAAAAAAAGTTACCCACGCAGTTGCTATAAAACACCCCACAGTCACTATAATGAAAATCCGGCAGAATAATGAAAAGCAGACAATACTTAGTTGTTGTCATTACATTCCCAAGATAAACTATGATTGTGTCGCCTTGACACAGAGAATACAGTGTCTATCCGAGTTGACACATGTAACAGTACGCCTATGCTGACACTGCTAAAGGTGCCGCTTCCGCTTTCGGGCCGTTAGCACAGCCCAACGTGCGGGTCCAGCACGAGTGAATCTTATCAGGAGGTATCTATGGCAGACCCAAATAAAGTCTATCCAACAGGTCTAACACTGGCCGAAGCCGAAGAACTGCACGGTCACGTCATTAACGGAACGCGGACTTTCGGCGCCATCGCGGTTGTCGCGCATGTGCTTGCTTACGTCCTCACGCCTTGGCTGCATTAATCATCTAAAGAGGAGAATTATCCATGGCCGATACTGATGGACAAGCCGGAATCTGGCTGGTTGTGAAACCAGAGGTCGGTTTAATGTGGCTTCTTGGTACCGTCGCTTTTGCAGCGGTGCTTGTGCATGCATTCATACTGGGCCAGACGAAATGGTTCCCCGCCTATATCGAAGGCGGAAAAGCGAAGGTGGCGATCGAACACGTCATTCCCATGCCGCCGCACGCCTAGCAGCTCTTGACTAATTACAATGCGCCACAAGGGGAGATGGAAATCCATCTCCTCGGGTGTCAGTCCAATCTCTAAGGAGGTAAAGTTATGGCGGATCCAAACAAAGTATATCCGACTTGTCTGACCTTGGCTGAGGCCGAGGAACTTCATAGCTACGTGATCAACGGTACGCGCACTTTCGGCGCCATCGCTATCGTCGCTCACGTTCTCGCCTTTGTATACACCCCCTGGCTCCACTAACCCGCTCTAAGAAGGAGAAAGATTCATGGCCGATGTAGATGGACAAGCCAAGATCTGGCTGTATGTAAGACCCTCGCTCGGACTTCCGCATTTCCTCGGCGCCATCGTCCTTACCGCGGTGGTCGTACATGCGGGCATCCTGGGCCACACAACGTGGTTCAAAAAGTTCCTTAACGGCGAAAAGATTAAGACTTCGATCAGCCACGTTTTGCCGAGCAACCACGCGTAAGAGCGGGCCTGAAGTTCGCGCCTTGGAGATAGCTTCAGGGCCGAGCCTTCCCGCGTACAGCCACCCTAAGGTGCGGTTTGTGCGCGGGATCCTTGGCTTTGGCGGCTGGTTGGAAGACATCTTGGGTGAGTCCCTTTTTGCGATGTTTCTCCTGACGTTTGGCCTTACGCTTTATGTGCTTGAGTCCCTGGCGCCAAGCACTCGGCGGTTGGCGGATACACAGACGCCTTCGCGTGAAGAATGGATGAGGTCGCACGGAATTTCCGCAAATCCACACAGGTAAGCGGAAAATAATGGTCTCCAAAACACCGTGCAGTCGATAATGACTAAACATATTATAACCCGGATTATTATGTATAATACTCACAACGACAAGTATTTGGTTGTGTCGGAATGACACATGGACTATAGTTAAAATATATTTGACGAACTTGTGATTGATTATATTCTGGAATAGCTTACTACTATTACCGCGTGTCGAGGCGTAAGCGCCTAGCGTGCGGGTTCAGCACGAAGACTTACGACATCCTTCGAGGAGCTTAAGATTATGGCAGACCCAAAGAAAATATATCCGAGCGGCCTTTCAATTGAAGAAGCCGAGGAGTTGCACAGCCACGTCATCAACGGCACGCGGATGTTTGGCGCGATCGCAGTGATGGCGCACTTTCTCGCTTACGTTCTCACACCCTGGCTTCACTAAAGCGTTTTAAAGAGGAGAATCCCTCATGGCCGAAACTGATGGAGAACACGGAATCTGGTTGGTTGTGCCCCCCCAGACCGGGTTGATGTGGCTTCTTGGTACCGTCGCTTTTGCAGCGGTGCTTGTGCATGCATTCATACTGGGCCAGACGAAATGGTTCCCCGCCTATATCGAAGGCGGAAAAGCGAAGGTTACAGTTTCGCAGCCAGCGCCGTCAGCCGTCGCGCCCCAGGTCAAATAGAGTTCGCCTTTCGCCGGGAAACATCCTGGCAACATGATAACTGTGTGTCGTCGCTCAGCCATCGGCTCCGCACAGCATGCCCGACCTCCTAGCGGGCCTTAGCCTGCGCGCAGTCGATCAGCCACGACTGCGCGCAGGTTTTTTTCTTGGCATCGTCCGCCCTGTCATCGAAGGCCGGTCTATCGGCCTCGAGGGTAAACCAAGCGGAAACGCAAATTCCCATCGGATGTTCAACCAATCGCCGGGAAAGCCGCGAGACTTTGCCTGGCGCGTCATGAGCGTTCTTATAGCGTTTGAAGAATCAAGCGTTATATGCGCCATGATGAACTGGGATCGATTGGATTTCCGCCGCCTCGGCAACGCCGCGGGCTTGGCATTCAGGCTGACCGCGGCGGCGCTGCTCGCGCTCTGGCTCGCGCACCGTCTCAAGGTTGCTTTGCCGCTCTGGTCGGTGCTGACGGCGCTGATCGTGACGCAGATCAGCCTCGGACGCTCGCTCAAAGCAACCTTGGATTATTTCGCCGGGACCATCGGCGGCGTCCTCTGGGGCGCGTGCGTCGCCGTCCTGGTCCCGCACGCCACCGAGGGCTCGCTGCTGCTTGTGCTGCTGCTTGCGCTGGCGCCCCTTGCCTTCGCTGCGGCTCTCTATCCCTGGCTGAGCGTCGGCCCGATCACGGCCGCCATCGTGGTCCTGCTCCCGGAAATGATGCACACATCGCCGATCAATTCCGCGACGGAGCGCATCAGCGAGGTGTTGCTTGGCGGGCTGGCGGGCCTCTTCGTATCATTCGTGCTTGTGCCATGGAGCGCCTTCCAGCACACCCGCGAACTTGCGGCGCAGTCCCTCGAACGCATGGCCAAAGCCGTCCCCGGGCTGATTGCAGGCTTCGAGCACGGCCTCGACGATGCTGAGGCTCACCGCCTCCAGGACGGCATCGGCGACCGGATCAGCGAGTTGTCGTCGGTGGCGGCCGAGGCCGAGCGCGAGCGCCCTCTTCGCCTGGCCGCCGATCCCCTGACGGGGCCGCTCTTCCGCACCTTGTTGAGGTTGCGCCACGATCTGGTGATCGTTGGCAGAGCCGCGCGCTCGCCGCTGCCAGCCTCGTTGAAGGCATCGCTCCATGCGCCGCTTGTGGCCGTAGGCGACGGCATGGGGGACCATCTGCAAGCGTGCGCCGCTGCGCTCATGGCCAGGAGAGGAGCGCCGCCGCGACAGAGCCTTGACGCGGCGCTGGCCCGGTATGCGACCGAAATCGAGACGCTGCGGCAAGCGGGCCGGTTGCGAAAACTGTCCAGCGACGATGTCGAGCGGTTGTACGCTTCCGTTTTCGCATTGGAGCAGACGCGCATGAACCTGGCGGACCTGGATCGTTGCATGGACGAGTGGGCGCACCGCGGCTGAGAACTGCTTTTATGAAAAAGCTTTCTGCAAGTGATGCGCTTTTGAGGCAAGGACAAGCATGAGTTTTCGCAAAGCTTTTGAAGGGGCGCTCGCGCTCATTGTTGTTGCGATCAACCCCACCTTCGCCGACCCGATGCTCGCAGACTTCGCGTATCCCTTCGAGGTCAAGCGCTTCGAGTTCACGTCGCAAAAGCTGCCGCTCAGCATGGCCTATCTCGACGTTGCTCCCCAAGGCGAAGCGAATGGCGATAAGGTTGTCCTGCTCCATGGCAAGAACTTCTGCGCCGCGACCTGGGAGCAGACCATCAAGACGCTCAGCGCAGCGGGGTATCGCGTTGTCGCCCCGGATCAGATCGGCTTCTGCAAGTCGTCGAAGCCTGAACACTATCAATTCAGCTTTCAACAACTGGCATCCAACACGAGGCAGTTGCTTGAGAAGATCGGCGTCGAGCATCCGATCGTCATGGGGCATTCAACCGGGGGGATGCTCGCCTTCCGCTATGCCTTGATGTATCCGCAGGACACCAAGGCGCTCGTCGCGGTCAACCCCATCGGGCTTGAGGACTGGAAGGCGAAGGGCGTGCCGCTCAAGACCATCGACCAGCTTTACCAGGGTGAACTGAAGACGACCGCTGACAGCATTCGCGAGTATGAGAAGAAGACCTATTATGCCGGTGAATGGAAGCCCGAATACGACAAGTGGGTAAACATGCTTGCTGGTATGTATCGGGGCAAGGACGGCGAGCTTTTCGCATGGGATCAGGCCTCCACGACCGACATGATCATGTCTCAGCCCGTCGTCTACGAGTTCGGCAATATCGGCGTGCCGTCGCTCCTGCTCATCGGCGCGAAAGACAACACCGCGATCGGCAAAGCCTGGTCTCCACCGGAAGTCGTGGCGCGCATCGGGGATTACAGCGATCTCGGCCCCGAGGCGGCGAAGGCCATCAAGGGCTCGATCCTTGTCATGTTCCCGAATCTCGGGCACGCGCCGCAGATCCAGGATCCGCAAGCCTTTCACGAGGCTCTGCTGAAAAACCTGGAGACGCTGCGGAGGCCGGCAAACCAGTAGTTGCTCAGCGCTCACGCCGAACGATGGACAGCCACCGATAGATCGGGGCGCTTGTCGAGCGTCTGGTAGACGACGCAATAGCGCTCCGTCAGCTTTAGAAGTTGCGCGACAAACTCCTCACTCGCATCCGTATCGAGATCGAACGCGAGCCGGATGGACTTGAACCCAACCGCAGCCTCCTTGTCGACGCCCAGCGTGCCGCGAAAGTCGAGATCGCCCTCAGCGCGCACAATGCCCTTTCGCGGCGTAATATCGAGCGCCGTAGCGACTGCCTTCAGCGTCACGCCCGCGCACGCGACAAGCGCCTCAAGCAACATATCGCCTGAACACAGTTCCAGGCCGCTGCCTCCGGTGGCAGGATGAAGTCCGGCCACGGCCAGCGCGCGTCCGGTCTCGACCTTGCAGGCAATGGCGGTCTCGTCGATAGCGCCTTGAGCCCTCAAGGTGATCACGGCTGCCTGCGGCGTTTCCCGATAGCGTTCCTTGAGAGGAGCCTGTATCGCCCGCAACGCGTCCTTGTCCATGTCGTCCTCCCTTTTCTCTCTCCGCCGCCGCCCTAGTCCAGCTTATCCGAGGCAAGTTCGCTTGAGAGCGTGCAACGAAGTGAGTGCGAACTTGCCTCGGGCTGTACTAGGCTCAAGACATGTTGAAGCCGAAGTCACCACAAGGAGCGGATATAGTGAGTGGAGTTTAATCCATCGACCAGAAACTGAAGGATCAGCCACTTGAAGCCGCTCGCCCTTTTCCTCTTGTTTTGCCTTGGGCTCTTCACCACGGCCGCGGTCGCGGCGCTGAAGCCGGGCGCCGCCGCGCCCGATTTCACGGTGCAGGCCGCGCAGGGCGGCAAGGATTTTACATTCTCGCTTGCCGAAGCCCTGAAGAAGGGGCCTGTGGTCCTGTACTTCTATCCGAAATCCTTCACGAGCACCTGCACGGTCGAGGCGCATGAGTTCGCGGAGAATATCGGCAATTTCAAAGCCGCCGGAGCCTCCGTGATCGGCCTTTCCAGCGATCCGATCGACGTGCAGCGCGAATTCTCGTCGAAGGAATGCCGGGACAAGTTTCCGGTCGGCGCCGATCCCAAGCTTTCAGTCATCGAAGCTTATGACGCAGCTTACATCATACCGGGTTTTGCCGACCGCATTTCATATGTGATTTCGCCTGAGGGGAAGATCCTCTACGCCTACGCCGATCCGAACGCCGAGCAACACATCGAGAATGCCTTGGCCGTCGTCAGAAAATGGCACGATGAGCATGAGCGCTGAGCGCACAAAACGGGGGAAAACTCGGGCCTATCAGAAAGCTCCCCCTGCTTTAAGCCGGGGGAGCCTTATGTCATTCACAAGGATAAATTCGGTGTCCCCATACGGAGCAATTCGGGACTCGGTTGATGTATAGCCCGCCTGACGCGTCATCCGAGCGATAGTAGTCAGCCGCAGCCTGAGCAGGAATAAGCCGTCTGGCATGCGGTCTGGCGTCCGATGCTGTGACATAGGATAGAACCAGTAAACCGGCGCCTGCTATTTTTATCAATGTCTTCATCTTCAGTTTCCTCCTCGCGGGATGCATCCAATCTGCTTTTTCTTAGGCGCCGCTCGCACGATTCCCCTCCCGAGGGACCTGAGCGAAAGCATTCAGCGGTGAGCGTTAGCGCAAGCCTGTCTTACCTGTCAGGGTATCCACGCTGCACGGTCAGCTCGTTCCAATTTGACGCTGATAGCCCTTAGCATCGGACAATTTCAGCCGCCGGGGAACAGACGATCTCCTGCGGAGTTCTAGGAGATTTGCCCGATTTCGAAACCGCGGGCTCAACCGCCGAATGTCATGGAAGTGTATCCATCATGATGCGGGCCGATCCAGAGACAAAAGCTTGGCCGCGCCGGCCGGTCTTCGATCTCAAGAGGTCGCTGATGTGGCAACTGGCGGCCGTCACGCTGCTTTGCCTTGTTGGTGGCGTGATAGTCGCCACCTACCGCGCAAAAGAGGAGGTGGTTCAGGCCAATAGGTCTGTGGGGGACGCGGTCGCTAAGTATCTCGAATTGCCGTTTCTGATCGTGCCCCGCGGCGGCCTCTTCAGAGACGTTGATGTCGAAGAACACTTTCAAGAGTCGGCAACGGTATTCGCGGAGACAATGAGCCCCGGCCAATGTCTACAGTACCTCAGTGGAACCGGGAAGGTCCTCTCTAACTGTTTGGGTTTCAGTGATCACGGGCGCGAGGCGCCAGAATGGTTCTCGTCCCTCCTCCAGCATTTGCTCGGACATCGGTTAACTTACGAGCGACCGATCATGCAACGGGGCGCCATGCGTGGTAAGATCGTCGTCGACACGACCCCGGCAGTTTTGACGGCCCGAGCCTGGTTCGACATCTCTCAGATGCTCGGCCTCGCCGCTGCAACGATCGTCGCCCTTTGCATTTTAGTGTATTTCGTCATCGAGCGCGCCCTGCGACCAGCGGGAGATATCGTTGGTGCTCTCCACCAATTGGCTATAGGTAATCTCAGGTGCCGCCTTCCCCCGTTCCGTCTCTCCGAGTTACGCATAATAAGTGACGTGTTCAATCAGGTGGCAGCCGCGCTCGACGTCGCGATTTCCGAGCGCTCGAACCTCGCGAGGCGATTGGTTGATGCCCGGGAGCAGGAGCGGCTCCACTTGGCAAGGGTGCTTCACGACGAACTTGCCCAAAGCCTCAGTGCGATGCGCGCAGCGGCGGCCGCGATCAAAATAACGGCCTCAAACGACCGCCCGTCTCTGCTTCCCGAGGCCCATGCCCTGACAATCACCGCGGACGATATCATGCAAGGGCTGCGCAAGACTTTGCAGGAGTTAAGAATACAGGAGATCGACGATGTCGGCCTGCGCGCAAGCCTTGAGGGACTAATTGCAGGACATAACTGTAGCGCTTGCGGTAAGACCCGGTTCAGCCTCGAGACGCAGGGCGACGTGGATGCACTACCCCCAATGATGGCGGTTCATATCTTTTATATCGTTCAGGAAGGGGTGACAAACGCGATCAAGCATGCAGAGGCCACTAAAGTGCATGCCGGGGTTCGCGTAAAACTCGTGCAGGACGTTGCCACGGGGCTTGCCGGCGATGCCGTTGAAGTAACAATCGAGGATGATGGGGCGGGGTTATCACGCCCCGTGAAGGCCGAAGCTGGTTTCGGCCTTGGGCTTATCGGGATTCGCGAGAGAACTCTCGCCTTGGGTGGACAGATGACCCTTCTGTCAGGGCCAGAGCGCGGACTGACTCTGAGCATAACAATCCCTAATTCGAACAGCACGGAACCCTCACCATGAGACCGCAAAGCATCAGTGTGATCCTTGTCGACGACCACGCTATTGTGCGCCAGGGATATCTTCGGCTTCTTGAAAAGCAGCAGGGCATCGTCGTTGTTGCCGAGGCCGCTGATGCGGCGAGCGCCTATCAAGCCTATAAGAAGCTTCGGCCTGATGTCGTTGTAATGGATCTCTCGATGCCTGGTCGCGGTGGCATCGATGCCATCCGGCAGCTACGGCAGTGGGATCCAGTGGCGCGTGTGCTTGTTTTCACCATGCACTCGAGTGCGGCTTTCGCTCTCCAGGCTTTTCGGGCCGGCGCAAAGGGCTACGTCACCAAGAGCAGTGCGCCTGAGATGCTTATTGCGGCGTTGCGTGATGTGGCTGCGGGCCGTGTCGCGATTTGCCCCGAAATCAGCGATGCTCTTGCAATGAACTGCCTGCAGGAGGATCGAAGCGGCATCGATTTGTTATCCCCGCGCGAATTTGAGATTTTGCGCATGTTGCTCGATGCCAGATCGACCGAGGAGATAGCTGCTGCATTCAATCTAAGCTGCAAGACTGTCTCGAACTACCACTACGCGATCAAATCAAAGCTCGGTGTTTCATCCGACATCGAGCTTGCGCATTTTGGACTGCGAAGCGGTCTGATAGCTCCAGTGCGCGAGCATGATCAGTGAGTCTGTTTAATACGGTCGGCCGGCGCTCCCACAAAGTTGCCCGTAATGAGATCCGAAAGTAAGCATCGCTCCTTGCACATTTGTCTCGACTGCCTCTTCCGTCGCAAGGCGCAAAGCCCTGCCGAGCCGTGTTCCAGGCGTCGCCGCGATGTCCACACGGCTTGCAGGTTTAGCTGCCCGTAGTGTTTCTTGTTAGTGCACGTCCCGAACGGCGGCCGGAACAGGCTCCTGCGGCGCTTCCAGATAGGCGGCAAGCGGCTGCGTCAGCGGCGCGTTCTCTGGAGGGCTTGACGGGAAGAAGCCGTCATTGACTTGCGCCAGGAAGACTTCGCAGGCGGCGCGCAACTCGAACAACTCGGTGCGGCCGCCGACCCGGTAGCCTCCATCACGCGCGCAATGGCTTTGGCGCTCCTCTGCATCCGCCTGCCGGCGGGCAAGAAACCTGGATAGCAAGCCGCCCCCATTGAACATGCGCTGCGCGTCGCGGACAAACTCGCCTTTCATCTCCTCGCAAGCCTCGGTTGCGTCCAGAAACTGGTCGGCATCGTGCTGAACCTCTGGCGCAATCTTTCTGAGTTCCGCAGCCCAGATCCGGGCGCGGGAAAGCTTCATGAGCATGAGCGCTTCACGCTCCTGGAAGGTTTTGCACCCATCGCGGAAACGGCCGAGGCGGGCGGCAATTTCAGCGTGGCCGGCGCCTTTTACATCGGCCCTGGGAAGCGCGGTCTTTTCAAAGAACCAGGCATCTTCAAGGGCCGAACTCAGCGCATCCTTCAAGAAATATACGACGGTATAGATGTCGTGCTGTTGAGGCGGATTGAGTGTCCAAAGCGCCATGTCGTGCTCTCATCCCCTTTGCGTCGAAGGCGATGCGCCCGGGTTCCGCGCAGATGGCGCAGACCCCGAACGAGCAGCGGCAAGATTATGAACAGCCAGTGGTGCCGCCGCAGGTATCGCACTTCATACATGTTCCGTTGCGAAGGAGAGTGAAGTTACCGCAGGTGCCGCAAGCTTCGCCCTCGTACCCCTTTGCGCGCGCTTCCGCGAGCTGCTCGGCCTTGCCGGGCTTGGCTCCATGCGTGACTGAGAGATGGGAAGCAGACAACGCGGCACTCGACCCATCGCGCGCGTTTACTTCGGAAGACCCTACCGGAATAGTCTCGGCGTCCGTACGCAGGGCATAAGCCAGCGCGCCATGTGTCTCATAGGAACCGGCGCTACTGATTCGCTCGGCTTTAGGCTGATCCTGAACTATGACAACTTTGTGGTGAAGCCCGCGCGTGAGGCCCCTGCTGACGTAGCGGTCGGCATAGATCACCGGCGCCGAAGCCTTCTGACCCGGTTTATCATCCGCGACCCCGCCACCCATCACGGTCGCCCCGATCTGCGAGGGGTCCACATGGGCCAAGTCGTTGCGGCCCAAATAGGAAACGGCCAACTCGCGGAAGATATAGTCGAGAATGGAGGTCGCGTTCTTGATCGCCTCGTTCCCCTGAACATAGCCCGCGGGCTCGAATCGCGTGAACGTAAACGCTTCGACATATTCGTCCAGCGGAACGCCATATTGCAGCCCAAGACTGATGGCGATGGCGAAATTGTTCATCAAGCTTCGGAAGGCGGCGCCTTCCTTGTGCATGTCGATGAAAATCTCGCCGAGCCGTCCGTCTTCGAATTCGCCGGTACGCAGATAGACCTTGTGGCCGCCAACAACCGCCTTCTGGGTATAGCCCTTGCGGCGGTTTGGGAGCTTGTCGCGCTCGGTCTTGAGCCGCACGCGCTCGATGATGCGCTCGACGATCCGCTCGGCAACGATTTGCGCGCGCCTTGCCTGCGGAGCCGCCGCGAGAGCCTCGGCCGCCTCATCCTGATCCTCGTCTCCATCGGCAATGAGTTGCGCGGAGAGAGGCTGCGAGAGCTTTGAGCCGTCGCGATAAAGCGCGTTTGCTTTCAACGCGAGCTTCCAGGACAGCATATAGGCTTCGCGGCATTCGGCGACGGTCGCCGAGTTCGGCATGTTGATCGTTTTCGAGATGGCGCCCGAGATGAAGGGCTGCGCCGCCGCCAGCATATGGATATGGCTCTGCCAGGAGAGAGAGCGCTTGCCCTTCTTTCCGCAAGGGCTCGCGCAGTCGAACACTGAAAGATGTTCGAGTTTGAGCCCCGGCGCGCCTTCGAGCGTCATCGTCCCGCAGACATACTCATTGGCCGCCTCGATCTCGGCCTTCGAGAAGCCGAGCGCGGTGAGGAGGTCGAAGCCGGGCGCATTCATCTGATCCGCGGTCAGCTTCAGAACGCCGGTGCAGAAGTCCTCGCCCAGGTTCCATTTGTTGAAGACGAACTTGATGTCGAACGCGCTGGCGAGCCCAGAATTCGATGACCGCGATCTTCTCCGCCGTAAGGCCTTTTGCGGTCAGCGACTTGTGGTTGATGTGCGGCGCGTTCGCAAGCGTCCCGCGTCCCACGGCATAGGTGATGATGCTCGAGATTGCGTTCTCGCCATAGCCGAGCGTCCGCAAGGCTTCCGGCACGGCGCGGTTGATGATCTTGAAATAGCCGCCGCCTGCCAGCTTCTTGAACTTCACTAGCGCGAAGTCGGGCTCGATGCCGGTCGTGTCGCAGTCCATGACAAGGCCGATGGTGCCCGTGGGAGCGATCACCGAGACTTGCGCGTTGCGGAAGCCATGCGCCTGCCCAAGCGAAATCACCTCGTCCCAGATCTCGCGGGCGGCGATGACGAGATCCGCTTGCTGGCAAGCGCCATCCTTCAACGGCACGGGCGGCGTGGACAGCTGCTCATAGCCGTTTGTCCGGCCATAGGCTGCGCGGCGATGATTGCGCATCACGCGAAGCATTGCGGTTGCGTTCGGGCCATAGCCTGCGAAACTGCCGCGTTCCTTGGCCATCTCCGCCGAAGTGGCATAGGACACGCCTGTCATGAGCGACGAAACGGCCGCGGTCAGCGCGCGTCCCTCTTCTGAGTCGTAGCCAAGCCCCGATACCATGAGCAGGCCGCCCAGATTCGCAAAGCCGAGGCCAAGCGTGCGGTACTCGTAGGAGAGCTGTGCAATTTCTTTCGACGGGAACTGCGCCATCATGACCGAGATTTCGAGCACCAGCGTCCAGAGCCGGCAGCCATGCGCGAAGGCTTGGACATCGAGAATCGCGCTCGTGTCATGGCCGCCCTTGAGGCGACCATCCAGGGCTACAAAAGAGGCGCCTTTGTTTTCCTGGGTGGCCGGGTCAAGCCCGGCCATGACATTGTGTCTCGACCGGAAGCTCAAGAGATTCAATGAAGCAAGATTACAAGCCGTGTCATCGAGGAACATGTATTCCGAGCACGGGTTGGAGGCCCGGATCGGCCCGCTGGCCGGGCAGGTGTGCCAGTCGTTGATCGTGGTATGGAACTGGATTCCGGGATCGGCGCTGGCCCAGGCCGCCTCCGCGATCTGGTCCATAAGATCGCGCGCCTTGATCCGCTTCGTGACCCTGTCGATGGTGCGCGCCTTCAGCGCCCACTCACCATCGTTTTCGACGGCGCGGAGGAAACCATCCTCAACGCGAACGGTATTGTTGGAGTTCTGGCCGCCAACGGTGCGGTAGGCTTCGCCTTCCCAGTCCGTGTCGAAGCTCGGAAACTCTATTGCTTTGAAGCCCTGCCGCGCGAACTGGATCACGCGCTGGATGTAGCTGTCCGGCACGAAGGCCTTGCGGGCGGCCTTGATCTCGCGTTTCAGCGCCACGTTTTTCGTGGGGTCGAAGCAATCGGCGCCTTCGCCCTCGCAATTCACACACGCTTTCATGATAGCCGTCAGATGCTTCGCGCACACCTTTGAGCCCGCGACCAGGGCTGCAACCTTCTGCTCTTCGAGCACCTTCCAGTTGATGAAGACTTCGATGTCGGGGTGGTCGACATCGACGATCACCATCTTGGCCGCGCGCCGCGTGGTGCCGCCGGACTTGATCGCGCCCGCCGCGCGGTCGCCGATCTTGAGGAAGCTCATCAGACCGGACGACTTGCCGCCGCCCGAAAGCTTCTCGCCCTCGCCGCGAACCCTCGAGAAGTTGGAGCCTGTGCCGGAGCCGTATTTAAAGAGACGCGCCTCGCGGACCCAGAGATCCATGATGCCGTTCTCGTTCACGAGGTCGTCGTGGACGGACTGAATGAAGCAGGCGTGGGGTTGCGGATGCTCGTAGGCGCTCTGCGAGCGGACAAGTTCGCCCAACTCGAAATCGACGTAGTAATGCCCTTGCCCCGGCCCGTCGATGCCATAGGCCCAATGCAGGCCGGTGTTGAACCATTGCGGGCTGTTCGGCGCGGCCATCTGCATCGCGAGCATGTAGCAAAGCTCGTCGTGGAAGGCGCTCGCGTCTTCTTCGCTCGTGAAATAGCCGCCCTTCCAACCCCAATACGTCCAGGCGCCCGCCATGCGGTCGAACACCTGCCGCGCATCGGTCTCCGGCCCGTAACGTTCGCTCTCGGGCAACTCGGCGAGCGCCTGCTTGTCAGGAACTGAGCGCCACAGCCATGAGGGCACGAGGTTTTCTTCGACGCGCTTCAGGCGAGCCGGCACGCCAGCCTTGCGGAAATATTTCTGCGCAAGAATGTCAGCTGCGACCTGGCTCCACTGTTCGGGCACGAGAAAGCCATCAAGCTGGAAAACCACTTTGCCGTCGGGATTTTTCAGTTCGCTCGTAGCCTGTCTGAACGCAATGTCCGCATAAGGAGACTGACCGCTCTTCGTGAAGCGCCGTTCGATCCGCATGGAGTTCTCTCTGTTTCAGGCGAGCAAACCGCCTTAGTTGCCGCAAACTCAGACGCAACAGACAAAACTCACACCACTGTTTCTCAAGGTCACCTGCGGTTTCACCCGAAAGCGCTTACAGAAATCAAGACCTAAGGAACAAGACGCAACAAGTCAGACGCGCTGCACAGCTACTGTGAGCCGCCGACATACAGGCAGGCGCAAACGCATCCAGAACGGACGTGCAAAACTGCCAACGGTGCTAGATTATTTTTGAAAGAAGCCGCCTGGACGGCTGGCGGGATAAACTGCCGCCGCGCCCTCCTAGAAGGACGCCCCCGCTGGCGGCAAGTACAGAAGCTAGCCGATTCGGCTTCGCAATGCTGTCACAATGAGGCAACAGCACCTAATCTTTGTGCCAATCGCATGAAGAGACCCAACATGTTGTGGTCATTCTGTGAAAAACAGGCCGAGCGGATCGCATAATCTGGGGAAAAACAAACTCCGGTCTTGCCATTAAAAAAACGCCACACAGAGCCCCTTCCCCAGTTTGAAAAGGACGCCCCGCGCGGCGCTTAATCAAAACTCAGAAAAAGCTTAGTCTTTCTTGATGGCCTTGAAGAGCTGGCAATAACCGTCCGGATTGATCTCGCCTTCGACAAGCTTGCAGCCGTGGGGAGCCTCGAAGTTTGCGCAAATGGAGCAGTGCTGCCCGTCTTTGGGCTCCTGCTGGTAGTGAACGTCTTTCTGCTTAACCTTAGCTTCCGCCGCCGTTATGCCGGAAAGCAACACGGGAACGGCGCCCGCTGCAACCAGAGCGCCCCGTAATACAACGCGGCGCGATACTTTTTTATCTTTATCCATACACCTGTTCTCCTTGGAGTGAAGTTCCACCTAGACAACCGAACCTTAGCACAACACTTGCGCTTAAGATAGAATTAAATTTCTTTTAATGCATCATAAACAACAGTTTATGGCGCCGTGCAGCAGCGATGCGAAAGAAACCCTCACAGCAAACCATAGTCGAAACGAAAGGGTCTCCTATGGAGCTGAAGCCAGCAACCTCCAGCATGGGGTGGCAATTTGATACAAGTACTTGTGGATAAGTGTATGTGCTAGCATTGTTACAAATTTATACAATTATCTTCTCGAAAATGATTGGGTCGCGATAAACTCATGTGGCGGCGCCGCAGCCGCCGACTCTCCGTCAATTTTCCGTTACCGTCAGCAACTTGGAGCCTATCCTTTGGCCTTGAAGAGACCGCACCAGCCATCCGGGTTGATTGCGCCTTCAACAAGCTTGCACGAAGAGGGGGCAAGGAAATTGCCACAGATGGAGCAGGAGTTTCCGCCGTCGGGAGTTTCACGGTAAGAAGCGGACCGCTTGGGCACTTTTGCGTAGGCTGCTCTTCCCATAAGGAGAACTGGCGCGGCGCCTGCGGCGGCGAGGCCCCCGCGCAATACTGAACGGCGGCTCACCCTGTTGGCGTCATTCATGCATTTCTTTCTTCTTAGACTAAAGTCCTCACCTAGACGCCTAATATTATCATCGACCTGAAGCTCGGATTTGACCCCGGTCAAAAGTGCACGGCCAAGTCTTCGGCTCTCTCGCGAATGGGGAGCTGAGGAGGGGGTGGGCCGCGTGAGGAATCGCGGCCCTGTGGTGATCTCTATCCAACTGTACTATGGGGTGGGGATATTCGGGACGCTGGACCCATTCGCCCGGGCTGTCCACTTCGAGAATGTAACAAGGTTGGCGTGGGCTTCCCCTACCGCTCCGGCTTCTTCAGGCGGCAGCCGTAAAGGAGGAGCTTGGCGTTGCTCGCGAGCAAGCTAGTACAACAGGCCGGAAGTTCGCACTCCCATTGCCGCAAACGCTCAAGCGAACTTCCGGCTCTAAGCTGTACTAGCAAAAACAACAGTCTAGTGTGGCTTATGTCTCGCAATTGCCTATGAGAGCTTGCGGCGAAGGTGGTAGGCAATCGCGAGACGCCACACTAGAATCCAGCCCTTAATAGGTATATATTTGATGGATCAGTAAGGGGTGCGTAATGGGTGCGTTACTTCTCTCTCGCGCAATACTCCTCATCATTGTTGGCGTCTTGTTGGGAAGTCTTGGGCTTTTGGTTCCTGCAGGGACCGATTTCGGACTTTTTCTCGTCCTTGTCCTCATCCTCTCGATATGGCTCCGGATATGATGCGGGATACAATGGATATGGCGGCTATGGCGGGTCCGGAGGATACGGCGGAGGCGCGCCTTACAGGACTTGGGGCCAGCCCACATATGCTGTGTCTGCTCCCTATCCTCGACCAATAAGAAGGCCGCCGCCTCCCCCGCCGTGTTATTCTCCGTGCGATTACTGATACCGTCTACCTTGCTTCGTGAAATGACTACCTATATTTCGCTTCCAACGCGCTGATCTCAGCGTCTATTAATTTTCGCACATGGCGTAACGCGCCAAGACGATGCCTATCGAAGTCGCCAGGTTGCTGCGGCTTCTTTCCTATTCCGAGAAAAACCCGGTCAATCTTGTCAGGCAATAGCTCCGAGGTGGCTTCCACGGGATCCGGTGGAGCCTCTACATTGATCCAGACTTTTGCCTTCTGCTGATCGTCATCGTCCGAAAAGCGCACCCATACGTTGTCGCCCTTCGTCGTGATGGCATTCCTCAGCGTCATCATCCATTCCTTTGCAAATAGACGTAAACAATTTCATTTTTATATTATTAACCACAAACTTACCTTGCAAAAAATCAAAAACCTGATTTGAGCAATACCCCGCAGTTCGCAGCGCCGTTAGCGGCGATAAAGGGGCTAAGCTGCGAAGTCGCTACTTCCGCCTCATCCCGAGTAACGAAAGGACCGGCGGGCGAGCCTGAAGTCCCCGCTCAGCTTTCCAGAACGAACGCAGGCGGTGGCAGAGACTGCCAGGGAATCTTGTCGGGCGGATCGCCAAATAAGCGATTAATCGCTTATCCGGGCGCCGAAGTCGTCGCGCAGAAGCTTCTGTCTTACAGCGCAAAACCGGCCCTCAATCGTAAACCGATCGTTGCCGTTTTCCCCGCGGCCGTACTTTTACCCAAACAGGGTTAACCGGACCGCGCCGGAATTATTTCCGGCCACAATTTGCTTACGTATTGGTTAACGAGAAGGAGAAGCGCGGGGATAAAACGCAAATAAACCATTGAAAAAACTAGCATTTTTACGTGGTTAACGAGTTATATTTTTAGACGCAAGTGGGCTCGCAAAAGTCCGTTAAATATATTTTGGACGCGTAAGTTAACTGCGTCCGCGGCCGAAACAGCCGCAGCGCAGGCGGCGAGGATGGCATCCCGCCGTGTATATTCCCGCGATTATCTCCCTGTTATCAAGGGCTGGGGCGGGCTCAGGCTGCCGTTAACCTGCCCTCAAGGCGATGTCCTCGATGATTATTTCAGGACAAGACATGGGCCGAATGAAAGCGTCAGGACAGGGTGACCAGCATGCCAGATGCTCATGATGTATACAAAATCAGGTTTGCCTGTATATCAGAGCTTGCATCGGGCGAGGCCCCAAGCGGCGCTTTCCCGTTCTGGTCAGGCTCGTTGTTTCGTAAGCAGATGAGCCACAGTCTCAAACGCGGCACGATTTCATACAATTCACGCCTGAAAACCGTAAGGGACGCCACAGGAAACCCGGCATGTGGCCCTAGCAGGCTGTCGGACTTAACACCCAGCGGCGGCAGAGGGTAGAATCATCGCATTGATTCGCCACCGTTTTCGGACCCGCGCCCATGAGCAACTTTCGTAACTTCGACCGCGACACGGGATTTCTCCTGCCGCCTTCGGTGAACGAGTGGCTTCCCGAGAGGCATCTCGCGCGGTTTGTGGCGGAGATCATCGACGCTCTGGACGTCTCGGCGATGAGCAACAGCTATCGCGGCGTTGGTTCGGCGAGCTATCACCCGAAGCTTCTGTTGGCCGTCCTGGTCTATGGCTACGCCACGGGGGTCTTCTCCAGCCGCAAATTGGAGCGGGCGACATACGACTCGGTGGCCTTCCGCTTCATCGCGGCGAACGAGCACCCCGATCACGACACCATCGCGACATTCAGGCGGCGGTTCATCAAGGAGACCGAAGCGCTGTTCGTGCAGGTTCTGCTTCTGGCGCGCGAGATGGGCATGCTCAAACTGGGCACGGTCGCGCTGGACGGCACGAAGGTGCACGCCAACGCCAGCAAGCACAGCGCGCTGTCCTATGAGCACGCGGGCAAGATCGAGGCGCAGTTGAAGGCCGAGGTTGCCGAGCTGATGGCGAAGGCCGAAGCCGCCGATCAGGCCGACCTGCCGGACGGGATGTCGATTCCGGAGGAGTTGGCGCGGCGCGAGGAGCGCTTGAAGAAAATCGCCGAGGCTCGCGCGAAGATCGAGGCGCGCGCCAAAGAGCGTTTCGAACGCGAGCAAGCCGAGCATCAGGCCAAACTGGCAGCGCGCGAGGCCAAGACCAAGACCACCGGCAAGAAGCCCGGCGGCAAGCCGCCCGAGCCGCCGGTGGAGGGGCCGGCGCCAACCGATCAGATCAATCTGACCGATGAGGAGTCGCGCATCATGCCGGTTTCAGGCGGCGGCTTCGAGCAATGCTACAACGCTCAAGCCGTCGTAGCGGAAGGCAGTCTGCTGGTGGTTGCGGGCGATGTGGCGCAGGCGACCAACGACAAGCAACAGCTCGAACCGATGCTGGCCAAGACCAGGGCCCTGCCCGAAGAGTTGGGCAAGGTCGAAACGCTGCTGGGCGACAACGGTTATTTCAGCGAGGCCAATGTAAAGGCGTGCAAGGCGGCCGCGATCGAGCCTTTGCTCGCCATGGGCCGGGACTCGCATCATTCGTCCTTGAGCGAGCGCTTCGCCGCGGCTCCGGCCGCGCCGGAAAATCCAACGCCGGTCGAGGCCATGGCCCACCGCCTGCAAACGCCCGAAGGCAAGAAACTTTACGCCCTGCGCAAACACACTCCCGAGCCCGTGTTCGGCATCATCAAGTCCGTGCTCGGATTCCGTCAGTTTCTGCTGCGCGGGCTGGACAAAGTCAAAGGCGAGTGGACGCTCGTGATTATGGCCTGGAACTTGAAGCGGATGTTCGTACTGAAGGCTGCATGAAGGCGCGACGACGATCGCCCTTCTGCGCCACGACGAACGCCATTCCCTGTCGGCAGACCCTAGTCCGACAGGCTGCTAGAGGCCAAACACATTTTCCAAAAGGAGCCCCAAATGAAGTTTGCGATTTTTGCGTCCGTGATCGGCGTGCTCGCCATTGCCTCCCCGGCTCTCCAAGCGCAGGACATGCCCGGTCCCGGCAAAGCCTGCAAGAGCGACCGCGAGAAGTTCTGCCCCGGTCTGAAACCCGGCGACGGAAAGCTGGGGCCATGCATGAAGGAGCACGCGGCAGAGGTTTCGCCTGAGTGCACAGCCGCCATCGAGGCCGGAAAGCAGGCCAGGAAGGCTATTCAGGCTAACTGCAAAGCCGATTTTGCGAAATTCTGTGCGGATGCCCCCAAGGAACCCGGCGGAATGGCAAAATGCCTCGAGGGCCATGCGAGCGAACTCGACCAGGCCTGCGTGGACGCATTGAAGTCAAGGCCCGGCGCCAAGAAAGCGTAAGAGGAAGGCCGCCCAGTTACCGCCTGGGCGTCTCCTTCGCGGGCGTTTCCCCGGCCGACTCGCTTTTCGGCTTGAAGTCGAGTGCGACGCCATTCATGCAATAGCGCTGGCCCGTAGGCCGCGGTCCATCCGGGAAGACGTGGCCCAAGTGCGCATCGCACCGCGCGCACCTCACTTCGGTCCGGCGCATCAGAAATGAACGGTCCGCGTGCTCGGACACGGCGTCATCGTTCATCGGTTTGTAAAAGCTCGGCCAGCCCGTACCCGAGTTGAATTTCGCATCGGATGCAAAAAGGGGCGCGCCACAGCACACGCAGGTGAAAACACCGTCGCGCTTCTCTTTATTGAGAGGGCTCGTCCCCGCGCGCTCGGTGCCATGCTCGCGTGTGACCTTATACTGCTCCGGCGTCAGCTGCGCCCGCCACTCCGCATCGCTCTTCTTCACGCGCTCCGCCATCTCGCAGCCCTCCTCGCGACCTCATCGGCTTAGTTATTGGGATGCTCTGCCTGACTTTTGAAGGACTCGGGATCCATGTTATCGCGAAAAGTAAGCCGCCCCCGATGCTAAACGGTCTCGGGGCTGAAGACGCCGCCATTGGCCTCTTCGGGCCTTCGCTTCTCAAGTTCCTGGCTGTACCGCCGCAGAACGTAAGCCTCGCTGACCATCCCGACAACCTGGCCGGACTTGACGCTGTCAAGAACCGGCAAAACCTCAGACGCCGTTTTCGTGAACATCTGAACCGCGGAATAGATGTTCTCCTGCGCGGTCAGAAAATACGGCTCATCGTAAATCAGGGCTACAGCTGTCGTGCAGTCGGCCGCCTCGTCGTAGGTCGACGAATGCGCCTCAACGGTCTCAATCATGCCGGTGTATGCGCCCTGATCGTTCAGAACGAACGCGTATTTCGGGCCGCCCAGCGGGAAATGCTCGCGAAGCTCGGCGATGGTTTCGGACGCCGGCACGAGATGCACGTCTTTTCGCATCAGCTTGCCGACCCTCAGGTCGGCGATCCAGCCGACGTCATGGGCGCCCTGGATGCGCAAGCCCCGCACGTGAAACCGCCAGGTCGCGAATGAATAGCCAAAGGCTTGGCGCACTACGACCGAGCAGGCGATGACGCTCACCATGACGCCCATGGTGAGGGAGAAGTTTCCGGTTGTTTCCAGGACGAGGAGCGTCATCGTCACGGGAGCGCCGACCACGCCGCCGGCGACTGCCCCCATGCCCACAAGCGCGTAAGCGAGGGAGTTTATGGGATGGTGAGGCAAAAGTGCTGTGAGCCCGGCAGCAACCGCCCCGCCGTAAATCGCTCCCAGAAAGAGGGACGAACTGAAAAGACCCCCGCGCATTCCCGATCCTACCGTGAGCGCCGAAGCAGCAATCTTTGCCAGAAGCAACGCCACCAGCGCCGGAAACCCGAGCCCCCCGTCAAGCTCGTAGGAAATTGCCCCGTGGCCGCTCCCAAGAACCTCGGGATAGAAAAGCGCAACGAGGCCCACCCCCGCGCCGCCCAGGACCGGCCTCAATAAACCGGGCGCCTTATGCTGGCGCAAACTGTTCTCGACGAGCGTCACGGCGCGCATGGTGGCAATTGCGATGGCCGCAGCCCCGAGGCCAAGGAAGAGAAAGAGCACGTAGTCGTGGCTTTCGACGCTCAGCGCCGGCGGCAAGGCGAACATCGGCCTGTCGTTTGATATCGCGTGGATCGCGAGATTCCCACATAGAGCCGCAGACGCGACAGGGGCCAAGGATTGAAGCGTGTAGCTGCCGATCACCAGTTCGAAAGCGTAGAAGGCCCCCGTCAAAGGGCTGTTGAAAGCTGCAGAAATCGCAGCTGCCGAACCGCAGCCGACCAAGAGTCGCAAGTCCTGCCGCCTAAGGCGGACATTCTGTCCGATTTTCGAGGCGAAACCGGACCCGACCTGGGTGTAGGCGGCTTCCAATCCCGCGCTCCCGCCAAAACCGACGGAGACAACCGTTAAAAGTCCCAAGTGGATGCTATCTCGCAGGGACATGCGGCCGCCATACAGCGCATTGGCTTCAATCGAGTCGACGATTTCGCGCGGGCGGAAATGGCGGATTGCGACCGCCATCAAACCGACCAAAATCCCGCCAGCGACTGGCGCGAAAAACCTCACAACAGCCGGGATCTCGGTTCCGGCGCTGAGATGAGCCTCGAGAGGCACGCCGAAAATGAAATAGTGGAGCCAGACAACGGCTCCGTCGATGACAGAGACGACCGCTCCGATGGCAAAACCGGCAAGGGCCGCGATCGCAATCAAAGCGATCTCATTCTCCCGGAGCCGGATCACCTCTCTGGCGAACGCGAGATTGAGGCCTCGCCGCATGGTTCTGAAGCGGCGATGCGCCATGCTCCGGGATGCCGTCGGTACTAGAATATCAGCAGGCATGGAAGCAATCTTCTTTGGCGCCATTACAGGGGGATATTGGCCGGTGCGCCCAGCTGGGAAAAACAAAAGGGCGTGAGAGGGTTCGCGAACGAAGGAACTGCGCTTCGCAAAACGGTTGATTAAGTGCGCCATTGCGCGTTGAATGGTCTTAGGGTCTTGCGCCCAAGCGCCCGCTGTGGCACGGTCGCGTCCGGTTCGCTGCAGTAGCTCAGTGGTAGAGCACCCCCTTGGTAAGGGGGAGGCCGAGAGTTCAATCCTCTCTTGCAGCACCATGATTCTCCTACACAATTTCAAAATTCATCCGTTTTCGTCTCAGCGGTTTTTCGCAAGTTCCCCCTCTACCTCCCCATCACCTCCCAAAATCAGGGAGCTTAACGCCTCCCGAGTCTGTGCCATATGCCGAGGGTCGGCCGTGGCATAGGTTTCTGTCACCCCGCTGCCAAGGCTGCGGTGCCCCAGCAGCGCCTCCACCTCCCACTTGGGCACGCTGTGGGCGCGTAACCATCTAGCGACCGTATGGCGCAGGCTGTATGGAGTACAATCCTTGCCCAACCCAGCGCGCCTACGGGTGGCTCGCCATGCCGTCTTGATGCACTTAACCTCACGACCATAAAACTCAATCACCGGCCCGCAGGTTTGGCCCTGCCGCCAGTTCCCAAGGTAGCGCCCCAACTCATCACACACAGGCACCACTGGACGCCGCTTTTTGGTCTGACGTCGCCCCGGCGGATTGAGGCGAATCAGGCCAGGCTCCACCTGAGACCAGTCCAGCTGAAGCAGCGCCGACGGCCTGGCCGCCGTCCCCAGCCCGAGAACGAAATAACACCGGAGGTGCGGGGCACACATGCACCGCATCAGCTCCCGCAGCTCCGCCACCTCCAGCGGACGGCCCATTGGCTCACTCTCTACCCCCGGCACCATCTCAACCACCGGCACATGCGAAATCATCCGGCGCTTGTAGGCGCGCATAAGCGCAGCCTTACCAACGCCAAGAATCCGATTGACGTAGGCCGGAGACTTCCCCGCATCCAGCAGCGCCTCACGCACTAGCGCCGAGATTCAACCTCCGCCGCCGTTTCGGCCGGGATGTCCCCAAGGTGTTCCAGCCAGTACCTGCCGGAGGTGGTGACATTATCCGGCTTGCAGGTGTGCTGGCCACGCGCCTCATGATAGGCGAGCAGGATTTCACTCAACAACCGTGGATTGCTCGCAGGTTGTTGGCCAGCCTGTTGCGCCACAAACCACGCCGTCAGCCTGTCCCGCGCCTCCAGCTCATCCACCGTATCCAATGAAACGCGCCGCACCTGCCCGGATTCCGGATCATACCATGTGCGACACCACGCCGGGCTATTACCACGGCGAGATAACCAGAAGTCTCCGACCCGGAAACCCCTATCACCATACTTGCTCATACCTTTCTCCAAACAGGTAGCGCGGCCGGTTTGGCCGCGCCTTTATTATACCAGCTTGGAAACTAACCGCTGAGCGGTATTCTGGGCTTTCTACCCATTTTTGGTGGCGTCAGGTTCCTTATCAATCTCGGAAAGAATGATGTCGGCAATCATCACACCAAGGTACCGAATTCCCTCAACTTGAGTTGGCGTAACTTCACCCATCAGACGCCTGCGCTGCAAGGTTGCGTAATGGCATCCGATAAATCGGGCCGCCTCCTTCTCGTTGTACAGTCTCCACAGAGAAAACCCGCGCAGGCACGCGACATGCGCCCGACGCTGCTCATTCACAGCATCAACCAAATACTTCATGGCGCTTTCCTCCCGAATACACGCCCTGCTGTATCCTGTACCTGTGAGCCTATTTTCGGTGGTGCTGGTTGCGCCTTATCAACATGATCCACCTCCGGCGGTTCCTGCCACTTTGCCCCGATGCCGAATAGAATCACATCGGCAATCATGAAGCCCATATACCCCACCGAGCCGCCGCCCTTGTCGACGTATGGCAGCATCCCGGCCAGCCGCTTGCGCTTCAGCGTGGTGTAATCAATGCCGATAAACCCGGCGGCCTGCTTTTCGGAGTACTGGCGATAGAGAGCAAGCTTGTATTCTACCGCTACCCCTTCCCGGAGTCTTTGCAGGTCATCGGTCAATAGAGCTCGCGGTTCATTAGGCCGCGCTCCCTTTCTGTCATACGGTACGGGCTGGGCTTTGGAAGTGGCACCAGCACATGCGTAAAGATGTCTGGCGCCGCCCTTCTCTCAACCACGGAGGGGAACATCACAGCCCCTGTCAGGCGTTCACTAGACTTGGAAACCGGTTCCGGTTTAACAGCAGGTGTGACCGGCTCAATAACGGCCGCCTTGGGAAGTGTGGGCATGAATTGCCCCAACCCACAATCATACCCATATCCAAACGACATATACACAATCAGCGGCAGCACGGCGAACGCCAGCCACGTCCCCCATAACGGACGTGACCAGCTCGGACCTCCCATAGCATGAGCCACGGGAGCAGACAGAAGCAGCATAATATGCACGCTGACTATCCAGGGTATGATTGGCTCAACCGCCTTGACGCCGATGCAATACAACAGCGGGTAGCCCAGCAGCCTGTACAGCGCGTAGTTGACCAAGGTCGCTACGAGCAGATATGCAACCATGGCGCGCCCCCTAAAACGTGATGACAGGAGCGCTACTGTAACCGTTCAGGTAGGGCGTGCTGCACATCGTCCGAATGGCGACCAACCAATACGGGTTGCCTTTGACCATCCAGTAATTGCCGTGCAGCCGCTCAATCGCAGGCCTCTTGTTGCGCGCTGCAAAGACGCGCTCCACCTCGCGCCAATACGGATGCCTGCCAATCTCATCCACGATGTAAGCATCACACCAGAACGGAACGTCTTTCCAAGTTCCCTCATCAGCAGACACAGCTACCAATCCCATGAGAAATGCACCCATCTCTTTGGCGTCTCTCACCATGGGCGCCGCCACCGGCAATGGCCCATGCTCAGCCTTCGGGATTCCCGGCATATCCATGTGGCGGATTGCCAACTCAGCCATTCTCCGGATCACATACAGATCAAACCCATTCCGGTCGTACTGACTGGAATCATGGGTTACAACTTCACGGGACTGACGCGGAGGCTTGCCTAGCCATTCGTTTATGTAGTCTATTCCGTATTTTGTCATAATATCCTCATCTGCATTGCAGACAAGGCGGAGTGCGCGCCTAAAGCCACGCAGTCATGTCATGGATTATTGTGGAGTGCTTACCGCCCGGAGGCTCTCGCTCACCAGCCGGGCTGAGATATCACCAGTTACGAGCTTGCATCGGTCAATCCTCCTTGGCTATTACAGTCAAACGGGATGAACCAAGCCTTTTGCCTACTGCAAACTCATGGCAAGTACCTGTTAGTAAATCCATGATATGCAAAACCATGATATTTCAGCAAGCATTTTTTAGTTAACTGTGGTAAAATTGAATCATGTGCAACCGACACTGATTCGCGCACAAAATGCGCCTGAACCGCACCACCTGCCAACTGACTGAATTCTAAGAACTGTACTAGCCTCCTCCCTATAGATGCACGTTTATGGAATTGCCTGCGGCAATTCCGTGAAGTGCTGACGCGACCTTACGGGTATCGTGAGGGAGGAGGCACACCTTGGATGTCGGCGTTCTCAAACACAGCAAACTGAACCGCAAGACGGCTCCACCCGAGCACGCATGGAACCATGCCTCCTACATCACACGCTGGCCTGAGTGCGACTATGTCATGGGCATCAACTTCTCAAGCCAGCGCAGTGAATTCGTGCGCCAGGCGATGAAGCAGGCTCAGGGCGTCACCCGCAAGAACGGCGTCCTCTGTGAAAAAATCATGGTAACCCTACCGCGCTGCCTTTCCCGCAAGGAACGCCTCAAAACCGTCAACCGCTATATCTGGGCCCTCTCCGGACAAGGGCGCGGACGTGTCGCCGCCTGCTTCCATAAAGGCAATTCCGACACCAATCCCCATGTTCACATCTATTGGTATGACAAAGACCAGAACGGAAAGAGTGTATGGGGCGCGTCGAATAAGAACAGCACCATCAAGCTCCGGCAGCTGTGGGAGACAACCTGCAATGAGATGCTGCAAGAGTTTGGACACAAGCAACGTATCCGCATGCTGAGGCGCACCCCTGAGCAGATTCTGGAGCAGCAGGAACGCGAGTACAAGCTGTGGAAGGATGCCCGCCGCGCAGCTGAATTGGCCTACCCAAGCCACTACCACATGGAGGCGGCAACGGCGCTCCATCCACCCGAACCACCACCTGCCACCAAACGCCACCGCGACGCGATTGAACCGCAGCGCAGCGCGGCCGATAGTGAACACATAGAGTCTCCAGCCATCCGCGAGGACCCGATGGCCTACCCGCAGTATAAATCCGGGCGCGACGAGAGCCTAAAATCAAAGATTGAAGACATATGCCAGTGGGACGATGAACTTCGTCGTGTACTGGAAACTAAGTCCGCATATGCAGGAATTCTCAAAGAGCAGGCGCGCACCATCAAGGAACTGGAAGCCGCGCAGGGGCAGATTGACAAACTGAGCTTGCAACTGAGACAGGCCGATATTGAAAGAGGCAAGGCCAAGGCGTCTATGGACGCCATCAAGGTAAGCTTCTTTGCGCGCGCCCTGAGCGTGGTCGGCTACAAGACGTGGGCCAGCCGCAGAAAGGCCGACGCCCGCGAGCACCTCACCATAGCCGAGCAAACCTACGCAACCAGGCAGAAGGACTTCCGCAACACCCACCTTGAACTTCAGGACCTCAACCACAAGCGCGATAACCTGAAGCGTGACAGCGAACTCATGGTGGCCAATATCGAGGCCAAATGGGGACACGAGGAAGAGCTGGTCCGCAGTCAGAAAGAGATGGAAAATACCCTCGTTGATCTCAGCAAACAGGTCACGGGAAAACAGATAACCGAGGCACACCACAAGGCACACATCTCAGACCGTCAGTACCAGCAGGCACTGGGCGTCCTCAACCGCTATGCAGAGACCCATCAGCAGGAGCAGAAGAAGGACCGAGACAGAAGCATTTCACGTTAACGCGGCGCGCCACGGAGCCGCAATTCGGGGAGGGCGACGCGGGGGCACGCCCTCCCTACTACTGTTGACAAAATGTCTCCATTTTCTGGTTTAGTTGACTTCACAAGATAGCAACCAAACCCGAAATATATGCTACTTTGTCAACAGGTGGCGCAGTGGTCAAGCGGTCTTCAGAAGCGATACGTAGCGCGATATGGAGGTAAGGCGATAAATCCAGTGTGTCAAAGCACCAACGACCAGCGGTGCGGTCTGGCTACGCAAGTAGTGATTCACCAAGACGCCTCGCCACCTTCATGCTATAACTTTTACCGGATGATGCCTGCCGAACTGACGGTGGCGAAACCCGCAAAGACTCCCGACTTGCTGCGGTGGGGTGGTGCCTGGAACGAAAATGGCAATCAACTGGCCCATACGCATATAGAGTATAGCCACTGGCGGAAGGTTGGGACGCCCATCATCCAAAAAAGCCTCCTTTGCAGAAGGCTTTTAGCGTGCGGCTATTCGGCGGTGACGTGTTTTATTTCGTGAATCGCTGCCCATTCGCAGCACAGCCCATCCTTTACCGCCCATACTATCAGGCAGACGTTTGGCCACGTTCCACGCTTCAACCAACATAGCACACCAGACGACTATCCGAACACCACCCTCCTCCCCAGCTTATCCTCCACCACCTTGAACGGCTTGTCTCCCAGCACCGCGAGGTTCCGCATCAGGCAAATCTGCTGGTGAGGCTCCAGCCGGAACTGGTCGCTAACCGTCACCATACGCTTCTTGTTCTCATTCTCGGATTCCCCGCCCCGGCCGATGCTGAGCGTGGTAACCGTCGTATCACCCAAGAGCTGGCTTATCTGCTCATAATCAGTCACCTGCTTGCCTGAACCTGAAATCAGCAGGTCGCAGTTATCGCGGAAGATTCCTGCTCCCTTTGGCCCATAGCATTCATCCAGCTGGCTCATGCTTTGTAGGCTGCCAAACAGGTTCACGTTCACCTTGCGCATCTCAGTCACAACCTTGAGGAGCGGCAGGCATTTACCGAGCGTTGGCATTTCATCAATCATCAGCTTCACCTTGCGCGGAAAAGCTTCGCGCGTACGGTCGTACTGCCGCGCCGCCGATAGCGCCGCCTGCCCGAACATCACACGTAAAATTGGACGGAATACCTCAGTTTTAACCATGCCTCCGACGATGAACACCGCCACCGGCTGGGGTGAAAGCCAGATGTCATCCCAGTCCAGACGGCTTTCACAGTCGCCATCGAAGGCGCAGAGGTCTCGGTAGACGTCCCATGTCCAGACTTCCAGCGCATTGGTGAGGCTTGTCCTGAAGCTGCCCTGCTCATTGGGCCCGGCACTCCGGAAGGCATTGATTGCCGATACCGTTGCATCGTCCGCTAGCGCGACAATCCTGTCGAACACCGTATTGCGGTATTTCTCATCCACCACGGTCAAAAGCTTGGCGACGCTGTAAAGGCTCGCATTTCTCCGATCATAGCGCACCATGTAGCCCAGAATACCCGCCACCATGCGCATGCCGAACTCACTGAAATGCTTGTTTTCACTCCCCGCAGAAATATCGGCCGTGATGAGCTGGGCGACACTCTGCAAATCCGGGTGCCATTCATAGCGCCGGCTGTTCTCGAGATACGCCACCGGGTCATAATGCAGCCCGCGAGATGGCTCCGAAATATCCACTACCAGCACCTTGTAGCCTTTGGCCTCCAAGGGCGCCCGGAACGTGTTCAGCAACTCTCCCGGAGGATCATAGGTGATGAATGTCTCTCTCCGCGCCAGGTGTAGCTGGCAGCCCATCGTCTGGCTTTTGCCCGCGCCGCGCTGGCCAATCATCAGCGCGCAGGATTCCGCATCGGTAAAGATCATCCGCCCGTTGCGCTTCACCACCGGGAACCCGTCCGACTTGAAGTGCCCGGCCTTTTTAAGCGCCTTATCCGTCGCCCACGTTGCAACCCCGTAGGCAGGCTTGCGCCGCATGGCCTTGATGCGTTTCCGCACCCATTTTCCGCCCTTCCACCCCGCCTCCAGCACCTTCCAGGTGACGATGAACGGCATGGTGGCCGACTTGAATGATTCCTTCACGATAGGCCCCACGGCCTGAATGACCCTGCCGAGAGCATAAAGCACACAGAACGCCAGCAGGATAGACACCACGGCCCAGTTTGCCACGAAACGCCACCGGGCGCCCCCAAACAACAAAGGGACGGCTTCCCGTCCCTTAACATCCTCTCGCCGGAGAATCTATCTATGGAAAATCAGCGTATCGCTTGTCAGCACCGTGGAAGACGTCAATGCCGTCCAGCTGACATTCAGATAATTACCAGCGCGATCAGAGCCCAAATCCACGAATACCGGCGTCGTACCTACGGTATAGGTGGTCTGGGTTACCAGCTTGGTTCCAGCATAAACGCCAATGGTCGCACTCTGGTTTGCAGCCGAGGCCTTCAGTACAATCGCGGCGTGCTTTTTTGGGTTTACCATCTGAGAGGGCAAATCATCCGGAGTGCTGGAAGCGTCTGTCGCTGCATTGTAGATGTAGAGGTAATCATCATAGGAGCTGGCAGGAACCCACTTGCTGGTATCCGCAGCAAATGCCACTGCATACAAGCTGGCACAGATTGCAACAAACATGCTTAAAAGTAATGAACGCATAGACTAATGCTTTCTTGAATGGTTGATATAATGGTTATCTTACTTTCCGCTGAAGCGGTTTGACTGTCAAGCCGCACCCTTGACCTTCTCAAAGGTCCGATACGCGCCAAAACCGAGAAGCGCAGACAGAATCGGAGACATGATAGCTATATCAATGGAAGGCGCCGTAATGGTTGACCCGGCAACCTGAGCAACAAAGACCAGAAAAGGCTGCATAATGTAATTGTACGCCAGCGCACCGCCGCAACACCACCCGACAAACGGACGCCACCGGCTAACGAACTTGTCACCACTCGCTGCCTCAACCTTGTTAATATCCGCCTGTGCGGTGGCCATCTTCAAGTCAGCTTCAATTTGCTGCTGTTGCAGGGCCTGCAAAAATTCCTGCTTTTTACTTTGGTCCGGAAAGAACCTGTCCAATATCTGTCCGACGGCAGAAGTCCCCAAGACCTGACCCAGAATGTCTAAAACACTTGGCACCGAAACAACCCTTTACATTGGGGGCCAGAAAACCCCCTCTGGAAACCTGGCCCACCGTTATCGTGCTGCCGCTTCCAGAATTAGGCAAGTATTTTCCGGTTGAATTCAGCAACCGGTGGTGTACGCTTCAGCACAGGGAGCCGTTCCCTTAGAGAAGCCTCCAAGCTCTCCCCCCACCCCCGGCTCCCTTACTATTCTCAGCCATCAGCCATGTTCTTCGCGTTTTCTATCGCCCGCGTCTTCACATCACTGGCGTACTTGCTCGCAAGAATCTCCCGCGCCGCATCACGGTAGCCATGCTGGCTCACAAACCACAGCATACGCTTGAACCCCGAAAGACGCTCAAGCCCGAGGTTAAAGGACATATCAATCAATACCGCCATCCGGATATCGGTCAGGCTGTCAAAGGACGGACAAAGTCCCCGCGCGTCCTTCTCGGCAACGATGACATCGGCATCCAGCAGGGCCATAACCTCATCCCAGCTAATACCCTTGGTCAACGGCCTTGGCGCAATCGGATCCCAGCCACGGTCATCAATGTTGTGGCCATAGCCAACCGTCCACTTACCCTTGCTGTCCTTGTAAGGGCGCTGGCGTAGGCCCTCATGGCGCCTGATCATCTCCTTGGCAATTTCCAGATACCCCACATGTCATACCTCCCGTTACCGCAGCGGCCTGTCAGACTTTTGCTGCATGGCCATAAGGATGGACGCTGTGCGTTCATCCAGCCGCGCCAGCATGGCCTTGATGGTGCCCATTCCCTCATCGGTATTATTGACGCGGGATTCCAGCTGCTCGATTTTCTTATCCTGCGCCAACTGCTGTATGGTGATGGTCTCCATGAACGTCACCAGCTTGCTGTATCCACCCAGAGCGGCGAGACAGAGCGTTCCCAGCGTTACCAAAAACCTTGGCTCAATAAACCACCTGAATTTGATATTATCAGTATCCCGCACACACATATCTTCCTTTGCAGAAGTAATGTGCCACAACCGGAGCGGTTGTAAAGCATACCACACTTATAAATATATCATCTAATTGTCACCGCAGGATGTGTTGGGGTGACTTTTCATGCCGCAAGCACTGTGCTTTGACATTTGAACCTTTCACTATACATACGGTTGGTGTACGATTACATCACGCAACACGACAGAAAATGAACCAATTCCTCCAGATGCGTCAACGCCGAATTTTATACTTGGGTTTATATGTGTTGTGTTAGCCTGCGGTAAAAGTAAAGGAGTCCGAAACCAGTATGGGCCAAGGGCGCCAGTTGGTAGTTTCATTTCGACAGAAGTGCTTGTACCATCTTTCACGGTTTTGTTAGACGCATTTCCCTGTTCATACATGTAAACATTAACATCTTTTAGGATTCCATTATTGCTGAGGATTTCAAACTCTCCCTCAAACCAAACCGGCGCTCCTGTTACTATTCCGTCCCCTGGATCTATTCCAAACGCCTGCCCCAGGTATTCCCACACTATTGATTCATTGTTTGGTCCTGCTCCACTTATTGTATAGGTGATTATTTGCCCATCAGCCCCAGACGGCCTCACACCTTCCTTGGATGCGACTAGTGTCGCACCCCCCGAACCCTCAGTGCGGTATAACCTCCATTTATCCGCAACTGAGCCTGTAGGAGTTATTCCAGTATACGTGGTCTTATTTCCAGAAGTTCCAAGCAAGAAACCACGGTTTAAACCGCCGTTATTTAACATGGTGCCCGTTGGGTTTGTTGAAGCGTTATACAGGTCTGAAGAGGTTGTTCTACGCGGCGGGTTTTCTGCAATGACTGAGTTCATGTATTGAGAAGCCTGCAAGGCCAAACCTTGAGCCATACGCGTATTGTGGTGCAATCCGTCTGTTACAACATATCCTTCCTTGGGGGTATTGCCGTCTACATCGGTGGCAAAACCAACGTCGAGTACCCTCAATCTCTTAACATCACCAGATGTAAGACCTGCTGCAATGTATGTTGCAGGCGTTAACAACAGGTCTGCAAGCCATGCGTTAAAGTCCAGGCGCCGATTATACAGTATGGATGTCATCGCGTTGCTGCGTGGTGTTATGGGAACAATCCATAGGCGCTTAATGTATGGCTTGGCGAGAATTGATAGTATTAGGCTCGTGTACTGGCTTTTCATCGTCTCTAATGGAGATCCACCGCCCAAGTCATTCGTACCAGTAAGAAGGAATAAATCTGTTGGTAGATCAGTAAGGCTATCCAACAAAGGAACCTGCACAGTTCTAGCCTGATCAATATATGATCCTGCCACACCAAGATTATTCGCAATCGGACACGACACACGGTAGTTTGTCTGCTTTAACAGCCAATAAAATATACCATTTATGTTATACTGGTTGCCTGTAGAGCCACTAGTCCCCTGCCACGCAGTAGAATCACCCATCACGGAGCAGACAATGTCATTAATCGTCCCGCTCACTACTGCCGTTGCTATCCTTGCAGGTATGCTGCTGTCCGTTACTTGAATCGTATAGCTGTAATCCTCAACCTCAGAAGGAATGCCAGAGACAATGCCAGTTTCTTCGTCAAACTCTGTACCATTAGGCAAATTGCCGGATGCGATAGACAGAGTGTATGGAGGTACGCCGCCAACGGCCGCATTCTCTTGTAAATATTCTCTGTTTACTTGGGATAGTTCTGATTCTGTAGCTATTAAACTGAGACCAAGAAGAAGAGTTCCTGTTTCCTTTTTTGTTATGGCGTGCCCTGCGCTATCCTCCAACATAATGGTATAATCAAAATCCCCGGCCTTAGTTGGCACTCCACTCACTATGCCTCTCTGTGCATTAAGCATTGTACCAACAGGCAAAGCTCCATCAATAACAGTGAACGTGTACGGAGGAACCCCTCCTAATGCCGCGTAATCCCCCAAAAAGGCGTCTCCGGTGAACATGGGACCTGCTTGTGAGGTTGCCGATATTGAAAGTACAGGTGCAACATATGCTGTTACCGGTGCCATACACACTGCGGTATAAGGCGTCTCCCCGCTATCGGTTGCTTGAATTGTATAACAGTATATTCCTTGGGTAGTTACAACACCATAGACTATACCCGTATCTTCATCAAGCTCTGTTCCCACAGGCAGCGACCCATGAGCCACAGCGTATTTGTACGGCGCAATGAGTTCCACCTGCCTCATTGTGCTGCGCATACGTATCACCCACCTGAACCATGCTTGGTGCATAGGAATAAACCGCATACCCAATGTCCCCGGTTTCCCCCTTATCGCCTTTATTACCCTTGTCGCCATTCAAAGAGGCGAGCCACTCCTCCTCCGTACCATCAAAGCCGTTTTGTACGGCCACATCATACGCACTGATACCTTGTAGTCCCTGAATCCCTCTATCCCCCACGTCCCCTTTTGGACCAACAAGAGATTCCAACCACTCCGCCTCAGTACCAGTAAAACCATTTCTTACAGCTATACTATAGCCGTCAGCACCCCGAGGACCTTGTATGCCAAGATCAGAAACAACAATCTGAATGGGAGATGTTAGGGTTTCTCGGACTGTTGTCATCGTGTTACATTCTTTGAGGATAATACACGGCCTTGCGCAATCCTGACGACATAGCCGTCAGCACTAACCAACTCCAAATCATAAACTCCATTGAGCAATGGACTCGTCTCTTCTGAATCCAGTCTAGCATATAATGCTTCATCATCTTCTTCTACACACTTAAATGTTCCTTTATCTACAAATTCTAGCCGACCATTCTCTGTCGTAAGCTCGATTTGAAACTCTGGATCATCAACCGTTCTACGAATTTGCATCCGTGCCGAATATCCACCTAGATTTACATGCCTCAACACGAATAAACGACCAAAGTCAGCCCCGTTTTCAATCAGTATGTCGAGTTGACCTGCCACCATCAGAAATATACCCCCGCATTGCGCTGACCATTGCCAACCGTAAATACAGACGCAAAGGCGCTTGTACCTTCATCCTGCTCAATGATTATCGCTGACAGCCGTGTATTTACGCCCATTCCGCATATCCATTTAGGTTTTAATAATGTAATTCATGACGATGGCCGGAGGCATATTCTGTCCGCTGCCGCTGCCGGCATTATTGATGACGATTCCTGTCACAGTCGTCCCCGTCGCAGAAGAACTAGATTGAGGACTTGCAACAAAGTAGGAACTTCCGGCAGGCGCACCATAAGGTCCTATAGTTGGCAACGTATGGCCGTGTCCGGGATCGGTCACGCCGTGCGTGTGCTGATGCATCAACTCGCTGCCGCCGCTAGCTCCAAGCGTTTCCCCATTAACTCCGCTCCCCGCCGTCGTCACTCGGCTGGCAGCAGTTCCACCCATGTCATCCAACCCAAAGACAGCTCGCCCGCGCAAGTCTGGAAGCCTGAAGTTTCCTGCACCTTCACCGCCGGTATTATACTGGGTACCAATGGCGCTATATAAACCGGTATATGTCGCCTGGCTCAATACCTGCCCGGCACACAGCAGCCAACCAGCCGGGGCCGTACTTCCGGCATAAGACATGATGCCGCCAGATGGAGTTGGTGAAACAACTCCCCCGACAGCCGAAGAAATCATCGCAGCTATGGCTGCATGAAGCTGGGTGTTATCTTCCTTGTCCAGTTCAATACCGGAAACTTCAATCGTCTTTGCGATTTCTTCTTGAACCGCATTGAACCATTCAGCAGTAAATGTTGTCCGAGGCGTCCCGGTGGTGGGATTTCCGGCAGTCCAAAGGTTGTCTACAGTTGCGCCTGGGCCGTCAATACGATGCACATTACTTACCCTCCATAGCCGAACATTAGCACAGTATGAGCCGGTTGCACCCGTTTTATTGTGGCTTCCAGCAACTCATTCCCCCACTCCGCCAAGCCGTCCCCAATACCGTCACCAATACCTGCATAACGCACCGTTGTCTCCGGGGCATGTACCATCCACGCAAACGCCCAATCCTCATCCCCCAACAGATCACCTATGCCGTCCCCGATCCCGGACGGCATGAATTCCTCAATCGTCACCCCAAACCCCACCGCAGCCGCAAGAGCGATAAAGTATCCCTGACTTTGACCACCAAGTGCAGTTAATCGTGCTACCACCGCATCACGCCGGCTTTGCGTATCCGCAAGGTCAGACACCGTCGCATCCGGTAGCCCGGTCTCGAATTCCCACTCCGCCAATGATTCAGTCGCCGTGCGCGGGTCAGCCTCGCGCAACAGATCATCCACACGGCTATCCACACGGGAGAGGCTTGCAGCAAACCCCGAGAGCAGCCTTGTCAGGTTGCTTCCAACCTCCACACACCACGCCGCGCCCACTGGAAGCAGGCGTTGCAGCAGGCTCGTGTAATCGGCCACGCTCCGTGCCATCTTCAGCTCCAGGCTATTGCGCCCAGCACAGCAATCTCGCCAGCGCTGGTTGTAAAGTTTGCGGAAGGGACTGTGACAGCATTGTCACTCTCTCCGGCTGCAATGCTTACCGCCTCCCGGATTCTGCTCAGCAACACCGGCCCACCCGGAACCGCATCGCGGCGCAGCATGTCTGTCAGCTCGGCCTCCACAGCCGCCTTTACGGCCTCAGTAGCCGGGCTCACATGGATCGTGCAGTTCATAAGCTTGGCCACCGGTGCAAACACGGTCACGTCTGCCGTTACCGGACGACGGGCCTCAATATAATCCTGCACCGTATCCACCAGCTCACTGTCAGGAATAGGCCCATCCTCGGCATCATCGGCCAGAATCGCCACCCCGACTGTTCCCGGACCAAGATATCTTCCGTAAACAAACGCCCGCGTGACGCCAGCAACCTCCTTTGCCCACACTTCATAGTCGAAGGACGCGCCGCCATGCGGAGGCTGGCGCTTGCGGGTTAGAACGCGGGCCCGCAGGCTTTCATCACTTTCGGCATCAGCACCTGACCCAATACCTCCGACCGCCACCGTCGCCACGGATGCCACTCCCGCAATGGGCGATGTGAGTGTCAGCGTTACCCCGGAATCGGTGTTTCCGGACTCTCCTGCAGATATCGCCCGCACCGCCACGGTGGTGGTACCGGGAGCAACCGCTATTACCTCAGCGGTCATATCAAAAATTGCGCCGTCACTTCGTTGCAGGCGAGTTCCAGCCGCGATCACGCTGCCGTCGATGCCAATAAAACCTACATTCCCAACAGCATAACTGGCAGACTTTCGGGATATTCCGTATTCACTTGCCTGCAATTCCAGATACTCAGCCTCTGCCGTGCTGGCGAAGACCTGCTTGATAACCCAGTCGATATACCCGTACAGCAAGTGCACGGAACCCGCCTGCACGCGCGCCAGAACGCCAAGCACAGAGCGGCGTAACAGCTTTCCGACCCCAAGACTGGTAGAGATATCCGACTCGCAGCGGGAGATCAGTTCCGTAAGGGTGGGGCGAGCCATAGGCATGGCCGTAGTATAGCGGAAGTATTGCCGGTGTCAGCATCCCATGTCAGGATTTATTTTACCGTGTCGCATAAGGATACGGAAAGAAAGAAAACCCCCATGAAACTCTACCTTGCCATGACAGCCCTTGCCATTGGTTCCATAGCCCTCAATGTTCACTTCGCCCGCGAATCCAGAACACTTGATACGATGCTGGAAAACTGCGCACGCACAGAAAATGTGTACACCTGCAAGCTTACCGCAGTACCTACCGTGGCCCCCAAGGTCGCCTATGCGGAACGCGAGCTTCTGCCTCCGCCTGCCTCCAGCTACCGCTAGGCCGCCACGACAGTCCCGCCGCGCAGCATGAATCGCTGGGCGTATGTGGATCGGCTGGTGTTTTCCATCGCTCGCCACAGGTAGTCATACTTCAGGTTGCTGCCACGCGTCAGCTGCACGTAAAGCTCAATCGTCTCGCGGTCCATGATTTCCGCCGTCACATCAACGGCGGAAACTACCCCGTCATCGACCAGCCATTGCAGCGCGCGGCGCGCGTAATCGCGTGCCTTTTCAACAGTTTCCTGCGTTACCTTCTCTCGCTGCATCAACCATAGAAGGCTTCCCCACCCGCTGGTATCGGCCGCCCACCAGCCCCGACGGGCCAGCAGGCCATTCCCCACATCCACATCGGCGTCAGCCCGCGCATCACTGCACAACGTGATAATGACAGCCGTTACAAGCCCGTCATCCACCAGCAAATCATCGCCTTGCAGGGCAATATCACCCTGCGTTCCATTCCAGACTACGGCAATATCTGTCATCGCAAAATCTCCCTATCACGACAAAACTGATAGGGATATCCTCCATCTATGCATGCTTGAACACGCAGATAAAACATCGACGTATTACGAGCTATCTCTTTATCAACTCTTGGAATAAGCACAAAACCCATGTAACAAAAAGCAGCTACTATGAGGATCGCAAAAACCAAGAAAAAAGCATCCATATAACGGTGTTTGTTTTTTTCAGATTCAGGAATTCAAAGGAGTAAAACACATGCCGAAAGACTACATCAACTGATTCGGCGAGCCAACCACCCCGCCCTCGGGATTATTATGATTATGCGAATTATAAACTTCCCGCAGGTGATGCACGCTGCTTCCACCAATGGTACCGATGCGGTCTGTAATATCCCCGGCTGCCTGCACCGTGCCCGTTGCCTCTGCCACAGGTGTCGTCATTTTCACCTTGGTGCTGGCATTCAGCTCGATCACCGGGGCATTGAGTTCCACCTTGGTGGTGGCATTCACTTTCAGCGTCGACGTGGTCACTTCCACAACCCGGCCGCGTTTGAGCACTACGGAATCCCCTTCATCTGAGAACATGGCCACTTCTCCCTCGGCCAGAGACTTGAGGCGGTAACGCCTGTCATCCACCACCACGGTCAGGCCATGGTCCCGGTTACCGCCCGCAAACACCACCACCGCCTCGGCCCCCGGTTTCGGGTAGCTGGTAAAGCCATAATTCTGGAAACGCTCCACCCCGTCGCGAACCTCTCCATCCAGCAGGCTCACCTGCAATTCCTGCATTTTTTTGCTGTCGTCTATACGCTTCAGCACCGCGCGCGCCACCATCAGCATAAGTCGAGTATGAAGGCGCCGGGTATCCATTAGTCGTCACTTCCCTCAAATAACCTCGCATAAGGGTCACCTCCACGCTTTGTCTCGGCATCTGGAGACTCAGGCTCTACCGCAAAGGCATCCGGCCGCGTCAGGCTAAGGGTGGACACAGTACCATTTTGCAATGACTTGGAAAACTCCACCGCGGATAGCAGCATATCTCCCGCAACACCCGCACTCGGCAGGCTGCATGAAACGATGCTGTTGATGTCCCACGGATGGCCTCCGGCATCTTCTTCCCAGCCCGGCACCACCACCTGCACGGTACCAGCCCGAGCAGATCGCACCGTTGCCTCCCACCCCGCACGCCGTTTTGCGTAGGCGATGTCGCCCGCATTTTCAGCCAGCACCACCAGAGGCCGGTAGCGCCTGACCCCGGAATCGGTGGACGTGGCCGAGACCGACGCCGCCGAGACACCGTACACATCGTCGCTTCCGAAGTTCTGGCCCTTCACCACGTAGAGGCTGAACCGCTGGCTCTCATCCAGCGACCAGCTGACAGACTTGAGGTTTTTCCCCTCCACCAGTGCAACGCTGCTCCTCCGTGCCTTTGGCGCTGCCAGCACCAGCCGTCCACGCCCATCGGAAAGCGTCAGCACCCCGCGCGCCCGGCACGCCATCTCAAGGGTAGCCCATGCCGTATCTCCCGGCTGGACGGCAAGCCGGGGGAAGGACGCGCCGACATCGGCCTCAACCACCACCTCAATCCCGAATGGAGCCGAAATCTGTTTGGCGATCTGTGCCAGCGTAAGCCCACGGTATTCTCCGGGACCGTGCACCACGCAACAATCAATCAAATCCGCTGTTTTATCCCTCCCGGACACGGTGAGGGTATGGGTATCAGAGTCCTTGGCCTTTACCCCGTCCAGCTTGTCCACATAGCCGGTCACGACGGGAACGCTATCCAGCAGCACCTGTACCGCATCACCTGGCCGGATGGGCCACGGGTCCAGTTTGCTCACGCTCACCCGAAACATGCCGGAGGTGCATTCGACGCTACGGCTTATACTGACCGAGTTCCCACCCGTGGAACAATTTTCCGTTGACCGCGAGTACGCACTCACTCACGCGTCAAAACCTCCACTAGTCGACCGCCGGGAAGGAAGCCAGGATGGCGGATTCCGTTCCGTGAAACAATTTCTGCCGCCTTGGACGTCCCTTCGTACAGGTCATATGCCAGCACCAGCGACGGGAGAGAATCCGCCAGCTGCACGCGGGCTAGGCGAGGAAGGCTCTCGCCGTCCGGCGGAAGGGCCCCGGCCACCTGCGCCTGCAAATCCCGGATGGCGTTGTAAGACCCGTCGCTCGCCGTTTCAGCCAGCGTATCAAGGAAACCCACCATGTCTTCACGGGCCGCTATCGCTTCCTCATAGGTGGCGTAGCTGCATGCCACTACCGCTTTTGCCTGTTCAGCCGCGGCAATGGTGCGCACCAGCGTACCAACCGCAGCGCGGTTGATGCCCGCCATCACACGGGATGGCGTCGTCTGCGGCTCGGTATCCTCAATAAATTCTCGCATACGTTTCATGCATGACACAGACTGTTCCGATGTCGCCATCATCGTGGCCGCGTTTCGGATTATATCTCCCGCCGCCGTTATCGACTTGTCCCGCGTTAAACCGCTAAATTCTGCCAGAGTTTGATGGAATATACCCACCGTATTCTGGAATGCAGCCACGGAATCTGTACCAAGACCAGGGAACGCCAAATCTCCAGCCATTCCTGCAAGTTTCAGAAATTCACCCTTAGCCGCAGCTCGCACAAAGTCTCCGACCTGTTCAACATACATTCTCGCCTTGGCTTCGTATTCCGCAACTTTCTCCAACGCCTCCGAATACTTGGCCACCATTTTTGCGAAGTCGCTGGTTGCCTTTGGAAACTCCTTTTTCCCCGCCTCGGCGAACGTCAGACGGAAACGGCACATTCCGCTGCCGTCATCGCTGAAACTGTAAGGCATCGCCACGACGATCAGCGTCCCGAGATATGGATGCACAAGCTCACCAGGTCCCGCTGCATCCAGCGCCTTCACAAGCTTGTTGCGCGCAAGGTCGTAATCGCGGCCGATGACATAAGCCTCGACCGAAAATCCGCGAGGCTTTTTTCCCATGTCCTCGAACCACGGATCATCCTGGTCAAGATACTCATGCGCCACCCAGCGGCGCCCGCCTTCCGTCTCATTATCTTCCCAGAAGAACGGGACGCCCCTAAAGGATGCTTTGCGAAGTCTCTCTTTCCAGCCCATCAGTATGCCATCGACCTCCCTACATCCAGTTGCAGGGGAACCCCGGTATTACTGACAACCTGCGGTGTCATTCCGGGTGGAAGTGTCAGCCGCACATGGGCGTTGTTGGTGTTGGTTTGCGCGGAAGGCGGCGGCAGCAACAGACCTCCATCAATTCCAGTACCGGCTCCTGACATCGCCGGAGCCCCATACATCTGACGTCCGATATCTGACACCGAGGGACCGAGAGGCGCATACCCGCCACTCCGGATCAGGAATGGCGATGATACCCAAGACCCGAAACTCTTGACCTTCTCCCAGTTCGCCACGATGACGCCAATCGCAGCAGCTGCTGCCGTTAACGGGCCAAGCGCCACACCAACGGTTATCGCAAACCCGGCCACCGCCACCCCAAGACCCACAAACGCCGACCCAGCGCCCACTACCGCCGAGAGAAGCGGACCGGCTAGCACCAGCCCCACACCTATCAGCAGAGGCTTCCAGCTTCCGAACAGGTCATGTACAGCTTTCAGATTGTCCCATAAAGAATTCACCGCATGCCAGATTGTGGTGATGGCAGTTTCAAAACGGGGCAGCACTGCCACCACCCGGTTCACAAATTCCACGACCCGTGTCGCCACGAGTTCCCGGTTGGCCGCCACCCATTCGGTCAGGCGCGTGACCATCGGCCCGAACACGGGAATCAACGCATTTCCGATGCTGTTGCGCAGTCCCTGCACGCTTGACCCCAGCCGCGTGAGGTTATCGTTAAATTCTTCTGCCGCCATCGCATCCTTACGGCTGATAACCAGCCCAAGATGTTCCGCCTCCCGCGCTGCCTCCCGCAATCCCTTTGACCCCGCATTAAGCAGAGGTATCATGGCTGCCCCGGATTTGCCGAACAGACCCATCGCCAGCGCCGCCTTGGCGGGGCCATCCTTCATGCGCGCAAACTTGTCAGCAAGTTTCCCGACGATGACCTCAGCATCCTTGAGCTTGCCATGGTTATCACGCACCGATATACCAGCGCGCGCAAACCAGACAGCCATTTCCTTATTACCGGTGGCTGCTCCGACGATGTTTTTATTTAGCTTTCCGAGAGAACTACCCAGCGCCTCGGTATCCACATCCGCAAGTTTGGCAGCATGCGCCAGACGCTGATAGGATTCCACGCTAATACCAATACGCTGCGACGCCTTGTACGCCGCATCCCCGGCATCCGCCGCGCTCTTGATCACCGCAAATAGAGCCCCACCGGCCACGCCTCCAATCGCCGCAAAGCGGAATGCCACCGTCTCAGCCGCATCGACAACACCGCCTAGCGCCTGCTTCACACCGATGACACCTTGCGCCACGCGAGCGAGCCCAGAATCCCTAGCCATATCACGCAGCGTCAACGCAAAGCGCCTGGCTGGAACAAAGGCGTGGTTCAGCTCATTATTGATTTCACGCAGCTTGCGGCCAACGCCCGTGTCGTAGGCCTCGATCTTGATCCCAAGCTTATAGTCTTTACCGGGCACCGATCCGCCTCCTCAATTCTTCAACCCGCTTTCCCCAGAAGCGGATATCATCACCCGTCAGCTGGTAAAGTTCTGCCGGAGGCCAGTGAAATGTGTAGGCAAGCTCGCCTAGACACTCCTCCCAATTCCGAGGCATTTTGGCAAAAAACCCGTCACCAGATTAAAGACCTGGTCAACATCCGGAGCTTCAAGCATATCAATGAGTTCACCACGGTCACATAACCGCGTGGCAATATCCATCACAACTCCATACTGGTCGACGGACTTGATATTGCGCATATCTCCGGCCTTGGGCTCACGGAAATTCAGGCACGTGACAGTTTCAACTCCGAAAGCAATCGGCCTTTCCAAAATAATCTTTTGTGTGTCCATTTTATCCTTTCACGCTACTTATTATGAAATTTCATCCGCGCTGACGCCATAGGCTTCAAACGGAACCGAACCGTCATCTGGGTTCACATCACCGATGTCGACGGTCGCCTCCCGCAGCAACACCACCTTGCCGTTGAGCAATTCCAAGGTAATCGTGGCGGTGGTGGTTTTGCCAAGAGCCTGCAAATCCATATCCGACCCATCGGAGATGCTTCCCTTCACGAAGGGAGCCTGCTGGGTTTCCTTGTGGCCATGAACGCCATCCGGCCCCATAACCGGCTCGCGCTTCGGAAGGCCGAGATTATACGTTGTGCCATCGCGCACCCGAAGCTGCTGTCCGTTGACCTTGAGCGCTTTGACACCGAACCGTTGCTGCACCATGCACCTTCTCTCCCTTAGCTTACAGGATGAACCCGATTTGTGTTGCCGTGACGTAGAGCTGGTTGACCAGATCGGGCGTCATGCGGATATCAAGACGGGTGCGGTTCTGCGCATTGCGCTCGACAATCAGCCCTTCCTTGAAGGCTTCAAAGTTCTCAACCAGACCCATGCTTTCCCAATCCCGCGCGCGGGCAAGACACTCGGCCTTGATGACATTCGGGGTCACAATCTTATTTCCGGGACCAAAGCGTGTGCCATCGTCTGCCAGCTTCCAGTCCGCATACTTGGTTTGCAGAAGGTTACGCCAGTCGTAGCGCAGGTAACTCAGCGTCAGGAGCGTGTTTACATCGAGATAGGATACATCATCTCCACCAGCTGCATTCTTGCGGTAGCTTGTAATCAGGCGCCCTACCACGGCATAACCACCGGCATCCACGGTGTACGTACTGCACCCGTTGTGGAGCAGGATTTCCCGCTCTGCATGATTGAAGCGCGTGGGCGAGGCCCCCGGCTTGCACCAGACATAGCGTAGGCTGCGGTGCGGGCGGGCAGGGTCTGCCTGTGCCCGGTTGGCGACAATAATCGCGGTTTCTGCCGCCCACTCCCACAACGGTGTTGGACTTCCGTTGGCAGGGATAAAGCAGTTAAACGGGCTGTTACGCGTCGATGTCAGCGCGGTCACCGTAGAAATGTTGCCGCTCACGCCTGTAAAGGCCGTACCGTCTTCCATCTTGAGCGGGCCCCAACGCAGGGACAATTCCGTCTCCAAAGCTGTAAGTGTCGCCGCATCCTTATACGGATTGGCAATCACGTTGAAGCTCTCATTCGGGATGGCTGCAAAGACGGTCGCCAAATCCGGAACACCTGTACCACTGGCCATGCCTGTAATCGTCACCGTCACGCCAGCAGGGGTGGCATCCTCAGCGTAATAATTGCTGCGGATATCAATGCCGTTGCCAGCCAGACCCTTGTTCTTGGCGGTAACCGTCACGGTTCCCGTGCTGGCCGTGGCTGTAACCGGAAGGCTGGTTAGGTTATTGATGGCATCGCGCAGAGCCGTGCCAAGCGTGGTGGCGGTACTTGTGGTGGCGCAGGAAATCGTCACCTTGCGCCCGGCAATATAGACAGCAATTGTCCCGGCCTCGGTCGGAGTTCCAGAGAACACGATGCTACCGGCTGCCGCGACATCGCTTTCGCCATCGACAATGGGAACCGCCCATAATTCTGTCGGCAATTGTTGCGCAAACCATGCCTCGGCCATGTTGTGCAGCATGGAGCCAGCACCGAACCGTGTCGCCGCATCGGCCACACTGGTGACGCGCACGGGGGTAAGCGCCGCCGCCGTTCCACTAGAGGTCTTCTGACCAATCAGAAGTCCACGGTAGGTTTGAACCGCCGGACCCTTGATCGCTCCGCTGTTGTCAAGCTCAACATAGGTAAAAGGGTCGCGGGTGTCGCCGGGAATCGCGTTGAAACTGATACTCATGCCTTATTCCCCCTGTTCTGCCGTTGCCGGAGTAGCCAGAGGGGCCTGCATCACGCTTCCATCCGTGATGCGGCGCACCCAGTAGCTGTTCCAGTTGACGATAGCCCCCTCTTCGGGAAGTTCCAGCCCGGTTTCCGGGTTTATCACCTTCGCGCCATTGACAGGGCGGACACTGACCGGGCAGCGACCATCCTTATCCAGCGTGGTCCTGATGACTGTGCTCACGGCGTACCTCCCTGTTGGGTTTGCGGGACATCAAACTGGTTGTGGATTTCTGCCGTCTCATCGGCGGGAGCGGTATCGACCGTGAGGTCCACACTTCCGAAATTGCTGAGTGTTCCGGAGACGTCGCCGGGTGCAAGCTTGGTGTAGGTAACGTCAAACAGTAGACGGCAGGCAGCGACAAGCTTTTCACCCTTGGCGCCCTCTTCGCATTCCGTACTCTTGTAAACCGTGTCTTCCACCTGACCTCCGAGGGACTCATCGGCATAAATCAGTTGCTCAACCGCATCCGCCAGATCATCTGCCGCGTCGGGTAAATTCGTCCCGGTATCTGTAACCAGCTCAATGCCAAGCGTTAGTGTGCGCTGGTAATTGCGTGGAGCATTTTCCAGAATTTGGCCGCTATCAGACTTGGTATAAACCAGAAGACAGGGAAGCTCATCCATAAAGAGAGGGTCAGAGCGAGATGTAAATACCCTGCTACCTGCCGCTGTTTTGCCTGTCAACAATGTGGCAACAGCTAGGCGGATGGCTTTACGCTCGGAACTCATGGGGTGAATACTAGCACAAACTCCGGTTTAATCTAGACCAGTCGCAAAATTAACTTGGTTCCACCCTCGCCGTCTGGCTGGCACTCCACAACGCTATAGTTCACATTGCGAACGGTAACCATGTCGCCGCTTCCAGGCTTGACCGCGCCCAGATCAGACAGTCTGACACCAAGCGTGGGGGTACTGCTTTGCACCATGACACTGGTTCCGGGGCTCACCTCGGTATTCGCATTGCTGAAAACGCCGGTTATGGAAAACGAAGGCGCGGCAGCCGGAATGTAGGTGACAGGTTCGCCGAACACGTTCAGCCCTGCCCCCAGCACGCCCGCTGCCGCGCATTTCCAGCTCATTTAGATGGCAACGCCGTTGAGACGCGCAGTCCCAGTGGTATCCGCAGCCAACGCCGCTACCGCCGCATTAGCCACATACAGATTTGATCCTGCTGTCGTGGTCAGCTTGCCGGTTCCGGAATTCCAATAGAGCTTGGCCCCTACGGTCCATGCTTCACCCGTCGTTTTCGGAAGGCTATTAAACACGCCTTCGGTTGAGAAAGCGGTAGTAACGCCTTCTGCACCATCTGCGCCTGCCACCACGAAGAGGCCACCAATCAGGTAAGGCGTTCCACTGACAACACCACCCGACGGAGCCGCTAGGGGGAGTATGCAACCTTCCTGTTCAAAATTCTTCATCTGATATTCTTTCATTGATTGAAACCGGGTCGTGCGTGACCGGAATCAACCGGTCACGCCACAAGGCGCTTCTTAGACGCCATCCGCCCGTTGCAGCGTGCGGTGCTCAATGTCAGCCGCCGCAACATCCATGCGAACCTTGGTCTTGAGGCCTTCGGTATCGAACTCGATCTCCGACGCGAACTGCGGGCCAACCTCACCATCCAGATAGGCCAGCTCCAGCATGTCGCCCTGCCCAACGGCCGCGCCGTACCAGGTGGTTTTTCCCTTGGCATTCTTGGTGAGGTCATTAAGACGCGGCTCGACAATCTTCTGAAGGCTTCCGGCATAGACGTTGATAGCGCCAGCATTGTTTGCGAGCACTTTCGGGCTCACAATCTGGTCTGCCTTTGTTTCAAGGTCAGTCGGAACGATGATCGTGTTCAAGAAGAAGTTAACCGGCGTCTTGCCATCCAGTCCCTTCTGGTCCCGCAACTGCTGACGCATCTTATTGAGACTTGTAAGGTCATTGGGGTCAAGTGCACTGGATGCACCGGTCAACACATTGCCATGGGCTGCACTGAACAGCTTATTCCCGTCATTCATGTTGGCATTGGCCAGCAAGATACCCCAGACGAGATCACTTTCCAGATTCGCGCATTGACGCCCGAATTCCAAAGGTATCCGGCTGAAGCAATCCAGATCGTCATTGATAATGGCACGACGACCGATGACCAGACCACGTGCAAAGGAACGAAGCGCATAGACTTCCTTGCCTTCACCCACAGTGCCGTATTTAACTTCGCCGTTTTCTTCAAGCTCCAGCAACTGAGGAGCTTCTCCGAACTGCGCCCGTGTCATCTGTTTGAAATCACGCGCAAATACGACGCTCACCAATGGGCGGAATGTTTGCTCCGCCTGCTGGTAAGCATCGCGCAGCGTCTTGCCTTGGACATTTGACAGGATAATCGGGAAATCGCTGGTGCTGTGCATGGCGCGTTCGACCAGACGGCTGATAGAGAACCCACCGGTGCGCACGCCTTGCATTTCAAGACATGCCCGAGCCATTTCCAGCATGGAAAACCCACGCAGTTGCTGATTTGCACGCTCACGTGCTTCGTCATTCAGGCCGCGCTTCTTCAAGTCAGCATTGGGCAGAGCGCGGAGCGTGATGGCAGCTTCCATGGCGTCGCGGAATCCATCGCGCGGTTCACTGACCACACTGACACCGCCGCGCGTTTCAACCGCGTCACTTTTTTCAGCCAACTTCTCCAGTATGGAATCCTTGGCAACCTGCAATGACTTTCCGGACGAGATCAGACCGTCAACGAATTCGACATCAAGCTTGTGCTTCTTTCCAAGAGCCATGATGGCCGTCACGCGCGAACGCTCGGCCTGAATGCCTTTCTCGGATGTATCTCCGGAATCACTACCAGCTGCGGTAGTGGCAGCAGCTTCCTTAACAGGCTGGGAATCCTGTTGCGTGTTGTTCTCTTGGCCATCTTCACCGCCGCCACGCTGGCTGCGGGTAACCTTGTCAGGCATTGTCCGATTACTTTCCTTAAGCGCGCGTGCGCCAACGATGGTGCATTGGTTGGTCTGTACAGCAGTCCCATCACGGACATGTGCACCCATGTCCGCTGGTACGGCGACTGCCGAATTTTCGTAAGGCATCCATTTCACAGCCCGGTATGTTGGATAGTCGTTGTCAGGCGCTTCCACCAGTACCAATCGCGAGACTTTATAGCCTATCGAAATATTTGGTATGTCACCCTTCACTATATCCTCAACCAGCTCTGCTATACTAGACCTCTCACTTGCTTTATTAACGCATATAAGTTTTTCGCCCTCTGTATTGGCCTTAAGAACACGGCCGAGAATACTGTGAAGGTCTCTCAGATCATGGCTGGCAAGAAAGGGAGCCCGACCACTGTTCATCCATTCGAGGTCTACCTCATCAAAATTCATGCCGAGGACTTCGTAATAATAGCCAATGTCCCAATTCCACCGAAGGCAAGGCTCAGATGTCGTGGCAATAACTTCAAAGGTACGCTCATCTTTGTTGTAAGAATTGGGAGCAACGCTCAATGCCCGATACATCATCGGCATTTGAGTTGAGCGCTCCTGAGGAGATGCCTTCGGTTTGTTCATGGTTTGTTCCCTCCATTGTTCTGGTCTGCCGCCACCGGCTGCTGCACCTGTCCATTGATGGCGACCTTGCGAGGGTCGGAATCAAAAGTGAGCTGCAAGTCATCCACCTTGGAATTCCACTCGGCATATTCACCCAACACGGTATCCGGATCGTACCCATCCTCGCGCAGCGCTTCCTGCGGAGACATCAGCCCAGCACGGATGGCATCCCTCCGCGCCTTGGTTTCTTCTGATGGGTTGATCATCTCCCGCCGTGGAGCTGTCCATTCGGCTGTAATCCCGGATGTATTGACACCGGCGAGGTCAATCCCTTCCAGGAACCACGTAAAGACGCGGTCGCATAGGTGCGGAATCAGCATGTTAAAGCGCCAGTCCTCAATATTACGCTGGAATTCTATCCACCCCATCCGGCCACTGCTGAAATTCACGTTTTCAAGGTCGCCGGTTAACGCCTCATAGGGCACGTCGTACCCGGCAGCAACCGCGCGTAGGCTGATTTTTGAATAATCGGCATACCCAGAGACGTCCGGCGGGTTGGAAAATGTGATATCCGCATCAGCTGGCAATACGGTGATGGTACCAGGTTCAAGCGTATCGGTGAGGGGTGTATTCTTCCCACCGCTATCCACTCCCATTGGGCTCGTCCCCGCCCCCGGTCGCACAAAGGCAGAAAGCAGCGCTGCAATCTTCTGACGCATCAACTGCGCATCTTCATACTCATCATAATCCCTAAGGCGGATAATGACTGGCGCTCCCCAAGCGATACCACGCACTTGCCCAGGACGCTCCACCCTGAAGACATGGATGATCTCATCGGCTGAAACGATATCGCTGGTGAGGCCAGACTTCCATGACTGCATATCTCCGGGGTGCTGGTTATACATCATGTACCCGACCCGGCGGCCTTTCTTGTCAAACTGCACGCCCTGAATGACGATGTTGCCGTTTTTATCTGGCGTCAGACTGTCCTTTGTTTCATCAAGGTAATCTCCTTCCAGTACCTGCAACTGAAACCCGGCCTTGATGCCATCGCGCGCATAGCGCCAGCGCCTACGAATGAGGCACTCGCCACTTTCCACCACGGCCGCCATGACAAGAGCCTGTAACCCATAGAAATTCAATAGTCCGTCAGCGTCGCATGTTAGTTTTGCCCCCCATGCCTTCCATTCCGCCATTACCGCCTCGACATCCACCTTGCTTTGCTTGCTAACCTTGCCCGACTTGCTAATGCGCGGGACGATGCCAGACCCAACCACATTGCTGCGAATGACGGTTTTGGCACGCTTCGCCCATGGGTTATTACGGCACAGGTCGCGACTGCGATCCCGCACACGGGCAAGACCGCTGCGCGTCGCCGTGATGGCTCCGCCGCTGGTGGTCTTCCATCCATCCGTGCGGCGCCCCAGCTTGGCCGCCTCATAGTTACGGAGAGATTCCAGCCTGAACCGCGCCTGCATGCGCTGACATCCGGCATTAGGGCTGACATACCCCACCAGCCTGTCGATCCAGTTGCCGCTCACGCCCATCATTCCAGCCCCTTGCTGGTGGTTATCAGAATCTTGTTTTTTGAATTACCAGATGCAATACCGAGTTCAGACACCATAAAATCCAGCGCCTGCTTCATTTCCGTCATGCTGCGGTAAGTGACCTTCTTGTCCCCGTACTGGACAGACAAATGCCCGGAAGCATAGGCCTTTTTAAGTTCTTCGTAATCGCTTTGGGTGAAAGCCATCTAGCGTTGCAGCCAACCTTTTTCCCGCCGCGTAATGAACCCGCTCCCGGCCCTCGGGGTGGGTTCCGCGCGCGGTGCAGGGGAGACCGCGACGCTGGCTTCCAGTTGTTCCCATGTATCATCCGACCAGCGGTCTATGCCCAAGGCTGCGGCGGCGGCACGTGCGTACACCCGGCAGTCGAGGGCTTCATTCCGCTCTCGGGTTTTTTCCCATGAATACTTCTTGGAGCCTTTGACGACTTTAGCAACTAATTGCTCCGCTGTCAGCATCTTGAAGTATTCTTCATCATACTCCGGGAAATGGCACCAACCTTTTGGAATAACGTCACTGTCGACCAGCCTTTCCATCTTTAGCCAGCCATAGAGTTCACTTTTAATAATTCCGGATGCCACCGGCCACAGCTTAACGCCCCGCGCAAACTTACGCCCGTTGTGATTGATATCGACATCTTTCGGGATACCCAAAATCATATCCAGCAGCGTATCAGACCCCTTGACCGCCATCACCCGGTCCGCCTGCTGGTGGCGCACCCAATAGTACACATGGTTGGTATTATACCCGGTATCTACGGCCACCCGGCGGATAATTCGCGGCACACCATGCTCACAGCCTGCCGGCGCCTCGGCCTCAAACTGCTCTGCGAGCAGCTCTTCCAGCCTGTCCCATGGGCCATCACCGCTGGTGTCGCCATCAAACACGCGGTAATCGATGCTCCAACTTTCATTGCAGCGCCCCCACGCGACCACTTCCACTTCCAGACGATTCTTCTGGACGTCAACACCAGCTGTCAGCACCAGTCCCCGAAGAGGAACAATATTGCACTTATATTTCTCCCGGCGGTTGTAAAGCCGTTTCCATTCCGGCGCCTCTCCCTTATCAACCCACGTTTCACCCAGAACCGTGTTGACGAATACCTTGCGGTCTTTCGGCTTACCTTCCAAATCCAGCCACTCACGGACCGCTTCTTTCCACGAATACCACCCAACCGGGCTATAGAGGGCATTGATGAAGAACCCTGCAATCTTGCTTTCCGGATTCTCGGCCACCCATTCCCCATGCTCAAGCATCCAGGTTTTATGATGTTCGGCTATCAGTTCACGGCACTCTTCGCATTCGAGAGCTGCTGTTTCCGGGTTATTATCGTTATACTTTATTTTTGCCCATGTTATCTTCTGTTTGAGACCACAGAACGGGCACGGTACCAGATAAAACTGCTTGTTGCTCCGCTCAAACTCCTTTTCGATACGGCTTCGCCCTTAAATCGTGGGTGAACTGACATAGAAAATCTTCTTCCTGGAATAGGTGCGGGTTCTGGCGACAGCCAGTTTCACCGGGTCGCCTTCCTCTCCTGCTTCTTCGGCATAGGAATCAATCTCATCCAGCATCAGGAAGCGGATAGGCAACATGCGCATGCTGCTGGGGCTGTTGGCACCCGTCATGACCAGAAAGCCACCAGGAAACTCCTTGGAGAGAATCGTATTCCCGCTATCTCGCGTCCGCGCCGGAGAAATTTTCTCCCTGAGGCATGGCGTTTCATCCACCGTTGGCTCCAGCTTCTTCTTGCTGAAACGCTCCGCAACTTCCAACGTTGGGTAGACCACCATCATGGACGACGGGCAGACATCGATGATGTAGCCAATCCAGTTCAGTCCGCATTCCGTCCCCCCCACCTGTGAGGACTTCATGAACACAACCTCCTGTGTGGGGTCGTGCGGGCTTAGGGTATCCATGACCTTTTCCAGAAACGGAACCCGCGAGGTTCTCCACGGTCCGGGCTCCGACGCATAGGACTTTGGCAGCATCCGGCGATCATCTGCCCATTCGGTGACGGTATAGAGTGGGTCAGGTTCCAGACCTTTAGCGAAAGACGAAACGTAGACCGTCTGCTGGGCCACGGCTTCCACGTTCATGCATGGGTTCCCACCATGTCTGTTACAAGCGAACGTAGGGCGACGTTAAGCTCTTCCTTGAGCATCATGAAGCACTTGTGAGGATCACTTTCAGCCGCCAGCAGGGAGGCAATCCGTTCCGGAACATTCATCACCGAATCCCGCACCAGACGCGCTGTGCTGAACGCATCAGACTTGACCTTTTCTACCTCAATCAACTTTCCTGCCTTCTCTTCGTATTCCAGTTGAGAGAGTGCGGCTTGGTAAAAGGCCTGCTTTTCCTTAGCAGCATTGAGCGGGGATTCTGGCTTGTCGGCCTCCACACTTTTCCGGATGCCCTGTTCACGAAGCATGGCCTCAGCCGCCGTCTGGATTTGCCAGTCCAGCGTATGCTCTACCGCCTTGCCGGCACGGGCGGACAGCTCAGGTCGAGGGGTGCGGCCAGGGGCTTCTCCGCTTAACGGCAGAGACGGCGTCTCATCCTTGGCCACGCTGGGGGCCATGCGAGCGTGATCGGTGTTGCGTTTCCATTCGTCACGGATGCGGCTCATGATGATTTTAGGCATGGTACGGTCGCTTGAGGCCGCCTTCACGTACACCACGCACTTCACCAGCCGCCCACTCGAAATTGCCTGCTGCACCGCAGGCGTGCTGACGCCAAGTGATTCCGCTGCCTTCTTCACGGAAACTGGTTTTTCGGAACCGGTAGAATTCTCCATGGTTAGTGTCAATCCTTGGGGCAATTCTGCAATGACTTCACTAAAATTGCAATATGCAAGCCGATTACTCTGCAAAAACTGCAAGGACTTTAAATTTCTGGCGCTAGGCCTATGCCGGGGCTAGAAGCACCCGCATTGCATGGCTTTGGGAAGAACCTAACCGGGGGGGGAGGGGGTACCCCCAACCCTCGGGCTGGCGTAGACTGCACGCATGCCCGTCACCATCACGCCCGTGAATCTTGAGGAACTGGTTGGTCTCCTCGACACTGCTGCCCGCAAGCAAATCCCTTTTGCCACATCTCTTGGCCTCAACAATCTGGCCAAGCTTGTCAAGCAGCGCGAGCTTGACGAAATGCAGTCTGTCTTTGACAAGCCAACGCCATGGACAATGAAAAGCCTCTACATCAGGCCATCTACAAAGCGTGACCATCAGGCTGTGGTGTGGTTCAAGGAATTCGGAGGCAAAGGCATCGCCGCAGCAGACTACCTTCCTTGGGAAGTCTATGGTGGCAACCGGGTGCAGAAGCGCTACGAATCCGCACTCACCCAGCGAGGACTGATGAACCCGGACGAGCGCGCCGTACCAGGACAAGGCGCCAAGATAGACCAGTATGGCAACATCACCGGCGGTCAGGTGACCCAAATGCTCTCACAACTTAGGGCCCTCAGTGAGATGGGCTATGACGCAAACGCACGTCAGGGAACCAAGACACGGTATTTCGTTGCCCGTGGTACCAGCCACCTGCGCCGAGGAGTCTATAAGCGTAATGGCAGGGAACTAAAACCCATCATCATCTTCACAAAACCCCAGCATTACACAGAGAAATTTGACTTCTTCGGCGTTGCCAATAGCACGGTCTCCATGCACTACAACGATGAAATGGTGAAAGCGCTCGATTACGCCCTCAAGACCGCGAAGCCCTGATCCATTCATTGAGCGTCACGATGCCTGACGCGAGCATGTCAAATATCTTCGCCCAGCTTTCTAAGCACTTGGAGAACACCAGCAGAACAACAAGCAGCAAAATAAAAATCGGGACCATCGCATACCTCAGCCCAGCATCGCCGCACCAATGGCAACCAGCGCAAGTGCGCACAGCACCAAAAACTTCATGGATGGAGATGCCTCCTGTTCGTACCACCCTTTATTGGCATCCCATCCGACATGGCCATGGTTAAACTGTGTTTTCATGAGGGGTTTCTTTCCTTGCCAAGTAACGCTGTCACATCAGGACTTACCCCGTCAATCCACACCACTTAACCGGCCATACCCCCCTGTGGCGTCCCCCACACACCTTGCTGGCCCGCCGCCCGCATCTTCTCCAGCTCCGCCAGCGCCAGCTCATCCCAGCGGTCAGGTAGCATCCCCTGCTCAAAGGCCATCCCTCCCAATTCACCCCAAATAAGATCCCGGTGCTCACTGGGTTTGAGGATGCTGTACAGCAGCAGGCTGAACAGCTGATACGGCAGCGCCTTGCCGCTTAGCGTTGGTCTCCGCATCATGCGCTCATACCACGTATTGAATGCCGCCATCGCCTCATCACTGCACGCCCGTTGTCTCATGCCCTTGCCCTTCCTGCTTCTTTCGCCGTGCCACCCGAGACTGCACATCCGCAATCACGGCAGCACGAAACTTTTCCGGTAGGTCGCCAGCCTGCCATGCCCGCGCGCACACGACCATGAACTTCTCCATCCGTCCCGTCCGGTACGGCTCCACTACATCCACCAGAACCCGATCAGCATCCATGCGCGTGAAAAACACGCCCCCGATGGTCTCCGGAAGCTTGTTCCACACGCCCGCAAACCACCCGCGCATGGCAGCCTCGGCCGCATGTGTTTCGGGCAGCCTCGCCTGCACAGGCTGATAAGCTCTGCGCTTACGCTGCTTTGTAAGAATTGCCAGCAGGTCCTCCGGCCCCGGCCACCTTACCGGACGCTGCACGCGCATCCACTCCGTCGCCGCTGCCTTAAGGTCATCCGAGCGGTACCCTCCCAGCGCGTTATGCCAGCGCACAAACGCCGCATCCTGCGTCTCCCCCTCCGCCAGCGGCAGGCTGCCAAGCTGCTTCACCAGCCACGCAATCAGGTCTTCCAGCACCACATTGCGCAGCATCATACACCTCCGGCGGCTTGCCGCCGTCCATTGGGCACAGAGTTAGACTTCCGCACCCATTTTTTGGCAAATACCGTACTCCAACTGTCGCTCACAAACTCCCGGCCTTCGCCATCCAGATAATACCGCTCGAAGTTCCTGATCTGCCTTTCCGCATCCTTGGGGTCTCCCCCGCCCTTGCGCAGTTCCCATTCTGCAATCTGTTGCCAATCCTTGGGTGCATGCTCAAGCCCCAGAACTCTCCAGCCATGCGCGAAAGGTGACGTGCTCTGGTCCTGCCCGGAACCGGTTTCCCGGCTTCATCGTCAGAATTTTTGAAATTTGGGGGTTAGGGGGAGAGAGGTTCTCTCTTTTCCTAGTTCCTCTCTCTAACCGGTTAACCTGGGTAGTTCTATCTGGGTAGTTAATAGCTAGTGAACCACGTTCACTAGGGGTGGTGAACGTGGTGCACCACCCTGGTGAACCACGTTCACTAGGGGGTGAGTTATCCACAGGTGGCATCACCGGTTTGTATACGTTGCTGGTATAGCTGCCGTTTTCCCTATTTCTTCCTTGTATTTCAAGGTATCCAAACTCTTCGGCAACCTGCACAGCCTTGATGACACACCGCCGCGTGAGACCCGTTTCCTCTGCAACAGTCGCATAGGACGGGAAACACCCCGTCCCATCCATCGCCATGTGGCAGCCAATGGTTAGGCACACATGTTTGACTGTTGGGGGAAGACTTGATTGCAGAATTGCATGCTGCCATGAGAAGAATGCCGCGCTCATACGGGTTCAACCCGCTTGAATTCAATGACCCATACCCACGGGTTGGCGTCCCAGCTATCTTTGCCGTTTATAGACTCCCATAGCGAATTATACCAACTACGAGCGTTATTCCATCCGCTTCCATATCCGTTCTCACCCATCTCGACTGGAACCGCTAGACCTTTATCGCGTGGAGCACCTTCGGCCCAAGAATCCGCCTCAGAAATATCCTGCAAACGCTCCACGCGCACACCGGTAATCTCCAGTGGGATGCGGCTGGCCCAGCGCGGCATGTAGATGCTTGGTTTATAGCCTTTTGTCTCGCAACGGAAAGCTGCTGCGGCTTGCTGCTCAAATACAAACCCACGCGCGTCGTCATCAGGGTATTTCTTTATTCTTGAGCAGTCAGCGGCGTACTGCACGCACATCTCAAGATACTGGTCATAATCTGGGCGCCAAGCCTCGCGTACCCACAGTAGGTCTCCTTGCTTCCCGTAAGGGCAGCAAGATGAAAGGCCGTTTTTGTTAAATGCCTCGGCGAGATTTTTATCTCCATCAGCCTGCACGGTACATTTCAACGGACCAGCCTTGCCATGCCACTCTAGCTTTCCATAACTCGTCAACGCTGGCTGTGGCTTTAGATTGCGTCGCGTCTGCGTCTTTCGTCCTTCTAGTATTGCTCTAACCATTGGCCCAGAAAACAGGATGGGCCGTTCCTTTACGGGAGAATTCATACTCCGACGCTTTCATTGATTCCACCGACGTGAAAACTTGGAAGGGGCAAGACACGTCGGTACCATGCCCCGGCGCATTCTTTACACATCCACCGGCCACCGCAAGTGTATACTTTACAGGCCCAGCGGTCCTTCTTTACAACCCTTGACGAATACTTGACAGCCGCTCAAGCGGCATGATTCACTTACACCACCTCCCCACACCCGTGGAGAGACACATCCCAGCGTTTTACCAAGAGGCCGTCCGCGAAAGCGGCGGAACCAACATGGCAAACGGCCAAACCCCGGCATTTGATGTCTTCACTGTGCAGGAGCGTGGCAAGGGTAAGGACGACTGGTGGACCAAGATCGGAGGTGCCTGGAACAACAAGGACGGCGGAGGAATCTCCATCGACTTGCAGGCCCTCCCTCTCACGGGACGCCTTGTTCTCCTACCCTACAAACCTCCAAACGGCGATGAGAAGAAATAGCTTTCCTTAGCCTCGGCTAAGATGAAGGGGGGCGGAGAGGCAGCTTACGGCTGCCTCTTTGCATTAGACAGGGGAGCCTCGCCCGTCATCAAAGACAGGCTCAAATTTCGGCTCTGCAATTACTTCCTGTGCCAAACCTTTCTCAAGGTATCCCAGAGTCTTTTCCCAATGGCGGTGCGCGTCAGCTCCCATTCTATCCAGAACAAGTTCAAGCAGAGTATCGATGGAAATATGTGCTGATGCTGGAACGCCTAACATGGTTCCTGACTGTAAATGATTCATGAAAATTTTTCTCCTTTTCAACGGTCAAACTATACTTGACAGTTGAATACAGCAACAGGTTCCAAGCTCACCAAACAACCTGCTCGGCTGTTCAGAGCCGCTCACGGCAGGGCCGTAAGGTGAACGAGCGGCTCCGAACAACCTCACGTCACGGATGTTGCCAATAAAAAGCCCGGCCTTAGCCGGGGGCCAATGGCACGCCATTGGTGGATACTTACTGCCTCTTGCATCGGGTACAGCAACCAACAACCTACCTACTTCCCGCAGTGAATGCAACCTGCCTCCCGAGGTTCCGCCATCGTCTCCGCCTCCTTCCGCTCCCACGCCTCATTGACCAACGCCTGATACCGCCGCGCCTCCCCGGCCGGGAGCTCCACCCCCAGCCGTTCACACTCTGCCCGCACGTCAAACCAATCTCCGCCACCAATCCCCGCATCCAGTGCAGCCAGGTTCTCACGCAGCGCCTCCCGCTCAGGATTAAACGCTTCCAGCAGCCTGGCGTGGTCAATCGTCTCCCCGTGCTTCAGGCAGAGTGCTGATAGGGCAGTGCGGGCATGGAGCAGTTGCAGGGCTATGCGTTCGTATTCCCGATATGCCCGTTCAATCTGTGCCGATGGTGGGAAGGCCATAAGTCAGGATATCACAAAATAGCCGGGGCCGGTTTCACGCACCCCGTGAATCCTGTTTACGTCGAGGTAAAAGGAGATGCACAGGCCGGGCGTTACTCCGGCTATGGTCTATCCCTAGTCACGGTCCTCTTCCACCGTTGTCCATCCGCAAATGGGTCTATTGTGCGGCTCACCCCAGAAGGCTCCCTCCTTACCCGCTTCTTCACCTGCTGATGGTGTCCAGAATCCACGGGGACTACGTCGCTTCTACTTTCAGCGACGCTGTGCAGTCAGATGCTGGCACAAAAAAACCGGGATGTGAATCCCGGTTAGCAAATACCTCGAGGAGGATATATCCATTCCTCGATAAGCCGCACTTTCTACTCGGACAGATGGAGGAACTCGCCAAACCTACCCCTGCACCCTGTATACTTCAATATCCTCCCCGGCCTCTTTTTTCTCCCGCAGCCACGCCGCCATTTCCCCCCGGCCGCTCCACGTCTTTCCCGTCTCCGGATCGCGGTATTTGGGCTTGATGGGTGATTTTTTGGGGGCGCCGTTTTTCTCAAGCTCTTCCAGCTCGGCAATCTTGGCGCGCAGTTCCTGCTTGCGCGCGGAAATGCCAGCCTGCATGGCCTGCTTGAACCGCACAAGCCACGCCTGCTGGTCTTCCAGCGGCAGTTTTTCAAACTCCGCCAAAGCCCTATCCAAAGCGCCTGTCAAAAGGGTTTCCTTACTGCCGCAATAATGGTATACATAAATGGTATCAAACCCCTTTCACCGAGGTTTCCGAGATGAAACAAGCCGAGTTTGAGGAGCTACGCGAAACGGTGGTGCAGGTGCTCCAGGATGCCCGCCAGCGCCCGGAACTGCTGGACGGTACCACCATCGTAAAACTGGCCAAAGGCTGCCGCAAGCTCATGAAAGAGCGAGAAGCCGTGCAGAAGCTTGGTGAGATCGGACAGCGCGAGCTGGAGCACCTCACCCGCATCTCCGCCGAGCTGGAAAACTTTGCCCAAAAATTCGACGCATGGAGTGCCGCAGCAAATCAACTTGCTGATGTGTAAGCATAAAAATTATTTAAGTAGATAGATTGACTTTCTGTCCCGTAAAGATCACGTTTACGGGGCAAGAAAGCAACTCCACTGAAAACCAATCTCACTAACCGCATGGTCACACCGGATCAAACTCCGGTGGAAAACCGCACGAACTTACATCGGAAGGCCCATCGGCTCCGGAAAATACGGCGTCCCATCCGAAAGGATTCGCGTCCCGCAACCTCTTGCCGATGCACTTAAACCCCGCCTGATACCCCATTGGCGCACGATTACCGAGCAGGTTGAGAAACTCCCTGCCGAACCAGTTTCCACGGAAACGTCAACCGGAGACGACACGCCGGAAGCCAATGAAAGTAAACCTTATGCCTGAACAAAAACAACCACCGTCAGCTCTATCCATAATCGGTCAAATCCGTCGTGGACAGCTGGTTGAAGAACTGAGCGAGTTGGTCGCCGCCCTAAGCCGTGATGTCGTTGCCAGCCGCAAGGCCGGAAGTATCACCATCAAGCTGGTTGTCCGTCCCTCAAAGCTGGCAGAAAACGGCGTGGAAATGGCCGACAGCGTGAGCGTGAAAGTCCCGCCGCGCGAAACCAAGCCGACCCTCTTCTTTGCCAGTGCAGAAGGTGCCCTCACCCGCGACGATCCACGCCAGGGCGAACTGCCCATCAACGTGGTCGGCATCCGAACCAAGGACGCCGAAGCCAGCGCAGGCTAAAGCCAGCAACAGGCCCAAACCAAAAACCAAACAAAGCATAAATTTATGGATACCAACAACCCGCAAACCGAGTCTTGCAGGACTTGCCAACATCGTCAACGGCAGCAAGCTTGAAGCTGTTAATATCCCCGGCCATCACCCCGTCATGGTCATTCACCAGCAGATGGGAGTGAAAGGCCTCGAAAACCACGCCGAGAAACCCTACCGCGTAGAAACCACACGCACGTTCAATACCGAGAAGGGCATCAGCGAGTACATCAAAGACTTTAAAGGCACAAGCACCCGAGTCTTTGCCGACCTCCGCCAGCAAGTACTATCGGCCATCTTTGACTACCATGGACCGGATGGGATCCCCGGATGGTGCAAGCACGTTGCTGAACTCAAATTGCTCATCGACCCTGATTACGCAACCCTCCACCGTCTGGACAAGCAATGGCTCAGTCAGGAGAAGTTTGTTCGAGAGATGACCGACCTCGCCGCCCTCGTCACCAGCATTGATGGTCAAGCCGCCACCAAGGCTGATTTTGTGGAGTTGGTGCGAGACCTCAAGGGCATGACCACGCAAGCAGCCGAGGGCACTGTCAGTAATTCCAGTGTGGCAGGTTCTTACAGCTATAGCAGCAGTGTAAAGTCGTCCAAGGGAGAACTGCCGGGATTCATAACCATGAAGCTTCCGGTCTTCCTGGGCGAAGATGATTGCCTGCACCCGTTCCGGATTGAACCCAAGAACGAAAACGGCATCAATCTCCGCCTGGTCCTTATACGTCCGGAGAAGGTCAGGGAAGAAGCTTTCCGCAGAATTGCAGAAGCTGTTCACACCAATGGTGGTGTTAAAATCTACGGCCTGTAAGTCAAATACGGCGCAGGTAGCGCCATCCTACAAAGAAACCCCCATGCAGATTCTCGAAACTACTATTCCGGCCTATGTCATAAACACGGATAAAATCTCATGTCAGGTTTCAGTTGGAGCCTGTCAGGCCTACAACAGCATGCTGCAACTCTGCACACAGCGTGTAGAGCTTGCCATCAACGGTACGAAGATTGACCAGTTAGACCAGTCAACAAAATCAGCCATCTTTGCATTCAGCTGTGTTGGAAAGCACGCATGGATCGGCATCAAGAACATATGCAGCCGCTTTCCGGGCTCCCTCACGATCATCACCAACAAGGACAAAGCCGGTGTCATCAACTAATTCCCCATCCGTCATCCGCGCCTACACGCCAGAAATGGGCACCCTGAACGCCCCATTGCCGCGCGGCGCCGTGGAGGCAGCCTTTGCCTACCATGCTCACCGCATGGTGAAGGATGACATCACCGCCGCTGCACGGATTGACTTCAGCCTGATTGAATCCAGTCAGCACAGCTGGTGGCCACATGCCGACTACGACATCAGCTTCAACCACCTGCCAAAAACAACAGTATACATTAAACGTAAATCCGGTACCGAAGCCCTCTCAACATCCGAAGCCGCCAAAACCGTTGGCGTATGCCGGGGATACTTCATGGTCCTCGCCCGAATTTACCGGATTCAACCAGCCCCCTTTTACTGTCGGCCCCGATCACAATACTGGCGCATAGAAGACGTTGAGGCGTTAATTGAAAAGCGCCGTGCAAGGCCACCATTCAAACTTGGGCCAGACCAGCTTACCATCGCCGGGAATGTCTATATCTCATGCAGTGAAGCCGCCAGACGCCTTTGTTTGACCGCCACTTACATCCACACGCTTATCTGCCGTCTTGGTATTGAACGCCATAGATTTCATTACCGCAGAACCTACCTGAATCTTTCCGAGTTGGTTCTTCACTTCGGAAGCAAAGTTACCACCCCAACCACCCCCCAAGAAAGCACACCACCATGCTAAACATTACTGTCTTTATGGCAGGACTCATCGTCGGCGGTTGCGTCGGCGCCCTCGCAATGTCCTGCGCCGTCGCCGCCAAGGGTGATACCGGAAACAATCCAAATGGGAGGAAATAGCCATGCGCAATACCAATCCGGATACATGCAGCCGTCTCGCCAAACTCATCATGCTGGCAGGTGCTACGCTATGCATGTACGCCGCATTTACCCAGCCGTTTGAATACCCGGACGGAAACCTAACCCCTAATGAAAGCGAGGCCAGTGAGTAAGTATTATCTTAAAACATACACAGACTTGACAGATGAACAAATCGAAAGTTTTTGTAGTGCTTTGACGAATGAGATACTGCGAACCCGCCAGTTGCTCTTTGTCCAAAATGATGAAGAAGTTATTTATATAACTCCAGATTCAGAAAAGGATATCAAGAAGGCCAATTTTATAGCCGATTTCATGAATACATATAATGAAAGCGAGGTCAGTGAATTCTAAACCTGAAAATATGACCCCTCTCATAGATGGCTGCTACGCCGTCCGCAATGATGCGGGATACTACACATACACGGTCTATGGCCCGGATGACGAGGTGCTATTCCATACCACATACCTTTCTCCATACAGGATCAAGTTTGTAGGACGGCCATCGAAAAGTCTTGTCCGGGAAAGCCAACCCCATGCCGGATGATGCGGACATCGCTCAGGCCGTGCTGGAACGCGCCGAGGCCGCGCGCATCCCGGTGGTACTGAAAGCTCCTTCGACCCTACACACCACATGGACGGATGAGGTGAAAAAGCGATGCAACCGACGATGCGCTACGGATGGTGACACCCCATGCTGGCGCGCCGACCGCAAGGCCCTACCATGTGCGGAGTGCCTGAACAAATCCAATGGAAGATAAAATGGATGAACACGCCGAAGCCGAATAGCGCGGAATTACTGCCTTGCCCGTTTTGTAGAGGAACAGACATCCGCTACAGGGGTGCTCCGGGGCACCACAGCATAGAATGCAGATGCTTCATGGGAGGATTTGAAACATCTATCGGAGCAAGAGATCACTGGAACAACCGCCGCATCTCCGACAACCTAGCCGAAGCCAACGCCGTCATTGATGTGCTGGCAAGTTCGCTTGACGATGTCATGGACTGGATTAACGCTTGGAATCCAATTTTTGAAGAAGACGACAACTGGACTGGAGACGCAAAGCCAAAAGCTATTTCCGCCCTCTCCGCCGCCAAAGCCTACCGGGAGGGAGGGAAGTGACACGCAACACGTTTGACTCTTTTGCAATAGCTCAGGCCGAGAGATTCGCTGAATACTATTTAGAGCACGGCACTTTCCTTGATGGCACAATAGAGCATGTGTGTAAGGGGCTCCTTATAGCGCTTGAAAAGTACGGGTGGAGAAAGCAACCGGCATCACATCAACCTGAATCAATTGCCGCCGAGATACAGCGCCGGGAGGACGAAAGCTACTCAGCGGGGCATAAAGACGGGGTGATTCAGGCTTCACGAGAGTTTTCAGCCCAATTTGAACCACAACTACAACGCGCCACAAATGAGGCATGGAACGCAGCGGTGGAGGCGTGTGCGCAAACCATAAGAGACGAAATAAACCATTACAGTAAATCTCTTGTTTATTACGGGTCTTATAATGACGTAATTCATACTGTTATGTCTGTGATTTGCTCCGATATTCAAGATATGAAGCGCCCCCAATTCCTGCAACGATGAACCCAAGAAAAGCAAATGATGTGGACATAAAACTTACCAAAGACCAAGCGATGTTCATCGCCATGTTATCCGCAGAAATCTATGAAAAAGCCGCAAAGGAATCAGATGATATATGTATCGGTTTTGCAGCAGAAGTAGCTGATAGCCTGATTGATCTACTATTTATTGAACCTCCGGGCTGCTTGGCTTCTCTTTACAACGAGGTAAATGATGTCAATCAACCTGTCGGAGAGATACAGCGCCGGGAGGACGCGGCTTGGAACGCTGCGGTGGAGGCGTGTGCTCTATACCTTCAAGATGCAGCAACCCACCTGCAAAATGTTGGCGGAGCCTCCGAGCCGTCAAGATTTCGAGCGAAATGCAACGGCCAAACGATACAACTCTATGGCTGAATCTATGCGAACGCTCAAGCTCCCCAATTCCGGCAACGATGAACCCAAGGAAGGCGAGGTCGTGAACCAGCCTAGCCATACCCAGCAAACCTACACGGTAAAAATACGATGCAACGATACCGGAGAAGTTGTGAACTACCACGTTAGTCAAGAATGGGATGATGAGATCACCTTGTTTCTATGGACAGAAGGAAACTGGAGCTGCGATTGCAACCGCCAACGATTTTTCTTCCTTGCCAAAGGAATAGATGCGCCTACCAACATTACCTGTTCGGATGGAAAGTATACCGTGATTAAATCCATGCTTCCTGATGGCCGGACAATCAAAATTGATTAATAACCAAAATAGAAGCGTAAATGAGTGAAATCTAAAATACAGCAGATAGACCCAATCATCCAACAAGGAAGACGCTTTCGCGTCAGGCGTGGATTTTTTGGAATGTGCATCCTGCAAGTCCTGTGCGACACGCCATCGTTTGTAAATGGCAGAGTAGACACCTCAATTAGAGACATATACTGGAAAGACGTTCATTACGACCGCGCCCCGGCCGAACTAAGGGCTTGGGAGCGCTGTATCAACCCACACGCCACCAAATCCACTCAGCCACAGCCTGCCACTGAGGATAATCCGAAGGCAGACTGACATGTATGGAATGGACAAACGACCTCATCGAGCAAATCCGCACCGGCTGGAAACGGCTTGGTGGTGACTACAGCGCCTCTCAGCTCGCAGAGCGCATGGGTCTTGGCTATGACGGCCGCAGCTCTGTTATCTCTGCCGCCCACAGATATGGACTGGTCAAGAGCAATCAAACCTCGCTGAAACGCCGCACAGCGCTATCCACCGACAGGATAGAGCCTCACCTGATAACCCTGCCGAACAACCAGCGCTGGAATACCAAGACGCAGAAGATCGAGCGGGGTGGACGATGACCCACCCGGCCGCAAAAATTTTGCATAACATCCAGCAGGAGCGCTTCTTTCGCGTCTTTGACGACTGGACCGATCTGATGCTGAACACCTTCTGCCGTGATCACGACAATCCAAACTGCCCGCATGAAGCAGCCTATCTGGAGACGCTGCGCCCGTATGGTCCGCGCAAAACCACGTTGGAGCCGTTAGCGCGCACGCTGGTGGAAGTGTATACGCAACAGGGCCGCGCAGCGTATCTCGCCTACGTGACCGAGAATAAGCTTGACCCATCCCGTTGTGAAAATCTGCTGCGGATGGATCTTCAGGAACGTGCCAAGAACCCCCACCCGGCCGACCACTTTGCCCACGCGCTGGGGGAACTCACCCGGCAGATGTACCAGGACAACGAGGCCGGAATCACCCGCGACCACTTGGGAGATATTTACGAAGAGGAAGGGCTTGGAAACGAGAGAAACGGCCAGTTCTTCACCCCCATCCCGCTGTGCCAGGTCATGGCCGCCCTCACCATCACCGAAGAGATCAAGCAGCAAGAGCATATCACGCTGAACGACCCGGCCTGTGGCAGCGGGCGATTCTTTCTTGCCGCGCTCCCGCATCTGGAGCTTCCACAGGTCACATTCTACGGTACCGACACCGACCGCACCTGCGCCAAGATGGCCGCGCTCAATATGCTCTTTCGCAACGCCAACAGCTTCATCATCTGGGGGAATTCCCTGAGCCTTGAAGCGCGCGGCGGATGGATCACCCGCCATTCCCCATTTGGTGGACTTATCCGGCAGATGGACAAGGACCGCGCCCAATCCATCCTCACCCCGGCCATGGAGCGCGCTGCCTCCGGGGAGACGCTTGTCATAGGAAACCCGCCCTTCGGTACCACCTCCCGCGAGAGCATCCAGAAGGCAGTTGAAGAACACAAAACCCGCGAGAACAAGCGCGGCCAGTTTGAAATGGAGCTTTAGTCATGCCTGACCAGCTTTCTTTCCCATTCCTTACGCCAGAAACAGCTTACACATCTCCAACACCAATAGCCGACAAACTCATTTCTGCTGGATTTGCAAATAATATCATCCATCTCAGATACTATGACGCCCTTGAAAATACAGATGACATCCCGGCACCATCCCGGATGTATAGGTTACCTATTCAATATGTTGGACCTGAACACTTTCTGGGAGAAGCCGTTTATCTTCAACACCCCTACCTTTCACGCCTACCATATGTTCGCCGCATAGCATCTACTATCGGTCATGAGATATACTATCCCGGAATAGCAGCTTTAGGGTTTAACTTCTGTGAATACGCCCAATGGTGTCATGCCGAAGACCTCATGACGGAGGACCATTGGCATCATCTTATTGAAAGCCGGAACCTGACAACTACCAAAGACATACTGAAAGCCACAACAGCAGCCATCAGAAATGGCACTATACATATAGCGACGGCCCGCACGGCCCTTGCTCATCTTGAAATACCCGAGCCTTTAGACCTGTCACCGCGACACGCGACACATACGCTGCCTCACGGCATCGATGACGGATGGTTCCACAGGACCAGGTCCGGATTCCTGACCCTAACCGAGAAAGCCATCAAGGCCCGTGGTCTGGACCGCGACCATGACGCAGGAATGGAGATGTAGAAATGGAGCAACAAATTCATAAAACACCTGGGCAGCTTGCTTACGAAGAAGACGTCCGCCGCAAACCCCTTCATCACGATGGAACCCATCGCCCCAGATGGGATCAACTCGATGAAGTTTGCAAATGGTCATGGGACCGCAAGCCAATTCCCCGCGAATGGCCATCACAAGCCAAATTACATACCGCTCCTCGCAACATTGATAACGGCATAGAGATTTAGCCATGCCCATCGACCTGACACTCATCCTTGAAATGAACGGCATCGAAAGCGTCATCGACTATGTCGAGAGATTGAAGCTACCGGAAGACGAGCGGATCAGCCTTGACGGGGAAACCTTGACGGTCGCACAACTGAAACGCGAGCACAGCGAGCATATCGCCAAGCAACACACCAGCGCTATTGATTGGAGCATTTAAGGAAAGAGACACGCATCGGCCCCCTAACGTCACTTGAAGGCCTTGTTACCTACCGGACCCAGTTTCCGCGCGACAAACTGGGCAATTTCATCCTCTATCAGGGTATCACCTTTATCCACACACGCCCCAGACTGGAAGCGCTCAACCGCTACATGGCCGCCACCTTCCTTACCGGAGAGTATGACGAAAAATGCTTTGTGCTGGAGGTTGATGCCACCACGCTCCGCGAGGCCATCAAAGACTTCAAGCTGCACGACCTTCCTGACTTCGAGCGAGCCGAAAGGTGGTTCAAAACGCAGGACTATGAGGGCGAGGTGAAGACCTGCCACATGACGGTAGAATGACCGCCGCATGAACATGGCGAGATTCGCAGACTGGATTACTGCGTCAGCTAGGACGGTTCATAAAACGCTGGCGACCAAATACTGAACATTCGTGGCACGGTCATGCACCTAGCGGCGGTCGGCATGCTCACCGTCATCTACGCTACCTGGAAGGCCACGGCCTCACCGGCCCCCCATCCCTGGTGGTGCTCTGCGGTATAACCGCACCATTTTTGATCCGAGTTCGTTTCCTTTCCGGGTGAACTATCGCTATTTTGTGCCCACTCTGAATTTAGGCCATAGCGGACGATGGGGTGAGGAATGCCTCGCTATCAAGACATTAAAGAACGTATAGACGACGAAATCGAATACCTGATCCAGCTTTACCACGATACTGATCCAAGAAAAGGCGAGGAATCAGAATTCAGAAAGTTTGAGCTGGCCCAAGAGGCAATAGTCGTTTGGTGGCGCGTTTACGCGGAATTGATCACATGGGCGCAGTCTCAAATCATTGGCTATGAGATGACACGCCTAAATGGTCCTCTTATTGAATTTCTACAAGAAAGTCGAGGAAGTGATGTGGACGAAAACAGTCATGAACTTGAAGTTCTTGGAAACTTATATAGGGCAAACTTACCGCCAGATGAGTATCCTCAACTTCCTGAGCTCCTAGACTTCATTGAAGAGAATGATCCGCAATTTATCGATTTAGACGATCAGATACTTCGCCGCGTTATCGTACGACTTTTACTTTCCACGAGCACAGAAAGCAGCGTGTGGCGTTTCCCACTTTCCGAAGCTCTCCGCGCCGTAAACGCCGGAGAACTCCCCTCCTTCTTAACCCCTTCTCGCCAACGGCGTCGCGGAAGGCCTTACATCTTGGACATGTTGCGGGCGGAAGCAATTGCACATGTCTGGTTTGAGGAAGGGCGCGGACTGAAAAAACATGCGGCACTCACCAGGGTTGCGACTGCTCTTGCCGTTAGCGAGGAAACACTCAGGGACTGGGAAAAGCAGATAAAAGACGATGATCTAATATATTTCGAATGGCAGGCGGCTTGGCTTGCAGGCTTCATTCAGGAAAATCCCGACACCGATCCTGAAGAAGAATTCGAGCCTCGTTATCTCGGAAATCGTTCCCAGCTTTTTTACGCAAGACACTTCATTAAACGCAAGCGGTCGCTGGACACCATTCGTGATGAACTTCGAAAGCATCATTCATAGAGGATGGTGGATAAACCTACGTTTTATACCCCTGAAACGTGGGGGCCAAAATGCTGAAACATCCACCGCGACTTACGATACGTCCCCCTCTATGGTCACTTCCCATCGGTGTAAGACAAGAACGGAGGCGCACATGTTCGCATTCATCCAGCTTGAAACCAGCCAGTCGAGAGGGACGTATCGCCTGGCTTTGATGTGCGGCATCAGCCCGCAACTGGCTTCGGCGCTGGCGTCGTTTCTTATTCGATTGTTCTAACGGAAGGCGCTCCGGAAACGGAGCGCCTCTTTTGCTTTCCAAGCGTGTTAGCCCAAGAAGCAGCTCACAAGCGATTCACAAGGACACACCGCCTTTTCCTGCCTCTAAACGCAACAAGGGGCGCCGGGTACCACCAAACGCCCCTTGTTTCCCTTATGTTTTCACAGTGCGCCCACCCTTGGTAAGGGGGAGGCCGAGAGTTCAATCCTCTCTTGCAGCACCATCCAGCCCCCTGAAAATATGGCCTTCGGAGGTCAGTGGCCGCCGAGCACACGACTAGGATTTTTTTGTTGTCGCAGCAGCCTGCTTCATAACAAGGGTTGAAGCGCTTTCGCGCCGCTTGAATTCGGCCTGCCGCCAATCGCCTGAATACTGAAAAGACCGCGCGATTGCGCGGTCTCTCCGGAGCGTCATTCATGGTAGCCTGTCTGAAGTGTTGGATCGCCGGGGTCAGAGGCTACCAGCCACCGCCCCACCCCCAGCCGCCTCCACCCCAACCACCCCCGCCCCAGCCGCCATACCAGGAACGAGGCCACCAGCGATAGCCGCAGCCCCAGCCATAATAGCCGCAGGGACGATAGCAGGGATTCCAGCAAGGGCGGTAACAGGGACGCCAGCAGTTACAGCCGCATCCGCCGCCCCAGCCGCCGCAGCCGCCACCCCAACAAACCTTCTCAACCGAACCGGCAGATGTGAAAGCCTGCTCGGTCTGCATCAAAAGCGGGGACGCCGGAGCAGCTTGCGCGGCGGCGCTGAAAAGCACTCCAATCGTAATGAACGCAACAATAATATATTTCATAATTCTCACCCTAACCTTTCCTCGGCAATTTATTAAATACCGAAAGGACGCTAAAAGAAGGTGAATAAGTATCTCGATGTTTGCTGAAAGCTTGTAAAAAGAATTGGCCTGCCCCACGGCGCAGCCATTCGAGATTTGGACGCTCCCTGTTTGGATGTGATCGAACACATCAACGATTTCACGCGCCGCCCACGATAAGGGCCTTCCCTTGAAACTCAGGAGAAATTAGGCTTGGTTGGAACGTCCAGCAGCGACTATGTTTGTCGCCTTGCGACAGCGCAAACAACCTGCAGGCGGACGCGTTGGTCTCCTGTCAAAAACCAGAGAGGAGGAGCAGTGACCAGTTCTCCCAAAGTTTCAACCACCTTATGGTTCGACAAAGACGCCGAAGCCGCGGCGCAGCATTACACGAAAGCGATCCCTGGTTCGGAGATTTTGGGGATCGAGCGTTATGGCAAGGCGGGTCCCGCGCCGGAAGGCTCCGTGATGCTGGTCCAATTCAGGCTCGACAGCCATGAATTCATTGCGTTTAACGGCGGCCCGCTGTTTACACCCAACGAGAGCGTGTCTTTCACGATCTACTGCGATGACCAGGCTGAGGTCGACCGCTTATGGAGCCACATGTCCGAAGGCGGCAAGACGAGCCAATGCGGATGGCTAAAAGACCGGTGGGGCTTTTCCTGGCAGATCGTGCCGAGGCGCTTTATCGAACTCATGACCTCCTCCTCATCGGCTGCCAGAGCTCGTGTGTTTAGCGCGATGATGCAAATGACCAAGTTCGACATTGCCGGGCTTGAACGTGCAGCCCAGGAAGAAAGCTGATAATGCCCCTCCCTTCAGACGCTGAAGCCAGGCGAATCCGGTAACGAATACTTCCATTCCTTTCGTCTGAGCATTCGACACATATTGTCAATTGGGATTCCCGAGGCGGGTCATCCTGTGAGAGTTTACCGTTGGCTAATTAGATTGGGTTTGTTTCGCAAAAGTGGCGTAAGTAACTATGTATATACTTTTCAAGGACAGAGGGGTTATGATTATGACGGTTCGTCTTTGATCGAGGTCGGCCGCGAGGTCAGCTAAGGTCTCGCCGGGCGAAGCGAGACCTCTTGTCGATCCCTAAGCTTTAGGGGTTACATCCGTCGGAAGACAGTGCGGCTGTTGAAAGCCAGTGGGCGTCTTGCCAGCCGGCGCGTATTCGATGTTGTCGTTACCGCTGCTGTTCGGGCCCGGGATCTTCTTGAAATCCGGTTGAAGCCCAGCAGCCTTGCGCATTCTGAATGCGATCGAATGGTCTGCGCATGAGGCATCGCCGCTGACGCCCAACCCGCCAATGACCTGACCGTCTTTGTAGAGCGCGACGCCGCCGCCGAAGGTGATAATTCCGCCTGCAACCTGGTGAATACCCGTTCCCTGCGGGTCGAACAGCGGGTTGAAGGGGTTCGAGTTGTTCAGTCCATAAAGAGAACCGCCCGGCTGCGTGGGAGCATAGAGGTTCGCTGTCGAGATGGTGAGTTTGTTATTGCTGAAGCCATTCGCCGTAAATGCCTTCGCCATTGCAATCGCACGGCTGCCCGGCCAAGCGTCGCTTTTTTGAACTTTTGGGGAGCCATTTGTGCTGATGACGGAGCAGATAAAGCCCTGGCGATCGACTATAGCCGACCACATGTTATTCGGCTTGAACAATCCACCATTGCCATCCTGCACTACCGTAAATAGCTCCTTTTGCAAGCTGTCAATAGTTGCCTGATCAATAGAGCAGGCAAAACTCGCACCAGCCGAAGCTGCCGAAAGCCACGCCAATGATGCGCCCGCGATAAGTAATCTTTTCAACATGCTATTCCCCCTCCTGATTGTCTTTGAAATCTGTCCAGCGCCCCAACCCAAAAAACAAATACATGAAACAAAATCGCCCAGCCGGGGCGCTTCAACTCGTACTATTTAGCTGGCTTCATTTCAAAAAGAGAAAAAGCGTAACGCTATTGTTTGTGTGACTCTGTGACAAATATACAATCTCGATCAAGTTGCACCCAAACCGAATACTACAAAATGTAGTCCGTTACGGGGACAGCTTGACCAGGATGGAAGTTGAATTGCTGACTAAAAAGATGTTCGAACCCGACAATAACTAATACCGCCGAGCCTAAGTCTTGACCTTTGGAATCCAGGGGTGGGAGCATAGCGATTTGACCCTGCCCGCGTCGGCGATGAGCCTGTTCCAGGCGCTACAGGCGGCGTCAGCAATGGCATCGTAATCGGCAAGCAGACGATGGGAGAGGAAGCGTTCCTTGAGATAGAGCCAGACGCGCTCGACGGGGTTCAGTTCGGGCGAGTAGGCTGGCAGCGGAACCAAGGTGACGTTGGCCGGAACGGCGAGGTCGTTAGAGCCATGCCAGCCAGCTTGATCGAGGACCATCACCGCATGTTCGCCATCAGCGATGGTTTTCGCAAAGCCGTCGAGGAAGACTTGCATCGCCGCCGTATCGGCATAGGGCATCACCAGCGCGAAGGCGTTGTCCGTGCCCGGCTCTACGGCCGCGAAGATATAGGCGAAGGTGAAACGCCTGTCGCAAAGCCCCGGCGGCCGCTCGCCGCGTTTCCACCAGACATGACAGACGCGGCCCTTCTGGCCGATGCGCGCCTCGTCCTGGAAGAACAGGCGGAGGCGCTTACCTTTATGACGTATACGGATGTATCGAAGAAACACGGGGGCTCTTTTTAAAGGCCTCCGCTTCGGCCGGGTCTTTTTGCGGGTGGCTCGGCCTCGCCTTCTGCCTGGAAAAGCCAAGGCGCTTTAAGAGCCGTCCCATAGAAGCCGGATGAAAGCTCTTGCCAAAGCGGGTTTCGCAGATCCGCGCCAAATCCTCGCGGGTGAATGACGAAATGCCATCGGCCTCAGGATTGGGACCAGCCAAGACGATACGGATAAGTTCGGCCTGCTCCTGCGGCTCAAGGCGGGGCGGGCACCCATCGCCCCAGCAATCGTAAAGCCCATCGAGGCCGTGCCCATTATAACGGATCACCCAGTCTCTCAAGGTTTGGCGGTCCATACCCGCGGCTTCGGCGGCCTCTTTGCGGCTCATGCCTGAAAGCGCGTTGGCAATCGCCAAAAGACGCCGCGCCACCCGCGGATCAGCTTCAGCCTTGGCCAGCTTCCGCAACGCCGTTGGAGTCCGATCCCTTCTGATGCACAGCGCTGTCATGATGCCCTCCCAAGAATCAATGCGGACAGGGAATCATGATCTGGCCCATCTGCGGAATCGCAGCAGCGCAACAGGAGTCAATCTTTCGACACGGCGGTATAATACGCCCGCGGGAAGTCATTTACTGTGGGCGCTCAAATGACATAGAGGAGCATACCCGTATAGCGAGGACAGAGGTGCGCGACGCGCTCAATTCCTTGCAGACCGTCTCGTCTCCCGGCAAATTTTTGGGCAATATTTCGTCTGCGAGCCCGCACTCCCGCTCGCAAAGAACTCTTACAGGAAGATGCGCCTGGAAGAACTTCATTTGATCAATGAGTTGAATGCTCTGACTGTGGGATAAGATGCGGAACCAGTTGAGAGCACCAGCAGAAGTGTCGTGATTGGCACACGAGGGGGGCGGGGCAGGATTCTGGCATACCCGTCCGATCCTGACGCCAACCGACTGGCCTCATGTAAATAAGGTTCAGCTGACTGAGCGAGACTTCCCTCGCCCGGCCCTCAGCTGCGCACCCGCTTTACGTCGCGGACGGCGCCGCGCGCTGCGCTTGTCGCCATCGCGGCATAAACCTTGAGAGCCTGGCTGACCTCACGCTGCCGGTCCAGCGGATGCCACGAGGCGACGTCTCGCGCTTCCATCGCCTCACGTCGGGCCGCAAGTTCGGCCTGGCCGAGCCGGATATTGATGGTGCGCCCAGGAATGTCGATTTCGATGATATCACCCGGCTCGATCAGCGCGATGGCTCCGCCCTCCGCCGCCTCTGGTGACACATGGCAGATGGACAGACCCGCAGTGCCGCCCGAGAACCGCCCATCCGTGATCAACGCGCATTGCTTGCCAAGGCCGACGCTTTTCAAGTAGCTCGTAGGATAAAGCATCTCCTGCATGCCGGGGCCGCCGACGGGGCCTTCGTAGCGGATCACCACGACATCGCCAGCCTTGACGCTACCGCCCAGGATCTTGCTCACCGCTTCCTCCTGGCTTTCGCACACTACGGCAGAGCCGGAGAACGTGAGGCAGCTTTCGTCGACGCCGGCCGTCTTCACAATGCAGCCATCGGCCGCGATATTGCCGTACAGCACCGCCAGCCCGCCATCCTGCGAAAAGGCGCTTTCAGCGGAGCGGATCACACCCTTGGCGCGGTCCAGATCAAGCGCGCCTGATCGGTTCGATTGGCTGAAGGCCTCGGTTGTCCGAACTCCTCCCGGCGCGGCGCGGTAGAATTCTTGGACCTTGCCATTTTCGGTCCGGCTGATATCCCACTCGTTGAGCGCTTCGACCATGGTTCGCGCATGCACGGTGGGACACTCGCGGTGGATGAGGCCGGCGCGGTCGAGTTGGCCAAGGATCGCCATGACGCCGCCTGCCCGATGCACGTCCTCAAGATGGACGTCGTTCTTACTCGGGGCGACCTTGCATAGGCAGGGCGTCTGCCGGGACAGCCGGTCGATGTCGGCCATTGTGAAGGGAACGCCGCCCTCCTCCGCCGCCGCAAGCAAATGCAGAACCGTGTTCGTGGATCCGCCCATGGCGATGTCGAGCCTCATCGCGTTTTCGAACGCCTCGAAATTTGCAATCGAGCGTGGCAGCGCGCTTTCGTCTCCCTTCTCGTAGTAGCGCTTGGCGAGGTCCACGATGCGGCGGCCCACTTCGAGGAAAAGCTCCTTGCGGTCGGCGTGTGTAGCGACAAGCGTGCCGTTCCCTGGCAGCGACAGACCCAGCGCTTCGGTCAGGCAATTCATGGAGTTCGCCGTAAACATGCCTGAGCACGACCCGCATGTGGGGCAGCTTTCGCGCTCATAGGCGAGCGCCTCCTCGTCGCTGACGGTCTTGTCCGCGCCTTTAATCATGGCGTCGATCAAGTCCACGGCGATGGTCTTGCCGCCGACGGTGACCTTTCCCGCCTCCATCGGCCCGCCTGAGACGAAGATCGCTGGAATGTTCAGCCGCAGCGCCGCCATCAGCATGCCGGGCGTGATCTTATCGCAGTTGGAGATGCAAACGAGCGCGTCGGCGCAGTGGGCGTTAGCCATATATTCGACCGAATCGGCGATCAGTTCGCGGCTCGGCAGCGAATAGAGCATGCCGCCGTGGCCCATGGCGATGCCGTCGTCTATGGCGATGGTGTTGAATTCCTTGGCGACGCCCCCAGCCCTCTCGATCTCGCGGGCCACGAGCTGCCCAAGGTCCTTCAGGTGCACATGCCCCGGCACGAATTGCGTGAAGGAGTTGGCGATGGCGATGATGGGCTTGCCGAAATCCTCGTCCTTCATGCCGGTGGCACGCCAAAGCCCGCGGGCGCCTGCCATGTTGCGGCCATGGGTGGAGGTTCTTGAGCGGTATTGGGGCATTGTAAGGACTCACGAAAGAGAGGCCAGCGCGGTTGTAGCGCCATTTATATGGAATTGCGCGGTAAATACGCCCATGGAGCAAGGGCGTCAATTCGATGCTGCTGAGCCGTTTTGCTTTTTTATCCTGGTGGCAAGGAACCGGTTCCCGCGACGCGAAGCGCAGGCCAGCGCTTCTTGCCGTGCCACACAATCGCGCTGGGATGAAAATCGAGGCCGGTCCAATCAGCCTGCCATCATCGTCTCCCATATGTTTTGAGTCTTGTGCTTGTTTGGAGAGGGTTCCGCTTCGTTCAATGGATCACATGCTATGGGAGGCCCGCATGTCTCGGTGACACCGGCAAGCGCTGGCGTCGCCAAAGGGCGGAAGGTCGCCCATCGCCCCAGAAGTGAAGAGCCTCAAGCGCACACGGACTCGACAAGGCCGTTTTTCAAGGACAGAGAGGCCCTTGAGGCCTTCGATAATACCGCAAAGCATTCGACTATTAACCCAAGCGATTACGACGCGGTGTTCTACCCAGGCGGACACGGCCCTCTCTGGGCTTCGCGCGCCGCGATGCGGGTGAGCCGCGGCGTCTGATCCAGGCGCTCCCGCAACTCTTGGCTCGCCCCTAAACCTCGCGGCGGAACCCGAAATTGTCATCGACGACGATAAGCGGGCCGGCGGGGATCTTGTCGGGACTCGATACGTCGAGCCGTTCGAACTCGATCTTATCGGCCCAGACCTTTCGAAGGAGATCGCTGAAAACCGCAATGTTGAGCTGCTCGCCGGGGCAGCGCCGATACCCGAAGCCGAAAGGCGCAAAGCCCGCGTGGTCGCATACTGGGAGCGGCTTGCTATCAACAACGCCGAACACCGTGCCAAAGCCGCTGTTAGTGATTTCAGCGTTGCGGCCGTCGCTGACCGCAAACGAGGTTTTGCCGAAGGGGCACTTTGCGAACCCGAATGCCTTCGCTTTGACTTCCCCTGTTTGATCGCTCGTGGGCGCATCGATATAGCGATCGGGGTTGAATTCGAGCGGATTTTCCCACTGGATCGGGCTCAAATTCGCTGGCACATGGGCCGTGATGGCATAAACATAGCGATCTGCCGCGTGGACTGGCATCAGTTCATGGAGACTGGAGATGCTGCCGGGGTTCGGAGAGATCACCCGGAACAACTCCATGACGAAGCGCTGGAGCGGCGTGAATGCGCCGGCATCAACACGATCGTGGTCGCGCTCCATAGTCTTCTTGAACCAGGCCTTGATGGAAGGATCGCCGGAGGTCTTCTCCAGCTTCAGCATGATATTATAGATCGTATCGCCCCATTGGCTGAGGGCATTAAAGTTATGAAAACATTCGAAGACGACATCCTTGGGCCGGAAGTCTTCTCCGCCCTTGCCGTTCTTCGACCAGTAATAAACGAAGGTCTTCTCGGGGTCTTTTACCTTCCCGTTCATGACATCATTGACTTTTTCGGCGATCCACTCCTTTAGAGGCGTCCGAAGCTGCCTCACCTTCATGTAATTCTCGTAGACAATCTGAGCCGTTGGATCACGGAAGCCGAGAACGGTGTTGAAGCTTTGGCCGATCTGGCGGACGTGGTCCGGAATGCCATCGCCTTTCACGCCGAGATGCAAATCCCAGAACAGATCGAAATAGCTGTCGAGATAGCGCCGCATCAGCGGCTTGCCGGCATGCTGTTCTGCGAAAAGCTGGTCGAAGAAGGCCCTGACCTTGTCCGCGTACATTGGGTAAAGGTCGGCAGTTACGGCCGAGATATAAATGCGCTTGCGGCGGTTATCGGGTCCGCGCTTGTCGAGCCCTTGAATAAAGACCGAAAGCCCGTCCTCCTCGAAGCTTGGCGCCCAGTCGTCGTAAAGGAGGCCCCAGAGATCGTAGGGAAGCGCAAATTGCTTGCTGAACGCCCGGCCGATAAGCGGAATGTCGGGCGTCTCGGACTGAAAGAAGCTTTCACGCAGGAAGGGTTTGATAACGTGCTCGACGTAGGCGGGGTCGTAGTCCTTGAGCGCCATATCGGCAGTTCCGGCGTGACTTGGCATCGCCTCGCTGGCAGCGGCTAACGTCTGCGCCGTGACAGTCCGGGAACCGGCGCCGAGCAATCCTGCGATACCGGCTTCAATCAAAAATTTACGACGCGGCATTTTCGCGGACAGGCTTGCGTCTTTGTCTTGGTTGGCCAAGTTCTTCACCCCTATAGCCTCGAACTGACGTCAACTTCCACTGGGGACCGCGGGAACATACGGGAATGCCTTCGATGGCTTTGACGCAACGGACTCCTTGCCAATGCCGAGCTGCACCGGAGTATTCGCGGCGATCGTGAACATCGCATTCGGTGCATTGTCCGTGAGCGAACGGCCGTTCCACTCGGCAAAGCCGAAGGCGGCGGCGGTGCCGATGGTGTACGGGAGCATGGTCGGGAAGAACCGGTGCGCGACCTTCTCTGCATAGGCCCGTGGGTCTTCCGCAGTTCCGTAAGCAGCGACGACACGGGCGACGGCCTGGATGATTGTTTCGCCGTGTGTCGCGAAATCGTCGGCCGGGCGTCCTGCGTTGAGGCGGTTGCCAAGGTCTCCGTTGAATTGCGTGAAAAGCGGGTGAATCATGGGGAGGCCGAACCTGTTAATCGGACGCCATCCTCCGGCATCGGTCGCCAGCGATGCCAGAGCCCACACGCGGATGCGGCGGGCGTGGCCTGCCTTGCTGAAAAGTTCGCTGTCGGGCACTTCCAGCACGATCGAATACACGGTGCAACCGGCAAACAGGTTCCTTGCCTTCGCCGGGTCCCACCCGGACAGATCGATAACCGTGCCGTCCTGGAATGCATGGCCAACCGCGTGGAGCACATCGGGCTCGATCCAGAACGGGTCGCCTGCCTTTCCGGCCCAGATGCGAACGCCGGCTGGCGTGGTCGTTATCTCGTCCGTGCAACCCTTCGCGACGACGTCCCCAGCCGCGGCAGGATCGGCAGCGTCCGCGCCCGTGATGAGCCGCAGCACGAAGCGCTGCCTGCCATCAGAGTCGCGCTCGTCAAAAGTCATTCGGTAGGTGAGGTCTTCGACGGCATCGCCGTCGAGGTCGGCCTTGAATTCATACATCCCCTCGGGGTGGTAGCCCGGGGTCGGGATGTTGCCCGCAATCGAGTGACAGACGTTCATCACAAACACGGTGCCCACTTCGCCGCGAAAGACGTAAAGGTCGGTGATGTCGAGGCGGACATCCTGGCGAGCAATGGGTGAGTTTAGGTGGTGAGACATTGTGGTCTCGCTTTCGGTTGCGCGTTAGACGGTGTCCTTTACTTGAAGAGGATTGCCCCCTGCGAACTCGGGGCAGCCCGATCCAGCCGTTTCATGCGAATGATGGCAAAAAATAAAGGAAGATGTCTCGTAATCCTAGTAATAAGAATTTGAGCCGAAAAAATTACTTGAGCTTTTCTAGTGGCGAACGACTTGAGCTTCGCGCTTCGAATTTAAGTCATACCATTCGTCAGAACGTTCGACCCCTATCGGGCGCAACGGTCCCTTAACTCTATTGGGTTCGTTTGGCAAAAAATGCACTTTTCGCAACTGGAAGTAGAGATTATCGCAATCTAAGATAGATTTTGGGTTAGTTCTTTGTTTTTGGACCTTCGTGGCATTCTTCATGCCACAAGGATCGACTTCAGAAAAGGTCGCGACTTATGGCGATTCCTATCACACGGCTGGCGTTCAAAGGCGCCCCACGCACCGCATCGATCGCGCCTGGGACCAGATGCGGCCATAATGACGAAATAAGCAAAATGGTTTCTCACTTACTCACATTGAGCGTTGATGAGGTTTTTGATGAAAGCGCATCTTATTGGCGGCGGCATTGGTACACTGGCGGCCGCCGCTTTTATGGTTCGGGACGGCGGGGTTCCCGGCGGCAATATTACGATCTATGAAAAGCTGCCCATTCTGGGCGGGAGTCTGGATGGCGCGCGCCAGCCGGACGGCTCTTATGTCGTGCGCGGCGGCCGGATGCTGACCTTCGGCCACTATGAATGCACTTGGGATCTGTTCGACATGATCCCGTCGCTCGAGCATCCCGGCAAGACGGTGCGGCAGGACACGGAAGCATTCAACGAAGAGTACCAGTCGCATTCGCAGGCGCGCCTCGTCGACCGGAACAGGCACAAGGTCGATGTATCGGCGATGGGTTTCACCATGGCCGACCGCGCGGAGCTTCTGGCGCTGACGGAGGCTTCCGAAGAGGTGCTTGGCGCGGATCGCATCACCGACTGGCTGTCGCCCGCATTTTTCGAGAACAACTTCTGGCACTTGTGGCAGACGACCTTCGCCTTTCAACCTTGGCACAGCGCTGTCGAACTCAAGCGCTATCTGCATCGGTTTATGAATGAATTCCCGCGTATCGATACGCTCGCTGGCGTAAGACGCACGGTTTACAATCAATATGACGCGATGGTTCGCCCCCTGGCAGCGTGGCTTGAGACGAAGGGCGTCCAGTTTATTTCCGGCGCGGAAGTCGTTGACATCGGCGTTGTTGAAGAAGGCGGCCTCGTTCGCGTGAACGAACTCAAAATCCGGAGAGGAGCTGATCTTACAGCTGTCGCTGTCGCAGAAGACGATCTGGTTTTCCTACAGAATGGGTCGATGACTGACGCTTCAAGCCTGGGCTCGATGACAAACCCGCCGCAGCGTTTGACCAAGGCCGATAGCCAGGGCTGGACGCTTTGGGAGAAGCTTGCCAAGGGGCGGCCGGAATTTGGCAACCCGGCAGCCTTCAATTCGAGCATCCCCGAGTTGTGGTGGGAATCCTTCACCGTGACATGCTCGACGCCAACCTTCTTCGACCAGATGGAGGCCTTTAGCGGAAATGTGGCGGGAACCGGCGGCCTTGTAACTTTCAAGGATTCGAACTGGCTCATGTCAGTGGTGCTCTATCACCAGCCGCATTTTCCCGGCCAGCCGAAAGACTTGCAGGTTTTTTGGGGCTATGCCCTGCACCCGGACCGTATCGGCAATTTCGTCGCCAAGCCGATGGCGGACTGCACAGGCGCGGAAATCCTCATTGAGGTCTGTGGACACCTCAATTTCGATCGCAGCGTCTTCGACGGCGCAATCTGCGTCCCCTGCCGGATGCCTTATATCACGAGCATGTTCATGCCACGCGCCAAGTCGGACCGGCCCTTGCCAGTGCCGAAAAACTCCAGGAACCTCGCCTTTGTCAGCCAGTTCGTCGAGATCCCGGAAGACGTTGTGTTCACCGTCGAGTATTCTGTGAGGGCGGCGCAGATGGCGGTCTACCAGCTCTTGGGGATCAAGCGCGCGGTGCCTCCAGTAACGCGATACGATAAGTCCTTCCAGACGATCCTCGACTCTGCCTTCAAGGCTTTTTCCTGACCAAAGCTCCGCGTAAGCTTAACTGGCTCGTGTGAAGTAGTCGCTGAATGTCAGCGTGAACAACACTATGAGCCAGAATAACCCACCTGCTGCGGCGAGCCGTAAAAGCGTGTTTTCCCGGACCAAACCCATGAAAAACAAAAGGCCGATCAGGGCCATGAGGGCGGCGATGAAGACATTCACGGCGGTGTTGTAGCCATTCAGCGGCGCGAAAGCTGCTGCAAAGGAAATGCCGAGCAAGATGAACTCCGTCAGCAGAACCGCTCCGTTACGGAACCAGAGCCGCCTGATCAGAAGTGCGGTTTCCTCATTCATGACGCTCGTCCCGATAGATACAGAAGCGGATAGAGGAAAATCCAGATGGTATCGACGAAGTGCCAATAAAGCCCGATGGTTACGAGATCAGGGATCTTCAAGGATGTCAGCCCGCGCATGAGCCAGGCAAGCCGCGCCACGATCACGACGCCGATTGTGAGATGGATGCCGTGCAGGCCAGTCATGACCCAGTACAGCGCCCAAAACATCGGCGCGCCGCGTTCAGCAATCGCAAATTGCGCATTTGGGAAGAGGTGGCGGCTGAGATCTTCGCTCCACTCGTAACCTTTGACGGCGAGGAACGCCGCCCCCAGAACAGCGGTGGCGGCGAGGCATTTCCACACAAGCCTGCGCAAACCAGCCCTCCCGCCCTGTACCGCCATCACCATGGTCAGGCTGCTCGTCAGCAGGATTACGGTGTTGATCGTTCCAAGCCTGAGATCGGATTCGCGAGCCCCGGCCAGGAAACCGTCGGTATGGGTAAAGCGGTAGACGGTGTAGCAGAGAAACAGGCCGCCGAAGAAAAGCATCTCGGTCGCAAGAAAAAGCCACATGCCGAAGCTCGCGGCTTCCTGCTCCTCCTCGATAGTCTCCCACTGTTCAGGAACGGCTGGCTCGGCCGCGGGAAGGGCGAGTTCGTCGATCGAGGTGCTGCTCATGATCCCGTCCCCGCAAGCTGTGGATTGGCGGGGCGATCCGGGTCTTTGTCCTCCTCGCCGTAATCGTAGGGCTCCTTATCGACGACCGGCGGGCTCAAGAAATTTTCAGGCGGCGGCGGCGACGTCGTCTGCCACTCGAGCCCCGTCGCATCCCATGGATTGTTTGGCGCGTTCCTGTTCGTGAACAGGGACCAGGTGAGATAAAGGATCGGAAGGACATACGCCGCGGCCAGAACGCTCGCGCCCGTGGACGACATCACATGCAGCGGCTGGAACTCAGGCGGATACACATGATAGCGCCGCGGCATCCCCAGATAGCCCAGGATGAACTGAGGGAAGAACGTGAAGTTGAAGCCGAAGAACATGAGGATCGCGGCGAAACGCGCCCATGATTCCGGATACATCTTGCCTGTGATTTTCGGCCACCAGAAGTGCAGCGCGGCATAAAGCGCAGAAACCGAGCCGCCCACCATGATGTAATGGAAATGGGCGATCACGAAGTACGTGGCGTGGACGTGAACGTCGATGGGGATGGAAGCCAGGAAAAGCCCCGTCAGGCCGCCGACCGTGAAAAGGCCCAGGAAGCCAAGCGCATAGAGCATCGGGGCTTCGAAGGTGATCTGGCCGCGAAACAGCGTGCCGGTCCAGTTGAAGACCTTGATCGCCGAGGGCACGGCCACCACGAAGGACAACAGCGAGAAGACAAGCCCGGCATAGGGCGACATGCCGGACACGAACATGTGGTGGCCCCATACGAAGAAGCTGATCCCCGCGATTGCCACCAGCGCGTAGACCATGAAGGTATAGCCGAAGACCTTCCGGCGCGCGAAGCAGGTGATGACCTCGGAGATGACCCCCATGGCTGGCAGGATCATGATGTAGACGGCGGGGTGGCTGTAGAACCAGAAGAGATGCTGGAAGAGCAGCGGATCGCCGCCATTGGCCGGATCGAAGATCGGCAGGCCGAAGTAGCGCTCCGCCGAAATCAGGACAAGCGTAATCGCAAGAACGGGCGTGGCCAGAATGAAAACGATGCTGACCGCATACATGGCCCAGACGAACAAGGGCAGCCGGAACCAGGTCATGCCCTTGGTGCGCAGCATGTGAATCGTCGCGATGAAGTTGATGCCCGTCGCGATGGAGGAGAAACCCGCGAAAAAAACTCCCGCCGCAGCGGCTATCACCGCCCCATTCGCGAACATGGTCGAATAGGGCGTATAGAAGGTCCAGCCCGTGTCGACGCCGCCCGAGATGAGAACGTAAATAACAAAGAGGCCGCCGATCAGGTTCAGGTACCAGCTCAAGAGATTGAGGCGCGGAAAGGCCAGATCCTTTGCGCCGATCATGAGCGGGATCAGGAAATTGCCGAAGATCGTGGGGATGGACGGAATCAGGAAAAACCAGACCATCACCACGCCATGAAGCGTAAACAGCCGGTTATAGGCTTCGTCGGTCACGACATCGGCTTGCGGCGTCATGAGTTCCAGCCGTATCACCGCCATCGCGCCGCTGCCGACCAGGAAGAAGAACGTGACCGTGATCGCGTAAAGAATGGCGATGCGCTTGTGATCCGTGGTCGAAAGCCAGGACCAGAGGCTTGGCGTGTCCAGATAGGAATGCGCAGGCGCTGCAACGGGAGACGGCCTCGGCGGGTTTTGACCTACGGTAATGTCCGTCATCCGGCCCTTCCCTTGTTTTTTAGCGAGCGGATGTATGCCGTCAGGCGCAGGATCTCGTCGTCGCCTACGAGTCCGTCGAAACTTGGCATGAGGGGTTCGTAGCCGGCGACGACATGCTTGCCGGGCTCAAGGATCGTATCGCGAATGTAGGCGTCGTCCGCGGTGAGGACGCGCCCGTCGCGGAGATGAACGGGCTTGCCATACACGCCCGCCAGCTGCGGGGCGTGAACCCGCGATTTGCCCTCATGGCAGCTCGCGCACCCTAGCGAGGCGAACAGCGCCGCGCCTTCCTTTGAAATGTCAGCCGATTGCGGTTGCTCGTGGAGCCATTTCGAGAACTCATCCTTGGGCATGACCACGATCTCGCCGATCATGCGCGAATGCTCGGTGCCGCAGAACTGCGTACAGAACAGGTGATAGGTCCCGGTCTTGGTCGCATTGAACCAGGTCTCGGTATATCGGCCAGGCAGCACGTCGCGCTTGATGCGAAAGGCGGGTACGTAGAAGGAATGGATGACATCCTCGGATGTCATGATGAGCTTGACCGGCTCATCGACGGGCACGTGCAGGGCGTTGATTTCGCGGGCGCCGTTCGAGTGCTGCGTCTTCCACATCCACTGCTTGCCGACGACGTGGATTTCCATCGCATCCTTGGGCGGCACCAGCGTTGAAATATTCAGGCTGCCAGACCACCAGAACAGAAACAGGGCGAGAAAGCAGGTTCCCGCTGTCCAGCCGACCTCGAATTCGCGCGATACAATTTCGCGAAGCGGTCCACGGTTCGCCTTCGTGCCGCGCCGGTAGCGCAGCGAAAAGGTAATAACCAGGGCCAGCACCAGAATGATGATCGCCGCCGACACGATCATGAGGATGAGAAACAGCGTGTCTGTCGCGGGGGCCTGGGTGGACGCTTCTTCGGGAAAGAGCCTGAAGCTGTTCATGATTGGAGCCTCCCCTTCCTTGTGAAAAGAACGGCAACGCCCGCAATGCCGGCAATCGTCAGGACCCCGGCGACGGCAAGGGCGGCCTGTACGGCGGATGCGTAAGCGCCATGAAGCGGGCTGTGCCCGTAGCAAAGGAGCCGGATGCCTTCCACGAGGCCGGAGAAACCGCCGTCGCCAGCGCCTTTCAAGGCGGCTTTGAACGAGTCCGGATTGAGGTTCAGCCCCGAAATCAGGCGAGACACGCGGCCATCCGGCGTGAGGATCACCGCGCCGACGGGATGCGCATATTGATCGAGTTCAGCATCGTAGACCGGGGTGTAGTTCAGGGCTTTTGTCACGCTTGCGATTGCGGCGGCGTCGCCGTTCAGAAAATGCGCCGATGCGAGAAGGCTTGGATAGGGCGCGAGTTCGGCGTCTTCCATGGCCTTGGCGTCCGCAGGCTTGTCCTTCGGATCGATGCCCATGACGATGAAAGAGAAGTCCTTGCCAGGCCTCAGCCCGCTGCCAGATAGGCCGGAAGCAGCGATCGCGAGCGTCGTCCCGCAAATAAAGCGGCAGGTATAATCGACGAGAATGAACGCAGCAGGTTTGTCGCCAATTGCCTCGCCAAGGGTGAGCGTCGAGCCCGTGCTGCTTGTGAATTCCGCATCGACCGGCAGGGAAGCACCCGGGCTCGGATTCAGGATCGCCGTGCTCAACTGCTTCGGCGAAAGGGCCGCTTTGCAAGGGATGCTCAAGAAGAGAAGCGCAAGAGCCGCGAGGATGCCTTTCATCGTTGCACCTCGCTCGGGACAGCGATCTGCTGTGTGGCCTTGGCCGTTTCGTTGTTTCCCTTTGGCGGCGGTGCTTTGTTGAGATCGTCCAGCGAGCCAAAAGCCGCGGTTCCACCTCTTGCGACGACGATCTGCATGGCGCGCTCGATCGGGATGCGGACGATGCCCTGGTTCTTGTCCACCCAGGCATATCCGTGCAACTGCGCCTGCTGCTTCTGCTGCAGCTTTTCGAGGTCGGAGAGCGGCGTGCGCTGAAGCTGCGGAGCGGGGAACGGCTCGAGCTTCACTGACCTGCGCGTGCCGATAACATCGCTATAATAAAGGAAAATGCCGCCGAGGCAGAGCCCGACAAAGGCGAGAAACCCCACCGCGATGTAGAGGACGGGCCGTGCCGCTACGCCCTCCGGCTCTGTCCGAGTTACCTGCGTATCAGACATCGCTGCCCTTCCCTTCGGGGATCAAGCTACGGCCCCATTGCTGGACGCGGACAAGCGCACCTGTCATGGCGATGAAAGCAATCAGTGCGGCCAGGATCGATTGCGGCGTCATCAGCGGCGCGAAGAGCCAAAGATTGTGGAGCGCGATACCAAGAAGGGCCGACGCTCCGACAAGGCGGAGAGGCCGTCCGTTGTTGCGCACCGAGCCGTAGAGGAGCGAAACGATCGTAATCGCAGGGCCAAAAACCACGGCGGCCACGAGGACAAAGAGCCAGCGCCCCCCGCGGTCGAGATACCACTCGGCCTGATCCGGCAGGTTGCCGTACCAGTTCACGATGTAGGCCATCAGCGCGAAGTAGAAGACGCCGAGAGAGGCCGCGAGCAGGAAGGCTCCAACATCGCCGCGAGCCTGTTTGTCAGCAACATTGGGAGCGAAAAGCGCACAAGCCGCCAAGCCCGCCATCAAGCATTGGATCGCCATCTCGGCGTTGAACGAGCTGGAGATGAAGGGCGCGCCAACTGACAGAATCCAGTCGAAGCCGAAGACATAGCTCGAGAGTCCGAAGAACACGAGGCCGAGCGCAGCGGTCAGCCGCGGTATCGTCTTGCTGATCAGGAGCAGGACTGCAAACAGCATCCAGCCTGCGAATGCGATGACGGATCGAAGCACGAAAGTTTTGGAGTTGAGATAGGCCGCCTGCACGTCGGACGGCACGTGTGGCGGCGCCGATGCCCAGGGATAGAGGCCCCCGAGGTGGAGCGCGATGGGAATCCAAAGGACCGCCAGAAGAGGCACTCCCAAAATCAAGGCCTTTAAGATGGGGCTGAAATGAGTGCCCCACCGAACATGCACGAGGTTATGGATGAGAAGGAGCGCCAGCCCTCCCAGCACCACCTGGCTGAAAAGGACAAAGGCCGCGAGCCAGCCGCGCGCGGCCGCAAGGGGATCGACAATGAAAAACGCAATCGTCGCCGCGCCGGCTGCGATGAACAAAGCTGCGAGCACACCAGCCGGGATGACCGAATGCGCCTGCGCGCGGCCATGAGGGGGAGCGGACGTCATCGCAGTTTCTCCCGTGCTTCGGGAGCAACCGCAACCGAGGCATATTGCGACAGCTGCAATGCGCGAATGTAGGCCGCGATGGCCCAGCGGTCCGCGACCGAGACGCGGTCCGCGTAGGAGTACATCGGGGCGAGGCCCTGGGTCATAACGTTGAAAAAGAACTGGCCATCGATCTGGCGGAAACCGCTACTGTGATAGGAAATCGGCGGCGGAAAACCGCGCTGCACGATCATGCCGTCGCCATAGCCGGAAAGGCCGTGGCAGGGCGAGCAGTAGGTGTTGAAGCGGTCCTGCCCGCGCGTCAGAAGTGAAAGCGTCACCTCCGGCGGCTTGTTCTTCGCGGCCTCTCGTGCGAGGTCGCCTTGCGCCACTGTCCCTGCCGGGAGCGGGCGGGCGGACGTGCCGTCTGGCCAGAGCGAGGACGGCTGGTAAGCCGTGTATTTCGGCTGCTGCGTCATGGAGAGATCGCAGCCGGCGAGAAGAAGCACGATCAGCGGCGCGAAGCGTCTCAAGGCTCAACCTCCGAAATCGAGGAGGCCCCTTCACCCTCCAGCAGCTCACGAAGCCGGTCCTCGGCGGTCTCTTCCTTGACCGTTTGGACGGTCAGGAAAAACCGGTCCGATGTTGCCCTCTCAATGCCGCGAACATCGAAAAGCGGATGATGAGGACTTGGTAGGCCGCAATGGATGAGAAGGCGAATGAAGCCTGTGATCCCGGCCACAAGGATGCCAAGCTCAAACGGAAACAGCAGGAAGACGGGCCAGCTATTGAAGGGCCGTCCCCCTGAGTTATAGGGGTAATCGATGACCGCGCTGTAATACTCCAAAGCGTAAGCCGCCGCCGCCGCGGAGAAGCCTGCAATCCCCATCCACCTTCGGATATTGGTCTGCTTCAGGCCGAGGACGCCATCGATGCCGTCGATGGGAAACGGCGTAAGCGCATCATGGGGCGGGAACCCTTCCGATTTCGCCCTCCCGGCGGCGCGCATCAAAGCGTCGGGCGTATGAAAGGTGGCGACCAGCGTTTTCATGCCGAAGCTTCCTCGCGCCGAAGTTCCTGCACCTCGTGGATGGACACGGACGGCAAAAGTCTCACGAAGACAATGAAAAGAAAGGCGAAAACGGCAAGCGGACCAAAGATGAAAAACCAGTCCGCAAAGGTCATGTAGAACAGCCGGTGCATGCTGGGCATGTAGTCATGGCTCAAGGTCATCCAGATGATGAGGATGCGTTCGAGCCACATGCCGACATTGATCAGAATCGAGATGATGCAGAGGAGAAGCACGCTTCGCCTCGCGGCGGGAAACCAGAAGATTTGCGCCAGGACCACGTTGCAGATGAGCATCGCGTAGTAGATCGGCGCATAAGGACCGGTGAACAGGAAGGCCAGGAGGTTCCGTTCGACGGCGCGCCCGCCATACCAGGCGGAGAACCATTCCGTAGCGTAGGACGCACCCATGATGAGCGCGGAGGCGGCGAGGATCTGCCCCATGATGTCGAAATGCTGAACGGTCACGACCGATTGCAGCCGGAAACCCCAGCGCACCAACGCCGTGAGCACGATCACCATCGCGAAGCCGGAAAACATCGCGCCGACCACGAAGTAGGGCGGGAAAATCGTGTCCTGCCAGCCGGGCATCAGGCTCGCGGCGAAGTCTAGTCCGACGATGCTATGCACGGAGCAGACCAGCGGAACGGCCATGGCGGCCATCGTCATGGTGAAGGTGTGATAGACCGACCAGTGCCGCGCCGACCCGCGCCAGCCGAGCGCCAGCGCGCCGTAGAACACCTGCGCCGTTCGCGATCTCGCCTTGTCTCTGAGCGCCGCGAGATCGGGGATCATGCCGGTGTACCAGAAGATGATCGAGAAAAGCAGGTAGCTGAGGATCGCCCAGAAATCCCAGACGAGCGGGCTCCGCCATTGGGGCCAGAGCGTCATCGTGTTCGGGTATGGGGCGAGCCAGTAGAAATACATGGGCCGCCCCAGGTGGATGATCGGGAAGATGCCCGCGATTGTCACCGCGAAGATCGTCATCGCCTCCGCGAAGCGGTTGATGGAGGCGCGCCACCGCTGCCGCATGATGAGAAGCATCGACGAGATGAGCGTGCCGGCGTTACCGATCCCGATCCACCAAACGTAGCTCGCGATGGCAACGCCCCAGACGACGCTGGAGTTGATGCCCCAGATGCCGACGCCAATGGCCAGGAGCCAGATGACGCCGCCAGCCATGATGATCGTACCTAGCGACGCCGCGAGAAAAGCGATGAGCCAGCCCCGGCCGGCCCCGTCCCCCAGAACCGGCCGCGCGATCAGATCGGCGACATCATTGTCCTTGAGAGAGACGGAAACGAGGTCTTTGCCGTGAGGCAGCTCTGCACGCTCAGAACCGGCTGTTACGTCTGCGACAGTCATCCCTCGCCTTTCTGCAGTGCCGGATTGGGATTGAGAACCCGTGCAAGATAGGTCGTGCGCGGGCGCGTGCCTAAGTGGCCGAGAAGCGCGTAATGCTGGGGCTCCGAGCGCAGGCGGCGCACCTCCGTATCCCGGTCGAGATCGCCGAACCGGATCGCGCGCGTTGGACAGGCCGCTTCGCACGCGGTGACGACTTCACCGGCTTTTAGGTCCCTGTTCTCCGTCGCAGCCGTATGCTCCGCCCGGGCTATACGCTGAATGCAATAGGTGCATTTCTCCATGACGCCGCGCGCGCGCACGGTGACATCCGGATTCTTCTGCGCCTTGAGGGGTGTCGCGCCGAGGTTCTTATATTCCTGGCCGCTGGCGTAGCCGAAGAAGTTGAATCGCCGGACCTTGTATGGGCAGTTCGCCTCGCAGAAGCGCGTGCCGACGCAGCGGTTGTAAACCTGGAGGTTCAACCCCTCGCTGTCGTGAATCGAAGCGGCGACGGGGCAGACAGGCTCGCACGGCGCCTTCTCGCAATGCATGCACGGCACCGGCTCGAACCCCACAACTCGCGTCTCGCCCGGCCCATTCTCCTGCTCGTAGGGGTCGATGCGTATCCAGTGCATGATGCGGCCCCACTCAATCTCATCAGGTCCGACGACAGGGATGTTGTTTTCCGCCTGGCAGGCCATCACGCAGGCGTTGCAGCCGATGCAGGCGGTGTTATCGATGACCATCGCCCAAGCCGGCTCCGGCTTCGAGCTTGGTGGGAGAAGCGACGGCTGGCTCTCCTGGTTCCTTTTCAGGTTCGCGGACGTGAAGTCGCCCAGCGTCAAAACCGGGAAAAGATCCTTCGTGGCTGCGTCTAGCCTGGTGACGGCTGTCGTAATTGCAAAATCTTCGCTCTTCGGCAGCGGTTCGATCTTGATGCCGTCCACCACCCAGGGCGCACTCGTCTCGCGAAGCGCGAAGGCGTTGACGCCAACGCCCGTGCCGATGTCTCCGGCAGCGGTGCGGCCATAGCCGAGCGTGAGGCTGACGACGCCCTCGGCGTGCCCCTCTCTAAGGAAGACCGGCGCCTCAAGCTGCCGCCCCGCGCTGGCAAGGCGCACCTTGTCGCCATTTTTCAGGCCGAGCCTTTCGGCGTCGGCTTTGTTCATGCCGAGCGAGTTGCCCCAGACCTGTTTCGTGAACGGCTTCGGGCACTCCTGGAGCCACGCATTGTAGGCGTAGCGCCCATCCCAGAGCGCCGGGTCCGCGGTGAGAATAAGCGTCGGGCCTTCGGTTGCTTTAATGGGCTTGATCTCGGGAAGCGTCGGTTCGCCCGGATTCACAGGCGAAGCCGTGGTGTCCGGAATGACGCCATCCTCCAGCACTTTCTTCCACCAGCCGTCGAATGCGTCCTTGCTCGCGTGAGAGCGCCATGTGTCCTGAACGAAACCGTGAGGCTTCGCGCCCGTTTGTCCGCCTAGAATCGCGACAAGTTCGTGAGCCGTTCTCGTATCGTAAAGCGGCTCTATGAGCGGCTGGACTATACTGGCCGTCCCGTCGAGGGCGCGCAGATCGGACCAGCTCTCAAGGGCATGCGACGCCGGAAGATGCCATTCGCAAAGCGCCGATGTCTCATCCAGGATTTGTGACAGATGGGCGCGAAATTCGGCCTTTTGGAGCGCATCATTGAAAGCGAGGTTCGCGGGGGCGTCGTAAGCTGGATTGCACTCGACCGCGATGAGCGTCTTGACCTGCCCATCCTTGAGGCTTTGCGCCAGTTCTTGAAGGCCAGGTTGGCCATCGCTTCCAGCCAGCGGATCGAGATAGGTAACGGGCGCATTCAGCTTCGCGTTGATCCAGACTACGAGCGCCTGAACTTCTGGCGAAATCGTAGGCCCGGCCAGGACGAGCGCACGTCCTTGATGGGATTGCAGATCGTTGAAAACGGCATCTGCAAAGCTGGATAACGGGCCTCGCAACGCGGGGTCTGGAACTGCCGCGCCCAAGCGTCTGCCCAAATCGCAAGCGATGCGCTCGATATCCGCAAGGGGCGCCGTGACAAGGTGATCCGCGTTTGCGCCTGTGAGCGTTGGAATTGGCTCGACGGCATAGAGCCGGAGCATGTCCTTGGTGTCTCGCCTGACCCGGCGACGATCGGAAAAAGCCCGGGCCATGGGGATTTGCCTCGGTCCGGCGTCGAGAAACCGGGAGTCCAGGCTCAAAACGACGTCGGCATCCTGGAGCCGTGGCAGCGCATCGAGAGGGCGCTTGAAAACGCTTTGCGTAGCCGCCGATTGCGCATCATCCACCGGCTCGTAAGCGTGCCAGACCATGCGCGGATAGGCGGATTGCAGCGCTTTGATCTGGCGCAGCAGCGTCGGTGAGGCGATGCGCCCGGTCAGAAGCCGCAGACCCGCGCCTTGATCGGCGTGATGAATTTCTTGTCTCTTTTGCCACGCCGCCGTGAAATCCGCCCAGGACCTAATTTCCCGGCCCTGCTTCACAGCCTGGGACCGATCGGGGCTGTAAAGATTGAAGATCTCAGCCTCGGCAAAGACGTCCGTCGAGCCGAGGCTGCCCGGATGGCGCGGATTGCCCTCGATTTTCGTCGGCCTGCCTTCGTGAGATGTGACGATAGCCCCGCGGCCATACCCACCTAAAGCGAGCGTGGTGGCGAATTTCAGCGGAATGCCGGGGATGAGACGCTCCGGCATCTCGACATAAGGCACGATCTCTTCTTGCGGTTTACCGCACCCCGAGGCGGCGAGCGCCATGCTGCCTGCCAGCAGCTTCAAGGCATCCCTCCGGCGCAGGCCGGAGCCGCCCTCTTCCGAAGTTGTCTCAGGCTTCAACGGTGACATATCGAACACTCAATCAGCCGTGCGGAGTTGATGTGATTGACCTTCACAAGTTCAGCGCCCTTCCGGTCCTGATCCGCAGGCGGCTTCCACTCCATGTTGAAGATTTCGTTCTCGGGACGCAGGTTCGGCGCGGGATTGCGGTGGCAACTCAGGCACCAGCCCATGGTCAGCGGCTTGCCTTGCGCCGTGAGCGCCATTTCGTCGATGCGGCCATGACACGTGCTGCAGCCGACGCCTTTCGCGATGTGAACGCTGTGGTCGAAATAGACATAGCCCGGCAGGAAGTTGACCCGGTTCCATCGGATCGGCTGATGCTTCGCCAGGCTCTCCCTGTCAGGCGCGAGCATTGCCGCATTCGTCCAGATTTGCGAATGGCATGTCATGCAGATGTGCGTTGCAGGCACGCCGGCGAAGGCCGATTTCTCGACGCCGGTATGGCAATAAAGGCAGGCTATCCCGAGTTCGCGGGTGTGATGCTTATGGCTGAAAGGGATGGGCTGTTCGAGGGTGACGCCCTGGCCCGTTACATAGGACGAATTCATGTAACCATAGGTGACGCCAATTGCCACGAACGGCAAAAGCGCTCCGCCAATCAAAACTGAGCGCGCAACCACGTTTGCGCGCGGACCGAAAATCTGCATCGCAGCTCAGGAAGGGTTTAACCGCTGGTACCGTGAATAAATCGGAGCGGGGTTGTTATGTTCCAGCCCGTTTCTTTATCTCCAGCGGGGATGAGGCTCGCTTGCGTGGAAGGCGTTGCGAGTTCAGCGTCCAATCTGCATGACTGCAGTGCGAAGCTGGGGCTTCAATAACTGGAAATGCCATGCTCGGGATCATCCTTTCGCCACGGGACGCCCCCTTAGCAAAGGTCACGCCGCCGTAGATGCCGAGCGCCAGTTGAAGATGTAATCGATGAGGAAGGAGCCCTGGTTGAAGTCGCCGGAGCAGTTGCTGCCGACAGGGTTACCGGCAAAGGTGCTGGCCCCCTCTGGATGCACCTTAATGGGCGAGAATGATTTTGCGGCTTTGACGTTGTCTAAAGCAGGAGGATGTGTCGCCGGCAGCGGTCAGGCAGCCTTCATGTGGCTAAATCACGGCGCGAACGCGCTTTTCTGTAGCCTAAATGGCACAGGTGGCGCTTAGACCAGGGCAAAGCATTGGCTCCGCGTTGATTGGCAAGGCCCGGTTCGGTACAAAAGGATCGGGCGAACTGAGTCGGGTCTTATCAGGCCCGGAGCTACGCCTTTGATGGGGCATCTCGAGCCGTGCCTTTTGGCAACTGAGTGGGGGGGCGGGGATGACTGTCAGCGGAATGCAGACCATGCAAGCAGGAGCTTGTCTTCCGGCAAGCTTCTTTAATGGGGTTCCAATGTACAGCGTTCTCAAAAATGGGGATTTACACGGTGAAACGATCTCTTCTCAGCGCCATCATGCTTGGTGGCCTCATGGTCTCCGCGCATGCGGCTGACCTCAGTCTAAACAGCGTAAAAGATTCTGTGCCTTCCATCCCTGACGGTCCTATAACCTGGATGGGCGTCACCTTCTACGGTACGGTCGACGTCGGTTATGCCGATATGACCCACGGCTTACCTGCAAGCGGGTCCTTCTATGTAGGCCCTAACTACACGATCTACGGCGCCAAGTACGCTAATGGAAATGTGTCGACCCTCACCAACAACGCGCTGTCGCAATCGACGGTCGGCCTGAAGATCGAGGAGAATATCGGCTATGGCCTCCAGGCCATCGGCAAGCTTGACACGGGCTTCAACCCCATCTCCGGCGAGCTTTCCGATGCGTGCGCCAGCTTGCTGCGCAACAACGGCCGGTTCTACGGTAGCTTGGATAACTACGGCGACGGCAGCCGCTGCGGCCAGGCCTTCAATGGCTCGGCTTATGGCGGTTTGAGCAGCCCCCTCTACGGTACGCTGACCGCTGGCCGCCAGAACTCACTGGTTACCGACGGATTTGGCGCTTACGATCCCATGGCCGGCTCGTACGCTTTCTCGCTTGTTGGCTATTCGGGCACCCCAGGCGGCGGCATCGGCAGCACGGAGACAGCGCGCTGGGATGACTCGGTTAAGTACATCTTCACATATGGTCCGTTCCACGCTGCAGGTATGTACACGACTGGCGGCCAGGAAACGCCCATGGTCGGCGACGGCTACGGCGGGAATGTCGGCATTACTTATATGGGCTTGTCCGTCGATGGCTTCTACACGAAGGAGAACGGCGCCGTTAACCTGAGTAACAGCATCAACCTGACCGGAACGCCCTTTCCCAGCGCCGCCGCCACCGACACCACCCCTGCCACCTACAACTGCGGTGCAGCCAATCCTAACTGCACTTTCCTCGGAGCCACCATCACGAACAACGAAGCTTGGGACGTGATGGCCAAGTACACCTTCAACGTGCCGGGCTTCTTTGGTGAATTGTCAGCAAGCCTGAAGGATGCCCCCTGTGGTGGCTTGAAGGATGCGCCATGCGCGCCGCCGTCTGCCAAAGTGACGCTCTTCGGCGGTTACCAGTACAGCACCTTGTCGAATCCGAACCACGCGGAATCCTTTTACAACGGGGGTACAACGATCGGTGGTTACCGGTACCTGACCAGCGGAACTTTGGCTTTTGGCTCTGACAAAGTTCTTGAAACCGCATGGGCGGGCGCGAGATACGAAGATGGCGCTTGGTCCTTTACAGGAGCATACTATAACTGGAGCCAGAACTCCTTTCTTACTTCCGCGGTGCGCCAAGACTGGGACCTGCCAGTACGTAACGAACGGCTATGCCACGAAACCGCTCAACAGTGGCGTTGGCAGACAGATCGCATCTAACTGCTCCGGCGATGTCAACGAAGGCTCGTTCCTCATCGATTATACCTTCAACAGGCATTTCGATATCTACGCTGGCGTGACATTCAGCGACATCAGCGGCGGCCTTTCGAGCGGTTTCTTGCAGGACAACAACACGACGTTCGCAAGCGGCGTTCGCATCAAGTGGTAAGCCTCGCACAGCGAGCTTAGCCTGCCAAAGCATAAGCAAGCGGCGCCTTCGGGGCGCCGCTTCTTCTTTGTGCGAGCGCATGGGCTTTCGCCACCCCTTTCCTCTCGCCGCCGATGCGTGATCTTTTGCATGGCGACGTCGATCATGACCATAGCTGGCGGATCGCCATGCTCGAGCAGATCACCCGCAACCGCCTGTCGCGGTCTGTTCGGTGCAGCGATGGCTCCTCGGTAAACCCGAAGCCCTCGGCCGTTCCCGGTCTGCTGTTGAGAGCCTCGTGCGTCCAATCGGACGCGGGCGTCCCGATGTTTTTGTGGGCATTCTCCGAATTTGAACCATCTGTCTGGCGAATTTGAACCATCTTTTGTCAACCTGTCCCTGACGTTTTCGTCCGCATTCCTTCTTCTGAAAGATGGTCGGCGAATTCGCCTTGCCGGCAGGTTAACGGAAGCTCAATCGGCTCCAACCCTTGATAATTGCGGGAAAAATGCCGAACGAAACGCCATCGCCGCCGCCGTTCTCGCTTGTTCCGGCGGCGCGCAAGCGTTAATTCGCGAAGCCGCAACATATTTAACGGACTTTTGCTCGTCCCGGTAAATGGGAAAATTCCGACATCAGATTTTATTTAATGGGCGCCTTGTTAATCATAGAAGCTATTCCTTTTCAAAGACTTACAGCCGTCTATTCGTGTCCGGTTAAAGGCGCGGCGTCCCTCGCTTGGCGACAAATGGACCATTAATAAAGCATGAATTGACCAGAAATAATTCCGGCGCGCTCCCTGTTAACCAAGAACCGATTAACACCCGTGGCGCACCCCGCCCGGCAACGATCCGTACGCCGACTCCACGGAAGGCCTCCCCATTTAAGGGATGAACGCCCTAGTACGCCCCGCGGGAAGTCCTGACCCACTTGCGTCGGGCGCTGACAGGACTTCCCGCGGATAAGGCGTACTAGCAAATTATTGATCTAGTACAGCTTACGGCCGGAAGTTCGCTTGATCGTTTGCGGCAATGGGAGTGCGAACTTCCGGCCGGCTGTACTAGAATTAATGCCAGTCGTTTGTGAGCCTGCGGATCGACGCCACGAGGGCGGGCTGCGCTTCTTTCAGCGGCGGCAATTCGTCGTAAAGCTCCCAGCCGCCGCCGAGCGCCTTGTACAGAGCGATATATTGCAGCACCACGGCTTCCTCCGCGACCGCTTCCTGATCCTCGATCGTGAATTCCTGCCGTTCGGCGTCGAGCACGTTCAGAAAATCCGTCAAACCGGTCTCGTAGCGTTCCGTTGCTAGAGTGACAGCGCGTTTTGCTTGCTCCAGCGCAACGGACAACTCCCGGAGCCGTTGCTGTTGGGCCCTGAACAGTTTGATCGAATTGTCCACCTCTTCGACAGCGCCCAAAATCGTCTTTCTGTAATTCACGAACAGCTCATGCGCCTGAAGCTCCTGGATGTCGACGAGCGCATCCAGGCGTCCGAAATCGAGCAACGGCCAATAGCCGCCCGGGCCAGCCGACCAGATCGGATTGCCGATCGGCTTGGTTGTCCCTCCGGTTGAATTGCCGCCTTGAAGGCCGACTCCTGCCGTAAATGTCACGTCCGGAAAGAGATCGGCGGTCGCGACGCCAATGCGCGCTGTCGACGCGGCCAAGGCGCGTTCGGCCTGACGGATATCGGGACGCCTTCTCAGGAGGTCGGCGGGAACGCCCGCTCTCAGACGCGATGGAACCCGAGGCAACGCCGCCGAAGACCGCAGTTCGGGTATGATCTCGGGCGAGTAGGTTCCGAGCAGGAGAGACAGCCGGCTTTCACCCAATGAAATCGCCGCCTGCAGTTGCGGCAGCAGGGCTTGCACCGTGGCCAGCTCGCGCTTCGCCAGCGTGACATCGAGTTCATTGGTCAGGCCGCGCTCGAACCGGCTTTGGGTAAAGGTGACATTCTTCTGGGCGGCGTCGACCGCTTGCCGCGCAATTTTGAGGCGCATCTGCAAGGCGCGGATGTCGACATAACTGCTTGCAACGTCAGCGACAACCGAGATCAGAACGGCGTTCCTGAATTCGAACATCGCCTCGGCATCGTCATGGACGGCTTCAAGAAGGCGTCGGTACTTGCCGAAAAGATCGAGCTCCCAATGAGCGTCGAAGCCGGCTATCCGATCAATGCTCTGCAAGCCGGTTCGGTTGTCGCCAGCGCGGATCGACTGCGCAACACGGCCCTTGGTGAGATCGGTCCCTGTGCCTGCGGCGTAGGTTCCGCTCGCTCCGACTTGCGGCAGCGCATTGCCGATGACGACAATTTCCTGCGTCCTGAAGGCCTGGACACGTGTCAAGGCGATTTCAAGATCCGGATTGCAGGCTACGGCGCGCTCGACGAGGCTATCGAGTTCCCGGTCATGCAGCGTTCGCCACCAGCGGAGGATTGCGGGCTGAGGTACGTCGTCCTGGGTGACGACCGCTTTCCAGGAAGATCCGTAAGAAACCGGAACCTCGACCTCCGAGAGATAATAATCCGGTCCGACTGCGCATCCGCATAGACCCACAACGGCACACACGGCCAGAAACCGGCTCTTTGTCAGCAACTGCATGTGCCCCCTCGTCCTTGTCGCCCTTGGCGCCGCCAAGGCATTTTCGCCGCCTGAGTGGCCCCCCAGCCACGTTATTTTACGGCGACCTTCTCGTTCTCCTTTACTGTGACTTTACTGCCGTCCTCAATCTGGTTGTTGATGTTGAGCGCAACCTGATCTCCGTCCGCAAGACCCGACTCAATTTCGACAGTGTTACCATTGTCGCGTCCGATTTGCACATCCTTGAATTTTATTGTGCTGTCGGGTTGTATGACGGCGACTTGCGGACCGCCGGACCGGAACAGGAGCGCGCCTGCCGGGATCTGCACCAAAGCCCGCGATTTCGAATTGAACTCAACCTGGACATACATGCCGGGAACGAGGCTCAAGTGTGGATTGGGGAGGTCGACCTCAACCCGGAGCGTGCGAGCTTTCGAGTCGATGGACTCGCTCGTCCGAGCCACGCTGCCCTCAAAGGTCTGTGATGAATTGCCGATGGTGAAGACCTTCGCCGGGGTGCCGACGGTCGCATCGCCCGCAGCGCCTTGAGGGACGTTGGCAAAGACGCGGATACGATCGAATTGAGCGATCCCGAACAACGGCGTTGTATTCGATGTGCTTCCCGCCGTGACAAGATCGCCGACATCGATGCGCCGCTCGGTGATGACCCCGTCATAGGGGGCCGACACCTTCTTGAACTGGGTCATGAAGGTCAGGCGATCGACATTCGACTTGTCGAGATTGACCTTTGCTTGCGCTGCCTTCACCTTGGCCTGGGCGACGGCGTAGCCGGCTTTTTTCTCCTCGCGTTCCTGCTCGGACACCACGCCCTTGGCCGAGCCCTGCCAGCGCTCGAAGGTTGTTTTGGCGAAATCTGCGTCGGCTTCCTTGACGATGACTTCGGCTTCGGAAGCCTTGAGCTGGGCGCGCGAGGCTTCGAGCTGGGCGTCAAGTTCCGGCGTGTCGATAACCGCGAGCACCTGATCCTTTTTCACCCTGTCGCCGATATCGGCAAACCACTTCGTGATATATCCGCTGACCCGGCCGTAGATCTTGGACTGATACCAGCCTTCGGTCCCTCCGGGCAGTCTCAGCGGCTGGTTCGGCGGAGCCTGGACCGCGGTGACGGCTTCAACCACCGGCGGCTCCTTGACCTTGGCCTTGGTGGCGGTCGCAAGCTCGGCCTGCGCGCTCGCCTTGATGGTGTTCACATAGACGTACGCCCCGCCAAGGCCGGCCGTCAGCAGGAGCGCGGTGGCTGCGAGCATGCGGCCGGTCCCCTTCCCATACGAAGTTGGAATCGCAGGGTGCGAATGAGGCTCCGTTATTCCTTCGGCGACATCGTCAAACCCGTCGAAGGGCTCCTGGCTTTTTCCGCTTTTGGAAGGGTCAGGCTGGGACAACGTCTTCCCTCCACTTATTTTCTGTCTTCGGTGCGCGCCGCAAAAGCCGGTACATGGTCGGCACAAAGATCAGGGTCGCGAACGGTTGCAAACAGCAATCCGCCGATGACGGCGCGGGCGAGCGGGGCATTCTGCTCCCCGCCTTCGCCAACGCCGAGAGCCATCGGGATCATGCCGAGGATCATGGCGCCGGCCGTCATGAGAACCGGGCGCAGCCGCGTATAGCCGGCCTGAATCGCTGCAAGCCGGGGGGCATCGCCGGCGTCCATGCGCTGATTGGCAGAAGGTGACGACCAGAATGCTGTTGGCGGTGGTCAGCCCGATGCACATGAGCGTTCCCATCAAGGCAGGCACGCTGATATGCGTCTGGGTCACGAACAGCATCCACATCACGCCGCCGAGCGCGAACGGCACCGCCATCAGCACGATCAGCGGGTCGATCCAGCTCTGGAAGTTGATGACCAGCAACAGGAAGACCAGCACGACCGCCAGCGCCATCCCGGAAAAAGCCCGCTGATAGCTTTCCCGCATGGTCTCGATCTGGCCGCTGAGCGTCACTGTGATCGACTTGGACGGGTCTGGCTGATCGGCCGCGATCACCTTGTCGATGGCATCGGCCGCCGTGTTCAGATCGCGTCCCTGCACATCGGCATGAACGTCAGAACACCGGCCGGATATTGAGCTGCGACACGACCATGGGCAGCCTTCCCGCGCCCGAACTTCGCGACGTTCATCAACAGCTGACGGATCTTTCGCCTCCGGCGCGGTAACGGGAAGCGTCCACAGATCCTGGGCGTAGTTGATGCTGATAGGTCGGCGTCTGCACCACCAGCGGATAGCTGACGCCGTTCTTGGGATTGAGCCAGAAATTCGGCGCGACCTGCGCGCTGTTGTTGAGCGATACAAGCACATCGCTTGCGACGGCCTGCTGGCCGATACCGACATCCCGGGCCAGCGTGCGGTCGACATTGACCGTCAGGGCCGGCGAGTCCGGCACCTGGAAGACGTGCGAGTCGACGACGCCGGGGACGCTGTTGAGGTCGCGCGCAAGTTTTGCGCCGAGCGCATAGGCCTCCTCGTCTGTTCGGGCCGGAGACGCGGATGTCGATCGGCGCGGGCTGCCCGAAATTCAGCACCTGGTTCGACGATGTCGGCGGGCTGGAAGAAGAACTGCAGCTGCGGAAAGCGCTTGGGCAGTTCGCGCCGCAGATCGGCCATGATGCCGCGGCGTCGGCGTGTGCTCTTTCGTTGAGCGAGATCAGAATTTCGCCGTCCATCGGGCCCGACGGTCGCCGAGTCGCTGAGAGCGCGATGTTGATGCCGCTATAGGGCAGGCCGATATTGTCGAGCATGACATCGATCTGATCGTTGCCGACGATATCGCGGATCGCGCCTTCGACTTCGGCGAAATATTGCTGCGTCTTCTCGATCCGCGTGCCCGGCAGGCGCGCGGACATGCAGGCGCATCTGCCCGGCGTCGACCTGCGGGAAGAAATCCATACCAAGCCGCGGGAACAATGCAGCGACGCGCCAACAGCAAGGCGAAGAAAGACGCGGTGACCACAGGCCGGCCGACCATCCAGGCCAGCGCGTTACGATGAGCCACTCTCGGAAACGCTCGAAGCCATGCTCGAAAGAGCGATGGATGAACCCGAACGGATTGAACCGCCGCCGCACTGGTTGCGCGCTTCCATGTCCGTTTCCGGCGGCATGTCCGTCGCCATGGCCAGCATGAACCTGCGACGCCATCAGGTATTTGAACAGCACCGGCACCAGCGTGAACGAGAGCACAAGGCTCGCGATCAGCGAGACGATGACCGACAGCGAGAGCGGCGAGAACAGATATTTCGCGGTGCCCGTCAGCAGAAACACCGGCACGAACACGATGCAGATGCGACAGCGTCGACAGCAACGGTCGGGAGCGCCACCTCGGCCGCGCCGTTGACGATGGCCTCCTCCAGCGGCTCGCCGAGGCCCACGTGCCGCTCGATGTTCTCGATCACCACCGTGCCGTTATCGACGAGGATGCCGACCGCAAGCGCGAAGCCGCCGAGCGTCATGGTGTTGAGCGTCTGCCCGACGAGATAGATGACCGAGCACCGCGGTGATGATGGACAGCGGGATCGACGCCAGGATGATCAGCGTCAGCCGCCAGTTGCCGAGGAACAGCAGGATCATCAGCGCGGTCAGGCCGCCGCCATCAAGCCGCCCATCATCACGCTGTTCAGCGCCGCTTTGACGAAAATCGATTGATCGAAGATCGGCTTTAGCGACACCCCTGCCGGCAGGAGCCTGCTCGATATCCGGGCAGCGCAGCTCGGACGCCGTCGATGACGGCCAGCGTCGAGACGCCGCCGGTCTTGCGGACCAGTCATCAGCGCGCCGGGCAGGCCGTTCGGTGTCACCGAATTGGTCTGAACCTGATAGCCGTCGTGAACATGGGCGACGTCGCGCACGAAGACCGTCTTGCCGTCGACTGTCTTGATCGGGAAATCGTTGATCGCCGCGATCAGATCGGGGCTGTTGTTCATCGGCAACGGTGTAGTCTTTGTTCCCGATCTTCACGTCGCCCGACGGCAGGATGACGTTCTGGTGCTGCGAGCGCCTCGCGATACATCGGCGGGGGTCAGCCCGCGCGCCTGCAGGGCCTCCTGATCGAGCCCGACCATGATGACGCGCGGCTTGCCGCCATAAGGGATAGGGCACATACGCGCCGCGAACCACGGCGAGAGCCGGGCGGATGATGTTCTGGCCAAGGTCGTTCAGCTTGGTATCCGGCAGCGAGTTGCTCGACAGGCTGAGCTGGATGATCGGCACGTCGGTCGCGCCATATCGCAGGACCAGCGGCGGCGTGATGTTGCGCGGCATGTATTTGAGCACGACCAGCGCGCTGCTTCGCCAATTGGGAAATCGCCCGGCTGACGTCCGCGCCTTCGTGCAGATAGACCTTGATCGACGCCGACGCCGTCATAGCTGTTGGCCTCGATGCGGGAGATGTCATCGACCAGCGAGGCCAGCTGCCGCTCATGCAGCGTCAGGATGCGGTTCTGGATGTCCGTCGCGCTCATGCCGTTGTAGGTCCAGACGACGCTGACGACGGGAATGTTGATCTCGGGGAAGATGTCCGTCGGCATTCGTAGGGCCGCGCCGCCCGCTAAAAGGCACATCAGCGCGATCACGGCGAAGATCGTGTAAGGACGCCTTAGCGAAAACCCGGCAAGTGACATGTGATTCCATAAGGAAAGCGTGAGCAAACCCAGGCCGGAATGCCGGAATTAGGTCACTATGTTAGGCGCACCATCTCTCGCATTCAAGGAACGGGCAACTTTCAAAATTGTAATCTGATCCGTCTCTCTTAAACCTTTCAACTCTCCCAAGCATTAACCCGATTGTACATGGAAAATATGCGGCACAAATCTTGGCGCCGGAAAAGACGCGCGCCTCCATCCGGGTTCCTCTTGCCTGAATGCAACGTAAGAAAGCGGCCGCTAGTACGCCCCGCGGGAAGTCCTGACCCACATGCCGCGGGCGTGAACCGTAGCGGGATTGCGGAGGTGTTTCGCGCCCGCAGCAGAGAAGTCCTTGACGCCCACCTGCGCAGAAGGTTATGCGCGGCGCATGCGTCTGCGCCTTCTTGAAACGTCCGATCTCCACATGTTCGTGATGGACTGGGACTACTATCACGCCAAACCGGACCCGACTGTGGGCTTCACACGGCTGGCGACGCTGATCAAGGCGGCGCGTGGCGAATGCCCGAATACGCTTTTGTTCGACAACGGCGACTTCCTGCAGGGCAATCCGCTCGCCGACTACATCGCCGGGCAGCCGCGCACGTCCGCGCCGCATCCGCTCGTCACGATCTTGGCCGAACTCGGCTATGACGCGGTGGGTCTTGGCAATCATGAATTCAATTATGGCCTCGATTTTCTTGAGGCGGGGCTGCAAGGCGCGCCTTTCCCCTTCCTTTGCGCCAATGTCGTTCGCGCCGATGGCAGTGTATTCCTGCCGCCTTACGTCATTTTGAATCGTACCTTCAAGGACGATGCGGGCGCTGGCCATGAGTTGCGCGTAGGCGTCGTCAGCTTCGTCCCGCCGCAAATCATGGCCTGGGACAAGGCGCACCTCGAAGGGAAGCTCGAAGCGAGCGGCATCGTGCAGTCCGCCAAGCGGCTTGTCCCCGAGTTGAGGCCCAAGTGCGATCTCCTGATCGCGCTGTGTCACGCCGGCATTAAGGCTGCTCCCTGGACGGAGGGTGAGGAGAACGCCGCCCTTCACCTCGCCGCCGTGCCCGGAATTGACGTCATCATGACCGGACACGCGCATCGCGTATTTCCCGGAAAGGACTATGCGGGCCTCGACGGCGTGGACGCGGTTGCCGGGCGGCTGAACGGCGTGCCAGCCGTCATGCCGGGGTTCTGGGGCAGCCATCTCGGCGTCGTCGATCTGACTTTGAAGCGCGACGGTGAGCGCTGGATCGTGGATGAGGCGCAAGTCGAAACGCGGCCGATTTACTTGCGAGAGGCGGGCGCGGTCCGGGAATTGGCCACGCCCGACGCGGAAGTGGCGGCGTCGATCGCTCCCGCCCACAGGGGAACGCTGGCCTGGGTCGAGCAGCCTGTTGGCGCGATCGATTCCCGCGTCCATAGCTATTTTGTCTGGGCCGGATACGATCCGGCGACGGCGCTCGTGAACGCGGCACAGATGTGGTACGCGCGGCCTCTCCTCGCGGGTGCGGGTTTCGGCGGCTTGCCCTTGCTGTCCGCGACGGCGCCTTACCGCGCGGGCGCGACGCCCGATAATTTCATCGACATTCCTGCGGGCCCCACGCCTTTGCGCGCTCTTGCCGACCTCTACAGCTATTCCAGCAATACGGTCGTCGTCGTGAAGGCCACGGGCGCGCAAATCGTCGACTGGCTCGAATGTGCGGCGCGCATCTTCAATACAATCGACCCTTCGGAGGGGCAGCCCCAGGCGCTCGTCAACATGCGCATGCCTTCCTACGATTTCGATATGATCGCCGGGCTGACCTATGCGATCGATGTGACGAAGCCTTCCGGGCGCATCGCCGATGTGCGCTTCCTGGGAGCGCCGGTCGGCCTCGATCGTGAGTTCGCAGTCGTCACCAACAGCTATCGCGCAGACGGCGGCGGCGATTTTGGCGCTTTGGCCCACACGCAGGTCATCCTCCGCGCGCCCGACACCAACCGCGACGCTGTCCTGCGCTATTTCAAGGCAAGCCAAACCGTAACGGCGCCGGGAGCGTTTCCATGGACATTCGCGAAGACGGGCAGGGCGGCGGCCGTCTATTTCGACACCAGCAAGGCCGCCGAGCCCCTCGTAGCCGGATTCGCGGGAATGTCCCTGCTGGGTGATGGAGACCCTGGATACACTCGCGTGGGCATGACCCTGTTTTAGAAAGCATGATCGAGGCTGAACGCGGGGTCCGCCTTGGTTTGTTTGATAATCTCAAGATGAGAAACGGCACGAGACCCGAAGAGGATGGCGTCATTATGAGACGTGCATTTTCCCGGCGCGGCGAAGATCGTGCTCGTGCAGGCGTTTGGCTCCCGTGGACACTCGCGAAAAAAAGCCCCCGAAATCTCCGGAAAGGGAACCAACTTCGCCGGGACGGGATTTTTAGCCGGAAGCATCCCCCATGGGGATCTGACCGCCATCATCTCCACGCCGAGAGCTTCCTGCCAAAAAAGAAGAAAGGTGGCTCTTGTGATTGCTATGACGAGTTCGCCGGAGGCCTCAACCCCGGCCGCATCTGTTATCCGAATTCCTCTCCCACCGCCGGATAAGGTAAAGGCGGATAAACGACCAGAAACTGAAGCCGCGCCGCTGACCTGGCTCAACGAGGCTACCACAGGTCTCCTGCGAGCCCTGTTTCCCCTGAGCCGGCTGAATGGGTTCGATCAGGAAGCCCCGGCCCCGGCCGAAACAAAGAAGCGGCGTCGAGCGCTCAGAGGCGAGGAGAAGGGCGAGGCGTCGCGCACCATCGACCGTGTTCTCCATGCGACCATGGCGCGGTTCACGCTCGGCCTTTCCCCTTACGCACTGTGGCTCGCCGCGGCCGACTGGGCAATCCACCTGTCGGCGTCGCCGGGAAAATGGCAGCAGCTCACGGAAAAGGCGGCGCAGGAGAATATCGAGTTCCTGATCCATCTTTCGCGGCTGGCCTCCAATCCGGACTGCCCGCCCTGCGTGGAGCCGCTGGTCCAGGACTACCGGTTCCGGAATGAAGAGTGGCAGAAATTACCGTTCAAGCTCTTCTACCAGGCGTTCCTGCTGACCGAGCGGTGGTGGCAGAGCGCGACAACCGGGATCGGCGGCGTATCCCCCCATCATGAGCAGGTCGTGGCTTTCATGGGGAGGCAGCTTCTCGATGCCGTTTCACCGGCAAATTTCATAGCCACCAATCCTGAGGTGCTCGGCGCAACCATCCGCGAAGGCGGGCAAAATCTCCTGCGGGGAGCGTTGAACTTCTGGAAGGACTGGGAGCGGGGCATGAGCGGAGAGCCGCCGGAGGGGGCGGCGAACTATGTCCCTGGCGAGAATGTCGCAATCACGAAGGGGAAGGTGGTTTACCGCAACAGGCTTATTGAGCTCATCCAATATGCGCCAACCACCCATGAGGTCCATGCAGAGCCCGTGCTGATCGTGCCGGCCTGGATCATGAAATACTACATCCTGGACCTCTCGCCCGGCAATTCCCTCGTTAAATACCTGGTCGATCGGGGCCACACGGTCTTCATGATCTCCTGGCACAATCCGACTTTGCACGACCGCGATCTGGGGCTCAACGATTATCTCCGGCTCGGCGTCTTTGAGGCCTTGAAAGCGGTTCGCACCATCATCCCGGATGCCAAGGTCAACGCCATCGGCTACTGCCTTGGCGGCACGCTTCTTTCCATGGGCGCCGCCTATCTCGGCCGGCAGAAGGATTCTCCCCTCAATTCTCTGACGCTGCTGGCCGCCCAGACCGACTTCAGCGAGGCGGGCGAGTTGACCTTGTTCATCGACGACAGCCAGCTCAACTACCTCGAAGACATCATGTGGGAGCAAGGCTATCTCAACTCGCGGCAAATGGCGGGGACCTTCCAGCTCCTCCGGTCGAGCGATCTCATCTGGTCACGGATCGCGCAGGAGTATCTGATGGGCCGCCGCTCACCGATGATCGATCTTCTTGCCTGGAATTCCGATGCCACACACATGCCGTACCGCATGCACCGCGAGTATCTTCGGCGTCTCTATTTGCACAACGATCTTTTCGAGGGGCGCTATCGCGTTCACGGCAGGCCGATTGCGTTGAGCGATATCCACACCCCGATGTTCGTTGTCGCGACCGAACGGGACCATGTCGCGCCCTGGCAGTCTGTCTACAAGATCAATCTTGTAGAGGAAACCGGCGTCACCTTCGTCCTGACCAGCGGCGGTCACAATGCGGGAATTGTCAGCGAGCCCGGCCATAAGGGCCGGCACTACCGGATTTCAGAGCGGTCGCCGGGCGAGCGCTACTCCGACCCGGAAATCTGGTACGCCAACGCGAAGGTTGAGGAAGGATCCTGGTGGCCGGCCTTGCTAGCCTGGCTTGACCAGCGTTCTGAGGGAATGTCGAAGCCGCCGGCAATGGGGGCGCCAACCGACGGCTACCTTCCCCTCCAGGATGCGCCGGGCAGCTACGTGCTGGAGCATTGAGGAGTTCTCTGGGGCGGTGCGTTTAACGTTCACCTTCGGGATGCGCCGTCCGGGCCTGCGAGGGGGCGGGCGCCCGCAGCCCTTCCGGCACGGACGCGTTGCCCCGCCAAGCCGCCCTTAAGCTTGCTTGAGCCGGATATCGAACTTTTTCGAGTGTCTCGCCATCCACCTCAAAAACCAACTTTGGCATGAGGCGCCGGCAATTATCCCGCTTTCGGTTGGTCTTCATCCATCGCAGAAAGAGCGAGCGCCGAATGGGCATAAGCCCCTCCGGCCCGCATCTCGGCCGCGACCCAAATCGCCTCCATCAGTTCCTCGCGCGTGGCGCCATAACGAAGGGCTGCTTTTGTGTGCCCGTGGATGCAATAGGGGCACTGCGTTGCATGCGCTACCGCAACGGCAATGAGTTGCTTGGTCTTTGCCGGCAAAGCTCCGCTACCAAAGACCTGTCGGCTAAACGCCTGGAAAGCTTTTTCCGTCTCGGGCGTAAGTGCGCGCCGTTTCTGCGAGAGTTCCGGCGAAGAGAATGGTGGATATAAGGGGCTGGGCATCATGGGCCTCCATGGTGGGAGCGTCTTGCCAGCGCCCGAAGGCTGAAGGGCGAAGCGCCCCGAAAAACAATGATGTGTGGTTCGTCGGTGATCGGATCAAGACATCTCCCCGAGCGCTAGGCACAGTTCGGTCCAGTTCGCCGTCAACCGCAGATGGGAACGGTTTGCTGCCGCGGCAGGAGCCGGGGACGCGTCCCGCCGCATGTGGGTCAGGACTTCCCGCGGAGCGTACTAGCCGGCTTGCTTACCTTGCCCCGAACCCTTGCCTTTTCTTCCGTACCAAGCCGGAACGAAACAGATCGCGGAATGTTATCTAATGCCGGTGGAGAAGCCAATGCTTGGGCTTTAAAAAAGGCGGGGGTTACTTGGCGACGCCATGGGGTCCTACTACTCTGGGCCCGGGGAGGAAGTGATGCCCGACAACCCATTCGAAATCCCGCAATACCTGCGTGAGGTGTCCGAACAGAACCTGAAGCAGGCGGATGCCGCTTATAAGCAGCTTATGGATTTTGTGAGCAAAGCCAAGGATGCCTGGACGGAGGCAATGCCCGAAAATGCCATGAGCGCTGGCTTCAAGGATGTGCAGAACCGCGCCATGGATATCGTGATGGAAAATGCTAAATCCACGCTCGAGACTCGCCGGCAAGATCAGCAACGCGAAGACTTTTCAAGACATTTTAACGCTTCAGACCCGGTATGTTCAAGATCGGATGCAGGCCTTCGTCACGCAGACGCAACAGCTATTCAACTTGATCGCAGAAGCTCTCCAGAAATCGAGAAGCGGCGCGACGGACGCCGGCGTGAGCGCGACACCCTCCAATCCAATGATCCCGGGCTTCAACGTCCCTCGTTTCGAGGACGTGCAAGGCCGCGCCGTCGCCATAGCGAAGCAGAATGCCGACTCGGCTTTCGCGCTGGTCGAAAAAATGGCCAAGGTAGAAAATATCCAGGAGCTTTTGACACTTGAGACCAAGTTCGCTCAGGAACAAATGCAGGCTTACGCTGGGCAGACGCAGGAGCTCCAACGGCTGATCGGAGAAGCCCTCCAAGAATCGGCACGGGGCTGATGCGGAAACGGGCGCATCGTGTCAGCGCAAGCAATTCTCGATGGTGAGCGTGGTGGATGCGACGCGGCCAGCCCTTTGCCAGCGATAAGAAAATGAGCGTCGTCATTCTACACCGACAGCGGCGGGTGAGCTTTGGTGCCGGCCTTAAGGGAGGCGAGCGACGATGGAGAAGTCCTCGCCAGTCGAGCCGAAATGCGCGGTCTGCGTCGTGTCCTCTTTCTCGCCCTCGCCTCTGCGGCGAGGCGCTGCAGCTAATCCCTTGACGACCCAGCCACTTTGCCGAAGCTCGGCGAACAGTTCCGGCACGCGCCTTTCAACGTGCGCGGCAAGCTCGCTCACCTCGATCTTGCCGTTATTGTTCGTGTCGCCCTTTTGCAGCGCCTCGATCAGCGCATAAGTAAATACGCCGTGCCCCTTGTAGTCCTCAAAGGCGTGTTTTCCCGGCGACGCCGCCGTCAGCACTGGCCGGCCGGTCGCTTCATTGAGCCGCCCCACCGCCGCCTCCGACACCGGCCCGTCGGTGCGCGAGTTCTCATAGCCGGCCGTGAGCGCGCCGAACTCGCAGGTGTCGAGTAGAATCAGCGCTCTCTTCGCCTTGATACTGTTGGCGATCCAGTCCTGGATGTGCTCCTGGCCGATGCCGAGGGTCTTGATCGCGATCGGGTCGGGGCCGCCCTGATAGTCCTGCGGGAGTAGGTAATACTTGCCGCCAGCGGTATAGCCATGGGCGGCGGCGTAAAACACGAAAGTATCGCGTGGGCTGATCTCCTGGGCTAGTCTCGCGACCGTTTCATCTAATTTGTCTACCGTCGCATCCTTGTCCAACGCCAGGGTGACGCGCACTTGCCCATATAATCCCGCGCCGGCCTTTTCCATTTCGGCGCTGAAAGCCTCGGCATCCGGCGCCGATGCCTGGAGCGGCGGGAATAGGAGGATTTTGCCGCTCGCGGGGTCTTTTCCACCGCGGTCTACGTAATCGTTGATGCCGATGGCGAGAACGTACAGCTTCGGCTTCGCCAAGTCGGCCGGGCCATCGTAAACGATGGTGGTTTGCGCAGGCAGAGAGGCGAGCAGGTTGCGGCCCTCATAGGCGATGACCTCGATCTGGTTATTGCCAGGGTCGAGGGCAAGTTCTTGTGTCACCTCGTGGTCGGGCCCCACGCCGTCAGGCGCGCTCATAACGCCTGCGGTGACGCCGTTGATACGCCATTCGATGCGTCCGATGCCCTTGCCGCGATCCGTGACGCGGGCTGCAACCGTGACGAGGTCTTTGGTAGAGTGGCTTCCGGGCTTATGCGAGAGAATAGCTACGGCGGGCGGTGGTCCGGCGTCGAGCACCTTGTCGAGGTTTACAACCTCGGCGGCGCGCTTCACTTCGCCTTCGGGATCGCCTGCCAGCGTCTGCCGCACAAGATCGGGGTTGAGCAGCGATTGATGAACCTGCCCGATGGTCGTGACTTCGACGCCGCGTACAATAGCAAGCAAGTCCGTATCGCGATGCGAGGCAGCGAAGAAGCCGTCTGGCGTGAGAGCCAGCCAATCTCCGCCGGACGCCGCAATGATGTCTGCAAGCTGCCGCCCGTTTCTGGTGTCCCAAACGCGGGTCGTGCCGTCAGATCCGCCAGAGATGGCGTAGCGGCCGTCGGGCGAAAACGCCACCGAGTTTACCATGTTTGCGTGCCCGGCAAAGCTTCGCAACTCCTTGCCCGTAGCCGCGTCCCAAAGCCTAACCGTATTGTCTTTGCTACCAGAGACGACGCGGCCGCCATCAGGCGAGAACGCTACCGACAGAACTGAGCCGGAGTGCCCTTTGAAGGTATGGAGCAGTTGCCAGTTGAAAGCGTCCCACATTTTCAGTGTGTTGTCATCGCTGCCCGAAAGAACACGGGCGCCATCAGGGGAGAATGCGACCGAATTGATGGTATCCGCATGCTCGTCGAAGCTATGGAGGAGCTGACCGCTAGCTGTATCCCAGAGCTTGAGCGTTACATCGTTGCTTCCCGAGAGGATGCGAGCGCCGTCCGGGGAGATTGCGACCGAGCGAACGTCCCCCGCATGCCCCTCAAACGATTGAATTTGCCGCCCGCTAACCGCATCCCATAAGTAAAGCTTCTCGCGGTCGCTCGACACGATGCGCGAGCCGTCGCGCGAGAATGCAGCTGAAGAGGCTGCCGGTCCGAAGGACCGAATGACTTTACCGCTACTGGCGTTTAGCAGGCGGAGCGGGCCGCCTCCCGGCAGCGCGAGCGTCCCGTCTGCGGAGAATGCCAACGGGGCGGGAATATCGGCCGGGGGAAACGGCCGCGCGGCTGCTGCGTCCCAGATTTGGAGCGTCTGCTTGTTTCCCGCTAAAATCCGCGAGCCATCCAGAGAGAAGGCAACTCTTGTCACCTCCGCGCCATATCCTTGGAACGAGCGGATCTCGCGCCCATCGGCTGCATCCAAGAGTTCGAGCGCGTCTGAAAGAATCCGCGAGCCGTCTGGCGAGAAGGCCACCGACCACCGGGCTCCGCCGAAGCTTCGCAGCTCCTTGCCAGTAGCTGCGTCCCACAGCTTAAGCGACCCGTCGTGAAATGTAAGCACGTGCAAGCTATCAGGAGAAAATGCTGCGGAATGATCCTGGCCCGCATCCCCCTCAAAGGTGCGGATAAGCTCTCCATCCGACGCGCCCCAAAGCCGGACTTTGCCGTCGTGATGGGTTGAAAGCAGGCGGCTGCCATCAAGCGAGAATGCAACCGATTGAACACCCCAATAAAGCTCTGTTTCCTGCGGTCGCGAATGCGCCTCAATTGAGCGGATCAGCCTTCCGTCGCCTGGGTTCCAGAGCTTGAGCGTGTCGTCCTTGCCCCCCGAGAGAATACGTGAACCATCGCGCGAGAATGCGACCGAGGTGACCGTACTTAAGTGGCCCTCTAAGGTTCGCACAAGCTGCCCCGTGGCCGCATCCCAGAGCTTGAGCGTCTTATCGTTGCTGCCCGAGATGACGCGCTTCCCATCCGGCGAGAATGCTACGGAATCTACATAAGAGGAATGTCCCGCAAACGAATGCAAAAGCTGGCCTGTCTGGGCATCCCAAAGCTTTATCGTTTTGTCGTCGCTACCGGATAGAACGTCGGAGCCGTCAGGCGAGAACGCAACCGACAGGACTGGTTCGGAGTGTCCCACGAAGGTGCGGATCAAGTGCCCACTGGCGGTGTCCCAGAGCTTAAGCGTATTATCCCTGCTGCCGGATAGTACCTGCCTGCCATCAGGCGAGAACGCGACCGCGTAAACGGTGTCAGAATGCCCTATGCTTGCCACGGGCTCAATTTTACGTCTTTGATCGTCTGCCCACGCTTGCCCCCGGAGCGATGCGACGATGACAATCAAGATAGCAATTTGCCATGGTCCAAGAAATTTGCATCCCCGCTTCATGGCTTGTTCCCGTGACGGACCCCGAGCTTCGGTGAAGACCACCCATCTGGGCGTGCGCTTTGAACATCAACTCAAGGCAGAAGAAACACTCTGCCGTCGCTATTTCGCCCCATAATCCCGGCCGTGACCGCACCAATGTGGGGGGCAAGCCCGGAGGTAGGCGTCACCACTGCTGTTGTCGTCCCATTTCATAACGCATTTTGGCGTCTCTCCTGTCAGTGAGGGACACGATATTGAGTGCTTCGGGACATAGATCGTACAGCTGGAAAAATCGAGAGCGAAGGTTGTCCCGCTCCCTTCGCGGTTCACCGCAACCTTGCTGCATCCTCCCACCGAGCCGAATATGGTGCTTTCTATGACTTCACCGGATGTCTGGGAGTTTAGGCAAATCATCTCATCGGCTGAGCTGCGCCCATACGTTTGGGAAGGCTCCGAGAAGACCATCCAACAAGCCGATGCACCTTGCGCGTTCACTCCCGAGGCTAGCCCGAACGGCCAAAACAGGGCGGCAGCGATGCTAATGCGACGAAGCATGGAAATGCTAAGCAATAAAATCCTCCATCAATATTTTTCAGACGCTCTTACCGTCATCGTTACCTCCTGTTCAAGTGGAGATTTCAGATTCCCGGCGTTCGAAATAATTGGTGCGTTACGAAATGCGGGTACTGAAATGTCAAGAAGGATTTTTAAAGATTGAACAAACTTATGTGTCAACCGTAACATTCAGTAACGAGACTTGGACTTACTGCGCTTAAACAGGGCGGACATAAGCGGAGAGGTAAAGGACGCTCACGGAGGGGCTCCGATCGCTGTTTATTGGAATTTCAGTGGTGCATATTTTGCTCTGCAGATACCCAGGCTTACATTCGGTTGCGGCGTGTCCGGCCTGGTTTCCGCCTAGAATTCGAACCTTATCTCTAACATGAGAAACGTAAACTCCCATATGCCCTAAAGAAACGTTGTTCACCCCAGAAAAGATGCATAAGTCACCCGGCATTGGATCATCAACGCGGTTGCCATAATGCAGGTAACTACGGACTAATGCCGGATTACTGGGGATCGACATCCCTGTTCGCTTCAAGCACCACGCAACCGTCGCTGCACACCATGGCGTGCAATCGTCAGGCATCTGTTTTTCCGTGTATCCGATTTCATGAAAAAACAGCACTATTAGCGGGTTCGCTACTTTTTTCCATCTGCTGTTGAATGCTTCACCCGTAGAGCCTGTTTCGGTTATTTCAGATAGGCTTTTCATTGCACGATAATGATTATCGCTAGGCATCAATGATGCAATGCGGGTGGCGGCAGCTACATCTGGCGGAGGGCTGTGAGATGGACCCCGCGTTCGTATTGAGAAGAAATCGACGAATGGATAATCGATATAATCGTTTTGATCGTCTGCCCTGGCGCCGGTGGCGGAAAAGGCGAGAACACCTGCCAAGAAATTTCTTCTATCTATCATGCCATTCCCCAATATTAATTCTTCCTCTCATAAGAGTATATCTATTTACCTTCCCAATGATTGCGACCGCTTTGTGGCGACACATGCGCCCGGCGTCAGCCCTCGTGGCGGCAGCCTCGCCCACGCAACGCCGCGGGCCGAACTGTCGAGCCATGGTGCAATCAGGCGGTGGCAAGCAGGCTGTGGATTTGCGCCACCACGGCAGCGCCTTCTCCGACCGCCGCCGCGACACGCTTGGTCGAGCCCGCCCGCACATCACCGATCGCGAAGACGCCGGGCCGGCTGGTCTCGAGTGGCAGGAGCGGCCGGGAAGCCGGGCCAGCGGCATTAGCGCACTTGGCTCCGGTCATAACGAACCCTTTGTTGTCCACCCTGACACAGCCATTGAGCCAGGACGCATTGGGGTCTGCGCCGATGAACAGGAAGAGGTGGCGTAAGGAACAGGTGCGGGTCGCCCCTGTGGCGCGTTCGCGAAATACTGCTGCAGAGAGGCCCGTGACCTCGTCGCCTTCCAACGCCGTCACCTCGGTTCCGGTGTGGAGTTCCACGTTGGGCAACGCGGCGATGCGTTCGATGAGATAGCGTGACATCGAGGCTTCCAAGCCAGGCCCGCGCACCACCAGATGCAAACGCTTCACCTTCGGCGCAAGGAACGCGACCGCCTGTCCCGCCGAGTTGCCGCCGCCCACAAGGGCGACCTCCTCACCTTCGCAGAGCTTCGCCTCCACCGGAGAAGCCCAATAGGAAATGCCTCTGCCCTCGAAGGCCGCGAGGTTCGAGATGGGTGGCCGGCGGTAACGGGCTCCGGACGCAATGACCACAGTTCGCGCCCGCACCCCGCCTCCGTTGGTAAACTCAAGTCGCATGGGCGCGCCGGTTTTCTGTGCGGAGTCTTCGCAGTGAAGCCGTGCAACCTCGAGCGGAATTGCGATCTCCGCGCCGAACTTGAGCGCCTGGTTGAAGGCCCGTCCGGCAAGCGCCATGCCAGAGATGCCGCTCGGGAAACCCAGATAATTCTCGATGCGCGCCGAGGCGCCCGCCTGTCCGCCGAAGGCGCGCTCGTCCAGCACCAGCACCGACAAGCCCTCGGACGCGGCATAGACTGCCGCTGCGAGCCCGGCCGGACCCGCGCCTATGACGGCCACATCATAGACCGTGCCGGGATCGAGTTCGGGGGTCATCCCGAGGCAGAGGGCCGCTTCAGCGTCGGTGGGCCGCCTGAGGACCGTCCCGTTGGGGCACACCATCAGGGGCAATTCGGCGGGAAGCACTCCGAAACGCTCGACGACGGCTCGGCCATCCGCGTCGTTGGTTGCGTCGATGACTGTATGGGGGTAGCCGTTGCGGCTGAGGAAGCCTTGCAGCCGGACGAGATCGGCTGCGCCCGAATTGCCGACGAGCACCGATCCGGCCCCGCCTTCCTCAATCAACCCGACGCGGCGCAGGATGAAGGCGCGCATCATGATCTCGCCCACTTCGGCGGAACCGACCATGAGGGCGCGCACATGCGCTGCATCGAACGGAAGCGCAGTGCAACCCCCGGCGCCGGCGCGGCCAGCGGCAAGCAACTCGCGTCCCGAAAGCTGGCTGATCTCGCCCGAAAATTGACCGGGGCAATGGCTCGTTATCGCCGCCTCTCGATTGAGACCATCGCGGCGCACGACATCGATCGTGCCGTTTAGCACGAGCCAGGCCGGGGCTTGGCGCTCGCCCGCGTCGAACACAACCTGGCCGGGCGCAAAGTCCATCGCCGGGCCGCTTGCGAAGCGCTTTGCCGTCTCGATTTGCGCCAGGTCGAGCACGGGAAACAGCTGGTGAGCGCGGGTCGCGACAAGGTTCATCGTCCTCTCTCCTGCAGGTGCGTTCGCTTGAACATCGGCGCCAGGCATTTCCCTTTAAAGAGGCGCCACGGCTTCGACGGGACTTCGGCGCCGGGCGCGGGAGAATTCCGCGCCGGCTCACGGTGAGCGCAACGCGCCCGGCTTTTTCGGGCCAAGCTGCAACCCCTCTAACCTGGGCGCATCCTTGTTACCAAGTAAGGGGCTAGTACAGCCGGCCGGAAGTTCGCACTCCCATTGCCGCAAACGCTCAAGCGAACTTCCGGCCGTAAGCTGTACTCGATACTAAAGAGTTGCTAGTACGCCTTTTCCGCGGGAAGTCCTGTCAGCGCCCGCCGCATGTGGGTCTGGACTTCCCGCGGGGCGTACTAGGGGTTGCTCCTCATTACGACGGCTCCCAAACGCGTTCACCCTAAGGAGGTAATCGATGACCGCTCCCACTGTCCTTATTACCGGCGCCCTTGCCGGCATCGGCCGCGCGACCGCCCTCGCTTTCGCCCGGGAAGGAGCGAACCTTGCCGTCTCCGGCCGCCAGGACGATGCAGGCGAGGCGCTGGCCGCAGAGCTGCGAGCGCAGGGCGCGCAAGTGTTCTTCATGCGGGCGGACGTGCGCCGCGAAGAGGACGTTCGCAATCTGGTGGACCAGGCCGTGGCGCGGTTTGGCCGCCTCGATGTGGCGGTCAACAATGCCGGAACCGAAGGCAAGGTGGGTCCTCTCACGGAGCAATCGGCAGAGAGCTACGCCGCGACCTTCGATACGAATGTGCTCGGCATGGTTCTGTGCCTGAAACACGAGCTCCGTGTAATGCAATCTCAGAAGCATGGCGGCATCATCAATCTGTCTTCCGTCGTGGGTAGCAGAGGCGCCGCCGGAGCTTCCCTGTATGTGGCGAGCAAGCACGCCGTCGAAGGTCTGACCAAATCGGCCGCCCTTGAGGGCGCGCCTTACAATGTGCGCGTGAACGCAGTAGCTCCTGGGCCGGTTGAGACGGAGATGCTGAACAGGTTCACCGGGGATGGCGACCGCAAGGCCGCGCTTGTTTCGGGTCTGCCGCTCAAACGCGCCGGGACCCCGGAAGAGATCGCTCAGGTCATCGTATTCCTCGCTTCTGAAAAGGCGTCGTTCGTCACGGGGCACATACTGGCTGTCAACGGCGGCAAGACGGCGATGTAGGGGAGGAAAAGCCTATGGTGGCGCAACCGTCACGCAGGCTATGCCGCGCTCGAATGCGCCGTGGCGGCTTTTGCGGGCGCAAACGCAACCGCGCCAATTCACAAGAGAGTGTCGAGGCTTGCTTTTCAACTCGATTATTTTTTGCAAGAGATGGCGCTGGGCAGGTTTCGTAATTCTGGCTTAGGCTTGTGGCGGCGTTGCCGCGCCACCGCCGAGGATAATTGCGAGTTCCCGGTATCCATCCCTCTGCGGTTTAGCGACGGGGAAGCTTATGAGCCAGGTCAGTGAGCGGGCTTTCGTTCTGATTACCGGTATGTCCGGGGCTGGGAGAAGCACCGCGGCGAAGGCGCTGGAGGATCTCGGCTGGTTCGTGATCGACAACCTGCCACCTGGGTTGCTGTTCTCGTTGGCCGAGGAGGCAGGTCGAGCAAAGCTGGCCGGCGACAAGGTCGCGGCAGTGGTGGACGTGCGGTCCCTCGCCTTCACGTCCGACCTGGACACAGCCATCAAGGAGCTTGCCGGCCGCGGCGTAGGCGTCCGGGTGGTTTTTCTGGAAGCGAGTGACGAAGCCCTGGTCCGCAGGTTCGAGAACGTGCGCCGCCCGCATCCGCTCCAAGGCGACGGACGCCTTGTGGACGGCATCGAACGGGAGCGCGGTATTCTGCGCGAGGTCCGGGCTAACGCGGATCTGGTGATCGACACCTCCCTGCTCAACATCCACGAGTTCCGCAAAAAGATGGGCTCGTTTTTCGGCGGCGAGCAGAGGCCCGGCCTGATGATCAGCGTGGTCTCCTTCGGCTATAAGAACGGCCTGCCGGTCGACGCCGACCTGGTCGTGGACTGCCGCTTCCTGCCCAACCCGCACTGGGTGCAGGAACTCCGTCCGATGAGTGGGCTGGACGCCCCCGTTCGGGAGTACGTTCTTGGACAATCCGGCGCGAAAGAGTTCCTCGACGGCTACGTGGACCTGTTCGGCGTCGTGGCCGCGGGCTACGCCCGCGAAGGGAAAAACTACGCCACTTTGGCCGTTGGCTGCACCGGGGGCAGACACCGCAGCGTCGCCATGGCGGAGCAACTGGGCGCCAGGCTGCGTGAGCGCGGCATGGAGGTGCAAGTAAGCCACCGGGATGTGGGGCAGCCGTGAGCAATTCAACGGCCCTCAAAGTCGTCGCCCTGGGAGGCGGTCACGGGTTGCACGCGTCCCTTTCGGCGCTCAGGAGGGTCACCGCCAACTTGACGGCGATCGTGACGGTGGCCGACGACGGCGGCTCAAGCGGGCGGCTCAGGCGCGAGCTGGGCGTGCTTCCCCCTGGCGACCTGCGGATGGCGCTGGCTGCGCTGTGCGGGGACGACGAGTGGGGAGAGACCTGGAAACGGGTGGTGCAGCACCGGTTCAGCAGCGCGGGCGAGTTGCACGGCCACGCGGTCGGCAACCTGCTGATCGTGGCGCTCTGGGAGCTGCTTGACGACCCCGTTAAGGCGCTCGACTGGGTCGGGCAGCTGCTCGGCGCACATGGCCGGGTGCTGCCGATGGCGGTGGTGCCGCTGGACATTCAGGCCGAGGTGGAGTTGGACGGCGCGATAACCACCGTGCGCGGCCAGGTCGCCTGCGCGCTGACTTCCGGCCGGGTGCGGGCGATCTCGCTGGTCCCGCCAAACCCGCCCGTGTCGCCGGAGGCGATCCAGGCCATTCAAGACGCCGACTGGGTGGTGTTCGGTCCCGGTTCGTGGTTCACCAGCGTGCTTCCGCATCTCAAGGTCCCGGACTTGGCCAGGGCCCTTCACGCGACCAGCGCCCGCCGCCTGGTCATCCTCAACCTGGCCCCTCAGCCGGGCGAGACAGACGGCTTCTCCCCCCAGAAGCACCTGGAGGTGCTTCGCCTTCATGCCCCCTCCCTCCTGGTCGACGCTGTCCTCGCCGACAGATCGGTGGTGGAGGACCCGGCCGAGCTGGAGAAGGCCGCGGCAGCCCTCGGCGCCCGCGTGGTCATGGGGGATGTGCGGGCTTCGGATGGTTCTGCCCGTCACGATGCACCTCGCCTTGCAGCCGTCTTGGATGAGATTCTCCACGAGAAGAGGCATCCTATACAGGCGGCAGGAGAGATTGACGCCGCAGCCGGCTTCAGATCGAAGAGCCCGGCTCGTACAGCGCCGTGCGTTTAATCGGACACGGGCGTCCGCATGTTTGTTTGCATGCATATTGGGCGGTGAGGCGTCTCTCTTCATTTCTGGACCAGATTCTCGCCTGCGTTTGCGTCCCGATTTCTTAAGCCAGGATTTTAACAAAAAGCGCTTTGCCGAGAGGTTAACTCCAGCAAGTCATTGATAGCGCTAATAAAAATTCGGGACAGGCGGCCTTGCCGGAGCCTGCGACGCGCTTCCTGCTGGCGCATCATGGTTAACAGGCGAAGCGCAAATATATTTAACGGACATTTGCTCGTCCCAGTAAATGGGAAAATTCCGGCGTTAAATTCTATTGAATGGGCAATTTGTTAATCATAAAAATCTGTTTGCTTGCAATAGGTTATGGTCTGTCATCGGCGGCCCGCTCAAAGGCGCGGCGTTCCTCGCTTGGCGACAAATGGTCCATTAATAAAGTATGAATTGACCAGAAATAATTCCGGCGCGCTCCCTGTTAACCGGTTTTCTCTTAACGCCCGGCGGCAGCCGCTAAGTGTTTGCCATAAGGGCGCCTTCGAGACCGGACTCTAGTAGATCGGACCCGGTGATATATTGACCCGCAGCGCTGCCTCTCCCAGTGGGGAGGCCGGATCGCTTGCGATCTGCGGGTGAGCCCCTCATCCTGTCCTTCTCCCAATCGCGCTTGCTTGCAAGCGCGATATCTTCGAGTTGCCGGCACGCCAAGGCGTGCCGGCTGGGAGAAGGGACGCCAAAAACGTCCGCGTCATTTGCGCAAGCGCTCCCAACATAATCGGGGCCGGATCAATAATTTCGAGCGCCTGATATGACCTGCCATCAGGCATCTCACCTGAGGACGGCGGAGCCTGACTTTCGATCGGTTCTTGACCACGCCGACAAAGTTCACGAAAAGCCAAGGCAAGAATTTCGCGCAAGACCAAGCTGGAAGGCTTTTTGAATGCAGTCCGATATCGAAATCGCCCGAAAAATTCCGCTCAAGCCAATCGATGCCGCGGCCGCGCGGCTAGCCATTCCAGCGAGTGCGCTGCTTCATTATGGCCCCTTCAAAGCGAAAGTCGATCTGAACTGGCTCGATACCCAGGCCCAACGCCCCAATGGGAGACTGGTGCTCGTTACCGCCATCAGCCCGACGCCGGCGGGCGAAGGCAAAACGACGACCACGATCGGCCTTGCCGACGCGCTCAGCCGCCTCGGCGTCCGCGTTGCCGCCGCGTTGCGCGAGCCGAGCCTTGGGCCGTGTTTTGGCATGAAGGGCGGAGCGACAGGCGGCGGCCACGCCCAGGTCGCGCCGATGGAGGATATCAACCTTCACTTCACGGGCGATTTTCACGCGATCACGTCCGCGCATAATCTCCTGTCGGCGCTGATCGACAATCACATCTATTGGGGCAATGCGCTTGGCCTCAACCCGCGCAAAATGGGCTGGCGGCGCGCCGTCGATATGAACGACCGGGCGCTTCGCAATCTCGTCATCGGCCTCAACGGCAACGGGGTTACACGAGAAGACGGGTTCGACATTACGGCCGCCTCGGAGATCATGGCGGCGTTCTGTCTCGCGGAAGACATGAGCGATCTTGCCGCGCGGCTCTCCAACATGGTGATCGGGCAGAACCGAGCCGGAGAGCAGGTCCGCGTGGGAGCGCTGAAGAGCACCGGCGCGATGACGGCGCTGCTGAAGGACGCCTTGCAGCCGAACCTTGTGCAAACGCTGGAAGGCACGCCCGCGTTCATCCAGGGCGGCCCGTTCGCCAATATCGCGCATGGCTGCAATTCGGTGATCGCGACCAAGTCGGCGCTTAAGCTCGCCGATGTGGTCGTGACGGAAGCTGGCTTCGGCGCCGATCTGGGCGCGGAGAAATTCCTCAACATCAAATGCCGCCAGGCCGGGCTGAAGCCCGATGCGGCGGTGATCGTCGCCACGGTGCGGGCCCTCAAAATGCATGGAGGCGTCGCCAAAAGCGACCTCGGCGCCGAAAACGTGGAGGCGGTGAAGCGCGGTTTGCCGAACCTCCAGCGCCATATCGAGAACATGCACAAGTTCGGGTTGCGCCTCGTGGTGGCGATCAATCATTTCGGCGCGGATACCGAAGCCGAGTTTGCCGCCGTTGCCGAGGCGTGCGCGAAATGGGGCGTGGACGCGATCGCCTGCACCCATTGGGCCGATGGCGGCGAGGGGGCGGAAGCGCTCGCGCGCGCGGTGATGGCGCTGGTGCGAAGGCCAGGCGAGCTTCACCTGCTTTACCCCGACGCCATGCCGCTCGCCGATAAAATCCGCACCGTGGCGAAGGAGATTTATCGTGCAGGCGCGGTCCAGTTTTCGACGGCCGCGAAACGGAAACTGGCCCATTTCGAAAAGGACGGCTTCGGCCAGCTGCCGGTCTGCATGGCGAAAACGCAATACAGCTTCACGGCCGATCCTCACGTGATGGGCGCTCCAACCGGGTTCACGCTGCCGGTGCGCGATGCGCGGCTGAGCGCGGGCGCGGGCTTTGTGGTGGCGCTCTGCGGGGACATCATGACCATGCCGGGGCTGCCCAAGGTTCCCGCCGCGGATCATATCGGCCTCGATGAGAGGGGGCAAATTAAGGGACTGTGAAGTTCGCACTCCCATTGCCGCAAACGATCAAGCGAACTTCCGGCCGAGGCTGCACTAAGCAAGCGATCTGCGCTGTGGCCGCCTCGATGCTTACGGCCCGTGCCTGCTCCTCCACCCGGCCGCAAAGCGGCCAGGTGAGTTTCTTCTTAGTATTGCTGAGGAACCAGAGTGAGTCCGGCGAGAGACTCGTGGTCGTCATATTTTCTTTTGTTGGATCGTTTCGGAAGCTCAACCTTCTCTGACGGCACCTTCTTGTAAGGGATCAGGCTCAAGATGTGCGCAATGCAATTCAGCCTCGCGCGGCGCTTGTCGTCTGACCGGACGATATGCCAGGGCGCATGATCGGTGTCCGTCCTCTCGAACATCTTATCGCGCGCCTCCGAAAAGTCGTACCAACGGCGGTAGGACTTGAGATCCATGGGGCTCAGCTTCCACTGGCGCAGCGGATCGCTGATGCGAGCCAGAAAGCGACGTTCCTGCTCGTCCTTGCCCACTTCGAGCCAGATCTTGATGAGCTGAATCCCGCCGTCGACGATGTACTTCTCGAGTTCGGGACAAAGCTGCAAAAACCGCTCGTACTCCTCGGACGTGCAAAAGCCCATGACGTGTTCCACACCGGCACGGTTGTACCAGCTGCGGTCGAAGACGACGATCTCGCCGGCGGCGGGGAATTGCTGCATATATCGCTGAAAGAAAATTTGAGTCTTTTCCCGGTCCGACGGGGCGGGCAGCGCCACAACCCTGAAAACGCGAGGGCTTACCCTTTCCGTCATGGCCCGGATGGTTCCGCCCTTCCCGGCGGCGTCGCGCCCCTCGAAAACGATGATGATCCGGGCTCCGGCCGCCTTCACCCATGCCTGCAGATGGCAAAGCTCGACCTGCAGATCGCGCAGCTTCTTGTCGTATTCCTTCCTTTTCAGTTTCTTCTTCTCGACGGGCTGCTCCAAGTTCATTTTTTTCTCCCCTTCCGTGGGATTATACGGCACTCGTTCTGCGGCGCCCTATCCATCAAACGCCTTGGAGAGCACCTCATCAAGCGTCTTGACGCGGTCGAGGCCCCCGGCTTTTTCGTCCATCCCATCGGCTCGCAACAAGTCCCGCGATGTTCCATGGGCGCCCACGATGCGCAATGCGATGCCCCGCGAGACGAGTTCGCCGTGGAGGTCATGCAGCATCCGCGAGCCCGCCAGATCGAGATAAGGCGAGGCCGAGAGATCGCAGATCACCAGGCGAATGTCGGACGCATCAGCCGCACGAAGCCGGTTCAGGACACGGTCGAGAACGGAATCGGCATTGACGTAGAGGAGGGATGCTTCCGGACGAAAGGCGATCGCTCCGGGCAGCGGTTCGTTTTCAGGGTGCCGGGCAAGATCGGAGTAAACCTTTGTGCCGGGAACGCGGCCAAGAAACGCCACGTGCGGCCGCGATGCCCGGATCAGCAGCATCACCACTGAAGCCAGGGCTGCGAGAAGGATGCCCTGCAGGATGCCGAGAAGCAGCACCGAGCCAAGGGCGATCGAGGCGGCGTAGAAGTCGAGACGGCTTATGCGCCACATGCGGAACAGGGCCGGGAAATCCAGCAATCCGGATATGGCGGACAGGACGACCGCGGCCAGAACCGCCTTAGGCAGGTTTTCCAGGAGGCCCGTGAGGAAAAGGAGGCAAAGCGCCAGCGTCACGGAGGCAAAGACAAGGGCAAGCGGCGTCCGGGCGCCAGCCTTGTCGTTCACGGCCGATTGTGACAGCCCGCCAGCCACCGGATAGCCGTGTCCCAGCGCCGCCGCGAGATTGGCGGCCCCGATCCCGAGAAACTCCTGCCTTGGGTCGACGGCATAGCCATGCTTGGCGGCGAAGGTTCGGGCAGCGGAAATGCCTTCGATATAGGCGAGCAGCAGGCATCCGGCCGCGAGCGGAACGATGCCTTCCACGTCGCGGAGCCGCAGCGCTGGCCCTTCGAGCGTGGGTAGGCCAGCCGGGATCGCGCCCGTTATTGGCACTCCAAGAGCGGGAAGCCCGAGGGCGGATGCCGCCGCGATTGACAGCGCGACCACGCCGAGCGCGACGGGCTTGCCCGGCAGCAACCGTTCGCCAAAGGTGAGAAAAAGGAGGGCGACGATGCCGATGGCGAACACCAGGGGCTGGGTCTGGCCGAGATGCTGGACAAACAGGGCCGCCCGTTCAAAGAAATTATGCCCGCCGCCTTGCACGCCAAAGAGACTTGGCAGCTGCGTCATGGCAATCGTCAGTCCCGCCCCCGCCTTGAAGCCAACGAGAATGCTGTCGCTGATCAGCTTCACGAGCACGCTAAGCTGGAAGGCCCAGGCAATCAGGCATAGCGCCGCCACAGTGAAGCCCGTGAGGCTGGCAATCTCGCCGTAGCGCAACGCATCCCCGCCCGCCATCGCCCCCACTGTTCCGGCGATCATGAGCGAGATGGCTGAGGTGGGGCCGATCGCCAATTGGCGCGACGAGCCGAACAGCGCGTAGCCCAAGCCACCCAGGAGATAGCCGTAAAGACCCACTTGCGGAGGGAGACCTGCGAGGCCGGCGTAGGCCAGCGAGACCGGGATCGCATAGGCCGCGAGCGTTATGCCGGCGACGGCGTCGTCCGGCAACCAGGCGATGCGGTATTCCGGGAGCCACCGGGCTGGCCGAAAGGACCGAAGCCAGCCTGGCGGTCCCGAGGCAGGATGCGAATCCTTTATGGAGTTTAGCGACCGGGTAAAGAATTGTATTTTATAAAAGAACCGATCCTCTATCCTTGAGCGAAAGTCATCACGGCCTTAAAAATGGTATTGTGCAGGAATAATAATCCCCCTATCCTTGATGGATGTCAAATGATCGGGTCTCTGTTATCGGCATTATCTTTAATAACTAAGCCATCAGTCTAGCTTAAGTTTAGCTCAAGGAGTCCGGCATGGCTGCGAATGTCGAAGATATCCTCCCCAAGGCATCGGACGTCATGATGCGCATTGCGGAAACCCAGGCGGAAAAGGCTGCCGCACACGACCGGCAGAAGGCGACGGAGCAAGCCGAGAAGGACGCGCTGATCAAGAAGCTGAGCCAGCCCTCCGGCAAGACGGAGGAAGAGAAAGTCCAGCTGGCCGCTACCGTGATCAAGCGGGCGATGGACAATGGCTTGCTTGAAGTGCAGGTCCACCGCTTTCCGAACGCGCTTTGCACCGACCACGGACGCGCCATCAATCAGGCGGAGCCGGGCTGGGAAAAGACGCTGACGGGAATCCCAAAGGAGATCTATCACCTCTGGAACGACCATTTGCGTGAGAAAGGTTACAAGCTCCGGTATCAGGTCATCGACTTTCCGGGCGGGATGCCGGGGGATATCGGCATCACTCTCAGCTGGCACTGACGCTCAAGTCGCTTTGCCTGCGAGAGGATCGAGGCGGGCAAAATCAGATTTACAATCAATTTCCGGTTCATCATAAGTGGGTCTGGCTAAGAGGCCCACTTGTCGTTTGCAGGATCCCGAGAGCCGCGCCTTTGCCCGCCCGGCTTCGCAGATAGGAAAGGGCCGCGCAATGCGTACCCCAGTTTGGCTTGCGGTGCTTCTTGTGGCGCTCAGCACGCCCTCCTTCGCTCAAAAAGCAACGCCCCAGGCCGTGCCGGTGACGACCGTCAATGCACAAGAGCGGCCTGTCGCTCAGGCAAAGGACTTCGTCGGCCGCATCGAAGCCCCCGAACGCGTTGAAGTCAGAGCCCGCGTCACGGGCTATCTCGACGCCGTGCTGTTCAAGGAAGGCGAACTCGTAAAGGAGGGGCAGCCCCTTTACCGCATCGAGCCGGACATGTTCAAGGCGGCGGTCGAGCAGGCGGAAGCCGCGCTTCAAGGCGCCAAGGCATCGAAGATTCTAAGCAAGGTTGAGCTGGACCGCGCCAAGGAGCTTCTCCAGAAGAGCTTCGGAACCCCTCAAAAGCGCGACCAGGCAGAAGCCGCGGATGAAAATGCGGCAGCGAACATCCTAAAAGCGCAGGCCGACCTGGACACGGCCGAGATCAACCTTGGCTACACCGACATCCGGTCGCCCATCACAGGAAAGATCAGCCGGACCAAGGTCACCAAGGGAAACGTCGTTTCTCCCGACAGCGGCGTCTTGACGACGATTGTGAGCCAGGACCCGATGTATGTTGTTTTCCCCGTAAGCCGGCGTGAGTTCCTGGCTCTGCGCCAGCAAGGCAAGCCCACCGATAGAGACAGCGTTGCGGTCACGGTCCGCTTCTCCGATGGCAGCGTCTATGGCGAAAAGGGGCGCATCAATTTCGTCGATGTCAGCGTCGACAAGTCGACGGATACCGTCACCGTGCGCGCCACCGTGCCCAACCCGGACGGCGTCTTGATGGACAGCGAGCTTGTCCGCGTCAACGTCGATAGCGGAAAGCCCGAGGAGCAAATCGTCATCCCGCAAGCAGCCCTGATCGCGGACCAGCAAGGCACCTACGTCTTCGCCGTCGAGGATGGGAAAGCTGTCATCCGCCGTGTCAAAACCGGCGGGGAAGTTGGCGCTAATGTTGTCGTTCAATCGGGGCTGAAAGCCGGGGAGCAGGTTATCGTCGAAGGCATACAAGGCGTCCGCCCCGGCGCTCCGGTCATCGCCTCACCCATGCCCGAAGCAAGGAGCTAGGCCGTGCTTTCCTCCGTCTTCGTCGACAGGCCGCGGCTTGCGATCGTCATCGCGATCGTCACCACAATCGCGGGCGCGCTTTCGCTGTTCCTGATCCCGGTCGCGCAATATCCCGATGTCGTGCCGCCGCAAGTCTCGGTCACGACGAATTATCCGGGCGCCTCAGCCGCTATCGTCGATGCAACGGTCGCCCAGCCGATCGAGGCGCAGGTCGTCGGCGTCGACAAGATGATCTACATGAAAAGCGTCAGCGGCAACGATGGCAGCTACACGCTCACCGCGTCGTTCGAGCTTGGCACCAATCCCGACATCAACACCGTCAACGTGAACAACCGCGTTCAGGTGGCGCTTTCGAAGCTGCCGCAGGACGTGCAGAAGCAGGGCGTGACGGTCAAGAAAAAGTCGTCGGCCCTGCTCGGCGTCATCGCGCTCTATTCGCCGAAGGGGACGCACGACCCGCTCTTCATCTCGAACTACGTCACGATCAACATCCTCGACCAGCTCAAGGCGACGCCCGGAGTTGGCGACGCCAGCCTTTGGGGACCGCAAGATTATGCGATGCGGGCCTGGGTGCAGACCGACAAGCTGACGGGGCTTGGGCTCACCACCGGCGACATCGTCAGCGCCATCCAGGCCCAGAACGTGCAAGCCGCCGTGGGCCGCATCGGCGCACGCCCGGTCTCCAACGATCAAAGGCTGCAGCTGAACATCCAGACGAAAGGCCGCCTGTCTACGCCTGAAGAGTTCGGGAACATCGTCATCAGAACCAATCCTGACGGCTCGATCCTCCGGTTGAAAGACGTGGCGCGCGTCGAGCTTGGGGCCGCGAACCTGGATCGCGAGACGAGGCTCAACGGCAAGGCTGCGGCGGCGTTGGCCCTCTACCAGACCCCCGGCGCGAACGCGATCACCACCATGAACGCCATCCAGGGCCAGATGGCGGACCTTGCGAAAGCCTTTCCCGAGGATCTGGCGTGGAAGGTCACCTACGACCCGACCGTCTTCGTGAAGGAAACCGTCCATGAGGTGCAGAAGACCCTGGTCGAAGCCTTCATTCTCGTCGTTCTTGTGGTCTTTCTCTTCCTCGGAAACCTCCGCGCCACGCTCATTCCGGCCATCGCGGTGCCGGTCAGCCTGATCGGCGCTTTCATCGTTCTGTATGCCGTCGGCTATTCCGCGAACTCGGTGTCTTTGCTGGCCGTCGTGCTCGCCATCGGCATCGTCGTCGACGACGCTATCGTTGTGGTGGAAAACGTCGAGCGCGTCATGGAGGAGCATCCGGAGCTTTCTCCCGCAGACGCCACAAAGCAGGCCATGCGCGAGATCACCGCGCCAATTATCGCGATTACGCTCGTTCTGCTTTCCGTCTTCGTGCCGGTCGCTTTCATACCGGGCATCTCGGGCGAATTGTTTCGCCAGTTCGCCGTGACCGTCGCGGTTGCGATGTTCCTGTCCGCGATCAACGCGCTGACGCTCTCGCCCGCGCTCTGCTCCATCCTGTTGAAGCCTCATCACGGACCGAGGCGCGGGATCATCGGCTCAGTGATGCGCGCCATCGATTATGTCCGCGACGCTTATGGCGCTGCCGTCGCCAAGCTCGTCCGAATCTCGATCATCGGGCTCATTTTCGTCGCCGCTTCCATGCTCGGCGTTGTCGGGCTTTCCAAGATCACGCCGACCGGATTTTTGCCGGAAGACGACCAGGGCGCCTTCTTCATCGTCACGCAGCTTCCGGGCGGCGCATCCGTCGCCCGAACCTCGGAGATCGTTGAAAAGGCCGAGCAGGTCCTCGCTCAAGAGCATGCTGTTCAGGACTATACTTCGATCATTGGCCTGAACTTCATAGACAACTACTCCCAGCCGAATTCCGCCTTCTTCGTCGTGACCTTGAAGCCGTTCGAGGAGCGGCGGGGGGCGGCTGACAGCGCAAACGGCATCATGGCGCGGCTCAATACGAAGCTGCGCGAAATTCAGGGCGGGACTGTCGTGCCCTTGCCTCCCCCGCCGATCATCGGCCTCGGCACGGGCGGCGGTTTCACCTATGTGCTCAAAGACCTGAAGGGCGGCGATCCGAAGACGCTCGCGCAAGTACTGCGCGGCCTGCTTGTTTCGGCGAACCAGGACCCTAAGCTCAACCGCGTGTTCAGCACCTTCTCGGCAACGGACCCCTCTATCTATCTCGACATCGACCGCGACAAGGCTCAAGTGCTTGGCGTACCTCTGAACTCGCTGTTCCAGGCTCTGCAAGCCTCGCTTGGCGGCTACTACGTCAACGACATGAACCTGTTCGGCCGCACCTGGCAGGTTCAGGTCCAGGCCGAACCCTCGGACCGCACGAGCATCGACGACATCTACCGCATCAACGTCCGCAACAACGAAGGCAAGATGATCCCGCTCAGGAGCCTCGTGGAGCCGCGCGTGATCGTCGGGCCGCCAGCGCTGATCCGGTACAACAACAAGCGCGCCGTCACGGTGCAGGGCACGCCTGCCAAGGGCGTTTCGTCGGGGCAGGCGCTGGCCGCGATGGAGCAGGTGGCCGCCAAAACGCTGCCGCAGGGTTTTGCGGGCGAATGGACGGACACGGCGTTCCAGGAGAAGCGCGCCGAAGGCAAGACGGGCATCATCCTCGGCTTCGCGTTCCTGTTCGCCTATCTGTTCCTCGTCGCGCTGTATGAGAGCTGGATCATTCCCGTGCCGGTTCTGCTGTCCGTGTCGGTGGGCGTGCTCGGGGCCTTTGCCGCGATCATGCTCGGCGGTCTCACTCTCGATCTTTACGCGCAGATCGGCATGGTGGTTCTCATCGGGCTCGCCGCCAAGAACGCGATCCTGATCGTCGAGTTCGCGAAGGAGAAGCGCGAGCATGGCGTGCCACTGCTGGAAAGCGCCATCGAAGGCGCGCGCCTCAGGTTCCGCCCGGTGATGATGACCTCGCTTGCCTTCATCCTGGGGCTCTATCCGCTTGTCGTGGCGGAGGGCGCTTCGCAGCTCGCAAGGCGCGACGTTGGAACGCCGGTTTTCGGCGGCATGATCCTCGCGTCGTTCCTTGGCATCTTCGCCATTCCGCCGCTTTACGTGACCTTCCAATGGATCGCGGAGAAGCTGAAGAGGGGGCCAACGAAAGCGCCGGAGCCTGCGGAGAAGCCCAAGGATGCGCACGCGCCTGAGCGCCTATCGCCAGGACCGGCGGAGTAGGTCGTCGGCGTCGCCTGCGATGCCGAACTCCTACCCTAAACTTAAGAGCCGGAGCGCAACGAGGGTGCGTGATGCCCTATGAGAAGGACCAAATTATTTGACATCTGTCAATGATGCCTCCAATTGTGCGCATACGCTGCACCAGTTGAAGAGTGCGCCATGCGCGAAGGAGTTCCGCCATGAGCGATCGCGAAGAATCGAAAGAGCCCCCTGTCGGTTGGGCTGCCTTTCCTCAGTTGTTCGGCCCCGCCGTTGAGTACGCAACCGATTTCGTCCAGCGGCAAATCCTGTTTTGGGACACGTTGCGGCAGCGCGGTAACCAGTACCGCGACCACAGCGCCAAGCTCGCGCCGCATGTCCTGAACTATCCGATCGAGGTGATCGCGGACGGCAGGACATTCAAAAGGCCGGTGAATTATATCCTGGTGCGCATCGTGCCGCCGGCGGACTTGGAGATCAGCCGGACCGCGAGGCCGTTCGTCATCGTCGATCCGCGCGCGGGGCACGGCCCGGGCATCGGCGGCTTCAAGGCGGACAGCGAAATCGGCGTGGCCATGAAAGCTGGCCATCCCTGCTACTTCGTCGGCTTCCTGCCCGAGCCTATGCAGGACCAGACCATCGAAGATATCGGGCGCGCCGAGGCGATCTTTCTTGAAAAGGTCATTGCGCTCCATCCCGATGCCGACGGCAAGCCATGCGTGGTTGGAAATTGCCAGGCGGGCTGGGCCGTCATGATGCTCGCGGCGATCAGGCCCGAACTGTTCGGGCCGCTTATCATTGCCGGGTCGCCGCTGTCCTATTGGGCGGGGCTTAAGGGCGTCAATCCAATGCGCTACACGGGCGGTCTGCTCGGAGGGAGCTGGTTGACGGCTTTAACGAGCGACATCGGCGCGGGCAAATTCGATGGCGCGTGGCTCGTGCAGAATTTCGAGGGCCTGAACCCGGCCAACACGCTCTGGTCCAAACAATACAATCTCTATTCGAAGATCGACACGGAGGCTCCGCGTTACCTCGAATTCGAGCGCTGGTGGGGCGGACACGTCAATCTGAACGCGGAGGAGATTCAGGCTATCGTCGACGAGCTTTTCATCGGAAACAAGCTCGCCGCAGGTGACGTGAAACTGTCGGACGGCGCCGCAATCGATTTGCGCAACATCCGCTCTCCCATCGTGGTGTTCTGCTCGAAAGGCGACAACATTACGCCGCCTCAACAGGCGCTTGGCTGGATTCTGGACCTTTACAAGGATGTCGATGAGATCAGGTCCTACGGGCAGACCATCGTTTACACCATCCACGAGAAGGTCGGGCATCTCGGCATTTTCGTTTCCGGCGGGATCGCGAAGAAAGAGCACAGCGAGTTCTCCAGCAACATCGACCTCATCGACATGCTGCCTCCCGGCCTTTACGAAGCGCGCTTCGAACGCAAATCCGAAAGCACCGCCAACACCGACCTTGTGACCGGCGACTGGGTCATGCGCTGCGAAGAGCGCACCTTGGAAGACATCCGCGCGCTTGGCGGCCATGAGCCGGAAGACGAACGCATGTTCGCAACTGTGGCCCATGTTTCCGAGGCCAATCTCGCCCTTTACCGCACGTTCCTTCAGCCGCTCGTGAAAGCGGCGATCACGCCAGCTTTCGCCGAGTGGATGCGAGCGATGCACCCGCTCCGGCTACAATATGAAATGCTGAGCGACCAAAATCCGTTCGGGAGCATTCTTGGCGAGATCGCTGACAGGGTTCGCAGCAACAGGTATCCGGTATCGCCGGAAAATCCATTCCTCGCAGCCGAAAAGACGGCATCCGGGCAAATCGTCCATGCCCTCGAAAGCTGGGGGACAATGCGCGACAGCTTCATGGAGACGCTGTTTCTCTCGATCTACGGATCGCCGGCGCTCCAGGCAGCGGCGGCCGTCGATCCGAAATCGTCAGAGTCGCAGCGCATGGCGCCGAAGTCTGCCCTGCACAGGGAACTTATCCAGGACCGCATCGCCGAGCTGAAGTCGCGCATCAGGAGGGGCGGCTTGCAGGAATGCAGCATTCGCGGCCTGATCTATGTCGGACTGGCCCGGGGCCGGGTCGACGAGCGCGGCGTCAATGCGTTGAAGCGCATCAGGCTTTCGGATGGAACGCCGCGGCTCACCCTTGCCGAATTCAAGGCCATGGCGCGCGATCAGTTCTTCATGCTGCTGCTCGATACGGAAGCTGCACTGGAGGCGATCCCAGCCCTTCTGCCTGCCGACGCTGTGCTGCGCCAGAAATCCTTCGACACTATCAAGAGTGTTCTGGAGGCGAGCGGGGACCTTACCGGCGAGGCCGTCGAGCGTCTGAACAGGGTCAAAGAGCTGTTTGGGCTTGGTGAAACAGGAGCATGGCCAGCCTTGCGGGGGAAGTTTTTGAAGCTCGTGCCGAAACGGGAGCCTTCCGAGAGCGCGCGAACCGCTGTACCGATTCCAAAAACAGGGGGGAAGCCATGAGTTCGGAGTTTGTTGAAGAAAGACCGCCGCACGAAAAATATGCGCGGCTCATGGCCCGGGCGGCCGTCGTCAAGTCGCCAAGAACGATCGTTGTGTATCCTTGCGATGAGGCCTCGCTCAGGGGCGCCGTCGAGGCCGCCGAAGCCGAGCTCATCGAGCCTGTGCTTGTCGGGCCCGCGGAAAAAATAAAAGCGGTCGCGCGGAAATTTGGCCTGGATATAAGCCCGTTCGAGATCGTCCAGGCCGAGGACAGCGAGGAAGCCGCGGCAAAAGGCGTTCAGCTCATCCAGGAGGCGAAAGGCGAAGTCCTGATGAAGGGCTGCCTTCACACAGATGAACTGATGCGGAGCGTAACCTCGAAGACCTCAGGCCTTCGAACCGCGCGCCGCATCAGCTACGCCTTCATCATGGATGTTCCAACTTACAAAGAGACTCTGCTCATAACGGATGCAGCCATCAACATATTCCCGGACCTCGAAGCCAAGCGCGACATCGTTCAGAACGCGATCGATCTTTACACGCACATAGGGCAGGGGACGCCCAGGGTCGCCATCCTGTCAGCGGTCGAGACGGTGACGACAAAAATTCCATCGACCATCGACGCGGCCGCGCTCTGCAAGATGGCCGATCGCGGGCAGATCACCGGCGGCATTGTCGATGGCCCGCTCGCTTTCGACAACGCCGTCGACCCGGAGGCGGCGGCAATCAAAGGCATCAAGTCGGAGGTTGCGGGCCGGGCGCAGGTGCTCGTCGTCCCGGATCTGGAAGCAGGGAACATGCTCGCGAAGAATCTCACCTTCCTCCTCAAAGCCGACTCGGCGGGTATCGTTCTTGGCGCACGCGTGCCCATCATCCTCACCTCCCGCGCTGACTCTATTCGAGCGCGGATGGCGTCATGCGCGGTCGCGGTGCTTTTCGCCGACGCCCGGCGCCGCGAAACCAGCCTGCCGGCGGCTTGAGCGAATGGATACGATCCTCGTTGCAAATGCCGGGTCTTCGAGCGTCAAGTTCGAATTGTTCGGCGTCGATCAGTCCGGCGGCGTCAGCAGCCAGCTCGAAGGCAAGATCGAAGGCGTCGGAACCAAGCCGCACTTGACCGCTCACTCAGCGGAAGGGACGGTTCTGGTTGAGCGAACCTACACGAATGAAGCTGTGCCCCACGTTCCGGCGGCGCTGCATACGGCGGGCGCGTGGCTGCGCGACGAGCTTCAAATCCACCCCATCGCGGTCGGCCATCGCGTCGTGCATGGCGGACCGGATTTCGATCAGCCGGTTCTTGTGACGGAAGAGGTGCTGCACCGCCTCGAGCGCTACATTCCGCTCGCGCCGCTTCATCAGCCGCATAATCTGGAGCCCATCCGGTCGATCATGATCAACCGCCCGGGGCTGCCTCAGGTCGCCTGCTTCGACACCGCGTTTCATCGAAAACATCCCGCTGTCGCCGATTACTACGCAATTCCAGAGCGTTTCCATGCCGAGGGCATCCGCCGCTACGGCTTTCACGGCCTCTCCTATGAATACATCTCGACCCGCCTGCGGGAGGTCGCGCCCGACCACGCGAGCACAAGGGTCATCGTAGCCCATCTGGGCAGCGGCGCATCCATGTGCGCGCTGAAAGATGGGCAAAGCATCGAGAGCACGATGGGCTTCACGGCGCTCGATGGGCTGCCGATGGGAACGCGCTCAGGCCAGATCGATCCGGGCGTCGTGCTCTACATGATCGAGCAGGAGGGCATAAGCGCTCGCGAGGTCCTGCACATGCTGTACCACGATTGCGGGCTCATGGGCCTGTCCGGCATCAGCAACGACATGCGCGAGCTTGAAGCGAGCGGCGATCCGCGGGCGGCCTTCGCAATCGACTATTTCGTGTACCGGATCGCGCTGTTCACAGGCACGCTCGCGGCGGCGCTCGGCGGCCTCGATGCTTTTGTCTTTACGGCAGGCATCGGCGAAAACTCGGCGTCGCTTCGGGCGCGAGTGGCGGCGAAGCTGTCCTGGCTCGGCGTGAAGCTCGACGAGGCGGCGAACGCCGGCAGGAAGCAGCTGATCTCGGCCCCGGACAGCGCCGTCGCCGTCTATGTCATCCCGACGGATGAAGAACTCATGATCGCCCGACATACGCTGGCGCTCGTGAAGCCCGGCAAGTTATGCGCGTAACCGGCGCCGAAATCGACCAAGGGGGCTAACCATGATCCCGCACTTCCAAGCCAAGCTGCACGAAGGCAAGAGAGGCCTCATCGTCGGCATCGCGAACGAGCATTCCATCGCCTGGGGATGCGCCGCAGCTTTCCGCGGCTTGGGGGCTGAACTTGCGGTCACTTACGTCAATGAGAAGGCCCGCAAATTTGTGGAGCCGCTCGCCGAGGAACTTGAGGCGAAGATCGTCATGCCCCTGGATGTGTGCAAACCTGGGGAGTTGGAGGCCGTTTTCGACCGCATCGCGAAGGAATGGGGAACGCTCGATTTCGTGGTTCACTCGATTGCGTATTCGCCAAAGGAAACGCTTTGCGGCCGCGTCATCGACGTCCCCCGCGAGGGGTTCCTGCAGACGATGGACATCTCCGTCTGGTCCTTCATCCGCATGGCCCATCTCGCGGAGCCGCTCATGCCGAAGGGCGGCGCGCTCTTTACCATGACCTATTACGGCAGCCAGATGGTCGTTGAGCATTACAACATCATGGGCGTGGCGAAGGCCGCCTTGGAAAGCGCGGTTCGATACATCGCGTCCGAGGTCGGGCCGAAAGGCATTCGCGTTCACGCCATTTCGCCCGGACCGCTCGCGACGCGCGCCGCGTCCGGCATTCCCGAATTCGATGAACTGCTCCACAAAGCCCAGGAGAAAGCGCCGACACGCTGTCTTGTCAGTGTCATGGACGTGGGGATGGCCACCGCGTTTCTCGCTCATGATGCGGCTCGGCTCATCACCGGCGACACGCTGTTCATCGACGGCGGCTACCATGTGATTGACTAAGCCTCCCGACCGGGCAAATTCCTCCGGCGGCGAGTTTGGAGCTATAAGGGGGCGGGACTATGGGCGAGACGACAAAAGGGCAGGGCCGCGAACGGCGGGCAATTCTTCAGTCGGCCGACGATGTTTTCGAGATTGCGGTCAAGCTCGGCCTGTTCTTCTTTTTAGTTTACTGGTCGACCGTCCTTCTGCGCCCCTTTCTGTCGATCGCTTTATGGAGCCTCATCCTCGCGGTCACTCTTTACCCGGCATTTTCGTGGACCGCGCGTCTTCTCGGCGGGAGACGGAAGCTGGCCGCGATCGTTGTAACGGCGGTCAGCCTTCTGGTCTTCACAGGTCCGATCATATGGCTGGGAATGAGCATGATCGAGGGCGTTGCATCGCTTTCTCAGCGCCTCAGCTCGGGCGATATCGCGATTCCGCCGGCTTCCGAGGGGATCAAGAGCTGGCCGTTCGTCGGCGAGCGGCTTTTCTACTTCTGGGACTTGGCCTCCACCAATTTGAAAAGCGCGATTTCAGAGGCGCTTCCTTATCTCTCGCCGTTTCAAAGCATGGCGCGGAGGATGGCGGAGGGTGTGGCCACCGGGATACCGACATTCCTTGTCTCCTTGATCATCGCGGGCGCTTTGTTTCCCCCGGCTCCATCATTGCTTGAGGCCGTGAGGACAGTGTCCCAGCGCATCCTTCCTAAGCGAGGCCAGGAGCTTGTGAGGCTGACGGGCGCGACAATCCGCAATGTTTCTCAGGGCGTTATCGGCATATCCTTCCTGCAGGCCATCCTGGCAGGCTTGGGCTTTCTCGTTGCTGGAATACCGGGCAGCGGTCTCCTTGCCCTCGGCGTGCTCGTCACCGGGATCCTGCAGATTCAGGGTCTCTTGTTCATCCCGGTTCTTCTCTGGATCTGGACCTCGATGGAGACGACGACCGCTTTGGCGCTGACGGCCTATCTTGGTCCCGTCGGCATTCTGAATAACGTCCTCAGCCCCATCGTGATGGCTCATGGCTTGAAAACGCCGATGCTTGTCATTTTTGTCGGTCTGATGGGGGGCGTGCTCGCGCACGGCATCATCGGGCTTTTTGTCGGCCCCATCGTACTGGCGGTGACGTGGGAGCTCTTTGCGGCGTGGATCAAGCATGAAGAAGCGCCGGTCGCTTCAGAATGACGTGCGAGGCGAAAAATGCAACGCCTCGCGAAGAAAACAAACCTGGAAAGCGATTTTATCTTTGAGGGAGCGGGATTCCCGATTAGCCTTCCGAACGATATAAGATACCGGGATTCGACTTAGAAATGCCCGGACAGCCTTGAGTAGTAAACACCCAACAAATGTTGGGGTGGTTTCTTTTCGCTTCCGCTTTTCGGCAGCTTGCGGTTGAGCGAAGAGACATTCTTCTCGGTTTCGTGCGTGATCATGTTCGCTGTCTGGTGCGGTGAAGGCTCTCGCTACAACGGAATATCGATGTCGTTTGGGAAGAATTGTCAATATTCAAGAGCGATGCTGGCAAAAGCGGGGCTTGCGGCTCTTTTGCTCGCCTGCAATGGCCCTGTCCATGCTGAGACGCTCAAGGAAGCGCTGACAGCAGCTTATCTTTACAACCCAACGCTCAAGGCCGCGCAAGCGCAGCTTCGCTCGATCGATAACAGTGTCTCGCGGGCCAAATCCGGCTATAGGCCGACAATAGGCGGGACGCTCCAATATGGCTACGAGAACCTCAACACGAAAATCGGGAGTTTGACATCGGCGCCTGGCTCTTATCCGGTCTGTCCGGGAGCCGTTAACGCCAACGGCACCTGCGCGGGAGGAGGCGCGGTCGGCGTTCCCTTAAGCTCAACCACAGGCAGTAATGAGGCGAGTGGCACGGCTCAACCGCGTTCCGCCGAAATCAGCGTTCAGCAAAATGTCTTTGACGGCTTCCAAACCTATAACAACGTCAAGGGAGCGGAGGCAGGCGTCGAGGCGGGGCGCGAGGATCTTCGCGCAGCGGAAGAGAACGTCCTCCTGAACGCCGCGACCGCTTATATGAACGTCGTCCGCGACCAGGCGATCGTGGAATTGCGCAAGAACAATGTGAAGGTTCTGGCGGAACAGCTCCGCGCGACGGAGGATCGCTTCAAGGTCGGCGAGGTCACCAAGACGGATTTGGCCCAGGCGCAATCGGGGCTTGCGCAGGGGCGGGCGGATTTGAGCATTGCGCAAGGCACGCTTTACGGCGATCAGGCGCTCTTTGCTCAATATATCGGCCATCCCGCGCGGGCTTTGAAGGATCCCGGACCCCCGGAGAAGCTGCTGCCAAAAACGTTGCAGGCCGCGATCAAAATCGCGTGGGGGGAGAATCCAGGCCTCCTCGGCGCCATTTTCCGGGAGCGAGCGCAGCAGCATGTGGTCAAACAACTCAAGGGCGAGCTTCTGCCGAGCCTGACCGCCAATGGGAGCTACACCAAAGCTGGGCAGCCGTTCGGATCTCCTGAGATCGCCGAGGAGAATGATACGCTGGCATACGGGCAGCTGAACGTGCCGATTTATCAGGCTGGTTCCGTGTCCGCACAGATTTGGCAGGCCACCGAAAGCCTGTCTCAGGCTCGTCAGCAAATGGACGTGCAGCGTGAACTCGCCCGCGAGACTGTCATGTCGCAATGGGGGCTGATCGTCGCGGCAAGGGGTAACATCGCGGCAGGCAAGTCCGCGGTTGAGTTGGCGAGGATTGCTCTGGAGGGCGTGCGGGAGGAAGAGAAGGTTGGTCAGCGTACAATTCTCGATGTGCTCACTGCGGAGCAGCAGTATTTGAACGCGCAAGTCTTTCTGGTCTCATTTCAGCGCGACCTTGTTGTCGCCTCCTACGGCGTGCTTTCCGGCATGGGGCGCCTGACCGCGTACGACATTGCTCTTCAAGCCGAGCTTTACGATCCGACGCGTTATTACGGCGAAGTCAAGGATGCCGTGTATGGTTGGGGTCCTTCGGTTGAAAGCGCGGAAGACCCACGCGTCGCTCCCGTCACGGACCCTGGGCGGACCCCGGAACAGAAATCGACCGACGGGCCTGCGTACACGCAGTATTTGCCACAAATTCCGTAATTTTTGACAGAGGCGAAGCCTCAAACGGGCCCGGTCTGCTGCCGGTGAAGCTGTTGCCGGCGGTTGGGCGTTCACGGGGAAGCATAGCCGCGGGGCTGTTCACCTTTGGTAACTTGCTTGGCGAACCGCTTTGCTCAGTATCTCCGGACGGGGCCTTCTATGGCAGCTGCAGCTTTGAGGGTTCGACGGTTAATCTCTTCGGCGCTCAGGTTGCTGAATTTTTGCAAGAGGTAATCGGAGTTGGCTAAAGTGAAATCTGTCCGGTGCTGGTGAACGGTCAGAAATAGCGAGGACATAGCGAGACAGCCACAAAAAAGGCCAAACACCAGCCCAAAAAAGAACTTCCACCACATACTCGTCACCCCACAATTACTAACACAGGTGCGGGAAAGTGCACGTTCAGCGGGAGTTACTTCTATGGCATCGGCATCCCCTCCTGGTTTGTCAGAGGTTATCCTCGTGGCATAGACCTAATCGTAAAATGGCAGCTTTGTGGATCAGAATCACAATTCATTGAAATGATGATTGTGCGGGCAACCGCGATGCTGCCCTAAAGTCGCCAATGTTCCTTCAATAATACTCGCTTCCCTTCAGCAGCGCGATAAGGAGCGTGAATATGAAAAGGCTCCAGCGCGTACATACTTCTAAAGGCTTTCTGCAGAAACGAGGCAGAAACACCTTTCTCGTACGTCTGAAGCCTATCCACTAAAACAAATCGCTCTTGGAAGCTCGATAAAGCTTAGTTTGAGCCTCGTTGGATTTCGGCGAGGCAGGCCTCCAGCTCTGCGAGGGTCTGGTCGGCTTCCTTCTTCACGCCGCGCCCGGCTTGCTCCCGATGCTTCAATTCGTCGATGCGCAGAAGGATGCTGATGACGGGATGCTCGGAAATGTGCCGCGTTTCAGCCGGACGAGGTTTGGTGCTCGTATTGGAACGGGAATAGACCCTGCCATCGCGCTCAACAGGCTGGTGGTCACCTCGTCCACGAAACATTATACTATTCAACGATCTCATGACACTGCAACGACCTCAAATTGTACTCTCCGGCTGTCGGCGCGCACGCACCGCCCTCCGTACTCAGGCTGAAGCTTTATATCCCAAGAATGGCGGCGCGACGGCTGTTGCTTGCGGACCTACAGTTTTTTATTTTAGTGAAATTATATGAAAAATGTCTTGACTATGATGCATGGAACACGCCCCGGCGCTCGCGGCATGCGATCATTGCACCACAGCTGGCTAGACACGCCGTGCCACGATAATGGCCTCGATGCCGTCTGCGAACCGGTGGATTTCCGGGGCAAGCCCTTCGGCCGCAAAGGCTTCGGCGATCTCTCTGGCGCTCAGCAAGTGGTTGCCTTGCACATGCTCATTGAGATTATGCAGCGCCAGGCTGCGCAGCGCAGGCTTTCTTAAGACCGAGCGATCGGATGGCCAATCCGGTTCCCAGATCGCCACCGCTCCGCCAGGGCGTAGATTGTCTCGCAGCCGCCGGATGAACGGGGCGACGCCGCTCTCCCAGATATGATGCAAGGCGCGGTTCATGGCAATGAGATCGGCGGGCTGATCGAGCTTGAACTCGCGCGCGTCGCCCTGGACGAAATGAAGCCGGCTGCCCAGGCCCTCTTTTTGAGCAAGGCGCGTCGCTTGAGCGACGTTTTCTTCAAAACCGTCGAGACCGAGGCCCCGAACCGAGCCACAGCGGCGGGCCAGAGCGCGCAGATACCAGCCGTTGCCGCAGCCAAGATCGACCACAAGGCCGCCGCGCTCATTGATCTCGGAAAAGACCGGTACGCCGGGGCAAATTTTTTCTTCGAAAAAGCTGGCGAAGGAGCCTTCCAGCATGGCGCCGAACCAGGGCAGCAGCGTTTCGACCTCGGCCATGACGCTCTCGCCAGGCCGCTCGCCGCTGCGCATGAGGCCGGCGGCGCGCACGGCCATATGAGTGCTCGAGACCATCGTCATCGCGAGAGGCATGAGTGTGTCCGGCGCGTCGGGCAGCATGGCTGCGCCCGTTTCGCTCAAGCGGAAGTTCTCGCCTTCGGCCTCGATATAACCAAAGGCGTAGGCTGCGTCGCACCACCGGCGGACATATCCGGCGTCCATCCGGGTGGCTTTAGCTATCGACGCGGCATCGGCGGCGCCGAACTGCTTCAGGGCTGCGAACAGGCCGTTGACCACGCCGATATAAGCGACCGTCAGGCTTTGCGAGCCTTGCACCATGGCGCGAAACTGCTTCTTGAAGTCCGGCTGTTCGAGATTTGTCGCCATGGCTGGAGGCCTCCTTGCATTCGATCGGCACTATAAGGTAGGACGTGGGGGAGGCGAAAAGCTAATTTCTCTTACGCCGTGCGAGGTTGCTTGCAGCGGTTTCGAAAGAATGAAGGCTCCTCTTTTCGCCGTCTTGCGCCGCGGCGCCTTACTTCGTCCCGGGAGTGCCGCTTTTTGGATATGAAGTAGCCAAACACCCCCCACAATTCTCAGCCAAGCCTTGCGGCCCGGGGAAGACAACTAGCACTTTTCCAAACCTCAGTGAGGAAGTATGTTTCGAAAACTCGCAGTCACACTAGCGGCGACGCTATTTTGCGTAAGCGCCGCTCACGCCGGCGAATGGGTGAGGCTTGGCGACCGCAGCGTCGGCTTTATCAGTGATCACGATACCATCCACGTCGGCCGCCACGACGGCAAATTTAAGCGGCTTAAACTGGTCGTGCGCCGAAACGACATCAAGCTTAACAGCATCAAAGTCTTCTACGACAACGGCGAGGTTGAAGACGTAGTCTCCGACCGTCCTATTCGCGACGGCGGTGAAGCCGTGATCGATCTACCGCATGGCTGGCACGAAGGCCGCTTCATTCGCGACGTCGAACTGCACTACCATTCCCGGCCCGACTTCCGCGGAGAGGCAGTTGCTGAGCTCTGGGGTCAGGAAGGCGAAGCGGGCCCGAGCCCGACTCCCGTCGCCTATGGCCACGACTGGATGCGGTTGGGCGACCGCCATGTCGGCTTTATCAACGATCACGATACGATCCATGTCGGCCGGGGGGAGGGCAAGTTTGCGCGGCTCAAGCTTATTGTGCGCGGCAATGACATCAAACTCAACAGCGTCAAAGTCCTCTACGGCAATGGCCAAGTCGAAGACGTGCCCTTCGACCGCATGATTCACGACGGCGGCGAAGCCGTGATCGACTTGCCACATGGCTGGCAGGAGGGTCGCTTTATTCGCGACATTGAGCTGCACTATCATTCGCGGCCCGACTTCCGCGGTGAGGCAGTCGCCGAGCTTTGGGGCCAGGAGGGCTGAGGCACTTGTGGACAAGCAGCCCGCGTCCATTCGGACGCGGATAAGCTGCTAACCCTCTAGATGCAAGGAAAACGAAGGGGCGGCCGGGCATTCCGGCCCCCTCAGCTTTACCGGAAACTCACACTTAGACAATTCGATTGCGGTAGCAAAGACGCCAGCAACGGGGCGAGGCGTCAACCGCTCAAGCATGAAATACACGGGCTAGCCCGATTTCGTTGACCACGTTCGATTTGATGTCGAGGCGGTTTGAAGCGCTGCCAAGGCTTAGAGGACTTGATAGACGGCAGGAGCTCGCGCCGAGCCAGCACGCACGGCTTTGATCAGTTGCTTTTTCTCCAGCGATTGAAGAACCGAGTGCAGCGACCCAAGCGGTATGCTTGCTGCCCCGGCTAACTCCGCGGCTTTCGCAGCCACAATGTTGTCCTTATCCATTTTTGCTCGCAGCGCCTTCAGCACGGCCGTTTGGCGTTCACTGAGGCCGGACACATCGCCGGTTGGCTTTGCGATGTGCTTTTCCGAAACGACTGGAGCTGCAACCCCCGGCTGCTCTGCAGGCTGTTTGCTTTCCAACTCTGCGTAGTCTCGCGCGCGCGCCGCATCGTAGAAGATGGCGATGACTTCCAAAACGCAAGGATTGCGGGGATCCGTCCGAACCACCGCATGGCTATCCTCCTCTACGACGACGGTCTTCAAAGAGCCGCTGTTGTCCAAGGCTGTTCCTCCAAAGCAACAAATTATTCTATTTTGTCTGTCAATTGTAGCCATCCAAGTGGGCTACTGCATTAGAGCCAGTTACGCTTGCACACATGGCAGGGCGTTTTGGGGCTTAAGACGCGCTCAATCGTTCCTTGCCGCAGCTTGTAAGCCAACCGTTTGGCACGGCCGGTCTTATCCCGGCATAACGTCCCCAGGCAGAAGCATCTGGTCGATCTGCGAAAAACGCCAGCCATCGTCGGCGCGGTCGAGTATCCAAACCAAATCGAAGCGCTTTGCCGGCCATTTTTCGGGAATGCCCTGCAGGTCGCCAGCGATTTTACGCGCTATGCCTGGGATTGGATCATTTGACCAGCAAATCAGCGCTGTATCCGAGGCGCCGAGGACTGCGTCCAAAAGCGCTGCATCATCGCTCCTGGCAAACTCGTGGCGCACCGTGATTCCGAGCGCGGTCGCGAGAGGCGAAACGGTGTGAAGGGGACGGAGACTCCTTGTCGAGTTGTAGGGCTTGCACGCGAAAATCGCCGTTGGCGTAGAGATGCCGCTGCGGTGGTCCTGTCCAATCGGAGCGAAGAAACGAACGAGCGCTCCTGCGCGCTGCCATCCACGGACAGAAAGCTGATCGGGGTCCGCGCGCCCAGCCTCGTTGACACCCTGTACCGTGTCATTGGGTTTCTCGGCGTGCCGGATGAGCATGACCTTTTTCAGCGTCATTTCGTCCCCTGATTGCTCCTAAAGGCGCGAGTGCGCCAAAATTCCTCACCTCTTGCTCAAACTTTTCGCATATCGGAACCCGGACGGATATTGCAAGGATTAGGACAACGTCACCGGGATGCCGGGAGTGGAATGCGGGCATGGATTCTCTAAACAGGAAAGCGTTCGGAAGTCTTCTCATTTTGTTTCTGGTGACGGCGGCGCTTTTGTTTCTGCCTGCCGGAACGATCCTTTATTGGCAGGGTTGCGCGTATCTTGCGGTCTTTTTTGGCGCTTCGTCTTTGATCACGCTTTACCTCGCGAAGAACGATCCGGCGCTCTTGAAGCGGCGTTTGAGCGGGGGCCCGTGGGCGGAAAACGAACGAGCGCAGAAGATTATCATGACCTTCACGATGATCGGGTTCATCGCGCTGATCGTGGCGCCCGCACTGGATTTCCGGTTCGGATGGTCGGCCGTGCCGGTTCCTATCGTGGCGGCAGGCGACGTGTTGGTGGCTTTCGGCTACGTCATTATTTTCCTGGTCTATAAGGAGAATACATTCACATCGGCGACTATCGAAGTCGCGGAAGATCAGAGGGTCATTTCGACCGGGCCATACGCGCTGGTGCGCCATCCGATGTACGCGGGCGGCGTGCTCTATCTTCTCGGAACGCCGCTCGCGCTCGGCTCGTGGTGGGGCCTCGTGCCCTTTGTGGCCATACTGCCATTCCTGATCTGGCGGCTTTTGGATGAAGAGGCTTTTCTCGCGAGGAATCTGCCGGGTTATGCCGAGTATCGAAACAAGGTGCGGTTTCGGCTGCTGCCGGGTGTGTGGTAGCGCCGCTGTTATCGCTCACAATGCATAAAGTGACGCGAAGATCTGGGACTCTGCGTCAGGCAGCCAGGACGGGTCTCGTGAGGCATCGCGGCCGGACGCCGATGGCGTTTACAGATTGAAGCTTGCTTGCGAGGTCGGCGATGCGATCGAAACCGGCCGCGATATCCGACATTTGCTGCTTTGTCTTCGGATCGCTCAGCGCTTTGCCGAGCGCGCGCGCCTCGGCTGCATGCTTACGCCAGAGCTGCACATTGTAGAGCGTTTGGGGCATTTGTTGTGGCTCAATGGTGGGCTGGTATCGACCGGCTATTGGAGATGGGTGGGCGAGGGTTCTCCGGACGTGGAGGTCGGCGGCAAGACGTGGTAAACGGCGGGAGCGTGCGACGATCCTGGACGCGTGGTCAGAATGAATTTCTTTTTTTCAAGCGATTGAATGGTCGAGTGAACCGACCCCAGCGGAATGTTCGCTGCTTCAGCCAGATCGGCGCCCTTCATCTCAACGAGGTTATCGTCACCTGCTTTGGCGCGAAGCGCCTCCAGCACGGCGCTTTGACGCTCGGAGAGTTTAAGGTCTAGCCCGTTTGGCTCTATGATATCTTCTTCAGTCGCTGTTATGGGTTCGGCCGGGGAAGGGGCTGGAGGTTGGATCGGCAGATCGGCAAACTGGCTGTTCTCCGTGTCTGCATATTTCCGAGCCCGCGCGGCGTCGTAGAACACGGCAACCACTTCGAGGATAGTCGGCTTACTTCGATCAGTTTGAACTACGGCGTATGTGCCATCCTCTAACACAACGGTAGTGAACGTCTTCCTGTTGCTTCCCATGACCCACCCCCTGTTATCAGTCAACATAACGCTGATGGACAACGGGTCACGGATAGAAAAATTCCCATTTTCAATTTATTTATAACGAGTTAACGTTTGCCGCTGTCATCCTGCGGCTCGATAGGAATGCTGCCGTTTAAGACGTGATGCAGCAACCCTGGAATCAGCATTATGCCGCCAGCAGACCATCAGTCTTTCCCTTCAGTGCGAATGCTGGTTCGTTTGCGCCGCTTCAGGGTGGCAAAGCGAAATCATCGATGCGGCCGCAGTTCAGTAAGACCTCGGCAAACCGAGGACATGTTCAGCAATGAAGGCGAGGATCATGTTCGTGGAAATGGGCGCCACCTGATAAAGGCGCGTCTCGCGGAACTTCCGTTCGACGTCGAAGTCCTGTGCGAAGCCAAATCCGCCATAGGTCTGCAGGCAGGCGTTGGCGGCCTCCCATGATGCATCGGCGGCGAGCATCTTCGCCATGTTCGCCTCCGCGCCGCAATTTTCGTCCGCCTCGTAGCGCCGGGCTGCATCGTGCACCATGAGTTCTGCTGCTCGCATGGCGGCATAGGCCTTCGCGATTGGAAACTGGATGCCCTGGTTCTGCCCGATTGGGCGCCCGAAGACGATCCGCTCCTTCGCGTAGGCGGTGGCCTTTTCCAGAAACCACTTCGCGTCGCCGATGCACTCTGCCGCGATGAGAATCCGTTCGGCATTCATGCCGGAAAGGATGTAGCGGAAGCCGCGGCCCTCCTCGCCGATGAGATTGGCGGCCGGGACGCGGACATTATCGAAGAAGACCTCCGTCGTGGCGTGGTTCATCATCGTGCGGATCGGCCGGATGGTCATGCCTGCCCTTTGCGCCTCGCGCATGTCGACCAGAAAGACGGAAAGGCCATCCGTGCGCTTGGCCGCATGGTCTTTCGGCGTTGTGCGAGCCAGAAGCAGCATCAGATCGGAGTGCTCGGCGCGGCTCGTCCAGATTTTCTGGCCATTGATGATGTAGCTAACGCCGTCACGTTTTGCGGTTGTCTTGATCGAGCTTGTGTCGGTGCCGCTTGTGGGCTCGGTCACGCCGAAAGCCTGCAGGCGAAGCGCGCCCTTCGCAATCTCAGGAAGCCACGTCCGCTTCTGCTCTTCGCTGCCATGTCGAAGAAGAGTGCCCATTGTGTACATCTGGGCATGGCAGGCGCTGCCGTTGCAGCCGGCGCGCTGGATCTCCTCGAGAATGGCCGCTGCAGCGGAGAGCGGCAAACCCGCGCCGCCGAAGTCTTCCGGGATTAGCACTGACAGAAATCCCTGCTCGCTCAAAGTGTTCACGAACTCGGCAGGGTAGGCCGCCTCACGATCCAGCTTGCGCCAATACTCGCCCGGAAAAGCCTGGCACAACTTCGCGACCGCGCCTCGGATTTCGCGCAGTTCAGCGCTTTCTTCGATCGCTTCGAATGTCATGTCCTGCCTCCCGCTGCGCTCATCGTCTATGATAATGGCTTCACTTCCGCGAAAGCGAAAAAATCGGGCGTTGCAATCCGGCGCCATCTGGCAAGAAGTGCACAGGCCCTTTGCAGCCATGCCAGGGTGATTCAAAGAACCGCATCCTTTGCGGGCTGACAAGGATTGCAAATCAGATTCTATGGGCAAGCCAGCGGCAGTCGCTGGAGGCTTCATCGGATGCGCACGCTTTGGGATGCTTTGAATGAGATCGAGGATCTCCGGGGCCGGAAGGGGCGCCAATACGCGCTTCGGGCGGTGCTCGGGATTTCAATTGCCGCGATGCTGGCTGGCGCCAACGATTTGCTTGGGATTTTCCGTTGGGGACGGCGGCTGAAGCCCGAAGCGCTTCGCTTGTTTGGCATCGAGACCGGCAAAGCGCCCTGCCACGCAACGTATCATTATTTCTTTCAATCCCTTGATGCCGATGCGCTGAGCCGAACTCTCGGCAGCTTCGCGCTGGAGCAGGGCAAGGCCGAGCACATCGCCATTGACGGCAAGACGCTGCGCGGCAGCCGCCGCTTGAACGATAAAGCCGTCCATGTCTTGTCGGCCTTTGCGACCGAGCTTGGCGCGGTCATCGGCGATCTGACGGTCGAACCCGATCAGAACGAGATCACCGCTGCGCTCGTCTTGCTGAAAGGACTGCCGCTGGACGGCCGCATCATCACTGGCGACGCGATTTTCACCCAGCGCGAGATCTGCCGCCATATCCGGGACGGCGACGGCCATTATCTCTTCACGGTTAAAGACAATCAGTCCGCCCTGAAAGCTGGCATCGCCGAAGCGTTCGGCGATCTTTCCCCCCTTGGACGCACGGCGTTGTTACGACGGACCGCCGCCTGATCTCACGGTTGCAGAAACGCTCGAAAAAGGGCATGGCCGCATCGAAACACGCAAGATTGCCGTCTGCGCCGAAGCTGTGCCCCATCTCGACTGGCCAGGCCTCGGGCAGATCGCCCGCCTCGAACGCACCCGGCGAATCGGCGATAAACAAAGCACTGAAATCGTCTATCTCATCACCAGTCTCGCCCCGAACCAAGCTGGACCCGAACGGCTGCTTGAACTCGTCCGCAACCACTGGGCCATCGAAAACAAGCTCCATCATGTCCGCGACGTGACCCTGAACGAGGACCGATGCCGCGTCCGGGCCGGGGCACGCCCGTTGGCTGCCTTACGAAACACAGCAATCGGTATAATCCGCCAAATCGGCCTTTCTATCCCCGAAGCGCGCGAGAACTTTCGGGAAGATCGCTACGATGCCATCAAAGCTGTCACCGGCCGCATTCTTTGAATGACCCTGCAGCCATGCTGGCGCCTCTTGCCCGAAGCCTTGGCATTTGTTATCCCTGCAGCCTGTTCGATTGCAGATCGTGCTTTCATTGGAGGGGTGCTAGAGTGGTTGAATAGACCGGTCTTGAAAACCGGCGTGCGGGCAACCGTACCGTGGGTTCGAATCCCACCCCCTCCGCCATCCAAGGAAAATTTGCTAATAGAATCAGGAGGTTAGAGCGAAAAAGTTGAAACCGGAGGAACGTGGTTTCACATGCTTTGTTCGTTAAGTGTTCTTTTTCAAGGCCGCGAAAGCCGCTTCGGCAAGGTGAGCCTGATTCGCCTCCCGCGTGTAACGCTCAACCTCTTTCAACGTGGCGTGGCCGGTAATCGCTGCGATTTGGTGAGTTGTACAGCCTGACTCTGCAAGCCTTCGAGTGAGCTGTAACATGTTTAGAAGTTGGCGGAGGCCCATAAACTAGTTCACATACAACGGTCTCGCCGCTGGTGACGCCTGCCGACTTCTACGAGCCGCTGCACGGACGCCTCCTCGAGGCGATCGGCGATCTGATCGCCAAGAATTCGCCCGCCACGCCTGTCGCGCTTATGCCTTCTTTTGAAGGCGAGATGGTTGGACCTCTCGCGTTTCTCCAATATCTCGGACACCTCTTCGCCGCGTCCCCCAATGTTGTGAACGCTGAGCATCATGCGGCAGCGATTACCGATCTTAAGCGCCGACGCAAACTCGCCAGCATCGCCGACTACCTCGTTCGCGGTGCTCTGAACGACTTCACGGCAAGCCTTGAAGCCCAGATTGCGGCCGCGGTGACAGAGTTGCATGCCCTTCGGGACCGTAGTCCACACGTCTCCGGCTTCACGGCGGGCGAAGCCGCACGGATTGCCATCGAGCGGATAGCCGCCGCCTATGAGAAGGGCGGCCTCTCAGGCCTCTCAGAGCCGGGCGCCGCAAACAGCTAAAGAAAAACCGTCTGGCTGATCATCAATATCTGCAAATCATGGGCGCCAATTGACGACAGGATTACCCGAGTCCGCTCCCAACTCATTGCAGCCACTCAGGAATTTCTGAACTTCGGAGTATGACCCTGAGCTGACGCAACAAGCCAAGAGGAGGTGCTTTGAAGCTAAAACGGATCTGGCATCGAAATGCGCTCTCCCCTCTTCAGGGCCAAACTCAAGATCAAAAGCTCAAGCGGAGTTGTTTTGACCGATAGACATCCCGCTTCGACAATCGCATTCGGAGAAACCTGGACGATTGGTATGTCCTTCAAAACGGTCAGCGTCGAAGAAGCTGTGTCACTTGTCAAACCAGGGGACAAAATCTTCATAGGAACGGGCTGCGGCTTGCCGCAAGTTTTCGTTGGAGCCCTGGAAAACACTCGAATTCATGGTGTCGAGTTTTTTCATTTTCTGACATCGGGTTTAAGGGAGCTGCTTGGCGAGCGCGGCAGCCGATATCGTCATCGTTCTTTTTTTGTCGGGACCGACATGGTTGATATGGTCCAGTCAGGGGCCGCCGATTATGTCCCGATGTCACTTTACGATGTGTCGAGATTGCCTTCGAGTGGGCGGCTGCGCGCCGACGTCGCCTGCGTTCAGGTTTCCCCTCCCGACCGCCGCGGATTTGCAAGTCTCGGAATCTCGGTTGATATCGCTCCGCCGATCCTGAAGACCGCGAAACGCGTTATTGCAGAGATCAATCCCAATATGCCGCGCACCTATGGAAACAGCCTTATCGATCTCAATGATGTCACCTGCTGCATTCAGTCTGAACTGCCACTGGTGGAGTATTTACATCCGCCCGTGGGAGACACAACCAAGGCTATTGCCCGCTACGTTGCTGAGTTAGTCGAGGACGGCGCCACCCTTCATGTCGATATTGGCCGCATCCCCAACGAGACGTTGAAGCATTTGGGAGACCGCAAGAATCTCGGGATCCATTCCGCGATGATTACAGCGGAAGCCCTTGATCTCATCGAGGCCGGGGTCATCAACGGCAAGCGAAAAAGCGTTCACCAAGGCCGTATCATTACGAGTTTCGCACTGGGAAACCGCAGATTTTACGATTTCGTCAACGAAAACCCAGCGATTGAATTCCACTCCGTAGACTATGTGTCAGCGCCAGCGCTGATCGCTCAGAATGACAGGCTCGTGTCGCTTACTCAGGCTTGGGCGATTGACCTCACCGGGCAGGTTTGCACCGATCAGTTCGAGGGTCTTTTTTACAGCGGCGTCTCGGCTACGCCTGAATTTCACCGCGGTGCCGCGCGCTCACAGGGTGGCAAGCCGATTATTTGCCTGCGTTCGACCACGGATGATGGGAAGATTTCACGCATTAGGCCGACCTTACTTGCAGGGGAAGGCGTCAGCCTTGCGCGGCCGGAAGTCCATTATGTCGTCACCGAGTACGGCATGGCCTATCTCTTCGGCAAGTCGATCGCGGGACGCGCCGTAGCGCTCATCGAAATAGCTCACCCCGACTTCCGGGAAGAACTGCTCAAGGCGGCAAGAGAGCTCAAGCTCGTTAAGCGGAACCAAGACCTTGCTAGCCGGCGGAGCTACCCCGTGGAGGAGGAGCGAAGGGTCGTCCTTAAAGGCGGAGCCAGCGTGCTGCTGCGGCCAGCGCGGGCCGGGGATGTCCAAGAAGTTCAGTCCGTATTCTACCGCATGTCACAGAGAGACATACGGATGAGATTCTTCCGGCAATTGAGTTCTCTGTCCTTCATGGATGCTCAAAGGCTCTGCAACGTGGACTTCGACCTTAACGTGGCCTTCGTCGCCGTCACAGGCCCTCGCGAAAACGAACAGATGGCGGCGCTCGGAGGCTACTTCCTGAATCCGACAACAAATCTGGCGGAGGTTGCCTGGATGGTGGCACCGGAGTTCCGCGGAACCGGGCTTGGCCGCGCCATTCAAAACCGCCTTCGTGAAGTCGCTGTAAGCAGAGGGATAAGGGGTTTCACAGCCTCGGTGCTAATCGGAAACGACGCCGCTGTCGCGCTTATGGGCGGCCTCGGGGACCATGCCGAATTCACACAAGATGAAGATACATTGGAATTCGAGGCTCTCTTTTAGACGAGGTTCGATCTGGTCCGGCTGCTACTTAACTAATACAGAAAGCCGATATCGGGGATACGAAGCTGCCGACGCGAGAAGCCAGCCGGCCATGTCCGCTGAACGGGTTATCGCGCCAAGGTTCCAGACGATGTCCTCTCCCGATCTTGATCTCGACCTCCAGGCCGAGGAATCTTCGCAAACGAGCATTACCGTTCGCTGCGCCGATTTCGCAAACTCGCGAACTGCGCCGAGCTCTAGAGCCGGCGATCATTGACATTTTTGAGGAGAAATCCAACGCACCGCGAGGCAGGTGATGTCATCGGACTGTTCCGCCCCGCGGGTGAACTCCTCAGTGGCGGAAATAATTCCAAGGACCAGTTCCGAAGCGGGCAGGAAGCCCAATGCGCTGATTGAGGCCTCCAGCCGCTCTTCTCCGAACTCGACGCCAGACACGCTCATCGCCTCGGTGATGCCGTCTGTAAAAAGGAAAAGCCTGTCTTCAGGTTCGAGAGAAACTGCATGAACCTGGGGCGCCTGATCAGGATAAAGGGCAATCGGCAGGCCTTTGCCTGGGAGTCCCCGGGTTTCGCTCCCGCGAGAGAGGATCAGCGGCGGAATGTGGCCGCTGTTGCAGTATTCAAGAAGGCCTGTTCGGAGATCGAGGACGCCAAAGAACAGGGTAGCGAACATCGAGGAGGTATTCTCGGAGCAAAGAATAGCGTTTGCGCGTCTCATGGTTGACACCACGTCCTGCTCTGAAGGCAGCGTCGCAATTGTGCTGAGGCTCGACGATGAAAGCCTGCATCAACGTGTCCATCCGGTGCAGACCGCCTTGCGGAGGAGGATGAAAGGCGGTTTTTGTGACGGCTTGAGGTCTGCGGTGGAGACAGGTCCGTGCCTATGTCTGGACATGGGTCTACAGACAATTTTACGGTCGTTTCGACACGGCGGATATGGAGCCAGTCGGAGAAGCTGCTGATCGTCAGTGAAGCGGTGGCGCCCGGCGCGAGCATCTGCGCGGTCGCGCGCCGGCACAATCTGTCTTCGAGCCTGCTTTACCGCTGGATCAAGTCTTTCAAGGCTGTTGAGCCCGTACCGAAACCGGCTTTTGTGCCCATTGCTCTCGCGCCACCGGCCGTAGCGGTGGCCCGCACAAACGGCATGATCGAAGTCGTGCTGGCGAATGGGCGCATTTTGCGGATCGGCGCGGACATCGATATGGCGGTGCTGAAGCGCATCGCGGCCGCGCTTGAGGAGCAGGCATGATCCCCGTTCCCGCCGGTGTTCGCGTCTGGCTCGCGACCGGGCACACCGATATGCGGCGTGGCTTTCCAGGGCTGGCGCTGCTCGTTCAGGAGACGCTGAAAGCCGATCCCCATTCGGGCCATCTCTTCGTCTTTCGTGGCCGCCGCGGCGATCTCATAAAGATCATCTGGCATGACGGTCAGGGCGCTTGCCTGTTCTCGAAGCGGCTCGAGCGGGGGCGCTTCATCTGGCCGAAGCTTGAGAACGGCGCGGTGACGATCTCACCGGCTCAGCTTGGTTATTTGCTGGAAGGGATCGACTGGCGCGCCCCGCAAAAAACATACCGGCCGCAGGTCGCGGGATAGCGCGAAGCAGTGTAAACCGCGGGCATGGCGCTCGATCCTGCAACTCTTCCAAACGATATCGCTGCCTTGAAGGCGCTGCTGATTGCGGCCGATGCGCGTGCGATCGATCTTGACGGCCAGATTGCACAGCTGAAACTGACGATTGCGAAAATGCGGCGCAATACCTTCGGCGCATCGTCGGAAAAGGGAGCGCGGCTTCTCGATCAGCTGGAACTGCAACTCGATGAACTGGTCGCAAGCGCCGCGGAGGCCAAGGCCGCGGCCAGGATCGCCACCAAGGCCCCGGCGCCCATCGAGGCAGAAAAAGAAAAGCCCGCGCGTCGCCCCTTGCCTGCCCATCTGCCCCGCGAGCGCGTGGTGCATGGCGCTCCCTGCACGTGCCGCCATTGTGGCAGCGACCGCATCCGCAAGCTCGGCGAACACACGACTGAAACGCTTGAGCGCGTGCCTGCGCATTGGAAAGTCATCACCCACGTGCGCGAAACCTTCACGTGCCGCGTCTGCGAAAAGATCACCGAAACGCCTTCACCGTCCCATCCGATCGCGCGGGGCCGGGCTGGCCCGCAGCTTCTGGCCGAAGTGCTGTTCGCCAAATATCGCGCGCACCTGCCTCTCAACCGTCAGAGCGATATCTACGCGAAAGAAGGCGTCGATCTCGATGTCTCCACGCTCGCCGGCTGGGTTGGCGCGGCCGCAGCGACGCTGATGCCCCTCGTCGACGAAATCAAGAAGCATGTTCTTGGCGCGGAACGCGTTCACGGTGACGACACGACCGTGCCGGTGCTCGCGAAAGGAAAATGCACAACCGGCCGGCTGTGGACCTATGTGCGCGACGATCGCCCGTTCGGCGGCGAAGCAGCGCCTGCCGCGCTGTTCCATTACTCGCCCGATCGTGCAGGTCAACATCCGGAAAACCATCTCGCCGATTACAGCGGCATCATGCAAGCCGACGCCTACTCCGGTTATAACGGCCTCTACGCTGAAGGCCGCAAACCTGGCCCGATCGTCGAAGCGGCCTGTTGGGCTCATGGACGGCGCAAGTTTTTTGAACTCGCCGACTTACAAAAAGCGCCCATCGCCATCGAGGCCGTGTGGCGCATCGATGAGCTGTTCGCCATCGAGCGCGAGATCAATGGACGATCCACCAGCTATCGCCACGAGGTGCGCCAGGAACGATCGAGACCGCTGGTCGAGGCGTTGGAAGAATGGCTTAGAACCGAACGGCGAAAACTCTCATCGAAAAGCCCGATTGCCAAAGCGATCGATTATAGCCTGAAACGGTGGCGCGCGTTCACGCGCTTCCTCGACGATGGCCGCATCTGCCTGTCAAACAACGCCGCCGAACGAGCCGTCCGAGGCATCGCGGTTGGCAGACGCAACTGGACTTTCTGCGGCTCCAACAGCGGAGGTCAGCGCGCCGCCGCCATCTACACGCTGATCGAGACCTGCAAACTGAACGGCGTCGACCCGCGTGCATGGCTTGCGGACATCCTGGCCCGCATCGCCGATCATCCAGCCAAACGCATTGGCGAGCTCTTGCCCTAACGCCGCCTATTTCAAGCGTAGCGGTGACTGGAAAATAAGATTCGCCTCGAATGCCGCTGCTTTGGTTCGATGAATGGCTGCTCGAGTGCCTCGAAATGACGGCGGGCGCATGCAGCCCACTCGGGCTGTTGGCCCGCTGAAAGCGTCATGGTCGCGCAAACCGGCCTCGACAGCTAGCCTTGACCTGGTCACGGAAAGCGTTTTCAGTTCTAATTGCAGATCACGTTGTCATTTTTCCTTCAAACAAACCTGACATTAAGGTTTGCCTTCAGCCCTGCCCAGATCCAGGTCACGTGCGAATTTGGATTATGGGAGCGGTTTCCCAGGAGTGTCTCATGAATCAATTTGCGCGCCCCTTGCTTGCGGCTTTCGCCTGCATGGCGATAGTCACCAACAGCGCCTGTGCAGGCGGTTTTCAGTTCGACGAAATGTGGAAACGCACGAAGGATGAATTCTCCTCCCAACTCTACAAAGCGACGGGAACGCTCAGGGTTTGCGCCGCCAATGAATTGAGGCCCTGGCTGGAAAAGGATGTCATTCCCGCTTTCAAGGAAAGCGAGAAGGCCGTCACCATCCGGGAAAGCGATCTCGTGTTCAATGGGTCTGGGGTGCTGGTCGATAACTGGAACCAGGGCAACCGCGATCGCTGTGATCTCATCGTTCTCGGCAGCGACGTTGCCGCCCTTCGGGGTGGGAGCTACGACAAGAACAAGGCTACCTCCCTCGCTTATTCCCCCATCGTCGTCGTTGGACAGAAAGAAAAGCTCGACGCCGCTAAAGCTTACCTCGATAAGAAACCGGGGGACGCACTATCCTGTGCAGATCTTGCGACCGTTTCCGCGAAAGGCCGCTTGGGCCGGATTTTGAAACCGGGGCAGGCAAGCAAATTGCCGGTGACGAGCCGCCTTACGATCGAAATGTCGACGTCGAACTCGGGACAGTCAGCTTTCATCACCTGCGTTTACTCGACATTCGACGCCACCACGGCCAAGGAAGTCGACGAAGCTTTGGCCACCACGGCGAGCGAACCGGGCGAGAAATCGCTCAAAGATTTCATGAATACGGTCAAGTTCGATGTTGAAAGCTCTTCTCGTGTGAAAGACGAGTTTGTTCAGTCCCCATTGGGCGTCGGCGGAGAACATTTGGCCATCTTCACCTACAAATCCTATCTTCCAGAGATCAAGAAAGCCGCAGCTCAGAACGGAATAGAGCTTGAAGTCATCTATCCTGCGATCGGAATTCTGAGCAATTTCCCGGCGACGATCGTTGCCAAAGAAGGCACACCCGCAAGCGAGACCGCAAACGCATTTCTCAAACTGGCGAAGAGCAAGAGCATGCAGGAAAGCTTGCTGAAATATGGCTTGCGCCCCTCGATTGCAGGGATCGCCATGCCGGATTACATGCCCCTCAATATCGGCGTGGGCGACAGCCCGCGTAATCGCGGCGATTTGAAGAAGTTCTGGGACATCGTTGGTTCCGTTCCTTCAGTTAAAGATGCGAAAATGGATGCTTTTTGAGCTTTGCGCTTGGCTTAACAGCTTAACCTTTTCTGCAATCATGCTATCCCTCGATCATCTGCCTCGTCACGAAGTCGTCATGTATCGCCGCCAAGTTTCCCCTATTGCATTGTGCTGAGCGGAAAAAAGCGAGCGCTCATTAAGGGGTTCGGCGACGCAGATGACATGTTATCGTCCCAACGCCTTGGTGGTCGGAAAGCGCCGCGTCCTCTCGTTTTTGCTGTTGTATCAAATGGTGGTTGCGCTTCTGGCGCTACCGCTTGACTGCGCTCTGTCCGTTGAGGTGCATCCGACGGCTCCCTTGCGCGTTGCGGTATACGATGTGCCGCCTTATGGCTCGCTGGGCACGAATGGCGCGCTGTCCGGGGTGAGCGTGGACCTGTGGCGCCGGGTGGCGGAAGAATTGGGATGGGAATATAAGTTCACGCCGGTTTCCCAGATGGAAGCCATCCTTAGCGGGCTTGAGCAAGGCCGCTTCGATGCGGCGATCGGAGCCATCACTATTACCCCGGAACGGGAAGCGCGCGTCGATTTCTCCTATCCGGCTCATCGGTCCGGAGTTGCAGTGGCCTTGCGAAAAGAGACGGGTCCGCTTGCAGCCATATCATCCTATCTGACGGTCGCACTGGACCTCGGCTATCTGATTCTGGGAATTCTCGCTCTCCTTTTGCTGCTTGGCGCCGTCATCTGGCTCGTGGAACGTCCACGCCGTTCGGAGATGGAGCCGCATGAAAGCCGTGTGACCACATTTCTCGAGGGTCTCTACTGGGCGGTCGTCACAATGACTACCGTTGGCTATGGCGATAAGACGCCGAAGACGCCTCTTGGCCAACTCGTGGCTGTTGTCTGGATGTTGACCAGCCTCGCGCTGGTCTCTCTGTTGTCGGCGAGCCTCGTGTCGCGATTGACCGCCGAAAGGGTAGAAAACAGCACCATTCGCACGGAAAGCGATTTGAGCGCGAGAAAGCTGGCCGCAGTCGCGCAATCTTCGGGCGCAGAGTACCTCGACGGGCTGCAACTCAAATACCAGAAGTACGATAACCTGCCGAAAGCCCTCTCTGCCTTGGCTGATGGCCGCTCGAATGCCGTCGTCAACAGTGTGGGCGCCTTGCAGTATTTAGTTGCCTCGCGCTTCTCGCAAGCCATCTTTGTGCAGCGAGCCCTTCTCGCGCCGGCCTTCATGGCTATCGCGCTGCCGGAGAAAAGCCCGCTCAAAAGGCCCATCGACCGCGCCCTCATCAAGATCACTGCCAGCCCGGAGTGGAAATCGGTCGAGGAGCTCTATTTCGGGCAATAGTTCAATAGGTTGACGGAACATGGAATGCGCCCAAAGGGCGATTTCCTGCTTTGAGGCGAGATGCTTGGCAGCCTCCGCGTTGGAAGCTCGCGGCAGGGAATCTGGCTCAAAAGATGATGCATGAATAAGGCGCCACAAAAGCTGTCGCATGTGTCCAGGCTTCGGCTGCTTTTTGGAGCCACACGAGAGGTCAGGATCAAAAGCTTAGCCTGCCCCTGTCTGGGAGCTTTTGAAAAAAGTGCTCGTCATATGGCTGTCGCTTCGTGACGCCATGCTGGAACCACTTAACAAGGGAGACCAGGATGAAAGGCTTTGTTGAAGATATTGAGGAGCTTACCGAAGAAAATAGTGATTACCGCCGTGTCCTTTACACGGGAAAGCATCTTCAATTGGTGGTCATGTCCTTGGAGCCAGGAGAGGAAATCGGAGAGGAAGTCCATGAGGACGCAGACCAGTTCTTCCGGGTAGAAAAAGGGAAGGGCGAGGTCTGGATCGACGGGAACCGGACCAAGATCAAGGGCGACGACGCTATCGTGGTTCCTGCGGGGGCCAGACACAATGTGGTCAATACCGGACACAAGCCGCTCAAGCTCTACACTCTCTACAGCCCACCGGAGCATCGGGACGGTCTGAAAGCTAAAACCAAGACCGATGCCGACGCATCCAAAGAGAATTTCGATGGCAAGACGACAGAGTGATAAACGGCTGGCTGGCCCCGTGTCTTCGAGGCTCCGGCCGTCAAATATGGTTCACGCTTAAGTACTGGAGCCCCATCATGAACCTCAGTGGAAAAGTCGCCATCGTGACTGGCGCAGCAAGTGGCATCGGGCATGGCATTGCAAAGCGCTTCGTCGAAGCCGGCGGGCGCGTTGTCATCGCAGACATCAGGCTCGAACCCGCAGAAAAGGCTGCTCGGGAACTTGGAGGTCCGGACAAGACCCTGGCCGTCGAAATGGATGTGACCGATGAGGACGCCGTAAACCGCGGTGTTGAGAAGGCCTTCAACAGCTTCGGGCGGGTAGATATCCTCGTCTCGAACGCGGGCGTCCAAATTGTTCATCCGGTGGAGCAATATCCGTTTGCCGACTGGAAGAAAATGCTGGCCATCCATCTCGATGGCGCCTTCCTCACTGTAAAGGCGTGCCTTCCCCATATGTATCATCAGAAGTCTGGCTCCATCATTTTGATGGGCTCCGTCCACTCGAAAGAGGCCTCTCCGCTGAAGTCAGCCTATGTGACGGCGAAACATGGCCTTATCGGACTTGCGAAGGTGATTGCTAAAGAGGGCGCCGCTCACGGCGTTCGGGCGAACGTGATTTGCCCGGGCTTCGTCAAGACGCCCCTTGTGGAGAAACAAATTCCTGAACAGGCGCAAGAACTCGGTATCTCCGAGAAAGAAGTTGTCGAGCACATTATGCTCGGCGAAACGGTGGATAAGGAATTCACGACCGTCGAGGATATTGCCGAAATTGCGCTCCTGTTTGCAGCGTTCCCAACGAATGCGCTGACCGGGCAGTCCCTGGTGGTGAGCCACGGCTGGTACATGAATTAAGAAGCTTTGCGGCGGCAACGTGGCTCGATCATGACGCTGAGGCCGCCCTGACTGGCTTTAGCTCGCGGCCGCCTCAAGCAGCCACATCATCCTGAACCGCTGTTGGAATCGCCATTTCCGGCACGTCGCCGACGATGAGAAGCTTGGCTCCTGTGCTGGCAACGATCTCCCCGACGCTCACACCCGGCGCGCGCTCGCGAAGCAGCAGGCCCTCCGGCGTCGGTTCGATAACGGCCAGTTCGGTGACAACGAGCGTGACAGGACGCTTTGATGTTGGCGGCAGGGTAAGCTCTTCCACGATCTTGGGCTTGCCTTTGGCCGTGTGCTGCATAGCGACGATGACGCGTTTGGCGCCGGAAACCAGATCCATGGCGCCGCCCATTCCCGGCACAAGCTTGCCCGGCACCATCCAGTTGGCGAGCCGCCCCTTGCTGTCGACCTGCAATCCGCCAAGCACCGTCATGTCGAGGTGGCCGCCGCGAATTAAAATGAAACTGACTGCGCTGTCGAAGGTCACCGCGCCCGGCACGGCCGAAATGTACCCGCCGGCGGCGTCGCTCAGGTTCGGGTCCTCCATGCCCTCGGGCGGTGGGGCGCCAAAGCCAATGATGCCGTTCTCGCTTTGAAAGGCGACGGATATGTTGTCCGGAACGAAGCCGGCGACCAGCGTCGGCAGGCCGATGCCGAGGTTGACGAGGGTTCCGTCGCGAAGCTCGAGCGCCACCCGCCGTGCAATGAGTTCCTTGGCTTCCATTACTTTGGCCTCACAACAAGATGATCGACAATCACGCCGGGGGTACGCACGTTATCGGGCGAGATCACACCGGTCGGCACGATTTCGTTCGGTTCGGCGATCACGGTATCTGCGGCGACCGCCATCAGCGGGTTGAAGTTGGCGGCAGTCAAACGATAAGTGAGATTGCGATTGTAATCGGCGGTATGCGCGAGAATGAGCGCAAAGTCGGCGCGCAACGGCAGCTCCAGCAGGAACTGCTTGCCGTTTATTTCGATGATCCGTTTCCCATCTTCAACAACGGTGCCGATGCCGGTTGGTGTGAGAACGCCGCCAAGGCCGGCGCCTCCGGCGCGAATACACTCTACGAGCGTGCCTTGCGGAATGAGGTCGACCTTGATCTCGCCCTCGATCATCTTCTTCTGAGTGACCGGATTGGTGCCGATGTGCGACGCTTTGACGTGGGTGACGCACCCTGCATCGATCAGCTTGCCGATCCCGACGCCCGGCCGCGCCGTGTCATTGGCGATGACTGTCAGCCCGCGTGCGCCGCGGGCCACGAGCGCATCGATAACGCGATCAGGCGTGCCAACGCCCATGAAACCGCCGATCATGAGACTTGACCCGTCGGGGATCAAAGTCGCCGCCGCTTCCGCAGTAATTGCTCTCTTCATGGCGATCCTCAGGCGACGCTGTGCAAGCCGGCGTCGACGAAAATCGTGTCGCCGGTCATCCCCGAGGCTGCGCCGCCGACCAGGAAGGCCACCACCCGCCCAACCTCGGCGATATCGACAAGCCGATGCTCCGGACTCCGGGCCACTGCCGCCGCGACGAGCTCATCAAATTCGGCGATGCCGCTCGAGGCGCGCGTCTTCAAGGGCCCGGGCGACACTGCGTAAACGCGGATGCCCTTTTCACCGACTTCCGCGGAGAGATAACGCACCGTCGCCTCAAGCGCGGCTTTGACAGGTCCCATGATGTTGTAATGATTGACCACCTTGTCGGCGCCGTAATAGCTCATGGTCAAGAGCGCGCCGCCTTCCGTCATCAGCGGCTCGGCGAGACGGGCCATCTCGATGAACGAGTAGCAGGAAACGCGCATCGCCGTCTGAAATCCCTCGACAGAGCAGTCGATCACCCGGCCATGCAAATCGTTCCTCGGGGCAAAGGCGATCGAGTGAATAAGAAAGTCGAGGCGGCCCCATTCACTCTTGATGCGATCGAAGACGGCTTCAAGCTCCCCAGGTTTCTCGACGTCGAGCGGCAGAATCAAGCTGGCCTGGATATGCTCGCCGAGCGGGCGCACATAGGGCTCCGCCTTTTCGTTGAGGTACGTGATCGCCAGCTCCGCGCCGAAAGCCCGCAGCTTGGCTGCAGCGCCGAACGCGATGCTGTGTTCGTTGGCGATACCGACGACAAGGCCGCGCTTTCCCTTGAGCATCTCGCTAATGCGGGCGTTCGGATCCCAAACCTTGGGCAGAGGGTCAACCGGATTGAAAATCTCTTGCATAACAGCCTCCTCCATCGCGACCCGAGACGCCCACTGTCGCAGCGCGACTAACTTGAACTATGCTAATTTGGGTGGATGACGCCTTCGTGACGCGATCGCCTTGCAAGACTGCTGGAAGGGGCAGAACTGTATCAACGACGAGCGTCTTCTGCATGCCTTACTGATGGTGCAAGAAAATCAAAGTTCTTCTGGGAAGCAAGAAACTTCGCGAAGTCGCGCGTCAGGCGATTGAACTTGATCTCTCCAACGAACTGTCTCTTTTTCGTCTTCTTGACCACAGAAGAGGGATCGAAAAAGCTTTTGGCGTTCTTCCTTGTCAAAACAAAGGGCGGTTGCCCCTCTCGCGTGAGAAGATAGGATAGGATAAGCGCGCCAGTTCGATGATTGCCCTCGATGAAAAGTTGAGGGTCGCTCAAGATGCGGTTGTAAACGCCCGCAGCGCGGCGCCACACGTCTTTTTTCCGGTTGAGGGAATACCAGTTCATGATGTCGCCAACTCCGGCGCCCGGCTCTTCATAGAAGCGATCCTCCGTAGCTTCCAGCATTCGATGATGCCGCGCCAGTCTTTCGGGGTTCGCACCGCAAAGGACGGTAGCGTTCAGCTTCAGCCAATAACTCGAATGTCCCATCTCGAAGATGTCCACGCGCTCCGAGATGAGCTGATCGACGAAGGCATACCCGTCGAGCATGTTGAGGATCACCTCGTCATCGAGGTGATCGCGGCGATCCAGGAGGTCGCGGTTGATCTGCGGGAAAACCCTCTGAAGCTCCCGTAAGGCGGATTCTATCGCGGCGAGATTGAGTACGCTCACCTCGGCCTCCAGGCAGCATTGCCGAAGAATATGTGATTACTTGGCCCCAGCCGGAGCGGCAACGGGCGCTCCTGTATCTTGCCCGTTCGTCGTTGCAGTCACCTTATCAAGAACAGAGGCTTTTTCCGGAACTGCAGCGCTATTTGCACGAAAACGCGTCAGCGCCGCTCTCGATTGCTCGATCACGGGATCAGGGAGCGTAAGGTATCCAAAATAGGGCGCATAGCTTTGTCCTTCGTCATAGGCGAAGTTCAGGAAGGACATCAGGGCGCGCGCCTTCTCCGGTGGGTAACTGGGATAGAGGAGCAACCAGCTATAGGTGACGATCGGGTAGGCTTTCATGCCGGGTGGGTTAGCCGTTGACGAATCCAGTGCATCGAGGCTTACGTCCATCGTCGGGTTAAGCGCGGCAGCTCCGGATAAGGGCGTAGGCGCAACGAATTGCCCGGCCTTGTTCTCGAGCACGGCCATCTGCAGCCCTAGGCGAAGTGCGAAGCCGTATTCTATGTATCCGATTGCGCCTTGGCTGATTTTGATCTTTGAAGCTACGCCCTCGTTCCCGCGCGCGAGCATCACGACATGCGGCCACTCGATGAGCTTGCCGACACCTGGTCCTGCCGACCAGGATTTGCTCACGGCCGCTAGATGATCTGTAAAGGCATAGGTGGTTCCGCTCGAGTCCTGCCGACCCACCACCGCAATGTTGATGGCCGGTAAGTTGAGCTCCGTGTTGGCGGCGCGAATGCGCGGATCGTTCCAGGTCTGGATCTTTCCGAGAAAGATGTCGACGTAAACGTCTTGCGGGAGTTTGAGCCGGCCTTTGACGCCCGGAAGATTATAGGCGAGCACGATCATGCCTGCGGTGCTCGGGACCTGGACGACGCCGCCGTCGACCTTCTTTGCGTCGGTCTGCGAAAGCCGGTTGTCGCTTGCCGCGAAATCGACGGAACCGGACAAAAAGCGCGAGACGCCTTCGCCGGAGCCAACGGCATCATAGTGTAAGGCGGCATCGGGCTGGAAATTTTCGAAATAGTTGATCCAGCCGTTCATCAGCGGGGCCACGAAGGTCGAGCCTGCCCCGCGGAGTTCTACGCCACCGGCAATCGCGGGCGTTATCAGGGTTGCGGCCATTATAGAGAGAGCCGCAAGCGTAGCCGCTATCTGAGCCGTCAGCATCCTCGGGAGAAGCATTATGTGATCCTCTGCAATTGGCTTAGCTGAACTCGCCCCGAATGTATTCCTTGGTGAGTTCGGCTTGTGGCGCGTCGAAGATTTGGTCCGTTTCGCCCATCTCGACGAGATAGCCGGTGCGGCCGCTCCTGGAGATGTCGACAGAGAAGAAAGCGGTTTTGTCGGCCACGCGGCGCGCCTGCTGCATGTTGTGCGTGACCAGCGCGATTGTGTAGTCCTTCTTGAGCTCCAGCATCAGCTCTTCGATGCGCCTCGTCGCAATCGGGTCAAGAGCCGAGCAGGGCTCATCCATGAGGAGCACGGTGGGTTCCGGGGCGATGGCGCGTGCGATGCAAAGGCGCTGCTGCTGTCCGCCGGAAAGCGAGAGGCCGCTTTGTTTCAACTTGTCCTTCACCTCATCCCAAAGGGCGGCGCGTCGAAGCGATTTTTCAACTCTTTCTTCGACGTCGCCTTTGAAGCGATTGAGCTTCAAGCCAAAAGCGACATTGTTGTAGATGCTCATCGAGAACGGGTTGGGCTGCTGGAAGACCATGCCGATGTGACGCCGGACGACGACCGGATCAACCTTATTATGATACACGTCATGGCCCAGGAAATGAACCTCACCTTCAAACCGAAAGCTCTTGATGAGATCGTTCATGCGGTTGAGGCTGCGCAAAACGGTGCTCTTGCCGCAGCCCGACGGACCGATGAATCCGGTGATCTTTCCTTTTTCGATCGGCACCCGGCTATCGCGCACCGCGAGGAATGCGCCGTAAAAAATCTTCTGCACGTCACAGTCGATTGCGATGTCCGGCGATTTTTCCGGGGTCTCTTTGGGGGTGCGAACCTCAACTAAAGACATGTTCCTGCTCCTCAGACCGGCGGACGGCCAATGAATTGGCTCAGGATGTTGAACCCCAAGACGATGATGACGAGGACGAGCGATGCAGCCCACGCGAGTTCGATCTGGTTTTCGAACGGCATGCTCGAAAAGTTGTAGATCAGGATGGACAACGATGCCGTCGGTTCTGTCAGGCTACGCAGCCAGTAGTTACTGAACAGCGCTGTAAAGAGGAGCGGCGCGGATTTACCCGCTACGCGCGCTACCGAAAGAATGATGCCTGTGATGACGCTCGGGAGCGCGGTTGGCAGCGTTACCTTCCACACCACCTGCGCATTGGTGCAGCCCATGCCGATGGCCGCGTCCTTCATCTTTTGCGGCACCATCCGCATGGCGCCTTCAGCGGTCAGCGTCACGGTTGGCAGCATCAGCACAGCAAGGGCGATACCTCCGGCAAGCGCGGAGTAGGTTCCCATGAGCAAGACGACCGCCGCATAGACGAATACGCCGGCCAGAATTGATGGAAAACCGGTCAGGACTTTCGACAGAAATCTGGTCATGTCGGAAATCTTGCTATGGGGACGCAGCTCAGCAAGATAGATGGCGGCGAACAGCGCGATGGGGATGCTGATGAGTGCGGCAATTCCGACTGTGACGAGAGTGCCCTGGATCGCATTGCCGATGCCTCCGCCAAGCTCGAAGCCGGCGGGCGGCAGTTCCGTGAAAAGCTCATAGCCCAGTCGCGCGCCGCCCTTTACGACCAGCATGTAGATGACCGACAAAAGCGGGATCGCGCCCAGAAGCGCGATCAGCCATGCGCCGGCCGTCAAAAATACGCTTCTGAGTGCGCGCAGCTCAAAAGCGTTGTAGTTGAGGTTGACCTTCGGAACCGCAACGGCGCCGGGGTCCTCGGGTCTGCCGGCGACGAGTGAGGTGTCAGCCATGCGCTATGCCTTCCCCATTTTCCGCGATGTCCAGACAAGGATCAGGGTCCCTATCACATTGACCACAAGCGTGATGGCCAGCAGGATGAGCGCTGCGTACATCAGGGCCTGACGTTCGGTTTGCGCTGCTTCTGGAAAATTGGATGCGAGCAGCGCCGCTAACGTATTCGCCGGCGAGAAGAGCGAAAGCGAGATTTGGTTCGAGTTACCAATCAACATGGCAAGCGCCATCGTCTCGCCCAGGGCGCGGCCAAATCCTAAAACGAGCGCGCTTGAAATGCCTGCCGAGGCGGTCGGGAGGATGACCTTCAGGATAGCCTCCCACTTGGTGGTGCCCATGCCGTAGGCCGCTTCCTTGACCCTGTAAGGAACGAGGCCGATTGCGTCCTGCGAAATGGCCGCAACCGTCGGCAGGATCATGATCGCGAGAACGATCACCGCCGGCAACATTCCCGGCCCGCTTAGCGAAGAAGAAAAGAACGGAATGGAGCTGAAATGCTCGTTCAGCCAGTTGGCGCCCGGGCGAATGAAGGGGATTACGACGAAAATACCCCATAGGCCAAACACGACGCTCGGAATGGCCGCCAGCATCTCGATCAGAGTGCGGAAGCTGACCGCCAGACGCGGCGGCAGGAAGTCCTGCGTCAGGAAGACCGCGATCGTGACGCCGACAAAGCCGCCGATCAGCAAAGCCAGCAGCGAACTGTAGAGAGTACCCCAGATCTGCGGCAGGATCCCGAAATGGGATTTCTGCACATCCCATTGCGTGTCGACAAGGAAGCTGGCGCCGTACCGCTGAATCGCGGGAGCGGCCTGAAGACCGATCTCATAGAGGATATAGGCCACCAAAGCGATGATGGATAGCGCGCCAAGGGTTGCAATCGCAAAGAAGAGCCGGTCAACAACGTAAGCTGTTACAGAAGGCGACTGCGCCAGCGTCCGGCTGTTTTCTGGTAACTCGAACGAAACTGAAGACATGAAAAAACCTGCTGGCGCGCTTGCTTTTCGCGGAGAACTATTGAATCTTCTCCGACGCGGCTTTCACTTTCTCCACGACGCTTGACGGCAGCGGGATGTAACCCATGCTGTCCGAAATCTTCTGGCCTTCGCTCAGGCCATAGGCGACGAGCTTGCGAAGATACTCGGCCTTCTGGGCATCCTGCTTCTCGTAGAACAGCATCCAGGTAAAGCTGACAATCGGATAGGAGTCCGATCCGGCAGGGTCTTCCACCCAGGCGATCAAGTCCGCCGGCAGCTTGGCACTAGCCAGCGCGGCTGCGCCGGACGCATCTCCTGCCGCGATATAGTTGCCGGCCGCGTTTTGCAACAAGGCAGAGTTGGCCTTGGTCAGTTTCGCGTAGCCATATTCGATATAGCCGATGGCGCCCGGGGTTTGCTTGATCGTTGCTGTCACGCCATCGTTCTTCGGAGCGGCAACCAATTTATCGCTTGACGGCCATGAGACTGTCGTCCCGAAGCCTACCTTCTCTTTGAATGCCGGGCTGATCGCCGAGAGGTGCTTCGTGAACACAAAGGTGGTGCCGCTGGCGTCCGACCGGCGGACGACCGTGATCGGGAGGTCAGGCAGCTTGATATCCGGGTTGGCCGCCGCGATGCGCGGATCGTTCCAATTCGTGATCTTGCCAAGGAAAATGTCGGGGTAAACGTCGCGCGGAAGCTTCAGGTCCTTGGGCTGACCCGGAAGGTTGTACGCAAGCACGATTTCGCCAGCGGTCATCGGAAGCAGGACAACGCCATCCTTAACCTGCGCGATCTGCTCCGGCGTCATGGCTGCATCGCTTGCGGCAAAATCCACTGTCTTGTTGATGAGATCTTGGATGCCCGCGCCGCTTCCTTTGGCTTGGTAATCGACGGTTACGCCGTCCGTCTTGCGGCTAAAATCCTTGAACCAAGCCGAGTAGATCGGAAAAGGGAAGCTCGCCCCCGATCCAACAAGCCGCATATCGGCTGCTTGGGAAACTTGTAAGGTTAAGGCGAAGACTGCTGCGGTTGTCAGGATCGATTTCAGCTTCATTGCGAAGGCTCCCTGAGGCCGGAAAATTATTGTCTTGAGCACAGCTAGACGCTGCTGGAAACGGTCAGCAAGCAGGGTCTCCCGACCGCGGCTAAACGGCGGATGTAGCTATTAAAGACACGTTTCACGACAGATCGATGACAGGTTGCTGGCCCGTCTCACCGGCCTGAAGCTCGGCGTCATGTTCCTGTTACCTGGCAACTATAGCCTTAGCTTCTGGAATATGGGCTCGCCGGGCGTCCAAAGGAGCCGATCCCTTGCACGCGCCGTATGCTTGGCGCGGTAGCTTCCTGAGCCGGACAAGTAGGCCTGCTATTCCCGGCCGGAAGCATAAGGGTGAACGCGGCGTTTCTGCGAGCATCGCCAGCGCAATAATTTGAAGGTACGAGGTCTGCGATGGAGCCGACATTTAGCCCGGAAAAAGCGCAAGCGCGCATGATGCAGGATGCGTCCACTCTCTCGGAGCTAATCCAGCGCCTGTCCTATTGTTATTCGCGTCACGTCGAGAGAATAAGCCGGGACCAGGGACAACGGCTTCAGGCTCTTCTGAAGGATGGAGCCGCGCTCGGCGTTCGTCTTAGTGACGCCGCCAAAGGCCGCAATATCGTCCAGGACGCCAACGCGTATTTGACGGACGCGGCACGGCGCTATTTCTTGACGCTCGATGTGCTTCGCGAGCGGGGCAATAACGACATCGAGCATGAAGCGGCTGGCACCCCGCCGGTGCTCGACTACCACACCGAAGTTGTTGTAGATGGGCGCACGCTGCCTCATCCGGTCAACTATATGCTTCTCCGGATCATCCCGCCGGAAGGGGTCCAGGTTTACGACTGGAAGCGCCCCTACATGATCATCGACCCGCGCGCGGGTCACGGCGCGGGCATCGGCGGCTTCAAGCAAGACAGTCAGGTTGGCGTCGCGCTGCATGACGGACATCCGGTCTATTTCGTCGTCTTCCGCCCGCATCCCGAGCCGGGACAGACACTCGCCGACGTCATGCGCGCCGAAGCCGAGTTCGTGGCAGAGATCGTCCGCCGTCATCCCAAGGCGGCGAAGCCCATCATCGTCGGCAACTGCCAGGGCGGCTGGGCCACGATGGTCCTTGCAGCCGCCAATCCCGACATTACAGGCCCGCTTGTGATCAACGGCGCGCCGATGTCCTATTGGTCGGGCCGCATCGGTGAGAACGCGATGCGCTACAATGGCGGCCTGCTTGGCGGGATTGTGCCGGCGCTCTATTTCGCCGACCTTGGCCATGGCGAATTCGATGGCGCCCATCTCGTCTCGAACTTCGAGATGCTTAATCCGGGCCGCAATTTCTTCGGCAAATATTACGATCTCTTCGCCGATCCGGAGAGCGGGCGGGCAAGGTTCCTCGAATTCGAGCGCTGGTGGGGCGGTTTCCACTTCATGAACGAAGCCGAGATCCACTGGATCATCGAACAGCTCTTTGTGGGCAACCGCCTTTCGCGCGGCGAGGCTCGCATCGAGCACGGCCGTCAACTCGATCTCAAGAAGATTCGCTCCCCGATCATCGTCTTCGCGAGCTGGGGCGACAACATCACGCCTCCGCAGCAGGCGCTCAACTGGATCGCCGATACCTACTCGGACGAACAGGAGATCAAGATCCGCGGCCAGCGCATCATTTACATGGTGCATGAAAAGGTCGGCCATCTCGGCATCTTCGTATCCTCCTCGATCGCGAAGAAGGAACATTCCGAAGTCACCTCGACCATGAAGACGATCGAGGCTTTGTCGCCCGGCCTTTACGAGATGATGATCGAGGAAGAGATCGGCGAAGGGGTCCACGCCCACTTCCGGGTCAGCTTCCAGGAACGCAAGGTGTCGGACCTCGTCGTCACGATCGACGATAATGACCGTTCCGAGGAGAAGGATTTCGCTGCTGTCGCGCGCCTTTCAGAGTTCGGCGCTAACGCCTATGAAATGGCCTTCAGGCCCTTTGTTCAGGCTGCGATCACGCCTCAAGTCGCAAAGGCCCTCCAGGAGAACCACCCCGCGCGCGCCTCGCGCCTCATGTTTTCGGATCGCAATCCCCTGATGCGGTCGGTGTCCGAAACGGCAAAGCAGCTGCAAAGCAAGAGCCAGGCGCTGAACGGCGGAAATCCATTCCTCGAGATGGAGCGGCTTTGGGCTGATTCCTTGATCCAGGGCTTCGACTTTATGCGGGACATGCGCGATACGATCTACGAAATGACGTTTTTGTCGATCTATGGATCGCCATTCATGCGCTGGCTTGGCGCCCCGAATGCCTTCACACGCACGATGAAGGACCCGAAAGAGCTGCGCTTCCTGCCGGAGGTCCAGGCCATTCTCCTCGGCATCGATCGCGGCGGCTTCGAAGAGGCCGTCATCCGCATGCTGATCCTGCTTGCGGAATCGCGCGGCTCCGTGCGCCGTGACCGGCTCGAAAGATCGAGTAAAGTGCTGACGAGGGACGAGCCTTTTGCGTCGCTCGGCGCGGAACGGCGCGCCGCTCTCATCCGCGAGCAGTCGATCATTGCCGAATTCGAGCCAGAGCGCGCGATCGAGACCTTGCCGGATCTCCTGCCTAGTTCGGAAGAACGCCGCAAAGCGATTGAAGTGGTCGAGTACATCGCCGGGTCCAGGGAGGAAATGGAGCCGCGCACGCTCAAGATCCTGCAGAGGTTCCATGCCGCCCTCGATCTGCCTCTCATTACTTCCTCGTTGGTGACGCTTGATCCCCTGGCTGAATCCCGCCAAGTGGCAATGGAGGCAGCCGAGTAGCCGCTGCCATCCAACAGATTTGCTGAGGCGTAAGGGCGCCTTTTGTGGGAAGCGAACTCGTGAAGCCTGAGACGTTACCTTCTCAGGCTCCCACGATTATATTCCCCAGTCTCCGTTGTGACGTTGGACAGGACCGCGTGCATGAGTAACGAGAATACCAAGTCTCCCAATTCCCTCCAGCGTCGCGTGAACGCCGAGATGATCGACAGCTTCGACGAGGAGCTGGAGATGGAGCTCGACGACGACCGTGTGTCCGAGATGCTGAAGCCGACCGAGGACTACCAGAGTCCTAAATCCATGGATCGGCGCCTTTATTTCAAGGAGCTGTTCCGCCTTCAGCGCGAGCTGATAAAACTACAGGACTGGGTGCAGCACAAAAAACTGAAGTTAGTGGTCATTTTTGAAGGGCGCGACGCGGCCGGCAAGGGCGGCGTCATCAAGCGCATCACGCAAAGGCTAAACCCCCGCGTCTGCCGCGTCGCCGCCTTGCCTGCGCCGAGCGAGCGGGAAAGCTCGCAATGGTACTTTCAGCGCTATGCGGCGCACCTCCCCGCGGGCGGCGAGATCGTGCTCTTCGACCGGAGCTGGTACAACCGTGCGGGCGTCGAGCGAGTCATGGGCTTCTGCACCGAAGAGGAGGTGGAGGAGTTCTTCCACAGCGTGCCCGAATTCGAAAAGATGCTGGTGCGCTCGGGCGTCATGCTGATCAAATATTGGTTCTCCATCACCGACGATGAGCAGCATTTCCGTTTCGAGATGCGCATCAACGACCCCATCAAGCAATGGAAGCTTTCGCCGATGGACCTCCAGTCACGAGTCCGGTGGGAGCAATACACGAAGGCCAAGGAGGATATGTTCGAGCGCACCCACATCCCCGAAGCCCCATGGTGGATTGTGGAGGCGGTGGACAAAAAGCGCGCAAGGCTCAATTGCATTCAGCACCTGCTGAGCCAAATTCCTTACAAAGAAGTGCATCGCGATCCCGTAATTTTGCCGCCTCGGGTCCACAATCCCGGTTATTATCGCGAAGACCTTCCCGTTGAGATGTATGTGCCGGAAATCTATTGAAACGGGCTTCCAGCATGCGAGCCGCACGCAAATCTCGATGAGTTCAGGACCTTAGGCGATCGATCAAAACCTGGGGAGCGAACTGTTACATGATTGTCATGTCCATCGCCTAACTTTCTCATTCTGAACCTTTTTGTTTAAGTAGCGGGAGACTCAAAGTGATGAACGGGCCAAACCATGATGGAAGTGGCGTGCCGCATATTGAAGAGGCGACGCACGTGACTGAAGAGCACGTTCATGACGACGCTGCCGATTCCGAGATGAGCGAAGAAGAGACCACGCTTTTGACCACGGTTGCGACTGTTGGGGTGGTCGGCGTCGGAGTCGCGGTGTTCGAGGCGGCGCTCCTTCCCGGCCTTGTGCTTGGCGTCGCCGCGATGGCCGCGCCCAAGCTTCTGCCGCGGGTCGGCACTGCTCTCAATCCCGTGTTCAAGTCTGCCGTTCGCGGAATTTATAAGATCGGTCAGAAGACCAAGGAAATGGTCGCCGAGACGCACGAACAGGTACAGGACATCGTCGCTGAAGTGGACGCAGAAGCCAAACGTGGCGCCAATGCGGCGGAACCCGCGCCAAAAGTTTGATGTCCGATCAACAGCCATCTGATACAGGCGCCGGGTTGAACGCCGGCGCCAAGTCCGCCGGCAAGCCGCCCGCGCCGCAGGCGGACACCCGCACTCCGCAGTCCGACAGCTTCGCGGCGAAGCCGGAAACAATGGCAACAAAGCTCGAAGACAATTCCGGAAACCCGGCAAAGAACAAGAAGAAAAAAGCGACGAAGCTCAAGCTGCAAATCGCTCATCAAACGCACGGACGCGTCCGGATGAAAGTCCCTTCCGCTAAGGGAAATCCGGACCTTCTGCGCGAAATCGGCGAGACATTCAGCGTAATCCCGGGGATCGAGCGCGTAACCGTTAGCGAGATGACGGGCAGCGTTATTCTGCATTACGACACCGACCACCACGCCGCCTTCAACGAACGGCTTTCTCAAAGATTTCTTTCAGAGAACCAAAGTTATCGTCCGCCGATGACGGAAATCGACAGCCTCGCACAGAAGATCGAGAGCGAAGCGGAGTTTCTGGCCAGCCATTCCGAAAGTGCAAGAGCCGTCGTCGATTTTTTCAAGCACCTCGACCGAGAGGTCAAGATCGCGAGCGGCAATGTGATCGATTTGAAGATCCTGCTTGCGGTGGGACTTGTTGGCTTGACGGTGGCCGAACTCGGGGCGAACGCAGCGACGCCGGTCTGGTTGACGCTCTCGGTTTTCTCTCTCAATCACGTCATTGAGATGCAGAAGGCGCGAGTTCAGCAGACGGCCGCCCCTGCGCCCGTCGTCTTCAAGACAGCTTGAGCGGAATAACAAACAGGATAGGCGCTCATGCAATTCGCGATCCGTCACTACATGCGCGGGCGGGTGCGTCTCTGTGCGCCGGAGCTCTGCCGTAAGCGGTCCTTGGCCGAGTCGGTGCTCGTTTGGCTGCGCAGCCAGAGCGGCGTGAGGAGTGCGCGGATCAACTACGATTGCGCGAGCCTCGTCCTCGAATTCGACCCGGCCTTAGAGGATATCTTCCGTCTGCTTCTCGGCCGGCTTCGGTTGATGACGCTCGACGACCTCACCGCCATGATCAAAATGGGCGCGCGGGAAGTCGGGCGGCACGAAGCAAAAGAACTTTTGACGCAGAAAGACGTTAAGTCTCCCAGCTACCCGCTTGCGCTGCCAACGGTGGCTCTCGGGGTGGCCTTCGCGGCGAACCCGCTGCTTCGTGCAGTCAATGTCCCCCTGATGCTTTGGAATGCCTATCCGATCGCGGCCCGGGCTCACCGTGTGTGGCGCAAGGAAGGCCGTCTCAACGTAGACTTCCTCGACATCCTCGCGATAGGCGCCTCCCTTATTCAGGGCAACCAGGTTGCAGGCTCCCTGATCACATGGCTGGTCAAGCTCGGCGACTGGATCCGCGATTTGACCGCGGCGGGCTCCCGGCGAGCGGTTGGGGATCTTCTCGAGTTTCGCAACAGAACGGCCTGGATTGTGCGGGACGGAAGCGTCGTCTCGATCCCTTCCGAAGAGGTCGTGGTTGGCGACGAGGTTGTGGTTTTTGCGGGCGAGATGATCCCCGTCGACGGGGAAATCATCCAGGGCGAAGCGCTCATCGACCAGAAGACGATCACCGGCGAGGGATTGCCCGTGATGCGCAGCGTGGGCGAGGCGGCATTCGCAGCGACCGTGCTTCGCGAAGGGCGGATAACAATTCGCGCACAAAGCGTAGGCGGCCAGACGGCTGCAGGGCAAATCGTCAGCCTCATCGACAGCGCGCCCGTCGGCGACACGCGCATGCAAAATCATGCCGAGCGGCTGGCCGATCGGCTGGTGATGCCAACGCTTGGGATCGCGACCGGCGCTACTATTCTTTCAGGCGACGTCAATCGCTTCCTGTCGCTGGTCATCGTCGATTACGGCACCGGCATCCGGGTTGCGGCTCCGACCGCTGTCTTGTCGTCCATGACCCACGCAGCGCGGGACGGGATCATCATCAAGAGCGGGCGTCATATGGAGCGCCTCGCAGAGATCGACACGGTGGTCTTCGACAAGACCGGCACGCTCACCAAGGGCCATCCCGAGGTCATTGATGTCATCGGCTACCAGAATTGCATTGCGGGCGATCATCTGATCGGCCTTGCGGCGGCCGCCGAAAGCCGGTTGCAGCATCCCGTTGCCGACGCATTGCGCCGCAAGGCCGTGGCCCTCAACGTCGAGGTTCCGCCCTGCGAGGAGCCTCGTTATGCCGTCGGTCTTGGCGTCGAAGGACAGGTCAACGGATATTACGTGCATGTCGGCAACGAGCGCTTCATGCATCAGAACGGCATTCGCGTCGATCGCGCCGCGCTCGACCGGACAAGTCTCGAAGAACGCGGTTACTCCTGCCTCTATGTCGCGACGGATGGCGCATTGGCGGGCCTTGCGCCTTATGCGGACCAGGTTCGCCGCGAAAGCCGCTCCATTATCCAGCGGCTGCATGCGCTGGGGATCAGGAACACTGTCATGATGACGGGCGACAACGGCGTCGTCGCGCGGGCCGTCAGCGAAAGGCTCGGCCTTGCGCGTTACTTCTCGGACATGCTGCCAGCCGACAAGGCTGAGGTTGTTCAACTGCTTCAGAAGGAAGGTCATGTCGTCGCGATGGTTGGAGACGGCATCAACGACTCGCCCGCGCTAAGTTTCGCTGACGTCGGCGTCGCGATGAAGAACGGCGCGGAAGTCACCCATGAGTCGGCAGATATTGTGCTGATGGAGGACTCTCTGGAGAAATTGCTTGAGGCCATCCAGATTTCGCGCGGCGCTGTCAACCTCATAAAGCAAAACTACGCCATCGTGGTTGGCATGAACACGTTGGCGCTTGGCCTCGCGCTTCCCGGCGGCCTTATCAGCCCGTCTGTCACGGCCTTGATCAGCAACGGCTCGGCGATCATCGCGAGCCTTAATGCCATGCGACCCCTTTTGCGCCAGCGATGATCCACGTGGCCCCCAGCGCGCCGCTTTCGGCCAAGCATCGTGAGGTCTTGGCGCGCGCGGTGAGACGCCTCGAGGACACAGGCCTCGGGAAGCATCTGGCCGATCTCGCCGGGCGACCCGTTGGCAAAGCCCTGATGAGCGTTCCTGAGCCGGTTAAGGCGCGCCTCGACAAAGCCGCCGAAACCGCGATTTTGCGGTGCCTCGACGTGGCCGTTAAATCGCTCAAGCCGACGAAAAAACCGCCTATGACGAGGGTTGCGACGATGCTTGCGGGCATCAGCGGCGGCGTCGGCGGTCTCCTGGGCATCGCAGGGCTGCCAGTCGAACTTCCGCTCACCACCGTCTTGATGTTGCGCGCCATCGCGAATATCGCGCGTCATCAAGGCGAGGACCTGTCGAAGCTGGAGGCTCGTCTCGCCTGCATCGAAGTTTTCGCCCTCGGTCCGGGCTCAACAAAAAACCAAACCGCGCTCGGCTATTATGCGTCAAGAGCGCTGTTCGCCCGGCTCACGAGCGACGCCATGAATTTCTTCGCCGAGCGCGGCGTCGCGAGCGCTTCTGCGCCCGTCATCCAACGCTTCGTCTCCGAAGTCGCTGCCCGCTTTGGCATCGTCGTTTCCGAGCGGGTCGCGGCGAGTGCGCTGCCTGTCGTCGGTGCGCTGGGCGGCGCGGCCGTGAATGTCGTTTTCATGAATTATTTTCAGGAGCTCGCTCGCGGACATTTCGCCGTCCGCCGCCTGGAGCGCCTTTATGGCGCCGAGGCCGTGCAGCGGGAGTACGAACGCCTGGCTGAAGGAGCGATAACAGAGCTTGGCGGGAAATAGGGGTACAGCTCCGGCCAGATTGGTCAGCCCGCTCGCCTCGTCACCGAAGAATACGAGGACCTCTGATCGTGCTTTCCTCCCCTTGCCCTTTGGGTGGTTGGGATTTGCACCTGGGGCCTCCCGCGATCTTGACATGGTCTGTGAATTGTCAAGCATGGACCAATTGCGGGATAAAGGCGAGACAAGCTCGCGCGATCACGATCTCCTCATCCGTCGGGATGACATAGACCGCCGCCTTGCTGTCGGGGGTTGAGATGCAGGTCTCTCCCCGGGTCGCGTTCTTCCCGGCGTCCAGCCTAACCCCCAGCCAGCCGAGCGGCTCGATCACCCGGCGCCGGACCTCGACGGAATTCTCGCCGATGCCGCCGCAGAACACGACGGCGTCGAGGCCGCCCAGGGTCGCCGCCATGCCGGCGATCTCTCGTCTGATGACACCGGTGAAATAGGCGATGGCGTCCTCGGCTTCGGGCGTGCCTGCCGCTTCCAGGTCGCGCATGTCGTTGGTCAGGCCGGAGATGCCCTTGAGCCCGGATTCCTTGTAGAGAATTGTCTCGATCTCCTCGACCTCGAGGCGCTTCACCTCCAGGAGATAGAGCACAATGCCCGGATCGATCTGTCCGCAGCGCGTACCCATGGGCAGCCCATCGAGGGCGGAAAAGCCCATGGTCGTCTCCACCGACCGGCCCCCCGACAGGGCGCACATGGAGGCGCCGTTGCCGAGATGGGCGATCACGACCCTCCCATCGGCCACCTGCGGCGCAATCTTGCTGAGCGCGCCGGACACATAGTCGTAAGACAGCCCATGATGACCGTAGCGGCGGATACCTTGTTGGTAGAGCGATCGCGGCAACGCGTAAGCGTCCTGGACGAAGGCCTTGCCCTGGTGGAAAGAGGTATCGAAACAGCCCACCTGCACTGCCTTGGGAAAGGCTTTCCGGGCGGCCATGACAGCCTTCAGATTATGAGGCTGGTGCGAGGGCGCAAAGGGGGTATATCCGGCAAGCTGTGCAAATACGCGCTGATCGATCACGATCGGCTTCGGAAAGGCGGGGGCGCCATGGGCGATCCGGTGCCCAACCGTGATCACCGCATTGCTATCGAGGGAGAGGCATCCAAGCGCAGCTTCCAAGCCGTCGGCGTGGGTCGCCTCTTCAGGGAGGGCTCGGTCCGATACGACAGCGCCGCTCGCGTTCTTGACCTTGATCCACGGTCCGGTGCCGATGCCGTCCACAAGCCCGCGTGCAACGATCGGCGGCTCATTGCCGGCGCCGTCAGGCAGGCGGTAAAGGCCGAACTTGATGGAGCTCGACCCCGCGTTGAGGGTGAGGATATGCGGGATCATTCCGCCGCCATCGCAAAAGCGGTCCCAGCATTTTTCCAATGCCAGTAGAGGGCCGCAACAGCGCACGAACCAAGGCGCACACGCTCGTCGTCAGCGCGGCTCGTCAGGATGACGGGCGCCGAGGCGCCCAGCACCAGACCACCGCCCTCCGCATGGGCGACAAAGGTCAGCTGCTTCACGATCATGTTCCCAAGATTCGAGATTGGGTGCGATCAGCACATCCGCCCGCCCTGCCACGAAGCTCTTGATACCTTTGGTCTTTGCTGCTTCGAGGCTCAAGGCGTTGTCCATCGCGAGCGGGCCGTCGACGATGCCGCCTTCGATCTGGCCGCGTTCCGCCATTTTGGAGAGAGCCGAGGCGTCAACGGTGGAGGGGATCTTCGGGTTCACGGTTTCTACCGCGGACAGCACGGCCACTCGGGGCTGAGCGATGCCCATGGCACGGGCGACGTCAATGGCGTTTTGGACGATGTCGACCTTCGCTTCGAGGTCCGGGGCGATGTTGATGGCGCAATCGGAGATGAGCAGGGGGTGGTCGAGGCCGGGCACGTCCATGACAAAAACGTGGGATATGCGGCGCTCGGTGCGAAGCCCGCCCTCGCGCTTGACCACGTGGCGCAGGAGCTCGTCGGTATGAAGGTGGCCTTTCATCACCGCCTGCGCGGCACCCTCATGCACCATGGCCACGGCGCGAGCGGCCGCGGCGGAGTGGGAGGAGATGGGGACGATCTGCACCCCGTCGAGGCTTTCGCCCGCCTCGCGAGCCGCCGCCTCGATGCGGGCGCGGTCGCCGATAAGGATCGGGCTTATAATGTGTTCCCGCGCGGCGAGAAGCGCGCCGCCCAGCGAATGGGGTTCTTCCGGCGCCACCACAGCCGTCACCAGCGGCGGCAACTGTTCGGCCTTGCGCAACATCGCCTCGAAATGGCGGTGCCGATGCACGATCAGGCCCGGCACCTCGGCGGCCGAGAAGGTGACGCGCTCGGTGGGGGCGGCCACGATGGCTTCGCCTTCGCACAGGCGGCCACCGTCGGCCCGGTCCACCCAGGTTTGGAGAACGACCTCGGGCTCCGCCCGCTTTTCCTTCACGCGCACGCCGATGACAAGTTCGTCGCCATCGTGCGCAGGCTCATGGAAATGGAGAGATTGGTCGTGATAGACAGTGCCCGGGCCCGGCAGGACGTTGCCGAGCACAGAGGAAACGAGTGCGCCTACCCACATGGCGGGGGCCGGCGCGCCGTGCTTGCCGGAAAGATGGATGGGGTTGCGGTTGCCCGAGGCGTGGGCGAACACGATGAAGTCGTCGGCCACGCATAGCCGCCGCAACGTCGCCTCGTCTCCGGGCTTGAGTTCTGCCCATGTCTTGTTCACAGCAGGGGCTTCCCTGTTCATTGTGTGGTCTCCATGAGCTGAACGAGAGGATCCTTGGGCACACCGGTTATTGAGAGTAGTCTGCTAGGATCGGCGTTGGGGATGAAAGCGTCGAGCGCGTGCTCGTTCGTGGTCCAGGCGTCGCCATCGGCGATGGGAGTAATAAACGGGTTCCGGAAATAGAAAGCGAAGGCCGCGTGCCCAAACCATCCTCCTTCCGACCCATTAGGGATCGAACGAATACTTCACCGGCAGCCAAATATCTCCGGCGGAACGCGCCGGAAGCGTCAAGGCCACGCTATCAATCTTAGATTACAGTATTGTGGCACTTGGATATCGCGACGAAGCCCTTATCCAACGCGTTGATTTGGAGCCCTCGAATGCCTTTCCGGGTTGGCCACGCGTGCCTTGAGGTTTTGCAGCGTCTTCAACTGCTTGAGGAAGGTCGGGCTGGAAAAAGTCTGCCTCAAGCATCGGTGCGGGGGTTCGGCCGGTATCCTTAGCCAAAGTGACACATCCGTCTTTTAAAATTCATTGCCTTCGGCATCCGCGACCTGCCGTCCCCGCTCCGCAGAACTCACACGAGGACAAAGCCGCATATGGAACGAACCGCAGTCACACGCAGGGATGCAATGAAGAGCGCTGCGGCGCTGGCACTCGGCTTGGCATCGGACGCACAAGCTGAAGCCCCTCAAAGCATTCCCGGCTCCGGCGCCCCGGCTGCCCGAACAGTCAGCGGGATCGTTTACGAAAGCAGCACCGGCGAGCCTCTCCGTGCCGGACCCGGTGTGGCGGCCGTTCTTGTCTCAAATGGCCGGGAGGTCGTCCGAACGGATGCGCAAGGCCGATACACGCTTCCCATCGATGACGAGGCGGTCATCTTTGTTATCAAGCCCTCGGGCTATGCCGTGCCCGCCGATCGGGCGACGAACCTCCCCCGCTTTTCCTTCATCCATCAGCCAAAAGGATCGCCGGCCGATCTTAAACTTCGCTTCCGCGGCGTCGATCCCACCGGACCGCTGCCGGAGTCGGTCGATTTCCCACTTATCCGGCAAGCGGAGAAAACCAAGTTCGATGTCCTTCTCTTCACCGATCCGCAGCCCGAAAGCCATGTGGAGCTTGATTTTGTTCGCGACGATGTCGTGAATGCGGTCGTTGGCTCTGACGCTGCCTTCGGGATCACGACCGGGGATATATTGTTCGACGATCTTTCGATGTATGGCCGCTATAATCGCATCATCGGGCAGATCGGGCTTCCCTGGTGGAACATCGGCGGCAATCACGACCTGAACTTCGAGGCCAGGGACCGCACCTATTCCCGCGAGACCTACAAACGGACCTTCGGCGCGCCCTATTACGCCTTCCATCATGGCGACGCGCTGTTCCTCATGCTCGACAACGTCGCCTATCTGGGACCCGATCCGAGCCGCCCGACCGATCGCGGCGGCAAATACATGGGAGAGTTTGGGACGAGGCAGCTCGACTTCGTCGAAAATATCTTGAAAGAGACCCCCAAAGACAAGCTCGTCGTGGCTTGCATGCATATTCCGCTGAAAAGTTATGTCAACGATGACCCAGCCAACGCTACGGCTGATCGCCATGATTTTCTCCGGCTATTCGCAGGCCGCAATGTGTTGAGCCTTGCAGGCCACACCCACACAACCGAGCATCACTACCTTGATATCGAGGGTGGCGGGCAGCATCACCATCACATTCTGACTGCCGTCTCCGGCTCCTGGTGGAGCGGGCCCTTTGACTATCGCGGCATTGCGTGCGCGCTGAGCCGCGACGGCAGCCCGAACGGCTACCATGTCCTCAGTATTGACGGGACAACCTACAAGACAGGCTTCATCGCGGCAAAGGAGCCGCAAGGACGGCAGACACGGATCATGCTCGACAGTGTCTTTCACCGCTCGGGACGGGAGTTGCAGCGCGATTTCCGGATGGGGCAGATGCTCGGCTCGCCAATTTCAGTCGATACTCTCTACGCTACCGAGGTCATTGTGAACATTTTCGATGGCGGCCCAAAAACAAAAGTGGCCTTTACAATTGGAAAAGCGGCGGCGATCGCGATGACCCGGGACGCCCGCCCAGATCCCCTTGCGAGCGAGCTTTATGCGCGAAACGAGGCGACGAAGAAACCCTGGGTCAAGGCAGAAAACTCCTCCCACATCTGGACTGCCAGACTTCCGAGCGACCTGGAACCCGGATCGCATACTCTGACCGTCACAGTGCAGGATGAGTATGGACGCACATTTTCGGAGCACGCTGTTGTCGAGGTCGTCTGCGCCTGAACGGTGTGATCGATGTTTGCCGGCATTTTTCGCCTATTGGCGCGTGCCTCAATCCTCATGGTGTTGCACCTGGAACTTTCATCGCGGCCGGTAATTATGCGGCTTGGTCTTGTAACGCAATCAAGAACGAGCTCATCGGCGGCCCTTTAGGCCACTACACTGCGCTTGGTATTCCGAAGCATGATTACCCTGACCGCCTTTTGACTCCGTTGAATGCACAAGATGCCAAAGGGCGGGCCAGCTTCGGTAGGGCGTCTTGGCCAAATTTGCGTTCGAGTAACGAGGATCGGAGGTTACTTCCCGGCCAAGCCAATCTGGTTTTTCAAAGACCTCATTTTCGTGCGGAAGTTCGATTTCGGCGATAACGAGCCCCCGACCATCGCCTTGAAACACATCGATTTCCCAGATGAGGCCGTACCATGGCAGCCTGTATCTCAGTTTTTCTACAAGCCTGCTCACCCGCAAGTCGATCAACGCTTCTGCCTAACGGCGGGGCTGGCGACGTTATCGAGCATGATGGAAGAAGATGCTGTCCAGCTCTGCGGTCCCCGCTATGGGCGCGAGGACGGCAAGGCCGGGCATCGCTGGGGGAAGACCAAAGGGAAATTGGCTTTCCATGGCGGCAAGGTCGAGCTTGAGCGGCCCCGGATACGCGCCCGCGGCGGGAAAGAGCTGCCCCTGCCGAGCTGGGAGGAGGCTGTGTCGCAAGACTTGCTGGGCAAATGGGCGATGAACCTGATGCTCATCAACGTCTCGACGCGCAAATACGGCCGTGCGGTCCGTCTGCCGGAGGGCGATATCGCTGCGCCCAGCGGTTCGGGTGTATCCAAATCGGCGGTGTCCCGCCGCTTCGTGGCGCTGTCGGCTGCGCGCATGAAGGAATGAATGGCGGCGGACCTGTCCAAGCTGGACTTGCTGATCATCCAGATCGACGGCATCCACATCAAGGACGGAAAGCAGCCCCTAGCAGGCTGTCGGACTTAACACCCAGCGGCGGCAGAGGGTAGAATCATCGCATTGATTCGCCACCGTTTTCGGACCCGCGCCCATGAGCAACTTTCGTAACTTCGACCGCGACACGGGATTTCTCCTGCCGCCTTCGGTGAACGAGTGGCTTCCCGAGAGGCATCTCGCGCGGTTTGTGGCGGAGATCATCGACGCTCTGGACGTCTCGGCGATGAGCAACAGCTATCGCGGCGTTGGTTCGGCGAGCTATCACCCGAAGCTTCTGTTGGCCGTCCTGGTCTATGGCTACGCCACGGGGGTCTTCTCCAGCCGCAAATTGGAGCGGGCGACATACAACTCGGTGGCCTTCCGCTTCATCGCGGCGAACGAGCACCCCGATCACGACACCATCGCGACATTCAGGCGGCGGTTCATCAAGGAGACCGAAGCGCTGTTCGTGCAGGTTCTGCTTCTGGCGCGCGAGATGGGCATGCTCAAACTGGGCACGGTCGCGCTGGACGGCACGAAGGTGCACGCCAACGCCAGCAAGCACAGCGCGCTGTCCTATGAGCACGCGGGCAAGATCGAGGCGCAGTTGAAGGCCGAGGTTGCCGAGCTGATGGCGAAGGCCGAAGCCGCCGATCAGGCCGACCTGCCGGACGGGATGTCGATTCCGGAGGAGTTGGCGCGGCGCGAGGAGCGCTTGAAGAAAATCGCCGAGGCTCGCGCGAAGATCGAGGCGCGCGCCAAAGAGCGTTTCGAACGCGAGCAAGCCGAGCATCAGGCCAAACTGGCAGCGCGCGAGGCCAAGACCAAGACCACCGGCAAGAAGCCCGGCGGCAAGCCGCCCGAGCCGCCGGTGGAGGGGCCGGCGCCAACCGATCAGATCAATCTGACCGATGAGGAGTCGCGCATCATGCCGGTTTCAGGCGGCGGCTTCGAGCAATGCTACAACGCTCAAGCCGTCGTAGCGGAAGGCAGTCTGCTGGTGGTTGCGGGCGATGTGGCGCAGGCGACCAACGACAAGCAACAGCTCGAACCGATGCTGGCCAAGACCAGGGCCCTGCCCGAAGAGTTGGGCAAGGTCGAAACGCTGCTGGGCGACAACGGTTATTTCAGCGAGGCCAATGTAAAGGCGTGCAAGGCGGCCGCGATCGAGCCTTTGCTCGCCATGGGCCGGGACTCGCATCATTCGTCCTTGAGCGAGCGCTTCGCCGCGGCTCCGGCCGCGCCGGAAAATCCAACGCCGGTCGAGGCCATGGCCCACCGCCTGCAAACGCCCGAAGGCAAGAAACTTTACGCCCTGCGCAAACACACTCCCGAGCCCGTGTTCGGCATCATCAAGTCCGTGCTCGGATTCCGTCAGTTTCTGCTGCGCGGGCTGGACAAAGTCAAAGGCGAGTGGACGCTCGTGATTATGGCCTGGAACTTGAAGCGGATGTTCGTACTGAAGGCTGCATGAAGGCGCGACGACGATCGCCCTTCTGCGCCACGACGAACGCCATCCCCTGTCGGCAGACCCTAGTCCGACAGGCTGCTAGGTGTGATCGAGGGGGCGACGGAGAACGCCGCCGTGGCGCAGGCGCTGCTGGACAACCTGATCGGGCGCGGTCTTGATCCGAAGGTCTGCCGGCTGTTTGTCATCGACGGCGCCAAGGCGCTTTCCAAAGCGATCCGCAAGACGTTCGGGCGCCACACGCCGATCCGGCGCTGCCAGGTCCACAAGGCCCGCAATATCATGGAGCGTCTTCCAAAGTCCCAGCAAGCAGGCGTTCGCAGGGTGTTACGGCAGGCGTGGGAGTTGGGGGACGCCACAAAAGCCGAGAAGCTTCTCCGCAATCTCGCCCGCCGCCTGGAGCACGACGCCCCCGGCGTTTCCGGCAGCATTCTGGAAGGCCTCGACGAAATCCTCACCGTCACCCGTCTGGGCCTGCCTGCCGAACTGCGCCGCTCGCTGGCCTGCACCAACATCATCGAAAACATGAACGGCACGATCCGCCGCGTCTGCCGCAACGTCCAGTGATGCCTGCCAACCATATTTCAACAAAGGCCGGGGCAATTCCGTGACGAAACGGGACGCAGGCCAGTCAGCGGCTTTAGCAAGGCCAAAAGCCGCATCGACGCGCGGATGCAGTTTATCCTTGGAGACAAGTTCCAGCCGTGGCGCACGCATGATCTGAGGCGCACTGCGGCCTCAGGGATGGCCGCTTTGGGCTTTCAGCCCCACGTGATCGAGCGTGTCTTGAATCACGTCTCGGGCGCGCAAGGCGGCCTTGTAGGAGTCTATCAGCGTCACGAGTACCGGGAGGAGCTCGGCGCGCGATCATGGCTTGGTGCGCGCATGTGATGGGCCTTCTAACTAAGCGCTGTGCCGCACGCATGTCGTGGTAAGGATCCCGATAAAGCTCCCTGCTGCAGAGGGAATACCATCGATCCAGTTGTCGAAACTCTTGCGCCGGCGCTTAACAACCGTGGAGGAATCCGGCCATAAGGGTCACGATGCGGGAGCTGCGCCGGCGAGGCTGATCGAATGGCAATTAAGAAATCTCAGATTTATAGCTCTCTCTGGCAAAGCTGCGACAAGCTCCGCGGCGGCATGGATGCCTCGCAATATAAGGACTACATCCTCGTCCTCTTGTTCGTGAAGTACGTCTCCGACCGGTACGCGGGCGACCCGAACGCCGTCATCGTGGTGCCAGAAGGCGGCAGCTTCGCCGATATGGTGAAGCTTCGGGGCGACAAGGAAATCGGCGACAAGATCAATAAGATCATCGCGAAATTGGCCGAGGCCAATGGCCTCAAAGGCGTTATCGACGTAGCCAACTTCAACGATCCCGACAAGCTTGGCGACGGCAAGGAGATGATCGATCGCCTGAGCGATCTCATCGCGCTCGCGCCGGTTGAGGCGAAGGAAGCCGCCGCAGAAGAGCTTCGCCGCTCCATCGAGGAGCTGGATGAGGAGCAGGGCGGCGAGGATGGCCTCCTCTTTGAAGGCAAGAATGAAAAGAGCAAGCTCACGGCCGCAAGCCTGAAGGCTCGGCTGAAGGAGATCAAGAGCGACAAGGAAGCCGCCGAAGAAAGACAGGCGCTTGAGAAGTGCCTGCAGCTGATCGAGGAAGAAGCGCAGGCCTCCAAGGCGGCGAAGGACGCGCGGATCGCGCGTTGAAGAGCATCTAAGGAAAATGGGCTTCAAGTGGCGCGATACCGCCCTGAAAGCCGCTGCGGAGTAAGATGGACACCACCATACCCCTTCTGCCGCTGCCCTTCGACCTGGAAACAAAGCCGGTCCTGAAAAGCCTCGCGCGTGCTCACAGGGCGCTGGCCGAACTCAAGGGCACGGCGGGGATCGTGCCGAACGAGACCATCCTCATCAGCACGCTGTCGCTGCAGGAGGCGAAAGACAGCTCCGCCATTGAGAACATCGTCACCACCGAGGACGACCTCTATCGCAGCGACGCAGCTACGGCGCAATTCGCAAGCCTCGCAGCGAAAATCGCTGTTCGCGCTTGGCGCCGACAAGTTTATTGCGTCGCCGTGGGTCGCTGAACCCGCCGTGCGTGAACGCGGGTCCACTCCAGCCCTTCCAGAAGTGCGGACAACTGCGCCGGCGACAGACGCATCACGCCATCCTCGATCTTGGGCCAATGGAACTTGCCATCCTCCAGCCGCTTGATCAGAAGACAGATGCAAGTCCCATCCCAGAACAGCAGTTTTACCCTGTCCGCCCGTTTTGACCGGAACACGTAGATCACCCCCGAAAACGGATCGGCCTTGAACTCTGATTCCACGATCGCAACCAGCCCCATGACGCCTTTGCGGAAATCGACCGGCTTTGTGGCGATCATCACCGGCGCAAAGGCCGGAGTTCCGCCAATTGAACAATTGCTGAGACCGCAAACCGTGACGCCGAGCCACGTCCGAGATCACGGCGCCGTCCTGGCAGCTCTCCGCAATGATCGAAAGCTTCTGCTCGTCCGTCCAATCCCGGCGCCGCTCTACGCCCGTGATCACCTCGATCTGCCGTATCGGCGTGGCCTCGGTTTTGACCTTAAGGTCAACATTAGAGTTGAAACGATCCCTGTTCATGGGGCCACAGCATGCCCCCGCGCGAAAAGGCGCGGAAGATGTGGTCGGAGCACCGCTTACGAACTCACGTGTCATTGCCAAGATGGAGGACGCTTCGGTTGGCTCTACCATGATCAACTTAAACCAAAGCGTCTTAAGGGGCATCGTCATCCAGGCGCCACCGGTTGAGGAGCAGCGGGCGATTGCGGGCTTTCCGATGCGGATGCGTGGATCGCGTGCCTGGACCGGCTCATCGCCAGCGATCCGGTGGAGCGCCAGCGTCGGACACTGTGGGCCGGAATTTGTCTACGTTGGGCTCTGAGTTTGGGACATCCTTCAAGGTGCGAATCTCGGGCTGCTATTTCTTCCAAGCAATGCGCTGTTCGCACTGCTGCGAACTTTGCTTTTAAATTTTAACACCAACCCGGCGCACGATAAGGGTTAAAGGGATCCCAACACTTATCCTTCTTCTTATCTACTACCTTTCCATCCTTTCCAATAGAGACGATGCCAGGATTTTCTTCTTTTTTAATTCTGTGCTTCCCACTGCTGCCCTTTGCTGACGCAGAAATCGGAAGTAGCGCCACCGCTACAAGAATGATGACAGTTCGTTTCATTTGCCTACCCTTTCCCCTCGCTGTGTCTCCGACAGTTCCAAAGAAAATCGGAAACGATCCAATGGCAGCCGTCTTAACCGGATCGGTTTGGCGATAACAAAGCCAGGATTAGCAAAGATGCCAGGATAATGTTACAGGCTCATGAAGGCGTTGGTCACAATCATTTTTGGCCTATCTTCCTCATATGTCAGTCTACTTGCAAAGCCAAGCTGATGCTATTCATTCGGACACGCGTACAGTCTTGAGCTATGCATTATCACAGAAGGTTAGCATTAGGATACAAATCAAAAAATTGGCTTAAGTTAGCGACATTTCGTGTTTTTAAGAATGATGCTAACCTGTCTTCTAAACTTTACATATTGGCTTTAGCATGGATTCTAAAACCCTATTGTCTGACACCCTGCGCAATAAGGAGCGTAATCTTGACATCAACTTTGAGAACGGTTTTAACCGCCTTTGCCCTGTCGACGGCAATCGCATCCTATCCGGTCAAGGCAGCGGAGATTTCCGGCGCCGGCGCCACCTTTCCCTATCCGATCTATGCGAAATGGGCCGACGCCTACAAAAAGGCGACTGGAAACGGGCTTAACTATCAATCGATCGGCTCCGGCGGCGGCATAAAGCAAATTACGGCAAGAACCGTGACCTTCGGCGCTTCGGACGCACCGCTGACCCCGAAAGAACTCGTCGCTGGCGGCGATCTCATGCAATGGCCGATGGTGATGGGCGGCATCGTGCCGGTGGCGAACCTCGATGGCATCAAGGCCAACGAGATTACGCTCGATGGGCCGACGCTCGCCAAAATCTTCCTCGGCGAAATCACGAGTTGGGATGATGCCGCAATCAAAAAGCTTAATCCCAATGTCAAGCTTCCCTCAACTGCCATTGCTGTGGTGCACCGCTCCGACGGATCGGGGACCACCTTCAACTTTACGAACTACCTTTCAAAAATCAGCCCTGAGTGGAAATCGCAAGTCGGATTCTGCAACCTCTGTCGAGTGGCCAGTCGGCATCGGCGCCAAAGGCAACGAAGGCGTCGCCAACAACGTCCAGCAAACAAAAAATTCGATTGGCTACGTCGAAACCGCCTATGCCAAGCAGAACAAGCTCACGACCACCAAGATGATCAATAAAGACGGCAAGACGGTCGAAGCCAACGGCGAAACGGTCCAAGCCGCCGCCGCAAACGCGGATTGGGCCGGGAGCGAAGACTTCTACCTCATCATCACAGACCAGCCGGGCGCAAACGCTTGGCCTATCTCCGCTTCGACCTTCATCCTAATGCCGAAGAAAGTTACGGATGCGGCCGCGGCGGCCGATGCGCTCAAGTTTTTCGCCTGGGCTTACGCCAACGGCGACAAGATGGCCGAGTTGCTGGACTATGTCCCGATGCCCGACAATGTCAAAAAGCTCGTCGAATTGAGATGGGCCGAGATTAAGGGGCCAGACGGCAAACTGGCTCACTTGTCGAAATATTGAACGAAAAGCGGTTGGAACCGGCGACGCCGGTTCCTTTTCCCCACTTGTGCGCCTCACGAAGCTTCGGAAAAGAATTTGGCAAGCGTAACAGTCCACGAACAGGTCTCCGGCGTCGTTCACCGAGTGGACCGAGCAAAGCTTTTGAGACGGATGGGACGCGGCGATATCGCGTTCAGGGCGATCACTCAAATCTCCGCTGCCGGTGTTTTAATCGTCCTTGGCGCGATCTTCTCCTCGCTTGTCATCGGCTCGGCGCTTGCGCTCAAGACCTTCGGATTTCAGTTCTTTGTTACCGAGTCCTGGAACCCCGTCACCAAGAAGTTCGGCGCTCTTGCTCCTGTCGTGGGCACGCTAACGACATCTTTTATCGCGATGTTCATCGCTGTTCCGGTCGGGCTAGGCATCGCAATATTTCTGACCGAGCTTTGTCCGCCTCTTTTGCGGCGGCCGATCGGCATCGCGATAGAACTTCTCGCGGGCATTCCCAGCATCATTTATGGGATCTGGGGCTTGTTCGTCTTCGCACCTTTCCTCCAGCAATATATTCAGCCTCCTCTTATTTCGACGTTCAAGGGGGTGCCCGGCTTGTCAAGCCTGTTTGCCGGGCCGCCCTACGGAATTGGCGTCCTGACGGCGAGCCTCATTCTGGCGATTATGGTCTTGCCTTTCATCACGGCTATCAGCCGGGACGTCTTCGAGACAGTGCCGGTCATGCTTAAAGAGTTCCGCCTATGGAATTGGATGCACGACATGGGAAGTGCTTCGTTTCGTCGTGATTCCCTATACCCGGGTGGGCCTTCTCGGCGGCGTCATGCTGGGTCTCGGACGCGCGCTTGGCGAGACGATGGCGGTAACTTTTGTCATCGGAAACGCGCATAGGCTAAGCACATCGATCCTGGCCCCTGGAACCACGATCTCAGCCACAATCGCCAACGAGTTCACCGAGGCGACGGGAGATGTCTATACGTCCTCCCTCATTGCACTGGGCCTGATCCTCTTTGTTATCACCTTCATTGTACTTGCTTTTGCCCGCCTCTTGCTCATGCGTCTTGAAGAAGCTTCATCGGGTAACTGAAATGGCAAGAGATTCAATGCTATATGGCCGCCGCCGCAAAAATATCTTAGTCATGGCCATGTGCTGGTTAGCATCAGCGATCGGTATCGGGGTGCTGCTCATTATCCTTGGGACACTTGTCATTCGAGGCGCCGGCGCTTTTTCTTTGCTCGTCTTCACGAAGGACGTTCCGCCGCCCGGAAGTGCAGGAGGCGGTCTGCGAAATGCAATTGTGGGCAGTCTGATCCTGACATCGCTCGGAACGCTCATCGGCACGCCCGTTGGCATCCTCGCAGGGACCTACATGGCCGAATATGGACGCTACTCGCGTCTCGCGACGGGTGTTCGTTTCATCAACGACATCCTGCTGAGCGCTCCGTCCATCGTCATGGGTCTCTTCGTCTACAGCATCATGGTTCGCCCCATGCACCATTTTTCGGGAATCGCCGGCACGGTTGCTCTCGCTGTGATCGTCATCCCGATTGTTGTTCGCACGACAGAAAACATGTTGCTGCTTGTACCGGACCAGCTGCGGGAAGCGGCGGCAGCCATCGGGATGCCCAGGTTCCTCGTGATCCGGCACGTGGCTTACAAGGCCGCGAGAGCAGGGATAGTCACGGGCGTCCTCCTCGCTATCGCTCGCATCAGCGGCGAAACTGCGCCTTTGCTTTTTACGGCCTTGAACAACCAGTTCTTCAGCACCGATCTCAATGCGCCAATGGCCAGCCTCCCCGCCGTGATTTTTCAGTTTGCATTGAGCCCCTATTCGGATTGGCAGGGCCTCGCCTGGACAGGAGCTCTGCTGATCACGGCCGCCGTCCTCGCGCTCAGTATTGTGGCGCGCTTTCTTAGTTCTCGCGGGGCCTGATCTATGACCATGATGCAAAAAGAAATCTCTGCCGATGCGACCGAGCGGATTAGCATCCGTAATCTCGATTTCTATTACGGAAGCTTGCAGGCTCTCAAGAAGATCAAACTCCCAATCTACGATCGAAAGGTCACCGCGTTTATTGGCCCCTCCGGGTGCGGTAAATCTACATTATTGCGTGTTTTGAACAGAATGTACGATCTTTACCCTAAACAGTATGCCGAGGGCGAAGTTCTGTTCAATAAAGAGAATATCCTTTCCTCGCATGTGGACCTCAATTTACTTCGTTCGCGTATCGGCATGGTCTTTCAGAAGCCGACGCCATTCCCGATGACGATCTACGAGAACATTGCTTTTGGCCTTCGCCTCTACGAACGTCTCCCGAAATCCGAAATCGACGGCCGTGTCGAGTTGGCGCTGCGGCAAGCCGCCTTGTGGCCAGAGGTGAAAGGTAATCTGAAGGCGAGCGGACTAAGCCTGTCTGGCGGTCAGCAGCAGCGCCTTTGCATAGCGCGCACCGTAGCGCTTCGGCCAGATGTTATCCTGCTCGATGAACCCGCTTCGGCTCTTGACCCCATCTCCTCGGCCAAAATCGAAGAGCTCATCGAGGAGTTGCGAGCCGAATTTACGATCGCGATCGTGACCCACAACCTGCAGCAAGCCGCGCGCGTATCGCAATATGTCGCCTTCATGTATCTCGGCGAAATGATCGAGTTTGGAGAAACCGAGCGTCTCTTCACGAATCCATCCGACAAGCGCACGCAGGACTATGTTACTGGGCGCTTTGGTTAGTGACGTTACGCAGTAGCTTGGTAATAGACAATATGCGTCCCACGGAAGTAGGCCAAGTGGCGACACTTTTCTTATCACTTTCGCCGCCGCTCGCGGAGAGCTTTTTGCGTTATGCCCGTTAGCTCCGAAGCTTTGAACGTAGACGCATGAACTCGCTAGGGACAGATGAATCCGTCGAGAGTATGTTTTGGCTTGTTCCGATAGGACCGCAATTAGGATCCTGAAGCCGGATCGTGCCCCAGAACGTGGTGTAGCTGACGGTTGGCGTCGCCGATGACCGGCAGGGCCGGGATTGGTCAGGCGGCCACAGCAGGTAGCCCGACGATTGGATTATCGCTCAAAGGCGCGATGGTTTCCAGCGTCATATAGCGGGCGCGCTGCACGGCCCACTCATCGTTCTGTTCGAGGAGGATCGCGCCTATGAGCCGAGTGATGGCGGCCTCGTTCGGGAAGATGCCGACGACTTCGGTGCGCCGCTTGATTTCGCCGTTCAGCCGTTCGATGGGATTTGTGGAGTGGAGCTTGGCCCGATGCTGCGCTGGAAAGCCCATATAGGCGAGCACGTCAGGCTCGGCTTCGTCCATGAGCAAGGCGAGCTTTGGCAGTTTGGAACGCAGTTGATCGGCGACCTTTCGCCATTGCTGTTTGGCGGCCCCGGCGTCGTCTTGCGCAAACGCGGTGGCGATAAAAGCGGAGACCACGCGCCGCCCGCTCTTGCCGGCATGGGCGAGCGCGTTGCGCATGAAATGCACGCGGCAGCGCTGCCAACTGGCATTGAGCACTTTTGAGACGGTCGCTTTGATGCCCTCATGCGCGTCCGAGATGACAAGCTTAACCCCGCGCAGGCCCCGGCGTGCAAGTTTGCGCAAGAAGGCGGTCCAGAACGTCTCGGCCTCGGAAGGGCCGATGTCCATGCCCAAGACTTCGCGCCGGCCGTCCGCGTTGACTCCAACGGCAACGATGACCGCAACTGAGACGATGCGGCCGTTCTGCCGAACTTTCACATAAGTGGCGTCGATCCATAGATAGGGCCAGTCGCCCTCGATGGGGCGATCAAGGAAGGTTTTGACGCGGTCGTCGATCTCCTCGCACAGCCGGCTGACCTGGCTCTTGGAGACGCCGCTCATGCCCATCGCCTTGACGAGATCGTCCACCGAGCGCGTCGAGACGCCTTGGATGTAGGCCTCCTGGATCACGGCGGTAAGCGCCTTCTCGGCCATGCGGCGTGGTTCCAGAAAGCCGGGGAAGTAGCTCCCCTTGCGAAGCTTCGGGATGCGCAGCTCAACGGCGCCGGCGCGTGTCTCCCAGATGCGGTCGCGATAGCCGTTGCGCTGGGCGAGCCGCTCTGGCGAGCGTTCCCTAAAAGCGGCGCCGGTGAGGCCGGAAACTTCCATCTCCATCAGCCGCTCAGCGGCGAAGCCGATCATCTCGCGCAGAATGTCGGCGTCGGGCGTCTTCTCAATAAGCGCGCGAAGGCTCATCATGTCGTCGGTCATCGGCACTTCCCCAGTTGCGTTGGTGTCGCAACCCGATCCTACCGGTGAGTCGCCGATGACCACCGCAAGCCGCTCACTCGCTACGGCGCCATGCAGGGCGCGCTTCGCGAGCGGCTTGCTACCGTTGAGTTACACCACCACCGGGGACGTGAGCTATGGCCGCTCTGACGCGCATGGGATCGCGAGAAAACCGGCACGACCGAGGCTATTCTAGCGAAACACAATCGTGCGCGTGTTGAACCACGTTTTGAGAGTGTGATGGGTGTGTGAGGGCAAGTTGGCATTAACAATCTCAAAGCCGGACTGGCTGCCAGAAACCCTCCAAAACCCTTGAAACCCTTTATTTCATCCCCGGCTGAAGGCGACACGAGGGGTTTGAAGGGTTTGGAAGGGTTTTTTGGGGCCGGTCAGGCCTGAAAAAGTGTTAACATCTCAGTCAGCCGCGATTTGCCATCTAACCGCGCTGTTTGATTCAAGCGACTTTGCACAGCGTATGATGCTTACCGCCCATCAAAAAATCTGTTGCGCAGAGGAATCCTGATGTGATTCCAAGAGTCCGCCTTTCGATTCGGCGGGGATTCTTGGATGGGCGGGATTTTGGCAATCGCTACGGCGATTTGCGGAGAGCTTTTGGTACGGCTGCCTTGGAAGACAAGAAGCAGCGCGAGGGATTGGCTTTGCTGATTGCCACGGCGCTGCAGGTCCGCAGCGTCAATCTGAATGAGCTTGCAGCGGCGCTCCCGCGCGCGGCTGACCGGCTCGATATGCGCTATCAATGGATCAGCCGTGGCTGGGCAATGAGCTGATCATGGTTGACGACGTGATGGCGCCGTTTGCGCGCGAGGTTCTGGCGCGCTCTGCCGCAGGCGGGCAGACCATCATCGTCATGATCGATCAAAGCAAAGTCAACGATGCTCACCAGATGCTCATGGTTTCGCCGCGTGTTGGCGGACGCGCCTTGCCGCTAGCTTGGCATATGAAAAAAACCCAAGGCTCAATAGGCTTTAGCGAGCAGAAGGGCGTGCTTGAGACAGTGGTGAAGCTGTTGCCCAAGGGCGCAGCCGTGATGCTGATGGGCGATCGCTTCTACGGCTCCCCTGTTTGATCGAATGGTGTCGCCAGCAAGGCTGGGGCTGGCGACTGCGCTGCAAGCGAGATCTGTTGGTCTCGGCAAGGATGGCAGCGAGACAACGCTCGCAGACTGTTTTGTGCGCGGCGAGCATATGCTGACGGATGTTGAACTGACGGAAAAGCGAGCCCGCACAAATATCCGCGATGCTGCATGAGCAGGGGCATGCGGAACCGTGGATCATCGCTCTTTCGGAGCCTCCCACGATATGGCGCGCCCAAGACTATGGCTTGCGCTGGGGCATCGAGGCGATGTCCTCCGATTACAAGACGGGCGGCTTCAATCTCGAAGACAGCCAGATCGAGCGCACAGACCGCCTTGACCGGCTGGTTCTTGTGTTAAGCCTTGCACTCTACTGGGCGGGTTCCACCGGAATGTGGGACGCGATGCAAAACAAGACGCCTGCCGAAAAAAAGACACGGCAGCGCAACGTAAAAACGTTGCGCGCGGCTTGATCTCCTGGTTCAAGCGCGGATTGCGCAGGTTACAGTTCTGCCTCCAGCGCCTCATCCCGCCCTCGCCGCTGTGGACCCCCTGGAAAAATGATGGGTGGTAAGCCCGCCGAAGCCAGGCGGCTTGTGGAGCGCTTCGAATGGCATTACACGCTCAAGCATGGCAGCTGGCTCAACATGGCGGAGTCCGAGTTGGGCGTTCTTTCCTCGCAGTGCCTGGACCGGCGTATCCCGGACAAGCAAACGCTGACTCGGGAAGTTGCTGCCTGGCAGGCCAGCCGCAATGAAAACCAAACCAAAGCGGATTGGCGCTTCACAACTGCTGACGCCCGCATCAAGCTCAAGCGTCTCTATCCTCGGTTTGAATGACTCAGGACACTAGTGTTCTGACCCATTTATAGACTTCCCACAGCACGGCAAATCAGATTCTATTTGCGGCATGCGAAACATGGAAGCATGCCTTTACGTTGCGCCCGGTGACCGAACGGTGCTGGAGCGCCTCATTGCCGATGGGAAAACGTCGCAAAAGTTGGCGGCGCGCGCACGCGTTGTTCATTTGTCCGGGCGCGGTCTCGGCACGTTGGCTATTGCGCGGGAGGCGCGGGTTTCGAAGCCAAGCGTCTGGCGCTGGCAGGAAGCCTATATGGAAGGCGGCATTGAGCGCCTGCACAAGGATAAGAGCAAAGGGCCGAAGGCGGGAAAACCGCGCATTAGCGATGAGGTGCGGCTGAAAATTGTGACGATGACCGCCAAGGAGAAGCCCGCGAACGCCACGCATTGGAGTGCACGCATGCTGGCCAAGGAGGTTGGCGTTGGCCATACCACCGTCCAGCGCGTGTGGAAGGAGCATGGATTGAAGCCGCATCTCTCGCGTTCCTTCAAGCTCTCCAACGACCCGCAGTTCGCGGAAAAAGTCCAGGACATTGTTGGTCTTTATCTCAATCCGCCAGACCACGCAGTGGTCTTATCGGTTGACGAAAAGAGCCAAATCCAAGCGCTGGACCGAACTCAGCCTGGCCTGCCCATGAAAAAAGGCCGGGCCGGAACCATGACCCACGACTATAAGCGCAACGGAACCACCACCCTGTTTGCAGCGCTCGTGGCAGCCAAGGCGAAGAGTGTGACGCAAATACAAACCGGCGAGGTGATCGGGGAATGCATGCCTCGCCACCGAGCCAAGGAGTTCCTGCGCTTCCTCAGGAAAATCGACAGAGCCATCGCCAAGCGCCTCGATGTGCATGTGATTTGCGATAACTACAAAACCCACAAAACCGCCGAAGTTCAGGCTTGGCTCGCAAAGCATCCGTCGACCCACCGACCGACTTGCCTGAATTATTGGAGCCGAGCTGAAGCGGGTTTTCGCCATCGACAATGCGTTCATCCGTCCAGTAAAGCTTCGACTGCTCCTGCTCGTCGGAAGGGAAGTCTTCGAGCGGCCGCCAGTACGGCCCGGCATCCAGGGCAACGACCGAAAATCCCTTTTCAGCCAAGCGGCACGCTAGAGTTCCGCCGCCCGCGCCCGTTCCGACGATGGCGAAATCGACCTGTTCGGCGTCCCGATATTCTCGCATCTGCGTCCATGCGTTGATGCGAAAGATGTCCGGTGCCCGTCCGCCGGTGGCGCGGAGGGTAACCTGCGGGTCGTCGGGGGCCTTTTGGTTTTGGCGCGCTTCACCGTCCCACACGCAGATTCTCCTTGTAGGCTTCATGCCGTCACGGGCTCTTCGAACCAGGCGACGCCAAAAACCGAGAAGATTTCCGCATAATAGAGGGCCTGGCTAACTGAGAAGGCACCATCTCGTACTTGCTACAATGGCTATAGCAACCCTGTCATTCACAGTTTGGCTGCATCGGCGGCGCCCCCGGCGCCGCCTGCCTTTGCTTGCCCACAGGCAAGGGTTTGCGCCAAGATATTGGACAGGAAAGCCTTCATTCTCGCGGTCGTGCCCGGCGAAGAGTTCCGGCAGCCTGAACATCTGGAATTTGCCGGCCGCCTCGAATATTCCCCTGCGCGATCACATTCGCCTCTTCCCAGAGGCCGTATCGCTTCGCGCCCGCGGCAACTATGAGTAAGGCAAAATGAAAGAGGAGCCGATCGAGTAAATTGCCTACCGAAATTTAAGATCGAGAACACGGTTGAGTTAATTCGGCACAACAGGGATGCCGCCACTCCGGCGGCTGGCACAGCGCGCTGGCCCCCGTTACAACAACGACTTTCTGTGCCGAGCCGTCTTTCATGTCAGAACTGGTCCCGCAAGCTTGGGCGGCGGGCTCCATCTTCGTGCTCGTGCGTGCCATCCTCGGGATCGAGGTCAGCGCCCGGGAAAACCTCGTCCAGCTCAATCCAACCCTGCCCGATTGGCTCCCGGACATCGCCTTGACCGGTCTTCGCGTCGGGAACCATCGGCTCAACATCCAATTCAGCGGCAGCGGCGCTGGCGGCCTCGATGTCGCCTTCGGGGTCACCTGCGGCGGTTTATTCAGGAAGACTACGAGGCCGCTTACCCTCCGGCAGCCGAAGGATTTGCTGCAACTGCTCACGCCAGGGTGGCATTCATTTCTCAGACGTTGCTAATTTCCGAACGCCTTGGTCCATTTTCTGCTGTCGCCACTGTCGCGCCTCTACGCTGCGGCCGTTGTCCTATCCGCACATCTCCGGGCTGCAACGGGCGTGGTGCTTAGCGTTCCTTTTTCAGGCTTAGGGTGAGGCTATTACGTTGTCCTCCTCATTCGGCGATAGCACAAAATTGGGCATGTTCTCGTGCACCGACCTTAGGACCGTTGCGAGGCTTATAACGCTGGGCCCGCTGAATTTGCGATAGCGTCGAAACTCGGCGCGAGTGGGTCGGGTGAGATGCTGTCCCCTGCCTTATCGCATGACAGGTCGCACAAGCCTGCTTGGCGTAACTGAGGCCGGTAGCGCGATCGCCCCGTTCTTCAGCGCCAGTAAGGCCAGCGCCGCTGCAAAACAGAAAGACCAGAATGACAATTCGAGCCAGTATCCCATCGCTCACACAGTTGCAATCATCAAATTCTGTGCCTTCGACTGTTTTGCCAAGATTGAATAGTCCACACTTTAAGGAGCACCACTGTATCGACCCGCTCGTGGCTCAAAATCGTCACTTCAGACTGTTGTGCAATAAGTAAACCCTTTCACCTCCCTTTCTCGTACGTTCCAATCAACGTCGCATAGGCAAGGATGTGAGTGTGCATCTTCGCTTCGACCGCAGCCTTGTTAGGCTGATTGAGCCCGCTCAACACGGCATCGAGAGCGTAGAGCTTATGAAAGTAGCGGTGACGGCCAATGGGCGGACAAGGACCGCCATAGCTGGCGCGTTTCCAGTCATTGAGGCCCACCATCGTTCCTGCTGGCAAAGCCTTGCTGGTGACGCCTTCGGCAGTGCCGTCGAGGTTGCAGGAAGGTTGTAAAGAACCCAATGCACCCAGGTCATCTTCGGTGCCGTCGGATCGGGCGCATCGGGATCATCGATGGGCACCGCGGGCGTTTCGGGATGAATGCCTTCGCGTGCCATGGCATCGGGCAGGGCGAGGCCTGTGGCGAGCACCACGCGCACGTCACCAGGTTTCGGCTCGCGTGTGTCTCAGGACCCTCTTCTCCGAAGGCCCACATTGCTTCCTCGTAGGAGATCATTTGCTGCTGGTCCAGCCCCGTGCACAAATCACGTAAGAGCTCGCGCCGCGGGCAGCAAGGGGAACTGCAAGTCACGCGCAACGGCAGGATGAGTGACTGCGCCCGCATAGATGTTTAGCCCGTTTCGCAAGTGTGGATCTTCGCTCAGCGCTTCACGCCAGCCTTTCCCCGCGATCAACAAAATGAATGGCAGCGTCGCGTTGTTCAACGCAAAGGTCGAGGTTCGCGGCACGGCCCCGGGCATGTTGGTGACGCAGTAATGGATCACCCCTTCCTCGACATAGGTGGGGCGATCATGCGTGGTCGGCCGGCTCGTCTCGAAGAGCCGCCCTGATCGATGGAAATGTCGACCATCACCGAACCTGGTCGCATACGCTGGACCATCGCGCGGCTCACCAGTTTCGGCGCTGCCGCACCGGCGACGAGCACGGCGCCGATCACCGCGTCCGCGGCCACCACCTCCTGCTCGATCGTATCCACGGTCGAGAACAAGGTCTGCAGCTGCGAGCCGAATTGCAGGTCAAGCTCGTAAAGCCTCGATAGGGCCTTATCGATCACCGTGACCGAAGCCTCGAAGCCCATCGCAACCCGCGCGGCGTTGATTCCCGCCACGCCGCCTTGTTCCTTTTCCAGATTGTGCGCCGCCACCTGCACGGACATGCGCCCTGCAACCTCGCTCATCGGGGCCAGCAGTGGCAGCCCTCCGCGAGCGTCGGTAACTGCCTCATAGGCGATGCAAACGGCCTCTGAGCAAAGTAAACCTTCCGTAAGGCGCTTATCAGCAGCAAGATGCAGATAGGTGAAGAGAATTTTTCCGGAGCGCAAAAGCCAAATTTCTTCTGCCTGTGGCTCCTTCACTTTCACAATCATGTTCGCCTGGGCAAACACTTCGGCGGCAGTGCCGACGATCGCGGCGCCAGCTCCCGCATAGGCCTCATCGCCAAAACCGATGCCCAGTCCCGCGGTCCCGCGCCGGCTTCGACGAGCACGCTATGGCCGTGATGGACAAGTTCGCGCACGCTTCCAGGCACAAGCCCAACGCGATATTCCCGGGTCTTGACCTCTTTGGGCACACCGATAAGCATCGCCTGGGCACTCCTTGAAACAGACGACCATTACCGACAGGACCAGTTCCCTTCTACCGCGCGAAACCAATCGTGATCAGGGAATGCCGCTGCGGTCAGGCTCGGGCCAAGGAAGGGCGCCACCCAAGGGTCAAAAGTCCCACCAATATATAGAAAGGAGCTCACTCGCCCAGGAGGAGTTTGAATAATAGATCCATCGCAGATCGCGGGGGTTCATGAGAAGGCCGCGTGGGGATGCGTTACCCACCGCCACAGCGTGGTTGCGGGCGTCCGGCGCAAACTTTTTGCATTTGACGATGCTGATCCATGCGAGCTGCGAAGATAGCTTCGGCTATGAAGGGTTCAGCGGTCGTAGGGTGTTGCAGGGACACAATTGGCGCGAGCGCTTTTCTTTGACGGGATATTCGGGTCTTCGAATCCCTGCTTGGGATTCGAACCGGCGCTCAAAATGGCGTTAGCCAAATCGCAAAATGCCCCTTACAAAACAGTGCGGCCAAAATTGAATGTTAGCCAGAGTAAGTCGCTGATATTACTCACCTGGGGCACTCCCACCCCCTCCGCCAATATGATGCGCTAAGTAATTGATATAGATAACTTTCCCTATTACGAGGAATTTGTTCCGCGTCCTGCATAAAAATAGAGAGGTGGGCTGTCGAGCCGCGCAGAGGCTTTGAAGCACCTTGCGTTCGCCTTGGGGCCTTAGCCTGCCCTGAGCACGCCAAGGCAAAGCCCATCGAAATTTGTTCCAGGACGAGGCGCGGGTCGGACAAAAGGGAAAGCTGACAAGGCTTTGGGCCAGAAAGGGGACTAGGCCGCGCGTCGTGCGCTGCGCGCGCTATTCTCACTTGCATCATGATCTGGATGCGAATTTGGCGCCAAAAAGAGCGAGAACGTCTGCGACGCTCTTCTTTTGGAGAGCAGGTATGCACCGATGTGTGCAGGAAGACACCCCATCCGTCTGTGGACTGCCTCTGAATAGAATGCAATGGTCCGCCTGGATATATTTAAGAATATTGGGAAACAGGGTAAGCTTCGCTTGAGACTGTCGGCAGGCATTTGCTTCCAGCAAAGGAAGTAGTTATGAATAGCAGCTGTAAGCCGTTCACGACCGTCACCTTGGAAGACGGCTCGTTTGCTGTGGTGCAATCTGATCCAACCAGGCCTCGTCTCCTCGAAGTGATCGCGATCTTTTCCGACGCCTCTCGTGCACGGTCGTACGCGGACATGGAGAACAAGCGATCTTCCGAGCAGTTGCCGATCACTTCGACGGAAGCTCCCCGGCGGCCATCCGCGACAACGGAGCTGAGCCCGCGCCAGAGCGCAGTGTTAAGGGTGCTTCAGGCGAAAATGGATTCGAACAGACGGGTCGAGGCGAAGGCGGCGGTTCTGGCCGGAGCCGCACAGATCCCGCTCGGCTCGCTTCATTCGGTTCTGCAATCGCTCGAGAAGAAACAACTCATCAAGACCGCGCGTACCGGCTCCGCACGGTCGCCTACCGTCTACCAGGTGCTTTAAAAGGAAGAGCCTCTTTGCTATGCGGCCGGATCTGCGATTAATCCGCCGCGATAAGCAGGGCGATGCCGCGCCCGTTTCCCCATTGTTTTGAACATAATTAGCGATGCGCGCGCGGGCCGAGATCACGTGCATGACGCCATTTTATGTGGGCGTGTTTTTTGAGGCAGCGCTTTGAGGCGTGATGGCGCCCGACCGGTTGCGGTCTCAACCGTGGTCATAAATGCATGTCCTCAGCGCTCATGCGCAGAAGTCGAGGCCACCTCCCGAAGCGGCGAGAGAACGTAATCGAGCGCGCGGCGGCGCCCGGTAAGCACTTCCACGGTAACCGCCATGCCCGGCGAGAGCGGAATATCCTTGCCGTCGACGTTGATGCTTTTCTTGGCAAGCGCAATGGTGGCGGGGAATACAAGGTTCTGATTTTTGGAGAGGTCTCTGGACGCCGTCATGAACTGGGTTCTGCCGCTTGATCTCGGGTCGCTCAAGGCCTCGGCCTCCCGATCATCGACTGCGTCGCGGCTGACCTGTAGAACAACGCCATCGACAGTCCCGTAGCGCGTGAACGGAAAGGACTCGATCTTGACGACAGCCGGCTGTCCAGGCTGGACAAAGCCGATATCCTGGTTCTGGATAAGCGCTTCGATCTCGATCGGTGCGTCGACGGGCACGATGGTCATGAGCGGTTGTCCAGAGTTGACGACCTGCCCCACCGTTGTGATGGCGAGTTGCTGAACGGTGCCTGCGATCGGCGCTGTCAATCTGGTCCGCTCATGCTTGGTGTTCGCTTTCACGAACTCGCCCTTGAACCGGTCCGCCTTTCGAGCTGCTTCGACCAATTTCTGGGTTTGATCGGCGATGAACTGAGCGGTGGTTTCATCGAGTTTCCGGTCAAGGGTAAAGAGAGCGACTTCGTTTTCAGCGAGTTGGCCCTTTTCGCCGGCCTGAGTTGTAACCTGCGCCTGATATTGCTGGATGGTCTCAATGACCTGCGCGCGTGAGGCGGCCTTTGACCGGTTGAGAGTTTCGCGCATGGTGACATGTTCTTCGTCGACTGCGATCAGTTTTTGCCGGGCGGCGATGCTTGCTTTCAGCCGGTCACAGGTGGCGACGCGCTCCGCGCGCTGAGCGAGGAGCGTAGCTCTGCTTGAAATAAGCTGCGAGAGATCAGCCACGAGCACAGCATTTTCTCGGGCTTGGATGTCCTGGCTTGTTCCTGGTGGATAGACGATCTTGGGCATTTCATTTTTGCCAGTGCGAGCAGTTTCGATGGCTGCTCGCCTTCGCGCGACCTCCGCGAGCGAAGATTCGAGATCACGCTTTTGCTCCTCCTGATCGGCAGCGGTTTCTCTTGCGTCGAGTTCAATGAGCACGTCTCCCACGGCGACGCGGCTTCCATTAGCAACGGCAATCGAGACGACCTTCCCGGAATCCAGGGACTGCAGAACCTTGGACCGCCCGCTGGGCTGGATGCGGCCCTGAGCGACAGCATATATCTCGAGCCAGCCGAAATAAGACCACGCCAGGGCGACCGTAAAGATGCCACATATGACCCAGATCGCAGCGATATTCACCGGGGAGGGGGGAGTCTCCAAAAGCTCGATCGCCGCCGGCAGAAATTCTCTGTCGACGTCATCCATGCGCAAGAAACTCACCGATGTTGCGGAACTTTCAATTGTCTTCTCGGTCACGCTTCTGAAGGCCGCCATAATACGCTCACGCATAACAACGGCGCTTGCCAGCATAGTTGCAGATGCAACCAGCGCTAAGCCTGCGGGCCGAATGAAAAACTCTGACACAGAGTTCGCGATCAAAGAAGCATTCAGTTCAGGAACATAGAGCAGTGCGAGCAGGATCGTAATAACGGCGAGGCGCGGGAGCCATGGCATGCCCCATATACAGAGTAGGATGCGCTGCAAGCCTGTCCGCCAAAGAGCTATACCCGCGAGCGCGATCGCAAGCGCAATCACGGCGAAGCCCGCGGATTCCGCCAGGAATTCAGTTACCGAAGCGGGAATTGTGAACTCTGGAACAAGGAGTGCGGCCAGGATAACAGCGGCGACTGTGAGGCGCACGATCCAATGCATAGCCATTACCCTGCCCAGCGCGCGCCGAAGACCTGCGCGCCAAAGAGCTATCCCTCCCAATATGATCGCAAGAGCGATCAGCGCAAAGCCAGCGGACTGCGCCAGGACCTCCGTCATTGAACTGGGAATCGAAAAATAGGCAGCGCTAACATCTGGAACAAAGAGCGCGGCAAAAATCGCCGCGAATGAAAGAAGACGCCTGATCCAACTCAGGGCCTTGATCTTGCTTTCCTGGCAAGAGAGCACAGTGAGAAAAATCATAAGGAAGATGAGACGCTTGATCCAACGCATGGCCTTTATCGCGTGTTCTCCACCTGCATATGCCAGAGTTTGGCATAAAGACCATCTGGCCTCGCGCAAAGCGATCGATGCGTGCCATCCTCAACGATCCGGCCATCCTTGATGGCGACGATCCTGTTGCAATCGCGAACCGCAGCAAGGCGATGGGCGATGATAATGACGGTGCGGCCCTTGCAAATGCTGCCCATGTTGGCCTGGATGATGCGCTCACTTTCGTAATCGAGGGCGCTGGTCGCTTCATCGAGAATAAGAACGCGAGGACGGATGGCGATCGCACGGGCGATGGCTATTCTTTGGCGCTGGCCGCCGGAAAGGTTGGCGCCACGCTCCTCGATCATCGTGTCATAGCCAAGAGGCATGCGCGAGATGAACTCGTCCGCTCCGGCAATGCGCGCCGCCGCGATCACCAGCGTGCGAGACATGGCGGGATCGGCGAGCGCTATGTTCTCGTGGATGGTGCGATTGAACAGCATGTTCTCTTGCAGCACCACGCCAATCTGGCGCCTCAGCCATGCCGTGTCGCACTGACCTATGTCGATGCCGTCCAGAAAGATCTGACCCCGATCGGGCTTATAGAGCCTTTGGACCAGCTTTGTCAGCGTCGACTTGCCCGAACCGGAAGGACCAACGATGCCAAGGACCTGTCCTTCAGGAATTTCAAGTGATATTCCTCTCAGGACCTCGGCTCCGTCTGCCTGGTAACGGAAATCGACATTTGAGAATTTGATCGCCCCGCGGGCAGGAGGCAGCGCGCTATAGGCAAGTGAGGTCCTTTCCGGTGGCGCGTTCAGAATATCGCCGAGCCGCTCCACCGAAATGTGCACCTGCTGGAAATCCTGCCAGAACTGTGAGAGGCGCAGGATCGGCGCCGTGGCCTGCCCCATGATCATGTTGAATGCGATCAAGGCTCCAACTGTCAATTCACCATCGATGACTGCAAGGGCTCCAAAATACAGGACAAGCGCCGTTGTCGCTTTGCTGACATATTGGATGGCGTTCTGGCCAAACGTGGCGAGCATAACGGCATCGAATGAGGTCTTGACGTAGGAAGCAAGCTTTTCTTCCCATTGATTCTTCAGCATTGGTTCAACCGCCGCGGCCTTCAGGGTCTGAACACCCACGACGGACTCAACCAGGAATTGCTGACTCAATGCGCTTCGGTTGAAACGCTCATTTATACGCGCGCGTAATATCGGCCGGATCAAATACGCGATTAGCATATAGAAGGGCACGGACAGGAGCACGATCAGCGTCAGTGTATGCGAATAAAACCACATCACGCCTAAAGCGACGAACGCGAAGACAAGATCGATCACAGCTGATAGACCCTGCCCGGTCAAAAATGCGCGCACGGTTTCCAGTTCACGCATGCGAGCCACAGTTTGCCCAGCCGCCCGCGTTTCGAAATAGGCAAGAGGCAGCCGGAGGAGGTGGTCGAAGAGCCGGCTGCCTAATTCAACGTCAATTCGGCTTGTCGTGTGATTAAGAGCGTAGGACCGTAAATACTGCAGGATAACGTCGAAGAGACCGATTAGAAATAGGGCCGTCACGATGACGACAAGTGTCGACCCGCCTTTGTGCACAAGCACCTTGTCGATAACAACCTGGAAGAAAAGAGGTGTGGCAAGAGCAAAAAGCTGGATGAAGAGCGAGGCCACCAGAAGATGGAGCAGAGGTTTGCGGTAACGCCAGATCGAGGGTAGGAACCAGTTGAGATCGAACGTTGCAGAATTGACCCCCGCTCCGCCAAGACGCCTGGTCACCAGAACGAGCTCACCCGTCCAGGTCTTGGCTATTTCTGGAAGCAAACCGGATGACTGTGTCCTGGTCACCGGGTCGACGAGCCGTACCTTGCCGCCATCGAGACGGTGCGTCAGGATCGTGAAGCGGCCATCAGCGAGGCGCAAGATCACGGGCAAGGGAATGGTTTGGAGGCGGCCGGCTGTCTGCCTTCTAAGCGCCCTCGCCTTCAATCCAATCCTCCGCGCCGCGCGAACGAGGTCTTCAACATTTGCGCTGCGGTGGCCCAAGCCCAGGTCATGGGCCATCTGGTCAGCATCGCAAGCGATCCGGTAATAGGCGGCAATCAGCGCAAGCGAAAGCAATCCGCCATCGATCGCGGACGCAGCCCCGGTGACGTCGGGCGCCTTATCCTGAATATTTGGAGGCTGGACCACTGCTGCAACTCCGCGATGCTCTACTCATCGCGCATCGCCTCCCATTTGTGTCCGCATAATGCCAATCTGCGGCCGGCAAGAACTATATTGGCACTTTGAATTCACAACGCAATCAAAGACAAGCTCACGGGTGTGTGTCCTGCAAACTCGTTTATCTTGCCTTGCATATCGACGAGATCGTGTGAAGCGATGAAACGTCCGATTGCCCGGCTTCGTTATGTTCGCTTTGAGACAGGCTGTAACGTTGTCAGGGGCCAAAACAACTGTGATGTGCCGGGGCGCTTCTATCACGGTTATAAATCCTCGTTCGTACACCTTCACGTGATCGGCGGGTCACGGACTTTCCTGAACGTAGTCTATGCGCTAGTTTTGTTAGTGTAGTCTTGAAAATATGTTCTTGTAAACTGTGTGTGAGCTGAGAGAATGAAAAAGTGCTCCGCGAACTGCCATTCGTCACCAACGATTTTTGCTCGCGAGTTCGCCTTAAGATAAGGAACGCACCGGAAGGTCCTACTGGCATGAATGGCGATCAACGAATTGGTAATAAACGCAACTCTTTTGGGTGCGGCGGAGATCCATTTGGTCACGGCTTCCTTGGTCTTTCGGCACAAGGGTACACAACAATAATCGCTGTTTTTGCTTCAAAAAAGATGCCACACTTCAATCAAGGCGCCGAAATGCGGCCAAGGTCAGGTTGTCGGGAGGTCAGGTCTCCTGAACTAGAGGCTTAGATTTTGACTCCGTCAGTGACACAGTCGTTGTCGCTGGTCGTGCTCCACGAGTTTAGTGGGATACTTCCGTATTTTAGAGAGCCGTCTCGATGATCACCTTATCAACAGGGCAAACAGGGAGCCAGTTATCCGGAAAATAGCTATCCTCTGAAACTTACCGCGACAGGGAGCGTAGCTTCGAGAGCTTCCAGAGACGCACTCAGAGATGGTCAAAAACTTTCGACGGCTCAGCGTAGAATACCCGGTGCGTAACTGCTGGAGAAATAGCAATGGCTAGGACGATTAGTACTGCGGTCAGTGGAAGTGTTTCTTTAGCCTCAACCGACACCCCCCTCACGATCGCGACCACAGGGAGCATAACCACTACGGCGAGCGGGTCTGACGCTATTAGCGGCTCCGCCGGTACGGCATGGCAAGTCACCAATTACGGGACGATTTCAGGGCTCGTCGGGACGAGCGCTGCGGGCATGTATTTCGCGGGGTCGGGCGTCACTGTTCAAAATAGCGGGACCATTAAGGGTTATACCGCAGGAATTTGGATGGCGAGCGGCGGCAGCGTCACAAATAACGCTGGCGGTCTGATCTCCGCCAATTCCAATTATGGCGTTTACATCAGCGGCGCCCCGGCACGGTCACGAATGCTGGGACGATCTCCAGCGGATGGTATGCTGTTGATTTCGCCTACACCAGCGCGGCCAACCGATTGGTAGTTGCGCCTGGCGCCGTGTTTAACGGGCTTGTGTCGGGCGGCAGTGGGACACTGGAACTCGCGAGCGGCTCTGGTAGCGGCACTTTTAGCGGTTTGAATACCGGTTCCTTCACGAATTTTGGGGCGCTCGTTGTCGATTCGGGGGCAACTTGGACGCTGAGTGGCGCCAATACGATCGCAAGCGTCACCGATAATGGCACGCTCGATGTGACGGGTTCCCTGCCGGCCGCAAGCTACCAGATCGGCGGCGCCGGGGGTGGGGCAACACTCGAGGTCGCCTCCGCGTCCGCCACCGCCTCGCCAATAAGATTTGGCGGCAACAGCACGCTCGTGATCGATAATGCTGCGGCTTTCGGCGCGAATGTCGGGACTTCAAGCTATACGGGGCCGCTCCTCGAAAACTTCGTGGCCGGCGATACTGTCGACATCAAGAATGTCTCATCTTCGGGAGCGTCAGTTACTTACAACTCTACGACCGGCCTCTTGCAGATCGCAAACGGCTCACAGAATGCCAGTCTCGACTTCCAGACCTCGACATTGGGAAGCGGCGCCTTCACGCTCACGCCGGACGCTAGCGGGTCGGGCGTCGATCTCACGCTCTCCTCTGGGCCGACCGTGACCGAGAGCCTGGTCGCCGACACGGGTTCGTCTTCGACGGATAAGATAACGTCAAACGACGCCTTGACGGGGACTGCGGGCGCCAATGCGGTCGTGACCTTGACAGAGGGCACGACGACGCTAGGTACCGCGACGGCGAGCTCAACGGGCGTTTGGACCTTCACGCCCCCCAACCCGCTGCCCCAAGGTACGAACACGATCGTTGCCGCCGCAAGCGGCGCCACTTCTGCGTCCCTGACCTTCACCTACGACACGGTAGCCCCCGCGGTGACCGAAGCTCTCGTCAACAACATCGGCTCTTCGGGCCAGTACGTCACTGCCGACGGCGCTCTGACGGGATCGGGCGACCCCAATGCGCTTGTCACGCTGAGCGAGAACGGGACCACGCTGGGGACCACCACGGCGAATTCGTCGGGGGTGTGGAATTACACGCCGAGTTCTTTGACCGTTGGCGCCAATACGGTTGTTGCAAGTGAGACCGATCTCGCCGGCAATACCGGCACAAACTCGCTGACATTCACCTATTCGCCCCCCTCCGTCACCGCGAAGCTCGTCGCCGACACTGGATCCTCGTCGACTGACGGCATTACCTCGAACGATGCCTTGACTGGAACGGCGGCCGCCAACGCAACCGTCACTTTGACAGAGGGGACAACGACCCTTGGCACGGCGACGGCAAATGCTTCGGGCGTTTGGAACTACACGCCCAGCTCTTTGGCCCAAGGCGCCAACACAATAACCGCGACGAGCGGCGGCAGTTCAGCCTCCCTTACCTTCACCTACGACACCGTATCTCCGTCGCCTGTTTTCACGCAGACGCCGCCCGCAACCGGCGGCGCCAGCACCGCGACTTTTGGCTTCGGCACGTCCAATTCTGATACGGGCGTCGTCTACGGTTATGAACTTGACGGCGCCAAGACATGGACGCAGGTCAGCGGCAATTCATTGACGCTCTCGGGCCTTGCCAATGGCGCGCACACGCTTTTGCTTGAGGCGACCGATGCCGCGGGCAATATTTCCTCCAATGACCCGAGCTATAGCTGGAGCGTGGGCTCCAGCGGCGGCCAGACGATCAGCAGCGCGGTCACCGGACCGTTTACATTGACCTCAGCCAGCAACCCCTTGACTGTCACAAGCACGGGAAGCGTGAAGACGACAGCAAGCGGAACTGACGCGATCGACGGAGCCTCGGGTACATCCTGGTCAATCACGAATGCTGGCACGGTCTCTTCTTCCCAACGTTATGGTATATCGCTCCACAGCTCCGGCAGCGCCATCCTCAACTCTGGCACGATTTCAGGCTACAGCGGTCAAGGCGGCTATGGCGTGGACCTCGAAGCCGGAGGGACGGTCACCAATACCAGCACCGGCACTATTAGCGGTGGGGAAGATGCCGTGTTTGGCTACGGATCGGCCGTGAATGTCGACAATAGCGGGAAGATTATCTCAAACTACGATGACGGCATCGGCTTATTCGGCGGCGGCAGCATCATAAATCGTGCGGGGGCCACGATTCAGGCGCCAACCACCGGGGGTTTCGGCCCGGCTGGCATCTATATCCCGGGAGGCTCGGCCAGCATCCAAAACTATGGTACAATCAGCGGCCAGTACGGCGCTTATCTTAGTGTGGCCGGCACTGTCGAGAACGCTGGGACGATATCCGGCACAAGTTACGCGGTGGATTTCGCGGCAACGAGCGCCTCGAATAAGTTGATCGTGGATCCTGGCGCCGTCTTCACTGGAACGGTTAAAGGTGGTACAGGAACGCTGGAACTGGCAAGCGGTGCCGGCTCCATCAGCGGCGTCAGCAGCAGCGGGCAGTTCCAGAATTTCTCGACCCTCGCTGTTGATACGGGGGGAACCTGGACGCTCAATGGGACTGACAGCATCGCCAACCTGATTGACAATGGCGTTCTGAACATCGGCGGGTCCCTCGCGGTCTCGACCGCGGTCAATCCAGCCAGCACTGGCGCTTTCGACCTCATTGCTGGAAGCACCTTCGAGGTTGCGGCGATGGCGGCGCAAAGCGATCAGGTAAGCTTCCAAGGCGGCGCCAGCTTGGTTATCGATAATGCCGCATCGTTCGGCGTCAATGTTGGGAAATCGACATATGCGGGGCCGCTCATCGAGAACTTCGGTTCCAACAGCTCGATCGATATCAAGAATGTCTCGTCGACAAATTCCTCATTTACTTATAATGCCGCCAGCGGCCTGCTTCAAATCTCAAACAGCGCTGGCCAATCGGCAAGTCTGGACTTCCAGACCTCCACGCTTGGCGCTGGAACCTTCCAACTTGCAGCGGACGGACATGGCGGCGTTTCAGTAACGCACAAGTAGGAGTAGCCCTCCCGCTCATCTTTGCGTGAGGCAGCACCCACGAGGACGAGGTGAATGGCGGCCGGGGCAAAGCGGACGCCATTTTTGTGGCGGCTACGTCTTCCTCTTTTGAACGCGCCCTCCGAAGACATTCGTGCCGCAGATCAGTGGGATTTAAGGTGCAAGGAACCGAAACGCGAGGGCCGCTCTGCTAAAGCATCGCGCCTTTAATCGGACGCGGGCGCGCCCCATGATCGTCGCCCCGGAATGCACTTTTGCGCATATCCGGGGGCCGTTACAGACGGAAGCGCACCGATTTCGATTTTGCGCACGATGCTCTAGAACTGAAGTTGACTTGAGCATTAAAAAGGGCGCGACACTCGTCCGCGCCCATCGATATGTGATGCCAACCCTCAGACTTCACTGCGCGGCCACCTCTCGACTAGAATCGCCTGAGACTATCGCGACTTCCACCACATCGGCAGGCTGCAACTCGAAGTCCTCGTCGACCGTCAGGCGCTCCCGGCCCTTTTGGCCCTTCCTAACGACGACAATCCTGGGGCTTGGCGCGCCATTACCGCGCTCGGCCTGCGCTCGCGTCATGGTAATAGCGCCAAGCTTGTCACGTATATTGCGGAGTTTGGACCGCAGTTCGATCTGCTTGATCGCTTCATCCTTCAAATCGCAAAGCAAGGCAATCTTTTGTTGGCTTTGCAGCCGGGCCAACTGCTTCTGGAGTTCTTCTTGCCTGACTGTCGCCTGATCCAACTGCATGGTGAGCTGCATCTTCCGTGCGACAGCTAAAGCTACCGCATGACGTGAATTTGTTACACGTACGTTGGACGCATATCCCTTCTTTTTGAGGCCCATCAAGTCTTCGAGTTCATGCGCGTCAGCAACCGCTCCGTCGCCTTCCTGTTTCATTTGCTCGTTCAACCCCTTCATCACCTCCTCGGTCTGTTTCAGGGATCGCTCGAAAAAGGCCTTTTCAGAATCAAACTCGCCGCGGCGTGTCTTGAAAAGCTCGTTCTCTGCATGTATGAGAGCCGATAACGTCGCGGCGGGCACCTGGATATCAGGAGGCAAAGTTTGCTCCATGCTCTGCGAATTGGCCAGTTCCGCCTTTACGCGCGTCTCACGCAGCGCAAGGCCCGCCAGATTCACCATGACTGCCTCGTAATCGCTCTGGAGGTCGGACGCCTCCAACGATGCTTTCTGGTTTCCCATGTGCAGGAGGTCATACCCTCCTGACACGGCGACCGCTTGCCGGGCCGTCATGGCTGGCTGAAAAGGATATTGTCCGGGCTTGGAAACATCGCCCATGACATAGACGGGCCGGTATTCAACGACAGAGGCAGCAATATCATCAGGCGCAATCGTGAAAGAGATCACCCTGCCGTCGAGAGCACGCTGACGAATCGTCTTGCCAAGCAGCGTCGCCTGGATTTTTGCTCTGATTTGAGCGGCAGACAGCCCGAGCACTGAAACCGTGCCCACCTGAGGAAAAGTGACTGTCCCATCGAGCTGAACGACCGAGCGCTGATGCACTTCGATCATTCCTCCGATTGAAACCTCCACGACGTCGCCAGCTTGGACTGAATAGTCGGCCCAGGCAGATGAGGCATAGAATAAGGGAACGGCCACGAGCGCAATGAGTCGTCGGCTGCGAAGACGCGCTTTGAGGCCATAAAGTGTGCTCATCATGGGGCTATCTTTCTCTCAAACCCGGTCCGAAGTTCCCTGGCTCCCGCTAAACGTGATAGCCCTTGCTGACGCTGGCCATCGCGGGTTGCGTGCGCAGATACTCGACTGTCTTAGCTATTCCCTCAGCAAGCGAGACTTCCGGCCGCCAACCTAGTAGCCGCTCCGCCTTCGCAGGATTACAAAGCAGAAGCTCGACCTCGCTCTTTTCAGGCCGTTTTCTTTCGTTCTCGCTGATAATTTTCGCTTTGCTTCCAGCCGCGTTGAGACACGCCTCTGCGACCTCGGCAACGGAATGGGCGACACCCTGCCCAAAGTGGATGGTTTGTCCCTCAATGCCGGGCATCGTGGCGGCGAGCAGGAACGCGCGGGCGGTATCATGAACGAATGTCAAATCCCGCAGAGGTTTCAAATTGCCGAGTTTGATAGATTTTGCGCCCGACAATGCTTGCTTAATAACGGTTGGAATGACCGCGCGAGACGATTGGCGCGGACCGTAGGTATTGAATGGCCGCAGCGTCACCACAGGCGTGTTGAAGCTCAGATAATAGGATTCCGCTAGCTTATCAGCTCCGATCTTGCTTGCCGAATACGGAGACTGGCCCTGCAACGGATGGGATTCTTCCATCGGAGTCGTTCTTGCGGTGCCATACACCTCGCTGGTCGAGGTGACGACGACGCGAGAAATGTTTGCGAGCTTGCAAGCTTCCAGGACATTGAGGGTGCCTCCGATGTTGGTTGCGACATAAGAGGCGGGCGCAATATAAGAGTAGGGAATCCCAATCAAAGCAGCCAGGTGAAGCACGGCGTCACAGCCGCCGACGAGGTCCCGGACAAAGAAGGCGTCCGTGACGTCGCCTAAGCGCACGTCCAGGTGATCGCGATGCTCTTCGGCCACATTGTCGAGATTTTGCCAGCTTCCCGCGCCATTATAATGTACTAAGGCTCGGACACTGTGCCCCGCGCTTAATAAGAGCTCCGTTACATGGCTGCCTATGAACCCACCAGCTCCGGTAACAAGCACCTTCATTTCAGCGCAAACTCCAACTTTGAAACTCGTTGACTGCTAATGCGGCCGGCTGGGCAATCAGTTGCGGACCAAATTACGGCCAGGCCTCAGCCGCATTTGATCCGCGAAAATGAGGGCAAGCTCGGTGCGATTTCGAGCCTTCAACAACTTCATCAAATTCCGCACGTAAACTTTTACGGTGCCCTCTTTCATGTTCAGCTCGTTGGCAATGACTTTGTTTGCCTTGCCGAGCGATAAAGCCTCAAGCACGGAGAGCTGCCGCTCCGTGAACATGCACTTGTACTGGTCCGGCGTCGAGGCCGTGAAGCCGCAAACAGGCCGGGCAGTCAGCAAGATGCTGGCGGGAATGAACTTCCCCCCCGCAAGCATCAGTCGCAAGGATTCGACAACGACCTCGGCTGACATGTCGGTCGAGAGGTAGCCAACCGCTCCCAAATCGAACATCTGCAAAATTTCGTCGTAATTCTCACCATCCCCCAAAACGGTGACGGGAACTCCGGTCACCGACATCAGCCGGCTGATGTCGTGTCCCTGATGAGAAATCTTTAGCGCCCCCGTCACGCATAACAGAATCAAGGCCGCGCGGTTCTTCGCGAATTCGTCCAAAGCCTCTTCGACGCTTGCAACGCCGGCCACGTTCATCTCATTAGCGGCTTGGATCCTGCGAACGAGGCTGTCACGCATGAGCCCCCTCGGTTCTATAATAATAATTCGCTTTACGGCAGGAGTCCCTGTTCGAAAGGACGCTTCTCCAAGCGCGCTCCAAGTAGACTTCGCAGTCCTCGACGGAGGCTCTCTCGCTGGGTATACGGCTACGTCCAAGGTATCGTACGGCTGAACTTTACTCGTTTTCATATTCGACACAACGAAACCTCTACAATTTTTGCCATTTTACGCAATAGGGGCGGGGACTAAATAGTTTACCATCATCACCCTCTTGTCGACAACTGATAGTAGTTTGGGTAACGAAAAAAAATCAACTTTTCGGCAACTCCCTGTGATCTGCGGTTGTGCTTGCACTGAAAGCAGACGGTGGTCAAAGGTTTGCCAGTCCTTTGAAACTTGCCCCGGCGCCATAATGTGCGGTTTCATTGGATACCCCGCTAGACCAGTTCAATTTTATGCGAGGTCTCGTGGTCCTTGAGGCAAGCCGGCGCCTCGTTTTGAAAGATTCCAACTGGTTCCGCTTTGTTTCTCGGATCTGGCTGGTCGGCTATGCTTGATTTAAGATCGTTCTCATCCTCCGCGAGCAACAAACTTGCGCAGTTCGCAATACGCCAGATTGCAGGCGTTCCCGCATGCTGCTTGACAGCAATGGGCTCTGGAGTACGAGATATTTTAGACCAGAGCACTTCCTGATATTCACGAACCAAAAATTTCGCGAGGCCGGGAATTCGAAGGCTTTCGGGATATTTGGCGTCTTGGATGATCCTGATCTTCGCCAGGAACTCTGGTGGGCAAACAGAGCGCAAGCGAACGACAACCAGGACGCAGCGGATAATCCAGCCGATGTCGGAAAAGAGTGAGCCATTCTGATAGTAGGCGAGGTCGATCCTTGCCTTCAGCGGAAAGATAACCAGCCGGTAGAAAGCAACGGGGTCGGCACCCTGCGGGAAGAGCGACAACTCGTCACGAACAAACGCCTGGCTTGGTCCCAGTATCCCCGGCCGGTATGCCAGGACGCGGGCAAAGCCCTGGTCAAAGCAGTCTGCGAAATTCGGCGTTTCGGGCCTCGGTCCCACAAAGGACATGTCACCGCGAAGGACGTTCCAGAGTTGAGGTAGTTCGTCGAGCTTCGACTTTTCGAGGAAACGGCCGAGTGGCGTCATTCGGCTATCGTTTTTGACTGTCAGCGGACAACCAGGCGAGGTGTTTTGGGGGTAGAATTTTCTGAACTTATAAATGCGAAACTGCTTCCCACGATGCCCCAGCCTCATTTGAGAGAAAAGAAAAGGTCTGCCGGTCTCAATCCAGATGGCTAATATCACCAAAACGATAATGGGAGCGAGTATAACCATAGCTAGTGCTGAAACTGTAATGTCAAAAAAACGCCGCTGTCTTACCCCGCGAAGGGCGCCCTCGAAAGCATGGAGTACTTCACCCTGTACTCGCGGATGAATGTCAGTTAGCGACATACGCTCGCCTCCCTTACTGATGTTTACTGAGAGAGCGCCTCAGACAGCGCCCTTACAACTTTTTGGATATGGTCCGGCTCCAGTTTGGGATGCAGCGGAAGAGTCAACTCGCGCCGCGAAAACTCCTCGGTCAAAGGCAAAGGGGCCGTCGGGTAGTTTTTGCGGTAGAACGAGAACGAATGGACCGGGGGGTAATGGATCGTGGTTTGAATCCCGCGGTCACGCAACTTGTCAACCACGTCCTGCCGAGCAGTCTTCTCGGGCAAGATGATCGGCATGATATGGTTGGCCGATGGTGAGCCCTGGTGCTTCCGGAACGGGGACAGCACTCCGGGGCAGCGCTCGTACAGCAGGTCCAGGTAATGCTCAGTCAACGCTTTGCGCTTCGCATTCCACTCGGGGAGATGCTGCAGCTGCACCAATCCCAGAGCCGCACGAAGCTCGTCCATGCGGTAGTTGAATCCGAGCATGGTCACATCATATGAGGCCTGGCGGCTGGAAAGCCGCTGGAATGTTCCGGTGGTCATGCCGTGCTGGCGCATCTGCCGGACCTTCTCCAGAACCGCAGAGTCGCGCGCCGTGACCGCGCCTCCTTCGGCAGTCGTCATATTCTTGTTGCCGTAGAAGCTGAAGGCGGCTGCCTCACCGATCGAGCCAACCTCTCGAACGCCAGCCGCGTGGGCTGCATCCTCGATCAGGTGTAAGCCGCGCTCGCGCGCGAACTGCTGCCAGGCGTCCCTGTCGACCAAATACCCCGCAAAGTGCACCACGATGACTGCCTTGGTCTTCTCCGTGCACTTCGCGGCAGCATCGGCGAGAGATAAGAAAGGAGTGTCCAGCCCCTCGATATCGACGAAGATGGGCTTCGCGCCGGTGTAGACGACGGAGTTCGCTGTCGCTACGAAGGTGAGGGACGGAACCAGCACTTCGTCTCCGGGACCAATTCCTAGAGCGGCCAGAATCAAATGTAGAGCGGCAGTACATGAGTTGACGGCAACCGCGTCCGGATTCGCATGGGCCAATGCAAATGCTTCCTCGAAGGAGCGCACGCGCTGGCCCATTGTGATCCATTGGGACTGGATCACATCCGCAAGGGCAGCCTCCTCTTCGCGGCCCAGAATGGGCTCCGAAACCAACAGCATAGTTTGGCTTTCTAATTTGGCTGAGCGCTTGGCCCGCATGGTTCTTGGAGGACCGGCGGCCTCGGGGCCGCCGTGCCGATTTCAGGCCACCATGGGCACGATGGTTTCGTATGCTGGAAGCTGATCGTCCCAGGTCATTTCCTGCGCCTTTTGGAAATCCTCAACCCGCCCGATGTCCAGCCACATGCCGTGATGCTGAAAAACCGAGACCGGGACCTTCCTATCAAGCAGACACAGCACGAGATGATCGAGCCCGTAGGCCACGCGGCTCGGAATGTATTTGAGGATTTCGGGCTCCATGCAATACACGCCCATGCTCACCGAATGCGAGAAGTTCGGCTTCTCTTTGAACTTGACCACCCGGCCGCCGACGCTCTCGATGACTCCGAAATCCAGTTTTGTGCTTCTCGTCGCGGTTGCGATCGACAATGCGCTTCCGGACCTCTTATGATGAGAGACGAACGAATCCAGACTGAGGTCAGTCAGGACGTCGCCATTCAGCACGAGGAAAGTTTCGTCTAGATGCTCACGCAAGAGCGAAAGCGCACCAACTGTTCCCAGCGGCTCAAGCTCCTCGGAATACCTTATCTGCATGTCCCATTGAGAGCCATCACCGCAGTGCGTTTGGATCAAGCTGCCCAGATAGCCCGTCGTAACGTATACGTCCTGTACGTTATTCCGGCGAAGCCAATAGAGTAACAACTCTAGGACTGGCTTCGCGCCAACGGGCATAAGCGGTTTGGGTAAGATGGTCGTGTAAGGCTTGAGGCGGGTGCCTTTACCTCCGGCTTGTATGACTGCTTTCACGATGAAACCCATCCAATACTAGACTTATTGCTTTGAAATCTGCCTAAGCTTTCGCTTGAGCTTTGTGCGAACAGTGCTGACATGAATGTGACACTTTTTTTACGGACTCAACAATCACTATTAATGTGCGCCAGTTGCACCGTATGGAATGCGAGCGGGATCCCCAAAAGGATTTGAGGGGTGTCACTTGGTATTCCGCCTACGAATTCGTTTCTCGCTCTGGTAGTTCAACTGAGTTTTTCGGTCATTTTTTTTCTTCGAACGCCAGCCGCGAACCGGGTAATCACCGCCGACTGCTAGCGCAACACGGAATGCTTTTGCCTCTATAAAGCCGCCAGTTAACGTCTCGGGAATTTGGCGAACCGTACCTGGACGCAGGGTTGGCGGACTATCAGAATGATCTCGCTTCTGAGAATGCCCGATTTGGGGGATGGACCTTTGCGCATTGGTTTCCAGCCGGTTCGATCCGGAGGTATTATGCTCCTAATGCCAGCCTGGACTTGACCGTGATGGTATGGTTTTAACTTATTGCTGATTTCTGACTGATAGTTGCGCAAGGTCTGGCTTGCAAATCAGTTTGTTGTTGCGGCAATGGCTTCCCGGCGCCGCCTATCGCCTTGGGCCCCGTCACGCGCGAACTGGTTGCTTCCCAACTGTGATGGCTCTCGTGCTAATTACGAAGGTCAAAGGCTATTTGATCTCTTGGACTGATTCGCAATCGCGACTATCACATTCTAGTGTGCCCCGCGGGAAGTCCTGACCCGTTTGCTGCGGCGCTGACAGGACTTCCAGCGGGGCGTGCTAGTGTTCCTTATGTCTTCGAATTGCCGTGCGAGGACGCTGCAAGTTAGTCGGCAATTCGGAGACGGGACACTAGAATTTGCTCGGATTGGTCACTCGCCAGGCAGCCGGTGGCCAAGCCGGGTTCTGGCGCCGGCCATGCAGCGTCAAACCACGATTGGGGCGCTGATCCCCCGGCTCCACCACCGGGAGCAGAGTGGAGAAAGCACTTGCGATCGACTACTATGGAGCTGGGTAAGATATCCGCTCCCTGATCGTGACGAACCCCTCCGCCAGGCCGAAGCCGGAGTGGCCGCCACGCATCCGCGCCAGGGCCTCGATGTAGGCGAGGCTGCGTGGATGCTTTCCTCCGATGAGTTCGGTGGGATAGCATTGCAGCGCTTTGACCTTCTCCTCCCAGGCCGCTTCGATATCGACGAAGCGGGTGGGATTGAAGACGTAGTCGCCCACTTGGGGGGCTTGGTCGGTGGACGAAGGGGTCTCATAGGTCAAGAGGCGCTTGACGTGAGATCCCACCCGGCTCATCGGCCGGCAGGCTGCGTAGACGGCTCTGAAAACGACGTTGTGATCTGAATTGGCGTCGCCGCCGTGGTGACAATAGACCGTCGCCGGGCGATAGGTCTCAATCGCGCTTTCCACCGCCTTGATCATGTCAATGATGGGCATGGCATCCAATCGTTGGTCCGGAAAATCCCGGAAAATGATGTCGCGCGTTCCCATGATCTTGGCGGCCTCCTCGGCGCTCTTCCGCCGTGTCTGGCAGCGTGGTGTGCCGCCCAGCTTTTCTTGCTCCCCTTCCGACATGATGAGAACGATGACGTCTGCGCCGGCTCGCGCATGAAGGATCAGCGTGCCTCCCAGGCCCAGGACCTCGTCGTCCGGGTGAGCCGCAACGCACAACACAGTCTCGCGGAATGGATCATGTAAGCGATGCCGCGCAGGCGAAAGCTGCACGCCGGCAGCGATCTTCGCTTTCTCTATGAGAATAGGCGCCCCATCGCCGGCGAAGGTGTGGGCCATCGGATAGGGTGGGGCAAGCGCCCGAATGAGATTGACAATATCGGCAGCTGGTTTCGACCAGTCGATTTCACCGTCTGCAGCTGATCGCTTCCGTGTGTAAGTGCACAATGCGCTGTTCTGCTTGATCCGGCGCCGTTCCGTGGAGGATGCCTCGCAAGTTCTCGCACACAAGCGCGAGCGTCGCCTGATCGGCCTTATGGAGAACTTCAGCTGCCGTGTCGCTCGATTCGATGGGGAACGCTCGTGCCGCGATCACATCACCGGTGTCGATTCCACCATCCATGTAGAACATGGTGACACCGGTTTCCTCTAGTCCATCCGCGATCGCCCAGATAATTGGGGAGCAGCCGCGGCGGCCGGGCAGGAGGGCGCTATGGAAACCCACGACGCCGAGCGGAGGGATTTTTAAAAGCGCCTTGGGAATGATTTGCGAAAAGCCGACCACGATGACGAGATCAGGCGCCAGCGCTGCGATCTCCTCTGTGTGGTCCTTGATTCTTTTTATTTTCTTCAGCAGAGGACCAGCGCACAAGTCGTCGAAGGTCCGAAACCCGGATACATTCTGGCCCGCTTCTTCATCGAGCACGTAGACGCCGACTATATCGGCGTCGGCGCTCTGAAGCAGATATTCCAGCACCATCCGCCCATCGTCCAATCCAGCTATCAGCAGGACCTTACCCTTTTGCGTCATCAGTTTTCCCCACTTTGAACATGATCGGACAACTCTGCCGCGAATGTGACACTTTGTTGCAATGCGAACAATTACAATTAATGCGCCGGCACGCCCTGGATCACATCTCCAAAAGGATCTCTTTCAGCTAAAAATAGGTAGCGAGCCAGCGAATTTGACTAAGACCGGGGCCGCGTGGTCTGGACCTTTTGGCCAGCCTCTTCATTTTTGATCATAGTCGTACAGCAGGAATTGTTGATGACTGCGGCGCCAACGCAGCGCATCCTCACTGTTCACTTCCCTTTTATGCCTCCGCCACCTGGGCCACGGCGTAGTTGTCGTGATGATGCGTTTACGGAGCTTCTCGGTGAGCAAAGATATTCTGTTGATTGGAGTTCAAGCACGTTATTCTCAGTCAGCGTTTCTTAACCACGCAGATTTCCCATTCCCCCCTCTCAGCTGGATCGTTTTACCGGCCGCTCACGCAAGCGTCACAAGGCATCGAAAGGGGCGTTGTTCATGCTGAGTGACCTGATTCTTGCGCTGGGCCTTGTGCTCTCACCGTCTTCGCAGCTCCGCCTGCCCAACCTCCCGGTTGGGCCCGGCGAGATTTTATTCACCATATGGCTGTTTATCGGGGTTATTCGCGAACTCAGGCGCGGGACCATTGCCCTGACCGGGGCTTTAGGCCGCCTTCTTGCTTTTTGGGTCGTGTTCGCCTTGGCCTTATCGATTGGCTCAATCGCGGGCGCTGTAATGTGGGACCGGCGAGACCCAGAACTCGTGATGCATGATGTTGTAGCTTACTCCCTCCTGGCGGCGGTCAGCCTGTTCAGCGTGCTGGGCCCTGACGCGCGCCTCCGGATGCAAAGAGTGGCGTGGCTTTCCGTGTTGCTTGGCGCCACTTCCCTGCTCCTCCAGCTTTTGCAGGCCTGGGGCTTCTTCGACCTTTCGATGTTTGATCCATGGTATTGGGATCGATTGACCGGCTGGTCGCAGAACCCTAACCAACTGGGTTTCATGTGTTCGGCTCTATCACTGATCTCGCTCTACCTGATAGATCAAAGCTCGGGCTTGACTAAAAGGTCGCTTCTGGCAATTTGCGCCATCATCAGTATTGTTACTGGCCGGCTCACCCATAGCGACTCCTACACGCTCGCTCTTTTTGTTGGTGTACTGACGTTCTTCGGCATTAAGATCTGGGCTTGGCTCAGAAGCGCGGACATGGAACTGACACTCCGGTCTGGGGTCAGCTGGGTTGCACTTGTTTCCGCTTCCTTCTTTTTGACTGTGGGTTTGGGGTTGTCGCCGCTGATCGCGGACGAAGCCAAGCAAATGGCGATGTCGCTTGCAAAGAATGGCGGCGTCGAAGCTGCGGCGGAGACGGATCTTCGCGTTTTTCTTTGGCTGTCCGCCATCAGCCGGGGGCTTGATTCCGGTCTGCTTGGCTTGGGCCCCGGTCCACACCTCGACATACCCGAGAGTCTTATTTTGCAGCGGAAGTCTGGATACGAGCCAAAATATGTTTCACATCCCGAGGACAATGGCACCGCCAATTTCGAGTCCCACAATACGTATCTCGAGTTTTTTATCCAGGGCGGCGCGATTGCGCTGATCTGCCTTCTTTGGCTCATGGGAACGTGTTTGTCGATCACGCTCCGGATGCGCGAGGCAAGCTTGGCCGCCATGCTCTGCGGCCTCGCCGCATTCGGTATGACTACGGTCGTTACCCGGCAACCTTTCTTCTGGTTTGCAATTGCCCTTTGCCTGCTCAGCGAGCAGCCGCAGGGGGTTCTGCTTCCCCGGCGCAGAAAGGCCGGCAAGCGCTTGCGGAGCTTTCACAACTCACTTTCGCATGAGCGATTACGCTAACGGAGACGCCGTGCCTGGGCGCAGGCTTATCCAAAGGGGCATGCAATGACGATAACGATCAGCAAAACTAGCCGGCACTTTTTCCCGAGGTTCACTTGTTTTCTACCGGCGTCCGGAAAGACTTGGCGTACGGCTCACTTTTCCTTGCTCACCGCACTAGCCATTTTGCTGGTTGTTTCCGGAACCGGACGCGGGATATGCGAGTCCAGCAGTTCAAACACCTTCAGGGGCCCCGATACTCCATACCACTTTGCAGCAAACCGAAATTTCGGCGCAAGAGGCCAATTCTTTCCGAGGAAGGCCGGTTTCAATCTCGCCGATGTAAGCAGTCTGGCGGAACTCAATTCCTTGCCGGCCGGTGTCAAAGGGCTCGTGTGGGTTGGTCAGTGCTCCGGCGTTGATGCAATATTCATTCAGACAGTTACACCGTACATAGGCAATCCGAAGCTCTTCGGCTACTATCTTATGGATGACCCCGATCCGAGACTGTTCGCAGGATTGGCGAAGCGGCCCGGCTACTGCCCACCATCGAACTTGAAGGCGCAATCCGACTGGATCCACGAACATGCGCCTGGGGCGAAAACCTTTGTTCTTCCGATGAACATGGGATCCAGAGAACATCCCACATATCAAGATACCTATAACCCTGCGAATTCCGGCGTCGACTTTTATGGCATCGACCCTTACCCATGTTTCAGTGGCCCAGGCGATTGCGACTATGAAATGATTGAGCGCTATGTGCAGGCTGCGGAGGCATCCGGCATTCCCAGAGCGCGCATGGTCCCAGTCTATCAGACCTTTGGGGGCGGGGAATGGAAAGATGAGGGCGGTGGGAAATATGTTTTGCCAACTGCCAGCCAACTGGGGGAGATGCTTGTGCGGTGGGCTAAACTGGTCCCGGCCCCTGAATTCGACTATGCCTATAGTTGGGGATCGCAGAGATCCGACGTCGCTCTCGAAAGCTCGAAGGAATTGAAGGAAGCGTTTGCCATCCATAATGGAACCGGCGGCGTCGGCGCACGGTGAATAGAAAGTCCTGCACTTGCATTATGCCACGATCGGTGCGGAACGAGGCTCGGTTTTATTCAGTAGTGATGACGTTTGGAGCCGATGATGAAAAGATACGACTTAAAACTACTGTAAAGGCCGTCATGGAACGCGATTTGAACCAATCGAGAGTAGATCGATGACCGTGGAAGATAGAGCGATACATTGGGCCAATCACACGACTGGCCTGCCGGGCTCCTCAGAAATGCGATTTTCGCAGCTTTTTAATGCCTGCCAGCGCCGATGGCGTTTAATTGCCTTGATTGCGGGCCTCGGCACTGCAGTCATAGCGAGCATTTTATTTATGGTTCTGCCGCGATACACAGCCACGGCTTTGGTCATCGACCGCTCTATGCAGAGCGATGACATCGGAGGGGGTGGCGCAAGTCAGGGCGCGACGGATCCTGCTATCGATACTCAGATTGCGATGCTGACGACGCAGGAACACCTTCAGAGGGTGGCTGACAGCTTCAGTCAGGCCGCGTCGGATCCTCTTGTCCCCGGCTCGTCAGTTGATCACCAGGCGAAACCAAAATGGCGAGTCACTCTTAAAGACCTTCAAAAAAGGCTTGTTGTGAGACAGGAGAGGCGCGCACCGGTTGTCGCCGTCAGCTACACGGCGTCCACCCCCGAAAAGGCTGCTGCGGTAGCCAATCGGGTGGTGCAATTGCTGATCGATGACCAGAGCGAGAGACTGGCCGAGAACACGAGCCGTGACATCACCCGTTTTAAGGAACAAAATCCGGCCGCAGCAGCCGAGATTAAACGATCCAGGCCCGGCGGCCAGCCCGAACCCAACCTGCAGTTCCTGGCACGCGCTTACCCGCCCAATCTGGCGAGTTCGCCGAGCATCGCCGTACTCATCATAGTTGCTTTGATGGGCTTCACCATATCGGGTGCATTATTGGCGATTTTCCTGGATCGGCTCGATCGTGGGCTTCGGAGTGCGTCACAGGTTAGCGGCGCGCTCGGCGTCCCATGTGTTGGATTGGTGCCTACGATCGATGATCCCCAAGCGGGTCGTCCGCATCGATACATAACGGGGGCTCCCTATTCGGCCTATGCTGAATCAATTCGCTCCTTAACAGCCTCTTGCCTCCAATTGGGATCGGAGCAACCCCGCGCAAAAACCTTGCTTGTGACCTCGAGCCTGCCAGAAGAGGGAAAAACGACCCTTGCCGCCAGCCTTGCCACTTATGCGGCAACGATTAACAAGCGGGTGCTGCTGCTCGACCTAAACACCGGGCAGCCGGCATTTCTCACGGACAAAGCGGCCGCATCCGACGCCGGCGCGCTGATCTCCTTGCTGAGCGGGAAACCGGCGGCGAATTCTATTCAACATCTCCCTGACCTCGGATTCGATTATGTCGCGGGTTTCCGCAGCCGGCTCTCTTCAAGTTCAGTGCGCGCGCCTGACGATAAACCAGCACCCGATCTCGTCGCACTGCTCGCGGACAATCGGCTGGCACGCTTCATCGAGACCCTTCGTGAAAGCTACGACCTTATCGTCATTGATGGACCGCCGGTTCTTGAGGTAACTGAAGCGCGGCTCCTGGCCGGTATTGTTGATAGGGTGCTGTTCGCAGTGCAGTGGGGTGAAACCCGTGCCGATGTAGCCAGCAATGCGCTGCAGTCTCTTCAGCGGGACGCATCCTCGGGCCGCAGAATTGGCAGCAATACATGGGCTGTTGTAACGCGCGTCGACATTGAGCAGCACGCAAGCTATCGCTTCGGCGATGCGCTAGAATTTTATGTTCGGCGCCAGAAGTTGGCAAGTCAGTCAAGAAAAGGCATCGCTAACGCAATAAAAAGCGTGAGTAAACGCGCAAGGAAAATACCGTCGATGTCGCTTTCAACGGACGCAGAGGGATGAATCATGACTGTCATCGATCAAGAAAGACCAACTGCTGCGCCGAAGTCGGAAGTCTTGGTTCCTCGAGTGCTGGAGGAGGTTCTGGCTCTTTTCGATCGCCAGCGCATTTCATATTGCTATTGGAAAAGCAGTCTGCGCATTCAATCGGCTCTGCGTGGTGACAGTGATGTTGATCTTCTGGTCGCGTTGAAAGATATGCACCGCATGGAGCTTATCCTGCTTAAGCAGGACTTCAAGCGTGTTACGACCCTGGCCAGCAGCGACCATGGGGCGATTACGAGTTTTCTTGGTTTTGACGAAGCGGCCGGGAAACTGATCCATCTTCATGTTCATTTCCGGCTCATGCTGGGAGAACCCCTTTTGAAGAACTATCATGCTCCCTGGGAACAAGAACTTCTTGCTCGCGCGGTCTTTCATTCATCATCCCCAATTCGTATGCTCGATCCAGTCAGCGAAGCATTCTTGCTAACTGTCCGGATGAGCCTTGAATTGTCGCGGTTCGATCCTGTCGCACTTCGGCAGCGGCGGGCCACTCTCCGGAAATTCGAACTCGACCGGGAAGAACTGAGCAAACGGGTCAATCGCGAAGATTTGCGGGAATTGTCCACCTTGCTCCTGGGCGAGGACGCAGCCGGCCTTCCCGCGGACATCCTTTTCGACAACGGCTCGTCAAACAATGCAAGACGGCGGCTTAAGAAAAACCTGTCACCGTTTCGTACCTATAACAGCCTGGAAGTGCGTGTTCGCGCGATGTCCCGCGCATTCGCCTGGGCGGCCGGTCATCTCAATAAGAGGGTTCTTCATCTGCCGCGGCCTTGGAGTTGACGAGCGCCCGGAGGTGGGAGGGTCATCTCGATTATTGGAGTGGACGGCAGTGGCAAATCTACAGCCGTTTCGACCATCAGAAACTGGTTGGGCGACGAGATCGACGTGATGCCGGTTTATCTCGGTACCGGCAACGGACGAGCATCCCTTCTGCTGTTGCCACTGAAGCTTATGGTGCCTTTAGCCACTAAGCTTGTAGGCGCAAGGCCAAAGGAAGCATCAGATGGCAAGGTCTCCGGCCGTCGCCGTGGCGTCCTCTACACCACTCTGCTGACAGTCTGGGCCACAGTTGTCGCGATTGAGAAGCGCGGCAAGCTGATCAGCGCGCATCGCGGCGCAGACAGGGGGGTCTTAGTTTTAACGGATCGCTACCCGCAGGACGAGATCCTGGATTTCAACGAAGCACCAATGCTTGCGCGTTTGAACAACGTGCCGGCGTGGCTGCGCCGGTTCGAGGCGAATGCCTACGCGCCCGCGCGGCGCCTGCCGCCAGACTTAGTGGTGAAACTCATTGTATCGCAGGCGACTGCGGAACGGCGCGAACCCGAACTCAGTCCAACGGTGATAGAACGGCGCCTGGAGGCGGTAAAGAAACTCAAGTTTGCAGGAGCGACTGTGGTATCGATCGATGCCGAGCAGCCGCTTGAACGGGTATCTTTGGCAATCAAGCGAGAGGTCTGGCGCATACTATGACGGAATGCAGTCGGCGATGATCATAGAACTATATGGGCCTCCGGGGGCCGGCAAAACTACCTTTGCAAAAGCGCTCGAAGAACACCTGCGGAATGCAGGCTACACCGTCGAGCCAGTCTTCAGCAGCCGCCCTGCTGAACGCAATACCGAATTCTGTTGGAAAGAAACCCTCAAAGGGCTTCTCGACCCTTCTGAGTAGACTTACTCGACCGATCGCGGGAATGGCATTGATTGCCCGCGGGCCTATAATCGAGAGTTCGAGCCGCCTCCTGGCTGATCGAGCTTAATCCTCCATCAAAGCTGATCTGGAGGCTCCGCCTCAGTCAGTACCTGATGCGGCTGTCGCATTCTTGGGCCCGCGCATCCCGCGCGGATCACGTGGTTCTATTCGATCAGGGGTATGTCCAGCTGATTTGCACGCTTGCTCTTCTTGGCTCAAAAGAAGTTGATGACATGTTGCTGAGTGAACTTCTGGACGCCATGCCAGTTTCAGGACTGCTGGTCAGCCTTAAGGCGCCTCCGACTATCTTGGAGCAGCGCCTGCGGGAGCGGCTCCGATTGCAGCACCCGATAGAACGCCTGCTGGAACTGGATTTGAAATCCAACCTTGATTGTGTAGAAGTGCTGGAGAAATTGGATAAAATGCTGCGTGAGAGGGGATTAAACGTAGTTAATATCTCATCCCTGGACTCGGCATCGCTCGCAGACGGGTTAGCACTGATTGAGAACAAACTAAATGAAATGCTGCCCAGTCGTCGAGTTGCGAAAAACCCACCTCTGCATAAGGCGCTTTGGCATGGAAAGCAGAAAATCCGAATGCGAATCGACGAGGCTTGAAGGATTGCATCGTGTCCCGCTGGCATGAAAAACAGTTAGCTCGCCTTAACAAGGCGGCTGCAAGTCAAACTCAGACGGCGAAAGTTGCGCGCGGCGGCTTCACCGCGCTTGCGATCTTCATCACCAGCGCCGGTCTCACATATCTTTCACAGATCGTAGTTGCGCGGATTGTTGGAGCCACTTCTTACGGCTACTATGCATATGTGCTGGCATGGATGACGCTACTCGCCTACGTCTCTGCACTTGGTTTTGATGTTGCTCTTCTGCGGTTCGTATCGGCTTACAGATCTCGAGAGGATTGGGACCTGCTCCGGGGCATAATGGCTTACGCCCAGCGCCGGGTCCTCGTGGCGGGATCAGTCGTGGTGGCGCTTGGCGTCTCCGCGGTGTTGCTGTGGAGTAGCGAGATGCCGCCGGAGCTTTGGAAAACCTTCGTGGCCGGCTTTCCGCTCATACCGATCCTGGCGCTCTTGTGGATCCGCTGCGCGTTTTTGAGGGCCAATGATCTGGTTATCGTTCCGCTGGTGTCCTCTTTGATCGTCCGCGACGGCGTTCTAATCGCACTCGTCATGTTCGCCAGCATTGCGCTTGGATGGCGGCCTCCTGCGCATTTTGTAATGCTGGCGATGCTGATTGGTGCGGGGTTAGGCCTCCTGACCGCGAGCCGGACAACGAGCCCGTTGCCACCACATGCAAATCGGGGTGCGCTGATCTATGACGCAAAAGTCTGGCGGCGCGCAGCGTTTCCGCTTCTTATCATCGGAGCGGTGGAGGTGCTCATGAACCGGGCCGGGATCATCTTCCTCGGCTGGATTGGGGATACAAAGAACGCTGGTATATTCAGCCTCGCGTTCAATATAGCGTTCCTGGTGGCGATACCGAAAACGGCAGTCAACACGCTGTTTGCGCCGGCAATTTCGCGACTCTTTGATCGGAATGAGCACGCTCAGCTGCAAGAACTGGTCACGAAAGCGACGGTATGGTCACTGTCGGCTTCGGCGATCATAGCCGTAGGCCTACTTATCACTGCGAAATTTTTATTCGGCTGGTTCGGCGATAGTTTCAGCGCCGGTGTGCCTGCTTTACGGATTTTGCTTATTGGTCAGGTCGTGATAGCGGCGGCTGGCTCGCAGTTACCGGTTATGACCATGACCGGTAACGAGCGGGGAGCCGCTTCCCTCATTCTGATAGGCGCCGCTATCAATGTAGCCGCAACAATAGTCCTGACGCTTTGGCTCGGAATGATTGGCACGGCTCTGGCGGCGGTCGGGGCGATGATAGTATGGAACATTCTAATGGCCGAGTTCATCTGGCGACGGCTACGCCTGTTTCCTGGCTTGATCGCCGTTTTCCTCCAGCCTAGCCTGCTAAAATCTATGATCAAGTTGTAGGGTTACTTGAAAACGATGGCTTTGTCTGAGTTAACATTAGAGCCTGGTTTATACGTAGTCGAGATTAAGAACAGCGGGGGTTATGCAAAGGTGCTTATGCCTACTGAGGATCGACCGAATAAAGAGAAATGCGCGAGGAGACCTTAGAAATCATCATATTTTTTGCGGCCCCAACCGCTTTAGACCCCCGTTGTGGGTACGTACCTTGGGAATAACACTTTGGGAGGTGCATCATGTCGAAGCGTATACTGTTGATTGGCGGAATTGATCACGATTTGCGGATCCCGTTTTTTCTTGCCTTGAGGGACCGTGGGTTTCAGCCGGTCATCGCGAGTTCCGGCGATCCGAAGCCATTTGAGCAAGTGGGCCTCGAACATCACTTTTTCTCATTCGATCGCTTCGTCAGCCCATTTTCCGATTATTGGGCGATTAGGTCCCTGCGCGGGCTTATGGACTCGGTGCGCCCCGACGTGATTCAGGCTTTTGATACGAAGCTCAACCTGCTCGTTGCGATGGCGAATCTACGCGCAAGACACTCTCTGATCCGCACGATCAACGGACTGGGGTGGCTGTACGCTTCGAGGTCAGCCGCAGCGAGCTCTTTGCGTCCGGTTTATCGCACCCTTCATCGCCTCGCATCCCGCGTGGTAAGCCGGACAATGTTCGAAAACCGGGAGGACATGGCCTATTTCGAGCAAACAGGCCTCCTGAAGCCCGGCACGGCAAAACTCGTCCCCGGCGCCGGCGTCGACGTCGAGGGCTTTAAAGCGAGCGCGGCAAGCGGTCCCTCGCGCGACGAGATGCGCAAAAGCCTCGGCCTCGAAGGCCGCGACATCGTCGTAACTGTGACACGGTTGACCAAACAGAAGGGGATACTGACCCTTCTGAAGGCCGCAGAGATTGTCTATGATGCGTGGCCAAGTGTTTGTTTTCTGCTCGTTGGCCCACGCGAAAGCGAGGGACCGCTTGCGATTCCTCAGCAGGAAATTGACCAGCGAACGCCATTTGTCATTGCAACCGGATGGCGCACGGACGTGGCTTCGCTCTTGAACGCGTCCGATATCTGCGCCTACCCCACTGAGTATCGTGAGGGCGTCCCGCGCGCAGTCATGGAGGCCGCTATCGCCCAACTGCCGATTGTAACGACCGATGTTCCTGGATGCCGCGACGTCGTTCGTGACGGTTGGAGCGGCTACCTCGTTCCGCGAGGGGACCACAAAGTGCTCGCGCAGAAAATCCTTCAGGCTCTGACTGACGGTGAAAAGGCTAAGGCAATGGCAACTCGCGCGGCAGCGCTCGTAAAAGAGCAATACGCGCTCGGCGTCGCGCTGGATCGCTATGTGGCAGTGTATGAGGAACTTTTGGAGCCGCCACTCCTGGAGTCGCCGTCGGCATCATAGGCAACGCGGCCCAGTTTCAAAAGGTGTTCTGCATAGCTTGCGAACTCGCCGACGGTTCAGCGTCCGTTCCCTATAATGGCCAAAGCGAGGCGGCATTGTCCAGATCCAACGAGCGCACAAGTGAGCGCTTGGCGCTCACGAATGTTGATGCGCTGCCGCCCGGTTCGCAGCTCAAGCCGTCATCCAAAAGCAGGTTCGCGTTCGCCTGGCGTGCACTACGACAAAACGAGTTTGCCTCCTGTCAGGCTATTGCGGTCGTTCCAGGATATTGAAGTTGGAAGCTTACCCGATGCGGTCCTCATCGCTGATTATGGCGAAAAGGGAAAGCTGACCTCTCCCCATTCACAAAGGGCTTCGCCCTCGGTGATTGCCTGTCAACTCACGGAGGCAATTTCGGCCTCTCGCGCCGCGGTTGTGGCAGGCCGATGGTCAGCGCCAATAAAGGTGTAAACCATCGGCAAGACGAAGAGCGTGAAAAGCGTCCCGATCGTGAGACCGCTCACGATTACAAGTCCTATGCTGAAACGGCTTGCAGCCCCCGCACCAGTCGCCATCACCATAGGGATGAGCCCTACAACCATGGCCGCCGTCGTCATCAGGATGGGCCGCAGGCGCACCGCTGCCGCCCGAACGATCGCGTTGCGCCGGTCGATATTATGATGAATTTGCTGTTCTTTGGCGAACTCGACCATCAGGATCCCGTGTTTTGAGATGAGCCCGATGAGAGTAACAAGCCCAACCTGCGAATAAATATTCACGGTTGCGATTCCCAGGAATAACGGCAGAAGCGCTCCGCAAATCGACATCGGCACGCTGACGAGGATCACGATCGGGTCTCGCAGACTTTCGAATTGGGCGGCGAGCACGAGAAAGATCACGATCAACGCGAAGATAAAGGTGTAGACGAGCTGACTGCCTTCCTGAACATATTGCCGTGAATCGGAGAGGTAAGCGTGGCTGAAATTCTCCGGGAAAAGCTCGCGGCCCTGCTGCTCGAGGAAATCAACGGCTTGGCCCATGGTCGTCGTCGGCGAAGGCACGGCTTGGAATGTCGCCGAGTTAAGCTGGTTGTATTGGGTGAGTGCGTTCGGCTCCGTCGCTGTCGATACAGTGACAAGCGCCGAGAGGGGAACTTCAGTCCCGCTCGCCGTCGGCACATAGTAATTGGCGAGGCTCTCAGGCGTGAGCCGGTCCGCGCGCGGAACTTGCGGAATAACCTCGTAGGAGCGGCCTTGAAGGTCGAAGCGGTTGACATAATTGCCGCCGACCATAAGCGCGAGCGTGTTTCCGATGTTTTCCATCGTGACGCCAAGCTCGTTCGCCTTCGACCGGCTGACCTCCACCTTGACTTTCGGCGTATTGAAAGCGAGATCGCTGTCCACTGCCAGGAACAGCCCGCTCTTTCGGGCGGCGTCCTTCAGTTTCTCCATCACATTGTAGATGATGCTGTATCCGTCGGTCGAGTAGACGACCATCTGCACCGGCAAGCCGCCGACCGAGCCCGGCAGGGGCGGGGGCGAGAAAACGAACACTTGCAGCCCGGGCACCTGAGAAAGGCGCCCTTGAATCTCCGGTTGGATTTGCTGAGCTGTTCTTTTGCGCTCATTCCACGGCTTCAACCTCGATCCAACGAAGCCCTGATTGACGGTGGGACGACCGTAAATGATGAATGTGCCGTCGCTGTCCGGCACAGTTAGGGCCTTCTCGAGTGGCCTCTGGTAGGCCTGCATGTAATCGAGATTGGCATATTGCGGGCCTTTCACGGCGCCAAGCACGATGCCTTGGTCTTCCTGCGGAGCCAGTTCTGCGGTTGCATTCGTGTAAAGAAAATAAAGGCTGGCAATGACGCCCAAGGCCACGATCGCCGTGGCCGGCCGGTAATCCAGGCTGCTTTCAAGCCGGCGCTCATACCAGCGTTCGATCGCCGAGAAACCGTTTGTAATGGCGCGCGCAAAGGGGGAGTGCAGCACCGACTGCGATAAGAGCGCCGCCGACATAACGGGCGAGAGCGTCAAGGCGACGACACCCGATACGATCACGGCGCTGGCAAGCGTGAAGGCGAACTCCCGGAACAGTATCCCGGTAACCCCACCGAGAAACCCAATCGGGGCATAAACCGCGGCCAGCGTGATCGTCATGGCAATGACGGGCCCGGCAATCTCGCGCGCGCCGACGAGCGCCGCCTGTATTGGTGATTTGCCCTCTTCGATATGTCGGAAAACATTCTCGACAACGACGATGGCGTCGTCAACGACCAAGCCGATCGCAAGCACCATCGCAAGCAGCGTCAGAAGGTTTAGGCTGAACCCGAGGGAGAGCATCAGCGTACCGGCGCCAACAAGCGACAGCGGAATGGTAACGACCGGTATCAGGACTGAGCGGATCGAGCCCAGGAACAAAAAGATCACCAGAACCACGACGCCCACGGCCAGAGCAAGCGTCCAAATCACGTCGTCAATGGAGGCTTGGATGAACTTGCTGGCATCGTAGGCCACGTTCATCTGCAGCGTTGGGGGGAGGGTGTTCCTGATACTTTCGAGTTTCTTGCGAACACCTTTTACGACGGTGAGCGGGTTGCCATTAGGCGTGGGCTGCACGCCGATAAACACCGCGTTTTGCGAATCCATTGAAACGCTGGCGTCGAAACTTTGCGCATCCAGCGACACGGTTGCGATATCGCGCAACCTGATAAGCCCGCCTTCACTGACCTTCACCACCATATCCCGGAAAGCGTCGACGCTTTGCAGGTCCGTGTTGGCGGTGATGTTCGCGATGGTGAAATAGCCCTTCTGCTGTCCGGGAGCGGTTTGAAAGTTGTTCGCACGGATCGCGGCCGCTACCTCGGCGGCGCTTACGCCACGAGCCGCCATGCGAACAGGATCGAGCCAAATCCGCATCGCGAAGGTTTGTCCGCCGATGATATCCGCCGAGGCTACACCCTCGACGGTGGCGAGTTGCGGCTGCACGACGCGATTGAGGTAATCCGAGATGGCGGGCATCGCGAGCGACGGGCTGGAGAAGCCGATATACATGATTGCAGTCGTCTGCCCCGTGCTCTTGTTGACGACCGGATCAAAAGCGCCGGGCGGGATCAGATAGCGAACCTGCTGCACCTTCGACATGACCTCGGTGACCGCAGCGTCGGGATCGAAATTCAATCTGACATAGGCCGTGATGGTGCTCGTCCCCAGCACCGACGACGACGTGATGTAGTCGATGCCGTCAGCCGTCGCGATGGCCTGCTGCAAGGGCGTTGTGATAAAGCCCTGCATCAGCTCGGCCGTCGCTCCCGGATAGACCGTCGATACGGTGACGACCGTGTTGGTTAGAAGCGGGAACTGGCGAACCGGCAGCGCTGTCATCGACCGCAAGCCAAGAAGCAGGATCAAGGCGCTGACCACAAACGCCAGCACAGGCCTACGGATAAAGATGTCGGTGAAACGCATCGGATCGGACCGTGGTTAAGGAATGGCGACTTTGGCGGGCGGTATCAGCGCGGTCGCGTCAACCGGGGTTACAAGGGCTCCGGTTTGCAGTTTCGTCTGCCCGGATGCGACCACGGTTTCGCCACCCTTCAAACCTGTGGAGATCTCGACCTGATTGCCAAAGTAGAGACCGGGCGTCACGGGCTCGCGTCTCAGTCTGAAGATTTTGTCGGACGGGTTCCCTTGGGGCTCAAGCACTAAAACGCTCGATCCGTAAAGCGTCGCATCGAGCGACGTGACGGGGACTGTCACGGCATTTTCTTTTGGCGGCAGAACGACCGAAACCTCCGCAAACATTCCGGGTCTCACGGTTTCGCCTGGGTTTGAGAGTGTGGCCTGAATGCTGAGCATGCGCGATGCTTCGCTCACGCGCGGTTCAATCGCCGTGATCTTGGCCTTGAGCATTGTATCGGGCAGGGCATCGAGGGCGAGGTCGACGTCCTGACCGATCGTAAGTTTTGAGGCGGCCTGCTCCGGAAGCCTGAAATCAACGTGAAGAATGTTAAGATTGACGAGGCCGACGATGTTCGTACCGGGGCCGATATATTGTCCCAGGTTGACCTGACGAATGCCGAGCACCCCATCGAATGGGGCCGCGATTAGCTTCTGTTCGATAATGGCCTGCGTCCTTTGGATCTGCGCTTTGGCCTGATCCATCGTGGACCGGTTTTGATCGACTGTCTGCCGCGGGGCGAAATCGCTTTTGGATAGCGTCATAGTCCGCTCCAGATTCGCTTCCGCGAGCTGCCTCTGGGCTTCGAAATTCGCGAGATCTGCGCGTTCCGGAGCGTCATCGAGCTGGACGAGCTTGTCGCCCTTTTTTACATGCTGCCCGGATTCGAAATAGATATTGCGCACCTGGCCGGCAATCTGCGTCGTCACGTTGACTTGCTGATCTGCGGTAAGCGTGCCGATTGCGGCAAGGGTTTGAGGAACGTTCGCGCGTTGGGCGACCGCCACTTCCACTGGGGCCGGTGGGGGTCTGTGGGACGCAAAATAGTTTTTGATCGCGGCGTTCTTGAAGCCGACAAAAAAATACAAGGCACATCCAGCGCTGCTAACGAACAGCAACGCAAGCAAGACTCTCCAGCGCACCGCTTTCATCCAATCGCCGTTTTCGGGAGTGGGGACCATACCGCCCACCCAAGCTCAATGCGAGTTTTAACTCCGCCCCAGAGTTTACAGTTAACCGCCGCTTCTCTAGAAGCAACCGGCCGCGTCCAGTACCATAAATATCAAGTAAACCACACTGTGAGCGGCCGACGTGCACGGCTTCTTCGCCCTGCAGGCCGTCCACGATCTTCCTTTTTATGCACACCTGACTTAGGCGCCGAACCACTCGCTCTATTTCCGGCAAGTTTGTGTCAGAACGAAGCGACATTACGCCTCTGCTTCGAAGTGCGCTTGCACAGGCGGTCCCAGCAAGCCTATCAGTAGCCCAACGCGGCGGCGCAAGGGGATATCGGCGTCGTTTTGCCTGCGGATTTTTCGTTGGAGGTAATGATGGGTCAGCCCGCTCAAACAGTTCAAAAAACAAACGGAAGCATGACGCTTCCGGTCGTCAAGCTGTTGGCGATGATCGTAGCGCTCGTTGCGCTCGGCTTCTCTATGATAATGATCGACCTGCCGAACAAGAACTATCTCTGGATTGTCGCAGAAATTGTGATCGCGGGTCTCCTGATTCAGGGCGCCGTTGGCAATATCAAGCGAATTTTCGGAGGCAAGCGCTGAGCTGCTTGCCGAATGTTTTCATCTGCGCACGCGCGGGGAAATAGCGGCTCACTCAGATATCTGGAACGAGTCCACGAACCTGTCCACCTGCTGCAGGCCGTTCGGCTTCACCGACAGAGCCGAAACCATGATCACCGAGCGGGGCGTTGTCACGATGGCTATGCCGCGGCCAGCGATCTTGTCGCTTGCGAACGTAAAATCGATCCGCGGCATGCGCCCGCTCGCCGCCGTGATAAGATCTGTCCGTTTTTGCCCGGTGATTTCAGCCCCGATCGACTTCACGAAGGCGTCGATGTCTGCCTGAAGCTCGACCGCCAAATCCACGTTTTTCGCGTATTCGGTGTAGCCGCTTAGAAAGGATGCATCACTGTGGTTGACCGAATAGACGGTGGTTTTTGAATCCGCTGAGGGGGCCACCTCTCTCTCATCCGGCTTCTCGGGAAACGCGATAGTGTACCCGCCCTTGAGAGGCGAGTGAGCTTCCTCGGCGTTAAGGCCGAGCGGACTGACGACCGCTGCCGTGGCGACAAGCACAATCCTGAATAGAGCCTGTTTGAGCATGGCTGGAAGGGTCTCCGAAAAACGAGGGGCCGGTTCTGACAGTGTCGTACCGCTAACAAATTTGCGGGACGCCTGCAATTTGTCAGAAGGCAGGGCTTCCCATACAAGCGGGGAAGCCCAATCTAGCTGGCCTCGTTTTGCGGCTTCAATCAGGCCGCGCGCAGGATGCTCCGCCCAGCATAAACCGCGACATCGGCCAACTCTTCCTCGATGCGGATGAGCTGATTGTACTTTGCGATGCGGTCGGATCGCGAAAGCGAGCCCGTCTTAATCTGGCCTGCATTCGTGGCCACGGCGATGTCGGCGATGGTCGAATCCTCGGTCTCGCCAGAGCGGTGCGAGATGACGGTCTTCCATCCGGCTCGATGGGCCATATCGACTGCGTCGAGGGTCTCGCTCAGTGAGCCGATCTGATTCACCTTGATGAGGATCGCGTTGCCGCAGCCCTTTTTGATGCCCTCTGCCAGGATTTTCGGATTGGTGACGAAGATATCGTCGCCGACGAGGTTGATCTTCGAGCCGAGCTTGTCCGTCAGCAGCTTCCAGCCGTCCCAATCCTGCTCCGCCATGCCATCCTCGATCGAGATGATCGGATAACAACTCGCGAGATCGACATAAACCTGGACCATCTCCTCGGACGACAGGCTTTTGCCTTCGCCCTTCAACTCGTAGCGGCCGTTCTTGTAAAACTCACTCGAGGCCGGGTCGAGGGTGATCGCGATATCCTCGCCGGGCTTGTAGCCCGCCTTCTCGATGGCGCGAACCACGTAGGTCAGCGCCTCATCGGCAGATTTTAGGTTCGGCGCGAAGCCGCCCTCGTCGCCCACGTTGGTGTTGTGGCCGCCTTCCTTCAAGATCTTCTTCAGCGTATGGAAGACCTCAGCACCCCAGCGCACCGCTTCAGCGAGCGTCGGCGCGCCCAGTGGCGAGATCATGAATTCCTGGAAGTCGATGGGGTTGTCGGCATGCGCGCCGCCATTGATGATGTTCATCATGGGTACGGGCAGGACGCGGGCATTCACCCCGCCGATATAGCGATAGATCGCCAAATCCGCTGCCTGGCTTGCAGCCTTTGCAACGGCTAGCGAAACACCGAGGATCGCATTCGCGCCGAGACGAGCTTTGTTCTCCGTCCCATCGAGCATGATCAGCGTGTTATCGATGTGACGCTGGTCTTCGGCGTCCATGCCCTGGAGCGCATCGAAGATTTCGCCGTTCACGGCGTCGACCGCCTCCAGCACACCCTTGCCGAGATAGCGCGTTCCGCCATCGCGTTTTTCGATGGCCTCACGCGTGCCGGTCGAAGCGCCCGACGGGACTGCGGCGCGTCCCACCGATCCATCCTCGAGCACGACGTCGACTTCGACGGTGGGATTGCCGCGGCTGTCGAGTATTTCGCGGCCTGCAATGTCAGAGATGGCGGTCATGAGGGAACTCCGGCGGGAAAGCGGAAGGATAATTGATGGTAACCAAAGAACGTAACGCTGTCTTAAAGGACTCGCTCAGCCCGTCAAAGAGGTTTAATCGGTAGACATGAGTGGCATACCAAAACCCACGAAGAAGTGCCTCGTCCTGCTCTCCGGCGGTCAGGATTCCGCTGTTTGTCTGGCATGGGCGTTGACGAACTACGATGCGGTGGAGACCCTTGGTTTCGCCTACGGGCAGCGGCATAGCGTTGAGCTTGAATGCCGCCCAAAGCTGCGAGAGGCTATCCAAGCGGCCTTTCCTCTCTGGGCGCCCCATCTCGGCCCCGACCATGTGCTCGATCTCTCCGTTTTGGGCGCCATCAGCGATACTGCGCTTACGAGCGATGCCGAGATCGCGTTCGGAGCGAACGGCCTGCCGAATACGTTCGTGCCGGGCCGCAATCTCCTGTTTTTCACGCTCGCCGCAGCGCTCGGTTTCCGGCGCGGCATTCGCGATCTCGTGGGCGGCATGTGCCAGACCGACTACTCAGGCTATCCCGATTGCCGCAACGAAACGCTGTCGGCGCTGAACCATGCCATCAATCTTGGCACGGGGGAGCGGTTCACGATCATCACGCCGCTCATGTGGCGCACGAAGGCTGAAACCTGGGCGCTGACGCACGCGCTGGGCGGCCAAAGTCTAGTAGATATCGTTGCCGAGTATACGCATACTTGTTACAAGGGCGACCGCGAGCACCGCCACGAGTGGGGGTATGGGTGCAACGCGTGTCCCGCCTGCAATCTTCGCGAAAAGGGCTATAGCGCGTGGCGTTCCGGCGCCAATGCGCCATTTTAGATCCATGTACACGGTCAAAGAAATCTTCCCAACACTGCAGGGTGAGGGCGCGCAAGTGGGGCGGGCGGCCGTCTTCCTTCGCTTCGCGGGCTGCAATCTTTGGACCGGGCTGGTGCGGGACAAGCCCCGTGCTTTCTGCCGCTTCTGCGACACCGATTTCGTGGGCTATGACGGTCCCGGCGGAGGCAAGTTCGAAAGCGCCGACGTGCTTGCCGATACGGTTCAGCACATCTGGAACGAGGCTGTGGAATCTCGCAGCAGCAAGCCCTACGTCGTGTGCACCGGCGGCGAGCCGACCTTGCAGCTTGACGCCCCCCTTGTCGAAGCGCTTCGCGCTCGCGGTTTCATGGTGGCGCTGGAGACCAATGGGACGCGCCCGGCTCCTCGCGGGATCGATTGGATTTGCGTCAGTCCCAAGGCAGGCGTTCCGCTTGCACAGCGCGAAGGCAACGAGTTGAAGCTCGTCTTCCCGCAAGTCGGGGCGCGCCCCGCCCCAGTTCGAACGATTGAATTTTCAGCACTTCTTTCTGCAGCCAATAGATAACGCGAACCACCGCGAGAACCTCGAGGCCGCGGCGCGTTATTGCCTGGCTCATCCGCCCTGGCGGCTTTCGTTGCAAACACATAAATTGATCGGCATTCGCTGACAAAGCACGAGCAGTCTTGCGTAAGCGGAGCTTGAATGAACAACCCTGATTATGCCCGACACCTGACGCAACTCGGGCGGCTATCGTCGGTGCCTCCGTCTCCGGACGAAGCACTGCTCGAGGCCGTGCCGAATCCGCATCCCGGCACGCTTTATGCCGTGCGTTTCGCCGTGCCGGAGTTCACCGCACTTTGTCCCGTGACGGGGCAGCCGGATTTTGCGCACCTCGTCATCGACTATGTGCCGCGCGACCTGCTCGTGGAGTCGAAATCTCTGAAGCTTTACCTCAGCTCGTTTCGAAACCACGCCGCCTTCCACGAGGATTGCACCGTCGCCATCGGCAAGAGGCTCGACGAGACGCTGAGCCCGCATTGGCTTCGCATCGGCGGCTATTGGTATCCGCGCGGCGGCATCCCCATCGACGTTTTTTATGCCGTGGGCGATCTTCCTTCGGGGGTCTGGGTGCCGGACCAGGGTGTTGCGCCTTACCGTGGTCGCGGTTAGACATGATCGATGAAGGACCGGCTGATAATCACGAACGGTGACGACGCCGTCGCCCGCATGCGCGAAGCCGGAATCCGCGGCGAGATTCTGCCGTGGCGCGATATTCTGCACGAAGGCCCGGTTCCTCCGTCGCTCTCTCTTGAAGAACTGTCCGCGATCCGGGCACAGTTCCTCGCCCAAAGAGGATGGCTGCCGCAAGAGGAACTGCACGCTGCATTTCGCTCGCGCGACGCCCTGATCCGTCGTCACGGCGAGTTTGAAAGCGTGCTTCTTTGGTTCGAGCATGATCTTTACGACCAGCTGCAACTGATCCAGCTGCTCGATTTCTTCGCGAATGAGCGCCGGGAGGGCTTGTATCTTATACAGGCCGGAAATTATCTCGGCCGGGAAAAGCCGAAGGCGCTGAAAGCGCATTTGCACCTCGTGGAGCCGGTCACCGAAGCTCAGCTGGCGCTGGCGCAGCTTGCTTGGCGCGGCTTTCGGGCTGAAACGCCGGAACTATGGGCAGGGCTTCTGCGGGGCAGCACGCATATCCTGCCATTTTTGGGGCTGGCTATGTTGCGGCTTCTCGAGGAGTTGCCACATCCCGCATCGGGTCTATCTCGCACGGAAAGCGCCATTTTGAGTCTCGTTTGTGAAGGCGTTAAGAAACCGCCCGAGCTTTATGAAGCCTTCACCCAGACCGAAGAGGTGTTCTTCATGGGCGATCTGAGTTTCTACCATGCCCTCGATGGCTTGGGAGGAGGCAATGCTCCCCTTATCGCGGGCTTCAAGGGACTGACTTTTTCTCCTTCGATGCCGGAAGAGGAGCGGGAAGCGTATCTTGCAGCCGAGTTGTCATGCACGCATCTCGGCATCATGGTCCTATCGGGAAAATCGGACGCCTTGGAGCACAGGTCTTTGGACCGTCAAATCGGAGGGTGCCAGCTGCATTCGCGCGCGCCATGGCGCTGGAATCCGGAGACTTGGCAGCTTTTGCCCCCACAGGCGCAATGATCGCTGACCGCCGCGAACGACCAGAGCGTCGTAACTCATGGCGGCTCGTATCACTCCTCGAGCGAAAGCGTTTCCTCGCCGCCGCCGCCCGACCATAAGCCTTTCAGTTCATTGTTTCCTGTAAGCGCGTACACCACAGGCATGTCGGACCCCCAATGCACGGTGAGAATGCCACCTTCGAGCGTCCCCTCTCCGTGATTGGCGTCGCGGCCCACTTTCCAGTCCAAGCTGTAGCCGCCGGAAGGGCTTTTTGAGATGTCGACAATGCCATCGTAGCTGGTTCCGTTCGGGTTATGCCCCGTTACTGCATAACGGCCCGCTGCAAGCGTTCCAGCCGCGGGGGCAACGCTTGCAAACAGTTCAAGCCTCTCGTTTGCTTTTCCGTCTGCCCATTCGCCGTTGAGAAAGCCGTGCTTGCCGAATGTGTAAATGACCGGGTGCGTGTCTCCCCAGTTCACGACGAGCATCTTGCCTGCGAATTCCCCGACCCCTGTGAAGATTTGCTTGCCGATCCACCATTTGACCTGGACCTGGTTGCCTGCCCAGTTGACGGCGGTGATGCCTTTGTAGCGCGTGCCATTCGAATTCATCCCGTCGGAGCGGTACACGCCGGCGAGCGCCCGCTGCGGTTTGGCCTGCTCCTCATCCTGTCCCGTGGTCCCGGACGCGGTTGGCCCTGGCCGGAAAACGAACTCGCCGAAATAGGACGACGACAGCCAGGGAGTCTGCTGCCCTTGCGTCTCCTGATAAACGCCCTTCAAGGTTCTCTTGAAAACGCTCTCAAGATTGAGGTGAGGCGTCGCAATCGCTAGCGCGAGATTTTTGGCGTAGGGGCTGTTGCGGTCATCGCCGTCGAGAGCGACCGCTCCCGGCTTGGTCGAGAAGGATATGAACAGCCGGTCACTCGAATCGATGCGCGATAGCCCGCGGACGCGGCTCGGCCCGAGCGGATTGTTGCGGCATGCATCGAGAACCAGAATGTTAAGTGTATCGTCCGTCGCCGCCACGGCATCGACGATCAGGCCTGTATTGATCGCGCTTTGCTTCAGGCTCAATTCGTCTCCCACGGCCGCGTCAACCGGAACGAGGTAGTTCTCGCCTGCGATTTGTGCTCCATGCCCCGCAAAGTAGAAAAAGCCGACGCCTTTGCGGTGCGCCAGCGTATCGCCGAAGCGGCCGATGGACTCCACCATCTTCGCCCTGCCGGCATCAAGAACAAGATCGACCGTGAAGCCGGCGCCGCGAAGGGCATCTGCAATATCGGCGGCGTCATGCGTTGGATTGGGCAGCGGCGCAAAGGCGTAGTGCGCATTGCCGATAACGAGCGCCGTCCGCGCTTCCTGTGCATTCGCGGAGAACCCGAGTGTGAGCGATAAGACGGCAGGCAGGAGAGCGGCGCCCAACGAGCGAAACATCAGGAAGCTTCTCCTTTGCAGCAAAAGCATCTCTTAAGGTTTCCAGTATCTAGCATTTTTCGGGACAAAGCCAAATTTAGTCCCCGCCCCCTACCGGGACGATAGCAATTCCCCATCAAAAAAATGAGGAATTGCTTTGATAGGAGACCGCTAGGCATCTTTCAGTCTGTGGGTATCAAAAGCTAAACGTAATCCCATATATTTTAATAAAAGTGCTAATTTAAGCAATAATTCGTTATTCATCTATTGATAATGGTGGCCTGGTTTTGACAAAAGTTGCCCCTAATGCGTGGACATGATTTGGGCTTCCAGCCTAAAAGGCAGGCATGTTCTACGAAAAGGGGAGTAAAACCTGATGAAGCGGGCAACCGTAATTTCAGCAGCTGCGTTTATGCTTGCCGCCTCGACTTTCAGCTTCACGGCCACATCGCCTACAGCCGCTCAGCAGTGGAATGATCGCGCTTCGGACGAGATCGCGACCGGCCAGCTGCGCGAACTGCTTGGGAACCGCATGCGCAGCCACGAGGATTGGCGAGATCTCGTCCTGGACCGGCTGCAGGAACGCGAGGCTCTCCGTGATCTTTTGGCGGATCGCTGGCGCGGCCACGAGGATCGGCGCGATCTCCTGGCGGAACGGGCCGGAGGCCGTGGCGATATGGGCGACCAATGGACAGATCGCACGGAAAGACGCGATCAGTTGCGTGATCTCATTCTGAACCGGCTGCAGGAACGCGAAGCGCTCCGCGAACTGCTCGCCGATCGTTTGCGCGGCCGGGAGGATCTTCGCGATCTCCTGATGGATCGCACGGAGAGGCAGGCGCTGCTGCGCGAGCTTCTCGCAGAGCATAGGGGCAATCAAGCCGCCATGAGCGACCAGACCTCCAGCGACCAGACCTCCCGCTTCGAAGGCGCGGAGGAAAATACAAGCGGCGCGAGCGGAGTAAACCGTACCGATCTCCGTGATCTTATTCTGGATCGCGTCCGCAGCCGCGGTGATGTGGATCAGGTTCTGGATCGGATCCAGGATCGCGTCACCGGTCAACAACATTAGGCCCCGAGCTCTTTAGGACCACAGGCGGAGCAAAGCTCCGCCTGTGCTTTAAACACCAAACGGAGGAGACGTTCCATGAATAAGGCTGCATTTTTTGCCGCGGCGCTGCTGCTTACGCCGGTGCCTGCAATGAGCCAGCAGGCGCAACAATCCGGGGATCAACAATCCCAGGACCAATCCCAAAATCATCAGTCCAGCGCTATAAATCGCGAGAGTGATGATTTGCTGGACCGGCTGGCAAAGTCCGATCTCAAGGATCGGCTGTCCACGGCGGTTCAACGCATCCGAGGGGCCTGCGGAAATGACATCCAACGCTTCTGCAGCGAGGTGAGCCCCGGCGGTGGACGCATGGCAAGCTGCATGGACGCTTACTCGGACCAGTTGAGCCGCTCCTGTCAATCTGCGTTGAACAGGGCCGTCAACAGGGTCCAGCAGGCGGTGGAAAATATTGGTGATACATGCCTATCAGCTGTCCAGCAGCAATGCGGGAATGCTGATAATATGAAGCAGTGTCTGCAGCAGAAAAACTCATCGCTCCCGCAATCATGCCAGACAATTGTTGCAGCCGTGCAGCAAGGACGACAAGCGCTCGCCGAAAGAATGCATGGGCAGGGTGAGCAGTCGGAAGCGCAGGCAGGACAAGAGCAGGGCCAACCCCAGCAGACTGCTCAGGCCCAGGAAGGAGAACAGGGGGCTGGCCATATGAGAGGCATGCCAGTTTTCAGCTCCGACGGAAAAAACCTTGGCCATATCATCAGGGTGGAGAGAGGATCGGACGGCAAGATCCAGTCCGTTCAGATTGAAGCCGGCCGCTTGCTCGGTCTCGGCGAAAAAACGATCACGATCCCCGGCAGCAAGGTCGAACAGCTTGCTGACCGCATCCGCGTGATGATGAACAGCGATCAGGTCCGCAACATGCCGGAAGCAAAAGGCCAGGGCGGCAACGCTCAGCGCTAAATGTGAAGGCGGCGTTTCTGACGCGAATCGCCAACAAATCGCCGTCCCGGCTGGCGCTCCGCTTGGCCGGGACGACGAAGGTTGGAGGCGAGCGGTTTAGTTAAAGCGACCGCTTCGGCCACTTACCTAGCCAATACTGCCAGCCGCTCGCGAGCTTTCACCTGCGCGTCGCGATTGGTGCTGGCCGAAGCTTTCAGTTCGATTGCTTTCTTGAAGTCAATGACGGCGAGCGCCGGGAGCTTCTGCGCCTCGTACACCTGGCCACGGCCCCAAAGCGAACTGATGTTGTCGGCATTGATGCGCAGCGCGGCATTGAAGTCCTCTGACGCCGCATTCGTGTCTCCAAGTGCGAGGAGGATGTGTCCTCTCGTGTCGAGGAAGCGCCAGTCATTCGGCTTGAGCGAGACGGCCTTGTCCGCGTCCGCCTTCGCTTCTCTAGCCTGGTCAGTCGCATGGAGCAGCAAGGCGCGGCTGTTATAGGCGTTCGCATTGTCGGGGTTCAGGCTGATGGCCTTATCGAAGTCGGCAACGGCCTGAGCGTTCTCGCCTTTGCGCTGATGGACGAGGCCGCGGTTGACATAAGCGGACGCGTGCGCGGGGTCCAGGCTGATGGCTTTGTCGAAATCGGAGATGGCGCGGATATAATCGCCTTTTCCTTCGCTGTAGGCGGCGCCGCGCATGTCATAGGAGTCGGGGTTCGCTTTGTTCAAGCCGATGGCTGTATTGTAATCGGCAATCGCGCTGTCCCATTGTCCGTCGCTGCCATAGGCAATGCCGCGCTTGATGTAGGCCGGCTCGTATTTCGGATCGAGCGCGATTGCCTTCCCAAAATCCTCCGTGGCCCGTCCGTTATCGGCCACAGCCAGGAATGTCAGCCCGCGGCCGAAAAAGGCCTCCTTATATTTCGGGTCGAGCTTGAGGGCTTGACCGAAATCGGTGATGGCGCGGCCGAACAGTCCTCTATGGAGATAAACGAAACCTCGCCCCGCATAAGCATTGGTGAATTGCGGGCTGAGCCTGATGGCCTCGTCGAAATCATCGCTTGCCTTGACACGATCGCCCTGTTTGTCATAGGCGCGCCCCCGGCTGAAATAAGCGACTGCGTTGCTCCCCCTGGCAGCCTGGATGATCGAGGAGCAGGCGCGAATGGCGAGTTCCCCATTGGCGTCCTGGGCGCAGTCGCTGCTTGTGTCGGCGAGGACCGCGCCGGACATGAGTAATGAGACGCCGATGGCGCCGTAAAAGATGCGCATGAAAGCCTCCCTATGCATATTTTGTTTTGATTGAATATATAACGTTATGAATTTAAGCGCCAGCCATGCTGTTACAGCTGTTCATAAAATGCCGGATTGAGCGCCGGATTTAGCCGCAGTCGCACCGCAATTGCGCTTTTATTCGGAGAGCAGGTTGCAAATGTTTTCAATCTCTTTCGGATCGGATGTCATGAAACGGATCATCACGGCGGCCGCGCTCGCCAGCTTTCCTTTGGCAGCCGGGGCAGACGAACTGCCTCTGAAGCGCGTCGTCCTATCGACGTCGGGGCTTGCTCAATTCACCCATGGTGGCGAGGCGGCGGCCGGCTCGGTCATCGGGTTGCCGGTGCGGCTCGATCAGGTCGACGACGTTCTGAAAAGCCTGACGATTTTCGACGCTGCGGGCTCTATTGGCGCCGTCAGCCTCCCTGGAAGGACGCCTCTCGCCGAGTTATTTCGCGATCTCCCTTTCGATCAGGCTGCACTCGCGTCGCAACCTGATTTGCTGAACGCGCTTGTGGGAGCCGAGGTGGAGATCGAGGGGAGCGTCAACGCGAAGGGTCGTGTTTTCCGCGTCGAAGAGGAGAAAGTCCAACTCCCGAACAATGGCGGAGAGACGACGCGGCACAGGCTCACGCTTGTCACCCCAAAAGGCTTCGTTCAAGCGATCCTCGAAGAGTTGACGGCGTTGCGCTTCGCGGACGAAACGACACGCGAAGAGATCGACCGCGCCTTGTCGGGTATCGCGACCAACCGCGCAAAGGATCAGCGGATACTTTCAATCACGCTCGCCGGCGAAGGGAAAAGACCCGTCGGGTTCAGCTATGTCGTGGCCGCTCCGGTTTGGAAGACCTCCTACAGGCTTATTCTTCCCAAGGACGGCGGAAAGGCCCGGCTCCAGGGCTGGGGCATCCTCGAAAACCTCACAGGCGGCGATTGGAAAGACGTGGACCTGACGCTCGTCTCCGGCAATCCGGTGGCGTTGAAGCAGGCGCTTTACTCGGCGGTCTTCGTGGACCGGCCGGAAATCCCGGTGTCTTCCGCTTTGAGGATCGTGCCGAAGAAGGACGAAGCCGAGGAGAGTATGCGGGATATGGCGGCGGCGGCTCCTCGCATGAAGGCCCGCGCGCTCAGGGCAGCGCCGCCGAGTTCCGTTGCGGCGGCGGCTCCGGCCTTTGGAGCGGGCGGAATTCCGGGAGGCCTCCAAGATATTCAAGAGGAGCTTGGTTCGGCTGCTCATGCGGCCGAGGCTGAAGAGGCTGCGACCCAGGTGCTTTACCGCTTCCCTGGCAAAGTCACGCTCGCGTCGGGGTCGACAATGATGATCCCGTTCACCGACCGCGAGATTCCTGCATCCCGCACCACCGTCTATCAACCTGAAACGAATGCGACCCGGCCTCTGGCGGCTGTCCGTCTTACCAATGATGGGGATTCGGCGTTGCCGGCCGGGCTCGTGACATCCTTCGAGACGAGCGCAGGCGGCGCCGCCAATTTCGCAGGCGACGCGCAGCTTCCGTTGCTTTCAAAAGGCGCCACGAGATTCATAACCTTCGCGCTCGATTCCAAGACGGATATTCGCCGCGAAGACCGAGGCGTGAAGCAGACCCGGCTTGGCAAGGCGGCGCGGGGCCAACTGACCCTGACAGTCAAGTCCCGCTGGGCGATCGACTATGAAATCACCCCGCCCGGCGAGGAAGATCGCGAAGTCTTCATCGAGGAGCCTCGCCAGGATGGCTGGAAAGCCGCCGGTGACTCGAAGGACATTGAGGAGACGGCCACGCGCCTGCGCTACAGGGTAGTTGCGCCGAAGGGAAAGACGACAAAGGCGACGCTGACGCGCGAGCATATCGACGATCAAACGGTCAGCCTGACTTCGCTGGCGCCCGACCGGATTCTCGCTACGGTTTCCGGGCTGCAAAATGAAACGCCCGCCCTGAAGGAGGCGATCGCGAAGCTCGGCGCTGTCGTTGGCGACATCACGAAAATCAACGCGCGCAAGCGGGAGCTTGAGGCGGAGCGCAAGAAGATCGGGGACGATCAGGAACGCATCCGCAAGAATCTCGCGAGCGTCGGCCAGTCGTCCGACCTGGGGCGGCGTTATCTCGAGACGCTGAAAACTCAGGAAGACCGCCTGACGGCAATCGCCGCGGACGAGAAAAAGCTGAACGATGACTTGGCAGGCAAAACGAAGAAAGCTGAGGAGATCGCTCAGGACCTCGTTTTGTAGATGCTAAGCGACGTTGCTAATCTGGGCAACGGACGCTATCCCGGCCAAGCGAAGCGCGAGCCGGGATCGAAAAAGATCGAAAAAGTCAATGCGTTACGATTCCGGATAAGGCTTTGCCTTTTCGGGACGACGGTGATCGCACGGGAAACTCTGCCAGCCTGCGGTGAATGCTGAAACGAAACGAGGCGGCAAAAGCCGCCTCGCAAAGCTTGTCAATGAACCCGCAGCCTTAGCAGGAGTAGTACATGTCGAACTCGATCGGGTGCGGCATCATGCGGAAGCGATCGATCTCTTCCACCTTCAACTCGATGTAAGCGTCGATCTGGTCGTCGGTGAAGACGCCGCCCTGCGTGAGGAATACGCGGTCGGCGTTAAGCGAAGTCGATCGCCTCTGGAAGAGAGCCGCACACGGTCGGGATTTCCCGGAGCTCGGCCGGGGGCAGGTCGTAGAGGTTCTTGTCGATCGGATCGCCGGGGTGAATGCGATTGCGGACGCCGTCAAGGCCGGCCATGAGCATGGCTGCAAACGCGAGATAGGGGTTCGCCGACGGATCGGGGAAGCGGACTTCGACGCGCTTTGCCTTCGGGTTCGATGTCACGGGAATGCGGCACGACGCCGAACGGTTGCGAGAGGAATAAGCGCGCAGCACCGGCGCTTCGTAACCCGGAACGAGCCGCTTGTAAGAGTTGGTCGACGGGTTTGTGAAGGCGTTCAGCGCCTTGGCGTGCTTGAGAATGCCGCCGATGTAGAACAGGCAGGTCTCCGACAGATCGGCATAGAGGTTGCCGGCCATGACTGGCTCGCCGCTCTTCCAGACCGACTGATGGACATGCATGCCCGAACCATTGTCGCCGAAAACGGGCTTCGGCATGAAGGTTGCCGTCTTGCCGTAGGAGTTTGCGACGTTGTGGATGACGTATTTATAGGTCTGCAGGGCATCGCCCATGCGAGTCAGCGTGCTGAACTTGATGCCAAGCTCGTGCTGAGCAGACGCCACCTCGTGATGGTGCTTCTCGGTGACGATGCCCATTGCGGCCATCGTGGAAAGCATCTCGGAGCGGATGTCCTGGGCGCTATCGACCGGCGGAACCGGGAAGTAACCGCCCTTGGTGCGCGGACGGTGCCCGAGGTTGCCCATCTCGTATTCGGTCGGCATGTTCGTCGGAAGTTCAGCCGAGTCGAGGCGGTAACCGCAGTTGTAGGGATCTGTGGAGAAGCGCACGTCGTCGAAAATGAAGAACTCGGCTTCTGGGCCGAAATACGCCTTGTCGCCGATCCCGGTCTGCTGAAGATAGGCTTCCGCCTTGCGGGCTGTACCGCGCGGATCGCGTTCGTAACGTTCGCCCGTATGCGGTTCGAGCACGTCGCAGTAAATTGCGAGCGTCGATTGCGCGAAGAAGGGATCCATATGCGCGGTCTCTGGATCGGGCATCAAGTTCATGTCGCTCTCGTTGATCGCCTTCCAGCCAGCGATCGAGGAGCCGTCGAACGGAACGCCGTCGGCGAATGCGTCTTCGCCCATCTCCGACGATGCCATCGTCAAATGCTGCAGCTTACCGCGCGGATCGGTGAAGCGGAGGTCGACATAATGGATGTCTTCGTCTTTTATTTTTTTTACAACTTCAGTCGCGTTTGACATTGAACTCCCTCGTGCAGTTAAGAGTCGCGTCTTCAGGGTGGGCGATTGGGCGCCGATTGGATCGGCTGCTCGGTGGGTATGTTATTGCTTCTGGGAGAAGCGGGGTAGAACGCTAAATTGCCTCAGGTCCGGTTTCACCAGTGCGGATGCGGATCGCATCCTCAACGTTGATGATGAAGATCTTGCCGTCGCCTATCCGGCCGGTCCGCGCCGAGTTCCGGATGGCTTCCACAGCTTTTTCCACCATGTCCTCAGGCAGCACAATCTCAATCTTCACCTTGGGCAGAAAATCGACAACATACTCCGCCCCGCGGTACAGCTCCGTGTGACCCTTCTGGCGTCCAAAGCCCTTGGCTTCGGTTACGGTAATGCCTTGAAGGCCGATTTCCTGCAAAGCCTCCTTAACCTCATCGAGCTTGAACGGTTTAATAACCGCTTCGATTTTTTTCATGACGAATGGATTCCTCCGAAGGGGACAAAAAGCGCGCTGCAACCTTATAGCATAGGCCATGCCAAACACGACATAGCCTATGAGGCAACGATAGACCTGGGCTTAACCAATTCACTCTGCCTAATAATAAGGCATGTTGCATATGAATAACGCACGCCTTGATTGCCGGAATCCGCCGATTGGCAGTATCCCTGGTCTGTATTTGGGGCTTTCGCATGCCTCGGCGCTCCTGCACAAAATCAGCGCTTTTCTTCCAAGCTCATGCAAATTTCGCTACATTCGCCCCAGATGTCGTTTTATGCATCGCCAAACAGAGATCCGCTGAATCACAGGCTGCGCCTTGCTTGAACTTCTGACCGCCGAAGAAATGAGCCGTGCCGAGCAGATCGCCGCGGCCGCCGGCTTGCCGACTTTGACAATGATGGAAAACGCAGGGCGCTCAGTTGCTGAGGAAGTCGTTCGGCGCTATCCGCGCGGCAGCCGTGTGGTGGTCTTGTGCGGGCCGGGGAACAATGGCGGCGATGGGTTCGTCTGCGCGCGCTATCTTAGGGAGCGGGGCTATCATGTGCGTCTGGCGCTTCTCGGACGCCAGGACGATTTGAAGCGAGATCCCAAGGAGATGGCGAGGCGGTGGGACGAGGCCATCGAGGCGATGGCGCTTCAATGCCTGGAGGGCGCGCAAATCGTCGTCGACGCGATCTACGGCACGGGCTTGCGCGACAACGTCGGCGAAATCGTCGCCGAGATGATCGAGGGTGTGACGACGCGCAGTTTGCCCGTCATCTCCGTCGATGTGCCGTCAGGCATTGACGCAACGGGCGGCGCTGTGAGAGGCGTCGCCTTTAAGGCGGCGACAACTGTGACATTCTTCCGGCGCAAGACCGGGCATGTCCTCCTTCCCGGCCGGCTTTATTGCGGAGAAGTCCGCGCGATCGATATCGGGATCCCGGCGGCAGTCCTGAGTGAGATCGCACCCCGGACGTTCGCCAACGACCCGGAATTCTGGCTGCGCTACTTTCCGAAGCTGAAAATCGACGGCCACAAATATGACCGCGGACATGCCGTCATCGTCTCTGGCCCTATGGAAAGCACGGGCGCGGGGCGGCTGGCAGCTCGAACAGCGTTGCGGGCAGGCGCGGGGCTCGTCACGGTCGCAACATCGAAATCGGCATTTTACCTCAACGCAGCGCAACTGACGGCGGTGATGGTCGCGCCCTATGATGGACCAGCCGGTCTGTCCGCCGTTCTTTCCGATCCGCGCATCACCGCCGTGCTCATCGGCCCCGGCGCCGGCCGTGATCCAGAAGTCATGGATTTGGCCGGGAGCGTTCTCGCGAGCGATGCGGTTGCAGTCCTGGACGCAGAGGGGATAACAGCGTTTCAGCCAGCGCCGGTGGAGCTTTTCCGGCTCATCAAGTCGCGGCCCGCGCCGACGATCATGACGCCGCACGAGGGCGAGTTCAGAAAGGTCTTTCCCGAGCTTGCGAATGAACCGTCGAAGCTGGAGCGCGCCCGGCGCGCCGCTGAGCTGTCCGGAGCGGTTATCATCCTGAAAGGCGCCGATACCGTGGTTGCAGCGCCCGACGGTCTCTCATCCATTTGTGAGAATGCGCCTGCTTGGCTTGCCACCGCGGGGAGCGGCGACGTGCTGGCGGGCCTCGTCACCGGTCTTTGCGCGCAAGGCATGGCGGCCTTCGATGCGGCGGCTGCGGCAGTCTGGATGCATGGCGAACTCGCGGTCATCTTCGGCCCTGGACTGATCGCTGACGATATGGCCGACCTCCTTCCTGGGGTACTGCAGCGGCTTAACAAGCGCGGGAAGATCTTCTCATAAGGCCCTCCCTCGCAGTCACGGTCGGTATTGGAAAAGCAGTCTTTTCCCGAAGGGGATCCTTGCAACCTGCTTCGATGCCCACGCGCAACTCAGTGGCAGAACTGCATCACCTCAGCGAAACATAGGCTAGATCAGCGAACCTCATCTAAACGGGTGATGATCTGGTAGCAGGTCTGAACTATGCTCCCCTCATACTTCGTTTGTAATGACGTAAACGTACTGCAGGCATTGATATTGCACAGGTGACCCGGCGAAAGCCGGGTTACCTGGGGCAGTCAATCAGTCGGGCGGCGCCCCTGACGCCACTGGAATCGCCCCATTTGTTGGCCTTCAGCGGTGTGCTGAAACAATCCGAGAAAACCCATTCCGGGAGCTGCACGGCAGCCTCATCCATTAGAACTGGTATATTCGACAAGCCGCCGCCGAAAACGATAATGTCGGGGTCGGCGATGTTGATCACTGTCGCCAGCGCTTTCGCGAGCCGCCGGGAATAGGCTGCCAGCACTGTTCGCGCAGCGGATTGGCCATCAGCAGCTCTCTCAGCGATCGCCTTGGCGTCCAGTGCGTGGCCGGTCAGTTCTCGAAACTGACGTTCCAGTGCGGGCCCGCAGAGGAAGGTCTCTATGCACCCGCGCTTTCCGCAATAGCAGACAGGGCCGGGATATTCTTGCGGATCTGGCCACGGTAAGGGATTGTGGCCCCATTCGCCTCCAACGGCGTTATGGCCAAGTTGAGAACGCCCATCGATCACGAGCCCCCCGCCGACGCCCGTCCCCAGGATCACGCCGAAAACCGCGCGGCGCCCCTGTGCTGCCCCGTCCGCCGCTTCCGAAAGCGCAAAGCAGTTGGCATCGTTCTCTATGACAGCGGGCCATTGCAAACGCGCTTGCAGATCGAGTTGGAGCGGACGGCCATTCAACCACGTCGAATTCGCGTTGCGGACGAGCCCCGTTCGAGGCGAAAGGCTGCCGGGAATGCCAACCCCGACGCCGGCTATTTCGGAAGCAGCCAACCCATCTGTGCAGGCGTTCACGAGAGAGACGATTGCGTCGAGCGTGCCTTCATAATCGCCGCGCGGCGTCGGCGCTCTCACGCGCACGCGCTCTTGGCCCGCAGGCGACAGCGCCAGCGCTTCGATCTTGGTCCCTCCCAGATCAACGCCGACACGCCACATCAGCCTCGCGCTCCTACTGAATCACATGCGCGCCGGCGATGATCCTCTTCGCCTCGTCGACTTTTTCCAGTACCTGCTGGGTCCCATCCCGTGTGCCGATCACGGCCTTGCTCAAAGGATTGTGCAATCCCGGAAGGGCATTGTAGATGTCTGTCACCTTGCTGGCGACCATGTAAATTGTCTCGCCGTTCGGAGCCGTCAGCTTTGTCATCGGCACCTTCTTGCCAAGGTCGCCAATGAGACCGTCGAGAGGGGTCGCAACGAAGAGCCGGGTGTTTGCAAAGTCGATGACGGTGGTGCCTGCGGGCTCGTCGCTGGCGTAGGCTTTGCGGACACGCCAGATTTCCCCGAATTGGACCACCTGCGTGCCGCCATCACGCAGATTGACGACAACACCTTCGTTGGACAAGCCCGTGATTTTTCCAGGATGGTTCCGCCCAAGGAAGTTTTTCGGACCCGACGGAGGCCGGGCGGGAGCCTGCTGAAACCCTTGAGCGAGGGCAGGATTGGCTTGGGCGAGAGCAGGGGACCACGCGTCGCCAGCTATACCCGGCGTGCTGATCGCCGCCAGAACCAAGATCAAAATCCCTCTCGTGAGCATCGCCGCCCGCCTCGCCCTAAATGTGAATCGCACGCTTATCCACCGCGAGCGCCGCTTCCTTGATCGCTTCGCTCAATGTCGGATGAGCATGGCAGGTCCGCGCCAGGTCCTCTGCCGAGCCGCCAAATTCCATGAGCACGGCTGCCTCGGCAATCATGTTGCCGGCATCGGGCCCGATGATGTGAACGCCGAGAACGCGGTCCGTCTTCGCATCCGCCAGGAACTTCACGAAGCCTTCCGTTTGCCGGTTCACCTTTGCGCGCCCGTTGGCTGTGAAGGGAAACTTGCCGACTTTATAGGCGATACCCGCCTTTTTCAGCTCCTCTTCGGTCTGGCCGACGCTTGCGACCTCTGGATAGGTATAGATCACGTTGGGAATCACGCCGTAGTTCACGTGCCCCGCCTTGCCTGCGATGATTTCCGCGGCAGCGACGCCTTCATCCTCGGCCTTATGAGCGAGCATCGGGCCGCGGACCACATCGCCGATGGCGTAAATCCCTTTTACATTTGTCCTGAAATGATCGTCGATCACAATGCGGCGCATGTTGTCGATCTGGACGCCAGCGTCTTCCAGTCCAAGCCCCTCAGTGTAGGGGACGCGCCCTACGGCAACAAGAACGACGTCGGCATCGAGAACCTCCCGTGAGCCGTCGCCGTTGCTCGGCTGGACCTGAACCTTCAGCGGTCCCGCCCCGTTTAGTTCGACGCCGGCAACTTTCTGTCCAAGTCGAAACGCCAGGCCTTGCTTCTGGAGCATGCGCTGGAACTGCTTCGCAACCTCGTCGTCCATGCCGGGAATGATACGGTCCAGAAACTCGACGACCGTTACTTTCGCGCCGAGACGCCGCCAGACCGACCCAAGCTCCAGGCCGATTATGCCGCCGCCGACAACCAGAAGGTGGCCGGGCGCCTTGTCGAGGTCCAAAGCTCCGGTCGATGACACGATGCGCTTTTCGTCGATGTCGATGCCGGGAAGCCGGGCGACATCGGAGCCCGTGGCGATGACGATCGCCTTTGTTTCCAAAGTCTTCTCGCCGCCTCCCTCGACCGGGCGAACGGTGACCTTGCCGGGAGCGGTGATGCGACCGATGCCGTGATAGGCATCCACCTTGTTCTTCTTGAGCAGGAACTCGACGCCCTTGACGTTGCCTTCGACGCCCTCCTGCTTGTATTTCTGCATCGCGGGCAGATCCAGTTCGGGCTTCGCCTTGATGCCCATCGCGGAGAAGCCGTGGCCCGCTTCCTCAAAAAGCTCGGACGCGTGCAACAGCGCCTTCGATGGAATGCAGCCGACATTCAGGCATGTTCCGCCGAACGTCCGGCTCTTCTCCACCACCGCCGTTTTGAGCCCGAGCTGAGCCGCGCGGATCGCGCAGACATAACCGCCGGGACCGGTTCCAATCACGATCAGATCGTATGCGTCACCCATCCCTGACATCTCCGTTCGATAGCCAGCGGTTCGCCACCCGCGTGCATCGCTTACTGCTCATCTGAATCTTTCTTCTTATGCAAAGCATGAAAAGACCAGACATGACCAAATGGATCGCGCACTCGTCCGTAACGAGCGCCCCAAAACGTATCCTGGGCCGGCATGGTGAGCGTCGCTCCTGCTTTCACGGCCTGTTCGATGGCTTCATCGACCTGTTTCGGCTTCTTGTAGTCTAGATGAAGCGAGACCGAGGTCCCGCCCGCCGTGCCAGGGGGCGCCATGCCGCTCGGAATTTCCGGGAAACTGTCTGACAGTTTTAGCGCGCCGCCGTTCAGGTCAAGCTCGGCATGCATGACGCGCTTGCCGTCCTTAGCCATCATCAGCGTCGTCTTTTCAGCGCCCAAGGCCCTTTCATAGAAGTCGATGGCCTCGAGACCGCCTTCAACAATCAGGTGCGGGACGAGTCTATGTTTGCCCATGCGTTTTCCCTCCAGACTGGGTCAGAGATCGAGGAAAAGCCGCTGCGGGTCTTCCAGGGCCTCTTTCACACGCAGGAGGAAGGTGACAGCCTCCCTGCCGTCGACGAGGCGATGATCGTAAGATAAGGCTAGATACATCATCGGCCTGATTTCGACCTTGCCCCCCATGGCCATCGGCCGCTCCTGGATTTTATGCATGCCAAGGATGCCGGACTGTGGTGCGTTCAGGATCGGCGTGGACATGAGCGAGCCGTAGACGCCGCCGTTTGAGATGGTGAAGGTGCCGCCCTGCATTTCTTCGAGGCCAAGCTTGCCGTCGCGCGCGCGCTTGCCGAATCCCGCGATTTCTTTCTCGACCGCCGCGATGGATTTCTTGTCCGCGTCCCTGACGACAGGCACCACAAGCCCGCGCTCGGTGCCGACCGCAATGCCGATGTGATAGTAATTCTTGTAAACGATGTCGTCGCCGTCGATCTCGGCGTTGACGCTCGGGATGTCATGCAAGGCATGGATGCAGGCTCTTACGAAGAAGCCCATAAAGCCGAGCTTCACGCCGTGCTTCTTCTCGAACAGATCCTTATACCGGTTGCGCACGTCCATGATTGTCGTCATGTCCACCTCATTGAAGGTGGTGAGCATGGCTGCGGCGTTCTGCGCTTCCTTCAGTCTGCGGGCGATCGTCTGGCGCAGCTTGGTCATGCGAACGCGCTCTTCCCGAGCTTCGGCAGGCGGCGTGTAGGGCGCGCGCGGCGCTTGCGCCGGGGGAGCTTGGATCTTCCCGAAGCTGACCGGGCTTGAGGGCGACGCGCCGCCCTCGATCACCGCAAGCATATCGCCCTTGGTTACGCGGCCTTCCTTCCCAGAACCGGTGACGGTGGCAGGATCGATACCGCTTTCCTCAGCGATGCGTCTCACGGAAGGCGCCAGCGTTTCGACATTCAGCGAACGCGCGGCGGGTTGCGACGCGCTCGCGCGTTCAGGAGCCGATGCCGCTTGAACGGGCTGCGGCGCGGCGGCAGGCTTCACCTGGATCGGTTTCTCCGCCGGCTTCGCTGCGGCTGCAGCCGCCTGTCCCTCTGCGATCGAGCCAAGGATTGCGCCGACCGCGACAGTCTCGCCTTCCTTGACGACAATCTCTGAAATAAATCCTGAAGCGGGCGCGTTAACCTCAAGCGTGACTTTATCGGTTTCGAGCTCAGCCAGGGCCTCGTCGGTTCTGACCGCATCCCCGGCCTTTTTGAACCATTTTCCGACTGTGGCTTCCGTTACCGACTCGCCAAGAGTTGGAACGACGATCTCAATGGCCATGCGCAGATCCTTCGCAAGCATCGAAAGGAGGAACCGCAAGGAACTCGTCATGTCGCGGTCCAAAATTGAGAGAAGTAAGCCCGGCCGCCATGAGCGACGGCGCCCGCCTAGCCTTGTAACGTCAACGCCTCGTCAAGGAAAGCGTGGAGTTCAGCTGTGTGCTTGCTCATGAGGCCAGCCGCCGTGGAAGCACAGGCAGGCCGTCCGATGTAGCGCGGACGCCGGGAGTTGGCGCCGATATGATCGAGCACCCATTCGATATTGGCTTCGACGAATGTCCAGGCGCCCTGATTCTTCGGCTCCTCCTGGCACCAGACGATTTCGGCATTCGGGAAGCGGCTGAGTTCCTGGATGAGCGCGCGCGCGGGGAACGGGTAGAGCTGCTCCACGCGCATGAGATAGATTCTCGCCGTTGCCGCGCGTTTCGCGTTCCTCGAAAAGATCATAGTAGACCTTGCCCGAGCAGAGAACCACACGCTGGATGTCCTCATCCCGCGCGAGCTTCACCTTCTCGCTCCCGCCGTGCTCCGCATGATCCCACAATACGCGATGGAAGGTGGTCTCGGGACCGAAATCCTCGATGGGAGACACGACCCGCTTGTGCCGCAGGAGCGATTTCGGCGACATCAGGATCAGTGGCTTGCGGAAGCTGCGGTGAAGCTGACGCCGAAGGATATGGAAGTAGTTTGCGGGCGTGGTGCAGTTCGCGACCTGCCAATTGTCTTCCGCCGAAAGCTGCAGATAGCGCTCAAGGCGCGCAGACGAGTGCTCCGGGCCTTGGCCTTCGTAGCCATGCGGCAGAAGCAGGATCAGGCCCGACATGCGCAGCCACTTTCGCTCACCACTGGCGAGGAACTGATCGATTACGACTTGCGCGCCATTGGCAAAGTCGCCGAACTGCGCCTCCCAGAGCACAAGCGTGTTCGGTTCGGCGAGGCTGTAGCCATATTCAAACCCCAGCACGGCCTCCTCGGAGAGCATCGAATTGATGACCTCAAAGCGGGCCTGCTTCTTCGAGATGTGGTTCAGCGGGATATACTGTTCCTCGTTCAGCTGATCGGTGAGCACTGAGTGGCGTTGCGAGAAGGTGCCGCGTTCGACGTCCTGCCCGGAAAGCCGGACGGGGAACTCTTCCTCGAGAAGCGTCCCGAATGCGAGCGCTTCGGCCATAGCCCAGTCGATGCCGCGCCCTTCACCGATCGTCTTGCGCCGGTTCGTGAGCAGCCGGTCGATCGTCTTATGCAGCGTAAAGCCCTTGGGCACTTCGGTCAGCTTTCCGCCGATCCTCTTCAGCGTGTCGATGCTGACGCCGGTCTTGCCGCGGCGCGGTCCTTCCTCGGCAAGCGTGATGCCTGACCAGCGCCCGTCGAGCCAGTCCGCCTTGTTCGGCCGGAAGCCTTCCGATGCTTCGAACTCGGTTTCGAGCACGTCCCAAAAGCCGGTGCGAATCTTCTCCGACTTTGCCTCCTTGACCACGCCCTCTTCCGCGAGCCGCTTGGAATAGATCGAGACGACGCTCGGCAGTTCCCGGATCCGCTTGTACATCAAAGGCTGAGTGAAGGACGGCTCGTCGCCTTCATTGTGGCCATGCCGCCGGTAGCAGATCATGTCGATGACGACCGGCTTGTGGAAGCGCTGGCGGAACTCGGTGGCAACGCGGGCGCAATAGACCACAGCCTCGGGATCGTCGCCATTCACGTGGAAGATCGGCGCCTCGATCATACGTGCGATGTCAGAAGGATAGGGCGAAGAGCGCGAGAAACGCGGAGCCGTCGTGAAACCGATCTGGTTGTTGACGATGAAGTGAAGCGAGCCGCCGGTGCGATGTCCTTTCAAGCCGGACAGGCCGAAGCACTCCGCGACCACGCCCTGGCCTGCAAAGGCGGCGTCGCCATGCAGGAGAAGCGGCAGAACCTCCGACCGGCTCTTGTCGTGGCGCTGATCCTGCTTCGCGCGCACTTTGCCAAGCACAACGGGATCGACGATCTCAAGGTGCGACGGGTTCGCCGTCAGTGAGAGGTGCACATGATTGCTGTCAAACTCGCGGTCGCCGGATACGCCGAGATGGTATTTGACGTCTCCCGAGCCTTCCACGTCGTCCGGGTTCGCCGAGCCGCCCTTGAATTCATGAAACAGCGCGCGGAAAGGCTTCCCCATCACATTCGTGAGCACGTTCAACCGGCCGCGATGGGGCATGCCGATGACAATTTCCTTCACGCCGAGCTGGCCGCCGCGCTTGATGATCTGCTCGAGCGCTGGCACCGCGGATTCGGCCCCTTCAAGTCCGAAGCGCTTCGTGCCGGTATATTTCTTGTCGAGGAATTTCTCAAAGCCTTCAGCATGAATGAGCTTCGCCAGGATCGCCTTTTTTCCGAGAACGGTGAACTCGACCTCTTTGTCCGGTCCCTCCACGCGCTCCTGAATCCAGAGTTTTTGCTCAGGCGACGAGATGTGCATGAACTCGAAGCCGATGGTCCCGCAATAGGTGCGGCGCAGGATTTCGATGATTTGCCGGAGGCTTGCGGTCTCGAGGCCGAGGACATTGTCGATGTAGATCTGATGGTCCAGATCTCCAGGCGTGAACCCGTAGCTTGCCGGATCGAGTTCCGGATGCGGGCGAGCAGGGGCAAGCCGAAGCGGGTCGAGATTTCCGATGAGATGGCCGTTCACGCGATAGGCCCGGATGAGCATAAGGGCGCGAACGGACTCGCGGGTGGCCCGGAATGCCTCCTCGCGGCTGATTTCGACGCCCTTTTCCTGTGCCTTGACGCTGATCTTGCGGGCAATCTCTGTCTCTTCTTGGCCCCAATCGGCCGCGAATGCGTTCAGAAGATCGCCGTTTTCATACGCTCCGCCGTTTTTCGGCTTCCAGGAGGGGCCGCCGGTCTCCGCGAGAACGCGGTCCTTGCGCTCTTTCAGATCTGTGAAAAATGCACGCCAATCTGCGGTGACTGAACCGGGGTTTTCCTGAAATCGCTCATAAAGGTCTTCGATATAGGACGCGTTCGCTCCGTCCAGAAAAGACGTCCGAAGAAAAGCTTCGTTGAGATTTTCCCGTCTCACTGCAATCACCTTTCAGGCGCGAAAGCGGACCGATCCGCGAATGCCGCTCCGCTTTCGCCTGACAAGCGGATCAGCCCTTCATCACTTCAACGAGCGTGCTTCCAAGCGCGGCGGGCGACGGAGAAACCGTGATTCCGGCCGATTTCATGGCTTCGATCTTGTCGCCAGCAGACCCCTTGCCGCCTGCAATGATCGCGCCAGCATGCCCCATCCGGCGCCCGGGAGGGGCAGTTACGCCCGCGATGAAACCAACCATCGGCTTTTTACGCCGCGATGATTTGTAGAACGCGGCCGCCTCCTCCTCCGCCGACCCGCCGATCTCACCAATCATGATGATCGACTGGGTCTCATTGTCGGCCAAAAGCATTTCCAGAACGTCGATGTGCTCGGTGCCTTTGACGGGATCTCCGCCGATGCCGATGCAGGTGGTTTGCCCAAGGCCTGCCATCGTCGTCTGATGGACTGCCTCATAGGTAAGGGTGCCGGACCGCGAAACAATACCGACGCTGCCGCGCTTGTGGATGTGCCCCGGCATGATGCCGATCTTACACTCGCCCGGCGTGATGACGCCTGGGCAGTTCGGGCCGACAAGCCGCGATTTCGATCCAGCCAGTGCGCGTTTAACTTTGACCATGTCCATGACCGGAATGCCCTCGGTGATGGCCACGATGAGGGGGATTTCAGCGTCGATGGCTTCAAGGATTGCGTCGGCGGCAAAAGGGGGCGGCACGTAGATCGCTGTCGCGTTTGCGCCTGTTTTTTCGACAGCCTCCTTGACGGTGTCGAAAACGGGAATGCCCAAATGCTTCGTTCCGCCCTTACCGGGGGTCACGCCGCCGACCATCTTCGTGCCATAAGCAATCGCTTGCTCAGTATGGAATGTGCCTTGGGCGCCGGTGAGGCCCTGGCAGATCACTTTGGTGTTACTGTCGACGAGGATGGCCATTTGATTGCCTTATCTGATTGACGGAAGTTAAAAGGGACGGAAACGCGCGGCGGAAAGATCAACCGGCATCTTCAAACGGCGTGTTCTGCGGTTCATGAAGGCCTGGCTCGCGTTCCACGAAAGGATTGACAGCTTTTACAGTACCATAAACCTGGCCGTGATTGAGATCCTCGGTATAGACAATCGGCGCTCCCACCGATTGCGCCGCCGCAACAATGGCGCCATCCCAGTAGGAGATTCCGTAGCGCCTGGAAACTTCGATTCCTGATCTGACAATGCCGGCGTCGACCGCCACGCAATGTTGCTGGCAAAGGAGATCGACCCAAGCCTGTGCGCGATCTTCAGTCATAGGGGGGCGCATTTTCCTGGTTGATGCGGTGTAGAACTCGGCCAGAACCTGACCCGATATTCCGAATTCTCCGCCGTCGATAAGCCTACTTGCTATCCTTCTTTTCCTCGGGTCGTCCCTCGATGCCGCGTAAATCAGGATGTTGGTGTCGAGAAAGCATGGGACGGTCATAAAGTTCTTCCCGATTCCACTTCCAATCAGCCATGCCCGCCGTCGACTCTTCGCTCATACGGACGAGCTCTTTTCTTGCTCGGGCCGATGCTTCCTGCCTGACCTGCTCCGCAAGCGATGCGAAGTAGTCTCGCACCAAGCCGTTCACGGTTGTGTTCTTCTCCGCGGCCAGCTTCCGGACAGCGGCCAGGACGTCATCATCGACCGCCAGCGTAATGTTCTTCATATCGCAGCCCATATCACACAGCGCTCTAGCTGTGTAAGATGTACTGTGTAGGGGTGTGTAGGGTCAAGCTGCCTTCTTGACCTCGCGCACGATCTTCTCGGCCGCATCGGCGAGGTTATCCGCCGGGATGACCTGAAGGCCGGATTTCTTGATGATGTCTTTGCCGAGCTCGACGTTGGTTCCTTCGAGCCTCACCACGAGCGGAACCTGGAGACTCGTCTCGCGCGCCGCTGCGATAATGCCTTCCGCGATAATGTCGCAACGCATGATGCCGCCGAAGATGTTGACGAGAATGCCCTTCACGTTCGGGTCCGATAGAATGATCTTGAAGGCCTCGGTAACCTTCTCTTTCGTCGCGCCGCCGCCTACGTCGAGAAAGTTCGCAGGCTCAGAGCCGTAAAGCTTGATGATGTCCATGGTGGCCATCGCGAGACCTGCGCCGTTCACGAGGCAGCCGATAGCGCCGTCGAGCTTCACATAGGAAAGGTCGTAGCGGGACGCTAAAACCTCCGCCGGGTCTTCCTCGTCAAGATCGCGCAGGTTCAGGATTTCGCGGTGACGGTAAAGGGCGTTGCCGTCGAAGTTCAGTTTCGCATCGAGGCAAACGAGATCGCCCTTTTCGGTTACGATGAGCGGGTTGATTTCGAGAAGGCTCATGTCCTTCTCGGTGAACGCCCTGTAGAGATTGCCGATCAGGGTCACGCATTGCTTGATCTGGCCGTCCTTCAGGCCGAGCGCGAAGGCGACTTCCCGGCCGTGAAATTGCGAATAGCCGGTTGCCGGGTCGATGTGGATCGTGACAATTTTCTCAGGCGTCTTGTGAGCCACCTCCTCAATGTCCATGCCGCCTTCCGTCGAAGCGATGATGGCGACGCGTGACGTAGCGCGGTCGATCAGAAAGGACAGGTAAAGCTCGCGGGCAATAGCGGCGCCTTCTTCGATAAGAAGCCGTTTCACGACACGGCCGGCCGGCCCCGTCTGGACGGTGACGAGGGTATTGCTCAGCATCTGGTCTGCGAAGACCCGCACATCGTCCGCAGACTTTGCGATGCGCACGCCGCCCTTGTCGCCAGCCTCGGCCTCCTTGAAATGACCTTTGCCGCGGCCGCCGGCATGGATCTGTGCTTTCACGACCGAGATGGGTCCCCCCAATTCCTTGGCGACGGCATAGGCTTCCTCCGGGGCGAAGGCTGCCTGCCCGCGCGGGACGGGAACGCCATAGTCTCTGAGGATCGCTTTGGCCTGATATTCATGCACATTCATGGGACAGCTCTTATCGTGAGAGGAGGCAAATATTGGTATCCGGAAAAAAGAGGCCGCCATAAAGGCGGCTCTGGTCTCTAGGCTGAGGGTTGCTGGAGACCCGGTGCGATGCGCACGCAGGCTTCGACGAGGTTTTGCACCGCTTCCACCGAGCGCTTGAAGTCGAGCCGCTCATGCGTGTTGAGATCGACTTCGATTACGCGCTCCATGCCTTTGGCCCCGATGACGCAGGGGACGCCAATGTAAAGGCCCTTCACCCCGTACTCGCCTGTCAGATAAGCCGCGCAGGGCAGAACGCGCTTTTTATCCTTGAGATACGCCTCGGTCATGGCGATGGCCGAAGCCGCGGGTGCGTAGAACGCCGAGCCCGTCTTCAAGAGCTTCACAACCTCGGCGCCCCCGTCGCGGGTCCTCTGCACGATCTCGTTCACCCGCTCGTGGGTAATCCAGCGCATCTTGATGAGGTCGGGGAGAGGAATGCCCGCAACAGTCGTGTAGCGCGGCAGCGGCACCATGGTATCGCCATGGCCGCCAAGCACGAACGCCGAAACATCTTCGACGGAAACATCGAATTCGCGCGCAAGGAAATAGCGGAAGCGCGAGCTGTCGAGTACGCCCGCCATGCCGACCAACTGGTTTTTCGGCAGCCCGGTCACGCGTTGCAGCGCCCAAGCCATGGCGTCGAGCGGGTTCGTGATGCAGATGACGAAGGCGTCGGGCGCATATTTCTTGATGCCTGCGCCGACCTGCTCCATCACCTTCAAATTGATTTCAAGAAGATCGTCACGGCTCATGCCCGGCTTGCGTGGCACGCCTGCGGTGACGATCACGACATTCGCGCCTTTGAGGTCGGCGTAGTCGTTCACACCGGTGAAGGCGCCGTCGAAGCCGTCGACAGGCGACGACTCGGCGATATCGAGCGCCTTTCCTTGAGGCAGGCCCTCCATGATGTCGAACAGCACCACGTCGCCCAGCTCTTTGAGGCCGATCAGATGGGCCAGCGTGCCGCCGATCATTCCTGACCCGATGAGTGCGATTTTGGCCCGTGCCATGCTGTTCTCCTTGACTTTAGTGCTTGTGTTCCCAGCGCTGCCCCTGGGTACTCGCATTTCCACTGGGCTGCAATATGCTAGAGTTTAGCATTGCGCGCCTGCTATCATAAGCGCAATTGCGCCGCAGCTGGAGCAACGAGGCCTTGGCCGATAAGGAACGGCTGAGTGGCGCACGCTTCGCCAGCTTCGGCGGCCTCACCTCCCTGTAGCGTTGCCCCTCTTCCCCAAGACAGGCAGATGAGGCCGTCTCCGTGGATTCTGCCGCCTGTGCAAGCTTTCGGGCTTGTTGATGATAAAGCGGACGCCTCTATGTTTGTATGGCCAGGGCTTGCATCTGGGGCTTTCTTAGCTTTTCCTTGACGCGGGGCGATCCCTTCGCCAAGCGTATACAGAAATTGTGCGCTTGTCTGATCGCGGCGGGAAGCCTATCTCCGCCGCAGGCTGATGAGAATTTTAGCGAGCCGCGGATTCACAAGAACTCCCAACGTCGCATAAATATATCCGGGTGAAACACTGATGGCCATCTCGCTCTTCGGCGGCTCCGCCGCGAAAAAGAATGAAAATGCGGGCGACCTGATCAAGGACACAACGACACAAACTTTCGTGGCGGATGTCATCAATGCGTCGCGGAAAGTGCCCGTGATCGTTGATTTCTGGGCGCCGTGGTGCGGACCCTGCAAGCAGCTCACGCCGATCCTTGAGAAGGTCGTCAAGGCGGCAAAGGGCGCGGTCCGCCTTGTGAAGATGAATACCGATGAGTATCCGGACGTGGCGGCGCAGCTGGGCGTGCAGTCGATCCCTGCAGTGTTCGCTTTTAAGAACGGGCAGCCTGTCGATGGATTCATGGGCGCCATGCCGGAAAGTCAGGTTCGCGCCTTCATTGAGCGCGTGCTGGGCCCGGATGCGGGCGGCGAGGCCGGCCTTGAAGATGCGCAGGCGGCGCTTGCTGCTGGCGATATTGCCGGCGCGGCGGCGCAGTTCGCGGCGATTTTGCAGGCCGATCCCGAGAATGTGGACGCCGTTGGAGGGCTCGCGAAGTGCTATATCCAAACCGGCGATCTGGCCCGGGCGGAACAGACGCTCGCTCTCGTTCCTTCCGCGAAGCAGACAGCGGAGAGCTATCGCAGCGCGAAAGCGGCGCTCGACCTCGCGAAGAAGGCTGGAGCGAAATCGGACATTAAAGGCCTGGAACAGGCTGTTGCCTCCAATCCGGGCGATTGGGAGTCACGGTTCAAGCTCGCCATCGCGCTTAACGCGAAAAGCCAGCGCCGCGAAGCGATGGATCATCTGTTTGAAATCGTGCGCAAAGACCGCGCCTGGAACGACGATGCGGCAAGAAAGCAGCTCATCGAGTTCTTCGATGCCTGGGGGCCGAAAGATCCGCTCACGCTGGAGGGACGGCAACGTCTCTCTTCGCTCTTATTTGCTTGACGCCGGTTTACGGCGAAGGAGGCGACTTTGGCGATCACGGACAGATACCGAACGCTGGCCGACCTTCCAGCGCAGCTGCCCATGTTTCCGCTTCAGGGCTGCATCCTGCTTCCACGCTCGAACCTGCCTTTGAACATTTTCGAGCCCCGCTATTTGAGCATGGTCGACGATGTCATCGCGGGCAACCGCATTATCGGCATCGTCCAGCCGCTCGGCGCCGAGGAAGAGTCGCCGACATCGAAGGGGCACCCGCTTCGTCACATCGGCTGCGCGGGGAGGCTGTCCGCTTTTTCCGAATCCGAGGATGGGCGGCTTCTCGTTACGCTCACCGGGATCTGCCGCTTCGACATCGCGGGCGAGACAAGGACCGCAAAGCCCTATCGCATTTGCGACGCCAACTACGCTCCGTATCAGCAGGACCTGGTGCGCGGTTACGGCCAGGACGCCGTGGATTGGCCTCGCTTTCTGCAGGTTTTGAAGACTTATCTCGACGCTCGCGATATGACGGCGGACTGGGATAGCATCCAGCGCTCGCCCACAGAGCTTCTCATCAACACCCTTGCAATGATCAGCCCTTACGGCCCCGAGGAGAAGCAGGCGCTTCTGGAAGCGCCCGATCTGAAGACGCGTTCTGAGGTGCTCATGGCTCTGGCGGAGATGGAGATCGCTGCTCCGGGTTCGGGCCCTGGGACAAGCCTTCACTAGCGAAAGCCGCTTGGACCTGTCAAAACAGCTTCCGGAATCCACATCAACTTCAGGCAGTTTCATAAAAAAGGTTTAACGCAATGGACGCGTCCGAGACGAAAGACGAGATCGACCCCCTCCTCCTCCAGATATTGGTATGCCCGGTGACGAAGCAGCCTCTTCAGTGGGACAAGGAAGCGCAGGAGCTTGTCAGCAATGCCGCCGGACTTGCCTATCCGGTCCGCAAGGGCATTCCGATCATGCTCCCTGAAGAAGCGCGCAAGCTTGCCGATCACGCTGACGCTGCTTAGGTCCAAAAAGCCTTTCGCAAGGGGAGAAGGGACGACGTTGCAGCGGGAGCGGCCGGCTCCCTCTAGACAGGGTCCCCCCTGAGAAGCTTGGGAACGTCTCCAGTTAGTCCGGCCGCCTCCTTCATGAAGAAGGTCTTCAGGCGCGAAAGCCTGTCGACGGAACGAAGGCCCGTGCTGCGCAGCATGCGGAGCGCCATGCTGTCATTCGAAAACAGCGTGTTGATCGCAACCGCCGTAAAGGCGGATGTTGTGCTGTCGAAGCGCCGCCAGCGTTCGTAGCGCTTGAGAACGCTCAAGCCGCCAATGTCGAGACCGAGCCGGACGGCATCGATCAAGGTTTCGGCAAGCGCGGCGACGTCCTTGAGTCCATGATTGAGCCCTTGTCCCGCAATCCAATGCAGGCCGTGCGCCGCATCGCCTACGAGGACGAAGCGTGGCCGGACAAAATCGCGCGCGAGCGTCATTGTCAGAGGATAGGCTTTCGGCTCCGACAGAAGCGTGAGAGCGCCGAGTTCGGGACCGGCGCGGCGCGACAATTCCGCGAGCACCGTCTCGCGGTCCTGCTCAAGGATCTGTTTCGCCACGCGGCCTTCTTCCGTCCAGACGATAGACACGCGGTTCCCGGTCATGGGCAGAATGGCGAAAGGGCCGGCCGGTAGAAAATGCTGGCGCGCCACGCCTTCGTGAGGAATTTCGATCCCGGCTGTCGCGACAATTCCGACCTTGTCCGATGGCCAGACCGTGGTCCTGATACCGGCCATGGTGCGCAGCTCGGAGGTCCGTCCGTCCGCTGCGACAAGGAGCTTCGCGTCGAGCGTGGCCCCGGAGCGGAGCTTGATTTCAACCTGCTGGTCCCCGGTTTCAAAGCTCGAAACGCTGTCGGGGGCGAAGATGCGGACATTTTGGGCGCCCTCCAGCGAGGCGATCAGGGCGCGAAGGAGGTCGGCATTTTCGACAATGTAGGCGGTCGGCTCGCCGCTCGGCGTCTTTTCTGAGTCCAGATTGATGAGGCTGGGCCTGACCGGCGCGTCGAGCGCGGAGTCGGTCAGCTCGATCCGCCGTATCGCCTCGGCCTTTCCCTCAATCGCGGGCCAGACTCCGATCACCTCCAGCATCGCCTTGACGGACGCGGTCAGGGCTACTGTCCGGCCGTCCGCGATCACCTCGTCAGAACGCGGCAAGGTGCGCTGTTCGACGATGGCGATAGAGAGTGCGCCGGGAGCCTCGGCGCTCAGCGCGCGCGCCAGTGCAAGGCCGACAAAGCTTCCGCCGCAAATGACAACATCGAAACGGGTTTTCTCAATCTCGTTCACGGTCACCGTCTTTCGTTCCACGTCCATGTCGCTTGACAGACCAATCTAGGCAACCGTTATGTCGGTGTACAGTTGGAGAAGCGCAAATGGCTGCGGTCGAAGAACTCCTGTCCACACTCGATCTGGAGCAGTTGGAGCACAATCTGTTTCGCGGCCGCAGCCCGCAGAATGGCTGGCAGCGTGTGTTTGGCGGGCAAGTCGTCGGTCAGGCGCTCGTCGCGGCCGACCGCACGGTTGAGGCGCAGGATCGGCTGGCCCATTCGCTCCATGCCTATTTTCTTCGGCCTGGCGATCCGAAAGTCCCGATCGTTTATGAGGTCGACCGCATCCGCGACGGCGGCAGCTTCACGACCAGGCGGGTGATCGCCATCCAGCATGGGCATGCGATCTTCTCCATGGCTGCTTCGTTTCATAAGGCGGAGACCGGCTTCGAGCACCAGGCGCCCATGCCGGATGTGCCGCCGCCGGAAGCGCTGCCATCGGAGGAGGAATTGCTGGCGCGGCTTCTCCCGAACATGCCCGAAGAGATGCGCCATTACTGGGAGCGCGAACGCCCCATCGAATTGCGCCCGGTGGATCTTTCGCGCTTCTTCTGCCGCGAGAAACTCGAGCCGAAACAGTATCTCTGGATCAAGACCAATGGCAGGCTGCCGGATAATTTCAGGCTTCACCAGTGCGCGCTCGCCTATGCGTCCGATTTCTCGCTGCTGGACACGGCGCTGATCGCGCATGGCCGCGTGCTGTTCGATCCGCGCCTGATGCTGGCGAGCCTCGATCACGCGCTCTGGTTCCACCGGCCCTTTCGCGCAGACGAATGGCTGCTTTACGCGCAGGATAGCCCGAGCGCGCAGGTGGGCCGCGGTTTCTGCCGGGGAAGCATCTTCTCCCGCGACGGGCGGCTTGTGGCGTCGACCGCGCAGGAGGGGCTGATCCGCGAAAAGTAAGAGTGACGCAAACGTCATCCGGGACAGCGCCTTAGGGTATGCACGGACCCTCCTTTTTGTATGCATCCTGCGCGTGCGGCATGCTTGTCAACCTCCCTGACTAGTCCGCCCCATTTCTTCTGAATAATACTCGGCGAAATCGCCTTGCCGGCGGGTTAACGAGAGCTTGAGCCTACTCAAACCCTTGAAATCGCAGGAAAAAACCGTTCGCGAGGCCGTCGCCTCCGCCTCAGCCGCGCTGTTCCGGCTGCCCAAAATGGTTAAGTCGCGAAGCTGAAACATATTTAACGGACTTTTGCTCGTCCCAGTAAAGGGATAAATCCCCGTATTAAATTCCATTGAATGGGTATTTTATTAAGGATAAAAACTTTCGTCTTTTCAAGGAGTTAGATAACCCGTTCGCGCCCAAACCAAAGGCGCCACGCTCGTCGCTTTGCACCAAATGGTCCATTAATAAGTTATGAATTGACCAGAAATAATTCCGGCGCGCTGAAATTAACCATCCTCGCGTTAATAAAGAGGCGCGGAAACGAAATATTTTCGAATGGCCGAAGCTACCATGATGCGGTGCTCTGGATGCGAACTGCGCATTTGGCGCGGATTCCGCGCTTGCGAAGCGGCGGTAAAGAAAATCGGAAGGTCCCGGCCGGCAAAAAAAAACCCTCGCTCTTGGAAGAGCCAGGGCCAGTGAATCCACCCTGTCAGGGGCAATGGATCTTTGTCCAATTAACAGACTTCCGCGCCGCGCGCAAGGTGAAGTCTTAGATCGCTGGAAACGAAGCAGAAAAATCTTCCGCCGCCAAACGGCCGCGTCCCCGCCGCAGTCACCCCATCCGCCTGTGAGGCGGTTTCGGGTTGTCCGTACTGCGGCGGGGGCCGATGTCAGAGGAGGGACCTTACTTCAACAGCCCATCCTTGTGCGCCATATGCGTGGCCAGATCGACGACCCGCATGCTGTAGCCCCATTCGTTGTCGTACCAGCTCACGGTCTTGAAGAAGTTCGCATTCAGCTCGATGCCGGCCCCGGCGTCGAAGATGCTGCTATGCGAATCGTGGATGAAATCGCTGCTGACGACTTCCTCGTCCGTGTAGCCGAGAATGCCCTTCATCGCGCCTTCGCTCGCTTCCTTCATCTTGGCGCAGATTTCTTTGTAGCTCGTGGCCTTCGCCGTTTTGAAGGTGAGATCGACGACCGAAACGTCCGCGGTCGGAACGCGGAAGGCCATGCCGGTCAGCTTGCCTTTCAGCTCGGGCAGAACCAGACCGACCGCCTTGGCGGCGCCGGTGCTTGAGGGGATAATGTTCATGTACGCGTTCCGCCCGCCGCGCCAGTCCTTCCGGCTCGGGCCGTCCTGTGTCGGCTGCGTCGCGGTCGCCGCGTGGATCGTCGCCATCAGCCCTTCGGCCAGGCCGAAATTGTCGTTGATGACTTTTGCGACCGGCGCGAGGCAATTCGTCGTGCAGCTTGCGTTGGAAACGACCTTGTCCGTGGCCGGGTCGAACTTGGTGTGGTTCACGCCCATCAGGAGCGTCTTGACCTTCTCCGGGTCTTTGGTCGGCGCCGATATGATCACGCGCTTCGCGCCGGCTTTGAGATGCGCTTCCGCACCAGCGTAATCGGTGAACAGGCCGGTCGATTCGATCACATAATCCGCGCCGTTCTTTCCCCAAGGAAGCTCGGCCGGGTTCCTGACTGAGTAACACGGCACGTGCTTGCCGTTCACGACGAAGCCATCTTCTTTCGCCTCGACCTTGCCGGAAAACCTGCCATGGGTCGTGTCATACTTCAGCAGGTAAGCGAGATTGTCGGAAGGCACGAGGTCGTTTATGCCGACAATCTCGACGTTCGGATTTTCCGCCGCCGCGCGAAAGACCAACCGGCCGATACGACCAAACCCGTTGATGCCGATTTTTAATGCCATGTGACCGCTCCTTGTGCTTGGCTAAAATCTCTCGCAAAAAGGGCCACGTGGCGCGGATGATGTCAAGCAGACAAGACAATCGACCGTCGATAGCGCGCCGCGAGCATGCGCACGCCCATTCGATGGAGAACTGGCCGAGTAATTCCGCTGCTGAACGGTAAGCGGCCGCGCCTCCAAAATCAGGCCTCGGTCTGCTCCTCTCCGATGGCCATTCGCGCGCGGCAAGCCAAGACGAGAAGCTCGATCAGTCCTCGGCCGCGCCGGCGGTGACGCCGCCCACGAGATTGGCGCTGAGGAGAAGTTCGGTCGAGAGTGTCGTGGTGGAGACCGGCACAAGAAGCGAGGGAAGGGACGCCAGCCAATCCCGCTGCATCTTCAAAAGTCGCACGGCCTCGTCGCGGCTTACCTCCTGGAAGCGGACGCTGTTTCCTGCCGCGAGCCGCCCCGCTGCGGCGATGTCCGCTGCGATCACGGTTGCGATGCGAGGATAGCCGCCGGTGGTCTGCCTGTCGGCTAGAAGAAGGATCGGCTGCCCGTCGGAAGGCGCCTGCAACCCGCCTGCAGTCGTGCCTTGCGACGGCAACTCGCCCTCGATGGCGCGTTCAAGCCGGGGGCCGTGCAAGCGAAGACCCATACGGTCCGATGCCGGCGCGACCGTATAGTTCGAGGTCAGCAGCGTTTCGAAAGCCCTTGGCTTGAAATAGTCGGCGTTCGGTCCGCGCATCACGCGTAAGACATCCGGGGCGGAAAGGCTCACGTCCAGCGAAAGCGCTTCGCGAGCAGCAGGCGCCGAGGGCCAGCGAAGCGGCAGATCGTCCCCAGCCTGCAGCGTCCGTCCGTGGAAGCCGCCGAGCGCGGCTCGCCGATAGGTCGATCGACTGCCGAAAACGGAAGGAACGTCGAAGCCGCCCGCCGCCGCGACATAGAAGACAGCGCCTCCCTTTGGAGGAGGCAACCGCACGATGTCTCCGCGCCTCGCGGCGATGCTTTGAAACGGGGGAATCCGTAAGATTGCCTGCGCTGTTTCAAGGACGAAAGGCGCCGCCGTTCCAGCCACCGCGAGCGTGACGCACTCGGCGCAAACCGTCACCGTCAGCCCGGCCGCCAGAACTTCCAGCGCGGCTTCTTGGGGCGCATTGCTGACAAGCGTGTTGGCGATGGCCAGGCTGACTTTATCGAGCGCGCCCGAAACCGGGACGCCGAAGCGTTGATAGCCCTCGCGCCCGCCATCCTGAAGCGTTGCAGCCATCCCAGGCGCGATCACCCGGAGCGAGGCGGTCACGACGCCTCCCTGCACATCGGACTCCAGCCTTCCGCCGCCAACCGCTGGATTTCCTCAGCTTCGTCCGCTTCCACAGGTTTGAAGCAAACCCGGTCGCCGGCTTGGAAGAGAGGCTCCTTTCGCCGTTTCAGATCCCAAGGGATGACGGGCGTGTATCCGATGACATGCCAGCCGCCAGGACTCTCAAGCGGGTATATCGCAGTCATGTCCGAGGCGATTGCGACCGACCCGGCCGGCACGCGAGCGCGGGGCGTGGCCCGTCGAGGCGCTTTCAGCTTTTCAGGAAGGTCGCCGAGATAAGCAAAGCCGGGAAGAAAACCCAGCATATAGACATGATAATAACGCCCGGCATGAAGTGCGATCGCCTCCTCTTCGGTAATTCCGGCGCGCAGAGCTGCCTCTTCGAGATCCGGACCGCCCTCGCCGCCGTAAACAACCGGGATTTCCCAAGTCCGCGCACAGTCCGGCGCGGCGCGGGGCACCTCGCACAAATGCTGGATTTCGTGGACGATCCTTTCCTTGGAAAGCTGCAACGGGTCGTAAAGCACCGTAAGCGACGTCAATGCAGGTATGCTTTCCTTGAGCCCCGGAAGCATCGACGCTTCAAGAACCTTGCAGACTTGAAGAATCGACAAGCTGAGCTGACGATCGTAGTGCGGTCCAAAGTCAACGAGGAGCGCGCTTTCGGCGCAGTCGGAAAAGATGGGACACAGGCGCATCTGCAAGATTTCCCTTAGAGCTTTCCATTTAAGGAAATAGGAAGCCGAAAGGCCCTTCCGAAGGACCATGGACGACACGTCTTGGCAAGACGTCTCCATACCGTGTGGACAGCCCGAGATAAGCTTTGCCTCTAAAAGTAACGGCTGGGATAGGAGTGGTGCGAAAGCCGGCGGCGGCAAGCGCTGACGGCTTACTCATTTTGCAGGAAGCGCTCTCTTCTTCGTGACGACGGTTACCCACAGTCGCACGCAATCAAAGCATGTTAATGGAGTTATCGATTGCGTATGGATGAAGCAAAGATCTAAATATAGCGCGCAGGTATCAGGCGATCCCGCATGTAGCGTTTGGACCATCCGGGTCGCAGTGTTGCTCAGCATGGAAGTGCAGTGGGGCGGCGTATGATTTCGCGCCTCGGCGCGTTGCGGCATTTTGGGCAAAACAAGCAGAGTTTACCAAGCCACAAAAGAGAGCATGTTTTTTGAGAGACGGCTGTTCGCTTCGAACTAAAGTAACACGTGTTATTGCTAATAGGTTTCTTGAGAAGTTGCGTCTTTGTGATATACAGGATGTATTCCCTGAAAATGCGAAAGGCAGACGATTGTGAAACAAGCAAATAAGGTCAAGGATCTCGGCTCAAAGCGCAAGACCGAGCCGCGCTGGCTTGACAAAGCGGAGATCCAAGGTAATTCCTACAAAACTTTGGATAGTTCAGCTCAAGGCCGTTCCAGGAGCCCGCAAATGATTGAGGAAAAATTTGAAAATAACGAGCTTGTGGAATTCACGACTCAGATTGTTTCTGCCTATGTTACCAATAACTCTGTAGTGGTTGGGGACTTGCCGAGCTTGATTGGGGACATACACTCTGCCCTTACCCGTGCGTCATCAAATATGATCCAGGCGCCGAAGGAAGAGTTAAAGCCAGCGGTAGCGGTGAAGAAATCGCTGACACCCGATTACATCATTTGTCTGGAAGATGGCAAGAAGTTTAAGTCTCTGAAACGCCATCTGCGCACGCACTACAACATGTCGCCCGAAGAATATCGCGAAAAGTGGGGCTTGGAACCCAATTATCCGATGGTGGCGCCAAAGTACGCGGAAGCTCGCTCCAACCTTGCGAAGAAGATGGGGCTTGGACAACGGAAGGGGCGGTAATCGGCCCCTTTCCTCTGGTTCGGCGCGGCGAAGCCTGTTATGGCGTAATCCACACACAAGGCGAGGCAGTTTTTATGCGGCGTCCCAGCCGTCGCAGCGGAATGGCTTGCACTGCAACATGCAAATCACCGATAGTTTCCGAGTCATGGTGATCGGTATGCCGAAGGCGGATCGGCAGACGAACATCGGAGGGGTGAATGACTTCGGAACTCGCTTTCCGCGCGCAGGTCATATTGCGCGAGCAGCGGGAGCTTTACGACTATTGGCGAGAGTGCGCGCAGTCTCGGCCAATCCCCTCTCGTTTTGACATCGATCCCGTCGCCATTCCGCATCTTCTCCCCGGACTAAGCCTCATCGACGTAAAGTCGGATCTGGACTCGCTCAAATACCGCCTTGCGGGCACCAGAGTTGGCGAAATTTACGGCGCAGAAATTACAGGGCGCGCGGTTTTTGAAATCGGATATCAACATAAAAAGGAGTATTGGCGCTCGGTTTACCGGCGGGTCGTGAACGATCAAATTCCGATGCAAGGCGCCGTGCGCGGGCCCGCCTCTGGACGCGAGCATCTCTTGCTGCTCTGGCTGCGGCTGCCATTGAGTGGCCTGACAGGTTCCGTCGAGCGGATACTGGGTCACGATGCGGCGTTGCCGTCGAGCCTGACATTGTCTCCGATGAAGCCGGTTCACGCCGAACAGATGTTCCGGCGCGACAGGCGCGCCAAGAAGTGAGCCGCTGAATAAGGTGGAAATCCAGGCTTCATCCTTCGACAAGCTCAGGATGAGGTCGAGCGATTTCAAAGCTTGGACCTCATTGTCGCGGTTCGGCCGGCTCGCCGTGAGGCCATGCCGCATCGTTTTTCAGCATCCTGCTAAAGGCCCGCAGACCCATCGCGAAGAGCCGCCGCATCACGAGCCGGCAATAAAAACCACAAGGTTCTTAGGGCCATGCGCGCCCATAACGATGGTTTGCTCGATGTCGGCGGTGCGTGAGGGGCCGCTGATCAGATTAACGGTGCGAGGCATGCGCCCGGCGCCACAGGCTGAGCGAAGCTTACTCCAGCATTCTTCGTAGGAGCCGGCGATATCGCCGACGAGCACCACAACGAAATGGTTCTCGGGCAAGAAGTTCAGTGTCGATGGATTATCCGCCCCGGACTTAAGAAAAAGAGTGCCTGTCTCGGCCGCGCCAGCGAAAGCATGGCTCAGAGCAACGGCGTCGGTCGCCTCGGCGGGGCCGGACAGCACCTCGATATCGCCCGGTTCGGCACGAAGGCTGTCAAAAATCGCGTCTTCTCCGGCCCGGACGCGAGACGGCAAATTATGGTCCCGAAGGGCCGTGGCCACGGCTTCCCATATCCCCTTCAAGGTGCGGACGCGGATCGCTTCTGCGCCGTTCTTCTCCAGCATGGTCTGAAAAAGCCGCGGGAGTTCCGCCCTTGGTCTTTGCGCGCGTTCAGGGATCAGGTTTGCCGGATGGGCGCGGAGGTGCGAATGCACAAGGCCGCGCCGCCCCGGCTCGTCGCCGCGCACGCCAAGCTTCGTTCGCACGCGCGCAAGCACAGTTTCCCGCGCATCCTTCAAGTCAGTCATGACGCAACCGCTTTCGCTCGCGCTCCTGCCACTGTGACACGAATGTCTTAGGCGCGGGCGCGGGCAGTTCCCGATGGGCTGTCCATCCATGAGCGAAGGGAAGGCTGGAGAAGCGCCGCTTCTTACCCGCGAAAAGCGAGAGGGCGCGGCCTTGCAAATCGGCCGCGAGGCGGTAAAGAGCTGGCCGCTTCGCAAGGAAGCCCCAAGCGCGCAAAGCCAGTTTCGCGCGCGAGGTTTCGGATTGCTGCGCAAAGTCGCGCTCGCGCCAATGCCGCATCATTTTCGGCAGCGGGATGTTCATCGGGCAGACCGCCTGGCAGCGCCCGCAGAAACTCGACGCGTTGGGCAGGTGCGCGCCCTCATGGATGCCGATGAGTTGCGGCGTCAGAACTGCGCCCATCGGGCCGGGGTAGACCCACCCATAGGCGTGGCCGCCGACTGCCGCGTAGACGGGGCAGTGGTTCAGGCAGGCGCCGCAGCGAATGCAGCGCAGCATGTCCTGAAACTCGGTCCCGAGCATCTCCGTCCGGCCGTTGTCAAGCAGCACGACGTGATAGGATTGCGGGCCATCCGGGTCGCCTTCGCGACGCGGGCCGGTGGAGAACGTGGTGTAACTCGTGATCTCCTGGCCCGTCGCGGAACGAGCAAGCAGGCGCAAAATCGTAGAGGCGTCTTCGAGCGTGGGGACGATCTTTTCGATGCTCGCGATGACAATATGTACGCGCGGCAAGAGTTGGGTGAGATCGCCGTTGCCTTCGTTGGTCACGATGACGGAGCTTCCCGTTTCGGCGATGAGGAAGTTCGCGCCGGTAATGCCGACATCGGCGGCAAGAAACTTCTCCCGAAGCATGGTGCGCGCTTCGCCGACGATATCGGAAGCCTGGGCAAGATCGCGCTCCTGCGGCAGGTCCTTATGAAGCGCGCGAAAGTCGCTCTCGATCTGGTCCCGGTTCAGATGAACCGCCGGCGCGATGATGTGACTCGGCAACTCGTGCCGGATTTGAATGATGTATTCGCCAAGGTCGGTCTCGACCGGCTCGATGCCTTCCGCCTCCAGCGCGGCGTTAAGCCCGATCTCCTCCGAAACCATGGACTTGCCCTTGGTCACGGATTTCGCGCCCGCATCGCGGCATAGTTTGAGGATGATCTGGCGGGCCTCGGCGGCATCGCGCGCCCAATGCACATGGCCCCCGGATGCGATCACCTGCCGCTCGTATTCCTCAAGATAGATGTCGAGGCAGTCGAGCACATGGTTTTTTATGTCGACGGCGACGGTCCGCAACTCGTCGAATTCGGGCAGAGCGGCGCGGGCTTCGGCGCGTTTGGCGATGAACCCCGTCTTGACGTTGCTCAGCGCGCGCTGAAGCTGGGGGTCTCTCAGCGCACGCGACGCATTCTCTTTGAAATTCAGCGAGGTCGGTTGCATTGCTGTTCCTGGACGGTCATCGATAGCAAAGAGAACATAAGTGCAAGAAGCAAGAAAAAACCGCCCCTTGCATTGGGGGCGGTTCTTTCTGTCGTCCGGAACGTGGAATTGAGCTTGGGAGCCGCATTTGCAAATCCGGTCGCGCTGAAGCAAGGACTGAGCTGATGGGCCACCTTGGTTCCCTTACCATCGGTCAGGGCCAACGCTAGAATAGCAAGCGTCGTTGTCCAGGATAGTACTATTAAAGCTCTCCTCATAGCCCTTGGCGCTACAGCATAGGTCCCTGCCAGTGCGCCCACCATATCGATGAGCCTGCCTCCATCGGGAGACATCATGAAGCCCAAGATACCATGATACTGATAGCTCAGGGCTTCAGAACAATAGTGTGGCATGTGTTTAACTCGAATTGAGAGCTACAAATCTGACTCTGACATCACCATGCCGATGTCTCTGTCATTTTACTCATGTATACATTGAAGCATCGAAATTTTTCTATTGCTACTGCGAGATATTTAAAATCGTGATTCAAAAGAGAAGAGCAGTGAGATCAAAATCAAGCAAAAGCTCCACAGAAAGGCATAAATAGCGTGCACCTTGGATGAATTTTGATCCGAATCAAATTTCGGACGATGCTGACGCTCCGTCTGTTCTGCGAAAAGCGGGCGCCGAGGCGGGCGGCTGAAGGGAGACTTTCTTGGAATGCGAGGTTTCGCGGCCATCCCCACAAGGCATATCTGTTTAAATACACTCTGATGTGGTAATTTATCGCATTCGTGTGGTCTGTTAGCGGAAAGTCAGGGATTTGCGGATGACAGAACAACGTCCGCCTCGCGCCAAACCGAAGCGTCAAAACCCGCCGTCTTCAACCAATCCACCCGCTATAACTTTGATTCTGAAATACCTTGTCGACAAGCATGGCGCTGAGCTCGGGCTTCCCGGTTGGGATGACAAGGATTTTGTCAGCGGCTTGTCGCGGAAGGCGAGGGTCTCGCCAGGAACGGCGCGGAACTTTCGCGAAGGCTTGTCCAATCATCCTCAGGCGAAAATCCGCGAGCGCCTGGTCGATCTTTTTCGGGAGGCCGTCCCGCATCTCGAACCGCAGTGGCTTCTGTACAATTCCGTGGAGCTTTTCGCCGAACGCCTGCAACAGCAGCCCAAGGACCGGAAGATTATAACGCTTGCGATTCCAATGGAGGGGTATCGGCAATTCGACCGGCTGCAGAAATGGCTTTGCGGCGTCTACATTTGTTACCGTTACAGCTTTGATCAAAGCGAAGAAAGACTGGTTGCCCGTGAGGTCCTGCACGTCAAGGAGCGCAACGGCAGTTTCTGGTTCGAGATGTCCTTCGTGCCCGGCGGGGAGGAGAGCGACCAGGATGTGGAAACCTTCAACGGGGCAGTTCTTCCCCTCGGCGAGTCGGTCTTCTTTGTCGGTTGGAATGACTATCGCGGGCGGAGCCTGTTTTTGAATTGCGACTTCGCCTCCGAATCGAGGGATTGCCGCTTCGGGATCCTGAGCAGCACGCGGCTGAGCAACAACCGCGCGCCGCTGGCGGCCTGCACGGTGATCGTGAAAATGCAGCGCGAGCCGAAGAACATCGCCAAATTCATGCGGGACATGACAATCATCCGCCAGTTCAATGACATCATCGATGCCGACTTCGGAGAGAATGCGCGAGAGATGCTGGCGACATTCCTGGATAACGGCGTTCAGAGCACCGAAATTGGCGGCAAGTCCGTCCTCAATGTCGTCTTGCGGCTGAACCTTTACCGGTTCACAGCAGGGATGCCGGCGATATACAGGGCTGCGCTTGGCGACCGCGGATTGAAGTCGGCTTTCAAGGTGCATCATGCTCCCGAAGCTGGAGATGCGCCGCTCAAGAAGCGAAGCCCTATACCGGCGTGACGGTTTTGCCGCCCTTCCTCACGCGGTAGTAGGCCCATAGAAGCCGCGCCGCCGCGCTCCGCCAGGGCGACCACCCATCGGACATTTCGCGCAGGTCGCGGGTTGCAGGCCGCGCATCGAGCGCAAAGGCGAGCCGCGTCAACTCTTGCAACGCCACATCGGCCGCGGGGAAAATGTCGGGGTGACCGGCGGCGAAGAGCAGGTAGACCTCCGCGGTCCATGGGCCGATGCCTTTGATGCTACATAGCGAGAGGATCGCCTCCTCAGCGCTTTTCTCCTCAAGCGCATCAAGATCGAGGGCGCCGGCCATCGCGGCCTCTTGCAACGCGCGCAGGGTGCGCATCTTCGGCGCGGAAAAACCGGCGGCGCGAAGGACATCGTCGCCAGCCGCTGCAAGCGTTTCGGCCGTGATGTCTCCGAGCGCCGCTTCGAGGCGGCCATAAATCGCCCGTCCCGCCGCAACGGAAATCTGCTGCCCGGTGACAACGAAGACGAGGCCCTTGAAACCGCGGTCGAGCCAGCGCACGGGCACGGCCCCGGCGGCTTCGCGCAAGGGTTCAAACATCGGATGCGCTGCAGTCAGGCTTCCGATATGCCAGGCGAGATCCTCATCGGAACGGATGAAACACGTCAAATCGGCGCCGTCTCTAATTTGGGTCGCGCAATGGCTGCTTCTACGGTGCTCGTCAACAGATCTGCGTCGATGCTGAAGCCATCGTTGCGGGTTTCGACCGGCCCCGCGAAGCAGCACGAATAATCGAGGCCCAAAAGCTGCGAGAGAAGCCAATAATCGTAGGTCGCGTTTCGGACGCGGCCGCGCGGTCCATCGGGGCTCGGGAAGAACTCGATGATTTTCGTGCCCGGTTTGCACCAGGCGATGTGGGCCAGTCCGGCCCCGTGGGGCGCGGCGACGATCTCGGCATCCCTGAAGAGCGCTGCCTGCCGAGCGATCGGTAACTCGCCCAGAATCGCGCGCTGGAAGCCGAGGGATTCGAGCTTGGGCATGAAGCTTTTCTCATTCAAAACGCGCCTCAGCCGGGCATCGTTTCTGCTGACATAAATGCGCTTTGCGCCGTTTTCGCCATTCTGTCCGGCGATGAAGCCCCCAAGATTGCGAAGGCGGCCAAGTCCAAGGGGCGATTGCAGCGCCCTTGGAATATGCGGGACGGGAATCGCCGCCTTGAGATGCGGAACACGCACCGCTTCATGCTGCGCCACCTGAATGATCGCGCCTATCCCGTAATGCTCCCTGAGATAGTCGATGCTGCGCCTCTGGATTTCGCTTTCAGCGGCATTGACGATCAATCCGAGGCCCGGATTGAACCGCCCGCTTTCCAGGTAAGCCAGCAGCGGAACCATGGCGTTGAACAGCCAGTGAAAGATGTGCCCTTTGGCCGGGATCGGCGCCATCAGGTTGAAATAGGCGCGATCGCCCGGCAGCGTCCGCACCTTGTGCGGATGGGCGCGAAGCGCCGCCACCCAGTTGTGCTGCGGGCGAACCGTGAGAAGCAGGCCATCCTTGATCATCGCTCCGGCCCAGCCCGTGACCAGCACGTCTTCCACAGAGTAGATGTGATCTGTGAGGTGAAGCGGCCTCGGAGCGACGATGCCAAGCGCAGCATAAAGCCCGGGCAGGGCTGCATCGACGAGCGCCGAGGGAAGCGGACAGTCACCCGATGCGGCCTCCGCGACGGGGCGCGACTCGACGGGCAGGAGCCAGCGCCGCTGCAGGGCAGGGAAGAGGCGCGCAGCCTGATCCGACAGGATGTAGCGCAGGCTGCGCATCGTGAACTTGGATTTGTGAATGCGGCCTTTATATTGCAGGGATACCATGGCGCGTTCCGATGTTGTCGCGTCCATAAGCTCGCGAGGCGTGTTGCGCAAGGGATTTCCGGGCTCTTTGAGCAATCGCGGAGGCAAACAAAGCCCCGTTCCGGATTTGCGACAAGGACTTTGGAAATGCTGAAAATGGGCTTGTGCCGAATCCTTTATGTGGTATGAAAGCGCATTGCGGGTGCTGAGCATCCGCAGTTCCCCGGTAGCTCAGTCGGTAGAGCAAGCGGCTGTTAACCGCTGGGTCGCTGGTTCGAAGTCCGGCCCGGGGAGCCATTTTTCGGCTACGATATTGGTTTGCACAGGCCTCTGTCTGGTGGGACAGTAAGTGGGACACGAGTCCTTTCCTTTGCTGCGCCGCTTGCCATCTTAGCGGCTGCGCTCAAGGCTAACTTTTTCTGAGCAGCCTTGCGGGTGTAGAATTCGGGCCATGCGGGCATTGTCCCAACCGAGAAAGACGGCAAGCTCTATCTCGATCTCTGCGACGAGCGCTGGCGCGCCATCGACGATTTTCAACTCATCGTTGGCTGGCTCCTGGCGGCCTTGCGGGCCAGCGGTCCGTATCCGATCCTTGCTCTCACTGGCGAGGGCGGCGCCGCCAAGACCTCGACAGCCAGGCTCCTGCGCAGCCTTGTCGATCCCCATCTCGCCAGCGTGCGCCGGCCGCCGCAAAGCGAGCGTGACCTTTTCGTCGGCGCCTCCAAGACCTCGGTGCTCGTCTATGACAACCTCTCCGGCATCCCCGACTGGCTATCGGACGCGCTTTGCGTCATCGCCACGGGCGGCGCCTACACTGCACGCCAGGGTCCAGGTGGGGCGAGACGGCTTACGCTTCTGAGGAAACAGACCCGAAGAGGTTTGGCTTTGGTTACGCAGAGGGCCTCTTGACGATGCCGGCCTCATTCTTTATTTCTCCCGCATACCGGAATGCGGTACAATCAACGTGACTAGATCGTTCGCTGACAAGAAGACGGAGGCGCTGTTCCGGGATGAGCGGGTCAAGGAGCTTCAGAGCATCGCGCGAGCCGCCAAGCGCAAGCTCGAGATGCTGGATGCCGCGAGCCGTCTCGATGATTTAAAAGTGCCGCCGGGAAACAGGCTTGAGGCACTGTCAGGCGATTTGACTGGCTTTCACTCGATCCGCATCAACGATCAGTGGCGGCTCATCTTCGTCTGGCGCGACGATGGCGCCTATGAAGTGGCGATCGTCGATTATCACTAGTGCCCGAGTCATTGGAACTGAGGGTAAAGTCGTTTCGGTTTAACGCGGGGTGAGGCCACAGAGATGCAGAACCAGCCATCGGAATCAATGACGGAACCCACTAGCGTGTTAGGGAGCAGTTTATGAGTGGCGATGACTTTGAGCCCGTAACGCCGGGTGAGATTTTGAAGGAAGAGTTCTTGAAGGGTTACGCCCTTTCTCAGAACCAGCTCGCTCGCGCGATCGGCATCTCGCCAAACCGCATTGCCGAAATCGTCAACAACCGGCGCCGCATTACAGCCGATACCGCGCTGAGGCTCGCGCTCTATTTCGGGAACTCGCCGGAGTTCTGGCTGAACCTCCAGACCCATTACGATTTGAAAATGGCGCGGAAAGAGCTTTCGCCTGAAGTCGCAAAGGAAATTGCAGCAAGAAGAGCGGCTTGATGGCGCTTTCCGCGCTCCACGTACCTCTGCCCCGCGCATAGGGCCGATATGACATGCTCTGGAGGTCAAGACCGCGCTCTTGAATTTTGGGATCGGCGATGTCATGGGAGTTGCTACGTTTGCTCTCCCTGGAGCGGTTAGTTGGCCGGCGCCGGCGTCGCGTTCGAAACAAAGGAAGGCTGAGACCGTGCTGAGGCGGCTTGGATTTCAGCCGCGCTCCACCCTGGATCACGAGGCCGGCTCGCTGAAATGAGAACTCCCGGCAAAATCCAGTGCTGCCCGCACTTAAGCAAGATCTCGGCCCTGGTCGTCAGCAAGCATGCTCTCGTTGTTGTGTCCTTGATTGGCGGATCACAGGGAAGACTCGATCAAAGCAAAACGCCGGGTAAGTCAAATTTCGCCAAGACAATTTGCGATTTTTTGTCGTTGCCAAGCGCAAGCTAAGCACCGGTACAGCACAGCTGCCCGGTTCTTGCCAATTAACCTGTGCGCTGCGAGTGCGAAGAAGCCCCGTCCATGAATGGAGAGTGAAAGAATGCTTCGAAATATGGGGATCGCGGCGATGTTGGGTTTCGCTCTGGTGATGCCGGCCCAGGAAGCGGCGGCTCAGGATGCACTTGGTGGCTTGATATTCGGTGGAGCCCTTGGGACCATCTTCGGCGGCACCCTCGGCGGAGGCCGCGGCGCCGCAATTGGAGGGTTCCTCGGAGCGGGTATGGGCGCTGCCATTGGCGCTGAGGGGGAACGGCGCCGCAACGGCTATTACTATTACCGGGACGGTTGTTACCTTCAACGCCACGACGGGGCATGGGTTCGGGCGCATCCACGACATTGCTATTAGCTCGAAGACTTGGTCGCGGCGAACTCCAGCCATCTACAGGACGCGCGGCAGCGCGGATGGGCTCTCCCGTCGACGGTAACAAGCATTGGCAAGTGCTTTTGGGATGGACGGTGGTGTGTGTCTCCGATCCTGCGAAGGCGCTCGCTTACTGGCAGAGCGAGGGAACGCTATGACTCAAATCGAACGCGCGATAGAAACCGTCATCGTGCAAAGCCGGTGGTTGGCGGCGCCGTTCCTGCTCGGGCTTGTGATCGGACTTGCGGCGCTGCTTTGCACATTCGCCCTCAAGCTGGTCTCATTCCTCACCCTGGTTGGGATCGGCACGGAGGACCAGGTGATCGTCGGGGTTCTTAAACTCGTTGATCTGTCGCTGACTGCGAACTTGCTGCTCATCGTGACATGTTCGGGCTACGAAAACTTCGTGTCCCGCATCGCCCCCGAAGCACAAAAGACTTTGCCGGAAGGACTTATCGGCATCGGCTTCTCTGGGCTGAAGCACAAGCTGCTCGGTTCAATTTTAGCTATCGCCGCCGTCAGCGTGCTCGAATGGTTCATGGACATTGAGAGAAGCGCAGACAACGCCAAGCTCGCCTGGGTGGTAGGCATTTTGCTTGCCTTAGCGGTCGCGATGCTAATGCTTGCAGCCGCGGACCGTCTGAGCGGAGCCCATCATAAGGACAGCTATCGATCCGCGAGGCTGCCCTCTCACCGCAAAACTCATTCCGGTGTCGGAAACCGCAAGCGCATGCTAGCTCGCCGGAAAGGAGTTCCCACGGTCGCCAAACCAATTCACCTCCAGATTGGCGAGCATGGTCGCGGTGAGCAGAGCGAAGTGGGCGATGGAGTGCGAGCAGCGTCAACGCCGTCTATAAACGGACCGCGATTGCCCTCTTGCTCTTGCGAAATTCCCGGAGCATAGCGCCACCGTCCGTGAAGGCAGCCTTTTGCAGGACTGCTCGTCTAGAATTTGATTTGTGAGCGCGTCCCGAGAAAAACGGCATCGGAGTGATATCCCATGCCGGGCTGGAGATATTCCACGTTGACCGTCCACCGGAACCAGGGTGTAACCGCCAAATTGTAGAAGGCCTCCACGCCGCTTTCGTCTCTGAGAGGCAGTCCAAGCACCGCGAGGCTAGACTTAAGGTCCTCGCTGAACCGGTATTGGAAGCAGCCGATGCCCCAGAGGTCCAAATCGCGTCCAGGGATAAAGCTCGACCCGCCGATCCCGAAATACCAGCTCTGATGAATCGGATTGGGGTTGCCGTCGGACATGGCATATTGCCCGAAGATGCCCCAGCCTTGCTTGGGATCGTCTTTGCTCTGCCATAAATATTGCTGGAACGAATAAGCAAAGTACCAGTACCCCTGCTTGTCATCGATGACGCGGGTATCTGGCGGCAGGATCAACTGCGGAATATCGGCAAGGTCCACGCCCTTCGACGTGCTGTAGACGCCGCGCAGGCTCTGATATCCCATGAGGCTGGCAATCGTGACTGGGAAGGTGGCCGACAGGCTCGTCGTCTCCCCTTTTTCGAAAGGAGCCGTCACCACATTCCAGTCCTGAGCATTGCGCGGGTCGTAGACGAGGAGCTTGACGATTACGGGCTCCGTCGTCACGGCGACCGAAGCGCCCACGATATAGGGCGGCGTAACGCCGCTTACAGGCGCCGCAAAGGCGATATGCTCAAAGGTGTTGATGCCGCCGCCGCCAATGAGCGGCGTTTTGGCGGCGGCGTCGAGCATGTTGAACTTGCCGGCGGTAACTGACACTTGCTCGCCGAGATTTTGGGTAAGCAGGATGGACGTATCGGTGTCGTAGCCGCCCAATATTGGAAAGGCTAGAGCGGTGTTGACCGGCAGGATCGCGCCGTCGCTTTGCTCGTTAACGGACTGGCCCCAAACTCCTTCCTGATGAACGTTGATGGAAAACCCTTTCCAGAACCCCAGCTTCGCGCCATCGAGAGTGATCACGGCATCGCCTTTGCTGCCGTACTCCCACCCCTTGTTGCCGTCGCCGGAGACAAGCCCCTGGTAGAACTGGGTAACCGAAATATCTGCAGTGACGCCGTAGGCTTTTAGGGCTTCCTTGGGACTTCCAGGCCCGTCGAGCAGCGACGGCCTTGCGGCGAGCGCCTCAAGTGAAGCGGGATCTGCCTGCTCGTCGGCGAGGACAACTGATCCCCAAGCGCAACCGAGCAGCGCCGAAAGCGTTGCGGCAAGATAACGCCTTCTCGAACCTCTCCTCTCAGGGAGGAGGTTTCTCCTGGGGTTCATTTCACCTCTCAGCGCTGCTTGATCGCTGCAGTCAGGCGAAGGTCGGGAAGCGCCCGTCGGCGAAGAGCTGCTGCCGCAGGTGAGACCAGTTTGACGCGAACTGGAATGTGTCGAGATCGGTGAAGGTCTGGCCGATCACCTGCATGCCCGCGGGCATCCGGTCTTCGACGATGCCGAGCGGGACATCGAGAACCGGATAGCGGCTGAGGAGATTCCACGGCCACGTCAGCGCGTAGCCCAGTCCGCAGCCTTCCCACAGCTCCACTTTCTTCTCTTTGCTCTTGAACATGTCGGCGCCGACAAGGGACGTCGCCATGGTCGGCATGAGCAGGATGCGGTAGCCCTTCCCGAAGACGCGTTGCTGAACCTGCCGGTGCCAGCGCGCCAGCAACGCGTCGGCTTCGTCAGCCTGATTGGGTCCGGTGGCGCCGACCAGGTCGAGCATGTCCGTCATATAAGGGGAGAGCTGATCTCGATTGGAATTTGCAATGTCGCGGAAAGAACCGATCGACGTCGACAGCAGCCCGTGCAGGAAGATGAACTTGTCTTTCTTCGAGAAGCCGCAGTCGACTTCGTCCACGACGCAACCGGCGGCGCGAAGCGCCTCGACGCCCTTCAGCATCGCGTCTTTCATCGCCGGTGTGACGTTGGCGATGCCGGCGCCCCAGTCCAAGGCGATGCGCCACCCTGAAAGGTCAGGGTACTGGGCCGGATAGTCGAGTCGCGGCCGGATCGCGGCCATCGTCTTCTCGGAGGGGCCGACGATCGCGTTCTGCAAATGGACAAGGTCATCGAAGCGTCTCGCCATCGGGCCATTGGTCGACATCGGGACTTCGCCGGACGCGACCCGGCCGAACGGCGGCCTGAAGCCGTAGATACCGTTTTGCGAGGCGGGAATGCGGATCGAGCCGCCCATGTCCGATCCCATGGCGAGCGTCGCGAAGCCTGCGGCCAGCGCCGCCCCCGACCCTGCGGACGACCCGCCTGGGGTGTACTCAAGGTTCCATGGATTATGGGTCGTGCCATAGGCGCGGGTGGAGGCGCCGAGGAAGAGGTAGAATTCCGGGACCGTCGTCTGGAACGGGATGACGGCGCCGGCCGCTTCAGCGAGTCGACGACGGCTACGTTTTCCGTTGCGGGTGGCGAGTCCTTGAAGATGAGCGAGCCCTGCGTCGTTTTCCAGCCCGCCCGGCTGCAATCGTCTTTGATGGCGACCGTGATGCCTTCGAGCGGCCTTGCGTCGCCCCGCCGATAGCGGTCCTCGGACTGTTTGGCCTCCTTCAGCGCCTCGTCGAAGTGTTCGTAGGTGATGCAATTGACTTTAGAATTGAGCGCTTCGATCCGCTTGATCTGCGCCTTCAAGAGATCGACCGGCGAAGCCTTTCCGCCCTGGAACATGGCCTTGAGTTCATCGACTGACGCATAGCAGAGCGGATCGGCGGACTCGGCATGTGCGGCCGGGAAATCGAGGGCCGACGCGACAAGCGCCGCCCCCGCGCCCTTAATGAGCGTTCTTCTGTCGACCAGCCCGTTTACTTCGATGTCAGCCATGGTGCATCCTCGTCTGATTAGCTAAAAGATTGGGGCTTGGGACTGTGCCGGGGCTATCGAGCAGCGACGGCCTCGCGGCGAGCGCATCAAGCGAAGCTCGCGGCGCCTGCTACTAACCCTGTGATCCGCCGGCCGTGTGGGTGAAGGTCTTGTTGACGATCTTCCAGGCGCCGTCGATCTTCGAAAGCGAGAGGAGATCGACGAAGGAGATGTCGCCCCAGCATCCCTCTTCCGCGAGCACGACTGCGGCCGAGGGGCCGAACTGCTGCATCGAGACGATGCGAGCCCGGTATGTCCCCTTGTTGTTCATGGGCTTGTTCTCCAGGACGGCGAGGCAGGCCGGCATGTCGATGTCCAATCGCGTCCCGTCCATCATACCGCCGAACAGGCGCGCCCGCGCGTCGAAGGCCTGTTTCACAAGAGTGTTGTCGCTCTTCGTCGCGCCGTCGACGCAGAGGATGACGGCTTTTTCAATGGCGGCGGTGTCGTCAATCATGGACATGGGAGTCTCCGTTTTGTTGGTGAGGTCACTGAACCCGCTTGCATATCGCTGTAAGTCTAAATCGGGTGGTTGGCGTACGATCCCGCGCAATCGCCTGGTTAACTGACCTCCTCGTGCGTCACCCTCCCGTTCACCAGCGTCATCAGGACCCTCGTCTTGTGGATGTCCTTCGGGGCAACTTCGAACAGGTTCCTTTCCAGCACGATGAGATCGGCGAGCTTGCCGACTTCGACCGAGCCGATGTCGTGTTCCATACGCAGTTGCCACGCCGGACCCATCGTGGCCGCCTTCAGCGCGGCTTCGAGCGTGATGGCCTCGTCAGGCGACGGCAGTTGCGGGCCGTTCGGCTTGTCGAGTTCGCTGCGGGTCGTAGCGATCTCTATCTCGTCGAGCGGCTTGTAAGTGCTGTAGGAGTTCGCGGCGGGCCAGTCGGAGCCGAACGACAGCACACCGCCAGCGCGCAGAATCGAGCCTACTCGATACACCCTCTCGGCCCGGTCTCCGATGCACATATTGGTTGCGCCTTCTAAGTATAAATTCAGTTGGCAACTCAAAAACTGATCGGCCTGGTCGTCGGAGCAGAATTCGACTGTTCCAATGTATCCGGTCGGGATTCCGTGATCACGCACAGCCTGTTATGAGCATTCGTCAAAACGTTATTCGTTTTGGCGAATGAGTGATTGATGGAAGCCCCTTTCATTCCGCTGCGTGCCGGTGGGCGACGCTTCATCGGAGCCGAAACCGCCGGGGAACGGGAGCACAGGTTAAATCTGCAGGATGTTGCCTGCCTCACCGTAGGGACCCAAGGGAAAGTTCGTCTCGTTGGCAAAAGGAATACTGATTGTGTCGGAGAGCGGATTTTGAGCCACCTTCGCCAGGTCGTGAGAAGACAACTCAGGTTGTTGTTGCGCAGCGGCTTGCGCGGCGAAAAGGAGGAGGCCGGACGCCGTCGCCGCCAGCGCGGTTTTGAAATGCGCCGCAACCCGGCCAAGCGTCGTCCAGCGTGGCCTGAATGGTCCTGCCATCGTACGTCTCCAACTATCGCAAGGACAAACTTCGACGGCTCCAACTGAGCTCCATCGAAAAAAGCGCCGCGCGCCAACGCGTTCAGGTGGATGGAAAAACTGGCCCTCGGCCTGAGCGTCGCAGGTGATTCGACTGTTCCAATGTATCCAGTCGCGATCCCGCAATCACTCACGGCCCGTTATGAGCATTCGTCAAAACGTTATTCGTCTTTGCGACTGACCCAACGTAAGAGACGCCCCTTTTTTGCCCCGGCGTTCCGGTGGGCGGATGACCGAAACCGCGGGCGAACGCCAACGAGAAATTGCTGACATGCGTATAACCTGCCCGATGGGCGACCTGCTTGACGGTCAGCTCTCCTGCCGCAAGCAAGCGATAGGCCATGTCCAGGCGCCAATGCACCAGACATTGCAAGGGCGATGCGTCGAAGACCAACCGGAACGCCTCGTTCAACCGTCGTTGCGACAAGCCGACCATTTCGGCCAGATCGGCGATGCGCGGCGGGTTTGCGAGATCGGCCATGATGATGTCACGCGCGGCGTATGCCTGCCGCCGCGCTCTGCTCATTTCGTCTTTTTGGCTGTCGTCGATGAACACCCGAAAGGTTTCCGCCAGCATCTCGTAGGCCTTGGCCTCGAGGAACAGCGACGCCATCGCGCCCTGGTAAGGGTGGCTGGACATCTGGCTGGCGATGCTTCGCAACGACATGGCGCAGTGAGAGGACAAGACGGACGGGTCGAAACGTCCGGTCACGAAGTCATCGACGGCGCGATGAAGCCGCTGTCCCTGCAACATCTCCCGCAGGCGGTCCGGCGTGACCGTCAGCCCTGCCGCGCGATGATGCGCCGGCGCGTAGGTCATGTCGCTGACGGGATCGCGAAGCATGGCGCAATAACTGCCTCCACCCTCCACCACGCCATTGATCGCCCCGTGCCGGTATTCCGCGTGTCCGGAAGAGAGGGTGACCAGCCAGAGATAGGGCTCTCCGGTCAGGACCTCACTGCGGAGCGTCATGGGCGCGCGAATCACCGAGTTCGAACGCGTAGACTTCCAATCCCGGCCGCAGTGCATGCGGCGTGTAACGGACTTCAGCGATTTCTTTTGAAGTTTCGGGTGCTTCGGGCGGATTGCGGCTGCCGGACCCGTTTGGATTGATCCAGCGCATTGCCCGGAGAACGCCCATCCTGCCACCCCGCGCCTCAGTGAATAACGGATTTTGAGAAGACGTTCGCGATGACAACGCCGGCAACAATGAGGACGACGCCGATCACCGCTGGCGTATCGAGCGCCTGATGAAATTTCACGTAACCAAGTAGCGAAATCAATACAATGCCTAACCCGCTCCAGATAGCGTAGGCAATTCCAATAGGAATCGTTCTTAAGGCGAGCGAAAGAAAGTAAAGACTTGCAATGTAACATACGGCCATGACCGCTGTCGGAAACAGCTTCGTAAGCTGCTGCGACAATTGTAGGGATGTTGTGCCAGCGACTTCAAGGATGATTGCAATAGCCAATGCCACGTTGTTGTTAATCGGAGTGTTCATGGCGCCCTATGCGCTGCTACTGGATCTGTGCATTGCAAGGACATTGTTCGAGCTCCAATCGAACCCTATGATAACTCCCGCTCGCCGCAGCTCCGAACTTCGACGCCGTCACCGTTGATATCAGGAGCCTGATTCGCATACACTCAACCTAGAATAGATATAATAGCAACGCAACCTTTTGGTTGAGTGGTTGTAAGAATGGCTCTTCCTCGTGCAGCTCGAACCCTGTTCGGGGCAACTCGAGTGCTAAGCTTTGGATGGATTCAAATAGCCTGAAGGCCCGATTTTGAGGGTGAAACGGGCAAAATATGCGCGGCTATGAGCTGTTGGAACCAATCCCCCCATTCCGGGCCACAATGCATCTTGGCAAATTAAAAGCGAAGAGCGATGGGTCGCGACTGTCCGCAAGTCTTGCGCGGGGCTAAGGCGAGGTGGCGGTAACGGCGACAACAGCCCCGTCGATATTATCAAGCTTATCCTGGGCTAAACCGCTATTGCACGACCCGGCAACGCGCCGCAATCCGAGGCGCTGGTAGAAGTTGAGGCTTCGGGCAGTATCTGCGACGGAAATGGCGGAATGATCGATTCCGAGAAAAGTGGCGCCGGATCTTCGCCATGGTTCACGCAAGCCGCTTCAGGCGCTGGCGTTTGTGGTGACGTCAGCCCCCTCGGACCGCCATCACCACAGATGCTTTCCTGTGTCGGGCCGTTTAGCCGTAAGTGAAGTCCGGCTTCCTTTGCCCAACTTCTATAATATAACCATCAGGATCGCGAATGTAGCAGCGCGTCTCGCCGTACTTGTCCTTTGGCTCCGTGATAAACTCGGCTCCCCGACTTCGCCATAGTTCATAGCACGCTTGAATATCTGCAACGCGGATATTCATAAAGCTGCTGACTTTATCGGGGTCCGGAGGGACGCTGAGCGTTACCGTCGGTTTGTCCGGCGTCGGACCGCCCCCGGGGTTGACGAGGAGCCACGTGTTCGCGATCTGGATATATCCCGGCGCGCCGCTGCTGTCGCCTCTGCTCAGAATGCGGCCTCCGAAGACCTTTTCGTAAAATCGAAGCGATCGTTCGACGTCGGCGACGGTGAGAAAGTGTGCGACGGTAAACCCATCCTGCGGCGGCATTTTATAGGTTTTCTGCTCGACTTGTACTTGGTTCATAGACGACTCCAATTCGTATAACCGGGGCGCACGAAGGGCAAGACGGAGAGCGGCGCGGTCTACGTGAAGAAGATGAGATCGCGGGGCACAGACTCTTCTATCGATCTTAGCGGATTGACTATATCGTCGTCACGATCCACTGCTTCCACTTCTCGAACGGTTGCCAAAAATACTAGTACAGTGAATTGGGCCAGTTAAATTATTCCGATTGAAAGCCTTAACGATTCCTTGCCAGGTGACGACGGCTTAGCGTTCAACTCATGCAAATCAGCCAACATGCCAGGTAGCACCGGCGTCGGCGCCACCGCCTCACATTCCGGTGCAGATCTTCGATCAAGCCTGAGCGCTGGTTGCTGGTTTGGCCGTTTTATCCAGCATCGCCATCAGTGTCTTCGCTGCCGGCCCCGAGGAAGCCGGGTTCTGTCCTGTGATCAGCAGGCCGTCGCTGACCACGTGAACCGCCCAGTCGGCCTTCTTCGAGAAGACGGCGCCGAGTTTCAACATCTCATCTTCGACAAGGAACGGCACGACTTTGGTGAGGCCCATCTCTTCTTCCTCCCCGTTGGTGAAGCCGGTAACTTCCTTGCCCTCAACCAAATACTTGCCGTCCGGCGTCTTGACGCGATGCAGCGCCCCCGTGGAATGGCACACGATGCCGATTGGCTTGCCCGCCGCAAGGAAGGACTCGATCAGTTTTATGGAGTGCTTGTCTTCGGCGAGATCCCACATCGGGCCGTGGCCGCCCGGGTAGAACAAGGTGTCGAAGCCTTCCTGCCTGACACTATCGAGGCGAAGAGTCTTGTCGAGCTGAGCTTCAGCATCCGCGTCCTTCTCGAACCGGAGCGTAAGGTCGGTGCGAAATTCGGGCTCGTCGCTCTTGGGGTCAAGGGGCGGCCGGCCACCCTTTGGGGACGCGAGCGTGATCTCAGCCCCAGCGTCCTTAAAAACGTAGTAGGGAGCAGCGAGCTCTTCGAGCCAGAAGCCCGTCTTTCGTCCTGTGTTGCCCAGCTGGTCGTGGGATGTGATAACCATCAACACCTTCATGACTTTCCGCGCCTCTCAAACCGTTTCCGGTAGGTTAATACGCGAATATCAGCCGGTTAACTCAATCCGCGCAATATCCTTAAGAATTCCCTGCCGGCGCATGCTCAACTAACTGCGGAGGATCATGCGCCTTCGCAGAAAATCCGTCAGCGGCAGTCTTCGCCAGTTCGTGCGCCAGCGCGGCGACAGTCGCCAGAAAAACAAAAATGCGGCTTGGATTTTCAGAAACAAAGCAACCAGCGGCGTGACGGGCCGGAGGGTAGGCGTGGCTGGTCAGCTTCTCGAGCTTCTCGCTCTCATAAAACCACGAGGGGCATTCTCGGCCACGCGGCGCTTATGGTCGGTAATCCAAGCCTCCGCAATTTCCTCTGTAGCAAAGCTCGTCACCAATGCGGGGTAGCTGCCCGGCACGGTGACTTCGACGGCATAGGTCGAATCGTCCTGAGTTATGACCCGGTAGGAAGCGCCGGTATGCGGATGTTCTCTTGCCATTCACTTTATATGGTGTTCGATTGCGGCAAAGCAAAAAGGAAACGTGCTTGGATCCCAAGTTGGGGAGAAGCGATCTCTTCAGCATGACCCGCTGAATCAAAAAGCTCCCGCCTTTGGCGAGAGCTTCGCCGGCCTGAGCCGCTCATCGAGAGCGGCTCCCCGGTCTTAACCGATGGCGTGTGCCATCGGCGCTTTTTAATCGGCGCGAAGATTGCTAACGGCAGTCTTGCCGGTGCGGCGATCTTGCTCGGTGTCGAAGGAAACCTTCTGACCTTCCACAAGATTGCGGATGCCAGCGCGCTCAAGCGCGGTTGCATGCACAAACACGTCTTTGCCGCCGTCATCGGGCTGAATGAAGCCGAAGCCTTTTTGACCGTTGTAGAACTTTACTGTGCCCGTATTCATGGACATTCCTTTTGTAGCTGGGTGCAGGTGAGCATGGCGGCGACTCGCGCTGCCAGAGCTCGTTTCGTCGATTTTTGGAGAGATCTCAGAGCGCGCCCGGCTACGCCAAGGTTTAGCAGTCAAGTCTTCTAGCCAAATTCGATAGTCGTATATAGACCCGCCCAGTGTCCATAACAAGGCAATAATCAGCAAATACCACGACTGTTCAGCCCCGGCAGGTTTTGATTGTGGATATCATTTAACTTCATCGGTCCAAACCCGAAAGCCCGAAAGAGCGCCAGGGCCGAAAATCTAAGTCAAGGGAACGTCGGCGGCGTCTCTGCCTTGCGCGATGAGAATGCGCCCGAACCGGACGGCATTGTTACGCGGATCGAAGGGGTACCAGCGTTCCCCGAGATAGACCTCCATCCAAGCCGCAAAGTCCATTGGCGCGTAAGGGGGAGGAAGCCCGATGTCGCTGATATAGCCGGTGCAATAGCGCGCGGGGATGTTGAGGCACCGGCAGAACGCGACCGCGAGGTGGGCGAAGTCCCGGCAAACGCCGTGCCGCTCCTGGTAGGCTTGCGCCGCCGTGCGGGTGGGGCGGGCATGTTCGTAGCCGAAGGCGAGATGGTTATGGACAAAATCGCAAACGGCCTGAACGCGGGGCCAACCTAGCGGCGTATGCTTGAAAAGTCGCCAGGCTTCTTCCGACAGGACGTCTGTCTCGCAATAGCGGCTGCCGAGCAGAAACTGAAGCGTGTCCGTGGGTAGATGTTGGACTTGATGCTGGAAGGCGTTCATGTCTACAGGGTCGGATGCGCCGCTATCCCGGATGACCGCGTCGGTTCCCAAAGTGAAACGTCCGGCGGGAGCGACGAGCCGGCTGCACCAATTACCGAAACTGTCGCGGTAGCCTTCGATGGGTACAGCCGGGTTCGTCACCAGACAATCCGGCCGTTCGAGATCCGAAAAGCGCGAAAAATGCACATTGAGGTAAGCAATCATCGGCGTTGACTGCGGAAAGTCGAATGTCAACTCACTGCCAACGTGAATACGCATGATCGCTCCTGGGATGAATTTTGGGTGCGGTAAACAGGTCTTGCTCAGCATGTTACGCCAAAAAGGCGGCTTGTAGGGCCGCCTTCTCGCTTTTTTCTCCCGTCTCTCGACGAGCTATGCCTTGGGCGGCACGAGAACTGCGTCGATAACGTGAATGACGCCATTCGACGCGCCGATATCGGCCGTGTTGATGTGAGCCTTGTTCACTTTGATGTTGTCGTGCCCGTCGATCGTCAGTTCGACGCCAGCAAGGGATTTCCGGGAGAATTTCTTGTCCCTGATCCCATCCGACAAGAGCTCGCCTGAAAGTACGTGATTCTTCAAAACATGAACGAGTTCGGCGCGATGCTCAGGCTTTAGCAAGCGCTCCAGCGTTTCAGCGGGAAGGTTTTCGAAGGCTTGATCGGAAGGGGCTAAAACCGTAAAGGGTCCTGTCCCCCTCAACATATCGGCGAGGGCTGCAGCTTCTACCGCAGCGACAAATCTTTTAAGAGAACCGGAATGCTTTGCAGTTTCCAGAATGTCAGACTTATTCTTTTGCACAGATTTGACAGCTACACTCATAACGCAAACCTCTCTGTATTTTCAGTTTTTTGGAACTTTACAAGAAAAACTCTTATATCAGAAGAGTGCGTATTTCGATTTTGTCATTCATCGCAAATATAGTCTGATTTTGATTTTACAAGATGTGGCGCCCGGCCTGTCCGTTGATCTATCACCGCCGCTATAAAAGGGAGTTTCTTCTGCGCATCGAATCTTCCAGGCGCCGCCGAACGATGCGGAAAGCGTCGCGGACCGCCAGACGCATGGCGTCGTGGCGTCTGCCCGCGCCGGGATCGTGACTGACGTTGATATCGGGGGCGCCTTCGACGGTAAGATGGACCCGCAGCCGGTACGGGTCTCCGGAAAAATGCTTTGCGCGCGGTGGAGCTATGACAACGCGCGAAGACGTCACGGGCGCGCCGATATCGTTGAGAGTCTCCCATTCCTCGCGTATGGATCCTTCGATCGCATCGGAGCGCAGGACGCCTTCAAAGGTAATCTGGATCGGAGCTTGCATGCTGAGCGCCTTTTGTTTGGCGGCCGTCTAGGAATGGCGGCGCGGGATTGAAAGATTTGATTGGCCGGAGAAATGCGATCTGCTTAATAATCCAGTACCGCTAAAATTCGCGGCCGCCGCGCTTGCGGCCTTCGGCATTGAGGCGATAGAGCCGGAAACCAGTAACTTTTCTTGATGGATCTTCGGAAACGAGATGTTCCTGGATCAGCTCTTCCAGAGCCCTGAGCGACACCTTGAGGTAGGCGCTCCGTCCGCCCCGGTTTCTGATCGCCACCTGCAACCCGTCAGGTTCGCGCATGGTAATATAGTCGTTTGTCAACGTGCGGGGATCCCACTCCCACTCGATGTAACGGCCTTCGACGGTTAGAAGCTCTTTGAGGATGTCCTCGGAAATGAGCTGCACATAATCTCGCTTTCTTCCACAGACCTACCGCACATGGGGTTGGGGCCGCCAAATTAAAATGAGACTAGTTGGCGCCGACGGCTCTATATTTTTTCACGATTGGAACCGTCTATCTTACCCATGCCAAGCCATGTGGAAAACGAAGAAAGCCATATTCAGAAGAATTGCAACTGTTTTAACGAGCGAAGTCCGAAATTTTTCTACCTGTAAAGCACCTGAAGACTTGTAGATATGAATTTCGTCAACGATATAAGTACGATCCTAGCCAGCAATTCAATCCAACTTAGGAATTTTCTCGGCACGCGCCGCACGAAGGGAATCTCGAAAATGGCCATAGCCCGATCGAAAGCCGAGGATCGCTACGCCCAAATTCGAAAGCGCGAGAATGGCCTGAATCAGGAGATCGATGCCGCAGCGCGCGAGCGGGCGGATAAAACGGCAAGGCTGCGCCAGCTGCGCCTGGCGAAGGAAGCCGAAGATGCGGCGGAGAAGCAGGCGGCGAAAGACATCAAGGCCGCCGGCAAAAGCGCCTTCAAGAAGCCGCGTTCAAGCGCTCCATGACGCTTCAATGACGAAGCGCTAACTGCTGGCTTTCGGAAGCCGAGCCGACCTTTCATCTGTCCCGCCACGCTTTCAGCCTGCCAATCTTCGCCATCCGGATAACGGATTGTGGTCGCGAACTCCGTTCGCTGCGCGCTTCGTCAACCGTGGCCAAGGGAAGCGCGTCAGGGATTCCTTCCGTCGTCCAGCGCAAGGCGCAAGACCCGGCCATCTGGTAAACGGATCGTTGCCGTGGCTATGCGTTAATGCGGCGATGGTTAACAGGGAGCGCGACGGAATTAGTTCTGGTCAAATCATGCTTTGTTAAGGTCAATTTATCGCTAAGCGAGGAGCGTCGTGCCATTGATCGCGCGCGGATGGATGGCGCTAACCCATTGAAAATGGATAGCATTCTGTCTGAAATCGAGTGCCATTAAATAGAATTTAATGCCGGAATTTCCCCCTTTACTGGGACGCGCTAAAGTCCGTTAAATATATTCCAAGGCCGCCTGTTAACCGTGTCCACGCCTCTCGAAGCCGTGGCGGCGCACGACATCCTGTATTTCTCTTATATAATTCAACAGCTTAATGCCGTTAACCTCCCGGCAAGACGCTTTTCCTTACGATCCTGGCACGAAACGCAGGCTGATCCGGGGGATGAAGAGACATGCCGACTTTCGCAAAGTGCAGACTAAAAGCTGGTCCAGAACTCAAAGCGGAGTTCTCTGCCGGGAGCGTTGCCTGATGTCGGAAGCGGCGATCCGTTGGCGCGGCCGGCACACTCCTCTCAAAGCCGGAGCGTCAGGCGGCGCGCCGTTTCTCGATCTGAGAGATTGCGTCTTCCACGGCGTCGAAGACAAGCAGCGTGGACGCGTGCCGGGCCTTATAGTCCCGCACGATTTCGAGGATAGCGAGATCGCTCCACCGGCCCGAAGGCGGCGTCCCGCCTTCCTTCAACATGCGCCGCATCTGCGCCCCCACGGCGCGCAACTCGTCTGCGGTCGAGCCCACGATATTCGCGCCCATGACGGCCGCCGAGGTCTGCCCGAGCAGGCAGGCGCGGACATCTTGCGCGTAGTCCGTAACCGTGTCGCCCTCCATCTTGAGGCTGATCGTGATGCGCGAGCCGCAGAGCTTGGAATGAGCGCTCGCAGTCGCGTCCGCGTCCGCCAGGCGCCCCGCTCGCGGCATGTTCGCGGAAAGTTGAAGCACCCTTTCCGAGTAAATGTCTTCCAGATCCGTCATTGCTCCGCTTTCGCTCCGGCGCTGCACTTGCCGCCCGACTCCAATCTCTTATATGCTGTGAAGTCTTGGCCCTTGCAATTGTTCAGCCGTATGTCTTGCAGGGACAAAAAGCACCGCCGCCCTTAAGTCGGGTACGCTTAGGTTAAGCCGGCGCGAGGGGGCTTCATTATCTGTAGATGGCGTAGCGATAGCCACGCGGCTGCAGCAATCTTACCGCCTGCCGAAAGGGTATGTTCCCATGGATACAAGAGCTTCAGTCACGGGGCCGCTGACGCGTGAGCGCCAGAACGGGCATGACGTGCCCGCGCTGGCGAAACGGCCTACGCGCGAGGAGGCCGAGGCGGCGGTACGCACGCTAATCGCGTGGGCGGGCGACGATCCCTCGCGCGAGGGGCTGCTCGATACGCCGGGGCGCGTGGTGGAAGCCTACGGAGAGTTCTTCGCCGGCTACGAGGGCGATCCTTTCGAGGCCCTCGACCGGACCTTCGAGGAGGTAGAGGGCTATGACGATATCGTCATGGTGCGCGACATCCGCCTCGAGTCCCATTGCGAGCACCACATGCTGCCGATTATCGGCGTCGCGCATGTCGCCTATCTGCCGCGCGGGAGCATTGTCGGCATATCGAAGCTTGCCCGGGTCGTCGATCTCTACGCCAAGCGGCTTCAGACGCAGGAGACCATGACGGCGCAGATCGCCAACGCCATCGAGGAAGTTTTGCAGCCACGCGGCGTCGCGATCATGATCGACGCAATCCACGAATGCATGACGACCCGAGGCGTGCACAAACCCGGCACGACGACAATCACGACGCGGTTCACAGGCATCTTCAAGGACGACCCGACCTATCGCGAGCGGTTCATGCAACTCGTGAACGGCGTTCGCCCGATCGGGATGAAGTGATCTGGGAGGCACGTTCCAATCGCCTTCCTCGAACATCCGAGCTTGAAGAAGGGACTGCGTTCACGCCGCGCTTCGACGCGTCGGGACTCATCCCCGCCATCGTCACCGATGCGGTTGGCGATGGCGTTTTGATGTTCGCATACCATGAATGCCGAAGCCCTGCGGCTGCGGCTGACCATCGAAACGGGGGAAGCGCATTTCTGGAGTCGCTCGCGGAACTCGCTTCGGCCGAAGGGGGAAACGAGCGGCAATCGCCTCGTAGTTCAGGAACTTCTGACCGACTGCGACCAGGACGTGGTCTGGGTGAAGGCTAAGCTCAGCGGGGAGCCGTATGCCACACGGGCAGGTCCAGTTGTTTCTACCGGCGCGTCCGCGGGGAAGGGCAGGCCGCGATTCTTGAAATTTTTGTGAAGGGAGAGCGCGCATAAGTTGCGGGTTTTTAACGGAATCTGATTGTGGCTGCATGATAGACTCGGGTTTCATGTCTCTGCATTTTCGCCTTTGGTAATTCTTTAAACCCCATACGAACCGTTACATGGCAAAAGCACTTATCGGACTTGCACTGGGCGGCGGCGCGGCCCGCGGGCTTGCCCATATTGGGGTGATCGAAGCGCTCATCGAAGCGGGACTCGAACCCGATATCATCGCAGGCACCTCCATCGGCGCGATTGCGGGCGGCTTTTACGCTGCGGACAGGCTGGATATTCTGCACAGCTTTGCTCGCGAACTCACGATGCGAAAGTTGTTGCGCTATCTCGATGTCAACCTCGCCGGGTCGAGCCTCGTTTCCGGCAAGCGCCTCGAAAAAACGCTCGCCTCTCACATCGGCGATATCCATATCGAAGCGCTGCAGAAAAAGTTTGTGGCGATCGCGACGGAACTGGGGACTGGTCAGGAAGTCTGGCTGACGAGCGGATCGCTTACCGCGGCGCTTCGGGCCTCCTATGCCTTGCCAGGGATTTTCAAGCCGGTGCGCATCGGCGGGCGATGGCTGATGGATGGGGCGCTCGTCAACCCCGTGCCCGTAAGTGCGGCGCGCGCGCTCGGCGCTAATTTCGTCATCGGCGTGACCCTCCACACGGGTCAGTACGTTCGAAATACGCTTTTCCCCATCGAAGCCAAAGCCACCCCCGATCCAAAGCCGGAGCGCTTTTTTGACGAGGAGCACGAAAAGAAGAGCCGGTTTGCGCTTGTGAAGCGGCAGATGTTTGGAGGGAGGCGGCGTGACGGCGCGCCTGGAATTCCGCGCGTGGTGCTTGAAGCTTTCAACATCACTCAGAATCGGATCGCCCGCTCGAGGCTGGCCGGCGATCCACCCGACGCTACGATTCAGGTCCATCTCGATGGCGTCGGTCTGTTCGACTTTCACAAGGCGGAATATGCAATCGAGCAAGGCCGCATGGCCATGCGCCGCTTCATCAACTCCATGCGCCGCGATGGCGTTGCCATTCCAACTGCGGATTTGGAAGTTCGCCGGTAAGGATATGAAGCTGCGAGCGCGCTACCCCGCGGCGAAATACTGGCGCATCTGGGCCGCTTCCGACTCGGCAAGAGCGAGCTTCAGCTTCACAACGTCTCCGATGGAGACGATCCCAGCCAGACGCCCGTCATCGATAATCGGGATATGACGGAAACGGTGGTTCGTCATCTCGTTCATGACCCAGTCGATGCTGTGGTGCTCAGAGCAGGTTGAGACGGGGTGCGTCATGTGCTGGCCTACAGGCTCGCTAAGGGCGCTCACGCCGCGTGTCGCCAAGATCCGCACGATATCTCGCTCAGATAAGATGCCCAACACGCTATGCTGCTCGTCAACAACGACGACGGCGCCAATCCTATTCTTCTCGAGATGACTGATGGCCTCTGTGACGGGCGTACCAGACAACACGCTTATGACATGCCGTCCCTTGTCCCTTAAAATCCATGCAACAGTCATTTTTGTCCTCCCAAGCGAAACTTTCACGATCACGCTCTTAGAGATTTCCGCCCCCCGCCGCGTAGATCGTTTGCAGCCTTTTATTAATGATGCGCGTAAAGAGCCTTTTGCGCAACTGCGACGCCGGTAGTCAGGAAAGTAAATTTCACCCTGGGAGGGAACCCAAGAGCCGGATGCCGGTTTTTATCAAGCAAATGCTGTGGCACGGCCTCCCTTGCCCCCATGTCCCGTCCCGCCGGGCCACAGCTGGCCGGCGCCCAAAAGCGTCGGCCTTTTTGCTTTGGGACCTTCGGCATTCATAATTTTAAGGGAGCCGAGAGGCGGTCGGTGCACACCTGTTCTTCCCTGCGCGTGCAACTGCCACCACATAAGACGATGCAAACGCCTTTCATGCCGGGCGCTCGCCGGCGCGGAAAGAGCTTGGTTCGGAGATTAGCCGGTACTCGCCATCTTCAAGGAATTGTGTCGAGTTCAATGTAAAGACAAAGTCTTTTTGGATTAGAAAATTATTTCGGGATAAGAGAAGAGTAAAGCGAGCGCCCGATCGCTGCGTTTTCATACACTCCGTGCTCGAATAGCATCGGCGCTCGCTTGTCCTTGACTGGACGATTACTAGGTTACGCCTCTCGTTAATAATGAAAATCGGTCAGAATGCCGCACCCCGGAGAGCGCGGCGAACCCACTCTGCTGGCTCGCATTTGCGTACCGGGCAGGTGGATGGTTTTTTCAGAAAGTACTTGTGGCGCAGCCCGGCCTTAAAGGTCGGCTTCCGAGACCTGGGTAAGGAAGCGGCGGGCCGTTTCGACATAGTGGTGCGCGGAGGCGCGAAAGCCCGCGATTTCCTCCGGCGAGACGGTGCGGATGACCTTCCCAGGGGAGCCCATCACCACCGACCCCGGCGGGATTGTTTTTCCTTCCGTGATGAGCGTGTGGGCTCCGACCAGGCAGTTATCGCCAATCACAGCGTTGTTCATGATCGTCGCGCCGATGCCGATCAGGCAGTTGTCGCCAATCCGGCACCCGTGCAGAAGAGCGCGGTGCCCAACGGTGCAGCCGCGCCCGACCTTGAAGGGCACGCCTTCGTCCGTGTGGAAGACGCAATGTTCCTGAACATTGGTCTCGTCGCCCACTTCGATAAGCTCGTTGTCGCCGCGAAGCACGGACCCATACCAGACGGAGACGCCGCGGCCGAGGGATACCTTGCCGATGACATACGCGTTTGGCGCGATAAAAAAGTCGCCGATGGGAGGAAGTTTTGGCGAGACGCCGTCGAGAGCCAGGATTGGCATGGCGAGCACCGTTAGCCGTTCAGATCGTCGGCCAGGATGGCCATCTGAAACTGATAAGTGACCTCGTTGTCTTCGTCGTCCTTGTAGATGACGCCGACAAACTCTTCCTTCACGAACACCTCAACGGAATCCTGTTTCTTGGCTCTTTTTTTGACCTCGATCGCCTCAAGGTTGAAGGTTTTTCTCAAATAATTTTCGAGGCTCTTAATTTCTGCAGGGGTCATGATTTACCTGTCGGTTCGCGGGTTTCCGGTCTGCCAAGTTCCATTCCCTTAAGGAGCTGATCCATGACGCGGGATGGCTGGCTGCAGCCCGCTTCGCCTACCACCCGAGCAGGCACCCCTGCAACTGTTGTTCTCGGCGGAACGTCCTTGAGCACCACGCTTCCGGCTGCGATGCGCGCGCAATCGCCGACGACGATGTTTCCGAGAATCTCTGGAGCCGGCTCCGATCATGACGCCGCGTCCCACCTTGGGATGACGGTCGCCCGTCTCCTTGCCGCTGCCGCCGAGTGTCACGTTATGCAGGAGCGAGCTGTTGTCCCCGATTTCGGCTGTCTCTCCGATCACGATTCCGTTGCCGTGGTCGAACATGATCCCGCGCCCGATCTTCGCCGCCGGGTGAATGTCGACGCTGAACACGCGCGAGGATTGGCTTTGGAGATAGAGCGCAAAGTCCTTTCGGCCGGCATGCCAAAGCGCATGACTGAATCGCTGGGTCTCAAGCGCGTGGAACCCCTTGAAATACAAAAGCGGATCGATAAGCCGGCTGCAGGCGGGATCGCGGTCGTAGACGGCGGTTAGATCCACCCGGAATGTGGTGCCGAGATCCGGATGCTTTTCGAGGATGCTCAGGAATGTTTGCCGAATGAGATCGGCATCAACATCGTCATGGCCAAGCCTTTGGGCCAGCCTATGGCAGACCGAATGCTCAAGCTGACTGTGATTGAGGATGTTCGCGAAGATAAAGGCCGTAAGCTCCGGTTCCCGGTGCGTAACATCCTCCGCCTCCGCGCGAATTTGATCCCACACCGGGTCATAGGCCGAGACCTTTGCTGATTTGCCTCCGCGCTTATGGTTCAACATCGACGAGCTATCTCCGGGGTGGGTGTTGGCGGAGCTTAACTGAATAAGCGTTCACACGCAAAGATTTGGCGCTCATGGCCTGCGTTCAAGAAAGGAGAGGACGCCTGCCTTGAAAACACGGTCGCCAACCGCTTTCATATGGTCGCGGCCTGGAATATCCAGTGCTTCAGCTCCCGGTATCGCATCGGCCAGCTGTTTCGCAGAACCCGCCAGCGTGTCCTCGGCGCCGACCGCGACAAGGACCGGACGCCGGAACGCCGCGATCTCGTGGCCTGGAATGCGGTCTCGGGCGGCCATGATGCAGGCGGCGAGCGCCCGGCGGTTGCTTTTTGTCTGATCGGCGAAAATGCGAAAAGCCCGCGCATTCGGGTTGGCGATAAACGACGCATCTTCCGCCAGGAGCGCTTCCGCAATAGGCTGCGGGTTGGCAACGCCATGAACCATGTTCGCGCCAAGCCCTCCGAAGACGGCGCTCCGCACGCGCTCGGGATGCCGGAGCCCCAGAAAGGCAGCGATGCGCGCGCCCATGGAATAGCCGAGCACGTCCGCCTGTCCGATGCCGAGATGATCGAGCAGGCGCCGGGCGTCTTCCGCCATGATCGGGCCGCTATACGCTTCGGGATCGTAGAGCTTCTCACTGGCGCCGTGGCCCCGGCTGTCGAACGCAATGACCTGAAAGCCGTTCGTTGTCAGGAGATTGATCCAACCCGTGCCGCCCCAGTTTGTTTGCATATTCGAGGCGAAGCCGTGGATGAGAAGGATCGGGTCTCCATCGCCCTCGATCGCATAGGCGATCTCCACGCCATCGGAAGAGAAAAACTCCATCCCAAATCCTCTCGATCAAGCTGCTTAAAATGTCGGAGACCGCATTACAAAAGTAAAGCACACGGCGCCCACGTTCGGCTCTGCGATAATGAAAAAATGATTGATAGTCTTTATGTACCGGCAGGCTTTATCTTGCGCGGGAAGAGCGGGTGCAAAACGAAGCTATGCACGGACACAACCACCACCACGGTCACGACCACCCGAATGGTCCGCAGGACTTCCGGCTGGCTTTTGCCATTGGCGCCGCCCTGAACATCGCCCTTGTCGGCCTTCAGGCGGCTTACGGCGTAATCGCGCACTCGGTGGCTTTGCTTGCGGATGCGGGACACAATCTCGGCGATGTTTTCGGCCTGCTGTTGGCGTGGGGCGCAAGCGCCGCTTCGCGCCGCGCGCCAAGCTCGCGCTACACTTACGGCCTTCGCTCCTCCTCAATCCTGGCCGCGCTCGCCAACGCTATCATCCTGCTGATTGCGGTCGGGGCCATTGCACTGGAAGCCTTGCAGCGCTTCGGCTCGCCTGAACCCGTCGCGGCGAGGGCGGTGATGATCGTCGCCGCCATTGGTATCCTGGTGAATGGCGGAACTGCCCTGCTTTTCATGCGAGGCCGGGAGCGCGATCTCAATATCCGCGGGGCTTTCCTGCATATGGCGGCCGATGCCGCGATTTCGCTCGGCGTTCTCGTCTCGGCCTTCCTGATCCTCAGAACGGGCTGGATGTGGCTCGACCCGCTGGTGAGCCTCATCATTTCGGCCATCATCGTGCGCGGTACTTGGGGGCTTTTGCGGCACTCATTCGATCTCGCCTTGCAGGCCGTGCCGCCCGGTATAGACCCGGCGGAGGTGCGCGGCCTCCTTGAACGGCTGGACGGCGTCGGGCGCATCCATGATCTGCATATATGGGCGATGAGCACCACGGAGACGGCTCTCACCTGCCACCTGGTGATGCCTGGCGGGCACCCCGGCGACGCCTTCATCGCCAGGGCCGCCGCCTCACTGCACGAGCATTTCGGGATCGAGCACACGACGCTGCAAATCGAGTGCGGCGACGCTGGGACATGCGCGCTCGCTCCCGATCACGTGGTCTGAGCGGCCATTTCGTGTATGCAAATTGCGACTACGGCATCTCTGTTCTCGGCTTGCGGTTGTGTTTGCTTGCAGGATAGATCCTAGGAGACAGCGCTTTTGCGAAAGGTTAACGGTCGCAACCAATTGAATTTAAAAGGAAAAAATTGAGGAGGGTATACGCAGCCGCAGGCGCAAACGGCGATGGCATGGTAAACGGGCGCGTGGCAAACATATTTAACGGACATTTGCTCGTCCCAGTTTATGAAAATATTCCGGCGTTAAGTTCTATTTAATGGGCAACTCATTAACCATAAAAAGCTGGCCTTTGCAAAGGGTTACGGTGGGTTGTGCGCGTCCAAGCCAAAGGCGGCGATGGTCCGGATTTTACGCGGCGTAAAGGTTAAGAAGGCTTGATTTGACCAGAAATAATTCCGCGAGGGTTCCTGTTAACCCTAGAATTATTAACAGCGCGCCGGGGGCCTGCATGGCAACGCTTTGTTCATCACTCTTTCGCGGATCCTGCGCCTTGCACTGAACGATTGCGCCACGGTTCGGGCTCGCGCGGCCGCCCGCACAATCCTTGGCCGGTCTCGCGGCGGTGGCGGCGATCAACGCCCTCTTTTCTGGTAGCCGGAACCGCCTGAGCCCCTCGCAGCCGCACCGTTCAACGATCGCAAAGGGCGATGCCCATGCCTGACGCCGAACCATCTGAAGTTCGACGGGGGGATGACCGGCCCCGCATAGGAACCATCAGGCCAAATCACCACCACCTCGGGCTGGGCCGGCGGCGTCTCCACCTCCTCGAGCAGGCGGCCATCGCTCCGCGCCCTCAAATTGGGGTTCACCTGCCGGATGGACGCTTCCGCGGGATTGAGCAGCGTCCAGCGCCAGCCGCAGCAATCGCGGTACGAACGCTTGCGGTGCTCGACGCCCCAATAGGCGGGGAAGTCGCGATAGGCGGGGAACCGCCGGTGGTGGTGGTATGGCTCCGCCCTGGCCGCGATCGCGAAACACAGCATTGCCGCCGCGCACCCCAGGGCTGTCCTGATCGTTTTTGCCATCATGGCTGAACCCGCCTTCGCCGTTCTCGTGGCACGAGCCTATTTGACAGTGTTAATCACGACCGGCGGCCCGCCCGCGCTGCCGGCGCCAAATTGAGTTACGCCGATCGACGTATTTAGACCCTGGGTTAGGTTCAGGTTGAGATAGCTGCCTGTTTGCGTCACAGACGCCGATGCCCCGCCCGGCTGGTTCAGGGTCAGTGAATTGTAGTTGCCGGTCTGAGTGACGCCTGTCGCATTCTGGCCGCCTGTCTGGGTCAAGCCGATGACGTTGCCACTGCCGCTTTGGGAAAGTGTGGCGGAATTGCCGTAGCTCCCTGCAATTGCCTGCTGCTCGGCGGAGACACTGTTCGACGCCCCCTGCTGGGAAAGCGAGAAGGTATTGCCAGGGTTTGCGGCTGAAGTGCAGACTTGACCGTCGCACTGCCCGAGGATTGTCGACATTTCATCGGCGCTTGCGAGTTGAGCGGAAGATAGCAATGCAAGCGCCGCAAGTAAAACGGACCAAACCTTCTCAGTCACAACATTCTCCTCGGCTCTTCCCCGCCGCCCCGCCGGTTGGCGCCGGCGAGGCGGAAAGTACTTCGATTCTCAGGCGCAAGCCTTATTTCTGGTTGATTTTGGCGTACAGGCCAAAGCCGCTTTGCGTGAGATTCAAGCTGTTGCTTGCGAAATTCGCAGTCTGGGTCAAATTAACCTGGTTTTGCGCAACGCCCGTATTGGTCTGATTGATGGTAGCGCTATTATCCCCTGTTTTTTCAGCGGTCTGAGAGACGGATGCGTAGTTGTCTCCTCCCCACTGGTTCAAAATCGACTGGTTTGTGTCGTTGTAAGAAGCATTTTGCGTGACGTTCGCCATACCGCCATATTGTGTGATCTGGGAATCGTTGCTGTTATTTCTGTTACCGCCATCAACTATGTTAAAAGCGCTTTGAGTGACGGTCGCGTTGCCACCGGTATATTGGTTAACCGTGGACGCGTTGGCGGCTTTGTCGGAGCCTGCCAGCGTTATGTTGCTTGCAGTCTGTGTGACATTCGCAGTGCCGCCCGAAACTTGCAAGATGGTGGAGTTGTTGCTGGCCTTATCATTTGATCCAAAATCGTTGGACGCACTCTGATTGACAGTCGCGCTTCCGCCCGCATTCTGCGTGATGGTCGAGGAGTTGCTGCTCTTGTCGTTCGAGGCCTGCCCGCTAAGCGCTGGCCCGCTGTCGCCGGCGTTCTGAGTGACATTCGCGTAGCCGCCTGCACCCGGCTGCTCGACATCAGAATAGTTCGTGTCCGTGGAGCCTTTGGTGATGACACCCTGAGCCGTTTGTTTAACGATCGCAGCGCTGTTCACCTGACCCTGGTATGTGCCGATCTCCGAGTTGTTCGTATTGGTGGTGGCGGAAGCGAGTACCGTGGCGGAGGCGGTTTGTGTAACGTTCGCGCTGCCGCCCGTTTGTGTTATACCGGAGGTGTTGGTGTTGGTGTTGGTGCTGCCTGTGGAAGTCGCGGTCTGCTGCACCGTGGCGCTGCCGCCATTTTGTGTCAGGTCGGACGTGTTGGCGCTGTTATTGCCAGATGCGGACTGGGTGACCTGGGCGATGGCGCCATCCGAATTATCGTGCACAGTCGAAGTGTTCGACGTCCCTGCACTTTGGAGCCATTGAGTAACTGTAACATTATTCGAGCTACCAATTTGATCGATGGTCGAAGCGTTTTGGGCATAGTTGGCGCCTGTCGAGAGGGCCAGTGCCGAGGCCGATAGTATAAGAAGCCTCTTCATAAAGTTGCTCCAAGCGGCTCATGCCGCGTTAGGGTTAAAAGGTGTTTCAGATTTAAAATGGGCCAGCGCGGACGCCGGCCCGCCCTAAATAGTTATTTCTGCTTGACGTTGGCGTAGTTGGCTGAGCCGCTCTGCGTGATGCTTGATGTGTTGGCGGCATAGGTCGAGGTCTGGCTCAGATAGACTTGGTTTTGGTTGCCTGAACCCGAGTAGGCCTGATTGATTGTCGAGGTGTTGTTGCCAGCGTCAGCCTCCTGGTACACGTTTGCGTAGTTGTTTCCGGTCTGGGTGATGCCCGAGTTGTTGGTGTAGGCGGCGTTCGCGGTGGCTTCCGTGGTTTGCACGACGTAAGCGTTTGCCCCGCCGCTCTGCGTGATGCCAGACAGGTTCTGAGACCCAGCATAGTTGGCCGTCTGAATAACGGTCGCCGAATCGCTGCCGCTGCTGCCCGCGCCCTGGTTGATGGTCGACGAGTTATATCCAGCAGAGCCGCTTTGGCTGACGTAGGCGTAATCCCTGCTGTCAAGCTGAGAGATGCTAGAATTATTGCTTACGCTGCTGCTATTGCCGGTCTGGTAGACGTCCGCTTGGTCATTCAAGCCGCTTTGAATAATTCCCGAGCTATTGGCGGAATGGCCGTACTGATCAACGTACGCGTTCCACGTCGTGCCGTCGCCGCCGCCGGATTGCTGGATGGTCGAATACGCGCCAACGCTGTCCTGTTGAACGACCGCGATATTTGATGTGCCAGCCGTTTGCTGGACGAGCGAAGATACGTTCGCGGCGGTCTGGTTCACAGTAACCTGGCCGTCCGTGCCGTTCTGCAGGACACCGGAGTAAGCGCCGCCCGTGATCGAGGTAGTAGAGGTACCCTGCGAAACGTTTGCGGTGTTCCCGCTTCCGGTGCCGGTCTGTTCGATCGATGAGACAAACGAATTTGTGGCGTTTGCTGTGCCGATTGAGTACTGGCTCGTGTTCGCAATCTGGCCGCTACCGGTTTGATATGTGCGGGATGAGTTCTTCGCGCCGTTAGCAGCCGCCTGGGTCACGGAGACGTTGCCGCCGCTCGACAAGGTGTTGCCTGCCCAACCCTGATAAATCTCGGAATAGTTGCCGGAGCCGCTATCCTGAACGGTTTGGTTGAGTGCGTTGATGTTGTTGGAGGAGCCGATCTGCTGGATCAGAGCGTCGTTGCCAGCAGATACGCTGCCGCCTGTCTGGGCCGGGTTTTGCTGGGCAAAAGCGGCGCCAGCCGAAATGGCCAGAAGCGAGACGGATGCAAGAAGAAGCTTTTTCATATTGTTCTCCAAAAGATTTAGACTTACGCAATACAGGGGCTTATGCCATTGCCCACGTGATGGCTGGATCGGACCAAGCGCCGATCGCGACCACCATCTTGAATGCAGAGCGACCCGCACTGCACCCACCCCCGGCCAGAGGCAATCTCGCCCGCCAGCCAAGAAATCTCTTCCCGCCTAGCGCACGGCGATCGGTATTTCGTCCTCAAGGGTCCGCGGCTGCACGATGATTTGCGGGGCTGGCGGCTGCTGCACCGGTTGCGCATTGCCGGCCGCGACCGGCGCCCATTGTGGATTCGGCGCGGACTGTTGCTGTTGTCCCGAGGCTTGAGCCAGCCTTTGCGGCTGTTGGGCTAGCGGTCTCGTTGCTAGAGCAGGCAGCGAAGACTGCTGTGCGGGTTTGGGCTGGCCTGCGGCGGCTGAAGCGGGCTGTGGAGCCGCGCCTGCCGTCTTCGCGGGCGCTGGAGCCCGGTCCTTCGCCGCTGCGACCTTCGCCTGGCCGCCGTCCTTGCTTTGCGGAGCCTTCGCCTGAGCCAAATAGCCCAGCTCATAGTCATTGATGATGCGGGATTGAAAGCCCTTATCCTGGAAAGCCCAGAGACCGCGAGCCGAGCCCTCGACGATGAACTGCAAAACGGCCTGTTGTATAGCCTGCTCAACGGCGAGCGAGCCCGGTTCGTTGCGCGTGAAGCCGACTTCGGCCTGCAAAAGCTGATTGTAGGAAACATAGCGGAAAACGTTGCCGTCCAGCCCGTAAGACAGGATTTTCTTGGTGGCGACAACAGAGAGGAGAACCTGGCCGGTCTTCACGCTCGTGCCGCGCAGATAGACGGTGACGGTGTCTTCGGTGTAATTGGCGTTCCCGCCGATCGCCAGATAGTTCGCGCCAAGGCCGCCGGTTTTCGTGTTGCTGTCGTAGCCGATGACGCCGCCGTCGAGGAGGACGCCGGCAAAGAGCAACGGCGGTAAAGCCTGCGGATTGACGACCTGCTCGCCGAGGTAGCGCGTGCGCATATCGGCGATGATGCGGCGCTCCTTCAGGAGATTATCGAGGCGTTCGCGCTCCACCACCGTGAACCACTTGCCGTAGCCGGCATCCTGCAGGGCCTTGATGAGGATCGATGTCGCGCCTTGCGTCACGGCGCGCGACAAAGTCGCGACGGTGGCCGTCGGGGCGACAGGTTTCATCTGGCCGGTCTGGTCGCCATAGCCATAGACGGCGACGGCGACGGGGGCTGCTGGCGGCGGCAGATCGCGCAACTTGATGGCAGCCTCCGTGACTGCGCCCGGCGTTGGCGGCAACAGCCCCGAGCCGGGTGTCGCGATATCCACGGCAGCCCGGTTCAAATCGGCGCAGCCGGATGAAGCGAGCAAAAAAGGGAGTATTGCGAAAAATGAACACGCCAGACGCATGCAAAAAACCTCTCGGTGGCGCCAATTTTTGTTTTATAAGTAAATATATTTACAGAAAATAGCGGAGCCCTACGACCCAACGGACGGCAGAACAATTGTGGTGACCTGGCCTGTGCTGTAATCGGTCATCGTTATTTGTTTCTGACCGTTGATCGTGACCCAGGAAACTTGCATTGTATCGAGCTTTATCGTCCCGGCGGCCTGGGATGTGGAACCCGTTATTGCGTTGGAAACCGAGTTCGCCAGGCTTGCATAGAGCTGGGACTGAAGCATTTGCAGAAATTGCTGCGAGCTGCTCTGCTGCGTGCTCGTCGTTGTGGCGGTGGGTGCGTTCGGCTTTTGTGCTGTTGCGGTATACTGCAATTGCGAGGCGTTTAGCGGATTGCCGCCGAAGGTGGGATTGATTGGTGTGTACACAAGCTCGCTCGCTTGAGCCCCGCCCGCGAACGCACAGACTGCCAAAACCCATACAAACGGCTTCATTCCCGCCACCCTGAATTGTGTTTTCAATTTTACACAATCATTATCTAGACGAGATGAAGCCGGTGTTCACCCCCTAACTGCAAAAGAGGTTGCACAATCTCTTTGTTCGACTTTTAGTTGTTGCGCTAACGCAACTTTAACGGGTGAGCGGCCAAGCCCTCCTGTGGATAAGTGCGTTCAAAGGCTTCGCCTGCGCCCCATCTCAGACTGCGCAGAGACTCGTTAGGGTTCGGCCTCCATTGGGGATTTGGGCGCAAACTCACCAGTCCCGAGGCTCGCCCTGGCGGAAAAAGCCGCCTGACGGGCCATCCGCCGAGATCGAGACAAGGTCTGCTATCTCGCGGGCGGGTTCCGAGGGATCGCGGCTGGCGTCCGCGCCGCCCATGTCGGTTCTGACCCAGCCGGGATCGAGGCTGTTGACCTTCACATTGCTGTTGCCGAGCTCGGCGGCGAGGACGCGGGTGAAGGCGTTCAGCGCAACCTTCGACATGCGGTAGGAGGGCCAACCGCCGCCCATGTCCGTGATGGCGCCGAGACCGGACGAGATGTTGACGATGCGTCCATAGCCCCGGCTCAGCATTCCCGGCACGAGCAGCTGGCAAAGGCGTATGGGGCCGATCAGGTTGACCTCCAGGACGCGCCGCAAATCATCCTCGGAAAGTTCGAGAACTGGCGTTTTATCGTCCAGCAGAACACCGGCGTTATTGATCAAGCCATCGATGCGGCCGTGTTCCCGCTCCGCTTGCGCCACGAAAGTCCGGCAGCTTTCCGCGTTCGCCACGTCGAGCGCCAGAGCCGCGATGCCGGAGACTGGCGGCATCTTATTCGGCTCACGGACGCCCGCCACGACTTTCGCGCCGCGCTTTTGCAGTTCCTGTGCGGCCGCGAGCCCGATCCCCCGGTTTGCGCCGGTGATGACGATAATCTTCCCTGTGAGCGGTTCGATCGGCAGCGGCATGACAGCACCCATTGCTTGGTTGATCTCGGCGTGTAAACACGGGTAGGCCATTCGCGGTCCGCCCTTAAATCATGACTATAGTGCTGCTCCCCGGAACCGAAGCCGCTTTTCCTTGGCGGTTTTTCTCCGAGCTGAGCCGGAACCTGCTTTCCCGGCCTTGCGTTCTTTGGAAGACCGTCGACATAATGAGGGACGGGGAAGCGACAACGACGTCACCAGCGCAGAAGCGCAAGCCATGGAGTTTCGCGTATGGCTCCCCGCCCTTATTGGAAAGGCTACCTCAAACTTTCGCTCGTCTCTTGCGCGGTTGCGCTCTTTCCCGCGACCTCTTTGCGCGAACGCATCTCTTTTCATTGGCTCAACCGCGAGAGCGGCAACCGGCTCCGCCAGCTCATGGTCAATTCCGACACGAATGAGCCGGTGGAGCGGGAAGATCGCGTGCGCGGCTATCAGGTCGCGAAGAACGATTATCTCGTGATCGAGGATGAAGACCTCGACGCGGTGGAAATCGAAAGCTCGCACACGATTGAGATCGAGCGCTTCGTGCCGAGAAGCGAAATCGACCCCGTTTATCTCGACAGCGCCTATTATCTGGCTCCTAACGACAAGGTGGCCGAGGAAGCCTTCGCGGTGATCCGCGAGGCGATGGCGGCGCAGGGCGTGGTGGGACTTGGCCGCGCTGTCATAGCAAGGCGCGAGCGGCTGTTCCTGATGGAGCCGCGCGATAAAGGCATTGTCGCGACGGCGCTCCATTACAATTACGAGGTGCGGGACGATCACGCTTATTTCGACGAGATCCCCGACATCAAGATTCCGGCCGAGATGCTCGATCTCGCCAAGCACATCATCCAGACGAAGATGGGCCACTTCGATATCACGAAGTTCGAAGACCGCTACGAGAACGCGCTCATTGAGATGATCCGCGCGAAACAAGCCGGACGGCCGGTGGAGGCCGCAAGGCCGCAGGCGCCAACCATGGTGGTTAACCTGATGGATGCGCTCCGCAAGTCGATCGCTGCAGAAACAGGCGGCACAAAGGAGGCCGAGCCCACCGTCGCAGCGAGGCCAAGAGCGGCAAAAAGAGCCGTGAGAGCCCCCGCCGCCGATACCGCACGAATGCGAAGCGCGGCGGAGACAAGGGTCGAGCCGAAGCGCACCGGACCCGCTGAACCCCAGGAGCCCGATCGGCCCTCTGGCAAGACGGCCCGGAAAACTGCTGGACGCCGTTGATGCCGCGAGCCGCTTCCTCAACACCGGCAAAGCCGAAGAGGCCGCCCTCAGGAAAAGCAACGGCGGTTTCCGCCAAAGGCGATCTAAGCCGCTACCGGGAAATACGGGATTTCTCCAAGACGCCCGAGCCAAGCGGCGTTCATAAGGAACCCGGCCCCGATCTTCGCTTCGTCATTCAGAAGCACGCTGCGCGCCGGCTTCATTACGATCTCCGTCTCGAACTCGACGGCGTCTACAAAAGCTGGGCTGTCACGAAAGGGCCAAGCCTCGATCCGCACATCAAGCGCCTTGCCGTCCATGTCGAGGATCACCCCATCGATTATGGCGATTTCGAAGGGATCATCCCGAAGGGCGAATATGGCGGCGGAACGGTCATGATCTGGGACCGCGGGGTCTGGCGTCCAGAGGGCGATCCCGCAAAAGGATACGCCAAAGGCCATCTTGCCTTCGAACTCGACGGCGAAAAGCTTCATGGCCGCTGGCATCTCGTTCGCACCAAGCCGAGGCCGGGCGACAAGAAAGAGCAATGGCTCTTTTTCAAATCCGGCGATGACTATGCGCATCCGGAAGCCGAGGAAGACATCCTGGAAGCGGCGCCGGACTCGGTGGCGACACATCGCACGATGGATGAGATCGCGGGAGAACAAAGCGCGGTTTGGTCTTCGGCCGGTGGGCTGGTTCGGGGCGATCTATCCCCGGCAGGCGACATCTCCGCCAATGGCAAGCCTGTGGCGCGCGCCGTCAATCCCTCCTCGATCAAGGGCGCAAAGAAAGCCAGCTTTCCTGGATTTATCGAACCGTGCCTCGCGCTGTTGGCGGAGAAGCCGCCCGCGGGCGATGGCTGGTTGCATGAGATCAAGTTCGACGGTTACCGGGTTATGGTCTCGATCGACGGCACCAACATTCGCGTGCTTACCCGGAGCGGCCTTGATTGGACTGAACGCTTTCCTGGCATTGCGGAGGCCTTCGAGAATTTTCCGGCGAAGTCTGCACTTGTCGACGGCGAGGCGATTATTGAGGACGAGCACGGCGTGTCGAGCTTTTCCGCGTTGCAGGAAGCGCTTTCCGAACGCAAAACAGCCTCCGTGGCCATCTTTCTCGCCTTCGATCTGCTTTACCTGGACGGGTATAGCCTCCGCGAATCGGCGTTGGATGACCGCAAGACTGCTCTCGCCAAGCTCCTGAGCTCGAACAGACATCCCTCCTTGCGCTATTCCGATCACGTCATTGGAAGCGGGCAGTCCATGTTCGAGCACGCCTGCCGGCTCGGCCTCGAGGGCATTGTCAGCAAGCGCCGCGATGCGCCCTACCGCTCGGGCCGGCATGGCGAATGGGCAAAAAGCAAATGCGTTAACCGCGAGGAGTTCGTGGTCGCTGGATACACACCCTCGACGGCGACTCGAAACGCGATCGGATCGCTGACGCTTGGCGCTTTCGACGCCGGCAAGTTCATTTACGTAGGCCGCACGGGAACGGGGTTTACGCAGAGGTCGGCGCAATTGCTTTATAAAGAGCTGCAACCTTTGCGGGTCCCGCGATCGCCATTCGCAAGTTCGCTCTCTTCGGAAGAACGGCGCGGCCTCGTTTTCGTTGAGCCGAAACTCGTCGCGGAAGTCGAGTTTCGCGGCTGGACGCATGACAAGCGATTGCGTCAGGCCGCATTCAAGGGACTGCGCGAAGACAAACCCGCTTCGGAGGTGCAACTCGAAATGCCACGCGAGGAATCAGGCGTTCGGCCGAGTAGGAAAGCGGGCGCATCCGGGAAGTCGGCAAAGGGCGGAGACATTGAATTTGCCGGCATGAGGCTGACGCATCCGGACCGCATCCTTTGGGAGGGCCAGGGCCTGACCAAACTGGGCCTCGCCGAATATTATGCTGAAGTGGCCGATTACATCCTTCCTCATATCACAGGCAGGCCGCTTGCGCTGGTGCGATGTCCGAATGGGGACAGCGGTGATTGCTTCTTCCAGAAGCATTCCTTCGCAGGGCTCACAGACGCCGTCGAGATCGCTCATGTGGAGGAAAAGGGTGGCAAAATCGAAGAAGCCATCGTCATCCGCGACCTTCGCGGCCTTATTAATCTCGTGCAGGCCAATGTGCTGGAAATCCACCCTTGGGGAGCTCGAATCGAGGATATCGATCATCCTGACACGCTCATCTTTGACCTGGATCCCGGCGAGGGCTTGGAATGGAGCGCCATCATCGAAGCAGCCCTGGATGTTCGCCGCCGTCTCCTGGACCTCGGCATTGAGAGCTACGTGAAGACGTCGGGAGGGAAGGGGCTCCACGTGATGTCACACCTGGAACCTTCAGCGGATTGGGACGAGTTGAAGTCTTTCGCCCATAATATTGCGGCCGCCATGGAACGAGACGAGCCATCGAAATACATATCCACGATGGCGAAGAAGGCGCGCGGGGGCAAAATCTTTGTCGACTACCTGCGCAACGGGCGCGGCGCGACTGCTGTTGCGGCCTATTCGACAAGGGCACGGCCCGGCGCGCCGATTTCAACTCCGGTGAGTTGGGATGAACTTGGGCCCGCACTGACGCCGGCTCGCTTCAACGTCGAGAACATTGGCCGCCGATTGGCAGCTCTGAAATCCGATCCGTGGGGAGGTTACTTCTCGCGCCCGCAAAATATCGGAAAAGCAATAATCGCTTCAACCGCAGGTCTTACAACAGGGCGCCGCGCAAGATCGAAGCCCCGGTGACATGGAGAACGTCAGTTAGACACTCCCGCATAGCGCGTCGGCGCGAAGGCTTCGACCCTACTACCTTCAGGGGACTGCGGCTTATACATCTGTAGAATGCCCGCCGCCGAGGCGCCGCCCTTCTTTTCTACCGCTGGTGTTGGATCGAAAGGGATTTGCGGGAAGCCCATCGGCATGGCGCCCAACTCCGACAAGGCTTTCGATGTCCCGGATATGGCTGCGCCTTGCGGATTGGCGGGCTCAGCCGGGGAGACTTTCAGGGCGCTTGCCGTGGCCGCGGCTCCTTCCGAGCTTTCCCCATTGATAAGGAGGTCGCTTGTCAGGGTGGAGTGAGAAGAACTCAATTCCTGAACGATGAATGCGTTCGCTTCAAGAATTTCGATCGACTGCGCCTCCGAGCGCGCTGTCTCGAACATCTTGCCAACCCAGGCCTTATCCTCGCCCAGCGCATTGCGGCGCGCTATTGCAAGCAGCCCCAAGCCGTCTCCCGCAACGCGCTTCACGCCATCGCCGCCCCGCCAAAGGAGATCGCCCAGCAGAGCCTGAGCCGGCGCGTACCCCTTCCGGCTCGCGCTCAAGAGCCACTGTGCTGCCCCCCGTGTGTTCTTCGTCACGCCGTCGCCGCTCATCAGAAGCCTTGCGAGTTCGCATTGCGCCTCCGGCTCTCCGAAATAGCTGGCGGCGTGATGGAGAAGGCTGAAGGCCTGGGCCGAGTTGGCGACGATATTGGCCTCGGGCACGCCAGCTTTGTAGAGCCGCGCCATCTCAAGGAACGCGGCAGCGACATACGGGCCACGCTTATCGTGCGCGCTGATGCTTTCATATTCACTTATGATTCCGCGGAAATAGGCTGCGGCGATGCCTTGATTCTTGTCTACGCCCCGCCCTTGCGCCAAGCGGCGGCCCATCTCAACGCGCGCGGCAAGATCCCCCTGGCCAGCGGCTTCGGACAAGTCCGCCACGCTGACCATTGAACCGGCTATCGCATTGTGATGCGCTGCAGACGCTGGCTGCGGTTGCGGCGCCGCCGCACTTGCTCTTTCCGCCTGCCGTTGAATTGCTGTCTGCACAGTGACAAGCCCAATGGCCACCCCACAGAAGAGGAGTGGAATCGACAATGCCCTTAAGACACGAGTTTGCTCAAAGATCCGCATGGCCCACAACTTCCACCGTAGCCCCTTTACACTTAACCGACTCAAGCCAAGCCGGTCCCGCTTGTTGCGCATACTCGAATGCCGTCGATATGCAGTTAATTTTTGACGCGGTCCTGGCATTCGAAAGGCGGACGGCCTCGCTTTGTGGCGCCTTGGAGGCCAGCAAAGCCGATTGGGAGCGGATCATACAACCATCCAAAGCAACAATTACGTTAGCGCTGCCTGTTTCTTGCCGAGGAGACTCAAATACATCAGCGACTGTGACATCCATGCCACGCGGGTTGCCCACGAAGCTGGATCCCTTTTGCACGATGCTGTGTGGGCGACCTGATCTTTGGAACGAGTTGTCGAGCCGAGCGCTTTCGGCAACTCTATCTTGGCGACTTGGCAGACGCGATCTATCGAGCTTCCAAAGGCCCAAAACAGCACCCTCCACCGGAAACACCGGTATCCTTTGAAGATACGAATTTCTTGCGTGGGAAGAAGCGCCGGCATACAGTCGGCGGCTTCGATGGCATAGCCAGTTATAAGTTTTGCCGGAAACTGCTTTGTTGCCGACGAAGGGATGGTGTTCCTGTTTTATGGCCTAAACGGGGCAGAGATGCCTCACTCCGTGCTGTTTGGGCAACAGACAGGCCGTAAGCGACGGGGCGCCGTGCACAGGTTCAGGCGCGATAAAGCGGGAAGAAGAGGCGTCCGAGGGCTTCATGCCGTTGTATCGGCTTCATTTCCGCCTTGGCGAGGCTAAGCCAATTGGGCGTTGAGGGGCCGAACAGCTTGAGCCCTTCCTCGAAGAGCGCGGTTGTGAGGGCTGCATCAGAGGCGCCCGCAAGTGCTCTTGTGAGAGATGTATTGCTGACCCAATCGGCGAGCGCGCGCAGGTCGGCGCCTGAAAAGCCAGCGCACCTCCGGGCAATTCGGTCAAAAGCGATCTTATCGGCGCCGGGAATGTTCGATACTGCCTCCATCAGGATCCGCTTTCGAGCCTCCAGCGCGGGGGCGGGGACGAAAAGCAGGCGCTGAAACCGCCCGGCCCGGAACAAAGCGCGATCAAGAGCCCACGGGGCATTGGTCGCCATGATGGTCAGGATACCGCCATTATTGCGCTGCGTGCCATCGAGTTCGGAGGCGAAAGCAGCAACCAAAGCCGGGGCTGCCTCCGGGGGCAGGCCCGCGCGCCGAAAGGCGAGCACATCGAAATCATCGAAAAACAGGATTGACGGCGTATCCGACCGCGCTTCGTCGAAAAGTACATGAAGCCTCTTCTCTGCCTCGCCCGTATATCTGTCGATGATGTCTTCCGGATTGACCGTCAGAAAACGAGCATCGCTCTCCCCCGCTGTGGCCCTTGCGATCAGGGTTTTGCCGCAACCTGGCGGTCCGTACAGGAGGATATTGCCGCCAGCCTTCTGCTTGTAGCGGTCAAAAAGGCTGGGCTTGAGGTAGGGCAGCACGATTCGGCGGCGAATTTCCGCCTTTATATCGTCGAGCCCGGCGACATCGCCGAAAGTCACGGCCACGTCCTCGAAATCATCGAGAAAACTGTCGGCGGCCGGGTCGCGCCTGTCCTGTTCGGCCTTGTTTTCGCGCCTGGACGAGTACGTGTTGAGCGGGATGATCTTTGCCGGACCTGGACTAACGTTCGGACTGGGGCGGATTCCGAAAAGACGCTCGATGTCGCGGTTACGGATAGCTGGATCCTGCGAGATCGCCTGCCGGTAAAGCGCTGTGGCTTCCTGCTCGCGGTTGAGTCCGTGCAGCGCGCGGGCCCGCAAAACGCGGTCCTCAGGAAGCTCCGACGCGCGTGCTATGTGATCCGCAAGATCGTAATCTTCTGCTGCGAGGCAAAAGTGGCAGGCTTTGCGGCGGACCGGAGCGAACTCGTCGGCCGCAAGAGAGTCGGGCGAGAGAGAATGCAATAACTCCAGCACGGCTGCCCGTGCCTGCGGCCCTTCTGCCTCGTCCATGATGATGGATAGGAGATCAGTGCTTGCTCGCGCCTTGTAGACCTTGATCAGCGCTTGCAGCGTCTCGTTATCCATATGCGCGGAGCCCCTCACCGTGAGGGCACGTCCGCGATGTTTCGCGTAATGAGCGCCATTACCGCTACCCCGTCAGTTGCGCGCCAGATAACAAATGCCCGAAATCAAAAACGCAAGAGCATGCATTCGAACGCAAGGGCAAGTTCGAAGATTTCCACCTCTTTGTGGCCCACACGCCACAATAACGCTTGGCCCTTACTGGCCCCTGGCTGAAATCGGATATCTTTTCATGAAAGTGTCACGTTCAAGGCGGCGATGGGGACAAATCCGCGCTGGTTCACGCGGCCACAGCTTGCAGCCGCTCAAGCGCGGCCTTCAGTTTTTTAGCTGAGGCCTCGGCTTCTGCTCTGCGCTCGCGGTTCTCCTCGACGACCTCTTCGGGAGCCTTCGCCATGAATTGCTCATTGGCGAAGCGCTCGTCGATCTTGTCGATTTCCTTCTGCAGCTTGCCGATCTCTTTGGAGAGACGCTCCCGCTCGGCGGCAAGATCGATCACATTCGCCAAGGCCAACGCCATCGTCGCCTGGCCCAGCACGAACTGCGCCGAGCCATGCGGCGGGTTATCGGCGAAGTCTATGTCGCTTAGCCTTGCCATGCGCTTGATGAAGCTCTCATAGCGTTCCGCCTGGGACTTCGTTTCCTCATCGGCGCCGGTGATGGTGAGAGGTAGCAGCGACGCGGGCGGCACATTCATCTCGGACCGGAGCGAGCGGATTTCGCTGATGAGGTCAATGACCCAGTTCACCTCCGCCACGGCCTTCAGGTCCACGTTCTCGTCCGCCTTGGGCCACTCGGCCAAGCAGAGCAGGGATTCGCGCTTAGGACCATTTTCACCCAGCACCGCCCACAGTTCCTCGGTGACGAATGGCATGAACGGGTGGAGCAGCTTCAGGATTTCGTCCAGCGCCCAGGCCGCCATCGCCTGCGTCTCGGACTTGGCTGCTTCGTCCGAGCCCATGAAAACGGGCTTGGCGAACTCGACATACCAATCGCAGAACTTGTTCCAGACGAAGCGGTAAACCTCGCTAGCCGCATCGTTGAAACGGTAGTTCTCGATCGCCTCAGTCACGGCCGCAACGGTTATGTTGGCCTCGGCGTAAATCCATTTGTTCAGCGTTGTTTTCGCGTTCGCCGGATCAAAATCGGCACGGCGGACGCAGCCATTCATCTCGCAGAAGCGCGCGGCGTTCCAAAGCTTCGTGGCGAAGTTGCGATAGCCCTCGATGCGCTGCATGGACAGCTTGATGTCGCGCCCTTGCGCCGCCATCGCCGCCATGGTGAAGCGCAGCGCATCCGCGCCGTAATCCTCCATGACGTGGAGCGGATCGACGACGTTGCCCTTCGACTTCGACATCTTCGCGCCCTTCTCGTCGCGGACGAGCGCGTGGATGTAGACGTCGTGGAACGGCACATCCTTCATAAAGTGCATGCCCATCATCATCATCCGGGCGACCCAGAAAAAGATGATGTCGAAACCGGTAAGGAGCACCGAGGTCGGGTAATAGCGCTTCAGTTCCGGCGTTTCATCCGGCCATCCCATTGTGGAGAAAGGCCACAGCGCGGACGAGAACCACGTGTCGAGCACGTCCTCATCGCGCGTCAGTTCAACGGCTTCGCCATAGTGTTTCTTCGCAAGCGCCTGCGCTTCTTGCTCGTCATGCGCCACAAAGATGTGCCTGTCGGGGCCGTACCAAGCCGGGATTTGATGTCCCCACCATAGTTGGCGCGAGATACACCAGGGCTGGATATTCTCCAGCCACTGGAAATAAACGTTGCGCCAGTTCTCCGGAATGAACTGCGTCTTCCCTTCGCGAACGACCTCCAGCGCGGGCTGCGCCAGTGTTTTCGCGTCGACATACCATTGGTCGGTCAGAAACGGCTCGATGATCTCGTGAGAGCGGTCGCCATAAGGCACCTTGAGGACGTGCGGCTCGATCTTCTCGACGAGTTCGAGCGCTTCGAGATCGGCCACAACCTTTTTGCGCGCCGCGAAACGATCCATCCCGCGATAGGCTTCGGGGACGGTGTCGTTCAGCTTGCCGGTTTCCGTGAGGATGTTGATGAGTTCGAGATTATGCCGCCGCCCGACTTCGAAGTCGTTGAAGTCGTGCGCGGGCGTGATTTTCACCGCGCCCGTCCCTTGCTCCGGGTCGGCGTAATCGTCAGCGATAATCGGGATTTCGCGCCCGACAAGCGGCAGGATCACGGTCTTGCCGACGTAAGGCTTCCACCGCTCATCTTCCGGGTTCACGGCGACGGCCGTGTCGCCGAGCATCGTCTCGGGGCGCGTCGTGGCCACGACGATGAACTTCTCCTCAAACTCGCCCGCGCCTTCGATCGGATATTTGAAGTACCAGAGATGCCCCTTCGTCTCGACGGGAACAACTTCGAGGTCCGAGATCGCAGTCTGCAGCTTGGGATCCCAGTTCACCAGCCGCTTGTCTTTATAGATAAGCCCCTGGTTGTAGAGATCGACGAACACCTTGATGACGGCTCGCGACAGCCCCTCGTCCATGGTGAAGCGTTCGCGGGACCAATCGCAGGACGCGCCCAGGCGCTTTAGCTGATTGATGATCGTGCCGCCTGAATGCTCCTTCCAGGCCCAGACGCGCTTCAGAAACTCCTCGCGTCCAAGCTCGCGGCGGCCGGGCTCCTTCTTTTCCAGTAGCTGTCGTTCGACAAGGCTCTGTGTCGCGATGCCTGCGTGGTCCGTGCCCGGCTGCCAAAGCACGTCGCGGCCGCGCATGCGCTCAAACCGCGCCAGCACATCCTGCAACGTGTTGTTGAGCGCGTGGCCCATATGAAGCGAACCAGTCACATTCGGCGGCGGAATCACAATCGAAAAAGGCTCGGCCTTTGGATTGACCGAAAGCGTGCGCCCGGCGCGGAAGGCTTGCGCCTCCTCCCAGGATTTTGAAATGCGCGGTTCGATGGCGGCGTGATTGTATGTTTTTTCAAGCATTGGAGCGCGAAAGAAAGAGGGGTTACGATTGCGGTAGATTTAGAAAAGCGGCTGCCGTCCGGCAACCGCTAATGCAACCGCGAGGTTAACAGCCGGGAGTTGTTCGCTGTTATTTCTCTATTTTGGGTAAATGCCCGCGCGTCGCGATCTCCTCGCGGATCGCGTTCTCAAGGATGCGAGGCATGTGTTCGTTCAGCCATTGCACCAGCAATGGCTGCAACATATCCCGAACCGCTTCTTCAAGGGGGGACCCTGATGCCGTAGGACGAGCGGGTTCTGCCTCTTGGGGCGACGCCGTCCTTACCGGCGCTTCTTCTTGCACCGGCCGCGCATGAGGTTCGCTGCGAAGGGGCTGCGCTGGGGGCAGACTTGCGGCGCTCGGCACGGTTACTGCGGGCGCCCCCCACCTCAGGTCAAAGCGTTCGTTACCGGCCTTCCTATCATGATCGTCGTGGGCATCGGATTCTTCAAACTCGGACAGGTCGTCGGCCGGCTCCACGGCCGGAGACGGCTCCCGGATGAAGTCTTGGCGAAAGACCTCGTCCAGCAGGGTTGGAAGCGGCCTCCTATCGTGAGACACACTCTCCCTTTGGATTGCGTTTGCGAAGGTTTCGGTCACCTCAGCCTTGTGCTCCTCGCCAAGCTTTGAAAAGTCGACATCGCCTGCTGTCGTAAGCTCATCCGAATTCATGGCTCCGGCCGCCGACCGCGCCAAGCTCTCAGCGATAGCGGCAACTGCGGCCTCTCCTTTTCCACCGAGACCATTAGGCGCGTCTGCGTCGCTCTCAGCCTCTTCCCACTCGGCGGTTTGCCTTGCGTCCGGAGTTTCCCGAACCTGGGTTTGCGCCTGATCTGGGATCAGCGAAACGGGACCGCGATCCGGAATGGGCATTTGAACGTCCTGAGCCCAGTTTCTTTGTGGCTGTCTGCCTGGCGCCTCATATTTTGGAACGGCTGGAGCAACAGACGGCTGAGCAGCCGGAACTTCCCGGCGCGACCAAATCGTGCGCGAGGCCGGGGGCATCGGACGCGAAAAGTCCTGGCGGGCTTCTTCCTCAGGCTGAGGGGGCATATCCGCCGCTTGCGTCGCCTCGGGCTCATCTGCAACGCCATCCTGGTGCGTATGTCGGTGCTCCTCTGCAGCCTCCTCGCTCGTCGCCACGGCAGGCATTGCATGACGGTCGTTCAAGCCGGCGGGAGCGCCGGGCGATGGCTGGTCTTCGGGGAAAACGAGCGCGTCGGTCAGGTCCAGAACCTCTTCCTCCGGCAATGCGTTGAGGGGCGCGGTGTCCGGCCTGGGCGGCGCCATGCGACTGGGATGTTCCTCCCGTCTCGAAGGCCCATTCTTGGCGTCGTCCGAAATGATAAGCCGGATGGACGCGAGGATCTCCTCCATGGTCGGCTCGGGAGCCTGGTCTGTACGGTTCATTCCACCTCACCTCGAACGTTCGCGCGCAGAAGACCATAAGCGCGCCATGAAACCTGCGAAAACCGCTCAGCAGCGAACAACTCGGATAAGCCGCGAGGTCAGGTTAGTGAGGTGAGCCCGTGAGCGCTACCCCTGGATCAGAGGATGCGCGATAGTTTCTGGGTATAAGCCGGACCGGCGATCGATTTTTGATCGGGTGTGTCTCTGCCCCGTATCAGGGAATCTGGGGCAGATACTGAGTATAAGCCGGCCCTTCGGTCGATGTTTGCCAAGGTGTGCGGCCCTCATCGATCACAGGAGCCACGCGGGGATCTTCCTCGCTCTCCAACGATGCGCCCCAGCCGAACCAAGCGTCCTTGACCTCACCATAATAGCGGGTCGGATCGTAGAGTTCCGCCTCCAAGGCGATATCGGATGCCGTCAGCCGCCCCTCATAGGCGAGCACGCCATAGGAAGCGACAACAAGGTCGCGCTGGAATGAAACCAGGTTCACCTGGGCATTCAGGTTTTGCTGCTCGGAATTGAGCACATCGAGGATGGTGCGCTGCCCGACCCTTTCTTCCTCCCGGACGCCTTCAAGTGCGATTTGCGTGGCCTCGACCGCGGACTTACCAGCCGCCACGTTGCCCCTTGCAGCGATGAGCAATCCCCATTGCGAACTCACATTCTGCCGCGCGAGTTCACGCTGCTCGTCGATTTGCTGACGGCGCTGGGACAGGGTTTCGATGGCCTGCCTTATTTGCGCGGAAACGCTCCCCGCCTGATAAAGCGGTACGGTAAGCTGACCGAACACGCGCGTATCTTCAAGATCAGTGACATTCGGTTCGCCAAACGGCTGCGCGGCCCTCGTGTAGGTCGCGTTGAAGGTCAGTGTGGGGAGAAGCTGACCCTTAGCTTCCTTGACCTGATGCTCCTGGGCGCGTTCGCGGAATACCGCTCCGAGAATACCAGGGCTCTCCGCCTCCGAGACGTCAATGGCTTCTTGCAAGGTCTTCGGCAGCAATTTCGTTGGGGGGCCCGGATCCCGCAAAGTGCCGGCGGGGTGGCCAATGTACTGGGCGAAGAGCGCCTGGTCGCCATACAGCGTTCCTTGCGCGATGCTCAAATCGGCCTGAGACTGCGCGAGCCCCAACTCGGCTTGGGCTACGTCGGTGCGGGTTACCTCGCCAACCTGGAAACGATCCTGCGTTGCGCGCAATTGCTCGGCCAGCACCTTCACGTTGTTCTGCCGGAGGTTAACAATCGCCTGATCGCGGACAACGTTCATATAAGCGGTTGCGGCGTTGAGGAGAATCGTTACCTCCGCGTTGCGAAGATCCTCCCGGCCTGCTTCGACTAACGCTTCGGCGCCCTTGATATTGTTATAGGTGCGAAAACCATCGAATATGTTCTGCTGGAGGCCAACCTGCGCCTGCCGGGGGTTGGAAGTGCCATTTCCAAAGGCGCTGGCAGTTCCGAACGTGCTCAGGGGAACGCCGGTCGCGCCGCCAGTACAGGTTCCGTCGAAGTTGATGGTGCCTGAGCAAACGGGAATAGAGCCTGTCGACGTTCCGACGGCCTGTAATTTGGTGCGGATGTCTTCATAGCCATATTGAAACTGCGCTGAGATCGTCGGCCTATACCCCGATTTGGCGAGAGAAACCTGATTGTCCGTGGCCCGAAGCTGCGCTCTCGCGGATTTCAGCGTAGGGTTGAAAAGATAGGCGGCCGTTAAAGCCTCCTTCAAGGATTCGGCGTGCACGGGGGTGCTTATCGCCAAAATGAGCGCTGCCGCGGAACAATAGGTTCGCAGCATATGCCAATCGAGGAAGCCGGTTCTGTTTCTTGGCGGCACTGGATGTTCCCGTTTTCATAGATCGCATCCACTAAAACGCACACCCATACCCTTACGATGGACAAAATCGCCGACTGGACATTAATCTCTCGCAGGACAAAGAAAAGGCAAATAACCCGCAGCGGGGTAGTTTCTGTTTTTTTTGCAGACCGCCGTTGCCGAATTACCGCGTCGTCAAAGCTTTACTAAAACTCGAAGTGCGGAAGTTTCTCAAACCCAGGGAGATATTCGGCCCCAGCGTCGAAGATAGGCCGGCCTGAAACGGCGCCGGAACTCTTGATGAAGAGATAGGCATGGCCGAGCCACCCGCGTCTTATGATGGCGGCGAGACGGCCTCCCTCGGCAAGCTGACTGAACAATTCCTTAGGCTCTTCAGCCACGCTTCCATTGAGAAGGATGAAATCATAGGGCTTGCAGGCGTCAAGGCCCTGATTGAGTGGGCCTTGATGGACTGAAACCTGCTCGGCATTGGCTGCTTTCAGACACCGCCTCATGTTTTCAGCGAGGGAGTCTGAACTCTCCAGGGCTTCGACTTTTCCGCAAATCTGGGCAAGCACCGCTGCAGAATAGCCGGTTGCCCCTCCGATATCGAGCGCATGATCTGATTGGGAGAGGCCGGCGCCTTGCAAAAGCCTGGCAAGAACCATGGGCGGCAAGAGATAGCGAGGCGGCGATCCGTCCGTAGCGGGAATCACCGGGATCGCTTCGTCCATATAGGCAAGCGCTTTCTGGTCCGCCGGGACGAACGCTTCTCTCGGGAGAGTTGCGAATGCGTTCAAAATAAGAGGATCGCGCACCCCGTTTGGCCTGATCTGCGATTCAACCATCGCGAACCGCGCCGCCTGAAAATCCATATGACCGCCATCCTCCAAAGCAAACCCCATATAACTGGCCTAACAAGATTCCTTCCGGCTGACCAGAGGGCTGGCCGCAGCGCAAACCCGCTTTTCATGCGCCGGCGATCATGATACCACATGAATTGAGGGCCACGTGGCGGAGTGGTGACGCATCGGACTGCAAATCCGCGTACCCCGGTTCGATTCCGGGCGTGGCCTCCAAATATTTCCCCGGAAGACATTGAGTTGCCGAAGGGACTCGCGTTCTCTACCGAGCCGGGAAGGGACCCTCGGTTTCGAGCGGTATCGGGCCTGACGCCGTCTTCAGCAGGCGGGATATATGACAAAGCCCAAACAAGCAAAAATGTGCAGCGGCCTCCGCATGGCGCGGTCCAATGCACTTAACGCTATAGCTGCCCGCGACGTTACGTGGATCGAAGAAATTTAAAGACGGAATTCTCCTTGATGGCCGGCGCGTTCCGAGAGATCGGTGCTGGAATTCGTCAACAGCTCCTCCTGCTTTCAGACGCGAAGGCTCTTGCAACCGAGCCGCGTTTGGCCTACTTTTCCGTCAGCTCAAGATCATCTCTGATTAAAGAGTGGGCCGTCCGGTCCGCTCTTTTTCTTTATCTGGCGCTCTCCGCGCTGGAGAACGGAGTGCATGGAGAAGAACCCGTCATTGGCGGATATTGAAAACACAGCCCGTGCGGCGCCAACCGAACGTTTCGTTCTGGAGACCGGCCCCGCAGCGGAGATTGCTGCGCTCGTCGAACCCGTCCTTGAGGATATGGGCTTCCGCATTGTGCGTGTCGTGCTGTCCCGGCGTGATGGGAATACGATCCAGATCATGGCGGACAAGGCGGGCGGTACGATCAACGTTGACGACTGCGCCAGCATCAGCCGTCGCCTGTCGCCGCTGCTCGACGCTCACGATCCGGTCGAGGGCCGCTATTTTCTCGAGGTTTCTTCGCCCGGAATCGACCGCATCCTGGTCCGGCCGTCCGATTTCGAGGATTGGGCCGGGTTCGAAACCAAGGTGGAGTTGAAAGAGCTTATCGATGGCCGGCGCCGCTTTCGCGGCATATTGGAGGGCTACGAGAACGGTGAAATGCTGCTCCAAGTTCTGCTCGATGAAAAGAGCGAGCCTCAAACGATCGGGCTGCCAGTCGATCTCATTCATGACGCGAAGCTCGTCCTGACCGAAGAACTGATCAGGGCTTCGCTCACAAAAGCTAAGGCCGCCGGCAAATGGGCCGAGGGCGGCGAAATCGAAGAACAAGACATTAAGGACTTCGGAGTTGAACGATGGCGCAGATCGGAATTAGCGCAAACCGCCTGGAATTGTTGCAAATCGCGGAAGCGGTCGCGCGCGAAAAGTCGATCGACCGCACGCTTGTGCTTTCTGCGATGGAGGACGCAATCCAGAAAGCGGCCAAATCCCGCTACGGAAGCGAGAACGAGATCCGTGCCGAGATTGACCCTCGAACCGGGGAGATCAAACTCTCACGGCTGCTCGAGGTTGTGGAGAAAGTAACCCTCGACGCAACCGAAATCAGCCTCAAGGACGCAAAAAAGCGAAACCCCGAGGCAGAGGTGGGTGATTTCATCGCAGAGCCATTGCCGCCTCTCGACTTTGGCCGTGTTGCGGCGCAAAACGCCAAGCAGGTCATCGTGCAGAAGGTGCGCGAGGCCGAGCGGGAGCGCCAGCACGAAGAGTATAAGGATCGCGTGGGCGAGATTGTGAGCGGTATCGTGAAACGCGCCGAGTACGGAAACGTTATGATCGACCTCGGCCGGGCCGAGGCGATCATCCGGCGCGACGAGACCTTGCCTCGCGAGAACCACAAGCTTGGCGACCGAGTTCGCGCCTATGTCTACGATGTGCGGCGTGAAAACCGCGGGCCACAAATCTTTCTCTCCCGCACGCGTCCTGAATTCATGGCGAAGCTGTTCGCCCAAGAGGTGCCTGAAATTTACGACGGAATTGTCGAAATCAAGTCGGTGGCGCGAGATCCGGGAAGCCGGGCGAAGATCGCCGTCGTATCGAAGGATACTTCGGTCGATCCGGTCGGGGCCTGCGTCGGCATGCGCGGTAGCCGCGTGCAGGCGGTTGTCAACGAACTGCAGGGCGAAAAAATCGATATTATCCAATGGTCGCAAGACGCCGCAACCTTCATCGTGAACGCGCTGGCGCCCGCGGAAGTCGCCAAGGTTGTGCTCGACGAGGAGTTGGAGCGCATCGAGGTTGTGGTACCGGATGAGCAGTTGAGCCTCGCCATCGGCCGCAAGGGGCAGAATGTCCGCTTGGCATCGCAATTGACGGGCTGGGACATCGATATCCTGACCGAGGCGGAGGAATTGGAGCGCCGCCAGAAGGAGTTTGCCGAACGCACGAACACGTTCGTCGCCGCGCTCGATGTCGACGAAATGATAGCGCAGCTTCTTGTTTCGGAAGGTTTCACCACCGTCGAGGAGCTTGCTTATGTGGGTGAACAGGAGGTCGCGAGCATCGAGGGCTTCGACGAGAACACTGCGCAAGAAATCCAGGAACGCGCTCGCGAGTTTCTTGAGCGGCAGGAAGCGGAACTGACCGAGAAACGCAAGGCGCTAGGCGTGCAGAATGAGCTTGCGGAGATCGATGGCCTTACGACCGCTATGCTTGTTACGCTCGGTGAAAACGGGATCAAGACGGTAGAGGATGTTGCCGATTGCGCAACCGACGAGTTGGCGGGTTGGCAGGAACGCGCGCATGGGCAAACGAAACAACATCCCGGCATTCTTCAGAGCTACGATCTCAGCAAGTCGGATATCGAGCAGATCATCCTGAACGCCCGGATCAAAGCCGGGTGGATTGAGCCGCCCGCAGCCGAGGAGCCGTCGGAGGAAGAGCCGTCGGAGGAAGAGCTTGATCCCGCCGAAGGGGGCCAAGATGCAGATCGCGAAGAAAAAGCGCTCTGAATTGGAGCCGATACTGGATCTTTCTGAAGAGACCGCACATCTAGAGGAGGGCGATCAAAGCGGCACCCCTATCAGAACCTGCATCGTCGAACGCGAGAGAAAGGAAAAGCCTTTCCTTCTCCGGTTCGTATTGACGCTGCAGGCAGAGGTAGTGCCGGATGTCAAAGGGAATCTTCCAGGGCGTGGTGTTTGGGTAACCGCCAGGAAACAGATCGTGGCCGATGCGGTCAAGCGCCGCGCCTTCCAGAGGGCATTTCGAAAACAGGTTGTTGTCCGCGATAGCCTTTCTCTAGAAGTGGAACGGCTTTTTAAGCGATCTGCACTAGAACGGTTATCGATTTGTAATAAAGCTGGGCTGTTGGTCGTAGGGTTTGCGAAAGTTGAGGAAGCGCTAAAGCGGCACGAAATCGTCGTTCTTCTTCATGCGGATACCGCTGCTGCCGATGGCAAGGCCAAGCTCGATAGGAAGCGCGACGCCTTATTTGCAGGGAAAGATTATATCGCACCGAAAAATTGCTTCACATCCGCCGAAATTAGCTTGGCGGCGGGAAGCACAGGTGTAATACATGCGGGACTTAGAGAAGGCGGGGCAACTCGCGCATTCTTGCAAGCTCTCGATCGTTTAAGCGCCTATTGCGCAGGGGAAGCGGAGATGGCTTCGCTGCGCCAGGATAGAGAATGAGCGAAACGAAAGAAACGGACAATAAAACGGCGGGCGGCCGCAAGACGATATCGCTGAATGTTAAGCGGACTGTGGAGCAAGGCCACATCCGGCAGAACTTCAGTCATGGGCGCTCGAAATCCGTTCTTGTCGAGACAAAGCGCAAGCGCTCGGGTGCTCCGGGCGCGGCTCATGAGGAGCCGCAACAACAGAAGCCCGCGCCTCACAAGCCGGAGCCTCGCGCCTTCCAGAAACCTGCTCCCGATCAGGGAGGAGATAAGCGTCCTCAGAAAGTGCTTCGGCAGCTTTCGGCAGGTGAGGTCGATGCACGGACCCGTGCTCTCTTGGAGGCGCGCAAGCGGGAAGACGTTGAAAAGCGCGAGCGCGAAATTGAAGATGTCCGGCTTCGCGAGGAAGCGCAAAAGCGCGCCATCGAAGATCAGATGCGCCGGGTTGAGGAAGAGGCCGCCCGCAAGGTTGCGGAAGAGGCTGAGAGGCAGCTGGCAGCTGAAGCCGCTAAAGTAGACGAGGTCGCTCAAGCGAAGGAAGAGGTTCCTGCTGCGCATGTTACGGAGCGGCGGCCCGAGCCTCCGCGCCGGGCGGGACCAGATGTCCGAATAGTGGCTCGTCCCCCGTCCGACGAGCGCCGGCCCTTTGCGCGTCAAGGAGAAAACGGCCCACGCGTTCCTGTGAAGGATGGCGCCCGCGAGGCAAGCCGCGCACCCCGCGAAGGTGCAAGAACTGACGGACCGCGTCCAGGTGCTGGCAACACTCGTCCAGGTCCGGGCGGACGGCCGCCCTCGGGCGGCTCCCGGCCTGCTCCTGCGCCGGTTTTAGAGACTGGTGTCCGGCCCGAGCGAGCGCGCGACGGTGAACTGGCGCTGCGCGCACGCACTCCCGACTCCGAAGAGGAAGATCGGCGCGCGAAGCGCGGGGGCTTGCCCGGAAAAGCGCCGGAACGCGCTGCGCCTGTCAAGAAAGCGGTTGTGGACCAGCGCCTTGGCCGTCAGAGGTTGACACTTTCAAACGCCCTTGACGAGCAACAGCGTGAGCGAAGCCTCGCATCTCTCAAACGCCAGCGGGAACGCCAGAAGCTTCAGGCGTTGGGCGGCGCGCGGCAGGAACGGGTCAAGATTTAGCGCATGGTGCAATTGCCAGAAGCCATCACAATCCAAGAATTGGCCAACCGCATGGCCGAACGCGCGGTCGATATCATCAAGTTCCTGATGAAGCAGGGGCAGATGTTGAAGATCAACGACGTGATCGATGCCGACACGGCGGAACTCGTCGCGGCCGAATTCGGGCATACGGTGAAGCGCGTTTCCGAGGAAGACGTCGAAGAAGGCTTCATCGGCGAGATCGATGCCGATGAGACGCTGAAACCGCGTGCACCGGTCGTCACGATCATGGGCCACGTCGATCACGGCAAGACATCGCTGCTCGACGCCATTCGTCACGCCAACGTGGTTTCTGGCGAAGCTGGCGGCATCACGCAGCATATCGGCGCTTATCAGGTCACAACGCCCGAAGGTAATCCAATTACCTTTATCGATACGCCTGGCCACGCAGCCTTTACGGCCATGCGAGCGAGGGGCGCGAAGGTGACCGACATTGTTGTGCTCGTGGTCGCCGCGGATGACGGTGTCATGCCGCAGACCGTAGAGGCGATCAATCACGCTAAAGCAGCCGGTGTCCCGATCATCGTCGCGATAAATAAGATCGATAAGCCGGATGCCGACCCCTTGCGTGTCCGGACCGATTTGTTGTCCCACGATATCGTTGTGGAAAGCATGGGCGGCGACACGCTGGAAGTGGAGGTCTCCGCGAAGCAGCGGCTCAATCTCGACAAGCTGCTGTCCGCGATTTATTTGCAGGCGGAAGTTCTTGAGCTGATGGCAAATCCTGACCGCCCAGCGGAAGGTATCGTAATCGAGGCGAAGCTCGAGCGCGGGCGTGGCCCTGTTGGCACCGTCCTCGTTCAGCGCGGGACGCTGAAGGTCGGACAGCTCATCGTGGCAGGCCGCGCCTGGGGCCGTGTGCGCGCCCTGATCGATGACAAAGGTGAGAACGTTGTCACTGCGGGTCCATCCACGCCGGTGGAGGTTCTCGGTTTCGACAGCGCTCCCGAAGCAGGCGATCAGCTCGCTGTCGTCGATAACGAGGGGCGCGCTCGCGAATTGACCGAGCACCGTGTCCGCAAGCTCCGTGATGTGAGGGCCGTGGGGGCTGGAGCACGCACGCTTGAGCAAATGATGAAGCAGGCGGCGAAGGGCGGGAAGAAGGAGTTCCTGCTTATCATCAAAGGCGACGTTCAGGGGTCTGTGGAAGCGATCAATTCCGCTCTCGAAAAGCTCGGTACGGACGAGGTCGAGGCGCGGATCATTCACTGGGCCGTCGGCGGTATTACATCCTCCGACATCGCTTTGGCCGAAGCTTCCGGCGCTGTCATCATAGCGTTCAATGTTCGCGCCGACGCACAGGCTAAGCAGCAGGCTGAGCGCGATGGCATCGAGATCCGCTACTATAACATCATCTACGACCTCGTGGACGATGTGAAGAAAGCTATGTCCGGTCTTCTCGCGCCGATCACCCGAGAAGAATTCCTCGGCAATGCGGAAATCCTGGAAGTGTTCAACATTTCGAAGGTTGGAAAAGTCGCGGGCTGCCGAGTCACCGATGGCAAGGTGGAGCGCGGCGCAAATGTACGCCTTATTCGCGATCACGTGGTGATCCACGAGGGCAAGCTTTCCACCCTCAAGCGCTTCAAGGACGAGGTCCGAGAGGTGGTTGTTGGTCAGGAATGCGGCATGGCCTTCGAGAATTTCCAGGATATGAAGCAGGGCGATGTCATCGAGTGTTTCCGCACGCACATCGAGACGCGCAGCCTTTAATCGAGACCCCCGCGCTTCGGCGCGGGTTCCGGCTCAATCGTCAGCTCCTTTGGAGAAGTCTCTCCCGTCAATCGTTGACATTGACGTGCTTTGCGCCATTTCTTGCTTGGGGCGAGCGAAGCCGCTTCTTGGAAGTTAGCGAGGATCCGGAACTTGCACGACAAAAGCGCCGCTTGGAGCGTGAGCGTTTTAAAGAGCGTGCGCGATGTCCTGCAGGACGATTGGGACGCTTGCGCAAACCCTTCGGCTTGGCCTTACAATCCCTTTCTTGCTCATGCATTTTGGCTGGCGCTTGAGGAAAGCGGATCGGCGTCGCCGCGAAAAGGGTGGGCTCCGCGCCATCTCGTCCTCAAGGATGGCAGCGGCGCGGTCTCGGCGATCATGCCGTGCTACCTGAAATCTCATTCTTACGGCGAATATGTTTTCGACCGCTCCTGGGCTGTCGCCTACGAACGAGCTGGCGGCCGCTATTATCCTAAGCTTCAAACTGCGGTTCCATTCACACCGGTTTCCGGGCGGCGTGTTCTCATCAGGCCCGGCGTTCCGGAAGATGAGGCGCGGGCGTTGCTCGCAGCCGCCGGCGTGGAAGTTGCGAAGCAAAATCGCGCTTCATCGTGGCATATAACCTTCGCGACTAAGGAGGAATGGGAGGCGCTCGGCGCGCTCAATCTTTTGCAGCGAACCGACACGCAATATCACTGGCACAATCGCGGCTATGAAAGCTTCGACGATTTTCTGGCCACGCTCGCGTCACGCAAGCGCAAGACGGTCCGCAAGGAACGTGAACAGGCGCGCTCCTCCGGCGTGACTCTAGAATGGCTAACCGGCTCAGACATAAAGGAAGCGCATTGGGACGCTTTCTTCCGCTTCTACATGGATACCGGCAACCGGAAATGGGGCAGTCCGTATCTGACTCTGCGCCTTTTTCAGCCTCGTTGGCCAGCGGATGGCCGATCGCATTTTGCTGGTCATGGGAAAGCGCAACGGAGCTTACGTGGCGGGAGCGCTCAATTTCATCGGCAGCGATACGCTTTATGGCCGCTACTGGGGCTGCCTCGAAAATCACAGCTTCCTGCATTTTGAAGCGTGCTACTATCAGGCCATCGATTACGCTATCGCGAACAAGCTTGCGCATGTGGAAGCCGGAGCGCAGGGCGAACACAAATTGGCGCGCGGCTATGCGCCCGAGACAACCTATAGTCTGCACTATTTTGCCGATCCAGGGCTGGCGGCGGCGGTTGCAAACTACTTGCGGCAAGAGCGGCAGGTGGTTGAAAGGGAAAAGGAAATCCTGAGCGACGCCTTGCCGTACAAGAGGTGCGGCTAGATAAGCCCGCCTTTAATCGGCCCCGCCTAAAGGCAGAAAAGGTGATCGGTTCCAAAGTGCTACAGCAGCCCGCGTCCAAATGGACGCAGGCTGCGCTGCAGCGGTAGCGCAGGGTGATTCAAAGAACCACACCTGCGGATTGCTGACAGCGAAGGCAAATTGGATTTATCGATGGGCCAGAGGCAGAAGCTGGAGGCTCATGATGGCGCGCACGCTGTGGGACGCACTTGGCGAGATTGAAGATGGCCGGGGCCGCAAGGGTCGGCAATATGCGCTTCGATCGGTGCTGGCAATCTCGATCGCCGCCATGTTGGCAGGCGCCAACGATCTGATCGCGATCTTTCGCTGGGGACGGCGTCTCAAGCCCGAGGCTCTGGCGCTGTTTGGCATCGAGACCGGTAAGGCGCCCTGCCATGCGACGTATCACTACTTCTTTCAATCGCTCGACGCGGACGCCTTGAGCCGGGCGCTGGGCTCATTCGCACTTGATCAGGGCAGCGCTGAGCACATCGCCATCGACGGCAAAACACTCAAAGGCAGCCGCCGCCTCGACGGCAAAGCTGTGCACGTCCTGTCTGCCTTTGCGACCGAACTCGGCGCCGTGATCGGCGATCTGACGGTCGAACCCGACCAGAACGAGATCACGGCTGCGATGGTGCTGCTGAAGGGACTGCCGTTGGAGGGCCGCATCATCACGGGCGACGCCATTTTTACCCAACGCGAAATCTGCCGCCACATTCGCGACCGCAACGGCCATTACCTGTTCACCGTCAAAGACAACCAGCCCGCGCTGAAAGCTGGCATCGCCGAAGCGTTCGGCGATCTTTCCCCCCTCTGACCCCAGGCGCTGCTTCGACGGTCCGCCTCCTGATCTTGCCCATGCCGGAACGCTCGAAAAGGCCCATGGCCGCATCGAGACGCGCACCATCGCGGTCAGCGCGGAAGCCGTCGCCCATCTCGACTGGCCGGGTCTTGGCCAAATCGCCAGGCTCGAACGCTCGCGCTGGATCGCCGGCAAACAAAGCACTGAAATCGTTTACCTGATTACGAGCCTCGCCCCCAGCCACGCAGGACCCGAACGGCTGCTGGAACTGGTCCGCGACCATTGGGCTATCGAAAACAAGCTCCACCATGTGCGCGACGTGTCCATGAACGAGGACCGCTGCCGTGTGCGCGCCAGCGCCCGTCAACTCGCCACATTGCGAAACACAGCCATCGGGATGATCCGTCGCCTCGGGCGCTCAATCCCAGCCGCGCGCGAAAATTTCCGCGAAGATCGAGCCGACGCCATCAATGCCGTAACCGGCCGTATTCTTTGAATGACCCTGAGCGGTAGCGCCTCGGTTCTTGACGCGGGCCGCCGGATGTCCCTAATAGATGTGGATCGTGGTGATTTGGCCGGCCGGCTTGCAGCCACGTTAAAAAAATTGCTAAAAGGCCGTGGCGCGGCAGCCCCGGCCCTCGACCGGCCGGTTTGGAAAAGGAGGCTGGCCGCAGCTTCATGAATAGAATGCTTGTCTCCGCCCGTGATCTGCGGGCCGTATCCGATGATAGTGTGGTCTTTCGAAGTGAAGTAGGACTGGCGCTCGATTGCGGGCGCGTGCTTGCGCCCTTCGAAATCGCTTACCAAACCTATGGCGCTCTCAACGCCGATAAATCCAACGCGGTGCTCGTCTGTCATGCTCTGACTGGCGACCAGCACGTTGGCAACCTGCACCCAATGACGGGCAAGCCGGGTTGGTGGGAGACGATTATCGGGCCGGGCAAGCCAGTCGATACCGACCAGTATTTCGTCATATGCTCGAATGTTATCGGGGGGTGCATGGGCTCGACCGGCCCAGCATCGGTCGATCCTGAGACCCGCAAGCCCTATGGTCTGGATTTTCCTGTTATCACGATCGACGATATGGTCGCGGCGCAGGCCCGCCTTATCGATCATCTGGAAATCCCTGACCTGTTCTGCGTGATTGGCGGCTCGATGGGCGGCATGCAGGTGCTGGAATGGTGCGCGAGCTTCGGCGACCGGGTTTTCTCCGCTGTGCCGATCGCGACCGCTCCGCGGCACTCTTCGCAGAACATCGCCTTCCACGAGGTCGGACGGCAGGCGGTCATGGCCGACCCGGAATGGCGGGGAGGGCGCTATCTCGAAGAAGGCACGAACCCCGCCAAAGGCTTGGCCGTGGCGCGCATGGCCGCGCATATCACATATCTCTCCGACGATGCGCTGCACCGGAAGTTCGGGCGCAATCTGCAGAACCGGGAAAAGATAACCTTCGGTTTCGACGCCGATTTTCAGGTCGAAAGCTATCTGCGCTACCAAGGGATCAGCTTTGTCGATCGCTTCGACGCCAACAGCTATCTCTACATCACGCGCGCGATGGATTATTTCGACCTCGCCGCCGATTATGGCGGGGTGCTTGCGAACGCTTTCAAGGGCACGAAAACGCGTTTCTGCCTCGTGTCCTTCACAAGCGATTGGCTCTATCCGACGCGCGAAAGCCGCGCCATCGTCCAGGCGCTGAACGCCGTGGCCGCGAATGTCAGCTTTGTCGAAATCGAAAGCGACAAGGGCCACGACGCCTTCCTTCTGCATGAACCGGAGTTGTTCGACACGGTGCGCGGTTTTCTTGAGGCGGCGAAGCAAAAGCGCGGGTTGCCGTCCACGCCAAGCGACAGGGGCCGGGAATGACCGTCGCTGCTTTCGAGGAGCGTGCGGCGGCGCAAGCAGGCCAACACATGCCGCAGCCTCGCATCGACCTGTTGCTGATCGCCGGCATGGTCGAACCGGGCGCGCGGGTGCTCGATGTCGGCTGCGGAACAGGCGAGCTTCTGAAGCTTCTGGAAGTAAAAAAGCAGGTCGATGGCCGCGGCGTTGAACTGAGCCAATCCGGCGTCAACTTTTGCGTGGCCAAGGGACTCTCCGTGATTCAGGGCGATGCGGATCACGATCTCGTGAACTATCCCGATCAGGCCTTCGATTACGCGATCCTAAGCCAGACGCTGCAGGCGACGCGCCATCCCAAGGACGTGCTGGAAGAACTTCTCCGCATCGCGCGGCACGTGATCGTCTCGTTTCCGAATTTCGGCCATTGGCGCATTCGCTGGCAAATCCTTCTCCACGGCCGCATGCCGGTGACGTGGAACCTTCCCGAGGCTTGGTACGAGACGCCCAACATCCATTTTTGCACGATTGCAGATTTTCGGGAGTTGTGCCATCTGGTCGGCGCGAAGATCGAGCGCTCGTTCGCGCTTTCGCCATACGGCCACCCGCTCGGCACGAAGGTGCCTTGGTTCCTGCACAACCTCATCGGGCAGCAGGCCGTGTTTCTGTTGACGTCGAACGGCGCCGCGAAGCCAAACGGCGGCTGAGCGGCGTTCGGTCCACTCCGAACCGGCATATTGTATGCATATCGGGACTGCCGCATCTGCATGTCAATTACCTCCTGCCACTTGCGTCTGTGTTTCTTCTTATGGAAGATCCTCAGCGAAAGCTCCTTTGCCGCAGGTTAACGAAAGCTCGAGCCCGCTCCCATCCTTGATAATCGGGGGAAAAATACCGAAGGGGACGTCATCGCCGCCGCTTTCACCACGGCTTTTCCGGCCGCGCGCTTGGTTAATTTGCGCGACGGAAACATATTTAACGGACTTTTGCGCGTCCCAGTAAAGGGGAAAATTCCGGCATTAAGTTCTATTTATTGGGCACTCTATTAAGGATAAAAGATTGTTCGTTTTCACGCGGTTAGGGGAACTTGCCTGAGTCCAGACCAAAGGCGAAACGCTCCTTCGTCTGCGCCGAATAAACGAGTTTTTAAGCACAACCGTGGCCGGAAATAAATCCTGCGCGTGAAATTAACCATTCGCGCGTTAACACATTATCGGAGCGGCAAAGGACTCTTTACCGTGGCGGCTTGGCCTGCAACTCGTTGTAGGCGTCAAGTTGTATCGCGCCTGGATGTCCGCCTCCCCGCCGTCTCGCCTTGCGCGTCCCTTCCGGGATCGCAAAAGGCGCTTCGATTTGTAACGGCCACGGATATCGCGCCGAGGCGCATTCCGGGGCGACGATCGCCGAGGCCCATTTCGGCGCGCGCGCCTCGCTTTTACGATCCCCGCTCACGCTTCGCCGGGATGAAGTTCCGTTAAGCGATCAGCTGCAAGCCGGCGACCTTGCCGTAATAATCGTTGCCGCGGATGAGGTCGTGATGGGTGCCGAACGCCTCGACGCGCCCGTCCTGGACAAGGGCGATCCTGTCCGCCTGCCGGATGGTGGACAGCCGGTGCGCGATGACCATGATGGTTTTCCGCCCAGCCTGCTGGTGCATGTAATCGCGGACCAGTTCCTCATTCTCGGCGTCGAGCGCGGAGGTGACCTCGTCGAAAAGCAGGATCGGAGCATCCTTGATGATCGCCCGCGCAATGTTGAGCCGCTGGGCCTGACCGCCCGATATGAGCGAGCCGAGTTCGCCAACAAAGGTATCGTAGCCGCGAGGCAGCTTCATGATGTGGCTGTGCAAGCCGACCGTCTTGCAGGCCGCGAAGACGGCGTCGTCGGACACGGCGCTGCGGCGGAGCGTAAGATTATCCCGGATTGAGCCGCTGAAAATGAAATTGGATTGTCCGACATAAGCGATGAGATCGCGAATCTCGGTCACGGGCATGTCCTTGACGTCACGCCCGCCAACGAGGATGCGACCCGCCTGATGACGGTGGAAGCGCAACAGAAGCGAGAACACCGTCGACTTCCCTGCGCCCGACGGTCCGATCAGCGCCACCATGTCTCCCGGTTTCACGTCGAGTGTGAAAGCTTCAAGCACGTTCGCGCCCGCCGAATAGGCGAAGGTGACATCCTCCATGACGACGCCTAAGGCGCCCTTCGGACGAGGGGGAGCGGGAATAGCGGCTCCCGCGCCAAGTTTCGCGGGGGGCTCGATCTCAGGGGCATTGTCTTCGAGCATCTGGTGCACCATGCCCACGCCGACCAACGACGTTCGGAGAGTCACCCTGAGCTGGCTCACCCGCCGGGCCGGATCCATCGCGAGCAGCATCGCGGTAATGAACGACATGAACGTGCCAGGGTCGTAGGTTCCGTAGATGGTCCTGTATCCGGCGTAAAGAATGGTCAGCCCAACGGCGACGCCGCCCAAAGTGTCGATGATGGGAACCGGCGCATTCTCGAGCGCCGACACTTTGTTGGACCGGTCCTTGATACTTTCGATGACGGAGTCGACCTCGTTCTTGATCACCGGCTCGAGGTTATAGGACTTGATGACCTTGAATCCCTGAACGGCTTCGCGAACATGTTTGTTCAGCTCGGCGATGGATTGCATCTCCTGTTGCATCAAGCCTTTAATGCGCTTCAGAAGGAACGAGATGCAGAAGAAGATCGGAGGGACCGCGATCAGGCATATGAGTGTGAGGATGAGGTCCTGCCGCACCATCACGAATGCGAGCGAGCAGACCGTCGCGAGATCTCTTGCGCCTGCCAGAACAACGCGGTTGAGGATTGCGCCGAAAGCGCCCGCGCCCATGCTGATGCGCATGATCAGGTCGTCCGACGAATAGCGATCGAAAAACTCGGCCCGCTGCACAAGAACATGGCTGATCATCCGTTCCTGTGTCTTGGCGACCATGTCGTTTGCGATGCGCGCGGAGAGCAGCGATTGCCAATAGGTCGACGCTCCCCTCGCCGTGAACGCAGCCAAGACGGCCAGGAATATCGGAATCAGCATCGACCCTTCCTTCGTCAGGAAGAGGCTGTTTACGACGTCCCGCACAAGCCAAGCCGCAGCGGCGGTGGCGACCGACGCCACGCCGATCAGAAGAAATATGATCCCGTACCGGTATTTATATTCGGGGAAATATTCGCGGAAGATCGAGACGAAGACGCGGAAGTCGCTGTCGCCAAATAGGCGCGCGAACAGTTTTTCCTTGAGTTGCTGGAAAATCATGGCTCATCCGCCCCCTGTGCTAAGCTCGGCGCTCACCGGCTGAGCAAAGGAGATCAAAGTGCCGGTCATGCAAGCGCTCGAAAATCATCCTCGACACATGCATCGATTCTCAACGCTTTCTGAAACTGTGGAGTACGATTCTCACAGGTGAGACATTCTTTTGCATTTTGGATATTTGAAGGCATTGAAGCCGTCCGGCCTGCCGTGGCCGCGATCAGCAACAGGAAATTGCAACGCATCCAGTACGCCCCGCGGGGTGGCGTGGCGAACCAACCGGCGTGCCTGGTCTTGCGCCATGGGCGCGAGAAGCATAATCTTAGACCACCCCGATAACGGAGACTTGACCATGGCTTTCCTGTCCGACGCGCTTGCCCGCGTAAAGCCCTCGCCGACCATCGCCGTATCGTCCAAGGCGCGCGAGCTGAAAGCGGCGGGCAAGGACGTGATCAGCCTTGGCGCAGGCGAGCCCGATTTCGACACGCCGGACAACATCAAGGAAGCGGCCATCAAGGCGATCCGGGACGGCAAGACGAAATACACGAATGTGGACGGCATCCCGGAGCTGAAGGAAGCGATCTGCCGCAAGTTCAAGCGCGAGAACGGCCTCACCTACAAGCCGGGCCAGGTCATGGCCGCGCCCGGCGGCAAGAAGGTGATCTTCAACGCCATGATGGCGACGCTCAATCCCGGCGACGAAGTGGTGATTCCGGCGCCTTACTGGGTGTCCTATCCCGATATCGTTTTGCTGGCGGGCGGGACGTGCGTGTTTGCCGAGGCCGGCATCGGGACGAAGTTCAAGCTCAGCCCCGAGACGCTCGAAGCGTGCATCACGCCAAAGACGAAATGGCTCATCTTCAATCACCCGTCGAACCCGACAGGCGCGGCCTACACGCGCGCGGAGTTGAAGGCGCTGACGGATGTGCTGATGAGGCACCCGCATGTGTGGGTGCTCTCCGACGACATGTACGAGCATCTCGTCTATGACGGCTTTGAGTTCACCTCTCCCGCGCAGATCGAGCCGGGCCTTTACGACCGCACGCTGACGATGAACGGCGTTTCGAAGGCTTACGCGATGACCGGCTGGCGTATCGGCTATTGCGCCGGGCCGGAGCCTCTCATCAAGGCGATGACGAAGCTGCAATCGCAGACGACGTCGAACCCCACGAGCATCAGCCAATGGGCGAGCGTCGAGGCGCTGAACGGGCCGCAGGATTTCCTGAAGGGGCGCGCGCAAAGCTTCAAGGAGCGGCGCGACCTCGTGGTATCGCTGCTCAATCAGGCGAAAGGCATCGAGTGCCCGAAGCCGGAGGGCGCGTTCTACGTCTATCCGTCCTGCGCGGGGCTCATCGGCAAGACCACGCCGAAGGGCAAGCGGCTCGAAAATGACGAGGATGTCGTAACCGCGCTCCTGGAAGACGAGGGCGTCGCCGTCGTTCATGGCGCTGCTTTCGGGCTGTCGCCCTATTTCCGCATCTCGTATGCAACGTCGGTGCAAGAGCTCGAAGAGTCCTGCCGCCGCATCCAGCGCTTCTGCGCGAGCCTGGAATAGGGGCTCGGCAGGGTTTGCCAGGCGAGCGGATGATCGTCATCCCCGGAACCGGCGAAGCCGGTATCCGGGATCTTAACACGTTCAAAACGCTTGCCTTTTTGACTCGGCTCGCGCTGCGCTTGGCGGGGATGATGCGGCGGCCTCTGTCCGAAAGAGAATGAGCGCGCCCACCGGCCCCTCTAAAACGCGCCGCTATCGTAACGGATGCCAGCGCCTGCTGGTTAAACTCAACCCGCTTTGGTAAATAGAAATTAGAATGAATAGGCCGAAGTGGGCGTTTGCTCCATCGCCCTGCTCAGTTAGGATGCATCCAATGTCACCGAGGCGCCGCAGGCCGTGATTGGCCATGCGCCAGCAATGAGGGAGACCGGGCGATGGCGGCTGTGCGCGGAATAGGCTTTTCGAGCGCTGTGCAGGAAGACATCTATTTCGACCGGTTGAGGGAAAACCTCGACCAGGCCGAGGAACTTGGCGTCGATTTTGTCGAGCTGCCCATCTTCATGATGGACCTGATCGCAGGCGGCCGGGTGCTGCAAGCGCAGATGCACCGGCTCCACGATGCCATTAAGGCGCGGTCCGTTGGATACACTGCGCATGGCCCTATCAGTCTCAACTTCATGCAACCGCCGGAGATCGTCGCTCGCCATCTCACGGTAGCGAAAGCGGCGATCGAGGTCGCGGCGGACATCGGCGCTCCGCACCTCGTTCTTCACGGGGGCCGCATGTTGAGGGAGCAAACCGAGGCGGAGATCGAGGATCTCTATGCTCGCCAGCGCGATGCCTTCGCAACGCTGGGAGACATTGCGGCGAAGCACTCCATGATCATCGCCGTCGAGAACATTCATGCGCTTGGATCGAAAGAGCGCGCGTCGCTGCCGTCGCGGCTTGCCCGCGAGATTGAAACCATCAATCATCCGAATGTGCGCGGCTGCCTCGATTTTTCCCATGCCGCTCTGCTTTGCACGGCGGAAGGCGCCGATTTTTTCAGCGAAGCGAGGGCGCTGGCCCGCGTTTCAAGCCACCTTCATATTCACAACTCGTTCGGCGACCCGGCGCAATTCTGGATCTTCTCCCGGTCCGAGCGGCTCGCCTATGGCATTGGCGACCTGCATTTGCCGATCGGCTGGGGCAGCATTCCCTGGACCGCCATCATGGAGGATTTCACCTTCCAGCCGGACGCGATCTTCAATCTTGAACTTCCCGTGCCGTATTGGTTCGCGCTCGAAGAGAGTGTCGGGGCGGTGCGTGAGATGAGGGACGTCTACCAGTCGCGCCGCTGAAATCGGCGGGCCCGGCCGCGAGACGGCGTCATGAAACTTCCCGCGCCGAGCGCATCACAATGCCTTCCTGTTTTGCCTTGTGCTCGGGCTCGATGTGGATCGTCACGCGCGCTCCGGAAATGGCGTCTTGAAGGGCGTGCTCGATGCGGTCGCAAATATCATGCGCCTTCGCCACGGTCATACTGGCCGGCACCACCAGATGGAACTGGATGAATGTGACGGGGCCCGCCGCGCGCGTCTGAAGGTCATGGGCCTCTATGGCGCCGTCGGCAGCTTTCGCGATCGTGGCCTGAATGCGGTCAAGCGCCTTTCCATCGACCGCCTGATCCATCAGGCCCCCGAGGCTGTCCTTCACAAGCCCCCAGCCCGCGAAGAGGATGTAAACGCCAACGCAGGCGGCAATGATCGCGTCGAGTTGCAGCCAGCCTGTAAGCACCGCCGCTGTCAAGCCGATGACGACCCCGGTCGATGAAACGGCGTCCGAAAGAACATGCCGGCCATCGGCATCGAGCGCCGGCGATTTCTCCTGGCGGCCGATGCGAATAAGCCGCCAGCCCCAAACCGCGTTGATTGCGGATGCCACGACGTTGACCGCGATGCCCAGCCCAGGCGCATCCAGCGCCGCCGGCTCGAAGTAGTGGATGACAGCTTCCCGGAAGATGGCGATGGCGGCCACGATGATGAGCGCGCCTTCGAGAACGGCGGAGAAATACTCGGCCTTGTGATGGCCAAAGGGGTGCTTGGCGTCAGGCGGCGTCGCGCTGACGCGAAGCGCGAAATAAGCCGCGCCCGCGACGGCGACGTTGATAATGCTTTCGAGCGCGTCGGAGAAGAGCGCAATAGAGCCCGTGATCCAATAAGCCACGCTTTTCAGCGCGAGCACGACAAGCGCCACGCCGAGGCTCTGGATCGCATAACGGCTCACCGCCTGCATGGAACCCTCACTCACGTTAGCAACTCACTCGCTGTGCTCCACAAAGCAGGTTTGGAACTGACATGACAAGCAAAATCGGGGCGCTCCACACAAGCGAAGCAGGAGCAGACGGCGCCGATTAATGGGAGGCGCCCTTTTTGGATTTCGGCCTTCGCAGACTATCCCTTGCCTTCTCCACCGACTCGAAGTCGTCCTTTATTTCACGGAGGCGGTCCTGAACGCTGCTCAGCTTTTCAAGCACGGACTCCACTTCGGCGATAACACTATCGATTTTGCTCACGGCGCCACCACTTTTATTGTTGTTATTAGAATATATCCTGTTCTCTCCGGCGGTGGAAATCTAAATCAAGCGCAAGCTTAACTAATAAAACTCTATCAAAATAGAGTACAAGCTTGAACGATGCGGTCTCAACGGAAGACGACGGTGCGGTTGCCGTTCAGAAGGATCCGGTGCTCCACATGCCATTTGACGGCCCGCGACAGCACGAGGCATTCCACATCGCGGCCCATATTGACGAGGTCCTGGGTCGACATGGCATGGTCGACGCGCGCCACTTCCTGCTCAATGATTGGACCCTCGTCCAGCACGGGCGTCACATAATGCGCCGTCGCGCCGATCAGCTTCACGCCGCGCGCATGCGCCTGGTGATAAGGCTTCGCGCCTTTGAAGCTCGGCAGAAACGAGTGATGGATGTTGATGGCGCGGCCCGCCAGCCTCTGGCACAGCCCTTCTGACAGCACCTGCATGTAGCGGGCAAGCACGACGAGATCGATGCCCTCGTCTTCGATGTATTCGAGAAGCCGGTGTTCCTGCTTCTCCTTGGTTTCGTCCGTAACCGCCAGGTGGTGGAACGGGATGTCATGGCTCGCCGCAAGCTGATAGAAATCGCGATGGTTCGAGACGATGGCCGGGATCTCGATCGGCAGCGCGCCCACGCGATGGCGGTAGAGCAGGTCGTTCAGGCAATGGCCGAATTTCGAGACCATGATCAGCACGCGCATGCGCTCGGCGATCGGATGCAAGGCCGACGTCATGCGATAGCGCTCGATCACGGGCGCCAGCATGCGCTGCGCCTCTTCGCGGCTCATTCCGTTCTGCGCTGAGAACGACACGCGCATGAAGAAGCGGCCGGCCTTTATGTCCCCGAATTGCGCGCTGTCGGTGATGTTGCAGCCATGCTCGGCAAGCAGGCTCGCGATGGCGGCGACGATGCCGGGCTTGTCGGCGCAAGACAGGGTGAGGACGAAGGCGGGCTTCCGATGCGGCATGCTACTTTTACTCTGCGGGGGGCGGCCGGGGTTCTTGACGCGCCTTTCATACCCTTTTCAGCAGGAAAGAGAAAGGCTGCGGATCGTGCGGCAATCGCCATCGCGCAAACGCTCCTGAGCAGCAGATGCCGGATAAGGCGCAAGCGCCTTTCCGGCATGACGTTAACGGCGGAGCACCGAGCCGGATAAGGCGCAAGCGCCCTCCGGCATGACCTTAACGGGGATGTCATCGCGGATGCGGCGCAGCGTGCAACGGTGCGCCGCATCCGCGATCTCGATCTGGACAGACGCCGGTTGCCTGCCAACAGCCGATTCCGGTATGCACGTTGGCGCGTTCGTCATCGCGGAAGCCGCCCCTCGCCGCTATCCGCGATCTCAGACAAGAAATGAAAATCCCGGCGATGCCGCCTCAAAAAGACGCGATTCGGCAAAATATAGATTGATAGCCGTGGCTAGTGTCCCGCAATTGCCTATGGGGGCGTGCAGCGAAGGTGGTAGGCAATGGCGAGACGCCGCAGCTAGCGCATCGGCAAAGGTGATTTGTTATAGTGTAAGGGCAAATGGCGGCGCCGCTGCCGAATGAATGTGTCAATCAGCAGGGCAGCCGCTGTGTTGCCCTCGTCCATCAAAACGGCTAAATCCGAATATGGTTATGAGTTGGAGGGGGCGCATGAAGGAGCGGTCGGCGGTCAACCCGGCGGCAGCCTTGTCTTTTCCCGCCCTGGAAGAGACCGAAACCGGCGTCGACACCGTCCCCACGCAGCCAATCGCGTCGATCAATCCGGAGAAATTCATCCCTGTGGACCGGACCGACATCGTCCAGCGCGTGCTCGACAAGTGTTTCGAGCCGGAGCAGAAGGACCTCGCCGAGGAGGTGCTGCGCTATATGTGCGCGCTGCGCCAGGTGGAATTCGGCGAAATCGCTCGATGCTCTCACCGCGGCCTACGACGCCTTCAACCCGGACGATGAGACCATCAACGACAGGACGATCGCGGGCCATGAACGGCGCGCTCAGCTGGAAAGCTTGAAGGCGATGGTCATCGACCTCGTCGAAAGCTCGAACTATCTGGAAATTGATCAAGCCACTCTTGAGAAGCTGATCGAGGAAGAAAATTATGCGGGGTTCGCGGCGGAAGTCGATCTCCACGAATATGACTTCCACCTTCTGTATTACCGGGGAAACATCAAGGACAAAATCTATGTGCGGCCTTGGAAGACCCTTTGGCTGCGCCGGCGCGAAGTTGAGGTGGAAGCCTATCGCAGGCTTTTCCTGGGGCTGAAGCTCAAGCCCTTCGCGCAGCGTGTCGCCGAAACGATGAAGGCCCAAAATATCAGCCGGAAAAAGGCCGAAAAGCTGGTCAAACGCGCCAGAAATCAGCAAATGCTGGAGGGCGTCTCCGAAAACACGCTGCATCTCAAGATCTTCAGGCGCATCGCGCGAACCGAGCTGGAAATCCTGTTTCCCAATGCGAGGATCCGGTTCACGCCTTTCGACAAGATTTGGCTCTGGGTCGGCTCCGGGGGCAGCACGATTTTTGCCATCGTCATGGCGGTGCTGAAATTCGTGGCGGCTGTAGCCATAAGCCTTTTCTTCGTCGTCTTCACGATTGCGGGCGCCATCGGCGCCATCATTCGCGCCGTCACCAACTTCTTCAACACCCGCACCCGCTATATGGCGAAGCTCGCGAAAAGCCTCTACTTCCATAACATCGCGAGCAACCAGAGCGTGCTGACGCTCCTCACCGACGACGCCGAGGAGGAAGACATCAAGGAAGCCGTCATCACCTATGCGCTTCTGTTGCGGCACGGCCATCGGGGCTTGGAGGAAGTGAAATACGAAGCTGAGCGGTTCTTGCACGAGGAGTGCGGCGTAAGGTGCGACTTTGACATTGAGGATGGCTGCGTGCATCTGAGGAAGCTTGGCCTGTTGGTTGTCGACGAACACGGTTCGCCTCGCATCCGCGATCTCGAAGACGCCCGCGAGCACTTGCTCGAATCTTGGCAATTAGCGCCGTGCGCGGCTTAGCGAATGACCTCGTCCATCAAGACAGTGCTCGGATTTCGATCCGAAAAAGATGCCGCCCTGGCGAACGCGCTTATTGGCGAAACGCCGGGCTTTGAAGGCTGCACGCTCGTCCTGCGGGACGATGGCGACCAGTGGTTCCTTGAGTGCTATGACGGCGGCGCTCTGGCGGGAGAAAACGCCGGGAGCCTGCTTGCGGGCGCCGAATTGAACGCCGCCTCGATTGCGATCGAGACGATACCGGACGCAGATTGGGTGAGCGAGACGCAAAAGGCGCTGCCGCCGGTGAGGGCAGGGCGTTTCACCGTTCACGGCAGCCACGACCGGGCGCGCATTGTCTCAAAAGGGGCGATCGAGATCGACGCGGGCCGCGCCTTTGGCACCGCGCATCATGGCACGACGAGGGGCTGCCTGCTTGCGGTGGATCGGCTGAGTTCGGAAATCTGCCCTTCGGCGGTGCTCGATCTTGGCACAGGAGCCGGCGTCCTTGCCATCGCGGCGGCCAAGGCGTTTTCGCATCGCCCATCGATTGCCGCTGTGGATCTCGATCCGATCGCCATCGAAGTCGCCCGCGAGAATTGCCGCAAGAATGGCGCTGCCAATGTCCGGCTTTTCCTTGGCGATGGCGCAAAGCCCGCCCTGGCCTATGAGTCCGCTCCCTTCGACATCGTCCTGGCGAATATCCTGGCGAAGCCGCTCCTCAAGCTCGCTCCGCGCTTGCGGGAGTTGACGCGCGTTGGCGGCATCCTGATCCTTTCCGGACTGCTCTCCGGACAAGCCAGAGAGATCCTCGCCCGCTACCGTTCAACCGGCTTCCGTTTGGTTCGCCGGCGCGATCTGGAAGGGTGGGCAACCCTGATGTTAAGGCGCGAGGCATAGATCAACCTGCATTTAATCGGACCGATTAAATGCAGAAAAGTTGATCGATTTTAAAGTGCGTGAGCAGCTTACCCGCGTCCAAATGGATGTGGGCTGCTCTGGCGTCCGCTTCAGGAGATGGGATCGTGCAAACTTCGAAGCCGACGGCTGCCATCCGGGTGTTGCTCGGCGCTCTTTGCATGGCGGCCGCGGGCATAGGGGCCATCGCAGCTGCTACCGGGGCCGAGGTGAAGGGTGGGGCGTTCGACAAAGGCGATAACGCCTTGTGGATGCGCCGGCACTGGATGCACGAGAACCCGACGCCCGCTGAGATCGCGGCCCTGGTCGAAAGCCTGAGGGCGCACGGCATCAAGCGAATCTACCCCTTTCTCGGGCCGATGGATCGCGAGGGCTGGCCCGGCTGGCGGTCCAAGGCAGGCTTTGTCCGCTACGATCCTGGAGGCGCGGCCCGGTTTCTCGCGGAGATCCACCGGATCGCACCGGAAATCCGCGTCATCCCATGGACCGGCGGGCTTCTCGACAGCGACGTAAACCTGAAGGACCGGGGCCAGCGCAGGGCGTTCGCAGATCATGCGCGCCGTCTCGTCGAGGCCGGCGCCGACGGCATCCATCTGAATATCGAACCCCTGGCGAGCGGAACATCCGATTACCTTCAGCTTCTTCGGGATGTGAAAGCGGCCATCGGGAGCCACACCCTCTCCGTCGCAGCTTTTCCTCCGCCCATACCGGGGCAGCCTGCCGAGGATATGCATTGGGATTTGCCCTTCCTGCGCGAGGCTTGCCGGAACGCGGACGAGATCGCTGTCATGGCCTACAACACGGGTTTGACATCCGCGCCTGCGTTCGAGGCGCTGGTCGCGACCTGGACAAAAGGCATTGCCACTACTCTGACGCCGCCCCAAGCTGGCGGTTGCGAATGGCTCATGGGCGTTCCCGCTTATGATGACGACAAGGATTATCACCGGCCCGACGTTGAGACGATCGAGCACAGTCTCAACGGTATCGTCGCGGGGCTTGGCGCCATCAAAAATACGGAACACTTTCGAGGGGTGGCAATCTACGCGTCTTTCACCACCGATGAGCGCAAATGGGCCGTCTTCGACCGGCTCTGGCGCGGCGTAGAGCCCGGGTCGTCCCCGCCGCCCGATCCACGGAATACGACGGAATAGTGGATTGCCGCCGTTAGGGAAGCGGGAGCGAACTGCCTCTCATCGAAGGACATTCTGCCTGCGACACGGGCATCCAGCCACCTTCGGTTCGCCCCTGAACGCTGTAGCGCTTGTTGCAGACGGCGACCCGCGGCGGAACATGGGTTTCTTCAAAAAGATCATACGCCGGCTTCATATCGCGCCAGAAATCCGCCCAAGGGTGCCAGGCAAAAGCGGCCATGCGCTCCTCCGTCATTCTGAAGGGAAACACATGCACCGGGACGCTCTCTTGTCCACTGTCCAGCGCCGCGGTGACGAGCAGCCAAAGTTCATCGATTTGGGCGTCCGTCATGGCGAAGCAGCCGACCGATCCGCATCCGCCATGGATCATGAGGTTCGCCCCCGTCCGGTTGTGCGCCCGGTCCAGCGCGTTGGGATATCCGAGATTGAAAGCGCGGTGGTAGTGGCTGTTCGGATTGAGCTGGCTTTTGCCGATGGTGTAAAAGCCTTCGGGAGCTTGTAAATCGCCCTCGCGCACTTTGGGGCCGAGCTGGCCGGACCAGGCGCAAATGGGATAGGTCGCGAACAGCTCGTAACGGGCGCCCCGCTTCATCCAGAGTTCCGCCTCAAGATCGCCCTTGAAGATGCGCAGGAACACGGGGGCGCCGCGCTTCAGGCCCTTCTCCTTGAGCCGCGCTTCAACTTGGGCGGGATCAGCCCTTTTGGCAGCCGACACGCCTGAGAAAAAGTTGCGATAGCCGTTGGGCCAAAATGCCGTCGATTGAACATCGATCGTTTTTTGGGCCTGTCCCGCCTGCAGGTCCCAAAGCTTCAGCGTCTTGTCCCAGCTTCCCGAAAGAGCTTTCTGCCCATCGGACGAAAACGCCGTCGATGTAACGATGTCTGAGTGGCCTTCGAAAGTCTTGATCAGTTCGCCAGTGTTCGCATCCCAGAGCTTTAGCGTTTTGTCCTTGCTCGCTGACAGCAGGCGGCGGCCGTCATTTGACAAGGCAACCGATAAAACTTCATCGGAATGCCCCTCGAAAGATTCTCAGAGGCAGGGCCGCCGCCAAATCCCAAAGCTTGATTGTCTTGTCCTTGCTGGCGGAGACCGCCTTTCCGCCGTCTGCAAAAAACGCGACCGAGGTCACCGTGTCGGCGTGGCCTTCGAGTGTCTTGAGAAGCTGGCCCGTCTCCACGTCCCAGAGTTTGAGCGTCTTGTCCTTGCCTGCCGAGAGCGCCTTGTGCCCGTCGGACGAGAAGGCAACGGACAGCACGTCATCGGAATGCCCTTCGAAGGTTTTGAGGAGAGCGGCCGTTTCCACGTCCCACAGCTTGACTGTCTTATCGGCGCTTCCCGAGAGCGCTCGCTTGCCGTCGGGCGAGAAAGCGACGGATAGAACCTCGCCCGTGTGCCCCTCGATGGTTCTGACGGCCTCGCCGGTCGCCACGGCCCAAATGCGGATAAGCTTGTCGCTGCCCCCCGACAGGACATGATGTCCGTCCGGAGAAAAAGCGACCGCATTGATCCGGTTCGCTTGCGCGTCAAAAGTTCTGAGGAGGAGCCCTGTCGGTATGTCCCACAGTCTCAGCACATTGTCCTGACCGGCGGAGAGCGCTCGGCGGCCGTCTTCTGAGAGCGCAACCGTGTTGATCGCTCTTGAATAGCCTAAAAAGAGCGCGATAACGGGATTAGTGTCAGCCTTCAGCGTTCCGGCCATCGCACTAGACAGAATTGCTATCGCAAAACCCAGACGCACCAAGAGTTGCGCACCGTGCACCATGTTTCGTGCCCCCCAAAAGAACGACGCGGTATTATCCAGGATGTTGTCTTTGCAAGGGCGCAAGGTTGGATTTCGGCACGCGCCACTCAAGCGCCGGCCGCCGCCTCGCTGCTGCTGGCCGCCAACGACTTGCGCGCCGAGGTCGAGGCCAAGATTTAAGGATCGAGCCGGTCGAAGGATGCATAACGAAAAATTGCCGTCCCCGCAGCCGAGTCTACTGGGCTGGCGACCAGGCTGTAGTGACTGGAAGCACCCGCGTCAGGCGAAGATCGCTGAACCAAACTTCTCCGGATAGCAGTTCCTCCGATGCCGACCGGGCGTCGTGAATGAGCCGAAGTACCTCCCCAGAGCATTCAGTGCCTTGCGGCGCCTCCGCCTCAAAGGTGAAAACGCGCCATTGCGAGGACTCGCCGAGCAGCATTTCCGTCTCTCCCAAAAGCTTATGCAATCCCGAAGCGCAGAAAATTTGCCAACGCAACCCGCGTTTGCCGCTGATCGCTCCGCGAAGATTGCCCTGAAGCCGATAGCGGCCGGGTGGGAGAAACAAAACTTGACTTATCTGTGGAAATTGAATGCGCCCATCGCCGAACTTGATATGAAACGCATTCCCTCCGCTGTCTTTGTCGAGCGGCGCGAAATCCGCAACAGCGTTCTTGCCAGGCTCGATTCTCCAATCGAAAGGAAGCCCGCTCGGCTGTCTTTCAAAGCGCCCGTTCGTCAGGAGTTCGACTTTTTCGAGCTCGGCAGGCGTCAGGAGTTGAAGCCAGGCATTATAGGCTGCGTCTATTCGATCTATACTGATCAGAAAGTTGAGGTAAGGCGCAAGTTCTTTATCCGATACCGGTTTTCCCGCATCTTTTAAATCTGTCATCACGAGAAGAGGTGCGTCCGCATCCTTGGACGCGCTTGGAAATAGATAAAAGAACTGTTTTCGCCAAGCCGGTTCGGAGGCGAGCCGGTCAACAAGCAGCTTGCGGCCCTCCGGCTCCGCCGCAAGGAGCGCAAGGTAGCTGTAAATATATTTCCCTAATTCTGGCCGTGTTCGTAACAGGATGTCTGAGTAATGAAGGGTGTCCTTGAAATCTTTGCGATAATAGCTGTCGTTGATCAACCAAAAAGTGGCGATCGATTCGCGCCGCGAATGCTCGAACGCCTTTTGCATGAGCATGCGCACTTGATCTGCGCCAGTGACGACTTCCGCCAGCGCTCGATATGCCCTGGCATTGAGAGGATCATTCGCCAGCGCCCGCAACGCCAGATCACGAATCTCATCGCGCAAGTCTTCGCGCTCAGCGAGTTGGGTTTCGCTTTCCTTTGCTTCGGGCAGACTGGAGAGTGTGTCAGACCGTTCCTCACGCTTGGCATCTTCGGATCCGTTCGCCTTTTCTGTCCCGACGCCGGTGATCGCGACAAGCTCCGCCCTGCGCTCTTCGGCCTTGCTGAGGAGCGCCAAAGGATTATTCGGATTTAAAGCCAGCGCGGCATCGGGTTGCTCGGGCGCCAGCGCGTATGGCAGGCTTTTGGTGAGCACAAGCCAGAAACACAGGAGACTGACAATCGCGACAAGAACGGATTTGGAGGGATTCTCCATCAGGGCGGCCCAAAGGCTCGCGATTAGACCCGTTATAAGCCGCTTATAAGTGTGCCCTTTGCGGCCGCCTCGCTTATTCATTGGCCGCCCCCTAGCCGAAGACGGAGACGGCTCCAAAAGCCATCAGGTTTGATCCGCCGCATAGCCGGCTGTTTTGTGGAACCGTTTATCTTGTCGTAAAATACGCGGGCCGTCTTGACATTCCCGGTCAATGCCCTGGCGCCGACTACCCGTTTTGGCGGGGATTGTTTGGCTGCTAGCGACGTATTGTATGCTGTACGCCGCTCGTCTGTTTTGATGGTCTCCCACGCCTGGGTAATCCGGCTCGCAAAGAGACTTCTGTCCAAGAGGTTTGACGAGGCAGCGTTCGGCACCACGTCGGGGTGCAGCCATCTCATTATGAGAGCCATATTGCGGCGAAGCTCGCTCAAGGGGGCGCCTTTGTCGGAACCGAGAATGCGGTAGCTGTCTCCGCCCGGGAGCAAGAGAACCTGCTCGATGAAAAAGCCGGCAGCCCCTTGTAAAGTCGCTTCTGTCCGGCCGGTGAGTTGGCTGGCATGGATGAGAGCGTGAGCTTCACCGGCCGCGATCTCTAACAAAAATGTCACCCCTTCGGGCAAGCGGGAAGCCTGCGCGAGTTTCGCTGTATGTGGACGCTCAAGCATCGAGATCGCAGCTACCAATGCATCAGCTCGGGACATGTTCAGCTCACAGCTGTTTTGGACAATTTATGTTGTCCCTGGCCAACTGTACCGGAATTGGAGGAGTGGGAGTATGCATCATCCTCATAACTATATCCGTAGCTGTACTTATAGCTATAGGCATAAGCATAGCCCACAGCCTTAGCGTGGAACTTGGTCATGACGAAGCCAAGGACGTTGACGCGGGCCAATTGGAGGCGACGCAATGTAGATCGAATTAACCCTCGCCGCTGATCGCCGGCGCCGACGACAAATAGAGTTGCCGCCGCCGCGCTCGCGATCAACTGGGCGTCCGCAAGGCCGAGCAAGGGCGGCGCATCAAAAATGATCAAGTCGAACACCTCGGAGCCAAGCGAGATTAATGAGTAGATACGGGTTCCGCTCAGCAAATCCGCAGCATTTGGCGGCAGAGGGCCGGATGCCATGAATGCGAGATTTGGATAGTCTGTCTTTTGTATAACTTCTGGCGGCATGGACGCCCCAGTAAGAAAGTTGCTGAACCCAATCGAATTGTCCAGCCCCTGCTTGGTGTGAAGCGAGGGCTTCCGAAGATCTCCATCGATCAGAAGAACTCTTAGACCCATTTGCGCAAAATGACGGGCCAGGGCGAGCACCGTTGTCGATTTTCCCTCGCCTGGCCCCGCGCTTGTCACGGCAATGGACCGGGGCAATCCACTTTCAGTGGAAAATTGCAAGGCGGTGGCAAAGGAGCGGTAGGCTTCGGAAATTGCGGAGCGCGGGTCGATCAGCGCATCCCCCGCCTGTCCTTCCTCTGGGCGCGGAATGATGCCGAGTGTTGCGAGGCCGGATACCTGCTCCATCTCCTCGGGCGCGCGTATGCGGTCATCCAGCATCTCGAGAACAATGGCCCATGTGACGCCCAAGCCAAGCCCCATCGCCAGGGCTATGATGAGATAACGGGGTATATTTGGCTCAGATGGAGCATCCGCCAGGACGGCGTGCTCGACGATGAACACGTTACTGGTGCCAATTCCACCTGCTATATCGACCTCTTTGTAGCGTTGAAGGAGGCTATTGTATAATCCACGATTGGTTTCAACCTCGCGTTTCAAGACATTATACTGAATGCCTTTCTTTTGTAGGCTCAGCACCTCCTCCCTCAACATATCAATGTGCGACTTCATCTCGGTTTCCTCTGAAAGCGAGGATTTGTAAGCCGCCCTAAGCGAATTGCGGATTGTCGTGAGCTCTGCGCCGATCTGCCTATCAATCTCTTTGATCTTATTCCCGATTTGGACCATCACAGGGTAGCTTGGCTTGAAGTTTTCAAGCTTCTCCTGGTACTCTGTCTCAAGCTCCTTGCGCTGTCCACGGAGTGTATCGATCACTTTATTCGATAGGATCTGGGGAAGACCGATGACTGTTCCCTTCTCGGCCTGCTTCCAGAGTTGTTCGTTCTTGATGCGTTCGGAAATTATCTGGCCGAGAGCGGCGTTGGCGGCGGCGAGATTATTCTCCGAGATGGATGATTTCTCACTCACTTCCACCATTTTCTCGCGCTCCGCGAATTGCAGGAGCGCCTTCTCGGAGTCCTCAAGCCGAATTTGAAGTTGCTTAATCTGGTCTTCAAGAAACGTCTTCGCATAAGAGTTCGCCTGAAATCTCTTATCGAGGGTGGACGCTACATAGGCCTCCGCATAAGCGTTCGAGATCTGCTGGGCACGGATGGGGCTCGGGTCAAGATATGTGAGGTCGACCAGGCGGGACTGTGTAACGGGAGAGATCGAAACATTCGACATGACATGGCTCGCCGCGCGTGCCTGAAGCTCCGCTGACGAAAGCTTTTGGGTCTTTTTGGAACCAATCAAAAGACCGAAAGCTGAAGCATTGAGAGGCTTGACGAAATCTTTATCTTCCTGAAGCCGAAGTGCTGAAACAACGCGCTCAGCCATAGCGCGGCTCCTGAGAAGCTCATATTGCGTCCGCAGAAACTCAGTTCCGCCTTCTTCGCTTGGGGAAGTGGAGCCACCTTCGATAACTTTACCCGCTTCACGGTCAATTTGAATTCGAGACGTCGAGGAGTACAATGGAGTCTTCAAAGCCCCGCGAACGCCGCCGAGGACAAAAAAGACAAGTGCGAGACTGAGAATAAGCCATTTCCTTTTCAGGATAATGTGCTGATATTGGCGAAGAGTGCTTGCGAGGTTACTTCCATCTTCGGGAGACTCAAGTCCAATTGGGTAATATTGATCTCGGGCTGCAAAGCTTGCCGGGGCGTTCCCTGCCGGAATAAGAGCCCGACCGGCGCTAGAACGCTCTTGAGCCGCATCTAGAAGCGTATTATTCATCCAATCAACTTACCTTTCCACCGGCGTTTGTATATACGTCGGGTCAGCTAAAGCAGCGGGGCAAGGGAGGCCAGTGGAGCTAACCTGTAGAATACTTCCATCCCTTGCTTGATATTGGAAGTGGAGGCGACAATGACGTCACCAGCTTCAAGCGGTATGTCCTCCGCTTTTCCTTGACGGATTTGAGAAACATCGAACTTGCCAGCGGAAGACTTGCCGTTTTTCTGGCGGATCACAAGAATTGTGTCTTCGGCATTGCTTTCGAATCCGCCGGCCGTCGCCACAGCCTGCAAAAGCGACATTCCGCCTACGATAGGGTAGACGCCGGGCTTTTTGACTGCACCTTCAACTGTGACACGTTGACTGTTGTACTCTTTAACGAACACGCCGATTTGCGGGTTCTGTAGATACTTTGTGCCTAATAGCTTGGTCAGATCCTGCTCAATCTCTCTGGCTGTTTTCCCGCCGGCCTCAAGTTCTCCAATGAGAGGGTAGTTTATTGTCCCAGCCTCCGAGACTTGCACAACCTTGGAGAGGTCGGGCACCTTGAAGACAGTAACTTCAAGCACATCGCGCGGCCCTATCTTATAAGCCTTGCTGTTTGGGTCCGATGCGGATGAAAGGGACATAGCGACTTTGCTCAACGAGGCCTGCTGATTGCCTTGCATGGCGTCACTGTTCTTCCCGTCCGCCGTGTCTTTAGTCGCCGGGCCAGTTGGTTCGCTGGAAATGTTCGTGAATTGTGGCTTGTCAGCGCCCAGATCGCCGATCGAAGAGCCGCTGCATGCGCTCAGCGAAGCCACCACTGCGGGCAACAGGAATTAAGCAAAGCCATTGTTTCCTCGCAATCCTTCCGATCCAGGGCTGGCCGCGCTGGTAAATCGCATTGCAACCACTCGTTAGTACATCTCCGTGGCGCGTGACAACCTGTTGTTGTGTTTTTCCTCATCTTACCGTTGGCGCCTGCGGTCAGCGGGGATATCCGATTGGGGGATCAGGCTTCGCAGTCCGTTGAAGCAAGGCGGGTCGAGAGGCCGGCCGCAAAGTTTCTGCGAGAGCCAGTCGTCCATAAATGAAATATCGCCGTGGCAGGCCAACCGATCGCTGAAAGCACCGAAGGCAAAAAATTGGCAAGGTTCGCTTAGCCCGTCTGCCTGGAGTTACACTTTTGGCGAGGATACTCTCATTGATGTTACTGGCGCGGGGCTCATCAACTGTGACTGAATTACGACATGGGAAGGCGAAGCGGCCGCCCAAATCACGCCTTAGTTGTGTAACAGGACGTGGTGGTTATCGGAGGTTGAGCCCTTGGGCCCGTGTTCGGGGGGCGCGCATGCCACACAAATCGTTCATCAAGCTTCGATAGGTGAGGCGCTCTCAGCAAACTCAGGCATGTTTGACGTTCCCGGCCTGGTTTTGGCGTTGCGGCCGGTTCCCCGGCTTGACGATGCGGAGAGGCGGAAAGTAGATCGAGGACGATCGTCACTATTATTCAATTTATTGCTATCTTTGAGTCAACCAATAATAGGCAGGAGCGCCTGAGGGCATCATGAATACGCGATTAGCCCGTAGTGTAGAATTTTCCGGCGGCTCATTACTTTTTAAGTCGGAGACGTTGATTGCTTGGCTTTGCGGTATCGTCCTGGTCTTTGCGGTGCTTTTGGGGGGCGGGACGCACGCGGGATTTATCGGAGACGTGATTGTCCAGCTTGTTTCGATACCCCTGATTGCGATGTCTGTGTGGTGTTTTTCGAGCGTTAAGGGGTTGAACGAACATCAGCGTCGAGGCATCCTTCTCTTCACCTATGCCGTTATTATTGTCTTAATCATACAACTTCTGCCTTTGCCCTTTGAAGTTCCTTCTGTTGGCGGGGCCTTGACGGAAAGGGCTCCTGACTTAGGGATCCTCGGCCAGGATAACGCCTGGGCCAGGGTTTCGTCGACGCCGCAGGCGACATGGGCGGCAGCGGCATCGCTCCTGGTTCCCGCCGCGGTTTTTTTCGGAACGCTTCAACTGAATCTTCGCCATCGGCTTACTCTGGCATGGCTGCTTCTTGCCCTGGGTGGTCTCTCTCTGCTTCTCGGGTTCCTGCAAATGGCGCAAGGACCGGGCAGCAACCTTCGCTTCTATGATGTGACGAACCCGCAAGAAGCGGTTGGGTTGTTCGCCAATCGCAATCATTTTGCCGCGCACCTTTATGTGACGCTGGTGCTTGCTGCGACCTGGTACGCGACCACCGTAGGTCAAACGCTCAAGATCGGGGCTTTGGGGTCTCGCTCCATGTTGTGGTCGACAGCAGCAGCAGTCTTCCTTGTCTCCGTCATGGCTGGACTGGCGATGGCTCGCTCCAGGGCAGGAGTGTTGCTTGCCATTGTGGGCTTGGCTGGCATCATCCCTATGGTACTTAGTCAACAGAATGACCGTCAGGTTGGGTCTGTTCGCAGCCGTCTGACAGTCGGCCGTATGTTCATGCTGGCGGTTTTTTTCGGGTTGATTTTCGCAGTGCAGTTCGGACTCGACAGCATTCTCTCTCGTCTCGAAGCGGACCCGCTCGAGGATCTCCGTGTCACTCTTGCCGGGACAACATTTGAGGCAGCGCTACGATCTCTGCTATTCGGCGCCGGCCTTGGATCGTTCGTTCCGGTTTATGCGGTTGTGGAGAAGGACAGCGACGTTTTTGCTGGCTTCGCAAACCGCGCACACAATGATCTCGCCGAGATCCTGCTTGAAACGGGCCTATTGGGGCTCATACTCCTTGTGGCTTTTCTGGTCTGGTTCTTTCCGCGGGCATACAATGTGTGGCTCAAGCGCAAGGTCGCGGGACATGAGTCCCAGTTGCTTCTCCAACGTTCGGCAACGCTTGTCATATTTCTTCTGCTGATCCATTCGCTGGTCGATTATCCGCTTCGAACGACTGCATTGAGCTCGATTTTCATGTTCTTCTGCGCCGTCCTGGCGACGGACGCCTCCAATCCGAAAGACGAGGTTGCTCTTCGAAGGCGGCAGCGCTCCGGAGATCCTAAGCCTTTGATGCCCGTCAACCCGAGCGAAAAGTGGGGCGCGGATCAGCACTGGCCCGAGGGTTGGCAGAAGCCGTCATGAGCTAAATGAGTTAAGCCAGGGGATAAGGTTGTAAATAATAAGAGTTTCAACATGCGGTAGAGTGGCGACTCACGTATGTTATTTTCGGGGCATCGCTCGAAGATAAGAGGAGCGACTCAATATCGGGCATTTCTCGGCTCTGGGTGGGGACTGGAGCAAGAATGAGGCTGTATGTTTTGTTGGGGGTCGACGTTGCCCTAATTCTTCTCGCAACAACGCTGGGGTTTGTGTTGCGGGGGAACTTCGATGTTACGGAAAGCCAGTTTGTGGCGTTCCTTCCCTATCTTTGCGCAACCGCATTTGTGTCGGTTATTTTCATCGGGGCTGCCGGGCTAAATAGATCCATATGGCGATTTAGTAGTATCCATGATTATTTGCGAGTTAGCATCGTAGTCATGGGGGTAAGCATCGGGGCTGTCGCCCTATCATTTGCTTATAATCGCCTGGATGGCGTGGGCCGGTCGCTGCCTCTTCTTCAGATTATTGTGGGAGTTATGGCTCTTGTCGGCGCTCGCGTCATTCATCGGGCGCGCCATGCGGCGCGGCAAAGGAGAAGGGTATCGGACGCTTTGGACCGGGCTTCAGAAAAGGCCCATCAACTCAATGTATTGGTCGTCGGAGTTAGCCGGCTAACTGAAGTCTATATCCAGGCTTTGGCTGAGTTGGGTATGGGCCGGCTTAAGGTCGCTGGGATAGTCGGGTGCGCTCACCGGCACGTGGGAAGGCTTGTCGCTAGCCATCCAGTTTTAGGACGAGCTCAGGACGTCGAAGGCGTCCTTAATCGCCTTGATGTGCATGGCGTCACCATCGACCGTATCGTTGTCGCGATGCCATTCGAACAGCTCCCGAGCGAAATCGTGGAGCCGCTCCTCCTTGCGGAGCAATCACGCGGCATTCCCCTCCAGTTCTTGACCGAGGTTCTGGATCTTGATGCCGGGAGCCGTGGGGCTTTTCTTCACTCGGCGTCGCCGGTGTCCGTCTCATCCGAGTTGGGATGCGAGGGACTGCAGGTCCGCTCGCGCCATTGGTTTTGGAAAGTGAAGAGAGGGCTGGACGCGTGCATAGCGCTAAGCGTTCTGGTTCTACTTTCTCCCATCCTGCTCTTCGTCGCCTTGATTGTCGCTTTAAGCGTAGGCTCTCCCGTTGTTTTCTGGCAGCGAAGGCCAGGACGCCGGGGAAGACCCTTTCACCTTTATAAGTTCCGGACGATGGGCGCCTCGCACACGGCTGATGGCAGGCGTCTGCCCGACACGCACCGTGTTTCAAAGATCGGTAAGTTCATGCGCCGAACGCGGCTCGACGAGCTGCCTCAACTGATTAATATCATACGTGGAGATATGTCATTGGTTGGCCCCAGGCCATTGCTACCGCAGGATCAGCCGAAAACGAGCTCAGCTCGTTTGCTGGTCCGGCCTGGCCTTACCGGCTGGGCACAAGTTGTCGGAGGTCGGGACATCCCTCCTGAGGATAAGGCAGCACTCGATGTCTGGTATGTGCGTAACGCGAGCCTGCTTCTGGATCTGGGAATCGTAGCCCGGACCATACCGATCATCTTCTTCGGCGAACGGATCTCGCAATCCCTTATAGAGCGGGCTCGCCTTGAGTGGACCGAGTTTGGGATAAGAAAGACAGAAACAACCTATGGTATTAAAAATAACTTGCACAGCACGTCTACGTTGTTGTAACAATAAGAACGTTAAAAATAACGATAAAGTATGTATTATAAGAATTAAATGCTAGTAGCGCGTAATTAGTGATTGTTTATTTTTGTTTAGTCCGGGTGAATAAGTTCACCCGAAGTGCGGTAGCATGGGTTTTTATTAGCTATGATCCGTCGCTTTTCTCTCGGAAATCGGTAGCAAAGATAACTGCAGGTTTCGGCGCTTCCATTAGAGTGCCGCATTCAACTGTACTGCGGGGACTCTTCGCAAGAACGCGCGGACAGACCGGATCCGAGCCTTTCGATAAAGCTCCAGGACCGTCGGTTGCTTCTTCAAGAGGAGAGCGGTTGTAATGTAAGAGTGGACGGCCTATCCTGGCCGCACGAGAGAAGTCTCGCACGCCCGTACTGGAGCCAGTCTCCGGTCTGACCTTCAAGGAAGACTTTCCTGTTGGCCGATGCCCAAAGCCCGCCAGTGGCAGCCAGGAATTCATCGAGTCCGGCCTGGCGCCCTGCGAGTGCTCGACGAACCGGGGCTGTAAAATTCGAGGTGAAGGGTATATTCGCGGAATGCGAGAGCGATGGACAGGCGTAACATGAAGGTCCTTGTCACAGGGGCCGCAGGGTTCATTGGCTTTCACACGGCGAATTACCTGCTCGCGCGCGGCGACGACGTGGTGGGGCTGGATGCCGTCAATGACTACTACGATCCAGCGCTCAAAGAGGCGCGTGTTCGCTTTCTCGGGAATCAAGCCGGAAAGGGACTGGGAGCGTGGACTTTCGTACGCGCCGATCTCGCCGATGGAGAAGCTGTAAGACGCGTGTTTTCCGGAATTGGTTCGACCGGGTGATCCACCTTGCGGCGCAGGCTGGCGTAAGATACTCGCTTTCCCATCCTGAAGCCTATGTTCAGTCCAATCTCGTGGGCTTCACGAATATTCTCGAAGCCTGCCGGCACAACAGCCTTGCTCATCTCACCTACGCCTCGACCTCGAGCGTTTACGGCGCGGACACCCGCATGCCATCGTCAGAGCATCGGGGGGCAGATCATCCTTTGCAGTTTTATGCAGCGACGAAGCGCGCGAATGAGTTGATGGCGCACGCCTATAGTCATCTGTTCGGGCTTCCGACAACGGGGTTGCGCTTCTTCACGGTGTACGGTCCCTGGGGCCGGCCGGACATGGCCTTCTTCCTGTTTACAAAAAACATCCTTGAAGGAAAGCCGATCAAGCTCTTCAATCACGGCCGGCACTCGCGTGACTTCACCTATGTGGACGATATCGTCGAGTGTGTCGTGCGCGTGTCCGATACTCCGGCCGCGCCCAATCTGGGCTGGTCAGGCGATGCGCCGGATCCGGCCTCATCGAACGCGCCGTTTCGGATCTACAATATCGGCAACAACAAGCCGGTTGGGCTTCTGGACTACGTTGCGGCGATCGAAGAAGCCGCTGGCCGCAAGAGCATTCGCGACTATGTGCCGATGCAGCCTGGCGATGTAGCCGATACCTGGGCGGATGCTTCCGATCTTGAGCGAGAGATGGGCTACCGCCCGAGTACGCCGGTTAAGGAAGGCATCGCCCGGTTTGTGAACTGGTACCGCGCCTATTACGGCGTTTAGCGCCGTTTACGCTTTCCCCTCATTTCAATCCCTTTTGTGGCCCTTCGCTGCGATGCGGGCAACGCCATAACGCATTTCGCGTAGAAATTACTGTTCCAGACTCTGCATTCCGGCGCCGTCCTCTTCGGGAATATCATAGTCTTCTTGCTGGATGCCGTTTCTGAGGCTCCAATAGCTTCAACTGTTAGTAAGACTGCTTCTTGAGCAGGTGCAGGGCCCGGCATGGAGAACGGAACCTGGATGCTCTTGCGCACAGGTTCGCCTGTCAAGTGAGGTAGACATGCATCTTGAGTGGCGACTTGGCCTTCCACGACCACTAGGCCCCCCCCCATAAAAAGCAAAAAACAAGAATAAGAGCGCTCCTGAAAAGCATTTCATACTCGCTCATGCTTGGTATCAAGTCTGAAGCAAGGCGTGACGAGTACTAGGTCATTTGACGCGTTGGCTCACATTCATAAATCGGGGATGCGTTGTAAATGACTAAAACCGTGCCACGATACAGCAAGACGTGCCGAATTGACTGCATCGTTGGTGCGCGTCCGAACTTCATGAAAATTGCGCCAATCCTACGAGCTTTCGGCGAAACTGAGCGCTGCACCGTTCGGCTGATCCACACGGGTCAGCACTATGACGAGTTTATGAGTGCGGTATTTTTCGAGGAACTCGGCATTCCGGCGCCGGACATCAATCTCGATGTCGGTTCGGGAACCAATACGGAGCAGACTGCTCGCGTCATGCTTGGGCTCGAGCCGCTGCTGGTAGCGGATCGGCCGGACATGTTGCTGGTCGTGGGCGACGTCAACTCGACGGCAGCGGCGGCTCTCGTCGCGGCCAAGCTACTGATTCCACTGGCCCATGTGGAGGCTGGCCTGCGTTCCAAGGACCGCACTATGCCCGAGGAGATCAATCGGCTCATAACTGATCAACTCTCGGATCTTCTGCTTGACGACTGAGCGTGAATCCCTTAGTAGACTTGTACGAGAGGGCATCTCCGCAGAGAGTGTGCACTTCGTCGGCAACGTGATGATAGATTTGCTGCATCACAATCTGTCTAGAGCACGGCCAGCCAAAGACACCATCGCGCAGCTTGCAAACGGGGCCACATTCGCTTCCCACGCACTCTGTGACGGCTTTGGTCTCGTCACATTGCACCGTCCGTCCAACGTAGACGACCCGGCCAAGCTCGCCGGTCTTGTTAGCGCACTGGCGGAGATTTCAGTCAATTTACCGTTGTTGTTCGCCTTGCATCCGCGCACACGCGCGCGGTTATCGGCCGCCGGCCTCGACGGTAAGCTGGCCCAGCCCCGAATTCTCCTGACATCGCCACTCGGATACCTTGACATGATTGGCCTGATGAGGGGCGCCCGCGTTGTCATAACCGATAGTGGCGGCATCCAGGAAGAGACGACCGCGCTCGGCGTGCCCTGCCTTACCGTGCGCGATAACACTGAGCGTCCGATCACAATCAGCGAAGGCACCAATACGCTCGTGGGCAGTTCGCCGGACGCCCTTCTGGCTGCGGTTGGCGAGATCAACTGTTCCGGCGGGAAACGCGGCCGCGTCCCAGAGTTGTGGGACGGCGAGGCTGCCGGGCGCATCGTTAGGCATGTGCTCGACTTTCTTGATCACCAGTTGGACCAGTTGGCGGCATGAACTGGGTCACGTGTTCTGCGAATGATAGAGGGTAGTGACAGAAATGCATATCCTGTTTTTCAGCCATTATTATCCACCCGAGGTCAATGCCCCGGCGTCGCGTACCTCCGATCATTGCCGCGCCTGGGCCGCGGCCGGCCACGATGTAACAGTCGTGACCTGCTCGCCCAATCATCCGGCGGGCAAACTCTTTCCCGGCTATCGCAACCGCGCGTTCCAGCGCGAGACCGTCGATGGCGTCGAGGTTGTGCGCGTCTGGACCTGGCTGGCCGCTAATGAAGGCTTTTTTGGCCGGACGCTTAACTATATTTCCTATATGGCGGGAGCCTTGTTCGCCCTGCCGCGGTTAAAAAGGCCGGACGTCATCGTCTCCACCTCGCCTCAATTCTTCTGTGGCTTGACAGGGCTTTTCGCCAAGATCGCGCTGCGGGCGCCCTGGGTGCTTGAGATACGCGACCTATGGCCAGAGAGCATTCTGGCGGTCGGAGCAATGCGCAAAGGGCTGGTTGTCCGCTTGCTCGAATGGCTCGAATGCCTGGCCTATCGCAGCGCCGACCGCGTTGTCTCTGTGACAGCTTCGTTCGTTCCCCACATCGGCAAACGATGCGGCAACCCGGCCAAGATTGAAGTCGTGAAAAACGGCGTGGACCTGACGCTGTTTCGGCGCACTGTCCAGTCGGACGAAGCCAAGCGCGAGTTAGGCCTCGACGGGAAATTCGTCGCCGCCTATGTCGGCACGCACGGCATGGCGCACGGGCTCGACACTGTGATCGAGGCAGCCCAGCTCACGGCAGGCGATCCGCGTATCCTCTATCTTCTCGTTGGTGACGGCGCCGAGCGTGCGCGTCTCGTCTGGCGGGTCGAGGATCTGGGCCTTGAGAACGTTCGCATTCTCGGTCAGCGCCCCAAATCGGAGATGCCGAGGATTTGGGCGGCGACTGATGTCAGCATGATCCTTCTGAGGAAGAGCGACACGTTCACGAAGGTGCTGCCCTCCAAGATGTTTGAGGCGATGGGCATGGCGTGTCCGATCGTGCTTGGCGTCGAGGGCGAGGCGCAGGACTTGCTGGAGGCAGCCGGGGCCGGAATAGCGATCACACCCGAGAGCGCGATGGAACTGGCTGCGGCCATTTGCGGGCTGGCGGCGGAACCGGCGCTCGCCAAGAAGTTTGCGCACAGCGGCGAGGCTTACGTGCGCCAGCATTTCGACCGTTCCAAACTTGCGGAGCGGTATGCCGAGATCCTTTCGAGTGTTGCAACGCCTTTGCAGCAGGAGACCGTTGCCGTTCCTGGCGATTGCCCTCATTGCCATTTCGTTGGTCGACTGGGCTTGGGCCTTCAATCTGTCAGATCGCGGGCTTGAGCGCGAGGCGGCGCTTGTGGTCGCGATAATCTGCACCACGTTTGCTGTGACCTATCCCGTCACCGTGATCCGCGAAGCCCGGCTCGGGCTAATGCAGGGTCCTGAGGTCAACCTTTGGGATTTTCTCGGTGTTATTCTCGGCTTCGGCGGTCTGGTGCTTGCCGTTGAAACCGGGGCTGGGCTGGTCTCCATCGCCGCCCTCTGGGCTTGCGGGCCCGCCATCGCGCGAGCGGTGGCGGCTATAATCTTTCTTGCGGGTCGAGGCAGGGATCTGCTGCCTAGCTGGAGTGATGTGGATATAGGTGTGAGCCGAGCCCTCGTTGGGGGAGGCGCCATCTTCCTCGTCTACGCCTTGACGCAGACACTTGCATTGCAGTCGGACCAGGTGCTGATCGCGCGTTTTTTCGGCGCCGGGAAGGTGGCTGAGTACGCGGTCGTCCAGCGGCTTTTCCTACAACCGCAGGTGCTGGTAACGCTCGGGCTTATTGCTCAATGGCCCGCGTACGGCGAAGCGCTCGGGCGTAGCGATTTCGGCTGGATCTCACGGCACCTGCGGCGCTCCATTATGATTTATGCGGCATTCGCCGTTTTGGCGTGTGGGCTGTTAGGCGTCCTCTGCGATCCGATCCTTAAGATTTGGGTCGGCGACATCACCGTATCGCCATTGCTCGTAGGCTCTATGGTCGCTGCCGGTATAACGGCGGCGGTGGCGAATGTATTGGCCTTCTTCCTTATGTCGGTGGGCCTTTCGCGACATTTGCTCATAGCTCAGGGCGTTCTGACAGTCGTCACGCTGCCATTGGAGCTTGTGCTGATTCCGCACATCGGGCCGGCGGGCGCGGCCATTGCGGCTACGTTCGGCTATTTGCTCGCCTACATTCTTCCCTTTGTCTTCCTGCGTGACCGCCTGCTATCACAACTGCAGATCCTTCGACCTTCTGGCTTAGCTGGATGACGGCTTCTCGTGCCGCTCTCTTTTGCATGGTGAGGCTAAGCAAATAGCAGATCGATGAGTGGAAATATGCTCGGAAGAGGCGCCGACAAGGCAAGCCCTGCTGGAAGGTGTGTGGTTGCCTCATTCATTTTCTCACCAGAGGTGAAAGTTATGACGGACAGCGAGCAAAGGATTGGCTCCGGAGGCGGGCCTAATAACTTCGTAGTAAGACTAGATGATGACCCCGAGAATTTATCCTTCCTCGCGCGATCGTTGTCCTTAGTTCCAGCAGATGAGCAGACTCCCACTCGAACAGGCGCCATGTAATCATGAGTGAATCTTGGATCGTCTGCCAGATCGGCGCCAGGGAGCACTATGCTGTCGCCCGATCGCTCCAACGGCGTGGCGCTTTAGATTGCCTGATAACGGACGCTTGGATCCGTCCTAGTCATCCACTCGGCCATATGAAACCGGGATTGAAAGGCCGTTTCCACCCGGAATTAGCATCGGCAAGCGTTTGGGCGCCGAATTTGAAATGCATCGCATTCGAGGCCTCAATGAGGTTGCGGCGCATCGCTGGATGGCATCGGGTGATGGCGCGAAACGGTTGGTTTCAGCGACTGGCTGTTCAAGAACTGTCACGGGTTAGCGTCCGAGCGAAAAGCGTAGGACTTTTCGCTTATAGTTATGCTGCGCTCGACATTTTCAAGTTCTCTCGCGCCAGAGGTTGGCGGACCATCCTAGGGCAGATCGACCCCGGCCCAGCGGAGGAGAAAATCGTATCGCACCTTTACAATGCCTCTTCACATCAACACGAACAGTGGCTCCCGGCACCTTCTGAATATTGGAAGCGATGGCGAGAGGAATGCGAACTCGCCGACGAAATCATCGTCAACTCTGCTTGGTCGAAAAACGGACTGGAGGAGGAGGGCATCGACGGCGCAAAAATCCGAGTTGTTCCTCTGGCTTATGAGGGTTCGAAAGCTTCGGCCGGGCGAAAGAAAGAGTATTCAACTAATTTCCCGGCGCGAAGCCCCCTCCGTGTGCTGTTTTTGGGACAAATTAATCTTCGCAAAGGTTTGGGACCACTGCTGGAGGCGTCCGAACTCCTTCGAGAAAAGAATGTAGAGTTCTGGTTTGTCGGTCCAATCCAAATCACCGTTCCTCCGAAATTCCTATGCGCACCGAATATCAAATGGTTTGGGCCGGTTGCTCGCCGCGAAACAGATCGCTTTTACCGCGAGGCGGATGTCTTCATTTTTCCAACCTATTCCGACGGTTTTGGGCTTACCCAACTCGAAGCGCAGGCCTGGCGGCTACCTATTATCGCTTCGCAGTTCTGTGGGGAGGTGGTTAGGCACGGTGTTAATGGGCTTTTACTGGACGAAATATCTCCGCAAGCTATTGCGAACGCGCTTTGTTCTTTCCTGACAGCCCCGCGCCGGCTAGAGGCGATGGCTCTACGGGCCTCAGTAGAACAGCGTTTTACCCTGGAAAATATAGGTGCGTGTCTAGCAGGTTGCTAAAAAAACGATTCGGCCCAGGGTTCGACAAACTCACCATGAGGTGCAAGTGTTGAAATCTGGCGCCCCATCCTGAGCCTGTCTAAGAATGAACCCTGGATTTCCGCCTTTTTCAGCAACCAGCTAGTTAAATCCCACAGTTAACAAGTTAGTTGCGGATATTTTGGAGGCGAATCCTTGGCGGGGATGCAGGGCATAAAAGCGGGCTTGCGCTTTTCTGAGTAGATGTTTGGGTGGTGCCAAGATTCACGCGGTGGGGTCGATGTCCGGTGATCAGATTCCAGAAATTCCTCCAGACAGCTCGTTAACTGGGACCAGCTCGCGAACTCCCAATCAAAACTGTACGATATACCGAAAGAGCCATTCTTTTCTAGGTATTTTTTACTTGGAGAGGGGGGGATGTATGAACTATGATTTTCATGAAGTGTGAGGGCCTCTTATGAATAGCGCCGATAGACTGCCACCTCCTACTTTTCAATCTATTCAGGTCTGTCGTGGGATCGCTGCCCTTCTTGTCGTCTTGTTTCACCTTAGTGGTGCGGTCGCCGCCCAAAAGTATTTCCGGGAACCAAGTTTCAATCACATCTTTTCCTCAAGTGGGTCAGTTGGTGTCTGTTTTTTCTTCGTGCTCAGCGGATTTATCATCACATCCGTCCATTGGAGTGATGTAGGCAATCCGGAGAGTTTTCCCGCCTACCTTTACAAGCGCTTTACCCGAATATATCCAATTTATTGGCTGACTTTTTTTGTCGTCCTTTTGAGTGCTTTTGCTGTTCCCGGAGCAGCCGACGGCGTTCCTAAAGATATAGTCACTCTCTTGGAATTTGCCGCGCTCGTGCCGCAAGACCCGGACGTAGTCGGGGGAACCGGTGCGCCAGTTATAATCGTTGCGTGGTCGCTTCAATATGAAGTGCTGTTCTACACTTTCTTCGGGCTGCTGATTTTGCGCCGGACGTTGGCGCTTGCCTTTGCGGCAATTATATTAGGTTCGATTGTTGCTTCAGATGTCCTTGAGTGGCGCCTTCCGCTTCATTTTTTGAAGCCCGTATATTTCAGTCTTTTTGGCGCTGGCCTTGTTAGTGGATTAGCGATCAGGGCCAAACTCTGGCCCAATTACGGCTGGATCGTTACGTTCTTCGGGGCTGCCGGACTTGTTTCCGCCGCTGTGATCGCGGGTCAAACTGAAACGAAACCTGAGCTTATTTACGGTCTGGCCGCAAGCCTATTGATCTTCGGGCTTGCGTCGACAGAGAGCACGCGCCGGTTCAAAGTGTGGAAGGGCTGGCTTTTGCTCGGGGACTCCTCATACGTCCTTTATCTCATTCATTATCCTATTATAAGTTTAGCCTGCAAGATCGCGATCGCTGCTGGGCTCGCCGGTTTTAAAGGAGCAGCCATCACTTGGAGTTTGACGCTCGCCATCTGCATTGTCGTAGCGGCCCTAATTCACGTTATAATAGAAATGCCTATGATGAATTTCGCTCGCGCGCTCGTCGGACGCACTGCCCATACGAGAAAGTCGGCGTTTCCAGAACAAGCGCTGCGATCCTGATCTACGGCGCGACAACATAGACTACTTCAGGTTAGATAACCCGATTCATTGAAACTTAAGGCGCTTTCTCTTATCAGCGGCTACCTAGTTCACTTTGAGTGCAGGAGGCGCCTATGAGCATCAACGAGAAAGTTTCGGCAGTAGCCGAGAATAGCTGCAGAGGTTCAGTCAATCCTTCCGGTTCTGGAGAAGAACAGGCCGGCAGTACGACCATGGAGAGACGCCTGGACGTTACATTCCATCCGCGCGTCGGCGCACTAACTGGAGGAGGCAAGCCACAGCAACTTGCTCCCGCTAACGCATCACGTAAGTACATAATCATTCAAAATCCCGGAACTGGCGCCGGTCAGAATTTGAGTACTGCTGAAAGCCTATTCATTCGCTTCGGGCTCAACGCCGGCGTCAACGATGGGACCAGCTTTGAGATCCTGCCTGGCAGTTGCATGGAATTCGATGCAGTTGTCTCGACCGAGTTCGTGTCCGTCAACGCTGCCACTGCTGGGCATCGTTGGATAGCGGTGGAGGCGTGACATGGCAATTCAGACACCTCCACAAACGCTGCTTCAAATTGCAAATGTTTGGTTGCAGGCCCAGGCGCTGCCTCCAGGCACAGCCGGCGCCCCTTCGCTGACTTTTGGCGACCCAACAACCGGCCTCTACGGGCCTGCTAACGGCCAAATCGGCATGTCGACCTCGGGCGTACGAGCATTCCTGCTCGACGGGACCGGAAACAACTTCTCGGTCGGAACCGGTACTTTGCAGGCCATCTCGACTGGCATTCGGAACGTGGCAATCGGATACAATGCCGCTACGAAAATATCCAGCGGCAGCCACGCCGTGGCTATCGGCGATTCGGCGATGACATCGCAGACCGCATTCGCGCCGTCCTATATAGACCCGAACGGCCTCAACACAAACGTTGCCATTGGCCTCAACGCGCTTGCCACGACAGGGATTTCGTGGGGCAATGTCGCCGTGGGCCGCAACACGCTGCAGAATCTTGGCAACAACCCATCGTCCCCCGGCTCACCCGACTACCTCACGGCCAATTACAACGTCGCCATCGGCGATCAGGCCGGCCAGTCTATTACGACCGGCTGGGAGAACATGCTTATAGGAAACCATACCGGGTTGTCTCTCACAACCGGGGCAGTCAACACAGCAATGGGCTCCGAGACTCTGAAGCAGTGTACGACCGGTATAGCAAACACCGCTTATGGCGTGTCTGCTTTGCAAGGCCTCACAACCGGCTCGTTCAACACGGCGTGTGGTCAAGGCGCGGGCGGAATCCAATTCGATCCAAGCTGCATCACGACTGCGAGCAGTAACACCTATCTCGGCGCAATCGCCTGCAATGCGAACATCGACGTCGCGACGACCACCAGCGCCGCGTTGGGAGCGACGACGATCTCCGTCACGAGTGCATCAGGGCTGGCTGTGGGTATGCTGGTTTCAGACTTCACCGCTTATCAGGGGGGATACGGAACCAGCCCAATTCCGGCGGGCACAATCATCACGAACATCGCCGGAACGACGATCACTCTCTCCAAAGCTATCGTAGCGCCAGGCGTTGCGAGTGGCGACTTGATTACGTTTTACGGAACGCCTGCGGCCCTCACGAGCAGCGCGGCGAGTGGCGGCAATACTCTGACGTTCGCGGCAGTGCCTTATCATATCATTGCCGGGATGCAGGTTAACGATCTGACCGCGCCCTCTGTCATCCCGGCCGGCACGACTGTTCTCAGCGTCACCGCGACGACCGTGACGCTTTCCGCGAATGTGACGGGCGCCGGTGTTGGAAAAGGCGACACGATCAGCTTCGTAACATCGCAGCCTACCAACATGACCGTTATAGGGGCCGGGGCGATGGGAAACCGCTATGGAACGGTCTTCCTGGGCCGCTATCAGGATAGCGTCGTCATCGGCGGACCTGCCGTCACAACGACCGCGGGGCTTTCCATTGGCTCCTCGAACTACGCTCGCGCGGCGCTCAATCTGGCGCAGAGCACACCGACGTCGCCCGTAAACGGCGATGTGTGGGTGAACTCCGAGGGCTTCAATGCTCAGTTCAACAATGTCAGCTATCTGCTGAACAGCACCCTCTATTACACCGCGCCCCAGACCAATGGTTATACGCCATGGGGCGGCAATATCTGGTTGGGGCGGAACGTTGGCAATACGACGCTCGCCCCATCCTCCGCTGTTGGGCAGGCGTCGTACAACACGGCTGTCGGCTCCAGCTCCGGCCAAGCGCTAACCACGGGTTACAACAACACGTTTCTGGGGCAAGTCACCGGAAACCAAGTCACGACTGGCCACGATAACACGCTGGTTGGATACAACGTTTGCCCAGCGCTGACCTCCGGCATCGACAACACCGCCGTCGGTTCGCAACTCGGCGCAGCCTTGAGCACGGGCAACCTCAACGTCCTGGTCGGCTACAGTTCGGGGCAGGCGCTCACGGCGGGCACCTACAATACACTCGTAGGTACGTCCATCGGGAATGCCATGACGAACGCCTACGGGAACACCTTTATCGGGTCTGCCGTTGGGACGGGAGTGACCGGCTCCGCCAATACCATGATAGGCTACGCCATCGGGACTGGCATCACCTCTGGCGCCAAGAATACGCTCATTGGATGCTCCGTCAGCAGCCTGAGCAACATCTCAAACAATATCATCATTGCAGATGGCGACGGCAATCGCCGCTTCAATGCCGATGCTTCGGGCAATATCGGCCTTAACGGCTTCGGCCAGTATGGCGGCGGCGCGGGCGTGATTTACGTATCGAATGCTGCTACAGCCCCGACATCAAATCCGGTTGGCGGCGGCATTCTCTACGTCAAAAACGGGGCGCTCGTGTACCGCGGTTCAAACGGAACAGTGACGACACTTGCTGCCGCATGATCAGCGCGGCGTATTCAATGATGTTTAGACGGCGGCCAGTGTGGCCGCCGTCTAGCAGGCTGCTGAAAAGCGATGCGGCCCATGGTTTGGCAAGCTCACCATGAGGTCCATGTCGTTGAAAATCGCGCGACCTCATCCTAAGCCTGTCGAAGGATGAAGCCTGGATTTCCGCCTTTCAGCATCCTGGGCAGCCCGCATCCATTTGGACGCGGATAAGCTGCTCTAGCACTTTAGAACCGAGCAACTTTTCCGCCTTTAACCGAGTCCGGCTGAAGGCGGCTTGATCTAGTGAAGTAAAACGGAGGCATGTATGTTTCAATTGGATCTAACCAAGGAAGACGCCGTGATTCTGACTGCGGGTCTCGATGTGCTCACCCGCGTGTTCGGCTCTCAGTTGGCAAATACGGGGGGCACGGCTACCAACGAGGTGTTGCCTAAACTTTCTGCGATCGAGGCCGTATTGGGCAAACTGAATTCCGCGGCAGCAAGCGAACAGGCGAACGAGGCAGCCAACGGCGCCGGCGGCGGCCAGCCGGCTGCGGCGACCATCAGCAACTGAGGCAGGCGCAAAATCATGGGTGCTCTCGTAAAGCGGATGGACCGCACGCTCTATGCGGACTCGTCCAATAACTGGGATGATGAGCTTCTGCGCAAACGGATTCTGGCTCGCATCCGGCCTGAATTCGTGATCCTGGACGTCGGGGCAGGAGCAGGTATCCTGCCCCAGATGAATTTCAGGGGGTTGGCGGCTCGGGTGTGTGGCGTCGACCTCGACCCGCGAGTGGTCGAAAACCCCACGCTGGATGAGGCCAAGGTGGCGGACGCTGGGGCAATTCCCTATGCCGATGACTGTTTTGACCTCGTGTTCGCCGACAACGTGCTGGAACACATCGAGGACCCGTCCAGTTTCTTTTCCGAGATCACCCGCGTGCTCAAGCCAGGCAGTTCCTTCATTTTCAAGACGCCGAACAAATGGCACTACGTCCCGGCCATCTCAAGGCTGACGCCACACTGGTTTCATCAGTCATACAACCAGTTGCGGGGGCGATCAGCTCAGGATACGTTTCCGACCTGGCACAGAGCGAATTCGAGAAGCGATGTTTCCCGGCTTGCGGTCCAGGCCGGACTCCAGGTCGAACGCCTTGACTGTATCGAAGGCCGCCCTGAGTATCTGCGCATATCGGCTGCAACCTACGCCGTCGGCGCGGCTTACGAGAGGGTCGTTAATTCCTCCCGCCTTCTTGAAGGACTGCGCGTTGTGCTCATCTGTGAACTGCGGAAGCCGATAGCAGGTGAGCGAGCCGCAGCGTGACCCCGCGCGTTGCAATCCTGGCGACATTTGTCGCCGCGGCTTTGACTCTCGTCTGGGACAACCTTCCATCGCCGGCGGAAACCGCGGTTATTACGAACGGATTTGTCGCCACTCCAGTTTCAAGTGGCATCCATCTCCGCTGGGGGCCAAATGTCGCCGCGAACGCCAGGATAGAGCGCACGCCGGTAGGTGGGATTCCTGAGATCATAGGCTCAACTTCGGGTCGCTCTGGGTTTGTCGATCGCACGGCTGTCGTCAATCGACTCTACACCTATCGCATCGAGGGGCTTGAGCACCAGGCGGTGGCGGTTCGGTCCGACATTCAACAGCCCTTCGACTGTTCCGGGATGCCGCAAGTGCCCGCACCGCTACTCGGCGTCGACCGCACTGAGGTGTTCGATGTCCCGAGCGGGACGCGAGTCACATTCACCATTCGCGCACCGGAAGCAAAGCGGACTGTCATCGAAGTTCCACGCTGCGAGCGCAGGCCCGGCTGTAGTGATTATGCAAACATCAGTGCGGCGCTCGCCGCCGTCATCAAGGCTGGCGGCGGCCGGGTTCAGCTCGAAGCTGGTGTGTATGAAATAAGCCCGCCGCGGGGCGGTCAAAGATGGTCGCAAATCACAATCGACCGGGCGAGCGACTTGATCTTCTCCGGCGCTGAGCCGCGCAATGGACTTCCGTCGACCCAGCTTGTGTTCGACGCTCGCCCGAGCGGCGGCGAGCGGCCGGAACTGATGCGGGCCTTGACGATCAGCTCCGGACAACGTGTACTGGTGCGTAATATAGCCATTGACTGGAACCGCCCGTTCGCCATTCCGGGCAAGGTTGTGGATGTGGTTCCCGGCGAACAACGGTTCCTCGTCGACGACGGCGCTTACTACATTCCCGACCCGGCCAATCCACCGATCATTACCATCATCGACGCCTACGATCTGGAGCATCGCGTCTACCGTTTCGCTCCCTGGGCGCGCAGTGGCTTCGCGCCTGGCGCTGTGCGATTCAACCCCAATTTTGGCAGCGACCAGAGCTATCATTTCGACTTCAAGGGGCGCTCGATCCCCGACGGAAGCTCTGTCATTGCCATCGCGCAAACCGGCGCGGCCGTGCACGTGGCCGGCGAGTTGAGCGATATCGCATTTGAAGGCGTGGAAATATGGGGCGGCGGCGGTCCCGGCTTCGTTTTCGGGCCCAACGGCCGCGGCTTCAGGATCACCAACAGCCGAATTACCCGCAAGCCCGATAGCTTACTCGAACCGGGGGAGCGGCCCCGGCTGATCTCACTGCGTGGAGACTCAGATGCACGCGGTACGCGAGGCGATATTCTCATCGAGAGCAGTGAATTCGCGTTCACCGAGGACGACGGTTTCAACATCGTTGGCGTCATGCTGCAAGGGATGGCGGGGACGGAGATCCTTTCTGCCGACGAGATTCGCTTTGTCTATAGCGGGTTCAACCCGTTCGCCAACGTCTGGTCGCCGGAAGACGTGCTGCAGTTATTCGATCCCGCAACCCTGAAGCCGCTGCAGGCGGAGCCGGTGCAGGTCGCTTCACGCGCCGATAGTTTTGACCGGGCGACAGGAACTTACACTTTCACCTTCAGGCTCGCGACGCCGGCTCCCTCTCTCCTTGCCTACCGTGGACGCCCCCTTGGCGATCTGCCATTCTTGGCCGATCCCGGGCATGCCAGCGCACCCTATGTTCTGCGCGGCAACTGCCTTCGCGATAGCGCTGGTGGCCGATTCATCGTTCAGTCGGGGCCGGGACTGATCGAGGGGAATGTGACGGCGAACACCGGCGGCTCCGGCATCGAGCTCGGAGCCAACCCCGCGAACTGGCACGAAGGCCCCGGCGCGACGGATGTCATCGTGCGCAATAATACTGTCATTGGCGCTGGCTACTGGCTGTCCGACTACGATGCGAAGGGCGTGCTAACCGGCCAGTTGACCGGCTGGCTCGCGGGCGCGGGCATCAGTGTTAATGCCATCGCTCCAACTGGCTTCATCGCGCAAGGCTCGCCTAACGGCTGGTTGCGCATCGCCGGTAATCTTGTGGTGAACACTCCGGGCCTCGGCCTGCTTGTGGCGGCCGCCCACGACGTGGTGGTGGAGGGAAACACCGTCGTCAACGCCAACACAGTTCCTTTCGCCGCTGGATTCGATCAAATGCGATGTGGGGCGCGTTCGCATGGCTTCACTCCCAACGGCGCGGGTCTGCCGTGGTGCTTTGGCAAGGTTGCGGCGCGGGGGGCTTTGATGGTCCTCGACGACGACCGCGCGATCGTCTCCGGCAATGTTATGCAAGGAACAAGCAAGGGGGTTTTCGTGGGCAATCGATAGGCGGCCGCCAGAGTTCCGAAGACATCAAGAGCCGCCTCGGACGCCGAGGCGGCTCTTGTGCGTTCAGGGCGAAGCAGGATGCGTCCTCAGATCGCTTGGACTCTCCTCAGCTCTTCCTCCTTGCTCTGGCTCGGATAAACGCGCGCTTGCGGCAGGCGTGAAACCAGGGACAACGAAATAAGCGAGCAGGCTGGCGCCATCGCCGTCCCATTGAACCATTGAGCTAAGGTGCGCGGGTGCGTCTGAATCAAATCGGCAAGCTCCTCGAGTCCCAGATCGTGGGCTTGCATAAAGGCGTGCAGGCGATCAGCTACGCTCCCGCTGCTTTGCGAGACGCGAGAAGTTCTCCCACTCACGGACATCGTTCCTCCCAGGTTGTTTTTGATGCGATGCTTCAGGTCGGCATTGCTGTTAATAATTATAACGTAATTGCTGGAGGAGGTCACTCACATTCGTTTTATTGCTCTATGCGCCGCTTGCTTTGTAGAAAGCGAAGTTTTATCCGGGCAAAGACACCAACTGGCTTTTTGGCTATGCAAAGTCCAAGTCATTCTCAACCTTAGACATAGCAAGCATCACTTGTTCATCACCAATTGTTTTATCTGAAGTAGCTTGATACACGCGTTTTAAAACCCATGCTATCTGCAATAGGTTTCTATCGGTCGTGAAAGCGATCGTCCCGAGGTGACACTATATTTGCAGGAGCTTTTATGACTGGTTGGTCGAAACTACCGAAAGAAGTTCGAACGCAGTTAGGACTTGGAACAATCCTCACCATTGTCGGCATGGTTTGGATCTTTGCTATTGTGTTTGTTTTGAGGCCGGATCAGATCCTTCCAACAAAAGAAACCCTCAACGAAGCCCATGAGGGGGTGCGCGCCATAGCGAGCATCCCGTTTGACACCTGGACTCTGAGGACGGCAGGGGAACTGATCGGGAGTTCTGCCGTTCTCGTGCTTTTGAATATTCTATTTGTTATAGCCCGGTATGGGGGGCTTACCTTGATCTTCTTAGGCGCCTTCGCAATTTTCGAGGCTGTTTCAAGTCTTGGACGAGCCCGGCGCTAAGCCGATGACCTCACCATAGGCGAAGTGTCAGCCGTCACTTCGCCTTCGCCGCTATCCCCGCCAAGCCAGCGTCGAAAATGCCGCCGATGGTCGAGGACGCCTTCGCATCGTCGGCGCCTTTCGCGTTAAAAGTACTGCTCCATATGACCTCGGAGCCGCTTCCCTTCGGTTCGACGGCAAGCGTCGCCTTGTAGTTTGCGACCGGCAGCGGGCTTTCTTCAATCGCGTAGCTGTACGACTTGCCCTTGTTGTCCCAAGCCGTTTCCTTTTCCAGGATTGTGCCACCGCCTTTCAGGGACAGCGTGCGGAACGTTGCGTCGTCCTTTTTGGAGATTTCACATTTTTCGATGGCCGGATGCCAGTTCGCGATTCCGCAGAAGTCGCCAATGGTCTTCCAGACGGCATCGGGCGACGCCGGCACATCGACTGCCTTTTTGACATCGAGTGCAAAGGCGGGCCCTGCGAAACAAAAGCTCGCGGCAATCAACAGAGCTGATTTTCTCATTGTTCCCTTTATGGTTAGACGTTTCCTTCCGGTCCCATAATGCCTGAATGAAAGTAACCTTTCACGTTAATACTTAGACGGAGCCTCGCTGAGCGGCGGCGCGGATTTCACTGAGACTTTGGCACGGCGTGATGGCTTCGGGATCGATACGAAGCTCCAGGATGGATGGCATTCCCGACGCCTGGGCCGCTTCGAAGGCAGGCGCAAATTCCTCCGTTTCTGTGATAACGGCGCCGAACCCGCCGAAGGCTCGCGCGTAGGCGGCAAAGTCCGGATTTGCGAGATCGGTCCCGCTGACGCGGCCGGGATAGTTGCGCTCCTGATGCATACGGATCGTGCCGTACATGCCGTTGTTCACGACGATGAAGATGACCGGCGCGTTGTATTGCATCGCGGTTGCGAATTCCTGGCCCGTCATCAGAAAGCAGCCGTCGCCAGCGAAAGCGATGACTGTGCGCTTGGGGTGAATGAGCTTCGCAGCGATGGCGGCGGGTACGCCATAGCCCATCGACCCCGATGTTGGCGCAAGCTGGGTCCCAAACTGCCGGTAGCGGTAGAACCGATGGACCCAGATGCCGTAATTGCCCGCGCCGTTGGTTATAATCGCATCCGGGGGCAGGACGCGGCGCAGGTACGCGATCACGTCTCCAAGTTGCAGCGCGCCCGGCGTGGGCGGCGCAACCTGCCAGGCTTCATAAGCCTTGCGGGCGCCCTCGCGCCACGCCCGCCAGACTGAACCATCGCCCGCATCGAGTTTCGTCAGCGCGGCCGCGAAAGCACGCGGTCCGGCATTGATGGGGAGATCGGGCTGATACACGCGGCCCAATTCGCCGGCGCTCGCATGAATATGGACGAGGCGCTGCTTCGGGCGCGGAATATCCAGCAGCGAGTAACCCTGCGTTGGCATTTCGCCGAGGCGTGCGCCAAGCACGAGCAGCAAATCCGCGTCCCTGACGCGCTGGGCAACGGTGGGATTGATGCCGACGCCGATATCGCCCACGTAGCAGGGGCTTTCGTTGTCGAAGTAATCCTGCCGCCGGAACGAGGCTGCGACGGCCAAGCCCGAGCCTTCCGCAAATCGCCGCACGCGCAGCGCGGCCTCCGCGTCCCAGCCTCCGCCGCCGACAATCGCCAGGGGACGCTCTGCCGCAGCCAGCATCGCTCTTAACTCTGCCATTTGTTCGGCGGACGGGTAGGGTTCCACGCGCTGGTAGGCTTGCGGATCGGGGACAGCTGCTTTTTCGCGCAGCACATCCTCTGGCAGCGCCAGCACGACGGGACCCGGCCGCCCCGAGACGGCGGTGTGGAACGCCCTGCTGACATATTCGGGGATGCGCGCCGCGTCATCGATTTGCGCGACCCATTTGGCCATCTGCCCGAACATGTGCCGGAAATCGATTTCCTGGAACGCCTCGCGGTCCATCATGCCGCGCCCGACCTGACCGATGAACAGGATCATGGGGGTCGAGTCCTGCCGGGCCACATGCACGCCCGAACTCGCATTTGTCGCGCCGGGCGCGCGCGTCACCATGCAGATGCCGGGGCGGCCGGTAAGCTTGCCGTAGGCTTCCGCCATCATGGCCGCGCCGCCTTCCTGACGGCACACAATAAAGGGCATGCTGTCGCGGTAATCGTAAAGCGCATCCAGAACGGCAAGATAGCTCTCGCCCGGAACGCCGAAGATCATCCGGGCCCCATGCAAGCGAAGCTGATCGGCCAGAATTTTCCCTCCGGTTCTCAAAGCCGTCTCCGGCATTCACCCTCCGGTGCAGTCTTTTAGAGCCTATAATGGCCGGTTGCGCCCGATGTTCAAGCGCGTACGTTTAAAGATAAAAAGAGCGCGATAGGTTGTTGAGCCGATGCCGCCGCCGTAAATTGAACTGCCTAAGGTTCGGCGGGGCGATTAAGACATCCTAAACCAGCACACCGCTAACCTGCGCACTTGCTTGAGTGCGCCTCGTGAAACAGGAGGCTTCCATGAAATTCTTCGTTGACACAGCCGACGTGGCCGAGATCCGCGATCTTGCAGAGAAGGGTTTGCTCGACGGCGTTACCACGAACCCTTCGCTTGTCGCGAAGGCGGGGCGGGACTTCTTTCAGACCATCCGCGAGATTTGCGCCATCGTCGAGGGACCTGTGAGCGCGGAGGTCGCCGCTCTCGATGCCGAGACAATGATCGCCGAGGGGCGGAAGCTCGCGGAAATCGCTGAGAACGTAACGGTGAAAGTGCCGCTGACCTGGGATGGCCTCAAGGCCTGCCGCACACTCTCGCAAGCAGGCACCATGGTCAATGTCACGCTGTGCTTTTCCGCGAACCAGGCTTTGCTCGCGGCGAAAGCAGGCGCAACCTTTGTTTCGCCGTTTGTCGGCCGTCTCGACGATGTCGGCGAGGACGGCATGGCGCTTATTCGCGATATCCGCGAGATTTATGACAATTACCCCGATTTCGGCACCGAAATTCTGGCCGCCTCGCTCCGCCATCCCCGGCATGTAACCGAGGCCGCGCTTGCAGGCGCCGATGTCGCCACCATCCCGCCCGCGATCTTGAAACAGCTCGTCAACCATCCGCTCACCGACAAGGGCCTCGCCCAATTCGTGGCGGATTGGAAGAAGACGGGGCAGAGCATCCTTTAGGAGCCAATGTCAACCGGCACACCATATGATGGGAAGAGCCCCACACCCTGTCCCTCTCCCCCGGGGAGAGGGGACGGCGCGGCCTCACTCCCTCTCCCAGTGGGAGAGGGCTGGGGTGAGGGGTTCCCTGCCAAAGATGTCATTCAAGCGGTCGCGGGCTGGCTTCGCTATCTCGGCGCGGAGCGGCGCTACGCGGAAAACACGCTCGAAGTCTATGAGCGCGATGCACGGCAGTTTCTGTCCTTTCTTTCCGCGAACCAACCCGCATCGCTGGCGCGGCTCAACGCGCTGACAACCGGCGATTTCCGCGCCTTCCTCGCATCGCGTCGCGACGACGGCACAGGCAGCCGTTCGCTCGCCCGCACGCTGTCGGCGCTGCGCTCGCTGTTTCGCTATCTCGAACGGATCGGCGCATTGCAGAACCGCAGCGTCCTCGCCATTGCCTTGCCGAAACTGCCGCCGCGCCTACCGAAGCCCCTCACGGAAACAAAGGCGAAAGACGTGGTCGATGAGGCCGCGCTCGACGGCGAACTCAGCGAGCACCCCTGGACAGGGCCGCGCAATCAGGCCGTCCTGCTTCTGCTTTATGGCTCTGGCCTTCGCGTCTCCGAGGCCCTTAACCTCAATCGAAAGGACGCTCCGCTAGGCCCGCGCGACGTGCTTCGCATCAAGGGCAAGGGCGGCCGCGAACGCCTCGCGCCGGTTCTCCCGGCGGCACAATCCGCCGTATCCACCTACCTTGAGAAATGCCCGCATCAGCTTGAACCGCAAGGCCCGCTCTTCGTCGGCGTGAAGGGTGGGAGGCTTAACCCGCGCATCGTGCAGCTTCTGATCGCGCGGCTCCGAAACAATCTCGGCCTTCCTTCAACCGCGACGCCGCATGCGTTGCGGCACTCGTTTGCGACGCACCTTTTGAGCCGTGGCGCAGATCTCCGTGTGATCCAGGAACTTCTGGGTCACGCCAGCCTATCCACCACGCAAGGGTACACGGCTGTTGACCGCGACCGCTTGTTTCAGGCTTACTCCAAGGCTCATCCGCGGGCTTGATTTGTGGGCCGCCCGCTTCTTGAAACCTGAACCGCACATCAGGCGCGGCGAATCGCCCTATTTGCGCCGGATGTTTGTGGAGGGAGGGCGCGATGGGCATTCTTCTGGCGGTGGCTAACCGCAAAGGCGGCGTGGGGAAATCGACGATCACGACCATGCTCGCTCACGGTTTCGCTGTCACCGGCGAGCAGCGGGTGCTCGTTGTGGATTTGGACACGCAGTGCAACTCGTCGCTCATCCTCACCGGCGGCGAGAAGTGGGAGTGGGCGCGGCGGGAGCGCAAAACGATCTCCGACTATTTCAACGACAAATATGACCGCCCCAGGCTTCGGCCGGACGACTATATTCTGCGTCAGGCCGGGGATATCGAGGCCCCGCTGGGCGAGCTTTCGGTTCTTAGCGGTTCGCTCGATCTGGAAGACCTCGAGAACGAGTTTCTGCACAATCGCGCGCGGGCCGGGCAGGATTTATCTGCGGCCGAGCAGGGGGTCACCAGCAGCCTCACGGACATGTTGAGTTCGCTCGGCGATGAATTCGATGTCGTGATTTTCGACTGCCCGCCTGGCCTTTCCTTTTCGACGAAGGCGGCTCTGCGGCTGGCGCACAAGGTGATCGTGCCCTTCCGTCCCGACTACGTGTCGAGCTATGCCGTCGACCGGATTTCCAATGTTATCGAGGAAAAAGAGAAGCTGGACGACGTGATGCTGATCCCGAAGGAGAAGCGCCGTTACATCGCGCTCGTGAACTTCTGGCGGGATGGAAACTTCCAGCGCTTGAACTACGAGAGGGTGGCTGCGGGCCATCCGGTGATGCACACCGCCATCCCGGAGAATGATGGCATCGCGCAAGCCTTCGAATATCGCGGCGAACCGCTTTCCATTGATGAGAAATATGGGTCGGGAGCCGACATCGTTCGCGCGCTCTGTAAGGAAGCCGTCAATTCGATCATCATGCGTTTCCAGAGGGAGGCTGCGGCGTAGGCTGCAGGCTGGCCATGGCAGTCACCATCGAAAAGGATGGGCCTGTCACCACGGTGATCTTGAGCCGCGCCCACGCGCGGAACGCTGTCGATCCGGCGACGGCAGCGGAACTGGTTGCGGCGGCGTCTGCTTTAAGTACTAAGCTGCTTTGCCGTGACATGCGGCTCGGATCACGCGGATTGCCAACTGCCATTCGCTACTGCGGTGTGGTCGCGGCGTCCGCAGTCCGAATGTCGCGCCAGGCCGCGCCAAGGGCGGAGCGGTCGAATGAAACCGACTTCACGATCGCAAAGACCGGCGTGCCCACCCGCAGAGAAAGCCGCTCCGCGGAGTAGCGCGTGAGCCGCGCCACCAGCGCCTCGCCGCTGCAATCGAGCTTGATCTCCACGCCGGGGCCCTCCATCGGCCCTATCTCCGAAACCACGGCGGGGATGACGTTCAGTGCGCTCATGTCCTGCGGTTGGCGCAGCGCGATCATCACATCACGAGCCTTGATCTGCATCCGCACGCGCCTTCCCGGGGCAACGTCGAGGCGCGGTACCCGCCACTGGCCAGCCCGCGATGCAAGAGCAGTGAGGCCATAAGCGTCGTCGTGGCTCTTTACCACGGCCTCGATCACCGCCCCTGTTTCCCCGCCATCGACCACCGGCAGAAGATCGAGGCGCTGCATCAGCTCGATCGTGGAACCGGCGGCGCGGACCTTGCCGCCCGCGAGGATCACCAGCGTATCTGAAAGCCGCGCCACCTCGGCAACGGAGTGGCTGACATAGATGATGGGAATGCGGGCTTCGTCGCGCAGGCGTTCCAGATAGGGCATGATTTCCTGCTTGCGCGGATCGTCGAGCGAGGCGAGCGGCTCGTCCATCAGGAGGACTTTCGGGGAGGCGAGGATCGCTCGGCCGATGGCGACGCGTTGCTTTTCACCGCCCGAGAGCCGGTTGGGGTAACGATTGAGCAGACGCTCGATGCCGAGCAGGTCCGCCACGTGCGCCAGCTTCTCTTCCTTTCCGGTCAGGCGGGCGAACCACGCGCCGTAGAGCAGGTTCTGCCGCACGCTCAGATGCGGGAAGAGGCGGCCTTCCTGAAAGACGGCGCCAAGGCGCCGCCGGTAGGGCGGCAGAAATATCCGGCGATCCGCATCGAAAAGGGTTTCGCCGTCAATGACGACGCGCCCGCGCTCGGGCCGTAGCAATCCCGCGACGACGTTGAGAAGCGTGGTCTTACCCGAGCCGGAATGCCCGAACAGAGCGATGAAGCGGCCTTCGGCTGCGAACGCGGCATCGAGCGTGAACCCCTCGAACCTTTGGAAGGCGCTGACCTCGATCATGTCGCGACGTGCAGGCCGCGCCCGGCGCGGCGCGCAAGAAACTCGGACAACAACAGGGCCGACATCGAGATGACGATCGATATGGCTGTCAACCGCAGGGCGCCCGCGTCGCCGCCCGGCACTTGCGTAAATGTGTAGATCGCGGATGGCAGCGTTTGCGTTTCGCCAGGAATGTTCGAGACGAAGGTAATAGTAGCGCCAAACTCCCCCATCGACCGCGCGAAGGAGAGGATCATGCCCGCGATGATGCCGGGCAGGATCAGAGGCAGCGTCACCGTCAGGAAGACCCAGGACGGGCTTGCGCCGAGCGTTCCTGCGGCGGCCTCGAGCTTCCTGTCGACCGCCTCAGCGGAAAGCCTTATGGCGCGCACCATCAGAGGGAAGCCCATGATGGCGCAGGCGAGCGCCGCGCCCGTCCAGCGGAACGAAAAAACGATGCCGAAATACTCATCGAGAAAGGCCCCGATGGGGCCTTTCCTGCCGAATGTGAGGAGGAGCAAATAGCCTGTCACGACCGGCGGCAGGACCAGGGGCAGATGCACGATCCCGTTCACGAGCGCCTTCCCCCAGAAGTCGCGCCGCGCTAACGCCATGCCGACGCCCAAGCCGAAAGGCAGGCTTGCCACCATCGCGACCGTCGCAACGAGAAGGCTCAGCCTGATGGCCGTCCATTCGTCCGGGCTAAGCGTCCACCAGTCGTTCAGGATCGTTTCTCCGTTTTGCTGTTCAGCACCGTAAAGCCTTGGGCTTCGAAAGCCGGCGCGGCCTTCGGCGACTTGATATAGTCGAAGAACGCCGCGGCCGCTTTGTTCGCCTTGGTGGTCAGCGCAACCGGATAGATGATTGGCGGGTGAGAGTCTGAGCTGGAAAAGCAGCCACGATCCCGACGGTCGGATCGGCGGCGGCGTCGGTCCGGTACACGATGCCGAAGGGCGCCTCGCCGCGCGAGACGAGCAGAAGGGCGGCGCGTACGCTCTCAGCCTGAGCCAATTTGCTTGCAACTTGCGGCCACATGCCGAGCTTCTGGAGGGCGGCCTTGGCGTAAAGGCCTGCGGGAACGGCGTCGACATTGCCGACGGCAAGGCGTCCGTTGCCGACAAGCTTGCCAAGATCGGCGCCTTCCTTCAGATCGATCGCAGCTTTGCTATCCTTGGGGGCGATGAGAACGAGCTTGTTGCCGAGAAGGTTGAAGCGGCTTTTCGTGTCGATCAGCGCCTTCTTTTCAACGTAGTCCATCCAGTCCAGGTCGGCGGAAATGAAGATCTGCGCGGGCGCATCCTGCTCTATCTGCTTCGCGAGCGTCGAACTGGCGGCGTAGCTTGTCTTTACGGTTTGGCCCAACTCTTGCTCCCAATCCGACGAGATCTTATCGAGCGCATTTTTCAGGCTGGCGGCAGCGAACACGATGACAGGGGTCTTGGCATCGCGGTCTTGGGCAGAAGCGGCTTGGCCGAAGAGAAGGACGGCGGACAATAGCGCTGCGCAGAAAGACGCCGCCAAGCGTGCACTTATGCTCATTTTTGTGCCCTTTTATCAATCACGGTGTATCGGTTTGTATATAACTCTGGCCGAACCCTGTCGATCTCAATACCTGACGCCAATGCTTTTTAAACTCGCGTCGCAATCTCCATGCAAAGTTTCTAGAACTGCAGGCAGCCCGCAATGCAGGCTTCAAGTTCAGGCCAGCTTGGCAATAAGAACTTGCGCAAGCAGCCTCTTTTCAGTTCTCTTCTATCTGGCCGGTTATGGCGGCGCTCTTCTGCGGAGTTAAGATGATTGATACGCTCAACCCCGGCGTTAGCGATCTTCCAGAAATGGAGGGGCTGCTTCTCGATGACATTGCCCTCCTGACCACGCTTCTCAGCGAAACGATCCGCGAACAGGAAGGCGTTCAAACCTTTGAAACGATTGAGACGATCCGCCGCCTCAGCACCGCCTTCGAACATGAAGCCGACTCCGAAGCCGGCCGGGAGCTCGACCGGCTTCTCGGCTGGCTCAAGCCCGAAGAAGCTGTGCAGGTTGCGCGGGCGTTCTGCTTTTTTTCTTATCTCACCAATATTGCCGAGGACCGGCACCGCATCCGCTGCACGGCTGCATGCCTCAACACAAGTCCAGGCAACGAGGGGGAAGGCAGTCTTGACTTGACTTTCAGGCTTCTGGCCGAGGCAGGAATTGGACCGGAAAAGACCTGCGAAGCGCTGAAGGAGAGTCTGGTGTCGCCTGTGCTCACGGCGCATCCCACGGAGGTGCAGCGCCGCAGCATCCTCGACGGAACAAGCGCTATCGAGCATCTTCTCACCGCGCGCGAAACCCTGATCGGCGAACGCGACCTCAAGCGTAACGAGACCCTGTTGCGGGCGAGGATCGTCCAGCTCTGGCAAACGCGGCTTTTGCGGTTCGCGCATCTCACGGTTGCAAACGAAATCGAGAATGCGCTCCGGTTCTATCAGTCGAGCTTCCTGCGCGAGATCCCGCATCTTTATGCGAACCTTGAAGAAGGATTGGGCATGAATGTGCCGCGCTTCCTTCAGATGGGCTCCTGGATTGGCGGCGACCGGGACGGCAACCCGAATGTGAATGCGGACACCCTCGTCCGCGCCTTGCGCCGTCAGTGCGAGGTGGCGATCGGGCATTATCTGCACGAGCTCAACGAGCTTCGGGTCGAGCTGCCGATGTCCTCGCGGCTTGTCGGCTTTACGCCCGAACTTGACGTGCTTGCCGATGAGGCGGGTGTGAACGATCCTCATCTCGAGGATGAACCGTATCGCCGGGCGGTGACCGGCATTTATTCCAGGCTCGCGACGACGCTTCAAAAGCTGACCGGCGGAGTGCCGCCCCGGCCTGCTCGAACGCTCGCGGAGCCTTATGATACGGCGGAAGAACTGGTGCGAGACTTGGCCATCGTCGAGACATCGCTCATCGCGAACAAAGGCTCGTTGCTGATCGAGGGGCGGCTGCGACCGTTGCGGCGGGCCGTAGAGGTTTTCGGGTTCCATCTTGCCACGGTCGATCTGCGTCAGAATTCGGACGTGCATGAAGAGGTAATTACGGAGCTGCTCGCGGCGGCCCGGATCGTGAGCGATTATCGCAATCTCAATGAAGAGCAGAAGCAGAACACACTGTTGAGCGTGTTGAGGGATCCGCGCCCGCTCCGCGTCCCCGGAGTTGTTTACTCTCCGAAGACGGCAAGCGAACTTACGATCCTGGATGCCGCTTGCGATTTGCGCAAGGCGTACGGAAAGCGCGCCATCCGGCAATACATCATCAGCCACACCGAAACGGTCAGCGATCTTCTCGAAGAGCTTGTTCTTCAGAAAGAGGGCGGGCTTATGCAGGGCGTTCTCGGCGATCCGGGCGCGCACCCGGAACTGATCGTCGTTCCCCTTTTCGAGACCATCGGCGACCTTCGGCAGGCGGAGCATATCATGCGCGCCTTTTATGCGCTGCCTGGCATCCACGATCTGGTCGAGGCTAGCGGGGGCGTGCAGGAGGTCATGCTTGGTTACTCCGATAGCAACAAGGACGGCGGCTTCTTCACAAGCAACTGGGAAGTGTATCGGGCGTCCGTGGCGCTTGCGAGGTTCTTCAAGGAGGTGCGCGACATCAAGTTGCGCCTGTTCCATGGCCGCGGCGGCACGGTGGGGCGCGGCGGCGGCCCGAGCTATCAGGCTATCCTTGCCCAGCCCGCTGGCACGGTGAACGGACAGATTCGCATGACCGAGCAGGGCGAGGTGATCGCCTCGAAATATTCACATGCGGAGATCGCGCGCCGTAATTTGGAGGCGTTGGCGGCGGCTGCGATCGAAATCGACGCTGCTTACCCCGGAAAGGCCCGTTCCGCAGGAGTTTCTGGACGCCGCTGCGGAGCTTTCTGAAACGAGCATGAAAGCTTATCGCGCTCTCGTCTATGATATGCCGGGATTCAACGAGTTCTTCTTCGCGGCCACCCCGATCGCTGAAATCGCCGAGCTGAACATAGGCTCGCGCCCTGCGTCTCGCCGGGCAACGCATCGAATCGAAGACCTTCGCGCCATCCCCTGGGGGTTTTCATGGGGGCAGGCGCGCGTCGCCCTGCCGGGCTGGTATGGATTTGGAACGGCCGTGCGGGCATTCGCGAAGAAAGCGCCGAAGGAAAGGTCTGCTCTGCTCAAGCGCATGAGAGAGGAATGGCCCTTCTTCCGCACGCTTCTGTCGAACATGGACATGGTTCTCGCCAAGGCGGATATGAGGCTCGCGAGGAAGTATGCGGAAGAGCTGGTGCCCGATCAGAAACTCGCTCATAGGGTCGTGAACGCTCTGCTCGTCGAGTGGGACGCCACTGTGGAAGCTTTGGACGGGATAACAGGCGCCACCGAGAGACTGGCCGACAGTCCCGCGCTCGCGCGGGCCATTACGCGCCGGGTCCCCTACATTGCGCCCCTGAACCATCTTCAAATCGAGCTCATCCGGCGATGGCGGCGCGGCCAGCACGAGGAAAAAACCAGGCGCTCGATCCTGATCGCGATAAACGGCGTTGCCGCCGGCTTGAGAAACACGGGCTGAAAGTGTTTCGGGCGCGTCAACGGTTAGCCGCGCGCGTCATCCCGGAAGGGCGGAGCCCTATCCGGGATCGTAACACTATGAAAGGAATACGTTTTTACGATCCCGGCTCGCGCTTCGCTTGGGCCGGGATGACTATCCGTTGGGCTGTTTTGCTTAGACGGATTGGGGCAAGAAACGCGGCGTATAAGAGCTTCCCAGGGTGGGCTAACCCACAAAAAACCGTCCTCTGATGGAGACAAAGATGAAGCTCAGCGCAAGAAACGCTCTGAATGGGAAGATCACGAAGGTAATCAAGGGCGCCACCACGGCGCACGTTCTCATTGATGTGAATGGCGCAACGATCACGGCTTCGATTACAAACGAGGCAGCCGAGGAGCTGAAGCTGAAGGAAGGCCAGAATGCCGCTGCCATTATCAAGGCTTCCGACGTCATGGTTGCGGTCGATTAGACCGCGAAGCGTAGTTTCCGCGATGGCGCTGGCGATTTTCGCCATCGCCGCCAGCGTGACGCCCCGATCTGCGGAAGCCAAGGATAACCCGGCCTGCGAAAAGTTCGACTGGTCTGTCGCGCGCGAGATGGAACTGTTTCGCGATCCTGACCTGGAGATGGTCTTTTCCGGGGCCACGCTTGGTTCGGTTCCCGACAAAGGCCTTGTCGTGGATCTTCAGCCGCATTTTACCGTGGACTATGTGCTGGCGCCGGGAGGAGAGCCGAAGTCGGATGACAGCTTTGCCGGGCTTCTCTTCATAAAGAATGTGGCGCAGGCGGGCACATACCAGGTGACGCTGTCCGGGGATGCCTGGATCGATCTCATTCAGGACGGCAAGGCGATTGTCGCCTCGGCGCAGACGATCAACGCGAACTGTAGCGATGCCCGCAAGAGCATTCGATTCCGCCTGGAGCCCGGCCCATTGACTGTTCAGGTGAGCGGGGCGAGCGCAAGTCAGATCAAGCTCGCCATTTCGCCCGCGAAGTAGCCCCGCACCCGCTCTTGTTAAAGCCCGCATCGATAGCCACCGTGACTACGTCGCGGTAGATGCCTGCATGCTCTGCCATTTGACTTCCAAACTCACTCCCCGGCAATGGCTCCAGGTTGCGGTGTATAGGGCCGAGTCCGGACCTCGTGCTAGTACAGGCGGCCTGAAGTTCGCACTCCCATTGCCGCAAACGATCAAGCGAACTTCCGGCCGTGAGCTGTACTATACCTATCCGTCCTGTCTGCGCCCGCAGTATAAGCCGCCGCTTGTCGACGGTATTTTGCTCAAATTCGCGCGCGAGAAAAAATATGTCGCACAATGTCATGTCTTCGAAAAAAACGGGTACTATTCTGCGTCTGTAGAGTTTTAAGAATATCTCCAGGCATAACCCCATCTCATTGGCGGCCCGGCGATCTCTCCTTCGGTCAGCTTATGGCAAGATGAGAGAGTAAGTAATTTTCATGGTAAGATCAGTTACAATCTGAGACTTGATTGCGTCGTCAAAACATTGCCATTAATCAGCTGCCTCAGAAAGAGCGGCGTGAACACGGTCGAGACGGTCAAGGAAATTCGCTCTTGCGCTTTCCGGGAGAAGCAGCGAGGTGGCGACGCACAGCCGAGCAGTCCTTGCAGCCGCAAAAGATTGACGCATGTGATGACGCTTAAAACGGACGAGTTCATCTGTGAAGCATTTCAAACACCGGCCTGCGCTGGATGAAAACGATGACATCGAAGTTCTTGATTACACGGATGTTTCCGTCAATTCCGTCGTCATGGCCGCCCTTGGAGGTTCTGCTAGCGGAAACATTTGGGTAATCAAGTCGAAGTTTGTCAGCTAGCTCTCGTCGTAGTCAACTGAACTTGGAGATTGCGAGTGAGAAGCCTTACTTCAAAATTGCAGCCCGTCAATATTTCCCGGCTTTACTACGGGGTGCTCGGGCGGGTTCATCCGAAATATCGCGAACAGCGTCGGCTCGAACGGTTGGTGGGACCGGCCTACTGCTGGAACGAACTGGTCCAGTATCAATACGACATTCTCACTAGGCTTGGTGTGCGGCCGGAGCATAGCCTGCTCGACATTGGGTGTGGCGCCTTGACCACTGGTCTCAAGCTGATTCCTTATTTGGGGCGAGGCCAATATGTCGGGGTTGATCTTCGGTCGCAACCGCTCATCGAAGCGTACCGGCTCATTGCCAAGCACGCGTTAGCTGACAAAAATCCGACCCTGATCCAGTCTGCAAGTTTCGGCCGGGAGGAAATCGGCAATCGTTTGTTCGATTTCGTCTGGATGTCTCAGCTCAGCTACATTCTGGATGATGCGCTCATGTCCAAATTCTTTGAGCACGCGCAAAAGCGCCTCAAGCCCAAGGGCCGTCTCCTCTTGGACATCTTGGGTCCCGAGCAAATTGTTGCCCCCGGCACTGAATGGCATGGATTTAATTTTTATTCGCGCCCCTTGGACTATTACGCCGCCCTGGCGGAGCGCTTTGGCTTTTCCATGAAGAACAGGGGCAGAATCGCGGAATTCGGATATCCTCAGAGAATTGAACTGCACACCAATATCACTGGCGTCCGGTGGTTTGGGGGGCGAGAACTAATAAGCGACTGTAGTGTATAGGTTTTTATGCTAAAAATTTTGGGGTCGATTTGAATTGGGGCCGAAAATCAGGCGGTAAAGTCCTTCGCTTTTTCATTGACAGCGAAGGCACGCCATGCAGGTCGGACGCCCTCTTTTTTCACAGGTAATGGATTTCGTTCCGTGGACGAGCTTCGACCGGCTGGTTGAAAAATACGGCGGCGACAAAAACACGACACGGCTTCGATGCGCAGCGCAGTTTCGCGCGATGGCGTTTGCTCAAATGACGTTTCGAGAGAGTTTGCGCGACATCGAGGCCAGCCTCAACGCGCATCCCTCGAAGCTCTACGGCATGGGCTTTCGCAATCCTGTCGCCAAATCAACGCCTGCCGACGCGAATGAGGCGCGCGATTGGCGCATGTGGCATGACCTCGCCTCCCTTTTAATCCGCCGCGCACGTAAACTTTACGCGCAGGACGACATCGGCCTTGATCTCGACAATACGGTGTACGCGCTCGACAGCACGACGATCGACCTGTGCTTGTCTTTGTTCCCGTGGGCTGACTTTCGTTCGACAAAGGCGGCGGTCAAAATGCACACGCTGCTCGATCTGCGCGGAGCAGTCCCAAGTTTCATCCATGTTTCAGACGGCAAAATGGGCGATGCATTGGCTCTGGATTTGATCTCACCGGAGGCCGGAGCCATTTACGTCATGGATCGAGGCTACGTCGATTTTCGCAGGCTGCATGTCTTCACGCAGGCCGGGGCGTTCTTTGTCACTCGCGCCAAGATCAACATGAAATATCATCGGGTCTATTCGCATCCGGTCGACAAGTCGACGGGCGTCATGGCCGATCAGTCGATTGCGCTCGATGGCTTTTACACGAAGAAAGACTATCCGCAGCATCTACGACGCGTTCGGTACGTCGATCCCGAAACGGGCAAGAGGCTGGTGTTCATGACGAACAACTTTGTGCTCCCCGCGCCCACAATCGCCGCTCTTTACAAGAAGCGCTGGCAGGTCGAACTCTTCTTCAAGTGGATCAAGCAGAACCTGCGGATCAAGCATTTTTACGGCACATCCGAGAACGCCGTGAAGACGCAAATCTGGATTGCCGTTTGCGTTTACGTCCTGGCCGCCATCATCAAAAAAGAGCTCGGGCTGGAAATCCGCTCTACACTTTCCTACAGATTTTATCCGTTCGCCCCTTTGAGAAAACGCCCATCTCACAGGCCTTTTTCGCATCAAGCTACAAAACCGACCCCTCGGTAGACGACAACCCTTTGCTATCGTTTGATTTTTGACCGGACGCTAGTGCACCAATATCCTTCTGGACTTTAACAAGGATGGAGATTTGGCCGAGAGGATCTGAATGATGCTCGTCCACGATTTTCTGTAGCAAAGCGCCGCCCGCCGCGAGTGCTCAGCGTGCCGCCGTCGCCCCCCTGATGGTGAGTTGGTTGCCCCAAGCTTGTCCGTATTTTCACCGCTTCCGCTGTTTGAGTTATGCGGTGGTTAGTTCGAGATTATTGGACAGCCGTTCCCGACGCAAAGGTCTCATGCGTGTTTGCCGGAAGGGACCACTTCGCCAATCTGGACAAATGATCGTGGTCGCAGTTGCCGGCTTCTGCGCGCTTTGTCATCCGCGGCCGGGAGAAGCGCGAGCCGGACCTCCGTCCGATCATCCAGCGCAAGGTGAAAGAACCGGCTATCCAGGTTAACGAGTCGTTGGCGCGCCTATTGATTAATACAACGATGGTTAACAGGAGAGCGCCGGAATTATTCCGCGTCATCATTTGCTTAACAAGCTTTTTATTCCTGCCGCAATACCTTCCCGCCAAGCCTGCTTCCCGGCTGGAAGTAAATCCGATAACCCGTTCAGAACAAACAACTATCCTTGATCTTAGACCTCCCATTAAATAGAACTAAATGCTCGAATTTTCCCCTTTACTGGGACGCGCAAAAGTCCGTTAAATATATTCCGACCGCGCCTATTAACCAGACTTGCGCCTTCCATCAGCCCGAGCGCCTCTCGCGGCGCCATCCCAGTCCGGCAATTTCCCTATTTAGTTCAGTGGCTTACGGTCGTTAACCTCTTGATAAAGCGTTTTTCCCTACCATCCCGGCGTTATGTGGAGGCAAGCGCAACGTGGCAAGAGGGTTCGAAATGTTAAAGCAGTTTCACGACCTTGACCTCAAGACGGTCTTCTCCGGAGCCCGCCGTTCAGCCCCCGAGATGGGGTTCGCCCTGTCAAGGCCCTGGATCGATCGACACCGTGATCACGTCACGGTAGATCCCGGCGCGCTGCCCTTTGGTGGAAACGATGGTCATATCGAGGGGAATGGCGAGCCCCGATTTCGTGGTCGCCCCCTGGCCGAGCGAGATCGTCCTTTGCTGCGAAAGATCGACCTGCGCGCCCCTGTTCACGGCGATCTTATACGGCACGCGCCACTGCCCCTCGGCCAGCGCCACTTTATCGATAGGCTTCATGACCCCGGCATTGTCAGAACTCACCATGAGATGAAACCCCTGATTCGAATAGGCCAGCAGTTGCACAGAGCGCGTGGCCCCGTCGAAGAGGTCCCCGAAGTTCAGCGTCGTCCTGCGCCCGCCGCCCGCCACCGCAAGGGTCATCTGCGAATTCACGACGATCGTCACCGTGAGCGGCGCATCGGCGGCCTTTGTATAGGCCGTCCCGCCGGGCCGCTGATACAGGCCAAGCGTCAGCCGATCCGTGTAGGTTCCTGGTCCAGTCACCTGACCGTCGCCGGCCGAGATCGTGACATGCTCGGTGTAAGTCTGGCGCGCTCCGACCATGATACTCTCCGTGGCGTTGCCGCTTGCCAGCGTGCTTGGCGGCGCCGCCGCTCCCTGAATGACAGGACCGGAGCCGCCCAACAGTTGATAATTCAAGCCCGCAAGGCCCCCGGCTCGCGCCTGCGGCGTTCCCAGCCGGAAGAAGGCGAACGCCGCGTCGCATGGCTTGCTGTCTGTATTCCTCACCGTGAACCACACGTCTGCCGACGATGCGCCCGCCTGAAACGGATTGTAGGTCAGCGGCCGTTGCGCCACCGGCCCGAGCAGGCTTAGCTGGCACGCCTGCGCAGACGCAGCCGATATCAAGAGCCAAACCGCAACTGCGGCGCATTGCCTAATTCGTCGCATTGTCAGCCCCCGCTTCGATGACCGGCGGCTTTTGCTGTCCCCCGCCGGCAGGCTTCAACGTGCCCGCATTATGGAGCCCGGTTACGCCCTCTCGGATCTCGATGACATAGTGGCTAGGCTCCGGGTCGGTCGGCATCTCAATGATCCATTTGCCAGGCGCAAGTCCTTGCGCGCCGAAGCGGCCGGCGCGGTTCGTGAACAATTCCACTTTCCGGCCTTTCTCCTTGTTGGCCTCGCGGGCTTCGCCGGCAAGGAGCGGCAGCGGCTGCCCTTCCGCATCCAGGAGCGTTCCCATCGCGGTGACGGTGTAGGCGGAACCAGCCGTCAGATTATATCCCGCCTTGTAGGGCGCCTTCATATCGAAGGCCGCGCTTCCGAGGTCGTAGCCGGCGGGCGCGCCCGGTGCATCATAACTTACGCGGGTCTGCCTGTACGGGCTCGCGCTCGGCACCACGGCGGGTCCGAGCCAGTCGCTTTCGGCGACGTGCGACTCTGCCTCCCCGACGACGACTGGGCTGCCCTGTAGGCTTTCATGCGGTGTGATAAGCGCAAAGCCGTTCGCGATGCGACGGCCCACGCCCCACGCGCCGTCGGCGTAGACAAAGCTTGTCGCAACGCCGGCCGAGGTCAGCTCTTGTGTGCTGTAGGGACGATCCAGTCCGCCATAACCGGGGCCGCTGAAATCCGCCGCATGGTTGAAGTAGAACTCAGCCCGGTTCGCTAAGTAGGAAGCGGAGCCACTCACGGTGCTCTGCCCATCCGCGCTGCTCTCCGTAATTGCGCTCGCGTTCCAGGAGCCAACGCCTGCCTTATCGCTCAACTCGGTGATGCTTGCCTGCGTTGACTGGCTGCGGCTGTCATAGCTCGCGGAGGCAATAACATGGGCCTCAGGGGTCCAGGCAAAGCGGAGGAATCCCTGAAACCCGTTCTGATTGGAAACGCAGCAGGCGCTCGTGTTTCCTGTCTGGTCCTGGCTATAGCCGAGGGAAAGCGAGGCGGACAGGCTGTCGGACAGTTGCGTCGAGAGAGTGGCATCCACCTCCCAGCGATTGCCAGGGTCAGAAACGCTTGTGTGGTCTGCGAAATAATAGGAAAAAGAAATGCCTCCCGTTATGCTCCAAGGCAAATGCTGCGTATAGGTAGCGGAAAGATAGGCACTGTAGTCGAGCGGAGCCATGTAGGTTCCTACAGTTTCAAAGTCGTGGGTTCTGTATTCGCCGAGGACCCGGAAACTGGCATTGTAACCGAACCAGTTCAACTTATTATAGTCATAGCCTAGCTGGGCCGCGAAGCCAGACCCACCGCTATAAGCTTCACTTGCCGCGAGTCTCGCGGATATAAAGCCGTTCATTGTCTGCGCCGCGGCGCCGGCGCCCCCCATGGCCAGGCTGGTATCGCTCTGGAAGTTCGCTCTTACCGTCAGCCAGTCCAGGATGCCGGATTTGTAAAAACCCGTCATGGCGGGCTCATTGAAGAAATATTCTCGTTGCGCGTAGAAGGTGCTCGAAGCGCTTTTGTTAACGAGGGTTGTATTGACAGGACTAGATGCCGCCGGAGATAACCCCGGATCGACGGCGCCCATGTCGTAAGACTTGATACCTGCGTTGATGGACCATTCGCTGACGCCGGGTGACAGCAACTCCTGCCCTGAAAAGCCGGTAAACTCCAGAGTTTGACGCTGGCCGGTATCGTCTTCTATGACCAGCTTCACGTTGTTTGCGCCGGGGTTCAGCGGAAGATCGGTCAGATCGTAATTTCCGGGGCCTAGCCGGATGTGCTTTATCAGCACATTGTCGACAATAATGTCTACATTCGATGGCCGCTCGATACGGAAAGAGTGCGAGCCTGTCGGACGGATCGACTTTTGCGGCTGGAGCTGTGCATAGGACACATCAGCCGATATGCCGAGAAGATCAGGCGCAGTCTGGAAGCCAATGGATTGAGGGCTGACATCGCCCACGCGAACACGGATTGCTTCATCTGGCAAATCGTAGACCAGCCGCGTTCCTCTTCTATAGAAGACATAGTCCTGGAAGTAGCCTGGGCTGAACCACTGGATCCCGGGGTTGTAGAATGTGCCCTCCGTCTCAACGACATACGGCCCTACACGAACCGCGCCATCCAAATCCAACGTCGGAGCCTCGGCTCCGGTTCTGCCGTAGGCGTTTTGGCTGATATAGCTGCCGGCCAGATGCATGTTGAGATAGGCGCTCACATAGGCGGGCTGCTCAAGCGTTACGCTTTCTTGTTCAGTGTTCTGCTTGAAACTGAGGGTGCTGGTTGGCCGCTGATCGACGGCTGGAAAAAGTTCCAGCTCAAGGTTGAGGGGGTTGTAGCGCATGTTGATGCCCCGGTCATTAAGCGTCGCCAAGGAAAGGTAACTCGGCTTTCCGCCTCCAAGGTCGCCCGGCTCCTTTTTTTCCAGCTGCTGCGATACCAGTTGCACGGCGGAACTCGAGGCGCCAGGCGCCTTCTTGCCGACGACGCTGGCGTCGGCAATCTGAACGGTCTGCTCCTCAGGCACCGCGAGAGCGGCGGTTAGAACTTCAGGGATATAGATTTTTGCAAGATAGGTTTTCAGCAGCTTCGCATCGACGAAAAGCTTTTCGTCTGCGGTAATCTCAATCCCGACATCGCCAAGCCTTGCGCCGTCGACTTTCAGCGGAACCTCGATCTCATAAGTGCGGCCTGTAGGATTGAGCCTAACGACAGCCTGCGGTGGGGCGTCTGCTACGACCTCTGATCTCCAGCCGTTCGAGGCGGGGGCGGCTAAAGCCGCCGACGCAAGCACGAGGCTTGCCGTCATATACCCGACCGCACGAAGAGACCCTATCATCACCGGCGCCCGTGCCCCAAGGAGGTGAATGATTGAAAGTTTGGCGGCGCACCGTCCTCATCGCGGCTCCCGTCCTTATTTTGCTATCTTTGGTTTGTAGTCGAGGCTGGCTGTAACCTTGTCGCCTGGAACGTCTGCCGGAACAAGAATGCGTCGCGTCTTGCCAGGCAGCACAACCCCATATCCGACCAACTGCCGAAGCTCACCGGGAGAGATAACCTTGCGCCAGCTGCCGCTCTGAAGGGTGAGCTTTGCGTCGCTGAAATAGGAATACATCACGCCCGGATTTTCGACTGTGACCGCCGCGCCGTGCTTTTTGCCTTGAGTGGCGGCTTCGGCGCTGACAACTTTCAAGGCCGATTGCGCCCCGGCGGGAGCCACACTCACAATCACGCCGAAATCGAACACCATCTGCACTCCACTCTCACCAGGCTTCATTTTCACAGGAAGCTGGTTCACGGAGAGCATGTAGGTCTGGCTCTTCTTGATATCTGGAGATCCGATCCACTGGATGCGGAAGCTTTGCGTAGCGCCCGCCGGTACGACGGCTTGTGGGGGAAACACAAGGAATTCATCGCCCGCCGCGGACTCGGTTGTTTTGCCGTCTGCGCCGATGTCGAGCTTCTTGAAGACGACCTCCACCGGCATGGGCGCCGCGCTATCGTTTACGACTTGGATGCTGGAGCGAGAGTTAGCGCCGATGGAAACCATTTCCAACGAAAGCGGCTGCACATTCGCAGCGCCCGCCGGAGCAACTCCGGCCAGAGCAAGAAATCCTGCCGCTGCGAGGCAGGCCCGTTTAACAGATACGCAAGCCATGATGTCTCCAACTTGTTTTACTGCTCAAGGTAAGAAGTTAACTGCCAGCGAACTGGCTCTAACTCAATCCGGCTCCGTAACCCTGAGTGAGCTGGGCTACGGGAGACTTAGGCCGCTGGCCCCGCGGCCAGCGGCTAAGGGACCCATTAGATGGTTGGGCTGAGGTTGACGGTCAAAACGTCTTGATACACACCGGCGGCCACCGGGCTGGTTCCCGCAGTGATCGAGAAACCGAAATTAACGGTCTCGTTCCCTAAAGTATCAGGTTTAAACTGAGAATTGAATGTAGAGAATGCCTGATTGGGAGCTGAAGGAACCGGTGTGTAGGTGCTTGGCGAAGCGCCATCGTACACAACTGCGCTATAGCTGATCTTATTCGCAGTGCTATTCAACTGGTTTGTCAGACCGCCATTCGCGGAGACCAGGGACAAGGCGCAGGAACTTATTGGCGGTGATCTGGAAGCTGCCAATTGCCGACACCGCCTCGACAACACCGCCGGCGGTGCCTAAGCTGCTGATCTGTAAAGTGCCGCTTTTCCCACTCGATGTAAACGTACCATTCGTGACATTGAATGTACCGGGACTGGCGATGGTGCAATAACCGGGCACTGTTCCCTGGATCGTGATAGAAAACTGATCGCCAGTGCTGCCGATGTTGCTGCCCGCATTCGCTGTTGAAACAATTGCTAGCGCGGAAGTCGCGCAAGCAAGTGCGAAAATCTTCGTCATAGTGTGCCCCTTTTCAAGTGCGTTATCTGTCATGCGTGGCATTTAAAGTGCCTAATAAATGCTGCACATCGGAACGTAACGTTCCCCTACAAACAGAGAATTACGTTGTTACTACTTAAACGCTGACATAGCGATATATGTAATTAGGTATCGTGAGACTAAACGGTCGGAGTTATTGTCAGTGAAAGAATATCCTGATACTGGCCAGCGGCTAGCGGGGTTGATGTCGCCGGAATGCTGAAGTCGATCGCCACAGTGCTGGCTCCCCACCCGACGGGCGCCGGGATAGTGAACTGGTTAACAGGTGCATCGGATGAGAGACTGTTCAAATGAACCGGGGTGCCTGATCCTGATACATCGTAAGCGTCCGCGTAATAGTCGCGGAAGGCGCCTGTTTGGCCGGCGGTCATGTTTTTCAACGCGCCATAAGTGGATGTAAGCACGTAGCTGCATTGATTATTGGCATAGACAGTAAAGCGAACGCTCCCTGACATCTCCCGGCCAGTCCCATCGGGATTGGAGAAGTTCCTGCTGAAGTCTATACTTGGGGAATTAGTGGTGGCGTTTGTAACAGTGGCTGTGTTGTCCAGGCTGTAAGCCGGAGCTGTGCCGATCTTGCACATAGGTGGGAACTGATTAGCGACGCTAAGCTGGAAACCGCTGGCAGCATGCGCCGCATAAGCCAAAACAAGGACAGAGATGCCGCCGGCAACCCTAAGGATACTCATCATATCATGACCTCTCCTGAAGACCCTGGATTTATGTTCCGCTGTCTCCGCGCATTACAGCTTAACGCTCACGAATACCGTCAGACGATCAACGTACTGCCCTGCTAACAAGCGACGGGAAGCTCGATGCCATGAAACCTGGGTCTCGGCCTGCTGGTTGATCGCTATGTTCTGACCTAAGTCAGTGAATTTGCAGGTGATCGCACCCTGTTTGATGGAGGCGCTGCTGCAGGTGTCGTCGATTGCGCCGCCCAGCGTCAGTGGGATCCTGATGTGCACGTCATAAGCGACTTCGATCTCATCGGGTGACGCGGCGGCGGGCGCGTTCACGAGTTCGCATGGCCCCGTGGTTGGACTGCATGGAATATTGGAATGGCGCGTTGCAATCGATCGTGAAGGTGAACTTCGATGAGTCCGCCTTGGTGGGATCGCCCGCATTGATAGGAACAGCCGTTACGCTGTTTGCGCAGTACGGCTTGATGTTGCCGATGGCTTCGATATTGACCTTGTTAACTGCCGCGAAGAGGGCAGTGACAGGTAAAGAAATCCCACCGAGTGCCGCAGCCATCGCCGCAGCGCTCGCATAAAAGCGCCCAATTGTCATGTGTGCCCCACACACAGGTTTGTAGTGACTGCCCGGGGTCATGAGGTTCTAGCCGGAACCCTGTCCCTCTTATTCTGTGCCCAGCGAGGTCAGTTCGCGTTGCGAGTTATTAACCTTGCATAGCCGACTTCTAGACAGCAAGCGGGACGTCCGCAACCTAGATTTTTGCCTATGTGGCAAAAGTGTTACCTGTCCCTGTATATTCGTTTCGCGCCTAAAACTTGAAAGGCTCGTAAAAACAATGACTTAAGTTTTAATGAGATTTTAAGATATCTTAAGAATGACGATGTGAGAGAAAAGCAGTTTATCCAAGGTTGACGTAATAGGCGCGAAACTTGTGGCGATTCGCGGGTTGGCGCAGGTGAAGCTTGTGGGAGGCTGGTCGTCCGCTTGCTCCGTGTCCAGTTAGTTGAAGATCGCCGGGCGCTCATTTTTCGAGGGTGTCGGCGAGGTCGACGGGGTGAATTTCCGGTCGTTTGCCCTTGAGTACATTGAGCCGGATGTCGCCCATGAAGTTAAAGGCAAGCCCGGGTGCATCTTGGTCGCGGCAAGGGGTCCGTTATAAGGTCGTGAGGTTCCCCATCAAGGTTGTGCAAGGGCTGGGCGCATTTCTTGAAAGTGCCGTGCGGCCGCGCGAGGGTGGCTCCTGATGAGAAAAGCGCAACCGGCCGGGTCTCCGGGCTACACCTTCCCTATGATGCTGATCATCGTGGCTGCGATGGCTTTCGGCGCAATGCGCCTTGACCTTGCCCAGAGCTATCGGTTGAAGCGCGATAAGGAGGCGGAGCTTCTCTTTCGCGGGCTTGCCTATAAGCGCGCCATCAAAACGTTCTTTTCGAAGAACCAACGCTATCCGCGGCAGCTGAAGGAGCTTGCGGACGACCGGGATTCTTCAAAGTACAGGTTCATTCGACAGCTCTATAAGGACCCTATGACCGGTGGCGATTTCAAGCTCATCCTCGGATCAGAGGGCGCGATTATGGGTGTTGTGAGTTCGAGCAAGGACGCGCCGTTCAAAAAGGTGGACTTCGAGAAGGAGCTCGAGGACTTCGGTAAGGCCAAAACTTACGCCGAGTGGAAATTCGACGCCAAGTCCGGAAGCGATGCGCAGCAGGGAGTCGCGCAGCAGGATAACGCACAGCAGGGAACTACGCCTGCTGAATCCACTCCACGGCGCGTCGGCGGCCGCTGATAGAAAGAAACGCCGGGATTGCTCTGTTCATCTGGCCGGATTTGCCTCAAGGACAGACGGGAGGCGGCCTGCGAGAAGATAGTAAAATGAGGGAAGAAGAGAACGGCACACGTTGGAAGGCTGGCATGAAAAAAGCCGCAAGAAATGAACCTGGCGGCTTAGTATGGTCCGGGGAGGAAACCTGGACGGCTTCACTATGAAACCGAATCGTAGCTTAAGCAAACGCGTTTTGATTTTCACCTATTTTACGGCGCTTTTGACGCAGTTATTTGTACGTCTCCAACCAGAACTACAGCTTCGCCTTACGACTTTTGTCGGATAGTCATCGACTGAACTTCGTGTCGTGAACTTTGGGCTCCATGCTTCCGGGACGTGTTGTCGCACATCAGGGATCATGCGGAACTTTACCTTGGCATAGGAGTTTCCGTTATCCAGGGTTTGCGTAGGGCGTGTCATGGACAGCGATTTTCAGGTGGTGGTGGCTGGGACGGCAGATCCCGACCTTATCAACCAGATCATGGGCCTCATCGGGCGTTATTGTGAGGCTAACGGCGTCGTCCCTTGGCCGATTGAACTCCGAGACACGTTGTTGGCCGTGGCTGCGCTTAGCCATCTGGAAGCCGGAAAATTGGATTGCACCACTGTCGCGGAGTCCGCTGAGGACTTTGCCGACGCCGCGCGCGCGAGCTTGCGGGATGTGACCGGCGCGCCTGCGATACCAATCATTCACACCCAAGCCGCCACGCACCTTCGACAATAATTAAACTTTACTCATCTGGTCAACGGAGTGTCATCCCGGCCAAGCGAAGCGCAAGCCGGGATAGAAAGCGTGTAACCGTCTCAATGTATTACGGTCCCGGCTGCGGCGCCATCCGTGTGAAACTCTGCTTAGGATACGTGCAAAAGCTCGTCAGGCTGCGCGCCGCTTTTTAGCCAGTGCGAGCAGACCTCTAATTCCGAATGGCAGGGCCAGGGTCCTGATGGATATGTCTTCGGTATGAAATCCGCCCCGCATGAGGCTGCGAAGGTCCTCTTCGCCAAAAAGCGCGTGAGTGTCAGGGCCGGAAAATTTCCATTTGGACATGGTCGTCTTGTCGGTGGCATAAACGGACATCAGCCCGCCCGGCTTGAGAACGCGCCAGGCTTCGCGAACCTCTCGCGCGTCGGGACTGAAGAAATAGACAACATTCACCGCGAGGATCTTATCGATCAACTCCGCTGGCCAGGGTAGCGAGCTGAAGTTTCCAAGGCGCAGTTGTACCCCTTCCCGCTCGATCTCCAGGCGGTTATGGCGCGAGGCTTGAGCGAGCATGTCCAAAGACTGGTCGATCCCGAGCACGAGACCATGCGGCGCCAACGCCGCCATAGCCTTGATGGCCCCGCCCGGACCGAAGCCCAACTCTAAAACGGTGTCGCGCGACCGCAAGGAAAGAGCGCGGATCGCGAGATGGTTCGGCTGCTTGTTGACCACGCTCATGATGCGCCCGGCCAGGCGGCCGGGGGGACCAGCGGGACATTTGAGCTGATGGCCGATTGCACTCCAGATATCGGACAAGACGACACCTCAGGATACATCACGGATTAAGCGGGCCGCCTCGCTGCGCGCGGGGCGGCGCGGGGGAGCATCCGGATTGGCTACGATCTCATCTTGCTGTGGACCTTTTGCAAAAGACCCTCCATGACCTTCGGGAAGTAGAGATCCCAGACAGGCCGCTCGGGGTGATGGGGCAGGGACAAGGCAACCTTCAGGACCTGCTCCGCCTTCTGGTATTCGCCCTGCTCATAGAGGAAATCCGCATAGAAGTAGTGCGCATCCCGACCATTGGGCGCGCTTGCGACGGCTTGCTCGAGATATTGACGCGCCTTGCTGTTGTTGCCCCAGCCGACAGGGAAGCCCGGAACGCGATAGTAAAGCACGCCGAGGCTCGTCGCCGCGCCGGCGTCGAGCGCTTTCGGATCGAGCTTTTCAGCTTCCAGAAGAATGTCGCGCGCCTTCGTCGCATAGTTAAGAGCGGTCAGGCCCCAGGTGAGCGAAGCGCGCTCGCTTGTGATAATGCCGTCCCAGACCAGGGCCTCGACCCGGCCTGGATAGCGCTTTACTAGTGCGTCCGCCTGTTCGCCGAGAGCGTCCATCTTCGTTTGGCGCTCGGAATCGCTGCTGCTCAGATATTTGATTTTCGCCCAATCTTCCGCGATGCTCAAGATTTCCTTGTTGAGCGCCGGATCTCCCGCAGCGATAGAGGCGGACGAGGCAGCGGCGAGCATGACGAGGCCCATGCTAGCAGCGAGAAAAGCACGCATTTTCAGTGGCATGATTGACTCCATGTTTTCAGAACGATTTCAGATTGAGGCTGCGGCAAGCTTCGCGAGTTGCTTGGCGACGGACTTATCGACGATGTTCGGGAAAAGGCGCTGAACGAGCACGAACATCCTTTCCGGGCCAGCGGGGTAGATGCTCTTGGCGTCGCGGGCTACCGCATCCCAGATGCGTTGTGCAACCGCCTCGGGCGCGTCGAACTTCAATCCAAAAGCCTCGGCGAGCGGACCAAGCGCGTTGGCTGCCGCGGTTCTTGTCGTGCGCGGAGCGGCGTAGGTGACGCCTATGCCATGGGATTCAAGCTCGCGGCGCAGAGCAATTGAAAATCCCCGAAGCCCCGATTTCGTCGCGGAGTAGATCGCCATCAGCGGATAAGGGATATCTCCCAGCACCGAACCGATGTTGACGACGCGGGGCGTGTCTCCTCTTTGAAGCAGCGGCAATGCCTGCCGGATCAGCGAGATCGGCGCGACAAGATTGGTGGCGACCGCGGCTTCCAGTTCCTCGTCCGTGGATTGCGCGAGCGCTCCGATCGGAACAACTCCAGCGTTGTTGACGAGCAGGTCGAGGCCGCCCCAATGCTGGTCGATCGCCTCGATGAGAGCCGTACGATCGTCCGCTTTTGTCACGTCGGCTTTGAACGCGTAATGCGCATTGCCGGGCAGCTTCGCCAAGGTTGCGTCGAGCGCCTCTGGCCGCCGCCCCGCGATGATCAGGCTGACGCCACGCTTGGCTGCCTCGATGGCGAGCCTCTGGCCGATCCCGGAGCCCGCGCCCGTGATGAGCGCGCGTTTACCTTCAAGCCGCATGGTAAACCTCCGAATGGGCGAGGCCCATGTCCACGAAAATTGCGCCGTAAAGCCGGTAGAAGATGCGCGCTGCGTCGATGATGACATCGACCGTTTTGGGGTCTTCGAAGCCGTTCACGAGGGTCTTGAACAGGGCGACATGCTCGATATCGAGCGAGCCGTGCGACATGAGGTAGGAGAACCCCTTATTGCCATCGAGCTTCAGGGACCCCTTGACGGCGGTCGCCACGCTGTGGGCTAACATGGTCGAAAGCCCTTCCAACACATGGACCATGCCAAGGACGGCGTAGGGGCTGATGTGCTCGATTGCGTAGTAGGCATAGCCGACCATGATTTCGCAGGCCGCGCCAGGCTTACTGTTGGCGACCTTGTCGGCATCGCCGCCGAGCGCCCGGATATCGTCCAGGATCCATTTGTCGTGGCCGCGCTCCTCCTTCATGTATTCGAAGAGCGCGTCCTGATACCGCTCGTCCTTTGTGAGTGCGGCTGCCAGCGAGAGAAGCGGAAAGGTATGCTTCACGTGATGGTAGGCCTGCGTCAGGAAGTCGAGATAGAGGGCGCGTGAGCCTCCGTCTGCCGCGGCCTGCCGAACCAACGGGATGGCCAGGAACCAATTCCGGGCGGAAGCCGTCTCGGCGTACAGGCGGTCGTAAGGGGTCATGCAACGTCCTTTTGCATTGTTTCGCCGGCCGGATTCGCGATGTGGTCTCGCAGATATTGGATCGCGGCCTTACGCCGGATGCGGCCATTCGGAGTGAACAGGTTGTTGGCGCTGGCTTCCGCCAGGCCAAGCACCAGCGCGCGCTTTGGGCGAGCGTAGACTGGCGCAGCATTGAGCGCCTGCCCCAGATGCTTGACGATCTCGTCGGAGGAGGCAGCCTTGAACCATGCCTCGCCGGCAGGGGAGGGGATCAGGAGAATGGCAAGCTCGCCGGACTCTCCGGATTGGGCAAGAATGCAAGCCCGAAGCCTCGGATCGCCCAAGAGGATTGTTTCGATCCACTCGGGGCTGAGATTACGGCCATAGGGCGTGATGATGAGGTTGTCGCGACGGCCATGGACGGTCAGGAAGCCGTCCCCGTCGAGGCTGCCGACGTCGCCCGTGCGCCATTTTCCGGAAGGCGCGTCGCCATGCAGGTAGCCGTCCATGATCGATGGGCCTTCGACGACGATCTCGCCCTCTTCGATCGTGACCTGAAGACCCGGCAATGGCTTTCCGGCTGTGTCCTCGCGGCATGCTTCAGGACGGTTGACCGAGACCACCGAGCAGCATTCGGAAAGACCGTATCCCTCATAGACGGGGATGCCCAACAGTCTCGCGCCTCGCGCCAAGACGGGGGGAATGGCTGCTCCGCCGACGGCGACGAAGCGGAGTTCCTCATGAGGGCGCTTGCCGGACGCCATCAGTTGCAGCGCATAGAGGCCCAGGAGCTGCGGAACGAGAACGCTCGTCGTCGGCCGCGCGCGCTCGAAAGCCTCGGCGATGTTGCTGGCGATGCCTGCCCCGGCGTTGCGCGCCACGCTGCCGTCATAGTGGACCGGCCCGCCGGCGAGGACCGGGATCATGACGCCGCATATGAGTTCGAGCAAAGTCGGCAGTGGCAGAAGCGAAAGATACTTGTCCTCGGGCGTAGCGCCGATCGCCTTGGAGAGCGCTTCAGCCGACCACATGGCTTGGCCGCTGACGAGCCGGACGCCCTTTGGGGTTCCTGTGCTGCCCGAAGTGTAGATGATGAGGCCGCCATCGCGGCGATCCAAGGGGAGCGTCCCGGTGCGGCTTTCAGGCAAGTGATAGACGGGAACCGGCAAGGTTTGGGCGGCGGCCGCTTCGGCATCCGTCACGATAATGCGTTTGACGCCGGCATCGCGGATGACGTGCGCGCGCTGCTCATCGCTGAAGAATACAGGAATGGGAACGACCGTTTTGCCTGCGGCGCTTGTAGCAAGAAAAGCAGCGGCCCACTCCACGCTGTTGTTTCCAAATATGCCAACTGTTTCCGGCTCAGACCCAAGATCTTCAGCGATGCCTCCGGTCCATGCGGTGAGCTTGGACCAGGTCAACGAGCGGAAGCTGTCGCTCATGGCGACGCGCTCGGCGGCAGTTTCCGCATGGCGGCCCAAGGCCTCTGCAAGCTTAGACATGTGCATGCGCCTCGTGGCCCGGCGCGGGCTCCAGCCAGCGCATAAGAAAGGGCTTCAGGTGCTCCCGTCCGAAGGCAAGGACCCTTGGATTGGTTTCGTAGTAGGAGCCCCAGATTTCGGGGGAGGGAACCCGGTCTGCGCTGGCCGCGCCGAGATTGAGAAGGGGAAGGCGCATGCGCCTCAAGAGCTTCTCCAGCCGGCTCGTGGCCGTGAAGAAGGCCCAGTCGTAGCCGAGGTCCTCTCCGTGCAGCACGAGGGCCCGCATGAAATGCGCCGAGATCGCCGGCGTGCGGCTTGCGAGGCAGGACACCTCGACAACGGATGAGCGCTCCACCCGACGTCCTGAAGCATCGCTGAGCAGTTGGTCAATCGTCTGATCGAGATAGTGCTCCGAGAAGAACGGCTCGGAAGCGTCCCTCAAACCGGCAGCAGCGTGAACCCTATTTTCCTTGTCGACAACAGCAATCAGCGTCCTCGGCAGAGTTGCGATGCGAGCGCCATAATTAAGAAGATATGTCGCACGGATAAAACGAGAAACGACAGGCCGCGAAGGATGATCAAACGGCATCTCTATAAATTTCATGCGATCGCCCTCTCGTGTCAGCAAGGCACTTCCATCAGGATTCATCTTTTTATTTTTATCAACGCGGGACATAAGGACAGACAAAAAAGACCACTCTGTGGCGGGTAACTTAAATTTGAAAAGATCAATACCAGTTACGCCTTACAGTTTATTATGAATTTCTGTCTTGAAAATCTGGCAACACTCAGGCGGCATTGAGGAATTAACCAACCTAACTTCTATCATAGAAAAAATAAGTCATTTCTGCTTGAAGAATGCTTACCCGTATTCCGCACCCACCTCCGTAGACGTGGCGTAGTCTAGGCGGCGGCCAAGCGCGCCTTGGCGTAAGCGAATGCGATGCGGGTCAACTCCCGGGGCCGGTAGCGCCCTCGCAGATTGCAGTTATTGCAGATCGCGGCATCCGCTTCTTTTGATTCGCGCACCATGAGGGCCTGGCGCAGCGACAGGCTCGCGACGTGGCCGATCGAATGGCTGTGGCGGATGTCATTGAAGCAGAAGGTGTAGTAGCCTTGCGCGTTGATCAGCATATTCGTATTGCGCGGGATGCACTTGAAGCGGTTGGACCGCCACTGCCCAGCGAAGTCGCTGACGCCTGCGATGAAGCCCATCTCCTGGCTGGTCAGCCGATGCTCGCGGATCTTCGCCCGAAGGTCTTTTTCGGAGGGCATGCCGCGCGTGTTCATGGCTCCCGCCCGGTCATAATAGGTGGGCGACATGTGCAGGTCACGAATGCCATTCTCGTGGAACCAACGAATGGTGTCATCGAGCGTCGCCAAGCATTCGGGCGTGGGCGACAGGTTGACGATCAGCTTCGTTTTCTTCAGCGTCCGGTGCGCGAGCAGGATGTTGTCCATCACCTCTCGCTGATCCAGGTTCGTGTGAACGGCCTGATAAACCTCCGGGTCCGTGCTCGAAAATGAGATCATCAGTTTTGTGAAAATGCCGTCCATCCGCTCGAGGCGGTCCTTGTCCAGCAGGCTGCCGTTGGTCGCCATGTCGAATTGCAGGCGATGACCTCGCATCGCTTCGACAAACTCGTCAAACTTCGGATGGGTGGTGGGCTCGCCGTAGCCTGCAATAATGACGCGAAACGCGTCTTCAGCGGTCAGGCGAGATAAAACCTGCTCGAAGGTCGAAAGCGCCATCAATTTGGGTTCGGAAATCATGGTGCGCGGGCACATGGCGCAACGCGCATTACATTTACTCGTCCACTCGACATTGACCGCGATGCGGTACGAGGATTTGGACATCAGGGCTTCCCTGTTAATTCAGCTTCATCGCTTGCGGCAGGATATGCTTTGCTGTAAGAAGTAATGATGCTGATATTATCTAGAAATGGGTCGCAAATATGACAACATATGCGAGTGTTATTTATTTTTACTTCAGAGTGCATTCAAAGAATCTACGCGCGGTCACGCTATACCAAGTATAAGTCAAGCTAAAAGTGCGGGACTAGCCTGCAAGGCTTCCCGCGCTTCTCTCCGGTCCGTCTTATCGATTGTTTGGCTTACAGAACGCTTACGGCTTCGGCAATTCCAAAATCACTGAGGTTTTACCAGGGCCGATTTTCCGGGAAGCTTTCACCGCCGCCGACGCCTCCGCGAACCCCTTGACGAAAGGCGGGAAGGTTACGGTGAACCTCGCTCCTCCGCCGTCCCGGTCGCCGACTTCGATCTTTCCGCCATGGCCTGCAACCGTGCGCGAGATGATCGCCATGCCAAGTCCGGCGCCGCCGCCCCGGTCACGGCGCCCCTGCCAGAAGCGCTGAAAGATCGCGTCCCGCTCGGCAAGAGGGATACCCGGCCCGTGATCGGACACAATGAGAGTTGCCGGATTCTCCACGGCGATGAGAACGGCGGTTCCAGCAGGCGTATGCTCGACAGCGTTTTCAACGAGATTGCGGACGGCGCGAAAAAGGTAATCGTACGAGCCGTTCACCAAGGCTGGCCGTTTGGTCCGGGACACCTCGATCGTTTTACCGCGACGGATTGCGCAAGGCGCGAGAAAGGCCGCGACGTCGAAGGCGAGCGCATTGAGGTCGGCGGCTTCGCCTGGATTGATCCTCAAACCTTCAATTCGCGCGTTGTCGAGAAGCTGGTTGACCAGCCTTGTCAGTCCCCCGAGTTCCTCTTTCAGCGCGGCCTTCCCGTCGAAATTGGGAAGGATATCCATATGCGTCGTCATGATTGCGATGGGTGTGCGCAATTCATGTGCGGCGTCGGCTATAAAGGCTGTCTGCTCCTTGTAGCCTTGCTCCAGGCGGTCGAGTGCACGATTGATCGCCCTGACAAGGCTCAGAACCTCGTCCGGCATTCCGTTCTCGGTGAGCCGCTGGGATACGGCCGAGGGTCCGATCCTCGAAGCCTGCGCCGATGCCGCCACGAGCGGCTTCAGGCTTATCTTGATGACGATCATGTTGATGCAAAGCAGGATGCCGACGAAAGGCAGCCAAATCCAGGCGATGTCCGTCACGAACTCCTCGAGAACGGAGTCGAAGATGACTTCGTTATCCCTGAACGCGACCTGGACCCAAATCGGAGGGGACGTACCGGCGAGCTTGAGCGAGATCCCGTGATAAGGAGGCTGGCCGCCGATTTGAGCATAGGAGAAGAACTCGCGGCTCACATCGGGGTCTATGGGGTGAAAAGCGTTTGAGACGCCGGAAGATCCGGCGAGCAGCGTTTCATCCTGAAAAAGAACCGCATATTTTCCCGTGTCGCCGCCGTAATAGGGAGCCATCGAGTTGGGCAGAACAAGCTGGCGTCCGCCTGCGGACTGGAACAGGTGGCCAATGAGTTTTGCCTGCCCCTGGAGCGTGCGCTCCCGGGACTCGTCGCTCACATTCTTGAACCGCACATATAGAAAGGCGCTCGCGACCACGACCGCTGCTACAGAGCCGAAGAAGAGCCCGAAAATGAGGCGAAACCAAAGAGAGCGGAAATACCGCCTCATGCGTTCGTTTTGGCGTCAGCAAGGAGCATGTAGCCCACGCCGCGGATCGTGTGGATCGCCAGATCCGCGCCCGCGTCGGCGAGGCGCTTCCGGAGCCGGTGGATCAGCACCTCGATGGCGTTAGAGGCTATTTCTTCGCCGAATGCGTAAAGCATGCTCTCCATCGTGCTCTTCGAGACGACGCTGCCTGTGCGCCGCAAGAGCAATTCGAGAGCGTAAAACTCGCGCCGCGGAACCTCTACGATCTTGCCGTCGACGCGAACCTCCCTTTCGACCGTATCGAGAAGAAGATTGGCCTCCATCATGGCTACGCTTTTTCTTTCGCCGGGCCTGCGCAAGAGGGCGCGGATACGAGCGACAAGCTCATCCATCTCGAAGGGCTTGCAAAGGTAATCGTCCGCGCCGCTGTTCAAGCTATCCACGAGCGCTTGCGTGCTGTCACGCGCTGTCAGGATAAGAACGGGCCGCATGTCGTTATTCCTGCGCATGGTCTTGAGCAGCGACATGCCATCAGCGTCGGGGAGGCCCAGATCGAGAATAAGCGCCTTGTAGTCGATGCTGAAAAGAGCGGCTTCCGCGTCGCCGGCGGTCTCGACCAGGTCGACCGTGAAGCCCCTGTCGCGAAGCGCCGTGCGGACGTAGTCGCCAAGACGCGTATTATCTTCAGCTACAAGAAGTCTCATGCTCGTCTCGCATTGGCGGGCCGTTCGACGCCGCGCCTGCTAAGTCAAACCGGTTAAGGTAGTGGCTTTGCCTATCGGAAGTAAAAGTGTCAAAAAGGAGGACGTAATTATTTTGTTCTGTGCGGCCGTCCATGGTCGCCAGCCCACCCCTCAGGAGCTTGAAACAAAAAAAGCGGCGGCTTGGTTATCGGCGTCTTGTCTGGATGCCCTGTGAAAGGCAAGATCATTCAGCACACCTCCTCGTTCCCAATTTTCTCTCTCGCCAATCGCCAGTCACATCCTACCTTAATAGGCTCACGGCCCATCATTTCCCCTAACATCGCACGGCTCCCAACAAATGATTTCACGGCGCGATCTTCTTGTAACGGCGGCTGGTGCAACCGCCGCCCTCTTTGGCGGCGCAGCCGGCGCCGCTGAGCGGCCTCGTCTTAACGTCGGAGCGGTTCAATTCGGCACTCTTCATTGGCTTCTTGACGTGATCAAGGAAAGGAAGCTCGACGCCGAGGAAGGGTTCGAGCTTTCGCCGCGCATGGTCGCCACACCGGGCGCAGCAAACATCGCCCTGCTCGGGCACGAGGCCGACATCATCGTGACAGATTGGTTCTGGGTGATGCGCCAGAGGAGTCTCGGCGGCGATTATCTCTTCATGCCTTACTCCGCGGCTTTGGGCGGCGTGATTGTCCCGGCAGACAGCCCGATCAAGAGCGTGACCGATCTCAAGGGAAAGAAGATCGGCGTGGCCGGAGGTCCGATCGATAAAAGCTGGCTGCTTTTGCGGGCTTATGGAATGAAGAACGGCGCGGGCGATCTCGCGGCCACGGCCACCCCGGTCTTTGCCGCGCCGCCGCTCTTGAACGAGCAGGCCGCGGCAGGTCGGATCGATGCGCTCCTAAACTACTGGCCATTTGCGGTGAAGCTCGAGGCCGCAGGGTATCGTCAGATGGCGTCAGTCGCTCAAATCATGCAATCGTTTGGCATCGAAAACCCGCTTCCGCTTGTAGGTTTTGTGTTCGCAGCCGATCTCCCCACTGACAAAGGCGGCGTGATGCAAGGCTTCTCCAGAGCCGTTCAGAAAGGGCAGTCCATCCTTGCAACGTCGGATCAGGAGTGGGAGCGTATAAGGCCGCTTATGAAAGCAGGCAGCGATGAGGAATACCGCATGCTGCGGGCACGATATCGCCAGGGTTTGCTTCACAGCTGGAATGAGCGCGACCGCGAGGCGGCCCGCAAATTATTTGCGATTGTGCGCGAAACGGGTGGCGAAGAGGTAACGGGGGCCGGCGTGACGTTCGATCCCAGGGCTTTTTGGGATGGCTTTGTTCTCTAGTCCGCTCTCCGAGGAGCAGGAAAGGGGCGCTGCGAAAACGGCCGTTCGCCGTGAGCCGCGCGCGAGCGCTGGCGACTGGAGCCGCCTGCTTGTCAGCGCTGTCTCGCTCCTTGCTTTTGTCGCGGTGTGGGCTTTGGCGGCCTGGATCGCTCAGTCGCGGCATTTCCCGGACCCCGTCGCTGTCGGCGAGCGCATTGTTGCCGAGACCGCATCGGGCCAGCTCCCTTTCCAGGTCGGCGTAACCTTGGCGCGCGTCGCCGCAAGTTTTGTGCTCGCCGTCATCATCGGCTCGGCGATCGGCTTCGCGATGGGCCGCTCTTCGAGGCTGAACCTTTTCTTCGACAGCTGGCTCATTCTGTTTCTCAACCTGCCCGCGCTCATCGTCATCATTCTTTGCTTTCTTTGGTTCGGGCTCAATGAAGCGGCGGCGATCACGGCGGTTGCGTTGAACAAAATTCCCAACGTGGCCGTCATTATCCGGGAGGGAACGCAGGCGCTGTCTCCCGCCTACGATCAGCTTGCAACGGTCTACCGGTTCGGTTGGTGGACGAGGCTCCGTCAGGTTCATCTGCCGCAGCTCGCTCCCTATTTCGCGGCGGCGGGTCGTTCGGGGCTTGCGATCGTTTGGAAGATTGTGCTCGTGGTCGAACTTCTTGGGCTATCCAACGGCGTGGGTTTCCAGCTGAACACCTTTTTTCAGCTCTTCGACGTCACCGGCATCCTTGCCTACGCGGCCAGTTTCATCGCCATCATTTTCCTCATCGAGACATTTGTGATGCGCCCATGGCAACTCGCGGCGAACAGATGGCGTCAATGAGCGCGTTTGCCGTCAACATCGTGCGGAAGACCTATGACAGCCGGGACGGATCGCGGCTGGCGATTGCCGGCCTCTCTTTCGAGGTTCAGGACGGCGAGCTTGTCTGCATTCTCGGGCCTTCGGGCGCAGGCAAGACAACCGCGCTGAACATCATCGCCGGACTGGACACGAGCTTCGAGGGCAAGGTCTCCTTTCGCGACGCCAAGCCACAGCGGCTTTCCTACGTCTTTCAGGACCCGCGGCTTCTTCCCTGGAGAACGCTGATCGAGAATGTAGCCTTGCCCTTGAAAGGCAAACCCGATGCGTTTGACATTGCCGCCATTTGGCTCGACCGCGTGGGGCTTTCGGGGCGCCACAATCTCTACCCTGGGCAGGCATCCGTCGGTATGCAGCGGCGCGTCAGCCTTGCGAGGGCCTTTGCTTTCGGACCAACGGTGCTTCTCATGGACGAGCCATTCGTCTCGCTCGATGAGAAAGCGGCGAAGGAACTGCGCGGTCTCTTTGTCTCGCTTTGGCAGGCGGAACGCGTAACGACGCTGTTCGTCACGCACAATGTCGCCGAGGCGGCTGAACTCGCCACCAGGGTGCTCGTGTTCAGCGGCTCTCCGGCGAGGGTCGCGGCGGATATCGATCTGAGGGGAGAAAAGGCAAGCGGCGATAATGCTGAGCTGGCGTTGCGATCCGCGCTTGATGCCGCGCCACCGCGCCATTCCATTTCCTGACCTGCAGAATTTTACTTAGTTTGCGCGCGGAAGCCTCTTACAATTCCGTCTAAAGTATTTTTCCGATCGGAGGGATCATCATGAAGTCTGCGATATTTCTGGCCGTGGCGGGCGCACTCGTGGCTTCGAATGCGCTTGCAGACGACGGCGCGAGCTTCGTGAACGGGGACTGGATTGGAACAGGATCTTTTCAGATGGGCGGCGACATCATGGCCTGTTCCGAAGTGAAGATGAGGTTCAGCGGTTCCAAGACCACCTATGTGGTTCGCGAAGCCTCGATGATCTGCGGGAATAGTCCCAAGCAGGACTTTACCGCGGTCGATTTATTCAGCGTCAAGGACGACGGTCAGATCTTTTTCGAAGGCGGAACCAACACGAAGCTGGCAAAGGAGACGAAGGTTGGCGTTGTGCAGAATAACAAGCTGCGCACAATCAACCCGATCGAAGGCAGCGACGTGGATGACATTTCCATGCAAAAAGCAGGAGACTTTCTGATCTACAATCAGATTGCAGGCGTTCCGGGCGCGACACCGGATTACAGCCTGATGGCGATTATGAAAAAGGACCCGTCCGCCGCCGCCAAACCCTGAGCCGCAACTGCCGCCTGCTCGCATTCGGCCCCGATTTGCGGCGCATCCGACGCCTGAAGCGCATCCTTCGACAGGCTCAGGATGAGGCCTTCGACAGGCTCGGGATGGGGGTGAGTGTTCTTCGATGAGCTAATCCTCTGGTGAGCCTGTCGTGGTTCGGCCACCATGAGGCGATGGGCGACATCTTTTTCAGCGGGGCGTGGAGGGGCCGGAATTTTTCTGACCGCCATGTCTTTGCCGCAACCGCATGCGCATGCGATGTCCGCATCGGCAAGAAAAGATTCGGCATGATCAGGCACACCCTTACGGCGCTCGCTCTCTCGCTTCTGTTCACGACATCCGCCCCCGCGGCGCAATGCGGCGGCGACTTCCACAGTTTCATTTCCTCGATGTCGCGCGAGGCTGCGGCAGCGGGCGTATCGCCCACTGTTATCAACGCTGCGCTCTCAGGCGTCTCGCCCGACCAGTCCGTGCTTGCTTTCGACCGCCGTCAGCACGCCACCTTCCGGATGAGCTTCGAGCGCTATGCATCCACCCGCGTCACCCAGGGCCGCATCCAGCGCGGCAGGCAGCTTTTGCAGCGTCATGCCGCGCTTCTGTCGCGCATCGAGCGGCAATTCGGCGTACCGCGCCAGGTGCTCGTCGCGATCTGGGGCCTCGAAACCGATTTCGGCAGCGGCGACATGGGCAGGCTGCCGGTGATCCGCACGTTGGCGACCATGGCTCACGATTGCCGCCGGACCGAGCTGTTCCAGGGTGAACTCCTCGCAGCCTTGAGAATCGTGCAGCGAGGCGATCTTCCCTTGCGCGACCTGATCGGGGCCTACGCAGGCGAAATCGGCCAGACGCAGTTCCTGCCATCGTCCTACATCAAATACGGCGTCGATTACGATGGCGACGGCCATGTCGATCTGAGGCACAGCGCCCCGGATGTGCTCGCCTCGACGGCCAATCTCCTGAAGACAAACGGCTGGCGCGCAGGGGCGCCCTTCGGGGAAGGGTCCGCGAACTTCGAGGTGATGCGCGAGTGGAACCGCGCCGAGGTCTACCGCAAGACCATCGTCCTGTTTGCCGAACGGCTGGCTGGCCAGTAAGGCGAGAGCAACCCCTCGCCGCCAACGAGAGTGGGGCTTTCGCGCCCGGCTTTCTCCTCCATCTCCCATGGACCAGACAATGGTCAGAAGTTTTTGCCGCTTGGACCAAAATCGAGTGCGGAACGCAACGAAACCGCCTGTCATTCTGGCTGAGCGTGAGTTTAGGGGAAGGCGCCTTGACGTGAGGTTAATTCTCATAAGCGGCTGATTTATAAGGGAAAAAGCAGGCCGAATGACGGCGCCGAAGCGCTCGCCGAGGCCGCGACAGGCACGCACAGGGTTAACAGGCGCGAATGCGGCATATTTAACGGACTTTTGCTCGTCCCAGTAAATGAAAAAATTCCGGCGTTAAATTCTATTGAATGGGGCGCCATTGAGAAAAAGAACCAGCATTTGCAGTGTCTTAGAGTGCCCTATCCGCGCCGGGCGGAAGGCGCGCTGGCGCAGGCTTAACCCCTTGTTAGCGCCATTTGACCAAAAAAATCTCCGGCGCGCTCCCGTTAACCAGGTTTGAATTAACGCGCCCGCGCGTCAAGGATGCGTTTACCGGCGCCGCCGCGCTTTGCGCCGCGAGAATGCGGTTGATGTGAGTTCTGGGGCAGTCTTAGGTTGCAATGCGTCATGGCCGGGCTCCGGCCCCGCAATCCGGTCGAAGACGCCATGCAACCTTGCTGCGCGTCTTGCGGTCCGTGACAAGCCGCTCAGGACGAGCCCGGTTCGAAGGGCGCACAGAAAGGCAGACGCCGTCTCTAACTCCGGCAGGCTGACTGATTTGCCGGCGCCTTGGAATCGTTCGTTGTGACGGAACGCTATGCAATCGTGCTTGGCTTCGCCAACGCTTGGACGACGGCTTTGGTGGGTCGGGAGGGGTAGTGCCTGCTTTACCGCGCTCCCCCGCGCCATGTCCGTTTGGGGATCTTAAAGCTGCCGTCACCTGGAAGGCCAAACGCGGTCCTATTCCGCCGCGAACCCCTCGATGACCGCAACGAACTCTTCGGCCAAGCCGATAGCTTCGCTGGCTTGTGCTGCCGTAACGTTCGCGGCGGCGCCGGTTTCGTAATCGGCGGCGGCTTTCAGGCTATAGGCTCGGGCCAGAAACGCGGAATGCTTGCGTTCGATGCGGGCATCGGACTTGGCCAGCCGCGCGAATTCCGCTTTCACACCCCGGTGAGTTGCGTAAACCTTATCCGTGCGCTCGAACAGCAGGGCTTGCGCGGCATGGAAGGCGGCGTAATAGGCATGCCGCCCGGCTTCGTCGTAAAGCCCGATGGCAAGCACCCGCCGGGCTTTGTCCAGAGCTTGCCGGGCCCCTTCGCCAGATACGCCGCGGCGGCTTCCTTCATAAATCGCGGCCGTCCTTGCGGATTTCATGCATCAGCGGCGAAGCCCGGTCCCGCCAAGCGCCGGCGGGGTAAGGCAGCGCGTGCACCATGGCGCCTGTTTCGTCCAGAAGGTCAACCTCGATCTCCGCCAGCACGCCCGCCTCGTCCCACCGGCTTTCCATGCCGTTGAGGAATACGGCGATGTCGTAATCGCTGCCCGGCTTGGCGTCGCCCCTCGCACGCGAGCCGAAGAGCACGGCGCGTTCCAGGCGCGCGCCGTAAGCCCGGCCTAGCGCCGCGCGGAATTTGGAAATGACAGGGTCGTCCATGGCTGGGAGCCTCGCGAACAACGAAGTGTAGCACGCATGCCGGTTTCCCGGAATCGGGTTCTGAAGGGACCGGGCGTCTCCTACCGCCTAGCAGGCTGTCGGACTTAACACCCAGCGGCGGCAGAGGGTAGAATCATCGCATTGATTCGCCACCGTTTTCGGACCCGCGCCCATGAGCAACTTTCGTAACTTCGACCGCGACACGGGATTTCTCCTGCCGCCTTCGGTGAACGAGTGGCTTCCCGAGAGGCATCTCGCGCGGTTTGTGGCGGAGATCATCGACGCTCTGGACGTCTCGGCGATGAGCAACAGCTATCGCGGCGTTGGTTCGGCGAGCTATCACCCGAAGCTTCTGTTGGCCGTCCTGGTCTATGGCTACGCCACGGGGGTCTTCTCCAGCCGCAAATTGGAGCGGGCGACATACGAACTCGGTGGCCTTCCGCTTCATCGCGGCGAACGAGCACCCCGATCACGACACCATCGCGACATTCAGGCGGCGGTTCATCAAGGAGACCGAAGCGCTGTTCGTGCAGGTTCTGCTTCTGGCGCGCGAGATGGGCATGCTCAAACTGGGCACGGTCGCGCTGGACGGCACGAAGGTGCACGCCAACGCCAGCAAGCACAGCGCGCTGTCCTATGAGCACGCGGGCAAGATCGAGGCGCAGTTGAAGGCCGAGGTTGCCGAGCTGATGGCGAAGGCTGAAGCCGCCGATCAGGCCGACCTGCCGGACGGGATGTCGATCCCGGAGGAGCTGGCGCGGCGCGAGGAGCGCTTGAAGAAAATCGCCGAGGCTCGCGCGAAGATCGAGGCGCGCGCCAAAGAGCGTTTCGAACGGGAGCAGGCCGAGCATCAGGCCAAACTGGCAGCGCGCGAGGCCAAGACCAAGACCACCGGCAAGAAGCCCGGCGGCAAGCCGCCCGAGCCGCCGGTGGAAGGGCCGCTGCCAACCGATCAGATCAATCTGACCGATGAGGAGTCGCGCATCATGCCGGTTTCAGGCGGCGGCTTCGAGCAATGCTACAACGCTCAAGCCGTCGTCGCGGAAGGCAGTCTGCTGGTGATTGCCGGCGATGTGGTTCAGTCCCCCAACGACAAGCAACAGCTCGAACCGATGCTGGCCAAGACCAGCGCCCTGCCCGAAGAGTTGGGCAAGGTCGAAACGCTGCTGGGCGACAACGGTTACTTCAGCGAGGCCAATGCCAAGGCGTGCAAGGCGGCCGCGATCGAGCCGTTGCTCGCCATGGGCCGGGACTCGCATCATCCCTCCTTGAGCGAGCGCTGCGCCGCGGCTCCGGCCGCGCCGAAAAACCCAACACCGGTCGAGGCCATGGCCCACCGCCTGCAAACGCCCGAAGGCAAGAAACTTTACGCCCTGCGCAAACACACTCCCGAGCCCGTGTTCGGCATCATCAAGTCCGTGCTCGGATTCCGTCAGTTTCTGCTGCGCGGGCTGGACAAAGTCAAAGGCGAGTGGACGCTCGTGATTATGGCCTGGAACTTGAAGCGGATGTTCGTACTGAAGGCTGCATGAAGGCGCGACGACGATCGCCCTTCTGCGCCACGACGAACGCCATCCCCTGTCGGCAGACCCTAGTCCGACAGGCTGCTAGCAAGCGCTACGCGAAAGCCGCCGTCGATCACCAATCTAGTGCCGGACCTCAGCCGCCGCGCCTCCTACGCGGCTGCTGAGCCGATACGCGGGCCTTGCCACTTCCATAGGTGGCCGCCTTAAACTATGTCATTGTCAAAGGGATCGCTCCGTTCGCCCGCGCGAGAAAGGCTTTCGGCATGCCCAATGACGCCATCCAGTATATTCCGCCCGTCTACCGGCCGCCCAGCGAGGCGGAGTCCCTGATCTTGCCCCTCACCAACGGCTGTTCCTGGAATAAGTGCACCTTCTGCGAAATGTATACCGCCCCGCAGAAGCGTTTCCGCCCTCGAGCCGAGCAGGAGGTGCTCGACAGCATCCGGCGCTGTGGCGAGGAGTTCGGGGCCGAGGTCAGGCGCATCTTTCTCGCGGATGGCGATGCGATGACGCTGTCCACCCGCCGCCTCGTGACGGTGCTCGAGGCCATCAAGCGCGAGCTGCCCGCCGTGCACCGGATTTCGAGCTACTGCCTGCCGCGAAACCTCCGCAAGAAATCGGTCGAGGAGATCAAGGAGCTGGCCGCGCTCGGCCTGTCGCTCGTCTATGTCGGCGCGGAATTGGGCGACGACGAAGTGCTTGAGAGGGTCAACAAGGGGGAGACCTTCGCGACCACGCTCGACGCGCTTCAAAAGCTCGGCGAGGCGGGGATCAAGCGCTCGGTGATGATCCTGAACGGCCTGGGCGGCCAGGCGCTCTCCCGGCAGCATGCGATGAACTCGGCCGCGCTGATGAACGCCGCGCAGCCCGAATTTGTCGCCACCCTTGTCGTGAGCTTCCCGCAGGGCGAGGAGCGGCTGCGCGGCGGTTTTCCCGGCTGGGAGCCGCTCGGCATCCTCGGCCTCATGCAGGAAATGGAGCTGTTCATCTCGCAGCTGGAGCTGAAGCGCACCGTCTTTCGAAGCGATCACGCATCGAACTGGCTGATCCTGAAGGGCACGCTGGGCGCGGACAAGCCGCGGCTTTTGCAGGAGTTGCGCAGCGCGATCGCGGCGCCCGAGGCGGCCCGGCTGCGGCCCGCCTGGGCGCGCGGCCTATGAGGAAGCAGAGGCTTAGCCCCTGAGAACCGCAGCGTCCGAATGATCGACAAGCTCGAGTTCCTGATCGCCATCGCGCATGAAAAGCATTTCGGGCGCGCGGCTGAGGCGTGCGGGGTCACGCAGCCGACACTTTCGGCAGGCATCAAGCAGCTCGAGGAGACGCTCGGCGTTATGCTGGTGCGCCGCGGCTCGCGGTTTCTCGGCTTCACAAATGAGGGCGAGCGCGTGCTCGAATGGGCGAGGCGCATCGTCTCCGATGCGCGCGGGCTCAGGCAGGAGGTCGAGGCGCTCAAGCGCGGCCTGACCGGGCACTTGCGCATTGCGGCGATCCCGACAGCGCTTCCCATCGTCAGCGCGCTCACGACGCCCTTTCAAATTCGTCATCCCGCAGTCCGCTACACCATCCTGTCGCGCACTTCGGAGGAAATCCTCGAGCTTCTTGCCAATCTCAAGATCGATGCCGGGCTGACCTACATCGACAACGAACCCTTGGGAAAGGTGACCACGATTGCGCTTTACCGGGAACGGTATTGCCTGCTGACGGCGGCCCATGGCAATCCCTTCGCCAAGCGCGCATCCGTGACCTGGGCCGAAGCTGCAACTGTGCCGCTGTGCCTCTTGACGCGGGATATGCAGAACCGCCGGATCGTCGACCGCAATTTGCAAAAAGCCGGGCCGGATATCACGGTTATGCTCGAAAGCAACTCCATGATTGTGCTATTCTCGCATATTCAGTCCGGGCGGTGGTCGAGCATCATGCCTGAGAAACTTACCCATATTTTTGGCTTGTCGGCTGAGGTTCGAGCCATTCCCATCGTGGACGAAAACGAGATTTACACGGTGGGCCTTGTCGCGGGGCCGCGCGAGCCTCTGACGCCGCTGGTCGCGGCGCTCATGCTGGAAGCGAAACGGGTCGCCGCCGACGTCGCAGCCTAGAGTAGTCGATAGACGATCTCTATCAACCCACTAAGCAGCTTTATTGATTTATGGCCCTTTTTCTTGTTTTATTTGGTAAACAAGAGGAACGCGAGGTTCTGTGACGAAAGATGTCAAGGCCCCGCTTAGTTCCTTAATAAACTAGAAGAATGGGAGGAATTGTGACGAAAGATGTCGAGGGCGTTGCTCGTTCCGTTCTTCAACGGCACTCGACGCAGGAAGGGGCTTTGCTTCCCATCTTGCGCGATCTTCAGGACGAGTTTGGCTACCTGCCCGAACAGGTTTTGCCTGTTGTCGCCGAGACTTTGAACATCTCCCGCGCCGAGGTTTATGGCGTGGCCACCTTTTATCACGATTTCCATATGGAGCCGCGCGGCGAGCATACGATCACGCTATGCCGGGCCGAAGCGTGCCAATCGGTCGGCGCCGTGGCGTTGGCTGAGCGCGCGAAAGCGCGGCTGGGGCTCGATTGGGGAGAGACGACAGCCGATGGCCGCGTAACGCTGGAGCAGACCTTCTGCCTCGGCTTGTGCGCCTGCGGACCTGCCGCAATGGTCGATGGAAAGCCGGTGGCGCGCCTCACGCCGAAAAAACTCGACACAATCATCGCGGAGGCAGGCGAATGAAGGTGTTCGTTCCCATGGATGCCGCCGCCCTCGCGCTTGGAGCCGGGGAGGTCGCCGATGCGGTCCGGGAAACGGCTGAAGCTCGCGGGATCGCGGTTGAGATTGTCCGCAACGGTTCGCGTGGGATGTTCTGGCTTGAGCCGATGGTGGAAGCCGAGACCCCGCAAGGGCGCATCGCCTATGGCCCTGTCGAGGCGAGCGACGTGCCGGGCTTGTTCGACGCCGGATTCCTGGAAGGGCGCGACCATCCGCTGCGCATCGGCAAGCCGGAGGAGCATCCCTTTCTGAAGCGGCAGACGCGGCTCGTCTTCGAGCGCTGCGGCGTCACCGATCCGCTCTGCCTTCAAGATTACCAAGCCTACAAGGGCTTCGAAGGCCTCAGGCGCGCCATCGAGATTGGGCCTGCCGCCACCATCGAGGACGTGATCCTTTCGGGCCTTCGCGGCCGGGGCGGCGCGGGCTTCCCGACGGGCGTCAAATGGCGCACCGTCGCCGAGACCACGGCGCCGCAGAAATATATCGTCTGCAACGCCGACGAGGGCGACAGCGGCACCTTCGCCGACCGGATGATCATGGAGGGCGATCCGTACTGCCTGATCGAGGGTATGGCGATCGCCGCCGTCGCGACGGGCGCAACGCAAGGCTATATCTACATTCGCTCGGAATATCCCCACGCCGTGAAGACGATGAGCGAGGCCGTCATCCGCGCGCGAAAGGAAGGGCTTCTCGGCGAGCGCCTGCTCGGCTCAGACCATTCCTTCGACATGGAGGTGCGCGTCGGCGCGGGCGCGTATATTTGCGGCGAGGAGACATCGCTTCTCGAGAGCCTGGAAGGCAAGCGCGGCGAAGTACGCGCCAAGCCGCCGCTGCCAGCCCATAAGGGCCTGTTCCAGCAGCCGACCGTCGTCAACAACGTCCTGTCTCTCGCCTCGCTGCATTTCATCCTGGTGGAAGGCGGCGCGGCCTATCGCGACTATGGCATGGGCCGCAGCCGAGGCACGAAGCCGATCCAACTCGCGGGCAACATCAAGCATGGCGGGCTGTTCGAGACCGCTTTCGGCATCACGCTGGGCGAGCTTGTCGATGACATCGGCGGCGGGACGCTGAGCGGGCGTCCTGTCCGGGCCGTTCAAGTCGGTGGCCCGCTCGGAGCCTATTTCCCGCGCTCGCTCTTCGACACGCCGTTCGACTATGAGGCGTTCGCGGCGCGCGGCGGCTTGATCGGCCATGGCGGCGTTGTCGTTTTTGACGACACCGTGGACCTTTTGGAGCAGGCGCGGTTTTCCTTTGAGTTCTGCGCCCTTGAAAGCTGCGGAAAATGCACGCCCTGCCGGATCGGCTCTGTGCGCGGGGCCGAGACCATGGACAAGATACGCGCCGGCATAAACCCAGCGGCAAATCTCGCACTCATCGAAGAGCTTTGCGAAACGATGCGATTCGGATCGCTTTGCGCGCTGGGCGGCTTCGTCCCTTTCCCCGTCATCAGCGCTCTCACCTATTTTCCCGAAGATTTCGTCCATCGGCCTCGGCTGGAAGCGGCGGAATAGGAGGATCTCATGTCTCTTGTCCACGAGTTGGATTACGGAACGCCCCTGTCAAAGTCTGAGGCGAAAGTCACGCTGATCATCGACGGCATGAAGGTCACGGCGCCCGAGGGCACGACCATCATGCGCGCGGCCGCCGAAGCCGGGAACATGATCCCGAAACTGTGCGCGACCGACATGGTGAAGGAGTTCGGCTCCTGCCGCCTTTGCCTTGTCGAGATCGAAGGGCGCAACGGCACGCCTGCGTCCTGCACGACGCCGGTCGCCGAAGGCATGGTCGTGCATACGCAGACCGACCGCCTGAAGCGCATCCGCAGGGGCGTGATGGAGCTTTACATCTCCGATCACCCGCTCGACTGCCTGACCTGCGCCGCCAATGGCGATTGCGAGTTGCAGGACATGGCGGGCGTGGTGGGCCTTCGCGACGTGCGCTACGGGTATGCGGGCGAGAACCACACGAAGGAAGCGAAGGATCAGTCCAACCCCTATTTCACCTACGACCCTGGGAAGTGCATCGTGTGTTCGCGCTGCGTGCGGGCCTGCGAAGAGGTGCAGGGCACGTTTGCGCTGACGATTTCGGGGCGCGGCTTCGACAGCCGTGTTTCCGCCGGGATGGCCGAGCCGTTCCTGCAATCGGAATGCGTGTCCTGCGGGGCTTGCGTCCAGGCCTGCCCGACCGCCACGCTTAGCGAGAAGTCCGTTTATGAGATCGGCACGCCCGAGCACTCGGTCGTGACCACCTGCGCCTATTGCGGCGTCGGCTGCACCTTCAAGGCGGAGATGCGCGGCGACGAACTGGTGCGCATGGTCCCCTACAAGGACGGCAAGGCGAACCGCGGGCACTCCTGCGTAAAAGGCCGTTTCGCCTGGGGCTACGCCACGCACAAGGACCGCATCCTGAAGCCGATGATCCGCAAGTCCATCCACGACCCTTGGCGGGAAGTGAGCTGGGAGGAGGCCATCGGTCACGCGGCCTCCGAGTTCAAGCGCATCCAGGCAAAGTACGGCCGGAGTTCCGTCGGCGGCATTACGTCCTCGCGCTGCACAAACGAAGAGACGTTTCTCGTGCAGAAGCTCATCCGGGCGGCCTTCGGAAACAACAATGTCGACACCTGCGCGCGCGTTTGCCATTCGCCGACGGGCTATGGCCTCTCCACCACGTTTGGCACTTCGGCGGGAACGCAGGACTTCGACAGCGTCGAGCATGCCGATGTCGTCATGATCGTTGGCGCAAATCCGACGGACGGCCATCCCGTTTTCGCATCGCGGCTTAAAAAGCGGCTGCGCGAAGGGGCAAAGCTCATCGTCGTCGATCCGCGCCGCATCGATCTGGTGCGCATGCCCCATGTCGAGGCGGCCTATCATCTGCCGCTCAGGCCCGGCACGAATGTCGCGGTGCTGACGGCGCTCGCGCATGTGATCGTGACCGAGGGTCTTGTAAACGAGGCTTTCGTGCGCGAGCGCTGCGATTGGAGCGAATTCGAGCATTGGGCCGAGTTCGTGTCGGAGCCGCGCCATAGTCCGGAAGCGACAGAGGCGCAAACAGGCGTGCCGCCCGCGACGGTGCGTAGCGCCGCCCGTCTTTATGCGACCGGCGGCAATGGCGCGATCTATTATGGCCTCGGCGTGACGGAGCACAGCCAGGGCTCGACGACCGTCATGGCGATCGCGAATCTCGCCATGGCGAGCGGCAACATCGGCCGTGTGGGCGTGGGGGTGAACCCGTTGCGCGGCCAGAACAATGTGCAGGGCGCCTGCGACATGGGCTCATTCCCGCACGAGCTGTCTGGCTATCGCCACGTCGCCCAGGATGCGACGCGGCAGATGTTCGAGAGCCTCTGGGGCGTCGAACTCGATCCTGAGCCTGGCTTGCGCATTCCGAACATGCTCGACGCGGCCGTGCATGGCTCCTTCAAGGGCATCTACATCCAGGGCGAGGACATCCTGCAATCCGATCCCGACACAAAACATGTGTCCGCCGGATTGGAGGCGATGGAATGCGTCGTCATCCAGGATCTCTTCCTGAACGAAACGGCGAATTACGCGCATGTCTTTCTCCCGGGCAGCACCTTCCTTGAGAAGAACGGCACGTTCACGAACGCCGAGCGCCGGATCCAGCTTGTCCGCAAGGTGATGGCGCCGAAGAATGGCAAGGAGGACTGGGAAATCACCGTGGACCTTGCCGAGGCGCTTGGCTATCCGATGCGCTACGATCATCCATCCCAGATCATGGACGAGATCGCGCGCCTGACCCCGACGTTCACGGGCGTCTCCTACAAAAAGATCGAGGAACTCGGCTCCGTACAGTGGCCTTGCAATGCGAAGGCGCCGGAAGGCACCCCCGTCATGCACATGGGCGGGTTCGTTCGCGGCAAGGGCAAGTTCATCATCACCGAATATGTGCCGACCGACGAAAAGACAGGGCCGCGCTTCCCGCTGATCCTGACGACCGGACGCATCCTGTCCCAATACAATGTCGGCGCGCAGACGCGGCGTACCGCCAATGTGGTCTGGCACGAGGAGGACGTTCTGGAAATCCACCCGCACGATGCCGAGCAGCGCGGCGTCCGCAGCGGGGATTGGGTCCGGCTCACAAGCCGCGCGGGCGAGACGAGCCTTCGCGCGCTGATTACCGACCGCGTCGCGCCGGGCGTCGTCTACACGACCTTCCATCATCCGATGACGCAGGCCAACGTGGTCACCACCGACTATTCCGACTGGGCCACGAACTGCCCCGAATACAAGGTGACGGCCGTTCAGGTCATGCCATCCAACGGCCCGAGCGACTGGCAGGACCGCTACAACGCCTTCTCGGAAAAGAGCCGGCGCATTGCGGCGCTGGAGGCTGCGGAATAGATGGGGCGTCCGGCGGCAATCGAGGTTTCGCGGCTCAAATGGAGCGGCGGTTCTTTGAGCGCCGGACATCGCGCCATCCCCGACGAGGTTCCGGTTGCGCTCACCTATGACGGGACCGCCTATGCCGTCATGATGGCGACGCCGTCGGACCTCGCCGATTTCGCGCTCGGCTTCAGCCTTTCGGAGGGCGTCGCCGATCATGCGTCCGAAATCGAAAGCCTGGAAATCATAGAGGTCGAGGGCGGCATCGAAGCCCGCATGTGGCTGAAGCCTGCGGCCTCGGTCCGCAACCGGGGCCGCCGCCGGGCCATTCTCGGGCCCACAGGCTGCGGGCTCTGCGGGGTGGACAGCATCACCGAAGCTTTGAAACCCTTGCCTCAAGTTGGCGGCGAGGCGCTTCGCGTCCCAGGCGCGGACATGGTCAGGGCGATGGCGGCTCTTCAGAAGCGGCAGGTCCTGAACGCTGAAACCCGCGCGGTTCACGCCGCTGGACTATGGCTCGGCCACGACGATCTTCTCGTTCGCGAGGATGTCGGCCGCCATAACGCCCTCGATAAGGTTATCGGGGCTGCCGCCGCGTCGGCCGCTTCCGCGAGCGACGGCGTGGTCCTTTTGACGAGCCGGGTCTCGGTCGAACTCGTCCAGAAAACAGCCCGGCTTGGCGCCTCCATCATCGCGGCCATTTCCGCGCCGACCGCTCTTGCGGTGAGAGTCGCCGAGGCGGCGGGCATCACGCTGGCCGCGGTTCTTCGCGGCGAGGACTTCGAGATTTTCACGAGGCCGGAACGCATTACGGGGACGGGACGCAATGAAGCCTGAGAAACTTGTCATGATGGCCAATCAGATCGGAGCCTTTTTCGCCAGCCAGAAGGGCGACGCTGCAGTCAAGGGGGTTGCGGATCACATCAAGAAGTTCTGGGATCCGAGGATGCGCGCCGCGATCCTTGCCCATCTGGAGGCGGGGGGAGAGGGTTTGGACCCGCAAGTGCGCCAGGCGGTCGAGGAGCTGTCTCATGAGCAACGAGAGACGCTGAAGGGCTGAGAGGAGACATTGAAAACATTAGCGAATTTCCTCTTCTGTCATGGCCGGGCTTGACCCGGCCATCCAGTCACTATCTGAAATGCCTTTCTGGATGGCCGCCTCGCAGGGCGGCCATGACAATTGGCGGATAGCTAATGCCCTCACGCAGCTCCCAGGAACTCGTCCGCGATCGCGCGCAGAAGCGCCAAATCCTGCGGGCGTGACAGGCGGTGCTCCGCGTCCTTGATCAGCGTCAGCCGGATATCGGCCCCAGCGATGACGGTGAGCAGGTCGAGCGAATGCCGCCACGGCACATCCGGGTCCTGGCAGCCGTGAATGATTCGGATCGGCACATCGAGCGGCGCCGGTCCTTCGCCGAGGAGATGCTTCTCCCCATCCTCGATGAGCTTTTTCGTGATTGGATAAGGGCCATCGCCGTAAGGGGAGGGGCGATGGAAGACGCCGTCGCGCTCGATCGCGGCGCGCGCGTCGGGCGGCAAGCGCTGCCACATGAGGCGCGTCATGTCCCAGGCTGGCGCGATCAGGATCATGCCCTTGGGCATCGTCCGGCCCTCCTCGGCCAGCCGCCGGGCAAGAAGGAGCGCGATCCAGGCGCCCATGCTCGATCCCACGAAGACAGCCGCATCCCCTGGCTTGAGCGCCGCCGCATGGACAGCAGCCGCATCCTCGAGCCAGGCGCTGATCGTGCCGTCCTCAAAACGGCCGTCCGAGCGGCCGTGACCGGAATAGTCGAACCTGAGGCAACCCGCGCCCGCATTCCTCGTCCATCGCGCGAGTTCCTCGGCCTTCAGGCTCCCCATCTCGGATGCAAAGCCGCAGAACCAGAAATATGCAGGCCTGTTTTGTTCAGGCTTCTGAAACCGGTAGGCGATGGAGCGTGCTGCGCTATCTTCGCTCCGAACTTGGAGCAATTGCGATTCTTCGCTGTTCATCCTATGCTTCCATGATGAGACCGAGCACAGAGGTCACGTTCATTCGAAATCCATCCCCGTGCATGGCCGCACTCTCACTTTCTGGCGCGCGCTGATGTTAAATCGAAACCCTTGGCCGGTCATTCTGCAAGTCATTCCGGAGCTTTCGACCGGGGGCGCAGAGCGGACCACAATCGAAATCGCTGAAGCCGTGACGCTCGGCGGGGGGCTGGCGCTTGTGGTCACTTCCGGAGGCAGGCTTGAAAAGGAGCTGGCCGACGTGGGCGGCGAGCTGATCCGGTTCCCCTCGAAAACGAAAAACCCGGGCTTGATGCTCTTCAACGCCGTGAGGCTTTCGCAACTCATCCGCCAGCGAGGGGTCAGCCTCGTTCACGCGCGAAGCCGGGCGCCTGCCTGGAGCGCGTTCGTTGCAGCCCGCAGAACCAAGCGCTGCTTCGTAACGACGTATCACGGCATCTACAATCAGAGCAGCCGCATAAAAGCCTTCTACAACGGCGTGATGGCGCGCGGCGACGCCATCATCTGCAATTCCCAATACACGGCCCGCATCGTCCGCGAGCGTCACCCCGAAGCCGCCGAGCGCGTTGGCGTCATTTACCGGGGGCTTGATGAGACGCGCTTCGATCCGGCGTCCGTCGGGCCGGAGCGCGTGAAGGCGCTTCGGGAGGCTTGGGGCGCCGGGCCGGCGATGCGAATCGTTTTGATGCCCGCCCGCCTGACCCGCTGGAAAGGGCAGCGCGTTCTCATCGATGCGGCGGCTCTCTTCCGCACCCGTTCTCAACACGATGACGTTGTCTTCGTTCTTGTGGGCGATCATCAGAGCCGGTCTCCCTATCGCGCCGAATTGCAAAGTCTCGTCGAAACTCACGGCCTCGCAGGCCGGGTCATCATAGCGGGCCATTGCGACGATATGCCTGCCGCCTTCAAGGCGGCGTCCGTGACGGTTCTGCCGTCGATCGAGCCCGAGGCTTTCGGCCGCGCGGCGATCGAGGCGCAGGCCATGGGCTGCCTCGTGATCGCCTCCAATATCGGCGCATTTCCCGAAACGGTGGCGTCGGAGCCGAGCCCCCTGGCGCGGGTGGCGAGCATGGCGGAAGGCGGCGTTAAAGATCCCGAGCCGCGTCCCAGGCCTAATCCGTGGCTTTTCGAACCGGGAAATCCGCAGGAGCTGTGCGAATCGCTTTGCGTTGCGCTGGCTTTGTCGGGAAATGAGCTTGAAGCGTTGCGAGAGCATTGCATGGAGCGCGTCCGAACCGCATTTTCGAAGCGCGCCCTGCAACTGCAAACTTTGTCTGTTTACGACCGGCTTATAGGCACCCAGCTTGCGGCAACATTCAGAAATGCAATAAAAAAGTAAACAGCGGGGCAGGATTCCAGGAAGGATAATCTTGTGTGCTGCAACATGCCGCTTGACTTGTCTATTCGTGTTTTTATCCTCATTTTATAGGCGCGTTCCAGAGAAGCCGGAACGGCCTGATTTTCGTCAACAAACATAGGAGAAGTCAAATACGCCGTCCAATGACACAAGCGCCCACCAAAGGGGGGCCGCGCATAAACGAAGCCATTATCGCACGCGATGTTCAGCTCATCGATGAGACGGGCGAGAATCATGGCACAACAAATAAGCGCGACGCGCTTACCAGAGCTCAGGAGGTTGGTCTCGATCTCGTGGAGATTGCGGTCAACGGGGAGGTCCCCGTCTGCAAGATCATGGATTTCGGGAAGTACAAGTTCCAGTCTCAGAAAAAGGCTGCTGAGGCGCGCAAAAAACAGAAGACCGTTGAGGTCAAGGAGATAAAACTCCGACCGAATATCGATACGCATGATTACGAAGTCAAAATGCGCTCGATCCTGAAATTCTTCGAAGAAGGCGACAAGGTCAAAGTAACGCTTCGTTTTCGCGGGCGCGAGATGGCTCATCAGGAGCTTGGCATGCAGCTTTTGATAAAGTCAAGGAAGAAACTGGCGCCATAGCAAAAGTTGAACTGGAACCGCGACTTGAAGGCCGGCAGATGATCATGGTTCTCGCCCCACGTTAGAGCTATCGCGAGGGAAACAGGCGGCCTCAAGGAAGATTGCTTTTGGGAAAGTGTCGGACGCTCGACATCGCGCCCGGCAAAGTATTTTTTTCCGCGCCGCCGCAGAAGTATCCCTTCCGTTGAAATAGTTTTTATGTGTTGCGCCTAATATTCGCCCCATATTATATTATGGTGCGCGAAACATTCCAACTTGAACGCCAGAACCCGCTAATACTGAAATGACAATCAAGATAACAGGCAAAAATATCGACCTCGGTGAGAGCCTGCGGACCTATGCGTTGGACCGCGTGGATACGGCCCTCGACAAATATTCCGGCCGCTCGCTTTCGGGGCAGGTCAGTCTCGAGAAAAATCATGACGGGTTTTTTACCCATTGCGCCATCCACCTTGCTTCCGGTCTTGACGTTCAAGCGACCGGCAGCGGGGCAGATGCGTACGGAAGCGTCAATTCAGCCATGGAACGGCTGGAAAAACGGTTGCGCCGCTATAAACGCAGGCTTAAAAGTCATGGGCAAGGCGTGGACGGCGCGGCGCAACTTTACGAGGGTGCGGGCATTGACTATGTAATCGATGCGGAGCAGGCCGCCGATGCCGAAAGCGGAGAGGGCGTCCCCGCAGTAATCGCTGAAACTCCGGCGCGCGTGCGGGCCATGTCGGTTAGCGATGCAGTGATGCAGATGGATCTGGCCGATCAAACGTTCCTTGTGTTCCGTAATGCTTCGCACGGTGGAATTAACGTTGTCTACCGGCGTCCCGATGGGAACATCGGGTGGATTGATCCCAGCGGCATTGTCGCGGGCGGTAAACCTTAACGTGCATGGGTGCACATGGAGGACGTTTACGCGTGGGACAAGACATGGATCTTAGCGACCTCGTAACGCCATACGGCGTTATTCCGTCCCTTAAAGCGGCCAATAAGAAGCAGGCGCTGCAGATGCTTGCCGACCGCGCGGCGGATCTGACAGGCCTGAACAGCTTTGAGATCTTCAACACACTCATCCAACGTGAAAGGCTGGGGTCAACGGGCGTGGGTTCCGGCATTGCGATTCCACACGGCAAACTTCCTCACCTGCGGCAAACTGTCGGCGTCTTCGCACGTCTCGACGAGCCCGTCGAATTCAACTCGATCGACGAAGAACCGGTTGACGTCATCATGCTTCTCCTGGCGCCCGAAACCGCCGGCGCCGATCATCTCAAGGCGCTTGCCCGAGTTTCCCGGCTGCTGCGCGAGCCTGGGGCCGTGGAAAAGCTTCGCGCATGCCGCGACCGCGCGGCTATTTACGCCGTGCTGACAGAGAAGGCCGCGTCCCACGCGGCTTAATGCCGCCTCATTAACTGCTAGCGATACCTTGGGTTGGGGAGAGAGCGAGAAAGTTGCGCAATTCTCGCCCAATCTCGTTAGTGGCCGCTTTAGCGCAGGGCAAAAAATAAAGCCGCATTAAAATGCGGCTTCGATGCAAATGCTGAGGGTGGATGATCTAGTGAAGAGTAACCAGCTCCAGTTCGCTCTCTTCAACATTCTCCAATGCAGCCGAGCGGCTATCGGTTAGAACCATCGGCGTACCGTCAGCGGACACCACAGCGTAAAGGTCGATGCCCTCGGGCAGACCGCCAAGTTGCGGGAAAAGCTCCGCCACATCCTTCGCTTTAAGCTGTTTGATGTACGCCAGCTCGCCTTCCCCCCAGGCTTCGAGCTCGAAATCTTTCAGAGATTCTTCCACGGTAAGCACCTCCTCGTGCCAAATGCACACTCCGGCCTGTCAGCTATTTCGCCGTCGGCGCGGCGATATGAGGACGTGTCCGATGTGGACGTGTTAAGGAGCATATATGGCGACCGCGTGGTGTTTCAAGAAACGCAACTCGACGCAGGGTTAAACAAATAACCGTTAATTTGGTGGAGCCAGGCGGGATCGAACCGCCGACCTCTTGAATGCCATTCAAGCGCTCTCCCAGCTGAGCTATGGCCCCCTCGGCAACTCCTGATTACGAGTATGCCGACAAGCACTGCTACTTAATCCTTTGGGAGGTGCACCGCAAGAAAAATGCGTCGATGCACCGGCACTCTCAATCAGGGTGTTGCCTCAGCTTTCGTCATCCTTCCCGCCGCCGACACCAAAGCCGGACACATCGGCCTCGCCCTCGTCCTCGGCTTCGAGGAAAGGCTCGTCGTCGGCAGCTGTGTCGAGCGCCTCGTCGTCGTCGGCAACGTCTGCAATGTCGCCGCCCTCGATATCGGGAAGTTCCTCCTCCCGCGCCGCGACCTCATCGAGCGGCACGAATTCGAGGCCGCCTCTGCCCGCGTCGAGCACGGCATCGTCGTCGGCGTCGAGATTGTTGCCGCCCGCCGCGACCCGCGCCGGCGCCCCGCCATCCTGGTAAACGGCCTGGCATATGGGGCAAATGATGGGATCGCGCATGAGATCGTAGAACTTGCTGCCGCATGATTGGCAGACGCGCTTTGTGCCGCGTTCAGCTTTTGTGGACATCGATTTGAAACTTTCTTGACGGTTGAGCCGCGGCGCCGGTACGCCGAATTTTGCAATGGGATAGTCAGCAACCTCTTCGCCTGTCAAAGGCAAAGCGAGAGAAAAGCGGAAATTGTGCGGCGCGGTTCCCCGCCCGATTGACTTCCTTCGCTTAACATAGGTCTATCACGACTGAAAGTTCCGCTTGTTTTCCCAAAGAAGGCCCTTCCCGTCGATGTCCGAGCTTCCCGCCGCAGCAAAGCCGCTCACCTCAAGAAAATCGGGCGCCCTTCATGGGACCTTTTCGGTGCCGGGAGACAAATCCATCTCGCACCGGGCGCTCATTCTCGGCGCGCTTGCGGAGGGACGCACCGAAATATCCGGCCTTCTCGAATCCGAAGACATCCTGTGCACAGCACGCGCCCTTCAGGCTCTCGGGGCGCATGTTGAAAAGACGGGCGGCATCTGGACCGTGATCGGCAGGGGCCTTGGCGGCCTGACAAGCCCCTCTTCGGAACTCGATTTCGGGAACTCCGGGACGGGCGCGCGCCTGATGATGGGCGTTGTCGCGGGCCATCCCATTCGAGCCGTGTTTACGGGCGACGCCTCTTTGCGCAAGAGGCCGATGGGGCGCGTCCTCGATCCCTTGAAGAGAATGGGGCTCACTATCGAGGAGGAAGGCCGCAACACGCTGCCCTTGACGCTCCATGGCGCGTCGAGCCTCGTGCCGATCGCCTACCGGCTTCCCGTTCCTTCGGCGCAGGTGAAATCCGCGGTCCTCATTGCGGGGCTTCTGGCGCCCGGCGAAACATCGGTGATCGAAAGCGAGAAGACGCGAGATCACACCGAGAAGATGCTCGACTATTTCGGCGCCGGCGTCTCATCGGAGCCGGATGGCGAGGGCGGCCTGCGCATATCGGTCGAGGGGCGGAAAACCTTCAAAGGGAAGCCCGTCGTCGTCCCCGGCGATCCTAGCTCCGCCGCATTTCTCGTGGCGGCGGCGCTTCTTTGCCCCGGCTCGAACGTTCTCATCGAGAATGTCCTCATCAACCCAACGCGCACCGGCTTCTATAAAACCTTGAGCGAAATGGGCGCCGATATCTCCTTTGAAAATGAGCGCGAGTTGAATGGAGAAAGGGTGGCCGACATTCGCGCGAAGGAAAGCCAGCTCAGCGGCGTCGAGGTTCCGGCGGAGCGCGCGCCCGCCATGATCGACGAATATCCGATCCTTGCCGCGCTCGCGGCTTTCGCGACAGGGCAAACGATCATGAACGGGCTCGCCGAACTCCGCGTCAAGGAAAGCGACCGGCTCGCCGCCATGGCGGCCGGGCTCACGGCCTGCGGAGCGAAAGCGGAGGCCCGCGGCGATACGCTCTTCGTCGCCGGGTTGTCCAAAGTACAGGGTGGCGCTACCATTTCCACCCATATGGACCACAGGATCGCAATGTCCTTCCTGGTCCTGGGGCTCGCCGCCGAGGAGCCCGTAACTGTCGACGATGCTTCCATGATAGCCACGAGCTTTCCTGAGTTCCGGCATTTGATGCAACAAGCGGGCGCCGTGATTGAAGAGCCGGAGGAAGCAGCCGGGCATCCGCGCGGGACTGCAAGCCAATGATCATCGCAATTGACGGAACCGCCGCCGCGGGAAAAAGCACGCTCGCCAGGCGCATCGCGCAAGCGTACGGTCTTCCGCACCTCGACACGGGCTCGTTGTACCGGGCTGTCGCCCGCGACGTGCAGCTTGCCGGGTACGCTCTTGATAATGTCGAAGCTGCGGCCCTGGCCGCCAGGCGGCTCGATTCGGCTACTCTTTCCGATCCTGGCCTTCGCCTCAAGGGCAGGGGTGAAGCGGCGTCGGTCGTTGCGGCGTTCCCCCCGGTGCGCGAGGCGCTTCTGGCGTTTCAACGGTGCTTCGCGGCGCGGCCAGGAGGCGCCGTCGTCGAGGGCCGCGATATCGGCACGGTCGTTTGTCCACAGGCCGACGCCAAGATCTTCGTCACCGCGTCCGCGGAAAGCCGCGCCAGCCGCCGGTACAAAGAGCTTTTGAGCTACGGCGTCGAAACCACGGAAGAGACGGTCCTGCGCGAGATCAAGGATCGCGACCGGCGCGACAGTGAGCGCCCGATATCACCTCTCAAGCCCGCGGAAGACGCGCTCTTGCTCGATACTACAGAGTTAGATATAGAAAAAGCCTTCGCAGCTGCGCTCGATCTTATTGATAAAGTTGCGAGCCGCGGATAAATCTCTGGCAATACCGCCTTCTGGGCAGCTGCCGATCGATTGGCCCTTGTCGTTCCGTCTGGAGCCCATCGCATTCAGCGGCAGCCCGAATAACCATGAAGACGGCTCCGGACCGATGCGTCCGGAAAGCCGTCGTGTTCAACACTAACGCAGACGTGGGCTTCGGCCGCATCGGAGTTTTAATGATCGCAACGCAAACAATAGAGCCAAAGGCCAGGGAGTACAATCCGACCGCCGACGACTTTGCTGCTCTTCTCGACAAATCGCTGTCCGGGTCGGCGCCAAGCGAAGGCGCCGTCGTCAAGGGCAAGATCGTCGCCATCGAAAAAGACCTCGCCGTTATCGATGTCGGCCTCAAAACGGAAGGCCGCGTCCCTCTCAAAGAATTCGGTTCCTCGGTGCAATCCCCGACGCTTCATGTGGGCGACGAGGTTGAGGTTTATGTCGAGCGGATCGAGAACGCCGCTGGCGAGGCAGTCCTCAGCCGGGAAAAGGCTCGCCGCGAGGATAGCTGGACCAAGCTCGAGCAGAAGTTCAACGCCGGCGAGAAGGTCGAAGGCGTCATTTTCAATCGCGTCAAGGGCGGCTTCACCGTCGATCTCGACGGAGCCGTGGCGTTCCTGCCCGGCAGCCAGGTGGACATCCGGCCCATCAAGGACGTCACGCCGCTGATGAACGTGCCCCAGCCCTTCCAGATCCTGAAGATGGATCGCAGGCGCGGCAACATCGTCGTTTCCCGCCGCTCCGTGCTTGAAGAGACGCGCGCCGAGCAGCGTTCCGAGATCGTCGCCAAGCTCGAAGAAGGGCAGGTGGTGGACGGCGTCGTGAAGAACATCACCGACTACGGCGCATTCATCGACCTCGGCGGCATCGATGGCCTGCTTCACGTGACCGACATGGCGTGGAAGCGCGTCAATCATCCGACCGAGATCCTGAATGTCGGCGACACGGTGAAGGTGCAGATCGTTCGCATCAATCCCGAGACGCAGCGCATCAGCCTGGGCATGAAGCAGCTCGGCTCCGACCCATGGTCGGGCATCGAGGCCAAGTACCCGATCAGCAGCAAGTTCAAGGGAACAGTCACCAACATCGCGGACTACGGTGCTTTCGTGGAACTGGAGCCCGGCGTCGAAGGCCTGATCCACGTTTCGGAGATGAGCTGGGTCAAAAAGAACGTCCACCCCGGCAAGATCGTCTCCACCAGCCAGGAAGTGGAAGTTCAGGTTCTGGAAGTCGACGCCAGCAAGCGCCGTATTTCGCTGGGCCTGAAGCAGACCCAGGAAAATCCCTGGAACGCCTTTGCGGAGAACCATCCGAAGGGCTCCGTCGTCGAGGGCCAGGTTCGCAACATTACCGAGTTCGGTCTGTTCGTCGGTCTCGATGGCGGCATCGACGGGATGGTGCATCTGTCCGACCTCGATTGGCAGCGCTCCGGCGAAGAAGCGATCAAGGAGTACAACAAAGGCGAAACGGTTCGTGCGGTTGTGCTTGAGACCGACGCCGAGAAGGAGCGCATCAGCCTCGGCATCAAGCAGCTCGCGACCGACCCCTTCCAGTCCGCTGCGACCCTCAAGAAGGGTTCGACCGTCACCTGCGAAGTGGTGGAAGTCAAAGATGCTGGCATCGAGGTGAAGATTTCCGGCACCGACGTGACGGCCTTCATCCGGCGCGCGGATCTTTCGCGCGATCGCAGCGAGCAGCGGCCTGAACGTTTCGCACCGGGCGACATGGTCGATGCGGTCGTCACCCAGATCGACAAGACAGGCCGCAAGATCGGGCTCTCGATCAAGGCGCTCGAGATCGCCGAAGAAAAGGAAGCCGTTGCTCAATTCGGTTCCACCGACAGCGGCGCCTCTCTCGGAGATATTCTCGGCGCGGCCTTGAACAAAGCGCAGACCAACAAAGAGTAAAGGCGCGTCAGCGCCTTGGCAGAGAAGGTGAGTGGCATGGCTGGCGCGAATGGTTGCGCCAGCACGGTTCATTTGGACACGGAAATAGCTGCTCTAAAACTTTAGAATCGATCAACTTTTCCGCCTTTAATCGATCCGGTTAAAGGCGGGGTTGATTTGATCTTTCAAGGGCGAATGCATGACCCTGGACTCTGACATTTTGATCGATCGCCGCCGCCTCAAGCGCAATCTCACATTCTGGCGCGTGCTGGCTCTTTTAGCGATTGTATCCGCAATCGCTTTTGCCTCCCTGAGAAGCGACAGCGGGGCGTCTCTCTTCGGAATCGGCCGTGACCAGATCGCGCGCGTCACCATCAGCGGCTTCATCGGCAACTCGAGGCAGCGTCATGAGTTGCTGACGAAGCTTGCGAAAAACGACCACGTGAAAGCCGTCATCGTTGCGGTTGACAGCCCGGGGGGTACGACGACGGGAGGCGAGGCGCTTTACGAAGACCTTCGGGATCTTTCGAAAGCGAAGCCGGTCGCCGCTGTCTTCGGAACCGTCGCCGCGTCGGCGGCCTATCTTTGCGGGATCGGAACCGACTACATTGTCGCGCGCGGCAATACCATTACGGGTTCGGTCGGCGTGATCTTCCAATGGGTGGACGTTACGGGCCTGCTGGATAAGATCGGCGCGAAGGTCGACGAGGTCAGGAGCGGTCCCCTGAAGGCCGTGCCCTCTCCTTTCATGCCGCCTGACGAGGCGTCCAAGCAGTTGACCGAAGAACTGGTCAAGGATTCGCAGGGCTGGTTCCTGGGCTTGGTCGCCGAGCGCCGCAAGGCTGCGGCATCCTCGATGGACGACATTAAGACCGGCCGGATCTACACTGGGAGGGAAGCCCTCAAGATCGGTCTCATCGATGCGATCGGGGACGAGCAAACGGCGATCAAATGGTTCACCGACACGCGCAATGTCGCCTCCGGATTGAAGGTCAAAGACTGGAAGCCGGAGAGTTCCGTGTCCGGTTTTTTTTCGTCATCTCTGACGGGTCTCGCAGGAAAACTCGGACTTGGCTCTGTCATCGACGGCAGTGTGCTGGAGGGTCTTGCAACGCTTACGGATCACCCGCTTGACGGCTTATTCTCGATTTGGCACCCTCAATGAAGAAATGCGAGATAAAGCAATGATTAAATCAGAGCTCATTGAGAAGCTTTCGATTACCAATCCTCATTTGATGCACAGGGATGTCGAAAAGATTGTGAATGTGATTTTCGAGGAGATCACGAGCGCTCTCGCGCGCGGCGACCGGGTCGAACTGCGTGGCTTTGGCGCATTTTCCATCAAACACCGCCCCGCTAGGGTCGGGCGAAATCCGCGCACGGGCGACCAGGTGCAGGTGCCGGAGAAGTACGTGCCCTATTTCAAGACCGGCAAGGAACTGCGCATCCGGCTGAATCCACCCGAAGCTCCGGCGGAGAAGCCGAAAGGCCGTAAGAAAGCAGCAAAAAAAGCATCCTAACCCTTTTGGCGGCGGGTTTTTGCCGAGGCACCCATGAAACGCTTTTTCAGTGTCGTGATTCTCTTTATCGTTGGCTGCCTGCTGGTTGCCTTCGGGATCGCAAACCGCCATCCCGTGACCTTCATCGCCGATCCGTTCATCGATGAGAAGATGGCGCTGTCCTTCCAGGCGCCGCTTTCCTTGTTCCTGTTTGTCGCCCTGTTTGCCGGTGTGATCGTTGGATGGCTGACGGCCTGGGTCGGGCAGGGTCATTGGCGCAGGACAGCGCGCGATACGCATAAGGAAGCCACGATCTGGAAGCGCGAAGCCGAGAACCTCAAGCGCGGCCTTGAAGCGGCCAGTCCCAAAGCCATTACACCGCCCGCGCCGCGCCCGCTCCGTTCCTACTTTTCACGCTGACCTTCCGAGGAAGCCGATGGCGGAGGTGTCCGCCATCATACAAGCATGACCGTTCTCGTAAAAATTTGCGGTATCTCGACAGAGGGCGCTTTGGACGCCGCTATTGAGGCGGGCGCCGACTACGCCGGTTTCGTCTTTTTCGAAAGAAGCCCTCGCAACATTCCGGTAAGCCGCGCCGCCGCCCTGGCTCGGCGTGCGGAAGGCTGCATCAAGACAGTGGCTCTGACGGTGAACGCCGGGGCAGACGCGATTAAGGAGATCGCGGACGTGGTTCGTCCTGATTTTTTTCAGCTTCACGGCGACGAGAACGTCGAACGGATTGCCGCTGTCCGCAAGTTGACCTCAGCGAAGATCATCAAGGCGATCAAGGTTGGAAGCCCTTGCGATATTCAGGGCGCCCGCGTTTATGAAGACGAGGCGGACCTTCTGCTTTTCGATGCGCAGGCGGTCCCGCGTCCCGATGTTCTCCCGGGCGGAAACGGCCTGTCTTTCAACTGGCGCTGGCTTCGGGGCGCCGCGCTCCGGCGCGATTTCATGCTTGCGGGCGGGCTTCGCGTTGACACTGTGCTCACGGCTCTGCAAGAGAGCGGCGCGCAGGCGGTCGATGTCTCCTCTGGCGTTGAATCCGCGCCCGGTGTTAAAGATCTTGCGCTTATCCGCCAATTCATAAAAACCGCAAAGTCATTTGAGCGAGCTGGCGGCTCCGTCTCAGCTGCCGCGGAATAAGGAAAACCTCATGGCTCCTGTCGCTGAAACGGCGTTGCAATTGAACAGCTATCGGACCGGCCCCGATGAAAGAGGGCATTTCGGCCTCTACGGCGGACGGTTTGTGGCGGAAACGCTGATGCCGCTGATTCTTGAGCTGGAGGCAGCCTACAAGGCGGCGAAAATCGATCCGGCCTTTCATGCCGAGCTTGCCAATCTCCACGCCCACTATTCAGGCCGCCCGAGCCCGCTCTATTTTGCCGAAAGGCTGACCGAGCATTTCGGCGGCGCGAAGGTCTACTTCAAGCGCGACGAACTCAATCACACCGGGTCGCACAAAATCAACAACTGCCTGGGGCAGATCCTGCTGGCGAAGCGCATGGGCAAGAAGCGCATCATCGCGGAGACGGGCGCGGGCCAGCATGGCGTCGCGGTCGCAACCGTCGCCGCCCGCTTCGGGCTGCCTTGCGTGATTTTCATGGGCAAGACGGACATCGAGCGCCAGAAGCCGAATGTTTTTCGCATGCGCCTGCTCGGCGCCGAGGTGCGGCCCGTCGTCTCAGGCACAGGCACGCTGAAGGACGCCATGAACGAGGCGCTGCGCGACTGGGTCTCCAACGTCGAGGACACCTTCTACATTATCGGCACGGTCGCCGGGCCTCACCCCTATCCCGCCATGGTGCGCGACTTCCAGGCCATCATCGGCCAGGAAGTGCGCGAGCAGATGAAGGCGGCCGAGGGCAGGTTGCCCGACACGCTTGTGGCTGCAATCGGCGGCGGCTCGAACGCGATGGGGCTGTTCCATCCGTTCCTCGACGACCGCTCGGTGAAGATGGTTGGCGTCGAGGCGGCAGGCCGTGGGCTCGAGGAGCCGAACGGGCACTGCGCTTCGCTGAACGGCGGCAAACCCGGCGTGCTTCACGGCAACCGCACCTATCTCCTCCAGGACGACGACGGCCAAATCCTCGACGGGCATTCGATTTCCGCCGGTCTCGACTATCCGGGCATCGGCCCGGAGCACTCCTGGCTGCGCGACACCGGCCGCGTGACCTACGTCTCGGCGACGGATCGCGAGGCGCTCGACGCCTTCCAGCTCTGCACGCGCCTCGAAGGCATCATCCCGGCGCTCGAGCCCGCGCACGCGCTTGCCCATGTGACAAAAATCGCCCCCACCTTGCCTCATGGCCATCTCCTCGTTATGAACATGTGCGGACGCGGCGATAAGGATATTTTCGCGGTGGCAGGGCATCTGGGCATGGAAATCTAAGCCGGATTTAGCCCCGAAGTTCGAGGGAATTCATGCAGAGATTGGCGAGGGCCTTCGAGGCCTTATCACGCTCGAACAGAAAGGCGCTCGTTTCCTTCATAACGGCGGGCGACCCTGATTACGAGACGTCGCTGGAAATCCTGAAGGGCCTGCCGAAGGCCGGAGCCGACATCATCGAGCTTGGGATGCCGTTCTCCGATCCGATGGCGGACGGCCCCGCGATCCAGAGGGCATCGCAGCGTGCTTTGAAGAGCGGGCAGACGCTTCGGAAAACCCTTGAGATGGTCCGAAGCTTCCGCAAAACGGATGCGACGACGCCCATCGTTCTCATGGGGTATTACAATCCGATCTATGTCTTTCCTGTAGACCGGTTTCTGGCCGAGGGCGCGGAAGCGGGTGTCGATGGGCTGATCGTCGTGGACGTGCCGCCCGAGGCCGACGACGAGCTTTGTCTTCCGGCCTTGAAGGCGGGCCTGAATTTCATCCGGCTGACGGCCCCGACAACGAACGATCACCGTCTCGGCAGCGTGCTCGCGAACGCCAGCGGTTTTGTCTATTACGTCTCCATCGCAGGCGTCACCGGGACGAGGGCGCCGGACGTCGCCGCGGTCGCGCAAAATGTCGCGCGCATCAAGGCGAGGACGGCATTGCCTGTCGCTGTCGGCTTCGGCGTTCGCACGCCGGAGCAGGCTCGTACAATCTCAAGCGTGGCCGATGGCGTCGTCGTAGGGTCGGCGCTCGTCGATGCGCTTTCACAAAGCCTTGACGAGAACCAGCGCGCGACCGACTTAACCATAAGGGCGGTTCTGGGGCTTGTCGAACAGCTCTCCGCAGGCATGAGGGCGGGTTAGGCACACGGCCTTTTCCGAGGCAAAAAAGGCATTCGCGAAGTGAACTGGATCAATAGCGTTGTTCGGCCAAAGATCAGCGGCCTGTGGCAGAAGCGGGAGATGCCCGGCGATCTGTGGGTCAAGTGCCCCGAGACCGGACAAATGGTCTTCCACAAAGACCTCGAGGCCAATCAGTTCGTCATTCCCGGCTCCGGCTACCACATGCGGATGGGCGCAGATGCGCGGCTGAAGTCCTTTTTCGACGGCGGAAAGTTCGAGACGGTGGCAACGCCGGACGTACCCGCCGACCCTTTGAAATTTCGCGACGAGAAGCGCTATTCGGATCGCATCAAGGAAGCGCGCGCCAAGACGGGCATGCAAGACGCCCTCCTGACAGGGCTTGGCAACCTCGATGGTCTTTCGGTGGTCGCGGCGGTCCAGGATTTTGCCTTCATGGGCGGCTCGCTCGGCATGGCCGCCGGCGAAGCGATCATCACCGGGATGCTGAAGGCGGTTGAGTTGAGGATTCCCTATATCCTCTTCGTCTCCTCCGGCGGCGCGCGCATGCAGGAGGGCATCATGTCCCTCATGCAGATGCCGCGCACGACGGTTGGCGTGCAGCGCCTGCGCGACGCGAAGCTGCCCTATATCGTCGTTCTGACCAATCCCACGACGGGCGGCGTAACCGCGTCTTACGCGATGCTCGGCGACATCCACATCGCGGAGCCGGGCGCATTGATCGGCTTTGCTGGTCCTCGCGTCATCGAGCAGACGATCCGCGAGAAGCTTCCTGACGGCTTCCAGAGATCGGAATATCTCCTTGAGCACGGCATGATCGACATGGTGGTGCATCGCCACGATCTGCGCGATACGCTGAGCCGGTTGTGCAGCCTCCTGGTCACCGAGCGCAAGCACCGCGCCGGGATGAACAATTTGAAACAGAAGAAAGCTGCTGCCGCGGGCGCTTCCCCCGAGATCAGGGTTCCCGCAACGGCCGAACAACTGGCCGCTTTAGCGAGCAAGAGCAAGCCGGCTTCCGAAGACATTGCCGAGGAGGCGCCGCCTGCGCCCGCCACCCCATCCTCATGAGCCCCGCCATTACCTGCGCGCGCGCCTTACGCCTTAACACCGGACAAAGCCTTGCCCCCTCAGAGAACTGACAACCTGCTCGCGCGTTTCGAGACGCTGCATCCGAAGAGCATCGACCTTTCGCTCGGGCGGGTGGAGCGCCTTCTCTCCGCGCTCGGGGACCCGCACAGGCGGATTCCGCCGGTCATTCATGTCGCGGGCACGAATGGCAAAGGTTCGGTGGTCGCCTTTCTGAAAGCCATTCTTGAGGCGGCGGGCTATCGCACGCATGCGTTCATCTCGCCCCATTTGCGCCGGTTCCACGAGCGGATCATGCTGGCGGGGCCGGGCGGAGCCCGCGCTATCGGCGAGCGGCATCTCGCCGACATCCTGAGCCGCGCGGAGGCCGCCAACCGCGGGGAGCCGATCACCTTCTTCGAAATCACGACAGCCGCGGCATTTGTGGCTTTCGCGGAGAATCCGGCGGACATTGTCCTTCTCGAAACCGGGCTCGGCGGACGGCTCGATGCAACGAATGTGATCGATGAGCCTCTCGTCACGATCCTGACGCCCATTTCGCTCGATCATTGCTCCTACCTCGGCGACACAATCGAGGCTATCGCGAGTGAGAAAGCCGGCATCCTCAAGCGCGGACGGCCAGCCATCGTGTCGCGGCAAAGCGATCAAGCGCTGGGTGTGATCGAAGCGCGCGCGGACGCGCTGTCGTCGCCTTTGCATGCGGCCGGCCAAAGCTGGGATATTTTCGAACAGCATGGCAGGCTTGTTTTCCAGGATGAAGATTGCCTCCTGGATTTGCCCTTGCCCCGGCTGTTCGGACGTCATCAGTTCGAGAATGCCGGAGCGGCGATCGCCGCCGCGAGATCGCTCGAAGGCTTCCATGTCTCGGAAGAGGCGATCGCCAAGGGCATCACCGCCGCTGTCTGGCCCGCCCGGCTTGAGCGCCTGTCGCCGGGCGCGCTGCACGATCTGGCGCCCGAGGGCTCGGAGATCTGGGTGGATGGCGGACATAATCCAGCCGCGGGCGAGGTCGTGGCCCGGGCGCTGGCCGATCTCGAGGAGCGCGTTTCGAGCCCGATTCATCTGATTGTCGGCATGCTGTCGACAAAGGATGCGAGCGGCTTCTTGCGGCATTTTCAGGGACTGACGGAACTCGCCGCGACCGTGGAAATTCCAGGTCATACGGCGGCCTATAAAGCGGAGGAACTGGCGAACATCGCGCACCGCGAAGGCATCGCCGCCGATCCGGCGGCGAGCCTTGAAGCGGCGTTCGAATCCAGCCGCAAGCTCGCTCAGGGCCCCGTGCGAATCATGGTGACCGGCTCGCTCTATCTCGCCGGACAGGTGCTCGAAGCCCACGAAAACGGCTTTGGCCGCAGCCTCTAACCCGCCCGAACCGTCCGTTAAAGCGTGCCGAAATTATTCGGTATCCCCCTTTTGTCATGGCCGCCCCCAGGCGGCCATCCAGGCTAACGAATTTCACCTTTTGGATTTTAAGACTGGATGGCCGGGTCGAGCCCGGCCACGACATCGGTTCGAGCTGATCGCAACACGCTTTAGAGCCTGTCCGCTTTTGATGGAATCAAAAGCGGACAGGCTCTAAGCTTCTGTTTTGTCGTGCGTCTTATCGGAAAACCGCTTCGCACTTTTCCGGACGCACTCTAGCGCGGCGTCTGCGACTGGGTGATGGCGTTCGTGATGGACGGCGCCAGCAGCCTCAGGCTTTGGTTTGTGCTGGCCTGGCTGAGGTTCTCCTCGGACGGGCCAAGCGTGATTGTCAGCTTGTGGGTGTCGATCCGGGACACATTCGCCAGCGAGTTATTTCCCGACTGCCCCCGGAACCGGACCAGCGTCCAGGTCGGAGTAATGCCGGCGCTTTTCACGATCGTGAATTCGAGGGTGTGCGTGATCGAATTGATGGGCGGCCTGCAGTGCGGATTCGTCAAAGGCGGGGAGCCGGGTGTCCAGTGGCAGGCCTTCGACGCGATGGACTCCCGCGGCAAGCCGAAGCTCCTGGCCGCCGCCTTGGGCTTTGTGCCTGATACGGTGACTGCGCCGCCCCAGTTGAGGAGAGCGGCGTCTCCTCCCTTGACGGGTCCGAGCGCGGAGTTGATCCATTGTTTCAGGCCCAGATTGCCGTTCAGTTCGGAGCCTTCCGGGAGATTGCAGCCGTTGAACCGGCCGAGCTTGTTGTCCACGACACGCGCGTCGAGCTGATCCCTCACTTCAAGAAACGTGGCCGAGAAACTGACGGTCTCGGTTCGGATCGCATTGCTGGTGACGCCGCCGGTCAGGCCAAAGGAAAAGGATTGCGAAATATTGCCGAGGATCTTCGAAGAGAAAGGCGCGTAGGGTTCAAGGAAGGCGACAGAGGGCGTTATGCCAGCCTGCTCGTTCACAATCAGGTCCAGGTCGACCTTGGCGCCCCAGTAACGGAACCACCAATAGTCCCCGCGGATGTCCCTGGTTGCGTCGTAGATCTCGCATTTTACGCGTGCGACCACTTCATTGATGGAAATGCTGCCGTCCGGCCCGGTGCGCCGTCGATCGGATCGAGGGACGGCAAAGTGGTGCAGCCCGCCAACTCGGCTGCACAAACGAAAACCACTATGGCAACGCAACATCCGCACCGCATCGAAGGCCCCGCCGCAACCTCAACCAAGCCGAAGGCTAAGAGAGCCTACAACGGCGGGCAAGACAGGGTTGTAGGCGGAGCATTATCAGCCGCTGACTGGTGCAAATCGACCACCGGAATTTGTGAATAGCGGGGAAGGGCTACTTGCGGTTGAGCAGCGCGATGAGGCTCGACGTATCCCAGCGCTTGCCTCCCATAGACTGCACCTCGGAATAGAACTGATCCACAAGCGCCGCCACAGGTAAATGCGCGCCATTGCGCCGGGCCTCGTCCAGGACGATGGCAAGGTCCTTCCGCATCCAGTCGACTGCAAATCCGAAGTCGAACTTGCCCTCCGCCATGGTCATCCAGCGGTTTTCCATCTGCCAGGACTGCGCGGCGCCCTTCGAGATCGTCTCGATCACAGCTCCGACGTCGAGCCCGGCCTTTTGCGCAAAATGAATGCCCTCGGCAAGCCCCTGGACGAGACCTGCGATGCAGAGCTGGTTGACCATCTTCGTCAGCTGGCCCGAACCTGCCGGTCCGACAAGTTTCACGGCGCGCGCATAAAGGGAGATGACGGGCTCGGCTTTCTGGAAGGGTTCGGCATCGCCGCCGGCCATGACGGTCAGCGTGCCGTTTTGCGCGCCCGCCTGTCCGCCGGAAACGGGGGCGTCGAGAGAGTGCGCGCTATGCTCGGCCGCGGCTGCGTAAAGCTCGCGGGCGATATTGGCCGACGCGGTGGTGTTGTCGATGAAGATCGCGCCTTTCTTCAAGCCGCGAAACGCGCCGTGCTCGCCGATGGTGACCGAGCGCAGGTCTTCGTCGTTGCCGACGCACGCAAACACGAAATCGGCGTCGCGCGCGGCCTCTTGCGGCGTCGGAGCCATTTGTCCGCCGAATTCGGCGACCCAGGCCTGCGCCTTGCCGAGCGTGCGATTATAGACGGTGACGTCGTGTCCGCCCTTGGTGCGGATGTGCCCGGCCATGGGATAGCCCATTACGCCCAGTCCAATAAAGGCAACCTTGCTCATCGGGGCTCTCCTCGTTTTCGAATCCGATTAGTTTTAGGCAAATATTCCTGTCTCCGCCAACGAAGACTGGTGGCCGACGCGCCCAGGCTTGAGTCAAGTGTTTCAGATGAGTTGCTGGTTCCAGCCTTCCGTGAGGGCATCGTATGGGGCGGGCGCATTTTGCTCCACGGGGCCAGGCGCTCCCTGCGCGCTCACCGCGGGCGTTTTAAATAGAAGTCTTCGTCCGGAATGCGCCCGTAGACGTGAGGCTCCTGCGCATTATTCGTTGCAGCAAGCACGCTGCTCGTCACCTTGCGGAAGAACCGGCCCAACTCCAGCCCCTCCTCCCCCATATGCTTCAAAAGCGCCTTCGCGAATGGACTGTTCTCGCCTTTCCTGCCATCCGAGGCCGTCGTGCCGTGGCGTGCCGCAAAGAACACGATCTCGCCGAAAGCAGGCGTCATACGGGCCAGCCCGTATGACATAACTCGAAAAAGGCCCTCGTTCATCAGGACGCGGGTTTGCAGCGGATTAACGCGGCATGCATCGAGAATCACGATCCGCAGCTTTTTCGCCCCGCGCAGGTGACGAAGGACGTGCTCTCCTGAAACGGCTTGAATTGGGATGTCGGCTGCGTAGACAAATCTGGCATCAATTGGGATTAGCCAATTCTCCCCCGCCCACTCCATGCCATGACCGGAGTAATACACCAATGCCCAGTCCGCTGATCTGGCCATAGTCTCGAAATTCGCGATAACGCTTCGCATCTGCGCTATCCCGAGATCATGGCATTCAACGACCTCGAAGCCGAGGCGTCTTAGCGCGTCAGTCATGTCAGACGCATCTTTCGTCGGGTTATTGAGCGGCGCCAACTTGTAGGCGGCGTTGCCGATGACGAGCGCCACCCGGCGCTCTCTTGGACCGGCTTTTTGCCGGAATATCGAAACAAGAACCAAAATCGTCAGATAGATGGATGCGATAAAAATAAACCAGAACATGCCGGCTGCTTTTGTTTCTTTCGTCAAGCCATCATTGCGCTATATCTCTTTAAGCTATGCTCAAGCTACTTCTTTATGCCAGCGAAATGGCGATCACTGCGGCGGTTTGAAATAAAAGTCCTCGTCCGGGATGCGGCCGTAGACGAAAGGCTCTTGCTGATTCTTGGTCATGGCGAGCACACGGCTCGTCACCTTCCGGAAAAAGCGGCCGAGTTCCACGCCATCTTCTTCCATATGTTTCACGAGCGCCGTTGCGAATGGACTGTTCGCGCCGGGTCCGTCGGCGGCCACGCTGCCGTCACGCGCGGCGTAAAACACGACCTCGCCATGCGGGGGCTCGATGGCGGCCAGCCCTTGCGTCACAGACCGAGTGGTGGCTCCATTCATCACCATGCGCGCCAGGTACGGGTTGGTGCGGCAGGCATCGAGGATCACCATCCGCAGCTTTCTCCCCCCCGACAGACGATCCAGCACGCGATCCACCGGAATGGCCTCGTCCGGGAGGTCGGTGGCGCGGGTCAACTCGGCATCGACCGGGATGAGCCAGTTCTTGCCATTCTGCTCCAAGCCGTGCCCGGCATAATACACCAAGGCCCATTCCGCCCCTTCGGCCCTGTCTTCGAAGTCCCTCAGCGCGCGTTGCATTTGCACAACGCCGAGGTCGTGTTTTTCAACGACATCGAAGCCGAGGCGGGTCAGCGCGCCACCCACGGCGGATGCATCGTTCGCAGGGTTCTTTAGCCGGTCGACCGAAGCATAGGCGCCGTTGCCGATGATAAGCGCCACCCGGCGTGACGTTGGAGCGGCCTGGACCGCTCGGGCCGGAGCTTCCTTGCGCGACGCGCCGCCGGTCGCGCCTGGCGCGGAACGCGGCGCTGGCGTTCTCTTTGGCCAATAGGCCAAAAGCAAAACGACGATCGTTAAAGAGATAGAATCCGAAAAAGATAAATTCCAGCATGTCCGCTTCATCGTTTGTTTCCTCATGCTCTATCGCTCGGCGGGTTTATATTCGCTTAACCGATGCACAAGCTCGCGCTATTTTGCGGGATGGCTCGATTTCGCGCGGCCGCGCCGGGACGCTTCCAGGCGGCGAGGGGAGGCGTCCGCAATCTGTGGCTTAGGGAAGTTGCAAACCAAGCCGCCATGGTAAACAGTTCGGTGACGGTTCAGCCTACGCCGAGTTTGCGTTAAGATTTGGATGGTTAACACGAGCGCGCCGGATTTATTTCTGGTCAATTCATACCTTATTAATGGACCATTTGTCGCGAAGCGAGGGGCGCCGGCGCCTTTAACCGGCCCTCGGTAAAAGGCCATATCTCATTGGGAACAAACATGTTTTTTGTCTTCAATCAAGTCGCATTCAATAGAACTTAATGCCGGAATTTTCTCCTTTACTGGGACGAGCAAAAGTCCGTTAAATATGTTCCGGCTTGGCGTGTTAACCAGAACCGCGCCCGCAGCAGCGCGCCGGGGAGCGTCCGCTCCGTAATTATTCCAAGCAATATCAATGGCTTGCGATGGGTTAACCTTCAGGCAAGACGCTTTTTCTTAGGATTCGCCTCAAGCAATCCGGGACGCAAACGCAAGCGAGAAGCCATGCATGCTGAAAAAAAGCGGAAATCCAGGCTTCATCCTTCGACAAGCTCAGGATAAGGCTTCGACAGGCTCAGGATGGGGCCGTCGGCCGCACCTCGCGGGACAGCTAAACTCCGCTCGTTCCATTCGAGGTTGGCGACGCAAGAACTTTATCGATCCTGCGCCCGTCGAGATCGACAACTTCAAACCGCCAATTCTTCCAGCGAAATGTTTCGCCGGTGGCGGGAATCCGGCCCAGCTGCGAAAGCACAAAGCCGGCCAGCGTGGTATATTCGGCGTCGTCGATGGCGAGTCCCGTCACGTTCAGAACGCGCTCGACCTCGAAAACAGGCATCTGCCCGTCCATGAGCCAGGAGCCATCCTCGCGCTGGACCGCGCTTGGCTCGATGTCCGCCTCCTCTTCGGGCAGATCGCCCGCGATGCCGGTGAGAATATCGGTCGGGGTGGCGATGCCTTGGACCGTCCCGTGTTCGTCGAGCACGATCGCCATGTGCAAGAGGGTTTTCTTGAACATCTCGAGCAGCTTCAGGACATTCGTGCTCTCATGCACGTAAAGCGGCGTCTTGATGGCGGCTTCAAGGTTGATCTTTCCGGTCTTGTACAACTGGTCGAAAAAAGTCTTGGCATGCACGATGCCGATGGTTTCGTCCACGTCGCCGCGGCACACCGGAAAACGGGAGTGTCCGCTGCTGGCGATATCGTTGTAAATGGCGGTTTCGCTTTCCGTAATGTCGAGCCAGATGATATCGGGCCGGGGAACCATGATCGAGCGAATGGACCGGTCCGCCACCCTCAGCACGCGCTCGATGATCTCCTGCTCGGCCTTTTCGAAGACGCCGGCCTCCGTGCCCTCGGCGATCATCGATTTGACCTCCTCCTCGGTAACGTCCGGCTCGGCTTGAACAGCGGGGCGAACGAGGCGAAGGACAGCATCCGTAGACCAGCGCAACAGCGTCGAGACCGGGGCCGCGACGATGGCCACCACGGTCATGGCCGGGGCCACGGAGCAAGCGATACGCTCGCGGTTGGCAAGCGCGATGCGCTTGGGGACAAGTTCGCCGATCACCAGCGAGACATAAGCAATGCTGCAGACCACGATGGCGGAGGCGATCGTCTCGGCATAGCCGCCCAGCCAGGACGAGCCTGCGAGGGCTTCAGCCAGCGCCGGAGACAGCGCGTGCTCTCCGTAGGCGCCGGAGAGGATCGCCACCACCGTGATGCCGATCTGAACCGAGGGAAGAAAGCGGGCCGAATTCTGCGTTGAGCGCAAGCGCTGCCTGAGCGCCTGGACGTCCGTCATTGACGAGCTTTTGCAAGCGCGCGGGGCGGGACGACACAATCGCGAGCTCGGCCATCACAAGGAAGCCGTTCACGGCGATCAGAAGGATAAGGACGAGAAGCTGCGGCCAAGGCATGAGAGGAGCGGATCTTGTTCGCGGCCTTTATAGCGAGAGTTCGCGACAACGGTAAAAAATTGCAGGGCCAGCGCTTGAATTTTATCCTTACCGTGGAAATCGAAATTCAAAACGAGAGAAACCGGGCGAAAACCCGGTTTCAATCATCATGGGCGGAGCCTATGTCACCTATAACAACCAGTCAAAAACATCGATCCTTTCCACATTGGAGCCGCCCGCCGCCGAAGTCTAGCGCCTTCGTGGAGGGTAGAGATGTTTTGGCAGCCGGAAAATATCGCTCCCGTGAAAAGCCCAGCCTGTTTCGCGCACCCCACCTTTTACTACGTGTCGCGAACGGCGCCCCATTAGACCTTTGAGAGCTGATTTAAGCATCGGTCCTCCGCCTCTTCTGCCGCGGCCTTGTGTGTTCGAGGAGAAAGCCACGGAATTCGACGTAAAGCCTCCTCACGCCCATGATTTCCGCGGGCCGCGGCAGCTTTACGGAAGGGACAGAGCGCCGAATACGGCTTGCCGTCGTCGAAGCCTCGTCCCTGGGAAAAGCCCAGCGGTTGCGGCACACCAGCGGCATTCACCGCCGGACACGCAACAAAACAAGCGATGATGACAGACGGGGCGACTTACGGCCCGAATCCATCTTATCGCGATTCTGATGGTGTGGGGGGAGGCTTAACAAAAGGTAAATGGCAAGCCCGGCCGGTGGGCGGCCGCCGAGCCTGTTTAGTTCGTTGGTTTGATTATGTTTTGCACCGGAATGCGGAGTGCGCTCACACTGAAACGAAACGGTAAATTTTTTTTAAATGAATGTCGAAAAATTATCTTGGATCACGCCCGGCTGAGTCGCGATGTTATGGCGAACCGCGTGTGGCTCTGTTGCGCAGCTGGAGAAGGTCGCCACTGCTAAGCCGCGAGGCGCCAGCCGCCACGCGATTTGCGGCTTGTGAGCGTTTCAATCTCGCCGGCGGCTCAAGCGAGATAAAGGCGAGGAAGAACGCCGCGTTATCTTGGTCCCAGCGCCCGGCAACCGCTCGGCAAGGCAGCGCTTTTCCGTTTTCGCTGCAGACAACGAGGGTATCTCTGGAACCGTACACGCTCTGACCACGGAGCTTCTTGAGCATGCGCCGCAGAAGCGCGCGATCATATGGCGCAAAAAGATCGTGGACGGTTTTCCTCGCGAGCTTCGCTTTACGCCAACCGAGCCGTGTCGCCCGGCCCTGAACGCCGACGATGTCGAGACCTTCGCTAAGGAAGAGAACGAGATCAAAGGCTGCCAGAACTTCGGTCAGCGGCTGTGCCGGGCTCTCCGGCGAAGGGCTTTCCGAGGACGCAGGGGCGGGCAGGGCAGCCGCCGCCGGTAGCTCTTTCAAACACTTTTTATCGACACACAGGCGCAGAACCTTGCGCCCGACAGCCTTGAACGCGCGCATTTCCTCCGCTGTGAGAGCGGCCGGTGTCTGAAGCGTTTTTCGGCGCGGCTGGGCGGAGTTTGCCGGAGCCTTTTTCAAGGTCTTTTTCGACTCGCTCTTTGCCTTTCTGAAGTTGGCAGGCGCAGGTGTCGCTTGGCGCTCTTCCTCGTCTCCAACTTCCGCGACGATCAGGCCGTCTTGACCGTCGGCAAGTTTCAGGATCTCGATGGAGCAGCTGAGGCTGGCCGCGCCCGGGATCTTGACCTTGGCGAAGCCGCCCTGTTTCCCCTCGGCGAAATGCGCAAACCGGCCGATAAGGCTTGCGGGAAGCGAGGCGGAAAAATCTTCCAGACGAAGGGCGAAAACCGCCCTCGCCGCTGGGTTCATCCAGGCGACGCTCCCGCGTGTGTGGTTCCAAATGAAAGCGGCGCGCGGCGAGAAAAGGAGATCCGAAAGAGGATGAGCACCGGCGACGGTTGCCAAGGGGCTTTTTGCCAATTGTTTGAGTCCTGCCCTCGTTGCCTCCGATTTGTCCCCCGACTTACTCGAATTGTAACAAGAGCGTGTTCGTTTGCAAAAGCAAGTCCCAAGACGCTAGTGTCCCGTCTCCGAATTGCCGCCTAACTTGCAGCACCCTCGCACGGCAAATCGGAGACAAAGGGACACTAGCAAAAACGACAGTCTAGTGTGGCTTATGTCTCGCAATTGCCCCTGAGAGCTTGCAGCGAAGGTGGTAGGCAATTGCGAGACGCCACACTAGCTCAGGGCCAAAATTTTGTGGACTTTCCGTTTGTCTGGATTTGATTTGTGCAGTGCATCAAAATTATGTTGCAACGCAACAAAATCTGCCTTATTTAATGAAGCGAGCCTGAGGCTGGCCCGCGCCTCAGCGTCCAAGAATGACCTGCAGATAGGAGAACGGCTATGAATTAGCCCCTAGATTTTGAAATTCCCTCTTCCGTGCGCGATATGGCCAGCAAGAGCGTCGATCAGGCTCGCGAAGCCTACAATCGCTTCCTCGAAGCAGCCCGTCAGGCCCATGACGTCGTCGCCAAGTCGACCGACGTATTCGCGAACGGCGCCCGGGAGATCAACGAGAAGGCCGTGAAGTACACCGAAGCCAACCTCCAGGCAAACTTCGAGCTTGCGCAGCGCCTCGTTCACGCAAAAGACATCAAAGAGGCCCTCGACATTCAGAGCCAGTTTGCGCGCCAGCAGATGGAAACATTTGCGCATCAGGCTCAGGAACTCACCCGCCTTGTGACGCAATCCGCGCAGAAGGCCGCCCCCGCGGGCCGCTTCTGATAAAGGCCGGAGGCCTTGCTTTGCCGGGCTTAGTTCGGCGAAGTGCTAGTACAGCCGGCCGGAAGTTCGCACTCCGATTGCAGCAAACGCTCAAGCAAGCTTCCGGCCGCAAGCTGTACTAGATACTAAGAAGAAAAAGACCACAAAGAAGCCACAATTGCCGTTGGACACAGGGCTTTTTCAGTCATGGGGGTCGGCCGCAAGACCGGTGTCGAACTAAAGAGTTGCTAGGACGCCTTATCCGCGGGAAGTCCTCGCGGCGCCCGCCGCATGTGGGTCAGGACTTCCCGCGGGGCGTACTAGCCGGTTCCGCAGTTTGCGCTGCGGCGCCGTGGCTGCAGGCTGTGATGTCTTCGACCGGCACGATGTTCCTTCCATGGCTCCTGCCGCGAGGAGTCTACAGCAGATGCACCGCCAAATTTGCAAAAACCTATCTTGCTTCCTTAGCGATAGGCGGGGCGCACGGCCCAGCGCCTCTCAAACCCTCTGATGATCTCCTCAAGGTGCTATTGCGCCCTTGAGTTTTGGTGAGAAACGCGGTTTACTGCGCTTCGCGTTCGCCGCTGTAGCTCAGTTGGTTAGAGCACCAGATTGTGGATCTGGGGGTCCCCCGTTCGAGCCGGGGCAGCGGTACCAGCAAAATCAATAACTTAAAGATATAATCTGTAACAGGGGCAAAAGTCCGGGCTGTTAGGCTGCAGCGTGCTGGCGGATGGGAGCGGCGAGGCTTGGGACGGCAGGCGCTTCCAGCACACGGAGGCGGTCGCCGAGGTAGTCCCAGAAGCTGATGGCTTGCTTGGCGCAGGTTTTCATGAGCCCAAGGAAGGCGTCGCGTGTGTCGCGGCCTACATCGGAGCGGGTTCCAGCGGAGATCTTGCGTCGCGTGACCTGGCAGCGGATGTCGTTTTCCGAACCGTTGGTGTGGAGCGGAATGTCGGGGCGCGTCAACACCATCAGCAGTTCGTCTTTCTGTGCGCGAAGCCGCGCCAAGAGCCTGTCGAGGGCGACGAAGCCCGTCTCGGGAAAAGATGGCGTCGAAGCGGCGCTCAAGGTGGCGAGCGCGGCGCTGAGTTGGCGCCTGGCGGTACGCCTTGAGGTCCTTGTAGAGGCGCCAGATGCGGGCGCGAATGCGCTCCTTTGCCTGGACGTGCGCCGTGCAGAACGTATCGAGCTTGTGGATGAGACGTTCCGCATGGACCCAGCAGAGCGCGTGTTCCGCGATCCTGAACTGGCCAGCGCCATCGGAGACGATGACTGTACCTTCCAGAAGCCCCTGTTCGGCAATCGAGCCCCACAACGCGGCTTCGGTTGCGATCTGGACCGGATCGGGCTGGACCGTAAGGTCCGTAAGGCCGAGTTTTTGTAGATGGCCCATGAAGGCTTTGCGGCCAGCGAAGCGCTGCTCGGCGTCCCCAAAACGGGCGATGGGCGCCAGGGGCAGATTGTGCTCGCGCATATAATCGAGGGCGGCCCGGTTGATGACGTAGTCGTCACGCCCAGCCCTGAGCAACGCGAGAAAATTCAGCCGGCTCTTTGAGCCGGTTGTTGCGAAGAACGCAAAGCAGTCATTGCCGATATGCGTGCAAAAGCTGTTCCGGGCTTTATGGCGAGCGCCCGTATCGTCGACGGTCAGCCAGGACGCCGAAGCAAGCCCTGCGCGCAGGACGTCCATGTTTTCTTGAAGGAACGCGTCTTGCACGATGCTCAAGAGCCGCACGATCCGCCGCTTGGAAATCTCGACGCCCAAGCCGGTCAGTTGCGCGGTCAGGCGCGGGATCGTGACCTGCCCTTGGTGGTATTGGCTCACCACGAAGCGCTTGAGGTTCGGCCCGAAATGACCGGCGACGCCCTTTGGCAGCGCCGCGACCACAGTCTCGCCGGACGGAAGCAGCCAGCGCTCGCGCCGGTAGCGGACCGTCCACGGCAGGATGACGATATCCTGGACGATGAAGTCCTCGTAGCCCTTGAAACGGGCGCCCTCCGGCAGGCTGTCCGGCTTGAGGATGCGGGTTTCGTCACGTGTAAGTTTTGAGCCCTTGGCGCCACGGCGCCCCTTGCGCTTGCCCCCTGTCGCCCCGGCTGTCTCCGCCGCCTTCCCCCGGGTCAAGCCCGAGGGCATACGGAGATTGTGGAGTGGTTTCAAATCACAAGGCCTGACCCCTCTACGAAAAGCTCCCCGAGTTTGCTCAAGGCGGCCACTCAGGAGCACAATCGGCTTATAAGTGCCAAGCAGCAAGCTTGAGCAGAACCAAAGGAATTGTGTTTCGGGCGATTCGCCGGAGCTGAAGCCACGCTTCAAACGGTCTTTTTTGAATGAGGCTGCGGGCGCAGGCCGTAGCGCCTCCGAGAGGCAGAACCTTCATCCTGTTGTTTTGCTGTTGCGGCCAAATAGACCAGACATGCATTTTCTATCCGATGACAGGGCCGATAATGCTAAGAAAAAACCTGCGCGCAGGCGTGGCTGAATTCGACTGCGCGCAGGGCAAAGGCCCGCTAGGAGATCGGGCTTGAAGTTGTGTGTAGACGATGGCTGAACGACTACACACGGTATTGCGTTACGGGGACTTCCCGGCACAAAGGCGAATGCTACTTGACTGCTGGCGCGGCAGGCGCTGGCGTCGCTATTGTGACTTTCGCTTTTCCGCCTTGCCAATAGGCGGGGAACCACTTCGTGTGGCCCACTAAAAGTGCATGCACAAGCACCGCCAAGAGAGCGACGCTGCCAAGAAGCCACATCAAACCGGTCTGGGGGGGGACAACCAACCAGATTCCGTGTTCTCCATCAGTATAGGCCATGAGGGATTCTCCTCTCTTTTAGTGAAGCCAGGGCGTAAGAGCGTAAGCTAGAAAGTGCGCAAGCACTGCAATTGCGCCAAAAGCACGCGTGCCGTTGATAACGTGGCTGTGCAACTCCTCGGCTTCTTCAATCGAAAGGCCACTCGGATATACTTTCTTTGGGTCTGCCATAATCTTAAGCTCCTCGAAGCATGTCGTAAGTCTTCGTGCTGAACCCGCACGCTAGGTGCTTATGCTTCAAAACGCGGAATAGTGCGTGAGCAAGCTCAGGATGTTACCAGCCCCCTCCGCGTAGAATATATTTAGAGTTTAACTCGTGCATCGCACCGGCACAATCAGGAAAAAACCCTCATGCTTGTCAGTATTATCCACGAAACGATGTCTATCTACAAAGTATAAATCTAAGATACGGATTGCAATCGCCAGATTACCTATCTAGATTTGCGTGTTTTAACGTAACGGCCTGCACCGTTTACACGCAAGCACTTATTTCGCTGCCGACCATCGAGCGCTCAATTCCTGGAACCCAAGCACAGAGAGCGCAAAGCAAAGCGGCAGCTGAGAAATCGTAAAACGCGCGAAAGATCTTCGCCCCGCTACCCAAACCGAAAGTCCCGCGTACGAACCAAGCCTGAGAGGCGGCTGCACGCGGGAAAGTTTGCCTTGGAGGGTATATCTCCAAGGCACGAACTTTATGCCCGCAATTACGCGTGGTTGCCCGGAAGAACGTGGCTGATCGAAACTTTAGCCTTGCCGCCTTCCCAGTATTTGTTGAACCAAGTCGTATGCCCAATGAGGCCCAAATGCACGGCAATCGCGATCAGAGCGACGGCGCCGAGGAAATGCGGGAGCCCGAGCGAGGGTTTCACATACAGCCAAATGGCAGCTTGTCCATCTATATCGGCCATAAATCTTTCTCCTTCTTACAGTGGTTAGTGGAGCCAGGGGCTGTAAACATAGGCGAGAACGTGAGCGACGACGGCCATTGCGCCGAAAACGCGCGTGCCGTTAATCACGTGACCATGAAGTTCCTCGGCCTCAGCCAAGGTCAGACCAGTCGGATATACTTTGTTTGGATCCGCCATAATCGTACCTCCTTAAAGTTTCTGTGCGGGACCTGCACGCAGATGCGCCAAGGCTCCTTGAGATGAATAAGAGAGCCCTAGCGTCGAAATTTTGTAACTTATTAAAGCTGCTATGCGCTCGGAATGACGTGTTCGATCGCCACCTTAGCCTTGCCGCCTTCCCAGTAGGCCGGGAACCACTTCGTGTGGCCCACTAGCAATGCATGTACAAGCACCGCTATAAGAGCGACGCTGCCAAGAAGCCACATCAAACCGGTCTGGGGGGGGACAACCAACCAGATTGCGTGTTCGCCATCAGTTTCCGCCATGGGTAGTTCTCCTCTTTAATGCAGCCAAGGTGTGAGGACAAAGGCAAGCACGTGCGCGACGACCGCGACGGCTCCGAAAGTCCGCGTTCCGTTAATGACGTGACTGTGCAGTTCCTCGGCTTCCGCCAAGGTTAGACCAGTCGGATAGACCTTATTTGGGTCTGCCATAGGGACCTCCTCGTGAGATTTACTCGTGCTGAACCCGCACGTTGGGTTGTGCTAACGCGCCGAAAGCGAAACCGGTACCCTAGCAGTGTCAGCATAGGCATACTATTACATGTGTCAATTCGTATTGACATAGTATTCTCTGTGTCAAGGCGACACAATCATGGTCTCCCTGCGGTTTGTAGTGGAAACCTGTGAAAAGTTGTTAGGGTAACTCTTGAGGAGTTGTAGGGAGATATCCCCGTTCGACTGTCAGGGTGGCCGTGTCGCGTGTAGGGAAAAACCCGTCACTGTAGGGCGCGCCGCGGGGTGCGTGCGTCAGTGAGTGACCGTGACCTCGGCAATAAAAAGCGCTAATGCTCGAAAAAGGCCCCTGATGATTGCAGAGGCGGCAATCCTTTCGGCGGCGCATCGGCACGCTGCTAACGAGAAGGTTGCCTCGCCTTTGAGATCAGAATGCGTTCCCGACGCGAGGCAAACCCGTAATGAGCAACGTCCGCGCTCCAGGATCAGGCGACAGCCTGGCGAACGAAGGTCACTCCTTCATCGTCGATACCTCCAACTGTGACCGCGAGCCAATCCACATTTCGGGGTCGGTGCAACCCCATGGCGCTTTGCTTGCCGTCGATCCGAAGACGCTAAGAGTTGTTCAGGCCGGCGGCGATACCGCCCGAGTGTTCGGCGCCGAGCCTTTCGAGCTGATCGGGGAGAGCATCGTATTCCTCTTCCCGCCGGACCGTATGGCGGGCCTCAACAGGATGCTGAGCACCGAAGGCCTGATCATGCGCCCGCTCCATGCATTCACGATCCCGAGCAAGCAGGAGTGGGCGACCGTAGATACTTTCGTTTATTGGAGCGGAGAACTTCTGGTTTTGGAGTTCGAGCCCACGGGCGAGAACAATCCCGACGATGCGCTGGCGCTCGTACAGACCATGCTCTCGCGGGTGGAGCAGGCCGATACTACGCAACTCTTCAACCAGGGCCTCGCCGATGAAGTCCGCCGCGTCACGGCCTTCGACCGTGTCATGGTCTACCGCTTCCTGCCGGATGGCAGCGGCGTTGTCGACGCGGAGGCGCGCGGAGAGGGTGTGGAATCCTTTCTCGGCCTTCACTACCCTGCCTCCGACATTCCCACGCAGGCTCGCGAGCTCTATCTCACGAATTGGATTCGCCTGATCCCGAATGCCCGCTACACGCCAGCGCCCATTCTACCGGCGGACGACCCCCGCACCGGCAATCCGCTTGACCTGAGCCACAGCCTGATTCGCAGCGTCTCGCCCATGCACCTGGAGTATCTGGCGAATATGGGCGTCGTAGCCTCGATGTCGCTTTCGATCATCACGGGCGGGAAACTCTGGGGCATGATCGCATGTCACCACCGGACACCGCGTTTTCTTTCGCATCGTCTGCGGATGGCGTGCGAACTGTTTGCGCAAATGGCCTCCGCGAAGCTTGAGACAAGGGTCGGCGCCGATGGGTTCGAGGCGCAGCTCCGCAGCAAACGCATTCACGAGGAACTCGTAACGCACATGAGCGGCGAGTCCGACCTGGCCGAGGGGCTTACCCGCTATAAGCCGAACCTGCTCGATTACATCCCCGCGGAAGGCGTGGGGTTGTATCTGGATAGCCGGTTTACCGGGCTCGGGCAGACGCCACGCCCTGAGCAGGTCGCGAATTTGGTTGCCTGGTTGAACGAAACAGTAGCTGAAGGCGTCTTTCATACAGACAGGTTACCGTTACTCTACCCTCCAGCGGCCGGGTTTGCGGATGTTGCGAGCGGACTTATCGCGCTCTCGGTCTCCAAGACGCCGCGAGATTACGTGCTGTGGTTTCGGCCTGAAGCGATCCGCACGGTCACGTGGGCTGGCGACCCCAATAAGCCCGTCGAGATGGTCAACGGCGGCCAGCGCATCTCCCCCCGCAAGAGCTTTTCCGCATGGCGTGAGTTGGTAAGGTTGCATTCCCACCCCTGGTGCGGCATGGAGGTCGAGGCCGCAAAAACGCTGCGCCTCTCCCTGATGGAGGTGATTTTGCGGCGCATCGACCTGGTTGCGCGCGAGCGCGAGGAAGCGCGCATCAAGCAAGCCGCGCTCACTGCCGAACTCGACAGGCGGCTTGAACAGTCGCAGCTCGTTGCGGCGAAGCTCAAGGAAGAGGCTCAGCGGCGCGCGCTGGTCGAGTTGGAGCTTTCGCAGGTGCTGCGATCGACGGTGGAGGATCAGGAGGCCGAGCGCCAGAGAATCGCACGCGAACTCCACGATAGCCTGGGACAAACCCTGACGCTGCTGAAGCTTGGCCTCGATGAACTTGGCAACGCCTTGCCTGACAGCGACAAGATAAGGGAGCGGCTTGCGGCTCTCCAGGGGCTCGCCAGAGGCGTTGGCTCCGAAGTGAACCGTCTGGCCTGGGAAATCCGCCCCACCGCGCTCGATGACCTCGGTCTGGAGACCGCAATTCGCCACCTAATCGAGACATGGAGCGAGCGCTTGAGCTTGCAGTTCGACCTGCGGCTGGCGCTTAGCGACCGGCGGTTAAATCCAGCGGTGGAGAGCACGCTCTATCGCGTTCTGCAGGAAGCAATCACCAACATCGCGCGGCATGCGCAAGCTACGCGGGTCGCCGTGCTTCTCGAGGCCAGCGAAGAGGAGGTCAGCATGATCGTGGAGGACAATGGGCTTGGCTTTACGCCAGGCGAGGTCGCGCCGGCTAGCATGCCACCCAACCGCCTTGGCCTGCTTGGCATTCGTGAGCGGCTGTCGCTCGTCTCGGGCACGATCGAGGTCGAGTTGGCTCCGGGCTGCGGCTGCACGCTTTATATAAGGGTGCCGCTATGAGCGGCCCCGCGGCGCTGCGCGTTTTCATCGCCGACGATCATCCCGTGGTGCTCGCCGGTATACGCTCGCTGCTTAGTGGCGATCCGGAAGTGGAAATCGCCGGCGAGGCGCGAGACGGGATAACCGCGCTGCAGATGGCAATCGAGCTGAAACCCGCGATCATGGTGCTGGATCTGTCGATGCCGGGGCTCAACGGCGTCGATGTGGCCCGGCAACTGCTCGCTCAACAGCCCGAGTGCAAAGTCGTCGTGCTGACAGTGCATGAAGATCGCTCGTACTTGCGTAAGCTGATGGAAGTTGGGGCGGCCGGGTACGTGCTGAAACGGTCGGTGGCCGAGGATCTGCTTCGCGCGATTCATGCCGTCGCCGCGGGCGGTATCTATCTCGATCCGGCCGTCGCCGGACAGGCGATCGATAGGACGCCTAATTGGCCCTCCGAACCCGCGGCGGGAGGCGCCGAGCTGAGCGAGCGGGAGGTGGAGGTGTTGCGGCTGACCGCAGTCGGCCACAGCAATAAGGCGATCGCAACCCTATTGCAGATCAGCGTCAAGAGCATCGAGACCTACAAAGCGCGCGCGATGGATAAGCTCGGCTTTCATAGCCGAGTTGAGTTGGTGGGCTATGCGGTTGAGAAGCGCTGGCTAGCAGGAAGCTGATTTGTTAGCTCGCCCCGGCCGATAAACATGCCCGTGGGACAGCAAAGGTCAGCCCTCATGATCAAGGGCTCGAAGTCGAGCGGCATCCGAACGTAAAAGCCGAGGCGCCGCTGAGCTGCACTAGCAGAAAACGCGCAAATCAGGACCTTCCGCTGCCCGCCAGGCAAAGTCTGAAGCCCTGTCTTTGTTGTACAGCTCCAGTTGTCGATAAAGCAAACAAGAATAGATATTCTATCAACTCCGTCATATTATTACACAAATAAATGATAACACGTCACCTGTTTGAGTGATCACCTCCTTTCATAATTGTGTCATGTAGTCTTCATCACAGGTTTTGTTCTATAGGCCAGTTGAAGCTAGACAAAACCGATAAATCGACGTTGAAAGAACGGGAGACCGTTCAACACAGTTCCATTGACTACGATCTGGAACTAGGTTCCGCAGGCAGGAACGTGCGAATAGTACACCAGAAAAAGTAGATGGGATTCACTGATTTCTCCCATAGGGAGGAGAATGCTCATGAAGACCTTCGTAACAATAGCGGGCGCCGCTTTGCTTGCTCTATCCGGTGCGACAACATCGGATGCCAGACAGCATTCCAGACGGCCGGGTCCAACACAAAACGAGCCCGCCTACTACAGTTCGGACTACAATACTGCGCATGGCCGGGATAGCTCCTGCTTTTATTCTACCGGCCTTCCCGAATTGTATGCGTGCTCCGCAAACGGCGGCTAACGGTTAGCGATTTTTCGACACCACAGACAGCTGACGAAACTAACCTATGGAGGCTAATATGCGTTCCATAATAGCGACTGCTCTTGTCTTTTCCTCCCTCTCACTTGGAACCATTACCTGTGCTCAAGCACAAGAAGTACCCGAATATCAAACCGTCGCCCAACGGATCCAAGGTGGACGTGCGGTGTGGTCTCGGGGTTACTTGAACCAAGATGCAAACAGGCTATACATCAACAGGGACCCGAACTGCACCGTATGGGGACACAAAATCTATCCTTGTGAGTGACCATCAGGGAATAAACCTTCAGGCTACGCCGGCCACTGGGCCGGGGTAGCCATCCGCATGTTTGTTTGCGTGCATATTGGGGCGTCTCTCTTCATTTCTGGACCAGATTCTCGCCTGCGTTTGCGTCCCGATTTCTTAAGCCAGGATTTTAACAAAAAGCGCTTTGCCGAGAGGTTAACTCCAGCAAGTCGTTGATAACGCGAGTAAAAATTCGGGACAGGCGGCCTTGCCGGAGCAGGCGACGCGCTTCCTGCGGGCGCCGTCATCGTTAATAGGCGAAGCGCAAATATATTTAACGGACTTTTGCTCGTCCCGGTAAAGGGGAAAATTCCGGCATTAAATTCTATTTAATGGCCAATTGATTAAGGATGAAATGCTGTCTTTTTCAATGGGTTAGCGTCGCTCGTCGGCGACCGCTCAAAGGCGCGGCGTTCCTCGCTTGGCGACAAATGGACCATTAATAAAGTATAAATTGACCAGAAATAATTCCGGAGCGCTCCCTGTTAACCACGTTTGTCTTAACGCCCGGCGGCGGACGCAAAGGGTTTACCAATAAGCGAGGCCGAGAGCGCCGTCCGAGAGAGGCGATGGCTAGGAAGCGCTTGCCGCAAGTGGGTCGGCGAAGCATAACCCAACCGGACGCGGGCGCTGCCGCGATCGCCGCCCGGAATACGGCTCGGGGCATTCCGGAGCGCCGCCCTTGTTTGAGGAGGTCGACTCCTCTAAATGCTGCTTTTGCAATTTTACTTATGCAAAACGGCGATTATGGCTGACCCCTATCAAATGCTCGGCGTGGAGAAAACCGCGACCGAGGAGGACATTCGCAAGGCCTACAAGAAGCTTGCGAAGAAGCATCATCCCGACCTGAACCCCGGCGACAAGGAAGCCGAAGACCGGTTCAAGGACATCTCCGCCGCTTATTCGCTCCTGAACGATCCCGAAAAGCGCCGCGCGTTCGATGCGGGCGAGATCGACGAGTTGGGCCAGCCCAAGCCTGAGCGCCGGTTCTATCGCGACTACGCCGATGCCGGAGCGGGCTCCCGCTACGAGCGCGCCGAGGATCTCGGCGATCTTGGCGACCTCTTCGGGGATTTATTCAGCCGGGGAGCGCGCGGCGGCGATGGCGCTCGCACGCAGTTCCGCATGCGCGGCCCGGATGCGAACTACACGCTTCCGATCGACTTTCTCGAAGCCGTCAACGGCGGCAAGAAGCGCGTCGATATGCCGGACGGCAAGACGCTCGACATTTCGATCCCTGCCGGCGTTCGCGACGAGCAAATCATCCGGCTCAAAGGGCAAGGCATGCCGGGGATCGGCGGCGGCCCCGCAGGCGATGCGCTCATCACCGTGATGGTGAGGCCGCATCCGGTTTTCCACCGCGAGGGAAATGACATCAAATCGGAGGTTCCGATAACGCTGAGCGAGGCCCTGAACGGAGGCTCGGTTCAGGTTGACACGATAACCGGGCCGGTGAACTTGAAAATCCCGAAGCATTCGAACACGGGGCGCGTTCTCAGGCTTCGCGGCAAAGGCGTGCAAGGCCACCCGAAGGGCGATCACCTCGTGGAACTGCAAGTGACGAGCCCGCCGCATCCCGATGCCGCGCTTGAGACCTTCGTTGCGGACTGGGAGCGCGAGCATCCGTATAATCCGCGGCACGGAGATGGCAGATGATGATCACCGAGACGGAAGTCGTGGCGCGTTTCACGCGGCTCAACGCCCAGGTCCTGGAGCATTGGATCGCGGCCGGGTGGCTGAAGCCTCGCCACGGCGATGAAGGTTTTCTATTCGATGACGCAGACATCGCCCGGACGCATCTCCTCTGCGATCTCTGCTACGACATGGAACTGCGGGATGAGGAAATGGCGATGGTGCTGTCGCTGATGGACCAGCTTAACAGCACGCGCAGCCTGCTGCGGGCCATGACGGCGGCTGTCCATAGTCAGCCGGACGAGATCAGGGAAACGATCCTGACCAGGGTCCGGCTGCATTTCGTCCCGTCCGGCACGAATCCGGGAACGGGTTAGCCCGGCAAACTCTTGCCCTTCGTCACCCCGGAAAGCGCCCTCGCGCTTATCCGGGGTCTTTATAAATATTGGGCGTACATTTTTGCGATCCCGGAATTGGCCTGAAGGCCGCTCCGGGGCGACCGTCAAAACGGCAGCGGCGAGACTCCAATAACGTGCGCATGGGCCCCAAGCAGCGTCACATAAAGGGCCAGCGCCGCCAGGGCGCGCAGCGGATCAAGATGGAGGTCCTGGAAGCGGACGCGTCCCGCAATCAGGGCGGCGAAGGGGATCGCCGACGTCCCGGCGGCTCGCTCAGTCCACAAAGTTTCGCCCCACTGCTTTCGCCTCCGCCCATCCAGCGCCGCCATGCCTATGACGCCAAAAACGGCGAACAAGCCAAAAAGCACCACGTGAGCGAGATCGCCGTTCGGGACCATATGCGCGAGCGCCCACAGTGTAATCGCCCACAGCAGAGGATGCCGCGTGATGCCGGCGATACCCGGCCGCTTGGGATCGAACGATGCGCTTTTCCGCCCCGCGATGGAAAAAGGATTGGGCGCGGCAAGGCCGAACGCGATCAGGATGCACACAAACGGCATGACGAGATTGGGAACCCAGAGCTGCCAGAGTTCGAAATCCCAAAGCTGGATGTGTGGCGCGTTCCGCGCGGCCACGATCAGCCACGCCAGAACAGCGAGCGAAACGGCGGAATAGAGGACGCCGTAAGCGACGCCGCCGAGATGGGTCTGCAAGCTTCGCCTCACCGCAGGCCGCGCCGGAACCACATGCGAGGCGAAGAACGCGGTCAACGCGAGCGTCATTTCTCCCCATCCTGCCAGGACTGTCATGGTTTCGCTTTCACCGGGTAGACTGCGACCGAATAAAGTGGTATCTCAAATACCACAAATCGAGAAATGCGCAAGGGACAGACCATGGCCACCACCGGCGAAACGCTTCGGGCTTATCGCGGGCCTGCGATCTTGAGCTATGGCTTCCGTCCTTTTTTCCTTGGCGGATCGATCTGGGCCGCCCTTGCGATGGCGCTCTTCATCCCGATGCTGCAAGGGAACCTCACGCTTCCGACGGCGCTCAATCCGATCGACTGGCATCAGCACGAGTTGCTTTACGGCTTTCTTCCCGCCATCGTCGCCGGGTTCCTCCTGACCGCCGTGCCGAACTGGACAGGCCGCCTTCCCGTCGCCGGCGCCCGCCTCGCCGCGCTTTTCGCTCTGTGGCTTTTAGGCCGCGCCGCAGTCTCAACCTCGGCGCTGATCGGCGCGGGCGCTGCCGCTGTTGCCGACATGCTCTTTCTGGTTGCGCTTGGCGTGATCGTGGGCCGCGAAATCCTGGCGAGCGGGAACAAGAACAATATGAAGGTGCTGGTTCTCGTTTCGCTACTCGCGGTTGGAAATCTGGTCTTTCATATCGAAACGGCGACCAGCGGGACAGCCGATTACGGCAAGCGCATCGGGATCGCGGCGGCGGTTCTTCTCATCTCGCTCATCGGCGGACGCATCGTTCCGAGCTTCACGCGGAACTGGCTCGTCAAGCGCGGCCCGAATGATCTGCCCGCGCCGTTCGGCCGCTTCGATATTGCGACCATCGCGTCGTCGGCTATCGCGCTGGCTGCCTGGATATTTGCGCCCGCTGGCATCGTGACGGCTGCCGCTTGCGGCGTCGCAGGCGTTTTGCATCTCATCCGTTTGGCGCGCTGGAGAGGTTATCGCACGGCTGGCGAGCCTCTGGTTACGATCCTGCACGTCGGCTATCTGTTCGTGCCCGTTGGCTTCCTGCTGATGGCTCTGTCCCTGGCGTTCCCTGGCATCGTTGCGCCGGTAGCGGCTGTTCATGCCTGGACGGCGGGCGCCATCGGCGTGATGACGCTCGCGGTCATGACCCGCGCCAGCCTCGGCCATACCGGCCATGAGTTGAATGCGTCGCCATCGGTCCTGGCGATCTATTCGTTTGCCATTATCGGAGCCGCCGCCCGGATTGCAGCCGCCTTCGGGATCGCGCCCCAGATCATGCTGCACACGGCCGCCTCAGGCTGGATCCTTGCCTTTGGCGGCTTCGCGGTGGTGTTCGGCCCGATGCTCGTCAGACCCCGAAGTGCGAGATAGGGCAACACTAACAACCACGATTTGTGGCCAGCGGTGAACCGGGCGGCAATCGGACCGTGTGCAGCAAAAGCTTCGCACAAGAAATCGCCTACACGGTGTTACCGCCAAATCATTTATTGGAGTTGCATTATGAATTTTGACGAAGCAATTCAAGCTCATGCAGCATGGAAGGTAAAACTATCAAGTTACCTTCGCAAAGCTGACGGATCACTGAAGGCCGCGGAAGCTCGTGACGATCGTCGCTGCGCGCTTGGGCAGTGGCTATGCGGGGAGGGCAAAAGCTTTTCGTCCATGGCCGAATATCAAAGCTTGATGGGCGAACATGCCCGGTTTCACCGGGTGGCGGGCGATGTGATCGATAAGGCGAACAGTGGCAAGGAACTCAATGCCGAACTTATCCTGAATTTTAACAGCGAGTACGGAATTGCTTCACAAAACGTCGTGAAGGCGATCATGGATCTGAAAAGGAAAGTGAAGGCGGCTTAAGAAGCCGGAAACCCGAACACGATCCCGGGCTTCCCTGCGCGCCGCGCTCAAGCGTGGCCGATCTGCTCGCCATTCAGCAGGTGAAGAATTTTTTCGTATTGCGAAATCGCCTTCTGCGTGCTCTGCCTGAAGCGCTCTGCCGCCAGTTCATCGCCTTCCCACAGCTGCTCATGATCGATGGATTGAAGGATGCGCAAGAGTTCGTCTTGCCGTTTCTTGCACTCGTCACGGAATTTCATATTCTAACCACCTAGTTGCTGTAGAGTAATCACAGTTTAGGGATGGTATTTACTGTCCGTCAACCCTATCTGGTCCCAGAAATATCAAAACGCTCGCATTTGACGCAGATCTTTTCAATCTTACATAAATATTATTTTACCGTACTCATCCTGGATAAAGCGGCGAGGCAAGCGGCTTCCTAAAGGCCAGCACATTGACGCATACGTCACCCATGATTAGCTTTGGCGGACAATCAGGGAACGGACCGCATGAGCGACGGCAAGCGCTATCGCAGTATCTTCCGCCCAGGCCTCTTCGAGGGGCAGGTCCACATCGTGACCGGAGGCGGGAGCGGGATTGGGCGCTGCACGGCGCATGAGCTGGCAAGCCTCGGCGCAACCGTTATCGTGATCGGGCGCAAAGAGGCGAAGCTCGACGCGGTCGTCGCCGAGATCGGCGAGGATGGCGGCAAGGCCGAACGCGCCGCCGCCGACATCCGCGACGAGGACGCTGTGAAGGCGGCGATCGCCGGCATCGTCGCCCGCCACGGCCGCATTCATGGCCTCGTCAACAATGCGGGCGGCCAGTTCCCGTCGCCGCTCATGTTCATCAACAAGAAGGGGTTCGATACCGTCCTCGCCACCAACCTGACGGGCGGGTTCCTGATGATGCGCGAGGTGTTCCTGCAGTCGATGCGGGAGCATGGCGGCGCGATCGTGAACATGGCCGCCGACATGTGGAACGGCATGCCGGGCATGGCGCATTCGGGCGCGGCGCGGGCGGGGATGGTGAACCTCACCAAGACGGCGGCCTTCGAATGGGCGTTCGCGGGCGTGCGCGTGAATTGCGTGGCGCCGGGCTGGATCGCATCGTCGGGCATGGACCGCTATGAGGGTTCGGTGAAGGCGCTGATCCCGAAACTGAAGGATCACGTGCCGCTGAGGCGTCTTGGAACGGAGTCGGAAGTGAGCGCTGCGATCTGTTTCCTCTTGAGCGAGGGCGCCGCTTTCATCTCTGGTGTGACGCTGCCCATCGACGGCGCTGCGCCGCTCCGCAACGCGCTCATGGATATGGGCGCATACAAGCCCGCGCCGGAATTTCAGGGCTTCCACCGCGCTAACACGCCCGAGATCCTGAAGAAGGACGAGGAGCAATGAGAGGTAGTTTCCGTCATTGCCGCGCCTCTTCTTTTGTCATGGCCGGGCGTGACCCGGCCATCCAGCCAATGGATCAAAGTTGTGCCGTGTTGCCCTGGATGGCCGCCTTAAAGGCGGCTATGACAAAGGGGGATCGCCGCTCATGCCGGTGATCGCCTCGCGGATATCGCCGCAATCCGAGACCTTCAAGGTCAACGCCGCGCAGCTTCTGGCGCAAGTCGAGAAATTCCGCAGCCTTGAGCGGGCTGTGATCGCGCATTCCTCGCAGCAGGCCGAAAAGTTCGCGAAGCGCGGGCAGATCCTGCCGCGGGAGCGGGTCGCCCGGCTGCTCGATCACGGAACGCCATTTCTTGAGCTGTCCACGCTCGCTGGCTTTGGCATGCACGACGACGATGGCGGCGCCCGCGCCATGGGAGGCGGCAACATCGTCGGCATCGGCGTCGTTTCCGGCAAGCGCGCGGTGATCCTGGCGAGCGACAGCGCTATCAAAGGCGGCACCGTTTCGCCGATGGGGCTGAAAAAGTCGCTGCGTGCGCAGGAGATCGCGAAGGAAAACAAGCTCCCGCTGATCTATCTCGTCGAGTCCGGCGGCGCGAACCTGCTCTATCAGAGCGAGATGTTTGTGGAGGGCGGGCGGTCTTTTGCGAACCAGGCGCGGCTTTCGGCGGCGGGCATCCCGCAGATTGCCGTGGTCCATGGCTCGTCCACGGCGGGCGGGGCGTATCTGCCAGGCCTGTCGGATTATGTCATCCTCGTAAAGGAGAAGACGAAGATTTTCCTGGCCGGGCCGCCGCTGGTGAAAGCGGCCATCGGCGAAGATGCCTCGGACGAGGAGTTGGGCGGCGCGGAGCTTCATGCCGCCATCACCGGGCTCGGCGAATATCTTGCGCGAGACGACGGGCATGCTCTCACAATCGCCCGCGATCTCTTGGCGAAACTGAAGTGGGATCGGGTTCCTCGCCGCGAGAAGGGCGCCGCGCCAAAATACGACGCGGAGGAGCTTCTCGGCGTCGTGCCCATCTCCGAGCGCGAGCCCTACGATGTGCGAGAGGTCATCGCGCGGCTTGTGGATGGCTCCGACTTCCTCGATTTCAAACGCGATTACGGCGCGGAGACCGTTTGCGGCTACGCCGCCATCGACGGCTTCGAGGCCGGCATTCTCGGCAATAACGGGGCGATCCAGCCGGATGGCTCGACCAAGGCCGCACAATTCATCCAGCTCTGCGACCAGGCGGGGATGCCGCTGATCTTCCTGCAAAATACGACAGGCTATATGGTCGGCCGCGAGGCTGAGCGCGCGGGCGCCGTGAAGCACGGTTCGAAGATGATCCAGGCGGTGGCCAATGCCCGCGTGCCAAAGTTCACGGTGATCGTCGGCGGCTCCTATGGCGCGGGCAATTACGGCATGTGCGGACGCGGATTCGACCCGCGCTTCATTTTCTCCTGGCCGAACGCGCGCGTCGCCGTCATGGGCGCGCCGCAGGCCGCGAAAGTGATGGAGATCATCACGCGGGCCAAGTTCGAGAAGTTAGGGCAAGTGAACGAGCCGGTGCTGAAGCAGATGTCGGAGGCCATCCAGCGGCAGCTCGACCGGGAGTTCGACGGCCCTTTACGGAACCGCCCGGCTGTGGGATGACGGCATTATCGATCCTCGCGACACGCGCAAAATTCTGTCGCTTTGCCTCGCTATTGCAGCCGAAGGCGACGCGCGCGTCTTGCATCCGAACACATTCGGCGCTGCGCGATTGTAAAGCGAATGCGTAGAGGCAAAATTTCTGGCGAATGACCAAAAAGCAACCAAACCGAGTTGACCCGAAAGGACGAAAAGCCCGGCGCGGCGGAGAAGAAGACGCGGCTCGCCGCTGCGCTACGCCGCAACCTTACAAAGCGGAAGGACATAAAAGAAGCCAAGAATGTGGACAATCCCTAGTTGACTGGCCGCCTCAAGGTTGCGGTGCAAGCTGCGCTCGTCTAGCTTGACTGAGAGCGGGGCTTTTCCTGGGGGCGGGCGCCGACGCACTCATTCCAGCGGGCATCATGGACAGAATTCGAATTACGGGCGGACATCGCCTGAATGGCACGATCCCGATCAGCGGGGCGAAGAATGCGGCTCTGCCTCTGATGATCGCAAGCCTTCTCACCTCCGACACGATCACGCTGAAGAACGTGCCGAACCTCGCCGATGTAAGCCTTCTCATTCGCATCCTGCGCAATCACGGCGTCGATACCGCTGTGGACGGGAAGCGCGCCAACGGCCACACCCATCAGGGCGACACTCTGCATCTGACGGCGCGCGATATCGTGGACACGACCGCGCCCTACGACATGGTCCGCCGCATGCGCGCGAGCTTCTGGGTGCTTGGCCCGATTCTGGCGCGCTGCCATGAGGCGCGCGTGTCGTTGCCGGGCGGATGCGCCATCGGCACAAGGCCCGTCGATCTGCACCTTACGGCGCTCCAGGCGCTCGGCGTCGAAATCGATCTCGACGGCGGTTATGTCGTTGCGAGAGCCCCGAAAGGATTGCAGGGCGGGGTCGTGAAATTCCCGAAGGTCTCGGTCGGCGCAACGCATAACGTCATGATGGCGGCCACGCTGGCGGAAGGCGAGACCATCCTGCAAAACGCGGCCTGCGAGCCCGAGATTGCCGACGTTGCAAGCTGCCTGAACAAGATGGGAGCAAGGATCGAAGGCGCGGGCACGTCCACAATCGTCATCCACGGCGTCGATTGCCTCGAAGGAGCAACCCACACCGTGCTGCCGGACCGCATCGAGACCGGAACCTACGCCATGGCGGTTGGCGGCGGCTGGCGGCGATGTCTATCTCGATGGCGCGCGCGCCGATCTCCTGCCAACCGCGCTCGATGTGCTTCGGGAGGCTGGCGTCGAAATCAGCGAAACAAACCGCGGCCTTCGCGTGACGAGAAACGGCGCTTCCCTGAATCCGGTCGACGTTACGACCGCGCCATTCCCCGGTTTTCCGACCGATCTGCAGGCGCAACTCATGGCGCTCATGTGCCGGGCCGACGGCGTCTCCCAGATCCGCGAAACGATTTTCGAGAACCGCTTCATGCATGTGCAGGAACTGGCCCGGCTTGGCGCGGACATCACCGTCTCCGGCGACATGGCGAAAGTGCGGGGCGTTGCGTCCTTGCGCGGCGCGGAGGTGATGGCGACGGATTTGCGCGCGTCGGTTTCGCTCGTGATCGCCGGGCTCATGGCCGAAGGCGACACCACGGTCAACCGCGTTTATCACCTCGATCGGGGCTTTGAGCGATTGGAAGAGAAGCTTGGGTCTTGCGGAGCGAGATCGAACGCCTTCATTCATGATGAAACTCGAATTCTCTTCGACCTTAGGACATGAGGCGTGCTCCATGCGTTCCGCAATCGCCCGAACCTCTCAAGCTTGTCGCCCTTGACGAGGATGATCTCAAAATTCTTTCCGCTCATTTGCAGGATGCCGTCTTGCGAATGTCGGACATGGCGTGGGTTCCTTCCGAGCACCGGTTCGCCGCGATCCTCAATCGCTTCGACTGGCTGGCCGCCGTTGGCAGGATGGAGCCTCCAATCTGCGCCGTTGCCGCTGCGCTCTTCGGTTCGACAAGGTGAAGCGCGCTCAGCTGCAGAACATTAGACCGGGGGAACCGTCGGCATTTGCGGAACTCCTTGCGGTGACGTATGAGGAAGGTCAGCCGCCAAGTGGATATATTACTCTTTACTTTGCCGGCGGCGGCGCGGTCCGTCTCGAGGTGGAATGTATCGAAGGCGAGATTGTGCGACCTTGGCGTGGCCTGGAAAACAGCTATAAAGCCTCAGCATGCCGTCACCGACGTGGAGGTTGCGCCCGCTCCGGCGCCAGCCGCCCAAGATACGAATTAGGACTGCTTCCTTGACACAATTTCTTCGCTCCTCGGATCCGGATTTCTCGCAACGGTTCGAGGCTCTCGTTCAAGCCAGGCGCGATCAGCCCGCCGACGTCCAGGAGGCCGTGCGCTCCATCATCGAGGACGTGAAGAGCAGGGGCGACGAGGCGGTCATGGAGTTGACGAGCCCGCTTCGATCAAGTCGATCTGCGGGAAACCGGTATTGCCGTTCGGCCGGAAGAGCTTGAGGCGGCCTACACTGCGCTGGCGCCGGATTTGAAGGCCGCGCTCACGATCGCGCATCAGCGCATAGAGGCGCATCATCGCCGCCATATTCCCTCGAACGAGCGTTACACCGACGCAATCGGGGCTGAGCTTGGCCATCGCTGGACAGCGATTGACTCCGTCGGTCTTTATGTCCCCGGCGGGAAGGCGAGCTATCCGAGCTCCGTGCTCATGAATGCCATTCCCGCGAAGGTTGCGGGTGTTTCCCGCATCGTCATGGTGGTGCCGGCATCGCGCGGCGAAGTCAATCCGGCGCGTGCTTGCCGCCGCTCACTTGGCGGGCGTTACAGAGGTATACCGCATCGGCGGCGCGCAGGCTGTGGCCGCACTGGCCTATGGCACCGAAACCATCAAGCCGGTTGTCAAGATCGTCGGGCCGGGAAACGCCTATGTGGCAGAGGCCAAGCGCCGGGTTTTCGGCGTCGTCGGCATCGACTCGATTGCCGGGCCGTCCGAGGTGCGTCGTCGTCGCGGACCAGAAGGCCGATCCGCGATGGGTCGCGGCCGATCTGCTCGCTCAGGCCGAACACGACGAGGCCGCGCAGTCGATCCTCATCACCGACAGCCCCGCGCTTGCCCAAAACACCGGGTCCGCTGTTGAGCAGCAACTTGCATCCATGCCGCGCGGATCGATCGCGGCCAAGAGCTGGAAAGATCATGGCGCGATTTTATTCGTCTCCGACCTTTCCAACGAAGCGCCGCCTCTGGTGAACGCGCTTGCGCCGGAGCATCTGGAACTGTCCTGCGCCGCCGCCGAGGACATGCTCCCCGCAATCCGCAACGCGGGCGCCATTTTCATCGGCCCCTACACGCCGGAGGCCGTGGGAGACTATGTTGCAGGATCGAACCATGTGCTGCCGACGACGCGCACGGCGCGCTTCTCCTCCGGTCTTGGGGTGCTCGACTTCATGAAGCGCACGTCGCTTCTGAAGCTTAGCCGCGAAAGCCTGGCCGCGCTCGGACCGGCAACAATGACTCTGCGCGGAGACCGAAGGTCTTGATGGACATCGGCTCTCTGTTGCAATCAGGCTACAGGGGGCTTAATAACAACCGTCATGCTGCACAAACCGCAAACCCTTTCGCCCACGAGGTTGATCAAAGTCCACCTCGACGAAAGTTCGATCGGGAGCAATACGCTCGAGGTCGACCACGAGCGCAAGGTTGCGATTTACGATCTGCTTGAGGAGAATACATTCGAACTCGTCGCCGGACCTCCCGGCCCTTATAAGCTCGGCATCTCAATCACCGAGGACCGCCTTGCCTTCGCGGTCACGTCAGGGAATGCGGATGATCCAACCTCGATATTTCTACTTTCGCTCAACCCCTTTCGGAAGGTCGTGAAGGATTACTTCATGATCTGCGAGAGCTACTTCGAGGCTATCAAGTCCGCGCCCCCGAGCAAGATCGAGGCGATCGACATGGCCCGGCGCGGTTTGCATGACGAAGGCAGCAAACTTATGATCGAGAGGCTGGACGGGAAAATCCGCATGGACGAGCCCACCTCGCGGCGGCTGTTTACCCTGCTCTGCGCGCTGCATTGGAAGGGTTGAACACTCGCTTTCGTTTGTCCGGTCCTCGCTGACATCCAAGCGCTGTCACCGCGCGGCAAGCAGCTTCCGCGGCGGAGTTTTATTGCCTGACAGCTGAAACGCGTCAGCGTTGAGGGCATCGTAAGCGAAGTGATTGAGACCAGTGCGCTCATTGCGCGCCGGGTGGACGAAAGCTAGCCCATGTTCGGAAACGGACGCTGTGTTAATGCGCCTCGTCCCAATTCTGCGCCGCGCGGGCGTCCACTTTCAGCGGCACGGAGAACGCGACGGCGGGCTCCGCGGCGTGTTCCATGACGCGCGTTACGGCCTTGATCGTCGGCTCGACCTCGGCATCCAGCGCCTCGAATACCAACTCGTCATGCACCTGCAGAAGCATCCGCGCCGACACCTTGGCCTTCTCAAGCGCGGCCGGCACCCGGATCATGGCGCGGCGGATGATGTCGGCCGCCGTCCCCTGGATGGGCGCGTTGATCGCGGCCCGCTCGAAGAAAGCGCGCATGTTGCGCTGCGGCGTATTGATTTCCGGGAAGTGGATCTTGCGCCCGAACAAAGTCTCGACATGCCCGTCCTCTCGCACCTTGGCGCGCATGGCGTCCATATAGGCGCGGATGCCGGGGAAGCGCTCGAAATACTTCGCGATATAGTCGCCCGCTTCGCTGCGCGGAATGCCGAGTTGCTGCGACAGGCCGAAAGCCGAGATGCCGTAGATGATGCCGAAATTGATCGCCTTCGCGCGGCGGCGCACGTCGCTCGGCATGTCCTTCACGGGCACGCCGAACATTTCGGACGCGGTCATCGCGTGAATGTCGAGCCCTTCGGCAAACGCTCGCTTCAGCGCCGGGATGTCGGCCATGTGCGCGAGCACGCGCAGCTCGATCTGGCTGTAGTCGGCCGAAATCAGCTTCCTGCCCGGCTCGGCGATAAACGCCGTGCGGATCATCCGGCCTTCGCGCGTGCGGATCGGGATGTTCTGGAGATTGGGCTCGGTCGAGGAGAGCCGGCCTGTCGAGGTGGAGGCCAGCGAGAAGCAGGTGTGGATGCGGCCGGTTTCAGCGTCGATGTGCTGCGGCAGCGCGTCCGTATAGGTGCTCTTGAGCTTGGCGAGTTGCCGCCATTCGAGCAGCTTTCCGGGCAACCGGCGCTGGTCCTCGGTCAGGTCTTCGCTCGATACGAGGTCTTCGAGCACCTTCGCGCCGGTGCTCCATTTCCCGGTTGAGGTTTTCTTCGCGCCGGGCAAGCCAAACTTCCCGAACAGAAGGTCCGCGACCTGCTGCGTCGAGCCGATGTTGAACTTGGCTCCGGCCAGCGCATAAATCTCGTCCTCGATGCGGGCGAGGCTCTGGCTGAAGTCGCCGGACAAGCGCGAGAGCACGGCGCGGTCCACCATCACGCCGTTCAGCTCCATTTCGCCGAGCACGGCGGGCATGGGGCGCTCCAGCGTCTCGTAGACGGCGGCCATGCCCTCAGCGGCAAGCCTCGCCTTGAAGAGATGCCAGAGCCGCAGGGTGACGTCGGCGTCTTCGGCGGCGTATTCCGTCGCCTTGTCCACGGGCACGCAGTCGAACGTGGTCTGCGCCTTGCCTCTGCCCGCAACATCGTTGAAGGCGATGGGCGTATGCCCGAAATGGCGCTTCGACAGCTCGTCCATGCCGAAGCCCGCGAGCCCGCCGCGTCCCTGGTCGCAGGCATATGCCATCAGCATGGTGTCGTCGTAGGGCGCGGGCGAACGCCGTAGCGCCGCATGACGACGAAGTCGTATTTGATGTTCTGCCCGATTTTCAGCACGCTGTCGTCTTCGAGCAGCGCCTTGAGACGCGGGAGCGCGTGCTCCATCGGCAGCTGGCTGATCTCGCCCGCGCCGGAGAAATCGAGCCCGTCGCCGGGGCGATGCGCGAGCGGGATGTAGCAGGCGCGGTTCGGCTCAAGCGCCAGCGAAACGCCGCAAAGCCGCGCCGCCACCGGATCGAGGTCCGTTGTCTCGGTGTCGAAGGCGACGAAGCCTTGCTCCGTCGCGGCCGTGATCCAGTCTTCAAGCGTTTGGAGGTCGGTGACCTGGACGTAGCACGCCCGATCGAAGGGGAGGGGCTTCAGCCACTCCGTCACGCGCCGCGCCTCTGCGCCGGGGCCACGCTGGGAGATGGCCTCGGCGCTTCCTTCCGCCGCTGGCGGCGCGTCGATTGCAGGCGCCGGCGCATGACCTTCGCCGGGAGCAGGCGGCTCGACGCCAAAAGCTTCCGAGATGCGCTTCGTCAGCGAGTTGAATTCCATCGCGCGCAGGAATTCGAGCAAGGCATTCGGGTCCGGGTCTTCGACGGCGGCAAGATCGAGCGGCTCCTCGACAGGCACGTGCCTGTCGAGTTCGACGAGCCGGCGCGACAGCCGGGCCTGATCGGCAAATTCCACCAGCCGCTCGCGGCGCATCCTCTGCTTGATGAGCGGCGCATGCGCGAGCAGCGTTTCGAGGTCGCCGTGCTCGCGGATCAGTTCGGCCGCCGTCTTGACGCCGATGCCCGGCACACCCGGCACATTGTCGATGGAGTCGCCTGCCAGCGCCTGCACTTCCACGACCTTCGCGGGCGGCACGCCGAATTTCTCCTGCACCTCGGCTTCGCCGATCACCTTGTTCTTCATGGTGTCGAGCATGGTGACGCCCGGCTCGATGAGCTGCATCAGGTCTTTGTCCGACGAGACGATCACCACCTCGCCGCCAGCCTCGACAGCCTCGCGCACATAGGTCGCGATGATGTCGTCGGCCTCGAAACCTTCCTTCTCGACGCAAGCCACGTTGAAGGCCCGCACCGCGTCTCGGATGAGCGCAAATTGCGGCACAAGCTCCGGCGGGGGCTCGGGCCGGTGCGCTTTGTAATCAGCGGAAATCGCGTTGCGGAAACTCGCCCTGCCATGGTCGAAGATCACCGCGAGATGGGTCGGCCGCTTCTCGCCCTTGGTTTCGCGCAAAAGCTTCCACAGCATGTTGCAAAAGCCGTGAATGGCGCCGACCGGCAGCCCGTCCGAGGGGCGCGTCAGCGGCGGCAGCGCGTGGAAGGCGCGGAAAATATAGCCCGAGCCGTCGATGAGATAGACGCGGCTTCCGGGCGGGACGGCGGGTTTCGCGCTTTTGCGTTCTTCGGCTGGGCGCTCGGAGACTTGGGCGAGAGTCGATGCGCCGAATATAGGCGCGAAAAGCGCCGCGAGCCAACTTCAATCGCTGGTTTATCGCCTGAGTTTGGGGACCCACATGGCTTGTTGCGGATGCCATGCGCTTCCGCTATTGTTCTTCCCACGCACCCGTAGCTCAGCTGGATAGAGTACAAGATTCCGAATCTTGGGGTCACAGGTTCAAGTCCTGTCGGGTGCGCCATTAGTCTTCCAAGGCATGGCTTTTCTCAGGAAATTCGTCGGTGGGTGGTTGATTTGGCTGTAAGCCGGCATTTGCCGCTCCGCTCGCGGCTCGTGCGCCCCGCGCGAAATCCGGACCCATTAGCCTTTTCCGTGCTGCTTTCCGCGTGTAAACAGGAACTGCAACAGGGCCAGCTCCGTCGGCTCTTTGGTCATGCCCACTCCTTATTCCTCCTATTTCTCATAAATGTGCCGTGGCCCACATACGTTGTGGACTGGTCCGATGGCCAGCCGGCTGCGGTGGGCAAGGGAAATCAATAAAGTATTAGTGGCGTTTATGATAAATTCTTCGAAAGTTATCTTTCGCGCTCTTTGGTTCGGTGTCCAAATCATGATCAATCCGGCAAAAGTCGCAGCCGCCTTGGGTTTGGCAAGCATTGCCGGGCTTGCAGCTGCGAATGCCGATGAAGGGCCGACACTCCAGAAGATCAAGAAATCCGCAGCGATCACGATCGGCTACAAAGATGCGGCGATCCCGTTCTCCTATGCCGGGGCAGACCAGAAACCCATGGGCTTTTCGCTCGATCTGTGCGGCCTCATCACGGAGAAGGTGAAAGAGAAGCTGCGTCTTTCCGAGATCAGGATCGATTACAAGCCCGTCACGGCGGCGAACCGGGCCGCGCTTGTGAAAGACGGCACGGTTGACATCGAGTGCGGCGCGACGCCCAAAACGGCGGACCTTGCAAAGGATGCTGCTTTCTCGATCCCGATTTACGCGTCGGAGCTGAGGTGGATCGTTCTTCGGCAGGTGCGCGTGGAGAAGGAAGGTGGGCGCCACAACGGGTACGAGATCAAAAGGCTTACCACGGCGGATGACCTGCGAGGCCTGACAGTCGCCTTGACGCAAGGTTCGGCCGCAAACAGGATTGTGCTGAATCTGAGCGTGGACCGTTTCCTCGGGCTCTCGATCCTGCAGGGGAAAGACCCCGCGGATGCCTTCAAGCTCGTCGAAACCGGAAAGGCGGCAGCCTTCATGGATGACGACGTCCTTCTGGTCAATCTGAAGGCCAGCGCGAAGAATCCCGATTGGTTCAACTTTCTGGACGAAAGCTTCCCCGGCACGACCTATGCGCTCGTGATGAGGAAGGACGACAAGCCGTTCAAGGACCTTGTCGATGGCGTGCTCGCGGAGACGATGAAATCAGGCGAGTATGCCAAGATTTACGCGAAATGGTTCGAGAGCCCCATTCCGCCCAAAAACGTCAACCTGAATTATCCGATGCCGGAGAGGCTGCAGCAGCTCATCAACGACCCCGCCACAAAGGCGAACTGAAGAAACTGTCATGGCCGCCCTCCGAGGCGGCCATCCAGGACATCAAATTCCAACCTTTTGGATCTTGAGGCTGGATGGCCGGTCAAGCCCGGCCATGACCCCGGTTCCAGCTAACCGCAACACGCTTCAGGTCACGTCCCAGTCCTTCAGGGCTGCCTCTCCATCTCCGCTATGCGCGCCTGCCGAGATCTCCGAGCGTGAAAAGCGCGGAGCAGGAGAGGGTTGCAGCTTGCCGTCAAACTCGATGAAGGTTGAGCGCTGGGCGTTGTGCGGGTGTCGCGCGGCCTCTTCAAAATCGAGCACCGGGACGACGCACGCGTCCGTGCTTTCGAACAGCGAAGCCCACGTATCGCGCGGCTTGCCTGCGAAAACTGCTTCGAACTCGCGGTGGAGCGCCGGCCATTGCGAGCGGTCGTATTGGCGCGGCGCATAGTGCAACGGATCGAGGCCAAGCCCGCGGATCAACTCCGCAAAGAATTTGGGTTCAAGAGCGCCCACGGCGATGAATTTGCCGTCCGAACAGCGATAGGTCCGGTAGAAAGGCAAGCCGCCATCGAGAAGGTTCTCGCCGCGCGGCCGGTTCCAAAGCCCGCCGCCACGAAGGCCGAGAATCATCGCGAGCTGCGAGGCGGCGCCGTCGAGAATGGCGGCGTCGATGACCTGGCCCAGCCCGGACTTTTGACGCTCCAGGAGCGCGGCCAATATCCCGATCACGAGAAATGTTCCGCCGCCGCCCATGTCGCCGATGAGATTCAAGGGCGGCACCGGCAAGCCATCCGCTGGGCCGATGGCATTGAGCGCGCCAGTCAGCGCAAGAAAAGTCAGGTCATGGCCGGCGGTCTGAGCGATGGGCCCATCCTGGCCCCACCCTGTCATGCGCGCATAAATAAGCTTGGGATTGCGGCTAAGCGCGATATCGGGACCGAGGCCGAGCCGCTCCATAACGCCGGGCCGGAACCCCTCGATCAGCACGTCCGCTTTTTCCATCGCGCGCAAGCAGAGATCGACAGCCGAAGCCTGCTTTAGATCGAGCACGAGTGAGCGCTTGCCGCGATCGACCGGCGAGTTTGGAACCCCGAACAACTCCGCGGCGCCGGGCCGCTCGATGCGCAACACATCCGCTCCGAGGTCTGAAAGCAGCATTCCGCCATAGGGGGCGGGACCAAGGCCGGCAAATTCGAGAACGCGGATGCCTGCGAGCGGGGCCGTATTTGGTGTCGCGGTTTCCATTTGCCCGAACGGTGTTGAGGTCATGGCCGCACTTGATGCGGCCATCCAGATAACTTGGAGAATGCGGATATCTGGATGGCCGGGTCAAGCCCGGCCACGACAAGAATCAGGGCAAGAAGGCTACGCGGCAGCCTTGGCGGGATAGAAGGTCTCGCCCTTCGCCGCCATGTCGCGGAGCAGCTTCGGCGGCGTGAAGCGCTCCCCGTACTTCCTCGCCAGCGCGTCGCATTCCTGGACGAACTTCGCCACGCCGACCGTATCGATCAGGCTCAACGGGCCGCCCGTGTAGGGCGCGAAACCGAGGCCGAATATGCCGCCAACGTCGCCGTCTTCGGGGTCTGTCAGCACGCCTTCCTCCAAGCAGCGGACGGCGTCCAGCGCCTGCGCATAAAGCAGCCGCTCCTTCAGCTCTTCGATGGGTGGCCACTCGAACTCCGGCCTCGGCGGATAAAGGTCCGCGAGCCCTCGCCAAAGGCTTTTCTGCCCTTTCTCGGGGTAGTCGTAGAAGCCCTTGCCGTTCTTCCGGCCCGCGCGGCCGTTCTTCACATATAGGGTCTCCATGACCCACACGGCCGGGCTCGGCTTATAGGCGTCGCCGAGATCGGCTTCCGCCGCCTTGTGGATCTTCCAGCCGAGATCGATGGCGGTCTCATCGGCGAGCGCGAGCGGACCGACGGGCATGCCGGCAAGCTTGCCCGCATTCTCGATCAGCGCGGGGCGAATGCCTTCAGCCAGCATGATCTCGCCTTCCATGATGTAGCAGCCGCAGAAGCGCGACGTGAAGAAGCCGCGCCCGTCATTTACTACAATCGGCGTCTTCTTGATCGCCTGGACGAAGTCGAGCGTAATCGCGAGAGCCTCATCGCTCGTTTTCTTGCCGCGGATAACTTCCACAAGCGGCATTTTCTCGACGGGCGAGAAGAAGTGGATGCCGATGAACTTGTCCGGGCGGCTGCTCGCTTCGGCGAGGCCGGTGATGGGCAGCGTCGACGTGTTCGAGCCGAAGACGACATCGGGCCGGATCACCGCCTCGGCGCGCTTCGTGACATCGGCCTTGATGGCGCGATCCTCGAACACGGCCTCGATCACGTAGTCAACGTCAGCGAGAAGCGCGAAGTCGACAGCGGGGGTGATGCGGTTCAAAAGCGCGTCACCATCGGCCTGAGTCATCCGGCGCTTCGAGATGGCGCCCTCGACGAGTTTCTGGGCGTATCCCTTGCCTCGCTCAGCGGCTTCCGGATCGCGGTCGATGAGCACGACTTCGATGCCGTTCGACGCCGCGACATAGGCGATGGCCGCGCCCATCATGCCAGCGCCGAGCATGCCGATCTTCCTGAATTTCGCCTTCGGAACGCCTTGCGGGCGGCGCGCGAGCTTGTCGGCCTTGCCCTTGTTCACGAACAACGTGCGGATCATATTCGGCGCGACATCGCCCCGGACCAGCGATACGAAGTACTTCCCCTCGATTTTAAGGCCGAGATCCATCGGAACCTGCGTTCCTTCATAGACGGCGGACAGAATCGCCTGGACGGCGGGGTAGTTGCCGAACGTCTTGTCACGCGTCATCGCGTTGGCAGCCATGAATGTCTGCGCCGCATTCGGGTTCATTGCGCCAGCGCCGCCCGGCACCTTGAACGACTTCTCGTCCCAGGGTTGCACCGCTTTTGCCTGCGGCGAGGTCAGCCACTTCTTCGCCGCCGCCAGAAGCTCGCTCGCGGGCACAACCTCGTGGACGAGGCCATTCCCCTTCGCCTGTTGTGGCGACAAATGGCGCCCTTCGAGCAATAACGGCAGCGCGGGCATGATGCCGATCAGCCGAGGAACACGCTGCGTTCCGCCGCCGCCTGGGAGAAGCCCGACCTGCACTTCGGGCAGACCGATCTTGATGTGGTCGCCGTCGGCGCTGACGCGATAATGGCAGGCGAGCGCGATCTCGAAACCGCCGCCGAGCGCGGCGCCGTTGATGGCGCAGGCGACAGGCTTACCGCATGTCTCAAGCCGCCGCAGCACGCGGGTCAAGCCCGAGACGGCCTTCAAGGCCTCGGCGGGCGGTGCGGTGCGGGCTCGCGCGATAAGGCCCTCCATGCCGATCAGATCCGCGCCCGCGACAAAGCTCGATTTGCCCGACGTGACGATGATGCCCTTCACGGAGGCGTCGCCCGCCGCGCGCTCGATGGCCGCCCCAAACTCGTCCACGAAGTCCTGCCCGATCACATTCATGGACTTGCCGGGCTGGTCGATGGTGAGGGTGGCGATGCCGTCGCCATCGACGGCGTAGGAAATGCTGTTAGTCATTGCAAAACTCCCTTCGTCGCTCCCCTCATCCTGTCCTTCTCCCCATGGGAGAAGGAACGTTGTTGCTCCCTCTCCCTTGGGGAGAGGGCGGGGTGAGGGGTGGCTGCCTCCGATTAAACCCGTTCCAAGATAGTCGCGGTACCCATGCCTGCGCCGATGCAAAGCGTGACAAGGCCCGTGCTCGCGTCGCGCCGCTCCATCTCGTCGAGCAGCGTGCCGAGCACCATCGCACCGGTCGCGCCGAGGGGATGACCCATGGCGATGGCGCCGCCGTTCACGTTGATCTTGTCGTGGGGCACGTTCAGCACATCCATGAAGCGCAGCACGACGGAGGCGAACGCCTCGTTCAGCTCCCAAAGGTCCAGGTCTTCCTTGCGCATCCCGGCCTTAGCCAGCACGCGCTCGGCGGCGAAGCTCGGGCCGGTCAGCATGATGGTCGGCTCGGAGCCGATGGAGGCGAAGCTTTTGATGCGCGCGCGGGGCTTGATGCCCGCCTTTTCGCCGGCCTCCTTCGTGCCGATGAGGACGGCGGCCGCGCCATCGACAATGCCGGACGAATTGCCCGGCGTGTGAACATGGTTGATGCGTTCGACTTCGGGATATTTCTGTATTGCCACGCCGTCGAAGCCGTAAGTCTTGCCCATGTCCACGAATGACGGGTTGAGCGCGCCGAGCGACTGCATGGTGGCGTCTGCGCGGATCATCTCGTCGCGGGAGAGGAGCGGCGTGCCGAGAATGTCGTTGACCGGCACGACGGAGCGGGCGAAGCGGCCTTCCTCCCAGGATTTGGCGGCTCGCTTGTGGCTCTCTACGGCATAGGCGTCCAGGTCGTCGCGGCTGATGCCGTATTTGGTTGCGATGAGGTCTGCGCTGATGCCCTGCGGCACGAAATAGGTTGGCATCGCCACCGCAGGATCGACGGGCCACGCGCCGCCGTCGGACGCCATGGGAATGCGGCTCATGGATTCGACGCCGCCGCCAATCGCCATCGGCGACTGCCCCGACATGACCTTCGCCGCCGCCATGTTCACAGCTTCGAGCCCGGATGCGCAGAAGCGGTTGATCTGGACGCCGGGCACGCTCTCGTCGTAACCGGCCGTCAGAACAGCCGCGCGGGCGATGTTCGCGCCCTGCTCGCCAACGGGCATGACGCAGCCGAGGATCACATCTTCGACCTCGCGCGTATCGAGGCCATTGTTGCGGTCGCGGATGGCCTCCAGCATCTGCGTCGCAAGCCGGATGGGCGTCACCTCGTGCAGCGAACCATCTTTCTTGCCTTTGCCGCGCGGGGTTCGCACATGATCGAAAATATAGGCGTCTGGCATGGTTGCTCCTTTAGTCATGGCCGGGCTTGACCGGCCATCCAGCCTTCGCGTCAGGTAAGCGGTATCGTTACAGCGTCCGCGCGATGAGTTCCTTCATGATTTCATTCGTGCCGCCATAGATGCGCTGCACGCGGGCATCGGCATAGGCGCGGGTGATGGGGTATTCCATCATGTAGCCGTAGCCGCCATGCAGTTGCAGGCACTGATCGATGACTTTGCATTGCAGGTCGGAAACCCAGTATTTCGCCATCGCCGACGTTGTCGCATCGAGGTCGCCGTCCATCATCTGCTCGATGCAGCGGTCGACGAAGGTACGGCCGATCTGGATCTCCGTTTTCATCTCCGCAAGCTTGTGTTTCGTGGTCTGGAAATCGAACACGGCCTGACCGAAAACCTTGCGCTGGCGCACATAGTCGATGGTCGATTGCAACGCTGCCTCCGCCGAGGCTAGCCCTGCGATGGCGATCTGAAGCCGCTCCCAGGCGAGTTCCTTCATGAGAAGGATGAAGCCCTGGCCCTCGGCCCCGAGACGGGCGGCGCCCGGAAGCTCGACATCCTGGAAGAACAGCTCGGACGTGTCCTGGGCGTGCAGGCCGAGCTTTTCGAGGTTGCGGCCTTTGGAGAAGCCGGGAAGCCTCGCATCGACGAGGAAGAGCGTGATGCCTTTCGCGCCGAGCGCCGGATCGGTCTTCGCGACCACAATAACGAGGTCGGCGTTCTGGCCGTTGGTGATAAAGGTTTTCGAGCCGTTCAGCACATAGCCGTTGCCGCGCCGCATGGCGGTCGTGCGCACACCCTGCAGATCGGACCCGGCGCCCGGCTCCGACATCGCGATTGCGCCAATGATTTCGCCCTTCGCCATGGCGGGCAGATAACGCTGGCGCTGCTCTTCGGCGCCGTAGCCGAGAATGTAGGGCGCGACGATGTCCGAGTGGAGCGCGAAACCGGGTCCCGTTGCGCCCGCGCGTGCGAGTTCTTCGATGACGATCGTTGAATGAAGCCTGTCCCCGCCGCAGCCGCCGTACTCTTCGGGGATGGCGGGGCAGAGAAGGCCGGCCTCGCCCGCCGCCAGCCATACCTGCCGCGGAACGATGTGCTCCTTCTCCCACTTCGCGTGATGCGGCGTGATCTCGCGCTCGATGAAGCGGCGCACCTGATCGCGATAAAGCTCATGCTCTTCGGAAAAAAGCGTACGGTGCAACATGATCTAACCCTTGCTCCGGGTTGGTTGTGCATTCTTCAGGGAGCGCTCCCCTTCAGATAGGGCGTCCTGGCTGCAGGGCGCGCCGTGCTCGACGAGATAGCGCAAGCATTGGGTGTTAATGTTTTTTAGTTCCGCGAGCGTCGCCGCGACATCGGCCTGCTTTTGCTCCAGTTCCTTGATGAGCTCGCTGGAGCGCTCAGCGACGAAAGCAACCTGTTGAGGGCGCCCTTCGCCGCGATTGCCGTAGAGAGCGAGGAACTGCTTCACTTCAGCGAGCGAGAAACCGATCGACTTCGCGCGCAAAATGAGCTTCAGCCGAGCGCGTTCCCGTCTGGTATAGACGCGTCCGCCATTCGCACGCGGCGGCGTGAGAAGCCCTTTCGCCTCGTAGAAGCGTATGGCGCGCGCCGTGATCCCAAGCTCCCCGGCGAGTTCGGAAATGCCGTAGAGCCTCTCCGGCTCGGTCATGCTTGGGCTTACATCAGGTGCTGAGGTCAACGCAGTCCGGGCTTTCCGATCATGAGCAGGGCTCGCAAAAATGGCCTTCCCGGTTTTGCGAAAAACCCTGCGAAAACAGGAGAGTCTAAGCAGACACTCCTTAGCCGGCCAAGGAATGTCTTTCTAGACCAGTTGCCCAAGTTTCATGGCGAGAAGCATGTCGCCGTCGACACGCATTCTGCCCTGCATGAAGGCCGAGGTTGGCTGAAGGCGGCCGTGGATCAGCTCCTTGAAGTCGTCCGCCGTCATGGTGATGGTGCATTTCGCGGGATCGTTCTTGTTCACGGCGACTGTGTTGTCGCTGCCGGTGCCATCAATGAAGAGGCTGCCAGCTTCTCCAAGATCGAATTTGAGGGTTCCGCCGAGCGGAGACTTTCCGCTCACGCGCTGCGTCATGCCGTCGGCCACTTCCTGCAAGTCCATCTCTGGCTCCTTGGGTTTGGATTCTCTCGCGATAGCTAAAGCATCCTCTTCGCGCTAACAAGAGGGGCTTGACGTATACGTCATCGCAATGTCGTGAAAAAGCGGGCGGCTCACACAGGCGTCAGCGGCTCCGGAACTTGTTAGACAGAACCGTAAAGCGCGCCGATATCGAGATCGTACTGATGCCGCGCGAGTTCCGCTTGCTTGAGTTCTTGGTGAGGCACGCCGGGCAAACCGTCACCCGGACGATGCTCCTTGAAGGCGTTTGGAAATACCGCTTCGAACCTGAAACCAAGATCATCGACGTGCAGATGAGCCGCCTGCGCCAGAAAATTGATCGGGGCTTCGAGGCGCCGCTCATTCATACGGTGCGCGGTTCCGGATACCGCATCGATGCGGATTAGCGCCTGCGCGCTCCGCAGGGCATGCCGAACGGCTAACGGCGAAATCAGGCGCGATTACCGGCGGGAAGCTGCTGCCTGACCCATTGCTCGATCGCCTTCGCGGGCATGGCGCCGCTTTGGCGCGCGATCTCGCCCCCGTTCGCAAACAAGATCATCGTCGGGATGCTTCTAATGCCGTTGCGGCCCGCGGCGCCGGGAAGCTTTTCCGTATCGACCTTAAAAAGCTTGAGGCGCGGTTCAAGGGCCAGCGCCGCCGCCTTAAAGTGTGGCGCCATCTGCAGGCACGGCCCGCACCAGGGCGCCCAGAAGTCGACGAGAACCGGAATCGAGGTCTTCGCAAGCAAGCTGTTGAACTCGTCTTCTGACGTGATCTCGTATGGTTCGCCGGTGAAGAGCGGCTTATGGCAGCTGCCGCATGCCGGGCGAGCGCCGGCGTCAAGCTTTGAGGCAGGGGCTCTGTTGACAGTTCCGCAGGACGTGCAAGCAATCGTCTCAATCGTGTTCATTTTCTACCGCTCCTGGCTTTCGTCATGTCGGAACGCTTCCATGGCCCCGCTCGCTGGACGGGAACAGCCGAGGTTCGCAAGAGAACTTTGGTGCGCGGCGCCGCCACACCGACAATCCCGGCATAAATTGTTTCATCAAGCGTTGACCGAACTCAAATGGAGGTCGTCTAACACGTCCGTCAACTTGCCCTTGCCGGTGCGCTGAACCTCGATGCCAGCGTCGCGAAGAACATAGTCCGGGCTTCGTCCGGTCAAATCCACCGTCACGAGGACGACATCGGGCTTCTGTGACGCCAGCCACTGGGCCACCTGGAGACCTTTTCCTTTGTCCAGGGACAGGTGCGGGTTCGGCTGTATGCGCTGCTCGACAACGGAATTCGTAGTTTGATCGATCGTGACGAAGGCAAAGAAGGCGGCTTCGCCAAAATGCTCGCTGATCGTGCCGGTCCAGCGGCCTTGGCAGCGTTGGCGCCTATCGAAATGCTGAACCGGCAGGCACGCCAAGCCATCTGAAAACAACCGCGGCAGGACAGAAGCCTGTAAATCCGGATTGCAGCATATTCAGGCCAGCAAAGGCAGTCAGCAGATACCAGTACTCGCTATAGAAATAGCCCAGAGACAGGCTCAAGAGCACCATGAAACCAGCGAAGCTGATAACGGCTCTGTCAATTGTCATTCTTCGTTCCTTTCAAGCACGGGTTTTCTTCGGACACGCATTCGCGGTTGGCGGGGTCGATTTCAATAGGCGGCGATCATCCAGCATCGGTTTCGCCGTGGTTTCCTGTGCTTTGGCCCTTGATCCGCCGGATACGACGGCTCATTGCCCAGGCCGCCAGGCAAATGAAAAGAAGAAGCGCGCGAACGGGAGTCATTAAAGCCTACTCTTTTTTAAAAAACTACGACTTGCGCTCAATGCCGGGCACGGGCCATCGGCAGCGTGGTTGCACATGGCCCCAGCGCCAAAAGATCGGACTGTCCTGCGGCTGTGCATGCCTCAGAAAACAACGCTGTCGCCGTTGCCGAGAAACGCGTGGCTGCCTTTGGCGTGAGCAGAACGCTTGGGGTAACTCAGATAGGTGTCGGTCCCCTTGATGATCGGCACGCCGTGGGTCGCGGCCTTCTCCGCCCACATCCGGCCGGTGCAATGGTTGCAGCCCATCTTGGCCATTCCAAGCTGCTTGACGTCTTCGATGATGGCATCGAATTCCGGCTTCCAGCAATCGAAGATGCTCAAGTGCAGGCCGCCATAGCAGCCGTAGAGCCCAGGCGCCGCGAAGCGATCCTTCGCGAAGCCGAGCAGGTTCATGATCCCCGGGTGGCCGCAGCCCGTAACGGTGACGATCCCCTTGCCCTCAACATTGACATAGAGAACGTTCTCACCTCGCACCTGCAAGAGCATCGAGGCGTCGAACATCTTGAGCGCTACGCCCGGCATTAGCCGGTAGATGCCGCCGCCGTCTTCGCCCTCCGCACTGGTGAGTATGAGATCGCCTTCATGGAGCACGCTACTGCGGCAGACGGACACCGCCTTTCCCTCGCGGTCCACAGTCTCGATGCTTCCGTTTCCGGCGAGCAGGAAGCGATCCTTTTCGGACCACGTGGCGGGAGCGTAGAGCGTGAGCCGTGGGTTGTGCTTCAACGTCGACTCGATGCCCCAGTAGTGATCGAGGTGCCAATGCGAGAGCACCATGAAATCGATCTCGCCCCGCTCAAGCATGTGATCGACGCCATGCCGGGCGAAGACATAGTCCATCCAATCGGTGTTCCAGCCGGTATCGAGCAGGATTTTGCGCTCGTCGCCGTCCAGCGAAGTGAGGGTCAGAAGCGCCGCGTAGCCGCCAGCGTTTTGCGGATCCCATGCGACGCGGTATTGGCTTTGCGCGGCGCCGCCGTAATCGGCCATGTCCTGCTTGAACCGGGCATCGTCGAACCAGCCGGTCTCGCTCAGAACATCGATCTTGAGACTTCTGACAGCGCCGATGTTGAGCTTGTCGTTCATTCGGCTTGTTCCCGCAGCGAAGATCCTTGCATGGCCAAAGACAGCAATGAGAGCGGCTTCACCGCTCTTTATGCATGGCGTAATAGACCGGCGGAGGATGAGGAGTTTGTGACTTAGTCACAAGCAAGCAGAGCAGTGGGCGGCTCTTCTAACCGCAAGCTGCTCTGCGCGAGATGGCCACGCGTCAGCCAGCGATCGCGGATGGTGCTTTCTCGTCATTTCACCTGGAAGACGGCGTGGCAGGCATTGCATCGCACCGTGACCTTGGCGAGGCCGTCCACCAGCTTCGACCAGCCGGCCGCATCGGGCGGCTCCGGGACCTCGGAGGCGATCCGGGCAAAATCGTCTGCCGCTTTGTGATACTCGAAGCCCATCTCGCGGAACTCGGACGGCATGTAACGTCCGAATCCCTGCCCCTGACCGATCGCCATCTCCTTGTGGGCGGTTGATCCCGCCTCCCGGATTTTGCCTTCGGCCATGAGTTGCACAACGTCGTTCAGCGCGTTCATGTGCGTCCGCATGTGTTCGAGGAACTGCGTTTTCACGTCGGGCGGCAGGTCTACAGCCGTTCGAGAGTCCTCGGCCCTGGCGGCCGGCGCTGCAAGAGCCGAGAGCACAAGCCCTGCGGCCAAAATCATGTTTCGCATGACGGTCCTCGCATTCTGGGTCTTTTGCATCTTACAGGCGCCGCCAAGGGCCACACCTGTGCAATCACTAATCCGCGTGGCTACCTCCAGCGCTGACCGCCCCCGGAGCTGCCCAACACCGACCTGCAATCATGGGAAAGCCTGCGCCAGTTCGACTGGAGGCAAGCGCGCACCGCGCCTGCGCCGTGCCGCTCATGCGCGCAGTGCATTTCGATCTCTGGAGCGCATGCTCTTGCAACCGGGCCGCGGCCCATGCCTTGCGCGGATGCCAGGTCTGCCGGGACGAGCATAGCGGCGGCGGCCACGGCGATTGTTACTCTTTTCATCATCATGATCATGTACTCCTCTTAGTTGCGCCAGCGAGGGCCCGTGTTATCGAGGGCGACGGTGCAAGCTTCGCCAAGCTCCCCAACATGTGCGTTGAGGCAAGTCCGCACCTGACCGAACGCGTGCTCGACCTCGGGGCAGAACTTTGCGATCTCGTTCATGCAAAGCGTTGCGACAGGCCCAGTTCCGCGGCCACGATCCGGCCCGGTGGACTCGAGCGCGAGACGGCAATTCTCCGTAAGCTCCTTCGACTTGCCCTCAAGGCAGGCCCTTTGACCCGGTCCTTGCCCAAGCCCTGCGCAATGCGTCTCGATGTCCTTGACGCAAAGCTTGCCGACGACCGCTTGCCACATGCCCATACCCATGCCGCCCATGCCTCCGCCCGGTCCCATGCCCTGAGCCGAGGCCGGAGACGCGAGCGCGATGAAAATCGCGGCGGCTCCAACGACCATGGCGTTCTTTCTCATGTCACGCTCCTCTTGTTGATCATTGAGAGGCAACTCTAAGGGAGAGGGGTTTTCCGCACGCTGAAACCCATTTTAAGCTTGGTGTAAGGTGGGAGCTGATAGCTCGCAGGCTGCCTTTGGCAAAGATCATAGCCAAAGGCCGAAAGAGGCCTATCTTGAAGAAACCAGACCAGCACACTCTTCGTGCAGCGGCCGTATCAGAGAGGCCTGAGCAAGTGAGAGTTCTACTCGCCGAGGATGATCCCGGCTTGCTGCGCCAAGTGGCGGCGGCGCTTGAACGAGCGGGCTACGCCGTCGACAAGACCTCCGACGGCGAGGAGGCTTGGTTTCTCGGCGATACCGAGCCTTACGATGCGGTCATTCTCGATCTCGGCTTGCCTACCCTCGATGGGCTCGCCGTCCTTCGGCGCTGGCGAGGCGATGGCCGCGCCATGCCGGTGCTCATTTTGACGGCGCGCGCTTCGTGGCGGGAGAAAGTGACCGGTCTTAGGGAAGGCGCCGACGATTACCTCGGGAAGCCCTTCGAGATCGAAGAGTTGCTCGCCCGCGTCGAAGCTCTCGTCCGTCGCGCCTCGGGGCAGGCGTCGGGTACATTCGTTTTCGCTGGTCTAAGCCTCGATCCGGGCTCGCAGCGCGTGACTTACGACGGGGCCTCGCTCGATCTGACGGCCATGGAATACCGGGCGCTCGCCTATCTCATGCTGCACCCCGGCAAAGTCGTGTCCAAAACCGAACTCATCGAGCACATCTACGGCTATAACGAGGACCGCGATCCCAACGTAATCGAGGTGCTCGTCAACCGGCTGCGAAAGAAGATCGGCGCCGACATCATCCATACCCGCCGCGGCCAGGGTTACGAGCTGTCCGAGGTTTAAGATGGTCGCGGTTGGACATTTGGATGTGGAGGCACGAGAGGCGCAGAAACGGGGAGCGATCCGGGTGCGGCCACGTTCTCTGAAGTTCCGTCTTATCGCTATTTCGCTGGCCTGGCTCGCATTCTCCCTTCTGGCGACGGGCGCTGTCCTTGTCCTTTTGTTTCGCGCCCATATGCAGCGGCATTTCGATCAAACGCTGCAAAGCCATATGGAAGAGCTTGTCGCGGCCGCGAGCGGCGGTGCGGACGGGTCGCTCAATCTGAGTTGGGAACCGGCGGACCCGCGTTTCAGAAAACCTTTGTCGGGGTGGTACTGGGAGATCCGCAGCGGCAACGAAACGCTGAAGCGTTCTCCGTCGCTCGCCGGTCGAAGCATCCCGCCGGTTATTGCAACCAGCGAACCCCGTATCTTCGATAATATCCCCGGTCCCGGCGAGGTGCGGCTCCGCATCATTGCCCAGGATATCGCTTTGCCCGGATCGAGCCGGCCGCTGTCCGTGCTTGTGGCCGGGCCGTGCGTCACGGTTCAGAACGACGTGCTCATCTTCATGGGCCAGCTTGCCGCGGCGCTCCTCACGCTTGGCTTGACGCTTGGCGCACTCATTGCGGCGCAGGTGACCTATGGCTTGCGCCCGCTCGGCATGGTACGAGCCGGTCTTTTGCAGGTGCGACAGGGGCGCGGCTCGCGGCTTCAGGCGGATGGTCCTTCGGAAATAGCGCCGCTGATCGATGAGCTCAACGGCCTGCTCGACGAGCGCGATATGATGGTGGCGCAGGCGCGGGCCGAGGCTGGCAATCTTGCGCATGCGCTGAAAACGCCGATTGCGGTGATCCGCAACGAAGCGGCCAGCCTCCCCGGGAAGGAAGCGGACACTCTAAAAGCCGAAGCAGACAAAATGACCCGGGTTGTCGAGCATCATCTCATCAATGCGCGCGCGCAGATGAAACAGCGCCGCGTTGCTGCCGGCGCATCACTCGACCAGGTGATGGAGGATGTGCGCTTCTCGTTGGAGCGCCTCTATCCCGGACGAAAGCTGGAGTTCAGCGTGCCGCACGGGCTTTTCGCCGCTTGCGCGGAGGACGATCTCGGCGAGATGATCGGCAACCTGGCCGATAACGCCTGCAAATGGGCAGCCCGGACCGTTGGTATCTCGGCCCGGAGCCCAGACGGACGCATCGTTGTCCAGATTGACGATGATGGACCAGGTCTGAAAGAGGAGCAGCGAGCTCAGGTTCTCACGCGGGGCGAGCGCCTCGATGAAAGCATGCCGGGGCATGGCCTCGGCCTATCAATCGCGGCCAAGCTCGCGGCCATCCATGGAGGAACGCTGCGCCTCGAACGCTCCGAGCTGGGCGGGCTTGCCGCAATCCTGGATTTACCGCCAGCGGCATAAAAGCGGTCAGGACTTCCCGCGGGGCGTACTAGCTTGGGGAACGCCGATCATACAGAGAGCGCCATCGCGGCCATAGTTTCAATTCGGATACCTTTCGGGGGCGTTGTCTAAGCTATGCGAATTCTCATCGTCGAGGACGATCCCGAGGGACGCGGCGTCCTGGTGCAAGGCTTGGCGGAATGCGGCCACGAGGCCGCTTGCGCGGCCGATTTCGGCGAAGGGCTCGCGCTTGCGAAAACCCAAGATTTCGATGCGCTTATCATCGACCGCATGCTTCCTGGCGGCGACGGCCTCGCTATCGTAGAGGCCCTGCGTGCACAGCGTATCATGACGCCTGCGGTTTTCCTGACCGGCCTGAATGAAGTCGACGACCGGATTGCAGGCTTGCGCGCCGGCGGCGACGACTACATCGCCAAGCCGTTCTCGTTTCTTGAACTCTTAGCGCGCCTGGAAGCCATCCTCCGCCGCAAGGAGGAGGCGCCTGAGACGATCTTGAGGGTTGGCGATCTGGAACTGAATTCGATAACCAGAGCGGTGAGGCGCGCCAACACCGAGATCGTACTGATGCCGCGCGAATTCCGCCTCCTCGAGTTTTTGATGCGTCATGCTGGGCAAACCGTAACCCGAACCATGATTCTCGAAGCCGTATGGAAATACCGCTTCGAGCCGGAAACAAATATTATCGACGTGCAAATGACCCGTCTGCGTCAGAAAGTCGATCGCGGCTTTGAAACGCCCCTCATTCGAACCGTGCGCGGCTCGGGATACTGCATCGTTGCGGATTAGCCCCCTCCAGACGACGACCTTCCGCTTGACGGTGCTTGCCTGTCTCGCATTCATCGCGCTGGGCGGCGCGGTGCTCGGAATTCTCTATTGGAGAATGCTCGTCCTCATCGATGGCCAGATTGACGGAGCGCTTAAGCGCGAATGCTCCGACATGATGGCAGCCTATGAAAAGGGTGGTTACGAGCGGCTCCGGCAGACTGTCGCCGATCGCGCGTCGCCGAGCCCGGACGCCTTGCGCATCTACCTGCTTATGGGGCCCGACGAAGTTTCCACCGGCAATGTGGCGCGCTGGCCAGCGAGCGCGCCAAAGCCGGGAGCAGCCGCCGATGTCGAAGTGCTCCACGCCGCCAAGAGCGCCCGTGTCCGGATCCTCAACTTTCCTGGCGGAATCCGGCTGCTTGTAGGGCGGACACTCTCCGAGCGAATTCTCTTCCAGGATATTGTCGCAGAGTCCCTCTTCAGCGTGCTTGCCGCTAACTTGTTGCTCGGCGCTACCGCGGGCGCCATGCTCGCTCTGTATGCGCGTCGCCGCTTGGGACAGATCAATGCGACGACCCAAGAAGTGCTCGAAGGCAATCTTTCGGGACGGATAGAAGTTGGTGAAGGAGGCGACGAGTACGACCAGATCGCCCAAAACATCAACGCCATGCTCAATCGGATTCAGCGGCTCATCGCGACCGTTCGCGGCGTCACTGAAAACATAGCCCATGATTTGAGAACGCCGTTGAACCGTCTGCGCGGAAGACTGGAGGTCGCGCTGCTATCGCCCCGCTCGGAGGAGGAGTACCGGGCAGTGCTGAAGCGCGCCATCGTCGAGTCGGAGACGATTGTCGAAACCTTCAATGGCATCTTGAAGATCGCGCGCATCAAAGCGGGCGCGCTGTCTTTGCCGCGCGCGCCCGTGGATCTGGCGGAGGTGGTGGAGGAACTTGTCGATCTTTATCAGGTTTTCGCCGAGGAGAGCGATGTTATCGTGGACTCGCAGTTGCCGCCGGCCGCGGTCCGGCGAGCGGGCATTGTTGTTTTAGGAGACGCACATTTGCTTTCACAGGCCGTGGCAAACCTCCTTGACAACGCCATCAAATATTCACCGAAAGGCGGAAAGGTTGTGATCGCAGCGGCGCAAACCGCCTACGGCACAAGCCTCACCATCGCTGACGGCGGACCTGGGATTCCGGATGATAAACGCACGGCCATTCTGGACCGTTTTGTCAGGCTTGACTCGGCTGGGGGTAAACAGGGGTTTGGTCTTGGCCTTAGCTTTGTGGCGGCAGTTTCCGAATGGCATGGGGCGCGCCTTGAGCTGTCCGACAATAAGCCGGGGCTCCGGGCCACGCTGAGCTTCCCGGCTGGCTTCAGCTTACCTGCACAGCCTCTCCGCCAGGGTCCGGATATCCCGGCGGGAAAAGGTTGGAGCAGGGCGCCGACGCAATCCAAGGCGGTACGCGATTGAACGGTACGAGGACACGTCGCTCCCTCAGCTTTGCAAGTATCGCAGATCACTTCACCCGGAAGACGGCGTGGCAGGCATTGCACCGCACCGTGACCTTGGCGAGGCCGTCCACCAGCTTCGACCAGCCGGCCGCATCGGGCGGCGCGTCGTCAGTTGCAGCCGCGGCCCCGCGAGAACCCAGAGCGCAAGCCCCGCTTTCAGCATTATCCTTCGCATGATTGGATGCGAACACATATGAATATGTAGGAACGTGCTCCGCCCGCGTGGGTTTGGACGTGTGATCTCAATCGGATCCTCGGAGACACTGCATCCTGTAGTTTCCTTCGAGCAGCGAGGAGTTTATTCGTGGCCCAATCCTTTTTTCATCGGCGCAGCGTTTTGGCGGGTACTGCCCTGGCCCTCGCGGCTGGAGCGACGGAGCTCACGCCGCGCTTATCCAACGCGGCGGAACCGGACATGCTCCCGCCGGGTGCAGGGTCGCTGCATGACTTGATGCAGCGCCTTTCCAATGCTCCGCGCCGGCGGGACTTCAAGACCGTGCCAATGATCCTGAACAACCGCTCGCAATGGGATCATGAGGCTTTTGCGGAACTGATGGATTACCGCAAGGAGCCCCGTCAGGTTTTCGATAACACAGACCTTGCGTCACCATGGACCAATGTCATGCGCAACTGGCTGAACTCGCAAATCTGGTCTTTCGATCATCCCGATGCCCTTGCCGTTTCGGCGACGCATGGCAGCGCTCATCTGGCGCTTTACGATCAAGCGATGTGGGACAAATATCAGTTCGCCAAGCTCGCCGGTGAGAAGTTCAAGACCAATACGCTTATTGAGGAAAAGAAGGCTCCGGCAAACCCTGCCGATTACGAGAACCCGAAAGGCGCGTTCTCGCCGGAATACAGCTCGATCCCGGCGCTGCAGCAACGCGGCCTCGTATTCACGGCCTGTCACAACGCCATATGGGAGCTATCCCTCAAGCTCGTCGCCACGGGTGTTAATCCGGACAAGCACGCGACGGACGCGCTGGCGGCCGAGCTGACCAATCATTTGATTCCGGGTTGCGTGCTCACACCCGGAGCGGTCGGCGCCATCACCGAACTACAGCATGCCGGCTATAACTACATGAAGTGAGGCTGGCGATGTTAAAGCCTTTTTTGTTCGCTCTCGCGGTCACAGCGGCTGCTCTCCCGCTCACGGTTTGCGCCCGGGCTGCCGCGCCCGAAGATAAGACCGATGTTTTTCCACCCTGGCAAGGCGGCGCCAACAACGATGCGGAGGCGCGCGGGCTTCAGTTCACCGTGCCCGAAGCCGATAATCTCGCTGATTTTCACGGCGATCCCTTCGATGCAAAACTCATACTTTATGTTGGCGGCAACTATTTCTTCGCCATGGCGCCGCTCGTGGCGGAGTTCGAACGCGAGCGCCCCGAATATAAGGGCCACGTTTATTGGGAGACGATCCCGCCGGGCCTGCTGGCGAAGCAATTGGAAGCCGGTGGCACAGTTACCGTCGGCAACATGACTTGGACTGCGAAGGCAGACGCCTATCTCGCGGGGCTCGCCAGGGTGAGGCAGATGATCTCGGAGGGCTTGCTTGAGCCTCCCGCCATTCCCTATGTCACCAACACGCTGACGATCATGGCGCCCAAGGGAAACCCCGGCCGCATCGAAAATCTCGCCGACCTCGGCAAGCCAGGGATTCGGCTTGTGATGCCAAATCCCGAATTCGAAGGCATCGCGCGCCAGATCGAGGCCTCGCTCACCAAGGCGGGCGGACAGTCGCTTGCTTCCACAGTGTACGGCTCCAAGGTAGCGGACGGGAGTACGATCCTCACGCATATCCATCACAGGCAGACGCCTCTATTTCTGATGCAGGGACGGGCGGACGCCGGCATCACCTGGCAATCCGAAGCGATTTTCCAGGAACAAGCCGGACATCCCATTACGCACATCGCGATACCGGACGCCGATAACTCCACCGCGGTCTACGCCGGCGCGGAGGTCAAGGGGGCTGCCCACCCTGAAGCCGCCAAGGCCTGGCTCGCCTTCATTCGGTCGCGGCCGGCCTTGGCTATTTTCGAGCGCTACGGGTTTAAGCCTTATGACAGAGAAGGGCAGCCATCTCGACCCGGCTCTGTAACCGAATAAGGCAGTGCTGCGTACAGGGTAGAAAGCCCATGAGGACGTTAACAGTAGACCGAGCAGATTCAGTCGATATCACGCATGACATGAGCGGGTGGCGCACCGCCGCCATTGCGATGCTGCCGGTCCGGATCATCCAAGGTTTCATTTACTGGGGCGGTGGATCTCGCCGCTTCATCTACGCGCCATCCAAGCTCGATCCAACTCAACATACTTGGATGGCGAACAAGTTTCAGAGCGCCATGCCCGGCGCGCTCTTGGGTTTCGACCATGTGATCGCCTACCTGCTGCACCATTTCTGGCTGCTCTACGCAGCCGTGCTCGTTTTCAGCGCCATCGAACTGGTCGCGGGGTTGGCTCTCATGGCGGGAATCATGACGCGTCTCGCTGCCGCGGTATCGGCGGGCCTTTCGATCGTGCTGATGCTGATGTTCGGCTGGCAGGGCGCCACCTGCATCGACGAATGGACCATGGCGTCCTGCAACCTCGCGATGGGCGCGACGCTCATGCTGGCTGGAAGCAGCGCTTATTCGCTCGACAATGCGATGGTCCGTCACAATCCGGATCTTGCCAGCCGGGCATGGTTTCGCTGGGCCGGCGGCAGCCTCCCGCTACCCTTGAGCGGGGCCGGCTTCCGCAACCTTGCCTTGGGCCTGCTCGCCTTTGTGCTGGTCTTCGATATCGGCACATACAGCTACTATCGCGGTTCGGTTCTGACGCCGTTCCATGCGGGGCCGGTCAGCCCCAGCAAGCATCATTTCACGCTCAGCGCCGTCACGCTCGCGGACAATGGAGGCGTGCGGTTTCATGTCTACCTCGATGGAGGCACGTCCGCGGCCCCAGCTCATATCATGAAGGCCGAACTCCTGAGCGCGGACGGCAAGCCGCTCGCGGTCTGGGACACTGCCGCGCTCTCGGCATTGCCCGTGTCCGCTATCGTGAACGATTTCGACTATAACAAGTTCAAGGCCGGTCCCTACGGGCTCGCGGCAGGAATGGGCGCCATGGCCACGATCACGCTGCCGCCAATTCCCGGCGTCAGCGGCCCGGACAAGCCTGCGCTCGTGCGGCTCACCGATGTGAACGGCCGAACCTTCTCCAGCGGATTGGCCGCCGCGCCGATAGTTCCTGGGCGGATTGCCATGCGGCATCGGTGAATTTATAGAGCGTTCTCGCGTTCCCGCCGGGAAATCTGCGCGCGCCGTGCCGCCGTCGGGCATGAAGATCGTATCGCCGACGAAGGCTGAATCGCCGATGACGTGTGTCATGTAGGCGGGCGTGTGGCCGGGCGTATCTATCGCGAACGCATGGAGCTGGCCGATCCGATAGCTTTCGCCATCGAACTGGCTGCCGTCCCGGTGGAAATCGGTTCCTTCGTTGAAGACCTTGCCGAAATCCTCCGAGACCCGCCCATGCCCTGAACCGCACCGTCCCCCTTCATCCGTTGTGGACACACGGGAGATCGAGTTCAAAACGGGCCGCTCAGAAAGCGCGATTGTCTGGAAAGCATCAATTCTTTATTGAATACCTCGATTACAGACAGAGAAATAATCTATTTCATCAATATATAGAATACGCGTATCCATAAGAGCGATCAGAGTTCCAAAGCGAAAGAGACGATCCATGACCGGCAATTCCATCACTTCCATGCCGCGCCTCAACGAACCCGCCCCTGCCTTCAAGGCTGTAACCACCCATGGCGAGAGATCGCTTGCCGATTATAGCGGCAAGTGGCTGATCCTGTTCTCGCACCCCGCCGACTTCACGCCGGTCTGCACCACCGAATTCATCGCTTTCGCCAAGCGTCAGAAGGACTTCGAGACGCTGAATGTCGAGCTCCTGGGGCTTTCCATCGACAGCCATTACGCGCACATCGCCTGGATGCGAGCCATCAAGGACAAGTTTGGCGTTGAGGTTGGCTTTCCAATCATTGCCGACCTTAACATGAAGGTGGCGCGCGCCTACGGCATGATCCAGCCCGGCGCATCCGACACCTCTGCTGTCCGCGCGACCTTCCTGATCGATCCCAACGGCGTCTTACGCGCCATGGTCTATTATCCGATGACCAACGGCCGCTCGATCGACGAATTCTTTAGGCTCGTCCAGGCGCTGCAAACGTCGGACGCCAATAAAGTGGCGACCCCCGAAGGCTGGCAGCCGGGCGACGCGGTGATCGTGCCGCCGCCCTCGACCGCGCAAGCCGCCGAGGCGCGCGCTTCCGAGGGTTATGAGACGGTGGATTGGTATTTTTCGAAGAAAAGGCTGTAAGGCTCGTCTCCAAGCACGCCTTCGGCGACGCCGCGAACAAGCGGCGTCGCCACGCGATCAATATCCACCCTTGCGGTGGCTTTCGGGGAGGCCTCCGATACGGCCGGCCTGCTTTGAAGGATCCAGCGGGAAGAGATCGTAAAGCACCTTCTGGTCGATCTTCTCATTCCATCGTTCGGACATCGCTTTGAGAATGGTGCGCGTGTTGGGGGTATTTTGGTGGTTGTTAAGATATTCCTCGCGCAAATAATCGATGACATCCCAGTGCCGTTGGCTAAGGGTAATGTGCTCCAGGCTCGCGATATGTTCCGCCAAGCCCGTGCTCCAATCATCGGTGTTTACAAGGTGGGCCGTTGACGTGGTTTCGATTGTCATGCCCTCGAAGTCGTATGCCATGACGTTTCCCTTTGAAGATTCCGCTGCCCGAATTTTCGTTTCTGGGGGGCTATTTCCGCTAGATAGCACAGTT
>CAVWQG010000002.1:1227500-2136551 GCA_963757195.1 uncultured Alphaproteobacteria bacterium
CCCTTACACGTAAATTTTCGCATGCGCCTTGAGTAAGGCGGGGCACGTGAAACCCTGTCTGAACATGGGAGGACCTCCTTCCAAGCCTAAGTACTCCTTGCCAACCGATAGTGCACAAGTACTGTGAGGGAAAGGTGAAAAGCACCCCGACGAGGGGAGTGAAAGAGAACCTGAAACCGAATGCCTACAAACAGCCGGAGCGAAAGTGACGGCGTACCTTTTGTATAATGGGTCAGCGACTTAGTCTAACGAGCAAGCTTAAGCCGATAGGTGTAGGCGCAGCGAAAGCGAGTTTGAACAGGGCGTTCAGTTCGTTGGATTAGACCCGAAACCGAGTGATCTATGCATGAGCAGGCTGAAAGTGAGGTAACACTCACTGGAGGGCCGAACCCACGCCTGTTGAAAAAGTCGGGGATGACTTGTGCATAGGGGTGAAAGGCCAATCAAACTCGGAAATAGCTGGTTCTCCGCGAAATCTATTTAGGTAGAGCGTCGGACGAATGCTTCCAGGGGTAGAGCACTGGATGGGCTAGGGGTCCTTACCGGATTACCAAACCTAACCAAACTCCGAATACTGGAATGTCTTATCCGGCAGACACACGGCGGGTGCTAAGGTCCGTCGTGAAAAGGGAAACAGCCCTGACCGCCAATTAAGGTCCCCAAGTCGTGGCTAAGTTGGAAAGGATGTGAAAACCCCAAAACAACCAGGATGTTGGCTTAGAAGCAGCCATCATTTAAAGAAAGCGTAACAGCTCACTGGTCTAAATAAGGGTTCTTGCGCCGAAAATGTAACGGGGATTAAGCCACGCACCGAAGTTGCGGGTTTGCAGCAATGCAAGCGGTAGCGGAGCGTTCCATAAGCCTGCGAAGGTGTACTGTGAGGTATGCTGGAGGTATTGGAAGTGCGAATGCTGACATGAGTAACGATAAAGAGTGTGAGAGACACTCTCGCCGAAAGTCCAAGGGTTCCTGCTTAAAGTTAATCTGAGCAGGGTTAGCCGGCTCCTAAGACGAGGGCGAAAGCCGTAGTCGATGGGAATGAAGTTAATATTCTTCAGCCAGGGGATGGTGACGGATTGCGTATATTGTCAAACCTTATCGGATTGGTTTGGCCGTGAAGCAGTCCCAGGAAATAGCCCCCCAAACGACCGTACCCTAAACCGACACAGGTGGACAGGTAGAGCATACCAAGGCGCTTGAGAGAACTGCGTTGAAGGAACTCGGCAAATTACCCTCGTAACTTCGGGATAAGAGGGCCTTCGCTTTGCGCAAGCATTGCGGAGGGGCACAGACCAGGGGGTGGCGACTGTTTACCAAAAACACAGGGCTCTGCGAAGCCGCGAGGCGACGTATAGGGTCTGACGCCTGCCCGGTGCTGGAAGGTTAAGAGGAGGGGTGCAAGCTCCGAATTGAAGCCCCAGTAAACGGCGGCCGTAACTATAACGGTCCTAAGGTAGCGAAATTCCTTGTCGGGTAAGTTCCGACCTGCACGAATGGCGTAACGACTTCCCCACTGTCTCCAACGCAGACTCAGTGAAATTGAATTCCCCGTGAAGATGCGGGGTTCCTGCGGTTAGACGGAAAGACCCCGTGCACCTTTACTATAGCTTCACACTGGTATTCGTGATTACATGTGTAGGATAGGTGGGAGACTATGAAGCGGAGCCGCCAGGTTTCGTGGAGTCACCCTTGAAATACCACCCTTGCGATCATGGATATCTAACCGCGGACCGTTATCCGGTTCCGGGACAGTGTGTGGTGGGTAGTTTGACTGGGGCGGTCGCCTCCCAAAGAGTAACGGAGGCGTGCGACGGTAGGCTCAAGCTGGTCGGAAATCAGCTGTCGAGTGCAAAGGCATAAGCCTGCCTGACTGCGAGACCCACAAGTCGAGCAGAGACGAAAGTCGGCCTTAGTGATCCGGTGGTCCTGAGTGGAAGGGCCATCGCTCAACGGATAAAAGGTACGCCGGGGATAACAGGCTGATGACCCCCAAGAGTCCATATCGACGGGGTTGTTTGGCACCTCGATGTCGGCTCATCGCATCCTGGGGCTGGAGCAGGTCCCAAGGGTTTGGCTGTTCGCCAATTAAAGCGGTACGTGAGCTGGGTTCAGAACGTCGTGAGACAGTTCGGTCCCTATCTGCCGTGGGTGTAGGAGAATTGAGAGGAGCTGTCCTTAGTACGAGAGGACCGGGATGGACACACCTCTGGTGGACCTGTTGTGGCGCCAGCCGCAGTGCAGGGTAGCTAAGTGTTGAAGAGATAACCGCTGAAAGCATCTAAGCGGGAAACTCGCCTCGAAACAAGTTCTCCCTCGAGAACCGTGGAAGACCACCACGTTGATAGGCTGGGTGTGGAAGCGCGGTAACGCGTGGAGCTTACCAGTACTAATAGTTCGATAGGCTTCATCGCTCTCATTAGTCAATGCTCACTTGAAAAGTGAGTTGGCGAAAAGACAAAGACAGATCATTCTGAGCATGAGCATAGGACGAAGTCTTTGCTCGTGATCCAACATCCTTCGTTTGCCTGGTGGTTATAGCGGAACGCCCCCACTCGATCCCATCCCGAACTCGACCGTGAAACGTTCCTGCGCCGATGGTACTACACTGTGGGAGAGTAGGTCGTCGCCAGGCATGCCAAGGATGTTGAAAATCCCCCTCGCGATTAAATTCTATAAAAGCCCCGTCAGTATGATGGGGCTTTTTTGTGTTTCCTATTCGAGGCCCAGTTCGCCGCCTTGTATTGAAGCGAGGTGCTTTGCCATGCCGCGCTCGAGCGTTGGCCTGAAGGTATCAAGTGTCCCGGCTGCGAGGGACGGCGCACTGCATAATCAAACGCGGCTCCCGGGGGCGGTTTTGGGCCAGCGGAACTTGCAATTCTCCCGGCGCTTGATCAGAAGGCTTACGCCGGTCCCGTCCCAGAACAGTAGCTTTATTCTGTCAACCCGTTCCGAACGGAACACGTAAATCACGCCCGAAAACGGATCGGCTTTGAACTCAGCTTGCACAATCGCCGCAAGGCCCCATGGCGCCCTTGCGGTTATGTGGACCTCCACATAACCGCAATTATGCGAAGCCTGTAATTATGCAAAGCGAGCGGCAAGCAGCCGCTCGCTTTGCGATGCGTTTCACTCCACATAATTTTTGGCGGAACAAGCGTCCTTCAGCATCGCGAGGAGGGCGTCCGGCGCCCGAAAGCGCCCCGGTTTGAGCATTGGCGGCGCGAGTGTCCCGTCTCCGAATTGCCGACTAACTTGCAGCACCCTCGCACGGCAATTCGGAGACAAAGGGACACTAGCAAAAACAACAGTCTAGTGTGGCTTATATCTCGCAATTGCCTATGAGAGCGTGCAGCGAAGTTGGTAGGCAATTGCGAGACGCCGCGCTAGGAGCGTTCTCGATTGTCGCGCTCGGCCTCTGTCGCAAAGGCCATCGACTATCTGCTCAAGCGTTGACGATGGCCGCATCTGCCTCAGCAACAACACAGCCGAGCGGTATCCATCCGGTGCAGACCGCCTTGCGGAGGAGGATGAAAGGCGGTTTTTGTGACGGCTTGAGGTCTTCGATGGAGATAGGTCCGTGCCTATGTCTGGACATGGGTCTACAGACAATTTTACGGTCGTTTCGACACGGCGGATATGGAGCCAGTCGGAGAAGCTGCTGATCGTCAGCGAAGCGGTGGCGCCCGGCGCGAGCATCTGCGCGGTCGCGCGCCGGCACAACCTGTCTTCGAGCCTGCTTTACCGTTGGATCAAGTCTTTCAAGGCTAATGAGCCCGTGCAGAAGCCGGCTTTTGTGCCTATTGCTCTCGCGCCGCCGGCCGAGCCTTCGTCGGCCCGCACAAACGGCATGATCGAAGTCGTGTTGGCGAATGGGCGCATTCTGCGGATCGGCTCAGATATCGATATGGCGCTGCTGAAGCGCATCGCGGCCGCGCTTGAGGACCAGGCATGATCCCCGTTCCCGCCGGTGTTCGGGTCTGGCTCGCGACCGGCCACACCGATATGCGGCGCGGCTTTCCCGGGCTGGCGCTGCTCGTTCAGGAGACGCTGAAAGCTGATCCTTATTCGGGCCATCTCTTCGTCTTTCGCGGCCGCCGCGGCGACCTCATCAAGATCATATGGCACGACGGTCAGGGCGCTTGCCTGTTCTCGAAGCGGCTCGAGCGGGGGCGCTTCATCTGGCCGAAGCTTGAGAACGGCGCGGTGACGATCTCACCGGCTCAGCTTGGTTATATGCTGGAAGGGATCGACTGGCGCGCCCCACAAAAAACATACCGGCCGCAGGTCGCGGGATAGCGCGAAGCAGTGTAAACCGCCGGCATGGCGCTCGATCCTGCAACTCTTCCAAACGACATCGCTGCCTTGAAGGCGCTTTTGATTGCGGCCGATGCCCGTGCGATCGATCTTGACGGCCAGATTGCACAGCTGAAACTGACGATTGCGAAAATGCGGCGCAATACCTTCGGCGCATCGTCGGAAAAGGGAGCGCGGCTTCTCGATCAGCTGGAACTGCAGCTCGATGAACTGGTCGCAAGCGCCGCGGAGGCCAAGGCCGCGGCCAGGATCGCCACCAAGGCCCCGGCGCCCATCGAGGCAGAAAAAGAAAAGCCCGCGCGTCGCCCCTTGCCTGCCCATCTGCCCCGCGAGCGCGTGGTGCATGGCGCTCCCTGCACGTGCCGCCATTGTGGCAGCGACCGCATCCGCAAGCTCGGCGAACACACGACTGAAACGCTTGAGCGCGTGCCTGCGCATTGGAAAGTCATCACCCACGTGCGCGAAACCTTCACGTGCCGCGTCTGCGAAAAGATCACCGAAACGCCTTCACCGTCCCATCCGATCGAGCGGGGCCGGGCTGGCCCGCAGCTTCTGGCCGAAGTGCTGTTCGCCAAATATCGCGCGCACCTGCCTCTCAACCGTCAGAGCGATATCTACGCGAAAGAAGGTGTCGATCTCGATGTCTCCACGCTCGCCGGCTGGGTTGGCGCGGCCGCAGCGACGCTGATGCCCCTCGTCGACGAAATCAAGAAGCATGTTCTTGGCGCGGAACGCATTCACGGTGACGACACGACCGTGCCGGTGCTCGCGAAGGGGAAATGCACAACCGGCCGGCTGTGGGCCTATGTGCGGGACGATCGCCCCTTCGGCGGCGAAGCAGCGCCTGCCGCGCTGTTCCATTACTCGCCCGATCGTGCAGGTCAACATCCGGAAAACCATCTCGCCGATTACAGCGGCATCATGCAAGCCGACGCCTACTCCGGTTATAACGGCCTCTACGCTGAAGGCCGCAAACCTGGCCCGATCGTCGAAGCGGCCTGTTGGGCTCATGGACGGCGCAAGTTTTTTGAACTCGCCGACTTACAAAAAGCGCCCATCGCCATCGAGGCCGTGTGGCGCATCGATGAGCTGTTCGCCATCGAGCGCGAGATCAATGGACGATCCACCAGCTATCGCCACGAAGTACGCCAGGCGCGATCGAGACCGCTGGTCGAGGCGTTGGAAGAATGGCTTAGAACCGAACGGCGAAAACTCTCATCGAAAAGCCCGGTTGCCAAAGCGATCGATTATAGCCTGAAACGATGGCGCGCGTTCACGCGCTTCCTCGACGATGGCCGCATCTGCCTGTCAAACAACGCCGCCGAACGAGCCGTCCGAGGCATCGCGGTTGGCAGACGCAACTGGACCTTCTGCGGCTCCGACAGCGGAGGTCAGCGCGCAGCCGCCATCTACACGCTGATCGAGACCTGTAAACTGAACGACGTCGACCCGCGTGCATGGCTTGCCGACATCCTGGCCCGCATCGCCGATCATCCAGCAAAACGCATTCGCGAGCTCTTGCCCTGGAACTGGAAGATCGCCGGCGCCGCCTTGAAAGCCGCAGCATAAACTGAGGCAACCGATCCTGCGGTCCTCACCGGATGCTTACGCCGAGCGAGCGCTAGGAGGGTTTGCGCTCGGAAGAAAATCAACCAACAAACAGCAGTTCACGGCGCCATTTTCGTGGGGGAGTCGTGCATTCTCAGGCCCATGAGCCACGAAACGTCCCATTCCGGTTCACCTAGCAAGTGAACAACCGCCGATTGAACAAGACACTGCATTGTTGCCGGCGACGCTCGACACCTGCGTCCGGTGCGGGTGGAATGGGATTCGACTGCGCCGCTGCCCCCCCCAATTGCTGTTTTTGGGATTATTCAAGGGGACGGGCGTGTCACAGGCTGTCCCACTTACAAAAAATGCCCTGTATAACAGTGGGATAACTAAGAAATGGCGCCCCCTAGGGGAGTCGAACCCCTCTTTCAAGATTGAAAATCTTGCGTCCTAACCGATAGACGAAGGGGGCGCTTGCGGCCCGGTAGGCCGACACGACGATATAAGTCGGGTTTGTGCGGCTTGGCAAGCCTGCAATCTCGAAAACTGGACATTGAAACTTAGCGTTTGGCGGCGGGGGCAACATCCTCGATCTGGAACTCGATCCGGTTCCGCCCGCCCCACTCATCGCGCTCGATGCGGCCCGCCACGTGGCAGGCAAGATCTCGTCCTTGCGCGAGCGCGGCGCCAACCTCGGAGTTTGCGGCCCGGAAGGCGACGGCGCTGATCTGGCTCCCGTCCACGGCCTGCAACGCGCAACGAAGATGCCCCCCCGTGATCTCCTTCACCATGGCAAGCCTGACCGAAGGCAGGCAGAACCGCGGCGCGGGATTTCCCTGGCCGTAAGGCCCGGCGCTCTCCAACTGCACCGCAAAGTCGAGCGTCGCTGCTCGCGGCGTCAGCGCTCCGTCGACGGGGAGCACCGGCGCCGCAGCCGCCGCCCGGTAAGAAGGCCCCAGCGCGTCGCGCAAATACGCCGCAAGTTCGTGAAGCCGGTGCTGTTCAATAGTGACGCCAGCGGCCATGGCGTGGCCGCCGCCCTTCTTCGCGACGCCCGCCTCAACCGCGCCACGCACCGCAGCCCCGATATCGACGCCTGTGACGGAACGCGCCGAACCCGTGGCCTCTCCTGCGCGCTCGTCCTGCGAGAAAATGAGGCAAGGGCGTTGAAAACGCTCGGTCAGACGGCTCGCGGCAAGCCCGACAAGGCCCTTATGCCAGGCGGGCGAGCCTGCGATGATGATGGGGCAAGCGGGGTCTTCCAGCAACGCGCGGTCAGCCCAGGCGGACGCTTCCTCGACGGTTTTCAGCTCAATTTCACGGCGTTCGCGATTCAGCTTATCAAGGGTTTCAGCGATGCGAGCCGTTTCGGCGGGATCCTCCGAGGCGAGAAGGCGGGCGCCGAGACCCGAGTCGCCGATGCGCCCGCCCGCATTGATCCGCGGGCCGAGCACAAAGCCAAGCGTGTAGGGCGAAGGCGGCTTGTTCACGCCTGCGGCGTCGCAAAGGGCCTTGAGGCCTTGATTCTGACGCCCACGGAGCACTTTGAGCCCCTGCACCACGAACGCGCGGTTCACGCCCGTCAGCGGCACCACATCGCAAACGGTCGCCAAGGCCACGATGTCGAGCCACTCGATGAGGTCCGGCGCCTTTCGCTTCGCATAGAAACCTTTCGCTCGCAGATGCCGCTGGGTGGCGACGCACATCAGGAAGACAACGCCCGCGGCGCAGAGATGGCCTTGCCCGCTCAGACAGTCCTGGCGGTTGGGGTTGACGATGGCGTGGGCAGGCGGAAGGTTTTCGCCGACCTGATGATGGTCGGCAACCACAACATCCACGCCTTTCTTGGCGGCGACTTCGAGCGCATCGAAGTTCGTGGAGCCGCAGTCGACCGTTACGATGAGTTGAGCGCCGTCCTCTATCAGTGAGGCGATCGCTGCCTTGTTTGGCCCATAGCCTTCGGTGATCCGGTCGGGAATGTAGATGCGGGCGTCGATGCCATGCCAGGCTAGGAAGCGGCAAAGCAAAGCGGAAGACGAAGCGCCATCGACATCGTAATCGCCGAAGATTGCGACCTTCTCACCGGCGAGAATGGCGTGGCCGATGCGCTCAGCCGCCTTCTCCATGTCGGTAAGGGTCGCGGGATCGGGGCAAAGCGCGCGGAGCGTCGGGTTCATGACATCGGGAACCTGGTCCAGCGCGATGTCGCGCGCGGCGAGGAGCCGTCCGATAATTTCAGGCAGATTATGACGCTGGGCGATTGCGGCTCCCAGATAAGCTTGCGACGGCGAAAGCCGCTCGACCCACTTGAGACCGCGAGCAGACCGCTCTACGTCGAGGAAAGCCGCGGGGCCACGCGACGGCCGCGGAAGCGACAATGATAGAGAACGCAAGGGCTGGCTCCAGAGCTTTTGGAGCGTCAGCGTATCTGATTCGCCTTGCGCAGAACTTGAGAGAGGAAGTTTTGACCAAGATGAGTTGGTGAAAAATACGCAAAGCCGTTGAGAGTTCTCTCAACGGCTCACGTCAGGACGAGTCGTTGTCTTATTGCCCTTGGCGGAATTAGGCGCGTACGTTCAGCCAGCTCGACGCCGTCTCGGGGAATCCGCCCCAGGAAGCGTTGCCGACATCCACCTTGACGACCAGGATCTTATCGCCATTCGTAAGATGCTTGGTCAGCTTATCCTTGATGCGGGAAGCCGAGAGAGCCGTGACAATCATGTATGTATTGTCGAGATGGTTCCAGTAGACATCGGAAATGGACTTGATTGCGTCCGTCAGCTGCTTGTCAGCCGCATGATAGGCGGTTGCTTCTTTTTTTGTGTCATAGATGATCAGATAAGTCGCCATTGCGGCTCCCCCTTCGTTCATCAATATTCAGATGCGAGTGCAGGCTCGACGCGATCACGCCACGTAGAATTCTGCCCGTGAATTCACATCCGCCCCACCGGCGGTTTTCGAGAACGCAAAAGCTCAGCTCCGCTTTGGTCTTAGTCTCCACTTCGACCGGCACAAGCTTTGCGTTGACGCCCAGTGTATCAACACGAAAGAGATATTCACTCGGTTTCGCGTGTTTCGTTTTGCGGCGATTCGTCGCCAGACAATCCCAGGTAAAAAGCCGGGTGGAACTCAACTCATAAATCGCGAAGCGCCGCGAAACCGCATTCAAGATCGCGTTTCAGATCCTCGACATCTTCGAGGCCGATATGGAGACGAAGCGCCGGGCCTTGCGCGTTCCAAACGGTGGCGGTTCTTGCCGCCTTGCAGTCGAAAGGCACGATCAGGCTTTCAAAGCCGCCCCAGGAGTATCCCATGCCGAATATGCGGAGCGCATTCAACATGCGCTTCACCGCTGCATTGGAGCAGGGCTTCAGATAGATCGAGAAAAGCCCGCTCGCGCCAAGAAAATCGCGGCGCCACAGTTCGTGGCCTGGGGCGCCGGGAAGGGCAGGGTGCAGCACGGATCGAACCTCGGGGCGGGCTTGCAGCCATTCGGCGATTGCGAGGCCCGACTTCCAATGCCGTTCCAGTCGCACCCCGAGCGTGCGCAGTCCGCGAAGGGCCAGGAAGCAGTCTTCGCCATTAACGCAAAGGCCTAGAGCTTCATGGGTGGATGCGAGCGCCCTTGCCGACGACGCATCGCAAGTAATCGCGCCGAGAAGCGCATCGGCGTGACCGACGATATACTTCGTCGCCGCCTGGATCGAGATGTTAACCCCATGGTCGAAGGCCCGGAAATAAAGCGGGGTGGCCCAAGTATTGTCGATGGCGACGGGAACGCCGCGCTCTGCCGCCGCTTTGCAGATCGCGGGGATATCCTGCATCTCGAAGGTTTGAGACCCCGGAGACTCCGTGAAGACGAGTTTCGTTTCCGGCCTCAGAAGACTCGCAATTCCCCCGCCGATCAAGGGATCGTAATACTCGATATCGACGCCGAGCCGCTTGAGAACGCGGTTTGCGAAGCGCCGGGTCGGGATGTAAACGCTATCGCTGATAAGGAGGTGTCCGCCGGTTTCCGCGAATGCGAGAAGCGTCGTCGAGACGGCGCTTAGTCCCGACGGGGTCAGGAATGTCTGCTCCCCTCCCTCAAGTTTGGCCAGCGCAAGTTCGAGCGCCCGCGTCGTCGGATTGGACGGGCGGCCATAGGTGTATTCGACGTCTCGCAACTCAAGGCTTTCGGCGTCGGGGAAGAGAACCGTTGACCCTCTGAAAACCGGCGCGTTGACAAAACCTGAATAGCGGAAAGGGTCACGGCCGAGTTGAGTCAAGGCCGTTGCGATCTTCAAATCGCTTTCGTCATGGCCGTCTTTTTCCATGCTGCCTCCAGGTTGCAACTGGGTTCCTTCGCCTTTTCATGGCGCATCGTCAAGGCTTAACCCGGGAGGAACAGGGTCATTCAAAGAATGCGGCCGGTGACAGCTTTGATGGCATCGTAGCGATCTTCCCGAAAGTTCTCGCGCGCTTCGGGGATAGAAAGGCCGATTTGGCGGATTATACCGATTGCTGTGTTTCGTAAGGCAGCCAACGGGCGTGCCCCGGCCCGGACGCGGCATCGGTCCTCGTTCAGGGTCACGTCGCGGACATGATGGAGCTTGTTTTCGATGGCCCAGTGGTTGCGGACGAGTTCAAGCAGCCGTTCGGGTCCAGCTTGGTTCGGGGCGAGACTGGTGATGAGATAGACGATTTCAGTGCTTTGTTTATCGCCGATTCGCCGGGTGCGTTCGAGGCGGGCGATCTGCCCGAGGCCTGGCCAGTCGAGATGGGGCACAGCTTCGGCGCAGACGGCAATCTTGCGTGTTTCGATGCGGCCATGCCCTTTTTCGAGCGTTTCTGCAACCGTGAGATCAGGCGGCGGTCCGTCGTAACAACGCCGTGCGTCCAAGGGGGGAAAGATCGCCGAACGCTTCGGCGATGCCAGCTTTCAGGGCGGACTGATTGTCTTTAACCGTGAAGAGATAATGGCCGTCGCCGTCCCGGATATGGCGGCAGATCTCGCGCTGGGTGAAAATCGCGTCGCCAGTGATGATGCGGCCGTCCAGCGGCAGTCCTTTCAGCAAGACGAGCGCAGCGGTGATCTCGTTCTGATCGGGTTCGACCGTCAGATCGCCGATGACCGCGCCAAGCTCGGTCGCAAAGGCCGACAAGACATGGACGGCTTTATCGTTCAAGCGGCGGCTGCCGCGCAGCGTCTTGCCGTCAATGGCGATGTGCTCGGCCTTGCCCTGCTCCAGCGCGAAGCTGCCGAGAGTTCGGCTCAGCGCATCGGCATCAAGGGATTGAAAGAAATAATGATACGTTGCGTGGCAGGGCGCTTTGCCGGTCTCGATGCCAAACAAGCGAAGCGCTTCGGGCTTCAGCCGCCGTCCCCAACGGAAAATCCCAAGCAAATCGTTGGCGCCAGCCAGCATCGCGGCAATTGAAATCCCGAGCACCGCCCGAAGCGCGTATTGGCGCCCCTTCCGGCCCCGGAGATCCTCGATCTCATTCAAAGCATCCCAAAGCGTGCGCATCCGATGAAGCCTCCAGCGACTGCCGTTGGCTTGCCCATAGAATCTGATTTGCAATCCTTGTCAGCCCGCAAAGGATGCGGTTCTTTGAATCACCCTGCGGGAGGAAGAACTCAATCCGGCGGCAATCTGCGGCCGGCTGTGATGGCCCTCTCCCGTGTTGATTTGAGGGGGTGATTCGCACATACGCGCAAATATGCAGAGAGTAGAATGTGGCTACTGCATTCGTTTACCATTCTTCCACAGCCTCTTTGAGTGCGCGCGAGGTTGCATCAGGGGCTTTCATCATCCTTTTGATGGACACGCTCTGATGGTGTTTAGTTATTGGGCTGTCTCGCTTTCTTCCGAGGACTGAGTTCACTGCGCCGCCAACGCTAGCCTAGAACCTCTCTCGCCATTCGAGCTTAGTATTCGCCGCGCCCGTTTTGCTTGTTTTGGTGTGATACCGATTGATGGTTTATGCTTGGCTTGAACGCAGCAGGGAGCCCGGTTCATGAGGCCGGGCCAGGGGGACGATCACGATGGATCCAGACTTAGTGCGTCAGCAGGAGGATGCCGAGCGCGCAGCCGCCGGACTCCCGCCAAAGAAACCGGTAAATGGGGCTGGCGGCCCACTTCAGTCACGGCACGCTGTTTCCCAATCGCAGGCAATCTTGGAGGATACGCCGGAGATCACGGTTCCTCTGCCTGATGAAAAGCCGGCCGCTTTAGGAAGGCAGGCGATCAACCCCAACCGTCGCGCGCTTCCCCCCATTGGCTCAGGCCGTTTGCCAGGCGAAGCGCCTCCGCCACGCCGGCGCATTCGCGGCATGTTGCGCCTTTTCCTCTACGCCCTCGCTGGCGCGGCAGTCGGCGGCAGTCTCGGATTCGCCGGGGTCACTTACTTCCACGTGTTCGTAGATCAGACCGAGTTCTTCATCTCGAGCATGGCCGGAGGCTTTGCGCTCCTTTTCGGACTTACCCACCTCCTGCATTACGACCACTGATTTGCACGTGGACTAGTTCAGCCCGCCGGAAGTTCGCACTCCCATTGCCGCAAACGATCAAGCGAACTTCCGGCCGTAAGCTGTACTAGATACTACGGAATTGCTAGTACGCCTTTCCGCGGGAAGTCCCGTCGACGCCCGCATCATGTGGGTCAGGACTTCCCGCGGAGCGTACTAGCGCGCTCGATCAATCCGCCTTCAATCGGAGCTGATTGAAGGCGGCAAAGCTGATCGCTTCTGAAGTGTTAGAGTAGCCCGCTGAGGCCCATGGTTCGACAAGCTCACCATGAGGCCTAATCTGCGAAATCGCTCCACCTCATCCTTGAGCCTGTCGAAGGATGAGCCTGAATTTCCGCCTTTTTCAGCATCCAGCTGCTCTAAGGGCGCTCTTCCAGCGGAACATAGTCGCGAGGCTTTTCGCCAATGTAGATCTGGCGCGGGCGGCCGATCTTCTGCTCCGGGTCGGAGATCATTTCCTTCCATTGTGCGATCCAGCCGACCGTGCGCGCCACCGCGAAAAGCACGGTGAACATTGATGTCGGGAAGCCGAGCGCCTTCAAGGTGATGCCGGAGTAGAAGTCGATGTTCGGATACAGCTTCTTCTCGATGAAATAATCGTCTTCGAGTGCAATCCGCTCCAGCTCCATCGCGACCTGCAGAAGGGGATCGTTCTTGGTGCCGACGATATCGAGCACTTCCTTGCAGGTTTTCTGCATGACCCGAGCGCGCGGATCGTAGTTCTTGTAGACGCGGTGCCCGAAGCCGCTGAGGCGAAAGCTGTCGTTCGGGTCTCTGGCCCGTTTTACGAATTCGGGGATGCGATCCACCGTCCCGATTTCCATCAGCATTTTCAGTGCGGCCTCGTTCGCTCCGCCATGCGCCGGTCCCCAAAGACAGGCGATCCCCGCCGCGATGCAGGCAAAGGGGTTCGCGCCCGAGGACCCGGCGAGGCGCACCGTCGAGGTGGAGGCGTTCTGTTCGTGATCCGCATGCAGAATGAGGATGCGGTCCAGCGCGCGAGCAAGAATCGGATTGACCTTGTAAGGCTCGCAAGGCACGCCGAACATCATGTAGAGGAAGTTCGACGAGTAATCGAGCTCGTTGCGCGGGTACATGAAGGGCTGGCCAATCGAATATTTGAAGGCCGTCGCGGCAATCGTCGGCATCTTGGCGATCATGCGGGTGGCGGCGAGATCGCGCTGGACGGGATCGGCGATATCGATGGAGTCGTGATAGAAGGCCGCGAGCGCGCCGACCGTGCCCACCATCACCGCCATCGGGTGTGCGTCACGGCGGAAGCCGGAGAAAAACCGGTTCATCTGCTCGTGGATCATGGTGTGATAGGTCACGCGATTGACGAACTGAGCATATTGCTCCTTGTTCGGCAGCTGCCCGTAAAGAAGAAGGTGGCAGGTTTCGAGGAAGGTGCCGTGCTCGGCGAGTTCGTCGATAGGATAGCCGCGATAAAGAAGGACGCCCTTGTCGCCATCGATAAAGGTGATGTCGGATTTGCACGATGCCGAGGAGGTGAACCCCGGATCGTAGGTGAAGACTCCGGCCTTGCTGTAAAGGGTTGAAATATCGACCACGTCCGGGCCGACGGTTCCCGAGTAGACGGGAAAATCATAGTTCTGGCCGTCCAGCGTGAGCGTCGCGGACCCGTGTGCTTTGGCCAATCTCGTCGGGCGGGAGCGTTTTGAGCTCATGCTCTTCTCCTGGGCGCAGTGTGACGCGAAAAAAGTGGCGCGTTTATCGCCCTGAAGGTGCCATGCCTCCGAGAAATTGGCTAGTCCATTTTGCAGTGCATCATAAGTAGGCAACGCAACTCTTCGCGAGCGCGAAGGCTGTCGCTGTTGGTCGCATACGGAGCGATATTTTCGAGGTAAATCCGTGGCTCCCGCCTAGCGCCCCACAAACTCCCGAAGTGCGTCGAGGACGGCGCGGTTCTCGTGTTCGAGGCCGACCGTCATGCGCAGCGCGTGCGGCAGCTTATAGGCGCCGACCTGCCGCAGAATGATGCGCTTCGCGTTAAGATGCGCATCGGCGTCCTGCGCGGTGCGCCCGGGCTCTTTCCCGAACGGAATCAGGACGAAATTTGCGGCGCTGTCCGGCACATCGAAGCCGATTTCGCGCAAGCTCCGCGTAACGCGTTCGCGCCAAAGTTCGTTGTGCGCCTTCGCGTGCTCGATATGCTGCTTGTCTTCAAGCGCGGCCACCGCTGCTTCAACGGACGCTTGCGCCAGATTGAAAGGGCTGCGAATGCGGTTTATCGCATCCGCGATGGGGCCGGGCGCGTAGCCCCAGCCGACGCGCGCCGCCGCCAATCCGTAGATCTTGGAGAAGGTCCGCGTCATGATGGTGTTGGGCGTGGTTGCGACCAGCTCGATGCCCGCTTCGTAGTCGTTTACGGTGACGTATTCGGCATAAGCGCCGTCGAGCACCAGGAGCACATTCTCAGCCAGTCCCGCCCGGAGACGGCGGACCTCCTGGACGCTGAGATAAGTGCCGGTCGGGTTGTTGGGGTTGGCGATAAAGACAGCGCGCGTCCGAGGCGTCACGCGCTCGAGAATGGCGTCCACATCGGCTGTGAGGTTGCGCTCCGGCGCAATCACAGGCTCGGCGCCCGCTGCCAGGATGGCGATTCGATAGACCAGGAACCCGTGCTCGGTGTAGATCGCCTCGTCGCCTGGGCCGAGATAGGCCTGGGCGAGCACGTGGAAAAGCTCGTCGGAGCCGTTTCCGCAGACGATGTGCGCGGGGTTCAGCCCATACGCTTCGCCCAGCGCCTCACGAAGGGAGACGTAGGAGCCGTCCGGATAACGGTCCAGCTGGTACGCGGCCTCGCGGTAAGCCTCCACCGCGTGCGGCGATGGCCCGAGCGGCGTCTCATTCGAGGACAGTTTGATGACCGGCCCCGCGCCCGCAAGCTTCGAGCGCCCTGGCACATAGGGGTCGACGGCGAGCACGCCGGGCCGGGGCTTGAGAGCCTCTCCGCGAACCACTGATCTCTCCTTGGAAGACGGCATTCAGCAATAAGCCCCGTTATAGCCTCATCTTGCTGTGCGGGACAATAAGTTGTGAGAGCAATGTTTGTTCGTATGGAGATCATCATATTTCCGGGATCGGAGACCGGAGGAAGCGATGAACGAAGGCAAAGCTCACGAAAAAACCTATAAGGAGCAAGACATTGAAGCTCGCCTCAAGGCCGAACTGCCGCGCTGGCATTACCGGGATGGGTTCATCCGCCGCAAATACCAGACGCATGGCTGGAAGGGCACGCTCATGGTCATCAATGCGGTGGGCCACCTTGCGGAAGCTGCGTGGCATCATCCCGACATTCACGCCTCCTACTCCTGGGTCGAGGTGCGCCTGCAAAACCATGATGCGGGCGGGATCACGGACAAGGACTTCGAACTCGCGAAGAAGATCGAGGACGTTGTGCAGTGGCAGCCGTCAAAAGAGGGCGGCGCGCTAACGGGAACGCCGCATGACCCGCGCCACGCCTACCTCAAATATGATTAAGGGCCGTTCAAGGCCAAAGAGGACGAAGCGCATGGCCGCTCTCGATCTCCGGATCGTGTCCAGGGACCTGTGCGGCTGAGTTAGGGTTATAGTCGCGGGTTCTTTCGAGGCATAAAATCTAATAGAAGCGCCCGGCGAGCCCGCCGCCATAAGCTAAAACTTCTTAAAATTCGATTAATCCTAAACCGGTTTCGTGCTAACCATCAAGATAAACCATGGTTGGATCGAATCCGATAAACTAAAGCGAAGTCCTTTCGTCCGTCTCTCTTGTGGCTTATAGTTGAGGTACACACCCAGCAAAGGAGTCGGGAGCTGTGGAGCGTCAGGAGAAGCTAGAGAAGAAACTTGAGCGTGAATTTCAGGCATTGGCCGCGGACTTAGAGAGAACCCGCGATCCCGGCATTATGAAGTTTATAAAGTCGTCCATCATGACCAGGGGAACCACGATCGAGCGCATCATGTCGGTGAAGTCCGCGCGCTATCACTTCATCGCAATGTTGGACAACGATCCGGCGCTCCATTTTCGCCGTCTCCTCATCGACGAGGCATTGCGGAACGACCTCAACGACGGCGCGCCCAACATGGCTTTTGAGATCTTCCGTGTTCAGTTCAAAGCCATGAAGCTATGGCAACGCCTCATCGGGGAGGTCTGGGAGAAGGCCACGGAAAAAGAGAAAGACGCTCTTCGGTTGGCACAAGACCGCTTGCCGCCGATGGACGAAACCATGAGCCAGATGATTCGATCGGTCAAAGAGCGGCGAGCCGCCGAGAGAGACGCGCTCGGCGCCAAAGGGGCCACCGTGCATCGGCGGTTTTTGCAAGAGGGGCAACGCCGCGGCTTTCAGGAGCGAATGGACCGCATCAAGGAAGCCTTTGAGTTGATGGCTTCGTGGCGGCAAAAGCGCGCGCAACCTGATTGGAGGCGGGCGTAAGGAGCCGGGCGGCCGTCCGGCTTTCGCGTTCCCCTTCGTCATCCCCGAAACCCCCCAAGGCGTTATCGGGGATCTTTCCAGGCGCTGGCGTCCGTTACGATCCCGGATAAGCGCTCGAAGCGCTTTCCGGGACTTGATGAAGCTTGCGTTACGAGACCAGCGCCACCGCTGGCTTTGATTTCTCACTCTCGCCGGTAAGCGCCGCGGCGAACTCCGCAAGCGGCATCGCAATCCGCTCTATGTTGTACAGCGCCATGAACTTCGCTTCGTTCTTCGTCGGTTCCTCCGGCAGCACCGCCCAGTGCCGGTCCGATGAGCGCTTGATGATTTGCTGCGGGAAGGCGCGCTCGATCTGAGTCGAAAACCGGCATCCGAGGAAGAGGAAGCTGCGGCCCTTGCGGATGTTCTGCACGGCTTCCGGGATCGGCGTCTGGATGTCGATTTCGGTCAGCACCTCGACGAAGTCGGAATCCGAAACGAGGAAGTTCGCGGCAGGCGAGACAGAACCGAGCGGCTGATAGAGAAGCGGCGCCCAGGAGTCGGCTTCCTCAAGTTTCGCACGCTTGCCGCTGGAAAAATAGTGCACCCACTGCCCGTAATGCTCGGACTGAGCGACCCCTTGCACGGCGCCCCAGCCTTCGCGGCCGGCGAGCGCCTTCTGCGGCAGGTCGTCATACCAGGCGTGAACAAGGAGCTTCAGCGCCGGGATCGACGCGAGATGATGGTGCAATGCCGTCGGCTGGACGTCCGCGCTGAACGCCTCCGTCATCGCCTTCACGACCGTCTTGCGGTGCTTGAAATTCTCGATGAACTGCGCTGCCGCCGTCAGGTTCTTGCGAATCTTGTGCGGGACGCTCGCCTTGGCGGTGAGGCGATCCACAAGAACCTCCGGCGAGGCAGGCAGCGGGCAATCCGCCCCGGCGAGCGCAAGCACGCCTGCGCCGAGGTAGGGAATGGCGAGGCCGCTCGTCAGGTTCTCGCGGATGGTCTCAACCGCTTCGACAGTCATTGGAACTCCGATCAATTCAGCGCAGCGGCATTGAGCGTATCGAGGCGCGCCCGCTCCAGGCGAAACACCCCGCGGCCGCCCGCGAGCACAACGCCGTCGGGCGCGAAGCGAACATGGATCAGGATCGGGGATTCAGGCATTCAATTCTCCTTTTCGCCTATGTTTTCGGGCTTTAGCCCACGACCTCTATGGTCACATCGCCACTCCCGAGGATGGCCTGGCAGGCGAGGCGGGATTTCGCCCCGGCGCTCGGGATCATCTTGAGGCGATCCGAACTCGGGGCCTGCAATCTTGGAGAGGCTGGCGATGCCCTCATGAACGAGGATATGGCACTGATTGCACTGCGCCCTGGCGGTGCACTCGGTGCGGATGGGAACGCCCCCCACAAGGAGCGAAAAGAGAATGGTATCCTCCGCAGAGGCGTCCACGGTCGTGCCCGAAGGCAAAACAGTTATCGTCGGCATGGCGTCAAGCTCCCTGATTTGTGCATTGACTGCCGTCATGCCACAGGTCGCCGGGCCACCACAACAAGGCCCGTCGCCTCAGCGGGTTTTTGTGTCAGGCGCCAGCAATGTCCGCCGCCATCGACGAGGTAGAGATCGAACCGCTCATATCCCCGGAACGGCATCTCATCGGCGAGGTCGGATGGGTCGCATCGCGTGAGCGACAGCCGCGGGAAACGCTGGCGAATGGCGGCGACAGCTTGCGCATCCGCGTCCGGCGCTCCGAGCAGCGCGTCGATCCCGGCCAGTTCGTCGGCGCTCAGTCCCATACGCTCCCCATTGTCACCCCGGAGAGCGCGTCCGCGCTCATCCGGGGTCTTTCCATTCTCAAGATCCCGCATAAGGCGCGAGCGCCTTTCCGGGATGACGTCAACGAAAGCATGACGCTATTCCGGCAGCTTGCGCGCTTCCACGGTGATCGGCAGGCGTGTATCGGCGGCCATCTCGGGCAGTTCCAGCCTCCAGCCATTGCCGAGCGTGATCACTCCGCCCCACATCTCCGGCTTTTCCATCGAAACGACCGGCTCTTCCAGGTCCTTCTTGGGGACATAGGCCGATACCGCGCCCTCGGCGGTTTTTCGGATCATCACTTTCATTGTTGTTGTCTCCTTGTCCTGCCCTGGCAGGTTGCTGAAAAAGCGAGAAATCTTGGCTTCATCCTTCGACAAGCTCAGGATGAGGTCGAGCGCTTCAACGGGTTAAGCCTCATGGTGAGCCTGTCGAACCATGGGCGACATCGCATTTTCAGTCTCCTGGTAGAGCGCGGCTTGTTATTTGGTCGCGTTAAGAGGGCTGATCTCGTCTTCGAAGCAGCCGACGACGATCTTCTCCTTGAATTCGACGAGGTAGATGTGCGTGTTGGTTTCCGTGTGGGTCCCGACGTTCAGGACCTCGCCTTTCTCGCCAGCCTCGACGAGCAGCGCATCGGCAGGCGCTTCGGGGTAGGAGCCGTCGTTGTAAAGGTTCTCGGCGGCGCTCACCCATTGGCCCCACTGGAATTTCGGCGTCTTCGGAATCATGCCGAACTCCTCCTCTAATTCGAGATCCTCGGGCTCTTCCATTGGCTCCAGCTCCTTCAGCTTCATGCCGACGCGATGGCCGGACCCGATGAATTCCACGCCGTAGATGTAGAACTGCTGCAGGAAGGTGCCGATGCTCACGACGTAGCCCTCGTCGCCCTTCTTGACGAGGATGTCGCCGATTTCCTTGCCGGGAAAAGTGCCGTCATTCTTGATGTTGCGCCTGGAGCGGACCTTCTCGCCATAATAGAAGACCGGCGCGTCGTTGATTTCGACAATATCGCTGTCGCGGCTGATGTTCGTCATGTCATGCGCCTCGATGGCTTGCGCTTGGGAAACGGCAGGACGTTGCCGCCGACCTCGGGATTTTCCAGCGCGGTCAGGCGCTTCAGCACGAGGTCGCGCACAATCTCGTCCGGGTCATCCAGCATTGCGGCCAGCATGCCGGGCGCCATCCGGCTCGCCGCCTCGTAACGGACGCGCCAGTCCCCATCGCGATGCAGGCCGATCAGCTCCACGGGCGAGAGCCGCCGGGCGACGGCGAGCCGCACATCGGCGTCAGCATCGGCCAGCATGCGCCACAGCGCTTCAGGCTCGATCCGGCCCGCCACGATACGGCGGACTTCCGGCTCCTCGTCCGCGATCATGGCGGGGAGCTGGGCAGGCGAGATCCGGCGCGCGACGACGATACGCACGTAATAGTCTTCGTCGCGGATCATGGGGGGCAGGTCTTCGGGATCGAGAAGGGTGGCGACCCGGATGCGCACCTCCCGATGTGGATCGTTCCGCAAATCCACGAGATAGCGGTGCGGCAATCGCCGCGCCGCATTCCAGCGCACGGTCTCGTCGGGATCGGTTAGAAGCGCGGGCAGCCTGAACAGGTCCGCCCGCTTGCTGGCGATTGCGCGCACTTCGAAATGGGGGTGATCGAGGTATTGGTTGGCGAGATCGCGGTTCCAGTCGAAAAAGCGGTCGATGCGCCGGGCGTAGCGGTCATGCACGCAGGCGTGCTTCAGCTGGCAGCGGCCTCCGGCAAGGAGATCCTGATGTGCGCAGTCATCGCAGGAAATCTCGTCGCCCAGCCAGTCGATGGCTTCATCGATATCAGCCATCATCGTCCCGCCCCATGCGTTCGAGAACACCGAGCAGAACTTTCGCGCCAATCTTGTCGCTTGGATCGAGGTCCAGGAGCTTGGCGACGGCGGCGCGCCCCTCTTCGATATGGCCGAGCCGCATATTCAGATAGGCGTAGCCCTTCAGCGTGAAGAGGTAGAAGCGCGGAAGGATGGCCCCAAAGTCTCCGAAGGCCGCATCCGTGGGCTTGACCTCGCGCCAGTCGAGCGCAACGCCATTATCCTTCGCGGCCTTCTCGAGGCATACCCGCGCGACGCTCAGCGCCTCGGCGAGCCTGTTCTTGTAAAAGTAGAAGCGATAGAGCCCGATCAGCACCGCGGGATGATCGGGCGCGGCCGCCTTGGCTTGCCACAAATGCGCCTCCGACACGTCGTCGTCGCGATAGGAACTCGCGGCGAGGCGTAAGTGGCGCTCGGCGGCCTCAGGTAATCCGGCGCCGAGCACGGCGGCAGTCAGCATCGCGTCTTCCACCGGAAAGACGGCCTCTGCGCCAAGCTCGATTGCCGGACCCATGCGCTGCCGTTCCCTAAGCCTGAGCGCGCGGAACGCTCGTGTCGACCACGACCGTGTTCTCAACCGGACAGACGGCCACGCACTGCGGCTGATCGAAATGGCCGAGGCATTCGGTGCATTTCTTGGCGTCGATGATGTAGGTTCCGCCCTTCGTCCGGATCGCCACATTCGGGCACTCGGCTTCGCAGGCGCCGCACACCGTGCATGACGAAGCGATGATTTTGTAGGCCATTGGATTTTCTCCTGTTCTTCGAAATGAGCGGCTAGGCCGCGGTGAAGGCTCCCTGGCGGATCTCCGCGTCGCCGCGAGGCGTATGCGTGATCTCGCCATGTCTGATTTTGTCGAGGTATTCCTTGAAATACGCCACCGCCGATTGCTCGATGAATTCGTGCGCGTATTTCTCCACCGGGTCGAGCCCGGCTTTCTCAAGCGTTTCCTTCGGGCAGGTTCCGATGCGCGCCACAAGAACGGCGGTGCAGTCGTTGATGGCGCGGATCACCGTTTCGAGCTTGTCCTCGTCCCCGAAGCCGTCCTGGCAGTAATGGTCGACGCGGCGATGACCCACAAACTTCACGCCGGAGGTCGAGATTTCATAAATCTGGAACTCCTTGGCGTGGCCGAAATGTTCGTTGACGCGCCCGCCGCCCTTGGTCGCCACGGCCACAAGAATGCTGACGTCGCTCATCTCTTTGGCAAGCGTCGCAAGCTCTGCATTTTTGGCGTTGGCGGTTGCCTCGCGCTCTTTTTCAACACTGGCCTGATAAGCCTTGCGGGCTTCGAGGTCGTATTCGACCTCCATAGCCATGACCTTTTCAGTGGTAAATTCATCGCTGCGATCCTCGCCTAGCAACCCAACCGCGTCGGCCCGGCACTGCCGGCAGTGCCGCATCATGTTCATGTCGCCTTCGCACGCATCCTGAAGCGCTTTCAGCTCCTGCGCGCTCGGCCCGCGCTGCCCGGAAAGGCCGAAGGCAGTGCCGTGCTCGCGCGCCGAAATCAGAGGCATGATGTTGTGAAGGAACGCGCCGCGCTCTTTCACTGCGCGGTTCACCTCGATGAGATGCTGGTCGTTGATGCCGGGGATCATCACCGAGTTGATCTTGGCTAGAATGCCGCGCTCGGTGAGCATTTCGAGGCCGCGAAGCTGATGGTCCAGGAGAATGCTCGCGGCCTCGACGCCGGTGTAGCGACGATGGTTGTAAAAGATCCAGGGATAGATCTGCGCGCCGATCTCGGGATCGACCGCATTTATGGTGATGGTGACGTGGTCGACGTTGTATTTGACGATGGTGTCGATGAGCTGCGGCAGCGCGAGCCCGTTCGTCGAGAGACAAAGTTTGATGTCGGGCGCCTGCTCCGCCACGAGTTCGAAGGTTTTGAAGGTCTTCGCAGGGTTCGCGAGCGGGTCGCCGGGGCCAGCGATGCCGAGCACTGTCATTTGCGGGATGGTGGAGGCGACGGCGAGAACCTTCTTCGCGGCCTGCTCGGGCGTCAGGCGTTCGCTGACCACGCCGGGGCGGGACTCGTTCGCGCAATCGTATTTGCGGTTACAGTAATTGCATTGGATGTTGCAGGCGGGCGCGACGGCGACGTGCATGCGCGCATAGTGGTGGTGGGCCTGTTCGCTGTAGCAGGGGTGGTTCTTCACCTTCTCCCAGATTTCAGGGGCGAGATCGTTTTGGCCCGCGGTCGAACCGCAACCGGATTTGCCGTTGCCGCCCTTCGTGCTGCAGCCTCCTTGCGGGAGTATATTCAGCAACCCGCCGAGAGACTTGCTGAGCGCCTCGATGGCGTCTGACTGCTGTTCGGGATCAAACATCCTCAATCCTCGCAAAAGGCTTGCCGCTTGGATTGGACCTTCGTCCATCCGCTTCACCGCACCGCTCGGGGCGCCGCATCTCGGCATCCCTAAAGCAACGACCGTGCCACGCGGCTAAATGATTGATTTTACGAGAGAAGGCTCGCGGTTGGCATGGCTGTCGCGTTTGCGACAAGGCCGCCGGCCGTGCGAGCGTTTGTCCGAAAGGAGACAGCGCTTGAGCAGCTTTCGCCGAGCGACCTAACATGGATTACCAACATGGCCTCCGTGTTTTCGTGGTCCCTTCTGCCAAAAACGCATGTGAGCTGTGGGTCGGAACCGGAAAAACGGGCCGCTGGCTCTCCGGTTCACGCGCTTGGCGAAGAACCTCTACAGCAATGGTTTCGACGGCATCGAGGTAAGAAGGCGCTCCGCCCCGCCCACGCTTTAGAAAGTGTAAAGCATCTTTATTCATAAAGAGCGGGCGGCCGTTTTTCGCCGGCCGTGGATGGCAAGACTTTGTTAAGGCGCGCTCAGGCGTAGGGGCACGTTCAGGCAACCATGAGTGGTGGCGCGGAGGAGACGGCAAGCATTCGCCGCCTTGTTCGCGACAAAATATTTGTGTCTCCACGCGGCGTAGAGTTTGGAAGAGTTGATGTCAGTACCAATGTGGGAGCAGGGCTCGGCTCCGAGAGTTCCATCGAGCCCACGGGCTATCCTGGCGTGCGTGTTAACGCTGTTGCTCGCAGTGGTGGTGGCCCATGCGGAGGAGAACGCGCGAAACGAGTCCTCGTTCGCCAAAACTCGGCCTGGGCAAGTCCAAAACGTGTCCATTCATTACAAGACCGTGCGCGTGGCCGACGTCATGCCGCTCGATGCAGTCTCGCCCGAAGCGACGGCGGCCGAACGCAACATGACCGTTCAGCCGCGCACTGTAAAGGCAGGCGGCGCGGCGCCGGCGCAACTCGTGAGCGCGGCGGTTGCGGACGAGGTCCAGCCGCAAAAGCTTGCCGTTGTGCCTCGTCTTGCGAAAGCGGACGATGAAGCCGGCAGGGCGTCGCCGTCCGATGCGGCTTTGCAAGGAGGGGCTGGTCTTGCGATTTACGACATTGAAAGGGGCAGGGTTTACTTGCCGAACGGCGAGACGCTCGAAGCCCATTCCGGAATTGGGCCGATGCGAGACAACCCCGCTTTCGTGGATCGCCGCAACAGGGGGCCGACGCCGCCTCACATCTATGATCTGACGCTGCGAGAGAGCCCCTTCCACGGTGTGCAGGCGATCCGCCTGACGCCAGTCGAAGGTGACGCCGCAGTCTTCGGGCGGGACGGTCTTCTGGCGCATACCTATATGCTCGGAAGACGGGGCGACTCGAACGGATGCGTCTCATTCAGGGACTACAATCGGTTTCTAGCCGCCTTCAAGAGAGGGCAGATCAAACGGCTGATGGTTGTGCCACGGCTGAGAGGGACGCCGGCTTTGCTTTTGACGGCCTTGCATCCGGCGAAAAATGGCTGACCCTGCCGCTTTGGAGAGTCTCGTTTGGTCCAATGGCTAGTACAGCCGGAGGCAAGTTCGCACTCACTTTGCCGCACGCTCTCAAGCGAACTTCCGGCCGTAAGCTGTACTAGAATCAACAAGATTTTCTTCCTGCCGCGCCCGAGACTCCTCGGCTATTGCGGGGACCGCAATTACGCCAACTGTCAGCGGCTCGATAGCGAGGCGCTATAGCAACCCGCCAATCTGCTCCAGTTCTCCCGCTAATTCCGAACGCGCGCGTTTTTCCTCGTAGATGTTCTGTAGGCGCATCCAGTAGCCCGGCCCCGTGGCAAACGCTTGCCCGAGGCGCAGGGCCATCTGCGCGGACACGCCACGGTCGCCGTTCAGGATGGCGGTGACCGCGTTGGGAGGAACGCGGATATGTTCCGCGAATTTGCGGGCGCTCATGTTTAACGCCTCTAATTCATCCTTCAAAATCTCACCGGGATGAACAGGCGGCAGGTTATCGATAGCGGTGTAGCGCATGGCGTCCTCAGTGGTAATCGACGATCTCAACGTCCACGGCATCGCCGGGAACCATCAGCGGATCTTTGCCTGCCGGGTCTTCGCTGAAGGCCCAGCAGAAACAGATGCGCCACCGGTCATTGATGCGAATGCTGTACTGGCCGCCCCGGTCGCCGCCCAGCGCCTCGAAGCGATTGGACGGCGGATTGCGCAATTCGACCAGCCGCGCAGCCGCATTCAGCTTCGTCAAGCCCTTGATCGCTTGGCGCTCGACAGCCTGGAATTCCTTGACGTGCTTGCCAGCCGCAAAATCGGCGCTGCGCTTATCCGCGTAGGTCTTGATCGGCATGTTGTGTATTATGTGTTACGGAACACATAATGGTCAAGGGTTTGTGCGGGCTGAATGCGCGTTGCAGAACCGCCCCCTGGGGGCAATTACCGGCCCCGTGCGCCGCAAGAAATCTTATTTCTGTTTATTTCATCGTCGCCCTGCAGCAATGGAACACAGCCAAAGCCGACGCGCTTTCCCCACGGCCGCCATGCGACGGCCGATGGGTGCGGGCTGAGAGCGGCTTCGAGCGTGAACCGGCTGCCGTGTATGGCGTTCGCTAAAAGATTCGAAAGCGGTTACTTGACTATAATAAGATGCCTAATATCGCCTCTTCCGCACCCGGCCTAAAGTTATCGGAGCGTGACAGCCTAAACCGCTCGCTCTCGACAAAGCATGGCGGCGCCTGGGTCTTACCAAAACCAGCCCTGTGGCGCCTGACGATAGTACCGGCCGCCGCGTTGCGGCCTGGTTTGATTGATCCCAAAAAAGTCGAAGCCGCCGCCGCCGCCGTCGCCCCACCAGTTGCCGCCTCTCGGGACCGAGGGCGTCGGCCGGCGCGTCACGAAGCCGCCCTGCGGCTGGTTGTTCAGCACTGCGACGAACTCGGTGCGAAAGTTGGTCTCGCGGCTCAGCGGCTCGTCCGAGACGACGATCGAGGACCGCGGCGAAGCCGTCGGCGCGATGCGATCGAGCACATCCTGCGGGATGGTGATGCGGTCGAGGGCGCTCTTGGCGTCGTCCCCGTTGTCGATCGTCACCACGGACCATCGCAAGCCCGCGTCGCCCTTCGCCATCGCCGTGAACACATGCGTGCCGATCGGCCTGTCGGGATTGCGGATCGTGACCGGAACCTCAATGGTCGAATCGAACACCTCGCCCCCGTCCGGCCACGGCTTATGCGTGTTGCGCTTTACATAGAGCTTCTGCGTCGAGCGGCTGATGTAGACGGAGACTGGCTCGAGCGCTAGCCTCGCATCGCTCGCCGCCTTTGCCGCTTCAGCCTTCCTCTTCGCGGCAGCCTTGGCGGCGTCCTGTGCGCCGGAGTCGGCGTCGAGCTTCGATTTCGCATCGGCTCTTGCGGCATCGAACCGGGTCCCCGCTTCCCCAGCCCTGGCAGCCGCCTTGAGCCTCAGATCCTCGGCACGCGCCCTAGCCCTGTCCGTCCTTGCGGCGGCAAGCGCCCTTTCGGCGTAGGCGAGTTCGGCGTCGGCACGGGACTTGATCGTTTCCAGCTTGCGCAGCGACGCCTTGAGCGACGCCGTCTCGCGCGCCGATTTCGCGGCGGCTCTCTTCGTCTCATCAGCCGTCATGGCGGCCTCCTCGGCCTCGCGGACGAGCTTCTCGGCATGCGCCGGCGCAGCGGCGACCGCCTCTTTGTCCGGCATGAACAGCGCCGGGTGAGAAAACTCGGCCGGCGCTGCGTCGTCCGGCGAGATGATCACCCGCATCCCGATCCGCGTCTTGTCGAACAGCCTCTCCGCAAAGTCGTAGGGCATCCGCACGCAGCCGTGCGAGGCCGCATACCCGGGTAGCGGGCCACCGTGCAGCGCGATGCCGTTCCAGGTGATGCGCTGCATGTGCGGCATGCTGGCATCGTCATAGAGGCTGGAATGGTGGTCCAAGTCCTTCTCCAGGACGGCGAAGACGCCGGCTGGCGTCTCGCGTCCCCTCGTGCCTGTCGACACGGGCGCCCGGAGGATCCATCCGTCCGCATCATAGAAAGTGACTTGCTGGGACTTGATCGACACGATCGCCATGATCGGCTCGCCTGCACGGCGCGGCGCCGTCGCCTCCGTTGGGGGCGCTGGGCGCGCCTGTCTCGCTTCGGCGTCGGCGGCGATCGCCGTCAGCGCGGCAATGGCCGCGAACGTTAAAATGACAGGAGACCTCCAATGCCGGATCCTCACGGCGGAATACGCCATCATAAATCGAATTGCCATGCCATACCCCGGTTGCAATGCCAGTCAACGTTCGCGTCGATCAGGTATCAGATCACGATATTGAGATCCACTGGCCTGTCACCAACAATCGACGTTGCCCACTCGCTCCTTATTAGTACAGCCGGAGGCAAGTTCGCACTCCCATTGCGCAGGCTCTCACGCGAACTTGCCTCCGATAAGCTGTACGAGAGTCGAATAAGTTGCTAGTACGCCTTATCCGCGAGAAGTCCTGCCGACGCCCGCCGCATGTGGGTCAGGACTTCCCGCGGGGCGTACTCGTACAGCCGGAGGCAAGTTCGCACTCCCATTGCGCAGGCTCTCACGCGAACTTGCCTCCAGAGACGAACGCAACCAAAAAGTTGGTCCAATGCAGAACGAAGACGCCCCGTTACCAAGCCGGGCAGTCTCTTCAAGCGCTCCATGGCGGAGGCGCCTCGGCCACGCGATTGAGGATGTCCTTCGCCTTCGCGCAGTCATCTTCTATCTGGACGGCAAGCGCCTCCATGGAGCGGAATTTCAAGTCCGGGCGAATGAAGCCGATGAACTCGATCTCCATGGTTTTTCCGTAAAGGTCGCCATCGAAATCGAACACGAAGATCTCAAGCACTGGGAGGCCCGCGTCGAAAGTGGGCCGCGTGCCGAGATAGGCCGCGCCTTGCAGCTTTTGTCCTTCGAGATAGGCGTTCACGGCGTAGATGCCGTGCATCAGGGTGACGCCTTCTTCCAGGCGGATGTTGGCGGTCGGATACCCCATGACCGTGCCACGGCCCGCGCCCCCAACGATGACGCCTGAAATGCGCCACCAGGAGCCCAGCATGCCGGCGGCTGCGCTGACATCGCCCTCGGCCAGAAGTTCCCTGATGCGCGTGGACGAGAACATGTCGCCGTCGTCTCCCTGTGCTTCCACCACCGTCACCCCGAATCCACGAATGCGGCCTTCCCCGGCGAGAACGCCCGGATTTCCGCCGCGGCCTTTCCCGAAGAAGAAATTGTAGCCCACGCTCGCGTACTTGATCGCGAAGCCCTCCACCAGAATTTGGCGGACGAACTCGGCGGCGGGCAGTTCCGCGAGCGTCTTGTCGAAGGGGATGACGGCCGTGAAATCGAGGCCGCATTCCGAGAGCAACTGCAATTTGCGCGGCAGCGGCGTGAGCCGGAAAAACGGCTTTTGCGGCTGAAAGTACATCCGGGGGTAGGGCTCGAAGATCATGGCCCCAACCGGCAGGGCGCCCGCGCGAGCGTTCGCCTTCGCCGCGCCGATCACCGCCCGATGCCCGCGATGGACGCCGTCCAAGGTGCCGATCGCGAGCGAGCCGCCCTTCACATGCCGGGGTACTTCATGCCACCCATGGACAACGTCCATTCCGCCTCGCTCATTTCTTCGGCGCGCGCGAAGGCACCATCAGCACAGCTTCGCCTTCGAGCACGGCCTTGTCGCCAACCTTGCAGACGCAATGGAAAATTGCGCGTCTCTTCTCCCGGATCAAGTCCGTTATCCTGACGGTCGCGATCACTTCATCGCCAATGTGAACGGGCGCCCTGAAGCTGAGCGTCTGCGAGACGTAGATACATCCCGGCCCAGGCAGCTTCGTTCCCAACACAGCCGAGATGTAGGAGGCGACGAGGATGCCGTGCGTGATGCACTTCTTGAAGGGCGTCGTGGCGGCATAGGCTTCATCGAGGTGAACGGGATTGACGTCGCCGGAGATGCGCGCGAAGTCCGCGATGTCTTGGGCCGTCACGGTGTGGGCAAGGCTCGCCTCCATGCCGAAGGACAGATCCTCGAAAAAGCACCCTGGCCCCACTTTGCTCGTCATCATTTTCTCCTTGGCGTTGCGCGACATCGCGGCAGGCTCGGCCGCAGCTTCGCCTTTGCGTCGTTGAAAGTATCGCGGGAGCGGGGAGGGCGTTACAATTTTCTGGCATTGCGAACACGGCTGCGTCACTGCGCACGCCTATTAAACCCAGGCGAAATCAAAATTGTTGAAGTCATCTCTTTGAAAAGCGGTCAAGGCGTCGAATTTGCCATAGTTTGCGCGAAGCCAGGGCGTTCCTGTACGATCCTGGAAAAGCGCCGCGAGATGCACGTGAGTGTGAGCCTGCAAAGAGCCTGGACGATGGGCAAGCCGCGAGCCAACTTATTTTGGCTGCTTCGTGTTTTTCTCGTTCCCCTGGCTGTGCTGGCCCTTCTTTCCGCAAAGGCGTCAGCGACCCCTGCGGAGGCGTTCAGCATTGGCAAGCCGCCACTGAAGATCACCGTCCTCACCGGCCCTAGAAACGATTTCTGCTATTCGGACCACATCGAGGCCATCGAAAAGCTTGTAGAAACCGAGCGGGACCGCATCAACAAAGCCGGAGGCATCGCCGGACGGAAGATCGAGATACAGGTCCGCGACGATGGGGGGATCCGAAGCGAACCGTTGCAAATGTGCGTGCGGCCCTCGCCGATCCGCAGACGATTGCGCTGATGGGCCTTCAGAATTCGAGCCGGGCGAAGGACGTCTTCAAGGAACTCGGTCCAAAAATCAAAGAGAGCGGCATTCCCTGGATTTCCAGCATCATCACGACAAATCTGATTGCCGATTATCCGAATGTCTTCTCGATGAGCGGCTCCCAGGAAGAAGAAAACGTTCCGGTCATTGCGGAATTTATGAAGGAGAAGAAGTTCAGCCGGCCTGCTCTTATCGGCTTGAAAGGGCAGCCTTTCATTGAGGCCATGCTCAAAGGACTCGAAGAGAAAAAAGGTTTCCCGGCCTTCGTCGAAAAACATTTGCTGGCGCTCGCCGGCGCCGATAGCCAAGCCCAGCAGAACGCGCACCTCGATCCAACCGAAATCGCAAAAGCGATCGAGGATCTGAAGTCGAAAAATCCCGACATCATATTCTTGAGCATCGGCGGATGGCGCGTCCCCGCGTTTTTGAAGGAACTGGAAAAGGCCGGTGTCACGGCGCCGCTTTTCGTGACCGGCCGTCTTGACGATATCTTCCGTTCGCCTGCGGCATCCTATTCCGGCGACGTCTACCAGATCGCAAGGGACGAACTGCCCAACCTGCACAACGACAGGGTTCGGAAGCGCTTGTTCAGCGAGCGGCCCGAGGGGTGGGCATTCAACGGCAGCCGTAATCAGGACGCGTTCGACCGCCTCGAAAATGGATGCGAGGAACGCTCGCCGACAACCGTGCTCAATAGTCTATCCCGCTCCAACCTCAGGGCCATCGGGCTGGGGCTGGAGTTCAGCGACATGGTTGCGATGATCGCCGATATTATGAAAGCGGCGAAGCCGGCGGTTGATCCCGATGATATTGCAGGGATTTGCAAATCGATTCTGAAAGGGATCCCTGCCTTGTTTGCCTCCGGCAAGGGCGCTTTTAAAGGAGCTCTCGAAGACTGGTCGTTCCGGCCTTCCTCCCGCACATCCGTCAGGACGCCTTTTATTGTTGCGCGCCCGAAAGATTTGCACAGGCAGCAGCTTTCAACGATTTAATACGCACCTTTGAAAGGCGACAAGCTCAGAAAGATCCCGACCTTCTACCTTGATATCGATTTGATCCGCATTTCCCGCATCGACGACACGGACAAAAGCTTCGTTGCAGACTTCTATCTATCGATGAGCGACGAGAATAACCCGTCCGTCGATTTGATCGAGTTCACGAATGCTTTTCTCGATTACAAGACCAATGCGAGGCAGATCACGATCCGGCCCTTGCACGAGGGCGGGGAAAGCGATTCCTATCCAAGTCACATGAAAATCTACGCTGTATCGGGGAAGTTTACGCTCGATCCGAGTTACAACAGCTATCCTTTCGACGTGCAGCGCTTCACAATCGACTTGCGCCCCAAACGCGGAGACGCCCCATTCATCGTTCAGCCGCTCCAGCAGGAGTTGCGAGAAAAGCCATTCGATGCGGAAGGCTGGGAGAACAAGGACTCGTATGTAAGCTACGATCGGGATTTCATCTCGGTTTTCGACACCAAGAAACTCGAGCCGAGTGTCGTTCCCTTCTACAACTCGAGCTTCGTCTGGGTCTTGAAGCGCAGTGCGACCGACTTCTATCTCAGGGTTGTGATACCGTTATTTTTCATCGCCATTGTCGCCTATCTGGCGATTTTTATTTCAAGCGCTCATTTCGACTCCATTGTTGCGATCCAGGTGACCGCGTTTCTTTCAGCGGTTGCGCTTTACATTACAACGCCAAAAGTCGATTCAGATACGGCTACGATCCTGGATAGAATATTTGTCTTCAACTATATGCTTTTCAGCCTCATGATTGTCATTTCGATCTTGCGCGTAAACAAGCTTGTCTCAAGCACCCTGCATTTGAGACGCTCGCTTGCCATTTTGCATGTCGTCTTTATTCCGGTCTTCCTCCTGGTCATGGTCTTCTATGTCTACGGGGTGGGTGGATCGGAAAGCCATTCGGAGCTGAACCTCGTGCCTGCTTTGCAGGACGGCTTTTCGCGGTTCCTGGTCTGGGCAGGCGCGTGAAACAGCAGAGGTGGCGTGGCGAACCTGCCCTGCTTTCCTCACAAACGCGCCTCGCCAATCAAGGCTGTGATGCCGCTGAGCTTTTCTGCGTCATTTAGCGTCGAAAATTTGCTCCCTTCCTTCCACCGGGAACTGGCCACGGCGGCGATAAAGCTCTAACATACGGTCGCGCTGCAATGGGGCGCGGAAGCTAGGAGATGGATCGCTTTCTCTTAGGCTATGGTGCTGCAGCGCTCATGCATGCTGCTGAACTTGGTCTAATCCAAACCCGATTCTTTCTCAGACGACTATGCAGCTTATCAAAGGAGAAAAAGATGGACCTTTGGACATTTCTGGGTTTTGTCGCTGTCTTGGCTTTGCTTGCAGCAATAGAGAAGCAACTCATTGCGATCCATAAGGATATTGTCGAAACCAAGGTCAAAGTCGATTACATAAACGCGTTGGTCCTGAAGAAGGAGCCCGCCAAACTTGACGTAAAAGAACGTGAAACGGTCTAACGGTCTCTCTTAGGCCACTGCAAAACATAGGCTGACGGCAGGCGCCGTCGGCTTTCAGTCCAGCGCAATAATCTGCCGGAACTCCGCAGGCGTGATTGTGACCCCTCCGGCGGCGAAGGGTCTGTCGTTGACCGCCAGCAGCGTCAGGCAGGATGCAATCGCGGTGGAAAATATGATCAGCGCCACCGCCATCACTGCCGGCTTCCCGACGTGAACCATCGCGGTGGTGAGCAGGATAAGCGTGAACAGGACGAAAATAACGTTCCATTGGATCGGCGAGATTTGCGTTCGGCTCAGTCGAATCCGGTTTCTCCTGGCCTGAAACGCCTGCTCGATCGCGGCAAGGGCGCTTTTTTGCGCGAGTTGCTGATCGGCTTGGGCCGGTGTGAAAGATAACAACGCGGTGACCATGCCTCTCAGCCCAACCGGTTCCTGGCGTAGATCGGCATTCATGACGGCCATTTCGGGCCAATCATGCTTGACCACGAAATCGACATGTTCCTTCACAGCCGCCCGCACCTTGGCCCGCACTTCGGGCGGCAAGAAATCCACAAAGAGCAAGACCCTGCTGAGAGCCCCCGCTTCCTGACCGACATAGTCGCGGGCGTGGCCGAGATTATCCCAAACGCGAGTGGCGAGAAAGGCGATGAGGAGGCCCAAAATCACGGCAAGGGGCGTCAACGTCACCGGCGAAAGCGCTTTTAAGTCTTCCCCGACTGCCCGTCGCGATACTAATGTGACGGCAGCGATGACGATTGCCGCAAGCGCGTAGCAAACCGCGAACGTGATAAACGTGATAACGGTTATCGACTGCGACTTTATCCAATCAACCATTCAGTTCTCCTTGAGCCCGAAGCTGGAGTGGGGAACAATCAAACACTCCGATCGCGCTGAAGGCACATTCCCGTATTGGCGAGCCGCACCATATAAAGGTGCGTAGTTTCCGGTATCGCCATGCCACAGCCGCCCAAGCCACCGTCGCCGAAAGACGCCGCGCACGAAATCGCGCCGCAGGAGTTCGAACCGCGCCGAAATCGACGCCTTCCTCGCGCAAGTCCGCTCTGCCCCATCCGCAGCCACATCGGGAAAGGGCAGGCTGATCTTCGCCATGGACGCCACCATGAGCCGCCAGCCAACCTGGGACATGGCGCTGCAAGTTCAGGCCGAGATGTTCAACGCGGTGAAGGCGGTCGGCGGCCTCGACGTCAAGCTCGTCTTCTTCCGGGGCTTCGACGAATGCAAGTCGAGCCGCTGGGTGAGCGACGCAACAGCCCTTGCGCAGCTTATGACGGCGGTCGAATGCCGGGGCGGCTTCACGCAAATCCGGAAAGTGCTTAAGCACGCGCTCGGCGAAGCGGCGAACGGAAAGGTGAGCGCGCTCGTCTATGTCGGCGACGCCATGGAAGAGAATGTAGACGAGCTCGCCAATCTGGCCGGACAACTCGGCCTTCTCTCCATTCCCGTCTTTCTCTTTCAGGAAGGCTACGACGCCAGAGCGCAGGGCGCATTCGCGGAGATCGCGCGGCTTACGCGTGGCGCCACATGCCGTTTCGGGCCGGGATCGGCTGCACAGCTGCGCGAGCTTCTCGAAGCCGTCGCCGTCTACGCGGCCGGTGGACGCAAGGCGCTTGCGGACTATGCAAAAGGCCGCGCCGGTCCTACTTTGCTGCTCGAACAGATATCGAAGCCATGATGGCTGTGGAGTCCGGCAATTCTACCGCTTTTCGCATCACTCTTAATCCTGGGCGTCATCCTTTATCTCATCGGATGGGTGACGAAAGCTGAGGTGGGGAAGGTCGCGGCCTGGATCCGCAAGAGCAGCGCGGTCCTGCTCGTAGGCGGCGTCGTTTTGATCTTTACCCGGAATCCGGGGCTTGCGGTCATGGCGGGGATGATCGCCTACTCGGTCATGGCGCGCACGGGGTGGTATCCCGGCAAGGGGCGGGACAACTCTTCCGCCAATTCCGCCGTGCGCACGCCTTATCTTGAAATGGCGCTCGACCATGCGACGGGGGCGGTATCCGGCCGCGTGTTGAAGGGGCGCTTTGCCGGGCGGGCCTTATCGAATTTCACGGATGCCGAACGCTTGGATTTCCTTGCTGAATTGCGCTCGAACGATGCACAAGGCGCGCAGTTGTTCGAAGCCTATCTCGACCGCGCGTTTCCGGGCTGGAACGCCGGCGCAGCAGGCAGCGGGCCGCGCGCCGGCGCCGCATCGCGGGGCATGACCGTGGATGAGGCTTATCTCGTTTTAGGGCTCAGCCGGGGGGCGGCGCGCGAAGATGTTCACGCCGCGCATCGTAATCTCATGAAGCGTTTTCATCCGGATCAAGGCGGCACAACCTATCTTGCTTCGCAGGTCAACGAGGCGAAGGACGTGCTTCTGAAGCACATCAAAGTCTAAAGCGACGTGCTGCAGGCAGGCTTCGCCGATCTGGCCATCGCCATCCTGGACGGAGCTTTCCGCAGGCCAAATAGTAACCGGATCGTTGCTGGGCGGGGTGCGCCGTGGGTCTTAATCGCGCTTTGGTTAACAGGAGCGCGCCGGAATTCTTTCCCGCCCTGTGTCTGGTTCAAAAGTGGTTTACGCGGTGCGAAACCGATGAGCGCGGCGCCTTTGGCCGGGCGGGAGAAGCTGCCATAAGCCATTGAAATGCAATGATATTTTATCGTTAATCAATTGCACATTAAATAGAACTTAATGCCGGAATTTTCCCATTTACCGGGACGCGCAAAAGTCCGTTAAATATGTTGCGGCTTCGCGAATTAACGCTTGCGCGCCGCCGAAACAAGCGAGAACGGCGGCGGCGATGGCGTTCGGTTCGGCATTTTTCCCGCGATTATCACGCAATTATCAAGGGTTGGAGCGGGCTGAGCTTCCGTTAACCTGCCGGCAAGGCGAATTCGCCGACCATCTTTCAGAAGAAGGAATGCGGACGAAAACGTCAGGGAAAGATGGTTCAAATTCGACAGAAAGATGGTTCAAATTCAAATCGAAACGCTTTGTGCGATCCCGGATACGACGAAGGCGCCGTTGCGGGGTGAAAAGGCTTTGCCTGCCCTAATAGGCAAAATAACCGCCAAAGGGCGAAAAGAATCTGCTTCGCCGGTGGACGCTTGCATAAGAATGCCTTCTGCTTATGCGCTCGTGCCGGCCCCTCTCAGCTCGGCTGGACCGGGCGGTGACGCGCATCGTCAATGCGGCGCCATTATCACCCGCTCCCGGCTGGGCGCTTTGCGAAAGCTGGCTGTATCGCTCGTGCAGAGCTGCCCATGGCGGCAAGTATCCCTCGCTCAGCAGGCCTTCCTCAGGCGTGACAACGGGAATCGCGGGAATTCTGCCGTTGATCAGGTCCTGTGCGGCTTGCAAATTGAGTGTTGCGCCCAGGCGGCCAACATGACTTTTGATTTCCGGCTTCGCTGCCCGCAAAGTCATGAGGAGTTGGGGCGAAGGCTTCGTCCGGCCCGAACCGGAGATCTTGCGCACGGCATCGCGGACACCTTCGCTCCATGCCGTTGTGATGGGACCGCCATAATAGCCGATCCTCGCCAATTCTTGCTGGATGGCCACGATCAAGTCCGGTTCATTTGCAGGAAGTGAAGGCGTTGCTAAGCTTGCTTGAGAAATGGGTTCTTTCGTGGCGTGTGAAGCCAGACTGCGGATAGGCTTAGCTTTCGCCGGGCGGCTGCCTTGCAGGTCGAACAGCGTCTTCACAGTAGCGAAATTCTGAGGTTCCCGAAAATAAACCGCCAGCCGTGGAAGTCCGAGCAGTAAAGCAACGGTACAGATTACAAGGATCACAGGGCGCACGGCACTGCGGCGTATCACTATACTCCTACCCGAAAGTGGACTACGCAACCGACTACAACCCTTATTAAGACTCTATTAACCGTTTCCAAGCCTCTGGGGCGCCTCATCAAGATCAAGCTTTCAGATAATACCCCAGGTACTACATTTTGTGGAGACAATTTAATGCTCGCTTAAATTGCCACGAATCAATAACTTTAACGCGGGGGCGAGTGTAAGAGCTTAAATCGCGTGAGAAAAGGACTGCGGACCAGCGGCGGATCGTGGTCTAGGGATGGATTCCCAATCGCGCAAGACAAGCATATGTGATCTGAGTTTAAGCCGGGTGTAGTCGGCGTGCCCTTCAATGGGCATGATCCCGGAATCGCGTTAGCGATTCGACGCGCCCCCGCGGACTGGCGCCGCCAGCGAAGCGGCGCCCCATTTTGGGGGCAATGAATGAGACACGTACTAGGTATAGCAGGCGTTACCGCGGCGGCGGTTCTTCTACTGGTGTCCGCTGCGATGAACTGGCGGTTCGGATACACGCTCGGCAAGTCCGAATTCGAATCGCAACTCTATGGCGGCGCAAGTGCGGCGGCGGATTGCTTCAAGGCGCTCCTGCCGTTCTTCATCTTTGCGGCGTTGAGGAACAGAAGCTACAGCCAGGCGCTCGGGGGGGCCCTGTTGTTTTCCGTCTGTTTCTCTTATTCGCTCACATCGTCGCTCGGTTTCGCAGCGCTGAACCGGGCGGATATCACTGGCTTGCGTGTGCTCAAGGTTGAAAAGCACGCGGATCTGCGCGCCGATCTGGAGCGTTCGCGAGAGACGCTGAAAGGCTTGCCGACCCACCGGCCTGCGGGAACGGTGAACGGTGAAATCGATGCGTTCAAGCAGAATGGGCGGTGGCTCTCGAGTGCGGGGTGCGCCGACGCCACGGCGTCAAAAAGCATGACCTACTGCGAAGGCTTCTTCAAGCTCAAGGCTGAACTTGCCATCGCAGAGCAGGCCGACAAGCTTGAAGCGAAGGTCTCCCAGCTCAGCACGCGCCTTAGCGCACTCGACTCTGAAGCAGGCGCCAAGGCCACCGATCCTCAAAGCCAAATGCTTGCGAGCCTGACCGGACGGTCGACTGAAGAAATCCAGATGGGCCTCACGGTTCTGATCGCACTCCTTGTCGAGCTCGGCGCCAGCCTTGGCTTCTACACTGCGTTCTCTTACTGGCGCATTTTCGACGTCAAGGGGCTTCCCGCGCCGGAACCGGTCCGTCTTCCTGTGCCTGCGTTCGCGCCGGCTCCGATGCTTCAGGCGCTGCCCGGCGGTTCCGACCCGGAATTGAGGGCTGCGCAGCCTAAAACTGACGTGGAGCTTTACTTCGAGGAGCGCGTCGGCCGGGAGAACGGATCAAGCGTTACGGCGCTTGCGCTGTACGACGATTATTGCCAGTGGTGCGAGGCGAAAGGCAGACAGCCGCTTGGCTTGCCGATCTTCACGCGGCGCTTCAGCGAACTTGGCGTGCAGAAGGCAAAAGTGGCCGGCCGCATCCGTTATATGGATGTACGGCTGCTCTTCGGTTCGGCGGACGATATAATGCCGGAGCTTTCCGCTGTGTCCTGAGGAGACGGCGCCCTACGCCCTATCAAAGCCCCGTCATTTTGGCGGGGTTTTTTCTTTGGCCGCCATTTCCACACGGCTCATTGATTTTGGGGAGAAAAGGCGTGACTTTGGCTTGCTTTCGAGCGCTTGAATGTTCTGCGAATGATAATACACGAAAGGCGCCGCCATGGACGAAACGCAAGCCGCGTCTTCTCCGATCCATCTGTATGATGGGGACGATTTCGCAGGCATGCGGCGGGCCGGTCAGCTCGCCGCCACGACGCTCGATTTCATCACGCCTTATGTGAAGCCGGGGGTGTCCACGGCGGAGCTTGATGAACTCTTGCAGCGCTTCATCGAGGATCACGGCGCGATACCGGCGCCGCTTGGCTATCGCGGATTCCCCAAAGCAAACTGCATTTCCATCAACCACGTGGTCTGCCACGGCATCCCAGGCGACAGGCGCCTGCAGGAGGGCGACATCGTCAATATCGACGTGACGCCGATCCTCGACGGGTGGTACGGCGATGCCAGCCGCATGTATTATTGCGGTGAGGTTGGCGTGAAGGCGAAGAGGCTTGTCGATGTTACTTACGACGCCATGATGCTCGGCATCGCTGAGATCAAACCAGGCGCAACCTTTGGCGATATCGGTCACGCCATACAGACCTTCGCAGAAAACCAGCGCTTTTCGGTTGTGCGAGACTTCACCGGGCATGGCGTCGGCCGCGCCTTCCACGAGCCGCCGAAGGTGCGCCACTATGGCCGCCGGGGCGAGGACGCCACGATCAAGGAAGGGATGATCTTCACCGTCGAGCCGATGCTGAACGCGGGGCGTCACGGCGTGAAAATTCTTTCCGACGGCTGGACAGCGGTCACGCGCGACAAGAGCTTGTCGGCGCAGTTCGAGCACACGGTCGGCGTCACCAAAGACGGCTGCGAAATTTTTACCCTGTCGCCCGCCGGTTATACGAAGCCGCCATATTCAGGGTGAAGCGACAGTCGGCAACAGCGCCGCCAATGGTTTCGACGCCGGCTTCGACGATTTTTGAGCGATGGGACAGACGTATTCACCTACGCTAGCGTCGCGAGATGGTACGCAAGTGAACAACTACGGAGTGTGATTGGGTTCGTCCACATCCAATCGTCTTGCCATCGCTTTCTTTCGTTCTTTGGCCGCCGGATGAGGAACCTTAAGCCGCAACTGTTGCAGGCCCGCGCAAACCTGCTTAGCGTGATCCCATGAACGCACGTCTCATGGATCGCGAAAAACAGGACGAGGATGCAGGCGAGCTTTCGCTGCGGCCTCAACGCCTCTCCGAGTTTATCGGGCAGGCTCAAGCGCGCGCGAACATGAAAGTTTTCATCGACGCGGCGCGAGCGCGAGGCGATGCGCTCGATCACGTTCTATTCGCTGGCCCTCCCGGCCTGGGAAAGACCACCCTCGCCCAGATCGTCGCGCGAGAGCTTGGCGTGAACTTCAAGATGACGTCGGGGCCCGTGATCGTGAAGGCGGGCGACCTTGCGGCGCTTCTCACCAATCTTGAAGAGCGCGACGTGCTCTTCATCGATGAAATCCATCGGCTCAATCCGGCCGTGGAGGAAATCCTTTATCCGGCGATGGAGGATTTCCAGCTCGACCTCATCATCGGCGAGGGGCCGGCGGCGCGGTCGGTGCGCATCGATCTTGCTAAATTCACCCTTGTTGGCGCTACGACGAGAACGGGGCTTCTGACAACGCCTTTGCGGGATCGCTTCGGCATTCCGATCCGGCTCAACTTCTACACCGACGATGAGCTGGAAGAGATCGTGAAACGGGGCGCGCGCGTGCTTGACATGGCGATGACGCCGGACGGCGCCCGCGAGGTGGCGCGGCGCAGCCGCGGAACGCCGCGCGTGGCGGGAAGGCTGCTCCGGCGCGTGCGTGATTTCGCCGCTGTCGGCGGCGAAAAAGAGGTCGATCGCAGGGTCGCGGACACCGCCCTTGGACAGCTTGAGGTCGATTCCCTCGGCCTCGACTCCATGGATCACCGTTACCTGCGCTGCATAGCGGTCAATTACGGCGGCGGCCCCGTTGGGATCGAAACAATCGCGGCCGCGCTCAGCGAGGGCAAGGACGCCATCGAGGAAGTGATCGAACCTTACCTGTTACAACAAGGATTTATCGGCCGCACGCCACGCGGAAGGGTGCTCACGCTAAAGGCCTTTCGCCATCTCGGCGTAGCTGCTCCGCAAACTGCGCGGGATGGTCAGCTTCCTCTTTTTGAGGGCTCCCGGAACGACTGATTTGCCGGTCACGACAGCGTGAAAGCCACAGTCAAGATTTACCCACAGGTTTCACACAGCAGATTGCAGGGCTGTGATCTTTTTCGGGTGACATTTCCTCTGGAATGCACTTTTATAAATCCAAGCAGAGTAGCTGCAAAGGTTCCAATCCACGTGGACTTAATTGCCACGATGGATGGAACGGAACGCCTGACGATTTCAGTGTTGCGTACGTCAGGCGATTTCGTTAAATGCTGTCGAACACATCCTTCACATATTTGTTTTATCGGATCCGCGCCCGTTATTGCGGATATCATCAAATTGCCTTGATCCGATACGACATTCACCTGCGTAGACGAGAGAAGCCTTTTTTGCTTATATCAGCCCATGAACAACGCGACGAGCATCACCATTAAAAAGAGCCGGACCGCTTTAGGGGCAATAGGCCGCGCCGTTTCGTGCAGCGCGCTGATGGCCCTTCCGCTCTCCGGACTTGTTCTCTTCTTCGAAATGACGCAACCGGCTAAAGTTATGAATGCCGGCATCGTGCCGACGCAGATCGCGAGCGGCGCATCTGAACCCATCAGCGAAGGCAACGTCAGATCGTTGCTTGTGCGCGGGCATACAACGGTGGCCCGGTTCGATGGCGTTAGCGCTCAGCGCCGTCCCGACGAGGCAGCGCCAGCGGCGCAAGTCCTGACGACAAGCGATGCCAAACGAGTATTCGCAAGCGCGCCTTTGGGGAGCCTGAAGCCGGGATTCCAGGCCGAGTTTCTATCCAGGGAACGTCACCGCATCGCGCTTCGTATCGTAAGCCGCGAACCGATTTTCGATCGCACAGTTCCTGACAATGCGCGCCTCATGAACGTCACCGAGGCTTCAACTGCCAACCGGATGACTTTTGCCTGGGGCAATTGGATTTACAAAGCGGAGATCGAGGACAGGGGTGTCGAGCCTGACATCGTCGTTCAAAAGGTTCTTTAAGCGCCGCTTTCAGACTGCTGACAAAGCTCCCGCCAAGACGGGAGCTTTTTGATTTAGGGGCTCAGCATTCGCAAGGCTTGCGCCCTCTCGCAAGATCGAAGCGGCTCTCGATTAAGAACCCTCGTTCATGAGCATGCGATAGAAGCCGAGCTCGCGCTCGAGACAGGCGCCGATCGTTTCCGCCCTCCTGAAGCCGTGGCCTTCGCCCGGAAATTCATGATAGTCAACCGGAACGCCCTTGAAGCGCAGCGCTTCGGCAATTCTGACCGATTGTTCCCTCGGCACAACCTGGTCGTCGACACCCTGGAACAAGATCAGTGGCGTATTGATCGCATCGATATGATGGATGGCCGAGCGCTCCCGATAGAGCGACTCATGATCGTCGAGCGAGCCGCCGAGCAGGGTGGACTGGTACCCCTGCTCGAATTTATGGGTGGTTCGCTGAAGCGCGACGAGATCGCAAATCCCGTAATAACTGGCGGCGCCCCGAAAAACACTCGCCGACGCGATCGCCATCAGCACTGTGTAGCCGCCCGCGCTTCCTCCGGTCACGAAAATCGCGTGCGCGTCGGCAAGACCTTCCGAAGCCGCGAACCGGGCCGCGGCGACGGTGTCTTCCACATCCGCGAAGCCCCAGTTGCCGTTTAAGCGGTCGCGATAGGCGCGCCCATAGCCGGTGCTTCCCGAATAATCCAGATCGAGCCACGAGAAACCGCGCGAGGTGAAAAACAAGGTTCGCGGTTTCAGGCCGCGCGCCGCCGTGCTTGTAGGCCCGCCGTGCAGGCTGATGATGAGCGGCGGTTTCTTCCATGCCGGTCCTCGTGCGTTCGGATTGGCAGGCGGATAAAGAAGACCATAGACCTCGCCAGCCCTGCTCGGGATCGCGATACGCGTTGGGCGGGAAACGAAAGCACGGTCAATATCCAGAGCGCCGCTGCGGCGGATGATTTGCGGCGGGTGGCGAACGGCGGCGGAACTCTCATCGCGAGAGACGCAGAGCGGATCGTCATCCGTCAGTCCGGCGAGCGCCACGCCCGCCGCGCCAGCCGATAAAGTGGCCGCCGCGGTAAGCCCATTCGCGTGAGGCTCCAAAACCCCCGTCCCGAGATCCAGAATGGCGGATTCGGTCTCCCCCCTATCGACGAAACTCAGGTAGGCCTTGCCGCCGGGGAGCAGGGCGTAACTTGCTGCGTGGAAGTTCCAAAGCGGCATGGACAGATCGCCATCGAGACGCGTGATGCGCTCCGGTTGCCCGCCTTCCTTCCAGCGATAGAGATCGCCTTGACCCGCAGCGTCCCAAACGAAGTAAAGCGCCCCGTCATCGCTCCATTCGGGCTGAAAGCAGGCGCTGCCTCCGGCGCCCGCGACAGGAACGGGTTCCGAAAGCGAGCCGTCCTCCGCGATGCCGGCGACGAAAAGTTGAGCGGCGTCCCAGGGCATGTTGGGGAGATCCCAGGCGAGATAGGCGAGCCGGTCGCCTCCGGGGCTGATGCGCGGACTTGCATAAAAATCGCGGCCTTGATGAGCAATGCAGGCCCCTTCCGCAGCTTCGCCGCAAGGGATATGCCAAAGCGCATTTTGCGGCAGGGCCGCAGGCCCATGCGTTTCGCCAACGGCAATGAGCCGGTTGCGGCTTCTATCCCAGGCAAAGTCAGCGAAACGTGTATCCGCGATCGTCGTGACCCGGCGGAAGGACGGCTTGGCCCCCCCGGTCAAGTCCGCAGCATAAACGTCCTGATCGGTGTCGTTCACAAAATAGAGCGCGTCGCCTGCAACGAGAAACTCCGCGCCGCCATACTCATGCACGCGCGACCTAGCGGAATAGGGAGGGGGAAGGAGTTCTTCCACGCCATCCCCGGCGGTCCAGCGCATGACCGGCGCGCGCCCCTTCTCCGAAGGCCGTCCCTCGCTCCAATAGACGGCGCCGTCTACGGCTTGAACGCGCCCGAAGCGAAGTGCGCTCCCCGCTACCAAGGCCGCTGAGATCGGCGAGGGCCAGTTCCCGAAGGCGTAGACGTCTTCTTCCATGCTCGCCATGTCTCTCTGGCTTGTGATTAAGATTTCCAAGTCTTGCCGCTGCCGGTATTTGTTTTGGCCGGCGTCCGATAGTGGGATCTCATATGGTGGCTTTGCAAGACTTTGTGCCGCTGAAACCAGCGGAGCAGAAATTATTGGCAATGGCGTCGACGGGGAAACAATGTTCCTTCGGCAGGACACGCCCGGAGGCGCCGACCGGCGACACCCTCATAAGAGCTGATTTTTTGCGATTTCTGGCGCTGGGCAGGGACGCCGCGGCGGCCGTCCACGAAGCTGGGCTTAAGATCCAGGGCGCTTATATCGATGGCTCGGTGAATCTCAACGGCGCCACGAAGGTCAGGCCCCTGTGGATCGTGGACTCCAATATTACGGGAGAGTTCAGCTTCGCGGATGCTGAAACCAAGGTCGTGAGCCTCGACAGGACCGCCGTTTCCTCGATCCGGGGCGACGGCGTCATGATTGATGGCAGTTTGTTGCTGCGCGGTACGATTATCGACGGCAGCCTGCAACTTTTCGGCGCGGAGATCATGGGGTCCCTCTCCTGCAGCGGGGGCAGGATCGAAGGGAGGCGATGGCGCTCTCAGCGCCTTGCTGCGGACCTCATCACGATGACCATCGGCGGCAATGTGGAGTTGCGAAACGGCTTTGTCGCCAACGGCCTCATCCTGTTCGACTACTTCGAAATCGGCGGAACGTTCAATTGCTCCGAAGGGACATTCCTTTCAGGCTTCGATGCCGAGGCCAAACAAACGTATCGCTGGGACGCCGCCATTCGTGCTCTGAAATGCCATCGGCTGAACCTGAATGGCAGCCTCTATCTCAGAGACTGCAAGAGCGAAGGCGAAATTTCCTTCTCCGGCGCGCAGATCGGCGGCGATATTGATTGCAGAGACGGGCATTTTCGGTGCGCGGGCAATGGAGACACGACCGCGCTGCGCTTCACGCGCATCGTGGCCAACGGCAATGTGTATCTCTCCGATGGTTTCGACGCCAGGGGGAAGGTCCAGTTCAACGGCGCCCGTGTTCGCGGCAACATCGATTGCCAGGGAGGGACCTTTTCGGTCCCGGAGGATCTTGAATCTCAGGATTTTGCAGCGCCAGGCGATGCCTTTTCAGAAGATGCGCTATCGCTCGTGAATGCGGAAGTCATGGGCGCATTGATGCTGGCGCCCATCGAGCGCACGAAGCGGCCGGCCGCCATATTGAACGGATCGCTGGATCTGAAAAGCGCCTACATCCGCGTTCTTGTCGACAGCGAAGAGACCTGGCCCCGGCCGTCGAAGTCCAAAGGAGCGGTCAAGCATGTCATCCACCTTGATGGCTTTACCTATGAGAGGTTCGGCGGCATCGCCCCGATCGATGCAGAGGCGCGGAAAAGGTGGCTCAAATGCCAGCCTACCGCGCATATGAGCCATGACTTCAAACCTCAACCCTTCGAACAGGTCATCAAGGTGCTCAAGAATATGGGGCACCCGGAGGAGGCGCGCCGTCTCGCCATTGAGAGGCAGGGGTTTCTCGTTCGCCGGCGCTTGTCCAATTCGAAGAGCCGAAAGCATGGGCATGTTAGCGCCGTGCCAAGGTATTTGTGGGAGTCGACCCTTGGGCTGTTGATCGGCCATGGCTACAAGCCGCTGCGCATCCTTGTTATTATGGCCGCTGTCGGGGTGCTGTTCGGGTTCTACTACAAGCTCGCCGCCGAGAGAGGGATCTTTGCCCCGCGCGATGCGCAGGTGTTTACGCAAGCCGCCTTCGACAAATGCCGGGGCCGTCCGGGCGGCTGGACGACGTGTTCCGAGGTTGAGCCGGTCTTTGCCGAATATTCCCAGTTCAACCCCTGGGTCTATTCGTTCAACGTGCTGTTGCCGGTCGTCGACCTCTACCAGGAGAAGAACTGGGCGCCGATGCGCAAGGAGGTCCGCTTCGAAGCTGGCGGCTACGCTTTCGTGGTTCCAAGCTGGGGCACCAACGCGCTCGTGCTGACCGAGGTTGTCTTCGGCTGGATCGCAAGCCTGCTGGCCATTGCCGCTTTCTCAGGGCTCGTCAAGACAGACTGAAGCCGGTTGAGATCTCTGTGAGCGGGTTGAGTTGGGGTGTCCGCCCGTCCCTGAAAGCGCTTCAGCGGTCATCCAGGATCGCAAAAGACGCCAGCGTCTGGAGCGATCCCCGGGTCAGAACAGCGCGGTCACCTTTTCGGGCTCTTCGACGGTAGGAAGCCGAGCGTGATCAGTGTCCACATTGCAGTGAAGCCGCAGATCAACTGCGCCCAACCAGCGAGCGGCGACGGGTAATCCTCGCCGCCGAGCGGTGAGATCGAGATGCCTGTCGCAACGAGAAAGGGGATCAGGAAGACAAGCCACCACCAGCCCGATAGTCCCCGATCGTGGAAGCGCTTCGTGTTGATCGCAGCTTGCGGAAACAGGAAAACCATCGCGGTTATCCAACCCGAGCGGTCGCCAAGAAGGCGGACGAGGTTCGGCCAAGTGCCGTCAAGGAAGGGCGCGTCATCGTTCATGAGCTTCGAGAGCACGTAGTTGAAGCTTGCGATCCCCAAGTGAATAAGCACGAAAGCTATCCACCATGTGCGCCGGTCGATGCGGCCTTGGAAAGTGAAGTAAATGTATTTCAGGGAAGACATGTATTTCAGGGAAGACATGGCTGGTGCTCCTGGTCTCGCGCATCGCGCGAATCGGCTTTGCGCCGGTATTCCTTTTCGTTCCGCGGAGGCGATGATGGCCCCCGAAACCGGGCGCGGCTTTCGAAAGAGAGACGATGGCTCGCATCGCGATTGTAGGCGGGGGATCTTGAACGAGCAAACAAGCACAACCGTGAGCGGAAGAAGGAGCGGGGGAGAGCGCGGCATCCGGGATAAGGGCGGCCTGACAAATGATCCCCTCTTTCAGGGATTGTATTCACTCTGAATTTAGATCAATTCAACGGACCTGCACGTACGGCCCCTGGCAGACCCCACAAAGCTGCTAGGGGCTTTTTTGTTGCTCGTTAGCAGCTCGTGCGCCCCGCGCGCATCGAGTTCCGCCGCGTTGGCGTCGCCTTCCTCATGCTGTCGCCCTCTTCTCAATTTCGTCTCGTGTATAGGTGGGCATCTCATCCTCGCCCGGACGTACCCATTTTATAAACATGAGCAGATTTCGACTATCCGCCGCTGCTGAACCGATAGCGCGCCGTCATCTTCAAATGGCCTTGCCCCGGCGATGGCTTCACGTCGATGGGGTTGCGCGTAAAGCGGCAGAACTGGCAAATATCTTATTCATGGACGCCAGTGCCGATGTCCTTATGGCGGGGGCGTGGCTTCACGACCTCGGCTACGCGCCGGATATCCGCGACACAGGTTTCCATCCTCTCGATGGGGCCGTCTGGTTGCGCAAGGCCGGTTTCGACAATCGAGTCTCAGCGCTCGTCGCCTATCACACCTGCGCGGACATCGAAGCAGAGGAGCGCGGCTTCGCCGGCAGGCTCAAGGCATTTCCGCGTGAAACGTCTCTTGTGGCCGATGCGCTGCTTTATGCGGATATGAGAACGGGCCCCGACGGACAGGATTTCTCCGTCGGCGCAAGACTGGATGAGATTGTCTCCCGCTACGGCGAAGGCCACAGCCTCGCGCGCTTCATTCGGCGAGCGAGGCCCGCCATTTTTGAAGCGGCCCAGCGCGTTGAGGCGGAGTTGGCGTCGCGCTGACTAAAAGTTTTTATCTCAGCAACGGGAACAAAAGCTTAGCTCCCGAGTTGAAAACCGTGCAATAGCCTCGAGCTAGGGCGGAAACAACTCAGGGCGTCTTCCAAAGGGAGGCGCCTTTATGCTGGCTTAAGCGAGTAAGCAATGCAGGCGACAGAATTATTACCGGAAAAATTCGAAGACTGTCCTCTTGTCGAACCTCTGGCGTGGCGGCCAGCTTTTCAATCCTGGCGGGAAAGAGCCGGCAGGACGCGTGAGCTTGCCGCCATCGTAACAGATGATCGGGCCAAGGCCTTGCTTATCCTGATTGCGGAAAGCTACGAGCGGCTTGCTCGCTTACGATAAGGTATCAATTGAGCAATGACATCCACTATTGAAACCAGGACCGATCTGATCGAACTCGCGCAGCGCATCCGCACCGTGGCTGAAGCGCTAAGGCGTCTCCCAGCCGATCATACCCTTCCTTTCGAAGAAAGGGATGCCCTCTGCAGAGAGGTGAAGGCTATTGCAGCTCAGCTTCGGAAGCATTGATTTAGGGAAGCTTACGCCGGTTGGCGAGCGTGCTGACAGCCGGTCTTGGCTCCGCGCGCCCGCCGTGTCACGGTTTCGGACAATACGAGCTTAGCTTGGGATTTCCCTGATCGACAGAATAAACATGGCGTATCCACAGTTCGTGGGGCGGGCGACATCCCAATGACGCGCTGACGAATTTGCCCGGCTGCTGCGGCAGCTGAACCGAACAATACTCCGGGCGGCGACAGGAAAATAAAGTACTCAACTTTAGCCGTAGGGCGCACGACTTGCCCTGAGCCTCGCACTCTGGCACATCTCTTAACGTGTTTTCGATGAGGATGGTGGCCATGCGTATTCTCGCCTCTCTGACGGTTCTCCTGATCGCCTATTTCACTCCGGCGCTTGCCGCGGACGACGCGCTTATGAAGCAGGCTCAGGCAACCTTCGAGCCGATCCCCCTAACGCCTCCGGAACTCAAGGGCGGGGATTCGACGCCGGCGAAAATTGAACTTGGAAAGGCGTTGTTTTTCGATCCCCGCTTGTCGCAAAGCCACAACATCAGCTGCAACACATGCCATCAAATTGGGCTTGGCGGGGTTGACGGGCTGCCGACGTCCATCGGTCATAAGGCGCAAAAGGGGAGCCGCAACGCGCCGACGGTGTTCAATGCGGTATTCAACAAGGCGCAGTTCTGGGATGGCCGGGCGGCGGACCTGAAGGAGCAGGCCAGCGGCCCGATGCAGAATCCGCTGGAGATGGGAATGAGTATCGGGCATGTCCTCGATGAGCTGAAGGGCGTTCCCGGCTATGCCAAGCTCTTCAAGGCTGCCTTCCCCTCGCAGGCAGACCCGATCACCATCGATAATGCGGCGGCGGCCATTGCCGCGTTCGAGGGGACCCTTCTCACGCCCAATGCGACTTTCGACAAATTCCTTCGGGGCAATGCCGATGCTATGACTGCAGATCAGAAAGAAGGTCTGAAGCTGTTCATGGACACGGGTTGCTCCACCTGCCACGCAGGCATAAATGTCGGCGGCCAGATTTACGCGCCGTTTGGCGTTGTCGAGAGACCGGGAGCCCGTATTCTGCCTCCGACGGACAAGGGCCGCCTCATGGTTACACATACGGCGAGCGACGAATATGTGTTCCGTGTGCCGGCTCTTCGCAATGTTGAGCTCACAGCTCCGTATTTCCACAGCGGAAGTTCTTGGGATTTGGCGGAAGCCGTTCGTGTCATGGGGACGAGCCAGCTGGGCGAAAAGCTCACCGATGAGCAGGTTTCCAAGATCACGGATTTTCTCAAGTCTTTAACAGGCGACCAGCCGCAGGTTGTATACCCGATCTTGCCGCCTAGCGCGGCGTCGTCTCCGAGGCCGCCGCAATAAGTACCTGGCCAACGGATCGCTCCGGCCAAGCGAAGCGCGAAGCCGGGATCGCAAGAAAGATGGTACGATCCCGGAGGCTTTGCTTTTCCGGGATGAAATGCTGCTCAAGCCTGCGTCTTCGCCAAAGCCTCCTCGGGCTTGATGGCAATCAGCCTCTGCATGACGCGAATCTTGTGGCCGGCGAAAAGAACGTTGGGGATGTCGATTTCCTGTTTCTTCGCGCCTGTCGTTATCAGAAGTAAGTCTGCAGAGCCGAAGCCTACGGTGTGACGGAAGAAATCGTTGGCTCGCTGCTCGAACAGCATCCCCCTCGTATCGAAGCTTTGCTCACCACCGCCAATCATATGCTCTTCGGTGAGCTGCCCCGGCCGCAGCCGCCAAAACACAAGGCGATCGAAGAAGAAAAACCTCGAAGCCCAAATGGCGAGCAGGAGGGTTGAGAACGTGGCGTAGAAGCCGAAGTTCATATAAACGGTAAGTTGGGGAATGAGCCGGAAGATGTTGTCCCACCAGCCCAGCCAAGCGAACAGGACGGTAACGAATGCTACAACAAGCAAACCAACAACCGAGTAAATGCCCCGAAGTCTGACATTCGTGAACATCATGATGAGAGTCAAAATCACGATGAAGCTGATGCCGAGGCCTGTATTGGGATGAACGAGAATTTTCGTTCCGTTCGATACGGAAAGGGATTCTCCTCCAAAATAGGTAATCGCTGCCAGGATATAGCCTGTAACCCACACCGGCCACCAATAGAAAATGGTTGAGCGGCTATAGATGCGAAGATCCGGCAACGCGTTGGGATCGGGCAGATCGGAGGGTCGCACATCGGGTTGATCGGCGCGATACTCGTTGGTTGCGACTGGCTCTTCATCCAGCCTGCGCGGTGCGGCGTCGTCCATATTTTCCTCCGAGAAAATGACGCCAGGGCGGCGTTGCTCGCTTCACCGCTGTCCAACACTAGGCTTATGGCCGAGGTTCCTGCATGGCGCTCGAGGGAGGTGCTGAAGGCGTAATTGCTGAATAACATCTGCGCGACCAGCCGAATGGGTGACGCGCTAACCCTTACTTTCTTGTAATTGCCTCTCTATATGCCGCAGGCTGGACAGGATGCGCAGAATTGACGCTGCAAAACCATCGCGAAACCATATCCGCCATGAAGGCGGAAATTCCGCGCTTGCGGCGCTTTGCGCGCTACATGACGCGCGATGCCGATTATTCGGACGACCTTGTCCAGGAATGCCTAACGCGGGCGATCGCCAACATCGGCTCCTGGCAACCGGGGACAAATCTCAGGGCCTGGCTCTTCGTCATTCTCAAGAACGTTTTTCGGAACGACAAGCGCCGCGCGCAACATGACATGGCGTATCGCAGCGGCCTGGAGAGAGATGCGCCCCTTGTCGCGCCCGCCCAGCAGCACAATCACCTTGTGCTGACCGAGGTTCAGGAAGCTTTCCTTCAGCTTACGGAGGACCATCGCGAGGTGCTGATGCTGATTGCGGTCGAAGGGCTTCGATACGAGGAAGCCGCTTCGATCCTTAACATTTCCGTCGGCACGGTGAAGTCGCGGCTTTCGCGTGCCCGGACAGCGCTGCGCGCGCTCATCGACATTCCGCCCCCTTCCGAGCAGGAATAAAGCCTTTCGCTTCGGAGCCTCAGTTCGTTTCGCCGGGCGTATGGCCGCGCTTGAAGACAATGTTCTTTGACGTCATCACTTGAACGATCTCTCCGTTCTGGTTCGTTGTCGTCGTCTTGAGCTTTGCAATTGCGCGGCCGGGCTTCGTTGACGATGGCGTTATATCGAGAACTTCCAGTTCGACCGACAGAGCGTCGCCGGGCCGAACCGGCCTTGGCCAGGAAAGCTCAACGCCCAAGCCGATGGAGCCGCCAGCGAACGGCATCGCGCCATCGACCAGCATTCGCATGGTCACCGCGGCTGTTTGCCAGCCGCTCGCGACATGACTTCCGAAGAAGGACGCCGTTGCCGCCTCGGGATCCGTATGGAAGGGCTGCGGGTCGAACTCTTTCGCGAAAGCAATGATCGCCTCCTCGGTGAGGGTGACGGGGCCAGCCGTGAAGCGCATGCCGGGCGAGAGATCGTCGAGGTAAAACACATCCTTGGACATGGGAAGAGCACCTGGCGGGAGGAAGCTTGCGGGCATCGTACCGTTCGAAAATAGTGAACGATGCTCACACCGCAATAGGGAGGCAAACCGGGCTCGGAATGCAAACCGCGTTTCGACGCGGTCCGGTCAGGTTTGGCGTTCTCTTGGTGCGCTTGCGCGGCGCAGGCGGTCGTTGATGGCTTCTCCGAGGCCTCGTTCGGGTATCGGCATGACAGCTATTCCGGAGGGCTCAAGCGCGTCCAGCACCCGCAGATACGCAAAAAGGTTGGCGGCGGCTTCGCGCAGGTCTCCGGCTGGACTGAGGTTGAGGGCCGTCTCAGGCGCGTGCGGGCCGAATCCCAAGAGCGCCTCACCTGGCAGGGCATCCAGGGCGTTAAGCCGCAGTGGCGCGCGCGGCGCGTAATGGCTGAGAAGCTGGCCCGGCGATTGCACTTTTCCCTGGCGGAAGTGCGCGAGACGGCAGCCGAGAACCGCTTCGATATCTTCGCGGGCAATGGCTCCCGGGCGAAGAAGGGTGGGCTGCGGCGAAAGCGTGACAATCGTGGATTCAAGCCCAGCGTCCGATGAGCCGCCGTCGAGGATCACGTCTACTTCGCGCCCAAAGTCCGTTTCGACGTGCGCAGCCCGCGTTGGGCTCATCCGCCCGGATTTGTTGGCGCTCGGTGCCGCAATCGGGACGGCGGCCGCCGCAAGGAGTTCTTGCGCAACAGGATGGGCCGGAATGCGGATCGCGACGGTATCGAGGCCAGCGGTCACGAGTTCGCTGATCCGATGGCGGGCGTGCGCCAAGGGCACGACAAGGGAAAGCGGCCCGGGCCAGAAATGGCGGCCGAGCGCGAGCGCCTTTTCGTCAAAAACCGCAAGGCCAAGCGCGGCTTCGAGATCCGCGACATGCACGATCAGGGGATTAAATCGCGGGCGGCCCTTGGCCTCAAAAATACGCGCAAGCGCTTGGCCCTGCGTGGCGTCCGCGCCCAGCCCATACACGGTCTCGGTCGGGAACGCCACGAGGCCGCCCCCGCGGATGATCCGCGCGGCCTCCGCAATCGCCGCCTTGTCAGCCTGGACGATCATGTGCGCCCGGTAAGCTCTCTCAGGTATTTCGTGCTGCTTATGCAGTGTAAGCATGGAAAGCCAGCCAACAAACCATATTTGAAGGAGGCAGATTTGGTATTACTGTAACTGCTCGCCCGCAACCGGAAAGCGCAAAAAGCTGCGCACAGAATAATCCGGTGCGCATGCCCCGGGAGGATCAATGACCTATCGCGCGCCCGTCGCGGACATCGCTTTCACGCTCAGTCACATTGCAGGATTTTCTCAGCTTATCGAGCGTGGCCTGTTCGAAGATCTCGACATGGATACCGCGATGGCGATCATGGAAGAGGCGGCGCGGTTTGCCAATGAGGAACTCGCTCCCACGAACCGGGCGAGCGACGAACAGGGCGCCCGGCTCGTGAATGGCGAGGTCATCATGCCGGAAGGCTTTTCCGAAGCCTATCGGAAGTGGGTCGCGGGCGGATGGGGCAGCGTGGCCGTGCCGCGCGAATTTGGCGGGCAGGGGCTGCCGTTCTCGCTGTCCATGGCGCTGACCGAGATTTGGAACAGCGCGAACATGGCCTACGGGCTCAACCCGCTGCTTACCCAGGCGGGCGTGCATGCGATCATCGCGCACGGTTCGAAAGAGTTGCAGCGGAAGTACTTGCCGAAGCTTGTGACCGGCGAGTGGACCGGCTCTATGCAATTGACCGAGCCGCACGCGGGATCGGATTTGCGCTTCGTGAAGACGCGCGCGGTTCCCACGGGTGACGGCTCCTATAAGATCACAGGCACGAAGATCTACATCACCTATGGCGAGCATCCGATGACGGAGAACATCGTCCATATGGTGCTCGCGCGCCTGCCGGATGCGCCTGCGGGGACAAAAGGGCTGTCGCTGTTACTCATCCCGAAGTACTTCGTGAATGACAATGGCTCGCTCGGCGCCCGCAACGACGTGACCTGCGCCAAGCTCGAGCACAAGCTCGGCATCCATGGCAGCCCGACGGCGGTCTTGAACTATGGCGACCATGGCGGCGCGACCGGCTGGCTTGTGGGCGCGCCGCACAACGGCTTGCATGCCATGTTCACCATGATGATCGAAGCGCGCCTCGGCGTCGGCGCCCAGGGCGTGGGCATCGCCGAGCGGGCCTTTCAGCACGCGCTCAATTATGCGCGCGAGCGAAAGCAAGGCACGACGGAGGGTGCGGGGTTCGACAAATCTGTCGCCATCATCGAGCATCCGGACGTGAAGCGGATGCTGCTCACGATGAAGGCCAAGACGGACGCCGCGCGTGCGATCTGCTACGCGACCTCGGTCGCGATGGATATCGCGCACCATTCCCCGGACGAAAGCGAGCGCAAGCGCGCTCATGCCGAAGCGGCGCTGCTCACGCCGGTCGCCAAAGCCTACTCCACCGATATCGGGGTCGAGGTCGCCTCTGAAGGCATTCAGGTGCATGGCGGCATGGGGTACATCGAGGAGACGGGCGCGGCTCAGCATTACCGCGATGCGCGGATCGCCCCGATCTACGAGGGAACGAACGGCATTCAGGCCATCGATCTCGTCACGCGCAAGCTTCCTTCGAATGGCCGGGAGACGGTGTATGGCTTTATCGCGGCTCTTCGCGAGACGGTGCGCGCCATCAAGTCCGCGAATGAACCGGCCTTCGGCCAGATGAGCGAGCGCCTCGAAGCGAGTGTGGCGGCGCTGGAAGATGCCACCGGCTGGCTGCTCGGTAAGCTCCCTGAAAACCGGAACGCAGCGCTCGCGGGCGCCACGCCGTTCCTGCGGCTGTTCGGTATCGCTTGCGGCGGGACATACCTCGCAAAAGGCGCTCTTTCGGCGATGCGGGGGTCGGACGTGGACGGAACAGATCCTGAGGCGAAAGTGTTGGAGGCGCGCCATTTCGCCGAAAGCCTGATGGGTGAAACCGAAGGGCTGAAACATGCCGTTACTAGCGGACATGACACGGTGAGTCAGGCTGAGGTCGTTTTAGGATCGCACTAGGATGCAGGAGCACGTCCAAATCAGCCGCCAGGGCGGCGTTCAGATCGCCAGGCTCAACCGGCCGGAAAAGAAAAACGCGCTGACGGCCGCGATGTACGCCACGCTCTCGGAAGCCCTCAACGCCGCGAATGCGAACGATGCGATCGCCGTAACGGTCATCTTTGGTCAGCCCGGCATCTTCTGCGCCGGCAACGACATTGTGGACTTCCTGGCCGCCAGTCAGGGAGGAGAGGCGTTGCAGGGTTTCGAGTTTCTGAAAGCCCTCGTCGAATGCGATAAGCCCCTGATCGCGGCCGCTGACGGCCCCGCCGTCGGCATCGGAACGACGCTGATGTTTCATTGCGACCTTGTGTTCGCCAGTCCGCGTGCGGTGATGCAGACGCCTTTCGTCGATCTCGGCCTTTTGCCCGAAGCCGGGTCCAGCCTGCTCGGCCCTCGCATGCTCGGACATGCGCGCGCATTCGAGCTTCTGGTCCTGGGCGCGCCGTGGTCAGCCGAACAAGCGAAGGAAGCCGGCCTCGTCAACGCCGTCGTTTCGCCGGAGGAGCTGGAAAGCACAGCGCTTCAGGCGGCCGACGCGCTTGCGAAAAAACCGCGCGAAGGCGTGCGCCTGGCAAGGCGGCTTCTGCGCGGCGACCGCGCCTCGCTCAAAGCTCGCATGGAGGAAGAAGGCGCGGTCTTTTTGCAGAGGATCAAGTCGGATGAGGCCGCGGCGGCATTTGCGGCGTTCTTGAAAAAAAGCGCCCGCCCCGCGCTTTAAGATGGCATAATGCTAGCTCTTGGCAGATCGTGGGGGAAGAGAGGCGGATCGCGACTGTCATGACAAAAAAAGCAAAAGGCAGTAGAAATGGGAACGCTCCATAAGAAAACGCTCCTCATAACGGGCGGCAGCCGAGGCATCGGCCTCGCAATCGCGCTCCGGGCGGCGAAAGACGGCGCAAATATCGCCATCGCGGCGAAAACATCGGATCCGCACCCGAAACTGCCGGGGACCATCTATACCGCCGCCGCCGAGATCGAACAGGAAGGCGGAAAGGCGCTTCCCATCCTTTGCGACATTCGCTTCGAGGATCAGGTGCAGGCGGCGGTCGAGGAGACTGTCAAACATTTCGGCGGCATCGACATCGTCATCAACAATGCGAGCGCCATCTGCCTGACGCCGACGGTTCAGACCGACATGAAGCGCTTCGATCTGATGCATCAGATCAATGGGCGTGGAACGTTCCTGACCTCGAAAACGTGCATTCCCTATCTCAAGAAGGCGGAGAACCCCCACATCCTCATGCTCTCGCCTCCGCTCGACCTTAATCCGCGATGGTTCGCGCCTCATGTCGCCTACACCATATCCAAATATAATATGAGCCTCTACGTGCTGGGGCTTTCGGCGGAGCTGAAGCGCGACGGCATCGCGGTGAACGCTCTGTGGCCACGGACAACGATCGCCACCGCAGCGGTTGCGAATTTGCTAGGGGGCGATAAGCTCATGAGGGCGAGTCGGAAGGCGGATATTCTGGCGGATGCGGCGCATGTCATTCTCACAAAGCCGTCGCGGGAGTTCACGGGCAACTTCTGCATCGATGACACGCTCCTTTGGGAGAACGGCAGACGCGAGTTCGACCATTATCGCATTGACCCGAGCGAGGATTTGGCGCCGGACTTTTTCGTGCCCGAGGATAGCAAGGCGCCCGTGCCGTTGAAGGCGCTCGTCAGCAAGCAGGCAGGGTGAAGCACTTTCATGACGACGCTGCAGATAACGCACTCTTCGTTTCTAAATCATGACACGGGAGAGTGGCATCCGGAACGGCCGGAGCGGATGAAGGCGATCGAGCAGGCGCTATCAACCGCGCGGTTCCAGAACTTGATCACCGTCGAAGCGCCGCTCGCAACGGCCGATCAGGTTGCGCGGGCGCACCCGAGAGCCTATGTCGACCTGCTTGAAAAGAAGCAGCCGAAGACTGAGATCATCTCGCTGGACGAGGGCGACACCATCGTTTCGCCCGGAAGCTGGGAGGCAGCCTTGCGCGCCGCAGGCGCCGCAATCTACGGGGTCGATGAGGTGATGCAAGGCAAAGCCAACAATGCGTTCTGCTGCATCCGGCCACCGGGTCACCATGCCGAGATCGCAAAAGCGATGGGCTTCTGCCTGTTCAACAACGCTGCTGTCGCGGCGTTTCACGCGCAAGCTGTCTACGGGGCGGAGCGGGTCGCCGTCGTCGATTTCGATCTCCATCACGGGAACGGGACGCAGGCGATTTTCTGGAATCACCCGCCGATGTTCTACGCATCGACCCACCAGATGCCGCTCTTCCCGGGCACCGGCGGCATCACCGAGCGCGGCGAAACCGGCAACATTGTGAATGCGCCGTTGCGCGCGGGTGACGGGACCGCCGAGTTCCGCGAGGCTTTCGAGACGGTCGTCTTGCCGGCGCTCCGCAGGCACGCTCCCGATCTTTTGATTATTTCAGCGGGCTTCGATGGGCACCGCTCGGATCCCCTTGGAAATCTTAATCTTCTCGATGAAGACTACGCCTGGGTAACGCAAAAGCTGATCGACGTGGCCCGGGAACGCTGCGGCGGGCGTGTGGTTTCAGTGCTCGAAGGCGGTTACGATCTGGCCGCTCTTGGCCGCTCGGTGGCGGTTCACGTACAGACGCTTTTGGAAGCTTTCTGAGGGACGACCATGCAGACCGATACAATCCAGGAGGCGGCGTCGCGCCAGCCTCGCGTGCCCTTTGCTGACATCAGGGCAATGAGCTTCGAGACGGCCCTGAAGGAGCTTGAGCAAATTGTAACACGGCTTGAGCGCGGCGACGTCGAACTCGAGCAGTCCATCGACATCTACGAGCGAGGCGAAGCCTTGCGCGTTCACTGCGACCAGCTCCTGAAGCGGGCCGAGGCCAAAGTCGAGCGCATCACGCTCAGCGCTCAAGGAGCGCCGTCGGGCGCAGTTCCTTTCGACGCCGAAGTGTAATTGAGTACACATTCCCGGCAGACAGGTGTGCATCCAAGCGCGTGGCGACTTTAAGAAAAAATCTTCCGTTCGTCACATTTATGTCGTGTATAATTGAAAACGCGCTTCGCCGACGGGGAAGCGCATTTTTTTTGCCCTGTTGCCTTGCGGCAATGCGACGCTTTTGTTGCAGGAATGCGACGAAAAAATGCGTGTCATTTCAGAGCCGTTCGGCATAGGTTATTGACCAAGGAATCTGAAGGATACTGTTGACGTGACAATCAGCAACCGAACACCTCTCCTCGACACCATCAAAAGCCCCGAAGACCTTCGCAAACTAGACCCCGATCAGCTGGGCCAACTCGCCGACGAGGTTCGGACGGAGATGATCGACGCGGTTTCTGTAACGGGTGGCCATCTGGGGGCGGGTCTCGGCGTCGTCGAGCTTACGGTTGCTCTCCACTATCTTTTCGACACGCCAAACGATCGCTTGATCTGGGACGTTGGGCACCAGGCCTACCCCCACAAAATTCTTACCGGCCGCAAAGACCGCATGCGGACCATTCGCCAGCCGGGTGGGCTATCCGGCTTCACGAAGCGCTCGGAAAGCGAATACGATCCTTTCGGCGCAGGCCATTCCTCCACATCCATTTCCGCCGGCCTCGGCATGGCGGTTGCGCGCGATCTCTTGAACCCCGAGGACAGCCGGCATGTGATCGCCGTCATCGGCGACGGATCGATGAGCGCTGGCATGGCCTACGAGGCCATGAATAATGCCGGCGCGATGGACAAGCGCCTCATTATCATTCTGAACGACAACGATATGTCGATCGCGCCTCCGGTCGGCGCCCTGTCGCAATATCTTGCCCGCATCACGTCGTCGGAGACCTTCCTCAAGGTTCGCGATATCGCGAAGTACTTCGCGCACAAGCTTCCGAAGGTGTGGGAGCGGCGGGCGGCGCGAGCCGAGGAGTTCACGCGCCATCTCTTCACGGGCGGCGTGCTGTTCGAGGAGTTGGGTCTCTATTACATCGGCCCCATCGACGGACACAATTTCGATCATCTCTTGCCGGTACTGCGCAATGTTCGCGACGTGCATGAGGGGCCGGTTCTGATCCACGTCGTCACGCAGAAGGGCAAAGGCTACGAGCCTGCCGAGAATTCGCCCGACAAATATCACGGCGTGACCAAGTTCAATGTCGTCACCGGGGCGCAGGACAAGGGCAAGGGCGGGCCGCCGAGCTATACGAAGGTGTTCGCGCAAAGTCTCATCGAGGAAGCGCGCAAGGACGACAAGATCGTCGCCGTCACGGCGGCGATGCCCGCTGGAACAGGGCTCGATCTCTTCGAGAAGGAGTTTCCGGATCGCTGTTTCGACGTCGGCATCGCGGAGCAGCATGCCGTTACGTTCTGTGCCGGTATGGCGACCGAGGGGCTCAAACCCTTTGCCGCAATCTATTCAACATTCCTCCAGCGCGGCTACGATCAGCTTGTGCATGACGTGGCCTTGCAGCATTTGCCGGTCCGGTTCGTGCTCGACCGCGGCGGGCTCGTGGGGGCGGATGGCGCCACCCACGCCGGTTCTTTCGACCTCGCCTATCTCTGCTGCCTGCCCGATTTCGTGGTGATGGCGCCCGCCGATGAGGTCGAGTTGAAGAACATGGTCGCGACCGCCGCCGCCATCGATCATGGGCCAAGCGCGATCCGTTATCCGCGCGGCGAGGGATTTGGCTACGAAATGCCGGCCGAGGGCAGCGTGCTCCCCATCGGCAAAGGCCGCGTTCTACGCGAAGGCACAACAGTCGCGATCCTCTCGCTTGGCACGCGCCTGGCCGAGAGTTTGAAGGCCGCGGACAAGCTTGCTGCGATGGGTCTGTCGACGACGGTCGCGGATGCGCGCTTCGCCAAACCGCTCGATCACGAGCTCATTCGCCAGCTGGCCCGCCATCATGAGGTGCTGGTCACCGTTGAGGAAGGCTCGGGCGGCGGCTTCGGCTCGCACGTGCTTGAGTTTATTGCGCGCGACGGGCTTCTGGATCATGGCCTGAAGGTGCGTCCGCTCGTGCTTCCCGATGTGTTCATGGATCACGGCAAGCCGGAAGCCATGTACGAGAGTGCCGGGCTGAACGCGAGCGGCATCATAAAGGCCGTGGTTGGCGCGCTCGGCACGTCAGGGGCTGTGTCGCGGGATGGGCGCGCTTGACAGGAAATCGCACGCCGCGCTCACGCGAGTTCGAGCATGATCTCGTTGCGGCGGAGCATCGGCAGCGTCCAGGGCGGATTGTAGAAAGCAAGTACGGGCTCCCCCGCCGTGGCGAGGCCGTGGGAAGCCGCGTATTGCATCAACTCCGCCGTTCTGCTCTTGATCGCGTCATCGCGCGCCAAGCCGGAAAACGTCACCACAAGGAAGCGCCGTGCCGGTAAAGGCTCGAGCTTTACGCGCGGGTCCGACGGCGCGGGCAAGGTCTGCATCGTCCACGACTTCGGCATGATGAACCGCACGGTCCAGGAATTCTCCTGGCCCTGCTGTTCCACCGGCGCTGTCATGGCGATCTTCTGGCTTTGCTGCTGCTCGACAGGGGCGGTCATCGCGATCTTTTCCTGCGGCTTATTCTTCCCGAAGATGTAGCCCGCGATGAGCCGGAAGCCTTCGTTGATCGCGGCCTTGCGCTCGCCCTGGATCTGCGCCTCAGCCGCGATCAGAGGCCCATAGGAGCGGATCTCGATCGAGCCGTCCTGCTTCTCAACCTTATAGTCGGGCTGCTCAACGCGGCTCATGACGGGTCCTGCGGCAATCCCTGCAACGACAGCGGCGGCAGCGCCGCCAGCAATCCAGAAAAGGGCTCGGGGTAGTGTCATCCATGGTGCTCGGTTAACGGATCTATCTATCATGGTTCGGAGATGTTACTTCTCGCACAGCCTCACAAGGAGGTAAGGCAAGCGGTCGGCCCTCCAATAGATCACATCGGCCCTCCCACGGATCACACCTGCGCGAAGCCTTTGCGTTTGCCTTAGCGGGACGCGCGAGATAACATCCGGCCGCCCGCCGCCGCTCTCTGGTGCCCCATGAAAATCCTAAGAACGCGGATCGAGTTCGAGACCGTCGAACCGATCCAGATCCTCGACATTACAGGACAGGTCCGTGATTGGCTGAAAACCACCGGGGTCCGCAACGGGCTTCTGACTGTGACGTCACTGCATACGACCGCACGCGTGAATGTGAACGAGCGAGAACCGCAGTTGCAGAAGGACATGGTGACTTACCTGAAGCGGCTCGTTCCGTGCGATGGCGATTGGCTGCACAATCTCGCCGCCGTGGACGGACGCGACAACGCGCATTCCCATATCCTTGGGCTTTTCATGAATTCATCCGAGAGCATTCCGGTCGCGGGCGGTCAGATGATCCTGGGTGCCTGGCAGTCGATTTTCTTTATTGAACTGGACGGTCCGCGGGAGCGGCGCCGGCTCGAGCTTCAAATCATGGGCGAGGCTTGATCCATGACGCCGGACGATATTCAAGGCTTCTACGCGAAGCGGCAGGATCTTAATCTCGAAGACTACATCGAGCTCGATTTCACCTTCGAATGCGCTGGCGATCCGCGCGAGGCTGCAGCGCATCTCTGCAGCGAGCAGTCCACGGCGCAGTGGCGGCGCGTCGGCGTGGACGAAGACTTCCGTCCCCGCTTTGGCGCGAAGGTGCTGGACCTGGAATCCGAGCCGCGCCCTTCCGGATTCAGCATTCCGGTGGAGTGCGCGGTGCAGGGGCCGGTGCATGCGGTGCGCGTCACCATCGCCCATCCGCACGGCAATTTCGGGCCGCGCATTCCCAATCTGCTCTCGGCCGTCTGCGGCGAGGGTGTTTTCTTCTCGCCCGGCATCCCCTTGATCCGGCTTCAGGACATTCGTTTTCCTGACTCCTATCTGGCCGCATTCGAGGGGCCGAAATTTGGCATCGCGGGCCTGCGCGAGCGCTTGCAAGCTTTCGGCCGCCCAATCTTCTTCGGCGTCATCAAGCCGAACATCGGCCTCTCGGCGGAGCCCTTCGCCGAACTCGGCTATCAGAGCTGGCTTGGCGGCCTCGACATCGCCAAGGACGACGAAATGCTGGCGGATGTCGGCTGGTGCCCGCTCAGCGAGCGCGCCGCAGCGTTAGGCGAAGCCCGCCGCCGGGCCGAGCGCGAGACCGGCGTGCCCAAGATTTATCTCGCCAACATCACCGACGAAGTTGACCGGCTGACCTGCCTCCATGACATCGCGGTCGCGAAGGGCGCGAATGCGCTTCTCATTAACGCGATGCCGGTGGGGTTGAGTGGCGTGCGGATGCTGCGCAAGCACGCAACTGTGCCGCTGATCGCCCATTTTCCGTTCATTGCCGCCTTCAGCCGTCTTCCGGGTTATGGCATCCATTCCCGCGTGCTGACCCGGCTGCAGCGGCTCGCGGGGTTTGACACCGTGATCATGCCGGGCTTTGGCAGCCGCATGATGACCCCCGAGCACGAGGTCTTGGACTGCGTGCGCGCCTGCCTGGAGCCCATGGGTTCCATCAAGCCCTGTCTTCCCGTGCCAGGCGGCAGCGACTGGGCGGGCACGCTGGAAGGCGTGTATCGGAAGGTGGGGAGCGTCGATTTCGGGTTCGTCCCGGGCCGCGGCGTGTTCGGGCATCCGATGGGGCCGCGCCGCGGCGCGGCCAGCATCCGGCAGGCCTGGGACGCCATCTCGAGAGGAATTCCTCTCGCTCAGCACGCCGCGACCCATCCTGAGCTTCATGCGGCGCTGGAGGCCTTCGGCGCGCGGCGTTGAGTTTCTCGCGACGCCACTGCGAAAACCACTTATACATTTACTTAGGGCTGTCTTACAAAACGAACCCAATCTTAACCGGCTGTACACCCTCACAGGACGAAGCCTCACCTTCCGAGCCCGTCGTTCGAGCGGAGATTACGTTGATCGTCCGGGGCCTCAGTCGGAAGCTGCAATTCGATGGGTTCCGCAAATGGGATGGCGGCAGTGAAATGGGTCAGGAGCTCCTTGCCATCAAGGATCGCGCGGATGACTCGGATCGGGCCTGCGTGGGTGACGGCGAGGACCGGGCTTTCGCTAGGCTGAAGGCTCTTTAGCCAGGAGGCGCATCGCACCGCCATCGCTGTCAGCGTTTCGCCATTCGGCGCAGACAAGTCCGGCAACCCTCGAGACCATGCGTCGATGGCTTCGCGGCCCAAATCCTGCCAGCGCCGCCCCTCCCAATCGCCGAAGTCCAATTCCTGGAGGCGATCATCGACGATGGCTTCCGGGCTCAGCAGGGCAGCAAGATCGCGGGCGCGCCTTGCTGGACTTGTGAAGACGCGCGAAGCGGACGCCAGTTCACCGAGCCTCAGGACTGCATAGGAGAGCGCTTGCGGCTCGCACTCAAGATCGAGGCGGCCGTAACAGATCCCCTTTTCGCACAGCGGCCTGGGGTGACGGACCAGGATTAGACGCATGCCGCTGCAGCCAGCAGGAATGCAATCTCGTAGCTTTGCTCGATCGCTCCCAGGACATCGCCGGTGAAACCGCCAAGCAGGCGCCTTGCGCGCCACGCCATGAAAATTGCGGCGGCGACGGCGGCGCTACAGGCAATAAGGGCTGCCGGAAGAGGCAAGAGCAGAAGAGGCAGTAAGCCAAAGCAGGCTGCGACCGCAAGCCCAAAAGCGGTGATATTTGTGGCGAGCGGCTTGGCTTTCGCGGTCGACAGGTCCCCGGCATAGGGCAGAAACCGCATCATGCCGATCGCGGCGAAGCGTCCGCCCGCGTGAGCCGCGATAAGAGCCGCCGCAGCGAGTGCGGGCGCTAACGCGGCCAGCGCAAAAACCTTGAGCGCTGTGCCGATGCCGAGCGCCAGAACCCCGAAAGTTCCCAGGCGGCTGTCCTTCATGATGGCGAGGCGGGACTCGCGCGTTGCGCCTCCCATGGCGTCGAAGAAATCGCCGAAACCATCCTCATGGAACGCGCCCGTCGCCGCGATGCCCACCGCCACCGCCAGAAGGGCAGGCAAGACGCCGCTCCACAAGGCCGATGCGGCCAGCAGAACCGCCGCGCAGATGGCGCCCACGAGGACGCCTGCGAGGGGGAAATACTTCACGCCCCGGTCGAGCCACGCGGGCGCAAAGCCCTCCAGATGCGGTACCGGGAGGCGCGTGAGGAACTGCACGGCTCCGAGGAAGTAGCCAAATTCCGCGCGAAGCATTCGCATTCAATTGGGGTGGGCGCCCGGAAGATCGGCCATCGTGGTCAGCAGCCCCTCGGCCATTCGGACAAGCGGGATCGCCAGCGCCGCGCCGGTTCCTTCGCCAAGCCGCATGCCAAGGTCGAGAAGCGGCTTTGCGCTGAGCCATTCGAGCAGGGCCACATGCCCGGATTCCGGCGAGAGATGCGCAAACAGCAGATAATCCCGGATGTTCGGCTCGATGGCGACGGCGGCGCACGCTGCGGCAGTGGAGATGAAGCCATCCACGATCACGATCTGGTGGAGGTTGGCGGCGCCGAACATCGCGCCCATCATCACCGCCATTTCGAAGCCGCCAAACTCCTGCATGGCTCCCATGCCGCCACGGACAGGCGCGCGGGCATGAGCGCGTGAAAGAACCTCGCGCTTGTGGGAAAGGCCGCCCGCAGGCGTTCCGGCGCCGGGCCCGACAAGCCTTTCGAGCGGCAGTCCGGTTGCTGAATGCGCGACAAGAGAGGCTGCGCTCGTATTGCCAATGCCGATCTCCCCCAGTGCGAGGATACCGAATCCTTGAGATTTGAGACGGCTTGCAACGGCGTGGCCGGCCTTGATGGCGTCCCGGCATTCGCTTTCCGTCATCGCAGGTTCAAGCAGGGAATTTCGCGTCGAGCAGCGGATGCTTTTCGCGATCAGCGCCGGATGGGGCAGGGCGGGCGTCTTCAGGCCCGCGTCGATAAGGAAAACCTCGGCGCCGGCTCCTTTCGCCGCGATGTTTGCCCCGGCCTTCCCATCGAGGACCATTTGAGCGATCAAGGCCGAAACCTCGGAAGGGTAGGCCGTCACACCTTCCGCCACGATGCCGTGGTCGCCTGCAAAAACGAGAATCGCTGCTTTCCCGAGATCCGGCTTTAGCGAATTCGTGATAAGCCCGATATGAACTGCGAGCGGTTCGATGCGCCCGAGCGAGCCTGGCGGCTTGGCCTTGGAATCGATGGCGGCGAGGAGGTGCGGCTCCAACTCGCGTTCAAGAGGCGTGACAAACGCGATTGCTTCAGCATTATCCATGGGAGCACCGGAGGGAGGGAGGGAATGAGCGGACAAGATCACAAGGGACAGGAGCCAGTCAACCCGCGGATTGTCCCGCTGCCCCCTGTCGTGCTTTTGCTCTTTCTGGAGGCCGGGTATGGGCTGCAGCGGCTCCTTCCGTTAAGCGGCGGGGAGCCGCCAATTGAGAGCGTGATCGCAGGCAATGCGCTCATGGTGATCGGCTTTGCGATCCCGGTTCTCGGGGCCTGGGAGATGTACAAGGCGCGAACCACGATACATCCGGGGGGCTCGGCGTCTGCGCTGGTGACTTCCGGCATTTATCGGCGCACACGCAATCCGATGTATCTGAGCTTTCTCTTTTTCATTATTGGCATTGGGCTGGCCTTCGCGAATCTCTGGATAATTCTTCTCGCGCCACTTCTGCTTTTGTATGTCCAGGAACGCATTATCAAGCGCGAAGAGAGCTACCTGACCCAGCGCTTCGGGCCGGCCTACGTGGAATACCGGAAAAAGGTGCGTCGCTGGTTTTGAGGCTAAGGCGTCTTGGGAATGCTCCGGTTAGCCGGGAGATCGCGCTTGCCCGGCTCCACATCGTCAGTGTAAGAATGGTCGCCCAAACCCGGGCTCGGGTTTTTGACAGCTAGGTGGCAGGCCTTGCCCTATTTTGCGCACAGCATTGCCATTCATCCGTACCGGAACTTTTTCTACACCATCGTGTCTTACCTCGTGTCTTATGAGGCACGGCGAACATGGGAGCTTTTTAGCATGAAAATGACGCTTACGGCTGTGGCCGCTTTGATGATTGCGGTGAGCCCTCTTGCGGCGCAAACGCCGAATTTCGTCCCCGAGCAGAACCAATCTGAGGTTCTTGGGACGGACTTCGTTGGAACCCAGGTGGTCTCCAAGGATAAACAGCCGCTCGGCAAAATCGCGAATCTCGTTTTCGACCAAAACGGACACATTGAACTCGCCGTGATCGGCATCGGCGGCTTCCTCGGTATCGGTGAAAAGGAAGTGGCTGTTCCTTTCGACGCCTTGAAGTCTGAAGAGGTCAACAACAAGAGCGTTTTCACTGTCGACCTGACAAAGGACCAGCTCAAAGCGGCCCCCGCCTTCAAAACCCTGAACGACCAGGCCCGTCACGAGATGATCGCAAAGTGGCGCGCCAAGGCCGAGAAGGGCTGGGCGGACCTTAAAGCCAAAGCAGGCAAGACTTACGAAGAAACCAAGGAACGCGTAAACGAGGCGAAAGAGAAGGTCGAGCAAAAGATCGATAAGGCAGAAGAGCCGAAGGCTCAGTAAAGAACAGCACAGGCTCTGTAATAGGACAAAAAGGGGGCTTCGGCCTCCTTTTTCATTCCTTAGCCTACCCCTGCCCATTTTTCCCGATAGTGATTCTCGCCTTGAGATCGATCAGGGAGGGGGGTTGAGATGTTGAAGGAATTCCGGGAGTTCATCCTCAAGGGAAATGCATTCGATCTTGCAGTCGGCGTCATCATCGGAGCCGCCTTCGGCGGGATCGTCACGTCGCTTGTCAGTGATATTCTTATGCCGCCGATCGGCGCGCTCATAGGCAACTTGAACTTCACCGACTACTTTATCGATCTCGCGGCTCTGAAAGCAAAAGCACTTGGCGAGCCGGCCCAGGTTCCCGCTTCGTATGATGGCGCCAAGCAAGCTGGCCATGCGATCCTGGCCTATGGCAAGTTTTTGACCGCGCTGATCAACCTTCTCATCGTAGGGGTCGTGATTTTTATTCTGGTCAAGCAGGTCAATCGTCTCAAGCGTGAACCCGCAGCCGCGCCCAAACCGGCGGAGACGCCTGAAGATGTGCTGCTCTTGAGGGAAATTCGGGACCTGCTCGCTTCACGCAGCCCGCCGCCTGAAGCATCGCGCGTTTAATCGGAGGCTAGAGTGATCGTCGCGCCGGAATACGCCTTGGCGCCTATCCGAAGCCGTTAAAAATCGAAGCGCCTTTTGTGATCCCGGATACAACGCAGGCGTCGTTCCTGGGCGACAAGCTTTGCATCAGGATCGCGTCGCGCGCTCCGCTCTGCAGACAAGAACCAAGGCGCATAGACGTACCCAAAAAGAAAGCCCGCGAAGGGGTTCGCGGGCTTTCGTAATTCAATTGAGGATTACTTAGTAGTCCATGCCGCCGCCGGGCATTTGCGGCATTGGCGCGTCTTTCTTCGGCTTCTCGGCGATCATCGCCTCGGTCGTGATCAGGAGACCCGCGACGGAAGCGGCATCCTGGAGAGCGATGCGGACGACCTTCACCGGATCGATCACGCCAGCCGCGACGAGGTCGACATACTCGCCGGTCTGCGCGTTGTAGCCCCAGTTGTAATCCTTCTTCTCAAGGATCTTACCGGCAACCACAGCGCCGTCCTCACCAGCATTGGCAGCGATGATGCGGGCCGGAGCCTGGATCGCGCGGCGGACGATGTTGACGCCAGCCTTCTGATCCTCATTCGCGAACTTGACATGGTCAAGAGCATGGATCGCACGCAAAAGCGGCACGCCGCCGCCCGGAAGGAAACCTTCCTCGACGGCTGCACGGGTCGCGTTCAGCGCATCGTCAACGCGGTCCTTCTTCTCCTTCACCTCGACTTCGGTCGCGCCGCCGACGCGGATGACCGCAACGCCGCCCGCGAGCTTCGCGAGACGCTCCTGCAGCTTCTCCTTGTCGTAGTCCGACGTGGTGTCTTCGATCTGAGCCTTGATCTGGCTGACGCGGCCTTCGATTTCCTTGTGGTCGCCAGCGCCATCGACGATGGTGGTGTCGTCCTTCGTGATCGTGACCTTCTTCGCGCGGCCGAGCATCGCGACAGTGACGTTCTCAAGCTTGATGCCGAGGTCTTCGGCGATCATCTGGCCGCCGGTCAGGATGGCGATATCCTGCAGCATGGCCTTGCGGCGGTCGCCGAAGCCGGGAGCCTTCACGGCCGCGACCTTCAAGCCGCCACGCAGCTTGTTGACAACGAGAGTCGCCAGAGCCTCGCCCTCAACGTCCTCGGCGATGACGAGAAGTGGACGCGCGGACTGCACGACAGCCTCGAGAACCGGGAGAAGCGCCTGGAGGTTCGAGAGCTTCTTCTCATAGATAAGGATGAACGGATCTTCGAGATCGACGCGCATCTTCTCGGCGTCGGTGATGAAGTAGGGCGAGATGTAGCCGCGGTCGAACTGCATGCCCTCAACGGTTTCGAGTTCGAAATCGAGGCTCTTGCTTTCCTCGACGGTAATCACGCCTTCATTGCCGACCTTTTCCATGGCCTCGGCGATCTTCGCGCCGACTTCGGTATCGCCGTTCGCGGAGATCGTGCCGACCTGGGCGACCTCAGAGGAGGACGTCACCTTCTTGGCCTTGCTTTCGAGATCCTTCACGACCGCGGCAACAGCGAGGTCGATGCCGCGCTTCAGGTCCATCGGATTGGCGCCGGCTGCAACTGACTTCATGCCCTCGCGAACGATCGATTGGGCGAGAACGGTTGCGGTGGTTGTGCCATCGCCAGCGATGTCGTTGGTCTTCGAAGCAACTTCGCGCACCATCTGGGCACCCATGTTCTCGAACTTGTCCTCAAGCTCGATCTCCTTGGCGACGGTGACGCCGTCCTTGGTGATGCGCGGAGCGCCGAACGACTTGTCGAGCACGACATTGCGGCCTTTCGGGCCGAGCGTGACCTTCACGGCATCGGCAAGGATATCCACGCCGCGGAGCATCCGCTCACGGGCGTCCTGGGCAAAACGTACGTCTTTAGCAGCCATGCTAAATGACTCCTTGTAAAAAATTGAAAGTGTTCAGCGGGTTCGGTGTGATTTACGCGGCTTTTTTCTTGCTCTTGCCTTCGTGGTTCTCAAGAACGCCGAGGATGTCGCTTTCCTTCATGATCAGAAGGTCTTCGCCGTCGATCTTGACTTCTGTGCCGGACCATTTGCCGAAGAGAATGCGATCGCCTTCCTTAACGTCGAGAGCGACGAGCTGACCCTGCTCATTGCGAGCGCCGGGGCCGACCGCGATAACTTCGCCTTGCTGAGGCTTTTCCTTGGCCGTATCCGGAATGATGATCCCGCCCTTTGTGCGCTCTTCCTCTTCGAGACGGCGCACCACCACGCGGTCATGCAGCGGCCTGAATTTCATGGCATCCTCCTAAGACGATATAAATAGATCGGTTGGAACGGGTGCGGCGTTTGCGCTCGCGTGACCCTGGCTATGAGATATTTAGAACTGTTAGCACTGTCAAGAGGCGAGTGCCAATGTCCCCGCCACAGTTTTCAAATGCTAAAGCCTTTCGGTTAAATTTTTGACCAAAGATGGTCATATTCGCGTCGCGGAGCCATGGCAGAGGGCGCTCCTGGAAGCATTGCGCGACCAGCCATATTCATAGGAGAGCGTTTTCTCATGTCCGACACTCTTGCCTCGGCCCCGCCGAAGAAAAATAGGGAGCAGCCTGAAAAAAGGAAGAAGCGGCGCGGCGTCGCTTGGTGGTGGCTGCTTGTCTTTCTTTGGATCGGAGCCCTCGTCTATGTCCCGATCTGGTACGCAAGCTTGTATGATAAGAAGCCCGTTCCAGCAGTTGCTGCGGCTACCCCTGCTCCGGCGCCGGTTGTCGCCGACCCGGTTTTAGCTCCCGAACCCCCGGTCGAAACGCCAGTGAAAAAGCATGCCGAGAAGCAGAAGGTCGAAAATGCGTTCTTCTTCCGCATCGATGGCAAGGACAGCCAGGGACAGCCCGCTACGTTCGACTTCATTATGCTCACGAATGAATTCACCTGGGTCAAGGGAAGCACGTCACAATTGATCTCCGGCGATAAAGTCATTCCGGAAGCGGACGTGGCGGATCGCGTCCTGACCCAGCAAGTGCGGGACTCTCTTGAGAGCGCGAGCGATCTAATCGCGGTCGGGCTTGCGTCGCAGGAAGGCGAGCGCACCCAGGAGGAAGCACGCGCGCTCGATCGCGCGAAGACGGTCTCGCGATGGATGTCAAAAGTCAGCAAGCCCGAGATGGCGCTCTGGACCTTGACGCTCGGCCAGTATGACAGGGCCTGTAAAGAGCAAGAGGATTCGAACTCCAGCTTCGAGCGCCCCGTCATTTTTGCGGGCGTTCGCTCCAAGGCCGATGGCGTGAATTTGCAAGAGGCTTTGGCTGACGCCATCAGCGGTCACGATAACCTGCCGAGCCGCGGTTGCTATTCCCGCTTTGACCTTGAGAAAATCCGCTAAGAACTGTCGGCGCCTGACCTCGCCAAATGGAAGAAGCAAGAGCCGCTCAGGGCGCGCGGCTCTTTTTTGTTATGCATGCCTTAGTCTTCTTCAGGCTTGCAAACTTTGCTGATGGTGAAGCTTGCCGCGTTTTTGTTCGTTCGCCTGCTAATAAAATAGGCAGAACTGTCGACCAGACAGATGCTTAATGCTTGTAGCGTCAAATAGAGCTGTCGCAAAATCTGGCACGACATGAGCATAATCATGTCTCAGCCGTGGCGAAGGCGCTCAGAAAGCGCTGTGCTAATGCTATCGCCGTTTTTATAGCGGAGCGTTTATAATGTCCAATTCCCCTGCATCCGATCCTAATAAGAAGCAGCCCGACGACGAGAAGAGGCGAATAGAGATACCTGCATGGTGGTCTATTGTCGCACTCATCATGGCCGCTTTGGTTTTCCTGCCTATCCAATACGCAAATAAGCACGCAGTGAAGAATGTGCCGACAGAGGCTGAAGCAAAGCCTACCGTCACCGAAACAGCATCTCTTGCCAAGGATGAAGCTAAGCCCGCAGAGACGCAGGTAACGCGGGCTGCCGAGCCGGCAGAGACCCAGCCAAAGCCGAGCGCCTCTGAAGTAGCCGCTCCGGCCAAGGAAGAAGCGAAACCGGTAGAGACGCAGGTAACACGGGCCGCCGAGCCGGCAGAGACCCAGCCTAAGCCGAGCGCCTCTGAAGTAGCCGCTCCGGCGAAGGAAGAAGCGAAACCGCAGGAGAAGCAGGTATCGCAGGCCGCAGAGCCAGCAGAGGCACAGCCAAAGCCGAGCGCCTCCGAGGCAGCGTCTTCGGCGAAGGAAGAAGCAAAACCGGCTGAGATGGAAGCAACAAAGGCCACAGAGCAGCCACAGCCTAAGCCGAGCACCGTCGAGGCAGTTCCTCCCGCAAACCCCGAGAGTACACCGGCTGAAGCGCCCGCCAAACCGCGTGTCGCCGATGCGAGTTCCCAGGCGAAGCAAGAAATCGCGCAGCCGAAGCCGAACATGACCCAGCCGGTCGCGCTGCCAAAAACGCCTGCCGAGAAGCAAAAGGTTGAAAATGCGGTTGTCTTCCGCATCGACGGGAAAGACAAGGAAGGCCGGTCCGCAGCTTTCGATTTTGTCGTTTTGTCGAACGACTACGTATGGGCTCGGGGCAGCACGAGCCAGGTCGTCTCGGGCGGAAAGGTCATCCGGGAGGGAGAGGCGGCTAACCGCATTTTTGCTCCCAAGGTGCGGGAAGCTCTCGCTGGCGCAAGCGATGTGATCGGCGTTGGCCTTGCATCGAAAGACGGAGTCCGTGCTGAAGAAGAAGCGCGGGCCTTGGCTCGCTCCAAGACGGTTGCAGCCTGGATGACAAAAGTGGCGAAGCCCGAGACAGCGCTCTGGGCATTGACGCTTGGCCAGTATGACAAGGGCTGCAAAAAGCAGGAAGACAAGGATTCGAGCTTCGAGCGTCCTGTTCTCTTCGTCGGCGTTCGATCCAAGGCGGAAGGCGCAAATTTGCAAGAGGCCTTGGCAGACGCGCTGAACGGCCACGATAATCTGCCGAGCCGCGCGTGCTATTCCCGCTTCGACCTGGAGAAAATCCGCTAGCAGGCTGTCGGACTTAACACCCAGCGGCGGCAGAGGGTAGAATCATCGCATTGATTCGCCACCGTTTTCGGACCCGCGCCCATGAGCAACTTTCGTAACTTCGACCGCGACACGGGATTTCTCCTGCCGCCTTCGGTGAACGAGTGGCTTCCCGAGAGGCATCTCGCGCGGTTTGTGGCGGAGATCATCGACGCTCTGGACGTCTCGGCGATGAGCAACAGCTATCGCGGCGTTGGTTCGGCGAGCTATCACCCGAAGCTTCTGTTGGCCGTCCTGGTCTATGGCTACGCCACGGGGGTCTTCTCCAGCCGCAAATTGGAGCGGGCGACATACAACTCGGTGGCCTTCCGCTTCATCGCGGCGAACGAGCACCCCGATCACGACACCATCGCGACATTCAGGCGGCGGTTCATCAAGGAGACCGAAGCGCTGTTCGTGCAGGTTCTGCTTCTGGCGCGCGAGATGGGCATGCTCAAACTGGGCACGGTCGCGCTGGACGGCACGAAGGTGCACGCCAACGCCAGCAAGCACAGCGCGCTGTCCTATGAGCACGCGGGCAAGATCGAGGCGCAGTTGAAGGCCGAGGTTGCCGAGCTGATGGCGAAGGCCGAAGCCGCCGATCAGGCCGACCTGCCGGACGGGATGTCGATTCCGGAGGAGTTGGCGCGGCGCGAGGAGCGCTTGAAGAAAATCGCCGAGGCTCGCGCGAAGATCGAGGCGCGCGCCAAAGAGCGTTTCGAACGCGAGCAAGCCGAGCATCAGGCCAAACTGGCAGCGCGCGAGGCCAAGACCAAGACCACCGGCAAGAAGCCCGGCGGCAAGCCGCCCGAGCCGCCGGTGGAGGGGCCGGCGCCAACCGATCAGATCAATCTGACCGATGAGGAGTCGCGCATCATGCCGGTTTCAGGCGGCGGCTTCGAGCAATGCTACAACGCTCAAGCCGTCGTAGCGGAAGGCAGTCTGCTGGTGGTTGCGGGCGATGTGGCGCAGGCGACCAACGACAAGCAACAGCTCGAACCGATGCTGGCCAAGACCAGGGCCCTGCCCGAAGAGTTGGGCAAGGTCGAAACGCTGCTGGGCGACAACGGTTATTTCAGCGAGGCCAATGTAAAGGCGTGCAAGGCGGCCGCGATCGAGCCTTTGCTCGCCATGGGCCGGGACTCGCATCATTCGTCCTTGAGCGAGCGCTTCGCCGCGGCTCCGGCCGCGCCGGAAAATCCAACGCCGGTCGAGGCCATGGCCCACCGCCTGCAAACGCCCGAAGGCAAGAAACTTTACGCCCTGCGCAAACACACTCCCGAGCCCGTGTTCGGCATCATCAAGTCCGTGCTCGGATTCCGTCAGTTTCTGCTGCGCGGGCTGGACAAAGTCAAAGGCGAGTGGACGCTCGTGATTATGGCCTGGAACTTGAAGCGGATGTTCGTACTGAAGGCTGCATGAAGGCGCGACGACGATCGCCCTTCTGCGCCACGACGAACGCCATCCCCTGTCGGCAGACCCTAGTCCGACAGGCTGCTAGATCGGAACTAGTTGAAGGAGCCGCAGGTTGCTGCGGCTCTTTTCAACAGCCCGCTCGTCCGGCGCCCTCGTCATCTCCCTGAAATACGGCTATGGCACGGCTCGGTCCATCGTGGATCCGCCCGTTTTTGCTATTCGAGTCGTTTTATGGATGTTCTGCCGAGGGGCCTCGCGGGCCTGCAAACCTGGAAGTTGGTCCTGATCGCCGCTCTTGCCGGCGCGCTTTCCATCCTTGCGATGGCGCCATTTCTTTTCTGGCCCATCATGCTTGTTACATTTCCTGTGTTGATCTGGGCGCTCGACGCGGTTTGCTTGCGGACCGACCAACATGCTCCTTTGACATCGTTTCGTAGGCGCCTGTTTCGGGGCGCGGCGGTCGGATGGGGCTTCGGTTTCGGCTATTTCCTCACGAGCACCTACTGGATCGGCTATGCGTTCTACGTCGATGCGGACCGCTATGCCGCCTTGATGCCACTCGCCGTGATCGGGCTTGCTGCGGCCCTTGGCCTGTTCTACGCGGCCGCAGGCGCGCTTTCCGCCGCACTTTGGCAACGCGGATACGCGCGCATCGCCGGGTTTGTCTTCGCATTCTTCTGCGCGGAGGCGGCTCGCGGCTACCTGTTTACAGGGTTTCCCTGGAATTTGTTCGGGGAAGGGGTTGCCGCTAACGATGCCCATATGCAGCTTGCAGCTTATATCGGCATCTACGGCCTGACGCTTTCCGCTCTTTTTATCTTTTCGGCTCCTGCCGCCGCTATTTCCGCGCGAGAGGCTCGCTTTAACCGCCTCTGGACCCCGATTTTCTTCGCCGTCTTCGCATTGGCGGCAAGCTATGCTTTCGGAACCTATCGCCTTCTGGAGGAGGCGGGCGAGGTCGAGGGCGTGCGCGTCCGGATCGTGCAGCCGAATATTGCTCAGATCGACAAGTGGAAACCCGAGAACAAAGGCTGGATTTTCGAGCGGACGCTGGAATTGAGCCGCAAGGGGCTAAGCGGAGAGGACATTGCCAACTTCACCCATGTGATCTGGCCAGAGTCGTCCGTGCCAGTGCTCTTCGGCTTCAACGACGGTATTTTTAGCCGCGAGGTGAAAGACCGCCTTGCGGCGATCATACCGCAAGAGGGGAGCCTGATCATTGGAGCCGAGCGCGCGGAAGGCGAGCGCTTGGCTCAGGGCGGCTACCGTTTCGACCGCGTTTTTAACAGCTTATTTGTCTTGGGGGGCGGACCCACAATAAGCGCTATCTACGACAAAATTCATCTTGTCCCCTTTGGGGAATATGTGCCTCTCCAAAACGTTTTAACTGCAATTGGTTTTCGCGTTTTCTCTCATCGATTGGATGGATTTGAATCAGGTTCCAATAAGGCCTCGATTATGCATACGCCGCGCGCGCCGGCTTTTCTTCCCTTGATCTGTTACGAGATCATCTTCCCGGGCCGCATAGAAAATGAAACAAAACGCCCGCAATGGCTGGTCAATGTAACTAATGATGCTTGGTTTGGAACATCAACGGGCCCGTATCAGCATCTTTACCAAGCTCGTATCAGGGCTGTGGAAGAAGGCTTGCCCGTGATGAGGGCTGCAAATACCGGAATCTCGGCAGTCATCGACCCCTTTGGGCGGGTGCTTGTCCAATTAGATCTGGGTAGAATGGGTACACTCGACCATGGGTTGCCTCGTGCATTACCGGTAACCTTTTATGAAAAAACACGTCTTCCGGTGTTTATTGTACTATTTCTCTTTCCACTTGAATTCTATATGGTTATGGTTGCAACCAACAAAATTGGTTGATTCCATTTTTACGAGTGGTTGAGTGATTTTTCTGCAGGTGTAGAAACTGTTTCTCGAATGTTTGAGGAATGTTTTGTATTTAACAAAAGAAGAAGCTTGACGGCTCGTAGATGCGTAACTACAACTTTTAGGTAGTGGTATTTGGCCATACGGCTACGTACGCACAACTTTAAGATGGCGGGAAGAGATGGGGCGGAACATGGGCGTGGTTAAATCGTCGGTGTCTATATTAGCCGATCGCGAAGAACTTTACGAGACGCAGGGACGAAAACCAAATCCGGTCGATGTGCATGTTGGGAGTCGCGTTCGCTACCGGCGCATGATCATTGGCATGAGCCAGGAAAAGCTGGGTGAGAGGATGAACCTCACGTTCCAGCAAATTCAGAAATACGAAAAGGGCACGAACCGGATCGGGGCGAGCCGCCTTTTCCAGCTTTCGAAAATTTTGGAAGTTCCCGTCGGCTACTTTTTCGAGGATGCCTTTGCTAACGCGGCGCCGGCGCACGCAATGCACGGATTGCACGAGCCGGAACAGGAAGGATATCTTCTCGATTTTCTAAATTCTCGCGAAGGTTTGGATCTTAACAAGGCGTTCGCCAAAATCCAGGATCCCAAGGTGCGGCGCCGCGTCATCGACCTCGTAAGGGCCTTGTCAGACGAAAAGCCTGACGCTAAGGAAGGTCAGCCTGGAATCGCAAACGATCTTGGCTAACGTGGCTCGGGCCACGTTCCCCCTAGAACTTAGAAGATTGGAACGAGCCTGTGCCTCGCAAGAACTATCTTTTTACCAGCAAGTCCGTATCGGAGGGGCATCCCGATAAGGTCTGCGATCAGATTTCCGACTCTATTGTCGACCTCTACCTCTCGGCCGACCCCTACTCGCGCGTGGCATGTGAGACCCTTGCAACCACAAATCGCGTCGTGCTTGCCGGAGAGGTTCGCGGTCCCGCTCATATCTCCGCCGACGACCTGATCCAGAGCGCGCGGAACGTCATCCGCGACATCGGCTATGAGCAGGCGGGCTTCGATTGGCGCAAAGCCGAGATCGATTGCTATGTGCATTCCCAGTCTGCGGATATCGCGCAGGGCGTCGACGCGTCCGGTAACAAGGACGAAGGCGCGGGCGACCAGGGCATCATGTTTGGCTATGCCTGCCGCGAGACGGACGGCTACATGCCGGCGCCCATTTACTATGCGCATCGCATTCTCTTTGAGATGTCGAAGCTGCGTCATTCAGGCGAGCTTCCCGAACTGGGGCCCGACGCTAAAAGTCAGGTCACGCTCTACTATGAGAACGGCAAGCCGGTTCGCACCACCTCCGTGGTTGTCTCGACACAGCACGGCGAGGATGTCAGCCAGGAGCGTATCCGCGACATCGTTGGCGATATCGTCACGGCGATCCTTCCCAAGGGCTGGATGTGCCCCAAGGATGAGTTCTACGTGAACCCAACCGGCCGTTTCGTCGTGGGCGGCCCTGATGGCGACGCGGGCGTGACCGGGCGCAAGATTATTGTGGATACCTACGGCGGCGCTGCGCCGCACGGTGGCGGCGCTTTTTCGGGCAAAGATCCGACGAAGGTGGACCGCTCGGCGGCCTATGCGGCCCGTTATGTGGCCAAGAACGTTGTTGCCGCCGGACTGGCGGATAAATGCTGCCTGCAGCTGGCCTACGCGATCGGCGTGGCGAAACCGCTTTCCATTTATGCCGACCTTTACGGCACAGGCCGCGTGGACGAGAGCAAGCTTGAGAGCGTCATCAATGACGTCATCGACCTCAGCCCTCGCGGCATCCGCGAGACACTGGGTCTGAGCCGTCCGATCTACCGGCGCACCGCGAGCTACGGACACTTTGGCCGCGCGCCCGAAAAGGATGGCGGGTTCTCTTGGGAACGTCTCGATCTCGTGGACGCGTTGAAGGACGCGCTCAGCTGATAGGCGAAGCGGGAGCCAGCGTCTTCGAACCGCCTCATCAGGGCGGTTCGGCTGCTTCCGAGCGGTGGCTCCGGTCTTACGGCCGCAGAAAAGGGCGAAAGCTCTCACAGCACCAGTCGGAGTTGCTCGCGCAGGGCTTGGCGAACCAGAAAGTCGACATGAGCCGCCAGCTGCGTGCAGAAGAACTACCGGGGATTTTTTCCGAACCTGTCAGCGAAGTCTGGCTCGAAATAGGCTTTGGCGCCGGAGAGCATCTCGTGTGGCAAGCGGAGCGAAATCCGCATGCTGGCTTCATTGGCGCCGAGCCCTACGTGAATGGAGTCGTTGCCGCCCTGTCGGCGCTTGAGGCGGGGGGCCTCGGCGGTCGCGTAAAAATTCACCCGGAGGATGCCATTTCGCTCTTGAACTGGCTCCCCGAGGCAAGCCTGTCTCGTGCCTTCGTCCTTTTTCCCGATCCATGGCCGAAAAAGCGCCATCGCGAGCGCCGCATCTTTTCGCCCGTTCTGCTAGACAAGCTCAGCCGTCTGCTGCGCCGCGGCGCGGAGCTCCGCTTCGCCTCGGATATCGCAGACTATACCGAGTCTGCTCTTGAGCACGCAGACGCCCATCATGATTTCGAGGCAGCGGAAATCTTCACCTCGGCGAACCGGGGCGCTCTGCCGGATTGGCCCATGACGCGCTACGAGCAAAAAGCCGGCAAAGAGAGCCGCCCGTCCACATTCGTCTCCTTGCGCCGCGCTTAGCAAATCGCTTTTAAGAAGAGATCGGCCGCCGCCGTCATCCCGGAACTTGATTGCCGGGATGTTCCCGCTAGCAGAATTCGCTCCACTGGATGGCCGGGTCAGGCCCCATAAGCGCTAACTTAAAACTTCCCATGCGGAATCGAGTCAAATTCTAGCATGGCATGACCCACGAATTGCTTCTGAACGACCTCTGGCAGTCCAGCTGGCCCGGCTTGGCGGAAGCGCGGCTGTCGAAGCCTCCGCCCGCGAGAAGGGGGCTTTTGCGAGGGCGCGGGGTGCGGCCAGCGCCGCCGATTTGCTGCGGCTTATCTGGCTTACTGCCTGGGAGGCATGGGACTGAGGTCGACAAGCGCGTGGGCTGCTTCCACCGGGCTTGCGGACCTTTCCAACGTCGCTTTGCTGAAGCGATTGCGCAAATGCGGCCCCTGGATGGAGCATCTCGTTGGCATGCTGCTTGCCGGAGGCCCAAAGCCTGCGGCGGAAGGGCTGCGCATCCGGCTGGTGGATGGAACCACTGTGCCGAAGGCTGGGAAAGAAGCAAGGAACAGCAACGGCCTATGGCGCCTGCATTGCGCCTTCGACCTCCCATGCCGACTTTAAGCGCTGGGTCTAGCTATATCAAAGCTTTAGATCGTAACAATCGGTCGAACCGGCGAAGTCGGGCTAGCGAAGCTTGCTTGGGAACGGACTGGAAGAGCCTCAGACAACGAGCCTTGAAAAGAGACGTGTAACCTCCGCATAGGTCTCGCGAAGCCGGGCCTCCAGCCGGGTCAAGTCCGGCTCGCCGGTGGCATGAAGCAGGAGATCGATAAGGTCGCGGGGAGCGTGCCTGGGATCGAAGCCGCCCTCCGTGCAGAGCCTTAGGATTTGGCTGATGCTCTGGTAGAGCTCGGAGGCTTTCAGCAGCGTGTCTCCATCCGGAGAGCTGAGGAAACCCGCCGCGATCAGCTTCCGCAGTGCGTTCGCCGTATTCTGGTCGAGGACATCCGGGTCTTCGGCGGCGTGCACTATCTGCAGGAACTGCGCGATGAATTCGACATCGACCAGACCACCGTAGTAGGTCTTCGTCTGCCAGATGTCGGATGTGCCTTTCTCTTTCTCGATCATGGCCCGCATCTCCCGCACGTCGGCGGCAGCCTTCCCGTGATCTCGCGGGGTCGTCAGAACCTCGCGAATGATCTGCCGCAGATGCTCGCGAAGAGCCGCGGGGCCTGCGATTGGCCGGGCGCGGGTCAGTGCAAGATGCTCCCAGGTCCAGGCCTCGTTGCGCTGATACGATAAGAAACCTTCGAGGCGAACGGCGACCGGGCCAGCTTTGCCGGAAGGCCTGAGACGCATATCGGCAGCATAAAGCTCGCCCTCCGAGGTGGGCGCGGAAATGGCGCTGATGAGCCGTTGCGTCAGGCGCGCATAGTGATGCGAGGCCTGTGACGCCGAGGCTGGCGCATCGTAGATGACGATGAGGTCGACATCGGAGGATGCGGTCGTCTCATGTCCGCCAAGCTTCCCCATCGCGATGACAACCGGGGCGGGAAGCGCGCCGCCATATTGAGCCTGGACGGCGTCGAGCAGCGTTTCGATGATGGCTTCCGCGACAAGCGAATAGGCTTTCCCCGCTTTCTGAGGGGTGAGTTGTCCGGAGAGAATCTGAACGCCGATTAGGAACATCTGCTCCTGGCCCACAATGCGCGCGCGGTTGAGCTGCTCCTCATAGGCGCCCGCATCGAGGATCTCTTGCTTGATGTGGCGGCGCAAATCTTCATCCGCGGGCTTATCGCCCAGATAGCCCGGGTCGAGGATGGCATCCATGATGCGTCTGCGGCAGGTGAGCAGCCGCGCCAGCCTCGGAGCGGAGCCCATGATCTGGGCGATAAGCTGAAGGAGGCTCGGATTGGCGCGCAGCATCGCGAAAAGCTGGAGCGCGGTCGGAACCTCGCTCAAAAATTTGTCGAAGGTCGAAAGAGCAAGGTCTGGATCGCCCGTGTGTCCAAGCGCCTCGAGGAGGGCAGGGGTGAACTCGGTCAGGGTTTCCCGGGCGCGCGCGCTTCGCATCGCAGGATAGCGCCCGTAATGCCACCCCTTGATACTGGCGATGGCGGCCGAAGCGTTTTTGAAGCCGAGTTTGGCAAGCGTCTCGGAGGTGGCCGGATCGTCCGCGTCGCCGGTAAAGACGAGGTTTCCCCCTCGCAATGCCGTCAGCTCAGGCGTGCTTTTGAACAAGGCCGCATAATGCTTCTGCACGGTTTGCAGCGTTTGCCGAAGGCCGCGCTCGAAATCCTCAAGCTGCGCATAGCCCGCAAACCGGGCAAATTTCGCAAGCTCTTGAGGCGGCGAGGGAAGCGTATGCGTCTGCTGGTCCGCCATCATTTGAAGGCGATGCTCCATGCGCCGCAGGTAGCGATAGGCTGAGCCGAGATCGTCGCGAACCTTTGGGCTGATCCAGTCGTAGACGGTCAGGCGGTCGAGAGCTTCAAGGGTTTGTCGCGAACGAAGCGCACGCTGGCGCCCGCCCGCGATGAGCTGCTGCGACTGCACGAAAAATTCAATTTCGCGAATGCCGCCGCGGCCGAGCTTTAGATTGTGCCCTGCGACGGCGACCTGCCCGTGCCCCTTCGCGGCATGGATTTGGCGCTTCATCGCATGGATGTCGGCGATGGCGTTGTAATCAAGATATTTGCGCCAGATGTAAGGGCCAAGCGCGTTCAGGAAGGCTTTTCCCGCATCGATGTCCGCCGCCACGGGACGGGCCTTGATCATGGCGGCGCGCTCCCAATTCTGGCCGAGACTTTCGTAATAGCGGAAGGCTGCTCCGGTGGAGATGGCTGCTTGTGTTGAGCCGGGGTCAGGACGCAAGCGCAGATCCGTGCGGAAGACGTATCCGTCCGCCGTCCGCTCCTGCATGATATGAACGAGTTCACGGGTGAGGCGAACGAAGAAGGAGGGAGCTTCCACGCCCGAAGCGAGGGGCGCGACCTCGCGGTCGAAGAAGATGATGAGATCGATATCGCTTGAATAATTCAGCTCGTAGGCGCCGTACTTGCCCATCCCGAGCACGATCAGTCCGCTGTGCTTTTCGGGATCAGTAGGGTCGGGGGCAAGAAATCGTCCCGCCTGCGCAGCGCGCGTCAGCAAAAAGCGCAACGCAAGGCTCAAGAACAGATCGGCGGCCTCGCTGAGTCTCCGCGTGACCTCTTCCACAGTCCAGACATCGCCGAGGTCGGCAAGCGCGATCAGGAACGCGATTTCATTTTTAGCCTGACGAAGCACGCTCATGAGTTCGCGCTGCGTTGCGGCGCGGGCTGCTTCTTCGGCGGCTGTTGAGAGGATCTGCGCGAATCTTTTTTCCGGGGCCGCGTTGAGCGCGGCTTTCAGCCGTTCAGGCTGACGCTCTGCCAAGCCGTAGAGATAAGACGAACCGGCGAAAACGCCGCTCAGAAAGTTCGCCGCGCCTTCGGAGAGAGCGTCCGGGGCCACTCCAGCCCGGCTCAGGGCCGAGATCAGCCTGTCGAGAGCCGCGCGGCCTGTCCCGGCTTCATAGTCGAGCGGACCGGGTTTCAGGCGCTCGGCAAGTGAGGCCGGTTCAGCTTGCATGGCTCAGCAGGCCAGCGGCCTCGACTGGTTTTGCTGCCCCTGCGGCCGGAAGGTTCTTTTTCAACGTGAGGCGGATCCGCAATCCCGGATTATTATCCTCCAGCGCGACCGAGCCATCATGAAGCCTCGTCACCGCCGCGACCAGGCTTAGTCCCAGGCCGCTGCCAGGGATCGACCTGCTCGGCTGGAGGCGAACAAACCGCTGGAGTACGCGCTCGCGATCTTTTTTGGGGATGCCGGGACCGCGGTCCGAGACAATAATGTCCACGGTGTCCCCTTTGTCCTCGAGCCCGATTTCGACATCAGACTGCTGCCCGCCTTCCGATGTTTTGGCGGCGGGAGCGGCGTATTTAATCGCGTTATCGAGCAGATTGACGAGCGCCTGGCCGATCAAATGTTTCTCTCCCGCCATCATCAGGTCGCCGCCGGGACATGAAAGCCTCAAAGTGAGTCCGCGCTCCTCCGCGGCAGGTTCATAGAGATCGGCGACGTCGCGGATCAGGGCGCAGACGTTGAGCGGCCCAAAGCTTTCGGAGCGCGAGCCCGCTTCCAGGCGCGCGATGCTGAGCAGCGCGTCGAAGGTTTGAATGAGGGTGTCGGCTTCCTCGATGACGGAGCCTAAGGCTTCGGCAAGTTTCTCCGGGGAGCGGCTGGATTGCAGCGCTCGCTCGGCCCTTGTGCGCAGGCGATGAAGCGGCGTCTTCAAATCGTGGGCGATATTATCCGAGACATTCTTGAGCCCGATCATGAGGTCCTGAATGCGGTCCAGCATGGCGTTGAGATTTTGGCTCAAGCGGTCGAACTCGTCGTTGCGCCCGGTAACCGGAATGCGCTGAGCCAGGTTGCCTTGCATGATCGAGCGCGCCGCGTTCGATGCCGCGTCAACCCTGCGCAGCATGCGGCGGCTCACGATGACAGCGCCCGCCGTTCCTATGATGAAGATAAGCGCGTATCCGAGGACGAACGCCCTTCTCAGGAACCGCTTCAAGGTCTCCTGGCTTTCAATATCACGGGCGACGAGGAGATGCAGGTCGCCGGGAAGCCGGGTAACGATGCCGTAAGCCGGGTGCTCGACTTGCTCGTTTCCACGATTCCGGTAGGAGAATTGAGCCGCACCCTGCGTATCCCAGAGATTGGAGGCGACGCTGTTGAGGTTTCCCGCAAGCCACCGGCCCGTGCCGTCGGTGAGAAGATAAAGGGCGTCGTTCGAGGAGGCCGAGCGTTCGGAGATCGCGTTGACGAGCGTGGGCAGGCCACCTTCACGGTAACGCGCCAGAAGAAAATCGTAATCGCCATGCACTGAAGCCTCCGCCTCGTGGCTGAGAAATCCAAGCATGGCGATGTTGACGTAAATGAAGACGGCGGCAACGGCGGCGCAGAATAGCGACACGTAGACCGCGAAAAGCCGGAAAGGCGTCGCGAGTATCAGCCGGGGAGCAAGTCTTACAAATTCAACGGCGGTCATCGCGGATCATGTAACCCGCGCCCCGGACTGTTTCCAGAAGCGGTTTGCTTTGTCCTTTGTCGATTTTACTGCGAAGCCTGGAAATATGAACGTCGATCACATTGGTCTGCGGGTCGAAATGATAATCCCACACATTTTCCAAAAGCATCGTTCGGGTCACGACCTGGCCTGCGTGCCGCATGAGATACTCAAGAAGGCGATATTCCCGAGGTTGCAGCAAGATGGCCTCGCCTCCGCGCGTGACCTTATGCGAAAGGCGGTCGAGCACAAGGTCGCCGACGGCGTAAGTCGTAACGGCTCCTTCTGACGGTCCCCTTCTGGCAAGAGCTTCAACGCGGGCAACAAGCTCCACCAGGGAATAAGGCTTCGGCAGATAGTCATCGCCTCCGGCGCGCAAACCTTTGACACGGTCGTCGACAGCGCCGAGCGCGCTCAGGATCAGCACCGGCGTCCGGTCGCCGCGGGCGCGCAGACGCTCCACCATCGACAGGCCGTCGAGCTTTGGAAGCATCCTGTCCACGATGAGAACGCCGAATGAGGAGGAGGTCGCAAGCTCAAAGCCTGTTTCGCCATCGCCTGCGATTTCGGTGTTATAGCCGGCCTCAGCCAACGCTTTTGCGAGGAAGTCGGCCGCCGTGCGGTCATCCTCAACGATTAGAACGCGCATGCAAGCCCCGTTCCCAGATGAAAAACAGCCTAAGCAGAGTTCGCAAAAGCAGCCTTCCGGGTTTGCGAAAAAACTCTGCGAAATCAAAAAATCTAAGCGGACATTCGTTGGTTAACCAAGGAATGCCTGCTTAGTGTCCCGTCTCCGAATTGCCGCCCGATTTTGCAGCGGGGTCGGGAAGGCAATTCGGAGGACATAAGGGACATTAGCAAACAAAAGAGGGACTCCACACTAACGGAGAGAAAAGGAGGGCTTCCGCCCTCGCCATGATGTTTAATGTTTGCCGCGCTTCTGCGTCTCTTTGTTGCTATCGTCGTCGTTCTTGTCCATGTCGGCTTTGCCTTCGATGGGAAGGGCGAGGAAGCGCTGCTGCTGGTCGCGGCTGCGTACTTGAAGGAGAACGTTTTTCCGGCCCTTCTCGCGCGCATCCCGGATGGTATCCGACACGTCGTCGGCGGTGGAGACGGCCTTGCCGTTGACCTCGATGATGACGTCACCGCGCTTTAGACCCTGATCGGCGGCTTTCGAATTCGGATCGACGCCCGAAACTGCGACGCCTTCCTTAGATTTGCTTCCGGGAAACTCAGGGGCAGGCACCAGCGTCAGGCCCAGATCTTCAAGCTCTTTTCCGGCTTCGCTCTCTTCGTTACCACCGGGGCCGCCAAGAGCGGCGACTTTATCGTTGGCCGGGAATTCACCGAGCTTGACGGTGACGTCGCGCTCTTCGCCATTGCGGAAGATATGAAGCTGGGCATCTGCGCCGGGGGGCAGCGCCGCGATCGTCCTTGCGAGTTCGCGCGAATTGCTTACGGGCTTTCCGTCGACCTGCTGGATGATGTCACGCGACTTCAGTTCGGATTTCGCGGCCGGCCCCTCCGCCAGGATCTTTGCGACGAGGGCGCCCTTGGCATCCTTGAGCCCCTGGCTTTCGGCGATATTTTCATCGACATTCTGGATCTGAACCCCAAGCCAGCCGCTGCTGACCTTGCCCTGTTCCCTGAGCTTCTGAATGACATCGCGGGCGGTTGCTGAAGGAATGGCGAATGCGATGCCGACGCTGCCGCCGCTCGGACTGTAGATGGCGGTGTTTACGCCGACGACCTTGCCGTTAAGATCGACGGCGGGGCCGCCCGAATTGCCGCGGTTCACAGCCGCGTCGATCTGCAGGAAATCGTAGGGGCCTGAGCCGATATCGCGTCCGGCAGCCGAGACGATGCCCGCTGTCACGGTTCCGCCAAGACCGAAGGGATTGCCGACAGCAAGCACCCAGTCGCCGACGCGAGGCGGCGTGTCCTCGAATTCAAGCCAGTTTGGAAATTTCTTGTTCGTCTCGATTTTCAAAAGCGCGAGGTCCGTGCGGCTGTCACTGCCAACGATTTTCGCCTTGTACTTCTCTTCGTTCTCGAACGTGATCTCAATCTCGTCGGCCTTGTCGGCGACGTGGTGGTTGGTCACGACATAGCCATCCGGCGAAATGAGAAAACCGGAGCCTTGGGCGCGCGTTGGGCGCCGCTCGGGCTGGCCGTGTTTGAACTGGTCGAAGAAATCGTGAAGCGGTGAATCCGGAGGCAGGTCCGGGACCGGGAAATCATGATTGGAGACGTCGCCAACCGCGCCGCGCGACTTCACGTTGACGCTGACGACGGCCGGCCGGACTTTGTCGGCGAGATCGGCAAAGCTTGCCGGTGCGAAATTCGGACCGCGCGCTTGTTCCGCAGAAGCGCTATCGGCAAAATACATCGCCGCCGGAATTCCGGCGAAGAAACTGGCGCTCAATAAGCCCGCCCCGACGATGGCGCCCGCCGGCCGCAAACGCCGAATTGGCCAACTCTTGCCTATATCATCCTGGAAACGTCCGGATGCCATCAGCTTTGCACTCCCCTGAATGAATTTGATCGTGGAGATCATATAAGAAAGCGAATGTTACAAACCACTTGCCGCAGAATTAAAAAGTGGTAAGGCGAGCACTTGCCCACGGTTTTCGCGGCAAGGCCGTCTTGACGGGCAGCCGCAGCTACCTACGAAAGGTCGGCGACCGAATCTATCTCGCATTCCGTGACGTACCGTCGAACTCTCCCCGATTTTGATCTGAAACCGGCGATTCAAGGCCGGGTCCGCATTTTTTATATCGAGGAAAGGAAAGAAAGCGAGGCGGTAATTGCTTGCCGCCTATTATAACAGGAGAAAAAGCTATATAGTCATAGGACGTTGACGGAATAGTTGATCGGCTGACCGGCTCTGCAAAAAGAGTTTGAGTGGGGGGACTAAAATGAGCCTGTCGAGCGAGACGACAGATCGGGCGATGATGGCCCGATGTATTGAGCTGTCCGCCATGGCGGTGAAGCAAGGGGAGTATCCGTTCGGCGCCGTCATTGTGCTCGATGGCCGCATCATCGCGGAGGCGACAAACCGCACGATGCGTGAGAACGACGTGTCCCGTCACGCGGAGGTGATCGCCCTTTCCCAAGCGCAACAAGTTGTCGGGCGTGCGGAACTTCACAGGGCCACTCTTTACAGCAACGTCGAGCCTTGCGCGATGTGCTCCTACTGCATTCGCGAAGCCTGGGTTGGGCGAGTTGTCTACGCGCTGACATCGCCGATCATGGGCGGCGCGACCAAATGGAATATTCTCCGGGATACGGACATTTCCAGCCGCGTTCCGATCTTCGGCCCGGCCCCGGAAGTCGTGAGCGGCGTTCTCGCCCAAGAGGTGCAGGACTCTTGGCGCGCGTGGAACCCGCTGGCATGGGAGATGGTGCGGATGCGGGGGGTATTGACGGCTCCGGAGTTGAGGAAGGAGGCAGTGCAAGTGTTGGCCCGTCACCCAAGGTCAGCGTGGCACCACGCGATCTTTGCCTTTATGAAGCTTTCAAAAAGGGCTAAGGCAATCCCGGTTCCCGCGACGCGGCAACAAGGGATAGAACCATGAGCGAAAGTCCAAGTCCGGCAATAACCGTTCAAAAGGCGGAAAGCGGCAGCCAACGAACCGCCCTCGACAGGCCGGGGCGTACGCACGGCCCCCTGAGGCGGGCCTTGCGCAATACCCTGCATTATCTATCATACCATTTCGTGCTGAGCCGGCCGAAGACGCAGGTGTCGAGGGTGGCGGGCTTCCAGCTTACCGTCCCGCCGACCGTTTTCCATCCCGGCTACTTCATCAGCAGCGAGGCTTTCGCCAAGTTTGTCGACCGTCTCGATCTGTCCGGCAAGACAGTGGTCGATGTTGGGACAGGGACCGGCATTATTGCTCTCGCGGCGGCGCGCGCGGGCGCAGAGGCGGTCATCGCGACGGACATCAATCCGAACGCCGGCATGGCCGCTGCGGAAAATGCGCGTGCAAACGGCCTTGGGGGCAAGGTCCGCGGTCTGTGTTGCAATCTGCTTGAGGCGACTGCCCCGAAGCCGCTTTTCGATGTGATCATGTCGAGTCCGCCAAAGCACGCGGGCGAGCCGAAAGACTTGGCCGACGCCGGATGGCATGCGGGCGCTGGAAACAAGAATATCCTCAACCTTTTCCAGCAGTCGCGGGAGAGGTTGAAACCGGGCGGCCGGATCTATCTCATGATCTCGTCGGATTCCGATCTCGACGCCTACGGTAAAGCCATCGCGGATGCCGGCTTCAAAGCCAAGCTCGTTTTCGAGCATTCGATTCTTTTCGAATCATTCCCGCTTTACGAACTTACGCCGTAAAAAAAGGCCCGCGCCAGCCTTTCAAAGCGGCACGGGCCTTCAACAACAACGGCAGGGCTAGAACCCAAAACCGATGCCGAATCCCGGCCCAACTCCTATGCTGACGCCGGGGCCCCAGCCGTACCCGCCCCAGTACCCAGCCGGGTATCCCCAGCCGTAATAGCCCGGATATACACCTCCGTAAGCGTATGGAGCATTCCATGCGCCCCAACGGCGATAACCCCAGCCGGGTCCAAAATGCCTGCGGACGACGTAGCCGCCGCGCCGGTAATAGACGGGCTGAACCGCGCTCCCCGCGTGCGCATTAACGGCCGCGCCTTGGGCGACGTTCGCAAAGGCAGGCGTCCCTGACAGCGCAAACGCTGCGGCGATCAGAGCTGCGCCCGCTACGGTTTTCTTCAACATGCTGCAATCCTTTCCGTTGTGGTTCGCGACGCTCATGGATCACGACCCTTCGAACGGAGGACACACCCGCAACACCGCCGGTTCCCGCTAGGCATCCTGCAGGATGTATCAGAATATCCCGTAAAAGCGTGTTCGACACTTCTGGAAAATTAATCCTGGCAGGATGCTGAAATAAGCGGAAATCCAGGCCTCATCCTTCGACAAGCTCAGGATGAGGTCGAGTGTTTTCGGGTGGTTAACCTCATGGTGAGCCTGTTGTGGTTCGGGAAGCTCACCATGCCATGGGCAGCATGTGCCAGAGGTCGAATGACTTCACTGCCCCTGCGCCTCTCCTGCGGCCTTTGTCAGCAGCGCGGCCATATATTGCGATGGCGTTTGACCGGCACCATCCGCCTTCTCACGCAGGGAACGGTACACTCCCGGCGAAAGCTCGACCTGAGCGAGAATGGCGGAGGCCTGAGGCGTGACATCCCAGTTGAGCTGCTTCATGACGATATCGCTGAACTTTCGCACGTCGTCGCGTTTTTGTTGCTCGCTCAGGGAAGGTTCGCTCGCGACAACGGGGCAGTAGACCGCGACGATCGCATTGACCAGGCTCAAATAGGGCATATCCGGCCGTTGCGTCCTCAAGGATGCGCTCATCTCGCCGATTTCGTTGACGAGGTCGATATAGGTCCCTTTTGTGAGAAGGCGCTTCTGGGAAGGGGACAGGACGTAGGAGTTTTTTTCCGCCTTGGGACATTCGATTGCGGCGGCCTGTCCACACGCAGCGAACAAGGCGAGGAGAGACAAAACGGCGGATCTCGCAATTATCGACGTCAACATCGGCCACTCCATTCGAAGAAAGTGAATATTTGGCTTCGGAGCCGGTTTTTCATCTGGGGTAATGAAGCAGCGGTCAAACGGTTGCGCCTGCGGGGCCCGTGGAAAAGCAAGTAGCTTGACAAGAGGCCATGCCGGAAGGCACGCACTTGAGACAGACATAGCCGGAGGCAGCCGTATGACCACGGACTTGCAAAGAATAATCGACGCCGCATTCGAGGATCGCCAGACCATCAAAGTTGGTCAGAAAGGCGAGATCGCGGAGGCGGTCGAGGCGGCGCTCGCGCTTCTCGACAGCGGGCAGGCTCGCGTGGCCGAGAAAAGGGACGGAGAGTGGATCGTGCATGCCTGGCTCAAAAAGGCGGTGCTGCTGTCCTTCCGGCTGAACGATAACCGGATCATGGGGCCAGTCCTTGGCGCGGCGGTTACTGGTCCGACCTCGCCTGGACCGTGGTGGGACAAGGTCCCCACAAAATTTTCGGGCTGGACGGAAGACAGGTTCAGCGCCGCGGGCTTTCGCGTTGTGCCCGGCACGGTGGTCCGGCACTCGGCGTACATCGCTCCCGGCGCCGTCCTCATGCCCTCCTTCGTCAATGTCGGCGCCTATGTCGGTGAAGGCACGATGGTCGACACATGGGCGACGGTGGGCTCCTGCGCGCAAATCGGTAAGAACTGCCACATCTCGGGCGGCGCTGGCATTGGCGGTGTGCTGGAGCCGCTTCAGGCAAATCCCGTCATTATCGAGGATAATTGCTTTATTGGCGCGCGCGCCGAGGTGGCCGAGGGCGTGATCGTCGGCGAAGGCTCCGTTCTTTCCATGGGCGTCTATCTCGGCCAATCGACCAAGATCGTCGATCGCGCCACGGGCGAGGTTCTGTACGGCCGGGTGCCTCCTTATTCGGTGGTCGTTTCTGGCGCCACGCCGGGGAAGCTGTTGCCGAACGGCGAAGCAGGCCCATCGCTCTACTGCGCGGTGATCGTGAAACGCGTCGACGGACAGACGCGCGCCAAGACTTCGATAAATGAACTGTTGCGCGACTGACACGGTTGAATAACCGAACACATGCTATCCCAGCGCTTGGCGGAGGGACTCATGAGCTGGGGCGACATCTTCTTCGGTTTCCGGGGGCGCATAAATCGCAAGACTTACTGGACCGGAAGCGTGCTCGTCGGTGTCGCGGGCTTCCTGTTCGCGGCGCTGCTCGCCTATTTGGCGACAGGCAATCCCCTCGCCCCCGAGGTCTGGGAGAGGCCAGCGGATAAGGCGAGCGTCTGGGGTCCGGTCTGGCTCGCCTATTTCGGTTTCCTGGTCTGGCCCTCGACGGCGCTCGCGGTTAAGCGCCTCCATGATCGCAGCCGTGCTGCCTGGGTTTGGTACGTCTACTATTGTCTGGCGCTTGCCGTGTCGCTCATGCCGATCAAGGCGTCGCTCGGAGCGGAGCCGAATGCCCCATTCAGCGTCCTCGGCGTTCCGCCAGAAGTCTTCTTAGCTTTGCTTTCGGTCCTCGCAACCCTGCTGGCAGTCTTCGCCGGATATATCTTCTTCGAGCTGGGTGTATTTCGCGGGGCGCCTGGGCCGAACGCCCACGGAGAAGATCCCCTCCCGCCCGACTACTACGGAGGCGATTACAATTTCTGGAGCTGGATGTTTGCTCTTGAAGGGCGCATCAGCCGTTCAAAATGGTGGCTCGGCCTTTTCGTCCTGACCGGCGTCATGATGATGGTTTCCTTCGTGATCACCCTGGTCCTGAACAGCGTCATGGCCGCTCATCCAGAGCTTCAGCAGCACATGAACAATCCGGAATGGTTTAACAGCAAGGAAGCCGAGCCCATTATATCGAGCCTCGGTCTGTGGATGATTGGTCCGGTGATTATCATCGCCCTTGTGATGTGGAGCCTGCTCGCGCTTGGCGTGAAGCGCCTCCACGATCGTGGGCTCAGCAGCTGGCTCATTCTGGTCGTCGTTCTTCCTTTCTTCGGGGCGGTCGCCGCTCCCTCCCTCGCTGCGGAATTCGATCTTGGCGAGAATGTCGTCCGCCTATCTCTCCTGCTTCTGACTGCATCCGTGATCTGGAGCGTCCTACAATTCGGCATCTTGAAGGGCGAAACCGGCCCGAACGGGCATGGTCCCGATCCGCTCGCGGGCTAGGGCGCGCATGGATCGCTTCGCTTTCATTTGGCTGCATCTGAAGGGCCGCATCGCGCGGCGCACGTGGCTTTCCTTTGCGATATTGATCGCGCTGCTTGAATACCTGACCGAGCTTATTCTGCGGCGCGCCTTTCATTGGCCCCTTCCGGCGGCTGGTCCCGGAAGCCAGCTTCTGCCCGCCTTTTTGGGCGACGAGATTTCGCTTTTGACCGCGCTGATCTTCCTGTGGCCGTCGCTGGCTATCGACATCAAGCGCTGGCACGACCTTGGAATGAGCGGCTGGACCGTGCTTGTTGTTTACCTGCCCGCCGTTGCTCTCTATGGGCTCGGATTCGCGGGCTTGGGCGGCACGACGAATCATCCGGACCAGAAGATCGCCGCCTTCCTCTACTTCTTCGGCCTTGCCGTTCTTGTCTATTTCATCATCCTGGCGGCGAGAAAGGGCATGGCAGGACCGAACCGGTACGGCCCGCCTCCCGCATAAAGGGACTTGGACATCGAGAAGAGCGGGGAACGCGTGCGCAGCGCTGGTTATTGTGTGCAAAGGATTCCTTTTGCTGGAATTTCCCCGCCAACCGCCCGTTCTCGATAAAGAAGGCAACTACTTTTCCGCAGGATAGCATGGTTCTACAATACCTCGATGCAGATCATCTTGCTGGAGGCTCCGGCGGACAGGAACGGCAATCCTCCCAGCCAGCCATTGGTGAAACTACGATCATGACCAGCGCACTCGCCCACGCCCAGAATTTGATTCGCTGCCGCAGCGTAACGCCGGATGAAGGGGGCGCGCTCGCCTATCTGGAATCCCAGCTCAAGGCGGTTGGCTTTGCCTGCCATCGCCTTCCATTCAGCGAGCGCGGGACGCCCGATGTCGATAATCTTTACGCCCGCATTGGCGACGGCTCGCCTCATGTTTGTTTTGCCGGGCACATCGACGTTGTGGCGCCCGGCGACGAAGCGGCTTGGCGTCATCAGCCCTTCGCCGCCGAAATCGATGACGGCATCCTCTATGGACGAGGCGCCGTCGATATGAAAGGGGCGCTCGCGGCATCCCTGGCGGCCACGCTGCTCTTTCTCTTGGAGGGTGGGGGTGCGCCTAAGGGATCGATCAGCTTCCTGATCACGGCGGACGAGGAGGGCCCCGGCATCAATGGCACGAAAAAGGTTGTGGACTGGCTCCTGAAACGCGGTGAGCGTCCGGACTATTGCATCCTCGGGGAATGCACGTCCGAAGCAGCGGTCGGGGATACGATCAAGATCGGTCGCCGGGGCTCACTGAGCGGCGAACTTCGGGTGAGGGGCGTTCAGGGCCACGTCGCCTATCCCCACAAGGCCAGAAATCCTTTGCCGCCCCTCATCGACGCTCTCAATCTGTTGAGGACAAAACAGCTCGATGCCGGAAGCACGCACTTCCAGCCGTCGAACTTCGAGATCACAAGCATCAACTCGGGCAACAAATCCTACAATGTGATCCCGGCGACGGCCACGGCCCGCTTCAACGTGCGCTTCAACGATCATCACACGAGCGAGAATTTGAAAGCGTGGATCGAGGGCCAGGTGCAGGCTGCGCTGCGCGACACGGGCGTCGATTACACGCTCGACTATGAACCGGCCTCCGAGAGTTTCATGACGGACCCCGGAGGCTTCGTGCAGAAGTTGAGCGCCGCGATTGAGGCCGAGACCCATCGGGAGCCGCTGCTTTCCACGGGCGGCGGCACGTCGGATGCGCGCTTCATCAAGGATCTCTGCCCGGTGGTTGAGGTGGGCCTCTTGAATGCGACCGCCCACAAAGTGGACGAGTGCGTTCCGGCAGCGGACCTGGAGACGCTCACGCAGATCTATACGCGCTTCCTGCGCCTTGCCCTTTCATGATCGAGCCGTGGCCGTGCGCACACTTTTAGAAAAAATCGTGTTAAGTTGATTAGCCGGTTCCGAAAGTGAACGCGGCATTCATGTCGCGTTCATGGTTATTGGGGCATTCTCTGGGCGTCCGATCCCTGTAGGTAAACCATCACGAACCTTTCCTCGGCCCAATTGAGAGGTATGGAATTCAGGGGTTCCATACCTCTCTTTATTTTTATCCGCATTCCTCATAGCTACGCTTGTCAGCCTTCCTGCGGGCACTTAGGTTCATTGCCACGACCCGACCTAAACGCAGCAAAGGAGGAAGCCTTGGCATTTCAATTACCTGAACTTCCATACGCCTATGACGCCTTGCAGCCCTACATGTCCGCCGAGACGCTGCAATACCATCACGACAAGCACCACCTCGCCTATGTCGACAACGGCAACAAGCTGCTTCAGGGGTCCGGCCTGGAGGACAAGAACCTGATCGACATCGTGAAGATCAGCTACGGCAGAAACCAGGCGCTCTTCAACAATGCAGGCCAGCACTACAATCACATGCAGTTCTGGAAATGGATGAAAAAGGGCGGTGGCGGCAACAAGCTTCCCGGCGCACTTGAGAGGAAGATCGCGAGCGACCTCGGCGGCTACGGCGCGTTCCGCGAGGCTTTCATTGAGGCGGGCAAGACGCAGTTCGGCTCAGGCTGGGCCTGGCTGACCTTCAAGGATGGCAAGCTCGAAGTAACAAAAACGCCCAATGGGGAGAATCCGCTTGTTCATGGCGGGACTCCCATCCTTGGCGTCGATGTCTGGGAACACTCCTACTACATCGACTATCGTAACGCGCGTCCGAAATATCTCGAGGCCTTCGTCGACAATCTCATCAATTGGGAATATGTCGAGGAGCTTTTCGAGCAGACTCAAAGCTAGCGGATTGCCCGGAGGCCGGTGACAGCCGGCCTACGGAGCCGGGCGCCGCGTGGTTCTTGCCAAGAACATTCGTCGTTTCGACCAGCGCCTGCATGGCTTCAAGTCTTGTGACGACTTCCATCCTGAGAATGGCCGTCGCGATGTCGCGATAATGCGTCACTTGCGGGACGGGCAGGATCTCGAGGAGGTCCAGCTTGGACAGCACCTCGCTCTGCAGAGGCGCCGGGGCTTCCAACCCCTCCTTCATATCATGGACCGCGAGAAGAACGGTTCTCCGCCTGCAATAAGCCCCGTTGATGAGTACGGAGCCATCGAGATAATCTTGCAGGGAGGCAAAAACCTTGCCGTTTCCTCGCTCGCCGGTCAACATATTCAGAAACGTTTGCGCTATCTCTTCGAACTTTGAAAGCAGGCTTGACTGGAGGGGCCGACGTTCTTCGGCCGCAGTCGTAACTTCTTTTTCATTCATGTGAGACGTTCCGTTTTTGGGCGAAGCTTCCCAAGTATGCCATCTCAATTAAAAATTGCAAAATTTAACGTTCAGAAAATATTCAGACATTGACCGCCCCTTTTCTGGCGGGCTCCCGTCCAAAATTTACTGCTATACAACCGTTACTTACGGTTTATCGTACCGGTCTTCTTCGAGCCCGGCAAGGTCGATTATCGCCTCCGCGACGCCGTTTGCGGGCCTGATGTCGGCGAATTTGTCGCTACCCCCCCCACAATCCGAGTCGCGGCCTTCTCCAGGTGAGCGGCCGTCGAGCCGATGGTCAGCAACGGCGCGTGATTGTCGAGGTTTCTTCGCCGCCGGCGTGGTCTGCGGTTCTCTGCCTCCTGTTGTCGAGTCGCGCCCGTTTTTCGCGGCTTTTGCGAATCACGACGTGACGAGCCGCGGCGGCAGACTGCGGAGCAGGCCGGTGAATTTTTCCCATTCGGTTGCGGCCCAGACCTCTGTCGTCGCGTGGCCGAAAGTGCGGATGATGGTGGCGACCTTGGTGGCTGTCTCGATGTCGGGCGCGGTGAAGATATCGACGTAATCGGCCGGCCCGAGCACGACATAACTCGCCTTCCAGGAAACGCTCGGGCAGTTTTTCCTGATGTGGTCCATCACCTCGCGGCTAAGGTCCGCCAGCGCGCCCGGCGATTTGAGTCCTTCGTGGCTCAGGCGGGTCAGCATGATGAATGTGGCCATGTTAACTTCTCCTTCCCTGAAAAAACTTGGCGTAAACTAAAAACTAAACCTCCCGGCAGCCGCTGGAGGAATGATTGCGCTGCTGTCAGCCATTCCGGGAAACCCACTCGCCGCCGGCTTTTTCATAGGATCGTTTCACAGCTGCCCAGGCGATGCGATGGGCGGCCTCTTCGCGGCGCGGATCGTAGGCATGCGCAGCGTGAGCGTGGTTGAAGGCTTCCCGGTAGATGTCCTGGGCTTGGGGAGGAAGATGGTTCCTCACGGAAGGAGGGAGGTCTGCGTTGGTCCTATAGGGCATGTCACGCTCCTGTTTCGCGACGTTGCGCCTTGCCTTGTGCCGATCTCAGCATGGATGAGGCGATCGGTTCCTTGATATCTGTCATTCCCTGCGAGAAGTGATAAACCATCGTGAAGCCCGATCTGACACGCAGGAGCATAGATAATGGCTGTTCCGAATTACGTTCGCTGGTTCGACGCGATTCGACTCGAAGACGCGCCGCTCGTCGGCGGCAAGAATGCGTCGCTGGGCGAGCTTCATTCGGTGCTCTCTTCGGAAGGCGTGCGCATCCCGAACGGGTTCGCGCTGACGGCTCAGTCCTATCGCGACGCGCTGACAGCCGCCGATGCGTGGGTCAGGCTCACCACGCTGCTTAAGGGGCTCGCTTGTGGCGAGGGGCTCGCAGAAAGTGCGGCTGCGGCGCGACAGCTCATCTACGACGCCACAAGCGGCGAAGACCTGCGAAATCAAATCGTTGCCGCTTATCGAAAGCTTGAGGCGGAATACGGGGCGGGTGTTGCCGTCGCCGTGCGCAGTTCGGCTCCTTTAGAGGACTTGCCAATGGCCGGGTCTGACGGCCTCTTCGACAGTTTCATCGGCGTCCGGGGTGAAAGCGACGTTGTCGAAGCCTGCCGGCGCTCTTTTGCTTCTCTCTTCACCGACCGTGGTATCGTTTATCGTCTCGAAAACGGCCTCGACCAACTCAAGGCGGCGCTTTCGGTCGGCATCATGAAAATGGTGCGATCCGATGCCGCCTCGAGCGGGAGAGTAGTCACCCTCGACGCCGAGTCCGGGTTCCGCGACGTCGTTTTCGTGACGGGCGCTTATGGGCTCGGCGAAAATATCGTGCAAGGCCACATCGATCCCGACGAGTTTTACGTTCATAAGCCAACGTTCAAGAAGGGCTGCCGCGCCGTGCTCAGCCACTCGCTCGGCGGCAAGCAGGCCCGCAGGATCTCCGCGGACGGCCAGATCGGCGAGACAACGAAGACGGTCGAAACCAGCGAAGCCGAACGAGAGCGGTACTGCATCGGCGATGTCGAGGTCCTGAGCCTCGCGGACATTGCGATCAAGATCGAGGATCATTATTCGGCGAAGGCGGGCCAGCCGATGCCGATGGACCTTGAGTGGGCGAAGGACGGCGAGGACGGCGGGCTTTACATTGTGCAAGCTCGCCCCGAGACGGTGGCCACGCAGCGCTGCGCAGAGAGCTTCGAGATTTATGCTCTCAGGGGAACAGGGCCGGTGCTCGCGACAGGGAAGGCCGTTGGCGAGAAGGTCGCTGTCGGGAAGGTGCGCGCCGTCGCAAGCGCCCAGGATCTCGCGGCGTTTCAACCGGGCGACGTGCTCGTCGCCGAAACGACGAATCCGGACTGGGAATCCGTCATGAAGATCGCCGCCGCGATCGTCACCGATCGCGGCGGGCGCACCTGTCACGCCGCCATCGTAGCGCGTGAGCTTGGCGTGCCTGCGATCGTCAGCGCGGGGAACGCGACGGAGATGCTGAAGCCCGGAGTCATGGTCACAGTCTCCTGCGCCGAGGGCGAGATGGGCCGCGTCTACGAGGGAGAGATTCCCTTCGGAATGACGCGCGTCGCCGCAGCCTCCGTTCCGAGGCCCCGCACAGCGATCATGGTGAACTTAGGCAACCCGGATCTCGCCTTCAGGAAAGCGATGCTTCCGAATGACGGGGTCGGGCTCGCACGCATGGAGTACATCATCAGCGAGCATATCGGCGTTCACCCTATGGCGCTCGCACAGCCGGAAAAAGTTGCGTCCGAGGAAGACCGCAAGGCGATTGCGAAACTCGTTCAGCACTACGCCCATCCCTTGGATTACTTCATCGAGAAGCTCTCGGAGGGCGTCGGCACGATTGCCGCCGCTTTCTATCCGAAGCCAGTGATCATCCGGTTGTCCGATTTCAAGACGAACGAATACGCGAAGCTGATCGGCGGCGCGCCCTTCGAGCCGAAGGAGGAGAATCCGATGCTCGGCTTTCGCGGCGCCTCGCGCTACACCCATCCGGCTTACGCGGCAGGCTTCGCGATGGAATGCGCGGCGCTCAAGCGCGTCCGGGACGAGATGGGTCTTAACAATCTGCTCGTCATGGTCCCATTCTGCAGGCGCGTCGAGGAGGCGCGCCGGGTCATTGCGGCAATGACGTCTCATGGGTTGAGGCAGGGCGAGAACGGCTTGAAAATCTACGTGATGTGCGAGGTCCCCAACAACGTCATCAGCATCGACGCCTTCTCCGAGCTTTTCGACGGCTTTTCAATCGGATCGAACGATCTGACACAGCTCACGCTTGGCGTCGACCGGGACTCGGACATCGTCGCCTTCGACTTCGACGAGCGTAACTCCGGCATGCTTGCGATGTTTCGTCTCGCGGTGCTGGGCGCAAAGCGGAACGGGCGCCCTGTCGGCATTTGCGGGGAAGCGCCAGCCAACTATCCCGAGATTGCGCGTTTCCTGGCGAAGCTCGGCATTGACTCGATCAGCGTCAATCCTGCGAGCATCATGCGAACCATGACCGTGGTGCGCGAGGCGGAGGAACTGGCAAAGGGCGGAGCCAAAGGCGTTGCCGCTTGACGATCGCTTGCTAAACTCTTTCGCCTTAACTCGATATTTTTTGACCACGATCAAGGAGAGCACCCCCCTAGCATATGTAATATAGATAATGCTGGGGAATAAGATAAAAATATGAGGCCCAAGCTCTCTGTTGGCGTGACCGATTGCGGAGGATGCGAATTCTTTGTCCTGCGAAGAGTTGGGGAGGGAAATGTTCCAAATCCGCATCCATGGCCGGCGCGGGCAGGGTACCGTAACGGCTGCGGAAATTCTGTCGGTCGCGGCCTTTCTTGAAGGACGCCACGCCCAGGCCTTCCCGAGTTTCGGGGTGGAGTATATGGGCGCCCCCGTGGTCGCGTTCTGCCGGATTGCGGACAAGGAAATCCGGGTTCGGGAGCCTGTCATGGAGCCCGATTGCCTCATCGTGCAGGAGCCGACCCTGATGAGGGCGGCCGATGTCTTCGCGGGTCTGCGGCCGGGCGGCTATCTTCTTGTCAACACCAACAAGGCGTTCGCTGAGGGGCGCGTTCAGGAGATCGCGGACAGCCTGCCGAAGGGGCACGCCGTCGCGGTCCCTGCGACAGACCTCGCTCGAAAGCATGTTGGAGGCGCGCGGCCGAACGCGGCCTTGATTGGCTCGTTCGCGGCCCTGACGGGGCTTATTCGTTTGGACAGCGTCAAGCGTGCGATTGGGGAGGCTTTCCCCGGCGAGGTCGGGGCAGCCAACATCGCGGCTGCCGTCGAGGCCTTCGAGTTAGTGATGACCCAAGAACGCGCCGCCTAAGGAGGCCAGCGATGCTGAAGCAAATCGAAGGCTCACGCGCCATGGCCGAAGCGGTCGCCCTGTGCCGGCCGGAGGTGATTTGCGCCTATCCCATCATGCCGCAGACCCATATTGTCGAGAGCCTGGGCCAAATGGCGAAGGACGGCAAGCTCGACAATTGCGAGTTCATCAATGTCGAGAGCGACTTCTCAGCGCTCTCGGTTGCGATCGGGGCGTCGGCCGCGGGGGCTCGGGCTTACACGGCGACGGCGTCGCAAGGTCTCCTGTTCATGGCGGAGGCTGTCTACAACGCTTCCGGCCTCGGCTTGCCCATTGTGATGACGCTCGTAAACCGGGCCATCGGCGCCCCGGCCAATATCTGGAACGATCATTCCGATGCGATGTCTATGCGCGATGCAGGCTGGGTCCAGCTTTTCGCGGAGACAAACCAGGAAGCTGTCGATCTGCACATTCAGGCGTTCAAGCTCGCCGAGGAGCTTTCCATGCCCGTCATGGTCTGCGTCGACGGCTTCATCCTGACCCATGCCGTCGAGCGCGTGGATATTCCAGATCAGGCGGCAGTCGATGCCTATCTTCCGCCCTACGATCCCGTGCAGGTGCTCGATCCGTCGGAGCCCGTTACCATGGGCGCCATGGTCGGGCCGGACGCCTTCACCGAGGTCCGCTTTCTTGCGCATTACAAGCAGACCAAGGCGCTGCGGTTCATTCCGCAGTTTGCCTCCTTATTTGCGAAAGTGTTCGAGCGCGAATCCGGGGGCCTCTTGCGCGGCTATCGCATCGAGGACGCCGAGATGGTCGTGATCGCTATGGGCTCTGTCTGCGGCACCATCAAGGACACGATCGACGAAATGCGCGGCGACGGCATTTCGATAGGCCTCGTAACACTCGTCTCCTACCGGCCATTCCCGATCGATGCGTTGCAGAAGATCCTCGAAGGCGCTCGGGAGGTCGTGGTGATCGACAAGAGCCTGTCCGTCGGCATGGGCGGCCCGCTCGCAAACAATGTCGGCGTAGCGCTCAAAGGCCTGCCGCGCCGTCCGCGCCTGCATTCGGTGGTGGCCGGTCTCGGCGGGCGTCCCATCACGCGCCAGACATTGCACAGCCTCTTCCGGAAGGCGGCGATTGAGCCCTGGGAGGGAACGCATTTCCTCGATCTCAACGACCGCGTCGTAGGTCGCGAAATCCATCGCGCCGGCCAGAAGCGCCGCACCGGGCCGACAGCGGAAGCCATCCTGCGCTATCTTGCAGAGTCCGCTCCGGACCGGGCCGCCGAATGAGAGGCAAGTTATGACCGACCGCCCCCAAGAACTCGCGCCGGCCGAAACCGCCGAGAAGCTCAAGTTCTATCAAAAAGGTACCTTCACCGTCGGCAACAGGCTGATCGCGGAAGAGGAGCGATCCGTGCAAGCCTCGCGGGAGCGCTCCAACACCATCACCTGCGGCCACCGTGCTTGTCAGGGGTGCGGCGAGGCGCTTGGCGCGCGTTATGCCCTCGACGCCGCGATGCGCGCCACGGGCAATGATCTTATCGCCGCGACGGCGACCGGCTGCCTCGAAGTTTTTGCATCGCGCTATCCCCAAACATCCTGGCAGCTGGCCTGGGTTCATTCCCTGTTCGGCAACGCGCCCGCGGTGGCGACGGGCATCGCCGCCGCCATTCGCGTGAAAAGACGCCAGACGCGAGTCATAGCCCAAGGCGGCGACGGAGGCACGAGCGACATCGGTTTCCAGTGCCTTTCCGGCATGTTCGAGCGGAACGATAACGTGCTCTATGTCTGCTACGACAACGAAGGCTATATGACCACGGGCGTTCAGCGTTCGTCCGCGACGCCGCCAGCCGCGCGCACGACGACAACACCGGCAGTTGGGACGGAGGCGGGCAACGTTTTCGGCACAGGCAAGTCCGTGCCAAAAATTGCGCTTGCTCATGGCGTTCCCTACGTCGCAACGGCGTCCGTCGCCGACTTGCACGATCTCGAGCGCAAGGTGACAAAGGCGATGTCGATCCATGGCGCGCGCTACATCCAAATCCACACGCCCTGCCCGCTCGGCTGGGGAGCCGCCCCGCAAGATACGATCCGCCTTGCCCGGCTTGCCATCGAATGCGGCTTTTATCCCATCTTCGAGGCCGAGCACGGCGCCGTCACGCAAGTCCGCAAAATCCGCCGCAAGGTTCCGGTGCAGGACTATCTCATTTCGCAGGGGCGCTTTGCGCATCTTTTCCGCGACGGCGGGGAAGACCCTCGTGTCGCGCGCCTGCAAGCAATCTGCGACGCCAATATCGCCGAGTATGGCTTGCTGGGCGACGCCAACGTGGATGCATGAGGGTTAGAGGCCATGGAACCGTTCGCCATCAAACTCGATCCCGGCACCTCGCTGATCAATCATACAGGCTCCTGGCGCACGCTCCGGCCGGAGTACGTCCGTCGCCTGCCGCCTTGCAATAATGCATGCCCGGCCGGCGAGGATATTCAGGGGTGGCTCGCCTACGCCGAGAGCGGCGATTATGAGGCGGCATGGCGCAAGCTGACAGAGAACAATCCGCTCCCCGCGATCATGGGCCGCGTGTGCTATCACCCTTGCGAAAACGCCTGCAATCGCGCCGTCCTCGAACTCCGGGGTCGGCATCAATTCGGTCGAGCGGTTCCTTGGCGATCTGGCCATATCCAAGGGCTGGCGCTTCGCCAAGCCTCCGGCTTCGGGCAAGAAAGTGCTGATCGTTGGCGCGGGGCCGTCGGGGTTATCGGCGGCCTATGATCTGGCACGGTATGGCCATGCGGTCACGATCAAGGAAGCGGGGCCTCTGCCGGGCGGCATGATGCGGTTCGGCATTCCGAAATACCGCCTTCCCCGCGAGGTGCTCGACGCCGAGGTTCAGCGCATCGTGGATCTTGGCGTGCGCATCGAGTATGGCGCGAAGGTCGGAAACATTCAGGACGCCATGACGGCAGGCGGGTACGACGCGGTTTTCCTTGCAGTGGGCGCGCACATCGCCAAGCGGGCCTATATCCCGGCCGGCGCCACGGCGAAGATCCTCGATGCGGTCCAGGTGCTTCGTTCCATGGAGGGCGAGGACAAGCCACTGCTTGGACGGCGCGTCGTCGTTTATGGCGGTGGCAACACGGCCATCGACGTGGCCCGCACGGCGAAAAGGCTTGGCGCGGAGGAAGCCGTCATCGTGTACCGCCGCACGCGCGACCGGATGCCCGCGTACGATCTGGAAATCGAGGAAGCGCTCGAAGAAGGCATCATGATGAAATGGCTTTCGACGATCAGGAACGTCGAGAGCGGCTCCATCACGGTCGAGAAGATGAAGCTCGACGAGAAAGGCTTTCCGCAGCCGACCGGTGAATTCGAGACGCTCAAAGCCGACTCGGTCGTTCTGGCTCTGGGCCAGGATGTCGACCTGTCCTTGCTGGACGGCGTCCCAGGGCTGGAGGTGAAAGACGGCGCGGTGCAGGTTGGCCCCGATATGATGTCTGGCGCGCCGGGCATTTTCGCGAGCGCCGCGATGGCGCACTCTGAACGCACAGTTACTCTCGCGGTCGGACATGGCAAGAAGGCCGCGTCGAACATCGACGCGTGGCTTCGCGGCGAGGTCCATAGTCCGACGCCGAAGCATGAGATCGCAACCGCCGATAAGCTCAATACCTGGTATTACGGCGAGGCCCCGAAGACGGTGCGGCCCGTGCTCGAGATGGCGCGGCGGACCTCGACGTTCGAGGAGGTCGTGCAGGGCCTCGACGAGAGCAACGCGCTCTACGAAGCGCGCCGCTGCCTGTCTTGCGGCAACTGCTTCGAATGCGACAACTGCTATGGCATGTGCCCGGATAACGCGGTGACAAAGCTGGGGCCGGGAAGGGGCTTCGAGTTCAAATACGATTATTGCAAGGGCTGCGGGATTCTGCGCGCAGGAGTGCCCCTGCGGGGCGATCGCAATGGCGCCGGAGGCGATTTAGCGCCAGCAGGCGCCACAAGGCTGTCCGGCGGAAAGAACTGACGGCTCCCGGGTCGTCAACCAGGGGTTATATTCAGGCGGTTTCAATGTCGAGGTTATTTCGGGAAAAGTCATCCGATCAGGATGCGGGTGCAACCTAAGGAGGGAGACCAGTTGACCGGACGCAAGGTCCGGTGGCAAAAATCTGTGGTCTGCGGCCATTCGGAGGTTTGCATGTTCCTAACATTCGCTTACCCTGATATTGCCTCAAAAGGGCAGGGCGGGCGCGACCTCAATTCGAGGAAAGGGAACACTGGCGTAGTTACCTCGCGTCCGCCTTTATGCACTCGCCTACTTTGAAATGAAAACGGGTTTGACGCGGCTTTTTGAGTGAGCGTCAACCGGGTCGGCTGTCTTGGCTTGATCTTTAGGCTCCCGAGCCGCCCTCCAGAATTTGCTGAGCAGCGACCCTGTCTTCGCTTGAGTTTCGCCGGTGAACTCACTGAGGAGGGGCGCTAGGCTGCGTTTGAAAGAAGCCCCTTTCTGCATGGCCTTTATTCCAAGCTGCGCGGCCTCGGCCATTTCCCGGCTGTAGGCCATGCTGATGTCGGGGCTTCGTCCGGAGGCGCGCGCAAAGTCGGCTTCCTTGAGGCCGCCGTGGGGCGCGACATGGTTGACGACATGCAAAGTATGCCGTTCCGGCGTGTCGGGACCGATCATTTCGCTCCATCGCGCCATGTCCCTCGCGCCAGCGAGACTGGCATTGCCGATCAGGAGGCAAGTGCTCGGGATTTTCAGAGCCCAGGTCATCTTCATCGCAACGCTCGCGGGAACTTCAACGATCGTGAGGCGATAGGATGGGAGGAGCTTGCTAAGAAGCCAAAGAAAGGATTCCTCGGAGATGATTGCTTCGGAGTCCAGCGGCTCAAGCGAGGCGAACAGACTGAGACGGCTGGTTATGTGCTTCAGGCCTCGCTCAAGAAGAAGCTTGTCCACGCGTTCAGGATGGCCCAACGCATCGCAAAGAGCATGGTTCGGCACGGCGTCGAGCTGCAGCGCGGCGTCTCCGGTCTGAAGCCCGAGATCGACGAGGACGGTATGGCGGCGTTTGTTTTCGGCCAGCGACCAGGCAAGGCCTGTCGCGATGGTGGTTGCGCCGACGCCACCGCGAACGCCGAGCACATAAACGAGTTCTCCCGTGCGGCGATCTCCGGTGAAACCTTCCGGAAACAGGATCGATTTGCATGCCGATGCAAGGAGATCTCTTTGAATGGGAAAAGTGAAGTAGTCGGATATCCCCGAGTTCTTCAACTCACGATAGAAGCCGATGTCGTTCCGGTCGCCGATGGCGATAACGGCGACGCTTGGGTCGCAGACATCCGCAATAGCGCGGAGCTCGAATAAAGGGTCTTCGATCCCGCTTACGTCGAGAATGAGCAGCTTCGGCGAGCTCTCTTTTGCCAGGCTTTCAGCTGCCTCCGTCAAATTGCCTGCTGTGAACAGCACATCCTTGATCCCGAGCGCGGCCAGGCACTGGGAGATGGCGGCTTCCGAATCCTTTGCGCGTAGGAATGCCCGAACCATGGGCGGGGCTGGCCGCTCAGCATCGCCAGCATACGCAAATTCTTGTTCCTTGCTCATCGCGGACGTCCCCTTAGGCGCCATGTCTTAACGCATTTTTCTTGATACAATCTTAAGTAGAGGCGGCCATCGACTGCATTGCGCAAATTTTTACACATCAACGCAACCTGTGAGTGTGATTTTGCGGCTAGCTTCGGCCGGGGAATCTCAGCCAACGGACTGCGGACGCCTCAGTTAAGCACTTCGTCATCCCGGCCAAGCGAAGCGCCGAGCCGGGATCGAAAAAAAACTGGGTGTTTGAATGTGTTGCGATCCCGGATAGGGCTGCGCCCTTCCGGGATGACGCCTGCGGCGATCCGTTGATGTGCCCAAGACACTTTGCTTAGCTGCGAGCACAAACATGGGAACTTTCCAACCGACTAGCCTCAACACCTCAGGTTTGTGCCGGCCGTTCGCCGTCATGGCGGGGTTCGCCGTCCTGACGGTGCTGGTGCGGCTTCCTTTCCTGTCCGATGTCGGCGCCGATGAAGCCTTCTATCTCGTCATAGGCCGCCAATGGCTGGACGGGATGCCGCCTTACGCCCATTCGTTCGATGTGAAGCCGCCGCTTCTGTTCGCGCTGATGGCTGCGGCCGAAGCTGTTTTCGGACCGAGCCTGATTGCGGCCAAGGCGCTCACCATGGCGGCGGTTTCGGCCAGCGCCTGCGCTCTTTACCTGTTCGGGCGCCGTTTCGTCGGCGAGCTTTCCGGCATCGCGGCGGCGTTTTTCTATATCGTCGCGAGTTTGACGCTGGCCGGCACCGTTTCTCCCGCCGAACTCATCAGGGCGCCGTTCATCGCTTTCGGCATGCTCGCGGGCTTTGCCGCAATCGCAAGGCCAAGGCCCTCCTTGTTGTTGGCGGCAGGGGCGGGGGTTCTTTTCGGGGCGGCCGCCGTCGTGAAACAGACGGCCATTTTCGAAGCAGCCCCGCTGGCGGCGTTCTTACTTTTCAGCCACCCTCGAAAGGAGGGCCTCAAGGCGTTTACGGTGTTCGCCGCGGGCTGTTTCGTTGTCCCTTCGGGGTTCGCCTTGCTTTTCCTTGCCGAGGGTCACTTCGGCGCCCTGTTTGGCGCCACGGTGCTGTCGGCATTCGGCCGGATGAGCGCACACTACGTGTCATGGGGCGAGGCGGTCACCCTGTTTGTCTTGGAACTCATACTTCTGGCGCCCCTCGCCATCCTCGCGGGCGCCGCATGGGCGTTCCGCGGCGTGTTTCAGCCAGGGGTTCGGCCGGCGCTTCGCTTTCTCGCGGCATGGACGCTTGCGGCGTTTTTCGGCGTGCTCGCCGTGCGAGCGGTATGCGCCTTCTACATGCTGACCGCGCTTCCCCCGCTTTGCCTCCTGGCTGGCGCATTTCTGGACCATGTTTTGGAGCGTCTCCGAGAGAAAAGAGCGCGGGATGTGGCCAGGGGGATCGTCTTTGCGTGCGTTGCCATTTTTGTTGCCAACACCCTCCGCTGGTCATGTTATGACGCCGTCAACAGCGCTGCCGCCGGTCAAGGTGCGGGAGCGATGCAAGCCGCCGGTCTTCGCAAAGAGGACCGCATCCTGGTTGTCGATCGCGATTTGGGCGTGTATCTCACATCGGGCGCCAATCCGCCTGGCTCCATCTTCAACCCGATGCATCTTATGTGCGACTTCCCATTTGAGGGCGCCGCCATCGCGCTGGCGAATTCGCTCAAGAGCCGCCCCGCTTTTGTTGTCGTATCCGACCCGGCCTATAAGATCGGCTGCGAAAAGCCGGAGCGCCGGGCGCTCGTGAATTCATTTCTTGCCGATAATTACCGCGTCGTCGGCTTTTTCGGCTCCAATCACGGCAAACGGCGCAGCCGCTTTGCGCTCTATGGCCTCAAACCGCAAGCTCCTAATGCTGCGCCTACCCTCTCCGCAACGTCCTATTAAGAACAGTTAACAAGGTATGAATGGCGCAAGAGGAATGCGTTTACCTGGTTTGGCGATGCTTCAACTTATCGGTGCTAAAAATCAAGAACCACAACCCAATTGCACGGAGAGTTGTATGCACCGCATTTGTGATGTTTGCAGAGCCGCTTATGTCTGGTTCAAGGTTGAGTCGGAAGAGGGCGTCGCCGCAGTCGAATATGGTCTTCTTGCCGCTTTGATCGCCGTGGTGATCATCACCGCCGTGACACTGGTGGGAACCAAACTCAGCACCGTCTTCACCTCGGTGGCGAACAGTATCTAGAATTTTTCGCCAGCCGGGCATGACCGCGATAGCGCCGGGAAAGACATGACGTGTTTTCCTCGACGCTTCGTTGACGGCTTCGAGGATGACATGAGCTTCATGATCATGCCGGAAATCCTTTGGATAACGAGCCTTGCGGCGCTCATCGCCAGCGCGGCCACGGACCTCAAGGAACGCATCATTCCGAACGAACTGGTGGTGGCGATCGCGCTCGCCGGGCTCCTGCTGTGCCTCCTCATGCGGCCCGGACAACTCGGCATCAGCCTGCTTGCAGCGGCGCTGGTCTTTCTCGCGATGGGCGTCCTTTGCCGCTATGGCGCGATTGCCGGGGGCGATGTGAAGCTGATGGCCGCCGTGACGCTTCTTGTCCCGCCCAGCGGCGTCGTTGAGCTTCTCGCCCGGATCGCCTTGGCTGGCGGCCTCTTGAGCAGCCTCTATCTCAGCGCGAGTTATCTGATCGGCAGCGCGCGCGGCGGCTCATGCGATGCTGTCCCCGAAAACGCCGTGAGCGGCGTCGCCGCATGGGCGAGGCTTGAGAGCGCCCGGATCGCCTCGCGAAAACAGGTACCCTACGCCGTAGCCATCCTTGGCGGTGTGATCTGGTATTTTGCTAGAGAGAGAGTCCCATGTTCCGCAATGCCCTGTATATTCTAGGCGTCGTCTGCATGCTCGGTGGAGCGGCGGTGGGCTATGTGTGGCTGACAAACCAGGATGGTCCTGTCGAAGCCGCGCCTGAAGCGCGCGCTCCGGAACCCCAGCAGCCGACCAAGATTGCCGTGCTGAGCGCCTCTCGCGACATCGCATCGGGAACCTTGCTTCAGCAGGGAGACGTGCTCTGGAAGGAGATAGCGCCATCGGAACTTCGTCCGGGCAACCTGGCTCGGGGGCAGGCTACAGAGGCCGAGTTCGTCGGCGCCCTTGCGAAGCGCGATTTCGCAAATGGCGAGGCGCTTAACGCGAGCGATCTTGTGAAACAGAGCGACCGCCGGTTTTTGGCGGCGGCTTTGAAACCTGGAACCCGCGCCATATCAATTCCCGTCGATGCGGCTCAAAGCTCATTCGGGCTGATCGAGCCGGGCAACTTCGTCGACGTGATTTTAACGCAAACCATGAGCGATCAGCCCGGCGACGCCAGGCGTAAGGTTGTTGCCGAAACCATTTTGCAGAAGATTCGGGTCGTCGCAGTCGACCAGTCGCTCACCCAGCAGGTGAGGGCATCCTTGGGTTCTGTGCTCTCGACGGAGCCGCGGCTTCCGAAAGCGGTGACGCTTGAACTCACGAGACAGCAGGCGGAAGCGGTGTTTGTGGCGCTGCAGCTTGGGCGGCTTCAACTTTCCGTCCGCTCCATCGAGGATGGCCCTGGCGCGGCGGCCGACCATGCGGATAACCGGACTGCGACGTGGGCCGGCGACGTTTCCCCCGCTTTGAGGGAGATGCCTCGTGCGCCTTTGCAAGCTCCGGTAAGCTCGCTTGAGAGCTCCATTCGCCGGCCGCCCGCTTCCATCCAATAACGTCAGGAGAGCGAAGGCCGCCGGTCTCCTACTGCTTCACCACCGCTGTACTGAGCCGCGGCCTGTAATAGGCCGCTCCCGAAAAGGTCAGCCCGCCGGTAAGATACTGTCCGATTGCAGGCTTGTAGGGGTATGACGTTTGTCCGATAATGACGCTTTGGCCTGCGCTCAGCAGTCCGGCGGGAAGCCCCGTATAGGCGGCTCCGGTTGCGGCGCACTTCGCAGAACTCGATAAACTGCTCCAAGCGCAACTCCACTGAACGGTGATGTTGCTCTTGGAATCTTCTGCAACGCTCGAGATCGTCAGCGTCAGCCCGGTCGAGGAAAAGGGCAGCATCAGTTGAGCGCCGACGCTGGCGATGTCGTTTAGTTGCGCGGTCGTGACAGTCTCGGACTGCGCGACCAGATCAGCTGCGGCGGTCGCGACGTTTTGAACGCGCCGCTTCAGCGTGAAGGCTTGGCTGAATTCGATCATGCCGAAGAAGATCATGATCAGGAGCGGAAGGATGATGGCCGCCTCGATGAGCACGGCGCCCACCTCGTCGGCAGGCCAGCGTCCCGCTTTTCGCCATAACGCGCTTGGAAACCTAACTCGCCGGAACAGCCATCGCCTCACAACCATCGGCCACCGCCTGGACTTAGAGTGCGTCCGGAAAAGTGCGAAGCGGTTTTCCGATAAGACGCACGATGAAACAAAAAGTTAGAGCCCGCTTTTGATTCCATCAAAGGTGGACAGGCTCTAGGAATAGGGTTCATTGCGAAACGCGAAACTGCTTTGAAGCAGGTAATTGCCATCTCCAAGATTCGCGAGGGCCGAACTGACGAGAGGGGTTGTCAGCGGCCACTCGTAGAAGGCGACAAAGAATACGATCGCCCCCGGGCCGCCGGGCGAGTAAGTGAAGCTCGTTTGGAGCCCGCCGTTCGAGTTGACCGCGCTTGGCGACGTGATGCCGGCGAATGTCGAATAGGTTTGCACGCTGATCTGGAGCTTGGAGTTGCAGTTGGCCAGGATCACGACGTTCTGGCAAAGCTGCGACCGCAATTGCGAGACGGTATATCCTCCAGTCTGTGCCTGACCCGTGCGCACAAGGCGGGCGGCCACGGCTGTGGCGTTTTCGAGTTCGTAACCGGCCCAAAAGATAAGACCGACCTCGACGATCCCCATGATCAGCATTAAAAATGGGATGGCGATGAGCGAGAATTCCACCATGGTGGCGGCTCTCCGATCCCGAAGAAATTTGCGCAAGGTTGTCGCGAAAACACCTGTAGGACGGGTGTAGGCGCTATCGAGACATTGGCGTTCCGGTTTCGCGTCCAGCATCCAAATACCAGGAGTTTCTTTTTTCTCTGGCCAACAAGACAACCGGAGAATGTTGCATTTAGAAAAAGACACGCTAAACGTGTGTGATCTGCATTTTCTATTCAAGGTCTTCGCAGGTTGCAACCATGTTTCGAAGCATCGTAAAAAAAGCGTTGGGTCTCGGCAGAGAAGAGCGCAGCGTCATCGCGGTGGTGTTTGCGATGGTGGTCTTGCCGCTGATGACGGTCATGGCGATCGCTGTCGACTTAAGCCAGTACCTGGTCATGAAGCAGGGGTTGCAAGCCGCCGTCGACGCCGCCGCCCTGAATATCGGCCAGTCGCCAAATCTTTCGAATGCCGCCGCCACCAGCCAGGCTCAGGCCTTCATCGCCGCCAATTACCCGGGCTTGTCCGCGATCGCAACACTGACGTCGGTTAACGTCACGCGGACGACGACTTCCGTCGCCATTACCGCAAACGCGAAGATGAACACGAATTTTTTGCAAATCATCGGCTACAGCACGCTCGGCGTCGCGGTCAGCTCACAGACCGCCGTGACCCAGCACAAGCTCGAAGTCGTTCTCGTGCTCGATAACACGGGCTCCATGAGTTCCACCTATGGCAGCATGTCGGGAATCAAGGGGCTTCAAACCGCTGCCACAACGCTCGTCAACACGCTTTTTGCGAACGACCCCACGTTGCAATATGTGAAGATCGAAGTCGTTCCGTTCACGTCCAATGTGAACGTGGGCGCCCAATATGCCAACGCGTCCTGGATTGATAACAGCAACGCGGCTGGATCCATGTCGCAAGAGAATATCAGCGTTCCCATCGGCACTGGTCTTATCAAGTTCGCCAGCACCTTGGCCTCCGCCGCACACCAAACATCTTGGGTTTGGGGCGGATGCGTCCGGCAAAGAACCGAGCCTTATGACATTCAAGATGTGGCTCCATCTTCCAGCTATCCAGACACACTCTACACGCCATTCTTCGCGCCCGATGAGCCAGATTGCTGCACAACTTTAAACAACTCGAACACCTCATTCTACAATAGCTATTTGAGCGACGGTACTTCGAGCACCTTGTGCCGAAATGGGCTTCAGTACCCTTACAAAACATCTACGGATGAGAGCAACGTTCAGAAGTGCATCTCAAAATACACAACCCCGACCGTGAAGAGCGGAGATGGGCCGAATGCTATATGCACAATCCAGCCGATCATCAGGCTTTCGAACGACCAAAACGCCATCTTAAGCGAAATCAACGCCATGACAGCCAGCGGGGCTACCGTCCTTCCCGCAGGCCTGATGTGGGGATGGCATCTTCTATCGCCGAATGGCCCGTTCGGAGATGGCGTGGCCTATACGGATACCCAGACGATCAAGGCGATTATTCTCGTGACTGACGGGCAAAATGACGTGCAGCTGAATGGATCCACTACCCCGACCAATGGTTTCAATAAATCTGTCTACAACGCCTATGGTTATGGGAGCGGGCCGCACCTGAACCTTCTTTCCCTCCCGGCATCTCTGGTCGGTGTGCAGGATCCAAGCAACTATAATATCGATCAGAAGGAGATCCAGCTCTGCAACAATATAAAGGCTGTTCAGGATGCCTACGGAAATTCGGGGCGTATCAAGATTTACGCAATCGGATTTGGTAATTCTATCAATAGCAACGCTCTGACGCTCCTATCGCAATGCGCGAGCACTCCCGCGAATTACTTCTACAACCCCACGTCGCAAAGCCTGATCACGACATTCCAGACTATTGCGATCGGACTCAATCAGCTTCGCATCTCGCAGTAGCGCCCCGCAGGCTTATCCCGCCGCCTGCGGGAGACGGCCCTCCGGCCCCCCCGGCGCCGTTCGCGGCAGGCCCTGCCCATAATCCCCGCAATCCACAACCTGGTGATCTACCTTAGGTTGTGTAAGGAAGGAAAATCAACTCACGTATTGAACGTGCCGCTGTCCGGCATCGGCCGAGAAGAGCAGGCGGTGACGGACAATGCGTTCGGAATCTGGTTGCGGCGGACTGTCCAGCTTTGTGGCGCGCGCAGACATTGATCTGCCGACGCCGGTAAAGCGCTTAAAAGGACTGAGAGATGTTGTGGACGTTCGTTGACAGCTATTTGCGTTGCGCAAGAGGCGGCCGGCAAAGGGGACTTTTGTGTAGCGTGATTCTTGCCGTTGCGGCTGTTTGTATTGGAGCCGCAGGCGCGCAATCGCAGGACGAGAATGCCGCCGAGGGCGTTGCCGTCCGCCACCTTCAGGTGACCCGGTTCAAATCCCGCACCTTCACCTTGCGTACGCCGTTCTCCTCCGCGGTTGTCGGCTCTACTGAGATCGCCGATGTTCTGCCGATATCCGATCGCGTGCTCTACGTTCAGGGCAAAAAAGCGGGCACGACCAATGTGTCTGTCTTCGGTGTCGATAAGAAATTGATCGGGGTGCTCGATGTCGACGTCATGCCCGACACCCAAGCAATTGCGGAGAGAATCCGAAGCGATACAGGAGGCCACAGCATCCGCGTGGCGAGTAGCCACGAACAGATCGTGCTGACCGGAGAAGCCGGCAACGCGATTGAAGCCGAGCACGCCCTGGAAATCGCGAAGAGCATCTCTCCGGATACGCCCGTCATCAACCTGATGAAAGTCGCGCCGAGTTCAGCAGGTGCTCCTCCAGGTGCGCTTTCTCGAGGCGAGCCGGAACGCGGAGCGCGATGTTGGGGTGAACCTCTTCTCCGCAAACAAAGCGGGCACGAGCGGCGTCAACACGGGCACAAGCCTTTCGAACCCCTCGGTGGCGCCGGGGTTGCCCCTGCTGTCGACGATTGCAACGCTGACCGGCGGGTCCGGCGCTTCGCCGTTCGTGACCGCAATCGGCAAGGTCGGCAATGTCGATGTTCTTATTTCCGCTCTCGAAGAGAAGGGGCTCGTGCGAGAACTGGCCGAGCCGGACCTCGTCGCTCTATCCGGCGACACGGCAAGTTTCCTGGCCGGTGGCGAGGTTCCGATCCCTGTCGTCCAGCCGTCGTCAGGGGCGACCCCGACAATCACGGTCGATTACAAGCAGTTCGGCGTTCAACTCACCTTCCAGCCGACCGTTCTTGCAAACGGCATCATCAATCTTCGGCTTACCCCATCGGTCAGCGAACTCGACTACACGAACGCGATCGAGAACCAGGGCTTCCTGATCCCGGCGCTGAAGAAGAGAGAAGCGCGCACAACGATAGAGCTGCGTGACGGGCAAACCTTCGCCATTGCAGGGCTTTTGCAAAGCGAAGGCTTGCGGAACATCTCCCAGGTTCCGTGGATCGGCACAGTCCCGGTTCTTGGCTCGCTGTTCCGCAGTTCGGCTTACCAGCAGAAAGAAACGGATCTGGTTGTCATCGTCACCCCGCACCTCGTTGCGCCCATCGTTCCCGGGCAGCGGGTCGCGAGCCCTCTGGACCACCATCTGCCGAGCAACGACGTCGATTTCTTCCTTCTCGGCCAGACCGAAGTTCCAAAGAAATACACCGAGTTTGTGACGTCCGGCGGCGGCCTGGCCGGGCCTTACGGTCATATCGTTCCGTTGGGTGAATAGCTCCGAGTGAGAAGGGTTTGCACATGGTAAAATTAGGCAGCTTCAGCGCTCTGGCATTTTTGGCAGCGGCTTCGGCCGCTTTGGCGGGCGATCAGACACTCGAAGACTTCTTCGGCTCCTATTTTCATAGAAGCGATACCATCGCATTGAGTGCGGGCGACGCAAAAAATGTGAATGCGATGTCCGAAATGCTGGACCCATGGCCGGCCTACGTCAGAAACCGGAGACTGCCCGCCAACGGATCGCGCATGAGCGGGGCCGTCGAGCGCTATGAGGATGTGCGCAGGCTGAAAGAGGCCCCGCCGACCTTGCCGCCAGAAGGCATCAACCCGACCGGATTCTCTAACAGTCAGGCGAAGTGATGGACGCGTCTGTAACCGTAGGCGCGTCTCAAACGGCCTTCGGGCCTGAGCAAACTTCGCTTATCCGGCCAGCGGATTGTCGGCCGGACGTCGCTTGCTCCGCGCTTCGTCACTCCGGCCAAGCGTGGCGCGAGCCGGGATCGCACAAACGTGGGCGCCTCACTTTGCTACGATCCCGGATAAGGCTGCGCCTTTCCGGGATGACGGCGGGGGCCGTCCATTGGCGCGTCCGGCCAAATCTGCTTGCTTGGAGGGGGGCCTTCGCCGCCGTGGCGGCTCTTATGATTTCGGGATGCGGCGGGGTGGGCGATGGCACGAGCGCTCCTACGACGCTCACCGTTCAGGAGCCAGCCAGCGAAAAGTACTTTCCATCCGATGAGCCTTACCGCTTGGGAGCAGAGTATTTCAATCGCGGGGACTATGGGTTGGCCGAGCGCTATTTCCGCGATGCCGTGGAGAAGGCGCCGGAGGATGGCTCGGCTTGGGTGGCGCTCGCGTCGAGCTACGACCGGCTGAGGCGTTTCGACCTTGCGGATCGCGCCTATGCGCGCGCGGTCAAACTGTGTGGGGAGACGGTGCAGATCCTGAACAATCAAGGATACTCACATATGTTGCGGGGGAATCTAAAGTCTGCGCGCCAGAAATTTCTTCGAGCCGCGGCGCTCGATCCGAACAACCCGACGATCCAGAACAATATAAGGCTGTTGGACGGCAGCTTTGCCTATATGACGCCACCGCCCTGGAATCCGCAGGTTCAATAAGCCGGTCGCGCGTCCCGGCTTCACCCGGATTTAAAAGTATCCAGGATCTTGATGACAGCCGGGCCGCCGACAATCAGAAATATCGTCGGCATAATCAGCAGCATAACAGGAAAAGTCAGCAATCCAGGCAAGCGGTTGGCGCGTTCCTCCAACCGCAGCAGCCGGTCGTTTCGCATTTCGACGGCGGCCGTGCGCAGGGACTGAGCGAGCGGGGTGCCGAAACGCATGCTCTGGGACAGCGTGCCGACAATCGATCGCAGACTTGGAAGATTGACACGCTCCGCCAGATTGAACAGCGCCTGATCGCGGTTCGGAAAAATGCTGATCTGCGCCCAGGTGAGCGCCAGTTCGTTCGCCAGAGCCGGCTGCGTCAGACGCAATTCGCGAGAGACGCGCTGAAGCCCGCTTTCCAGGGAAATGCCAGCGTCGGCGCATATGGCCAAGAGTTCGATCGCATCCGGGAGGCCGAGCGCGACCGCCTTGCGGTACCTGCCCATGGCGACCCTGACGACGATGATGGGAATGAACCACCCGGCCGCGGCGGCAATCGTTGCGATCAGCACAGGCAGCGGCCACGCCGTCCGGGACCCGGCAAAGTAAGCGACGCAGGCAAGCACAAGGACCGCAGCCAGCCTGATGAGCGTGAAGTATAGTATCGCGGCGTCCGGGGCGACATTATACCCGCTGAAGAACCGCGCGATCTGCCGCTGCTCCGGCACGGAAAGGCCTTGCGTTCCCTCTTCAAACTGCTGCTCGTCGCGCTCCACGGAAGGCTCCATGACTGCCGCCGGCCGCGATTGCACCATTTCGATACGCCGGGCGAGCGCGCGGGAGCGCATGTTGAGGCTCGAAAGAATCAGGACAAGGCCGCCAATGAGAAAGGCGGCGAGGCCCAGAAAGGGTGCAATGCGCCCGAAGGCGGAGGCATGGGCAAGGAGCGGGTTATGCATGGCGCGGCTTCCTCAAATCACGGCTCTTCGACGCTTCGCATCATGTGCCGCATCACATAGCCAGAAAGCAGGAGACCGGCTAAGCCGCCCGCGAGGATGGCATGGCCTCGGGAGTCATGGAAAAGGGGCGTGAGGTAGCCGGGCGAAACGACGAGGAGCGCGGCTATCGTGACAAAGGGCAGCGCAGACAGCACATAGGCCGAAAAGCGCACTTCTGCGGTCGCCGCGCGGGCTTTCATCACCATGGCTCGCCGGTTTCTCATCATCTGGGCGAGCGATTCAAGGGTGGGAAGCAGGTTGCCGCCTGCAGATTGTTGCAAGACAACAGCGACCGCGAAGAACTGAAAGTCCGGAACGCGAATGCGTTGACCGCTAATCCGGAGAGCATCATCGAGGGGCATGCCGATCCTGAGTTGACCGGCGAGCGTTGCGAAGACGGCGTCAACCGGCGGGGCGGCTTCCTGACAAACGAGCTGAAACGCTGAAGTAACGGGAAGGCCCGCCCGCAGCATGCGGGCGACGGAATCGACAGCGTCCGGAAAAAAAGTAGAAAAAGCGGTCTCCATGCGGCTGATCTCGCGGATGACGGCCATGCGCAGCCCCAAGTAAGCGCCAAGGCAGCTTGCCGCCGCCGAGATCGCGACCGGAGCGCGGATCAAGCTTTGAAACGCAAACCAGACCAGGAGGGCGGCGGTGATTGTAAATATCGTCAGCTTCCCAGGATCAGCCTCCAGCTTCCAGGGATGGTCGCTATCCAAAAGGAGCAGCCGCTCAAGTTTCAGGAAACCGGCCTTCGGCTTTTCCGATGGACCGGACGCGACTTCAGGCTCCGCGCTTCGAGACGCCGAGGGAAGGAGGCTCAGACGTTGATCGAGTTCAAGCCGTTTTCTTCGGGTGACCGTCAACGCCAGGCCAATTATCAGCGCGCCGCACATCACCAATGCCAGGAGCAGGATAGGCAGCAGCATGGCTAACCGTTCCATCTTTTCTGGACGCCGAGGGCGTCGAGCAACTGGTCTTCCATGCCAAAATATCTGATGCGGGGAAGAAAACGCGGGGCCACGGGCGTCGACTTGAATTCACCCTCGATGCCGCCGCCAACCTTTTCTCCTTTGTATTCGAAATTGAAAAGGGGGCCGAGAACGATAATCTCACCCTCCATTCCAACCACTTCGGCAACTTCGGTGACCCGGCGTGCGCCATCGCGCATGCGCTCGGTGTGAATGACGACATCGACCGCGCTGGAGATCTGTCCGCGTATCGAGCGGACGGGGATATTCGGGTTGCCCATAAGAACCATGTTCTCAAGACGAGCCAAGGCGTCGCGCGCCGAGTTGGAATGCACGGTCGACATCGAGCCATCGTGGCCCGTATTCATGGCCTGCATCATATCGAAAGCCTCGCCTCCGCGGACCTCGCCAACGATGATGCGGTCCGGCCTCATGCGGAGCGCGTTGCGGAGGAGGCCGCCTTGGTCGATCTTGCCGCGTCCCTCGAGATTTGACGGGCGCGTCTCAAGCTGGATGACGTGCTTCTGCTGCAGTTGCAGCTCGGCGGCGTCCTCGATCGTGACGATCCGCTCTCCGGGGTCGATCATGCCGGAGAGCGCATTGAGCAACGTGGTCTTGCCGGAGCCCGTGCCTCCGGAAACGATGATGTTCAAGCGGCAGCGCGCGAAAATCTCCAAGGCGGTGGCGAGGCCCGGCGACATCGAGCCCGCCGCCGCCAAGTGCTTCAGGCTCAGGATTTTCTGCGAAAACTTCCGGATCGATATGGATGGCCCCTTCAGGCTCAGCGGCGGAATGATGACGTTGACGCGGCTGCCATCGGCGAGGCGTGCGTCGAGCATCGGATTGGATTCATCGACGCTTCGTCCGATGAAGGATGCGATGCGCTGCGCCACGTGCAGCACATGCGCATCGTGGCGAAATCTGAGGCCCGTCAGTTCGAGCTTGCCGCGCCTCTCCACATAGATCATGTGTGGACCGTTCACGAGGATGTCGGCCACTGTCGGATCGTGCAGCAGCGGTTCGATCGGTCCCAGCCCGATCATTTCATCGACGATGTCGCGGGTCAGGGAATCCTGTTCGGTCTGGTTCAAAAGCAGCTTTCGCTCATTGGCGATCTCTGCCACGAGGCTGTTTACGAACGCCGTCAATTCCGCCTTGTTCATGCGCACCGCGGCGACCGGCTCGATGCGAAGCAAGACTTGATCGCGAATAAGGTCTGCAGTCTTAAGAGAGGATGCTGTTACCTGCGCAGAGCCAGGAACGGCGACCCGGGCGGCCGGTATGGCGGCAGAAGCCGGCTCTGCTGGTATCGTTCTCTTGCCGAAAGAAGTCATGGTCACGCGCCCGATGTGGAACGGGTCCAGTGTAGAAGGGCAGCGGTTAATTAACGCACAAATCCGCAATCGGAGATTGAGTAAAGCTCGAGTCTTTTTGGCAACAACCGGTAAAATTGCATCGATAAGCATCTACACGTATAGATTGCGCCATCCGAACCTGTTAGGCAGCCTGAGCATCGCGGTTGGGGGTGCGCCCCGTTCAAGCGGGCATTATGAAAAAAGCTTTATCGGAATCTTACCATGAGAAGAAGGTCGTCGAACCGCTTCCTTACAATGGGGATCGGACTTTTCTTAGCTGGCGTTCTTTCAGGCGGCGCGTCAGCGCAGCTTAGCCCCTCCAACCCGTCAACCCATGGCGCGCCGACATATTGGCATCCTGACTCGAACAGGCAAAAGGCGACGGACGTAGGGGTTCGCAGTCATACCAATGTGGTGGGCGTGCTTCTTCCTGTGTCAAATGTCAAGCCGCCCCAGTTGACGGGTGGAGGAGGGCTGACGCCGCAGACAGTCCCCCTTTCGGGCTATTATTTCGAGACGCCCTCCTCGCTCGCCTGCGTTTACGGTTTCGTGACCCAGACAACGGGATGCAATCCGGCGAATGCGACAGCGGTTATTTCGGGAGGAAGCCCGCTGGCGATCGCTATTGTCGACGCCTATCACAACCCGAACGTTCTGACGGATCTGAAGACGTTCGCCAAGCAATTCGGTCTGCCGGCGCCAGGGTCGAACGTCCAGGTCGTTTCCGCCACCGGCAAGACGATCCCGGTTGATACGACCGGGTGGTCGCTCGAATCGTCCCTGGATGTGGAATGGGCTTACGCGATGTCGCCCAACGCCAAAATTTATCTGGTGGAGGCCGCGTCAGACTATGCGAGCGATCTTTTGGTGGCCGTCACTAAGGCTTCGAGCCTTGTCGCTGCTGCGGGAGGCGGCATCGTTTCGATGAGTTGGGGAGGCTCCGAATTCTCGGGACAGACGAGTTATGACAGCTACTTCAAGGCGGCCAATGTTGTTTACATTGCATCCTCCGGCGATGCCCCAGGCGTGTCCTGGCCGAGTTCCTCAGCCTATGTGATAGCAGCGGGAGGGACCTCCATAAGCCGGAATCCTGCAAACGGCAACTTCGTGGGTGAGATGACCTGGCAACAGGCTGGCTCGGGCATTAGCCGTTTTATAACGCGGCCTAGTTACCAGAATGGGCAGTCCACTATCGTCGGTGCTTATCGTGGCGTTCCCGACGTTGCCGCGGTCGCCGACCCGGACACGGGGGTGTGGGTTTATGCGCAATACGCATGCACCTACATCTATATCTGCGGCGGCACGGATTGGCTGCCAGTCGGTGGTACAAGCGTCGCTGCGCCGGTAGAGGCAGGCGTCATCAGCCATAAGGGCGTCAAATATACCACGTCTCAAGGCGCCTTGGGCGCCATCTATACCGGATCGATGGGGACGTTCCGCGACACACGAGTGGAAATTGTGGACCGTATGCCGGCTATGTCGCGGCCACGGGCTGGGATCTCTGCTCGGGACGGGGAAGCCTGCTTGGCGCCCTAAGAATGACGGCGCAAAACACCGGGGGGCTGGCAGCCCAGCCTTACTGAAGCGTGACTTAAAAAAGCTATCTTGGCGCCATAAGGCCTTACAGTCGTGGGGCCTTATGGGTTTCTGCGAGCATTTTCCGTGGCTTGGGGCCGCGAGCCCTGCAAGAGACATGTCAAAGAGATGGCGACGATGACGAGCGAACGTTTGCGATACGCTGCTTACGCTCTCTTGGCGGCGGCTGCGGTTTTCGCCTACTTTTGGCTGAACTCGGACTCCGACCAGCTGCCGGTCGAAGCAGCGCGGAGGGCCGTCTCGAGCGAAGACCTTCCAATTCTTCAAACGCTTGATACCGAGGTGGAACAGGAGGCTCGCCGGGATTTGTTCGTATTCGGGGGAGGAGATACCGCCGTGGCGCCGCCGCCGCTTCCCGCAAGTCTGACGCCTGATCAGCCGCAACCGGCGCCTGAGAAGCCCGATCTTCTGGCGAATGTGCAAGCCGTTGGCGTCGTTCGCAGGAACAATTCGGTCACCGTTCTCGTTCGGGTCGGGACCCGGCTGTTGACTGTTGCGCTTGGGGAACCTTTCGGTGACGGAGACGCTTTGCGCGTCAACTCCATTGAAGGCAGAAACGTACTGATCGTCGATAAAACCTCCGGTAGTTCTCGTAATTTTCGCTTGAGCGAGGAGTAAAGGAACTATTCAGCCCGGCCCGCGGTGAGAATTGCAATTTAAGGTAGTGAGGCTGACAAGCAACTGGTATTAAGAAAATGTTAAAAGACTGGATTCCCGTTATTATTTCGACCGCGCTCTGCTGGACCATCTGGACTTAGTCAATTAGGATCGGCGCGTTATCGATCGTACCGCGGGCGGCAAGGGTGGGTCGCAAGTTCACGCATATGCGCGCGGTTTTTTAAGCAGTTTCGCGTCGGCTGGGTGCGATTGCGAGGGGCGTAGCTTTACTGTTCGGGTCTCCGCCCAAGTTCACGAGCCAGCCTGATCATTCGTCCTGTAACGTGTTTTGTAGCGCGTGTTCGGCTCAACAACCGTAGGCCCTGGGAGTTCTGCTCAGGCGCCTTGGGACAGTATGGTATGTATTTTAAACTGGCTGTTGTTTTTGCGCTCGGCGCATTGATCTCTGCTTGCTCTCCAGGCGCAGGCATGGGGGATCTTGTGCCCCTTGCCGGAGCCGATACTGCTACAAAACCTTTGTCTCCTTCGTCTAATGAATCAAACGATGGCGAGGATAGTCTGCGCATCCGCCATGTGATGGAGCTTCGCCAGCGTTATCGCGGCTCGAGCGACATGGCCGGCGTTGAGGAGTTGGATCGCGGCGAGAGCGAGGCGGCGGCCCATTTCCTTGCCGCAGGTTCGGCGCTGGCCCGCGAGGCGCGCTACCAGGAAGCGATCGAGAAATATGAAATGGGCCTCCTTGCCCAGCCTAAGAACGCCGAGCTGCAGCAGGCGCGGCAAACCGCCGTTGGCCACAAGGAGCTTGCGCGCCTTTATACCGAAGGGCAGCGAGCGAAGGCGGTCGGCAATTACGACCTTGCCGAAACGCTCTACCAGCGGGCGGCAAGCTTCGACGGACAGAACGAGGGCCTGCAAAAGGAGCTCTCCGACCTCGACCGCTTGAAGAGGGGCGAGGATCAGCGCTTTGTGCTCGCGGCCTTTCGCTCGCAAAATCCGGTCGCGGTCAACTTCCGGGACGCCAAGCTCAAAGACGCGCTGCAGGTGGTCTGCGAGCCCTACAATCTGAATTTCGTGTTCGACAAGAACACCGATAATCTCGATGTGAGCGTCAGCGCCAGGAACGTGAATTTCGAGCAGGCCTTCAATATGGTCCTGCAGGCGGCCAACGCCGGCTATAAGGTGCTGGGCCCGAACTCGATCTTCATCTACGAAGACACGCCGGACAAGAAAAAGCAGTACGCGGATCTTTATTTCAAGACGTTCCACCTCTCGACCTTGAAGGCGGAGCGCATGGCCGAGATTTTGAAGTCGTCCATGGAGATCAAGACGCTCGTCGCCAATAACGACCTCGGCCTCATCCAGGTGCGCGATACGCGCGATACCATCGATGTGGTGGAGAAACTGATCGCGGCCAACGACAGGAAGCCCGCCGAGATCATGCTCAACGTCGAGGTTATCGAGATCGACCGCAACAAGTCCGATCAGCTCGGCATCGACTGGGGCAGCCAGATCAGCGTGACGCCGCCCAATTCTGCAAACTCGCTTGCGTCGGCGGCGACGTCGACTGCCACTTCGGCGACTTCGACAACGGTCGCGGGGCTGACGCTGCAAGGGCTGGCGACCGGGGCGCCTCTCATAAACCAGAGCACGATCACCCTGCCAACCGTGACCTTGAACTATCTCAAAAGCGTGACCGATGCCCGGACGCTATCGAATCCGCGCGTTAGGACCGTCGATGGCCAGCCCGCGAAGATCCACGTGGGCGACCGGGTGCCTTTGCAATCGGCTTCCATCCAGGACGCCACCGGGCAAAGCCGCACGATGTACGAATATCACGACATCGGCATCGCCCTCGACGTGATCCCGAAATATCACCTCGACGACTCGATCTTTGTCGACCTCAATGTCGAGGTCAGCTCGCTTGGGCAAAACCTGGGCACCGCCGCGGCGCCCGCCTTCGAAATCGGCACGCGCAACGTGCATACCACCATGATATTGCGCGAGGCCGAAACAGCGGTCTTGGGCGGCCTCATCTCGGAGACCGAGCAAAAGAGCCTAGGCGGCATTCCCGGGGTCGACCCCAACGGCATTTTAGGGCACCTGTTCAACAACACCGGCTACACGGCGCAGCGAACGGAGCTGATTTTGACCGTCACGCCCTACCTTGTGCGCTCGCAATCGCTGCCGCGCCGTAGCAACACCGACTTCTACAGCGGTACGGAGAAGGACTATTCGACCCGGACGAGCTACGACTACTTGAACCGGGCGCCGGCCGGCAAACAGCCGCCGCGATACATGCTGACGCCCGACAATAAGAAGCCGGTGGACGAAGCCGCCAACAAAAACACCGCCCAGGGCGGATGGCAGACCACGGGGTATTCGAAGTGATGCTGAGATCGGCGCGCCACAATCGATAACATCGACGCAGTTGCGGGGTCGCCCAGGATGCGCGGATCAAGCGGCAATTCTCTCATGGAGATGATGGTTGTCCTGGCCATTCTCTCGCTGCTCGCAACCATGGCCGCGCCGTATGCAACGAAGAGCTTCAGGCGGGACAAGGAGATCCAGCTCCGGGAAACCCTGCGGACCGTCAGAATGGCGATCGACCAGTTTCATGCCGATATGGAAAGCACGCCTGCCGACAAGAAAGGAGCGTCCAGCAGCAGCACGAACGGTTATCCTGTCTCGCTTCAGGTCCTTATCGACGGCATCGAAAAAGGTGGCGAAAATAATCAAAAAAAGCGCAAACGCTATCTGCGTTCTCTTCCGGTCAACCCGTTTGCAGCGCCGGGCGCGCCTCTGGACGTGCAATGGAGATTTGTAAGCTCTCAGAGCGAAGCGCCGGTCGTCGCCACGTCTTCGTATGGCGCCACGTTAGCCGAGACGCAGACGAGCAAGAAAGACATTTATGATCTTCATCCCAAAACTGCGGCAGTTGCTCTTGACGGGACGCGCTATGCGGATTGGTAGAAGCGCCCGGCGCGGAAGTCCGGGCTTTACGCTTATGGAGATGATCATCGTGCTGGCGATCATTGGCATTCTCGCCGCGATCGTAGCGCCGCTCGTGATCACCGCGTTGACGAGGGCTCGGGAGGCGACGCTTCAGCAAGACCTCAAGATCATGCGCAAGCTCATCGACGATTACTATGGCGACAAGGGAGCCTTCCCGCCTACCCTCCAGGTCCTTGTGACCCAGGGTTACCTCCGCGCCATCCCGCGCGATCCGGTCAACAGCAACAAGGCGGAATGGAAAGCGGTTTTAGCGAAGGAGGGCGGCATTTCGGATGTGCACTCCCTCTCAAACGAGCGCAGCGCCAATGGAACCCCCTACGCCAATTGGTGACGTGCGCAAACGGTTTGCCAGTCAAGAAGTCCGAGATTGAAACTGGTCGCATTTCAGACGAGTTTGCGCGGCTCCCAAGGATCTCGCTTCTCTTTGCGGTGCGAAGCGGACTTCGTTAAGTGCGGCGTGTAGCGGTCTTGGCCCAACTTCGCTCCCTGTTCTGTGACGTGAACTTCCATGGGACTGAGGCTAAACTGACACGGATTTTGCATGGGGGTCTTTTTGTTGGCGTAAAATTGTGTACAAGCGTCGCGAGATGCTGGGAACCGATGGGACACGCGCCGCATGATTATGGCGCAATAAACGGCACGGGAGGCGATAGCGATGATCTCAAACGGACGCTTGAGATGGAAACTCGTGACCGGGCTTCTGGCGGCGGTTTTATTTGACACGCTCCTCCAAATCACATGGAAGTCAGCAGTCCTGGAAGCGCCTTCCGATCCTTCTTCCATGGCGGCGATAAGCTCGCTGTTGGGCAACCCTGCCCTGCTTGGGATCATCACAATCATGGCCCTTCAGTTCTTCAATTGGCTCATGGTTCTTGGCGAAGCCGATCTCAGTTACGCGAAGCCGGTTGCATCCTTGAGCTATGCATGCGTTCCCGTCGTCTCGGTTTTAATGCTGCACGAGGCTGTCGACGGTTTTGAGATTGCAGGTGTTGTTTTCGTAATCGCTGGCGTATGGTTCATCAGCCAGACCAAGCCCATGACAGAGGACACGACCACACTTCCATGAGCGGAACCACCTTCGGCATTTTGCTTGTCGTCCTCTGCGCCTTCCTGGAAGGGCTCGGGCAGGTCTTCTTGAAGAAATCGGTGCTCACGAAAGTCCGCTGGTTCATGTGGATTTCGGCCGGGGTCATCGTGCTTGCTTTGCAGGCGCTGATCTACACGGAAGCTTTGAAACTGCTGGACGTCAGCGTGGCTTTCACGATCCTGAGCCTCAACCTGATCGCCATCACGGTGCTTTCGCACCTGGTTTTGCGGGAGCAGGTGACGAGAACGCGCTGGATCGGCGTTGGGCTCATTTTTGTCGGTGTCGCTCTGGTTATGGCCCGAGCGTAAACGCAGCGGACAATCAAGACGCAAGCTTATCTGCGGTCCAGAAATTATTTTTGTCTCCGGAAAGTCTATTGTTCTTCGACTTTTTGTGAAACAAAAACTCCAGATATCTGTCCTCCCCTACAGTAGTTGCTGAAAGAATCGCAACCGAAGCTGCGGTCAGGCTTCGCGAGGAGGACAGATTTAATGAAAGCCTTATGCTGGGAAGGCGTCGAAGACATCCGTTACGAGACGGTTCCCGATCCCAGGATCGAAGATGGCCGCGACGCGATCGTTCAGGTGACGAGCTGTGCGATCTGCGGCTCCGACCTGCATCTTTACGATGGGTTCATGCCAGGCATGAAGCACGGCGACATCATGGGCCACGAGTTCATGGGCGAAGTCGTGGAGGTCGGGAAGGACAACAAGAAACTCAAAGTGGGCGACCGCGTGGTCGTTCCCTTCACCATCATCTGCGGCGAGTGCGAGCAGTGCAGGCGGGGCAACTTTTCGGTCTGCGAGCGCACGAACCGCAACAAGAACCTGGGCGATAAAGCCTTCGGCCATACAACGGCGGGTCTTTTCGGTTATACGCATCTGACGGGCGGATATCCCGGCGGCCAAGCGGAATATGTTCGCGTGCCTTATGCCGATGTCGGCCCGATCAAGGTTCCGAAGAGCCTTTCCGACGAGCAGGTTCTTTTCCTGAGCGATATTTTCCCGACCGGTTGGCAGGCCGCGGTGCAGTGTGATATCCAGCCCACCGATACCGTCGCGATCTGGGGCGCGGGGCCGGTTGGTCAGTTCTGCGTTCGGAGCGCTGTGCTGCTTGGCGCCAAGAAGGTCATTTGTATCGACCGGCTTTCCGACCGCTTGTCGATGGCGAAGGCGGGCGGCGCGGACGAGATCATCAACTTCGAGCATGAGGATGTGTTCGAGCGCCTGAACGACCTCACCCAAGGAAAAGGCCCGGAAAAATGTATCGACGCCGTTGGCCTTGAATCGCATGCCACCGCCTCTTTCGACTCCGTTCTTGACCGGGCGTTGCAGGCCGTCATGCTGGAAACCGACCGCCCCCACGTCCTCCGGCAGATGATCTTCGCATGCCGTCCGGCTGGCGTGCTCTCCATCCCCGGCGTTTATGGCGGCCTTCTCGACAACGTTCCGTTCGGCGCGCTCATGAACAAGGGGCTCACAGTCCGCACAGGTCAGACGCATGTGAACCGTTGGGCCGACGATCTTCTGCGCCGCATCGAGGAGGGGCAGATCGACCCGTCCTTCGTGATCACCCACAAGGCAGCGCTTCGGGACGGCCCGCAGATGTACAAGACGTTCCGGGAGAAAAAGGACGGATGTGTCAAGGTCTTCCTGAAGCCTAATGGAGGCATCTGATGATTGTAAAATCCCTTGCGCGCGTCATGGATATGATGCCTAGGTCCAAGGACAAGTCCGCCAAGCATCTCGCACGCAATCTTGGCTGGTTCAGCATCGCTCTTGGCGCCTTGGAAGTGGCGGCTCCGCATCGCCTTTCCCGGACCCTCGGCTGGAGGGGAAGCGAGTCCGCCATCGCTTTCTACGGCCTTCGGGAGATCGCCACCGGGGTTGCGATCCTTGCCTCGCGTGATCCGGCGCCCTTCGTCTGGGGCCGGGTGGCAGGCGACGCGCTGGATCTTGTTTCGCTCCTGGGCGGGTTTTCGGGCAGCAGGCGCAAGGCGACTGTTGGGTTGGCTTTTGGGACTGTCGCCGTCGTAACCGCCATCGACCTGATCTGCGCGCAGACCCTGTCCGCCGACAACGAGCGCAACAGGACACGCATCCCCGATTACAGCAACCGGACCGGTTTGCCGAAAATCGCCGCTCAGATGCGCGGCGCCGCGGCGAAAGACTTCAAAATCCCCGTTGATATGCGCGCTGCGCCCATCAGCTTCGGCGGGCCCGGATAATCAACCAGCGTCGCCGGCCGAGAGTTGTATACAATATGGCTGGACCTATGGAGTGTCCGGCCTTTTTTCCAAGTTTTTCCACTAGATCAATTTTATCGAACTTCTAACATAACACCAATATTTCGCGTTGGTGAAATGAATAACGTCTATATTTTGTGTTTTCTCTTCCGCTCTCGTCACATCAACGCAGCTATGCGTCCAAATTTCTTCAAACACGATTGTCTTGGCAACTCTAGCGTGGTCTTGGTACTCTTAATATTTCACATGAGCAGGGTACAGCAGTGGCAAGATCTACCGATCTTTTTTCCCAGTTAAGTTCGCAGTGGACGGACAAGTCCAAGGTTGCAATAGAAACAAGCGCGGGTAAGCTGTATCGCTACGGAGATATCTTCGCGGTCACTTCCCGCTTCGCCAACGCTCTGAAAGCAGCCGGGGTCAAACCTGGCGACCGTGTTGCCGCGCAGGTCGAAAAATCTGCCGAGGCGTTATTGCTTTATCTGGCGTGCGTCCGTGCTGGCGCAGCCTATCTGCCGCTCAACACTGCCTATACTGAAGCTGAACTCGAATATTTCTTGAGCGACGCAGAGTCGTCCCTTTTTATCTGCCGTCCGGGTTGGGGCAGGCCCCAGGAATTGTGTACGAAGGCGGGCGTCCCTGCCTTCCTTACGCTTGGAACGGAAGAAGATGGGACGCTCCCGGCGCTTGCCGCCGGGCAGCCGGATGTGTTCGAAGACGTGCCGCGATCGCCTGCGGATCTCGCCGCCATACTGTATACATCCGGCACGACAGGCCGCTCCAAAGGAGCGATGCTGTCGCACGGCAACCTTGCGTCGAATGCGGCGGCGCTGGTGGAGGCATGGAGGTTCACTTCGGATGATGTGCTGCTGCATGCGTTGCCGATCTTCCATACTCACGGCCTGTTTGTGGCGACCAACGTCGTTCTGATGGCGGGAGCCTCGATGATATGCCTGCCGAAATTCGATCCGAACGAGATTTTCCGGCTGCTGCCACGCGCCACCACGATGATGGGGGTGCCGACCTATTACGTTCGTCTCCTCGACGATGCCCGCCTTACGCGTGAGGCTGCGGGACACATGCGTCTTTTCGTTTCGGGCTCGGCGCCGCTTCTGCCCGATACTCACCGCGATTTTCTCGAAAGGACCGGCTGCTCCATTCTTGAACGCTATGGCATGACGGAAACCGGCATGAACACTTCGAATCCCTACGAGGGTGAGCGCGTGCCGGGCACGGTCGGCCCGCCCTTGCCGGGCGTCGAGATTCGGATCGCCAACCCTGAGACCGGCGAGATCCTCGCGCAGGAAGAAATCGGCATGATCGAGGTGCGCGGCCCGAATGTGTGCAAGGGCTATTGGCGCATGCCCGACAAGACGAAAGCCGAGTTCCGCGACGACGGCTTTTTCATCACCGGCGATCTCGGCAAGATCGATGCGCACGGCTACGTCCACATCGTCGGGCGCGGGAAGGATCTCATCATCACGGGCGGCTTCAACGTTTACCCGAAGGAAGTGGAGAGCGAGATCGACGCTTTGCCGGGCGTTGCCGAAAGCGCCGTCATTGGCGTGCCTCACCCCGACTTCGGCGAAGGGGTCATGGCTGTCGTGGTTGCGGCTAAGGACTGCGACCTGCAGGAGAAGGATGTGATCGAGGCGCTGAAGGCTCGTCTCGCGAATTACAAGCTGCCCAAGCGGGTCTTTATCGTGGACGGCCTTCCCCGCAATACCATGGGCAAGGTGCAAAAAAACCTTCTCCGCGATGCCTATGGCGATCTCTTTCGCGGGAAGCCCAAGCCTTAGCAGGATGCTGAAAACATCGTGCCGCCCATGGCCTCATGGTGAGCTTGCCAAACCGCTACGGGCTCAAAACACGCACCCTCATCCTTGTCGAAGGATGAAGCCAAGATTTCCGCCATTTTTCAGCTCGCGTGCTCAAAATTTGGCCACTCCGGCTTGGCGCGTGCGGCAAAGAGTGCGATCCTCATGGTTTTCGGAAGATTTTGGTATGTCGGAAAGCGTGTACAAGGTCATCGAGCTCATCGGCACCAGCACGAACTCGTCGGGAGAAGGCGGCCGCCGCCGCTGTTGAACGGGCCTCCCAAAGCTTGCGGGATCTCCGCGTGGCGGAAGTCTTGCAACTCGATCTCGTGATCGAAAACGGCAAGGTGTCGGCCTATCGGGCGAAATTGAAGGTGTCCTTCAAATACGAGGACAAGGACTGATCCTCCCTCCCGCGTCCTTTCGGACTGAGGGTGCTCGCGGCAACAGCCACCGGAGTCATCGGCTTGGCCATAACGACAAGAAGTCTCGCGAAGGGGCGAGACTTCTCATTCTCTGCGAACTGCCTGGGGAGGGAAGGCGCCCTCCGTCTTTCGATCCTATGACCCGAGCAGCGGCGCCGGGTCCACCGGCTTAGCGTTCTTGCGGATCTCGAAGTGGAGCTGCGGCTGGATTGCATCCCCAGTTGCGCCCGCAGTCCCTATGGTCTGACCGCGTTTGACCACATCGCACTTCTTGACCATGATCGAGTCCGCATGGGCGTAGGCTGTGACGTACTCCTCAGCGTGGCGGATCAGGATCAGGTTGCCGAAACCCGGCAGCTCATCGCCGACATAGGCGACAACGCCATTCTCCGCAGCCTTGATCGGCGTGCCTTTTGGGACGGAAATCGTCAAGCCCTCGTTCACGGTGCCATCACGCTGCGGGCCGAACTGCCCGATGACAAGACCCTCGACAGGTTTGCGGAACGTCCGGCCCATGCGTGGAAGCGGGTTGGAAAGCGCGGCTTCGCAGGACGGCTCTTTGGAGGTCGTCATCTTGACTTCGGTCGAAGGCTTCACATGCTCGGCTTCCTGGAGCGACCCTTCAGCGGCGTCATCGCCCGAAGCGGAAGCGTGACCGGCGCGCGGGGCGGTACGGTTCTGAGGCGTGGCCGCGGCCATGGCCTGCTTGGGCGCCGCCCCCTGGCCCGGAATTGTGATGGCCTGTCCGGCCCTGAGCGAACGCGCATCGGGCAGGTTGTTCGCCTCGAGAAGTTGCTGCTCGCTCACGCCGTGCTCCCGTGCGATGGCCCCGACGGTTTCGCCCTTCTGCACGGTGTAGCACTGGCTGCCCGTGCATTCGGCGACCTTCGCTCTTTGCGCGCCCGGCGCTTGCGCGAACTTCGATGGGCCTGCGGCCGGGATGTAAAGCCTCGTGCCGGGCATGACGGGACCGCCGCTCAGGCGGTTCGCGCGCGCAATCATCTCGACCGTCACGCCGTGCCGTTTGGCGATGGAAAGAAGAGTTTCGCCGGCCGCGAGCGTTACCACCTTTCCGCGCGACGCGTCGGCAACGGCGCGGCCAGTGGACCTTGTCCTGCCATCCGGGGACGCGGTGTTTCTTTGTTCAGGCCCGTAATACGCATAGCCTTGCGGCGCGCGATTGTATTCGCGGCCATTCTGCTGATTTTGCGACTGCTGCTGATAGCCATAAGGCCCGTTCCCCGGATCCTGTGAGGGAGGCGGGGGCGCGTAGTTGCTTGGGCCACCGCCGTAATAGCCTTGAGGCGGCGGCGCGTTGTAACCGCTCGGGGGCGGCCCATAGCCTCCTGCCGGCGGTGGCGGGGGCGCATATCCTCCTCCCGGCTGATCGTAGGGCGAAAAGACGCGCGGCCCGGCGTAGGTCCCATCCGAAAGAGGGGCGGGGCCATAGGGGCCATAGCCGTCGGCTGTCTTTACGCCTGTCGAGCCAGAAGACTGTTGCTGAACTGGGGGAAGGTCGACCCGGGATACCTGCAGGTATCCGCCCGGCTGATCGGGGGTAGCGCTCGCAAGCTGATAGCCGCTTTGGGGCTTCGGTTGAGAACTGGCTGTTTGCCGAATAGGGCGGTATTGAGGAGCGCTGATGGCAGCCGTTGACGCCTGCTTGGAAGGGGGAGGCGCCGCCTCATACCCGCTTCCGAACTCCGCACTCGTGAATCGCTCAGTCCCCGCGCCGCATCCCCCCAGTAGAACACAACCCAAACCGATCTTTACAGCCGCGCGGACAACTCCGGGCCCGCGCTTGCCCGCCGCATGCACACTACTCATCGCCGCACCTCACTTTGCAATAAAAGTATTAGGGGCGGAACGCTTAATATTAACTTAAACGGTTCCTATTTTTTCCCGCTTCGGGCGCATAGGCCTTGTCAACGATCGCGGGGCGCTAGGCAAACTTCGCCAATCGGGCCAACGGATTGTCATCCCGGCCAAGCGAAGCGCGAGCCGGGATCGTAAACGTGTAAGCCTTTCGATATATTACGATCCCGGACAAGGTTTCGCCTTTTGGGGATGCGGCTGTTGAGCGCGAACTCGTGGCGGGCGGGACTCAAATGTCAAATTCGCTCCACCAGCGGCACGAACTGGACGGGGATTAAACTTTGGTACTCGACGTGACCGTTCGTCCGCGTCACAAGCGTGATCCTCTGATCGTAGCGGGGCCCGAGGGGAATGACCATGGCTCCGCAAGGCGCAAGCTGATCGAGAAGCACGTCGGGCGCCTGCGCGGCGCCGGCCGTGACAAGAATGCGATCGAACAGCCGTTGATAGGGCCATCCCTTGGAGCCGTCGCCCGCGATCGCGGTGATATTATGAATCCCGAGCCGCTCGAAGCGCTCCACCGCCAGATCGTGAAGTTCCCGATGGCGTTCGATGGTGTGAACGTGACGCGCAAGCTGCGCGAGAATTGCGGTCTGGTACCCTGAGCCCGTTCCGATTTCGAGGACATCCTGACCTGACGCGACGTTCAGGCGCTCGCTCATATAGGCGACGATGTAAGGCTGCGAGATGGTCTGGTTGCATTCGATGGGCAGGGCCTGATCCGCGTAGGCATTCGCCCTTAAAAATTCCTCGGAAATGAAAAGCTCTCGCGGAATTCGGGCGATGGCGGCGAGCACGCGGGGATCTCCGATCCCATTGTGTTGCAGGCTGTACAAAAGATCGCGCAGCTTGTCATCCATGGACGCCACTCCCGGAGCTGCGCTCGCAAGGCCGCTCCTTCTACATCGTCAGAAGCCCGGTAAGCTTCCGGCACGTATCACTATGCGTTAAGTTCAGATAAAGAGGCGTTACCGAGATCGCGCCCGAATTCACGGCCGAAAGGTCGGTCCCTTTGCCGGGGTGCAGGGACCGCGGTTTGAACCCGAGCCAGTAGTAGGGGTTGCCACGCGTGTCCATGCGGTCTTCGATGCGCAAGTAATCCTGATCGCGCCTGCCTTGTTCTGTAACCTGAATACCCTGAACTTTACCTGGTTCCCTGTCCGGAAAATTGACGTTTATCAAGACATCACGCGGCCAGCCCGCTTTCATAAGCTTGCGGATAAGGTCCGCGCCGAGTTCCATCGGCGTTTCCCAGTGGATCTTCTTCGGATCTTCCCAATCGATGGCGAGGCTCATGGCGATGGACGGGATGCCGAGCATCGCGCCTTCGATCGCGCCCGCGATGGTTCCGGAATAGGTGACGTCGTCGGCAAGGTTCGCCCCGCGGTTGACGCCGGACAGGATAAGGGTCGGGAGTTCATCCTGAAGGATGTAGCGCACGCCCATGATCACGCAGTCGGTGGGCGTGCCCTTGACGGCGAAGACGCGCTCCGAGAGCTTCCGTAAGCGAAGCGGCTCGTGCAGCGTCAGCGAATGCGCCGCGCCGCTCTGGTCGGTTTCGGGCGCGACCACCCAGACATCTTTCGAAAGGTCGGACGCAATCTTTTGCAGGACATCGAGCCCGGGCGCCTCGATGCCGTCGTCGTTCGTAATGAGAATCCGCATGCGGTTTTGTACGCTAATGCATGGCGGTTCGTCACCCCAGAAACGTGCGAGGCAGGAAAATCAAAGGCAGGGGAAATGGACCGGGTTTTCTTTAGGCCTCCACATAGGCGAGGACGCTTTTCGATGGCGGTACGGGCAGCCCGTCCTCCAGCAATCCTTCCATGTGAATGGCGATAGCCTTCCTTATTTCAGCTTCCGCTTCTTCAACGCTGGCGCCTGTCGCGACGCAGCCCGGGAGGTCCGGCACATAAGCAGAGAAGTTGCTTTCCGCCTTCTCGATGACCATCGCACACTTGATCTTTATTCCGCCTTCGAACCAACCTGTTTTCAATATTGTATATTCGTCAGCGAATATCGCGAGGAGGACGAGAGGCGATCCGCATGAGCTCTTTGCCCTGCTCAAATCCTTCCGCTCGGCCCCGCTTAGCGCCCTCAGCGTAAATGATCCCAGTAACCGCGAAGCCCAAGGCAATGCCGCCTAGCCGCTCCCAGATGTCTGCCGATGGATCGAAAGCAAGCCATGTCGCCATGCGCAGAAATAGAAAGGCAAGCGCGAATCCCACAAACCGAAACGGCCAATCTACTTGCATGACGTGTCCTACTTCACAGCGCGATTTGCTCAGAATCTTCCGGACCGGTAGTAATGTATCCGGCACGCGTCCCGTCTTCATGCTGCGATGCGGTCGAGGCCGTCCATATAGGGCAGCAGCGCCTCGGGGACGCGGATGCTGCCGTCCGCCTCCTGATAGTTCTCGATGACGGCGATGAGCGTGCGCCCGACCGCGAGGCCGGAGCCGTTCAGCGTGTGCACGAACTGCACGTCCTTCGCGCCTGCCCCGGACTTCGATCCGGGGTCCTTCGGGCGGAAGCGCGCCTGCATGCGCCGGGCCTGGAAGTCGCCGCAGTTGGAGACGCTCGAAATCTCGCGATACGCATTCTGGCCGGGCAGCCACACTTCGAGGTCGTGCGTCTTGCGCGCGGCGAAGCCGGTGTCGCCCGAGCACAGCACGATGACGCGATAAGGAAGGGCGAGCCGCTTCAGGATTTCCTCGGCGCAGTTCGTCATGCGCTCGTGCTCGGTTTGCGACTGATCCGGCGTTGTGATGGAGACCATCTCGACTTTGTAGAACTGGTGCTGGCGGATCATGCCGCGCGTGTCTCTGCCCGCCGCGCCGGCCTCGGCGCGGAAGCATGGCGTCAGCGCCGTGAAGCGGTAGGGGAGGTCGGCTTCGGCCAGGATGCTTTCCCGCACTAGGTTTGTGAGTGGGACTTCAGAGGTGGGAATAAGCCATCTGCGAAACTCCAAAACGGGATTGACGCCAATCAATCTGCCGGCTTCGAACCGAGCAGTAGTTACATTGATTTTGGCAATTCCATCCGAGGGTATTTCGCGATTCTGCTCTAGCTCTTTTTTTCGTGGCCCCTTAAAATTAAACTGTAGCGAACCCGCAGTTTCTGAAACTAATACATCTACTTCATCGTTTCCTATGACCTCGGCAGTTTTCGTGGCAAACAGATCTTCTTTGAACTTGGGCAGTTGTGCGGTCCCAAAGACAGCATCGTCCTTCACCAGCAATGGCGGGCTGACTTCCGTATACCCATGCTCGCCGGTCTGCACGTCGAGCATGAACTGGCCGAGCGCGCGTTCCAGCCGCGCCAGCCCGCCCTTCAGCACCGTGAAGCGCGCACCGGAAATCTTCGCCGCCGCCTCGAAATCCATCAGCCCCAGCGCTTCGCCGATCTCGAAATGCTGCTTCGGCTCGAAACCTTCTACTGCGAAATCGCGTGGCGTGCCCCAGCGGCGCAACTCCACATTCTCGCTCTCGTCCTTGCCGTCTGGCACATCGGGCGCAAGCATGTTCGGGATGCCGGACAGCAGCGTCTTGATCTGCTCGTCGAGTTCGCGCTCGCGCTGCTCGCCTGCGGTGATCTGTTCCTTCAGCCCGGCGACTTCGGCCATCAGGGCCTCAGCCCTCGCCGGATCGCCGCCCTTGCCCTTCGCCTTGCCAATCTCCTTCGACGCCGCGTTGCGCCGCGCCTGCATATCCTGCAGCGCCTTCGTATGCGCGCGCCTCTCCTCGTCGAGCTTCAGCACCTCTGCCGACAATGGCGGCAGCCTGCGCCGCGCGAGGCCGGTATCAAAATCGTTCTGGTTTTCCCTGATCCATTTGAGATCGAGCATTCTCGTCTCCAAAATAGGTAAGCTGGTTTGCGCCAGCTATAGAAGCGTCATGGGATTGCGTCCAGCGTTGGCGCTGCTTCTGAGGCAAGCATCTGTTGAGGGAGTTCACAGCCCCTCATCCTGTCCTTCTCCCGCAAGGGGCTACGGGATTCAAACAAGTTGGAGCCGCTCTATTGCGATGGCGGCTGCGAACTCGATTGGCTCAGGCGCAAGGGCATCCGCGGCAGGCCGCCCGCCATCGCGGGCATCGACCAGACCAGCTGCATGATGCGGCAGCTTGCGACCACACCCCAGGGGGTGTGGGGGCATCCTTCGATAAAGGTCTAACCTGCGTTGAAAACGACGGTTGCGGTCGCGAGCGCGGCAATGCCTTCCTTGCGGCCTGTGAAGCCAAGACCCTCGCTTGTCGTCGCTTTCACGCTGACCCGCTCATGGGCGATGCCGAGGAGCTCCGCCATTCTCGCGCGCATGGCGTCCCGGTGCGGCCCTATCTTGGGGCGCTCGCAAATCAGCGTGATATCGGCATTCGTAATGCGCCCGCCGCGCTCGGCGACGAGCTTTGCCGCATGGAGTAGAAAGACTGTCGAATCCGCGCCGCGCCATTGCGGATCGGAGGGTGGAAAATGGTCGCCGATATCGCCCGCGCCGATCGTGCCCAAAAGCGCGTCGGTGAGCGCATGAAGCCCGGCGTCGGCATCGGAATGGCCCTTCAACTTCTGGTCATGGGGAATATGAACGCCGCATAGCGTCACGTGATCGCCATCCTCGAACGCATGGACATCGAACCCCGTGCCCGACCTCACATCGGCGAATGCGACGCGGGTTCCGCCCGTTGCAATCAAGTCCGCCATCGCCAAGTCCTCCGCCGTGGTGATCTTCATATTCTCGGATGTGTTTTCAACAAGCGCCACCGTAAGCCCGTGCCACTCGGCGATGGAAGCATCGTCCGTAAAATCTGTACGAGCCGCCGCAGCTCGATGCGCGTCACGGATTTTTGTGTAGTGAAACGTCTGGGGCGTTTGCGCACGCCATAGTCCAGCGCGGGACACGGTCCCCGCGCTTCGGCCCTCCTGGCCACGTTTCAGCGTGTCGGTCACGGGGGCTGCGGCGATTGCGCCGTCCGAAGATTTGAGGGCGTCGAGCGTATCGCTGATGCACTGCGCTGAAATGAAAGGCCGGGCCGCATCATGAATGAGAACGGCATCGGGCGAGAAGGAAGCCAGCCCCTCGATGCCCGCCGCGACGGAAAGCTGGCGCGTCGCTCCCCCAGGCACGGGCTTCAAAAGCTTTTCTGACTGAAGCCCGCGGATCGCCTCCTCGTAGAGGTCCTCATCGCCGGCCCGGGTCACGGCCAGAACAAGATGAATGTGCGGATGGTTGATGAAAGCCTCGAGCGTGCGCCGCAGGATGAGCTTTCCGCCGGCGTCGCAATATTGCTTTGGCCGGCCCTGCTTTTGTCCGGCGCGGACGCCGCTTCCAGCCGCAACGATGATCGCGGCATGAGTGCCCTGTTTTTGGTCTTGGATTTGCATACCTGCCGACATCGCGGAGAAAAGGGGATGGCACGACCTTATAAGCTGCCTTTGAAACAGCCAAGCGCTTTTGCGTGATGGTCAATTTGCCTACTGACACGAGGGCCGAATTTGTTACAATGCCTACAAACTAGCCGTTCTGCTTCGATGCCTAGCATTTGGGCAAGTGTTGATGCGGGATGGACATTCCGAACTCCGCAACTGTCATCGGAAGCCGATTTGCTTGACTCTATGGCGCGCCGAGGGAAGACAAGGAAAAAGGCTGCCGAAGCCGCCAAGACGCTTGATTTCAAGGCGCTTGTCCAAGGTCTCCCTCACATCCTTCTCGTCGTCGACGGTGAAAATCGCATTGTTTTTGCGAATTTCGCCGCTGAGGTATTTTTCGGCATAAGCGAAGCACTGCTTAAAAAACGAGCACTGCACTCGGTGCTGCCATACGCGAACCCGCTCGCAGCCCTTGCGAATCAGGTGAGGCAGACACGGGGAGCCGTGAATGAATACGAGGTCGATCTCGGCTCTCCCGAAGCGCCTCATCGCGCAGTCGATATTTTTGCTTCGTTGCTCGCGGAGGATCAGGCTTACGTGCTTGTCATGGTGCAGCAGCGCAGCATGGCGGCCATGATCGAGCGGCAGCTCACGCACCGGGGCGCGGCGCGTTCTGTTTCTGCGATGGCGGCCGTACTGGCCCATGAAATCAAAAATCCGCTTTCGGGGATCAGGGGCGCGGCGCAACTCTTGGAGGCAGGCGCAGCCGAGGACGACCGGCCTCTCGCTCACCTTATCACCGAGGAAACGGATCGTATCCGCAATCTCGTCGACCGCATGGAGGTCTTCGGCGACGAGCGTCCCGTTCACAAGGAGTCCGTCAATATTCATACGGTGCTGGATCACGTCAGGCAGATCGCCCGCGCCGGGTTTGCGCGTCACCTGACAATCACGCAAAGCTACGATCCAAGCCTTCCGAATGTGCCTGGCAATCGCGACAAGCTCATCCAGGCTTTTCTCAATCTTGTCAAAAACAGCGCCGACGCCATCGGCGACAAGCCGGACGGACAAATCACTCTGTCGACGGCGTTCCGTCCCGGCCTGAGCCTACGGCTGCCCAATTCGGATTCGAGCGTGCGGCTGCCTTTGGAAATCTCCGTCTCGGACAATGGAGGAGGGGTTCCGGAGGACGTCAAGCAGCATCTCTTCGAGCCCTTTGTGACAACGAAGGCGAAAGGCGCAGGCCTTGGCCTCGCACTTGTAGCGAAGATCGTCGGCGATCATGGCGGGGTCATCGAGTGCGAGTTGCGCACGCGTCAGACCACGTTCCGCATGCTTCTGCCAATGTACAAAGCATCCGCGCGTAAGAATGGAGCGAACTGACATGGGCCGCGGAAATGTCCTCATAGCCGACGATGACGCGGCTATCCGAACGGTCGTGAATCAGGCCTTGGCGCGCGCCGGCTATAGCGCACGGGCAACGAGTAACGCGGCGACGCTGTGGAACTGGATCAGCCAAGGCGAGGGCGACGTTGTGATCACCGATGTGATCATGCCCGACGAGAACGCCTTCGATCTTATTCCGCGCATCAAAAAGATAAGGCCGGAGCTGCCCATCATCGTCATGAGCGCGCAGAATACGTTCATGACGGCGATCACGGCCGCAGAGCGCGGCGCTTACGAATACCTGCCGAAGCCGTTCGATCTGAAGGAGCTTGTCGCCGTCGTAGGCCGCGCCCTGCGGGAACCGAAGGTTGCCAAGTCCTCCATTCCGAACGAGTCGGAAAGCGAGAACCTTCCGCTTATCGGCCGTTCGCCGTCCATGCAGGATGTCTATCGGGTGATGGCGCGGTTGATGCACACCGACCTGACGGTCCTGATCAGCGGTGAATCCGGGACGGGCAAGGAGCTTGTCGCGCGCGCGCTTCATGACTACGGGCAGCGGCGGAAAGGGCCGTTCATCGCCATCAACATGGCGGCGATCCCCCGCGAGCTGATTGAATCCGAGCTGTTCGGTCACGAGAAAGGGGCCTTCACCGGCGCGTCGCAGCGCTCGGTCGGCCGTTTCGAGCAGGCCGACGGGGGAACGCTGTTCCTCGACGAAATCGGCGACATGCCGATGGAGGCGCAGACGCGGCTTCTCCGCGTGCTGCAAGAAGGGGAGTACATGACGGTCGGCGGACGCGTACCGATCAAGACCGACGTTCGCATCATCGCCGCCACGAACAAAAGCCTCGAAAATCAAATCTCGCTCGGGCTTTTCCGCGAGGATCTCTATTACCGGCTGAATGTCGTCCCCTTGCGGATGCCGCCCTTGCGCGAGCGCCTGGAGGACGTGCCGGATCTTGTCCGCCACTTTTTGAAGCTTGCCGAGAAGAGCGGCCTGCCTTCGAAAACGCTGACGCAGGACGGCTTCGAACGTTTGAAGCGTCACACTTGGCCGGGCAACGTCCGCGAACTGGAGAACCTTGTCCGCCGCCTTAGCGCGCTCTATTCCCAGGAGCTTATCTCGGCGGACATCGTCGACAATGAGCTTTCCACAAGTTCCAGCGGCGCCGCGTCGGAAACGCCGCCAGCCGGAAAAGCCAAGCTCAATGAGTGGATGGAAGCCTATCTGTCCGACTATTTCGGAGCTTACGGCGATCAGCTTCCGCCGCCCGGCCTCTATGACCGCGTGCTTCGCGATGTGGAGACGCCGCTGATCACCGCGGCGCTCGCGGCAACGCGGGGAAACCAGATCAGAGCCGCCGAGCTTCTCGGTCTCAACCGGAACACCCTTCGCAAAAAGGTGCGCGAGCAGAAAATCAGGGTGATCCGCAGCCCGGTCTGAATTTAGCGCGAGCATTTCAAGCCCATTGTAACTTGTGCTGCCGCTCGCCAACAGGCGAGCGGGTAGCCTTGAGCGTGATTCGAAACCGCGCGGCCACACCAGGTCACAACAGAACGTGGTGGATTTGCCACAATTTCCCCAAACTCAGCAGCCACCGATGCGGCTAGGCAACAGGGTGGCAACAAACTCGTGACAGCAGGCTTCAAGGCGCAAGTGACAGCGGGTCTCGCGAAGGCGGGTCAACGCGTGAGCGCCTTCTGGATGAGCCTGGGCGTCGTCATTGCCGCGCTCTTGTCGAGCGTCGCGACCTTTCTGATCCTGAACGGCCTGACCTCGATCGTTCCCACCGACGGCGTCGTCTATGGGACGCTGGCCGTGAACGCGGGATTTGTGCTTGCGATAATTGGCATTGTCGGTTTTCAGATCGTCAAGCTGCTCAGAGCCCGCAAGCGCCAGGCCGCAGGCGCCGGCCTCCACTTCCAGATCGCGGGGGTGTTCAGCCTCGTGGCTCTGTTTCCGGCAGTCATTCTTGCGACTTTTGCAACCGTTTCCATAGAGCGTAACTTCGATGCGCTTTTCTCGAACCGTGTAAAAAGCATCGTCAACAATTCGGTTGAGGTCGCTCAGTCCTATCTTGCCGAAAGCGGACAGGTCATCCGCTCCGACATGCTCGGCATCGCTCGCGAAATTGAAGAAAATGTCAGCCTTCTCAGCGACGACAAAGTGGCGTTCGACAGGCTGTTTTCCGCGGTCGTTTCAACGCGTTCATTGCCGTCGGCGTTCCTTATCGACTTCAAAAGGGCATCTCATTTCGTCGGCAACCAGCGATGGCTCGGATTATCGCGTGCCGCCGCCTCCCGACATCGCACGCGCCTTGGACGGGATGATCGTTCCGCTAAGCTGGGACCTTTCAAATGGCATTGCCGCACTCAAGAAATTGAAGGCCTTTGACGATGCCTTTTTGTATGTGATCCGGCCCGTCAATCCGAACGTTTACCGCCTCTTGCAGCGGACACAGATCAACATCCTGCAATTTGCGCAACTGGAACAGCTGCGCGGGCGTATCGAGTTTGCTTTCGGGCTGATGTATGTGCTGCTGGCGCTCACGCTCCTGACATCGGCGATCTGGACCGGGCTCGTCTTTGCGAACCGCCTTGTCATGCCGATCCGCAAGCTCATCGGCGCGGCGCAGGAAGTGAGCCAGGGCAATTTGAACGTTCAATTCGCCGACGGCTTTGCCCGCGACGACATTGGCCGGCTCGGCGCGACGTTCAAACAGATGACCGTCGACCTCAAGACGCAGCGCGACGACATCATGACCAAGAACTCCGAACTCGACGAGCGGCGGCGCTTCATCGAGGCGGTGCTTTCAGGCGTGTCGGCCGGCGTCATCGGCGTCGATCCGGCAGGATGCGTCACGCTTGCCAACCGCTCTGCGCTGGAACTCCTCGGCCTCAAGGAGGAAAGGCTTATCGGCAAGCCGCTGAAATCCTCCGTCCCGGAATTTGGCGAGGTGATCGACAAAGCGCGCAGACAGGCGCGGTTCAAACCTGTGCAGAGCCAGATCACGATCGTGCGCGAGACCGGCGAGCGCAATTTTGCAGTCCGGGTAACCCGCGAAAAAGACGATCACGCCGATTTCGGGGTTGTTCTGACCTTCGACGACGTCACCGAGCTCACAGTGGCCCAGCGGACGTCAGCCTGGGCGGACGTGGCCCGGCGTATCGCGCATGAAATCAAGAATCCGCTGACCCCGATCCAGCTTTCGGCCGAACGCATCCGGCGCAAATACGCAAGCGCGATCACGACGGACCGCGAAATCTTCGACAAATGCACCGACACGATCATCCGTCATGTCGGAGACATCGGACGTATGGTCGACGAATTCTCATCCTTCGCGCGCATGCCTTCGGCCGTTTTCGAGGAGCAGGACATCCGCGAGATCGTGCGCGAGGCCGTCATCCTGTTCCAGATGAGCCGGCCCGAGATCGAATTTAAAATCGATACGCTGAAGGAGCCGCTGATCGCTTTGTGCGACCGGCGCCTCCTTACACAAGCCGTCACGAACCTCGTGAAAAACGCCAGCGAAGCCGTTGACGCCTATCAGAACGCGAATGGCGGCGGCGACTTGAAGGGCCAGGTCGTCATCCGCCTGCGCGTGGTCGAGAACCGGTTCGTCATAGAGGTGATCGACAACGGCTGCGGATTGCCGAAAGAGAACCGCCACCGGCTGATCGAGCCCTACGTCACCACCCGGCAAAAGGGCACAGGGCTTGGTTTGGCCATCGTTCAAAGGATTACGGAGCAGCATGGTGGCGTGCTGGAACTTGCCGACGCTCCCGCAAGCGAAGGCTATGCACATGGCGCCTGGATTAGCATGTCCATCCCGGTTTCGCTCAGTGCCGATAAAGCAGACAAGGACGAGGCAAAGCCTGACGGCAAGGGGCGAACCACCGCGCCCGGCCAGATGGCGACGCGTGGAAAGGAGGGACTAAGCCATGGCGTCTGACATTCTGATCGTCGACGACGAAGCCGATATTCGGGAACTCGTCTCAGGGATCCTGGAAGACGAAGGACACAAGACGAGGCTCGCCAAGGACAGCGACGAGGCGCTGCGCGCCATCGAGGAAAGGCGGCCGTCTCTCGTCATTCTCGACATTTGGCTGCAGGGCTCGAAGCTAGACGGGCTGGAAGTTCTGGCCCGGGTGAAGAAACACCATCCCGACCTTCCGGTCGTCATTATAAGCGGCCATGGCAACATCGAAACTGCGGTTATGGCGATCAAGCGCGGCGCCTACGATTACATCGAAAAGCCCTTCAAGGCCGACAGGCTGCTCGTCATTACCTTGCGCGCGCTCGAAGCTTCGAAGCTGAAGCGCGAGAACAAAGAGTTGAAGGAGAGGAGCTTTTACAGCTCCGACCTGATCGGCAAATCGCCCGTCATGAACCATTTGCGCCAGAGCGTCCAAAAAGTGGCGCCTACAAACAGCCGCGTGATGATCACTGGGCCGCAGGGGTCCGGCAAGGAACTTGCCGCCCGTTACCTTCACGCTTGCTCCCTTCGCGCGAACGGCGCCTTCGTTGCGGTCAATGCGGCTTCCATGGCGGCGGACCGGGTCGAAATCGAGTTCTTCGGCGTCGAGGAGACAGGCCAGACGACGCGCAAGGTTGGCGCACTCGAAGAGGCCCATAACGGCACCCTCTATATCGACGAGGTCGCGGACATGCCCGTGGATACTCAGGGCAAGCTCCTGCGGGTGCTCGTCGAGCAGAAGTTCCAGCGCATCGGCGGCGGACCGAAAGTTTCGGTCGACGTGCGCATCGTCTCATCGTCCAGCCGCGACCTCGAGCGCGAGATGAGTCAGGGCCGCTTCCGCCAGGACCTCTTTCATCGCCTGAACGTAGTCCCGCTCAGGGTGCCTTCGCTGATCGAGCGGCGGGAGGACATTCCCGAACTCGTTGAACATTTTGTGAAACAGATCGCGCTCTCCTCGGGGCTTCCCCCCAGGGTGATCGGCGACGACGCCATGGCCGTCCTCCAATCGCATGAGTGGCAGGGCAATGTGCGTCAGCTTCGCAACATCGTCGAGCGTGTGATGATCATGTCCAACAGCGACCCGGATGCGGTGATCACCGCCGACATGCTGCCCGACGATATCGGAGCGAATGTCCCTTTATCGTCAAACGGTTCGGGGGGTGAGCACCTCATGTCGCTCCCGCTCCGGGATGCGCGTGAGATTTTCGAGCGTGAGTACCTCATGGCGCAAATCAACCGTTTTGGCGGAAACATTTCACGTACTGCCGAATTCGTTGGCATGGAGCGCTCGGCGCTGCACCGCAAGCTGAGAGCGCTCGGCGTAAACTCCAACGAACGGGCCGGGGACATCAGACACTAGACAAACTTCACTAATTTGGCCAAGGGATCTCCATCCCCATGCCACTGGCTCCATCGTCGTCATCCCGGCCAAGCGAAGCGCGAGCCGGGATCGTAAAAGATCAAAGCTTCAATTCGTTACGATCCCGGATAAGGCTTCGCCTTTCCGGGATGATGGCGGCGGCGACCCGTTGGCGCGTTTGTGAAATCCTGCTTTAGTTCATGCTGCCCATGGCCTTGTGGTGAGCTTGAGCGAACCACGACAGGCTCACCTTGAGGCTTAAGCCGTTGAAAGCGCTCCACCTCATCCTTGTCGAAGGATGAAGCTTGAGTTTCCGCTTTTATCAGCAATGCAGCTAGAGCAGCTCGCGTGATTTGGAGGCGGGCTGCTCTGGCGCTTCAGGATCGATCAACTTTTCCGCCCTAATCGGGATCGATTAAAGGCCGGTTGATCGAGCGCCCTTGCGCTTTCATAAGCCGGATGCACTTTGGCAATAGAATTGCAGGTTGAAGGCTTGCGCGAGGGAGGCAGACCATGACGCGGGTGGTATATGTAAACGGCAGGTATGCACCTTACGCCGATGCCGCCGTTCATGTCGAAGACCGCGGATTTCAATTCGCCGACGGCGTCTACGAAGTGTGCGAGGTTCGCGACGGTTTTCTCGTGGACGAGCGGAGGCATATGCGCCGGCTTGGCCGCTCGCTTGGGGAACTTGGGATGGCGGCGCCGATGGGCTTGAAGCCACTTGGCGTTATCATGCGCGAAACCATCCGGCGTAACCGCGTCAAGAATGGAATTGTCTATCTTCAGGTGACGCGCGGCGTGACGCGGCGCGACTTTGCTTTCCCTGGGCCTGCCATCGCTCCAAGCATCATCTGCTTCGCGCGCTCCTTGTCGCGCGCCAAGGCGGACAAAAGAGCGGCCGCCGGAATTTCCGTCATCACGGTTCCGGACATCCGTTGGAAACGCGTCGACATCAAGACGACAGGGCTCCTTCCGCAAGCTATGGCTCGCCAGCACGCCAAGGAAGCGGGCGCTGACGAAGCCTGGATGGTCGACCCGCAAGGTTACGTCACCGAGGGAGCATCCTGCAACGCCTGGATCGTGACTGGAACAGGCATTCTCGTGACGCGCCCGGCAGAGTCTGGTATTCTGCGCGGCATAACTCGCGAGGTTGCGATGGAAGCGGCCCGCGCAAAGGGCCTTCGTTTCGAGGAAAGGCCTTTCACGGTCGAGGAGGCGAAATCGGCGAGGGAGGCTTTTCAGACGTCCGCTTCCGGACTTGTGATGCCGGTCGTCAGGATGGATGGCCATGTCGTCGGCAGCGGAAGGCCCGGCGACATTGCTCTGGAATTACGAAAGACCTACCACGATGTGGCGGAAATTTCTTCGCCTCACGAACTTTTAGCATGACCGAAAGGAACTGATGGACTATCAGCGGCAGGCGCGCTCTCGCGCGTGCTGAGAAAGACCGGTACAGACGCAGGTAGGATAATCGGGCAGTGGGCAAGCGGCCAACAGTGCCGCGCTGAAAAAACGGACAGGTCATGGCTCCAGACAAACAACAAAATTTACAAGACGCCTTTCTCAATCACGTTCGGAAAAACAAGAACTCCACTTACGATCTTTCTCGTCAACGGCGTTAAGCTTCAGGGGATCGTAACCTGGTTTGACAATTTTTGTGTTCTTCTTCGGCGCGATGGGCACTCACAGCTTGTCTACAAGCACGCTATCTCGACAATTATGCCCGGCGGGCCTATCTCGTTTCTTGATGGAGACCAAAACGGAGAACGTTAGAACCGTTGAAGAAGCTCGTACACAGCGAAATCGCTGAACATCGCGCCGGAGAGAAAGAGAAAATTGGACCGGCACAGGGCGCGACCCGTGCTGTTGTCATCGTTCCCGTTCGGAAATCGCCCGAGCCACACGGTTTACCCGCGTCCGCGCGCCTGACGAATCCCGAGCGTCTCACCGAGGCGACCGGGCTCACACAGGCGATCGGTCTTGACGTTTGTTTCAGCGGGACTGTTCCGCTCACTCATCCGCGGCCCGCGACGCTTCTCGGTTCGGGGAAAGTCGAGGAACTCGCCGCGATCATCAAGGCCGAGGACGTTACGGTCGCGATCGTGGATCACGCGCTGAGCCCAATCCAGCAGCGCAATCTCGAGAAAGCTTGGAACGCGAAGGTGCTCGACCGCACCGGGCTCATTCTGGAAATATTCGCCGAGCGGGCGCGCAGCAAAGAGGGCAGGCTGCAAGTCGAACTTGCGCGCCTCACCTATCAGAAAAGCCGGCTCGTCAGGTCATGGACGCACCTTGAACGCCAGCGAGGCGGTTTCGGCTTTCTTGGCGGCCCGGGCGAGACGCAAATCGAGGCCGACCGCCGCGCTATAGGCGAACGCATCGATACGATCCGCGGCGACCTTGCCGTTGTCGAGCGCACAAGGCGGCTGCATCGCAAACGCCGGAAGGCGACCGAGCAGCAGGTCGTTTCCCTTGTCGGCTACACAAACGCAGGGAAGTCCACTCTTTTCAACGCATTTTCGGGAGCGGGCGCGCTCGCAAAGGACATGCTGTTTGCGACGCTCGACACAACGCTGCGCCGGATCGAATTTTCGGAGGGCGGCGCGTTTCTTCTCTCCGACACCGTCGGGTTTATATCCGACCTTCCGACCCAGCTCATTGCCGCCTTTCGCGCCACTTTGGAGGAGATCCTGGAGGCCGATCTGATCTTGCACGTTCGGGACATCGCCGCGGAGTCCTCGGAGGCTCAGCGCATCGAGGTTGAAAAGGTTCTGACCGAGATCGGGATCGGGCCCGAGGAGCAGCGCAAGCGGGTCATCGAGGTCTGGAACAAAGCGGATCTCCTGCCGGAAGAGGAAAGGGCCAGCCTTTCAAAGCGCGCTGCTCAGGCGCAGCCTCCCGCTGTACTGGTTTCGGCCGCATCCGGCGAGGGGATGCCGAACCTGGCGGCTTTCATCCGCAGCAGGCTCCAGGTGAGCATGCGGACCCGCAATGTCATCGTCGATGACAGCGACGGCGCGCTCATTCATTGGCTCTATGAAAACACGGAAGTCCTTCGCCGGCGCGATCTGGACGATGGAAGCCTGCAGTTCGAGGTGCGTCTAGCTTCTGAAAGGGAGCGCGACCTCGACCGGCATCTTCGCCGGGCGCCCGCCACCTGATCGCGGGACTAGGGCATCGTGCGTTTAATCGGACGCGGGCGGCATGGTTCATTTTTATGCATCCTGTAAGTGGCGGAATGTCCTTGTGAAAGATTGTCAGCGAAAACGTCTTGCCGGCAGGTTAACAAAGCTAGACCCGCTCAAACCCTTGATAATTCAGGGAAAAAGGACCGAACGGGGCGCCAGCGCCGCTGCCTGCGCCGTGCGTTCCGGCTCTTCGCAAGCGTTAATTCGCCATGCCGAAACATATTTAACGGACTTTTGCTCGTCCCAGTAAAGGGGAAAATTCCGGCATTAAGTTCTATTTAACGGGAGGTCATATGTTAAGAAAAGCTATGGTCTTTCAAAGACATACCGAAATTATTTCCCGTCACATCGAGGGCGCGGCGCTGGCCGGTTCGCGAAATATGGACCATTAATTAAATATGAATCGACCGGAAATAATTCCGGCGCGCTTCTGTTAACCACGGAAGTATGAATGCTCGACGCGTCGAACGAAGCGTTAACCAGAACGCGCATGGCGAGCGTCGTCCACGATGGCCGTTTGGATCCCGCCTCGCGGGCGTCGGCCGCGGTACAGTCCCAGGCCGTTGAGAAAAATTGCGTCGCAACCGGTTCCGATTTTGGGCACGCTGCGCTAAACTGAGATCCCCGTGAATCGGTTGAGGCCAGGTGTACCGTCGTCCCGAACAGCGCTTCACCGCTTATCCGGGGGCCCCTAAATTCAACCCGCTTTAAAGACCCTATTTATTACGCTTCTTTCCGCTCGCTTTGGCGGGCTGTATTTCGGCGTTGAATGCCGAAGCGACAGGAATTCGCTCCTTTGGCGCGCGCTGATAGCTCTCGAAGCCAGCCATAAGCTCCGCGAACAGCCCGCGGGCTGAGCGCTCGTCCCCCGCCTCCGTGAGGGTCACATGATCCGGCGCGGCTAGCGGCGGCTTCAGGGTTGTCCATGCGTGGATGGAGCAGGGACCGCCCATATATTTGGCCCAGTCCCAGAAGAATGCGCCGCTTTCGGCCGCCTGCCGCTTCATCGCGAGGCGCACCGCTTCGAGACGGGGCGGAGCATGCCAGCGAGCCAGCCGTTCATCGCTGCGGTCGAGCATCTGCCCATAGGCGGCGGTTTCCTGCGCATTCAGCGAGCGGCAAGCCTGCGCTCCGGCCGAGCCCGCGAAAGCGGGAAGACGCGCCGCGTCTGGGGGGCCGATGATGAGGATTGAAGCCTGGGGCGCCCAGCTCTTGATCTGTTCGATGGCAAACTTCAAGCGGGCCTCGTATTGCTTCATGTCTAGAGCGTCGACGAAACCTTCCCGCGTCCCGTACTCGAAAACGATCAAGTCAGGATTGAGCTTACGAAAATCGTCTGCTGCGAAGTCGGCGTTCCATTTCTCGATCGTCCAGGATGTTGCTCCGGGCAAACCGACGTTCGAGTAGAGGAGACCGGGGGTATGCGTGCCGCTGGCTACCGAAAGAACCGTAATCTCGCCGTCGCCCTTGGGTCTGATCATGATCTCCCTGGCCTTGGCGGTAACGCGGATGGATGTCTGAGCCGTCGCAGCGGACCTGGCTGGGACGAGTTTTACATCGCCGTCGAAGCTCACTGCGGCGGTGCCCTGCCCAGGACCTGTCAGCAAGGTGACGTCGATCCAATCGAAAGGTCCTTCCACGGACGTGAAGCGAAGCCACGCGTCGCTTGACGCCGATGTCACCCTGGCCCCCGTGATACCGAAAGGCCCGGTTCCCTCCGCCGATGCGCTCGTGAGCGACCACTGCCCGCTGCGGTCGACCTTCATCCCACGGATGGGGTAAAGTCCGGGCTGCATAAGTCCACGGCCAGCATTGCCAAAGCGGCCGATGAGATGCTCTCGAAGCGATGCAGCGAACTTGTCATTGACGATCTGATCGCCGCCGAGATGGACGACGCTAACCGGCTGGGACCTTTTTCCGGCGCTCAATGCCGCAAGCGCGCCATAGAAGTTCTTCAGAGCCTGCGCTGCCGGGACAGCCGCAGGCGCGTTTGCGAACCCAAGCGGCGTGTTGGGCTGCGAAGGCTTGCGGGTTTCCACCGTGGAGGAGCCGGAAGGCGAAGATCCGCTGTCGGGTGTGAGCTGACCTTCTACGGTGGTGGCGCCGAAGGACGGCATTTTGAGCGACAGGAAGCTGCTTTTGTAGGAGCGGTTCAGGGACGGGCTGTCTTCCGAGCTTTCGGCGAATGAACTGCGGTCGCCATCGTCTCCGCCGCCCCACAAACTCCCAGGAAGACATCCGCCAAGAAGGGGCAAAACGCAAAAAACAAGAAACTGAACGCCGGCCATCCACCGCCGCGAAACTTTCCCACCTCGTAAACGCCTGCCCTGCATATGCACTCCGGAAAGCACCGTACACATTAAAAGGGGACTGCTACTGCGATTGAGCCGCCGTCTCGCCCCGCCAGCGGAAGTCGTCCGCCCGGCCCTCCTTGGGCGGCAACGCGTCGCCGCGGCTCAAAACCTTGAAGTAAACGCGGTCGGCAAGGGGCGTCTGCCTTTGAATCTCGCGCATGGAGAAATCGCCCGCAGGCGATATCACGGCGATCGCGGTGAGGCCGTCTCCAAGATCGCTCAGGATGAACTCGCTTCCTTGATAGCCGGCTCCCCCAAAAGCGACTTGATCGCGCTTTTGAGCATCCTGCGCCGCGCCGGGCCGCGTTACGGTTTCAGCGTTGAAATCGGACACAGTCGCGCCGGAGCTGGAAGGCGGCTTTCCGGCTGAGCCGGTCTCTGATGCCGCCGGGCTTGAGGGGCCAGCCGCGCCCTTTGCGGCGGTTAAGTTGCGCGGCGCATTCGGAACCACGCGCGTCTGCTCCTCCTCGTCGCCGGCAAGCGGAATATTCCTTTGAGCCTTGGCGTGCGCAAGGTCGCGACGGAGCGCGGTTTCGACGTAATTGGCGAGCTTGCGGTACCCCGGAGCAGTCAAGCCAACGCCATCCCCCTCGCGAAGCCGCTTTGTCTGGCCAGTCAGGTCGGGGCCGTAAGCGCTATAGTTGCCGAGCTGGTCGGTGAAGCCCGCCCAGGTTTCGATGAACTTCACGCCGTTGATGTAGGCTGCCTGGCGAACGGCGTCATTCATTTGAGCCGCGCTCTCGCTGAAAGCCGGGTTGCCCATGACCGGCAGGCCAACCCAGTAGACGGCGATATTGGCGCCCTTCAACTTCTTGATGAGTTTTTCGGCTTCCTTTGCGTAGGCTTCTTTCCATTCCGCGGAGCCGGGTTGCGCGCGGCCGGCGCCGGCCTTGATCGAGGCGCGATCGTTCACGCCGAGCATGATAATCGCGACGTGAACCGGAGGCCCGGCAATCATCCGGTCGATCTCGCCGTAGAGGTCGACCTGGTCAGCGCGAACCAAGCCGTAGTTCGAACGCGACATATCGGTGATTTCGAGAGAGCTCTCCTGTTTGAAGGCCTCCTTCAGCCCTTCAGTCAGGCCTGCGCCGAGCCAATCTCCGATGACGCGGACCTGATAGCGGTCCGTTTGCGGAAACGGGGTGATGTAGCTGGAGGATAAAAGGGCGGTTCCCTGCGCGCGAACGGCGGGAGCGTCCGAAATCGCCAGAAGCGCTGCCAGAACATAGAAAGCTGCCCATGCCGCTAAAGCACGGCGAACCAGGGGCTTATCATCTTCCTCGCAGGACCTGCTCAATTTCAGTGTACCCCCCCATTTACCATGAAATTCATCGTGAGAGATTGTGTCAGGATCATGCCAACATGGACGGGCCTCGGCTGCCACTCTTAAATCGTGACCGGACTGCAACGGGTCCAGAAGATATCATAAGCTGCGACAATTTTACATTTGTTAAAGGCGATCGGATTGCGGTTGCCTGCCGTGCGGCCGAGTCAATCAAAAATGAAGTGCGGTCGAAGCTTCACTAGGAAGCTTCCATGTGGTCAAAAACGTTCTGTGTCGAGGAGCCGTAATTTTGGCTGAAATATCCGCCTTTGTTCTCTATATCAGTTGCAAACTTCACGACCTGAGAAGCACCCAGGAACTCCTATGAGCAAGCCTATTCGAAAAGCCATTTTCCCCGTCGCCGGCCTCGGCACCAGATTCCTGCCGGCCACAAAGGCCATGCCGAAAGAAATGTTGACCGTCGTCGACCGCCCCATCATTCAGCATGTGGTCGACGAGGCCAGGAACGGCGGCATCGAGCACTTCATTTTTGTGACCGGACGCAACAAGGGCGTTATCGAGGATCATTTCGACCGGCAGTTCGAGCTTGAGGAGATGCTGAGGCGTCGAAACAAGCAAGAGGAACTCTTGAACCTCGAACGCCATTTGCCTGCTCCGGGCGCAACGAGCTTCACGCGCCAGCAGGAACCTCTCGGCCTCGGCCATGCGGTCTGGTGCGCCCACGACATCGTTGGTGAAGACCCGTTCGCGCTTCTCCTGCCCGACGTAATCGTGTTGCCCGACGGAGAGAGCTGCCTTGGACAGATGATCAAGGTCTATAACCGGCTGTGCGAGAAATATCCCCACGCGAAGATCAACATCATCGCCGTGGAAGAGGTCTCGCCGGAAGAAACGAGTTCCTACGGCGTGGTCGCACTCGAGGGCGAGGAGGAAGACCGGCTTTGGCGCATCCGATCGATGGTCGAGAAGCCCGCGCGCGGAAGCGCTCCTTCGAACCTCATCATCATGGGCCGCTATATCCTGCAGCCGGAGATTTTCCCAACTCTGAAGCAGCAGGAGCGGGGCGCGGGCAATGAGATCCAGATCACCGACGCCATGAAAACGCAGATGCAGGATCAGATGTTCTTTGCCTACAAATATCGCGGCAAGAGTTACGACTGCGGGTCCAAGCTTGGCTTCCTGACCGCCAATGTGGCGTTCGCGCTGGCAAGACCGGATCTGGCTCCGAAATTTGGCGAGGAACTCAAGAAGCTCGCGGCTGAGCTGCAAGCCAAGCACGTCCCCGGGCCGACTGCGAGGGCGGCCGAATAGACTTATCCACCGCCGCACACCCGCCTTTTTCCAACCGCACTCTTCCACGTTGCTGGGAAGTGATTCGCTCCTTAAACAGGGGTTAACGGGGAAAAAGGGCTGAGGGCAAACATGGCGCAACGGTTGGCGCGGGTCGAGCGGCGTGCAGATGCAGCGCGGGAGTTGGAGGCCGCCCGGGTTGCCCGGCGCTCTCTCGAGTGCGGCATTGACGGCCTGAGAGCGCTGCAAGGAGCGCTTTTCGGCGGCTTGGCTGAGGACTTCGGGCGTGCGGTCGAACTCATGCAGGCCTGCCAAGGGCGTGTGATCGTGACCGGCATGGGGAAAAGCGGCCACGTCGGACAGAAGATCGCGGCGACGCTGGCTTCAACCGGGACGCCGGCGCAATTCGTTCATCCCGCGGAGGCGAGCCACGGCGACCTCGGGATGATTACGGCCAAGGACATCGTGCTGGCGTTGTCCTGGTCGGGCGAGACGAGCGAGCTGGCCAACATCCTGACCTATTCGCGGCGGTTCCGCGTGCCGCTCATCGCCATCACCTCACGGCGGGAAAGCACGCTTGGCAAGGCAGCCGACGTCGTCCTCGCCATGCCGCAGGTCAAGGAAGCGTGCCCGCATGGGCTTGCGCCCACGACCTCCACGTTGGCGCAACTCGCGCTCGGCGATTGCCTGGCGATAGCGCTTTTGGAAGGACGCGCGTTCACAGCGCTCGACTTCAAGGTCTTCCATCCGGGCGGGCAGCTTGGGGCCAACCTGAAGCACGTGGCCGATATCATGCATCGCGGCGACAGGCTTCCCGTCGTTTCCGCCTCCGAGCGCATGAGCAGCGCGCTCGTGGTGATGACCGAGAGAGCCTTCGGCTGTCTTGGCGTGCTTGGCGAGGGCGGGAAACTCGCCGGGATCGTGACGGACGGCGACCTGCGCCGCAACATGTCGCCCGGTCTCCTCGACCGGACGGTCTCGGAAGTCATGACAAAAAACCCCAAGACTATCAGGGCGGATATGCTCGCCAGCGCCGCGCTGCAGATCATAAACGAGTCAGCCATCACGGCGCTTTTCGTCGTGGAGAAAGGCGTGCCTGTCGGTATCGTCCACATTCACGATCTCTTGCGGACAGGCGTCGCTTAGAGCCTCTCCGCTTTTGATGGAAGCAAAAGCGGTCTCTAACCTTTTATTTTATCGTGCGTCTTATCGGAAAACCGCTTCGCACTTTGCCGGACGCACTCTTAGCGGCGCTTTTCATCCGGATTGATGCGGTCTTGCAACGCTTCTTGCTACTCGCCCGGCTTATGCTAAGGCTGACAAGGTTTTCAGTCTTTCAGGAAGACGGCCATGAAATTTGTTCGCGCCATCGCCTTTTTCATTGTGCTCATTTCGCTGGCGCCGCCCCTGACTGAAGCGCAAGCGGGTTTTATGCCGGTAGAGCCCGCTCAGCCAACAGCGGTTCTTCCCGTCCGGCATCCTTATTATGGCGGCCAATGCCCACGGCTTTGCACCGAATGGTTCGACGGCTGCAACAACTGTACCTGTAACCGCAGCGGCAGGTTCGATGTCTGTACGCTGCATTACTGCTTGTGGCATGGGCGGCCGCGCTGCCTGCGTTGGGGTTTCTAAAACCTAAAACGCAGATTTGACGACACCGCCATCGGCTCTCAGCACGGCGCCATTAATGGCGCTGGAGAGCGGGCTTGCGACGAAGACGATGGTTTGCGCGATTTCCATCGGATCTTCGAAGCGCTGCAAGAGCGAGGTTGGACGGACGGTTTTGAAGAAGTCCGCTTCGATGGCTTCCTGGTCTTTTCCCTGAGAGGCGGCAACGCCTTTTACAAAGTCGATGACGCCCTCGGACGCCGTCGGGCCGGGCGCAACCGTGTTCACCGTGACCTGCGTGCCCTTTGTGAGTTCCGCGAGGCCGCGTGAAATCGCAAGCTGGGCGGTTTTCGTCATGCCGTAATGGATCATTTCCTTCGGGATGTTGATGGCGGATTCCGAGGACACGAAAATGATCCGGCCCCAGTTCAGGAGCAGCATGGGAGGCAGGAGCGCCCGCGAGAAGCGCACGCCGGACATCACGTTCACTTCGAAAAGGCGCAGCCAGTCTTCGTCGGTGATGTCCTGGAAGGCCTTGCTCTCGTAAATACCGGCGTTGTTGACGAGAATCTGAACCGTGCCGATGTTTTTGACTTCGTCGATGATTCTTTCCACGGCGGCCTTATCGCGAAGGTCGCCAAAGACAGTATGCGCGGACGGTAGATCTTCTTTGGCGCGCTCGACGGACTCGCGGGTGCGGCCGTGAATGATCACCTCGGCGCCCTCGCGCAGCAGCAGCGCGGCGGTGGCTTTTCCTATGCCTTTCGTGGACCCGGTAACGAATGCGAGCTTGCCTTCGAGGTTGTAGTCCATGGCTGTCCTTCCTAACTGGGAGCAAAAGCGAGAGGGCTCTTTACGCTGAGATAATCGGCCCTTTTCGTTCTGTGTTCCAAAGGAGAGAACCGCCGATGTTTATCGCCATGAACAGGTTTCGTGTAAGGAGAGGATGCGAGGCGGACTTCGAGGCCGTCTGGCTGAACCGCGACGTTTTCATCAACCGCGAGCCGGGTTTCGTGGTGTTTCATATGCTGAAGGGGCCGCAGGACGACGAATGCAGCCTTTATATCTCGCACACGATCTGGGCGACCCGCGAGGACTTTGAGAACTGGACGCGCTCGGAGAGCTTCCGCGCGGCGCACAAGGGCTCCGGCGGGAACAAGCCGCTTTATCTCGGCGGCCCGCATTTCGAGGGCTTCGACGCCATCCAGGAGATCAAACCGGCGTAGGGACATGTTGCGCCGGTTGTTCGGCTGGCCGATCTCTGCGGGCATTTTCGGGGCGGTTCGATAATTCGTCGATTTTAATCCCCGGCCAAATCACCGCCCCAATATAATTTTCAGGGAAAAGACCAATCACGGGTTTTTTCATAAGCAGACTGGCGCTATCGCTGTCGCCTTTCAGCCAAGTCAGAACGCTGTCCTTTGCGTTTTCGACAAACGGGATCGACCTTCCAATGATGTCAATTCTTCTGCCGACATAACCGTCATCGTGAGGATTGCAGCCAAGGTGCGATTCGCCAAAATCAGTTCGCCAATGCGTCCTCGCAGGGAATGGCCTTTCCAAACCGTCATAATGAAACGCCCAAACGTCTAAGTCTTTCACACCCCTGCCATTTTTACCATGCGGGCCATAAAGATAATTCTGCGCAGCGCCTTGGCAGAGGGTGAGTATCATTAGACGACCGGCATACTGTCTTGCGACCTGGGCCTGGTATACCCTTGTTTTCAAAGATCCTAGGACAATGTCTTTAAGCCGTATGAGATCATCTCTTGTTAACTGTTCGTCGGAATATTCGGTATTCATGAAAGCGTCCATACAATTGATACTATTTCCATAGCTCGGTGCTCTAGCACTTTAGAATCGATCAACTTTCCCGCCTTTAATCGGTCCCGATTAAAGGCGGGTTGATCTAGCATGTGGCTTGAGCATTGCCCTGGATAGGGGGCTGTCCGAGCCCCCTTTTGTATACACCCCGCGAATGCCGCACTCCGCTTTTCGAGCTGTCTCTTACGCTGTCGTCACATTTCCCTGCTCTGAACGATGCTCAGCGAATTCGCCTTGCCGTCAGGTTAACGTAAGCCGATCCCGCTCCAACCCCTGCAATTGCGGGGAAAAAATACCGGACGGGACGCCGTCGCGCTGCCTGCGCCGGAGCCATTCCAGCTGCGCGCGGGCGTTAATTTTCGAAGCCGAAATATATTTAACGGATTTTATCGCGCCGCGCTGGCCGCTATGATGCCCATTCCTCGGCAAGGCCATAGAAGTCCGCTGAACTCATAATGACCGAAAAGCACGGTCCGGTTTTCCAAGCGCCTCGAAAATAAACCGGCTCGCTTCGATCACCGCGCGCCGGTCGACGCCGGTCTCGAAGCCGAGGCCATCGAGCAGATAGATCACATCCTCGGTGGCGGCATTGCCGGAAGCGCCCTTGGCGTAGGGGCATCCGCCGAGGCCGCCCGCCGAGCTGTCGACGACGCGAACGCCCTCTTCCAGGCAGGCATAGATATTCGCGACCGCCTGTCCATAGGTGTCGTGGAAGTGGACCGCGAGCTGCGAAAGCGGCACGTGCTCTGCGACCGACTTCAGCATGGCGCGCGCGGCCCGGGGCGTGCCAACGCCGATCGTGTCGCCGAGCGAGATCTCGTAGCAGCCTAGCCCCATTAAGCGCGCCGAGACATCGGCCACTTTCTTTAGCGGAACGCGGCCTTCATACGGGCAGCCCAGGACGCAGGAAACATAGCCCCGAACGCGGATGCCGGCTGAATGCGCTCTTTCAACAACGGGAGCGAACCGCTCGAAGGATCCGGCGATCGAGCAGTTTATGTTCTTCCGGGAGAAGGTTTCGGACGCTGCTGCAAAAATCGCAATCTCGCGCGCTCCCGCCTCAAGGGCGGCATCCAGCCCTTTTTCGTTCGGAACGAGTACCGGAAAGGAAACGCCGCTGTGGCGGGCTATGGCCCTAAGAACACTCGCCGTGCCGGCCATTTGCTGTATCCACTTTGGCGAGACGAAGCTTCCGGCCTCGATAGACGTGAGCCCCGCCGCGACAAGCTTCTCAATGAAGGCGATGCGCGTCTCGACCGAGACCGTAATGGCCTCGTTCTGCAATCCGTCGCGCGGCCCAACTTCAACGATACGAACGCGCTCTGCCACGGCTCAGCCCTCCGCCTCGAATTCGGCGAGGCTCGCGCCTTCAGCCACCAAATCGCCCACAGCGCAGAGATAGCGCAGGACACGTCCTCGTGCGGGCGCGCGCAGCGTGTGCTCCATCTTCATGGCTTCGAGGATGAGCATTGGCGCGCCCTCTTCGAGCGCTTCGCCCGGCTTGGCCAGAAGCGCGATGACGGCGCCGGGCATGGGCGCAACGGCCCCGATTTCCAGATCGGGGTCGATGGTCTCGGCGGAGAAGGGATCTGCGAGGGTGAGTTTGATGGGTTCCGGTCCGTCGAACACGGTGACGGCGCTGCCCTGAATCAGTGCCGTCATTGTGCGGCGCGCGGCGCCAAGCGTGATCGCGAAGCGGGAATTCTCTCCGGCCATAGGCTCGAAGGCAAACAGCGTCGCCGCCCCCTGCTGCTCAAGCATCACGCCTTCGCGGCTGTGAATGAGTGTCACCTGATGGGCTGCGCCAGCCTTATCGCGCACTTCGATCAGCCGCTTTCGAGACCCGAACATCATCCACGGGACGCCATGCGCCCAGGGTGAGTAGGGATCGGCGGTGTCATGGCGCTGCTCTTCCTTCTCACGGCAGAGGATGGCCGCGATGGCGGCTGCGGTGTGAAAGGCCGATGGATCTCCTGCTCCTCCCAGGCCCGCGCGCTCTCGCTCGATAAAGCCCGTATCGACTTCATTCGCGATGACTGCTTCGTCGGCGAGCAGGCGCACAAGGAAGGGGATGTTCGTGGTAACGCCCGCGATCTCGAAACTCGAAAGGGCAGACCTCAGCCGCATCAGAGCGGCGTCGCGCGTCTCTGCGTGCGCGATCACCTTGGCGAGCATTGGATCGTAATGCTGAGGAACGATGTCGCCCGCGCCGAAGCCTGTATCGATGCGCACGCCCGCGTCCTCTGAAGGAGCGCGCCAATGCGAAATCGCGCCAATTGAGGGAAGGAAACCGGCGCTCGCGTCTTCCGCATAGATGCGCGCTTCGATGGCATGCCCGCGCCGAGCGATCTCTTCCTGCCGGAGCGGCAGCCTTTCCCCCATCGCGATCCGAAGCTGCCACTCGACCAGATCCAGTCCCGTAATCATTTCCGTGACAGGATGCTCGACCTGAAGGCGCGTATTCATCTCGATGAACCAGGCATCGCGCGCGTCGGCCACGAACTCCACCGTGCCCGCGCCCACATAGCCAATGGCCGCCGCGGCGTTGCGTGCCGCCTCGTAGAGGGCTTGGCAGCGCTCATCGTCGAGCGCAGCCGATGGCGCTTCCTCGATCACCTTCTGGTGTCGGCGCTGCAATGTGCATTCGCGCTCGAAGAGCGAGACGATCTGGCCGTGTGCGTCGCCAAATACCTGAACCTCGATGTGGCGCGGACGTTCTATAAACCGCTCCATGAGAAGGCTGTCGTCGCCGAAAGCCGCCGCCGCCTCGCGCTTTGCGCCCGCGACCGCGGATTCAAGTTCGTCGGCGCCGCGCACCACGCGCATGCCTTTGCCGCCGCCGCCCGCCACCGCCTTGAGAAGAACCGGATAGCCGAGCCTTTTCGCCTCGCGGGCGAATGCGGAAAAGTCCTGAGCCTTGCCGTGATAGCCCGGCACGACCGGCACGCCCGCCTTCTCCATGAGCGCCTTCGCGGCGGATTTCGAGCCCATGGCGCGGATGGCGGATGAAGGCGGCCCGACAAAGATCAGCCCAGCTTCGGTGCAGGCTTCCGCAAACTCCGCCTTTTCGGAGAGGAAGCCGTAGCCCGGATGAATGGCTTCCGCGCCGCTTGCAAGTGCAGCATCAACGATGCGCTCGATGTTGAGGTAGCTCTCGCGGGCCGGGGCCTGGCCGATCAGCCGCGCTTCATCTGCCGCCTTGACGTGACGCGCATTCGAATCCGCCTCGGAATAAACCGCGATGGTGCGCAGCCCCATGCGTTTTGCCGTCCGCATGATGCGGCAGGCGATCTCGCCGCGATTGGCGATCAGAAGCGAGGTGAAGGGGCGCGCAAGCATCGCTCACATCCTGAACACGCCGAAGCGCGGCGGCCCGGCTGGCGCGTTCATCCCGGCGGAAATGGCGAGCGCCAGAACCATCCGCGTATCGGCAGGGTCGATAATCCCGTCGTCCCAGAGCCGCGCCGTGGCGTAATACGCGTCGGCCTGCGCGGCGAACTGCGCGCGGACTGGCGTCTTGAACGCTTCCTCCTCTTCTTTGCTCCAGGCGCCGCCCTTTGCCTCGATACCTTCGCGCCGTACGATGGCGAGAACGGTCGCGGCCTGCTCGCCGCCCATGACGGAAATCCTAGCGTTCGGCCACATCCACAAAAAGCGCGGGGAATAGCCGCGCCCGCACATGCCGTAATTGCCCGCGCCGTAGGAGCCGCCGATCACGACGGTATATTTCGGCACGTTCGCGGTGGCGACGGCGGTCACGAGCTTCGCGCCGTCCTTCGCGATGCCGCCCGCCTCGTATTTCCTGCCGACCATGAAGCCTGTGATGTTCTGCAGGAAGACGAGCGGGATGCCGCGCTGGCTCATATTTTCGATGAAGTGCGCGCCCTTGAGCGCGCTTTCCGAGAACAGAATGCCGTTATTGGCAAGGATGCCCACGGGATAGCCCCAGATATGCGCCGTACCGCAGACGAGCGTGTGGCCGTAAAGTTTCTTGAACTCGTCGAAGTCCGAGCCGTCCACAAGACGGGCGATGACCTCACGCACGTCGTACGGTTTGCGCACGTCGGCCTGTACGATGCCGTAAAGCTCCTCGGCCGGGTAAAGCGGCTCGCGCGGCGCGATCGCATCGAGCGAGGCGGGCTTGATCCGGTTCAGGTCTGCAACGATGCCGCGGGCGATGCCAATAGCGTGCGCGTCGCTCTGGGCGTAATGGTCCGTGACGCCAGACTGCCGGCTGTGAACGTCAGCTCCGCCAAGCTCTTCCGCCGTCACGACTTCGCCGGTAGCGGCGCGGACAAGAGGCGGCCCGCCAAGGAAAATGGTGCCGTTGCCCTTCACGATGATGCTCTCGTCGCACATGGCTGGCACGTAAGCGCCGCCCGCCGTGCACGGCCCCATCACGATGGCGATCTGCGGAATGCCCGCCGCCGACATCTGGGCCTGGTTGTAGAAGATGCGCCCGAAATGGCGCTCGTCCGGGAAGATTTCGTCCTGCTGGGGCAGGAACGCGCCGCCGGAGTCGACGAGATAGAGGCAGGGCAGGCAATTCTCGCGGGCGATGTCTTGCGCGCGAAGGTGCTTTTTGACGGTCAGAGGATAGTAGGTGCCGCCCTTTATGGTGGCATCGTTGGCCGCGATCATGCACTCGCGGCCCGAGACGCGCCCGATGCCAGCAACGAGGCCCGCCGAATGCGCATCGCCGCCGTAAAGCCCGTTGGCGGCAAGCGGCGCGATTTCGAGAAAGGGCGAGCCCGGATCGAGCAGCAGATTGATGCGGTCGCGGACGAGCAGCTTGCCGCGCCCAACATGGCGAACTCTGGCATCCGCGCTGCCGCCAAGGGAAGCCGCTGCCAGCTTCTCGCGCAAGGTCGCAACCTGCACCCGCATGGCGCTTGCATTCGCTTGAAACTCTTCGGATCTTTTATCGATTGAGCTTTCCAGGCGCGCCATCTCGATTGCTTGGCTCTATTTTCCGAGCTTAATACAAAAGCGCTTAACTCTCTTACCGCAAGGTCTGCACTTCGATGTGAAGGTCGAGATCCTTCCAAACGCGGTCCGCAGTCATGACCGGCAGCCGGGAACGATCCGCCAGCGCAAGGCAGGCACGGTCGCCGAGCGAAAGCCCGAAAGCTTTCGTACTTGCGCGCAAAGCTCCAGCCCGTTCCGCGAGATCTTCGTCGAAGGGTACGATCTGCAAGCCGTAGCGCGAAAGCGCGGGCCGGATGAGAGCGAGGCTCGCCCCGCGCTCCACAAGCTTTGCAACGATTTCCGAGAGATTGACCGCGCACATAATGGCGTCGCCCAAAAAGGGGGCGGCGCGGTCGGCGCCCGGTTCGTTATTGAGATGGGCGAGGATGACGGAGGCGTCGAAGACGATGCTAGCCACGGCTCTCGGCCTCGGCCTCGCGACGGCGGTCGGCGATCAACTCATCAGCAAGGCTCGCGCCCTGTGGCAACAAGCTTTTGAGCATAGTTTGGGCTTGGCGGGCGCCAACGCGCGGGCTTAAGAGATGAAGCTCGCCATCCTCGACCCAGGCTAGGATCGTATCGCCTTCGTTCACCTCCATCGCCTCCCGTAAAGCCGCGGGGATGACGACGCGGCCGCCAGGGCCGAGCGTGACCCTCAATCGGTTGGCGACGCCAAAACCGGGCCTTGCCTCGTCAGCTGCGACAAAGGCAGCTTGCGGCGCTTCCTCGAAGCCTGGCAATTCAGTCGCCTCATATGTCTTATTCTTCCGTGCCATGACCGGCTCTCCTATCCCCGTTCAATCTGGCACACCAAGAAGATTTGTCAATTCATAAAATATTGGCATACATATCCTCTATGCCATTTTCTCAAAGAGCTCCCTTCCGATCAACATGCGCCGGATTTCGCTGGTTCCCGCGCCAATTTCGTAGAGCTTGGCGTCGCGAAGAAGCCGCCCCGTGGCATAGTCGTTGATGTAGCCATTGCCGCCAAGAAGCTGGATGGCGTCGAGCGCGAGACGCGTGGCCGCTTCTGCGGCAAACAGGATCGCGCCCGCCGCGTCTTCGCGCGCGGTCTCGCCCCGGTCGCAGGCGCGAGCCACCGCATAGACGTAGGCGCGTGCCGCGTTCAGGGTCACATACATGTCCGCGACTTTGGCTTGCACGAGCTGGAATGTGCCGATGGGCTGGCCAAACTGCTTCCTCTCGTGAATGTACGGCAGCGCCATGTCGAGCGCGGCTTGCATGATGCCGAGCGGACCTGCCGCCAGTATCGTTCGCTCATAGTCGAGGCCGGACATGAGGACATTCACCCCTCGGCCCACTTCACCGACGATGTTTTCTTCCGGCGCCTCGCAGTCTTGGAAAACAAGTTCGGCGGTATCGGAACCTCGCATGCCGAGCTTGTCGAGTTTCGGCGAGACGGAGAAGCCCTTCATGCCCTTCTCGATGAGGAAGGCGGTGATGCCGCGCGCGCCCGCCTTCGGGTCAGTCTTGGCGTAAACAAGGAGCACATCGGCGTGAGGCGCATTCGTGATCCACATCTTCGCGCCGTTCAGGATGTAGCGGTCGCCGCGCCTGTCGGCGCGCGTCGTCATCGATACCACGTCCGAGCCAGCGCCCGCCTCCGACATGGCGAGCGCGCCGACGTGCTCGCCGGAAATCAGCTTCGGCAGATAGCGACCCTTCTGCTCATCGTTGCCGTTGCGCCGGATCTGGTTCACGCAGAGGTTTGAGTGCGCGCCATAGGAGAGCCCGACGCTCGCGCTGGCCCGGCTCACCTCCTCCATGGCGACGCAATGTTCGAGATATCCGAGCCCCGTGCCGCCCCATTCCTCCTCGACGGTAATGCCATGCAGGCCGAGTGCGCCCATCGGCTCCCAGAGGTCGCGCGGGAAGGTGTTGGTGCGGTCGATTTCGGCGGCACGCGGCGCGATCTCGTTCTGGGAGAAAGCCCGGACTGTTTCACGGAGCATATCGGCGCTCTCGCCAAGGCCAAAGTCGAGACCGCGATAAGAGTTTTTAAGCATTATCCCTCCCTCAATCGATGCGCTTCTTCAGGTGCACCGGCAAACATTTATGTCAAGGCGGGGATGGGACCGCCTACTCGGCGGCTCTGAGCGCCTGGCGCGGCGCGAAAAGCGTGGCCTCAAGCTCAGCATATCGCGCCTCCGCCTTTTTCATGTTCGCCGCCTTTACATGGCCAAAACCACGAATCATATCCGGCACACTGGCATACGCCGCCGCTAGGGCGAGGTTCCCGGGCGTGAGCATCACGAGAAGCGCCTCGATGCGCGCCTCGTAATCCGTAATCAAGGCGCGCTCGGCCTTTCTTTCTCCAGTGCGCCCGAAGACGTCGAGCGCCGTCCCGCGCAGGCGTTTTCCCAACGCCAGGATTTTCATCGCCTTCAGAAACCAGGGGCCGAAGGTGCGCTTCTCCGGCAGGCCCGTGTCGGGGTTGCGAGCGCCAAAAATCGGCGGCGCGAGATGAACGGCAAGCTTGATGTTGCCTTCGAACTTTTCTTTAAGCCGCTTTTCAAAGGCGCCGTCCGTGTAAAGGCGCGCCACTTCGTACTCGTCCTTGATCGCCATCAGCTTGTACATATTGCGCGCCACGGCTTGCGTGAGGATCTCGCTTTTCGGCGCAATGGCCCGCTCTGCAGCTCGAACCCTGTCGACAAAGGCGCGGTAGCGGCTCGCATAGGCAGCATTCTGATAGGCGGTGAGGTCGCGCACGCGGATGTCTATGAGTTCATCGAGCGTTTGCGACAACTTCGGCGGTGGCGCAACCTCCGCCATGATGCGCGCAGGCTCGGCAGCCGCCTCGCGGCCGATATCGAAGGCGCGCTTGTTCACGTCGATACTCGCGCCGTTCAACTCGATGGCGCGCATGATCGCCCCGCGGTCCAAGGGGATCAGCCCCTTCTGCCATGCGAAGCCCGTCAGTACCATGTTTGCGAAGATGGCGTCGCCGAGAAGCGCGGTTGCGATGGCCTGGGCGGAGCATTCATCGACGGAACGCGCATTCTCCCTCAGCCGGGCATGCATGGTCGCGGTATTGTAATTGACCGCATTATTGGCGACGAATTCGGCTGTGGGCATGACCTGGCTATCTACGACGACCGCGGTCCTCTCCGCGCTCATCATGGGCAAGCCATTCTTGCCGTGGGCCACCACCATGTCGGCTGCCAGCACCAGATCGGCCTGGCCCGCGCCGATGCGGGAAGTGAACAGCTCGGTTCTTTGCTCGCCGATACGCAAGTGCGAGTAGACGCCGCCGCCCTTTTGCGCGAGTCCGATCTGGTCGAGAACGCGGACCTGCCGATTATGAAGATGGGCCGCCATCCCGAGGATCGCCGCAAGCGAGGTAATGCCAAGGCCGCCAATCCCGGTCATCAGGATATTGTAGCCATCAGGTCCTATGACAGGCAGGTGCGGTTCAGGCAGGTCGGCGATCTCATGCGCCTTCGGTTTTTCCCGCCGGAGCGTCCCGCCATAGACCGACACGAAGCTCGGGCAGAAACCGTCGGCGCATGAGAAGTCCTGGCTGCAGGTGGACTGGTTGATCTTGCGCTTGCGGCCGAACTCGGTTTCCACCGGTTCAACCGAAAGGCAATTGGAGGCGCGGGAACAATCGCCGCAACCTTCGCAGACACCTTCATTGATAATGACGCGTCTTTCCGATTGTTCCATGAGGCCGCGCTTGCGCCTGCGGCGCTTCTCGGTGGCGCAGACCTGATCGTAGATAATGACGCTTACGCCGGGTTCGTCGCGCAGCTCCTTCTGGACCGCATCGAGCCGTGAGCGATGGTCGAAGGTTACGCCGGGCGGTACGGTTGGATTTCCGCGAAAGCGGTCCGGGTTGTCGCTGACGATGGCGATGCGCTTCACCCCCTCGGCGCGCATTTGCGCTGCGATTGCGGGCACCGACAGCTGCCCATCGACGGGCTGGCCGCCGGTCATGGCGACGGCGTCGTTGTAAAGGATCTTGTAGGTGATGTTGCGTCCCGCCGCGATGGCCTGGCGGATCGCGAGGCTTCCCGAATGGAAATAGGTGCCGTCGCCAATGTTCGCGAAAATGTGCTTCTCGCTCGTGAAGGGCGCCTGCCCGACCCACAGCACGCCTTCGCCGCCCATCTGGGTAAAGGCGTCGGTGTTGCGGTTCATGGAGATCGCAAGGTAATGGCAGCCGATGCCCGCGACGGCGCGGCTCCCTTCGGGAACACGTGTCGACGTGCTGTGCGGGCAGCCCGAGCAGAAGTAGGGCAGGCGTGTGTGTAGCGGCTGGGCGGTAACGGCTTGCGCGGCCCTTTTCAGCCGTGCTTCCGCAGCCCGCATCTCGTCGGTCTTCCAATTTTCGGGGATTGTCCGCAAAATGGCGCGCGCGACATGAGCGGTGTCGATGTCCATCACGTCGGCGATAAGCGGTGCGCCGGAAGCATCGCGCTTGCCAAGAATGCGCGGACGGCGTCCATCGGCAAGGCCATAGGCGGCCGCGCGAAGCTGGTGCTCGATCACATCGCGGCGTTCTTCGACAACGAGCACGGTTTCGAGCCCATCCGCGAAAGCGCGCGCGCCTTCCTCCTCCAGGGGCCAGACGAGGCCGACTTTATAGACGCGGAGTCCGAGTGCGGCGGCGTAGCCCTCATGAATGCCGAGGTCGCGAAGCGCCTGCCGGACATGGAGGTAGCCTTTGCCGGAGGCGGCGATGCCGAAGCGCGGCCTCGGGCTATCGAGGACGATGCGGTCGAACCAATTCGCGCGGGCGAAGGCCATCGCGGCGGGCAGCCGGAAATGGCGATGCATCTCTTCCTGCTGCGGGGGTGTAAGATAAAGGCGCCCGTTGCGGCCGCCCGGCGGATCGATGACGCCTTCCGGGGTGACCGATTTGTCGTAGCTGTCGACGTCGATCCGGACGGTCGTGCTTGCGTCCATCGTATCCGAGATGGCCTTGATGCCAACCCAAAGCCCGGCGAAGCGCGAGAGATCGAAACCCTTCATCCCGAATTCGATCAGCTCCGCGATGTCGGCGGGGCTTAGAACCGGAATTTCAGCGTCCATGAAGGCGAAGTCGCTCTGGTTCGGCAGAGTAGACGATTTGCAGGAATGGTCGTCGCCCGCAAAGGCGAGAACGCCCCCGTGGCGCGCCGTGCCGAACATCGTCGCGTGCTTGAAAGCGTCGCCCGACCGGTCCACGCCCGGCCCTTTGCCGTACCATATGCCGAAAACGCCGTCATAACGGGCGCCGTGGAACAGCCCGGCCTGCTGGCTGCCCCATACTGCCGTCGCTGCCAATTCCTCGTTGACGCCCGGCTGGAAGATAATGTGATGATCGGCAAGACGCTTGCGCTCATGCCAAAGTTGTTTGTCATACGTTCCAAGTGGCGAACCGCGATAACCGGAAATAAATCCAGCCGTGTTCAAGCCATTCTTGGCGTCAATCTCGCGGCGCAACAGCGGAAGCCTGACAAGCGCCTGAACGCCGGTAATAAAGACTTGGCTGCCCTCGATATCATACTTGTCATCGAGGCTTACGGAGGGCGCATAAACAAGTGTGTCCATGGACGACTCCCCTGGTATTTTTATGATTATCACATGGGGAAATTGAAAAGACTTTGCAAAGATGCGTAACGGGGAATAGCCTGATTGTGATCCGCATTCACGCGCCATAGCCATACCGCATAAATTATGCCGACAGACATTGATCCTATTGACCGAACGATCCTTTCGCTATTGCAATCAGACGCTTCGCTTTCGACCGCGGAGATAGCAGCGCGGGCAGGGGCTTCGCAGTCCTCAGTCTGGCGCCGCATCGAGCGGTTGGAAAGCTCCGGCATCATCAAGAAGCGCGTGGCGCTGCTGGACCGCCATAAGCTCGGCCTCGACATGATGGTCTTCGCGCATGTGAAGCTGCAAGCGCACGGCCAGCGCACGCTTCCGATGTTCGAGGAGGCTGTGCGCCGTTTCCCCGAGGTGGTCGAGTGCCATACGCTGCTCGGGGAAACGGATTACCTGCTGCGGGTCATAACGCGGGACGCGGCATCCTATGAGGCCTTCTTTCGCAAACACCTGACCCAGGTCGCCTCCGTGCAGTTCACCAATTCGTCCATGACGATTTCCGAGGTGAAGAGCACGACGGAATTGCCCCTTTCGCTGCTTTGGTAAAATGAAAAGCCTTACTTTGGAAGGAGCGAGACGTTGTAGACGTAACCCGATTGGCGCGTCCCATCCTTGGTTTTGTACTTCACGCGAAACGTAATCTTTCCTTCGGTCGGCTGCTTCACATCCCCCACGGTGGCGACCACAAATCCGCCCTTCACCTTGTTCTGGCAGTTTGACGGCGTAACCATATCCTCCCGCACAGACAGCTTCAGTTCAGGCGGCGCTTGCAGAACTTCCACTTCCGGTGGAGCGGTCAGAATGGACCGGCAATGCAACGCGCCATAAACTGGCCTGACCTCGATGGTTTCACCGCTTTTCGCCGCGATGGTTTTATCCTCCGCGGAAGCAAGGCCCGTCGACAGGAGCAATGCGAAACCGACAGCGGGCACAACGCTTTTCATTGTCATTGAATTTCCTCTCCCAACCAGAATCATGACTCTGGCTGAAACTTAGCCCCTAGATGCAAAAGTACAACGGGTATGCTTCAACGTTGTGCCGATACAATTGCGCGATTGCCTACAGAGCTCTCTCTCATTCTAATAAAAGCCGAGATTCGCTCGTCGCACGGAGGCTGCGCCATGGCCCGTGTCAGTTTTTTAATTCTTGTGTCGACTCTGTTCTTGTCCGCATGCGTGACCGACCAGCAGCAGGGGACCGAGTCTCTTGCTCAGGACCTTTTGAACTGTATCCCTAATCCTACAGTGGCCGATGTTTGGGCTTGCGCCTCCAAGAAGCAAAACTCCGACACCGCCCCGGCTTTTGAGACGAAAACAGTAGACCCGCGCGCTTCCTGAGCTGTTTTTCAGAGCAAATTGTGAATGTGAGTCGCGGCTTTCGCTGCCTGTCCCATTGCAACTACAATCTGGTTCAAGCCTTGCGTAACGTCTCCTGCCGCATAAAGGCCGGACATCGTCGTTTGCGAGTGATCGTCGACCTTCAGCGCGCCCGCTTCGTTGGATTGGGCTCCAATCGCTGTCGCCAAGCCTGACCGGTACTTGACGCCGAGTGCAGAGTACATGACGTCGAAACGGAACTCTTTCTCAGTTTTTGAAGCCGTGGCACACACCGCGCTGTCCTCCAGGGCGAGCGCCTGGATGGGTTCACAAATCACGGATATCCCGTGGGTCTTAGCCGTATCCAGCTCTTGATCGCTTAGGACGAGCGGCTCATGGAAAGACAAAAGCGTGACGTCCGGGGAATAGGTGCGGGCCATGAAAACGGCCTCGCCCAAGCCCCTTTCCCCAACTCCGATTACGCCAATTTTTTTGCCCTTGGCTTCGTAGCCATCGCAAATGGGACAATAACGGATCAGCCCGCGTTGAACGGCCTCTTCCACGTTGGGTATATTCAGCGGGATATCCGCCACGCCCGTCGCCAGCACGACGAAGCGCGCGCTTAGCTGGGAAGTCCGCTCATCTGCTTTTTGGAATTCGACGGAGAAGCTTGAATCAGCCTTGGTTAGCTTTGTAGCCTGCCCATTGACGATCCTTCCGCCGTAAGCTTGGACGTGATCACGTTGCCTTCGCAGGATCTCTTGGCCCGCGATCCCATGCGTAAAAAGCGGAAGATTATGGCTTGCGGGTATCCAGGCCGCACGGCTGTCACCACCGTCGAACAGAACGAAACGCCGGTTGTAGCGGGCAAGGTAAAGAGCCGCGGTCAGCCCTGCCGGGCCGCCTCCGATAATGGCGCAGTCCAGCGGCTCCAAATTCATCGCGTTCGCCCCCCCCCCATTCCAGCCAGAAGGCCGCGTACAAAGTATCGCGGCTTTCGGATTCATCGACTGGTTACTGCCGGCTGCCCTGCTGACCTTGATCGTGGTGCTGAGGCGACATTTCATGCCCTTTGCGAGAGGCGGTTTGCTTGCCCCTCTCAGACAGAAGAGCGGCCATCGTCTGCCGGTCTACCTGACCGGACGCATCGAGTCCTTTCTGGCTTTGATACTTCTTGAGCGCCTCCTTCGTCTTCCCGCCCATGATGCCGTCGATCGGGCCGGCATCGAGGCCGCCGCTGTTCAAGGCCTGCTGCAGCATTCGGGTCTGGGCGCGGGTGAGATGGATTGAACCACCGCTTTGCTTGTCCATGGATGGATCCGGTGCGTTTTGACCAGCGTTCTGATCCTGGCCCTTGTTCTGGTCCTGGTTCATGTTCTGGTCGGATTTCTGATTGGGATTTTGCTGTTGGGCCACGGCAGGTATTGCCAAGGCTGCGGTCGCGAAAAGCGCGATAAGCGTTCTTTTCATGGCGTTTGATGCTCCGGGTTTAAATTTCTAGGGAGTCAAACGCGGTCACTCGATTGTTGTTGCGGCGAAGGAATAGATTTGTGCCCGCCTGGCCTGACCGAGGCAGGGACGCCCTCTAATTCTACACGCGACCGCCCACAGACGGCTCCAGCTGCAACTGAGCTTGATGAGGCGATGCTTTCGGCTCATTCTGCCGTCTTGGCGGATGCCATCCTGAGGTTGGCATTTCGGGACTGCGCGGTGCTGGAGCGTGTAAGCTGTCGAGGGACAAGCCTTATGGGAACGAAGTGGTATTACGCGGAAAATGGTGAAAGAGCCGGCCCCGAGACGGGCGAGGAGATCGTAAAGCTTGTCGGGCGCTGTGACGCTCAGCCCGTCTTGATCTGGACCGAGGGGACGGCTGCGGGCATGGATGCAAGCCAAGTGGCCGAATGGATGGCCGGCGAGGCGTTCGCGGCGCATCCCACCGAAGCGCAAGCAAAACAGCCGGAACTCAAGCGGCCAACGCTCGCGCGCCGGGTCCGCAATGAAGTGATCGAATACATGGCCATCGCCGGTTATCTTGCGGTTTGTTTTGGAGCCCTGCTGTTCTTCAAGGCGGCTATTCTCGAAAGCGAGGGAGTTGAAGCCACTCGCGTGGGCCTGGCAATCATAAAAGCGCTCATTCTGGGCAAATTCGTTCTGATTTTGGAAAAGCTTCGGATCGGCGACGGGAAGAAGTCTGCCAATGTCCTGGTTCTCGACGTCATAAAGAAGGCTTTGCTCTTTACGGCTCTTTTGCTCGTCCTGACCGCCGTTGAGGATGTGATTGTCGGGTTTGTTCATGGCGAGAGTGCACGCGACGCCCTCAGGGGAATAGGAGGGGGAACGCAGCCGGAGGCGCTCGCGACAGCCCTGCTTATGTTCCTGATCCTCATCCCGTACTTCGCCTATCGCGAAATCGCTGCCAGGCTGGGGGAAGAAGCGCTCTCGAAACTCCTGTTCACACGCCAGCCGCAACGAAGGGTATCGTCCTGAACCATTGGGCCCAACAGTCCGCCGAGCAGCCGCTTTAGCCGAGCCGTTGTCCGAGCCGGCCTGCCAAATCCTGGACGTACTGCCACGCAACGCGGCCCGAGCGGGAGCCGCGCGTCATCGCCCATTCCAGCGCTTCGGCCCGTAGCAGCTCTGGCTGAAGCTTCAATCCGTAATATTCCGCGTAGCCCGTAACCATGTCGAGATAGTCGGCCTGGCTGCAATTGTGGAAGCCGATCCACAGCCCGAAGCGGTCCGAGAGCGAAACCTTCTCCTCGACCGCTTCGCCGGGCGTGATGGCGGTTGCGCGCTCGTTCTCCATCATCTCGCGCGGCATGAGGTGACGCCGGTTCGAGGTCGCGTAGAACACCACGTTCTCCGGGCGGCCTTCGATGCCGCCTTCCAGCACGGCCTTCAGCGACTTGTATGAAGTGTCATCGGCGTCGAAGGAGAGGTCGTCGCAAAAAACGATAAAGCGTTGAGGGAGGTCTCGGAGGTGCGAAAGGCAGCGGGGCAAGCTCGAAATATCCTCGCGGTGGATCTCGATGAGCTTGAGGGCCGCCTTCCCCTGCCGGGCAGCAACCTCCGCATGAACGGCTTTCACGAGCGAGCTTTTCCCCATGCCGCGCGCGCCCCACAAGAGCGCGTTGTTTGCGGGCAAGCCGCGGGTAAAGTTTGCAGTGTTGGCGAGAAGCGTATCCCGCATGCGATCGACAGATTTCAGAAGCGCAATCGGCGTCCTGTTCACATGGGCGACAGGCAGGAACCGGTTCTCCTCGGCGTGCCATATAAAAGCATCGGCTGCTTCGAAATCCGGGACAGGGGGCTCGGCCGGCGACAAGCGTTCAAGAGCTTCCGCGATTTTGAGGAGAGTGGTTTCAAGCGAAGGCGAGTTCTTCGGCATGGCGGCGTGATGTTGAAAGCCGGGATTACGGCGGGGTAGGCTCTGGAAGAGAGGTGCACTATGCGCTATTTTACCTCTGACGCAACGCCGCATTGCAGAAGTTGCGAACTCTGGGCAAGCCGCTATAAGACGAACATGCTTGCACTGGCGCGTTTCTAAAACGCGCTGAATTTTTTCCGCTCACCACGGGGTCTCTTTGATGATTTCTCCTGCATTCGCTCAAACCACCGGCGCTGGCGGCGGCGATATCCTGGGCCTTTTTTTCCCGCTGATTCTGGTTTTCGGCATTTTCTATCTGCTGGTATTCAGGCCGCAGCAAAAGAGGGTGAAGGAACACCAGGCGATGATCGATGCTGTGAAGCGCGGCGACACGGTGGTGACGACGGGCGGGATCATTGGAAAGGTGATTCGGGTCAGCGAGGGAGAGTTGAGGGTTGAGGTCGCCGACGGCGTCCAAATCCGCCTCGTCAAGGGTTCGGTCAGCGAGGTGCGTGGTAAGGGCGAGCCTGTGAAAGAGAAATCGAAGGCCGAGCCGCCGAGCAAGACCACTCCCACCGAGGGAGACGAGAGCGGGAAGCAGCCTGCCGCCTAGTTCAGCACCGAGCCGCTAAGCCGGTGGCGCATAAAAGGGACATAACTTCATGTTCGGGTTTTCGTTGCACTTTTCGCGCTGGGGCGCGTTGCTAACGCTTTTTATTTCGCTTGCCTCGATCGTCTTTACTTTGCCGAACCTCATTCCGATCTCGACCTATGATAGCTTGCCGCCATGGGCGCAGCTCCCGCGCATGCCGTTGGGCCTCGATCTTCGGGGCGGGACGCACCTCCTCTACCAGATCGATACCCCACAGCTCCGGAAGGACTGGCTTCAATCTATTCAGACCGAGGTTCGCCGGGCACTGAGCGAAGAAAAAATCGCGCATTCCGGCGTGGTGATCGCGGGTAACTCAGTCCGCATAACCCTGAGAGACCCGGATAAAATGCAGGCTGCGCTTTCCCGGCTCAAGACCTTGGCGCAGCCTTTGTCGGCATCGCTTCTAACAAGCACCCCCGGCGGCTCGGGCATGGACCTCTCGGTACAGGGCGGCGAAAACGGCGTGATCACCATTGAGCCGACGCCCGCCGGAATGCAGCGCCGGGTCGAGAATGCGATCACCCGCTCCATCGAGGTCATACGGCGGCGCATCGATCCGACAGGCACGACCGAGGCTACCATCCAGGCGCAAGGCGGGGCGAACGGCAAGGATCGCATCTTGATCCAGGTGCCGGGCTTGGCGCCGGAGGAGGTCAAGGCGCGCGTCGGCACGACAGCGAAATTGACCTTCCAGCTTGTGGACACGTCCATGTCTGCAGAGGATGCCGAGGCCAATGGCGTCCCGCCGGATGACGTGCTCTTGCCTGATGCCGAGCATCCGGGCCGCAAAATCCTCCTTCATAAGGAAGTGATTGTCAGCGGCGACGATCTCGTGAACGCCTATGCCGGGTACGACAACCGGGCGGGCGGGGTCGGAGAGCGGGCCGTTGATTTCGAATTTAACAGCAAGGGCGCGGCCTCTTTCGCGCGGGTAACGCGCGAGAACATCGGCAAGCCCTTCGCGATTGTCCTCGATAACAAGGTGATATCTGCGCCTGTGATCCGGTCGGAAATCCCAGGCGGCCGCGGGCAGATTACGGGTAATTTCAGTTTGGATGAGGTCAACAGACTTGCACTCCTCCTGCGCTCTGGCGCGCTGCCTGCTGCACTCTCGATCATTGAGGAACGCTCCGTTGGCCCGAGCCTCGGCGCGGATTCGATCGAGGCCGGAAAGAGGGCGGCGATTGCCGGGTTTATTGCGGTGTCGGCTCTCATGATCGCCGGATACGGCCTCTTCGGCTTGTTCTCGGTTATCGCGCTCGTCGTCAACATCGCCATCATCATGGCGTGCCTGTCGCTCTTCCATGCGACGCTAACCTTGCCTGGCATCGCGGGCATGGTGCTCACCATGGGCGTGGCCGTTGACGCCAACGTCCTGATCTACGAGCGAATACGCGAAGAGATGAAGGGCGGCCGGGGCATCATTTCGTCCATCGAGGCCGGGTTCGATCGAGCCTATGGCACGATTATCGAACTCGCATTTGACGGCCCTTCTCGCGGCCCTCATCCTTTATGCCTTCGGATCGGGCACAGTACGAGGCTTCGCCGTCACCCTTTCTTTCGGTATCGTAAGCTCCCTTTTTACCGCCATCACTGTTACACGCCTGATGGTGTCGACGTGGCTGCGTCAGACGCGGCCCACGGTCCTGGAAATTTAGCGACGAGCCCCACCCATGCTACTGAAACCACTATTCCGCCTGCCGCAGAAGATGAACCTACGGTTCGTCAAATACTTCAAGCTGTGTCTCGGGCTTTCGATCTTCGCCATTCTTGGAACCGTCGTGCTGCTCTTCACGGTGGGCTTGAATTTCGGCATCGATTTCAAGGGCGGGACGCTGATGCAAATTCAGACCCCCGGTCCTGCCGATGTCGCCAGTTTGAGGACCAAGCTCACGAGCATCGGGCTAGGTGAGATCCAGCTTCAAAGCTTCGGGCAGCCCGACGAGGTCTTGATCCGCTTTCCCGAACAGGCTGGAGGGCCCCCGGCTCAGAAAGTTGCGGCGGACAAGGTTTTGCAAGAACTGCCTTCCGGCTCCAAGGAACTGAGGCGCGAGCAGGTTGGAAGCACCGTTTCGCATGAATTGATCACGTCCGCGATCTGGGCGCTGGTTCTCACGAACCTTGTCATTTTTGCCTATGTGTGGTTCCGCTTCGAATGGCAATTTGCGCTTGGCGCGATCGTATCGCTTGTTCACGACGTGATGTTCACGATCGGCGTCTTCTCGCTGTTCCAGATCGACTTCGACCTTACGATCGTCGCCGCGCTTCTGACCATCCTTGGCTATTCCATCAATGACACGGTCGTCATCTATGACCGTATCCGCGAAAATCTACGTAAATATAAGCGCATGCCCTTGGGCGATCTGCTCGATTTGTCCGTGAACGAGACCATGTCTCGCACCATCATGACCGTCGGAACGGTTCTGATGGCGCTGATCGCCCTCTATGTCTTCGGCAGCGAGGTCATTCGCGGGTTCACCTTCGCCATGCTATTCGGCGTTCTTGTCGGCACTTACTCGTCCGTCTTCATCGCAGCGCCGTTCCTGATTTTGATCGGGGTCAAGCGAGATTGGAGCGGCGTGGAAAAGGGCAAGGGCAAGGTAAGCCAACCCGGAGCCAGACCGGGCCGCCCGGAACCCACTCCGAGCCCCGCCGCAGCGAGTGCCAACTCGGCGCTCCTCGACGGCAGCGGCTTGGAAGTGGATGGCGCCGTTCCACGGAGCATCGGATTTTCAGCGTCGATTCCCTTGGGAGAGTTGGAGGAGCCCACGGTTCCGCTCCCGCCCGCGGCGCCGAGAAAGCCCACTGGCCAGAAGTCCGTGAAGAAAGGCAAGGGGCAGGCAAGGGCAGGCGGCGGACGCTCCAAAAGGCGCGGCTAGGCCGCGACCGGTCGAACCATGGATGGGCCGTTCGAAAGGCTTGGGGCAAGAGCGCCGATTTCGCTTACGCCAAACGGTGCGCTTCAGTTGGGCGGCGTTGTTCACAGAAGTGCGCTCCTGATCTCGTCAACCGATGTCTTTGCCTGGAACAACGCCAACAGCGGGAGCGGCGAAGGAGACATCCTTAGCTTCCTCATGCTCAGAAAAGCCAACGGGGAGAGTTTCTTTTGCTCGGCGCCGGGGCCGCGCTCATCTTTCCATCGGCTGCCTTCAGGGCGGAGATCGACCGGCGCGGCTTGGGCCTCGAGACAATGGACACGGGCGCTGCCTGCCGCACCTACAATGTTCTTGTCGCGGAGGCGCGCATGTTCACGGCCGCGCTCCTTCCTCTTGCGAACATCTGGGCGTAAGGCGTACTAGATTAATAACTTGCTAGTACGCCTCATCCGCGGGAAACCCTGGAAGCGCTTGCCGCAAATGGGTCAGGATTTCCCGCGGGGCGTACTAGTACCGCCCGAGGCAAGTTCGCGCCCCGATAGCTGCGAGCGCTTTCGCGAACTTGCCTCGGATAAGCTGTACTAGATCAATAATTTGCTAGTACGCCTCATCCGCGGGAAACCCTGGAAGCGCTTGCCGCAAATGGGTCAGGATTTTCCGCGGGGCGTACTAGTCAAAAGGTTGTCTGGAGCGCCCTTCTTGATCTCGGACGACGCAAAACAAAGAAGACTTGACGAAAAGGCAACTGCAGCTCTTGTCAGGCTGCGAGATCGAGACCGCTATTGGAGCGCCCTTTTCGCCCCCGACGTGTTGCGGCCGCCCCTTTTCGCGCTTTATGCCTTCAATGCGGAACTGGATCACATCCTCGCGTTCGTCTCGGAACCCATGGCTGGCCAAATCCGTCTGCAATGGTGGCGCGACGCTGTGGGTCACGCCGGGTCGAAAACCGGCAATCCTGTGGCCGATGTTCTCTCTGCCGCGATTGCCCAGCACGATCTCCCCAAGGATCGCCTCATCGGCATGATCGACGCCCGCGTTCCCGCCCTGTTCGGCGATCCGCCCTTGGACGACAAAGCCCTGAAGACCTTTCTGCGTGAGACCGAAGGCGCGGTCTTCGAGTTGGCGGCCGCTATCCTTGGCGGCAGAAGCGCGTCTGCAAAAGAGGCGGCGGCGGATGCCGGGGTTGCTTATGGGTTGACCGGAACGCTTCTCAAGCTTCCCTTCTTAGCCTCGCGCCAAAAGGCGTTCTTGCCCTCGTCATACCTGGTGAGCAGGGGAATTGATCTGGCCGCCATCCACAGGGGCGAGACAAGTGCAAGCTTGGGGGCGGCTCTTGCCGACCTCCGGGGCGTCGCCAGCCGGGCGCTGCGGCAGTTTCGCGCAAAGGCGGCTGGCATAGACCCGACGGCTTGGCCCGCCTTCCTTCCGCTGACGCTCGTCAAACCTTATCTGAGAGCGATGGCTGCGCCGGGTTTCGATCCTCTACACACCGTTGTTGCGATTAGCCCCTTACGCCGGTTCTGGCGGATTTGGCGGGCGGCGCGACGCAAAACGCTCTGAAAGCAAGCATGACCGACTCAAAAAAAAACCCGAAACGCTTCTACAGCGCCGCCACGGTCGCCGATCGCGAAAATGGAAGCTTCGGCATTGAACTCGACGGCCGCCCCATTAAGACGCCCGCCGGTCATGCCCTCGCTGTACCCTCGCGGGCACTTGCCGACGCAATCGGCGGGGAGTGGAACGCGCAGGGCGACGAGATCGTGCCCGCCAGCCTTCCGTTTACACGCCTCGCCAACAGCGCCATCGATGGCGTCGAGGGCAGGAAAGGGGAGGTGGTGCAGGACATCGTGAACTACGCGTCATCCGACCTTCTTTGCTATCGCGCCGAGGCTCCGGCTGAGCTTGCGGCGGAGCAGGCTCGTCTCTGGGACCCAATCCTCGCCTGGGTTTGCACGGAGTATGATGCGCCGTTCAAGGTTGGAACGGGCGTGAAGCATATCGAGCAACCCGCAGCATCCCTTGATGCGGTCGGCCGGGTGATCTCGGCGGAGGGGCCATTCCGGCTCGCTGCGCTGCATGTGATGACAACGCTGACGGGCTCGGCGCTCATCGCGCTGGCGCATGCCAAGCGGTTTCTCGACACGGATGCTGCCTGGGAGGCGGCTCAGGTCGACGAAAATTGGCAGGCCTCTCATTGGGGCGAGGACTTTGAAGCGGCTCAAAGACAGAAAAGGCGGTTTTCTGAATTTCTGAACGCTTCTAGGTTCTTTGACCTTGTCTGAATTTATTCCCCCTGTAGTAAAAAAAAGATTTGTCGCCTGTAATCGCCCGCATTCAACTAAGAGATAATAAAGGAATTCTCCAAAATTTTCGCAGGAATATGGCTTCTTCTGGCATGCCAGCGCCGCTCATACGTGAATATGAGCTAAAAAACAACGGTGTAAACCTAAGGTAGAGACATGGTATGGTCTTATGAAAGGCCGAAACGCCGTTTTCCTGCCGATATATCACCAATCCCGTCAGTATAGATCTGTCACATCGAGTTTACCTCGAGTTGTCCGGCTAATCCGAAGAGCATGCTGCACTGTGGGGGGGTGCATGACTTCTTCTAGGGGAGAGTGAAAATGGGGATGAGGGCTTTTCTTTTTGGCGTCAGCGTATCCTTGGTTGGAATGAGCGCTGCAAATGCTGCCGATTTCGCAGGACCAGGCAGCCTAAAGGATGCACCTTTTGTGGAGGTGCCCTGGGTTTGGACCGGCTTCTATGGCGGTTTTACAGGGGGGTACGGCAGCGGAGTCTCAAGGAATTATGTCTCTCCCAACGCCAACAACCCTCATGGGTGGGCGGAGAACGATCCAAGCGGCATCCTTCTCGGAGGCGCCGTCGGCTACAATTATCAGTTTGCCCCCAACTGGGTGGCGGGCGCTGAAGCTGACATCAGCTGGTCCGGAATGGAAGGCCAGCAGCACATGTATATCTACGATGGGCATGACTGGTCCGGCGGTTGGGACGGCTTTGCCACCATCCGCGGCAGAATAGGCTACGCCATTGGCCCCACCCTCTTCTACGGGACCGGCGGTCTGGCAATGGTTCATGCGAACGAAGCGATCGTCGGCAACGACGCCGATGAGAGCAACTTCTATCAAGGATGGAAGACCGGCTACGTGATTGGCGCGGGCGTTGAGCACGCTTTCACACCCAGGCTATCGGGCAAGATCGAATATCTCTACGCTGATGGATTTGGCTCTGAAAGCGGCCCGACCGGAACGGTCTCGCAGCACGGAAATCAGACCTATATCCATGAGATCGGGAGTATCGATATCATTCGTGCGGGGCTGAACTACAAGTTCTGAGTGCACACGTTCAGACAGTACGCGCCGAGGCCCCGATGCGGCCTCGGCGCGGCGTTGAGATCAGGCAACCTCGACATTATCGATCAACCGGACGCTGCCGAGATAAACGGCCGCCAGAAGGCGGGCGCCGGTGTACGTCGAGTTCTCGATCGGCATCAGGGTGTCGCTATCGCGAAGCTCGAGATAGTCGATCCTGAAGCCCGCATTCTCGAGCCGGACCTTGCCTTGCGTCATGGACTCCCGCACTGGGCGGCCTGACGCGAGGTCGGCGGCAACGTCCCTGAGGACGGCGTAAAGCTGAGGGGCAACGCTGCGTTCTCTCGGATCGAGATAGACGTTGCGCGAGGACATCGCCAGTCCGTCGCCCTCGCGAACGATGGGCCCCGGCAGGATGGTAATCGGAAACGCCAGATCCCTGACCATCCGCTTCACGACGAGAAGCTGCTGATAATCCTTCTCGCCGAAGACGGCGACGTCCGGCAGGCACTGCAGGAAAAGCTTTGCGACAACAGTTGTGACCCCGGCAAAAAAATGCGGCCGGGAAATTCCCTCAAGCGTCTGAGTAACTCCCGCCACCTCGACGCGGGTCGCGAAGTCATGCGAGTAAATTTCTTCAACTTCCGGCGCATACATGGCGTCCGGCTGCACGCTCAGAAGCTTGTGCCAGTCGCGTTCCTCGTTGCGAGGATAGCTCGAAAAATCCTCATGCGGCGCAAATTGCGTGGGGTTCACGAAGACCGAAACGACAACACGGCTTGCGTGCTTTTTTGCGAGCCGGATGAGCGAGAGATGGCCGTCGTGGAGGCCGCCCATGGTGGGAACAAGGGCGACACGCTGCCCGCGCCGGCGCCATTGCTGTACGGTCTTACGCAGCTCTGTTGCAAAACGGATAACCGGTAACCGCGTGCTCATCCCGCCCGCCAGTCCCAACCAACGGCATGTTCACAAACAGGACGCGCCAAAGTTAGCGCGAGCCCGGCGCAACTCAATGCGCCAAGGCTCCAACCAGACACGGCTTTAGTTCGCCTGCTCGCCGCGGACAACCGAAACGTAGGTGCGGCCCCGCGCCTTGGCCTTGAACTCGACGAAACCCTCGCGTGCTGCGAAAATCGTATGGTCGCGCCCCATGCCGACGCCTTCGCCAGGATGCCACTGCGTCCCGCGCTGGCGCAAAATGATGTTTCCGGGAGCGACCTGTTCGCCGCCGAACTTTTTAACGCCGAGGCGGCGGCCTTCGGAGTCGCGGCCGTTCCGGGACGAACCGCCTGCTTTTTTATGTGCCATGGTCTTTCGCCTTTAAAAACTGGAAGCTATTCGCTTGCCTTCGCCGCTTTCGACGGGGCCTTGCCGCCGGTCAGAATCTCCAGGATGCGCACCGTGGTCAATTCCTGGCGGTGGCCCCTTTTGCGCCGGTAGTTCTGGCGGCGCTTCTTCTTGAAGATGATGACCTTCGGCCCGCGTCCGTGCTCGACAACCTCGGCCGAGACGAGAGCGCCGGAAACAAGCGGCACGCCGAACATCGGCTCGCCTTCGCCCGCCACCATCAACACATCGGAAAAGTTGACCGCGTCGCCTGCGGCAGCTTCGAGCTTCTCAATTTGTAGCACGTCGTCTGGGGCAACCTTGTATTGCTTGCCCCCCGTGCGGATCACCGCGTACATGGAGTCCTCTATCGTTTTTAAGCGCACCGATCGGCGCCGCCATGGGCGGACTTTGTTCTCTCTTAGCGGGAGATAGGCCTTAGGTCGCGCAATTTCACCTATACGGCTGCGCCGGATTTATCGGGTAAACCGGCGACAATGTCAACGTCCAGCGGTCCGATTCCGACATTTGCCTGCCTTTGCAGCACGCGCGAGAGCAAATGTAGGAATCGAAGGACCACTGGCAACTTATGTTCTGGTGGAGCTTTAGAATTTGACATTTGAGGACGCGCTCGGGGCAGATGGGGCTCAAATGTCAAATTCGCTCCACCAGCATTTGCGGAGTCCAAGGCATGGAAAAGGACCGGCTTCTTGCTTTCAGCGATGGCGTCGTCGCCATCATAATTACGATCATGGTCCTTGAGCTCAAAGTCCCGCATGGGCCGAACCTCAAGGATTTGGCTGGCGTTCTGCCGACTTTCTTAAGTTACGTCTTGAGCTTCGTGTATGTGGCCATCTATTGGAACAATCACCATCATCTGCTTTACACCGTAAACCGCGTCGATGGGCTGATGCTGTGGGCGAATACGCATCTGTTGTTCTGGCTTTCGCTGGTGCCGTTCGCGACGGCTTGGATGGGCGAGAACCACTTCGCCAAATTGCCAACCGCCGTCTACGGGGTGGCGCTCCTCATGCCCGCCATCGCCTATTCCCTGCTCCAGAAGGCGATTCTTCGCCGCGAAGGGCAAGCCTTCACTCTCGCGAAGGCTTTGGGGCGGGACATCAAGGGAAAGATTTCTCCGGTCCTTTACCTGGCCGCAATCGCCCTGTCCTTCGTCAATCCACTGATTGCGGGCATCATTTACGTGTCTGTCGCGGTGATGTGGCTCATCCCCGACCGGCGGATCGAACGCGCTCTGGCTGAATAGCCATCGCGCTCAAGCATCCCGGTCTCATTCAAAGCACATCTTCTTGAAGAGCCTCGGCAAATAGAAAGGCTTACAGTTTCCTCTTTGCAAAGGGGAAACGTGACCGGATGCTGTTCTTAGCCGGACTGCCGCTCTGGCAGGCGATACTGCTCGTGGTGGTTCTCCCAACCATCGCCGCCGTTTGCGGACAGATCATCGTCCGCAAATCCGTCGAACTCGAACAACTGACAACCAATAACGAGATCGCAGGCTTCAAGTTTGCAACTGTCGGGGTGATTTTCGCCGTCGTCAACGCCTTCGCGATAATCGTGGTTTGGGAAAAATTCGCGGAGGCGCAATCTTCGGTCGTTCAAGAGGCGGGAGGTTCTGCGACCCTCTACCGGCTTGCGGCTGGGCCCGATCCAGGAATGAAAGCGATAAGAGAGGACCTGAGCAATTACCTCACGGTCGCCATCGAAAAAGATTGGACTGCAATGGCATTGGGAAAGATCAGCCCCGACGTTACGCAAGCACTTAACGCGCTCTACGCATCGGTTACTCGCTTATCGGAGGGCGATACAAAGCACACGGCGCTCCTGATCCAAATGTTCAAGCAACTTGACGAAATAACCCACTCCCGGCGGACGCGTCTCCATCTTGCGACTGGCATTGTGCCAACTGTTGTTTGGATCGTTGTTTTCGCTGCGGCCATCCTCACCGTTGCATTCGCATTCTTCTTCGGCACCGAGAATCTGCGTGCTCAGATTCTCATGACTGCATTTCTAGCTATACTCACGTTCACGTCTGTTTTTGCGATTGTGGAGATCAATTATCCTTTCACCGGCCCTTCCTTTGTCACAAGCCACGCGCTGAGCGAGGTGCTTGAAGAGTTCTCCCACGGGCAATGAGCTGGGACTCCGTTTACCGGACAGGATAGGCAATGGTGCTGAGAAGCGCGAGCGCAGCCTGACGCGAGTCGAGCCGTGTGTGTTGGACGACGACGGGGACGCTCGATACGATCACACTTGAATAGTCGGTGTCCTCCGGGATGGGCTCGGGATCTTTCAGATCGTTGAAGCGGACGTGACGCGTGCGCCGCGCAGGCACTTCGAGCACATAGGGACCGGCGGGTTCCCGCCCGGCGAAGTAGACCGTGATCTCGACATGCGCGTCGCTGTCGCCCGTATTCAGAATGCAAACCGCTTCGTGGCTTACGAGCTGGCGCGTGTCTCCCGTGCTCGATGGAGGAAGGTAACCTTCCGCGATGGCCCACACGCGGTTCCCGATTGACTCAGCCATGATTTGTACCTCCGTCCCGGCGCACGCCGAACAAATTCGGGTTCGGCTTGTTCCCGAGGTTGCTTCGCTCGGCCGAACTTGCACGGGCGCGCCAAAGGACCATTCCAGGACTGGACGAGCCGGCAGCTTCCCGCCGGCCGCCGGCACGAACCCGGCTTACGGACCAACTCGCTATCTGTATGCTCGTTGCGAATGGCGGCATCTCGCTAAAACCTTGTGGACCAGTTTGCGCTTGCGTTTGCGTCCGCATTGCCTGGGCACGGATCTTAGGGAAAATCTCCTTGATGCGAGGTTAACGGCGTTAAGGCATTGATATAGCGTGGAAAATAATAACAAGCGCATATCGCCGCGGCTGCGAAGCTCGCCAGCCTGGTTAATATGCGAAGCCGCAACATATTTAACGGACTTCTGCGCGTCCCAGTAAAGAAGAAAATTCCGCCATTAAATTCTACTTAATGGCAGAGAAAAAGTCTCGTCTTTTCAGAGGGATACGGCAGCGGGACCGTAGGGGGGCCTAGTCTGACTTTTACGACGCATTAACCAATTTGGGCCGCAATTTGGACCAGGAATAAATTGGGCGCCGACCTTTTTAACCACGAACGGATTCACTTTTGCGGGGCGGCCTGCGCAGCAACGCATTGTTTACTATCGGGGCCGGGCTTTGCGCCTTTCGATGGGAGGGCTTCGGGTTGACACGCTCGCTTGATCGGCGGTCGTCCGGCTCGGGCTCCGCCCGGGCAGGGTGGACGGTTTCGGCCGAAGCAGGCAGGTCCCGGCCGTTCTGAGCGGCGAGGAGAATGTCTCTTTCGGGATTAAGCGGGAGCAATATCGTGAGACCAACCTCACTGATGCTGGTTGGAATCCTGTGTACTTATTCCTTCGCATTAGGTTGATAAATCCAATCGAAGAAGATCTGTTCATCATTCATATCCGCTACCCAAATTTTGGCATAGGATTTTCCATCTCTTGTTCTGACGCAATAGAATTTGTTTTTTTCAGGCTGAAACCAGTGATGGCGATAAGTACCAATTTTTTCGCAATCATCAGTACTACTCAGGTTTTCTAATGACGCCTCCGCAATTCCACTTTTAGCTTGGGACGTGGGAAAAGGAGGAGCGTCGTATGGAAGAAATAGTGAGATTTCCGGATTGAGGGGCGGCGTCGATCTTATATTCGAAGCAGCGATGTCGCCTGAAGCGCTCACCCAGCTCCCGACACTCTGCAGATGGAAGCTAAAGCTGCTTGCATCATAATGTCTCCAACCATCCGATAAAACTGTTCGGGATCCGATCACAAGTGGAGGCTTCTGCACAGAGAACACTCCCGGATTGCAATCCCAAGAATTTATCCTAGCATTTGAAACAAATCTTAGTGTGTACTGAATCGGTAGTGCATAGTTTAAGCGCTCGAAGCCCGGCTCTCGGAGCCCAGAAGTTATTACACCAATCACATAGCCTCTCGAGGAGAATATTGGGCCGCCGCTCATTCCAGGGTTCAGACTTGCATTTGTTTGCAAGAGCTTTCCAACATTATTGCCGATTATCTTCCCGCTTTGGCAAGCTAACGGGTTGTTGCCCGCAAAGCCACACGCAAGTATCTCTGCCTTTGAGTTCTGCGGCTCGCTTCCGCAAAGCTTCAAGTGTGTGGTAGGCGCGGGAGGGTCTCTAAGCTGTATAATGGCCAAGTCTAAATCCTTGTCTTCAATCATCAGGTCATCAAAACGCCAATTAGTGCTACCGCTAGTACCAATTCCACCAGTTAAAAAATCGCTATTCTGTAGAGGCTCAAGTCTCTTTTGAGTAAGATCATTATTTTCATAGAATAGATGCGCGGATGTTAAGGCATAGCCGTCGGCTGTTATAAAAAATGCGGTGCCATATTTGAAGGAGCCAAAGGGATTATCCTTATCCTTATAATGAATCTGAAGATAAATTAACGCCCTTCTAGCTTTACTGTGAACAACATCGATCTCTTCTACACCTAGAGTAGACGTGCATGGCAAGACAAACATGATCAATGAAGCTAATAGAAGTAGGACACTTTGCATCAGCATCACCCTATATTCTTGCAGGATACATAGCTTGTATAGATTTTATATCGTTAGCACTTAGAGAATAACCGCCATCTTTATAGATGGTGTGGCAATAATTCATTACGGACTGAGCATCCCAAACTCCGAATTTTTGAGTTCCTGGGAATTTATCGGTGATGAAAGCGCCCGTTTTGTCGTCACAGCTATCAAGATTTTTAGGGCGATCATCACGATTTTGCTCATGCGCCAGCCCAAGGACATGCCCAAACTCATGAACCGCTATTGCCCGGACACATTCTTTCCTGTTCTCGTCATTCTCTTTACACCAATCACGTGGGTTCCACTTCTGAAAATCGAAATTCAGCACCACGCCATGATAGATTTTATTAAGATTCTTGCCAAGGGCGACGGCGTGGGGACCATCGTTCCTCTTGTCATAAACAGCGATATGTACACCATCGTCTCGAGTTGAAAGACAGCCGTCCCATCCTTCAAAAACAACCGCAACCGGCGTGCTCCATATCTTGATTACTATTTCTTTTACGAGTTTTCGGTTTTCAGATAGCGCCTTACTTGCACCGGGGTCTTGGGGAAGAGGATCATCCCAGCATACGTTGATCCTGACCGGTTGCCCTGGCCGATGAGACCAGCGTGCGCCCATGTCGCCGTAACCGAATGGCTGCGCTTTGGGACCAAGCGGAACATATGTTAGTGCTATGTCCTGAGCATGTAACAGACAAACGAATGAAGTCACCATGCAGAAAGCGAAGAAAAATGCCAATACTCGCATAAGCTGCTCAATTCTCTCTTGGTGTTTGTTAGTATCTAACAGGTGCGCTTTTGACGCAACCAACCTCCGGGGGCGAATGCTTGGCGCCAGCGGGTGCGGCCTGCAAGCGAGGAGGCCGCCACCCGCGGAGACTGTTATGGGATCAAACCAAGAACATCTTAGATTTTGCGCCTAAAGCTAGCCGCACGCCAGTTGGCCTGACTCAAAGCGCAAATCCTACAACCTGCATCTCTTCTTCGTCAGTGTGACAGTGCCCGCACCGTTTGGTTTTGTATGAGTTGCACCGCTTGCGGGCTTGCAGCTGTTGCTCCGTTGCGTGGTCCAAGAGCAAGCACCAAAGTGTTCGTTCGAATACCTGTAGCGCCCGCCAAGCTTCCGCTGCCCGCTGCCGGCCCCTTCCATTGCAGTAAAGTCCAGCTTGGGGAGATGTTTGCGCCATAAGTGATAACGAAGTTGACTGAGTGCAGAATAGAGTCAAACTGGGGGGTCGATCTGGCTCGGCAAGATAGACGCTAATATCACAGAGTCATTAGCTTGTTTCTGGGTTACGTCGGCGCAAGTCTGCGCGTTCTCGACATCCTTTGTCGCCAAGAGTTTCTCAGTATCTCCGGTCAAGAAATTGATGTAATTACCTTGAGCTTCGTCACTACTACAGTCAGTTAACTTATTAATCTCCTCAGAAAGCTTCTCAACATCAGGGATTGATTTATTGATATCGGAGAGTGTACCTGTTGTTATATTTTTTAAACGACTCACACATATTGCTGAATTGGTAACAAACTTCCACATACTATTACTGTATTCATCGATCCTGTTATAGCGTTGTCTGAAATTATCAGATAAGATGTATTTGTAATTTGGGTAATCTGTTCTTAATGCACCAATTTTTGTGTCCAACGATGACGCAGAGCTTGTTATCTTTTTGTCAGATGCAGTAACAGCCGCATTGGCGAATTCGATAGAGCTGCTAATTCTTTTCAACTTGGAAAGCGAACTACCGATTTTATTCTTCATTTGCTCGCAAGTGTATTTCTTTTGCTGCTGTGGGGCGCGAGCAACCGGGGCAGTGGGACTGGATCTGTTGGCGGGAACATTGCCAGGTTTTTGCGAGAGCGGTTGGGGATGGATACCTGCCTCTAAGGCGCCAAACTCGACTGGGTAGAATGCGGAGTTGACCCACTCTTTCAGCCCTAAATTGCCGAGTACGCCGCTGCGCCACTCGGGATTGCAGGCCCGCTTTTCGATCGGAAATGCAGGATCTCTTTCGAGAAGCTGTTGTTTGCGCCACCACTGGCTCAGTTCGTCAAGTGCTAACGTGAAGCTTAGCGTCTCGGTCCGGACTGCTTGTGAATTCAAAGTGGCCCCGGCGCCGAAAGTAAAAAACTGGGGCACAACACTGCGAGCAACCGTAGCCGGATATGTCGAAGGGCCGGCGTCGAAGTTGACAGCGTTTCGCCTGTAAGAGGTAAAGCTTCCATTTGGAGATATGCCAGCAGAATCGTTTATGTCGAGCGTTAGCTGCACATTTACTGTCCAGCTCGCGAGCCACAAAAAATCCCGTTCTTCAGTCTTTTTATCAAACGCGTAGGCCAGCTCGCACTTAACGCGTTGAACAACATCATTTATCATGATGTCACTCTGTGAAGTCCCTGTCGCCTCTTCGAGCGGCGGGGTTGAGACACAAGCAGATAGACTGCTCGCACATACTATTGCTATTGACCAAGATAGCTTCACCATCGCAGAGCCCCCCCCTAAAGAAGTCGCCGTTAGCAGGATTCTCGATTGCGATCTGGTTTATTCTTATCACACCTCTAAAATATTCGAATAGATTGCTGGAATAATAGCCGTTGGGGAATTTCCAGCGGCTTTTTTACGAGCCTCGGTCGATAGCGTCCAGGACTTCCTCTGCATTGCAGGTTATCCGCCAGAACAACCCGCTGACGGCGTAGTCCAATTCGACCTCCGCATTCAGGCTTACTTCCACGATGCGCGATATCAAGGTGGACCCGAACCCGCGATGGGTTGGCGGTGAGACGGGAGGGCCATCGCTTTCAGCCCAGCTCATGACGAAAACGTCGTGGCCCTCGTCATCGCGGTCGAGCCGCCATACCACATCGATGCGACCGTTCGGGGTTGAAAGCGCCCCATACTTGCCCGCATTTGTGCCGAGCTCATGGAGCGCCATGCCGATGGTCTGCGCCGCAGACGCCGAAATGAAAAGAGGAGGCCCCTTCAAGTCTATCCGCACGCCGATAATGTCTTTGAAGTGCGAGAGCTGCGAGAAGATAAGCTCCTCAAGATCGACGCCTCGCCATTCGTTCCTGACGATGAGATCCTGACTGGCTGCGAGAGCGCGAAGCCGTTCATCGAACCGGCCAAGGAAGTCGTCGGTCTTCTTCGCAGCTGTCTGCCGGGCCACGGCTTGCACCAGGGTCAGCATGTTTTTGGAGCGGTGGTTCATCTCGCGCATGAGCAGCCGGATGTGCTGCTGCTCTCGTTTGCGCTCGGTTATGTCGATGGCGGCGCAGCGGACGCCCTTGATCTGTCCTGCCGCATCGAGCATGGGGTCTACGAGCATATCGTAGTAACGATCGACGCCCTTCCAGTGAATGAGAAACTCTCCGCGCTTGGGCGCGCCGGTGCGGATGACTTCGCGCTTGATGGCCTCTGTCGCGGCCGCGTCTTCGGCCCGCTCGAAAATGTCGGCATCGAACCGCCCGACGACATCGGAGGCCTCGTAGCCGAGGGCAGGATTGTAAATCCACGTGTATCGAAGGTCGAGGTCCTGGCAGAACACCACGACCGGGGAGTCTTTGAGCGCAAGTTCAAAGCGCTCGGTCGTCAATCTGAGGGCCTCCTCGGCGCGCGCTCTTTCGACTGCCTGCCACGCCCGCTCCAGCGTTTCGCGCGCGAGAGCGATCTCGGCTTCGGTCCAGGCCCTCGGCGCGGCATTCGCAACGAACAGGAAGGCGCGCGGACCCCCATCCCGCATGAGCGGAACATTGATCGATGAGCGCGTGCCGAATGCTCTGTGCGCGGCCTGCGCTCCCTCATCCGATGCGAAACGAGGGTCCGTGAGCACGTCGTTCACCGCGATGACGCCGCCAGCCAAAAGGTCCGCGATCCGCTTCGCGTCCATGAACCGGTGACGGCCGAGCATGGGAGCCGGATCGCCGGCGGCGCTCCACGCACTCTCGACGACGGTGTCGAGGCCATCGGCTTGCAATTCCCCAACCCCCGCGAAAGTCGCACGCAGCTCGCGGCCAAGGGCCTCGCATGCCGCGCTGACAGCGTCACGAGCCGTGCAGGCGGAGCGAAGCCTTTCCCCAAGGGCAAGAAAATAGCTGCCGCGCCTCTCCCGTTCGAGACGGCAAAGATCGGCCAATTCGGTTTCCGTTACGTCGCGAATGGCGCCCAGGATGCGCAGTGGCCGCCTTCCCGCCGGTTGCGTCGGATCGGGCTCGAAATAGGCGCGGCCAGTAGCCAGGAGCCAGAGCATCCTCCCGTCAGGGTGCTGAATTCGATATTTGTAAGCGAGGCCATCGTCGGGGTCGGAAGGGTCGAGGGCGCGTGCGACGACGGACTCGCCTTGAGCCCGGTCGCCGGGATGAACCAAGCTCACCCAGAACTGGAAAGTAATCGCCGCCTCGGGTGGGAGGCCGAACAACGCTTTGCAACGCGCATCCCAGACCAACGGTTTTTCAGGTTGATCAACCTCCCAGCGCCATGTGCCAAGGTCCGCAGCTTCGAGCACGAGACGAAGCATCTCGTCACTTTCACCAAGGAGGCTTTCAGAACCCTTCTGACTGAGATGCAGATCGCCGGAAAGGTTCGAGCCTGGCTTTTCTGCCGGTGCGCTGTCATGGCGAATTTGAGATTCCGCTTCCTCGCCCCCAGCGCCCTTCGATGGCAAACGCAAAGTCAAGGAAGGCAGTCCTCCGCCCAAAAAGCGCAAGAGCGCTCTCAACAACCCGTCCGATTGGTCCCCGAACATGGAACCCAAATTCTATCGTACAGCGAGCATGGCGGGACCTCTGCCAGCGGTTGGATTCATGTCTTCTTAAACAAAAGTCGAAAATTCGTCTGTCCACAAATGAACAAAGGCGGTTGAACCGGCTTTATCTTAAGCGAATTTTACCGAGAAAGATAAATATGCATAAACGAGGCCAATTGCGCAATAATCTTCTGCACGCTCTCGATGAGGAGGACGCAATCAAACTGCTGCCCCATTTCGAAGCGGTTAAAGCCGATCGCGGGACCATATTCTACGATCCGGGCGATAATGTCCGCTTCACCTATTTCCCATGCGGGGCAAGCCTTGCATCCTTCTCCATTTTGCTGCCCGACGGCAAGAGCGCTGAAACGGCGCTCATCGGCCGGGAGGGAGCCGTTGGGGGCATCATCAGCCATGGCCGTCTTCCGGCCTATGCGCGAGCCTCGGTCGAGTTTGCCGGAGACTTCTTGAGGATTGAAACGGCGGCCCTCGAAGCGGCAAAGGTGCAATCGATCCCAATACAGCATTTGTTTGCGCGCTATGCGGATTGTCTGCTCGCTCAGGTGTTTCAGTCCGTCGCCTGCAATGCAGCCCATTCGATTGAACAGAGGGTCGCGAAACTCCTTCTCGCCGGCATGGACCGGATTCAAAGCCAAATCCTGCCGATGACCCAGGAGCAACTTGCCAGCATGATCGGCGTGGGACGCAGCTACATCAGCCGGGTGATCCAGACCATGAAGATGGACAAGATCTTGAAGACCACCCGCGGCGCTCTTATTGTCGCCGACGTCAAAGCGCTCCGGCGGCGAGCCTGCGCCTGCAATGATGCCGTTCGCAATCATTTCGACATTGTCTTGCGAGGCGTCTATCCGGATACGGAGCACGCCGCTTAAAGATCAGACCCGGGTTCGCCGGTCCTCTTATGTCCTGTGATGTCTTCCCCTTTGCGCAGACGGTTTCGCCGAGTGCGAAAGATTGTGCGCCGTGTTAATCAGCGCAACGTGAGAAAAGGCTTGCGGGAAGTTGCCCAGCAAACGCCCCGCGCCAGGATCGTATTCCTCCGACAGAAGGCCGGCGTCGTTGCAGAGCGTGAGAAGAAACTCGAAGAGTTCCACGGCCTCGTCGCGCCGCCCGAGCATGACAAGATTATCCGCGTACCAGAACGAGCACGCCAGGAACGCCCCTTCGCCGCCTTTGACTCCATCTTGCGTTTTGTCTGTGTCGTACCGCCGGACAAGAGGGCCATCGCGCAACTTCTCTCCGATCGCCTTGACCGTGGAGTGCACTCGCGGGTCGCTCGCGGGAAGGAAGCCGACGAGCGGGATCAGAAGCGCGCTGGCGTCAAGCGCGGTGGAACCGTAGCTTTGCGTGAATGCGCCGATCTTGGCGTCGAAGCCTTGTTCGCAAACCTGATTGTGAATCTCATCGCGGACATTTCGCCAGCGCTCGAGCGGGCCTTCGAGACCGTAGCGTTCCATGGCTCTGACGGCGCGATCGAACGCGACCCATGCCATGACCTTCGAATGGGTGAAATGTCGCGCGCCGCCGCGGACCTCCCACAAGCCCTCGTCCGGCAGCCGCCAGATTTTTTCGAGATGTTCCAGAAGAGTGAGCGCGACAGGCCATCCTTCGTGCCCTGGATTCGAGGAGCCCTCGGTCCATTGATAGAGCGCATCTATGACCTCGCCGAAGATGTCGATCTGCAACTGGTTCGCGGCCGCATTGCCGATGCGCACAGGCTTTGAATTTTCATAGCCGGAAAGCCATGGGATGGTGCTCTCGATAAGGCGGCGCTCTCCGGCGAGGCCGTACACGATCTGAACCTGCTGAGGGCTGCCGGCCACGGCGCGGCGAAGCCATGTCCGCCATTCGCCCGCTTCGTGCCGGTAACCGGAATTCATGAGCGCCAGCAGCGTGAAGGTCGCATCCCGAAGCCAGCAGAAGCGGTAGTCCCAGTTGCGGCTGCCGCCGATTTCTTCGGGGAGCGATGTCGTTACGGCGGCGGCGATGCCCCCCGTCGGGCGGTAGATCAGGGCTCTCAGGGTGATGAGCGAGCGTAAAACCGCCGCGCTGTAAGGTCCCTCATAGGTGCAACGCTGCGACCACCGCCGCCAGGCGTTCTCGGTGTCCTCCAGCGCTTTCAAGGCGTCGATGGGCGGAGGGGGTTGCTCGAAAGACTTCGCATAGCTCAACACGAACGAGACCGTTTCGCCGGCCCGGACCGTGAACGATCCCGCATGTTTCATTCCGCGCGCCTTCACGGGAGCATTCGTATCCAGAAGGACCATGTCCGGTCCTGCAATCGCCTCCAGCCCTTTGCCGTCCATGCGGGTGATCCAGGGGACAATCAGGCCGTAATCGAAGCGCAGCAGGAACTCGGTGTCCATTTCGACCTCGCCTGTGCGGCCCTGGACGAGGCGGATCAGACGAACTCGGACCTTCCCGGTGAAACGGCATGAAGTCGATGAGAGTAACCGCGCCGCTTTCTGTTTCGAAATCGGTCTCAAGGATTAATGTGCCGTCCCGGTATCGGCGGCGCTTGGCGGCTCCTTCGCCCGCGGACATGCTCCAATGCCCGTTTTCCGGTGTGCCAAGCAACGCCGCGAACAGCGCCCCGGAATCGAAACGCGGCCAGCACAGCCAGTCGATGGAACCGTCGCGGGCAATAAGAGCCGCGCTTTCGCAATCGCCAATAAGGGCGTAGTCTTCGATGCGCTTTGTCATGGATCCGTTAGTGTGATGATAACGCTCAACACGCGAAAACACCTTCCGTTCAGCTAACGGCGGTTAACTCTCAAGACGAGAGGCACGGACTTAGAACAAAAGGAGCAACCCGTGCTTCAACCCGGATGCTTGCGCAGGGGGTATCCAATACCCATCTAAAGTCATGAAACATAAGGGTGATGACCCTTCAGAGCTCACTTGGGGCGTGGCCGGCGCTCTCCCTCGCAGTGGGTCATGCGCCAACCGGAAGGACAACCATGGCTGCCACGACAAAAACAAAGGCCGCGGAGCGCTTCGCAAATCTTCAGAAACGCGATCAGGCCGTCAGGCATGATATCGAGTCCGCGGCTCGCCAACGTTCGGAAAAGGTTGCAAAGTTGCGCGAGATGAGGCTCGCCAAGGAAGCCGAAGACGCCGAAGCCAAAAAGAAGGAAGCCGCCGAAAAAGCCGAGAGGCAAGCCCCCAAGAAGAGCCGCACGCGCGCGGCTTCGGCTGAGGCGGAGTAAGCCGCGAAAGGCTGCCTACCTGACCCAGCGCTCGGCTGCGGCATCGTCGGCGTCGCGCGCCGCTACCCATTGGCGCTGTTCGCCGTTTTCCTCGCTTTTCCAAAATGGCGCCGTCGTCTTGAGATAGTCCATCAGAAACTGCGCCGCTTCGAAGGCCGCGTGCCGGTGCTCGGACAAAGTGACGACGAGCACGATATTGTCTCCGGGTAAAAGCCGGCCCACGCGATGGACAATGAGGCAATCGAGAAGAGGCCAGCGCTCGCGGGCTTCGGCCTCGATCCGGGCAAGCTCCTTCTCGGTCATTCCCGGATAGTGCTCGAGCGTCATCGAGGTCACATCGCGGCCGCCAGCGTGGTCCCGGACGAGCCCGGCAAACGCCGCAATCGCGCCGGCATCCGTGCGCCCCTTTCGCAGGGACGCTATTTCGGCGCCGACATCGAAATCCTGTTGTTGAACGCGGATCATCGGTCCTCCTTTGCGGGTCCGATAGGCTCCTAAAAGATTGCGGTTTTCCCTCGAATGGTCAAGCGGGTCGCTATGCCAGCTGTCACGTCGTCCCGGAAAGCGCTTTAGCGCCTATCCGGGATCGCAACAGACGCCAGCGCCTGTTTCGCGGACGACGATCGCCTTAGGCTGCTCCGCCGTTGGCGTACCAAGCCTGGATTCCGTTCCAGATTTCCTCCGCCGTCTCCGCATACCAGAATAGTTCGCGGTCCTCACTGGCAATCACGCCTTCATCGGCGAGAAAATCAAAATTGACGGCCTGCCGCCAATAGTCTTTGCCCACGAGGATCACCGGGATCTGCTTGAGCTTCTGTGTTTGAACGAGCGTCAGGACTTCGAACAACTCGTCGAAGGTGCCGTATCCGCCTGGAAAAGCCACGAGCGCTTTCGCGCGAAGCACGAAATGAAACTTCCGTATGGCGAAGTAATGGAAGCTGAAGCACAGGTCGGGCGTGATGTAAGGGTTCGGGAACTGCTCATGCGGCAGGGCAATATTGAGGCCGACGGACTTGGCGCCGGCATCGAACGCGCCACGGTTCGCCGCCTCCATGACGCCGGGGCCGCCTCCGGTCATGATGACGGCGTGCTCTTCCTGGCCGTTGTTGTGGTTGGCTTCGCTGACGATCCGGCCGAATTCGCGGGCGACGTCGTAATAGTGGCTCTTGGCGAGAATGCGCTTTGCGGCGGCGAGGCGATGCTCCAGCTCTTTGTTGCCGGGGTCTGCTGCGAGGGACCTTTTCAGATTTTCCACCTGACGGGATGCCTCCGCACGCTCGCAGATACGGGTGCTCCCGAAAACCACGATGGTTTGGCGTACCCCTGCTTCTCCGAGGAGGAGGTCAGGCTTCAGATAGTCGATCTGGAGGCGGAGGCCGCGCAAGTCGTCCCGCGCGAGGAAGTCGAAATCGGCATCCGCCCGGCGGTAGCTCGGACTTTTGAGTATCGCTTCAATGCGGGCGTGCGCCTCCGGGTCTTCCTCGGTGGATTTCGGCGAGTTCCAGGGAAGGGGTTCGCGCCGCTGAAACGGCCGGAGTTGTTTCAGGAGTTTTAAACCGTTGCGAGCGGCGTCTTTTTTGGCCAAGGGATGGGCTCCATGCATTTTCGGGACAATTTAGCAAGATGAACAGCGCTATCACGCCGCGGTTTAATTGCAGCCTGCTTCGTTTGCCAAACTCTGCTTACAAAGCCAATGTCACGGAAATAAAACGTGGGGAGCAATTATGGCGTAGCGCGTCGGTTGGAAATTAGGTTCGTTTGGCAAAAAGGCATATAACTAATGATCTAGCAGGCTGCTGAAAAACGATGCGGCCCATGGTTCGACAAGCTCACCATGAGGTCCAGTCGTTGAACGATCGTCGGGCGCCCGCGTCCAATTAAGCGCAGGATGCTCCAAGCAATTTTTCGTCAACGGACGGCCATGGGCAAGTCATCATGTTTATGCCGGTTCGTATCATTTTTTGAACGTCTTCGCGAGCCAGTCGGCGATGGGCTGAGCGGCGTCGCGCCAGTTCTTGTCGAGCATGATGGCGTGCGCGCCGTTGGGTACGATGACGGAGCGCGCGCCGTAATAGATCGCTGTCAGGCGCACGTCGGCGGCGGGCATGAACTGGTCCTTTTCGCCTCCGGCCACGAGAAGCTTCGGCATGCCCCATGGGAAGGGCGCGAACGGGACCCAGCCCATAAGCTGGCGGCTTGCCTTCTCCGCAATGTCGCTGATGCCTTCGGCAAAGCGTCGCCGAAGTTCGCGCGATGGCGGCTCGGAAAACAAACCGTCTTCGATGATGTCGAGGTTTGAAGCGCTGAGACCTTGGTGCAGAACCACCTTCATTTCATGCGCGAGTTTGGGATTTGAGACATACATTGCAGCCGCGGCCCGCATCAACCCATGCGGGGGCGCGGCGCAGAGCAACACCACCCCGGCAGACTTTCCGCCGCGCTGCACGAAGTTCTGGACCACGCCGCCGCCAAGCGAGTGCGCGATAATCACGGTCGGGCCGTCAATCTCGTTCAAGGCCCAGCCGATGTCGTCGGCAAAATCCGAAAGTGTGAACTCGCGCACCTTCTCGCGGCCTTCGCTTTTGCCGTGCCCGCGCAGGCTCAGCGCATAGCTGTCATAGCCGAGACCCGCAAAGAAGGGTAGGAAGTGGGGTTCCCAGACCCAGGCGCCTGTGCAGATCCCATGAATGAAAAGAAGCTTGACGGGCCTTGCGGGGCTCGGAGCAGCTACGTGAATGAGTTCGAGTTTCATGATGCACCGCCACAAACGAAAAGGCGCCGGATTGAATAAACGAAATCTTGAGCAGAACAAGAGGGAAGCGCAAATTACTCTTTTGCGAGCGTCACCCGGTGAAGTGCTCGAAGCCTTTGGCGGCCAGCCCGAGAGCTGTGCCGTCAGGTTTGCGGAAAACAGGCGCGCCGGCGCCTGCTTTGATGGCGCCGATCTTCGTCACGCGAACGCCCGCTTCCTTGCTCGCGGTCTCGAATGCGGCGCTGTGGCCGGAAGGAACGGCGGCAAGAATTTCGTAGTCGTCGCCTCCGGACAAAATGATTTCGATGGCTTTGGGAGAGGCCGTTGCGGCTGCGCTGGCTGCCGCCGACAGGGGAATCGAAGCAACTTCAACTTCGGCCGAAACGCCGGAGGCGTCGCACATCCGCGAAAGGTCGAGCGCCAAGCCATCCGAAATGTCCATCGCCGCCGAGGCATAACGCGCAAGGGCTGGCGACAAGGCGAGCCTCGGCTCCGGGTAGAGGTAGCGCTTGAGAAGAAAATCGCAGGCTCCAGGCGGCAATGCTTGCTCGAAGTCCGCTTTCCCGTGCCGAAGCTTGAGGGCGAGCGCGGCGTCGCCGAGCGTACCACTGACATAAAGACAATCGCCGGGCTTTGCGCCGCCGCGAGGGACGAGGCCGCGAGGCGAAGCTTCGCCGAAAGCCGTGATCGACATCCACCACGCTCCGCGCGCTGTCACCGTGTCGCCGCCGATGAGAGCGATGCCGAACTCGCGTTGCGCGCGGGAAAGCCCGTCTGCGAAACGCGCTGCCCAGTCTTGCGTTGGGGCTTCCGCAAGCGCGAGCGACAGCGTGTAACCGAGCGGCTTCGCGGCTTTCGCGGCAAGATCGGAAACATTGGTGGCAAGCGCCTTGTAAGCCGCGTCGCCCGGATCGTCGTCTTCGAAAAAATGGACTCCGGCCACCGATGCGTCGGCTGTTATGACAAGGCCGTTGGCGGGAAGCGCGGTCCAAAGCGCCGCGTCGTCCTTGAGGCCGAATGCAGCGGGATGGGTGGCGAGCGGCGCCAGATAATCCGTAATGAACGCAATTTCACCCAGCCCGCCCATCTTTCACTCAGCCCGGCTTCCTAGCCGCCTTCCGTCCAAACTCGCCCTGACGCTTCTCACGCGCAACACGGTCGAGCACGCCGTTTACGACGCCCGGTTCCTCGCCGCCGAAGAAGTCTTTCGCGATCTCGACATACTCATTGATGACTGCGCGGGCAGGGACATCGGGCCGTGCGAGGATCTCGAACACGCCGGAGCGAAGGATCGCCCGCAGGATGCTGTCGATGCGCGACAACCGCCAGCCTTGCGCGAGATGGGAGGAAATCTCCGGATCGATCTCGGATTGCCGCTCCGCCACCCCGGTCACGATGTCGCGAAAAAAGCCGCGATCCGCGCCCGCATAGATCTCGACCGTCTGGAAACGATGGTTCAAAAACTCTTCCAGCACCACGCTCAAGTCGCGTTGCGTCATGTCCATCTGGTAGAGCGCCTGGACCGCAGCCAGACGCGCCCGCGTCCGGGCCTGTCCCATGGGCGCGCCATTGCTAGGGCCGGGTTCCCGGCCATCCTCAAGGTCCATCGGTCAAGCTTTCGGTTCAGCCCGGCTTAGCGAGGCGATCAGCGGTTTCTTTTGCGGAAGTCGCGTTTGGCGCGAAGCACTTCCAGGCAAGCTTCTGCGGCCTCATGACCTTTGTTCTTGCCGCTCACAGCAGCCCTTGCAACGGCCTGGGCCTCGTTTTCGACAGTCAATATTCCATTCCCGGCCGGGATGCTGTGCAACGTCGAGAGCGTTAACAGCCCGCGCGCGGATTCATTGGCGACGATGTCGTAATGGGATGTCTCGCCCCGGATGACGCAGCCCAGCGCGACACAGCCGTGGAAGGGCTTTGCGCTCTCATCCTCGAAAAGCCCGGCGCTCACCGCCGCCGATAAAACCTGAGGAATTTCAAGCGCGCCGGGAACCGTCACGACCTCCCATGTGGCGCCAAGCTCGCGCAACGCCATTTCGGCGCCAAGCAGAAGCGCATCGGCGATGTGGTGGTAATAGCGTCCCTCGATGACGAGGATGTGGATGGGATTCTTCATTGGTCGTCTATCGGGCGGCGCGCGACGAGGTTCAAACCGTAACCTTCGAGGCCGACAATTTTAGGGGTGGGAGAGTTGGAAAGCAGGATCATGTCCTTGATGCCAAGATCAAGCAGAATTTGCGCCCCGATGCCATAATCGACAAGGCGTTTCTCGACCGGCATTCCACCCTGGGCGGGGGCGGCCGGATCGCTGAGGCGCGACATGATGGTTCCCTCGCGCACGTCGCGAATCACGACGACGACGCCGCGGCCCTCGTCGCCGATCCGCCGCATGGCCCGCTCCACGAGCGACCGCCGATTGCCGTTTCGGCCCATGCCGATCAGGTCTTCGAGGATGTTGACGGCGTGCATGCGGACGAGCACTGGGTCGCCGCTGGCGACGTCGCCCTTGATGAGAGCCAGATGCTCGGTATTGTCGACGGCGTTGAGATAGACGCGCAGCTTGAACGCGCCGCCGTGAGGGGAGGTGATCTCCTGCTCGTGAACAGCGCGGACATAGCTTTCCTTGCGCCTGCGATAGGCGATGAGATCGGAAATCGTGCCGATCTTGAGCCCATGCCGCTGAGCGAAGGCGAGCAGGTCGGGCATGCGCGCCATCGTGCCGTCGTCGTTCATGATCTCGCAGATGACGCCGGCAGGGAGAAGGCCAGCGAGGCGCGCGAGATCCACCGCGGCTTCGGTGTGGCCTGCGCGAACGAGAACGCCGCCATCGCGAGAGACAAGCGGGAAGACGTGGCCGGGGCTTACGATGTCGCGCCAATCCTTTTCCGGATTGATGGCGACCGCGATAGTCTTCGACCTGTCATAGGCCGAGATGCCGGTCGAGATGCCTTCCTTGGCCTCGATCGAGACCGTGAACGCGGTCGCGTGCCTCGACTGGTTCGATCGCGCCATGCGCTCGAGATGCAGCGTCTCCGCGCGCTCGGGCGTGATGGCGAGACAGATCAGTCCGCGCCCGAAGCGGGCCATGAAATTGATCGCGTCGGGCGTCGCCATTTGCGCCGGAATGACGAGGTCGCCCTCGTTTTCGCGCTCCTCGGCGTCGACCAGAATGAACATGCGGCCCTGGCGCGCGTCTTCGAGGATCTCATCGACGGATGAGAGCTGCTCATGGATTTGCGACTTGTCGAGGACACGCACTTGTTCGATTTGCATCCCAATCAAACCTATTGGCCTAGAAGCCTTGCGACGTAGCGGGCGATCAAATCCACTTCCATGTTCACGTCGTCGCCCTCCTGCCGCTCACCCCAAGTGGTGACATCGAGCGTGGTTGGAATGATGTTGACGGTGAAGAGGGAGCCTGTAACCTCGTTCACAGTAAGGGAAACACCGTCGAGCGCAACCGAGCCTTTCGGCGCAATGTATTTTGCGAGAGCGTGAGGCGAGCGCACCTCGAAGATCTTTGAAAAGCCTGATGGCTTAACGCTCGCGATGCGCGCGACGCCATCGACATGGCCCGAGACGAGATGGCCTCCAAGCTCGTCGCCCGCGCGAAGCGAGCGCTCGAGGTTAATGCGGCGGCCCTCGCACCAATCGTCAAGCGTGGTCTTGCTCAGCGTTTCATCGGACACGTCAATTTTGAATTGCGCGCCACTCGGGATTGGTTCCACGCCGGTTACCGAGAGACAACAGCCATCGCAGCAGATCGAAGCGCCGAGCGGGATCGAGGCGGCGTCCCAGGGGCAGGCGATGGTGAAGCGGCCATTTTCCGCGGCGAGGACGGTCCCCTTCGCCTGAACAAGTCCGGTGAACATGTGCTAGCTCTGCCAGTGCAGGGTGGAACGCAAGACGATAATGGTATCGTTGCCTGATTTGCGACGGTCCGTCTGCGCAAATGATGGTGACTCTGTCACAATGTCCAGTCCGCGATCGACGAACGGAAGAACGCTTGCGTTCGGCTCCAACGTTTTGTCCCCTTGCATGATGATGATCTCGTCGGCAAGGCCTGCGTCGATGAAGCCGCGCGCCGTCGCCGGGCCGCCTTCGACGAGGAGGCGCGTCACGCCCTCGGCAGCAAGGCGCATCATGACAAGCCTGAGGTTGAGAATTCCGCTGGAAGAAGCGCCAATATCGAAGATTTGCAGACCGCGGCGGCCGAACAAGGGACCGCACTTGGAAGAGTCGCCGCATACGATCCAGACGTGGGGCCATTCGGCGGCGAAAATGCGAGCCTTGGACGGGACATTGCATTGCGGCGCCAGCACCACGCGGATGGGCGAGCGGTCCTCGAGTCCGGGAAGACGGCAGGTCAATTCCGGGTCGTCGGCTTCGATGGTCTTTCGGCCTGCCAGGATGGCGTCGGCCCTGGCCCGCAGGAGATGGGCCTGATCGCGCGCCGCCTCGCCCGTCACCCAGAGGGGCTTGCCCGTGCCGACCGGCACCCGTCCGCCCGCATCGACGGCGAGCTTGATCTGAACGAAAGGCCTGCGTTCGGTGACGCGGAGCGCGTGCCCAAGGTTGATCCAGTCCGCTTCCCTGGCGAATGCGCTTCTTATGGCGGGAACGCCATGCGTTTCGAGCCAATTGAGCCCGCGGCCCGAAACGCGCATGTCGGGATCGAGGGAGCCATAAACCACGAGCGAGATCCCGGCTTCGGCGATGCTATGCGCACAAGGAGGGGTGGCCCCGAAGTGGCTGCAGGGTTCCAGCGTGGTGAACATGATCGCGCCGCGCGCCCGCGCGCCTGCCTCGCGCAGCGCAAGCACTTCGGCATGCGGCCGGCCGCCCCGCGCCGTCACGGCGCTTGCGATGATTTCGCCTGTTACGGAGTCCGCGACGACGGCTCCGACCGAGGGATTGGGCGATGTGGCTCCAAGGTTGCTTTCGGCAAGAAAAAGCGCGCGGCGCATCAGGGATGCCATTGCCTCCGGCGAAAGCCTGGAGTCCACGTCTGCAAGCGGGACCGCCCCCAACGAGGATGCGGGCATCTCCGTCATGACTTCTCGTCCGGGGCGCGATTGAAGTTGTCGCCAAGCTCGACGAGAACGCGATGAAAATCCTTCGCCTCGCGGAAGTCGCGATACACGCTCGCATAGCGGACATAGGCGACGCCATCGAGCGCCCTCAGGCCGTCCATGACGAGCTTGCCGACGGTCTCGGAGGGGATCTCGGCCTCGTTGCCATTCTCGAGCGTGCGCACGATGGAGCTGACGAGTTGCTCGATGCGATCCTCGCCGAAAGGACGCTTCCTGAGCGCGATCTCGATGGATCGCCGGAGTTTTTCCCGGTCGAAGGGCGCGCGCCGTCCGCTCCTCTTGATGATGGTGAGTTCGCGCAACTGCACCCGCTCGAACGTGGTGAACCGCGCCGTGCACGCCGGGCAGGAACGGCGGCGCCTTATCGCGGCGTGATCCTCTGAGGGGCGGCTATCGCGCACTTGTGTATCGAGCGCGCCGCAATGGGGGCATCGCATGGTCTCAGCCTGCCTTATACAGCGCCATTGGCCGCTTCACTCAAGCTTTGCTGCTTGGATAAATCGGAAAGCGATTGCAAAGCGCAATAGCCTCGGCCTTGACTTTCTCGGTAGCCGCGCGCGCCTTATCCTCGCCCGATTTCAAGCCATCGAGAACGGCGCCGATCATAGCGCCAATCTCAGAAAACTCTTTCACGCCAAAGCCGCGCGTGGTGCCTGCTGGCGAGCCTACGCGAATGCCGGACGTGATCGTTGGCTTCTGCGGGTCGAACGGAACGCCGTTCTTGTTGACGGTGATGTGAGCGGCGCCAAGCGCTGCCTCCGCCGCTTTCCCGGTCAGTGATTTCGGACGGAGGTCTACCAGGAGAAGGTGCGTATCGGTGCCGCCGGACACAAGCTCCAGGCCGCCTGCCTTCAGGCTTTCTCCGAGCGCCTTCGCATTGTTCACGACCGCGCTCGCATAAGCTTTGAACTCGGGGCGAAGCGCCTCGCCAAAAGCGACGGCCTTGGCCGCGATGATGTGCATCAGCGGTCCGCCTTGCAGGCCGGGGAAGATGGCGGAGTTGATCTTCTTGGCGAGGTCAGGGTCGTTTGTGAGGATGATCGCGCCGCGCGGGCCTCTCAACGTCTTATGGGTTGTCGTGGTTGCAATATGGGCATGCGGGAAGGGGCTCGGATGCGCAGCCCCCGCGACGAGCCCGGCGAAGTGGGCCATGTCCACCAGTAGCAGCGCTCCAACCTCGTCCGCGATTTGCCGGAACCGCTTGAAATCGATGATGCGCGCGTAGGCCGAGCCGCCCGCGATAATCAGGCGCGGCTTGTGCTCGCGCGCCAGCTTCTCAACCTGCTCGTAGTCGATGAAGCCGTCGTCGCGACGCACGCCATAATGAACGGCATGGAACCATTTGCCCGACATGTTCGGCGCGGCCCCGTGTGTCAGGTGGCCGCCCGCGTCGATCCCCATGCCAAGGATCGTATCGCCGGGCTTCAGCGTAGCAAGAAAGACGCCCTGATTGGCCTGGCTGCCCGAGTGGGGCTGCACATTCGCAAAGTCGCAGCCGAACATCTGTTTGGCGCGGTTGATCGCCAATTCCTCGGCAACGTCGACAACCTGGCAGCCGCCATAATAGCGTTTCCCGGGGTAGCCTTCCGCATATTTGTTGGTGAGCACCGACCCGGCCGCTTCGAGCACTGCACGCGATACGTAATTTTCCGAGGCGATAAGCTCGATTTCATCCTGCTGGCGGAGAAGCTCGCTTTCCAGAACGCCGAAAATCTCGGGATCGGCCTCCCGAAGCGGCGCGGAAAAGAATTTGCCCTCTTGAGAATGCGGAGCTTGCGATGGGTGATGTTTCGCGGTTGCGGCTGACATTGGGTCTCTATGGGATGGAATGAAGTGGGCCGCAGTATAGGAACTTCCGGTCAGAATGCAATCAAGGCCGGAGAACCTTTCGCCGCGTGCTTCGAGGGGCCAAAAGGCGCCGCGTCGCCGGGAAACCAAAGAGCGCCGGGCGCCCAGAGCTCGATCCGGAGCCTGGATAGAAAAACATGTAAGAGGCTGGAGTTAATCTTGTCACATATGCTGTAATATATGTAACATTGTGTCTACGTTAGGTATAAGGCAGTTGTTTCATGGATATAAATCATTTTCGTAAGAGAATTGCCTCTGCGGCAATTAGAACAAGCGCGTATGCAGCTCTTGTGAGGAACGCTGCTGGAAGGGACCGTCGCAGGCGAAATACGCGGGGAGTCATGATGCCAAAGTGTTAGGTATTTGTGCGTTCGATTGCCGCACCGAAGGTTCAAGTTCAATCCAATATCGGCGCGACGAAATGGACCGGTTCCTAATAATCGCGAGCATCATGCAACGTTAAAGTGCTGAAACGCTTTTCAAAAAATATCCGTAAGTACGGGCGCAACCACCATGAGACTGAGTTGCCAGGAAATCGCACGCAAGCTTTTTCAAACGTAATTTCAAATTTACGCCTCATTTACCAGTTTGATCGCGGCCGTCCTAATCGACACGACAAGGAAAGGTTGTGATGAAGAGAGTGAAGCGTATCCCAGCGGCTGTTTTGTTGGCAGCGGCATCTTTTATTGGCTGCCAGCAGTCGTTTGCCGAGTGCGGAATCGCCTCCACCTACGCCGGTGGCGCACGCACCGCGAACGGCGAACACTACAACCACATGGGAATATCAGCAGCGCACAAGAGCTTGCCTTTCGGGACGCGCGTGGTGGTTCGCAATCAGCGGACCGGCCGCAGCATTGAAGTTCGCATCAACGATCGGGGTCCCTTCGTTGCGGGCCGGATTATCGATCTGTCGACAGGCGCCAAGAACGCGCTCGGCATGGATGGTCTCGCGCATGTGTGCCTCGAAGTTGTAAGCTACGGCAGCGGGAAGAAGGGTTTCCGGAACAACGAGCTTCATGAGCCTCTGCAAGAAGCGAACGCGACGCAGGCGCATCACTACGCTCACAGCGCCGCCAAGGTGCGCTACGCCCATCAAGGCCACAGCCATTACGCGCACCGGTCCGAGCATCATGGACGCCGGCGCTACGCCTCCAACTAAAAGCCAAGCAAAACTTAATGCGGCGGTGCATCAAACATCAGCACCCCGCATTTTTTTTTGGTTTAGGAGACATTTCCTGCGGCGTCCAAGTTTTGCTTGATTGCTTTTTTGAACAATATCGTTAATGGAGTTCGCGAACTTTTCCTCGGTTGTACATGTTGATACAATTGACATTAGCAATCTTGAGGAAATGACTACGGATGAGTGTGCTTCGTCTGGCCTGTATCATTCCGTTCAGCTTTGCGGTTGGCTGTTCGCCTTCAGCGGCGCTCGCGGAATGTGGAATCGCTTCAAACTACTCGAGCGGGAAAGTGACCGCGAATGGCGAGAGGTTCAATCCGCGGGGTATATCCGCAGCCCATAGAAGGCTGCCTTTCGGCACGAAGGTTGCCGTGATGAACAGGCGCACCGGCAGGAGCATCGTCGTGCGCATCAATGACCGGGGGCCATTTGTTAAGGGGCGCATCATCGATCTCTCCAAAGGCGCGGCAAGAGCGCTTGGAGGCGGCGATCTTGCGCCGGTCTGCCTGCGCGTCTTGAAGTATGGCGGTGAAACCGTCCGCTTGAGAGAAACTTCATTTCACGGCAGATTGGGACTTATGGCCCGGCTGAAGGAAGCGAGAGAGTAGGCCATCCGCCGCTTGCCGGGCGATGGGAACCTGTGTGGAGAACTATTCCTTCGGTTTGTCGTGAAAACGCCGACATTCCGAACTTTGTGAGAGGACAGAAACGCGAGTTTCAGAGTAACTCTCATTTGACAGACCGCCATAAACCTCCACTTTAAAATCCCATCAAGCTCAGGAGCTTTCATGAACACGAAATTTGTCGCCGCCGTTGCGGTTTTTGCAGCCCTTGCGGCTTCGTCTGCAATCGCGCAGCAGAAAGCCCCGCCGCCAGCGCCGCAGCAGGAGCAGGCTGCGCCGAAGGCAAGCAAGGCCGAGGTCCAGAAACTTGTCGAGAGCATCAAGGCCGACAAGGCGAAGTTGTCCCAGTTCTGCAGCCTGATGAAGCTGCAGGATCAGTACACGGCCGCCGCCGAGAAAAAGGACGAGAAGAAGCTGGAAACCCTCGACAAGCAGATGGAGGAAGGGGCTAAGAAGATCGGGCCTGACTTCGACAGGATCACCCAGTCCGAGCTTGACGAGGAAGCGACCAACCTCCTGGATGGGCTTGCGAACAGCTGCAGCAAGACCTAGCAAGCGGCCTTCCCAGTGTCGGGAAGAACGATGCCTGCTTAGCGCGAGCGCTACCTTGTAAAAAAGGCCGGGTTTCCCGGCCTTTTTCCTGAAAACTGAGCCGGCGAGAGCCGTCTAAACGCAACCGGCTTTAGGATTCCGCATCCTCCGGTAACGCCTCGTGCTTTGGCCGGTGATCCACGATGCTTTGAGCGGTGACCATATAAGTGACAGCCTCGGCGATATTTGTGCAGTGATCGCCAATGCGCTCGATGTTTTTCGCGCAAAAAAGCAGGTGGGCGCCGTAGGCGATGGTCCGCGGATCTTCCATCATGTACGTCAACAGTTCCCGGAACAGGGAATTATACTGCAGGTCGATTTCTTCGTCCTGCATCCAGACCTTGTGTGCTAAATCGGCGTCGCGCTGCGAGTAGCTGTCGAGCACGCTTTTCAACTGCCTCAACGCCATATTGCCCATAATGCCGAGACTCTTCGTCATCGGCGATAGCCAAGCCTGCTCGTCGAAGCTTACGATCCGTTTGCCAATATTCTTCGACATATCGCCGATGCGCTCGAGATCGCTCGCGATGCGCATAGCGCCGACGACGTTGCGAAGATCGACGGCCACCGGCTGCCGCCTCGCGATGATGTGGACGGCGAGATCTTCGATCTCGTGCTGCATCGTATCGATGCCCGCGTCGCTGGCTATGGCCTGCCTTGCCTGGTCAGGATCTGCGCGCGCTATGGCGCTCAGGGCAGCCGCCAGTTGCTGCTCGGCCAGCCCACCCATTCGCAGAATTTTTCCATCCAGGGATTTGAGGTCGTCGTCATAAGAGGTGACGGTATGGGCGCTCATTGTCCTGTCCCCTTTTTATCGAATTCATATCACGCCCGCAGATCGCCGATCATCATGCGAGGCATATCGGGTGAACAATACTCCATCCGAAAGACAGTAGCGTAACATTCTCTCTCTCGCTTGCTAGCGTTGTGCCGGGGTATGCATTTATTTGACCGGCAGCTTTCCCTTTGCCTTGACGACCTCGCCGTCCTCTTTTGTGAACGCGCCGATGCCTGGATTGGGCAGGATTTCAAGCACAAGCTCGGACGGACGGCATAGCCGGACGCCTTTTGGCGTCGCCACGATCGGACGGTTGATGAGGATCGGATGGGCGATCATGAAATCGATAAGCTCATCGTCCGACCATTTCGGGTTCGACAGGTCGAGATCGTGATAGGGCGTACCCTTCTCGCGAAGCAGCGTGCGCACCGGGACGCCCATCGCGGCGATCAGCTCCTTCAGCCTCTCCCGCGAAGGCGGCGTTTTCAGATACTCGATGACTTCCGGCTCCTCGCCGCTCTGGCGGATCATGGCGAGCGTGTTCCGCGATGTTCCGCAGGCCGGGTTATGATAAATGACGACGCCCATTGTTGCACTCCCATCAGCCTAAACTGCGGTTCAACACTTCCATGAGCTCGGCCACCTTGCGGCGCTGCTCCTCGGCATTTCCAGACGCGATCGCGTGCTCGACACAGGTATTCACGTGGTTCTGCAAGATTTCACTCTCGACTTTGCGAAGCGCGGCCTGCACCGCGGCGAGCTGCGTGAGAATGTCGATGCAATAGCGGTCCTCGCCGACCATGCGCGCGATGCCTCGCACCTGGCCCTCGATCCGGGCAAGCCGCTGGAGGCGCTTTTCCTTCATCTCTTGCTGCATGAGACGCTTATACCACCGGAGGGTATGTCCATCAACACAGCGACTCGCCGCGAGCCAGGCTTTGCCGCGCTAACGGATTGCCGCCGCCGCCCGCGTCGCATCCGGATTGCGGACCAACAGGTTTTTTGCATGAATGGTCCAAAATCTGCATCTCTCTTCATCCTTCGGATTGGCTTTCCGAATGCGTTGCAGGATCTTAGGGGACAGCGCTTTTCCAAGAGGTTAATGGCACTAAAGCATTGATCTGCAGGGAAAATAACGAGGGCAGGGCATGCGCCGCCCAGGCGCGAACGGCGCTGGCATGGTTAACAGGCGGAGCCGCAACATATTTAACGGACTTGAGCGTGTCCCATTTCCGCCAAAAATAGAATTGATTAACCCTATGAGTTTGATTGATATTTCAATGAGTTAGGCAAATCGTTCGCGTTCGTTTAGACTCGGGCTTCACTGATTCTTAACCATTTTCTTGCGTTTTTGGACCAGAGATAAATCCCGGGGCGCTCCTGTTAACCATCCACGTGTTAAAGGGTAATCGGCGTGCCAACGAACTCTTCACCTTGCGGTTCGGTCCGCAACTTGTGTAGGCGGGAGATTGTAATGCGCTCGCCCACGGTTCGCCGCCAAGCGCTCGCTTTGACAACAGCCGTCATCCCGGAAGCCGCTTGCGGCTGGAGTGCGTCCGGAAAAGTGCGAAGCGGTTTTCCGATAAGACGCACGACAAAACAGAAACCTAGAGCCCGCTTTTGATTCCATCAAAAGCGCATAGGCTCTAAACAAAATTTCCTGGCTCCCTCAACGCTTGGTTGAACCCGCGCAACAGGCCGAAACCTGACCTTCCCTCTGGCAACGGGCATGTCTCTTCCTCGGGCACAGCGGGAGTGGCGGTAGTATATCTTAAAGGCAGCAAGACAGCCCTGGAAAAGCTGGCATCGCCCAGATCACCAGCCGAAGGCTCCTCGCGCTAGGGAATTCTTTTGACAAGGCATGATCGTCGGCAGCCGGGGCGAGCATCAGCCGTTGCCTGCCTCCCCTGCCATGCGACCTTTTTGGGATTGCCAGGTGGGTTACGCTGTTCAGATCTAGTTTTCTCAAGATAAGCCCCTGCTATAAATCTAATAATATGTCATAAAAACGTCACACATATAATTGATCAGACCTAGAATATTCGGATTATGATTATTTCTTACTTACGTGATATAAAGCTTACCAGAAGCTTTGTTCTGCGGATACGTCCAAGCTTGACAAAAGCGACTTAACGACAAGCAAAAACGGGAGATCCGTTCAACGATGTTCCATTGATTATGATCTGGAACTAGTTCCTTAAGACGGAACGTGCGATAGCACCCCAGAAAAAGGAGATGGGATCCATTAGATTCTCCCGTGAGGAGGCTATAAATGAGACCGTCTATTACAATAATGGGCGCCGGTTTACTGGTTCTATCCTACGCGACAGTATCGGATGCCAGATCGCATGGCAAAGGGCAGAGCCCAACGCAGAGCGAGGCGGACTACTACCGTTCCAATATTGATACCACGCGCGACAGGGACGGTTCCTGCTTTAGTCGCTCTACCGGTCTTCCCAATCAGTTTGCATGCAGCTCAAACGGCGGTTAATAGCCGCAGTCAACCGCGCCTCTTAGGCGCGGTTCTTTCCCGAAACGACAAACGACATCGCATGACTAAACTGTCCTATGGAGGCTCATATGCAGTCCATAATTCTGACTGTTGTTGCCGTTTCTTCTACCTTAATTGGAACTGTTGCGGTGGTTCAGGCACAAGAGACGCCAGAAACATTTCTGACAGTCGGTGATCGACTCCAAGATACGGTGCGGTCTCGGGATTACTCGATCCAAAATGCAAGAGGACTATACATCAACAGGGTCCCGAATTGCGTCGTATTGGGGCATCAAATCTATCCTTGTGAGTGACATCAGGCTACCCCGGCTTCAGACCGGGGTAGTTAAGCCGTCTGCTGCGCCTTATTCGCAGCGCCCGAAATAAAGGAGGACTTACCATGCAGAGAATTTTAATCCCGACGGTTATTCTTATCGCCTCGTTGATTTGGCTTCCCGGCTTCGCTCGTGAGCAAGAGGACGCCGCGCAGAAAGTCAAAACATCCATGGCGCTGCTCCAGTCGGACGCAGCAAAGTTAGGATCTCCCAAGTTAGAAGGAACAGATCACGTTGCTAAACTGGATACTCCTGCTCTTTACTTCGGGTCAGCCAAGATGAACAACAACTTTGATCTGGTCGACAGCGTGGTTAAAGAAATGGGCGGCACAGCGACTATCTTTGTGAAGGATGGCGAAAATTTCGTCCGTGTGGCAACAAACGTGAAGAAAGACGACGGATCGCGCGCCATTGGCACGCTTCTCGATCCCAAGGGCCCGGTCATCGAGAACATCCGCAACAACAAACCTTACTACGGCGAGGCAGACATTCTCGGCAAAAGCTATGTGACCGCCTATGAGCCGATCCGTGATGCCGCCAACAAGGTCGTCGGCATCTATTACGTTGGGTATCAGAAGGAATAGCGCGCTCTACGCAGGGGGGGCGACGCGGGCCCTCAAGGAACGCGCTGCCCGCGAGCGACGAACAAAAGAGAAGCCGCGTCTCACCAAAGACGCTGCAAAACCGAATGGACAGGTCAGCAAGTGGGGAAAATCAAAGGCGGGCTTTGCAGACATCTAATTAACGGGCAGGCGTTCCCCGTCTCGTACCATTGACCGAGTCCGGTTTCGAGGGTTAAGCCGCCGAAATTTACTCAAAGTAAGTATTACCGGTTGCGACCCGCTGCAGAATACGCCCAAGCGTTGGCGAAGCCATGCTGCTCTGCTTAGTCACAACCGAAACGCTCCCGGATAACGCCGTTCCCGTTTCCGGGACGAGGATGCTGCGATCCGTCGCCGGATCGGCGAAGTCTGATTCCAGGCAGCCTGATACGCATTGCGCCAGTCCCCTTGCGAGGGAGTACCCTACGGGGGTATACAGGAGCGTACGCAAGCGGAGAACATCATGGATACCGGCAGCGATTTGCATCGTCATGGCGGCTCGGGAGCAGAAAGCGCCAAGGCCGTGGACCCGGTCTGCGGCATGGCTGTGGACCCGCGAACGGCGAAGCATCAAGCGGTCCATCAGGGGCAGCCGTACTTTTTTTGCTGCTCCGGCTGCAAAGCCAAGTTCGAAGCCGATCCCGGCCGTTACCTGAAAAATGATGACAAGCGCGCCCCCTGCTGCGGTTCAGCATCGGAGAAGGAAGAAAACGCCGTAACCGATCCCGTCTGCGGAATGACGGTCAACCCTCATACGGCCAAGTATCGGGCGGATTACGAGGGACGCCCCTACTATTTTTGTCGTGCTGGCTGCAAGGTGAAGTTTCAGACCGATCCCAAGCGCCACCTGGAACCGGACGCGTCGGCGGCCCCGCCTGTGCCGGAGGGCGCGATCTATACCTGTCCCATGGACCCGCAAATCCGGCAGGTAGGCCCCGGCTCCTGCCCGATTTGCGGCATGGCCTTGGAACCCGAAATGCCGTCGGCGACCGATGAGCCGAATCCGGAACTGGCGTACATGTCCCGCCGGTTCTGGATCGGCCTCGCGCTGGCGTTGCCTGTCTTCGTCATCGAGATGGGCGGACATCTCTTCGGCCTCGGCCACGGGATCGACCCGCAAACTCTGAACTGGGTGCAATTTGCGCTCGCCACGCCCGTCGTTCTCTGGTGCGGATGGCCCTTCTTCGAGCGCGGCTGGCAATCGCTTCGGACCCGCAATCTCAATATGTTCACGCTCGTCGCCATGGGTACGGGCGTGGCGTGGGCCTACAGCGTGGTAGCCACTTTGTTTCCGGGCGCGTTTCCCGCCGCGTTTCGAACGAGCGCGGGCGCGGTCCCGGTTTACTTCGAGGCGGCCGCTGTCATTACCGTGCTCGTTCTGCTCGGGCAGGTGCTTGAGCTTCGCGCGCGCGCTCAGACGAGCGGCGCGATCCGCGCTTTGCTGAACCTTGCGCCCAAGCAGGCGCGCCGCATCGAAGCCGACGGAACCGAACGAGACGTACCGCTTGAAGAGGTGGCCGTTGGCGATCGCCTCCGCGTACGGCCGGGCGAGTCCGTTCCTGTCGATGGCGTGGTGATTGAAGGCCGCAGCGCCGTCGACGAGTCGATGGTCACCGGCGAGTCGATGCCCGTTTTCAAAGCTTCGGGCGCAAAGGTGATCGGCGGCACGATGAACCAAAGCGGCGGCATCGTCATGCGCGCGGAAAAGGTCGGCCGCGAAACGATGCTCGCGAAGATCGTGCAAATGGTCGCCGACGCGCAAAGGAGCCGCGCGCCGATCCAGCGGCTTGCCGACCGTGTGGCGGGCTGGTTCGTCCCGCTCGTGATAGCGGTCGCGGTTGCTGCTTTCGGTGCGTGGTCGATCTGGGGGCCGGAGCCGCGCTTCACTTTCGGGCTGGTCGCTGCGGTGTCCGTCCTCATTATCGCCTGCCCCTGTGCGCTTGGGCTGGCGACGCCGATGGCGATCATGGTCGGCGTCGGGCGCGGGGCGCAGGCCGGGGTGCTTATCAAGAATGCCGAGGCGCTGGAACGGCTTGAGCGCGTCGATACCATCGTCGTCGACAAGACGGGCACGCTTACGGAAGGCAAGCCCAAGCTCGTTGCGCTTCGCGTCGCGCCCGGATTTCTAGAGGCGGATGTGCTACGGCTGGCCGCGAGCGTGGAGCGGGGCAGCCAGCATCCGCTCGGCGCGGCCATTGTGAAGGCGGCGGAGGAACGCGGCCTTGCGCCGGCCGACGCACAGGACTTCGATGCGCCGGCAGGGAAGGGCGTTAGCGGCGCCGTCGATGGGCGCCGGGTCGTCATCGGCAATCTGCGCATGATGCAGGGGGCCGGTGTTGACGTAGGCGCGCTGGCCCAAGAGGCGGACCGGCTCCGCGAAGAAGGCGCGACCGCAATCTTTATCGCCATAGACGGAAGCATCGCGGGCGTTGCCGAGATCGCCGATCCGATCAAATCCACGACCGCCGAGGCGCTTGCCGCGCTCAAGGCCGACGGCATTCGCGTCGTGATGTTGACCGGAGATAACGCCGCGACGGCGAAGGCTGTCGCCCGTAAACTCGGCATAACCGAAGTCGAGGCCGAGGTGCTGCCCGAGGACAAAAGCAAGCTTGTCGAGCGCCTGCGCCGTGAGGGCCGCGTCGTGGCCATGGCTGGCGATGGCGTCAACGACGCGCCCGCCTTGGCCGCCGCCGACGTCGGCATTGCGATGGGCACCGGCGCCGATGTCGCGATGGAAAGCGCGGGCGTCACGCTGCTGAAGGGCGATCTGATGGGGATCGTCCGGGCTCGGCGCTTGTCCGAGGCCACGATCCGGAATATCCGGCGAAACCTGCTCTTCGCGTTCATCTACAACGCGGCGGGCGTCCCCGTTGCAGCCGGCATCCTTTACCCCTTCTTCGGAATCCTGCTTTCTCCCATCATCGCGGCGGCGGCGATGTCGCTGTCGTCCGTAAGCGTCATCGCCAACTCGCTGCGGCTGCGCAGGGTGACTCTGTAAGACGGGGAGGGGCGAGTTTAAGCCGTCCCGAAGGGGTTCTTAACCTTCTGGGGCGCCTCCGCCGAGGCAACTTTAATGGGCAGGTCAGGCCCGTTCTCGAGCTCGTTTGCGATCTTCGCGAACAGTTCCTTGAGCGCCTTCGCCGCCTCAAGCCCGGCGCGGTCCCGCGTCAGCGCCAGCCTGCCATAGATTGCGATGTGGTCCTCGCGGTTCTCGATCTTGAGATCGCCAAGGGTGACGGCGTCGCTTTCGTTCTTGAAGGGTGCAAAATTCATTGTCGTCCCTGGGAGGAGCGTTGCTGGGAAGCCTCCGAGGTCTGGAGGCGGCATCCGAAATGTGGTGTCGGCACAGGCAAAATCATAGCATGGCGCCGCACTTGTCCGTCAAGCTGGGGGAAGACATCGACGCCAACGCGCGTCTCCAGCTCCGCGATGGAGAGCGTCTCCCAGTTCTGGCCATCGTCATTGGGCGCGAAATAGGCCGCGGCGGCGTTGCGCGAGGGGACATAGATCGCCTTGTAGATATGGGTGGGAACAAGGACGCGGCTCTTGAGGCTTTGCAACTCGGCGCCAAGAAAGGCGGGCCCGGTGACGACGAAAACGTCTTCGCCTCCGAGCGCGATGTCCCTCACCGCCAATTCGATGCCCTCCCACAGCACTTCATTGTTGCACGGGTCTTGCGGGATCATGTTGGCGAGCGAGAAGGACTCTTCCTGCGCTTCCGGCGTGGACATGTCTCCGTTCGGCGCCATATGGCCGCGATCGAAGCCGCTTCGCCGGTAATCCGAGAGTTCGGAACGCTCCTCTTCCGGCACTTTCGGCTCTTCGTGGAAGGCATTCGAGCGGGGCCTCCGAAGGCTCTTCGCCTGCTCGATCCTGGCAGGCGTCAGGTGCTCGGCGGACCAGAGCGGCGTGCGGGAAACGCCCGAATACAAGACGGCAATCTCCGAGAAGCAGATGGGATGGGTCTGTGCCGCCAGCGCTTCAGTTTTGATGACAGGAGCGCTCTCCCGGTAAAGCTGCGAGGAGCAGCCATCCTGAGCGGCCAAAACAGGGGCCGCGAACAAAACGAATGCAGCACATACAAACGCGGGCAAACGGGAGAACCGGGCCATGCCATCCCTCAAGGTGAACCTGCGGCTGCAAGCTCATCCAGGGGTTAGGCTGATTCGCCCGCTGCGAAGAAGGCGCTCACCGTGAGGCTGTTATTAGCGGGGAAAAGTTGGAGTCGTGGCGCGGATGGCTGGCGACGATGGAGACGCCGTCACGGTCGAGAGGCGCGGCGTTAGCGGCGTGCTTAAGCAGCTTAGTCGCTCTTCGCTTCCTGCGCCTCGCCCGCCTCTTCAGCCTCGAAGGACCAGTTGACAGAGGCCGTCAATTCGCCAAGCGCTGCAGCAGCGCCGGCTGAGGACCGGCGTTCGACCGACCGGAAGAGAGCGACAATCCGCTGCCCGAATGCGGTAATCTCCGCGCCGCCGCCACGCCTCCCAGGAAAGGTCTCGATCACCCTCGTCTCGAAGGTGCGGTTCAAGGCGTCGGACATCAGCCATGTCTTGCGGTAGGACAAGCCCATGAGCTTGCTCGCGCCGAGGATCGAGCGGCATTTGTGAACGGTTTCGATGAGCGCAATATCGGCTTCATCCAGGCTGCTCCCATTGGGAAGCGAGAGCCTCACATGAATCCGTGCTCCCTTCCTGTCAGCCATCTTATCCTCCCGCCAGCACTGCGTGCTCTTAATTATATCGACCCAGATATAGCACGAAGCAATATCTCGCGAAAACGGCATAAGAGAGATAAAGGCCGAGCCCGCAACCAGGAGCGCAAGCGGTGCGCTTGCCGGATTTGTCGTGTAAACCATTTCAAGACGGACGCAAAGAACGCGCGGCGATGACGAATACGGAAAACATTCAAGAAAGAAAAGAAGCCAGCCCCTGGCGTTTCTGCGTGGCGCCCATGATGGATTGGACCGACCGCCATTGCCGTTTCTTTCACCGACAATTGACGAAGCATGCGCGGCTGTACACCGAAATGGTAACCTCGGCGGCGATCAAGCATGGCGACCGCCAGCGCCTTCTTGGCTTCCATCCGGTCGAACATCCGGTCGCGCTGCAACTCGGCGGGTCGGACCCGGAAGAACTGGCGCGCGCCGCCGAAATCGGGCTGTCTTTCGGCTATGACGAGATCAATCTGAATTGCGGGTGTCCGTCGGATCGTGTCCAGTCGGGCCGCTTCGGCGCCTGCCTCATGGTGGAACCTGAGCTTGTGGCGGCCTGCGTTGCGGCCATGCGCGGCGCCGTTGGCGGCGATGTGCCCGTCACCGTGAAATGCCGGATCGGCATCGACGACCAGGACAGCGAGGCGGACCTCGTTCGCTTCATCGAGGGCGTTGCGGCTGGCGGCTGCAAGACATTCATCGTGCATGCCCGCAAGGCGTGGCTGCAAGGGCTGAGCCCCAAGGAAAACCGCGAGGTTCCGCCGCTCGATTACGGTCGCGTCTACCGTCTCAAGGCGGCATATCCCGAGTTGACAATCGTCATCAATGGCGGCATCGCCACCATCGGCGAAGCTGTGGCGCACCTCGATGCCGTCGACGGCGTCATGCTCGGGCGCGCAGCCTATAAGTCGCCCGCGATCCTCGGCGAGGTCGACAGCAGCCTGTTCGAGGATGATTGCGTTTCTCCTCTCCCGCATGCCGTGCTGGAAGGGATGCTCGATTATGTGGCGGCAGAACTGGAGCGCGGGACACGCCTTTCTTCCATCACGCGCCATATGACCGGGCTCATGAATGGAAGGCCGGGCGCCAGGCTGTTCCGGCGACTTCTTACCGAGGAAAGCGTGAAGCTAGGGGCTGGTCTCGACTTGCTGAGGGCGGCCATCGAGGCGGCGCGGCACGCCGAAGAAAGAACCGCACGGCTGGCCGCATAGGAAACGAGACGTCGCGTTAATCATTTCATGATTGAAGACGGCTGGGGGGCAGCTGGGGTGATGAACGTCATGATTGCTGAGGGGGACCAGCCATCCAAGTTTCCACCTCATGCTGTTACTAACCCATCAGGCGATTCCCTATGATCTCTAGCCTGCCCTGGAGCGAAATCGCCGAGCTTTCCCTGGCGCTTCTCGCAGGCGGGCTTGTCACCGGCTTTTTCGCGGGCCTGCTTGGCGTTGGCGGCGGAGCGATCATCGTTCCGGTTCTCTATGAGCTGTTCAGGATAACGGGCGTGGACGACAGCGTGCGCATGAAGATCTGCGTCGCAACCTCGCTCGCCATCATCATCCCGACAGCCATTCGCTCCGTGCGCGCGCATTGGAAGCGCGGCGCTGTCGATGTCAGCGTCATCAAAGCCCTTGGGCCGTGGGTGGTCGGCGGAGCCATTGTCGGCGTCTTTGTCGCTTCGCATGCGCCCGCGAGCTTTCTCAAAGGCGTCTTCGTGGCGTCCACGCTGTTCATCGCCGCGCGCCTCGCCTTCGGAAACGGCTCGACGAAAGCTGGCGCATCTTTGCCGGGCTTGCCCTGGGACGGGCTGGCGGGCGTGGGTATCGGCCTCATCTCGACGCTGATCGGCATCGGCGGCGGCGCTTACATCACCGCCTATATGAAATATTTGGGGTGGCCGATCCATAAAGCCGTCGGAACCGCCGCCGGCTTCGGGCCGCTCATTGCGATACCGGCCGCGATAGGGTTCATGGCGGAGGGATGGGGCGTGCCGCTCTTACCGCCGCTCTCGCTGGGCTATGTGAGCCTTGCCGGGCTCCTCGTCGTGGCCCCTGTCAGCGTGCTGGCCGCGCCGCTCGGTGTGAGAGTTGCTCACCGGCTGTCGCGCCGGACCCTCGAAACTATTTTCATGAGCTTCCTGCTTCTGGTTGCGGCCCGCTTCGCCGCGAGCCTTGCTTTCGGGAGCTGAGCAAACTTCGTTAATTCAACCTACGGATTCTCATCCTGCGCTGGCTCCGCACTTTGTCATCCCGGCCAAGCGAAGCGCGAGTCGGGATCGAAAAAGGGTAAACGCCTCAATGTGTTGCGACCCAGGATACGACGCAAGCGCCGTTCCGGGATGATGGCGGTGGCAGGCCGTGCTGCTGTCAACCATTCTCAGTCGCGAGCCTCGACCTTGCCAGCTTCGATGAAGGTGACATAGGCCTCGTCATATTTCTTGATGTGATAGGTTAGCCAGCTCCGCAGGTTCACGGCGGTGTCCGGCGAGAACGGAACAGTCCCGTGACTGAGCGACGACGTGTAATGGATCAGGCTCTTGAGCAAATAGTCATGGTCACGCTTGTGATAGACCGCTCCGGGGAAATTGTTTTTGATCATCAATGTTTCTTCGTGCTGAAAGTGTGTCTGGGCTGTATCCCGCAGATCTTCAAGCATAGAGATAATATGCTGTACGTCTGATGGGCTTCGATTGGCCGGCTCTGCAAAAAAGTTATTGATTTCATATGAGGCGGCGTCGATTCTATCTGCGAGGTGACGATGCTCATCTACGATCGAGTATAGAAGTTCTGAGTCAAAGTCTTGGTCTGCTGTTGAATTATTCATTGAATTTGTTTCCTTAATGCTTGGCATCGCCGCAACCGGCGTCGTCACAAAAGTGTATTGAAAGCTTCACAAAACAGGCTGTCAAAGCACAAAAGCGTCAAACTACCCATTTTCAGGGCAATGTTTGCAGCTGGGTTACAACTGAAGTGGGAGCGACCGAACAAGCTGGGGCACGCGCCATTTGCCAAGGGCCATGCAACCCTCTCTGTCTTGTGATGGAAAGCCGGGTTCCGCGGGCTGGCGATTCGGTTACTGTCGGCCCAGATCAAAAGCGGGCCGGGAGTTCGCCATGACACAACGCATTGCTTCTTCAGAGATAACGCCGCGCGAGGTTTATCTGCGGCGCCGCGAGTTCCTTGGAGGAGCCATCGCGTCGTTTGCGCTTGCAGGTTTGCCTTTCGCGAATGCCGCGCCGCTCTCATTCGCCAAAAGCGCGTTTTCGACGAACGAGCCCGAGACCCCGAAAACGGACGTCACGACTTATAACAACTTTTATGAGTTCGGAACGGGGAAGGGCGATCCTTCGAGCTATGCCGGTTCCCTGAAAACGAGCCCCTGGTCCGTGAAAATCGACGGCCTGGTTTCGAAACCGGCAACCTACTCCCTTGAGGATATTCTCAAGCCCGTGAGCCTCGAAGAGCAGAATCTACCGGATGCGCTGCGTGGAGGGCTGGTCGATGGTCATCCCCTGGATCGGCTTTCCGCTGTCGGCTCTTTTGAAGCGCGTCGAGCCTCTTGGCTCGGCAAAGTATGTGGCGTTCGAGACGCTTGTCCGGCCTTCGGAAATGCCGGGCCAGACGGGCTGGTTTCAATCGCTGGATTGGCCCTATGTCGAGGGTCTGAGGCTCGACGAGGCCATGCATCCGCTCACCATCCTCGCTGTCGGGCTTTATGGCGAAACGCTGCCGAACCAGAACGGCGCGCCGATCCGGCTTGTCGTGCCGTGGAAGTATGGGTTCAAAAGCATCAAGTCGATCGTGCGGATCAGGCTTATGGAAAAGCAGCCGATGACATCCTGGAACAAGCAAAATGCGAGCGAGTACGGCTTCTATTCGAATGTGAACCCCGACGTGGATCATCCGCGCTGGAGCCAGAAGACCGAGCGCCGCATCGGCGAAGGCAGCGGCCTGTTTGCCAAGCGCCGCCCGACGCTGCCGTTTAACGGCTATGCCGATCAGGTCGCGAGCCTGTACAGCGGCATGGACCTCAAAGCCTACTTCTAATCCGGGTTCGCTATGGCCGTTCTGGCATCCACTTCCCATCGCACCTTGCAGCGCGCGATCAATGCATTCCCGCGATGGCCGCTCTACGCGCTCGGCGCGGTTCCAGGGCTTTGGATTTTCTGGCTGGCTTTGAACGACAGGCTCGGGGCCGACCCTGTCAAGGGCCTTGAGCATGCGCTCGGCCTCTGGGCGCTGCGGTTCATCATCGCGAGCCTTGCGGTGACCCCGATCAGGCGTTTCGGCGGCCCCAATCTCGTCCGGTTCCGGCGCGCGCTAGGGCTTCTCGCCTTCTTCTATGCCTGCGACCACCTTTCGGCCTATCTTTACTTCGACCAGGGCCTCGATGGGCGCGCGATCCTCGCCGACATCCTGAAACGGCCCTACATCACCATCGGCATGTTTGCGTTTGCAATTCTCGCGCCGCTTGCGGTTACGTCCAACGCGACGATGATCAAAAGGATGGGCGCGGCCGCCTGGCAAAGGCTGCATCGCTGGATCTACGTGGCCGCCATCGCCGCCGTGGCGCACTTTCTGATGTCGGTCAAGTCCTGGCCGGCGGAGCCTTTGATTTATGCGGCGATCGTCGCCGCCCTGCTTCTCATCCGCGTTGGATTTGCCGCCAAAAAACGGCTTTCAGCCACACCGCGAACTGTTTGATTTATTCAGGCCGGTCCAGCATCATGAATGGCATACCTTCGTGAGGTGAACGTTAATCATGAACGGCGGCAAATATCTCGTTTCCAAGCGTCCATCGCTGGACTCGATCACAAATTTCCCCAAAGTCGATCTCGACGAATACGAAAGAAAAATGAAGCCGTTGCAGTCGAAGCTGCAATCGATCCAGCAGGCTTATCTCGGCACACGGGAGCACGCGGTCATCGTTCTGGAAGGCCGGGACACGGCGGGGAAGGGCGGCGTGGTTCGCAGGCTCGGCTGGACGCTCGACCCCCGAAGTCTCAAGGTGCATCCCATCGCCGCGCCGACGCCGCATGAGAAGAGCCAGCACTATCTGCAGCGCTTCTGGGAGAGGCTGCCCGATCACGGCCAGATCGTTGTCTTCGACAGGTCGTGGTATGGCCGCGTGCTGGTCGAGCGAATCGAGGGGTTCGCCACCAAGCCGGAATGGAAGCGCGCCTACCGCGAGATCGACGAATTCGAGCGCATGCTGCTCGACGATGGGGCGCATATTGCCAAGGTCTTCCTGCATATCACGGCTGAGGAGCAGGCCAAGCGGTTCAAGGACCGGCTGACCAATCCGTTGAAGCGCTGGAAGCTCTCCTACGAGGATTTTCGCAATCGCGACAGCTGGAAAGAGTACACCGAGGCCATCGAGGACATGATGGAGAAAACCTCGACGGAGGACGCGCCCTGGTATCTCGTCCCCGCGAACCACAAGAATTACTCGAGGCTCGCGGTGTTCAATATCCTTATCGACCGTCTGGGACAGGGCGTGGATCTGTCGCCTAAGCCTCTCGACCCGAGGCTCGCCGAGGCCGCCGCGGAACTCCTCGCGAACAAGGGCTGAGAAGAACGCTTTCAGTGCGCTTGCGGCGAATGGGGTGCGAACTTGCCTCCGGTTGTACTGGTTCCGGTTGCTGCTGAGAAGCCTCGAGGCATACCTTGACGCGGTTCCCCACCGGCCATCAACTCCTTGCGGTAGAAACCAGTTTGCTATCAGCAGCAGCGCCTCGTTCCTGAACTTTACCTCCATAAGCGTGACCGCGGCTGTACCCGGAATGCCTCACCCGATGGTCCTTCTGACGGTCATTCGGGCCCTCCGGATGTGTTTCACCAAACTGTCGTGAAACTTACATGAACGCGCTTTACCCGGGCCGAGGGTAATGCGTTGCTACTTGCAATCCCTTGGGGGGGTACCCGATGAAGAAGTACTTCAGGGCGACAACTGCGTTCGTTTCGGCCGCAGCGTTGTTGCAACAATGCTTGGTTCCGTATGCCTATGCGGAACCGCAAATTCAGCAAGATGTGTGGCCGCAAGCGCGCGACTACCAAGACCACGAAAAAGGGCGCGACCACGAGAGGGACGAGATCATTCGCCTTCTGCGTCAGAAGGTGAAGTACGTGTTCGTGATTTATCACGAGAACGAGTCCTTCGACCATTATTTCGGCACCTTCCCCGGCGCCAACGGCCTCTACAGCGCTCCGCGCGGCGCCACGCCGGCCAATGGGACAGCCAGCTTCACGCAGCAATACCTCGATACCGCTCTTAACAAAACGACAATCAAACCCTTCCTGATGCCGCAAGCGGTCACGACCGGCGGCTACAACTCGGGCGGGACGATTGTGCCGATCTACCCCGCCGACTTGATTTCGGTCGATCACAGCCACCAGGGCATGGCCAACAGCCTGCATGTCGACCCGTCGACTGGCATCGCGGCAAATGACCAGTATGCGATGGATCAGGAGAGTCTGACGACCGATGCGTCCGGCGCCATCGTAACCAAGATGGACGTGGCGCCGACCTCGATCACACTCGCGCAAAAGCAGAAAGCCGAGACGAACCTCAGCCACATCGATTGCGACACGATCCCCTTCATGTGGCAGTGGGCGAAGAACTTCGTGCTGTTCGATAACTTCCGCCAGACAATCGTCGGACCGTCGACCCCGAATGCGATCGCGATTATCGCCGGCCAGTCCGGCGAGACGCAATGGGCGCTTCACAACAATGAAGGCGCCACCGTGACTTATGCGAACCCCGCCTTCCCGAACCCGCTCGGCGCCACCTACGGCTCGAATGTGATGCCGTCGACCAGCAATGCGTTCGTACCGGTTGTCAACGATCCGGGGCCGTTCCCAGGCTCAAACCTCGACACCAGCAAGGTCAAGCCCCCATACAACTTCGACGAGAGTGCAGCCAACCCAACTCTGAACCTGACTTTCGCCAGCCTGCCGCTCTCGTTCATGGGCAGGAACATCGAGCAGATCATCAAGAACGACCAGAACCCCACCGCGGACCTCCTGGATGTTCAGGACGATATGAAAGTCATTGAGCGCCTCAACCCGGTGGTCAACTGGGGCTGGTATCAGCAAGGCTTCAACGCCAACGACGCGTCTGACCCCTACGAGCCGCAAGGCACGGGCACGCCAAACCCAAGCAACAATCCAGGCCTGTACACCGGTTACATTTTGCATCACAACGGCCCGCAGTACTTCGGCTATCTCGCCGACAATACGCAGGTGCTGAACAACAACATGCACGGCGCCAAGGACTTCTTCACGGCCGTTGAGAAAAAAACGCTGCCGAAAGACGGTGGCGTGTTCTATCTGCGCGGCGGCTACGACAACAATGACGGGCTTGTGCCGGTCGATCCGACGCTTGCCATCCAGCACGCCTTCATCGGCAATGACGATCATCCGGCCTACTCGGACCAGCAGATCTCCGAAGCGTTTGCCGCCAAGGCGATCAATGACATCGTTAACAGTCCTTACTGGCCGGAAAGCGCGATCATCATCACCTACGATGAAACCGACGGCTTCTACGACCATGTTTCGCCGCAACGGCGCAGCACGTTCGCCGACGGTTCACAACTTGCGGCCGGTCCGCGCATCCCGACAATCCTGATCTCGCCCTATGCAGCAACGGGCAAGATCTCACATCAATACAGCGAGCACGGCTCGGTGATTAAATTTATCAACGAGCTCTTCGGCCTCACGCCGCTCGCTACGTTGCCGGACGAGAAGCGTGGGCGCGAGTTAGGCAAAAAGACGTTGGGACAGGCAAACCTCGGACCTTCGGATGATCCGGACAACAACGTCGGCGACCTGACGGAAGCATTCGATCTTGAGATCCTGCGGGGGCATAAGCGGCCAGTCTCCGCTATGCAGGCATATATCAATCCGAAAGACGTTATCTCGCTGCCTCACTATGCGTCGTCGGGACAATATTCGGCAAACGGCTACACCAATGGCGCATGCCAGAAGATCGGCATCTTGCCGACCGACTTCCCGTCTTGGGAGGCCTACAAGAAGGGTAAGCCGACCGACCCGTATCCGCTTGACGTAAATCCTCGTCCGACCCAATCGCCCGGCACGCCTACATCCGGAAACTGGACACCATAATCCATTTTCTGGCTTAGCCATGCCTGCGGGCTAGAAAACGTCCGCAACGGGATGGAGGTCTTGACCTCCATCCCTTGTCTTTACCTGCTTCATGGGGTTTGTCGATGTCTCGCTTGCTTCTGGGCCTTTTCGCCGGCGGTATGATGGCGCTCGCCAGCGCCGGGCACGCTCAAACGTTAGAGGCCATCCGCGCCGCTCACCACATGGAATGCGCCACAGTGCTTAGCGCCGACGATTGGAATGGAGAGGACGTGCACGGCAATCTCTCCGCCCTGGGAGGCGAGATTTGCCGCGCCGTCGCTGTCGCTATTTTTGGTGACGCGGAAAGCCTGTCGATCAGGGCCTTTCCTGCCGAACCGGAGGCTTTGAATGCGCTCAAGGCGGGCGCCATCCATCTTGCGGTCGGCATCTCGCCTTCGGCAACGATAGCGGTGCATTTCGGCGTTGGGTTCGGACCCACGGTCTTTTACGACCCTCAGCGTTTTCTGGTTTCGAAGCAAAGCGGCGTCACGGAACTCGCGGGCCTGCGCGACAAGCTTATCTGTGCGCTTGACATGAGCCCGCCCGAGCGAATGCTGCGCGACGAATTGACCGCGCGAGGCATTCCTTATGCGCTCATGTCTCACTCCGAACAGGGCGAAATGGATGCGGCCGTGGCTGTCCGCCGATGCGTTGCGGGCACGGGCACGGAATCGAGGCTCGCTCAGTCGCGCGCCAACTTTCATGCGTGGACCGCCGATTTCGTATTTCTCCCGGAGCGGTTCGGGCTGAACCCGATTGTCCCAGCGTATCGCTACGGCGACCAGAAGTTAGGACTGCTGATCGACTGGACGGTCAGCGCGCTGATCGAAGCGGAAGCATTGGGCATCACGCAGGGCAACGTGGCGGCGTCGTTGGAACGCCATGACATGCGGGCCGACCAGTTGCTGGGGCATGACTTCGCGACTGCTCAGGCGCTGGGGCTGGCGCATGATTGGGCCGCCAAGGTTATCGCTGCGACCGGCAATTATGGCGAGATCTTCCAACGGACGACGGGCGAGCCCTACCATCTGGATCGCGGTCTGAATGCGCTTTGGACCGAAGGCGGGCTGATGCATCCCCTGCCAATGAACTGATGACGTCGCCTTCCCGCGGTAAGTTCATGGCAACTCACTACCGGCGGCCGCGAGCAGCAGCGAGGCTGCGCCGCCAAAATCGCGTTGACAGTGCGCTAACGCACTCACACAAAAAAGCCTGTTGCGGGGGGACCTGCTCGCGAACAAGGGTTGGCCGGTCCCCCCCCCCAAATTTTCCTCAACACGTAAGATGCGGTAATGCTTTCATAGCCACACAAACCCGTTCGAATGATGCCTCGTTTCGTAAAGCAATCCGTCTCGACAGGTCGCGCGCCTCTTGGGGAGCCGATGACGGTGCTGCCGATAGCGAGGCTGCTTTATGCAATCCAACTCGTGCTGGCAGCCGGCGTCCTGTGCTTTTCATCATCCGTACAAGCAGAGATTCCGGATGGCTTCGTCTATTTGTCCGATATCGATCCCAGCATTATCCAGGACATCCGATATTTCGGCAGGCATAATTTTGTGGGGCGCCGGATCGACGGATACGACGCGCCGGAATGCATCCTCACAAGAGAGGCCGCACGCGCGCTTTCCAAGGTTCAAGCTGCCCTGCGCCAAAAGAATCTCTCGCTGATCGTCTGGGATTGCTACCGGCCTGCGAGGGCGGTGGCCGACTTCTTTCGCTGGAGCAAAAATCCATCCGGGAACGGCATGAAGGCCGAATTCTTCCCGAACGCGGATAAGGGCTCTCTTTTCGCCCTGGGATATATCGCAGCGCATTCCGCCCATTCCCGGGGAAGCACGGTAGACTTAGGGCTGGCGCCCAGGGGTTCTTCGCCCGCCGCGTTCGATCCTGGCGCTCCGCTCGCGGGTTGCACCGCGCCTGAAAAAGAGCGTTTCCAAGACGGCGCCCTCGACATGGGAACGGGTTTTGACTGTCTCGATTCCAGCGCAAACATCGGGAATGCCAGGCTGACGGATGAGGCGCGTAAGAACCAGATGCGTTTGCGCAAAGCGATGATCGCCGCTGGGTTCAAGCCCTATGACAAGGAATGGTGGCACTTTGAACTGATGAACGAGCCGTTTCCCGGAAAGTCATTCGACTTTCCGGTCGAACCCAAGAGGCATTGACCTCGCCACGGAACGATGCCCCAAAAAGAAAGCGGCGCCCGAAGGCGCCGCCTGCCATGCAGCAGGGCCACTAAAAGTGTCCGAACCCGCCCTGCCCAATGGCATAGTTCAGGCCAACGCGGAAGGTATTGACCTCGGATCGATCGCTGAAAGCGGATCCGTTGAGAGGACCTGCGCCGTTCAAGTTGCTCGCATCGAGATCGATGTACTGGTACTCAGCCTTGACCGACCAGGCTGGGTTGAATTTGTATTCAACGCCGCCACCGACGACATAGCCGGTCTGCGTTTCGGATACGTCATACGCTAATCCGAGCACGTTGCCTTTCGATTCAACCTCTCCGTAGGCTAAGCCGCCGGTCGCGTAGATGAGCGTCGGACCGATGGCGTAGCCGATCCGCCCGCGAAGAGTGCCGAACCAGTTGAGGCTGTTCTCCACAGAGCCTGTCAGGTCACTGGCGCTGTCCGAGATGCCGGCGCCCTGTATGTCGGTTTCAATGCCGATCACCAACGGGCTGTAACCGAACAGGCCCTGCCAGTTGTAACCGATCTGGCCGCCGCCGAATCCCCCTTCGGGCGCCAAGGGCCCGTCATTGGCGGTCCAGCCGTAGCCCCCGTTCACGCCTACATAGAAGCCGGTCCAGATTGGAGCAGCGACGTAAACCGGTGGAGGCGGTCCGTCTTTAAGCCCGCCGCGGTACATATCGGATGCGTTGGCGGAAAGCGCGAAGGCGCTTGTCAACGCCAGGCCAAGAAGACCAGCGTGCAGTTTTTTCATTGTGTAGATCCCTCTAATGCCAGAAGTTGACCCGATGCATCCTTCTTACCCCTCCTCCAACGCTGCGAAGCGATCGCCTCATGCAGCATGAGAATGCCCGGGTTTCTGCGTGAGCTTCACTTTGCCGGAAACGCCCACGCCCATTTATAACGAATGTTGAACGGTTTTAATCCGCGGGCTCATGAGTGGGCAGCGGCGTGGAACTCCCAACGCCTTGCGTTTCTTGAATTCCAGCGGCCTCCGCCGCTGACGCAATCGCTTGTCCTTGGGAGATCGGAAACGCATGAGTTCTGCTTGGTATTATCCTTTTATCATTGTTGCAGGAGTGCTCCAGGCTGCTGGAGCGGTCATGAATGCGCAACTTAGAAACTATTTGGTCAACGCTTGGCTCGCGAGCTTTGTCTCTTTTGTTTTGATTGCCTTCTTCTTCGCCAGCATGTTTGCGATTCTTCCCCGGCCGCTTCCGACAGCGCAAAGCTTGAGCGCCATGCCCTGGTGGGCGCCGCTCGGCGGTCTTGCGGGCGCTGTCGCCGTCTTCGCCGGGCTGATCCTCATCGACAAGCTGGGCGCGGGAACCGTAAACGGCCTCATCATCGCCGCGAATATCGTTACCTCGATCGCAATCGACCACTTTGGCCTTCTAAACACCCCGGTGCACACGGCGACCATCTGGCGCATCATCGGCGGCGCGCTGATGGTCGGGGGTATCGCTCTCGTATCGAAGTTTTGAGATGTCCGAGCGGGACTCCCTCTCCCCTGGCGGGAGAGGGTTGGGGCGACGGGGAAGCGGCGCCCGTTACACTTGAGGCCAGAGCGACGGACTGAGGCCGGCGCTCGCGTATTCCACGCGACCCTTTTCCAGCCACGCCGACCCGCTCGCCACAAGCCTCAGCGCCAGCGGGTAAAGCCTGTGCTCCATCGAGAGAATGCGGGCGGAGAGTGCCTCCTCATCATCGCCAGCCATAACGGGCACCGCGCCCTGGGCGATGATCGGGCCTGCATCCATCTCCTCGCTGACGAAATGCACGGTAGCGCCGGACACGCGAACGCCCGCCTCTAAGGCGCGCGCCTGCGGGTGAAGGCCGCGAAAGGCGGGCAGAAGGGAAGGGTGAATATTGAGTTGCCGCCCGCACCACGCGCGCACGAAAGCCGCGGAATGGAGCCGCATGAAACCCGCATTGCAGACGAAGTCCACGCGCGCATCCTTCAGCGCGCCTGTGATGAGGGCGTCGAAGTCCTCCCGGTTGGCGAATCCCTTGTGGCCTATAACGCGCGTTGCGATGCCCGCTTCCTTGGCGCGTATGAGCCCGAAGGCATCGGCCTTGTTGGACAGCACAAGCACGATCTCCGCCGGGTAGCCGGGCTCGCGCTGAGCCTCGATCAGCGAAGCGAGATTGCTGCCGCGCCCGGAAATGAGCACGCCGACGCGTTTGCGCATCGTCATGCCGAAGCTCCAAGCTTGCCGCTGAAGCGGACGGCGGGCGAATCGTCTCCGCGCTTCTCGATAATGCCGATTGGGAAAGCCTTCTCGCCATGGTCGTGAAAACAGGCGGCGATGGCTGTCACGTCATGGGGCGCGACGACGGCCACGAAGCCGACGCCGCAATTGAAGGTGCGCAGCATTTCGGCCTGATTCACAGTCCCGGCCTTGGCCAGCCAGTGGAAAACCGGCTGGCAGGGAAGGGCGCCAAGGTCGATGTTGATTCGGGCATCGGGAGGCAGCACGCGGGGCACGTTTCCGGGCAGGCCGCCGCCGGTGATGTGCGCGAAAGCCTTCACCCGCCCCGTCCGATGGGCTGCGAGCGCGGCCTTGACATAGATGCGCGTCGGATCGAGAAGCACCTCGCCCAGCGGTCGCGACGGCTCAAAAGGCGCGGGATCCTTCCAGGAAAGCCCCCTGTCGCGTACAACTTTACGCACGAGCGAAAAACCGTTGGAGTGAACGCCCGAGGAAGCCACGCCGATGAGAACATCGCCTTCCGTGACATCCTCCCTAGGAAGAAGCGCGCCGCGCTCGGCGGCCCCGACACAAAAGCCTGCCAGATCGTAGTCGCCTTCAGCATACATGCCGGGCATCTCGGCCGTCTCGCCGCCGATCAGCGCGGCGCCCGCCTGCCGGCACCCCTCCGCGATCCCTTTCACGACAAGCGCCGCGGCATCCACGTCGAGTTTCCCGCAGGCGAAATAGTCGAGAAAGAATAGAGGTTGCGCCCCCTGAACCGCCACGTCATTCACGCACATCGCGACAAGATCGATGCCGATCGTGTCGTGAAGGCCCGTCTCGATGGCGATCTTGAGTTTCGTGCCCACGCCGTCGTTCGATGCAACGAGGATGGGATCGCTGAAACCGGCCTCCTTCAGGTCGAAGAGTCCGCCGAAGCCGCCGAGCGCCGCCGCAGCCCCGGCTCGCGCCGTCGCCTTGGCGAACGGCTTGATTTGCTCGACAAGCGCCTCACCTGCGTCGATGTCCACGCCTGCCGCCGCGTAAGACCCGTTTGATTCTCTAGTCATGCTACCTGCCGTAAAACAATTTCGACGAGACCGGCGAAGACTTGCGGGGCCTCGGGACACGATTTAAAGAGGGGCTATCATTAAGCGCGCATTCTACGCAAGCGCCACCGGCCTGACGAGCGGGGAGTTCAATCCATGGCGATGACGGACCTAGTACAGCCGGAGGCAAGTTCGCACTCACCTGCCGCACGCTCTCAAGCGAACTTGCCTCCGATAAGCTGTACTAAATTCAATAAATTGCTAGTACGCCTTATCCGCGGGAAGCCCTGTCAGCGCTCGCAGCAAACGGGTCAGGACTTCCCGCGGGGCGTACTAGTACAGCCGGAGGCAAGTTCGCGCCCCGACTGCAGTAAGCGCTCAAGCGAACTTGCCTCGGTAAGCTGTGCGAGAGTCAAAGCGTGGCTAAGCAATCGCCAACCTGGCCAACGGATCGTCATCCCGGCCAAGCGAAGCGCGAGCCGGGATCTTTCCAAACTCATGTCAATGCGTTTTACGATCCCGTGTCTGCAGCGCACCGCTCCGCACTGCGCCGCGCACGGGATGACGCTGCGGCGATGCGCGATTGCGTTGGTCCTGGTCCTGTGCGCGCCCGCCTACGCGCAGCAGAAGCTGCCGAACCTATTCACGGTCGGGAATGTGAAGGCCGCCGCAGAGGCCGCCAACGCGGTCGATGCCAAAAAGCTTGCGACGCAATCCGCTGAAACGCGCGCTTTTCGCTTGCTTGTTTCCCGACTGACTGACTTCAAGAGCGGGGCGCGCATCCCCGATCTCCCCGCCGAGCAGGTTGAGCGGCTTGTCTCCGACATCGATGTCCGCGGCGAAGGCGTCTCGGGAACGTCTTATGTTGCGACCTTCGGCGTGAATTTCTCCGAGCGCTCCATCATCGGCCTTCTTCGCCAGTATGGCGTGCATGCGATTGTCGATCGGGGACCAGAGATTCTTATCATCCCTGTGTTCATCGAGGATGGCGCGGCCAAGACAGCCGATCGCAACCCATGGCGAATCGCGTTGACCAATCTCGACCTCGCGCATGCTCCGGTACCGGCAAAGGTTGCACCGACGCGCGGCGATCTCACCGCATCGATTGCAAAGGCCTATTTTGCCAACCAGGCGGCAAGCGTGGAGACGCTGAAAACTCAATATAAGACAACGCAGATCCTCATGGCCGTGGCCGAACTCAATGGCGGCGGCGACAGTCTGACAATGAAACTCGCCGGGAGCGATGCGCTTGGCTTGTTTTCGCTGCAGCGCGAGGTGAAAGCCAGGGACGGGATCGACGAAGCAGCGCTCGAATCCGCAGCGCGGCTGGCCTTTGACACGGTTCAGGAGAGGTGGAAAATGACGCGGGGCGGCTCCCCCGCCGTCGCAACCGCGGCCGCGAGCTCCCGAGAATCCAGCGAGGCGCCCCCCGCCGGCGACCTCGTCTCGGTCCAGGTCACCGCGGAATTCTCCGGCCTCAAGGAATGGCAGGTCATCCGCTCACGCCTGCAAGGCGTTCCAGGCGTGCAGCACTGGGATCTGAGGTCGGTCAATCCGCGCAGCGCCGAGATAGGCTTCGATTTCCCGGGAGGTCCGGAGCGGCTGGCGGAGATGGCCGGGGCGCGCGGGCTTAGCGTGGAGAGCGGCCCGGATGGGCTAATCGTTAAGAGCCGGTAGGCGCTGGCGTCAAAAAGGATGCTTCCGCAGAGCTACTTAATGTCTCTAGTACAGCTTATCCGAGGCAAGTTCGTTTGAGCGCTCGCAGCTATCGGGGAGCGAACTTGCCTGGGCTGCTAGCGTCACTTATTCATGCCGGGGATGGCGGGTGTGGCGCCAATATTGCGGAAGAGTTCCTTCAACAGACCCTCATCGCGCGTGTAGGAGGGGGTTTCACGGCGGACAAAATCGACCACCTGGCCGTCTTTCAAGCCGTAGTTCGCGATCTTTTCGACGCGGTCCTGCTTGTTGAAGTAGACCGCGACAATCCGCCTGTCGGTCACCGACGGCGCCATGAACGCCATGGGCTGCACCTCCGTCGTCGAGATGTAATAATAAGCGCCCCCGGCAACCGCGGACTGAGTGTCAGGCGTGCCGAGCGCGAGCGTGACCTGCTCCTTGCTCATGCCCTCCCGGACCTGGTTCAAATCCTCTTCCTGAAACTGATGACCTTGCCGGATGACATTGCCTCCGCAGGCGGCCAGAATGAGGCAGCCCGCGACAACGGCGGCGGAGACATGGCGGCGAGGCGCCTGCAAGTGCTTCAGGCCCAAACCCTTAGAGGATTGATTTGACATGCGGCCCCCAAATTTGATGTTTGCTGCAGCGCTTCGGTTCGTGACCTAACTTTGCCGCAACATAATGGCAATGTTTTCGGATGCGATTAAGGCTTAATAAGATACAGTCGCCCGCAAGCGCACAACTGGAGTTCAGGCTGCACGATGTTCCGCTGGTTTGCAGAACGAACAGCTCGCCGTGAGGCGGCTGAAAAGATATACGATTTCGATAGTCGCGCAGTCGCGCAATCCGGTTTTCTACGTGCGGTGCGGTGTGCCCGATACGTTATCGGGGCGTTTTGACATGCTCGTCATCCACATGTTCATCCTCATGCAGAATTTGAAGCTGGGGGCGAATGAGGGAAAGCTTCTCGGCAAGGAAATCATCGAGGCCTTTGTGCGCGAGATGGACAGCATGGTGCGCGACCTCGGCATCTCCGATGTTTATGTCGCGCAGGAGGTCCGCAAGATCGCCGATCTCTTTTACCGCCAGCTTGTCGTGTACACCAATGCCGTCGAACAGGAAAATGGAGCAGCTTTGGCTGAAGCGATCTGGAAAAGCTTCCAGTCCGGAGATGAAAACGCGAATGTGGCCGCCGACGAGCTGGCCTCCTATATTTTCCAGGCCATCAAGAACATCGGAGAGATGCCCCTGAACCTCTTGCTGCAAGGGCATCTGAATTTTCCCGAAATCTATGGGTTGAAACAAGCCGTGTGACGGCGTTGAAAGGCGGCCATGACGAACCCTCCGCTTCAATGGGCTATCGATGTGCATTCGGTTCACGGGCCATTGGACCTGTCGTATGATGCCGGCAAGCATGAACTCCAGGCGCTCAAGCGCTTTGCGGAGGTCGAGGACGTCACAAGCTTCAAGTCGCAGGTAAGAGTGGCCCCGCTGTCATCCGGGAAATTCAAGGTGACGGGGGAGTTGGAGGCGAACGCCGTACAGGCGAGCGTTGTCGACTTGAGCGCCGTTCCGGCCGCGATCGATGAAACTTTCACGGTGGAGTTCTGGCCGCCGGAGCTTCTCGAGGGCAGGAACGAGGAGGCCGCCACGTTCGAGGAAGATCCGCCCGAGCCCATTGTGGGAGGACGGATAGAGATCGGCGCGTTCCTGTCCGAACTTTTCTCGGTCTCGCTTGATCCCTATCCGCGAAATGCCGACGACACGTTTTCATGGGAACCAGCTGAGAAAGAGCCGCGTATAACGCCGTTCGCGGAACTGGGCAGGCTGCGTCAAAAGAAGCAGGATGGAGCGTGAGACACGAGGGTTCATTGGCCGCAATCTTTTTCGTTGTCACAAAACCTTTATCCAGTATGTTCTCTGTTCAGCCGGCGCTGCCTCTGGGCAAGCGCCCTAAACGCCTGCGGGCTTTCTGGTTTTAAGCATGGGGTCGCCAGTTACAATTGCGCTAGACGCGATGGGCGGAGATTTTGGCCCGTCCGTGGTCATTCCGGCCGCGGCCCTTTCGCTTATCCGCCATCCCGACACCCACTACATCATATTTGGGCAGGAATCGGAGATTCGGGCACATATGTCGGAGGATTCTCCCCTCGCGAAAGTCAGCAAAATCGTTCACACCGATGTCGCCGTGGCCATGGACGAGAAGCCGAGCCAGGCTCTGCGTCATGGCCGCTGGAAGAGCAGCATGTGGCTTGCTCTGGATGCTGTGAAAAAGGGCGAGGCGCAGGTCGCGGTTTCGGCGGGCAATACGGGCGCGCTGATGGCGATGGCGAAATTCTGCCTGCGCACGCTGCCGGGGATCGACCGCCCGGTTATCGCTGCGCTGTGGCCTACGTTGACAAGCGAAAGCGTGGTTTTGGACGTCGGCGCGAATGTTGGAGCGGACGCGCGCTCGCTTGTGGATTGCGCCGGAATGGGCGCAGCTCTTGCCCGGGCCTTGTTCTCGGTGGAGAAGCCGTCCGTGGGCCTTTTGAATATCGGCGCCGAGGAGGTCAAGGGCCTCGATGAAATCAAGGCTGCTTCCGCGGCGCTCAAGAATCCGAGCCTTCCCATCGATTACCGCGGCTTCATCGAGGGCGACGATCTGGGAAAAGGCGTCGTCGATGTGGTTGTGACCGAAGGCTTTAGCGGGAACATCGCCCTTAAAACGGCTGAAGGCACCGCAAAGCAGATTGGCGCATATCTGAGAGCCGCGATGAACCGCTCGCTCTTAGCCCGCATGGGAGCCGTTTTGGCGCAAGGGGCCTTCCAGGCGCTCCGCGCCAAGATGGACACGCGCAAAATGAACGGTGGAATGTTTCTCGGTTTGAACGGTCTTGTAATAAAAAGTCATGGGGGCGCGGACTCTGTGGGGTTTGCAAGCGCCATCGACCTGGGCTACGACATGGCGGCCAGCGGGCTCGTTGAGAATATTCGACACGATGTCGAGCGATTCCACGACGCGCTGCAGACAAAACCAGCACGAGCCCTAAAGGCAGCCGCTCAGTGACAGAAATCCGATCAGTCGTTCTTGGCTGCGGGGCTTACCTGCCCAGCAGGGTTCTCACCAATGCCGATCTCGCCCGCATGGTCGATACCAGTGACGACTGGATCACCGAGCGAACGGGGATCAGAACCCGCCATATCGCAGCCGAAGGCGAGAAGACGTCCGACCTGGGCATAGCGGCGGCCACTGCTGCCCTCAAGGACGCAAATGTCGATGCGGAGAGCATCGACTTCATCGTTCTGGCAACTTCCACGCCGGACAATACTTTCCCAGCGACGGCCGCCACCATTCAGGCGAGCCTTGGTATGACGCGCGGCTTTGCCTTCGATGTCCAGGCTGTCTGCTCCGGGTTCGTCTATGCGCTGAACGTCGCCGATAATTTCTTGCGCCTGGGGCAGGGGAAGCGCGCCCTCGTTATCGGGGCGGAGGCTTTCTCGAGAATCCTGGATTGGGAGGACAGGGGCACCTGCGTTCTCTTCGGGGACGGGGCGGGAGCAGTGGTTCTTGAGGCCCAGAAGGTGCAAGATCCGATGCGCGAGCGTTGCATTATCGGCTCGCTGCTTTTCTCCGACGGGCGGCACCGCGATAAGCTCTATGTCGATGGCGGACCGTCCTCGACGCAAACGGTCGGCCATTTGCGGATGCAGGGCAAGGAAGTCTTCCGTTTCGCCGTGAATGCGATCGCTGGAAGCGTGGAGCAGACGCTTCAGGCTCATAATCTGACCCCAAGTGACATCGACTGGTTCGTTCCCCACCAGGCGAACAAGCGCATCCTGGACGGGACGGCGAAGAAGGTTGGGATCCCTATGGAAAAAGTGGTCGTGACCCTGGATCGACACGGAAACACGTCCGCAGCCTCGATCCCGCTCGCGCTTGCCACGGCGGTGCAGGACGGCAGGATCAAAAAAGGCGATCTCGTGCTTTTGGAGGCGATGGGCGGCGGCTTCACCTGGGGAGCCAATCTTTTGCGGTGGTAGGCTGCAGAAATATACAACACTGAGTAATCGTATGGGCAGGCTGCGGCATTGTTTCGCAAAAAAGTTGTTTCCAAAGGGATTTTTCTAAGCTTAGTATTTGCTATATCGCATGTGCGACGTACAATGTCCGCGCTTCGTTCTTTGGGGAGGGACACAGCGCGTTATGGCGCTCAACGGAAAAACACTGACACGGGCCGACTTAGCTGAGGCGGTCTTTGAGAAGGTCAATTTACCTCGCAACGAGGCGGCTGAGCTTGTTGAGTTGGTTCTAAAGCAGATTGTGTACGCACTCGAGCGGGGAGAGCCCATAAAGCTTTCTTCTTTCGGCTCCTTTGGGCTCCGTCAAAAGTCCGAGCGCGTAGGGCGTAATCCCAAAACGGGAGAAATCGTCCCCATCACGCCGCGGCGCGTTATCGTCTTCAAGGCCAGCAATATAATGAAAGATCGGATCAACGCCGCTCTTTCAAAGCCTGCGCCCGTGCCTACCAAAAAGCGCGCTGCCCCCGCCAAGAAGGCGACGCCGGTGAAGGCGCCGGCCAAAAAACGTGCGGCTTCCTCCTGATCGGGTGCCGCACTCGAATATGTGAGTTTGGTCAGTGACAATGCTTGACGGGGGCGGCGATTGCCCCCAAAGTGCCTGCCACGGAGCGTAGCGCAGCCCGGTTAGCGCACCGGTCTGGGGGACCGGGGGTCGGAGGTTCAAATCCTCTCGCTCCGACCATCTAACTCTTCCAAACATTGATGGAAATCTGCAAGTGGGCCTCTTCCTGGGGTGCGCCAGTCCTCCGCGAAACATCATCGGAAGGTGGGCGCGAGGCAGGCGGGGAACGGACTCACGGGATCGCGCTTGCAGCGGATTCTCATGCGCTCTCTCTTGCTCCATGCGAAGGCGCGAGCGCGATGCGACGGGCTACGGCATGGTATCGCTCACTTTGGGATCATCCACGGAACGAGAAACTGCTAGTACAGCCCGAGGCAAGTTCGCACCCCAATAGCTGCGAGCGCTCAAACGAACTTGCCTCGGATAAGCTGTACTAGAACCAATAAGTTGCTAGTACGCCTTATCCGCGGGAAGTCCTGTCGACGCCCGCATCATGTGGGTCAGGACTTCCCGCGGGGCGTACTGGGCTTCGACCAAGCAACCTGCTTATCGGATCGTGACTTGAACTCGCAGCGCAATCGCCGACAGCTCGCGTGGACCGATATCTGAGTGGTAATCACGAGTCCGTGATTTTTCTGTCTCCCGAAGCGATGACGATACGGGCGCCAGGCCCAAGGCCAGAAACAGCTTTGGCACTCATACCGGCAATGATCGCTTCGTCTTTTTCGCAACCATGGGTTCGAAGAGCCGGCTCAATTATCTGCCGGTCTGCTCAGGCCTAAGCGCCTGGACTTTTGCCCTCGTTACCGCATTCGGCGACTTGAAGATTACCGGATTCGCTCTCGTTAACGCTTGCAACAGGACCGGCAAAAAGAACCTTCCGTCTCGGGATCGCCTAAAAACATAGCTGCACTCTCATCATGCATTGCGCCTACATTTTGTGCAGTTTTGGGTTGTTGCTCACAAAATAAGCCACGCGTTCCGGCAGGCTCATCCCACAAAGGTAAATTCAACGTGTTTGGGCGTTGCGGCAACGCATTATCCCGGGCCGGCTATTTTGGCACAGCTTTTGATATGCCTAGGGAGCCGTGTCTTCGCGTTCGCCCTTCCCGGCGCGGACACGATAGAAAATGGGCGAAGTTCGAAGGCAGGAACTTGTTGGAGGACTTATCATGAAGATGGTGATGGCAATCATTAAGCCGTTCAAACTCGAAGAGGTCCGGCAGGCTCTCGACGGCCTCGGCATCGAGGGTTTGACGGTCACCGAGGTAAAAGGCTACGGACGGCAAAAGGGGCACACCGAGATTTATCGCGGAGCCGAATATGAAGTGAGCTTCATCCCCAAGGTGAAGATCGAGATCGTCCTTGCGACAGAGGCGGTGGATAAGGTCGTCGAGGCCATTTCGACGTCCGCGAAGACGGGGCAAATCGGGGACGGCAAAATCTTCGTGTCACCGATCGAGCAGACGGTGCGCATCCGCACCGGTGAGACAGATGCAGATGCACTGTGAGGAAAAAGGAAAGAAGAATGACAACGGCCTGGCGTAATTTAACTCTTTTCGGAGCCGCGGCGTTGGCGGCGATGGCAATGATCGAGCCATCGTTCGCCGAAGAAGCTGCGGCCGCAGCAGGAGCCGCGGCCGCAGCGGTCAAGGCTCCCGATCTCGTCGTCAACAAGGCGGACGACTGCTGGATGATGACGTCGTCGCTGCTCGTCCTCCTGATGACGGTTCCAGGGCTCGCGCTGTTCTACGGCGGCATGGTCCGCACCAAGAACATGCTGTCGACGCTCTCGCAGGTCTTCATGATCCAGTGCGTTGTCTGCGTCTTGTGGTTCGTCTACGGCTACAGCCTCGCCTTCACCGAGGGCAGCGGCGTTACCTCGCCCTTCCTTGGCGGCCTGTCCCGGCTGTTCATGTCGGGCATCGATCCAAAGACGCCCGCTTCGACCTTCTCGGTCGGCGTCGGCATCGACGAACTCGTCTATGTCTGCTTCCAGATGACTTTTGCGGCGATTACCACGGCGCTTGCGATCGGCGGCTTCGCCGAGCGGATGAAGTTCTCGGCCGTCGTGCTCTTCGCCATCCTCTGGTGCACGATTGTTTATATTCCGATTGCTCACTCGGTTTGGTTCAATCCTGGCCCGAACGATCTGGCAACGGCAAACGACGCGGCGCTTGCGCGTTCAGGCTTCGGCTTCCAGATGGGCGCTCTTGACTTCGCTGGCGGCACGGTCGTTCATATCAACGCCGGTGTCGCGGGCTTTGTCGGCGCGCTTCTCCTCGGCCGCCGCATCGGCTACGGCAAAGAGGCCATGCCTCCTCACTCGCTGACGCTGACCATGGTTGGCGCTTCGCTTCTGTGGGTTGGCTGGTTCGGCTTCAATGCTGGATCGAACCTCGAAGCCAACGCCGGCGCGGTCCTCGCCATGGCGAACACCTTTGTGGCGACCGCCGCTGCGGGTCTCTCCTGGATGTTCGTCGAGTGGATCTTCAAGGGCAAGCCCAGCCTTCTTGGCCTCGCCTCGGGTGTCGTCGCCGGTCTCGTGGCTGTGACGCCAGCTTCCGGTTACGCGGGTCCGATGGGCGCGCTCGTGCTTGGCCTCGTCGCCGGAGCGATCTGCTTCTTCTTCTGCACGGCAGTGAAGAGCGCACTTGGTTACGACGACACGCTCGACGTGTTCGGCGTCCACGCCATCGGCGGCTTTGTCGGCGCGATCGGCACGGGCATCGTCGCGGCTCCGTTTTACGGCGGCGCGGGCGTTGTCGACTACACGAAGTGCGTGGTCAAGGACGGCCTCGTCACCAGCGACTGCCCGATCGGCGACTACGATATGGCGAGCCAGGTTCTCATTCAGTTCAAGAACGCAATGATCACCGTCGGCTGGTCAGCGGTGGGCAGCCTGATCGTCTTCCTCATCATCTCCGCGATCGTGGGCTTGCGTGTTTCGTCGGAGAGCGAGCGCGAAGGCCTCGACATCTCCGAGCATGGCGAGCGCGCCTACAACATGTAAGAACAGCAGGGGCGGAATAAGTCCCGCCCCGCGCCCCAGGCGAGCCGCTCTTCCTCCTCCCTTGGAGTGGCTCGACTTTTGGGAAAGCCCGGGATCGCATCCCGGGCTTTTTTCGCGTTTTCATTATGCGCGCCAAGGTGTAAAGTCCCGCTCTTTCAGGTTGAAAGACAGCGTTTGGGAGCGTCTTTGTCAGTTTCGATCTTGTCCGCGATCCAATCGCCTTTCCCGAGGCTTCGCGAGCTTTTGGCGCATGAGAAGCCGGGCGCCTCGCCGATCGATATGACGATCGGGGAACCGAGGCACGGCGTCCCCCGCTTCGCCGCAGACATTATCGCGGATCATTGGGCAAGCTTTGGCAAGTACCCCCCTATCGGCGGCGTCCCGGGGTTGAGGCAAGCGATAGCCGCCTGGCTTGTTCGACGGTACGGGCTTGCCCATGATCTTCTTGACGGCGAAGGGAGCATCCTTCCCCTGTGCGGAACAAGAGAGGGGCTGGTCTCGGCGCTTACCATCGCCGTGGCGCTTAAAGGAAACAGCCGCGCCGCCGTCCTGATGCCGAATCCGTTCTATCAGGCGTATTATGCGGCTGCGTTGACGGCAGGCTGCGAGCCGGTGTTGCTGTCCGCGACGGAAGCAACGGGTTTCCTTCCGGATCTCGACGCGCTCGATCCGAAGCTCCTCAATCGTGCGGCTGCGTTCTATCTCGCGTCGCCCGCTAATCCGCAAGGCGCGGTGGCCTCGGCTGCCTATCTCGAAAACCTCATCGGCCTTTCGCGAAAGCACGGCTTTTACGTTTTCTCCGACGAATGTTATTCCGAAATTTACCAGAGCGATCCTCCGCCCGGCGCCCTTCAGGTGGCGGCGCTTTCCGGCGGCTTCGACCGCGTTCTAGTCTTCAATTCGCTGTCCAAGCGGTCAAACGCTCCCGGGCTTCGCTCCGGCTTCATCGCGGGCGACGGCGCATTCCTGAAAAATTATCTGCAATACCGCAATGTCGCCTCGCCCCAAGTGCCGGTTCCCATTCAGCACGCTTCGGCGGCGCTTTGGGCGGACGAAGATCATGTCGCCCGGAGCCGGGCGCTTTACCGGGAGAAGGTTGCGCTTGCGTCAGGCAAGCTCGGAGCGCTGCCGGGGTATTACGAGCCTGCCGGCGGCTTCTTTCTCTGGCTTGATTTGTCAAATTTCGGTGGGGGTGAACGCGCCGCGGAAACCATTTGGAAAGGATGCGGTGTCAAAATCTTACCTGGTGCTTATCTGGCTCAACCTGACGCCAGCGGGGTCAATCCGGCGAAGGATTACGCCCGGCTCGCGCTCGTAGACCCGCTCGATGTAACGCGGGAAGCATTGGACCGGCTCGCGTCCTTTTTGTTGTGACGCGAGTTATGAGTGGGGTGGCGTACGCGGATGCAAACGAGGCGGACACGGTTTTTGCCGAAGGCGCTCACGCTTGAATTGCGCCGTCTGCCTTGGCGGCTGCTCGGCGCTTCGCTTGTCGGCATCGCGGTCGCGTGCTGGCTTGCCCTGATTAGCTGGTCCTACGGCGATCCGAGCCCCAGCTACGCGACCTTAGCGCAACCGCATAATTGGCTTGGGCGCAGGGGAGCAAGCGTGGCCGACGGGCTCATGCAAAGCTTTGGTTTGGCCGCGCCGTTTCTGGTCTTGCCGCTTGCCGCTCTCGGCATCCGCATCGCCGGTGGACACTTGCCCCTGCGCCCTCGATTGAGAGCGATCTATTGGGCTCTGGCGTTGCTTGCCGTTCCGGCGTTTTTCGCCATGTTCCCAGCCCCTGGGCGCTGGCTCCTCGACAGCGGCCTTGGCGGCATCGTTGGTGACTTCATCGCGGGGCGTGTCGCCAAACTCTCTTCCTTGGTTCCCCGCGCGCTTCTCTGGCCGGGCTTCGGGCTCCTCTTTTTTGCGGCGGGCGCATGGTTCGTTTTCCGGGCCTGCGGTATGACTCCGAAAGTGCTGTCAGTCGCCCTTCATGGCGAACCGGCTAGAAACGCCGCGGCGTCGAAATTTGAGGCTGCGGAAGAACCGCTGAGCGCCACTCCCACGCTGACCAGCAAGGTAACAAGTTGGGTCACCCGTTTCTCGCCTCGAGACCACGCGCTTACGGTCGTGGGGCCGGCCCGGGATTCATGGTTGACGAAAGTACGCACGGAGCCGAGCCTGCCGGGGAGGGCGCAAGAGACCCGGAAGAGAGACGTTGCATCGCCGAAACCGGTCCGCTCCGGGGCGCCGTCGCCGTTCGCGGACTGGGGAAGCCGGCGGGCTTCGGCTGTTCTCGCCGCCGATGAACTCGACGCGTTGACCGCCCCGAGCGATCTTGGCTCGCTTCAGGCATCCGAGCAGCCCCTAACGGAGCCTGAGAAGGAAACCTTTGAGGATGTGCGGACGGAGGTGTTCGAAGATATCCGGATCGAGCCTTTCTTCGGGCCTCGCCGCGCCCGCTCCAATGGCGCCAGCGCGGAAGGCGCTGGCGGCCAGGATCCCGAAACCTCCTCGCCGCTGCGCCGCTTCACCGGGAGCGCCATCGAGAGCGCCCGCAACGGGGCAAGCCGCATTCTCAAGAACGGGGCTGAAGCGGTCAAAAGGCGCAAGCCGCTTATCTATGCGAGGAATGGCGGCGTCGCCCCCGAAGTTGTGGATGAAGAGGATGAGGACAATTTCGCCCCGTCGCTTCCTCCGATCACGCTCCTGACGCCGCCACCCCGCCCCACGCAAAAGCTGAACGCGCACGATCCTGCCCTCATGCAGCGCGCCGCTGCGCTGATGAGCGTTCTCGGCGATTTCGGCGTGAAGGGCAGGATATCGGGGATTTATCCCGGTCCCGTCATCACGCTTTTCGAGCTGGAGCCGGCGCGGGGGACAAAATCCTCGCGCGTGGTCGGACTGGCCGATGATATTGCGCGATCCATGAGCGCTGTTTCGGCGCGTGTGGCTGTCGTACCGGGCCGCGACGCCATCGGCATCGAGCTTCCCAATCCGAAGCGTGAGATCGTTTCCTTGCGCGCGATCATCGAATCGAACGTCTTCCAGGACACACAGGCCGCGCTGCCGCTCGCCCTCGGCAAGTCCATCGGCGGCGAGCCCATTGTCGTGGACCTCGCTCGCATGCCGCATCTCCTGATCGCGGGCACGACCGGCTCCGGCAAGTCGGTCGGGATCAACACCATGATCCTGTCGCTGCTCTACAGGCTGCCGCCGAGCCAGTGCAACTTCATCATGATCGATCCGAAGATGCTGGAGCTGTCCGTCTATGACCGCATCCCGCATTTGCTGGCGCCGGTGGTCACTGATCCGAAAAAGGCGGTCGCGGCGCTGAAATGGACCGTCAAGGAGATGAACACGCGCTACGAGCTGATGAGCAAGCTCGGCGTGCGCAACATCACGAGCTACAACCAGAAGGTCGCCACGGCGCAGCTGCGCGGGCAGAAGCTGCGGCGCACCGTTCAGACCGGCTTCGATCCTCTCACGGAAGAGCCGATCGAGGAGGAGGAAACCTTCGAGCCGGTGTCGATGACCTATATCGTGGTCGTCATCGATGAAATGGCCGATCTCATGATGGTCGCCGGCAAGGACATCGAATATGCGGTTCAGCGTCTCTCGCAGATGGCGCGCGCGGCCGGAATACACCTAATAATGGCGACGCAACGGCCGAGCGTGGATGTCGTCACCGGCACGATAAAGGCCAACTTCCCGAGCCGGATCAGCTTCCAGGTTACGTCGAAAATCGATAGCCGCACCATCATCGGCGAACAGGGCGCGGAACAACTCCTGGGCCAGGGCGACATGCTCTACATGGCTTCGGGCGGCCGCATCATCCGGGCTCACGGGCCTTTCGTTTCGGACGACGATGTCGAGGCCGTTGCGCGCCATTTGAAAGCTCAAGGTCAACCCTCCTATCGGGACGACATTCTTGAGGATAGCGGCGGCTTCGATGAGGATGCTTCCCCGCGAGGGGAGAGCGGCGGCGACCTCTATAATCAGGCCGTTGAAATTGTGCTGAAGGATAGAAAGCCGACGACCAGCTATCTGCAGCGCCGTCTCGGCATCGGATACAACCGCGCCGCGTCGCTCATCGAACGCATGGAACAGGAGGGGATCATCGGCGCGCCAAGCAGGACCGGACGGCGTGAGATCCTGCTCGATGCCGGTCAATAAATTGCCGTCCTGCGGGAATATCGTGGCGGGCATGAAATCGCCCAGAATTTGACGCTTTCTTCCAAACTCATAGCCGCAAATCGAATGCTATTCGCACAGGGGCGACCGCACAATGGATCAAGGGCGCAAGGTTTTGAGCTTTTATAGAACCGGCGCACGGTTCATACGCCTTGTCGGGCTGGTGATCATAGCAACCTTGCCGGAATTGGCGCTCGCTCAGGGCGGTGAGACGGAGGTTGCAAAGACAACTCCGTCGAACCCGCCGCCGGTGGAGGCCGTGCCAGTTCCTGTTCCTCCGGCGCACGTCGCTCCCGCTCATGTCGCCGCAAAGGCAGCAAGTCCTGTGGGAGGGGGCGGAGGCTCCGGGTGGGGAGCGAAAACTGCGCATTCACCCCAGCCGCAGGCTGCGGCCCCGGCTCCGGCCGCCGTTGTTCCCGTTCAGGAAAGCGACCAGGAGATCGTTGGCAAGGTCAACGACTATTTCAACAAAATGACGAACCTGGAAGGGACCTTCGTTCAGACCGATCCCGACAATTCGCAAAAACAAGGCAGATTTTATTTCGCGCGCCCCGGCAGGCTACGCTTCGATTATAGCCCTCCGAGCCGCCTGAAGATCATTTCGAATGGGTATTACCTCGCCATTGAGGACTATGCGCTCAACACCTCGGACAAATATCCGCTTGAGATGACGCCTTTCCGGCTTCTTCTTTCTGAAACCGTCGATCTGGCGAAAGAGGCCAATATCCTTGGCATGGAGCAGGGGCCGGACACCGTCGTCATGACGGTCGAGGATAAGAAGGGCGACGCTGCAGGCAAGATCAGCCTGTTCTTCAACAAGGCGGATATGAGCCTTAAGCAATGGATCATTACCGACGCCCAGGGGCTCAATACGCGCATCGAGGTTGGCGACCTTGAGCAGAACAAGCGCGTTTCGCCAGAACTGTTCGAGTTCTCAAAGGATGTCGGGTTTCACAGGGATTGATCGATCAAGTGACGACAAATTCGCAACTGTCAAGCTTAGAATCTGGCATTTTTGATTTGCATCCAGGCTAACACATGCTATTTTACAAGCATTGGAAGGCTGATGCCAGTCACCATCGGTAGTGCCCCCCCGTCTAGCCGAAGGTATCAGTTTTCCAGCGCCGGCTTCCCTCCCGGCGCATGCGTGAAAACGCAAAAGCGCCCAACCTTCGCCGGAGTTGGGCGCTTTTTTTGTGCGTATGACATTACGAATCTCCACCTGGAACATCAATTCCGTCCGCTTGCGGTTCGACCTGGTCGCGCGCTTCTTGAGCGAGGCCAAGCCCGACATTTTGTGCCTGCAGGAAATCAAGTGCCGGGAGGAGCTTTTTCCAAGCGAGGGGTTCCGAGAACTCGGCTATAGCCATATCGCGATCAGCGGTCAGCCTGGCTATCATGGCGTTGCGACGCTTTCGAAACTCCCGTTAGACCCGCTACCCCGCGAGAGCTTTTGCGGCACAGCCGAAGCGAGGCATCTCGGTTGCGCGGTCGCTTTGCCGGACGGGGAAAGGCTTGCGGTTCACAACATATACGTGCCCGCTGGCGGCGATATCCCGGACCCGGCCCTTAATCCAAAGTTCAAGCAAAAGCTCGCTTATCTCGCGGCTCTGAGCGCGTGGCGCGGAGCGCACGGGGGCCACGCCTTACTCCTTGGCGATTTTAACGTTGCGCCGCTGGAAACCGATGTCTGGTCCCACAAGCAGCTGTTGAAAGTCGTGAGCCATACGTCGGTGGAAGTGGAGGCGTTGACCAAGGTCCAGGATGGGGGGCCATGGGTCGATCTTGTCAGGCGCTTTATCGCGCCAGATGAGAAGCTCTACACGTGGTGGAGTTATCGTGCCCGCGATTGGGAAGCCTCGGATCGCGGGCGCCGCCTTGACCACATTTGGGGAAGCGAGGGTATGGCCGCCCGTGCCCGCGGCGCGGTTGTTCTCAAAAACGCGCGCGGCTGGACCCGCCCATCGGACCATGTGCCGGTGACGCTCGAATTCGCGGCGTGACTAGTACAGCGGGCCGGAAGTTCACACTCCCTTCGGCGCAAGCGCTGAAGCGAACTTCCGACCGTAAGCGGTACTAGATTCTGAAGAGTTGCTAGTACGCCTTTTCCGCGGAAAATCCTGGAAGCGCTTGCCGCAAATGGGTCGGACTTCCCGCGGATAAGGCGCACTAATCTGAACTTCCGCGCCAGCGGAAGCATAAGCCGTTGATCCATCGGGAGAAGATGGATGAACGGCTTATCGGCTCTGCCTACAGGGTGAGCGGAACCTCCAGTTTATCGAAGACCTCCTGCTGAATGGGGGTTGGGCTTGCAAGCAGATCGGCGGGCGGAGCATCGCCGAGACGCACGGTATTGCGGGTCAGGGTTGCAAGGTCCTGCAACAGGGTGCGGAAGCTGTGAACGGGGTGGCCATCGGCGGTTTTGCGCGAGGCAGCCTTGGCTTTGGCGGCGGCGGAGGCCCTGGCGGGCGCCACAGGCGAGGCGCGCGCCTTGCCGGCATTGTCCTTATCGTGATCGTCGAAGAGCAGCGGCGCCAGCGCTTTGCGCATATGCCAGACCACGTAATAAGCCAGCATGCACAAGAACACATGGGCGCGCACCCGTCCGGCGAGGCGGTGGTGGACGGGGCGGACGTCGAGGTCCACGGTCTTCACGGAGCGGAAGGCGCGCTCGACTTGGGCCAAGCTTTTATAGGTTGCGACCACGGCGGCTGCATCGAGCGTTTCGGCTGGGGCATTGGTTCTCAGCACATAAAAGCCGTCGAGGGCTGCCTCCTTTTGGATCGACGCCTCGTTGCGCACGAAGGAGAAGGAGGTATCGGTAATGGCCAACTCGAAGTGCTTGGCCATCTTGCGCTTGCCGAGCACGGCGCCAGCCTTCAAGCCGATCTTGTCCGCGCCCAGCAAAGGCGCGCGCTTACGCTTTACGCTGGCCTCGATCCGGGCCAGCACCGCCTCGGTGGCGGCAAGCAACTCCTCGCGCTTGGCTGCGCGCTCGGCGGCCAGCGCCTTGTTGCGGCAGACGATCAGCCGCTCGCCGGGATAGTCTGGGGAGGCGATTTCCGCCATATCGCGTTCGTCGAAGAGCGAGAGCTGCAACGGGCCGTTATCCGCCGCCAGGGCCTGGATGGCGGGCGCGCTGAGCGCAGTCAGCCAATCGAGACCGGCAGGAATAAGGTCTTCCCTGATCCTGGCCTCGGTGATCATGCCCCGGTCGCCCACCAGAACCACACGGGATAGCCCGAAGCGCTCCTTCAGTTTGGTGACTTGCGCGGCCAAGGTTGACGGATCGGCGGTGTCGCCGTCGAACACCTCCACCGCAACGGGGCAGCCATCGGCGGCGCAAAGCAGGCCGAAGACGATCTGCAGTTTGTCCCGCTTGCCATCGCGGCTATAGCCGAACCGCCCCAACTCGCAGTGCTGGCCCTCAAGATAGCTCGATGTCAGGTCGTAAAGAACAAGGCAGCCATCGTGAAGATGGCGCTTGGCGAGCGCCGTCTCGATCTTCGGCTGAGTCTCTCCAAGGAGGTCGAGCGCGGCGTACAGTTCGTCTTCATCCACAGTCCCCAGTTCCAGCACCGCCCCCAGCGAATGGGCGGCCGTTGCCTCGCTCAGCTGGCGCGCCGTCGCCAGCTTGGCCGCCGGCTCGATCACCCGCGCCACGATCATGGCGAGCGCGAGCTTGCCCAGCCGGGACGGGAACCCCCGCAAGAGCTTGTGGAGGCCGAGCTTCTTCGCCATGCCGAGCACGGCGGCCACGTGGCCATGCGGCAGCGAGCGCTCGATCCGGAGCGCGTCCGCAGAGACGATGGCCGTCTCGCCTTTCAGCACCCGGCGAAGCGCCTCTATCCTGGCGTCCGGCCAATCCGTGAGATTGGCCAGCGTGCGCGACTTCACCTTGCCGCCGTCGCGATAGCTCTCGCGCAGCAAGATGGCAGGCGGGGAGGAGCGGTTGGGCGCCCGTGTCACGTACATGAGATACGCGTGTCATGATTTGCGCTGCTCTGCAAGGGATCAGGGTGATTCAAAGAACCGCATCCTTTGCGGGCTGACAAGGATTGCAAATCAGATTCTATGGGCAAGCCAACGGCAGTCGCTGGAGGCTTCATCGGATGCGCACGCTTTGGGATGCTTTGAATGAGATCGAGGATCTCCGGGGCCGGAAGGGGCGCCAATACGCGCTTCGGGCGGTGCTCGGGATTTCAATTGCCGCGATGCTGGCTGGCGCCAACGATTTGCTTGGGATTTTCCGTTGGGGACGGCGGCTGAAGCCCGAAGCGCTTCGCTTGTTTGGCATCGAGACCGGCAAAGCGCCCTGCCACGCAACGTATCATTATTTCTTTCAATCCCTTGATGCCGATGCGCTGAGCCGAACTCTCGGCAGCTTCGCGCTGGAGCAGGGCAAGGCCGAGCACATCGCCATTGACGGCAAGACGCTGCGCGGCAGCCGCCGCTTGAACGATAAAGCCGTCCATGTCTTGTCGGCCTTTGCGACCGAGCTTGGCGCGGTCATCGGCGATCTGACGGTCGAACCCGATCAGAACGAGATCACCGCTGCGCTCGTCTTGCTGAAAGGACTGCCGCTGGACGGCCGCATCATCACTGGCGACGCGATTTTCACCCAGCGCGAGATCTGCCGCCATATCCGGGACGGCGACGGCCATTATCTCTTCACGGTTAAAGACAATCAGTCCGCCCTGAAAGCTGGCATCGCCGAAGCGTTCGGCGATCTTTCCCCCCTTGGACGCACGGCGTTGTTACGACGGACCGCCGCCTGATCTCACGGTTGCAGAAACGCTCGAAAAAGGGCATGGCCGCATCGAAACACGCAAGATTGCCGTCTGCGCCGAAGCTGTGCCCCATCTCGACTGGCCAGGCCTCGGGCAGATCGCCCGCCTCGAACGCACCCGGCAAATCGGCGATAAACAAAGCACTGAAATCGTCTATCTCATCACCAGTCTCGCCCCGAACCAAGCTGGACCCGAACGGCTGCTTGAACTCGTCCGCAACCACTGGGCCATCGAAAACAAGCTCCATCATGTCCGCGACGTGACCCTGAACGAGGACCGATGCCGCGTCCGGGCCGGGGCACGCCCGTTGGCTGCCTTACGAAACACAGCAATCGGTATAATCCGCCAAATCGGCCTTTCTATCCCCGAAGCGCGCGAGAACTTTCGGGAAGATCGCTACGATGCCATCAAAGCTGTCACCGGCCGCATTCTTTGAATGACCCTGGCAAGGGATAATGCACACTTTACATGCCTACGATAATCGGCCAGAAACGCCGTTTCGCATTCAAAGTCAGATGCTTGCCATAAATTTGTATCGGAAGTTCGGGCTAGTACGCCTTTTCCGCGGGGAGTCCTGTCATACCGCCGTGTCGAAAGATTGACTCCTGTTGCGCTGCTGCGATTCCGCAGATGGGCCAGATCATGATTCCCTGTCCGCATTGATTCTTGGGAGGGCATCATGACAGCGCTGTGCATCAGAAGGGATCGGACTCCAACGGCGTTGCGGAAGCTGGCCAAGGCTGAAGCTAATCCGCGGGTGGCGCGGCGTCTTTTGGCGATTGCCAACGCGCTTTCAGGCATGAGCCGCAAAGAGGCCGCCGAAGCCGCGGGTATGGACCGCCAAACCTTGAGAGACTGGGTGATCCGTTATAATGGGCACGGCCTCGATGGGCTTTACGATTGCTGGGGCGATGGGCGCCCGCCCCGCCTTGAGCCGCAGGAGCAGGCCGAACTTATCCGTATCGTCTTGGCTGGTCCCAATCCTGAGGCCGATGGCATTTCGTCATTCACCCGCGAGGATTTGGCGCGGATCTGCGAAACCCGCTTTGGCAAGAGCTTTCATCCGGCTTCTATGGGACGGCTCTTAAAGCGCCTTGGCTTTTCCAGGCAGAAGGCGAGGCCGAGCCACCCGCAAAAAGACCCGGCCGAAGCGGAGGCCTTTAAAAAGAGCCCCCGTGTTTCTTCGATACATCCGTATACGTCATAAAGGTAAGCGCCTCCGCCTGTTCTTCCAGGACGAGGCGCGCATCGGCCAGAAGGGCCGCGTCTGTCATGTCTGGTGGAAACGCGGCGAGCGGCCGCCGGGGCTTTGCGACAGGCGTTTCACCTTCGCCTATATCTTCGCGGCCGTAGAGCCGGGCACGGACAACGCCTTCGCGCTGGTGATGCCCTATGCCGATACGGCGGCGATGCAAGTCTTCCTCGACGGCTTTGCGAAAACCATCGCTGATGGCGAACATGCGGTGATGGTCCTCGATCAAGCTGGCTGGCATGGCTCTAACGACCTCGCCGTTCCGGCCAACGTCACCTGGTTCCGCTGCCAGCCTACTCGCCCGAACTGAACCCCGTCGAGCGCGTCTGGCTCTATCTCAAGGAACGCTTCCTCTCCCATCGTCTGCTTGCCGATTACGATGCCATTGCTGACGCCGCCTGTAGCGCCTGGAACAGGCTCATCGCCGACGCGGGCAGGGTCAAATCGCTATGCTCCCACCCCTGGATTCCAAAGGTCAAGACTTAGGCTCGGCGGTATCACTGCCCGCTGCATGTGGGTCAGGAGTTCCCGCGGGGCGTACTAGTGCTTAATTCGAACCGCCGTAAGCGCACGATGCCTTCGACCGTGGCCGTTCGTAAAGTACTTATGTTTTTATTTACAGCATTTTTGCAAAACGAACCCAAACTGTCCATGATCACAGGATGACGCCCAGGCTTTAAATACCTCCAATGGATGATTTGGGCCGGACGCTCCAGCGGCTGGCAGGAGTCTTCTCGTCAGTTTGGCGTCCAGGCGGAGGTTTTCTGCTTGTCAGCATTCTCCGCAGCGAGGAGCAACTCCTGACACTCTTTGGGTAGGTCGGAGACAAGCATCGGCTTTGCCGGCGCAACCAGTTTCCTCGGCGTTTTCGGTCGAGGCGCTCGCAACTTTTGGAGCCAACCTTCGAGCTCCTGGCCGCAGCCATCGCTGGCCAGTACCGCGGGCTGAGCAACGCAAGCCGGGCTGCCCGCAGGACAATCCAGGCGGACATGGAAATGATCGTCGTGGGCGTACCAAGGCCGGATTTTTTGCAGCCATGAGCGATCGTTGCCGGCGCTGTCGCAAAGCGTCTTCTTGACGGCGGGGTGCACGAAAATACGGGCGACTTCCGGGTAGGAGGCTGCGCGGCGGAGCAGCCTGACCTGCGCCTCCGTCCATGTCCTCGGGTTGGTCGTCAAGGCGGTCTGATCCACCATATTTTCTGCCGCAAAATGTTCGCGCTCATCGGCCGAAAGCGTGCGCGTGGGCATGAGCGTGTACCAGAGGTCGACGTCGAGGCCCATCTGGTGGCTGGCGTGCCCACCCAGCAAAGGGCCACCAATGGGCTGGGCCATATCGCCCACAAGAATGCCGGGTAAGCCGTCCAGCCGTCTCACGTCGCTCGCAAGCCTTTGTATGTATGCGATCAGTATAGGGTGGCCCCAAAAGCGATTGCGCGAAAGCCGCATGGCCTGCCACCCGGCGCCGCTGGGAGCGATCTTTTGAGCGCCTGCGATGCAGCCGCGCTCATAACGTCCGATCGCCTGCGGAGATTGAGCAACGGCCTCTTTCACTGCGCCGAAGGCTCTTTTGGCTTCCTGCCGATCAAGTGCGACAGCGTCCTCCGCGCTCGCTGCTCCGCAAAATGCAGTCGCGAGCACGCAGGCAGCGGCGCAAAGAATGAGACTACTCCTCACATTAGCGCCCAAAGGGGTTCCAGGCTGGCCCTTCGGAGCTCGGAGAGGAAGGTCTAGGCGCTTGCGCAGGTTGCTGCTCGGGGGCGGGAGCAGGCGAAGCTGGCGGCTGGGCTGCGGCGGTTTTCTGGGCGGGCGGCTTAGGCTTCCTCGGGCCCGCTTTCCTCGGGGCAGCGGGTGGTGCGGGCGCTGGCGCAGGCTGGCTCAAGTCAATGCGGCTGGGCTTCGTTTCGGGTTGGGGCGCCGGTGCGACGGCCATGGCTTGAACGTTCTCGCCCGGAGGCGCAACGTTGACGGCAATCGCGGCTAGCATCCACTGCTCGCCGGACATCTGAAAGGCGAGGTCGAAATTGACCTGCTCCGGCGTTGTTGGGAAAACGCCTGTAACCCGAAGAACCTGTCCATCTTGGATCGACGGCGGTGATGCGAACTTCGGGTTGAAGAACATGATCGGAGAGATGTCGAGCTTTCGGGCGCGCAGTGTTGCAAACGCTTCCGCAAGCCGCGCCGAGCTGTTCGTGATTTGGAAATTCGGCGTGCCCATATCCCGCAAAACGGAGTAATTGCCCGTCAGGTTGGCTTGATTGAGCGCGATGATCGCATTGCGCACCATGAGGAGCAGGCGCGGATCGTCGGAAGACATGCCAGGCTGCGGCGCTTGGGCGGGTGCTGCTTGCGCGGGTGCTTCCTGCGCATCGGCAGGAGCAGGGTCGGATTGAGCCCGCGCCCCTGTCAGCCCGAGTTGGAGCGCTGCAATCCAGCAAATAAGGCACAGAGCAAATCTTTTGGACACGGCTTCCTCCACCTCGCCAAATACCAACTCTTAGCCACGGTATAGGGCAACTTCAAGACGAAACGGCAACATGAGTGGGGTTATGCAACGGTCGCTTGCACGCAGGAGCAGATCACGACATCAAAGAAGCTGAAAGGCTGCGGCGCCCTTTTGGCCGGCGCCAACCTAGCAGAGCTCTGCGATCGCCATGCGAAGATCCTCGATCCCGAGCCCTTCGACGGCGGATGTCGCAAGCACCCTGGGATGGGCGGCCGGATGCTTGCGCAGGGCCTCCTCCGTCTCGCCAATGACTTGCGCAATGTCGCCAGCCTTGGGCTTGTCCGCCTTCGTGAGGACGGCCTGATAGGACACCGCCGCCCTGTCGAGCATCGTCATGATCTCCTGATCGGAGCTTTTCAGACCGTGACGGCTGTCGATGAGGAGCATGACGCGCTTTAGCTGCGGGCGTCCGCGGAGGTAATCGTGGATCAGCTGCGTCCAGCCTTGCACCAGCGATTTCGGGGCCTTCGCGTAGCCGTAGCCGGGCATGTCGACGACGTAAAGCTTGTCGCCGACAGAAAAATAGTTGAGCTCCCGTGTGCGGCCGGGAGTGTTCGAGACCCGGGCGAGGCTTCTGCGGCTGAGGAGCGCGTTAAGAAGGCTCGACTTTCCGACGTTGGAGCGCCCGGCGAAGGCGATCTCCACGCGGTCGCTGTGGGGCAGGGCATCGACTTCGGTCACGCCCAGCACGAAGTCCGCAGGCGCTTTGAAAAGATCGAGCGCGCGAGCGGCAAGCTCACGCGCCTCCTGGGTTTCCGCGGATCCATCCGCGCCTCACTCGGCCGGGGTGCGGCTACGTCCGTTGCCCTTGAGCTTCGATCCGGCCTTCTTGACGCCGCCGCCGACCTTCTTGATCCCGACATTGTGCATGATGTCGATATCGACGCCCTGGCGTTTCATGATCAATGCCTGCTGCGTGAACGACAGGATGTTGTTCCACGTCCAGTACAGCACCAGCCCAGCCGGGAAGCGCGCCAGCATGAAGGTGAAGATGACGGGCATCCAGGCGAAGATCTTCTGCTGCATCGGATCGGGCGGCGCGGGATTGAGCCGCATCTGAACCCACATGGAAATGCCCATGATGAGCGGGAGAGCGCCCAGCATCAGGAATTGCGGCGGCGTCCAGGGGATCAGCCCGAAGAGGTTGAACACCGTTGTCGGGTCAGGCGCTGCAAGGTCCTTGATCCAGCCGAAGAATGGCGCATGACGCATTTCGATCGAGACAAGCAGCACCTTGTAGAGCGAGAAGAAGACGGGGATCTGGATCACGATCGGCAGGCACCCCGCCATGGGGTTGACCTTTTCCCTCTTGTACAGCGTCATCATCGCCTGCTGCTGGCGCGGTTTGTCGTCTTTGAAGCGCTCCTGAATCTTCTTTAGTTCCGGCTGCAGCTTCTTCATCTTGCTCATGGACTCGAAGGACTTGTTGGCAAGCGGAAAGAAGAGAAGCTTCACGACCACTGTTGTCAGCAGGATCGCCACGCCGAAATTGCCGACGAGCTTGTAGAAGAAGTTCATCAAATGGAACATCGGCTCGGTGATGAAGGAGAACCATCCCCAGTCGACGAGCAGGTTCAGACGGTCGATGCCATTATCCGCCGTGTATTGTTCGAGGAGTTTGACCTCCTTCGCGCCGGCGAACAGCTTGTTTGTAACCGTTTGTTGCTGCCCCGGTTCAACTGTCAGCGGATGCTCGCGGAAATCGGTATAGAATTGCTTCTTCTCATTGCCGAACAGGCTCGCGTCGTACGGCTTCGACTGATCGGGAATGAGAACGGTCGCCCAATATTGATCGGTAAAGCCGAGCCATCCGGCTTTATCCGCCGAGATGGTTTCCTTGGCCGAGTTTGTGGCCGGGTCGAAATTCTTCAGTGCGTTGGCGTAGGTGAGTTCCTTGAGACCCGTCGAGCCAAGGACGCCGATCAGCCCCTCATGGAGCACCGAATAACCAAGAAGCTTGTCCGGCTCCGTGAGGCGCGCGACCTGACCCCAAGGCCAGAGGGTAATGGGCTTGCCCGACTTGTTATCGACCTCGTCGGAGATCGTGAACATGTAATGGCTATCGACCGAAATCTTGCGATGGAAGATCAGGCCCGCGCCGTTATCCCAGCGAAGCACAACCGGCGATATCGCCGTCAAGGGCCCCGTGCCCTCTTGCTCCCAGAGTGTACTGTCGGCCGGAACAGCTATGCCCGGCTCGTTCGTCAGCCAGCCCGTGAAAGCGAAATAGGGATGTGGACTGCCCGACGGGGATAAGAGAGTCACTTTCGCGCTGTTCGGATCGACGGAGACGGTATAGTCCCGCAAGACGAGGTCGTCGATCCGGCCGCCCTTCAGATTGATGGAGCCGATCAGAGCGGGACTGTCGATTTTCACACGCGGCGATGCTGTAATCGCCGCTTCTCGTGACGCGAAAGCTGCAGCCGGCGTAGAAGGCGCCTCTGCGGAGGGCGCTGGCGATAACGCTTGACCGCCGGGAGCCTGAGCCTCGGTTTTGGCAGCCTGCGTTTGCGATTGCCGCGCAGCCTCGATGGCCTGTTGCCGGGCTTTCTGGGCTGGCCCCATGTAGAGGTATTGCCAGCCGATCAGGACAGCAAGCGAAAGCGCAATAGCAAGAATGAAGTTCTTATTGTTTTCCATAAACCGCTCAAGGGAGATCTTCGAAGTGCGTTTTCACGCCCCGCGAAGCAAGTCAGCTAAATCGTCAGCCAAACCGCTTTAGCCGGTTCCTGTCCGCGATGGAAGCAGAACCGGCAAAACCGGCGCCGCGATCACAAGACAGGGTTACGTTCCTTATCGGAGCGCGCCGGCTGGCTCACTTTATGGAATGCATGCCGCATGTCCGCAAGTAGGTCCGCGAAATTTCTGGTCAAGGCTGAGGCGCGGCCAATGATCACGTAGTCGAATCCGGCCTCGGCATGCGCAGCAAATGTAAGCCGCACCGCCTCCTTCAACCTTCGCCGCGCACGATTTCGGTCAACCGCCTTGCCTCTTCTTTTTCCGCCTGCGCTATCCTTCGCGACGGATTTGCTCGAGACGGTGAACCCGAACCGGGGGCTGTTGGCCTCATCGGACCGGCGCGCCAGACCTTGCAGGATGAACGCCGGAGCGACCCATTTGCGGCCTTTTTGCACGCGCTGAAACTCGGTGCGCGTCTTGAGCGTCTCCATGACCTGTCGCGGGGACTGGTTTCGGTCTACGCTGACAGCTTCTTGCGTCCGCGGGCCCGGCGCCTTGAAAGGACGGCCCGCCCCTGCTTTGTGGCCATGCGCTCGCGAAAGCCATGCTTGCGCTTTCGGCGAAGGTTGCTCGGCTGATATGTTCTCTTTCCCATCGGGGCGTACTTTCCTAATTCATTGTCAGGCTGATAGATAGGGCGGTTCATAAGGCTGCGTCAATCGCCAGGACGCGCGCCAAGTACAGCCCGAGGCAAGTTCGCACCCCGATAGCTGCGAGCGCTCAAGCGAACTTGCCTCGGATAAGCTGTACTAGAACCAATAAGTTACTAGTACGCCTTATCCGCGGGAAGTCCTGTCTGAGCCCGCAGCATATGGGTCAGGACTTCCCGCGGGGCGTACTAGCCAAGCCAGAGCGCCTTGCGCGGCGGCGGCGCCGGTCGAAAAGCAGCCTTGCAGGAGATAGCCGCCGGTCCGGGCTTCCCAATCCAGCATCTCGCCCGCGATGAAAAAGCCTGGCTTGCGGTGAAGCATAAAATGGCTGTTCAGCTCTTCGAAGGCAATGCCGCCAGCCGTCGATATGGCGCGCTCGAGGGGCGCTGTCGCTATGAGCCGGACATGGAGCTTCTTGATCAGAGCGGCGATTTTCGCTGGCGCTGCCGAAGCGAGGGATATCCCTTCTTGCCGGGCCGCTTCATGCAAAAGGCCGATGGCGAGAGGCGCCAGGTTGGCGGTCTTTCGCAGGACGTTCGAAAGCGACTGCTTTTCGCGTGGTCTCGAAAGAGAGGCTTCAAGCATCTCCGCGCTGACGCCGGGCCGAAGGTCGATTGTGAGGATCGCGCCGCCGCCCTGTTCGATGGCGTCGCGCAATTTCGGGGACAGGGCATAGATCGCTCCGCCCTCAAGGCCGATCCTGGTGACGACCGCTTCGCCGCGGATCTTCTCGCCGCCGAAACTGAACTCCGCTCCCTTCAATGGCTGTCCTTCGAAACGCTCGCGAAAGAGATCGGAAAAGTCAGCGACGAAGCCGCAATTCGAAGGCTTCAGGGGCGAGATCGCAATGCCAGCCTCGGCAAAAATCGTTGTCCAATGGCCATCGGAGCCGAGACGAGGCCAGCTTGCTCCGCCAAGCGCAAAGACCGTGGCGCCGGGTTCAACGATGATGCAGCCATCAGGTGTCTTGAACTGGAGTCTGCCGATGTCGTCCCAGCCGGTCCAGCGATGGCGCGGCCGGAACGTCACATTCAGCGAACGCAAGCGCTTGAGCCATGCCCGCAGCAAAGGCGACGCTTTCATCGCGCGCGGAAAAACGCGGCCACTCGTGCCGATAAAGGTGGGCTGGCCAAGCCCTTCGCACCACGCGATTAGCGCAGAGGGCGGGAAGGCATTGATCGCGGTGCGCAGATAGGGCTCAGCCCTTCCATAGCGAGTGAGGAAGCGCGGCAGGTCTTCGCTATGCGTGAGGTTCAGCCCGCCGCGCCCGGCCATGAGAAGCTTGCGGCCCGGCGTCGGCATATGGTCGTAGACCGTGACCGCGACGCCTTTCGCCGCCAACACTTCGGCAGCCATCAGCCCGGCAGGCCCGGCTCCGATGACGGCGGCGGTTGCACTACGCGCACTCACTTGGCATCCAGGAAATCGAGAACCGCCTTCGTGTAGGCTTCCGGGTCTTGCAGCATGGCAAAGTGGCCGACATCCTTCAGGATGATGAGTTTCGCGCCGGGAATGATGCGCGCCATATATTCGGTGTGGTCGCGCTTGATCGCCTCGTCATGGTCGCCGGTCACGATGGCGGTCGGCACGCGGATTTCGGAAAGCTGCGCCTTCGTCCAGTTCGGCTGCGTGGCCCACATCTTCTCGATCGAGGCGAGGAAAGACTTGTTGTTCCTCGGCGCTGGCGAAAGCCGCTCATGCTCGGCCGTGCTGCGCTTGATGAAGGCGGCGAAGGCGGGCGCCTTGTCCATGTTCGGCTTCACGCCGTCTGTCGTGACGTTCGCTGCCTGCGCGAACAGTTTCGTGACGCGCTCGGGGTGGTGCATGGCGATGTCGAGCCCAATGATGCCGCCGTCGCTCCAGCCGACAATCGCGGTCTTGGGGATCTTGAGATAGTCGAGCAGCGCGACATAGTCCGAGGCCATGAGATCGTAGCTAATCGGCTCGCTTGTCCAGCTTGAGCGGCCATGGCCGCGGCTGTCGGCGACGATCACCTCATGCGTCTTCGAAAGCGCCGCGACCTGGTTCGCCCAGTAATCCGAGTTTGCCAGACCGCCGTGAATGAGGAGGATCGGATCGCCCTTGCCGTAGATCGCGTAATACATCTTGATGCCGTTCACCGGCGCGAAACCCGACCGTTCGGCGGGCGGCATCGGAGGAAGCGGGGGCAGGGTGTTCCAGCGCTCGGCAGCGGCGGCGCTGAACGCGAAAAGGGCCGTGAGGGCGAAGGCGGCCAGGGCGCTAATGTTTGGCTTCATCGTGCGGGTATCTGCCACAAAATTCCTCCGCACTCCACTGCACACATCATCCTGCGATGGTGTAAAACGGGTTAAAATTGGTTTCGTTTTGTAAGGATGCCATAAGCAATAATATAAGTAGTTTTCTGCAGCGTTGTGACTCATTCCCGGTTCGCATGAAGGGGAACCCTCAGCCGCCCGTCGCCTTTGGCTGTCATGCCACGACCGCAGGCTAACATTTTATCTTCAGCGCCCTCAATTCAAGGCGGCGCGTTCCCTGTCGATCCTGCAACGCCGCCAATGGAAGCGCGGCAGATGGATCGCCTGCCATCCGAACCGGGCTGGCAGTTCGAACCGAAATGGGACGGATTCCGATGTCTCCTTTTCCGCGCTGGAAACCGGGCTGAGCTAGCCGGGAAGTCGGGCAAATCGCTCGCGCGGTTCTTTCCGGAAATCGTGTCGCTGGTCGAGCGGCTGACCCCGGCAAGGTTTGCGCTGGATGGCGAGTTGATCGTCGCCGCCAACGGCGGGCCTTCCTTCGACGCCCTGCAAATGCGCCTCCATCCCGCAGCGAGCCGCATCAAGCGCCTCTCTTTAGAAACGCCCGCGACCGTGATCCTGTTCGATGCGCTTGCGATCGACGGCAACACACTGCTGCAGGCGCCTCTTGTTGACAGGCGCAACGCGCTGGAGAGCTTCTACCGCAGGAACGCGGAGGAGCCGCTGCTCAGGCTGTCGCCCTTCACCCGCGACGCGGGCCTAGCGCGCGATTGGCTTGAGGCGAGCGGCGGCGCAATCGACGGCGTAGTCGCTAAGCGGCTGGATGGCCCTTACGAGCCAGCAAAGCGTTCAATGATCAAGGTGAAGCGGCTGCGCACGGCGGACTGCGTTGTCGGCGGCTTCCGTTATCTCGAACGCGAGCGGCTTGTGGGGTCGCTGCTTCTCGGCTTGTACAACGAGCGTGGCGAACTGGATCATGTCGGCTTTACATCGGCAATCGCGGCCCAGGATCGCGGCGAGCTGACGAAACTCCTGGAGGAGCTTATCGAGCCGCCCGGCTTCACGGGGAAGGCTCCAGGCGGGCCGAGCCGCTGGGCGACGGAGAAATCTAGCGCCTGGGAGCCGCTGCGGCCTGTGCTCGTCGTCGAGGTACAGTACGACCACGTCACCGCGAACAGGTTCCGCCACGGCACGAAGCTGATCCGATGGCGGCCAGACAAATCGCCGCGGCAATGTACCTTCGATCAGCTTCCCGACCCAGGCTCGGCAGTTTTTGGTGCACCATTCCCGTCTGCTTGACGCGCGCTACTAAGCAAACGTTCGCTGGCTTGACCAACGAGTGGACGAAGTAGGCCGTTTGCAGAGATGGCGGCCCCGAAGATTGTTCGAGCGGCAATGTTTGCTTTCAGATCCATTAGCGGATGTTTCGTGGTGGTACCAGTTCCAGGCAATTGGGCCATTAGCCGACAATCTATATTTGACGACGCGGGCTAACAGCGAAGTTTGCACCCTCCTTCGCTATCTAGTGGGCATCGACGAAGTCGCTGGAGGCAAGAACCTTCAAGGCTACGCCGCCATGGTCGCATAACTCTCCGCCGGTATACTTCGCGATCACGATAGTGATGTCGTCGTCTGCCTTGATCGCTGGCTTAGAAAGTTGGCCAATGAGGTCGTCGCACAGTTGCAACGAGGCGCCCGGCTTGGTCTTGTTGAGAAACTCTATCAGGGACTCTGTCGTGAATAGGCTCCGGGGCGGCTTAGGCGTCTCGATCAAGCCATCGGTGTAAAGAACAAGTTCTCCGCCGGGACGAAACGCAACTGTTCGGCTTTCATAGGCCACGTCGGGGAGGACGCCGAGCGGCAAGCTTGGCTGCGAGATGATTTCGAATTGGTCCTCGGACGACCTGCGATAGAGCTGAGGAGGGGCGCCCGCCGAGACATATTCGATCCTTTGCATGTCGAAATGTATCGCCGCGCAGAACGCGGTTGCAAACTGGCCGGCAGGCAGCACGGCATGCAGTCTGTTGTTCAATCGGCGCAGCAACAAAGCGGGCTCATCTGTGCCCTGGAGTTCCGTATGCACAAAGGAATGGAAACGAGCGGTATTAAGAGCGGCTGAAACGCCATGTCCTGTGAAATCGGCGATATAGATCATGATGCGTTGAGGGCCGATAACTGCCGTGCCCCAAATATCCCCCCCGATACCATCGAGCGGCTTGTAATAGCTCGAAAGGTCCAAAGGACAGCCACCCTGAATATCCGCTAGCTGCTCCGAACTCGGAAGCATGTCGCTCTGGAGGGCGATCGCAGCCGCAAGCTGGTGCTCCATTTCGGACGTCGCAGCCAGAAGCGTTCGACCGATTAGAAAGCCTGCAGTGCCGATCGTCGCGAGAACTGCGGCAAGCAGAGCGCCTTCCATGAATAGGTGACGGCGCCAGTCCGCATCCACGTCATCGATATAGACGCCGACGCCAACCAGTCCTCCAATCTCGGGCACATTTTGTATGAGAGAAAGCTTGGGCGTAAGCGGACCGCCGACCCCTTTTTCGTACATGTATTCGACAAAGCCCGTTCCCGAAGGTCCCTTAGCGGTCCTTATAATTTCTTTAATGAATTTGAAGCCATTCACGTCGGCAAGTTCAATACGGTTCTCGCCGATTTTCGATTGATCGTTCAGGCTTGTCACAACGCCATTATAGTCATAGGCAAAAAAGTAATTTGCCTCTTCATCACCGAAGCGAGATGTGCGAAGGACTGAGAAAAAGGCTTTCTTGCCTGCTTCGCTCTCTGGACCACCGGCAGCCGTCATTTGGGCGCGGGCGATCGACAGGTTCGAAATCCAGGAGTTTTCGAAGCTGGGTTTGCCGGTCCTCAAGCATCTGCGAATGCAGCGACCAAAGCCCGATCCCCGACAATGCAAGGAGGCTCAATATCCCCAGAGCCAGGAGGAGACGGATGCCCATCGTGATCTTAAGCCGCTCAGGCATGCACGCAACCACCAGCTTTGGTTGAGTTTCAGGGCGCACGTACGCTTCAGGCCCCTCAGGCAAGGAAGCCAAAAAGGCCGCCCGCAGATTACTTTATTCCCATTGAGACGAAGTGCGGCCCGAATTTCTTGTCACTGCCCATGATGTGCATGTACAGCCACCTTTTCAGGAATTTCAGAAGCTCTTCAGACAGAACTTCGGTGGCTCCGTCCTCATACTTCTGCCTCTGTACTTGAACCAGTCTGATCAGGTCGTCATGTTCTTTTATGTGATCCGGTGCAGCGCTATAGCCCGTCTGGGCAAAGAGGGACTCCTCATACCGGAGATGATAAACTGTGTAGTCGTCAAGCTCCTTAAGCACCTTGCTCAACACGACCTGACCTCTCCCAGCCTGCGTGGCGTCGAAGAGTTCATTGAGCACTCCTAACAGCGCTTTGTGCTGCTCATCGATGCTGGGCACGCCAACCGACAGGTTTTCATTCCATTCCAAAAGCATCGCAGCCTCCGTTACATATCACTTCTTGGCCGCGCTGGGCAGTAAGCGCGTCCGGCATCCATCTGCAGAAACCGATGCTCAACTTCGCGAGTATATACGCGGTATGTCTTGGTATGGTTGAGCGAAAGCCTAAGATTGCCGCCGTCGACCGGAAACTCGCCGGCACCTGCGAATGGCGCTCATGGCATTTCTGTCAGGGGCTTGAAACGGGAGCCACCGCGCCACGCTCGTGCTTATGACCTGAGGGGATGGCGGCCCTGGCGCGCATGGATCGCGGGAAAGCCGCCACGGCCACCCTGACCGCCATTTGGGATCGTGCAACATTCCATGAAGCACGACGGGAAAAGTTTATGCATTGGGGAGGCCAGGAAAACTTTGATTAAGCATGCAGGCCAAGCTGCAGCCGAAGGGGGGCCTATTCCCGTTCCTTCCGCCGGTTGAGGAACGCCAGCCGCTCGAAAAGCTGCACATCCTGCTCGTTCTTGAGGAGTGCGCCATGAAGCGGAGGGATGAGCTTGCGCGGGTCGCGCTCTCGGAGCGTCTCGGCGTCGATATCCTCGCTGAGGAGAAGCTTGATCCAGTCCAGAAGCTCCGAGGTGGAAGGCTTCTTCTTCATGCCCGGCACGTCGCGGACATCGAAGAAGATGTTGAGCGCCTCGCTGAGGAGCCGCGGCTTCAGATCGGGGAAATGCACGTCTACGATGGATTGCATGGTCTCGCGGTCGGGAAAGCGGATGTAGTGGAAGAAGCAGCGGCGCAGGAAGGCGTCGGGAAGCTCCTTCTCATTGTTCGACGTGATGAGCACGATGGGGCGTATCTTCGCCTTCACCACCTCGCCCGTCTCGTAGACGTGGAATTCCATGCGGTCGAGCTCTTGCAGGAGGTCGTTCGGGAACTCGATGTCGGCCTTGTCGATCTCGTCGATGAGCAGGATCGGCCTTTTCTCGGACTCGAAAGCATCCCAGAGCTTGCCCTTGCGGATGTAATTCCTGATGTCCTTCACGCGCTCGTCGCCGAGCTGGCTGTCGCGAAGCCGGTTGACGGCGTCGTAGTCGTAAAGGCCCTGTTGCGCTTTGGTGGTGGACTTGACGTGCCATTCGATGAGCGGCGCGCCAAGCGCGGTGGCGACCTCCCGGGCGAGCACGGTTTTGCCGGTGCCGGGTTCGCCTTTCACGAGCAGCGGGCGCTCAAGCACGATGGCGGCGTTCACCGCGACGCGCAAGTCGTCGGTGGCGACGTAAGTGTCCGTTCCTTCAAAGCGCATGCTCGACTTCCTTATAAATCGCAGGCGTGGTGCAAGACAGAGCGCACCCCGATACGAGGCGGTTTCAAAGCGCCGGCCAAAAAACGATGCAAGGGTGGCGCCGAACCCAGCAGGACTCTCCTAATTCCCGTCGCCCTTGAGGTATTGATCCGCGTCAAACTGATAACCCGTGTTGCAGAATTCGCAAGTCACGGTGATGACGTCGTCTTCGGCCATGCCATCGAGTTCCGCTGGCGAGAACTGGTTCAGCATGGTCTCGACGCGCTCGCGCGAGCAGTTGCATTGCGCGTCAAGGGGCGCGGCCCCGAAGGCGCGCACCTCTTCCTCATGGAAAAGCCGGTACAGGAGCCGCTCGGGAGAAAGTGTCGGATCGAGGAGTTCGTGATCTTCGACCGTTGCGGCAAGCGCCTGGGCGCGCCGCCAGCCATCGTCGTCGATGCTGCTTGCAGGCTGTGAAGCGTCGTCGCTGTCCTGGCGGCCGCCTTCCTGGCTCAGCTTCTGCACCATCAAGCCGCCCGCCCGCCAGGTCCATTGTCCGGGGCCGGCCCCATCTCCCGCGGTGAACTGCCGGGCAACCGCGATGCGGATGAAGGTTGGGATTTGCTCCGATTGATCGAAATATTCGTGCGCCGCATCGACAAGCGTGTTTCCGGCAAGGCTGACGATGCCCTGGTAGCGCTCCATGCCTGCGCCGGGATCGATCGTCATGGCGAGATGGCCATCTCCGAGCAGAGGCTTCGAAGCTCCGCCGCCGTTCAGATGAGCCCCGAAATCGTCTCGATTGTAGCTGGCATAGCCACGGACGTGGCCGGGGGAACTGTAATGCACGACCAGGAAGCTGACAGCCCCATTCGACTGCGTTTGCAGGGTGAACTTGCCCTCGAATTTCAGCGCCGCTCCGAGCATCGCGGTCAGCGTCACCGCCTCCCCGAGAAGCAGCAGCACCCGTTCCGGGTAGTCATGCCTCCTCAAAATCTCGTCCACAACCGGGCCGAGACGAATCAAGCGCCCGCGAGCGCCGGATGCTTCTAGCTGGAATGGGAGGACGTAATCGTTGAACTTACCCGCGCCGGTGACATCGGCAAATCTATCGTAATCCCCGCCCATCTAACCTTCTCAAGGCATGTTGCTCCGTTTATATCCGGGTGTAGGCCCATAGAGGATCGAGCCCTCTTTGATTTCGCTGCCTTTGAGTTCAAGGCTGCGCTATTTCCACATAGTCCTACGCCCGTAGGCGCCCTGGCCATTCGACCAAGTCCTCCGTGGATGTAGGTGCTTGAGGGCCGGCATCACAGGGCATTTGCCCTGCCCAAAGGTCGCATCGAACTGGAAACCAGGTGACGGCGCGTTGATTGCTCCCGGTGTCTCCGGCAAGGAGGCCGAGGAGAGCTTCCCCGGCGTATGAAGATGGCCAATCCCTCGTCCGGGTGTGCCCAAACGTCGCCCGAGAGCTTGGCCGCGGCCTCAATCAAACCTTTCCAAGGCACCACGCAATGATCGCCCGCTGCGCGTGCAGCCGGTTCTCCGCCTCGTCGAACACAACCGATTGCGGCCCATCGATAACGTCAGCCGTCACCTCCCTGCCGCGATGCGCGGGCAGGCAATGCATGAAGATAGCGTCCTTTGCGGCTCTTTCCATGACCCGAGCGTTGACTTGATAGGGCTCCAACAAGTCGATGCGTTCAGCCGTCTTCTCCTGACCCATCGAGACCCAGACGTCGGTGACGACACAATCGGCGCCTTCAGCCGCCTCGCGGGGATCTTCAAAGAGAACGAGCTTTCCGCCCTCTGATTGCGCCCAATTGATGAGGTCGAGCGAGGGCTGAAGCGCCTTCGGCGTCGCAAGATGAAGGGTGAAGCCAAAACGAACGGCGGCATGAATCCAAGACGCCGCGACATTGTTGCCGTCGCCCACCCACGTTACCAGGAGCGGGTCAACCGGCCCCTTCTTCTCCTCCAAAGTGAGCACATCGGCAAGGATTTGGCAGGGGTGAGACCTGTCCGAAAGGCCGTTGACAACCGGCACTGTGGCATGCTGGGCGAGTTCGATCAGCGTCTCGTGTGACATGGCGCGCATCATGATGATGTCGACATAGCGAGACAGCACGCGCGCCGTATCCGCTATCGTCTCACCACGACCCAGCTGCATGTCGGAATGGTTCAGGACGATGGTCTCGCCGCCGAGCTGTCTCATGGCGACATCGAATGAAACGCGCGTGCGCGTGGAGGTCTTCTCGAACAGCATCGCGAGAACAGCGCCCTCCGCAAGACGCGGGCGCGACGCAGCGGGAGACTTGAATGATTTCTTCAGATTTTTGGCGCTATCGAGGATAAAGCGAAGCGTGTCGCTATCGTAGTCGTCAATGTCGATAAAGTGACGCAGCGTCATTGGCGATTTGAGCGTGGTGTCACGCTGAAAGTGTAGCATTGAGCCTCGTACATGCGTTGTCTATTTTTGAACAGGCCTCATTTATTTCCGTTTCTGTTACAGTAAGCGGTGGCAAAAGTCTGACGACATTCTCGCCTGCGGTAACAGCCAGCAACTTTTCCGCAAAGAGCAAACCCGCCACGTCCGTATTAGGAACGTTGCATCTCAGGCCGAGCATAAGGCCCTCGCCGCGGACTTCGGCTATGATGTTCGCATGCCGAAGAATCATATCAGCAAGCTGTTTCTTAAAAAGCAAGCCCATCTCGCGGACTTGTAACAGGAAATTTGGTTCCAGGACGATGTCGAGGACAGCATTTCCAGCCGCTGCCGCGAGCGGGTTACCGCCAAAGGTCGAGCCATGCGTGCCGGCGGTCATGCCCGCCGACGCCCTCTCAGTCGCGAGACAAGCCCCGATGGGAAACCCGCCGCCGAGGCCTTTTGCGATCGCCATGATATCGGGTTCGATCCCCGACCATTCATAGGCGAAGAGCTTGCCCGTGCGGCCCATGCCGCATTGGACCTCGTCCAGCATAAGAAGAATGCCGTTCTCATCGGCGAGCTTACGCAGCGCTTGAAGGAATTGCCAGCCTGCGACCCGGATGCCTCCTTCGCCCTGGATCGGCTCGATCAGCATAGCGGCCGTTTCCTTCGTGATGGCTGCTCGCGCGGCTTCGATGTCGCCGAGCGGAACCTGGTCGAAGCCTTCCACCTTCGGGCCGAAGCCCGCCATGTGCTTTGGCTGATTGCCGGCGGCGATGGTCGCCAGTGTGCGCCCATGGAACGCGCCTTCGAATGTGAGAATGCGGTAGCGCTCGGGATTGCCGCGATGGCTATGATATTTGCGCGCCATCTTGATGGATGCCTCCATCGCCTCCGCGCCGGAATTGGCGAAGAACACCCTGTCGGCGAATGTCACGCTGCAAAGGCGTTCGGCAAGCCGTTCCTGGCCCGTGATCCGGTAAAGATTGGAGGTGTGCCACAGCTTGCGGGCCTGCCCGGTCAAGGCGGCAACGAGATGAGGATGGGCGTGGCCCAGGATGTTGACGGCTACGCCGGCGGCGAAATCGAGATAGCGGTCGCCGGACGCCGTAAAGAGATAGGCGCCCTCGCCACGATCGAATTCAACGTTGAGGCGCGCATATGTTCCGAGAACCGCAGACATTCTTTCCACTCGTTTTCCAATTAAAAAAGCCGCTCCGATACCGGGCGGCTTCAGCGAATGAGCTTATTTTCCTCGTGTTCGCCCCTGTGTCAACCGGCATAAAAGACACAGTGCCTCTTAAATGGAGCGCCGGTGCTCCGATTTAAGGATCGGGTAATTTGTCGAGCGGCCGCTTTTGTGCAATCATCCAAGTATGAGGATGATGTGGTGGCATCTCCTTCCGAATGCGAAAGACTTTCGCATCCACCACGTCGCGAAGTGTACCGCGACATTTGTATCTCAGTAGGTAGTGTTTTCGAATTCCCCGGTCTTTACCGGAAGTAGCCCTTGGTTTTGGGCTGTCGAATGCTGCCGTGTATCCCTTGTCTTGCGTTAGCGCCCGTGGCCCCGCTGGTCAATCTCCCGGCGGCCGCGTCCCTTATTCGCGGTCGATCCGCCGAAATGAACGAGGAGCTAACATTTATGAGTTGGACAGATGAACGTGTTGAACTCTTGAAAAAACTTTGGGCGGACGGCCTTAGCGCGAGCCAAATCGCTACGAAGCTTGGAGAAGTCACGCGTAACGCCGTTATCGGAAAAGTCCATCGCCTGGGTCTTGCTGGCCGCGCGACAACCTCACGTATCAGAACAGCCCGTCCGCGTTCGAATATAGCGCTTTTCCCTGCGCGATCATCGCAGGTGCAATATCGCACCTTCGGTAATACGGCCATCAAAGTGGCGCCGCAACCGCAGGAGCGGAAGCTGCCGGCAGCGGCTATAATTCCGCTGCGGGCGATCCCCGACCTCGAACCCGCGCCCGATGGGCAGGTCAAACTGGTCGACCTCAAGGAAAGTATGTGCCATTGGCCGATCGGCGATCCCATGGAAGAAGGATTTCACTTCTGTGGCCGGCACAAGACCTTTGGCGTTCCCTACTGCGAGCACCATGCAGCCATTGCCTATAATCCGCTCGCGCGCAAGCGCCGGGCTGTTTAGGGCAGCGGCAAGGAATTACACGGCGGGGGCCGGGAGCCGGGGCGTAAACGCTCCGGCTCCGTTCTTTACTCGAGAAGGCTTTGGCCGGGAAATTTTTCTCCAAGTGCGTAGCCCGCTCCGCGCACCGTGCGGATGGGGTCTTTCTCTTTACCGCGATTGATGGCTTTTCGCAGCCGGCCGATGTGGACGTCGACGGTGCGCTCGTCGACATAAACGTCCCGGCCCCAGACGCCGTCGAGAAGCTGCGTCCGCGTGAAGACGCGGCCAGGAACTTCTCCATCAGAAACTCCAGGAGCTTGAACTCCGTCGGGCCCAGGCGAACTTGGCGGCCGTTGCGCATGACGCGATAGGCTTCACGGTCGAGCTGGATTCCGTCCACCTCAAGAGTTTGAGCAATGCGCGTTGGGCTGGCCCGGCGAAGGATGGCGCGTATGCGAGCCAGCAATTCAGGCACGGAGAAAGGCTTCACCACGTAATCGTCAGCGCCGACCGTCAGGCCGCGAATGCGATCCTGCTCCTCGCCGCGAGCCGTTAGGATCAGGATGGGAACCGGACGGGCGGTTTTGCCTGCGCGGAGCCTTCGGCAAAGCTCGATGCCGGAAAGACCCGGCAGCATCCAGTCCAGGATGATCAGGTCTGGCGGGTCCTCGCTGATTGCGACTTCTGCTTCGTCTCCTCGCTGAGCCAGGGAGACGCGAAAGCCTTCTGCTTCGAGGTTATACTGCAGCAGCAGCGCCAGCGCCTCTTCATCTTCAACAATCAAAACCTTCGCATTCATTGGCTCAACTCACGATGCTAGTACAGCCGGAGCAAGTTCGCATCCCATTTGCCGCAAGCGCTCAAGCGAACTTGCCTCCGAAAAGCTGTACTACAGTCAGCAACTTACTCGTACGCCTTATCCGCGGGAAATCCTGGGCTCGCTTGCCGAAAACCGGTGAGGATTTCCGCGGGGCGTACGAGATGGCTCACCCCTTTCCTGTCCCATTGTACCCGAGAACGAGTGTCCGGCTCGTGGTGTCCGATTTCGGGCGTTCGTCATCAAGGGTTTTTCCATGGATCAGAAAGTAAATTGTCTCGGCGATATTCGTCGCATGATCGCCGATGCGCTCGATATTCTTGGCGCTGAATAGGAGATGCGCATAGAGCCCAGCGCCCTGCGGCTCTTCCATCATGGCCGTCAAAAGTTCGCAGTATAGCGAGTTGTACATGGCGTCGATGTCCTGGTCCTGCTGCCAGACTTTCATCGCCGCGCTGGCGTTACGCTGAGAATAGGCATCAAGAACATCTTTAAGCTGCCTCATCGCAGCTTCGCCGATATGCATGAACCCGGTCATGACCTGGGCCGGGCGAGCTTCCGTCGCTATCGCGATCGCGCGTTTGGCGATATTTTTTGACAGATCGCCAATACGCTCCAAGTCCACCGCGATACGAATTGCATTCACGATAAGCCGCAAGTCGCTTGCCACGGGCGCCCGTCTCGCAATGATCGAGATCGCGAGCTCGTCCACGGCGCGTTCCAGCGCGTCAATCTTACGGTCCTTCTCAAGCGTGACCTCGGCCAAGCCGGGGTCGCGATGGTAGAGTGCATCGATAGCTTGCCCAAGCGCCTGCTCCGCAAGCCCGCCCATTTGAGCAATCATCGTGTCCAGAGATTTTAGTTCCCCCTCGTAAGACTTTACGGGGTATTCCGCCAAAACCTTTTCCTCCGCATAGGGCTGAAATTTTAGGACGCCAAGCCGCATCGGTGAGTTGATCCGGTTGCAGGCACTTAGCCGAACCGTCCAGTGATGTAGTCCTGCGTCCGTCTTTCCTTTGGATTTGTGAAAATTTGATCGGTGGCATCTTCCTCCACGAGATAGCCGAGATGAAAAAAGGCGGTGCGCTGAGAAACGCGGGCCGCCTGCTGCATGTTATGGGTTACAATCACAATGCAGTAGTTCTCGCGAAGCTCGTCGATGAGTTCCTCGACTTTGGCCGTTGCGATTGGGTCGAGCGCCGAGCACGGTTCGTCCATCAGAATGACTTCAGGGCTGACGGCAATGGCCCGTGCAATACAGAGGCGCTGCTGCTGTCCGCCAGAGAGGCTGGTGCCTTCGCTGTCGAGGCGATCCTTCACTTCCTCAAAAAGGCCCGCGCGCTTAAGGCTCCTCACCACAATTTCTTCAAGGTCCGCTTTCGACTTGGCGAAGCCGTGAATGCGCGGGCCATAGGCGACATTTTCAAAGATCGATTTCGGGAAGGGGTTCGGCTTCTGGAAGACCATGCCGACACGGGCGCGCACCTGAACGGGATCGACATCGGGATCGTAGATGTTCTTGCCTTGGACCTTGATCTCGCCCTTGACGTGGGCGCCTGTGATGGTGTCGTTCATCCGGTTGAAGCAACGCAAGAAAGTTGTTTTCCCGCAGCCGGACGGTCCGATGAAGGCCATCACATTGCGATCCGGGATATCGAGATTCACGCCGAAGAGCGCCTGTTTCTCGCCATAGAAGACGCAGACGTTGCGGGCGGTGGCCTTTGGCGGACGTGTGTGCGCAGTGCCGACGCGCGCGGGGTCAGGTCCCGCAGGTGAAGCGCTTTCTACTGGTTCGAAGGAGATCTCTACCATTTGCGTTCATACCTTCTGCGCAGGACCATGGCGATGATGTTCATCACCGCAAGGATCACGAGGAGCACGATGGTTGCGCCCGCCGTTTTTTCGACGAAGCCCCGCTCAGCTTCCGTCGCCCACATATAGATTTGGACGGGTAGGGCGGTCGCCGGATCGAGGGGCGATTTGGGGATGTCGACCACGAAGGCCACCATGCCGATCATGAGAAGCGGCGCGGTTTCTCCGAGCGCCTGGATCAAACCCAATATCGTGCCGGTGATGATGCCGGGCAGCGAAAGGGGCAGAACGTGGTGAAAGACGGTTTGTACCTTCGATGCGCCGACGCCCAGCGCGGCTTCCCGAATAGAGGGGGGAACGGCGCCGATCGCGGCCCGCGTCGCTATGATGACGGTCGGGAGGGTGCGCAGCGTCAGCACCAATCCACCAACGAGGGATGCGGACCGGGGCAGCCCGGCCAAGTTGATGAACACCCCGAGCCCCAGCAGTCCGAAGACGATGGACGGCACGGCGGCAAGGTTGTTGATGTTCACCTCGATCAGATCGGTGAAGCGATTTTTCGGCGCGAATTCTTCGAGATAGATCGCCGCGGCGACGCCAAGCGGCACAGACAGAAGACCCACGATCAACATGATGTAGAACGAGCCGAGAAGAGCTACCGCCAAACCGGCAGTCTCGGGCTGGCTCGAAGCCGTATTGGTGAAAAGCCCCGTATTGAAGAGCTTTTTCATGATGCCTTCGCCGGTCAGCTTGTCGATCCAGGCAATCTGCTCGTCTGAAATCTGCCGGTTTTCCTGCGGCAGTTTCCTGTCGATCTTCCCTTTCAGGAAGGCGTCGACATTGCCGCTCGCCAGCATCCAGACAGTCTTCGTCTGGCCGATCAGCGAAGGATCGGCTGTGACCATCTGACGAAGCTCAGAGTCTGCTTCGCGAGAGAGAAGAGCGTTCGCGGCATTCCGCTGAGGGCGGCTTGCCGCATCGACGCCAAGAACCTTATAGAGCGCTGTGTAGGCGAGCTTCTGGTAATTCGCTTCAGCAAGAGCGGTTGGGCTCCGATTGCCATCCGGATCGATCACGTCCTTATCAAAGGTGACCGGCAACTCGATGGACGTCTGGAAGAAAGCGGTCCAGCCGTTGCTAACGATCGACGTAAACAGGATCACGAGAAACGCGAGGCCGATCGCGATCGCCGTCAGTCCATAAATCTGGAATCGGACTTCTGCTCGCCGCCGGCGGCGCATGAGCGCAGTATTATCGAAGCGGCCCTGGACTTCGGGAGCGGCGAGATCGGTCATGGATTGGTCATCGGCGAGGACGCTCATTCATACTGCTCCCGGTACTTCCGCACAATGTAAAGCGCATAGACGTTGAGCCCGAGCGTCAGAACGAAAAGCGTCAGCCCGAGCGCGAAAGCCACGAGCGTTTGAGGCGTGTTGAATTCGAGGTCGCCCGTGAGTTGGCTGACGATCTTCACCGTGATGGTGGTGACGGACTCGAAGGGATTGAGCGTCAGGTTGGCCGCGATCCCAGCCGCCAGCACGACGATCATGGTTTCGCCGATGGCTCGTGACGCGGCAAGCAGGATCGCCCCGACGATACCGGGGAGCGCGGCGGGCAACACTACGTGCTTGATGGTTTCGGACTGGGTTGCGCCAAGGCCGTAGGAGCCTTCGCGAAGGGACCGCGGAACGGCGGAGATGATGTCGTCCGACAGCGAGGAGACGAACGGGATGATCATGATGCCCATGACGATCCCAGCCGTCAGGACGCTCGTCGGCTGAATGACAAGGCCCGCCTTGGAGCCTACGAAATTCAGGAACGGACCGACGGTGATGACCGCGAAAAACCCGTAGACGATGGTCGGGATGCCCGCCAGCATCTCAAGCATCGGCTTAATTGTCACCCTGACCTTGGGATGCGCATATTCCGACATGTAGATCGCAGCCATCAATCCGATCGGGACGGCGACGAGCAAGGCGACGAACGAGATATAGAGCGTGCCCCACATGAGCGGCACGAGGCCGAACTGGCCCTCGGTGGCGCCAGAAGCGCCGGCGTCCGCGAAACGCGGGTCCCACACCGTCCCGGTCAGGAAGTCGATGATCGAGACGCTCTTGAAAAAGTCGATGCTCTCGAACAGCACCGAAAGCACAATTCCAACGGTGGTGAGGATCGCGACTGAAGAGGCTGCCATGAGGCCGGCCACGATGACGCGCTCGACGCTGTTGCGGGCGCGAAGGTTCAGCGAAACCCTGAAAAAGGCAAAAGCAAAGCCGGCGATGGCGAGAAGGGCGGCAACGAAGGTCTGAGCGAGACTGCTTTTTCGCTTAAAAGTGTTCAGGAGTTCGGCGCTTTGGATAATAGCCGCGCCGGGCGCGCTCGCAACGGCGATCCCTTTCTCCGAGAGGAGGCGCTGCGCCTCTTTGGGATTGGCTTTTGCCGCTTGAAGCTCATCGCGGCTAAATGTCTTGAGGCCGGATGCAACGCTTCTTACGACGCTCATTGTGAGCCCGACTTGGGCTTCCGATCCCTGCAGCACTTGCGCAGGCAGGGTTGCCTGAACTTCGGCGTCGATAAAGCGCGGCTCGACAGCCGCCCAAATAAGTAAAACGAGGACCGCTGGAAGCGCGGTCCACAAGGCAAGATAGCCGCCATGATAGCCGGGGCGCGAATGAAGCGATCTTTCCTTGCCATGCGACAGGAGCCTCGCCCGCGCAAATCCAACAAAAAATGCGGCGACCGCCAACCCAAGTAGACAAAGAAGCAATGTGCTGAGAGACACAGCCGACTCCCGAAACCCGCCAACGAAGTGATGCAAAATAGCGTGGCGGCTGCCCCGCCGCCACGCGCATTGCGTCTTAGCTGAGCGGACCCATCGTCTTCAGGGTCTTGACGGTCTCGCGCGTTTCCTTGGCTTCCTTCTCCGGAAGGGGCACAAGGCCATACTGAGCGAGCGGGCCATCCTCGCCGATCATCTTGTCGCTGACGAAGAACTCGGCATATTCCTTCAAGCCGGGGATGACGCCCACATGAGCCTTCTTCACGTAGAAGAAGAGCGGCCGTGAGACGGGATATTTCGCATCCGCGATCGTCTCGACGGAAGGCGTGACGCCGCTCACGGTCGCAACTTTCAGCTTATCGGTATTGTTCTCGTAGAAAGAGAGACCGAAAACGCCAAGCGCCAGCTTGTTGCTCTGGAGGCGGGCCAGAGTTCTCGGTGTAATCGCCGTCGATGTCGACAGCATGCTTGCCGCCGTCATCCTTGCGGACCTTCGCGCAAGCCTTCTCAGTCGCTTCGCCAAGCTTGTCGGCGGGTGTGCCGCTCGCCTTCAGCTTCTCCTCGATGAGCTTGTCCGCGCCGGCGGCCTTGCAACCCGCCACCAGCACCTTCGTTTCGAAGACTTCGCGTGTTCCGTGCTTCTCGCCGGGAATGTAAGCAACGATGTCCCAATCGGGGAAATTCGGGTTCACCTGTTTCCAGGTCTTGTTCGGATTGGCCGCGAGCGCTCCATTGACCGGAACTTCAGCGCCGATCGCGAGGAACCAATCCTTCGGTTCGAATGCGAACGAGGGGCCTTTCACATCGGAAGCGAAGACGATGCCGTCATAACCGAACTTGACCTCGACGATGTCGGCGACACCGTTCTTGGCGCAGGTCTCCTGTTCGGACTTCTTGATGCGGCGCGACGAGTTGGCGATGTCGATCTTGTCCTCGCCGACGCCGTCGCAGAATTGCTTGATGCCTGCGCCTGAGCCGCCGGATTCGACAACGGGCGCTTTCAGGGTTGAATTCGCTTTCGCGAAATTCTCGGCGACGATCTTTGCGTAGGGAAACACCGTCGAGGAACCGGCGATTTTGACCTGATCGCGGGCGGATGCGGAGCCAGCAGTTAGAAGCCCGGCAGCCGCCGTAGCCGCGACGAACGCGGCGAGACGATAATTCACTGTGCTCTCCTTGGAATATGAAACCAACCGGCGCCTGTCGGGGGTCGGTGCGCTGAGATCGTAGGGCAGCGCCACAACTGTTTTATGAAAGCTGGATGAACGTATTATGACACAATAACCCCTTGATAAGGAAAGGATTGCCGCTACCTGATGCAAAGATGACACCATTTCTGTCTTCTTTGTGCACAGGATCATCGCATGGCCATAGCCGGTGCGTGCTCGGCAAGGACGACGGTGAACTTCGTGCCGGCTCCGACTTTCGACGAAATACGAAGCTCGCCGCGGTGGCGGTTCACCACGTGCTTCACGATGGCGAGCCCGAGGCCGGTGCCTCCCTTTTCCATGGCCGCGGACCCCGGAACGCGATAGAAGCGCTCGGTCAGGCGCGGCAAATGCTGAGCAGCGATGCCTGGTCCATCATCCTCGATGCTGATGGCAATCATGCTTGGGGACCCGCTCTGCTGGCGCTCGATCTTTACGGCGACCCGCCCGCGGGGACGGCCATATTTGATGGCGTTGTGAATGAGGTTCATAAACACCTGTGTTAACTCGTCGCGGTCTCCCAAAACAGTTACGCCCTCAAGATCGGAATCAACCTGCACCTCGATATTGGCCTCCGAAGCCATGGGCTCCAGAGCGTCGCACGTATGGCGGACAAGCTCCGAGATCACGACGACGTCCCGCGGCTTCAGATGAGCCCGCATTTCAACGCGGCTCAGCGACATGAGGTTGTCGATCAGACGCGCCATGCGTTCGCCCTGCTTCGCCATGATCGGCAGAAATCGGTCGCGCGCCGCTGCGTCATGGCGAGCCGCGCCTTGAAGGGTCTCGATAAACCCTAAGAGCGACGCGAGCGGCGTCTTGATTTCGTGACTGGCATTGGCGATGAAGTCGGAGCGAAGCTGGTCGAGACGGCGCTGTTCCGTCAGATCCCGCATAGAGAGGAGTGTGAGGGGCTCACTTTCGGGCGCCCCTTCAAGGTATGAAACGGTCGCCGCCATGTAGCGCTCCACAGGAACCCTTTCGCTGAACGTGACGGTTCGTTGCGCTTTTTCAGGGCCGCAATCTATGACGGCATCGAGCACTTGAGGACTGCGGGTGGCGCTGGAAATGTGCAATCCTGGCCTCAAGCCGCCGAAAAGGTCGCGGGCCTTGCTGTTCGAAGACAAAATGGTTCCGTCGCGCGAGAGAAGGATTGCGGGTTCCGGAAGCGCATCGATGACCGATACCGCAATACGAAGCGGTTCCAGGGACTGGCGCTCTGAAATGACTTCAGGGGTGACCTGTTTCGCGACGGAGCGCGGAATGAGTGCGGCGCCAGCGACGGCGGCAAAAAGCGCCGCTGCCTCTGCTTCCCAGGGCAGCCGGTACATCGAGGATAAAACGAAAAGAATGACGGCAAAGAGAAGCACAAGCCATCGCTGCTCAATGAACCGAGCAACGGCGTTGCGAGCCGATACCGTCCCCGCTCCCGTATCCTCAATGTCCTGCGTCGCAGTGGCGGCGGGACGAAGCGCGGCGCCGGGAGGCGGGTTGTCTAAACCTTCATCATAGCTGTTCAGCATGTCACATCGTTGTACGGCCTGGGCAATTCGTTTTCAGAGGCCAAGCATACAGCAAGCCTGCGACATTTTTTCAACGATCGAGTTTGCCGATCAGGTTCGTCGGTCCCGGCTGGCGCCCGCGGCGGCCAGCTCCTGGAGATATCCGTTCCACAGATCCTCTTTCCGGCGGGTGATCTCATAAAGATAAAGCCATGAATAAAGGCCGGTGTCGTGGCCGTCGCTGAACACAAGGCGAACCGCATAATTCCCGACAGGTTCAATCGCCTTTATGGTCACGTCACGCTTGCCGGGCACGAGCTTGCGTTCCGATGGGGAGTGGCCCTGGACCTCGGCGCTGGGGCTCACCACGCGCAGGAGTTCGGCGGAGAGCCTGCCCACGGTCCCATCGGTGAAAGTAACGGTAAGCTCGGACTTTTGCGGGTTCAACCGCAACTCGGAGACCAATGGCTCTTGCGCGCCGCTTTGTGTCATTTCATTTTCCTCCCGCCATGCACCGTTTATAGACCGTTCAGGTTTCTGCATTACGCTTTTTTGCCGCAATCCAGCTTAATACACGTAAGTATCCGCTGGCCAAGCCGCCATGCAGGCTCCTCATTAGCCGGCGTTTTGTTCCAAACCGTTATAATCTTAGACCGTTTGCGTAGGTGTCCATGCCAGCAATCCAGATGTCTCGCGGTGAGCGTTTTTCGCTTGAAAAGATTATCAAGCGCCCGTGCCTTTCAACGGACATTCCGTCGGAACATGCCGAAAAGCTGTTGAATTACGGCCTTGTGAAGCGGCAGGTCATGCTCCTCCACGCGACCCCGCTGGGTCAGCTCGAAATCCTTCGGCAACGGTTCAAAAAAGATAATTTCGGCCCTTCCTTCGCTATGCAAAGAGCAGGTTAAGCGCGAATTCCCGGCCGGGAGCAAATGTCAAATTTGCTTCACGAGGGGCAATATATTTACGCCGTTGTAAAACCTCACTAGTAGGATCACGCTTGCGCCTATAATCTTTGGTAAAGGATGGAGTGGGACGAGTTCCGCTCCTGCCAAGCCTGAGAGGGCACGCTAGCGGGGAGATGATCATGTCGAGAATTCTATTAAGCGCGGCCTTGGCGCTTGCTGTCCTGGGCACGACGGGTGGAACCCAGGCAGCCGAATACGGCTACCACCATAGGAGAGCCCATCATCACTATTACGCCGAGGCCCCGCGCGGTTTCGAGTTCTTTTCGTCCGGTTACCCTTCCTGGTACTATCCTCACATTGGCGGTCATTCGTATTACTGGCAACACCGGGCATGGCCCTTCGTGAACGGGGCTGCCTACAATTATCCTGGCTACTATAACAACCAAACCTTCTGGGAGCGGGTTCAGACGCAGGCGAATTATCCCGTCCAGTATTAGCGCCTGTTACCGCTTGGGTGAGCTTCCGCTAAAAAGCGCCGCCAAAGACGGCACTGGAAGCTTGCTCACCATCAGCGCGCTGGCGGTGACCGCTGCGCCAGCAATCACCATTGGAATATCCGTCGGATGGAGGCGCAGCACGGCTGCGTCAGTTCCCATGATGGCCATGGCGGCTCCCGTCGACGGCAAGCCGCAAAACCATTTCTTTCGCGGCCGCGAAGGATCCGCTGGGGCTGGCAGAACGGCTTTCAACTGAACGTTGAAGCGCGCGAGACGAAGGCCGGTCGCAATCACATAGGCGGCCGCGATGACCCAACCGACGCCTCCAAGCGAGTAAAGGTGCCGGTCATAGAGAAGCATCGCCGGAGCAACCCCGAAATTCAAGAAATCGGCGAGCGAATCGAGCTCGGCTCCGATCTCGGATTCCGCTGAGAGTTTGCGCGCGAGAAAACCATCGGCGGCATCGAGCAGAGCCGCTCCCAGAATAGCCGTCATCGCAAGGGCGAACTCGCCCTCGCCGGAGAGGCGTATGGCGGTTAAGCCAAGGACCACGGCTGCGAGGGTCAGCAAGTTTGGAATGAACCGTATCAGCTTCCGAAGCGGCGCTCCCCTTGAAGCGGCGCTATCGCTGCGTTCCACCTTGAAGGGCTGGCCATGATCATGCTTCATGTGCAACTTCCTCAAATCTATCGATGCACACCGAGGGCTGCACTTCCGTCTTCATAACCGTCAGGTTAGCCTCCATTCATGGGAACGATTTTTGCCAAGAAAATGCAACTCAGCAATTGGTTTCGATGCGCTCCCGCTTATGATGAGAACATCATATTTAGATGCGCTGAAAGCTTCGATGAGGCTCCTGCAACTCTAGGTCCGCAATGACGGTTTCGCCTGCGAGGGTGCGTTGCCCTTCCGAGACAAGCAAAGTGGATGGCGGAAGATAGAGATCGACGCGGCTGCCGAAGCGAATGATGCCGAGGCGCTCGCCAGCGGTGACATTGTCTGCGATCTTAACATCCGTGACGATGCGGCGCGCAACAAGGCCCGCGACGAGGACGACGCCAAGCCGCACCGCATTCTTGGCTTCGATTACAATGCCTTGGCGTTCATTTTGCGAAGGCGCCTCCGGATCCGCGGCGTTCTTGTAAAGCCCGGATGTGTGAACCGAGGTTTCGATGCGGCCCGCGATGGGGGCTCTCGTGACGTGGACGTCGAAGAGAGAAAGGAAGATCGAAACGCGAGTCAGCACTTCCGTTCCGAGATTGAGTTCCGGAGGAGGCGCCACAGGCTCGATGCCGATGACAACGCCGTCGGCCGGGGCGACAACAAGGCCGTCGCGCTGTGGAACGATCCGGGAGGGATCGCGGAAGAAAAACGTTAGCGCGCCTGTCACGAGCAAGCATAAAAGCGCGAGCGTGTTAAGCGATAGCAGATATGCGACGACGGTTGCGCCCGCCGCTCCAGCAACAAATTTATAACCATCTTTATTGATGGGCGCCAATAATGCGCGAGCTTGAGAGAGTGCGTTCGGTCCGGCCACTTTAACCCCCTACAAGGTTGTTAAATCGCCCAATGCGACAGTTGTTATTGCACGCAAGCGTTGCGTATTGTTAGGATGCTTGCCACCGATTTGCCACGCTAATGTCACAACCAGCGCATACCCACCGACGTGAATGCACCGCCGTCCGAAGAGCGGTCCGCCACCTTTGACCCAGGGAGAGCTTCGATGTACGCGAGAATAGCCGCCACTGTAATCGTTGCATGTCTAACACTTTCGCCTGTAAGGGCACAAGATGCGGAGAAGCTGACGCTCGCAATCCCGCCCGAGGTGACCGAGGTCGCGACAGCGGGCACATGGTCCGACGGCGATGCCTCCGGCGTTTTCCGCGCGACTGTCCTCACCGTTCCTTCGGGCAATTCGACCCAGGCCCATCTCGTCCTTCAGCTGATGGCAGTCAGCGCGGACGGGAACACGTCTAAGGTTCATAAGACGGTCGCCGTCAAGCAGATCGCGGACAAGAAGCTTCCCAATGCCTTCCTGGCGGTAGAGGAGGACGGAACCGAGAACGAGGTCACATGGCGCGTTACGAGTTATGACAGCAACTCCAACGCCGATATTGGCGCGCTGATCACGATCAACGCCAAGGGCGAGGTTGAGGTGAAGGACGCGCCGAAGGAAGAGGACTCAGCCGCGCAGCAGCAAAACGAGGATAAGAAGTAGCCGGGATCAGGCTGCGGGCGCGCCCAGTAAGGAGTCCCGGGAGGGTTTGCCCATGCCGCGAAGCGCGCTGGGCTTTTTCCTGTCTCAGCACAGCGTTTGAGAGAAGGCGCGGAGCGCGGCGAGAGCGCTTCCCGGGAAGAGCGCGTGCGACCGTGATTTGCCTTCGGGGAAGGTGAATAGCCGCGTAAGCTCCCGCACGGCGCCATAGCTTGGGCGCGACACTATGCCCGGCCAAGGCCGGCGCCTCTTCCTCATTTTTCAACAAATGGGCTTTTTCGGAAGAGGTCAGCCCCCCTCGAGGCCAAGCGGATGATGCGCCAAAGCCACGATCGGCCCTTTTAGAGCCTCAAGCGTGGACACGGGCAGGGCGCCATAAGCAAGGCCGTCGATGAAGAAGACCGTGCTGGGCGCATCAAGCGCAGCCAAGCCGGCTTCGGACGCCAGCGGGAAACCCGCCGGGAGCGAACAAACCTCGATGCCGAGTCTTTCCGCCAGTAGCGGCAGGATTTACGTGCGTACAGATATCTCCCGGTCGGTGTCGCAAGATCGCCCGGAGATCGCGAACACGCACTGCGTCACTTTGGCAATGGGGCCTCATAGGATGCGCGGGCCACGTGGCTCTCCTGAAGGGTTACCCGAATGCGGGAGAGGGCCTTGCCATCTTCGCCTAGCATTCCATCCGCGATGACTTCAACCAGCTGCTCGAAAATATACTGGCATAGGAACTCTGTCGTCGTAAGCTTCCCTGCCAACTCCGGCTTCTCGTCGAGATTTCTGTAATTCAGAGGCGCAAGCACCGCCCTAAGCACTTCATGTGCGAGGCCGATATTAACCACGATGTTTTTTGCGCTCAGCTTTTCGCGAAAGAATGTTACGTGCACGATGAAGGTTGCGCCATGCATTCCTTCCGCACGCCCGAATGCCGGATCAGGCAAACTGTGTGCAATCAGAATGTGTTCGCGTACTTTCAGAGCAAATTCAGACAATGGATTCCTCCTTTCGCGAGAGTTCTTGGTGGCAAAATTGACCCGCATACTAACGTTGCATGTTATCAACACCTATGAAAGCATCGCCTTTCCTTACGCAGACAGCGAATCGATTTAAAAGGCGATATAGCTGAGCAGAAGACTTTTGGGAAAGGGGCGTCTTTATGCAAAGCGTAGCAAAGCGAAGCGAAGGAACTAACATCTACAAGTTGAGTAATCATGCGAACGGCGATCAGGATGCGAGCCCTGATCATCCCGATGATATCACAAAAAAGCCAGCTGCAACTGCGCTGAGCGACAAAGAGCCCTTAGGGTTTGGCGATTCGAAATCGCCTGAAGCGTCAGATGCCCCGAAGGACGCCGCCGGCGAGCCGGCTGCGTCCGCGGCATCAAGCGCAGACGATGCCCTGGCCTGGCTCAAGATCATCCAGAACGCCACCGCAGATTTGACGGCAGATATCCGGGAGCCAAAGGGGGATGCCTTTGCCCGCTCTTTTGCGGACGAGGAAGCGCCTTTCGGGCATGATCCTTTGCCATCGTCGGCCAACTTCGCCGGAAATTTGCGGCGGAACCCAGGCTTCAAGGACGAGCACGAAGATTACGGCGACGAGCGCCAGCTCGCTCAAAGGCTTTCGTACAGGTATGCGGAAAAGCGGAGCGCGCCGCCTCAAACGTTAGGGGCGGCAGTCATGCCCTACGTGGCGGCGACAGGCGTGCTCGCTTTCTTAGCCGGCAGCGCGGCGGTCTACTTCTTGATGGGGTCGTCATCTCCGGATGTCAAAGCAAGGGTGGCCCCCGCCGACGAGGCCCAGTTTGAGGCTCCAATGGCGCGCCCGGATCTGCCCGGCACAAAGAAGGGTGGTTTCCAGCGAGCGGCTGCATTTGGCGTTTCAGGTGACAACGCAGCCTTCGCAGGTTCGAAGGCAGAGGAACAGGGAGCCAGGCCAGCCGAGCCCGCAGTGTCCGCTGAACATCCGGGGCAAACCTGGTCCGACACCGTGCAGACGTTCAAACAATTCGTGAGGCCCGAGCAAAAGTAAACGTAGAGCCAGTACCCTTGTGGGTCGAAGCATCAAAGGGCTGTGGGGGCCCGATTGAAGCTGATCCCTATACGTCCCGTCGGCGTAGCGAACCGCCGTAGCTATTGATGCGGATTGCAAGGCTACCGGGCGGGGAAGCCGTCTGGAAACTCATCGAATGCGACTTCGCCGGTTTCTCGTCCCGGGCCGGTGCCAGACCATGGCCCTGACGATGACGCGGTTGCGGCTTTTGCGCTGTTCATCAAAAACGGCTCGACCGATCTCAGATCGAGGCGCGGGTTGCGACATAATAGAGAGCGCGGGCGGCGCGTGTGTTATTGGCATTCGCGCTTGTCACATGCATCTAATATTTCGATTCAGTTCATTCTAAATAATATTGCCTTCTGATTTGAAGAGACAAGGCCCTCACATTAGGTGAGCTCGCGGCGCTGCCTCCTCTAAAGATTGTAGTCTGCTCAATTTGGTTACTTCCTTCGATACACGCGGTGCAGTCGAGGCGGGTGCAAAGATGCATCCTAATGTTGCATGAATTTGTGATTGAGGAACGGCTGGGGCGCGGGATTGTTACTGACTCGAACGATGGCCGGTCGCGCTCAGATCAGGCCGAAGTTGGCCCGACAGTCGCGAGATTTAAAGGAGGGCCGAATATGCTTAAAACTTCTGTCGCGCTTACGCTTATGTTAGCTACGACTATCCCTGCGTTTGCAGCAGATAAAGTTGTGTCCAGACACGAGGTTCGGTACCAAGACCAAATCTTCATCTGCGGTGAGGTCAAAGATAAGGGGAGAATCCGCAGATACATTCACTCGATCCCCGAGGCCAAATACATTCCGGAGCTTGAACCGCGGGCAAGCGATCCCCTCGCCAAAAGCTGGCTGATAACGTATCGGATCCTTTGTGAGAAGGACCACGTCAAGCCAAACCTTACAGCCCGTCTCAACCGTAAAAGGTATTGATGGGACGCTGTGGATACGCCAGCGGACCTCTTGAGACGCCAAAGCCTCTCGGGTAGCGAGCATGGTACAGTCGGCCGGAAGTTGGCGCTCCCATTGCCGCAAACGCTCAAGCGGGCGTAAGCACTAGAGAGTTGCGAGTACGCCTTTGCGCGCGAAATCCTGGAAGCGCTTGCCGCAAAAGGGTCAGGATTTGTCGCGCGGCGTACTACCGGAATGCCGAACTAAGCAGTAATCCAGGCTTCATCCTTCGACAATCTCAGGTTGAGGCTGCGGCGGTCTTGAAGTTACAAGGAAGAGGCTTCGACAGGCTCAGAATAGGGCTCCGACAAGCTCAGGTGAGACCATTTCAATGGCTAACGCCTTATGAAATCGTGGTTCGGCAAGCTTACCTTGAGGCGCTGAGCCCCCTCGTTTTTTCAGCAACTTGCTAGGCCGCGCTACCCGCGCCGGCTTCGATGCAGGGCTGGGTAGATGAGTTCCGAGGCATACGGTTTTACCTCCTTTTTTCTTTCTGGATGGTCTTGAACCCTATAAAAATGCTTGTTAATTTATAATTGATCGAGAACCCAGCCGTCCGCTGGTCCATATTACTCGCGAGCCAGGCGGTTTGGTTGTGCAAAGTGGAAACTGATATTATTGGGCGCAACCTCCATTGCGGTAATGCGAGGTCTCATTCGCAGGAGAAATCGTTTGCGGGCGTCTTCTGATCGCTCGTTATAGTGGCCTCCAAGCCGACACTGCAGTGCCTTAATGCCAGAATATTCGCTAGCCTGGAATATCATCTTCTAAAGTAAGCTATAATGCTCACTCTTTCAAGACGTAAACATGGAATACAGTGACGGGGATTGGCCCGTAATCTTGGCACAAAAGAAAGTAGCAGGTTATGGGAAGCAGTAGTGATGTGTACAAGGCGGTCGCGCTGGAAAGTTCTATATTTGCAGTTGTTCGAACTGATCCATCGCGCCCTCGCTTCATGGAAATAATCGCGAACTTTTATGATGAGAAGCGGGCGAAAGACTATGCGGACCTGCAAAACGATCAGACAGTTCAGCCTGAAGAAAAAGAACAGGGGATCGTAGAAGCAGCCAAGCCCGAACGGAAATCTCCTAAACCAGATTTGGGTGAGACCGACCTCAGCGCCCGGCAAAGCGCTGTTTTGAAGGCGCTTCGCGAGAAGATGGATGAGAATAAACAGGTCGCGGTAAGGGCCGCCGTTCTGGCCCAAGCTGCTCAAATACCGCTTGGATCCCTTCACTCAGTCCTTGGATCGCTTGAGAAAAAGGGTTTGATTCAAACCAGCCGCGCTGGCTCGGCTAGGGCGCCCGCAGTCTATCGGCTGGTTTAGCAGACTGCTGAAAAACGATGCGGCCCATGGTTCGACAAGCTCACCATGAGGTCCAACTCGGTGAAATCGCTCGACCTCTTCCTGAGCTGTCGAAGGATGAAGCCTGGATTCCCGCCTTTTTCAGCATCCGGCTAGATTTGCTAGGGTACGGGATCGCGGGGGCCGCTCGCTTGCCGCTAACTCAACCGAAATGCCCCAGAGGGCGAGCCGAAAGGGGGGCCCGCCCGCTTAAGACTTCTTCGGCATCTGGCTTTGCGCTATGACGGCGAGTAACTTCAAGTCTTCCTCGTTCTTCTCGCCCGTCAGCAGGAAGCGGACATGGTCAGTCACCCAGCTTGCCGCTTTGCTGGAGCCAAGCACCTGTACAGCTATGGCGCTGTCCGAGAATTCGGCCGCCGGAAGCGCATAAAGCGTTAGCGGCGGCTCTGTTTTCGATGCATAGGTGAGCTGCATCATCCGGTCCTGGCGATAATTGAAGGTCTGGCCGCGGAAGAGCGTGTAGCCCTGCCGGGCGAAATCGGGCGGCGTCAAGGCCTTCGCCGTAATCTTGGAAAGCTGGAAGCGTATCAGCTCGGGGTTGGCGATGGCGTCGGGATGCGGCGTAAGCGTCTCGTGCGGGAAGAAGCTGTGGAACCGCGCGATATCGGCCGGCCAGGACGACGGCGACATTTGCGCGGCCGGCGCTCTCTCGGCGTCCTTCGGCGTCGGCGGGGTACGTTGCCCCGTCAGGACTGTCGCCCCGTAGCCGCCAAAAACACCGCCAGCGAAAACCGCGATCACGAAAAGCATTTTCCGGACCGCGTCCGGCTCTTCCCGCGCTGGCGATTGCGCTAGGGTGGGCGGGCTGGTTTTTCCCCTGTAGGGCTGCTTGCCCTCGCTATCGTCGAACTGAAGAGCGCTCCGGGGAACCGCAATCTGTTCGCGGGCGAAAGCGCCGAAGCTCTCGATCAGCTGAGCCTGCGAACGCTTCAAGCGAGCAACGCGCCGCGAAATCTCCGCATTCGCGCTTGCGAGCTGCGAGACTTCGCCGGACTGCCTTCTCTCGAGCTGGCCATCGATATAGGCGAGCAGAAACTCGTCACTCAACTGGGTCATGCAGCACGCTCCTGCCCGGGCGAAGCATCGCTCTCGTACTCCCGATGATCGAGCCAGTGCGAAAGAGCAACATGGCCGCGCGCCAGGAGCTTCATGAGCGACAGCATGTCGAGCGCCGTCACCTCGGCAGCCTCGTCGTAAGACGCGCCCTCGCCGTAAACAAGGTAAAGGCTCGCCCTCTGAGACGAAGACATGTTTGCAATAAATTTCGCAAAATTGCCGTTTCCCGCCAGCGGCCCTCTCGGAAGGCTTGCCGCAAAAAGGCGTGGTTCGGGCGGGCATCGCTTTTGGATGTTGGGGTCTTCGGCAAGCTTCGCACTCCACAAAGCATAGATGCGCCGAAAGCCCCCGATGAGATGGTCGCGCTCGTCTCCCGAGAAATCCTTCCGCAGGTTCAGGCCCTTCGATGTGCTGCGAAGAAGCGCCCGCGCCAGTTCCTCATTGACCGTTACAACAAGAGCGAATTTATAAAGGCTGACAATGATGCTCTGAAAGGCATCGCGCGAGCGGCTGTGGGTCTGTCCAAGCGAAGCCATGATACGCGCACTCTCCTGACAAGGTAAAATAACGACCAACATCCTTGACTTTGACAGGGAAAGGTTGATGCGCAGTAAAATTGCAACAAGGAATGCCGGAATGAGAGTTGTCACCGTCTTCCTCAGTGATGCGCATCCTGACCGATTGCCAATCCACCGGCAGTTGTGAAACATCACAGTCCGTGTTTTTTTTCTAAAGCCGGGCGGCGGTGACGCTCTGGGACCGCTGTTCCGGCTATGGCATTGCGGACGGCCCATGACGAGTGACGATTCAGTAGAAAACCGGCTCAGCAAATTCTCCGGCGCCGATGGGCGCGTGTATGTTCATTCCCAAAGCGGTCCCGAGCTTCAGCGTCCGGCCTCTCCCCTCGCCGATCTCCTGGAACACGCGATCCGCGGCAGCAGTCTTCATGAGCGCACGCGTATCGATCATGGCGAGCTTGATCGCTTCCAGCACACGGCCGAGCCCAATCTTCTGCATGAGAGGCTGATCGAGGAACTGACAACTGCGCAGCAACAGATGCAGACCGAACCGCCGGTTCAATATGCGCCGCCGCTGGAGTATACGGAGCCACTGGTTGAGCATAGTGCGCTGGAAGAGCCTGCCCCTGAAGCGTTCGATCTCAGCGATCCGGGACTGGCCTCTCTGCCGGAGCTGATCTTGCCCGCAATGCCCGAAGAGACCGACTCGCCAGAACCCGGCGCTGTGCTTCGTACGGCCGCCGAAGCTCTGGAAGAGAATTTGGGCGAAGACGCGATGCCGAGCCATGCCCCCGGCGCCGGTCCCGCCAGCCGGGCAAAGGCCCTCGGTCGAACGGCCCGTCGCATGGCCCGCCGAATGCGGATGCGGGACTGGAACCGCCGCCGCCTCGCTTTCTTAAGCCATATTCATCGTCATGTTTTCGATAGAAAAGCCGAGCAGCTCCTTTTCTGCAAAACGCCTCAGCTTGAAGTGTATCAAGTCGAGGAGACAGAGGAGGGCTTGCAGAAGTTCTTCTTCTACGAGGGGCCGATCCCCAGAAAAATTCTCGACTGGGCGCTTTCGGCGCTTCCGCAAGATTTGAAGCGGTACGCTTTCGTCGATTTTCGCGCAGGCAACGGGCGCACTCTTCTTCTGGCTGCCCGGCATAATTTCGAATATGCGGCCGGATACGCATTCGATGCGGAAGGCACCGAAACCCTTGAGATGAACCTCGCCCAGTATCCGAGGTCCCATCTGGCGTGCCGGGATGTCCGGGCGCTTAGGGGAGACCGCGACGGGGTCCTCATTCCTTCCCAGCCTTCCGTTCTCTTTTTCCCGGACAGTCTCAGCGCAGGCCATCTGGAGATCATCCTCAATTACGTGACCGCTTCTCTCCGGCTCGCTCCGCGGCCCATCTATCTCATCTTCGAGAATGCGGGGCGTGAATACGGCAAAGACCAGATGAGTCTCTTTGAGAGGGCGCCGCTGCCTTTGCTCACTCAGGCGAAGGCATTCCTTTTCGCGCCAGCGCCCATTGCCGTCTACCGCTCCAAGGTCGAACTATAGAGCCGTTCCGATTATGTTTGGAGCGCTTGCTCCGAATTGGCGTCCCTTCTCCCCAACCGCATCCGCGCGCGGATGCGGTCGCTCTAAGTTGCAAGCTCGCCAAGGCGGCGCAAAATCCGGCCATCCGGGTCAACAGATCATGAACAGACGGGGCTGCGCCTCAATGGTAAATCGCTTCGTGGTTAACAGGAGCGCGCCGGATTTATTTCCGGTCAATTCATAACTTATTAATGGTCCATTTCTTGCGCAGCGAGGAGCGTGGGGCCTTTAACCGGTGGCGGATAAGCGACCATAACCTATTGAAAGCGAATGGCTTTTTATAGTTAATAGAATATCCATTAAATGGAACTTAATGACGGAATTTTTTTCTTTACTGGGACGCGCAAAAGTCCGTTAAATATGTTCAGTTTCGCATATTAACCGGTTCTCGAGCCTTCGATAGCGCGGCGCGGGCGCTGACGTCATGAATTTTTTGTATCAAATCAATGCCTTAATCTTTTTAACGTCCCTTTAAGAAGCTTTTTCTTAAGCTGCCGCCTCCTAAGTCCAGGACGAAGACACAAGCGGGAAAATGGTCCCAAAGCCAGAAAATGGTCCAAAATCGATTTAGACCCGCCTCGCAAGCAAACAAGCATCCCGGTCGCCCGCGTCCGACCGAACGCAGGCTGGTTTAGCCAAGAGTGTCAGCGACGGAAAACATGGACGAAGCGCTAAACGAACTTATTTGCGCCGAACGAGACCGCGCCGGTCTCATCCGCCTCAACCGGCCGAAAGCCTTGAATGCGCTCACCCTCGGGATGATCAGGGGACTTGAGGCGTTCACGCATGCCTGCGCGAAGAACCCTCATATTTACGGGATCGTGATGGAGGCGGAAGGGAAGGGCTTTTGCGCTGGCGGAGACATCCGCGCCGTCAGCGAGTGGAGCCGGAACAGCCCCGATGAGGCGGATCGGTTCTATATCGAGGAATACCAGCACAACTGGACGCTTCAGTGCTTCCGAAAGCCGCACGTCGCCCTCATAAACGGCGTCACGATGGGCGGCGGCGTCGGGGTATGCCTCTACGGCACGCACAGGGTTGCAGGCGAGAGCATCCGCTTTGCCATGCCCGAAACCGGGATCGGCTTTCTGCCGGATATTGGAGGCTCATGGTTCCTGCCGCGCATGCCGGGAAAGCTCGGGCTTTATCTTGGCCTCACGGGCCAGGTCTGCGGCCGCGCGGATTGCTATTATCTCGGCGTGGCGACCCATTGCATTCCGGCTGATAAATTCGAAGCAATAAAGGCCGCGATGATCGAGGCTGAGCCTATCGACGCCGTATTGGATGGCCTCCACGAACAGCCTGGAGAAAGCGCGCTGCAAAGGCTTCGCGGCCCGGTCGATCGCATCTTCTCGGCGCCTTCGCTTGACGATGTTCTGAGGGGCCTCGAACGTGAGAGCGGAGAATGGAAGAACTGGGCGCAGGAGACGCTCTTGATCCTGTCCAGGAAGTCGCCGCTCAGCCTCAAAGTCACCTTCGAGGTTCTGAAACGCGGAAGCAGATTTAAGACGCTCAAAGAGGCGCTTGTCGTCGAATACCGGCTCGCAACGCGGATGATCCGGCGTCACGATTTCCATGAAGGCGTGCGCGCCGTCGTCGTCGATAAGGATCAATCGCCGAAATGGGAGCCGCCGTCCTTGGCCGAGGTCGGCGAGACACTCTTGCAATCGCTGTTCGAACCGCTGCCCGGAGGCGACCTCGAGCTCAAGGATTACTAAGTAAGGAAGGCGCTCAGAGGGGAAAGGTCATCGGCGCGGCAAGATGATATTTGCTGCCACCAAAAAGTTTGAACCCTCTAGCGGAACAGGGGGGTCGCTAGAGGGTTCGATGCGCCAAGAGCCAAAATTGCTGTTTGTTAATGAACAGCATCCTTTCCTTAATTTTGAAAATACGAGTCGTCAAGCTTCGCGCAAGCTATGCACCGTTTTCGCTCTGATAACTGCCGAACTTTCCGAGTCCCTTAGCCCAAAAATAGCGAAAACGGCCAAAACCGCCCTCCCTCTCAGGGAAACTCCCGAGTGGCGTTCGCGCCATAATACCGGCTACAAAAAGCTGTGGGGATCGACGTCCACATGCAGGTTCAGGCTGCCGCGCGGAGGATCGACGCGTGAGAGCCATTCGGTCAGGTAGGCTTGCAGATCGGCCTCGCGCGCGGCCTTAACCAGGAGGCGCTGCCGGTGGCGCGCGCGGATGATGGCAAGCGGGGCTTCGACCGGCCCGAGCACCTGGATCGAGCGCGCCTCGGGCGCCGCCAGAGCCAGCGCACGCGCGTAGGACTCGGCTTCCGGCTTTGTTTTCGCTGAGATGATGAGCGCGGCGAGACGGCCGAAGGGCGGCAGCCCGGCCTCCTCGCGCATAGCGATCTCGGCTTCGTAGAAAGCTTCGCGGTCGCCGGTAACCAGCGCCTGCATCACCGGATGCTCTGGAAAATGCGTCTGGATCAAGCCGCTGCCCGGCGCGCCGAAACGCCCCGCCCGGCCCGTCACCTGATGCAAAAGCTGAAAGGTGCGCTCGCCTGCGCGCGGATCTGCCGTTGCAAGGCTTAGGTCGCCATCGACCACGCCGACGAAGGAAAGTTTCGGGAAGTTGTGGCCCTTGGACACGAGTTGCGTGCCGACGATAATGTCGGCATCACCGGCCGTGATGCGGGTCAGAAGCTCGCGCAAAGCCGACGTGGACGGCACGAGGTCGCTCGACAGCACGATCATGCGCGCGGAGGGCCAGCGGCTGGCGGCCTCTTCCATCACGCGCTCGATGCCGGGGCCCGATGCGGTCAGCATTCCTTCGCGGTGGCAGGATGGGCAGGTCTTGGGAAACGGCAGCGTGAAGCCGCAATGGTGGCATATCAGCCGCCCGCGTAGGCGATGCTCGACGAGATAGGCCGTGCATTGCGGGCAGTTGAAGCGGTGGCCGCAGGCGCGGCAGAGCGTGAGCGGCGCGTAACCCCGGCGATTGAGGAAAAGCAGCGCCTGCTCGCTGCGCCCGAGGGCCGCGTTGACGGCCTCGACTACGGGCGAGCTGATCCACGTGCCTTTCTCGGGTGGCGTCATCTTGAGATCGACCGCCCGCACATCGGGAAGACTGTTCCCGGAGAAGCGGCTCGGCAGGACCGCATGCGCGTATCGCCCGCGGCGGACATTCACGATGCTTTCGACTGACGGCGTCGCGGAACTGAGAACAATGGGGATCTTGCCGAGGGAGGCGCGGACCACGGCCATGTCGCGCGCCTGATAGGTGACGCGGTCGTCCTGCTTGAAGGAGGAGTCGTGCTCCTCGTCGACAACGATCAGGCCAAGATCGGCAAAGGGCAGAAACAATGCCGACCGAGCGCCGCAGACAACGCGCACATCGCCCTCGGCGACGCCGCGCCATGTCCGGGCGCGCTCCTTGGCCGAGACGGCGGAATGCCATTCGCCGGGGCGGCATCCAAAGCGCGCCTCGAAGCGCTCCAGAAACTGGTTCGTCAGCGCAATTTCCGGCAGAAGAATAAGAACCTGCTGCTGCCCGCGCCGCAGCGCCTCCGCGACGGCTTCGAAATAAACCTCGGTCTTGCCAGAGCCCGTCACGCCATCGAGCAGGGTCGAAGAGAAGCCGCCCTTGGCGATGGCCGCGCACAATATTCCGGCGGCCTGCGCTTGCCCCTCGGTCAGGCTTGCGAATGCGAAATCCGGTCTCGGAAAAAGCGGCCGCGCGCGCGGAAGCTCGGCGCGTAGCAATGCGCCTGCTTCGGCAAGGCCGTCGATCACCGCCGCGCTCACGCCCGCCGTATCCATGAGCTTCTTTTTCGCCCAGACCTCTCCATCCTGAAGCGCGGCCAGCACCTTTTTGCGGGCGTCGGTGAGACGCAACTCGACCGCCCCGCCCATACGAAAGCCCCAGCGCGGCTCCTCTGCTTCGAAGACGAGCCGCGCGCTCATCATCATTTGCAGGACCATGCCCTTGGGCGCGAGCGTGTAATGCGCGACCCAGTCCGCAAATGCGACGTTGATCGGCGGCAGCGGCGGCACGTCGAGCTTCTCGATCACCGCCTTCAGCTTCTTCGGATCGACCGGCTTGCGGCCGCCCTCCGCTTCGCGCCACACGACGCCGATGCGCTTCATCGGGCCGAGCGGCACAACCACGAAATCGCCGGGGCTCAGCTCTTTGCCCTGAGGCGCCTCGTATGTGTAAGAGTCATGAAGCGCCAGCGGAAGAAGCACGGGCGCCGTGGCGGGCGTGTTCCGCGCACGCGTTCGTTCGGCGGCATCCTCTTCAAAAAGGGTCAATTCAGATGGCGGCATTGCGGAAACTTGGCCGATGCGCCGGGCGAATGCAACGTCCAGGATGCGGGCTCCGGCCTATTTCCTCTGAGTAGACAGCAGCAAACTCGTCTCCGAGCTTGCGATGCCCTTCATTTCGCGAATGCGCCGCAGCGCTTTATCGAACGTATCCAGGTTCGTCGTCTTGAGTTCCACAATCAGATCCCAGCGTCCATTCGTCGTGTTAATGGCGGAGACCTCGGGAAAGCCGCGCAACACTTTAATAATCGGCTCCGTCCGCTCGCCCTCGATCTCGATCATCATGATGGCGCAGATAGCGGCGGGCTCGGCGTCAGGTCTCAGCTTGATGGTAAATCCGGTAATCGTGCCGTCTTTCATCAGCCGGTCGATCCTGTTCTGCACCGTGGCCCGCGAAATCCCAAGGATCGCGGCGATCGACGCAACCGGCAGGCGCGCATTTTCGCGAAGCAGCGCAACAAGGCGTTGATCGGTGTCGTCCATGGCCCTTGGCTGGCATTTTGCTAAGTCGACATAGCAGTCTGATAAGCTAATCGAGCTTTTTGAGCAACTTGATAATTGTCAACCAGCTACGCTTGCGGCGATCATTGTTCGTAGAATCACAGCGGGAATCAATTGATGCCAGATACGCCCACCTTTTTGATGACGGATGGAAGCCATTTCGAGGTGTCTTACAAGATCAACCCTTGGATGACGCCGGACGCCTGGCGGAAAGACGAAGCGAAGAACCGCAAGGAGGCGCGGGAAGCCTCGGCAAGCCTTTCGGCGGCATTGAGAGACGCCGGCGCGCGCGTTGTCATGATGGACGGGGCGCCGGGCTCGCCCGACATGGTTTTCCCCGCCAATGCCGCGGTTGTCCTGAACGGGCGCGCTCTCGTCGCACGTTTTCGCTATCCCGAGAGGCAGGGCGAAGAGCGCCATTTCCTGAACGAATTCGCCCGGTTGAAGGACCTCGGCGCCTTAAGGGAAGTCGCTCAGCAGCCGAGAGGAATTTGGCAGGAAGGCGCAGGCGATTGCATCTGGGATGCGTCCCGGCAGCTGTTCTGGGCGGGGTTCGGGCCGCGCTCGTCATTTGAATCGCTCGCCTCGCTGAAGGATTTCTTCGGCATGCCCATGAAGGGCCTCGAACTCGTCTCGGGCCGCTTCTATCACCTCGATACCTGCTTCGTGCCGCTGAGCGGCGGGGAGGTCCTCTATTATCCGCCGGCCTTCTCGAAGCTGTCGCTATCGGTCATTCGCGATCACGTCCCGGCCGATTTCCGAAATCGAGGCGAGCGACGAGGACGCCGCGCGATTTGCGGTGAACGCCGTCAATATCAGGCGCCAGATCGTGATGGCGGAACCGACCGCGCGCCTCACGGATGTTCTCAGAGAGCGCGGCTACTCGGTTTCGCCCGTTCACCTGCGCCCCTTCATCATGTCGGGCGGCGGCGCCTACTGCATGACGCTCCGGCTCGATCTTAAAGCTGCTTTCGCTAACATTTAAGAGGATTTTACAGACATGGCTTTCGATATCGCTCCCCCGATTGCTCCCCGCTCTTACTCGACCCCGCAGGATTACATCGCGGCCGAAAAGGATTACGGCGCGTCGAATTACAAGCCTTTGGACGTGGTGTTGAGCCGCGGCGAAGGCGTGTATGTGTGGGATGTCGAGGGCAACCGTTATCTCGATTGCCTTGCGGGCTACTCGGCCATCAATCAGGGCCACTGTCATCCCAAGATCCGGGACGCGATGGTGGCGCAGGCTTCGCGGCTGACGCTGACCTCGCGCGCCTTCCGCAACGATCAGCTTGGGCCTTTCTGCGAAGAGCTGTGCGCGCTGACGCACTCGACCAAGGTGCTCCCCATGAACACCGGCGCGGAGGCGGTTGAGACAGCCATCAAGGTCGCGCGCAAGTGGGGCTATCAAGTGAAGGGCGTGCCCGAGGGGCAAGCCGAGATCATTGTTTTCGCCAACAATTTCCATGGGCGAACGGTCTCGGTGGTCAGCTTCAGCACCGACCCGCGGCGCGCGCCGGATTCGGCCCGTTCACCTCAGGCTTCAAGATCGTCACTTTCGGCGATCTGAACGCGCTCGAAGAGGCCATTACCCCGAACACGGTTGCGGTTCTTATGGAGCCGATCCAGGGCGAAGCGGGCGTGCTCGTGCCGCCGCCCGGCTATGTGAGCGCGGTCCGCGAGCTTTGCACGGCCAAGCGCATCATCCTGATCCTCGACGAAATCCAGACCGGCCTTGGCCGCACGGGCAAACTGCTCGCGGAAGAGCATGAAGGCGTGGAATCCGACATGACTCTTCTGGGCAAGGCGCTCGGTGGGGGCTTTTATCCGGTGTCGGCCGTCCTTTGCAACGCACCGATCATGGACGTGCTCAAGCCCGGCGAGCATGGCAGCACCTTTGGCGGCAATCCGCTCGCCTGCGCTGTCGCCCGCGCGTCCCTTCGCGCCATCACCGAGGAAGGGATGGTCGAGAATTCGGCCGCGATGGGCGCTTATTTCCGCGATGGCCTGCTGTCTATTGGCAGCCGCACGATCAAGGAAGTGCGCGGGCGCGGACTGATGCTGGCGGTCGAACTCCACCCCGACGCGGGCGGCGCGCGGCGCTACTGCGTGGCGCTGAAGCATCGCGGCATCCTGTGCAAGGATACGAAAGAGCACACGATCCGCATCTCGCCGCCGCTCGTGATTACCCGCGAGGACATCGACAAGGCGCTGGTCCAGTTCGCCGCGGTGTTGAATTAAGCACTCCGCCCTCTCTTCATGGCGAGGGCGGCTATTGGCTTTTCAAATTTTGCCTAAACGCTCGAAGGGACACGGCCGCCGTTTGGCATCATGTCGTCCGAAGGCGCTGCGTTATGCTCCTGCCGGTAGGTCTTGCGTTTGCACTCGTTCTGCCTGGCGCCGCGGCAATACATGTGTATGAAGCCTGAGCACGCACGCTCGTGCGTCATCGAGTATTTTTTGAAGAAGCCGCATATTTCTAGATTCTGGCAGTCTGCAGCCATGAGATCCTCCGTGAGAAGTCCCCACATCGATAAATACTTATTCCTAACAAAGGCTGATGAAGTACGCCTTTGAAGAAATTTCCATCAGGTCTAAACGATTGCATGAAATAAACTGGGATCGCTATATCGTAATTCAACTAAATGCATCGATCTCTGGAAAAGAACTGAAAACGGTTGTCTAACATCACGCCCACTTCCGGGCCTCGGCCTGATCCCATGAGAGCGCACCGCCAGGGAGTTGACCTGTTTTTGAATACACATTAGGAAAGATGACATTTCATTTCCCGGCTTGCGCTTTCGTTCTTTGCAGCGCAGATCTTAGGGAAATGCGCCTTGACGGAAAGTTAACGGATCTAAGTCATTGATTCATAATGAAATAATAGAAAGCGATAGGCGCGGCGGCGGCTGCAAACGGAGCTCCCAAGGTTAACGGTCTGGTCCAAAAACATATTTAACGGATTTTATCGCGCCGCGCTTTTTCGCAAAAAACGCGTCTTTTGGCGCGAATTCAGGCGGGAGATAAGTCCGGCGCGGCGAAATTAACCATAAGCAGTTAATTTACCCCCCTGCCGCAACGCCATCTTCACCATATTGGGCCGGAATTGGGCCGCCATCATACAACGACCGGCGGTTTTGTATGCATTGTCAGGGTTTGCTTGACAAAAAATGGTCAAAAAATCCCGCCGCCGCCACATTTCGCGCCTCGGCGAAGCACTCTCCCAAGCACAGCCTTTTTCAGTTTCGCCAACGAATGAAGAGGACCTTTGCAAGCGGTTTTCTTCGCGAGCGATGTGCGGAAATTTCTCCTGAAACTGTCTCGGGATTAGGGCCGAGTGCGGACCAGAGCCCTGTTTCGGAGACTTCCTGCTTTTGGTCGTTGAGCCGCCGTTCCTAACAGGTGCTGAAGCGGCCGCGCCTAGGTTAGTGCAGGACGGTTCTTGCGTCGTGCATGCGGGGACTGCGGGCGCCGCTCTTTTCATCGTCGATTTTGAACACGGCGACCGAATGCACGAGCGACTCGGACTGCTCCTCTAGGCTTTTCGCGGCGGCGGTGGCCTCTTCGACGAGGGCGGCGTTCTGCTGGGTGATCTGATCGATCGAGGTGACGGCCTGGTTCACCTGCTCGATGCCGTCGCTCTGCTCCTTGCTGGCGGCGGCGATCGCGCCGTTGATGGCGCTCACGCGCTTGACTTGCAACAGGATCTCCTGCATGGCCGCGCCGGCGCTTTGCACAAGCGTCGAGCCGTCCTCGGCTTTTCCGACAGAAGCGGCGATGACCGCCTTGATGTCTTTGGCCGCCTGGGCGGCGCGCTGGGCGAGGCTTCGCACTTCGGATGCCACGACCGCAAAACCACGGCCCTGTTCGCCGGCTCTGCCGCCTCGACGGCCGCGTTCAGCGCGAGCAGGTTCGTCTGAAACGCGATGCCATCGATCAGCGTGGTGATGTCGGCGATCTCGCGGTTGCTGTCGGTGATGCCGGCCATGGTGGCGACCACCCGGCCCACCGCCTCGCCGCCGCGCTGGGCGGCCTCGGAGGCGCCGGCCGCGAGCCGGTTCGCCTGTTGAGCGTTCTCAGCGTTCTGTCTTACGGTGGAAGCGAACTCTTCCATGCTGCTGGCCGTCTCCTCGAGGCTTGACGCCTGTTCCTCGGTGCGCTTGGACAGATCGTTGTTGCCGGTGGCGATTTCGCGCGCCGCTCTATTGATGGACCCGGACGCCTCGCGAATCTGGGCGATGATGTCGCGCAGCCTGGCGATGGTTTCGTTCGAGTTGTCTTTCAGCTCTGCGAACACGCCCTTGAATTCGGCCTCGATATTCTGGCTGAGGTCGCCTTGAGCCATTGCCTTCAGGATGCGGGAGATTTCGGCGAGCGCCTGTTCGCTCGTGCCGAGGATCGCGTTCAAGCCTCGCGCCATCTCCAGCATAAAGCCCGACTTGCCAGCCTCGGCGATGCGCTTCTTAAAGTCGCCCGCCGCCGCCGCCGCCACAATGGCGCCGATCTCCCTCTCGGCTGCGAGCTGCTCGGTAATGTCGGTGAATTGCGATGCCGTGCCGAGGCGCTCGCCTTGGGCGTCAAAGACGGCGTTTGTCACGACATCGTAGTCGCGTCCCCCTAGCAGCCTGTCGGACTAGGGTCTGCCGACAGGGGATGGCGTTCGTCGTGGCGCAGAAGGGCGATCGTCGTCGCGCCTTCATGCAGCCTTCAGTACGAACATCCGCTTCAAGTTCCAGGCCATAATCACGAGCGTCCACTCGCCTTTGACTTTGTCCAGCCCGCGCAGCAGAAACTGACGGAATCCGAGCACGGACTTGATGATGCCGAACACGGGCTCGGGAGTGTGTTTGCGCAGGGCGTAAAGTTTCTTGCCTTCGGGCGTTTGCAGGCGGTGGGCCATGGCCTCGACCGGCGTTGGATTTTCCGGCGCGGCCGGAGCCGCGGCGAAGCGCTCGCTCAAGGACGAATGATGCGAGTCCCGGCCCATGGCGAGCAAAGGCTCGATCGCGGCCGCCTTGCACGCCTTTACATTGGCCTCGCTGAAATAACCGTTGTCGCCCAGCAGCGTTTCGACCTTGCCCAACTCTTCGGGCAGGGCCCTGGTCTTGGCCAGCATCGGTTCGAGCTGTTGCTTGTCGTTGGTCGCCTGCGCCACATCGCCCGCAACCACCAGCAGACTGCCTTCCGCTACGACGGCTTGAGCGTTGTAGCATTGCTCGAAGCCGCCGCCTGAAACCGGCATGATGCGCGACTCCTCATCGGTCAGATTGATCTGATCGGTTGGCGCCGGCCCCTCCACCGGCGGCTCGGGCGGCTTGCCGCCGGGCTTCTTGCCGGTGGTCTTGGTCTTGGCCTCGCGCGCTGCCAGTTTGGCCTGATGCTCGGCTTGCTCGCGTTCGAAACGCTCTTTGGCGCGCGCCTCGATCTTCGCGCGAGCCTCGGCGATTTTCTTCAAGCGCTCCTCGCGCCGCGCCAACTCCTCCGGAATCGACATCCCGTCCGGCAGGTCGGCCTGATCGGCGGCTTCGGCCTTCGCCATCAGCTCGGCAACCTCGGCCTTCAACTGCGCCTCGATCTTGCCCGCGTGCTCATAGGACAGCGCGCTGTGCTTGCTGGCGTTGGCGTGCACCTTCGTGCCGTCCAGCGCGACCGTGCCCAGTTTGAGCATGCCCATCTCGCGCGCCAGAAGCAGAACCTGCACGAACAGCGCTTCGGTCTCCTTGATGAACCGCCGCCTGAATGTCGCGATGGTGTCGTGATCGGGGTGCTCGTTCGCCGCGATGAAGCGGAAGGCCACCGAGTCGTATGTCGCCCGCTCCAATTTGCGGCTGGAGAAGACCCCCGTGGCGTAGCCATAGACCAGGACGGCCAACAGAAGCTTCGGGTGATAGCTCGCCGAACCAACGCCGCGATAGCTGTTGCTCATCGCCGAGACGTCCAGAGCGTCGATGATCTCCGCCACAAACCGCGCGAGATGCCTCTCGGGAAGCCACTCGTTCACCGAAGGCGGCAGGAGAAATCCCGTGTCGCGGTCGAAGTTACGAAAGTTGCTCATGGGCGCGGGTCCGAAAACGGTGGCGAATCAATGCGATGATTCTACCCTCTGCCGCCGCTGGGTGTTAAGTCCGACAGCCTGCTAGCGACACGCGATACGCCGTGGAGCGCATTATGCTGCGCAATTGGGCGATCCCTGCGGCAGGATCGGTAAAGAACATGCCGACGCTTGAACCCACCGCCTTGCTGGCGTCGAAAGCCGGAATCTGCTGGCGGATGGCCGACTCGTACTTTGCGCAGCATGTCGTTCATCGCATTGTTGACGTAGAGGACGATGCCTTCGTTGCTGCTGATCCGCACGGGGATGCTGACGTGGTCCAAGGCCGCCCTCACCTGTGCGTCGAACTTAGCTGCATTCGCCGCTTCGAGCTCTGCGCGGATTTTCTCGGCTATATCGGAGATGTTCTGGCGTTCGCCAGGCAGCTTCGCCATGCGGTTCTCAAACTTCGCGCTCGTGTACTCGAGCATCAAGTCGATGAATTGCATCTGAACGTCGATGTGGGCTTTCACCATCTGGTTGACGTTCCTTGCCATGTCGCCGTAGGCGCCGGGGAATTCTTCGGCGCGCATTCGGCGGCTGATGCAGCCGTCCCGGCTGTGGGCGCGCGCCATGTCGACCTGGGCCTTCGTGAACTTTTGCAGCGTCTGCGCCACACCGTCGACCGCTTGGCCCAATGCGTGCAACTCGTCGCGGGGATGGCTGCCGTCAACCAGCTTCGAGACATCGCCCTGAGTGAGCCGCTTGGCGCCGGCTTCGATATCGCCCCTGGCGAGAGACCTCATGGCCGCGCAGATCGCGACTAGCGGTCTCGTGATAGTCCACTTCACATAGAAAGCCAAGAAAAGGCTTAGAGCAAGAGCAAAGGCCAACGCGCCAAACATTAGGTATTTCAATAAGATATAACGCCCCTCCGCCTGCTCGTTCGTATGTTCGGCGTGGCTGAGCGCGTTGGCGACAACGGCGTCGAAAGCAACCTTGACGGCTGCAAACTGTTTAACGGCAACGCCAAGGACTGTGTCCTCGGCTTCGTTGAAGTCCTGTTTCTGCAAGGCGGAGATGGCCGGCTTGAGGGCTTTCGAAACAAGTCCATCCTTTTTTAAAGCCCAGTCCGCGAGGAGCGCCTTGTCGTCGTCTCCGCTCTCATTTTTCATATATTGCGCAGCGAGCCCGTCAATCTCCCCCAGATTTTTTTCGACGCGATCGAGATAAGGCTGGACGTTTGTAGGGCTTGGGCGCGCGATGACGGCTATGATCAATTCCTCAACGCTGCTGTGCATGAGGTCGTTGATGCGGGAGAGCTGGCTCACGGGGACAAGGCGCGCCTGGTAAACGTCGGCGGTGTCGCGATCTGAAAGATGCAGCCCATGAAGAGCGATCGCCGCCATGCCGGCTTGAGCGGCCGCCATCAGAGCAAAGACAATCGTCATGCGGGTCGCTATGCTGAGCTTGTTCATCGTGGAGGTCTCGGGCTAGGCTTTATTTTTTGGATAACCAACTCTGCGGTTACCGATGGTTTCCACGCGTTGCGCGGGGACCGGCGTCGAAGGCGCGCCGATCCTAATCGATGGGCAAGCGTCTCGACTTCCAATCTGGAAAGCCTAAGCGATACCAATTGACGTTGGAGTATCCGCCCTTGATCGCAGCGACAGCCGCTTTGAAGCTCTTCCAGCACTCCGGTCCATTGCAATAAATTACAACAACGGCCTCTTTATTTCCGGGCAGCTTGCTCAGATCGAACTGGTCTTTACTCGCGTCGAAGTCAGGCGTCTTCGCGCTTCTTTCGCGGTACGGAACGCTGATCGCCCCCTTTATGTGTCCTTCTGCATATTCATTGGCTACGCGCGCATCGATTGGGATAGCCCCGGCGTCGATCGCTTTCATCGCCTCTGCCGCGGTGATGAGCTTCGCGCCCGGCAATGCCGCTGGCGTATCCTCCGCCAGTGCGGCGCCGGCGGAAAGAAAGGCGATTAAGAGCGCTGCTGCAGTGCGCTTGAATGTGTTTGAGCTGGGAAATGGGTATAGAGATGACATGGCTGACCCCGCCAAAGTTGAGCTAAGCCTGAGCTATCATATCGAGGGTATTATTGAATAAATTCACAAAGTAACATTTGTGATGCTTCTTTAGCGAATCGATATGACGCAGAGGCGCCAGCCGATGTCTGCTTGTTGAAGTTATGCGATAATTTGTTCTGGATTATTGAACTTCGGCTCCCGACCCCGAGCACAGATATCCGGCCGCTGCCCGGGATGGACCTTCAGCGGCTATTCGAGCGGCGCCACGTTAGCCTGCTGAACCCACATCGAATTTCACGCCCTGGGCGAGCGGCAGCGACGAGCCGTAGTTGATGGTGTTCGTGGCGCGGCGCATGTAGAGCTTCCACGAGTTCGGACCCGGATTCGCGTCCGCCGCCGGTTTCCTTCTCCCCGCCGAAAGCGCCGCCGATCTCCGCGCCCGAGGGTCCGATATTCACGTTCGCGATGCCGCAATCGGAACCGCGAGCCGACAAGAACAGCTCGGCTTCGCGCAGATCGTTCGTGAAGATCGAGGAGGACAGCCCCTGGCTGACGGCGTTGTGCAGCCGGATGGCTTCCGGCAGCTCCCGGTAGCGCATCACATAAAGGATCGGCGCGAACGTTTCTTTCAGGACGGGTCCGGCTTGCCCCGGCATCTCGACAAGCGCCGGGCGCACATAGAACGCACCGGCAGACAAGCCTTCCGTCACGCGCGAGCCGCCCGTTGCAACGCCGCCCGCGGCCTTGGCCGCTTCGAGCGCTTGCTGCATCGCTGCGAACGCGCCCCCATCGATCAGCGGTCCAACCAGCGTTTCCGGCTCCAGCGGATTACCAACCTTCACGGATGCATAGGCCTGCTTCAGCCGCGGCAGAAACCTCTCGTAGATGCTTTCATGCACGAAAAGCCGCCGCAGCGTCGTACAGCGCTGGCCCGCAGTGCCCATCGCCGCAAAGGCGACAGCGCGCAGAGTGAGATCGAGGTCGGCCGAAGGGCAAACGATCGCCCCGTTGTTGCCGCCGAGTTCCAGGATCGCGCGGGCGAAACGCTGCGCCAGCCGGGGGCCAAGCGCGCGTCCCATCGCGGTCGAACCCGTGGCGGAGACAAGCGGCACAAGGTGATGATCCGCCAGCGCTTCGCCTGCGTCGCGCGCGCCGAGGATAACCGATGAGAGGCCTTCCGGCGCCGGGTTGCCGGCTTCCTTGAACCGCGCCAAGGCCCGGTCGAACAAAGCCTGCGTCGCAAGCGCGGTGAGCGGCGTCTTCTCTGATGGCTTCCAGACGCAAGGGTTGCCGCACACAAGCGCGAGCGCCGCGTTCCAGGCCCAGACGGCCACGGGGAAGTTGAAAGCGGAAATGATGCCGGTCACGCCGAGCGGATGCCACGTCTCCATCATGCGGTGCTCGCCGCGCTCGCTGGCGATGGTCAGGCCGTAAAGCTGGCGCGAGAGGCCCACGGCGAAGTCGCAAATGTCGATCATCTCCTGGACCTCGCCGAGCCCCTCGGAGATTATCTTCCCCGACTCGATGGAGACGAGCCTTCCGAGCGCCGCCTTGTTCGCGCGAAGTTCCTCGCCCAAGAGGCGGACAAGCTCGCCGCGTTTGGGCGCAGGCCTGTCGCGCCAGAGAAGGAACGCGGCATGCGCGGCCCTGATCGCGGCGTCACTCTCGTGCCTGCTCGCTGGCCTGACGCGGGCGATGGCCTCTCCTGTGATCGGAGAATGCACCTGAAGCGGGCCAGTCTGGACAACGGCGTGCGGCACGCCCAGATCCGCGCATAGAGTTTGAACGCTGGCGGCGATTTCTTCCGAACCAGGAACGGTTGGCATTCTCTTGCCTTTTCCTCAAGCGGCGCCAATACAGCTTAAGCAGCTTTGCTTGATCGGTGTAAGCAAACCCGTTAGCTTTTCTAAATATAGTGTGGAACGCGTTGAGAAGCGAAATATCGGGACAAGCCCTTGAGTGAGTCCAACGCCGTTACTTTCAGCCCGGAGGAGCTTGCCCGCTCGCGAGCCCTCCAAGAGCGGTTTTGCGCCACATTCCCCGAAGTCTTCGGCGACCCGGCAGCGCCGCGCACCGTCGTCATCGTGCCGAGCATCACCTTCGACCGCGAGGTGATGTCGAGGATCGCCGGCGTGCATCACTACGAGGAGCGGCTGCTTTGCCTGCTTCTCCTGCTCAGGTTCCCACGGACGCGCGTCATCTATATCACCAGCACGCCCATCGCCGAGCCGATCATCGACTACTATCTGCATCTGTTGCCGGGCATTCCGGGCCAGCATGCGCGCAAGCGTCTGGTGCTGCTGTCCTGCTACGACCGGTCGGACATCCCGCTCACGGCGAAAATCCTGGCGAGGCCACGGCTTATCCAGCAGATCAAGGAGGCGATCCCCGATCCTGCGTCGGCCCACGTCACCTTCTTTACGGTCACGCCGCTTGAGAAAAAGCTCGCCTTGAAGCTCGACCTGCCGATCTATGGCGCCGACCCCGACCTCGCCTACTGGGGATCGAAGAGCGGCTCGAGAAAGATCTTCAAGGAAGTCGGGATCGACCTGCCGGCCGGTTCCGAGGATTTGACGAGCGCTGAGGACATCATAGAAGCGCTGGCGGAGCTGAAGAGGCAGAAGCCTGAACTGAAGCGCGCCGTCGTAAAACTTAATGAGGGCTTCTCCGGCGAGGGCAACGCGCTGTTCGATTTCCGGGGCGCGCCCGAGAGCGGGCTGAAACCGTGGATCGCAAATAAACTGCCGGACCTCAGCTTCGAGGCCCATGGCATGACGCTCGAGGCCTATCTTGAAAAGATCAAGGCTATGGGCGGCATTGTCGAGGAGTTTCTGGAAGGGAAAACGAAACGCTCCCCCTCCGCTCAGTTCCGCGTCGATCCGACAGGAAACCTCGAAGTCATCTCCACCCACGACCAGGTTCTCGGCGGCAGTAACAGCCAGGTGTTTCTGGGCTGCCGCTTTCCGGCCGACGCGGAATACAGGCTCGACATCCAGGATCTCGGCTTTCGCGCCGCAAAGGTTCTTGCGTCCAAGGGCGTTCTGGGGCGCTTCGGCATCGATTTCATCTCCGTGCCCGAGGGCGGCGGCTGGCGGCATTACGCCATCGAGATCAACCTGAGAAAAGGCGGCACCACCCATCCATTTCTCATGCTGCAGTTTTTGACGGAGGGCAGCTACGATGCGAAGACCGGCTTGTTTTTTACAGCCGCCGGCAAACCCTGCTCCTATTACTCATCCGACAATCTCCACGAAGAACACTATCGGGGTCTGACGCCGTCGGACCTCATAGATATCGCGGCGACGAAGGGCCTGCATTTCAACGCGGCGACCCAGGAAGGCGTCGTCTTCCACCTGATCGGCGCGCTTTCGGAGTTCGGAAAGCTCGGCGTGCTCGCGATCGGGGACACGGACGAAAAAGCGTATGCCTCTTACATGCAGAGCGTACACATCCTCGACCGGGAAAGTACGAGCAACGGGGATACGTGACCGGCGTAGACTGTGGCCACTGAACAACGAACCAACTATCTGTCAATAATCAGGTAATTGGGAATTGCCCGGGTCGCGATCTTGGTCTATGGTCCGCGCATCCAGGGAAGAGGCTTCCGGCAGCGAAAGTTCTGCCCGTCGCCTATCCCCGTCTCAAAGATGGGGACGAACCTAGGGAGTCACCACGTAGCAAAACTTGAACGCGTTCGGGAAATACTTGATTCCGGACGCGCTTGGTTTTTTTTTGAAAGGATACAAGCAATGGCAACCACATATGATAAGGCAAGCCCGCTTGAAAATGTCGCTGTTTTTCTCATTTTTTTCGGCGTTATTTTAGGATTTTGCGGCGGGGTTATCGCCGTTTGGATGATGAACTAAGCCCACCCACATGACGCGCCATCTCCGGCGGCGTTCATGGAGAGCGCTTTCAGCGGGATTGGGCCTGGCCTTTGGCGCCACGGCGTAATCGCTTCCAGCAAAAGAGAGTTCAACCATCTTGATCGAAGGCCCGGCGCGCACTGAGCTCCGGGCAGGTTGGCGTGTATTGAACTCGCGGCAGGGCCCAGCACACCGTTATGAAACGCGGTGTGGCAGGATTTCTGTTTTCCGCTCGGAAAGCGCGACAAAATAAAGAGTTAGAGCGCACTTGGCGCGAAGATCGCCGAATGCGCTCTAACCGCCGCCGCCGTCATCCCGGCCAAGCGAAGCGCGAGCCGGGATCGCAAAAAGGACGGCGTTTCCATCAACTTTATAGCTTTGGACATCCGTTATGATGCTTGACATATCAGTTTAGATGGTTTTGATGCAGCAACTTCGGACATGATAGGGATCGAATGTTGTGATAACCGGCGCCCAGCTGCGCGCAGCCCGTGCGCTTCTTGGCATTGACCAAAAGACGCTCGCTGACCAGGCAGGCATCTCCTTACCCACAGTTCAACGCATGGAATCAAGCCCCGGAACAGTTCGTGGAGTCATCGACAGCCTCACAAAGATCATTGAGGCTCTCGATCGTGCGGGCGTTGAACTCATCGGTGACGGCGCCGCGAGTATGCAAGGCGGGCGTGGCGTGCGGCTTAAGAAACCGAATGAGAGGGCCGTGGAATGAATACCGGAGAAGCATGGCAGCTGTTAGCGCTGGCAATCGCGCTTGCCGTGTTCGCAAGCACGGCGCTGCTGGCGGTTATCGTGCCCGCGCGCGCGCTTTCCTTCGTGTATCCGGTTTGCGCTCTTGCTGCGGCTTTGGCTTGCGCCGCCGATCTTTCCGTTTTCTTTCAGCAGCTTACCCTCCAGGCGCATCTGCCGATCGGTTTGCCTTCGGTAGGACTCCACCTCCGTTTGGATTCTTTGAGCGCCTTTTTTGGCATCATCGTCAATATCGGAATATTTGCGGCCAGCATTTATGGAGCAGGCCTCGGCAGAGCCGATCTCACCAAACGCATCGAGCCCGTCTATCCGGTATTCTGCGCGGCGATGAACGCCGTCCTTCTCGCGGATGACGCCTTTGGTTTTTTGTTTTTCTGGGAGCTCATGTCGCTCAGCTCCTGGTTCCTGGTGGTCTCCCGCCATGAGGACGCGAATAACCGCAAGGCCGGTTACGTCTACCTCGTTATGGCCGCCATAGGCACCACGGGGCTGCTTTTCGCCTTCGGCGGAATGGCGGGAACCGCTGGCGGCTATACTTTCGATGCGATCCGTTCCCATCATATTGCGCCGATCGCGTCAGCTCTCGTTCTGGCGGCCGCGCTCGTCGGGACGGGCTCCAAGGCTGGCATCATGCCCCTCCATGCATGGTTGCCGCTCGCTCATCCCGCTGCGCCAAGCCATGTGTCGGCGCTCATGAGCGGCGTCATGACCAAGGTCGCCGTCTACGCCATCATCCGCATTGTCTTCGATCTCCTGGGCGATCCGCTTTGGTGGTGGTCGCTGCCGTTCATCATTCTGGGAGCCGCAACCGCTGTCGGCGGCCTCCTCTACGCGGTTCAAGAGCAAGACCTGAAGCGTTTGCTAGCCTATTCCACGATCGAAAACCTCGGCATCATTTTCGCCGGGATCGGGCTTGCCATCGCGTTCAAGTCTTCCGGCATCCAATATGCCGCTGCAATCGCCATGGCGGCGGCGCTGCTGCACTCTCTCAATCATTCGTGGTTCAAATCGCTGCTCTTTCTCGGGGCGGGCGCGGTTCTTCACGCCACCGGCCGTAAAGATCTCGATGGCTTGGGCGGGCTCATACACCGCATGCCCAAAACGGCGTTTTACTGGCTGATCGGAGCGCTCTCCATTTCCGCGCTGCCGCCCTTGAATGGCTTCGTATCGGAGTGGCTCCTTTTTCAGGCGGTGCTGGTCGGGCCGGTCTTTCCCGAGCCGATCCTCCGTTTTCTGTCTCCTGTCGTCGGGGCGATGCTGGCGCTCGCGGCGGGGCTTGCCGCAGCCTGCTTCGTGCGAGCGTTCGGAACGGTGTTTCTCGGACGGCCGCGCAGCAAGGAGGCAGTCACAGCTCATGAAGCCCCGTTTATACAGACAGCCGCGATTGGCTTCCTCGCCGTGCTTTGCGCGCTCGGCGGCTTATTCGGCGGCTTCGCGGCTTACGCCATAGGGCCTCTGCTGACCTCGCTTTCGGGGGTCAGCCTCATGATGCTCGCCGAAGGTCCAACCCCATTTTCGCTCATCGCCTTCAATGAGTCGCGGGCCATATACGACGCCCCGACAATCGCCTTTTTCATCGCGGTTTCGGCAATTACGACAATGGTTGTCGTTCATCTCCTGGCCAGCAGCCGAACCCGGCGCTCACCCACGTGGGATTGCGGTTTCCCGGATCCATCGCCCGCCACCCAATACACGGCTTCGAGCTTCAGCCAGCCGCTTCGGCGGGTCTATAACGGCATTCTCTTCCAGGCTAAGGAAAACCTGGACATGCCTCCGCCAGGCGAGCTTCGGCCCGGAAGGTTCCAGGTTCTGTTCTCGGACTACCTCTGGCGGTATCTGTACCTGGAGCCGGCCGAGGGCCTCTGGTCGCTCTCCAAGCAATTCAACGCCCTGCATTTCCTCACAATTCGCCGTTACCTCGTGCTCATGTTCTGCACCCTTATCACTCTTCTCATCGTAACCGCAGTGTGGATGTGATGGCTGGCTCACTCCAATCGTTTCTCGCCCAGGGCGCCCAGATGTTCCTGGTGCTCGCGATCGCGCCCGCTGTAACCGGCATCACAAGGCGCGTAAAAGCAAGGCTCACGCGCCGCCGGGGACCGCCCATCCTTCAAGGGTACCGCGACCTCTTGAAACTCGTTCGCAAAGACGTCGTGCTTGCCGGAAACGCGTCCTGGTTCTTCCGCACCGCGCCTTATCTGATCTTCGCCACGACCTGGGTTGCCGCGGCGCTTGTTCCGACGCTGGCGTCGGGGCTGATGTTCAACTGGGCCGCCGACATCGTCGCGCTCGTTGCGCTGATCGGCGCGGCCAGGGCGCTCCTGGCGCTGGCGGCCATGGATGCCGGCACCGCATTTGGCGGCATCGGCTCGTCGCGCGAGATGATGATAGCCTCGCTGGCCGAACCGGCCACGCTCCTCGTCGCACTGACGATTGCGTTTGCCGCAGGCACGACAAGGCTGCCGGAAGTCGCGCAATTTTTGATCAATCAGCCCATCGAGCTTCGGGTCTCCTTCGCGCTGGCGTTTGTCGCGCTCGTCGTTGTGGCGCTTGCCGAAAACGCGCGCATCCCCGTGGACAACCCCGCGACCCATTTGGAGTTGACCATGGTGCATGAGGCCATGGTGCTTGAATATTCGGGCCGCCATCTCGCCATGATCGAAGCAGCGGGTTATCTGAAGCTTGTTCTCTATATCTCGCTCATCATCTGCCTCTTTCTTCCCTTCGGCATGGCCCCTATCGATGGCGGACCGGAAGCCTGGACGGTCGGGCTCGCCGTGTATCTGGGGAAGGTCTCCATAGCCGCCGTGGCGCTTGGCGTCTGGGAAGTGAGCATCGCGAAAATGCGGGTGTTCCGCGTGAGCGAGTTTCTTGGCGGCGCGTTCATTTTTTCCTTCCTGGCCATTTTGCTCGCATTCCTTTCCAAGGAGGTGCTGCGGTGACGAACGCCTATGACGTCGCTCATTTCCTTGCGGGAATGATGCTCGTGTGCAGTTTCACGCTGCTTTACCAGGACCGCATTTTCGCCGTCCTCAACACCTTCGCAGCCCAAGCCACGTTTCTGTCGCTCGCTGTCGCCTGGCAGGGCTATGTGCAAAGTTCCCCGGATCTCTTCATCACGGCGGCCATGGCCTTGGGCTTCAAGGGGATCCTGATTCCCCTTGCCTTAAATCGCATGGTCGTCCGCCTGGGCATCCATCGTGATGTCGAACAGGTCGTGAACGTGGGTGTGGCGATGTTTCTGGGGCTCGGGCTGACAAGCCTCGCTTTGCTGCTCGTCCTGCGCGTGACGCCCGGAGCCGCTTCTTTCACGAGGGAGGGGCTTGCGCTGGCCCTCGCAATCATTCTCCTCGGCTTCTTGATGATGATCACCCGGCGCAACGCCGTGACCCAGATCGTCGGCTTCATGTCGCTTGAAAACGGTCTCATTCTCGCGGCCACCGGAGCACGCGGTATGCCGCTCGTGGTTGAAGTGAGCGTCGCCTTTTCCGTGCTGATTGCTCTTTTCGTCTTTGGTGTTTTCGTCTTCCGCATAAGGGAGCGCTTCGACAACGTCGACATCGAATCCCTTGAGCGTGTCCGTGGAGCCGAGCGATGAACCTGGCTGTTTATGCCGTTATCGGCATCCCGTTCGTCTCGGCGGTCATCCTGGCTTTCATTTCGAGCTACAGACTTTCCGCGATAGGCAATGTGCTCGCCTCCGGGCTCACTTTTGCGGCGGGCCTGTCGTTCCTTGCCCTTCCCCATGTCGTCAAGACTTACGTCATCCTCGACGATCTCAACGTCTTCTTCATTATTCTCAATACCTTGGTCGGCTTCACGACATCGGTGTTCAGCGGAAGCTACATCGAGCAGGAGATCGAAAGCGGCCACCTGAAGCCCCGTTTCGTGCGCTTCTACCACGCCATGTACCAGGCCATGATGGGCGGGATGAACCTAGCCCTTCTCGCCAACAATATCGGTCTGATGTGGGTTGGCCTGGAGTTCGCGACGCTGATGACCGTCATCATGGTCGGCACCTACCGCACAAACTCCGCGCTTGAGGCGGCTTGGAAGTATTTCATCCTCGGCATCGTCGGCATCTCGCTCGCGTTTTTCGGCACGATCATCGTTTATCTCGCGGGGCAGGCTGTCCTTGGCGAGGGCGCTCCCGCCATGACCTGGAGCCGGCTTATGGAGGTTGCGCCGCAACTTGACGCCCCGCTCATCAGCCTCGCCTTTGTCTTCCTGCTCGTCGGCTATGGGACGAAAATAGGTCTCGCCCCCATGCATGCCTGGCTTCCCGATGCCCATGCGGAGGGTCCGACGCCGATTTCAGCGGTGCTGTCCGGTCTTCTCTTGAACGTGGCGCTGTTCGCGCTCCTGCGTTTCAAGATGCTGCTCGCAGCTCATCCTGGCGCTCTCAAGCCCGGCCCGATCATGATCGCCATCGGGTTGATCTCGCTCATATTCGCAGCGTTCATGCTGTATCAGCGCCGGGACATCAAGCGGCTGTTCGCTTATTCCTCGATCGAGCATATGGGGCTTATCACCTTCGCATTCGGCATGGGCGGCCCGCTTGCGAATTTCGCGGCCCTCTTGCACATGGTGATGCACAGCCTCACGAAATCCGCTATTTTCTTTGCGGTGGGTCATGTGACGCTAGCCAAGGGAACCAAGCGGATTGCGGAGATCCGGGGTCTTAGCGTCTCGAACCCCATGCTCGCGGCGGGTCTCGCCGCCGGCGTGATTGCGATATCGGGATTGCCGCCTTTCGGCGTCTTCACGAGCGAGTTTCTCATTCTCACATCGACCTTCGCCCGCGAGCCCTGGCTGGCTCTCGCCGCTGGATTCGGACTGCTCGTGGCTTTTGGCGCTCTGCTTCTCTGCCTCCAGAATGTGCTTTTCGGCACGCCGACCGAGCCTTCTCATAGCGTGAACGCCCCTTCAGCCCCCATGATTGTCCATCTCTCGTTAGTCCTCATCGCTGGGCTCTATTTGCCGGCAGCGTTGATGTCCTGGTTCCAACGCGCCGCGGAGATGCTTGGATGAAAGATGTCGATTACACAGGCGTAGAAACCGACGCCGTCGCGCTCTCCGACAGGCTGGAAAGCGGCGGCGCCGGACCGGACGGCTACGCGCGTATCGTGGCGACGGAAGCGCTTTGGACTGGGCTCTGCAAAGGGTGCGCCGCAGGCTGGCAGGATTTGAGCGCGCTCTGGTTCGATGGCGGCCGGATGCACATGGCGCTGTCAACGTCCAATGCGCCGAGGCGCGCCATCGTCTCCCTTGCGGTCAGCAATGGCGCTTACCCCTCGGTTGGCCTTCATCACAAGCCTGCGATGAGGCTCGAGCGGGCGATGCGCGATCTTTACGGCATAAATCCCGTAGGCTTGCCCGACGACCGCCCGTGGCTCGACCATGGCGTCTGGCCCGACCGCGCCGGAAAAACGGAAAGAGGCTACAGCTTTTTGCCCGTCGAAGGCGTTGGCCTCCATCAGATCCCCGTCGGGCCGGTGCATGCGGGCATCATAGAACCGGGACATTTTCGGTTCACAGCCAACGGCGAAGTCGTCGCCCGGCTCGAAGAGCGGCTTGGGTACGTGCATAAGGGGGTCGAGGCGCTCTGCGCGGGCGCTTCTGTCGAGCAGGCTGCGAAAATCGTCGCGCGCATTTCCGGGGACAGCACCGTCGCCTATAGCTTTGCATTCGCGCAAGCGGTCGAGAGCGTGCTTCGCTGGGAGATCCCAGTCCGCGCCCGGCTGTTGCGCGGCATCATGGCCGAGCTGGAGCGGCTCGCAAACCACGTCGGCGATGTGGGAGGGATCTGCAATGACGCCAGCGTCGTGGCCATTCAGGCTCACTGCACTCTAATCCGCGAGGACATCCTCCAAACGAGTGCTGCGTGTTTCGGTCACCGCCTGATGATGGACCGCATCATTCCCGGCGGGACAGCCTGTGATGTTGACGCGGAATGCGCCGCCGCCATCCTTGCGCTGCTTGAGAGAATCGAGACGCAATTCGCCAGCGTCGAACACGCTTACGATCAATCGCCCTCGCTTCAAAATCGAACCGTCAGCACCGGGATCGTGCAACCTGAGTTTGTCCGTGAATTCGCCGCCGGCGGCTATGTCGGACGCGCGGCGGGCCGCTCCTTCGATGCGAGAACCGTATTCCCGTATCCCCCTTATGACGGCGTTTCGTTCGAGGTCCCAACGCGTGCGACAAGCGATGTCGACGCGCGAGTGTGGGTCCGAATCGAAGAAATCGGCCAGAGCATCTCGATCGTCCGGCAACTCCTGGCGAAGCTTGAGGCTGGCCCCGTGTTCGCGCCCTCCCAGCCTTACGCAGCCGGTGCGGGCGCGGCCCTGATCGAGGCCTTTCGCGGCGATGTGTTTCTTTCGATCCGGCTTGATGAGGATGGCAAAGTCGCCCATCTCCACGCCCGCGACGCGTCATGGTTCCAGTGGCCGCTTCTCGAAGCCTCCATCAAAGGAAATATCGTGGCCGACTTTCCGCTGTGTAATAAGTCCTTCAATTGCTCATACTCGGGCCACGATCTGTAGAGCCGCTCATGATCAGTCTTCTTCTTGACGCCCTTTTCAAGGGCCCAGCGACAATTGACGCCCCAAGACCCGCCGAGGCGATGCTCGCGGATTTGGCCAAGACCTTGGGCGAACGAGCGCGCCGAAGGCTCGGCCGTTCGCTTGCAATCCGCGAGGTTGACGCCGGCTCCTGCAACGGGTGCGAGCTTGAGATTCATGCCCTCAACAATCCTGTTTACGACGTCGAGCGCTTTGGGTTGAAGTTCGTCGCCTCGCCGAGGCATGCCGATGTGCTGCTCGTGACGGGCCCCGTCACATGGAACATGCGCGAGGCGCTCGAACGCACATACGCCGCAACCCCCGATCCAAAATGGGTCGTCGCCGTCGGCGACTGCGGCGCCAATTGCGGCGTCTTTGCGGGGAGCTACGCTTGCGTTGGCCCGGTATCTTCCGTGATTCCGGTCGATCTTGCGATCACCGGCTGTCCTCCCCGGCCTATTGAGCTTCTCAAGGGCTTGCTTGGGCTGATCGAGGAGACGAACACCTAACGAGATCGGCGCTGCTGGCCCTCTCGTAGCTGAATCCGTTAGCTCCCAGCCACCCGCGGCGGCGGATGAAACGAGAGTGGCGTGGCATGCGCGGTCGAGCACTCGGTCAGCGGCACAAACAGGCCTTTTTCCCCATCGAATGTATCGATCGTTCCGTTTTCTATATTATAGACCCACGCATACAGCCTGAGACGTCCCGTCGCGAGTCTTGCCGCGACAACCGGATGAGTTTCCAGATTGCGAAGCTGACATAAGACGTTTTCGTGAACGAGCGCATGCAACCGGGTATCGTCGTCCGCCGAATCAGGGATCGTTGCATTCACGATTTCCCTGGCGGCCGCCGCATGTCTGACCCAGCGCGCGACAGCCGGCAATTTTTCCAGGCTGTCATTGCGTAAAATGGCCTTCATCGCCCCGCAATCGGAGTGACCGCAAACGACGAGAGTCTCGACGCCCAGCGCGGCCAGCGCATATTCTATGCTGGCGGAAACGCCGCCTGCCGCGGGGCCATAGGAGGGGATGATATTACCCGCGTTGCGCACCACGAAGAGGTCGCCCGGGTCGCTTTGCGTTAAAAGCTCGGGCGCCACCCTGCTGTCCGAGCAGCCTACAAAAACGGCGTACGGAGATTGCGCCTTGCCAAGCTGAGAGAATAACTCACGCTTAGGGTGGTGGACATCTTTGTAAAAGCGCAGCGCGCCATCGATAAGCCGATGCATGAACCTCCGGGGTTTGGCTCTGCACTTTAGTTTAACATTAGCGCTCAGGACAAACCAGTACCTCTCGCAGTGCTGCTCTGTGAACTCTTCCAAAACCTTCTGTATCTTGCGGTGTGAGATGCGGGCGATGGCGTATTTTTGCTTCTTGCCGACGATCCCGCGCCGAAAGCTATTGAAAGTCTGCAGACCCGCTCAATTCAACTTCTCTTCCTCGCGCGCCTTCATGGTGAGCTGCCGCACGCGCTCCATAAAGGACCACGAAGCAAAAATCATGACGGGAACAGCCATCGCCACGAACATCTCCGCCGTCACATCCTTCGGCAGCCATCCGGCGTCTTTCATTCCCTTGGCGAGATAGACTGTGAGACCGGACAGATAGTAGGCAAGCGCCGCCGTGGAGAGGCCCTGAACGAAACCCTGCAAGCGCATCTGCAAGCGCGCGCGGCGGTTCATGTCCTGGAGCAAGTCGCGGTTTTGCTGCTCAAGCTCGAAAGTGATGCCGGTGCGCATGAGATCGATGGCGCGCACAACCTGGCCCGAGAGGCGCTCCAGACGCGTTTCGATGGTGTTGCAGGTTTCGATCGCAGGATCGAAGTCTCGTGCTGAAGAAGGCCGAGATGGTGGTGTAGCTGCCCGATTTGGCCTCCTGGATGAGATCGAGACGGTTTTTGATAATCGCGTGATAGGCGCGGCTGGCCCCGAAACGGAACGCCATCTGTGTCGAAAGCGCCTCGCTTCCCGCGAGGAGATCGCTCAAGCGTTTCAGAAGGTCCTGGCTGGTGCGCTGGTCGCGGGCTTCGCTCAGAGCCTGGTTGATCGCGGATATTTCCCGCTCCATGCGCCCCAGGACAGGTCCGGCCCGGCGCGCCTCGGGAAGTCCAAGAAGGGCCAGCGTACGGTATGTTTCGATCTCCAGCACGCGCTGAACGAGCCGCCCTGCTCTTATCGGGCCAAGTTTGTCCGACCTTATGAGCAGGCGCGTAAACCTGTGGGCGTCGAGGGTGAAATCGGTCAGGACCTGCGCCGCGCCCTTGGCTGCGCAGATGATGCAAAGGCTCTGCGAATTGAACAAGGCCGCGAGACTTTCGTGAGAAGGTCCGCCATCGATGAGCGCCAGATGCGTTGCAACGATGAGAGGGCCCGGCGCAAGAAAGGCGATTTCCCCTGTCCCCAAAGGATCGGGATTCGAAAAAGGCGCCGCCGCGCCAAGCGTTGTTGACCAGGTATAAGTGGTGAACTCGGTGTGTTGCTCCCAGCGAAGGTCCCAATCGCCGAGCTCGACGTGATGGAACTTGGCGTCGTCGGGCGGCTTTGCTACGCCGCTTCTCCCGCAAAGACCGGCGATAGCCTTGCGGTCGCCGCGCGCTTCTTCGTCGCCGGTTGCGAAGGCGAAGTGATAAATTCGCCGAGGGGCTTCAACCGGCAGGAAAGGGCGCGCGTGAAGTTCGCCGAGAATAGCTTTGCGTCCCTCGTGCTCAACGATGCCGATCTCCCCGGTTTCGACCCGGCTCTCTTCGTCCTCGGCTTGTGTCATCGTCTTTCCATCTCTCGTCTGAGTTTGCACAGTCTACGCGGCGCAAACGCAGAAAGGCGCGCATGATCGAAATGAGAGGTGTTTCTAGCTGAGCCGTTTCCGAAAGCAAGCGTGGGGGATCTACCCCTTTCGACGCGCCGAACCGCGACAAGCTCATGGTTCGACAAGCTCACCAGGAGGCTTGGACCATTGAAACCGCTCCACCTCATTTTGAGCCTGTCGAAGGATGAGCTGGATTTCCGCTTATTTCAGCCGGCGATCCAAGCGCGATTTGGTATGCTTGGCCATCACCGATGACGACAAGACTTATCGCGTGCTAAGCACGGCCTTCAACACCCTCGATGGGAGGCTTACTGTCCAGGCTTAAAGATGAACCTTGCGTCGGCGGCTTGCAGCGGCTTCTTCTTGTTGCCTTTCGCCGGCTTGTCCTTGGCGGGCAATCGGTGCCCCGGTTCCAAGGCCGGACGTTTGCCCTTCTTCTTGTCCTCCCTGTTCGCAATTTTTGCGAGTTTGCGCCCATTGCATACAATATTGCGCAAATCGGGAGCTTTCGCGCCCTCCGGCGTCTCCACCGGCCATGTTGCGAGCGTCGGCGCAAGCACCGCTTTCCAGGGGTAGATTTCGAAGCCATGCTCGAAAAGCCCCGCGGCGCGGACGGTGCGCGCGGCTCCGGACTTTTCACCCAGCACCACGGCGACGAGTTGCCGTCCATTCCGGGTCGCGCTGGCGACGACATTATAACCCGCCGCGCAGATGAAGCCCGTCTTCATGCCATCGGCGCCATCGTAACTCTTCAGAAGCCCGTTATGCGTGGTCACGAGGCGACGGCCGATCCGCACCTCGGTCAAGGCGAAGATGCCCGCATATTGTGGGAATTCCCTCAGGATCATATTCGCCAGCAGCGCCATGTCGCGCGCGGTGGTGACGGCCTGTTCCGGCGCTTCCGTGTTGCCGTCCGGCATGAACACCGGCAGGCCGTTCGGATTGACGAAATGCGTATTTGTCATGCCGAGGCGAGCGGCGGTCCTGTTCATGATGTCCACGAAATTCTCGACCGAGCCGCCGACTTTTTCCGCCAGCATGATCGCGACGTCGTTCGCGGATTTCACGATCAGCGCCTTGATCGCGAGATCAACCGTGAGTTGCGCGCCAAGCGGCATGCCGAACTTGCTCGGAGGCTTGACTCTGCGAGAGCGGTGTGGAGACGACAACGTCTTCGGGCGAAAGCTGACCGTCGCGAATCGCCTCGAAAGTAATATAGGCCGTCATCAGCTTTGTGAGAGAGGCTGGGCGCCACGGCTGATCGGCGTCCTCGGCATAGAGGACAAGCCCTGTGGATGGCTCTGTCAGGAGCGCTGGTCCGGCGGCGCACTGCTGCACGCAGGCAATTAGGGCCGCGAACCCTGCCAGTATTGTCTGCGCTCTCTTTCCTATGGCTACGTCCATTTATAAAAGACACTCGATTTGGTGCCCCAGGCCGGACTTGAACCAGCACGCCCTTGCAGGCAACAGATTTTGAGTCTGCCGCGTCTACCGTTCCGCCACTGGGGCACTCCCATCGGGATGCCGGATCATAACGCCGAACTACGGTGCGTCAACTCCTGTCAGTGGGCAGAACGCACAACCCGCTTGAACGAGGCTGGATATCCAGGCTTTTAGGCTTGATTCCCGAATTCGATGCTTAGGTTTTGCACTGCTTGTGGTTGAGAAAGTGTTGATTTTCTCTCGCAAACCGGCGGGCCAGGCAACGACGCTGCCCGGAACCGCCGATCGCTTGCCTTTCGCGGCGGTTTCTCCAGCCTCGGGCAGGCCCGGACCGGCGCCACGAATTGTTAAGGAGACATTTGCTTTATTGGGTTCGTTTGGCAAAAAGGCTGTGTTTTCACACTCGGTGATTTAGCTAAATAAAAACACACTCAGAGGTAGAGCGTATGGGAAAGATCGTTCACGGGCTCTCCGTCGCCAGCGAGCGGCGCATCGAAGCCAACCGCAAGAATGCGCAGGCGAGCACCGGCCCCAGGACCCCGCAGGGCAAAGAGGCAAGCAGCCAGAACGCCGTCGCACATGGACTTAGGGCGCGAAACATCCTTCTTGCCGGCGAGAATCCCGACGATTTTATCCGGCTGCGCGAAGAGGCTTTCGCCGAACTTCAACCCCAGGGCGTCCTCGAACGCGAACTGACCGATCAGATCGTCGAGACACTATGGCGTTCGCGGCGCATCCCCCTGTTCGAGAGAGCGCTCACCGCTTCGCTCGGATACGCCGCGAAGAAGGAGGCCTTTATACTGGACGGTATCGGCGCGGGCCTCGACGGGTCCGAGACCCCGGAGCGAGCGAGGGAGATCCGGCTGGGGCGCGTGATCGAACGATTTCTGAGCGGGGACTTCGTCGGCAAGCTCAGCCGCTATGAGACGAACCTGCAGCGCCAGCTCTCCCGGCTTTTGAAGGAACTGAAAACGCTGAAACGTCAGACGGAAATCGAGATCGACATGAAGGCGTCGCCCTTCGGAAGCAGAACTCCCGGCTGCGGCTCCTCGCGATAGCGCCAACGTTTGGGCCCAGTCTGCATCGGGTCGTGAGGAGAAAGTCTGATTGTGAGGATATATAGGCCGCTGCACTCGCAGAACCGGACTCGGCCTTGAGGCTGCAAAGAACCGAGGTCCTATATGAAGAACTAGACCTTATGAAGCCCGCCCTTGACCCTTTGTAGAACTTTTAAGTATTGCCCTTTCTTAAGAATTTACGCAGAAAAGATATGTCTTCTTTGGTTTGTGTTCCCAAATCTGGAATTGGATGCCTTCCAAGTACTTCGGATATGAGATGTGGCGGAAGCTGCACCATAGGTGTCTCATTAGCACAATATAACATAGACTTGCTTGCATCAAGTAAAACAGCATTGATGTATTCAATCGGAAATTTTACACGAGATGCGAGGTATACTCTTGTAGTTAAAAAATATTGGGAATCGTCTCCCACGCCTAACCCAAGCAACCGCGTGTCACTTTTTTTAGGTATATTTGTCTGAAAACAAACAAGAGATTGCTGCTTGTGATCTGATCCGATTAATAAAATGTTAAATCGATCTCTTTCATTGTATACGAGCTCACCCTTTTTGACATAGTCATTTTCATAATTATACATATAAACTTCGTATTTACCAGAGATGCTACGCCTTATATGCCAAACATCTGTAAGAACATCGATCTTATTGTTTTTCTTTATGTGACGTGAAACGTACCATTTACTAATGATTTGTTTATCCGTCGCCTTTATGCTTCTTCTTATAAAATTCAAAATTACTCGATAATTATATAGAGCAATTGTTATTGCTATAACTGAAATTATATTATCGACGGCACCCTTTAAGGAATATGGCAGGTTGTACAGATATGTCAGAAAGTTGTTGTCACTTTTTGAAATGACAAAGCTAAAAATTAGAACTATAACTGATACGCTTATAATGACAGCCATAACAATCAACAAGCGATAAATGAAATTTCTTTCCATTCTTAAACCACCTTAAAGCTTGACTTAGACTTTGTGTCTCCATCATGCTAATTATTATAAATTCATGGCGAGGTCGACGTGCCAAACGCACGTGCCACGTCGGCTACATTGCCTTTCCACGTGCCATAACATCGTGTGCTTGTGATGATCGAGGTCTCATTAACTTCATAGCGATCGAAGCGCAAACACAACTTTTTTCAGCCAGGAACGGCAGCTTCACCCCCAACTTGATGCATTCCCGGAAACAGGCCCTATGACCGCTCACAGCCTGAACCAGTCCAAAGGGGGGTCATCCGTTGGCTCGCCAGGAATATTTGCTCGAGCATCTCCTCCCGAAGACATCGCCTGAAAGCTAATCGCCGCCGCCGCGCGTCGCGGCGCGTCGGCGGACCTCCGCCCAGGCTTTGAGCCGGGCCTCGATCTCGCGCTCGTAGCCGCGGCCGCGCGGGCTGTAGAACTGCTGGCGCGCGAGGCCTTCGGGGAAATAGCTCTGCCCGGACACGCCTTCTTCCGTGCTGTGGTCGTAAACGTAGCCCGCGCCGTAGCCCTCCTCTTTCATGAGCCTGGTGGGCGCGTTCAGGATGTGTTTCGGCGGCGGCAGCGATCCGCCATCCTTTGCGGTGCGCATGGCCGCTCCGAACGCCTTGTAGCCCGCGTTCGATTTCGGCGCTGTCGCAAGGTAGATGACGCACTGGGCAAGCGCGAGTTCGCCCTCGGGGCTGCCCAGGAAATCGTAAGCGTCCTTGGCCGCGTTCGCCTGCACGAGCGCCTGCGGATCGGCGAGGCCGATGTCTTCGACCGCCATGCGCACCATGCGGCGCGCGAGGTAGAGCGGGGCCTCGCCGCCGTCGATCATGCGGCAGAACCAGTAAAGCGCAGCGTCAGGGTCGGAGCCGCGAACCGCCTTGTGAAGCGCGCTGATGAGGTCGTAGTGCCCGTCGCGGTTCTTGTCGTAGAGGGGCGCGCGGCGCTGCACGATGGCGACGAGTTCCTCCGGCTCGATGGGGTTCGCGATGTCGTGCGCCGTTGCAAAGACATCCTCGGCAAGGTTCAGCACCGTGCGCCCATCGCCATCGGCCATGCCGATGAGCGTTTGCCGCGCATCGGCCGTAAGAGGCAGCGCCTTGCCCAGCACCGTCTCTGCGCGCTTCAGCAAGTGCTCAAGGTCTTCATCGGTAAGGCGCTTGAAGACGAGCACCTTGGCGCGAGACAGAAGCGCGCCGTTCAGTTCGAAGGATGGATTTTCGGTGGTCGCGCCGATCAAAATGATCGTGCCGTCCTCGACATAGGGCAGAAAGGAATCCTGCTGGGACCGGTTGAAGCGATGAATCTCATCAACAAAAAGGATCGTGCCCTGGCCGAAGCGCTGCCTGTCGCGTGCCGCTTCGAAAACCTTCCTCAGATCCTGTACGCCGGAAAAAATCGCGGAAAGCTGTTCGAAATGCATCCCGGCGCCGCGCGCCATCAGCCGGGCGACCGTCGTCTTGCCGGTTCCGGGCGGACCCCAGAAGATCATCGACCGGGGTCTCTCGCCCTCCGCGATGCGGTGCAGCGGACCGCCCTCGCCCAAAAGATGATCCTGCCCGATCACCTCGCCAAGCGAGGCCGGACGCAGCCGGTCGGCGAGCGGACGGGATGCGTTATCGGCTGGCGCGGCCACGCTTTCGAAAAGCGGCGCTGAAGGAGTGGATCGGGATTTAGCCATGACAGTCACCCCAAGATATGGCGGCGACTTTACATCATTTCACCCGGCGATGACCGTGCGAATTGTTTGCCCGCCGCGCTTGATGGTCATGCGCCAGACGCGGGCGCCCTTGCCGACGAGTTTCTCCAGGCCTTTTGTCGTATCGACCTTCTCCCCGTTGATTTCGGAGATGATGTCGCCCGACTTGACGCCGACGCGCCGCGCAATCGAGTAAGCCTCGGTTTCCACGACCACGACGCCTTTCGTGTCAGCGATTGAAAGCTCATCGGCGACGGCAGGCGACAGGTTGGCGACCTTCGCGCCGCCCAGAGGATTGTTGCCGGAAAGATCGCGAATATCGCGCGGCGGGTTCTCCGGCGCAGTCATAAGCGGCACAGTAAGCTTCCGGCGCGTACCCGCCCTGAGCACCTCGAGTGCGACCTCGCCCGACGTCCCGCGCGTCATGAAGCGGTAGGCAAAGGCGTTGGGATCGGAGACATCCTTGCCCTCCACCGAGACGACAATATCGCCGGCGCGAAGGCCTCCGGTTGCAGCGGGACCGCCCTCCACCACATCGGAAACAAGCGCGCCCGATGCACGGTCAAGACCGGCCGCATTGGCGATTTGCGCGTCGACTTCGGCAAGGCTTGCGCCCAGCCATGGCCGCCGGACGGTTCCGCCCTGCAAAGCCGATTCCGTGATGAGCTTCACCATGTTTGCAGGGATCGCGAAGCCGATCCCCTGGCTTCCGCCGCTCTTTGAAAAGATCGCCGTGTTGATGCCGACGAGACGGCCTTGCATATCCACGAGCGCGCCGCCCGAGTTGCCCGGATTGATCGCGGCGTCGGTCTGAATGAAGAACTGATAATCCGAAATGCCCAGCCGCGTGCGGGCGAGCGCCGAGACGATGCCGCTCGTCACCGTTTGCCCGACGCCGAAAGGATTGCCGATGGCAAGCACCTGATCGCCGACTTCCAGGAGATCGGCGTCGGCGAAGCTTACAGAGGGAAATTCGATATCGGAGCTTTTGATCTGTAAAACGGCCAGATCGGTGCGCTCGTCCTTGAGGAGAACTTTCGCATCGAACTCGCGCGCGTCCGACAGCGCGACCTTGATCTCGGCGCCCGCATCACCCTGGATTACATGGTTGTTGGTGACGACGACGCCGCTCGGCGCCACGATGACGCCGGAGCCGAGCGAGTTCTGCGCCCGTTCGCTATGCCCGAATTCGCGGCCGAAGAACTCCTCGAAAACCGGATTGTTGAAGGCTGATTCACGCCGGACGCGCTGGTGGACATACACGTTCACAACCGCGGGCGCGGCCAGTTTCACCACAGGCGCATAGGAGAATATAATCTGCTCGCGATTTTCGGGAACCTTCCTGACGGCTTGGGCGAGGGCGCTTTCCGCGCCAAGGCCGGCAAGCAAACCGAGCACAAGAACCGCTTTGAACGCGGACGCAAATTTCATGGCTTCGATTCCGTTCATGATGAGATGCGGACTATAAATCGCGGCTGAGTTTGCGAAGCAAGAGGCGTTAACGCTGTCTCCCAAGCAAACAGCAGCGGCTTCTTTCCGAGGCGTGCGAATTGCTCGGCAACTTTCAGCGGCCAGCCAGCGCCTGATAGTGAGGAGCGCCAAGCGGCACCTGTTTCGACCAGAGATGGCCGGATAGCGCCTTCTCATAACCGTATCGATACAGCGCCGCCATATAGGGACTGTTGAACCCCGGCCGGACGCTGGGATTGGCTTGCAGCCATTCGTCGAAGCCGTTGTCGATCGATGTGAGGTTGAACCGGTCGTTTCCGACATAGGCCAAGGTCGCCAGCAGAACGCTTTTCGCATCGTTCTTGATCAGCGTCGAGAAAGAGCGCGAGACCGTCGTCAAGAGCCCCGCTTCCACGACCTCGAACTGCGGCGTGATGTGGTTGTTCATGACGATCCAGATGCGCGGCCTGTTTTTGGGCTCGGCAACCCTTCCGCCACGATCGAAGGCGACATCGGGAAGGACGAAAACCTGGCTGGTCGCGCCGCCATCCACATGCATTTCCTTAAAGGAATGGCCGTTCGCATTCACCTCGATATAGGTCGGGCCAAAGATACCGGGGATGCTGGCGGAGGCGACCAGCACGTCGCGGAAAAGCTCCCGGTATTGCGGTCCGCCGGTTGCGATCGCGCCCATATTCCAGACGACGCCGCGCTGCGCGTCGAGATTGGTGGTCAGGATAAGGAGCCTCCGGCCTTGCGCATGCTGCGCCGCGACCGAGGCCAGAAGCCTCTCATCGATGAATTTGTCGACCAGATTCTGAAGCATGCCATGGCGGAGATCCGCCGTTCCCAGCAGCGAGAAGATGCCGCCGAGATCGCCCAGCATCTGTGCCGCGTCGTAGGAGAAAGCTGCGTGCAGTTCGGTATCGTAATCGGGACCGAGAAAGGCGAAGGGCGCGATAAGGGCGCCTGCGCTTACGCCGGTGACGAAGGTAAACCTGGGCCGCGTTCCGGTCGAGGTCCAGCCGCCGATGACGCCAGCGCCAAAAGCGCCGTCATAGGCGCCGCCGGATAGCGCGAGCACATCGAAGCCGCCCGCCGCTCCGGTTGGGGAAGCCAGCGCCGTGCCGCGCAGGAAATCACGGAACTCCGCCTCACTGCCGTCGACCCAAAAGCGTGCGTTGGGTATTCCTGGGATCTCGGCGATGGCTTGTTCGCGGGCGGTAAAGGGTTCGCGGGGGATGAATGAGCAACCTGCAAGAACCGTCGCTGAAGCGCCGAAAACGAACGTTCTTCGCCCGAGGGCGCCAAGGAGGCTGCCCTCGGAGGAGCTTTTTTCCCCGCTCATACGCCCTCCCCAACGAGCACCTAGTACGCCCCGCGGGAAATCCTGACCCATTTGCGGCAAGCGCTTCCAGGATTTTCCGCGGAAAAGGCGTACTAGCGAACTCTTAAGTATCTAGTACAGCTCACGGCTGGAAGTTCGCTTGATCGTTTGCGGCAATGGGAGTGCGAACTTCCGGACGGCAGTACTAGCCGATGCTGAACCTGTCACGGAGCTTGACATGGGTCAACGCCGTGAAGCTTTCGGCGGCTCTTGTAGGTGTCCATCGTGGCATAATTGCAACCGCGAGGCGCGCCCCCTCTCAAAGCCAATGGCGTAGGCCAGCAGCGCCGCTTGGGCGGCATCGATCGATGAGGGCGCGCTCATGGCGACCGGATGACGCTGGCCATTGCTTATCGCGCCCATGCCCAGCATTTCCCCGCCTTGACCCCCGTCGCCGGTGAAGGCACATAATGCCCCGGAGAGTCCGGAGGCTTCGCGGAGGCGATCATTTCTTCAGGGCCCAGGCGTTTCAGTGGGGGGCGGATGCGCAAGATCGTGAAGATGACGGTGCTCCAGCACGTCCCGTTCGAGGGGCCCGGCGCCATCGCGGACTGGGCCGCGGCTCGCGAGATCGATAGTACGGTGCGACATCTTTATCGGGGCGATCCCTTGCCGGATCTGTCGGAATTCGACATGCTGACGGTGATGGGCGGACCGATGAGCGCGAACGACGAGGCGGTCTTACCCTGGCTGGCGCCTGAGATGGCGCGTGTCGGGGATGCGATCGCGTCGGAAAAGATCGTTCTTGGCGTATGCCTTGGGGCGCAGATCATCGCAAAGGCGCTTGGCGCGAAGGTCTATAGGGGCGCGCAAAAGGAGATCGGCTGGTTTCCGGTTCGCGCCGAAGCGACGCACGCCTTGTTCGAAGGGCTTCCGGGGGAGTTCATGGCCTTTCACTGGCACGGCGAGACATTCGATCTCCCGGCAAGGGCGGAACGGCTTGCATCGACTCCCGCAACGGCAAACCAGGCTTTCGCGGTTGGAAAAAAAGTCTTGGCCTGCAGTTCCACCTGGAAGCCACAAAGGAAAGCTTGAACGCGCTCATCGATCATGCGGCGGACGAGATTGGCGATGGCCCGTACGAGCAACAGCCGGATGCGATCCGGGCGGGCGCCGGCCACTGCGCTCTCCTTCGGACGCATTTGGACCGCATTCTCGACAATTTGACGGGTTTTTCAGACGTTTGATGGATTGAGGTAGCGATGGCGCAGACACGAACACCCACGAAGTTCTTCAAGGCTCTCGCAACGGGCGCTCCGGTTCCTTTTGTCGAAAAGCCGGTGCGTCTCGAGCGCATGATCCATTTCGTCGCGCCGCAAGTCGAGAAGATCCGCGCCAAGATCCCGGAGCTGATCAAGCAGGTGGACGTGATTTGCGGAAACCTCGAAGATGCGATCCCGGCGCAGGACAAGGAAGCGGCGCGGCGCGGTTTCATCGAGATGGCGCGCGCGAATAATTTCGGCAGCACCGGGCTTTGGACGCGCATCAACGCGCTCAACAGCCCCTGGGTTCTCGATGACATCGTGGAACTCGTGGCCGAGGTTGGCGACAAGCTCGACGTGATGATGATGCCGAAGGTGGAGGGGCCCTGGGACATCCACTATCTCGATCAGTTGCTCGCCCAGCTTGAGGCGAAGCACAACATCAAGAAGCCCATCATGATTCATGCTTTGCTGGAGACGGCCGAGGGCGTCAACAATGTCTCGGATATAGCCGGGGCGAGCCCGCGCATGCATGGCATGAGCCTTGGCCCCGCAGACCTTGCCGCGAGCCGCGCCATGAAGACGACTCGGGTCGGCGGCGGGCATCCTTCCTATGGCGTGCTGGCCGACGCAAAGCCCGGCGACGCTTCGCCACGCTCCTTCTATCAACAGGATTTGTGGCATTATACCGTCGGGCGCATGGTGGATGCCTGCGCAACTCACGGCATCAAGCCTTTTTACGGGCCATTCGGCGACTTCTCCGATCCGGCCGCCTGCAAGTCGCAGTTTCGGAACGCCTTTCTTCAAGGGTGCGCCGGAGCGTGGACGCTGCATCCTTCGCAGATCGAGATCGCACGGCGAGTTTTCACGCCAGACCCGGCGGAGGTGGCCTTTGCGAGGCGGATCCTGGAGGCGATGCCCGACGGCACCGGCGCGGTCATGGTGGATGGCAAGATGCAGGACGACGCCACTTGGAAGCAGGCCAAAGTCATGGTTGACTTGGCCGACATGGTCACCGCCAAGGATGGACCGGCGGCATGACAACGGGTGCATGGTTGCTTAGCGGTTGAGAGTTTGAACTCTTGAACACAATGCAGAAAATCGTTCAGAACGTCATGATCAAGGAACGGCGCGCGAGATATGCGATCGGCGAGATCGTCAAGCATCGCATTTTCCCGTTCCGCGGGATCATCTTCGACGTCGACCCAGAGTTCAGTAACACCGAAGAGTGGTGGCTCTCGATCCCGGAAGAAATCCGGCCCGCGAAAGACCAGCCCTATTATCACCTGCTCGCAGAGAACGACGAGACGGAATATGTCGCCTATGTCTCAGAGCAGAACCTGCTGCCGGACGACAGCGACGAGCCCTTAAGGCATCCGCAGCTCGGCGAGTTGTTCGACGAACTCGAGAACGGCGGGTATCGCTTCCGGGGCTTGAGCGCGAACTGATCCCTTGAAACGTCATCCCGGAACGGCCTTGAGGCCGTATCCGGGATGATGTCAGAAGAGCGTCGCTAAATCTTGATGCCGGAATGGATCGCGGCGATGCCGCCCGACAGATTGCGGAACTGCACGCGCGAGAACCCAGCTTTTTCCATCATGCGGGCGAAACGGCGCTGGTCGGGAAACTTGCGGATGCTGTCGACGAGGTAACGATAGGGTTCGGCGTCGCCTGCGACGAAGCGGCCGAGAGTGGGGATCACGGCATCCGAATAAGTGCTGTAGATTGAATCGAGAAGCGGAACTTCGACCCGCGAAAACTCGAGGCAAAGGAAGCGGCCGCCGGGCTTCAGGACGCGGAAGGCCTCATTCAGGGCGGACTGAATGCCCGGCACATTCCGAATGCCGAATGAGATGGTGTAGAAGTCCGAGGTGTTGTCCTTGTAGGGCAGGGACTCGGCGTTCGCCTGAACGAAGCGGACATGGCCGAGGGCATGCTCATCGGCGAGGCGATGCGCGCCTTCCTCCATCATCTCTCCGCTGATGTCGGTGACGATCGACTTTGAGCCGGGGCCAGCGGCCCGCAGGAAACGGCGGGTGATATCGCCTGTGCCGCCCGCAACGTCGATCAGAAGCGAGGCCGTGGAGCGCGACGGCGCCAGCCAGTTGATAGCCGCGTCCTTCCAAAGCCGGTGCACGCCGCCCGACATCAGGTCGTTCATGAGATCGTAGCGCGTCGCCACGCGGCCGAAGACGGTATTGACGAAACCCTGAAAGCCGAGGCTTTCGATTTTATGATCGTAGGCTGACATTCAGTTCGCTCCGGGGGCAAAATCAGATGAGTTGTGGCGCAGCCTGTCCCGAATGTAAACGCGGCATTGTGCTTGCCGGATAAGGGGGGGAAACCATTGCCGCCGCGCTCATCCTTTCGTCGCGCAGGGCGGTGCACTTTGGTGCAATGCGGCAAGAAAGTGTCTTGCGGAATTGAGCAAGGAATGAAAGTAAAGCGCTCGTAGGATCGCTTTTCGCAGATGCGAAGCGCAGAGGCGCCACTTGCAAACAGGAATATAAGACCGTTCTGCACGTTCGTTCTGTCAGCGCCTCAATCAAACCCGACAAAGCAACTTAATGCACCTGTTACGATCCCATGCTAGAGCTGCACAAATGTTTGCAGCAAGGATACCTGGGTCGATCATGAGCTTCAAGAGCTCCGGCGCCCCTATCCCGCAAGGCGTCGCAGCGCTCCCCAAAGGCCATACCGGCGCGCTGGCCTTGGCCGCGCTTGGCGTTGTCTATGGCGATATAGGGACGAGCCCGCTTTATACATTGAAGGTCGTGCTGAACTCCACGGGCGCGCAGTTCGCCGACCGCGCGATGGTTCTGGGGTCGCTCTCCCTTATTTTCTGGACGCTTATCATCGTCGCCGCAATCAAATATGTCGGCGTCGCGATGCAGGTCGACAATCATGGCGAGGGCGGCATCATGGCGCTCATGGCGTTTGTCGGCGGCCGGAAGGGCCTGCGCGTCCGCAACAGGAAGCGTTCGATCATCGTGGCCGTCGGCTTGTTCGGAGCGGCTCTTATCTACGGAGATGGGGTCATTACACCTGCAATCTCCGTGTTGTCCGCCCTTGAAGGGCTGTCCATCGTAACGAGCAGCCTGGAACACTACGTTGTGCCGGCGACGGTTGGCATACTTATCCTCCTGTTTCTCGTGCAGCCTCACGGCACCGCGATCATCGGCAAGATGTTCGGGCCAATCATGGCCGTCTGGTTCACATCGCTGGGCGTCCTCGGTCTTTGGGGCATTTCCCAAAATCCATCGGTTCTCGAGGCGCTAAACCCGGCTTTGGGGCTGACCTATCTCTTATCGGGGGGACTGACTTCCTTCCTGGTCCTTGGCGCGGTGTTTCTATGCGTAACCGGCGCGGAGGCCCTCTATGCCGACATGGGCCATTTCGGCCGCCGTCCCATTCAATTGGCGTGGACTTTCGTTGTGTTTCCATGCCTTGTCCTCAACTATGCGGGACAGTCCGCGCTCGTCCTGAATGGCGCTCCCATCGCGGAGAACATGTTCTACTCGCTCTGCCCGAAGCCCTTTCTCATCCCGTTTGTCATTTTGGCGACGCTGGCGACTATCATCGCGAGCCAGGCAATCATCACGGGAGCCTTTTCGATGACGCGGCAGGCCATCCAGCTTGGCTGGCTGCCACGCCTTCGCATCACGCAGACCTCGGCGATGGGCTATGGGCAAATCTATATCGGCGTCGTGAACTGGGTCATGATGGTCATAACCATCAGCCTGACGCTCGCCTTCCGCAAGTCTGACGATCTGGCGGCGGCATACGGAATTGCCGTCTCGGCCACGATGCTCATGACCTCCCTGCTGCTCTTGATTGCCATGATCGAGAAGCTGAACTGGGGCCTGCCCCTCAGCCTCGCCGCCGCCGGAAGCTTTATCCTTGTCGACAGCGCGTTCCTTATCGCCAATTCGGCCAAAATAGAGGAAGGCGGCTACATCCCGATCGCTCTTGCGATTATCGTGTTCAGCCTCATGTGGATTTGGCATTCCGGACGGGATGCCATCATGCAGGTTCTAAGGTCCAAGTACATACGGACGGACACATTTTTGAAGGAGCTTGCTGAAAAGGGTGTGCCGCGCGTTCCGGGCACAGCCGTATTCCTGACGCGCTCGAAGGAAGGCGTGCCGCCGGTCATGTCCTGGCACCTCAAGCACAACCGCTCGCTTCATGAGCGCGTCATGGTGATCAACGTCTCGATAGAACCCGTGCCTTTCGTCCGGCAAGAAGACAGGCTCCGCTTCACCCCGGAAGGACCGGATTTCTGGCGCGCGACGGTGAATTACGGCTTCATGGAGCGGCCTGAGATCCCGCCGATCCTCGAGGAAGCGAGGGCGCGAGGCTGCGACATCAACCTCGATGACGTGACTTACTATGTCGGCCGCGAAACAGTGGTTTCCCGCGCGGACGGCAAGGGCCTTCCGAAATGGGAGGAACTGATTTTTGCGGCTATGGAACGCAATGCCGCGCAGGTCACCGACTTCTTCCGGCTCCCGGTCGATCAGGTGGTTGAGATTGGCCGCCAAGTCGCGATCTGAATAGTCTTTTGCATTGCGCTGCGCTGCTTTGACAGCGATAAATAAAGAGGGGGCCCTTGTTGCCCCGAGGCGTCACCAAAACGGGTCAAGCTTCATATCCGCCACATTCGACGCGCAAAATTATTGAATTCGTTGATTGAGATTTGCCATGTCGCGTGCCCCACAGCCCTACGATCTTGTGATTGTCGGCGCCAGCTTCGCTGGACTGGCCGCTGCGAAAACCGCCGCGATGCGCGGCCTGAAGGTCGCCGTTCTTGAGGCGAAGCCGTCTGCAGGACATAACGTCAAGACCGCGGGAATTCTCTTCAACGAAGCGGCGGAGGAAGTCGACATCCCTCATGCGCTCACGCGCAGAGTTTACGGCGTTCGCCTTTACGCACCCAATTTGAAGCATGTCGATCTGTTCGCTCCCGGCAGTTTCTTTCTGACGACCGAAACAGGACGGCTCCTCAACTGGCTGGCCCAGGAGGCGATGCGCGCAGGCGCCCACATCCTGTGGCGGACCGCATTCGAAGGCGCCGAAAGACAAGGCGATCTTTTTGTATTTTCGGGAGTCAACATCTCGGCCCGGCACATTCTCGGCGCCGACGGGGCGCAGTCTAAGGTCGCGCGTTGCTTCGGGCTCGGGCGCAACCAGCATTTCCTGACCGGGATCGAGGTCGAATATGACGGCCTGGAGAAGGCCGATTCGCGCTTCCTCCATTGCTTTTTCGATTCCAGAATCGCGCCTGGCTATCTGGCCTGGGTGGCGCCGGGGCCATCGGTCTTCCATGCCGGCGTTGCAGCGGGCCGGGGACGCCGGCCACATTTGCGCGCCTTCCTTCGCAAGACGGAGCCACTTTTCGGCTTTGAGGGCGCACGCATCGTGTCGCGGCGGATGGGACGCATTCCCTGCGGGGGCATGGTTACGCCGTGGGCCGTAAAAGGCGTCACCCTGATCGGGGATGCCGCCGGGATGGTCTCGCCCGCGACAGCCGGCGGTATCGGAACGGCGTTTCATTACGGGCGGAGAGCCGCGCAGATTCTCGCCGACCATCTTCTGCATCTAGGGCCGCCGCCTGAGATTGCGCTCGCCAAAGAGTTGCCGCGCTTCTGGCGGCAGCATTCGGCGCGTTTCGTCCTCGACCTCGCCGCCCCGAACGCTTTCCTATCAGCCGTGCTCAGCACGCCGCCCATGCGGTGGTTCGCCCAGCACGTCTATTTCCGAGAGCGTGGAGGCAAAGGCCTCAGCTTCGACGATTTTCAGGCCCGTCTTAACGGCCTGGAAAGGCAACCGGCGCCATTGAACGGCGGCGCTCCGGGAAATCTTCCTTAGCCGCTGAGGTTGGCCGCTGAGGTTGCCGCTTCGCCATCACCGCTATGTCGTATTGCGGCATGGATCGCTATGCCCTACGTGATATGCTCAATTTAAAGCGCATCCGCCAGACCCGAGATGGAGGACTTCATGCCGATGCATCGATTTCTTGAATGGCATGCCAGTCAGTTCATGACAAAAAATGTTAGGACCGTCCCGCCAACCATGAGTTTGCGGGAGCTTGGCGAACTGTTCGATAAAAACGACTTCAATTCCTTTCCTGTTGTCGATAATGGCGAACTCATCGGTCTGGTGACGAAGCTCGACTTCCTTAAGGCGTTTCTTTTCGATACCGGTCATCTGGTTCCGCACTACAACGAAGTCATGACATTGACGGTGGCGAAGGTCATGACAAAGGACGTGGTTCACGCTGAACCCGAGACTCCGTTGACCCGCGTGCTGGAGCTGATGGTGAAGCTCAGGACAAGGGGCGTTCCGGTCCTGGATAAGGGCAAGCTTGTCGGCGTTGTTTCGCGGACAGACCTCATGCACGCGCTCTCGATCGCCACGAAGGAAGACGAACCGTCCTGATCAAGGGATCAGAACGCCTGCGCCTGTCAGCCTGCCATCGCGCAAGGCGGCGAGCGCCTGATTGGCTTCGGTCAAAGGGAAAAGCTGAACCGTCGTTTTCACCGGGACTTGCGGCGCGAGCGCAAGAAACGCGACAGCGTCCTGCCGTGTGAGGTTTGCGACAGAGCGCACCACGCGCTCCCCCCAGAGGATGCTGTAGGGGAAAGACGGAATATCCGACATATGGATCCCGCCGCAAACGACGATGCCGCCTTTTCTGACGGCCCGGAGCGCCGCCGGAACCAGGGCGCCCACCGGGGCAAAGATGATGGCTGCATCGAGATCGTCCGCCGGCCGCTCGTCCGAGCCAGCCGCCCAGCAGCATCCGAGCGACCTCGCAAATTGCTGCGCCGCCGTATCTCCTGGCCTCGTGAAGGCATAGACGCTGCGGCCTTGCCAGAGCGCAACCTGGGCGACGATGTGCGCCGCCGCCCCGAAGCCATAGATGCCGAGCTTCCTTCCTTTTCCGGCCATTTTCAGAGAACGGTATCCGATGAGACCGGCACAGAGCAGCGGCGCGGCCTCCGCATCGCCGTAAGAGCCGGGGATCGGGAAAGAGAAGGCCGCATCGGCCACCACGTAATCGGCGAAACCGCCGTCTCTTTGATAGCCGGTGAATTCAGGGAAATCGCAGAGGTTCTCCTCCCCGTGCATACAAAAGCCGCAGTGGCCGCAGGTGTGGCCAAGCCAGCCCACGCCGACCCGCTGCCCCACTTTAAAGGCGGTGACGCCCTCGCCAAGGCGGGCTACCTCCCCGATAATCTCATGGCCGGGAACGATGGAGGGACGGCTGGGCGGCAAATCGCCGTCCACGACGTGAAGGTCCGTGCGGCAAACGGCGCAGGCGCGCACTTTAAGTAAGAGTTGACCCGGCTGGGGCTCTGGGGTGTCGCGATTCTCTAACCGGAGAGGCTGGCCCGGCGCTTTCAACACCATCGCTCTCATGGGATTATCCTCCGCAAGAAGCAATCCGATCATCAGACAGCATATTCGGACGCAAGGGCTTGACTTCAATCAACGCATTGTTTCCGGTGATCGACAATTTAGGCGTGGGCCTCAACCTGAAGGAGCCGAGCCGTGACCATAGAACCGCAAACCGGATATTCCGACTATCCAGTCACCCAGGAGGCCCGCTTTCATCTCATTGGCGGCGGAATCTCCTCGCTTGCGGCGGCGGTCTTTCTGATCCGCGACGGCAAGATCGCCGGACGGAACATCACCATATTCGGCGATCAGCCGAAGCCCGGCGGCAGCCTTGAGGGCGCGGGATCGCCGGAAACAGGCTACATCGCCCGCGGCGGCCGGGTTCTCGAGGCGCATTACGTCTGCACCTACGACCTGTTCTCTTCGATTCCGGCTCTCGACGGCTCCCGGTCCGTTACGCAGGAAATTTTCGCCTGCAATGAGGCCCTCAAAACCTACTCGCATGCGCGCCTCGTCCGCGATGGCCGCAAGCTCGATACGCCTGAGTTCGGGCTGACCGAAGGACATCGCCTCCGCCTCATCGGCTTGGCGCTGAGCCCCGAGAACGTGCTCGGGTCGAGCGCCATCGAGGACCACTTCGACAAGGCTTTCTTCAAGACGGACTTCTGGGCGATGTGGGCGACGACCTTCGCCTTCCAGCCCTGGCACAGCGCCGTCGAGATGAAGCGCTACCTGATGCGCTTCGTGCACATGATGCAGGGCCTCAATCGTCTCCAGGGAATCATGCGCACCACTTATAACCAATATGAACTCGATGGTGCGGCCGTTGGCGAAATGGCTCGACGATAAAGGAGTCCGCTTTGTCACGGGCACCGTTGTGTCCGACATCGGTTTCGAGCGCATCAAGGAGGCCCAGCGGCCGTCGGCGCTCGTCCTGGAGCGAGAAGGGCGCACCGAAGAGATAAAACTTTCTGTCGACGATTATGTGATCGTGACCCTTGGGTCGATGGCGGATTCCGCAACGCTTGGCGACATGGATAAGCCCGCGCCTTACCAGCCGGAGAAGAAGGGCGCGGGGTGGCGTCTTTGGGAGAGGATCGCGCAGGGGCGGCCCGAATTCGGCAAACCCTCGGCCTTCGACAACCGTCCCGATCAGTCGAAGTGGGTGGCGTTCACCGGCACGCTTCGCGATCCGGCCTTTTTCCGTATCGTCAAGGAGTTTACCGGCAACGTCCCTGGCGAAGGCGGCCTTGTCACCTTCGCGGACTTCTGGCTGGCTCCTTTCGATCACGCTGCCGCAGCAGCCGCACTTTATCGGCCAGCCTGAGGACATCGATGTCTTCTGGGGCTACGGCCTATCGATCGACAACCCAGGCGACTTCGTGAAAAAGCCGATGGGGGCCTGCAACGGACGCGAGATTATGACCGAGGTTCTGGGCCACCTTGGCGCAAAGGATCAGGCAGGCGCTGTGCTCGACAACGCGATCGTTCTGCCCCGCATGATGCCCTATGTGATGAGCGAATTCCTGACGCGGTCGCCTGGAGATCGCCCGCATGTGATCCCGAAGGGGTGGTGGAACCTCGCCTTCGCAGGCCAGTTCTGCGAGCTGGCGGACGACACGGTGTTTACCGTCGAGTACTCGGTCCGGTCGGCCCAGACAGCGGTTTACTCGCTTCTGCAGCTCGATAAGGCCCCGCATGCGGTTTACAAGGGGCACCACAACTCGATTGTGCTGTATCGGGCCTTCATGTCGCTGCAGAGCTGAAGCAGGTTACGTAGCAGGTTATGTAGACGGCGTTTCAATTTGCTTTGAAGCGCCGTCTATCTCAGGAGATCAGGCGAGGTCGAAGCGGTCGGCGTTCATCACCTTGGTCCACGCAGCCACGAAGTCATTCACGAACTTCTCCTTCGAGTCCGCGCACGCATAGACTTCGGCAAGCGCACGCAGCTGCGAATGCGAGCCAAAGATCAGGTCGACACGCGTACCGGTCCACTTGACATCCTTTGTCTTCCGGTCGCGTCCCTCATACACGCCCTCCAGGTTGGCGGACGGCTGCCACTCATATCGCATGTCGAGCAGGTTGGCGAAGAAGTCGTTCGTCAGGGTCTCCGGCCGATTGGTGAAGACGCCGTGCGAGGAATGTCCGGCATTTGCGCCAAGAACGCGCAAGCCCCCGACAAGAGCCGTCATCTCGGGCGCCGTCAGCTTCAAGAGCTGCGCCTTGTCGACAAGCGCTTCCTCGGGCGCCATGAACTGCTGGCCGCTGAGATAGTTGCGGAAGCCGTCGGTCCGGGGCTCGAGCGCCGCAAAGGACTCGACGTCGGTTTGCTCCTGCGAGGCATCCATCCGGCCCGGCATGAAGGGCACTTTCACGTCCACTCCGGCGCTCTTCGCGGCCTTCTCAACGCCTACGCCGCCGGCAAGAACGATGAGATCGGCTAACGAGACCTTCTTGCCGCCGGGGGCCGAGGCGTTGAACTCCCTTTGGATCGCTTCCAGCGTCTGCAACACCTTCGCCAACTCGGCCGGCTGGTTGACCGCCCAGTCTTTCTGCGGCGCAAGCCTGATGCGAGCGCCGTTCGCTCCGCCGCGCTTGTCAGAGCCGCGGAAGGTGGACGCCGAAGCCCAGGCGGTTGAGACAAGCTGGGAAACAGACAGGCCGGAACCAAGGATTTTGGCCTTCAAAGCGGCGAAGTCCTGCTCGTCGATCAGTGGGTGATCCACAGCGAGGATCGGGTCCTGCCAAATCAAGGTCTCCTTCGGGACGAGCGGGCCAAGATAACGCGCGACCGGTCCCATGTCGCGGTGCGTGAGCTTGAACCACGCGCGCGCGAAGGCATCCGCGAACTGATCGGGGTTCTCGTAGAATCGCCGCGAGATTTTCTCGTATGCCGGGTCGAACCGCAGCGAGAGGTCCGTCGTCAGCATGGTCGGCACGTGCCGCTTCGACGGGTCATGCGCGTCCGGGATCGTGGCGTCCGCGCCCTTCGCCCGCCACTGCTTGGCGCCAGCGGGGCTTTTCTCCAACTCCCACTCATATTTGAACAGATTGTCGAAGAAGTGGTTGCTCCACTTCGTTGGCGTTTGCGACCAGGTCACTTCCGGGCCTCCGGTGAGGGTGTCCGCCCCGAAGCCCGTGCCATTGCGGCTCCTCCAGCCGAGGCCCTGGTCCTCGATCAAAGCAGCTTCCGGCTCGGGGCCAAGCAGCGAAGGATCGCCAGCGCCGTGGGCTTTACCGAAGGTGTGGCCGCCGGCGATCAGCGCGACGGTCTCCTCGTCGTTCATCGCCATGCGGCGGAAGGTTTCGCGAATATCCGTTGCAGCGGCGACCGGGTCCGGATTGCCGTTCGGGCCTTCCGGGTTCACGTAGATCAGGCCCATCTGCACCGCGCCGAGAGGTTCGGCAAGCTGGCGTTCGCCGCTGTAGCGCTCGTCGCCGAGCCATGTGCCTTCCGGTCCCCAGAACAGCTCTTCGGGCTCCCAGGTGTCCACGCGGCCGCCGGCGAAGCCGAAGGTCTTGAAGCCCATCAACTCCAAGGCGGCGTTGCCCGCGAGAACCATAAGATCGGCCCAGGAGAGTTTCTGGCCGTATTTCTGCTTGATTGGCCACAAAAGCCGGCGCGCCTTGTCGAGGTTCGCGTTGTCCGGCCAGCTATTGAGCGGGGCAAAACGTTGCTGACCGCCGCCCGCGCCGCCGCGCCCGTCGGTGATGCGGTAGGTGCCCGCGCTGTGCCACGCCATCCGGATGAACAGCCCGCCGTAGTGGCCGAAGTCCGCAGGCCACCAATCCTAGAAGTCCGTCATCAGGGCTTTAAGGTCATTCATCACGGCGTTCAGGTCGAGGCTCTTAAATTCCTTGGCGTAATCGAACGCCTCGCTCATCGGATTGGACAGGGGAGAGTGTTGATGGAGAACCTGCAGGTTCAGCTGGCTCGGCCACCAGTCTTTGTTCGTGTGTGCTTGGGTTCCGCCCGTGAACGGGCACTTGCTTTCGCTCGACATATAGCCTCCGATCTTTTTTATTTCTCACCGTTTCTACGCATTGGTGAATTCCGAGCCTGTAGTTCGACCCGGTCCGCCAGCGGCCGCTCGCTCCGCTTTAGCTCTTCCCGACTTTCTGATCCCCAAAATATAATTTCCTTCGCGGCCGAAAAAATATCACGCTATCCAGTTCAAACCGCGCGACAACTGAAAGGTATGGTGGGTCAGGACTTCCCGCGGAGCGCGTACCAGGCTACTTCCTGCAGGCGCGCCGAGCGGCGAGGTCGAGCTCGGACGGAAGGTAGCGGGTGACCTCAAAACCGGCGTCAACCATTGCTGCGACCGGCTTTGTCCAAGTCTTCATTCTTTCCTCCTGAAACTGGGGCATGGGCTGATCTAACTGTGCATACTTTAAGGAAACAGCAGAGGTAGAGCTATTCAGCAATTCTAATTGTTGGCTCGGAGAAAGCTTATGGACGGGGATAGTTCGCTTGAGCGTTTGCGGCAATGGGAGTGCGAACTTCCGGCCGACTGTACTAGGATCATCAATCCTTGGAAAGTGGGCTGTAACACGCTCTTCTGGCTCTCGGCTACACGTTGAGTTGATCCCCGCGGCTGAGCGCCAGATCACGTACGGCTGAGCTTAAGTATTCGTTGGAGAGCACATTGTCTTTTTGCGAGGCGCTTCACCGCGTAAAGTCTTTGCCCTGGCGGGATATTCGGTCTATCGTTCCGGCTTAGGCCCGATATTCTGTGGAATACCATTTATGTTTTCGTCCCGGCATACTACGCCGGTGGACTTGCGAAAGCAGAGTTCGGATGCGAGCGGTGCTTGCAAGCCGGGGTCCGCTGTTCACGCCTCCGCTTCAAGGAGCCGCGCCGCTATTGGGTCATCTCTCGGAAGGGGCTGGAGCCGGTTCGAAGGCGCGAAGGCGTTCAACCGGGAGAGGCTGTGAACGATGGGCGAGCGCGCAAAGGTGGTGCTGGACCTTACAAATTGCGACCGCGAGCCGATCCATATTCCCGGCGCGATACAGCCCCATGGCGTCTTGCTTGCTATCGATGCCAACACGCTCGCGATTTTGCAGATCGGCGGCGATACGGAGCGTCTTCTCGGCCGTCAAACGTCTGAATTGCTCGGGCGTGGTCTGGACGTCCTGATCGATGAAGCCACGCTCATAGGAGTGCGCGATATTGGAGCGAAGGAGTTCGTCCTGCCGCGGCACACCTTTGCTTTCGAAACAAGGGTCGAGCACAGCGGACGGCCTTTCGATGCCGTTGTTCATCAAAGCGATGGCATGCTCGTCCTTGAGCTCGAATCTCGACCGTCCGGTCCACCCATCAACGCCTTGGCGCGGGTTCAGAGCATGATGACCCGCGTCCAGGGCGCGCCTGACATGTCCGCCTTTCTGCAGGCTGCCGCCGAGGCCGTTCGCGCAGAAACAGGCTTCGACCGGGTCATGGTCTACCGGTTCCGGCGGGACGATAGCGGCGTGGTCATCGCCGAGGCCAAGGCCGAAGAGCTGGAACCCTATCTTGGACAGCACTACCCGGCGTCGGATATCCCGAAGCAAGCCAGGGACCTCTATTTGCGCAACCGGATAAGATCGATCCCGGATGCGAGCTATACCCCGGCGCCAATAACTCCCGCCCTCAATCCGCTCACAGGCAAACCGCTCGACCTCACCTTCAGCACGCTGCGGTCGGTTTCGCCCATCCATCTTGAATATCTTGCCAATATGGGAGTTGTAGCGTCGACGTCGCTCTCGCTTGTCATCGACGGCAAGCTTTGGGGCCTGATTGCATGCCATCATCGCACGCCGAGATACCTGTCCCAAGCTGTGCGGGGAATGTGCGAGATGTTTACCCAGACGATCTCGCTGCAACTTGGTGAAAAACTTGCCAACGAAGCGCAGGGCGAACGTTTGCGCATCAGGCGAATTCATGCCCAGCTGGTGGAAACCATCGTCGGGCAGGATCGCTTCGATGAAGCCTTCATCCGCAACAGCTCCAGCCTCCTGGACTATATTCCCGCCGACGGACTCGCCGTTTGCTGGGAAGGGAAATTAAGAACGCTAGGTCAGACGCCGACGGAGGAGCAACTTCGCCCTTTGCTCGCCTGGTTAAGCGCATCCGTGCCGGAAGGGGTGTTCATGACGGACTGCCTCGCCGCGCATTTTGCTCCCGCCAGAGACTATGCTGGCGTTGCCAGTGGACTTCTCGCGCTTTCGGTGTCGCGTACGCCTCGCGACTATCTGCTTTGGTTCAGGCCTGAGCTATGCCGCATCGTGACCTGGGCCGGTAACCCGGTCAAGCCGGTCGACATTGCCGATGACGGCATGCATATCGGTCCAAGAAAATCTTTCGCGGCGTGGCGGCAAACGGTGCGGGAGCACTCCAAGCCCTGGGGCGAGCACGTCGCCGAAGCAGCGCAGTTGCTTCGCGGATCGATATTTGAGGTCGTGCTTCGGCATTTGGAACAGGTCATGCAAAGGCGCGAACAGGTTCGCAGACACCAAGATTTTCTGATGGCGGAACTCGACCATCGGGTGAAAAACACCATAGCCATCATTCAAGCTCTCGTAAAACGATCCTCCGCCGACGCCACAAGCCTGGAGGAATATCGGGAAAGTATCCTGGAGCGTCTCCATTCCATGGGGCGCACTCATAGCCTTCTTACAAAAGGCCGATGGGAAGGGATCAACCTGCAGGATATGGTGGCCGAACAGTCCGAGGCTTTCGGAGAGCGTGTAACCGTCACTGGGCCGAAGCTGGTGCTGAGGCCCAAGGCGGCGCTGAGCGTTTCGCTCGCGCTTCACGAGTTGATGACGAATGCCGCGAAGTACGGCTCGCTTTCCGTGGCTATGGGCCGGGTTGATGTCAGCTGGAGAGTTCAGAGCCGCGAAGACGGGCGCCGTGTCATTTTGCGCTGGGCCGAATTTGGCGGACCTCCCGTTGTGCCTCCGCGCCGAAGCGGGTTTGGCCGCGTTCTGCTGGAACGCAGTCTCGCTTACGATGTGGACGGGGAGGTCAACCTCGATTTCAGGTCCGAGGGCGTGATCTGCACGGCGACGATCCCCTTCGGCCGTGCCATAAAAGAGGAATAACCGGCCATGCCGCAGCCGCGCCAGCAAAGCGAAGGGAAGTCGTTGCTTAAGGCCCGGCGGATTCTGGTTGTCGAGGACCAGTTCCTGATTGCGATGGAGATACAGGACTGCCTTGAAAAAGCAGGCGCGAAAGTCATCGGCCCGCTTGGACGGCTGGAGCGCGCGTTGAGCAGCGCCGAAAGCGAAGGTCTCGATGCTGCGCTTCTCGACATCGATCTTCATGGCGAACGATGTTGGCCTGTCGCCGACGTTCTCGCCCAAAGGGCCATTCCTTTCGTTTTCGCGACAGGTTTCGCGACCGAAATCGTGATGCCCGAACGGTTCGCGGACTATGCCGTCCTCTCGAAGCCTTATCGTGAGCGGGACATGCTGGAGGCCCTCGGAAAACTATTGGGGGGACTCTCCCAATAGGCGCCATGGCGCCGAGGGCGAATGGTTTTCCACTGGCTTAAATTCAGACGATGACCTTGCCTGCGGCCGTCATGAGGTCCCACGGCTCGGCGCCGCAGAAATCCGCCGGCGGAAGTGGGTTCTCAGCTCATCCACGCACTTATCATGCAATGCTCACGCGGAAAAATCCTGCGTGAAGTCTCCAGCGCTTTGGTCGAGTGGAGGTTCGAAAATAATCGAGCACCACGCTTGGGTTGCATGCCTTTGAGTCTCCCGCCCTTCCGAATTCCGGGGCTCTGGAATAAAGACATTCCCTATTTTTGCCAAAATTCGTGTACACACACCGGCTCCTTCGACATAACCAGTTTTGTACCTAAGCAGGCGTAGGAGAGCATAGTCAACATGAATGAGACTGGAAAAAGTGAGCATATTGAATGCGCAAATGGCCTCGAAGACCAAGCCGTATTTGCTCTCACTCAGCTCATGACGCTTTATCTCGATAAGAACTCATTCGAAAAGGAGCGCTTGGCGAATGCCCAATCAAGCGAAGGATTTTGCGGCCGTGGAGACCTTATTGAGGTGACGCCGCTTGCGAAGGGCATTCCAGCGAACATCCTTGGCATTCTCGAGCATCCCGAGCCGAGCGCCTTGAGGAATGGCATGCGGGCAATCGGAACTGCTCTTTACGAAAAGACAAAGAGCACCGACGCCATGAGCGATGTCTTGTACCGCGTTATTGATAAGTTCCCCAGCCGCGATCAGGAGGTCATAGGCGTCCTGGATCAGGCGTTTGAAGGCATAGGCGGCTGGTGGGCATAGGCCTTCTGGCTGGCGTCAAATCTCGTAATCGATAGGAGGATCTATCCGTTTCCCTGTGTGTTTTGCGACCACCAGGGTCAGGTCGTCGTCCACATCGATAGAAGGGTCGAAGAAGAGCGCGCTCGTAATCTTGGTGCTTAACTCGGCTGCGCTGCCGGCGGGAAAGGCATTGAGGAGCGCACTCAAGGACTCAGGCGTAAAAATCGGATCCGGCGGCCTCGGCGTTTCAACGAGGCCGTCTGTATAAAGAACAAGCGCTCCGCCCGGCTCAAACGGAATCGTTTCGCTTTCAAATACGGCGTTGCGGGTGATGCCAAGGGGAAGGCCGGGCTTCTCCAGAAGCTCAAAGGGTTTTGCGGACGACGGACGATACAGCTGCGGAGGGGCGCCGGCTGACGCGTATTCCAGCGTCTGCGTACTGAAATCGATGGTGGCGCAAAACATGGTCGCGAACTGCCCGACCGGCAGCACCTCCTGCAGGCGTTCATTCAGCCGCCGCAACATCGAGGCCGGTTTGTCGGTGCGCTGGCTTGCGATATGCACGAATGAGTGAAACCGCGCGGTGTTGAGGGCCGCGGCAAGGCCATGCCCCGTGAAATCCGCGAGATACAACAAAACGCGCTGAGGGTTCGTGGATTCGATTCCCCACAGATCGCCGCCGATGCCGTCGCGCGCCTTGTAGTAGCTCGCCAAATCCAAAGGGCAGGTTGCCTGGATGCGCTCGATCCGGGCTTGGTTCGGCAGCATCTCGTCTTGAAGCGCGATGGCGCTTGTCAATTGATCGTTGAACTCGAGCGTCGCGTGATAGCTCCTGAGCATCGACACCGCAATGCGGGCCAGTTTTGTCAGCGTTTCCAGATCGCTTTTCGTGAACGTACGCGGTTTTCGATCGACGGCGCACAAGGCGCCGATGTAAAGGCCGGGCGCGGTTTCAAGAGGAATGCCAAGATAGGCGCGGATGTTCGGCTGCTCGGTCACGAGCGGATTACGGCAGAAACGAGGATCGCTTTCGGCATCCTCGACGATGAACGGTTTCGGGGTCATAATGGTGTGGGCGCAAAATGCAATGGCCCTTGCTGTCCGGTCTCCTTCAAGACCGGTCTTTCCGGCAAAGACCTGTTCGTCGCGGTCGACTAGCGAGAGATGCGCGATGGGCGTTTTGAGGAGCCTGGCTGCGAGGTTGCAAAGATCGTTGAGCGCAGCGCTCGCGTTCCACTCATAAAAGCGCAGCCTATGCAGCTCCCTCAGGCGCGCCGTTTCTTCGACTGGAATTGGAAAGCTTCGCATGCTGCTGTTCCTCGATGCCCTATGCGGGACGGCGCTCCAAGCGTCGCCCCAGCACTATGCGAGGATACAGTTCATCGGCTGTTTCGCCGCTGGCTAAAATTTGTCCTTTGCTGCGGTTAGCGAGCGCTTTTTTTATTGAGGATAGAGGACGGCTATCGGCTACAGAAGCACCCGCGTTCATCGCTCGCTCTCATGCGGCCCCATGTCCTCACGGTGAGCCCAGCCGAACCGCGACAAGCTCATCATGAGGTCCATGCCATTGAACTCGCGCGGCCTTATCCTTGAGCCTGTCCGAAGGATAAAGCCTGGATTTCCGCCTTTTTCAGCAGGCTGCTAGCGCCTTAAACGGCTCTGCGCGAAACGAAGCTTACAAGGGCCAGCAAGATAATGGCTCCAATCGCAGCGCTGATGATTTGGCCGACGATGCCCGGAAAGTGCAGAAAGCCCGGCAACAGAGCGCCGGCAACGATAGCGCCGAGAATGCCCACGATAATGTTACCGACGATCCCAAATCCCGCGCCGGAATAGATAACGCCGGCAAGCCATCCCGCAACTGCGCCGATCACCAACATGATGAGAATTGAAACTGGATCCATTGGACTTCTCCCTTGTGAGTCATGTCCTAAAAGTTTACGCGTCCAGGAGGAACACAGATTATGTGTCCTTAGATCCGTCCCTAGTCGAATCAATTTCAATCGTCACCATAGGCACTCTCGGGTTTGGCTGCCAGTCCGTCTCTGTAACGCAACGTTACAGTTCGTTGCACGCCGCTCATCCTTGAAGAGACCGCGAGCGCTAGTACAGCCGGAGGCAAGTTCGCACTCACAACACGTGCTTCCGACGACGTCTCAGTGAATGATCAGGTCACATCCAGTATGGTCGATGCCGTATCGCACGCTGTCCGCAGCCAGCATGGCCGGATGAGGGAAAACAGAGCGGCGCATCCCCTCGAGAATTTGGGGCCGCTTTACAGAGTACAGCGTATGGCGCGCGAAGAAGCCGCGGGCCAGGGTCTCGTTAATCTGCTTCGCCGTCTTATCGGCTTGCCGGTCAGGAGAACGAGCGCGGAGGCCGAGCTCGGCGTATTGGATGAGCACCACGTGCCGCGGAACTGCGCCACCTGGGATCGGCGATCGCGCCATCAAAAGCCTGCAGGATCGGAAGAGGCTCCTTTGTGAACCGCGCAAAGGCGGGATGACCTATCTGGTCATCGAACATATCACAATCCTTGGTTGCAACAGTTTGTAACACTTCGCAACGGGCTAGCCATAATACGAGGCTGGATTTATTCTATCTTCACGTCATTGTAAGCGCAATCTTGGAAAGTTTGAATGTAACCGCGAGCGCTTATATACAACGCATAGTTGAAAGGTAACCCCTTTCGGGAGATAATCATGTCAATCTCGGCCACCAGCAACAGTGTGGCTTTCGCAGCGATCCACCACCATCATCGCGGGCAAACGACCACCGGCGCCAGCGATCAATCATCGGATACGAGCGAAAGCAGCCAGACGTCGCAATCCACTTCGGGCGACGCGATCAACCAGGCGCAGAATGCGTTGGCCGCTTTGTTAAGCGGCCTGTCGCTTGGGACGAATTCGCAGGGGAGCGGGGGCGCATCTCAAAGCCAGCAAGGTGACATGGGGCCACCCCCGCCACCGCCGCCCAGCCAGAGCGGGCAGTCAAGCCAAAGCGGGCAGTCGAGCTCCCTTGGAAACACGCTTGCGACGTTGCTGCAGTCCGCAGAGTCCGGAGACATGACCGATGCCCAAAGCGCCGCGACAACGATTTAAAGCGCGCTCGACAGCACAAGCTCGTCGACTGCAAGCGCCGGCACGGCATCCACAACCTCCTCGACTACAGGCGCCGGCAGCACTCAGTCAACATTTCTTACCGATTTGAATACCCTGTTGACCGCCGTGCAATCGGGGGACACGACAGCCTCCAAAACCGCCGCCGACACGGTGATCAAGGATCTCACGAACGCAGCGCAGTCCTCTCAAAGCCAGCAAAGCGATATGGGACCGCCTCCGCCCCCGCCCGGCCAAGGGGGCCAGTCAAATTCTCTCACCGGCACGCTCGTGAGCTTGCTGCAGTCCGCGGAGTCCGGGGACATGAGCGATGCCCAGAGCGCCGCAACGACCATTCAAAGCGCGCTCGACAGCGCGGCCTCAGGGTCGAGCAGCGCCACAGGCGACAGCACCGCGTCGTCAAGCTCGAGCAGCACCCAGTCAACGTTCCTCGCCGATCTCAAGACACTGTTGAGCGCGGTGCAATCGGGCAGCGCAACGGCCTCGAAATCCGCGGCCGATACATTGATCACCGACATCAAAAATTCGAGCGCGCTTCAAAATGCAAACAGCGCCTATTCCCAGTGGACATAGGACCGAAGGCAATAGGTGAATTCTAACTCGCGATCTTGGTGGCGGCTGCGCGAGTCGCAGCGCAGAATACTACCGAGCCGCTATGTGAGGCGTAGTTCACGGCATAGGCTCAGACGTAGACAATCCAAGCAAGACTTGCCGGATGCGCCACGGATCGCATCGTCATCCCGGAAAGGCAAAGCCTTATCCGGGATCACAATTTATTGAAATGCTTACAACTTCACGATCCCGGCTCGCGCTTCGCTTGGCCGGGATGACAATCCGTCGGCCGAATTAGCGAGTTTGCTTAGTGAAAGAGGCGCGAGGTTCGTCTACGCGCTCCCTTCCTTCAAGGTTGCAGTTGTTGTGCAGCACGTCTGATTCATCGACTGACTGGCGTTCCCAGGTCAGAGTTCCATCGATGTTGTGCCGACCGAGGCCGCCTTTCACTGAACATCCGGCGCCGCCGGGTCTTTTTTCTGGGCAATTCCAGAAAAGTGAAAATGCATTGAGGCTTTCGCCTTGTTTGCGAAATATAGAACGTGCTAGTTTTTGAGACATCAAAGGGATGGAGGAACCCATGTCGCGATTGAAGCGGGCTAAAACTAAGCGATCGAATACGGCGTTATCCGTTTTGGGCCTTGCCGGGTTATCCTTGGCTGCAACGACGGCGACAACCGGCGAATTGTTAGCGGGCATGCCGTCGCCGGCCACGTCGCCTGTTCAGGCCTTTACTTTGGGTGAAGAGGAAATATCCGACGTCACCTTGGCTACGTTCAACCTGTTCGACAAGGAAGGTGTGGAGCAGTCCCGGTCCTTGCTTCAACTTACCCGCGGCTGCGGCGGATGCGGATGTCACGGCGGCGGCGGCGGATGCCGTGGCGGCGGCGGATGCCGTGGCGGGGGCTGCCGAATTGGCGGATGCGGCGGCGGATGCCGCGGATGCGGCGGCGGCGGATGCAGAAGAGGATGCGGGTGCGGCTGGGGTGGCTGCGGCGGTTGCGGCGGCGCTTGGTGTCTGTCTTGGGGTGGTTGCAGGCCCTGGTGCTAAGGCAACGCAGCGGTTGAGAAAGTTGTTTGTATGTGGGCCGGATAGATCGATCCGGCCCTCAGACTGTTGTGCGCAGTCAATGCGGTATGGTAGGGTTCGCGCGGTTGGGCGATGGGAAGCCTTATCCTGGGCAGGTCCGGAATATCATCTGGCACAAAATCACTAACATCCAAGAGCTTCTGGTAGCTGGCGCATAAGCGCTTCACAAGCGCCAGCGGTAGGGTATTTTCCCGTTATGACAGTCGAGAACCGAGATAGCCCCCTGCCGGTCAACGGCAATCAAATCCTGCAGTTCGCCCCGAATTTCACCGTTTATGCGCTATCATCCGACGTTCTGTGCCTCTATTCCGAGGATCGGAAATTCCTGCTGCATGGATCGCTCTATGTTGCGATCGGCGCTCTGATTGCCGAGGAGGGGAGGAGTCCTCAGGAGATCCTGAGCGTGCTGGAGCAATATTTTCCGGCCGAGCAAATCAATGAAGCCCTGAAGCGATTGCTCGACCGCCGCTATGCCGTACCCAAGTTGAAATCCACGACTGGCGCCGTGGCTGCCTATTGGGCAAGTCTGGGGCTAGCGCTTGGCGACGCGGAGAAAAACCTTGAACAGTGTCGCATCCGCGTTCACGCGATCGATGTTCAAGGGGAAGCGGAACTGAGCGCAGCGCTGAGTGAACTCGGGGCGCGCATTGTCAAGCGCTCCCCTAATTTGACAGTTACGCTGGTCAGCGACTATCTCGAAGAACCGCTGGCGGAGTTGAATCAGCGGCATTTGTCGGACGGAACGCCGTGGATCATCGCTCAGCCTTGCGGCATCTTCCCCTTGGTCGGGCCGATTTTCACCCCCGGCAAAAGCGCCTGCTGGGTATGCCTTGCGGACCGGATGAAGCGGAACCGCGAAGTCAGGGGGATGCTTAATCGAAGCGAGGCGAAGCTTCTGACAGTCTCGCCTTTGGTCAGGCATACAGTCGGCCAAAGCGGCGTCCAGCTCGCAGCGATGGAGATTGCAAAGGCCGTCGCCACCAGCTTTCGTACGGATCTGAACAGCCACATTCTGAGCCTTGATCTGACCGGCGCCGTAACCGTGAAGCATCATGTGGCGGCCCGCCCACAATGCCGGGCCTGCGGCTCGGACGAACATCGAGATCCAAACCGCGCGCCAGTCCCGATCGAGTTGAAGAGCGGCGGCCGGCCTGTGCTGACGAGTGGCGGCTACCGTACCGTGTCATCGCATACAACCGTTAATCGCTACCGCAAGCATATCAGCCCACTCACTGGCGTGGTTTCGCTCCTCGAGCGGATCGAAACGGACCTGCCGCTGAACACATCCTATTTTGCCAAGCACAACTTTTCGGCGCCGTCGAAAACAATCCATGAACTGAGGGGCGCGCTGGAGGGGAGCAGCTTCGGCAAGGGCAGCACGGCGGAGCAGGGACAAGCCAGCGCGCTCATGGAGGCGATCGAGCGCTATTCAGGCGTCTTCCAGGGCGACGAAATCAGGGTCAAGAAACGGTTCAAGGAGTTCGCTCAAGGTGAGGCTCTCTTGCCGAACAGCGTTCTGAACTTCAGTGAAGAGCAATACCGCCGGGGCTTAGCTGAAATGCCAGGCCCGGATGACGAACCAGTCAGCCCGTATCTTTTCGATACCGAGACTGAGATGGAATGGTCGCCCATCTGGTCTTTGCGCGACAAGTGCTTCAGGTATCTTCCCACGAGCCTTCTGTATTTCTACTACGCGGGCCACGTCATACCTTTTCATGCGGATTTCGAACGGCTGCGCCGCGGGCAACACCCGCGAAGAGGCGATCGTGCAGGGCTTCCTGGAACTGGTTGAGCGGGATGCTTACGCGATCTGGTGGTATAATCGCCTGAAACGCCCCGCAGTCAATCTCGACAGGTTCAACGATTCCTACGTCCGCGATCTCCAGATTCAGCTGGCCGAAAGCGGGAAGCGTCTCTGGGTGCTCGACATCACCAGCGATCTTGGCATTCCAAGTTTCGTCGCCATAGCGCATTGGGAGCAGGACGGAGCGGAATATATCGAATTTGGGTCAGGCTCGCATTTCGAGGCGCGCATCGCGATGTTGCGCACGCTGACGGAACTCAATCAGTTCCTGTCGATCGAAATCATGGCGGGCGGGGCCAGACTGCAAACGAGTCTCGATGGCGTGGCGCCATTGCGGCTTGCAGACCATCCCTTCCTGTTGCCAGGCGACGGCGAAGTGCTGGAAGCAGAGTTCGATTCGAAGTTCAGCCACCTGGAGACGGATAAGCAGGTGGCGGCCTGCGTGGCGGTGGCTGAGCGGCAGGGCCTCGATTTCCTCGTCCTCGATCAAACGCGCCCCGATATCGATGTGCCGGTTGTGAGAGTTGTCGTGCCGGGATTGCGGCATTTCTATCGCCGTTTCGGTCCCGGCCGCCTTTACGATGTTCCCGTGAAGCTGGGGTGGCTCGAACGTCCGCTCGATGAAGACGAGCTCAACCCCATGTTCCCTCATACTTAAGGGGGTTGGCTTGCGCACTCCCGGACCGAAGTCAAGGCGAGGGGCAGCTTCGCCAGCGCTCTGCGCACGGCTAGGCCGCTGGTCGAGAGTTGAAGCGCACGCGAGCGGCGCGATCGTCGCCGTCTTCGAGACGGACTCCATCATGTTGGGGCGGTTCGGCTCGGCAGCGGCAGCGTGCCTGCAGGATCTGCGCACCGGGCTGCCGCTGAGTTCGCTCGAGAACACGGATAAGGAGATCGAACTGCTCCTTCGCCGGCTCGCCGGCAGCGGCCTCTTGGAATATGCCGTCCCGAACCCGCGCAACAACGCTGAAGACCTGATCGTCATCGAACCGCAGCTTCCCGGCTACTGGCCGCAGACGCCTGAGCTAGGCGATCATGACGCTCTCGTTCTCTCCCGGTTCGCGTATATTCGGAGCCGGGGAAATGAAATCGTGCTCGAGTCGCCCCGCGCCGATGCCCTGTTCAGGATTTGCGATCCGCAACTCGTGAGCTTCATTGCTTTGCTGGCGGCTCCGCAAAACATACGGCGGCTCAAGCAGCAGGATGGCTTCCCAGGGATCGAGGTTCTCTCTCTTCTGGCGGACTGCCGATTGGTTTTGAAGGCGGACCCCGCCGGTGAAAGAAATCCGCGCCTCGCCGAAGGCGATCGCGACCTGGCTCTTTGGGACTTCCACGATCTTCTGTTTCATGCCCGAAGCACCGAAGGCCGGCATGCCAACCCGGTTGGTGGAACTACCCCGCATGGCGGAACGGTGTCTCCGCTGCCCGCGCTCCGGCCGTCCTGGCCGGGCGAAAAAATCGACCTCTGCGCGCCTTTGGCCTCCCGTCAGGAAGCGCCGCCCCCGATTGCCAAGCTCCTGCGGGCGAGCCGTTCCACGCGCGACTTCGATGACAGGCAGCCGATCACGCTCGGCGAGTTGTCATGCTTCCTGGATGGCGCTGCGCGCGCTCTGCCACGGCCCGGCAGCCCGGAGCCCATCGCCCGTCCGTTCCCTTCGGCAGGAGCGAGTTCGGAGTTGGAGCTTTATCTTTCCGTACACGTTTGCGAAGGGCTTGCCCCAGGGTTTTATCATTACGACGCCGGCGCCCACGCGCTCGTCCCCATCGAGGTTCCGGCGGCGGCGGTCAAAGCCCTTCTCGCGCACGGCGCGTCCGCAATGGGCGTGACCGCTCCGCCGCAGATTCTGATCACGATCGCCGCGCGGTTCGGACGGGTTTCCTGGAAGTACAGCTCGATTGCCTATTCGCTCATTCTCAAGGATGCCGGCGTCCTCACCGAAGTGCTTCACCTCATGGCGTCCGGGATGGGGCTCGGCGGATGCGCGATCGGCATCGCGAATATCGAGCAGTTCGAGAAGATGACGGGGATCGGATTCCATGTCGAGGGCCCAGTCGGTCAATTCGCCATTGGCCGCCCGCTTCCCCCTCCTGGTTCACAGTAGCCGCGGCGCTACCGCTTATTCAGGGGATCGCGCGGCGAGTAGCATCCGATAGCGACGCGCACGCGCCTGTCGATCAAACCGAAGGCGGCGCCCTGAGGGTCCCCGCATTGAAGGATGCGAGCCCCGCCTGGCACTGTGAGCGGGCCGCAGAGAACCTTGCCGCCGCCGGCCTCCACCTGTTTCGCTGCCGCCTCGATGTCGCTGACGCTGAAATAATAGAGCCAGGACGAATACGCTGCTCCGTCGAGCCGGCAGAACATGCCGCCGATCGTGTCCGCGCCAGCAGAGAATTCCAGATAGTTCCCCACGGGGCTCGGCATGGTGCTGGCCTTACGCCAACCCAGAAGCTTGTTGTAGAAGAGGAAAGCCTTTTCCAAGTCGGTGGCGATCAACTCTCGCCATGCCACGTGTCCCGGCGCCTCGGTTTGCGCGGGCTGATCCGGGCTCGCTTGGCGCCTCTCGATCAAAGCGAGCGCCGCCATTTGCGGGTCGGCGATGACCGAGAAGCGGCTGACGTTGGGGACGCTTGTCGGCGGCATATGCACCGTTCCGCCAAGCTTCTTCGCCCGGCGCGTGGTGGCGTCGACGTCGTCCACTTCGACATAACCCCTCCACTGCGGCGCTGCCCCGGCTTTTTGTGCGCCTCCCTGCAATTGCGAGAGACCGGCGACGGGGCAGCCTGCAGCGTTAAAGAGAGTGTAGACCGAACCGGGCACATCCGCCGTGCCCCATCCCACGACGCTGGAATAGAAGGCCTTGGCCGTTTTCACGTCGGTCGTCGCCAGCTCGTACCAGACGAAGCGGCTATCGGAATTATCCATATCTGCCTTTCTGCCGGGGCCTGCAAAGCGTTTGCGCAGCCAAATTGTAATTCCTCACCCTGGGTTAAGATGCAAGCGCCGCGTTTGCGAATACATGCCATCGCTATTCCCGATGACGCGTCTCCGGAGAAATGGCCGGCTGCCATGAACGTGCCAAGGTAAAGCCTCAGGTTGACGAGGTTTTCGGGCGGGAGCATCATAAGTTGTGGTCTCTTTTGTCGCAGTCTGCGGGTCGCCGCCCGATGGCCCTCGCACTATCCCACAGCTCAAGACTTCGCCTCACCCTCAAATGAGGCCAAAACCGACGCCGAACGGCGCCAGTAACAAAAAGGAGGAACGCCATGTTTCAACAAGCCATCGAGCAAATCTCGAGCAAGGTCCTGATCAGAGACCGGTATGACAACTTCATCGGAGGCAAATGGGTTGCCCCGGTCGAAGGCCGGTACTTCGACAATCCAAGCCCTATCACGGGCCAAAAACTCTGCGAGATCGCGCGCTCCACGGCGGCGGATATCGAGTTGGCGCTCGATGCGGCTCACAAGGCGAAAGACGCCTGGGGCAAGACCTCCGTTCAGGAACGCTCCGCGATCATGAACAGGATCGCCGACCGGATCGAAGTCCAACCTCAATCTGCTCGCCCTCGTCGAGACTCTCGACAACGGCAAGCCGATCCGCGAAACCACCCATGCCGACCTGCCGCTCGCCGTCGACCATTGGCGCTATTTCGCCAGCGTGGTGCGCGCTCAGGAAGGCGGCATCTCCGAGATCGACCACGACACTGTCGCCTACCACTACCATGAACCGCTCGGCGTCGTCGGCCAGATCATTCCGTGGAATTTTCCGCTTCTGATGGCGACGTGGAAGCTTTCGCCCGCCGTCGCGGCAGGAAACTGCGTCGTTTTGAAGCCAGCCGAGCAGACGCCGCTCAGCATCATGGTCATGATGGAACTCATCGCCGATATCCTTCCGCCGGGCGTCATCAACGTCGTCAATGGCTTCGGCGTCGAGGCTGGCAAGCCGCTCGCGCAGAGCAAGCGCATCGCCAAGATCGCGTTCACAGGCGAGACGACGACGGGCCGGCTCATCATGCAATACGCCTCCGACAATCTCATTCCGGTGACGCTCGAACTTGGCGGCAAGTCGCCGAACATCTTCTTCGCCGACGTGGCCGAGCACGATGACGACTTCTTCGACAAGGCGCTCGAAGGGTTCACCATGTTCGCGTTGAACCAGGGCGAGGTTTGCACCTGCCCAAGCCGCGCGCTGGTCCAGGAATCTGATCTACGACAAGTTCATGGAACGGGCCGTCGCGCGTGTCGAAAAGATCAAGCAGGGCCACCCGCTCGATCCTTCGACCATGATCGGTGCGCAGGCGTCCAACGACCAGCTTGAGAAAATCCTCTCCTACATCGACATCGGAAAGCAGGAAGGCGCAAAGGTGCTGACCGGCGGCAAGCGCGCCCACCTCGAAGGCGAACTCGCGGAAGGCTACTATGTCGAGCCGACGATCCTCCAAGGCCATAACAAGATGCGCGTCTTTCAGGAGGAGATTTTCGGGCCGGTGGTTTCGGTCACGACATTCAAGGATGAAGCCGAGGCGCTGCACATTGCCAACGACACGCTTTACGGGCTCGGCGCTGGCGTTTGGACGCGCAATGGAAACCGGGCGTACCGCATGGGCCGGGCGATTCAGGCGGGCCGTGTCTGGACGAACTGCTATCACGCCTATCCGGCGCACGCGGCGTTCGGCGGCTACAAGCAGTCGGGCATCGGCCGCGAGGGGCACAAGATGATGCTCGATCATTACCAGCAGACCAAGAATGTCCTGGTCAGCTACTCCACCAAGCCGCTCGGCTTTTTCTAGAATTGGGGCTGTAACCCCTCACCCCAACCCTCTCCCTGTGGGGAGAGGGAGTCCGGCAGCGTCGTTCCCTCTCCTGGAGGGAGAGGGACAGGGTGAGGGGCCAAGGCGCTTGAAGGATATCGCAATGGTCAATCGCGTCGAGATAACGCCCGAAGCTCGGAAGCTCGTCGAAAAGCTGCGCGCTCAGCATGGCGCGCTCCTCTTCCACCAATCGGGCGGCTGCTGCGACGGCTCTGCGCCAATGTGCTATCCCGTGGGCGATTTTCGGATCGGTCCGCAGGATGTGTTCCTGGGCCGGATCGCCGATTGCGATTTCTACATGGGGGCCGCGCAATTCGAATATTGGAAGCACACACAGCTCATCATCGATGTCGTGCCAGGCCGTGGCGCAGGTTTTTCGCTGGAAGCGCCGGAGGGGTTGCGATTCCTGACGCGCAGCCGCCTTTTCACTGAGGAAGAGTCCAACGAACTGGAAGCAGTCGGAACGCCCGCGCCGGCTGCCTGATCCGCGCGCTCTATTTCAGGGGAACGTATTCCGGCTGGCCGCACGACGGGCCACATGCGCCAGGCGCCGGGTAGTGTCCATAATAGTGTTCGGAGCCGTAGGCCCAGTTGGGGCTGGCCCAGGAGCCTTCTCCCCAATAAGGCTGGTACCATCCCCCATACCAGCCTCCGCCCCATTCCGAAGGCCAGTGCCGGGGCTGTCCGGGGGGATCGCCATACCATCCGGGCCGCCCATACCAACCGCCGGGCCATCCTCCGCGCCAGCCCGGCGCGACGGGCCGGTCTGGGCCGCCATTCCAACCGCCGGGGCGTCCGTTATCATACTGGACATGAACGGTTGGCGTGCGTCCGGCGCCGGCAATGCTTCCAGGGGAGCCCGGCATTGCGACAATCGCGACAGCGGCTCCAGAATGCGCGGCTGCGGCGCCGAAGCCGGCGATCGCAGCGCAGGCGATAAGCCTGAATACTTTCATGACAGGTTGAAACCTCTCTGCAAAACAAATCGCAACTCTCCCCCGCCCGACCATAGCGAAATTGCAACGTGGCGGAACAGAGAAGTGCATCCGGCAAAATTGCAACCGTAAGGTGGCGGGGAGGGCGCGAGCTCAAGAAATCGAAGGGGATTTGTGCAAGGCAGGCCGGGCCGGAAGATCGGGGGCTTGAGTCTCCGAGGCTCACGGCCTCATATTGCTTCCACGCGGATAAAAGCCCTGGTCATGGCCCAAAGCCTCGGATAACAAACCTGCTCATGACAAAACCGATGTTTCAACACGTCGCGCTGATCGGGGTCGGCCTTATCGGCTCATCGCTGAGCCATGCCATGCGCCGCGCCAATCTCGCGTCGCGGATTACGGCATGCGCGCGCTCCGAGGCCACGCGCGCCACCGTTCGCAGACTTGAACTCGCCGATGAGGTCTATGAGGATGCGCCCGACGCGGTTCGCGGCGCGGATCTCGTCATCCTCTGCACGCCGGTCGGCACTTTCAGTACGCTTGCGGCCGAGATCGCGCCGCATCTCAGGAAGGGCGCCATCCTCACGGACGCTGGCTCGGTCAAGACCGCCGTCATCCGCGATGTCGGCCCGCATGTGCCGGACCACGTTCATTTCATTCCGGGCCATCCGATCGCCGGAACCGAGTTTTCCGGCCCAGAGTCGGGGTTCGCGGAGCTGTTCGACGAGCGCTGGACGATCCTGACGCCGCTCCCCGAGGCTGACGAGGAGGCGGTCGCGAAGCTGAAGGCCTATTGGGAAGCGTGCGGAGCCATGGTCGAAATCATGGCGCCCGAGCACCACGACCTTGTGCTCGCCGTGACTTCGCACGTGCCGCACCTGATCGCCTACAACATCGTCGGCACCGTTTCCGATCTTGAGCGCGTGACGGAAAAAGAGGTGATCAAGTTCTCGGCTTCCGGCTTTCGCGACTTCACCCGCATCGCCGCCTCCGACCCGACCATGTGGCGCGACATCTTCATGAACAACAAAGATGCGGTGCTCGAAATCCTTGGACGCTTCACCGAAGACCTGGCGGCCCTGCAGAAGGCCATTCGCTGGGGCGATGGCGATGCGCTCTTCGAGCTTTTCACGCGGACGCGCGCCATTCGCCGTGGGATCATCGACGCGGGCCAGGAAACTCCCGCACCGGATTTCGGCCGCAAAATTTCTCGGGGGAGTGCGGGGCAAAAGTAAACCGCGTTGGCGACCCCTATGGCGCTTTAGCTCTAAGATCGAGCCTCGATAGGATACTTAGCTTGGATTTATGGGTGTTCGCTTATGGCTCGCTGATGTGGCGGCCCGGTTTCCGTTACGAAGAGACCGCGCACGCGCAGCTCGAAGGCGCTCACCGCGCGCTTTGCCTTTATTCCGTGGTGCATCGGGGCGTTCCGGCCGCGCCGGGGCTGGTGTTCGGCCTCGATAAGGGCGGCAAGTGCGAAGGCATGGCCTTCCGGGTTGCGAAGCAGCGCGCGCTTGACACGCGCCTCTACCTCCAGCGCCGGGAAAACGTCACAAATACGTATCATGCGACCATGCGTCCGGTGAAGCTGCTCGACGGAAGCGCCCGCCACGTCGACGCCCTGTGCTTCATTGTCGACCGCCGCCATCCGCAATATGCCGGCCGCATCCCCTTGGAAGCGCAGGCGTGGCTTGTGCGGCGGAGCGCCGGGAAATCGGGCGCGAACATCGAATATGTCGTCAACACCATGCTGCATCTGCGCGAACTGGGCGTTCACGATGCCGAGCTTGAGCGCTTGATGGCGATGCTCGGCCACGGTCTCATGAAGACGCGCTGCCTGAGCAAAAGCCGCGACATCCTGCATCGAGGGCCGAGGGTGAATGTTGCATGATCCCAAACTGCGGGAAGGGTCGCCAACAGACTCGAGCGCGAGATTGGATCACAACCGGTCCGAACGAGGCCGCTATGCTTCCGCTCATGACGCGGCGTGTCCTTCTTCTGGGTGCTGCCCCGCGCGCTGGGGAAAGATGGAAACGCACACGATGATAAGGCCGGCCAGGATTGCCGAGGCATAATAGCGGCTGAGATGCATGCCGCCGTCGCTGATGGGTTTATCGAGCCAATCGCCAAGGGTGGCGCCAAGGGGCCTGGTCAACACAAAGGCGGCCCAGAACAGGAGAACGGGGGAAATTCTGGTCAAATAATAGGCCGCAGCCACCACGGCGAGCGCGGCGCCGAAGACAGCGGCCCCCCATTCATAACCAAGCCCGAACCCGCCCCGGTCGGTGGCGGCGACCCAATCGCCAAGCGCCGTGCCAAGCGTCTGCGAGAACATGATGGTGGTCCAATAGAACGCCTCCACTCTTGGGTTCGTGATCGTCTGGACCGACACTGAACCCTCGGACCAGTACCAGATTGCGATACTCAAGAGCAGGAGGAGAAACAGGCTTATTGCTCCGCCGGGATAGTCAATGCCAAGCGAGCGGTCGAAAAAGTCGGCAAGCGCGGTTCCGAGCGTTGTGGTTGCGACAATCGCCGTCCAATAGAGAAAGGGATGAAAAGCCTTACTATAGGCCTGCGCCCAGACAGCGACCGCGAAGATGGCGGCGAAAATGCCGACGCCTGTCGCATAGCCGAGGTTCATGCTCATCGTCACCGCGTCGCCGCCGGTTTCGCCGAGCGTCGTGCAGAGGATCTTGATGATCCAGAACCAGAGCGTGACCTCGGGCGCCTTGCTGAGTGCATGATTTCGCTCAATCTGTGCGGTCTGGAAAGCCATGGTTATGCTGCTTCTCCGATGCGAACGCGGTTGCCATCCTGGGTTGTATTCTGGCTTGCTTAGTCTTTCGGATTCGACCCTTCAACCTTGTTTTCAAGAACTCTGCCGGTCATGGCATCCACCCCGACTTCGCGCCACTGCTTTCCCTTGCGAAGGTCGAAGGAGTAGCGAAGGCCGCTACCGCCGCCTTCATGCTCGAGTTCCTCTTTCATGATTTTGCCGGGATAGGCTTGAAGCGCTATCTGGCGGGCTTGGCTCATGCTTATTTTCGCCTTCTGAGCGGGCGCCTTCGCGGCGGCCAAGGCGGGCGCGGCGGTGAATGCGATGCTCGTGATGGCGGCAATCGCAAGGCGGATTACGGTTTGTTGGGACATGTCTGGTTCCTTGTAGGGCTAATCTCCTCGACTACCCCATAAAACACAGGCCGCGGCTGGTGATCCCGACTGAACGTGATCGGATGCATATTGGATGTTGGACCGGCGGTGTCGTGGCGACCGGCGCCAAGGGATCGGCCTCAAGCCATCATCGTAAACGGATCGTGCCCGCGACCGATGGTTAATCCTGATATGATTAACTCCCGGCGCGTCTGGTCCAAAAACGGCGCATACTTGGTTAAGAAGGAGAGAAGCCGGCGTCTCGCCGGATGCGAAGGATTGTCTATCTCCTGGAAAAGGCAGTCAAATTCTCAGGGTTAATCAATTCTATTTTTGACGAGAATGGGACGCGCTCAAGTCCGTTAAATATGTTTTGGCCGCGCAAATTAACTATGACGGCGAGCCTTTTCAGCGCCGCGTCTCCGGCGGCAACGATAGCTGCGACGGTACTTATTCTTTATTATCGATGGCTTATTTCCTTAACGTCCCGGCAAGGCGCTTTACCCAGGATCCCACTATGGACGCCAGAAAAAACCGATCGAACGTCAAGACTACGTGACAGGTTCTCGTAATCACGATCCGTCAAGGCAACCCTGACGTTCGAAAGGGGACGATAAAAGTGCTGGGGCTCCCACTGTTGAATGCCGCCCCGACGACGGCAATATATCGAGAGAAGTTTTGTAAACCGGGAGTGCGAACATGCTGGAAGGGACAACGAACCGCGATCGCATCATAGCGGCGGCGTTGCGGCTGGCCGAGACGCGCGGATGGCGCGATTTGAGCCTGGGCGAAATCGCAGCCGAGGCCGGTGTGCCGCTCATAGAGTTCCGCAAGGAGTTCCAGAGCAAGGGGCAGATCCTCGCCGCCTTCTCGCGCGCCATCGATCAGGCAGTCATTGAAAAGTTCCCCGCCCCCGGTCCCGACGTTGCGCGCGACCGGCTTTTCGACGTGATGCTGACGCGCTTCGAGGTGATGCAGCCTTACAAGGCCGCCATCCGGCGCATCCGCGAGGATGTGGGCTCAAGCCTTGGCGAGTTGCTCGCGCAAATGCGACCAGCGCTGAAATCGCAATATTGGATGCTGGCCGCGGCCGGAATCAGCGGAGAGGGCGGGACTGGCTTCGTGCGTGTGCAAGGGCTTCTGTCGATCTATTCTCGCGTCTTCGCGATCTGGCTCGAGGACGACGACGCCGGCATGGCCCGCACCATGGCCGCTCTGGACCGCCGGTTGCGGCGCGGGGAGTTGGTGATGCGGGGCATCGAGCGCTTCCGCGACGGGCTTGAAAGCCTGACCCGCAGCCTGAGAGGTACGCGAAGGACTGCGAAGGAAGAGCCGGCGAGCGCCTCCGGCGAGTTGAGCGCTCCTCCCGCCGCTGCAAGTCCGCAGCAGATATGACGGCTCAACTGCCCGCAACCGACGCGAGCGCTTTTGCGAGAGTTCTCGATCGTATAAGGCTTCGTGAGAACGACCGCGTCTGCGAGGCGGTTGTCCGGCGCGCCGTCAATGAGGCGGTAACCCGTCGCGAGGACAACCTTGATGCCGGGGAAGCGGTCGCGGGAGCGAAGGGCGAGTTCGATGCCGGTCTCGCCTGGAAGGCCAACATCCGTCAGAAGCAGGTCCACGTCCTCGGCATCGAGAACCTTCGACGCCGACGGTGCATCTTTGGCTTCGAACACGATATGGCCGAGGTCCGTCAGGTAATCGGCTGTCGCCGCGCGGATGAACGGTTCGTCCTCGACCAGTAGAATGCGAAGCGGCTTTTCAGGCGCGCTTTTGACAGCGATCGGCGCGTAGGCGAGCCCGTCCGCCAATGTTACGCCGCCTTCTTTGACGCGGCCGCCAACACCATGCCGGTCCCAGCTTGCCGCGCCATCCTTTTTGACGCGATCGCCAAGAACCTGGCGGATCTTCCTCGCAAGCGCCTCGCGTGTGTAGGGCTTGCTCAAAAGGTGAGTGCCCTCGTCGAGGCGGCCGCCATGAACAATGGCGTTGTCGGTATATCCCGACGTAAACAGGATCGCGATGTCTGGCAGCCGGTCGCTCGCTTTTTTGGCGAGTTCCGTGCTGCGCAGCGGCCCTGGCATGACCACGTCGGTGAAAAGCAGGTCGATGGGAACGCCACTTTCGATCACAACCAGCGCTGTCTGTGGATCCTTGGCCTTGAGGACGCGATAGCCGAGATCGGTGAGCATATCGACGACCGTCGAACGCACCCCTTCATCGTCTTCCACCACGAGGATCGTCTCAGCGCCGCCGGCGACAGGAGTGGCGTCGCCCGGGATCACGATATCCTCCTCCTGGCGTGTGCGCGGCAGATACAGCCGAACGGTCGTGCCCTGGCCCAACTCGCTGTAGATTTTGGCGTGGCCGCCCGATTGCTTGACGAAGCCATAGACCATGCTGAGGCCGAGCCCTGTGCCTTCGCCTTCCGGCTTCGTCGTGAAGAAGGGTTCGAACACATGTTCAAGGTTCTCGGGCGAGATGCCCGTCCCGGTGTCGCTGACCGCGATCATGACATATTGCCCGGCCGCGACGTCGGGGTGATGCGCCGCATATTGTTCGTCGAGCCAGGCGTTCCCTGCTTCGATGGTGAGCTTGCCGTACCCCTTCATCGCGTCGCGCGCATTGATGGCAAGGTTGAGAATCGCGTTCTCGAGCTGGGCCATGTCCACGCAGGTATTCCAGAGCCCTCCGCCGGCGATTGTCTCAAGCTCGATTTCCTCGCCGAGCGCGCGGCGCAGCATCTCGTCGAGCCCTCTGAGATAGCGCCCGAGATTGACGGCCTTCGGCTCCAGCGGCTGGCGCCGTCCGAAAGCGAGGAGTTGGGACGCGAGCTTCGATCCACGTGAGACGCCCGTTAAAGCATTCTGGATGCGCCTCTCAGCGCGATCGTTGCCGGCGACGTCTTTTGTGAGCAGCTGAAGGTTGCCGCTGATGACCTGCAGGAGGTTGTTGAAATCGTGGGCGACGCCGCCCGTGAGCTTGCCGATCGCCTCCATCTTCTGGGCCTGCCGAAGCTGCGCGGAGATTGCTTCGCGCTCCTTTGCTTCCTCCAGGAGTTTCCGATGAGCGGCGTCAAGCTCGGCGGTCCGCCGCGCGACTCGCTCTTCGAGCGTCTCGTTCAGGCGGCGGAGAGTAAGCTCGGCCTTTTTTCTTTCGCTGATGTCCACACACGCCCCGGTCATGTATTGGGGGCGACCCAGCGCATCCTTGAAGGTCAATCCCTTGTCAAGGAGCCAGCGTTCGCCGCCATTTTTGAGGAGAACGCGATATTCCATCTCGAAATCCGCGCCGTCAGAGACGCATTGCTGGCATCGCTCGCGAACGGCATCCCTGTCTTCCGGGTGCACAAGCGAGATAAACTTTTCGAGAGTAAGGTCTTGTCCGTCCTCGAGATCGAAGAGCCTGTAAAGTTCGTCATCCCAAATGAGCGCGTTATCGGCGAATGTCCAACGGAAGGTGCCAGTTCCGGAGGCAGCGAGCGCCGCATTCAATCGCTCGCTCGTCTCGCGGATGACTTCGTTCGTTTCGCCCCTCAGCCGGGCAAGCGTCAGAGCGGCTTCCACGCGCGCGATCAACTCACGCGCCGAGAAGGGTTTGACCAGATAATCGTCGGCCCCCGCCGAAAGCCCCTCGATGCTTGCGTCCTCGCCCGCCCTGGCCGAGAGGACAATGACCGGCAAATCGCGGAGACTTTCCTCCGCCCTGATGGCCTTGATGAGCCCGAAGCCGTCGAGCCGCGGCATCATGATGTCCGTCAGGATAAGATCCGGGCGCCGTTCAAGCGCGGTCTCAAAAGCATCCTGCCCGTCTGCAACTGCCTCAACGTCGTGCCGGGTGGAAAGCAGTCGCGCCACGTAAGAGCGCATGTCTGCATTATCGTCGGCGAGAAGGATTTTAGCCCGTCTTAACTCGCTCGAACCAGGCGCTATTTCCGCCAGGTCGGTATCCGAGGCAAACTCTTCGCGATCCGTAAGGGTGGGCAGCCAGCGCAGCGCTTCCTCGACGAAGGCTGTTGCACGCGCCGTCTGCGAAGCGGCGGGCACACCGCCGGAGGGCATGCGATCTGGATGGGCGCTCCCAAGCGGAATTGAGATCGTGAAAGCGGCGCCTTTTCCTTCCTCACTTTCGACCGCGATATGTCCACCATGCATTTTGACAAGCTCCAGGACGAGAGCGAGGCCGATGCCGCTTCCTTCATGGCTGCGCCCGCGCGCGCCTTCGATGCGATGAAAGCGTTCAAAAAGTCTCGGGATTTCGGATTTCGCGATGCCTGTGCCCGTGTCGCTCACCGTGAGCAGCGCCTCCTGCCCATCCGCCCGAAGGGTAACTCTGATTTCGCCCTCGAAGGTGAACTTGAAGGCGTTCGACAGGAGATTGAGGACGATCTTTTCCCACATGTCGCGGTCGACATAGGCTTCCCGGGGAAGGGAAGGGCAGTCGATGACAAGGCTCAAGCCTGCCTGTTCGCATGCCGAGCGGAAATTGCTTGCGAGGTCCCGGGTGAGCGCCGCGAGGTCGGCAGGCTGAAAATTTGCGACCGCGCGGCCCGATTCGATGCGAGAGAAATCCAGGAGCGAATTCACCAGCTTCAAAAGCCGCAAACTGTTGCGATGAACGATCCTGAGCTGGCCGCGCTCCGCCGGGGCCAGGCCGTTCGTGCGGCCGAGCAGATCCTCCAGCGGACCCAGCATGAGCGTCAGAGGAGTCCGGAACTCATGGCTGACATTCGAGAAGAAGACCGTCTTGGCGCGGTCGATTTCAGCAAGGGCCTCCGCCCGGCGGCGCTCCTCCGCATAGGCCCTTGCGTTATCGAGGCTGGCTGCGATCTGGCCGGCCAAGAGATCGACAAAGCCGGCATAGGCGGGCGCGAAATGCCGGAAGGGGTTGATCGCCGCGATCATGAAGCCCGCGGGCTGCTTCTGCCCTTGCTTTGAAAGCATGGTCAGCACGCCATCCTGCGCCGAGCCGTATAAACTGGCGGGCATCGGCTGATCAAAATAACGCGAAATGTTCTTGATGATGACGGGAGCGCCGCTTGCGAGGGCTTCGCCGGCCGGCCAGCGGTCCCACGCCGGAAGCTTGCCCCAAAGAGCAGGCTGATCGACAGCGTCGAGACTGCCCGTTGCGCAGACAAGCCGGGCCGAGTCGGTCAGATCTCCGTTAAAAAGATAGGTGAGGGTAAACGGCAGGTCCTTCATGTCGCGGCTCTGAAGCCGGAACGCTTCGAAGGTTTCCTTCTCCGTGCGCGCAAGCGAAAGTTGAGAGGCAAGATCGCGCAGGAGTTTCAAACGCCGCTCGCCTATAACGCGCTCCGTGTCCTCAGTGACGACGCAAAGCATGCCCGCAATGCTTCCGTCATCGTCTGCGAGCGGGCTGTAAGAGAATGTATGATAGGTTTCTTCGCGAAAACCGCTGCGCTCCAGAAAGAGGAGAAGGTTCTCGTCGTAGGTAGCGCTTCCTGTTTTGAGGACCGTGTCTATCCTTGGTCCGATTTCCGGCCAAATCTCCGCCCAGACCTTTCGGGAAGACGCGCCCAGCGCCCAGCTCTGCTTCACGCCAAGGGTCGGCCGGTAAGCATCATTGCAAAAAAAGGTGAGATCCTCCCCCCAGGCCATCCACATGGCATAGCGGGATGTGAGCAGGATTTGGATAACAGTTTTCAGGCTCTGCGGCCAAAGGAAGGGCGGACCGAGGGGGGTCGCCGCCCAGTCATGGCGGCGCATGAGAGCGCCCATTTCGCCGCCGCCGTTCAAGAAGTCTGCCGCCTTGTTTGAAACGGTGCAATCCATACGATTCTTGAAGGTAATCTTCTCTATGACGGTCTAGAACAATCTGTGATCGGCAATACTACACAAAATTTCGCGTGGCAACCATCCCATGGATAGCAAGTCACGCTCAAGCTGGAATATAATAACTCCGGTTTTGTTGTATCGACTTAAGACTTGTATCGCTTCAATTTCAAAAACACCGGCACAGTTGAAGCTTTCAGCGGGACCGCGGCCGGACCTATTGCTTTGCTCACGTGTTTGAAAAGGTGCGCGCCGTACGAGGTAAGCCGGCGCAATGAGTTCTTGTTATAGTTTGGAAGAAGGTTTCCCGATGAAAATCGCTCAGATTGCGCCCCTTGCCGAAAGCTGCCCGCCGAAGCTTTACGGCGGGACGGAACGGATTGTGTCTTACTTAACTGAGGAACTGGTCGATCAAGGCCATGACGTCACCCTTTTCGCGAGCGGCGATTCGACGACCTGCGCCGAGCTGGTGGCTTGTAGCGATGTCGGCCTAAGGCTCAATCCCCACGTGGTCGATCCCATCCCCCACCACATTATGATGCTCGAGCAGGTGCGGCAGCGCGCTCACGAATTCGATGTGCTTCATTTTCACATTCACATCCTGCAGTTTCCAATCATCCATCAATTCGCGGGCAAAACCGTTACGACGCTCCATGGGCGCCTGGATCTTCCCGAACTGATCCCGTTTTACTCCACTTTCCCGAATGTCCCTGTGTCTTCGATCTCTTACAACCAGCGCAACCCATTGCCGGATAACGTGAATTGGGCCGGGAACGTCTACCACGGGCTTCCAAAGGACCTTTTGAGCTTCTCCCCCAAGCCGAAGGACGGCTATCTTGCGTTTCTGGGGCGGATATCGCCCGAGAAGAGACCGGACCGGGCCATCGAAATCGCCGTGCGCGCCGGTCTTCCGCTCAAGATCGCGGCCAAGGTCGATAAGCACGATCAGCTTTATTGGGATGAGAAGATCGAGCCCATGATCAGGGCCAATCCCAATGTGGAGTACATCGGCGAAATCGCCGAGCATCAGAAGGCGCAGTTTCTTGGCAATGCGCTGGCGCTTCTCTTTCCCATCGATTGGCCCGAACCCTTCGGCCTTGTCGTGATCGAATCCATGGCTTGCGGGACGCCGATTATCGCTTTCCGGTCAGGGTCGGTCCCCGAGTTGATCGACAATGGCGTCAGCGGCTTTGTGGTGGGCAGCGTCGAAGAAGCGGCAAAAGCGGTATTGAGGCTTTCCGAGATCGATCGCGCCGCTGTTCGCGCCGCGTTTGAAAACCGGTTTACGGTCGAGCGGATGGCATGGGATTATCTGAAGATGTACAACGGGCTGCCAGGGTTGAGAAGGACTAGCGAGATCCGGACCATGAATGGTGCTGAAGTCGGTTTCCACCTGCCGGTCTGACCATGACGCAATCGGCCCTCCAGAGGCGGATTGCGTCTCAGGCGCGATGGTATGGGTGACCTTGCATGATGGTCATGGCGCGGTAGAGCTGTTCGGCGAGCACAATGCGGACGAGACCGTGGGGCAGGGTCATGCGGCCGAGAGAGAGCTGGAGATGCGCGGCTTTCTTGAGCGCGTCACCATGTCCGTCCGGGCCTCCGATGGCGAAAGCGGCATCGAGCGCTTCATCGCGCAGACGTGAGACCATCGCCGTGAACTCATAGGAGGTCAGCGATTTCCCCTCTTCGTCGAGCACGATAAGGCGCGAGCCGCCCACCTTTTTGAGAAGCTCCTCGGCTTCCGCGTCCTTGCGCTCGGTAGCCGATTGGCTTCGGCCTTCGCCGATTTCTGCGACGGTCATCGGCGGCATCTTCAGGCCGCGCGCCGACGCGTTGAAAAGGTCGAAATAGCGATTGAACTGGGTTTGCTCGGCGCCGCTCTTCAACCGGCCAACGGCCAGAATCTGATATCTTCATTCTGACCGTCCTACCTGACCGGTTCGATTAGTCGGCGGCTTCTTCCCGCTTCGGCCTCTCGGAGCCCCACATCTTTTCGAGGTTGTAGAACTCACGCGCCTCGGGACGGAAGATGTGAACGATCACATCGCCCACGTCGATAAGCACCCAATCGCAGAGGGGCATCCCTTCGACACGTGTATCGCGAACGCCTTCCTCTTTCAACCTCTCGATGAGCTTGTCGGCGATTGCGCCCACATGGCGTTGCGAGCGCCCGGACGCGACGATCATGATATCGCCGAGCGAAGTCTTGCCCGTCAAGTCGATGCTGACGATTTTGTCAGCCTTGGCGTCATCGAGCGTGGCGACGATGAGGTGGGAGAGGGAGGCGGAAGCCGCGGGGGCGCGTTTTGCGCGGCGCGGTTTGAGTTCAGAGAACTCGTGATGCAGAACGTTAGGCCTCAGCGTAAGAACCCTTCTTCTGTATTGCTCCGGTTATGCTTAGGATCAACACTTCGACAGAACGAATGTGCATGAGAATTATTGAATTTTCAAGACACCTGCTCGGAGCTGCCGGGCCACAATCAACAAAGTGCTCATAAATATCATCCTATTAGAGGAGCCAGCGTCATGCTGCCTCAGCCTGACTTAAGCCATCAATGGCGGTGCTCCCAGGCTTCTTTATCAAAATTGCCGAGTCGGCCGAGGGAACGCCGCAGCTCGCCCCCACGCTCCCGCGCCTCGTCAGCGGCCGCTCACCGACATTGTTCGCAGAGTTCAAGCAACATTGCGGTAGAAGGAATTGCCAAAGATAGGTAATAACATTACATGAGGGCATGATTGGGCAGAAAACAGCGCACTTCCCTCCACGCGACCACGATCACGGCGTTTGCGTGCAAGATGCACTCGGGCGCGCCAGAACGCGATGCCTGGAACTTGGGATCAAGTGGACGGCGCTTCGCGAGCGGGTGTTCCGACAGGTTGCGGGCAGCCACAAGCCAGTCAGCGCCTACGATCTGATCGAGAGCCTCGCGAAAGAGGGAAAGCGCCTCGCGCCGATTTCCGTTTATCGCATTCTGGATGTGCTCCGGAGCGCGGGCGCCGTTCACCGCCTCGAAAGCCGCAATGCCTTCTTCGCCTGCATGACGGAGCACACGAGCGGCCCGCAAACCATCGCCTTCGTCTGCGAGGGGTGCGAGCGTGTTACCGAAGCCGAGGCCTCGGATGCGTTCCGCGTCATCGGCCTGGCTACTCGGGCCTGCGGTTTTCACTCGCGCAGCGTGGTGATCGAAGTCAGCGGTACTTGCGCGGACTGTCATGAGGCGAGCAAGCGGGGCGGCTCATGCTGATGGATCTTAACGCGGAGGCCGTCGACGCAACTCAGGTTAGAGCGGCTGGGGAGGTCCTTGTCGCGGCGGAGGGCGTTTCGCTTGCGTTCAGGGGGAAGCCCGCGGTCGAGAACGTCAGCATCGCCGTCCACGCTTGCGAAATCGTGACGCTGATCGGGCCGAACGGGGCGGGCAAAACGACGCTCGCGCGTGCTTTGCTGGGGCTTGCGCGGGTCTCGGAGGGGCGCATCGCACGCAGGCCAGGTCTTCGGATCGGCTATGTGCCGCAGCGCTTTCCGATCGATCGCATCATTCCGCTTTCGGTTCGCCGCTTCATGTCGCTGAGCGAGGTCGTGCCGCGCGAGCGTGCGTGCGCCTGCCTCGGAGAGACGGGTGCGGAGCGCCTGATCGATGCGCAGATGAGCGAGCTTTCGGGCGGCGAGTTCCAGCGCGTTCTGCTTGCCCGCGCGCTCGCCCGCGACCCGCAATTGCTGGTGCTCGACGAACCCGCGCAAGCCGTGGACTTCGCCGGGGCCGCGCAACTCTACGAACTCGTCACGGCGATCCGCGACACGCGCGGCTGCGGCATCCTCCTCATCTCCCACGACCTGCATGTGGTGCTCGGGGCCAGCGACCGCGTGATCTGCCTCAACCGGCATGTCTGCTGCGAAGGCAGGCCGGGCACGGTGGCCGGGCATCCCGAATATGTGCGCCTGTTCGGCCCGAGAGCCGCCGCGAGCCTTGGCATCTACGAGCACCATCACGACCACACGCACACGCTTTCCGGCGACGTCGCCTGCGATGGGCATCGCCATGATTGACCACTTCCCGTCATCCCGGAAACGCCGGAGGCGTTATCCGGGATCATCCCGAACCGCAGCGCTTGTTAGAATCCCGGATAAGCCGCGTTCCGCGTCTTTCCGGGATGACACCGCCGTTCGCCAGGGGGGGTACGGCCATGCTTGACGACTTCCTCACCCGCGCCGCCATCGCAGGCGTCGGGGCCGCAATCCTCGCTGCGCCGCTCGGCTGCTTCGTGGTGTGGCGGCGCATGGCCTATTTTGGCGAAACGGTCGCGTATTCCGGCCTCCTCGGCGTCGCGCTCGGCATCCTGCTCGGCATCGACCTGACGCTCGGCGTGATCGCCACCGCCATTGCCATGGCGCTGCTCCTGACCGGCTTCCAGGCGCAGCGCGCGATTCCCTACGACGCGCTGCTCGGCATCCTCGCCCATTCCGCCCTTGCGGCGGGCGTCATCGCCGCAAGCTTCGCGGGCGGCGCGCGCCTCGACCTGATGGGGTATCTCTTCGGCGACATCCTCGCCGTCTCGAAAGCCGACATCGCCTGGATCTGGGGCGGCGCAGCGGCGGTGCTGGCCGCGCTGTTCTGGCTCTGGCGGCCGCTTCTCGCCGTGACCGTGAACGAGGAGCTCGCCGCCGCCGAGGGCGTGCCGGTGCGCCGCACGGAGACCGCCTTCATCCTCCTCATCGCGGTGACGGTGGCGCTCGCCATGAAGGTGGTCGGCATCCTGCTCATCACATCGCTCATGATCTTCCCGGCGGCGGTCGCTCGGCCCTTCTCGAAAACGCCGGAGCAGATGGCGGCGCTGGCGGGCCTGGCGGCGGCTGCGGCTGTGCTCGGCGGGCTATACCTGTCGCTTAAGCTCGACACGGCGGCGGGGCCTTCCATCGTGCTCGCGCTCGCTGCGCTGTTCTTCTTCCTGGCCGCGCCCGCACTCGCTTGGCGGGGCAGGTAAGCGGGGTCGGCCGACCATTTAGTTTACAATGGGTTGAAATTGGGTTCGTTTTGTAAGGCGGGGTATAACTAAAAATATAAGTAACTTATCTAATCGAGCGCTTTATCGGCATCGCTACGGCCTCGGTCAATTCCAGGAAAGCGCCTAGGCGCTTTCCGCGATGACGAACAAGGCGAGCAGGAACAGGAAGATCCGCTCCGCGCCCAGCAGCGCCTGTGTCAATCGGAGTCACAACCGGCTTCCGCTCCGCCTGGGGCGCTGCGGCCTATCTCGCTGTCTGCTGCATATCGGAAGCGTGCGCGGCAAGACCGCCTTTCGCCAACCGCTCCTGCCTTGCCGGCGTCTCAGGACCGCTGCACAATGAACGCCCATGAGGGGGGAGCACTCACCAAAAAACTCGGAAATGTAGTTCTAATTATTATTCAAAGAATACTTTATCTTTGCTTTTTCTGATTTGGATGCCTTAAGCTTATTTACGGATCAAGATTAGTTTACGCAACGTTTCGCTAGCATGCCAGTTCCTATCGCTCGAACAGTTTTATGCGAGGAGGAACATATGGTCGCTAACAAAAAGTTGGTGGCTCTTGCGACTGCTTTGGCGATACTTGTTACACCGATGGTTGGCGCGACAGCTCAAACGAGAACGTATCACCGGCATTATGCTTATCGGCCGGGATATCGTCCTGTCCCAGCGGGATACTGGAACTATGGCTTGGGGTACGGCGTCGGGATTGACTGGTACGGCGCCACTTGGCGGCGCCGTACCAACGCGCGCGGATGGGACAATACGTGTCTCGATACGCCTTGGCTGCCCTCCGAGTTTGCGTGCTCCGCGAAGTAAAACACTTCGACATAAAGCCAGCGTCCCGCCTGAAGCTGGCTTTATTCGGGGACTATTGAGGCTCGATCACTGAAAGAGCCAGCCGAAAAGGCCCGGGCCGCTCCTCCCTCCGCGCCTGCCGCCACCAAAAACTGAGAAGGGATTGTCGTCCCTGCGAGCGACCGGCGCTCTCGCGTCTGCGGATTTTCTCAGTTCATAATAGCTCGACAATCCATCCGGATCAGTCACAGTTACTGCATTTTGCGTCCAGGCCCATTTGGATTTCGCATCGCCCATGATGTAGGGTTCAAGGCTGACCACTTGCCCGCGCGACAGGTCGATGATGACGATATATTCGGCTTTTTCGCCGGCGCGATAGCGAAGGAGCCCGATCCCCGATAGGCTATCCTTCAAGGGTGTCCATTCGACGATCTGCACCGGGCCATTGTTTTGAACTTCGAGGAGTACGGGGGTTTTCGCAAAGCGCTCGTTCAAGGCGGTGTACTGGCCGGACGCAGAGCGAAAGACCTCCCAGCCTTCTACGGCGGGCGCCAAAGGTTTGACGATGCTGTCCGCCGTGTCTCCGCTCGCCGCCTTGTATGCATCGCGCGCTTCCCTGGAGAACGGATCGAGTTCAACCGCGCGGCGGTAATCCGCGATCGCGTCGTCTCGCTTGCCCGAGCGTTCCCGATAGCTTCCCCTGATGCGATAGGCATCGGAAAAGGAGGGGTCGAGTTCGATGGCTTTGCTGAGATCGGCCTCAGCCGCCTGCGCATCTCCCGTATAGTACTTCGCCTGCCCGCGCCAGAAGTAGGCCTCCGCGGCTTTCGGATCGAGCGTGATGGCGCGGTTCAGGTCTTCCAGGGCGAGGTCGGGACGCTTCCTGTCGAGGTTTTGCGAGGCGCGGCCTGTCAGCGCCGGAACATTGTCGGGCGCGAGTTCCACGGCCTTGGAGAAATCGCGGAAAGCTTGAGACCAGCGATTTTCCCGGGCAAAGGCTCGCCCGCGCGCGACGTAAAGGTTTGCATTGTCGGGCGCCAGCGCGATCACTTTGTCCAAGTCCTGCGCCGCTTCCTCATTCTGTTTCAGGAGCGTGTAAACCGCAGCCCTGTTCTGGTAGGCGGGGGCGTATTGCGCGTTGAGCGCTATCGCACGATTGAGGTAGCGAAGCGCGGTATAATATTGACCGGTCGCACTCGCGATCTTGCCCCGGCCATTGAGGGGCACCGCGCTGCCCGGCATGAGCTCGACGGCCTTACGGAAATCCTTTTCCGCTGCGTCCAGCCTGTTCAACCTTTGACTTGCGTTGGCCCTGTTGCTGTAGGCGACGCCGAAATCCGGCGCCAGCGACACCGCACGATCGAACTCCTTATAGGCGTCCTCGGCGCGATTCATTTCAAGATAAACGTTGCCCCGGTTGTTGTAGGCGGGCGCATATTCAGGATTGAGAGAAACGGCCTTGGTGAAATCCGCGATGGCTTCATCCAGCCTCTTGAGCCGCCACTTGGCGACGCCGCGATCGCTATAGAGGCCGGCCTGGCTGGCCGCGGGGAGATTGGTGTCCTTCAGCGCGTCGTCATAGGCCGCGACCGCAAGATCAAATCGCCCTCGAAGAAGCGCCGAGCTTCCTTCCTGGGATTTGATGAGAGATTTGTCCACGGCAGCCTGCGCAGCCGGCGAAAAAGTCGTCAAGGCGCCAAAAAATAGCAGCGCTATCAGCACATTGATGATTTGGGATAACGCGGCAACTTCAAATCGGGGTAAGGCTTCTTTACCCAAGGTTCGCATTCCGCTAACACATCGAGAAAACCATCGGCGTTCCTGCAAATGCATCGAAATTATCCCCTGGTGGGCGGGTTGGCCCTTGGTCTTGTGCTTGCCGCAGCGGCTTCCGCGGCGGAGTATAGCGGGGCAACCCTGCGTGGGCTACCGTCGCTTGACGCTACCGGGAATTCTACGGCCGGCGCCAAGATAAAAATTGCGGAAAACGATGCATCGCCCACCCGCGATGATGCGGCCGCGGAGGAAGCCCGCAAGCGCCTTAAGAACGAACTCGATCGTGTGCGCAAGGGCAATCGGCGCGAAAAGGCCGAATCCAAGCCCGCTTCGGCGAAACCATCGAAAAAGAAAGAGGCGTCACCCGCAGCTGCCGATGCGCGCCAGCCACAGCCTCAGCCACAGCCGCAAAAACCATCCGCCCAGGCTGTCGATCCCGAAATCAACCGCGCCACCGGAAAGCTTATCATCATGCGTTTCAGGGGCAGTGAGCCCACGGACAGCGGGCCGAAAGCGGTTCGCACTCTAATGCATGAAGGACTCATCGCCGGCGTCATGTTCGGCGGGGACAACATTCAGTCGAAAGGCCAGCTTAAGGAACTCATCAAATCTCTTTGGCAGGGCGGCAGCGAATCGAAGCCCGTTTTTGCGATCAGCGAACTCGGCGGCGATGGCGGATCGTTTCCGAATGTCAAGGATTTCGAATCTTGGCCGTCCGAGCGTGAGGTGGCCTCCAAAGGCGATCCCGAATATGCCTACCTGACCTATCGCTCTCTGGGCTCGTTCCTTGCTGGCCTCGGCTTCAATCTGAACTTCGGCCCGGCGCTGGGCGCCGCGCGCGATGCGTCCGCAAGCTTCAGCGATAGCCCCCTCCAGGCTGGCGTTTTTGCCAAAACCTTCATCCTCGGCCACAGGGACGACAACATTATCACCGTTCCCGTTGTCGATAGCAGCGATGTTGCCGTTCGAGCTTTGAAAACGCTTCTTGTCTCCTATCCGGTCATGCCGATTGCCGTCACAATGACGAGCGAAGCGCAGCCATTCGCTGTGTATGACGGTCTGGTTCGAGGGCCCCATTTTTGTTTGATCACTCTCAAACAAGGAGGTGACCCGGGCGAGGCGGCCAGCCATTTCAACCGGGGATGCGACGCCATCGTGATTGACGGAGGGAAGGAGAGCCCCGCCGTCATCAGGGACCTTGTCGCCCGTGGCGTCTCCGACTCGATCAAAAACGGCTCGTTGAGCCTTGAAACTCTAAACGCATCCGCCCATAGGCTTTCCGCGCTGCGATCTCCGTCCCAATCTGCCACGGCGGCATTCTCGACACGGACCGCGCAATAGCATCCGGTTTCATGACCGTGGCCTAAAAACCTATTTCACCCAATTTCTTGTGCAAGCTGGTCAAAAGCTAAGACCGCGTTAAAGAGTAGCAGTGATATATTGCTTCATCTGATGTATCCCAATTTTTAGAAATGATGCGCTTTGCGCTAGAAAATCGGCTATCGATTTTCCGGCTCTTATCCGCCAAAGCCTGAGCCCAGCCGGGAAGGTGGATGGCGCTACCGGATGAGCGTCTTCTTCCGGAAACTCAAACCAGAGGCGGGGAGGCGAAATTATGAAGCGTATCGGTTTGCGATGTGCACTGCCGGCGGCGATCCTGGCACTTGCAGTTCCGGCATATGCCGAAAACGGAGTAGAGCATTCGAAAGACGTCGAGGCAAAAATTGCTTATTGCAAGAAGTGCCACGGCCAGAGCGGGCAGGGTATCGCGGCAGCCTACTCCGTGCCACGCCTTGCAGGCCAGACGGTCCCCTATCTCGAGGCGAAGTTCGGCATCATTTCCGAGCACAAGCGGGATAACGCCACGGCGGAAACCTTTATGGTTCCCGTCCTTGGAAGCGTCGACCCTGCCATCAGGAAGGCTGTCGCCACTTATTTCAGTAAGCTCGACCCTGCGCCATCGGGCGGCGGGAACAGGGATCTCATCTCCGAAGGCAGGAAGCTTTTTGAGGATGGGATTCCGGCGGCGGGCGTACCCTCATGCACCAGTTGTCATGGTGCAGACGCTAAAGGGTCTGAGATGACCCCGCGGCTGGCGGGTCAGGTCTATCCTTATACCGTCAAGGTGCTTACGAACTGGGCCATCATCAACAAGGAACAGCAAGGCGTAAAAGCACCCGTTCAGCATGAGTTGACGGAGCCCCAGATTACAGCCGTGGCGTCCTATCTCAGCAATCTGAAATAGCGGAAAGCGCAGCGCCGCTGCACGCGGCGCTCAACATCGCCACTCGATGGCCGAGTGCGGCTGGCCAGCAAGATTGTCATCCCAGGCCGAGCTTTCTTAGCGGGTAAGGTTCACACCTTGCTGGCCGCGACGACCTCATTCAAAAAGTGCGTCAGGTTATTCGTCTCGAAGTGGATGTATCGGGGAAGCGCTTCCGCCTCTCTGAGAGCGTGCTGAGAGGGATGATCGTCATAGCTTGAGCGGACGAGCACGGTGACGATACCGAGATCGTGGGCTGCTTCGAGATTGTGCGGCAGATCCTCGAACATGGCGGCCTTGCAGTTTCTGCCCGCACAAAAGTCGAGGAAGCGCGCGAAGGACTCGCGTCTCGGCTTCGGCACGTAACCCCCCGCAGCGATGTCGAAAATGCCGTCGAATTCATCGAGCACGCCCAGCTTTTCCGCTACGCGCTCGGCATGGCGGGCCGAGCCGTTCGTGAAAATGAACTTGCGTCCGTCGAGCCGCGAGATCGCCTCTGCGAGCTCTGGCATGTGCGAGACCGGGGCAAGATCGATGTCATGCACGAAATCCATGAAGACGTCCGGCTTCACGTCATGCTTCGCCATGAGGCCGGACAGCGTTGTGCCGTGCTCGTAGTACAGATCCTTTTGCACCTTCCGCGCCGCCGCCGGATCGAGCCCGAGCAGAGTCTGGATGAAGGCCGACATGCGCTGGTCGATCTGTGCGAACAGATTGCATTCGGCCGGATAAAGGGTGTTGTCGAGGTCGAAGATCCAGAGCCGCGTCCCGGCGAAGGCTTCCGCGACGCCGGCGCTGTCAAAGGATGAGGCGCCTGGGGAAGCTCCAATTGAGGATATGAGTTCGGACGCTCCCACGTTCATTAGCCATCGGCATCGCGTTCGATCAGGGTGCCGACGCCGTGCTCGGTGAACAGCTCGAGAAGCACCGCGTGCGGCACGCGCCCATCGAGAATCACAACGCCCTCAACGCCCTGCTCGATCACGCTCAGGCAGCCTTCGATCTTGGGGATCATGCCGCCCGTGATCGTGCCGTCCGCCATCATGGCTTTGGCCTCGGAAACGGTCAGGCGGTGGATGAGCTTTTTATTGTGGTCGAGCACGCCAGCGACGTCGGTCAGAAGGAGAAGGCGCTTCGCCTTCAGCGCGCCAGCGAGCGCGCTCGCAAAGGTATCGGCATTGATGTTGTATGTGGTGCCATCGCGGCCGAGGCCGAGGGGGGAGACGACGGGGATGAACTCCTTGGCGGAGAGCACCTGAACGATACGAGGATTGACCTCCTCCGGTTCGCCCACAAAGCCGAGATCGACAACGCGCTCGATGTTTGAATCCGGATCGACCTCTGTTCGCGTCAGCTTTTTCGCGATGAGGAGGTTGCCGTCCTTGCCGGAGATGCCGCAGGCGTGGCCGCCGAGCCGGTTGATCTGGCAGACGATCTGCTTGTTGATAGTGCCAGCGAGGACCATTTCCACGACTTCCACCGTCGCTTCGTCCGTCACACGCAGGCCGGCCGAGAATTGGCTTTTGATGCCGAGCCTGCCGAGCAAGCTCGCGATCTGCGGTCCACCGCCGTGCACCACCACCGGCTTAACGCTCGCCTGTTCGAGCATCACGATGTCGCGCGCGAAGCTTTCGGCGAGCTTCGCATCGCCCATGGCATGGCCGCCATATTTGATGACCACGGTCGCTTGATCGTAGCGTTGCATATAGGGCAACGCCTCGGAAAGGATCTCTGCCGCGATGCTTGGCTTGCGCAGGCTTTTGTAGAAGTCCTCGTTAGGATCGGCGGCGGTCATTCTCCCTCCTCGTGTCCCGTCTCCGAATTGCCGACTAACTTGCAGCGGTCCTCGCACGGCAATTCGGAGACACAAGGGACACTCGTAAAATCAATATCCTCGTGTGGCTTGCGTCTCGCAATTGCCTATGAGCGCGCGCAACGAAGTCGATAAGCAATTGCGAGACGCCACAAGAGGTCGAGCTTGTCAGCGTATGCAGAAAATACGGCGCGGCAGGGCGAAGTTGCAAGAGCGCATTCATACTGCATTGCTGTGATAGAGCCGTCATGCGTTCATTGGCCGTTGGGAAAACACCTAGAGGATCCATCCCCAGCCGTCTTCGAAGCCGTTTTCGCGAGGCTTGTATTTGGTGTCTCCATGGTGCCAAGCTTCAAAATATGCAACTGATTCGCAAAAGCGATTTCCTGATTAAACTCAATCTCCGCTTAGCTCCAGAAAAGCTTAAAGCGGTTGACGCGCTACGCCAAAGCCGGATTGGGCACTGCTCGCGCAACACTTGGATAGCCGAAGTCATCGTGGAGAAACTCGCGCGGGAGAACCAAGGCGGAAACGGCGGCGCCTGCGATGCCTAGCTTCTACGAATTCTTCGCGGGAGGCGGCATGGCGCGTGCGGGCCTTGGTCCGGATTGGAACTGTCTGTTCGCCAACGACTTCGATTTCAAGAAAAGCGCTGCCTATAACCTCAACTGGGGCAGCGGCGTTCTCACCACCGGCGACATTCGCCGCATCGAGGCCGCCGATTTGCCCGGATACGCCGACTTGGCATGGGCTTCGTTTCCTTGTCAGGACCTCTCGCTCGCCGGAGGCGGCGCCGGTCTCAAGGGCGAACGATCCGGCGCCTTTTGGCCGTTCTGGGATGTGACGAGCGGTCTGATAGCCGACGATCGCGCCCCGAAGATCGTCGTCGTCGAAAACGTATGCGGCGCCATCACCTCTCACAATGGTAAAGACTTCGCCGCCATTTGCACGACCTTCGCCCGCGCGGGCTATCGCTTCGGTGCCCTCGTTATGGACGCCAAACATTTTCTTCCTCAATCGAGGCCGCGTCTGTTCATCGTCGGCGTCCGCGCCGATCTGCCGTTGCCTGAGGGGATCACCACGCAAGAGCCTTCTGAATTGTGGCACACGCGCGCCCTGCGGGCGGCACACGCCGCCCTGCCGCCGAAAATGCGCGCGTTCTGGTTGTGGTGGACACTTCCCAAGCCGCCGAAGAGGCGTGCGCGGTTCGCCGATCTCATCGAAAGCAATCCGAAAAACGTCGCCTGGCATACGCCAGCCCAGACCGATGCGCTCCTCGCCATGATGACCGAAGTCAATCGCGCCAAGGTCGAAGCCGCGCAACAATCCGGCACGCGCATGGTCGGCGGCGTTTACAGACGCACCCGCCACGACGCCTTTGGACGAAAAGTGCAACGCGCCGAGGTCCGATTCGACGACATTGCTGGCTGTCTTCGCACCCCTGCTGGCGGCTCTAGCCGCCAAACCATCATCGTCGTCGAAGGCCCCGACGTGCGCACCCGTCTCATATCGCCGCGCGAGACGGCCCGCCTTATGGGCCTGCCCGATACGTACAAGCTTCCCGATAATTACAACGAAGCCTACCACCTGACCGGCGACGGCCTCGCCGTTCCAGTCGTTAGACATCTCTCCCGCCACATCTTCTCGCCGATCATCGCTCACGCGACTAAGCGGCCGAAACGGGCCGCTGCATGAGTGTAATTTCATCTGACATGATGCGCGCCAGTCCGGCCACGGGTATGCTCCCGGAAACGGCGATTGGCGAAAACAAGCGACCGCGGTTCATGGCAAATCTAATTTGAAACTGACCCAAGCCTCAAAATCGAAATCAAGTCCTAACGAGCCGACCGCGGAGCGCAGCCGCATTATGCGCGCTGTGAAAGGATCTGACACTCGCCCGGAGCTAACAATCCGAAGCATGCTTCATCGCAGGGGATTGAGCTTTCGCCTTGGCGGATGTGGGTTGCCTGGAAAGCCAGACATTGTTCTGCCGCGCTGGGGGACAGCCATTTTTGTGCATGGTTGTTTTTGGCATGGCCATGAATGCCCGCGCGGCGCGCGAACGCCCAAGGCCAATCGTGAGTACTGGATCAACAAAATCGGCAGAAATAAGAGCCGGGATGGGCGCGTCAGAGACGAGTTATCGAAGCTCGGCTGGCGAGTCCTTGTTATTTGGGAGTGCGAGCTTCGAAAAGCCGAAGCCCTTGAAAGCAAGTTTACAGATGCCTTCGGTAAGAAGGCAGACGTTCCATATTTGGCTGTCCTTCGGCGTGAAAATACGCGGGCGTGACAATTGAGCAAGCTTTCAGGCTTGGAAAGGCGCACAGCGGACTTGCGCGGACCGCGCGGACCGGCAATATAGGAGGCGAGAGGTTGGCGCGGACGTATCGCTCGCCAACCGGGTCAGGTCCGGAAGGAAGCAGCCCTAACGAATCCGATGCGGGTTGCTGTCCAGCCTCTCACCGCGCTCTTTTATGAGAGCCTTCAAAGAGTCGAATGCTGGACCCGTCCGCCGTTGCCCATGAGCACATCCAGCGATAGTCCCCAAGAGCAAATGGCGGCGAAGACGGAAATCTTGGCGGCTCGGCCTTATGTCGTGCTTGCCCGCAAATACCGGCCGCAGACGCTCGACGATTTGATCGGCCAGGACATCCTGGTCCGCACCTTGCGGAATGCCTTCGCAATGGATCGTATCGCTCAGGCTTATATGCTGACCGGCGTGCGAGGCGTGGGAAAGACAACGACAGCCCGTATCCTGGCGCGCGCCCTGAACTATGAACGGCCCGGCGTTCCGGACAAGCCAACGCTCGACATCGCCGAGCTTGGCGTCCACTGCCAGGCCGTTATGGAAAGCCGCCATGTCGACGTTCTCGAAATGGACGCGGCCTCCAATACCGGCATCGACGACATTCGCGAAATCATCGAGGCCGTCCGCTACCAGCCAGCCAGCGCGCGCTACCGCGTCTTCATCATCGACGAAGTGCACATGCTCTCCAAGTCTGCCTTCAACGGGCTTCTGAAGACGCTGGAAGAGCCGCCGCCGCATGTGAAGTTCATCTTCGCGACGACCGAAATCCGCAAAGTTCCGGTTACGATCCTGTCGCGCTGCCAGCGTTTCGATTTGCGCAGGGTCGATGCCGGGGTTCTCGCATCGCACTTTGCGGGCGTGCTTGGGAAAGAAAGCCATACGGCCGAAGATGGGGCCATTGCGCTGATCGCTCGCGCGGCCGAAGGCTCTGTCCGTGACGGCTTATCTCTCCTCGATCAAGCGCTGGCATTGGGGGAGGGGCATATCACCGCGGCGGCCGTGGCTGAAATGCTCGGGCTATCGGGGCGAGCCGCGATTTTCGAACTTCTTGAATGCATATTCGCTGGTGAAGCCAAGGCTGCGCTCTCGTCCCTGAACGCCCTGCACGATAAGGGCGGCGATCCGCTCATGATCCTCACCGACGTTGCCGACGCCGTTCACGCGCTGAGCCGGCTCAAGGCGGCGCCCGGGCTGTATCCGCCCGATTTCTCGTCCGAGGATCGCGCCCGCGCAGACAAGCTTTCTTCCGAACTTGCGGTTCCGCGCCTCTCCATGGCTTGGCAAATGCTCCTGAAAGGGCTGGAAGAAGCCGCTCGCGCGCCGAGGCCCTTCGCTGCGGTTGAGATGCTCGTGATCCGCATGTGCTATACCGCGCACCTTCCTTCGCCCGCGGATATTATCAGCGAGTTGAAGGGCGTCCCAACGCCCAGGGCGGACAAGAAGACTGAGCTTCGCCAGACGATGCCCCCCGCGCCGACTATGAGCGGGGTGGCGGCCAGCGCTGACTGTGGCGAAACCGGCAGCGGCGGCGAAGAGCTATCCGTCGCGAGGAATTCACCTCTTTCGAAGATATTGTTGGCCATGCCGCCCACCTCCGTGACATCAAGCTCAAGATCGCCCTTGAGGAACAGGTCGAACTCGTGAAATTTGGGCTGGGCTATCTCGAACTGCACACCCTGGACGGCGCGCCCAGGAATCTGGCGCCAGACTTGGCGCGCAAGTTGCAGACCTGGTCAAGCGAGCGTTGGATCGTATCACTTTCCGAAGAGAGAGGCATGCCGCCTCTCGGCGTTCGCAAGCGCGAGGAGGAAGCCAGGGCTGTGGAGGAAATCCGCAAGCATCCTGCGGTCAAAAATGTGATGCATCATTTTCCCGATGCTGAAATCAAAAGCGTGCGCTCGCTCGACTAGCGCTAAGCAAACATTGGTCAGCCAACGAATGTTTGCTTAGAGTCTTTTGTTTACGCAGAGTTTTTTCCCAAAGCCGGGAAGGCCACTTTTGGGAACTCTGCTTAGGGTCAACGCCAGGAGGCATTTATGAAAAATCCCCTAACGATGATGAAGCAAGTGCAAGAGCTGCAGAGCAAGATGGCGGAGCTGCAGGCCGAGCTCGAAACCATGGAGGTGGAGGGAACCTCCGGAGGGGGCCTGGTCAAAGTGACCTTGACCGGCAAGGGGTTGATGGCGCGAATTTCGATGGACGCAAGCCTGATCAAACCGGAGGAAGCCGAGATCCTGGAAGACCTCATCGTCGCCGCGCATAATGACGCGAAGCAAAAGGCGGAACAAGCGATGGCTGAAAAGATGCAGGCTCTCACGGCCGGGCTGCCTTTGCCTCCCGGCCTCAAGCTGTTCTGAAGAAGCTTTTCGATCTTGCAATATAATCATCTTACTTTAGCCCTAATGCTGAGGCTACTCGTCGCCCCCGCCTTCCCTTTAAGATTGTATGTCTGGGCTGCGCTGGCGGAGCCTGAAAAGGAATGTTAGACTTGTCTCAGGATGCCGAAAGTTCGGGCGCCGGGCGGGGGATGGTATGAATAGAAGTAATCGATTACGCGTTCCGGCGCGGTCGGGAGCGTCTTAGTGCGGGCCATGAGCAGCGCCGTGACAAACCCGATCCAGCCGGAAAGTTTACTTGCCAGCTACACTCCCCCAGCCGGTGGCTACGACGAAGCCGTGGGCGCAGATGGTGCTGTCAGAGCGCACTGGAGGGAATTCTCGGAGGCATTCGGCGCTCTTACCGCGGAGGAGCAACTCCGGCGGCAGGAGCGCTTGCGACGCCTCGTCCGCGAAAACGGCATCGCCCATGACTTGTTCGCCGACGCCGGGAGCCGTCAGCCGTGGTCGATAGACCTGATTCCGATCGTCATCTCAAGCGCGGAATGGGAACAGCTGGAGCGTGGGCTTATCCAACGGGCCGCGCTTTACGACCTCATTGCGAAGGACTTCTACGGCGCGCAAACCCTGCTCAAGTCTGGCAAGGTCCCGCCGCGGCTTGTTTTCAGCGATCCGGCCTTCCTTCACGCCTGCCGCGAACCGAAGCCCCAAAATCATCTGATCAACTTTTTCGCCGCCGATCTGATCCGCGATATGACCGGCTCGTGGCGAATCATCGACGTCCACGCGGAGACACCGGCCGGCGTTGGGTTCCCCCTCGCCAACCGCTTTCTCCACGGTCAGCTGATGGGCGATATGTTCCGCGCCTGCCGCGCGCTTCGGCTCGCTCCTCACTTCCAGCAATTCCAAACGGAGCTCCTGCAGCGCATCGAGCGCGACGATCCGCTGATCACGCTTTTGACGCCGGGGCCGCGTCATGAGGACTATTTCAGCCACGCCTATCTTTCGCGCTATCTCGGATTTCAGCTCGTAGAGGGCGGAGACCTGCGCGTGATCGGCAGCCGGGTCTACATGAAGACGCTGGAGGGCTTGAAGCCGATCGATCTGATGATCCGATGCGTCGAGGGCTCCAATTGCGACCCGCTCGAGCTCGATCCGAATGGCTTCGCCGGTCCGGTCGGCCTCGTTCAGGCGTTGCGCAAGAACCAGCGCCTGCTCATGAATTTCCTCGGCACATCCGTCGTCGAAAATCGTGGTCTCGCGCCGCACCTCCAGCAAGCGGCCCGCTCGCTTCTCGGCGAGGACCTGATCCTGCATGAACCGCACCGGCGGTGGCTCGGCGACATGGAGGCGCGCGTGTACGTCTTCGCGCACCCTGAGCGTTTTGTCATTCGCCATGCTCATGAGGGTACCGGGAGACCGGGCAGGGCGGAACTCGGGATCATGCCGGACAGCCTTTTGCCACGCGAACTCGAGGCCCTCAAGTTCGACCTCGAAATGAACGGTCAGGATTACGTCGCCGAGGAGCGGCATGACTGCGCAACAGCGCCATCCTGGACGGCCGAGGGCCTGAAAGCGCGCCCCTTCGCCATGCGTCTTTACGTTGTCGCGGTCGATGGCGACTATCGCGTCATGCCGGGCGGTCTCGCAATGTCGCTTGACGGCACGCCGGGCGTTGCGATGTCCGCCATGGACGGGCACTCGCGCGATGTATGGATCGTCTCCGACCACGAGGCGCACGCGCCGCATCTGACGCTGATGCGGCCAGCAGGCGAGGTCGCGCGCGTGCTCAGAGCCGGGATAGGGCTGCGGAGCCGGATCGCCGATAATTTGTATTGGCTGGGCCGTTATTGCGAGCGCGCGGATTGGGTCATGCGGATCGCACGGAGCGCGCTCACGCGGGCGGACGATACCGGCGCGCTCGATCGCGGCGATGGGCGGCGCAAGGCGCTGGAGCTTATCCTCTCGAAGGATCAGCCCCAAGGCAACGCGGAGCTCGGCGCCGATGGCAGCGCCATCGAGCAGGCCGTCAGGCGACTCATGACGGTGCCTGGCAGGACCCATAGCCTTCCGGGCCTCGAAAGCAACATCTTGCGCGTCGGCAGCATCGTGCGCGAGCGCCTGTCGCTCGAAGTCTGGCAGACGCTGTTGCGGTTCGCGAACATCGCCTCGCCGAAGGCCATCGAGATTGGCGATACGGTCGCGCTTCTGGACCGGCTCAACGCGGGCATCGTCACGGTTGCGGCCATGAACGGGCTGACCGCAGAGAATATGACGCGGAATTACGGGTGGCGCTTCCAGGATATGGGCCGCCGTCTGGAGCGCGCCTTGAATCTTGCTGAGCTGCTTCTCGCGCTCTTCGGCGAAGAGCGGCGTGAAGACGAGGAAACGGCGCGGCTGTTCTTCGTTTTGAATGTCGCGGACAGCACCATCACATTCCGGCAGCGCTACCTTTTCGCGCCAGTCCTTTCGCTTGTTCTCGATCTTCTGATGGTCGACGAATCGAACCCGCGCGGCATCGGATTCCAGCTTTGCGCAATCGACGATCACCTCCATGCCCTGCCGCAGGCCTCACCGCACGCGCCACATAACGAGGAACAGCGCCTTATTCTCGACCTGTTGACCCGTGTCCGCCTTGCCAAGGTTACAAGCCTGGAGCACGCCGATGCCGAGGGCAAGCGGCCCGAACTGCAGGAGCTGCTGAGCTATCTCATTTCGGGCTTGCCAAAGCTTTCCGAAGCAATTACCCGCCGTTACTTCAATCTCACTGAAGAAGAGCTGCGGCGCGTCTACACCCGGTTCGGGCGGGGCCTATGAATTTCGAGATCAGTCACCGGACAATCTATCGATACTCGGCGCCTGTTTCGCAGTCCCACCACCTGTTGCATTTGACGCCCCGATCGCATGTGCGCCAAACCGTCTTGCGTCACAGCCTGATCATCGATCCGGCTCCCGCCTCGAAAACGGAGTTGACGGACGACTTTGGCAATCCTTCTTCGATCATCACGATCGAGCAGGACCACACGAAGCTGGAAATCCATTCGCGGGCGCAGGTGGAAGTCCAGGCGCCGTTCCCCGTTGAGACGGCCCGGTCCACGAGCTGGAACGACGTCGCGGCCCAGCTCCGCGCGAACCTCGGCGCGGAGACGTTTGAAGCCGTCCGGTATTCGTGCCCCTCGCGATACATCCGGGCGACGCGCGACATCTATAGATTTGCAAGGCCGAGCTTCCCCGAGGGGCGCCCCCTCCTCGAATCCGTGCAAGACCTCACGGCCAAAATCTATCGTGAATTCAAGTACCAGACTGGCGCGACCGATGCGGCAACGTCGGTTGAGCAGGTGCTGAAGATCAAGCGAGGCGTCTGCCAGGATTTCGCCCATCTCGAAATCGCATGCCTGCGCACGCTTGGTCTTGCCGCACGCTATGTGAGCGGCTATCTACTCACCTATCCCCCGGAGGGCCAGCCAAAGCTCGTTGGCGCGGACGCCTCCCACGCCTGGATTTCAGTCTGGTCGCCCGAATGGGGATGGGTCGACTTCGACCCTACGAACAATATCATCCCCAAGGAAGAGCATATCGCGATCGCCTTCGGCCGCGATTTCCAGGATGTGAGCCCGGTAAGCGGCGTGCTGCTCGGCGGCGGCGAGCATGAAGTCGAAGTGGCCGTGGACGTGAACCCCGCGGCGAGTAATGATGCTGCGGCGCGTTAAGGCTTAGACGTCTGCCTCGGGAAAAAGGGAAAGAAGGAGTTCGTCATCCTGGTCAGTCACATGCAAAGACCGGCCGATGCTGACACCCGTCGTCTCGATCAGCTTATTTGCAAGACCTGTTAGGTCGTTCAAGACTTTAAGACCAGTGAGATATATGCGGCGCTCTTCCCGCTTGTACTCCGCGGCGCCGGAGAACGCGAGAACGAGACCTGGCATGCCTGCCAGCTCAACGGACACTTTCCCAAGGCTGTCAAAAAGGAAGCGATCGGCCGAGACCCTGGCCCCTTTTACAGATTCAAATTTCAGGTCGGCCTCTTTGACAAGTTTGTATGACAAGGCCTTGCTACGGAATTTTTCTACGACCGCCGGCACATTGGATTGAAGCAAAACGGTTTGCGGAATTTCTTTATAATCCACCATTGATGTCACCACTTCTGCTGGAGATTAAATCGCGGCATGTATTTAGAATTGCAGGGGATGCGAATAATCTAAGACAATGCCCAAGCGCACCAAAGGAAGCATTATGGCGGTGTTGAGGCGGCAATAAATCCATTGCTTCGGAGGGGGGAGCGCTGCGTTCCTCTCGTTCGCCCAGCACTCAGCAAAGCAGCGAATCGTTTGAGTTCAACGGCGCCGTCCAGCGAGAGCCGCCAAGTCAGGATTGATCGAGATAGACCTCAAGCTCAGCGCGCGTCCGGTTTACCTGCTCGCGGGCGTAACTTTGATGGTCAGATCGTATGATCCCGCGCGATTTGGACCGCGCTGTCCGACCTGGATCCGGTAGATGCCGCTTTCCCGGATTTCTCCGCGGTAAAAAGGGCCGCCCGGTCCGCCATTCATGTCGCCCGTGGGAGAAATCACCCTGCCGGAAGGATCGACCCCTTTCGGGTTCGTGATCTCGGCCAGGAGATGCTGTCCCTTTTCCGCCCGAAGGCAATATGTTCTTTCGGGCTCGCTGGCTGAAAGCTCGACATGCACCGTTCGATGCTGGTCAAGCATGGTGCAGCCATGCTCTACCTCTGCTCGGGCGAGCGTTGGCGCCAGAGCGAACGCGCAGGCAAGGATAAGTGCTCGCAGGCCGTCTGTCTTAAGAGACCAGCGTCTCAGGAGGCAGGACGAGCTGCTTGATGAATGCATCGAAGTCGATGCCCGGATTTGAGGTGTTGCAATCATAGCCATCGCCGCCATGACACTCATCGGAATATTGCCAGACGAGCACATCGCAAGGAAGCGTGATATCAGGTGTGACGGCTGCTGCATTCCAATCCGGGACGGGATTGCACCCCCGCCACTTCCAGCGCGCGATCCAGACGCCGTGGCAGGTCACGCCCTGATCGGCCGCCGAGGCGATCGCTCGCCACGTGGCATTATCCGACTGCACGCCATAGACGCAGGGCAGGAGCGTCACGCCGCCTTTCGTCAAGGTCTGGCTGTAGTCGCTGAGCGTCCTCGCCCAGCCCTTATAATAGGACAGAGACAGGGGCGGCGTGCTCTCGACGTCGAGAAACATCAAGACCTTGCCGCCGAGCGATTTCAGGTAATCTGCGCCGAACGTCAGGATAACATCCTTGGCGTTCAGCCTGGCGTCGGCGGCTCCTTGCGTGGATGTTCCCGCCACCCTCTTGGTTTGCCGCGCGATCGGCAGGACGCGAATATCGCGTTCCCGCAGCAACTGGCCTTCCTTCAACTGGCGGTATTCAACGAGGCCGGTGGATGCGGCGCTCGTAAAATAGCGGCCCCAAAACGCGGGCTTTTCGCCGAGCGTTTCGGTGGCAAGATCGACGAGGGATCTTCCTCCGATCTGGCTCGTGACAAGATCTGAACTGTCTGCGCCCGCCCGGCCCTTGGACATGTCCCACCTCTCGCTCTGAAATGGCTTTGAGAAAAATAAATACTGCGAGCCTTCCGTGGCCGGAAGACGCAGGATCAATCAATAGGGAGGCAACGCGGCTGTTATTAGGCCTTCGCAACTGTCCCAATTCAGAAATCGAGACAGTCAAGCTGCCTGCGATTTGCTTCTCTAATTCATGCACCAGCCATGGCTGACGACGAGCGACTGTCCGGTCAGGGCATTGCTCGGGAAGGCGGCGAACAGAAGCGCGACCTCGGCGACATCTTCCATGGTCGTGAATTCGCCGTCGACCGTCTGGCCGAGCATGATCTTCTTCACGACCTCTTCCTCGGAAATACCGAGATTCTTCGCCTGTTCGGGGATCTGCTTCTCGACCAGCGGGGTTTTCACGAAGCCGGGACAGATGACATTCGTCCGCACGCCATGAGGCGCGCCCTCTTTCGCCAGCACGCGGGCGAGTCCCATGAGGCCGTGCTTCGCTGTGACGTAGGGCGCTTTCAGCGGCGATGCCTCCTTGGAGTGCACCGACCCCATGAAAATGATCGAGCCCGACTTCTGCTTGTACATGTGGGGCAGGCACGCCTTCGTAGTCAGGAATGCGCCGTCCAGATGAATGGCGAGCATCTTCTTCCACTCCGAATAGGGGAATTCGTGGAGGGGATGGACGATCTGAACGCCCGCATTCGATACGAGAATGTCGACCGTGCCGAACGTCGAAACCGTTTTTGCGACGCCCGCGTTGACCGCGTCTTCGCTTGTCACGTCCATCTCGATCGCGATGACCTTTTCGGGTCCGCCGAGTTCACGGGCGGCTTTCTCGGCCAAATCCATTTTAATGTCGGCGATGACGACACGGCCGCCGGCCGCGATGTAGCGCCTGGCAATGGCGTAGCCGATACCGCTTGCAGCGCCGGTGACGATCGCAACTTTTCCATCAAGCTTCATATCGGTCCTCTCTTATTTTCGACTTTGCTAGCTAATAAAGCGGCAGCGGGAAATAACGCAGCATCAATTCCTCATAGCGCCCGGACGCCTTCACGCGCGCGAGCGCGTAATCCAGCACCTCGCGCAAGCGCCCGTTCCCCTTTTTGATCGCAATTCCGACGCCGTCTCCGAAATAGCGCGGCTCGGTGTAGCCTTCGCCCTTGAACTCGCAGCACCGGTTCGAACTCGTTCCCTGTATCCAGAACATGAGCGAAATGCCATCGCCGAAAAGCAGGTCCGCGTCGCCATTCTTGAGGGCAGCGCGCGCCTGCTCCGCCGTGTCATAGGGGATGATCTTCGCGACCCCGAAGAAGTCGCGCAAAAAGGCTTCATGCGACGATCCGCGAAGGACTGCGATTCGCTCGCCTCTCAGCGTCTCCACGGAAATCTCCTTGAAGCCGGCGCCCGCGTTGCCCACGAAACGCGCAGGCGTTGTATAATAGCGGCTTGTGAAATCCACGTCACCCAGTGCTTTGCTGGTGATTGCCATCGAGGCAATGACCGCGTCCGCCTCGTTGTTCTTGAGGGAGGGGACGAGCGTGCTCCACTCGGCGGTATTGATGTCGCAGTCGATTGAAAGCTCCCGGCAGACCGCGCGGGCGAGATCGATATTGAAGCCGGTGAGCCGGCCCTCCTCGTCATAATAGTTGAAGGGGGGGTAATCGGCTTCCGTGAGCACACGCAGCCGGGGCAGCCACGACCAGTCAGGCTTCGGTCCGACCTGCATTTCCCGCCACTTCTGGACCCTCTGAGCATCATCCGCCCGAATTGGCGACGGGGCCATAACGGTCAGCGTGAAGAGCGCAAGAGCCGTAAAGAGCACGCCCCGTGTGGGGCGCAGGACGTCACTGAATTTCACCCGCAACCTCCGGTTCGTAGACAAAAGGGCCGCGGCGGGGTCGTGTTCCATAGCACCTAAGAGTTTTGCGTATATGGAACAAATCGATTTTGATCGCGTCGGGGTCCGGCCTTTCGGCCGAGACCATAACCTTTCTGAAAACCGTGGCGCAAGCGGCTGTCGGGTTAGGCCACCGCTTTCGGCGCCGGATGCTTCCAAGGCCGATTTCGAAAGCGCCGTTCTTCGTTCCCTTCGGTGTCCTCCAAAGGTTATTCGAACGCTTGAATCCCAGGCCCGGGAGGCCCGTGTCGGTCTTCTCCAGGCAGCCATCGCATCCGGGGTTTATAGAGCCGGGGATGTCTACGAGCATCTCTCCCGGAAACTGTCCTTGGCGGATGGCGGGGCGCCCGTCCGATTGCGCCTGCCGTCCGCACCCGAACGGGCCTGGACGCTGCTGGAGAAGCCCGTTCCGCTTGCCGCCCATGGCGAGGATGTTGTCGCGCTCAACGGGCAGACATTCTCGATGCAGACGCTCGTCACGCTTGCCGTCAAGCTTGGCGAGAAGCGCAAGCGCCTGAAACTCGTCACCCGGCAGGAGCTTATCGATCTGGTGACGCGCTCTCACGGGCGTGTTCTCGTGAGCCGGGCCGTGGCGGGGTTGATGAAAGCGCACCCCGATTGGAGCGCCAAAACCGGGCTGGCTTCGTGGCAGGTCTATTTCGGGGCGATCGTGACCGGCCTTCCTTTGGGCGCGCTGGCGTTTGCTCCGAGGGAAACGCTGACGCTCGGCGCCATCGCGCTGTCTTTGTTTTTTCTGCTGGCGATTGCGCTGCGGTTTGCGGCGGTCGTAAGCCTTCTAGCGCCGGCGCCGGGCCAAAAACAGCGGCTGCCGCGGCTTCTGTCCGATGCCGAGTTGCCGCGATACACTGTGTTCGTCCCTCTGTTCAAGGAGGTGGAAATCCTGCCGCATCTTGCAAAAGCGCTGCGGAAACTGGATTACCCCCCCGCAAAGCTCGACATCAAGATCGTGCTGGAGAGCGTGGATAAGGCCACGATCGAGGCGGCTTCAAAGCTCGATTTTCCCGGCAATGTCGATCTCATCGTCGTTCCGGACCGCCAGCCGCGCACGAAGCCGAAAGCCCTCAACTATGCGCTGCACTTTGCGACCGGGGATCTCGCGGTCATCTACGACGCCGAGGACCGCCCGGAGCCGGACCAGCTTCGGAAGGCCGCCACCGTTTTCCATCACACGCCGCCCCAGATCGCCTGCCTGCAGGCGCGGCTCGACTATTTCAACGCGAAGGAGAACTGGCTTTCGCGCCAGTTCACAATCGAGTACGCGACCTTGTTTCGCGGGCTTCTGCCGCTGTTCGGCCGTTTCGGCCTGCCTCTGCCGCTTGGCGGCACGTCCAACCATTTCCGCATCGGCGTCCTTCGCGAACTGGGCGCATGGGATCCTTTCAACGTCACCGAGGATGCCGATCTCGGCATGCGGCTGCACCGGGCCGGCTATAAGGTCGAGACGCTCGATTCGACAACCTACGAGGAGGCGTGCTGCCAGCCGGTGGCCTGGGTGAAGCAGCGCACGCGGTGGCTGAAGGGGTGGATGCAAACCTTCGGCGTGCATATGCGCGCGCCCTCGGCCACGCTGCGCGAGACCGGGCTGATCGGCTTCCTGACCTTCCATGCCTATTTCGCCGGTATTATCGTTTCCTCGCTCGCGCATCCCCTCTTTTACGGTCTGCTCGCTTACGATGCGGCCCAGGGCACGCTGTTCCAGCGAGGGGTTGGCTTGAACGAGGACATTCTGCTTGGCATCGCGCTCCTGAACTTCATCGGCGGCTATGCCGTGAACCTCGCGCTCGGCGCGCTGAGCCTGCGCGGCACGCAGCACAAAAGCTTATGGCCGCATGTCATCTTCATTCCCCTCTATTGGCTGTTCGTGTCGGCGGCGGCGTACCGCGCGGTTTGGCAGCTCATCCGCGCGCCCTTCTATTGGGAGAAGACGGAGCATGGCGTGTCGAGCCAGCTGAAGCCCGCGAGGGTGTGAATGATCTCTAAGCATAGCTCTTTCGCCGTCCGAAACCTGATGACCGCTGCTTCCGGCGGCTCGCCCCTGTATACACCCCGGTTTGCAGGCCAACCGGCTTTTTGTGTTGTTTGCGAAAGTCGGCATCTTGCTCGAACCTTTGGACCAGATTGCACTTGCGTTTGCGTCCCGGATTGCTTGAGCCGAGATCTTAGAGAAAGCGCTTTGCCGACAGGTTAACGGCCGTAACCCATTGAAATACGAAGGAAAAATGAAAGACGAATGTGCGCCGCCCAGGCGCGAACGGCGCAGCCATGGTTAAGATGCGCGGCCGGAATATATTTAACGGACTTTTGCGCTTCCCAGTAAAGAGGAAAATTCCGGCATTCAGTTCTATTTAATGGCGTCTGGTTGAACAAAGAAAGCCATGTCTTTTCAGCGCGTTATAGCCGCCTGTTCCCAGCCGCCCGAAGGCGCCGGCGCCCCTCGCTTCGCAACAAATGGTCCATTAATAAGGTATGAATTGACCAGAAATAAATCCGGCGCGCCCGCGTTAACCATCCGTATGTTAACGGAATCGGCGCGAGAGAGTTGTTTTCCATGGCGGCTTGATCTGCAACTTGCATAGTCGTTGGGTTGCGGCACGCGCGGACAAGGTGCTCCGAATGCGGTCGATCCTCTCGAGGAAGATCATCTGGCAAAAAGAGCGGGCTGGCATGAAATCTACCATCACAAAAAAGGTGGGGAATCCGCAATGCGAATTCCCCTCAGTCTCTGGAGGAGTAAACATCCGCGGCAATTCCTGGCGGAGATCATCAAGAAGCTGCGCTAATGTCTTGGCATTTTGTATACCATAAAATCTTCCCCAACAAATTTGATTTGTATCAACCTGCATCGGCCATCTTGCCGCAGCAGGGAGAGAACGGGGGGACCTACGCCGAACGCGTGAAGCGGCTGGAGAAGTTCGGCTTCAAGGAGACCACGGCCTCGATCACGATGAAGCTCAGGCGCGGGGCGATTGCCGCCATGGCCTATAGATCAGACCCGGAGATATATTGACCCGCAGCGCTGCCTCTCCCAATGGGAGAGGCCGGATCGCTTGCGATCCGGGTGAGGGGTAAGCGCTTGATAATGCGGGTGAACGCCCCTCATCCTGTCCTTCTCCCGTCAAGCTCGCCCTGGCGAGCTTGCAACTTAGAGCGACCGCATCCCCGAGCGGATGCGGCAGGCTCGCCTTGGCGAGCTTGCAACTTAGAGCGACCTCGTCCGCGAGCGGATACGACAGGCTCGCCTTGGCGAGCTTGCAACTTAGAGCGACCTCGTCCGCGAGCGGATACGACAGGCTCGCCTTGGCGAGCTTGCAACTTAGAGCGACCTCGTCCGCGAGCGGATGCGGTTGCTCGCCTTGGCACTTAAAGGACCGCATCCGCGAGCGGATGCGGTTGGGGATAAGGAACGCCAAAAACGTCCGCGTCACTTGCGCAAGCGCTCCAAACATAATCGGGCCGGACAATAAGAACGGCGCCGCCCTCAGGCCATGGCGCCGCTCCGCGTCAGGCGAACGGGCACGGCCTTGTACGCTGGCGTGCAGCTCTTCGGCTCGTGATGGGCGAGCGGCACGAGCGGCGAGGCTTCCGGGAAATAGGCCGCGGCGCAGCCCTTGGCTATCGCGTGCTTCACGATGCGGAAGCCCTGGACCTCGCGCCGGATGCTGTCCTCGGATACCGTCTCCACATTGACAGTATCGCCATCGCTTAGCCCAAGGCGGCCGATGTCCTCCTCGTTCATCATGAGGACCATGCGCGTGCCGTCGATGCCGCGCAGCCGGTCGTAAAAGCCGTAGATGGTGGTGTTGAACTGATCGTTGCTGCGAACTGTCGTCAGGCGCAGAACGTCATCGGGGAGCTTCGTCGCCAGTTTGTCTCCGGCCGGGTTCTCGGGGACGAGGAAATTCGCCTTGCCCGTCGGCGTTTTCCATTCCCTGCGCCGCGCGGGGATCGGCCGCTCGAAACCGCCGGGCGTGAACAGCCGCTTGTTGAAGTCCCGGAACATCTCGGGCCAGGTCTCCTCCATGGCGTCGCGGATCTTGCCGTAGTCGCCGACCCATTCATCCCAGGGCACTTTCGGATTTGGCGGCAGCGTCGCCTTCGCGAGTTCGGCGACGATGGCTGGCTCGGATAAAAGATTGGGGCTGGCCGGTTCGACCTGTCCCCGCGAGCCATGGAAGAATGCTGTTGAATCCTCCATCGACACGGCCTGCTCGCCGCTCGCCTGTCTGTCGATCTCGATGCGGCCAAGGCAGGGCAGGAGATAGGCCACCTTGCCGTGAACGACGTGGCTTCGATTGAGCTTGGTCGCGATCTGCACCGTCAGCGGAAGGTTACGCCACGCTTTTTCAATCTGCGGGCCGTCCGGCAAGGCGCGGGCCAAATTACCGCCAAGGCACAGGAACGCGTCGAGTTCTCCCTTCATCAGCGCCATCGCCGCGCCCACGATGTTCAGGCCTTTCTCGCGCGGCGCGGTAAACCCGAATTGCTTCTCAAGCTGGTCGAGGGGCGCAAGCTCCGGCTTCTCGGTGATGCCGACGGTGCGCTGCCCCTGCACGTTGGAATGGCCGCGTACGGGAAGGATGTTTCCGCCCGGCTTGCCGATATTTCCGCGCAGAAGCAGCAGGTTCGCGACCATCTGGACATTCTGCGTGCCCTGAAGCTGCTGGGTGATGCCCATGCCGTAAATGCCAAGGCAGGCTTTGCTTTTCGCGTAGGTGGCGGCCGCCTTTTCGATTTCCTCGCGGGCGAGCCCGGAGCCCTCTTCGATGGTTTCCCAGCTCGTGTTGCGGCAGTAGTTGGCGAAGTCCTCGAAGCCGTGCGTGTGCTTCTCGATAAACTCGATATCGAGAACCCGCTCACCGCCATTGGCCTTCGCCTCGTCGTCGAGCGCGATGACAGCCTTGCAAAGGCCGGTCAGCATGGGGATGTCGCCGCCCGATTTCATCAGGCAATACTGGGTCGCGATCTGCGTCTCCGACAGCGTCAGCATCTCGATCGGATTTTGAGGGCTGGTAAACCGCTCAAGCCCGCGCTCGCGCATCGGATTGAAGACGATGAACGGAACCCCGCGCTTCCGCGCCGACTGGAAGTCATGCAGGATGCGCGGGCTGTTCGTGCCGGGGTTCTGGCCGATATGGATGATGAGATCGCAATGCTTGAAGTCTTCCAGCGTCCCGGTTCCGACCCCTGAGCCGATGCTTTTCGGCAGACCGACGGATGTGCTTTCATGGCACATGTTCGAGCTGTCGGGCAGGTTGTTGTGCCCGTACAGGCGCGCGAAGAGCTGCCACATATAGGATGTCTCGAGCGAGGCCCGGCCGGAGACGTAGAACACCGTCTTTTTCGGGTCGAACGCCTTCAGCCGCGAGCCGATGTCGCGGAAGGCTTCCGCCCAGAGCACAGGCACATATTTGTCCGTTTCCGGGTCCCAGCGCATTGGCTCGGTCAGGCGGCCTTCCTTCTCAAGGTCGAAGTCGCTCCAGGATTCGAGTTCCGTGCAGGTGTGCTGAGCGAAAAACTCGCGGTCGATGCGTTCGCTTGTGATCTCCCACGCGGTCGCCTTCGCGCCATTCTCGCAAAACTCGAAGGGATGGGGATCGCGCGGCTTGGCCCATGCGCAGGACACGCACATGAAACCGTCCGCCTTGTTCTGCTTCCACAGGACGAGATCGCGCTGAGGGGGGACCTCTTCGCGATAGAGGTGCGCCGCCACCGATTTGAGTGAGCCCCAGCCGCCGACAGGACCGCCATAGGGCTCGAAGCTCGTCGACTTGGTGAGCTCGCGTCCTTCCTCGGTTTTGGGCGAAGGAGAGGCTTCCTCGCTCGTCACGACGATGACGGCGTCTTTAGGGGCGGGTTGGGGGGCATCCTGGTCGAAATCTTTATGATCGGCCGCTTGGGGCAATGATCTGCCGAGGTCCTCAGCCATTCCATGTCTCGCTCTTGACAGGTGCGCACCGCGGCTTTCCGCGCGCGCTTCGCAACATCCATTCTGTCAAGAACGCTGCCCCGCTGATCGTTCCCAAGCGCGGGAAAGAAGCCTGATAGCAGACTTCCGCGATCTTAATGCGCCGACGTTAAAGCCTTCAGCTCCTTGCGGGCCGTGCCGAAGCCGCCAAGCTGGTAGACCGATGCTCCGGCGGGCGAGAAGGTGAACGCCTCGAACGGTTCCGCGAGCATCTCCTTCAAGTCAGTTTCGGTGGCGACGCCAATCGTGACGTGCGGGTTGAATTTCTTGCCGGCAGCAATCGTGACGAAATTGGCCACATAGTCGATCAGGAACTCTTGGATGTCATGGCCGTCCCGGATTTCTCCGTGTAAGGTGCAACCGCGTCGATGAGTTTTTGTTGGAGCCTGAGCAAATCTTCTGTCGGCTCGACCACAATGCCCGCAAGACCGATCGGTGGCAAAGGGATGTAGTAGTACTTGACCGCCTTCAGCTTCCAAGTCGCCGGCTTCTCACTTTCCAGAACTTTGTTGGCCGCGGCATAAACCTTGTCGAGGTCAGCCGTCCGGACGAACTGCTGCAGCATGGTGACGTGCGGCTGGTGCGTTGCGTCCAGGGCAAATCCCGTGGGAAAAGCCTTAAGCAGGCGAGCATTGGCGGATCGCGCATGCTGCATCATCGTTGCGTCGGGCTCGAGCGCAATGTCGATGGCAGTCACTGCGTTCTGCTGTGCGCGAGGCGCGGTCGCACAGCCGAGCAGCGATATTAAGCCGATGCCGAGCGCAACCAAGATTTTATGGTGGTTCAATATCATATGAAACTCCTGGATGCGCGAAATCCTGCTCAAGGGCCTGGCTTTAGGCTCGGGGCACTGTCAGTGTCTAAATCAAACAGCCCCAGGGAATTCCCCCGGGGCGCGCAATATTGGATGGTTAATTGCCGGTGGGCAGCGGCAGATTGAAGCCTTCCTTTTTGAGCTGATCCCGAAGCCACTCGAATCTCTGGTAACTCGAAAGCGTGATGGGCCCCGTGTAAGTCATGCTCTGAAGCTTGCGAGGCGGGTACTGGACATAAGTCTTCATCAGCTTATTGACCTCTTCGCCCATGACCACACCCATCCACGTTCTCTCCGTGTAGTTATTCATGAAGATGTCGTAGCGCTCCTGCGGGTCCTGCCACAGGTCGAAGACTTGCGGAACGGTGGCCACATATTTCTCGGCGCCCTTCCAGCCAAGGTTCGAGTCCACCGCGAGCGCGCCGGTTTGCTGGCCGTCATCGCCTCTGAGATTGAAGACGAACTTGTAATTGTTCCAGCGGACGGCGCCGGGACTCAGCTCATTTTCTGTGAAGTAGAACCAGGATTTCCGCGCGGACTCGCCCGTGCCGAAGAGAACCGGCGACATGTCGTAGCTGTCGAAGATGATCGGTTGCCCCTCGCGATCCTTCTCAGGCAGCTTCGTTCCCGCGAGCGACGCAAACGTGGCCATGAAGTCGAGGCCGCCGACGATGTCGTGGTTCCTGGTTCCGGCCTTGATTTTCGGTCCCCAGGCCATGGCCGGAACGCGGTTGCCGCCTTCCCGAACGGTTCCCTTCGTGCCGCGGAAGGGCGTGTAGCCGGCGTCCGGGTAAACGTCCTGCCAGGCGCCGTTGTCGGTCGTCCAGAACACATAGGTGTTTTTGTCGAGACCGAGCGAACGAACCTTGTCCAGGATATGGCCGATGCGCGTGTCAGCCTCCACGATGGAGTCGGCATATTTGGACTTGGATGGGGACTTGTGGATGAACTCGGGGGCGGGCAGGTTCGGCTGGTGAACCTTCATGAAATTGACGCTCATGAAGAACGGTTTACCGGTTTTGGACGCCTTATCGAGATATTCGGTCGACGCCTTCTCTACATATTCGTCCAGGAACGGGATGCCGACGACCCCTTTCTCCGGCGTATTCACATACTCGCCGTTGACCTTGAACTCCTCCTTCGCCTGCTCGCCCGCGTTGCCGGACAGCGCGCCCTTTGTCACCCGGTTGAACATGGCCCGAAGCTCGGGGGGCATATCCGGGAACCACTCCGGATCGCCATAGGTGTAGGCGTTCAGGTGATAGAGAAAGGCGTACTTCATCTCGTCGTAGCCTTGCGCGTTGGGCAGCGCGTAGTCCGCTTCGCCGAGATGCCATTTGCCGCTGAAAAAGGTTTGGTAGCCCGCGTCTTTCAGCACCGACCCCAAAGTCCATTCCGCCTTCGGCAGGCCGCCGCCCTGGCCCTGGAAGGCCACCGTGGTCATGCCGCTTCGGTTCGGGATGCGCCCGGTTTGCATCGCGGCGCGCCCTGGCGTGCAGCTTGGCTGGGCGTAGAAGGAGAAGAAGGTCATGCCTTCATTCGCCAGGCGTTCGAGGTTGGGCGTGGGCATGCCCCGGCCTGGACCTCCTCCGTAAGGGGCCGAGTCTCCATACCCGAAATCATCGGAGACGATCATGATGATATTGGGTTTTGCCTGTTGCGGCTGCTGTTGCTGCGCTGCCGAGGGCCAGCTTGCCAGCGGGACGGCGACGAAAGTCGCTAAAACTCCCAGCCAGAACTTCTGATTGATTTGCATACACTTACACCAACGCGTTGCGTTAAACATCAGTCAGTACACGCTTGTTATCGCACCCCCATCTGCCAATATCAACGCATCTATTTTGGTATAAGCTATTCCTTAGCCACTGAGCCAAGCGGAAAAAATTGTCGAGGAGACGAAAGCATGACCAGCCAAATTGTGCTTCACAAACGTGATTTTGTTTCGCTTGCAGCCTTCATGGCGGGCGTTCGTTTTGTGGCGGTGCTGGTGCTGATATCTGCCATCTCGGGCGGAGCGCTTGCGCAGGAAGCTGATCCGCTCCCGTCATGGAACGAAGGCGCAGCCAAGCAAGCGATCCTGAACTTCGTCGCCGCTGTGACGCGCGAGGATTCGCCCGATTTTGTGCCGCCGCCGCAGCGCATCGCGACGTTCGACAATGACGGGACATTGTGGGTGGAACAGCCCATGTATGTGCAGCTCGCCTTCGCCATCGACCGCGTGAAGGCGCTCGCGCCGCTCCACCCGGAGTGGAAGGACAAGGAGCCTTTCAAGGCCGTCCTCGAAGGCGATTTGAAGGCCCTGGCGGCGTCTGGCGAGAAGGGGCTGGTTCAGCTTGTCATGGAAACACATGCGGGCATGACTACCGAAGACTTCGCCCGGATTGTCAAGGACTGGCTTGCGACTGCGCGCCACCCGAGGTTCAACCGGCCTTACACCGAGCTCGTGTATCAGCCCATGATCGAGTTGCTCGCCTATCTGCGCGCGAATGGTTTCAAGACCTTTATCGTTTCAGGCGGCGGCGTCGAATTCATGCGCCCCTGGACCGAGCAGGTTTATGGCGTCCCGCCCGAGCAGGTCGTTGGATCGAGCATCGAGACGAAGTTCCAGATTACGAACGGCATTCCAGAGCTGTTCCGTTTGCCCGAAGTCGATTTTATTGACGACAAAGCCGGCAAGCCGGTTGGCATCAACCAGCGCATCGGCCGCCGTCCTATCGCCGCCTTCGGCAATTCGGACGGGGATCTCCAGATGCTGCAATGGACAACCATCTCCGCAGGCGGCCGCCGTTTCGGGTTGCTCGTCCATCATACGGACGCGGAGCGCGAATATGCCTATGACCGCAAATCCGCGTTCGGCCGGCTGGACGCGGCCTTGGACGCCGCCGCGGGGAATGGCTGGACCGTCGTAGACATGAAGAACGATTGGAAGCGCGTCTTCAAGTTCCAGTAGAGGAACTCGGGCTCCGGCGGGCCGGCGGCGAAAGACGCCCACTGAACGCTAACGCCCTTTACACGGCATCAACTCTTGGATGCGGCGGGAAACTCCACTGCCGCAAATGGTTTGATGATGACAACCAACTCCAACCTAAAACTGCCGAGCTGGCAATAGGTTGCCATCGCTTGCGGAATGTTTTTTCTAAACGGATGTCTATTTCATTTTAAAGTTGCAATTATTCATGTTTCAACCAAACTTTTACTGAAGTGGAGCAGTAAAAACTTAGATTTTGTATGATGTGGAGCTATTTCGGGGAGGCCTCGGGCTGCGCAATCTGGTAAACTTTAAAAAGGATCGGCGTGTTTTTTGTCAGAGGGGGGCTCATGCGCTCCCCTCCGAGAGGAGTTTCTCCAATCGACTTAATCAGATCTCCTGTGATCTTAACAAAAGACGCGTCGCTCTATGGCTGCCGCTAAAGCCTCGGGCCTCAGGGGATTAGCCGCGGCTAAAGCGCGTTGTAGCACAAGAGAGTATTCGGACAGGGAGAAGGCAAGGAATGGCGACCATCGATGTTAGCGAGAGAACTGCGGCGGCAGGCGGCGCGGGCCTGCTGAGCCGCAGAAGGATCATCGCGAAGACCGGATTTAACAGGTGGCTCGTTCCCCCCGCGGCGCTCGCCATTCATCTCTGCATCGGTATGGCATACGGCTTCAGCGTGTTCTGGCTGCCGCTGTCGAAGGCCATCGGCATTAAAGCTCCGGTCGCCTGCCCCGACATGGGTCTCGGGCAAGCGCTTATCACCACAACCTGTGACTGGCGCGTTGCCGATCTGGGCTGGATGTTCACCCTCTTTTTCGTGTTCCTCGGCTGTTCCGCGGCAGTTCTCGGCGGGTGGGTTGAGCGCGTCGGCCCAAGAAAGACGGCCGTTGTCGCCGCCTTCTGCTGGAGTGGCGGCCTTGCGATTTCCGCGCTGGGCATAGCGTACCATCAGCTTTGGCTTATGTGGCTCGGCTCCGGCGTTATTGGCGGAATTGGCCTCGGCCTCGCATACATTTCGCCGGTCTCGACCCTCATCAAATGGTTTCCGGATAAGCGCGGCATGGCGACCGGCATGGCCATCATGGGCTTTGGCGGCGGCGCGATGATCGGTTCGCCGCTCGCGGTCATTTTGATGCAGTATTTCCATACGCCTACGTCGGTCGGCGTGTGGCAGACCTTTCTCGTACTCGCAGCGATCTATTTCGTGTTCATGATCGGCGGCGCGTTCGGCTACAGGATCCCGCCGGATGGCTGGCAGCCGGAAGGCTGGACTCCGTCGACCAAGAGGAGGTCGCTGATGACGACGCGCCATGTGCATGTGCGCGATTCGTACAAGACGGTATCCTTCTGGCTCATCTGGCTCGTGCTGACGCTCAACGTCTCGGCGGGCATCGGCGTTATCGGCATCGCCTCGCCGATGCTGCAGGAGATTTTCGGCGGCTCTTTGATCGGGAAGCCGGATTTGACGTTCGCACAGGTTCAGGCCGATCCAGGCTTCAAGGCGTCGGCGGCGGCGATTGCGGCCGGCTTCGTCGGGCTGCTTTCTCTGTTCAACATCTTTGGCCGCATCTTTTGGGCATCGCTCTCCGACCATGTCGGCCGCAAAGTAACCTACGCCATCTTCTTCCTGCTCGGCATCGTGCTCTACGCCGCTGCGCCGACAGCCGCGCGAGATGGAAGCATCGCATTGTTCGTCTTGTGCTTCTGCATCATCCTGTCGATGTATGGCGGCGGCTTTGCGACCGTGCCTGCCTATCTAGCCGATATCTTCGGGACATTGTATGTGGGCGCGATCCACGGTCTTCTGCTGACAGCCTGGTCGACGGCGGGCATCGTGGGTCCGGTTGTCGTCAACTACATCCGCGAGGCTCAGATCAGCGCAGGCGTTCCTCGCGATCAAATCTATGACTTCACCATGTATATCCTGGCGGGCATGCTTGTTGTCGGCTTTTTTGTCAATCTTGCCGTCCACCATGTGTCCGAGAAGCGCTACATGAGCAACGCGGAAGTCGAGGCCATGATGGCGAGGGACGAGGAACCTGCCTATCACGGCTCCCGTGTGATCGGCCGAGGCAGGATTTTCACCCCGGGCGCGATTTTTGCCTGGCTTCTTGTCGGCATCCCGCTGGCTTGGGGCGTCTGGGTGACGGTGCAGAAGGCCGTCGTTCTTTTCTAGGCCGGGATTTCAAGGCTTTTGTGCGGGAGCGGCAGCCGTGGCTGCCGCTCCTTCTTTTTTCATGCTCACATCGGCAACGCGAACAGCGCTGCCCTTTTTTCAGCGGCTTCGAGCGGCTCTGATTCTAATGCTCCCGGCTCTGCCGGGGATGTTTACCTTGTGGATTTCGGTTCCATTTGCGATGCCGGAGCTTAATTCGGCCGGTCTCATCGAGCATCACTGCCTAAATTGAAATATTTTGTCCAATGTCATGCGGTGGCGGCGCTTCGCGCGCAAAGAGCGGTAAGCCAATGACTTTAACAAATGAATTTCCTAAAGGCGAAAAAGGCCGGAACCCTGAGAGAAGGCGGCTTGGCAAGCGCAGCCTGGCCCTCCTTGCCGGTCTCGGCGCCTTGGTTTTTTGCACAATCGTGTATTGGGTGGCGCCTTACAGCCTTCTCGGGTCGGCGCCGGAGCCGGCGGCGGCTCCCGTCCAAAGCGTCGCCGTGTCAGCGAAGCCTCCGGTCCCGCCAATCGAAGCGGCGCGTCGTGCATCCGGATTGGAGCGCCGTGAAGACGCGATACGACGTGAACTCGTTCACGACCATGTGGTCTCCGAAAGAGCGGAAAGCCGTGCTTCGCCGGGGGCTGGCGGGTATGGCTCTGACAGCCCCGCCCCTCTTTCCGATGGACAGCCCCGCCCCTCTTTCCGATGGGAAGCGCCGGTCGCCGCCGCCGCCTCGAAACCCGACGCTGGCGCACCTGACGTCGTCGTTGGCGGTTTGCCGGGCGAGCCTTCCGCGGCGGAGGGTCCCCAGCCTTCGGCGGCGAGCGATCGCCCAGAGGAACCTGTCTCTAAAGAGCTACATACCGAGGCTCTCCCTTCGAGTCCGTCGGCGGGCGCACCTGCCACGAAGCCTGTCATTAGAAAAGGGATGGGGCTGGGGGCCAGCGCGCTTGAGGGAGGCTTTGCGCGGGGCCTTGCGCGCGGGGCGGGACATTCTAAGCGCTCCCACCATGCGCGTCGTCATGGTGGCGATGATTCGATAGAGGGAGCGCCCGATTACGAACAGGCGGCGTCTCCTTCTCCGGTTAGCCGTTACGCAAATTTTGATGGTCCGGAAACAGCCGAGGTCGGGCAGCCTTTTCCTATCGTTTTTGTATTGAAGGAGCAGCTAACGGAGGAAGAGAAGAGAAACCAGGCATCAGTGAAGACTGAACCCGATGCCGGTTCTGCTTTAACGCGGGAGGGAAAGCTCGCGTTAAAACTGGATCATTCTAAGGAATTCTGGGACATCGACGTCGATCTGACCGCAACCGGATTCGTAGCCAGGGACGGCCGATGGACCGGTCGTATCCGTTTGCCGCGCCATGGCGATTTCGGAAAAGGTGAGATTTGTCCTGACGCCGCGCGCCGGCACGCTTGGGCAAAAGTGGATGACATTGCGTCTTTGGCATGAGGGTCAGGCGCTCGGAAGCGTTTCGCGGCCGGTTGAGGTGGAGGAGCATGTTTCGCCAGGGGCCGCGATCCAGCCCGCGGCCTCGAGCTGGGCCCCCGTCAGCTCTCAACCGATGGTGACTAAGGCGTCGCTCGGTGAAGTCAGAAAGTCGACGCGCCAAGTCTCAATAGGCGGCCCGTCGAACGGCGCCGATCTGGACGTCTCGATCCAGTATGACGATCCGGATAAGCTCGGACCTGCTTTGCTCATCATTCGGACGCCCCACAAAAGCGGAGAGGTTGTCGAACGAATAAACACACCTCCATCGCTTCGCGACTATTTGGAAAGAGAGTATGAAAGACTTCTTTCGATAGGCGACGAAGCGGAGACCAACGAGGCCACGAAGGAACAGAGCAAGAAGGATAGGCTTATAACCAGCACAAAAGCTATTGGAAACAATCTCTATCGGGAGTACGTCCCGGAGCAGCTGAAGGATGCTATTCTTTCACTTGAGAGCAGCAATGAGCTTCAATCGATACAAATATCGACAAACAGCCCAATCTTTCCTTGGGAGCTCGTCTTTCCGGACAAACGTGGCGATGGCAGTGAACCCGAATTCTTCGGAATTGCCTTCCGGCTTGCGCGTTGGTCGGTACGCACCTCATTTTCCCAGCTTGAGGATCCGGTCCAGCTGCTCAATTTTACCGCACTTCATGCATTCGCTCCTCACTATACGAATGAGTTATCATTGCCCGCGCAGCAACGTGAGATGGATTCACTGAAGCGAGCCAAGGGCTTCCAAATGCATGACTCAAGCTTCAAGTCATTGAAGCTTTTGATGAGCACGCATATCGATGGATTCGTGCATTTTTCCGGGCATGGAGACTACGCTCCGATCTCGAAAAAAGCCCCTCTGTACAGCATCATGCTCAGCGACGGCGAATTAGACCCCTCGACTTGGCGTCAAATGGCTCAAGGCGCTGCCTTCGGCAATCCGTTTGTCTTTTTCAACGCCTGCGACACAGGCAGGTCACGATCATACGGCGGTTTCGTACAAGGATGGGGGCCGGTTATTTTATCGACGGGAGCGGGAGGGTTCCTTGGCGCCATGTGGCCCTTGCTCGACGACGCCGCTGCGGACTTCGCCCAGGGATTTTACGATCAACTCAGCAGTTCCAAGGACGTTGTGGTGGCCGATGTCTTGCGCGACGTTCGAAAGCGATTTTATGCGACCGGCGATCCCACCTATCTCGCTTATGCGTTCTACGGAAACGCAAACCTGTGGGTGTCGACCCCCTCACAAGAATGATCCGGTAGCAGGCCTGTTTCGCGTATGCGGGCTGCCGTTCGAGGCGGTGCGCTCCCGCGCGCTTTCCAGACCTCGGCCATCCGTGGTCCAGGCCAGCGCTTCAGCGCTTATCCGGGATCGTGACAGATGCCAGCTCCCCGGAACGATCCCCGAAAACGCCTTGGAGCGTTTCGGGGATACCAAGGGGGAAGGCGCCGGACGCCGCCGGGGCAGGCTTCGACAGCGGAAGCGGTGATCCGTCAGCGCATCCGGCGCATTCCGTTCAGGACGGGCGTATCAAAGGCCGGCCTTCTCGTCGGCGACGTACCGCTCCAGGTATTTGTGGGTCACGTCCGCCAGGTGGCTGTCGACCCAGCTCGCCATCGCTTGCTCTTCGCGCAGCGTTTCCTGCAAGGGCTGCTCGGCTTCTTGATGGCCGGTTTCCCCGGCAAGCTGAATGAGCGACTTGTAGGAAGCGATTTCGAAATTCTCGAAGGCGAAGTTGGCGATCGAGTTCTTCACGATTTCGTCCTGAGTGAAAGCGTGCGTAATCGCCGCCAGGTTACCGGTAAGAGACAAAGCGTTGTCCTTGAGGATGGATCGGCTTTCGCCAAGCCCCTCGAGAAGCCGTTCCAGGCGTTCGATCTGGTGATGCGTCTCCTGGATGTGCTGCTCAAGTCTGGCTTTGATGTCGGGGTAATTTTCGATGCGCTCGACTTGCCGGTTCATCAATTCAAGCGCCTGGTTCTCAAGAGCATGGGCGTTCTTGAGGCCCGTCACGAAGACGGAATTTGCGCGCTCTGTAGTATCTGCCATGGGTAACTCTCTCCTTGTTGTCCCATGACAATGCAAGGCATCTGCCGGTGTTCCAGTGTTACGCAGCCTTCCGGCAGACCACGATCTTCGACGCCAACGCTGGAAAACTGCTTGAAGGCTGCAATCCCGATTTCGCGAAAACCCCATCGGGTCCGTCGAGCGTGTCACCCAGGTAATCGAGATAGTACGGCTCGTGGTAGCGCTGCGGGAAGGCTTCGAGCAGGCCGCCATAGCCTTCAGCGTCGCCCCACTGCAGCGAGTCGACAAAGGCGAAAAGGCCGCCCGGCTTGAGCACGCGCGCAATCTCGGAAGTGACCCGGCGACGAACCTCGTTGGGCAGCTCGTGATAAAGATAGACGCAGGTCACGATGTCGAAGCTTGCGTTTTCGAAGGGAAGCGCCTCGGCGTTCCCCTGCTGGAACGTCACATTGCGGCGGCCCTTAAGGAAGCGTGCGGCCTCGTCGAGATAGGCCTGGCTCAGATCGCTGCCGACCATGGGCAGAGCAGGGAAGGCCTGTGCGAGATCCGCAAGAAAGCGGCCGCTCCCGCATGCGACATCCAAGAGCCGAAGCTGCCGCTGATCCTTGCCGCGGACGAACTCGGCAATCGGTGGAATGGCCTGGCGGCGCATCGCGCCCGCCGCCCCGAGAAACAGCGTCTCAACCTGGATGTCGTAAAGCCTTGCGGATTCCTCCGTAAGCCAGCCGCCGGTTTGAAAGTGGAAGTTTTGCACGTAGTAATCGGGCATGCCTGCGGCTTCCGGCAACTCCGCCGCATCCGCGGACCGTTTTTCGGCACGGCGCTCCAACAATTGAGACTGGTCTTCTATCATCCGCCGTACGGCCTCGATGCGGCTCACAAACGAGGTGCTTTCTTCGATGGGGATAGGATAAAGACCGTCGCGGACGTTGCGTGCATCTTGCGCCTGAAGCTTCAGAACGTTCTGCAGGAGCGTCAGCGTGCCTGGCACGGGCTTGGTTATTTCAACGCGCGTCCCATCGTCGTCGTAACGTGCTGCATTCCGGCTTATATAACGGGCGAGGGCGGTGAAGCTGACCGTGCGCAAGGTTTGCCCGGCGAGATGTGCGAGGCCTTCGATTCGGTTTGACATGATCTTACTCTCTCCGGACACTAAGGAAGACAATTACAAAGCGGGAATTAATTCCGGATCGTCTTTCCCTATCAGGTAATTCGGTTATCTCCCGCAATTCAAGTGGAGGAGGCGCTTACCGATGACTCACTACCATCACATTGTTGTTTTGACAGGCGCCGGGCTTTCGGCGGAATCCGGTCTTCATACGTTCCGCGACAAGGATGGGATCTGGGCGCGCTACGATTATCGGGAGGTCGCGACGCCGGAAGGCTATCGCCGTAATCCCGTGCTGGTCCTGAACTTTTACAACGAGCGTCGAAGACAGAACACGCATGTGAAGCCTAACGCCGCGCACGACGCGCTGGCGCGCCTCGAGGCCGAATATCCGGGCCGGGTTCTGATAGTGACGCAGAATATCGATCCGTTGCATGAAATGGCCGGATCGAAGAACCTCATTCACATGCATGGCGAGATCCTGAAGGCGCTTTGCGGCGCTTGCGGCCGGCGTCTCGCCATCGGGCACAGCGATCTGACCTTGGAGACGGCGTGTCCGGTTTGCGCCGAGACGGGCGCCATGAGGCCGGATGTGGTGTGGTTCGGCGAAATGCCCTACCACATGGAGCGCATCTCCGATGCCCTCGGCACGTGCGATCTCTTCCTGTCGGTCGGGACGAGCGGCACCGTGTATCCGGCCGCGGGGTTTGCGCTTGAGGCGCGCAGAGCGGGCGCGCACACGGTCGAGCTCAATCTCGAGCCGTCGGAGGGGATCAGCAGTTTTCACGAGGCGATCCACGGCCGCGCGACTGAGGTCGTCCCGGCCTATGTCGAGCGGCTTCTCGGCGCCGCCCGCGGCTAAGCGGACTTTTCCCGGCGCGCTAGTAAAGACTGGTTAGATACATAACAGAAGCCTCCGTGCACCAGTCGCGGAGGCTTCTGCATCTTCTTCACATGCCGTTCGTTCGGCTTAGAGTGCTTCGAGGAAGTTGACGAGGTCCTGTTTCTGCTGGTCAGTAAGGTTGATACTGAAGCGCTTATTGTAGAAATTCACGACGTCCAGCAGCGTCTGCGCCGACCCATCGCTGAAGTAAGGAGCGCGCGCCGCGAGGCCCCGCACCTGCGGCACCGTCAGACGGCCAATGTCGCGGCAGAGGCCAGTGATCACCGCTGCCCCAGGATCGTTGGTGTAGACGGGCCCCGTGTGAAATCCGGCTGGGCTGTCCGTGACGCCCGGCTTGCAGGTGAGCTTATAAATCGGCAGATCCTTCGCTGGCTTCGGACCGCCAAACTCAGGCGAAGAGCCGCTCACCCCGATGTCGTGCTGGGCGGCACGGAATTGGTCGGAGCCGCTATTCGGCACGGAGTGACAGGTTAGGCATCCTCCCGGAATTCCGCTACCTGAAGGATTACCATTCCCAACACCTGGAATGTTGTTGAACCCAGAGACGTTGCTGATTTTAAACAGTGTCGGGTTATTGAAGATGTTCATACCCCGGTAGATCGACTGCTGCTTGGCCCCCGATGCAGACTGCCAGGAGGTGTAGAGCGTGAATGGCGGGGCTACGGTGCTGGGAACCGCCGAAGCCGTCGCTTCTAAATTCGCCGGACCGCCCAGAGCTCCGCCCGCTGTCAGGCTTCCGGCCCTCATATCTAAGAGCTGAGCGCTATAAAGGCCGTTTTCAAAGTCGACGATCTGCTTCAGCTGAACGGAGTTGGGTGGCGACGCTGGCGGGTTCAAATTTTGCCCGGTCAAGATGGCGATTTGCGCCGCGCTAGCTTGAGCATGACCTGCCGTCGCATTGATGGCCTGGGTTTGCAGCGTCGGCTCCCGGCCGTCCCACATGATGTTACCGCTCTCGACCAGTTGGGTGTAAGGATCCGTTGGCAGCGGTACGCCCGTGAGCGGGTCGAGATTACCGGCGTTACCGGGTAGAGGAGGTTGGAGATTGGTGACGAATTTGAGATTCGTCGAAATGAAGGGCCGCCGGTACATCGACAGGATCCGTGCGCCTGTCGAAGGATCCTTATTATACTTTGGGTCGAAATTACATCCCGTCGGGTCGCTCACCACCTCCACCGTAAATTCGGCGTTCGCGGGAAGCGGCAGGAATATGCGGAAAAGCCCCTTGTTCAACAGAATGCTATGATCATGCGGCCTACTCGGACAGTTGGCGCCATCCACCGCCGCAAATACAGGGTCCTTATCGCCGCTGAACCTGTATAGGTTTTGGAGCGCCATCGTGCTGAGGCCCATGGCGGAGGACATCTGATGACACGAGAAGCACGTCCGGCCATTCGTCCCGAGCGACTGGAAGAAGGCGTTCTTCATCGTGACCGTTGGTCCGTTCACATTGACTGTGCCGAGAATGCCCGTCTCATTGAAATCCTTTTCGGATTGCGGGACCACGGGTGGAGGCAAGGTTCCCCCAGGCATTGGTATATGACCGTCACGGGCGATATTGAGAGCCTGATTCAGCATCGGCCCGAACCAGACCGGCCACCCCGGCGGCAGCGATTTAACGATCGAATGCGCATCCGCATTGACGGTTTGGCCCGCCGCCATCCCTGTTGTGAAGCAAACCGTCCCCGCAAGCGCAGCAACGGCAACAATTACTTTTTTAGACATGGGATCCCCCTTCCCAATGAAAGAAAAGCCTTTGTGTTGGTTACGCCAACCAACTCAACGCCCAAGTTGCATCAAAGCAAAAGATCTGATGCATCAAAAAGGGGTATCCGCTTCCAGTAAACCAGAAATGAATGAGCTTTCGTGCCCAAGCTAATCTAAAGATATGTGTCTTTTTTGCAGCAACTCGCTGATCTTTGCTACACATCTAGTAATTTCTAAAAGTAAGCTGAGTTTAATTTGACAATCTTGGCGGGCATGTTTCTGCATAAGACAACTTTTGCGGTTGACTGGCCAACAGCGCAGGTTCGGTCAGTTGCTACCCAGGAGTGGGGAAAACCTAACTCGTCCAAGGCTGTCGGCACTGAGTGAGCCGAAATAAAGGTATCCGTTCGGATGCTCGCGCGCCGAGGTGACGGGGAAGTAAGCGTCGCCGCCATCGTATTGGAGGTTCGCGACAAGTTTGCCGTCCAGATCGAAGGCCAGCGCGTAAGCCTGCGCTTTCACTGGCGGCGGCAGGAATCGCAACGCGCGCGTCAGAACCTTGCGCAGGGCAGGGTAGGGCGCGAGGCGGTCGGCGATAGGTGTGCGCGGCGCAAAGATCGCGACCCAGAATCGGTCCTTGCCGTTGAAGGTGATGTTGTCGGGGAAGCCCGGCAGGTTGTCCGCGAAGACGTCCGATGTTCCGGCTTTCTCGCCCTTCAGCCAATAGCGTAAGATGCGGTAGCTTCCTGTCTCGTTCACGAGCACGAAGGCTTCGTCTGGGCCGAGCGCCACGCCGTTCGCGAACTGCAGGCCTTTGATGAGGACGTCTGTCTTCCCGGTCTGGAAATTATACACCAGGAAGCGGCCATGGCCGCCATGCTCGATGATGTCATCGGTCGATTGGCCAAAGCCGAATTTCGACGAGGCGTCCGTAAAGTAGACCTTGGAGCCGTCCTTCGTGACGGCGAGATCGTTCGTGAAATGAAGCGGCACGCCGTCCGCCTCCCCCGCGAGCACGGCAACTTTCCCGTCCGCCCCAATTTTCAAAAGCCCCTTGTCCGCATCGCAAACGATGACGCTGCCGTCGGGGTGGATGAAGACGCCGAGCGCCCTGCCGCCGGTGTTGGCGAGAAGCATATACCCGCTGCCATCCGGCTCGAAACGCGCTACGCGCCCATCCACAAAGCCGGTGTAGACGCGGCCCTGGGCGTCGAAAGCAATCGCTTCTGGCCCCTTGCCAACGCCAATCGCGATGCGCTCGATGCCCTTCAGAAGATCGTTTCGCGCGTATGGCCCGGTTTCGCTCGAAGGCGGCGGTTGCGGCTGCCATGCGACTGGTTCGACGCCGGCTGGCGCAAAGGAGAGATAAGCCAGAACGACGGCAAAAATGACGAGAAGAATGTGGAGAGCGCGGCGCATTTGATCCCTTTATGTTTGCGAAGGCGTTGACGGCCGCCCATTGCACATCAACTATGCTGACTATTGAGAGCCGATCTATGCGCTGTTTTCTTGCGCATAGGCATCCGTCGCCGCCCGGCATCGCTTGCCAAGTTCGAAAGCGTGTTGCAAAACCTCGTCCGAGCGCTCGATAACGGCGATAAAGGCATCCTTAAGGACGACATACAAAGGCATCCCATGGCAGGGCATTCCCAATTCAAGAACATCATGTACCGCAAGGGCGCGCAGGATAAAAAGCGCTCGAAAATGTTTTCCAAGCTTGCGCGCGAGATCACCGCGGCGGCCAAGCTCGGTTTGCCCGATATCGCGATAAATCCGCGCCTTCGCTCGGCTGTGCTGGCGGCGCGCGCGCAAAACATGCCGAAGGATAATATCGAGCGCGCGATCAAGAAGAGCCAGGAGGCGGGCGGCGCGGATTACGTCGAGGTGCGGTACGAGGGTTTCGCGCCAGGCGGCGTCGGCGTAATCGTAGAGGCGCTGACCGATAACCGTAACCGCACCGCGAGCGACGTGCGCTCCATTTTTTCGAAGTACGGCGGCAATCTTGGCGAGACGGGCGCGGTGTCCTTCAGCTTCAGCCGGGTGGGGGAGATCGAATATCCGCTAACGGTTGCGAGTGCGGAAGACATGCTCGAAGCGGCGATCGAGGCCGGCGCCGACGATTGCGAGACCGACAAGGACGCGCATTGGCTGACCATGAGCATCGAGGCCTTTCACGAGGCCACCGCCGCGCTGGAAAAGAAGTTTGGCCCGGCGAAATCCGCCTCCATCGTCTGGCGTCCGCAGAACACCGTCGATGTGGATGAGGAAAAGGGCGAGAAGCTTTTGAAGCTGATCGATGGGCTTGAAGATTCCGACGACGTGCAGGCGGTCTACGCCAACTTCGAGATGAGCGACAAGGTCATGGAGAAGCTGAGCGCTTGAGCGTTCGGCTTCTGCTGAACCGGGCGCGCTTTCCGTTCGGAGATCAGGCGCTGCTTCAGGCGATGCGGCGCTCTCAGGACGACATAAAGCTGTCGACCTTCCTGCAGTCATCGGGCGTCAGCACCACAATCGCCGGGATCTCGATACGTTTGAAGACGGCTTCAATCTTCGAGGAGCCCCATCCGTTGTTGTTCGTGCTCACGTCGAAGACAGGCTTCAGGTCCTTAACGATACAGGTGCCGCGCGTATAGGAGCCGGTCAGCCCCATCGCGCGCCGCGCCGATCCTTTCAGCCCGGGAATCGTCCCCTCAAGCCATCCGCTTGTGGATAACGCATAGGTCTTTGGATCGGTTTCGGTGACAAAAAAGGTTTCGACTTCGAAGTCGCAGGAAATTGCCCGGCAGTAGATGCCGGACTTGATGGCTTCGATCTTGGCCTTGAATGCGTCCTTGACGAACGGCTTGATATCCCGCGGGCCTTCCGCAAAAGCAGAGCCAGCAAGACTGGAGCCTAACGTAACCGCGAGTGCAAGACAAAGGAGCCTGGTACGCCCCGCGGGAAATCCTGCCCCGCTTGAAACGAGTGTTTTCCAGGAGTTCCCGCGGATAAGGCGTGCTAGCAAGTTATTGTCTCTAGTACAGCTTTTCGGAGGCAAGTTCGCTTTCGAGCTTGCGGCGAATGGGAGTGCGAACTTGCCTCCGGCTGTACTGGTCATGGAAAATCGGCGCATGCTAATTCAATTGCAAAGTCTTGGACAGCTGCTTCATCGGGGATATCTCTCTCCGGTGCAAGCGCTATCTTTGCCAGAAAAGTAGCAAAAGGATGGAAAAGCGCGCATGAGTGCGCTACCACACTCGAAATTGCCAAGGGACCGAAATCATGCGCGTTGACTGCATCCCCATCGGAACAAATCCACCTTTCGACGTCAACGTCATTGTCGAGGTGCCGATCGGCGGGGAACCCATCAAATACGAGCTGGACAAGGCTTCCGGGACCATGTTCGTCGACCGCATGCTTTATACGTCCATGCATTATCCGGGCAATTACGGCTTCGTTCCGCACACGCTCTCGAACGACGGCGATCCGATCGACGTGCTGATCGCAAATTCCCGTCCGATCGTTCCGGGCGCAGTCTGCAATTGCAGGCCGGTTGGCGTGCTGTTCATGCAGGACGAAGCTGGCGGCGACGAAAAGATCATCGCGGTGCCGTCGGACAAGGTATCGCCGATTTACCGGAAGGTGCTGAATTATTCCGATCTTCCTGAAATGCTTCTCTCGCGCATCGCGCACTTCTATAATCACTACAAGGATCTCGAGGCCGCCAAATGGGTCAAAATCGATCGATGGGGTGATGCGGCGGAAGCCCGCTCCATGATCGAGGCGTCCATAAAAGCGGCGCGAGATAAAGCATAAAGAGAAGCGCTTCGCCGTCCGGGTATGTGGAACCGGACGGAAATGAGGATAAAAGGCGTTGCAAGGCACTTGGACGCGTGAGAATTGTTTTCACTGCGCACTGCCTCTGCTAGCGTCCGCGGTGGCATTCGGGTGTTTCCGGCGGCCTCCTGCTTGAGGTAAATTTCTTCTTTGGATGAGAAGGTGGAAGGTACGGTCATGACATTTACAGATCGCATGCCGCGTCGCAGTACGCACCCCGAAGAGTGGTTCAGCATTCTGCTTGCCTTGATCGCGACCGTAGGGGGAGCGATTTTCATCGGCTATTACCCACAATATAAGCCGAACGATGCTGGCGGAGGCGTGGCTTGGGCCGTTCCTGTTTGGATCGGGTTTTTCTACCTCATCATTCAAATGACGTTCCTGCTTTTCTCCGCAAGCCAGATCCGGGCGCTCGGCGTTCTCGATTCGGTGCTGGCGATCGCGCCAGTGGTCGCGGGCCTGGTAATCCTGGTTCAGACGATCATCAGCCCCACCTTCCACATGTCGTCTTATCAGTTTAATTCGCTTGCGGTTCTTATTGTTGCGGGAGCGTCGGAGTTTCTCTTGACGATCTGGATCAGGTTCGTGCTCAACCGCCGCACCATCGGCTTCGGCGGCGACAACTAAGCGGCTGTAACATCCGCTCCTTCGAGCGGCATGGCGATTCCGGGAAAGGCGAAAGCCTTCTCCGGCGGCTGTTATTCTGGGTTGAGGACGCTTTGTGGATGTACGCCAAATGTAACGGGCGAGGTGAGCCATGCGGCTAGCAATCATGGGAGCTGCGGGCCGAATGGGGCGCGAACTCATTCGGGTCATTCATGAGTCGCCCCATTGCGGCGTAGCCGGCGCAATTGAGAGGCCTGGCTCTCCTTTCATCGGCAAGGATGCGGGCGAGGTTGCGGGCGTCGGAAATCTCGGCGTCGAAATAACGAGCGAGGCGCTTCCGCTCTTCACCCACATCGAAGGCGTGCTGGATTTTACGACCCCTGCAACGAGCGTTGCGACGGCTGCGCTTGCGGCCCAGGCCCGCATCGTGCATGTCATCGGCACGACGGGGTTATCCGCGGACGACGAAGCGAAAATCGAAGCGGCGGCCCGCCACGCGACCATCATCAAATCCGGCAATATGAGCCTCGGCGTGAACCTTCTCGCCGCCCTTGTCGAGGAGGCCGCCCACGCGCTCGATGAGCGCTTCGACATCGAAATCGTAGAGATGCACCACAAGCATAAGGTCGATGCTCCATCGGGGACGGCGCTTCTTCTCGGCAAGGCCGCCGCAGCCGGGCGTCGCGTCGCGCTCGCCGATCACAGCGTCAGGGGCCGCGACGGACACACCGGCGAGAGGCTTCTAGGCTCTATCGGCTTCGCCTCGCTAAGAGGCGGGAGCGTCGTCGGCGACCACACCGTCATTTTCGCTGGCGCTGGCGAGAGACTGGAACTGACCCATCGCGCGGAAGATCGCCAGATTTTCGCCCGCGGCGCCATAGCTGCGGCACTTTGGGGCCAGGGGCGCGAACCCGGCCTGTTTTCGATGCGAAACGTGCTCGGGATCTGATAAGCCTAAGCCAAATTTGCGTGAAGCGAGGATAGCAACATGGACAACGTGCTCGTGCTTGTTCGCCATGGCGAGAGCGAATGGAACAAGCTGAACCTGTTTACCGGCTGGCGTGATCCGGATTTGACCGAGACGGGCATCGAGGAAGCTCATCGGGCCGGCCAGCTTATCAAGAAAGAGGGCCTTGTCTTCGACATCGCCTTTACAAGCGCGCTGAAGAGAGCTCAGCACACGCTCGAAATCATCCTGGGGGAACTCGGTCAGCAGGGCCTGGAGACCATCAGGGATCAGGCGATCAACGAGCGCCACTATGGCGATCTGTGCGGCTTGAACAAGGACGACGCGCGCAAGAAGTGGGGCGAGGAACAGGTCCACATCTGGCGGCGGTCCTACGACGTGCCGCCTCCCGGAGGAGAGAGCCTCAAGGACACCGCCGCGCGCGTCCTTCCCTATTACGAGAGCACGATTTTGCCCCAGGTTCTGGCCGGAAAAAATGTGCTTGTCTCGGCGCACGGCAACTCGCTCCGCGCGCTCATCATGCAACTCGACAAACTGTCGACCGAAGAGATTTTGAAGCTCAACCTGCCGACCGGCGAGCCTTACGTGTATCGGTTGAATGCCGACGGCTCCGTGGCTTCGAAAGCGACCTTGGTAGCTTAAGCAAACTTCGCGACAGACGCCGGACGCCACTCGCCTCGCGTCTTGCCATCCCGGCCAAGCGAAGCCTGAGCCGGGATCGTAAAAAGGCATGCGTTCAAAGTGCTACGATCCCGGATAGGGCTCGCACCCTTCCGGGACGACGACAGCCGGGATCCAATGACGTGTCCGAAACTTTTTTGCTGAGGGATTGCGGGAAGGCATGAAGAAGCAGCAGCCGCACAGAAACACGCATCCGAAGCCGCCGCAGCCGGCAGTCAGTTCTGCCGGGCATGCGCCCGCCGCCAAGAAGGAAGAGAAGAAGGTCGGCGTCGTCAGCGGCACCCCTGCCGACGCGTTCGACGAGGCGAAGGAACTCAAGCACGACAAGAGAGTGGCGGTCTACATCTCCGTGCTTGCGGTTTTGCTGGCGATCGCCGCGACTGGCAGCAACGACGCCATGAAAAACGCCCAGCAGGCGGGTTTCCAGGGCAACGATCACTACGCTTACTATCAATCGAAGTACGTCCGGCAGTCGCAGCTCAAGCTCGCTAACGACCAGCTGCAGCTGAAACTTGATGAGACGCCGAACGTAGAAAGCCTTCCGGAGGCGGCGCGCAAATTCATCCAGACGAAAAAGGCTGATTACGACAAGGAAATCCAGAAGCTCGAAACGGATGGCCGTCACGGCAAGACGGAGCTTCTGGCGATGGCCGAATCTTGTGACAACCAGCGCAAGTTGGCGCTCGCGCAGCACCCCTTCTACGATTACTCGATGGCGATGCTGCAGATCGCGATCGTGCTAGCTTCAGCATCCATCATCATGGGAACGACCTTGCTGCTTTACGGCAGCTTTGGCGTTGGAGCTTTCGCCGTCCTGCTTTTCCTGAACGGTTACATGCTCCTGTACGGCGCCCCAGACTTGAAACACGACAAAGCCGACGCGCTAGACAAGCTCGGGGTTCACATCTCCCTGACATGCATCGAGGAGTGACGCTTCTGGCGTAAGAGAGCAGCATCGAGAGCGGTCGCTAAACTATCTTTTTCGATGTCCGAGAGAAAAGCGCCGAAGACCAGCTTGCGGCCGTGGCTTGCCAGTGAAAGCTCGCCGGCGGCGCAGTCGCAGCGCTCATGCTGGAACCTCACCCAATATGGGTTGAAACTCCAGCTTTCCGCTCGTCCTGAAGGGTGAATGCGCATCACGCGAAGCTCCGCGCGGACAGGACGACCCTTTCGGAGAGACGTGCCGCTCTATAGTTCAGGCGAAAGGCGAGATAGACGAGAACGACGGCAAGCCCGCAAAACACCGCTACGGGCCATGCTCCTCTGAACGCGAATGCAAGGCCGGTCGTGGAACTGGCTCCCGCAACGGTAACCATCAGCGCGACAAAGCCCTTGCGCGACAGTGAACGATGAGGCAGCAAGGTCGCGGAAAACTGATGAAGCGGCGGCTCTTCCGGCCTCTTGGTCTCACTGTCGCCTGAAACGCCGTTTTGCATTAGTAAACTCTATCCAATCGACAAACCATGGAAAAGCCAGTCGTTGCCAGTGGCGCAAAAAAGACTAAGGCTAAGCTGAAGCCTGCCGCGAAGGCGAGGAGCGATGCCAGCGCTTCATTGCTGACGCCTGCGCAGATCCATGAGGTTTTTTCCCGGTTCGCGGCCGCCATGCCGCATCCTCAAACCGAGCTGCAGCATATAAATCCGTTCACGCTCCTTGTGGCGGTCGTGCTATCGGCGCAGGCGACCGATGCGGGCGTTAACAAGGCGACAAAGACCTTATTCAAGCAGGCGGACACGCCGCAGAAGATGATGGACCTCGGCGAGGAACGGCTGCGTGAAGCCATCAAGACCATCGGCCTTTTCAACACCAAGGCTAAAAACATCATCGCCCTTTCGAAGGCGCTGGTCGAAGGGCATGGCGGGAAAGTGCCGGAAGACCGCGAGGCCCTGGAAAAGCTCCCGGGCGTTGGACGGAAATCCGCGAATGTCGTCCTGAACGTGGCCTTCGGTCAGCCAACGATCGCGGTCGACACGCATATCTTCCGCGTCGCCAACCGAACCGGACTTGCGCCGGGCAAAAATCCGCTTCAAGTGGAACTCGGTCTGGAGCGAATCGCTGGGCCTGAATTCATCCACAACTTTCATCACTGGCTCATCCTGCATGGCCGCTATGTCTGCAAGGCAAAGAAGCCTGAATGCTGGCGCTGCATAATTGCGGATCTGTGCAAGTTCGAACCTAAGACCCCGCCACCCGCCAAGAGCGGCAAGAGCCGCGCCAACTGAAACGAAAGCCTTCAACCACCATGACCAAAACTCTTCAAGTGCTCGGAATCGGCCATGCGCTGGTCGACATCATCGCCCCCTGTGAGGAAGCGCTGCTCACGGAGTTTTCTCTGACGAAGGGCACAATGCGACTGACCTCGGCCGAGGAAGCCGCTGCCCTTTACGAGAGAATGGGACCGGCTGTCGAGACATCGGGCGGCTCGGCGGCAAACACCTGCGCCGGCATTGCCTCGCTGGGAGGAAAGGCGGGGTTTGCGGGCAAGGTCGGCCGCGATCAGTTCGCGAGCGTCTTCGCCCACGACATCCGCTCCATCGGCGTATCCTTCCATAACGGCGTCGACAGCGGAAACCCAACGGGGCGCTGCCTGATCCTTGTCACCCCGGATGGCGAGCGCACCATGAACACGAATCTTGGCGCAGCAGCCGAATTCGCCGAAGCCGACCTCGACCATGACGCCATTCAATCCGCTCAAATCGTCTACCTGGAAGGCTATCTGTTCGACCCGCCGGCGGCGCGGAAGGCCTTTTTCACGGCCGCGGATTTCTCGCGCGGCAACGGCACGAAGGTCGCCTTCACGCTCTCTGACCCGTTCTGCGTCGACCGGCACCGCGAGGCCTTTCGCACCTTCATCCGCGATCGCGTCGATATCGTTTTCGCCAACGAGAAGGAGCTTTTGTCCTTGTATCCGGCCGCATCCTTCGAGGAGGCTTGCGCTTCGATCAGGAGCGAATGCGATCTCGCCGCCATCACCCGCAGCGAGAAGGGCTCCGTCGTCATCGCAGGTGACAACTCGGTTGAGGTTCCCGCCGTGCCGATTGCGAAGCTCGTTGACGCGACAGGGGCAGGGGACCTTTTTGCAGCGGGTTTCATGTTCGGTTTGGCGACGGGACGCGATCTCGAAACATGCGCGCGGCTTGGAAGCCTTTCGGCCTCAGAGGTGATTACTCAAGTCGGACCTCGCCCGCAGCGTCCGCTTTTAGGAGTTGCGCGCGCTCACGGGCTGCTTTGAGCGCTATCTGGCAGGATGCTGAACAAGGCGGGAATGTGAGGCTTCCAGGATGAGGCATGGGCGCGTCGTTTTTCGGGAAGCGCCCAAAAGCGGTTTCCGGGGCGGCATCATGGGTACGTCCGCGTCCAATTAAAGGCGGGTTGATCTCGGCCTCGTCCTGCGGCGCGGGCCGAATTGTCCGAGGAACACGCGGACTTGCCGGCGGGCCGTCTCCTTCCAGCGCAGCATCGTCCTGTAAAGGGCTGAGGTCTTGATCCAGTATTTTCCGTGTTCGACATTCAGCCACGCCCAAGCGTGAATGCGGCTGACGAGCCAGATTTTCCGGCTTTGAGGGCGGACGGCCACCCATGTCTTGTCGATCAGGATGAAGCTCACACCCTGCAGGAAAAGCCAGAGGAGGCTCCCCGTCCTTGGGTGCTGCGCGATCATGATCGTGGCGACGAACTTTGCAGGCTCAAGCACCGCGAGCGGCACCGCGATGCTGACGGTTGCCCAATAGGGCGGAAGGTCTTTCAGGTGGACAAAATAAGGTTCGTAGACATTGGTTATGACGCTTTGCAGGCTCGGCTTGATATAGTTCTGGACGAGGCTGGACTGCGCAATGACCCCGGCCAGCCATTTGAACGATGGGTGAAGAACAAGGACGAACAGCGCAAACACGACCTGGATCGTGCGCGCGACGAGACGGCCGAGCAGCTTGAATGGCAGGCGCACGGCACGGCGCGAGTTCGCCACCAGGATGGCGGTCAGGCTCGCGTGGGTCTTCAAGTTCGAAAGATGCTGGCGTTTCGTCATCAAGCAGTTCGTTTCCGCGGGTTTATTCGCACATCAGAGCGCGTGAGGGGAGCGTCAAGGGCGTACCTGAAGCGTCGCGCTACCTTTGCGGGATTTTTATAAGACGAACCGCCATAAGTCACGACGCCTTTTGCATGGCTCCATGAGCCGAACGCTCTGCCGGTTGGGATAGGTCCGACTTCTCAGGTTTGGGCAAGTCCGTGCGTCACGATCTCGGCGGATGTCCATTCGAAAGCGGTGTCGCGAAGCTGGCCCCACTCCGCCCAATCCATTGGGCTTATGCCGTAGGGTATGGGTATCGCGAAGCATTGCGAGGCCGCTGCCGGAAGGCTGGACGGCGTTTTGCTGGAAACCGCCCCCAGCACCGTTTCAAGACGGAGGCGTTTTTCGGGCGTCGAGGGGCCTTGAAACGGGGTCAGGCGGAACGATGGACCGGCCAGTTGCCGGTATGACATGTCCGACGGTCCGAGCGCTGGAACGCTTGGATAGAGAAACACAAGGGGGGACGCGGAGAGCTTTCCGGCGGCGGCGGCGAGCGCCTCGACCTCGTTCTCGCCGCTGACGATAATATCGTTATCGTCGGAAATATAGGGCGGCAGCACGCCTGGAGGCGTCAGCCCGGCGCGGACCGCGTTGTGGAGGCGCCCTTCGCGGTGAAGCTTGGGCGCATTCTCCGAGAGAGAAAGAGATACCGCGATGAAGGGACGCGCCGTGAGGCCGATGTTGCATTCGGGCAAGGCCAACGCGAGCATGGCGTCGATGGCCGCAGCCTCGAACAAGCCCGCGTCCGGCTTGGCGGCTCGCTTCCAGGGAAGCGGTTCGGCCAATTCCCGGAACACCGCCTCGGTCTCGGCAAGGCTCGCGCCGCTTGCGAGCAGGCCGGCGGGAAGAATCGCGCTCCCCGCCGCCGCGAGGCATGAAGGGGGGGCGCCGCTCGCTTCGAAGGCTTGGAGGGCGCCCAGAATCGAGGCTGCATAAACGCCGCAACTCGTGGCCGCCACGGCTGTCCCCTTGCCGAGGAGGGTTGCCGCCATCAGCGCGGCTTCTTTTGGCGAGGTGAAATCGACGAGTTGCGTCGAGCGATAAGGCCGTGGCGCAATCCAATCAGCGGCATTCTTCGGCGGAATGCCTTTGTCTTTCGCGATGATAAGGCGGCACCGGTCTTTTCCGCGCCGGTCCAGGGCATGCTGCTCAAGATTTCGACAAGGCCGAGCTACCGCTGGATGCGATGAAAACGATGTCGTCGCCTTCTTCGACGGCGTCTCTCGCGAAGCTCGCGTCGGCCCCATCTGCGACTACGACGGTAACATCGAACTCCAACTCCTGCTCCTGAAGCCAATGAGCGGTGTCGGGCGCGTCGAGAGCAAGCGAACCAAAGCTTTCCCGGCGTAGGATTCTGACTTCCGCAGAGTCTTCCAAGGCGGAAACGAACGCATCCTTCACCGCGGCGTCAAGGCGTCCTTTCGCGCTGGCGGCGCACAGGACCAGGCGGCTTGGAGGCGACAGCGGCGGCGGGACAGTTGCGCCGTTCCTGGAAAACGTCGCGAAACATGTCTCGAGAAGATCGGGATGGGCCCGAAACGCTGCCGAGAGATCCGCCCACGACAGGGTCAGAAGCACCGTATCCCGCAAAGCGATCAGAGTCGCCGGCGCGGGGCTCTGGGCAAAAAAGGCATCTGCCGCAAGCGCCGCCCCTTGGCCGAACTCTTGCGCGTCCGGTCCCTTTCCGTGCTCAGCGAGACGGCCCGACACAATGATGCGAAGCTCATCGGCGTCCCCGCCTGCCACCGTGGCGGCATCGCCCTTGGACAGCACCTTGAGCGCCGTAAAGCCGTAGAGGCGCGTCAGCTGTTGGGCGTCCATGGCAGAAAACTGCGAGACCCCGGCCAGAAACCGGATGATGCGGGAAGACGAATCCATGGCGCTTCCTTATCGCGTCGATTGGCCCGAAAGAATGGCAGGTTCGGGGTAACGAACATCCGAAGCGCCGAAGCCCGCGATGCCCTGTGGCGCAACGATTCAACGATGGAATAAAACGCGTTCGACGATCTTCGAGTTCGCCGAATGCGCTCTAAGCTTTTATCAGACGCGCTTTCCCGGCGAAAAACCGCATGCACTTTTCCTGAAAAGCGCTCTCGCGAGGCCTTCCGCACAAGGCAAAGGCACTCCGCGCTTGACCCGGGCGGCGCTCAGCGTTACATGAACGAGAACTCGGCGAATGCCAATTTTCCATTCACTGTTAGGTCTGATCATGTCGCGCCAGTGCGAACTCACAGGCAAGGGTGGCCTCGTCGGTCATCTCGTCAGCCACTCGAATATCAAGACGAAGCGGCGCTATTTGCCGAACCTTTGCAATGTCACTCTTTTGAGCGACGCGCTCGGCCGTGGCGTCCGTTTCAGGATCAGCGCCAACGCGCTCCGTACAGTGGAGCATCGCGGCGGGCTGGACGCATTCCTTCTCAAGGCCGGGGATGAGGAGCTTTCGCTCAAGGCTCGCCGCCTGAAGCGCGAGGTCGTCAAGGCCCGCGCCCGGACAGAAGGCGCTGCTTAAAGCAGCGTTCAAGCGACCCGCCATAGCTTCGAGGCGTGCAGCATGAAGATTTTGGGCTCCGCCCTGTAAAGGGAGCGGAGTTCCTTTGCCGTGCAGGGCATGCCGCCGGTGTAAGCGCCAAAGGCCGGCATAATCAGCAGGTCGTCCGAAACGCAGAAGCAGCGGCCCGAGAATCGGTGGCCCACCGCCGGTACGCTTGCCTTCGGATGAAAATGGCCCGCAATCTCCGGCATTTTTCGAACAGCGTTCGGTTCATGGCGCAGTGTGACGCCGTCGATCAGAAGCTCGTCTCGCCTTTCGCCGTCGCAGAATTCGGGGGCCTCCGGATCGTGATTCCCGCCAATCCAGACCCATTCCTTCACAGCTGCGCAAAGCGAGGCGAGCGCTCGCCGGTCGGCCTCCGCCATCCGGTCGCCTGCACGTTTGTCGTGAAAGCTGTCGCCGAGGCAAACAACGCGCGCCGGCCAGTAGGCCTCGATGACGGATCTGAGGCGCGTTAGCGTGTCGTGGCTGTCGAGCGATGGGATAAGCCTGCCTCTCGCCGCTGCGCCGGAGCCCTTCTCCAGATGTAAATCTGCAACGATGAGCATTCTCTGCGCGGAAAGCCAAGCCGCTCCGCTGTGATCGAGCGTCAAGGCAAGGCCTGCGAAAGTTATCGGGATCGAGGAGCGGCCCGGACCTAAAGCTTCCTCTGCCGGACGGCGGAGACCTGTGATTTCAGGCATCGATGATACGCGCTTGATGCTCACCCGCTTTTCCACCCTGTGGCCTATCAGTCCAAGCCCCGAGACGATGAATGCATAAGCAATCGCGCAAAATGGAGGCGAGACGCCGCCTCATTGAATGGCGTCTTCGCCGTGGCGAGGTTCAGGAAAGAGTCGTGGCCTGCACCCACCACTTCGGACAGCTCCGTTCGATCTCTCGTGCAGCTTCTCCTGCGGCATCCTGGGACGAGAATATGCCGAAACAGGTGGGTCCGCTTCCCGATAACCGGCTGAGCAGGCAACCATCGAGGCGGCGGAGCGTATCCAGAACTCTCTCGACAGCGGGCTCAAGCGCAATGGCGGGCGCTTCCAGATCGTTGCGCCCCTCGTTGAGCCAGGCGGCGGCTTCTTGCGGATCGTTCCAGCCCGCAAAAGCAGGTGGAGGCCCGCTTTCTTCTGGCTGCAGAGGCTTCGCATTCAAGGTCTTGAAGACAGCTGCTGTCGATAGTTTGATGCGCGGATTGACCAGGATGGCGGGCAGGGGCGTCAAGCCGGTTACCGGCGTCACGCGCTCGCCGAGCCCGCACATCCAAGCAGCGCTGTTCTGCAGGCAGACGGGAACGTCCGCTCCGATCGCAGCGGATTGTTTGAGAAAGTCTTTGGCGTTCGCGGTGCTGTCACAGGCCTGGAGCAGCGCTCGGATGGTTGCAGCGGCGTCTGAGGAGCCCCCGCCGAGGCCAGCGGCTACGGGTATGTTTTTCGTAAGGCGGAAATGCCCGCCGATCGCAATGCCCAGCCAAGTGGCCACCGCGCGCTTCGTTTTCAGGACAAGGTTCTCGCCATCGACAAGGCCTGCAAACGGTCCTTCGAGGCTAAGACTGTCGTCTGAGGCAGGGGTGAAAACAAGCTCGTCGCAGACGTCCGCGAACACCACGAGGCTTTCCAACTCATGATACCCGTCAGGGCGTTTGCCCTTGATATGGAGCGTCAGGTTGACCTTGGCGCGGGCTGTCTCACAGACGGAACCGGCCACAAGGCTATCATGCGCGGAGCCGCGCGAATTACTGGCTGAAGGGGGGGTCATTGCAAACCTGGGCTGCGCTCACACCTGAACAAAGTCAATAGGCGGCTTGAGCGCACTTGTCGACCCCGCTGAGACAAGAAGCACACCCGCCGCAGTCCTCCCGGAAAGGCGCAGCCTTATCCGGGATCGCAACAGATTGCAGCGCTTACCTTTTTTCGATCCCGGCTCGCGCTTCCTCTTGACCGGGACGACGAAACGCCAAGCGGCTGCCTACGGGTTGGCGGTCGCAGCCGGAGTCTCGCCGGGCGCGGTCGTCTGCGATGGCCCGGTCTGCGGCTGCAACTCTGCGCGGGGGCCTGAGTCGTCGGGCAAACCGGCTTCGATCTTCTTCTTGATCTTCTCGGCGTCCTCAGGTTCTGGATTCAACGTGAGCGCCTGATTCCACTGAAACTTCGCTTCTAGCTTCCGGCCTAGCCGCCAATAGACGTCGCCCAGATGGTCGTTCAACGTCGGATCTTCGGGGCGCAGTTCGACGGCCTTGTCGAGATGTTTGACGGCCTGTTCGTAGTCTTTCTGGATGTAATAGCCCCAGCCGAGACTATCGATGATGTAGCCGTCGTTCGGCTTCAGCTTGACCGCCTTCTTGATGAGATCGAACGCCTCCGGGACATTCATGTTCTGGTCGAGCCACGAATAGCCAAGATAGTTCAAAACCGCTCCCTGCTCGGGATCGAGTTCGAGCGCTTTCTTGAAATCCGGCTCGGCCTTCGCCCACTGTTTTGTGCGCTCATAGGCGATGCCGCGCGCATAAAAAATACCCCAGTTCTTTTTTTCCGGCGTTCCGATCAGGGCGATGGCGCGGTTGTAATAGGGAATGGCCGCGTCGTATTTCTTGCGCGCGCTTTCAATGGAAGCAAGCGTTTGCAGGAGCGTCTCCTCCTTTGGATTCTTCTCAAGCACTCCGGTCAGCAGCGCCACCGCCTCGTCAGATTTCTGAAGCGAATTCAGGTAAAGCGCTTTGCGGACCCTTGCGTTGATCCAGAATGGCGATGTGTCCCGAACGGTGTCGATGACCGAGATCGCTTTGTCGTATTGCTCGAGATTTCCGTAAAGCTCCGCCAGTTCCAGCTTCGCTATGTCGGAGGCTGGATTGAGGAAAAGCGCAAGCCTCAGGTAAATCTGTGCGGCATCGACGCCGTTGTTTGTGGCCAGCACCTGCCCAATGCCGAGGAATGTTTCGGCAAGTCCCTCATCGGCGGTGGAGACCATGAGCTTCGGCGTCTTGCCGGCCTTCAAGTCGGCCAGTAATTGCTTGCCGAGGGGGGTGGCGTCCGCGCCGGCTTCCTTCAGCACGCTTTCGGCTTTCTCCCTGTCGCCCCAGAATGCCAGATGCCGGGCAAAGGCCTCTGCGATGCGTATGTTCGGCGGCTTTTTCTCGGTGACCGCGCGATAGGCGTCGTTGGCGGCCGCCTCCTTCTTCGCGACATCGCTGATGAAAGCGCGCTGAACCGTTTCGAAATGGGTCGCCCAAGCCGCTTTGCTCGGAGCCTCAAGCGCCGCAATCGCTTTGTCGGCATGGCCTTGCGCCACGGAGACCCAGGCCCGCGCGAGTTTTATCGTTGGCTCCTCCGCGGAGGTTCCGCGCTCGGCATCGCGGAAGTGTTCGTCGGCCTTCGCGTAGTCTTTGTGCTTGAATGCGTCGAGGCCGAGGAAAACGTGGGCAATGGTGTTGTCGCTTTGGCGCTTCACGAGGCGCTGGGCGAGGCTCTTCGCCGAGTCGAACTCGCCAGCCGCGAGGTCAAGCTGGAAGGCTTCATCGATGATGTCTTGATTGGCCGGGTCCTTGGACAGGGCGCGCCTGTAATAGAGCACGGCGTTATCGTTATCCCGCGAGGAACGTGCGACGTGTCCAGCCAGATAGCTCCCGAGCAACGAGTTGACTTCCGGGACATCGGGCCGGGGAGATATCCTGCTCCTGTTCGCCCCGTATGCCAATGGATCTATGCCAAAGCCGGCCGCGAGGAAGCAAAGCGGGACGATGAGTGCTTTCGGCCTCCATGACGAAGTCAGGGCCGCCGGAGCAAATCTTAAAGAGAGCATATCGAGACCTGTCTTTCGATCCTGGATTGTAGCATAAAGGTTACACCCCGTGACAAGCACTGGGCACAATCCCCGGTGCGGCTTGAGGCCAGCCGACCATGAAAGTTGCTTGGAGGAAAAAGCTGCTTCTCAGGTGACCGGCGGTCGCCCGTAAAGTCAGCCGACAATTAGACGGAAAAACGGCGCCGGGCCAAGCAAAAAAGCATAACCGGCTAAGGGATCTAGGTTTGGCGGTCGCGTGGCGGCTGAACCTTTGCTGGCTTCACCTCGCGCCTGAGCTTATAGAGTTCGTAAATCGCAAACGCGAGCACCGGCCCGGCAACCAACGCAAGTTCGACTAACCCGCCCAACCCAAAACTCCTTCAAACTTGCTACTCTGCTGCCTCGCGGGTGTCTTCCTTGGACAGGATGCCGTAGCGCGTCGCCTCTGAGAAGATCAATTCTGCAACCTCGGCCGGTTTTTCTTCATGGGCGAGATGGCCCATCCCGCGAAGGAGGATAGCTTTCGATCCGGGAACCAGGTCCTGGACCCTGAACGCGACGTCCGATGGAACCGCCTTGTCGTTGCTGGCAGCGATCAGCGTGAGCCGGGTCTTCAGCTTCGGCAGGTCCTGGGACAATGTCTCCAAATCCCAGTTTGCCATCATGCCAAGCGCCGAAGCTGCATGAGTTGAGTTGCGGAAGAGGCGCCCATAAAGCGCAAGACCCTCGGCGTCGATTTCCGATCCGGTCCCCGTAATCAGGCGGCGCACCATTCCTGCATCGGCGCTCCAGGAGAACATGGCCGGTACGAAGGGATTGAGAAACAAGAGTTTGGCGATCCCGCCGAAAAACTGGTTCGCAGGGCCGCCGAACGGAAGGAAAGCGCCGTTGAGGCTGATGATCGCCTTCGCATCCAGCCGGTGATCGAGGGCCATCCTGCATAGGATGGCCGCGCCCGCGGAATGTCCAATCCCAATATCGGGCTTTACGTCCAGCACGTTGAGGAGCGTCGAAATCGACTGCGACATCTGAGGCAGTGAAAGATGCGACGCTCGCGGCGCTTCGGTGAAGCCGTGCCCCGGCAAATCGAGCGCAATGACCCGAAAGCGGCTGGCAAGGATCGGCCCGAAGTGCCGGAAGGAATGGGTTGACGCGCCCGTTCCGTGGAGCAGCAGCGCAATTGGCCCGCTGCCCATGTCCTCGATGCGCCAGCGTAAACCGCCGGCCGATACAAATCTGCTGGCGGCACGGTTAGGCCAATCGAGCCCTTCCCGGTCCCAGTGTAATGCGCTCATGCTTTCGCAGCCATCCTTGCAGCCTTCGAGATCGCCGCCGCATTTGCATAAGGAAGCGGCAGATATCGTGCCGCCATCTCTTGTGCAAGCCGCTCTGCCTGAAGTTGCGGGCGCGGAGACGTATCTACCAACATTGTAGCGATACCCTCCGCGCGCAACCGGCGTCCGGCAATGCTCGCGTCATTTTGAGCGCGGTCACGCCCAGGCTTACCTTCTGCGGTGATGTTGGCGCGGCCGTCGGTAAGGAGGACGATGAGGGGAGAAATGCCCCGGCGCCGGATATTCAAGGCGAGCGCTGCGGCCGCGTTGATGCCGGACGCGAGCGGTGTGCCGCCGCCTCCGGCGAGAGCTGCGAGGCTGCGTTTGGCGCGCGTCAGCGAGCGCGTTGGCGGCAGGAGCATCTCCGCGCCCTTGCCGCGGAAGGCGATCAGCGCCACCTGGTCGCGGCGGATGTAGCACTCGGCAAGCAGGAGTTCGATGGCGCCCTTGGTTTCGGCAAGGCGCTGCATCGCAGTGGAGCCGGAAGCATCCACGGCGAAGATGGTCGCCGTTTGCGAGCGCGCCTTCAGCCGCTTCACCCGGAAATCGTCGCTGCGAACCTCGATCTTTTCCAGGGTTCGAAGGGCGCTCTCCTCTTCGGTTCTGTGGTGAGCGTTGGTGAAGACGCGGCGAATCTTCTGCCAGGGCGCGGCGGCGCGCAACGTTTCAATCAGGCTGATGGGAGAGCCGGGACGCGGCTCTCCGCGCCGTACGCCTGCTGGGCGTCCGCGCGCCGCATTTGATCGTTCGCTCCCGCTCTTCCCGGCAGGCGCATTCGCCGGAACCTTGACCGCCTTGCCAGACCGGTTCGAGAGGATGTGTTTCGGGATGGCGGCTTCGGCGGCGGCGATGATCATGTCGGTCAGCGGTTTGTCTTCCTCCGCGGCCTTCTGCTCCTCGCTGTCCTTATCCTTGTCGTCCGGCGGATCCTCCTTTTCCGGCTCCTGAGGAGGCGGCTCTGGCGGCGCAGGCGTCATGGTTGCGCGAGGCGCGAGCACGAACAGGGCGGCAAGGGCTGCGTCTTCCTCCGCCGCTTCGGGTCTCCCGGCTAGAGCCGCGGAGGCGCGAGCGGCGCGAACCGCGAAGATCGGGGCGCGCAGCGAGTAAACGCCGAACGCAGAGGCCGCAGCGCACAGACCTGCCACAATGTTGTTCGGCACTTCGATCCCCGGCAGCCGCTGCCGTGCGGCGGCGATGTCGTCCTCCGTGGTGGTCGTCAGCGTCACATCCCGGTAGCCAAGTTCCGTGAGGTCGATGCGCAAGCCCAGCCGTTCCATTAAGGCGACGGGGGGCGCTTCATCGTTTCCCTCGCTTTCATCGAGCGCGATGACGCCAAAGCGCGCCGGATGCGTGACAGAAGCAGCCTCGCGTTCGACATGAACAGCGCCCGCATCCATGACGAGGCCGAGCCTCGACGCAAGAGCCGGTTCCATGCGCTCGCAGGACGGCATGATCAAATAGCCGCCATCCATATCGGCAAGCAGGCCACGTTCGGATATGGGCTTTCCATGCGCCAGAGTTGCCGCGAGGTCGAGACCGCCGAAAAGGCGTTCGTCGGCTGCATACAGGGGGAGCTTGCGGAAGGGAACGTGATCGGGAAGGAGGCTGCGCAGCAGCTCAAGCCATTGGTCGCGCACCGGCCCATATTTGGAGCGCACCACGATGCCGCCGAGACCGACCGGATCGACCGCGAACAGGCAAGCCGCCATGACGGCCTCTTCCCAGAGCGACCGTTCCGGCGCCGCTTCCCCGCCGCCGTTCAACATCACCCGAATGTCTTCTGCAAAGCGAGTTCGACGCGCACCGTAGAGCCAGCTTCATCGAGCGGATCGCGGCGCAGGCGATGGCGGAGCGCGGGCGGCGCAACCCTTTTCAGATGTTCGACCTTGACGGTCTCGGAGCCTTCATAGGCGGCGACGGCGCGGGCGGCGCGCATCAGCGTCAACTCTCCGCGCAATCCATCGGTGCCGAGCGCGAGGCAAAGCTTGGCAGCCTGCTCGAGGATGGGTTCGGGAACCGCGATCAAATTGACGCGGCTGCGCGCGACGCCAACTTTTCGGCGGAGCTTCCGGTTTTCATTCCGCCACTGTGCAGCGAAGGCCGCGGGATCACGCTCGAAGGCATCGCGGCGGCGAACGACCTCGATCCGCGACGGCAAATCTTGAGGAGTGCGCACCTCGACGGAAAGACCGAAGCGGTCGAGAAGCTGGGGCCGGAGTTCGCCTTCCTCGGGGTTGCCGCTGCCGATCAGGACGAACCGCGCAGGATGACGAAGGCTCATGCCCTCGCGCTCCACGACGTTCTCGCCGGATGCAGCCACGTCGAGCAGAAGGTCGACTAGGAAATCCTCGAGGAGGTTCACTTCGTCGATATAGAGAAAACCCCGGTTTGCGCGGGCAAGAAGCCCGGTTTCGAAAGCCTTTTCGCCCCGTGTGAGCGCCCGTTCGAGATCGAGAGCGCCGACGACGCGATCCTCGGTTGCGCCCAGCGGAAGATCAACCACGGGCACGCGTATGAAATGCGAAGGGAACTTCCCGTTTCGCGCGCGGGCCTTGCATTCCTCACAAAGGTCGCTTCCGTCGGGATCGCAATTGAAGCGGCAGTTCCTGATGGCCCGGACGGGAGGGAGAAGCGCGGCAAGCGCGCGGACGGTGGTGGACTTGCCGGTTCCGCGGTCGCCGAAAGCCAGCACGCCGCCGATCGTGGGATCGATAGCGGAGATGATCAGGGCAAGCTTCAGCTCGTCTTGTCCGACGATGGCAGAGAAAGGATAAATTGGGCGTGTCATTTGCGTTCTTCTAGCGCAGTCTGGATTTGCATGTCTAGTTCTGCTCCCATCAGTGCGGCAAAAGCTGTCAGCCAAAGCCAATAGAGCAGAATAACCACGGCTCCGAACGAGCCATAAACTTTGTCATACGAGTTGAAGGCTGACACATACCACGAAAAACCCGTCGAGCCCGCGAGCCATAAGGCCGTTCCCGCGAGCGAGCCGATCGAAACCCATCGCCAATGCGCACCCTTGCGATCCGGCCCATACCTGTACACCAGGGCGAGGCTCAAAACCATGATGACAGCGAGGACAGGCCAGCGCAGGGCATGCAGAATACTCGAGGAGAATTGCGAAAGACCGATGCCGTTGAGAACGCGTGGCACCGCTATAACAGCGTATATGTTAAAGACCAAGACACAAAGCGCCGCGATTGTAAACATGAACGCGATAATGTTGATGCGCGTGAAGCTTCGCCCCTCCGGCGCGTTATAGACGACGTTCAAGGCTCCCATCATCGAATAGGCCCCAAGCCTGGCGTTGATGAAAGCGAGCAGGAGGCTGATAAGCGAGGCGAGCGAGAGCGAGGTGCTGTTTTGCCCCTGCAGAACGCCGATTTGAGCGTCGATCGCGTTCCAGGCTTCGGTTGGAAGCACGCCCTGAAGGGACACAAGCCATTGCCGAACCTGAAGCGGATCGGCGAGCAGCCCGAACATCGCGACGAGGAACACAAGGGCAGGGAAGATCGCCAGCAGCATATAGAAGGCGACGCCCGCTGCAAGCAGGCTGATATTGTCAGCGGATATCGACTTCCAAACGCAAATAAGAACCCGAAGAGGCAATAGGTATCGCCGCCTCCATGCGAAGGATGCCGACGGTCTTCGTTTCGAAGTGGTCTTCAGATTGAGCAACGGAGCCATATCTCGAACATGGTTGGAAACTGCTCTTTGGCAAATGCATGGTCTGGCGATTCGGGTTACGACACTTATACGGGGGAAGGTGCTCTCGTCCCACCAAATGTTGCTCGGCCTTGACCGCAGCCGGCATCTCAATGGCCGTGGGCAAGCCACTTCTCAAAAAAAGCCGGTGGTTCTCCCGCGAAGGACAAGCGAACGTGAAACGCACAATAGCGGCTCTGGCCGCAGCTAGCCTTGCGGCGCTAACCCTCTTTTGCGCTGGCCAGACTGCCCGCGCCGGACAACAGCCTTGCCAGCCCCACACCTTCGAAGGCAATTCTTACACGCTGTGCGAAGCGCCTTTGAACCGCTTCTCGATCAGGCTGTTCTGGCAACGCCCGGATGGCGCGCCGTATTCCTATCTCAGTGCACTGCCGAAAACGGACGTAACTGGCGGTCGGCTTGCCTTTGCCTTGAATGGCGGCATGTTTCATCCGGATTACAAGCCGGTCGGGCTTTACATCGAGGATGGGCGCGAACTCGTCCGCGCAAATACAAGGCCCGGACCCGGCAATTTCCATTTGAAGCCAAACGGCATTTTCTACGCAGGCGAGGATGAGGCCGGGGTTCTTGAAACCAGCGCATTCCTGAGGAAGAAGCCGAATGCGCTGTATGCGACGCAATCGGGTCCGATGCTCGTCGTCGATGGCAAGCTGCATCCAAGGATTGCGAAGGCAAATGTGTCGGCAAAAGCCCGCGATGGTGTCTGTGTCCGGGGCGCGGGCGATGTGCTTTTTGCGATTTCCGAGGGTGAGGTGCCTTTCGACACGTTCGAGCGCCTGTTTCGCGATGGTCTCAAATGCCGGAACGCGCTGTTTCTGGACGGAGGAACGGCCCCGGCTCTTTACGTGCCGTCCGCCTCTCGCGGTGGAAACATGCTGCTCGGCCTGGGGCCGATGATCGCAGTCTACGAAAAAACGCAGCGGTGATCTTTTCCGTCACCCGGAGTGGGGACGCATTTTTGTTAGGGTGCTGAAAAGCCGGAAATCTTGGCTTCATCCTTCGACAGCTCAGGATGAGATCGCGCGTTTTTGCGCCAAGGCGCATTCCCGGGCGGCGATAGCGGGGTCACGCGGGTCCGACTAAACCCACGCTATTGATTCAGATAGTGCTTGAGGTTCTCGATCCGCACCTTCGCCGTCTGGGAAGCGCCACCGTCCATCGCTTTGCGATACCAATCGAAGGCCTTTGCCGCATCCGGCTCGGCATTCTTCCTGTCGATGCGCGCAAAGTAAATCGGATCGTAGGAGCGGCCCATCGCCAGCGCGGCCTCTGGACCTCCGAGCGCAACAGCTTTCTGATAAACGCGGCGGGCTTCGAGGATGTCGCCTTCTTTCATGCGTTTGTTGCCGTCGCGGATCAAATCCTCGATCTCGGTCCTGGGCGCAAATTTCGGCTGATTACCCAGCGCGCCGGGGGCTTGCAGGGCGGCTTGCCGGGAAGGAACGGTTTGCGGGCCCGCGCCGGTTAAACTCGCCGGTTTCGCCGACGACTCGGCTTGGGGCGCTATCGCCGCCCCTGCGCTCGGCACGGTCTCAGTGCTGAAGAAGGATGGGGCGGCCCTCGGGGGCTTCGGTGTATCCGCTACAACTGGCGTCTCCGGCTCTGTGCGCTGAAGCGCGGCAAGCTCCGGCTGTGTCTTTGGTGGAGTGGCCGCCGCCGCCACAGATTGGACGGACGCCGGCGCGGCAGGCTCCGCTTGTGCCGCGTTCACCCGGATGGCAAACTGTTTTTTGTCGGACAGGGGCGTTCGCAGATTGCTGTCGAGCACTTGAACGTCGAGTGAAACCGTATCTGGCGTCCCTGCCGGTACATTGATTGTGAGGCCATTCAGCCGGCGCGGCGGCAACAGCCAGTTCCCGCCGCCTGCATCGACGCCAGCATTCAGCCGTGCTCCCTCGGGAATGCCCGTGATGCTAATGAGTGTCGCCTCGTTCGCCTGCTCCGGTTTGACCTCGATTGCGAGTGGAGAGGGCCGACCGGACGTAACCGGTACGTCGGCTGCGGCAATCAAGGGCGCTGCTTCCGAAGGAGAGGGTGAGGCTGCGGCGGCGGCTTTTGAAGTATCCGCCTCTGCGTTGCCTTTGACCCAACGTCCATATCCGGGCGGGCTGGCATCCAAGGCCTGGTTCGCCGCGCCTGGGGCCGTGCGGCCGCCTGGGCCGTAAGAACTGATAACGAAAATCGCAAGCGATGCCGCTATTGCGATGCCGCCAACCAAGCCGATGGCCGCCGCCCCGAGAAGCCGGCTACTCTCCCGCTCCGCCGCGTCTGTCGCTTTCGAAGGAGCGGTATGGCCTTCAGAGGGCGAATAGGCCGGGACGTCATCATACTCAGGCGCATCAGGAGAGCTTGGCCACTGGGGCCGATGCTGAGGCGAAGGATAGTCGCGAGGCTGGTCAAAAACGCCGGGAGGATTGCCGCTGTATCCGGTATAGGCATGATTGGAGACATCACCGCGACTTGTTCCTGGACCCGGCTGATAATCGAAGTAATTCAGGATCACATCCTGCGGAGACAGGTTGTCTTCGTTTGACCAGCCAGGGCCGGAGGCGTGCGGCTCCGGCGAAAACGGTAAAGCCTTTCTCGAGGGAACAACAGATGGCGTCTCCTCACCATAGACGCTCATGAGTGCGGCCTGTACAGCGTCGGCGAGTTCGTCGTGCTTGCTTGAAAGGCCTGAGCCGTCATTGCCGGAGCCTTCCAATGTCTGCAGGGCGCCGGAAGCGAGCGCAATCTCGGAAAGTGTGCGATGGCCCCCTACACCTTCAAATGCTTGATGAGTCTGCTCCTCCTCATCGGCAATCTCCTCATCTGCAATCTCCTCCTCGGCGCTGAGTTCGTGGATCTCATCGAGGCCATCCCAACCGGTGAAGAAACCCTCCTCATACCCGTGACCGGAGCTGTCACTTCCCTCGCCTGGATCTTCTTCTTCCCCGGTTTCGGCAGCCTCTGCCGTGCCATTCGCAATAAGATCGGCGAACTGGTGGGCGACCTTTTCGCCTAAGACTTCGCGCTCTGAGACTTTGGGCTGCGAATCCTTGAAGGCTTCGGGTTCTTGAGTACCTATTTCAGGGCTCGGGGATGCCGCCTTGAGTTCGACGGAGGCGTTTTCAACCGGATGCATAACACCTTTTTTTGCGCCGATACCCGGTTCTTCCGCTTTGGAAGAAGTCTCTTCGAGACTGTTGACCTTGGCTTTCTCCGGCATTTTCCACTCCTGGCGGGCATCTCTCATCGCTGAACAGGCCGATTGCTAACGCTGCGGCCGATTCTGTTGCTGATACCAGCGTATGAACCTGTTGAAGAGCTCCTCCTGGTTAGCGGAGCTTCCGCGCTGACTCTTCACAAATTTACGGAGCATCGTTTTGAGCTTTTGGTCACCGGGCGCGGCCGCCGGCTCCGTCCTTGCCTCAGCATTCGCATTGAGCCATCTCTCGGCTGGCTGAAAGCGCTGCCAGCCTTTGAGAGGGGCCCTTATATCAACCTCACGCCACTTCGGACTGTAGGCGCCCTTTTTGAATTTCTCGATGCTGGCGAAAAATCTCTCCGTAAACCGGGATAAAACACGAAAGCGTTCGGATTGAGGAGGCAAAGAGCGGATCGCCATGACGGTGGAAACTGCGATGGTGCCCACGCTTTCGTTCGGCGCAACGAGACCAGGATAGTCTTCCGACGTTACGATCGCCGGCAGATAATTGGCCTGGAGGGCGGGTAAATATTCGACATCGAGGAAATGAACCTTATCCTTGTGGGTGATCCTGTCGAAGGCCCGCGATGACTTGCCGCCGATATAGACAAGCGCATCGAGTTCGCCGCGCTTGAGCCGCTCGATGGCGTCCTCCTGATCGAGATAAAGTGGATTGACCGCGACGCCGTTGGCTTCGAAAACCGTTTCGGCTGTGATCGCCATCCCGCTGTCCTTCGGGCCGAAGCTCACCCGGCGTCCCGTCAGGTCTTGCAGACACAAAAATTGCATTCGTGATAAGACGTGAAACTCTTCGGAATAGAGCTTCGCGACATATTGCATGTGTGATTGGAGGCCGGGCTGTCTGCCGATCCTGGCAAAACGCGCCAGGACATCGGATTGGACGATTGCTATGTCGACCGCCTTGAGGGTCAGAAGATCGGTGATATTTTGTATGGATCCTTTTCCGGCCATTGGAATGATCCGCAACTCGTTTCCGTTGTCCAGAAGGCGAGCGAGATCACTGGCGATTTGCAGTCCGGTGCTGTCGACGTCACCGGCCAGCATTCCCACTGTTCCGATCGCCGGAGCCGGGGGCGGCTTTGCGCCAGGAGGAGGGGCAGCAAATCGACCTGGAGCCTGGGCCATCGTGCCGCCGATGGTAGAAAATAGAAAAAAAAGGCTTATCGCGAGAAGCCTGACCACTATTCATCACCCTCTAATCGATGACGGACGCTAAACCGAATGGCTGCAGGGATAAGATACCATCGAAGGCGAAAGATTCGAAACCAGCGCACTTCCAGAAGGAAGCACGCTTTCCACCCTTGATGACTGAGAGAAGAAAGCGGCGAAACTGTGCCACCGGGCGTTGTCTGGATCAGCGTTCCGGCCGGCAAATCGAAGCGGTTCCGCGGGAGAAAAGTTCCTTTGAAATTCAGGAACAATGATCGAAATCAGGCGAGCGCGCCGGAAGGTATCCGGCTTTACGCCATCGGGGACATTCATGGGCGTCTCGATCTGCTTAAATCCCTGTTGAGCCTGATCGAACGGGATCAGAAAGGCCGGGCTGACCTGCCGGTCACGCTCATCTTTCTCGGAGACTACGTCGATCGTGGGCCAGAGTCGAAAGGCGTGGTCGACCGGCTGATCCAGGGGAGTTCGCCATACGAGCCGGTCTTTCTCAAAGGGAACCACGAGGCTCTGCTTCTCTCTTTCCTCAACGACCCCGGCGCCGGCTCGCATTGGCTCTACAATGGCGGAGACAGGGCGCTCTTGTCCTACGGTCTCGGACTTGAGACTGTTCACCTCGCGGCATGGGGCGGCCCGGAAGGGCTGGCTGAGGCGGTTCGGCAATTTCGGGCTGTGCTGCCAGCGGCTCATCTTCATTTCTACGAAGGGTTGAAGCTGTCCTGCCGCATCGGGGACTACTTTTTCACCCACGCAGGCGTCAGGCCGAATGTTCCGCTTGATCTGCAAAGCGAAGACGATCTTCTTTGGATCAGGAAGGAATTCTTGAACTCCAAGGAAGATTTTGGGGCAGTCATCGTCCATGGCCACACGCCAGCTCGCGACCCGCAAGACCTTCGCAACAGGATAGGATTGGACACATTTGCAGTTCGCACCGGCAGGCTTACAGCAGCGGGCTTGGAGGGCTCCCGGCGCTGGTTTATCTCAACCTAAGCCTCGCGATTGAGGCGATGGCTTTTCACCCTCTGCATGATCTTCACCAATGCTCCGTAACCTTTCAAGAAGTGTTGGGAGATGGGGACCAATTTTTTCATCATCGGGATCGGAGTTCAGCAAATCGAGGTTTATGACATCCGTCAGGTTCGCCTCAGCCCCTTCACCATTCCGATAGGGAGCATGGTTCACGCCATTCCCGGGAGCCGCCTGCGCAGATAGCGCGCTGGGTGTCACCTTGGGACGGCCGGACTCCGCACGCCCGCGCTCGTGTTCAGCTGTTTCACCAGCATCTGTCGCTTTCGTCGCTGAGACTGTCTCTTCAGCCTCGGCCTGAGGTTCCTTCGCCACGCCAGCGCGAGAAGCAGACGCTCCCTCTTCTCCGGCGCTGCCGCCATTCCTGGCGAGGTTTGCCGGCCTTTTCTCTTGAGCATCGGATTTTGCTTCACTCTCTGCAGGCTTCGCGACTTCTTCGGAGTGTTGCGCGACGCTGTTCGCCGTCACCACCTCCTGCAAAATCTTTGGCCTGCCGCCGTCGCCTGCATGCCCATTATTCGGCGTCGAGGTAAGAACCGTTTCTTCCGGGAGGATTGTCAGCACGGGGGATGCCAGGTTCGGGGCTTCTAAAGCGGTCGCCGATTCCGAAGAACCATTTGGTTTCGGGGAAGCCAAGTGCGAGGACGGTCCGGGGCCCTGTTCCACGGCCGGTGTTTCGGCATTGAGCTTAAGTCTTGCGGCCAGCGGCATGGGCGCTTGCGCATTCTGCCGCCATGGAATAGGCCTTTGGCGGGCATCCTGGCCGCCAAAACGCTTCGCGGAATGTTCCGGGCGCTCCGGCTCCAGCGAGGCGCCTTTTGGCTGCGCTGACGTAAGAATCAACTCTGCAAGCTTCTGCAACTCACTCTTGATAACGCCGACCTGCTGCGAATCGCGATCTTGAAACAGCGCAAGCTGCTGACGCAGCTTCGACAACTCAAGATTGAGGCGGTCGTACTCGGCCCTGTAATCTTCCAAATCCCATTGAGAGGCGCGGCGAACCCGTCTGCCGCTTCGGTCAGCGGCGCTCCTCTCAAGAACCTGATGCAGTCGCTGCAATTCTTCCTGGTAACTTGCGGCGGCGTCCTGCGTGGCGGCAAGCTCCTCCTCGCGGCGCGCCAGCTTGCTCGTCAAATCCTGGAGTTCATAGGACCGCTCCTGAAGTTGCGCCCTCACGGCGGTGATTTCGCGATCAAGCTCGGGAAAGCGTTTTGTTATTGTTTGCTCGAGGACGGTGGCGGCGTTGCGCCTTTCCGAAAGCTGCAGGTCAAGGTCAGTAATCTGATCCTTCAGCGCCACAATCTGCATTTGCAGGCGGCTATTGTCCACAAGTTAATTCGCAGCCTTTTGCTTGGCGCCCGCAAGCGAGCTTTCAAGGCGCCGTACGCGAACCGCATAGGTCGCCCGCAACTGGTCTTGCGTCGCTTCAATCTCTGCGAGCGTGAGAGGCAGCGTGGCTTCCAGCCTCTTCTTCGATAGACGGGCCGCGCGGCTCCAAAGGGAGGGTGCGAGCAGCACGCCAAACAAGCTCGCGATCAAAAATCCCAGTGCGATCAGCATAATCGCTTGGATCATTGAACTGGGCTCCCTTAATCCTGCCAATCATGCGAGTGCCTGCCGCGAGAGAAAGAGCGGGCCTGGCGACAGCCACGGCAAACCTTCTGCTACGCTACACCCGCAAAGGCGTCCGGCATAGTCTCCCAACCCGCCGGATTAGCGTCCGTTCAACCGATCGCGCGACAAGGGGCTCTTAAAAAGGGTTCCAAGTAGGCGAGGGCGTATATTTGAGATACCCGACATTGGCTCCCAAACGCAACCCTAACCCGGCGCGAATAGGCGCGAGAACCACATCGTCGTGTTGCTGAAACGTAATTCCCACACCTCCAACGAGATAAGCGGAGCCATCGACGCCCGCAAACCTCTCATAAATTTGTGATGGATATTGGAGGTTATAGACGAGCGTAAACGATCTCGAGCCATTCGCGCCGAAATCGTAGCCGAGGGACGGCCCTTGCCAATAGACCTTTTGCGGCGGGAAGCCTTTCGTATAGAGCGTTCCCTCGCCATACCTCAAGCCTGCGACGATGGCCCCGCTTCCCTCTTCGCCGAGGATATAGCCGTTTGGCCGTCCGTTCTTTTGAAAGGAGTATTCAACAACTTTCGCAAGCCCCTCTGAGGCGCCGCCGAAGAAGCTGCGTCCTGCGTCGACGATTTCATTCGGTGAGTAAGTGCCTTGCGGCGGCGGAGGCCCCCAGGTCTGGCCCGGAGGCGGCGCGCTATTTTCGGGCGCAGCATAAGCGGTAGCAGGCGCGGGTGCGCTGTAGGGCTGGCCATAGCCCGGATTGTCGCTGCTGCCGCTCGGATAATTCGAGCCGCCGCCTGTCGGAGGCGTGTTTGCCGGAGCGTCGCCCGGGCGAGGCGGCAATATGGACCGGGGCGGCTCGGCCTGCTGCGGCGGCAGATAGTCTTGCGCCTTTGCGATGGTCGGAGCGAAGAACGTAGCTAGTGCCGATAGGGGCAAGAAGGCCAGTGTCGGAAGCAGTGTGCAGTGGCGGGGCATCGTGAATTCCGGTTTCGGGCCGCATCGAGGCAGCCGTCATCGTGTGGTGAAATGAGTCTCCTTACGCACTACGCGTCTGAGGGTGCGCGTCGAATGAGGGCCAAAATTTGGCCGCTTTCGGGCTAGGCGGGGATAACCCTAAGCCGCCGCGAGCGCCTGCTCCAGGTCACCGATGATGTCGGCGCTGTCCTCGATGCCGACCGAGAGACGAACAACATCGTCGCCCGCGCCTGCGAGGGCGCGCTGCTCCGGCGTGAGCTGGCTGTGCGTTGTCGAGGCTGGATGGATGATGAGGCTGCGGACATCGCCGATGTTGGCGAGGTGCGAGAAAAGCTTCACGTTCGAGACGAGCTTCACGCCCGCGTCGTAACCGCCCTTCAGGCCGAAGGTAAAAACGGCGCCGGCGCCCTTCGGGACGAGCCTTTTTGCGAGTTCGTAGTAGCGATTGCCCGGCAGTCCGGCGTAGTTCACCCACGCGACCTTGGGATGCTTCTCTAGCCAGCTCGCGACGGCCAGCGCGTTCTCGCAATGGCGCGCGATGCGCAAAGGCAGGGTTTCGATGCCGTTGATGAACAGGAAGGCGTTCATCGGCGCAATCGCTGGGCCCAGGTCGCGCAAGGAGAGCACGCGGGCCGCGATTGCGAAGGCGAAATTGCCGAAGGTCTCGCCGATGACCATGCCGTTGTACGACGGGTTCGGCTGCGAAAGCATGGGATAACGGCCGCTCTTCAGCCAATCGAAGGTCCCGCAATCGACGAGAATGCCGCCGATCGAGTTGCCATGTCCGCCGAGGAACTTTGTCAGCGAATGCACCACGATATCCGCGCCGTGCTCTTTCGGCCGGAACAGATAGGGCGTGGCGAGCGTGTTATCGACCACGAGCGGGATGCCCGCCCTTTTCGCAACCGCGGAGATGGCAGGCACATCGATGATGACGCCGCCAGGATTGGCGATTGATTCGATGAAAATGAGTTTCGTCTTCGGCGTGATCGCGGCCTCGAAGCTCGCTGGGTCGTTGCCGTCCGCCCACACCACGTTCCAGCCGAACTTCTTGAAGGCGTGATTGAACTGATTGATGGAGCCGCCGTAGAGTTGGCGGGCCGCGACGAATTCGTCGCCCGGATCGAGCAGCACGTGGAACACAAGCATCTGCGCCGCATGACCCGAGGCCGCCGCCAGCGCAGCCGTTCCGCCTTCCAGCGCCGCAACCCGCCCTTCGAGGACGGCCTGCGTCGGGTTCATGATGCGCGTGTAGATATTGCCGAACGCCTCGAGGCTGAACAGCGAGGCAGCGTGGTCAACGTTGTCGAACACGTAGGAGGTGGTCTGGTAGATCGGGGTGACCCGCGCGCCCGTCGCCGGGTCCGGCTGAGCGCCGGCATGGATGGCAAGCGTGTTGAAGCCTGGGGCGGGTGCGTCGGTCACGGGCGTCTCCTCGGGTTTTGCGGGATTCAAAACCCGTTCGGCGAAAGAATGCAACGGGATTGGATCTCAAAGCCCAGCATCGCCAATAACACGCCCAACGATTGCGGCGGCGCGCAAGGAACAATTCGGGGCCCCTTATCAGGCGGCGCGCAAGGATGGCGCCGTCATTGTTACATCGGGTCCGACGTGAGCCTCAAATTTCTTGAAGTTGTCTGCGAACATCGCAACGAGACGCCGGGCCTGTGCGTCATACTCGCCCTTGTCAGACCAAGTATCGCGGGGACGCAGGATCGCCGGGTCCACCCCTTCCGCTGCCGTTGGTACGAGAAGCCCGAAGACAGGGTCTTTCTCCATGGGGACGGAAGCGAGCTCCCCTGCGAGGGCAAGATTGACGAGAGCCCGCGTGTCTGGAAGGGATATGCGATGCCCCACGCCGTATTTTCCGCCGGTCCACCCCGTGTTTACGAGCCAGCAGGCAGCATTATGTGTGGCCATCAGCTCCCGCAGCATGTTTCCGTAAACGGTGGGATGGCGCGACATGAACGGAGCCCCGAAGCACGTCGAAAACGTCGCCGATGGCTCGTTTACGCCTTTTTCCGTTCCCGCAACCTTTGCCGTATACCCGGACAGAAAATGATATTCCGCCTGGCCTGGCGTGAGACGTGAAATCGGAGGCAGCACCCCGAACGCGTCGGCGGTCAGCATGAGGATGGTCTTAGGGTGGGGCGCGACGCCTTCGAGGCTCGACACGGGAATATAGGACAGGGGATATGCGCCGCGCGTGTTTTCGGTGAGCGCGTCGCTCATGTAATTCGGAGCGCGCGTAGCCTTGTCGAGCACGACATTTTCGAGAACGGCTCCCCAGGACGAAACAGCTTTGGTGATGCCGGGTTCGTTTTCTGCGGAGAGCCTGATGACCTTTGCGTAGCAGCCGCCTTCGAAATTATAAAGGCCTTCCTCGGACCAGCCGTGCTCGTCATCGCCGATCAGAACGCGTAAGGGATCGGTTGAAAGCGTGGTCTTGCCCGTGCCTGAAAGGCCGAAAAAGACTGCCGAAGTCGCCCGCCTCGCCCAGATTGACGGAGCAATGCATCGGCAGCACGCCTTTGGCCGGCAGAGTGTAGTTCAAAAAGGAGAAGACTGACTTCTTGATTTCGCCGGCATAGGAGGTGCCGCCGATCAGGATGATGCCGCGGACGAAATCGCAGGCAATGACCGTTTCGCTTCGCACGCCATGGCGTGCGGGGTCGGCAGAGAAGCTCGGGAGGTCGATGATCGTCAATTGCGGAGCAAAGCGATTGAGCTGCTCGCGCGCAGGTACGATAAGCAGGTGGCTGATGAACAGGGCGTGCCAGGCGTACTCGCAGTAGACCCGCACTCCGATGCGATGCGCCTCCGCAGCGCCCGCAAAGAGATCCTGAACGAAAAGGTTCTTCTGTGAGGCGTGTTCAAGGAAGTCCCGGTGGAGATTATCAAACTGCTCGGGCGTAAGGGCCTTCGCATTGTCCCACCAGACCGTGTCCGCAGTTTCCTGATCGCGGACAACGAACTTGTCTGCGGCAGACCGGCCGGTGTGGGCTCCCGTCACGACAGCGAGGGCTCCCGTTGACGTGACTTGCCCTTCCCCGCGGCGAATCGCTTGCTCATACAGCGCCGCAACGGGCGCATTGTGCAAAAGGGCGCTCCCCAGGTCAGGCGCCATCATCCGGTTATTGTCGCCGATATGATTTGAAGAAGCCACGGTCCATCTCGAAACGAAGTTATTGCTGCTCGCATCCGAACATGGGCTACAAAGGAGCATAACACCGCAAATCCTGAACGGGAGCTCAGATATCGCCCAGAAGGCATCAAAGGGTGCGAATGAGGGCGGCTCGCAACCCTAAGCCTGGTAATGACGGCTGTCCTTTTTAGTTCCAGTTCCGGAAAGATTAGCTTAATACACCGTTAATTGGAAATTGACCTTTGCGACGCAATTCAGCCATGATCTGCGTGCGCTGCTTGCGCCTTCCGGATTTTTCCGGGTAGAGGTATTTCGGCAACAGAAACGCCTCGCTGAAGCAGAAACAACCTTGGATTACAGATGCCAACAATCGCTCTTGTCGACGACGACCGGAACATTCTGACGTCTCTGCGCATGCTTCTCGAGGCCGAAGGATACAAGATTCTGGCCTATACGGACGGCGTTTCCGCCTTCGACGGGATCATGAGCGATCCGCCGGATCTCGCGATCCTCGACATCAAGATGCCTCGCATGGACGGCATGGAACTGCTCCGGCGGCTGCGGCAAAAAAGCGAAATGCCGGTTATCTTTCTGACCTCCAAGGATGAGGAGATCGACGAGCTGTTCGGCCTCAAGATGGGAGCCGACGATTTCATCCGTAAACCGTTCTCCCAGAGGCTGGTCGTTGAGCGCGTACGTGCGATCCTGCGTCGGAGCCAGCCACGTGATGCATCCGCCACCGCCGTGGAGGATTCCTCAAAGATCATCGAGCGCGGAAAGCTCAAGCTGGATCCGGAGCGTCACACCTGCATCTGGGACGGCAGGCAGGTCACCCTGACCGTGACCGAATTCCTCATTTTGCAGGCATTGGCGGCGCGGCCCGGCGTCGTGAAAAGCCGCGATGCGCTTATGGACGCGGCCTATGACGATCAGGTTTATGTGGACGACCGCACGATCGACAGCCATATCAAAAGGCTTCGCAAGAAATTCAAGGTCGTCGACAACAACTTCGATGTGATTGAGACATTGTACGGCGTTGGATATCGCTTCAAGGAATAGGCTCAATGTTGCGGGTCTTCTAAGAAGGTGAAATATTTGCCTGCTGGCAGTTCCTGGCGTCAGCCTTCGTTTGGACTCGAGTTAGCCAATGGCCATTGATATCTCCCGGTGGTGGGGAGGGGGCGGAGTACGCCGGCCCAGCCGCGCAATTCGTTTGCGCCTTCTGCGCGCGGCTAGGCATTTTTTTGATCGTTATCGCTTCAACAGTATTACCCGCCGCATCATTGTCATCAATGTCATTGGCGTCGGCGTTCTCGTAAGCGGCATCTTCTATCTCAATCAATACCGTTACAAGTTTATGGGAAATCGCGTCGAGACGCTGACCGCGCAAGCCCAGATCATCGCAGTCGCGATCGCTCAGACCAGCAAGACCAACACCGATGCGGCCAGCGAAGGCGGTAAGGCGGCGGACGAAAACAAGATTGTCGTTCCTTCAGGTTTATCCAATCCTGAGCTGTCCTTCCGGGTCGATCCGGAGGTCGTCTCGCCGATCCTGCGCGACCTTATCGCGCCTACGAAAACGCGAGCGCGTGTTTTCGACACGGATGGCACGCTGATCTCGGACAGCCGCCAGCTCCTGCGTGGAAATGGCGGCCGGGTGGAGGGAGCCGCGGCCGACAGCGACACGAGTTTATTCACGGACCTGTGGGCGTATCTCAGAGCCGCGTTCTGGACGCCGGACCTTCCCCTCTACAAGGACCTGGGCCCCGAGGGCAAGGCCTATGAGGAAGTGCGGGTCGCTCTTGCCGGCAGCGTTGCGCCGCTCATACGCGTGACCGAAGCAGGAGAGACAGTCATTTCGATCGCTGTCCCAATTCAGCGTGACAGGTCCACGCTTGGCGCTCTCCTGCTGACAGCACAGGGCAGCGACATCGATGAAATGATTGCGCAGGATCAATTCCAGATCGTCGAAGTCGCCGGGCTGGTCGCCTTCGTGACGGCGATCCTGTCTCTGCTTCTGGCAGGCACTATTGCGGAGCCTATGCGCCGCCTCGCTATTGCCGCGGAGCGCGTGCGAAAGAACATCAAGAACCGGGAGCAAATCCCCGATTTTAGCGACCGGCCAGACGAGATCGGTCATTTGTCCCGAGCGTTCCGGGATATGACAAATGCGCTCTATTCCCGGCTCGACGCCATCGAGAGCTTCGCTGCCGACGTCTCCCATGAACTCAGAAAATCCGCTGACATCGCTTCGCAGCGCCGCCAGTCTGCTGCCGATGATCAAGACGGACGAGGATCGAAAGAAGCTTGTCGACATCATCAATCACGACGTGCGGCGTTTGGACCGCCTCATCACCGATATTGCCGATGCTTCGAGGCTCGATGCTGAACTCGTCCGCGAAACGGCCAGGCCTGTGAATGTGGCGAACCTTCTTCGCACTCTTTGTGAAGTCATGCGGGAGAGCCGCCGCGGCAGCGGCACCGCTTTTGTTTTGAACGTGCAAGGTTGCACGACAACGAAGAATTTTGCGCAGAACCAGGACTACATCGTCAACGGACACGACAGCCGGCTCAGCCAGGTGATCGCGAACCTTCTCGAAAACGCCATGTCGTTCTCGCCGAAGGATGGAAGCATCTACGTGACCGCGAGGCGCCTGCCGAAGGAGAATGAGATCGAGATTTGCATCGAGGATGAAGGACCGGGCATCCGGGATGAGAACCTGGTGAAGATTTTTGACCGGTTCTACACAGACCGGCCCGGAGCCTTGGCCAGAACTCCGGTCTCGGCCTGAATATCTCCCAGCAGATTGTCAAAGCGCATGGAGGGAGCATCTGGGCTGAAAACAGGACCTCTCCCAAGCCCGTAAGCCTGACCACCGGAAAAAGCTGCGAACGCGTTGAGGAGGTTGTGCCCGTTTCCAAAGGCGAACAGACGTTCGCCTGCGGCGCGAAGGAGCGCCATTCCTGGGGCGCCCGTTTCGTGATTCGCCTGCCTGCATGTTCGGCGACGAAGCAATAGGGGCGGAAAGCCCATGAAGAGACAGACCGTGCATGGGACCTGCGTCGCGCTTGGCGATGCCGCAGCCCTCCTTCGAGGACCGAGCGGATCGGGCAAGTCCGACCTGGCGCTGCGTTTTCTTTACCTTCCCCCGGGTCGTCTCGGAGCAGAGCCGGTGCTCGTGGCCGATGATCAGGTGATTCTACGGCGTGACGGCGATATTGTTCTCGCTTCTTGCCCTAAGCTCCTCGATGGAAAGATCGAGGTGCGGGGCTGCGGTATCGCACACCTCAAGATGGCGGCGGCGCAAGCTACTCTGAAGCTTGTCGTCGATCTCGATTGGACCGGCGACAGACCGCGTTTTCCCGAGAGGGCCGAGTGGGAAACTGTGCTGGATGTTCCTGTCCGCCGCGTCGTCCTCAACCCGTTCGAACCCTCGGCGCCGATCAAGCTAGCTCTGGCGATCGAAGATTGTTTCGGAGACGCAGTGGATTAACAGGCTCTTATCCACGGGGCGACTATATTGCGCTTGAACGTTGAAGGGTTGGGCATCACAATAATACTATTGAGATGAAGACTTACAGCTGCCAGCCCCCCGGAAAGACGATGATCGGCCTCATCATTGTAACTCATGGCAACCTGGCAAGGGAATTTGTCGCGGCTCTCGAACACGTCGTGGGGCCTCAGCAGCAAATTGCAGCCATCTCGATCGCGCCGAACGACGACATGGAAGAGCGCCGCAACGCGATCATCGCTGCGGTGAAGAAGGTCGAGAGCGGAGACGGCGTTATCATTCTTACAGATATGTTTGGCGGGACGCCTTCAAATCTGGCAATATCGGTGATGGACAGCGGGTCGGTGGAGGTCATTGCGGGCGTCAATCTCCCCATGCTCGTCAAGCTGGCGCGCGTCCGCGAGGAGGTCGCGTTAACCGACGCTTTGAAGCAAGCGCAGGAAGCGGGCCGGAAATACATCCACGTCGCGAGCTTGGTTTTGAGCGCGCATTAACAAGAATGGTGCCGGCCTATCGATGTCCCTTCGACCGAGCTTCCCAAGTCGCCGACGGCCGGCTATCGCGGCGGCTGACGGAATTTATCAGTGCCTTGCCGAAGTGACGATCGTCAATAAGCGCGGACTGCACGCGAGAGCTTCTGCGGCCTTCGTGAAAATGGCTGAGCAATTTGACGCAGAAGTTGCCGTGACCAAGGATGACCAGACGGTGCCCGGCAATTCGATCATGGGGCTTCTCATGCTCGGCGCCAGTCCCGGAACCACGATCTCCATCGAGACCGAGGGGCCAGAAGCCGAAGAAGCCCTCGAAGCGCTAACCGCTCTTGTGGAAGCGGGTTTCAACGAGGGCGAGTGATCCCACTTTACGGTCTTGCTTCCTTGTAGTGATCCTGGCATCGGGGCATCAGATCTTTTTCGTGCTTGGCGAGGCATTCCTTCAAGTCGCGTATCTTCTTGGGAGGAATGCCTTTGCAGTATTGCTGCATGTCGAAAGGGCAGATTGCGCGAATGTGATAGACGGTCCCGCTCTGAGCTTGAGCATCGGACATCAGCGCAAATGTGAGCGCCAGCGCAGCAAAAACCCTCATCGTCTCTCCCAACGGTTGCCAGTAAAGATCGTAGCTTAGTCCGGCGCTAGGGCAAAATTTCGACACGCCGCTCGTTCCGCTCCGGCCGAAAGGCCTAATTCGCCTTGGTTCCATTATCCTGACCGCTTTGATCGGGGTGTCCCTGGTGGGCCTCGCCTTCTGCTTTCGCCAGCGCGCTCTGTACCTCGCTCATGGTGGCGGGCATCACTTCGGACATATATGTCCCCATCTTTGCCATGGCCGATTTGCCGACGTCCGATCCATAAAAGTCCGCGAGCGCCTTGAGTTCGTCGGCGGTGAATGTCTTGACCATCGCCGCCTTGATGGCCGCTGTAACGCGCCCGAGATCAAGATGCTTCGTCAACAGCGTCTTGAACTGGTCCCTTTGCTCCTCAGGCAATGTTTCCGCCATCTTCGCCGACATGTCGTTCATCATTGACTGTGGCGGCACGGCTTCGAGATAGCGGTCTGCCTGCTGCTCGCGGTTTTGGGGCGTATCTTCGAGTGCGAAAGCGGGAAGCGAGAACGGCAGGAGCAGGGCGAGCGCCAGGAGCCGGGCTGCAATCGCAGGCATGGAATGGTCCTCCTTGTCATGATGAGAGTTCGCTCGATCAACCCGCATTTAAAGGCGGAAAAGTTGATCGAACTTTAAAATTGCTAGAGCAGCCCGCGTCCAAGTCGACGCGGGCTGCTCCAGGCGCGAGTTTGGCTCCTTCATAGCGGCTTATGCTCGCAGCAGAATGGATGATATAAAGCAATGTTTATATCTTTATTGCTTTTCGCTTGCGCACAGGCTACCACTGGGCCAAATCTCACCCCTACTGCAAACAACTTTGGGAGAAATCTGTGTCCGCAGCCCACAAATCCACGTCCATCCCGTCCGATTTTTACGTGAAAGATATCAGCCTTGCGGAATGGGGCCGCAAGGAGATGGATATCGCCGAAACCGAGATGCCGGGCCTGATGGCCGTGCGCGAGCAATACGGCAAGGACAAGCCGCTGAAGGGCGCGCGCATCGCAGGCTGCCTGCATATGACCATCCAGACGGCGGTGCTGATCGAGAGCCTGCAGGCGCTCGGCGCGGAAGTCCGCTGGGCGTCGTGCAACATCTTCTCGACGCAAGACCACGCGGCCGCCGCCATCGCGGCGCGAGGCACGCCGGTTTTCGCCTTTAAGGGCGAGACGCTCGACGAATACTGGGACTATGTCGATCACATCCTGGAATGGCCGGGCGGAAAGACCGCCAACATGATCCTCGATGACGGCGGCGACGCCACGCTGATCGTGCAGCTTGGCGCCGAGGCGGAGAAGGACCTGTCCGTCTTGAAAAATCCGAAAAGCGAGGAAGAGCAGAGCCTTTTCCGCACCATCAAGGCGCGGATCGAGCGCAGCCCCGGCTTCTATTCCAAGGTCAAGGCCAACATCAAGGGCGTGTCCGAGGAGACGACGACGGGCGTTCTCCGCCTCTACCAGATGGAGAAGAAGGGCGTGCTGTCCTTCCCCTGCATCAACGTCAATGACAGCGTTACGAAATCGAAGTTCGACAACCGCTATGGCTGCCGCGAAAGCCTCGTGGACGGCATCCGCCGCGCCACCGACGTGATGATGGCGGGCAAGGTCGCCGTTGTTTGCGGTTATGGCGACGTGGGCAAGGGCTCGGCGCAGTCGCTGCGCGGCGCGGGCGCCCGCGTGTCGGTCACCGAGATCGATCCGATCTGCGCGCTGCAGGCGGCGATGGACGGTCACGAGGTGTTGCCTCTCGACGATTTGGTCGGCACGGCGGACATCTTCGTCACCGCGACCGGCAACCGCGACATCATCACGATCGAGCACATGCGCAAGATGAAGGACATGGCCATCGTCTGCAACATCGGCCACTTCGACAACGAGATCCAGGTCGCCACGCTGAAGAACCTCAAATGGACGAATGTGAAGCCGCAGGTGGACATGATCGAGTTCCCTGACGGCCACCGCATCCTGCTCCTGTCCGAGGGGCGGCTCGTGAACCTCGGCAACGCCACCGGCCATCCGAGCTTCGTGATGAGCGCCTCGTTCACGAACCAGGTGCTGGCCCAGATCGAGCTTTGGACGAACGCCGGCAAGGGCAAGTATGAGAACCGCGTCTACACGCTGCCGAAGCATCTCGACGAGGCCGTGGCCAGGATGCATCTGGCGAAGCTCGGCGTGAAGCTCACGGAGCTGACGAAGGAGCAGGCGGACTACATCGGCGTGCCGGTCGAGGGGCCGTACAAGTCGGACCTGTATAAGTACTGATCTCGCACTTCGCCGCCATCCAGCATCGTCATCCCGGAAGCCGCTCGCGGCTATCCGGGATCGTCACAAACACCAGCGCCGGGGATTAAACGATCCCGGATAGCGCCGCCGGCGCTTCCGGGATTGCGCGTGCGCTTGGGCGTCCGAATGCTTGTTTGCGTCTCTGTTCATTTCTGGACCATTTTTCGCTTGCGTTTGCGTCCCGGATTACTTGAGCCGGGATCTTAAGAAAGAACGTCTTTCTGAGCAGTTAATTCAAGCAAGCCGTTGATAATGCTGTGGAAAATGTGGGGCGAGCGGTGTTCCCGAGGACGCGCCGCGCCCTCTGCGGGAGCGCACATGGTTAAAAGGCGAACCCGAAATATAATTAACGGACTTTTGCTCGTCCCAGTAAATGAGAAAATTCCGGCATTAGATTTTATTTAATGGGGTGATTTGTTAAACATAAAACTCTGTTTATCTGCAGCGGGTTAAAGGAACTTGCCCGCGTCCGGAACAGCGGCGCGACGCTCCTCGTCTTGGCGCGGGGTAAACCACTTTTTAACCAAGATCCGGCCGAAATGGACCGTGGCGCGCTTCCCGTTAACCATGGAGCGATTCACCATCATGGCGAAGCCCTGCCCGGCAACGATTTGTTAACCCGCGATAGCCGGATTTTCACCGTGGGCGAAGTTCGCTGCCCCGGAAACGCCAGCGGCCTTATCCGGCCTCCTTTAGCGAGGCGGCGCCAAGCATAGCCTGCGCTTCTTGCCAAAAAAGAGAGATCCGGCCATTGTCGGCCTAATGATCCGGCCGGGAGCGCTTGCGCCGATTTGGCGTCCCTTCTCCCAGCCAGCACGCCTTGGCGTGCTGGCGACTCGAAGATATCGCGCTTGCAAGCAAGCGCGATTGGAAGAAGGACAGAATGAGGGGTGTTGACTTGTATTATCAAGCACTTAACCCATCACCCGGATCGCAAGCGATCCGACCTCTCCCATTGAAAGAGGTGACGCTGCGATTCAACATCCCACCGGGCCGGATCAATAGGCGCGGCGCAGTTACATCGGCCGTCTCCCCGGAAACGCCGCAGGCGTTATCCCCAAACTCTTTGCCTTGTGTGCTTCACATACCTGCGTGCGGCTTCTAAGACGCGCGGCTGAGCGCAAGTTTGACCTTGTCCGGGGTGAAGGGCACGGAGCGCATCCTTGCCCCGGTTGCATCGAAGATCGCGTTCGAAATGGCTGAGGGAATGACCGCCGCCGAGGGCTCTCCCGCGCCCCAAGGCTTTTCATTCGGCCGGTCGATCAGCTCGATCACGATGTCCGGCGTCTGCGGGAAAGTGAGGATCGGATAGGTCACCCAATCGATGCTCGTCACCTTGGAACGGTCGAACTTCAGATCCTCGATGAGCGTGCGGCTGACGGTTTGAATGACGTTGCCCTCGATCTGGTTCTTGAGGCCGTCCGGATTGATGATCTGACCGCAGTCATGCGTCACGTAAAAACGCATGACGCGAACAGCTCCCGTCGAGCGCGCAACCTCGACCTCGGCGACGGCGGCGATGTAGGTCCGCACCAGCTCATATTTGACATAGCTGACGCCGCGCCCCGTCGAGACATCGCCGCTCGCCTTCGCCTTGGGTGAAGGGCGCGTCTCCCATTTGGCCAACGCCGCGGCGCGTTTTAAGACCTCGATCCCTCGCTTGTCGGCGGGATCGAGGTAGGCAAGCCGGAACTCGACCGGGTCCATACCGGCGGCCGCCGCCAGCTCGTCGACGAAGCCTTCATTGGCGAATGTGTTCTGCATGCGCCCCGGAGTCCGGATCCAGGACGGCCGCAGCGGCGTGGATTCGAGCCGGTGGCATACCGTTTTGATGTTGGCGAATTTGTAAGGGATGTTCGAGTTCTGGAAGATATTGCCTGGCGCGACGGTATCGTCTGCCGGGCTTCCGCTCAAAGTGGCGGCGACCAGCGGCACCTTGAAGTTTTTCGGCGTCTGCTGCGGAATGAAGAACTCCGACTCCCATGCCGTCACCGTGTTCGAGCCGTCCATGGCGGCGCGCAAGTCGATGAGGGTGGGCGGCCCTTTAGGGTCCCAGCCATGTTCGTCGGCGCGCGACCATTGCACGCGGACAGGTCTGCCAACCGCCTTCGCGAGAAGGGCGGCGTCGGCTGCGGCATCCTCATGGCCGTTGCGGCCGTAACAGCCCGACCCTTCGACGTAGATACAGCGCACATTTTCGGGCGGCAGCCTGAACATCGTTGCGAGCTGCTTTTGCAGAGTGTGCGTCGCCTGCGATGCGGACCACGATGTCAGCTTGCCGTCCTTGAATTCGGCGACGGCGCAAGACGGCCCTATCGAGCCGTGCGTGTGGATGGCGAAATCATAGGTCGCGCTGACGTGCTTCAGTCCGTCCCTTGCCATTGCGTCGGCGGTGTCGCCGGCGGCGCCGGTCACTTCATCACCGATCACCTTTGTTGCGCGGACATGATCGAAGAGCTTGTCCTTGTCCGGCAGTCCTTCCCATTTCGACCATGTGGCCTTGAGTTTCTTGGCGCCTTTGATCGCAGCCCATTCGTTGTCTGCGACGATGGCGAGGAAGTTGCCTTCGCGGACAACCTTGACGATGCCGGGGATGCCGCTGACGGACTGTTCGTCGACGCTTTCGAGCTGGGCGCCGATGGCGGGCGGCCGCACAACACGCCCATGCAGCATATCGGGGACGCTGAAATCGTGCATGTAAGTGAAGGCGCCTGTGACTTTCGCCGGAATATCGAGGCGCGGCACGGGGACGCCAACCAGCTTGAAGTCTTTTGCATCCTTCGTCTTCGGCGGCGCCTTGTGATCGACTGCGAGCGAGAAGGATTTGCCGCCGATCAGTTCACCGAAGCTTACACTTTTGCCGCCGCCGCCGATGATGCCGTCCTTGACCGTCATCTCTTCAGGCCTGACGCGAAGCTCAGCGGAAGCAAGCTCAAGAAGGGCATGGCGCGCTGCCGCGGCCGCGTTTCTGATCTGGGCGCCGCCGGCTTGGATCGAGAGGCTGCCCCATGTCGGTCCCTGGTCGGGTGTCAGGGCGGTGTCGCCCTGGATGATTGTCACCGATTTGAGCGGCACGTCGAGTTCGTCGGCTGCGATCTGGGTCAAGGCCGTCCGCACGCCCGTGCCGAGATCGACCTTGCCGGAATAGACGGTGACCAAGCCTTTCGCGTCGATGGCGAGGAATGTGTCGACCTCGTTCAACGCAAGCGGCTTACCGGCGCCTGGCGCATTTTGCGCAAGCGAGGGCAGGGGCAAGCCGAGCCAGGAAAAGCTCACAACCAGAGCGCCGCCCTTGAGCACGTCCCGGCGGGACGCAAGAAAAGCCGGGTTCATATGCGCCTCCTCGCGTTTGCCGTGGATGACATCGCCTTGGACGCGCGCAAAACCGCGCGCACGATCCGCGCATGCGTGCCGCAGCGGCAGAGATTATTGGCGAGTGCGGTTTTGACGGCCGCCTCGTCGGGCGCGCCGTTCGTGGCGAGGAACGCGGCCAACTCCATGATCATGCCGTTGATGCAATAGCCGCATTGCGCGGCCTGCTCTTCGATGAAGGCCCTTTGCACAGGATGCAGGTTTTCCGGCGCGCCAAGACCTTCCAGGGTTACGACCTCCGCATCCGGCTTCAACGATGAAAGCGGCGTCGAGCAGGAACGGACCGCCTTGCCGCCGACGTGAACCGTGCAGGCGCCGCATTGTCCAAGGCCGCACCCGAAACGCGGGCCACGCAGCCCGAGATTGCCCCGAAGGGCATAGAGGAGCGGCATGTCCGGATCGTCGACCGTGATCGAGACCGCCTTTCCGTTGACGTTGAGGGTCTGCGCAATGGCCATGGCGGCCTCCTCCAGCTTTGCTGCGGGCCCCCCCCCGGCGCCGTAAACCCTCTGCTCGATAGTCTTGTTCCTGGCTGTGTCGTTATTCTCCGGGGCCGCGGAGCCGAATCGTCGAACAGTAGAAAGGCAGGCCGGTCCAAGGACTGGCCTTCGGCGCAGCAGCCGAGGAACGCGAGTTAAGTTCTAGCTCAAAACTTAATGCCTGCCTGGAGATGTTAAGGAGATAATTTGCCGCTCTGATGCTTTCGTCGTTGCTGGGCAGTTAGTGCTGAGCTATTCTTGGTCTAGTCACCCGAAATTTTGCCTCGACTTCAAAGAGCTCCGTGTAGTTATTTGGTCAAATTTGCATTCGGTTTTGACATAATCAGTCTTGATGGACGTAAGGCGTGCGTGTTCTTGCTTTGGACGCATGCGGTTTCGCCTGGGAAATATAGGACGAGCGGAAGCCAAAGAATCAAAGAACGACGAGGAAACATGATGTCTGCTTTGCGAGACGGTTACGCCATCGGTGAGATGGAAGCTCCACGAGGACTGCCTTCTAATCAGGCTTTCCAGCAGCCGACTGCTGAAGACGCCGCGACGGGCAAAGCTCTCATCAACTTCCTGATGGAGGATAGGTTTTTCCTTGCGCTCCTTCGCAGTACCGATGCAAAGGTGAGAGCGAGCGCCATCGATAAGCTGAACGAAGCTCACCATCGAGCTTACGGCGGCGCGCCAATAAAGCGCGCTGATATGAGCGTGTCGGCGTCGAAGTAGCGCTGCTTTTGGATTGATGGCGCGAGGTCCACGTTCCGGCCCTCGTCCGCCGTACAAGCGATCCCACGATTTGACGCACGAGAGTTTGCGGGCCAGAGCCGGCCTTTGGAACGGTTTATTCCGCCGGCGATAGCCAAGGCTCCAGCTCCTGGGGCGCCCGGCGAGCATGCTGCCGCCCGTCGAAGCGGTGACGCAGCCTATCCATCAACAAATAAATCACCGGCGTCGAGTAAAGCGTTAGCACCTGGCTCACGATCAGGCCCCCGACGATGGCATAGCCGAGCGGCTGGCGCAGCTCCGACCCCGTTCCCGTGCCCAGCATCAGAGGGATGCCGCCCAGGATGGCGCAGACCGTCGTCATGAGGATCGGCCGGAAGCGCAGGAGACAGGCTTTGCGGATGGAGTCGAGCGGCGACAGCCCTTCCTCGCGTTCCGCCTGGATCGCGAAATCCACCATCATGATGCCGTTCTTCTTCACGATGCCGATAAGAAGGATGAGGCCGACGAGGCTGATGATCGTGAAGTCGATATGGAACAAGTACATCATCAGGAGCGCGCCAAGACCGGCCGAGGGCAGGGTGGACAGGATCGTGATGGGGTGGATATAGCTTTCATAGAGCATCCCTAAGATGATGTAGATCACGAACACGGCCGCAGCGATGAGAAACGGCACGCTCGCGAGCGACGTCTGAAACGCCTGCGCGTTGCCTTGGAAGCTTCCGGTTATGGCTGCGGGCAGGTTGATGTCCTGGCGGGCGGCGTCGATGGCGTTCACGGCCTGGCCAAGCGAGGCGCCGGGCGCAAGGTTGAACGAAAACGTCACCGATGGAAACGTCGCCTGGTGGTTGATGACGAGCGGCGCCACCGGCTTCGTGCTAATCGTGACGAGAGATGTCAGGGGCACGGCCTGCCCCGAGGGCGAGCGCACATAGAGCTTCGAGAGCGTGTCGAGGTTGCCTTGCAGGTGCGGGAGCACCTCGAGAATGACCTTATAGGTGTTCAGCTGCGTGTAGAACTGCGTGACCTGCTCCTGGCTGAACGCCGCCGCCAGCACATTGTCGATGGCCGCGGGCTGGATCCCGAAGCGAGCCGCAACGTCGCGGTTGATGTCCAAGGTCACGGTCTGGCCGTCGAGCACCTGGTCGGTCGAGAGATCCTTGATCTCCGGAATTGTCTTGAGCCGTTCGAAAAGCTTTGCCGACCACACGCTCAGCTCGCCTGATTGCCCGCTTTGCAGCGTGTATTGGAACAAGCCCTGCGACTGCCGTCCGCCGACATTGATGTCCTGGGTTGGAGCAAGGACAAGGCGCACGCCAACGACCTGCTTCAGCTTCGGACGAAGCCGGTTGATGACGTCCATCGCGCTCGCTTTCCGTTCATCGAGCGGCTTCAGCGCCGCATAGACGAAGCCCTGGTTCGGGGCGCGCGTGCCGCCAACCGTCGAAACAACCCTCGCCACGGCGGGATCGTTTGCGACGACGGCCACAAGCTGCTGCTGTAACTTCTTCATCTGGTCCGGCGAGACGGACGCGGCCGCCTGGGACTGGCCGATCAAAAAGCCGGTATCCTGGATTGGGAAGAAGCCTTTGGGCAGGACGAGGAAAAGCCACGCCGTCGCGGCGACAGTGGCGAAGAAGCTCATCAAAACCCAGCCGGGGTGGCGAAGGGCCACGTCGAGCGTGTGCTTGTAGCCGTTTACCAGGCCATTGAATCCGGCTTCGCTGAGCCGGTAGAGCCGCCCGCGTTTCTGCATGTGCCTCGGCTTCAGGAAGCGGCCCGCCAGCATCGGCGTCAGCGATAGCGAGACGAGCGCCGAGACGACGATGGCGACGGTGACCGTCATGGCGAACTCATGAAGCAGGCGCCCGACAATGCCGCCCATGAACAGGAACGGGATGAACACCGCGATCAGGGACAGACTGATGGACAGCACGGTGAACCGGATTTCGGCAGATCCCTTGTAGGCCGCCTGAAGCGGCATCATGCCCTCTCCCACGTGCCGCTCGATATTCTCCACCTCGACGATGGCGTCGTCGATCACGAAGCCGACCGCGATCGTGAGCCCCATGAGCGAGAGATTGTCGAGGCTGTAGCCAAGCGCATACATCGCCGCAAACGTGCCAACGATCGAGATCGGCACGGCCAGCCCCGGAATGATGGTGGACCGCAGCTCGCGCAGGAACACGAACACGACGGCCACCACTAGCACCATGGTGAGCACGAGCGTGAACTGCACATCGGCGACGGATGCGCGGATGGTCGTGGTGCGGTCGATGATTGGCGTGACGTTGATGCTGGGCGGAATGTTGGCGCGCAGCGTCGGCAACTCCTGCTTGATCCGGTCGACCGTATCGATGACGTTGGCGCCCGGCTGCTTGAACACGACGAGCGCGATGCCGCGCTGTTTGCCGACCCAGCCGGCGATTGTCGTGTCCGCCGGGCCTTCCACGGCGCGGCCGATGTCCCGGATGCGGATCGGCGCGCCATTGCGATAGGCGATGATGAGGTCGTTATAGGGCGCCGCCGTCGTCAGCTGGTCGTTGTCATAGATCGAATAGCTCTCGGTTTCGCCGCGGATTGTCCCCTTCGGCGCGTCGACGGTCGCATTTGCGATCACCGATTGCACATCGGAAAGGCTCAAACCCATCTGGCTGAGCTTGGCCGGGTCGATCTGCACGCGAACGGCTGGCGTCTGCTGCCCGCCGATGACGACCTGGGCCACGCCGGGGACTTGCGACATCTGAAGCGCAAGCATGTTCTCGGCGTAGTCGTCGACCTGTGTGATCGGCAGGTCGTCGGACGTTACGCCCAGGATGAGGACCGGAGGATCGGCCGGGTTCACCTTGCGATAGGTCGGCGGGCTCGGCAGATTCTTCGGCAGCTGCCCGCCCGCCGCATTGATCGCTGTTTGCACGTCCTGCGCCGCCGCGTCGATGTTGCGGTTCAGGTCGAACTGAATGGTGACCTGCGTGGTGCCGAGGAAGCTCGCGGATGTCAACTGCGTGACGCCCGGAATGATGCCGAGCTGTTTTTCGAGCGGCGTCGCGACCGCCGAGGCCATCACGTCGGGGCTCGCGCCGGGAAGCTGCGCCGTCACCTGGATGGTCGGAAAATCGACGGTCGGAAGCGGCGCCACGGGCAACAGCGGATAGGCGGCAATTCCGATGACGGCAATAAAGATCATCAGGAGCGAGGTCGCGACCGGGCGCGCGATAAAAGGAGCGGAAATATTCATTATTCGCCTTGAGTTTGAGCGACTTGCGCCGGATTGGCTTCGGTGATGCGAGCGCCTTGCGTCAGGCCGTATTGCCCGGCCACGACGATGCGATCGCCAGCCTTGACGCCCTTTGTGATGACCGTAACGCCATTCTGGATTTCGCCGATTTGGACCGGCTGCCGGTTCGCTGTCCCTTTTGGCGAGACCAGCCAGACATAGGCACCATTCGGGCCGCGCTGAATGGCTTCGGACGGCGCCGCCAGGGCATTCGGCTCGGTCCGGATCACGACGGCGACCTGGACGAAAGCGCCGGGCCAGAGCTTGCGATCCTTGTTGTCGAACCGCGCCTTCAGCTTGATGGTGCCGCTTGCCTGGTCGACCTGATTGTTGATGACTTCGAGCTGGCCTTTCGCGAGCAGATCCTTGCCGTTCTGGTCGTAGACCAGCACCTCAGGCGTGCCCGCTTTCGCTGCCGATTGCACGTCCTGAAGGTCGGCTTGCGGCAGAGTGAAGTCGACGGCAATCGGCTCGATCTGCGTCACAGTGGCGATGTTTGCTGCGGGCGTCACGAGATTGCCGATGTCGATGTTACGAAGGCTGACCACGCCCGAAAACGGCGCTGTCACAGTTGCGAAATCGAGATTGAGCTGGGCCGCCTCGATGGCCGCCTGATCGCCCTCGATCGTCGCATTCAGCACCTGAACCTGCGCCGTTTCATTATCGACGGTCTGTTGCGTCGCAAAGCCGCCCTTGGTGAGCAGCGTTTTATCGCGCTGCAAATTTTTTTCGGTATTTACGAGGTTTGCGGCATCTTGATCTTTCTTGGCCTTGGCCTGATCCAGCACTGCCTGGAAGGGGCGGGGATCGATGCGGACCAGGACCTCGCCTTCCTTTACGTCGCGCCCTTCGCGGAACGGGATCTGGACGATGCGGCCGGAAACCTGGGGCGTGATATTCACCATCTGCCAGGGCGTGACGGCGCCAAGGCCAGTGCGGGTGATATCGATGGACTTCGCCTGAACCGTGGTTGTCTGGACGGGGACCGTGGATGGAGCCTGTTGCGCCGTGACAGTCTTGCGGCTTCCGCTCCATATTGAATAAGCGCTAAACGCGAGCGCGCACACGCCTGCAAGCAACGCCAGGCGGAAGAGCCGCCTGCCCAAGCTGCGCCGTTCCCGTGGCGAATCTTCCTCAGCCATCGATCTTCTCCGTGGCGTAAAGTGACGCCGGTTACGAAATCAATGTCTGGCAGATGGTCTTCGCGTTAAGCTTTTCAGCCTGTCAGTTCTGACAGTGTGGCGGAATGGAACCAAGCCTTACATGTAGGACCGAGCAATTCTGCTCTCACCGTGAAGCTGACGATGTCAACATTTCTGCCTCTTCGGCGTTCTGCTCCGGCAAAGCTTGCCTTGATCGCAATTCTCTTTGTCGCCGCCGTTATGGTGGTGCGCAGCCTCAGTCTTGGAAGCCTCGCCAATGTCGATATTGCGTCCTCCGAAATCCGCAATCGCTGGCTCGAATCCATCCAGATCCTGGGCAATCTCCGGCATCACGTCGCGCGCGTCCGGACCGAAGAGGCGGAGCTTCTTCTCGGCGGCGCTCAAGATAAGTCAAGCGAAGTTCAACGATACATGACGCTGGCGGACGAGGACATCGCCGCCTACCGGGCGATTGAACACGATGCCGACGAGATAAAGGCTTTCGATATGTTCGCCAGCGATTGGCAGGCGCATCTCGCGCAGGAGAAGGCTTTGGCCAGTCTTGTCGCGGACGGGAAAAACCCGGAGGCTGTCGCTTTCTTTCACGGCGATACTTTCAGCACATTTCGAAAGGCGGCGCACGAGTTGAGGCAACTTGTGGATCTGACCCACGTCAAAGCGCAGGCTGCCCGCGCGCATGGCAGGCAAACTATCGCGACCGCCCAGCGGTTCATATCCGATCTCATTCTTGCCATGCTCGCTTTATTCGCGGGCCTTGCCTTCTATTTTTGGCGCTCGTTCTCCCGGCCGCTTCTTGAGATTGCGGGCAACCTGCAGCGGCTCGCCCTGAACGACACGCATATCAAAATACCTTTCGAGAACCGGCGCGACGAAATAGGCGAGATGGCGCGGTCCGTCGCGGTGCTGCGCAGGAATACCGTCGAGCTTTTGGAAACACGCAAGAACCTCGCGATGCAGGCCGACATTCTGGCGGCTACGCTCGAGAAGGAGCGGGAGCTGACGGCGGCTCAGCGAAATTTCCTCACAACGATGTCTCATGAGTTCCGCACGCCGCTAACCTATATCGATGGGCACGCGCAGCGGCTCGTTGCGACGAGGGATCATGCAACGCCGGTTCAAGTCGCCGAGAGGGCGGGGAAAATCCGGTCCGCCGTCTTCCAGATGACGAGCCTCGTTGCGAGCCTCACTGCCGAGATGGAGATGCTGAATGCGCCCGCGGAAGCGCAAAGGCGCTTGTTCGATCCGGCCGAGATGTTGCGCAGCCTTGTCGATTATTACAAGGCCATCGATCTCAAGGCGCGTTTCGACGAGCATTTCGACCAGCTGCCGAAGATTCAAGGAGACCCGAAGCTGCTGCGCCGCGCTTTCAGCAACCTGATCTCGAATGCGCTGAAATATTCGCCCGAGGGCGGTCAAGTCGAGATCTCGGGCAAAGCCGGCGATGGCGCCATCGAAATTTCTGTCGCCGATCACGGCATCGGCGTCCCCGCCGCTGAACTGGGCCGCGTCCACGAACGTTTCTTCCGCGGCAGCAATGCGGGATCGATCCCAGGAACCGGCATCGGGCTCAGCCTTGTGCAGCAGATCGTGGAACAGCACGGGGGCCGGATGACCATCGAGAGCGCGTTGGATCGCGGGACCCGAGTGACTGTTTCGCTCCCCGCCGATACCGGAAAATCGGAAACGATAGGAAGGCCCTTTGAGCAAGATCTTGTGCATTGAAGACGATAGCCAGACCGCAAGCCTGCTCTGCGAGGCCTTGGCCGAGCTTGGATACGAAGCCACGGTGGCGCGCAACGGCGAGGAAGGGCTGGCCGCGATCCTGTCAGGGAAGCCGGACCTCGTGATCTGCGACGTTCGCATGCCGGAAATGAGCGGGTTCGAGGTGCTGGAGCGCCTGGCGGCCGCGGGGCCGGACTGCGCCGCCATCCCGTTTGTCTTCCTCACAGCGCTCGGCGACCGCGACAGCGAACTCGCCGGCCGCCGCCTCGGCGCCGATGATTATCTCACAAAGCCCGTCGATTTTGAGATGCTTCACACGGTGATCCAGAACAGGCTCCGCCGCCAATCAAATGGCCCGCGGCGGCGGTCGGACTATCACCTGACCGATCGTGAATGCGAGGTTCTCACCTGGGTCGGGCGCGGGAAGACCTCATCGGAGATCGCGATCATTCTGGGCCTTAGCGAACGCACCGTGAACTTCCACTGCGATCAGGCCATGAAACGCCTCAATGTCAGCAATCGCGCTCAGGCTGTCGCCACGGCCGTCTCGGAACAACTCCTGACCCTTTAACGTGACACGAGGAACGTCACCTCCTGGAGGCTTCGATCGCGGCGGCGGCCCTAAGGGTTGGGTAATTGATCTCTGCGGCCAGCTTCTGTTTCGCCGGTGCAAATAGCGGCGCGATGGCGAGAGACGCAGTAAAAAGGGCAAGAGCGAGCACTACGGCGGATTTCCACGTCATACGCATTACCAAACGAAAACTGGGACAAGAGTGTGGAAAGTGTCGTTAGTTCAGGCGGGTCCGAAGTTCTACAGCGGGGCCTCCTCACGCGTAAAGTTAGCCTTGCTAAATTTGTAAAACATTTTGTTATAAAAAGCAATTGTGATTGAGATGTCGCCATCAACTAACGGGGGATGCTGCCTTTTTTGCATTCACCCTGATGAAAAAGACTGTTTTTCTTCGTGATTCATTTGCGTGATCGAAGTTCTAGGTTCCTCCCTAGACATCTTGAGCCGCCGGACGAGTGTTCGTGGCTATTTTTTTGCTGTCGCCGCGTCCGGCGATGAGAAGCGGAGTGCCGGAGGCCGGAAAGAGAGTCGGGCGCCGGTCGTGGTCTGACCGCCCCGCATGGCTTTTGAAGCAGCGATCAGTGCGGCAGCTGATTTTGCTCTGTAAATGTCGCCTGCTCCTTGGCGAGTTCCGCGATGCGATCGAAGCCCGCGGCGACAACCAGCATCTGCTCCTTCTCTTCCGGATTGGAAATCACTTCGCAAAGGGCGCGGGCTTCCCTCGCATGTTCAAGCCAGAGAGTTACATCGCACAATATAGAGGCCATCGCTTACCACTCCGAACATACCTTTTAAATTGTATGCATGCACTATCGCTAATGGGTACATCACTCAAGCGCCAGAGCTACTTATAGTTAGCGCGCATCGAAACGCCTCTCTCGATACCGCCGGCGGGAACGCGCGGCTGATTTCTTCGGCGCCTAGGCAGAGGCCTGCTTTACGCGTCATCGAAATCGTAAAATGGCAAGTTTGTGCCGCGGAATCACCTTTCTTTGAAGGTTGATTGCGGTAAGAACGCTCGCGGCGTCTTAAAATTGTCATGATTTTCGAGATTGGGCGACAGGCTTTGCGTTAGCGCGCGGGAATTCATCACTGCGCAGGCGTCGCGGCTGCTTTGGCGCGCTCGCGAAAACGTTTATGACGATGCAAGAGATTGCGCAACGGGTCTCTTATCGCCATCGTTCGAGGACGGTGGGCCTATCTCACGGAGGTCTTGATCGCGGCCGCGGCTTTGAGGGTTTTGCTGTTGATCTCGGCCGCCAACGTCCTCTGATCCGGTGTAAGGGCAGGCGCCAGAGCAAGCGAAGCGAAGAAGAAGACAAACGCCACCGTGGCGGCGCATTTCCACTCGGACGGATTACCTAAGACCTGAAGCAGGCCAGCCCCTGGGGCGCCCGGGCGATTGCGGCGTGCTCGTAAAATGGGCGATGCAATCGCCGCTCTTATCGGAAGAGAGGTTATCATGTCTCTCAATGCTCGGTTTTGCCTCTGTCGTACTAGAACGGACGAGTAGGACTTTCTAGTCCTGTTGCTCGTGCGCCTACACACGCTTTATTTTGTGCCAACTCTATGAGAGCGATCTTGACTGTGGCGCATGCAGCACTCACGAGTGAATTTGGCCGATTCGAGCTGCCGAAACAAGCGATATTGGTTAATGTTGTCAACTTGCCACACATATCGATTTAACGCGTCGTGAAAGGAATCTATCATCCACGCGAACGAAGACACGCGGGCCGGCGGCTTTGCGAGCCGGCCGTTTGGCGAATGGGAACGGCTTTCTGCATTGGAACCAGGGAAGGCCGGTCTCGATGCGATTGCCGGCAGAGAGGGGCGACACGAATGACAAGCCGCGTTAAACCATGGACGGTCCGGGGGTCGCGCTATCTCATCCGGGAACGGTGGCTGACAGCCCAAATCGACGATTGCGTCACCCCCGCAGGCGTCGAAGTGCCCTATTACGTCCAAGAGTATCCGGGCTGGGTGAATGTCGTCGCCCTCGACAAGGAGGATCATCTTATCCTCGTTCGCCTCTACCGCCATGCGCTGGGCGACATTTCCCTGGAACTGCCGGGCGGCTGCATGGAAAAAGGCGAAAGTCCGATTGAGGCGGGTGCGCGCGAGCTTCTTGAAGAGACGGGCTATGGCGGCTCCACGCGTCTGACGCTCGTCGCCAGCCTTTCGCCCAACACGTCCACACATGCCAATCGCGTTCACACCGTCCTTGCCGAAGGCGTGTCGTTGATCGGCGTTCAGGAAGATGACGGCGTCGAGGTGCTGGACGTGGACCGCGTCCCTTACCGGCAAGCACTCGATTTGGCTATGAGCGGCGCTATCATGCAAACAGCTCATATTGCTTCGATTGTGCTGGCCCTGAACGCGGCCAGGAAGATCGAGGTGTAAGATTGCGGCTGGCCTTGTAAACGTAACGAAGAGGCGAAGGAGTTCCTCGCCTGTTCGTCATCATGGCATAGTTTCGCCGCCAAAACCGAAGGCGCCTGGGTCGTTGTATAAGACCCAGGCGAGCGTGGCGACGGCGGCGAAGGATTACGCCTTGAGGATTTTGGGCACGCGATTAAGGCGCAACCGGGCGACTTCCGGCATGTCCGAACCCAAGAGCGGCTGGAGATAATCCACGAACTTGTCCGTGACGTCGTGACCGTTCTCATGGATGAACTCGTCCGCCATGACCTTGGTTTTTCCGGCGATGTCCTCCAGCAGGCTCAGCCGATATTCGACCGAATACGAACCGGTCCGGTGAATGGTCACCGATCCGCTGGTTTTGCCGGCGCTGTCGCCGAAATGAGCATACTGCACGGCCTTTTCGCCGACTTCACGGGCCTCGCGGGCATCGACGTCGGAGACACAGCCGAGGAACGAGCGTTGCAGATAGCCGAACGTATCGCCGCGGATGCGGGTGATCTTCGTCGTGGTCTTCACGTAGTCGGTAAGAAGATCGGCAAGCGCGCCCGTGCCCGACAGCTGCACGTTGCCGTGGGCGTCGCGCTCGACATTCTTTGCGAGCTTCGTGGCGATCGGGGCGCCGCTGGCGTCATGGATGCCCTCGGAAACGGCGACCATGCAACGGCCGAGTTTGTCGTACACGGCCTTCACATCCTGAGCGAACTTTTCGAGGTCGAAAGTGCGCTCCGGTACATAAATGAGGTGCGGGCCGTCGTCGTGGTACTTGCGGGCAAGGGCTGCGGCGGCGGTCAGAAATCCGGCGTGACGGCCCATGACAACGGCAACGTAGACGCCCGGCAGCGCCCGGTTATCGAGGTTGGCGCCGGCAAAAGCGAGCGTGACGAAACGAGCCGCCGACGGATATCCGGGCGTGTGGTCGTCGATCATCAGGTCGTTGTCGATGGTCTTGGGGATATGGACGCACTGCAACGGATAGCTCGCGGCCTTTGCCTGGTCACGCAGAATGCGCAGCGTATCCGACGAGTCATTGCCGCCTGTGTAGAAGAAGGTTCCGATTTCGTGGGCGCGCAGGACCTTCAGAATTTCCTCGCAGTACTTGGCGTCCGGCTTGTCGCGCGTCGATCCAAGCGCTGCGGCCGGCGTATTGCCGACCATGTCGAGGTTGCCGGTCGTCTCGAGGGTGAGGTCGATGAAGTCTTCGTTGATGATGCCGCGAACCCCGTGATAGGCGCCGTAAATACGGTCCACCGAGGGGATCTTCCGCGCTTCGATGACGGCGCCGGCCAACGACTGATTAATAACCGCCGTGGGCCCGCCGCCCTGAGCGATCAGTACCTTGCCTTTCAACATAGGCTGCTTTCCTTTGATCCGATTACCAGGACTTGACGAAAACCGGGCGTGCTTGTGCACCGCTTTCGGTGTGGGGCGAAACTAGCACGGCGTGATGCCGATGCGAAAGAGCGAAACGGACGGGGCGGAGCGACTTCGACCTTGGCGCGCCCGCGCCGAGATCCCGGCTCGCGCTTTGCTTGGCCGGGATGACTATCCGGCGGACAGACTGAAGCAGACTCCGCGAGACACGCCAACGGATGGCCCCCGCTGTCATCCCGGAAAGGCGAAGCCTTATCCGGGATCGTAACATACTCAAGCAACGTTCTTTTTCTTAGAAATCGTACCGGAGGATATCATCGGTGCGGCGGCACAGCTCGCGTGCGTAGTCCGTCCACGCGCCGGCGCCCCAATAGCGGTAACAGCTTGTCTCGGTCGTCAGCAGGTAAAACAAGGCGTTACGGTATCTCGGATCGGAGGCGGGGACGTCCCGGGTCCTTTCGCTGAAGAGGGCGCTGACCTTTTCAATGGGCTGCAACACATCTTCGTAGCCGCGCACCCAGGAGAGGTTATCCGTCCAGCTGCCGCCTTCCATGTGAAAGCGGCCGTCCTCTTTTCGAAGGTCTGCGATCACCTTATCGAGCGCATCCGGGCCGGCCTTCTCGGGGAACCGGTCCCAGATGCGGTTCTGCAGGACGGGCTCGACCGGCGGGAAGTCGTCCTCGGTAAGGCCGATCGCGGAAAGATACTCCAAATATTCGGTCACGTTGACCGGCGGCGTGTCCGTTCCGGAAGCTTCGCGCATGACATCCAGATATTTGGAAGGGAACTCGTTCATCATCACGCCGCCGTTTTCGCCGTCGGAGATCTGCATCACGAGTTGCGGAATGGAGCGCCCGGCAAGGTCCACGTGAGACAGGCCCCGGGCTTCGTAATACGGCTGCATCTGACCGACGAGTTTCGTGTCGCTGCCCTGGGTTTTGATAATGGCCGTGATGCTCTGCGTCTGGCCGCGAGAGTTCTTGGCCACCAGCCGGTGCGGGATGTGCGGGTGGCGAACGCCGGAACCGTCGAGCTGCTCGACCGAATGCTCCTGCACCAGCACCCATTGAAACCCGCACTCTTTCAGGGTGCGAACGAACTCGTAACAGACGTCCGGGTGGTTGGGCAGGGCCATCTCCGGCGGGGAGAATCCCTTTACGCGGCTTACGGCATCGAGCCCAAAGATGGCGGCGAAGTTATGCAGCCAGGCCCCTACGTGCAGCCGGAAGTCCTGCGCCGGGGTTGACGGCGCCACGGCATGGCCCCAGGCGGTCCCAAGCCACTCGACGCAGCGCGCATTGGCGGGGTCGAGAGTGATCGCCTTGAGGCTGTCGATCACATCGTCCAGTCCCATCGCCTTCAGGCCGTGCAATAACTCCCCGGAGTAGTCCAGCATCACGCGCGGATTTTTTCCCTCGTGGACGAGCTGGGGAATGAACGTGCCCATGCGCTTATAGCACCACTGGAACACCGACGCGTTGTGGTTGTCGCCGACGCCGGGATTGTCCATCATGTGCTGGAGGTTGCTGATCAACGCCGCCGTATGGAGATCCCCGCCGCCAGCCGGGATCAGGGGCTGGTGCATGTGAAGAGCGATGCTGAAAGCGCCCCGGACCCGTTCGAAGTCGATCCCGGATTCGGGCAGGTAGATGGGGCCTGGGCGGTTTCGGGCCTGGCTGACGAGATCCTCCGAGCCGCAGATGTTGGGCAAGCCATCGATGTATTCGGGAAGTTCTTGGCGCGTCATCTTATCTACTCCATTCCGCCGCCGGGAACTGGCTCAATGAGAACGCAGGACCGGGGACCATTGCGAGTGCAGCCGCTGGCGAACAACCGTCCCATGGCATCATGACAACCGCTTCGCGATCCAGTTAAGCGCTCGCAGGACATGGGATGCAACGACTTCGTATCGTGAAGTTGCGATTGCAGCCTGGACAACGGATTGCCGGCCGGACGCCGCTTGCTCCGCCCTTCGTCATTCCAGCCTGCTTAGCGGCTGGGAACTCGAAACCTTGGCCGCCAGGGCTTCCTCCAGGCGCAGCCAGCCTGCCTCGCTCCCCGGAATGCCGAAGCGAAGCCACTCAGGCTCATGCGGAAAGCGTCGCACAAGCACGCCGCGGCGCGCCAGCATCTCGCCGATCTCTTGAGCGAGGGGATGCGCCGCGAGCCGGAAAAGGGGCGTCCCTCCCAAGACCCGGCATCCCGCTTTCGCAAGGATCGCGTCGAGGCGCTCTGCATCAAAAGCGAGCCGCCGCCGGGCTTGCGCGATCCAGATTTCGTCGTTCAGGGCCGCCCGGCCGATAGCCATCGCAGGTCCGGAAACCGCCCATGGACCCAGCAATTCGCGAAGACGCGCCGCCATGGCCCTTTCGGCTACCGCGAAACCGAGGCGCAGGCCCGCAAGTCCATACATCTTCCCGAAAGAGCGCAAGACAATGGTCGCCGGGGGCAGGGCCTGGACCGCGCTCGCGGACGGCTCCAGAACATCCATGAACGCTTCATCGACGATCAACAGACCGCGCCGTTCCGCAAGCGCGCGGGCAGTTCGTAGAAGGCTGCTAATCGGAATCACCCGTCCGGTGGGATTATTGGGATTGACCACAACGACCGCATCCGCCGTTGCAGTCTCACCAAGGCCTTCAATCTCGTAGACCTCATGCCCCTCGCGCTTCCAGGCGATGCCGTGTTCCGCGTAGGTGGGGCCGAGAACCGCAACCCGGCTTGGCCGAAGCAAACGGGGGATGATCTGGATGAGCGCCTGCGTTCCGGGCGCGGCTGCGATGTTTTCGGCGCTGGCGGCGCCGTAGCGAACCGCAGCCGCCTGTCTCAGCTCCCGCTCCTCGCGCTGGAACGGCAGACGCGCCCACGCCTCCGGTGGAATTGCCGGGAGCGGGTAGGGGACCGGGTTGATGCCGGTCGACAAATCGATCCAAGGTTCAGGCGCGAAAGGATAGCGCTGCCGAGCCTCGTCTAACGCGCCTCCATGAGCTATAGGTCCTTCGTCTTCCATCATCGCGCGTCAGCGCCGCTTTCCAAAATCATGTTCGCTTCACTCGCTTTTATGGCGCTTTTGATCGAGGCCGCGGCCGGTTATCCGCAATGGCTGTTCCGCGCCATCGGGCATCCGGTGACGTGGATCGGGCAGCTTCTAGCATGGTGCGAACGCCGCTGGAACAGGAGCGATCTGACGTTTGCCGAGCGCCGGACGAACGGCATCGCCGCTCTCCTTCTCACGCTCGCCGTGACTTTCGCCGTAAGCGGAGCGGCCGTTTTTCTCGCTGGCGGCCTTCCCGGCGTCATCGGCTTGCTCATGAGTGCGCTTTTTGCGAGCACACTCCTCGCCCAACGAAGCCTCGCGGAGCATGTTGGCGCCGTCGCCGACGACCTGGAAAACAAGGGGCTGTCCGCAGGGCGCGACGCCGTTTCCATGATCGTCGGCCGCGACAAAAACACGCTGGATGAAGCGGGCGTGAGCCGCGCCGCCGTCGAGAGTTCTGGCTGAGAACTTCTCCGACGGCGTGGTCGCTCCGCTGTTTTGGCTCGTCATTGCCGGTCTTCCCGGAGCCGCGCTTTACAAAGCCGCCAACACAGCCGACAGCATGATCGGGCATAAGACGGACCGGTATCTGGCTTTCGGCTGGGCCGCCGCGCGGCTCGACGACCTTGCCAATCTTCCCGGTTCGCGGCTCGCCGCTCTCTGGATCGTTCTCGCAAGCCTCGTCACGCCAAAAGCCTCCGCGCTGGCGGCGATGGAAGCGGTGCTGCGGGATGCGCCACGCCATCGCTCGCCCAATGCCGGGTGGCCGGAAGCCGCGATGGCTGGCGCGCTGGGGGTGAGGCTTGGCGGACCTCGCATCTACTCCGGCGCCGTCGTCGAAGATCACTGGATGGGAAAGGGCCGCGCGGATCTTACCTCCTCCGATATTCGCGCCGCGCTTCGGCTCTATCGCTTGGCTTGCATCATCCAGGCCGCGACGCTCGCCGCCATCGCAGCCGTCATGCCGATCCTTTGAGCGCAGGGCGGCCGGTCTTTCGCCTCGCGGATAGATTTGCTTAAAATCCGGTGAAGATTGGTTTTGTTTCGTAGGGCGGCCTATAAGTAAGTATAAAACTATCTCGGTTACATCAAGACGTTAGCGAAGCATCGACGCGATGTAGCGGGCGCAAAACTTGCGCTCCAGGCCGGGTGCTGCCCTTCGGCTTGTTGGCAGCCGGGTCTCTTCCTTGGGGTCAAGCGGGAATCTCGGCCTCGCGGTTAAGCCGAACAAGTCTAGGGGCTTTTGACTATCGGGTCATTCTTCGGCCAGGGCCAACAGCCGTCATCTGTGGGGATCGGCGCCAAGCCGCTCAGTATCCTCCACTCGATCGCATCTGAGTGTGTGGCAGGGAAAAGCCGTGAAGGGGAAAGAGGAGCAAGCCTACCCGCGGCTATGTCGTCGCCTTTTGTTCGATGGCAATTTAGTAAGCCCCCTGGTATCGCGCTTGAAATCGTCGTGGAATTTCCAGATCAGGGCCCCTATGACGCAAAGCACGAACCCTACCGAGAAAAACAGAATATCGTCCACCGTGATTGTTCCTTTTGGGCGCAACACTTCAAACAATGGCGAGCGACCGTGCCACATCTAAGTAACAATTAACAGGTCATACCCTCCGCACGAGTCAGTGTATCAGCTTATAAACAGTTTTCGCGAATCGCGCAAAATGGTAAGGCTAATCTTGTGGATCTGAGCCCTGAGGCGGCGCCCCTACTGACCGAGCCGGGACGCAAAAGCCTATCGAGCTGCGGGGCAAACGCGAACGATTTCCGCAGCTGAAGATCAATCCGCCCAGATCTTATAGGAACGGCGAGTCCGGTCGCGACCCTTTGCGGTAGCGATGCCGTCCGTTCGTTGGCGAGGCCGCAAAGCTCCTGCTTGGGACGAGCATAAATCAAAGCGTTCTGGCTTAATCCGGTCGTATGACCGGCTCCTGCGCCAGATCGAGCAACGCATTGCAGTCGATGTGCCGTTCGAGATGCGCCGCAAGGAGGTCGAGCGTTTCGTCTACGGCAACCTCATACTGAAGCCCCGAGGGCGAAGCGTTCAACCGCTCCAGCCAGCTCGCGCGCTGGCGATCCTCGGCGAAAAGCCCGTGGACATAGCAGCCCATGATGCGCCCGTCCGCGCTTGACGCCCCGTCCTCCTGGCCGTTCTCGAAACGCAGCAAGGGCCTCGTCAGGTCTGGCCCGGTCGTCCGGCCGATATGCATCTCGTACCCCCGGAAGGGCGCGCCGCTCTCCACACACCGTCCGCTCACCTCCTGAAGCGTCTTGTCTCCATCGAGAACGGTCTCGCAATCGAGAAAGCCAAGCCCGTCCACCGCGCGCGGCTCGCCTTCGGTTCCATTGGGGTCGGCGATGCGCCGTCCGAGCATCTGGTAGCCGCCGCAAAGACCGAGAATGCGCCCGCCACGACGCCGATGCGCTTTCAGGTCGATATCCCAGCCGCTCTCGCGAAGAGCCTCAAGGTCGGCAATCGTGGCCTTTGAACCCGGCAGGATCGCCAGCTGCGTTTCGCCGGGGATAGGCTCGCCGGGCTTTATGAAGGCAAGATCGATATCCGGCTCCAGCCTGAGCGGGTCCAGATCGTCGAAGTTTGAAATATGGGGGTAGGCAAGCACGACGATCAGCGGCTTGCCCCGGCGGCGCGCCTCTTTGCGTCCCGTCAGCGCCAACGCGTCCTCGGCTGGCAGCCGCCTCGCTTCGGCGAAATAGGGAACGAGCCCCAATGGCCGCCATCCGGTAAGGCTCGCGATCCTCTCCATGCCTTCCGCGAAAAGACTTGGATCGCCGCGAAATTTGTTAACGATGAACCCCTTCACCAGGGCGCTATCCTCCGGATCGGTCACCAGTTTCGTTCCGGCAAGGCTGGCGATGACCCCGCCGCGGTCGATATCGCCGATGAGAACGATGGGAACGCCAGCGGCTCGCGCGAACCCGAAATTGGCGATGTCGTTTTTTCGCAAATTGACTTCGGCCAGCGAACCCGCGCCTTCGATGAGCACAAGATCCGCCTCGCCGCACATACGCTGGAAGCTCTCGAGCACAGCCCCCATAAGTTTTGGCTTGAGGGTCTGATACTCGGCCGCCTTCGCGCTGCCGATCACGCGGCCTTGCACCACGATCTGAGACCCGATCTCGCTTTGCGGCTTCAGGAGCACCGGGTTCATGTGAACGCTGGGAGCGACGCCCGCGGCCCGCGCCTGGAGCGCCTGCGCGCGCCCGATCTCGCCGCCATCCGCGGTGACCGCCGCGTTGTTCGACATGTTCTGCGGCTTGAAGGGCCGCACCGTGAGGCCCCGGCGATGAAAAGCGCGGGCGAGGCCAGCGACGAGGACGGACTTGCCCACATCGGAGCCCGTCCCGGCAAGCATGATGGCGCGCATGGTCCTAGTACGCTCCGCCGGAACGCCAGCGTTTGGCGGCCAGGCCAACAGGCCAGCTGTTTTGTATGCACGTCACCAAAGGCGCCTCTCTTTTCTCTCTGAACTTGCGTATGCGCCTTGAGCGCCGCCTGTTCAATCGCGTCCGGTTGTCGAAGATTGTTATGCGAAACCCCGCATCACGCACAACGCCCCGGACTATGGAAATGGTGTAGATTATTGGAGGCTGCTTTACGGCTAAATCGAATTCGGCCGTCGCAACGCCCAAGGCGAAAGCCCGAAAGAGCGCCAACGCGATGTCAAGGCGACGCAAGAACACAACAGGGAGAAAACCAAATGTTTCGTGCAATCCTATTTGGTGGTGCATCAGCCGCAATGGTTGTTTTCGCATTCGGAAACGCCTTTGCGCAGACGCAATCCGGCGGGCCCGGTCCGAGCAAAGGCTATGGAGGAGCGTGTCATCGCCGAGCTGAAGGCCAACCCGAGAGCGGCCGTTGAGAAGTTCAACAAGCCCGATGGCGAGTTCAGGCAAGGCGACCTTTATGTGTTTTGTTTCAATGTGCAGAACGGCACATTCACCGCCCATCCTGACCGGGCGCTTCTAGGCACAGACATCAGACAGCTCTGGGAGAGGGATGGCTCCCCGTTAGGCAAGAAAATTTTCGACGCCGCAAATGGCGCCAATGACAGTTCGACCGTTACTGTAAGCTATAATTTCCCAAGACCGGGCGCGACGACCCCTTCTCCTAAAGAGTCCTATGTCACGAAGGTAGGAAACCAGGGGTGCGGCGTCGGCTATTATAAATGATTACCCCGCGCTTCGGCGTCCGGGCCGAGCGACGCGCGAGCCGGGATCGCAAAGAGGCAAGAGGTCGAATTTGTTACGATCCCGGATAAGGCTTGCGCCCTTCCGGGACGACGACACAAACCGGCTCACAGAAATCTCAACCGGCTTTAGAACTCGAATGCCCGCTTGCGCTTTCACGCCGGCCGCGAAGTGATGTTTCACCGGAATCATTTCCGTCACCAGATCCGCGGCGTCCAGCAGTTCGGTTTTCGCGTTGCGGCCCGTGACGACGACGTGAAGGTTCGGCCGCCGCGCGCGGAGTTTTTCCAGCACCGCGCCGAGATCGAGATGATCGTAGCGCAACGAGATGTTCAGTTCGTCGAGGATCAGAAGCTGGATCGCGCCGTCTTCCATCAGCTCGACGGCCTTGGACCATGCGCGCTCGGCCGCGGCGACGTCGCGCGCCCGGTCCTGCGTCTCCCAGGTGAACCCCTCGCCAAGCGCATGCCAGACAACCCGGTCGCCAAAAGCCTTGACGGCTTCGCGCTCGCCCGTGTCCCAGGCGCCTTTGCCGAATTGGACGACGCCCACGCGAAATCCGCGTCCCAGCGCGCGCAGGAGGAGGCCGAAGGCGGCCGTCGATTTCCCCTTTCCCTTGCCGGTGTGAACGATCAGCAGCCCTTTCGCGAGAGTTTTTCCCGCAACCTCGGCGTCTTGAGCGGCTTTTCGCTTTTCCATCTTCGCTTTGTGGCGTGCGCCGTCTTCGCTCAAGTCTGTCATCGCTGTCCTGTTCTCCGCGCCGCTACAAGGGAAGACTGGGATATCCGTACTGGATTGAATTTGACAGATTGGCGTTCCGATGGCTAACTCAAGCTCCGACGGTGCGCGAATACGTGCATAATTAGGGAATCCGGTAAGGTTTGCGCCTGAAGCCGGAGCTGCCCCCGCAACTGTAGGCGGAGAGCGTCAACCGAATAGGCCACTGGCGAAGGCTGGGAAGGCAGGTTGGGGCGAAGAATCCGCGAGCCAGGAGACCTGCCGTCTCATATTAACTCGAACGCCGCCGGCGGGGCGGCAGGGACCTCGATATGAACGCGCTCTCCGTCGCATTTTCCATCGCAGAAATGAGCTTGAGGCCGGGCGCGATCGTGATCGCGGCCAAGCGAAGCGCGAGCCGGGATCGTTCCAAACTCAGGTCAGGGTGTTTTACGATCCCGTGTCTGCGGCACACCGCTCCGCGCTGCGCCGCGCACGGGATGACGCTGCGGCGACGCGTTCGCAAATCCGGCAAAATCCGCTCAGTCCGCAGCTAGACCGTCGCCATGCTCAATCGCATTCTCTGCGGCGCCCGCCGCCCAATCTCATGAACGACGCGCGCACAACGGTCTTCGTCTGTGTTTCCTGCCGGGTTCCGGTGGAGGGCGGCGACACTGCGTTCGACAAGCCCGGCGCGGCTTTGGCCGAAGCCATAGCGGCTCATTTACGCGATGCTGGCGCGAGCGAAATCGATGTGCGCCCCGTCGAATGTCTCGCAGTCTGCAAACGGCCCTGCACAATCGCCTTCGCAGCCAAAAGCAAATGGACGTATGTCGTCGGCGGTATCGACGCCAAAGTCCATGCTGCAGAGATTGCCAGCGCGGCGCAAAGTTTCGCGGCCTCGGCAGACGGCATCGTCCCCTGGAAGGAGCGCCCGCTTTCCTTTCGAAAAGGGGTTATCTCCCGCGTTCCGCCGGAAACGTACCAAATGACAGGGAATGCTGAATGAGCCTGCTCAAGACGCCTTGCACGATCATCACCGGCTTTCTCGGCGCGGGCAAGACCACGCTCGTTCGTCACGTGATCGAGCGCGCCGACAGGCGGCTTGCGGTGATTGTGAACGAATTCGGCGATGTCGGCATCGACGGGGAAATCCTGAGGGGCTGCGGCGTCGAGGCGTGCCCGGAAGACCGCATCGTCGAACTCGCAAATGGATGCCTTTGCTGCACCGTCGCGGACGACTTCGAGCCCGCTCTCACGGCCCTCCTGACGCGTGAGACGCCGCCCGAGCACATTCTCATCGAAACTTCGGGGCTTGCGCTGCCGAAGCCGCTCTTGCAGGCTTTCAACTGGCCCGCGATTGCCTCTCGCGTGACGGTTGACGGCGTGATCGCGGTTATCGATGGCCCCGCCGTCGCCGCCGGACGCTTCGCAACCGATCCGGAAGCGCTTGCCCGGCAGCGGGCCGAAGACGCCTCTCTCGATCACGATAACCCGCTGGAGGAGGTTTACGAAGACCAGCTTCTCTGCGCCGATCTCATCGTGCTGAACAAAACCGACCTCATGACGCGCGATGAGCGCGTCCGCGTGAGCGAAGAGATCAGGGCGACGGCGCCGCGCGCGGTGAAGGTGGTCGAGGCCGCCAACGGCCATCTGGACCCGGCAATTCTTCTCGGCATCGGCGCCGCCGCGGAGGCGGACATCGCGCAGCGTCCGTCCCATCACGACGCCGACGCGCCGCACGACCACGACGACTTTGAAAGCTTCGTCATCGATTTGCCGCAGCTTAGCTCACCGGAGGAACTCCTGGAGAAAGTGGCGCAAGCGACGGCTGCGCATGACATTTTGCGGGTCAAAGGCTTTGCCGAGGTGAAGGGCAAGCCGATGCGCCTTGTCGTTCAGGGCGTGGGCGCGCGCATCCAGCATCAGTTTGACCGGCCGTGGAAGCCGGGCGAGCGGCGGACCGGCCGCCTTGTCGTGATCGGCGAGCAGGGTATCGACGCCGAGGCTATCCGACGCGCGATCGGAGGCTGAGGCGATGCAGAAGAAACGGGAAATACCGGCTTCATCCTTCGACAAGCTCAGGATGAGGGCGTGCGCTTTCAACGCGTTGAACCTCATGATGAGCCTGTCGAACCATGGGCAGCGCCATCATGTGGCAAGGTGCTAGCCTCGGATGCATCTGCTCGCCATCCCCTCCACATCGCTCGACGAGACGGACGCCGCCGTCGATCTCGGCCAGACACCGGCCGACATCATGGCGCTTTCGTTCAGCGACAGCGATTTGTCCGCGCTCGCCGCGGCGTGGAGGGCGAGCCCGGAAGCGCTTCCAAGCCTCAGGCTGGCGAGCCTCAAGAAACTTCGCCATCCCATGTCGGTGGACTTGTACGCGGGCGTCGCTTCGGGTGCGCGCTTCCTCATTGTGCGCTGCCTCGGCGGGCTCGATTATTGGCGCTACGGGTTTGAGCGGCTGACGGATATCGCGCGGAACAAGGGGATCCTGCTTGTTGCGCTGCCGGGAGACGATCGGCCGGATTCGCGGCTTCAGGAGCTTTCGACCGTCCCTGCTCCGGCGCTTTCTCTTTTCGACCGGTATTTTCGCGAGGGCGGCCCCGAAAATCTGAGCCAGGCGCTCCGGCTTGCCGCCAATCTCCTCGGCGCGAAGCTCGATCTTAAGCCTCCGGCGCATATTCCTTCGGCGATAGGGTTGAGTGCGTCCGGCGCGATCGCCCCGATTGAAGACCTCATCGCAGAGACCCCCGATCGCCCCCACGCTCTTGTCGTCGGCTATCGGGCAGCCGTCATCGCAGCGGACGATAAACCGCTGAAAGCGCTCATGAGCGCGCTTGCAGCCGAGGGATTAGCGCCTTTCGGCGTCGCTGTCACAAGCCTCAAAGACCCGAAAGCCGCGCCAATCGTTGAACGGCTGATCGCGGCGAAGAAGCCCTCAATCATCGTAAACGCCACGGCCTTTTCGGCGCTTCGCGACGATGGCGCCTCGGTGCTTGACGCCGCCGGGGTTCCGGTCTTGCAGGTGGCGCTCGCGGGCGCCCGATACGAGGCGTGGGAGGCCTCGGCGCGCGGGCTCGGCCCTTCCGACCTCGCCATGAATGTCGTCCTGCCGGAAGTGGAGGGGCGCATCTTCACGCGCGCGATCTCGTTCAAGGCTGACGCCGTCGCCGATCCGCTGTTCGAGCATGCGGAAACGCGGCACGAGCCTGCCGCCGACCGCGTCGCCTACGTTGCGAAGCTTGCCGCGGCCTGGGCGCGCCTTTCCCAACGGCCTCGCGGCGCGCGGAAACTTGCGATTGTGCTTTCGGATTACCCTGCGCGCGCCGGTCGAAACGGTTACGCCGTTGGACTGGATTCCTTCGAAAGCATCCGCGAAATCTTGAGCCTGCTCCGCCAGGAGGGATACGATGTTGGCGGCGAGGATTGGGCCGCTTCTGATCTGAGCAGGCTTTGCCAGCCTGGCCAACACACAGCCCCTCACCCTGTCCCTCTCCCCCCGGGAGAGGGGACGCCGTTGCAACGGCTGCGGCCAAACTCCCTCTCCCATCTGCATCCGCTTGCGGATGCAGACAACATTGAGTGGCAAGCTCGCCAAGGCGAGCTTGCGTGGGAGAGGGACAGGGTGAGGGGTTGCAACATTATAGAAGTCCCTCTCGAAGACTACCGCGCTCTCCTCGCCGTGCTGCCGGACGCCGTCCAAAAATTGCTGGCGGAAACCTGGGGCGCGCCTGAAAACGATCCCAGCTTCTCGGGTGGGCGCTTCCGCTTTCCCTGCTTGAGAGCCGGAAACGTCAGCGTTCTTTTCCAGCCCGACCGCGGCGCCTCGGCGGACCGCAAGCAAGGCTACCATGACGTCACCTGCCCGCCACGGCACAGCTATGTCGCGCTCTATTCCTGGCTCAGGGAGCGCGAGCGCATCGACGCCATGGTCCACCTCGGGACGCACGGCACGCTCGAATGGCTGCCCGGAAAGGCGCTTGCGCTCTCGCCAGCGTGCTTCCCCGAGGCGGTTCTCGGCCCGGTCCCGGTCGTCTATCCCTTCATCGTCAACAATCCAGGCGAGGCTGTGCACGCCAAGCGGCGGCTCAGCGCGGTCACAATCGGGCATCTGACGCCGCCGCTCACAAAGGCCGGTCTTCACGGCGGCATGGCTGAGCTTGAGGGACTGCTGGAGGAATATGCCGAAGCCGATGGCGTCGACAAGCGCCGCGCCAGGTTGCTTGAGGATGAGATCGTCGAGCGGGCCTGGCGTTCTGGCCTCGCCAAGGATTGCAGCGTAAGCCGGGATGACGCGCCGCGCGCCGCCATCGCAAAACTCGACGCGCAGCTTTGCGACATCAAGGAACTCGCCATCCGCGACAAGCTTCACGTTTTTGGGCGCGCGCCAGATGCCGAAAGCCGCGCGGCGCTAACGGCCGCAATTTCTCAAGCCGCCGGGCTCAAGGAAACGAAGCCGCTTGAAATCGCTCCTGTCCCAATGCGGCGGCTTGGAGCGCGAAGGCCTCCTCGCCGCGCTCGATGGACGCCGCGTGGGCCCCGGCGCTTCCGGCGCGCCGACGCGCGGGCGGCTCGACGTGCTCCCGACCGGCAGGAATCTCACCACAATGGACCCGCGCTCGATCCCGACGCGCACGGCCGCCGTCATCGGCGCGCGGGCGGCCGACGAGGTCGTCCGCCGCCATCTTCAGGATCGCGGGGATTATCCGAAGTCGGTGCTTCTCGATCTTTGGGCGTCCGCGACGCTTCGAACAGGCGGAGACGATCTCGCCCAGGGGCTTGCCTATCTCGGCGCGCGGCCGGTCTGGGACATCGCGGCAAACCGCGTTACCGGCGTCGAGGTCATTCCCCTGGCGAAGCTCGATCGGCCAAGGATCGACGTCACGCTCAGGATCTCCGGGCTCTTCCGGGATATTTTCGAGAGCCAGATGCAGCTTTTCGCTTCGGCTGTCCGCCTCGTGAGCGCGCTCGACGAAGAGGCGGAATGGAACCCGCTTGCGGAAGCCCGGCGTCGCGGGGAGAGCCTGGAGCGCATTTTCGGCGGGGCGCCGGGCGTTTACGGCGCAGGAGCCGCGACGCAAGCGCTCGACCAGGACTGGACCACGCGCGAAGACATCGGCGGCGCTTATCTCGCCGCTTCCTCTCATGCCTATGACGGCGGCGGCGACGGCGTTCCGGCAAAGCGTCAGTTCAAGGCGCGCGTCGCCGAAGCCGACGCTCTGGTGCACGTCCAGGACGACCGAGAGCGCGACGTTCTCGATGGCGATGGCGTCGCCGACTATGCGGGCGGCTTTGCCGCGGCCGCGGAAGCGCTTGGCGCGTCGCCCGCCCTCTATCATCTCGACACGAGCAAGCCCGAGGCCCCCGTGGCGCGTTCCTTCCAGGAAGAAATCGCCCGGATCGTGCGCGGGCGGCTCACCAATCCGCGCTGGCTCAAGGGAATGCTGGAGCACGGCCACAGCGGCGTGGCGGAAATGGCCCAGGCCGTCGATGCTCTTTATGCTTTCGGGGCCGCGACCGACGCCGCCCCCGGCCATCTTTTCGAAGCGACCCACGACGCCCTGTTTGGCGACGAAGCCTTCGCGGGCGCGCTTCGCGAGGCCAATCCGGCGGCCACGGAGGCGATGGCGGCCCGTCTGCTCGACGCGCTGAACCGTGGACTTTGGACGCCGCGCCGCAACGCCGTCTGCGAAGAGCTAAGCCGTATTCTGCGGCTTGACCAAAGGTTGAATCCCCTCACCCCAGCCCTCTCCCCGTGGGAGAGGGAGCAGGGCGCGCCGGTTGCAGCGGGTGAGGGGTTGCGACGCAGGAAAAGCCCGAAATCGCGCCGGAGCGAAAAGCAAGAGAGCGGGACAGTCATGACTAAACCTTTGGAATATGTTCGCGACGGCGCCGAGATTTACCGCCGATCCTTCTCGATCATCCGGGCCGAGGCAAACCTCGCGCGTTTCAAGGGCCTTGAGGAAAAGATCGCCGTTCGCATTATCCACGCCTGCGGCATGGTGGAGATTGCGGACGACATCGAGATGTCCCCCGGCTTCGCTGAAAAGGCGCGGGCCGCGCTTCTTCGCGGCGCCCCGATCCTGTGCGACGCCAAGATGGTCGCGCAGGGGATCACGAGAAGCCGCCTTCCGGCTAAAAATCCAGTCATCTGTACTCTCGACGATCCGTCCACGCCGGATCTCGCCCGTAAATTTGGAAACACCCGATCAGCCGCCGCCATGGCTCTATGGGAGCCGCATCTTGGCGGCTCGGTGGTCGCCATCGGCAACGCGCCGACGTCGCTGTTCCGGTTGCTTGAAATGCTGGACGAGGGAGCGCCGGCCCCGGCCGCCGTGATAGGAACCCCCGTTGGATTTGTCGGCGCGGCGGAGTCCAAGGCGGCGCTGGCCGCGGACGGGCGCATCCCCTATCTGATCGTGCGAGGACGCAAGGGCGGAAGCGCCATGGCGGTCGCCGCGATCAACGCGCTTGCGAGCGAAGCCGAATGAGTGCGCTCGAGGCCATCATGGGCTCAGCCGAGCCGGGAACGCTTTACGGCATTGGCGTAGGGCCCGGCGACGCGCGCCTGATGACGCTCAGAGCCGCGGGGTTGATCCGCACGGTCGGCACGCTTTCCTATTTCGCCAAGGCCGGGAACGAGAGCACCGCCCGGAAGGTCGCCGCCCAGCTGATCGCGCCGGGCCGCAACGAGTTGCCGCTTTTCTACCCCGTGACGACGGAGCTTCCCGTCTCAGATCCGGGATATGCAAGCCAAATCCGCAGCTTCTATGCCGAGGCGGCGGCTTCGCTCGCCGAGCGGCTCAGGGCCGGTGAGTCCGTCGGGCTGCTGGCTGAAGGCGATCCATTCTTCTATGGTTCGTTCATGCATCTTTGGCGCCGCCTCGCCGAGGAGTTCCCTGTGGAGGTCGTTCCCGGCGTCACCGGATTTTCGGGATGCTCGAGCCGGGCGGCCGCTCCCTTGACCTGGGGCGACGATGTTCTGACCGTATTGCCTGGAACGCTCGACGAAGCCGCTCTGACCCGCCGCCTGCAGGAAACCGACGCCGCTGTCATCATGAAAGTCGGGCGAAATCTGGCGAAGGTGCGCCGCGCCATCTCCGCTGCAAACCTTATCGACAGGGCGATCTATGTCGAGCGCGGCACGATGCCGGGCGAGCGCATCGCGTCGCTCGGCGAGGTCGCCGATGGGACGGCGCCTTACTTCTCGATGATCCTGATCCCCGGGCGTGGGAGGCGATTGTGAGCGGCGCGCTGATCATTGTCGGGCTTGGGCCCGGCGCGCCCGATCTTATTACGCCCGCCGCCGCCCGCGCGCTCGCCGAGGCCACCGACCTTGTCGGCTATGGCCCCTATCTCGACCGCATCCCGGAGGTCCGGCCCGATCAAACCGTTCACGCGTCCGATAACCGCGTGGAGCTGGATCGCGCCCGTCTTGCGCTGACGCTCGCTCAAAGCGGGCGGCGCGTTGCGGTGGTTTCGGGCGGCGATCCCGGCGTTTTTGCCATGGCCGCTGCGGTTTTCGAAGCCGTTGAAAGGGGTGAGGCCGCCTGGCGCGATCTCGATATCCGCGTCGAACCGGGTGTGACCGCCATGCTCGCAGCCGCCGCCACCGTGGGCGCGCCGCTTGGCGGCGATTTCTGCGCGATCTCGCTCTCCGACAACCTGAAATCCTGGGCGACCATCGAGCGGCGCCTTGCGGCGGCCGCCGAGGCGGATTTCGTCATCGCCCTTTACAACGCGGCTTCGAAGGCGCGGCCCCATCAACTGGACCGCGCTTTCGATCTGCTGCGAAGCTTGAAGGGCGGCGGGACCGTGACGCTGCTTGTCCGCGCGGCGGGAACGGCCGAGGCCAAAGTGACGATAACCACGCTCGCGGAAGCAAATGCCCGCGACGCCGACATGCGGACGCTGATCATCATCGGCGCAAGCAGCACGAGGCTTGTAAGCCGTGGGAACCGCTCGCCCTGGGTTTACACGCCGCGCTCGGAGGAGTTGTGACGCAGATTCCCAGCGGTCATAACCCCTCACCCCAACCCTCTCCCTCTGGGAGAGGGAGTATGGCCGCAGACGCTGCAACGGCGTTCCCTCTCCCAGAGGGAGAGGGACAGGGTGAGGGGTTACGACGCCTCTTTAGCTTGAGCTTGCAGCGCTTCGAGCCAGCGCAGCGCCTCGGTTGCGCTGTTGACGGGGTGAAGCGCTGGTTTATCCGGGCGCTCGATCATGACCACCGGAAGCCGCAGCGAGCGCGCTGCTTCGATTTTTCCGTAGGTCGCGGCGCCGCCCGAATTTTTCGAAACGACAATCTCAGCGCGCCGCTCTTTCAAAAGCCGCTCCTCGGCGGCTGTATCGAACGGGCCGCGATCGCAGATGAAGGCGATCCTGGGCGGCAGCGCGACGTCGCCTGGGTGGTCGATCACGCGCGCGATATAGCTGTGTTGAGGGGCGGCGGCGAAGGCGGGAAGCTCAAGCCGTCCCGTCGCGAGAAAGACGGTTCGCGCAGATGCGCCAAGCGCGGCGGCTGCAGCTTCGGGGCTTGGAACCCCGATCCAATGGTCCCCATCTTGCGAAGTCCAGGCTGGCCGGATCAAACTGACGAATGCTACGCCGGTCGCCTCAGCCGCTTTCACCGCGTTGGCGGAGATGCGCGCGGCGAAGGGATGCGTGGCGTCCACCATCGCGCCGACGCCCTCGGCTTCGATCCAGGCGGCGAGCCCTTCCCAGCCTCCGAAACCGCCAATACGATAGGGGATCGGCGGCGTGGCGGGGGAAGCGGTCCGCCCCGCAAGAGACAGTGTCGGTTGAAAGCGCGTGTCGCCCGCGATGAGTTTCGCCAGCGCTGAAGCCTCCGACGTTCCGCCCAGAATAAGAATTCGCATGGTCAGGTCCCAGCATGGCAGTCAGCACAGAAAACACGAGCAGCCGTTGGCTGTCCATCGTCGGCATCGGCCAGGATGGCGCAGAGGGGCTTTCGCCGCTGGCGCGCAGTCTCATCGCTTCCGCGGAGTTGGTCGTCGGCGGCGCGCGCCATCTTGAACTTGCCGCTGAACTCATCAGGGGCGAGCGGCTTCCCTGGCCGAGCCCGATGCACAACGCCTTCCCCACAATCCTCGCGCGACGCGGACGCCCCGTGGCCGTGCTTGCGAGCGGCGACCCGTTCAACTTTGGCGTCGGCAAACAGATCGCGGAGCTTGTTCCGGTGGACGAGCTGATTTCTGTCCCGCAGCCTTCCTCCTTCAGCCTCGCCGCAAGCCGGTTGGGCTGGCCGCTTCAGCGCGCAGCGACGATTTCACTTCATGGACGCGCGCTTGAGGGCCTCATCCGCTATCTTCAGCCGGGCGCACGCATCCTCGCTCTGTCCTGGGACGGGTCGACGCCCGCCAAGGCAGCCAAGCTCCTCGCCGAACGCGGCTTTGGCGGCTCCTCGCTTGCCGTGCTCGAAGACCTGGGCGGCCCGGAAGAGCGCGTGACCCATCACCGCGCGGACGGGTTCGATCTTACCGGCGCCAGCGCGCTGAACGTCATCGCCATGGAAGTCGCCGCCGGTCCGCAAACGAGAGTGATCGGCCTGTCGCCTGGACTCGAGGACGGCCTTTTCGAAAGCGATGGCCAGTTGACGAAACGCGAAGTCCGGGCCGTCACGCTGGCGGCGCTTGCGCCGCGCCAGGGCGAACTCTTATGGGATATCGGCCTTGGCGCTGGCTCCGTCGCCATCGAATGGCTGCTTTGCCATCCTTCGCTCAAAGCCATTGGCATTGAGGAGCGGGAGGACCGGGCGGCGCGCGCCATGCGCAATGCGCTCGCGCTTGGAGCGCCAGACCTGCGGGTGATCATCGGACGAGCGCCGCAAGCGCTGTCGGGGCTAGCGCCGCCTGACGCCATATTCATCGGAGGCGGCTTCACCGGCGAGGGCGTTTTCGAGGCAGCATGGGCTGCGCTCCGGCCGGGCGGACGCATCGTCGCCAATGCCGTCACCCTCGAAAGCGAGACGCGGCTGAAGGCGGCTTTTGACCGGCATGGCGGGGAGCTTGTCCGCATCGAGATCAGCAAGGCCGGGAAAATCGGCGGCTTTCACGGTTGGCGCGCCGCGATGCCGGTGGTGCAGTGGCGGGCGGTAAAGCCATGATCGTTGCCGGAATAGGATGCCGCCGCGGCGCCGCCGCCGCCGCCATAGAGCAAAGCATCGAGGCGGCGCTTTTTGAGTGCGGATTGGAGCGTTCGAAGCTCCACGCGCTCGCCACCGCTGCCGGCAAGAGCGATGAACCGGGCCTGCGCCAAGCGGCGGCTCGTCTTTCGCTGCCGTTGATCGGGCTCGCGGAGGAAGACCTGGTTCGCGCCGCGCCAGCAGCATTGACCCGCTCGCAGCTTGTGCTTGACCTCAAAGGGGTGCCGTCGATCGCGGAGACAGCCGCGCTCGCCGCGGCAGGACGCAACGCCCGCCTGCTCGCCGCGCGCGTGTCCAACAAAGAGGCGTCATGCGCCATCGCCATCGGAGAAGGGGAATGACCGTCCATTTCATCGGCGCGGGGCCAGGAGCAGCGGACCTTATCACGGTTCGGGGGCGCGACTTGATCGCGCGTTGCCCGGTTTGTCTCTACGCCGGGTCTCTCGTGCCGAAGGCGATCCTGGACTATTGCCCCGCAGGCGCTCGCATCGTCGACACGGCGCCAATGGCTCTCGACGAAATCGTCGCCGAATTTGTCGCCGCCGACAAAGCCGGTCAGGACGTGGCTCGATTGCATTCGGGGGACTTGTCCGTCTGGAGCGCGCTCGGCGAGCAGACCCGCCGCCTCGATGCGTTGGGCATCCCCTACACGGTGACGCCGGGCGTACCGGCCTTCGCCGCGGCTGCGGCGGCGCTTGGCCGGGAGTTGACGCTGCCGGAAGTCGCCCAATCGGTCGTGCTGACGCGCACGCCGGGCCGCGCGTCGGCGATGCCGCCCACAGAAACGCTTGCAGCTTTCGCGGCGACCGGAGCCACGCTCGCGATCCACCTGTCGATCCACGTCCTGGAAAAATCGGTCGCCGAGCTTCTGCCGTTTTATGGCGCGGACTGCCCGGCCGCCGTCGTGTACAGGGCGAGCTGGCCCGAGGAGAAGATCGTCCGCGCAGCCCTAGGCCAGCTCGTGGAGAAGGTCGCGGCGGCGGGCGCCATCGAACGCACGGCGCTCATCCTCGTGGGCCAGGCGCTTGGCGCGGAGGATTTTCGCGAAAGCGCCTTGTACGACGCGTCCTATCAGCGCCGCTATCGGGGCAGGCCGGAATGAGCGGGTTTCGCGTCCGTCTTTCCGGCCAGAGCGCCCGCGCGGTCGAACACGGCGACATCGAGCGCGATCCCGGACCCTTCGAGCACGCGCGCCGCGGCAGCCCGAGCCGCCTCCGCGACGAGTTCCCCCAGCCGCGCTGCCACTTGCGCGTCGGCTTCCCTTGCGAGTTCCAGAACGTGTTGGGCGGTGTTTGCCTCACGAGCCGAAGCGCAAAGCTCAGGCGACGCGCCCGCTCTCAGAAGCAGGCCCGCAAGCCACTCGTTATCGACGCGCCCGCGCTTGGAGTGGAGGTCGAGCAATCCCTGCCCGAGCTTCGTCATCTTGGCGAAACCGCCCGAAATCGTGACGCGCGGGACAGGATGCTGCTTCAGGTATTTCAGCATTCCGCCGACGAAATCGCCCATTTCGATCAGGGCCGCGTCGGGCAAGCCGTAAAGGCGCTGAACGGCGCCCTCGGATGTGTTGCCCGTAGAGCCCGCGATGTGCTCAAGTCCGGCAGCGCGGGCGACGTCGATCCCGCGATGGATGGAGTAAATCCAGGCGGCGCAGGAGAATGGAACGACAATGCCAGTCGTTCCCAGGATCGAAAGGCCCCCGACGATGCCGAGACGCGGGTTGAGCGTCTTTTGAGCCAGCGCTTCCCCGCCGGGGATGGAGATTTCGACGAGGACGTCGTCCAGCTTCGCGCCGAAGCGTTCGGCGGCCTCGCGGACGGCGAGCGCGATCATCCGGCGGGGGACCGGATTGATGGCGGGTTCGCCCGGCGGAACGGCAAGGCCCGGCTTGGTCACCATGCCGACCCCATCGCCCGCGCGGAAGACGATCCCCGAGCCGGGGACGCCACGGCGGACGGTCGCTTTGACCAGGACGCCGTGCGTCACATCCGGATCGTCGCCTGCGTCCTTGACGATACCGGCTGTCGCGCTCGCTCCATCGGTTTCGCAGGTCGCCACGGCGAAGGACGGCCTCCCGCCGCCGGGAAGCTCGATCTCCGCCATTGCGGGGCATTCGCCAGTGATGAGCGCCTCGCAGGCGGCGCGCACGGCGGCGGCGGCGCAAGCCCCGGTCGTCCAGCCCCGCCTGAGCGGCGCGCTTTTTTCGTTCCCGGACATGCTCTCGCCGCCGCTCATCGCTCCTCCAATCGCCGCCGCCGTCATCCCGGCCAAGCGAAGCGCGAGCCGGGATCGCAAAAGGCGCGGGGTTTCGATATTTTACGATCCCGGATAGGGCTAGCGCCCTTCGGGGATGGCGCCCCGCGCAAGATTTTTGAGATGACGCTTTTTCCCAAGACACGCCAGCCTTTTCGAGAAATCCGGGCGGCGGATCGATGACGGCGCCCGGCGTCATTATCGCAGCGCCTCGATCCGGGGCGGGCAAGACCACGGTCGCGCTTGGCCTCATGCGGGCGCTGAAGCGGCGCGGCCTGACGGTGCAGCCTTTCAAATGCGGCCCCGATTACATCGATCCCGCCTTCCACATGGCGGCCACGGGAAGGCCGAGCTTCAATCTCGACACATGGAGCATGCGGCGCGACGTCATCGCGGACCTGATCGGCAGGGCTTCGGTTGACGCCGGCATCTGCATTGCCGAAGGCGTCATGGGGCTTTTCGACGGCGCGCGCGGGCCGGGCCGCTGCGGCAAAGGCTCGACGGCCGATCTCGCTGCGCTGACGGGCTGGCCGATTATTTTGGTGCTGGACGTGTCAGCGCAGGCGGAGACGGCGGCGGCCATCGCTTTGGGCTGCCGGGCCTACCGCGACGACATCCAGCTTGCAGGCGTCATCCTCAACCGGGTTGCAGGTCCTAGCCACGCGGACCTCATACGGCCCGCGATCGAGCGCATCGGGCTGCCTGTCCTTGGCGCGGTGGCGAGACGCGGAAACCTTGTCCTCCCCGACCGGCATCTGGGGCTCGTTCAAGCGAGCGAACTCGCCGGGATCGAGACCTACCTCGATGCGCTCGCCGAGATCATGACGGCGAACGTGTCCTTGGATGCGCTCGCATCCTGCGCAAGGCCCGCGGCGTTAAGCAGCGCTTCCATGAAGCCAGCTCGGAAGCCGCCCATTCCGCCGCCCGGTCAGCGGATCGCATTGGCCCAGGACCAGGCGTTCTCCTTTACATACCCGCATGTCGTGGCGGGATGGCGCGAGGCGGGCGCGGAAATCCGGCCCTTCTCGCCCTTGGCCGACGAGCCGCCGGATGCGGCAGCCGATGCAGTCTGGCTGCCCGGCGGCTATCCCGAGCTTCATGCGGCCCAGCTTTCGGCATGCGAGCGCTTTCGCCAAGGCCTGAAAGAGGTCGCCGCGCGGGGCGCTGCAATTCATGGCGAATGCGGAGGCTATATGGCGCTTGGCGCAGGGCTCGAGGACGCCGCCGGGGTGCGCCACGCGATGGCTGGTCTCCTCGGGCTCGAAACGAGTTTCGCCAAGCGCAAGCTGCATCTCGGTTATCGCCAGGCCCGCCTTCTCGCCGATTGTGCAATCGGCCGGGACCGGAGCCGCATTTTCGGACACGAGTTCCACTATGCGTCCATGCTTCAAGTCAATGACGAGCCGCTCCTCGATCTTGTGGACGCCGCCGGGGCGCCATCGCCGGAAAAAGGCTCTCGCCGAGGCTCCGTGACGGGGACATTCTTCCACGCCATCGACGGCGAGGAGTAGCGCGGCGCGCGCAAAATCGGAAACGGTTTCGACGCCGGCTCCCGAAGGCGAGGCAACGACCGCAGGAGCGCCGCCTTTCGTTCCAATCGTCCGCCGCACGGCGAAAAACTCCGGCTGTCGGGGTAAACCGATCGTTGCCAGGCGGGGCTGCGCCATGATGTTAATCGCTTTTTGGTTAACAGGAGCACGCCGGACTTATTTCCCGCCCTCTGTATGGTTCAAAACTGGCTTATTCGGCGCAAGACCGAGGAGCGCTGCGCCTTTTGCCGGACGAGGATAAAATGCTATAAGCCCCTGATATTATTCGTCTTTATATGGTTAAGCGATCGCCCATTAAATAAAACTGAATGCAGGGAATTTTCCCATTTACTGGGACGCGCAATCCGTTAAATATGTTGCGGCTTCGCGAATTAACGCTTGTGCAGAGCCGGAACAGCTGCGGCGCAGGCGGCGGCAACGGCCCGCCGTTCGGTATTGTCCTCGCAGTTATCCCGCCATTTTCAAGGGCTGGAGCGGGCTGGGCTTTCGTTAACCTCCCAGCAAGGAGATTTCGCCGACGATCTTTCAGAAGAAGGAAATCAGATGCAATCGTCAGGGACAAGTTGACGCACAATGGTCTAAGATTTGGACCGTCTTTCCATGGCGGCCCGCAAAAGCGCGGCCATGCGGAAGGGCGCATGGGCGAATTTGCCGTAAGCAAGCGTCGCGAAGAGGCCCGCGACGCAGCCAAGATGCACAGCCAGAAGCAGGCCCATGGCTTCGGTGTCCCGCAGAAAGAGTAGCGCGAGCCCGGTGAACGCCACGGCGAACAGCAAGCCCACGAAGGAATAGGACTTCGGCTTCGCGTCCAGCGCCGGATCGGCCCTCGCTTTGATCCGGGCCAGCCCGGCGGAGCCTGCCAGCATGCCAAACCCGCCGACCGCCCCGAGCAGCACGGGCAGGCTGATCATCGGATAAGGCGCGAGCCAGCCAAGGACATGATGGTAATGGGTCGCCACGACGGTCGCGGCGAAACACAAGGCGAAGCCCGCGAGAAGCACAGTGTGGCATACGCGCCGCGCCGCGCCTTGCTCGCATTCGATGCCTCCCCCGCGGAGATTGCGCAAAGTCAGCATGTCTCCCAGGGCCGCCGGCAGCGCGCGCCACGGCGAGCCTCCGCCGCTTTTGCGCCAAAAACGCAGAGTGTTGCGCGTCGAAACCGCCAGCGAAAACGCCAGCGGCAGAGCAGCCGCCGCGACGAGCGCGCGCCATGGGAGCACGGCGTAGAATGCGCCGGGGCCAGCATGGCGTGCAAACAGAACGTCCCAAGGGATCAGGCACAGAGCAAGAATCGGCGATAGCAGAACGCATGCGGCCGCCAGCCGAGGCCGGTCTTGCCATGACCCGTTCCGCACTTCCGCCAGCGTCTGCGGGACATTGACCGCAAACGCATGCGGCGGAGCATATTGGCAAGCCGGCAAACAGTTGCCGCAGTTGTGACAGAGGTGGGCCAGATACACGAGATCGCCATCGCTGAAGTCGCGCCGGCGTTCCGCAACACGGAACATCTCGCAGAAGCCATTGCAGTAGTTGCAGACCGTGCAAATGGCCATGATGCGCCGGGCTTCAGCCAAGGACATGCCGGGCGGCCTCCTCTCCCGCGATGCGGCCGAACACTGCTCCGATGGTCATGCCGCCCCCCGCGAGATAACCCGTTCCGAGGACGTTGGGCGCCATGATCATCCCTGCGGCGAATATGCCAGGGCAAGGAGAGCCATCCTCACGCACCACACGCGTCTTCTCGTCGACTTTGACGCCGAGGCATGTGAAGGCGATCCCCGGACGCATCGGGAACGCGAAAAACGGCGGCTCGGCTACGCGGCCGGATTCCATCGCCGATTGCCTCAGGGCGTCAGGCTCCATGCGCAGCTGCGAAGCCAGGTCCGGGAGTGAGCGAGCCTGCAACGGAGGAATTGCGAAAGCGGGGATATTGCGGAAGCCCGCCGCGTCGAGGATCAGCGCCGCCCGGCGCTCGGGAAGTCCCGCGATGAGCCGGCCCCAAATTGCATAGCGCGCCGGTCCCTTGATGGCGGTTTCATCCTGAAAGCGCCGTCCAGCAAGGTCAACCGCGGCGCCGCGCTCCATGCCGTCGACCCGCGTCACGATGCCGCCGTCGGGGCCGGAAAAGCGTGCGTCGACGGCCACCAGATGCCCCGCCTCAGCGCTTCCAACCGCCGCGATCCCTTGCGAAAGCAGCGAACGCAGAACCTCGCCTTTGGCGAAAGGCGTCCCCCGGTTGATGTATCCATGGGATGCTGTATTCGCCTGCTCGCCGCCGCAACAGGCGATGATGGAGCGCGCTTGATACGGCCCGGCGGCGCCATCCTTCAACGGCACGGACTCGACCGAGTGTCCATAGACAATGCGCACGCCCGCACGCCCGGCTGCGGCGTAAAGAGCGTTGAGCGCCGCCATCCCTCCGCCCAGGAAAAATGCCGTCTTCCGGGAAAACGGAATGTGCTCTGTCTGGAACACAACGCCGTGGCTCGCGAGCCACGACGGCAGCTTTGCGGAGTTGCGAACCAGCGCTGCGGCAAGCGCTTCATCGCAGGCGCCATCGGACGCCTTGGCGAGATCGTCCATGAACTCGGCCTCGCTGTATGCGCCCGGAATTTCGGCCGAGGGTTCCGCATGCATCATTCGCAGATTGCGCGAATGCCGGGTATTGCCGCCCCTGAGCTCCCGCGGCGCCGCCTCCGCCATCAGCACCGAAACGCCGGCCTGGCGCGCGGAGATGGCGGCGCAAAGAGCCGCCAGGCCGCCTCCGATGACAAGGACATCTGCACTCGCGGGTTCGGTCGCCATTCGCGCTAGCGATAATGGGCGGAGCGCCCGAATTGGTTCGTCTGCTTCATCCCACGCTGTTCCTGCTCTTACCCCTAGGTGACTTCGGCGGGGACAGCTATGAGGCCGAAAAGAAGATCTTGACCTCGCGGCTGAGCACTGCCACGCTTTTTCTTATCTTAGATGGTTCTCTGGGCGCTTTTTTGAGTTCAGGGTGAAAAGGGAACCCGGTGAAACGCCAGGAGGCGGAAAGACCGGGGCTGCCCCCGCAACTGTAAGCGGCGAGTTTCCGGCTTGTAATTGCCACTGGCCGCAGTTCCGATCCACCGGGGAGCTGCGAGGACTGGGAAGGTAGGCCGGAACACGAAAACCCGCAAGCCAGGAGACCTGCCATCGCCGTTGCGTGCGTAACGCTGTCCCAAGCGGGGTGACTTGGGAAAGAGGAATGCGCCGCTCGTTGGATAGAGGTGGTTCTGTGCATATCATGGAAGGGTATTTGCCGGCGTCGCATGCCGCGGGGTGGTTCGCGGCATCCGCGCCGTTCGTTGTCGCTGGCGCGCTTCGCTTGAAACGCATTGTCGCCCAGCGTCCGGAAGCAAGGATGACGCTCGCGGCAGCCGGCGCCTTTACCTTCGTTTTATCGGCTCTGAAGATGCCGAGCGTCACCGGCTCTTGTTCCCATGCCACCGGAACCGGTTTGGGCGCGGTCATCTTCGGCCCGGCGGTGATGGCCCTGATCGGCACGATAGTCCTCTTGTTCCAGGCGCTGCTGCTGGCGCATGGCGGGTTGACGACGCTTGGCGCAAACGTCTTTTCCATGGCCATTGTCGGCCCCTGGGTAAGTTGGGGGATATGGCGATTGGCAAGCGCGCTTGGAGCTTCGATCGCTGTTGCGGTTTTCTTCGCCGCCGCGCTGGGCGACCTCGCCACCTATGTCACGACATCGGCGCAACTGGCGCTGGCCTATCCCGATCCCGCTTCTGGCGTCATGGGAGCGGCTCTGAAGTTCGGCGGCATTTTTGCCATCACACAGATCCCCCTCGCTATTGCTGAAGGCCTGGTGACGTTTGTCGTGATGAACGCCTTGTCGGGGCGCGCCGGCAAGCCGGACGAAATTCAAGTTCTGTCGGGGGAGGTTCGGTAATGGCGGCTGCCCGTTCTGTCCTGCTGCTCGCGGCCGCCGCCGCCATTGTCGCCGCTCCGCTCGTCATTCCGGGGCTCAAAGGCGAGTTCAAAGGTTCGGACGATCTCGGCGCCGCGGCCATTCTTAAATCGCGGCCAGACTATAAGCCGTGGTTCGAGCCGCTCTGGAAGCCTCCCAGCGGCGAGGTGGAGAGCATGCTTTTTGCCCTGCAGGCAGCTCTCGGCGCCGGAGTTCTGGGCTACGTCATCGGCCGGCGGCATTCAAGTTCGAACCGTAATGCCGATCGCCGATAGAGCCGCCAATCTCAACCGCTGGCGACGCAAATCTCTCGTCGAGAAGGCTGCCTTGGCCCTGGGCATGCTGGCGCTTGCTCTCCTGCTTCCGCCCTTCCCGGCAGCGCCAGTCATAGCGGCGATCATGACAGGAGCAGCCTTGATCGGCGCGCGGGCGCCGGCGGGGGCCTGGCTCGCCTTGGCGGCAGGCCCTTTAGGCTTTATGCTCACAGGGGCAGCCATGCTGACTGTGCAAATCGACGCCAACGGCATCGCGCTGGCCCCCAACGGATTCGCTGTGGCGGCGGGGCTGATCGCGCGTTCTGCTGCAGGGCTTAGCTGTCTTTTGTTTCTGGCTCTGACAACGCCAGTGACAGATCTGCTTGCCGGTTTGCGCCGGCTTGGCGTTCCGGTAGAAGTTATCGAAGTCGCACTGCTGACCTACCGGTTTCTCTTTCTTCTCGCCGACACGGCCATGGCGATGGACGCGGCTCAGGCCGCGCGCCTTGGCCATGACGGGTTCGGACGCCGTTTGCGCTCTCTCGGTTTGCTCGCCGCCAATCTCCTGCCGCGCGCCATGGACCGGGCGCACAGGTTGGAAGTCGGCTTGGGCGCACGCGGGTGGGAGGGCAAAATGCGGGTTCTGCAGCAGCAAGAAAAACTGTCCATTTCCGGGCTGATTGGCGTATTGGCCTTGCTCGCGGCGACTGCCGCTTGTGGAGTGTTGCTGTCATGACGCTGCTCGAAGCCAGCGGGTTGACCTACTCCTATCCAGGCGGCGTGCTGGCTCTGGACTGCCTCGATTTGAAAGTGATGCGCGGCCGACGGCTTGCGATCCTTGGGCCGAACGGCGCGGGCAAAACCACGCTTCTTTTGCATCTCAACGGCACACTGAGGCCTGCTTCGGGCCAGGTTTCCCTCGAAGGCGCAGCCGTCAGTTATTCCCGCGCCGGTCTATCGAAGTGGCGGCGTCGCGTGGGGCTCGTGCTCCAGGATGCCGAAGACCAGCTGTTCGCCGCCTCGGTAGCCGAGGATGTGTCCTTCGGTCCGCTCAATCTCGGCATGAGCGAAATCGAAGCGCGCCGCCGCGTGGAGGAAACGCTGGCCGCGCTCAACATTTCCGGGCTGGCTGAAAGGCCGCCTCACATGCTGTCCTTTGGTCAGAAGAAACGGGTCGCCATCGCTGGGGCCATCGCGATGCGGCCTGATGTGCTTCTCATGGACGAACCGACCGCTGGGCTCGACGATCACGGCACGATGCATCTGTTGTCCACGCTGAAGAAGCTCGAAGCAGCCGGAACGACCTTGGTGTTCGCCACCCATGATGTCGATCTGGCCTATCGTTTCGCTGACGATGTCGCCTTGTTCAGCGACGGCAAAGTTTTGGCTCAAGGCGAGCCAGCCCGCGTTCTTTCTGACGAAACGCTGCTGGAACAGGCCCATCTCAGGCTCCCGCTCATCCTCGGTTTGGGATTGAAGGCGCGCGCTTGCGGCCTGCTCAGCAATGAGGCGCCATTGCCGCGTACTCGCCGCGACATCGAGATGCTGTTCGAACAGGCTGCCGCGAGATTGAGGGAGAACGCGCTGTAACAAGCCGGAACGCGAGCGGCGGTTTGAATATGCGGTGAGGTAAAAGGCTTGCTGCAGACAGGACGGAAAGCCCCAGCGAATTTGTATGATTTTTACCGGGAAAGATCTTAATCTGGGTGCGTGATGGCAACGGCGCCGGGACTCTAAGCAAACCGCTTCGGACATGTCCGCGGATCGCATTTGTTGTCATCCAGGATAGGCTTACGCCCTTATGGGATGACGAAAGCGCGAAGCGAATGCCGTCCGCCATCTGATGGTCAGTTTGGCGAAGTTTGCTTGGGATCGGCCCGCGATGGATTCGAAGGGATACGGCGGGAGCTTCGGCTTCCGGTTGTTCAGCGATAGCGCGGAAGGCGCACCCGGAAGAATAGCCGTCCTCTACGCAATCCTCGCGCTCGTGAACCTGACCGCCTGGGGCTGGGCTTTCATGGCTTTCCGCGAGTATCCTCTGCAGCTTGGAACGGCGTTTTTGGCTTACACGTTCGGGCTGCGGCACGCCGTAGACGCCGACCACATCGCGGCCATCGATAACGTCACCCGAAAGCTTATGCAGGAAGGCAAGCGACCTGCGGCGGCGGGGTTTTTCTTTTCGCTCGGGCATTCCACGGTGGTGTGGCTTGGGACTATCGCCATCGCTCTCGCGACGGCGGCGTTCAAGGATAAGGCCGACGCTTTCAAAGCCATTGGCGGCGTTGCAGGGACGCTGGTGTCGGCGTCTTTCCTGCTCGCCATCGCGATCATGAATATATTTGTCCTGGCCGCGGTCTACAAAACCTTCCAGCACGTCAAGGCTGGCGGGACCTACGCCGAAGAGGACCTGGACATGCTCCTGAGCGGAGGGGGCTTTTTCTCCCGCTTGTTCCGGCCTTTGTTCCGCTCCATCAGCCGAAGCTGGCACATGTATCCGCTAGGGCTGCTGTTCGGGCTCGGGTTCGACACGGCGACCGAGATCGGGCTTCTGGGCCTGTCGGCGGCGGGCGCTTCGCAGGGATTGTCGCTGTGGTCGATCCTGGTGTTTCCGGCCTTGTTCACCGCCGGCATGTCCCTTGTCGACACCACCGACAGCGTCCTGATGCTGAAAGCCTATGGCTGGGCTTTCGTGAAGCCGGTCCGCAAGCTCTACTACAACATGACGATGACCTTCGTTTCCGTGCTCGTGGCGCTCATCATCGGCGGCCTCGAAACGCTCAATCTGGTCGGCGGCAAGCTTGAATTTAAGGGAAGCTTTTGGGAGGCAATCGGCGCGATCAACGACAATTTCGGGATTTTTGGCTACGTCATCATCGGCGTTTTCGCCGGCACATGGGTGATCTCGGTCCTGTTCTACCGTTTGATGGATTATGACCGGCTTGAGCCGCTGCCGCTCAGATCGGAGAAGGGCATCGAGTCCTGAAGCCTTTAGGCGTAGGCGCCGGGGCCATCTTCCGAAAGTCGTTTCATTCCCGTTATTCTTTTGGATGGGCATGAAGGTGCTTGCCGGCATTGGCGTCGTCGCCATGCCGGTGCGCGCCCGTTTCCAGCGTGACAGGAATGAAGCTCACCTGACCGTGCGTGACGCCGCGCTCCGCGATGACGTCTTGTGCGAAGTCTCGCACCGCCTCGGCCTTCCCGCGAAGCACCGCCACCTCGAGACAGTTTTCATGGTCGAGATGCACATGCATCGTGGCGACATGCAGGTGATGGTGATCGTGATGCGCGCCGGTCAGCCGTTTCGGAAGTTCGCGGGTATGGTGATTGAACACGTAAGACAGCGTGGCGAAGCACTCGCTTCCGCCTTCCGTATTCAAGCGCGCGTGTTGCAGACCGATGCGCGCGAGATCGCGTAAGGCTTCGGAGCGGTTGACGTAGCCTGCGCTCTCCATGAAGGCGCTGAGTTCGGCCGCGAACTCGTCGGACATGCTAATCGTAACGCGCTCCATCGCCCGTCTCCGGCGGCTATTTGCACTCTCTTCCTGCTTACATCATGCGCGCCTTCCAACCAAGACATGCTGAGTGGACTATAAAACTTCCAAGCGCCGGAGCTCTCGTATCACCTGCTCGACGATCTCCTCGGGGGAGCTATCGCCGCATTCCAAGTGAATTTCCGCGTTGTCCGGCGCCTCATAGGGCGACGAGATGCCCGTGAAATTGGGGATCAAGCCGCGGCGCGCCTTTTCATAAAGCCCCTTCGGATCGCGCCGTTCGCAGACTTCAAGCGGCGTGTCCATGAAAACCTCGATGAACTCCCCTTCACCGAGGAGCTCGCGAGCCATGCGACGATCTGCTTTGAAGGGCGAGATGAAGGCCGTCAGCACAATCAGCCCGGCATCGACCATCAAGCGCGCGGCATGAGCGGCCCGGCGAATGTTTTCGATGCGATCCACATCGGAAAAGCTCAGATCGCGGCAGAGCCCGTGGCGGACATTGTCCCCATCGAGGATGTATGTGTGGCGCCCCAGGGCGAACAGCCGGCGCTCCAGCAGATTGGCGATCGTGGATTTTCCGGCGCCGGATAGTCCCGTGAACCACAGGCAACACGGTTTTTGCTGCATGAGCTTGGCGCGCTCGGTCTTCGTAACATCGGTTGCCTGCCAGGTCACATTCGTGGCGCGGCGCAGCGCAAACATGATCATGCCCGCTGCCGCTGTCTGATTGGTCAGCCTGTTCACGAGGACGAAGCTGCCGGTTTTACGATTTGCACGATAGGGGTCGAAGATGAGCGGCCGGTTCGTTGAAATGTTGCAGGCGCAGAGTTCGTTGAGCTCCAGCGTTTCGCCGCTGATATGCTCAAAGGTGTCGATGCTGATCTTATGTTTGATTGAAGTGATTTCAGCCGTTGCCCATTGGGCGCCGCAACGGATTAAATAGGACCGGTGCGGCATCATCTTATCGTCGTCCATCCAGATCAGATGAGCGGCAAACTGATCCGCCACCGCGGGGCGATCCGACGGCGCCACGAGCATGTCGCCGCGGCTCAAATCGATCTCGTCCGCGAGCACGGCAGTGACGGCATCCCCAGCGCCAGCCTCGGCAAGATCCCCGTCATGGGTGACGATGCGGCTAACCTTCGTGAGGCGCCCGGAGGGCAGGGCCAGGACCTCGTCTCCGCGCTTCAGAGAGCCGCTGGCGACAGCGCCGGAGAAGCCTCTGAAATCGCCATTTGGCCGATTGACCCATTGCACCGGAAAGCGAAATGGACTTCCTTTGCTGGCGGCGCCGACTTCCACATTTTCCAGAAATGAGAGAAGCGTTTGCCCCCTGTACCACGGCATGCGCCGGCTCAAGGCCGTAACGTTGTCGCCATCGCGAGCAACAACGGGGATGACAGTGACGTTGGCCAAGCCAAGACTTTTCGCAAACTCGAGATATTCGGCGGCGAGGTTCGAAAATATTTCCTCCGAGAAGTCGACGAGGTCCATTTTGTTCACGGCAAGCACGACATGCGCGATGCCGAGCTGAAACACAATGTGGCTATGCCGTCTCGTCTGAGGCAAAATTCCCTTACGCGCATCGGCAAGCAGGACAGCAAGTTCAGAGGTCGATGCGCCGCTCGCCATGTTGCGGGTGTATTGCTCGTGTCCGGGCGTGTCGGCCACAATGAAAGCCCGGCGCGGGGTTGCAAAGTAGCGATAGGCTACGTCGATGGTGATGCCTTGCTCCCGCTCGGCCTGGAGCCCATCGACGAGAAGAGCGAGGTCGACGCCACCCGTTGTCCCGAAACGCCGGCTATCCTTTTCGACGGCCCCAAGCTGATCATCCGGAATGAGATTACAATCGTAAAGGAGCCGGCCAATCAAAGTGCTCTTGCCGTCATCGACGCTGCCGCACGTCAGGAAGCGAAGAACGCCTTTCTCTTCGTGAGAGCGCGTGTCGTGGCGTTGAGCGTGAGGACTAACTTCTTCCTGAAACAGCATCAAAAATAACCCTCCTGCTTCTTCCTCTCCATCGATCCGCTCTCATCATGATCGATGAGACGCCCTTGCCGTTCGGAACTGCGGGATCGCTCCAGTTCCACGAGGATGTCCTCTACGGAGCTGGCCTCAGAGCGAATCGCGCCGGTAAGGGGATAGCAGCCAAGCGTTCTGAACCGCACTTTGAGAAGTTGCGGCGTCTCATTAGGCTTGAGGGGAAGCCTGTCGTCATCGGCCATGATGAGCATCCCGTCGCGCTCGACAACTGGCCGCCGCTTCGCGAAGTAGAGCGGCACCACGGGAATCCGTTCGGCGGAAATGTAACGCCACACATCTCTTTCGGTCCAATTCGATAAGGGAAAGACCCGCATCGTGTCGCCGGGGCTCAGCTTGGTATTGAATAGCCGCCACAGCTCGGGGCGCTGACTTCGAGGGTCCCACCGGTGGGCAGCGGTGCGATGGGAGAATATCCGCTCCTTGGCGCGAGATTTTTCCTCATCGCGGCGGGCGCCTCCAATTGCGGCATCGAAGCGATGCGCATCGAGCGCCTGGCGCAATGCTTCCGTCTTCATGACCGTGGTATGCACGGCGCTGCCATGCGAAATGGGGCCGATGCCGTCGCTCAGGCCCTGTTGATTCATGTGAACGATCAATTTCAGATTTTTCCGGGCAACAGTCTCATCCCGGAAAGCAATCATCTCCTTGAATTTCCACGTTGTATCAATGTGCATCAATGGAAATGGCGGGGGAGAAGGATAGAAGGCTTTCATGGCTAGGTGGAGGAGGACCGAGGAATCCTTGCCGATTGAATACAACATGACAGGATTATCGAACTCGGCCGCGGCCTCACGAAGAATCTCGATGCTTTCGTTCTCAAGGTCTTTTAGGTGCCTTGAAGACATATAATTCCTTCCGATCTCTAACCGCTGCCGATCAGGCGAAGTTGCGATCAAGCTCTATTTACAGTTGTAGGCGCTGTGCTGTTGTGACGATAGCCAGCCTCGGGAGGCTTGAAGAATCCCGATTTGAATAATCCACAAGAAGTTGTGGTTTTCCGCGATATTCTCGGTTGGTTTATCGCTTCATTCCGTAATATCCACAGCCTCCATTCTTCGACTAGCGACTCACTTTGAAGCAGGCCATGATTCTGCTATTCGGCTGGGGATATGGTAAGCGCCACTCCAAGCACGTGTTGCTTGGCGCGATTGATCTGATTTCCTAGCATCCTTTAGCCAAGGGCAATATCGATGAAATCATTGAGCTTAATCGCGGGCGCCGCGCGGAACACTTTTTCTGGCGCTTCCTTGCGCAGCGCCGGAGACAGGGCCCGGGATTTGGGAAATTGGGTTGAGGCGGCAGAGAACTACGCCGCTTATTTAAGGGACAACCCGGGCGATTTTGCCATCTGGGTTCAACTTGGACACGCTCACAAAGAATGCGGGGCTTACGACAAGGCGCTTGCTGCGTACGATAAGGCTGTGGAGCTCCATCCAAGCGATTTTGACCTGCACCTGAACCGGGGTCACCTGCTTAAGCTTCTTGGCGACCGGGAAGGCGCTATTTCGGCCTATACAAAATCATACGAAATACATCCAGCGAACGACGATGCAATTTCCGAGCTAGTCGCTCTTCAGGCAGATCTCTCGATCATCGAGGAGAGAGGCGGCTTGCCAGAAGTAAAGACTATATATCTGGATGTGACGGACTTGATGGAATATGCAAGAGTTAATGCATCGCTCAGCGGTATACAGCGTGTAGTTTCTAATCTTCTGTATAATATAGAAAATTATACAACAGGCAGAAAAGATCTTAACATTGTTCCCGTCATGCCAGACTACCAGAGCATGCGGATTTTTGCTCTAAACAAGAGCTTAGTATTGAGAATGATTCAAGCCTTGCGCGAAGCCGGCGTGGATCGTCCGCGACTGGACAAAGCGATCGATGCGGTGCTTGCGTCTCGAAAAGTGCTGGACCCCAAAAAAGGGGACATTTTTGCTATCGCTGGGGCTTTTTGGATTTGCGCCCATTTTGACATGTTGCGCCGTCTCCGCGAAAGCGGGGTGGCCTTCGTATTGTTCGTTCACGATCTTATCCAAATCAGTCACCCCGAGTTTGTTGATGAGGGGGCGAAGCTGAGGTTCAGACATGCGATTGTCGAAGCGCTAATGCTGGTAAACGGCGTACTCACCAATTCCGAGTTCGTCGCTGAAGACGTGCGAAAATTTCTGCGAGATCGCATGAAGTTGGATCTGCCGGTTAAAGCGGTTCCCCTTGCAACAGAACTTCCGCCCGTGACCTCTAAGGGGTTGGCGCTCAGTCAGGTTGTGCGCGACACTATCCGTGAACCTTACGTTTTGAGTGTTGCGACCATAGAAGTCCGCAAAAATCACATGTACCTGGTTCGAATTTGGGAAAAACTCATAAAGAATCAGGTTCCAAATATTCCAAACCTTGTTTTTTTGGGCAAAATCGGCTGGGATATCCAGCCTTTTCTTCAATATGTTGGAAACTCAGATCATCTTGGCGGCCGTCTTCGGATTCTCAGCAAAGCAACCGACTTCGAGCTAAGCGAGCTTTACAAGCATGCGATGTTCACGATGTTTCCCAGCTTCGTTGAGGGCTTTGGCTTGCCCGTAGGGGAAAGCTTGGCCTACGGCAAACCGTGTATCTCTTCTAATCGTGCCTCAATGCCGGAGGCCGGAGGTAAATTCGCTCGTTACGTCGATCCCGACGATGTGAACGAGGGATATAATTTGGTTCGCGAGTTGCTTGAAAATCCGCAGGAGCTTGAGCGTTGGACCAGGGAAGTTGCGACGTGCCACAAACCGAAAGCATGGCTGCAGTTCTCAACGGAGTTTTTCGATGCCGTCACAGAACTTTCAAGAGAGGACAGACCCCTTCAAAAGTGCTTGATCGAACCCGCCGATATTGTCGGAATGGGGCGAGTCGAGGTAAAACGGCGCGATGCACTCAACCTGCCCCTGCCATATCTTGAGTTGGCTCGAGGAACAGGTTGGTACCCCATTGAATCTTGGGGGTGTTGGACTTCTTCCCGCCGTGCAACACTGACCATTGCGACGCGACTTCCTCCCCATACAGAGGTGGCGATATACCTTTCTTTGCTTTTGCCGGCAGGCACCGATAGCGAAAAAGTGTGGCTGAAGATCGATGCAGGCGGGGTCTGCAACACCATCACGGAAATCAGAGCAGAGGAGGTTTCGGTCGCTCCTAGTGCGCAGACTCTGCCTAGTGCTCAGACTCTGACAGATGCTGCACGGGAAGCTGTAACTGATAAAACGACAGATACTGTACTGGAAGCTCAAATCGAGAAATTGATTGCCACAAATGAAAAATTGATCGCTGCCCGTAAGGTTCAAACTGGAAAAGCTTGGCATATCGTCGAAGGGAAAACCGGACCGGATGGAACAGTTTCGATTGTCCTTCTGAGCGCTGGGCCATTCGCACAAAGTGGAAATCGCGAAACATTCGTGGGGCTTAAGGCGCTTGCTTGTTGCGAGAACTCGGACAGCTTGTCTCGAGTGAAGACCCTAGAAAAGATAATGATCGGGTAAGCACTATGCGCCAGTTGTGTTGGTAGGGCTTCGGCAAATACCGCCTGTTCAGTCACCGCTCAGCTTTTGTGCGTCGTGAGATGCAGGTCGCTCCTAGGAAGGGGGATTTGGTGACGGTTACTCGGGAAGAAATTCGCTTTGCTTTTTTATATATTCTGGGACGCGAGCCAGAGTCCGAGCATGTTTACAATCACTTTGCTCCACATAGGGATGTTGACAGCTTAAGACGTGATGTTCTCGGTAGCCCCGAGGGACAGGCGAATATTCTGTCGTTCCTGAAGATGTCCAAACTGCGCTCATTCCTTGATTCCAATAGGTCTACCGTGTGCTTCATCCACCTGGAAAAGACCGGCGGCACAACTTTGCAGCGGATTTTAGAGAAGCAGTTTGATCCATGTCGCCGTTCTCCATCACACTTGTCTATGTATTCTTTTTTCTCAAGCCCGGTTGCAAAATTAAGTAGCTATGACTTCATCTCCGGCCATTTGGACTACGCAGCTACACTCGCGTTGCCTGGTGGTAATATCAAAAGGCTGGCGATCTTTCGCGAGCCTAGGGAGCGGCTCATTTCATTTTATCGTTTTCACAGAGCGCACCCGGTATCCAGCAGAAACAAAGTGGACATGGAGTTCGTCGCTCTCGCACAGGACCTCAATCCAATAGAGTTCTTTCAACACAAATATGTTCTTTGTTCCCCTAGAACCAACAATACATACTTAAGAACTTTCGGTTCGAGTCTTGCACTTCCTATCGATCTAGATACTGATAAGAACACTTTGGTAGACGCCTTTGACACGGCAAAAGCTCGTATTCAAGGATTGAATGCAATTGGCATAACTGAACGCATGAAAGAGTCGGTCACTCTCATTTGTAACGCTCTCGGTTTCGCGCCGCCGGAGAAAATACACTCAACACATCGCACCGATGAGTTCGCAGGACAGCAAAAAGGCTTCACCCGGCCAGAGCCAGTAGAGCGTTCTGAAGCTTTAGATGCGGCGATGGCGCCTTTAGTCAGTATGGACCTTAAACTATATGATATTGTGCAACAGATATTCGTTGAGCGCTTGAAGGAGATCAACTTAGCTTCGCCAGGATCGGAATCCGGCACTAATACAAAATCCGACTAGTACGCCCCGCGGATAAGGCGTACTAGCAACTCTTTAGTGTCTAGTACAGCTTACGGCCGAAAGTTCGCTTGAGCGTTTGCGGCAATGGGAGTGCGAACTTCCGGCCAGCTGTATAGACCTTCCAAAGCCACTAAAACTATCTAGCTGTGATCTTCTTTGACTCCCGCACAGGGGCAGACTTCGAGGGCCTGTTTTGCTGGCGCAGTTTCGTGATGTGAAACATCGTGTTGGCGTCGTGGGCCCCTTCTGGGCCCAGGGTCCAGTAACTCAAGTAAATGACGCCTGCGTCCGTGAAAAAACGAGGATATTGAACGGAGCAAGGTGCGCCGTTCTCGTTTTTCAGCAGTGGATTACTGGGCCACTGCTGCCAGTGGCCGCTCCCCTGAATAGTGGGTGCTCGAACGAGGCCAATTACCCAATGCTGTCCTGCTGTGCATCCAAGACGTATGTCCGCCAACTCTATCAACATATATGTGTGGGTTGGTGTGACTACCGTGCTGGCGTGCCCCCCTCCAATGCAGCCAGTCTGCGGATTCCAAGCGACTTTCCAGTTCTTACAGTCCTGCTGAGACCAGATGACGCTACCAGGGATCGTATCCACGGGGAGCCATGTGTGCCAGTCCTTGGTTTTGGCTATCCCGCGGTAGCCAAACGAAGCCCTCGACGGGCCGTGGACCCTATAGGCCCCGTGAAATGTAACATAGTAGAAGCCATTCGCTTTTTGGATTACTTCTGGGGTGCCCTCATCGACGGTCCCGTTAGGGCAGAGTTTCCCCGACCCGCAAATTCTGCTCCAGATCATGCCTCCTTTTACAACGGGATTGCCTGGATCGGGTTCAAATGCTCCCATCGGATCGGCGCCTTGGCGTTCAAAATGATCCATGTTCCAAATCCCCTTGCTGGATAGCACTTGAGACAGGTAGTGCCATGTCTGAGTATCACTGTCCCAGTAAGCGTAGCCATCGGTCAAGGCGCACTCTCCTTCGGCCACATTTGGCTGCGCGATGACAACTCCCTTCGACCAGGTATGCCCAAGATCCGTGCTCTTTCTCACGACAATGCGGGAAAAATCGTGAGTGCACCCTGAAGGACGTGGCGCAAAATCGTATTCGCGATTAAACAGATACCAAACACCGTTCATCGGAACGATCTGTGTTCCTTCGTTCATGCCATTAAAGAACGGCTGCCGCCCCTTGTCAGGAACTGTCTGAATCTGAAAGCTAATGTAAGGACGAAAGCTGGCGGTTCCGTGCCACAGCTGATCCATCAGGCGATCATAGACTGAAGCGGCCTTAGGCCCGCTGCCGGTCGCATCTGCGGCCAGCCAGGTATTATTTTCTTTCGGTGTGTTGGATTCTGCCGCCGCAGCCCCTGCCGGTGAACCGGCCACTCCCGCCAAAATTGCAAGAGCTACGGCATACATCTGTAATATCATGCTTGTCTCCCAAATATCGAACGCGTGCCAATAAGCAGCCGAGAAGCGACACGCCGTACTTCATAATTTTTGTTGCCGATAGATTTGTGCTTTGTCTATTTCATGGCAAGCGCGCAAATAGCGAGTAATCAAGAGGCCGCCATAGGGGCCGCGACAGCGAGGAGAACCACGCCTAGCACGCGCCTCAAGACCTGGTCCGGCACCAAATGGGCGTAGCGGCTGGCGAGGATGATCCCGGGAATGGATCCGATCAGAAGCGAACCCAACAAAGACAAATTCACATCGCCGATCAACCAATGACCGCTGCCCGCAAGCAAGGTCAGCGGAACCGCATGGGCAATATCGGATCCGACCAGGCGGACGGCGGGCAGCCTGGGATACAAAAAGCGAAGGACCACGATACCGATCGCTCCCGCGCCAACCGAAGTCAAGGAGACGACAACGCCAAGAAACAGACCAAGAAGGATGGTCAGGCGGGGTCGGGCGCGCGAATAGGGCTGTGGTTGCGCGCCGGGAGCTTCGCTTTTGGCGCGCCAGTCCTGCCCGAAGAGAAGGCCCGCAGCGGCCAGAATCAGCGCTGCTCCGATGGCGACGGTGACCAGGTGCGTGAGCTCGGGGCTCTTGGCGGGCAGCCACGTCATGGCATAGATCGTGGCGAGGGAGGCAGGCACGGAGCCGAGCGCGAGGAGGCCCACGACGGACCATTCAACATTGCCCCTCTGTGCGTGGACCTTTGCGCCCGTGGCTTTGGTCGCCGCCGCATACAAAAGATCGGTGCCAACTGCCGATAGCGGATGCACACCGAAGACAAGAATCAACAGCGGGGTCATCATGGAGCCTCCGCCAATCCCGGTGCAGCCGACCAATGCGCCGACCAGAAAGCCACAGAGGGGATAGGAAAGATCTATGTGAATCATGTGATTAGCTTTGCACTCCTCCGGCGCTAGAAAAAGTCTTGGCATTCCATAGCTTACATCTTCTTACCGCATGTCGACGCGAGAAACTCCGCACAGGAGTTTGAAACAGCGACACTTGCGACTCCTTGTCCAGGCTTGTTTCTTTCGAGAGGCCGGCGATTTTCAGGAGCCGCAGGCGGAGGTGGCGAATTTCGCTTTGCCGCGCGGGGTTCCAGGATGGGACGCAATCGCAAACATCCAGCAGCAGCCAGAAGCAGCGGTGTGAACAATGAGGCGGAAGTCATTGGCAAGCGGCGAGCGGCAGCTCGTGCGGTCCGAAGCGGTTTGCGCCTTATGCTGCACAGACAGGCTCCTAGCTTAGTGTGCGTCCATAAATGGCTGTTTCTGCTGCTCGATCAGGCGCTTATTGGCTTACGATGCGTGCTTGTTCATGGATCTGAGGCGTCTGAGCGGGTGCAAATCGCTCACCCGCCGACGCTTCCGGACAACAGGAAGCACCGGCTGCTGCCGGTGACCTGGGCTGCGCGATCGCTGGCGCCTCAAGCGGCTGCCAGGCGAGCGAACAGGGCAAGGTTATAGGCGACCACCGAGGACCAGACGTAAGCCTTGAAGTGCTCAAGCCCGCGCCAAGTGCAGCGGGCGAGCCCGTAGGCGCGTTTCAGACAAGAAATGCCCGCCTCGATGCCGGCGCGGAAATTACGGAGCTTGCGGTAGACCCAACGGCTCCTCACCATGTCTTCGATGCCAAGGCCGCACTTTTTATGGAAGGCCATGTCGATGACGCCGCGGGCCTTCGCCTTGTCGAGATTGGCCTGGCTCGCATAGCCGCCATCGGCGGCCGCCTGCCGCGGCGCCTGTCCGTAAAAGGCGATATGGCGCTCCAGCATCGGCAGCAGCCGCTCGCTATCGGCCGGATTGCCCGCTTCGATCACGACGTCGAGGACTAAGCCGCTCCTGCCTGTGACAAGGTTGAGCTTATGGCCGTAACTGGTATCGCGGCCACCTTTGACGATAATATCGGCGTGCGGCTCGAACAGGCTGACGAGTTTCTCGCCGGCCGGAACCTGTTCGCCCTTCAGCACCCGCCGCTCGCTCTTTACCGGCTGCCGCTTGCCCACCACAAGCACATGAAGTCGACGAACATGCTGGAGCGGCTGAACCAGGAGATCAAGCGGCGCACGCATGTGGTTCGCATCTTTCCCAACCCCGAGAGCTGCCTAAGGCTCGTGCGGGCGCTGGCCGTCGAAACGCACGAGAACTGGCTTGAGGCCATGCGCTATCCAACATGGATCACTTGGCCGAGCACAAAAAGCAGATGCTGAGGCAGGCCGCATGAGCGGCCCGGCTTGCCCAACGATCGCGCCGTGCTCGCAGCCCTCAACGCCGCTTCGCGCCGCCTTCGGCGGTGGCCTGCGGCCAGCGTTGACCGCTGCTGCGCGCGGCGCTTTACGGAAATCAGGCCGGGACGGAGAAACGGCTCCCAGCCGAACAAAGAAACATCTCCGCAGCTCTGGCTCCGCCATTTTGCAGAACTTGACGCACATAACTTACCAGGCTTCCGTTTCTGGGTTTTCGCCTGCCTCTGAGATCCATACATACTCCCGGAGCGCGGCTCAGATCGGCGCCTGCTGAGATTGGGGCCTCACAGTTTCGTGTATCGATCGCGTTCCTGCTTCGGCGTTGTTGTCTTCCTTTGTCACGCCTGCGCGCATTCACTGAAAGGATTTTCTATGCATAAAAATCACGGACCCGTTGATTACGGCGATTATCTGCACCTCAATACCTTTCTCGACGCGCAAAAACCGCTGAGTAAAAAGTATGGAGATGAATGCCATGATGAAATGCTTTTTATTATCGTTCATCAATCCTACGAGCTTTGGTTCAAACATATTTTACATGAAATGAGAGCGATTATTCGTGCCTGGGACCGTGCTTTTGTTCCGGAATCAGAGCTCTTCTCAATCAATCATAAACTGGAACGAATTATAAAGATTCAGGGTCTCTTTCTGCAACACCTTGAAATATTGGAAACCATGACTCCCATGGAGTTTTTGGAGTTTCGTGAGTTGTTGATTCCCGCCTCCGGCTTTCAAAGTGTTCAGTTTCGGGAAATCGAGATTCGCATGGGCCTACACACCGACGCCCGCCAAGGCGTTGACCGCGGATACTTTATGGGGAGACTTCAAGGAAGCGGATCGCCAAAAATTGGTGGCCGTGGAAAAGGAAGCCTCGCTGATCGAAATTTTGGAGAGATGGCTGGAGCGAATGCCTTTTACCAACAGCGGCCAATTTAACTTTTGGCAGGCTTACAAAAAGGCCGTGCAAGAATTGCTAACGTCGGATTGCATTACGATTGAAAAGAATCTCGCTCTACTTTCAGAACACGAGAAGAAGAGGCAGCTGGAGAACAACCGTACCACCGAAGAAACCTTTCAAAGTCTTTTCGACGAGGAAAAATACAAGGCGACACAATCATCAAACATACGTAGAATATCTCAAAAAGCCACTTTGAATGCGCTCTTTATTATGCTTTACCGGCAGGAACCCGTTCTTTCCTACCCTTTTCAAGTCTTGAATGCTCTCACGACGATCGATGAAAACTTCACCAATTGGCGTTTCCGGCATTCCCTCATGGTACACCGGATGCTGGGGACCAAGATTGGAACAGGCGGCTCTTCAGGTCATCAGTATTTGCGAAAGGCGACAGATACGAATCGTGTTTTTATGGATCTGTTTAATCTTGCAACGTTCATCATTCCGCGGTCACAGCTGCCGCAGCTTCCGGAAGGCCTCAAAAATACATTGCAGTTTCAATGGCGCTAACAGGCGGCTGAAAAACGATGCTCATGGTTCGACAGGCTCACTATGAGGTCAGCCGCGCACATCGCTCGCCCTCGCCCTTGAGCCCGACGGAGGATGAGACTTGGAATTCTGCCTTTTTCAATATCCCGCTAAAAAAGCGCTCGGGGGATTTTGTATCTTTGGACCGAAATATCATTCATTTTGAGATAGGGCAGCAATTCCCGCTCCACCAGTCGCTTGGCCAGGCCCATATCTATATCCTTCTCCGGATCAACCCCATCGCAGAGTTGATGCAAAAGGCGATCTTGAATTTGCCCAGCTTCTCTCGCCAATGCATAAGGAATAAGGGTGTAGGCGATCATTCCATAGCGCGATCGATAAATGTCAGACATTTCATTTTCGATCCTCGCCTCAATTTTTTTCATCAGCAGAAATCGCGCATCGCCAACCTTGTTACGCATTTCAACGAAATTTTCGAGGGCCATGTCGGCGATGGCGTTGGCACTGGGCCTTTGTGACCGGTCATATTCAGTGAGCGCCAGAGCCCACTCATCTTGGAATTCGGTCAAATACTTATCCAGATAAACGCAGTCCTCAAAGCCAAGGTTCATGCCTTGGCCAAAAAAAGGAACGATGGCATGGGCCGCATCGCCGAGAAGGGCCACAAATTCCTGGTAGATCCAGGGCGCCGACCGCACCGTCCCAAGCTTGCCTTGCGGATGACTGATGAATTCGTGAACGGCATTTGGCATCAATTCATAGGCATCGGGGAATTCGTCCCGCAAAAAGGACCGCACTTGCTGTTCGGTTTTCAAAGCCTCGAAACTCGGTCCGGCTCCACGGGACGGCAAGTAAATCGTCATTGTGAAGCTGCCGTCAGAATTGGGCAGGGCCATCAACATGTGCGTTCCGCGCGGCCAGATGTGAAGAACGTTGTTCTGCAGCGGCGACCCGCCATCCGCCACAGCGGGCATAAAAAGCTCTTTGTAATCGGACGAAAGAAACTCGGTTTCATCATGATAGGAAGAGCCCAATACGTCCTTCATGCTTTTTCTGAGAACCGACCCCGCCCCATCCGTCCCTAACAAGATGTCGTAGTCCAAGGCCGCAAGTCCGCGATCTCGCCCGCGCGAGCTAAACTTCACCTTTTTCTCTCGCAGATTGGTCGACGAATCGACCGTGGCCTCAAACAGGATGCGAATGCCGCGCCGCTCGCAGGCGGCCAGCAAGAAGCGATTCAGATCGCCGCGTGATACTGCATAATTGCATTCGGAGGCATCGCGGCCATAGGGCTGATAGGCTGGCGCCCCGATCTTGCCGTGAATCATGCGCCCCGTCACGGGCACAGTCATTGGCAGAACATCTTGCAACAGACCCGCCTTTTCGAGCGCGTTCAATCCGCGCGAGGTCACCACGAGATTGATCGACCGGCCGCCCGCGTTCGCTTGCGGGCCTCGTTGACGGATATCGGGACGTTTCTCCAATATCGTCACCTCGTATCCCCGCCTTTTCATCATGATGGCGGCCAGGGAGCCAACAAGTCCCCCGCCCGCAATGACAATACTTTTCATTGCAATAACTCCTTGAAGGCTTCCGACAACTGGTAAACATCCACAAAAGAATTATAAAGTGGAACGGGTGTCATGCGGAGAATATCGGGTTGGCGAAAGTCCAGGAGGACGTTCTTTTTATTTAATAAGTCAAGAAGAGCCTCGGCGTTGGCGCAGGGGGAGCCTGGCTTGCTTTTCAACCGCACACACAGCATGGATCCGCGCGAACCAGCCGGTGGCGTCACCACGTCGAGCGCGTCGGCGCAATTCCGCCGGATCAACCACTCGATATAGCTGGTCAAACGATCGCCCTTCTTGCGCAGTTCAGGCATAGTGGCTCGATCGAAGAGTTCCATGGAAGCCCGCAGAGCGGCGAGTTGGAAAATGGGTGGATTGCTCAGTTGCCAGGATTCGGCGGTGTTCAAGGGCGAAAACTCAGGCCCCATTTGAAAGCGGGTCGTTTTATCATGACCCCACCAGCCCTCAAAACGAGGCAGCTGCTTTTTCGCCAAATGATTTTCATGAATGAAAGCGCCGGCAGTCCCTCCAGGACCCGCATTCAGATACTTGTAGGAGCACCAGACGGCGAAATCCACGTCCCACGCGTGCAGATCCAGTTTTAAGTTGCCAGCTCCATGAGCCAGATTAAATCCAACATTCGCGCCAACTTGATGGCCCGCCCGCACCACGGGTTCGAATGGAAAACACTGGCCAGAAAGATAGTTGCAGTTGCCAAGCAGGACCAAAGCCAGCGAGCTCCCGAGAGCCCGAATTTGCTCCTCGATTTCTTCGGGATCCACGGTCAACTGCCCCGGCCGGGTTTTGAGTTCGACCACCGCGTCGCGCGGATCTAAACCATGGAATTGAGCTTGTGAGTCGACGGCGTATTTATCCGAAGGAAAGGAATTATTCTCGATCAATATTTTATATCGCTTCGCAGCCGGCCGGTAAAAGCTGACCATCAGCAAATGCAAATTGACCGTGAGCGTGTTCATCGCCACGACTTCACAATCTTTGGCTCCCACAAGACGGGCAAAGCTCGCCGTGATATTTTCGTGATAGGGCAACCAAGGATGCCTCGCATGAACATGCCCTTCCACAGCGAGTTGGCCCCAATCGGAGAGTTCCTCCTCAATGTATTGCCGGGCCTTCTTTGGCAAGAGCCCCAGGGAATGCCCGGCGAGGTAAAGTTTATCGTCTCCGCTTTTGCTTTTGGGAAAGGTGAACTCGGAGCGAAACGGTTTTAATATGTCTTCATGATCAAGTTGTTCAGCGGCTTTGAGACTGTCTTGTTGTGGGGAAAAACTCATGGCCGGATGCCCACCTGTACGTTGGGGAAATGGGGGACCTCGAGTCGGATCCGCATCCTCGGCTCAAGCGCGACGGCCGCGGTGGCGGCCCCCGCCAGGACAATGCAAGTTTTGGGTAAGGAATGTTGGCGCGCGGCCAGAAGTTGGCAAAGCTGAATGACAGAAACCACCGGATCGCCCGAGATGTCTTTCGAGTTTCCCTCTTGCGAGAGCCGGTCGTTCACAAACATCTGCATGGGCAGAGTTCGCAGATCAAAATCGCGAAAATCCCGGACCCAGCCCCCCAGGACAAAACGCGACGAGGAGGAGTTATCGGCGATGACATCCTCCATGGAAAAGTATTTGAAATGCTGGTAACGGGAATCCAAGATTTCCAGGCAGGCGCACACCGCCCCGACGGCTTGCAGGACTTGTTCCCGACTGGGCTTTTCGGGCAATTCTTTTTCGATCAGGAAAGCCAGCTCGGGTTCAATTTTGGGATGGATGCTGCCGGAAAGGGAAAATTCGTCCCGAACTTCCATTCGATCGGTCAGAACTCCATAGAGCGGTGAGTCCAAGTTCATCTGCTTTCGCTTGGCCTCTGAAGTCAGTCCCATTTTAAAGCCAACCAACCGCTCGCCTCGGGCAAGGCGAAAGCCGATCCCCTTTTCCTGAATGGCATAGGCATCGGATCGCCCGAACCCCTCGATTTGATTGCTGAGTTGCGCCACAGGGGTCGCGTGCACGCGAGCTTCACTTAGTACATTTGCCCACTTTAGAATATCTTCTTGTTCCATCACATTCCTTTGTTACGTAATGGCGTATTGTGAACGGTCATGTGCTATGTAATCGCTTATTGTGAAGCTCGATGGACTGTCAAATTTATGATATCTCGCCCCTCATAACCCCCGAGATCGCTGTTTTCCCGGGAGACACCGAGTTTCGCAGCCATGTTTTGCTGGACATGAAGAAGGGCGACAACTTGACCTTGTCTTTAATGACAACAACCGTGCACCTTGGGGCTCACGCGGATGCGCCGAGTCATTACTCCCGCCTGGGGCCCTCTATTGCCGAGAGAGACTTGTCCCTTTACCTGGGTCCGGCGCAAGTCATCGAAGTGGCCAGGGTCGCGCAAAAAAGAATTTCAGTCGCGGATCTGGAAAAGATAACCATTCAAGCGCCGCGCGTGCTCTTCAAGACCGGTTCTTTCCCTGATCCCAATCGCTGGACCTCGGATTTCATGGCTCTTTCCCCTGAGCTCATCGAGTTCTTAGCAGAAAGACAAGTGGTATTGGTGGGAGTGGATACCCCATCGGTCGATTTGGCTGATGATAAAAACCTGATCTCGCATCAAACCCTACTGAAGCACAATTTGGCAGTTCTCGAAGGCATCGTACTGGATGAGGTCAAACCCGGAGTTTACGATCTGATCGCCCTTCCCCTCAAAATCATGAATGCCGACGCAAGTCCGGTCCGGGCCATTTTGCTGGGCAAAGGAGGAGGAGTGAGGTGAGAACACTCGGGATCTTGCAAACCACTGCTTGAAAACAATGGAAATAAAGAATTTTATTGGCGGCGAATATGTTCCTCCCCTCCAGGGGAAATACCTGGAGAATTTTAGCCCCTCCCTTGGTGTGGTCTATTCCTTGGCGCCCGACTCGGACGCCACGGACATCGAGGCAGCGGTCCAGGTCGCGGCTCAGGCGTTTCCCTCGTGGTCGCAAACTACGGCGCCAAGGAGAGCTGAATATCTGCGGCTGATTGCAAAGGGGATTCGCAGTCGTCTCGATGCATTGGCGAAGGCCGAAGCGATCGATAATGGCAAACCCTTTTCATTGGCGCGGACAGTGGACATTCCACGCAGCGCCATGAATTTTGAATTTTTCGCCGACGCGATCACGCAGTTTCATGGCGAGGTCTTCCGAACCAGCACGGAGATCTCAAATGTGGTCGACTACTCGCCGCTGGGTATTGTGGCCTGTATTTCCCCGTGGAACCTGCCGCTCTTACTGCTGACATGGAAAATTGCTCCGGCTTTGGCCGCGGGTAATACGGTGATCGCGAAGCCATCAGAAGTGACGCCCATGACAGCAATGCTTCTAGGGGAGATCTTTCAAGAGGCGGGTTTGCCCCCTGGAGTGATCAATATCGTGCATGGCACGGGGGCGGGGGTGGGAGCGCCCCTCGTGACTTATCCTCAAATCAAGGCCGTGTCTTTTACTGGGAGCACAGCGACGGGTCGTGTGATCGCCGAGGCGACCGCAAAGAGCTTTAAGAAAATCTCCCTTGAGATGGGAGGCAAGAATCCAAATATTATTTTCGATGACGCAGATTTGGAGCGGACATGGGCAGCCACCTTGCGCTCTTCCTTTTCAAATCAAGGACAGATTTGCCTGTGTGGATCGCGAATATTTGTTCAGAAGGCTATCTACGAGGAATTCCGCGCCGGCTTTTTGAGTCGAATAAGGAAGCTCAAGGTGGGCGATCCGCTGGATCAAACGACGGATATCGGCGCGCTTGTTTCGAAACCGCATTTTGAAAAGGTCATGTCGTATGTAGACATCGCAAGAAAAGAAGGCGGCCAGATACTTTGCGGCGGGGAGAAGCTCAACCTCGGCGGTGATCTGAGGAATGGCTATTTCATGGCGCCCACGCTCATCGAGGGCCTGCCGAGCGAATCCATTGTGAACCAGGAGGAAATTTTTGGCCCGGTCGCGACCTTGATACCCTTTTCCACCGAGGAGGAGGTCATCCGCATGGCAAATTCCACCCGTTATGGCCTTACAGCCTCGCTGTGGACCCGGGATGTGTCCAGGGCGCAGCGGATATCCAGACGACTGGAAGCGGGGGTCGTGTGGATCAACTGCTGGAATGAGCGCGATCTGCGCACCCCCTTCGGAGGCGTCAAGGACTTAGGTTTGGGGCGTGAGGGCGGCGACTACGCCCTGAAGTTTTTCAGTGAAGTGAAAAACACATGCTTGATGACCCTCAGCAACTCAAGCGGGACAGTTGAAAGCTACGGAAAGAAGTGATGAACACGTCGGAGGAGAAGGCCGCGACTTGGCAATCCTTTGAGTCAAAAAAAGCCCCCGAGCCAGTCGGCTTGTATCCACACGCCAAACGCGTTGGCAATTTGCTCTTTCTGTCTGGTGTTGGTCCGCGCGAGCGCGGGACAGAAAAGATTCCAGGGGTCGAGCTTTCCCATGATGGGCGAATTCTCTCTTACAATATCGAACCCCAGTGCCACAGTGTTTTCAAGAACGTCAAAACCATCCTCGAGGACTCTGGATCATCTTGGGACCAGCTTATCGATGTGACGGTCTTCTTGACCAACATGAAAAACGATTTCGAAACTTACAACAGGCTTTGGGCTGACTATTTCAAAGACAATCCACCTTGTCGAACGACAGTAGAAATCAATTGTTTGCCAACGCCCATTGCAATCGAACTGAAGTGTATCGCCACGGTCAAGTGAGGCCATCATGTCGGAGAGAGCGACGTCCCAGATTCCTGAACCCTTTAATCTCCAGAAGTGGATTGAGGACAACCGCTCCCTGTTACGCCCGCCCGTGGGCAATAAAGTGTTGTGGCAGGACCGGGAGTTCATTGTCATGGCGGTTGGCGGGCCGAACGCGAGGACTGATTTCCACGTCAACCAAAGTGAGGAGTTCTTTCACCAAATCGAAGGCGACATGATCCTGAAGGTGATTGACGATGGAAGAATTCGCGATATTCGAGTTCGCGCTGGCGATGTGTTTTTGCTGCCGCCAAGGACCCCGCATTCACCGCAACGGCCCGCCCACACCGTCGGCCTTGTGATCGAGCGCCGTCGGCGCCTCGGCCCATCTCCCGGCGATTCTCGCTTCGAAACGGAACTCGATGCCTTGCAGTGGTACTGCGAGAAATGCAACTGCCTCCTTTACGAAGAAAAGTTTTTCCTGACGAATATTGAAACCCAATTCAGCGCTGTGTTTGAGAGGTATTACAACAGCACGCACGTCATATGTAATAAATGTGGGCATAAAAACGGACGCAATTGGAATGCTGAAAGTTGATATTCATACCCATATTCTGCCGCCCGAGATTCCCAAGTTCAGCGAAAGGTTTGGATATACGGGTTTCATCCAGTTAAGAAAAAATCCAGGTTGTTCCCACTCCGACATGGTCAGCGACACGGGTCAATTTTTTCGCCGGGTCGAGCCCAACAGCTATGATCCCCACGCCCGCTTACGGGACTGCGACAGTTGTGGCGTCACAGTGCAGGTCTTGTCCACGGTTCCTGTCATGTTCTCTTATTGGGCGAGAGCCAAGGATGGCCTTGTCCTGTCGCAAATGCTGAACGATCACATCGCGGAGGTGGTTGACCTGCATCCCAAACGATTTGTTGGCCTCGGCACGTTGCCAATGCAGGATCCCGGTCTGGCTTGCCAGGAAATCAAGCGAGCGAGGCAAGAGCTTAAACTCTGTGGTTTCCAGATCGGTTCGAACGTTAATCAATTGAACTTATCAGACCCGCAATTTTTCCCCGCCTACCAGAAATTGGAAGAAACGGATTCTGCCTTGTTTGTGCATCCTTGGGAGATGATGGGTGAAAAGCAAACGCAGAACTATTGGTTACCATGGCTGGTTGGTATGCCCGCCGAAACGTCGCGCGCGATCTGCTCCATGATCTTCGGGGGGATTTTTCAGAGGTTTCCAAACTTAAGGGTCGCTTTCGCCCACGGTGGCGGCGCCTTCCCGATCACAGCGGGCCGCGTTCAACATGGTTTTGATGTGAGGCCGGATTTGTGCGCCATGGATTGCCGCGTGCCCCCTCGAGAGTATCTGGGGCATTTTTATATCGATAGCCTTGTCCATGATCCCGACGCTTTGAAGTTCCTGATTAAAAAGATCGGCGCCAACAAAATTTGCTTGGGGACGGACTATCCCTTCCCGCTGGGGGAACTCCAACCCGGTCGCGTGGTGGAAGAGGCTCAGCTTGATGCCAAAACCCGCGAAGCGATTTACCATCAATCCGCCCTCGATTGGCTGGGATTGAAAAAAGAAGCGTTCATCTGACGTGCCAGGGACAAACAAGGGGGCTTTGGTTTTCGAGGTCGATGACGCGATCGAGATCGCCGAGAGAAGCGACATCTGAAGCCTTCACGCGACACTTCATTTGCGGACGTGGTCGGCGATGCTTGGAACGGCTCAAAGCTTCCCTTGCGCTGCCGTGTTGATGGGCATCTCTTCAAGCTGCGCGAGCGCGGCAAATATGCCATCTATGGCGGGATGCTTTCGGGCGTTGCGGCGCTGAGGCTTGTACGTCAGGGCAGCGCATGCGATTGCGCCCGCTAAGGTTGCGTTTACGGTATAAGCCATATGGACCCAACAGACGAGTCTTTTGCGCCGGCGCTAGGCGAGAAAGAGGGGCCGGACCCCGCAATAAGCCCTCGGGCGGCAATCTCTGGACTCGAAAGGCTGCTGCTCGTGCTCGCAGTGCTTTCGGCCGCACTGGTCTTTTTGCCGCTGACGGCCGAGACGGCATTGCTGCATTGGAACATCATTGGCGAGGAACATGAATTCGTCCCGGTGCTCCGCAAGCTTGGGTTCTGGATCTGCCTGGCTTGCATGGCGGCATCTTGGTTTCTTGAAAAAGAGAAAGATGAAGGCGGGCATCAGGCCATCATTTTCGGCCTGCTCGCCGGGCTTCTCCTCACCGCCGCTTGGGCCGTCGAGACGCTTGTGCCCTTCGAGGGCTGGTGGCAAGCCTTGCGGCTTACCCCCGCGGTGGTCTACGGCGGCCTCGCTTATGCGTTCCTGGCCAAGGATTCCGGCGGGGAGGATCGCGCCGAACGCCCGGATGATGAGGCAGCATGATGGGCAGGTGGGCTGCTCGCTATTGGTGGACGTTTTGCAGGCGATGAGAGTCTGCGGCAGAGGCAGTTCAGGCGAGCTGTGAAATCAGAAACTTGGGCTGCGGGCCGACGCTTGCTCGCGAGTCGCCTACCCCAACACTTCGCCCATGGCCTGTCGGTAGAAGGCCTGGAACGCGGCCACCCCGGCCTCGTGGCGCGAGGACAAACGGCCGGTCTGATAGATGCCCGCGTCGAGGTTTTCCTGCACGCGCTCGACCACCCAACGGTCTTCGGCCAGCACCCTGTCGGACATCGCCATGGTTTCGTCGGGCGCCGCCTCGCCCCCAGGCGTCAAGAACATGTAGTCGAGCCGGGTCTTGTCATACCCAAGCGGCGCCATGCGCTCGACCATCACGCCCGAGCCATAGACATTGAAGCCCGTATTGGGCCAGGCCCAGGCCCACAGGCCCTCATAAACCGCGTCCCGCTTCTTGAGCGGCACTTCGTGGATGGCAATGCGGCCGTCGAGCGTCACCGAATAGCGGGCGGCGTCGATCTCGGCATTAAGCGCCGGGTGGATCAGGGGGACGTGGTAGCCCTCCAAATAATTCTCGACATAGGCCTTCCAATTGCAGGCCAAGTGGTGGCGGCGGGTGGCAGCCACGCGCAGGCCGCTCCAGTCGGCGCCTTCCAGCCGCGCCTCGACCGGAGCCAGGACTTCGGCGAGCGGCGGAATCCCGGCGTCGACCGTAGCGAATGCCAGGCCGCGCCAGGTCTCCAGCCGCACGGGATAGAGGCCGGATTCGCGCGGGTCGAAGCCGGGACTGGGACCGAAGTCGCGGGCGGATCTGAGGCGGCCATCGAGCGCGTAGGTCCAGCCGTGGTACTGGCAGGTGATGAGCCCGTCGCACCGGCCCGAAGCGCCTTGAGTTCAGGGGTCCGGCCCGATGGCGGCAGACATTGTGGAAGCCGCGCAGCATCCCATCCTCGCCGCGCACGGCCAGGAGCGGATATCCGGCGATAGCGTCGGCGACCCAGGCGCCGGGTTGTTCCAGCAGGCTCTCGTGGCCGACATATTGCCAGCTTCCGGCGAAGATCCTGGCCCGCTCGTGCGGCCAGAGGCTGGGGTCGCGATAGACCGAGGCCGGCAGGGTCTCGACAGCGGCGTCGACGGGCGCGTTCATGGATTGGCTCCCTGGGAGGCTCGATCGGCGAGAGCACGGCGGGCGCCCCAGAGATAGACCAGGACGCCGGCCAGGATCAGCACCGCCGAGGCGATGAGCAGCCGCAATGTGGCGGCCAGTTTGTCCGCCGCGTCGGCTGGCGGGACCAGCGTGCAGAGGATGGCGCTGATGGCGGCCATCAGGCCGAGCCAGCCGATCGCTTTGGCGCCAGACGGTCCGCCCGGCGGGATCCAGGCGTCCGCCGGGGCGGGGAGCGACTGCATTTTCAGATAGACCGCGAACAGGAACACGAAGGGCAGGGTGTAGGAGATCACGCTCATGTCCACGAGGAAGTCATAGGCCAGCTTCAGGCTGGCGCCCGACTGGCTGATCTCGCTGAAGACCACAAGCACGATCACCGCCACGCTCTGGGCAAGGATGGCGGCGATAGGCGCGCCGGTTTTGGGATGGCGGCGGCCGAAGGCGGCCGGCAGGAAGTTGTCGACCCCGGCGGCGAACGGCAGGCGCGCGGCGACCCCGAACCAGGAGCTGTAGCCGCCCAGCAAGGCGAGCGCGATCAGCACCGGGCCGAGCGGGGCGAGCGCCCCGAGGCCTAGCCCGCTCAAGGCCAGCCTCACCGCCTCGGGAGCCCCCGACAGCCGGGTCGCCTGGGCCGGGGTGAGGATCGAAAGGATGGCGGCTGTGCCCAGGACGTAGCTGACGGTCAAAAGCGCGCCGACTGCCGCCAGCACCTTAAGAATCTGGCGGATGCCGCCCTCGACCTCGTTGCGCAGGAAGGCCAGAGCTTCGGGGCCGCCGAAGGCGAACACCATGGCGCCCCAGAGGATCGCCGCGTCCGCCGTCAGGGGCGGGGCGTAGCTGGCGTGGATGAAGTCGGTGGCGGGACCGCCGGGCTTCAGCGCCAACGAGGCGCCGGCGGCGATGAGGATCAAGAGCACTCCAACCGCGGCGGCGCCGCCGAAGTTCGAAATCCACTTACCCATGGTCAGGCCCATCAGGTGCATGGCCGCCACGGCGGTCGAGATCAGGAGCGCGAAGGCCATGAACAGGGCCTGGTTCTGCAAGAGAGCCACCGCCTTGGGCCCCGCGGCGATGGCCAGGACGTTGACGATGAAGACCAAGAGTCCGGCGAAGAAGGGGATGTTGCAGGTCCAATAGAGCCAGCCGCAGACGAAGCCGGCGAACGGCCCGAACGCCTCACGGGTCCAGATATAGATGCCGCCCTCGCCCTCGAAGCGGCTGGCCATTTCGGCAGTGGCGACTGCCAGAGGGGCCATGAAGCCGATCACCGCCGCAACCCACATCGGCAGCGACGCCGGTCCGGCCGCGGCGGCGACCGACAGCCAGCGCAACGACAAAGTCATGGCCACTGCGTAGAGCGCCAAGTCCCAGAAACGAAGCGGCTTCGCACCCAAGCGCCGGTCCCTTTTACGCTGACGATCCGGTTTGGCCGGACCAAAGCCTTGGCGATCAAATTGGAACAAAACTGCCTCCCGGCAACATCCACAAGGGAAGGCAGGTCCCATGAAGTGGAAACAAATCGATCAACAGCCAAGAAGCTATGTGCTCATCTTCAACACGGGTGACGAACTCGCAAAGGGTCTGAAAGACTTCGCGGCGGAGCAGAATCTTGCCGATGCGTCTTTCAAGGCTATCGGCGCGCTCGCCTCGGTGAAGCTTGCCTGGTTCGACCCGGAAACGAAGAAATATCGGACCTCGGTCGATCTGAAGGAGCAGGTCGAGCTGCTTTCACTCATTGGAGATGTCGCCCAGCACGAGGGCAAGCCTATTGCTCATGCCCATGCCGTCGTTGGCCGATCAGATGGCGCGACCGCCGGCGGTCATCTCCTGAAAGCGTTTGTCCGACCCACCTGCGAGGAGTTTTTGACCGAATCCCCCGTGCATTTGTCCAAGAGCCTCGACCCAGAAACGGGCCTGGTTCTGATCAAATTATGATTGTGGTTTTGAGCAACTCTCTGGAGTGAACAGGGACCTATGGCCGAAGACGTGCGGGTAAGCGCAGTGCGGCAGGCGTGTTGTGTTGGCCCGACGCGCAGGAAGCGGGTTGCGAGCATTTGGCCTTTCCCCAGACTTACGTGCTGGGCTTTATCCTTCCCGCTTTAGACGCTACGCTGCCGTCACCGGAATCATCTCTCGCGGCGGGTTATGGCAACGCTGATCATCACCGAAAAAACCAGCCAGGCTAAAGATTTGGCGGCGGCGCTCGGCAGCCGTTACGGGAAGATCCTGCCCGCTGAGGGTCACTTGCTGCGTCTCGCCGAACCCGACGAGATCGATCCGGCCTGGAAACGCTGGTCCTGTACGCTGCTCAAGCCCGACGGCCTCTATCCCACCAGACCTGCCTCCGGGGGGAACAAATCCGCCAAGCTGGCGGCAATAGCGGCGGCGCTGAAGTCCTGCGAGATGGTGATCATCGCCACCGACTGCGACCGCGAGGGCCAGCTCATCGGCCAGGAAATCCTGGAGCATCTGCGCTATCGGGGCAGCGTGCAGCGCGCGCTGTTCACCGCGCAAGACCCCAAAACGCTGCGCCAGGCGTTTGCCACCCTGAAGCCCAACAACGAGATGCGCCCCCTTTACGAGGCGGCGGTCGCGCGCCAGCAGGCCGATCAAATCTTCAACCTGTCGCTGACGCGCACCGCGACGAAGACGCTTCTGGCGCCGGGCGCACGCGGCGTCATCGGCATCGGGCGGGTGAAGACGCCCACGCTCGGCATCGTCTGCCTGCGCGAGTTGGAGATCCGCAATTTCCGGCCCGAGGACTATTTCGAGGTTGTGGTAGAGGCGCATGTGGCGGGCGGCAGTTTCGCTATGCGCCATGCTCCGCCTGTAAAGCAGCGCATCAAGGACCGGGCCCGCGCCGAGGCCATCGCCCGCGCGGCCGACGGCTATCGCGGCCCGCTCGGCGTCAAGGTCGAGCATTGCCGGCAGGGGCCGCCGAAGCTGTTCGATCTGCCGTCGCTGCAAAAGACCTGCGGCCAGCGCTGGGGCTGGACGGCGGACAAGACGCTTGCCATCGCCCAGGAACTCTACGACGGCGACGGCAAGAAGCTGATCACCTATCCGCGCGCCGAGGCCCGCTATCTGAGCGAGAACCAGATCGCGGACGTGCCCGCCATCGCCTCCGCGCTGACCGGGCTGCGCGGCTTCGCCCATCTCGATCTGTCGAAGCCGGTCATCCGGAAAGGCAAGTCGGGGCATTTTTGCGACCGTGCGCTGGAAGGCGTGTCGCATCATGCCGTGGTTCCGAACGTCAATGTCCTCGACGACGACCTGGAGAAGCGGCTGGCGCGGCTCAGCGACGACGAGAAGCGCCTGTTCGCCATTATTTGCCGATCCTATCTCGCGGCGGTCATGCCGGACTATGAATACCGCCAGACGGCCGTCACCCTGCGCGTGCCTGCGCTGCCAGGCGATGGCGTCGAATTCCGGGCGGTGGGGCGCATCCCGCTCGTGCAGGGCTGGAAGGCGGTCTACAGCGCCAACGAGCCGGACGCCGCCAGCGATGAAACGGAGCAGACCCTGCCGCCGCTTGCCGATGGCGAAATGGCCCGCCTCGCCGAACCGCGCGTCGACGCCAAGCGCACACAGGCGCCGCCACGCTACAACGAAGGCACCCTGATCGACGCCATGCAGAACGCCTGGCGCTTCGTGGAAAACTTAAGCGTGCGCGAACGGCTGAAAGAGGCGAAGGGCATCGGCACTCCGGCAACCCGCGCCGAGATCATTAAGGGCCTGAAAAGGCAGAACCTGCTCGCGGCCGACGGCAAATGGGTGCTGCCGACCATCGCCGGCCTGCAAGTGTTCGAAGTGTTGCGCGACGCGGCGCCTGCGCTCGTCGATCCGGGGACAACCGCCGAATGGGAGATGCAGCTCGATGCCGTGGTGACCGGCAAGGCTGACCATCGCCAAGTGATCGACGCCATCGCCGTGGAGGCGGAAAAGCTGATCGGCATCTTGCTGCAGCGAGAGCGCGGCGCAGTCAACCTTGTGGCGGCGCCTGCCAAGCCGGAGCCGCGAAAGCGGCGTTCGCGCAAGGCTGCGGCGGCAAAGGACGAGACCGCAGAGGCGAAACCCTCCCGCCGCAAAGCGGCATCGGCCAAACCCAAACGGCCCCGCATGGGCAAGGCGCGCCCAAGCGGGAAGCTCTCCGGAAACCACGGTCGCCGTTCGCGCCGCCCCGACCGCCCGGATGGTCGCTTATGCGGAGAAACTTGCCAAGACGAAGAAGCTGCCGTTGCCTCCCGGCTACGCGCAGGATTTCCAAGCTTGCCGTCGTTTCCTCGACCAGCATGGTTGACGCCAACCGCGCCATCCTGTTCGGCCGCGCGTGGCGAAAGCCCGGCTGATGCGCTATTCTTCCGCGCCGGAAGCCGATCTCGTTTTCGGGAGAATCCAGGATGGCCGGGGCGCGGACAAGCCAGACACACCCCCTTCAGATCGCGGAAGTGCGTGCAAGCCCGTCGCATGGGCGGATCGGGATCACTTTCTGCCCCGGCAAGCACGACCGCGCCGCGAGCACGGGGGCCTGGGCGCGCGATCTCTCGGCGGATCTCGACGCCATCGCTGCATGGGGCGCGCGTCTGGTGCTGACGCTCAACGAGCCGGCCGAACTCGTGGCGCTCAAGGCGCCCATCTCGGCGAGGAAGTCCGTCGCCGGGGAATGGATTGGCGGCATCTGCCCATCGCGGACTTTTCGGTTCCGAGCGAGGCCTTCGAGAAGCAATGGGAGACGCACGGCCCGGAAATTCGCGCGCTGTTGCGCAGCGGCGGCGATGTGCTCGTGCATTGCAAGGGAGGGCTCGGCAGGGCTGGAATGATCGCCGCCCGGCTTCTGGTCGAATTGGGCATGGCGCCCGAACAGGCGATCCGGGAAGTCCGCCGTGCGCGCAAAGGCGCCATCGAGACGCCGTCGCAGCTGGCGCTGGTCAGGCGGACCGAGGCGATCGTCTGAGGGGGATCGTCATGGATGCCGATGTCATCGACACAGCGACCATGCGGCGGGTCGGCGGCCAGATGGGAAGCAACCCGGCTGGCGTCTATCAGGACAAGAACGGCCGGCGGTTCTACGTGAAATCGCTGGAATCGCCCGCACATGCGAAGAACGAGATCATTGCGGCGAAGCTCTACCAGCTGGCAGGCGCCCCGACACTGACCTATGTGAACGCAAAGGAACCAAACCAGATCGCAACCGTGCTGGTCGAACTCGAAAAGAAGCATGTTTCGCATCTCAGCGACAGCGAGCGAAGACAGGCGCAAGCGTGGCTCGGCGTGCACGCCTGGACAGCTAACTGGGATGCAGCCGGATTTACCGGCGACAATCAGGGCGTCGTCAACGGGATGGTCACGACGCTCGACCTCGGAGGCGCCCTGGAGTTCCGGGCGCTGGGAGACCCGAAGGGCAAAGCGTTCGGCACATACGTCGGCGAGCTCGACACGCTGCGCAGTGACGGCGGCAACCCTCACGCGGTCAGGCTTTTCGGAGATATGAGCCGGGCCCAGATCGATGAGGCCATCACGGTGGTGATACGAATTCCGGACGCCTCGATCCGCCGCGTCATCGACGAGAATGGCGGTAGAGCCGCACTTGCGGAAAAGATGATCGCACGCAAAGCCGATATGGCGAAGCGCATGAGCTGAGCAAACCGGCAATCCGACCTAACCCGGAACGCATAGGGAATCGTAGCATGCGAAAGAAGCACCCGAGCGCGTTCGTCGACAAGTCGTCAGCCGTGCCCTTCATTCGCTCCGACAACCGCAACGGCGGTCATGTTCACGAGGCCGCGCACCGAGGCCGCCGGCGTCAGCACATGAACCGGCAACGCCGCGCCGAGCAGGATCGGCCCGATGGAAATCGCCGAGTTCAGGGTCTTGATCGTATTGAAGCTGATATTGGCGGCGTCAAGCGTGGGCATGATCAACACATTGGCGTCGCCAGTCAGCTTCGAGTGAGGGAAGAGCTCTTTGCGTATGTCCGCCGACAAGGCCGCGTCGCCCTGCATTTCCCCTTCCGCCTCCACATCCGGGGCGAGCGCCCAGAATAGGGCGAGAGCCTCGCGCATCTTCCGCGCCGTCGGACTGTCCGAGCTTCCGAAATTGGAATGGGACAGGAAAGCAAGTTTCGGCGTTAGACCGAAGCGCCTCACCTGACGGGCGGCGAGCACTGCGATTTCGGCGATCTCGGCTGCCGTTGGATCGAAATTCACCTGCGTATCGGCGATGAAATGTGTCCCCGATTCAAGCAGGATGGCGCTGAGCGCGCCAAAGGTACACACGCCCTCGCGCCGCCCGATGATGTCGCCGACGTATTTCAGATGCCGGTCGAAGCGGCCCGCCGAACCGCAGATCATGGCGTCGCCCTCGCCGCGCTTGAGGAGCATGGCGGCGATGACCGTGTTTTGCCGCCTGACCGCTATTCTCGCATCGGACCGGAGCACGCCCTTGCGCTCTGTCAGTCTGTAATAATGGTCGGCCAGGTCCTCCACGCGTGGGTCGTGAAGAGGATCGAACACCTCGATGTCCCGTCCCGGCTGCATAGGCAATCCGAGGGTTTGAAGCCGCTCTTCGATAAAGCGCCGGTTGCCAACGAGGATGGGCTTCGCGATGCCTTCAGACAGGACCTGATAGGCCGCCTGCAAAACCTTCACGCGCTCACCTTCCGCAAAGATGACCCGCTTCGGCGCACTCTTGGCGACATCGAAGACAGGCTTCATCACGAGGCCTGTGCGGAATACGAAGTCCGACAGCCGTTCGCAATAGGCATCGAAATCCTGAATCGGCCGCGTCGCGACGCCTGACTCCATCGCCGCTTTGGCGACCGCGGGCGCAAGCTTTGAGATAAGCCGCGGATCGAAGGGTTTCGGAATGATGTAGTCTCGGCCGAAGACGAAGCTTTCCGCGCCATAGGCCGTCAGCACGATGTCGGAAGCTTCGGCCTGCGCTAGCTCGGCGATCGCCATCGCGCAGGCTTTTTTCATCTCCTCGTTGATCGTCGTGGCGCCGGCATCCAGCGCGCCCCGGAAAAGAAACGGGAAGCACAGGACATTATTCACCTGGTTCGGGTAATCCGAGCGGCCGGTCGCGATGATCGCGTCAGGCCGGACGGCCTTCACATCCTCCGGCATGATCTCAGGCGTCGGGTTTGCAAGGGCCATGATGATCGGGCGATCCGCCATGGTCTGCACCATTTCGGATGAGACAGTACGAGGCGCCGAAAGACCGAGGAAGATGTCCGCTCCCGCCATCGTCTCGGCGAGTTTGCGGAACTGCGTCGGCCGGGCATAGCGCGCGAGGTAGGGGTTCATCTCCTCGGTGCGGCCTTCGTAAACGACGCCGACGCGATCGCTGACAAAAATATTCTCGCGCCGCATCCCCAGGCTCACCAGGAGATTGAGGCAGGCGAGCGCCGCCGCCCCTCCCCCACAGCATGCAAGCCTGACATCGCCGATGTCCTTGCCGACGACCTTCAGGCCGTTCAGGATAGCCGCCGCCACGACAATCGCGGTGCCGTGCTGATCGTCATGCATCACGGGGATCTTCATTCGCTCGCGCAGCTTGTGCTCGATCTCGAAGCACTCCGGCGCCTTGATGTCCTCGAGGTTGATCGCCCCGAAGGTTGGCTCGAGGGCGGCAACCGCTTCCACGAAACGATCCGGGTCGGTGGCGGCGACCTCGATGTCGAAGACGTCGATCCCTGCGAATTTCTTGAAAAGAACCGCCTTGCCTTCCATCACCGGCTTCGCGGCGAGCGGCCCGATGTTGCCAAGACCCAGGACCGCGGTTCCGTTCGTGACGACGCCGACAAGGTTTGCGCGCGCGGTGAGCCGCGCCGCCGCCGCATTGTCCTTGACTATTTCGTCGCAGGCGAAGGCGACGCCGGGCGAGTAAGCGAGCGAAAGGTCACGCTGCGTGGCAAGAGGCTTCGTCGGGATTATGGCCAGCTTACCGGGGGGATCGGCCTCGTGGTACTCTATGGCGCTTTCCCTGAAATCGTTCGCCATAGCGCTCTCTCCTTCGGCTTTCCTACAAAAGAGGAAGGCCGGTCTGTCTGTGCCTGTCAATCTGACGTTTAGTTGAAAAATGAGGCTTTGGAACAGAAAACTGAGCCAGACACTTTCCCGAGGCGAATAGAATTAGGCACTTACGCGTGGCTTCAAATTCGTCACAAGCGTGCCGTAATGACGGCAATATAAGGGCGGCCATCCTCACTCAAATGGATGAGTTAGGTCCTTTATTTCGTATTAATAGACAATTTTCGTAAAAATATGTCCCGACTGTTGCGACTATCTGTCCAGCTCGCGTCATATTCACATCACAATTTTTCTCTGGGATTGTATGCAGGGCGGTTTACTTTTTGTTAACAACAAGGAGTTTGTCGCTCAGTTAGAGTTAGCAGCAGTACGCGTGGTTACAGGAGTGAAGATGCAGTTTCGTTTAGTCTGCGTAATACTGGGAGCGCTCGCTTTTTGCCTCGCGCTCTTCGCGGACGCCCAAGCGGCAACCCTTATCGACAAGTCTCCAAGCTCGATTGCCGCCGCAAGAGAAAGTCTCCTTTCAGAAGAGTTCGCAGCAAAGGGGCTGAAACTCGGTTCCCCTGTATTCTTGCGCGTTTACAAGCAAAGCTCGAAAATGGAGCTGTGGATCGCGCAAGGCGCGCGCTACGCACTGTTCAAGACCTATCGGATTTGCCGCTGGTCCGGCGGCCTTGGCCCGAAAATGTTCGAAGGCGACAGGCAATCTCCGGAAGGGCTGTATCACATCACTTCCGAGGATCTGATCGTCAATCCGCGCTGGCATCGCGCCATGAATATCAATTACCCGAACAGGTTCGACGTCGTAAACGGCCATGGCGGCTCGGGCATCCTCATCCATGGCAAATGCGGGTCGGTCGGATGCTTCGCAATCCAGGACAACAACGTTGAGGAAGTTTACGACGCCGTGCGCGCCGCGCTGCACAATGGCCAGGTCAGCATTCCCGTTCTAGCGCTGCCATTCAGCTTCGCGAAATACGCACCGGCTGTCGAAGACACATTGAGATTGAACGAGTTCTGGTCCGATCTTCGCCGCGCCGACATTCTCTTCAACCGCGACCGCGTCCCGCCGATGGCATGGGTTTGCGACGGCCGCTATTATTTCGCGGACCGGCGCGGAGACAGCCACCGTCATGCCGTTCACCTGCCCGGCTGCAAGCCGCTCGACAAGCCGATCACGCCAGAAGAAGCGGCAAGCCTTTCGGAGCAGAGTCAATCTGTCCTCGCAGCTTCGACGGAAAGAAACAAATGGCTGGTCTCCGGCGCGGGTGAGAATGGCAAGTCCTTGATACCGGCCATAGGCGTTTCAACGGAAAGCCCGAGACAGGCTGTCGAGAACTTCGCCAGCGCCTGCAATCCGAAGAAGCTTGACTGCCGTCTGCTGCGCGAAGCGTTGAAAAGCCCTGCCATGTGCCCGACCAAATATGCGCGCTGCCGCACGGCCCAAGCCGCCTACACGAAGAGCGTCGAATGCCCGCTTAAATATCCCCGCTGCCGCTTTTTCGTGGGCAAGGAGTCGCGCATGGCAAGCAAGTCTGGCAAGACAAAGCAGCGCTAGCCCCGGATCGTCCAACGGACCGTGGACCGCCGCGTCATCCCGGAAAGGCGAAGCCTTATCCGGGATCATGTCACGTTGAAGCGCCCGTCTTGATCGCGGCTCGCTGCGCTTGGACGGGATGACGAAGCGGGGGGCGGCGTCCGGATGCTGATCCGCTGGCGGGCTCGCTGATCTCCGACGCGTCGCCGGTTTTCTTCACTCTCGGCCAGCCGAACTACGGTCCCCGTTTTTGACTCGGAAACAGCCGTGCCTCATGCAGATTTGTGTCCGGTGAATGGTGCAAGACCGGGCGCAAGGCCGGCCATCATGGACGCAAGCAACAAACAGAGGCCACCATTCGCAGGATGCATATAAAATGCCGGTTGGGCTGTGGGAGGTCAGGAGAGCTCAGGAAAGATCGATCGCAAAGCGCTTCAAATCCTTCAACGCGACAATCTCAAGCGCGCGTTCATGAGTCGCGGCAAGCACAACCCGAGGCGCCATTCCGGCTTCGAAAGCCTGCTGCCACCGCGCCGCGCATAAACACCAGCGCTCCCCCGCCTTGATCCCCGGAAACGCATATTCGGGCATAGGAGTCGAAAGATCGTTCCCCGCCGCCTTTGAGAAGGCCAGGAACTCATCGGTCATGACGACGCACACCGTGTGAGAGCCGACATCCTGCGGACCGGTGTTGCAACACCCGTCGCGAAAAAATCCGGTAAGGGGTTTATTGGAGCAAACCGCCAACGGCTCTCCGAAGACGTTCTTTTGGGGCTGCTGCTCCTCGTCCTTCAAAGCTTTTTGCTCCAGATTTCGCTCAATGTGGGCGCCTACTTGGTTGGGGCAAGCCTGACAAGCACGTCGATCCGGGTGATCTCCATGCCTTCTGGCGGCTTCGGCAAATTCTCGACCTTGATGTTGGCTGGCTCGATATCGACCAGGGTTCCTTCCTTCTCGAAGAAGAAATGGAAGTGATTGGATATCTTGGTATCGAAGTAGGTTTTCGACCCTTCGATGGCGACCTCCCGGAGGAGGCCTGCTTCGACGAATTGGTGAAGCGTGTTGTAGACCGTCGCAAGGGACACCGGCACGCCGTTCTTCACCGCTTCCGCATGCACCGTCTCCGCCGTGAAATGCCGGTCCCCGCGCCCGAACAGCAGCTCGGCCAGCGCGACGCGTTGACGCGTCGGGCGCAACCCTGTCATGCGGAGCCGCTCGCTTGGCAGTTCGGGAACGGTGTCGACCATTTCTCTCAGCATTTCCTTGGCTCTAGCCTTGTACTATAAAGAGCGGCGTCTTAACTCGCAAGCGCTGTCCCCTCGAGCCCGCCGTTAAGGAAATTGGAGACAGGTTGCGAGCGCCGCAAGGTGTGATAGTTAAGGGAACGCCTTGCCGGACTGCAGGCGTAATGAGATTATAAAGGGGAATGATGACTGAGCGGCGCCACAGCTACGATTACGAGGACTTGCTCGCTTGCGGGCGCGGCGAACTATTCGGAGCAGGGAACGCGCAATTGCCGCTTCCGCCGATGCTGATGTTCGACCGCATCACGAGCATTTCCGAGACGGATGGAGAGCATGGTCGCGGCCGCATTGTCGCCGAGATGGACGTGCGTCCCGATCTGTGGTTCTTCGCCTGCCATTTCAAAGGCGACCCGGTCATGCCTGGCTGCCTGGGGCTCGACGCTCTATGGCAGATGCTCGGCTTTTTTCTTGGGTGGACCGGCGCTCCCGGCAAAGGACGCGCACTAAGCGTCGGCGAAGTGAAGTTTACCGGCATGGTTATGCCAAGCGTCAAGCGACTGGAATATGTCGTTGACCTCAAGCGGCTGATCCGCCGGAAATTTACGCTTGGAGTGGGCGACGGACATCTCAAAGCGGACGGCACGATCATATATTCTGCGAAAGAGCTCCGAGTAGGCTTGTTCGCCGCCAACATGAGCATGCAAGCCGCTGGCTGAGCTGGCCGACAGCTCTAAGAAAAAAACCTAGTGCTACAACGTGGGGTCAAGACATGAGGCGTGTTGCTGTCACGGGAATGGGCATCGTCTCGTCCATCGGTAACAACAGCCAGGAGGTGCTTGCCTCCTTGCGTGAGGCACGGTCGGGCCTCGTCACGGCAAAAGATTACGCCGAGAGGGGCTTCCGCTGCCAGGTTCACGGAGAACCGCAAATTGACTGGGAAGCGATGATCGACCGCAAGGTCCGCCGTTTCATGGGTTCTGGCGCAGGCTGGAATTACATCGCCATGCAGCAGGCGATCGTCGATGCGGGGCTTGAAGACAAAGACGTCGTCAACGAGCGAACGGGGCTGATTATGGGCTCAGGCGGCCCTTCGGCGCGCGCCATCGTCCAGGCCGCGGATACGACGCGCGAGAAAGGTCCTCGCAAGGTCGGTCCCTTCGAAGTGCCGAAGGCGATGTCCAGCACGAACTCCGCGACCCTTGCGACCCCTTTCCACATCAAGGGTATCAACTACTCGATTTCTTCCGCGTGTTCGACATCGGCGCATTGCATCGGCAATGCCGCGGAGATGATTTCAGTGGGGCAAGCAGGACCTCATGTTCGCCGGCGGCGGCGAGGAATTGCACTGGACGCTCTCTGTTCTTTTTGACGCAATGGGCGCGATGTCATCAAACTTTAATAATACACCGCAAAAAGCAAGCAGGGCGTACGATGTGAATCGCGATGGCTTCGTCATTGCCGGCGGAGCGGGGGTGCTTGTGCTCGAAGAGCTGGAAAGGGCCAAGGCGCGCGGCGCCAAGATTTATGGTGAGCTTGCCGGCTTCGGGGCGAACTCGGATGGTTACGACATGGTGGCGCCATCCGGTGAAGGCGCCGCCCGCTGCATGAGACTTGCGATGCAAAATCTCGACCGCAAGGTCGATTACATCAATCCTCACGCGACGTCGACGCCGATCGGCGACTTGAAGGAAATTGAGGCCGTGCGCGAAGTCTTCGGGTCGAAGGCGCCGCTTTTATCCGCGACCAAGTCGCTGACCGGGCACTCGCTTGGCGCAGCAGGCGTCCAGGAGGCCATCTATTCGCTCCTGATGATGAATAACGGATTTGTGTGTGAATCCGCAAATATAGACGAGCTTGACCCAGCATTCTCGGATATGCCGATTGTGCGGGAGCGAACTCGATAATGTCGAACTCAACTGTGTGATGTCGAACAGTTTCGGCTTTGGTGGAACAAACGCTACTTTGATCTTCAAGCGCTACGACGGATAGAGCGTAGCTGCAGGCAGGGTTTAGAAAGGCCTCGATCGATGACTGTGGTGGATATTGCAAAGCCGTCGCCATTGATGGCGGGTAAACGCGGGCTGATTATGGGCGTGGCCAATGACAGGTCAATCGCCTACGGCATAGCCCGCGTGCTTGCAGGCCATGGCGCGGAACTCGCTTTTACGTATCAGGGCGATGCTTTTGGACGACGGGCGGTTCCGCTCGCGCAGGGCCTCGGCGCGAAAATCATTCTTCCGTGCGATGTGCAGGATCTCAATTCGGTCGATGCGGTTTTCTCTGAACTCCAGTCACAGTGGGGCTCCATCGATTTTCTCGTCCACGCGCTGGCCTTCTCCGACCGCAACGAACTCAAGGGACGCTACGCCGATACGACCCGAGAGAACTTCGTCAACACGATGGTCATTTCGTGCTTCTCGTTCACGGAGATTGCAAAGCGTGCGGCGGCGCTGATGACTCGTGGCGGCTCCATGATCACGCTGACCTATGGCGGCTCGATGCGCGTCGTGCCGCGATACAACGTCATGGGCGTTGCGAAGGCTGCGCTGGAGGCTTCCGTGCGTTATCTCGCCGTCGACTTCGGCCAGCAGAATATTCGCGTCAACGGCTTGTCGCCGGGACCGATGCGGACGCTGGCAGGCTCGGGCGTCTCGGATGCGCGCGTTATTTTCAACTATCAGAAGCAGCATTCTCCGCTCGGCCGGACACCGGCTTTGGACGAGGTCGGCGGCGCGGCGCTTTACCTCCTTTCCGATCTTTCCACAGCCGTCACCGGTGAAATCCACTATGTGGATGCCGGCTACAACATCGTCGCAATGCCGCGGATCGAAAGCCTCACCGAGAGTGGCGAAGGGCTGGCGGACGAGTCGGGGAACAGCCACCATAAGCGCGCCGCGGAATAGCGGCTCGCTCCGGACACTCTCATTCGAGAGGTTTCAGCCGTGGCCGATATCGTTCCGCTGACCTGGAAGGATGCGGCGGAACAGTCGCGGTTGATTCACGAGGCGACGCAAATCTTCTTCGAGACCGCGAACCTCAAGGTCTTCGAAACGCTGTCGGCTCGAGAGGCATTTTATGAACGCTGGTTCGGGAATTATCTCAAAACCGATCCAGCCTCTTTCCTTCTTGCCGTCGATGAGAACGGCGCCGCAATCGGCTATCTGGCGGGTTGCCTAGACAGCTTCTCGGAGGCCGCGCGATTCATTGTCAGTGACATCCCGTTCTACACGCCTGCTTTCTGCTCCGCGCTCCGGGATCAGCCCTCCCACTTTCATATCAATGTAAAGCCTGGATATCAGGGCAAGGGCGTGGGGCGACAGCTCATGTCAGGTTTCTTCCAACTCTGCCGGGACCAGGGATCGCGCGGCATTCATGTTGTGACCGGCACAACATCGCGCGCGGTCGACTTTTACCGCACCTGCGGGTTCAGGCCTTTCACCGTTCCCGACGCCGCCCCCGACCTTGCCGTTCTCGTTTACGCCGTTCCCGCGCCGTGAATTGGCCTAACCACGACCCGATTGCCGCCCAAGCCGAACACTAGCGCTATTGGCTTGGAGCAAAGAAAGGTCATGGCACCATGCCCATACTTGTCCGCATTCATTGGCATCTCTTAAGCATCCTGTTTCTCGGTTTGCTGGGCACTCCGGTTCATGCCGAGCAGCGCATCAAACTCGCGGTCGAACCAAGTCAGGGCGTTCTCACCGCGGGCCAGGACAATAAGGCTTATCTCAGGGTCAAGCTTGAGGGCCTTCCCTACGAGGAATTGGCGTCGCGCCCGCCGGTCAACGTTTCGCTTGTGATCGACCGCTCCGGCTCGATGACGGGCGCAAAAATCGAGCAGGCGAAAGAAGCGGCGGTCCTTGCTCTTTCGAGACTGTCTCCGGAGGACCGCGTGTCGGTCGTGGCCTTCGATCACCGGGTAGAGATTGTCGTTCCGGCGGGTCCCTTTGAAAACTTCGAGGAGATGAAAAGACGAATCGAAGCGATTGGGCCCGGTGGCCAGACTGCGATTTACGCCGCCGTGCGCCAAGCCGGGCAAAGCGTCGCCGAAGCGGCGGCGCCTGACCGCATCAGCAGGGTGATCTTGATGTCGGACGGGCAGGCAAATGTCGGCCCAAGCTCTCCCGCTGAGCTTGAAGACCTGGGCCGCGAACTCGGTAGCCAGGGCATCGCCGTCACCACGATCGGCCTTGGCCTCGATTACAGCGAAGAGCTGATGACGCGGATGGCGCTCGCAAGCGACGGCAATCACGCCTTTGTCGAGAACCCCGAACAGCTCGCGGACATCTTCAATAAGGAGTTCGGCGACGTGCTCTCGGTTGTCGGCCAGGACGTGGACATCGAAATCATCTGCCCGGACGGCGTGACGCCCCTGCGCGGGCTCGGACGCGACGTGAAAGTTGATGGCCGCCGCGTCAGCTTCCGGCTCAATCAGATCGGCGGCAAGCAGGAGCGCTATCTCCTCATCGAGCTTGAGGTGGCCAAGGGCAATGCTGAAGGCGCAGGCGCGATTGCGGATGTGAACGTCTCCTATCTTGACCCGAAGACGAAGGCGCGCGCCAAAATTGCGGCGCAGGCGCAAGTCAGCTTCAGCTCATCATCCGAGGAGGCGACCCGCAGCGCCAACGCAAGCGTGGCGGCAGATGTCGCGACGCAGCTTGCCAATGAGCGCAGCGAGAAGGCAGTTCTGGCGCGGGATGCAGGCAAGGTCGCGGATGCCAAGCAGCAGCTTGAGCAGAATGCGGCTACGCTCCGTGCCGAAGCCAGTCGCCTTCAGGCACAGTCCCCGGCCGCAGCTGCGCCATTGCGCAAGCTCGCGGACAAGAACGAAGCCGACGCGAAGGCGCTTTCGAGCGAGAGCTGGAATGCCCAACGCAAGTCCATGAAGGCGGACCAATACCGCAGCAAGACGCAGCAGAATTATTAGACTTCGAATGCGCCGAGCACATTAGGCCCACCATCACAACGACGCCCGCGTCCGCTCGGACGCGGGAGCTATGGGTATGCTTCGCCGATCAGAATGAGGGGGGATTTTGCGAACGACATCCTTCGCGAGCGGTGGCAACCTGCCCTGAGAAGTGTGCTGTATATCCGGAATTGGCCGAAAGAGGAAATTTGGATTATCGACGGGACTTTCTCATGCTGGGAGTAAAGCGGGAATGGGCTACCCATTCTCTCAAGGAAACCATGAATATTGATCTAATATAGAAGCTATGAAGCACTAATTATTTGAATTATCTGAACGATTTGATCCGTCTGAGCCGTACGAACCGTCTGAGCCGTGCGAACCGTACATCGTGTTAGAAATCTGCGTAAAGACGCCCCTTAAGTTCTTTCCGACCGTTGTGACGACTGCGATGCTGAAGACCGCCATCAAAGCGGCGAGGAGAGCGTATTCTATTCCGGCCAAACCTTGAATGCTTGGCACCGGGAAAGCCGGCACCGAGGCCTTGATCAGGGCCTACCTTCTACAAGAATAAAATTTCAAGATAATTTCTATGACGCTTACAATTTTGACTTGCGACGATTTAAACGAGCAATGCAGCTCCGAAAACGCTTCGCTTCGGCTCCAACTCGATAAGGTACACCTTAAGCTGGATGTTCAGGTACGGAGTGTGGTCAGAAGCTGCAAGCAATCTTTCGTTCGGCCATGTCTATAATGAGATTTGATTTGTGCGCCTCGTTCACTTTGGCGGTCAGCCTCCGATGGTTTGAGCCAAGGGTCGGACGCGTTAGTATGCGGACGGGTCAACGCTGGGCTTCATAAGCATATAATTGTGCGATGTCCTTCTCGGCGTTTGTTGCAGTGGTGAGCAGAGTCCGGTTCCCTGGGCACTGCAGCCCACAAATGCTCATAATGAGCCTTTCCCGTTTCGACCCGCAACAGAACAGACCGAAGCGTTGGCGAAGCCATGATGTTTGCCTCATGGACGCCTTCCTCCCGCGCTTCTCATTGCGGCTAAGGGAGAGCGAACCCGACATCGTCGCAGTCCGGATGCACATGCGTTCCAAGTGCCGCCGCACGGCGCAAAGTCCTGCCATCCGGGTAAAAAGATCGTCGCCAGGCGGGGCCGCGTTACGATGTTCATTCCTTTGTGGTTAACAGGAGCGCGCCGGAATAATTTCCCGCCATGTGTTTGCTTAAAAAGTCGTTCACGCCATGCGATACGGAGAAGCGCCGCGCCTTTGACCGGATCGTAACAAGCTGCTATAAGCCACTGAAATCATTGGGACTTTTATCGTTAATCAATCACGCATTAAATAAAACTAAATGCCGGAATTTTCTTCTTTACTGGGACGAGCAAAAATCCGTTAAATATGTTGAGACTTCGCAAGTTAACGCTCGCGCGCAGGCGGAACAGCCACGGCAGAGGCGGCGGCGATGGCGTCCCGTTTGGTATTTTCCTCGCAATTATCTCGCTGTTATCAAGGGTTGGAGCAGGCTCACCCTCTCGTTAACCTGCTGTCAAAGTGTTTTCGCCGAAGATCCTCCAGAAGCAGAAAATGCAGACGCAAGTGGCGGGAAGAAAATGACAAGAGATGCTGAGAACCGCGAGATGTATACAAAAAGCATCGGACGCGGGCGTCCGATTAAGCGCGCGCGTCGGGGAGCCGCCTGATGGTGATTGTTACTGCCCGACCTCGGACTCGAGGAGCCTCAGCTTTCCGCTGTCTCTTTGGGCGTTCGGGATCGCAGGTTCCGCGTCGAAATCGAGCCCCTCGATCTCCTGAAGGGAGCGCCCCGCGATCCCCTGCATGTCGCCATACATCCCAGCGGTAGCGTCGATGACGCCGCGGATTTGCTGCTCCCGCTTGGCCCATGCCTTCTGCATGGCCTTGCGCTCCTTATCGAGGTCGGTTTGCATCTCGCCGAACTTCTCGACGATGGCCTCCACGCGATGGCGGAAACGCGGCCCTGTCAAATATTGGTACATCGCCTCCATCTTTGATTGCTGGCCTTCGCCCGACTTCCGCGCGGCCGAGACCTCGATCAGCAGGTGTCGGATGGCGATGGCGAGCGCTACGGAGCATTTCGGCGAGGTGACCCAGATGCCGTCGATCTGCCCGAACGTCTCGATGGTTTTCGGCAGCGCCTGACTGACAATGATCGCGGCATCGGCCTTTGCAATTCGCTGATCCTCGCGCAGCTTTTGCAGCCACCCGTCGCTCCAATTACGCGTGCGCTTCGATTCCCAAAGGATTTTGCCGCAGGCTTGCCCGAACGGCGTTGTGACGAGTTGCAGCGCATCGCCGCCGAACTCGCCCTTCGGCACGGGCGTGATCGTGTCGTGCGGAAAGCTCGCCCGAAGCAACGCCTCAAGCTGCAACTCCTGCACCTCGCCCTGAAGCTGCTGTGAGCCCTGCTCCGCCTTGCGTTTCAGCTCTTCGATCTGTTTTTGCATCGAGAGGATCGTCTGCTCGCGCTCCTGGACCTTGAGCCCAAGCGCTTCCTCTGCCTCCGCTTTCGCGCGTTGCTGAATTGCGGCCTGGGTCTCCAGCACGCGCTTTTCGAGCGTCAGGTCGAACTCCCGTTCTTTTTCGGCAAGCTCTCGCTGCATGCGGACAGCGTCCGCTTGCGCCTTCTGCGCCTCGGCGAGTTTCGCCTCGCGCTCCTTGAAGGCCTTGGTCAGTTCCTCGAGTTGCTGATCCTTGTGATTGAGGTCGATAGACACAGCGGCCCGGGCCTTCCTGGCCTCCTCCTCGGCGAGCTTCTTGCGCTCCCCTTTCAGCCGTTCGGCAAGCTCCGCCTCCATGGCTTCCTTGGCCTCTTTCATCGCGGCTTGTTGCGCCCGGATCGCGGCTTCCCGCTTCGCGATTTCGGCCTCTTTCGAGCGCAGCTTCTGGTCGTTTTCGCGCCTCACGGCTTCGATAAGCGGAGCGGCCAAGGTCTCCGTAAGCTTGATCCCGGTCCGGCAGTTTGGGCAAACGATCGACGGTTCCAAGCGCAATCCCTCCCTCGCACTGCGCGGTAGCCTAGCGCGACTCGCTCGCGGCGGCTTGTCCGTTGATGCGGCTATCAACCGCGATTTTCAGCATCTGCGCGGCGCCAGACAAAGCGTCGCTGGCGAATACGGCCACTTTTGCCCCGACGCGCATCAAGCTGAACGGGGAAAGGCGCAGCCCTCCTGTTCGAAGGCGAACATTCCTATCTCCGGTAAGCCGGTAACTGGCACGTCTGACGCAGAGGGTATGGCGGCGCGAAGGCCCCACTCCGAACGAGAAGTAATTGGTTTCCAACCAACCAAAACTCGACCGGATTTTCTGTCACATTATTCAATAACACATACGTTATGTGTTGGATGTATACTGAAGCGGAACGGGACAGTACCGACGCCGACATGAAAAGCCCCTTGGACGAAGGAGTTTCACGCATGCTGAACTGGATCTCCCGATTTTGGCGCACGAGTGTGATCGGGTCATTTCTTGCCGGCCTCCTGTTTCTTCTCCCGATCGTTCTTACGGTGTTCATCGTCGCCTATATCGTCAGCTTTGTGCGAGGCGCGATCGGTCCCGGCACGGTACTCGGCGACCTGCTTACCTGGGGTGGGACTTATATTCTAGGCCCGAGCCAGGATACTTTGGCTTTCTGGCTCGGCGTAGCCATCGCTTTGGCCGGAATCTGGCTGCTGGGCTTGATCGTGAAAACGAGGGCCAAAAGCATTATCCAGAATTACCTCGACAGGTTGTTTTCACGCGTGCCCCTCATCCGGTCGATTTACAGCCCGGTTTCCCGAGTGGTGCGGCTGGCGACGAACAGGTCCGGGGCGCCAGGAGACCTTTCGAGTATGAGCGTCGTGTCCTGCCGCTTTTTCGGTTCCGGCGAGACCGCCGTTGACATCCTCGCTCTTCTCGCGAGCCAACAACTCTACCTTATCGCCGGCGAGCGGCGCAGGCTCGTCTACCTCCCTGCCGCCCCGATTCCTATGTCGGGCGGCCTTGTGTTCGTAGCCGACACGGCGATCACGCCTGTCCCCGACATGAAAGTCGACGATCTTCTGAAGATTTATGTGTCACTCGGCACCCTGGCACCGGAGGTTATCCCGAGGGCCGATTCCCACGCCACTCTTCCACTCGCTACACAGCCAGGACCCCGGTTGCCGCCGGCTTCTTCCCTTGCCAAATCGGAGGAGCGTGTTTAGTAAGAACAAGGCTTCGAAAGAAGCAATACGGGCGTGGACACAGGTCTCCATCCGCATTATAGCTAAAGAATCGCGGCTAAGGCGGGCGCATAGCTCAGTTGGTAGAGCAGCTGACTCTTAATCAGCGGGTCCAAGGTTCGAATCCTTGTGCGCCCACCAAAAGCCGAAGAAAATCAGCCGCTTAAGATAAGCGGCAACTTTGTTTTCTATCTATCCATTTTCTAGTTAGCGCAATAGTTAGCAGTTACCCGCCCGCCGCGACCTCATCCGGCGAAGCGTCTCTTAGCTTTCGAGAAACCAAGATTCCCGACCGTAGCTTGACTCTTCTCAGCGCTTTCGGTCATTACCCCTCGTGTCTGCAACGCCTAGAACGTTGCCCTAACGGCAAGGCGAGCCGATGCCCCTAGCGGGGCTATCCCGTCCAAATGCGGTCTGCGGAATCCGCCCGCCGGCATGGTTAGCCGAGATTCGCCCGATCAAGCGGTCACGGGCGCCGGCAAACTCCTTTCAAAACGGGACTAACCATGCTCAATCAAACCGCCGCGCGCGATGAATTTTTCGGGAACCCTGAGGCTGCGGCCTATCTGGGTGTTTCACCGATCACCCTTGCCAAGTGGCGCGTCTACGGCGCCGGGCCTGCCTTCTACAAGCTCAATCGAAAGGTGGTCTACCGCCGAAGCGATCTTGACGCCTGGCTCTTAAGCAAGCGCCGCACCTCGACTTGCGAAGGAGCGCGTGTGTAATGACTAGGCCGATAGAACACACGGGGAGCGTGGGAGCAGCCGCGCAATTGCCGCCCGCTCTCCGGAGGGCGACAAAGCCTTTTGCGGCTCCTACACGCTTCCCTGCCGCGCCAGAACGCGAAGAAAGCGATAACTATGGGGCAATCGTCGCTATCCTGAACCCGAAGCTGAGGGTGATATGCAGCCGGTGCGATCTGCAATGGATCGTGCAACGCCAGAACCGCAAGCGGAACGGCGCGCCGATCTGGAGCAGCTTCGCCTATTGCGCCACGAAGGAGGGTTTGCTTTTGCGCCTGCCGGAGCATGGGGGCGGCTGCGATCCCGTGGCGTGGCGCCGCGTTGCGGCGCTTCCCCATTACTTTCCGAAGCGGGCGGATGCGGAAGGCAAAGCGGCTAGTGACGCACAATTGCTCAAGGTTTCACGAGGCGATTCGCTGTTCCTCGCAAGCTGCGCCAATGTAAAGAACCCCGCCGCGCCTTATGCTGCGCTGAGAACAAAATAACCCCGCACACCAAAGGCGGCGGGGCTGTAGGAAACTTTGCGAAACCTTTATAGCATATCCGCCGCCGGTATTCAAAATTTTGGAGAATATCCGGTGACTAACTGTGTACCGTCGCAGAGCGGCAAAACGCAATCTGCAAAAGAACCGCAATTTACTGTCACACTCATCGCGAACTCGCGCGGTGTCGCAACCAAGACTATCTACCTTGGCGCGGATGGGAAGCTCGTAAAGAAACCGTGCGCTCAAATCTGGGAAGGCTTCTATGTGCGATGCACCGTAGATCGGCTTGAGGATTTCGCCTCCGTTCTCAACCACCTTGAAACAAACCAGTGCGTTCTCTATGGCGTTCCGGTCGATGATATTGGTGACATTATTCTCGACAACGTACCGCCGCGCCCCGGTGCTTTATCCCGCACTGACGCGAATTTTCCGTTCGCAGACAATGCGCCGGGCGTCCTCATGCTCGACTTCGACGCACGGAAAGACGCGCCACCAAAACATTGGCGCGAACTCGATGCGCAGCTTATCCAAGTCATGCCGGAACTGAAGTCCGCGAAGCGCCTGTGGCGTCCATCCTGCTCGGGATACATCTATGGCCCCGATGGGAGGCAGCTCAGTGGCGCGGGATCCTGGCGCTGTTACATCCCCGTGGATCGGGCAAGCGAGATTCCGCGCATCGGGCATGAGCTTTACATGCGGTATTGGCGCCTCGGGCATGGCTGGATCGATATCAACGCCGCGGGCGTGACGATGGATCGCGCGCCGATCGACGCCAGCGTGTTCCACGGAAGCCGGATCGACTTCGCCGCGCCGCCCGTGCTCATCGGCAACCTCGTGCGCCAGTGGCCGGACGATGCGACGGCCATCGTCGGTAAGGAGCCGATGCTCGTGGCGAGCACAATCCCGCCGTCTGCGATGAGCCTTGCGGAGTTCCGCGATAAGTCGCCCGAGATAGCGGCGGGCAAGCGCGACAACGCCGCGAAAGCCGCTGAGATACGCGAAGCCTGGATTGCGAAGAAGGTCAAGGAGGCGAAGGAGAATGGCAACCGGCGCACCGAAGCCGAGCTGCGCCAAATGTTCGAGGCCGCCGCGACCACAAACCGGCTTGGCCCCGACTTTGTGCTCTATCACAAGACGGGCTCGTTCACGGTCGCAGAAATCCTTGCAACCCGTGAGCGCTGGAATGGCGCGCGCTTCTACGATCCCATAGACGGCTTGAGCCGTGATGATGACCGCATTGCTGGACCGCTCGGCTTCTCGAAAGACGGCTTCGGCGTGCTTACCACCCACGCACACGGCGGCCGGATGCGCTTCCTGCTGATGAACAATGCGTTGGACGCGGACGCGGCGGAAGCGGGAGAAGCGCCCGCGCCGGGTGAGCCTTTCACGGACATGCGCAACGCCAAGCGGCTTGTGCGGCTTTATGGGCGGAACATCCGCTTCATAAACGCGCGTAAGGCGTGGCTGCTTTGGGATGGCGTGCACTGGCGCTTCGATGGCAAACGCGGGATTGTGCGGCTTGCGAAGCTGACAATTCAGGAGATGCACAAGGAGGCGGCGCTCATTCAGGACGACAAAACGCGAATACAAATGCTGACGCACCTTCTCAAATGTGAGAACGCCGCGCGCATCGCGGGAATGATCGAGCTTGCACAGAGCGAATCCGAAGTCGTTCTCGCGCCCGACAAGCCCGATAGCGATCCCTGGCTGCTTGGCGTGCGAAATGGCGTGATCGAATTGAGAACGGGCGCATTCCGCGAAGGCCGGCGCGAAGACTACATCAGCAAATGCGCTGGCGTCGCTTGTGATCCCGAGGCGCGTTGCCCGAAGTGGCGCGCCTTCCTTGTCCGCATCACCGGGAACGATCAAGGTCTGATCGAGTATCTGGCGCGTGTTGTCGGCTATGCGCTCACAGGATCGAGCCGGGAAGAAGTGCTGTTTATCCTTCACGGGCTCGGCGCGAACGGAAAAAGCACCTTCCGCGAAACGGTCTTCGCGCTGCTTGGCGATTACGCAATCGCGAGCGGCGCAAACCTGCTCATCACGCAAAAGAACGCGAGCGCCGCGTCGCCTGAACTGGTCCGCTTGCAGGGAGCGCGGCTTGTTTGCGTGAACGAGACCGAGGAACGTGACCAGCTAAATGAAAGCCGCGTGAAGTTCATTACCGGGACAGACAAGATCGCCGCGCGGCCGCTGTATGGCGATGAGTTCCACTACGCTCCGTCGCACAAGACGATGCTCACGACAAACCATATTCCGGTCGTGAAGGGTAGCGATGAGGGTATATGGCGGCGGCTGCACCTCATCCCCTTTGAACAAACGATCCCGCCGGCGGAGCGTGTTCGCGACTTTCGGGAAACGGTGCTCATGCCGGAGCTGCCTGGCATCCTGAATTGGGCTTTGGAAGGCTTGCGCGATTACCTCATAGGCGGATTGCAGCCGCCAGAGTGTGTGTTGAAGGCGAGTAAGGATTACCGCGCGGACATGGACGTTATTGCGCAATGGATGGAACAACGCGCCACCTTGAAGCCGGGCGCACTCACGCCTGTTGCGCTGCTCCACGCGGACTATGCGGCATGGTCGCACGTCAATGTCGGGTTTGAGATGAGTGCCATCGCTTTCGGCAGGGCGCTTGCGCGGAGGCCGGGGCTTGTGTCGCACAGAGACGCGCGCGCTAGATATATTCGTGGGCTTACGCTGAATAGTGGCATTCAGGTAATCGCTAGACCGGCTTTGCCTCAATAACGGCGATGACAGATATGACGGATGACGGATATTTTTTCTAAACTTTTCCTATATTCTCTTATGTGAGAGACTCTTAGAAAAAAGCTCCTAAATCTGTCATTATCTGTCATCTCATGAGCAAATACTAGCAGATTTGCTTCGGCATCAGCACACGCGTCAGCGACCGCGGCGTCGATCGGCACCAAGACCAGCGTAAACCCGCCCCTAGCAATGCAACAATGTTATAGTGTTACATTCTAGGGAGCTGCGCCCTTACTGTGATGGAAAAGCCAATGCTGACAGCGCGACAGGAAGCCTTCTGCCGGGCCTACATCGAGACCGGCTGTGGAGCGGAAGCATATCGCCGCGCCTATCCACGGTCGCAGAAATGGGAAGCGTCAGCGGTGCACGTTGCCGGAAGCAAGATGCTGGCGAACGGTAAGGTTGCGCAAAGGGTGGCTGAGCTTCGTGAGAAAGCCGCCGAAAAGGCAGTTCTCAACGAAGCGTGGGTTCTCGAACGGCTGATGAAAAACGTTCGCATCGCGATGGGTGAGGAGCTTGTCACGAGGGTTGCCTCAAGCATCGACAAGGCTACAGGCGATGTCCGAACCATCGAGGTTCAAGAAAGCGCGCGGGATGCAGCGGCGGCAAACCGGGCGCTCGAACTGCTAGGCAAAAAGTTGGACATGTTCAAGGAGCGGCCCGCCGTTGAGGTTGTGGCGCAAGTGCAGCGCATTGAGCGCGTCATCGTTGACCCTGCATTCCCGGCAAACGATTGAAGGCGCGCTTATCTACATGTTAGGCAAGCGCGAGGCAGCGGGTGTAGCGCTACAGCCGATTTCAACCGCTTCTGCAGTTCTCGTGGATAAAGAAGGGGACGGTTTGGGGGGTATTGCCTTTTCCCTCGTATCTGCACGCGAATAGCACTAAGCAAAAAGCGCTTATTAAATGATTAGTTTGGGAATATCATGAAAAAAACTCATGCATTCGCCGCGTGGCTAGCTCTTTGCACTGCCGCCGATGCTCAGGTTGATACCTCAATGTATCGGGTACCGCAGAACAATCTACTTGATCAGTTCGGACAAATCCAGGGACTCGCGAATGCGGTCGAGGAAAATAAACGTTTGCAGCTAGAGCAGCAACGTTTGCAGCTGGAGCAGCAACGTCTCCAGCTAGAACAGCAACGCCGAAATATCGAGATTTCGCAACAGCAAACAGGTCAGGCTAGGCAACTGACCGACGCTGAAATTCGTCTACAAGCCGCGGGGGAGCGCATGATGGATTCCGGCGAAATGCCGTTCGTGATCCACAACGGCGCGCGCCTCCCGCTGACCGAGAAAGAAATGGAGCGTTTTGGCCTCCGGCGGGGCCAAACGATTAATAGCACCATCTATTTCCACATCCTATGTTCAAACCCTTTGATACGTGAGGGTCTGCCTCAATGCCAATAAATTCAATGATACGCCAGAGTAAAGCCAACTCGCGCCGAAAAATTGAGGCCACTCCGCGACAAGTTGTTCACGGCGGTTCATCGAGTATTTAACCGGGCAACTAATTTGGCGCAATCGGCTTCCTTGTCGTTTTCTGCTTTCCCGGTGGAAAATCGAGAAGGCAACGCGAGTCTCTGTGCCGGCTGAAAGCTTAGAAGCGGCTGGCGGCACAAGCGCATTCGGCGAACTGAACCGGCGCGTGATCGAGTTTTGCGCCTCTCTGCCTCGCTCCGGTCAAGCCACCCGCAACGGCACTACATTCGAGCCCGGCGCTTCCGCGCTCACAATCTGCATCACATGCGCGCCCCATGCCAGGATGGCGCGCTTCCGCTCCTCGCGGTACTCATGCCGCTGATACACGCTCACAAGCCCGCCCTGGGCTCCCGAGACGTGGTTCAACACGCGCTCAATTACATGCGGCTGAAAACCCAAAGCGGCCATGCCGGACGCGGCCGTGCGCCTCAGATCGTGTGTGCGCCATTCCCGGAACTTGTCGCCAAGGATTTCCCGCATCCTGGCATCGAGGCGAGCCTTGGCCTTGCTGAAGCCGGAAACCGGCGTGAGCCCCGTTGTGCTGAACACAAACTCTGCATCATCGGCCCGCCGCGCCGCCGCTGCATCGCCCAAGGGATCAAGAAGCCGGACTGCCTCGGGGCTGAGGTCAACGAGATGAGCCTTGCCGTTTTTGCAGCGCTCCTTGGCGATGGTCCACGTTCCCGCGTCAAGGTCCAACTCCCGCCAGCGCGCGCCGCCCACTTCTTCACGCCTTTGACCACTGAGAAGCAGAAGCCGGAAGACGTTTTTGAAAGGCCAGCCGAGATCACCTGTTGCTTGCCAGAATGCTTTGATTTCCTCATCGGAGAGCACGCGATCGCGCGCTTCAAGTGGCTTAGGCGACTTGATTCCGGCCATAGGGTCCATCTGCAGTAGATCGCGTTCGACAGCATACCGGAACGCGGGCCGCAGATCGGCAAATAGCGCGCGCGACAGCCGGGGAACGATCATTCACCGCGTCAAGCACGTCCATGATAGCGGCGCGCTTCACGTCGCCAATAGGCGTGCGCAGGATTGGCTTCATCTCGTCACCCAACAGCCGCGCGCGCCGGTCGCGCCAGTATTTCGAGGGCGCACCCTTGGGCGTCTCATGCGCCGCCAAATAGCGCTCTAACATGTCTTTGAGCGTACCCTTAGCGGCCTTCTCGGCTTTGGCGGCTTTTGCGGCTTTCTCGGCTTCCTGCTTCTTCTTTTCAGCTTCTCGGGGATCATGCCCCGCGTTGGCTTCCCCTAAGAGCCGCTTGGCTTCGGCGCGCGCTTGCGCCACTGTCAGCTTGCCGTAGTAGCCTATGTGGACGCGCTTAATGTTCTTGCCGCCGCCTCTTGGCCTGTACTGTACAAAGAAAGCTCGCTTGCCGCCGGGCGTCGCTTTGCAACCAAAGCCGGTAAGCTCGTCATCCCAAAGATAAGCGTCGCTGAGATTCCCATCTTCACGCTCGCGCGCCTGATGCTCTTTAACACTTGTTTGGCTAATTGCCGGCATATGCTCGCCCCGTCTTTCCGCACCCTGGATTCTGCTAACTGGATGCTAACTGGCGCATAATAGTTAGCAGCGAAATTGCCATCAAGAGATACGCCAAGGAATGTTGAGGAACTGTTGCTGTTTCGTAACTACCTGATAGGGCGATGATTTTTATAGCGGTAGGAAGCGTAGGGAATAAGCGGATATGATGGGAAATGCGCTCCACCGCTTACTCTTAATCAGCGGGTCCAAGGTTCGAATCCTTGTGCGCCCACCACTTAAAAGCCCTACAAAATAAAGGGCTTAAGTCGTAAAGAAGAGACAAAGGGAAGGCTCAAGGTAAGGCTCGGGGTAACAACCGGCCCAAAAATCCAACCCTGTTACCCAACTCGTTTTTCCACAGCCAAATCGCGCTTGACCGTGGCTGCACATGCGTCACCGTCCCGATCATGAAAATCTTACTTGCTATTGCATGGCTGGTCATTGGCCCCGCGGTTTACGCGAACAACGATTGGACGCCGTTCGCATGGAGGAGTGTTCTTGGCGGCGGCCTTCGTTTATCTCGCTTGTGAAAAGCGCTCGTTTTGGGTCGGGACGCTTGGCGTGATCTTTACTCTGATCAATCTTGCAACAGCGGGCAACGTCGCCAGCATGAGCGCCGAAACGGTTGACGGGCGCAGCTCAGTCCGGCGTCAACGGTAAGCGGAACGCGCTTCATGAGGCCCGCAAGGTGCAAGTCCGCTTGCCGATGACGTGTCCGCTGAAGTGCTGACGCTGCTTTCCTGCGGGAAGACGCAAAAGGAAGCGGCGGCGGATTGGCGCATGGTGGCCCTTTCCAAAAAGGGGCCATTTGGCCCCCGATGTAGCGGTATCGTAAAGGGGCCAAAAAAAATGACCTCCTGTGGCCCCTTCCGATCACGACGCGAAAAGGGCGTGCACAATCGCGAGCGCGAGGCCGGCCACGATGCCAACGGCAAGCGCGAACAGGAATCGCGAGCACCAAATCACGGCAACCGAGCCAAGCGCTTCTGCCCGCGTCAGGGCTGGTCACGGCTTTGACCCGCTGATTGCCTTGTCGAGCGCGGCAACCTCGTCCGCGAGAAGCCCGATCACATCATTGAGCACGCGCGCCCCTTGGATATACCCGGCAGAGAGAAACACGCCGCGGATGCGAGCCGCGAGCCCTTCAGCTTGGCGCAAGCTGTCCCTTGCGTCAGTCATTTCGGCAATGGTCAGCATGCCATCCCTTTCCGCAAAGCTCCGCCCGCACCGGAAATTGTGGATTTCCAGCGTTCTTTGCGCTCCGTCGTTGATAAAAACACGCAACATTGCGCGCATGCTCAACTTAGGATTAACGATCAACTTGCGTCAAGTGCTTCGTTGACTAAATTCGACAACATGGAGCATATAACCGACATACAATGCCGGATGGCGCGCGGCGCGCTGAATTGGTCAACGCGAGATTTGGCGAAGGCCTCACACGTCGGAGCGACAACGATCGCGCGATTTGAAAGCGGCAAGCCTGCAAACCCTTCAACGCTGGCGTTGCTGAAACAGGCTTTGGAGGCGGCCGGCTTGGTCTTCATTGCAGAGGGCGAGGAAAGCGCGCGCGGTGGCCCAGGCGTGCGGCTCAAGGTTGCCGATGCCAACGGTTAGCATCTTTTACGGGATCGTGATCCGCATGTATTTCGCGGACCATGCCCCGCCGCACTTTCACGCGCTCTATGGAAGCTACCAGGCGCAGCTCGATATTAAGACCTTGCGCGTGATCAAGGGCTCGCTGCCAAGACAGGCAAAGGCCCTCGTGCTAAAGTGGGCGCGCCTACATCAAAGTGAACTTTTCGAGGCATGGGAAGCATGCTGCAAGACCGTTCAGCCGAAGCAAATAGCGCCCTTGGAATAGTCCCGCCGATCGTTCCAAGCGCGCCAGATGACATCAAAAGCGCCTTGATCATCGGCCCTTGGCGGCTGCATGTCGTCTTCAACGATGGCCTTGAGGGCGAGGTTGATTTGGAGCCCTTCATTCATGCGCCTAGTGCTGGCGTGTTCGAAGCGCTCCGCGATCCGGCCGTCTTTGCTCAAGCCTTCCTTCAATGGGGCGCGCTGACTTGGCCAGGCGATCTTGACCTTGCGCCGGACGCGATGCACGAGGCGATCAAGCACGCGGGAATCTACGTTCCGGGCGGCGGCGAAATGTTCTACATCGACGAAGACGGCAAGAAGCGGGACGATTGGACACACGAAGAGCTTCTTGCAAGCGAGCGCCGGCCGGACGGAAGCGACGAATGACGCAAGAGGATCGAACAAGCGCGCCAGCACAAAAGCGCACTTCGCCGGCGGCCATGCTGGTCATGAGCAAAGCGCTTGCGAAAGTCGCGTGGCAAACGAACGACGCGAACCTAAAAAAGCAGGCTGCGGAACTGAATGCCGCCGCTTCCAGACGCCTTGCGACTGGCACCTAAAACCCCTAGCGTTGATCCAGACGGTCCCTTTTCTTAAAATGTCAAAATCGCGATAAGTGCTGGATGAGAGCCTAGAGTTGCAGTTGGCAGTCCTCGATGGCGGTGAGTAGCGTCCGGATCTCCACGGCCTCCTTTGACGGCGCGCTTTGCGCCAATAGCCAGACCTTGAACAAGCCGCCAAGCCGGCCCTGATCGGCGTTCACCTTGAGTAGGGCGAGAATGGCCTTCTGATCCAAGGTGGAGTGCGGCTGAAATCCAAGGCCGAGATTGCGCAGATAGGCGGACACGGACAGGCCGGTGGCGGCGGCGCGCGTTTCGACCTCGGCGCGCTCCCGGTCGGAGACGAAAACCCTGAGCGGCCGGTTCCTGTCACGGCTTTCCTCCATCTTCCCTGCGGGCACGGTTACATTCTCCTTTCCGGCGCGCGTCAGCGCTCTCGTCGAGCCGAAGGCGAGTAAGAAGGCCTTCGGCCGGACGGCCGAAGGCGGTGATGTAGGCCTACATCACACATCTTGCCGTCAAAAACTTTGGCCATCTCTGACGATCTTCGTCCAGCTTTGTCCATCTCCGGCGAACTCCGTCCGTCTATGGCGATCTCCGTCAAACTTTCGATTTTTCGCCATTCCTCGCCATAGATCGCCAAAGAACGACAGTGATCGCCAAACTTTGCCCTTGTTCGCCATAGGCCGAAACAGATAGGTCATAACAGATAACTGGTGACCGGACAACGGGCGGTGGCAAAGGGATCGGGCAGGAAAAGAGCGCGGTGGGGCGAGGGCCGGGTGGCCTATGCGGCGCTCGCGCCGGAGATCGCCAAAGCCCTCGAAGAGGGGATGCCCATGACGAAGGTCTACGCGCTGCTCGAGGCCCGCCTCGGCATGAGCTACCGCCAGTTTATCCGCTACGCCAGCCCTCGTGCAAAGGAGAGAGACCATGACCCATCCCCAAGGCCCGTTCAAAAGCCTGCTCGGGCCGAAGCCCGTGACGGCGCTGCCAGCCCCCGCCAGCTTCCAAACGCCGGCGCTCCAAGAGGCTTCCATTTCGATCCCTCAGACATCGACAGCAAGAAGCTCATCTGAGGCCGAGACCCGCCAGGGGGATGCGGCGATCAGGAAGGTTCACTTCATCCTCAACAGCAAGGGCGGGGTGGGCAAATCCTTCGTCGCCTTTCTCCTTGCGCTTTACTACCGCCATTTGCGCGAGCCGGTGCTTTGCTTTGATGCGGATGCAACAACGGCCACCTTCTCCCGCTTCGCGGCGCTGAATGTGACCCGTATCACGCTCATGGAAGGCACGATCCTGAATGCCCGCAGGTTCGATGAGATGCTGGAGCCGATCCTAGGCGAGGATGCGCATTGCGTCGTCGATACCGGCACCTCAAGCTTTGTCGCGGTCGTATCCATCCGGTGAAGACCGCCTTGCGAATGAGGATGAAAGGCGGTTTTTGTGACGGCTTGACATCTGCGATGGAGACAGGTCCGTGCCTATGTCTGGACATGGGTCTACAGACAATTTTACGGTCGTTTCGACACGGCGGATATGGAGCCAGTCGGAGAAGCTGCTGATCGTCAGCGAAGCGGTGGCGCCCGGCGCGAGCATCTGCGCGGTCGCGCCCGGCGCGAGCATCTGCGCGGTCGCGCGCCGGCACAACCTGTCTTCGAGCCTGCTTTACCGTTGGATCAAGTCTTTCAAGGCTAATGAGCCCGTACCGAAACCGGCTTTTGTGCCCATTGCTCTCGCGCCACCGGCCGTAGCGGTGGCCCGCACAAACGGCATGATCGAAGTCGTGTTGGCGAATGGGCGCATTTTGCGGATCGGCGCGGACATCGATATGGCGGTGCTGAAGCGCATCGCGGCCGCGCTTGAGGAGCAGGCATGATCCCCGTTCCCGCTGGTGTTCGCGTCTGGCTCGCGACCGGGCACACCGATATGCGGCGTGGCTTTCCAGGGCTGGCGCTGCTCGTTCAGGAGACGCTGAAAGCTGATCCTTATTCGGGCCATTTCTTCGTCTTTCGCGGCCGCCGCGGCGACCTCATAAAGATCATCTGGCACGACGGTCAGGGCGCTTGCCTGTTCTCGAAGCGGCTCGAGCGGGGGCGCTTCATCTGGCCGAAGCTTGAGAACGGCGCGGTGACGATCTCACCGGCTCAGCTTGGTTATATGCTGGAAGGGATCGACTGGCGCGCCCCGCAAAAAACATACCGGCCGCAGGTCGCGGGATAGCGCGAAGCAGTGTAAACCGCGGGCATGGCGCTCGATCCTGCAACTCTTCCAAACGATATCGCTGCCTTGAAGGCGCTGCTGATTGCGGCCGATGCCCGTGCGATCGATCTTGACGGCCAGATTGCACAGCTGAAACTGACGATTGCGAAAATGCGGCGCAATACCTTCGGCGCATCGTCGGAAAAGGGAGCGCGGCTTCTCGATCAGCTGGAACTGCAGCTCGATGAACTGGTCGCAAGCGCCGCGGAGGCCAAGGCCGCGGCCAGGATCGCCACCAAGGCCCCGGCGCCCATCGAGGCAGAAAAAGAAAAGCCCGCGCGTCGCCCCTTGCCTGCCCATCTGCCCCGCGAGCGCGTGGTGCATGGCGCTCCCTGCACGTGCCGCCATTGTGGCAGCGACCGCATCCGCAAGCTCGGCGAACACACGACTGAAACGCTTGAGCGCGTGCCTGCGCATTGGAAAGTCATCACCCACGTGCGCGAAACCTTCACGTGCCGCGTCTGCGAAAAGATCACCGAAACGCCTTCACCGTCCCATCCGATCGAGCGGGGCCGGGCTGGCCCGCAGCTTCTGGCCGAAGTGCTGTTCGCCAAATATCGCGCGCACCTGCCTCTCAACCGTCAGAGCGATATCTACGCGAAAGAAGGTGTCGATCTCGATGTCTCCACGCTCGCCGGCTGGGTTGGCGCGGCCGCAGCGACGCTGATGCCCCTCGTCGACGAAATCAAGAAGCATGTTCTTGGCGCGGAACGCATTCACGGTGACGACACGACCGTGCCGGTGCTCGCGAAGGGGAAATGCACAACCGGCCGGCTGTGGGCCTATGTGCGGGACGATCGCCCCTTCGGCGGCGAAGCAGCGCCTGCCGCGCTGTTCCATTACTCGCCCGATCGTGCAGGTCAACATCCGGAAAACCATCTCGCCGATTACAGCGGCATCATGCAAGCCGACGCCTACTCCGGTTATAACGGCCTCTACGCTGAAGGCCGCAAACCTGGCCCGATCGTCGAAGCGGCCTGTTGGGCTCATGGACGGCGCAAGTTTTTTGAACTCGCCGACTTACAAAAAGCGCCCATCGCCATCGAGGCCGTGTGGCGCATCGATGAGCTGTTCGCCATCGAGCGCGAGATCAATGGACGATCCACCAGCTATCGCCACGAGGTGCGCCAGGAACGATCGAGACCGCTGGTCGAGGCGTTGGAAGAATGGCTGCGAACCGAACGGCGAAAACTCTCATCGAAAAGCCCGATTGCCAAAGCGATCGATTACAGTCTGAAACGATGGCGCGCGTTCACGCGCTTCCTCGACGATGGCCGCATCTGCCTGTCAAACAACGCCGCCGAACGAGCCGTCCGAGGCATCGCGGTTGGCAGACGCAACTGGACCTTCTGCGGCTCCGACAGCGGAGGTCAGCGCGCAGCCGCCATCTACACGCTGATCGAGACCTGTAAACTGAACGACGTCGACCCGCGTGCATGGCTTGCCGACATCCTGGCCCGCATCGCCGATCATCCAGCCAAACGCATTGGCGAGCTCTTGCCCTGGAACTGGAAGATCGCCGGCGTCGACTTGAAAGCCGCAGCGTAAACTGAGGCAACAGATCCTGCGGTCCTCACCGGATGCTTACTCGCGGTCTCCCATTATCTCATCGAAAACGACGTGCACGAGCAGATCCGGCTCGCCGGCAAAAAGGTCGTGGTGCACGCCATCATCGTCGGCGGCTCGACCCTGAAAGAGACATTGAACGATCTTTACGAGCTTGCCCGCCAGCTCCCGCCAGAGGTCGACATCGTTGTGTGGCTGAACGAGCATTTCGGGCTCATCAAGCAGGGCGACAAAACCTTCACCGACATGGAGGTCTTCAAACAGAACCGCCATCGCATCCGCGGCGTCGTGCATTTGCCGCTCCGGACCGCGGCGACCTTTGGCGAAGATATCAAGGACATGATGGCGCGCCATCTCACGTTCGAGGAAGCCGTGGCCTCGCCCGATTTCACGCTCATGGCAAAACAGCGCCTGCGCATTATCGAGATCGACGTGCGCAAGAAGCTGCGGGCGGTCCTCTAAGCCGTGGAGCAGCCGCATTTCGATCAGGAGGCGCTGATCGCCGAGGTCGCCAAGCGGCACAAGATCCTGCTTGACCCCGACGATCCCGCCTTCGCGCTCATCACCATCAACGAGATCGTCCTGTCCCGCGCCGTCGCGATCGTCGAAGGGAAGCTCGAAGCAATGGAACAGCGGCTTGCGCAGATCTCTGAAAAGCAGACCGGGGCGGCGAAAGCGATCGGCGAAACCATCATAACCGCCAGCGCTGGTTACGTCGCCGAGCGGCTCAAGGACGTCGGCGCCGATCTCATCGAGAAAGTCCGGACGAGTGTTGTTCCCGACCAAAGCAAGAAACAGTCAAGCAGCCGGCGCTCTGGCAGGACTATCCTGCATTGCAGCGCAATGACAGCCGCCTTCGCTGCGGGCTTTCTTGCAGCATCGCTCTGCTACCTTGCCGTTTGGACAGTACGGACTTGAGTTCGTGCACGCGTGGACCCGAGAGGCATTCGCAATCTCGTAACAACAACTTATTCGCTGAAACCTTAAATATGGAGCTGCACCATGGAAAGGACCGCTTTCGGACGGTTCGAGGGTGGTGACCGGTCGTGGCGTCCAGGCGCTTGCTAGACGGCTGCTTATCAATTATGGAAGCTGAACTCTGTCTTGGCCGGTGTCGGGGCGCCGAAGAAGCTACTTGCGCATTCAGATTAAGTCTGGGGTGTAAGCTATACACAACGGTTGAGCCAGATGCAGCGCTTGAATGATGCTCCGGGCAGGGATCTCGGTAGTGTGAGGCTACATCCCCTCAAGCCCGAACCGGATAATCATGTTCAATAGAACCTTGAGCTTTGGTATGAGGGCGAAAGGGGCCGATACACGGGGTTTCTGGGCGGAACCGCACACCGTTGCCATCATCCTCGTTCTCGCTGCGACAGTCCTGCGCCTCGTGTTCTTACAGGGGCTGGGAATCGGCTTTGTCTTCATAACCTTCTATCCCGCGGTGATACTGGCGGCGCTCTATGGCGGCTTGCGGCCGGGAATGCTGGCCACCCTGCTTTCGGCGGCGGCTGCGGATTACTTCTTCATGGAGCCAACAGGGTCCCTCGTCATAGCCCGCTCGATAGATTGGGTGGCCATGGCCGTTTTCGTCGCCAGTTGCACTCTCATGTCTTGGGTCGCCGAAAAACTGCGCCAGAGCGATGTCCGTCTAAGGCGGATGGAAGAGACCCAGCGCTGCAGACTCGAAAGCCAGGTTGCCGAGCGCACGGCGCTCCTTCGTGAAAGCGAAGAGCGGCTCGCCGCAGCGCTTCGCGCCGGCAAGCTCGGCGTGTATGACTATGATCCGCGCAGCGGGCAGCTCAAGTGGGATGCCACAGTATATCGCTTGTTTGGCGTGCCGGAGGGCGAACCCGTCACTTTCGAGACCTTCGAGGCAGCCGTGCATCCCGAGGATTTGGCGGCGGTAAGGGTAGCGGTAGAGAAGGCTGTCGGTATTGGCTCCAACCATCACTATCAATGCGAATATCGCGCTATAAGCCGGGCCGATGGAACGGTTCGCTGGATCTTTAAAGACGGCAGTGTGACGTTCGACGCTGACGGACCATGCCGGCTCGTGGGCACGGTGCAGGACATCACTGAGCGCAAGCTTTCGGAGGCCGGGCTGAGAGCGAGCGAAGAACGTGAGCGACAAAAACGCCGGCAGCTGGAAGCCATTTTGGCCGCGATTCCGGCGGGAGTGTTTATTGCCGAGGACCAGACCTGCAGCCGCATCACAGCCAACCGCGCCGGAGAGGAGTTGCTTCGGCTTCCCGAGAACGCAAATACCTCAAAATCGGCGCCCGAGGGCATGGCCCCTCAAAATTGGGAGCTGCTGTCGCGCGGACGCATCCTCGCGCCCCATGAGCTTCCGATTCAGCGAGCTGTGTCCACGAAAAGCGTGATCGCGGCCGCTGAATATGAGGTTCGCTATGCCGAAGGCGACAGCAAATGTATTTTAGGGAACGCTCTGCCCCTGCTCGATGATTGCGGGGAGGTGCTAGGAGCTGTCGGCGCTTTCCTGGATATTTCCGAGCGGAAAAAGGCTGAGGACGCACTCGGCGCCGGCGAGGAGCGGCTTCGAGCGATCGTCGATACCGCCGTCGATGCCATCATCGTCATCGACGATGATGGCCTGATCCAGTCCATAAATCCAGCAACAGAGCGCATATTGGGCTACGCACCGAGCGAAATCGTTGGCAAGAACGTCTCCCTGCTGATGCCCGGCGCGGAGGCTGCTGTGCATGACAAGTACATCGCCACGTATCTTCGCACCGGAAAAGCCAAGATCATCGGTATCGGCCGCGAGGTCGATCACCGGCGCAAGGACGGCTCCGTTTTTACCGCCGACCTCGCCGTTTCCGAGTGGCGCGTTGGGGGCAAGCGGTATTTCACCGGTACCATTCGCGATATTACCGAGCGCAAACGGCATGAGGACGAGGTTCAGCTTCTGCTGCGCGAGGTCAACCACCGCGCCAAGAATATGCTCGCCGTCGTTCAGGCGATCGCCCGGCAAACCGCTGCGACAACGCCCGACCAATTCATCGAGCGTTTCGGGGAGCGGGTTCAGGCACTTGGCGCGAGCCAGGACTTACTCGTTAAGAACGAGTGGAAGGGCGTCGACCTTGACGAGCTGATCCGGTCGCAGCTCGCGCATTTCAAGGACCTGATTGGCACACGCATTGAGCTAAGAGGCGGGCCGCTCTTTATCTCTGCATCTGCTGCTCAGACCGTCGGCATGGCGATCCATGAGCTTGCCACCAATGTTGGCAAGTATGGAGCGCTTTCCAACTCTGAGGGACGCCTAGAGGTCGAGTGGTGCCTCGAGCATACGGAAAAGGGCGGCGAGATCTTCGTGATGAGTTGGGTCGAGCGTAGCAAAGCAATTATTACGGCGCCAACGCAGCGCGGCTTCGGCACGACTGTGATCGTGCCCATGGCTCGGATGAGCCTCGATGCCGAAATCGACCTCGACTATGCAAAAACCGGATTGATCTGGCGGCTTAAATGTCCTGCCAAAATAGTCTTGGAGGGCAACGGGTCTGCCTCACCTGGGAAAAATCTGCAGCCCGTGAAGGAGGGCGCCAGCTCGGGTGCGCGCCCGCGCGTTCTTGTTGTAGAAGACGAAATCCTTATTGCCCTCGATATCACGCAAATCCTCGCAGGAGCGGGGTTTGACGTTGTGGGACCGGCGAACTCGGTAGCCCAGGCCCTCGACCTTATGAAACATATTGGATGCGAGGCTGCCGTTCTGGACGTCAATCTCGGCCGTGAGACATCAGAATGCGTGGCTCTTGAGTTGAAAGAGCGCGGCAGGCCTTTCCTTACGCTATCGGGCTATTCGCGCGAGCAACACCCAACCGCATTCAGCGGTGCGCCGGCACTTACAAAACCCGGTCCAGCCGAAGCTTCTTGTTACCGAGGTCAGACGCCTGCTCAACGCAGAAGGCGCGAGTGTAAAACGGCAAGCAGTTTGAACGCCGACCGGCACGGCAAGCCATTGACACCACGGGTCTCGAAGGAGGCTACACTATGGTGCCGATTTACATCGGTTCCTGCCGTTGTTTTCTTGGTCAGCCTGACCCGGTATAGAAGACGGAGTTTTCGGGACGCTTCCGTGCCTCGGGCCGATCGTGAGCTTTGCAATAAGGACGATTTCTTGAGCTTTCGCATGGTCCCGTCTCGCACGTAGACATGGGGTGCGAGTAAATTCAGGCCCGATTTCAGGGCACAACCGCGTTACGTTTAGCAGCGGAATTCCTAGACCCAATGCATTGCCGCGACCAGGGGAGAGCAGGCTCGCAAGCCTGTGACTTTCTTGGATAGGAGGGGGGCCTCGAATACGCGTCCTGTTCGCCATTCCGGGTACCGATTGCGCGGCTGGCGGCTGCGCAGGCGGTTGTGCGGACCACGGCGTAATGTCTTCTGACAGGCCCTGCGCACGCCGTGACCGGCCGTGTGACGCAACATCTAGGGCGCTAAAACTACACCTCAAGATCTATTTATGTTAGCTGCTGCTAGGATCGCGTGATCCTTCGTGATAATGGTAGACGTTGTCAGCCCTCGTTGCTTCGGCTCTTCCTGGAGAAAGAAGAAGCCATGGCCCAAACAGTCAGCAAAGCTGCAACCGGCATCGATGGCTTGGATGATGTGCTCGCGGGCGGATTACGGCGCGGGCGTGTTTTCCTGCTGGAAGGTGATCCCGGTACTGGGAAGACAACTATTGCTTCGCAATTTCTGATTAAAGGGGCCAAGGAAGGTCAAAAAGGGCTATATATAACGCTTTCGGAGACAGAGGACGAACTCCGAGAAAGCGTGGCTTCTCACGGCTTGAGCTTTGGGGACGAAATAGAAGTGTTTGAGTTGCTGCCGCCGGAAAGCCTCCTGAACGAGAACCAGCAGCAAAGCCTTCTTTACTCATCCGATCTCGAACTTGGCGAGACGACTAAGCGGATTTTGGAGGCTGTTGAACGCGTAAAACCTGATAGGATTGTTCTCGACAGCTTGTCGGAAATCCGGCTTCTTGCACAAAGTTCTCTCCGCTACCGGCGGCAAATCCTTGCCCTCAAGCACTATTTCGCCCGACAGAATGCAACGGTGCTGTTGCTTGACGATTTAACGTCGGAAGCGACGGACAGGACCGTTCATAGCGTCGCCCATGGTGTGATCCGCCTCGAAGAACTTTCGCCAACCTATGGAGCCGAGCGGCGGCGGCTTCGCGTTCTAAAATACCGTGGTCAGCGTTTTCGTGGCGGCTACCATGACTTTACAATCGCGACAGGCGGTGTGCAGGTGTTTCCACGTTTGGTCGCGGCGGAGCATAAGGCTGCGTTCAACCCAACGACGCTTCCGACCGGCATTCCAGAACTCGACAACTTGCTCGGCGGCGGGATCGAAAGCGGCTCAAGCACGCTGATACTTGGTCCGTCCGGCACGGGAAAGTCGCTGCTCGCGATTACGTTCGTCTTAGCCGCCATTCACCGGGGCGAGAGCGCCGCCATGTTCATCTTTGACGAGGAACTTGGCCTTCTCTTCAACAGGGCTAAAGGGGTCGGGTTGGACCTGGAAGCCCTGATCGGCTCAGGAAGTCTGATTGTGGAACAGGTCGACGCAGCCGAATTGACACCGGGCGAGTTTTCGCATCGAGTGCGCCGGTGCATCGATAAACACGGGACGCGAGCGGTCGTGATCGATAGCTTGAACGGTTATCAAGCTGCGATGCCGGAAGAACGGTCCCTGATCTTGCATATGCATGAACTGCTGCAATTCCTGAACCGGCAAGGCGCAACCACATACCTCACCGTTGCTCAGCATGGCCTGGTGGGCGACATGCAAACGCCGGTAGACGTCACTTATCTTGCAGATACTGTGATCCTCTTACGCTATTTCGAAGCGTTCGGCCGCGTGCGGCGCGCCATTTCCGTTGTGAAAAAGCGAACAAGCAGCCATGAAGATACGATCCGTGAGTATCGCATCGGCAAAGGCGGACTTGAGTTTGGCGAAGCGCTCACCGATTTCCAGGGCATTTTGAGCGGCGTTCCCGCCTTCATCGGTAGCACTCCGCCTTCCCTCACGGAAGGCGGCTAGATTGCAATGCCCTACAGCTCCGAACGCGCTCTGATTTTGGCATCGGTAGGCAGGGACGCAGACCTTGCGGCGGCGATCCTGGCGGAAGCTAAGATCGAGGCTCTGCCCTGCAAGAACGTGCCGGACCTCGTAACAGAGTTGCGGAAGGGCGCCGGTTTTGCCGTGGTAGCAGAGGAAGCGTTCCGCGGCGCCGACCTCCTCAGTCTTTCGGCTTTTCTTAAGCGCCAGCCCGAATGGTCAGATTTTCCGTTTATTCTTTTGACCTTTCGAGGTGGTGGCCTCGAACGCAATCCTGCCGCCGCCCGGTTTCTTGACGTCCTCGGTAATGTCACATTTCTTGAGCGCCCTTTCCATCCCACCACCCTTGTAAGCTTGGCACAGGCTGCCCTTAGAGGCCGCCGTCGGCAATATGAGGCTCGCAAAAGGCTCATCACCATTCGAGAGAGCGAGCGTCATTTCCGGCAGGTCACGGAATCGCTGCCGCAGCTAGTCTGGACCTGCGCGCCTGATGGCCTTTGCAATTATCTCAGCCCGCAGTGGTACCGATACACCGGCAGGAGCGAAGGGGAACAGCTTGGCTATGGGTGGCTGCAACAACTGCATCCGGACGACCGCGAGCGCGCCATTGCGCAGTGGAAGGCTACCGCGGCTAAAGGCGAAAATTTTGAGATTGAGTTCCGTATCTGTCGCCACGATGGGGTGTATCGATGGTTCCGCACCCTGGCCGTACCTCTTCGCGGCGAGACAGGCAACATCATCAAATGGTTTGGCAGCAACACAGACATTGATGAAATCAAACACGCTGAGGAGAAGCTCGCGACGAGCGAGGAACGGCTCCGGGCGTTTATGACAGCAACTTCCGACGTGGTGTATCGCATGAACCCCGATTGGAGTGAGATGCGCGCGCTTGATGGGCATGGCTTCCTTTCAAGCACGCTGACGCCTACCTGCTCATGGCTCGACCAATACATTTTGGCCAACGACCAACCCTTCGTCCTGGAGGAGATCGCACAGTCCATTCGGACAAAGACGATTTTCGATCTAAAACATCGGGTGCGCCGCGCCGATGGCGGGATTGGCTGGACGCATTCCCGAGCCGTGCCTCTCTTGAACGCGGATGGCGAGATCCGCGAATGGTTTGGAGCGGCCACTGACATCACATCGCAGAAGCACGCGGAGGAGGCACTGCGCCGCAACGCTGAAACTTTCGCGGCCCTGGTCGAGCAGTCGCCTCTCGGCATCTACACCGTCGACTCACAGTTCCGCATGAGGAATGTCAGCGCAGGCGCGATGCCGGCGTTTCGCAATGTGCAGCCTTTGATGGGCCGCGACTTCGGGGAGGCTATGCGTATCCTATGGCCGGAGCCCTTCGCGAGCGAGGCGATCCGGATTTTCCGGCACACCTTAGAGACGGGCGAGCCGTACGTGTCGCAAGGCCTGACTGAGAAGCGAAATGATATCGGGACGAGTGAGTTGTATGAGTGGCAGGTCAACCGCGTCACGCTCGCGGATGGCCAATACGGCGTGGTCTGCTACTTCTTCGATACGACGCGCTTGCAACAGGCGTATCAGGCGGTTGGCGAAAGCGAAGAGCGGCTCCGCTTTTCCCTTCATGCCGCATCCGCTGGCGCCTGGGAATGGGACATTCTCTCGGGCAAGAGCACGTGGTCGCCCGAAAACTACGCTCTTTTCGACGTGGAGCCGGGTCCGGACAACCCGAGCTATGCGGATTGGGAGGCCCGGATCCATCCCGAGGATCGAGAAGCTGCGAACCGACAAGTTCGCGATGTTCTTGAAGGGCGAGAGGCCGAGTTCAGAGCGGAACATCGCATTGTCCGCCGCGACGGGTCAGTTCGCTGGCTCGCGGGGTTTGGAAAGGTTGAACGCGATGCCGATGGCGTCCCGTTGCGAATGAGCGGCATCAACATCGATATTACGGAGCGCAAGCGCGATGAGGAGCACATTCAGCTGCTCATGCGCGAGGTCAATCATCGCTCAAAGAACCTCCTGAGTCTGGTCCAGGGCATCGCGCACCTGACGGCCTCGACCGGCGCACAGGACTTTATTCAGCGTTTCGGCGCGCGCATTCAATCGCTCTCGGCCGCGCAGGACCTGCTTATTAGGAGCGAATGGAAGGCGGTGCCGCTCGAAGATCTCGTTTGCTCTCAGCTCTCGCATTTCGCCGACCTGATCGGCACGCGCATCGCAATCACCGGACCAGCGCTGTCGATCACCCCGGCTGCCTCGCAGGCTATCGGCATGGCGCTGCACGAGCTGGCAACTAATGCGGCCAAATATGGTTCGCTCTCGAATGGGTCCGGGCGCGTCGACATTGCCTGGACTGTGAGCACGAGTGGAGTGGCGGAGCCGGTGCTCACGATGTCCTGGGTGGAGCAGGGTGGCCCCCCCGTGGCGAAGCCGCAGCGTCGCGGCTTCGGCTCCACGGTGACGTCCAAGATGGTTGAGGCAAGCGTGGGCGGCGAGGTTTCGGTTGACTATGCTAGGGCCGGGCTTGTCTGGCGGTTCTCATGCCCTGCCGGAAACATTGTGGAAGGACGCCTGCCCTCGACCGTGAATGAGGCTCCATGGGCTTGTTCAGGCGGCGGACGCGTGCTTGTGGTGGAGGATGAGCCGCTTATCGCAGCCGAGATTGCTATCACACTAGAGCTGGCGGGTTTCAAGATCATCGGACCGACGAGCAGTGTCAGCCACGCGCTTGCTCTCATGGAGGGCGACGGCTGCGACGCCGCCGTCCTGGACGTGAACCTCGGTCATGAGACGTCGGAGCCGATCGCTCGTGGGCTGATGAGCGACGGCAAACCTTTCGTTGTCGTTTCGGGTTACTCGCGCGCGCAGCTGCCCCAAGTCTTGCGGGCTGCGCCGCTCATCGGCAAGCCACTCTCGCCAGCAACGCTTGAGGCGGAGGTCAAGCGCCTCGTCACGACCGCTTCGCCGCGTCGGCTCCATTCATAAGGTCTAGTCCAAGCGGACAGTCCCTCGCCACTATAGCGAGAGAATAAGCGACCTTTTTAGACAAATACAAATAGAGTTGGTTTGCACGGTAGGTCGCTGGCGCGCGTGGCGGGTAGATATCCGTTTGGTTATACACCTGCGCTATAAGTATATTCCGAAGCTATACCCGTATGAACAATCACCGAGCATGCCTGTTCAGCTTCTTGACGAACGGAAACAGCGATACCACTGACGGACAATATAACTAGAATTGCCGATAAGCGCGGCATCAGAAGCGCGGTCGTAACATGCATCTTAACGGAGCGCGCGTCCTCATTGTCGAGGATGATTGCGTGGTCGCGATGGCGGCTAACGACATGGTAAGGTGTCTTGGCGGGATCGTTGCGGGGACAGCCCGCTCCGTTCCCGCCGCCAAAGAGAAAATCCGGCAACCAGGGCTCGATTGCGTGATGCTTGATGTCAACCTCAACGGTGACCTGTCTTTTGGCATCGCAGCCGAACTGCAAGAGCGTGGAATTCCCTTCGTTTTCTGCACCGCGTACGGCCGTGCATTCGACGGGTTTGAACACGTCCCACGCGTTATGAAACCCTACTGCGAGCATGATTTGGTCGCGGCGTTCAACGCAGTGCCCGTTCGGATCTTACGCCAAGCATGGCGGCGGCCTGGCTGGCGCCAAGGGCGACCGGCGGGGCGCTAGATCGGCGGGCGACTTCGCCGATCGTGGCCGCCAAGCACTCTTGCTCGGCTCGGATAGCCTCAAGCTCGGCAAGGATGCTTCTGCGCTTCTGTTGCCGCGCGCGCCGCTGGTAGCCGTTCTTAATCCGCTTTCGCTCGATCGCGCTGAGACTGCCGAGCGTCCGGATGACCGGCGGAAAGGTAGCTTCGTAAACTGCGGGCACGCTTTGTGAGAGCGTGGACACAGCTTCGTGCAACTCCGCAGCGCGGCTTTCGCTTCGCGCAATATAAACCAGGCCGCTTGACCGGGCGGCGGCCTCGATCAAGCGCATTGCGGTGGCGGATAGAGGGAGATCAGACAATGCAGGCATGATCAACGGCAACGCTCCCGACGCTGGAGGTTCCAGCGAACAGGCTCGCCGCCGCCTTATCCGAACGGGCCGCGCTCGCAGCGCGGCGAGCGAAACTCCGGACGACATCGCTGCCCGCGTTACTTTGAGGCGCGTCTGCTTTGCGCTCCCAGCGACTCTTCCACTGCCTTGGCAAGCGCCAGATGCTGTTGAAGGATCGGATAAGTCTCCGACGCGAACTGCTTTAAGCGCGAATTCTCAGTCTGCGATTGAATTTCTTTGAAACGCTGCAGATCGTGTTCATGGTCTTTGATCTGATGCTGCATGAACTGCCGATCAAACTTACCCGCCGGCTGCTCCTTCAGCTCGGACAGAGTCTTCTGCCCCTCCTCTCCAACGCCGTTTGGAGCCTCAGTGCCTTCGACGTTCGTCATGGCGGCGAGACGGCTTGCGATCTGCACATGATCATCCACCATCAGGCGAGTGAACGCCTTGACCGCATCGTCTGCTGCTCTGTTCTCTGCCAAGAGGCAGGCTTCGATCTCGGCATGATTATCCTGGGCGGCGTAGGTTATAAAATCCTTATCTGCAGAGCTTATCTTATGCCCTTCTTCCTGCATTTTGGCAAATGCAGGCGTCACCGAAAATATAAGTATGAGCACAAGCGCAAATCTAGACTGCATCAGATCCTCCTTATCTTGGTTTTCTCCTTTTATGGCCTAATGCCTCACTTCGTTGTGCTGTTCCTTCTTGGAGCACCGCTGAATAATCATTTTTTCGGCCTCTCTCGCGAAAGCGCTCGGCTTTGGGAGCCTTTGCAAACTGGCCGCAATATCAATGGGAAACCAGCGTCGACGACGTACCCGACCCAGTGACAAAGACCCTACCGATGCCATCGTCCAGCTGACCTCGTCCGCATATGCGGCACAGACCTTCACCTTGTCCGCGGCATTTTCAGCGGATGCGGCCCCGGCGTCATCCTTGGTCATGAGGGCGTTGGCATGATGTCCGCCTACCTTGAAGGAGGTAAGGCTCCTATCGAGTTTTGGCCGAGCTCGGCCAGTGCTGCGCGCGCGGCATGCACCACGGACTCGGTCGTGATGTTGAACTTCTTGTATACGTCATTGATCTTTCCGGAAGCGCCGAAGTCGTGCATACCGACAAAGCGGCCATGCGGGCCAATATAGCGATCCCACGATATTTCGACGCTCGCCTCGACCGCAACGCGAGCCGAGCTTTCGCCCAGCACCTCGCGCTTGTAGGCCGTTTCCTGTTCCTCGAACAGCAAGCGGCACGGCATCGAGACTACAGCTGTGGGGATACCGTCCTGTTGCAAGATGCTTCGCGCCTCGACCGCCAGATGCAGTTCGGAGCCCGTCGCTATCAACGTGACCCGTCGTGCGCCGCCCTCAGCTTCAGCGAGCACGTAGGCGCCCTTTGCTGATCGGTTTTGACTACCGCTTTCGCGGCGGAGCAGCGGCATAGGTTGTCTGGAGAGAGCGATCAGCGCCGCACGGCGCGGTGCATCGAGGATTGCTTCCCAACACTCCGCAGTCTCGATCGGATCCCCTGGCCGGAACACGGCGAGGTGCGGAATCGCGCGAAGGGCGGCGAGATGCTCAACCGGTTGGTGGGTCGGACCATCCTCGCCGAGGCCGATGCTGTCATGGGTCATTACGAAGATCGTGCGGATCTCCATCATCGCCGCGAGCCGAATCGCCGGGCGGCAATAATCGGAAAATGTAAGGAACGTGCCGCCATAAGGGATCAGGCCGCCATGCAGCGCTATGCCGTTCATTGCCGCCGCCATACCGTGCTCGCGCACGCCATAATGCACGTAGGATCCCCCATACGCTCCGGGCTTGATCTCGACCTGATTCTTCGCCTTCGTGTTATTGGACGGCGTGAGGTCCGCCGAGCCGCCGAGCAGTTCCGGTATGGCGTCGAACAGATGGTTCAACACTGCGCCGCTGGCCTGGCGGGTGGCGAGATCTTTGTCGCCGGCAAGAAATTCCTCCCGCGCCGCGGCGATCGCATCGCGCCAGCCCTCCGGCAGATCGCCACGAGTGCGGCGCTCAAAATCCTGCCGCAGGCCGTTTGGAGTGGCCTTGACCCGATCGGCCCATGCCATGCGGCCGTCCCGGCCCTTGGCGCCGATCCTGCGCCACGCGGAGAGCAACGTCTCGGGGATTTCGAAGGGTGGTGAGGTCCAGCCGAGCAGCTTGCGCGCGCCGGCGATCTCGTCCTCCCCCGGGGCGTCGCTATGCGCCTTCTGGGTGCCGGCCTTCGTGGGTAGGCCAAAGCCGATTATCGTGCGGCAGGAGATCATGGACGGCTTATCCGCGACCTGCTGCGCCGCGATGATCGCGGCCCTGATCGCGTCCGTATCGTAGCCATCGATCTCCTGGACATGCCAATGCGACGCGTGGAACCGCATCGTCTGGTCGTCCGACACTGCCAGGTTCGTGGCGCCGTCGATTGAGATGGAATTGTTGTCGAAAAAAGCGATCAACTTGCCGAGCTGCAGATGGCCAGCGAGTGAGATCGCTTCGTGGCTGATCCCCTCCATCAAGCAGCCATCACCCATGAATACGTAGGTGTAGTGATTGACCAGCGGGTCGCCGAAGGTCGCGTTCATAATGCGCTCGGCAAGTGCTAAGCCGACAGCATTCGCGAGACCCTGGCCAAGCGGACCGGTCGTGGTCTCAATACCATCCGCATGCCGGTACTCGGGATGGCCCGGGGTCTTGGCGCCGATCTGGCGAAAGCGCTTGATCTCGTCGATCGTCATGTCTGCGTAGCCGGTAAGGTAAAGCAGCCCGTAAAGCAGCATCGAGCCGTGGCCGTTCGAAATCAGGAACCGGTCGCGGTCAATCCAGTGCGGGTCCGCGGCATCGAAACGCATGAAGTCGGAGAACAACACTGTTGCGATATCGGCCATGCCCATCGGCATACCCGGGTGGCCGCTCTTGGCTTGCTGGACTGCATCCATCGCTAAGGCGCGGATGCAGTTTGCCATGTCGCGCAAGTGCCGATCGCGAGGCGCAGGTATCGATCTGGTCTTGTTCTGGCTATCAGCCACGGTGATCTCCTAGCGTCATGACATCCGGAAGACAGTACGGGACGATGCGCCTCGACGGCACGAAGTGATCGTCCATGACGTCAATGTGGATTCAGTCCACTCCGGCCTGCTTCTGCCTCGTGCACCTCTCTCCAACCGGGCAAAATCGGCCGCAAGGAATCGATGCCCACAAGCTTCATGGCCTTCGATTGCATCTCTTACACCCTCGATATGGTCCGATGATCCGGCCCTCGTTTGCTCAGGTGATCGACGCCTGATAGATGCTCTCGATGGAGGCATCCAACATGGCGTTGAACTCGGCATCAGTCTGGTGGACTGACAGGCCCTCCAGCAGCGCCCGCGAGAAGCTGGCCACAACTCCATGGTTCTTTCGCAGCCGATCATCGGCCTCCTGCCGCGAGTAACCGCCAGACAACGCGACCACCCGCACGACCCTGGGGTGGCGCACGAAGTCAGCGTAGAAGTCGGGTTGCTCCGGCGGGGTGAGCTTCAACATGACCTGTTGACCGGCCGGAAGTCCGTTGAGCCCTTCGAGGATGTTTGCTTTGAGCAGCGCTTCAACCTCAGCCTTTCCCGGGCAGTGGATGTCAACCTCGGGCTCGATGATCGGCACCAGGCCCGCATTGATGATCTGCCCGGCGATGTCGAACTGCTGCTGCACAATATCTTTGATGGCTGCGGGGTTCGCCTGTTTGATAACCGAGCGCATCTTGGTGCCGAAAATGTGCTTCGATTTCCCCTTTTCGAGGAGGGTGGCGAGTTGCGGCATCGGCTTCATTCGCTGGACGCCGTCCCGCTCAGGTTCCAGACCCTTGTCAACCTTCAGGAATGGCACGATCCGCTTCACATTCCAGAGATAGTCCACCGTTGGTTGGCCTTCGATCTCGCGGTCCATGGTGTCCTCGAACAGGATAGCGGCAAGGATCCGCTCCCCCGTGAAGCTCGGGCTGGTAATGACGCGGGTGCGCATCTCATGCACCAGCTCAAACATCTCATCGTCGTCCTTCCAGGAGTGGTCTTCGATTCCATAGAGGGCTAGGGCGTGCGGCGTACTTCCGCCACTCTGATCCAGAGCTGCAATGAAACCCGGCTGGGACTTCATCTTTTGCATCTGCTCGACGTTGCTCATTGTTAGTTTCCCTGATGATTAGGTTGTTACGGGTGCCGGGCTCAGCGGGAATCCCTCAGCTTGCGGTAGCGGCGAGCACTTGTTAACTGTCATGATCAAGTTTGGGCTCGATATTGCTGTCCAGTTCTGGAACGTTGCGCTAGCCCGCACTTGCCTAGCTCGGCCCAGTCAACCCCTGTTGGTCGACCGAGTTCCGAAGCTTGCCGGACGCCCGCTCTCGGAAAAGCGCCGCAGGGGCGCGGGTATGGCTTCGGCTTCACACGCGACAGGAACTTGGCATCCTATTACGCGGTTGCTGTTGAGGTGGACGTCGCACGAGACACAGGGTGCACCCGTCTCGTGCGCGCAGTGAGTGCTGTTGAAGCTACTACAAATCTGGTTTGACGAGACGAAGGCTATTACCCGCTTCCCGCGAAGGCGTCTTAAGACGTGCCATGCCGATAGCTGGCTGGGGAACAGAGCTACCTCCTGAAACATTGGGCTGAGAGCTAATGCATCAGCGGCCCGTAGAATGCACATTTACTCTCAAGCTCCCAGCACTTTAACTCTCGACCTGAGGAACGACCTATCCGCTTTCGAATGCGTGGCCAGGGCCGTGTGCGCGACTGGCTATCGCTTCACGACGATTACGCCTGCGAGCCACGCGCTTGTGAACGCAAGATCCTCCAATCGCGAAGCTCGCACTCTGTCCAGTGCGCTGGGCTGGAGCCGGCCTTTTTCGAAGGACGTGATGCCGGAGCGCTTGTTCAGTCTCATGGTGGAGGCTGGCTTTCTTGAGCGGCAGGGTGCTCTATGGCGTAGTAAAGTGCGCTTTTCGACCTTGAACGGCGACCTCTTCATGCATTCCGCCTTTCCGACGACGGCGCGGGATGCGGTGTTCTTTGGGCCGGACACCTACAAGTTTGTCGACGCGGTCGACGCTTGGCTAGCAGGCCAGGAGTCGAATCATCAGTCGCGCGGCGGATGTATGCGCAGGCGCTGGCCCTGGCGCGATCACGATTGCGAAGGCGTTCCCCGACGCCGAGGTTTTGATGCTGGACATCAACCCCAAGGCCGTGCAGTTCGCTGCCGTCAACGCAGCGGTGGCGGGGCGGGTGAATGCCTACGCGATTGAGAGCGATCTGTTCGCAAATACGACGGGCAGTTTTGATCTGATTGTAGCTCATCCTCCGTACCTTGTTGACCAAGGGTCGAGGGCATACCGGCACGGCGGCGGTCCGCTTGGCGCGGGATTAGCCTTGGATATTCTCCAGGCGTCAATCAGTCTGCTCGCTCTCAACGGTACGCTTCTCCTGTTCACTGGCGTCGCCATGATCGAGGAATGCGATCCTTTCCTGAGGGCGGCGTCTGAAGCGCTCGATGCCGCTGGCCTCGACTGGACTTATCGGGAAGTGGACCCCGATGTCTTTGGCGAAGAACTCGCTCGCGAGCCTTACCACGGAACAGACCGCATCGCCCTTGTGGTTCTTATAGCGACAAGGAATTCATCCTAATGAATGGGCGATGCGTTATTGCCCAGCGTTCTGTTGTGCTTGGCAGTGAGAACGAAGAATTTCTCCAAGCCGTTGTCGAAGGGCTTTCCCTCGATCGAAAAGTGCTTCCCGGCAAGTATTTGTGGGACGAGACGGGATCTTCGCTCTTCGACGCCATCTGCAACTCTGAAGACTACTATCTGACCGGCCTAGAGATGAGCCTTCTGCGCGAGTGCGCGGGCGAGATCGCGGCCATGGGACGTGACGCCTGTATCGTCGAGTTTGGAAGCGGGGCTCGCCGCAAGGTTCGTGTTCTGCTGGACGCAATGGATCGGCCTCAGCGCTACATTGCAATCGACATCTCCCGCGACTTTCTCGGGGCCGCCGCAGCCCGTCTTAAGAATGCCTACCCGTCGCTTAAGATCCTCCACGTCTGCGCAGACTATTCAAAACCGCTTCCTGCTCTGCCGATCGAGCGTCCCGGTCCCCTTTTCGGCTTTTTCCCCGGCACCTCCCTCGGCAACATGGAACCCGCCAAGGCGATCGAGTCGTTAGCGCGCGTGAAATCGGCCCTTGCGCCGGGCTGGCTGTTCGCCGGCCTGGACCACAATGGCGATCCGAAGACGCTCAAGGCGGCGTACGGTGGCCCGCTCATGGCGTCCTTTCATAAGAACATTCTCAACCGGATGGTGCGGGACCTTGAGGTGCGGCTTGCGGTAGAGGATTTCGAACACGAGTTTCGCATCCTATTCTGCCCGACGCGGGTTGAGGCTCATCTCGTGGCAAGGAAGGACAGTCAGATCGAGGTCAACTCTCGGAAATCCTGGTTCGCTTCCGGCGACAGCATTCGCACGGACATCTCCTGGAAGCATACGCCTTCCGAGTTCGCGGAATTGATCGCCGCCTCAGGCTGGACATCTGTCACGAGCTGGACGAACCCTGGTTCCGCCTATGCGCTCCACCTTCTCCGCGCCACTTGCGAGTCGGGCCAGTGAAAAGCCAGCGCGCCGAACATCCTTCCGAACTCACAATTCGCGGAATGCTCATCGGCGGGGCGATCACCGTGGTGTTCATGGCCGCCAACGTCTATCTGGGCTTGAGAACGGGCATGACGTTCTCATCGTCCATTCCGGCCGCGATCATTTCCATGAGTGCTCTGCGGGCATTGGGCCACTCTGGCATCCTTGAGAACAACATCGTTCAAACTCAGGCATCCGCCGCGGGCACGCTCTGCAATGTCATTCTCGTTCTTCCAAGCCTTCTTCTGATCGGGTTCTGGCACAACTTCCCGCTCTGGCAGACGATGGCAGTGTGCCTGCTCGGTGGTCTGTTGGGCGTGGCCTACTCTGTGCCGCTGCGCCGGGTGATGGTGGTGGGCAGCAATCTGCCGTTCCCCGAGGGCGTTGCGGCGGCTGAGGTGCTTGGCGCTGGCTACAAGGAGGACGAAAAAGCGGAAGATAGCGGCAGCCAAAATGGGTTGAAGGAACTCGGCCTCAGCGCCACCGCCGCGGCGGGCCTGACCTCTTGACGAACGGCTTCAAACTTCTCCCAGATAAGCTTGCGGGCTCGCTCTCCTATAGCGGCGCCGTGTTCCAGATGGGGGCAGCCTGTCCCTCGCACTGATTGGCGTGGGATACCTTGTTCGTATTGGCGCTTGCCTGGCTCTGTCGGGTTTGTCGGTTCTCTGCCGCGCGCCGGTATGCAGCCGGAAAACGCAATTCCAGCGCCGCAGGCTGCCCTCATGACGCAGATTGCGAATGGCATCATTCATCATCACCTCGCCTGGGACATGGTCGGCATCGGCGCTGCTCTCGGCGTCGCGCTTGTGGCTGTGGAGTCGTGGCTCCGGCGCTGTCGCGGGTTCTCGCTTCCCGCTTTGACCGTCGGCATAGGCATCTACCAGGTGTCGCTAACGATTGCGATTGGAGGCGTGATCGGCTGGTTCGCGGAGAAGGCCGTGGCTAGGCGAGCAGCCTCCCGGAATGCGGAGGCCAAGGCTGAAGCTGAGGCGAAAGTACGCCGGCGAGGCGTGCTGATCGCGTCCGGGTTCCTGGTGGGCGAGAGTTTGACCGGCGTCTTGCTTGCCGCGGCTGATGCCTTGGGCGCAGCGGCTCACTTGCTTTCTCAGGCTTCGCGGATTCGCACGTCTCAACCGCCGTCGCGGCCCTGATTTTCGCCTGCGCCCTCGCCGTATTTTACCGGTCCGCAGCGCGCCCCGTCTAAGCCCAAAGTTCGATCTCCTTCTTTACTGCTTGTTCATGAAGCAGCCATTGGAACAAGCCTGCCCTCCTGGCATTAAGCAAGAGTAGTAAAGATCAGAACCCTTGCTCATCCTTTCTCAAAAAAGGGCACATGGCCGAATATAAACCTAAACATAGGCGTATTGATTATTTTGTCAGCGATGCCGCATTTCCTTGTGTGGCTGCGAAAAGTGCGATCGCATATCGAAATATTACAGAACTCACATATACTAACTTGAACGCACACACAAAAGACGCCGAAATCCTAGACAATATAGAGCAGTTTATCGCAACTAGTCATGATGGCGGGGGGTTGCGCAGCTTTGTGGCGGCCTTTGAAGGGCCACTTGGCATGAGCGAACTTGAGTTCGAGCAAGCGATGTGGGAGCGGCTGCAAGCCTTGCACGACCTCGACGCCAGGACCTGCGATTGGGACGGCCGCGTCTCGTCCGACCCAGCATCGCCCGACTTTAGCTTCAGCCTGAGAGGAAAGGCCTTCTTCGTCATTGGCTTGCACCCGAATGCGAGCCGCCGTTCAAGGCGCTATTGGCGCCCGGCTCTTGTTTTCAACCTGCATGAGCAGTTTGAAACCTTACGGCGGCAGGGCCGTTATGACCGCATGCGCGACGTTATAAGGAAAAGAGATGCTGCATTGTGCGGGTCGATAAACCCCCTCTTGCGCAACTTTGGGGAGGGATCTGAAGCGCGGCAATATAGCGGGCGCGCCGTGGCAGATAACTGGCGCTGTCCCTTCCGGCCAAGACACAAACGGCGGCAGCCATGATCGAGGAGATCCCGCCAAGATCGGGACACGCGTTCAAGCTCGCCAAAGGCCAGCGCCTGAAGGTGATCGATCCCGAAGGCGAGCAGGTCGCTGACCTACTGGCGGCTTTCGAGGGCGATACAGCGGAAATCATGTCCTCCGGGCGCACCTTCGATTATCTTGAAAAGATCTATCTCAGCACGGGCGACACCATCTACTCGAACCGCAGCCGGCCTATGCTGACGATCCTCGATGACACCGTGGGCAGGCATGATTTCCTGCTGACGCCGTGCAGCGCAGACACATTCCGCATTATTTATGGAGACCGCGATCCGCACCACGGATGTTTTGGCAATCTGGCCAAAGCGCTTGAACCCTACGGTATTGGAGCGGACCGGATCCCCGCCTGCTTTAACATTTTTATGAACGTTGAGCTGGACGGGGCTACCGGGCGAATCGCAGTGAAGCCGCCGCTCAGCAAAGCAAACAATTCCATCGTGTTCCGAGCAGAGCTTGATCTCATTGTCGGTCTTACGGCCTGCTCTGCTCCGCAATCAAACAACTACAGGTTCAAGCCTATCCAGTTTGAGATCATGGCTTGATGCCGCAAGCTTCGCGGGTTGCGTGCGCGTTCCTCTTACACGACGAGCTTCTTTAACCTTGTCGACCGCACCAAGCGTATGTTCAAAAGATTGCGATGGGATTGCACGAGTTCAGGCGGAGTTCAGGGAGACATCGACGAATGTGTTAGCCTTGAAGAGCTCAAGGTAGCGCAAGGACTCGTTCCCCGTATTCCACACATAGTGGCTCATAGATTGCGACACGTAGCCGACATAACCCACTGGAAGTCGAACGTGCGCGCAGCGTTCTTCGAGGCGAACACGGTCACTCGCGCTTTCCCCCAAATGTAGTACTGCCACTCGTTTTCGTGCCAGTAAATTTCGCGCACGCTCCCCGGATCGATCTGCACCAGGGCTGCGGCAACGCTCGTTGATTTGGCACGTGTTCGTGGAGAGTGCGAAGCGTTCCAGCAACAGATAATTGCCGCGGTAGATCTTTTCTCGCTTGGGTAATATTGCAATTATCGACTTATTCGGCTGCGCATCCGGCACGCTTAGCGCTTAGCCATCAAACTGAGGTACAACTCTTCAGCAGATTAGAAATGCATTGGAAAATGTGCTCTGATAACAAAAAATTCGACCGCGAGAAACGTTAAAAACATCACCCACCGATTTCTAGCATCTCCTGCTTCCACGAAGAACATAGCTTCACCCTCGTCAGTTCCAAATACTCCACCTACCTCGCTATGCATGATACCGCATCAGGAAACTATCACAGCTCAGCGTTATCTTGGAGCAGACTGTCTCTTCTTGCTCCTACCTTATCAAAACGATATCGCAGGGAAGGGTTCCAAGCTTGGTGTGTTGATCTATACTTTATAAAAGCCGCGCCTTTCTACGACAAAGTGGATCCATTCTTAATTAACAACACAAAAGCTACCGCATGCTGCGGAAGCTGTTAGAATGCTGGTTAGTTGCTCAAGCAGCTCGTTGACTGATATGCAGCCATCGCTGTCAGGTCCCTGAATTGTTTTTTTTCACTCCTCCACTGGAGTCTTTGTTCACCTGCGAAATAAGGTCGTTGGAACCACTCAGGGTGTCTCGTCCCAGAGTGAGAGACAGGGTCCTTGAGGCGCTTGCGCCTCGTTCAGATATTCTTATTCAGGGAGTTCACGCCCTCCGGCAGTTGCCTGGAGCGGCGCCCGCGGCGAAGAAATACAGGAGCGTAGCTACGGCCTGAGTAAGCATCTGCCGGCTGTGGGAGTGATGTGGGGACTTGGCTCGCTATGCCTCACTCATTTGGAACTTTGCCGGACGTTCATCCTTTCCACGATTGAAGGCAGACCAACGCAAGACGAACCGCTGAACGGGCTGCATGAGACGATCCGCTATCGAAATCTTGGCCGTCACTCTGGCGGTTGCCGCCACCCTTCCTCTCGTTTCGCGCGTGCTAGCAGATGGCCAGACCACCACGTCCGGCTCATCGGGCGATCTGGTGGAGGCGCGAGATCGGGCGGCGTCGCCGTTCTCATTCACTTGGGCGCAGTGGAAATCGCTGCTTATCCGCGTTTACAGGGCTATTGGCGCCGATCAGTTGGGCCTGCTGGCAGCTGGGGTGGCTTTCTATGCGCTTTTCGCTCTCTTTCCGGGGCTTGGCGCAGCAACATGGCTTTTCTCGCTGCTGGCTGACCCCCACTCCATTCAACAGCAGGCCAACCAACTTCGCGATGTCGTCCCGGGCGAGGCCTATAAGCTCATCGAACAGCAGCTTGTTGCCCTGGCTTCAAGGAATAGCACAGGCTTCTCGGTGGCAGGCATCATCAGCATTCTGTTGGCGCTTTATACGGCGCGCTTGGCCGCCTCATCGATGATGCAGGCACTCAATGCCATTTATAAACTCGAGGAAACCCGCGGCTTCATCAAGACGAATGCCATCGCCATCCTGTTTACATTCGTGGCTATTGGCGTTTTCCTCCTCGCGATCGCGGTGCTTGTAGTGCTTCCGGCCTTGTTCAGTTTCATTGGATTCCCACCGCTCGTCGAGAACCTCGTTCGCTATCTTCGTTGGCCGCTGCTTGCGGCTCTGGCTGTCGCCGCGCTCGCCTTGACCTACCGCTTCGGGCCAAACCGCAAGAGCGCACGCTGGCGCTGGGTCACGTGGGGGTCCATCACCGCCACCGTGATCTGGCTTATCGCGTCTTTCGGATTTTCCTGGTACGTCTCAGCTTTTGGGTCTTACGACCGCATCTATGGCTCGCTGGGCGCGGTCGTGATCCTGCTTTTCTGGTTCTGGCTCACGGGTTTCAGCGCTCTTCTCGGCGCCGAGCTTGATCGGTTAATCGAGTGCCCCTCCGAGCGCTGATGCAGGCTCAGGCGAAATCTGCCCAGACCCATATCGGAACGCGAACACCCCCGCCGCTGACCAAACCGCTATCGAGGAAGACCTTTGGCGGCGTCAGCCCTGTCCTTCCTGCAAAGTCTTTCAAGACAGTTTCTTTCGCTAGGTTGACTGGCGGAGAAAGGTGATCCTTGGGAGAAAGCACCGGTGTCGACGTCACTGAAAAGGGCGTGAAGCCCGTATTCTGAGAGCGGGAGGCGCAAACAATCTCCCACCCGTTCTCCCGGCGGCGAAGCCAGGCGGCATATCCGTCTGGTATAGCTGTCTCAGAGCAAGCCCGAAGCGCGGGTGGCGCCAGAGCAATGACCCAGACCGCGGCAGAAACCTGGATCAGAACTCCGGCGAGATATGCCGGTCTCATTCATATCAAGACCCATTTTCATCCGCGGCCGACCGCGCGTTGCTTCAACGGATCCGCCACGTATTTGAAGGCTGGCTCCGAGTTCCAAGGTCCGCGCTCGTCAGAGCCATCAATGTTGCTTGAGAGATTGTAGTATACATCCACGGTGTCGTCCGGCTTGAGGTCTCCGAAGAGCGGATCGGAGAGCTTTTTCATCAATTCCAGCGCCGTCATGAACATGTGAGTATGGGCTACCTCGCGTGTGGCTAAATGCCGAAGCGCTGCCGTTGTGCCGTCATCCGGGGATAGAGCCAAGAGAGCCTCGTAAGTCTGAAGGGCTCCGGCTTCCGCACCGATATTGGCGCGAAGATCTCGAACCGGGTTCCCCCCTTCGTTGATATAACGCGCATCCCAATACACTCCTCTCGAGTCAAGGGAGTGAGGACCCTGGCCCCGCAGTGAAAACAGCGTGCTTCGATAGGCGGCGTCTTGCTGTTCTGGTTTCGCCCGCTTGGTGTGCTGCTCGACAAGCATCCCGACCATTTCCAGATGGCCCATCTCCTCCGTTGCGATGTCCAGAAGCATGTCCCGCAATGCCGGATCTGAAGTATGGAAAGATTGCACAAAATACTGAAGACAGGCCGTCAGTTCTCCTGTTCCTCCTCCGAACTGTTCCAAAAGATGTTGGGCAAATGCGGGATCTGGATTTTTGACTTCGACCGTATGCAGAGGCTCTGCTTTGTGTATGAAAATTGGATTTCCTGCGATGTTTACAGGATACAATGTTCGATAAAAGAAGCGGTTCCCAATAGACAGCGTAAAATCTGCATCAGTCAAGATTGCCTAAACTACCGCCTAACAAGCTGTACTATACAGACTGAAAGATAGACAGGTTATGCTTGCTTCAGATGCGTTCTTCCCACCTCGGAATTTACACTTGAGCGGGAAGCGTCATCCACTCTTTAGTGGAGGGAAGGCACACGCCACGCAATACCGAAGCACAGTTGGCTCGGGGTGTTGACCGTGCATAATCATTTACGAAGCCTCGCTCAACTCGGCTCATCCGCGGCCTCAAGCTCCGGGATGCGCCATTCCCGCTTCACAGGCAGGATCGGCGGCATGGGGGCGAAAGCTGGCTCGCGCGCTCAGTAACGGGAACGGCTTTTTCAGGCTGCACACAAGCCAACGTCGGCGAATTGGGCAGGTTCCTGCCTTGCCAAGGAAAGATACAATTACGCGGGGAACTGCCGGCAGGAGCTTGGGTTCAGTTCTTGCAAACCTGGGCTTTCCAGCATGTTTTTCCCCGTAGTCAAAGCGCTGCGCCTTTGCCTTGCGTTGATGACGCCAGCATCAGCATTACAAGCGGATCGCGCCGGAGGCGGTAGCGATTGCTTTGCATGAGGGCCTCTAATCAGGAAAGCCTAAAAAAAATCGTGAAAATCCGAAGAAAACAATGAGTAATGAGCGCGAGAATGTGAGCGGCACCATCAACGAAGATCTAGTTAAGGCGGCACGGCACTGCTGTGCTGCCCGTTTTGCCCGTCATTCGCAGATGCCTGTGTCTCTGGAAGTTAAGCAATTCAATCCGCATTCTTGACTGCGGCGATGTATGCGCATCAGCGTCTCGCCTCAAGGTCCGCGAAAGAAGCTATCAGGCTTGTGGCGCATAACTTGCCGTGTACGCGGCGGATCGACCGGTCCGTCCACTATGATGAGCGCGAGATCAATGCCCACAGGAAGCGCGCCATGGACTCCACGAGAGAGCGCTGCGCTGCTTTGGCCGGGGCTAACGCTGCGGATCGAGGACAACACGGCTCCCCATTGAGCCGCTAACAGCTTCACCGTGTCATCGGCATTCCGAACCGGGGCCAAGCTCCGCGCACCATGTGCGAAGCTCTTTGAGACGACGCGAGGCGCGGCTCCATTGGTTTACTCGGACCTTGTTACTGTGGCTTCTAGCCTTTTTTTCGGCGATACCGGCGAGAGCCTCAAGGATCCCATCCAGGCTTTCACCCTCGATAAGCGAGTCGAGAAGGTATTCAGTGCGTTCAGCAGTAGGCATACCAGTAAAAGCATCCGGCATGCATACCGGTTCACACTGTTCGACCAAAAGCCATTGGCGCCGTCAACTCTTGGCCCGGTCACTATCTACAGCAGCGGGAATAATGCGCGGGGAGCAGCGCGTCTAAGCAACTATCGGAGTAAGTTCAGCCCGTTCGGCGCCTTGACGAGCGACGAGCCGCATCGCCTTACCTTGAATCCAAAGCCGGTCGACTTCAATCGAGGTCCATCCCGCTGGTAACACGACGGGTCGTTCGGCCCAACTCATCGGCGCCCCAGGGCCAGGTCGAAGTCCCGTGAAACCGAACAGCAGTCCTGTGAGAAATCCACCGATATTGGCGAAGAATGGACCCGCTTGCGGTTGTTCCGGGAAACGGTCGGCGCGGTACTCCAAAGTCTGAAGGAAGCGACCGACACAGAACTGCCCATAGCCATCGTCGAGCAGTTTTAGCGCCAGCTGGCGCTCTCCGGCCCGCGCGGCCCAGGCGCCGTATAAGGCCGAGAGCATCGGGCTGCCGATATAGTCCTGCGCCATGCCGAGATAGAGCGTCAAAGTCTCTTGCTCGTCCGCCGGTTCAAGTTGAAATCCAAACGGGAAGATCCCCATCAGCGGATCGGGAGTGGCGCCCTTTTCCTCGTCCGCGCGATAGCCATCATGCGAGATAATGGCCCTGCCGCGTTTGGGGATCGCCATGCGATCCGCGATTTCGGCCCACAGGGGATCGGCGGTAGAGCCCAGGCGCTTGGCGATCCTGATCGCCTCACGCAGCACAACCACCGCACCCATATTTGTGAAGGCGGCGTTGTTCACCGGCTCTTCGCGCTCGGCTATGCCCATGGATTCTGTAATGGCGTAGCCGTCCCGCGTTGGGGATACTCGTGTAGTGATCCATTCGGACACGCCGGACAGTACCGGCCACGCTTTCGTGCGGAGAAATTCCTTGTCACCGGTGACGTCGGCAAAGAGGGCAAAGGCGTGCGCCACGTCCAGGGACACATGATCTTCGTGCCAGGCCGCGGTTCCGGGTAGCGGCGCCGCCTCCTGGCCGCTCCGCGGCGCACTCTCCCAGGGAAATTGCAGGCCACGGCGGCCCCACAGGCGAGCATTGAGCCTGGCGCCCTCCAGATTGGCCGAACGGTACTCGAGGAGAGCCGCAGCTGCATCCGGCTGCAGCATGGACAACGCAGGGACTGCAAAGGCTTCGATGTCCCACATCACATGGCCGTAATAGTAGTGATAGTCGCGCCATGTGGCCAAACCGAAGATTGAGGTCGAGGCCGGCGAGGCGGGATGAACTGAACTATTAAGGTAGAAGAACGCCGCATCCGCCAGACTCTGCCAGCGCTCCCCAGCGCCTTCGAGCCGAATCCTGCCCCTCCACAGCTCGTCCCAGACTGCTCGGTTCTGTTTCCGAACTTTATCGAACCCATCTTTTCGGGCCTTGGCGGCCAGCCTTGCCGCATGTTGGTCGGGCATCTCATGCATCACGTCCGGGATGACGCTGGCGATCTGCCGCAGTCGCACCGCCCGTCCTTCTCGGGCGCGAAATCCGTATTCGGTTACCAGGCGATCATATTGCAGCGGCGGCCGCGCCGCCTCTTGTTCGCCGGCGCCTAAAAGCTCGGTGACGATCGCAATGCCGCACTTCGAGAAGGCGCCGGCAGACTCCCACAGCAGGGTTCCATCGGTAGCGGGTTTGTCCTCGCCGGGCGTGCTGCGCGCATATTTGAGCGCCCGGCCATCAACCCCCGCGGCATCCACAATCGCCCGCAGGCCTAGCGCACACGCCTTATCGACGGTGATGGAGATCTCCTGGCAGACGAGAGTGGGATCATGACGGCTGCAAAAGATCACAACGTCAACATGCGCCGCGCGACCCGCCGCTTTGAAGGTGAAGCGCGTCGTGAGCTCGCCGGCGGAAAAATCGTAGGCCTGTTGGAGGTCGCCGACCTGGTGGGGGACGTCAGACAGCCAAACTCCATCCAGCGCAAGGTCGGCTGCGACCGGATAAGGCGCAACGGCTGCTGCTTCGATCTGGCGCTCAGGGTGTTCACCCGTAAAGCCGCTGATCAGCGCCATGCCTGATGAAAGGGGCATGGCACGAATACGCAATCCAAGCAAACCGTTCGCCACATAAGCGGGAAGTTCGCGTTCACCGGAACCGAAGACGGGTGACGGACTGATCGGGTCGGACATGAGCACCGCTTATGTCGATTGGAGATCGCGTCGGGATGGACCGAAAATTGCAGAGCCAATGTAATTCAGGAGTTCCCCGATTGTTCCAGTAAGAAGTGTCCTGGGAACGGAGATTGGGTTCTGAACCTTAGCGCGCGCGGTGGGTTGGAGAACGTGCAACGATGTCTGACGGCTGAGATATGGTGAGATTAGACGATCAGCCGGATAAGGAACTCGCACACGGCTCAGCAAATTTCGTCTGGTGGAAACACGGGGTGGTCTATCAGATATACCCCCGGTCGTTTCAAGACACCGATGGCGATGGGGTCGGCGACATCCAAGGTATCATCCAGCGGCTGGATTATGTCGCCGACCTCGGGGTCGACGCTATCTGGCTCTCGCCCATATATGCTTCGCCGATGGCGGACTTCGGCTATGACGTGTCCGACCATATCTCGATCGATCCGCTGTTTGGGAATATGGAGACCTTCCGCAAGCTGGTGCGCGCGGTGCATGCGACCGGGCTGAAGCTTATCCTGGACTACATTCCCAATCACACGTCCGATCAGCATCCGTGGTTCAAGGAAAGCCGTTCGAGCCGAAGCAATCCCCGCCGCGACTGGTTTATCTGGCGAGATCCGGCCCCCGGTGGTGCACCCCCGAATAACTGGCGGTCGGTCTTCGGCGGACCGGCCTGGGCATGGGACGAATTGACTGGCCAATATTACTATCACGCCTTCCTAGCGTGTCAGCCGGACCTCAACTGGCGCAATCCTGACGTCGTCGGCGCAATGCTGGACGTGATGCGCTATTGGCTCGATGAGGGGGTTGACGGCTTCAGGGTCGATGCCATCCACCATCTCATCGAGGATGAAGGTCTGACCGACAATCCCATAAATCCGTTCTGGCGTGCCGGCATGGACCCTGCGGAGGAGCTTATCCCGGTCCATACGGTCGATCTTCCTGAGGTTCATGACCCAGTCGCCCGGATGCGGCATGTGCTTGATGGCTACGGCGGCGAGCGGGTCTTGATCGGGGAGGCCTATCTGCCAATCGATCGCCTCGTTTTGTACTATGGCGAAGCCGGGGCTGGCTTTCACCTGCCATTCAATTTTCACCTCATTGCAACGCCGTGGACACCGACAGCAGTCGCCAGCTTGATTGCAGCCTATGAAGCCAAGCTGCCGGCAGCCGCGTGGCCCAATTGGGTCCTGAGTAATCATGATAGGTCCCGGTTGGCCAGCCGTCTCGGCGCCCATCAGGCGCGCGTGGCGGCCATGCTCCTCCTGACCCTCCGGGGGACTCCCACTCTCTATCAAGGCGACGAGCTTGGTATGGAGGATGTCGCAATACCACCCCACCGAGTTCGAGATCCATGGGAAGTTAATGTTCCGGGTCTGGGTCTAGGCCGAGATCCAGTCCGAACGCCCATGCTGTGGTCAGATACAGCCTATGCGGGTTTTAGCACCGTGGAGCCCTGGCTGCCGCTCGGCGACAACTGGCGCGAGCTTCACGTCGAGCGGCAAGCAAAAAAGCCGAGGTCAATACTCAATTTTTACCGTGCGTTGATTGACTTGCGGCGGCGGGAGCCGGCGCTGTGGCAAGGCAGTTATGTTCCTTTTGCAGTCACGGAGACGCTGCTGGCCTACGAAAGGCGCACTGAGACGGAACGCCTGCTCGTGATTCTTGACTTTTCGGGACGTGGCGGAGCGCTAACTACACCGCCCGGGACAATTCTTTTGGCGACTAACGGCATTGGTGTCGGGCGGCAAGTTGAGGGAGCACTGACGATCTCGTCCAATGAAGAACTCATCATCCGTCTCACTAGCTAACTTGACATTGGAACTGTCGGCCAGGACGTCGCCGCTGGTTTCCGGACGAAAACATTGGGGAACAAGGGAGTGGCAGCTTGTGACCAAGCGATAAGCGGTGTCCGTTGATCCTTCGTTGACGGAGGTCGGGCCAGTAAAGTCGGCGTCCCTATACCTGCAATTATACCCTGAGGTTCAATCTTTCGAACGGCAGCTCTCTGGCGACAAAAGAAGGCATGGCGATAATGCCGTCGCTCATTCCTGTTGCGCCGGAGGGTCCCACCACTTGGAAAGCCGTCGGCTCAGGGTACGCGCCGGGATGCCTTCATAGTGAGAGATGTCGTTGAAAAGACGCAGGCGCGGACGCACCTCGCTCATGAAGTCGAGGATGTTGAGCGCTGCAGGGCTTTGATCGAGGCGATCCCGGTAGCTGCGCATTTCGAAGCCCAACAGGCTGCTGATCAGCAATCGGTTGCTGCCCTTGTGCGAAACCACCAGCACGCTTCGATGTCGATGGGTCTCAACGATACGGCGAACGACGGGCAGGACGCGATTGAGGACATTCAGCCCCAATTCGCCGCCCTGCGGGGCGATGGTGAACGGGTCCTCCTGCCAGATTGCGTATTCAGCCGCAAAATTGCGTTCCACCTCACCGCGGGTTAGCCCTTCCCAACGCCCGTAATCGATCTCCCTGAGACAGGGCTCCGGGATTGGTTCAAGACCGTGCGGGGCCGCCAGGATACGCGCCGTTTCAAGGGTGCGCGCAAGGGGACTTGTGTAGATGGCATCAAGCTTGTCCTTCTTGAGCCGTTCAGCGAGGCTCGCAACCTGCCTTTGACCTTCCGCCGACAGGTTGACATCCGAGGATCCGGCAAAGCGATCCTCCTCTGTCAGTTGGGTGGCTCCATGACGAACGAGATAAATGCGAGTCGGCATAGCGAGAGGTTCCCTTAGATGCGCCGCGTCAATGAACTGTCTGACCTATCGATCATGAGAAAGTGCTATTCGACGACTAAAGGCTGCAACAACACATACGCCGTGGATTTTTGAAAAGCGCGCCGCGATTGTCCTCCGGTCATAAAGTTCCTGAGCCTGAGCTCCCATCGCCATAGGCGCGGCAACGGGAAGGGCCGATTGAGTTTTTGCGCTTCCTCAGGGAGATAGCGGATGTCTTTTGCTCCCCACCCATGGTCGCGAAAGAAACCGAAATAGTCCTTGGGCTCAAAGAGGAAGGGCGCATTTTGCATCCCCAGCCTTTGCGCCGCTTTCCGCCGAAAGCGTATGGTTTCCGGTGCCGAATAATCGACGATCCAGTATCGGAATTCTGCGTGCTCCCTTAAATCGTCCGCGAGCGAGCCGACGTCCTTGGTGCTGAGATAGGGGATGACGCCCTCAGTCAAGACCAAAGTTCATCCAGATGTGCCGGTGATCTGGGCCAACAGCCGTTTTCGCGCCGGACTATCGGACAAATCGAGCTTGATCCGCACCAAAGCGCAGCGGGGCTTTTCATCGGAAAGAAGGCGCCCCTTCAGCTCGATGATCTTCGGGTAATCGACCTCGATCCAGCGGATATGTTTGGGCAGGTTCATGCGATAAGGCCGCGCGTCCAAACCCGCGCCCAAATTGACGATCGTAGTGGTTTCTTGCGCAATCGCGGTCTCGATGAACGCGTCAATGATACGGGTCCGCATGGCCACGAGCCATTGGCCAATCAGCGACCACTTTGGCCGTTTTTCAACAGTCTTCGCCGTGAGACCCCGCAAGCTTGGCTGCCAGTGGATCGCGGAAGAGGGCATCGGCGCGTTTGGTTTCAATGGCCCGATAGATTGCAACCATGAAAGCGGTGTCGGAAACGTCCTCGATCTGACCTGTCTGCATCGCTACTCACATCTCTCCAAGCGTCGCTCTATCCTGTCGTCCAAAGTTGGTGCCCGCGCTAACACCTGCTTGCCCGGAACAGACGGACACCACCAACCTCGTCGCCGGCTGGTTTAGTGACTGCGTTCTTTGCGGAGGAGCAGCCGGGTGACGGTGAAAACCAGAAATCCGGCTGGCCCAACCATGAACGTCAGAATGAGGCTCGGGACGATCGCGAGATGAGCGATCCCGTCCTTGCGCGCTGTGCGCACCTCCCAAGCTCCGACAGACAGATCGAAGGCTAAATAATGCAACCAGCCCGCCAGCAGCAGCCAGGGGCTGCCCTGGAGTGAAGCAAGACCTTGAAGCGTCGAGAACTCTGCGAAGCCCCCCGGATCGAAAAAACGGACGAGGATCACGATATAGGCGGCCGCGAACAGGCAAGGAATTACAGCGGCGGAAATGACATTCCTGATTGCTGCAACATGCGGCAGGACCAGGAGACCTAACCATCCGGCAAGCGCGAGAGCATTGGCCAACGAAAAAAGCTGCTCGGGACTCACGGCGGATTACGATCCTTCACGGCGGGCTGGGGGCTGACAGCTTACATCTCTCGAAGCCGCCTATCCGTGTTGATTGGCGGACAAGGGGTTCAGAAGTGGGCCTTATCGGCAGCCTGAACCTGGGCCGAATTCAGCGCACCACTTACGAACCTCAGAAAGCCGGCGAACGGCCCGCCTCCATTGAGCCGCAGAAAGCTTGTCTGCGTACCGATATTGAGCCTTCTTCTCGGCTATTGTTATGAGTTTGTAGAGTACCCCGTCGAGGCTTTCATTCTCAACGAGGCATTCAAGGACATCTTTATGACGATCATACATCAAATCCCCCCACAAAAAGCGAACGCATAAAACCGAAATAGGACACAGCTGCAGAGAAGTGCGACCTTACCGGCAGCCGGAACCCGGGCCGAACTCTGTGCACCACTCGCGCAACCCAGTAAGCCGGCGCGCGGTCCGGCCCATTGCGCCGCAGGGACCTTGTCCACTTGAGGATTTTTAGCTTTCTTCTCGGCTATCTCTATGAGCCTGGCGAGAACCCAATCGAAGCTTTCGCTCTCAACGCGGCAATCAAGGGCGGCTCTGGGACAATCGTGCAGGAACATATCCTAACAACGAACCCGCATGCTAAGTGGTTCATCATCTTCGCACAAGGCTTCGTGACCAGAAAACACAGTCCATATTCTGCCAGCAACGTTCGGTCTAGGCTTCTATTGGTAGACCGCTATAAATAAAGCGTTGAGATAAGTAGAATCCAGCTAAAAGCTGAGTATAAGCTGGAAAGGAAGCTCCTGCGACATGTTCTTACCCGACGACAGCGAAAGCGGAGGGGCAAAGGGTTGATTGGGGAGCTCAATTAGCAGTATCCACCATCGACGGCGCGTTCGGATATGCGAGCCGCGCCTCGGTATTTTGGCGCTTTCAACACGCAAGAGCAGACGGCCGATGTCCTACGAATTTATGAAATTCCTTCATCTTATTGGCATTGTTCTCCTTGTAGGCAACGTCACAATAACGGCGTTCTGGAAGGTTTTTGCAGATCGCACGGGCGACGCACAAATTGTCGCTTATGCACAGCATCTTGTCACCCTATGCGACTGGATCTTCACGCTCAGCGGCATCATTATGATTTTGATCGGAGGCTATGGCATGGCTTTTGTTCGAGGCTATAATGTTTTTGAGAGTACATGGCTCATTTTGGGGCAGCTTTTCTTCCTCGTTTCGGGTCTTATCTGGCTGTTTGTGCTGGTCCCGCTTCAAATAAGGCAGGCAAAGCAGGCTCGTGTCTCAAGCCTAAGCGGATCAGTCACCGCGGCATATTGGAGGGATGGGCGGCTTTGGTTGATCTGGGGCATCATCGCGACGATCCCGCTTGTGGGCGCTATCTATGTCATGATCGCTAAACCGTGAGGACCACAAATAAAAGGCAAGGTCTCGCCCAAGCTAGCGTCGTGGCCGGATGCGTGGACGCTGTTGCAGAGAAATTTGGGGTCAGGCCAGCCGCGAACGCCCATTTCGCCCCCGCTGTTTCCGATCAGGATTTTCCCTTTAACCACCAGGGGCGCCATGGTGATGGTCTCGCCTTTGTTGATGTCGGCGAGCTTGGTGTGCCAAAGCTCCTGGCCCGTGCTGGCGTCGATCGCGACGGAGTAGCCATCGAGCGTATTGAGGAAGACCTTGCCATTGTCGTAGCCAAGGCCGTGCGTTACGACATCGCAGCAAGCAACACCGGCCACCGCCGGGTTAGGCGGCCGCAACTTCGTCTATCAGCGCTACATGCTCAATGCGATGAAACGCGAGGCCCTGGCGCCGGGCGCCGCAGTCAGCGCCGCCGAGCGAGCCGCCATCGCCGCTGTCCGGACCATCTATGAATTCGACGATTGCTTCATCGCGCCGCGCTTCGGCTACCGGGGTGCCCGCGACTATTACGAAAGCAATGCCGCCAAGCATTTCATCACCCACATCGCGCGGCCAACGCTGATCCTTCACGCGCTGGATGACCCATGGATTCCGGCAGACTGCTACACCGCAATTGACTGGTCGCGCCTGCCGATGGCGGTGCTGACCTCGGGCGGTGGCCATCTGGGCTTCCACGGCCAAGGCAGCCGAATACCTTGGCACGACCGCGTGACGGCTTGGTGGCTCTCGCGAAGGCTGAAGTCGACCCAGTGACCCGTCTTCTAAAAAACTGCCGAGCCTCCTTAGGACTCCAGGCATTTCATGCCACCAACCTGTATTTGGACCAAATCTACTTTCGGCTGATGGGATGCGGCGTGGGTGAAGCAGCCAAACATGGGCACACTGTATTGGCCTGAAGCGTGATTGGACATGATACAGTTATCCTCGTCACCTCCTTGCAGCCGGGCACCTTGAACGCGTTGAGCCCTATTTTGTGCTCTCGCACGGCGCTGGCGTCGGGCAACCTTGTATGGTTGGTAGTCGCCATTAACAGGATGGCGCCCCCCCCCCTGGCGGAGCTGACGCCCTAACTGGTCACAACCGGCGTTTTTCGAAGATAAGTTGAATCCTGCACCTGTTTGACGAGAAAATCGGCGACGTCGGCGCGCGGGATTGTGCCGCTTCTCCAGTCCTTGGGGTCGCACAGCACTTTGTACCGGCCGGTCTTAGGCCCGCTCGTGAGGATGACGGGCCGAACGATAATCCAATCGAGCCCGCTGCGCCGCACGATGGTTTCCTGGACATCCTTGTCATCATAGGCGCGGCCGAGCAGAAGCTGAAAGAAGATGGCCTGAAGCGGACCGAGCTTTGCGCGGCTGTCGCCGGCGCCGAACCCTGTGACGCAGATGAGCCGCTTGACGCGCGCCTTTTTCATGGCGTCGATAACGATTTCGGTCGCTCTGGAAAAAAAGATCGACAGGCCCCAGAACCATTCCAGGCCCCGCACGGACTCCCAAAGTCAGAATGACGGCATCCACGCCCGTCATGGCTGAGGAGATGTCGCTCACTTTAAGCGCGCTGCCGCTATGTTTCTCAAGCCTCGGATTGGAAAGCCCGATCGACTCTGCGCTCCGAGCGAACGCCCGCACCTCGTAACCGCGAGACAGAGCTTGCTTGACAACCTCAAGCCCAATGCCCCGGCTCGCTCCGATAACAAGTAGCTTCATGAGTAAGTCCCGCTTTCCGTCTTAGTCTCTTCTGATTACCATCTAGCCGCTACTTCGGATCCCATCGTGCCTCGAATTCAATGACAGGATGGCGAAGAGGCGGGCGAGATAAGGCCGGGCAGCGAGAAAAAGCCTGTAAGCCATTTCCAGGAGTGCCGGCATTCCAGGCACGGACGCGACACGTGCCGCCCAGCGCCACCGGGGCAGTTGCTTCCAGACTTCCACGAACGAAGCCGCACCCGATACCAAGCTCCCATCCTTTTTCCGGACATGAAATCGTTTCATCGCCTGATGCCGGTCAAGATCTTCGCCGAGCGGAGCTGCGGGGTTGGACACATCGACAAAGCAGAGGGTTTCTGCCTTGACTTGTCTGCGGTAAAGCGCGATTTCCGCGCGGCAAACGGGACAGGAGCCATCAAAGTAAACTGTCGCAGCAGGCTGATCGGGCATCGTGAGGAAATCTCTCCTTAGAAGCGCAAGCATTATTAAGGTTGTGACCCTGTGTTGATACGCCAAAACCCAGAACTTGGGATCATCATGCGATGATCTTCTCCGGGTGGTTGCATATCATCTATTGGCGTTTCTGCGGTCCTGAAACGGGGTTCCGGCTGAGAAGTAAATCAACGAACGCTTTTGAATTGGCCGGAAGCCGGCTGCCGGCGCGACTGGGAACCATTGGCGTTTTATCGGAAAGCCCTCGACGTCGCGCGGCTGTCTTCGGGTGCGTCCAAGACGCGCCGCAATGAAGCCGGTCTCGCTTTCCAGGCTATGATTCCAAAGGCCGCAGATGCGTTGTAACCCACCTCTGCGGCCTTTGGATATAAACTTGCCTTTTTCAGCCTAAGCGACAGCGTCTCCGGCGTGTTAGCTCGCGAATGCGTATGGCGCCAACGGAGCAAGCATTATGACCGTGGCCAAAGCGAAAGCAGTCCATTCCCTGAGAGTAAATTTTTGAATCATTGCCATCTGGCATCTCCTGTATGAAGTTCAACTAACCTCATTACGGTGCGCTCGCTGGCGCAGATGGCTTCTGCTGTGTCACATATGATTGAGTTCAACGTGATTGAGCTTGGACTACTCGGCGCTCAGAGCGATTCCCGATACGGGTTACTTTGCAGATATTTTCTATCGTCCTGAAATTACACACATAACGGCGCAGTCCGCTCGTTCGGCTGGGGCAGCGGGTGATCGGGTCTTTCCCGAAACGCGGCAGCTTTGTTCGGATGGCTGACGCTGCGCGTTGCTATTTGGCAGGTAAGCGATCATTTACCTGGAGCTAATGCGTGCCTCGGACAGTCATTTCTGCGTTTCCGCCAATCGTCCTTTCCGGAGAGACCATGATCCAGATCTCCTACATAAGCTCGGCGATAGCGCCAATGTCGAACCAAGACCTGCTTGGGCTCTTGCAAGAATGCCGGGAAAATAATGCGCAGAGCGGCGTGACCGGGATGCTGATTTACTGCAACGCAACGTTCTTACAAGTGCTGGAAGGCGAGGAAAAAGTTGTCGATGATCTTATCGATAAGATCCGCAAGGACGCGCGCCACGCCAATCTGCAAGTGCTGCATCGCAGGACGATCGAGCGGCGGCAATACTCCGATTGGAGCATGGGATTCAAGCGAGTCTCGGATAAGGAATTGCGGGTTGTCGAAGGCTTGAGGGATTTCGGCGAGAAAGATTTCAATCCCGATTATCTCCTCCGGCACGGCGAGGCCGTTCAGAGTCTCATGAACCACTTTCGCAAGGAGAGATCTAAAACGATCGGCCAGAACGAACTCGGCATCGACGAAGAAGATCCGATGATCAATGTGCTGCACCGGGTCATCCGGGGCGCCGTCCGGGTGCTTGCGGTGTTGATGGTCGTGACCATCCTTTGGGGCGTGGTTGACGTGACGATGGTCCTTTACGGCCAGGTCCTCCGGCCTTCTTTCGAAGAACTGCACGCCCGTGACATCATCGTCACCTTCGGCGCATTTCTAGCGGTGCTAATCGCCATAGAGATCTTTCTGAACATCACGCTCTATCTCCGCGACGACGTGGTCCACGTCAAGCTGGTCGTCGCGACGGCGCTCATGGCGATCGCCCGGAAGGTCATCGTTTTCGATTTTGCAAAGATTGATCCAATGGAGATCCTGGGCACGGGGGCCGTTGTTTTGGCGCTTGGAATCGTCTACTGGCTCATGGACCGTAAAACGATCTGGGACGAGGAGAGTAGAAATAGACGTCACAGCCACACTGAGTGACGCAGCAATTTTAATTTGCGCACCGCGACGCAAATAGCACAGGGCGGTCCTCTGCGCCGTGTTTATTCATAAAGCGGATATTGGCGAACACATCGGCGTAAAAAAGAGACCGGAAAACAGGTCGGCTGCCTCTTTGATTTTGCCGAATTTTTCCGTACTGCTACTTTGGCAAGCGTGAGGCACCTAATCAGCGCTGTTCGCGGCCATTGGTGTTTGAGCTGCCATTGTCTAATGCCCTGTTCGGAGAATCTCGAATTGCGGAACGGGGGCGACAGCGGTGAGATAGGTCACGCCTTCCGGGCTGTCTCCTTTAAAGCCCCTATAATCACTAGAGCCGATGTCGTGGAGGTCGCCGCGTTCGAAATGAGCGCCATCGTAGTCATACGCGCCCCAAAGCACCACGACGAGCTGCCCGCCGTGTCTTTCGGGAGGGAGAAAGGCGCCTGGCTCGATATTGATGATATGCGCCGAAGCTTTCGCACCGGCGACCTTGTCAAGATCGAAGCGCCGAAGGTCATGCGACACGGACTTCCACGGAATGGTCTCCCTTCGGAGGCCCGTCACATGCGCAAGAGGCGCGGGCATGATAACTTCATTTCCCGCATCGGGTGCTGGAAGGATTATCTCATCGCGCGATTGAAGTTGATGTGAAAAGCGCTCCATCGTGCGCTGAAAGAAATCGGCCTCGTCATCGCCGGCCGACAAGCGCTCCAGCAAAAGACCGCCAATGTCTTCCATAACCCGCACGCGGCGGCGGCATTGACTGCAAAATTGAAGATGGCAGCCGAGGACGAGAGAAAAGGCGGGGTCAAGCGTGCCGGACGCGAAGCTCATCAGCGTTTCGTCATGGGGATGGTGTCGGAGCCTTTTCATATCTCCTCCCCCAACGTTTCCCTTATTTTTTCGTAAGCAAGGCGCATGCGCGATTTCACCGTCCCTGGCGGCGCCCCTATCACCCCCGCGATCTCGTTATGCGAAAGCCCCTCGATGTAAGAGAGATGCACAACCTCGTATTGCTCGGGCGGAAGCATTTCAATAGCGCTCCTTATACGTTCGCGCTGCTGCTCCCGGTTCAATGATTCGTCGGGCAAATCTTCTTCGCTTGGAACGTCTTCGATCTCCTCGGGCAAATCCTGGTAGGCGGCATGCCGCCGGAGCCGGTCGATCCGCTGATTTCGGGCAATGGTGTATATCCAGGTTGCGATGCTACCCTTCTGCGCGACGAAAAGATGCGCTTTCCGCCAAACGGCGAAGAGCGTTTCCTGCGCAATATCTTCAGCGGCTGCCGAATTCTGCTCCCTGCCGCATCATCAAGGATTTAATGCGAGGCCCGTAGAGCCGGAAGAGATCCTGGAAAGCCAGCGGGTCGCGATCCCGCGCTATCCTCTGGAGAAGATCGTCCATACACAAGTTAATGACAAAAACGCCGGCACAAGACAAATACTTTCGGCCAAATGCAACGTTGGCGTTTGTGCTGACGGCCTCGTGCGCGCCGCCGTTTCGGCGATTCCAGCTTTTGCGAGAGTGGGCGACGACAGGCTTCCGAGCAGAGCACGCGTCTTATCAGCTCTCGCCAATAAGGGTGACCGCCGACGATCGCTGTTGACGCTTGGCGAGACTTGCATGCGCATCGTCGAGGCATCGGGCCTTGCAGCGGCGGCCGTCATGAGGCCACCGGAATTCTTCAAATAGAAGATAACGGATAATTGAATGCCGATAGCTTTGATCCATCCTTGGAATACATTCGTTATAAGAGCAGCGGAACCTGAAATAAAGATTACGGTGAGGGTCTTATCTCACCTCTAAGGCTGGCCGTAAGCTTCGGAATATCTTGATTTTCACCCTTAAAAGTCAAGTATTTACAGTCACGCAACCTCTTATTACAAATTAGTTACATCGGAAATAGCTTAGACTAAGGAGTGACGATGATTTAGATCACATACATCAGCCATGCGACGGAGCCGATGCCGGCGGAACAACTCATCGCTCTTTTGCAGCAATGTTTGAAAAATAATGTCAATAATGGCGTGACCGGTCTGTTGCTCTATGGCAACGAGACCTTCTTGCAAGCGCTCGAGGGCGACGAGAAGGCTGTCGACGACCTTGTCGAGAAGATCAAGAAGGATCCGCGCCATATCAACATCCAGTTTCTGCACCGAAGGACGATCGAGCGCCGTCAATACTCCGAGTGGAGCATGGGGTTTAAGCGGGTCTCAGATAACGAGCTGCAACAGATCGAAGGCTTGAGGAATTTCGGTGAGAAGGACTTTAACTTCGAATATCTTCTTCAGCACGACAACGTTGTCGAAGTTCTCATGGACCATTATCGCAAGCCCTACTGGGATCCATTGGTGCGAGAGCTGGATGCAAAGGAAAAAGTCGTGGAACACCTGAAGAAGGCGCTCACCCACACGAGAGGTTGTGTCGAAGTCGCGAGTTTAATGCTCGAAAGCGTTGTTGATGCAGGCAGGAAAGGCAGTTTGAATGAAGGGCATTTACGCCTTTGCAAGTCAGCCCTGAACTCCCTGAGGCAGGCCTAAGGCGCGATGCGAAGTTACGTTCTTCGTGATTGTTGGATAGAAGACGGTCGCCGTCCCGGCTGACATAATCTTGTTTCACGGAGCGATCTAATAGCCCCCTCGCGCGTATTGAAAAGGAGCTGAAAAAAAAGCCAGCGACATGAAACATATAAGAGCAAATACCGACAGTCATACCTTGGCAGAACTTGCGGCCGTCTTGCGCGCGATAGCCAATGAGCGGCAGGACATAGGAAATGTGTTGAGGTATATGGCGATGAATTATGAAGTCCAAACCTTGATGCTACGCTCGCGAGTCAGCGTCGCGAAGCGGGTGGACACATTCGCATAACGTTGCCGTCAAGGCGATAAGGTCGATCCCTCGCGTCCGGCGCTGACGGCCTTCAGAGATGCCTTTATCAATCACGGGAGACCGTTTCATGGAAATCGACATCGGTATTGCCGAGAAGGACCGCAAGAACATCGCAGACGCGCTGTCGCGGCTCTTGGCCGATACCTATACCCTATACCTCAAGACCCATAATTTTCATTGGAATGTGACGGGGCCGATGTTCAATACGCTCCATCTGATGTTCATGGAGCAATACACAGAAATGTGGAGCGCCGTTGATACGATCGCCGAGCGCATACGCGCGTTAGGCTATCCAGCGCCGGGCAGCTACTCCGCCTTCGAGCGGCTCTCAAGTATCGCTGAGGATTCGGCGACGCCCAATGCATTGGCGATGGTAGCTAATCTGGTCAAGGGCCATGAGGCTGTGGTGCGGGTAGCGCGAGGGGTTTTCGAGATCGCCGACAAAGCCGGCGACCAGCCGACGGCGGATGTCGCTACTCAGCGCCTGCAAATACACGAGAAAACCGCTTGGATGCTGCGGAGCCTGCTTGATGAGCGCGGTTGAAATGCATTAGCTAAGACTTAACCTGACAGACGGCGTGATGGGAGCAACGAGTTGCAACGCAGCCAAAGCACGGCGCGGAGCGGTCGGATGGCTCAAGCGCCTCAATCAGCTCATTCGCACGTTCAGCATCGAACTAGCGGGAAAGCGCAGACAAGCCATCTGCGTTGGGCTTCATCCCGGAACGGTGGACAGCGAGCTTTCAAGACCTTTCCAAGGAGCAGTTGCCGATGGTCAGCTGTCGCCCCCCGATCTCGCTGCATGGCGCTTGCTGAGTATCATCGACCAACTGAAGCCTGGAGACTCCGGGCGCGTGATCGCGTGGGATGGCACAGCCGTGGCAGCTTGACACCATTTCGACGCCCTTTCCGTCATGGGACAATGAGATGTCCGGCGCGAGGCATTGAGGTGGGGGAAGCGCATGTCGCGCGCCTATTCGAAAGGTTGAATCTCCAGTATCACAGAGGCGTGTTTGCTGGGGCTAATCCAGGCGCGAAGCTAGAATCGTTCCTATCATGTAGAAACACTGGAGCCTCCGAAATGAGAATTCTTATTCGTTCGCTGTTAACTGCTGCCGTCGTGCTGCCACTGGCGTTTGGGGCCTCGCTTGCCCATGCAGCCAGCGACATCGTCGATACCGCCGTCGAGGCAGGATCGTTCAAAACACTTGTTGCAGCCGTCAAGGCCGCCGGGCTGGTCGACACGCTTAAGGGTGCAGGACCATTTACAGTTTTTGCCCCAAACGACGCGGCATTCGCCAAGCTTCCGAAGGGGACGGTTGAGGATCTACTCAAGCCCGAGAACAAGGCCAAGCTCGTATCGATTCTGACCTATCACGTCGTCAATGGCAAAGTTATGTCTAAGGACATTGCCGGTAAGGCGCTTAAGGAGAAGTCGGTGCAAGGGTCCGAGATTTCGATTGACGCGAAAAAAGGCGTCGTGATCGATAATGCCAATGTCGTGAAAGCCGACATTGTAGCGTCGAACGGCGTGATTCACGTCATTGATTCAGTCATTATGCCTCCCGCTATGTAGCCGAAGATGAAGACGGGCGGCGCAGTCTCTCTGTTCCGCCCATATTTTGGCTTCAATGCGGTAATTGCGCTGCAGTTCGCATAGCCATTCTTTCCGGGTTTGTGATGCCTGATTAGGAGGAATAAGGTGATAGTAAAGGCGTGGAAAGCCGTTATGGATCCGGAATACAATTCATTAATGAAATTACCTAAGATAGTAAGATTTCAATTGATGGTAGTTCTAGCCTCCCTTTGGTCAACAATTTTTTGTGTTAACGCTGGCTTGATCGTATGGCTTCCAGGCTACGTGATGGTCCACGTTATCCTCCTGTTTATTGGAATATTCAGTACTGGCTGGATTTTCCACAGCGCGCAAAATTCATATTTGAAATTGAAAGCCAGGATAGATTGACGGGATCTCAGGGTGACGCGAACAGTTGCAGGAAATGCTATGGAGCTAAATGAATAGGTATGGTCAGTCGCGAAATTGCAGTTCAGATTTTGCTGGTCCTCGGCGTGATTATCACTGCCTTTGTGACGCTCGTCAGGCCGCAATTAAGGCGCATGGCACAGCATAGCCAGTTTCTTGAGTCTTTGAAGCCAGGCGACCGTGTCGTGACAGGTGGAGGGCTTATCGGGAAGATCGTGAAATGCGAGAGCGGGGGTTTGGTGGAGATTGAGTTGGCTAGCTCCATTCGAGTGCAGGCCCTAAGGAGCAGCTTGGAGGCTCGCATTGAAGGGTGAGTATCTAACGGCCAGGACGGGCTTCTCGCGCGAAATCAGATTGCGGCGTTGGCCAAAGCCGACTGGTTTAGGGTTCGAGCACGTCGGGAGCAGCCTGCAAGCTGAAAGAAATCTTTTCAGTGAAGCCCTCAAGTCCGTCAGGGCGAGCTCTAACGCAACGGGCGGAGCGTGACCGAAGCGCCCCCTTCCTCGGGGTGCAGCAAAAGGGCAGCGTCCGAAACAATTGCTCACCTCATGCCCGAAGTGTGCGGCAAACATTGCCGGCTCCGCGCGATTGCTCCGCGCTAATCGATGGATCGTCACCGGCGAAATCGGCAACCTTCAAGGGAGGGAAACGGCGTTCGAACAACCCGTCATGTTCAAGCTCTTCCGCCATCTCGCGATAAAGCAATGCGAGGGCGCGCATGACATCTTGTGCTTGAGCATTTCTTATGCGGTATGCCTCTTCCTCGACACGCCGCGCGCGTTCCCAGAAACCTTGTGTTTCAAGACGGAAATCCATAGTGCCCCCAATCAACTTTTTGAATAGCGTTGGCTGAGCAATGGTTCCATAAGCTCCAAGTCCCCTTCCAAAAGGCCCGCGAGCCCACTTGATCGCGGGTAAAAACAAGCTGTGCTGTTTTAACGTGGTAAACCGAAGACCCTGCCATTCCCCGCTGCAACGGAGACAACGATGAGGGGCGAGCCCAAAGTCATCGAGTATCTCATCGCCGGGCTCCGTCACGAGCTGCTCTCCGGTTTTATTCTTAAAAGTTGAGCCGAGGACCTCTCATGAGCGAGCCAAAGGTTGCGCGGGCCGAGGAGGTGCCAAACGCGCTTTCCGCATTGCGCGCCCGAGCAAATCGGGCAAGTTCATACTGCGTTCAGGATAGTCAAGGTGGATTTCTTGAATTCATAGCGGGAAAGGCCACACGTTCGTTGTAGTACCAGACAACAAATCCAACATTCGACACGACGATAACTCTACCAATAAGGGCTTGGATCCCATCGTCTATCTTGGGAGAAAGCCGCGCTCCTACCGGCACATCCTAAGTCGAACTCTTTCAGATCTTGGCTAATCCATCCGAATGCAAGTACGCCGCCACGATTGCATTTACCCTCTTCGTTGCATCTGTCGCCATTGCGCCCGCACTGACACGAGATCACCGAAAGTTCGCGGCAGAAATCAACGCCAAAACCCTCAAAGCCTCCGCCGCCATCAAAACCTCCCCGAAGGCATTTTTCCGAAGACAGCTTTCTTCCGGCACTTCGGTATGAAAACCACATGATATTTGCAATCCCATGTGGCATGGTTCAGGTGATACTCACGTTAATATTGAACTGCCGTTAGTCGCTCCAGCAGAGCTGGAGGCTTAGCGGGCGGGTTACGGCGCATGCCAGCCGCCTTCGCTGCAGGCTGAGCTCTACGGCATCATTTTTAGGCTCGCACACGTTCAATTCATTCCCCACTTTTGATCATGCAGGACGCCAATGACGGCGGAGGACCGAGTGGCCGATTATAGCAAAACCCCTGAAACCGTTTCCCGGCTTACGCCAGAACAGTATCGGGTGACGCAGCAAAACGGCACCGAAGCCCCCGGTACGGGCGAGTATCTCGATAACAAAGAACCGGGCATTTATGTCGATATCGTCTCGGGTGAGCCCTTGTTTGCCTCATCGGACAAGTTCGAATCGGGATGTGGCTGGCCAAGCTTCACCAAACCGATCGAGCCCGCGACCATCAAGGAATTGCGAGATACGTCGCACGGCATGATCCGCACCGAGGTGCGCTCGGCCTCTGGGGATAGCCATCTCGGGCACGTCTTTGGCGATGGCCCTGAAGATCGCGGCGGTCTGCGTTATTGCATCAACTCCGCATCCTTGCGCTTCATTCCTCGCGACCGGATAGAGGCCGAGGGCTACGGCGCCTATCTCGATCAGGTCGAGGATATTCAATGAGCGAGGAACGGCCCGCGCATGATTCTCTCACCAGCGTAAAAATCTGCGCCCGGCAATCATTCCGGCGACAGTGACGAAACTTATGGCGGCCGAATACCAGATCGCGCCGAACAAAGGCGAGTCTATCCGGGCAATGAAGCGCGTAGAGCATTGCCGCAAGCGCGCTGGCGAGAAGCCCCGCGGCGGCGCCCGCTAAACCGGGCCGAAGCGGGGCCCCCCGGCGGAGGGCATAAAATGCGCCGCCGAGCGGGGCAAGCGAGAGGAAACAGATGCTGAGGAGGCAGGCGACAGAATTGGAGCCGATGGCGCGCGGCAGCCATTCAGGCTCCGGCACGGACCACAACTCGTAGGCAACCGCGCCGAGCAGGAGCAAAGGCGCGAGGGCCAAGGCCATTTCGGCAGACCGCGCGTCAACGGCGGGCCGGCTGAGCTGCCACACAAGCCATGCGGACGTGATCGCAAGCGTGCCCGTCATCACCAGCTTGAAATCGAAGCGCCAGGTTTGCATGGCGAGAGCGACGTCCGGTCGCACGCCGAGCGTTAGTGCGAAAGCGACCGCTGCGATGGTTAACCCCAGCGCCATGGCGACAAAAAAAGTCCGCCGCAGCGATCCTGGCTGGGGGCGCGCGGCATGGTCTTCGGCGAGCGCGTTGATCAAATCTTCCGTTTTCATCGCTCGCCGCTCCTGTAAGCCGCCGCCAGAGCTCCAAGTCCCCTGTGCAGGGCGACGCGGGTTGCGCCCTCCGAGATGCCGAACTTCGCCGAGGCCTCCTTGATGGACGCGCCATCCACGCATATGGCCTGAACGATCTCGCGCTGCCGCCCGCCAAGGATGGAGAGCAGGCGCTCGGCCTCGGCTTGCGATAGTTCTTCTGAGGCAGGCTCGGCCGGAAGAATATCGGCGAAATCCTCAATGGGCAGATCCGTGCGATTTCCGCGACGGCGAAGATTGTCGATCAGCTTGTTGCGGGCGACCGCTCGCACCCACGGCGTAAACAACTGGTCCGCATCCCAGGTCTGGCGCTTTAAATGAAGCGCCAGCAAAGTTTCCTGCACCACGTCTTCCACATCGCTGCCGCCTAACCCGGCTCGTGTAAATCCCTGGCGCACAATCATGCGCAAAAAGGGCGTCAAAGCCTCAAGCAGACGCCCGTAAGCCTGGCTATCGCCCGCATTCGCAGCCCGCATCCAACCGGCCCATCGCGCTTCTTCGCTGCGCACGGATTTGCTCCATTCATCTCTTACGTGGCGCACAGCACTTTCGTTACCCGCTTTTCTCCGCTCTGTGACCAGGGATCAGCACACGGACACAGCTCCGTGACTGCTGTAACGCATAAGCCAGCGCCTTCGTAGTTCCAGATGTGAGCCCTTGGCGGCTCTTTTTGCAAGAAGGAGTTACGACATGAGCAACAGAACGATCAGCGCGGCGCTTGCCACCGCCTTTGCGGCCTCTCTCGCGCTCGAATCGGCCGCGCAGGCCGCCGAAGGGGCGATGGTGAGCAAGGACGTCATGGGTAAGGAAAAGTGCTTCGGCGTCTCGACCGCGGGGCACAATGATTGCGCGTCGACCGGCAACAACTCCTGCGCCGGCACCACCAAGGCCGACTACGACAAAGGCGCCTGGAAGTTTGTTCCGAAGGGCACATGCCTCACGACCGAAGTGACGCCGAAAACCGGCATGAAGAGGAAGGGCTCGCTCGAGTGGATTAAGAGCTGACGCCTCCTTAAAAGTTTCAACCGCCAAAACCCATCAAGGAGATTGCGCCAATGCTTGCCGTGCAGCACGCCGGACAGCATAGGCTTGCCTCGATCCCGGCGCGAGCCGGGGTCGGGCTCAAGCCCGAGCATATGAAGGCCATCATGCAGAGCCTGCCGGATATTGGGTGGTTCGAGGTCCACGCCGAAAATTACATGGGCGCGGGCGGCCTGCCCCATCGGCTTCTTGAATGGGTCCGCGAGCACTATCCCCTCTCCATACACGGGGTGGGGCTTTCCATCGGCGGCGCAGGCCCGCTGGATAAGCCGCATCTCAAACGTCTCCGGGCGCTGATCGACCGTTATGAGCCGGGTCTCTTTTCGGAGCATCTCGCCTGGGCGACATATGAGGGCGTTTATTTCAACGATCTTCTGCCGCTGCCTTACACGGCTGAAACGCTGGCGCATGTGGCGGGGCATGTCGACGAGGCACAGTGCGCGCTTGGTCGGCAAATTCTGATCGAGAACCCCTCGACCTATGTCGCGTTCGACGCGTGCGAGATGGGCGAGCCAGAGTTCCTCTCCGAGCTTGCTCGCAGAACGGGTTGCGGGCTCCTGCTCGACGTCAACAACGTCTATGTTTCCGCGGTCAATCACGGTTTCGACACCGATGCATATCTAGGCGCATTTCCCGCCGAGCACGTGCGGGAAATCCACCTCGCCGGACATTTCGAGGCAGAGACGGACGAGCACGGGCGCCTTCTCATCGATGCGCATGACAGTCCCGTCCGAGACGCGGTCTGGTCGCTTTATGCGCGTGCGCTGCGGCGAACCGGCTCGCTGCTGACCTTGATCGAATGGGGCAACGACATCCCGGACTTCGAGACGCTCCAATCCGAGGCGGAAAAAGCCGAAAGGCTTTTGGAGGCACAAAGGAGGCCGGATCATGCACGATTCCATTGAGACGGCTAAAAGCCTGCCGGACCTGCAATCGGACTTTTCGCGCAAGTTGATGCAACGCGGTGGCGCGGCGTCCGGCGGGCTGATGCGCCCGAAGCGCTTCCGCGTCCACCGCAACACCGTGTTCGCGAGCCTCACCGGTGCCCTGCGCGCTCGCTACCCTGTCATTGAGCGGCTGGTCGGCGCGGATTTTTTCGAAGCCGCGGCGCGCCATTTTATTGAAGCGCATCCTCCACGCTCGCCCATGCTCATCGAGTACGGAGATGGCTTTGCCGCTTTTCTGGAGGGCCAGCAGGCGCGCTGCCCTATCTCGCCGATGTCGCGCGCCTCGAATGGCTTCGACACAGGGCCTATCACGCCGCGGACGGCGAACCGCTCGGGCCTTCCGATCTCGCCTGCGCGCCGCAGGACCGCGCCTTTGCGCTTAAGGTCGAGTTCCACCCTTCGGCCGCGCTCGTCGCTTCCCCGTATCCCGTCGTGAGCATCTGGGAGACGAACGCTCACGACGCCGAGACGCGCTCGATAGGCCCCGACTTGCCTCGTCATCCGTCCCTATTCCGACGCGCTCGTTGTCCGCCTCGATGAAGCCGAGCACGCCTTCGCCGCTGCGCTCGCCCAAGGCGCTGCGCTTGGCGAAGCCGCCGCAAAAGGCGCCGAGTTTGACGGGTTCAATCTTTGCGCCAGTTCTCGCCAAACTCATTACAGCCGGCGCTTTCTGCACCTTCGCTTTTTCTCCCTCCGTACCAGGAGACTTGTCATGTTCAGTTTGATCGCAAGGGCAACGGCCTTGTTTGAAAGAATACCCGGCGACCTTATCGCAATTGTTGCCCGTATCGGCATCGCCACGACATTCTTGCGCTCCGGGCTTTTGAAGCTCGACGGTTGGAGCGACGGCAACACGCTGGCCCTTTTTACCGACGAATACAAGCTGCCGCTGATCCACCCGAGATCGCGGCCTATGTGGCGACCGCCGCCGAGTTGAGCATGCCTGTTTTCATTCTCGCAGGCTTTTTCACGCGGTTCGCTGCGCTTGCGCTCCTCGGCATGACGCTCGTCATCGAGATTTTTGTCTATCCCAATGCTTTTGACACTCACGGCGTTTGGGCGGCGGCGCTGCTCTATCTGATGAAATATGGACCGGGCGTCGTCTCGCTGGATCACTTTGTGAGCGCGCTTCGGGGCAGCTTTCCCGGTGGAACGAAAAGCAGGTCTTCAATAGCCTAAGATTACGATCCATGGCCAACAGGTCGCCGGCATCAGGCAGTTGCCGGCGTCCCCGTGGCGATGTGGAATTCGACGCCGTTGGCCAGCAAGGCGGACAGCGAATCCGTGAACTGCATCGCGACTGTTGAGTATTTGCCGCTGCCGTTCGACGGGTTGTCGAGGGTCACCGTTCCGGCGGCGACGTTGACGCCGGTGACAGCGAACATATGGCTGGCGACAAGGTTCTTCGAGGTGTTCCAGTTGTCGGAACTCATCAACACGTCATTGCCGGAGGCGAGAGCCGACTGCATTGACTGCAACAGCGAGCTCTGTTGGGCGGCGCCCGGGTAATAGTGGCTAACCGTCTGGCCGATGATGGCCTTCAGGCCGTTGTCCCAGCCGCCGCCGATGTTGGCGCAGGAATTCGACGCAGTCGGTCTGCTCGCGGAATCCGGCATAAGCCTTTGACGATCGCCGACCAGTCGTTGGCGCTTCCGGCGCTACCGCCGCGGTCGAAGGCATAGTTCGAGCCATCGCCCATGGCTTCGCCGCCGGGAAGCATGGCGAGCTGGTTGTTGACGGTGACGTAGGCGGCGTTGCCGTTGAGCTGGAATTCGACACTATAGGTGCCGTTGCCGTTGGACTGCACCATGTTCCGGATGAGCGACGGATCCTGCTGCGCCGTGTCGGCGAGCGCGGAGAGGAAATAGCAGTCGCACGCCTCGCCCTGGTTGACGTCGGTGAGCTGGGGGCCTCGGGCCGAAAACAGCGGATCGTTCACCGTCTGATAGGCAGCTTGATATCCGGCAAGCGACGGGTTGCCGGTTCCGAGGAACCATTTTCCGATCAGCTCGTTCATCTGGGTTTGGCTCGACGACGCCGTGAGGTTGCCGAGCTTGGTTGCAGTCGATGAGCCGCCATTGTAGGCAGCGTTGGCCGCGTTGCCCTCGACCACGTCGTCGAAAATCTGCTGGAAATAGGCCGAGGTCTTGATGCAGTTGGCGCCGGAGGCGTGAGGTCGCTGGCAAGGGTCTGAAGGCCAGCAGACTTAGAGGCGTTCATGCCGCCGCTCGCGGCGTCCTGGAGCATGCCCTGATAGGACAGGGATCCGCTGGTTTCGAGGCTCTGGGCGTCCTTCATGACCGAGTAGGTATTGGTGTGGGTCGCCTTCTGCGAGGCGTTCATCGCGGAAAGCTGTGCCGAGGTCAGGGTTGATGCTTGCTCGGCGGTGAGGGACTGGATTTGGGCGGTCGTCAGTCCTTTGATGGCGGCGGTCGAGAGCGAGGCGATGTTCGGAGCGACGCCTGCGTCGAACTGCGATACGGACATGGACGAGATGGCCGAAGCGCCGAGGCCCGCGACCTGCTTGGCGCCGAAGTAGGACAGGTTGAGCGACGACAGTGCGGATTGCGATAGCCCCGCGAACTGCGACGAGTTGAGCGCCTGGATCTGCGCCTGGGTCAGCGAGCCGAGCTGTGCAGATCCCATGCCGTTCAGGGCCGCCGTCGAAAGGGCGGCGACGGCGGCTGTCGAGATAGAGGCGATCTGTGAGGTCGAGAAGGCCTTGAGCGCGGCGGAGGACAGGGCGTTGAGCTGAGCCCGGACATCGCCCCGGCCTGCGCATTGGACAGCGCCTTGATCTGGGACGCGCCAAGTCCGGCGGCGGCGCTGGCCGAGAGGCTGGCGACGCCGGTTCCGAGCGAGGCGACCTTGCTCGCGTCCAGGGACGCGAAGCCTTCGGGCAAGTTCGTGGTGTTTGCGAATGGCTTTGCAGGCGCCGTCGAGGAGCCGGGTCAGGCCGCTCACCGGCCGTCCGGCCTGGCGGTAGGCCAAGACGGCGCGCTCTATATCTCCGACGATCAATCACTTACACGGGCGCTCAGATCGCCGGACTTCAGCCAGCGCCGTCGCCCTCGGCGGCACCCTCGTCCAATCCTGCCGGGCCGCCTGAAGGCATTCATCCCGAAGCAGGCCATCAATCCGTGGCCGGTCTCACCCCTCCGCCCGGCATAGCCCCGGACGAGATTGCCTTGGGAAGCCGGATTTTCCAGGGCGAGGCCGCTGGCGGAACGTGCGCAGGCTGCCACGGTTCCAACGCCAAGGGTTCGCCTTTGGCGCCGAGCCTTGTCAATCACCAATGGCTCTGGGGCAACGGCAGCCTGCAGTCCATCGAGCAGACAGTAGAAAACGGGGTGACACAGCCCAAAAAATATCGCGATCCCATGCCTCCTTTGGGGGGCGCTCAGCTTACGCCTCCTCAAGTCAAGGCCGTGGCGGCCTATGTGTGGGCGCTCAACCACCGCAAACGCAGGGGGTAGGAATATGTTTGGCCAACGCACGCTGGCGAGCTACGTGGCTGCGGTCGTCATCGTGCTGGCGATCGTAACCGGCATCCGCTGGCTTATGGGAGGATATGAGGCGGCTGCGAAAATGCTGATATTCAGCGCTGGCTTCCTCTTCGGCATGGTCGCCATGTACATCGCCATGCATATTTATCGCGATAATATCTGGCCGTGGCTTTCCTCCTAATCGAAAGCCCTGACAGGATATGCTGAAAAACGACGCCGCCCGTGGCCTCATAGTGAACTTGCCGAACCGCGACAAGCTCACCATGAGGCTTAAGCCGTTGAAAACACGTGACCACATCCTGAGCTTGTCGAAGGACGAAGCCTTAGTTTCCGCCGTTTTCAGCATCCTGCAAAGCGCGGCTCCTTATCCGCCCCCGCCAGCTATTGCAGCACGCGTGTGAGGTGTTCCGCAGCCTCAAGCAGGTTTTCCACATGGGCCTCTGGCCCAGCGCCGAGCCTTTCATCAGCCTGATGAAAGCGGTTCACATGAATGACGCGAAAGCCGAAGGCCGCGGCGCCGGCGCAATCCCAGCCATTCGCGGAGACAAAGGCGATCTCATCGGGGTCTGCCCCGAAGGCGTTGCAGGCGAGTTTGTAGACCTGCGGGCTTGGCTTGTAGATGTGAACCGTATCAACCGAGAGAATGTAGTCAAGGAACGCGCCAAGATTTGCCGACGTCACGGCCGCGCCGAGCATTGAAGGCGAACCGTTGGACAGGATGCCGGTTCGAGCGCCCGCATTCTTCAGAGCCTTGAGGCAGGGCGCGGAATTGGGATAGGCGGCAAGCGATGTATAAAGGGCGAGGAGCTTCTCGCGCACCGGCGAGCCGGCCAGACCGTTCGCCTCAAGCACATGATCGAGAGCGTCCGCCGTGACCTGGGCGAAATCGGCATATTGTCCCATGAGGCTTCGAAGCCAGGTGTATTCGAGTTGCTTCGTTCGCCATTGCGCCGAGATGGCGGGGCCGCTCTCCCCAAGCTTGGCTGCAAGAGCGGCCGCCGGGGCATGAACGTCAAAAAGGGTTCCGTACGCATCGAAGACACAGGCTTTTACTCGCCGAAGGTTTGTCATCCTCATATTTCCTTAATTTTCTTCAAGCTCTTACCCAAAAAAAGCCTCTCGGCCGCCGCTTATCATCCAAAAGATCGCCCCAAAAGATGGTGATGTTTCGTCCAAGGCATTCCGGCGATTCCTCGTCAGAGATAATTGGCCCGCGTTCCTCTTTCTTGCCGATCGTTATGCGGCCCCCTAATGCCTGCCATGCTTTCGAAAAACGTCCTTCTTCAAAAAACTGTCTTGCACTTACGGCAATTATCGGTTTCGATCTTAAAGACAAGGGTGGCATATCATGCGCTGGGCGATGAGCAGGACCGAAGAGCGGCGGGCGACCCGGATGCACCAGATGATGGAGCGTCTTCATGTCGATGTTCTCGCGCTCATTCGCTTAAGAGATGGTGAAGCCTACGCCGAGGCCCGTTCGAGGTGCCTTCGATGCAATGATAGCTGCATGTGCCTGCTTTGGCTTGACAAAGGCGCCCCAAACGCGGGACCCGATTTTTGCCCTAACCTCGAGTTTTTCAACGCCTGCAAAATTTACACGCTCCGATCCTTTTCGGAGCGGCGCGGATCTCAACGGTCCTGTTGGCGCAGAGCCAAGGCCCGAGGCAAGATTTGAGTCAGGAAGCCGTCCACGAAGCGGCTGAAATCGCTTTGCTCAGCGCAGCTGTAAAGCGGAGAGGCTGTACTGCTCCCCGAGGTGCTGGAAGTAAAAGCCCGCCTCCTGCGCGAGATTATAGCCAAGATTATAAGTTGCAATCCAGTAGCTCATCAAGGCTAAATCGAGAAGCGCGAAGATCGCGATAAGGCTGTAAGGCAGGCGATTTGTTATTGGAATTTCGTCCGCTTCAGCTTTCCTGCTTACGGCCTTGAAGAATCCCCGGACGATCAACGCCGCATAGATTGACAACAGACCGCCGAAAACGATAACCATCCAGGGGATTTCTTCCTTCATTCCTATGAAGAGAAAGAAAAGAAACGGGAAGATAAAGAAAACTGTAACGAGGAGCACACGAAACAGCAGCTTCAGCTTCGTATAGAGTGTTCGGATTCCCCTGAGCGCTTCGCCGACGCCGGTAATCGCCGATTCCAAAGCGGAATTGAGGGCGGCAATGATCAGATCGATCGGGTTGTCCCACATCCTGTTTAACCCCAAAGCCCATTCCACCTACATTCCGCCCATGCTGATTCAGTTCCATCAGCCGGCGAATGGTTTTGGCCGGAGCACAGGATTTGATTTCGACGCCGGAAAAAGATCATCTTATCCGACGAAGGCGCTCAGTAACCTTCGCCTTCACCGGCAGCGAGACGAACGCCTTTGCGGGGCAGGGCAATCGGGTGAATTTCCAGGTGACAAAGTCGGCGAACGCTGAATCGATGACGCTTCTCTGATTCGTTTTGGGGGAACGCCGCGATGGCCAGCGATGCAGCAGAGAGTGGGGCATTAAGCGAAGCTATTGTATTTCTATAATATTTCAAGGACTTAAACGATCCCCGGCAGCAGGGGAAAGTCCAATATCCGTTGAACGAAGTGCTCTTGCTGTGCCTGCTCGCGATCCTGGCCGGAGCAGAGACAATCGCCGATATAGCGCGCTTCGGCGAAAAGAAGCTGGCTCTGCTGCGGCGGTTTCTTCCGTTTCGTGATGGTACGCCCGCTCACGATCATCTGGGCGATATCCTTGCCGTGCTGGATGCGGAGAAATTCCAGCACTGTTTCGTTTCCTGGGTTTCGGCGCTAACGGGAGCGCCCGCGGATGTCATCGCGATTGATGGCAAAACGTCACGTCGCTCCTATCAAAAGAAGGGGGCGAAAGAGGCCATCCATATCGTTTCCGCCTTTGCCTCGCGCCAGCGGCTCGTCCTTGGTCAGACGAAGGTGGCGGAAAAATCGAATGAGATTATGGCCATTCCCAAGCTGGTCGACATGCTGGTCATCGAGGGCGCCATCATCACTATCGACGCCATAGGCTGTCAGCGCGGCATCGCCCAGAAAATTATCGAGAAAAATGCTGACTATGTCCTGGCGCTCAAGGGCAATCAAAGCTCGCGGCGCGAGGATGTCGAGTTGTTTGCCGCCGAGCAAAAAACCAACGGATTCAAGAATTCAAAGGTCAGCCGCCACGAGACCGTCGATGGCGATCATGGCCGGATCGAGACCAGAGTTTATACAGTAATCCATGATGTCGCCTGGCTGCAGAAACCCCACGATTGGCCGGGACTGAAAAGCGTCGTCATGGTTGAGAGCACGCTTGAAATTGGAGACAAAATCGAGCAGGAGACCCGATTCTATATCACCTCCCTGGTGCTGGCGGCGCATCTGACTGGCGCGGTCATCCATAGCAATTGGGTCGGAGAATAGCCTGCACTGGGTGATGGATATGGTTTTCCGCGATGACGAATGCCGGGTGCGCAAAGATCACGCGCCCGCCAACTTTGTTACACTCAGGCACATGGCGCACAATCTCATCCGTAGAGCGCCAGATCAGGATTTTCTCCGAATGAAGCGGAAAGTTGCGGCATGGGATGACGACTTCCTCGTAAGCCTCGTTGCGGCATGACTCCGTTCACCCGATTCCCCTGCTTTGCGGGGGACATTTCAGTGGCGCAATCAATAACCGCACGGCATATCGCAAGGACGGGGTGGCCGCCTTCTGACGTTCCAGGCATAGGGATCATAGGCTGGCGCCACCGGAGGCCCCCATGTCCGGTAAGGCGAGCGTTGCTCATAATAATACCTGCTGTGATACCGAAAGGGCCACGTATCCTGCAGAAGCCAGAAAGTAAGAGCTCCCAACACGATGCCGGAAATCAAAAGGAGTGCACTCATCACTCAACTCCTAGTCTATCAAAAACCGAGCATTGGGTGAACGCTTGGAGCGCGTAAAAGTGTCCGTGAGGGGCAGAAATCGATTCTTGTGAGGGTTCTCGGATGTCAGTTGGAACAAGTTAGGCCCCCGCTTGTTTTAGCTGTGTTCCTTTGGCGGGAACACTATCCTACTGAGCCGCGCCCATTCTTGGGGCGCGGCTTTTTTGTGGTGCGCCCAGCATGGGCGCATTCTTGCGGGTGAAAGTCCCGCCGCAAGCTGGTCACAGCGAGCGAAGTGAAGCGCAACTGCACGAGGGCGACCGAGTGTGGGCGCGGAGCGAAGCTGCGGGCCGATGGACAAGAAACGGATAAGAGGAGTTGCCGACCAGGGCGAGCGGGCCATGAACCGCGAAGCTGTTGTGACCAAGGGGAAGCGGCGTAGATCCGGCGGCCGTGCAGCGAAGGAGTGCGTTCTTACCTTGGGGAGATCCCGCCTTATGCCCGAAAGGACGGCGGCGTTGAGCCGGAGCGGTAAGTCAGCAGAGGCCGTAGTAGAAGGAGTGTTTCCCAGCATCATGGCCATGCGGCGAGTATCGCGCCAGATGCCTGCAAGCAGGGCCGCCCGGAACCGGACGCGGTGAAACCGCGCGAGGGCGGGACAGCGGCGAAACCCGCCGCCCACGCCGTGAAATGGAGGACACAGGGTCAGGGCTACTTCAGGCGGCGCTGGCAAGAGAGACGAGGTGGACAAGGAACTGGAACGCCGGGGGCGCTGCTTCGTGCGCTACGCTGACGATGCGAACGTTTATGTTCGCAGCCGGAAGGCGGGCGAACGGGTCATGGCCTTGCTCCGGCGGCTCTACGGCAAGCTGCGCCTGACGGTCAACGAGGCCAAAAGCGCGGTGGCCAGCGTCTTCGGCCGCAAATACCTGGGCTACAGTTTCTGGGTAGGTCCGGGCGGCGCGGTCAACGAACGATGGCCGCCAAGCCGATGGCAGCGTTCAAACAGCGCATCCGGCAACTGACCCGCTGTCCCGGCGGACGCAGCCTGCGGGATGTGGTGGACCGCCTGCGGCTCTATGTTCTGGGATGGAAGGCTTACTACCGGCTGGCGCAAACAACCCGGCTCTGGAAAGAGCTGGTCCAATGGATGCGCCACCGGCTGCGGGCCGTTGAGCTCAAGCAATGGAAACGCGGCAAGACCATGTACAGGGCATTGCTGGCGCTCGGAGCCAAGCCCGAGGTGGCCCGCCGGATCGCGGCGAACCGCCGCTGGTGGCGCAACAGTGGGATGCTCCTCAGCGCAGTGCTGAACCTGAAATGGGCAGACCGGCTCGGAGTACCCCGCCTCCCATGACCTCAACTCCCTGAACCGCCCGGTGCGGACCCGCATGCCGGGTGGTGTGGCAGGGGAGCGATCGCTATGATCGCCCCCTATGCCGATTGCCAGGCATGGCGCTGATCTTGGGAGGTGAAAGTCCTCTACGGGCCGATTGGCCGGAACCGTTAGCCGGAGGCAACTGCGCCGCAGCGATGCGGGGTGGGGAGGAAGCCCGAGGCAAAACTTGGAGCTGACGAACAGGAACCGGATAGAAGGCCGGTGCGGTGGGGCAACCCGGCAATGGACGGGGAGGCCCGGTAGCCAAGCGGACACGCGCACAAGTAAATCCGGCGGAACCAAGCGAAGGAGCAGCGTCTTACCCTGGGAGATCTCTCTGTCCCTCCGGGCGATCCGGAGGAGGAGGCTGGCTCCAGCCTCTGGCGGACAGGGAGAAGTCAGCAGAGGCCATAGTAGCCCGGCGCGCCGGGTGGAAGGGCCGAATCCGGCAGCCAAGGAGCAGACTGGGCCTGTTCGATGGGTGTGAAGCAGCAGCAAGGCAGCGGGGACCAGCTGGACCTCTTCGATGAGGCCCTAAAGGCATCGTTGCGCCACGGCGTCACCGGCGAAGGAGGAACCGGAACTGGGACGCAGGAGGAGCGGCAAACGCCTGCGGCATGGGACCGGAACCGAGCCTTGACGCAGAATCTGATGGAACGGGTTGCCAGTTCGGCGAACCTGAACCAAGCCTATAAGCGGGTCAAAGCGAATGGCGGTGCGCCGGGGGCGGACGGGATGACCGTCGCGGCCTTGCGTCCGTGGATTGCGGAGAACCGTGAAAGGCTGATCGCCTCGCTTTTGGACGGCAGCTACCGGCCCAAGCCCGTGCGCGGGGTTAAAATCCCCAAGCCTGGCGGCGGAGTGCGCCAATTGGGCATTCCAACGGCGGTTGACCGCCTCGTTCAGCAGGCGATCGCGCAAGTCCTGGAGCCGATCCTCGATCCGACCTTTTCGGCGTCGAGCTTCGGCTTTCGTCCCGGACGCGGGGCGCGCATGGCGCTCTGCGCCAGGCCCAAGAGTACGTGGCCAGCGGCTATGGCGTTGTCGTGGACCTCGACCTGGAAAGATTCTTCGACCGGGTGAACCACGACATCCTCATGGCCCGGCTGGCGCGGCACGTTGGCGACAAACGCCTGCTCCGCATCGTTCGGCGGTTCTTGCAAGCTGGCGCGATGGCGGACGGCGTTTGCGTTGAACGGTACGAGGGCACGCCCCAGGGCGGTCCGCTGTCACCGGTTCTCGCCAATCGTTTGCTGGCCGACCTCGACAAGGAACTGGAGCGCCGGAGCCATCGCTTCTGTCGTTATGCCGATGACTGCAACATCTATGTGCGGTCGAAGGAGGCGGGAGAGCGGGTCATGGCCTCGGTGATGGCCTTCCTTGAAAAGCGCTTGCGCCTCAAGGTCAACCGGCGGAAGAGCGCTGTCGCCCAGCTTGGGGAGCGCCAGTTCCTCGGCCACCGCCTAGCAGGCTGTCGGACTTAACACCCAGCGGCGGCAGAGGGTAGAATCATCGCATTGATTCGCCACCGTTTTCGGACCCGCGCCCATGAGCAACTTTCGTAACTTCGACCGCGACACGGGATTTCTCCTGCCGCCTTCGGTGAACGAGTGGCTTCCCGAGAGGCATCTCGCGCGGTTTGTGGCGGAGATCATCGACGCTCTGGACGTCTCGGCGATGAGCAACAGCTATCGCGGCGTTGGTTCGGCGAGCTATCACCCGAAGCTTCTGTTGGCCGTCCTGGTCTATGGCTACGCCACGGGGGTCTTCTCCAGCCGCAAATTGGAGCGGGCGACATACAACTCGGTGGCCTTCCGCTTCATCGCGGCGAACGAGCACCCCGATCACGACACCATCGCGACCTTTCGGCGGCGGTTCCTCAAGGAGATCGAAGGGCTGTTCGTGCAGGTTCTGCTTCTGGCGCGCGAGATGGGCATGCTCAAACTGGGCACGGTCGCGCTGGACGGCACGAAGGTGCACGCCAACGCCAGCAAGCACAGCGCGCTGTCCTATGAGCACGCGGGCAAGATCGAGGCGCAGTTGAAGGCCGAGGTTGCGGAGCTGATGGCGAAGGCTGAAGCCGCCGATCAGGCCGACCTGCCGGACGGGATGTCGATCCCGGAGGAGCTGGCGCGGCGCGAGGAGCGCTTGAAGAAAATCGCCGAGGCTCGCGCGAAGATCGAGGCGCGCGCCAAAGAGCGTTTCGAACGGGAGCAGGCCGAGCATCAGGCCAAACTGGCAGCGCGCGAGGCCAAGACCAAGACCACCGGCAAGAAGCCCGGCGGCAAGCCGCCCGAGCCGCCGGTGGAAGGGCCGCTGCCAACCGATCAGATCAATCTGACCGATGAGGAGTTGCGCATCATGCCGGTTTCAGGCGGCGGCTTCGAGCAATGCTACAACGCTCAAGCCGTCGTCGCGGAAGGCAGTCTGCTGGTGATTGCCGGCGATGTGGTTCAGTCCCCCAACGACAAGCAACAGCTCGAACCGATGCTGGCCAAGACCAGCGCCCTGCCCGAAGAGTTGGGCAAGGTCGAAACGCTGCTGGGCGACAACGGTTACTTCAGCGAGGCCAATGCCAAGGCGTGCAAGGCGGCCGCGATCGAGCCGTTGCTCGCCATGGGCCGGGACTTCGCATCATCCCTCCTTGAGCGAGCGCTGCGCCGCGGCTCCGGCCGCGCCGAAAAACCCAACACCGGTCGAGGCCATGGCCCACCGCCTGCAAACGCCCGAAGGCAAGAAACTTTACGCCCTGCGCAAACACACTCCCGAGCCCGTGTTCGGCATCATCAAGTCCGTGCTCGGATTCCGTCAGTTTCTGCTGCGCGGGCTGGACAAAGTCAAAGGCGAGTGGACTCTCGTGACTATGGCCTGGAACTTGAAGCGGATGTTCGTGCTGAAGGCTGCATGAAGGCGCGACGACGATCGCCCTTCTGCGCCACGACGAACGCCATCCCCTGTCGGCAGACCCTAGTCCGACAGGCTGCTAGATAAGGGCGGCTCGCTGGGCATCGCGCCCAAGAGCATCGCTCGCGCCAAGGATCGTCTCCGAAAGATCGCTCGCCGCAACCGGGGCATCCCGCTTGCGCGGATGATAGAGGAGGCGAACGGCTTCGTCACAGGTTGGGTCACGTACTTCCGCCACGCTCGCTGTTACTCTGCCCTTCGCGATCTTGATGGTTGGTTACGCCGCAAATTGCGCTGCGTGCGGCTCAAACAGTGCAAACGCGCCAAGACCATCGCCGCATTCTTGCAAGGTAACGGCGTAGGCGGCGGGAGAGCCTGGACCGCATGGCTCACACCCCATGACCATCGCGTGGATCGCATCGCAAGGGCTCTTCAGCCTCGTCGACCATCATGCCGCGCTAAACGCCGCCGGAAACCGCCGGATACGATGAGTATGTCGGTGGTGTGAGAGGGGGGAACCGCGAGGAACCCTCCTACTCGATTGGTTGCGGCGAGCGCTATCAGGATTTCCTGGGGATAAGGCGTATCGGCGACTTATTGATTTGTTACAGCTTTCGGAGGCAAGTTGCTTCGCTTGAGCGCTTGCAACAAATGGGGCACCAACTTGCCTCCGGCTGTACTAAGAATGGTGTTTATTCTGGACTGCGATTGCCGCTACTTGGACTTAGCCGTGTTTCATCTTCTGGAACGCTTCTCCCATCAAGGTGCAAAGCTCTTGCGTGTGCGACGTGAAGGCCTTTATCCTGTCTTGAGCGAACTGCGTTTGAATTTGCAAAATCTCCTGGGGAGTTTGGGCGTTGCAGATCTTGCTGGCAAACGAGAAAGCCGACTCGGCATTGTCCTTGGCGAAGTCCATGGCGCGGTCTTGAACATCCTTGAAGCCCATCGCCACGGGGTTTGAGGGCATCCCGCCCATCCATGTGCCCATGGTTTTGGTCATGAAATCTGTGAGCTGCTCGTAAGCGGCATGCGCCTGTTTCATGTTCTGTTCGGCCAGTTCCCGCATTGGCTGCGGGATTTCAAATGGATTATCGGACACTTCTTTCCTCCGAGGGCTAGTTCTTGGGGTGCAAGTGTAACCGTGTCCTGAGAAATTGAGAAGACGTGACCGCAGCAGCTCTGGCAAATGGCAGGATTGATACCGCCTAGCTGGCAGGATGCTGAAAAACGATGCGGCCCATGGCCTCATGGTGAGCTTGTCGAAGGATGAAGCCTGGATTTCCGCCTTTTTCAGCATTCTGCTAGTAATGAGGACGATCTCTCGCCTGCTAGTGTTCTGACTCATTCATTTCGTACCTGCGCTTGGCTGCTCCAGAACCGCTCTGGCGCGGGCGTTCTTCTCTAGGATAGTCTTGGCCTCGGCGCTCCATTTGAAGGGCGTCGGCTTGGCGTTCCACCCGGCGATCCAGGCATCGATGGCTGCTGCATTGGGATGCACCATCGGCATGGAGCGGTCGTTCTTGGATTTCACTTTCTTCCGGGGCATCATCAATCCTCCTGCTTACAAGGCGGAAGGGCTGGGCTGCGCCAATGATCAGATTCCTAAACGGGATCGCCAGATGGCGTCACCACTCTCAAGTGCGCAACAGCCCATGGACCAGGTTTTTTAACGGGGTCACGCGCCACCAAAATCGTAACGGCCGCTCCCTTCCGGCTGTAGTGTAGCAGTGACCCGTTTCTATCCACACAGGGGGCGAGCAACGCCAAGCTAGTTTTTTAGAAAGCGCGCTCACCAAGGCGGGATTGCTGAGCGCAAAGCGATGATCGACCGTGGTCATGCGTTAAGCGTCACGAAACAGGCCGAAGCCGCAGGTATCGCGCGCAGCACGGTGTATTACCTGCCGCGCCCTATATCCGCAGCCGATCTCGAACTCATGCACCAGATCGACAGGCTGCATCTTGAGTTTCCCTTCGCAGGGGCGCGGATGTTGCGCCGTCTTTTGGCTGCCAGTGGGAGCCAGGCCGGACGGCGTCATGTCAGGACGCTGATGCTGCGGATGGGGATCGAGGCGCTCTACCGGCGTCCGCGCACGACAAAGCCAGAGCCGGGTCACAAGATCTACCCCTATCTGCTACGCGGCCTGGAGGTCGTGCGGCCGAACCAGGTGTGGGCGATGGACATCACCTACATCCCGATGGCGAAGGGCTTCGTCTATCTTGCCGTGGTGCTCGACTGGTTCTCGCGGCGGGTGCTGTCGTGGCGCGTGTCCATCACGATGGAGGCCTCGTTCTGCGTCGAGACGCTGGAGGACGCTTTGGCCCGGCACGGAAGGCCGGAGATCTTCAACACCGATCAGGGCAGCCAGTTCACAGGGACAGACTTCACCGGCGTGCTCATCAAGAATGAGATCGCCATCAGCATGGACGGCAAAGGCGCGTGGCGGGACAACGTGTTCGTCGAACGGCTGTGGCGCAGCGTGAAATACGAGGAGGTCTACCTGCACGCCTACGACAGCGTACCAGACGCACGCGCCTCGATCGGGCGCTACCTCGATCTCTACAATCGCCGCCGCCCGCACTCGAGCCTTGACGGCATGACGCCCGATCAAGCCTATTACGGAGCACGCACTTTGCCGCCAGTCTGCTTGGCGGCCTAACCCTGGCAGAGTTCCACTTATCGAAGCGGGAAATCTGTCCGAACAAACGGGACCACCTCAGAGGCGCTCCAGCACCGTTCGGTCACCGGGCGCAATGTAAAGGCATGCTTCCATGTTTCGCATGCCGCAAATAGAATTTGATTTGCCGTGCTGTGGGAAGTCTATAAATGGGTCAGAACACTAGCCTCAGCGCGCCGAAACCCTATCCACAGAAACGAATCACCACCGAACTTGAACAGATTGACAAGAAAAAAGTTAAAAACTAACTAGAAAGCGCCGTGATATGGCCCCTGGCGATCCCTAACGGTTGCCACGATCCCCCTCACTCCGTTAGGGAATTTTTCATGTCCGCCCGTTACCCAGATGCCGCTTGCATGTGACATGCATGTGATAAGAAGCCAGGGTAGAGAGCTCCCTGTGACGGATTGAAGCGAGCAGTGTCACAATAATGCGCTTCAACGGGAACAAGTCAGGCTTTCGCTTGTTTCGGCAGCGTTGTTCTTAGGCAGGACAGCTCTGCAGACTTTTAGCCGCGCTCTCCTTGGGCGCGGCCTTTTTACCGAACATTAGCTGTGATCTTCGCGGGCGCGATGGGTCATCGCGGCCATGCGCCACAAGCGCTGAAGGATGCCTCCGGAAAGTTGTGCGAGCCTCAAGCGTTGAGAGTACGCCTTCATCCGCGGGAAATCCTGGAAGCGCTCGCTGCGGGAGTATCAGGATTTCCTGCGGGGCATAGGAGTGTCCTTTTGTCTCCGGATTGCCGAGCGAGGGAACTGCAGGTTGGGCGGCAATTCAGAGACGTAACACTAGAGAACCTGGTATACCGCAGGCGCGCGTGGAGATCCGGGACGCGTGTTGAGAATAAGCTGCTTTTTCTCAAGAGATCCAAGAACCGAGTGAAGCGAGCCGAGAGGTATTTGCGCGGCCTCGGCGAGGACGGCTGCTTTCGTCTCCACCTGCTTATTCTCGTCCATCTTCGCACGAAGCGCATTCAGAACCGCGCTCTGGCGGGCGCTGAGGTCGGACGCCGCCCCGTTCGCTTCGGTCTTCTCTTGCTTCGGCGCCGCGGGCACCGTCGGCTCTGAGACCTTCGCCACTGGCTCACGCTTCTGACCTTCTGCTTGTTTTGCGTAATGCTCAGCCCTTGCGGCGTCATAGAATTTTGCCACCACCTCCAACAGGCGAGGGTTGGCTGGATCGACTTTAACGACGGCTGAACTGCCATCCTCAAAAGCAACAACTCTTAGCGTTTCGTTATTGCCTGTCACAGTTCTTTCCTTTCCGCAGACATCGCGCTGCAGTGCTTATCCCCGACTGAGCAGTCCTTGGGAGCAAAAACAGCGCAATCTGTATGGAGTGATAACGGTTTATGGGAAGTCAGCGCTAGCGCTGGCCCTTCCAAGCCCAAAAGGGCAGTTACAGAAACCGCGTTATGCGGCATTTGTCAATACGGCACAAAGAAACAACTAGGTTTAGAGGCTGGAAAGGTGGCAAATCTGGCAAGTTGTCAGACTGTGAAGCTAGTACGCCCCCGGGAACCATCGCAGGGATAGTCGCGTTTGTATTACTGATTGCAAGCCTTGCAGGCTTTTGGCGCGTCCTGATCGCAAATGCAGAAATGCGCCTGACGGGCGAAACGCTTTCGAACTATGCTCGAAATCATCCACCCAAGCCCTGGCATGGCTTCGAGATCGCCATTTTGAATGTTTCGGTTGACGGCGAGGTGCACATCAAGGCCCACGTGTCCGGAAATCTGATCCATACCCCGGTCGAGATCAGCGGCACCCCGGAGTACGATGCGAATGCCCGTGCGATATTCCTGCATGTGTCCAAGACTGAGTTGCCGAGAGATGTGGCGCGCCCGATGCTTAGCAGGCTGAACGGTAACAGGGGCAAAAGTCCGGGCAACGGTTTGGGACAGGAACTCACAGCGGAACTGATTTGTTGATTCCCTTGGGGTATGTCCGAATCGACCCGCGAGATTCCCGGGCTTGGCCTCGAAGAGCTGAAGGCGTTGCTGGTGCAGGCTTTGGAGGAGAATGCCCGGCTGAAGGCAGAGAACGCAGAACTGCGCGAGGAGATCGCGCGGCTCAAGGGCTTGAAGGGACGTCCCAAGCTCAGGCCCAGCGGCATGGAGTCAGCGGATGCCTCAAGGAAGGCCGGGCGGCAGGGCCGCCGCAGCGCCAAGCGGGGGGCGCTCGCCCATGACGAGACCCGCATCCTCAAGCCGGACAGCCTGCCGGAAGGCGCGCGCTTCAAGGGCTACGAGGACTTCATTGTCCAGGATATCGTCATCATGCCGTGGACGATCCGCTACCGGCGCGAGCGGTGGCTGCTTGCCTCCGGCGAGACTGTGCTGGCCGCGCTGCCCAAAGGCGTCAGCAGCCATTTTGGCCCCGAACTGAAGCGCTTCGTCTTGAGCCAATACCACCAGGGGCAGGTCACGATCCCGCGCCTGACTGCGCAGCTGACCGGTTTGGGCATCGCCATATCCAAGCGGCAGATCGTGCGCCTCTTGAGCAGCAAGCAAGACGCTTTCCTCAAGGAAACCATGGACGTGCTGCGCGCGGGGCTTTCTTCGGCGTCCTGGCTGACCGTTGACGATACGGGCGCCAGGCATAAGGCCCGGAACGGCTTTTGCACTCATATCGGCAATGACTGCTTTGCGTTCTTCGCAACGACCGGCTCAAAGAGCCGAATGAATTTTCTCGAGCTGCTGAGAGCCGGGCGCGACGACTACGTCATCAACGACGCTGCGCTCGCCTTCATGCGCGAGCACAAGCTGCCCCAGGCGACCATTGCCCGTTTCGGAGACAGGGAGCAGCGCTTTGCCGGCCGCGACGCCTTCATGGCCCATCTGCAAAGGCTCGGCCTCACCGATCTGAAGGTAGAGCCCGATCCGGTCCAGATCGCGACCGAAGCCGCCCTATGGGGGAGCGTTGCAGAACAGGGGCTCTTGGACGGCACAGTCATCGTCTCTGATGGCGCCGGCCAGTTCAGGATCGCGGAGCACGCGCTCTGCTGGGTGCATGCGGAGCGCCTCATCCACAAGCTCGATACCTTCTGCGAGGCGCACGTCCAAGCAAAAGAGCGCATCCGCGCCCGCATCTGGCGCCTCTACAAGGCTCTCAAGGCCTACCGCCAGGCGCCAACGGCGCGCCGCGCCAGGGAACTTGAGCGCCGCTTCAACGCCATCTTTTCGGCAGAAACGGGCTTCGCCACCCTCGACAGGCTTTTGGCGCGGCTTCGCGCGCAGAAAGACGAACTGCTGATGGTGCTGAAGCGCCCCGACATCCCATTGCACACCAACGGCTCGGAAAACGATATCCGCTGCCAAGTCACGCGCCGCAAAATCTCCGCCGGAACCCGTTCGGATGAAGGCCGCGACAGCCGCGATGCTTTCCTCGGGCTTATGAAAACATGCGCCAAGCAAGCCATCAGCTTCTGGGACTATCTCGGCGACCGCCTCGGAGTCCCGGAAGCGCCAGCCGTCCCGAGGCTCGACGCGCTCATTCGCAAGAACGCGACTGCTTGACGGCCCGGACTTTTGCCCCTGTTACGCTGAACGCGATGCTGAATCCGCTCGCAACCTACATCGCCAGGAACCTGGCGGACATTATTCCGGCGAAGAGAATCAAGTCAGAAACGCCGGCCGGGGCGATATTCCTGGCGACGGTGAGATCGGTGCGCGTGGACGGCGATGTTATGGTTGTGACACTCCATGGCTACCGGGTTGCTGCCGCGACCGTCATCCCCACGCTCTGTGCGCTTCTTTCCGCCGCTTGGGTTCTCTCCAGTTGGTTTCGCAGGAGGCCTGATTAGCGTGAAGCGCTGATGCAGAGGCATCGGGCCGAACCACGACATCCCAGCCAAGGAGCTAGGCAAACTTCGCTAATCTGGCCGACGGATTGTCATTCTGGACACCGCTCGCTCTGCGCTTCGTCATCGGAAAGGCGAAGCTTTATCCGGGATCGTAACGAATTGAAAAGCCTACCTTTTAGCGATCCCGGCTCGCGCTTCACTTGGCCGGGATGACGGCTGCGCGATCCGTGGCGCGTTCATCAAAATCCTGCTTAAGGCGGGAGAAGGCCGCCAAGCTCAGGACGCTACACCTCGAACACACTCCCCCCGGCAGGCGACTGGAAATAGGGTCTAATTCAAACTGCAAATCATGGACAGTTTTTCGCTAACTCCCTGACAGCTGCCGCGATCTCGGATTGGGCGGTGCGCGGTCTGTCCTTTGTTTACTGACGGCCTTCCATATCCACGATCTCGGTTTTCCAGGCGCTGCCGCTCTGTGCGGTGGCCGAATAAAGATACGAAGCGGCATAAGAACCGGCAACGATCCCCGCGACCACAGAAAGAACCACTGGCTTTCTCCAGAGAAGGCGCACAAGGTCTGCCGCTGAAAAAAAACAATGACGCAGAGAACCGACAGCGTTGCTGTAAGCCCTAAGTTTCCACCGATGCCGCTGAAGATATGAAGAACGTACAGTATAAGAATTCCAGAGAGTGCGCCGGCAACTGCGAGTGCTCTTGGTGAACATAAGTTGGATTTTGTCATGCTGACGAACAAGCCGGTGTAGAATACTGCCGGAGCTAAAGTGAGATATGCAAAAAAGATCGAAAACACGAAGTTGCCAAGCAGACCTAAGAGCGCCGTCAGTCCTGTAAGACAATATGCGTCTACGTCATCCCATTTCTTGCGTAACAGGATGCAAGGTATGGTTGAACCCCCGCAGGCGATGATTGCATAGGGGATATAGTCTCGGACTATTTCAGAAGATGCAATGACTTGATGGAGATCGCTGATATTTGTCCGTTCTCCCGCCATAAGCCCGCAGAGATAGGAAGAGATGAGGCGATTGTTCCAAGCCTCCCTCCATATCCCTTTAGCATCGTCTTCGGGAAACGAGAGGAGAGGTGTTGGATAATAACATAGCAAAGCGCTAACGCAAAAGAGAAGACAGCTGTTTTATAATAAAGAAAAGCGATTGATTGATTGTAGCCATAACTACAAGTGCTCATTCCAGCGAAGGACCGCAGTACGCTGCCAGTATCAGGAAACGTCGATCCTTGTGTGTGGGGAGTAGAAGAAGCCAGATCACGCATGTCGTGATGGCTGAGGAGGCTACGGGTGTTTGGAGTAGAAGCTGCAGATGGAGTGTAAAGATGGCGCCGGAGTAAGCCGCAAAAAATTGGAAGAAAATATCCTTAGAAGTAATATATGTTTTTCCTTCCTGTAAACAAACATCATCGGCATAATATTTCCGTGTGAGCATAAAATGCCTCTTATTAATGTAAACTATCTTAAAGACTGGTCAGTTCGATGATTCGGCGGCGAGGGGTCAACAGCGTCGTGTCGCGCTGCGTTAGCACATAGTTAGGTGTTGCAGGTTAGAAGTCACGATCCGTCCAGTTTCCGGCATGAGATCCGCATCTGGGCGATTGTACTTTCAATTACTGCAAGCAAGTTGGGGAGGGCGTTTTATGAATGGCCCCGGAGTTTTTCTGCGACCCTAGCCTTGTCCACCATCGATCTCACATCCGCCGATTGCGTCTGCCCCTGATCGAACTGCCTTGCCGCGCCATTGTTGACAGCGTTCCTTATTCTACATGGTGAGTTCCGAGCCAAGACAGAGTATATTCATCGGCGGATGCCTATTCCTCGCCGTTCGAAAAGCAGAGAAAGCGGCATAATTACTCTAACGCAAGGGTCAGCTGGTATGGCTAGAGCAGAGTCGATCCCCCAAAATCGATCGAGATTGGAAGAAACCATAAGCATCTGGCTTGCCGTCATATTCATCTTATTGAATATCACCTATTTCCTGCTCATTCCTGCGTTTGATCTCAAAGGGCAGCCGTCGCAAGGCTGGATGTGGGCCATCGTTCCGGTCATCGACATGCTCTACATCGCGGTTCAAGCCTTCTGCCTGATCCTGTCGGGCGCGCGCAGTAACGTCTTTGGCTTTACCGATATTGCGGTATCCTGGGCATCGTCTGTCATTATGGGAGTCTTGGCGTGTTGGGCTCTTTTCTCTCCAACGGTGACCCTATCGCCATTTCAGACGATGGTTTTAGTCTGCAACCTGGTCGCAGCCGCCGCTGAGAGCGGGCTGACTCAGTTTGGCCGCATGGCGTTCTCAAAGCGCATAATCGGCTTCGGAGGCTGACGGCTCTCCGTGCGCGCCGCGCACTTTCGCCTGCACGCACTTTGCAATATAGGTTGAAGAAAAGAAAAATCAGGTTCAGCCTGAATAAAAAATCTCCGCTTTGGCGTTGGTGATGCGAATTGCTTCGTTTATAGTAAAAATCTTACCAACTTCGGGGAGTATAAGATGAACCTGAAATTCGCAATTGCCTTTGCAGCAGCTGCTTTTTTTCTCTCGATCACGGGTGCTGAAGCCGTCACACTTTCCGGAAGCAACGGGATACAGCCCATCCCTTCTGAAGCCGTCAAAGTCCAATGTGTCAGCGGAAGACGGTGCGCTGGTGGCTGGGGATGGCGTGGCGGCCGCCGAATTTGCCGGAGATGGGTCGTCTGCCGTTAAAGTAACATTGAATCCGGCAGCCGTGTCTTTCGTCAGGAAGAGTGGCTGCCGGCCCGGCTTGAGCTTGCCGCGATGACGGAGCCCGCCAGAAAAGCGCCGGTCAAGAGAGCCGGCCTTTCAGCAAAACTTACCATACATTTACTTTGCCTGTGCATGATGCACTCTCAACTGAGGGTTGATCTTCGTCATGTTTGCACGCCTTAAAATCACGACCCGCATCAACTTTACCCTGTTTCTAGCAGGCTGTCGGACTTAACACCCAGCGGCGGCAGAGGGTAGAATCATCGCATTGATTCGCCACCGTTTTCGGACCCGCGCCCATGAGCAACTTTCGTAACTTCGACCGCGACACGGGATTTCTCCTGCCGCCTTCGGTGAACGAGTGGCTTCCCGAGAGGCATCTCGCGCGGTTTGTGGCGGAGATCATCGACGCTCTGGACGTCTCGGCGATGAGCAACAGCTATCGCGGCGTTGGTTCGGCGAGCTATCACCCGAAGCTTCTGTTGGCCGTCCTGGTCTATGGCTACGCCACGGGGGTCTTCTCCAGCCGCAAATTGGAGCGGGCGACATACGACTCGGTGGCCTTCCGCTTCATCGCGGCGAACGAGCACCCCGATCACGACACCATCGCGACATTCAGGCGGCGGTTCATCAAGGAGACCGAAGCGCTGTTCGTGCAGGTTCTGCTTCTGGCGCGCGAGATGGGCATGCTCAAACTGGGCACGGTCGCGCTGGACGGCACGAAGGTGCACGCCAACGCCAGCAAGCACAGCGCGCTGTCCTATGAGCACGCGGGCAAGATCGAGGCGCAGTTGAAGGCCGAGGTTGCCGAGCTGATGGCGAAGGCCGAAGCCGCCGATCAGGCCGACCTGCCGGACGGGATGTCGATTCCGGAGGAGTTGGCGCGGCGCGAGGAGCGCTTGAAGAAAATCGCCGAGGCTCGCGCGAAGATCGAGGCGCGCGCCAAAGAGCGTTTCGAACGCGAGCAAGCCGAGCATCAGGCCAAACTGGCAGCGCGCGAGGCCAAGACCAAGACCACCGGCAAGAAGCCCGGCGGCAAGCCGCCCGAGCCGCCGGTGGAGGGGCCGGCGCCAACCGATCAGATCAATCTGACCGATGAGGAGTCGCGCATCATGCCGGTTTCAGGCGGCGGCTTCGAGCAATGCTACAACGCTCAAGCCGTCGTAGCGGAAGGCAGTCTGCTGGTGGTTGCGGGCGATGTGGCGCAGGCGACCAACGACAAGCAACAGCTCGAACCGATGCTGGCCAAGACCAGGGCCCTGCCCGAAGAGTTGGGCAAGGTCGAAACGCTGCTGGGCGACAACGGTTATTTCAGCGAGGCCAATGTAAAGGCGTGCAAGGCGGCCGCGATCGAGCCTTTGCTCGCCATGGGCCGGGACTCGCATCATTCGTCCTTGAGCGAGCGCTTCGCCGCGGCTCCGGCCGCGCCGGAAAATCCAACGCCGGTCGAGGCCATGGCCCACCGCCTGCAAACGCCCGAAGGCAAGAAACTTTACGCCCTGCGCAAACACACTCCCGAGCCCGTGTTCGGCATCATCAAGTCCGTGCTCGGATTCCGTCAGTTTCTGCTGCGCGGGCTGGACAAAGTCAAAGGCGAGTGGACGCTCGTGATTATGGCCTGGAACTTGAAGCGGATGTTCGTACTGAAGGCTGCATGAAGGCGCGACGACGATCGCCCTTCTGCGCCACGACGAACGCCATCCCCTGTCGGCAGACCCTAGTCCGACAGGCTGCTAGCCGCGCTTGGCAGCTTGATAGTCGTGTCCATCGGCTATTCGATCCTGCGCGCCCAAATGATGGAGGAGCGCCAAAGCCAGCTCCGAAACCTCCTCGATATGGCCGTCACCATCGCCCAGGACAGCATGATGGCTGCCGGCGGCCCCTCGACCGAAGCCGGCCGAAAAGCCTTTTTCTCCGTTCTCCAGTCATCTCGCTTCGGCGAGGCGAAGCAGGCAAACTATATTTTTGCCTATGACTACAATGGCGTTGTCACCTGCCTCAACGATCGATCAAAAATCGGCCAGAACCGCTCTGAACTCGCCGATGCTGCTGGCTACAAATTTGTCCAAGGGTTCATCAGTGCCGCCAAAGGGCCAACAGGGGCGGCCTTTGTTCAGTATTTGTACGAAAAAGGCGTCGGCGGCCCCATAACCCCGAAGCTTTCCTACATACGGAATATCCCTGAAGTCGAAGGTCTCGTTGGCATCGGCGTTTACCTCGACGACATGGATGCGGCCTTCTTCAACAAACTCTTTCTGGAGCTTTGGCATCATGATCGCTTCCTGGTCATCGGTCTTGCCGTTCTTGCGCTGGTTATCACTCTGATCGGCATCTCGCTCATACGCTCCATCAGAACCGGGCTCGCTGCAGCGAATTCAGCGGTTGCAGCCGCGGCGAAAGGCGACTTCTCAGAAGACATCGATCACAGCCGCCGGGACGAAATCGGGGATCTTCTCAATTCTCTCAATCGCATGACCGCGAACCTGCGCGTCACCGCCGACATGGCCAACGCCATCGCCCATGGAGATCTCTCCGTCGAACCGAAGCCCTTGTCGGACAAGGACACGCTCGGCCTCGCGCTTCAACAGATGACGGCGAAGCTTCGCACCGTCGTCAGCGACGCGTTGAGCGCGGCGGGCAACGTGTCGTCGGGCAGCGAAGAGCTCTCGGCTGCCTGCCAGCAACTCTCCGCCGGCGCCAACGAGCAGGCGGCTTCCGCCGAGGAAGTGTCCTCGTCGATGGAACAGATGGCCGCCAATATCAAGCAGAACGCCGACAACGCATCCCAGACCGAAAAGATAGCGCGCCAGTCCTCGGCCGACGCGCAGGCGAGCGGCGACGCGGTGAACCGCGCGGTCCACGCCATGCAGACCATCGCCGAGAAGATCACGTTCGTGCAGGAGATCGCGCGCCAGACCGACCTTCTTGCGCTGAACGCGGCCGTCGAGGCGGCGCGGGCGGGCGAGCACGGCAAGGGCTTTGCGGTTGTCGCCTCCGAGGTGCGAAAGCTCGCCGAGCGCAGCCAGACGGCCGCCACCGAGATCAGCACGCTCTCAGGCCAGACCGTCGGCGCGGCGCGCGAGGCTGGCGGCATGCTCGTCAAGCTCGTGCCCGACATCAAGAAGACAGCCGAACTTGTCGAAGAAATCAGCGCCGCCTGCCGCGAGCAGGACATCGGGGCCAACCAGGTGAACCAGGCCATCCAGCAGCTCGACAAGGTGATCCAGCAGAACGCGGGCGCGGCCGAGGAAATGTCGGCGACGTCCGAGGCGCTCTCCGGCCAGGCCGAGACGCTGCAGGCGAGCATCGCTTTCTTCCGCATCGGTAGAACGGCAAGTACAGCCTGAGGCAAGTTCGCACCCCATTTGCCGCAAGCGCTCCAGCGAACTTCTCTCCAAAAAGCTATGCCAGAAACAATAGGTTGCTAAGCAAAGCTCGCTTCCTACCAATTCCATTGTCATGGCCGCCCTCCGGGCGGCCATCCAGAAAGAACAAGGCATTTCAGATTGTGACTGGATGGCCGGGTCAACCCTCGGGTCAAGCCCGAGGGCATGGCCCGCCATGACAGTGGAGCGAAAATTCGCTCACGTTTTCAATACCTCTTTCGCCAGCAGAAACAGCTGGATAATCAAGTTCCGGGATGACGGCGGCGGCTCCTTGACTTTTGCGGCGTGCCGGCGCCCATAGCCGAGGCCGGTCTTATAACACAAATCTGCACGATTCTACCTTTGGTTGTTCGGCGATAGCTTGGCAATATGGACCGGGTTCATGCAGCGCGGCCTCAGGCGCGGCAGGGCGATAGCAAGCCTCCCTGGATCGTGCCATGAGAAGCGAAAAGACCATACTTGCCGTCGATGACGACGCTTCGAACCTTGCCATCATGGGCTTTTATTTTGCCAAGGCTGGCTATCGAATGACGCCAGCGGAAGACGGCATGATCGCCCTTAAGATGCTGGAAGACGATCCGGACATCGATGCGATCGTGCTCGACAAATCGATGCCGAACCTTGGCGGCATGGAGGTTCTCCAAAAGATCAAGGCGGACACGCGCTTCAATACCATGCCGGTCGTCATGCTGACCGCCGCGGCAACCATCGACGACGCCGTCCAGGGCATCGCGGCTGGCGTGCGTTACTACCTCACCAAGCCCTACAGCGGCGCCATGCTGATCGAGGTCGTGAAGCTGGCGCTTCAGGAGTCCCGAAACATCAAGACCCTGAAGGACGAGCTGCACGACTTCTATTGCGGGCTCGAGCTGATGGAGGAGGGGCGCTTCCACTTCCGCACCTTGGAGGAAGCCGCCAGCCTCGCTCATCATATCGCCGCCTGCCTTCCGGACCCCGAAAAAGCGGAATACGGGTTGCACGAGCTGATGGCCAACGCGGTCGAGCACGGCAATCTCGGCATCGGCTTCGACGAAAAGGGCGCCCTCCTCAGAAGCGGCCGCTGGAAAGAGGAGGTCGAGCGCCGGCTGAATCTGCCCGAAAATCGCGGCAAACGGGCCTGCCTCACCTTCCAGGCGACAGAAGACGCCGTCACGATCCGCATCGAGGATCAGGGCGTGGGCTTCGACTGGCGCCGCTATCTGGACTTCTCGCCCGAGCGCACGGACGCCTCTCACGGACGCGGCATCGCGGCCTGCCGCGCGTTCTCCTTCCCCGGTCTCGACTATCCGGGCTGCGGAAATGAAGTGCGATGCATCATCCCCGTGCATCGGGAAAACAGATCGCATTGACCTGCTTTTCGTATGCGTGGAGCGAGAGGCGGCGCCTCATTTCATCTTCTGGACCAGCTTGTGCTTGCGTTTTGCGTCCGGATTGCTTGAGCGGGGATCTTACGGAAACGCGCCTTTTCGAGACGTTAATGGCGCTAAGTCTTTGATTTACTGCGTAAATTCTGGCGTCGAACGTAGCCCCCGGCGCCCAGCCGCGCCCGCAAACGGCGCTGGCAGGGTTAACAGGCGAAATCGCACCATATTTAACGGACTTTTGCTCGTCCCGGTAAATGGGAAAATCCCGGCATTTAGTTCCATTTAATGGGCATTTTGCTAGGCATAAAAGCGCGTTTGTTTTCAATGGGATAATGAAGCCTGCGCGCGTCCAGACCAGAGGCGCCGCGCTTCTGTCTTCAACGCGCCGTTAAGCTTAACGCAGTGTGATTTGACCAGAAATAATTCCCGCGCGCAAAAATTAACCATCCCCGCGTTAATCCTCAGGCGCGGCAACGAAGTCTTCACCCGCCAGTGTCCCTTGCGCTTCTTCTGCTGAACCTGCGCCGAGCCGGGATCGCAAAAAACAGGTTGGCGTTTCAGTCTTTTGCGATCCCGGACAGGGCTCTGCCCTTCCGGGATGACGCTTGCGGCGATCCGCATGCGGTCCGATGATCGTCACCCCGGAATGCGCCCCGCCGCATATCCGGGGTCTCTCTTGCGATCCCGCACGACGCAGGCGCCGTTCCGCGATGACACGCTTTGCCTCCGCAGGCGAATCGCTCCTCCCGAAATCGACTCGAGACGCCCGCCCGCGCGCCTCCCGCCGGACGCTTCGAGCCCCCCGACGTTTGCCGCTCATCGCAACAAAACATTTATTTATCGAAAATTTTCCGGATTCCGCAACTTCCTTACATCGGCATATGGCATGCCACGGATGGTTGTGTCCTATACACAACTACAACCTTAAGCATTTAATAAATCCGTAAATCCTTCTTTCATACCCACCACCCGCATGCTACCTCCACGTGTATTCCGCCGGGGATGGTTGAGTGTCGAAGCGGCGAACGGCTTGATGAGACAGATTTTACGCAAGGCCACAGATGCTCACGGTACGGTCTTTCAAAACTGCGGCAATTGCAGCTGCGTCGCTGGGAGGGGTCATCGCCCCGGTCCCCGCTCTCCTCGCGGCAGCCGATGCCGTGAAGGTCGAAGTTACCGGCAACATCACGCCATCCTGCTCGAGCAGCAGCACGACAGTGACTTTGAACCCGGCCGACATCAGCAAGGCGGGTTCGGCGAAATCCACCTTCACGATCGATTGCAACGCGCCATTCCAATACACGATGCAGTCAGCCAACGGGGCCTTGCGGTTCGTGAACGCGCCGGCAACGGCAGCGGCCAGCCAGATCGAGGCGCCCTATAATGTGCATATCCGCATTCCGCTGACGCTCGGCGGCGTCATCGACGACACTTGCAGCAGCGCAGCTATCAAGCTGGGCGCGGTCAGCTGCAAGTTCTCGGATTCAGGCCAGAAGATAGCAGTCAATCAGACGGCCCAGGCGCAGATCTCATGGAACAATCCGCAGGGTCAGTTGGCAGCCGGTCAGTATACGGACCAGCTGACGTTCACCGTCACCGTGAAGCTATAAGGCGCCCATGAACAGAATTGCCCATAGGACACATTTAAGGAGAGGGCGTTGCATGACTAGATTTTTAAAGGCAACCTGCGCCGTATCCGTGCTGGCTCTCGCCTATGCTGCGCACGCAACCAGCGGCGCAGACACGACAAGCTCACAAATGACCATAACAGGAAAAGTCGTTCCCTATTGCACTATCGCCACCGGCTACGATGCACCAGTCTGGCACACGACCTACCCGAACAGTCAAACAACTGACGCAACGGGCCTGACCATAAACTTCAATACATTCGCCAACGCTGATGGGACTGGCAACCAACTGGCTGGATACTATTCTATGAACGTAGACTCCAATGCGTCGTGCAACTATGTGCTCACGTCGACAAACGGATCGCTAAAAAATCTGGATAACGACCAGGCTTTTCGCCCCTATGGAGCAAATGCCCATCGACTTGACCCCTCCGTTCAGCCGCCCTCCAGTCTGCCGGTTAATCTAAGCAGCCTCTCTGGTGGAATAGTCAACACATTCGCCATCGATGCAACGTCTCCAGCCCGCAACACGGTGGCTATCGACGTTTATATACCAACATCCGGGGTTCTAACATCAGGGCATTACTCGGATACTTTAAAAATAACGGTTGCACCTAAGTAGTACATGCCGGGCCTCTCTCATATTAGCGGTGGCCTAGATTTAAGCGACGAAAAAGAAATACTTCGGAGGCAAGGAGGCTCCGGAAGTGGGAAGGCTTTGTGCCTTCGAAGGCAGCATTCATTAGGCACTTTTGATGCCATTTGTCTCAGTTTTCGGGAATTCGAAAGGAAAGAACATGAAAAATTTGCTTCTCCTTGCGTCCGCAGTTTCTGTGGTTGCACTCGCCTCGGGCGCAAACGCCTTTGACAGCACTGGGTCGGCGCAGATCACTCTAACCGGAGCAGTTGGCACCGCCATCGCCGTCGCGGACGGCTCGACTACCATCAACGTTGGCAACGTCACCGAGAGTGGATCGGGCGCCGCGCGGACAGTTACACTGGCAAGCTTCTCTAATGGCGCCGCGACGAACTCAACCTCCGGAACGACGACCTTCAACGTCACCGCCAATGCTGTATTCAAGGCTACGGTAACTTCTGCAAACCATGGGCTCAAGAACGTTACCCCCGGGGTCCCTAACCCAACCGTTGATTATACTATAAGTGTGAATGGTGAAACGGGCGTGGCCGCTAGCGCATCGGGTACAGGTATAGCGACTGCAAATACTATCCAGAACGCGGCGAGCGGAGGCACCAAGTCGGTTCCAGTCACTTATTCGATCGCGCCGTCGCTCCCGGTTAGCGTGGGCACGTACTCGGATATCCTCACGATTACCTTCTCGCCGTCATAAGCCATACAGCAGCTGGCGAAACGCCAGCTGCTCCCTTCGTACGTTTGGCAACTCTATGGTCCTTTCCAAGGTGCACTGGGTTTTAGGGGTAAGGTGTATGCCTAGGCAGGCAGGAGCCCCTGCCGGTGACCCGTAGCGTAATAATGATTTGTTGAGGTAAACATGACTCCGAATTCCATGACGCCGTTAGGCATAGCCGCCGCAGCGTTGCTCTTGATAGTTGGCGCCTCCTCCGCGCGCGCTGCAAATGTGCAACCGCTCGCATTGGAGATGGCGACGATTGGACCCAATTCACGCACGACGATTCAAGCAGTGAACGACGGTGCCAAGCCGATGCCGGTTGACGTTGCGATCAAGAAACTTGACATAGCGCCTGATGGTACGACGACGGAAACGCCGGCGGACAGAGACTTCCTTGTGTTTCCCCCGCAAGCGGTCATTCCGGCTGGCGGAACACAGAGCTTCCGCGTGCAATGGGTGGGCGCTCCGGACATCAAGAAGAGCCAAGGCTACATGATCTATGTCAACCAGCTTCCTGTCAAAATGAAGCCTGGTGAGAACGGCGTGCAGATGGTGTTCAGTTTCGGCGTGATTGCAAACGTTGCTCCGCTGGGAGCTCAGTCGGCTTTGAAAGTTGTCAGCGCAGAAGCTGCGAGCGATGGAAAGGCGCGTGGTGCAGCGGTGACGATCGAGAACCCGGGCGCGATGTACGCTTATTTCAGCGACGCGAAGTTGACGCTTGAGAGCGGTGGGTGGCGCAAGGTGCTCAGCCCCGGCGAACTCCGGCAGCTTATCGGATACTCTGTGATCCTGCCGGGTAAGGCGCGCCGCGTTCTGGTGCCGGCAGACGTGCCGGCGGGGGCGGGCAAGATCAATGCTTCTATCGAATACAAGCCCGTAACGGCAAAGTAGGGAGTTGCAGAAGTCCGACGGGCTTTGGCTTCTGAAACATCAATCTCTTGCGGGCGTGGGCGTCGACGATGAACAAATGGTGCGCAGCGGTGGGGATCGCCGCGGCAGGCCTTTGGTCTGCGCCGGCGCTTGCCGCCGGTCCAGCGACCGGATGGGCGGTGTCGGCGGTTGTCGACGCTCCGCAACCTCCGGTCAGGCTCAATCCCACGGGGCGCACCATCGAGATCGAAGTTCCGCTGAAGCTCGATGGGGACCGGCTCGGCGACGTGGGGATCAAGATCACCGCCGACGACAAGGTGTTCGTCGATGCAAGGCTCCTGAAAACCTATCTCGGCAAGACCTTCAAACAGGAGATCCTGACGGCCGCGCTTGAGACGCCCGAGGATCAGGCCACTCAGGTCGCCGACGCGGAGACCGTTGTCGGTAAGAAAGAGCCGGGCGCGGCTTCCTCCATCGTGCAAAAGGTGGCCATCGAGAAGGTGCCCGAGCCCGGACAGCTCGGCCAGGAGAAGCCCACCTATGTCGCGCTGGACCTGCTTATCGCGAAGGGCCTCGCCATGCGTTACAACCCGAACGAGCTCGAATTGCAGGTCGAGCCGAAGGTCGATCAGAAGCTCCCCGGCGACATCAGCTTCGCGGCGAAGGCCGAAGAGAACAGCGCCTCGCTGGAGAAGCCGGCGTATGCCAGCGCCTGGATCAATATGAGCATGGTCGCGAGCTATGTCAGCCAGTCCAGTTCAGGCAGCACCGGCGTCGAGTTCCCGAGCATCAATTTCGACGGCGCGGCCCGCATCGGCGCCTTCGTGCTGGAAGGCGAGGGCTCGTTCTACACCGGCGACGCCAAGGGCTTCGCGCAGAGCTATTTCCAGGACTATGTGTTCTACCGGCGTGGAACGCGGCTCGTCTACGACATGCCGGACGACGCCATCCGCATCCGGGCGGGCGACTTGACGCCGGACTTCAGCGGCTTGCAGACAGCGGCCGATCTTTTCGGCGTGAGCGCAACGAAGTCCTACGCGCAACTGCAGCCTGGGAAGTCGATCAGGCCAATGGGGGCGCATTCCTTCCGGCTTGAGCGGCCTTCGACCGTGGACATCCTCATTGGCGAAGCGCTCGTCCGCCGCCTGAGGCTCGGGCCGGGGATTTACAACCTGTCCGATTTGCCGCTGCAGGCGGGTGCGAACGACATCAAGCTCGTCATCGAGGATGACACCGGCGCGCGGCAGACGCTGGAGTTCACCGCCTTTTCGGGCTTTGAACTGCTCGCGTCCGGCGTCAGCGAGTGGTCTGCGGGGGCGGGCATCAAGTCGCTCGACACCGGCATCGTGGATTTCGCCAACCCCGTGATCGCCAGCGGCGCCACCATCGTGACCAAGACCTCGAGCCATAGCTTTTACGGGCAGCGAGCTTATTACTTCGATCAGCCCGCCGTGACCGGCTTTTACAAGCAGGGCATTACGGACGCGCTGACAGCCAGGGGCGATCTTCAGGCGGACGGGCGCGTCGCCATGACGGGCGGTGGCCTCTCGACGCAGACAAAGTTCGGGATGGTTGCGGGCCAGCTTGCCGCGAGCGAAACCTACAGCGACGGCCTGGGCTACGCCGCGCAGCTCATCTATGGCTACGACAAGTTCAACTGGTTCGCGCCGTACAAGACGACCTTCCGTATCTTGGGCGAGTGGCGGAGCACGAACTTCGACACGGTTCAGACCTACACGAACGGCGTTCCGGTCGCTCCGTCGCCTTATAATGGCTATCTCTCGGCGAGCTACACGCAACAGCTGCCCTACGAGGTGACGGCCGGGCTCTCGCTCTCCTATTATCTTCTGCTCGACCCCATCGGGACCGGCAGCCGCGCCGGAGACCGGTGGGAAGCCGATCTCTCCTTTTCGCGGAAGCTCTGGGATCATGTGTCCGGCTCGCTTTCCGTGGGCTATGGGCAGGACGACACGACGGTCGCCCAGACCTGCTGCCTCCTCAACCAGGAAGGCTTCCGGGCCTTCGTGCGGGTCTCGTGGACGCCGGACGCGCACAGCAGCGCGATGGCGAGCTATGACAGCCGGACCGAAGCGGGCCAGGTGACCTACACCCAGAGCAGCGAGACGAGCGGGGTCGGCTCCTGGACGGCGAGCGTCGACGGGACGACGGATTCGACCAACGACGGCTCGCTCAATGCGTCGGCGTCCTATGTCGCCAACCGCGCGCAGGTGACGCTCAGCCACAATGCGGGGCTCGTCGGCGTCGGCACGAATGGGAGCTTCAACCCGAATTTCACCGAGGAAGTTTCGTCGGTGTCCGTGGCGTCGAGCTTCGTCTACGCGGATGGCGCCTGGGGCGTGGGCCGCCCGGTGAACGGCGGCTTTGCGATGGTGACGCCGCATAAGAGCCTGGAGGGCAGCCCCGTCGTGGTCGGGGGGACGAACGCGACCGTCGCCGAAAGCGACATGCTCGGGCCAGCGGTCGTGCCGAGCGTGAGCGCCTATTCCCGGACGCGGCTTGCCTATGACGCGCCCGGCGCGCCCGCGGGCTACGACCTCGGCAGCGCGTCCTACGATCTGAAGGCGCCCTACAAGGCCGGATACAATCTGCAGGCGGGCTCCGCCTATACCATCACCGCCATGGGCACGCTGCTCGACGGGGAAGGCCAGCCGGTGCCGCTGCTCGCCGGAACCGCGCACGAGGCGGGCAAGGAGAACGGCCGCAAGGTAGAGCTGTTCACGAACCGCGAGGGACGCTTCGGCGCGCAAGGGCTGGCGCCCGGCAAGTGGATCATCGAGATGCCGACCGAGCCCGAGGTTACGCGCTACGAGATCGAGATCCCCGACGGCGTGGTCGGCCTGCATAACGCAGGCGAGCTGAAGCCCGCCGGTGGCGGTGGCGGCGGACAGCCGCAGCAGCCGAAACAGGAGACGAAGCCGCCCCTCATCCAAGCAGGGATGCCCAATGAAGCAACTTAAGCGATTTGCCGCCGTTCTCGCGGTCCTGGCGTTGTTCCCGGCCGCCGCGCTGGCCGACTGCAATCTGAGCCTTGTCGGCCCGGTGACCCAGCAGCCGCTGACCTACAATCCGTTCCAGCCGGGCGGGGCCACCGCCACGATCACCTTCACGCTCAGAAACGCGGCTGGCAAGCCATGCTCGGCCGCCTTCGCCTTCTTCAAGCTGGGCGCGCCGCAAGCCAGCGCATCCGGCGCGAGCCTCGCCTATCAGGTGACAAGCGCTTCGGCCGCCGTGACGCAGTCGGCGGCATCGCCGCCGGAGAAGCTGGGCGCGCTGGGCGGCGCGGGCCTCATCGCGCTCGGCGCGAACGCCACCGCAACGGCGACCGCTACCCTTTCCGTCAGCGAAGGGCAGGTGGCCGGCCCCGGCGCGTATGCCGACCAGCTTATCCTCGGCGTCTATCAAAGCCCAGGCAACGGCGCGCCTTACGCGAAAGCCTTCGAAATGCCGCTCGGCGTCCTGATCGGCATCAACGCGCAAGTGACGCTGGCGATCGCTGGCGGCGGCCGCTACACAACCCTGAACTTCGGAAACTTTGTCGAAGGCGCGGTGCGCTCGGTGAACCTCTTGGCCTACGCCAACCAAGGCTTTCATCTCACCGTGAGTTCGGATAACGCGGGCCTGATGAAGCCGACGGACCCGGCTTCACTCGCCGAAGGATGGCGCGTGCCCTACACGGTTGCGATCTTCAAGACGGCGCCCGTCGACCTCGCGCAACAGCGCATCGTCTCGCTCTGGCCCAAGGCGACGCAAAGGACCGGGCTCGCCATACCCGTCGACGTGCAGGTCGGCTCCATCAAGGGACAGCGCGCCGGCATCTACCGCGACGTGATCACCATCGCCATCGATCCGATGCCTTGAGCTTATCCAGGGGTGAGGAGGGGAGGGAGAAGAAGCCGCGCCAAACGGCGTTTCCTCGTCCCCCCTTACCGCTTTCCGGGTTACTTGATCGACCCCTCGTAGATTCCCATCGCGGTCCCGAGGAACTTCAAGGCATCCTCCTTCTTGCGCTGGAACGAATTGCGCCCTACGATCGACCCGAATCCGCCGCCGTCGCGCACGGCGCGCGCCGCGTCGACAGCACGACCACAGACGTCATTTCGCAGGTTTGCGCCAGGGAGTTTCGGAGTTTTCGGCAGCCACACTAGGTGATGGAGGCCTGGTAGATCTTGTCGACCGTGGTCTTCAGTTTCTTGTTGAACTCTTCGTCGCTCTGCTGGGCAGTCAGGTTCTCGGCAAGGGCGCGGCTGAAGGAAGCGATCAAGCCGTGGTTCTTAGCGAGCCTATCACAGGCCTCGTCCCGGCTGTATCCGCCGGACAGAGCGACGACCCGCACCGTCTTTGGGTGTTTAATGAGATCGGCGTAGAAATCGTCCTGGTCCGGGATGGTCAGCTTGAAAATGACCTGCTGACCATCTTTAAGAGTGTCCAGTCCCGCGAGCAGCTCCTTCTTCAGGAGCTTTTCGCACTCGGCCTTGTTGGGGGACTTGATGTCCACCTCGGGCTCGAGGATCGGCACGAGGCCGTGCGCGAGAACCTGCTTGGCCCACTCGAACTGCTGGGCTGCGATCGCCTTGATGCCGGCTGGGTTGGCTTCCTTGATAACCGAGCGCTCCTTCGTCCCGTAGATGCCCTTCTTGACGGCACGCTCGAGGAGCTTGTCAAGGTCCGGAACAGGCTTCATCAACTGCACGCCGTCCGCTTCAGCGGCGAGGCCCTTGTCGATCTTGAGGATCGGAACAATTCCTTTGTTTTCCCACAAATAAGTGGCGGTGGGCTTGCCGCCGATCTCGCGGTCCATGGTCTGCTCGAATAGGATCGCTGCGAGGACGCGGTCGCTGGTGAACGACGGGCTGGTTATGATCCGGGTGCGCGCCTGGTGGATCATGTCGAACATCTGGTCTTCGCCCTTGTACTTGCTCTCGTCGACGCCGTAGAGCTTGAGGGCCTTCGGCGTGCTGCCGCCGCTTTGATCGAGGGCCGCGATGAAGCCCTTTCCGGTGCGCATGATTTCATGCTGTTTAGCGTTCATTGGGAACCTGCCTGTGGTGAGCTTCATTGCTTGGCCGCTATAATGCTAACGGAGTCTGTCGTGTGACACGTCCGCATCGCGACGCTCGATGCCTTCGTGCATATTAGCATTCCTAACAGCTCGAAGGAACTTGGGGGCTGCCCCGCCATGAAAGCAGAGAAGAAATACCGGGGGCCGTGCCCCTGCGGCAGCCTCAAGACCTATGAAAGATGCTGCCAGCGATGGCACGACGGCGAGACGCCCGGCGACGCGGAGGCGCTGATGCGCTCGCGTTATACGGCCTTCGTCCTGAAGCTCGAGGATTATCTGCTTGCCACCTGGCATCCGCGAACACGGCCGCCGTCGCTCTCGCTCGCGCATTCCAGCCGCCGTTGGCTTGGGCTGAAGGTTTTGCGCCATGAGACTTCTGCCGCCGATGCCGCCTTCGTCGAATTCATCGCCCGCTACAAGGCGAGCGGGCGCGTGCATGAGATTCGCGAGGCGAGCCGGTTCGTGCGGGAGGAAGGCCGCTGGCTCTATGTCGAGGGCGACATTGCCGAGGCGAATGGGGATTAGGGAGCGCGAAGCCTGGCAGTGGACAAGGGAGGGATAACTACAACCAAGTTCCGGTAATCGCGGGCATTCCAGCCACCACTGTTGCCCCTTTACATCTGTGGACAAAGACAAATCAGCTATGTTTTCCCCTATACAGCTTTTTGGGTCGTCGCACCGGCTTCGTCATCGTCTCTTTGGGGGAACTATCGTGAGGAAAATTTTGGCCTGCGCAGCCGTGCTTGCTGGCTTAACCGCCACGGCTCACGCAGCAGATCTTAGCGTAGACAGCGTAAAGGATGCTTTGCCCTCCGTGCCCGATGGACCGTTAAGCTGGCACGGCGTCACCTTCTACGGAACGATCGACGTTGGGTATGCCTATCAAACGAATGGCCGCCCGCTTGGATACATCGTGTCGGATCTCGAATACATGCCCTTCGGGTTGGTGACGAGGAATCTCACTGGCCAGTCGCAATCGACTCTGACCGCGAACGCCCTGGAGCAATCCAAGATCGGCCTGAAGATAGAGGAAGATATCGGCTATGGATTGCAGGCGGTCGGCCGGCTCGATACGGGCTTCGACCCCATGACCGGCGAGCTTGACGACGGCTGCAAGTCGCTTCTCGTGAACTCCGGCATCCCCTATGCCAAGCAAACGTCGAATTCCGACAGCGCGCGCTGCGGTCAGGCTTTCAATAACGTGGCTTATGGCGGTCTCAGCAGCCCCCTCTATGGAACGTTGACGGTAGGGCGCCAGTTTTCGCTCCAGCTTGACACACTCGGCGCCTACGATCCTATGGCGCTTTCCTATGCCTTTTCGGTGCTTGGCTACTCCGGCGCGGCTGCCGGGATGGGCAGCACGCAAGCCACGCGCTGGGATGAACTCGGTGAAATACGTCTTTGCGTACGGCCCGTTCCATGTCGCGGGTATGTTCTCCGATGGCGGCAATTCGACCGGCATGTTCGGCAACGCCTACGGAGCAAATGCTGGCTTCACCTATCGTGGTTTCTCCGTGGACGGCGTATGGATCGAGGAACATGGCGTCGTTAACCTGCAGAGCGCCGCCAATAATCTGTTCTTGACTCAGACGCTAGGGGTCAACATATCGGATAACGAAGGCTGGACTGTCGCGGGCAAATATACCTACGAGTTCGGTGACGGCGGCCTTAAAGATGGGGGCTCATGCGGCGGGCTGAAGGATGCCGCCTGTCCGTCCCCTTCCAAACTGACGTTCTTCGCCGGTTACACCCACACCGATCAATCGAATCCGCATGATCCCGTTACCTACGGAGACACTCAGGGCGGATACCCGATAACGGTCCCGCCAGAGAACAACGCGTTTACCACGGACAAGATTTTTCAGTTCTTTTGGACGGGCGCGAAATACGAGCTGCCATCCGGCTGGAGCTTCACGGGCGCTTATTACCACATCGATCAAAACTCTTATGTGGCGATTAATAAGGCCTGCCCGGCGGGCGGCGCCAGTGGCTCTCAGTGCGCGGGCACGTTTGACCAAGGCGCTTTCCTGGTCGACTACGCATTCAATAAACACCTGGATGTCTATGGCGGCGTGACCTACGCAATGGCGCAAGACGGTCTGGCTTCCGGCTTCCAAGGCAACCCAGCCGTGAAACCCGGCTTCGGGGTATCTGGAACCGGGACAAGCGTCGACGTTTTCGACTTTGTAACCGGCGTGCGTTTGAAGTTCTGAGCGGGCTCCAGGAACACCTACTTCCCCTACCCCAGTAGTACATGTGTCTGCAGAAAGCGGCTTTCCCCGGCCGCTTTCTTTTTTTGAGCCGCATAGAAAAAAGGCTCGATCTCCGCGCCGGAGGCCTTAACGGCTGACGCCGCAGCCGTCATGGTTCCGTCAATGACGCCCCGCTTGCATGATCTCTTCCGCAATCTGGCCCAGAGGCACGACTTTGCAGGCGGCGCCGCGTTCGATGGCCTCTTTCGGCATCCCGAAGACGACAGAAGTCGCTTCATCCTGCGCCACGGTCGCCGCGCCGGCCTTTCGCATTTCCAGAAGGCCATCCGCGCCGTCGCTGCCCATTCCCGTCATGATAATGCCGATCGCGTTCCGTCCCGCGGACTGAGCAGCCGAACGGAACAGCACGTCAACGGAGGGGCGGTGCCGGGAGACCAAAGGGCCATCCGTGACGGACACAAAATACTGGCTGACCTGGCGTTGCAGCGCGGTGTGGTGGTTGCCCGGAGCGATCAGCACTCTTCCCCTCAAAACGGCGTCGCCATCCTCCGCCTCCTTCACCTCGACAGCGCACAGGCTGTCAAGCCGCCTCGCGAAAGCGGCCGTGAACTTTTCGGGCATGTGCTGCACAACGACAATCGCCGGAGAATCTTCCGGCAAGGCCTCGAGCACGACCCGCAAGGATTCCGTTCCGCCGGTGGACGCGCCCATGCAGATGACGGTGTCGGCTTTCCGTGCGAATTCGGCGCGCGCCAGAGGCTTGGTTGAAGCGGCTTCGGCTTTTCCATTGGCCGCCGTTGCGAGCGCCGGGGCAGGGGAGGGCGCCGCTTTCGGGGGCAGGCGCTTGAGATTTGCGCGGGCCGCGGCCTTGACCACGTCGCAAATGCGCACGCTCGACTCGAGCAGAAACTGCCTTGTGTCGATGCGAGGCTTTGGGATGATGTCGACCGCTCCCGCTTCGAGGGCCTGCATAAGGGTCGTCGAGCATTCCGCCGTCAGGCTCGAACACATCACCACCGGAACGGGGTGCTGCGCCATGAGCTTCTTCAGAAAGGTGATGCCGTCCATTCGGGGCATCTCGACGTCGAGCGTGATGACGTCCGGAATTTCCTGCGCAATCCGGCGGGCGGCTGCATAGGGGTCGCAGGCCGCGCCGATGACCTCGATGTCGGGATCGGCGCTGAGGATATCGGTCAAGGTGCGCCTCACGGACGCTGAATCGTCGATGATCAATGTTCGGATTGGATGGCTCATGATCGACCTATAGACGGCGGAAAATCGTTGCGGCGACCTGCCGGAGCGGCAGGTCGAATTCGGTCAGGCTCTCCGAATGTCCGACAAACAGAAAGCCGCCGGGTTGAAGGTGGTTGCAGAGTTCGCTCGCGACTTTGCGCTGGGTGGGTTTGTCGAAGTAGATGAGTGCATTTCTGCAGAAAATAGCATGCAGGTTTGTCTCCGCGCCGTACGGCATGTCGGTGAGATTGAGTCGGCCGAACCGGACGCAACGCCGAAGGTCTGGCACGACGCGGACGCTGTCCACGGCGCTGTCCTTCGACCGGAGGATGTAACGCCGCCTGAGGTCCGAGGGGATGGGCTCCGCCATGCTCGCCGGGTAGATTCCGCGCACGGCGGTTTTCAGGACATCGGTGCAGATATCGGTCGCCAGGATGGTGAAGTCGCGGACGGAATTGGTGATCTCGGACAGAACCATCGCCAGCGTGTAGGGCTCCGCGCCGATGGAGCACGCCGCGCTCCAGACCTTGAGCGGAGAGCGTTTCAGGTCGCCGCCTTCGGCAAGGAGCGTTGGCACCGCTTTTTCGGTCAGGAACCGGAAGTGCTCCGCTTCGCGGAAAAAATCGGTCTTGTTGGTCGTAACGGCATCGATGAGATCGGTTGCCTCCTCATCGAGACCGCCTTGCCCGAAAAGGTAATGGCAATAGTCCGCAAGCGACGTCATTCCCAGTGCAAAAGCCCGCCGCCGCAGGCGGGCTTCGAGCATCGTTTTCTTTCCCGGCGGCATTTTGATGCCGCTCCTCGAGTGTATGAATCGCGCGAGGCGATCGAAGTCGCGCGCGCTCAGATGTTCGGCGATTGCCGCATTCGTCCCCGGACGAGGAATGGCTACTCCGCTTACAGGACATTTAAAATCCGCCTTCCTCAAAGCGAAGGTCATGACGCTCCTACCGATTTCTGAATTGCGGCTGCATCGTCCGTCGAAAAAAGACGCGGCAGATCGAAGATGATGATGAAGCTTTCGCCGCGGTGGCCGACGCCGCTTATATACTCGGATCGCCAGCGCACGCCGATCTCAGGCGCTGGTTCGATCTCGCCGCCGCCCATGGCCAGCACCTCGATGACCCGGTCCGCGACGAGACCGAGAACGAGCGCTCGCCCGTTCATGTTCACCTCGACAACGAGGATGCGCGTGGTGTCCGTGACGCTCTGCGGGGGAAGCCCAAGCTTGACCCGAAGATCGAGAACGGGGACGCTTCGGCCGCGCAGGTCGAGGAGTCCCAGCATGTAGGGCGGCGCTTCGGGTATCCGGGAAACGCGCCGCATGTCGAGAATTTCAAGCACCGACTCCACGGGGACAGCGAACACTTCATGCTCGATGCCGAGGGTCAAGTACTGCCTCTCGCCTGCGGCGGCAGACGCCGCCGCGAGCTTCGTCATCGCCTCGCCCATCGCTCAATACCTTTCAAATTCGGCGTCGAGGACGTCGGCGCTGCCGTTATTGAGGTTGAGAGCGACGCCATTGCCATCACGGCTTCCATAAGCGGGCCTTGCCTTGATCGCCCGCGACGGCCGTTTTGCGACCGCCGCCGTTTTCGGCTTCGCGTGCGATTTGACGGTGGCTGCGGGCGACGCAATCGCAGGCGACGGGGCTGCGCTCGCATGCCCCGAGTTCGCCGATGCGGAAGAAAGCGATGCTCGCCTGCAGCGTCTCGGCCTGGCCGGAGAGCGCCTCGGACGTCGCCGACATTTCCTCGGCCGCGCCCGCGTTCTGCTGGATCACCTTGTCGAGCTGCTGGATGGCCTGGTTCACCTGGTTGGCCCCGATGTCCTGCTCGCGGCAGGCGGCGCTGATTTCTTCGACAAGTTCGGCTGTCTTCTTGATGTCGGGCACGAGCTTGACGAGCATGCCGCCAGCCTCGCGCGCCGCGCCGACGGTCTGGCCTGAGAGCGTGCTGATCTCGGTGGCGGCCGTCTGGCTGCGCTCGGCGAGCTTTCGCACCTCGGAGGCGACAACCGCAAAGCCCTTGCCGTGCTCGCCCGCCCGCGCCGCCTCGACGGCCGCGTTCAGCGCAAGAAGGTCGGTCTGGCGCGCGATCTCCTGCACGAACGTGATCTTCTCGGCGATGGTCTGCATGGCGTGGACCGCGCGGTTCACCGCGTCGCCGCTCGCCTGCGCGTCGGCCGAGGACTGGCGCGCTATCTTTTCGGTCTGGGATGCGTTGTCGGCGTTCTGCTTGATATTGGCGGCCATCTGTTCCATCGACGAGGACACTTCCTCGGCGGAAGCCGCCTGCTCGTTGGCGCCGGCGGAGAGTTGCTGGCAGGCAGCCGAGAGCTCTTCGCTGCCCGACGACACGTTGCCCGCCGCGCTCAACGCGTCGCTGACGACGGTGCGAAGCTTCGCCGTCATCTGTTGAAGCGCGAGGCCGAGCGTGTCCTTGTCCGACAAGGGCTTCGGTTCGACGGAGAGATCTCCATGGGCGATGGCGTTGGCCATGTCGGCGGTGACGCGCAGGTTCGCGGTCATGCGATTGAGAGAATTGATGAGGTCTTTGATTTCGTCATTGCTTGAGGCCGTGACGTTCTGGTCGAGATCGCCGACAGCGACCGCATCGGCGAGCGAAACGGCGCGCCTGAGGCCACGGCTGATGCTGAGCGACAGAAGCACACCGGAAATGAAGCTGATCAGAAGCGCGGTTGCAGCGGCTCCAACGAGCAAATCCCAAGCGCGGTCATATTGGCTCCCCGCCTGCTCCTTGGCCTGTTTCATTGCCTGAGCCTCGATTTGATCGATCTGCTCAAGCTGTGACATAATTTCGTTTTTGATCTCTCGAGCATCGTCCAGAGAGAGCGCCTTCGCTTCCGCGATATTGTTCTTGTCGATCAGCTCACGCATCCTGTCCTGCGTCGACGTCCAACGCACCCAATATGGCGTCAGCGCGGTGAGCTTTTGTCGGACTTCGTCGGTTGCGATGTTTTGCAGAGCCTCAAAGTGCTTGAGGAATGCAATACGATGTTTCGCTATTTCCTGCTCGTTATTATGAACTTCATCAGGAGAGCTTGAAAGGATCATGTTCTTCTCGAACGGCAGAATTTCCAGTAGCGCCATCCGGAGCTCACCCGCGAGCCGCAAGCGGGCGACGGGACCCTGAACCAGGCCATCCACCGTCGCATTCAGCGATCCCAGGCTCGATATGCCGAGCCAGGCCAAAACAGCGGCCAGCGCCGTGAGAACCATGAAGTTCGCGGCGAGCTTCAGTTTTATTGTTGTGCGCATCATTATTGTCCTTCGTTGGAGGTCATCAGGCGCCGTGTCGTTCTGCGCCCAGAAAAGAGTTGGAGTCCTGTTTTGCGTGCTCACCCAAGAAGATCCGCTCGATATCGAGCACGATGAGGAAGTCGTCGCGGCGTTTGCCGAGGCAGCGGATGAATTCGGGAGGCCATGCAAGCCCTATCCTCGGCGTCGCCTCGATTGCCGCTTGGGGGATGTCGGTCACCTCATGCACTTTGTCCGCGATCACCCCAACGGTTGTCAGATCGCCATCGAGATCGACCTCGATGACGACGATGCGCGTGTCGATGGTGGGCGGCCGCTTCGTCATTCCCAGCTTGTGGCGGAGGTCCGCGAGAGGCACGACCTTGCCGCGAACGTTGATCAGCCCTCCCGCAAAAGGACTGCTGGCCGGCACCTCCGTCACCGGCGCCACATCCAGGATTTCCCGGACGCATCCCGCATCGATCGCGAACAGCTGGCCATCGAGGGTTAGGGACAGAACCTTCAGCGCCCCGCTGGCATTTGCCGAAGCATGGTTGGGTTCCCAGGTGCTCATGCAGCGGTCCTCAGCTTTTCTTCGGCGGTCTGGCCGAACTGGACGAGATGCGGAATATCGAGGATGAGAGCGACAGCCCCGTCGCCAAGGATCGTCGCGCCGGAAAACATCTCGATCCCGGAATGCAGCTTGGACAGGGACTTGATCACGGTCTGGTGGTTGCCGATGACCTGATCGACGACAAGGCCGGCTTTCAAATCCCCTGCCGCAACCACAACAACCTTCTGATAGCGGTCGGGAGGCGTTTTGGCCGCGAACAGTTCCCTGAGCCTCAGGAATGGCACCAGCTCGCCGCGAATATTGAGGAAGCTGCACCCGCGCGAACCGCCCGCATCCTCGGCGGGAAGCTCGACGCATTCCTCTATCGCGGCAAGCGGCAGCACGTAACGGGACTCTCCAATCCGCACCAGAAGCCCATCGATGATGGCCAATGTCAGGGGCAGCCGAAGCGTGATCTTCGATCCCCGGCTGGGCATGCTCGAAAGCTCGATCTTGCCTCTGAGCGCCTCGATGGTTCGCTTGACCACATCCATGCCGACGCCCCGGCCCGACAGGTTCGTGACTTCGGAAACGGTCGAAAAGCCCGGCAGGAATACGACCTGGAACAGCTCGGCATCGCTCAAGGTTTCGTCCGCCGATATCAGGCCGCGCTCGATGGCGCGCGCCCGGATGCGCTCGCGATTGAGGCCCCGGCCATCGTCGGCGATGGTGATATGGACTTCCGTGCCAGCGTGCCGGGCCGAGAGCGTGATCTGCCCCGCGGGGGCCTTTCCGCTCGCAATCCGGTCGGCGGGCATCTCGACGCCGTGATCGATGGAATTGCGAATAAGATGGACGAGCGGATCGTTCAGCTGCTCGATGACAGTTTTGTCGAGTTCGGTCTCCTCACCCTCCATGATCAGTTCGACCTCTTTGCCGAGATCGCGAGAGAGATCGTGAACGACCCTGCGGAACCGCCCGAACAGCGAACCGATCTGCACCATGCGGATTCCCATGGTCGTGTCGCGAAGTTCGAGGGCAAGCCGCTCGATTTCTTCGGCCACGGCCCGGACCTGCTGATCCGAGCTTGACCCTGCGATCTGCTTCAGGCGCGACTGCGTGATGACGAGTTCTCCGACGCGATCCATGAGTTCATCGAGCCGGTCTGCCAGGACGCGGATGCTGGCGGTGTTCTTTAACGTTTCGCGGCGCTCGCGCTGCCGGAGCGCCGGCGTTGGATGCGCATCGGCCCCGCCTTGCGGAGCAAGCGCTTCGTTAGGCTTCCGATCGGCTGGAATATCTTCCGCCGCATCCGGCAGCGCGAGTTCTTGTGCATCGGGTTCTCCTTGCGACTCTTCGCAGGCGGTCTCCGCCAGCGCGATCTCAAGCTCCATTTCGTCGCGGACGAAGATGAAAACATCTTCGATCTCGCTTCGCGGCTTTGAAGTCCTGAGCGTGATCTCCCAGGCGATGTAGCAAGCCGCCGGGTCGATCTCCTGAAGGCGAGGGATGGCATCGATAATCGGCGTGACGACTGCAGAGCCGAGCGAGCGCAGTTCCTCCAACAGAAGGAGCGGATTTGTGCCATTGGTCATCGCGTCGCGCGGCAGCCGCATGCCGATGCGCCACACCCGCTCACCGGTCGTTCGTTCGGGCGCGACCGAAGTCGCTTCGCCGGGGCAAAGGCTGTCGCGCAAGGCGGCAAGCAGAGCTTCCTCGGCAGCCGGATCGGCGGACTCGGGCTTCTCGATCAGGATGCGCATATGATCCCGGGCGCGCAGAGCCACAGCGACCAGTTCGCGGGTGAGCCGCGCCTTTCCCTGGCGGACCTGGTCGAACGCGGTTTCCACGTGATGGGTGAATGCAGCAGCGGCCTCGAAGCCGAACATGGCGCCCGATCCCTTGATGGTGTGCAGCGCACGGAAGGCGGCATCGATCAGATCCGGGTCGTCGGGCGTGCAGTCGAGATCGAGCAGCGTTGCTTCCAGTTGAGCCAGAAGCTCCTGCGCTTCCTGCCTGAATACATCTATCGGATTTGTCGGGGTCATTCTCCGAGGACCTTCCTGGCGACGGCGACAAGTTGCTCTGGCTGAAACGGCTTGGTGATCCATGCCGTCGCGCCGGCTGCCTTGGCCTGCGATTTCTTCTCGGCGTCGGATTCGGTCGTGACGAATACGATCGGAATGCCGGTGTGAGTTCCTGATTTGCGCAGTTCGCGGATGAACGTCATGCCGTCCATGACCGGCATGTTGAGGTCGGTCAGGATCATATGGACCGTGCTGCGGCGCGCCTGCGACAATCCTTCCTGGCCATCGCCAGCCTCGATGACGTCGTAACCAGCGTTGCGCAAGGTGAGCCTGATCATCTGCCGCATGCTTGCGGAGTCATCCACGGCAAGAATGGTTTTGGGCATCCTCGCCCTCCTTTTCGATCCAGTAAGACTTGTCGCCGGCGAGGGAATCCGGCGAAGCCCTAAAGCCGGCTTTTGACAGGGTTTGAAGGAAGGCGCCGTCCGGTGGATGGATGAGCGTCAGGGTTTTGCCGGACAGTTGCGCGGTCATCCGCCCCGAAATGAGGAGTTGCACAACGCTGAGGTCGGCTTCCGTGACAGCTGAGCAATCCACGTTTATGGCCGAATACGCGCACAGAGCCTCCAACAGGAGGGATCGAGTTCTGATCCGCAAAGCGAATGGTCCGAGGGCCGCTGAGGTCCAGGGTCCCTGAGCTGGGCGATTCCTGCATCATTTCCTGCCAATATCATTCCACTGAAACACAACCTGTGGTAGAAATAGGTCGCACATCTGGATGAATTAAAGACTAAATTTGGGAAGCGGGTGGTATTTGTTCGCGGCGGGTTTTTAGGTCGAACCGGTAACTAATGAAGTCTTTAAGAGCCACCTAAACAGCGAGCTTTCAATTGCAAGTTCTCATTAATTCCGGTCGCGGGTTACAGCATATGTATGGAAACGGAAATGACCCGGATCATGGCCGGCCGGCACAAGCGGAGATTGAGCTGTTCCTGAAGCGCTGGCTCGGATTCTCGAGTGCGCAGAGCCGCACGCTGCAGGCCCTTATCGGCGAGGTTCAAAACGTCTCTACCGACATACAGTCCAATGTGCTCGAAGTTTCCAACCGGCTGGAAACCATCGTCGGAACGACGCACGAGCAAACGAAGACGGTTCATGAACTGGTGACGTCGATCCAGAGCGTAAATGTCGACGGCGAAATCATCCACCTGCCGCATCTTGCCGAAGACCTTGGGGAAACGCTTTCCGACCTCACTCAGAAGATCCTTGATATTTCATCGCGCGGCGTTTCCATGTCCGTGGCGCTGGACGGCGTGCTGGACGAGCTGACTTCCGTCGAGGGAAGCATCGCGGGGATCGACAAGATCAATAAGCGAACCAGTCTTCTGGCCTTGAACGCCAAGATCGAAGCCGCGCGGGCGGGCGAGGCCGGGCGCGGGTTTTCGGTGGTTGCCGATGAGGTCCGCGAACTGGCGAATGCCGTGAATCAGCTGGCGGTGCAGATCAAGCGGCAGATTGCGACCATCGGCGGCGGCCTTCGCAACACGCATACGCTGCTGACGGAAGTTTCGACCGTTCACATGTCCGAGGAAAATCTCCACGCTTATTCCCGGATCAAGACCGTGATGCGTTGCCTTGTCGAGCAGAATGCTCACTATGCTGGCACCCTCAAGCAGACGGCGGCGACAACTGAGAAGATCGCGGCGGATGTCTCGGCTGTGATCGTCGGCATGCAGTTCGAGGACCGCGCTAAGCAATATCTCGATAATGTTTGCAAGGCGATCGAGGCGGTCGCAGCCGCGATGGACGATCTCTCCGCTTCGGCGCCCATGGCAAGCGGCAATGCCGCGGACACAGCTGAGAGCCACCAGTGGGCCGAGGCAGTTATTGCGCGATGCACTCTGTACGAGATGCGAAAGCGGCTTACCCAGCACATTCTGCCGATGAAGGGCGAGCCAGCCGCCTGCAAAACAAACGGCAGCCAGGACAGTGCGCTCAATTCAGTAATCGAGTTCCTTTAACTGGATGCTGAAAAAGGGGCTGCCCATGGCCCCATGGTGACCTTGCCGAAAACATGCGGCCTCATTCTGAGCTTGTCGAAGGATGAAGCGACGTTCAGCAGCCAGGGCTTGGCGCCCTTCGGCGCAGCCGCTCATCTCTCATTTTTTAGAAACGCCGGCAGAAAAAGTAAAGCCGCACCATGCGGGGGTGCGGCTTCGGTTTGGGGCATATTTTAAAATTTTGTTCAAATGTACGAAGCCAGAACGGGCGAGGGTCCGGTTTATTCCGCAAGCCTATTTTTTTAACGGGTGCTCACGCGCCGCGGGGAAAGCTCCAATTTGTTCATATTTCGAACATTAAAATATGGAAATTCCGAACGCTTGCGAAAGCTCGCCGCTTAGAGCGTCGGTCCCCGGGTAGAGTAACGGAAAAGTCTGTCGGATGAGAACAAGAACGAAACGAGGTCTTTTCATCCCCTCCTGGGGAAAAGGCCGTGCCTTGAGAAGGCTTGCCTGCTTCTCGATCCTGGCGGTATCGGCAACTTTTAGTGCTGAGGCGCAAGCTGAGCTGCTTATTTCGCGCTATGCGGTGAGCCTCGGCGGCGTTCCCATGGGGGAAGCCATTCTGCACGCCACCATCGACGCGAAGCATTACAAGGTGGAGATCACGGCCGACGTGGGCACGCTTCTCAACAACACGAAGCTTCAGGGAGAAGCGTCCGGCTCACGAACAGGCCAGAAGCTTACGCCCGAGCGCTACAAGCTCGTGATGTCCGATGGTCAGGAGAGTACTGTCGATTTCACAGCCTCGGCCGCAGCAGGAGCGAAGACCGCGAACCCCTTGCGAGGCGTTCTCGATCCGTTGTCGGCGCTGCTTGCGGCTTCGATCCGGCCCGCATCGGAAACCGCTTCGCCTTGCGACAAGGTGCTCACCATCTTGATGAGCCGCGCGAAGATCGATGCAAGCCTGCATCCCTCGGAAGAAGAGCAACACGATCCCAGGCTGGTAACCTGCCGGGTTCAGTTTGCCCCGAACGCAAACTCCTCGGTGAATGGGGAGCAGCTTCGGAAAATACAGTGGGAGGTCAACTTCCAGAAACTCAACAAGCCTGAACTGTGGCTGGTCGAGCAGGTATCGCTGCCGACCGATTTGGGCACTGTCACCATCAATCGAGTTCAGACCGCGGTTTCCGGCTCTTAACTGGGCGCCGCGCTTGAAGTCCGGGCGCAGTCGTATAGATCATTGACGCATGGCTCTTTCGGAGCGGTGCGTCGCTTGTGAGGATCTATATAGGCATGACCGGCGAAGTAATTTCCATACCGGCTGAGTGGGAACCGCAAAAGGCGATCTGGACGGCCTGGCCCGCTAACTCGCGCGAATGGAACGGCGATCTCGAGGCTCCGCGCCGGGATGTGGCCGCCTTGGTGCATGCCCTGGCGGACGCCAACAAAGTCCGCCTGCTTGTGAATGGCGCCGAGGCTGAGGCATCGGCCCGAGCCTTCATTGGCAACGCCGCGGATGTTATCCAGATGCCGTACGGCGACATCTGGCTGCGCGACACCGGCCCCATCTTTGCCCGCTCGCCCGCTGGCCCGGTTGCGCTGCGCTTCAAGACGAATAGCTGGGGCGGGAAATTCGACCTTCCCGATGACGCGACGGTTGGCGACGAAATCGCCCGCCATTCGGGTACGCGCATTGTCGGGTTCGATTTCGTGCTGGAAGGGGGCGCTATCGATCATGACGGCCAAGGCACGATCCTCACCACCCGGCAGACGCTTTTGAACCCGAACCGAAACGCCTGGACGAAGGACGACGCCGAGAAAGCGCTGGCGCAGGCGCTCGGCGCGAAGACGGTGATCTGGATCGGCGAGGGCCTCATGAACGACCACACGGACGGCCATATCGACAATATCGCGCGATTCGTCGGCGCCGGGCCGCGTGGTGTGCCAGTCTCCGGCGGGGCCTGACGATCCCAACGCGGAAACGCTGAACGCCATCGCCGATGCGCTGGAAAGCGCGACGGACGCGGCAGGGCGAAAGCTCGATGTCGTCCGCATCCCGGGCGTTGGCCTGTACCTCAACGCCTTGGGCGAGGTTTCGCCGGCCTCGTACATGAATTTCATCATCGCGAACGGCGTCGTGGCCGTGCCCGTCTACGGCACAGGGACCGAGGTAGCCGCCATCGAGGCTTTGCAGACTGTTTTCCCGGATCGCGATGTCATCGGGGTGCCCTCCCCCGGCCTCATCGGGTCCGGCGACGCCGGGGGCGGATCGTTCCACTGCATCACCCAGCAAGAACCGGCTTGATGACGAAGAACACACTGACAGTCGCGGCCATCCAGACCTCCTACGGGCAGGACATGGCGGCCAACATCGCGAAGACCGGGGACTTCCTCCGCGAGGCTGCCGCACGCGGGGCGCAGGTTATTCTGCCTTCGGAGCTGTTTCAGGGCATCTATTTCTGCACGCAGCAAGACCCGCGATGGTTTGAGACCGCCTATCCCGCCCGCGAGCATCCCTGCGTGCTGGCGCTTGCGAGCCTCGCGAAAGAGCTTCGCGTCGTCATTCCAATCTCGTTCTTCGAGAAGGACGGGCCGCACTATTACAACAGCGTGGCGGTGGCCGACGCCGATGGCGAAATCTTGGGCATCTATCGCAAGAGCCACATCCCCGACGGGCCCGGCTACCAGGAAAAATATTACTTCCGCCCTGGCGACACGGGCTTTAAGGCCTGGAAGACGAAGCATGGCGTGATCGGCGCTGGCATCTGCTGGGATCAGTGGTTCCCCGAATGCGCCCGCGCCATGGTGCTTGCCGGAGCACAGGTTCTATTCTACCCAACAGCCATAGGTTCTGAGCCTTATGATGCAGCGCTCGATACGCACCGGCGATGGCGACGCGCGATGGAGGGCCACGCCGTCGCCAATGCGGTTCCGGTCGTCGCCGCAAACCGAATCGGGCTGGAGGAGAACGGCGCGGCGACGCAACTCTTCTACGGTCATTCCTTCATAGCGGATCACACCGGCGAGCTTGTCGAAAGCTTCGGCGGCCAGGATGAAGGCGTGCTCGTCCACTCATTCGACCTGCGGGAGATCGAGAGCTATCGGGCCGACTGGGGCTTTTTCCGCGACCGCCGCCCGGACCTTTACGGCGCGCTTACTACCTGAGCGGGGGCCTCCCATCGGAGCCGGCGCCGCGCGAAGAACGCTTCTTCCTTCGTCGTCTCGGAAAGGCGAAACCTCATCCGGGACCTTTACACATTCCAGCGTGGACCTTTTTGGGATGCCGGCTTACGCTACGTTTGGCCGGGATGATGCGCGCGCACGCCTCTTTTTCTAATGCACTTTCACAAAGCCCGCGTGTTTCTCAAGCCGGAAAACCCGCCCCTCCATGGTCCGCGCGGTTTCCGACACGACTTCCTGGCCATGGTAGATCTCGATAATCAAGCCGCTGACCTTGCCAAGAAGCTCGCTGTGCGTTTTGCTCTCTGCCTTGAGTGCCCTGACATCGGCGCGCAACGCCGTGCGCTCGGCTCGGGCTTCAGACCATTGACGGCGCTCCTGCTTAGCTTCGCGCCATGTGCTCGTCTTGATCGTGAGCCAGGCATGCGACAGGCCGGAGCGATAGGGCGCCTCCCGCCTTTTTGAGACGATGCCTCCAAGCCCCAGCCGCGTACCCGCTGAGAGCAAGGCTTCCGCATCCTCGAAATGGTCCACATAGCGCAGATGCGGATTGAGCTGTGTGCCGACCGCCTCCGCAAGCCGCGCCTTCCGCTCAACAAGCGCCAGCGCGCGCAGAGCCTCTTGGCCGCTCTTCAAGAGGTCGAATGCCCAAAAGGTCTGCATAGCCTCTTTGTCCGACCGCTGAAGCGCTTCGAAGTCCGGCACGCCGTCCGCGTTCACGGCGGTGATCTCGCCGTCGAGCACGACATCGCCGATTGGCATCCGCGCGGCGGCCGCCACGATATCCGGGAACCTGAAGCTCAGATCATTGCCGCGCTTGGAGTAGAGCCGAACCAGGCTGCCGCTCTTGTGCAATTGGCCCCGCCAGCCATCGAGCTTGATCTCATGCAGCCAGGCCTCGCTCTCGGGCGGCCGTGAACGCGATGCAGGCAGACAAGGCTTGATGAAGGAAAACGCATACGCCATACGAACCTAAGTGAACCATCGATTCGCTCACGGCAAGGTGTTTGTGTCGGCATGGGCGCAAGGCTAAGGCGTTTTTCCAGACCCCGCAGCGATCTGGGCGGAATGCAGAATTTGAACTAAGCGTCGGCGCTCACTTGCCGAACGATGATCGGGTTTAAGTCGCGGGGCGTGGAAGCCGCCGCGCCGCCGCAATCGCCGCCTGTCCAAGCGAAATCGCGCCGTCGCCCGCGGGGAAGAGGGCAGGCGCGAGCACCTCGATGCGATGCGTGGCGAGCGCCTCGACCGTAGCCTCGAGCAGGAGCTTGTTCTGGAACACGCCGCCGCACAACACGAGGGTCTTGCAGCCGTGCTTTAGAGCAAGCGACGCGGCCGTTCCCGCCAGCGTCTCTGCGAGCCCAAGGTGAAATCGCGCCGCGATCAGCGGGGCATTCGCGCCTGCCGCAAGGTCCTCCAGGATGCCGCACCACAGCGGCGTCCAATCAAGCCTCGCGGGATCGCCCTGGGCCAGCGTCCCGCGATAGCCTTCGACGGCGCGGCTCATGGCAGGAGCGGCCAGCGCCTCAAGCTCGATCGCCGCCTGTCCCTCGTAGGAAACAGCATCGAAGCAGATACCGAGCAAGGCGGCGACAGCATCGAAAAGCCGCCCCGCCGAAGACGAAGGCGGGGAGTTCAAGCCGCGCTCCATCATCTGAAGGGCAGCAGCAACCGGCTTTTGCTTCAGCCGCTGAACAGTCTCAAGGTCGGCATAGAGCTTCTCGACACGCTCCCAGCCGAAAAACGCGTGGAGATGGGCGAGCGCATTCCGCCATGGCTCGCGCATGGCCTTCGCGCCGCCGATCAGCGGAACTGGCGCAAACGCGGCGGCGCGGCGGCAGGACCGGTAATCGGCGAGCAGGACCTCGCCGCCCCAGAGTTCGCCTTTTTCGCCAAGCCCAAGCCCGTCGAGCGCGATACCGATCACCGGCTCGGTTGCGAGCGGCATGCCGTGCTCGGCAAGCACCGCCGCGACGTGGGCGTGGTGATGGTGCACGGTTTCGACAGGGATGCCGAACTCCCGCGCAATCGATTGCCCCCACTGCGTTGAATGATAGTCGGGGTGTGCATCGACCGCGATGAGTTGCGGCTCAAAGCGGAAGATCTCCCGGTAAAGCTTCAGATTGGCCCGGTAATCGGCGTGGGTCGCCGCGTCTTCCAGGTCGCCGATATGCTGCGAGACGATGGCGCGCCCCTTGCCCAGAAGACAGAAGGTGGATTTCAGTTCGGCGCCCATGGCCAGGATTCGGGGCGCCCTGTCGTAATCCTGCGGCAACGGCAGCGGCGAAGGGGCGTAGCCACGCGCGCGGCGCATCACCCTCGGCTTTCCCGCCATGACACGCGCGACGCTGTCGTCGAGCCGGTTCACGATGTCCCGGTCGTGCATCAGGAACGCGTCGGCGATGCCGGCCAGTCTGGCGCGGGCGTCGTCATTTTCGATGCATTGCGGCTCGTCGCTCCTGTTGCCCGAGGTCAGAACCAGGGGATAGCTGACATGCTCGAAAAGAAGGTGATGAAGCGGCGTGTAAGGCAGCATGAAGCCAAGCGTCGATTGGGCGGGCGCGAGCTTTGCGCCGTCCTCATGTTGATCAAGCAAGACAATCGGCGCCGCGGGTTCCTCAAGCAGAGTGCGCTCCGCATCCGATAGCTCCGCGTAGTCCTGGATCATGGCGAGGTCGCGGGCCATCAGAGCGAACGGCTTGGCGCTGCGATGCTTTCGCTCGCGCAAGCGCGCCACGGCCTCTGCATTTCGGGCGTCGCAAGCCAGATGGAAGCCGCCGATGCCTTTGATCGCGACGATGGCGCCGGACTCGATAAGTGCGGCGGCGGCCTCGATCGCATCGCGATGAGGCTCGATTGGCTTGGGGCGCCCGTCAGCCTCCTCCAGCCAAACCTTCGGGCCGCAAACCGGGCAGGCGTTGGGCTGGGCGTGGAATCGGCGGTCCGAGGGGTCGCGATATTCGGCAAGGCAGTTCGGGCACATCTCGAACGCCGCCATGCTTGTCGAGGCGCGGTCATAGGGGATCGCGCGAAGGATCGAAAGCCGCGGGCCGCAGTGGGTGCAATTTGTAAAGGGGTAGCGATAGCGCCGGTTCGACGGGTCGCGGATATCGGCCAGGCAGGCGGGGCAGGCGGCGGCATCCGGGACAACGCCCGTCGAGACGGCGCCGCTTCGGCTCGCCAGGATACGGAAATCCACGGGCGGTCTGCCTGTCAGAGGCGCGGTTTCGATCGTGTCGACGCGGGCGAGGGAAGGCGCCTCCGACGCGATGGCAACTTCGAACTCGACGAGGGTCGCGGGATGTCCAAAGGCGCGGATCAGCACGCCGTCGCTATCGTTCATGACGTTGCCGGTCAGGCCGAGGCGCTTGGCGATGCGCCAGACGGTCGGCCGGAACCCCACGCCCTGCACGAGGCCGCGCACCCGGATGGATATGCCCTTGACCTGGTTTATTGCGTCCAACCACGCCCTCCTGATGAGCTGTGCGGATCAATCGGGCGCGGGGCATCCCGATGTCGCCGCCCCGGAATGCGCCTGGAGCATATCCGGGGCCGTTCCCAAATCGAAGCGCCTATTGCGATCACGACGCGAGCGTCGTTCCGGGACGACAAGACTGCGCACTCCACTCTCATGCACCGTGCAAACCATGCACGGATCGAAGCATTTTATAACATGCTGGACTGAAATGGGCGTCGTTTCACCTTTTTGTACGGGCGCGCCGGCAAGGGATGGCTCGCAAGCGTTATGAGGCGCGCTTCTTCTTGGCCGGTTCGACCGGCAGCGCCTCGATTTTCTCCAGCCCATATCGCTCAAGTTTGGCGCGAAGCCCGACGCGCGACAGGCCAAGCTCTTTCGCGGCCCTGCTCTTGTTCCACCGGTTCCGGATGAGGCTTTCCCGCAAGATGACCGCCTCGACAGCTTCGATGCGCTCCTTGAGCGTGCCTTCAAGAGCAGCCAGCGCGAGTTCCCTTTCGGGGGCGGCGTCCGGCAAAGGCGAGGCGTGCAAAACGCGGCGCGACAGATGCTCAGCCCCGATCATGCCATCGGATGGACCCATGATCAGGACTTGCTGAATCTCGTTCTGTAACTCCCGCACGTTCCCCGGCCAGTGATGAGCTTTCAGGCACTCGATAGCCTCGCGGGCAAGGCCTTTGGCGGATTTTCCGAACTGCTTCTGGGCCTTCTCCAGAAGCGCAAGCGCGATGACGGGGATGTCCATCGGGCGTTCGCGCAAGGGAGGCACATGGATCGAAAGGGTCGCGAGGCGGTAATAAAGGTCTTCGCGGAAGCGCCCGGCCTGCACCTCGGCTTCAAGCTCGCGGTTGGTGGCGGCGATGACGCGGACATTGACGTTTCGAGTTTGGCGTCCGCCGACGGGGCGGATTTCGCCATCCTGCAAAACGCGCAACAGTTTGGCCTGGAAGGCCGGTGAAACCTCCCCGATCTCATCGAGAAACACCGTCCCGCCATCGGCGCGCTGGAACAGCCCGACATGATCCTCGACGGCGCCGGTGAACGCTCCGCGCTTGTGGCCGAACAGCTCGCTTTCGAGAAGTTCGTCGGGCAAGGCCGCACAGTTCTCCACCACGAAGGGCTTGTTCCAGCGCAAACTGTTGGAGTGGAGAGCGCGAGCGATCAGCTCCTTGCCGGTTCCGGACTCGCCTGTGATCAAAACCGAGATGTCGTAGGGCGCAACGCGGCGCATGCGGGCGCAGACTTCGTTCATCGGGCTCGCCGCGTCGCGCACGATACCGTCGTCGCCCTGATAGGTTTCGCGCGGGCCCTGGCGGCGGCTGGCGACGGACTTCTCCGTCCGGCTGGAAGACATCTTCAGTTCGATGGAGAGAAGCTCATTTTCCCGCTGGAGCTTGTACAGACGCACTGCGTTTTTCAGCGTGAGCGTCAGGCTGTCGGGCTGCCACGGCTTTGTGACATACTGATAGATCCCTGCCTCGTCGATGCTCTGGATGATGTCCTCTGCGTCCGTGCAGTCCGAGACGATCATGCGGACGGCATCAGGCCAGCGCTCGCGCACGACTTGGAGAAATTCAACGCCGGACATGCCGGGCATCCGTTGGTCGCACAGCACAACCTGGATCGCCTCGTCGGCCATGATCGCCTCCGCCTCCTCGGTGGAGGCAGCTTTCTTCACGTCGAAATCGTCCTCAAGAATGCGTTCGATAGCTTCGAGACTTTGCGCTTCGCCGTCGATGACGAGAACGGAGGGCAGGGCGCTCAAGCGGCCCTCGGCTGGCGTCAAGGAAGTGTTTGGCGCATGCATCAACAGATCCGTGGCAAGGGGTCACCCAGAAGCCAGTCCACCATGCGGTTTCCGCCGAACCGGGTCTGCATCTGGACGAAAGAGAAGGCGTCGGCGACGACTTCTCCGACGATTGCGGCGTCGCGACCGAGAGGGTGGGCGCGCATCGCAGCCAGAAGGCGCTGGGCGTCGCCCTTTTCACAGATGGCGATGAGCTTGCCTTCATTTGCGATGTAGAGCGGATCGAGGCCGAGGAGTTCGCAGGCCGCGACCACATCCGGCTTGAACGGGATCGCGCTCTCGACAAGACGCATGCCGACCCGCGATGCTTGCGCAATTTCATTGAGTGTCGAGCCGAGGCCGCCGCGTGTCGGGTCGCGCAGGCAGTGGATCGCGGGCGCCGCCGCCACCATGTCGGCGACGAGGCCGTGAAGGGCGGCGCTGTCGGACAGGATTTCGGTTTCGAAGGTAAGGTTCTCGCGCTTCGAGAGGACCGCGATTCCATGATCGCCGAGCGTGCCGCTGACGAGGATGGCGTCGCCGGGCTTGGCTCTGTCCCCCGAGATACGGACGCCGTCCGGCACGACGCCGATGCCCGTCGTGGTGATGAAAACGCCGTCGCCCTTGCCCTTCTCGACCACCTTCGTGTCGCCGGTCACCACGGGGACGCCTGCCTCGTGGGAAGCGTGCGCCATGCTGGCCACGATCCGGTCGAGATCGGCAAGAGGAAAGCCCTCTTCCAGCACGAAGGCGGCGGAAAGATACAGTGGCCGCGCGCCCGCCATGGCCACATCGTTGATGGTGCCGTGGACCGCCAGCGAACCGATGTCTCCGCCGGGAAAGAACAGCGGCGCGATGACATGCGCGTCCGTCGTCATGACCATCCGGCCCGCGCCGATGTCGAAGGCGGCCTGATCGTTGCCTTGCGCGAGGAAGGGATTGCCGAGATGACGATGGAAGAGGTTGCGAACAAGTTCCGCCGTGGCCCGGCCGCCGCTGCCGTGGATCATTTCCACTGCTCCCGCAGGCGCGTCTGCCACGCGCTTTGCGAAACGGGCGTCGATCACGGTCATGCGGCAGCCTCGGACGAGGCATGTTGCCGGAACCGGCCATAGGTCCAATAAGCCGCGCAGGCTCCTTCCGACGACACCATGCAGGAGCCAATGGGGTTGTCGGGCGTGCAGACGTTACCGAACAGCTTGCAGTCGGTCGGCTTTTTCTCGCCGCGCAGGATGGACGGGCACTCGCAGCTCTTCGCGTCCCGCGACGGCTTCGTGGTGATCTCGAAACGCCTCTCGGCGTCGAAGTTTGCGTACGCCTCCCGGATGCGGAGTGCGCTATCGGGGACTTCGCCAAGGCCGCGCCATTCGAAAGACGGGCGAAGTTCCAACACGTCGGCGACAAGCTTTTGCGCTTTCACATTGCCGTCGCGGGTGACGACGCGGGCATATTGGTTTTCGACCACGTGGCGGCCCTCGTTCAGCTGCCGGATCGCCATCAGCGTGGCTTGCATGACATCCAACGGCTCGAAGCCCGCGATCACGACAGGCCGCTTATACTTATCCGCGAAGTATTCGTAAGGCTTGCTGCCGATCACGGAACTCACATGTGAAGGGCCGAGGAATGCGTCGATGGAGACGCTGCCGCTCTCGTCCGCGTTTCCGAGGATGGCTTTCAGCGCGGCGGGGGTCAGCACGTGGTTGCAGAACACGGAGAAATTCTTGAGGCCCTCCGCTTGCGCCTTCCGGATTGCGACAGCGGTTGGCGGGGTTGTCGTCTCGAAGCCGATGGCGAAGAACACCACCTCGCGGTCGGGGTTATGGCGCGCAATCTTCAGCGCATCGTCCACGGAGTAGACCATACGGACATCAGCGCCGTCCGCCTTCGCCTTCAACAGGCTCCGCCGCTTTGAGGCGGGGACGCGCAGCATGTCGCCATAGCTGCAAAGGATGACGCCGTGCCGCTCGGCGAGTTCGAGCGCATTGTCGATGCGGCCGATGGGCAGAACGCAGACCGGACAGCCGGGGCCGTGCACATAACCGACATTTTCCGGCATCAGATCCTGCACGCCATAGCGAAAGATCGCGTGCGTGTGGCCGCCGCAGAACTCCATCACATTATAGCGGCGTGTCGCGTGCGCCTCGTGGCGGATCGCCTTCGCCAGGCCTTGCGCGAGTTCCCGGTCGCGAAACTCATCGACGTATTTCATGGCGCGCTCTCCACTAAGGCGACGAGTTCCGCGTCCTCGCCTGCCTCGCGGATCATCTCGAGCGTGCGCTCCGCCTCCGCGGGCGAAACCTTGTGCAGCGCGTAGCCGACATGGATGAGCACGTACTCGCCCGGCGTCACATCATCGAGGAGCGCGGTGGAAATCTCCTTCTTGATGGGGCCGAGCGCGACGACAGCGGTTTGCAACGCGTCATCGACGGAGAGAACCTTGGCGGGAAGGGCAAGACACATTGATTACAGACGCTCCTTCGTTCCCCAACTTTTGCTCGATTCCCTGACGTCGGAACCCCTCACCCCAGCCCTCTCCCCCTGGGAGAGGGAGTTCGGCCGCACCCGTTGCAACGGGGTTCCCTCTCCCAAAGGGTGAGGGGGTGCAACGATGGTCAAAACAGCCCGCAGCTTCTTCAGCATCCTTCCTAACCCCAATCCTCGGCGGAGGCGCAGCCCGTCAGCGCGAGCGTGCGCGCGGCGCGGATGAAGTCTGCCCAGGCGTCCATTCCTTGGCCTGTCTTCGCCGACACTTTCAGGATCTTGATGCCGGGATTGATCTTGCGCGCGTTGGCGGCGAGAGCATCCACGTCGAAATCGAGATGCGGGAGCAGGTCGACCTTGGTAATCAGCATGAGGTGCGAGCTTCTGATCATGTCGGGATATTTCAGCGGCTTGTCCTCGCCCTCGGTCACCGAGACAAGCACCACGCGATGCTCCTCGCCGAGGTCGAACATGGCGGGGCAGACGAGATTGCCGACATTTTCCATGAACAGCACCGAGCCGAAGCCGGGCTTCAGCTGCTCGAAGGCGTGGCCCGTCATATGCGCGTCGAGATGGCAGCCCTTGCCGGTGTTGATCTGAAGCGCGGGCGCGCCGGTGGCGCGAATGCGCTCGGCGTCCATGGAGGTCTGCTGGTCGCCTTCGATCACGGCCACTGGAAGGTCGCTTTGCAGCCGCTTGATGGTTTCGACAAGCAGGGTGGTCTTGCCGGAGCCTGGGCTTGAGACGAGGTTGAGCGCGAGAACGCCCGCCATATTGAACGCGATGCGGTTTTCCCCAGCGTAGGCGTCGTTTTTGGCGAGCAGATCCTGCTCGATCTTCACGATGCGAGACTGGCCCTCATCATGGCTGTGCTCGTGGTCATGATCATCATGATGATGGTGATCGTCGTGATGGTGATGATGATGGCCGTGCCCATGCTCGTGATCGTGGTGATGATCGCCCTGAGGCTTCCGGCCGTCGCCCGCCTCGATGCGCGTCTCGCCTTTTCCGCATCCGCAAGTTCCGCACATCAGTCGACCTCCAGTTCCTTGATCCGCAATTCGTCGCCACCCGTCGCCTGCACCTGATAGCTGCCGCAGTTGGGACAAACCCCGTTCCGCTCTGATATCGTGACGGTTTCCCCGCAGGAAAAGCACCAGGCGGACGCTGGCGTCGTGATGATGTCGAGCTTCGCATTCTCGGCCAGCGTGCCGCGCGTGGCGGCATCGAAGCAGAAGCGCAGCGCTTCCGGCTCCACGGTGGCGAGCGGCCCGATTTCGAGACGCACGGTTTTCACGCGGCTGTAGGCATGCGCCTTCGCCTGCTCTTCGATGATCTGCACCATGCCTTGGCAAAGCGACATCTCGTGCATCAGTGGACCCTCACATCGGCGCCGACGCAAGGATCGACAGCGGTCACGAACAGGCGCGCGAGGCTGGCGCAGTCTCCTCCGCCCGTGGCGGCGATCCGCGCAAGGCCATGAGCCGCGGCTCCTTCCGGGTGAAAGTTCCACTCGGTCGGCGCGAGAATACGATATCTGCCGACCTTGTCACCCTCCATCTCGACAGCATGCACGAGCCGCCCGCGCGCCGCTTCGACCTGTCCGACGCCGACGCCATCGCTTGCGCGAGGCCGCTCCGCCGGTTGAGTTGCCTCATCGACGGTGTCGAGTATGTGGAGCATCTGCGCCGGGATGCGAGAAAGTTCGGAGAGGCAAGCGGCGAGCCGCGCCACAAGGCCAAAACCTTCATTGGTTTTCAGAGCAACGACAAGCGGATGGTCTGCGCTTCGTGTCAGGGCCGAGGTCTCGCGAGGCAGTCCTTCCCACTCGGGTTGGGCAATGAATTGCTCAGCATCAACCGCAAAAAGCCGCTTCGCGAGAGGGGTGGGCTCAAGCGGGGGGAGCGCCGAAAGCTGCGCCGATCCGGCGGTTGGAAGGCCGTCATCGAAAAGCTGATGAAGAAGCCGCTGAGGCAATGTGCGGCCGGCGCCTGCCCATTGTTGCAAATCCTGCTCACTGCTTCTTGCCTGCCAGCGGTCCAAATCTTCGTCGAAAATCGCCTGTTCCAGAAATGTCTTCAGCTTCCCAATCGCCGACTTCGCGCCGTCTTTCTCAATTACGCACACACCGTTGACGCGAATGGCGCCGCTGCCCTCCGCAAATGAACGGCGCAAATCGCGGTCCACCTGCATCAGCCTCTGGAGGCGCGGGGCTTGTGGTTCCTCGGGCGCGCGAAGAAACTGCGGCCAGTCCATCAGGATGCGCAACGCGTGCTCGCGCGCAGTCTCGCCCAGAACAAGCAAAGCCCGCGCTTTTTTTGTCGTTTCGGGCGGTTCAAGGCCGAGAGCATGTTCAAAGGCTTCAGCCGCAGCGATGGATTGCGCGGCCCGGCAGGTTGCAAACAGGAGTGAAACGCTGCGGATGACCGCTTCGGGACGCAGGCCGGAAAACTGGCGCGTGATCGTGAGCGGGCGGGTCGACGCGATCTTCGCTGCGCCGTCCGCCGGGAAAAGGTCGATCGCGATCCGGCCCTCGGGCGTCATGACTGTGCAGCCTTTCGGCCCAGAAACAAGGTGCGGCGGCTGACTTGTGCGGCTTCCTTTGGAGGAGCGGGTTGAGCCTCGGGCTCTGCGGCATGATCGAGGTTCTCGTCGAACAGCGCCGCAAGCGCACCCTCTGCTGTGGCGAGCGCCGCTTCCTGATTCTCGAATTGCAGGACCGGCGAGAACAGCGAGCACATCCGATAGGGGCCAAGTTCCTCCTCGCCGCCGCAAATGAACTCGAAAGTTCCGGCGGGGAAATCATGCCCCACTTTGGTTCCCAAGTCCGCGCGACCCCAGGCTTCGGCAACCTCCGCCGTCTGGGGAAGGAGCATGAGGTTGATAAACCAGGGAGTCACGAGGGCGCACACCCATGCCTCGCCGAAAGGCCGCATGCCAATCGCGGCAACGCTGAGCGCCCGATTGAGGATTGGAATGTCGCCCATGCGCTCGCGTTCGATCCTGCTGAACACGGCCTCCAGCTTGCGCGTCAACTGGAGGGCGCGTTCTTGTTCCGGGGTTGCTGGAGAAACCTCAGTCACGCTTCTCCTCCAGCACCATGAAGCCGTCTTTCGGTGCGTCGCACACGGGGCAGCTCCAGTGCTCCGGCAGCTGCGCGAACGGCGTTCCCGGCGGGATCTGCCAGTAGTCGTCGCCCAAGGCGGGATCGTAGACGTGCCAGCAAATCTTGCATTCAAGGCGCGTCGCGTCATTGATCTTCTGAACGTCGCCGCCGAAAGAGCCCGCGAAGAAATGCCCGCTCACCGGTAGACCTCCAGAATTTCGGCAATCCGTTCGGCGCTGTCTTCGAGGTCTTGCACCGCCGCGCAGGCGACGCCTGGGATGCGCGTCACCTCGACCGTATTCAAAATTAGCGACTCCCGCGCATTGAAGTAGCGCACCCACCAGGCATTCTTCACGCCCGTCGAAGAAATGCGGCAATTGCCGTAGCCGCGCGAGAGGATCGTAACCGCGCCCTGACCGAGCCGCGCTTCGAGATAGGCGAGGTCGCCTTCGCTGACTGGAAGGAGGGTGAGATTGATGACGTGGGGAGCGGCATCGGGCGTAAACGTGGCAAGCTTGTCGGCTAGCTCTGCGGCAAGCGCGGGCGCGTTCATCAGGTCTGTCGCTGCCGCATCCAATGGACGAAGACCTGTCCCGGCTGCATCTTGCGCGGCCGAAAGCACGCCTCGCGGGAATTCACCGACTTCGATCGTGTCGCCGGTCAGCGCGCCGCTCTCGTCTATTTCATGGACGCGCCAGACTCCGGGGAGCACCGACTCCTGCACCTGGATTGAAGCGCCAGCGATGATGCTGACCTCGCCTTCGCCCATCGCCTGATCGATGAAGGTCCGGTTCACGGCATCCAGGTCCTTGAGATCGACCTCTATCGACGTGCCGGGTTCGGGCAGCGAGCGAAGAGCGCTCAAAACCGCTTCGAGCTTCTGAAGGGCAGGGCGGAAGGCTGCCGAGTCTTCCGGCTCCGGCATTTCGGGCATCGAGTAGGTGTGCATGCCCTTCGGCATTTCCATGAAGGCAAAATCGCCGTCCTCGTCCGGCGTCTGGCTCCCCGGCCCGGTTAATGGCCTCGCCTTGTTCATTGAAGTTCTCCCGGGTTCTGGCCCTCAGCCGCGCCATTTTGCGGCGCGCAGCGTTCGGGAAACTTGTAGGGCGGCGGATCGGAAGGCTCGCGCGCCAGGATCGTGCGGACTTCGGAGAGATATTCCTGCCAGCCGAGCAGACGGGAGATGGCGCCGAGGTAGCCCTCGCCGCGCAGGAAAACGAGGGCAGGGAAGGCGTTGAACCGGAAGCGGAGTTGCAAGGCGCGCTCCGCGGGCTTCTCGACAAGCGCCGGGGCGAGCTTCGGAAACTGCGCCACGATTTCCGGCAAAATCACCGCAACATCGTCGCTTTCGACAAGTCGCTCGGAATCCCCCGCGAAGAAAAGAACGGATGCCTCATGGGCTTTCAGGAATGCGTCGACGGTGTTCTCGTTCACGGTGGCAAACCCGTGCCTCGTTGTCAGCGCATCGATCAAGGGCGACGACATGGGTTACTCCGCAGGCTTAGGCAGCATGTTTTTGAGGTGGGCCGGGAGTTCGGGTTCCCGCCCGGCGAGGTCGGCGAACAGGTGATCGACCGAGGTCTCGCCTTGCATCACCAGCGCGAGCGCCCGCAGCGCATCCGCCGTTTTCTGAGCCTGCTCCGCAGTCATGACTTCGCGCGCGGCGTCGAGGAATACGAGCACCCAGGCACCCGCCGGTTGGTCGCCGACGAGGATCATGTCCACAGTCCGCATGTCCTCGCCGAAGCGGCACAGCGCAAAGCGTCCGCGAGGTTCGACAACCTGCATGGGAAGGCCGATGCACATCAGCTTGCGGCCTCTTCCTTGACTTGCGGCATCTCGATGAAGCGCGCATCCCCGACGCGGCAGGCTTCGTCCTCGCTGGGCCGCTCCGCTTCATAGCGCGACATCACCATGCGCTCGCAGGCGATTGTCGCCGTCTCGGGCAACGGTTGCGCCCGTCGTTTGCCTTCTATGCCGAACCGCGTCAGATAGGCGAGCGCGTGCTCGATGGCGGCGGCGATCTGCGCCTTCACTTCCGGGCGAAGACTTCCGCCGTAGTCTTCAAGCTCGACAGGCTGCACGCCAATCAGAAGAAGATGCTGCGGCGCTTTGTCGAGAAGCTCGGCTGTCGCGAGTACTTCCTGGAACCCCGTTTGGTGCAGGCTCATCTTCTTGGCGCCGAGGAACTTCGGCACATCGTCATCCTCGACGAGCTTGAGAGAGCCGGGGGCTAATCCGTAATCGACGGCGTCGAAAACAATGAGGATGTCGGCGGATGTCACGTGCTCGATCAGGTAGAGGCCCTGAGTGCCCCCGTCCATGAGCCTGACATTCGGCGGGAATTCATAGTTGCGATTGAACGCCTCGACCGCGCGCACACCGAAACCCTCATCGGCCCAAAGCAAATTGCCGATGCCGAGAATTAAAACGCGCGGCATTTCCTCTCCCGATGGCGCCATTTGTTTCGATGCGGGCGCTTCAGATCAGAGTTAAGCAAGCATTGGGCCATAACGGACCCACGGCGTCCTCCCGCAGGGACGATGCCATGCAGAAGTACCAGTGGAGCGGGAAAAGAGCAAGAAGATCAGACCTAAGTTATATCTGATCGGGCGGTCGATGGCGGCGCGGGGCACATCGAGAATACAGCGAGTGTCGCGATCCTTACAATGGGCGGTCGGCCCTCGACGAAGACGCCGGTCTTTGAAAAAAGGCGCGGACAAAGCCGCGCCTTTCATCATGCCGCTGTTGCGGCCGATCAGCTTCGCGGCGGCACTTCTTCTTCGCCACGGATTTCCTTCGGCGTGCGGTAGAGATCTTCCGGCAGTCCGGGCGACTTGAAGGTGCGCCAACCGGAAACGATGGTGCTCATGATGCTCTGGTTGCCGAGGAGTTCATCCCGCACCGCGCCGTAGACGTGGATGATGACGAAGATGAGGATCAGCCACGCGCCAAGATGGTGGTAGGTGTGGAGGTTCTGGCTATTGCCGAACAGAGGAATCACCCAGCTCGAAAACAAGGTGTATTGCCATGAGCCCATGCCTTCCCCCTCGCCATAGAGCGACAAGCCGGAGATGACCATGAACGTGATCACCCAAAGGAACAGGAAGTGAATGACAATGGTCGCGACAGGATTATGACCGACATATTTCCTCGCGACATCCTCAAGAAAAAGATAGCGCTTCACCTCGTGGAAGACGTCTTCCCGCCATTTCTTGTCCGTAACGGGCAGGAAGAAAATCTCCCTGGCAAACCCGTTCCCGATGAACGCCCAGTAAGTGCGGTGAATGAGGCCTATGATCAGGATATAGGCGGCCGTGAAGTGGGCGAAACGAATGTACCCCATCAGGTAGTGGTCGCTTGCCTGGCCGGATAGAGTGGGCGGCGGGCTGCCGATGAAGTAGCCCGTCAGCAGCAGAACCGCGATGGCGAAGGCGTTCGTCAGATGCCAAATCCGCACCGGGAATTGATAGACGTAGATGGCGGACTGAAAGCCCTGCTCGTTGACCTGCGAAGGGTTCGACATGGTGTGTGATCTCCCTGCGCTTTAGCGGACGGTGACGCGGGCCAATTCGTGGCCGTCTTCGCTCATGACGTGAGTCGAGCAGGCAAGGCATGGATCGAAGCTGTGCAGCGTGCGCAGGATTTCGACCGGCTCTTCCGCGCGCTCGACCTTTGTGTTCATCAAGGCCGCCTCGAACGCGCCGATATTGCCTTCGTTGTCGCGCGGGCTACCGTTCCAGGTGGTCGGCACGACGCACTGGTAATTGTCGATCTTCGTATCCTTGATCTTGATCCAGTGCGCGAGCGCGCCGCGCGGCGCTTCGGTGAAGCCGACGCCCTTCACCTCGGCCGGCCAGGTTTTCGGGTCCCACTTGTCGACGTTCGCGGTCGCGGTGTCGCCAGCCTTCACGTTCGCGATCAGCTTGTCCATGAAGTAGGACATCTTGTTCGCGGCCCACTGGCATTCGAGGCCGCGGGCAGCGGTGCGGCCAAGAGTTCGAGAACAGCGCCGTGACCGGAATATCGAGTGTTTTCAGGACGAAGCTCAGCTGCTCGGTGATTTCCTTGTCGCCCTTGGCGTAGCCGACGACATAACGCGCCAGCGGCCCGACCTCCATGGCATGGCCCTTCCAGCGCGGGGCCTTGATCCAGGAGTACTTCGCGCTCTCGTCGATTTCCTGGATGTTGGTGCGCGTGCCTTTTGTATTCGCCCCGAGCTTGAAGTTCGGCTGGGTTACGCCATCCCAGGGATGGAGGCCCTTCTTTTCGTCATCGTAGGCGTACCATGAATGCGGCACGAATTCCTGGATCTGCGTGGGATCGCGCAGGTCGACGTCGTGCACTTCCTTGAGGTTGCCATCGATGATCGCGCCGTGCGGCATGAGCAGGCTCGACGGCGAATAGTCGTTCGCGCGGTCCGGGATGTCGCCGTAGGACATCACGTTCTTGCTCGACAGGCCGCCGCCATAGAGCCAGCCCTTGTAGAAGGAGGCGATGGCGATCAGGTCCGGGATGTAGACGTTTTCGATGAACTCGTTCGTGTCGTCGATGATCGAGCGGACGAAGTTCAGGCGCTCCATGTTGATGGCTGCGGCCGCGCCCTCGCCGTCGAGATTGATCGCGCAGGGTACGCCGCCGACGAGCCAGTTCGGATGCGGGTCCTTGCCGCCGAAAATCGTTCGGATGCGCATGATGTGAAGCTGGAAATCGAGCGCTTCCAGGTAATGCGTCACCGCCATCAGGTTGGCCTCGGGCGGGAGCAGATAGGCGGGGTTTGTCCAGTAGCCGTTCCGGAATGGCCCAAGCTGGCCGCTTTCCACGAACTTCTTCAGCTTGTTCTGCACGTCGCGGAAGTAGCCGGGCGAGGATCTGGGATGCTTGGACGAGATCTTCTTTTGCAGCTCGCTCGTCTCTTTGGGATCGGCCTTCAGAGCCGAGACGGGGTTCACCCAGTCGAGCGCATGCAAATGATAGAAGTGGACCAGATGATCCTGCGCCTGCAGCGTCAACTGCATGATGTTGCGGATGATGTTCGCGTTTTCAGGAATGTCGATCTTGAGAGCATCTTCGACCGCGCGAACCGAAGTCAACGCGTGCGTTCCCGTGCAGACGCCGCAGATGCGCTGGGTGAACGCCCAGGCGTCGCGAGGGTCGCGGCCCTTCAGGATGACTTCGAGCCCGCGCCACATCGTGCCGGTGGAAACCGCGTTACGGATGATGTTGTCGTCGTCGAGGTTCACCTCGCAGCGCATATGGCCTTCGATGCGCGTGACGGGATCGACCACGACCCGCTTGCCGCTGTTGTCGAGCGTAAAACCGTTGGGGGTCTGGATCGTCATTATTTCTTTCCTCCGTTCTCACGCGCTTTCTTGATGGCGCTTATCGCGGCATGCCCGGCGACGGCGACGCCAACGGCTGCCGCCGCTGTCATGCCGATGGCATCCGCGTTCGCTTCGACGCCGAACGCATTGATGTTGGTGAGCCTGTTGTAGAACGAGCCGTTATCCCAGAAGCCGTCTTCCGAGCAGCCGAGGCAGCCGTGCCCCGACTGGATCGGGAAGGAGACGCCGCCGTTCCAGCGGGTCGTCGAGCAGGCGTTGTAGGTGGTCGGCCCCTTGCAGCCCATTTTGTAGAGGCAGTAGCCCCTGCGCGCGCCTTCATCGTCCCAGGCCTCGACATACTGCCCGGCGTCGAAATGGGGACGGCGGTAGCACTTGTCGTGGATGCGCTGGCTGTAGAACATCTTCGGCCGGCCTTGACGGTCGAGATCGGGGAGTCGGCCGAAGGTGACGAGGTAGGTGATGACGGCCGTCATGACCTCGGGGATCGGCGGACAGCCTGGAACCTTGATGATCGGCTTGTCATGGATCACCTTGTGAATCGGCACAGCTTGCGTCGGATTAGGGTGCGCCGCCTGAACGCAACCCCAGGACGCGCAGGAGCCCCAGGAAATGATGGCCTTGGCATTGCTTGCCGCGTATTTCAGCTGTTCGAGATAAGGCTTGCCGCCGATGATGCAGAACATGCCGTCTTCGTTGAGCGGCGGGTTGCCTTCGCAGGCGAGAATATACTCACCCTTGTATTTGTTGACGATTTCGTCAACGATGGCCTCGGCCTGATGGCCTGCGGCAGCCATGATGGTATCGTCATAGTCGAGCGAGATCATGGACAGAATCACATCGGACGCGAGCGGATGTGCGGACCTTATGAACGCTTCCGAGCAGCAGGTGCATTCCAGCCCATGCAGCCAGAGCACCGGCACGCGAGGCTTCATCTCGAGCGCATGCGCCATCTGGGGGGCGACCTCAGGGGCGAGGCCTAGTGCCGCAGCCGTCAGGCTGCAGAATTTCATGAAGCTGCGACGCGAGATTCCCTGCCGCCGCAGGACGTCATAGAATGTTTCCGCCATGACTGGCGCTCCTCCTCGAGAGAATGCTTTTTCGGGTGTGCATCGGCTGATCGAACCGCACTCGCAGCCCTTGGTAGCAAAAGCCGTGCCAAGCGTTGGCTTAGCCTCAAGATCAATAGCTTAGGCGTTACTGCGCTCGATTTTGTCGCTGCTTTTGGCTTGAAATCTTTCACTGGCGGCAGCCACAGCGGAAACCGATCTTCCACTTTTGATTTCGTTGCTTCCGCGGCCCCCGTGTGCGGCGGCCTTGCGATTCTCGTCAGCGGAGCGGCGTTAGCGCCAAGACTTTCTTAAGTCTGGCTTAAGTAGATTTTAAGGGCCTGTGACACTCGGAAACTGTTAAGTTTGCGACATGGGGCGCATATATAGTTTGCCTTTTACACTCGAGAGCGAGTTGCACCATTAAACCATGAACGAGCAAGACACCTGTCCGAACGGCCGCGACGACTGCGACTTCGCGGAGAACCATGAGCTTGCTCTTGCGGGAAGAATCCTGCGCATGATCGAGAGCTATACCAAGGACAACGAGACGTATCCTTGTCCGGGCTGCTTGCGCAATTCCATGATGGCCATTGCCGCCCTGTTGCACCTCGAGGCGGCAAAGATGGCTGCCTGCGAGCATGGCTCCCCCGATCCGGGATTCGTGGAAACTTTCGCCGAAGCTGCGCGGGAACGGATTCTTTCCGTCATGGATGCGGTCGTCGATATCGACAGTCTTCTTGGCAAACGCCGGTTGATGTAGACGCCCAGTGCGCCCCGGGGAATTCAAAACAAGAGGCTACGCAGGTTTTGCCGGATTTGCCGACGGATCACCGCAGCGGTCATCCCGTGCGCGGAGCGGTGCGCCGCGCACGGGATCGTAAAAACACCCTGACCTGAGCTTGGAATGATTCCGGCTCGCGCTTCGCTCGGCCGGGATGACGAAGGCGGGGCGAGCGCGTCCGGGATGGCGGTCCGTTGGCCAGACAAGCGAACTTCGCTTGGTGCGCCAGGGAAATCCCGCCTGGCCTCCGGCTGAACGATGTTCGGCGCCGGAAATGACCTCACGCGCTGTTTACCGGCGACGGCGCCCTTTTTCGGGGTTGGGGCAGGCTCTCATGGTTCTCAGAGGCCCTGAAACAGGGTAGCTTCCGCAGCCATGCCGGGCTTGTGAGGCGCAAGTTTTAATAAGTTTTCCCTTTTCGCCTTATAAGTCTCGCAACGCGATCGCGGCAGGATGACGCGGAGAGCGCGGGGCGCGTGTGTGTTTGCTCCCTGGCGCTATCCCAATTCAACCGAAGCGTAAATCCAGGGTGTAAAGAATGAGTAGCGCAAGTTCCGACTTGAACATGTCGTTGGATCATGAACGCGAGGTGATCCACGATCACTGGGTGCTGTTCCTGATCCAAGGGATTATCCTCGCCGCGCTAGGCCTCCTAGCCATCGGCGCGCCTTTCGTGGCGACGGTTGTCGTCGTGAAACTCGCCGGATGGCTTTTCCTGATCGGCGGTGTCGTCGGCTTGGCCAGCCTGTTCACCGGGAGGGGGGTTCCAGGCTCCTTCTGGAGCTTTTTGAGTGCGATCGTGTCAATCCTCGCGGGAATTTACATCCTTTATCGCCCGCTTTCCGGCATGTTGTCTCTTACGCTTGTGCTTGCGGCTTTTTTCTTCGCGCAGGGGATCACCCAGATCTTCGCGTCGCTCTCGCATAGGCGCGTGCTGAGGTCATGGGGCTGGGTCTTGCTGAGCGGCATCGTTGATCTGATCCTCGCCGGGATCATCATGAGCGGCTGGCCTGAAACCTCGGCGTGGGTGCTGGGAATTCTCGTCGGCGTCAATCTCTTCATGTTCGGCATAGCGCTGATCATGACCGCGTTCGCCAGCAAGGACGTGACGCCTGAGGCCACAGGCGGCTATCGCGCTTAGTGGCTCCGCCAGAAGCCAGACCCGATGTGAAAAGGCCGCTTTCGCAGCGGCCTGTTGCTAACGCGGCAGTCATTTCTGGGCTGTAGCACCGCCAAATTTGTAGAAGGCAGCGTTGAGATAGGCGGCCACATCGTCAACGTCCGGCTGGGGCCAATCCAAGGACTGGCTGGATTCGCAGCGCTTCACCTGGCTCCTGAGCGCCTCCAGCGAGCCTATCTTGCGGTCGGGACGGGTAAACACGCGGGTGTCGTGGCACCTTGTGCAGTGCTGATCGAGCAAAATCTTGCCGTGCTCGATGTCGGCGGCGAACGCTGGCGCCGACGTGGTCAAAAATATGGCAAGCAACACCTGTGAACAGGCCATAACTCGTGCTCTCATGGCGGATTGATCCTTCTTCTTATTATAGTAAGCGGTGGGAAGGCCCTCTGTTTCGCTGCGTGCTATAAGATCCTTCGCGAATGGTCCGCTCAGAAACTTAAAGTCCATCTTTTCTATGAGGTTGGAGACGGTATAGCACGCGGAGCAATCGCGAGACCGCTGGGCATCTTGTCCCGCGGCCCAGACCGGCCTGTTCAAACCGTCAAGTCACAGCCGGAAAATGTATTTCAGCAGGGCGATTGGCCACGCCAGTGTCGCCATCGAAATGAAGACCGCGTGGTGTGAGGCGGCGGCGTCGACAACCGATGCCGTCACGTTCGGAAAAAAGATTTCGCCGAGGAGCATTGCGGCGCCCGCCCAGGCAAGCAGCGCGTACCCGAAGCCCAAAGCGCGGGCGAAGCGATTGCGCCTTCCCCGAAGCGTCAAGGCTGTCATGCCGTAGCCAACGAAGATCAGCGAGCCGCCCAGCCACGGCGCAAGAACAACAAGAGCGGCTCCCGCGAGTCCGATCAGGATGCCGCCCAAAAAACCTGACCACGCATCCGGCATGCTATCGGGACGAACAGGAAAAAACGCGGTTTCGTCTTCATTCTGCGAGTTATCATCGATGTAGTCGATGACGTCGCGTGGAGACTGCACGGCCACACATGCCTCCTCAAAAGATCGGATTCATGTTCGAGAACCTATCCGACGTTCCATGATGTAGTCTTGAGCGGGAGGACTTGAAGGTTTCAACCCTTCCGTCTAAAGCCCGCCAAAAAATATTTATATAGCGCTTGACAACTCACCAGCGAATGCCCCGTCAAGCTCGCTCTTTACCGGGCAAGCTCTTTCAAGCCGAGGCGAATGAGGTCTTCGGTGCGGGCTGACTCGCCGGCTTTGGATATGGCGGCGGAGATCGCGGCATTGGCCTGGAGCGGCGCGTAACCAAGATTGACGAGCGCCGATACGGCCTCTGCGGCCGGGGATGGCTCGACGCTGGCGGTCTTCATGCCGTTGGCTTGCGAAGGGCCCTGTCCCGCAACTGGTGTGGTTACAAGGGCGAGGGGAGGGGCTTTGTCCCTCAGTTCGTTCACGAGGCGAAGCGCAACCTTGGGGCCAACGCCTGGCGCGCGCGAGACCATGCCTCTGTCCTGGAGCGCGATGGCGTTGGCGAGCTGTCCCACATCGAGCGTGCTGAGAATGGACAATGCGACTTTCGAGCCGACGCCCTGCACGCTTTGCAAGAGACGGAACCAGCCGCGCTCGGCTTCGCTCAAGAAGCCGTAAAGCTTGATCGCATCTTCCCGGACATGCGTCTCGATGGAGAGTGTAACGGCTTCACCCGGCGCCGGCAGCGCCGACAATGTGCGCGAGGAGCAGGCCACTTCGTAGCCGACGCCGCCCACATCGATGATGGCGTGATCCGCGCCGACCGCGTCGACCAATCCCCGCAGTTTTCCGATCATGGCTGAAATCTAGCCCGAGTTCGGGCGCCAGACTGTATGCTCACCTCAATTTTACACAGGCGCATCACGGAGCCAATGAGGACCGGTTTCAGGCTGAGGCGCTTCCGATCTGGGGCGGGGTCCGAGTGCAAATCATCAAGCGGTTCCAGGCGTTGATTTCAGCAACCGCAAAGGAAAGATCGGCCGCTTCCTTCTCCGAAAATTGCTGCCGCACTTCGGCGTAGACCTCATCGGAAACGTCGCCTCCGGTAAGGCGCGTCAGAGCTTCCGCCCAGGCCAGGGCGGCGCGCTCCTTCGGGCTATAAACCGGCGCTTCGCGCCATGCTGCGAGAAGATGCATCTGGTCCTCACTGATCCCATGTTTGCGCCCCAACGCAACGTGCATGGCGATACAGAAAGCGCAGCCGTTGATCTGCGATACGCGGATCTTCACCAGTTCCATGAGCCCGAGCGACAGGCCGCTGTTTTGGACATAGGCGTGCACCCCCAGCATGGCCTTGTAGCCATCGGGAGAAACTTTCGTAAGGTCGAGACGCTGGTCCATTGTGTAGTCCTAAACATTGCTGAGCGAGTGGCTTTGTGCGGTGGAGAAGTGGCGGCAATCCGATCGGCTGCGGTAGTGTGGCGTCTCGCAATTGCCTACCAACTTCAAAGCACGCTCTCATAGGCAATTGCGAGACATAAGCCACACTAGACTGTTGTTTTTGCGAGTGTCCCTTTGTCTCCGAATTGCCGTGCGAGGGTGCTGCAAGTTAGTCGGCAATTCGGAGACGGGACACTAGCTTCCCATTTTACACAAGTCCGGCGGCTCATTTTGTAAAAGGCGCCATCTCGAATCCCCGGAGCAGCTTGCGTTTGCGTCCTCCTTGCTTGAGGCGGATCTTAGGAAAGAGCGCTTTACTGGGAGGTTAATGGAACTAAGTCATTGATATAAAATGGATAATTGGAAGCGGATAGGCGCGGCGGCGGCTGCAAAAGGAGCTGCCAAGGTTAACGTGTTGGTCCAAAAACATATTTAACGGATTTTATCGCGCCGCGCTTTTCGCAAAAAAACGCATCTTTTGGCGCGAATTCGGGCCGGACATCATTCCGGCGCGCCGGAATTAACCATAACCGGTTAATTTACCCCCCTGCCGCAACGCCCTGTTCACCATGTTGGGCCTGAATTGGGCCGCCATCATACAACGACCAGCGGTTTTGTATGCATTGTCAGGGTTTGCTTGACAAGAAATGGTCAAAAAATCCCGCCGCCGCCCTCTTTCGCCGCCGCGAAGCAATCTCCCAAGCACAGCCTGTTTCAGTTTCGCCAACGCATGAAGAGGACCGTTGCAAGCGGTTTCCTTCGCGAGCGATGTGCGGGAACCTCGCTTGAAACTATCTCAGGATCAGGCCGAAAGCCGAAGTTTGGCGAGATCGACCAGACGTTCTCATGATGAGGGCAAAGCGGAAGTCCCAAGTCGTGGTTACTCCATTCTGCTCTCTGACTTGCGCAAGCGGACCGTAGGTGTCTGGAACTGACCTCTAAGCCCATGGCTTTAAATCATTGGAAAACTACCAAAAAAGACTTTATCACAAAAACCAACCGCGATAGCTGTAGGCTAGCGAGGATTGCCTTTTTAGTATCAGGAACGATAAAATGGGAATATTAAGAGTAATATTAGCGCTTTCTGTATTGGCGAGCCACTCATCGCCGCTTTTGGGTTCTACTCTTATAGGCGGCGGACTTGCAGTGAAAATCTTCTTTGCAATATCAGGATTCTACATGGCTCTGATATTGACGGAGAAATACACAAATCTAAAACTATTTTTTACAAATAGACTGCTCAGGCTCTATCCTACTTACTTTTTCGTTTTGATTTTTACGCTCATATGGTTTTATTTTACCTGGTTCTATATTGGTCATAGACCGCCGCCGGATTGGGTTGCCCAAGCCTATAAGGAAATGCCAATCTGGGAAGTCGCAGCTTTAAGGCTCAGTAATCTAAGTATGATTGGTTTAGACATAACTGACCTGTTTCATTATCGCTCAGGAGAAGGATTTTTATTGTTTCATTGCAATTGTGCAGTTGATTTGCCTGATGGCGCGCACTGGGGTACCCATTTCAATATTATAAATCAAGCTTGGTCTGTATCATCGGAATTGTGGTTTTACATGCTGGCACCTCTTTTGGTAAGAATGAATCTCTTTAAATTAGTCATTGTTGCTTTTACGAGTTTGTCCATCTACACAGTAATGGAGTATTACGAGTACCCACCTTACTTCTTCTTCCCAGCGACCTTATGCTTCTTTGTTGCTGGTATGATTATGTATAAGACTTATCATTTGAAAAGGACATTCTTCGATGGAAGTGCAGCAGCTCCTTACTTCCTCGGTATAGTTTTATTTGTTTATATAATTTTTTTCAGATTGCCGGAATCCATTGCTGCGTATGTGGTTTATGCCATTACCATACCGGCTCTCCCGTGGTTGTTTTCGTATTTCAAAAAGAGCTCTTGGGATTCGATGATCGGCAATCTATCTTACCCGATTTATCTTTCGCACATGCTCGTAATTGCTATGATGGGAACTGTTATTCACGTCAAGAACGGAAACGCCGTTGCGGTAGTCACGATAGTCCTGTCTTATGCAATATACTTGGTTATCGAGTCCCCGATAGATAAGATACGACAAAGAAGATTGACGGCATTAGTTGCCGAGACACACGTCACCAAGGTTGATCATACAATTGTTCCGTTAGCCGTTACCACTGATTGAGCGGGCGGTTCATCAGGTATTGTGCTGCGGATCGGTGGCGCCTGCTGGACTGGTTGTCGCTCTCGTTTGTGTGCGCTTCGGTCAAGAGAATCCCGCTCTTGAAGGTGGAGCGGTTGCGGCGACAAAATTGCGTGCGCGACCCGAACGAGATGAATCGGCCAAAGCCTTGCGGCATTGCCTGTTGGGTAGCCACCCTACACAAGCGCCATCAGAGCGCGGGCGCGCCGGTGATGCGCGTGCGTGATCGCAACCGCAAGCGCGTCAGCCGCGTCGGCTGTGTTGGGATTGGCCTTCGGCAGGAGATAGCCGAGCATAGCCCGGATCTGCGCCTTGTCGGCGTGGCCGGTGCCGGTGACCGTCTTCTTGACAGTATTCGGCGAATATTCCGCGACGCTCAAGCCCAGGCGCGCCGGCACAAGCAGCGCCACGCCGCGAGCTTGCCCGAGCTTCAACGCTGAACGCGCATTGCCATTCACAAAGGTCTCCTCAACTGCAGCCTCCCCGGGCGCCCAACGCCGGGCGACCTCGTCAAGGCCCGCAAACAGCGTTGCAAGCCTTTGCCCCATCGGCTGCTCTGCGTCTGTCTTGATGGCGCCGCAAGCCACAAAGGAGAGACGCGCCCCATCCCAGTCGACGACGCCCCAGCCGAGATTGCAAAGGCCGGGGTCGAGGCCAAGGATGCGCGTGATCTTTTTCTCCATGATGCGGCCGATCCCAAATTCCGTGCTTTGCAAGGTCTTCTGTGTCGCCTGCCGCGGTCAAGGGATTTCGAGACTTCGGGACTACGCCTTGGGCCCTAGTACGCCCCGCGGGAAGTCCTGACCCACATGCTGCGGGCGTCGACAGGACTTCCCGCGGATAAGGCGTACTAGCAAACCTTTAGTATCTAGTACAGCTTACGGCCGGAAGTTCGCTTGATCGTTTGCGGCAATGGGAGTGCGAACTTCCGGCCCGCTGTACTAGGCTTTTATCAGGGCGGTCCTGTCAACGCGCCGTTGAATTCCTATCTGTCCGCAACGCCTGTGAGCGACGGGCAAAAGGCCGAAAAAGACCTTTGCACTTAGTTCGGCGCGGTTTAGTCAAGCGTCGTGATTGAGGACGAACGAATGAAAACAGATCTGCCTCGAACGATTTATCTCAAGGATTACACGCCGCCGCCGTACCTGATCTCGAACACGGAGCTCGACATCGGGCTGCACCCCTCGCAAACGAGCGTGAAGTCCAAGCTTTCGCTTCATCCGAACCCGAACGCAGAGGGAAAGGCGCATCCGCTCAAGCTCGACGGCGAGTTGCTGAACCTCGTCCGGGTGGCGCTCGACGGCGAGGAATTGCCCGCATCGAGATTTGTCGTCACCGACAAGGATTTGACGATCAAGACCGTGCCGTCCGCGCCGTTCACGCTCGAAATCGAGACAACTTGCGATCCCGAAGCGAACAAGGCGCTCTCCGGCCTCTACCGGTCGCAAGGCGTCTATTGCACGCAGTGCGAGGCCGAAGGGTTCCGCCGCATCACCTATTACCTCGACCGGCCCGACGTCTTGTCGAAGTTCCGGGTGCGCATCGAGGCAGACCGCAAGGAAGCGCCGGTTCTGCTTTCGAACGGCAACCTCATCGAGAGCGGTGAAGCCGCCGGCAAGCGTCATTTCGCGGTCTGGGAAGATCCCTTCCCGAAGCCGTCCTATCTCTTTGCGCTGGTCGCCGGAAAACTCGGCATGGTGCAGGACAGCTTCACGACCCGGTCGGGCCGCAAGGTCGATCTGCGCATTTATGTCGAGCCCGGCAAGGAGGATCGCTGCGCCTGGGCGATGGAGTCGCTCAAGCGCTCCATGACATGGGACGAGGAGCGCTTCGGCCTCGAATACGATCTCGACACTTTCATGATCGTGGCCGTTTCCGACTTCAACATGGGCGCCATGGAGAACAAGGGCCTGAATGTCTTCAACGACGCCCTGATCCTGGCCCGGCCGGAAACCGCGACCGATAATGATTACGAGGGCATCGAGGCCGTCATCGCGCATGAATATTTCCACAACTGGACGGGCAACCGCGTCACCTGCCGCGATTGGTTCCAGCTGTGCCTCAAGGAGGGCTTGACCGTCTTCCGCGACCAGGAGTTCAGCGCCGATGTCCGCTCGGCGGTCGTGAAGCGCATCCAGGAAGTCCGGCACCTCAAGAGCGCTCAGTTCCCGGAAGACGCCGGCCCGCTCGCTCATCCTGTGCGTCCCGCGTCCTTCATCGAAATCAACAACTTCTATACCCGCACCGTCTATAGCAAGGGCGCCGAACTCTGCCGCATGCTGCAAACGGTGCTCGGCAAGGATGGCTTCCGGCGGGGCATCGATCTCTATTTCGAGCGCCATGACGGGCAGGCGGTGACGGTCGAGGATTTCGTCTCCGCGCTCGGCGACGCCAACAAGACCGATTTGTCGGAATTCATGCTCTGGTACAATCAGGCAGGCACGCCCGCTCTCGATGCGCGCATGACCTACTCGCCAGGAACGAAATCCGTCCGTCTGACGCTTAGCCAATCCTATCCCTCTGTGCCTGAGGGCGCGAAAAGAAAGCCCGTCCCGATCCCGGTCCGGCTCGGGCTCATCGGCGCCAGTGGCGAAGACCTGCCGCTGAAGCAGGATGGCAAGCCGCTGCGGGATGGCCTCGTCATGCTTCGGAAGAAAAAGGAAGTCTTCACCTTCGAAGATGTCGGCGAACGTCCCGTGCTGTCCGTCCTTCGCGATTTTTCGGCGCCCGTTAAGCTCTACACCTCGGGCAGCGACCGCGAGATGCTGACGCTCATCCGCTCGGACAGCGACCTCTTCAACCGTTGGCAGACGGCGCAAGCGTTTGCGCTGAAGCATATCGCGGACATGGCGAAAGCGATCGCGAGCGGTTCCGAGCCGCGCGTCAATGTGCGCTTCGTGCAGGCCGCGGGCGCGGTGGCGAGCGACGACAGCCTGGAACACGCCTATAGGGCCACGTTCCTGGCGCTTCCGTCGGAGTCCGACGTTGCGCAGTCCATCGGGGAGAATGTCGACCCCGAAGCGATCCATATCGCACGCGAGACTCTGCGCGCGGGCTTGGGCCGCAGCCTTCGGACCATCCTCGAAGGCGTTTACGAGGCAAGCGCGCCCGCAGAGCCCTATCGCCCCGATGCGGAAAGCGTGGGCAAACGCGCGCTCCGTCAGGCTTGTCTGAGCCTCCTGGCCGCAGGCAAGAGCCGCTTCGGCATCGCCAGGGTCAAGGAGCAGGCGCGCACGGCGACGAATATGACCGAGGCCATGGGGGCGTTGTCGATCCTGTCCACCGTCGGGGGCGAGCCCTACGACCAGGCTCTGCAACGCTTCTACCGGCGCTGGAAGGATGAGGCCCTTGTGATGAACAAGTGGTTCGCCCTGCAGGCGACGTCCCCGAACCCGGAGACGCTGACGCGCGTCAAGGAACTCACCGCGCATCCCTTGTTCTCGCTCAAGAACCCGAACAGGGTGCGCTCCGTTTATGGCGCCTTCGCGCACGGCAACCAGGTTCGCTTCAACGATGCGAGCGGCGAGGGCTACGAGTTCGTCGCGAGCGCCGCCATCGACATCGACGGCTTCAACCCGCAAATCGCATCGAGACTCGTCGGCGCCTTCGAAAGCTGGCGCATCTTCGAACCGAAGAGGCGTGCGCTCGCTTTTGCCGCTCTCAAGCGCGTGCTCGCGAAAAAGAGCCTTTCTTCCGATGTGTTCGAAATCGCGTCGAAGATCGCCGGCGAGGACTCCGGCGCAAGAGCAGCTTGAGCGGAATTTGAGATAAATCAAACCCTTGGGGGGTGTCGAACAATATTAACACGCAGATGGGGCATGCCTTGCCAAAATAGAGGCTTTGTTAACCGAACGGGGGGAGTTTAAGACCTCGGTTATATGGGTTAATTCTGCCGGCGGACGACATGGCCCTGGATGCTATTCACGACGTTTTCTTCGATGCCGCCGCTCCGCGTACGGGTTATCGATGGGATGTGTTTGCATCCAGCGATCGTAGACCGCGGGTGCAGGAAGCGCTCCGAGAAGCCCCGTCACACCTCGGTTTTGTTGCGATCGGGGCTGGATTGACGGGACTTCTGCTTCTTGCGCCGATTGCTTTTGGCGCGGCGCCCGCCCATCCGGGGAGCTTCGCATTTTTGCTCATGGCCGCGGCATCGCTCCTTGCCGCTGCTTCCGAGATGCAGCGCTCCTCCAGGAGAGCGAGAGACGCCGAGCGATTGCTGGCCGAGCATAAGGCAGCCGTCGAGGCCGCCGGAGGCATCGCGTTGCGCTGGCATCTGGTGAATGGCGATCTGACGTGGACCGGAAACGCAGCGCGTTTCCTGGGGATTTCTCCACACCAGGTTCCGTCCAACTTTCGCGATTTGCGCTCCCATTTACACCCGGACGATAGTCTGTATAACTCAATCACACGCACTTTAAGAGTATCCGAGCAGCGCGTCTGTTGGCCGGTCCGGCTGAAGGAACCGCATGGCGGCTGGAAACACCTCGCGCTGAGGGGAAAAATCAGCCGGGACGCGAAATCGGGTCTTCCGGTGTTTGAAGGCGTTCTTTTACCTCCCGGCCCCTCGGCGGCGTCACCGGGGGAAGACCTTGCGGCGCGCTTGACGAGGATAATGGAATCGCTCCCGATCTCCATTGCGATCTGGGATGGCGAAAGTCGGCTCGTCCTGTGTAATCGCAAGTTCCGGCAGCTCTATCGCATCGCGAGAGCATCGGCTTTGCGGGGAGCGTCTTTGGAGGAGGTCCAGGCGCAGGCCCGGGAGCCCATAGCGCAGCGCCCGCCTGAGGTTCCAGGCTCGGCTGGCTGCCTCCAGCTTCGCGATCAGCAGCTGCCATGTGGCGCGTGGTTGCAGATCGGCGAATATTGGACGTGGGATGGGACCTTGGTTAGTGTTGGCACAGACATTTCCGAGTCGAAGCTCAGCGAGCGCCGAGTTCTTGAACGGGAGCAGGAAATGCGGGCGAAAGTCGATGGCTTCGAACAGAGCCGCAGGCAGCTGGAGATCCAGGCGCGGCAGCTCCGTGAGCTCGCGGAAAGCTACAACGAGGAGAAGATCCGGGCGGAGGCAGCTAATCAGGCCAAGTCCGAATTTCTCGCCAATGTCAGCCACGAACTCCGTACGCCGCTGAACGCGATCATCGGCTTCTCGGAGATGATGCGCGACGGCGTGCTCGGCCCGATCGGCAATCCCAAATACGAAAGCTACGTCAAGGACATCTACGCCAGCGGCCGCTATCTACTCGAGATGATCAACGACATTCTCGACATGTCGAAGATCGAGGCCGGACGCATGACGCTCTCGCCGGAATGGGTGGCGCTCGGCACGATTGTCGAGGAATGCCTGACCGTTGTTCATCCAAGCTCCATCGAGGGCAAGGTCGAACTCATTCAGTGCGGAAACGCGAACATCTCCATCTTTGCCGACAAACGCGCGCTGAAGCAGGTCTTGATCAATCTCCTCTCAAACGCCATCAAGTTCACCCCGCCGGAAGGGAAGGTTGTGCTGCGCGCCTACCGTTATCGCGGAAGCCTTCGTATCGCCATCGCCGATACGGGCGTCGGCATTGCAAAGCACGAAATCGGAAGGCTCGGCAAGCCGTTCGAGCAGGTGGGGAATCAGTTGACCAAAGGGCACAAGGGCACGGGCCTGGGGCTCGCAATCTCACGCTCCCTCGTTGAGATGCACGGCGGCAAACTCGACATCAAGAGCAGGGTAGGGGAGGGCACGACCGTGACCTGCATCCTGCCTCTCAGAGACGATAAGGATGCCGGACAAGAGGCTGCGTGACAGCCGGAGGTCAGACAATCGTCGCTTTCGAGGAAGAAAGGCCGGACAGGACTTCTGTCGCGATCAGGGATTTGGCCGAGCGGGCGCGCGGCCGGGATGTCACGGTCGGCGAAATTCTTAGCTCGCTCAAGGATCGCGGTTTCGGCGTCTTCATGATCCTGTTCGCATTACCGAATGCGGTCATTCCGGGCATTTCCTTTATTCTCGGCGCTCCCGTGGTTCTGTTCGCGCTGCAGCTTGCGTTCGGACGCGACGAGGTTTGGCTACCCGAAGTCATGCGCCGCCAGAAACTGTCCGCAGCGCTTTTCGAAAAGGTTGCGGCGCGTGTTGAGAAGTTCCTGGTCTGGGTCGAGAAACGCTCGATGCCGCGCTGGTGCTCAATCGTTTCAGGTCCCGGCGAGCGGTTTCTGGGCCTTTACATCGCAGTTGTTGCGGCTTTCCTGATGATGCCCATCCCTTTCGGCAATGGGCTCCCGGCGCTCGGCATCGCGCTCATGGCGGTCGGCCTCATCGAAAAGGATGGGAAAGCGGCCGTTGCCGGCATGGTTCTGGGCTTTCTGGGCACTCTCTATATCGGCGTCGCTCTCGCAGCGGGAGTCAAGGCGTTGAAGGCCGCGTTGAGGATATTCTAACCGCCTTCGGGCGCCCTGGCGGCGAGTTCCGACTTCGCAACGGCCGCTTACACCCCTCTCCGCTTATCAATACACTTTTTCGCCTGATCTTGCCCTTGCTGGAGCCGACCCGGAATGCCAACACGCTGAAAAAATTTCCGTATTACTCAGAGCTGTGGCCCGGACGCGGCCAGCCAGTCCCGCGAGCGCTGTTCGGGGTCGGCGTTGAACACGACATCGCTCACCACCGCGATACTGTCGGCGCCAGTCGCGAACACCTGCGGCGCGCGCTCAAGGGTGATGCCGCCGATCGCCACCAGAGGGCGTTTCGCCAGAGCCTTCCATTCGCCGATCCGGGCAAGGCCCTGCGGCGCCCAGGGCATGACCTTGAGCGTCGTTTCATAGACGGGGCCGAGCGCAACGTAGTCCGGGTCTTCCCGCAAGGCGCGGTCAAGTTCTTCGTGGCTGTGCGTGGAGATCCCGAGTTTCAACCCCGCGCGCCGGATCGCCGGGATATCCGCAGTCTCAAGATCGCCCTGGCCGAGATGCACAAAGCCTGCGCCGCAGTCGATGGCTTCCTGCCAGTAATCGTTGACGACAACCTCGCAGCCATAGGCGCGCGCTGTGAAAAGCGCTTCGCAGATGGCGGGGGCGATGGCGCTCGGAGCCGCGTCTTTTATCCGCAGCTGGATGAGCTTAACGCCGACGCGAGCCAGACGCGCGACCCAGGCCGCGTCCGGCACGATGGGGTAGAATTTAGGAAGCATGGGCGGCGCCGAGGAAGGCGAGTCCGGCGACCGGCGTCGATGGGCTGGCCATGTCGCGGGGCGGCATGATCCCGGCGCGATAGGCGAGGCGGCCGGCCTCGATGGCTTTCGCGAATGCCTCGGCCATGGCGACGGGATCGCTCGCCTTGGCGACTGCCGTATTGAGCAGCACGCCGTCGAAGCCGAGCTCCATGGCCTCGGCTGCATGGGAGGGCGCGCCAATCCCCGCATCGACAATGAGCGGCGTATCCGGGAAATAGGCGCGCAGGCTGCGCATCGCGTAAGGATTCATGAGCCCGCGCCCCGTGCCGATCGGAGCCGCCCACGGCATGAGCACCTCGCAACCGGCGCCGAGCAGCCGTTCCGCAACGCTCAAATCCTCGGTGCAATAAGGGAAAACCTGGAAGCCGTCGCGGCACAAAACCTCCGCCGCTTCAACAAGGCCGAAGACGTCGGGCTGAAGCGTGTCGTCGTTCGCGATAACCTCGAGCTTCACCCAGTTCGTCTCGAACACCTCGCGCGCCATTTGCGCCGTGGTGATGGATTCGCGCGGTGTGTGGCACCCGGCCGTGTTCGGGAGGATGCGTGCGCCGAAGCCCTTCACCATGTCCCAGAACCGTAGGCCCGCGCCTGCGTCGCGGCTGCTCTCACGGCGCAGAGAAACGGTCAGGATGCCTGCGCCGGAAGCCTCGACGGAACGGCGCATGATGTCCGGGGAGGGATACAAAGCCGTGCCAAGCAGGAGCCGGGAGGAAACCCGCTCGCCATACACGGTCAAGACGTCTTTGGCCTCACCGGCGCCATTTGCGCGGGAACTCATGCTTCACCCTCCCTGACGCGGGGAAAGAACTTCGATCGCGTCGCCTTCTGCAAGCAGAGCCGCTTCACGCGCCTTGGCTGGCACAAAATCTCCATTCCGCGCGGTCGCAATCTTCACTTCTGTAAAGCCCAACTCGTGGCACAGCTCCTCAAGGCTTCTCGCCTCGGTGATGCGAGCCTCACCATTCACCGTGATCTTCAAAGAGAACTCCCTCTCTCTTGGCGCCCGACTCTATATAGTCGGCGACGATCTGGGCGAGTATGGGCGAGACGAGAAATCCGTGCCGGTAAATGCCGTTCACAAAGATGCGCTTGTCCCGCACGATGATTTTCGGCGCGTTATCCGGGAAACTCGGACGCACGCCTGCGGCGATCTCAACGATCCTCGCCTCGCCAAGCTCAGGAATGAGCGCGTAGGCGCAGGATAAGAGCTCCATCGTCGAGCGTAAAGTGGCCGGGCCGCCATCGGCGCTTTCGATCAGAGTTGCGCCGATCATGAACTGGTTGCCAGGCCAAGGCACAATATAGAAAGGGATGCGCGGATGTAAGAGCCGGACGGGCCGGGTCAGGGACACGTCCTTGGCTTCGATGACGATGCGCTCGCCGCGCACGCCGCGCAACGTCTTGAGGTCATCGCGCGCGCCAAGTCCGCGGCAATCGACGACAATGCCGCCGCCCTCCTCGGTATAGGCGCGCGAACTCGCATGCGACGCCCATCCGCCGAAGTTCGCGCGCGAGATAAGCCATCGCCGCCCCGGGCTCGACATGGCCTTCGTCCGGAAAGAAGAGTCCGTCCCGGAAACGGCCATCGAGCGCCGGCTCCAGGTCGCTCACCTGCGCCGCGGTCAGCCGCCTGTGACCCTGCGTCTGAGAGGCGAACCGCTCCAAGTCTGAGCGGTCGCGGGCCGCCGCCACAACCAGCGTGCCCGTCGCCGCCGTTTCCGGATAGTGCTCCCGCCACAGCGGCAGCGCCTCCAGGCCGAGCTTCAACGCCAGCTCATGTCCGGGCTCGCCTTCGCAATAAGGCGCCAGCATCGCGCCGGCAAGCTGGCTTGCGCGCACGCCGCCGGGTATCCCGGCTCGATCCCACAAGGTGACATCGTGGCCGTACCTTCGCAGCATGAACGCCTGCCAAAGGCCGACAATGCCCGCGCCAAGAACGTCGATTTTTACCATGTCTCGTGATTTGGCGGAGATTTGCGAAAAAAGCAAGCAAGCGAGCCTTGGGGGCGTTTTCGTTCGCTTTCGGGGGCAAAAGGAACGGATGATCCGGCAGGGGGCTGAATTACCGGTGTTTTCTGGCTCGCTTGCTTGTTTTTGGCATCGACGGCTTGACGGGGGGCGACCATCGATGTTCTGTGTTTGTTCTAGGACAACTCCGGCCTTGTGTCAAGCGCCTTTCAGGCGTACAGAAAACGCTCTCCAGGAAGGGCCGCGCCATGACAATCGTGAAGAAATCATCGGCATTTACTGTCGATAAGGCATCACTCGCAAGAACAGCCGCAGGTGGATACCCCAATATCCGGATGAGGAGACCAAGACAGGCCCCGTGGTCGCGTGCTCTTGTCGCAGAAACAACTCTGACTGCCTCGAACCTGATCTGGCCGATTTTCGTCGTGGACGGCAAAATGGTGCGGCAGCCGATTCCTTCCATGCCGGGCGTCGAGCGGCTTTCGGTGGATCTCGCGGTCAACGCGGCGGAAGAGGCCGCCGAGCTTGGCGTGCCCGCGATTGCGCTTTTCCCCTATACGCAGACGAACCTGCGCGATGACACCGCGAGCGAGGCGTTCAACCCGGAAAATCTTGTCTGCCGCACCGTTCGCGCGATCAAGGCGCGCGTGCCGCAGATGGGCGTCATCTGCGATGTGGCGCTGGACCCCTACACGAGCCACGGTCATGATGGTCTTCTGATCGAAGGCGAGATCGCCAATGACAAATCCCTCGAAGCGCTGGTCCGGCAATCCCTGACGCAGGCGGAGGCCGGTTGCGATGTGCTGGCGCCGTCCGACATGATGGACGGGCGCATCGGCGCGATCCGCGAGGCGCTGGAGGGGAGCGGCTTCAAGAACACGCTGATCATGTCCTACGCCGCCAAGTATGCGTCCGCTTTCTACGGGCCGTTCCGGGATGCGGTCGGCTCATCGGGGACGCTGAAGGGCGACAAGCGCACCTATCAGATGGACCCCGCAAACACCAACGAGGCCATCCGCGAGGTTTCGCTCGATCTTGCCGAAGGCGCGGACATGGTGATGGTCAAGCCGGGAATGCCCTATCTCGACGTCGTGCGCCGCGTCTCGGAGACCTTCCAGGTGCCGACCTTCGTTTATCAGGTGTCGGGCGAATACGCGATGCTGGCCGGCGCCTTCCAGAATGGCTGGCTCAGCCGCGATCGCTGCGTGCTTGAAAGCCTGATGGCTTTCCGTCGTGCGGGCGCCTCGGGCATTCTTACATATTTCGCGGTCGAGGCGGCCCAACTCTTGAAGGCCGGTTAAGCGAAGGGCATGTAACCACCCATTCCCTTCTGGAACGGAAGGAGAGCGTGGGCCATGCCTCTAGACGCCGATGACCGTTCTCAGCGGCCGCCGGTAGGCCTGCCTGAGATACGGGCGGCAGCAAGCCGTTTGCAGCACGTCATCCTCTGGACTCCTGCCGTGGAGGCGCCGAAGCTGTCGGCGCTTTCGGCTGCGCATATTTTCGTCAAGTACGAGAACATGCAGGCCACGGGCAGCTTCAAGGAACGCGGCGCGCTCCTGAAGCTCCTTTCGCTTGACGACGCCGCTGGCCAGAGAGGCGTAATCGCGATTTCGGCGGGTAATCATGCGCAGGCTGTCGCCTATCACGCGGCGCGGCTCGGCATTCCGGCCACAATTGTCATGCCCGAGCACACGCCCTTCAACAAGGTCGGGAACACGGAAGGCTACGGCGCGAAGGTCATTCTTTTCGGCGAAACGGTGGCTAAATCGCGAACGCTGGCCGACAGTCTGATTGCAGAGCACGGCTTCACGCTGATCCATCCCTATGACGATCCGGTGGTGATTGCAGGGCAGGGCACGGCCGGGCTCGAGTTCCTTCAAGATTGTCCGGCCCTCGACTGCATGATCGTGCCAATCGGCGGAGGCGGCTTCATCGCGGGCGTCGCCACGGCCGTCAAGGCGCTGCGCCCGGCCTTGGAAATCATCGGCGTCGAGGTGGAAAGCTATCCCTCAACCTATGCCGCCTTGCGCGGCAGGATCGTCGAATGCGGCGGCGCGACGCTCGCGGAAGGCATCGCCGTCAAGACATGCGGCGCGTGCACGCTGCCCGTCATCCGCGAGCTTGTTTCGGATGTGGTCCTCGTAAGCGAGAAGGCCATCGAGGAGGCCATCTTCACGCTTGCGAGCGTTCAGAAGACGGTTGCCGAAGGCGCCAGCGCTGCCGGACTCGCCGCGGTTCTGTCGAACAAGGAGCGCTTTGCGGGGCGGCGCGTCGGGCTCTTCCAAAGCGGCGCGAATATCAACTCCCGCGTGCTGGCCTCCATCATCATGCGAGGGCTTGAGCGCGAGAGCAAGATTGTGTCGCTGCGCATCACGATCAGCGACAGGCCGGGGACGCTGGGCGAGGTCTCAAGCGAACTGGGGCGCTGCGGAGTGAACATTCTGGAGGTGTATCATCGCCGCTTTTATCTCGATGTTCCGGCGAAGGGTACGCTCGTCGATATCGTCATCGAAACCAAGGATCGCGCGCACGCCGACGAGACCGTTGGGAAGCTTCGGAAGCGCGGGTTCAAGGTCGAGCGGATGAACGGCGTCGCAGGCGAATATCGCGACAGCTCAAGCGCCGAAGCGTGAAACGCCAGGCAAAACTTCGCTCATCGGGCCAGCAATTGTGGTGCAGGGCGCCGCACGCTCCGGACTTCGGTCATGAATCGGAATGGCCGGGCCTGGGCCCGGCCTTCGGATGTTGCTACTTCAGCGGCGCCCCTTCTTCCGCAGGCGGGTAGCCGCCGCCGGGCTGCTGATAACCCGGGCCAGGTTGCGGGTATCCCGGATTGTTGTAGCCCTGGTCAGGGTAATGTCCGCCACCATAGGGCGGCGCGGAGCCTTGGCCGTAGCCGCGATCGGCGTAGCGGTCGTCGTAAGACTGGCCGCCGTTGGCGCCCTGACTCGGATATGGTGGAGCGGTTTCAGAAGGGCTTGGCTCGTAGCTATAAGCCTCCGGGTTCGTCACGGGGCCGCTGTAAGGGCCACGATTATAACTGTAACGCTCATGGCCAGGACCGGCGTAAGGCGCGTTCGCGCTCACGACACGCTGGCATTCGGGGAGAAGCGCCTCCATCCGGCTGGCGAGGCATTCCACAATCTGTCCACCGCCCGGCTGTACGCCATTGCAAAACCGGTGATAATCGGGCATGCAGACTTCCATCGCATAGGCGAGCTTGAGCGACTTCAGGCATGGGGGAGCAAGCTCCATTTCATGGTCGAGAAGGCATCGTGCTACGCGCCCGCCGCCCGGCACGACAAAGGAGCAGACACGGTGATAATCGGGCCTGCAGGAGGTCATAACGCTATCGAGAACTTCAGGAGGCAGGTCGCCCGCCGCCGCCACGGTTATTGACCCGGCAATAAGGCCGGCGCTAAGAAGATATTTTACGAACTTGAACATCATAGGATCTCCGCAATCTCACGCCGCTTGAACCTCTGCGTGAGCGAATGCCGGTAACCAACCAAGCACAAAATCTTGGCTGGATCTCGCCTTAACAAAGGCTAAACCGGGCGGCTTAAAAATCCTATCGCCTTCCTTGTAACAAGCTGTATCCGGCACGCCGTACGAGTGGCGGGCTGGCTTGCCTCAATCTCGCCGTGAGGAACCCTTACCGCGAAGGCTTCTCCTCCTTACAACGGTCGATCCTCATGAAAATTCTTTTGAAGTCTGCAGCTGCCGCTGCAACGCTCTTTTGCTTTTGTCATTCGCAATCCTTTGCCGCAGACCTGACAGTTACGGTCGACAATCTCAGAAGCAGCCAGGGCCAGATTATTCTGTGTGTGTTTTCCGCGGAAAGCTCAGACAGGGAGGCGTTTCCAGACTGCGAGAAGGGCCGTCCGGTCCGCCAGAACAAAACGGTCGTCGGCGCCGGCAAGGTGGTCATCACCTTCAAGGGCCTCAAAGATGGCGTGTATGCCGTGGCGGCCATCCATGACGAGAATGGCAATGGCCAGCTCGACACAAATTTTCTCGGCATTCCGACGGAGGGGGTTGGCGTATCGACCAATCCGCGGCTCATGGGAAAGCCACATTTCGACCAGGCGCAATTCCAGATCAAAGGCAAGACGGCGATCACGGTCAACGCCAAGTATATTCTGTAGAATCGTTCCCTCGGCGCCGCGCGGCAAAGGTCGCCGCGTCATACCGGCCGTGCTGCACGCGAGCCGGGACCGTTCCAAACTCAGGCCAGTGTGTTTTGCGATCCCGTGTCTGCGGCGCAGCGCTTCGCGCTGCGCTGCGCACGGGATGACGACGGGGGACGCTCTGATCGGGCGCGCTTTCTGAATTGCGATCTCTTCGTCCACGCTTATATGAGCCGCATCGAGAGAAGGAGGCTCGCGTGGCTCGTTCGGCATTCATGACAGGCTGGGCGCATTCGCCTTTCGGCAAGCTGGAAGACCCTGACACGGAGGGGTTAATGGCTCGGGTCGTGCGGCCGGCGCTCGATCATGCGCAAGTCGCGGCGGAGGATGTTGACGGCGTTTTCGTCGGCATCATGAACAACGGCTTTCAAAGCCAGGATTTTCAGGGCGCAATCCCAGGCCTGATCGAGCCCGCGCTGGCGGACAAGCCTGCGGTGCGGGTGGAGGATGCCTGCGCCTCGGGCTCGGCCGCAATCTACGCCGCTCTCAACTTCCTTGAGGCAGGGCAGGGGAAAGTCGCCCTCGTCGTCGGCGCGGAGAAGATGACGGCAAAGCCATCGGCGGAGATTGGCGACATCCTTCTCGGCGCGTCTTACCGCAAGGAGGAGGCCGAGGTTGAAGGCGGTTTCGCTGGCATCTTCGCCCGCATCGCGCAGAACTATTTTCAGCGCTACGGCGACCGCTCCGAGGAACTCGCGCGCATCGCGGCCAAGAACCACAAGAACGGCGTGGCCAATCCTTTTGCCCAGATGCGCAAGGAGCTGAGCTTCGACTTCTGCAATACGGTCTCGGATAAGAACCCGTATGTGGTTCACCCTTTGCGGCGCAGCGACTGCGCCTTGGTTTCTGACGGGGCGGCGGCGCTTGTGCTTGTCGCGGAGGATGCGGCGGCCGATGCCCCGCGCGCCATCCGGTTTCGCGCCACCGCGCATGTGAATGACATTTTGCCTTTGTCCCGGCGCGATCCGGCGGCCTTCGAGGGGGCGCGCCGGGCCTGGAAGCTGGCCCTGGAGCGAGCAGGCGTTACCATCGGCGATCTGAGCCTCGCCGAGAGCCACGACTGTTTCACCATTGCTGAGTTGATCCAGTACGAGGCCATGGGCCTGACGGCTCCGGGGCAAGGCCATATCGCGGTTCGCGAGGGTTGGACCGAGAAAACCGGGAAGCTTCCGGTAAACCCCTCCGGCGGCCTTAAATCGAAGGGCCATCCCATCGGCGCGACGGGGGTTTCGATGCATATCATGGCGGCGATGCAGCTTATGGGCGAAGCGGGGGATATGCAGATCCCGGATGCCAAGCTGGCGGGCGTCTACAATATGGGCGGAGCGGCGGTCGCCAACTTCTGCTCGATCCTGGAGCGCGCGCGCTAAATAGAGTTTGACCGACACGCCCGCAGTCATCGTAATCCCGGAACTTGATTACCGGGATGTTCCCGCCAATTCCGTCGTCATGGCCGCCCTTGGAGGCGGCCATCCAGAAAAAACAAGGTATTTCAAGTTATGACTGGATGGCCAGGTCAACCCTCGGGTCAAGCCCAAGGGCATGCCCCGTCCATGACAGTGGGGCGAAAATTCGCCAACGTTTTCACGACTTCTTCTGCTGGCGGGAACATCCCGGTAATCAAGTCCCGGAAAGGCGAAGCCTTATCCGGGATCGTAACACGTTGAAGCGGCTAGTTTTAGATCCCGGCTCGCGCCGCCTGGCCGGGATGACCGGCTGCCCGATTATCGCGTGGACGCGCCTTCGTCGATCCTGTTGTGGATGAGAGAGGCGAATATGGAGCCGAATATAAAGAGCGCGGTCACAGCGAGCGCCCATATCGTCGGGATATCCTCAAGCCAGTCGGGATAATTATAGATCATCTTCAATCCGATGAAGATAAGCACGAGCGACAGGCCGTATTTCAGATAGCGGAACTTGTCGACCAGGCCAGACAAAGCAAAATAAAGCGCTCTCAGGCCAAGGATCGCGAAGACGTTCGACGTGTACACGATGAAAGGATCGCGCGTGATGGCGAAGATCGCTGGGATCGAGTTCGAGCGCGAAAATGATGTCCGTGACGTTCAGAACGATGAGTACCAAGAAGAGAGGCGTTGCGACCGCTCTTCCTGAAGGAAGCTTCGAAAAGAACCGCTCGCCATCATATTCATGCGTGATTGGGAAAAGTCGGCGCGTGATTTTGATGACACGGCTATCCTGGAGGTCGATTGTCTCGTCGCCCGCCAGCATCGTCTTGATGCCGGTATAGATCAGGAAGGCGCCGAGAACGACGACCGTCCAGTCGAAAGTCTCGATCAAGGCAAATCCGGCGAGAATGAATACGCCGCGCAAGACGAGGGCGCCCAGAATGCCCCAAAGAAGGACGCGCATCTGCAACGCGGCCGGAACCTGGAAGTAACTGAGAATGACGACAAACACGAGGATGTTGTCCATGCTCAGCGCATATTCGATGAAATAGCCGGTTAGAAATTCGACGGCCTTTTCCGGCCCGGACTGAAAGTAGATCCAGGCGTTAAACGAAAGGGCAAGCGCGATGTAGCCGGCTGTCTTCCAAAGAGCCTCGCGGACCGAAATCTCTCTTGGCTTGCGATGGAAGATGCCGAGGTCCGCCGCCAGGATGGCGAGCACGAGAATGTTGAAAGCAACCCAGGCGAGGGGGGAGTGCTGTTCAAACATCATTGTCATTGAAAGACCTTACACAACCGATTGCGTCCATCTTTTGCTGAGATAGAACGCAGCGGCCTGCTTGTGTGTTGCCAAGATAGACTTTCGGGGCGCGCTGCTTCAGCCCAAGGACTCTACCATTCTAACATTATGGCGAAAGTCAGGCTATTTCTTGTCAATTCGGCGCTTGGCCGAAGACAAGCACAGCGTTCAGCCCGCCGAAAGCGAAGGAATTGGACATGGCGTAGCCGATATCGCGGTAACGGCCCTCATTCGGCGTGTAATCGAGGTCGCACTCGCTTCCGGGCTCGTCGAATCCGATTGTCGCCGGGACAAAGCCTTCGCGCATCGCTTGAACGCAAACAGCGGCCTCGACGCCGCCAGCGGCGCCGAGACAATGTCCATGCATCGATTTCGTGGAGGAGACGGAAAGCCTGTTTGCGTGCGCTCCGAACACCTTCTTGATGGCGCGCGTCTCGTTGATATCGTTCGCGGACGTGGCGGTGCCATGCGCATTCACATAATCGATGTCGCCCGGTGACAGGTTGGCGTCGGCAAGGGCGATCTGCATGGCTCGTGCCGGGCCGTCAATGTCAGGGTTCACCATGTCGCTCGCGTCCGACGTCATGCCGACCCCCATAAGCTCGGCGAGTACGGTCGCGCCGCGGGCTTTGGCGTGCTCCATCTCCTCAAGCACGAGGATGCCGGCGCCTTCGCCGAGCACGGTCCCGTTGCGCCGCTTCGAAAACGGGTAGCAGCCATCGGGCGACAGCACGCGCATCGCCTGCCAGGCGCGCATGGAGCCATAATTGATCGCCGCCTCGGAAGCGCCGGCGACGGCGACGTCGACAGCGCCGCCTCTGATCATCTGGAAGGCGAGGCCGATGGCATGAGCGGCAGTCGAGCAAGCGCTGACCGTGCCGAAAACCGGACCCTTTATCCCGTGGTCTATGCTGACGTGGGCTACGGCCGTGCTGCTGATGGTCCTGAGAAGCGTCAGCGGATGAGTCGCCTTCTTCTTATGGACGAAGATGTCTTCATAGGCTTTTTCGAGGGTCGATAGTCCACCGGCGCCCGAGCCGACAATTGCGGCAGCGCGCTCGCCGTTCTTGAAGGGTGTTTCGAGGCCCGACTGCTGCACGGCTTCGTGGGCAGCGGCGCTTGCATATTGCGAAAAGCGGTCGGACAGGATGACGGCCTTGCTTTTGCAACGCACGTTCGGGTCAAAATCCCGAACCTCGCCGCCGATCTTGATGTACAAGTCCTGCAATGGGAAGCTCTCGATGGGGCCGATTCCATGCGTGCCGGATTTGATAGCGGCCCAGAATTTTTCGACACTCGTGCCGATGCACGTCACGACGCCTATGCCCGTGACCGCAACACGGCGCCCGTTGCCGTTCAATGCCATGATTTTTGCCCCAAGCCGGCGCTGCTTAAGCGGCCGTGTTCGATGCCTTCTGCTCTGCTAGAACGGCTTTAACCCTCTCGACAACGGAACCGACCGTCGCGAAATCCACGACTTCTTCGTTCGCGTTGTAGGGAATTTGAATGCCGAAAGTATCCTCGATATCGAAAACGATGACGGCAAGATCGAGAGACTCAATTTCCAGATCGCTCAACTTTGTATCGAGCGTAATATCCTTTTCGGGATTACGCATGTTCTTGCGCAGGATTGCGATAATCTTCTCGGCTACATCGTCCATGGCAGGCTCCCTCGGGCGATTTCGAGCGGGCAAAAGGTTGAGGCGCCACACTCAATCAATCAAAGCGTGGCGAACGGGATAGCGGCAAACCTGCCCCAAGTCCAGCGAGACGCCCCAGAGATGAACACCTTCGTTCAACGAGAGGGCGAAGAGATGATCCATGCTGTGGTTGAAAGTCGCAACTCATGGCTCAAAAAGCGAGAGGCAATCCCATGCCGTGTCTCTGCGGCTGCGTTTGGACCTTGACGCGCTCGCGTTACGCTCCATCCTTACTAATCGTTATGCTCAATCAGAAGTCAGGGTTGGAAGAGCTATGGAAAGCTCCGAACAAGCTGGATTGACCAGCGAGCCAAAATCCCGCGCACCGGCAGGCAATAAACCCTACCCATGGTTGAAATCCTACCCAAAGCAAATAGACTGGTTCCAGCGTTTTGAGGCTGCGCCGCTGCCGGCATTCCTCGTTAAGGCGGCGGCCCGCTTTGCGGCGAGGCCCGCGACAGGGTTTTTTGGGAAGACGCTGAGCTACGCGGAGCTTGCAGACGCCGTCAACCGCGCTGCGAAGGGGCTTCAAGGGCTTGGCGTAGGGAAGGGGACGCGCGTCGGGCTTTTGTTGCCGAACTGTCCGGCCTTTATCGTCTTTTATTATGCGATCCTGAAAGCCGGCGGGACCGTCGTCGGTTTGAACCCGCTCTATACGATTCCGGAACTGACATTCCAGGTGAAGGACGCGGGCGCCGACATCGTCATCACGCTCGATCTCAAGGCGACTTTCCCGAAAGCGAAGGCTCTGCTCGATGGCGGGGTTGTGAAGCATGTGGTCGTGGAGCGCTTCAGCGACATGTTGCCTGGCCTGAAGGGGCTTCTTTTCGACGTGTTCAAGAGGAACAACGCCGCGTCCTGGAAGGCCGGCTCCGGCGTGATCGCATCGCGCGATCTCCTGAATAATGACGGCGGTTTTGCGCCCTGCGACATCGACGTGAACAGCGTCGCCGCCCTGCAATATACGGGCGGCACGACGGGAACGCCGAAGGGAGCGATGCTCACCCACGCCAATCTCTCCGTCAATGTGGAGCAGGCCGCCAGCTGGTTTCCGGGCCTCGCGGTCGACGGCGAAGAGCGGTTTCTTTGCGTCATCCCGTTCTTTCATTCCTTCGCGATGACGGGCTTGATGAATTTCGCGATTCGGAAGGCGGCGCAGATGATCATGCTGCCGCGCTTCGACATGAAGCAGACGCTGACGCTCATCGATGAAGCGAAGCCGACGATCATGGCGGGCGTTCCAACGCTGTTTAACGCGCTTGCGAGGGCGCCCAGCATCAAAAGCCACGATCTTTCGTCGCTGAAGTTCTGCATTTCGGGCGGCGCGCCGCTGCCGCTCGAGGTGAAGCACGATTTCGAGCGCGCGTCGGGCTGCAAGCTGGTCGAGGGATACGGGCTCTCGGAAACGTCTCCGGTGACGCATATCAATCCCGTCAGCGGTCCGGTCAAGGAAGGGTCTATCGGCTTGCCATTGCCGGGCACGATCATGTCGCTGCGCGAGCTGGGCGCCCCGGAGCGCGAGGCGCCGCTCGGTGAGCGGGGCGAGATTTGCATCTGCGGCCCGCAGGTCATGAAAGGATACTGGAACAAGCCGGAGGAAACCGCTGACGCCTTCATCGGCGAATTTCTTAGGACCGGCGACGTCGCCTATATGGATGAGGACGGCTTCACCTATATCGTCGACCGGATCAAGGACCTCATTCTTTGTTCAGGCTTCAACGTTTATCCGCGCCGGATCGAAGAGGCGATTTATGAGCATCCAGCCGTGGATGAAGTCACCGTGATCGGCGTTCCCGATAAGTACCGGGGTGAAGCGCCGAAGGCGTTCGTCAAGCTTCGTGCAGGCGAGCGCGTGACCCAGGAAGAGATGGCCGAATTCCTGAGAGCGCGCATCTCCAAGATCGAGATGCCGGCCGAAATCGTGTTCCGCGAGGAGTTGCCGAAGACATTGATCGGGAAACTATCGAAAAAGGAGCTGGTGGCGGAGGAGAAGGCAAAGCATCAGTAGGATGTCCCGGTGTTGTCATGGCCGGGCTTGACTGATGGATTATTATCTCGGGCGCTGCTGTGCCCACGCTTCGTCTTCCCGGAAAGGCGAAGCCTTATCCGGGATCGTAACAAGTTGGACGCCCACCATTTTGCGATCCCGGCTCGCGCTTCGCTTGGCCGGGAAAGCGGCGGGCTTATCCTCGCCCTTCACCCTTCTCGGCGTCTTTGGCGCGGTCCCATAGCACCTGCATCTCATCTAACGTCATAGTTTCCAGCGTCTGGCCGCTCTCGTCGGCCTGGGCGGCCATGGAGTCCATGCGGCGTGTGAATTTCATGTTGGCGGCGCGAAGCGCGGCCTCTGCATCGATCCCGAGCCACCGGCCGAGATTGACCATCACAAACATGAGATCCCCGAATTCCTCGAACTCCCGCTTCTTTTTGCCGGGGTCGGGCGGGCTTGCGATCTCGGCGCGAAGCTCGGCAAGTTCCTCATCCACCTTGTCCAGCACCGGCTCGACTGAAGGCCAGTCAAAGCCCATGCGCGCCGCGCGGCGCTGAAGCTTCTGACTCTTTGCAAACGCGGGCATGCCTGACGGAATATCCTCGAAAAGGGAAGGGCGCGGGGCAGGCCCATTTTTCGCAGCTTTCGCCTCTCGCTCCTGCTTCTTGATGGCTTCCCATTGATGAGCGCCGCCGTCGCCGCCGCTTTCGCCAAAAACATGGGGGTGGCGGCGGATCATTTTCGAGCCGATAGCGTCTGCGACGTCCGGAAAGGCAAACAGCCCTTCCTCCTCGGCTATGCGAGCGTGGTAGACAACCTGAAGCAGCAAATCGCCGAGTTCGTCCTTCAGATCGTCCATGTCCCCGCGCTCAATGGCGTCGGCGACCTCGTAGGCTTCCTCGATTGTGTAGGGGGCGATGGTTGCGAAGGTCTGCTTCTTGTCCCACGGGCAGCCGCGCTCGGAATCGCGAAGCGCCGCCATGATGTCGAGCAGGCGCTCGACGGCTGCGGCGCATTGCGATTGACCAGCTGTAATCTTAGTATCCCTGTCCCCCATACGACCTCCTGTAACACGCCACGCCGCGCTCGTCGGAGAACGGCCGCAAATTTACCTAGCGCGTCCGGTCCATAAAAGTAAATGGCTGGGGTAGGTGATGCATCAACCAGAAGCGCGACCGCATATCCCGATACGCCGTCGGCGCTTGGGACAAGCTCGCTTTTCAGCGCGCAGTGAGGAGACGCATCGTTTAAAAACGAACCGGCACGGGAGGTCATAAGCCTCTCGTGCCGGCTGCGCATTGGCTGTGGCAATCATGCACCAGATTGACCGCGAAAGCCAAATCACATTAGCTTCACTGTCTTCCTCTCCGCTGGCCCAAGGATCGGGCGATGCGCTTGGCCGCGTCAATCCTCAGCTTCTTCTTCTCCCTCCTGCGGTTCTGCGGAAATCCTTGGCGCGCGCTCTTTGTCCGTCAGCGTCTTCATACGCGAAGGCGCGCATTGCCGAGGGTGGGAATGCCCGAGCCTTGCTCCAGCGTTCTCCATAGAGAGGCTGTCTTCTTTCCAGATCGCTATCGTTGGTGGCCATTCGCCATGGGACCCCCTAGCGGGACCAGAGGAAATGAGATGCGTCCTTCTATAGACGGGACTTCCTCTCACTTCCTGTTGCGGCTCTGATCTTGACCGGTGTTCGGGTTGAGGGATGGCGATTGCATCGCGAAAGTGTATTCGCCGAGTTGGAAGATGCCGCATTCCATGTTTCGCAAGGCGATTTTTCGCCACCGCCACACAATTTGACGTCCTTGCATCTGCTAAGTTGCGCTTTTTAGCGGTCTCTTAGCGGAAGGGAGGATTTCCGCCCGCTCCAGGCCATAGCTTGTGAGTGATAGGATGGTTATTGCTTGCGCAGAGCCGGTTAAGGTTCTAAACGCCATCTTGTTCTTGATTTGTTCCTAAATTTTCGGCGCTTTTGACGCGCAACGCGTAAAGCGGCTCATCCGGCGGCTCTAGAGCCGCCGTCCGCGATTCGCATAAGATGTATTATGGAACCTTTTGTTATTTGGTCTCGGAATGGCTCTCGTAGAACTTTTCCGAAAAATGATCGAGCAAGCGAACGCCGTAACCCGAGGCCCAGCTCGAATTGATGTCGGAGGACGGAGAACCCATGGCCATGCCGGCGATGTCGAGATGAGCCCAGGGTACGCCGGACTTGACGAAGCGAAGCAGGAATTGCGCGGCCGTAATCGAGCCGGCATCGCGTCCGCCGATATTTTTAACATCGGCGAGCTTTGAATCGATCATCTTGTTGTATTTCTTGGACAGCGGCAGCCGCCAGGCAGGCTCGCCGATATCCTGTCCGGCCTCGCCGATCTGGGCAGCCAGCAAATCGTCGTTCGAGAACAGGCCCGCATATTCCTTGCCGAGCGCAACGAGAATCGCGCCCGTGAGCGTCGCCAGTGTGATCATGAGCTTCGGCTCAAGGTGCGCCTGCGCGTACCAGAGAAGGTCCGCAAGAACGAGCCGTCCTTCGGCATCCGTATTCAGGATTTCAATGGTTTGGCCGGATGCGGACGTCACGATGTCGCCCGGGCGGATTGCTGTTCCGCTTGGCATGTTCTCGACGAGGCCGACAAGTCCAATAGCGCGCACCGGCGCCTTGCGGCGTGCAAGCGCGGTCATGACGCCGGCGACAGCGGCCGCGCCCGCCATGTCGCCCTTCATGTCTTCCATGCCTTGGCTTGGCTTGATGGAAATCCCGCCCGAATCGAAACAGACGCCCTTCCCTATGAAGACGAGATTGCCATCGGGTTCATGACCCGGCGGAACGCCGTTCCAGCGCAAAATGACGGCCGCCGTCGGCTGTGCGCTGCCTTGGCCTACGGCCAGCATCGCATTCATGCCAAGCGATTTGAGCCCGCGCTCGTCCAGAACCTCGACCTTCAGACCTTCCGCTTCAAGCGCGCGGAGACGCTCAACAAACTCTGGCGGCGTCAGGATGTTCGCTGGCTCATTCACGAGGTCGCGGGCAAGGTAGACGCCTTCAAGGAGAGCCTGATCTTTCTGAAATCCGCGTGCGAGTTCACCGCCGGAATGAGAAAAGATCTTCAAACGCGGCGGCGTGCGGTCGTTCTCGGCTTCGGCGTCTTCGGCGTCGCCGCGCGCTCCGCCCTTCGATTTGTATTTCTTGAATGCATAATTCCGCAAGCTGAAGCCGAGCGCGAAGGAAAACGGCGCTTCGCCATTCAGCGAATCAACGCCTTCGAAAACGATGTCGGCGTCCGTCGTCTTCGCAGGCAGCTTGCCGCGGACGGCCCCTCCGATTTCCATCCATTCGCGGGCGCTCAGCGTTTTGGGCTCGCCAACCCCCACAAGCACAAGGCGTCCGGCGGCAAGGCCGTGCGGGGCAAGGAGTTCGACGACGCTCTTTCGCTTGCGCTTGAAGGCGGCGACGCTCATCGCCTTGGAGATGGCACCTCCCGTGGCGGCGTCGAGCTTCTTGAGATGCGGAGGCATCCCCTCCCCTTCGGCCACGAAGTAGACGATGGTGGAAGCGTTCGTTTTTAAATCCAGGGAGGCAAACGAGATGCTGGGAAGCTCTGTCATGGAGGGCGCAAACCGGTCTGGCGGGGCGAATGATCGTTTTATAGTCAACACGAAACCCTACAGGAAAGCCCCATAAATGCAAAGCCTGCCATGGCCGAAAATGCGCCACGAAGCCATGCGTAGTGCCTGCTGGGACGCCGCACGAGGGAGCCGGCAAAACCGCCGGGGAGCGCTAGAGCATGCTGATCAGCCGCTATATCTTTCGCCAGACGGCGTCGGCGGTGCTCATGATTTTGATATCACTGACGCTTATTGTGTGGCTGACCTCAATTCTCAAGGAGATCAAGCTCTTAACTTCAGAAGGGCAGACTTTCATCTTATTTCTTAAAATAACAGCCTTGGCGCTCCCCAATCTCATCGTGACCGTGGCGCCGATCGCCTTTCTCATCGCCTCGCTTCACACGCTGAACCGGCTCAACGGGGACAGCGAGCTCATCGTCCTGTCGGCCGCGGGCGCATCTGTCTGGCGCCTGTTCGTGCCGTATATTGCGCTTGCCGTTGTCGTCTCGCTCAGTGTGCTGGCCGCGACCGTCTTTGTCACGCCTAAGGCCGCCCGGCTCCTCAGCGAATATGTTTCGAAGGTGCGGGCGGACCTGTTGTCACAGGTCATGCAACCCGGCGAGTTCACCGACCTGGAGCCTGGCCTCACTTTCCACATGCGAGACAAGGGCAAGGGGGGCGAGCTGCTTGGCGTCGTCGTTCGCGACGAGAGGGACCCGAAAATGGCGACGACCGTCGTCGCGGACCGCGGACAAGTCCTGGCCGAGGGCCGTCGCTCCTCGATGGAGTTGTACGACGGTCAAATCCTGCGGCAGGAGGCCGGAAAGCAGGATTTGCAAATCATCGCCTTCAATACCTATGCCTTCGACATCGGAGACATGGCTCCAAAACAAGGACCAGGGGGGGACTTAAATCCGCGAGAGCGCGACATTGGAGACCTCCTCTTTCCCGATAAGAGCAGCAAATATTATCAGGACAACAAGTCCCGCTTCAGGTCGGAAATCCACGAGCGTTTTTCGGCCGCCGTTTACGCCATCGTGTTTGCAATCCTTGCCACGGTCTATCTCGGCCGCCCCAGGACGACGCGCGAAGGACGCACCGGGATCCTGTTCACGGCTTTCACAATCGGCGCACTCATCCGTCTGGTCGGGATTGCCGGCATCAACATGGTCGGCAAGAACCTGTGGGCGGTTTTGCTGATCTACGGCGTGCCTGTCGCCGTGAGCGCGCTTGGCCTCCTGATGCTTGGCCTCAACATCAACGCACCCTCCATCTCAATGCCACGCTTGCGCCTGCCTTGGCCTTTAAGCTTCCTGCTCCGGCGGCGGGCCGGGGCGGTCGTACAATCCTAGCCGTGACTGGATCTCGATATGACGGTTTTCAAAACGATCGGGCGGTATATGGCGATGAGATTTATCGTTACGATATTGGCCGTATTCTTCATCACGTTTCTTCTCATTTTCTTTGCGGATTTCGTAGAAAATCTCCGGAGAGGCGCATCCCACGACGACATCGGCGCCCTGACGATGGCCACGATCAGCTTGCTCCGCGTCCCTGTTTTTGCCGAACTCGCCCTGCCCTTCGCCATCCTGATCGGCACGATCGGCGCGTTCCTGAGCTTCAGCCGCACGTCGGAGCTCATCATCATCCGCGCCTCGGGGCTCTCGGTCTGGCAGTTCATTCAGCCGGGGCTTTGGGTTGGGGTCGGTTTCGGCATCTTCGCGGTGACCGTCTTCAACCCCCTCGCGTCCATGATGAAAGCCGAATCGGAGCGCATCCAAACCAGGATTTTCAACACTGAGAAATCCTTTGGAACGAGAAGCCTCACCGGCTCCTGGCTGAGGCAGGAGAGCGTCGATGGCCCGACGATTTTGCATGCGAAATCGTCGGCCGACCGGGGCCTGACGCTAGGCGGCGTAACCCTGTTGCAATTTGACCTCAACAATAGATTTTATGAGCAAATTCAAGCAAACAAGGCTGAACTTAGGCAAGGCTATTGGCGGCTGGAGAACGCTGTCGTTCAAAGCTCTGGCGAGGCCGTTAAGCGATACAATGAGTATTTCATAAGTACATATCTCACGCCTATTCAGATTATGAGCAGCTTGGGTTCAATAGAAACTCTATCGTTCTGGGAGCTTCCTGGATTTATCGATTTTGCCAAGAAGGCCGGCATACCAACAGAGCAATATGAGCTTCAATACCAGCTTTTCCTGTCCCGTCCTATTCTTATGGCGGCTATGGTGTTGATAGCGGCGACCTGCTCACTGAAAGCCTTTCGTTTCGGCAGGATTCAAACTATGGTTTTGACGGGTTTAACCGGGGGGTTCGGCTTTTTCATATTTTCAGAACTTTCGCGTAAAGTAGGTGCGTCTGGGATGGTGCCCGTAACTGTTGCGGCCTGGGCGCCTGCCCTTACAGCGCTCCTATTGGCTGCGACTGTTCTTCTGCATCAGGAGGATGGGTGAGTTTGGATGGGCCGAGGCCTTGAGGGTGACGGTTGACAGTGTGGAAGCGGCGAACATTGCTTAGGGGGCTTTTGGCAGTCCTGGCATGCTTGGCGTGCTGCGGGGGCATTGCGCGCGCGCAGCAATCCACTGTCACGGCTCTCCAGGCCCACGCCCCCGACCAGGTTGTGGCCAAACAGATTTCTCCCGACAGGGCCGCGCCTTTGCTGCTTCAGGCCGACGACCTCGTTTACGATAACCGCAACAACCGCGTCATCGCCCATGGCAATGTCGAGATTTATTACAACGACAACATCCTGCTCGCCGATGAGGTGATCTACGACAAGAGCGTCAACACGCTGACGGCGATGGGGAATGTCCGCTTGAAGGATTCGGACGGTTCGGTCGTCAATGCGGAACGGCTGACCCTGAGCGCCGATTTTCGCGAGGGCTTCATCCGGTCCCTCCGCGCCCTCACGGAGGACGACACGCGCGTCGCCGCCTCGAACGCCTACCGGAAGGGTGACAAAACCATCTTCGAGAATGGCGTCGTCACGTCTTGCAAGCCTTGCGAGGCCCACCCGGAAAGGCCTCCCATTTGGCGTATCAAGTCGCAGCGCGTCGTCGACGACAAGGCAGACCAGAATGTTTACTACGAAAACTCCATTTTTGAGGTTTTCGGCATCCCTATCGCCTGGATTCCCTGGTTCTACACTCCGGATCCCGCGGTGCAGCAACGTTCCGGTTTTCTGGCGCCGAACTATGGTTTCAACAGCAGTCTCGGGTACCTGGCCGGGCTTTCGTACTATTGGGCGATATCTCCCAATTACGACCTCACGCTGTCGCCGGAATTCACGACACAAGCCGGCTACCTCATGCAGGCCGATTGGCGGCAGCGTCTGTGGAACGGCGCTTATGAAGTGAAGCTTGCCGGAGCCTACAATGACCAGGCCCAGGACTTCTTGGGCGACAGAAACTTCCGCGGCAGCGTGCAAACGACGGGTAGCTTTGCCCTGAACGCTAACTGGAGTGTCGGCTGGAACGCGATCCTCGAAAGTGATCAAACATTCCGTCAGTTTTATCTACTCGACAGCATCTATGCTTTCGAGCGTGTTTCTTCGTTATACCTGACCGGGATGGCCGACAGAAACTATTTTAACATGACGCTTGCCCAATATGGAAATTTGACGGGTTCAGACGTCTATGACTATGAGACGAATTCATACCTTAAGACTGTGACTGCCACGGCTTACCCGGTCATCGACTACAACTACATCCATAACAAGCCGGTATTCGGGGGCGAATTCAGCTTCGACCTGAATGCGCTCGCTCTCAACGTGAACGCCCCTTCGGGCCAGCTTCCACCGGGCTACACCGGAAACATGGAGCACATCGTGACGCAGGCGGAGCGGCGCCGCACGCTCACCGACGACATCGGCGAGCGCTTCACGCCTTTTGTTCTTGGGCGCGCCGACCTCTACAGTGTACCAAGCGAGCAGCAAATCGACGGCGTCGGCATCGGCGGACCGACGGACACCTTTACCCGCGAGATGATCGGGGTGGGCCTGGACTACCGCTATCCGTTTGTTGCCAATACCGCGACCGGATCGCACGTCATAGAGCCTGTGGTTCAGGTCATCGCCCGAGGCGGCGGCTCCAACGCGAACGTTCCAAACGAAGACTCTCAAAGCCTCGTTTTCGACGATACGCTTCTGTTCGATATCAACAAGTTCTCCGGTTACGACTACATTGAGAACGATACAAGAGCCAATTATGGGCTCCAGTACACCTACCAGAATTATAACGGCATAAGTTTCAGGGCTGTCGGCGGCGAGAGCGTCCATCTGGGGGGCACAAATCCGTACGCGTATAACCCAAACTCCGGGCTCGCCACAAACGCGTCGGATTATGTTTTCGGCGGTTATCTGGACTATTTGAACCGGTTCCGTTTCTTGGCCCAGTTCCGCGTCAGCGAGCAGGAATTTTCTTTTTCAAGTCAGAGCTACAGTCTCCAGACGAAGCTGGGCTTTTTCCAGGGAACGCTGAGCTATGTTTCCGCGCAAGCACAGCCGGAGATCGGCTTTCCGAACAGCCGCGACGAAATTGCTGGTTTTGCCGCCGTCAAGCTGAACGACGATTGGACCGTATTCGGAGACCTCCGCTACGATATCGAACTCGACCAATGGGTCCGGAACAGCGCGGGCATTCAATATGCCGACGAATGCTTCATTCTCTCAGTCACCTACCAGCAGACCTACACCACCTATCTCGACCTTGTTCCGAGTACTTCCGTCCTCGTGCGCGTAGGCATCAAAGGCTTCGGCCAGCAGACGACGCCAAGCTCGATCGGCGATCTCTCACCCGAAGCGGCGGTCTTCCGCTAAATGTGCGGAGCTGAGTTTTGCTCGTTACAAGTACCCGTTGACATTCGGGGATTTCGGCTGAAGTGGCAAACTCTTGCCGCAAATTAAATCCAGGCTCCCGCTATGCGAATCGAGATTCTCAATAGACTGATTATTCTTGCGGCCGGCGGTATTTTTTTTGCGCTCCTGGCCGGCATCCCGGACGCCAACGCTCAAAATGTCGTCGTGCTCGTCAATGATGAGCCGATAACATCTGGCGATGTGGCGCAAAGAATCCGCTGGAACGCCCGCACAAATGGCTTCGGCGACCGGATGAAAGCCATCCTGACCGGTGACGACATCAAGGAGCGTTTCAGGAAGAAGATGATCGCGGCAAATCCGCATTCGCAGGAGGAGGCGCAACAACTCGCCGAAAAGATCAAGAAGGAGCTTCTCGAAGAAGCCAAGAACCGGGTTCTTTCCGAGGGCGGAGGAACATCCCGCAAAACGGCGATCAATTCTTTGATCGAGGATCGGCTGAAATTGCAAGCAGCGAAAAAGCTCGACATCAAAATCACCGATAAAGAGGTGGAGCAAGTTCTCATTCAAAGGACGGAGGGAGACTCAGCACAGGCGGCCCCGGGTACTTCAACCGAGACAGGCCCCAAGGCCGACACAGAACAGAAAGGCGGCAGAAGGAGGGGCCGGTCTGCTGGCGCTAGCAAACAGGATTCCAATACCGCGAGTATAGCCGGTGGAAGCCCGAGCCAAAGCAAGCCGGGCAAAAATGCCAAGCTCGAGGAGTTCTACGAACAATTCGAGAAGGACGGCATCAACCGGAGAACGATCCAGGAGATCATCCGCGCGCAGCTTGCCTGGCGTGATGTCATCCGCAAGCGGTACGGCGCCCAGCTTGCGTCTCTTTTCTCGGCTCTGCCAAGCACAGACGAGAAACCTTCGGAAAGCGATATTCAATTCGATGTTCGCGTTTTGCGGCTCAGCGTCGCCAGCACCGATCAGAAAGCCGTTAGCCAGCGCATCATAGAAGCTGAGAATTTGAAGGAGAAATTCACCTCCTGCGCGCAACTCCCGAACGAAGCTAAGCTTGTCTCGGATGCAACGGTAAGATCGATCGAAAAAGCGAAGCTTGCGTCCTTCCCAAAGGATGTCCAGCCTTTGATCGAGAAAGCCTCCGAAGGACAAATGACGCCCCCGGTTCTTGTCGGCGCCGCGATTGAATCCTATGCTATTTGCCGGAAAGGGATTGCAACAAAGGCGAAAGCCTCAGCGGAGCAAAAGCCCGATGTCCGTCAACAGGAATACGAGCGCTTCTCGCGGCGATACTTGCAAGAGTTGAAGCAAGGGGCCTCGATCGATTACCGGGGAAGTTAGTCTGATAACATCATCACGTGCCGGGAATGGTTCATCCTCGCAGCCTGGGCCCTTTCGGAAACCGCTTGCTGTCACAATGGGCGACCCGGCAGGGATCGGCCCAGACATTACGCTTCTCGCATGGCTTCGCCGGAATGTGGATCGCCTCCCTGCCTTTTTTGCCGCCGGCGATCCGGTCGTCTTCGTCGATCGCGCGGGCCTGCTGGACAATGGCGGCTCCGTTTTCATCCAGGAGATCGAAAACCCGGAGCAAGCGCCTGAGGTTTTCCCCAATGCGTTGCCAGTGTTGCCGCTTGCCAAGCCACTGGGGCCGGTGATAGCCGGCTCGCCTGATAGCGCACATGCCGGCGCCATCATCGAGTCCATAGAGAGAGCGGTCGCCCTCACGACAGCCGGGCACGCCGCAGCCATCGTCACCAATCCAATTGCGAAATATGTGCTGCTTGAAAGCGGCTTCGCTCACGCCGGGCACACGGAGTTCCTGGCAGAGCTTGCCTTACGGCATGGCAGCCCCGCTTTGACGCCTGTCATGATGATGGCATCGAAGCGGCTCAAGGCCGTTCCTGTCACGGTTCATATCGCGTTGAAGGATGTCCCTTCCGCGATCACCAAAGATCGCATCATAACGGTCGCCTCCATCACGAGCCGAGCGCTCCGCTATGCTTTTGGAATTCCTGAGCCCCGGCTCGCAGTCTGCGGTCTTAATCCGCATGCCGGAGAAAATGGGGCGCTTGGCCGCGAAGAAATCGAGGTGATCGCGCCCGCGATCGAGGCGCTCAAGGCTCAAGGCATTCACGCAACCGGACCATATTCGGCGGATGCCCTGTTCCACGATGCCGCGCGCGAGAACTACGACGCCGTTCTCGCCATGTACCATGATCAGGCGCTGATTCCCTTCAAGACGCTCTCCTTCGCAGATGGCGTGAACGTCACGCTCGGGCTGCCCTTCATCCGCACATCCCCCGATCACGGCACCGCCTTTTCGCTTGCCGGGACCGGGCATGCCGATCCCGCAAGCTTTATCGAAGCGCTCCGACTCGCCGCCCGCATGAGCGGGAACGCGGCGCAAGCTTCAGCGCCTGAATCGAATCCGTGACCTTGGCAGATTCCATAGAGTCGCTGCCGCCTCTTCGCGAGGTTATCAAGGAAGCCGCGCTTTCCGCCAGGAAGTCGCTCGGTCAAAATTTCATCCTCGACCTGAATGTGACACGCCGAATCGCACGAAGCGCCGGCCCCCTCGCGGGCGCGACAGTTCTTGAAATCGGACCGGGACCGGGCGGCTTGACCCGTGCTCTGCTTCTTGAAGGCGCTTCAGCGGTCGTCGCCATCGAGCGGGACGAGCGATTCCGGCCGGCCCTCTCGCAAATCGAGGCAAGAAGCGGGGGCCGGTTCAAAGCTTTGTTCATGGACGCTCTCGATGCCGGCTACGAGGCCATCGCCGCCGAGACGGGGGCAAGCCGGATCGTCGCCAACCTCCCCTATAATATTGCAACCCCGCTCATCGTTGCCTGGCTATCGGGAGAACGTTGGCCGCCCTGGTTCGACAAGCTTGTGGTCATGGTGCAGCGCGAGGTCGCCGACCGCCTCGTCGCGGAGCCAGGAACCGCCGACTATGGCCGTCTTTCGGTGCTGGCTCAGTATCGCGCGCGGGCTCGCCTGCTTTTTACGCTTCCTCCTTCCGTTTTTACCCCGCCGCCCAAAGTTTCCTCAGCTCTCGTCGAGATCTCGCCGACAGCAGCGCCGAAGGACGCCGTTCCGGTGGCCCTTCTCGCGGAACTCACCGCAGCCGCCTTCGGCCAGCGGCGTAAAATGCTGCGATCGAGCCTTTCGGCGCTCGGGGTGGATACCCCTGCCCTCCTGCGGGACGCGGATATCGAGCCTTCACTGCGCGCGGAGCGCCTGACTGTCTCGGATTTTTTGCGTCTGGCGCAGCTTCTGCAAGACCGGAGACGGTCCCCTGAAGCCGGTTGAGGTAAAAGACTGAAACGCCAATATTTTTGTGATCCCGGCTCGCGCTTCGCTTGGCCGGGATGACGAAGGCGGAGCGAGTGCGTCCGGGATGGCGGTCCGTTGGCAAGATTGGCGAACTTTGCTTAGAGACTATCCGCTTTTGATGGAATCAAACCGGGCTCTAACTTTTTGTTTACCGCGCGTCTTATCGGAAAACCGCTTCGCACTTTTCCGGACGCACTCTAGCTGGGGGCAGACGTCAGCGTTGGAACAAACTCCACCAACCCCTCTTGCCGATGCCGCTTAAGCCGTTCGGCTGCCAGTATGGCCTTAAGCGCGGCAAGACATTCGTCGATGTCCCTGTTCACGAGCACGTAATCGTATTCGGTCCAATGGCCAATCTCGACCGCGGCAGCCTTAAGCCGGGTCTCGATCTGATGCGCAGGATCGGACGCCCGCGCATGGATTCGCCTCGCAAGCTCCTCGGCCGAAGGGGGAAGAATAAAGACCCGCACAGTGTCATTCGGCAGAAGACTCGCGATGGAAGCCGCGCCCTGCCAATCCACATCGAAGACGATGTCCCGGCCTTCGGCGAGTGCGGCCTTGACGGGCTCGGCCGGGGTCCCATACAGGTTCCCGAAGACCTCGGCCCACTCAAGAAGGCTGTTGTTTGTTTTCAGATCCTCGAATTTTCTTCGTGAGACGAAATAATAGTCGACGCCCTCTTTCTCCCGGGGACGCGGCTCTCGCGTCGTCACCGAAACCGAATTGCTGAGCGCTTCGTCGCTCGATATCAGAAGGCGCGCCAAAGTTGTTTTGCCCGCCCCTGATGGCGACGACAAAATCAGACAGAGACCACGCCTTGAGAGCGATTGACCGGCGTTATTCACGATGATTATTTCCAAGAGCAGAATCAATTGCATGAAGATCGACGACCGGGAGTCTACTTTGGCAAAGCCCCGGCAACGCCGGTTGTTTCAGCAATTCCGCCGAAGGTCCAGCGCTATTTTTGCAGTGGTGAAATAACAGATCTAACGGCGCGGATTGCGTTGCGGGAGCGGGATCTCAACCGTTTGCAGCTTATCGAGCGCTATGGCCGCGTCCTCGGAATCGCTTATCACGCGATCCTCCTCCCGGGCCTCTTTCTCGATATGACGCCACCTCGCGACGTTGCGCTGGTGCTCGTTCAGAGTGTCCGCAAAAACGTGGCCGCCCGTGCCATCCGCAACGAAGTAGATAGCAGCGGTCTTGTCCGGCTTCAACACGGCCTCGATGGCGGCCCGGCCGGGATTGGCGATCGGCGTCGGCGGAAGCCCATAATTGCGGTAGGTATTGTAGGGATTATCCCGGTTTTCCAACTCGCTGCGCAAGATGGGATGGCCCAGACTGCCTTTGCCTCCGCTCGCGCCGTAGATGATAGTGGGGTCGGCGTCGAGGTGCATACGCTTTTTCAACCGGTTGAGATAGACGCCGGCGACGCGGGGCCGCTCATCCGCCCGGCTTGCTTCCTTTTCCACGATTGCAGCCAGATTGATGACATCCTCCGGCTTCGTGAGAGAAAGGTCCCGCGACCGCGTTGGCCACAGCCCTTCCACGAACTTTTTCTGCTCTCCCTGCATCCGGCGGACAAGCTCATCGCGTGAAGTGCCGCGCGCGAAGCGATAGGTGTCTGGTAGCAGGCTGCCTTCGGGAGGAACTTCGTTGATGTCGCCAACCAGATCCGCGTTTGCTCTCAAGCGCTCCACGATCTGATAGCTGGTCAGCCCCTCGGGAATCGAAATGCTGTAAAGGACGGACTTCCCTTCGACGAGCGTATCCAGGATATCGCGAACGCTTGCGTTTGCTTTGATATGAAATTCTCCCGCCTTGATCTTGTCATGCACCTTGAAATGGCGGGATGCGATCAGAAAGATCCAGCGTCCAGGCAACAGGCTGTCACTGTTTATGATCCCATCCTGTTCGAGGCGCCGCGCGATGGTGCTCACCCCTTCACCCTTGGCCACGACAAAAACGGTCGGGTAGCTGATAGGTCCAGGCCGGTCGAACTGCTGCCGGATGAGGAAGAACAGCCCAGCCACAGCCGGAAGGAGAATCAGGAGAAAGGTCAGCAGCCGGTTGAGGAAAACGACGATGGGGCGCTGGCCCCCCTGCTTGCTTCCCCGCGGCGGCTCGGGAGCGCGTTCCGGTTCCAGGGCCTCTGACGGGCTGCGGGGCAGAACGGAATAACTATCCCGCTGCCCTCTATAGGCCGTGTTCGAAGAACGGCTGTTCCCATTCGAGTTGTATACGTCGCCCGCCATGTGATCAGCTTACCCTGCCCAGGAATGAAGCCATTCACCAACCCAATGTGGCAAAACGGTGTGAATCGTTTCTGAAGGCCAATTATACAAGAAAACAAATCCGTAGGCGCCGGAGGCCAACCGCGGGCAGAGAAAGGAAAGGTTCAGGGCAGCCGGGTAGTGGCAACGGACTGTTCCTGATCATCGGACGGGGCATCACGTCGCGCAACTGGCCGGTGTGCATGGGTGGCTGTGTTCGCCACACTGCTGGCCACCGTTCTCACCATGCCAAGCTTTAACCCCTGGTAGGAAAAGGCGGAGCAAAGTTAGGCGCAGTGGGGCGAATGTCCGCGCGCTCCGCCCTATGAAGGCTAATCGACGCGGCGCAAAATTAGGCTCGCATTCGTTCCGCCGAAGCCGAAGGAGTTGCTCAACACGGTGTCGATCTGCATTTGCTTCGCGGTGTGAGGCACAAGATCGATCGACGTCTTGACGGAAGGGTTGTCGAGATTGAGCGTTGGCGGCGCGATGTTGTTCTTGATCGCGAGCACTGAAAAGATCGCTTCGACGGCGCCGGCCGCGCCAAGCAGATGTCCGGTCGCGGATTTTGTCGACGACATCGCCAGCCGGCCTGCCGCATCCCCGAACAACCGCTCGACAGCCCCAAGCTCGATCTCGTCGCCCATGGGCGTCGACGTTCCGTGCGCGTTGACATAGTCGATGTCGGCCGGTCCGACATTCGCCCGCTTCATCGCGGCTTTCATGCAGCGGAACGCGCCATCGCCATTCTCGGCTGGCGCGGTGATGTGATACGCATCCCCCGACATGCCGTAGCCGATGACTTCGGCGTACATTTTCGCGCCGCGCGCCTTCGCGTGCTCGTAGCTTTCGAGCACAACCACGCCGGCGCCCTCGCCCATCACGAAGCCATCGCGATCGCGGTCGTAAGGCCGCGAGGCCCGCGTCGGGTCGTCGTTGAAATGGGTCGAAAGCGCTTTGCAGGCGGCGAACCCCGCCAAAGCAAGGCGGCAGAGCGGGCTTTCGGTGCCGCCGGCAACCATCACATCGGCATCGTCGAGGGCAATCAGGCGAGCGGCGTCCCCGATGGCATGGGCCCCGGTCGAGCAGGCCGTGACCACGGCGTGATTCGGCCCTTTCAACCCGTGTTTTATCGAGACGTAACCGCCAGCGAGATTGATGAGCCGGCCAGGAATGAAGAACGGGCTGAGGCGGCGGGGTCCCTTTTCACGGACGGTCATCGCGCCTTTCTCGATGCCCTGAAGGCCGCCGATGCCGGAGCCGATCAAGACGCCGGCCCGGGCGCGTTCGTCTTCGTTTTGAGCTTTCCAGCCGGAATCGGCTATCGCCTGGTCTGCGGCGCCCATCGCATACACGATGAACTCGTCGACCTTGCGCTGCTCCTTCGGCTCCATCCACTCATCGGGATTGTACTCGCCCGGCCCCGACCCTCTGGGAAGGGAACAGCCGATCTGACACGAGATGTCCGAAACTTCGAACTCGGTGATGCGCTTTGCGCCGCTCTTTCCCGATAGGATGTTCGCCCAAGCAAACTCGACGCCCACGCCAACAGGCGTGACCAACCCGACACCAGTAATGACTACCCGCCGCATCATGCGCTCCGACTATTCCTGCAAAGCCAACGAGCTGAGAGCTGGCTCGCGACATGTGCGTGCATTCTAACACACGCGCCCTCGCCCAGCGGGCGAGGGTGGGCGCGCCAAATGGCCACCGCGTGCTTTTGTCAGGCTTTGGTCGAATGCGCCTCGAGGAAGCGGATCGCGTCGCCGACGGTTTGGATCGTCTCAGCGGCGTCATCCGGGATTTCCACGCCGAACTCTTCCTCGAACGCCATCACGAGTTCGACCGTGTCCAAGCTGTCCGCGCCCAGATCATCGATGAAGCTGGCATTTTCGGTTACTTTATCGGCTTCGACGCCAAGATGTTCGACAACGATTTTCTTCACGCGGTCCGAGATATCGCTCATGTTTTCCTCACGGTTTCCCCAAGTGTTCAAGCGCCTAACTTCACTCGATTAAGCACAGGTAAATTCAATGCCGCAACACATCGGACTTGGACTGCACCTGGGCGCGAGGTGGCTGGTAGCACTGAAGCTTAAGGCGTGGAAGCCTTTTTTGAGGCATCTTCACCCTCTTTCCACCTTATCAAGAATTACGCCCTGAAGAAATCCTGGCCCGCGTGTCAGCGGGTGGTCAGACCATCACCATCCCGCCATTGATGTGGAGCGTTTCCCCGGTGATGTAGCGGGCCTCATTGCTTGCGAGGAACACCACCCCCGCCGCGATGTCGCCCGGCTTCCCGAGGATGCCGGCTGGTATGTTGCTGGCGATGGCCTCCGTCTGTTTTTCATTCAATCCGTGCGTCATCGGTGTTTCTATAAAGCCCGGTGCAATACAGTTGGCCGTTATCCCGCGCGATGCAACCTCCCGCGCGAGCGATTTCGTCATGCCGACGAGCCCTGCCTTGGAGGCGGCATAATTGCCCTGCCCCGGATTGCCGATGACGCCGCTGATCGAAGCTATGTTGATAATCCGACCGCTGCGCCGACGCATCATATTTCTGAGAGCGCTCCGGCAAAGAACGAAAACCGAGGTGAGGTTGATGGCAATAACCTCGTCCCACTCCTCATCCTTCATGCGCATGAAGAGGTTGTCTTTGGTTATGCCCGCATTATTGACGAGGATGTCGAGTTGCCCCATCGCCGCCTCGGCCTGCCCGACGAGAGCGGAAACCTTGGCCCGGTCGCGCAAATCGCAAGGCAGCACATGGACGCGCGATCCGATTTTGGCCGCGACCTCTTCCAGCTTCTCCTGCCGCGTTCCCGAAAGCGCGACGGTCGCGCCCTGCTGGTGCAGCGCTTCAGCGACCGCTTCGCCGATGCCGCCCGAGGCGCCGGTGACGAGCGCGCACTTTCCGGTCAAATCAAACATGCCGAATGGGTCCCATCCGCCGTTACGCTCCCCGCGCCTTCAGCCACTCGCCGAAAGCCTTGATATCGTCCGGCGACCCGACAGAGCGGGCGTCGGCTTTCGGCCGGATACGCTTCGCCATACCTGTCAGCACGCGACCGGCTCCAATCTCGAAAAGCGTCTCAGCGCCATTGTCTACCATGTAGGCCACGGATTCGCGCCAGCGCACAACACCTGTCACCTGCTGGACCAATAAAGATTTGATCTCGTTCGTGCCGGTAACCGGCGCCGCCGTGACGTTGGCGACAATCGGCGCACTTGGCGGGTTGAGGGCCAGAGCTTCGAGTGCTTCCGCCATGCGGTCTGCTGCGGGCTTCATGAGCGCGCAATGGAAGGGTGCGCTGACCGGCAGCGACACCGCGCGCCGGATGCCATGTTCGGGCGCCAGTTTTGCCGCGCGATCCATCGCGGCTTTCGTCCCGCTGATGACGACCTGTCCCGGCGCGTTGTCGTTCGCGACCTGCGAAACTTCGCCTTCGGCGGCAGCGGCGGCAAGCTTCTCCGCCTGCTCGATCTCGGCCCCGAGAAGAGCCAGCATGGCGCCCTGCCCTGGCGGCACGGCTTCCTGCATGGCCTGCCCGCGCAGGCGCAACAGCTTCGCGGCTTCGGCGACGGAGAAAACGCCAGCGGCGGCGAGCGCCGAATATTCGCCGAGCGAATGGCCCGCCATGAACGCTGGCTTGAGCGCGTCTGCCCCATATTCCTGGCGGAGCGCTGCATAAGCGGCAAGCGAAACGGCCATCAGCGCTGGCTGCGCGTTGGCAGTGAGCGTAAGGGTCGCCTCCGGGCCTTCCCACAGAATGCGCGAAAGGTGGTCGCCAAGCGCCTCGTCGACCTCTTGGAACACGTAGCGCGATACCGCGAACCCCTGCGAGAGGCTCTGTCCCATGCCGACGGTCTGGCTGCCCTGCCCTGGAAATGTGAATGCAAATGTCATGCGGCTCGCGTCGTCACTCGCGCTGTGAATGAGGGCGTGATGACAGCATAGCCGATCACGGTTAGTTGGGCCAAAGACACGTTTCCGCGCGCGCTGTCAAGCGGGCGCGGCGGCGCTTTTAGCCGCGGCTGAGGCGCGCTGGCCGCGCCCGCGCTTTTTATCTAAGCTTAGCCTCTCGACACTCTTGTTTCCTACGGGCCGCCCGTATATTATGAAAAGCGATGATTTTGAGTGGGACGACAGCAAGGCGGCCAGCAATCTGCGCAATCACAAAATCACGTTTGAAATGGCGCGTGATGTGTTCTCCGATCCATTCATTGTCGAATGGATCGACGAAGGACAGGATGAAAGCGAGGAGCGTTTTGCTGCGCTCGGCATGGTGGATAACCGCATTTTGTTCGTCGCCTATGCAATGAGGGGCGACGTGATATGGATCATCTCGGCGCGTCTTGCCGAACCCTTCGAACGCCGGAAGTATTACAATGAAAACCAGGCATGACTGGAGCGCTGTCGATGCGCTTACCGAAGAGCAAGCCCACGCCGCGGCGCTTGCCGATCCCGACGCGCAGCCTCTGACGGAGGAGCGGCTCGCGAAAATGCGCCGTGTGCCGCGCACAAAAAGCATCCGGCGCGCGCTGGGATTGTCGCAGGAAGAATTTGCAGCGCGCTATCACATTCCGGTTGGCACCTTGCGCGATTGGGAACAGGGCCGCTTCGAACCGGATGCGGCGGCGCGCGCTTACCTCACCGTTATTGCCCGCGCGCCGGATGTCGTTCGCCGCGCATTGGAGCCGCTTCCCGCGCAGGATTAGCCGCGCCGGAAAGCGCTTTGGCGTTAATCCGGGGTCTTCTCACGCGGCCAATCGTCAGTCTAACCAGTTCCAGCTAAAGCTTTGCAAAAGCCGTCGCCCCGGGCGCGCTGTCAAGCGGAGGCTGCGGCGCTTTTAGCGCGGTTTCGCCACAGGCGTTAGCTTTCCCAAATACAGCGTCGCTCAAGGTGAATTGGCCAGTTGTGAAAGCAAGCAGTTTCCAGCGAATGTCTTTTTTGAGAACGAGGAGCAGTTCGAAGGGAAGCGCCTAACGCGGGAGGCTGAGACACCGCCTTAAAGAACACAGGAAGTAAGATGGAGCCGACCCATCCCGAACAACAACCAGCAGCAATTGAAAATATGAAACAATTCAAAATGTCCGAACATAATGACAACCCTAAATCGCTTGTATCGCTACTCCGTCACTTCAATCGAAAAGAGCGTTATTGGCTTCTCAATGACGCACTGGGTTCGCCGCCTATTTCGAATGATTATTTGAAACATCTGGCAACAACACTCGGTATTGCCGTACCGGAAGGGAACGTCTGGTGGGCAATGGACTATCATTTCGACTGGCTTCATGCGGCGCTCCTATGCTTCGAGAGAGGCTGCCGATCGATAGCCTTAGCGAGCCGCAGAGCAATGTGGCAAACGATGCCGACAGCACTCAGAAGGAGACCTACATTAAAGGCAATCAGCGAGACATTGACCTGATCATTGCCTTTGAGCAGACCCTCTTGTTGATTGAAGCAAAGGGTGACGGCGCCTGGTCGCAGCGGCAGATGAAGAGGAAGGCGGAACGAATAAAGGCCCTACCACGTCCAAAAAATTTGAACATTCGCCTTGTCCTCACGTCGCACCATAACGCAACGCACATCATAAATGGCGATTGGCGCAACGATATTCCGGAGGGCATGCTTCATAACGGTCAGCCAATTTTACTTGAACTCAGCAATTTCGGTGGCGGTGTGCCGCTTTACCGCGTGACTCGTTGCAATGGGAAGGGCGAGTCTGATGCCAAAGGCACATACTGGTGCACTCAGAAATGTAACTCGCTGCCCTAAAAGCCCGCAATCTGAGAGAGATGGAAGAAATTGATAGCGGCAGCGACGCCTCGCACCGCATGTATGACTGCCTCTACGGCCTCGAACTCTATGCGGGGCAGAACCCCGTGCCCATCGTGCCGAGCGCCGTCTCGACCGCGAGCGCCATCCAGAAGCTGATCTCGGGCGTGCTGATCTTCCTGTTCGGCCTTGCGCTGCGCAACATGCTGAAGGTGAAGTGACGTGGTTTGCGCAGACCCGCGCGCTTTCTACAACTCCAGATGTCTCCGAAAACGAATTATTGCCTTGCATAATGCGGTAGCCGGGCAGCGAAGGCGCCGGGCTTTTTTTGTCACGCCAATCAGGCTAGGATCACGCCATGAGCAACGACCCCGATCTTGAGACCGTGAATCGCCGCCTTTCCCTCCTTGAGGAAGACGCCAAAGGGGAGAGACTTGTCTCGCGCCATGTCCTTCGCAAAGTGACCGACGTTGAGAAGGAACTGGCTGAGCTTCACGCCGAGATTGTTATGCTTCGCGCGGACCTGCCGAACATCATTGCAGCGACCGTAGGACCGCTGCTGCGGGAAGCTATGGCAGGGAAGTAGCAGCCAGACAAACGCGCACGATGCTCTCATCCATCAAGAACTGGACGGCAATAAGTGGAATGATCGCCTAAAGCCCTAAACTACTTATATTGATAGATAGGGCCGTTCTACAAAACAAAACCAATTTCAACCGCTTGTTAAGCGTGTCGTGCCGTGTGAGGCGACGGCGCCTGCCGAGCCCAAATTGACGGCGACGCGCGCCCCTAGCAAATCAGTTGCGCGATGCGCGCTTTTGCCTATATTGCAGCCACCGTCCGGTTTGAGGCTGAACGGAACCGTGAGGTTGTGCCCAGAAAGCGCCTCGCGCGCGGCGATAAAAAGCCCATGTTCCCGTGTCTCTGCTCTGCTTAAGATCCTTCACGCCTTTCCAAGGCTTGACGGGGGCTCTGCGCCGGACATCGTTGAAACAGGGAAAGGCGAATATGGCACTCTACGAGCATACCTTTCTTGCGCGCCAGGACGTCACGGCGCAGCAAGTGACAGGGCTGATGAACGCCTACAAGACCGTCATCGAAGAGAATGGCGGAAAGGTCGGCAAGACCGAATATTGGGGTCTCAAGTCCACAGCCTACAAGATCAAGAAGAACCGGCGCGCGCATTATGCGTTCTTCAACATCGAGGCGCCGTATCAGGCGGTGCTCGAAATGGAGCGCCAGATGCGGATTTCAACGGATATCCTGCGCTTCCTGACGGTGCGCGTCGATGAGCTCGATGAGAAGCCGTCGATCCAGATGCGCAAGCAGGACGATCGCGACCGTGAGCGGGGAGACCGTGGCGATCGCGGCGACCGTGGCCCGCGTCCGCCGCGCCGCGACTTTGGCGGCGGCTTCCGCGATGGTGAAGGCGGCGGTGGCCGAAGCTTTAGTCCGCGTCCGCCGCGGGTAGAAGTCCCGGGAGGTGAAGAATGAGCATGCAAGGAACCAGCGGCGGCGGTGCGCGCCGCCCCTTCTATCGCCGCCGCAAGACCTGCCCTTTCACGGGGGATAATGCGCCGGTCATCGATTACAAGGACGTCAGGCTCCTGCAGCGCTTCATTTCCGAGCGCGGCAAGATCGTGCCGAGCCGCATTACGGCGGTTTGCGCCAAGAAGCAGCGCGAGCTGGCGAAGGCCATCAAGCGCGCGCGCTTTCTGGGCCTCCTTCCTTATGTGCTGAAGTAGGAGAGCGCCATCATGCAGGTTATCCTCCTCGAACGCATCGGCCGTCTCGGCCAGATGGGCGACATCGTGAAGGTGCGCCCCGGTTTTGCGCGCAACTTCCTTCTGCCGCAGAACAAAGCGCTGCGCGCCACGAAAGAAAACATGTCGCGCTTCGAGACAGAGCGCGCCCAGCTTGAAGTCACAAACCTGGAACGGAAGCAGGAGGCCGAGGCCGTAGCTAAGAAGCTGCACGGCTTGAGCTTCGTCATCCTGCGGCAGGCCGGCGATACGGGCCAGCTCTACGGCTCCGTTTCGACCCGCGACATCGCCGATGCCGTGACGGCCGGCGGTTTCACGATCGAGCGCGTGCAGGTGCTCCTCGACCGCCCGATCAAGAACCTGGGGCTTCACGACGTTCGCGTCGGTTTGCATCCTGAAGTCGAGATCAAGGTCGCCGTCAATGTGGCGCGCACCGAGGAAGAGGCGCAGCGTCAGGCTGCCGGCGAAAATGTGGCCAAGTCGGTCCGCGACGACTACGCCGCCGAGCAGGCTGCTCTTGCCGCGCAGGCCGCCCTTGCCGCCGAGGCGCTCTTCGAAGGCGAGGCGGAGCACTCCGAGTAGCTGCAGCCATGGAAGACGCGGGGGTCGCCCTGCGTCTTCCAGCACTGCATTATCGACATGGCAGCCCCCCAAAGCCCCGGCTGCGTCAGCGCATTCCTTGATCCAAGCCCTCAGCACGCTTAGCCTTTGCAACTGCGAGTAGCCTCTGCCTCGGTGGGGTTCACGCGCGGTATTTCATGACATCAGCAAAGAGGGTCCCGCCGTGGAAGGATCGCGCGTGCTTAATTCTGCGCTCAGAAGCAAAATCATGACGTCTTCTGAGGCCGCTGCCTTGATTCCGGCAGGCTCGAACGTCGGCATGAGCGGGTTCACAGGCTCAGGTTATCCCAAAGCTGTGCCGGCAGCGCTCGCCGAGCGGATTAACGCGCTGCGGTCAGCAGGCGAGAAATTCAAAGTCAGCATCTGGACCGGCGCCTCGACCGCGCCGGAACTCGACGGGGCGCTCGCCAGCGTCGACGGCATCGAGATGCGTATGCCCTATCAATCGGACCCGGCCTGCCGCAGTCGAATCAATTCAGGCCAGATGGAGTATATCGACATCCATCTCTCGCAGGTCGCGCAGTTCGTCTGGTTCGGCTTTTTCGGCAAGCTCGACGTAGCCGTCGTTGAGGTGGCAGGCATTCTGGAAGACGGGCGGCTGATGCCGACAACCGCCGTTGGAAACAACAAAACATGGCTGGAGCAGGCCGACAAGATCATCCTTGAGGTCAATTCCTGGATGAATCCGGGCCTCGAGGGCATGCACGACATTTATTACGGCACGCGGCTTCCGCCGTACCGGCAGCCAATACCGCTGGTGAAGCCAAGCGATCGAATCGGTGAGCAGTACCTCCGCTGCGATCCAAACAAGGTCATCGCAGTGGTCGAAACCAATGCGAGCGACCGCAATTCGAAATTTGCCACGCCCGACGCAACCTCACACCGGATCGCAGGCCACATCCTCGACTTCCTGGCCTATGAGATAAAGAAGGGCCGTATGCCTCCGGAGCTGTTGCCGCTGCAATCCGGCGTCGGGAACGTCGCGAACGCAGTCATGGCCGGCCTTGAACACGGGCCATACAATAATCTCACCGCTTACACGGAAGTGCTGCAGGATGGGATGCTGAATCTCATCAAGCAAGGCAAGATGACGATGGCGTCGTCGACCGCGCTTTCGCTGAGCCCGGATGCTTCGGAGGAGTTCAACCGCAATATCGCGTTCTACCGCGATAAGATCGTCCTGCGGCCTCAGGAAATAAGCAATCACCCCGAGATCATCCGGCGTCTCGGCATCATTTCCATGAATGGCCTGATCGAGGCCGACATTTACGGCAACGTGAACTCAAGCCACATTCTCGGCTCGAGCATCATGAACGGCATCGGCGGCTCGGGCGATTTCGCGCGCAACGCCTATCTTTCAATCTTCATGACACCCTCGGTTGCGAAGGGCGGCCACATCTCCTGCATCGTGCCGATGGCGAGCCACGTCGATCATACCGAGCACGACGTGCAAATCATCGTCACGGAGCAAGGACTTGCCGATCTGCGCGGTTTGTCGCCCAGGCAGCGGGCAAAGGTGGTGATTCAGAATTGCTCGCACCCGGAATTCAGGCCCGCTCTCGAAGAGTATTTTGATCGCGCGCTCCATTACGCTCCGGGACGGCATACGCCCCATCTTTTGGATGAAGCGTTCACCTTCCTGGGGAACTGGAAAGCGAACAAGGAAACATCCGAAGCCTGGGGCGGACGAGGCCAGTTATGATGGATCGACGCATCTGAAGCGAGAGTGCGCATTTTTGCTATCTCTGGTAGCACACCGTTAGAACCTTTGGCCTATCTTGATCCCTCGTTCGAGTTGTGGACAGTCAGGGAGTCCCGCCATGGATCAAGCTCAAGGTCATCCGATGCGGGAAAGATTTAAGCTGGCGCTCGAAAAGTTTTGGCGCGCACATGTCGTCGATGACGATCCGTACGACGCGTTCGAAAATGAGCGCTTCGAAGAGTTGGTCCGCGCCGCGCAGGCCGCAAAAAAGGACGCAGACTTGAGCCAGGGCCTCCCGCTTGCCGCTTAGGCGCTCCCTTTGGGGAGGCTCTGACGCGATGCGTTTCCAGAAAGATAAAGCGGCGCGAATGCCTTTCCATGTCCGCGATGGCTCGCTGGGTACCACATAGAGCGCATTCGATGATCTTCGAGTCGCCAAATGCGCTCTAACCCTTTATTTTATCGCGCTTTCCGGGCGGAAAAACGGCATACACTTTTCCTTGAAGCGCCCTGGACCTGCGAGTCGCAGCGCGCCCTCGCCTCAGTCAAGGCCCGGTCTTTGGCGTTAACTTTTCTTCCAACGCAATTACAAGGCTGTGCACGCTTGCCGGATCGCACGGCGGGGCTTGTTCGGAGAATCGCGGGAATCAGGTGTACTCCCTCTCATGAGACGCACCCCCGCACTTTCCGCCGTTGCCCCGGCTTCCACGCTGGAAGAGAGCCTGGACGCCCTGCCCTTCAGGCAAGCCCCGCACAATATCGAGGCCGAGCAGGCGCTGCTTGGCGCGATTCTGATCAATAACGAGTCCTTTGACCGCGTGTCAGGCTTTCTGCAGCCTAACCATTTCTTCGAGCCTCTGCATGGCCGGCTTTACGAAGTCGTGGCCAAGCTGATCCAGGCCGGGAAGCATGCCTCGCCGATCACGCTGAAGACCTTCTTCGACACAGAGCCGCCGATCGGGCAACTGACGGTCGCGCAATATCTGGGGCGGCTGGCCGCTGCGGCGACGACGATCATCAATGCGCAGGCCTACGGGCGCACCATTTATGATCTGGCTGTTCGCCGCGAGCTGATTATCGTCGGCGAGGACATGGTGAATTTGGCTTACGATTCGCCGGTCGATGCGCCGCCGGAAACCCAGATCGAAGCTGCGGAGTCCCGGCTCTTCGATCTCGCCGACAAGGGCAAGTATGGCTCCGGCTTCATGTCATTCGGCGACGCTACGGTCGACGCCATCGAAATGGCGGCGCGCGCCTACGAACGCGATGGCGGACTGTCCGGCCTCTCTACCGGGCTCACGGATCTCGACCGCATGATGGGCGGCCTTCAAAACTCCGATCTGATCATTCTGGCCGGCCGGCCATCCATGGGCAAGACCGCGCTTGCGACCAACATCGCCTTCAACATCGCCAAAGCCTTCCGGGCTGCCCCCAAAGGAGACGGAACCGAGGCAGCCGAGGATGGCGCAATTGTCGGCTTCTTCAGCCTCGAAATGTCGTCCGAGCAACTCGCCACGCGTATTCTCGCCGAACAGGCGCAGATACCATCGGAGAAGATTCGCCGTGGCCAGATCTCCGATACCGAATTCACCCGACTGCAGTCCGCCGCGATGGAATTGCAAACCTTGCCGCTGTTCATCGACCATACGGGCGGCATCTCCATCGCCCAGCTTGCGGCGCGCGCGCGGCGTCTGAAGCGGCAAAAGGGACTCGGCCTTATTGTGGTCGATTACCTGCAGCTCTTAACGGGTTCGGCCAAGCGTTCACAGGAAGGCCGCGTTCAGGAGGTGTCGGAAATTACGGTTGGGCTTAAGGCGCTCGCCAAGGAACTGTGTGTGCCGATCCTTGCGCTGTCGCAGCTTTCGCGCCAAGTCGAAAACCGCGACGACAAGCGTCCGCAACTCTCCGACTTGCGTGAGTCGGGCTCAATCGAGCAGGATGCCGACGTCGTGATGTTCGTCTTCCGCGAGGAATATTATGTTTCGCGCAAGGAGCCTTCGATGACAAAGGTTGAAGAGCATCAGAAGTGGCAGGATGAAATGGACCAGGTGCAGGGGCTTGCCGAAGTGGTTATAGGCAAGCAGCGCCATGGCCCGACAGGCTCCGTACGGCTACAATTCCAGGCGGAAATTACGAGGTTTGGCGATTTGGCCGATCAGAACCGCCTCCCCGAGCGGTACGAGTAGAGATGACGGAGACGTTCGCACAAGACATCGCCCAACAGCTCGCGGCCAGTCCTGCGCAGGCCACGGGCGCGCTTATTGTGCGGCTCCGCGCGATCCGGCGCAACTACCACAAGCTGCGTATCTTGGCCAAGGGAGCGGAGACGGCTGGGGTTGTGAAGGCAAACGCCTACGGGCTCGGCGCGGAGCAATGTGCGTCTGCGCTCGCAAAAGAAGGATGCCGCACCTTCTTTGTCGCCACCCTCGCCGAGGCGGAAGCGCTTCGCGCCATGTCCCCGGACACAACGATTTACGTTCTCGATGGCCTGCTTCCCAAGACTTGTGCGCTTTATGAAGAACTTCGCGTCCGCCCCGTTTTGGGAAGCCTGGAAGAGGTGGCGGAGTGGGCAGCCCATTGCAGAAGCCGGGGCAGAAAGTGGCCGGCCGCGATGCATCTCGATACCGGCATGGCGCGCCTTGGCCTGAAGGCTGACGAGGCGATCCAGCTTGCGCAGGAGCCCGGCGCTTGCGCCTCTTTCGATCTGAGCCTCGTTATGACGCACCTCGTCTGCGGCGACGATGCCGGGAGCGCGATGAACGATGCGCAGCGAACGCTCTTCGCCGAACTTTCGGCTCTGTTCCCCGGCGTCCCGCGCAGCCTTGCCAATTCGGCTGGTATCTTTCTCGGGCCTCGGTTTCATTTCGATGTGACGCGCCCCGGCATCTCCCTTTATGGGGGAAATGCGCAATTCAACGCCGTAAATCCGATCGAGCCGGTTGTCTGGCTGTTCGGGCGCATTGCGCAGGTTCATTGGGCTGAGGCGGGGCAAACCGTCGGCTATGGGGCAATGCATACTTTAAAGCGCCGGACGCGAATCGCGACAGCGTGCATTGGTTACGCGGACGGGTTCTTTCGCGCCTTCTCTGGGAGCGATGCACGCGAAGGGCCGCCGGCCTATATCGGTGAGCACCGGCTTCCGCTTCTTGGCCGCGTGTCCATGGATTTGATCACCTACGACGCGACGGATATGCCGGACAGCCTGCTCCATCGCGGCGGCTGGGTGGAAGTGCTTGGCAGCCGGGTCGCCATCGACGATCTGGCCTCTTTCGGCGGCACGATCGGATATGAGGTGCTGACCTCTCTCAGCCATCGCCACCACCGGATTTACCTGGATGAGTAGGCCGGCAATGCCCCTCACCCCGGCCCTCTCCCCACGGGAGAGGGGGCAGGCTGCGGCCTTGAACCAGCGTCTCCTCTCCCTGGGAGAGAGGGACAGGGTGAGGGGATGCGGCCCATGGTAAAACTTGCCCAGGACTATGTTTGCCAGTCCTGCGGCGCGGCAAGCAGTAAATGGCAGGGCAAATGCCCCTCCTGCGGCGCGTGGAACAGCCTTTCCGAGGAAGGAAGCGCGCTTTCTGCTCCGGGCGGCGTCGGCCTCAAGGCGAAACGCCGGGCGAAAGCCGCCACGATTGAGAGCCTCGCGGATGCAGGCCGCGACGTGCAGCGCGTCGCTTCCGGCATGGTCGAGCTTGACCGGGCTGTCGGTGACGGCTTCGCGCGAGGCTCTGCGGTGCTTTTGAGCGGCGAACCCGGTATCGGTAAATCCACGCTTCTCCTTCAGGCTGCCGCAGCTATCGCCGCACAGGGGCTCGGTGCTCTTTACTTTTCCGGCGAGGAAGCCACGGATCAAATCCGCCTTCGCGCTTCCAGGCTTGGACTTTCGAAGGTTCCGCTCGGCCTCGTCGCCGAAACCTGCGTGGAGCGCATCCTGGCCACCATTGAACAGGGACCTGCGCCCGATTTCGTGGTGATCAATTCGATCCAGACGCTGTGGACGGAGGCAATCAAGTCCGCCCCCGGCACGGTCAGCCAGGTTCGCGCCAGCATGCAGTCCCTCATCGCACTCGCAAAAGCACGAGGGCCGGTGATCGTCGTTGTGGGGCATGTCACGAAGGACGGCCAGATCGCAGGCCCCAAGGTGATCGAGCACATGGTGGACGCGGTCCTGACCTTCGACGGGGATAACGCCCACAATCTGAGGCTCCTGCGCGCTACGAAGAATCGATTCGGCCCCGCAAACGAGATCGGCGTGTTCGACATGCACGGCGATGGCCTGCGTGAGGTCTCGAATCCGTCGCAGCTCTTCTTGAGCGAGGGCGATGGCGAGGTTCCCGGGAGCGCTATTTTCGCGGGGATAGAAGGCACGCGCCCGCTTCTTGTGGAAATTCAGGCGCTGCTTGCCCCCTCCCCTTACTCGGCGCCAAGACGATCGGTCGTGGGATGGGACCAGAACCGGCTGGCCATGATTCTCGCAGTCCTGGAAGCACGTTGCGGCGTGAAGGTCGGCGCTCAGGACGTCTATCTGAACGTCGCCGGAGGTTTGCGCATCTCCGAACCTGCCGCCGACATGGCTGTGGCCGCAGCACTTCTCTCCGCCTTCTCGGGGATTGCGCTCCCGAAAGATACCGTCTATTTCGGTGAAGTCGGTTTATCAGGGGCGCTACGGCCAGTTCAGCAAATGACCGTGCGGCTGAAGGAAGCTCAGAAACTCGGGTTTCGCTCTGCTTTCCTTCCAGCGGCCGGGGAGATTTTAAGTAACGGCTTTGCCGTAAAGCTTACCAGGCTGCCTCAACTGAAAGATTTGGCTACTCTTTTCGCATAAAGCGGCTTAATACGGGCGTTCAGCATGACGGTCGTACAATCCGCATGGAGGGGCAAGGCTCATGCCAATTCAAGGGCTGGACATCATACTGGTTGGGATCATGGTCTTCTCGGGTTTTCTCGCGATGCTGAGAGGACTGACGCGCGAGATGCTGTCGATTATGTCATGGGCGCTCGCCGCCATCGTGACGCTTCTCGCTTATTCGAACTTCAAGGGTGAAGTCCGTACCTGGATCGATACCCCGATGCTGGCCGATGCAACGCTGATCGCCGTTGTGTTCATAACGAGCCTTATCGTCTTCAGCCTGCTCACGGCTAACATCTCAGACCGTGTGCTCGACAGCCGCGTCGGCGCCGTCGACCGGACGCTTGGCTTTGTTTACGGGCTCGTGCGGGGCTTGATCCTGGTCGTTATCGCCTACCTGATCGTGGGGCAGATCGTAGACCGGCAAAACCTGCCGCGGTGGGTGAGGGAAGCGCGCTCGCTGCCGCTCATTGAAAGCGCAGGAGATACGATTAAATCACTCTTGCCAGACAACCCAGAGTCGCTATTTAAACGTGACCGGCCGGCTGCGCCTCCGCCTGAAGCCGACAGGTCGTAAAACTTCTTAGTGGGATACCGTTTCCGGCGGGGCCGGAAGCGGAAGAGTGGGTGAAGGACGCTGAAGTGGACGACAGTTCTGGCATGCCGGCTTCGGAGACGGAGCCGTTTGGCTTCGGCGACGACAGGTTACATGAAGAATGCGGTGTGTTTGGGGTCTTCAATCACCCCGAAGCAGCCGCTCTGACAGCAATCGGGCTTCACGCCCTCCAGCATCGCGGCCAAGAGGCCGCAGGTATTGTCACTTTCGACGGCAACCAGTTTCACTCGGAACGCCGTCTCGGTCTCGTTGGCGATCACTTCAACCAGAAGTCCATCATCGACCGGCTGCCCGGCCCAATGGCCGTTGGCCATGTGCGGTACGCCACCGTCGGCGAGACGGCCTTGAGAAATGTGCAGCCGCTTTTCGCGGATCTTGATGTTGGCGGTCTCGCGCTCGCGCATAATGGCAATCTTACGAACGCCCTGAGAATTCGCCGCGAACTGGTCGCCTCCGGCGCCATCTTTCAATCCACCTCGGACACGGAGGTCATCGTCCATCTGATCGCGCGAAGCCGCGACCGCAGGGACGGGTTGGTGGGGCGTATTCTGGACGCGCTCAAGCAAATCGAGGGCGCCTATGCGCTCGGCGCGCTGACGAGAAAAAGGCTTATCGGAATTCGCGATCCCTTGGGCATCCGGCCTCTCCTCATCGGAAAATTGGGGAATGCGACGATCCTCGCCTCGGAGACCTGCGCCCTCGACATCATAGGCGCCCGTTTTGTCCGCGAGGTGGAGAATGGCGAGGTTGTCGTCATCTCCGATGACGGGATTGAAAGCCACAGAGCGTTCCCTCGCTGCCAGCCGAGACCCTGCATCTTCGAATATATTTACTTTGCCCGTCCCGACTCGATCATGGGCGGGCATTGCGTTTATGACGTCCGAAAAGGGCTCGGACGCGAGCTCGCGCAGGAAGCGCCGGCGGATGCCGATGTGGTCATCCCCGTTCCCGATTCGGGCGTGCCGGCCGCCATCGGCTACGCCCATGAATCGGGCCTGCCCTTCGAGCTTGGCATCATCCGCAATCACTATGTCGGCCGCACCTTCATCGAGCCGGAGCAGCGGATCCGGAAGCTCGGTGTGAAGCTGAAGCACAACCCGACGCCCAGTGTCAGCGTTGAGGGCAAGCGCATCGTACTGATCGACGACAGCATCGTGCGCGGCACGACCTCGACGAAGATCGTGGCGATGATGCGCGAACGCGGCGCCAAGGAGGTCCATATGCGGATTGCTTGTCCGCCGATCAAATATGCCGATTATTACGGGATCGATACCCCGGATGTTCGCTCCCTTCTCGCGGCGAATCACGACGTGGAGGGCATGAGACGGCTTTTGGGCTGCGACAGTCTGGCTTTCCTCTCCGTCGACGGCACATACCGCGCACTTGGATACTCAAGACGCGATCCGGATTGCCCGCAATTCACAGATCATTGCTTCACGGGCGAATATCCCACATCGCTGTCGGATTGGGATGGGCCGGAGCCCGGTCAGCAGCATCGTCTTTCGCTGATGGCGGTGTAAGCGCCATGAAATCGGAAACTGCCCTGCCTCGATTCGATGACAAGGTCGCGCTTGTTACGGGAGCGTCTCGCGGGATTGGCCGAGCCATCGCCAAGGCGCTTGCACTCCAAGGCGCGCATGTCATAGCCACGGCTCGCACAAAGGGTGCGCTGGAAGAACTCGACGATGAGATGAAGGCGCTTGGCGCGCGCATTTCGCTCTTACGGCTCGATCTCAAGGACAGCGCGCAGATCGACACGCTGGGACCGACGCTTTATGAGCGCTGGCAGAGGCTTGACATTTTCGTCGGAAACGCTGGCGTTCTCGGGCCGCTGACGCCGCTCGGGCATGTGAGCGAAAAGGATTGGTCGGAAACGCTCGCCGTCAACGTCACTGCGAATTGGCGGCTGCTCCGGACGCTCGATCCAATCTTGCGCCTTTCCACGGCCGGACGCGTTCTGTTCATCACGTCTGGCGCAGCACAGCGGTGCCGGGCCTATTGGGGGCCTTATTCGGTCTCCAAGGCGGGTCTGGAAGCGCTCGCGAAGACATACGCTCACGAGGTGCAATCGACGCCGGTTCGCGTGAACCTTCTCGATCCGGGTAAGGTCCGCACCCGCATGCGGCGGCAAGCCTATCCCGGCGAAGACGAGAATACGCTTCCGACGCCCGACGCCCTGGCGCCACTCGCGCTCTCCCTCCTGACGGAGGAGACCGCAAGCAGCGGCGAGGTCTTCCTGTTCAAGCCGGAATAGTACAGCCGGTGGCAGTTAGACCCCATTCGCTGCAAGCGCTCGCGCGAACTTGCCTCCGAAAGTTTGAACGAGAGACACGCTTGCGGCAAGCGAGGCAGGACTTCCCGCTGGGCGCGTTAGCCGCGATCAGGATTTATTGCCTACTGTGTCTTTCACGCATTTGGTTTCGAAGCTTGTTTTCGCAGCTCCCGCCAGCTTCTTGTCTGCCGAAGCTTTTTGACAGGTCGCGGTCGCGTCCTTCTCGCACTTCGTCATGAAGCTTTTCAGTGCCGCGCCCGCGAGTTTCTTGGTTGTGGCCTGCTCCTGGCAGCTCGGATCCGCAAAAGCGGCCGGCAAGCAAATCAGCATCGCCGCCGCGGTCAAGATCATCCTCTTCATTCTCAACCTCCCCTGATGGCTTCGGAGCACGTCATGGTGCTTCGAAATCGCACAGATAGTATGGGTGTTCTGTTCTTTGAGAAAGGCAACCTAAATATTCATCAACCATAATCAAGAACGGTTTCTCTATCGAGAACGGCCGTCGAGATCACCCATAGAGGACGCCAGTTGGTGCGGACGGCGGGACTTGAACCCGCACAGCCTTTCAGCCGAGGGATTTTAAGTCCCTTGCGTCTACCGTTTCGCCACGTCCGCGAGCATGACATTTTGCCCACGCACATTAGCGCTGTTTTGTCTTGCGTCAACGAGCAAGAAGGGGATGATAATGGAGCGGGTTCCAGGCAATCGGGCCGGGCGAGCGCTGCGAATGCGCTCGGGTGTTCGGATTGATTCGCCGGAGAATCCGTTTGCGTTCGAAGTCAATTATCCCCTGACGGCATGGACTTGTCAGATCCGGGCGAACTAGGAGGAAAAAGAGATGACTGGTGTGATCGTGCTGGCGCTTTGCCTTGGTGTGTTGTTCGCTGCCTTGATGGCGATGTTCAATCTGTAAGAATATCCCCGATCCGAACCTGGCTCCGTCTGCGCCTACGAAAGAGCGTAGGTTGACGGCCCAGGCTTCGGATGCGGCGGCAGAATTTCCTGTTCACCGCGGCGGGCGAATCTGATTGCCGCCACAAGAAGCAGGAACAGCGTCAGCGAATTCAAAAGATGCCAGATGAAGTGGGTTCCCATACGGTGCCCAAGAACGACCCATTCGGCGCATAGCCGCTGATCGAGGGAACGGAACGCAAGGGACGCCGAAAAGATCACCGCCGCCGCGAAGATGAGCCACGCAGCGGGATGGCGGCGCAGTCCGAGCCACGCCGAGATGAGCCACATCGCAAGGAGGGCAGGCCCGTAGCCGAGACTTCCGTTCAGACATTTGGCCTGTGCGCCGGGCGGAACGTCGAGCGAAAAACCCATGCGGCCGTCCCAGCACTGCATTTTGAAGGCCATCACGATGACGCCAATGAAGGCTGCGATCGCAAGGATCGTTACGAGCCAATTGGCGCCTGCTAGCCGCCGAAGAGCGAAAATCAGGTAAGTCAGCATAAAGATGCCGATGGGCCCTGTATCGGCCAATGCCGTGTTGACGTTTGGCACGGTATGAAAGAGGAAGCTGCCGACCCCGATGGCGATAAAGTTCAGCACGAAGAAGACTTGCCAAAGCGAGCGCTCGTTTGAAGGGCGTCTGGCGATCATGACAGCGCCAGCCAGCGCGGCGACAATGAAACCGCCATTCGTGACCGCGTTCAAGGGCTCGGCCCAGAAGGCGGAACTGAGGCCGCGCTCGCAATAATCGAAAATGGTGGCTCCCTGGAAAAACGGCATCGGATTGGCTCGCCTGCTATGCTCGCGTTGCGCTCATTTTAGTGGAGAGTGACGCGAGAGCGAACATTTTTGCTGCATTGCCTGGTCTTTCCCCCGCACTCGCGAGAGACGATATTGGCGATCGCGATGAATCCTCGTAAGGCTTCATAGGAGAGGGACATGGCATGATTCTTCGCTCAATCGTGATCGCGGCTGGCGTGTTCGGTTTTACCGCCATTGCCGAAGCCGCCGAAATCAGCAATAAGCCTGCGCCTATCGCGCCGGGCCAGGGCTGCTGCGAGCCTTATCGCTATGTCTACGCCGAGTTTTGGTACGGCGACAGGAAAGTCGTGGCTCCGGTGAGGCATGGCCCGGCTGGCGACGAAGTGCTGCTTCCAGGCGAAATTTGGGTTCCCTGTAACTTTTCCTGCGAGATCACCCTTCGCAAGCAAACGCTCCACTATCTCCAAAGCCGGGGAGCAGGCAGCGGAAGCGAATTTGCGCCCGCTTATCCGAGGGAAGATTCCTATGTCGATAGCTGGGGTCAGCGCCACGGCTACCTGTTCTAGGCCTGCCCGGGGCGCATGCTGAGCCTCGTGCCCGGCAGCGTCTCCCGCGGCATCGTATCGGTACCCATGATCCTGTCCCAGAAGCGGAAGTAGAGCCCGTAATTCTTGTCAAAGCGGATGTGGTGGTAGCTGTGGTGCGTGGCTGAAATGAGCTGTGCGCCGACACGGCCACGGACGAGCCAGCGCGGCAGGATTTCCCAGCCCGAATGATTAAAGACCGCGACCACGCTCATGAACAGGAGCAGCGCAACGAGCAGCACGATGTGGATCGGGATGAGGAACACCATGGCCGGCAACAGCCAGCCGGTCAGCGCCGCTTCCGCAGGATCGAACGCGAAAGATGCAAAAGGCGTTGGCTGGCGCGAGCGGTGGTGCCCGGCATGCATCCAGCGAAACAGACTCGGGTGATGCATGAGCCGGTGCGCCCAGTAGTAATAAGCATCCTGCACCACGAGATAGATGAAGAAGCTCAGGAAAAGATACGGGACGCCGCCATAGGCGCGCCAGTCATAGTAAACGGCGGTTTCACCGTGCAAGAGCGCGACAAGCACGATCGCAGCTGGGACGGCATAGACGGCCGAGGAGAGAAGCGAGAGCCGTATCTCTTGCATGACGATGGGGCGCATCGGCCGGTCCCGGTTAAGACGCTTCGCATTGAGTTTCTCGCCGCCACGCTGCCACAGGAGCCAGTAGAAGAGGCCCGAAAGGAGCAGGTATCGCGCCGCGATGATCGCCGTCAGCGCCGCCGTTATGCCAAGAAACTCAGAAATCATCTTGCACCGCCCTCATGCTTGATCGGGAATGAAGCCACGAGCCGCCTTCCGCCTACAAAGCGCTTACGATATCGATCTTGGCGAAATTTGCGCCCTTATAAAGAAGAGGAATATTTCGCGACTGTTTCCAGTCAAGCCTCCTTCTTCGGCAGGTTGAGGCGGATGTGCAACTCGCGCAGCTGCTTCGCCGAAACCTCGGACGGCGCGCCCATCAGCAGATCCTCCGCCTGCTGGTTCAGCGGGAACATCGTCACGTCGCGTAAGTTATCGGCGCCGCAGAGCAGCATGACGATGCGGTCGATGCCGGGCGCGATGCCACCGTGCGGCGGCGCGCCAAACTTCAAGGCGCGGATCATGCCGCCGAACTTGGCGTCGACCACTTCCGGCCCGTAGCCCGCGATCTCGAAAGCCTTATACATGAGTTCCGGCTTGTGGTTCCGGATCGCGCCCGAGGACAACTCCACGCCATTGCAGACGATGTCGTATTGATGCGCCTTCAGCCCGAGAAGCGACTCGTCGCCCTTTTTCGCTGCGGCTTCGAGCGCTTCCATTCCACCCTGTGGCATGGAGAACGGATTGTGCGAGAAGTCGATCTTCTTGTCGTCCTCGTTCCATTCGTAGAAGGGGAAGTCGGTGATCCAGCAGAACTCGAAGCGGTCTTTCGCTGTCAGGTTCAACTCGTGACCGACCTTGGTGCGCGCCTCGCCCGCAAATTTGTAGAATTTCGCCGGATCGCCGGCCGCGAAGAAAACGGCATCGCCCTCTTTCAAGCCAACTTGCGCCTGCAACGCCGCGGAACGCTCAACACCGAGATTCTTTGCGATCGGCCCCGCCGCCTCTCCCTCGCGGAAGAAGATGTAGCCGAGGCCGGGCTGCCCCTGCTGCTGCGCCCACGAATTCATGCGGTCGCAGAATGCGCGGCTGCCGCCGCCCGGCGCGGGGATCGCCCAGACGCGCGCCTTCGGATCCTTCTCCAACATCCCGGCGAATACCTTGAAGCCCGATCCGCGGAAATGCTCGCTCACATTCTGCATGACGATGGGGTTGCGCAAATCCGGCTTGTCTGTGCCGTATTTGGCGATGGCTTCGTCGTAAGGGATGCGTGGAAACTTCGCCGTCACCGGCTTGCTCTCGCCGAACTCCTCGAAAAGCCCGCGCAGCACCGGCTCCACGGCCTGGAACACATCCTCCTGCGTGACGAAGCTCATCTCGATATCGAGCTGATAGAATTCGCCGGGCGAGCGGTCGGCGCGCGCATCCTCGTCGCGGAAGCAGGGCGCGATCTGGAAATAGCGGTCAAAGCCCGCAATCATGATGAGCTGCTTGAACTGCTGCGGCGCCTGCGGCAGGGCATAGAACTTGCCGGGATGCATCCGCGACGGCACGAGGAAGTCGCGCGCGCCTTCCGGCGACGAGGCCGTCAGGATCGGCGTCTGGAACTCGAAGAAGCCTTCCTCGGTCATGCGCCGCCGTATGGAGGAAACGATCGCCGAGCGCTTCATGATATTGCGGTGAATCGTCTCGCGCCTGAGATCCAGGAAGCGGTATTTCAGCCGGATCTCTTCCGGGTATTCCGGCTCGCCGAACACGGGCAGCGGCAACTCATCCGCCTTCGAAAGGACCTCGAGCGAACCAATCCGCACTTCGACCTCGCCGGTCGGAAGGTTCGGATTTACGGTATCGCCCTCGCGGATCACCACCTTGCCGTCGATGCGGATCACCCATTCGGCTCGAACCTTCTCGGCTGCAGCAAAAGCGGCTTCCTCCGGATCGACGACGCATTGCGTGAGGCCATAGTGATCGCGCAAATCGATGAAGAGCAGGCCGCCATGGTCGCGCACTCTATGGACCCAGCCGGAAACACGTACGGACTTGCCCGCATCGCATTTCCTGAGCGCGCCGCATGTGGCCGACCGGTAAGCATGCAGAGCGTCCGCAAGCGCGCCCTCCGCCTCGGGGACATGCCCTGCTGTGTTCTTTTTGCCCGAAACTTCAGCGGCTATTGATTTCGGCGTTTTCCGGTTCGTGCTTGCCGGAAATGGCGGATTTCGCCCGCGCGCGTTGAGCGGTTTTTTCCACAGATCTCATCCTCTTGGATCAAAGCCGGGCCGCACGGAAAATTTTCATCATGCGAGCGGCACAGCGGCTTAAAAGAGACACACTTACGTCGGCCCTCTCTTCACAGAGCGCGTCAAATCTTGGCGAAAAACAGCGCACGGACCGCGATATTTGTCAAGGACGCGAAGCCCTTCTATGCGCCGGCCCACAACTTGAGCTATAAAGACCCGATGACCGATTTGCCGCCTGTTATAACGTCCTCCAAAGACTTGCGAAACGCCTGCGACCTGCTCAGCCGCAAGCCCTTCGTGACGGTCGATACCGAATTCATGCGGCAGACGACGTACAGGCCGAAGCTCTGCCTGATCCAGATGGCCGCTCCGGGGTTGGAATACATCGCCGATCCGCTTGCCGGCCTCGACCTGGCTCCGTTTTACGCTCTCATGGCGAACGAGGCGGTGCTCAAGGTTTTTCACGCCGCCCGCCAGGATATTGAGATCGTCCATCAGGAGGCGGGCGTCATCCCCCGTCCTCTTTTCGATACGCAGGTGGCGGCGATGGCGCTTGGTCACGGCGAAGCGATTTCGTACGGGTCGCTGGTCAAAAAGATTTTGAAACGCAATCACGACAAGACCTATCAGGCTATCGACTGGTGCGCGCGTCCCCTTAACGCCAAGCAACTCGAATATGCGGTCGGCGACGTGACCTTCCTGCGGGACATCTATCTGAAACTTCAGCAAAGGCTTCAGGAAACGGAGCGCGAATCCTGGCTTGAGGAAGAGGTCGCGGTCCTCATCGATCCGAAGACTTATGCTTTCGATCCGGCCGACGCCTGGAAGCGGCTGAAGCTCGGGGGAAAATCCCGGCAGGCGAGGGCCATCATCATGGAACTTGCGTCCTGGCGCGAGCGCACGGCCCAGGAGGAGAACGTTCCCCGAGGACGCGTCATCAAGGACGAGGCCATTTATGAAGTCTCCAAGCACGCGCCCCGTTCCCTCGATACCCTCTCGCGGTTGCGCACGGTCCGGGAGGTGCTGAAATCCCGTGGCGAGGATATTTTACGCGCCGTCGAAACCGCGCTAGCCCGCGATCCCTCGGACGTCGTGGGAGCGGTCGCCCATACCGACCTGCCCGCTTCGGCTTCCGCCGCCGTTGAACTCCTGCGGGTTCTGCTTAAGGCCGTATCGGCGGAATTGAACATTGCGCCGAGACTTCTCGCGAGTTCCGAAGACCTTGAAAAACTGGCGCAGTTCGACGAGCCGGACGTTCCCGCGCTTCGGGGCTGGCGGCGGCAACTCTTCGGAGAGAAGGCGCTTGCCTTGCGCTCCGGCCAGCTCGCTCTTGGGATCAAAAACAAGGAAGTGGCCACCTTCCCGCTATAGGCGGCCGATCATCCAGAACACGACCGAGAGCAGCACGCTGATAAGAAGGCACGTTCCGAGCGGCAAATAGAGCCGCAAATTCTCGCGCTCGACGACGATGTCGCCCGGCAGGTGGCCGAGCCCAAGACGCGAGCCCGCGACCCAGAGGAGTCCGGCTGCGATCAGAACAGCGCCAATAATGATCAAGGTTTTTCCGATTTCCATGGCTTATGACGCGCTTATGCAATGGCGGCGGCCAGCTTCGTCTGCTTTTGCTGCTCAGTCTTGCATTGACCTGTTCATGGCGCTCGCCGCCAGCTTGCCGCTTCGGAAACGCTTCGATATAAGCCGCACTGTCAGCTTCCCACGCGATTCCTATATTCAGCCCAGAACACAATCCCTGCCAACACACGAAAAGGCGAACACATGGCCGTCGAGCGCACGCTTTCAATCATCAAACCCGATGCCACAGCCCGCAACATCACCGGCAAGATCATCTCGAAATTCGAAGATGCGGGGCTTCGCATCATCGCGCAAAAGCGCGTGCATTGGGACGAAATGGACGCAGCGGCGTTCTATGCCGTTCACAAGCAGCGGCCTTTCTTCACAGATCTCGTGACCTTCATGACCTCAGGGCCGATCGTCTTGCAGATCCTCGAGGGCGAGGACGCCGTTGCCAAGAACCGCGAGATTATGGGCGCAACCAATCCCGAGAATGCCGCGCCGGGGACGATCCGCAAGGAGTTCGCGGAGAATATCGAGCGCAACTCCGTGCATGGCTCCGACAGCGTCGACAATGCCGCGCTCGAAATCGGGCTTGTGTTTGAGGAAAGCGAGATCGTCGGCTGACGGATCGGCGACTATCGTTATCCCGGAAGCTGTTTGCAGCTATCCGGGATCATTCCAACGCAGCCTCGGTTCTTAACGATCCCGGATAATGCGCCAGCCCGTTTCCGGGATGACTTTTTGAGACGCCGTCTCAAGCGGCGCTCTTGTCGAGTTCCCGAACAGCAGCAGCGTCGCGGGCGCTGAGGCTCGGATAAGCCGGGTCGCAGCCGACGTCGTCCGTGATGCGCCATGAGCGCGCGCACTTCTTACCCGCCGCAAGCTTCGGAACAACCGCCACGCCATCCACATCATCGAGTGTGAAGGCATCCGCGGGGGGCGTCGCTGTCTTGATCGACGCTTCGCTGGTGATGGCGATCTCCGCCAAGTCAACCCCCTTCGCGGCGGCGGCCAGCGCCTTGTTGCCGATATAGATGTCGGACGCGGCCTCAAGGCTCGATCCGATGCGCTTTTCGCGCCGTTCGATTTCCAGCGCGCCTGTGATCACGCGCCGAACGGCCCACACCTTCTCCCACTTCTCGCCGAGCGCCGCGTTCAGCCACTCCGCCGGGATTTCCGGGAAGCTTTGCAGATGAACAGAGCCGTCCTTCACGTCCCCGTGCCGCGCAAGCCAAGCCTCCTCGGCGGTGAAGCACAGCAGCGGGGCCAGCCAAGCGGTCAGGCTTTCGAAGAGCGTATTCAAAACAGAAAGCGCCGCGCGCCTCTTCACGCTGGAATGGGCCTCGCAATAGAGCGTGTCCTTGCGAATGTCGAAGTAGATGGCCGAAAGATCGTTTGAGCAGAAGTCGGCGAGCAGCCGGTATGCCTTCTTGAAATCGAAGGCATTATAAGCTGCGCGCACCTCTGCGTCGATCTCCGCGACCCGGTGCAGCACCCAGCGCTCAAGCTCCGGCATGTCAGCGTGCGCAACCTCGAAGCCCGGCTCATAATGAGCGAGGTTGCCGAGAAGATAGCGCAGCGTGTTGCGGAGCTTGCGGTACGCGTCCACCGTTGACTGGATGATATGCGGGCCGATCCGCAGATCCTCGGTGTAATCCGAAGACAGCGCCCAGAGCCGCAAAATATCCGCGCCCGATTGCTTGATCACATCCTGCGGCGCGGTGGTATTGCCGAGGGATTTCGACATCTTCCGCCCCTGCTCATCCATGACGAAGCCATGGGTTAGGACGGCATCGTAGGGCGCACGCCCGCGCGTGCCGCAGGCTTCAAGCAGCGACGACTGAAACCAGCCGCGATGCTGATCGGAGCCTTCGAGATAGAGATCGGCGGGCCATTTCAGGTCTTTGCGCATTTCCAGCACGAAAGCGTGCGTGGAGCCTGAATCGAACCACACATCGAGAATGTCGCGCACCTGCTCCCACTGGGACGGATCTTCGACAAGGCCATCCAGGAAGCGCGCAGCAGCGCCGTCCGCGAACCAGGCGTCCGCGCCCTCGGCTTTGAACGCGTCGAAGATCCGCTTTTGCAGGTCCTTGGACCAATTGAATTTCGCGTTCGGGATGACCTCGCCCGTCTCCTTGTGAACGAAGACGGTGATCGGTACGCCCCAGGCGCGTTGGCGCGAGATGACCCAGTCGGGCCGCTGTTCGATCATGCCGCGAAGCCGGTTCCGGCCCTGTGGCGGCACGAAGCGCGTCTCATCGATGGAGGCGAGCGCCGCCTCGCGCAAAGTCGCTCCCTTGGCCGACTCTGTCGCATTGGCTTTATCCATCGCAATGAACCATTGCGGCGTGTTGCGATAGATGATGGGGGCCTTCGACCGCCAGGAATGCGCGTAATCGTGCTTGTGGCGCGGGTTCATTGCGGCGAGCGCGCCAGCCTCTTTCAGAGCCGCTATGACAGCCGCGTTGCCGTAGCGCATATCGTCGAGCTTGCCGAAATGGCCCTTGTCGTCGATGACGCGCTTCGGCTCGTCGCCGCCGAACAACGGCACAGCTTTGCGGAAATAGCCGTCAGGCCCAACGGTGTCCGGCACCTCGGCGTCGATGCCCAACTCGCGGAGATAGCGCGCCTTCGCGGTCCAGATCTCGAAGTCGTCCGCGCCATGTCCGGGCGCCGTGTGAACGAAGCCCGTTCCGGTGTCTTCGGTGACGTGTTCGCCTTCGAGCAGCGGAACCTTGAAATCGTACCCGCCCGCGTGAAGCGGATGTGCCGCAATTATGCCGGTGGGATCGACATCCTCCAGAAGCCTCCACTTCTCGACGCGCGCCGCCTCGAAAAAGTTCTTCGCAAGCGATTTCGCGAGCACAAAGCGCTCCCCGGTCTTCGTCCAGTTATCGGCGGGCGCGTCTGTCACCTCGTAAAGGCCGTACTCGATCTTGTGCGAGAACGCGATCGCGCGGTTGCCGGGGATGGTCCACGGCGTGGTCGTCCAAATGACGATGCTGGCGGACCGGAGGCGTTCTGTCTTTTTGAACGCTTCCTGCAAATCTGCATGGCCATTGCTTGCACCGGCAAGGGGAAACTTCACCCAGATCGCGGGGCTGGCGTGCTCGTGATACTCGACCTCCGCCTCTGCGAGCGCCGTGCGCTCCACGACCGACCACATCACCGGCTTCGACCCGCGATAGAGAAGGCCGCTCATCGCAAACTTCATCAACTCGTACGCGATGATGGCTTCGGCCTCATACGCCATCGTGGCGTAATAGTTGTCCCAGTCGCCCTCGACGCCGAGGCGGCGGAACTCGGCCATCTGCACGCCGATCCACTTTTCCGCGAACTCGCGGCACTGGCGCCGGAACTGATTGATCGGCACGCCGTCCTTGCTCTTGCCCTTGGCGCGGTATTGCTCCTCGACCTTCCATTCGATGGGAAGTCCGTGGCAGTCCCAGCCCGGCACATAATTGGCGTCGCGCCCCATCATCTGCTGAGAGCGCACGACCGCGTCTTTCAGGATCTTGTTCATCCCCGTGCCGATGTGCAGGTTGCCGTTCGCATAGGGCGGCCCGTCGTGCAGGACGAACTTTTCGCGCCCCTTGGCGGCGTCCCTCAGGAGCTTGTACAGGTCCATTTTGGCCCAGCGATCGAGCAGTTTCGGCTCGAGCTGCGGCAGGCCCGCCTTCATGCCAAAATCGGTTTTCGGCAGGAAAAGCGTCTTCGACCAGTCGCGCTCGGCTCCCTCTGTCGTCGCCGGTGCGGCCTGTTTTTTGTGCACGGCCTTCGTTGCAGTCGCCTCGTGACCATTATCCCGGTCTTTGTCCGAGTTACCGTTTCTTTTTGTTCGTGTCGCCGTGTGATCGGGTTTGTCCATGAAATAAGCCTGCAACGCGCCATACGCGCCGAAAGATTGAAAATCGCCGTAGCAATAGGGCTAAAACGCCATGCCCGTAAAGTGGCATGGCGTAAACTACCCGCGAAATCCCCTTCACGGCGTTTTCGCAACCTTCGGACGGGCGGCTGCATTACACAATCGCCGCTCGCTCGCGGCACACCTCAGGCAATGGAAAAGCGACGCGATGCTCGACACTTCTTTGATGCGCGGGCGAGTGGCCCGATCACGAGAAGTAGTGTCGCGTCACCGGCAGAACAAGCGCGCTTTGGAAAAGGCCGGGTCCGTCCAAAGCCGTCGCGCGCTCGATTGGACGAACTTCTTTCTGGCCGATGTGCAGACCGGATTTGGCACATTCGTCGCCTTCTACTTGGCCGGCCTGGGTTGGACAGAGGGAAATGTCGGGTTGGCGCTCACCGTCGGCCGGGGGGTGGGCGCGTTAGCGCTCCTTCCCGGCGGCGCACTGGCCGACGCCACCCGGTGGAAAAGGGCGCTGACGGCGGCCGGTATTCTGATGATTGCCGGCGCCGCCCTGATCCTGGCGCTGTGGCCCACATTCACCTTTGTCCTCATGGCGGAAACCCTGCACGGGCTCACGGGAGGGATTGTCGGGCCCGCCATTGCGGCGATCAGCCTCGGGCTCGTGGGACGGCGGGCAATGTCCTGCCGCATCGGGCGCAACAATCGCTTCAGTGGAGCGGGCAACGCGCTCACCGCCCTCCTGCTCGGGGTCCTCGGGACTTACATCGCGAAGAGCACGATCTTTTTTGCGACGGCGGTTCTGACCATCCCGGCGCTCGTGGCGCTTCGATTTGTGCGCAGTGATGAAATTGACTACGCCCGCGCGCGCAACGCCACGAAAGACACGGCGAAGCCCGGCCTTCACAACATCCTGACAGTTTTCAAGAATTCGCAGCTGCTTTGGTTCGCTGCCTGCCTTGCCATGTTCCAGCTCGCCGATTCATCCTTGCTGCCTTTGGCGAGCGAGCGCGTTGGCGCCGCGCATGGGAGGGAGAGTTCGCTTATCGTGTCCGGCCTGATCGTAGCTCCAGAGATCGTCGTGGCAATTCTCGCACCCTGGGTGGGCTACCTCTCGGAACTCTGGGGACGGAAGCCGCTGCTTCTGGCCGGGTTCGGCGCTGAAGTTCTCCGAGCTGTCCTTTTTGCCTTTATCAGCGACCCCATTGCGCTGATCTTCGTGGAAATTCTCGACGGCATCAGCGGAGCGGCCCTGACGGTCCTGACCGTCGTGGTTGTCGGCGACCTGACCACGGGCACCGGCCGGTTCAATCTTGCGCGCGGGGCCGTCGGCCTCGTCTCCACGATCGGTGCGACGCTCAGCACCTCGGCGAGCGGGTACATCGCTCAAGAGCTAGGCCTCCTGCCAGCATTCCTGAGCATGGCGGTAGTGGCTGCTGGCGGCACACTGCTCGTCTGGTTCACGCTGAATGAGACCAAACCGGAAACCTATATCGACTAATCGCCTGGTTAGGAGACCTCCCGCGCTTACGGCTCACCGCGAGCGTCATTGCCACCGCGAGGCCGCTCCATGATGGCGCACACGCCCATGCCGCCGGCTGTGCAAATGGAAATCAGCCCGCGTCCGCCGCCATTCTCTTCGAGGATCTTGGCGAGCATCGCGATAATGCGCGCGCCCGTCGCCGCGAAGGGATGGCCGTAAGCGAGGCTTGAGCCTTTCACGTTCAGTTTCGAGCGGTCGATGGCCCCGAGCGGCTTATCCTTGCCGAGCATGGTTTTGCAGTACTCGGGGTCCTCCCATGCCTTCAGGGTACAGAGCACCTGAGCCGCGAACGCCTCGTGGATCTCGTAGAAGTCGAAATCCTGTAGTGTCAGCCCGGCCTGATCGAGCATCTTAGAGACGGCGACGGTTGGAGCCATGAGCAGGCCGCGCCCAGCATCGACGAAATCGATTCCATAGGTCTGGCCGTAGGTGAGATAAGCCATCGGCTTCAATCCATGCGCCGCGGCCCAGTCCTCCGAGGCGAGCAGAACGGCAGAAGCGCCGTCGGTGAGCGGCGTCGAGTTGGCGGCCGTCAGCGTGCCCTTCTCCTTGTCGAACGCGGGCCGAAGCTCAGCAATTCTTTCGAGGCTGATGTCTTCCCGCAGATTGTTGTCGCGGAAAACGCCCGCGGTCGGCACGACAAGATCGTCGAGAAAGCCCGCATCATAGGCCGCCGCCGCCCGCTTGTGGCTGCGATAGGCAAGCTGGTCCTGATCGGCGCGCGGGATCCGCCATTCCTTGGCCATCAACTCGCAGTGCTGCCCCATCGAGAGGCCGGTGCGCGGTTCGGCGTTGGCGGGCGGGCTTACCGCAATATCGCCCAGGGAAAAGCCGCTCAGCGAGCTTGCCTTCCCGGTCAGCGTCTTTTCCGTGCTGAACTTCGCGAGGCGCTTCGCGAAAGAGCGCTTCAGCTCGATCGGCGGATCTGACACGGTGTCGGAGCCCGTGGCGATGGCGGAATCGATCTGGCCGATCGCGATTTTCGCCGCACTGCCAAGCGCCGCCTGCAGGCTTGTGCCACAGGCCTGCGACAGCGTGATACCGGGTGTATCCTCGCGCAGCTTCGTACCGATGACCGCCTCGCGCGTCAGGTTGAAATCCCTGGCGTGGGTTATGACCGCGCCGCCGACCACCTCGTCGATGTGCTCGCCTTCGAGATTATATTTCGCCACGAGACCGTTCAGCGCCGCAGTCATGAGGTCGAGATTGGTCTGGTCGTCATAACCGGTAGTGCCTCGGCAAAAGGGTGTGCGCACCCCGCCGATGACGGCCACCTTGCGCAAATTTTGCTGCATGGAATTGCTCCCGCTTCTGGGTTCTTCATCCCGGAAGGGCGACTGTTCGCCCTATCCGGGATCGTGAAGAACGCGACCTTAATCTTTGAAATATCTCGGATAATGCCTTCGGCATTTCCGGGATGACCCTGTGTGAATTTTACTCCGCCGCGTGCGCTGGCGCCGCCTGCGCCTGAGACTTCTGACCTGTTCCCTTCACAGAAGCCCGGTAATGCAGAGGACCGCCGCGGAACGGCGCGAAGCCTGTGCCAAAGATCACGCCGGCGTCCACGTGATCGGCGCTCGCGACGACGCCTTCCTTAAGCGCCTTTTCGCACTCATCGATGAGAGGGGCGACGAGATCGCGGCCAAGCTCGGCGAGTTCCTGATCCCGGAAGTGCGCCGCGCCCTTCTCCGCCTTGTCATTGACCCATTTGTAGAAGCCTTCGCCCGTCTTCTTGCCGAGCTTTTTCTCTTCCACAAGCCGCATCAGCGGATGATCCTCGGGCGTGGGCATTTTCAAGATTTTCGCTACGCTCAGAGCCACGTCGAGACCAACCTGGTCCGCAAGCTCGATCGGCCCAACGGGCATCCCGAACTTTTGCGCGGCGGCGTCGATCTTCTCTTTCGGCGTGCCCTCGGCAAGGCGCTTCATGGCGTCGAACATGTACGGCGCGAGAACCCGGTTCACGAGGAAGCCGGGCGAGGACTTAACCAGTAGCGGCATCTTTCCGATCCGCGTCACGAAGCCCGCGCCCTTGCGCACCTCTTCCTCGCGGCTTTGCGGGCCAAGCACGACCTCCACGAGGGGCAGCGCCGCCACCGGATTGAAAAAGTGCAGCCCGATGAGACGGCTTGGGTCTTTCAGACCCTCGGCGATCTGCTCGATGGGGAGCGAGGACGTGTTCGTGGCAAGGATCGCACCAGCCTTCAGCTTCGGCTCGATCTCCGCGAACACCTTTTTCTTGGCGTCGAGATTCTCGTAGATTGCTTCGATCACGACATCCGCGCGATGGATATGAGCGCCGGACGGGTCGCCGATCAGCCTCGCTTTCGCTTTCGAGGCTTCCAAACCCGACCGAAGCCGCTTTTTGAAGAAGGGTTGCGCCCGCTCCAAAGCCTTGTTGACGGCATCCTCCGAAACATCCTGAAGCGAAACCTCCATGCCCTCGGCGGCGCAAACCATGGCGATATCCGCGCCCATGGCGCCAGCGCCCACAACATGTGCGCGCATTGGGCGGTAGCCATCCTTCGGCGCTTCCGCCTTCAGCATCTCGGAGAGGCGGAAGACACGGCGCAGGTTCTGGGATTGCTCGGAGATCATGAGCGGCGCAAAGGTCCGCGTCTCTTCACGCTTCATTTCGTCGAAGCTGCCGCCGTGCTTCTCGAACAGCTCGATGAGCCGGAACGGGGCGGGATAATGCTCCTCGCGCACCTTTGCCGCCGTTTCCTTACGCATCCGGCCGGCAATGTAGTTGCGCGCGGTTTCGAACTTCATCAGCGGCGCCCAGGCAAGCGAGGCCCGCTTGGACTTGCGGCTTTTCATGACCGCGTTTCGCGCTGCCCAGCGAAGCTCGTGACGGGTTGGCGCGATCTGGTCGATAATGCCAGCGGCCCTGGCCTGACTCGGGCGCAGCATGCGGCCGGTCAGCATGTGCGGCATCGAATTCAACGGCCCGGATTGCCGGACCCAGCGCGCGAACCCGTTAAGCCCGGGGATAATGCCGAGCTTGACCTCCGGCAGGCCGAGCCGCGTCACCTCCTCGCGGTCGCAAATGCGGTAGTGACAGGCAAGCGCAAATTCGAGACCGCCGCCGAGACAGACGCCGTGGATCGCCGCCACGACCGGGACGGGCATGCGTTCGACGCGGTCGAAGATCTCCGTCACCGCGCGCACCGCCTCGACCACATCGGCCTCGGTCTTGAGATTATCGAATTCTTTGATGTCCGCGCCGGCGACGAAGCTTTTTTCCTTGCCCGACATCACCACAAGGCCGCGCACGGTTTTCGCGCGGACGCCGTCGGAGACGGCGGTCAGGATCGTATCGAGTTCCTCGATCGCTGCGGGCCCGAGCGTGTTCTGCGTCTGCCCTTTCACATCGAGGGTCGCCCAGGCGATCTGCTCGAGGTCGATATGGAACTGCCAATTCTTCAGGTTCGCGACATCTGCCATGACCGCTCCTCTTAGTATGTCTTTGGATGGCCGCCCGTAAGGGGCGGCCATGAAAAATGCGGCTCGCCAAAAACGAGCGTCACTCGGCCGCGCGAGCCTCCGCAAGAGGCCGCTGTGCCGTCTTTTGCTCCTCAGGGTCGATTTGCGAAGGTTTCCCGGCCGTGTAATGCGGTTCGATCGCAATCGGATCGAAGTCGTCCACGGCTATGACACGCGACACAAGCCGCTCCGTCTCGCGCAAGCGATCGGCCTCCGCCTGGCTCAACACGCGTTTGTCGACCGCTTCCTTGAACCAGTCATTGCCGAGATACCGCTTCACCATGCCGCTCCGGACCGCGCGGTCGAGCTTCTTTTCGATGTCCTCGTTCTCGATCACCTTTTTCATGGCGACCTCGAGAAGGCCCTGCGGATCGTTTTCGTCGTGGGAAACGAAGATATTGCGCGTGAGCCGGTCGCGAACTTCGCCTGGGACCAGAACCGCCTGCACGATATCCCTCGCAAGGCCGTCCTCTGGCTTGCGGGCACTGTTGCCAAAGGGAAAGACCCAGAATTTCAGCAAGGGCCGTGCGTAGCGGACGGGGAAGTTTTCGACCGCGTCATGGAGCGCAGAATAGAAGCTGTGGAAGGCCTTCTGCACCGCGTAATCGAAGACGGGCCGCTCCGACTCGAGCGCGCCGTCATCCTCGTAGCGCTTCAACAGGCACGAGATGAAATAGATCTCGCTCAGCGCGTCCGCCATGCGCCCCGTCGTCCGCTGCCGGACTTTCAAGCCGCCGCCGAGAAGCGCAACGCACATGTCCGCGACAACGGCGAAGTTCGTCGAAGCGCGCTCAAGCTGCGCATAGTAATAAGGCACGGGCGCGTTGATGGGCGACTTGGCGAAAACGCCACCCGTCACATTGTGGAAGAAGGCGCGATAGACGTTCGACACCGAGAACGCCATATGCGCTTCGAAAGCCTTCTCGAACGCTTCGAAGCCCGCGTTCTTGTCTGGGTTCTGGGCGGCCTTGACCTCTGAATAGAGATAGGGATGGCTGCGGAGCGCGCCCTGAGCGAAGACGATCAGGCTGCGCGAGAGAATATTCGCGCCCTCGACGGTGATGCTGACGGGCGAAATCTGATAGGCCGCCTGCAAATAATTGTTTGGGCCGTCGCAGATGCCCTTGCCGCCGTGGATGTCCAGCGCGTGGTTCAGCGATTTGCGCATTCTTTCCGTGGCCTGATATTTCATCAGGCCGGAAATGACGGCAGGCTTCGCGCCCTGGCTCACCATCGAGGAGGTGACGGCGCGAGCCGCTTCCAGCGTATAGGCGGTTTCGGCGATTTCCGCGAGAGGTTCGATGATACCCTCCATGCGGCCGATCGGGATCGAGAACTGCTTGCGAATGCGCGCATAGGCGCTGGTGCTGCGCAGCATCGCCTTGGCGCCGGCTGTCGCTGCCGCCGGAAGCGAGATCGCGCGGCCAGCCGCGAGGCAGGCCATCAACATGCGCCAGCCCTGGCCGACGCGGTCCTTGCCCCCGACAACCCAGTCGATCGGGATGAATACGTTTTCACCGCGAACAGGCCCATTGGGGAACGACGATCCCGCGGGCAGGTGCCTCCGCCCGATATCGACGCCGGGGTGGCTGGCGGGAATGAGCGCCAGCGTAATGCCGATATCCTGGCCGCGTCCGAGCTTGTTCTCGGGGTCCAAGAGGTGGAACGCCAAGCCGACTATCGTGGCCTTGGGAGCAAGCGTAATATAACGCTTATCGAAATTCAGCTTGATGCCGAGGACTTCCTTGCCCTCATGCGTGCCCGTTGTGACGTATCCCACATCCCGCATGGCGACGGCGTCCGAACCGGAAACGGGGCTTGTGAGCGCGAAGCAGGGGATCTCCTTGCCCTTGGCAAGAGGCTCCAGATAGCGCTCTTTCTGCTCGTCGGTGCCGAACTGTTCGATCAGTTCGCCCGGGCCGAGCGAGTTCGGCACCATGACCACGATTGCGGCGTCCGGGTTACGCGAGGAAACCTTGCCCAAGATTATGGATTGGGCCTGCGGAGAGAAACCAAGCCCGCCATGCTCCTTTGAAATGAGCATCCCTAGGAAGCCCTTGTCGCGGATGAATTGCAGAATGTCCTCGGGCATGCCGTGCCGGTTGTGGCGGATTTCCCAGTCGTTCAGCTTCTTGCACAGTTCCTCGGTCTCGTTGTCGAGAAAGCTCTGCTCTTCCGGCGTGAGGACGATAGGATTGACGGCGCGCAGCCTGCTCCAGCTGGGGCGGCCGGAAAACAGCTCCGAATCGAACCCTTGCGTCCCGGCGTCGAGAGCTTCCTGCTCGGTTTTTGAAACAGGCGGAAGCACCCGCTGAACCGTTTTGAAAGCAGGGCGCGTAACGGTCACGCGCCGGATGGGGCGCAGCGATAGCAAGCCGAGCACGGCAGCAGGAATGAAAGCGAGCAAATCCCAGGCCGACATGTCGGGACCGTGAAAACTGCCGCTAAAGACGCCGAACTGCGCAACGAAGGCGATGGCGGCCGCCCACAGAGCCCACATCGAGAGCGGTTCCCGCCGGATCGCCAGCACAAACATCGCGGCAAACGCCAGTGCGAAGAATAGAAAGCCTATCATGGCCGCTTCCCTTTCTGGTCAATCCGGCCGCGCCGGCATTGCAAACCGCAAACACGCACGGAGCCGCCTCAAAAGACGGCCTCAAATGATCTGGACGTAGTTACCGCCCGCTCAAATCTCAATGCGCGGCGTGGGCGGCGCTGAAACGAATGTTCAACGATCACGGAGCTTTCGCACAAAAAAGTTTATGGCGCGCTAACCTCACCTGTGAAGCTCCCGCTGCCGAACGCATCAATAGAGGCATCTGATTTTTTCAGCCATCGAAAACCTAACCCATGCTCTTGTCGTGAACAACAGGCTGTTGACGTATACGTCATGACTTTGATGTGAAACATCGCGCGGCGTGCGTCATCGCCCCGCCGTCAGAAAGCGGATAGACCGTAGATGCGCTCAAGACGCGTTTTTCCGCCGCGAACCGGCGGGAGGTGAGAGGCTCCGGCACTTCACCGCAATCCGGTTCGCGCTAAGGGCCGCCTCGCATTTTTGTGATCCCCGCTTCCCCGAATATCTGAAACCGAACATGTTCAAAACCAGTATAAGGTGCTGTGTGCATTACAAATGAGATAACGCGATGAAAAGCGTGAGCGCGCTCGATAGAGGTTGGGAAGACGTTTTGGATGAGTCGTCTGAAAACATCCGCGAAGAGGTGCAGGCCGCCAACATGCTAAGGGCGCTCGCCAATCCGCACCGGTTGAAAATCCTCAAGCTTCTCAATGAGGCGCCGCACAACGTGATGGACCTGTGCGAGCGGCTCAACCTGCGGCAAAGCCTGGCGTCGCAGCATCTTGCCCGTCTTCGCCTTGACGGGATCGTCACGGCTGAGCGCCAAGGGCACCACGTGGTCTACTCTTTGCAAAACGCCCGGGCCCGGGAAATCCTCGCTATTCTGGATGGCAGAACGGCAGGCGCAGTGAACGGAAAGTCTCGAAAGAAGCACTTGAATGGTGGTGCATCGCGGGGACATCGCCGTACGGCGCCGTGAGAAGCGGTGAAGCCGGGTTATTCGCCGGTTTTGCGCGGGCTTTCGATCCCATCGATGAAGTAAGCATTGTCGCAACGCGATTGAGTACGCTACATCCTGAGAGCGCATTGGGTTAACCCCAAAGCCAGCCTTGGGACCTCCGATGGAATATTTCTCTCAGCAGCTTATCAACGGCCTCACGCTCGGTTCAATCTACGGCCTGATAGCCATTGGCTATACGATGGTCTACGGGATCGTCGGCATGATCAACTTCGCGCATGGCGAAGTTTTCATGATCGGCGCGTTCGTCGCCTTGATCGCTATCCTGTCTCTTTTCGCGGTCTCGATCACCTCGGTGCCTCTGGCGCTTATCCTCGCATTGATCATATCCATGGCCGTGACTGCGATCTGGGGCTGGAGCATCGAGCGCATTGCCTACCGCCCGCTTCGCTCCTCCTTCCGGCTCGCCCCACTGATCACCGCCATCGGCATGTCGATCACGCTGCAGAACTTCGTGCAGATTGCGCAAGGAGCGCGCTCGAAGCCCCTCCCCCCGCTGATCCGCGGCGGCTTCACGCTCGCGGAAAGCGACGGCTTCTCGGTCAACTTAAGCTACGTGCAAATTCTCATCATCGCGACAACCGTTGTTCTCATGACAGTGTTCTCGCTCATCATCGGCCGCACGGCGCTCGGCCGTGCTCAGCGCGCCTGCGAGCAGGATCGCAAGATGGCGGCGCTCTGCGGGGTCAACGTAGACCGAACGATTTCACTCACTTTCGTTCTTGGCGCGGCGCTGGCCGCCGTCGCGGGATTGATGTTTCTCGTCTATTACGGGGTCATCGATTTCTTTGTAGGCTTCGTCGCGGGCATCAAGGCGTTCACCGCCGCGGTTCTTGGCGGCATCGGCTCCCTTCCGGGCGCGATGCTGGGCGGGCTCGCCATCGGCCTCATCGAGGTTTTCTGGGCCGGCTATTTCTCCGCGCAATACAAGGATGTGGCCGCGTTTTCGCTCCTGGCCATCGTTCTGATATTCATGCCATCCGGACTTCTTGGCCGGCCAGAAGTGGAAAAGGTGTGAGGATGGCGGACGCGGCGAAGCCTGAAGCGGCGCCTGCCGTCCATCGCCTGCCCGCATGGCTCCCCGCCGATGCGCTGCGCGACGCCGCCATCACGTTTCTGATCGCGCTAGCCCTGTTCGGTTCGCTGGTCGGGCTCAGAACCGACACGGTGAACAATGCCCTCGAAATCACGACGCATTTCGGCAAGGCCCTGCTACTTTCAGGGGTTGTCGCAGGGGTGCGGCTGGCTTTCGATCTTCTGGTTTGGCGGCGGCTTGCCGATGGCGAGAGCATCGTTTCCCTGATCCCTGCCGCCATTCCGATCGCGCGGGCGACGGTTGGGCTTGGCCTTGTTCTTGGCTCTATCCTCTATTTCTGGCCTTCGCTCCGCTCGGAAATTATCGCCTGGGCGGCCGGTTCATTCTGGTGGCTCGGCTCGATTGCAGACCTCCTCACCTTCGCCTGCATCGCCGCCTTCGTTGTCGCTGCGGCGATGAGCCTGACCCGGGTCGCGCGCCTCGTTTCCGCAAGAAGGACCAGCCCAGGAAGCGGAATCGCCGCGCGCCTCACCTCGGATTTCGGCCGGGAGTTTCCGGTTGCGCTCCTCGCACTTGCTGTAATCCTGCCTCTCCTCATCACCGGCCCCTCACAGCGCTACGCCATCGACACCGCGACCCAGATTCTGATCTACATCATGCTCGGCTGGGGCCTGAACGTGATCGTGGGTCTTGCCGGATTGCTCAATCTTGGCTATGTGGCCTTCTACGCAGTGGGGGCTTACACCTATGCGCTGATCTCAACTGAGTTCGGCTGGTCGTTCTGGGTGTGCCTCCCGCTTGCGGGCATGTTTGCGGCGCTCTTTGGCATTACGCTTGCCTTTCCCGTGCTTCGCCTGCGCGGCGACTACCTCGCCATCGTGACGCTGGCGTTCGGAGAGATCATCCGCATCGTCATCCTGAACTGGCAAAGCCTGACAGGCGGGGCAAACGGCATCAACCGCATCCCGAAGCCGGCCTTCTTCGGTCTGTCCTTTGACAAGACGGGTCATCCGAGTTTTCATAGCTTTTTCGGACTGGAGTACAGTCCCGTCTATCGCATCATCTTCCTTTATTACGTCATCCTCGCGCTGGCGCTCCTCACCAACTTCGTGACGCTGCGTCTGCGCCGCCTGCCGATCGGGCGGGCCTGGGAAGCCTTGCGCGAGGATGAAATCGCCTGCCGCTCTGTTGGCATCAACACGGTCATCACGAAGCTCACCGCGTTTGCCATCGGCACCATGTTCGGAGGCTTCGCGGGAGCGTTCTTCGCCGCGCGGCAAGGCTTCATCAGCCCCGAGTCCTTCACATTCATGGAATCCGCAATGGTTCTCGCAATCGTCGTGCTTGGCGGCCTCGGCAGCCAGCTCGGGGTCGTTATCGCAGCGGTGGTTCTGGTTGGCGGCCTGGAACGCTTCCGCGAGCTGCAAGATTATCGAATGCTGATTTTTGGCTTGTCCATGGTGCTCGTCATGATCTGGCGGCGGCACGGGCTCATGGCGGGGCGGACGCCGTCCGCTCTTCTGCACGCCCCAAGCATCTCGGGCAGCTTCGTCAAGGAAGGGCGCGGCTGATGAGAGCGAGCGCGCCCGCGGAAAGAGACGAGATTTTGCGCGTAGAGCGTCTCACCATGCGCTTCGGCGGCCTTCTCGCCGTGGATGGGCTCTCCTTTTCGGCGCGGCGCGGCGATATTACAGCAATAATCGGCCCGAACGGCGCGGGCAAGACGACAGTCTTCAACTGCATCACCGGCTTCTATAAGCCCACCGAGGGGCGCATTGCGCTCGCTCATAGGAGCAGCGAGGCGTTTGAGGCCCTGCCAAAGGTGACGTTCGGCGGAAAGCAATGGGCCTCGTCGCCCGAGGGCGCTGTCTTTCTCCTGGAGCGCATGCCGGGCTTCGAGATTGCACGCACCGCCCATGTGGCCCGCACGTTCCAGAACATCCGCTTGTTTGCCGGGATGACCGTGCTTGAAAACCTGCTTGTCGCCCAGCACAACGTTCTGAACGCCGCATCCGGCTACACCATTGCCGGTCTTCTTGGTCTCAACAGCTACAAGCGCGCGGAAAAGGAAGCGATCGATCGATCGGCTTATTGGCTTCAGAAAATCGGGCTTTTGGACCGCGCCGACGATCCCGCGGGCGATCTTCCTTATGGGGCGCAGAGACGGCTCGAAATCGCGCGCGCCATGTGTACCGGGCCGGTTTTGCTGTGCCTCGACGAGCCCGCAGCGGGCCTCAATCCCCGCAGAGTCCGGCGAACTGAACGACCTGCTGCTCAAGATTCGCGAAGAGCACGCGCTGTCGATCCTCCTGATCGAGCATGACATGGGCGTCGTCATGAGCATCTCCGACCGCATCATCGTGCTCGACTACGGGCGCAAGATCGCGGAGGGCGCGCCCGCCGAGATAAGGTCCGATCCGAAGGTGATTGCCGCCTATCTCGGCGTCGAGGATGAGGAAGTCGAACAGGCGGAGGCCTTGCTGTGAGGCCGCTCCTGTCCATCCGCGGCGTCGAAACCTATTACGGCAAAATCTGCGCGCTGAAAGGCGTGGACCTCGATGTTTACGAGGGCGAGATCGTCACGCTGATCGGCTCCAACGGCGCGGGCAAGACCACGCTCATGATGACCGTCTGCGGAGAGCCGCGCGCGAGAAGCGGCCAGATCGTCTTCGATGGCCGCAACATCACGAAGCTGCCCACGCACGAGATCATGCGGCTCTCCATTGCGCAGTCGCCTGAGGGCCGGCGCATCTTCCCGCGCATGACCGTGTACGAAAATCTGCTCATGGGCGCGCTGCTTGCTCCGCAGGACGGGGCGGCGCAGCAAGAAGATCTCGCCATGGTTTTCGAGTTATTCCCTATTTTGAAGAGGCGGCAGGGTCAGCGCGGGGGCACGCTTTCCGGCGGCGAGCAGCAAATGCTGGCTATCGCGCGCGCGCTCATGGGACGCCCAAAGCTTCTTCTTCTCGATGAGCCGTCGCTCGGCCTTGCGCCGCTGATCGTCCGGCAGATATTCAGCGTAATCCGCAACTTGAATGAGAAGCGCGGGCTGACTGTGTTTCTCGTTGAGCAGAACGCCTATCATGCGCTGAAACTCGCCCATCGCGGCTACGTCATGGTCAACGGGCAGATCACCTTGTCGGGCAAGGCTTCCGATCTTCTGAAGCGCGAGGAAGTCAAGGCCGCGTATCTGGAGGGCGGCGCGCATGTGTAAGCGAAGGGCGGTCGTTCCCCTCACCCTAACCCTCTCCCCCTGGGAGAGGGGACTGGTAGCGGTCGTTGGGCAGGCGTCCCTTCTCCCCACCGCATCCGCTTGCGGATGCGGTATCGTTAGGTTGCGAACTCGCCTTGGCGAGTTCGCCCGGGAGAAGGACAGGATGAGGGGAGTGACCTCAGTTCAATTTTCGGCGCTAAACAAGCTATGAGGGCGCTGTAACAATGGGCGTGATCTACGAAAAGTCCATTTGGGCGTTCCTTTTCGTTACCGTGATCGCGGGCGGCGGCGCGGCTTTCATGGTCGGGCGTGCAGCGGCGAAGGGCTGGACTCCTTTTTGGCAGGCGGCGCTGCAAGTTTTTGCGCTTGCCGCAGCTATTCGGTTTCTGCACTGGGGCCTGTTTATCGGCGCGACTTTCGAAAGCTGGCGCGAGGCGCAGGGCACGCTTCTGTCGCTGCACTACTACCTGACAGACACGGCTCTTCTTCTCGTCTTCGCTGCCCTCGGCTTTAGACGGCAGCGCACGATGCAGATGCTCCGCCAATACGGCTGGCTCACTGTACAAACAAGCCCGCTCAGCTGGAGATTGCGCGAGAACGCCACCGTTGAGCCGCAATCCCAAGGGACAGGCCCTCAACTTCGCTGACATCCTGAACACCTATCGATAACAAACGAGAATAATGATGCGTGTCATTCCAGCAGCTCTCGCCCTCCTTGGAGCCGGTCTCGGACTGGCCTCACCGGTGCTCGCTCAATCGGAAATCCTTATTGCGGTCGCCGGTCCCATGACCGGCAAGGAGGCCACCTTCGGGGCGCAGTTCCTGGCCGGGGCGAGCGCAGCCGTCGCCGACATCAACGCCAAGGGCGGCGTTCTCGGCAAGCAACTGAAGTTGGAGTCCGGCGATGATCAGTGCGATCCGAAACAGGCTCGCGCGGTCGCCGAGCAACTGTCCGCGGACGGCGCTGTCCTCGTGGCGGGCCATTTCTGCTCCAGCTCATCGATCCCGGCCTCCTCGGTGTATAATGAGCAGGGCGTCGTCCAAATTTCGCCCGGCTCGACGAACCCGGATTACACCGACAAACGCCCCGGACCCTACATCTTTCGCGTATGCGGGCGGGATGATCAGCAGGGCAACGTGGCGGGCGCCTATCTCGCGAAGGAATTCAAGGACAAGAAGATCGCGATCCTCCACGACAAGACCGCCTACGGGCAGGGACTCGCGGACCAGACAAAAAGGGCCATGAACGCCGCTGGAAAGCAGGAAGCGTTCTTCGATTCGATCACGCCCGGCGAGAAGGACTATACGGCAATCGTATCAAGGCTGAAGCAGAACGGGATCGACGTTGTCTTTCTCGGCGGCTATCACACCGAGGCAGGGTTGATCATCCGGCAGATGCGCGCCCAGGGCATGAAGACACTTCTTGTCGGCGGGGATGCGCTCGTATCGAGCGAGCTTGGCTCCATTGCGGGCGACGATGTCGAAGGCACGATGATGACCTTCTCACCCGATCCGCGGAAGAACCCGGCCGCTAAAGACGTGGTCGCCGCGCTGGAAAAGAAGGGCATCAACCCCGAGGGCTATGTGGTTTACGCCTATGCGGCGGTTCAGGCTTGGGCGCAGGCGGCCGAAAAGGCTCACTCGACGGATGGGGCGAAAGTGGTGGACGCGCTGAACTCCAGTGAGTTCGACACCGCGCTCGGAAAGTTCAGGTTCGATGCGAAGGGCGATCCAAACCTTCCGCCCTATGTCTTCTATCGCTGGGGCAAAAAAAGCTACGAACAGATTCAATAGCTGTATGAAAAGGCCAGGAACCCCTCACCCTGTCCCTCTCCCCCTGGGAGAGGGGACGACGTTTCAGCGGGCACAGCCGCACACCCTCTCCCACAGGGAGCGGGTTGGGTGAGGGGTGGGAAGTTCGTGGAGGCGCGACCGTGAAAACCCATCCAGGTAATCTGATTACCGACGTCGGTGGCATTTGCGTTGGCCATGCCCACGACGAAAAGCTTGCTTCAGGCGTTACCGTTGTGCTCGCAGAGAGCGCCGCTGTCGCCGCGGCCACGATTTTTGGTGGCGGACCGGGGACGCGCGAACTCGATGCCATCGACCTCCAAGGCTCGGTTGGCGCCGCGGATGCGATCGTTTTGTCTGGTGGTTCCGCGTTCGGCCTCGATGCGGCAAGCGGGGTGCAAGCCTTCCTGCGCGAAGCGGAGCGTGGCTTCTCCGTCGGTCCCGTTCGCATACCCATCGTTCCGCAGGCTATACTTTTCGATCTCATCAATGGCGGGGACAAAGTTTGGGGCCGCCGCTCGCCTTATCATGAACTGGGCTTTCAGGCCGCGGCTTCCGCCGGAAAGGACTTTGCGCTCGGATCGGCAGGCGCCGGCCTTGGCGCGATGGTCTCGGCTGGCGAGGGCCGGCTTGTCCGCGGCGGTCTCGGCAGCGCATCGGAGGCGGTTCCGGGCTTGGCGACAGCTGAAGGCGTGGATGTCATTGTCGGGGCGCTGTCAGCGGTGAACGCAGTGGGTTCCGTCACGGTAGCCGATACTCCCCATTTCTGGGCGGCGCCGTTCGAAAAGGCCGCCGAATTCGGCGGCCTTGGCTCACCGCATCCCTGGCCGGGGAATGCGTCGAGGCCAGCCTATAAATTCGCGGCGCCGGAGCGGGCCAATACGACGCTCTGCGTTGTTGCAACCGATGCCACCCTCACGCACCAGCAGTGCAAGCGGCTCGCGACCATGGCTGGCGCAGGCATGGCGCGGGCCATCTTTCCGGTATTCTCCTCCTTCGACGGGGATATCGTGTTCGCCCTTGCGACGGGTAAAACGCCCCTCAAAGACCCGCAAATGGCGCTGCCCTGGATCGGCGCGGCAGCCGCAAACTGTCTCACGCGCGCCATTGCACGGGGTGTCTATGAGGCGAGCGGATACCTGCCAAACGGCACGCCATCCTACCGTAACCTTTTCGGGAGCCGCTAAATCCGTTATGAGTTATACTTTCAGCGAATGAGATGCCGGCAGCATGGACACCAAGGGGCAGACACCGCGCCTACTTTTTATCGATTCAGGGCTGGGCGGTCTCACCGTTCTGCGCGCTGCGCGCCAAGCCATCCCCGAAGCGACCGTTCTTTTCGTCGCTGACGATGCGGGCTTTCCCTACGGCACGAAATGCGCAGGCGTCCTCACCTCCCGCCTTGTCGGAATAGTCGAAAGAAAGATTGAGGGCTTTAAGCCGGATTGCATTGTCCTTGCCTGCAATACAGCCTCCACTATTGCTCTGCGAGCGCTTCGGAAAGCGTTTCCGATCCCGTTTGTCGGTACTGTCCCCGCCATCAAACCCGCCTCAGCTCTCACCAAGAGCGGGCTTGTCTCGGTGCTCGCAACGCCGGGCACAATCGCGCGCGAGTACACGCGCGAACTCATTACGCAATTTGGGGGCGAAACGCGATTCACCCTCGTCGGCGCGCCTAAGCTCGCGGAACTTGCCGAGATGAGCGCCAGCGGCGCGGCCGTCGAGGATGCCGCCATCGCGAGCGAAATCGCGCCGTGTTTCGTGGAGGATGGCGACGCCAAAACCGACGTCGTTGTGCTCGGCTGTACGCATTATCCCTTGCTGCTCGACAGGCTGGATACGCTGGCTCCCTGGCCTGTCATCTGGCTTGACCCTGCGCCTGCCATCGCGCGCCGGATCGCCAACGTGCTCGCCGAGCAAGGCCACGTCGTCGGCGTCGGCGCAAAGCGCGGCTCCGGCATCATCAAATTTACATCCGGGCGAACGCCATCGGCGTCACTCTCGGCCCTTCTGCAATCCCACAATTTGAGCATCGCGCCATACGCGGCGACTGCCGCAGCGTAATTAAGCAACCAAGAGCACCCCATGATCCCCCGCTACTCCCGGCCGCAAATGGCGGCCATCTGGTCCGACCGCAGCAGATACGAAATCTGGCTGGAAATCGAAACGCTTGCCGCCGAGGCGATGGAGCAGCTCGGGCAAATCCCTGCCGGGACTTCGAGGGTTTTGCGCGAGCGCGGCGCTTTCAATATTGAGCGCATCGACGAGATCGAGCGCGAGGTGAAGCACGACGTGATCGCGTTCCTGACGAGCGTGTCCGAGCATGTGGGGCCGGAGGCGCGCTTCATGCATCAGGGCATGACCTCGTCGGATGTGCTCGACACCTGCCTTGCGGTCCAGCTCACGCGCGCGGCGGACATCCTGCTTGCAGACCTTGACGCCCTGCTCGCCGCACTGAAGCGCCGCGCGATGGAGCACAAATACACCGTCACGGTGGGCCGCAGCCACGCCATCCACGCGGAGCCGACGACGTTCGGATTGAAACTCGCCTTCGCCTATGCGGAGTTTTCCCGCGCGAAAGACCGGCTTCTGCGCGCGAAGGAGGATGTCGGCACCTGCGCCGTTTCGGGCGCGGTCGGCACATTCGCGCATCTCGATCCGCGCGTCGAGGCCTACGTCGCGGCGAAGCTCGGCCTCAAGCCTGAGCCGGTGTCCACGCAAATCATTCCGCGCGACCGGCACGCCATGTTTTTCGCGACGCTCGGCGTGATCGGATCATCCGTGGAGCGGCTTGCAACCGAGATCCGCCATTTGCAGCGCACCGAAGTCGGCGAGGCCGAGGAGTTCTTCTCCGAGGGGCAGAAGGGCTCGTCCGCCATGCCGCACAAGCGCAACCCCGTCCTGACCGAGAACCTGACCGGCCTCGCGCGCCTCGTTCGCGGCTTTGCCATGCCCGCCATGGAAAATGTGGCGCTCTGGCACGAGCGCGATATCTCGCACTCCTCTGTCGAGCGCATGATCGGCCCGGATGCGACTGTGACGCTCGACTTCGCGCTGGCCCGGCTTGCAGGCGTTATCGACAAGCTCGTGGTCTATCCCGAGCGGATGCGCGCAAATCTGGAGCGCGGCGGGGGGCTTGTGCATTCGCAGCAGGTTCTGCTGGCGCTTACGCAGAAGGGCGTCAGCCGCGAGGACGCCTACCGCCTTGTCCAGCGCAACGCCATGCGCGCCTTTCGCGGCGAGGGCTCCTTCCTCGATTTCCTGAAGGCCGACGCCGAGGTCTCCGCGAAGCTTTCACCCGCCGAAATCGACGGGCTGTTCGATGTGCGCCATCACCTCAAGAATGTTGACGTGATATTTGAGCGCGTGTTTGCGGCGGCCTGAACAGGCTACCGCATGGGTCATCTCAGTTTCGATGCTATTTCTGTAAGCTTGACGACAGTGTTCATATTGCGCGATGTGCCATTGCTGGCGGCAGGAATCCTTAGCTTGGAATGCGCCATGCCGCCCGGGTAGTGAACATAGATTTCGCGCGTCCCAACGCGCATCTCTTCGCCATTTATGCCGGTGGCGCGCTCCAAGGCATCGGAGGGCGGCGGATCGTCGAGAAAAATGGCGACGGTTCGATTGGGAGCGGCGTCCAAAAACGGATTGTCCTTCAGGACGGCAGCCATTTCCGTTCCGGTGCGCACAAGAACGCCAACCGGCTTGCCGGCAAAAAGACAAGGGCTGCGCTTCGAGCGCGGCTTTGACCGCCGCTGCATTCGCCTCGCTCTCGAACACCACATTGCCGATGGCGATGTAGGTTTGCACCCGGCCAAACTCTGCGCCGTGGCAGAGTTTTTTGAGATCCGCCATGGAAAGCTTGCCAGTTCCCCCGACATTGACGGCGCGCAATAAGGCGACATAGGGCGTCATCGAGCGATAGTTCTCAGGCCCGGCGGACAAAGCCGATATTGTCGTCGATAACGGTGGTCGGCCCGACGGGCAGCTTGGCGGGGTTCGGCACATCGAGCTTCTGGAACTCGATCTTTTCCGCCCAGACCTTTTTCAGGAAATCTTCGAAGACCGCAATGGTGAGCAACTCGCCCGGGCAGCGCCGGTATCCAAAGCCGAAAGGTGCGAAGCCTGCGTAGTCGCAGACGGGATGCGGCTTGCCATCGACAACGGGGAAAACCGTGCCGAAAGCGCTGTTCGTCATATCCGCGTTGCGGCCGTCCTTGACCGGGAACGAGGCTCTCTCGAACGGGCATTTCGCAAATCCGATCGCCTTAGCTTTTTCCTCACCGACCTGATCGCTCGCCGGGACTCTCTTGTACCGCTCGGGATCGAACTCCAGCGGGTTTTTCCAATGCCGCGGATCGGTGCTCGCCTCAAGATGGGGCGTAATGGCGTAGCCATGCCTGTCCGGCTCTCGCATTCCCAGCTGCTGAAGCGACGATATGCTACCGCCGTTTGGTGAAATCACGCGGAAGAGCTCCATGACGAACTGCTGGAGCGGCGTGAACGGTTCACCGCGGGTGTTATCATAGTCGCCTTCCATCGTTCGCTTGAACCACGCCTTAACGTCCGCATCGCCGGTGGTCTTCTCAAGCATCATCATGATGTTGTAGATCGTATTGCCCCATTGGCTGAGCGCTACGAAATTATGGAAGCTCTCGAAGACGACATCCTTATTCCGGAAATCGCTCCCGCCGCCGCCGTTCTTGATCCAGTAGTAGACGAAGGTTTTCTCCGGATCTTTCACCCGGTTGTTGATGACGTCCTGGATTCTTTCTTCGATCCATTTCTTGAGAGGTGTCCGAAGCGCGCGGACCTTCATGTAATTCTCGTAGACAATGCCGAGCAGCGGGTCGCGATAGCCAAGCACCGTGTTGAAGCTCTCGCCGATCTGGCGAACTTCGCTCGGAACCGCCTCGCCCTCAACGCCGACGTGTAAATCCCAGAACATATCGAAGTAATTATCGAGATAGTACCGCATCAAAGGCTTGCCGGCGTTCTTCTCGTTCAGGAGCCGGTCGAAGAATTTCGCAACCTTCTCCGCATACATCGTCCGGTATAAATCCGGCGTCAGCGCCGTAATATAGATGCGCTTGCGGCGGTTATCTGGTCCGCGCTTCTCGAGACCTTGCAGAAAGACTGTGAGCCCCTCCTCGGGATTTGGCGCCCAGTCGTCATAAAGCATCCCCCAGAGGTCGTAGGGAAGCGCGTTCTCCTTGCTGAGCGTTTCGTCGATCATGGGGAGAAACGGGCGCTGCGCCGCATAGAGGTTTGTGCGCACGAAGGCCATGACCGCATTCTGGATGTAGGCCGGGTCGTAGGTTGTCGGGAACATCTCCTTGATCTGGCCCATGCCAGCGGCCCCGAAGCCGGCAGGCGGCGCTCCCATCTGGGCGGCTGCGCCCGTCACCTGCGCGCCCATGATCGCCACGGCGCCTGCGCCGAGCAAAAGACTGCGCCGGTTGACATTCGGAGCGCCGTCTTCGGCGCTTGCGTTGCTGGGAGCCATCTTTTCTTCATCTGCAACAACGCGCTTCATCTGGACCTCCATCTAAGCCGCACGGCTATGCGTAGAAGGAAGCGCGCAACAACCCAAGTAACAATTTCGTTCCCCGGAAGCCCCGTACGCGTTATCGACTGTGGGATTCGCAGCTAAAACTTGCGTTCCGAGGGACGCAACTGGCACTCAAACGGAATAGCGATCGCTGCGCTCGTCAAAGTGCCGGTATAGCGGTCTATCTTCCAAGACTCTGCGTCCTTGTCCGTACATGATCAACTCGTCCGTCACCTTCACGAAGTTTTTATTGCCTTGAGCGCTCGTAGACCCATCCGTGAACTCGAAGGTCTTGCCGTCGCCCTCATGGACCATCTTCACGTATTTCTTGGCGGGATCGACCGTTATCGAGATCACTCTGAGGGACTTATACATCCCCAGATCCACGCGCGCCGCCCTGCAATGAAGCTTGGTTGGGCTTGGCTTTGGAGCGGATTGCGCATTCGGAGCGCCCTGCCCGGCTGTATTATCGGCGGCGAAACTCATGAAAGAAGACGCATATAGCAACACCGCGCTCACGAATGGAGCGGCAAGACCATTTCTCATTAGCGCACCTCCTTGCCAAACCCCGCACGTTGTTTCTAACACCCGAACTTGAAAGCTGTGCCCTGAGCGACAGAAGGCTTGCGGAATCCGGTTGACCTGAAGCCGAAAAAAGGCCCGCAACATACCGTTCGCCATGCCGTGATGACCAGGCTTGAAAACCCCTCGCGAAACAGTTGCGTCTTTTGAAGGCTCAGCTTATTGTCGCGCCTTGAAAGTCGCCCGGCGCGATAGGGCATGCCGTGGCGGCTTCAAAGCTTCTCCATGAAAGCGGATGGCTGGGTGGCGTTAGAGCCGCAGGTTCGTGCCGTCTGCGAGTGAGATACAAACGAAAGGAAGCAAAATGCCCAAGATGAAAACAAAAAGCGGCGTGAAAAAGCGCTTCAAGATTACCGGCACCGGCAAAGTTGTAGCCGGACAAGCCGGGAAGCGCCACGGCATGATCAAGCGAACCCCCAAGTTCATCAGGAGCGCACGCGGCGGCGTGGTGCTCGAAGACGGCGATGCGCGCATCATCAAAAAAATGTCGCCCTATGGGCTTGACTGATCGCGCAAAAATCGTAACGCTTGAGCTTGGAGATAATCAATGGCACGTGTGAAACGGGGTGTAACCTCTCACGCCCGTCATAAGGCGGTTCTGGAACAGGCCAAAGGCTTTTACGGCCGCCGCAAAAACACCATTCGCATCGCTCGTCAGGCCGTTGAAAAGGCCGGACAATACGCGTACCGCGATCGCCGCACCAAGAAGCGCAATTTCCGCTCCCTTTGGATTCAGCGCATCAATGCCGCCGTGCGCGAGCATGGCCTCACCTATGGCCGTTTCATTGACGGTCTCAACAAGGCGGGCATTCTGATCGACCGCAAGGTCTTGTCGGACCTCGCCATTACCGATCCGGGCGGATTCGCCGCGCTTGTCGGAAAGGCACGCGACGCCCTGCCCGCGGAGTTGCGTCCTGCATGAGATTAGCAGAGCTTACAGTTCCTGAGTTGCTTGCGCTTGCGAATGTTCTTTTGAGGATCGCAGAGGAGATCCCGAGGGAGGACCGTCGCGCAACGCGAGACGCGAGGGATGAAATAGCCTACGTGCTGAAGCTGATCACGGAAAAGGAGGGCTCGAAGCAGCCCTCCTCGGCGCTGCACTAGGATTGGTTACGAGGCGTCGCCTGCACTGATTGCGGCATCAGTTACCGAGGCGTGTTTGCTGCTTGGCTTTTTCACGGATTGTTCGAGAGACCACCCGGCGTTTGACAACAGCGGCGTGCATTTACGCCGTCCCTTATGTCCCCAAATTGCCGTACGAGCCGGCTGCAAACCGGGCGGCAATTGGAGGACGGGACACTGGCTGCGCCAACCGGGCTCAAGCCGCCCTTTTCCGCTTGCGTTGGGTAACTTACCTCCATGCTTGACCCTTCCGGTCAAAAGTGGCACCGCTCTTCATTGATTTCTCGTTTTCCGGAAACGCCCCATGGATGCCGTCGTGGACAAATCTCACGATCTTGACGCCTTGACGAAGCGGCTGCTGGCTGAGGTCGCCGCCGCGCCAGACCTTGCCGCCCTCGACGCCATTCGCGTCTCTGCACTTGGCAAGAAGGGTGAAATTTCCGAACTGATGAAGCAGCTTGGCTCCATGCCTCACGAGGAGCGCAAGAGCTTCGGCGCCGCTGTCAACGTCGTCAAAGACCGCGTCGCCGCCGCGCTGGAAACCCGCAAGGCCGAGCTTGAGGCGGCTGCGCTCGCGGAGAAACTCGCGACTGATCGCGTCGACATCACCCTGCCCGTCCGGCACAACCCCGCCGCCGAAGGCCGCATCCATCCGATCAGCCGGGTCTGGGAAGAGTTGATGGTGATCTTCGCCGACATGGGGTTCGCCGTCGCCGAAGGTCCGGACATCGAAACCGACGACTACAACTTCACCCGGCTCAACTTCCCCGTAGGACACCCGGCGCGGGAGGCGCACGACACGTTTTTCTTCTCGCCGAACGCGCAAGGGGAGCGGCTCCTCCTGCGCACGCATACGTCGCCCGTGCAGGTGCGCACCATGCTCGCGCAGAAGCCGCCGATCCGCATTATCGCGCCCGGCCGAGTGTACCGCATGGACTCGGACCAGACCCACACGCCCATGTTCCATCAGGTCGAAGGCCTCGTCATCGACCGCGATACGCATATGGGCCACCTGAAGTGGGTCCTCGAAGAGTTCTGCAAGGCCTTCTTCGAGGTGAGCGACGTGAAGATGCGCTTCCGCATGTCGCACTTCCCGTTCACCGAGCCGAGCGCCGAGGTGGACATTCAATGCGACCGCTCGGGGCCGGAACTCAAGATCGGCGAGGGTAGCGACTGGCTGGAAATCCTCGGCTGCGGCATGGTGCACCCGAATGTGCTCGCGGCCTGCGGCATCGATCCCGATGAGTGGCAGGGCTTCGCCTTCGGCATGGGCATCGACCGTATCGCCATGCTGAAATACGGCATGCCCGATCTGCGCGCGTTCTTCGGCGGCGATCTGCGCTGGCTGAAGCATTACGGGTTCAATCCGCTCGCGATCCCGTCGCTCGCGGGCGGGCTTTCAAGCTAACGAATATCGCCGATTTCGTCGATCTCGTATCACCGCACTGCTTGTTTGCGCGGAGGTGAGCGGATGCTCAGTTCCCCTTCGAACGCAGTTTCACTGGCTCAATCGGCCCGCGTTCAGGATAGTATTCTGCTCCCGGACTTCGCGAACGGAGTGAAATATCCTCGCGCTCCGGCGCCAAGCGGAACCTTTGCCACCTCTCGTTGTTGACGCAAACCACAATAAACTGGGAGGAAGTCTATGTTGCGTTCAGTAACCATTGCGTTGGCTCTGGGAGTGATGCTCGCCGGCGCCTCATCGGCCGATGCCGCGACCTACTGCGCCAGTTATGTCGGGGGTAAGGAAAAGGCAGGCGCGCGAAGCCAGTGTGTGTTTGCGTCGCTCTCCTCCTGCCGCGCGAGCGTCCGGCATCGGGGCGGCGGGCATTGCTATATGATGGGGATGCCCACATCCACCACCGCGAAGAAGTAAGGGCTCGAAGGCCATTTGCCCCGCTGCCGTCGTCAAATGGAAGCGGGGCTTCCCTTTCGGGGAGAACGCTGTGTAGGTTGTTGCGTGATCCGTTGTGCGCTTAGGCATTAAATGACTGCGCAGACGCGGGATGATGCTGGGTTTCCCGTGTCTGCGGAGTGCGGCCCCGCTGCGCGCGCACGGATGGCCCATGCGTCAAATGACAAGCCAGCAAAAAAGGTCAATGGAAGCGCGGCTTGCCTTTTGAGAAGGGCCTGGGCTGGATTTTCGCCACCGGCAGTTTCGGGGGGGCTTTCGGCGGGGTTTTTGCAGGCGCAGGCGCTTTCACCTTCCCGATATTCAGCCGCGGCATCGTCTCGCCGCTGGCGGTCGGGGGCAAGGCGGGCTCCTTTCGCTCAGCGAGGTGGGCGAGTTCCCGGATAAGCGCGCGGGCGCCTCTCAGCTGCTCCACGCCATCCTCCCAGTCAGCCTTGAAGACAAGCTTGTGATCCGGCTGCAGCTTTACCGCCGCGCCGTTGTCGTGCATGAACTTCACGAGCCCCTGCGGGTTGGCGAACTTCTTGTGCCGGAAAGAGATGACGGCCCCTTTCGGCCCCGCATCCACCTGGGCGATCCCAGCGCGGCGACAATAATTCTTGATCTGCACGACGGTCAGCAGGTGCTTCACCTCGTCCGGCAAAGGCCCGAAGCGGTCGGCCAGTTCGGCTGAAAAGTTCTCGATGTCGGCGCTCTCATGCAGGCCCGACAGGCGGCGGTAAAGGCCAAGCCGCACCTGCAAATCCAGCACATAGGATTTGGGGATCAGCACCGGCAACCCCACATTGATCGTCGGCGACCACTGCTCCTCCTGCTCCCCGGCCGTGCCCTGCTCTTTCAGCGCATGAACGGCCTCTTCGAGCATGGACTGGTACAACTCGTAGCCGACCTCCTTGATGTGGCCGGACTGCTCCTCGCCAAGGAGGTTGCCCGCGCCGCGCAGGTCGAGGTCGTGGCTGGCGAGCGTGAAGCCCGCGCCCAGGCTGTCGAGTGAATGCAGCACCTTGAGCCGCTTCTCGGCCTGCGCCGTGATCTTGCCGTTCGGCGGGATGGTGAACATGGCATAGGCGCGCGTCTTGGAGCGGCCCACGCGCCCGCGAAGCTGATAGAGCTGCGCCAGCCCGAACATGTCCGCGCGATGCACGATGAGCGTATTCGCGTTCGGGATATCGAGCCCGGATTCCACGATGGTTGTCGAAAGCAGCACGTCGAACTGCTTATCGTAGAAGGCGGACATGATGTCTTCGAGCTGCGTCGCCCCGATCTGTCCATGTGCCTGCATGAAGCGCACCTCCGGGATCTGCTCGCGAAGGAACGTGGCGACCTCATCGAGATCCGAGATGCGCGGCACGACGTAGAAGCTTTGGCCGCCGCGATAGCGCTCCCGTAAGAGCGCCTCGCGCAGAGTCACGGGATCGAAGGGCGTGATAAAGGTGCGCACCGTAAGCCGGTCCACCGGTGGAGTCGCGATGACGGACATCTCGCGAACGCCGGTCAGCGCGAGTTGCAGCGTGCGCGGGATGGGCGTCGCAGTCAGCGTCAGCACATGCACCTCTTCGCGCAAAGACTTCAGCCGCTCCTTGTGACCCACGCCGAAATGCTGCTCCTCGTCAATGATGAGAAGGCCGAGATCCCTGAACCCGATGGACTTGGCGAGCAGCGCGTGCGTTCCGACAACGATATCGATCTGCCCGTTTTTCAGCCCCTCGCGGACCTGCGCCAACTCCTTCGAGGCTACCAGCCGGGACGCCTGCGCAACCTTCACGGGGAAGCCGCGGAAGCGATCCGTAAAGGTCTGAAAGTGCTGCCGCGCCAACAGCGTCGTCGGGACGACAACCGCGACCTGCTTTCCTTCCATGACCGCGAGGAACGCCGCCCGCAGCGCCACCTCGGTTTTGCCGAAGCCGACGTCGCCGCAAATGAGCCGGTCCATCGGCTTGCCCTTGGCGAGGTCTTCGGTAACCGCGTCGATGCTGGCGAACTGATCGTCGGTCTCCTCATAGGGGAAGCGCGTGACGAACTCGTTATACGCGCCTTCCGGAACCTGGAACACGGGCGCGGGCCGCGTTTCGCGCGCAGCCGCAATCTTGATCAACTCCTCCGCCATCTCGCGGATGCGCTTCTTCATCCGAGCCTTGCGGCCCTGCCAGGATGCGCCGCCGAGCTTGTCGAGGTTCGCCGCTGTCTCGTCGGAGCCGTACCGCGTCAGAAGCTCCATGTTCTCGATGGGCAGGAAGAGCTTGTCGCCGCCCGCATATTCGAGTTCCACGCAATCGTGCGGCGCGCCCGCCGCGGCAATGGTTTTGAGGCCGATGAAGCGGCCGATGCCATGGTCGGCGTGAACCATGAGATCGCCCGGCGTGAGGCTCGAAGCCTCCACCAGCACATCGCTCGCCTTCTTCGCTTTGCGGCGGCGAATGAGCCTGTCGCCGAGAATATCCTGCTCGGCGATGATGGCGAGGTCGGGCGTCTCGTAGCCGCTTTCGAGGCCGAGCAGAGCGAAGCTCACCGCCGACTTGTCGGCCTTCCGCGCCTCGGCGATGTTCGCAACCTTCTCGATGCGGGCGTTCCCATGCGCCGAGAGCATGTTGCCGAGCCGCTCGCGCGCGCCATTGGTCCAGCACGCCACAATCGCTCGCTTCCCGAGCCCCTGAAGGGTGCGGATATGCTCGAGCACCGCCGGGATCAGCTTCTCGGACAACTCCGCGCGCTCGATGGCGAAGCTGCGGCCCTGTTTGCCTCTGAAGTCAATCTGAAGGCCTTTCGGCGAGGCTTTCGGGAAAGGCGTGAACAGCCGCAGCTTATGCGCCTCCAAGCGCTCCTGCCATTCCATAGCCGTCAAATAGAGCGCGTCAGGCGGCAGCGGCTTATAAGGCGGCGCGCCGAACGATCTTTGCTCGAGCCCTTCTTTGCGGGCGTCGTAATGGTCTGCAATCGTTTCAAGCCGCCGCGCCGTCGCATCCTCGCCAAGGTGATCGAGCGTGATGACCGCGTTCGGCAGATAGTCGAACAGCGTATCCATGCGCTCATAAAATAGAGGCAGCCAATGCTCCATGCCGGGGTAACGGCTGCCCGCCGAGACGGCTTCGTAGAGCGCGTCGTCGCCTTTCGCAGGGCCGAACAGCTCCACATAGCGCTGGCGGAAATGCTTGATGGCCGCCTCGCCCGAGGGCACTTCGCTGATGGGCAGGAGCGTGAATTGCTCGCGCGCGGCCTGCGTGCGCTGGGTGACGGGATCGAACTGGCGGATGCTTTCGAGCGTGTCGCCGAAGAAATCGAGCCTCACAGGGCGCGCGTGCCCCGGAGCGAAAAGATCCAGAATGCCGCCGCGCACCGCGTATTCGCCGGGCTCCATGACGGTGCCGGTGCGATAGAACCCCGACGCATCGAGCCGCTGGATCACCTGGTCCATGCTCACGCGGCCGCCCGCCGTAAGCCGCGCCGCCGCCTTCTTGAGCGCTTCAAGCGGAGGCACGCGCTGGAGCACGGCATTGACCGTGGTCAGCACGATAATCGCAGGCTTGCCGCCCTTTGCATGAGCAAGCCGCGCCAGGGTGGCGATACGGCGGGCTTCGATGTCGCTGTCCGGCGAGACGCGGTCATAGGGAACGCAGTCCCAGGCCGGAAAGGTCATCACCTCGGCATTTGGCGCAAAGAATTCGAGCTGGCTCCGGATCGCCGCAAGCCGCTGGTCGTCACGCGCAACGTGAAGAACGGCCTGCTGAAACGCGGTATCGGCGGGTAGCCTTCGCGCTATGGCGGCCAGGAGAAAGGCGTCATACCCCTCGGGGACGCCAGCAGCCACAATCGCGCCTTCGCCGCCGGCGAGCTTGTCGAGTGCGGTCGGTGTGGCCGCCTGCCGGGCGCCTTTCTTGTCGAGGGTCTCTGTTTCACTCGCCATTACGGTCTACGCTCTGAATTACGACAAACAAAATCCTAGGCTCCAGCGCAAGCTAAGTCCGGAGCCCGTAAAACTCGCGGACTTCCCCCACAGCAACGGCCACGTCATCGGGAGTTTCGTGCCCGCGAATCCACTGATCGATATCCGCATCGGGCAAAGAAATGAGGTGCTCGAAGAGTGTCAGCCGCGCCTCATCCATGCCTGGGACGTGCTCTATTGCATAACGGCCCAAGATCAGATCCAGTTCTTTCGTACCGCGATGATGGGCGCGATAAATCGCGCGCTTGCGTCTGATTTCAAGCCCGTCCATGAAAAATGTCCTATAAATCACACGCCGGCGGCGTGCGCTCGTGCGCCCCGGATAAGGCGTACTAGCAACTATTGCCTCTAGCACCGCTTTTCGGAAGCAAGTTCGCTTGAAAGCTTGCGGCGAATGGGAGTGCGAATTTGCCTCCGGCTGTACGAAGCCATCTTTCCCGCAATTCAGCCGCCCGCGCAATTCATTCGTGGCGGCAGAGCCATGAATTGTTCTCATAACGCAACCGCGAGCGTTACCACCTTGCACCGGTTGAAAAATTTGTGTGCGTTCTTAGGCGCCTCATGAAAGCCGCTCGTGGAAAGTCCCGGTCCGGCCACAGTTGAATTGGACTTCTTGGAAAATAAGGCCTGAAGGGCAAGGAACAGCAACGCCTCTTCTTCGTTAATTCAATTCGATAGGCTGAACCTGAGCCGTGCCATCATAGGGCGCTGAACTGGAGGAAAGACATCGTGAATTACGAGGGAAGCGATCGTGTCCTTATCACGGGCGCAAGCGGCTTTATCGGGTCGGCCATCGTCCGCACCTTCCTGGACGCCGGGTTCAATGTCCGGGTTCTCGTTCGCTCCTCCAGTCCGCGCGAAAACTTCGCAGGCTTGCCGGTAGAAATCGCAGTCGGCGACCTGAAGGACAGGCCTTCGATCGCCGCTGCGCTAAAGGACGCTCGCACCCTCGTCCATGCCGCCGCCGACTACCGCCTTTGGACCAGAAAGCCATCCGAGCTGATGGCGGCCAATGTGCTCGGCACGACCATCATCATGGAGGAGGCGCTAAAGGCTGGCGTCGAGAAGATCGTCTACACGAGCAGCGTCTGTACGCTCGCCCACTCTTCGCCGTCGGAGCCCGCCGATGAGGAACATTCCCATGACGGAGCGGAAGCCTTCAATCCCTACAAGCGCAGCAAGATCCTGGCCGAAAAGGCGGTGCGCGGCCTCATCGCCACGGCCGGACTTCCCGCCGTCATCGTAAACCCGACCGCCCCGATCGGGCCGCGCGACATCAAGCCGACGCCGACGGGCCGCATCATCGTGGAATGCGCCGCTGGCCGCATGCCCGCTTATGTGGACACGGGCCTGAACCTCGTTCACGTCGACGATGTGGCTCAGGGCCATCTTGCAGCGCTGAAGCATGGCGTTGTCGGCGAGCGGTATATTCTCGGCGGCCAGAACGTCCGCTTGCGGGACATATTGGCCGAAATCGCGCGCCAGACAGGGCGCCAGCCGCCGCGCGTGAAACTGCCGGCGCCTGCCGTCTACCCATTCGCGGTGGCAAGCGAAGCCGTGGCCTGGTGCACCGGCAAGGAGCCTTTCGCCACCCGCGATGGCCTCCGCATGGCGCGCCAGTGCATGTTCTTCAACGATGCGAAGGCGCGCAAGGAGTTGGGCTACACGTCCAGGCCCTACGAGCAGGGCATATCCGACGCGCTCTCCTGGTTCTACGAAGCCGGAATGCTGGCCCGCCCGCGCGGTGAATTGCGGCGGGGGTTTCGACTTATGGCGCGCTGAGCAGAGTTCGCAAAAGTGGCCTTTCCGGATTGGCGGCGTCTGCTCAGCAGCTCGCCTTGTTGCGGCGGTCGCGGAGGAAGTTGAAGAACTCAACGCCTTCGCGCAGACGCCGCTTCATCATGGTGGGGCTCCTCACCATCTCCGACACGATCGACGCAATTTTCGGCGCCCGCAGATAGAAGCGCCGGTAGAAGTCCTCGACGGACTCGAAAATCTCGGTGTGGTTGAGGTGCGGGTAGCTTAGCGGCGCGAGTTGCACGCCGTTCCCATTCACAAAATCGATGGCGTCCTCGTTGAGCCAGCCCTCGTCCACGGCTTGCTTGTAGAGATGCGTGCCGGGATAGGGCGCCGCGAGCGAGACCTGGAGCGTGTGAGGGTTGATCTCCTGCGCGAAGCGGATCGTTTCCTCAATCGTCTCCTTGGTTTCTCCGGGAAGGCCGAGGATGAACGTGCCGTGGATCGCGATGCCGAGCTCGTGGCAATCCTTGGTGAAGCGCCGGGCGACGTCGACAAGCATGCCCTTCTTGATGTTGTGCAGGATTTGCTGGTTGCCGCTCTCATATCCGACGAGCAAGAGCCGCAAACCATTATCCTTCAGAACCTCTAGCGTTTTCCGGGGAACGTTGGCCTTGGCGTTGCAAGACCAGGTGATGTTGAGCTTGCCTAACTCGCGCGCGATGGCCTCGGCGCGGACCGGATCGTCGGTGAAGGTGTCGTCGTCGAAGAAAAGTTCCTTGACTTGCGGGAACGCGGCCTTCGCCCAGCGCATCTCTTCGATGACATGACCGACGCTCCGCGTCCTGTAGCGGTGCCCACCCACCGTCTGCGGCCACAGGCAGAAGGTGCAGCGCGATTTGCATCCCCGCCCGGTGTAGAGTGAAAGGTAGGGGTGTTTCAGATAGCCGATGAAGTATTTCTCGATCTTGAGATCGCGCTTGTAGACCGGCGTTACAAAGGGCAGTTGATCCATGTCTTCGAGGATGGGGCGGTCTTCGTTATGAACGATCTGCCCGTCCGCGTTGCGGTAGGACAGGCCCTGGATGCTTTTCCAGTCGCGGCCTTCGGCCAGTTCCTTGACCGTAAAGTCGAACTCTTCCCGCGCCACGAAGTCGAGCGCTTGCGATGCCTTCAAACTGCCATCGGGATCGACGGCCACTTTGGCGCCGATGAGGCCCACCTTGAGATCGGGCTTGGCCGCTTTCAGCGCTTCAACCACCTTCACATCCACGGGGAACGAAGGCGTGGACGTATGGCAGATGACGGCATCGAAGTTCTTCACTTCGCGAACGACCTCTTCGAGGCTGGTCCCATGCGGCGGCGCATCGATAAGCTTTCCGGAAGGAGCCATGGCCGCTGCCTGGGCAAGCCAGGTCGGATACCAGAAGGACCGGATTTCGCGCCGCGCCTGATACCGGGAGCCGGCCCCGCCATCGAACCCATCAAAGGAAGGAGCCTGCAAAAATAAGATGTTCATCACGGAATCTCCTAACGGGAATGGGCTCGTGTGGCGTCTCGCAATTGCCTTCACCCTTTGCATCACGCTCTTTTAGGCAATTGCGAGACATAAGCCACACGAGATCTTGTTTTTGCTAGTGTCCCTTTGTCTCCGAATTGCCGTGCGAGGAGGCTGCAAGTTGGTCGGCAATTTGGAGACGGGACACTAGCGTACCGTCGCCTAGCACGGTGAAGCTCGAACGCTTCCAGGTGACGCTCGTGCCGAAAAAGCTCCAGACAAAGACGCCAAAGGCGATCAGATCTGTAACCGGCGCCATCGAATAGGCTTGTCGCGAGAGCATAAAGGATCGCTCCACGGCCCTATACAGTCCAATGCGCAAACCGATGGCCAAAACCGCCAGAGCCAGGCAGGACGAACTGCCGGCCACGACGCCCAAAAGCGCCAAGCCAAAGGGATGAGAAACGAACGAGCCGAGATAACCCGGCAAATCGATGGACCGGATGGTGCGCGCCCAGCGAAGCTGATGGCGCAGGAGATCGCGGAGACTTTCCTCGTGACAAACATGCCCAACAGTGGCCGGGCCAATCTCGACGGAGAATCCCGCCTTTCGCACGGCAGCCCCGATCGCGTAGTCGTCGGCGAGTTGATCGGCGAAAGCCTCAAAGCCGCCGATGCGCTCCAGCGCGTCGCGCTTCAGCGCAATGGTCGAGCCGAAGCAGGGTTTCGCCAGGCCGAAAGCCATCCCGACCATGACGCTCGGCAGAAAGTGCGTATTGATCCATGCCGCCCCGAGCCGCGACCATATGGACCCTGACGATTCGCCGTAATAGAGCACGCTGACTCCGCCAGCCCCGGGCTTCTGCAAAAGAGCCACGACCTGCTCCAGATAATCGGGCGGCGCAAGAATGTCGCTGTCGACCGCGATCAGGATGTCATGCTTCGCGGTTGCCTTCATATTGATCAGGTTGGAGATCTTGGCGTTCGCGCCATGCGCCGTTCCATCGACTGTTATGGCGATATCCAAAGCGGGAAATTTCTCCTTGATGCTCTTCGCGACGGGAAGCGCGGGATCATGGGCGTCCTGCAGTCCGAAGATGATCTGGACCGGCGCGGGATAGTCCTGGACGCAAAAGGAGGCGAGGCATTCGGCAAGCCGGGGTTCCGCGCCGTGAAGCGGCTTCAGGATTGTGACCGGCTCAGGGGCAGGAGTTTCATTCTGCGTTCGTTTCCGCAGGAGAACTATAAGGATGGCTGCCAAGAGATAAAGACAACCGAGGCTGGCGACGCCCGCGAATATGCTGGCAATAACGGATGTCACTATAACAACCTCGGGCCGGAACTACTGGCGGCCACGAACTTGTCGAGCACTTTTCGAGACGAAAAGACGGGCGCCCGCGTTTGCCGCAGCATGGAAAAACGGTCGCCACTCGCTTTGCGGGCCGGCATGAGCATCGAGATCAGGATTTTCTCCCCGAATCGGCACGCGACATTGCGGCTGAAGGTCGGGGCTGAGGCTATCAGGCTTTCCTTCTCTGACAAGGCTGGAAGCTGCTCAGTCCACAGGTGAAGCTTCGACTATCACACCGGCTCAGCCACTCATGACGGGTTCATTCTGCGCGGGCGGTTCGGTCCCGCGCCCGGTTGAGCCTGCCTGTCGGAATCGGCTCGGCATCGCAATATTGATGCTCCCGAGTCCAAGGCCGCCAGGCGACGCCACTCACTGCAGGCTTGTAAGCAATGAACTGCCCCGCCGAAAGCAATCCGGCATCGAAGGCATAGGCCAAGCCGCCAAGCACCGTCCTCCACATGCGGTAGCGCTCCGGCCCCACATAAGCGACCGCGGCGCATTCGTGAGCCTCTAGTCTCTCGATCCACAATGCGAGGGTGCGAATATAATGGGGGCGCAGATCCTCGAAGTCCGCAATTTCCAGCCCGGCCTCGCCGATCCGCTGCATGATGTCGGGGAGCGCCGGAATCGCGGCTCCCGAGAATACGTGCCTCTCTATGAAGTCGGCGTTGGGGATCTTCGCTCTGCCATCGGCATTTCGCAGATAGAGCATCTGATCGAGAAGCTGTCCTCCCGGCCGCAAGAGCTTCGCGATGTGATCGAAGTAAGCCCGCAGACTGCCGAGGCCAACGTGTCCATACATTTCGACCGATGCAATCTTATCGAAAGAATGAGCTTCATCGATCTCCCGAAAGTCCTTGAAGCGGATGTCCACGTTCGAGTTGAGCCCGTTGCGGGATGCCATGCCCCGGGCGCGATCGAATTGGCACCGGCTTGCGGTAAGCCCGACACCGTTGACCTGATGCCTGAGAGCAGCCCAGCACAGGAGCGCGCCCCATCCGCAGCCGACGTCGAGCAAGCGGTCTCCAGGCTCCAATCTGAGCTTGCGGCAGATATGGTCGAGTTTCTGGCGTTGCGCCTTGTCGATATCTTCGGTTCCATCCCGGAAATAGGCGCAGGAACAGACCAGATACTTATCGAGCCAAAGCTCGTAGAAATCGTTCGAGACCTCGTGCCTTTGGACACGGCTGGCGTCCCGGGTACGAGACTGCAGCTTTGGGGAAGAGCGGGCTAAAATTCGCCTCAACCTTGACGGCACTGGCAGACGGTCGATGAGACCGGCGACTTCGGAGCCGACATGGAGAACATCGCGCATTGCTCCTTTGACCGACACCTCGCCTGAAACATACGCATCGCACAGCCTGTCCAGGTTTCCGGTCAGCATCATCGTCACGCAGCGCGGCGTTCTCAGCGTCACCGTGACTACCGGGGCGTCGGAGAACTCGTAATCCTCCCCATCCCAGAATGAGAGGCGTAGCGGGAGAGGCCTGACGAGCCGGCGAGCCAGAAGCTCAAGGATGTGCTTTCGCAAATTCATGGGTCAAAGGGCATCGATGTTACCTACCGTCAGTTGAAACGGCAGCACCTTCTTTTTTGTGCCCGATCTCTTCTTCACAAGAACTCGACGAAACCCTGTCTGCGGCGCGGCCTTGAACTGAAGCTCATTCAAAAAAATCTTGATCCTTAAATCTTCCATTAAGCTTGGGCGAGAACAGAGATCCTGCCAAAGCCTTTATGAATAAGACAGGCACGGAACATCCTTGTTCCGCCGAAGTTAATCCTGACACGGAATCAAAAAGGGAGAATGAAGTGCTTAAAGGGCAAACAAAGGGCCATCTTTTGTTATGGCCGAGCGCAAGCTTATGCTTGCTCGCTGCTGGCGTAGCCTGCCCCGCTGTGTCGTTCGCACAGCAGAACGACACCAACCTGACGGCGCCATTGAACGTTTTGAACGACGCTCAAAAGAAATACGCCGGCGTCTCGGGCATGGTCTCGGAGATGCCCGTATCAGGCCTCGCCCCTCGTGAGAAAGCAGCGCAGGCGCTGGAGCAGATCAGGGCAGGCGTGACGGAGGTCCGCAACTCAGACAAGGTTCCCCAAGACCTGTTGCACAGCACGCTGACCGCTATCCAGGAAGCGCAGACTGCCTTGAAGACCGATAACGCGCAAACCATCGCCTGGTCGCTCCAAACAGTCAGCCAGGAGGTTCAGGCAGTTGAGGCGAAGCTTGCAGGCCAGAACCCGCCGCAGACTGCGTCTGCAGAGCGCCCAACTCCTGGCGGCGGCGGCACGCAAACTGCCGCGCAAACGTCCACCGCTAAAGCACCTGAGCAGCAGCAGCCAAGGGTCGCGGTCGCGGAGCAGAAGACCGGGGAGACGCCTCAAACCCAACAGGCTCCTAACTCCAATATGACGACCCGCGTAAGGGAGGAATCCAAGGAGCCAGGGCCGGCCAAACAGGCCAGCCCGGAGCAGCCGCCCCAGCAGACGGCTCAAGCCCAGCAACCTGCTCAGCAGAAGCCGCAGCCAAGCGGCGCCAATCAGCCTTCCCCGCAGCATCAGCCCCAACAGACGGCCCAAACTCAGCAACCTGCTCAGCCGGCGCCGCAGCAGAATGCAGTCGCGAACATGAAGCCCGACAATCTCACCGGCAAATGGCTTTATGGCCGCGACGGCAATTCGGTCGCGAGCATTCAAAGCGTGAAGACCGCTCCGGACGGCAAAATCCAGGCTGTTGAAGTCGATGTGGGCGGCTTTCTCGGAATTGGGTCGAGGCGCGTCGCCGTTCCGGTGGATTCCCTCCAAGTGAAGGGAGACCGGATCGAATTGACGTCCATGACCTCCGACCAAATCCAGAACCTGCCGCACGAAGCGAAGTAAACAGAACCGAAGACCGATCAGGGCTGACCCCGGATAGGGGATCAGCCCTTTTTCGCGCGGACGATACGCTGGGGACGATTTGCCTGCGCGCGCTGACAAACGCCGGTTGGGACGTTAGGCTTCGAGCGAGTCGAATGCATCCGGGGGTGGCAGCCGCGATGCCAAATGATGGTGTCGAGTGAGCGATCTCTTCCAGTTCCACGAAGCAGCTCTGCCTTGGAATAGCGAACCGAAAGTCTCATCTTCGGCTCGAATGACTTTGCCAAAGACAGACATCGCGCCGCGCGCCGCTCCCGATGGAGGCAGCGAGAGCGCTCTTTTCGCGCCGTTGAGCAGCCTGAAGGGTCTTGGCCCGCGAGGCGAAGAGTTGCTGGCTAAGCTTCTCGCAAAGCCTCTCAGCGCGCCCAGGGTCATCGATCTTCTCTGGCACCTCCCGAACGGCTATCTCGACCGCCGGCTGACGCCGTCAATCATCGAGGCTGCCCCTGGGGCCGTAACGACGCTCGTCGTCAAGCCCGTCCGCTACAACGCCCCGCCGAAAGGCGCGTCACGGGCGCCGTTGCGCGTTGTTTGCGAGGACGAAAGCGCGTCTCTCGACATCGTTTTCTTCCACGGCGACCGGGGCGGGATACGGCGTCTCTTGCCGCTCAATGAGCTGCGCATCGTGTCGGGCCGCGTGGAGCGCTACGGCTCGCGCCTTCAGATGACCCATCCCGATTACATCCTGGCTTCCGCCGAGCGTGGGAAGCTGCCTGCGATAGAGCCGGTCTACCCCTTGACGCTGGGCCTCACGCAGAAATTTCTGTACCGCCTCGTTGGCGAGGCGCTCGCGAACCTGCCGGACTTCCCGGAGTGGCTTGAGGCCTCGCTTTTGGAATTGGAAGGCTGGCCATCCTTCTGGCGCGCGCTGCACCTCCTGCATCGGCCGCAATCGTTGGCAGACCTTGCACTGTGGCCCAAGGCGCGCGAGCGGCTGGCGTTCGATGAGGTCTTCTCGGCTCAGCTTGCCATCTCGCTTGTCCGGCGCAGCTACCGGGACCTTTCAGGGCGGTCTCTTGCTGGCGACGGGGATCTCGCGAAAAGGATGCGCAACATCCTGCCCTATTCTCTCACCCGGTCCCAGGAACAGGCGCTCGCCGAGATCAAGGCCGATATGCTTAGCAGCCGCCGGATGCTGCGGCTCCTGCAAGGCGACGTCGGGAGCGGGAAGACGGTAGTCGCAGCCCTTGCCATGTCGGCGGCGGTCGAAGCTGGCGCGCAGGCGGCCATCATGGCGCCGACGGATGTGCTGGCGCGGCAGCACATGGAAACCCTGAAGCCTCTGTGCGAGGCGGCCGGCGTAAGGCTCGGCTATCTCTCCGGCCGCGAACAGGGGAAGACGCGGGCCCTGCTGCTGGAGCAGCTGGCTTCGGGCAAAATCCAGGTCATGGTGGGCACGCACGCGCTGTTCCAGCCCGATGTCGTTTTCCACGATCTCGCCCTTGCCGTTGTCGACGAGCAGCACCGGTTCGGGGTGGCGCAGCGCCTTGCGTTGCAGGAGAAGGCCAAGGCCGCAGATGCGGACATCCTCGTCATGACCGCGACGCCGATCCCGCGCACGCTGCTTCTGTCGCTGCATGGCGACCTCGATGTCTCGCAGCTCACCGAGAAGCCTGCCGGACGCAAGCCCATCGCCACGCGGGCCGTTCCCCAGGATCGCCTGGAGGACATCGTCGAGGGCTTGCACCGGGCTTTGCGCGAAGGGGCGCAGATTTACTGGGTGTGCCCGGCCGTCGACAGCGAAACGGCGCGCGACATGACCGCCGCGGAGGAACGCGCCTCTCATCTGCGGCAGACTTTTGGAGAGCGCGTCGGGCTCGTTCACGGGCGGCTTTCCGGCGCGGAGAAGGACGCCGCAATCGCCGCCTTTACGGCGCGCGAAACCTCGATCCTTGTCGCCACGACCGTGATCGAGGTTGGCGTCAACGTCCCCGCCGCGACCGTGATGATCATCGAGAATGCGGAGATGTTCGGCCTCGCCCAGCTTCATCAGCTGCGCGGCCGCGTCGGGCGCGGGGCGGCCCAATCCTCCTGTGTCCTGCTCTACAAGGCCCCGCTATCGGAGACGGCAAAGGCGCGCCTCGATATCCTGCGGCAGGTCGAGGATGGGTTCGTGATCGCCGAGGAGGATCTGCGGCTGCGCGGCGGCGGCGAAGTTTTAGGGCCGCGCCAGAGCGGCGACCCAGGCTTTCGCATCGCGCAGTGGCCGCAGGCGGCCCCGCTCATCGACCGCGCGTCCGACCTCTCCCGCTATCTGCTTCTGCGCGATCCGCACCTGAAATCCGAGCAGGGCCTTGCCGCGCGCCGCTGCCTCATCCTCTTCGAGCGCGACGACGCCATGCGGCTTTTGCAGGCGGGTTGAGGGCAGCTGCCTTGCTGACGGCTCGCCGGTTGGCGGAGGGCGGGCGTTGGTAAAGGAACATTGAAGATTGGTTTCGTTTCGTAGAACGGCCCTATCTTTATATATATGTATTTATTTGAGGTAATAAAGAATAAAGGAGCAAACGCATAGAAGCCCCTTGTAGGCCGTTTGTGCGCACCTTGCGCGCCAGAGTAAACGGCGAAAGGAGAATCAATGGCGACAGAACGGCAAATCGAGGCGAACCGCCTCAACGGCCAGCGCTGTACCGGCCCAAAGACCCTGGAAGGCAAAGCCGTGGCAAGCCGCAACCGGGTCACCCACGGGCTGACAAGCGCTAGCGGCCTTCTCCCCGGCGAGAAGCACAAAGACTTCTCCGATTTGCGCGCCCGCGTTCACGCCGAGCTTGCGCCGGACAGCGCGATCGAGATTGAACTCGCCGAGCGGATCGCGAAGTCTCCTGTGGCGGCTGCGGCGCGTGCCCGCCTTCGAGGCAGCCCTCCTCGCCTGGACGCATGCGTGCAAAGAGAAGGCGAGCCTTTTTTCGCCGGACGAGCCACGTCTCAACAATTGGCGCGAGCCCGACCGGCAACGCCCCGCCGCGGTCCACGACATCCTTGCCTTTGGGCGCTCGCTCGATGGTTTCCTGAAGGGGGGTGTGGGCGGCAGGCTCAGCCGCTATGAAAACGCGCTGCAACGGCAGCTGTCGGCGATGATGCTCGAACTGCGGCGCATGCAGGCGCGGCGGAAAGTGCACGGCTCGCGGGATGTTTGCGTGGGAGCCGCGACCGCGGAAGGCGACGGCGTCACGCCACGGCTCGCGTTGACGGCGCAAGACGCGGGGATGGGCGAAGCCGATTCCGAGCGCCCGAGGGGTCTCCTGGACAGGGTATCCTAACGCCTGAGCCGGCTCGCCAGCCCGATCTCCCCTTACCAGCGTAACGGCGGCAGGCCGCTATCGGTAGACAGGCTGCCGCTCTTCTTATTGGTGCTGAGGCCATCAGGCGCTTCGATTTAAACAACACTGTCTCCTTGGCCTAAAAGCTGTGACTACCTGACAATCGCAATTCTATTAGGCTGGACGATCGCCTCGAGCTTTGCTACCTCCGGTGAACATTAACAAGATAAACAATTGGACCCGGTGGATGAATTTCATCTCACAAAGCAGCTTTTGGACGCCAGATTATCTCGTCGAATTGGCTTGGCTTGAGCACGCGCCTTTTGCGTTTTGGCTAATGGAGACCCATCGCCCAAGCGTGGTTGTCGAACTCGGCGCGCATCAGGGATTTTCCTATTGCTGCTTTTGCCAGAGCATCGACCGCCTCGGCTTGAACGCAAGGGCGTACGCTGTCGATACATGGAAAGGTGACGAGCACGCTGGCTTCTACGGCGAGCGCGTATTTCAGAAGTTGAGCACACATCACAAGCGCTATGAGGCTTTCTCCGAGCTTATTCGCTCCACATTCGACGAGGCGCTGAACCGCTTTGAAGATGGCTGCATAGACCTGCTCCACATCGACGGCCGGCACTGCTACGAAGATTTACGGCACGATTTCGAAAGCTGGCGACCCAAGCTCTCAGACCGAGCCATAGTTCTGCTGAATCAGATAAATATTAGGGAGAAGAGTTTTGGCGGACACAGATTATGGTCCGAAATCAAAAATTCTTATCCAAGCTTCGAATTTCTTCACGGGCATGGTCTGGGCGTAATAGACAGCAGCAGAGCAGCTCCGCTTGCCGCACTTTTTGAGGCTGATAAGGACGATGCTTCCACGCGCGCAGTCCGCGAGACCTATACGAAACTTGGACAGAATATGACAGCGCTTCTTTTGAACCGCCAACTAATGAAACAGGTTGAAGACCTCAAAGCGGAGCAAGCGAAGGCACTTGCTGAGGCAGAGAAGCAGCGATATGAAACCGAGTTAGTCGCGGCGAATGCGCGATACCACCATGCGCGATTGGAAGTTGAACTTCATAATTCGCGCCAGAGACCCGCAGCGACTTTACGGCGCTATATCCGGTGGAGTTCCAGCAGACAGATCCTACGTCTTGAACCGGTGCTTCCCGACTTTTTTGTGGATAGGATGAAACGCCGTGAAAGGAAGAACTCCCCCAATTTTATATCCAGCAAGTCAACGTACGTTAGTGTTCAAGAAGGATCAGGTAACGAACGAATGAAATGGAAACGAAGAAGCAGTCAAGCTCTTCTTTGCTTTTCACCTATAATGCCCCGAAAGCTGCGCCAGAGGATTGAGCGTCGACTTGAGAAAAGCAGTTCTCCGAAAAAACGACTGTTTGATGTGGCTACACCCCTCGTTAAATTAACGAAAGAAGGGAAGTTGCAAAAGAGGGGCGAGCACATAGATATAATCGTATGCGTTCACAATGCTCTCAATGACGTGAAGTGTTGTCTTGAGTTGGTATTGAAGAACACAACAGAACCATACAACCTGATACTGATTGATGATGGAAGTAAAGAAGAAACGAAAAGCTACCTCGACCAGTTTTCTAAATTGAATAACGCTTGTCTGATAAGAAATGATGTCGCCAAAGGGTATACTTTTGCTGCTAATATAGGTCTTAGAAATCTCAGAGAGCCCCTGGGCTGTCCTCTTGAATTCAGACACTGTGGTCTCCGAGGACTGGCTAGATAGAATGTGGCGGCACTGCATGACTTATCCTGATATAGGAGTTATAGGGCCTTTGTCGAATACCGCTTCGTGGCAGTCGGTGCCTAAGCTTAAAGACGGCAAAGATTGGGCAAACAACGAATTACCATTCGGCATGACCGTTACTGAAATGAGCAATATTGTTCAATCTTTTTCGCAAGAGTGCCTAGTTGTTCCCTTTCTAAATGGCTTCTGTTACATGATCAAGAAGGAATTAAGGGACCAGATAGGTAACTTTGATGAAGATGGTTTCGGGAGAGGGTACGGTGAGGAAAATGACTTTTCTATCAGAGCGAGGAAAGCTGGCTGGAAATTAGCGATAGCAACTGACGTCTTTATTTATCACTCCCAGTCAAAAAGTTACACAAACGATAGGCGGAAAACTCTGTCGGAAATCGCTGATAATAAGCTAATCGAAAAGCATGGAGTTCAAAATATTCAGCCGCAAGTGGAGTACTGCAAGGAGTTCACTGCCTTACTGGCTGTTCGTGCAAAAGTCGCAGCGGGATTGGAAAGATATAAATCGATTAAATCGTGCTCTCGCTTTAGCGGAAAATCGGTGTGCTTTTTGCTTCCTACTGCTGTTGATGGTGGTGGATCAAACGTTGTCTTCCAAGAATGCAAAGCGATGCAAAACCTTGGGGTTGATATAACCGTACTTAACCTTACTTCGAATCAAAGAGATTTCAATAAGAATAGCTACGCTAAAGATCAGTTTAATTTTATATATTGTGATGGGGAGAATGCAGCAAAAGATTATTTGACCAAAAATCAAAAATCATTTGATGCTGTCGTGGCAACCCATTTTAAGACTGTATTTTGGATGCCTCAATCTTCTTCTTTCATAAAGGGATATTATATTCAGGACTTTGAGCCCTATTTCTTTCACCAGAGCGAGCCGAGTTACGAACAAGCTCTACAATCGTATCGGTACCATCTAGATAGTGTGAATATAACCAAAAGCAGCTGGAACCAGGATGAAGTATTCCGAAAGACAGGCGTCAGGACGAAGGTGGTAGGGCCTAGCGTCGACCTGGAGATGTTTTATCCTTCCCAAAGTAGAGAACTAACCTTGGGGAAGAGAGCTATAAGGATCGGCGCAATGCTTCGCCCGTCTTCGGATCGGCGAAACCCGGTCGGAACTTTGGCGGTTCTTGAGAAGCTTCGGAAAAGAATTCTCGGTGCCGCTTGAAATTGAGGTTTTCGGCGCGACTAATGATGAACTCGCTCAGGTAGGGCTAGAACACCCCTGGTTCAAGAACTGGGGAGTTTTGCCCCGGAGGCAGGTTGCAAGATATTTGTCGGAGGTAGATATCTTCTTAGACTATTCAACCTACCAAGCTATGGGGCTGACAACGCTCGAGGCTATGGCTTCTGGATGCATTGTTATAGGTCCCAAGAATGGTGGAACAAGGGAGTTTGTAGCAGATGGAATTAATGGGTTTCTGGCTGACACAACCAATGTTAAGGATGGTGTTCGAATTCTCCAAAAGCTGATAGAGGAGCAAAGCGGATGGAGAGAAATTAGCGTAGCGGCTATCGCCACTGCTCATAATTATTTCCCAGAAAAATCTGCTTCGACAATCCTTCATGCTCTATTTTGCTGCTCTAGCGAGGGAGCTGAGAGTAAGCAACCCAGTTCGCGGAAATTTGACCGCGTCGAGAATGGGCGGTCGTACTTGCGCAAGAACAATCTCGTTGAAGACCTCCAATAATCGGATTTTGAGCCCGCAAACGGCCTAAGCTGAATATTACTGCAGGCTTACCATCCCACAAGTGACTTGGCCCCTGTTGATCGAACCGAATCCTGTAAGACGGCAGGAATTGTGCGGCGCGGCGGCGATCGGCGCGAAGTTCGCAACGCGGACTCCACTGCGGACCACGAGTTCGAACCTTTGCGAACCGCTCCAAAAGCGCGGCGCCAGCGCGGACAGCCGATTTAACCCCTGCAGGAGAAAATCCGGCCATAACGGACAGAGGCCCGATTAAATCCGCCGCCAGCCAAGCTACACAATGCTCGCTTTGTGGGCCGGGCAGAACCTATAGGCGCTCAACCGCATTCGCCGGTCCAGCCGCGAACGCCTGCTCAGGGCGTAACCCTGCACTGAATGCCGCGCTGCTTGATCGCGGAGCAAAGCGCAACGGCCGAACTTTTGGCCTTGTACGGGCCAGCCTGGATTTGGAACCCCCCGTTGGCTCTCGGCGTCACGTCGAGGTCCCGATGGATGAGGATATCGGAAAGCTGGGCCTTGATATTTTTGGCGGTTGAGCGGCCGGACGCTTCGCTGCTTGCGGAGCCGAACACGATCAGCACTTCTCCGGCAGCCGAAGCTACCGATAAAGCCGACGCTGGCTGCGCCGATGCCGGTTTGGCCGCCGAGGCTGGCTTGACATGCGCGACCTTCACGGGTTTGGCTTGCGATGGCGTCGTCGCTGGCGCGGGCGCAGCGGGTTGGCTGGCCTGTTGAGCTTCGGCGGGTCCAGGCGGCGGTGGGGGGCTTTCCGATCCTCCAAATACACCGCTGAAAAAGCCGAGGACGCCACTGGATGAACTCGCCGGCTGGGCAACCGAGGCGCTTGCCGGAGCTGGCGCGCTCGCTTGCGCGGGGGCCTGTTGAGGTTCAACAGGCCGAGGCGGCGCTGGCGTGTTTCCCGCTCCACTGAAGACGCCGCCCAAAAAACCCGAAACGCCGCTGGATGAACTCCCCGCCGTGCTCGCTTGCCAGGAAGCGGCGGGCGCTCCTGCGGAATTCAGGCCCATCGAGGCCAGCACCCGCTCCTTGCCGTCCGAAGCCCTCTTCCGCTCCGCAGGCGGCAAAGCCTCCATCCAAAGCGCGTTCGAATAATCCTGGAGCGCCTTGGCGGTGGCGCCGGTTCTTTCGTTGACTTCCGCCCTGAGCAGGATGGCCCGGGCGGCCAGTTCTCCGCTCAAACCTGCCTTGAACGCGGAGTTGATCAACTCCGCAGCGTCGGCGTACGCGCCCGCTTCATAGGACTTTTCAGCCCGGCTCAGGAGGTCAAGCCCCCTGCCCTGATTGCTCTCCGCACTCGCGGCGCCAATGCCCTGCGTAAACCCGGCCATGATCGCAAGGCTCAAGCCCAGGACAACAACAAGCCATCTTATGCCAGCGGGCATCATGAAAGGGGAGAACCTATTCCTAATCGTCGCAGTTTATGAAGCAGCTATACACCTCAACCCAAGGTGCAGCACAAGATTAGGGCATAGCCGTGTCTAGTACGCCCCGCGGGAAGTTCTGACCCATATGCTGCGGGCGATGACAGGACTTCCCGCGGATAAGGCGTACTGGCAAACCTTTAGTATCTAAGTACAGCTTACGGCTGGAAGTTCGCTTCAGCGTTTGCCGCAATGGGAGTGCGAATTTCCGGCCGGCTGTACTAGCTTTCTGTACGGCGATTTTAGGTTCGATACCGGGTGGAGTGTATACATATCCACAATCTACGCATTTGTTGCGGAATTTGTGCAAAACCGGCGACAGATCGCGTCGTCAATCACGACCAAAAGCCCCTACCGCGCCTCGCAGCGCAATCCATAGGTGCGTGCCGCAGCGATCACTCCACCGTCACAGACTTGGCGAGATTGCGCGGCTGATCCACATCCGTGCCCATCTCGACCGCCGTGTGATAGGCGATAAGCTGAATGGGGACAGCGTACAGGATCGGCGCGATCAGCGGATGAGCCGAGGGCAGCTGGAAGTTCGAGTGCGCCTTCACAACCGCGGAAGCATCGTCCGCGTCGCTGAAAACGATCAACTGCCCGCCGCGGGCAGCGACCTCCTGCATATTGGAGACCATCTTCTCGTAAAGCGCATCCTTCGGCGCCATGGCGATGACGGGCACGGTTTCGTCGATCAGCGCAATCGGGCCGTGCTTCAATTCCCCCGCCGCGAAACCTTCGGCGTGAAGGTAGGAAATCTCCTTCAGCTTGAGAGCGCCTTCCAACGCGATAGGGAAGGTCGAGCCGCGCCCGAGGTAGAGCACGAGAGGCGCCTTCGCCAGGCTATGCGCCAGAGCATTGAATTCATCCTCGCGCCGCAGCACGTCCGTGATGAGGCGAGGCGTCTGCACGAGGGCCCGAACGAGATCGATTTCCTCGGCTTCGGAAATCGTACCGCGTTTGCGCCCGGCCGCGATCGCCATGCAGGCCAGCACGGAAAGCTGACATGTGAAGGCCTTGGTCGAAGCGACGCCGATCTCGGGCCCCGCGAGCGTCGGCAGAACGGCGTCGGACTCGCGCGCAATGCTGGATTCGGGCACGTTCACGATGGACGCAATCAGTTGCTTGTTCGCCCGGCAGTAACGCAGGCTCGCGAGCGTGTCGGCCGTTTCCCCCGACTGGGACACGAACAGCGCCATGCCATCTTTGGGGAGCGGCGCTTCGCGGTAGCGGAATTCAGAAGCGATGTCGACTTCCACCGGCAATTTCGCGATGCGCTCAAACCAGTATTTTGCCGTCAGGGCCGCGTAAAAGGCGGTGCCGCAGGCGGTGATGGTGAGTTTGGAAAGACGCTCGAATGGCAGCGCAGGCCCAGGCAGCGCGATGGTGTTGTCCGCGAAGCGCACATAATGCGCGAGCGTCCGGCTTATCACCTCCGGCTGCTCGTGGATCTCCTTCGCCATGAAGTGGCGATGGTTGCCCTTGTCGATCAGGAGCGCGGAAGCCAGAGTTCGCGTGACCGGCCGTGAAACTTTCACTCCGGCCTCGTCGTAGATGACCGCCCCCGAACGCGAGAGCACAGTCCAGTCGCCTTCTTCCAGAAAGCAAACGCGATCCGTAAAGGGCGCCAGCGCCATGGCGTCGGACCCAAGGAACATCTCGCCCTTGCCGTAGCCCACCGCAAGCGGGCTGCCGCGCCGCGCGCCGATCATGATGTCCTCGCGCCCGGAGAACAGGATGGCCAATGCGAAGGCCCCGCGCAGCTTCGAGAGTGAGCTTTTGACTGCGGCCGCGGGATCGCTCCCCTTGCGAAGCTCGCGGTCGAGGAGGTGCGCCACGACCTCCGTATCGGTCTCGCTTTCGAAGACGGCGCCGTCGCGCTCGAGTTCGTCGCGCAGCTCGCGGAAGTTCTCGATGATGCCGTTGTGGACGATGGCTGCCCGGCTTGTCATATGCGGATGGGCGTTTCGCTCGACCGGCTTGCCGTGCGTGGCCCAGCGCGTATGCCCGATGCCCGACGTTCCGGCGAGCGGTTCCTTGGCCAGCCTGCGGTCGAGGGCGGCAAGTTTGCCTTCCGCGCGGCATCGCGTCAGCACGCCGGATTCGAGTGTTGCGACGCCTGCGGAATCATAGCCTCGATATTCGAGTCGCTTCAGAGCCTCGACGAGCCGGGGCGCCGCCGGCTCAGTTCCAAGAATGCCTATGATCCCGCACATATTCGAATCGCCTTCGTTAACATGCATGAAGCTTCAGCGTTCAATAGCTTAAGCCAGTTAACCGGCCAATTCAAAAGTTCGCCAGGGAAGTAAACTCCGCTAATCTGACCAACGGATTGTCATCCCCACGCCACTGGCCCCACCGCCGTCCAAAAGCTTCATCCCGGACAAGGCTTCGGACTTGATGACCCAGCTGTTTCCGCCAATTCCATTGTCATGGCCGCCCTCCGAGGCGGCCATCCAGAAAGAAGGCATTTCAGATCGTGACTGGATGGCCGGGTCAAGCCAGGTCAAGCCCGGCCATGACAGCAGAGAGAAATTCGCTAACGTCTTTAATAGTCCGACCGCCAGCGGAGACTTGCGGTCGGCAGCGGCGATCCGTTGGCGCCTTTGGTAAATGTGCTTAGTTAGGTTGGGTCCATCATTTGGAATGATCGTTTTTGAGCCTCGCGCGCAGGCGGCCGGCCCAGCCCTCGCGATTGACTTGAGGCGCGCGCGTTAACGCCAGCGAATTCGCGGGCACGTCCTTGGAAATGACGCTTCCCGAGCCGACATAAGCGCCCTCGCCGATCCGGACCGGCGCGATAAGCGCACTGTTAGAGCCGATGAAAGCGCCAGCGCCGATGTCGGTTTTGTGCTTGCGAAAGCCGTCGTAATTGCAGGTGATTGTGCCCGCGCCGATGTTCGCGCCAGCGCCGATGTGCGTATCGCCGATATAGCTCAGATGATTGACCTTGGCGCCTTCGTCGATATCGGCGGCTTTCAGCTCGACGAAGTTCCCGATCCTGGCCTTCGGGCCAACCCGCGTTCCGGGCCGCAACCGCGCGAACGGTCCAACGATGGCGCCCCGCTCGATATGCGCGCCTTCGATATGAGAGAAGCCTTTGATGGTCACGCCGTCCTCGATCACGACGCCCGGCCCGAAGAAGACGTTCGGCTCGATGACGACGTCCTGGCCGATGACAGTGTCGTGGCTGAATGTCACCGTCTCCGGTGAAATGAGCGTGGCGCCGCCATCCATGGCGCGCCGCCTGAGGCGCGTCTGTAAAATCGCCTCGACCTCGGCGAGCTGCGCCCGCGTATTCACGCCGCGCACTTCGTCCTCGCCGATGACCTCGCAGGCGATGCGGAGGCCTTGTGCGCGTGCGATCTCGACGGCGTCGGTCAGATAATATTCGCCGGCTTTGTTCTTGTTACCGATCCGATCGAGCAGCGGCGGAAGCAAGGGGCTCTGGAACGCCATGATGCCGGAGTTGCAAAGAGACAAGGTGCGCTCCTCGGGCGTCGCGTCTTTCTCCTCCCTTATCGCGAGCAGCTCGCCCGCTTCGCTGGTGATGAGACGGCCATAGCCTTTCGGGTCCTTCGCATGGAAGCCGATGACGGCCATATCGGCGCCGTTCTCGACTGCCTCGGCGAGGTTCCGTATACTTGCCGGCGAGACCAGCGGCGTATCGCCATAAAGGACGAGCACGGGACCTTTCGCTTCGGCGAGGGCCTCGCGCGCCATGAGCACGGCATGGGCGGTTCCGAGGCGCTCCCTTTGCTCGAAAACCCTCGTCTCGATTCGCGTGGCAAGCGTGTCGAAGCCTTTTGCATCCGGCGGAACAACCACCGAGCATGACGACGCTCCAGCCGCCGTGGCGGCGTTGATGACATGCGCGACGAGCGGCAAGCCCGCCAAAGGATGCAGGACTTTCGGAATTGAGGATTTCATCCGGACGCCCTGCCCTGCCGCCAGTACGACCGCGTGAAATGCAACCATCGGTCCAATCCTTGAGTGAATGTTTCAGTGAGTTCCTTAGGTGGAGCAGGAAGTGCTGTCAAAATGGAAAAAAGAAAGATCGATCGAAAACGTGCCGGAAAAGTGATTGTGACCGTAAGTTTGGCGGCTGGCTCGCCGCGCCTCAGCACAGTGTTTCGGACAAGTCCATGGATCGCAGTGTCATCCCGGAAGGGCGCAAGCCCTATCCGGGATCATAAAATATTGAAGCGCTTACATGTTTCGGCTCGCGCTTCGCTTGGCCGGGATGACGAAACGCGAGGCGAGCGGCGTCCGCCATCTGTTGGCCAGTTTGGCGAAGGCTGCTTGGTTCGCCACCGGCCTTGCTGCCGACCCAAGAGGATGAAACATGTTGCAGACCTTTGTGTCGGCCTCTTTAGATAGCGATTTTCTTTTAGAGTGTATCGGCTCTGAATGTGTCGCAGTCGGACATGGAGCCGCTGTCATATCCTCTCTTGAACCAGCGTACGCGCTGCTCGGACGAGCCGTGCGTGAATGAATCGGGGACGGCATAGCCTCGCGTGCTCTTCTGAATGGCGTCGTCGCCGATGGCTGAAGCCGCGCGCAAAGCCGCCTCGATGTCGCCCGGCTCAAGGATTTTGTTGATGCGGTCGGTATTCTTGGCCCAGACGCCTGCGTAGCAGTCGGCCTGAAGTTCCACCCGCACCTGGATCGCATTGCGTTCAGGCCCCGAGGCGGCCGCCTGCAGCCGTTGAGCGGCATCGAGGCGTCCCTGCAGATTCTGGATGTGATGGCCGACCTCATGGGCGATCACATAGGCCTGTGCGAACTCGCCGGGCGCCTTGAAGCGGCGCTTCAGCAGCTCGTAGAACGAGAGATCCACATAAATCTTCCGGTTTACCGGGCAGTAAAACGGCCCCATCTGTGAACTCGCGAGGCCGCATCCCGACTGAATGCCATCCCGGTAAAGCACGAGCCTGGGTGGGGTATAGCGCTGGCCCTTCTCGGCGAAGATTTTGCTCCAGGTGTCTTCCGTGTCCGCCAGCACGACCGAGACGAACTTTTTCATGCTGTCGTCTTCGGCGCTGACGCTTCGTTCCCTCGGGTCGCTCGGAAGCTGAATGTGGCGTCCGCCCGGCATCTCCTCGCCGCCGCCCCCGCTCAGGATGGCTCGCGGGTCCACGCCGAGAAGCAGTGCGATTCCGGCTATGATGATCAGGCCTACGATGCCGATGCCGCCTCCGCCCTGGCCCATCGGGAATTGGAATCCACCCCCTCCCCCGCCGGGAAAGGGAGACCCGAAGCCGCCGCCGCTCCCATCGTCATTGGCCCCGCCTTCGTCTCGGAGGTCTTCTACGTTCTCGCTTTCGCGGCGACCTTGCCATCTCATGGGAATGCCTCACTGTTTTCGGAAATGCGCTCGGGGCTTCAAGCGCCAGCAGATGGGGTGGGACCGGCGCCACGAAGACGCCAACCTTTGGCATATAATACTCGCGGTTACGCTTGATGTCGCGCAGTTCATGACGCCGAACGGCCATCCGCTCGCGGAATTCTCCACCGCTCCGGCAGGTGATGAAGCAGGGTTGAGCACCGCAGCCGGGTCGTCCGAAGCGCGGCCTGTGGCCGGACGTCCCGGTCTTCTCCTTCAGCTTTTTCTAAAATTGTTGGCAGTTTTTCTGCTGGGGATAAACTCCTTGCCAAGCAAGGAAAACCGGTGTCTTCTACTACCTTAGTATGGCCTCGGGTTGTAGATATGATTACCAACTTCCGCTGCGCTTTTCAAAGCCATGATAGCTCTAGAAAGTCGCTGCAAGTGGTGTTTGCTGGTCGCAACGGTCGCGGATACAATTATTAAGTTTTCATGACAAAATGTGTCATCGAAGGCAAGATGCTCCATTAGTGTGAGGCCATCCATAACAGACTTGACTGCCGTTGAGGAAAGTCAAAACCGCGGGCGGAAGCGGATGATATGCTTCTTCCTGAGTCGATAAGGAAAAGATGGAACCGCGACGGGTTGTACTTCACTTTCCTTTTGGATGTTGGTAAGCCGCTTGTAAGGAAGAGAAGCGCCGATGCAGTTTGGAATTTTGGGAGCGAGGGAGAATGAGTCCGTCACAAGCTGAGCGCTTGCGTGCGATGATCGAAGAGGACATTCTCTCATTCAAGCTAAAGCCGGGAGATAAGCTGGACGAGTGCAGGCTTGCCGAAATGTATGGCACGTCGCGCACCCCGGTTCGCGAAGCGCTCCGTCAGCTCTCATCGAATGGATTAATAGAAATCAGGCCGCACAAAGGGGCCATTGTCGCCAAGCTTGGCATTCGGGAACTGGTTGAGGTGCTCGAAGTCATGGCCGAACTCGAAGGAGCTTGCGGACGGCTTGCGGCAAAATCATGCCTGAACAGCGATGTGGACGCGATCGTCGCGACACAGGAAACCTGCCGCAAGTATGCCGAACAGCGCGACGCGCAAAGCTATCAGAAGGCCAACGAGGCTTTTCACGACGCTATTTACGCAGCAAGCCGAAACGACTGTCTCGTCAAACTAACGCTCAGCATTCGCAATCGCGTGGCCGCCTATCGGAGATTGCGCCTGGAGCAAGTGAGCAGGCTCAAGTTCTCCGTCGCAGAGCACGACCAGATTGTGCACGCGATCCAGGAAAGCCTTCCTGAGGAAGCCGATCGTCTGCTGCAGCTGCATATCTTGAATCTCGGCAGTGAGTTGCGGCGCATGTTTTCCGTCATATCCACAGAAGAGTGGCCCGTGACTACGGACAAGCGGGAGGCGCGCGTTTCGGACTTGGCGGCGATGGAAAGCGTATCTGTCAAGTAGCGCCCTGAGCGATGGGAACGCTTCGGTTTATTTCATGAGATCACGCTTTCGACGCTACGCCATTTATTGGACCCCCGCGCCCGAAAGCGCCATCGCTAAGTTCGGCGCGCTTTGGTTTGGCGGCCTTGAGACGTTCGGCCTTGCGCCGGAATTTGCCGCACGAGCGACAAAGGCCCCCGCCGTCTATGGACTTCATGCCACGCTCAAGGCGCCGTTCCGGCTGAAAGACGATGTTGCGTGTGAGGCGCTTCGCGACGCGCTCACCGATTTCTGCGCCCACAGGCGAGCGCCCCCGGCAGGCAGGCTGGTCTTGGGCCATCACCAGCGCTATCTCACCTTGCTGTTGAAGGGGGATCAGGCGGACATCGACTGGCTCGCGGCAGAATGCGTCACGCATTTCGATCATTTCCGCGCATCACACGAGGACGAGGATCGTTGGCGTGATTTGGATATGTCGCAGCAGGAAGAGGCATTCCTGAAGGAATTCGGCTATCCTTATGTCCTTAGCGCTTTTCGCTTTCACATTTCGCTTGCCGGGCCGCTTGAAAGTGCGGAACTGGACGAGGCTGCCAAGGCGCTTGAGCCACAACTCGCCCCTTTTATGAGCGAGCCATTTGAGATCAAGGAATTGTCGCTTCTAGGCGAGCCTCGCAGCGGGGGCGTTTTCGAGGTGATAAGCAGGCACAGATTTGGCCATTGAGCTGTTGTCTAGTGAGCCGGATTGACTGGCGACGAGAGGCCACGGCGCTTTGGCGCATTCCGTAATCTTGTGGCCTCTTCGATGCCTTCCGCGCTCAGGCGCGCTCACTGATTGGGGCTACGGCGGGCGACGAGTAAGACCCCTTCAGGTCGTCGAACGGTCTCGGTTGGCTCGGAATCAGGATGTCGGGAATAAAAGTTCCCGACTCCATCTTGCTGAAGAACCATTGGCATTTGAGTTCGCTATAGCCCAGCAGGTTGGTGTTCACCTCGATCACCGTCATCGGAGGCCCGCCTGACTTGAGCTCGACAATATCGCCAACCTTGAACGGACTGCTCATGGCGAGCCTAGCGGGGGCGGCTCTTGACGATCGACGCTTTACCGTGACGCCCCGAAAGCCGGGCGCGCCGCCCTTTTCGCAGCCGGATTGACCGGTTTGCCGGCAAAGCAGAGAGGCGGATAAGCTCTTTCTGATGCTGGACAAGTTCCGCGGCCTTTTGCTCTGGCAGAGGCTCTGGCGGGGCTGCCACATCGCGTTCTCCGGCAAGCCGGTGCCACAGCCAGCGCAGCGCGCCACCCCTTATATCGTGCTCCGCTATGAATGCGACGATCCGAGGCAAAACCTCCTGCCGGTAGCGCGAGCCGTTGAAGATGCCGTAGTGGCCAACGCCGGGCTGGGTGTAGTGCAGCTTCTTGGAGCGCGACAAATTTGTGCAGAGATGGAGGGCGGCCTCCGTCTGGCCAGCGCCCGTAATGTCGTCCTTCTCGCCTTCGATCGTCATCAGCGCAACGTGACGTATGGCTGCCAGATCGATCAGTTGCCCACGGTGGAGCATCTCGCGCTTTGGAAGCTGATGCTTCACGAACACCTGGTCGATTGTTTGCAAGTAATATTCCGCCGCAAGGTCCATGACGGCGAGATATTCGTCGTAGAAATCTTTATGCTTATCGACAGAGTCGCCGTCGCCGCGCACAAGATTCACGAACAGATCCTTGTGCGCATTCATGTGGCGATCGAGGTTCATCGCCATAAAGCCGGTGAGCTGAAGGAAGCCAGGATAGACGAGACGTCCATGCCCGCGGTTGGGCCAGGGAACCGAGGTGATGACCGTCCGGCGGAACCAGTTCGTGCCCTTCTCTTCGGCAAGCTTGTTGACGCCGGTCGGGCTGATGCGTGTATCGATCGGGCTCCCCTTCAAGATCACGCTTCTCGGAAGGAAGGGATGGCTGCGCGCCTCCATGAGGGCGACCGCCGCCATGACCGGCACGCCTGGCTGGCACACGCCCAGGACGTGCACGTCGCCCTGGAACAGCTCAATCATGCCGATCACATAATCGATGTAATCGTCGAGAGTGAAAGTGCCATCACGAAGCGGGATCAGGCGGGCGTCGTGCCAATCCGAGATATACACATCGGTATAGGGCAGCATGGCTTCCACGGTGCCGCGCAGAAGCGTGGCATAATGACCCGACAACGGCGCGACCATCAGGACGCGGGGTTCGCTCGGGGCGCCTTCCGGCAAGGCCTTTTTGAAATGAATGAGATCGCAGAACGGCTTGCGCCAGACGATTTCCTCGGCAACCTCCACCCGCTTGCCCTTGACGGTTGTGGCCTTGATGCTGAATCCGGGCTTTTTGTAGCGCCGGGTGGTTCGCTCCATCAACTCAGCCGCAGCTGCGGCATTCCGTCCAAGATTCGTGTAGGAAAGAGGGTTGAAAGGATTACGAAGAAAAAGCTGGGTCGAATTCGCCGCGGCCCTCGCCGGGGATATGGCGGCATGGCTCAGCTCATAAAGGTGATAAAGCACGTGATCTCCTTCTCAGAGCGATCGTTCGACCTACTCAAGTTAACTCAGCAAATGCTGTAAAAGCGCAACATAACCAACTGTTGATTTTGTGAGGCCTCAAGGCTGACATGCAAAAAAGAGTATTGCAATTTAATCTTTGGTTGAGCTTAAGCCCTATCGGAAGCGTTGTCAGCCGCTATTTTTTTCTTGATCACAGCCAGCATCGAATCCGGTTCCGTATTGAAGGAGAAGTGGGTTAGATACTTGCCTTCACCATCCATGAGATACACGAAAGCCGAGTGATCGACGGTGTAATCGTCTCCCGCGCCGGCTTTCCGATAGTAGACACGGTAAGCCTTCGCCGCGTTTGAGATGTCGTTCTGGTCTCCGGTCAAGGCCTTAATGCGGGGATCGAAGTTCCTCATATAGTTCGCAAGCGCTTCCGGCGTATCGCGCTTCGGATCCACCGAAATGAAGACCGGCGCCACCTTGGCAGCTTCGGGGCCGAGCTTTTCCATGACTGTGGACATGGTTTGCAGCTCGGTCGGACACACGTCGGGGCAGTGAGCGTATCCAAAAAAGACAAGCATCAGCTTACCGTGGAAATCGCTATCGGTCACGCGCTTGCCGCTTGTATCGACGAGCGAAAACGGGCCGCCAATAAGGGGCGCGCCTTCGTCCTGAACCGTCTCGGGACAATTCACGAGGGTGTACATACCCGCGAAACCCGCCGCGAAAAGCACCAGTGCGAGAAAAGCTGCGTAGCCGGTTTTCATGCCTGTCATCCCTGTCGAATTGCCATTGATTTTGCGTGCGCTTTGCGGGAAGACGTAGTCTCTAGTGCGGCGTCTCGCAATTGCCTGCGGCATTGGCGGCTGACTCTCATAGGCAATCGCGGACATAAGCCACACGAGCTACTTGTTTTTGCTAGTGTCCCGTCAATGAGGCATGGCGAGCCGGAGCGTAAGGCGCGTTTCTTTTACCGGGGAACGCTTACGGATCTTCCGGCTTCGGCCATTTCCAGGTGCGTCTCAATGTTCCATCCGCATTTTTCGAGCGCGAGCCGCCTGCGGCTTCGAACGACGATCCGGCTCAGATGGTTTGCCGTCGCGGGCCAGACCGCGACCATCCTGATGCTCTATTATGGATTTAAGTTTCCCGTACCGCTGGCGCTTTGCCTTATCGTGATCTTCCTGTCCGCGGGGGTGAACACGGTGCTGAGCATCGCCTATCCGCGCTCGCAACTTCTCTCGAGCCAATTTGCGATCCTGCTTCTCAGCTATGATGTGCTGCAATTGTCGGCGCTCCTCTTCCTTACGGGAGGGCTCGAAAATCCATTTTCCTTCCTGCTCATTGTCCCGGTCGCTGTGTCCGCGTCGACGCAGCGGCTCGCCGTCACCGCAATGCTGGCGGGTTTTACCGTGGTGCTGGCCACAGTCCTTGCGCGCTATCATTTGCCGCTGCCCTGGACGGACACCCAGCCGCCGGTTTTACCGCTGAACTATATGCTCGGGCTTTGGTCCGCTCTCGTCTCCTGCATCGTTTTCATTGCCTTCTATGCCTGGCGCATCGAGCAGGAGGCGCGGCAGATGGCCCAGGCGCTTTCGGCCGCCGAGCTTGTTCTCGCCCGCGAGCAGCGTCTGACGGCGCTTGACGGGCTGGCGGCGGCTGCCGCCCATCAACTCGGCACTCCGCTCTCGACGATCGTTCTCGTCGCCAAGGAGTTGGAGAGGGAAATTCCTAAAGACAACCCCGCACGGGATGACATTCTCCTCCTGCAGACGCAGGCGGCGCGGTGTCGCGATATTCTCAGCCAGCTTTCAAAAAGCGGCCGCGAGGGCGAGGAAGACATCATCTTTTCGAAAATGCGGCTCCGTCACCTCATCGAGGAGGTGGTCGCGCCGCTCAGGACCCCAGGCGTTGAGATCGACGTTTTTCTTGCCGACGGGTCGCCTGCAAGTAAGCCGGCGTCGGAACCTGTCATCACCCGCAATCCCGGTCTCATGCACAGCCTCGTCAACCTTGTCGAGAATGCGGTTGAATTCGCGAGCGAGCGTGTAACGATCGACGCAACCTTCGATCAGAATAAGGTGTTGATCCGTATCGGCGATGATGGCCCGGGCTTTCACCCCAACGTCATCAACCTTCTCGGTGAGCCGTATGTGACAAATCGTCCGAGGGCTGAAGGCGACCACGAGGAAAGCGGCATGGGTCTCGGCTTCTTTATTGCCAAGACGCTGCTTGAGCGCTCTGGCGCTTCCATTCAGATCGCAAATCGGGTATTGCCTGAAACTGGAGCACTTGTTGAAATTTCCTGGCCTCGCGACCGGCTCGAGGCGTCATCTTAGATTGAAAAACAATAGAGATCGCAGCATAAATTTTGTGCGCTCCGGATTTGTGTCGTATAGTGCGACATTATGTTGGGTGTGACAAAAAGGTAAATGCAGCATATGGCGACGCTCGCAGTCCCGGACCCCCGGCCAGACAATTCCCTCCTCATCGTGGACGACGACAAGCCGTTCCTTTCCCGGCTTGCCAAGGCGATGGAGGCTCGCGGCTACAGCGTGCGCACGGCGGAGACGCTTGAGGCCGGGAGGCAGGCGATCCGGGAGTTGGCGCCAGCCTATGCGGTTGTCGACATGCGCCTTGAAGACGGCAACGGCCTCGATGTCATTCGGATGCTGCGCGAGACGCGGCCCGACTGTCGCGCGCTCGTCCTGACCGGCTACGGGAATATTGCGACGGCTGTGAATGCGGTGAAGCTGGGCGCCGTCGATTATCTCTCGAAGCCTGCCGATGCCGAAGACATCCTCGCCGCGCTCACCGCTTCCGGCGAAGCGAAGCCAAAGCCGCCGGAGAACCCCATGTCGGCGGACCGCGTCCGCTGGGAGCACATCCAGCGCGTGTACGAGCTGTGCAATCGTAATGTCTCCGAGACGGCCCGCAGGCTGCATATGCATCGCCGCACCCTGCAGCGCATCCTTGCGAAGCGCGCGCCGAAGTAATCACGGCCACAATCATGTCCCGCGAAATGCCCGAAACATCAAGTCACGCACTCATCATTGTCCGCGCCGAATGGGACGATGATGCGAAAGTTTGGGTCGCAAGTAGCACGGACATCGATGGCCTGGCTACTGAGGCGGCGACGCTGGAGGAACTTCGCGACAAGATCCTCCTCATGGTCGGGGAGTTGGCCGAGCTTAACGGCCTATCGTCCGATCTGCCCGAAATTCCCATACACATCATGGCCGGACAGACGGCTCGCATTCCCAATCCGAACTTCCGCTAATGCCCTCCTATGAGAAGGAGCTGCGGAAGATCCTTCTGGAACACGGTTGCGCCTTTCACCGTCAGGGCAAGGGCGATCATGAAATCTGGTTCAGCCCCGTTTCCAAGCGGTATATAACGGTAGATGGGAAGATCAAGTCCCGCCACACCGCTAATGAAGTTCTAAAGCAAGCTGGCATCGGCAAAAAGTTCTGATACCAACCGTCGAAGCGTTGGACTCCATCTTAGCTCGCCTCCCTAAATCGCTCCGCCGCCTGCAAATCCACCGACACAAGCTGGCTTATGCCCTTCTCCTGCATGGTCACGCCGAACAGCCGGTTCATGCGGCTCATGGTCATCGGATGGTGGGTGATGACGAGGAAGCGCGTCTCGGTGGTGCGCGCCATCTCCTCCATCATGGCGCAGAAGCGGTCCACGTTCGCGTCGTCAAGCGGCGCGTCCACCTCGTCGAGCACGCAGATCGGCGACGGGTTTGTGAGGAACACCGCGAAAATGAGCCCGAGCGCGACAAGCGCCTTCTCTCCGCCGGAGAGCAGCGTCAGCACCTGCGGCTTCTTGCCGGGCGGACGGCAGAAAATTTCGAGGCCGCTTTCCAGCGGATCGTCGCTTTCGATGAGCTGCAGTTCCGCCTCGCCGCCTCCGAAGAGGATTTTGAACAGCCGGTCAAAATGCGCCTGCACCGTATCGAAGGCCTCGAGCAGGCGCTTGCGGCCTTCCTTGTTCAGGTTCGCGATCCCGGTGCGCAGCTTGGCGATGGCCTCCTGCAGGTCCGAGCGCTCCTTCTCCATGCCGTCGAACTCGCCGCCAAGCTGCGCCGCCTCCTCATCCGCCCGCAGGTTCACGCCGCCAAGGCGCTCGCGCTCGGATTTCAGCTTCACGATGGTCTGCTCGATGTCATGGGTATCGGGCAAGGCAGCGAGATCCTCCAGGCCGACGCTCTGCAAAAGCTCGCCGGGCTGGCACTCGAAATTATCGCGGATCATGGTCGCGTATTCGGTGCGGCGCTCGCGGGCAGCTTCCAGCCGCGCCTCGATGCGCGCACGCGCCTCACGCGCCGATGACAGGCCCGACTGCGCCTCGCGCAAAGCCTTGTCCGCCTCGCGCAGCGCATTCGTTGCCTCGGCAAGCTTGTCGGCCGCGGTTTTGCGCGCCGTTTCGGCCTGCCCGATCTCATTCAAAATCTTGGCGCGCCGCTCGGCGATCTTCGCGGGAAGCTCGGCGAGCGATAAAAGCTCGGTTTTGATGCCGCCGAGCCGCTCGTCGAGGCTCGCCATCTGCGCGCTCGCACTCTTCGTGCGCTGCAGCCAGCGAAGGCGTTCCTCGTTGATGGACTTGAGCCGGTATTGCCGCCCGCGAATGTCGCGCTCGATGCCGTCCAGCGCCGCTTTCGCCTCCGTATAGGCGTTACGCCTCGCGGCAGCCTGCCTCTTGAGTTTCTCAAGCTCGTCTTCGGCATGAAGCACCGGACGCGCGGAGGATAGCGCTTCTTCGGCGTTTTCGCGCGCTGCCTCCGCCTCTTCGCGCGCATAGGCCGCGCGCTCGCGAGCCTCTTCCAAGCTTTGAAGCTTATTGGCCTGCTCCATGGCGGCGCGCTCGGCCTGCGAGAAAGATGCGCGCTTCTGGGCCAAAGTAGCTTGCGCGGCGCGCGCGGCATCGCGTAGGCGCTTCTCGGCGGCTTGCGCCTCGGCGGCGGCGCTTTGCGCGGCGTTTCGCTCGGCATCGGCGCGGTCCGCGGTCTCCTGCAACCCTTCAAGCTGAGCTTCGAGGCCGGTCAGCCGGTTGCGCTCCGCAAGACGGCGGGCCGCCGCGCTGGGGGCATTTGCGGCGGAGACGAAGCCGTCCCAGCGCCAAAGGTCGCCTTCCCTGGTCACAAGCCGCTGGCCGGGGCTCAAGCTATCCTTCAGCCGGTCGCCGTCCTCCCTGGAGGCGACGACGCCGATCTGCGCGAGCCTGCGCGACAACTCCAGCGGTCCGCGTACATAGGCTGAAAGCGGCTCCGCGCCTTCCTGCAAGGCCGAAATCACCCGCCACAACGCTGATCAAGGTCCAGCGCGTTGGCGCGCCTTGGTCGGCGGTTACGTCAAGATCGTCGCCTAGCGCCGCGCCGAGCGCGCTCTCAAAGCCGGGAGCGACAAAAATCTGGTCGACGATGGGCTTGAAGCGTCCCGCTTCGGCGGGCTTCAAGAGCTTGATGAGCGTCGCGACCTCGGTTTCGAGGCTCTTCGACTTGAGGCGCGCGGCCTGGGCGGCGTCGCGCGTGTCCTTCTCGCGCGAGCGCGAATGGGCGACGGCTTCCTCCGCCGCGATGATGTCGCCTTCCAGCGTTTCGAGCTGGTCTTCGAGCATCGCCACGTCTTCTCGAAGCGTGTCGGCAGACGAGGACGCGCCAGTCCTGGCCCGAAGCTCCGCGAGCTGCCGTCCGATGTCGGCTTCCTGGGCGGCGAACCGGCTCGCACGCGAGCCATGCTCCGTAACCTGCGTTTCGAGCTGGCGGCGTTCCGCGCGAAGCTCGGCAACCTTCGCCGTGAGAGCGGAAACCGCCGCTTCCGCCTCATTCAGCGCGCCAAGCGCGACGTCCGCGCGCTCCGACAATTCCGCCCGCGCCTCGGACCCGTCGCCTTGGGCTTTGATCGGATTCTTCCTCGCGGTCGAAGCGGGCCAAAAGCTCGCGCGCTTCCGCGATCGCGGCGTCCTCGCGCTCGGCGTCCTGCTGGATTTGCTCGTACCGCGCCTTCAGCTCGGCTTCCCGCTCCCTGGCGCGGGCTTCCTCGCGGTCGAGTGTGTCGCGTTCAACCTGAATGCGGTGTAGCACCGCCGCACGCGTGGCTTCCTCGTCGCGCAGCGGCTGCAGGGCGTCTGCCGCCTCGGTCTGGGCGCGCAGCGCGCCAGCCTCGGCTTGCGTGAACTGTCCGACCGCGCGCAGCGCCTCGAGAAGCTGCGCCTCCTCCGACTGCACGGCGGCGTTGGCCGACGCGTAGTGCTGATGGTGCTGGATCGCTTCGAGCTTGCGAAGCTCGGCCGTCAACTCCTTGTATTTCTGCGCCTGACGGGCCTGCCGCCGCAAATTTGCGAGCTGCGAGCCGATTTGCCCGATGACATCCTTGAGGCGTTCGAGATTGGCTTCGGCGGCCTTGAGGCGCAGCTCGGCCTCGTGACGGCGGCTGTAAAGCCCCGCGATGCCTGCCGCATCTTCCAGAATACGGCGGCGCTCCTGCGGCTTTGCGTTGACGAGCTGCCCGATCGTCCCCTGCTGGACGAGCGCTTGGCTGCGCGAGCCCGTGGCGGCGTCGGCGAAGAGGATTTGCACGTCCTTGGCGCGCACCTCCTTGCCGTTGACCTTGTAGATGGAGCCGGCCTCGCGCTGGATGCGCCGCGAAATTTCCAGCACATCAGCATCGTTGAGAGCGGCAGGCGCCGTGCGTTTCGAGTTGTCGATAGCGACCATCACCTCGGCCATGTTGCGAGCCGGCCGCCTGTCGGTGCCTGCGAAGATGACGTCGTCCATACCCGAGGCGCGCATGCTTTTATAGGACGTTTCGCCCATCACCCAGCGCAGCGCTTCGAGAAGATTGGATTTTCCGCAGCCGTTCGGACCAACGACCCCGGTGAGGCCGGGGCCTATCAAAAGCTCAGTCGGCTCCACAAAGGATTTGAAGCCAAGAAGCCTCAGCCGTGTGATATGCAAAAGTTCCGCCCTTCCGTTCGACAACCCGCGCCCCGCCGGCCATTGACCGTCCGCGGATGCGCGTCATGCTGATCTCGTCACCAGCGGATCAACAATGATTTGATTCGCAAGGCGCGCGGCGCCTTCGCCGCGCTTAGGGCCCTCGAATTTCAACAACATTATGCGCAAAAGAAATCAGCCTATGCGCCTGGAAGCTCTCATCCGTGGCGAAAACGCAGGCGTCGCCTGAAAAAGGCTGCGGCGGCAAAAGCCGCCGAACCGGTCTTTCCGATCGCTACTGCGTGCTCAAATACGGCTTCATCGCCTCGGCAAGAGCCTGCAGCGTCGGCGCGCCATTGAAAATCTTGCCGTTGATGAAAAACGTGGGCGTTCCCTTCACGCCCTCTTTTTCACCGCGTTCGCGCACGGCCAGGATCTTCTTCTGAAGCGCTTCGTTGTCGAGGCACTTCTCGAAATCGGCATCGGTCAGCCCAGCTTGCTTTGCATACAACCGCAGCCGCTGCAGAGCGTCTTCCTTGAAGGCCCAATCCTCCTGTTTGGCGAACAACAGGTCTGTGAAGGCGAAAAACCGGGTGGGATCGACACACCGCGCAAGGACGGAACCGCCGAGCGCTGCATTGTTTAGCGGAAACTCGCGCTCGATATAGCGCACCTTGCCGGTATCGATGTACTCCGACTTCAAGGCCGGCATTACTTCCTCATGGAAATGCGCGCAATGAGGACAGGTCAAGGACGAATATTCGACAATGGTGACGGGAGCGTCGTCTTTGCCGAGCGCCATGTCGGGCAGCGCACTCTCTGCGACGGGCGCAGGGGCCGCCTCTTTTGCCGGCGCAGCCTGATCTTCCGCGGCCATAGCCACGCCCATGCCATGCACGCCGGTCGAGAATGGGTTGAAAGCCAAAAGGGCGGCTAAAGCCAGCGCCCCAGGGGCAAGAACGGCAATTCTTATGTTCCTGTACACAGGCCTCTCCGAGCTAGATTCAGTTTGTGTTGTTTTGGAGCGGCAAAAAGCAAATTTCAAGTCAGCGGACGCCGAAGTGAGGGATCTTAGCCTGAACATCCACGGGCTTTTACGCCATTGGCCATCCGCGCTAATGCGGCGCCCAGGCGATTTTCGGGCTTGGGCTGTTCATCTTTCACAGGCGCGGGCTTTATGGCGCGCGGCCCTTTCGCTGTCTTCCTGAGCAGAGGAGCCTGCACGACGCGCAAGCCGGACACCGCTCTGAACCCGAGCGTCTGGTTGATGCGCTCGATAAGCTGCGGCGTCGAGTACTGGACTTCGAGCGCCCTTGCCGGATCGACCTTCAGGTGTAGCACCGAAGGCGTAGGCTTCCCTTCGGAATTGGGCTCTGGCGCGGCTTTGGTCAACTTTGCAGGGCTTGTATAGCCAGCGAGCGATGAACCCGCGATCGTGGACCACTCGGAAACGAGCTCGGCCAGAACGGTTCCGCCCCGGCTCAACGTCTTGCCCGCGATGGGCGCCACGAAACGCCCGACCGACACGGGGCCTTTATATGCGCCCGCAGCTTCCTTGGAAGCGATGCTCTTGCCCTGATTGTGGAAGACCGCCATAGCTTGGCGGATCGCAAATTCGGCGCGCTCTAGAAAGAATGATGGTCAGGCTCACCGCGAAATCCAAAAGTGTGATGCAGAATGGGCACAGCCCTTCGCTGCATGTCGTGCCCGCGGATTTTCAGCGCGCGCTCCTCGATTGGTATGATGGCGCGAGGCGCGACCTCCCCTGGCGAGCGCGGTCTGGCCAGAAGGCCGATCCTTACAAGGTCTGGCTTTCCGAGATCATGCTGCAGCAAACCACGGTCAAAGCCGTCATTCCTTATTTCGAGACCTTCATAGCGAGATGGCCGGAGGCCGAGGCGTTGGCCGCCGCCTCGCGAGACGAGGTTCTCGCGGCCTGGGCCGGGCTTGGCTATTACTCGCGCGCCAGAAACCTTTATGCCTGCGCGCAAGCTATTGCGCGCGAGGGCTTTCCTACAAGCGAGGCGGCGCTGCGGGCGCTGCCCGGCGTGGGCGCATACACGGCGGCGGCGATCGCCGCCATCGCCTTCGATGAACCGGCTGCCGTCGTCGATGGAAACGTCGAGCGGGTGATTGCCCGGCTGTTCGCCGTCGTGGAGCCCTTGCCTGCCGCGAAACCCGCGATCCGCAAGCTCGCGGCTGCGTTGACGCCCTCGGAGCGCCCCGGCGACTACGCGCAAGCGATGATGGACCTCGGGGCCATGATTTGCTCGCCGCGCACGCCGTCCTGTCTGGTTTGCCCGGTTCGAGTTTTTTGCGCCGCGTCCGCTCGCGGCGAGGCCGAGCGCTTCCCCATCAAAGCTCCGAAGGCCGAAAGGCCCGTCCGGCGCGGAAACGCCTTCGTGATCATCCGCTCACTTGGGAGCAATCCGCACATTCTTTTACGGCGCCGAGAAGACAAGGGCCTTCTCGGCGGCATGATGGAGGCGCCGTGCTCGGAGTGGCTGGCCGACGCGTCTCTCGCAACTTCGCCGCCGGATGGAAGCTGGACCGAGGGCCGGATGGTGCGCCATACCTTCACGCATTTTCATTTGGAGATGCGCGTGCTCGCGGCCCATCACGAAGCGGTCCGGCCAGCCGCCGAAGCCTTCGGCGGCGATTGGGCGGCGCTGGCAAATCTTCGGCTTTCGCGCTTCCGGCCGTCATGAAAAAAGCTGTCGCTTCGGGTTTGGAGGCGCTTGGCATGGAGCTTCCGGGCGTTCAGGCGTCGTTCAAAGCCGCAAGAAGCGCTCGCAATGTCTCGACCGTCGAGCGATCGGCGCGGCCATCGACGAGGGCGGGACGAAAGTGACGCTGAAAAGCTGACACGACGATCTCCGTGTGCTCATCGAAAGCGCCGGTGAGGTCGATCCCATAGCCGTAGGCGCGCAAATTCCGTTGCAAAGTCATGACGCCGTCGCCCGCATCGCCCAACACGATAGCATCCCCGCAGGTTATTTCCGCGGGTTCGACCCAATGCCCGATGCCGGCCAGAGCCAGCCTCGCCCAATCGAATTTCTCGCCGGGATCGATCTTGCGGCGCGGGGCTACATCGGAGTGCGCGAGGACGCGGGCGGGCGCGATCCCGTTGCGGTCGATAATATCGCGGCAGAGCGCCTCAACCGCCGCCATTTGCTCATTCGGAAAATCGGGATACCCGCCGTCATGGCCGGGATTGTGGATCTCGATGCCGATGGAGCAGGAATTGATATCTTCCCTGCCCTGCCAATGCGAGGCGCCCGCGTGCCATGCGCGAACATCCTCCGGCGCCATCTGGGTGATCGCGCCGTCCTCGTCCACGACGTAATGACAGGATACGCCGGACTGAGGCGACGCCAGGCAACGGATTGCCTCCTCGCAGGACGGCATGCCGGTATAATGCAGGATAAGCATGTCGGGGCGCATGCCATCGCGCCGGTCACCAAAATTCGGGCTCGGAACAAGCTGCGACACGAACGGGGAATCGGGGGTGAAAGAGGCAGGCTGCAACGTCGACATCATTCCTAAGGTCATTCAGTAAAACGCGAATGGAGGCCCGCCCCCGAGATCTTCTCCGAGATCGCCGCCGCCGCCGTCCCGGAACTTGATGACCCAGCTGTTTCCGCAAATTCCATTGTCATGGCCGCCCTCCGAGGCGGCCATCCAGAAAGAACAGGCGCTTCAGATTGTGACTGGATGGCCGGGTCAGGCCCGGCCATGACAGCAGAGAGAAATTTGCTAACGTTTTCAATACCTCTTTCGCAAGCGGAGACAGCTGAGTAATCAAGTCCCGGAAAGGCGAAGCCTTATCCGGGATCGTAACGAATTCAGGCGTCTCCCTTTTTGCGATACCGGCTCGCGCTTCGCCTGGCCGGGATGACGAAGGCGGAGCGAGCGCGTCCGGGATGGCGGTCCTCGGCCAGATAAGCGAACTTTGCTTAGCCCTTCTTGAACATCTCAGTCTGAATTTCGATTGAAACTTCGTCCGACACAAAGGGAGCGGCTGCGGACACACCAAATTCGGTGCGTTTCACGTTCGTGATTGCGGCAACCCCCAGGGTCTGCTTCTTGGACATCGGCTGGATACCCGAAAAATTGAGCGTCACATCGAGCGTAACCGGTTTTGTGACGCCATGGACAGTCAAGTCCCCCGTGACTTTTCCGGTTTTCTCGCCAGTCCGCTCGAACTTCGTGCTTTTGAAACTGGCTTCGGGGTACTTGGCGGCGTCGAAAAGCTTGTCGCCTTTCATGTGCTCGTTGAAAATCGGCACGAGGGTTTCGATGCTGGCCGTCTTGAAGCTCACCTTGAGCTGGCTTTTCTCGGGGTTCGCCTCGTCGTAAAGAAGTTCGCCGTCATAGCTTGTGAAGTGAGCGCATTGGCGGCTAATGCCGAGATGGTTCCAGCAGAACCGCACCTCCGTGTGCATGGGATCAAACGTGTAAGCTGACGGGTCCGCCACAGCATTCAATGTCATGGCGAAAAGAGCTGGCGCAGCTAGCGCCGCGAGCCAATTCAACGTCATTCCAGTTTCTCCGATGGCTGGTGGGATGAGATCGGCGAAGGCCTAGCTTGGCGGAAGAGGCTTGGCAAGTATCGCCGTTTCGCGGGGGAATCAAAAAAATGTTTGCACACGTGCCGCTTCGGCAGAAGGCCGGCGCCGGCGCTTTTCACTAACCCACCAGAACGCGAAGTCGAGCCGACAGAAGCTCCGCAACGCCATAGCCGCGGAGCCGTGATTTACTCGGCGCCGCCGCCCCTCTCCGAAAGCTTGATCATGGCGCGCTTGTCGGCATCCCAATATTCGGCCTGGGTGATCTGAACTTTCAGGATCGTAATCGACGGATCATTGGGCCCATCCGGAAACCATCCCTGCGCAGTGCTGCTCCAGAGCTCCCTGACCTTCACCGGATCCTGCAATGCGCGCGCCACACCGGAGACAGAGATATAGATCTCGTTCCTGGGATCGGCGTAGCTTACGTTCACTTCGGAGTTTTCTGAACCTCCAATATCTTCGGAGTGTCCTTGGCGCTGAGGAACCAGAGAACGCCCTCCTCCGCTCTCTGCGTCACCATTGGTCTCGAGCGAAGGCGCCCGTTCTTGTCCTCGGTTGTAAGCATCCCCACGTCTACAGCCTCGATCATCTTTGCAAGCTTCGCAAAACCTTGCTGATGCGTGTCCGCCACTGGCGCTCTCCCTCGGAACATACAATTCACCCGGCTAACGACAGGGTTAGCTGAGCGTTTCAATTATATTACTCGGCTTGCGCTGGAAGAGCAAAAGTAAAACCACCCCGGCTTTCGCCGGGGTGGTTCGAATGCCCACGAGGGGGAAACTCTTAGCCGCCTGCTGCAACCGCCAGGTCAAGCTGACCGGCGACCGCGATCCGGCCACGCCACATCTGGCACCAATCGTAACCGCTGCGAAGGCCCATTTCGTCCCACATGACGCGGAGCGAACGAACAAGATGGTCCATCTGCTCCTCGGTGTGCATTGGTCCAGGGGTCAGACGGATGCGTTCTGTGCCGCGCGGAACCGTTGGATAGTTGATCGGCTGCACATAGATCCCAAAGCGATCGAGCATTGAATCGGTCAGCGCCTTGCATTGCACAGGATCGCCGACGAGCACCGGGACGATATGGCTGGGCGTGTGCATCACTGGCAGGTTCTCTAGCGCCAGTCTCTCTTTAAGCACGGCCGCGCGCAGCTGGTGCTGTTCGCGCTCCACCTGGCTCGTTTTCAGGTGACGAATGCTCGCGAGCGCCCCAGCGCAGATAACCGGCGCCAGAGAGGTTGTGAAGATGAAACCGGGAGCGTAAGAGCGGATTGCGTCAACGCAGGCCCTGCTCGAAGCGATATAACCGCCCATCAAGCCGAAGCCCTTCGCCATCGTCGCTTCGATAATGTCGATCTTGTGCATCGCATTGTCGCGCTCGGCTACGCCCGCGCCATGGGGGCCATACATACCGACGGCGTGAACCTCGTCGATATAGGTCAGGGCGCCATATTTCTTGGCAAGATCGCAAATGTCGCTGATCGGCGAGATATCGCCATCCATCGAGTAAACGGATTCGAACGCCACGATCTTCGGAACGTCCGGGCCGTATTCCTGGAGCATGCTCTCAAGGTGCTCGAGGTCGTTATGGCGCCAAATGCGCTTAGGACCGCCGCCTTGGCGTACGCCCTCGATCATGGAAGCGTGGTTTTTCTCGTCCGAGAAAATAATCGCGCCCTTCAGGATCTTCACAAGCGTCGAAAGCGTCGCCTCGTTCGAGACATAGCCAGATGTGAAGAGAAGCGCTGCTTCCTTGCCATGGAGGTCGGCGAGTTCTTGTTCCAGCTCAACGTGATAGTGAGTGGTGCCGGAAATGTTGCGCGTACCGCCGGAGCCCGCGCCGCATTTATCGATCGCCTCGTGCATGGCGGCCAACACGGATGGATGCTGTCCCATGCAGAGATAGTCGTTAGAGCACCATACGGTGATGGGCTTTGTGCCTTCCGGAGTGTGGTGAACTGCCCGCGGAAACTCTCCGCGGTGCCTCAGAATGTCGGCAAATACGCGATACCTTCCCTCGGAAGTCAGTGCTTCGAGAGCTTGGGCAAACTTCCCGTGGTAGTCCATAAGCATTCCTCGTTGGCGGGTCGGCGCAAACACGGATGCGCCGGGCGAAAGAGCCAGCTTAAGTCGTACTGGCAGGAATTCCGCCTGTGACGCCAGATAATTACGCGATCAGGAACGGAAGTCCAGGCATTAGAAGCATTACAAACTGACGCACGTCAACTTTTTTTGACATTTTGCGATGTAAACGCAACTAGACAGTCGGCGCCGCTCCTTCAACTCAACCTTGAGCTGCGCTCGCTCTCCACCGGAAGACATCGCCTCTCTTTCATCATATTGACAAATCTAATAAAAAGATAATGACTGTCTTGGGGACCCGGCGATGCCTCGGGATGGTATTGGACCGAAAACACAGGCCGCCCTTTGAGCCGGATGCCGCAATTGCTTCCGTCAAATAAAGAAACATGCGTCTCCTCGACAGAACCGGGAAGGCTTTCACGTTCCACTGCGAAACCATGGTTCATGGAAGTAATTTCGACCTTCCCAGTCGTATAATCCATGACCGGGTGATTTGCTCCATGATGCCCATGAGGCATTTTTATGGTCCGTCCGCCCAAGGCGAGCCCGAGCAGTTGATGGCCGAGGCAGATGCCGAACAAGGGTATCCCGGAGTCGATAATCTTGCGGATGACCGGGAGGGTATATTCTCCCGTGGCGGCGGGATCCCCCGGGCCGTTTGACAGAAAAACCCCATCCGGCTTGCGGCTGAAAACGTCTTGCGCGGTTGCCGAGGCGGGAAGCACCGTCACCCGGCATCCCGCCGAGGCGAGACAGCGCAGAATGTTGCGCTTGATGCCGTAATCGATCGCGACGACGTGATATTCCGGGCTTTCATGCTCCGCGAAGCCCCCGTTCCAGGTCCACACCCGTTCGCTCCACTGGTAGCTTTGCGCCGCCGTTACGGAGCGGGCGAGTTCGGCGCCCTCCATGCTGGCGCACGCGCGAGCCTTCGCGGTAAGCGCGTCGAAATCGAAAACGCCATCGGGATTGTGCGCGATAACGGCGTTCGGCATGCCGCTCTCGCGAATGAGCATGGTGAGCGCGCGCGTGTCGATGCCGGTGATGCCGATGATGCCGCGAGCGCTAAGCCAGCGATCGAGGCCCTGGGCCGCCCTGTAATTCGATGGGCCTGTTATCGGGGCGTGCAGGATGCAGCCGCGCACGCCGGACGCGGCCGCCAGATTTGTCGTCTCGCTGTCTTCCGGATTGGCGCCGACATTGCCGATGTGCGGAAAGGTGAAAGTGATGATCTGGCCGGCATAGGACGGGTCCGTCAGAATCTCCTGATAGCCCGTGATCGCCGTGTTGAAGCACACCTCGCCTGTCGCTTCGCCTGCTGCGCCAATTCCGTCACCTTGGATGATCAGTCCGTTTGCGAGAACGACAGCGGCTGTGTAGGGGCGATCCCCCCATGCGGCGTTGCCGGCATGGCTGGTGATTGACATGGCGTAACCCTGGGCTCCGTAGTTGCGCGGTTTGAACGGCGGCGCCCGACCATACACCGGGAACTGAGCGGAAGGGTGACTTTTTTAACCGGGAACCTTACCGCGTGGGGACAGGGACTTCCCCGCGATAATCGTAAAATCCGCGCTGCGTTTTCCGACCAAGCCACCCGGCCTCCACGTATTTCACGAGCAGCGGGCACGGCCGGTATTTGGTATCCGCCAAACCCTCGTACAACACTTGCATAACAGACAGGCAAGTATCGAGGCCGATGAAATCCGCAAGTTGAAGTGGACCCATCGGATGGCGCGCGCCAAGGCGCATGGCGAGATCGATGGCCTCGACCGAACCCACGCCCTCATAAAGCGTGTAAACGGCCTCGTTGACCATCGGCAAGAGAATGCGGTTCACGATAAAGGCGGGAAAATCTTCCGCCACCGTGACCGTCTTGCCCAGCGTCTCGATGAAGCGGCGCGAGGCGTTGAAGGTCGATTCGTCCGTCGCGATGCCGCGGATCATCTCAACCAGGTCCATGACCGGAACCGGGTTCATGAAATGGACGCCGATGAACTGCTCGGGGCGGTCGGTGACGGCGGCCAGGCGCGTGATCGAAATCGACGACGTATTGCTGCCGATGATCGTGTGCGGTCTCAGTTGCGGGCATAGCGCAATCAGGATCTTGCGCTTGATATCCTCGTCTTCCGTCGCAGCCTCGATGACGATGTCCGCCTCGATGAGAGCATCGAGGGAGGGCGCATAGCTGATGAGAGAGAGAGCCTTGTCGCGGTCGTTTTCAGTTATCTTTCCACGATGGACCTGACGGCTCATATTGCCGTTGATCGTGGCGAGCGCCAACTCGACCCGCTCCCGGCTGATGTCGTTGAGGAGCACGTTGTAGCCGGCAAGGGATACGACATGGGCGATGCCGTTGCCCATCTGGCCCGCCCCAATGAGGCCCACCGTCTTTATGGGCGCCTGCTCCCGCCCCTGGCTTCTATTGATGAACGGATTACCGCGAAACATTGAGGATGTGGCTTGGACCATCGTGAACTCTGGGTTTTTTGCGGACTATTTCCGGCTGTCGAGCGCCGCTTCAAATTCGGGCAGGATCTGGAAAAGGTCTCCGACAAGGCCATAATCCGCAATCTGGAAGATCGGCGCTTCCTCGTCCTTGTTGATGGCGACGATGACCCTTGAGTCCTTCATGCCGGCAAGGTGCTGGATAGCGCCCGAGATGCCAACCGCGATATAAAGATCGGGCGCCACAACCTTGCCAGTCTGGCCAACCTGATAGTCGTTCGGCACGAACCCGGCATCGACGGCCGCGCGGCTCGCGCCGACCGCTGCGCCGAGCTTATCGGCAATTCGCTCCAGGAGCTTGAAGTTCTCGCCGGACTGCATGCCGCGGCCGCCGGAAATGATGACCTTGGCGGCGGTAAGTTCCGGCCGTTCCGATTGAGACAGCTCTTCGCTGACAAATTGGGAGACGCCATTCGGCGCGGGCGCCGCAATCTTGTCGATGGCCGCCGAGCCGCCTTCGGGCGCAGCCGGAAAAGCCGTAGTGCGGATCGTCAGCACCTTCTTGCCCTGGGCGCATTCGACGGTCTGGATCGCGTTGCCCGCATAGATTGGGCGCTCGAACTGCGTCGGGCTCAGAACCGCCGTCACATCCGAAAGCTGCGCAACATCGAGAAGGGCCGCAACCCTTGGCGCGAAATTCTTGCCCGTCGTGGATGCGACTGCGAGGAGAGCGTCATAGCTTTCCATCAATGGGACGATAAGCGCAGCCAAATCTTCCGCCAGCTGAGCCTTGAGATGCGGGGCATCCGCCAGGAGAACCTTGTCGACGCCGCTGAGAGCCGCCGCCTTCCGGGCGACGCCTTCGGCGCTCGAGCCCGCGACAAGAACATGGACCGGCCCGCCAAGCGCTTTCGCCGCCGTGAGCGCCTTTGCCGTCGCGCCGCTCAGCGCGTGATTATTGTGCTCGGCAACCAGAAGAACGGCCATTATTGCAAAACCCCAGCTTCAGTGCGCAGCTTCTCCACGAGTTCGCTTGCTGTCTTTACCTTGACGCCAGCCTTCCTCGTGGGCGGTTCGGCCGTCTTCAACACCTTGATTTTGGGCGTGATGTCAATTCCAAGCGCTGCAGCATCGTGCTCATCGAGAGGCTTCTTCTTGGCCTTCATGATATTCGGCAGCGACGCATAGCGCGGTTGATTGAGCCGGAGGTCGGCGGTCACGATCGCTGGAAGCTTCAATGAAATAGTTTGCAGGCCGCCATCGACTTCGCGCGTCACGTCCAGAGCGCCATCCTTGGCGGCAATCTTGAACGCGAAGGTGCCTTGCGGCCAGTTGAGAAGCGCAGCCAGCATCTGGCCGGTCTGATTGAAGTCGTCGTCGATGGCCTGCTTGCCGAGAATCACAAGGCCGGGCTTTTCCTGCTCGACGGCGTGTTTTAGAATTTTCGCGATCGCCAAGGGCTCAAGGCTCAAATCCGTCTTGTAGAGGATTGCGCGGTCGGCTCCCATCGCAAGCGCGGTTCGCAATGTTTCCTGCGCCTTTTGCGGTCCCACGGAGACGGCGATCACTTCGGTTGCGTGCCCGGCTTCCTTAAGGCGAAGAGCTTCCTCGACAGCGATTTCATCGAAAGGATTCATGGACATCTTGACGTTCGCGATGTCCACGCCGCTTCCATCTGGTTTAACCCGGATTTTTACGTTGTAGTCGACGACCCGTTTGACGGGTACGAGTATTTTCATGTGAATAGTGCCCTGACTTTCTTACCCATCGAATATGCTGCACCGCCCGGCCGGGTCAACTTACCTGATGGTCTGATCGCATTCATCTGCAGCGCCATTCAGAGAGGTAAGCGTATTTCGCACCTGCGAAAGAGTCAATCGGCCGCAGGTTAGACATTCGGCCAGCCATCACTGTATGCCTGTCGCCTTGTCGAAAAGGGGAACGCCGGGCCGTCTCATGATAATGACGAGAAGCGCACCCGCAAAAAAGCCGCCGACATGGGCCCACCAGGCGGTCGCCTCTCCGGTGAGGAAAATTCCGCTGGCGATCTGGTACATGATCCACATGCCGATGACAAAAGCCGCCGAGATTCGAGCCGGCAGAAACGACACCACCGGAACAGGGAAAAGCACCCAGATGCGGATATTCGGGTGGAGCATCACATAAGCCCCGATGACGCCCGCAATAGCGCCGCTTGCCCCGATCAAAGGCACGTCCGGCGAGACGGTGACCGCACTGTGCACGACAGCTGCGATAACGCCGCACAGCAGATAGAAAACGATAAAGCGCACGTGCCCCAATGCGTCCTCGACATTGTCGCCGAAGACAAAGAGGAACACCATGTTTCCCAGAAGATGCCAGACGCTGCCATGCACGAACATATAAGTGATGAGCCTGAACTGATCCGGCACATGCGCCATGAAATCATGAATGCTCGCGACGTCGCGGGGATTGAAAGCGAAGGCGTCCATGAAACTGGCGGGGGAATGCAAAAAGAGATGGGTTTCAAAAACGAAATAAATCAATGTGTTCAAGACGATCAGGCCCACCGTCACATACTGGAATCTCACCCTTTTGAGATTGTTCATATCCCAAATTGGCACGAACAGCATGGACCGACCCAATGATCTCGAAACTTTGAATTTCGCTAACGTAACCCCTCTAACTTAATTATGCATTATTATGCATTTTTGCCCGGTTGCCAGAGAAGATCGGCTTTGCCTTTGTCATTGACGTACCGGCTGGCGACGAAAAGGTGATCGGACAAGCGGTTGATGTAGCGGCTCGCCGCGTCGCTGACGTGCTCCCGAGCGCTCTCGCGCAGTTCCACGACGCCGCGCTCGGCGCGGCGGCAGACCGTTCGCGCCACGTGCAGCGCAGCCCCGGCCTGGGACCCTCCCGGGAGGACAAAGGAGGCCAGCGGAGCCATCTCTCCATTCATGAGGTCGATTTCGCGCTCAAGCCGCTCAACCTGCTCCATTTTCATACGCAAAGGCGTGTAGGGAAGCGGCTGGCCTGTGTCCGGCACGCAGAGGTCGGCCCCGAGATCGAAAAGATCGTTCTGGATCCGCGCCAGCATATCCGCCACCAGGGCCTGATCGGCTGGTAACAGCAGTCGCGCCATACCGATGGCCGCATTCGTTTCGTCGACGGCGCCATAGGCTGCGATACGGGGACTGGTTTTCGGAACGCGCTCGCCGCTCCCAAGCGCGGTCGTGCCGTCATCGCCAGTTCTTGTGTAGATTTTCGTGAGAACAACCATGCCGCCTGCCGAGATGGACCTCATCGGGAAAGGCCCCAAGGCATAACACAGTCAGAACTTGATGCCTAGCCGGACACCCGCGTTCGTAAGGCCCCTGTTGTTGCCGCACAGGCCGGCGTTCGACATGTGATCGAGCGTGCCCATCAAGCGCCAATCCGGCGTGAGCGCGAGCCCGAGCGAGGCCAACTCCCTGAAATTCACCTGGCAGCCATAAGAAGATATATCCAACTCATGCAGCGGGCCATCGTGAGCTGCCCCGCCGAACGAGGCTTCCAAAAAAGTATTGCCGATCAGCCTGGCGTCCCAGGTTGCGCCGAAGTAGAACTCGTCGGTTTTACCGAAAGCAATAGTCGTTCCGACATGCGGACGCGGTGTCAGGAAGAAGTCGAGGATGCTGTTTTCGTAGCCCCCGGTGAAGCGGCCGCCGAGAACCTCAAGGTTCATCGCGCCCGTTCCCTCGCCATGAGCGTTGTCGATCGCCTGCTTGAAAGCTCCGGCGCGAACCTCATCCACAGTCCAGAAGGGATGCGCCGTTGTTTCGAACGGCTCCAGGAAATCGGCCCGGCTAACCACCGGGGCTGCAACAAGGCAAGCGGCCAGTGCAGCCATGGCTAATAAATACTGCCCAGACTTGGAAATGGAATTCCCGTCGTCCACAAGCGCCCCCATCTTTCGTATAAGCTCTGCGCAAACTCGCAATGCTTGTCAAAGAGTTAAGGCAGCTTGAATTTGGTTTTTTCTTCGCTGTGGGATTATTGGCACTTTCGACTATGCAGATGCGAAGTAGATGGCCGCCATAATGATGACGATCGCAAGAAACTGGAGCGCTATACGCCATCTCATAAGCATTTGACTGCGGCTGGCGCTGCCTCCCAACCCCATATTCAGAAGTCCGAGCGCGAGAACGGCGGCAACGGCGATTAAGGCGACAACGATCACAGACTTGAAAGCGACTGGCATCCGGATTCTCCTCTCTCAGCAGGTCGAATTTTGTCCGGAAACGCTCTCAAACGCCCGCGCGCTGGGAGTTACCGGTCGAGGCGGCGATGAGTGAAGACGCCTTCCGCTGCGTGTCCCATGCGATCACGGCGACGGCGCCACCACCGTCGATTCAAGGCGCGTTCGATATCCTGATGTCCATTCACAAGCCTGGGATCGGGATGCTCTTCGACGCGGCGGCAAACCACGTCGAAGAAATATTGCCGCTCGACAAGCACGGCCTGGTTGCTCCAGTTTCGGTAGCGCGAGTCCGTCGCATAATTGCCGCTTGGGAGCTTGCGAACGGCATGTTTTTGCACCGTCTCGGGATTGCGCTCGCAAAACAGAGACGCTCCCCTGAACTTGTCGATGCTGCCGTGCTCCAGGAACATCCTCAGTTGTGAGAAGGGCGCGGCTTTCTTCGCGGCAAGACTGGGCGCAACCGGATCGACAAGGCCGAACGTCTTGATATATTTTGCGTAAGGCGCCCCCTCCCCCGGCTGGCGCCGCGAACGCAGGCAGAAGCATTTGATGCCGTGCTCGACCATGTCGGAAACGCAGGCCTCAAGGCATTCGCGCACCGCTGCGCCAGGAAGAGGGACTACGTCGTTTTCCAGGATCAGCACGTATGGATTTTTGGCCCGCTCCGCGATGGCGCGAAAACCGCCATAGATGCCGCGGTTTTCGGCCGTGCCCGAAAAGCGGACGCCCGCCTCTTCCGCGACCCTCTTATCCTCCGCGGTTATCGCGTTGAAATGGACGAAGAACTCGCCCGCGCAATCGATGAGCCCGCTCTTCCGGTGGGCCTCAAGCGCCCGCGCAATCGTCTGCAATGCGCCGAAGCTCAGGACCCCCACGGAGACGAGCGAGGCGGGCGATGAGGCGCTCCGCGTTCCAGAGTCCGGTCCTTCCAGGACATCATTGCTGACTGCCATTGAGCATCTGCCTCGCCGTTGAAGCCCGTCGACGGGCTTTCGAAATCGCTTACGTGAGAAGATGCAGAGAAAAATGGCGGTTCTCGTCCGCCCAGCTTCTAACAGTCTCCCATCCGCCGCGCGCCGCGATCCAGCGGAAACCGGAGAGGGAATATTTGTGGGAGTTTTCGGTGTGGATCGTCTCGCCAGCCCGGAACGAGAAAGAGTGGCCTGCCACGGAAGCGCGCTGATCGCACACGGAGCGCAAATGCATCTCGATGCGCTCCTTGCGTTCGTTATAGATCGCGGAATGCTCGAATGCGGCGAGGTCGAAAGTACCGGAAAGCTCCCGGTTTATACGCGCCAGCAAATTGAGATTGAACTCCGCTGTAACGCCGGCGGCGTCGTTATAGGCGGGAAGCAGAACGTCGAGCGGCTTTTGCAGGTCGGCGCCGACAAGAAGCGCGGCCTTCGCACCCAGAAGCCGGCGCACCGAGCGGAGAAAAAGAACGGCCTCCGTGCGGCTGAAATTGCCGATGGTCGATCCGGGGAAAAAGCCGATGCAAAAATGGTCCTGCAGCGGCAGCTTCATTCCGCCGAGATCATGAAATCCACCAAGAACGGGATGCACGCCGAGGCCGGGAAAAGCCTGCGCCACGCGGCGGGCGGCGGGATAGAGAGCCGCTGCGGAGATTTCAATCGGGATATAGGCTGACGGGCGTTCCAGGGCGTGGAGCAGAAGTTCGGTTTTTCGGCTTGAACCCGAGCCGAACTCGACAACGACCGCGCCCGGCGGGATGAGCTTACCGATATCCACGCCGCAGAATTTCAGGAGACCGATTTCGGTGCGGGTCGGATAATATTCGGGAAGCTCGGTGATGCGCTCGAATAGCTCCGAGCCTCGCGCATCGTAGAAGAAGCGGCTGGGCACGCTCTTCTGCTCGAGCGATAAACCCTGGAGCACAGCGTCACGGAAGTCTTTCCCGGCGCTGACGCGAGCCTCGGGAAACTGAACGATTTGTCCCATTAGATGTCACTCGCGAGGCGGAGGCCCATGAACTGCCAGCGCTGATAAGGATAGAAAAAGTTGCGGTAGGTTGGGCGGATGTGGTTATCGGGCGTGGCGAGCGACCCTCCCCGCAACACCATCTGGTTGCACATGAACTTGCCGTTGTATTCGCCAAGCGCGCCTGTTGCGGGCTTGTAGCCGGGATACGGGAGGTAGGCGCTCCCAGTCCATTCCCAGACGCTGCCGAAAAGGGACGATACGCCGTCGGGTGATGCAGGCTTCGGCAGGAGATTGGCTAGATCGATGGGCGCGGGACCGGGTTGTCCGCGCGACGCGGATTCCCACTCGAATTCGGTCGGGAGCCGTTGACCCGCCCAGCGCGCAAAGGCGTCCGCTTCATAATAGCTGACATGCGTCACGGGGCGGCTTTCCTCGACCTTGCGCAGCCCATGCAGCGTCATCTGATGCCACGCGCCGTCGCAAAACTCCCAGTAGCCCGGCGCTTCCCACCCTTCGCGCTGCACTGCCGCCCAGCCGTCCGACAGCCATAGCGACGGCGTCCGGTAGCCGCCCGCCTCCATGAAGGCGATCCATTCGCCGTTCGTGACCTCGCGGCTGAAAATGCGGAAATCGCGAAGCAAAACCTGATGCGGGGGGCCTTCATTGTCGTAGGCGAAGCCTGCTCCCCGCTGGCCGATCTCGTAAATGCCGCCTGGAATTGTGAGCCAATGGCCGGGCGAAGCAGGCTCGCCGATCGTCGCCGGTTGCGCAGAGCAATAAGCCGGACGCAACGGGTTTTCCGCAAACAGCGCGAGGATATCCGTCAGCATCAGTTCCTGATGCTGCTGCTCGTGGTTGATCCCCGTCTCGATCAGGCAAAGGGCTTCGTGCGGCAAAGCTTGCGCCATGAGCCGCCGCAGATGCTCGTCGACATGGGCGCGATAGGCGCGCACCTCGTCAACCGAAGGCCGCGTGAGCAGACCGCGTTTCGGTCTGGGATGCCGGGGGCCAAGGCTCTCGTAATAGGAATTGAAACAATAGGAAAAGCGCTCGTCGAAACTTTCGTAGCCGCTAAGAAAGCGCTTCAGCACCAGTTCTTCAAAAAACCATGTCGTGTGGGCGAGATGCCACTTCGTCGGGCTTGCATCGTCGTTGGCCTGGACAACCTGATCCTCAGCCGAAAGCGGCGCGGCGATATCGAGCGACGAGCGCCGTGTTGCGAAAAGACTGGAAGAGAGCTTAAGCTGCCGATCCTCCTCGGCGCAGGCGGGACGGTCGTCGAGCGGCATAAGTGTATTTCCCTTTTGCAAATGCTGGGAATTTCAATCCCGTTCGCTGGAAATCTGAGCAACAACTTAATCGAGAACTAGGTCCATCTTGGTAACTTTTGACGGCAGTCCAGCCACATCTGCGTTACGAGCCGCTGAAAGCGGAGGCCGCCCCGCGCCTAAGCCGCTGCGGGGAGCTGTGCGGCTCCTCGAAGCGATGGGGCATGGAACGCTAACGGAATTTCCGCTGAAAAGCGGACGCCGGGCCGACATTCTTTCGCTCGGGGAAAATGGAGAAATCTGGATTGTCGAGGTAAAGTCGGGCGTTCCGGATTTCCGCTCGGATCATAAGTGGCAAGACTACCTCGAATGGTGCGACCGCTTTTTCTTTGCCGTCGGTCCCGATTTTCCGGTCCGCATCCTGCCTGCCGATGCGGGCCTTTTCATCGCCGATGAATATGACGCCGTGCTGGAGCGAGAGCCGGAAAGGGTCCCGATCGCTGGCGGCCGGCGGAAGGCGCTCACGCTACGGTTCGCGCACCTCGCCGCCCGGCGGCTCTCGGGAAGGGAAGATCCTGTTCAGGGATTGTAGGGAAGCGGAGATGGTCTCCGCCATCAAAGTCTAGCGCTGTGTGCCCATCGGGCCGGGATTGTTCGGGCTGGAGTAGACGCCGCCGCCGGACGGGTTCACTTCCCTGGACCCCTTGTCATTGCCGCCGGTGACGGCTGCGGCAGAGCCGTTGGAGCCTTGGTGAGGAGCGTTGCGAGCCATGCGGCCGGATTCACCTCGGGTCGGTTGCTGGCCGGCGCCCGGCTGGTCAATAGAGCCGCGGGAAGTATTCTGAGCCTGAGCGGCTCCGATGCCTGCAAGGGCGGCGATCGCTGTTATGCCGATGATCTTCTTCAAAAAGCCTCCTGTCTCACCGCTTCCTTAAGCGGTTTCTTGATCTTCCGTTTGTTTTGCAAACGTGATCGCGAACGAGGAGGTTCCGCAGAAAAATCAAGACAGGAACGGCAGGAGCAGCTTCAAATCCGAAACAAAGCGCGCGTATTCCGCCTGCGCGTCGGCCTCCTCCTGGATGCGCAGGAGATAGGACGGATGGATGGTGATCAACGCCTGACAGGCGCCAAGATCGACAAGGCGTCCGCGGTTCTTATTGACCGGCATCGCCTTGCCGAACAGGGACTGCGCCGCCGTCGCGCCCATCGCGACCGCAACTTTCGGCTGCACGAAATCGAGTTCGCGCTCGAGCCATTGGCGGCAAGCCTTGATCTCGACCGTCACCGGTTTCTGGTGCAGGCGGATCTTGCCGCGCGGCACATATTTGAAATGCTTTACGGCGTTGGTGACATAGACCTTTTGCCTCTCGACGCCAGCTTCCTGAAGCGCCGCGTTTAATTTTAGTCCGGCTGGGCCGACGAAAGGCCGTCCCGCCAAATCCTCCCTGTCGCCGGGCTGTTCGCCGATCAGAAGCACGGGCGCGGGCACGGGCCCCTCGCCAAACACGGTCTGCGTCGCGCGCTCCCACAGATCGCAGGCCCGGCAACCGCGGGCAAGCTGGCGCGTAACCTCGAACGATGGATCGGCGAAGGCATTTTCAGCAAGGTCGAGATTGATCTGATCGTCTTGTGATTTCATCGGCGCCTCAATCTTGCCAAGCGGCGGCTCTCGCTTCCCATAACACCGGAGCGCTCGCTTCGTCTTTCCCGCCTGCGCAGGCATAAATCTGTAAATGACGGCGGCCCTAATGTTGACTTCATCCTGCCCTGCTTTGAAAAGGCATGCGGTGATGCGTTTCATTTTCTTGGAGATTTGGGACACCCAGAATGTTAGAGCGCAGTGCAACGCGGGGTTGGCCTTTTGCAAATGGTTCCCTTGGAGTTCTCTCCTTCCCGGAAGGCCGCGTCGCCGCAGCCGCTTTCTTTTTATTTTTCGTGGCCTGGGCGGCGGCTCAATCGATCCTGAACGCCGACCGGGCGCTGCACTACGATCTCCTCGAAGCCTACGCCTGGGGACAAGAGTTTCAGCTCGGCTATAATCAGCATGGGCCGTTCTGGGCTTGGATCGCCGGGGCCTGGTTCCTTGTGTTTCCCAACACGAATACGTCCTTCGTGCTGCTGGAAGCCTTCAACGCCACGCTGGGCCTCTTCGGCGCCTGGAAGCTGATCGGGCTTTTCACCAAGGGATGGGAGCGCCATGCCGCAACACTGCTGCTCGTGGCGACGCCCTTCTACACATTCAATGCCTACAAATACAACGCCAACACGATCTTCATTTCGCTTTGGCCGTGGACTTTGTATTTCTTCATAAGGTCCGCGGACCTTATGAGCAGGCGCGATGCCTTGATTTTCGGAGTCCTCGCGGCAGCCTGCATCCTCTCCAAATACTACGCCGTGCTTTTGTTGGCGAGTTGCGGACTGTCCTTGATTGTCCATCCAAACGGGCGCCGGTATCTGCTTTCGCCTTTGCCCTGGATCGCCGGAGCAGCGTTTTCTCTGTTGGTTTTGCCTCATCTCCTCTGGGCGCTTAACTCAAATGCGCCTCCCGTCGCCTACGCCATGGGCCTGACGGGAAAAGGATGGCTGTTCACGGGTCAATATATTGGGCGCTTCGTGTCCGACCTGCTTCTTTTCCAGGCCGCCATGGCAGCGCTGATTTTCTTGGCGTCCCTGGCGACAAGGAGGGGACGCGCGACCGAGCAGGATGAGCGACTTCCGCAGTCGCGGCGCAGGTTTCTCGCTGTGCTGGTTCTGGCCCCTCCCCTTTTGACCATCATGGCGGCCCTCATGTTCCAGCTAAAGATCGAAGCCATCATGGCCATCGGCGTTTTTCCGCTTATGCCTCTTTTTCTCATGCAATTCATAACGCCGCTGGATAGACGCGCTGCTTCTATCTTGCGGGAGGCGCGGCCGTCGCAGTCACCCTTATAACGCTCATCGGCGCGCCGTTTGCAGGCACCGTGATGGCCTCCAAAAAGGCGGGGCCGTCCTTTGCTTTTCCTTATCGGGAACTCGCGGGCCGCGTCACCGAGGTGTGGCGTTCCGAGATGCATACACCTCTCAAATACATCGGAGGCGAGACGAAAACGGCTAATGGCATCAGCTTTTATAGTCCAGACCGGCCATCGAGCTTCGTGAACCTCGACTATGCGAGAGCGCTTTGGGTCACCCCGGCCAAGCTGGAACAGAACGGGCTTCTCATTGTCTGCGTTCACGAGGATGCGGACTGTCTGGGCAAGGCCTCCAACTTCCTTCGGGGGCATTGGAAGCAAACGTCGCTCAGGATCGCGCGCGAACTTGGAACGCGGCAGATGCCGGAAGTGACCTTCGATATCTTCGTCATTCCTCCCGTCGAAGGGTAACCCAATCTCTGCGCTTCGTCGTCCCGGAAAGGCGAAGCCTTATCCGGGACCGTAACAAATTGAAACCTCTACGTTTTTATGATCCCGGCTCGCGCTTCGGTTGGCCGGGATGACGGCGGCGGCGGTTCGTTGGCGGCGTCCGTCAAAACCTGCTTAAGGGCGCCGCTTTTTTTGGTTGACCCTAATCAACTTATGGTCCAAAAGGAGAACAAATAGGGATCAAATTGTGTCATGAGCAAGCTTGAAGCCTTACGGATGCAGGTCCGCGCCCTTGAGGGGTACAACTCGGAGACGTGCCAAGGCGATCAAATCCTGCCTTTCGAGGATGAGCGGTTGAATGCGCCGCTTCCGCACGGCGGCTTGCAGCTTGGCGCGCTTCATGAGTTCCGGTCGGATGGGCTGGAGGCCGAACTTTCGCCCGCGGTGACGGCTTTTGCGGCAACGGCAGCGGCCAGGATTTTACGCATCCGGGAAGGACAAGCACTTTGGGCTTTGAGCCGCGCCGATTGCCATCCGCCCGGTCTCATCCGCTTCGGGCTCGATCCCGCGCGCGTCGTCTGGGTCGATTGCCGGAAGGACGACGAGGTTCTAAGCGTCATGGAAGAGGCTTTGCATTCGCGCAGCACTGCCGCCGTCATAGGCGAGGCTGGCGCGCTGAGCCTGAAGACGGGGCAAAGACTGGAAGCGGCGGCCCGCCAATCCGGTGTTACCGCTCTTCTCATCAGGCGGCCTCTTTTCAACTCTTCCAAGGCCGGGTGCGCCCCGAGCGGCGCTGCAGCCACCCGCTGGCGCGTGAGCGCTGTCCCTCATCGTCATCCTGGAACCGGCCGTTTCTCCCCTCACCCCGCCCTCTCCCCATGGGAGAGGGAGCACGCCGAGCTTGCAACATCGTCCCTTCTCCCAAGGGGAGAAGGACAGGATGAGGGGCGAGTGCTTCATCACAGGCAAGCCGGTTCCGGGACGGCGCACCCCGGCCTCGGCCCGCCCTGCTGGCGGCTCGACCTCGAATATTGCCGCAACGGCAGACCGGCATCGTGGATTGTGGAGGCGTTGGATGGCTCAGACGGCGAAGGATTCCAAGCGGGCCATGTTCGTGTGGTTGCCGAACTTCGCGATGAGGCTTGCCCGGCTGAAGCGGCCCCGGCTCGCAAACCGCAACGAACCGCTCGCGCTTCTTGAAAAGCACGGCAACATCCGCCGCATCGCAGCGCTCGACGAGCCTGCCATCCGCGCCGGGCTTTATTTGCAGCAGCCTTTGGCCGATGCGCTGGCCGTCTGTCCCAAGCTTGTCTCTTCCGACGCCGAACCGGAAGCAGTGCAGGAGGCGCTGACAGCCCTCGCGATCTGGGCCCAGCGTTACAGCCCCGCCACCGCCCCTGCCCCGCCATGCGGCCTCTGGCTCGATATTACGGGATGCGCCCATCTGTGGGGCGGCGAAGACGGGCTCGCCGAAGACCTGCTCGCGCGCCTTGGATCGCGCGGCATTCCAGCCCGCGCCGCCATCGCGCCCACCTTCGGGGCGGCCTACGCGCTCGCCCATCATGCCAAGCATTATTTGATCGCACCCCCTCACCCTGCCCCTCTCCCCCTGGGAGAGGGGACGATGCTGCAACGGGCACAACCGAACTCCCTCTCCCATCCGCATCCGCTAGCGGATGCGGACACTCCAGAATGGCAAGCTCGCCAAGGCGAGCTTGCGCGGGAGAGGGTTGGGGTGAGGGGTAATATATTCCCGTTACTTGCCCCGCTGCCCGTCGAGCGGCTGCGCATCGGCGCTGAGACCGCAACTGTTCTGCGAAAGCTCGGCCTTTTCACCATCGGCGACGTGCAAAAATTGCCGCGGGCCGGTCTTGCGCGCCGCTTCCCCGATCTTTTGCCTCAGCTTGACAAAGCGCTGGGGCGCGCGCCGGAAGCGATCGAGTTTCTGCGCCCGCCTTCACCCTGGATCGAGCGCCTGCGCTTCGCCGAACCCATCTCTGCGCCCGAAGATTTGGAGCGCGTCACGCGTCTGCTTCTGGACATGCTTTGCGCGCGCCTTCAAGCGGAGCGGCAGGGCGGCCAGCGCTTCGAGGTCAGTTTTTTCAGATGCGACGGCAGCGTGCAAACGCAGGCCGTTTCGACTGCGCTCCCCGTCCGCGACCCCGCCCGCGTTTTCCGCCTCTTCCGGGAGAAGCTCGGACTGATCGATCCGGGTTTCGGGATCGATGTCGCCGCGCTTGCCGCGCCGCATGTGGAACCGCTGGAGGCGCAGCAGGCCAACATTTTGCGCAAAGTGAAAAACACGGCGTGCGCAGAAGATCTGGCGATCCTTATCGATGCGCTGGAAAACAGGCCCGGCGAGGGCCGGGTGTACCGGCTTGCCGCGCGGGAAAGCTACATCCCCGAACGCGCCGTGCAACAGACAGCGCCCTTCGAGCCATCGTCATGGCCGGTCTCGACCCGGCCATCCAGAGCAAAAAGCAAAGGTTCAAGGAATGGGGCTCTGGATGGCCGCCTCAAGGACGGCCATGACAACAGTGTTTGGCAAAGCATGGCGGAGCGGCCCATCCGCCTTTTCCCGCAACCTCATCCCATCGACGTGACGGCCGCGATCCCCGACGCGCCGCCGATGCTGTTCCGGTGGCGGAAAGTGGTGCATCGCATCGTTCGCGCCGAGGGCCCGGAGCGCATCTCTCCCGAATGGTGGCGCGGGAACGGCGACGCAGACGATGGCGAGCAGGTCCGCGATTATTACCGCGTCGAGAGCGCCCACGGCATGCGCTTCTGGGTCTTCCGCGAAGGGATTTACGGCGGCGAGCGCCCGCCCCGCTGGTACCTGCACGGGGTCTTCGCATGAGCCCTCGCCGTCGTCATCCCGGAAGCCGTTTGCGGCTATCCGGGATCTTTCCAAACATCGGCCGAGCATTGGTTAGGCCCCGGATAAGCGCCTGGGCGCTTTCCGGGGCGACGATTGAAGCAGCGGCAAGGGGAAAAGCCCATGGCTAGCCCCATGCGTTATGCTGAACTTCAGGTGACGACAAACTTCTCCTTCCTGGAGGGCGCCTCGCATCCTCACGAATTCGTCGTCCGCGCCGCCGAACTCGGCCTTTCCGCCATCGCCATCACGGACCGCAACTCGCTCGCCGGCATCGTGCGCGCTCACCTTGCGGCCCGCGAATTGGACGTAAAGCTGATCGTCGGCTGCCGCCTGACTTTTATGGACGGTTCGCCCGATCTCCTCTGCTACCCCAAGGACCGCGCGGCTTATGGGCGGCTTTGCAGGCTGCTGACGGTTGGAAAGTCGGACCGGGTTTTTAAGGAAGCAGCCCCTCACCCCAGCCCTCTCCCCATGGGAGAGGGAGTTCGAGCGCATCCGTTGCACCGGCGTCCCCTCTCCCTGAGGGAGAGGGACAGGGTGAGGGGTTCAGCCCTGAAAGATCAAGAAATTCCCAAAGGCGAATGCCATCTCCGGCTTGAAGATTTCCTGGCCTTTTCGGAAGGACAGATCGTTGCGGCAACGCCACCGGACGATGCATTCCAGACACCGGCAAAAGCTGAAAGCTTCCGGCGGCATTTGCAGGATTTGGCGGCGCAGCTCAAAGGCCGCGTCTATCTCGCCGCCGCCTATCGCTTTCATGGCGACGATGCGACAAGGCTTCATCGTCTTGCCGCGCTCGCCGAATCCGCGCGCGTTCCGCTCCTCGCGACCAACGACGTGCTCTACCATGACCCGTCGCGCCGCCGCCTCCAGGACGTTCTCACCTGCATCCGCGAGACCTGCACCATCGACGAAGGCGGCTTCCGGCTTCATCGCAATGCCGAGCGCCATCTGAAAAGCCAAGCCGAAATGGCGCGGCTGTTCGCGGCCTACCCGCAAGCGATCGCCAACACGGCAGACCTCGCGAGCCGCTGCACTTTCAGCCTCAAGGAACTGACCTACGAATATCCCGACGAGATCGCGCCCGATGGCGAAGATCCGCAGGCACGGCTCGAACGGCTGACATGGGAAGGGCTCACGCGGCGCTATCCGCCGCATAATTGGCCGGGCGGCGCCCCGCCCGCTGTCGTGGAGCAGATCAAGCACGAGTTCGTGCTCATCGAGCGCCACAGATACGCGCCCTTTTTCCTCACGGTCGAAAACATCGTTCGCTATGCCCGCGAGCAGAAAATCTTGCATCAGGGGCGCGGCTCGGCGGCCAATTCCGCCGTCTGCTATGCGCTCGGCATCACCGAAGTCGATCCCGCCCGCTCAAACCTCCTTTTCGAACGCTTCATTTCGGACGCGCGCGACGAGCCGCCCGACATCGACGTCGATTTCGAGCACGAGCGGCGCGAGGAGGTCATCCAATATGTCTATGGCCGCTTCGGGCGGCATCGCGCCGGGCTTTGCGCCACCGTCATCTGCTACCGGACGCGCGGCGCGGTGCGCGAAGTGGGCAAGGCGCTCGGCCTTTCGCCCGATGTCACGGCGGCGCTTGCTGGCTCGATCTGGGGTTGGAGCGAAGACGGCATCGATCCGCAAGAGGTTGCGGGCCTTGGCCTTGACGCCTCGGACAGAAGGCTTGCGCTTTGCCTCGAACTGTCCCGCCAGCTTATCGGCTTTCCCAGGCACCTTTCCCAGCACCCCGGCGGGTTTCTCATCGCGCGCGGCCGCCTCGATGAACTCGTGCCCATCGAGAACGCCTCGATGGAAAAACGCACCATCGTCTCCTGGGACAAAGACGATATCGAAGCGCTCGGCATGCTGAAGGTGGATGTGCTGGCGCTCGGCATGCTCACCTGCCTTGCCAAAGGCTTCGATCTTCTGCGCAAGCACTACCGCCTCGATCTGACGCCCGCGACGGTGCCGGCGGAGGACATGGCCGTCTACGATATGCTGTCACGCGCCGACTTCATCGGCGTGTTCCAGGTGGAAAGCCGCGCCCAGCAAACCATGCTGCCGCGGCTCAAGCCGCAATGCTTTTACGATCTCGTCATCGAGGTCGCCATCGTCCGCCCAGGCCCGATCCAGGGCGACATGGTGCATCCCTATCTGCGCCGCCGCCAGGGGATCGAGAAAGCCAATTTCCCAAGCGAGGAGCTGAAAGGCATCCTCGAAAAGACGCTCGGCGTGCCGCTCTTCCAGGAGCAGTGCATGAAAATCGCCATCGTGGCGGCGGGTTTTTCGCCAAGCCGCGCCGACGAGTTGCGCCGCGCCATGGCTACTTTCAAGAAGGTCGGAACCATCGGGCAATTCAAGGACGAGTTCATCAACGGCATGCTGGCGAGGGGCTATGAACGCGAATTCGCCGAGCGCTGCTTCAGCCAGATCCAAGGCTTCGGCACCTATGGCTTTCCCGAGAGCCACGCCGCATCGTTCGCGCTGCTCGTCTACTGCTCAGCCTGGATGAAATGCTATTACCCCGACGTGTTCGCCGCCGCGATTCTGAACAGCCAGCCCATGGGATTCTATGCGCCAGCACAGTTGGTGCGCGATGCGCGCGAGCATGGCGTCGAGGTCCGCCCCGCCGATGTGAATGCCAGCGACTGGGACCATACGCTGGAAGCGGTCTCCCCCTCACCCTGTCCCTCTCCCAGCGAACTCGCCTCGGCGAGTTCGCAACTCAACATGACCGCATCCGCAAGCGGATGCGGTGGGGGAGAGGGAACGCCGCTGCCGCGGGTACGCCCTGCCCCCCTCTCCCCTTGCGGGAGAGGGGTTGGGGGTGAGGGGGGAAACCCTCAAAAACACCAGCACGCGCTGCGCCTCGGGCTCCGGCTCATCGCGGGCATGCGCGAAGACGACGGCACAAAAATCATGGAAGCGAGAAAGGCAGGCGGCCCGTTCAAAAGCCCCGAAGACCTGATGCGCCGCGCAAAGCTTAAGCCGAGCGCGATGCTCACGCTTGCTCGCGCCGATGCTTTCCGCTCGCTCGATCTTGGCCGCCGGGAAACGCTCTGGCATGTCGCAGGCCTTGAAGCGAACGAGCTGCCCCTGAACGTTATGGCCGCATCAAGTGCCGCCATAACGGAAAAGAGCGCCATCCCGGAAACGCCAGCGGCGTTATCCGGGATCGTTCAGAATGCCCCGCCCCCCGGTTGTAACGATCCCGGATACCGGCAAAGCCGGTTCCGGGATGCCAAGAGTGTGGGGGAAGGCCGGTTCCGGGATGACGATAATGGCCGATACGCCGATAATGGCTGCTCCCCCGATGAGGATGGCATCGAACTCCCGCCGTTGAAGCAGGAAGAGGCGGTTGCGGAAGACTATGCCGTGTTTGGCCTTTCGCTTCGGAATCATCCCATGGCGTTCATGCGCGAGGAGCTTAGCGCCAAAAGCATGGTTACGGCGGCGGACCTGAAAAAGCTGCCCAATGGAAAATTCGTGAAAATTGCAGGCCTTGTGCTGTTCCGCCAGCGGCCGGGAACCGCGAAAGGCACCATCTTTATAACGATGGAGGACGAGACAGGCGCAGCCAATCTGATCGTATGGCCGAAGGTGGCCGAAACTTATCGCAGAGCGGTTTTTGGAGCGAAGGTGATTTTATGCGAGGGTATCCTGCAAAGAGAGAGTAATGTGATCCATATCGTCAGCCGACGTCTTGCCGACTTGACGCCTATGCTCCGGCGCTTTCAGCCTGAAGCAAGCGCATTTGGTTTACGGTTCGGGCGCGGCGACGAGGTTGCTCACGCGTCGAGCGGCGATGCGCGAGCATCGAGAGTTAACCAAAGTTGGACTGATACCTTAAAAAGCCGCGATTTTCGGTAACAAGATCTTTCGGGCTTTCGGGTAGCCGTGGCATTCGCCTCCGCCGCCCAAAAGAGGGTCGCATCGGACCTGACGAAGGCTGAGCGCTGGCGGGCGTTCCGCTTTTGCCTGAATCAAAAGAGGGAAACATGCGTGTTAAGTCACATATCTGGGTGAGCGCCTATCTGCGCCGGGTCAACGCGGCCTTCGTCCACGCCGCTCTCGTGCGCCGGGGCGATGCGGATGCCGGCGCCATCTATATCAAGGTGGCGGCCATGGATGGCACAGCCCAGGTTTTCGCGCCCCTATCGGCGGAGCTTGCCGAGATGACCCCGAGCGACACGCTCGTCATGGAGGAAGGACGGGCCTGGCAGCCAGTCTATTCTTCGAATGCACGGGAAGCCGAGGCCGATGCCTATCTTGCGCGCCAGGCTGGCCGCGATCCGGATATCTGGATTTTGGAGGTGGAGGCAGCTCAGGGACGGCATCTTCTGGGCGAAACCGCCAAGGTTCTATCCTGATCAGCAGTTCACGCGAGAGCAGCACGGCTGCCTAAAGAGTTGCCAGCGCCAACGGATCGCCGCCGCCGTCAATCCCGGAAGTCGATTACCCAGATGTTTCCGCCAATTCCATTGTCATGGCCGCCCTCCGAGGCGGCCATCCAGAAAGAACAAGTCATTTCAGATTGTGACTGGATGGCCGGTCAACCTCTGGTCAGGCCCAAGGGCATAGCCCGGCCATGACAGCAGAGCGAATTCGCTAGCGTTTACAATACCTCTCCCGCCAGCGGAGACTTGCGGGTAATCAAGTCCCGGAAAGGCGAAGCCTCGTGCTTCGCTTGGGATGTCATCAATCGGGGCGCTTGCTTAGCTCAGCGCGTCCTGCGCCGCGGGGATCGCCCCTGAATGCCGGGGGCGTTACTTTTGACCTCGGGTGCAGGCGGCTCGGCGACGGCGGCAACCACCGGCTCAGAGGGCTGGATGTCACAACGTGCTTTTTTGAGGTCGCTCAAGGCTTGCGCCCGAAAACTTTCCCCTTGAAGAGGGGCGCGGATCACGATGACTCCTGTCTCGCTGGGCGAAACGACAATATTCTGGTCCTCGCCGTCCTCCGTCTTTTCGGTCGCCGAGTCCTCCGAAAGCCGGTTGCGCCGAATGAGAAGCAGGCGCGCCTCGGACTTCTTGGCGTCGGCGCCGGTGACGAGATAGAAATTCTCTCCCGACGGGGTCGACACGGCAAGGGACCATGGCCCATCGCTCAGCGGCGACCTGACAATCACGTTATTCTCCGAGATGTCGAAAAGACAGTAGGCGCTGACCACATCCGGCGTCGTGAACGGCAGGCCAACGCCATTTTTCCCATCCGGGACGACAAGCGTGTTCGGCTTCATGATGGCGGACAATCGAGACCATGCATCGCGCTCGGCAAGGGCCGGAATGCCGAGCACACAGAGAATGTGGATGATGCCGCCGGCGACAAGTCCGCCAATGACCCACGGGGTGCTTCCCATCACGAGCACTCCATGAGCGTGATCGCGGGCAGAATATCTTCTCCTGACTTGAGAAGAGCATCCGGCGAGAGCGGCCTCAAGATCTCGAGGCGGAGAACGACTCGTTTTCCGCGTTCGGCCGGAAGCCAGTTTCCGGGCTGCACCTCCGGCGACAGGCGCACCAGGAAAGACCCATCCGGCGCGGTCGAAATATTGGCGTTGGAAAAGCTGGACCGCCCGGTCTTGTTCGGCATCACTTCGCCATCCGCCCTGAACGCGGCGATGTTCCACCACAGAGCCGGGACCGAGTAGCCGCGCACCTCGTAGGTGCAGTCGCCGGACAGGTGAGCGCCAGCGCTGTCGCGTGTCGCCGTGAAGGTCATATCGGCCGCGGCCGTGATGGGAAGCGTTCCTTCGCGGGCACTATGCGCGATCGTATACGGGTCCGCGTCAGCCGTCCCCTGCCGGGACCAGAAAGCCCACGGCCCGTAGCGAACCGTGCTCGCGAAAAAACCATGGCTGACCGTCCGCCAAGCCGACCCAAGGCCAAGAGCCAGCGCGAGGCTCGCGAACAGCAAGAACCGGGTCAGGAAGGGCATTGATTCTTAGCCTAAAGCTTCGTCATTCGATTTCTTATGCGCGACGAGTTGGCATACTCCTTCGGCGCCGCCTTATTGCGTCCTCACGGGCGGTTTGTCCAGGCTTGCGCCTTTCTCCGGCCCCGGGGAGGCATCGAGCTTCGGCGCTTCCTTCAAAAGCTTCGACAGCGAAGTCAGCATTTTGCGCGTCCTCGCAGGCATGTGCTTGGCCGCGTCCTGTGCGCCGCTCGCAAAACTCGGGTCGTCACGCCTGATCTCGGACAGGCGCTGACGCTCCTCGACTTGCCTTGGATGCAGCGGTAGCCCCGGAATTTGCGGGATGTCCATGCTGGTGTGGGCCGACGCCATGAATTCATGCCAGGCGGGACCAGAGAAGTGGCCGCCGGTGGTGCCGCTCGCCATGTCGGTGAAATCGTCGTTTCCGAACCAGACGCCTGTCACATACTGCCCAGTGAACCCCATGAACCACACGTCGCGGGGTCCTGAGCTTGTCCCGGTCTTTCCCGCGACGGTCGTGAAATCGAGCTGGGCTGCATGCCCCGTTCCTTCGCTCACAACTTTTTCGAGCATGGTGTTCAGCGTCTCGATGCTTTCGCGCTTGAAGATCTGCACCGGGGGCGGCTCATCGCGTTCGCGCGAGTAGACGACTTCGTCGCGCGTATTCCGGAGTTCCAGGATCCCGTAAGGCTTCACCGACTTCCCGCCATTGGCGAAAACGGCGTAGCCGGCCGTATGGTCGATCGGCGCGACGCCGGAGTCGCCCAGCGCCATGGAGCATGTCTTCTTCACGGTCATCAGCCCGATCTTGTGGACCGTTTCGAGGACCTTGTCGCGGCCCACGTCCAGGGACAGCTTCACCGCAATCGTGTTCACGGATCTTTTCAGCGCCTCGTAGAGCGTCATAGACCCTCCGCTGATCCCGCCCCCGTAATTATGAGGAGACCAGTTTCCGCAGGTCGGAGCAACGTCTTGCATGACCTTCGTCGGCTTGATGCCGTTTTCGATGGCGGTCAGGTAAACGTAAGGTTTGAAGGATGACCCAGGCTGCCGCTCCCCGTGGGTGGCGCGATTAAACTGGCTGTCGCCATAATCGCGGCCGCCGACAATGACGCGGACGGCGCCGTCGGTATCCATCGAAACAAGAGCGCCCTGGCTCGCCCTTGCACTGCGGCCTTCTCTTGCCAGCGTGTTCTCGATGACCTGCTCTCCAAGCTTCTGCATCGGGATGTCCACCGTCGTGCGCGCGGTGAGCACATACTCGCCCTTGCCCTTCATGAGCCGTTGCACCTCTTCATAGGCCCAATCCAGGAAGTAGTTCGGCACATAAACTTCTTGGCGATCGACGATCTTCGCCGGATTGAGCCGGGCGCTGTGCACCTGCCCTTCTGTCATGAACCCGGCCTCGACGAGATTCGTCAAAACCTGATTGGTACGCGCGCGCGATTCGGCCGGGTTCGAATGCGGCGCATATTTCGTGGGCGCCTTGAACAGCCCGGCCAAAACCGCTGCTTCGGCCAGATTAATGTCCCGCACCGATTTACCGAAATAGAACTGGGAAGCCGCCTCGACCCCGAAGGTGCCGCCGCCAAGATAGGCGCGGTCGAGATAGAGCTTCAGGATCTCTTTCTTGGTCAGGTGGAACTCGAGCCAAAGCGCAAGATAGACCTCGCGGATTTTGCGCTGGATCGAGCGTTCCGACGAGAGGAAGAGATTTTTCGCAAGCTGCTGCGTTAGAGAGCTGCCGCCCTGGACCACCGTTTCCGCGCGGGCGTTTTGAACGAGCGCGCGAAAAGTGCCGTAAATGTCGATGCCGAAGTGATCGAAGAAGCGGCGGTCCTCCGTCGCCATCGTCGCCTTGATGAGGTTATCGGGCACCTCTTCCAGCGGAACGGCGTCCGAGAACTGGATGCCCCGCTTTCCGATCTCGTTGCCGTAGCGATCGAGGAACGTCACGCTGAATTCGCTGCCGGTGCGCCAATTCGGATTTTTGGTAAGTTCGATGGCGGGCAACTCGAACATCAGGACCACGGCGGCGCCCGCCGCGCCAAGCGTCAGCGCATCGGACACGATCTCCGTCGCAAACCGCCTGAAACCGGTCACGCGGAAGCGGTCGAAGAAATTGTTGTAGTTTGCCCACCAGTCTTTAAATCTGGCGTACAAACCGTAAAGGGTGGAGTTGATCCAAGAGTTCGAGCGCAAGCCAATTGACGATGTAACGGTTCCGCCGGTTCGGTTTGAAAATCCAGTCCCGCACGTTTGTTCGCCGCTGCTATTGATCTTAACCGCCGGTACTATGCCAAGAAACGAGTCCGCAAAACAACAAAAAGGGGCCCGCAGCGGCGCTCCTCCCAAAAATATGTCCAAACAGGGGGATGAAAATGCGCCTTTCTGGGAGCGCAAGCCCCTTGATGACATGTCGGCGGACGAATGGGAATCGCTCTGCGATGGCTGCGGGCAGTGCTGCCTGATCAAGCTCGAGGACGAGGATACCGGCGAAATCGCCGTGACCCGGCTCGCCTGCAGGCTGCTCGATCTTGGATCGTGCCAGTGCTCGAACTATGGGAACCGGCAAGAGCATGTTTCAGATTGCGTGAAGCTGACGCCCGGCGACGTCAGCCGCCTCGGGTGGCTTCCCGAGACCTGTGCCTATCGCCTTCTCGACGAGGGTGAAGGCCTGCGGTGGTGGCATCCTCTGATCTCGGGAACCCAAGAGACGGTTTTCGAGGCCGGCGTTTCGATTTGGGGAATGGCCATCAGCGAAAAAAAGATTCCGGAAGATCGTTTCCCGGCTCACATCGTCGGATGGATTGAGAAAAAAAGAAATTAGAACGCCCACGGCGATGGAGCGAGTGGCGTCGGGATGACAGTCCGTTGGTCGGAGTAGCGGAGTTTGCTTAGCTTGGCCCGGCGCCACAAGGCTGGCGAGATGCGGCCGGATGATCCCGCTTCGGGGACGGTTTCCTTTTCAAAAAGTTTTGAGCGTCTCCCGAAATGATCGCAACCTTCCTTTTGAAGATTAATGGCTTGGCCCTAAAACCAGGCGCGCAGTCCGCTGCACGGCTGAAAAGAAAGATCCTTAAGGAGTTGCCATCATGGTTAAACGAAGTTTTTATTAAAATGGGGGTATATGCCAGGGGGCGTTTTTGCTCATCTCGTTTGAGGACAGAGCCCCGGATCGGAGAACAAATACGCACACAAATCTGGCAGATCGCTCCTAGCCTGCGTGGGACCATGGCATGACGACAAGACGCGCCAGTGAGCTTATCTTAGCGGCGGATACCTCCTGCTCGGGGACGTTTTCCGCTGTGGGCGTTGTTCGTGAGCCTTCTTTCGCCTTGAGCGTGGCCGTTCGGGACCTTCTTCTTCATCGTGAAAACCCGGAGCTGAAACCCATCATCATCCATGTGCTTGCGACGAGAGTTGCCGGCCTGTGCAGCATCAGGGGCGCCCCGATCCGGCGTGCGCTGGCGGAGTGCATGGCCGCCCGCGTCGCCCTTGAGTGGAAAATAACAATTCCGACAATCGGCGCCGTGCGCGCGCTTTTTCTCGTAACACGGCTTGAGAAATCCGGTCAGCCGGACTTGTTCAATCTTGTTCTTCAACTTGCGAGCAAGCCCTCATTCGACGCTGCGCAAATTGAGGAAGCGGAACCTCCGCGGCGGGCATGTTCCTTGCTAAGAATTTTTTGAAATCGGGGCCGGTTCTAAAGGGCTGTTCATCTGCAATTCAGGAAAGATGCGCTCACTTCCGGGCATTCGATTGCAAGAATGAGCCATGAAATATTTCTGCACAGCCTTGATTCTCGCAATGGCGGTTTGTCATAGTGGCGCCGTTTCCGCCAAGGAAACCTGCACGCACACATGGGGCAAAGGCGACTTCAAAACCTTCAAGCAGGTTGAGGACGAGCTTCATGGGCGGCTTGGAAACGGTAAAATTCTAAGGTTCTCGCTTTGCGGCAACGCTAACGACCATTATTTCCAGGTCACTGTTCTTGAGCAATCCGGCAAGGTTCGCGTTCTTCGCCTTGCCGCCCACTAGAGCGCCCCTGCTCTAGCACTTTAGAAGCGATCAACCTTTCCGCCATCAATGGTCTCGATGAAGGCGGGTTGATCTAAGCCGGAGGCAGTTATGCGCGTTCTGGTTGTCGAAGACGACTTGGACTTGAGCCGTCAGCTCGTCGCCGCGCTGACCGACGCCGGATATGCAGCCGACGCCGCATTTGACGGCGAGGACGGCGGATATCTCGGGGAAACCGAGCCCTATGACGCGATTATCCTCGACTTGGGGCTACCCAAGATCGACGGCCTCACCATCCTCGAGCGCTGGCGTAGAGCCGATATAAAGACTCCGGTGCTGATCCTGACGGCGCGCGACCGCTGGAGCGAGAAGGTGGCGGGCATCAATGCGGGCGCCGACGATTACGTCGCCAAGCCCTTCCAGATGGAGGAGGTCATCGCCAGGATCCGCGCGCTCTTGCGCCGCAGCGCTGGCGTGGCGAAGCCGGAGCTTGAATGCGGGCTGCTCCGGCTCGATACGCGGACGTCGCGCGTCACATTCAATGGCTCGGGCGTCAAGCTGACCGGACTCGAGTTCAGGCTGCTTTCCTACCTGATGCATCACCAGTCCCGGGTCGTGTCGCGGTCCGAGCTCGTCGACCATCTCTACCAGCAGGATTTCGACCGCAATTCGAACACCATCGAGGTGTTCATCGGACGGCTCCGGCGCAAAATTCCGGCCGACATCATCCACACGGTGCGTGGCCTTGGATATTGTCTCTCGCCATCCGAGGATGCCGCCGGGAGCGCGAAGAGGGGCTCATGAGGGCCAACTCGCTTGCCCTTCGGCTTGTGATCTCGTCGGCGGCCTGGACCCTCATGATCCTGTCGGTCACGGCCGCGATCCTGATTTCGCTGTGCCGCGACTTTCTCGAAGACAGCTTCGATCAACGGCTCAATCAGTATCTCGAGAACATCGTAGCGAAGGCCGCCCCGCAGGGCACGCTCGACATCAGAAAGCCGGATGACACCGGGGAGCCGCTCTTTTTCAGGCCCTTGTCCGGCGCTTACTGGCAGATACGGCCGGCCGATCAAGGAAGCGAGCCGATGTTCAAATCCGAAGTCGCTGGCGGGCGAGACATACAAGACCCCGAGCGAAATCGGCATCAAGCCCAACTCCAGGCAGACACGCCAGGCCTATATCGACGGCCCGGAGGGCCAGGTCCTGCGCGTCCTGGAGCGGGACATCGATTTCGGCCAGGAAAACGAGAGCCGCGTCTTCTCGATCTCCGTGGCCTTCGACATGGCCCAAATCTACGAGGAAGCGCGCTATCTGACGAACACGATCGTCCTCACGCTTGCCCTTCTCGGCGTGGGGCTTTTGCTGGCGACTTTCTTCCAGGTCCGGTTCGGGCTCAGTCCGCTTCAAGACATCGGCAAGAAAATAGCCGCGATCAGGTCGGGAGAGGAGACGAAGCTGGAAGGCACGCCGCCCGATGAGATTTTGCCGCTACAGGAGGAGGTGAACGCACTCATCGAGGCCAACAAGAGCGTGGTCGAGCGCGCCCGGACCCATGTCGGCAATCTTGCCCATGCTCTGAAGACGCCGTTGAGCGTGATTATCAACGAGGCCGCGTCGCAAAATAGCGACTTCGCGGAGAAGGTCGCGCAACAGGCGTTGCTCATGAAGCAGCAGGTTTCCCATCACCTCGACCGCGCGCGCATCGCGGCGCAGATAAGGCCGGCGAGCGGTGTTACCGACGTCAGCGTTCAGCTCAGCGCGCTTTCCCGCGCTTTGCAGAAGATTTACGAAGCCAGGGCTTTGCACTTTCAGGTCGACTGTCCCAGCGGGGTGCGCTTTTTTGGAGAAAAGCAGGACTTCGAGGAGATGGCGGGGAACCTCATGGACAACGCCTGCAAATGGGCGAAATCCTCTGTCGTCGTGAAGGTTCAGGCCTCGGAAGGGCCTCTCGCCAAGAGCAACCGCACATTCCAGCTTATCATCGAAGATGACGGCCCCGGTTTGCCCGAAGATTTCCGGCAAAGCGCCGTCAAGCGCGGCCGGCGCCTCGATGAAAGCGTGCCCGGCTCCGGCCTTGGCCTTTCCATCGTCGCCGACTTGTCACACCTTTATCGCGGCTCGCTCCGCCTGGAGGAGGCATCAAACGGCGGCCTAAGAGCTTGCCTGACACTCCCGGCCGCCTGATTGACGTAAAATCGCCCGAAACAACCGCCTACGGTTGCAGAAGGATTTGACGAGGAGCAGCGGGCGATTCGCCCGCTTCGAGGGGACATGAAGAAACTAGGACTTATTTTTGTGTCGTTTGCAATTGCGGTTCTGTCGGCAGGCTGCGCCAACCACGAGGATACGGGCACGCTTTTCGGGGCGGGAACCGGCGCGTTGATCGGCAGTCAGTTCGGCAGGGGCGGCGGACGCGTTGCGTCGACGGTCGCAGGCGCTGTCGTCGGCGGTTTCATCGGCAACCGGATCGGCGCTTCCATGGACGAGGAGGACCGCCGCCGCGCGGCGGCAGCGCAGTATACCGCCTTTGAAAATGGCAATCGCGCGGAATGGCGCAGCCCCAACGGACATTACGGCTATATCGAGCCGCAACCGATGTACTCCTACAACGACATGCAGTGCCGGGCATTCTCGCAAACCGCCTACGTCGATGGCAAGCCGTCGACGATGACGGGCAGGGCTTGCCGGGGACCTGACGGCCAGTGGCACGAAGTATAATTTCAGCCCGCCAACCGAACTGCGGCCGGCGGATTTGGATAAGCGCTGAAGCGCTTTCCGGGACTTGATTACCCAGCTGTTTCCGCAAATTCCATTGTCATGGCCGCCCTCCGAGGCGGCCATCCAGAAAGAACAGGCACTTCAGATTGTGACTGGATGGCCGGGTCAAGCCCGGCCATGACAGCAGAGAGAAATTTGCTAACGTTTTCAATACCTCTTTCGCCAGCGGAAAGGGGTAATCGAGTTCCGGGAAGACGGTGTTGGCAATCCGTTCGTGCGTCGGCAACTTTTGCTAGGCTTGCTGCGGCAAACGTTAATGCCCGGTCCGGAAGATAGCTGGCTGAGGGACCGGGCTGACGGCCGTGAAGAAGGTCACGCCCTCGGGGCTTGCGCCTTTGAAGGTTTTAAAGCCGCTTTCGCTAATGTCGTGAAGGTCTCCGCGCTCGAAACGATCGCCGTTGTATTCGTATGCGCCCCATAGGACGACGATCAGCTGGCCGCCATGCCTTTCCGCATGAAGGACGGCCCCTGGCTCGATATGCACGATGCGCGATGACGCCGCCGCGCCCGCGAATTTCGGGAGATCCAATTGGCTCAACCCATGAGGCATCTTTGTCCACGGGATGGTCTCACGCCGCAAGCCCGTAGCGCGCGCAAGAGGGGCTGGCATGAGGACGTCATTTCCGGGATCGAGTGCCGTGTGAGGCAGCATAGTGCCCAGCTCTTGCGCAACTTCCCCGGCAAAGCGGCGCATCGTCCGCTGGACGAAATCCCCGTCTTCCGGCGCCTTGAACCCTTCCAGGAGAAGGCCGCCAACATCGTCCATAGTGCGCAGACGCGCCCGGCATCTTTCGCAAAACTGAAGATGACATGTCAGAACAACCGATAGCGCAGGGTCCAGCGTGCCCGCGCCATAGCTCATCAGCGTTTCGCCGTGAGGATGGTGACGCAGCTCCGTCATATCTCCTCTCCAACTGCATCGCGGATCTTTTCATAGGCGAGCCGCATGCGCGATTTCACCGTTCCGACGGGAGCGCCGAGCACTCCGGCGATCTCGTTGTGGGACAGCCCTTCGATATAAGAGAGGTGGACGACTTCATATTGCTCCGGCGGTAAAGTCTCAAGCACCTTCCGCATACGTTCGCGTTGCTGGTTCCGGTTCAATGCCTCATCGGGTAAATCGTCATCGCTCGCAGCCTCGTTCATCTCTTCAGGCAGACCCTGATACGGCGCTTGCCGCCTCAGCCGGTCGATGCGGAGGTTCCTTGCAATGGTATAAATCCAGGTCGCGACGCTTCCTTTCTGGGCGGCAAAGAGGTGCGCTTTCCGCCAAACCGTGAAGAGCGTTTCCTGCGCAATGTCTTCGGCTGCGGCGGCATCGGCCCCTTGCCTCATCATCATGGCCTTGATGCGAGGACCGAAAAGCCGGAAGAGATCCTGGAAAGCCCGCGGGTCGCGATCCCGCGCTATCCTTTGGAGAAGATCGTCCATAGCGAATTAAATGGCAAAGCGGCGCCGTAGAGACAAATAACTTATCGGCGATGGCAAAGCTTACTCCGCTTATCGCGGAGACGCCGGCATGCCTTGGCATGAACTTTGCTCCATGTGATTTAGCGCTGCGCTGCTGCTTCGTTCGGAGCTGCGTGACGTGACCCAAGTTGGAACGCGAACTCCTTCGCCGGCTTGCTTCAGGGGGTCTCCCTTGCCCTGTCGCGCCGGCGCTTTTTTTCATCCTGTCAACAAATTAGAAATATTAACGGAAAAGTCATAGTGTTTCCGCTTTTCCAGCCCCTCCGTTAGCTGTATGTTGACCTAGGAAGTACGCGGAGCGCAATCTCACGCGCCGCGGTCCAGTCGCCGCAAACTGAATTTGGGGCCATCAATCAATGAACGAAACTCTGGCTTTAGCAGAGCTGAGAAACTTACGGCGCTATGCCTATTGTATTCTTGGCAACCGCCGGCTCAGCGACATTGCGGTTGAGACCGCTCTCAACAGCCTTGTTTCGGACGTCATTTCTGTAAGCGGACGCGCGATTTCCCGTCTCGATCTTTACAGGAAGGTCAACGAGGCTGCAATCGCCACGCCGGGCAATGTGAGCGCAGGCGCCGCAAGCGGGCTGTATGCCCAGTTCCAGCGCCTTTCGAGGGAGCAGCGCCAGATCGCGGCGCTTCGTGCCGTCGTGGGGCTTCCTTACACCGACATCGCCTCCATCATGAGTATGCCCGAGAAGGCGGTGCGCCATTCATACTGCGAAGCGCTGTTGACGTTGCGGGATAAGCCGGCTGCCGTTCTCATCATCGAGGACGAAGTCTTCATCGCCCTCGACCTTCAGCAGATCGTTCGGAACCTCGGTTTTTCGGTAGCTGGAATCGCCAAGAATCGCGCGGAGGCCTTGCGAATCGCAGGGCTTGTAAAGCCGAAGTTGATCCTCGCCGACTACAGGCTGAGGGACGACACTGGCGTGGAAGTCGTCAAGGCCATCCGGGAGCAGATGAATACAAACGTGATCTATGTCACGTCTCATCCGGATGAGGTTGCCGCGACGCGCGCGTCCCAGGACGACCTTGTCATCGCAAAGCCGTTCAATCCGCGCGCGCTTGCAGCGGCTGTTCAAACGCATTTGGCGGCTTAAAGACTTCGCCGTCCCGAGCAGACCATTCAAAGACCCCCGCGTCAAAAACCCCGCCAAGTTGGCGGGGTTTTTGTTTTGCGAACGACAGAGAGGATCGCTATCCGGCGCGCCTGCCTTCACCATCCCGGCCAAGCGAAGCGCGAGCCGGGAACGCGAAAAGGGAGAGGCTTCAATGTGTTACGATCCGGATAAGGATTCGCCTTTCCGGGACTTGATTACCCGGATGTTTCCGCCAATTCCATCGTCATGGCCGCCCTTGGAGGCGGCCATCCAGAAAAACACAAGGTATTCCAAGTTTATGACTGGATGGCCGGTCAACCCTCGGGTCAAGCCCAAGGGCATGCCCCGGCCATGACAGAGGAGCGAAAATTCGCCAATGTTTTCATGGCTTCTTCTGCTAGCGGAGACATCCGGGTAATCAAGTTCCGGGATGACGCCCCGGAAGCGATCCGTTGGCGCCTCCGGAAAAGTCTGCTTGGCGCTTACTTGCGAAGAACGCGGCCCGCCACAGCGTCGAGCTTCGCGAGAAGGGCAGGATCCCTCGCTTCGCGAGCTGTTATGAGGGCGTGATCGAGCGCGCGGTCCGAACCGATCGGGCAAGGCTCGTGCTCTCTCGGAAAGCTCTTGGCCAGGGCGGCAACCAGCCGGCCCGCCTTCTCAGAATTTTCTTTCAGCACCTTCAGGATCGCTGTGATGTCGACATCGGCGTGGTCTTTATGCCAGCAGTCGAAGTCGGTCACCATGGCGACGGTCGCGTAGCAAAGCTCGGCTTCCCGCGCGAGCTTCGCTTCGGGCATGTTCGTCATGCCGATGACGCTGCAGCCCCAGGATTTATACAGGAAGGACTCGGCCCGGGTCGAAAATTGCGGGCCTTCCATCACGAGATAGACGCCGCCACGGGAATAAGGGATGTCCTCGGCTTTGGCGGCACCCTCGATCTTGTCGACAAGGCCAGGGCTGACCGGATCGGCCATCGGGACGTGCGCCACGCAACCGGCGCCGAAGAACGACTTCTCGCGCGCGAAAGTGCGGTCGATGAACTGGTCGACAAGAACGAACGTGCCTGGGGGCAATTCCTCGCGGAACGAGCCACAAGCCGAGACCGATATGAGGTCGGTGACGCCAACGCGCTTCAGCGCATCGATGTTCGCGCGGTAGTTGATCGAGCTCGGCGATTGTCTGTGCCCTGGCCCGTGGCGGGGAATAAAGGCAATGGGCAGCCCGGCGATCTCTCCCATATGCACGGGGCAAGAGGGTTCGCCCCAGGGCGAAGCCACGGCCACTTCCCGCTTGTTTTCCAGCCCAGGCAGATCGTAGAGCCCCGATCCGCCGATAATCCCCAGAACCGCTTTCACCATCACCGTCTCCAGCCGCGCTTAGCCTTCGTTTGTTTGCGGCATCTCTCAAAGCTCGGCCTAGAATGTCAAGGCATCAGCTCGATGTAGTAGAGGGAAAAGACCCATTTGAAGTCTTCTTCTTCGGACCTTTTTTCGCCCGCTGCCAATGGACGCACCGCGTAGAGCGGGCCAAAATCGCCAATCCCGAACGTATTGCCGCCCGCTTCGACAGCCAGAATCCAACCTTCCTTATCGACCGAGGCGAGAGGGATTCGCCGCCATAACCGTCAAGCGCCGAAAGCCGCGCCGTTTTTGCATCGCTGAGCGGTTTTGCGGCGGCAAGGACATCGTGCAGGCGCGGCCCCTTGAACAGGATCTCACCGCTCTCTTCCACGACCGGCGCCGATTGCTGGGGGAAGGCCAGGAGATCGCCGAAGGTGAAGACACGCGCTTGTTTGAAATCGAGATTGTTATGCTGGAAGAAGCGGTCTCGCTTCTCGTCGAAAGGCGGCCGGTTCGGGGAGCCTACAAGGCCGCCGACGGTCAGAACCACAAGCCCGCAGTTGGAGGCGGGAGCACTGCGGGAAGGTGCTGCGAAAGGAATTGCGGCGGCTCCGCCTAAAAGCCCGAGCAGGCTTCGGCGCCTGGACATAGAACCTGAAGACATGATCGATCTCCATAGCAAGGTTCGGCGCTATAATAAGTAAACGGATCGTTGCCGGGCGGGCTCAGCCAAGAATGGTAAATCGCCAGATGGTTAACAGGAGTGCGCCGGATTTATTTCCCGCCATGTTTATACTTAAAAAGTCGTTCATTCGGCGCGAAATAAGGACTATCGCCGCCCTTTGACGCGGAAGGGATAATATGACGTAACTATTGAAAACTCTAGGACTTTCATGGTTAATCATTCGCCCCATTAAATAGAACTTAATTCCGGAATTTTCCCCTTTACTGGGACGAGCAAAAGTCCGTTAAATATGTTTCAGCTTGGCCTGTTAACCGCGCGAGCGCCGTTCGAAGCGAAGGCGGCGCGTGCCTACATCTGATTTTTGCGTTATTTTACAATGGGTTGCGGCCGTTAACCTCTCGACAAAGCGCTTTTTTATAAAATCGTCCCCTGCCAGGTAATGCCTGGCCGGAAAGCGGACCTATTCAGGCGGCGGGTCGAAAGTAAGCTGGATCATCGAATGCTAACTCCACCTGGAATTGCCACACGCAGCTCAGCGGGCAATCGATCAAGACCGCACCGCCGAAAAGGGGGCAAATATTCAGCTCGACGCGGATGGCCGCCTCGAGTTTCGGCGGCGGCTTGGGTCGCAAACCAGCCTTTCCACCCCCCTAAAACAAACGGCGCCAACAGCATATGCAGCCGATCAAGCTGGCCTTCTTCGAAAAACCGTGACACCGTATGGGCGCCGCCATCCAAAAGGAGTTGACGGAATCTTACGTTCTGCCAGCGCATGCACGATTGCTTCACACGAAAACCCACGGCAAATTCCATCGAGATGAACCGGGCTTTCCGGTTTGGGCACGGGAACCGGGCGCGAAGGCGGCGCAATGCGTCCGTCCAGCGACTGGCCAGGCTGCGCTACTACAAAGGGCCGCGTTACTCCGCCTCGCCTGACGCCGTTGAGCGCACGTTCCGCATCGGTCATGCTGCTCCTATATCAATGCGGGTCCTTTTGGATCCAATTCAGACAGCGCGCCAGCTCCGTTCGGCGTCTTCGGCGTGAACAGGAAAAGGCGATGGAAAGCGAGATGCCTCTAGAGTCCCTTGGCGATGCGCGCCAGATCGCCGTCGAGCGCGCTTTGGCCGAATTCCGCGCCGCGAGGCCGGTTGCCGTCCGGTCGGCCGCGAAAACGATCCTCGCCTTTGCCGCGGAGGGGCTGACCGAAAAGCACATCGCGTTTCTTCAACGAGAGAACCGCAACCCCCGCCTTATCGTCCCCGGCGAGAAAATGAATGCCGCCGGCGTCTGGATCAGGCCGCCGGCTGTCGTGCGGCTGAAACCCTTCACCCTCGAGACTCTGGAAGCCTATTTCGCTCATCACGAGAAAACCGGCGGCGTGGCCGTCACCGATTTGGCGGAGACCGCAGCACTCGTGCTCGCCAATCTGGCGCAACTCCTACCGGCCGCCATAGTCGCCGACGCAAGCGCGAGCGCGATGCTTGCGCTTCCCATTCTGGCGGTCGACGCCAGCGATGTTTTCGCATTCCGCGACCGGGCGGCGAAATCGCTCAAGGTCGTATCGCGCGCCTTCGTCCCGCTGGAGAGGGCGGGCCCGTGTGAGTTCATCGTGTTTCGCGGCGGCGACGGCTTTCGCGACCAGATCGCTATTCTGGTGTCCGACCCCTCCCCTTCACACCCTGTTCTCACACGCATCCATTCGGCCTGCCTGACGGGCGATCTTCTCGGCAGCCTCAAATGCGATTGCGGCGAGCAGCTGCGCGGCACGGTCAGGGCCATGGCGGAGCAAGGAGGCGGCGTTGTGCTCTATCTCGATCAGGAAGGGCGCGGCAACGGCATCTCGAACAAAATGCGCGCCTACCGGCTTCAGGACCAGGGCTTCGATACCTACGAGGCCGACGAGATGCTCGGCTTCGGCCAGGATCAGCGGCGCTTCGATTTCGCAGCCGGGATGCTGAAACAGCTTGGGTTTACGTCGGTGCGCCTCATGACCAATAACCCGCGCAAGATCGAGGCGCTTCGCGAAGCGGGCCTTGAAGTTGTCTCGACGCACCGCGTGCTGACGCGGCCCACGGCGCACAACGAGAAATATCTCACAACGAAACGCGACAAGGGCGGCCATCTCCTTGGCGACATCGCGCTCGATGGCGTGGATCTCAGCGATTTGCTCACACCCGCGTCTCAAACATAGATAAGGCTAACGGCGACGATAAAAACACGGCCTTTCAAGTATTTCTTCGTTAATAGTGCTCCCATGTCGCGCATCCGGAGCTTCTTTTCGCGGTTAAGATTATGCATGTTTATCCTTGCCCGTGGAGATAACCTATGACTCCGCTCGAAGCCGCTAAACAAGGGTACGACTGTTTCCTGAAAGGCGACATTCCGGGGCTCGTTGCGCTCTTCAGCGACGATTCCACCTTCACGCCCTTGATGGGCCTGGAAGGCAAGATGCCTCTGGTAACGCCCAAGGGTACGTTCAGGAAACACGAGCTTCCTGGATATTTCGCCGCCTTATCCGAGGACATCGACTGGACGGCATGGGAGAACCGGCAGTGGGTCACGGATCGCGACACTGTCGTCGTGCTCGGTTCCTACGCCGGCAGACACAAGCGGACCGGCAAAACCTTCGCGTGCGAATTCGCCCACGTGCTGACCCTTGCCGGCGGTAAGGCGACGCGTTTCAAGGAGTTCACCGATACGGCCGCCATTTTGAGCGCGGCGACGGCCTGACACGCCCCCCACCGAACGAAGCCACCCCGTTTGCGCGCGATTTGGCCGCCTGCCACAAAGCTGTGCAGAGCGGCGAAGTAGCAGGTGATAAGCGCTCCGAAGCGAGTGATAAGCGCAACAGTGTGTGATTAAACGCTCAGCGTGTGTAGCCAGCGGCATCGCTGGCGACGTAGGATGCAACCCGTTCAGGTGTGCTGTATCGGTCATGACAACAAAAAGACTGCTTCTCCTTCCCGGCGACGGCATCGGCCCCGAGGTTATGGCCGAGGTCAAACGTGTTATCGGATGGCTCGGAAAGACCGGCCGCGCCCACTTCGAGGTTCAAGAGGATCTGGTTGGCGGCTGCGCCTATGACGCGCATGGCGAGGCCATCTCGGATGCCGCCATGGCGAAGGCGAAGGCAGCCGATGGGGTCCTGCTCGGCGCGGTGGGCGGCCCGAAATGGGACAAGGTTCCTTACGCCAAGCGGCCCGAGGCTGGCCTGCTGCGCTTGCGCAAGGATCTGCAGCTCTTCGCGAATTTGAGGCCGGCGATCTGCTACCCGGCGCTGACGGACGCGTCCAGCCTCAAGCGCGAGGTGGTTGAAGGCCTCGATCTCATGATCGTCCGGGAATTGACGGGCGGCGTCTATTTCGGCGAACCGAAAGAGATCGTTACCCTGGAGAACGGCGAGAAGCGCGCCATCGATACCCAGGTTTACACCGAATACGAAATCGAGCGCATTGCGCGCGTCGCCTTCGATATGGCGCGGGCGCGGAACAAGCGCGTCGCATCCGCCGACAAGCGCAATGTCATGAAAACCGGCGTGCTCTGGAACGCGGTTGTGACCCGCGTCCACGCAGAGTACCCGGACGTCGAACTGACCCACATCCTCGCCGACAATTGCGCTATGCAACTCGTTCGCTGGCCGAAGCAGTTCGACGTGATCGTCACCGACAATCTCTTCGGCGACATTCTGTCGGATCAGGCGGCGATGGCGACAGGATCGCTCGGCATGCTGCCTTCGGCTTCGCTTGGCGCGAAGGATGCCAGCGGGAAACGGCCCGCGCTTTATGAGCCCGTTCACGGAAGCGCGCCTGACATCGCCGGGCGCGGGATCGCCAACCCGATCGCGACCATCGCCAGCTTCGGCATGGCGCTTCGCTACTCGTTCGACATGGGCAAAGAGGCCGACCTTCTCGATGCGGGCATCGCGAATGTGCTCGCCAAGGGCCTCAGGAACTCAAGACATCATGCAAGACGGGATGACCACGGTTTCGACCGCCGAAATGGGTGAGGCCATCGTCAGCGAACTCGACCGGCTCGCGGGGGCGTAACCCAAGGTCAGCCGGGGGCATATAGGGGAGAACGTGGGTGACGGCGAATCATTTCGATGTCATTGGATTCAAGGCAAACTCGACTGAAGCGCTCTCCGCGCTGGTGAGCAGTCTTCTTGAGAAGGGCGGTGAAAAGCAGCCCTGCGCGGCAGGCTATTATCATCGCTTGCGTTCGCCCGTTGGACCGGAATTGTGGGTGCATATGCAGAAGGCCGCCGACGCGGAAGCCGATCCCTACATCGCCGTCGGCATCACGCCTTTCTTCGAGGGCGAAGGCCGCACGCCGATCCGCGTCCGCGCCATGCGTCAGCGCCCCGATGACAACCATTTCGAGGGCGCATTCTACGTCGAGCTTGGGCCGACCATCGCGCTGATCGATGTGGTGGACTTTGCCCGCTTCGCCGGAATGTCCGTGCCATTTCTGGCGATGGCGCAAATCGTAGCGTTCCCCCACGAGCTTGCGGTGTTCGAGAACGAGCCCGCCTTCCAAGCGAACCAGGCCGACAAGACGCTGAAATTCACGCCGCGCTCCTTCCTCGCGAGCGGACTCTTTGCCGGCGGCAATGGTTCCGGCGAGGTCATTTTTCTCGATCCCGAAGCCGAGGATTTCCGCGCCTCGGCCCGCGCTTTCCTTACGGGCGAAGTGCAGAAGTCCGAGCGCCGCCGCAACCCCGAGACCGGGCAGGAGTTCACGTGGGCCTTGATCGGCACGGCGGGCGGCACCATCGACCTTGTGGCGGACGACGCTGTTCTGCGTTGCGCTCTGCAGCCCGGAATGATCGTGGAGGGCGAGTTCTGGCTATGCGGGCGCCTTGTCCAAACCTTCAGCGCTGCCTGATCTGCCGAAAACACTTCTGCGGAAAGAGCTTCCTTTGTGTATGGAGGTGTGTATGGTACACAGATGTTCAGGATTTGTGGGCTGACATGCGAACCAATATCGACATCGATGACGCACTCATCGACGAAGTCATGAAGGTGGCGAACGTGAAAACGAAGAAGGAAGCCGTACAGCTTGCCTTGCAGGAGTTCCTGAAAGTCAAGAAGAAGAAAGACCTCTTTGATCTCGCTGGCAAAATCGAGTTCGAGGATAAGTACGATCACAAGGCTCTGAGACACACGCGCACCGATGCTGATTGACACGAGCGTGCTCATTGCTTTGTTCAGAGATAAATCCGGTGCGGTCTCTCACGCGCTCCGTGATCTCCTGGAAGGCCGCGACTATTTCCTGACGCGCTTCACACAAATGGAGTTGTTGCAGGGCGCTCGCGACGAGAAAGAATGGCTTAAGCTTTCCGACTATCTTACCGATCAGGATTATCTTGAAGCGAGCGATGAGACATGGGCGGCTGCCGCGCGGCTCTATTTCGATCTGCGCCGCAAGGGCCTGACTGTCCGAAGCGTGATCGATTGCTGCATAGCCGAGATCGCCATGGTTCACGGCGTGACGCTTCTTCACAACGACCGCGATTTCGCAACCATTGCTAAGCTGCGTTCACTAAAACACATCCAGTTCGATGCAGCCGCCGCGCCAGCCTTTCACGAACCCGCGCAGGCTCGGTTGCGCTAACCGTTCAACCCCGATTTTGCTTGAATCTTTCCGCGTAGCTCACCAAGGTCCAGGGCGCGTCGCGGTGGGGACGAAAGGATATTCTGATCATGACCGGCACAGGCCAGCAATTCATTGTCGTCGGCGAGCGGACCAACGTCACCGGCTCGGCAAAATTCCGCAAGCTGATCGAGGCGGACGCGTACGACGCAGCTCTGGCCGTCGCGCGCGAGCAGGTTGAGAGCGGCGCGAATGTGCTCGACGTGAACATGGACGAGGGCCTGCTCGACTCCGAGAAGGCCATGACCACCTTCCTCAATCTCATCGCCTCGGAGCCCGACATTTCTCGCGTTCCGGTGATGATCGACTCCTCCAAATGGGCGGTGATCGAGGCGGGCCTCAAGTGCGTGCAGGGCAAGGCGATCGTCAATTCCATCAGCATGAAGGAAGGCGAGGAGCCGTTTCTGAAGCAGGCCAAGAAAATTCTCCGCTATGGCGCCGCCGTCGTCGTCATGGCTTTCGACGAAAGCGGCCAAGCCGAGACGGCGGAGCGCAAATTCGCCATCTGCGAGCGGGCCTACAGGCTATTGACCGAACGCATCGGGTTCGCGCCCGAGGACATCATCTTCGACCCCAACGTTTTTGCGGTGGCGACCGGCATCGAGGAGCACAACAACTACGCCGTCGCCTTTATAGAGGCGGCCCGGCGCATCCGGTCGGAACTGCCCCATGTCCACGTTTCGGGCGGCGTTTCCAACCTCTCCTTCGCCTTTCGCGGCAACGAGCCAGTCCGGCAGGCCATGCACACCGTTTTCCTTTACCACGCGATCCAGGCCGGCATGGACATGGGCATCGTGAATGCGGGCCAGCTTGGCGTCTATGACGATCTGAACCCGGAGTTGCGCGAGCTTTGCGAGGACGTGGTTCTCAACAGGCGGCCAGACTCGACCGACCGGTTGCTGGAAGCAGCAGACAGGTTCAAAGGCGGGGGCGCCAAAAAAGCAGCGCCCGATCTGTCCTGGCGCGAGCGTCCCGTGGCCGAGCGCCTGAAGCATGCCCTCATCCACGGCATCACCGATTATATCGACGCCGATACCGAAGAGGCGCGCCGCTCGGTGAAAAGGCCGCTTCACGTGATCGAAGGCCCGCTCATGGGCGGCATGAACGCCGTCGGCGATCTGTTTGGCGCAGGCAAAATGTTTCTGCCGCAGGTGGTGAAGTCGGCCCGTGTGATGAAGAAGGCCGTGGCCTATCTCATGCCTTTCATGGAAGCGGAGAAGCGTGAGGCCGGCCTCGAAAACGCGCCCGCGGCCGCCCGCATCCTCATGGCCACCGTGAAAGGCGACGTTCACGATATCGGCAAAAACATCGTTGGCGTCGTTCTCCAGTGCAACAATTACGAGGTCATCGATCTCGGCGTCATGGCGCCAAGCCAGCGCATTCTCGACAAGGCTCGGGAGGTGAACGCCGACATCATCGGTCTTTCGGGGCTGATCACACCAAGCCTCGACGAGATGGTGTTCGTGGCTTCCGAGATGGAGCGGCAAGGTTTCGATGTGCCGCTTCTTATCGGGGGCGCGACGACAAGCCAGGTGCATACGGCTGTAAAAATCAGCCCGAATTACCAGCGTAACCAGGCCGATTTATGTCACCGACGCGAGTCGTGCCGTAGGCGTGGTATCGAACCTCCTTGGCGATCAGCGGGCGGCCTACGTCGAAAAGATCCGCGAGACTTACGCTTCCGTCGCTCGCGCGCACTCGCGAGGGCGCGCCCAGAAAGCCCGCGTCAGCCTTGCCGAAGCACGCGAGAACAAGTTCAAGATCGATTGGGCCAGATATCAGCCGCCGCGCCCGGCCTTTGTCGGCGCCCGGGCCTTCACGAATTACGACTTGGCGAAACTCGTCCCTTACATTGATTGGACGCCTTTTTTCTCGGCATGGGAGATCAAGGGCGCCTATCCCGGCGTCCTGACCGACAGCCGCTACGGCAATGCGGCCTCGGCGCTCCACGCTGACGCCGAAGCCATGCTCCGCCAGATCGTCGCCGAGGGCTGGCTTGTCGCCAATGGCGTCATCGGGCTGTGGCCAGCAAACACTGCCGGTGATGATGACATCGCGGTGTATGCAGATGAAACCCGCACCGAGCCGATTGCGTCGTTCCACACGCTCCGGCAGCAAATCGTGCGCGACAAGGAGCGGGCCAACACCGCGCTCGCCGACTTTATTGCGCCCAAGGCGAGCGGCGTCGCCGATTACATCGGGGGATTTGCTGTCACCGCGGGGATCGGCGAGGAAGCCGTCGCCGAACGCTTTGCACGCGCCCATGACGACTACTCGAAGATCATGGTCAAGGCGCTGGCGGACCGGCTTGCCGAAGCTTTCGCTGAGCACATGCACGAGCGCGTGCGCCGCGAGTTCTGGGGTTACGCCAAGGACGAGACATCGAGCCCGGGCGATCTCCTCGCCGAGAAATATCAGGGCGTTCGCCCTGCCCCCGGCTATCCCGCGCAACCCGATCACACGGAGAAGGGAACGCTGTTCGAGATGCTCGATGCAGAGCGCGCAACGGGCATCAAGCTGACGGAGAGCTACGCCATGATGCCTGCGGCCGCCGTTTCCGGACTTTATTTCTCTCACCCTGCAAGCCACTATTTCGGCGTGGGCAAGATCGAGCGCGACCAGGTCGAAGACTATGCGAAGCGCAAGGGTTGGCCGGTCTTAGAGGCCGAACGCTGGCTTGCGCCGATCCTTAACTACGATCGGCAAACAGAAGGCCCTCGAAGCGAAGCGGCGTGAAGATCCTAAAGCTAAGCGGGGAGCACCTCTCTCTTGCCGGTCGCGACATCTCTTCCTTGGGGGGAGCTGGGCGCCCCCATCCAAGAAAGCGTGGCTAAAAATCGGTAAAGATTGGGTTTGTTTCGTAAAAAGGCCATAAGTAGGTAGATAGGCATCTATCGTCGAACCCTTGATTTACGGCGCCGCAATCCTGGGGTTTTGCAGAAGTCGCTTCGAGTGAGTGCGTTCGCGTGGGTTTTCGCAATTTAGGCGGCGCAGGTCGCAGATAGGTCAAGCTCCCCCTCGACTATTTAAATAGAAAGATAGCCTTTCGCAAAACAAACCCAATCAAGAAAATTTTCACTTAACGCAGGCCTCTTCGCCTTCAAACGCTCCCGGCGCCGCGATCGCCCCAATAGCGGTCGCGCAGCAGACGCTTATAAAGCTTGCCGGTCGGCTGTCTTGGCAGATCGTCATCGAAATCGATCGAGCGCGGCAGTTTCTGGCGCGAAAGCGACCGGCCGAGGAAGGCGATCAACTCCTCCGCAAGGGCCGGGCCCGGCGCGACCCCAGGCATCGGCTGCACCACCGCCTTCACCTCTTCGCCCAGATCGGGGTTGGGCACGCCGAACACGGCGGCGTCGGCAACCTTGGGATGGGTGATCAGCAGGTTCTCGCATTCCTGCGGATAAAGCGTGACGCCGCCCGAGACAATTGTGAAATTCGCCCGATCGGTCAGATAGAGATAGCCCTCCTCATCGACATAACCGATGTCGCCGACCGTGCTCATGGCGCCGTCCGGCGAACGGCTTTCGAGCGTCTTTTCCGGGTCGTTGAAATATTCGAAAGGCGAAGGAGACTTGAACCAGATCGTGCCCGGCTTGCCCGCAGGACAGGGTTGAAGCGCGTCGTCGAGAATGTGGAGATCGCCAAGCAAGGCCCTGCCGACCGTTCCCTTGCGGGCGAGCCATTCCTCACTCGTACAGGCTGTAAAGCCAAGGCCTTCCGTCGCGCCATAATATTCGTGGATGATGGGACCCCACCAGTCGATCATCGCCTCCTTCACGGGCACGGGGCAGGGCGCGGCCGCGTGAAAGGCGACTTCCAGGGATGACAGGTCGTAAGAAAACCGCGTGGCGTCGGGAAGCCGAAGCATGCGGACGAACATGGTCGGAACAAGCTGGCTGTGGGTGACGCGGTACTTCTGGACGAGCTCGAGATAGGTCTCGGGATTGAACCGCTCCATGACGATCGCTGCGCCGCCGGTCCGGATCGTGAGATTGACGGCGCCGAGCGGCGCGGCGTGGTAGAGCGGCGCTGGCGAGAGGTAGATCATCCCTTCGCGATACCGGTAGAGCCCCTGCAGGAAGGCGTGCACGGGCAACGTCTCCGCGGGAGGCTGCTCAGGGAGAAGGCGGCAAACGCCTTTTGGCCGTCCCGTGGTTCCCGACGTGTAAAGCATGGGCGCGCCGATGCTTTCGGCGGGAATGGGGCTCGCTGGCATCGCTGCCGTCGCCTGTTCGAGGCCAACGATGCGCTCGCCCTCGCCGCAACCGTCCGCCACAAGACACCATTCAACCTTCGGACACAGCTCAAGCGCCTTTCGCGCGACCTTCAGCTTGGAGAGAGACGTGATCAGGATGCGGGACTGACTGTTATTGACAATGTGCGCGACTTCAGTCGCGGTCAGGGATGCGTTAACGCAGGTGTAATAGAGCCCGGACCGCTCGCCTGCACCGCAAGCCTCGACGTAGCGGATATTGTTTTCCATGAAAATCGCGTAGTGGTCGAGCCGGGCGAGCCCCAGATGCCGAAACAGATGGGCCAGACGATTGCTGCGCGCCTCAAGCTCTCCGTAGGTTAAAATCTCGCCCGAGTTCGCCATAATGATGGCTGGCTGGTGTGGACGGTGCTTTACCTGTTCACCCGTGTACATCCGCTCCCCAATCTAACAGGCTGCTGAAAAGCATGAAATCTTGGCTTCATCCTTCGACAAGCTCAGGATGAGGGTGCGTGTTTTGAGCCCGTAGCGGTTTGGCAAGCTCACCAGTGGGGGCCATGGGCGGCATCGTTTTTCAGCATCCTCTAAAGCGTGCGCCTCGAAAAGCCTCAGCCCCGGTCAGCGCGGTCTTTGGCGTCCTGGGCCTTGATGGAATCGCGCGCACGCTGCCAGTCGTCGTTTGTCCAATTGCGCAGGTCGTAGAAGTTTCCGCCCGTTGCGAGCGCCTGTCCGCCATCCATGCTGATTGTCTGGCCTGTGAGCCAGTCGCAGCCATCCGACATGAGGAGGACCGCAAGGTTTTGCAGTTCCTCGATCGTTCCCGCGCGACCCATCGGATTGACCTTTGCAGTGCGTTCGCCGGGGGCGGACGCCGGCGTCAGGCGCTTGTTCATCCCCTCCGTCGGGATCTCTCCGGGCGCGATGGCGTTGAGCCGGATGCCATAGCGGCCCCATTCGGAGGCAAGCGACATGGTCATGGCGTGAATGGCGGCCTTGCTCATCGCGGACGGGACCGTGAAAGGACCGCCGTTCCAAATCCAGGTGGTGAGAATGGAGAGGATCGAGCCCCGGCGGCCGCCCGCGATCCAGCGTCGGCCAACCGCATGGGTGACATAAAACGTGCCGTGCATAACGGTATTTGCAATCGCATCGAACCCGCGCGGGCTTAAATCCTCGGTGCGCGCGATAAAATTTCCAGCCGCGTTGTTCACGAGGCCGGTGAGCGGGCCGGAGGCAAAGATCTCCTCGACCATGGCGTCGACGGCCTTCGCGTCCCTGATGTCCACGCCAAAAGCCGTGACTTTGCCGCCGTGCCGCTGCACGAGGCCTGCTGCCGTCTCCTCGCAGACTCCCTTCCGCCGCCCGCAAATGAAGACTTCTGCGCCGAGGCCGAGAAAACGCCCGGCCATCGCCTTGCCCAGGCCCGTGCCGCCGCCGGTGACAAGAATGCGTTGCCCTTCGAACAAGCCCTTTTCGAACATTGCTTCTCCCGAGCGGCCTCTAAAGGCTGGCCAAGTTTGAAGTCTATAGATGTATCCGCTTCCGGAGATGTCCAGCGCCAGCGGCAGCGTACTGACCAGCGAACCGGCGTCTGCGCCGGCCACTCGAACGGATGCGCCAGCTTCAGAGGGCCGTTGCGCAGCTTGTTGCCCTGAGCCTTAATCATCACTAGAACGGGACTATATTGGCCTTACATCGTAAGCCGCCGTTGCGCGGCCTCTCTCCCTTTTCAATCTCGATCGGCATGTCATGGCAAAGCCCAACATTTCAAAGCGTCTCACACCTGTTGCTGCGGTAGACCGGCTCGAAGACTTATATGCAAAGGCCGCTTCAACGCTTGCGGAGGCGCTCGACACTTATCTCAGTACAGGCGTTCCCCCGTCGCCGGAAAACCGCGCCAGGTTCCACTATCCCTTCCTCCGGCTCGTTTATCGCAACGAAAAGCCGCCTCGATCGCCAAGCCTTCGCGCCTTTGCCAGGCTCCATAGCCAAGGCATTTATGAGACGACGGTGACCCATCCGGCGGTTTTCCGCAGCTACCTTCTCGAACAGCTCGAACCGCTCGCCATGGAGTACAGCGCGGACATCGAGGTCGGCGTAAGCGATCAGGAAATCCCCTACCCTTACGTCATCGAACGGGCGGAGGAGATCACAGGCGCCAATGTGTCAGCGAGCGAACTCGCCCGCCATTTCCCAACCCCGCATTTGTCTGCCGTCGGCGATGAGATTGCGGACGGGCTGTTTAAGCGCAAGGAGCATGAACCGCGCCCTCTCGCGTTGTTCGACGCGGTTCGCACCGATTTCTCGCTGCGCAGGCTCGTCCATTACACGGGGAGCGACTGGCGGCATATGCAGCGCTGGATCTTGCTCACCAACTATCACCGCTATGTCGATCAGTTCCTGCACTGGGGACGCGAGCAAGTTCAGCGCGAAAGCGGATTCGACCGTCTCGTGCTGCCGGGCAATGTGATCATTGGCCGGGAGCATTCAGCCTCAGAGGCCGAGTCGCTCCTGGCGACCTCGCAATGGCATCGCTACCAGATGCCAGCCTACCATTTGACGAGCGGCGCCGATTCCGGCGTGACCTTGATTAACATCGGCGTCGGCCCGTCCAACGCGAAGACCATCACCGACCATCTGGCCGTCATCCGCCCCAATTGCTGGCTCATGGTCGGCCATTGCGCCGGGCTTCGCAACTCCCAATCCATCGGGGACTATGTGCTCGCCCACGCCTATCTTCGCCAGGATCACATCCTCGACGAGTTGATCCCGCCGAGCGTGCCGATCCCTGCCCTCGCCGAAGTGCAAGTGGCCTTGCAGGAGGCTGCCGCGGCCGTCACCGGACATAGCGGCGACGCGCTGAAGCAGCGGCTGCGCACAGGCACCGTCGTCACCAATGATGACCGGAATTGGGAATTGCGCTTCACCCAGGAGCGAAAGCGCATCAACCTTTCGCGCGCCGTCGCCGTCGACATGGAAAGCGGCACGCTTGCGGCGCAAGGCTTCCGGTTGCGGGTGCCCTATGGCACGCTCTTATGCGTCTCGGACAAGCCGCTCCACGGCGAGATCAAGCTGCCGGGCGCCGCAAGCGCTTTCTACGAGACAGCGGTCGCACAGCATTTGAAGATCGGCCTTGCCGCCCTCGACCTCCTCAAAGAGAGGCGCGACAGCCTCCATTCGCGGAAGTTGCGATCTTTCGACGAGCCCCCATTCCGATGAGTGATCAAATCACCCAGCGTTACTTGAGAATCCATTATAAAGCGGCCAAGCTACGATAAGGCTATAACCAGATCGAGACCCGGCATGATGATCCGCTTGCCCATGCGTATTGTTGCAGCCTATTGGCGCTTGAGCCGCGGCGCGACGCTTGGCGCGCAGGGCGTCGTCATCGATGAGGAGGGCCGCGTTTTGCTTGTGCGCCACGGCTACCGGCCGGGATGGCACTTTCCCGGCGGCGGCATCGAGTGGGGCGAGACCGCCGAGACGGCGCTTGCGCGGGAGCTGAAAGAAGAAGCGGGCGTCATCGTGACGGGGCAGCCGAAGCTTCATGGCTTGTTTGCTAATTTTGCAACACTGCCCAGCGATCACGTGGCCCTTTTTGTCGTGACCGAATGGGATCGGTCCAGCATCCCGCCGCCGAACCATGAGATCGCGGAGAGCCGGTTCTTCGCCAGGCATGAGATTCCGGGAGATGCGGCCCGAGGGACGGAGCGGCGCCTGGCCGAGATCTTCGACGGCGCTCCCATGGAGCCGCATTGGTGAGGAGTAAGCGCTGCGAGCCTGATGGCTCACCAGGCCGGAACCCGCACTTCACTTCTCGGTTGCGGCGTCTCTTCCTTGGGGGAAGCGAGCGCCAGTTTGCCGCGAGCGCATGCAAGCCTGCGCCCGCGATTGGCAGGGCCTTGGCCTTAGCATGGTTCTATTTCGCGACGCCCTTTCCCGAGCGCAGGGGCTCGGAGTAAAGGAGCTATCATTCACTGCACTCTCGACAAGGAACGCTCGGTGAGCTTCCTCCGGCGTCTCGGTAAGGAGCTACGGTCTACGACAGCGCTTCGCACTGGATTTGTTTGCCATGTGCGATGAAAAGAGCCCGGCACACGAGGGCCTCATCCGGTTGAGGCTTGTGAGCTAAAAATTCCGTGGCCCTAACGCCCGGCTCTTAGAGCGACCACTCGATTTCCGCTTTTTGGAGTGGATTACCATTTAGTTCCAGCTTCTTGAATGTCTCTTCCCGACCCTATCCAGCTGTTTGCCCGCAGGTGGTTCCATCCCCGAACCTGGCTCTACTCCGCCGCCTTGCGCAGCGCCCGAACAACAGGCCTGGCCTCCTCTTTCCTTTCCTCCGGGGGTCCCGACAGCCAGCTCTGAAGCTTGTCGAGGTAAATGTAGATAACCGGCGTCGTGTAAAGCGTCAGCACCTGGCTCAGCGCAAGCCCGCCAACCATAGCGTATCCAAGGGGTTGCCTTAGCTCCGACCCTGTACCCGATCCCAGCATGAGCGGCAAGCCGCCGAGCAAGGCCGCCATCGTCGTCATGAGGATGGGCCGGAACCGCAAGAGAGCCGCTTCCTTGATCGATACTTCGGGGGAAAGGCCTCGCTCGCGCTCAGCCGCGATGGCGAAGTCCACCATCATGATGCCGTTCTTCTTCACGATGCCGATCAGAAGGATGATACCGATGATGCCGATTACCGAGAGATCGAAGCCAAACGCCGACAGCATTAAAAGCGCGCCCACACCCGCTGACGGGAGCGTGGAAAGAATGGTCAGCGGGTGGATGAAGCTCTCATAGAGCATGCCCAGGATGATGTAGATCACGACAAGCGCCGCGATGATGAGGAGCGGCGTCGATGCGAGCGAGCTCTGAAACGCCTGCGCGTTGCCCTGGAAGCTTCCAGCGAGCGTGTTCGGCGCTCCGATCTCAGCCATAGCCTCGTTGATCGCGGTCACGGCCTCACCCAGCGACACGCCCGGCTGCAGGTTGAAGAAGATCGTCGCCGCCGGGAACTGGCTCTGATGGTTGATCGAGAGGAAGCCTGTCTTCTTCGTGTCGAAGGTCACAAGGGTCGCCAGCGGGATCATCTGGCCCGTGACAGGAGACCGGACGTAGATCCGGTTGAGCACGTTCTGATCGCCCTGAAGTTCCGGCGGAATTTCGAGGATCACGTTATAGGTGGAAAGCTGCGTATAGTATTGCACCACCTGCCGCTGGCCGACGGCGTCGTTCAGCGTGTCGTCGATCATCTGCGGCGTGATCCCATAGCGGGAAGCCCGGTCGCGGTTGATGTTCACGCTGAGCTGCGGCGCGTTCACAAGAAGATCGGTCGAGACGTCCGCCAGAATGGGGACCGTCTTCAACTTGGCCAACGCCTTGGGCGTCCACTCGTTCAGCTCATCGAGGCTCGCGTCTTGGAGCGTGAACTGGTAAAGCGCGCGGCTGAGCCTGGCTCCCACGGTGATATCTTGAGCGGGCGACATGAAAGCGGCCGCGCCCGGCACTTTCGCGAGCTTCGGGCGAAGCCGGTTCATCACACCCAGCACGTCGCTCTGCCGTTTATCGTGAGGTTTGAGCGTCGTGAAGATCCGTCCCGCGTTCTGGGTGTTGCCGGGCGAGGCGCCAAGCGCGGAGCCGGCATTATCGACGTCCGGATCCTTGGCGATAATATCGACGAGCGCGAGCTGCCGCCTGACCATCTCATCGTAGGAGACGTCCTGCGGCGCGTCCGTCATCGCGTATAGGATTCCGGTATCCTGAACCGGAAAGAAGCCCTTGGGGATCATGATGAAGAGATGGACCGTGAGCCCTAGCGTGCAGAAGAACACCATTAAAGTGATAAATCGAAAGCGCAGAGCGATGCTCAGCGTTCTCTCATATGCGGCTAAGAGCCCATCGAAGAAACGCCCGATCTTCGCGGTTGAGCCACCCGGGCTTATTCTCTCCCGCCACAAGGAATCGCGAACACAGCATGGGCGTGAGCGTGAGTGAGACGATGACCGAGACGGCAATCGTTACCGTAACCGTCAATGCAAACTCGCGCATGAGCCGCCCGATGATGCCGCCCATCAGCAAAAGCGGAATGAACACGGCGACCAGCGAGAGGCTGATAGAGAAGACCGTGAACCCGATCTCGCCCGCGCCTTTCAGCGCGGCCTTGAAGGGCTTCTCGCCTTTTTCGACATAGCGATAGATGTTCTCAACGACCACGATGGCGTCGTCCACCACGAAGCCGACGGCAATGGTCAACGCCATGAGCGAAAGATTGTCGAGGCTGAAGCCTGCGACATACATCACCGCGAAGGCGCCAAGCAGGGAAATCGGCACCACGGCGCTCGGTATCAGGGTCGCGCGCAGGTTCCGCAGGAAGATAAGGATCACGAGCACGACAAGCGCGATCGTCAGGCAAAGCGTGAACTCGACGTCAAACACCGACGCCCGGATCGTCGTCGTTCGGTCGCTGATCATGTCAACCTTGACGCCGGACGGAATGACATTCGCGAGCTTCGGCAACGCAGCCTTGATGTTGTCGACCGTCTCGATGACATTTGCGCCGGGCTGCTTGAAGACGACCAGCAGCACGCACGGCTTGCCGGTCGACCATGCCCCGAGCTGAGTGTTCTCAGGCCCCGCGATGGCGTGGCCCACGTCGGAAACGCGGATCGGCGCGCCCTGTTTATAGGTGAGGATAATGTTGTCGTAATCCTCGGACTTCATGATCTGGTCGTTGGCCGCGATGGTAAAGCTCTGCTTCGCGCCGTTCAGCGTGCCCTTGGCGGCGTCCGCGGTGATAGTCCCAAGGACTGCCCGGACATCTTCAAGTGTGATATTTCGAGTCGCGAGCTTCTCGGGATCGATCTGGACGCGGATGGCGGGTTTCTGCTGACCACCGATGTACACAAACGCGACGCCCTGTATCTGCGAGATCTGCTGGGCGAGGATATTCTCCGCGTAATCGTCGGCCTCGGTCAGCGGCACGGTATCGGACGTCACAGAGAGGATGATGATCGGCGGGTCGGCCGGATTGAACTTCCGGTAGCTCGGCGGCGAACTGAGCGTCGTCGGCAGCCTGCGCCCCGCGGCCGTGATTGCCGCCTGTACGTCCTGCGCCGCCGCGTCGATGTTCCGGTCGAGTTGGAACTGGATATTGACCTGCGTATTGCCGAGCGTGCTCGTTGATGTGAGCTGCGTCACGCCCGAGATCTGGCCGAACTGCTGTTCGAGCGGGTTGGCGACCGACGACGCCATGGTCTCGGCGCTTGCGCCCGGAAGCTGCGCCGAAACCTGAATGGTCGGGAAGTCCACCTGCGGGAGCGGAGCGACCGGCAAATAAAAGTAGGCCGCGATCCCGGCAAAGGTGAAGGCCACCATCAGGAGCGTCGTCGCGATGGGGCGCGTGATGAAGGGTGCGGAAATATTCATGAGCGGCCGGATGTTTCGTCGGCCGCGACCGGCGGCGTGTTCAGCTCAATGCGCGCGTTGGGCTGCAATCGGTACTGGTTCGAGACGATAATCAGATCGCCTTCCTTCAGTCCTTTTTGCGCGACGGTCATGCTTTCATACGCCGGCCCCGTTTCAATGGGCGCCATAGAAGCGCGCATTTCGGGCGTCGCGACCCACACGAAAAGGCCGTTCGGTCCCCTTTGCAAAGCCGTAGTCGGCACGGTGATGGCGTTTTTCTTGACGCCGACTTGCACCTGCACGGGCGTGTACTGGCCCGGCCAAAGCGCTTCGTCCTGGTTGTCGAAGACCGCCTTGAGCCGGATCGTCCCCGTTGCCTGGTCGACCTGGTTATCGATGACTTGCAGCTTTCCTTTTGCGATCGGCTTCTTGCCGTCCTGATCCATGGCGATCACAGGCACGCCCCCGGCCCTCTGAGCCTCGCGGATCGCGGAGAGATGCGATTCCGGGAGAGTGAAGACGAGGCCAATTGGGTGTTGCTGCGTCAGGGTTGCGATGAAGGCCGAAGTGTCGTTGGCCTTCACGATGTTCCCGGGATCGACGGCGCGCAAACCGATGCGACCGGAAAAGGGCGCGGTGATTGTCGTGTAGCTGAGGTTCGTCTCGGCCGTGCGAATGTAGGCCTGGTCCGCCTCGATGAGCGCACGGTCGACGCCCACTTTCGCGGTCAGCTGGTCGACGGATTGTTGAGACGCAAATTTTTGCTCCGAAAGCTGCCTGCTCCGCTCGAGAATCCTTCTCGTCGCTCAAGAGCTGAGCCCGATCCTGGGCGAGCTTCGCCTTCGACTGGTCGAGCGCTGCCTCGTAGAGGCGTGGGTCGATGATCGCGAGAACGTCGCCCTGCTTGACCCGCTGCCCCTCTTCAAAGTTCACCTTGTCGAGCGTGCCGTCCAGCCGCGAGCGTATCTGCACCGTATTGAGCGCCTGTACCGCTCCGATCCCCGAAAGGAGGACCGGAATGTCCTGCGCCGTTACGGGCGTGGCGGAAACACTTACCGCGGAAGGCCCTGACGCGGCGCGGGACTGCGGCGCGGGAACCGAATACCAGAGGTAACCGGAGAGCGCCGCCACGGCTATAAGCCCCACGAAGAGGATTCGAAGCATCCACAACTCCAAATGAAGATCGCCTGCCAGAAGCCTCGGATAGGATGCCGAAGCAAGCGTTCTGGCAACCTGCTCGAATGCATAAAACTATGGCATAAGCCGCGCGGAACTCAAAAATAGCCCTCAGATTGCCTTTCGCCCAGACACGAGAGACTTTTCAAATTCGAGCAAGCCCGTGAAGGCCAAGGTTTCAGGCCCGCGCGAAAGGGAGTATGGGGGGAAATCGCCCGGGCGAGAAGGTGGGCAGGGCCGGCTGAGACATTGTTTTACAAAAATCCTGTAGAACAAATCGTAGAGGGAAACGATCGCAATGCTACGAGCTATCTTCGCGGACGCCGTGTTCTGCGGCGCGCTTTTCGTCGAATCCCTGGCCATGCTATCCATCCTCCACGCCTTTGCCGGCGTGGACCTTCGCGATGAATTCACCCCGATCATGAATTCTTATCATGCGAAGACAGCACCTCTTTCGGCGATTGGCGCCAGCCTTTTCGCCGGCAAGCCCCCCGCGTGGTTTGCGGACGCCGTCCTGATCGCAGCGGTGCTTTTTTTCCTGTTCTTCATTGCGCAGACGCGCAACGCCATGGCTCCTTACGATGATCTGCAAGGAACCCCGGCAATCGAGACCCGGGGCCTCGAAGGGGCCATCGACTTCCTTCTCCCCGTTGCTGTGTGCACTCTCGGTTCAGTGGTGACTGCGCCTACGCTTCTGCCCTTTCTCACGTTGCCGGTCGCACTTTGGCTTCTGCTCAAGAGGCTTTTTGGAAAGCCTTCCTGGTTCAAAGTGTCGGCGGGCTACTACGTGAACATCGCACTTCTGGCAGCCGTCGCAGCCGCGATTTTCGCTTGGGCTCGCTAGTGTCCCGTCTCCGAATTGCCCACTAACTTGCAGCGCCCTCGCACGGCAATTCGGAGACATAGGGGACACTAGCAAAAACTTGCCTATGTGAGACAGCCGCCAATGCTATAGGCAATTGCGAGATGCCACACTTGGACCGCTCGCGGCTGTCGCGAGCAGATTCGTCAGTAAACACGCGCCTTCGGCTTGATGTACTGGACGTCGTTCGTCAGCGTCCGCGCGTGAACGGGCCTGTAGTCCAGTTTCACCGTCCTTTTCTCGGAATCCGCGTAGGAAAGCGTGTGCTTCATCCAGGTCGCATCGTCGCGATTGGGGAAGTCTTCGCGGGCATGGGCGCCGCGGCTCTCCTGCCGGGCAAGCGCGCCTGTGATCGAAACCGCCGCTTGCGCAATGAGATTATTGAACTCTAGCGTTTCGACGAGATCGGTGTTCCAGATCAGGGAACGGTCCGTGACATTGATGTCGTCAACGCCGTTCCAGACGTCTTGAATGAGCTTGACGCCCTCGGACAGAACCTCCGCATTGCGGAATACGGAGCAATTGCCCTGCATGATCCGCTGCATCCTGCCACGCAGCTCCGCGGTGGGCGTTCCCCCCTTCGCAAAACGGAGTTGGTCGAGACGGGCAATCGCTTCGTCGCCCGCATCATCCGGCAATTCGGGATGCAATTGGCCTCGCTCGATGGTTTCCGCACACCGGAGCGCCGATGCCCGCCCGAATACCACGAGATCGATCAGGGAGTTCGAACCGAGCCGGTTCGCCCCGTGCACGCTCGCGCAAGCCGTCTCGCCGATGGCCATGAGGCCCGAAACAGTCGCATCGGGATCGCCGCCATGAGGAGAGATGGCCTCCCCGTAGTGGTTCGTGGGAATGCCGCCCATATTGTAGTGCGCTGTCGGGATAACCGGGATCGGCTGACGCCTAAGGTCGACGCCCGCGAAAATCTTCGCGCTTTCGGTAATGCCGGGCAGGCGCTCGGCTAGCATTTTCGGGTCCAGATGGTCGAGATGAAGATAGATGTGATCCTTCTTCGGCCCGACGCCCCTCCCCTCGCGAATTTCGATTGTCATGGCTCGCGAGACGACATCGCGGCTGGCGAGATCCTTGGCGGTGGGAGCATAACGCTCCATGAAACGCTCGCCTTCGGAGTTGGTCAGGTACCCGCCCTCGCCGCGTGCGCCTTCCGTGATCAGCACGCCAGCGCCGTACACTCCTGTCGGGTGGAACTGAATGAATTCCATATCCTGGAGCGGCAGACCGGCGCGGATCACCATGGCGTTGCCGTCGCCGGTGCAGGTGTGAGCGCTTGTGCAGGAGAAGTAGGTCCGGCCATAACCGCCCGTGGCGATAATCGTCTTCTTGGCTTTGATGCGGTGAATGCTGCCGTCCTCGAGGCTCCAAGTCATGACGCCACGGCAGATGCCATCATCCATGATGAGATCGAGCGCGAAGTGCTCAATGAAGAACTCGGCCGCATGCCGCAGAGATTGCCCATAGAGCGTGTGCAGCATCGCGTGGCCGGTGCGGTCCGCGGCGGCGCAGGTCCTTAGCGCCGGCGGGCCTTCGCCGAAGTCGGTCGTCATGCCGCCAAAGGGGCGCTGGTATATTTTTCCTTCTTCGGTGCGGCTGAACGGCATGCCGTAATGCTCAAGCTCGTAGACCGCAGCGGGGGCGTTCCGGCACAGATACTCGATGGCATCCTGGTCGCCGAGCCAGTCGGACCCCTTCACGGTGTCGTACATGTGCCAGCGCCAGTTATCCCGGCCCATATTGCCGAGCGCGGCGGCGATGCCGCCCTGCGCCGCAACCGTGTGCGAACGCGTTGGAAACACCTTGGTCACGCAAGCCGTCTTGAGCCCGGCCTCGGCGCAGCCAAGCGTCGCGCGTAGCCCAGAGCCGCCCGCCCCTATCACCACGACATCGAAAGTGTGGGTCTCCACCGGATAGGCACGCCCGTTCACATGGGGCGCGCCGCCGTTCTTCCCGATCAACGGGCGGTTCAACTTGGTTGAATCAGGCATGAGCTACATTCCCAGGTAAAGCTTGATGATTGCGAGCGTGCAGGCCACCGCAACGGAAAACGTCCAGAAGGTATTCAGGAAAAGACAGGGCACCTTCAGCCAATGCGGCGCGTATTCTTCGGCGATGACCTGCATGCCGAGCCGCATATGAAAGGTTATCGATATGACGAGCAGAAGGGACAGGACAGCGTGAAGCGGGTTGGAGAAGAAGAGCACGACGCCTTGGCGCGAAGCACCCACGAGCGAAAGCCCTGCATAAACGAGAAAAGCAGCCCCGAAAATGTTCGAAACCGCAGTGAGGCGCTGCATCCAGAAGTGATCAGTGCCGGGTCCGCCGATGGCCGAGCCGAGCCCGCGTACTTTCTTAAGCTGCGTTCTGTAGGTCGTCGGCATCAGCGGTTCCCCCATAAAGACAGCGCCGCAAACCATATCAGTCCGGTTAGCGTCACGGATCCGAAGAGCGTCGCCCAGGACAAGGCGCGTACGACGGGAAGAGAGAAACCATGGCCTGTGTCCCAGATGAAATGCCTGATACCCCCGAGCATATGGTGCGTGACAGACCAAGTGAAACCCACAAGGATAATAAGGCCAACCGGCGACCCCATGAACGAACTGACGGCGTTAAACTGCTGCTCGCCCATCGCAGCGGAGATAAGCCAGGCCGTTAAGAGAAGGCTGCCCCAGTAATTAACGACGCCCGTGATGCGATGCATGATCGACAGGACCATGTTGACGTAGGGGCGGAAGATGGAAAGGTGCGGGGACATCGGTTTCGGGGCCATGGGCCGGGCTCCGTTGATCGGCTTTGTTTCCGCCATCATGCAATCCTTCTTAACGCGGCGTGCGTTTTTTCTTAATGCAAGGTTCCTACTGCGGCGCAGCAAAGGGCGCAACAAACATCCTCACGAACAACCGCGAGCGCTCTCCTTGCTCGAAAAGCGTAAAGGAAGCCGCTCAGTCGAGTTTAGGGGGTTGCAGGCAAGAAAACCATTCTACTACTTGGCTATAACCGCGAAGAGTGACGCTACCCCATCCGGCGGGAGGGGCTTTCTCAAGGCTATCAAAGGCTTATAGTGCGACGCACAATTTTGCGAATTCGGCATGCCTGCCATGGCGGCCACAAACCGCGCGACTAAAGTGGCATGAGAACCCAAAGATCGAGATCGAGTAGCACCGCGGGGCCGTATTGATCCCCAGTCTTAAGCGCGAAGCTGGCGGCTGCCTTGTCTTTCAGCGCGACAAGCCTGAGCCTTAGCGCTCCCGCATCCGGCCGGTCCAGGCGGACCTTTTCCAGCACCTCGCTCCAGGCATAGACCGTATCGCCGGCGAAAGCCGGCGATACGTGCCGGCCTGCGTTGATGCCCGCCACATGAAACGCGTTCTCGAGCCCATTGAAGCTCAGCGCACGGGCGAGCGAGATGATGTGGCCGCCATAAACCAGGCGGCGGCCGAAGCGGCCTTGTCCCTGCTCATGCTGATTGAAGTGCACCCGGGAGTTGTTCTGATAGAGCCGGGCGGCGAGTTGGTGCTCGGCTTCCTCGATGGTCATGCCGTCAAGGTGGTCGATCTTTTCGCCGGCTTGATAACTGGCCCAGCGGCGCGAGCTGCCCGAAAGGGCATTGCTGTAAGCGCGGATGTCGATGGATGGGAGGGCAGCCCCAAGCGCTTTCGCGTCGACCGCCTTTTTCAATTGGGGAACATGCTCCCGCGGAGCCGGAGCCGCTTCGTTGCGCTTCCTCACCATGACCCAGCGCACAAATTCGAGCACAGGGACGCCATCCTGGTTTCGGCCAGTCGAGCGGACATAGACGACGCCGCTCTGGCCGTTGGAGTTTTGCCGCAACCCGATGACCTCGGACGTGGCGGAGAGCGTGTCGCCTGGATACACGGGCTTTAGGAAGCGGCATTCCGCGTAGCCGAGGTTAGCCACCGCGTTCAACGAGACATCAGGCACCGTTTTGCCGAACACGATGTGGAAGACTAGCACATCGTCCACCGGGCTTCGGGCATAGCCAATGGCCCTGGCGAAGGAGTCGGAGGATTGAACCGCGAAACGCGAGCCGTAAAGCGCGGTGTAAAGCGACACATCGCCCGCCGTGACCGTACGCGGCGTCGCGTGCTCAATCACCTGCCCGAGTTCAAAATTCTCGAAGAAATTGCCGTCGCGCGTCTTGCTCACCCTGCCCTCTTTTGTGCTCTTCAGGTTGAGCAAAGCTATATCATCCTCCGGTGATAGGGGGGAAGAAGGCGATTTCGCGCGCACCGTGCAAGCGGGCGTCATGGCTGGCATGCGTTTGGTCGATAGCGGCGCGGATGATGTCCTCGCGCTCGAAGGCTGAGGCATAGCCTTCGCCGCGGTGCTTCAACCAGGCGATGGCGTCGCGAACCGTCGCCACGGAGTCCGGGAGCACGACCCGCTCTTCCCCCGTCCCGATGCGTTCGCGCACCCACGCAAAATATTTTAATGTCACTTCCATGATCCCCGCCACGCGCGCAAAAAATAATCCGCTCCGGTATATAGGGCCAAACCTGCCGATACCCAAAGCAGGTAAGTTCCGGCGCCAAGCAGCAAATCCGGTTTCCATGACGGCACACGAGCCGCGAACAAGAGAACCACGGCGAAGAACTGCGTTGCGGTTTTGAGCTTGGCGACTGGGCTTACGGATGCCGAAAGGCCCTCGAAACGGGCGTAGTCGCGAAGGCCGGAGATCGAGACCTCCCGCCACAAGATGATCAAGACGGCCCATGCACTGAGGCCCCGGACGACGCCCTCGCCCCAAAGCAGCCAAAGTGCGGTAAGGATGAAGATCTTGTCGGCAATCGGGTCAAGGACCGCGCCGAGCTCTGAGACCTGTCCGGTAGCGCGGGCGGCGAGGCCGTCGAGAAGATCGGTCAGTGCTGCAGTGACGACAATCGCTACCGCAAGAGCCGGCGCTTGCGCCGTCAGAACGGCTGAGGCAAGCAGCGGGGCTGCCGCGATGCGGGATGCGCTCAGAAGGTTAGGCAACGAAAACCAGCCGGCCGATCGGTTTCTGTCCTGGTCCATGGTTGCCGTTTGGCTCCATATGGCAACCTAAATAGCAGCCCCAGCGGCAACGGAAAACGGCTCGACTTGCCATAATCGGGAAGCTTTCCGTGATCTCGAGGGCGTTCAGGGTGGCCGCGCTATTTTTGAAGGCTCAGAATGTAGGCCACAACATCTGCCTTGTCCTTGGCGGGGATGATGAGGTCGGGCATGTCCCGATGCGGCGTTTGCAAGATCACGAAAAGCGCGGCCCCGGTCATGCCAGGCGTCCTGGCTATTTTGGCGAAAGGAGGCGCTTTCGGGTTAGGAGATAAGAAATCGTCACCCCTTATGGCGTGGCATTCCGAACAGACTGCACGCGCGTAAGCCAAGCCGGCTTCGGCGCTGCTCTCTTCCGCGCGAACGCCACAGCAAAAAGCGATTCCGAAAAGCAGGAGGGTAAAAATCCGGACCATGGGTGAGGCCTCGAATGCCTTCTGATATATAAGAAGGCAAGCTCAAGGGTAAATTTGAATTACCCTCTATCTGAATTCAAAATGCGATCATGAAGCTCGTGGTTAAACTCTAAGATTTGCATCCGCTTGCAGCAAACTCAAGAACTAACGCCGGGCCCGAAAGAACCACTGGCAACTCGGTGATTCTGGCGGAATTATCTAAGTTGACAGCCGTGCACGAACTCGTTGCAGGCGGGACTCAAATATCAAATTTGCTCCACTAGACCGCGGCTGCGTGCCGTAGTTCCGCATTTTGAGCCAGATAAGCGTCGAACACCGAGCAGACGACACGCAAAGCAAGGCGCGCATCGTCGGGCACACGCAAGCGGCTTCCTTCAAGTTGACAGAGCCCTTCTTCCTCAAGGCCGCGCAGCTGCGACATCTCGTCGCAAAAATTGCCTCGGTCCGGCGCGTACTGCTTGCGGATGTCCTCGAGGTCAACCTCCATGTCACACATGAGACGCTCGATGATGGCGCCGCGCAGCTTGTCCTCACCGTGGAAGGCTATGCCTTTGGCAATCGGAAGATTGCCGGAATTAACGGCGCGGCTATAGGCCCCGGTCTCCACGATGTTCTGGGCGAAGCCGTCCGGCAGGGCCGAGATGGCGCTTGCCCCGAACGCGACGATGGTGCCGGCTGCGTCGTCGGTGTAGCCCTGGAAGTTACGGTGCAAGCGGCCTTCGCGCAGGGCGACCGCCATGGTGTCCTCCGGCCTCGCGAAGTGGTCGAGACCGATCTTCACGTAGCCCTGCTCGGCAAGCGCGTCGCCGGCGACCTCCGCCTGTTCGTAGCGCATCAGCGGCGTCGGGAGCGCGTCCTCGGGGATCATTTTCTGGTTCTTCGCCATCCACGGGACATGCGCGTAGCCGAACAAGGCGATGCGATGCGGATTGAGCTTGGCAGCCTGCTCCACGGTATCTTTTAGTGTATCGGCCGTCTGGTATGGGAGGCCATACATCAAATCGAAGTTGACTTCTTTGATGCCCTGCTCACGCAAGAGCGCCAGGGTGCTTTCAATCATGCTGATCGGCTGAACGCGATTGATAGCTGTCTGCACTTTCTCGTCGAATTCCTGCACGCCGAGGCTGGCGCGCGTGCATCCAATCTTGCCGAGCGCAACCGCATTTTCGCTGGTAAAGGTTCTCGGGTCGATCTCGACCGCGATCTCCGCCCTGCCCAAAATGTTGAAATGACGCTGAACGGTTTCCGCGATGCGGATCATATCCTCGGGCGCAAGGGCGGTCGGCGTTCCGCCACCCCAATGGATGTGACGGACGGAGATGCCTTGAGGCAAAACGCGGGCCGCGAGTTCGATTTCCTTGATAATAGTGTCGACGTAGCTCGTAACGGGGGAATAGCGTGCGATCACGCGCATGTTGCACCCGCAATACCAGCACATTTGGCGGCAGAATGGGACATGCAGATAAAGCGAGATTTCCGAGCGGGGATCGAGCCGGGACAGCCAGGTCTCATAGCGCTTCGCATCCACGTCCGTCGAAAAGTGCGGAGCCGTCGGATAGCTTGTGTAGCGTGGAACGCGTGCGGAGAAATACTTCGCCATCCCAGGTTTCATGATTTGTCTTTCCCTGTAAGGATACGCTGCGAGCCGTCACCGGCAACTTTCGTCCATGCGATTTCGAATGCGCAAGAGGGGCCGCCGGTCGCCTCGCAACTGGTTTCCCGGACGAAAGTATTGCGGCTGACGAGGACTTCAAACAGGCGCTGGAAGGTTCCGGCGTAATAGTCGCATTGCGGATGAGCGCCGTGACGGCCGCGGCAAAGCGGACAACCCGTAATCGAGACGATGACGGGCCGGCCATTTGTAACGTGGAAATCACCGGTCCCGGAGAAGGTCCACGAATGCTTCTTGATAGTGCCGAGCAGAATCCTACTCGCGAGCGATGGCGGCAAAATCTTTAGGACGGCCTGAGCGGGCTTCGGGATACGGTTCGCGAGAAGATAGTCTCCGGTTCGAAGCCCGGCCTCATACGCGATTTTCCTAGCTTCGTTCTCTTCTAGTCCGTCGAACAGCGCCGTCTGAAGCGCGCCGACATCCTCCTCCGGAACCATGCCCGTCGGTGGATGAGCAAGATGCGGCTCTAAATGGGCGCGGGCGAAAATAAGCCGGGTTGCATCTTCCCCCAAAACGTCGCGGAGGGTTTCCGCCACCCGGATTATTGCATTCGGACCAATACGGCCGGCTTCCGCCAATGCGTGCGCCATTCGAAGCGCCTTCTTATTGTGTGACCGCCTCTAGTGCATTGTCGCCGTTTCGGTGGTTTTCTCGTCGTGATGGTCGGACTTCTTCCGCGTCGTATGGTCGAAGTCGTCCTGTTCGCGCTCGCCCCGTCCACGCGTGGTGTCGAAGCCGAAATCCACCTTCTTGAGGGACTGTGGACCCCAGTATTTGACGCGTCCGAGATCGTAGAACTTCCGCTCCCAGCCGCTCTTGAGGAACGCCTTGAGACAACCTAAGAGGTAGCTGCGTCTCTGCCTGCTCCAGACCCACGGATATCCCAAGAAAGCCTTGCGCATATAAAAGCGCCGGTAATTGCTCATGACATGATTGAGCAGTTCCGTCCGCTCCATGGCGTCGGGCTTCATGATCGGCGTCACAAAGTTGTACTTCTCGTAGTCGAATATTTCGACCTTGTCGCTCAATTCCTGGAAGAGATCCGAGAACGGCCAGGGCGTATACATGGCCCAGTTCGCCATATCCGGGTTCCAGTCCATCGCCATCCGGAACGTCTCTTCGAGAGTCTCCGGCGTCTCGTTCTCGAGGCCGACGATGAATTGCGCTTCGGTGACGATGCCATTCTTGCGCAGAAGCTCGATGGCGCGCTTGTTCTGTGCGATGGTCGTCTCTTTGTTGAAGCGGTCGAGCTTCAACTGGGCGGCAGCCTCGGTTCCGAGAGAAATGTGGATCAAGCCCGCAGCGCGATAAAGCGGAAGCAGCGCCTCATCCCGGAGGATATCGGTCACGCGGGTGTTGATGCCCCATTGGACCGGGAGATTGCGCTTTTTCAGTTCCTCGCAGAATTCGACGAACTTCTTGCGGTTGATGGTCGGCTCTTCGTCCGCGAGGATGAAGAAGCCCACCTTATAGTCGCGGACGAGCGTCTCGATTTCATCGACAACTTTCTTGGGGTCGCGAATGCGGTAATTCCGCCAGAATTTCCACTGCGAGCAGAAGCTGCAGGTGAATGGGCAGCCCCGTGCAAGGTTCGGGATCGCAACGCGCGTCCCGGTCGGGATGTAGATATACTTCTCCCATTCGAGCACGCCCCAATCCGGACTGATGCTGTCGAGATTGGAGATCGGCGGCTCGGAAGGCGTCGCGGTGATCTTGCCATTCTCGGCGTAGGCGAGACCCTTGATCTCGGCGCGATCCTGCAGCCAGGCGCCCTTATCGACGGAGCGAACGGCGTTCACGAAAATAGCCTCGCCCTCGCCGCGCACAATAGCGTCGATCCAGGGCGCTTCGGTTAGCACCTGCTGATACATGAAGGTGGCGTGGATGCCGCCGAGAAAGGTCACCGTGCCGGGGTGGGCTTCCTTTGCGATCTGTAACAGCCGCTCGGCCTTGTAGATCGAAGGGGTAATCGCGGTCGAGCCGACAATGTCGGGCTTTTCCTTCTCGATGATGGCGCGGATATCGTCTTCCGACAGATTGTTCGTCATCGCGTCGACGAAGCGAATGTCGGTGTAGCCCGCAGCCTTGAGAGGACCGCAGATATAAGCGACCCACGCGGGGGGCCAATTTCCAGCGATCTCCGCTCCGCCCGAGTGATAATTGGGATGGATCAGGATGATTCGCATAGGGCGCCCCCGGGTATGTCAGCTCAAGTTGACAGGAGTTTGTGTCAACCGGAGATTACTCCCTTGGTGTGCTTCCGTTTTGATCTAGATCAAAAGAAATCCGCCATTTGATCAATAAGCGGCGTCAACTTTGGGCTAGACTTAACAAAAATTGCCTCTCGATTACGCTCATTTTTGCAGCACCACGGTATCACCGACTGCAAGCCCAAGTTTCTTAGCTTGCCCGGCCCCGATCTCAAGAACTCTGGAAGCCGGTCGCATCGACGAGATGACGTTGGTTGAAAACGGCTCCGCATCGTGAGCGATATGCGTGATTCGCCAGTCGCTTCCGATGAAGACCATGTCCAGGGAAATGTAGGTGTTCTTCATCCACATTGTGATCTCTTGCTCGCCGCCGAACAGAAAGATCATGCCATGGTCGTCCGGAAGGGAGCGACGAAACATGAGGCCTTGCTCGCGCTTTGCTTCGGTATCCGCTACCTCGACATTCAAAAGCACGGGGCCGCTCTTCGTTTCGATCTTGAGGCTTGCGGGCTTAAACAGCACATCTCCAAAAGCTGACGGCATTATAAAAAAGCTCAAAATGAGAAGGGCCGCAAGCGCGGCCCTGACGTTATTTGCTTGACCCTTGATCATGGGTCTATCCCTTTCAGTGCGATGACGGATAGCCCGTTGCTCCGTCGGGACGAAGCTCCGCAGCCATCAGACCCTTATCGCCCTTCCCGTAGCGGACCTGCACAATTTGTCCAGGACGAAGCTCGGCAAAGCCGAAGCGCCGAAGGGTCTCCATGTGAACAAAGATATCCTCCGTGCCTGCACCGCGGGTCAAGAACCCGAAGCCCTTTAGCCTATTGAACCACTTCACCATGGCCCGCTGCCAGTCGCTTTCGGGCATGACATGAACGTGGGTCCGCTGAGGCAGTTGCGAGGGATGGATCGCCGTACTTTCATCCATCTCGATAACGCGAAAAGCCTGAAGTCCGCGGTCGCGCCGAAGCACCTCGCACACGATACGGGCTCCCTCATAGGCCGTCTGATAGCCGTCCCGCCGCAGAACGGTGACGTGGATCAGAATGTCCGGAAGCCCTCCATCTGGAACGATGAACCCAAATCCTTTGGAAACATCAAACCACTTAATGTGGCCAGCTATTACGAAGACGTCAATGCTAGGTTGCTCTGCGATGTCGTTAAAAGATGCAATTGTGGGAGGTAATTTGTCCCCCATTGGATAGTCCCCCGCTTCACTGAAAAACTTGGCTCCCGCAAAGACCTCGCCCAAGGCCGTTACGCTCACCAACTCACGTACGAAACATAACATCACTCCACGCCGTGGCGAGAGAAAATTAACTCTTTCCCCAGCGCCCTTGTCTGGCCATACCTCAGCCGCTCCTGTAGGCTCGCTCAGCAAGTATTTGATAATCCGAGGCAAATTTTGACGGAAATGAGGCGAACGCCCTGCCACATGCTGTTACAAAAATCACAGCACCTGCATTTTAAACAGCGACCAGGTTGCGCAATTCCGCCCGATTGATCCGGCAAATACGCGACGAATCAACGTACTTTGAGCATTGAGGTGCGAATCAGGGCCTGCAGTCGGGCAAGGTTTCCACACTTGTTGAAACGCCTTCCGCACAAACCCCATCTACTCGGCATGCCACACCGCCATCGCATTGATCCGGAGCAAGTTGGAGGCCCTTCATGAAATATCTGCACACAATGGTTCGCGTGACCGACATCGACCAATCGCTCGATTTCTATGTGAACAAGCTCGGGCTTAAGGAAGTTCGCCGCACGGAAAGTTCTGCGGGACGTTTCACGCTTATCTACCTGGCGGCGCCTGGCGATGAAAGCGCGCAAGTGGAGCTAACTTACAACTGGGATCCGGATATCTATGGTGAAGGGCGTAATTTTGGCCACCTTGCCTATGAGGTCGACAACATCTATGAGACCTGCCAGCGCCTCATGGAGGGAGGGGTGACGATCAACCGGCCGCCTCGCGACGGGCGAATGGCCTTTGTCCGCTCCCCCGACAATATCTCGATCGAGTTTCTCCAGAAGGGCGAAGCCTTGCCGCCCGCGGAACCTTGGACTTCGATGCCGAACACGGGCAAGTGGTAGAATTCCCTGATGGAACGGAAGGATTACACCGCGGTCGCGAAGTCGCTGCATTGGCTGATTGCCGTGCTGATCTTCGTCATGTTCCCTCTGGCTTGGACGATGGGCGACTTTTCCGGCCTTCAGAAATTCAAGCTCTACAATCTGCACAAGTCGATCGGGATCACCATTCTCGCGCTGATGACGCTGCGGTTGCTCTGGCGCTTTGTCCATTCCGCTCCCGCTCTGCCGGCCTCGATGCCGAAGCGGGAGCGCGTAGCGGCGCATCTCGGACATTTCGCACTTTATGCAGCGCTGTTTTTGATGCCCCTCTCCGGCTGGGCGATGATATCGGCGTCGGATAAGCCGTCCGTCCTTTTCGGGTACACGGCTTTCCCCCTTATTCCTTGGCTGAGCGAACTGCCCCTGGACCAAAAGAAGGTTTCCAGCGAAATTTTTAAAGGCATCCACGAATTTACCGCAAACGTGCTTCTTTTCCTGATTGCCATTCACGTGGCGGCCGCCTTGCGTCACACCTTTGTTTCGAAGGATGGAGTCATGACTAGGATGCTTCCCCGATTCGGGCGCCGTTCGGCTTCACCGCTCGTCGCGCTCTTGATATTGACAACAAGCGCTTTGAGTTTCGCGAGCCTGACGCCTGCGAACGCGACGGAGTGGGGCATCAATCCTCGAAAGAGTGAAGTGGGATTTGAGGCGAGCGGAAGCGGCTACAGCACCAAAGGCACGTTCAAAAGCTACAACACCGAAATCGAGTTCGATCCCGATACGCCAGATCGGGCATCGATACACGTCACCCTCGACATGCGAAGCGCTTCGACGGGAGCTGCCGATACAGACCAGACGCTCCAATCCGAAGAGTTTTTTGATCCAGGCCGCTATCCTACCGCCGAGTTCTCCGCCCATGGGGCCAAGCCTGGCAGCGACGGGAAATACATCTTGGAGGGACGGCTCACTCTGAAAGGCGTGACCAAGCCCGTATCTTTGCCCTTCTCGATCGATATTGCGGGGGGAATGGCGGCCGTGAAGGCTGCGACCACGATCAATCGCCTCGATTTTGGCGTAGGTCCCGAATCTGTCGCGGGCCTGGCCGTCGATAAGGAGGTCAAGCTGACAATCGATCTGACCGCAATGAGGCTCGACAACTAGCAAGCCTTCATTTTTTGCCGCAGCAACTCGTCTTGATTATCTACCTGTATAGAACCAGCTAAGGTTATTGCCTGGATTGTGTGCAATTCCTTTGGAACGTGCTCGATGGAAACACATCGCCCAACACTGATCTCGGTCGTCGTGCCCGCTTATAACGAGAGCGAGGGGCTACCGGTTGTCCTTTCTTCGATCTTCTGCTCTCTCTCCAAAACAGGGTTTGCCCACGATATCATCGTTGTGGACGATGGAAGCACCGACGGAACGCGAGAGGTTGTGCTGGACATGTGCACACGCCACTCCAACCTGCACTACATCCGGCTGTCGCGAAACTTCGGCAAGGAAGCGGCTTTATCCGCTGGTCTCAAGATGGCTGCGGGCGATGCCGTTATCCTGATGGATGCCGATGGACAGCATCCTCCAGCGCTCATCCCGAGATTTCTGGAACGCTGGCGCGAGGGCTACGAGATCGTGGCGGGGGTGCAGAACGCTCGTCCCGAACCCTGGCTCAAGCGCCGTTTCAAGAGCATGTACTATCATTTTATGGAGGCGGGCAGTTCGGTCGTCATCCCGCCCGACGCCGGCGACTTCCGCCTCCTCGACCGGAAAGCAGTCGACGCCATCAACGCGCTTCCCGAACGAAACCGGCTCATGAAGGGTCTTTATGCCTGGGTTGGTTTTCGTACTGTGCTCGAGCCCTTTCAGGCCCAAAGCCGCGTGGCAGGCCATACCAAGTTCACTTGGGTGAAACTGTTCAGGCTTGCTTTCACGGGCTTGACCTCTTTCACCGTCATCCCGCTCCGCTTCGTATCATTTGCGGGCTTCTTGATTTCGGTTTTTTCCCTGCTTTATGCCCTTTATCTCCTTTTCGAGCACTACGTGCTTGGCGATCACCTGCCGGGCTGGGCTACGCTATCGGTGGGCATGATGTTCCTTTCGGGCGTCCAGCTTCTGGCGCTCGGCGTCATCGCTGAATATCTCGGCCGGACATTTGACGAGGTGAAGCAGCGGCCGATCTTCATCATCGCCGAGGACAGCCGAGCAAAGGCCGACGGCCATGCCGCCTCGCCCGTCTACGACGCAACGCCGTTGGTGACAGACGCACGCCTGCCCGAGACGCCGGACGTCCCGTGACATGATACAAATTGCCATCTTCATTGCGGTTGGGTCCGCCGCCGCTCTCACCCATCTTACGGTGGTGGCGCTCGTCGTGGAACTCCTTGGCCTGAAGCCGCTTGCCGCCAATGTGATCGGGTTTTGCGTGGCGTTTCTCGTGAGCTTTGGCGGTCACGCCCGCTGGACATTTCCACTTTCGCCAGAACGTTACGCCGCAGCGCGCACGCGTTTCTTCGCCGTCGCATGCACCGGCTTCGTGCTGAACCAGGCTGCCTATGCGGAAGCCTTGCATGTTTTCGGACCCCGCGCCTATCTTCCTGCTCTTGCCGTAGTTCTTATCGGAGTCGCCATCGCGACATTTTTGCTATCGAAGCTGTGGGCGTTCGCCCAACCACAAGGTTAGCTTTGGGAAAGTGCTGTCATGGCGAAGGGTGTGATCATCAATGCTGACGACTATGCGATGGATGGCGGCGTCGACGCCGCAATTCTGACGCTTTCCGCCGAAGGTATTGTAACGGCGACAAGCGCGATGGTTCTGTCCCCGGCATGGCCGGAGGCTGCGGAGCCTTTAAGGGAAGCCCCACTTTCCCGCGGCCTCCATCTCGACTTTACGTCTCCTTTTGCTGGAGACATTTTTCCGCGTCAGACGATCACCGGCCTCACAATGCGCACGCATTCTGGGGTTTTGAATCGGAGGCTCCTGCGGAAGGAGATCGACCGTCAGCTTTCGCAGTTCGACACTCGCATGAAGGCTCTTCCCGATTTTGTGGATGGCCATCAGCATTGCCACCTTCTCCCTTTCGTCAGAGAGGCTCTCCTCGATGCGCTTGCCGATCGATATGGCGCCGACGCCCGCCGCATCGCACTTCGCAATTGCGCTCCCCGGCGATGGCGCGGACTGAAGGCGGCCATTATCGCGCGAACTGGGAGTTTCCGATTGGAAAATCTGGCTCGGGAGCGCGAGCACCGGATGAACAGCGACTTCGCAGGCGTCTACGATTTCAATCAGGACGCAGATCTCGAAGCATTGTGGGCGGATTGGCTTACGGACCTTGAGGGCGCCTCGCCTCTCGTCATGTGCCACGTCGCGGAGCGCGGAGACCAGGACGGCAGCGACCCCATCAGAGGAGCCCGCTACCTTGAATATGACTGGCTTGTCAGCCCGGAATTCCGGGGACTTATCCAGCGCCTTTCGATAAGCCCGGAGCGCTGGCCTCAGGCTTGAACCAAGGTTCCCACGCTGGCGGGGAGGGCTCGATGGGCTTGCCCGTCAGGTAGGCCATGATTTCCTTCACCGCTCCTTCTACGGGTTTGAATTCGAAACGGACGACGTGCTTACCAGCCGGGACCTCTATGGCGCGGAACAAAACATTCGCACGATAAATGTCGGCAGGCTTGCCGTCCACTGTGCCGAACCACCACGGGTGCCAAACGTCGTTCAGCACCAGGAACCCCGCCCGCGGCGTATCCACCGCCACCTGCACTTCCGTGTTGTGATAGACTTGAAGGGCTGTGGCCGCTTGCGGCAGAGAGACCAGCCTCGGTTGCAGCGTGCTGATGAGCAGCTGCTTGCCCCGCAACAGCACTGTACGCCTTGGATCGAAATAGGGCCAATGTCCATCCGTTGCCATGCGCTCGAAATTAGCTGGCAGCCAATCAAATGCAAACATGACGCGGGGAAGAGCGCGCGGGTTCTCATAGATATAGGCGTTGCGCGTTTTCGCCACGAGCGTCAGATCACCGGGCTTCAGCGCCTTATCGATTTTCTCGACGGGGTGGTCGGTCGCGATATATCGAAGGCCTAGCAGGTCCGACATCATCGACCGGTATGAAGGATATAAGGGTGTGAAAATGCGCTGGTAGTCAACCGCAACCGTCTCGCTGGCGCCCATCTGGTCCGCAACTTCTTCGAGCCGGAGCGGATTATAACCAAGCGTATGATCGAAGCCGTGGATGAGACTGATGTTCGGCCACTCGAAGCCGAGCCCAACCATCTCCACTCTGTCGCGCCGCGGCGAATCGACCGGCTGTGCGAGACGGGTTTTTATGAAACTGACTGTCTCATTCTTGGTATCGGGGCGCATCTGCTCGTAGAAGGAAGGCTTCTGCGCCGTCGACCGGTTTGGTCCATTGTTTATCGCGAGATCCGCTGTCGTGAAGGCGGCAAGGACCGCTATTGTCAGCATTGCATAGCGGGCGCAGTATTGCCTTGCGAAAACGAGGCTGAGCCAGCCGGCGGTAAAAATGCCGATAGAAAGCAATACCGGCTTGACCGCCATATAGAAGTGCGAATGAACGGCGGCAACTCCAAGGCTTATTGCAAAAACGACCGCCAGGATGACGCCAACGCCTAGTTTCTGCCCGCTCGTTGGCGCACTTCCCGACAGAAAGCGATGCAAAAGATAGCCGGATAAGACCGAGGCCATCCCGCCAAGTGCATAGGTCGCGTCCGCAGGCCTGCGAAAAAGGTCGACGCCTGGAAAATGGTTATAAGCCAGGGTGAAGAATCCCGTGTACCGGCCAAGGGCATAGAGGAAGAAGCCGGTTACCGCGATCGCAAAGAACCGGACCTCGCGCTCAAAGATGCCCCCTCTTATGAATCCCACTGCGAGAAAAAGAAGTATGGGGAGCGCGCCGATATAAACCTGGCTCATATTTTCGGTCATCGAAAGCCAGTCGGCGTTCCAGTCGATGCTGCCGGGGCCCCAATAGGGGAAGGTTGAATGGGCTCCGTAGAGATCGGGCACGACGGCGGTCAGCAGCGAAGCCGGATGCAGAGATCCCCTCCCCGCCTCATTGAAGGCGATCTCGGGACGGTTCGAAGCCTCGACGAAGAGAAAGGTCAGGATGATCGGCCCTGCCGCGAGAATCGTGGCGACCGCGCCTCCCGCAAGCAGCGGCGCAAGCGTTTGTTTTACCGAAGGCCAGAACCGCGGCGCGCTCATCCAATGATGGAGCGTGTAGCCAGCGAGCATATAGCAGGCAAGAAGGGCGATCTGTCCGGGCTCAATGACCATGACGCCAGCGGCAAGACCGGCCAGAACTCCGTACAAAACGGACTTCCGTTCGAGCGCGCGGGAGAGCAGCCAGAGGCAGAGCATGGAAAAAGCGAACGCCTCGATCTGCTTGATGTGCTGAATGCGCCAGATTGACGATCCCCCAAAGGCAGCCGCAAGCGCAGCGACAGCGGCTCCCGCGGGGTGCCAGCCCTTATCCCTGAACAGCATAAGGACGGAAAAAGCTGTCAGTCCAAGAAGCAGGAAGCAATAAAGATCGAGTTGCCGGAAGCTCGGCTCGGGCTCGAGATAAGCCAGAAGAAACGCGGGAGAGAAGATCAACGATTGCGGATCGGCAATCTGAGGAGACCCGGCGAAGACGTTATGCGTCCAAAAGGGCGATTGGCCGCTGTGCAGCGCGTTCGCCAGAAACTGAAGCTGGGGTTGAAAATGAGCTTTTGCGTCATAGGGAATCGTGACGAAGCCCGACAGCCAAGGCGAGGCGAAGATCAACCAGCCTATCGCCACCGCGCAAAATGCCGCGGTATAACCGCCTGAAACTCTCGCGTTCATATCTTGCTTTCCGGGATAGTGACTTCTGCGGCAGAAAAGTGATGCAGCCCTAATTTGGCTTTTTTATTTCACGACTCGATTAATAGTCCTTGACCGATGACGCTAGCAGAAACTAGCCACTCTGAAGATCCTCGCCAAAAGTAGGAACTCGCTTTCGGCAAGCAAGAGAGTGCGGGCGACAATCTTCTACCGCTCGCCCCGCCAGCGCTCAAGATAAGACTTTGTGCAATCCAAGCAGTATCCTGCTCATGAAACTGCACAAGGTCTTGCAGCCGCTTCGGCGTTCGGTATATAGCAATCCTTGCGCCCTAGGGCGCATTGGAGAGGTGGCCGAGTGGTTGAAGGCGCACGCCTGGAACGCGTGTAGGCGGGTCACCGTCTCGAGGGTTCGAATCCCTCCCTCTCCGCCAGCGGTTCAAAAATAGGGCCGGATCATATCTCGCCGGCGCGCGCTGACACAATTTGGAAATGCGAGGCGCTGCGGCCTCCGGCATGCATTTTCCTTATAGCGCATGCCGTGAAATCGATACTTCGGCGATGGCGACGAAGCCCGCCGTGCGCTCGCCCCTTCCAATTCATAACTCGCTCAGGTTGTGGAAAGCACTCGGGCGGTATTCAGCGTGCATACCGAATCGCGTCAAAGGATGAGCGAACAGCTCAATATCCCCGATTGATAAACCGAGGGTCGTAGCATGAGCCTCATGGCCAATCCTTATCATTCGCAGTCACCGGCAAAATTCAAGGACACGATATTGCGTCTCGCCGAGGCCCATGCCGGCGAGTTGCGCCGAGCCTTTCACAATGCCACGGTCACGCGGCGGGACGCGCTGGTCTGGGGTCGGCTTGAGGAGGCGTGCAGCAAAATGCTCGCTAGACGTCGTGCAAAAGCGACGGGAAGCAATGCCGCCAGCGAACCGGTTTGGAACTCCCGTGATGAGAAAACAAGGCGCGCCGTTGAACAGCTTCTCAATGACGTTTCCGGTAGAGGGAGGGCGCAAAGCTACCTGCGAGCCGAGACTGAAATGAACCGCAGTACGGCGCATTGGAACTTCATTTTCGATACAACCACGGCGGCCTATTGCCGGCATGCCTCGCTCGTCTGGATGGCGCTATGGCACGCTGCCTTGGCGCCAAACGTCACAGCCGCAAAAGCAGCCGTTTGCATCGGCCTTACAGCGAGACGGAAAGCACCCTTGAAAGAGGCTACTGCTTCGGTTCCCTCTAAGGCGCTGCGAACAAGGCTCAAGGATGTGCTGAAGTGTTTTGGCTTCAGTATTTGAAAAAAAAGCCATTCGAGAGGGAGGAGCCAGCCTGAGGAAGCAAAAAAACTACGGGCTGAGCGACGACTTTGCGGCGTCGAGCTCCGCAATAGCAGAATTCACATGGCCCGCCACACGCGATAACCTGGCGTATTCAGCCAGTACTTTGATCTCGCCCAGCATTGTCGCAATATAATCACTCAATTCGTCATCGGTAATGCCATAGGTGCGCATCAGGCTGTAAGCCTGCGCTTCTTCAGCTGGAATCGAGAATTTGCTACTCATGGGCATCCCTCTACTGCGAAAAGGAGATTCTTTAAATACGAAAATGACGGCTGCGTCAAAAAGCTTGGCTCAGATTGCGAAGAACCGCCTCAGCCAGAACAATGGCATTCGGATAGCCTTTGCAAAAGCGGAAAGGCCGCTGCGCCGCGCTGCTTGTGGGTTCCTCAGGCAAATGAGCATTCCGAATGCAGTGCCGATAAGAGGCCTCACTCGCTGGATTTTCGCAGTGAAGCTCCAATGTTCTCTTCGTCTCGTTCAAGATGCAGGCCAGTAAACCACACCTCGCCGGAAATAACTTCTTCGGAGGCCGAACGGGAATCGTGAAAGAGCCGCAGGGTCTGCCCGCGGCAGTCTACGGCTGACGGAACCTCGGCTTCGAAGGAGAAGATGCGCCACTGATAGGATTGGCCCATGAGCATGTCGGTTTCCCCGAGGACCTTGCGCGAACCGCTGGCGCAGCGAAGCTGCCAGCGAAGCCCGCGTTTGCCCTGGACGGATCCGCGAAGCTTCCCTTTTAGGCGGTATTTTCCGGACGGAAGGAGAACCGTCTGACTGACTTCCGGGAACTGAGCGCGCCCCGATCCGAAAGCAACATGTAAAGCGTGCTCGTCCGACCCAAGGGCTGCGAACTCAGCGATAGCGTTCACGCCACGGGCTACCTGCCAATCGAAGGGAAGCCCGGTTGGCTTATCTTCGAAATTGGCATTTGTGATGAGGCCAGGATTTTCGCGTTCAGCTGCGGGCGGAAACTGCAACCAGATATTGTAAGCTTGGTCCACGTGATTCTTCGCGATCAATGCATTCAGATAAGGGGCAAGTTCCTTGTTCGCGACGGGTTTCGCGCTCGCCTTGAGAGCCATCATGATCTTAAGCGGCGTGTCCGGCTGCTTCGCCTTTTGCGGGAGCATCGTGAAAAAAGAGGTCCGCCAGGGGGGAGCTTCCGCAAGCGCCGGGATCAAGAAAGCGCGCCCCTCGGGATCATCGGCAATACGGGCAAGGGAACCCATGACGTAGTTAGAGAGTTCCGGGCGCGTGCGAAGCAAGATATCGGCGTGGCCAATAGCCGCTTTGAAATTCTTATGGTACGCGCTGTCATTGAGAAGCCAAAAGTCAGCGAGCGCCTCCCTGCGGGATCGTTTGGCTGCCTCTCCCATGAGAAGCCGCACTTCGTCCCGCGTGGAGGCCATCTCCGCCAGCAGGCGATAGGCCTGCGCGTTTAACGGATCCACGGCGATGGTACGGACCGCGAGCCGGCGTATTTCACGGCTTAGAGCGTCGCGTTTGCCAGCGGACAGTGCGAGGCTTCCGGAGCCGCCTTCGGGAAGGCGGCCGATAGTGTCCGGCCCGGAAGGAGTGGCGGCATCTTGAGACTTAGCCCGTTCCGGGGCCGCTGAGAGGTCCAGGAACTGGCGCCGCACTTTTTCCGCCTTCATCATGAGCGCCGCCGGATTGTTGGGGTTCAAGACAAGAGCGAGATTCGGGAACAAGGGCGCGAGCGCGTAGGGGAGACTTTTTGTGACAACAAGCCAGCATAGAAGAAGCCCGAGCCCCGCGAGAAGAGCGAAAGATTTCAGATCGCCGCCAAACGAAGAGAGCGCGCTCTCAACGCTTTTCAGATGTCCCGGACGCCGCCAACGCGGCTTGCGCCGGCGCTGCCGGCTCACCTGAGGCCTCCCAACGTCATAAGGATCCTCTTCAAAAGGCTTGCGCGCCGCCGCGGGAAGTTCCTGAAATGTTTACGCTGGCAATTTTGAACGGTGAGTTGGCTTCTGGCGGGGGCGGCCACCGCCTGGCCAGCTCTTTGCCGCGAGGCCGCCTCTCGGAGCTCGGTCTCACCTGGCCGAAGCGCTGTGTCATAAACCACCCGCCGTTCGCCGGTCTTAACGGCTTCCCAGGCCCTGGTGACCCGAAAAACGTAGGAGCTTCTGTCAAAACGCGGGCCGGGTGCGCCTTGCGAGACGACATCCGGGTGAAGCCACCTCACGAGAAGAGCCATATGGCGCCTCAGGTCGGCCTGGGAGGCTTGGCTGCCGGCGCCGAGCGTCCGGTAGTTGTCTGCATCCTGGCTGAGAAGGATCTGCTCGATGAAAAAGCCGGCGGCTTCCTGCAAAATGCCCTGCGGACGGTCTGTCAGCGCAGCCGCTTGTTGCAATGCATCGCTTTCGCCTGCGGCGACCTCGAGCAGGAACGTCATCCCTTTTGGCAGAGGCAGCCCCCGGACTTTCCGGACCAGCCTTGGGTGACGCACCATGCCAAGAGCCGCAGCGAGCGCTTCTGGGCTTTGCATCTTAATTCAAGCTTGAATTGGCAAGTTGCTTCGAGTCGTTGGACGCAGTGGTGTCTCCACGGGAATGAGGCTCGCGCAGATAGCCATAGCTGTAGCCATACCCGTAACCATAACCATAGCCGTATGCATCGCTATAGGCGTACCCCACAGTCTTGGGGTCAAACTTGGTGAGGACGGCGCCAAGGATTGTGATGCGAGTGAGTTGAAGGCGACGCAGGGCGGCTCGGATCATTCTCTTCTTGCTATCTCCGGCCCCCACGACGAAAATGCAGGCGGCGCAAGCGCTCCCCACCAACTGGGCGTCGGCGATCTCAAGGATCGGCGGGGTGTCGAATAAAATGAGGTCGAACACCTCCGAGCCAATGGAAATAAGGGAGAAAACCCTGGTCCCGTGCAGAAGCTCCGCCGCGTTCGGGGGCAACGGTCCCGACGCCATGAATGAGAGGTTGGGATGATCCGTCCCTTGAATGACCTCAGGCGGTAGCGAGGAGCCAGTCAAATAGTTGCTGAGGCCTGTCGTATTATTCAAACCGAGCCTCATGTGAAGCGTCGGCTTGCGAAGGTCGGCATCGACAAGCAGAACTTTGAGGCCTAATTGCGCAAAGTGCCGCGCAATGGCGACGGCCGTCGTTGATTTTCCCTCTCCCGCTCCGGCGCTTGTCACCGTGATCGAGCGCGGCAGCCCATTCTCGGTCGAGAACTGTAAAGCAGTCCCGAGCGACCGGTACAACTCGGCAAACGGGGAATTCGGAGCGCTGAGCGCCTTGAGAATTGCGTCGTCTTCTTCGGCCCGGGGGATGATCCCGAGCGTCGCAAGCCCTGAAAGCGCTTCGACCTCCCCAGGGGCGCGCACACGATCGTCGAGCATCTCCAAGAGCAACGCGATGCCAACCCCAGCCCCGAATCCAAGCGCTAGCGAAAGCGTGAGAGCACGGGATAAGTTGGGCTCGGAAGGAGCGCCAGGCAGCATGGCCCGATCAACGATGAATACGTTGTTGGTGCCGACGCCACCAGCGATATCGACTTCCTTGTAGCGTTGCAGCAGCCCGTTATAAAGGCCCTGGTTGGTGTCGACTTCGTGTTTCAGAATATTATACTGAATCCCTTTCTTTTGTAAGTCGAGGACCTCCTGTTTCAGCGTCTCTATCCTCGCTTTCATCTCATTTTCCTGAGCAAGCGATAATTCATCAGGCGCCCTTATAAGCATTCTTGATGGTTTTGACCTCGGCTGCGAGCTGGCGGTCGACCTCCTTCATTTTGCTTGAGATCTGAACCATCGCTGGGTAGCTTGGCTTGAAGGTCTCGAGCTTCTCCTGGTATTCAGTTTCAAGTGTCTTGCGTTGCCCCCGCAGCACCTCGATCACGCCGTTGGTGAGAAGCTGGGGAAGATTGATTGCCGTGGCGCTGTCAACCTGCCGCCACAGTTGTTCGCTCTTTATGCGCTCAGAGATCAACTGGCCGACCGCCGCGTTGGCGGCTGCAAGATTATTCTCGGCGATCGACGCTTTATCGCCCAGTTCGACCATTTTCTCCTTTTCGGCGAAATCCAAGAGTGCCTTCTGCGACTCTTCCAGTCTGATTTTAAGTTGTTTGCTTTGATCTTCGAGAAAGGTTTTCGCGTAGGAATTCGCCTCGAATCTCTTATCCAGGTTAGAGGCTACGTAAGCATCGGCATAGCCGTTCGCGATGCTTTGAGCACGCGCGGGGCTGGGATCAACATAGCTGATATCGAGGAGCCTTGAGCCTGTCACTGGCAAAATAGAGACGTTGCCGAGCACGATGCCCGTGGCCCATGACTGGCGGGCCGTTGGCGGTGGAAGCTCGTTCTTTGAAGAGGAAAAAATCCCTCTCAAAAGCCCGATAGGAGAAACGTCGCGCGGTTGAAAAAAGCTGTCTTCGTCGTAAAGGTGCAGAGAGGATACAACGCGCTCGCCCATCGCCCGGCTTTTGAGAAGTTCGTACTGGGTTCTCAGGAAATCAGAACTCCCAGCCTCGGCGGGCATGGTCGAGCCCCCTTCCACGATTTTAGCCGACTCCCGTTCGATCTAAATCCTCACCGTTGCCGTGTAAAGCGGGGTCTTAAGCAGCGTCCGGGTTACGTTGAGAACAGCAAACGCAAGCAAAACGCCAAGAATGAGCCATTTGCGCTTAAGCAGCATGTAGGCGTATTGACGAAGGGTAACGCCAAGATCGTTCCCCTCTTCGAGCGCGGGTCCTGGACCGAAAGCCGCATAAGGATCGCGCCTTACCGGCCCGACAGCGTTTGACTCCGCCTTGACGAGGGCTTGCGCCTTGGAAGAACGCTCCTCAAGTCCCTGTCCAGAAGCGTCTTGCATTTCCTGATTCACCTTTCTGGAATCTCAAATCTATCGGACCGTTCACAAAGAGGCCTAGAGGTAAGGCGCGAGCATGGCGAGCGGCAGGAGCTTCATAACGGCGTTCATGCCCTCCTTCAGGTTTGATGTCGGAACGATGATCACGTCGCCAGCCTGCAACTGAACATCTTCATCCTCGCCCTCGCGGATCCTGGACACATCGTATCGGCCCGCCATGCGCTTCCCGTTGACCTGCCGGAAAAGAACCACCGTTTGCGAGGCCGACTCATCAAATCCACCGGCCTGGGCCATCGCCTGCAAGAGAGAAAGACCTCCCGCAATAGGATAGACGCCAGGTTTTTTGACGGCGCCCTCCATGGTGATGCGCTGACTGAAATAATCCTTCACTAAGACCGAGAGCTGGGGATTTTGCAGATACTTGCTCCCGAGCCTCCTGGTCATCTCCTGCTCGACCTCACGAGCGCTTTTCCCGGCCGCCTCAAGCTCCCCGATGAGAGGGAAGTTGATGGTTCCGGCTTCGGAGACCTGGACGGTCTTGGACAGCTCCGGCGCCTTGAAGACAGTCACTTCAAGCACGTCGCGCGGGCCAATCTTATAGCTCTTGCTTTCCGGATCGGAAAGAGACGCAAAGGAGAGGGCGACCTTCCGAACTACCTCTTGGTCTCCTTTGTTGGGCTCAGCTGCGGTTTCTTGCCTATCCCCAGCGCCGGGAGCCGGCTGGGCCGCGAGAGCGCGAGGCTGGAGGCTTGCGCCTTCCCCGCCCGGCGCCACGGGGCCGGCGCAGGCGCCAATCAGCGCCGCCGCGAATGCGGGAACGAAAACCTTAACGAACATATACATGCCCTTGAACTCCATTTCGCCCAAAATTAGGAGACTTGGCAAATCGACGATGTGACTTTATCGCGCCTATGCGAAGCGGCCACCGCCCGGAGAAATACCGAGTTGCTGCCTTGTCCCACACGAACAAGGAACACAAGGCTCCCCAAGTCGATAAGAGATGTTCATATCTGTATTGCCCCACCGGCCGACGAGAGCGAACGTCCCAGTAACAGTGTCCGCTTTGCTTCTCCGTCCCCAAAAATCGCTCGTTATCATAGAAAAGCAATTGCACCACTGACGTCTTTTGGTTATTAGCGCAACTATAATTATTCGAATGGTGGGGATAAGTCATGATTATTGAACAGCGAAAAGCGACTCAACTCGTGATTTGTTGCATTTCTGCTATAGTGGCTGTGTGCATGTTCGGCACAGGCGCTAAAGCGGCGATGCTGACAAATATTGAGGGGACTATCCTGGTTAATCAGGGCAACGGGTTCAAACCCGTCGTGGAAGCTGCACTCCTCAATCCGGGCGATCGCATTCACGCCGATAATGGCGCGGCCTTTGTCGTCTACGAGAATAACTGTTCGGAAAAAGTTGGGCCGCATCAAACGGTGCTCGTTCTGGCGGAGCCGCCGGTTTGCAGCCTCAAGGATGGAGCCGTCGCCAGCGACGTTTCCGAGCCGGCCGTTTTACCCGGCGACGCGATCGCGGCGGGCAGCTTGCTCGCTTTCGGTGGAGGCGTTGCGGCGGCCCTTGCCAATAGCGGCGGCGACGTTTCGCCAAGCGTGAGCCCATAAGGGCTGCAGAGAGCGGGTCCATGTTTTTTTGGTTGTGCGGCGTCACCATCGTCTGCGCGATAGTCTTTGGTGGGAGCACGCACAGCGGTTTTGTGGGCGATGTCATCGTCCAGCTCATTGCGATCCCCCCGCTTACAGTCTCGTTTGCGCCTGCGTTCTTCGCCAGCCATCCGCGAAGGTCGCGGGCGCGTCTCGCTTTGGCCGTCTGCGTCCTGTGCGCGGCTATCGTCGCGTTACAGATCTTGCCGCTTCCCTTCTCGATCTGGTCGGGCGGCATGCCTTCGTTTGCTGACGCGGATATCGGCGGTTTGCCGTCACTCGAATCGAACTGGACCACCCTTTCCATAACGCCTCAGGCGACATGGGCTGCAGCCGCATCTCTTATCGTTCCACTGTCCATTTTCGCTGCGGCGCTCCAACTCGGCTTGCGGGACCGGATTATGCTCTGCTGGGTGATCCTTGGCGCGGGCGCGATCTCCTTGATGCTCGGGTTCCTGCAAATGGCGCAAGGTCCAAGCAGCGACTTACGGTTCTACGAGTACACGAACCCGACGGAAGCGGTCGGCTTCTTCGCTAATCGCAACCACTTCGCGGCCCTCTTGAACGTTACCCTCATCGTGTCGGCGCTTTGGTTCTATCCAACGATCGAAGGGTTTCTGGACGACAAGACTTTGCGCACACGGTCAATCCTCTGGTTTCTCGCAGCAGCCGCATTTCTCGTGACCATCGTCGCGGGCCTGGTGATGGCCAGGTCTCGTGCTGGCGTGATCTTGGCGATGGCCGCTCTTGCCGGAATCGTCATGATGGCCGTTACGCAACGGCGCGCACAGCAAAGAACCGAAGCCCCGCGGCATCGAAAGGGCCTGCGGCGCATCTCCCTTGCAGTTGTGTCCTTTGCTGTGCTTTTCGCGCTGCAGACCGGCCTCGGCGGCCTCGCGGCCCGTTTTGAAAGCAGCCTTGCAGACGACCTTCGAATTCCTCTTGCGGTGACCACATTTAAGACGGCGCTAAAGGCGCTTCCTTTTGGGACTGGATTGGGCTCGTTTGTCAACGTTTACGGGGTGGTCGAGAACCCCGAGTACGCTTTGGCCGCCTTTGCGAACAGGGCTCACAACGACCTTGCGGAGATCCTCCTCGAAACAGGGCTTGTGGGAGCGGTTATCCTCATTCTGTTTCTTGGCTGGCTTGGCCGCAGAGCATACACGGTCTGGATGAGACCGGCCGACGCCCCCCCCCCCGGTCAAGCGCTGCTTCAACGCGCCTCGACGCTGATCATAGCGGTGCTGCTTCTCCATTCGCTGGTGGATTATCCCTTAAGAACAACTGCACTGGGCGCGCTCTTCGCGTTTTTCTGCGCGTCGCTTCTGGCGCCTGTGGAGGAATCCGAGATCGAGGCGCCCACGCCGCGCCCACGCCGACGCGAGCCGCGCAGGCTCGCCGAAGAGCGTGCGCCGGGCGACCTTCGCAAGCCGGACATGACGTGGCCCCAGGCTTGGCGAAGAGAATCGCACAACCAAGACGGCACAAACACTAATTTACTCAACTAAAACGCGTGTTCAAGATTTTTGTATTAGCCTTGCCTATCTTCTCAAACCCCAATAACAGTCTTGGCGGCATTTGATAGTTTTCTCTTTCGGGGATACTTAATGCGTCGCTTTGATTTGTTGATGCTCGATCTGGCTTTAATGTGCCTCGCTACGCTGGTTGCCTTCGCCTTGCGCGAGAATTTCGAAGTTTCATTGGATCGGTTTACTCAGACCTTGCCATATTTTTGCGCAACCTTCGCTTTTTCCTTGATTGTGTTTGCTGCGGCGGGAACAAATCGCACCATCTGGCGCTTTTCAGCCCTCGTCGACTATGTAAGAGTAGCGGAAGCTGTTGCTCTCATCACATTCGGCGCCGTATCAGTTACATTTGCCTATAACCGCCTTGACGGTCTTGCCCGCACCTTGCCGGTTTTGCAGACACTTGCGGGCGTCGCCTTACTTGTGAGCGCTCGTGTCCTCCACAGAGTGAGCCATGAACGGCGCAAACAGCGGAGGGGGTCCGCAGGGTTTCTTCAACTGGCGAAGATCGAACCGCAGGCGACTGTTCTCGTGGTTGGGATCACAAAGCTTACGGAAATCTATCTCCAGGCCGCCGCCGAGTTCTCTCCCTGCGGCATCAAGGTCGCCGGTCTCGTCGGCAGTACCGGGCGGCATGTCGGCCGGCTGGTCGCAGCCTGCCCTGTTCTGGGTGTTCCTGAGGATATAGAAGACATTCTCGATCGCCTGGAGGTGCATGGCGTCTCGATCGACCGCATCATGGTTGCAGTATCGCTCAACTCCCTGAAAGCGGATCAGCGCGACGCTCTGCTCAGGGTGGAGCGGTCCCGCGACATCGCCCTTCAGCTTCTCGCTGAAGATCTGGGCTTCGTCGGCGGCGGCGAACGCTGCTCACCAGACGCCCCGAGCGCGCCTTCCAGTGTCACTTCTGATCTGAGCTTCGAAATCGTGCCCGCCGAACTCCAGGCGATCGCCCGCCGCCGGTACTGGATAGCCAAGAGAGCGATCGACTGCTTGGTAGCATCCGTAGCGCTTACTCTCTTTTCTCCTTTTCTGGCGATAGCGGCGGTGCTGGTCTGGGGCAGCATCGGGACGCCGGTCTTCTTCTGGCAGCAGCGGCCAGGGCGCGCCGGCCGGCCGTTCAGGCTCTATAAATTCCGCACCATGAGAGCAGCACATGATGCCAGCGGGTGCAAGCTATCCGACGCCGAACGTGTGTCTCGTGTCGGCACAATCATGCGTCGCTTGAGACTCGACGAGCTGCCGCAGTTGCTCAATGTGGTTCGCGGAGAGATGTCTATTATTGGCCCTCGCCCGCTTCTGCCCCGCGATCAGTCCGATGAATACCGAGCGCGCCTGCTCGTCAGACCCGGGGTCACCGGCTGGGCGCAAGTCGTGGGAGGGCGGGATATATCGCCCGAGGACAAGGTCGCTCTCGATATCTGGTATGTCAGGAACGCCAGTCTGGCCCTGGATTTTGAGATCGTGCTTAGGACCATCCCGATGATGCTCCTCGGTGAAAGCATATCGAGGCCGCTCATAGATCGAGCTTGGCGGGAACTGAGCGAGGGCGGCATCCTGAGGGGGGACCTTGCCTTGAAAATAAAAAACCGCTGGCCTATGCATTCGATTCAGGCGACGCAGTCCTAATGTAGACATAATCCAGTCTTAGAGCCCTTTCTCAAGTATTTAATTAGCAGTTTCCCGCCTAAGATGGGAACATACCATATACAGTCCCCGTATTCCGGTAAATCCGATTCACCCGGAGTGCGGTAGCTTGAAGAATACTGCGATGCAGTTTTCACTCCTCGCGCTAAACTTGTTGAGTTTCATTGGAAGCGTTTAAATATCTTTAGTTTGCCCCCTGACGGCTCCGCGGCCAGCCTGGAGACGGCGGTACAAAAAGGGCCTTTGTGGCTCCGCCTTTCTGAACAAAAACGGCGCCTTTGGGGTGAAAGCGTAGCTTCCGCCGACCGGAAGACCAATAAAACGCGAAATCGTAAAGGCTGGATAGAGGGATTTCAGATGGCTTCCGTTAAGTCGATACTCGTGACCGGGGGGGGGGATTTCTTGGGTCTCACCTCTGCGACAGGCTGCTCGCCGATGGGCATGATGTCATTTGCGTCGACAATTACTTCACCGGCGCCAAACGCAATATCGAGCATCTTGTCGGTAACCCTCGCTTCGAACTCATCCGTCATGATGTAACCTTCCCGCTATATGTCGAGGTCGACGAGATTTATAATCTCGCATGCCCGGCCTCCCCGGTCCACTATCAGCATGACCCCGTGCAGACGACTAAAACGACCGTGCACGGCGCCATCAATATGCTCGGTCTCGCCAAGCGCCTGAAATGCCGGATTTTTCAGGCATCCACCTCGGAGGTTTACGGCGATCCGTCCGTTCACCCTCAGACCGAAGATTACTGGGGGAATGTGAACCCGATCGGTTCGAGATCCTGCTATGACGAAGGTAAGCGCTGCGCGGAGACCTTGTTCTTCGACTATTATCGCCAGCATAAGCTCGACATCAAGGTGGCGCGCATTTTTAACACCTATGGGCCAAGAATGCATCCCAATGACGGGCGTGTGGTCTCGAACTTCATCGTTCAAGCCTTGAAAGGTGATCCGATCACCATTTATGGCGACGGCCAGCAAACGCGCTCCTTCTGCTATGTGGATGATCTGATCGAGGGTTTCATCAAACTGATGAACAGCCCGGCTGGTGTCACTGGCCCGATCAACCTTGGCAATCCGGGCGAGTTCACCGTCACGGAGCTTGCGGAAATGACCATCGAGCTCACAGGATCGAGGTCTAAGCTCGTCTTTCATCCCCTGCCCGCCGATGACCCGCGGCAGCGGCAGCCCAGCATTGCCCGCGCAAAAGAGCAGTTGAATTGGCAACCCGCTATTCCACTGCGTGAAGGCTTGCAGCACACCATCAGCTATTTTGACAGGTTATTGTCGGGCCAGCCGCTCGATTTTTCTGCGCCCGCACTCAAGGTAGTGGCGTGAAGCAGACTGAACAAATGCCGGCATCTACTTCGGTGCTACGATGGAGATCGTCAAACGCCGTTATCGGGCGAGTTCGGCTCTCATCTGTCTTGGCAGGGAAGAGACAGGGCATCACGAAGTTGGCGCCTCCATTACATCCTTGTATCGATTTAGATCGTCATGTTGAAGTTGTGCAGGCGCACTCAACCTTCTTGAGGCGGGGCCTTATAATCGCCTCGGCCGCTTCGTTCTCAAGCAGAATGGACTAGAACCTTACACTTCGATGTGCGGCATCAACGGCATATACGCCTATCACTATGCGGCCAACCCGGTGGACCGGGAAGAACTCGGCCGAACTCGCGATCATATGACGGCGCGCGGCCCAGACGGCAAAGGGATGTGGACGGCGGACGATAGCCGGATCGGCCTTGGTCACCGGCGGTTGTCGATCATCGACTTATCAGAGGCGGGCGCCCAGCCCATGCTGAGCGCAGACCGGCGACTTGCCGTCACCTTCAACGGTGAAATCTACAATTACCGCTCGCTTAGGCAGAACCTCGAAGCCAAGGGATACGTGTTCAGAAGTCACTCAGACACGGAGGTTCTGTTGCACCTATACGCCGAGAAAGGCGCTGAGATGGTGCATGACTTACGCGGCATGTTCGCCTTCGCGATTTGGGATGAGCGGAGCCGGAAGCTTTTCCTAGCGCGTGATCCTTACGGCATCAAACCACTCTATTACGCTGACGACGGCTGGACCTTCCGTTTCGCCAGTCAAGTCAAGGCGCTTGTCGCCGGGCGGGGCATCTCAGCCGACCAAGAACCGGCCGGCCTTGTGGGCTTTTACTTGTTTGGCCACGTTCCCGAACCTTTCACGCTCTATCGCGAAATCCGAGTTCTCCCAGCAGGAACCACGCTCCTTGTTGGCAGCGTGGGGGTGGATGAGCCTCGCCGCTACCATTCGCTGGCCCAGGTCTATTGCGAGGCGGAAGCAAAAGCGCGAGGTTCGCACACAACAACCCCTGAACAGGCCAGGGCTACTACCCGGGAGGCTCTTCTGGATAGCGTACGCCACCATCTGATCGCAGATGTTCCGGTTGGCGCGTTCTTGTCTGGGGGCATTGATTCAGCCTCGCTGGTTGCTCTCATGCGCGAGTCAGGCCAGAGCGACATCCAAACTGTCACCCTTACCTTCCGAGAGTTCCAGGGGCGACCGGAGGATGAGGCGCCGCTCGCCGCCGAGGTCGCGAAGCTCTACGAGACGCAACATACGACGCGCGTTATCACCGAGAGCGAGTTTCTGGCGGACCTGCCATACATCATGGAAGCCATGGACCAGCCCTCCGTCGATGGCATCAACACTTGGTTCGTCTCGAAGGCGGCCAGTGAGTTGGGCCTGAAGGTTGCAGTGTCCGGATTGGGGGGCGATGAATTATTCGGTGGCTATCCCTCTTTCCGCGATATTCCTCGCTTAGTCCGCGCCTTCGGCCTTTTGAGCCGCATTCCGGCTTTGGGGAAAGCCACACGCATTCCCGGCCTTTGGGCTGCTCATCTCCTTGGTCGCAACCCGAAAGTGGCGGGTCTCGTCGAGTTTGGCGGAACATATGCCGGGGCCTATCTGCTGCGTCGTGGGTTGTTCTTGCCGTGGGAACTCGATCATCTGCTGGGCCGCGAGGTCGTAACATTAGGCCTTCGCCGCTTAAGACTTGGCTCCCTTATCACCTCCGAGTTGAAACCAAAGCCAGGCACTGCCTTTGCCCGGGTTTCAACTCTTGAATCGGCGCTTTATATGCGCAACCAGCTGTTGCGTGACACAGACTGGGCCAGCATGGCGCACGGGCTAGAAGTTCGAGTGCCCCTGGTCGATCATGTTCTTCTGTCAAAAGTCGCGCCTTTCAGCTCCCTGCCGAGAAAAACGTTCGCAAAGGCGTTAATTGCCGATGCAGCTTCCCCTCCACTGCCGAATGCTCTTCGTTATCGGCAGAAGTCCGGCTTCACCACACCAGTGGCAAAGTGGCAACAAGAGCAGACGCGATTGTCTTCGGGGCCGATAGCAGAAAGAGCTGATACACCGTGGGCAAGACGGTGGGCTTTGGAAGTCATGGCGGCATGAGCGCGATGCGGAGCACTTCATGCGCGTTCTAGCCCTTGTCACGGACGCCTTCGGTGGTTACGGCGGCATCGCTCAATATAACCGCGATTTCCTGACCGCGCTCTCTCAATCCAAACACGTCAGCGAAATCGTTGTCCTGCCAAGGGTGGGACATTGCAGCACCTTCGAGCTCGCTCCAAAAGTTAACCAGCTTTCCCCCGTTAAAAGCAAAGCCGCATATAGTCTTGCCGCATTTACCACGGCGGTACGCAAAAAAGCCCCGTTAGACCTTCTTTTTTGCGGTCATATCTACACAGCGCCTCTGGCGGCGTTCTTGGGTAAAAGCCTGAAGGCTCCGGTCTGGCTGCAAACCCACGGGATCGATGCCTGGGAACGCCCCGCCAAGGCTTTGCGCCTGGCCGTGGAACGTTCGGCCCTGATTACGACAGTAAGCCGGTACACGCGCCGTCGCATGCTGGAGTGGTCAAATATTGACCCTTTTCGTGTGCGGGTGCTGCCGAACACGGTGCGGCCGATATTCTTGCCGGGTGAGGATAATGCAGAAGTCCGCGCCAAATATCACCTGTCCCGTAAGAAAATTATCCTAACTGTCTCACGTATTACCAAGGAGGATTACTATAAGGGGCACTCTGGGGTGATTAACGCGCTAACAGCTGTTCGCGGCTACCATCCTGACCTAGTATACGTGATCGTAGGCGACGGCGACGGACGAATTGATCTCGAACGGCAGGTCTCAGAGCTCGGTTTACAAGAGTTTGTCCGCTTTGTCGGTCGCGTGAGCGATGAGGATGTTCTTGCGCTCTACCAGTCAGCATCCGCGTTTATCATGCCTAGCACCAAGGAAGGCTTCGGCATTGTGTTCGCTGAAGCAGCCGCTACAGGGCTTCCCGTTATCGGGGGAAGCCAGGACGGCAGCGTGGATGCCCTCGCCGACGGGCGGATTGGCCGCGTCATCGACCCAAGGTCTCAGGATCAAATCGTGATCGCCCTTAATGACGCTTTGGCTGGGCGTCTTGGCGGCAACCCTCTTGAGGTTCAACGCTTTGCTTTTCAGAACTTTGCAACCCATGTCGACGAGCTTGTCCGAAACTTTAGCAACTACTGAGGGCGCCGGCACCCAAAATCCTGATGCTGGGGTCCAGGTCAGGGCGAAGGTCGCGGGGGCCAGCCAAAGCGAGCGCGTGCTCATCCTCGAGCCGGGGCGCGCCGAGCGCAACTATTGGTCCGATCTCTGGCACTACCGTGAGCTGTTCGCCATCCTCGCCTGGCGCGACGTGGCCGTGCGCTACAAGCAGACGGTCATTGGCGTTGTCTGGGCGCTCGTGCGGCCGTTCCTGACGATGGTAGTTTTCACGGTGATATTCGGCAAGCTCGCGAAGCTGCCGAGCGATGGCGGCGCCCCTATCCTGTGCTGGTGTTCGCAGGCATGTTGCCGTGGTTTTTGTTCTCGTCCATTTTGAGCGAGGCCTCCAACAGCCTGGTCGGCAACGCCAACCTGATCAGCAAGGTCTATTTCCCCCGCCTCATCGTGCCCGCATCGGCGGCCGTTGTGGCCATGGTCGACTTCGGCATCAACTTGGTGATCCTGTTCGGCATCATGGCGTGGTTCGGCTTCATGCCCGACTGGCACATCTTGCTTCTGCCGGCATTTGTCGTGCTGGCTGTTCTCGCCAGCATGGGGCCGGCGCTCTACATCACGGCCCTGAACGTCAAATACCGCGATTTTCGCTTCATCATCCCGTTCGTGGTGCAGTTTGGCCTTTATGTCTCGCCGGTTGGCTTCTCGAGCGCGGTTATCCCGGCGGAATGGCGTCTCTGGTACAGCCTGAACCCGGTCGTGGGCGTGATCGATGGCTTCCGCTGGTGCATCCTTGGCGGCGAAAGCCCCCTGTACATACCTGGCTTTCTTCTCAGCCTGGGTGTCGTGGCATTCTTCCTCTGGCTTGGCGTCCGCTACTTCCGGCAGACCGAGCGCACCTTCGCCGACCTGGTATGACCCGATGGCCGGCGCATTCGTCTCCTATCGGCAACCGGGATTTTCCCCGCGCGTGATCCTGCGGGAGTTAACGATCCGCTAAAATTGGTTTCGTTTCGTAAAATGGCCTATATCTATCTAAGCTTCTTTTTTTTTGCCGCAGGACAAAGACCTCATGAATGATCGCGGGTTGTTGTTGAAGGCGCGCCCCCGATGAGCGACGTTGTCATTCGCGCCGAAGGCCTCGGCAAGAAATACCTGATCGGCCACGAGAGCCAGCAGGAGCGAAACCCTACGTTCCGCGACGTGATCGTACGCACGGCCAACGGCCTTGCCCGCTCCGCGCGCGACATGATGCGCGGCCGCCAGCTCATCGCCGGCGACGAGGTTGAAGAGTTCTGGGCGCTGAAGGACGTCGATTTCGAGATCAAGCGCGGCGACGTGGTCGGCATCATCGGCCGCAACGGCGCGGGCAAGTCGACGCTGCTCAAGATCCTCTCGCGCATCACCGAGCCGAGCGCGGGCCGCGTCGAGATCAAGGGCCGGGTTGCGAGCCTTCTCGAAGTCGGCACCGGCTTTCACCCGGAGCTGACGGGCCGCGAGAACATCTTCCTCAACGGCGCCATTCTCGGCATGAGCAGCGCCGAGATCAAGCGCAAGTTCGACGAGATCGTCGCCTTCGCGGAGGTGGAGAAGTTCCTCGATACGCCGGTGAAGCGCTATTCCAGCGGCATGTATGTGCGGCTCGCCTTTGCGGTTGCGGCGCATCTGGAGCCGGAGATTTTGATCGTGGACGAGGTGCTGGCCGTCGGCGACGCGGAGTTTCAGAAGAAGTGCCTCGGCAAGATGCAGGATGTGGCCGGGCACGGGCGGACGGTGCTGTTCGTCAGCCATAACATGGCGGCGGTGTCCTCCTTATGCGCTCGCGCGGTTCTTCTGATCGCGGGCGAAGTTGCAGCAATAGGAAGCGTAAGCGACGTTATTCAGCGGTATAGCTCCCAACTCGAGACCGCATGTTCGGTCTCATTTCCTGCCGATACAAGTCGACCTTCCATAACCGCTATCCAAGTTGACCAGGAAGCGCTACTAGCTTGCAACCTGATAGCCGACATCGAGTTCACCTCCCCTTGGCCTATCGAGACTCCGATCGGAGGTGTTGTTCTTAGCACGACGGTTGGGCATCCTGTTTGGGGGTCAAATGCTCGTTTCCATGAGCGAAGGAACTGTGATGGTACTTATAGTTCCGGCGTACTGAGGTTTGAAGCGCACAACCTGCCGCTAACCCCGGATCATTATGTACTATCAGCATGGTTGGGGGAGTGGCGTAAGGATTTCGATCAAAAGATTGATGCAATTTCGTTTTTTCTCGGCAAGGAGGAGTTTAATCCTCTCCGTCCCCCAACTCGTGTCAATGGGCATCTAGATTGGCCTGCAGTCTGGTCTGCTCGCGACGGCGTTTGATCTCAAACACGGTAGATTCTAGGAGAAGACGTCTTACCGGAACGTTGACGGGGGTTAAGCCATTGAAAAAGTGGGAAAAGTTCAGGAGATGCGTGCCCCGCAGCGGGGCGAACGGCGCGAGCGTGGTTAACGGATGAAGTCGAAATATATTTAACGGACTTTTGCTCGTCCCAGTAAATGGGGAAATTCCGCCCTTAAATTTTATTTAATGGCGAAGAAGAGGCTAGTCTTTTCAGCGCCTTATGGTTTTTAACTGTATATAACAGGATACAGCTTGCTCTCGCTCTTAGGTGTTTTTTAACGCAAATGCTGGACGGAAGAAATTCCGGCGCCCTCCCGTTAACGATGTGCGAATTAAACGATTCGCGCGTCAACGGCCTGTTTACCTGGATGGCCGGGCCTTGCGCCGTTCGCCCGCTGGCGAACCCGGACTCTGTCCTTTCCGGGCGCGCCAAAGCCTCGATCCCGGCCCGTCCCTCTCTTCTCCACTCCCGAGGCGATTGGTGAAAGAAAATATGATCTCAGTCATCATCTGCACACACAACCCGCGGGAAGAATATCTGACGCGGGTGCTTGCCGCTCTGCAAGCGCAAACCCTCCCGGCATCCGGCTGGGAACTGATCGTCGTCGATAACGCGTCAGCGCAGCCGGTTGCGGAACGGTTCGACATTTCCTGGCATCCTCATGGCCGCCATGTGCGCGAGGATGAGCTGGGATTGACGCCCGCGAGGCTTCGCGGAATCGGCGAGGCGAAGGGCGACATCCTTGTTTTCGTCGATGACGATAACGTCCTCGATCCGCCATACCTGGAGGAAGCGCTGCGGATTGCGCGCGATTACCCTTTTCTGGGTGCCTGGGGCGGGAACATAAGACCGGAGTTCGAGCAAGAACCGGCGGATTGGACAAAGGTCCATTGGGGTATGCTCGCGATCCGAGAGTTCACTCGGCCGGTCTGGTCAAACAATCCCGATGATGCACACAGTCATCCTTGCGGCGCGGGAATGTGTATTCGGAGAGAAATAGCCGATGCATACTCTCAAGCGCTTCATCGCGACGAAGTCCGCCGCGGACTAGACCGCAAGGGTGCTTCGCTCTTATCTGGCGGAGACATCGATCTGATCCTAACCTCGGCCGAACTTGGATATGGCTGGGGAAACTCGCCTAGCCTATCGATGACACATTTGATCCCCAAGTTAAGAGTGACGGAGCAATACCTACTGAGTCTCTTAGAAAATATAACCGCATCAGGTACCGTACTACAGGCGAAACGGAACAAAACTAGTATGCGAGCCAGCCCAACTTGGCGCAGATCGCTCCGAGCGCTCTTTACTCTCGTACGGTTTGGAGCAAGGGCTGAAAGGTTCGAGCGGGCACGGTATCGTGGCTTCTTAACCGGACTAAGACTGGCAAGCCAAGGGGCCGCAGTGGGCAACGCAGGTCAATGACTATCTGCTGGCTTAGCGTGTGCATGAATTACAAAAACTCTTCAGAGATTTTTCGTAAATGAGCTTGCCAATTGTTTCGGTGATTATTCCATGCAAAAACGCTGAGCAGTGGCTCGCGGAAACAATACGGTCATGCTTGTCTCAAACTTGGCAGCCTCTTGAAATCATTGTCATTGACAATGGTTCGACTGATCGCTCCCTGGAAATCGCTAACTCTTTCAAGTCAAGCGGCGTGAGGGTCCTTGAGTGCGAAAAGCCAGGGGCCGCGGCTGCGCGAAATGTCGGATTGCAAGCTGCATCGGGTGAATACATTCAATTTCTGGACGCCGATGATATCTTAGCTCCCACAAAGATTGAGATACAGGTCCAAAGATTATCCGGCGATGATCCCTTTGCCGTGGCAATATGTCCTTGGGGCGTGTTCAGTGATTCGCTCGCAGAGGCAGTTATGGTGGAAAGTTCTCTCTTTTGCGATCAAGACCCGATTGACTATATTTGCGAGCTTTGGTTAACCCGCTCTATGATGGCTTCTTTGGCCTATCTTTGTCCGCGAGGCGTAATAGAAAAAGCGGGTCCCTGGAACGAGAATTTATCTCTTGAGGACGATGGAGAGTTCTTTGCCCGTGTGGTGCTGGCTTCAAACAGAGTCAGATGTTGCAGCCAGGCGAAAGGCTTCTACAGAATAACCGCAATGCCATCGCTAAATAAGAGGCGCGACGTGGAGGCGCTGACTTCCGCTTATCGTGCCTGCGAATTCTCAGCTCGAAACTTGCTGAAGAAACAAGACTGTATGGAGACGAGGCGCGCTGCGGCAGCCAGATACCAGTACTTCGTTCACTTGGTGTTTCCTCGGGTTCCTGAACTTGTGAAAAAAGCAGAACAAAGCATTTACTCGCTGGGACATGCTCCCACCGCCCCCTCGTGGAGTGGCAAGCTCTATTGGTGTTCACAACTGTTAGGCTGGAAGGCCACAAGACGTCTGCAAGCATTGTGGTTGAGCGCGAAGCTCAGAGTGGCTCACAGAATAGGATTGGAGCACAGAGCAGCAGCTGCGGCGTTTGTCTATTGATCAGACGGTTAGTCTGGAGTTCAAACTGGTGTTCCGGTGAACATAGTATACTTGATCTCGGCGACCTTTCCCTACGATAAGCTTATTTGTGGGGATGCTGGCCCTGCTTTTGCTCGCGACTACGATTGGCCCGTAGCAAAGCTCGGCGATGATGTCTTGTGTCAAGCCGACATTATAATCGTGGATACCCGCTTTCCCGCCAGCGAGCTGGACGAACTGAAAAGCTTCTTTGCAAGGTCTCGTGCTACTGTCGTCTTACGAGTGAACGATCCCTTCGAAAGAGATTACAGCCATTATTGGGTTCAATTTGTTATCGGTCTCCTGGATAAGCCGTCAACTCACTTAATGTTCACGTATACGCCAGCGGGCGTAACAGGCTTTATGTGCGCGAAGGCCAGAAAGAGCCGGTTCATCTTTGCTCCCTATGTCTATGATCCACAGTGCGAATTGAGCATCGACCACGCCACTCGCGGCGATGTGCTTATATCCGGGGCCATAGATCCACGAATTTATCCAGTTAGAACGAGGATAAGCTCACACCGCGCGATTTTGGTTGCCACTGCGCCGCAGAACAGCTTGGCTCAAGCATCCCGGATACCCTGACCTGACGGGGAAAACATTAAAGCATCATGCGGTTGGTGCTGAGTATATTGAGGTTTTGAGTCGCTTTCGCTATGGAGCGGTTTGTTCTTCCATCGCCCGCATCGAGTTTTTGAAATATCGTGAACTTGCTTATGCCGGTATTGTCCCGTTGGGGGACATGCCGTCGTCTCTGATCGATTGCCCGGAAAACGCCTACATCAAGTGGCGTCGAAACTTCATAGCCCTCACAAGGCAACTTCCTGACAAGGACGAGAGTGAGGCAATGGCGGCCGCCTACAGGGCGTTCATCCGCGAAAGGCGCGATATCAACATGATGCGGGCCAGGGTCAGAGAAGACCTCGCGTCGCTGTGAGCATTCATTAAATGCGGATACTCGTCCTTACACCTGAATATCTCCCGGTATCCGGGGGAGGGATTGTTACCTTTTATAGGTTCTTCTTGCCCGAGCTGGTAAGAAGAGGCTGTCGTGTTCGTGTCATTTACGGAAGTGGTTCGAGCGCCGAAGATCAAGCTCATGAGCGGTTAGTTGATGGGGTTTCGGTTGAACCTTTGGAGCGTGCTCGTCTCGACAGTCATTTTAAAACCCTTACTCAGTTAAGTTCCATGCCGGGGCTGCGCCGCCACCTGGCGGCTGCATGGGCGATGTGGGAGCAGGCTTCGGAAGGCGGCGACGCCGACATCATCGAAGCTTGTGACTGGGGGCTTCTTTTCATCCCGCCGGTTCTAAGTGGAACCCACCCCGTCATTACCCAGATGCACGGTAGCGTTGGGCAAATCGACAGTTATGATCCACTCTGGGGCGAGGAGGCCCAGGGCATCCTCGTAAGGATGCTGGAAACGGCAGTCTTGCAGCGATCATCAGTCATACAAAGCTCTACCCAAGCCAATGCATCGTTCTGGGAGCAGCAGACGAGACGGCACGTTGACAAGATTTCTACCTGCCTGGAGCGCATCCACTATAAGCGGTAATGAAAAAGCCGGAAACACTGGCCTCGTTGTCGGACGCGTGCAGCGCTGGAAGGGTCCGCAGGTTCTGTGTGAGGCGCTTTCACTTCTTGGAAGCGGAGCGCCGGCCATCGAGTGGTTCGGCCGCGACACTGAGTCCGCGAAAAAAGGAAGGTCTTGCTCGGAAACGCTCGCCGAGAGCTACCCTGCAATCTGGGGGCCGGTCATCCAGCACCGTGCGCCGGTCCAGCCAGAGACTGTCGCGGAACTTCAAAGACGGGCCCGTTTCATTGTCGTCCCTTCGACATGGGACGTGTTCAATTTCACCTGCGTCGAGGCGATGGCCGCCGAGCGGCCAGTGATATGCTCGACCGGCGCCGGAGCCTCCGAATTGATCGAAGATGGCGCGAACGGGTTTCTGTTCGAGAACGGCGATGCCAAGTCGCTCGCAAGCGCTCTGGATCGGGTGTTGTCTTTGAGCGATGCGCAAGCTGCTGAGATCGGCAAAGCAGGACGCGCCACAGTCGCGACCGCTCTTAACCCGCAGCGTATCGCGGAGCAACGCCTTGAAGCCTATACGAAGGCGATAAAGGACTTTACTCCTTCCCCTGCCAAACAAGGCGACTGGCTGGCCGAAGCCTGCTCCGGGCGCGACACGAGCTCAAGCGAGCTGGCGTTTCTGGACCACTTGCCGCTGCGGCCGCTGCTCGGGTATGCGGCGCGGCGCTTTGCTCATAAGATTAGAGGGCGTTGAATGAGGGACACGGGAGCAATCGCGCTGCTTATACCGGCTTACAATGCCGCCCCCTTTCTTCCGCGCCTTCTCGAGTTGGCAGCCAAACAGAGCGAGCCGTTCGACGAGATTTGGGTTTACGACGATTGCTCCACCGACAAGACAGGCGAGATAGCGGCAAAGTTCGGTGCGCGGGTCGTTCGCGGCGAGGTCAATCGCGGGTGCAGCCATGGGAAAAACGTGCTTGCAGCCAAAACGAGCGCTGAGTGGATCCATTTCCATGATGCGGATGATGAGTTACTACCTAAATTTGTAAGTCTTTCACGCAAGTGGATTGATAGACGCGAATTCGATGTGGTTCTGTTTTCCTATGAAGAGCGCGATGACGAGACCGGCCGCTTCATGGGCATCCGCCATTTCGATCCAGACGATGTGCGCCGTGACGCGCGCTCCTACGCCATTCGCGAGCAGATCAACCCATTCTGCGGGCTGTATCGAAGAGAAGCGTTTCTTCAAGCTGGCGGCTATGACGAAGCTCCCGAAGTCCTCTACAACGAGGACGTCGCGATGCACATCCGGCTTGCATTCGCGGGGCTCACATTCGCCGCAGAACCAGTAGTCTCAATTATCAATCACCGGCGCACGGGTTCGATGTCGGCGGCGAACCGAGCAAAATGCTCGCGCGCCCAACTCGCCGTCATGCGGAAGGCCTCACAACTTCCTCAGTCTGAGCCATATCGAGGTCTGATAGCTCGAAACCTTTGGAATATCGCAGGATGTCTCGCGGCCGAGCTTGACTGGACATCGGCCGACGCCGCCGCGAGCCTTGCTTTGCATCTTGGAGGCGTTCGTTCAATCACCTCGGGGCAGGCGTTCCGGTTCATGGCTGCAATCTCGCCATCTTTAGCACTTCGGTTCCGCGAACGGACTATACGCTTGGCCAAGCCGCAATTGCGGTTAGGTTACCCAAGATAGTACCGGCGAAACTCAAACTATCTTCATTTACCTCATGAGCAATCCACTCGTATCCGTTTTGATACCCTGTTACAACGCTGAGCACTACATTGGTGAGACGTTGGAAAGCGTCTTAAGCCAGACTTTGCAAAATATCGAAATCATAATTGTTAACGACGGATCAGAGGATAACAGCGTTCGGGAGATTGAGCGCTTTCACTCGCCACGAATACAACTGTATCACCAGCAAAATAGAGGTCAGACTGCCGCGCTGAATTCTTGTCTCAGGTATGCCAGGGGTGAATTCATTCAATACCTCGATGCGGACGATCTCATTTCAAAAGACAAAATAGCATTACAGGTCGCTCGGCTCACCGAGGCGCCCGATTGCGTTGCATCGGCGGAGTGGGGGCGATTTTATAACCTCCCCGAGGAGGCGAAGTTCAACCGCGAGAATGTGTGGCAAGACTTGGCTCCCCTTGATTGGCTCGCATTATCGCGCCGGGATGGGCTTGGCATGATGTTTCCCGCTTTATGGCTCATTCCGAAGCCGATCGTTGAGCGTGTCGGCGCTTGGCGAGAAGACCTTACGCTGAACAATGATGCCGAATATTTCACACGCGTATTGCTTGCGTCGAGGCGCGTGCTGTTTTGCCAAGGCGCGCGCTGCTATTACCGGTCGGGTTTAGCTGGCAGTTTGTCCGGACGCAAGTCGCCCAAGGCGTGGGCCTCACAGATGCGAGTGACCAAACTGTGCCAGGAGCATGTGCTGGCCTGCGAAGACAGCGAGCGCGTGCGCCGCGGCTTCGCCCTCTCCTGGCAGCACATCGCGCACGCCGCATATCCCTATGATCGGAAGCTCGCCGAACAAGCATTAGAAAAGGCAGCGCGACTCCATCCCATCACCGTGCGTCCGGATGGCGGTTTAAGCTTTAAAATATTATCGCGACTGATTGGCTGGCGTGCGGCTAGAAGGCTGCAGGTCGCTTCGGGGCGCTCTTAGTTAGCTCTCGGGTCAGGAGTCAATCGCGCCTTGGTCAACGGCGAATGGTCCTTTTGAGAAAGTTGACCGGCCGTCCTGCGCGCTTAGAGATGAGAAAATCGGGTAAATGAGCGATTTTAAAGCACATGCACGCGTAAAAGTATTCGTACCGACATTTCGTCGTCCTGAACTGCTGCGTCGAGCCCTGCTTAGTTTGATCAATCAAACTTTTACTGATTGGTGTTGCGAAGTACATAACGATGACCCGGATGACGACAAGCCTGGTAAGGTTGTCTTAGAACTTGCAGATAAAAGAATAGTCTTCATTCATCACGAGCGCAACCTCGGTCCTACCCGAACATTCAATCTATTCTTTAAAAGTGAAGAAGAACAATTCATAAGTATACTTGAGGATGACAATTGGTGGGAGCAAAGCTTTCTTCAGATTATGGTTTCCCAAATTGAAAAGCATCCGGATGTTTCACTTGCATGGTGTAATCAACGGATTTACGAAGAAATGGCGGATGGATCTTGGCGTGACACAGAACGCTCCGTGAATCCCTTCTCAGAATCTTAGAGTTCCATTCTGGTTCATTTTGGAGATCCGAGACAGATCACGGGTGCCTGCCACGCAAACGGCGCTGCGCTCTTTCGATCGAATTTTGCCAGTAATTGGAAAACTCCAGATGATTTACCATTTAATGGAATGGAAGCATTTCGTGAACGGCTAATGAGTTTTCCCATTCTCTACGTTCCCTTTCCCATGGCGGTTTTCGCGAAGACACTTGAAACCGCACGTTCTGATAAGCATGCGGAATGGATGGAAATCCAAGTAATGCTCGCTACAACATTTTTAAAGAATGCAAATTACGACCAAGAAAAATTTGAAAATATTTTAAGTCTCGCAACATCCAAAGTTCCTCCCACGACATCCCCATTTTTGCTTTCAGCGCTTCTCGATCCCAAGATATATAAATTAATACTTTCCAGCAAGCCGCGTGACTGGTTTCGTCTGCTTAAGACTACAGTACGTAGGCCTGACGTAATTTGGACGGCTCTGCGATCTAAGACGCGCCATCGCGATTGGTGGGATAAGCTCGACGCTGCCACTAGAAAACGCTTTTGTGAGGCGTCTAATCGCTCGATCTGCGGCTAAAGTAGCAAAAGTGGCTCACTTTTGCGGCCGTGGGAGCCATTGGGCGCTCAAAGCAGGCTGCACCTGTTTTCGCACGATCTCGTGGGCCTAGATATTGAAGGCAAACTTAAGCAGATCGCGCGAGCGTTTGGAGCCGAAAGCCAGTTGCATTTTGTAGCGCCGAGCCGCCCTCGCACATGGTTCGCTTAGCCGCCCAATATGACTTTGGGCTTTCGGTTGAAGTCGGTGAGACACTAAACCGGCATGTCTCCTTACCAATAAAATGTTTACCTATCTTCTTGCACGGGCGCCAAGCCTTGCAAGCGAAACTGACGCCCATATTCAACTCGCAGTAATCTCGGCAGGGCGATGCGGGTATTTTCGAGACGAAATGGCAGAACTGGCGCTGGCGCTTCTTACTTTCTCCGCAGCGTCTTGTCGCCGCTCGCGCCGCAAGTTTTGCAGAAGGTCAAAACCGCTTTAATCGGGACATTGAGGCTCAGCCTCTTGTGCGGCTCGCTGGTTCGGTATTAGCTCTGGACGCGACCCTGGAAGTAGGGAATTTCGATGTTTCGGCTGACCAAGATGAGGCTCCATGCGCATCGCACTAACCGCTGATCCGGAACTGCCCGTCCCGCCACTGCACTACGGCGGTATTGAGCGCATAGTCGACATGCTTGCGAAAGGCCTTGTGAAACGTGGACACGAGGTGACCCTCTTTGCCCACCCTGGTTCCACCTGCCCAGTTGAGCTCGTGGGTTGGCCTGGAAGCAAGAGTCGTAGCCTTGCTGACAGCCTCAAAAACTCTGCGGCTCTGGCAAGCGCCGCTATTTCCGGCCGTTTTGATCTCATCCATTCTTCATCAAGAATCGCTTACTTAACCCCCTTACTGCCATTTCCGATCCCAAAGTTGATGACGTTTCATCGGCACATCAGCCCAAGAACGACGAGAAGTGCGAACAGATTTTCTTTCGGGACCCTCCAGTTCACCGCAGTTGGCCGCTGGATGATAGAAAATCCAGCGCTTACCGGAATATGGCACGCTGTGCCCAATTGCGTGGCGACCGAGCAGTATGTGTGGACCCCATGCGTCACAAAGGATGCGCCCTTGGTGTTTCTTGGCCGAATCGAGAAGATAAAAGGGCCTGATATTGCGATCGAGGTGGCGCTTCGCGCAAATCGACCGTTGATCTTGGCCGGAAACATTCCTTTGGAGCATCAAGGCTGGTATGAAGCCAACATAGCCCCACACATCGATGGCCGGCAGATCCAATACATCGGTCCAGTAAATGACGAGCAGAAAAACACGTTATTAGGCCAAGCTGCGGCGTTTTTGATGCCCATCGTTTGGGATGAGCCATTCGGAATGGTTATGGCCGAGGCTATGGCTTGCGGAACGCCTGTAATCGGGTTCCGGCGCGGCGCAGTACCGGAAGTGATCGATGACGGGTGTACCGGGTTTGTGGTCGAAACAGTTGACGAGATGGTAAACGCTGTTGGTCTTTTAGAAGACATTTCCAGAGTAGCGTGCCGAAAACGTGCTGAAGAGCGTTACAGCATTGAGGCCGTAACAGACGCTTATATTGCTATTTATGAACAAATGCTATCCCGGAAGGGTGGAACCGGAAGGGACCGACATTGAACCCTCGAGTTTGTATTATAACGCCGGGGCAGATCGGATCAAATCCGCGTGTGGAGAAGGAAGCCGCAGAACTGCATAAGGCAGGCTATGATGTTACCGTCATCGCGACACGCCTTAACGGCAAACTCGAACTCCCTGATTTTTCTCACATCCCCTGGAAACTTAAACTTATTGATCTTCGAACTAAGCGATACTGGAAGCGTCTCCGCGCGCAACAGGTGCTAAGCCGGCAGCTTGGCAAGTTAGTCCCTAATTACCGATTAATAGAGTACGGCCAAAGCGCATACGTTCAGCCATTACTGAAGGCCGCACTAGGTACACCAGCCAATTTATATATTGCGCATTATCCGCCAGCCCTACCAGCCGCTACGGCTGCCGCTGGTCGCCACAAAGCAAAATTTTCCTACGATGCGGAAGATTTTCATTTGGGTGACTGGCCAGACATCCCAGCTTTCGACGTGGAGCGGCGTCTCGTTCGCGCAATCGAAGGCCGATATTTGCCAAAAGCTGCGTATGTGACGGCTGCGGCTCCCATGATTGCAGAAGCCCTTGCCGAGCAATATGGGATCTCTCTACCAACGGTGATACTCAATGTCTTCCCGAAATGCCAGGGGCCCGAGGCTCCGAGCCCGTCCGGCGCGAGCGCCCCAGGTCCGAGCCTTTATTGGTTTTCGCAAACGATTGGTCCCAACCGGGGTCTTGAATGCGCCGTTAAAGCCATAGGTCTCGCCAAATCGCGACCTCATCTGTTTCTAAGAGGCAAGCCGGCCCACGGGTTCGTGGGTGCTTTGATGGGCCTTGCGCAAGAACATGGCGTTTCGGATCGGCTCCATATTTTGCCGCCCGCAGCACCCGAGCAAATGGAGCGTATAGCTTCCTCCTTCGACCTCGGACTTGCTTCAGAAACCAGTATAAGTCGTAATCGGAATATCTGTTTGACCAACAAGCTTTTCACTTTCATGCTTGCAGGACTGCCAGCCTTGATGTCGAATACCCCAGCTCAAATGCGATTCGCGACAGAGAGCGGCCTACAAGATCTTGTTTATCCCATCGATAATGCGTCGGCACTTGCCCAGCTAATTGATCGCTTTCTGTCGAATCCAAATCTCCATGCCGACATGCGTGCCCGATGCTGGCGGCTGGGGCAAAAGCGTTATAACTGGGATCAGGAAGCCAGCATACTGACCGAAATGGTGGCTAAGAGTGTTCGTAAAGCCCCGCAGCCCCTGAAAACAGCATGTGCCCTTCCGTAGTCATTGTTTCACCCTACTTCCCCCCCTCGACACTCGCTGGAGTGCATCGTGCGCGCCATCTGGCAAAGCACTTGCCAATCTGGGGCTGGAAACCGATTGTAGTGTGTGTTCACGAAGCCTACCACGAGCAGACCCTCGATCCTGAACTCGAGAAACTCGTTCCGCCGGGGGCCGAGGTAGTCAAAGTTGGTGCAGTGCCTGCGAACTTGACAAGACCGTTCGGCGTGGGTGAGATCGCTTTGCGGGCCTGGTTTCAGCTGAAGCGCACGATCTTCAGGCTCATCAAGGAAGGGAACGTAAAAGCCGTCCTGATCACCGGAGCTCCTTTTTATCCATTGCTGTTTGCACGTCAGATCAACACGTGTTTCAAAGTGCCGGTGGTGCTCGATTTCCAAGATCCCTGGGTGTCGGCTGTTGGGGCAACGCATCCACTGCTTTCAAAGCCGGGTGTTGTTCATTGGCTCGCCACCAAGCTCGAGCCAATGGCGCTCCGCGGAGCCGCGTTTGTTACCTCCGTGTCAGAAACGCAAAATGCGCAAATGGCGTCGCGTTATCCTTGGCTCGATTCAATAAAAATGGCTGCGATCCCCATCGGCGGTGATCCAGGCGACTTTTTGCGGCTACGTGAAAGTGATGCGGGTGTCCCCGGTACGCTGATAGACGCAACAAAAATTAATCTTAGTTACGTTGGCACTGTTACTTCCAGGTTTCTTCCACTAATCGAAACAACATTGGGAGCCTTTGCTAGGCTCCGCGAGGAACATCCCCGCCTCGCTGCACAAATCAGGCTAAACTTCATCGGGACTAGCGCTCAGCCCAACAGTTGTTCAAAGTTCGCGGTCCTCCCGCTCGCGGAGAAGGCGGGTGTGGCCGATCATGTTCATGAAGTTCCGCAGAGGCTTCCATATCTGGATGCTTTGAAGGTGCTGGTTCGGTCGAACGGCCTCATGCTCATCGGATCGGATGAGCCGCACTATACGGCCTCGAAGATTTACCCCGGCCTAATGTCGGGCACGCCGTATTTCTCGTTGTTCCATAAGAGCAGCAGTTCCCATGCTATCCTTTCGCAAGCGGGCGGAGGGCTCGCATTCGCCTTCGCCGACGCACTGGAACTGGAGGCTCTTGAACAGCCTCTGGCCGATGCTTTCCTCAAGCTTGCAACCGCGCCGGAAAGTTTAGGCAAAGCAGATCCTTCAGCGTATGCACCTTTCGAAGCTCGCTCAATCGCCAAACAGTATGCGGAAATATTCGACAGCGTGGCGAAGGCTCGTCTCGTCAGGGACAGGGCCTCGGGCGAATTGCAATGCGCTTAGCCGTTGTTGTTTCCCATCCCATTCAATATTACGCGCCCATTTTTAGGGCCCTAGCAAAGCAATGCGAGTTACACGTCTTTTATACGCAGCAAGTAACCCCGGCGCAGCAGTCTTCGGCGGGGTTCGGGGTCGCCTTCGACTGGGACGTCGATCTTCTAAGTGGTTACCATTACGATTTTCTAGACAATCTCGCCAAGGTCCCTGGGTCGAGCCACTTTTGGGGGAGCGACACGCCAGAGATTGGCGATAGGCTTCGCTCCGGGCATTTTGGCGCGCTTTTGGTCATGGGGTGGTACCTCAAGAGCTTCATGCAAGCCATCTGGGCTGCAAAGCGTCTCGGCATTCCGCTTATGGTCCGCGGGGATAGCCACCTCAGCACGCCGAGATCCAAGGTCAAAAAACTGGCCAAGGAACTGGCTTTCCCGCGTTTTTTGCGCGTATTCGACGCGGCCCTTTATGTAGGGCACTACTCCCGTGAGTATTATTTGCACTATCGGTATCCGGAGGAGCGGCTGTTCTTTTCTCCACATTGCGTTGATAATGACTGGTTTCGAAGCCGAGCCACGCCGGAAGCGCGGCAGCATTTGCGGAGGAAGCTCGGCATTGATCCTGGCGTAACGGTACTGCTTTTCGCGGGGAAGCTGGTTCCTTTCAAGAGGCCGGGGGATGTCATAGAGGCGGCCGCGAAATGCCGCGTTCAAGGAGAGCGTGTAGAGGTGATGATTGCGGGTTCAGGTGAACTCGAAGCCCAACTGCGTGAGCAATCAAATGCGCTCGGCGTGTCCCTTCATCTTCTCGGGTTCCGAAACCAAACCGAGATGCCCGAGGCCTATGCCGCCGCAGACATTTTGGTTCTGCCGTCGACAGGCCGCGAAACATGGGGATTGGTGGCCAATGAGGCGCTGGCTTGCGGCACACCCGTTATCGTATCCGACGCCTGCGGATGCGCCCCCGATCTGGCGGCCGATGGAATGGCCGGGCGCGTTGCTCCGTTTGGCGCCATCGAGGGGTTGGCTGCTGCAATAAAGGACCTCGTAAGCCGTCCGCCTTCCTTGCAAGATTTTTCCCGCAAAGCCGCGAGCTATAGCGTAGATGCTGCGGCATGCGGCATCCTGCAAGCCGGGGAGTCTATAACTCGGGCGAACGATCAACTCGTTGCTTAGAGAGATGTCGCAGAAGCGCCCTTTATACCTGCCCCTTATGCGTCAGAATGCCAGTTCGCCCAAAGCAGTTTTCCTGATTGCCATCCTCGTATTTCTTATTGGCGGGATCGGCCCAAACACTTTTCTGGCTCTTATTGCAGTTATCGTGTTGGTATTCGGCGTATCGCTGTTATGGCGGCCAGGCGAACCACCGATATTCATTCTCATTTTCGGCATGCAGTGGTTGCAAGTGTCGCTAGAGACGTTCGAAGCTAATCTAGCTGGCGTTGACGTCAATAAAACGGCAGAATTTGGCGCCGACGTTTGGCGGGCTACGCTGCTATCTTTATTCGGGTTAGCGTTTCTTGCTATTGGTATCCGGCTTGGCGTAGGCCGTTGGCAGGCGGCATCGGGTTCGGTTGCACGCGGGGTAGCCACCCGTTATCCAGTTTCCGCTTTTTTTTGGCTTTACGCACTGGCGTTCGCTGCCGCTTTTTTTAGCGAGGGTTCGGCCTATGTGATCCCTGGGCTGTCACAGCTGCTTCTTGCCGTGACCAGCGTCAAGTGGGCGTTCTTCTGGTTGCTTGCCTATGCTACGTTTTGCCAAAGAGGAAGCCGAAAGATATTTTTTGTGGCGGCATTTTTGCTGGAGTTGGGATGGGGAATGGGCGGTTTCTTCTCCGACTTTAAGACCGTTTTCTTCGTGTCCCTTTTAGCATTGGCAGCCGCCAATGTACGGATTTCGCCCTCCACGGGCATTGGACTTGGTATAGTTGTTGCCATTTTACTGGTGTTCGGTGTCGTTTGGAGCGCCATAAAAGTCGAATATCGGGCATATGTCAGCGGTGGCCAACAGGCTCAGATCGTAACCGTCGGGTTTGGCGATCGGATGGCCAAACTTGGAGAATTGGTCGGGGCATTGGATGGCGAGGCGCTCGCAGATGGCGCGGACCAACTCGTAAAGCGAATTACCTATGTGGACTTCTTTGGAGCTGTGCTTCTTTATGTGCCGACTTTTGTCCCGCACGAGGAAGGCGCCATTTGGTGGGACGCGATCACAAGGCCCTTTATGCCAAGGATATTTTTTCCCGGTAAAGCCATTATCGATAATTCAGAGCGAACCAATAAATATACCGGATTGGGCGTCTCAGGCTCTGACGTCGGCACGTCGATAAGCATCGGATATTTTAGTGAAGCCTATATCGATTTTGGAGAATTCGGCATGATGGCGCCGATCTTTTTGTTGGGCGTATTCTACGGTCGCCTCTATCGATGGCTGATCACCATGTCGCACACCCGCGGCGTAATAGGGTACGGCTTGGCTAGTGCTATTTTGTTGGGCGGTATACTCACCGAGACTAGTGTCACCAAATCCATAGGTGGTTTCATGGCGTCTTCATTGGTTGTGTGGTTGATTATGAAATATTCGGGTCCCAGGTTGTTTCCTTGGTTGCAGGTTCGATAACTACTCAAAGCATATCATTTAATGCGTATTCTTCATGTCATACCTTCCGTTGCGGCTAGTGACGGTGGACCAAGCCGTGCGATGCTCGCGATCGAGCGCGCGTTGACCTCCGCAGGCGTCACGGTGGTGACTGCGACGACAGACCACGGGTTCAGTGGCAAGAACTCGAAAACAGAGGAAATCAGTGTCGTCGGCGGAAAAATCACGCGGTTCTATGCCCGCAAGCGCATCAACTTTTATAAGGTGGCGCCGGGCTTGGCGCCATGGCTTTGGGCCAACGTCCGGAACTTCGATGCGGTGCATATTCATGCTCTTTTTTCGTTCTCGAGCATCGCGGCGGCGCTCGTCGCACGCGCGCGCGGCGTGCCCTACATCATTCGTCCGTTAGGCACGTTGACAGCTTATGGCATGACCCGCCGCGCTACCTTGAAGCGCGGCTCTTTTGCGCTGATAGAGGCGCCGATTCTGCGCAACGCTGCTGCAGTCCATTTCACGAGCGAGGAAGAAGACGAAGAAGCGAGGGCGCTGAAAACGCCCATGCGCGGCATTGTCATTCCGCTCGGCGTGGAGGAGACGGGAGCGGGGAATGCGGGCCGGCTCGAAACAGAGTATCCGGCTCTTTGCGGAAAACTCGCGCTTTTGTTCCTGTCACGCATCGACCCCAAGAAAAATGTAGAGGCTCTGCTCGATGCATATGCCGCCAACCCGCCCGCACGAGGCGCTTCACTTCTATTAATCGCAGGGTCGGGAGAAGCCGATTACATAGATCATCTCGAAAGGCGCGCCCAAGCCTTGGGCGTAGCGGATAGTATCATCTGGCTTGGCCATGTTGATGGTCAGCGAAAACAGGATGTCTTTGCGAGAGCTGACCTGTTCGTCCTCCCATCTTATTCCGAAAACTTCGGCATCGCGGCCGTGGAGGCCATGCTCGCGGGCCTTCCCTGCATTTTAGGGGAGGGGGTAGCCGTCGCAAAGCCGGCGGCGGCAGAGGGAGCGGCGATGACCGTGGCCCCCGAGGCTGACTGCATCGCTGCGGCGCTTGACCGGCTTCTTCCGGACGAAAATTTGCGAAAGACGATGGGGGCCAAGGCCCGCGCGCACGCGCAGCAGCACTATTCGACCGAGGCCATGGCCAAGGCCCTTGTCGCGCTTTACAGGCGTGTCTCAACGTTAGCTTCCATCGATTTAGCGTGAGCCTCAACCCCTAAATCACGGAGCAGATGCACTTGATGCCGAACGGGGGAACAGAACTTAGTGAATGCTGCTAAGGGGGCCAACCCGATAGCTCCTTTAATCAGCAGCAGCGTCGAGAGTGTGAAACAGATTAGTGCCGAGCTGACTTGTTTTAACTCGGCAGGCGCTCATTCATGGAATTGTCTTTGAAATTGTAAGGATAGAAATTTGATGAGCAACCTGAAAGGGCGCGTTACTTTCATGGACGCTGGCCGAGGTCTCGCAGCTCTAGTAGTAGTAGAGCATCACATGATGGTGTACTATGGAGAGCAGACCGCAGCCGCGATCGGATTGCATTCCCTAGCAATGAAGGTGCTTCTAACTGTGTCAGAGATGAATAAGGAAGCCGTTGATTTCTTCTTCTTCATCTCCGGTTGGGCCATATATCTTTCACTTGATCTTGCTCGGCGAAGCGATGGCGGAATCAATTGGACCGTCTTTGCGTGGCATCGCTGTCGGCGGATACTGCCTCTCTATTGGCTTGCGCTGATGTTGTCGTGGCTGATCTTCGTTCCAGACGGCCTTCCCCCCCTCTCAGCACAACTTTCTAATCTCTTCGGAAATATTTTTTTCCTGCAGACGCCTGCCGTCAGCAACGGCTGGTTCACCCCCTTTGCAGGCAACGGTCCCCTATGGAGCCTCGCCTATGAAGCATGGTACTACGCCGCAACACCCTTACTGCTCTTGCCTTTTTTTAAGCATCCAAATCAAAAAGTTCGGGTTCTGCCACTCTTCCTTGCTCCAATGGCGATTGCATTCCTAGCTTTGCCAATTGCTCGATTGCTTCATATTCCTTTAGCAGTTTACGCAACTATGTGGCCATTATGGGTTTTGGGATTTGCCTTCGGAGCCGTGCAAGGCGATAGGTTCAAGGAACGTCTTTTGTTAGCTCTGACCCTTGGAAGTCTGTTGGCGATTGTTTTATTTCATTCAGTTATAGGATCGGATACGCTTGCGGCACTGGGGATCGGATTATTAGTTGTTGCCTTTGCAATCATTTGCGTTTTGGCGACGCGCTTGGAGCTTCCTTTGTTCTCGGGGATCTTGCCTAGCTGCTTTGTTCAACCTCTTGTTCTGATTGGTTCGGGAAGTTACGCCATTTATGTTTTACACTATCCAATACTTCGCTGGATGAGGGGGCACGAGATGAGCGCTTCTATGGCTCTTTCGGTCGTGGCGCTGCTCGTGGCAGCCGCGCCAATGTTTGAGCAGCGATTGCAGCTATTAGTGAAGAGCTTGCCAAGTCCGGGAACTGGTGCAATGGTGGCGCTGTTCAAGGCTCGAAGTTTGTAGGATACATTGCTTTCGGGAGCAGCTTAAGCAACATCAGTTATCGAAGCCAGCGCCTCCGTGTCCCCGAACTCGATAGGGAGCGGCGCTGACCGTAGCTCCCGATGCGGACTGCATTGCGGCAGAGTTCGACCGTCTTTTTCTGGACGATAACTTGCGAAACGCGATTGGGATCAACGCATGCGCAAAAACACTATTCGACCGAAGCCATGGCCAAAGCCCTTGTCGAACTTTATGGACGTGTCTCAACGTTAGCTTCCATGGAATTATAATTGCATGAGCCTTATCGACCAAATCACTGTTCTCATTCTGACGTACAATGAAGAGGCGAATCTCCGTCGAACGTTGCGAATGGTGTCCTGGGCGAAGCAAATCCTGATCGTCGACAGTGGAAGCACAGACGCTACGCTTGAGATTGTTCGCAGTTTTCCGCAAGCGCGAGTGGTCACCCGTAAATTTGATGATTTTGCTAAGCAATGCAACTTTGGCTTGTCCCAAATCACGAGCGAGTGGGTGCTTTCGCTGGATGCCGATTATGAGCTCAGTTCCTCTCTTGTTGAGGAAATTACAGTGCTGGATCCTTCTGAGACCATTTCCGGATACAAAGTAGGCTTCATTTATCGTGTCTACGGTCGGCCGCTGCGCGCAACCCTCTATCCACCGCGTACTGTACTTTATCGTAGAACACGCGCGCGGTATAAAAACGAGGGACATGGGCATCGTGTCTCAATTGATGGGCGAGTAGATCCCTTAATACAAAAAATCTTTCATGATGACCGGAAGCCTCTTTCACGCTGGTTCAGCTCGCAGCAACGATACGCTCGTGATGAAGCCGACTATCTTCTGAAACCAGGCACTGAAGGTCATAAGTTCGTGGATCGCATCCGTGCGATGGGGTGGCCGGCGCCAGTACTCGTCTTTCTCTATACCCTTTTCGTCAAAGGCTGCATATTTGACGGATGGGCTGGCTGGTATTACGTGTTGCAGCGCACCATCACAGAAGCCATGTTCGCGGTCGCCGTGCTGGACCGGCGCCTGCGCGACAGTCAAGATGACAAGAATCTGATTAAGTCCGTTCTTGCGGCCGAATCCCATGACATACGCGTTTCAGGTTGAAGGCGGCCAGCAAACCTGATGCAGCAAGATGACGAAGCCGAAACTACGGAGGAGTTAGCCTCGAATCCGGTTGCTTCTCAGGCCCTAACGGTTAATCTTTGCGATTTTAGCAATACTTGGTTCCAACGTGGCCGCCCCAAATGGGTGGAGGCATTATGGATCGTCGTCAGCGCTCTTTTTGTGGCGTCTTGGCTTCCGGGCAGCGCCCACCGAAAGCTGCTGTTGCGCCTATTTGGGGCCGAAATTGGCAAGCGCGTGGCGATCAAACCGGGTGTGCGGGTGAAATTTCCGTGGAAACTCTCGATCGGCTCCGACACTTGGATCGGCGAGGACGTATGGATCGACAATCTCGATCGCGTTGATATCGGCGACAATTGCTGCGTTAGCCAAGGTTCCTATCTCTGCACCGGCAGTCATAATTGGTGCTCTCCAACCTTCAATCTAATAACGAAGCCGATAAAGATCGAAAACTGCGCGTGGATCGGGGCGCGGGCCTCTCTTGCTCCTGGCGTTATAGTTGGTGAAGGTGCGGTTCTTGCACTTGGAAGCGTGGCTACCTGCAATTTGGCGCCATGGCACGTCTACAGCAATGTAGCAGTGAGGCGGAAAAAAGCTCGTAATATTGGCCCCTACGATGGAGCATCATCTTGACAGGAAGCCAATGAAACAGCTGGATAAGTCTAACTATTATTCTCGCATACAGAGAAAATGTAAGCGATTTAACTCGCATATTGCATGAGAAGGATTAGCTCTAACTGTTCAGCGGACCTCCTCTCCCGCCGCTGGATTATAGCAGTTCGCGAGTATCCCTTGTCGCGTCTAGACATTTTAAAGATGTATCTTGTTGGGCTACGGCGGATCCTCACCTAGGCAGAAGCTCTGATCGTTTTTGATTGCTTGCACTGCTGAAGAGAACGTTATTATGTCTTCGACACTGCCTCCCAAACTGTGCCGCGCAAAATTTCGACGGGCTCATTCTTCCTGCCGCGAAACAAGTTTATGAAACCCCTTTCCGGACGAGCGTCAGTCTTTCGGCCGCCCTCTTTCGGTCGATTTCCGCAAAAGCCGGAGGCCTCCAAAAGAAATTGGGCAAACTCTCGATCAATGTTCATCTTCTTTTTTTGCCATAATGATTTTCAACAAATTTAGCATAATCCCAAACTTTGACAGGTTCAAGCCTCGTGTTGCTAACTCAGGATACGCCCGTTGAAAGGATCGTCCTCATGGTTGCTATCGCGCCACAGCTGCATGTTTCTTAGCACGTCACCGTCGCGGATATCGGCGGGAAACACGCACGTAGCTCCACATCGCTTTTTTTGCCGGCTTGAATCTTCTCTCTCTTGCATCTGTAACGCCCTAAATTCTTGAAAGGTCGCTATGTGTGGAATTGCAGGCATTTTTGCCTATAATTCGTCGGCTGACCCTGTAGATCGCAGGGAACTTGAGACCATTCGTGACCATATGGCGCGTCGGGGTCCCGATGCTGCTGGCAGCTGGCTTTCACCCGATGGGCGGATAGGGTTTGCCCATCGCCGGCTCTCGATCATCGATTTGTCAGAGGCCGGCGCTCAGCCCATGGTCAGCACATGCGGCAACTTCGTGGTCACCTTCAACGGCGAAATCTACAACTACCGCAGCTTGCGCCAGGGCCTCGAACAGGAGGGCCGCAAATTCTTCAGCACAAGCGATACCGAAGTGCTGCTCCATCTGTACGCCAGCAAAGGCTTCGCAATGGTAAACGAGCTGCGGGGCATGTTCGCCTTTGCGCTCCTGGACCGGCGGGCGGGCAGCATCCTTCTTGCTCGCGATCCCTATGGCATTAAGCCTCTTTACTACGCCGACGATGGCCGCACTTTGCATTTCGCCTCGCAAGTCAAAGCACTTCTCGCCGGGGGCGCGATCAGCAATGCGCCAGACCCTGCAGGCCTTGCAGGTTTCAATCTATTCGGATCGGTCCCTGAGCCTTTCACAACCTTTGCGGCCATCAAGGCTCTTCCGGCTGGCTCAGTGCTTTTGGCCGATTCCCGAGGCCCATATAAAAATTATAGCTATTTCAACATAGCCGAAGCATACCGAGAAGCCGAAGAGGCTGCCCCAGTCAAGCCAGATGCTGAGGCCGTTCAGAGCGCACTTCTTGACAGCGTCCGCCATCACCTTGTAGCCGATGTCCCTGTCGGTGCATTTTTGTCGGCGGGCATCGACTCTGGAGCGCTTGTGGGCTTGATGCGTGATGCTGGCCAGGGCGACATCAAAACTGTCACGCTCGGCTTTGAAGAGTTCAAGAACAGCGCCGCTGACGAAACGACGCTTGCGCGGGAAGTTGCAAGGGTCTACGGCGCCAGCCATGCTGAACGCTTTGTATCCCAGACAGAGTTCGAGGAGGATTTCCCCCGCATTCTGGCGGCCATGGACCAGCCCTCCATTGATGGGATAAACACCTGGTTCGTCAGCAAGGCCGCCCATGAGCTTGGTCTGAAGGTTGCGATCTCAGGCCTTGGCGGGGATGAGCTTTTTGGCGGCTACCCCTCCTTTAGCCAAGTTCCGCGCCTCGCCTCCAAACTGCGCTTGCCGGGAGCTCTGCCTTTGATTCCTCAGGCCTTTCGGAGGGTGGCCAGCGCTCTTCTCTCTATAAAACCCGGGCTGAACCAAAAGTGGGCCGGCCTTCTGGAATATGGCCGTTCAATCGAGGGAGCCTACCTGTTACGCCGCGGTTTGCTCATGCCCTGGGAGTTGCCCAGCCTCATGGGCAAAGATATGGCCGAGGAAGGGCTTCGCCAACTTGAACCGCTTGACTGGCTATCGAGTATGCTTCAGCCGAGGCCGGCCTCGGACTTCGGCAAGGTCGCCACGCTCGAGTCGACCGTCTATATGCGAAATCAGCTGTTGCGTGATAGTGATTGGGCCAGCATGGCCCATAGTCTTGAACTCCGCACACCCCTCGTTGACAGCGTATTGCTCAAAGGTGTGGCGCCCCATGCGATCGCAATGGCGCGTACAGGTACAAATTGCAAACAATTGCTTGCCGCAGCGCCGAGGCGGCCGTTGCCCGCAGCTGTCGTCTCGCGAGCCAAGACTGGCTTCTCGACGCCCATCGGTCTCTGGCTCAGGAAGGCGATCACCACCAATTCCGGCCACAGCTCACGACGCGTGGCGCGCGCTGTTTCCGAAGGGGCTGCCGTTCCCCCGAGATGAACGATTGAACACAATGCGGGTCGAGGGCAGCGATAGGAGCTGCCCTTTTTTTTTGCACAGCGAGCTGTCAGCAAATCGCTGTCGCGGCATTCACTCGCTTTGGAACTATGTTCGCCACGCATGGATAGCTGTTATAAGCGCTCCATCCCCATCGATCATTTATGAGATTACCCGGCAGTCGTCAACTGGGACTATCAGTCGGCACAAAAATACCTTTTCTTCCTGTCTCTGCATCACACGAGACTTATTCAACTTTGTTGATACTGTTATTAATTTATGCGCATTGATACTTCAAGTTGCGCTTCGTTTAATTACTTCTCATTAGCACTTATTGATTACAGAATCGATAAAGATATTATCTATTATAGAAAGTCGCGTGATTATCTAGCAACAATCCCGATCTTTTCCTCACCCATTAGTCTAAAAAGACTAGCCCAACTTCAAATCCAGGGAATAACTCCGTATGTCGAATTTGGAAAATACTGGGATTGCGGTCACGTTTCTTCTTCGGTAGTGGGGGACGCGATTGTCCCAGATACCTCAGGGAGAGACTTATGCTGTTTAAAGGATTTGCGACTACGCTGGCAACAATGTTGCTATCAGCCCCCGTGTGGGCCTTCCAACACTACGGCCCCCCTTCCTCCTCCCACCCCTCCGCTTCCTACTCCTACATCCCCACGTCAACCTTTTCCACGTCAAACCCAATCTCGCCCGAGTGCCACACAGTACCGGAGATCAGCTCAGCGGGCAGCCTGGCTGCGATTATTGCGGTCGCCGCCCTCGCTGCCATTCTTTACGAGCGCCGGCGGCGCGCCTAAGCAGCGAAGGGCTGCCCGAAAGAACCGTTACCGCGGATCGTTCCAGGCGGTGGCGCCTTTTACGATCCCCGGCAAGCGCTGAAGCGCTTTCAGGGACGGCGGGCGTCTGGGCCTCAACCGGCTCACAGAGATCTCAACTGGCTTTAGCTGTCAGCAAAGTCGCCGTCACTGCATCTACTCGCTTAGGAACTACGTTCGCCGGAATGGATAGCAGTTGTACTGCGCTCCATCCTGACGGCGATGAAGTAAACGGCCGATGAGCGCGCCCCCGTTGCAGCCCAGAGGCATTGAGCCATGGGGACAAAAGCCCTATCAGGGCGCGCCTCCATTATGCTCCTCAGAATGACCGGCATTTCTGGCGGGCTCAGGCGAACATCTCTTCTTGAGGAACTCGCTGATGCCGAAGAGGCGCCCCCGTCGATCATTCCTGAGATCGCCTGAGCCCTCGTCACCGAGACGATCAGTCGGCTCCACGCATTGCTGAAACGCGATGCGGCCCATGGCCCCATGATGAGTTGTCGAACCATGACAAGCTCACCATCAGGCTAACCCCTGAAAACACTCGACCTCATCCTAAGCTTTTCGACCCTGTGCTTGTCGAAGGATGAAGCCTGAGTTTCCGCCTTTTTCAGCATCCTGCTAGCCGTCCCTGCATGACAAGATTTTTGTTCCAAATCGTTGACGCTGTTATTCATTAAGACACGACAATACTTTAAGTTGTATCCAGTGATGCGTCACCTAACTATAGTAATGATTAGCTCCATAATCGCTAAAGAGATTATAGAAAAAGACAAATCGCGTGATTATCCAGCAACAATTCCGGTCCTTTCCAACCTTGTTGGGCCGAAAATTCTTACTCTGACTTTTATCCAAGGGAATAAATCTGTATGTCGTTAGCACCAGTGTTGGAATCGCGGTCGTTTTTGTTCTTCCGTAGTACGGGATGCGATCTACACAAGTAATGAGGCAGCTGAACCTGCCTTGTTCGATGCTGGATAGCTATACTGTCTCGACAAGGAGAAAACCCACATGTTTATGAAAGCTTCGATAGCCACGCTCGCAGCAACGCTTCTGACATTACCGGCGTGGGCCGACGACTGGGGCGGCGGCCCGGGTGTCCCCGAAGTTAGCTCCACCGGCAGCCTGGCTGCGATTGTAGCGGTTGCCGCGCTGGCCGCCATTCTCTTCGAACGCCGCCGCCGCGCCTAACCAGCGAAGGACTGCCCGATGTCAGTTGAGTTTGGAAGAGTGCACGCCGACCGATCGGGGTTCGGCCGGCGTGCGCTTGTCGCACTCATCGTTGTGGTTGCGAACGTCGCGGCAGTCCTATCTTGCTACGCATTCGATATTTTAGGCGTATTTGGCAGCCAGATTGGGGCCTCTTGCGTCTCCATCGGGGTGGCTGACCGAGCCTGCGCCCTACTCACCGGCGAGCACATCCCAAAATCGCTTGTCCTCATGACAGTGGTGATGGGTATGGCCGTCTTTCTTGGGCGTCATAATCTTCGGCAGCTTGTTTTTCGTTTGGAGCAGAACCGCCGGTCGTATTGGTGGCTTATCGCGAGTGCAGCCGGAAGCGCGATCTTCCTCTCGCCTTATCTTCTGGACGCAGCAGGTATTTCCCTGTCCCCGTTTTCTCCGCTAGCGTCCTTTCTGCTCGTCTTCGGGGCCACGATAGGGGCAGCTGGTCTTTTGCTCTGGCTGCTTGAGGCGGTGCAACTCCGTGAAGCGGTGAGCGTAAAGCATGTTCTCTTCGCTGCAGCTATTGTTCCCGTGACCTTTGCTGCGAGTGAGTTGCTGGACGGGCTGGCCTGGGACACTCCCGCCATTAAGACAGCAGCCTTCAACACGACGATCTTTTTCTTGCACTTGCTCGGCCAGACAGTGGTGTCAGATCTCGAAAGCTCGATGATTGGAATCGGAGACTTTCGTGTTACTGTCGGAACGGGCTGCTCCGGTGTCGTTGGCGTCGTCATGGTGACTGCTGTCATGCTTGGCTATGCGCTAGCGCTACGGAAACAGCTATACTTTTGGCGTGCCCTCATATTGGTTCCTTTTGCAGCGGCTCTGAGCTGGGTATTGAACGGGGTGCGCATCGCATCCTTGCTCATGATCGGGGCCAAATTATCCCCAGAACTTGCTGTTGAAGGATTTCATACCAACGCTGGGTGGCTGTCATTTTGCGCCCTATCCGCGCTGATGCTCTTCGTCGCGGAAAATACGAGCTGGATCCATAAGGGCAGAACAGCGGCAGTATCAGCCTCAAAAGCGTCGGCAACGCCCATTCTGAACGATCCGGCGGTCGCGCAACTCGCGCCATTTGCGGTCTTGCTCATCTCCTCGCTTATCGCGGGCGCAATTTTCATTCACCCTGAATCCGGCTATCCTCTTCGCTTCGCGCTGATGGCGGCTTCGGTATTGTTGTTTGCCAAAAGCTATCGCGCCGAGATCGTTCCGGTGAACGCTGTGCCTTTTGTCATCGGCACGCTGGTCGCTGTCCTTTGGCTCGGCATAAAAGCCGGAGGGCCTCAACTAACGGCCGTCGGGATAGTAGGGCCGGTATCGCAAATCGCTGTTATTTCTTGGGTCTTTTTCAGAGTTGCCGGCACTGTTCTTCTCGTGCCATTCATTGAAGAGATGTTTTTCCGCGGCTACCTTCTGCGCCGTCTCGATTTCGGCGGTATGGGGGGAAAGGCCTTTGCTCTCGCAGCAAGTTCTGTTTTGTTTGGGGCGTTGCACGCCGATATTTGGCTCGCATCGATTAGCGGTCTTGTATTTGCCTTCTTGGCGCTTCGAAGGAACCGTGTCTTCGACGCAGTCGTTGCTCACGCGACAGCAAATGGCATTATTGCCGCGTGGGCGGTCTGGGCCGACAACTGGTCAGTCATTTGACGCTCACCCAGGTCGGAGCCGAACCACGACAAGCGCATCATGAGACTCAACCTGCTGAAAGCACTCGACCTCGTCCTGGGCCTGTCGCAGGACGAGCCCGTCGAGGAATGAAGCCGCGATTTCATGCTTTCCGGGCAGCTCGCCGGGTCTGAGCTGGTACTTTGAAGCGTATCGAGGCGACATGAGAAGCGGCAGGCGTCACCTTCATCGGTGACAGGGAAGGCGCGCCCGGGGTCAAACTCCACCGTAGTTTATGACTGATGCTTGCGCTGACCTGCGCTGGCGGGCGACGACTGCCTATTCTATTCCGCCGCAGAAGTCTTCGCCTTGAGCCAAACCCTTGCTCCGCGCCTGCTCCTGGTGCAATTCCTTCCAACAGCGGTTGCGGCGAATTCCGGCTTTTGAGATTGCCCACATCGGGACGGCCTGCTTTCAGCTGTAGCTCAGGAACAACTCCCCCTCAAAAACTTCGCGCAGGTTCATCGAAATCATGGGTTTGACACGTTTCTCGGCCCCAATCTCCAAGCTTGAAGCTTGTGAAAGTGCGTCAAGCGGCATCATTCGTCGACCAGCGGTGAGACTTTTCCCGGGATAGTCTTCTGTCAAACAAGCGGTCGGCAGCGTCTTAGCGGCCTTGGATTCTGACCGCTTCAGTGAAGTGGGGTTGCTTTGAAGATCATATTCCTCAATCGTTTCTTCTACCCTGATCATTCTGCAACAAGCCAGTTGTTGTCCGATCTGGCCTTCGCGCTGGCGGCCGGAGGGCACACAGTGCAGGTGATCACTTCCCGGCTCACCTATGACGGCGATCGGATGCTTCCACCCAGCGAGAGCGTTAGAAACGTTGCGATAACCAGGGTTCCCACAACGGCCTTCGGGCGTGGCAAGCTTCTTGGCAGGACACTCGATTACTTCACCTTCTATCTCACGGCGGGCTTCCGGCTGGCGTTGGACGCACAGTGCGGCGATGTCGTGGTCGTTAAGACGGACCCGCCTCTGCTATCGGTGTTCGTAGGTCCTATAAGCTGGGTAAAAGGCGCTCGCTATATCAACTGGCTTCAGGATCTATTTCCGGAGGTCGCGACGGCTCTTGGCATCGGCGGAGGGAGAACACAGAAATGGGCGATCTCCTTGCTCCGGCGGCTGCGCGATCTCACACTGAAGCATGCCGACGCAAATGTTGTGCTTGGAGAGCGCATGGCCGCACGGCTCAGAAAGCGCCACGTACCCGGTGAGCGGATAACGATCATCCCAAATTGGGCTGATGGAAGCCAGATCCGCCCCGTCGAGCGAACGCGTAACGCGCTTCGCCGGGAGTGGGCTCTCGAGGATGCTTTCGTCGTTGGCTATTCAGGAAATTTCGGCCGCGCTCACAGTTTCGAGACGGTGTACTCCGCAATTGCTCATATGGAAGCACAGCAGAAAACAGCGAGCAAAATTCGTATCTTCGCAAACGCGGGTGGCGAAGCCTCACAGGATGGCTTCGACGAAGAGTTAACGCCTCGGCCGGATATCCGATGGCTCTTCATAGGCGGCGGCGTCCAAACAGAAAAACTGAGTTGTGTCGTGCGGGAAAAAGGCTATGAGCGCGTGATGTTCCGCCCCTACCAACCCCGTGAACGCCTCAGCGAGAGCCTTTCAGCTCCTGATGTCCATCTTATTTCTCTCAAACCCGCCCTCGAAGGTTTGATAGTCCCCAGCAAATATTACGGCATAGCAGCCGCTGGCCGCCCTGCTATTTTTGTCGGCAATCCTGATGGTGAACTGGCCCGCATCATAGGGGACAGCAAGACCGGGTTTGTTATCCGCGACGGTGATGGCGCCGGGCTTGCGGAGGCTATCTTTGAACTTGCCCGCAATCCGAAGCTGGCAGCCGAGCAAGGTGCTCGAGCAAGACGGCTTTTCGAGACCAAATATGATTTTGCTCACGCTGTTAAGGCCTGGGAGAGGCTGATCCGTAAAACATCCGGGACCACAAACCCCATACTCTAAAGCCGGCGCTTGAATTGGACTTGGAGCGGAGATTGGCTAAAACGCCGCCAATCGCCCTCCCCGCCTCTCCTTCCCTACGAAGTCGGCCGTCACATGAATTGGAGGTAGTGAGTTGGGGATGTGTCACAACAGACAGGATAGCGGCGGCGGCTTACCATCGAGAAGATCGCCTCAAGCTGAACGCAGCATTTTCGTTTCAATATGCACTCGCGTCTGCTGGTTAAGGAAGTTGAGAAGCAGCAAGGCTCGATCACTCTCGCGAATCTCCAAAATCTGGCCTATCAGACCATCGAAGGGACCACCATTTACGGTGACAGATTGGCCGGGCTTGAACGGATTTTCCGGCTTCTGGATAGCGCCGTCGATCTCTCGCGCTTTCAAGCTTTCCACAAACCCCTCAGGGAGAAGCGAGGGCGTCTCACCCTGGCAAACAACGGAACGCACCCCAAAGGTGCCGAGCAGAGGGCGCCAGAGATGACGCTGAGCGGGGCGTTCCACAAAAATGTACCCCGGAAAAAGCGGCCGCTTCGCATCATAAACCCGGCGGGCATGCTTGATGCGCTTCACAATCATCGGGCAATAGGCTTTCATTTCCACCTTTTTTCGAGTCTTTCTATCTAATTGAGGTGAAAAGAATTTTGTAGGAGTCGATGAATGTTTGTTTAAGGATAATTTTTGAATTTTGTAAGGAATAGTTAAATCTTCCTTACTTCCGCTTTTCGATGCTTCAAAATGTTTTCGATTTTCTTTAGATATTGTTTTAAGTATTCTTTCATAAAACTCATCATTTTCGCTTTCGTAAGGTTTGCTTATATTATCATCTACTCTACCTATTTTTGGAAATTTTACAACTGGTCTTTCACAAGAACTTTCTTTTTGGATGCTGTCTTTTGTATTTGATATGGATTTATATTGCTTATTTACCTTTAGCAATTCGTTCATCATTTAACTATACTAATATATTATTGTGGAGTTACTCAAAATTATATGATAGTCAGTATATATTTTAAATTAATTAAAATGTTAAAAACAAAACATTATATTTATAATGATAATTATATAATTTATATTTATATATTTTCATTTTCTTCTTCCTCTTCTGCTTCCTTTTTCCTCTTTTCATCATCTCGAATAGCTTTTAAAACTTTTTTTAATAATTTTTTAAACTCAGCTATATCAATAAACCCTGATCTATCTATATCAACTAATTCTAATATCTGTTGAGTTTCATATATTGATGGTCTTTCGTAAGAAAAGTCTTCTGCTAGTGACCCCAGAATTGTAAGTAATTCATCTTCTGAAATACGACCAGAACCATCCGTATCAATTGCATCGAATATTTGTTTAGACACCAATTCGAATAATTTTTTCGATTTAAGCACCTCTTTTAGATTGTACATTTTACTATTAAGTTTTTATTATAATATTAAATAATAATTATAATTCACTTATTATAGCATCAGTTTCATTATCATTTTCAAAAACTGTAATATCTTCACCCCAGTCAAAAGCTTCATAAACTTTATCTGCTTCTTCCCACATTAGTTCATATTTCAATTTTTCCGAATTAAGTTGATCGTATTTCTCATCTAATTGAGATTAAGAAATATTTTTACTTATTTTTTCAATATATTCTCCAGCTTCATTTACACTTTTACTTATCTTATCAACTCTTTCAAGCAACTCTAAATTACTTTTGTATTCGCATTCAACTTCTTGCATTAAGTTTTCATATGGTTGTTTTAAATCTTCTTTCCATTGCTCATCATTATTTATTTGTTTTTTAGTGTCAATTATTTCTAAATCGTTTTCATATTGTTTTAATAATATTTTATTCTCATCTTGTCTTTTGCTAATATCTCTTAATAAATCAATCATCATAGTACAATGTGGAAACCCAATTATTTCTTCATTTATTTTCTTTTGGTATTCTTCATTAAACTGATTGTCTAGATGATATTGATCTAATTTTTCATATATTTTTTTTCTTTTCTCTTCGTCAATTGGCTTACTCTTAACAATACTAATTTTATCATCAATAGTATTCAATAAACTATTTTTTTCTTTTTTTTCTTTTATTTCCTTTAGATAATCTTTATAAATAATCTTTTCATTATCATCTTGTTTGATATCAAAAACAGAAGTTTTCTTATTCTTATCAGTAGGTTTATATTTAATACTCTCTTTATATTTTTCTTGAATTTTATTGGCTCTAATTTCTTTTTTATCATTAAAATTTTTTTGAATGTTTTTAAGCGTTGTATTAATCGATTGATTATATAAATCTTTATTTAATTGATTTAATTGTCTGTCAATTTCAAGTAATCTATTAAGACTCTTAGGTTTTAAAACACCTAATTCTACGGAACTATAATCAAGTTCTTTAAAGTCATCAAGCGGATCAAAATTTAAACTACCAATCAATTTTAATTCGTTAAAATCATTAGGTTGAGTATTTTCCTTGTTAATTTTGTCTATGCTATTTTCTATTTTATTAATATTCTCTTCAATTTTATTAATCTTTTTATCTGTCTTATTTTTATTAAAGTAATTATTATTGGCTACTTTATTTTTAAATTGTTCATAATTCTCTAAATTATTTTCTTTCTTGTCTATTTTATTATATCTTAATAATATTTCAGCAATCTTTTCATCAATTTTATCTTTATCTGTCTGTTCTTTGACATCAATTTCAGTAATTAACAGCGATTTAATATTATTCTTAGCCTCTTCTTTTACATTTTGATAATGTAAATTTTTATCATATAACTCAGCATCCCTTTTAACCATTTGAATAAGATTATTTATATACTTGTCTTTATCATCTACTTTAAAGTAACTGCTATTAGATTTTAAATCTTCTGTTTCTAAGAAAAATTTAATCCAGAATGGAAGAGTTGAATTAAATTGTGAATTGTATTTAATTGCTTTTTCCAATGTCTCTTTGCTTAATGATTTATATTGTTGGGATTTGATAAATGATTTTTGATCTTCTGAAAGAAATGAAAGATTAGAATTAGTTATTGACATATTAGCAATATTAGTTTCATTATTGTTTATTGATTCTGTTATGTTATTTGTAGGTTTTTCAATATTATTAGAGCTTGAAGTTGCGTTAAATGAAAGCTTATCAAACGGTTTTCTTTTTGTTAAATTAGAATTAGATAAATCTTTCTGAGAGAAATTGATAGAACTAGTTAATGAAGAAATTTGACTGTTATTTAAGCTATAACAACTATTTGAATTTTCTAAATTTGTACCAAATTTTTCTATTTTTGAAGAAAAAGGTCTATTTAATAAACCAGAATTAAATTTATGTGAAGTATTTAAATTTATATCGTTGTTTTCGTTACTTTCCATTATTTATTTTAATAAATTTTATTTAAATTACTCAAATAAATTGTATAAAATTATAATCAAGCTTTTATTATTAGATCATTCTTAACATTTCTAATGGGGATTGGGGATTGGGGATTGGGGATTGGGCCCAATCCCCAATCCCCAATCCCCAATCCCCAATCCCCATAAAAAAAATATATAACCTACTGGCTAAATTTTAAATAATTAAAGTATATCTATGAATATTCCCATTATGTCCTATATAGTTCTCCAAATTTTTAGAATTATTAATTTTTTTAAATTCACAACTATGTTTCATTAATTTTTAAGCAATAATAAACCTTAAATGGATCAAGTTTGTATTTAAATCATGTCATTACAATTAGGATTAGGTAATATTTTATAACTCATCATATTTCAAGACACAGCTTTTTTTCTTTCTTCTGTCTCTTATTTCCTGACAATAGACTCCAAAATTAACTTAGCTGCCAAATAGTTTATATCGACTGCGTCGTCTGCAATTTTTCAATTTATATTTAACCTCATATAGTTTTAGAAAGTCAAAGACTGAGAAAAGAATATTAAATTAATTAGTCAGGCATATTTGTATTGCTAAGTTGAGAAGATTTTCCCCCCATTTCAAAAAATTGTACTATGATCCAAAATTTACTCTCTATTTATTGACTAATTTTCAATAAGGTATTTTGTATAATAATTAATTTATAAATCTTGTCTATATAAAACTATCAGGAACATTAATACTTCATGTCCATCATAATAATATGAGTTTGTTCGGTCAAATAAATTCAATAAAAAATATATTATTTCGACTGATTCCAAAAAAACTGCCTTTGATAAATTTTTGGTACTAAATTTATTCATTTGACTATTAATTATTTTTTATCATAAATAATTAAATGCTTGTGTTGTATATCAAAAATAAAACTGATAAGGGTAATAATTAAATAGAATCGTAAATATAAAAATTTAAATAAAATATTATTTTTTAACAACTTTAGTCAAATTATCCATATTAACTTTCAAAATACTTGCAATGATGTTTCTTTGATCTTTTATTTCCGCCACCGGTTCTGTCCAATTAGTTTCAAGTAGAATATTTATTATAGTGTCTAGCTCATTTTGAGTAAAATCAGGGTCTAGTTCTAAAATAAGCTCTTCATTTGCGCTGAAGAATGTAAACAAATATTCAGCAGCTTTTTCTAACTGCTGGGTACTTATGGGTCATCAAGACTAACAAACTTTTGAGAGAGCGATTAAAAAGATTGAATTCTGTTTCTTTTTTTAAAAATAGTAGATGATAGTATATATCTACTGAAGATAGTATTTTATGAATATTTTTGGAATCATAATTTTCTTTCATTAAGCATTTATGTATACCATCTAACTCCTTGATATTATTACCATTTAGAAAAATGTCCCTTAGAGTTTTTTTGGATAACAAAAGAGATATTGTATTATATAAAGGTTCGATCACTCGGTCATTTTTCTGATTCTTTTCAAATAAAAGGCTTATATGTTGATATATCAATTTACATAAATTTTCTTTTTCATTTTTTGGAAGTTGGAGGAATAAACCAGTCAAAGCTTCTAGAGAACATCTTTGAGTATCCTCAGTAATACCGCCTATTGAAGAAATAAGCCCTGCGAATAAATGGAAAGAATACTCTTTATACACAAGGAGATTAATTAATTTATTATAGCAGTACGAAGGTAGGAGCCAATTACTGTTGTTTATTTGGTCGTCATCATCAAATTTAATATCTTCTAAAAAATAGTTTTAATCTGTTCATAAAATGGAACTACCTTGGAAATTTTATCTAACTGATTATTTACATCAAATTCATAAAAGAATTTTTGTAATGAGTTTCCTGCAACGAGTCTGAGTTTTCCCATTTTTTCGACGAGTTGTTTAGTAATTTCATTGATATATCTCAAAGCATTTACATTAAATATATTGAATATAGTTTGATTGTTACTTTCGACTACACTTAACATAAATGTTGTCAAACTTCGCATTGATGATTCTCTGACCTTAGAACCTACATCGCCAAGTTTTTGTTGAATTTCGTAGTCATTCAAACCTTCAACTAGAAAAAGAAATATTTTATCTAAATCTTTTTCAATGATTTCGGGCTATATATTAAGAATTATTTTTACGTATTTTGCTACAAATTTTATTGATAGTTCACATAAACTTTCCAAAGCGTATTTTCTTGTCTCAGCGTCATTGTTATTTAATTCTTTGACTTTACTGTTTATAAATAATTGCTTTATAATTTCTGGATAATATTTATGAAGAATATTATCAAAAAAAAACGGAATGACCATAGTAAAACCTTTAGTTAAATAAATGTTTTCATCTTCAACAGCAAGTTTAAGAATATGCAAAAATTTATTTGAAATTTCTTCAATTGTTTTATCATTAGTAATAACATCTTTATAAGCTTCACACATAACCTTGATAGAGTTACAACCATCAATTTGAATCTCTGGATTTGGGTGCTTTAAATTATCAAGAAGAACATCTAAATAATTTAAGAAAATTGTATCGTTTAATGGTAATTTAGCCTTTGAAGTGAGTCTTATTAAATTGTTTACTGCGTTTCTCATAACTTCCCCACCCTTTCCTTTATATTGATTTTTTTTATCAAGCGTTTCTGGAATTGAGTTTATTTCAGAAATTAGCGTCACGTCGAGTAAGTTAAGATTATTAGTATATTTAATGCTATCATAATATGAGTTGAATTGTTTTCTATAATCAGAGTCTGCTAGAACTTTCTTTTCCGATGAATTCATACCTTCAAACACTTTTTTACGAATTTTAGTAGAGTTATTTTCAATATCCCATTTTCCTGCAAGTCCTGTAACAATATATCCTATTCCAATAATAGCACCGTGACGAACATTTAAAGAATTAGAAAAGCATAGAGTCAAAATTTTTGGAAGAATTATTTTCGTAAATAATTGGGGGTCGAAAGGTACAAGTAAAGCTAAAGCCTCTGCTGCTAATTGTCTTATAGCTAATTCGACATGTATCAATCTGCTAAATGCTATGTAATTAACTATGGCCTCGTAGTATTGAGGATACTGTGCGATAAAAGTAGAAATATTTAAATAGCAATACTGTCTATTTCCTAAGGTAAAATAATCAGCCTCTGTAATTATCTGAATACCATGAGGGAAATAACCTTGTCTACCTACATGTTCCTGAAAAGCAGCACTAGCTGCCCTTCTGCAGTTCACTTCTTTATCAAAAAGAATAGTTAGAATCAAGCTAGTGGAAAGTTTCTCGACATGCGGCTTCATTATTTCTCCACTATAAGCTCTGGCAAGAGCCCATATAACATAACAAGCTGAGTCTCGAACATTAGAACCTGAACAGAAAGTCCCTTTATTAATTTCAAAGATTAAAGCTTTTTCTAAGAACGGAATTAGATCACTAAGTTTTTCTGGCAATATCATTCCCCTTTTGCACAACTCTGCTATGCATAAACATGCACCCTGCCAAGAGTATTCATTTTCCTCATCCTTAAATAGTTCGAGCACACTTTGAAAAATATCATCTACCATTTGTTTAGGTAAACGTTCACATAAACGACCTATTCCTTTTGCACCAGACCATCTTACTATATTTTCTTTATCATGTAATGAATTTAAAAGTAAATCGATGATGGTTTCCAAAGTGTTAAAATCAATTTCATAATCCAATTCATCTTTATCTAATTCATTATCATCACAGCTAGGATATTCAATTTTATTCTCTTTATTAATTTTTCTATCTAACAGAGATTTGGTTTGCAATGTATATCTCCATTTCTGAAATTTAGGTTTTAGTAAAACCAATCCTATTCTGTGTGTTAATTTAATTTTTAATTTTCTAAAAATCACACTGTTGTCTAAAATTTTAAAATTACATTTTAACACACCATTCTCAACGATACTAATATAATTGATTAAGTCTTTTGGCAAACCATTTTTAAAAATTTCAGCCAGAGCAGCAAGGACCCCTAAACAGGCAAAATTATTTAAATCCGAAGTTTCATTAGTAAGTGTAGAAATACAAAAATTAATAAAATCATTTAAGATTCCTTTTTTAATAATATCTGGCCTTGTTATAAACTTAGAAAGAGAAAATGCAGTGATATTACAAATATTTCCAGTAAAATTCAACGTTTTTTTATAAAAATCGATTAAACAATTAATAATTATTCCTTTCGTATCAATAGTTTCAATATCAAATGGTACAAGACCTAGGATTGATGTCCACAGTAGTAGAACATATAATATATGCCAGTTTTCTGCGTCCTCAATATTAAGATTTAATAAAAAAGTAATAACAGATTCGAATATATTAACTTCTGAGCTAAAAAATTTTATTATGGTACTATATCCTCTAATTTTGCATAATACATATACTATCTGATAAAGACATTTTAAACTTGTAAATATTTCATTCGTACTGAATTCTTTTATTCCAAGTAAATAATCAATTGTTTGAATTGAAAAGTTCATTAAATTGGGTACTATTATAGGCAATATTGAATTGAGTAGTCCGGGTTGCTCCTGGTAATTGTTTAAAATCATTATTATTCCATTTTTATATTCAATTTCTTTTGCTATATTAGTTATATTTTTGCATTCGTTGGTCATTTTGGAGCCGCATTGAAATTGAATAAATTCGGTCATCTCATTAATTGTTTCTATAATTATTTTTTTTTCTTTCATAAAATCTGAGTACATTCTAAATGTATCAGCTTTTTCTTTATCTTGTAAATCGTTAGTATCATCTGATATATCCTTAGCAATATTAGCAAATAATAATTTGTTTTGTTCTTGTAATCCTAAATTTTGTTTTTCAAGTATAAAATCCATAATATATTAAAATATAAAATTTTTAAATAATATAATGAATATGTTAAATTTGTTTACTACTTTTGATATATGTCAGTATATCTTGAATTTCCTTTGAACGGATTTTATTATTTTTATATTTTTGGTATTCATTTTCAACACCCAGTATATCTTTATAATATTTTACCCTCCTGTTGTGTATTTCATAAAACTCTTTTTGATAATTATGTAGGGTCTGTTTCAGAGCCACTTGTTCTTTTTTAATACTTTCATATTCTTTTTCCATTAGGAGTATATCTGTTTTAGAGTATTTTTTATCTTTAAATGATTTGGTGTCTTTTTTCTTTGTGTCTATTGGATTATCAAGAAGTATGCCATCAAGCTCCTTATCACTAGAACTGAATTTGCTATGGAGGTCGTAATTTTTTTCATTTTTTGGCTCAGTTATTTTTCTGTCATGAGATAATAAATTAGAATATACATTTTGATGTGATGATGTCCCTTGCTTTTCTTCTTTATTTTTTAGGGTGTTATCAAATGTAGAAGAGGTACCGTGATTCAAATTATTAAAAGAATAAGAATAACCATGATTAGTATTGGTATTATTAATATTTATATTCGTTGATACACTCTTTTTATGATTAGCGTCTAATAATGTACCATTCGAGCCAGGATTGATATTTGAATTACTTGAATTTGTAGTGTTAGAAGTATTGCCTCCTCCCAATTTCTGTTTTTGTTCAATAGCATTTTTTAAATTTTTATAATAGCCATACAAAGGTCTCATAACCTCTTTTTCATTACGATTTGGAGGTCTTAGGAATGATTCCATAAAATCTGTGTCATAACGTTTAAGCTCTGCCTTAACTTTAAATTTCTCAGCCATGAGATAATCCAGACCAAAATTTGATAGATTTTTATTTTTGACTCTCTGGTCGTCAACGTTAAGTCTTCGCATCGATTCTTCTAATTTTTTTTTCCCTTCACTACTTCTCCAGTTTTCTAAATTTGGGTTGGTGTTGAGCTTGCTTGAATAGTGATCATCTTTACGATTCGAACCTAAACAAAACATAAATCTTATGTTATTTACTCTTTGGAATATCTGCCTTGACTCCATCTTCTTCCTTGCGAAAATAGTTTAAATGTTTGGAACTGTTAGAGAATAATCGAGACACTGTAGACGTGAGTATATCATTTAATATTTCATATTCCATCATTTTTTATTATATTAAATTAAATTTAATAATAACTTTTTACCAAAATTGATTGTTAAATTTTGTTGGGGATTGGGGATTGGGGATTGGGGATTGGGGATTGGGATTGGGGATTGGGGATTGGGGATTGGGGATTGGGGATTGGGCCCAAACCCCCAATCCCCAATCCCCAATCCCACTCCCCAACCCCCAATCCCCATATATTTTCTATAATCTATAACCTACCTTCATTTTATTTTATTCTAAAATACTTTATTCTTCTTAATTTTGCGATTCAATTTAATATTAATTAAAAAAATTATAATGAAAAACAATAAAAAGAATAGTGAGATGTTCTTAACAATGAAAAAAATATTTTATCAATCATCGCAAGTTACGAAAAACCAAAGAAAAATCAATTAAAAGTAAATCTACTTCTTCAGCAAATTCTTCAGTAGCCGTATCAACCCAAAAAAAACAACAATTATTCCATATGGAGAAAGGCTTTATAGAAAAAGCCTTGTTTTAAAGGAAGAAAAAGAAAGAAAGATAAAAGTTGCTAAAACTAAGCTAGAACAGTCATATAAAAAAAGATGTTCTTTTGCTCCAAAAATAAATGTAATAGTAGTTTAATAATTTTTAAGAAACAATATGATACTGCTTCCACGAATAATTATAATTTGAAAAAAGAGCCTTTCAGTTTAAATACATCTCCTATTAGGGGTCTAAAAGTTGAAGTTCAATCCTTGATTAGCACACAAAAAAAAGAAGAGGAAGACTTAAAAGAGTTGAAACCTACAATAAAAAAACCTTGGAAAGCTATTGAGGATTTCACAAGTAGACTTATATAATGAAGAGGGATAATTAATTAAAATTCACAGAAAGATAACTCAAAGCTACATGACTCAGACATGTACATTTTCTCCTAAAATAACAACTCCACAAAATTCGAATCTTGAGAATGAGTTTTAGAAAGACTTCAATCTTGGGTTGATAAAAGAGACGAAAATTATGCTCAAAATTTAAAAAAGGCTAACTTGGATCCAACTACTGGTAAGCCTTTATTTCAACCACAGACTAGAGAAAAGACAAACCTTTCGACTAAACTTGACAACGCAGAAGACATATTTATATCTCTTTATTCTGAGAGAGATAAGCTAATGGATAAATATAAAGAAATTGAGGAAAATTATGTTCAAGAAATTAAAAATAAATCAAATACCAAATTTACAACAGAAAAAGCTGAAGAGCTTGAGAATCAAAATAAATTAGATTGTTTTATTGAAAATATTTGAGATTCTAATATGATAAAAATGGTAAATTGTCAAATGACCAAGAATTTATAAATAATTTTGAAAATAATATTGATGAAACTATAAAGAAGATAATAGAACCTTTAATTATAGAATTAACTCAAAATAATGAAACTTTAACTATGAATGAATTTTTACAAGCTATTGATCGTCTTTTCAATTTGCTTAATGTTTTTCAAAAAAGAATACTTATTAATTGGTATGTTGATAATTATAAAAGAGATAATTCACCTAGAAAAAAAAGGTCTTTGGAATTTAATAATAATTATAAATTTTCTCATTCTCCTGTAATAACAGAAAAGTCAAATCATTTGTTTTATAACTCATTAAAATATCCTAAAGATCTTTTATTAAGAAATGAAGAATTTCTCAAACAAAAAGAAGAATTTATTAAAAACAAAAATCAAGAAAAAGTTTTAAATGAAGTTAAAGAATGTACATTTAAACCTAATGTCTTGAAAAAGAATAGTAAAAACTGATTATTTATATTTTAAATACTATTATTTTATTTATGTTAAAATAAATTATTTAAATTAAATATTAAAACCTCATTTACTTATTAATTAATATTTAAATCTATTAGTATAATTTTTAAGCTACTTCCCCATCTCTAATTTGAATATTCGGACAAGGTATTTTATTAAAATTATTTTAAAAAAATAAAATTTTTAAAATCCAATCTAATCAAAATCTAAAATAGTAATGTAATTTATAAATAATCCTGCTGAATATGGAAATAATTTATAAAAATATTTAGATTTTAATTATCGGTAATTTTTAATCGTTAATCAAAGCTTTTTTATTTTCTATTAGTGGGATTGGGGATTGGGGATTGGGGATTGGGGATTGGGGATTGGGGATTGGGGATTGGGCCCAATCCCCAATCCCCATCCCAATCCCCAATCCCCAATCCCCATCCCCAATCCCCAATCCCCATATTAAAATTAAAAATCAAATAGAAATCTAAATTAAATTTATAAATTTTATATTATAATCTATGGTAACTAATCTAAATTGTCATTATTAGTTCTATATACATTACTACATGTGTTTAATCGCATTGTTTACCAGCAAAGAGTTTTTAACTTCATGAGTTGCAGTTGTTGCATTATTAGCATTTGATGGATTATTGGATTCAGGCATTGAAGTATCATCTTGAAGACCAAAGAGGAGCATTCTATGTATTTCTTTAGCAAAGGTGTTAGGGTCTTCAACAGAAAATCCAGAGGCTAAGAGGGAGGGGTCATAGAGTAACCATAGATAATATTTTTAATTGTAGAGTTAGAGGAGCTCTTCATCAAGCAAGTTTTTAAGTTCCTTGATACTTCGATGTTCAGCATTTATTCCCACAGTTTTTTTTAGAAACCATAGAAGATGTCAATGGGATTTGTCTCTTAAAGCTTGGGCTTTCATGATTCTCTCCATATTGGCAGTCCATCCATATTCAGAGGTAACAAGAACGCATGGGGAGTCTTCCATTCTAAATCCAACAACAACTTTTTCAACTTTGGTATCTAGAATTTCTTTGATCTTCTTGCAAACAGGCTCATAGGCTTGTTTAAGATCTTCTACAGCTTTCTTTTCATCTTCAGTTTCTTCAAGCTCTAAACCTTCTTTTGAGCAGCATTTAAGTTGCTTGCCCTCAAACTCTTTAAGTTGCTGAATGCAATATTCATCAATGGACTTCACTTTGTAAAGGACTTCAATTCCTTTAATTCTTTGACCTTCTAAATGAATGGTGAGTTGGCGACTTGTTGCCTGGATTCTCCAAGAATGTAATAAATGTATTTTTGACCTTCTTTGATCTTCTTCCGATGTAGTCTTTAAAGTAATTAGTTCATCTCCACTCTTGCTAGAGTGATATCTTAGAAACTCAGCAAGTTTGGTTCTGTTAATAGAATCTTCATGGATTCCAAGTTTTGCAAGATTTTGCTGAACTGTTCATAGAATTTTTTGAAATCCTCAGCATTTTGGCAGATAGATTGAATCATTTCAATGCACTTTTTGGTGACTGATTTTTTGATAGCTTTTAGTATTTTGTTTTTGCTGTAAAGTTTCTCTGCTGATGTTAATAGGAACATCGTTAGAATCAATCACACCTCTAACGAATCCAAGGTATTCTGGAATAAGTTCTTCACAATCGTCCATTATGATGACTCTTGCAGTGAAATAGAGCTTTATATTTGATTTTTTCTTTTTGGCTTCGAATAAGTCAAAAGGAGCTCTCTTGGGTATGAATAATATACCTTTTATTTCCAAATTACCTTCCATATTGAAATAGTCAATGCAAGAAAGATGTTCTTCCCAATCGTTGGTAATAGATTTGTAAAAATTTACGTACTCATCTTTAGAGGCATTCTCCTCCTTTTTTCTTATCTGGAGTGGTTTAGTATTATTAACTCTTTGGAATTCATGATAGATTTCCTTAATTTTCTTTTTCTTTTTTTCTTTCTTTTCATCCTCAATTTTAGGCTCATTCTCATCTTTCTTTTGGTCATCTTCCTCCTCTTCTACTTCTTTTTCAGTTGATCTTTCTTACCCAAAGTTCAATGGGAAAAGAAATGAATTCAGAATGCTTTTTTATAAGAAGTCTTTTAATTTTCTTTCTCTCAAAGTATTCAACACACTCATCTTTCAAGAAGAGTATAA
>CAVWQG010000003.1:0-11342 GCA_963757195.1 uncultured Alphaproteobacteria bacterium
GCAGGCCATCTATAACGCCGGTCTCACCATCAGATGTTGTGGCTGTTCTGATACGCCACGCGCCCTCGTGATCCTTCACCAGCTTCGAAGTGCTCGTCTAATCTTGCTCACCCGGTTCGAGCGAGGATGGAGGCATGTTAATCAATAAGCTCCGGCAATCATTCCTGTAAGAGGCTGACAGGAACTCGACAGCTCCGCTTGGATAGAAAGCGGTCACGTAGCGAACCAACGGTGGCAACGTGACCACAACAGACATCAGAGACGCAGACCGCACTGTCCTCGTGTGGGATTTGGGCGTGCGGGCCTTCCATTGGAGCCTCGTTCTCTGCGTAGGCGTTTGCGCTTGCACAGGCTTTCTTGCTGCGCCGAACTGGCTGAACCTTCACCTTGCAGCGGGCATAGCTATCGCGGGGCTCGTGGTCTTCCGGCTGGTGTGGGGCTGGGTGGGATCTGAGTACGCGCGTTTCAGTTCCTTCACGATCTCGGCCCCCAGGCTACGGCAGCATTTCAGCGACATCTTAAGAGGGCGGCGCATTCGTCACCTCGGCCATAATCAGGCCGGAGCGCTGATGGTTTATGCGGTGCTGGCGTTTCTCATCCTTCTCATCATTTCGGGCGTGGCCGCGCTTGGCGGAGCCGTGAAGCAGGGACCGCTCGCTTTCGCGCTTTCCTTCGCTGCAGGAAGAACAGCCCGCGAAATTCATGAACTTCTGGCTTTCGCTCTCCTCGCCATGATCGCCGCCCATTGGGCCGGGGTCGCCTTCGAAAGCTGGCGGCTGCGCGAGAATCTCGTGCGCGCCATGTTCACTGGCCGCAAGAGCGAAGGTGCAGCGAGTTCTCAGCCGCCGGCATCTGCCCGCCCCGCGGAGGCTGCCACGATTGTGCTCGCCATCGCGGCAATCGCGGTTCCCGGCGTGATCGCCTTATCGCAGATCCCGGCAAAAGGCGTTCCGAGCGTGCCGCTCAATCCGGTCTACGTCAAGGAGTGCGGGGACTGCCACTTTGCCTACCCGCCGAGCCTCGCCCCTGCCGCCACTTGGAAGGCGGTCCTGGAGGGGATGGCGGATCATTTTGGAGAAAATGCCACTCTCGATCCCGCAAAAGCTGCGAGCCTTCAGGACTGGCTGACCGCCAATGCGAGCGAGCGCTGGGATACGCGAGCCGCGAACATGCTCCGCTGCGTGAACGCAGCCGATCCGCAAAGGATCACGGCCGCGCCGGGCTGGGCGCGGGTCCACGGGGACATTCCGGACTCCGTCTTCAGATCGAAAGCCGTTGGTGCGAAGGGCGCTTGCAAGGCCTGCCACAGCGACGCGGAAACAGCGCGCTTCGATCCACAAAGCATTGCCATCCCAAAGGAAGTACGGCCATGAAGAAAACCGCAATCGCCTTTCTCTGCCTGATCGGTTCCGCTCCGCTGACCATGGCGGAGGCTGGACCGGCACAGACGGCCATTCTCGAGAAATACGCAACCGACGCCAAGGCGGCCGACCCATCCTTCTCCGGCTTTTCCGGGGAGCGAGGGAAGTCGCTGTTCTTTTCCGAACCGGCAAGCGGCAAGCCGGACACCCCCTCCTGCACATCGTGCCACACGAAAAACCCAAAAGAGCCAGGCCAAACGCGCGCCGGCAAGGAAATCGGCCCGATGGCGCTGAGCGTGAAATCCGACCGCTACAGCGATAGCCAGGAGACCGAGAAATGGTTCGGACGCAATTGCGACAGCGTGCTCGGGCGGCCCTGCACCCCGATCGAGAAGGGCGACTTCATCACATTCATGGCGAGCCAGTAGCGGCGCAACACCGAGGGATTGAAAATGAAAACGAGACTGAACGGACTATCGTTTGCAGCAAGCGTGGCTATGGCAAGCGCATGCTGGGCGCCTCTGGCCCTTGCAGAGAGGCCCACTATCATACCTGACGCCACGGTGACGAAAGAGTGCGGCTCATGCCATATGGCCTTCCCGGCGGAAATGCTTCCGGCGAGGTCTTGGACCGCCCTCATGGAGGGCCTATCCAGCCACTTTGGCGAGAATGCCGCTTTGGACGCCGCCAAGAGGAAGGAAATCCTGGATTGGCTGACGGCACACGCGGGCGAACTCGCGCGGTTCCAACGGTCATTATCTGCGCGGCCTCGCAAAAAGCGAAACGCCTCTGAGAATCACCGAAACGCCTTATTGGGTCCGCGAACACAGGAAAGAGGTGAGGGAGTTCTGACTACGCCAATCCCAAGGTCAAGAGCAAGGCGAATTGCGTGGCCTGCCACAAGGACGCCGCCAAGGGCGCCTTCGAGGGCGACGACGATTGATCTTTCGGCGGTGGCTCCCCGAGGTTCGGCAACCCTCGGGGAACCCGCACTATCCCACCGCAGCATAGAAGGTCCGCGACATCACCGATGCCCTGCATGGGCTTTGGCTTCAGCTTTCCCTGTTGGCTCGGCATGCCCGATAATCCGGATCATATCCGGGCGGGCAATCCTCATCCGGCGCTCCACCTCATCAACCGCGTTATGGACGGCAGCCACGCTTTGGTCGGCCGCAAAATGGCAGTGGTAAATGACCACGAGGCCAGCCGGTGTTTCCCGGACCCGCACATCGTGCATTCCATCGAGCCCGTCTATATCCCTTGCCGCAGCCATGAGTGCGACTGCAGCCGTTTCTCTGACCCCCTCGGATGCATCGTGTCCCTCCAGATGCTTCACCATCAGCGGCTCGATATGGGTTTCCACCTCGACTTCGGGGCCAAGCTCTGCGCGGATCGCGCTCTCGAGCTTGGAGGCCTTGGCGTGGGCGGCGCCGAGGCTCATCCGGCCGTCAACCTCGATGTGGAGACTGACCGATAGACCGTTTTCGAGGGTCTGGACCATCACGCCATGGATCGGAACGCGCTGTTGGGCCGCTGTCAGCAGCACTCGCTCCAGCACGGTTTCGTCGTCGAGCGCTCTAGGGATGACGTCCACGCTGAATGCGATTTTCGGCACAGCCGTCTTAACCTCGGCAAGGATACGGTTTTTCACCTGGGCGACCTGATCGAGCGGCAAGGTCCGCGAGACAACGACGGAAACATCCCCGAAGAGATGGGTGCCGCCAGGACGGAGCCTCAGAAGTCTCGATTTCGACAACGCCCGGAACCTTCGATACGATGGCTCGGATTTCGTCGCTGACCCCGGCAGGAGCCTTGTCAAGCAACGTATCGATGGTCTGGCGCCCTAGCCGCCAGCCTGCGATGGCTATAAACCCGGCGACTCCCATCGCGGCCAGGGCGTCGCCATATTTGAACCCCAGCGCTGCCGCGCCCAGGCCGAGAAGAACCAGAACCGAGCCCACCATGTCGGACGCGAAGTGGATCGCATCGGCCGCCAGAGCTTGGCTGCCGGTATCGCGCGCCACCCGCCGAAGGGTGTAGACCCTGGTGATATCGACAATAATGGAGACGATGAGCACGCCGAAGGCGAGGACGGTCGGCTCGAAGTCGCCGCCGCCGGTCTTGAGGCGCTCCCACGCCTGCGTGACCACCACCGTTGCCAGGATGAAAAGGATGATTGTCTCGGCAAGGGCCGCCATGCTCTCGAATTTGCCGTGGCCGTACTGGTGCCCCTCATCCGCAGGCTTGTTCGCGGTTCGGATTGCCAGATAGGTCATGATCGTGGCGGCTGTATCGACCAGTGCGTGGGCCGCTTCCGAGAGCAAGGCCAACGATCCGGAGAGCAAGCCCGCCACCAGTTTGGCAATGGTGATACCCGCACTTGCAAACGTGGACGACAGCGCAACACGCTCCTTCAGCGCAGCGCCGGCGGCGTGTTCATCGGTTCCGGCGAGATCCTGCCCCGTCATGACGCTCTCCTTTGCGGCGATTGTTTTGCCATACTATCAGTGCCGCATGAAGCGGAGACGAACTCACATAGCGCCTTGGGTTTTGGGAGCGCCGGTTGTTTCGATTGCAAGAAGGGCCCCGGCCGATGTTTAGGCCCACTCACCGCCAGATGGAAACTGCTCAAACGGCAGTTGGAAAACTGAGGTCCGAAGCACGTATTGTCATTGTCTTGAGCGACGTGCTCTGCCCTGGCGAGCCTAATAGCGGATCATCGCTGTCGGCTTCGTGAGCGCCGCTGTCAGCGAGTTGACAGGAAGGAGACTCCAAGATGCCCAATACAAAACAGCGGTTCGAGTAACAGGGCCCGAGCGATGCCCGATGCGGCGGTCGCATAAAATGACCCTTCACCCTGCGAGATCCAAAGCCATGCTGGTTAAGAAGATCATCGCCGCCCGTTTCCCGGGCGTCGCAGTGGCATGGCCGAGGGGGCGGAATAACAGCAGCCTTGACGGGAGCCTTGCTCCCCATGCGAAAGACCCTAGCAAGTTAAGTGATTGTCAGAACATAGACATGGAATGCGAGAAGTCAAGATAGCCGGCCGAAACTCTCAACCGGCTCGACCCAATAAGCCACATGGGGGACTCCCGCGTTGATCCGCACGGCTTCGAGCAGCGTAGGCAGGCGCGAACGCGGCAGCACGAGCACCATCACGCTGCGCCGTACGCGGCCGCGCACGCGTTCCGCCACCGTTGCCTCGGCAAAATCCAACCCATGCCCGTCGGCGGCCCACGTCGTAAAGCCTTTGAGCGGCGGCTCTGCCGTGAGCAAGAGCTCGATAATCAGCTCTTCGACGCTCGGCGGGTAGACCAGGGTCAGCTTGCAAAGCTGCTCTTCCATGTGCGGCTCTCTTTTTCTTTCTTGAATTGCCCGGCCTCGACGCCGAAACGCCGGAACAGAATGGGAAGGAGCAGAAGCGTCAGAGCCGTGGATGTGGCAAGCCCGCCGATCACGACGATGGCAAGCGGCTTCTGAATTTCGGAGCCCGGCCCAGAGGCGGACAGAAGCGGCGACCAAACCGAAAGCGGCGATGCTGGCGGTCATCAAGACGGGCCGCAGTCTTCGCTTGGCGCCCTCATAGACGACCCTTTTCACGGGCATGCCCCCCGCAAGAAGCTCGATTGAAATGGCTCACCAGCACAAGGCCGTTCAGCACCGCGATGCCGAGCAAGGCGATGAAGCCGACAGAAGCGGGTACAGAAAGATATTCGCCGGAAGCCCACAGCGCGAGGATGCCGCCGACAAGCGCGAAAGGCACATTTGCCAGGATAAGCAGAGCCTGACGAACCGAGCTGAGCGTCGCGAACAGCACCACGAAAATCAAGGCCGAGCGCAATCGGCACGACAATGGTGAGGCGCGCCGCGGCTCGCCTTTGGTTCTCGAACTCCCCGCCCCAGACGAGCCGGTATCCATTCGGCAGATGGATTTGCTGCGCCACGGCTTTCTGCGCATCGTCCACAAAGCCGACCGAGATCGCTGCCCGAGACATAGGCCTGCACGATCGCGAAACGCGCGGCGTTCTCACGATCCACTTTTACGGGGCCGCCTGTCCTCGTAAGCTTCGCCACATCCGAGGCCCGGATCAAACCTCCATCCCCGGCGGCAAGCTGGGTGAAAGCAAATTGCTCCGGCGAGTCCCTGGCATCGGCGGGGCCCCGGATGATGATATTGGTCCGCCGGCCTGCCTTCCGAGACGATACCGGCAGGCGTCCCTTCCAACTGAGCCCGCAGCTCATCCTCGATGCGAGCAACGGAAAGACGGGTCGCGGCCCGCCATCATCCGGTCGATCTTGACCTCGAGGTAGTCTACGGTCGCATTTGACGCCGTCATGACTTCGGCAGCTCCCGGCACCTTCTGAAGCGTCGCCTTGATGCTGCCCCGCAAGCTCGGCCAGTGTCTTAAGGTCGGGACCGAAAATCTTCACGGCGAGGTCGCCGCGCGCTCCCGTCAGCATCTCCGAAGTGCGCATCTCGATCGGCTGAGTGAACGCAATCTCCTGGCCCGGCAAATCTGCCATGACATCGCGCATCTGCTGAAGGAGCCACTCCTTGTCGGGCACGCGCCAATCTTCCTTCGGCTTCAGGACAAGGAAAACGTCCGTCTCGTTCAAGCCCATGGGATCGAGGCCAAGCTCATCGGCGCCGGTGCGGGCGATGATCTGCTTGATTTCGGGCACACGCTCCCGAAGCGTTCGCTGAATCAGCGTGTCCATCTCAATGCTCCGGGGCGAACCGATCGAGGCAAGCTTCGTCGTTTGCATGATCGCGGAGCCTTCGTCCATGGACGGCATGAAGGCTTTGCCGACCGCGAGATAGGCAACGATGGCTAAGGCCGCCCCGCCGGCAGCCGCGACAGCGTAAACGGGCCAGGGCCGTTTAAGGCATGCCGCCAGGAGCCTGCTGTATAGACGGAGTGAGGATGCGCATGAGAAGCGGATCGGAGTGGCTCTTCTGTCGCAACATCAGCGATGCCAGCACCGGGATGAACGTCAGCGACAGAGGCAGCGATCCGCTCAAGCGCCATGATGATGGTCATGGCGACGGGCGAAAAAAGCTTGCCTTCCAGGCCTTGCAGGGAGAGCAGCGGCAGGAACACAAGGCAGATGATGAAGATGCCCGAAGCGACAGGCATAGCGACTTCTGACGCCGCATGATAAAGGCAATGAAGGAATGGGAGGCGATCCTGCCCTGGGCGCGAAAGCCACTCTTCGGTGTTCTCGACCACGACGACGGCGGCGTCCACGATAAGGCCGATGGCTATGGCAAGCCCGCCGAGACTCATAAGATTGGCCGTCATGCCGAACATTTGCATCATCAGAAACGTGATGAGCGCGGCCATCGGCAGGGTTACGGCCACCACGATCGCGGCGCGGAGGTTCCCGAGAAAGAGGAGGAGAAGGACAACGACAAGGGCGGTTGCCTCGATCAAGGCCTTCGAAACCGTCCCCACGGCGCGCTGAATAAGGTCGGCGCGGTCATAAAAAACATTGATGGTCACGCCTCTGGGCATGGCCGCCTGCAATTCGTCGAGTTTGTCGCGCACGGCCTTGACGACGGCGCTGGCATTGGCTCCGCGAAGCGAGAGGACGAGCCCCTGGACGGTTTCGCCGTTGCCGTCCTTGGTGACCGCGCCATAGCGCGTGAGGCTGCCGATATGAACCGTGGCCACGTCATTTACGCGCAGGATGCGCCCGTGCTCCAACTTCAGAACAATCTGGCCGATGTCCTCCGGAGTCTGCACCGCGCCCTCGACGCGCACGACGAGCGCCTTCTCGCCCTCGTTCAGCCTGCCGGCGCCGTCGTTGCGGTTGTTCGCGCCAATCGCCTCCTTAAGGTCGGACACGCCGAGGCCAGCGGCCGCCAACGCGGCGCTATCGGGAACAACTTCGAACGCGCGGACATGGCCGCCGAGCGCGTTCACATCGGCGACGCCAGGAACGGTCCTGAGCGCTGGGCGTATGGTCCAGTCCAGCAACGTCCGGCGTTCAGCGAGAGACAGCGTATCGCTCTCGATCGTAAACATGAAAACATCGGAGAGCGGCGTCGATATCGGCGCAAGTCCTCCTGTCACGTTCGCCGGAAGCTCGTCGCGGATGTCTGCGATGCGTTCTGTAACCTGCTGGCGCGCCCAATAGATATCGGTGCCATCCTCGAAATCGACGGTGATGTCGGCAATCGCGTATTTCGCGGATGACCGGAGAATCGTCTGATGGGGGAGGCCTTGCAATTCCAGCTCAATCGGGGTGATGACGCGGGTTTCGACCTCCTCGGGCGTCATGCCCGGAGCCTTCATGATGATCTTGGCCTGTACGGAGGCGATGTTGGGGAACGCATCGATTGGAATATTCAGAAAAGCGTACCCGCCTAATCCTGCGATCACGAAAGCCAGGATGAGCGTGAACGCGCGCTGAGTCAGCGCGAACTCGACCAGTTTTTGCAACATTGTCACCCTCCAGTGAGCATTTTCTCAAGCTGGACGATGCCCGTAACCGCAACTTCCTGGCCTGCCTTGATCCCTCCTTCGATTGTGGCGGTGTCCGCCGTCTTGCCGTGGATCGATACAGGGGTGGCTGCAAACCCCTCTCCCACGCGAAGAAAGACTGCGGGCTTCCCTCCGATTCGGGTAATTGATCTCGAGGGGACGCTCAACGCACCTTTGGCTGCGGGTCTTGAAACGGTAAGGGTCACCATCTGCCCTGGAACCAGGCCGGAGCCTTGCGGTAAGCGGGCCAGAAGATTGGCCGACCGCGTGACCGGATCCAGGGAAGAGCCGACGGAAATAACGCGCCCGACGATCCCGTTCGTAATCGTGATTTCATCGCCCTCGGAGATACGGTCGACAAAGATGGCGGGAAGCTGAGCCTGTATCCAGAGTTCGTCGCTGGTATCGATAAGAACCGCCGCCGCCATTGCGTCGAGGCTGCCCCCTGGGGTTGCGCGTGTTTCGACGACATGCCCAGCTTTTGAAGCGCTCAAGGTATAACTTCCGTCGGCATTGACCTTCAGGTTGCCGAGAGATGCGATGCGTCTGTGCTGCTCGGTGACGACGCGGAGCTTGTTGACCTCGGTTTGTGTTTCTTCCGCTTTTGTAAGCGACCCAACCCGCCGGTCGGCAAGCTCGCGGTGACGTTTTGCAATAACTTCCGCAGCCTGCAGTTCCACCTCGGACTGCCTCAGACGGGCGACGGCTTCAAGCATTTCCCGGCTGGCGATCGTCACAAGCGGTGTTCCCTCCTCCACATGCTGCCCGACGAGGACATTGACGTGAAGAACGGTCCCTGCGAACGGCGCCGAGACCGCGACGCGGCTGTTCAGGGGTGGGACCACGGTAGCCGGTAAAAGGACAACGGCTTCGGAAAGAGCTGTCTCAACCCTTTCAACGCGGATTTGCAGAGCCTCGAGTTGACGATTTTGGAGAGCTACCGTCTGCGGAAAGGCAGGCGCAATCGCAAAGCAGCACGCAAGCCCAAGGCTCAAGCAGCAATAACGCATGGCACTATTCAATCTTGAGGTTCGTTCATTGCGAGAATTGAGGCCGCCAACGCAGCCGGAAAACTTAGGAACGCGTCGGAAAATATTCGAAAGGGTCGTCATTGCTGCCTTGGCTGGCGCCAATTGGCGCCGATTTCACTCAAATCATCATCTTGCGGGCGGTGCTCCCGCTGCCAGGTGCATTAACAAGGTATTGCTGTCGGCTCCTTGAGCGCCGCTGTCAGCAATCTGACAGAAAGCGAGAACCACCTGTTAAGATGCGTTGCGCTCGCCCTCGGTTTGCCGTCTCCGCCGGAGTATTGCGGGAGACAGCCTTTGGTTGGAGGCCCTCGTCTCCTTAGCTATGAGCGGGGCCGGTAGAACTGTCAGTGATTTGACAGAGAAAAACGGGCATATAAAGCCATGCGCTCCCGCTTGACCCTGATGCTGACCGCGATGATGCTGGCTTTTTTGGCCTCATTTGCTGGCGTGAGCACGGCGCTTAGCCACGAGGGCGAAGAAGACCATGAAATAACCGATGAGGACCGGGCACGCGGCGCGCTTGAAAGGGGTGAAGTCCTTCCGCTCGACCAAGTTAAGGCGGGATTGGAAAGCCGCGTTCATGGAGAGATCACAGGGATCGAACTGGAAAAGGAAGACGGCATCTGGGTCTATGAATTCAAGGTCATCTCCCCCGGCGGGAAAATGATCGAGGTTCATATCGACGCCAAGACCGGCAAGCTGATCGACAAGAAGGGCGAGTGATGCGTCTCTTGCTGCTAGAGGACGATGACCGGATCGCCAGAGACGTGATGGCGACTTTGAAGGCAGCCGGTTATTCCGCCGAACGCGAAATCGATGGCGAAGAGGGCTGGTTTAAAGGCGATACCGAAGACTACGACGCGGTGATTCTCGACCTTGGCCTGCCTTCGCTGGACGGGCTCACCATCTTGAAGCGGTGGCGGGCCAACGGGCGGACAATGCCGGTCCTGATCCTGACAGCCAGAGGAAGCTGGAGCGAGCGGGTCGATGGCATCGATTCCGGCGCAGACGATTACCTCCCAAAGCCCTTTCACATGGAGGAGTTGCTCGCCCGGCTCAGAGCCATCCTGCGGCGGGCGGCGGGGCAAAGTTCGCCGATCCTCACCCACGGACAAATTTCTCTCGATACGCGGCAAATGCGCGTGTCGGTAAACGGAGTGCCCGTTCCGTTCACGCCTCAGGAATACCGGCTGTTCAGCTATCTCCTGCATCATGCTGGCCGCGTCGTGCCCCATGTGGAGCTGATCGATCATCTCTACTCTCACAACTCCGACAAGGACGCGAATGCCATCGAGGTCTTGATCGGCCGCATCAGGCGGAAGCTCACAGTCGATGTCATCGAGACGCGCCGGGGCTTTGGTTACATCATTGAATTGACGAAGCTGTGAATGCGCGCTCCCTTAAGCTCCGCCTCCTTCTTATAGGCGCCATAACCATTTCGGCGGCGCTGCTGGCTGCGGGCGTTGGGATCGTCGGGCTTTTCGAACGCCATGTCGAGCGGCGCGCCGAAGCCGAACTCGATACCTACATCCGGCAAATTTCTGCCGGCATCACTTTCGATGCCAAGGGAGAGGCGGTCTTCAATCACCCTCTCGCGGATCCGAGGTTCGAGATTCCCCTCAGCGGACTTTATTGGCAGATCAACGATGATGGCGGCAGCCGGATGCTGCGCTCGCGTTCTCTATGGGACACCGCCTTGAAGCTTCCTGGCGATGTCTTGGACAGGGGCTCTGTGCATCGCCATACGCTTCAGGGGCCCGCTCACACATCGCTTCTCGTCCGGGAACGGGACGTCACCTACACGACGCCGGCCGGATCGCGCCCGCTTAGGATCGCCGTCGCCCTCGATGAAGCGGAAATTCACGCTGCGCGGGCCGAATTTGCCTGGGACGTGCTCATTGCACTCGCTTTTCTCGCCACCGCGCTTCTGGCGGCAGCCTGGATGCAGATTGTCCTCGGGCTCAGGCCGCTGACGGCGGTGAAGAAAAGCGTTCTTGCGGTCCGCTCCGGTGCGAAAAAGCGGGTCGATGTCACCGAGCCGCAAGAAGTGATGCCCCTTGTGACGGCGGTCAATTCACTGCTCGAATCGCAAACACGGGCAATGGAAAACGCAAAGTTGCGCGCCGCCGATCTGGCCCACGGCCTCAAGACGCCGCTAACCGTACTTCTTGCCGATGCTGCCAGGCTGCGCGCCAACGGCGAGCCGGAAATCGCCGACGAGATCGAAGAACTCGCGAACGCGATGAAGGGGCATGTGGATCGCGAGTTGTCACGTGTGCGTCTTCAGGGTCTTGATATTCTTCCTCCGGCAAAGACGGGTGTGGAGGCAATCGTCACGCGCCTCGTCCGGACACTGGGACGAACGCCCAAGGGCGAGCGCTTGGATTGGCAACTCAGCATCCCGGAGGGCGCCGAGATTACTGTGCGCGAGGAAGACCTGGCCGAGCTTCTTGGAAATCTCC
>CAVWQG010000004.1:0-150000 GCA_963757195.1 uncultured Alphaproteobacteria bacterium
GATCTTCACGAACTCGGCTTTCTCCTGCAGCTCGGAAATTGATCGCGAGCCTGTGTAGCCCATGGCCGCCCGCAAGCCCCCCACGAGCTGGTGCAGTACGGCTGACACCGGACCCTTGTAGGGAACCTGCCCTTCAATGCCCTCGGGCACGAGCTTCAAGGCGTCTGCAACCTCGCTCTGGAAGTAGCGGTCCGCCGATCCGCGCGCCATGGCGCTGAGCGAGCCCATGCCGCGATAGGACTTGTAGGAGCGCCCCTGATACAGATAGACCTCGCCGGGGCTTTCGTCGGTGCCCGCCAGCAGCGATCCGACCATCACGCAACCCGCGCCGCTCGCCAGCGCCTTCGCGATGTCGCCCGAATATTTGATGCCGCCATCGGCGATGACGGGCACGCCGTGCCGCGCCGCAGCCTCTGCCGCCTCCATAACGGCGGTCAGCTGGGGAACGCCGACGCCCGCGACGATACGCGTTGTGCAGATGGAGCCGGGGCCGATGCCGATCTTCACGGCGTCCGCGCCAGCGTCTATGAGGGCCAGTGTTCCCTCGGCCGTGGCGACGTTGCCGGCGATCACCTGGACAACGTTGGACGCCCGCTTGATCCGCTTCACAGCGTCGAGAACGCGCTGCGAGTGACCATGCGCGGTGTCGACCACGATCAGGTCCGCGCCTGCATCCATGAGATATTCGCTGCGCAGGAAGCCGTCGTCGCCCACCGACGTTGCCGCGGCGACGCGAAGCCGCCCCTGCTCGTCCTTGCAGGCGAAGGGATGCTGCTCGGCCTTTTCGATGTCCTTCACGGTTATCAGGCCGATGCACTGATAATCGTCATCGACAACCACGAGCTTCTCGATGCGATGACTGTGCAGCAGGCGCTTGGCGTCATCCCGTCCGATATTGTCCTTCACGGTGATGAGATTGCTCTTGGTCATCAGCTCGTGAACGGGCTGGGCGGGGTTCGTGGCGAAGCGCACATCGCGGTTTGTCAGGATGCCGACGAGCTTCCCCTGGCCGTTGCCATTGGCGCCCTCGACAACCGGGATCCCCGAGATTCGAAAGCTCTTCATCAAGCTCAGCGCATCTTTCAAGGTCGCATGGGGCGAAATGGTGACGGGATTGACCACCATGCCGGATTCGAACTTCTTCACCTGCCGAATGTGCTGGGCCTGTTCTTCAGGCTTGAGATTGCGATGAATGACGCCGATGCCGCCAGCCTGAGCCATCGCGATGGCGAGCGGCCCTTCGGTGACCGTATCCATGGCCGCCGCGACGATGGGAATGTTGAGCTTGATGCTTCTCGTCAGGTTGGTCGTGACGTCGACTTCAGACGGCAACACGTCGGACAGGCTCGGCTGCAACAGCACATCGTCGAAGGTAAGCCCCATCTTCTGCCGGATAATGGCCATTTGCGAACCCTTTGCGCGCTGAGCCGCGTCGATCTGTTTGGAATTCTTGCTGGGGTTTAGCACCCCCGTCTCGATCTGTAAAATGTGGCTGGCGATTTCTTCTGTCCAGTCACGGCCTCGTTGGACAGATTCAGACTTTCCTCTAAGCGGCAATACTATTACCTTCCCAGCATGTGATGCCGCGACGAGCCTGTGGGAAGTCTACGCCCACCGCATAGATTGCCGGGCCGAGCGATAGAGGATCAGAACGATGCAACTGCGTAGATTGACCAACGAGCTAGCCGTAGCCGGACAGATCAATCCAAGCGACGTGCCGGGGCTGGCTGCTCAGGGCATCCGCGCCATCATCTGCAATCGGCCGGATGGAGAGGGGCCCGATCAACCTGCCTATGCGGAGATGGAGAAAGCCGCGGCGGCGAATGGCATCAAGATCGCCTATCAGCCTGTCGTTCCCACTTCGATCAGCGACGACGATGCCGCAACCTTCGGTAAGCTCCTCGACGAGCTTCCCAAGCCCGCACTTGTGTACTGCCGCTCCGGGATGCGCTCGGCTGCGCTTTGGGCGCTCAGCCAGGCGGGGAAGCAGCCCGTGAAAGATATCGTGGAGCAGGCCGCGATGGCTGGCTACGATCTGAAGCCTCTTTTGCCGCGACTTGGCCGGTAGCTGGCTATGAGCGGCGGGGCAGGAAAAGACATTCCAGAATTCGATGCCGGCTTTCGCGCAAAGCTGGCGGACCTTGTTTTGTGGCGGCGGGATGTGCGGAAATTTCGCCGCGATGCGCTCCCGGAAGGAAGCATCGATCGTCTTCTGCGCCTTGCGTGTCTTGCTCCCTCGGTTGGACTGAGCGAGCCTTGGCGTTTCGTGCTTGTCGACGATCCTGCAAAGCGGGAATGCATTCGCAAGAATTTCAGAGCGGCAAACGCAGAGGCTCTCGCGTCCTACAGCGGAGACCGAGCTGCGCGTTATGCGGCTCTCAAGCTTGAAGGGCTGGATGACGCGCCCGTGCAGCTGGCTGCGTTTGCAGACCCCGATCCTGAACAGGGCGCGAAGGTTGGGCGTCGCACGATGCCGGAGACGGTCGCTTACTCCGTCGTGACGGCTATCTACACGCTTTGGCTGGCTGCGCGGGCAGAGGGAATTGGCGTGGGCTGGGTTTCCATCCTCGATCCGGCTCCCATCGCAAGCGATCTGGATGTGCCCTTGCACTGGCGGTTCATCGGTTATTTCTGCATCGGCTATCCGACGGAGCTGGCCGACACGCCAGAGCTGGAAAGGGCGAATTGGCAGAAGCGCGCCGACCCCGCTTCCTTTATCTTTCGCCGCTAACGCGCGATCTTGTTTGCGGACGCAACTTCAGAGAGCGCATTGAAACCAGGGTGTGATGGCCGCGCTCGATCCCCGGATTATGTCCGAGGGCATGCGCGGCTTCCCAGTCAGCAACATCGCCGTTCGGGTGGCGCTGTCTGAGCGGAGGTTCGACGCCTTGCCAGCGCCAGCCCCTCGCTTTCGCGCCGCTGGCTACGTATTCATGGAGTCGAAGAAGTCGTTGTTCGTCTTCGTCTGGCGGAGCTTGTCGAGCAGGAACTCGATGCCATCCATCGGCCCCATCGGGTTGAGGATGCGGCGCAGGACGTACATCTTGCGAAGTTGAGCCTGTGGCACGAGAAGTTCTTCCTTGCGGGTGCCAGACTTGGCGATGTCCATGGCGGGGAAGACGCGCTTATCCGCTACCTTGCGGTCGAGAACGAGCTCGGAGTTACCCGTACCCTTGAACTCCTCGAAAATCACCTCGTCCATGCGGCTGCCGGTTTCCACGAGCGCGGTCGCGATGATGGTGAGCGATCCGCCCTCCTCGATGTTACGGGCTGCGCCGAAAAAGCGCTTCGGGCGTTGCAAGGCATTGGCGTCGACACCGCCGGTGAGAACTTTACCGGAAGACGGCACCACAGTGTTGTAGGCCCGGCCGAGACGCGTAATGGAGTCGAGCAGGATCACGACATCGAGCTTGTGCTCCACGAGCCGCTTGGCCTTCTCGATGACCATTTCAGCGACCTGCACGTGCCGTGAGGCAGGCTCGTCGAAGGTCGAGCTGATGACCTCGCCGCGCACGGAGCGCTGCATGTCCGTCACCTCTTCAGGGCGCTCATCGATCAGAAGAACGATCAGATAGCATTCCGGGTGGTTGGCGGTGATGGAATGCGCGATATTCTGGAGGAGAACGGTCTTGCCGGTACGGGGCGGCGCCACGATCAGGCCGCGCTGGCCCTTGCCGAGAGGCGCGACGATGTCGATGACGCGCGGGCTCAAATCTTTCGAGTTCGGGCCGGTCGGTCTCCATCTTCAACCAGGAATTGGGATAAAGCGGCGTCAGATTGTCGAAGTGGATCTTGTGGCGGATCTTTTCCGGGTCGTCGAAATTGATCTTGTTGACCTTGAGGAGCGCGAAATACCGCTCGCCATCTTTCGGGCCGCGGATCTGCCCCTCGACAGTGTCGCCGGTCCTCAGCGCGAAACGCCGGATTTGACTGGGGCTGACATAGATGTCGTCCGGTCCCGGCAGATAGTTTGAATCGGGGGAACGCAAGAAGCCAAAGCCGTCCTGGAGCACCTCGACAACGCCATTTCCAGTAATTTCGATTTCCCGCGCGGCGAGCTGCTTCAGGATGGCGAACATCAACTCTTGCTTCCGCAAGGCGCTCGCATTCTCGACTGCAAACTCTTCGGCGACGCTGAGAAGCTCCGTTGGAGACTTCACTTTAAGGTCTTGAAGTTTCATTTCTTGCATGATGGGGACGATTTCCGGGAGGTGAAAAATTTGGTGCAGGGGGAACCTGCGAGCCGGATGAAATGAGGACGGTCGTCAGGCCGCTTGTCTCTGGGGGGTAGATTGCGGCTTCTTCACTCAAAATCGAGCACCGGCAAATCTGATCCCGTCATACAGGCGATTGCCGGAAATTTACGACGTTTTGAATATAGCAGCCTTCTGCGCTTTCGGAAAGGTAGGAACGTGCTTGGACCGCGTTTTCCAGTGAATTCAGATCAAAATGGCTGAACAATGACCATGATCACTTTCCCGGCAAGCAAAAGAAGGGGTGCGTCGTTGATCACTTGAAGGAAACAGGACCTGCGAGGATGCGACCGGCTTCGAAAACTTTTCGCCATTTGGTGAGATAAGCGTGGATGGCTATCAGAAGGGCGATAAGCAAAACCTTCGCGCGTAGTCACCCCGCCGAACCCACCATCCCGGAGTTTCATTTCGATAGGCAACCATCCAAATGCCAAAACCGGCGATTACGGCCATCGCCGGATTTATGATCGTGTCAAGAAGCCGGCATTTAACCGCCTTGAACGCCTCCCCTTGAGGCGTTGCAACCCCGGCCTGAGCGTGATGGCCGAGCAGCATCGGCAAGAAAGACATGGCTGCCATCCACGCAAAAACCGCACCCAGGCGCACGGACTTCATGTGCAAATACAAACTACCCATGAAGTTCATGAAGCTATTCATGCCCGCACTCTGTGTTGCGCGCGTTTAAGCTTCCGCGCGGACGAGACGAATAAGCCGCTCGACGTTTTCAATTGGCGTCTCGGGCAGAATGCCGTGGCCAAGATTGAAGACGTATGGCTTTGACGCGAGAGAATCGAAAATCCCTCTCACCCGTCGCTCCATAGCATCCCCGCCTGCGAGCAGCAACAGCGGATCGAGATTGCCCTGGACCGGCAGCCGGCTCTGCATTTGGACCATGGTCTTCAGCGGCGCCGCCGTGTCGCAGCCGAGCGCGTCTACGCCGGTCTTTGCCACATACTCGTCGTATTGGGGCGAACTTCCGCGCGGGAAACCGATGATCGGAACGTGGGGGTGAACAGCTTTCACCTGTTTCACGATCCTCGCCGTCGGTTCGATGACGAAGGCCTCGAAGTCGTTATCGGCAAGGGCTCCGGCCCAGCTGTCGAAGATTTGCAAGGCGCGCGCCCCGGCATTCGCCTGCCCGATCAGATAGGCGGAGGAAGCTTCCACAAGCAGGTCGAGAATGGCGCCAAAGGTTTTGGGTTCGCGATAGGCCAAAAGCTTCGCGGCCTTGTAGTCCGTCGAGCCGTGACCTTCGACCATGTAGCTTGCGACGGTCCAGGGCGCGCCGCAAAACCCGATGAGAGGCGCCCGGCCTTCTAGACCGGCGATGGCCTTGTGGATGGCTTCGTAAACGATCTCAAAGGTCGATTGCGCTTTGGAAACCGAAAGCTTGGAAAGATCGGAGAGGCTTTTGATGGGCTCCAGGTGTGGCCCCTCGCCTTCCCGGAATTCCAAATGCTGCCCGAGAGCATGGGGTACGACGAGGATGTCCGAAAAGATGATGGCGGCATCGAACCCGAAGCGGCGGATCGGCTGGATGGTCACTTCCGCAGCAAGTGGTGGATTGTAGCACAGGTTGAGAAACGAGCCCGCCTGCGCTCTGACCTCGCGATATTCGGCAAGGTACCGGCCCGCCTGCCGCATCAGCCACACGGGAGGGGCCTTGTGAGCCTTTCCTGCCAGGGCTTCCAGGAACTTCGGTGTGCTTTGCTCGGCGGTGGCTTTGGAGGACGTCTTCATCAAAAAATATTCCACTTAAGATTCTGTTGTTCTTACTGGGGGGAGGCAACACGTGCAAACATCATGTTGTGCCACGGTCATCCCCTGGTTTTAGGTGCTGGCTCGGCCTCGAAATGCAAACGGCTGAGCTTCTGTTGAAAACTCACGCTTACATCGCTTTCGTCCTTTGCTGTTTAGCCTTGCTTTGCCCCTTTCAGCAATGAATAACTAAAGGAACGAGCTGTGAAGACTCAGCGCAGGTCAGAGAGCCAGATGCTAACCAAGGGCTTTTTTTCCATAGCGCCGGGACTTGTGCGCTCTTTTTGAATTGGCGTGGAGGACTCAATGGCGGACGATGGTGGCAAGCCAGCCCAAGGCGCCAAAGACGGGCTTTCGTCCCCGGAATTCACACCAATCCCCAGCCCCAAGCACTTCCATCTGCACCTTGTCTCGGACGCTTCGGGGGAGACCTTGACGACGATGGCCAAGGCGGCGGTTGTGCAGCTGCCGGGCGCCAAGCCAAACCGGCATATGCATCCGCTGGTGCGCAACCCGAAGCAGCTCGCGACGGTCTTGCAGCACATCGAGACGTCGCCGGGCATCGTGCTTTACACGCTCATGAATCCAGAGCTTGCTGGTCTCCTCGAAACACGATGCGTGGAACTTGGCGTACCCTGCATCTTCGTGCTGAAGCCTGTTCTGCAGGCTTTCGAGGACTATCTGAAAATGCCGTCGCGCGCTGTTGTCGCAGGCCAGCATACGCTCGATGCCGACTACTTCCGCCGGATCGAGGCCATGAACTTCACGCTGGCCCACGACGACAGCCAGAGTACGGAGGACCTGGAGAAAGCTGACATTGTGCTGGTCGGCGCCAGCCGCACCTCGAAGACGCCGACGAGCATTTATCTTGCAAACCGGGGCTACAAGACTGCGAATGTGCCGCTTGTTCCGAAAATTCCGCTGCCGCCCTCCCTGGAAGTGCTCAAGACGCCTTATGTGGTCGGCCTGGTAGCAAGCCCGGAGCGGCTTGCCGAGATCCGGCGGAATCGGTTGCTTGCTTTGAATAGCGACAAATTCGATGATTATATTGATGCCGATGCTATAAAGGACGAGATAGCATTCACAAAGAGACTGTGTTTGAAGCACGGTTGGCACGTCCTCGATGTGACGAGAAGGTCCATCGAGGAGACTGCTGCTGCCATAATCGCTCTTTATGAAGGTGGCCGCCGCTAGCTTGGCTGCTTCTTCCTTAAGGTCGAGCTCAAAAAAGGTTATACTTCGCGCGATGCAATCCGACTACCCAGAGATCATTCTTGCGTCCGCGAGTTCCGCGCGGGGAGCCATCTTGGCTCACGCAGGCATCAGGTTTCACCAGCGCCCTTCGATGGTGGACGAGGCGGAAGAACAAAAGCACTTCGCCGGCAATACCACGCCCATCGAAGTGGCGAAGGGGTTGGCGCGGCTAAAGGCCGACAGTGTCTTAGAGATGGAGCCTGGCGCCATCGTGATCGGGGCGGATCAGGTTCTGGCGTTTGGCGATGAGCTGCTGCAAAAGCCACGAAGCCAGGAGGAGGCGCGCCATCAGCTTCTGAAACTGCGCGGCCAGACGCACCAGCTCCATTCCGCGGCAGTCCTGCTTTACAAGGGCCACGCGGCGGCTTTTAGCGACACCGCGACCATGACGGTGCGCAATTTCTCGGACGAGTACCTTGATTGGTATCTCGAAACGGCAGGCGAGGGCGTCCTCACTTCCGTCGGCGCTTATCATATCGAAGGCCTCGGCATTCACCTCTTCTCGGAGGTGAAGGGCGACTATTTCACGATCCTCGGTTTGCCGATCCTTCCGGTGTTGGACGAACTGCGCCGGCTCTCGATTCTCATGAAATAGGTCATGCCAGCATGAAGCGCGCCTGTGTGATCGGCTGGCCAATAGCCCACTCATTATCGCCGACGATACACCGCTATTGGCTCAAGCAATACGGTGTGGATGGCGAATATGTAAAGGCGGCCATCGAGCCGCAGGAAATCGCCGGTTTTCTCACAAACCTGGCGGCCAATCGTTTCTGTGGCGGCAACGTCACCGTGCCCCATAAGATCGAGGCGCACCGCCTTTGCGAGAGCCGGGATGCGGCTGCGGAAGCCATCGGCGCGGTGAATACGGTTTGGATCGACGGCGGCCAGTTGGCGGGGTCGAACACCGATGCCTTCGGCTTTCTCGCCAACCTCGACAGTGAAGCTGCGGGATGGGACCTCGGTGGCCCCGCCGTGGTTATCGGCGCAGGCGGCGCGGCGCGAGCCATTGTCTGGGCTCTCGGTCAACGCGGTTTCGAGGATATCCGGATCGTTAACCGGACAAAAGGTCGCGCGGAGGAGCTTGCGGCGGCTTTCCCGCCCGCATCCGCTCATGGTTTCGAGGATTTGGACCACGTTCTCAAAGGCGCGCGCTTTATTGTCAATAGTTCGACGCTGGGAATGAAGGGCGCCCCGCCGCTCACTATCGATCTTTCCAACGCGGCCCCGGACGCCACGGTTTGCGACATCGTTTATTCGCCGCTGGAAACCGGCTTGTTGAACGAGGCGCGGCATCGCGGATTGAAGGCCGTCGACGGGCTGGGCATGCTCCTCCATCAGGCCGTCCCCGGCTTTGAGATTCTGGTTCGGGGTTCGCCCCGAAGTGACGCCCGAGCTCCGCAAGGCCGTGCTTGCCGTCCTCGAAGCTCGTGAGGGCGCGCAGACATGATCGTCGCCGGGCTGACAGGCTCGATCGGAATGGGGAAGAGCACGGTTGCGGCCTATCTCCGCGATCAGGACATTCCTGTTTTGGACGCTGACAAAATTGTCCACGACCTCTATGCGGGCCAAGCCGCGCCGTTGATCGAGGCGGTATTCCCCGGCACGACAAGGGATGGGGTGGTGGATCGCGCGGTTTTGGCGGCGAAAGTCCTCTCCTCGTCAATCGAGTTCAAGAAGCTCGAAGCCATCATCCACCCCCGCGTTCGCGCCGCCGAGTGGGGCTTCCTGCTCGACGAGCACGACAAAGGTTCCGATCTGGCCGTCCTCGAAATACCGCTTCTCTTCGAGACGGCGCCGCACGCTCTTTTCGACGCGATTATTGTCGTGAGCGCCCCGTCGGACGTCCAGCGCGCCCGCCTCATGGCGCGGCCGGGAATGACCGCTGAAAAACTCGACGCCCTGATCGCGCGGCAACTGCCCGACGCCGATAAGCGCGCAAAAGCCGACTTCGTTGTGGATACCGGCGTCCCACTGCAAGACACATACCGCCAAATCGATGCAGTCCTGATGGAGATCCTGAAACGGCCCCCGCTGGCATTCCAGCGCTGGGCCGACCTCCAAGAAGACTGACCGCATCGATGGGGCTCAATGCGCGAACTTGTGCTCGACACCGAGACGACCGGGCTTGACCCCAAGGACAATCACCGCGTCATCGAGCTGGCCTGCGTCGAGCTGGTTAACTATATCCCCACCGGCGTTTCCTGGCATTGGTATTTCAACCCGGAGCGCGACGTTCCGAGAGCCGCGACCGAGATTCACGGGCTAACCGACACCTTTCTTGCCGACAAGCCCTTGTTCGGCGCCCTCGCGGATGAAATCCTCGGCGTGCTGGAAGATGCGCGCCTGATCATCCACAACGCGGCTTTTGACGTGGGTTTCCTCAATCACGAATTCGGCCGGCTGGGTTTTCCACCGCCGATCAGCCTCGAACGCGTGACCGATACGCTAGCGCTGGCGCGCCGGAAGCACCCTGGCAGCCCCAACAATCTCGATGCGCTTTGCCGCCGCTACGGGATCGACAACTCCACGCGCACGAAGCACGGCGCGCTGCTCGATAGCGAACTTCTGGCCGATGTCTATCTTCGGCTTGTCGGCGCTGAGCAGGCCGGGCTGAACCTGATCTCGCACGAGGGGGCTGTTAAAGCCGAAGGCGAAGGCGCCGTGCAGATTCGGTTGAAGCCTCTGCCGCCGCGCCTTTCGGCCGAGGAAGAGGCCGCCCACGCAGCCTTTGTCGCCTCGCTCGGCGCGAAGGCGTTATGGCTTCGCTATACGCAACCGGTTGCGGAGCCTGCACAGTCCGCTGCATGAGCGGCGCCTGCGGTTGCCGTTAGCTTTACCGCACGCAATTTCTTCAATTTGTAAGCTTTCCACGGTAGAAAATCAGAATTGCCGTATCGGCAATTCTGCCGGATGCTTATCGGGTTCGTGTTTTTGTTGCGCAGGGGTCAGAGTCGTTGGCTGAGATGATACCAGATCGCTTGCCCAGCGGCGCCAGCGCGGGCGAGAAGCGTGTTTTCGAGGTGCTGCAAAGATTGCCTGACGACTGCATTGTTTATTATGAGCCGGTTGTGGGCAACAGATACCCGGATTTCGTTGTGATTCTGCCTGAGGTCGGCCTTCTCATCATCGAAGCCAAAGGCTGGTATCCCGCGCATATAGAAGGCGGGGATCTCAATCAGGTAAGGATTACAAGTAGAGGGCGGACCGAGACCCAGAGACATCCGATCCGCCAGGCGCGGGATTACATGTTTGAATTGCTGAATGCGGCGAAGGCCTTCAGCAGCTCCCCAGCACTGCTACAAAGCGGCGGAGATCACGCAGGACAGTTGATCTTTCCGTTCGGCCACATTGTCGTTCTTAACAATGTCAAACGAGAGCAGCTGGACAGTCTTGGCTTAACGCAGCTTTTCCCGGCTTCTAAAGTCATGACAAGGGATGAGTTCGAGCAACTGGCCAGCACGACACCGGAGGCCCTCATTGCTGCTCTCAAAAAATTCTTCGATCCCTGGTGGGGTTTCGCTGCGCTAAATGAGGCTCAAATTTCTGCCTTGCGGGCCATCATCCATCCAGAAATCGTTATCTCGAAAGCGCCGGCTGAACGCGGTGAGAGCCGTGAAGCGTTGAAGACCCTTGACCTCCGTCAGGAACGTCTTGAAAGAAAGATTGGTGATGGCCACAGAATTGTCTATGGCGTTGCCGGGTCTGGCAAGACAGTCATTTTGATAGCAAGAGCTCGTCTTCTGGCCGCGGATGAAAACAAACAGGTTCTCGTCTTATGTTACAACAGGCCGCTTGCTGAGCATATACAGGGTATTTTTGCTAAGAAGAGCAATATTGTCTGCCAAAACTTCCATATGTGGGGATCGCGGCATGGAGTCTGCTTCGACAAACAGGAGGATGAAGAGCGTTATGGCCAACGTCTTCTCGATCGATTGCAGCGCGGAGAAGGAGACGCATATCGGTTCGATGCCGTGCTGATCGACGAAGCTCAGGACTTCGCGAAAACCTGGTTTCAATGCGTGAAGCTTGCTTTGAAGGAGCCCGACGACGGCGACCTCCTCATCGTCGGTGACGGAAGTCAGACAGTTTTCGGCAGAAGGCCATTCACCTGGAAGGATGCCGGAATATCCGCCCAAGGCCGCACAATCTACAAAGACTTCGATTTGCATGTGAACTACCGAAATACGAGGGAAATTGTCGAGATTGCTTCCATTTTTGCTGGCGGCGCCAGCGAGGGTGACCCGGAGCAAAGCTTTTCGGGCATGAAGCCTGATGCCAGCATGGCGCTTCGCTCGGGGCCGCATCCGGCGGTGCTGGCGTGCTCAACCCGGGCTGCTGAATGCGATAGCGCCATTGAACAGATCCGCACCTGGCTTGGCGCTGGCATCAAGCCAGATGAGATAGCCGTTCTGTATCGTGCGCTTCCGCAGGAAAACCGATCCGATTTCAACCGCTTCATTCAAAAGCTGAAAGGTTTTGCCCCCGTCTATTGGCGAAAGGGAAAGATTGGCGAGCCGCAGGGAGCTATAACGCTCTGCACGGTGCACTCCTGCAAAGGGCTGCAATGGCGCGCCGTGCTGATTCTTTGGGCGGACCTGCTTCCATTCTCTAGCGATCCCGAGCAATGGAAGCTCGAACGAGGCCTTTTGTATGTCGCGATGACCCGCGCCGAAGACGAGTTGGTGCTTACGAAGTCGGGTCATTCCGCACTCACCGATGAAATCGAGGCGGCGCTAGTACGCCCCGCGGGAAGTCCTGACCCACATGCTGCGGGCGTCGACAGGACTTCCCGCGGATGAGGCGATGGCCGGGACTGAAATTTCGAATTCACTCCACGAGAACTCAGCGGCGGTCATTTCAACTGCTCTTGGCCGTCCACTACCACCCCGCGCACGGTGATGGCGGAAGCGCCATCTCGCCGCAGACCCGCAACGTTTGCCTGAACCCGTGTTATCCTCCGCGTGTATTGCAGCGGCCCCTCTAGCTTTGCGGGCAGGAGGAGAGGGTGGAGGAACTCCTTGGCATTGTAAGAAGCGCTACCGGCGATGAGCCGAAGTGCAAAGACTGCGCTCATTACAAGCTGCTCCCGGCGGATCCCGTTCTGATCTACTCCTGGCCTAAACATCGCTGCACGGCTGCAATCGATATCGTCACGGGCGAGACGATTGAGACCGATTGCTATGCGATGCGCGATGAACGATGCGAGTGCGGCCCTGAGGCCAAGCTTTTCGAGAAAGCTTCCGCAAACGAGGAAAAGAAGACGTCGGCCGCTTCCACGGTGGAACGGGCCGCGACAAAAGTATTGACTGCGTTATTGGCCGCATTGGTCGCCCTTGCGATCCTGGCTCTCGGTGTCTGGGTGTACGAACATGAGACGGATCCACCCAGGGTAATCCAAACCGGGAAGGTCTCGGTGAAACGAGTCTCGGTGAAAGATGGATCATGCTGTGTCACCGCCCGCACTCAGCTCCTGGCCATCGGCAATCGCTCGCTCTGGCAATTTGAGGCATCCCCAGGTGTTTGGGAAGACTGCGGCGACGATTGCCAAGAGGCATTGCGGAGAAAGCTGGCCAAGTAGCCGGCGCACCGCCTTGCATCCAAATTTTCTGATACGCGCTTGAACTTTTGCGCCCACTAAGCTGGCTAATAGCTGTGGGCAAAACAGGGGGAGGAACGGCGCATGCGAAAAGACTTGAGGTTCACGTCATTCAAGTCTGCGTTATGGGGCGGATTGGGCGTGCTTGCGATATTGGCTCTCGCGTCATGGGCGTTCGAACATGGGCTGTATCGCCCCAGCGTCATCCAATACGGACAAGTCTCGGTAAAGGATGGATCGAGCCGCGTCACCGCCCGCACCCGGCTCCTGGCTGTAGGCAAGCGCTCACTTTGGCAGGTCGAGGCATCGCCCGGCGACTGGCAAGACTGCGGCGACGATTGCAAAGAAGCGCTGCGCAGGGCGCTGGCGCAATAGAGGCCGCCTTACCGTTTCATCCACGCTCGAAGGCGGCGCGCCGCCTCCCGCATATCGGCAAACGGGCCAGCATAGCTGAACCGGACGAAATGGCGGCCCTCGTCCTCGTCGAAGTCGATGCCCGGCGTCACGGCGACGCCGGTGTCCTTCAGAATGCGCTGAACGAAGCTTTCGCTGTCGTCCGTAAGGTTTCGGACATCGGCGTAGAGGTAGAAGGCGCCATCGGCGGGCGCGAGCTTGTCGAAACCGGCACGCGGAAGCTCTTCGAGAAGCATGGCGCGGTTTTGGGCGTAGACTGCTTTGTAGGCTTCCAGTTCTTCGACCGCGTCGAAAGCGGCAAGCGCCCCAACTTGTGAGATCGTGGGCGGCGCAATGTAGAGGTTCTGAGCGAGGCGCTCGAACACGCGGGCCAGGCTCTCGGGCACGACCATCCAGCCGATCCGCCACCCCGTCATGGAATAGTATTTGGAAAAGCTGTTGATGACGATGGCGTTCTGCGAGAAGGACAGCGCCGTTGCCGCTGCGCCCGAATATGTGAGCCCATGGTAGATTTCATCGGACATGAACCAGCCCGGCGTCGCCTCGATCAGACGGGCAAGATCGGCGGCAGGCAGCATGGCTCCTGTCGGATTGGCTGGGCTCGCCAAGAGGATCGCGCGCGCCCCGCCTTCGCTGAAGGCAAGCGACACATCTTCGGGCGTTGGCATGAACCGGCTTTCGGCTCGCGCCTGCAAGGAGAGGGGCTTCAGCCCCAGAACCCGCGCGATCTGGCGATAACAGGGATAGCCCGGCTGCGGCAAGGCAAGCCCGTCGCCGGGATCGAGAAGAGCCAGAAACGCCAGAACGAACCCCGCCGAGGAGCCCGTCGTGACGACGATCCGGCCGGGGGAAACATCGAGATCATGCGCCTCGCGGTAATGGCGGGCGATACGCTCGCGAAGCTGCGGCAGCCCAAGCGCGTCGGTATAGCCCATCGCGCTCCGGGCCATCTCGCGTCCGGCAGCTTCGCGAACAAGGTGGGGAGCGGGCGTTCCCGGCTGGCCGACCTCCATGTGGATGATGTTTCCGCCTGCGGCTTGCCGGGCGTTTGCCTCTCTCATGACATCCATGACGACAAAGGGGGCGATCGCGCTTCGCAAGGATGGCGCAAGTGCTCTCGCTGATGTCTTTAGGGGGCGCTCCGTCATGATGTCTCCTTACCGGCCGCAGCGATGCGTTTGGATAGGGGATTGTCGTGCATCTTTGGGGCCGTCCGTCATGCAATTGTCATCCTTACGCCCGATTTACAAAGCCTTGCTTGCGCGCGAGCCACGGTTGTAGCAATTAAGGCAACGTGTGAAAGCCTATTTCAGGCTGCGGCGCCAGCCGGTGGATAAATCGATGGAAGCGTCACACACAAGAGCGTGCTTTGAAGGGGCGCCGGAAATGAAGTGTCGAGTTGCCCCCCGAAAGTTCATATCGGGGCTGACAGGCGCCATTGCAGCGCTTCTCTCCCTGGCCGCGCCTGTCACGCAAGCGCCGGCTCAGGAGCTGAGCCTGATCCGCGACGCCGAGACCGAAGCGTTGATCGCCGATTACACGATGCCTATTTTCCGCGTGGCAGGCGTGGCGAGCAACAATGTCAAGGTGCATTTGGTCAACGACACGAGCTTCAACGCCTTCGTGGTCGATGGCCGGAATATGTTTATAAACACGGGCGCGATTCTCCTGTCGGAAACGCCCAATCAATTGATCGGCGTGATCGCGCACGAGACAGGTCACATCAGAGGCGGTCATATCACCGCGCTGCGGCAGCAGATCGCGAAAATGCAGACGGCGGCGCTCATGCTTCAGGTCTTGAGCCTTGGAGCAGTGGCTGGCGGCGCGGCTACAGGGAACGCCGACACCGCCCAGGCGGGAAGCGCCATGCTGTTCGGCGGCCAGCAGGTCCTTATGCGCTCGATTCTGTCCTACCGTCGCGCGCAGGAATCGTCCGCCGATCAGGCGGGCGTGGAGTTTCTGACGAAGTCTCATCAATCGCCCGCAGGCATGCTAAAGACGTTCCGTTATTTCGCGGAGCAGTCCGTGGGCTCGCTTAAGGTCGATCCCTACATCCAGACGCATCCGGTTCCCATGGACCGCATAGCGCAGCTTGAGGAGATTGCGCGGCGCAGCCCCTATTTAAATGAGAAGGACTCGCCGCAACTTCAGCTGCGGCACGATCTCGTCCGCGCCAAGATCGACGCCTACACCTACAAGAACAATCCACAGCGGGTCCTCAGGCAATATTCCGACAATGGTCTGCCCGCCCGTTACGCCCGCGCCATCGTGAAATTCCATAGCGGCGGCTACCAGGCTGCGGCTCCGGCTTTGGACGAACTCATTTCGGCGATGCCTCAGAACCCTTGGTTTTACGAGCTGAAGGGTACATTTCTTATGGAAAGCGGACATGCGAAGGAAGCCGTCGCGCCATTTCGAAAGGCCGTTTCGCTTGTGCCGAAGTCGGGATTCATGCGTATAGAGCTTGCCCAGGCAATCCTCGAAAGCGGCATCGGAACTGCGGAGGAAACGCTTCAGCTGCTTCGTGTCGCCCTTCTCGACGAGGATCAATCCTATCTCGGCTATCGCCTTCAATCTCAAGCTTATGGAAAACTTAAGCGTTATCCGGAAGCCGACCTTTCGGCGGCCTTGGCGAGCTTTCACCAAGGCGACGTCAAGAATGCGAAAATGCTGGCGGAGCGTGCCAAGGACGGCTTGCCCCAGGGTACTCCCGCGTGGGTCAAGGCTGATGATATTGTGAACTTTAAAATGGAAAAAGTGCGCGGTTAGGCGCTTCGAACCCAGCTAACCCTTGCGATCGAAATTCCGGAGGAACGATGAAAAAACCAATGAAAGTGATTGCCGCAACCCTTATGGCCGCGGGCCTCACCTTTGCCCTGTCACGTGGCGGCGTTCCTGCGATGGCGCAAACGGATAGCTTCAGCGACGGCCAGGTGAAGTCGATCGAAAAGATCGTCAAGGATTACCTGATCAACCACCCTGAGATTATGCTCGAAATCCAGGAGGCTTACGAGAAGAAGGCCGAGGCCAAGCGCGGAGAAGCGACCCGTTCTCGCATGCCGGAATTTTATGGCGCCCTTTCCAGCATGAAGGGTGAACTGGCCCCCCTTAGCATCGGCAATGGAGACGTCACCGTCGTCGAGTTCTTTGACTATAATTGCGGTTATTGCCGGCAGACTCTTCCGGAACTTATCAAGCTGCTCGATAGCGACAAGAATATAAAAATGCAGTTCATGGAGTTTCCTATCCTCGCTCCAGGGTCGACGGAGGCTTCAAAGATTGCCATTGCTGCAGCCAAGCAAGGCAAATATCTCGAGTTCCACAAAGCAATGTTTGCCGCTGGCCGCGCGAACAAAGACACTGCGCTCAAGGTTGCGGAGCAGATCGGTCTCGACATGGAGGAGGTGAAGGCAGACAGCGCCTCGCCCGAAACAGAGGCTCTGATTACGAAGATCTCGGAGATCGGCAAGCGCATATTTGTTGATGGAACGCCGACATTCATCATCGGCGACAAGACAAATCCGGGCGCTGCCGACTTCGATCAACTTAAGCAATTGGTAGACGAGACTCGCAAAGAGGGCTGCAAAGCTTGTGCGGAAGCAACCGCGCCGGCAGGTGCAAAAGACGAAAAAAAATCCTGACGCTTTTTGCGCTGCGTCATAAAAGCTGGTAACAGAGAGCCACAGCTCGTTTGGCGTGGCTTTCCGTTTGGCTGTACGCTGAGCAAAGCTCGTTTCAGGAGGCGCACCTCAGCTTCAGTGAAGGCTTGGGGGTATCTTTGTTTTCAGCGGAAGAACGTCACGTTCGCATCAATGAAGCCAATTTTTATTCTCAATGGCCCAAACCTGAATCTCATTGGCGAGCGAGAGCCTGAGATTTATGGCGCGAGCACGCTTGCCGACATTGAGGACGGCCTCCGGAAGCAAGCGTCAGCGGCAGGGCTGGAGATCGACTTCCGGCAAACTAATCATGAGGGTGTGCTGGTCGACTGGATTCAGGAAGCGCGTCATGCAGCGTCGGCTCTTATTCTGAACGCGGGGGCCTACACCCATACCTCCGTCGCGGTCCTGGATGCATTGCGGGCTCTTTCGCTCCCTATTGCAGAGGTTCACCTCAGCAATATCTTTAAGCGCGAAATCGTTCCGGCATCGCTCCTACGTGTCGCCTGCGGCTACTGGCGTGATTTGTGGATTTGGAGTTCAAAGCTATCGGTTGGCTCTCGCTGCTATGATCGAAATTCTAAAATCTTCTGCTGCTTCCACCCGGGGTCTTCATGCCTGAACCGGCCAAAAAACCGATGCCTGAACCGGCTCAAAAGAAATCAGCCAGTGAGGATCTCATCCGAAGCCTCGCCGAATTGCTGAATGAGACTGGGCTTTCCGAGATCGAGATCGAGGAAAACAATTTGCGGGTGCGCGTGGCGCGTACGATAACGATGCCAACGCACTTAGTGCCAACCTCCTATGCGCCGCCCGCAACGGCAGGGGTTTCGTCCACGAGTTCCGTATCGAACTTGGAGAACCATCCCGGCGTTGTGACATCGCCCATGGTTGGCACGGCGTACCGCGCGCCCGAACCGGGCGCCCCATTTTTCGTTGAGGTCGGTTCCGTGGTCCGCGAGGGCGATACGCTGTTGATCGTCGAGGCCATGAAGACCATGAACCAGATCTCCGCGCCGAGGGGCGGCACGGTCAAACGCGTGCTGGTGGAAAATGGCCAGCCTGTCGAGTACGGGGAACCCCTCATGATAATCGAATAGGCGCGGCATGTTCGATAAGGTCCTTATCGCCAACCGGGGAGAGATCGCTCTACGGATTGAGCGCGCCTGCAAAGAGCTGGGCATCGCAACCGTTGCCGTCCATTCCACCGCGGATGCCGACGCCATGCATGTCCGCCTCGCCGATGAGAGCGTTTGCATCGGGCCGCCCGCAGCCAGCGAAAGCTACCTGAACATTCCGCGGCTTCTCGCTGCATGCGAAATTACGGGCGCGGATGCGTTGCATCCCGGCTATGGTTTTCTGTCCGAGAACGCACGCTTCGCCGAAATTCTTGAAGAGCACGGGGTCACGTTTATCGGGCCCACGCCCGAGCATATCAGGATCATGGGCGACAAGATCCGGGCGAAAGAGACGGCAAAAAAGCTCGGCATCCCCGTCGTCCCCGGCTCTGGCGGGGCAGTCACGACCGATGAGGAGGCCGCCAGAATAGCGCGCGATATCGGCTATCCGGTCCTTGTGAAGGCGTCGGCCGGCGGCGGCGGACGCGGCATGAAAGTTGCCCGAACGGAAGAGGATTTGTCGATGGCGCTGTCGACGGCGCGGGCGGAATCCAAGGCGGCTTTCGGGGACGACGCGCTTTATCTCGAACGCTATCTCATGCGGCCGCGCCACATCGAGGTTCAGATCATCGGAGATGGCAAGGGAAACGCCGTTTATCTCGGCGAACGCGATTGCTCCCTTCAACGCCGCCACCAGAAGATCATGGAGGAAACGCCATCGCCCGCTCTGAATGAGGCGCAACGCCGCGAGATTGGCGAGACGGTTGCCAAGGCCATGCGCACGTTGAATTATCGCAATGCCGGCACGGTCGAGTTTCTCTACGAAGATGGCGAATTCTTCTTCATAGAAATGAACACGAGGCTCCAAGTCGAGCATCCGGTCACCGAGATGGTCACCGGGATCGACATCGTAATCGAGCAAATTCAGATTGCGGCAGGCGCAGCCTTGAGTTTCAAACAGGAAGATATCCGCTTCGAAGGCCACTCCATAGAGTGCCGCATCAATGCGGAGAACCCGACGACCTTCCGTCCCTCGCCCGGCAAAATTTCCTATTTTCATCCACCAGGCGGCCTCGGCGTGCGCGTCGACTCCGGCGTCTACGCGGGCTACACGATCCCCGCTTATTACGACAGCCTGATCGGAAAGCTGATAGTCCACGGGAAAAACCGCAACGAATGTCTCATGCGGCTCCGCAGAGCGCTTGGAGAATTTGTTATCGACGGGATCGAGACGACGATACCGTTGTTTTCCTCATTGATTCAGCAGCCCAACATCGTGGATGGACTTTATGATATTCATTGGCTCGAAAATTATCTCCAAAAGCATTAGATTAGGGGTCTAGGGATAACCACAGAAGGCAAGCCCGCAAAGATGGGATCGCCCTCCAATCTGACCATCGAAATCACGCCCCAGGTGCTTCTCAAAGCCTATGCCTGCGGCATCTTCCCCATGGCCGAAAGCGCCGGCGACCCAACTCTCTATTGGATCGAGCCTGAGCGGCGGGGCATTTTAGCCCTCGACAACGTGCATGTTCCCAAGCGGCTTGCGCGCGTCATCAAGCAGAACAAGTTCGAGGTCCGCGTCGATAGCAACTACGAGGGCGTTATCGAAGGCTGTGCATCCTCGCGCGCGGGCCGCCGTACGACCTGGATCAACAAGCGCATTCGCGAGCTCTACGCCGAACTCTTCGAGATGGGATTTTGCCATACGATCGAGAGCTGGCATGACGGCAAGCTGGTGGGCGGACTTTATGGGGTTGCGCTCGGACGCGCCTTCTTCGGCGAAAGCATGTTCTCTTACGAAACGGACGCCAGCAAGGTCGCACTCATCTACCTTGTTGCGCGGCTGAGATATGGCGGCTTTCATCTGCTCGACACGCAATTCGTCACCGACCATTTGCGGCAGTTCGGGGCGCAGGAAATAAGCCGCGCTGCTTTTCATCGACGCCTGGAGCAGGCGCTTCAAGGCCTCGGCGAATTCGGGCGTCTCCCGAGCGACGAATTCGGCCTCAGGCATTTTGCAGCTTGTCAGCCAGACATCGAAGGTCGGGTGTTCGACAGCGTGAAGACCGGGGCTTTCGGCAAAGGTCCAGCCCGTGAAAATGCGCCGGGACGAGCCGTCCAATAGAAGCTCGTCGACCTCGATGAAGGCGCTTGTGAGCGGATTTTCGGTCGGCGGCCGGGTGTAGCAAGCCCTCGCCGTCACTTTCAGGGCGCCGAAAGTCACCGTTTGACCCATCTTGATTTCGAGAGGGGAAACGCGCCCCGTAACCTTATCGAGCGCGGCAAAAACAGCCACTGCGTTTGAAATGTGTTCGGCTCGTGCTGGGAGTGGGCCAAGGGTCAGCGAGGCGATGAACGCGACTAAAATCGAAAGTTTTGTCTTTCGCGCATTCATGACGCTTTCCGATAGCGCAGTTTGAGAAACAGGAACCGGCTGGACCCTAGCCGCCGAAGATAGATGCCACAAGTTTTTTGAGTTGCATCCCAACGATCTTCATCGCATTCGAGACCCTTCGGTCTCCTTTTCTTGGTTCGCGAGGCTTGTCCGCCTCTCCGCATGCTTCATGGTCCGGAACGTGATCGAGTAGCGCAGCGTCGCGACCGCCGGAATGCTATGTTCCCAGTCGGTGCGGGCCGGTCCCTTGAGACGATAGGCCGAGCGCGGGTCCAGAATTATGGAAGCGCGATCCCACTTCTGCCCGGTCTTTCGCCTGAACCGGAGCGTGCATGGCGAGGCAAGCGAAACGCCGATGACTTCGCCGAAGATCGAGCGATCCCTGTGCCAGCCGATCGCGGCGCCGGGCGAATACTCCGTGACCATGGCTTGCTCGATCACAGCCGGGGCGATTCCGTTTGCCTCAGCGGCGCGCTCTCGAGTGGGTTGCAGAAATTCGGGAATATCTTCGGCACGTTTGAGGCTGCTGTCGTTGAAGTCGTACCGCCAGCCGAACGAAACGACGCGGCGGTTCCCCAAGAAGCCTCTGAACTCGAAAGGTTTGAACTCAAGCCTGGAGACTGCTTCCAAGAGTGCCGCCTCCTCCTGCTTGGAGATGAGCTTTGGCCAATAATGGAAGCCTTCGGGCATCAGCATGCCGGGTGAACCGGCGGCCGGGAGCGATGGTTCCGTCCCTCAAGCCCAGTCGCGGCTGCCTTCTCTTGCGCTTTCGCTGCGCCGGCTTTTCGAAGGTCCGTGCGAAGCTTCGATGCTCGCCGTGTGCGCCTTCTCGGCTTCGGGATCGTAACCCGTGATCAGCCTCGCACCGCTCTGGAAGGTCGCCCAGTCCCACAGCCAGTTGAAGGCGACTGTGAAGCGATTTCTCAGACCGATCAGAAAGTAGATGTGCGCCACACCCCAGAAGACCCAGCCTGCAAAACCGGTCAGTGTGAACGATCCGACCTTCACCACCGCAGCCCTGCGCCCGATCGTTGCGAGGTCGCCTTCATGCCTGTACCGGAAGGGAGCCATGTCCTTCCCCTTGATCGCCGCGATGACCCTTCGCCCGGCATACTGTCCCATCTGCTTGGCTGCTGGCGCGATGCCCGGCACAAGCTCGCGGTTCTCGTTGTAAACTGCGGCCGTGTCGCCAATCGCATAAATTTTGGCGTAGCCGGGGACCGAGAGATCGTCGTTCACTTCGATGCGACCGGCCTTGTCCGGCTTGACGCCGAGCCATTTGGCGGCGGGGGAAGCCACGACTCCCGCGGCCCAGATAATGGTCGCGGCATCGATGCGGCCCTCCGTGGTGTCGACGCCCCTCTCATCGCAGCCAGTCACCGCGGTCGATGTCAGCGCCTCGACGCCCATCCGGGCCAAGGCGCGCGCCGCGTAGTCGCTCAGCTTCTCGGGCAGGGCCGGAAGAATTCGCGGACCGGCCTCAAGAAGGATGACCCGGGCGTCTCCGGCGTTGATGTGCCGGAAGTCAGGCTTAAGCGACTCCTCCGCAATCGTGGCGATCGCTCCCGCCATTTCGACGCCCGTCGGCCCTCCGCCGACGACCGCGAATGTGAGCAGGGCTTTGCGCTCCTTTTCGGTGTGGGCAAGCTCCGCCTTCTCGAAGGCGAGCAGCATATCGCGGCGGATTGTTGTGGCGTCCTCGATGGTTTTAAGGCCGGGCGCGACCGCCGCCCAATCGTCGTGCCCGAAATAGGAGTGCGTCGCCCCAGGCGCGAGAATGAGATAATCGAAAGGAAAACTCCCCGAATCCGTCAAGACGAGCCGCCTCTCCGGGTCGATGCCCGTGACATCGGCCATCAGGACTGTGGCATTCCCCTGGTTCCGAAAGAGAGTGCGGATCGGCCACGCAATATCCGCCGGAGAAAGCGACGCAGTCGCCACCTGGTAAAGCAAGGGTTGGAAGCAGTGGTAATTGTGCCGGTCGAGGATGGTGATATCCACGGGCGCGTCGCGCAGCGCTCTCGCCGCATCCAGCCCGCCGAACCCGGCCCCAACGATAACGACCGTCGGCCTTGTGGCGCCCCCCAGCCGGTGATCATGAGTTTCAGCGCCATCATGTTTGGAGTTGGCGGCCACGGTTTTTTCTTCCTTATGGGATAACTCGGTGGATAACGCACGAAGGGTTACGAGCGTTGCTGGAAAAAGAAGAGACGGGCTGGAGACTGTGTGCGGTTATGGCAACAGGTTAACGGCGACGTTAATCCGGGTGCGCATTTCGGCTACCCCTGGCAGCATCGTTCCTTTACAAACGCGGGTAGTGAATACAGCGTCGAGTACACGTGTTTAGAGCAGGTAGCGTAACGCAATGTCGGATTTGTCTTTGTTTCCGTCCCGATTTGACTATGCGTGCAGAGCCAAGAGACTATCCCCCAGGGAAGTCGCTGAGCGAGCGGGTCTTCCCGCCGACGCTGGCCGGGATCTCCACGTAACAGCCATTCATCTCCCGCTTTATCGACTATGCTATGTCGCGGACGCGCTTGACGTGAGCCTTGATTGGCTCCTTGGGCGCGTGCCCGAAACGCAGAGATACAGCGAAGCAGCGCAGTGGCGCTAAGTCTTATCGATCCATCTCGCCTTGGCCGCTTCGTAGAACACGATGGCGGCGGCGTTGGAGATATTCAGGCTCTTGATGGGCCCTGGCGCCGAAAGGGCATAAACAGCGTCGCATCCTTCACGGACGAGACGCCGCAAGCCCTTATCTTCGGCGCCAAAAACAAAAACGGCGCGGGGTGCAGCCGAGGCGGACCGCTCTAAGCGGTCCGCCCCTTCCGAGTTGAAGCCGAGACACTGGAAGCCGTGCTCTTTCAGCCGTTCGAGAGAGCGCGCGAGATTGACCGTAGAGATAACCGGAACTAGGTCGAGCGCCCCCGAGGCGGCCTTCGCGAGCGTTCCCGAGAGTGGTGGGCTGTGCCTATCCTGGACTATCAAGGCCGCGACGCCGAAAGCGGCGGCGGAGCGAAGCACTGCCCCGACATTGTGCGGGTCGGTGACCTGATCGAGCATGGCAATCGCTGCCGGGCTATCTTCGGCTAGGCTATCGAGGAAATCGTCCAGGGTTGGCTGCTCGAGCGGCTCGACATGCAGGACAGCGCCTTGGTGAACCGCTCCGCCGCCAACAAGCCCGTCGAGTTCAGGTGGAAGCAACGCGGTGACCGTAACCTTCCGCTTGGCTATGAGCGCGCCAAGCTTGGCGGCGGCGTTATCCGTCAGATAGGCGTGGAGGATGATCCGCTTCGGATTGGATAAGGCGGCTTCCACGGCGTGCAATCCGAAGATGACCTGCTCAGCCGGAAGCTGTGACCTGGATCGCTGCCCCTCAGCGCTGCGCTGCGCGCCTGCGTGGGGAGGCTGGAACTCTTTTTGTCTGGGTTTGGGGCGCGCCATGTATGACTTCCTAATAGAGAAGGCCAAGCTGCCGCGGCAGCCAGAGCGAGATTTCGGGAACGAAAGAAGCAACCGGGCCATCGGTCACGCGGCGAACCGCATCGTAGTCCGCAAAACTGTACGGCACGTCGAAAGCCTCGAACTCTCTCACGAAGGAAAGCAGAATCCTTCGCGCTTCGCTACTCCTCAATGGTCAGCGCGCTGTGGCGCCGGATGCGTTCGCGCTCGCGGACGTTTCGGTAACTGCAAAAAGCGGGGTCATCGTTCGAACGCCCTTCCCGGTCTCCGCCGCGAAACCAAGATGCTCGCCAATCCCGAACGCATCCTCGGTGGTCCGCAAGAGCGAGTAGTGGTTATAAGGAGTTGAATCCTCGACATGCCGCGGACCATGATTGGTCACGACGATCGTTGGAACATGGCCGCCGCCGAAATTTGCTTTCAAGGCGCGGTCCGAACCGCAACAGCCTTGTTGGCCCTCGGATTTGGCCGAGTCTTCGTCCCAGGTGATGACGATGGCCACGTTGCCCTGGCCCGTCCACGCAGAAGAAGTCATGATCTCGTCCACAACATCGCCGATGGCCTTGTCGCCGCGCCGGATTAGAGCTGCGGGGTTCTCATAAAGGCAGTCATCGGGTGGGATGGGCTTGCCTCGCGAAAGGCCATGCATGTCGTTGCACTCGTTCGGAATGATGTGCGCGTAATTGGGAAGCGTGCCTGCGGCAAGGTCGGCGCGTAGCTGCTCGAGCGGGACAATCTTTTCGGCGACATGAGGATCCTGCCGCACCCGTTCAAAGTTTATGAAGCCGTTATGCTTGGCGGCATAAAGAGCATTGGGGCGGTCGGGGTCAGGGTTCTCTCTGCTAGGGCTGTAAATAGCGAAAGACCCTGGCGCGGGCAGATCCTCTAAATAGGCTTTCCAGGTGAGTTTGGCGTCGGCCAGCTGGTCCATGAGGCTGCGCGCGGATATGGAGTGAGCGGGATAGTTCGGGAAGAATGCATAAGGACAAGCGGCAGAGATCTTGAATTGCTCGCAGCTCCAGGGATCGTCGTCGTGGATGCCGAAGGTGTCGCCACCCAGCATCGCAATGTAGTTCCCCTCGCTTGGGTGGACCTCGCCATAGAAGTTGGTCGCCAGGCCGTACTCTTTCGCAAGCTTGTTCAGCCGGGGCGCATTTTCACTTCCAATGATGTGTTCGAAATTTTTGTTTTCCGCGACGATGACAAGGATGTGGTCATAGCGCGGCAGCTCTTCCGCGGCCGCTTGCGCAACGCAGCACAGCGCCATAACGGCGCCAAGGGCCATTCTAAACGGCGTCATATATCTCAACCTAAATGAGTGCATCAACAGCCCGACCTATAGCAAGGGGCCCGCCAGGTGGGAAGCCTGAGCGGCGCAAATCGCGCGCGGCCCGGACTGCTCAGTCAGCGCTGAGCATCTCGAGCATGCTCTCGCGGATATGGCGCTTGGCCTCCTCGGCCGTGACCTTCTTCCGGGACGAATCCGTGACATAGAACACGTCGACGGCCTTCTCGCCAAAGGTCGCTATGTGAGCCGAGGATATGTCGAGGCCGAGATCGCTCAAAACGCGAGACAGGTCAAACAGGAGGCCGGGTCTGTCGAGGGCCTGGACCTCGACCACCGTGGAATCCTGCGAGCCCGTGTTGTCGATCACGATGTCGGGCGGCACCGTGAAAGCTCCAAGGCGCGGCTTGGGACGGCTCGAACGCACCTTCTGCCCGTCGACGGAACGCGCGCCTGAAACGACATCTCCTATGACACGCGCGATTTTCTGCGTTTGAACGACTTCCTCGTTGTCCTGGAAATAGCTGCGGTTGAAGAGGAGCGTATCCAAGGCCAGCCCATCGCGCGTGGTCGAGATCTGCGCCGAGGCGATGTTCGCGCCCGCCGCGGCGCATGCGCCTGTGCACTGCATCAGGAGCCTTGGATGGTCATGCGTCACGAACGTAAGTTCGGGGATCGGATGGCTGATATCGCAGCATCTGACGCTGAAAGCCAGCGGCGCATCCTCGGACTCGAAGCGGCGGATGAGATGCGCGTGCTGGACTTGCCGGTCGGTATCGGTCCTGAGCCAATAATCGGGCTCGTGACGCTCGATGAAGCGCTCCACCTCCTGCTCCGGCCAATCGCGAAGCGCTTCGCGCAGACGAATTTTTGCGTCTGTGATGCGAGCCTGCCGCGGCGCTTTCGTATGGCCCCCGGCCAAAAGCGGCTCGGTGTCATAGTAGAGGGACCGCAAAAGCTGGCCTTTCCACCCGTTCCACGTATAAGGCCCGACAGCGCGGATGTCCGCCACCGTCAGCAGCAGGAGAAGTTTCAGCCTTTCCGGGCTTTGAACGATGTCGGCAAAATTCTTTATTGTTTGCGGGTCGGAAATATCGCGGTGCTGCGCGGTCTGGCTCATGACCAGATGATGCTCGACAAGCCACGCCGCCGTTTCCGCTTCCGCCGGGGAAAGCCCGAGGCGCAGCGCAAGCGCGCGCGTCAAGGCGGCGCCTACGAGGCTGTGGTCGCCTTCGCAGGCCTTGGCGACGTCATGCATGAGAAGAGCAAGATAGAGGGCGCGGCGATTTTGAATATCGCTGACGATTTCCGTCGAAAGCGGAAGCTCCTCTCCAAGCCCGGCCTTCTCGATCTGAGAAAGGATCCCGATTGTCCTGAGCGTATGCTCGTCGATCGTATAGTGATGGTACATGTTGAACTGCATCATCGCCACGACCCGGCCGAAGTCGGGGATGAAGCGGCCGAGAACGCCAGCCTCGTTCATGTATCTGAGAGAGGTTTCGGGAGCGTTCCGCGAGGTCAGGAGATCGAGAAAAAGCTGATTGGCCTCCGGGTTTGCCCTGACCGTGTCGTCGATCAGCTTCAGAGACGACCGGATCAGCCGCAGCGCTTCGGGATGCAGAAGCAAGTTGTTGCGCTCGGCTTCGATGAAGAACCGGATGAGGTTCAGCGGATCTTTCTTGAAGACATCCGCCTGCTTCACATTCAACCGGCCGTTGTCAAACCGGAAAGAGGTCGTCGCGGCGAGCTTCGCCCGGGAACTCCAGGGAAGCACGCCATAAAAATCGCTCAAGGTCGGCACCGTCTTGAGCTGCCTCAGCTCGAGGCTGGAGCAGACCGTTCGCGTAAGGTCGCCGACATCCTTTGCGATCAAGAAATAGTGCTTCATGAAGCGCTCGACGCCCAGAAGCCCCTTGCGGTCGAGGTAACGAAGGCGGCGCGCCATCTCGGGCTGCACATCGAAGGAGAGCCGCTCCTCGGGTTTACCTGTCGAGAAATGGAGGTGACAGCGTATCCTCCAGAGGAAGGCTTCGCAGCGATGGAAGGTCGCAATCTCCTGTGGGGTGAACACCTTGTTCTCGGCTTGCCCGTTCTTGCCGGGGTTCAGGTAAGCCGCGAGCCAATGGAGCATGTTGAGGTCGCGTAACCCTCCTTTGCCCTCCTTGATGTTCGGCTCGACCCTGTACCGCGAGACGCCTGCCCGCTTAAGCCGCTCTTCACGCTCCGCAAGCTTCGCTGAGATGAAGTCGCGCTGCGAGCCTTGCACGATGTTGGCGATAAAGCGCGCCCACAATTCGCGGAACAGAGCGCCTTCGCCGTAGAGGAGGCGAGCGTCCAGAAGCGCGGTCCTTATCGTCATGTCTTCCTTTGCGGCCCTCAAGGTCTGATCGACCGAGCGGGTGGCATGGCCAACCTTGTAGCCGAGGTCCCAAAGAAAATAGAGAATGGATTCGACGATGCTTTCGCCCCATGCCGTTTGCTTATAGGGCAGCAGGAAGAGGAGATCGACGTCGGACGACGGCGCCATCATTCCGCGGCCATACCCGCCCGTCGCCACAATCGCCATATGCTCCGCCGACGATGGATTTTGGGCGCGATAAAGATAGGTCGTGGAGTAATCGTAAATGAGCTTGATAAGTTCGTCCTGAAACGTGGCGAGAGCCTTTGCGCAGGCGCAGCCATCGCCCGTTCTCAAGAGCAGCGCCTCAGCTTCGTTTCGGGCGTTTTGCTTTAGTTCCTTGAGCCGGCGAAGCACACGCACCCTGATTTTCGCGGGCGCGCCGCCTCCTTCGCGCCAGTAGGAAGCGAACTCCTCGCGAAGAGCGGCCGGGTCGAAATAGGGCGGGGCGGGGAAGCTGATCTGATCCATTGGGCCTGTCTTTGCCGTTTCAGCCCCAACTTACATGATTATGAGGCTTCGGCCTATTGCCGCGTCAGGGACGTGGCAACGGCAACTCAGGGTAGGATAGTCGCGACCGGCGGATCAACTCAAGACGACTTTGCGCCCAAAAGGAGGGACGGCAGCCTGATAAGCTTCGGGCACTGCCCAGATGACAGGCCAGCGCGGACGGAAGCGGGCCGGACCATCGAGATCGGTCAGTACAACCGTGATATCGGGCCGGTGTTTTTCGGCTTCCATGAGCAGCGGCGTGAAGTCCGTGCCTCCGCGACCCTCGAATTCGATGTTGCGAAGGTCGGAAACACCCGGCTCATACCGCTCGACTTTGCGGACGCGGTCGTCGCCGATGATGAGGACGAGCCCGGCTTCCTGACGGCGTGTGATCGCCTCGATCTGAAGCGCGAACCGCTCCAAAAGCTTGTTATCGACCGAACCTGAAACGTCAACGATCACCACCAAACGCGGTGTCGGCTTAGCCATGCTGAACCCCGGTTCAAAAGGCATCCGGTTGTCGCCGCAACGGCCCTGGTTCGCGATGTAGGATCTGGCTGGCCGCGACCAGGAAATGTCAACTTTCTTTGAAAGGCTGCGCGCCAATTGCGTGCGCAGAACCTGCTCCCATGGCGTGCGGACTTTTGGCAGATCTGCAAGAAGACCGCGCAGCATGGAGTGGAGCCCGTCGCTCGCATGGCTGCGCTGCACCCGCTCGCTCCACAAAAGCGCGTGCTGCGCCTCTGCTTCCGGAGGAGCGTTCGGATCGGGCGTGGGAACCAAATCCATCAGGATGTTGGCGCCCATCTGCTTTGCGCGCGACGACTTTGGGCCGTCCTTCCGGTCCTCTGTTTGCTTCGAGGCCGAGACTTGCTCGTTCTGATCGCTGCCGCTATCGCTTTGTTCGGAGCCGCCGCTCTGCTGGCGCTTCTGATCCTTCTTGCCGCTTTTTTGAGTGTTGTCGTCGCGGTCGTCCATTGTCCGGTACAACCGCTCGACGTCCCACTCGAGCAGCGCTGTCTGCGCATCCGTCTTGATGCCAAGCGTGGCCCACAGAAGATCGTCGAGCACGATCGCCCCGCGGGGCAAACGCAGCCAATTCAGGTGCGACAGCGAGCTATTGACGATCGCGTCCGCGCAGATGTTGAAGAGCTTGAGATCGACGTCGCCAAGCAACTGTTTCAGTTCCAGGAAGCGCTGCGGATGGCGCAAAGCGATATGCAGAACCTCGTGAGCGACGAGGCCAACCTGCTCGGGAAGAGGAAGCGCTTCGAACCCCGGCCCATAGAAAAGGGTGGTTCCGTCTGTCGTCACGGCGGGCGCATCCGAGGTAGGCGGATGATCGTGATGCTTCACCCAAAGGGCGAGGCCTCCGGTCGATGGGGCGAACTCCACCATGCGCTGGATGGCGCGCGTGCCGCGATGGTCGTTCGGCATTTGCGCATCAGGCATATTGCTCTTCCCGATGGCGCTGATCGGCATAGCGGCGGTAGGACGGGCTTTCGAGGATCGCGCCCTCAAGCCCATGGGTCAGCGCCTTTTGCATCAGAAGCTCCATGGCGAGCGTCTGAACTTCACGCAGCGGCAGGCGCGCCTCGCTCCGGATATCCGGCAATTGCTCGACAATCTCGAGGGCGCGGGCGACGCTCTGGTCGTCAACGCAGGCGGCGAGCAAGCCATAGGTCATGCCATAAAGGCCATCGAGCGTCTTTGGCAGCAAGGCGACGGTATCCTTGCCCGCACGGGCAGCCATCAACCGGACCACGTCGACACTTGCCTGTAGCTCGCGCAGCACGCCGAAGAATTCGGCTGCGTTGGCGGCGCCGATGCGCCCTTGAACGAACACCCGCTTGGCGGGCTCCGACATATCGGATTTCAGGACGTTGGAAATATCCTCCCAGCCGCGCGGGCTGGCGCCGATAAGATGGTCGTTCGCAAGCTGCACCTGGGTGTCATCCAGTTTGTCTGGGCGGACTTTCAGATACGCCATGACTTCCGGCGCAAAGTCGTTCGCTATGGCATGCTCGAGAAAGGCGTCGATGACTGTTTGAACATGGAAGTGAAACATCCGGTCGGCGAGCGCCGTGCCCATGTCGTGGCAGACTGCGCCATGGAAACTCGCGTTGCCCGCGGCGACCACCTGCCATCCGTCGGGAAGCTGATAATGCCCGACACGGCGGTCGAGAATGAGAGAGTATGCCGAAACCTGAAGCCTTTGGTCTGCGGCCGTCAATTCGTCGAGAAAGAGAATGCCCTCGGAATCCTCGTCCGAGGGGAGGAACTCCGGCGGAAACCACACCGTTTTTGCCAGCTTGTCATTGGCATAAATTGCGCCGCGGATGTCGACGGGCTCGATTGTGGTAAGACGCAGGTCGATCAGAGGGACGCCGTGGTGCATGGCGACCTGCCGGACGATGGAAGACTTGCCTACCCCCCTTGTCCCCCAAAGCATCGAAGCTCGCCGACGAAGAACCGGATGAGAGAACTGCTCGATCAAGGCGGCTTTCGCCGTAGCGATCGACACAGGAGGAATATTCATCGGATTACCGGACATTCATCACCATACTTGCAGGGTTGCTATCTTTAGGCTGCGCGCAAGGCAGTCTTCCAACTCCTAGGGCGTCGCAGCAGCCAGGGAGGCGTCTTCGCGCCAGGCTGGCGCATTCAAAGGCCGGGGGAAGGGCGGGACTTCGATCACAGGCAGCTTGCGCATGCAAAACACGAACACCATCAAAAATCCGGGAAGATTTTATCATCATCATCCGGATTGGCGAATCCGGAGCGAGAGGCAGATTTGCCGAAGCCGCGGCAGCTCCAATCAGCCCAATGCTGATCAACAGCGGAATGGATCGCCTTAAGGCCACGCCCCAGCGAGCTCCAGTAAGCCGTTCGTGAAATTTCGCGGGAGCCTCGGTGAAGGTCTGGACAAGATGCTCAACCATCCGGTCCAGTTTGCTTTCGGCTCGCTGACTGCGCTCCGGCTCGCGCCCCCTGAGACGGAGGCTGCTCTTCCAGACGTCCTTCCGGCGCTGAATAAGCCCCCAGTCCCAGCCAAGGACCGCGAGCAGATCGTCGGGCACAGCTTTATAATCACCCGCGGTGGGCTGTATCTCGATGACAGCCTCGGGATCGGCCTTTACCGTCGGGGCCGTCGCCGTGACAACAAGATCGGCGACGTGAGCCGACATCTTCATCAGCACGTTTTGAGTGGCCGGCGCCCCTTCGCGTGTGAAACCTCTGGCCCTTACGAGGCGATAGCTTTTTGCAATCTTGAAACCGGGCCCAAACCGGAATTGCCGCTCCGGTTCGATGGACTCCACGCATGCCAGGAGATCCGCCGGGTCCGTCCCTTCGATGTCGAGCTTTGCCTCGAGTTTTTCATCCGAAGGCGTTACATAAGTAAGGAAGCGAGTCAAGATGGAAATTACTGCCGTCACGGTTTTCAAGCTGAAGGCTTTCGGTTAGCTCCCCCGCGCATGAAGTGTTTAACACACGCTCCACGGGCTTAAAGACTAGCCTCCTCTGAAGGCGGTCGGTGGCCGCCAAATCTGGATGATATCCTTGGCGCGTGAAAGGCGCGACGAGAGTTATGATCTCATGATGTGTTAGAGGATGCGAAGGCACGGTCAACTCCAGTTAGCGAATTGCGGCGTGCGATTGAGACGCAACTGCAATGGACCTCTTGGTCCGCTCAACCTGGATCCGTGAGCACCCTTGGGTTGGAATTGTCTCAATCAGACTACCGACATTCCGCAAGGTTAATTCCTGTTCGCGACTGTAGTTCCCAGCCTACCTGCTCAGCCCCCGCAATGTCCGGTTAATTTAACGTGATCGCCAAAAGCAACAAGCTGCTGCTTCATTTTCAGAACTATTGATCCGGCCGAATTTGTTTGGCGTCCTTGCGCAGACTGCGGGGCCCTCTCGATCGAAGGGTTCATCCCGGCCAAGCGCAGCGCGAGCCGCGATCTTACAAAGGCTGGCGCTTTCCGGGACGGCGGCCGCGATCTTGGGCGTGTCCAGGAATCTTTGCTTCAGTTCGACACCGGCGCTGCCGTTCGCGCACAAAGCGCCGAAGGCGGGCTGCCGGGTAAACACTTCGTTGCTGCGCCTATGCCTTAACCGGATGATGGTTAATTGGAGCGCGCCGATTTATTTCCCGTCTCTGTTAAGGTTAAATGTCCGTTTAGTCGGCCGCAAACGAGGAGTGCGCGGCCCTTGATGGCGCAGGAAATAATTACGCTAGGTTATTGCTAACGTTATGACTTTCGTCTGGCGTGACCTCCCATTAAATAGAACTTAATGCCGGAATTTTCCCATTTACTGGGACGCGCAAAAGTCCGTTAAATATGTTGCGGCTTCGGCTGTTAACCCTGCGAGCAACGTTCGCGCCTGCGGCGGCGCACACGGTTGCCGATATGTATCGTTGTTAATCAAGGACTTGCGGCGATTAACCTCTCGGTAAAGCGCTTTTCTTAAGATCCTCGGACGCAAATGAGAAGGCCAATCCGGGAATGAAGATGCCGCCTTTCGCACCGCACCTACAAACCCCCTCCGCGACGCGGAAGCAGGCAGCTCTCCCTTATGTCTCGCAATTGCCTATGAGAGCGTGCAGCGAGGTTGGCAAGCAATTGCGAGAGCCACAACGGCGGAGCGTAACGGCGCTGGCATGCCAAGGGCGCAACCCAGCCATCGCCACAACCATTGATCGTAGTCAAGGTGCAGGTCCGCTTTTGGGACATGATTAATGGTGTGAAATCTTCTTTCGCCATGCGACCGGCGAGTTCGCCAGTCGCTGACACCAGCCCGAGTTTCAATGGAGAATAGAATGTCAACCTGGCTTCCGAAAGCACACGTGATAGAAGAAGCAGATTTAAAAACCCTTGAGGGATTAGGCTTTGAATGGATCGAAGCCGATGAAAGTCTCAAAAAAAGGAAAGATGACTGTATCCTGTTGGGTTTCTATGTTCACCCGGTTTCATCAACACCGTTTGCTGCAATCGTCGTGAAAGACCCCGATGCTATTGTTGGGAAAAAGTACCTCTATTACTGCGAGGCACGCCAAAGCGTTAGCGAAAGCGTGGTTGTTGCCGCTCTTTAAGGCGTTCAGCGGGCGTCGCTAGTCCGCCGCGGACGATAAGGGCCGGGCGACAGCCTCCAAAGGCTTTCGCTCGGCGGCGATGCCCCAGATCGCCTCGACAACGGCGGCAAAGATCATCAAGCCCGCGCCGAGAAGGTATCCTCCGAAGACGCTTTCACGCGCGCCGGTTTCGATCAGGCTTCCGAGCAGATAGGGCGCGCCAGCCCCTCCGATTGCCGTCCCGAGCCCATAGAAGACAGCGATGGCAAGAGCGCGAATCTCGACCGGAAAGACCTCGCTCACCGTAAGATAGGCGCTGCCGGCGGCGGGGGACGCAAAGAAGAAAATCAAAGCCCAGGCAATGGTTTGCTGCGTTGCGCTCAACTGATCTTGCACAAATAGCCAGCCGCTGATTGCAAGCAAAACGCCCGATACCGCATAGGTGAAAGCGATCATCGGTTTTCGGCCGACGGAATCGAAAAGCGGGCCGAGGATCAGCGGGCCGAGCACATTGGCGAGCGCAAACGGCAGAATATACCAGCCCACATCGTGGACCGGAACATCATAGAACTTCGTAAGAACAAGCGCGTACGTAAAGAAGATCGCGTTATAAAAGAAGGCCTGCGTCGCCATCAGCGTGAGAGCAACCAAGGCCCGCGTCCGGTAGGTCACAAAGATCGTCTTGAACACTTCCTTGAGCGGCGTGTACGTTCGCGGATGCACGCGCATGGGCTTTAGCTCGGATACATCCTGTAATTTCGCGCCATGTTTGCGGAAACCGGCCTCGATATCGGTAACGACTTTCTCGGCCTCTTCCTCTCGCCCGTGAATGGCAAGCCAGCGTGGGCTTTCCGGCAGAAATGAGCGCAGGACGAGAATGCCGAGGCTGAGAACCGCGCCGATAAAAAAGCCAAGGCGCCAGCCGATCTCCGGATTGATGTTGGCCGGGTTGAGAAGCACGATCGAAGCCCCCGCGCCGAGCGCGCCCCCGATCCAGAATGTGCCGCCGAGCGCCAGATCCGTCCACCCACGAAAACGCGCCGGGATCATCTCCTGAATTGTCGAGTTGACGGCGCTGTACTCCCCGCCGATGCCCGCCCCGGTCAGAAAGCGGAACAGGCAAAAGCTTACGAGATCCCAGGAAAAAGCAGTCGCGGCTGCCGACACGAGGTACAGCCACAGCGTCACGAAGAACAGCAGGCGGCGGCCGAGACGGTCCGCAAGCCAGCCGAAGATGAGCGCGCCGCTAACGGCTCCGGCAAGGTAGAAGCTCGACGCCAGCCCCACATCGGAGTTGGTAAAGTGCAGGACGGGGCTTGCCTTGAGAGCGCCCGCCACTGAGCCTGCGAGCGTAACCTCCAGCCCGTCGAGCACCCAGGTGATGCCGAGCGCGACCACGACAAGCGTGTGGAACCGGCCCCAGGGCAAGCGGTCGAGACGAGCCGGCGCGTAAGTTTCGAGGACGGCCGGTTGTCGCTTGGTTCTGTCGATGATGTCCTGCATGGATCGCCTTTCGAGGCTTCAAACCTGAGAAAGCGAAAACGCTCCCCCCAAGCCATTCGTTGCGATGCCGGGAGGGAAGGCGGCAGCAGCCTATGTTAACTTTTTGGTTATCATTGGAATGGTAGCGCTTTAGCCAAAGGATTTGCACGCCATTAACCTAAGAAGGGGGCGGCCATGTTCATGTCATCGAAGCGAAATCTGGCCCGCGAGAACGATGAGCTGAAGGCTCAAATCGCCGCGATCACGCAACAGGGGCAGGCTTCACCGCAACAGGGTTGGGGCCTCGGCTTGCAGAATGGCAAGAACCATCTCGATCATGAACGGCTGGAGCTTGAAAAAGCCAAGCTGGCCGACGAGAAATATCGCTTTGAGGCGCAAGCGGCGCGAACCTATGCCGGTCAAGTCGTTCAGGCTCTGCTGCTCCTCAACGGCGCGGCTGCCCTTGCGATGCTGACCTTCATCGGCAACTTCTCGAAGGACGCGAATTTGAGAAGCGTGCTCTTGGGCCTCTCCAATCCGCTAGCGTTTTTCGCCGATGGCGCTGCTCTGGCGGTCCTGACCGCCATATTCGCCTACCTCAGTCAGGTATCTTGGGCGGATGGGAGTTCGCTCTGGGGCGCCACACTTCGACTTTTCGCGATGGTTCTGGCCCTCGGCAGTTTGCTCATGTTCGTGGGCGGAATATCCGAGGCGAGCGCCGTGTTCGCTTCTTTCGGTTAGGGGAGGATCACGGCAGTCGGCCTATCTCAGACCTTATTTCTTCAAACACCTCATCCTCGATCCCGAGCAAGCGAACGCGCTCGGCGAGATTGTCGAAGTATTCCCGGTTAGTTCCAAGGGGGCCTCTTCCGGTGGTTATAATGGCGGCCGCTTCGGCGGCGCTAACGTCGGCAAATTGGGGGCTCGATCTGTCCATCACGAACGCGAGCGCTTCGACGGAGCCCTGCGGCGTAATCACCGGCCGGAACACGGGCGCGTAGCCATACCCGATCATTTCTCGCATCCAGAGGATTTCCGTCTCCTGGTTCACCAGCGTTGCCGGAAGCCGAAACGCCAAGCCATGGCATTCCCCGCCAAGGTCGAGCGCGGCCATCAAAGCAGGAGCCTTCCTCGATCCGCGGCCAATCTCGATTTTCAGGCAGAAGCGGCGGTGGAAGCCCGGAAGAGTGGCTTGTCTGATCTCGACGAGGTGGATCGCGGGATCCCACATCAGCGACCCGTAGGCGAACACCCAGAGGTCGGCGTTATGCCGTCCGGCGAGAGCGGCGATCCGTGTGGCTTCACGATCTTCATGGGAACGGCGCCAGCCGAGGTTTCCCGACGCAGCCGCGCGCCTGTCCCATTCCTCGAATGACGCAAGCGAAATCCGGAATGCCGAATTCTCCGGCTCGATGATCTTACCGGTAAGCATCGGTGCGTGAATGAAAGCATCGGGCGATAAGGGCATGCCGGCCTCCGCTCGCGCAAATTAGTACGGCCTGCGGGAAAGGCGTACTAGCAACTTATTGGCTCTCGTACAGCTTTTCGGAGGCAAGCCTTGAGAGCTTGCGGCGAATGGGGTGCGAACTTGCCTCCGGTTGTAATCGTACAAACCTGTCTTTTATGCCATTCTATCCACAGGACCGCAGGCGCCTCAGAAAGCAGGCATGCATATGTTCTTCCAACCTGTCTAGATCCTTGAATTTATTTGAAGTTCTAAGCCGACGATAATTCCTCGGGAGGAACTGCCCCGCCGAAGTGGTTCGATCTTTTCCACTGGTTTTTCACAAACCCCGATACCCAATTGACTCCACTTCTATTTGTAAATTATTAAAGTTGTATCGCCCGCATGAAGCAACCCCTAGCGGTACACCCCGCGCCGTTAGGGGTTTTCTTGGGGTTCACGCTCAGCACCTTGTCGGCAGCTATAATGCTCACGGACAATGAGGTCCGGCCAATGTTGGCGTTCGAGTTACGAATCGCTCAGGCTCGCTTTTGCCATCTGCCAAGTTGCGGTATCTGGGCCCGGGCAAGCTTTCGCATAGGCCAGCTGTACCCCTGCTTCTTCATAGCTTGTTCGACAATGTCCTGCATCTGGGCGACTGTGCAATCTTTGCCGACGAATTCCCCGTCCCGGTAACAAAGACTGCAGTAGGTCTCGCTCTTGCGTCCATCTCGTTCTGTTCCCCCACCGGCAGGGTCTTTTGAAAGCGGCATCCCGCAGGATTGGCATTGCTTCATCGTTCTCGCCTGGGTTGGGTGCATCTTGCTACTATGAGAATTCGACCTGTGGCGCCCTGTTCCGGGATGAATGTCCGCCCCTTTAAGCAAAAATCTGCAGATTCGGCAGCGCGGAAAGCCCCGCAACCGCCTGAATAAGAATGTATACATTGACATTTCAAAATTATACAATTAGTTTGGCGTGCGTTCAAACCAAGTATTCATCTTATTGTTTTAGCGATTTTTCGCCCCACCTTGAAAGCCGCGCCATTGGTGCGGTTTTCTCTTACATGCCTGCAAAAATTGATGCGGCCTGAGCGCTTTCCAACCTGCTGGTGCAGCATTAGCTTTTGGGGGTATCTAGTACAGTCGGCCGGAAGTTCGCACTCCCATTGCCGCAAACGCTCAAGCGAACTTCCGGCCGGGGCGTACTAGCTGGGACAAGGCGGGCGCGCCGCGCCATTCAGGCGGATTTCTTGCGTGACCGCCGCCTTGTATGGAAAAGTCGAAAGGGTGTGAAGCGCTCCCAAATTTCCTCGGATGGTGAAATCGGGAGTCTGAAAGCCCCAAGCTTAGCGGCAAACAGCGAACAATGAGTTGTTTCGCTTCGGTCTTGTTACCGAGAGCATCTCCGTGTTGTGGTGATTGCGGCTGCGGCTTTAAGCGTCCGACGGTTTATCTCGTCCGCGCTTAAATTGCTAAATCTTAGGGACGAATAATCAGCGGCGCCTAACTGGAGATCGACGCGCTTTTGAAGAACCGGAGCGAATATAGGTATTGCGGCGAGAGAGCCAAAAAGGAGGATGAGCGCGAGCCTCACCGAAGATTTCCACGACATACTCATCACCGAAATACAATCAAACAGGTGTGTGGAAAGTGCGGGTTCGATAGGTTGACTGCTTTTAGGGCATCAGATATTCTCCACATTTCCTCGCTTTAACTGGGCGTTAGAAAATTCTTTAATGTGACAAATCTTGTCTAAGAAATCACGTTAAGTTGAATGTTGAACGAGGGGATAAACAGCCGAACGCCCTAAAATCGCCACACGTGCATACTTGGCGAGGCGCATTGTCGGCAATGCCGCTAGCGGTGCATGCAGCATCGGAACTGTCTTGAACGCGAAGGTTATTAGCGCCCGCTGATCTGCTTCAGCGGCAGAGTGTGCCAATGCGCCCGGTGGCCAGAGTGATCGAAGAGTTTGAGCAGATCGGCCAAAGCGATGGTCGTCGTCATCGTGTTGACGAGCGGGTGGGCGCTCACGGTTTTTGCCTCTCGCATCCGATTGTCGAGAATGACACGGACTTTCCTCTCGCGGTCATTAAATACAGCGAAGGGCGTGACGCTGCCGGGCAGCACCTTGAGGGCGGCCCCTAGCGTTTCCGGCGACGCAAAGGAAAAGCGTCCGTCCGCCCTGACGCTCTTGGCGAGTTGCTTCAGGTCCAGCGCGGGCGTGAGAAGGTGCATCGTCACAAGGTAGAGTTGCCTGCTCTTGTCTTCGACCACGATGTTCTTGACGGGAAACTCCCACTGACCGGCATCCCGTTGAGCGAGGCCTTCGGCGGTGAGCACGGCTTCATGTTCAACCGTCTTGGACGCGATGCCAAGCTCGTCGAGGAGTTTGAAAAAGGCGCGGTAATTGTTCATCGAAAGACTATATGCGCACCGGGATTGGAAGGTCGAGAGCTTAGCGCTGTTGGGGCGCGACGGTATAGATAATGCAAAAGCGCTTTCCACAAGCCGCTTCTACCCCCAATGCGCACCTCATAATCCCCGTATCCCGCCATCGAGGATTTTCATTTATTGATTTCGGAAAATGAGGCGTTGATAATGCTCTCCCTGGGCTCGGTGTGAGATTTTAGAAGCGAAACATCGCCTTGCGCAAAGGTTGAACATTTCTTTTTTTGGTGTCCCATGCAGGATGTCGCAGTAGATTTCCTTCGGCGCGTACGTTCAATTATTGAAGCGGCGGAGCGTGGCCTCGTCAGGGAGGAAGATCTCGCCGCCGGGCGAAACTCTATGAACGAACTGCTTGAGCAGGATTGGGTGATGCCTCGCTCCGTATCCGAAGTCAGCATGCGCTGGAAACTGATCGAGGAATCCCTCAGAACCATTCTGGAAGGTCAGGCCGGCGCGCAGTCCCCGGCGGAAGAGTTGCAAGCCGCTTGGACTGCCTATCGCGATATTGAAGAGGTTCTTAAAGACCCCGAGCAGTAGCGCTCACATTATAGAGTGCTTGCATCAGGCGGCCCAATTCCAGCGCCGCCGCCGCTCACTGGTTGACCTCAGCTTGCTGGCCAGATCTGCAATGCGCTCAAAGCCTGCAGCCGCAACAAGTGCATGCTGCCTTATCCGTGGATCGGTCAACCCGTTGCTGAGCGCACGCATCTGATTTGCATACTCATGCCAGAGCTCTACATCGTATAAGGTGGTCAACATGGCGACTGCTACTCATGAACTTACAACCTCTTCTATTTTTCCACGATTTTATGAAAAATGCCTTGACTATAACTAATTTGTCACGCGATCTTCCGATCCACCGCAGCGAAAAGGCTGGTGGGCAGCTGCAGTTCGTTGCGGCCAGGTAGGCTCGAACATCAGGGAGGAGGCGAGGGTGCGCCTCTCATAATCTCCGCGGCAGCTCAAAGAAGACGGGTCTCTTTAATGGGAAAATAAGCAAGAAACCTTAGACTCCAGCGTTATGTTTTAAGGCCCAGTGCGGGAGCGTTCAAAATCATGATCGAGTTAGCCTTTATAAAACCATTCGCCTACGCCGATCCTGAAACAGGCGACAAGATCGCGCTGTCAGTCTCAGATTTTTACACAAAGCTGTCAGTGAACGATCGCGAGTATTATTTCGTTCGGGAGAACGGCACATTCGACGGCGCCGCAACGACGAAACAAACTGGTCCTATTTTGGTTTACGCGGCGGATTGAACGGGTCAATCTTTGCCGCTTCCCATTTTCGAGCGCTTTCCTCCGTCCTGGCGCGGCCAACGATAACGAGGCGGCCATTTTCCCAGCGCTGTCTGTGCTCCAGTTCGCGGCGCCCGGGTCTCTCGTGATGCCGCTTTCGACCGTCGTGTTCCCAACCTTGAAGTCGTACGTGTAATAAAGCCGTTTTTTCATTCATTGACCTCAGCGTCGAATCATGCGCCCGGATCATGGCGTGATTCGCGTTGAGTTGGTCAATGAACAATCAGCAATTACTCACCCCTGGCGGATAAGCAGGAGGCAAGCGCAAGGGTTGAGATCAGTTTAGATTTTCCTGTGAGTGGCATTGTCACATAAATTGAATTCAGCCTACTGAAAGTATCTCGATAAACAAATACGGGCGCCGCTTCACGTTTACAAGACAGCTGGTCGCCCTATCAAGGTTGATAGCTGATAATCGGATTCCCTAGCAGCTCTAATGCCTCGGTAAATGCGTTTATCGAGGTGGATAATGGTCGACTGCGCCTCCATCAGCACCACCGTATCGAGGGCCACACTCGAGAAGGTCAGAAGCAAAACCGGCATTCGCAAAACAGTCTTGAACTATGGCGAGGACATGGAGTACCGGCGTGCTGCCTGACAGTGGAAACCTCAATCCCGAGATAGCTCACACTGACAATGAGGCGATCCGGGGCATATTATTGGCGCTGCGCTATCTTTCCCGCGAAGCCGAAGGCGCGGGTCTCAAGGAACTTGCGAGAATGCTAGAAGAAGCGGAATTGAAATGCGATCGAGGCGCCTATAACACCCGGAACCCCTCCTAAGCAGGCATTCCTTGGTTAACCAACGAATGCCGCTTAGATTCTCTCTGATTTCGCAGAGTTTTTTCGCAAAACCGGGAAGGCTGCTTTTGCGAACTCTGCTTAGCTTTCTATCCAACACGAAAAACGATCGAGATCAGTACGATGCCATTACGGGAATCCTGCCTTATGTCGCCAAATGAAACCGACGATTGCTGTCCAGGCACACCGCCCGCTGAAGATAAAATTGCGGATGCCTTGCAATCGCAAATCATCAGCGCATTCGAGGCTGCGATTTATCAGGGCATGCGCCCCATGGATGCGCTCGCCGTCATTCTGTCCTGGATGTCATCGGAAATGGCGCGCATCCAGGCGGACCAGGCAAAACGGTCGTCGTGGTAGAGGCGCCCGGCTACTCCATGGCGATCGTCGGCTCCTGCCCCGCCTCCGCGCGGCGCCGGTACAGACCCGCAAAGTCGATCGGGTCGAGCAGCAACGGCGGGAACCCGCCCTCGCGCGAAAGATCGGCGACGAGGCGGCGGACGAACGGGAAAAGAAGCGCCGGGCACTCGATGAACAGGACCGGCTGGATCGCTTCCTGGGGAAGGTTCCTCAGGACGAAAGCGCCAGCGTAGATGAGTTCGATGTTATAGAGGACGCCCTCGTCGCTCTTGGCCTCGCCTTCGAGCGAAAGCGCAACCTCGTACGCATCCTGCTGGAGGTTGCGGACCTGAACGTTGAAGTTGATCTGAAGGTTGGGGTTCTTCCCTGGACCGCGGAAAAAGCGCGTCGCATCCGGGCATTCGAAGGAAAGATCCTTGATATATTGTCCTACGACATTGACCTGAGGCTGCTGCGAATTGTCCGGCCCCGGATTGGGGGTGTTGCCGCCATTCGATCCATTGCTTGCAGACATCGTTTCAATCTCCGCCATCTTTAATTGGGCTTGCGTGCATAGGTGCGGGCCTCGCCGCAGGCGGCGCGCTTTCCGAAGCGGAGCTAGCATGGCGCACCGTGAACTGCAATGCCTTCAGGCTCCTTATTCAATGTCGTCCCAAGAAATGCGGTCGATTGCAGCCCTCGATTTATTTCGGCTGCACGGACGGATTTCCGCCTGGCGTCCCCGGCGGCGGTATCACCGGCGTGCTGTGCGGGTGGGGGTCCGGAGCAGGAACGGCGATACCTGGGTCCACAGCGGCCGGCGGGTGAATCACGCCGTTGTTGCGATCGAGGCGCTCGCTTAAGGTTTCTCCCGGCCGCTTATCCTGACCCGTTGCGCGCCGATCTTGCGGAACGGTTTTCGCCCCCCCCTGCGAATCATCCGCTTTTAGCTCGCTTGGAGCAAATGACAACAAAGCCATCGATATGGCCAACAGCTTGCGGTTAAGCATTGAAGGCCCGCCGGACGAGATTGCACCCATAATTTCTTCCTCGATTTCACTTTCGGAAACCGATTTGAACCTCTCCGGTTCCTCCGACGGGGATCACTCAGCTGGCGCTGAGGCAAGTTGCGTCCGGCCGCGAGAGAGCATCCATGTTGCAAGGGCGCAGGTAAAGATGACGGCGGCGATGGCGGCGCCCACAAGCAGCACCTCACTAAAACCGCCACCGCGATGAAGAGCGCCAATGATGGGCACGGCGAGGCCCCCGACCGTAAAGCCGAAGAAGAAGCGCACGGAATAGAAGCGATTGCGGAACTCGTCAGGGACATAACGCCCGATCATTGCGTCGTTGACCACCACCTGCCCGTAGATTGCGGCGGTCACGAGCGTGAGCCCCAGCGCCATCGGCAAGCCGACGGTCGCCGCAGCGACAAGCAATCCAGTGAATTGAAGGAACGCAAGTCCCACGAAAATGGACGGCAATTCAAAGCGATCGACAAGCCGCCCAACAACGATTTGGGTGAGCGCGCCGCAGAAAAATATGCTTGTCGTCAGCCAGCCCGTCACTGCGAGCGGAACCGGAAGGCCGAGGCGCTCGTCGATGACCTTCGGCATTGAAATGGTTACGATGTTGAACGTCAGCCCGCCCGCAAGAATAGCTATCATGAACAGCGTCAGCAACCAGATCACACGCTTTCGGTCGACGTTCAAGGTGTGGCTGGCCGTGCCTTTCTTGCCTGCGGCCCGGCTGTCCTTGACGAGCAGAACAAATGCTATCCCGGTCGCAATCAGCACAACGCCCGGTACGATAAAAGCCGCGCGCCAGCCAAACGAGGCCGCAAGCGCCGCCGTTATCCCGGAGGCAAGCGCGGCGCCCATATTGCCCCACACGCCATTTGCGCCAAGGGCTCGGCCGAGCTGCTTGGCATTCGCAACGATCATTGCGCTGCCGATGGGGTGATAGATCGCGCTGAAGACGCCAAGCAGGAAAAGCGCAACGGCAAGCATCGGAAAAGAGGTCGACACAGCGACGAGCAGGCAAGCCGCCCCGTATCCAAAGAAAAACGCTGTCAGGAGCGCGCGCCGCCCGAAGCGGTCCGCAAGCCAGCCAATCGGCAACGCAAAAAGCCCGAAAGCCACGAAGGCTCCGGTGGAAAGCCAGATCAGGTCGCCATAATCTCGCTTGAGCTCGGCGGCGATGGCGATCACGGCGGTCGGAAAAATGAGCAATACGAAATGGTCAAGCGCATGCGCCCAGTTCACGAACAGGATCGTCCGGTTCGTCGCCCCGTCTTCCGCTTTCATGGATGTGATGGTTCCGTTGCCGATTTCGCCCTAACTTTAACCTTGTGTAGAATTCATTCGAGCCGAAAACTGTCGCAGGGTATCCCACGCCTGGAGCGTGACGCTCAAAAGAGTGTGAAGGCGAGGCGCGAACGAACCGCGAAAGGCTCCTGCTCTGCAAAAGTCACCCTCCTTAAGTTTAATAGGGTAGTTTCGCCTTGATCCAAGGTCGCCGCTCAACAATTATGGCGCAAGACTTGGCTGCCGAGGGGCTTTTTCTATGAGCGTCGATACCCTGACACGGTTGGCAGCGACCATAGCCGCGCGCCGCTCCGCGACAGCTGCCGCCTCCTATACGAAGTCGCTCCTGGATAAGGGCGCCGCCGCCTGCGCCAAGAAGCTTGGCGAAGAAGCCGTCGAAACGGTTATAGCCGCGGTCGGCGAGAGCGACGAAAAACTCTGTGCGGAAGCGGCCGATCTCCTCTATCACCTTCTCGTTCTACTTGAGTTCGCGAAACGTGCGGCTGGAAGCCGTGTTGAGTGAACTTGACCGTAGAACGGCACAATCCGGTCATTCCGAGAAGGCCTCGCGAGGATCAGGCGGAAACGCGACATGAGCTTGCAATCACAGGTACTGGACTTTGAGCCGCGACAGGCGCCGCTCGACCTATCGCCCTACCGCACATTTACGCGGAAGGAGTGGTCCGAACTGCGCAACGGCGTGCAGCTCACGCTGACCGACGAGGACTTGGCGCGGCTTTCCGGCCTCATCGAGCGGATCTCGCATGAGGAGGTGACGGATATCTATCTGCCCATCTCCAAGCTCGTTAATTATTATGTGCGGGCGGCGCAGCTTCTCCACTCGGCGACCACGAAATTTTTTCACCAGGGCGAAGCGAAGACGCCCTTCATCATCGGCATCGCCGGAAGCGTGGCTGCGGGCAAAAGCACCTCCGCCCGTGTCTTGCGTGAGCTTTTGGCGCGCTGGCCGAACCATCCTCGCGTCGATCTCGTCCCCACGGACGGCTTTCTGTTGCCAAATGCCCAGTTGGAGCGGCGGGGCATCATGCACCGGAAGGGCTTCCCCGAGAGCTTCGATCAGGCGCGGCTTCTTCAATTCGTCGCCGACGTGAAGGCCGGGAAGTCAAACGTCGAAGCGCCGGTCTATTCGCATTTCTCCTACGATATTGTGCCGGGCGAAAAGATCGTTGTGGACCGTCCGGACATTCTGATCGTCGAAGGGCTGAATGTGCTGCAACCAGCCAAGCTGCCCAAGAGCGGCGACGCCGTTCCGTTCGTTTCAGACTTTTTCGATTTCTCGATCTACATCGATGCCGACCCCGCCGTTATCGAAAAGTGGTACGTGACGCGTTTCCTTCGCCTGTACCGGACGGCCTTCCGCGACAAGGACGCTTATTTCTACCGCTATTCGAAATTGACCGAAGAGCAGGCGGTTGCTCAGGCCCTGAAGCTTTGGCGCACCATCAACCTCGTGAACCTGAAGAAAAACATCCTGCCTACGCGCAAGCGCGCCAATCTGATCTTGAGCAAAGGCGAGGCGCATCGCGTTGAAACGGTGGCTCTAAGAAAGCTGTAATCCTGAGCTGTGCCCAAACTCATTCCGTTGCCTAAGCTTACAGCTCAAACCAGCCTCAACCGTTTTGGCGGCAAACGGAGCGACGCGGCGTATATAGCGGCCCGCCAGGCAGCGCCAGACACCAAAGTTCTGGCCCTGATCGATCTCAAAGTCCCGATCGTCCCGTCTGGGGCCCAAAGCACGGCGCAACTCCGCTGGCAAAGCCTGCCGGAGGTGCGGGCGCTTTCCGAGCCCCCCGAGTTTGCTTTCCTGGGAGAGGAGGCGAGCGGCGCGGCGGTTTTCGCGTGCAACATCCAGCCCTATCAAATCGCGGATGCAGCGGCGGCGCTTGAGGCGTTGAAGCCGCTCGTCGACCTTCGCTCGCTTGCGCTGCAAGGGATCTTGAGCGACGCCGAATTGATGATCGCAGCCCAGGCGCGGGCGCTTCTTGGCTGGCACGCTCTCAATCGCTGCTGCGTGCGGTGCGGCAGCCTCGTTCGCGCGAGCGAAGGCGGGTGGCGGCGCAGTTGCCCGGCCTGCGGTCTCGACGCCTATCCCCGGACCGATCCCGCCGTCATCATGTGCATTACGCATAGGGACCGCTGCCTGCTTGGGCACGAGCATCGCTTTCCCGAGAAGATGTATTCGACCCTTGCGGGCTTCGTCGAAGCGGGCGACGACATCGAGCACGCTGTGCGCCGTGAAATCGAGGAGGAGGTTGGGATTGGCGTTGGCGAAGTTCGCTACATCGGAAGCCAGCCTTGGCCTTTCCCGCATTCGCTGATGATCGGATGCTGGGGCGAGGCGCTTAGCGATGTCATCACGTTGGACCAGACCGAGATCGCGGACGCGCGCTGGTTCACCCGCGACGAGGTCGCGGCGATGCTTGCCTTTGCGCATCCGGACGGTCTCTTCGTCCCGCCGGCGATCTCAATGGCACACACACTCATCCGCAGTTTTGTCGACGGCGCTTTAGGGAGATAATTTTAGGACAAAGCTGTTTAGTCTGCGATTTTGAAGCGATTCGGCTTTGCGAGCGCCAATGACAGACTCCATCGATTTCAAATATCGCGCCTTTCTTTCTTACAGCCACGCCGACACACCCTTGGCAAAATGGCTGCATTCGCACCTTGAGAGCTTCTCGCTGCGTGGGCTGGCGGGCAGCGAGATCGCGCCAGGGCCGGTACCAAAGTCGCTGAAGCCGATCTTCCTCGATCGCGACGACTTCAGCGCGGGCCTGATCTTGAACGATCAGACGATTGCCGCGCTCAACGCTTCCGCCGCCCTGATCGTGCTCTGCTCGCCCGCTTCAGCCAGAAGCCGTTACGTGAGCGAGAATATCCGCCTCTTCAAACATCGGCGGCCAGAAAGGCGGATTGTACCGGTGATCGTGCCCGGCAAGCCTGACGATGCCGCGCAGGAATGCTTTCCGCCTGCACTGAAATTCGAGCTGGATGCCGAGGGGCAGATCACGGACCGCCTGGCGGCCGCGACCATTGCGGCGGCTGTGCGCGAAGACGGAAAGGGCGACGGCCGCGAGTTGATGCTCGCGAAGATCGTCGCCTCGCTGATTGGCTTGCCCCCGGGCGAGGTCTTAAAGCGCGCCGAACGCGAGCGCAAACGTCAGGCGCGCATCCGCGACGCCATCGCCGTCAGTGTCGTGCTTCTTGCGGTCGCCGGAGGTTATTTCGCCCACCGTTTACAAAAGCAAAGTCAAGGGGCCGGGCATCCCCAAGTCGAGGCGGCGCATGACGACCGGGCCGCGGGGCTCGGTAAGGTGGAGGGCGAGCGCCTCGCCAAGGCCGAACCCAGCAACGCGGGATCGCAGCGCGATCTCTCCATCTCTTTCGAAAAATCCGGCGATGCGCTCACGGCCAAGGGCGCGCTCGCTGAGGCGCTCAAAGCCTATCGCGACGGTCTTGCCATTACAGACCGGCTGGCCAAGGCCGATTCCGCAAATACAGAATTACAGCGCGATCTCTCAGTCTCCTACAACAAGGTGGGCGACGTGCTCCTGGCGCAGGGCGTCATCGATGAGGCTTTGGAAGCCTATCGCGCAGGCCTCGCTATCAGAGCGCCCCTCGCCAAGGCCGATGCCGAAAATCCGGGATTACAGCACGATCTCTCCGTCTCCTATGACAAGGTGGGCGATATACTTATGGCCAAGGGCGCGGCGGCCGACGCCCTGACAGTCTACCGCGATGGCCTCGACATCGCCGACCGCCTCACCAAGGCCGAACCCGCCAATACTCAATGGCAACGCGATCTCTCCGTCTTCTACAACAAAGTTGGCGATGTGCTCGTGGACCAAGGCGCTATCGACGACGCTTTGAAAGCTTACCGCGACAGCCTCACCATTAGAGAGCGCCTCGCCGAGGCCGATCCTGCGAATGCCGGATGGCTGGCGGATTTGGCTGTGAGCCATGGCAAGCTTGGGCAGCTTCTCGTTCGCATGGGCGACAGGGCCGAGGCGCGGCGCATGTTCGAGCGCGGGAGAACGATCGTCGCGCCGTTTGCTGAAAAATCAGGGCATCAGCTCTGGATCGGGTATTTGAAGGCCTTTGACGAGAGCCTGGCTGCGCTGGACAAGACCCCCGGCTGAACTTCCGGCTAGCTCGCGATGCGAGTGCGCGGTGCGTCATCATCGGTAGAGAGGCGCTTGAGCGTCTCGCGAAACGGGCTGGCCGGGTAAGTGCCCAGGATAATCAGCTCCGCCGTGTGGAACTCCAACTCCTCAAGCGCGAGCCGGAGCGGCCGGTCATCCGGATGGCCCTCAACGTCGGCGTAGAACATCGAGGCGTTGAAACTGCCTTCGAGCTGATAGGACTCGAGCTTCGTCATATTGACGCCGTTGGTGGCGAAGCCGCCCAGCGCCTTGTACAACGCCGCCGGAATGTTGCGCACGCGGAAGATGAACGTCGTCAGCACCGGGCCGTTGCCCGCAGGCGGCACGTCGGCTTCGTTGGCGAGCACCAGGAAGCGCGTGGTGTTGTGCGCTGCGTCCTCGATGCCGCTTTTCAAAATGTGAAGGCCATAAATCTCGGCGGCGAGCTTCGACGCAATCGCCGCTTTCGTCATGTCGCCTTCCTCGGCGACCATGCGCGCCGACCCCGCCGTGTCCGCCTCGGGAACAGGCTTCAAACCAAGCTCTTGAAGCGCGCTCCGGCATTGGCCGAGCGCCTGCGTGTGGCTATGCACGGTCTTCAGCGTTGTGAAATCGGCGCCGGGAAGCGCCATCAGCTGATGGTAGATGCGCTCGAAATGCTCGCCCACGACATGAACGCCGGAATTTGGCAGAAGATAGTGAACGTCGGCGACGCGGCCCGCCACCGAATTCTCGACAGGGATGAGGGCACAGCGCACGGCGCCGCTGCGCACTGCCGAAATCGCATCCTCAAACGTGGCGCAGGCAACCGGCTCGAGCCGCTTATCATAGTTGACGCAAGCGATGTGAGAGTTGGCGCCGGGCTCGCCTTGATAGGCGACGCTTGCGGGCGTTGTCGGCGAATTTGACTTCGATGCGAATGCCATTGTGGTCCCTGAGTTCGCCGCTTTGGGGGCGAGGAAATTCGGCGCTCACCTTGCGAGTATGATGCGCGCTTTCGCAAGATCGGGTTCGGTGTCTACTCCCAAAGGCGCCGTGTCAACCACCGAAATATGGATGCGCATGCCCGCCTCAAGCGCGCGCAGCTGCTCCAGACGCTCGCGCTTTTCGAGCGGCGACGGCGGCAGCCCGACAAAGCGGGCAAGCGCTGCACGGCGATAGGCGTAAACGCCAATGTGGTGATAATAGGGGCCTTCGCCATGGGGCGCGCTCGCCCGCGTGAAGTAGAGCGCGTTCATCAATCCGCCCGGCAAGGGCGAGGCGATGGCTTTGACGACATTCGGATCGTCGATTTCGGCAGGGTCCGTGATGATGGCTGCGAGCGTGCCAATGTCCGCGCCTTTTCTCAGTGCGCCGAGGCAGTCTTTGACCAGGCGCGGCTCAAGGGTCGGGATGTCGCCCTGAAGATTGATCACGGTATTGAATTTGCCCTCCGGATCGATGTTGCAGAGAGCTTCGTAAATGCGGTCGGAGCCGCTGGCGTGCTCGCGCTCAGTCGTTACCGTGTTGCCGCCGTACGCCCTGACAGCATCTGCGATTTCGGCCGAGTCTGCGGCCACGAAGACGGGCCCCACGTCTGCTTCCATCGCCCGCCGCCAGACCTGAACGATCATCGGAGCGCCTCCCAAATCCAGGAGCGGCTTGCGAGGCAGGCGAGTCGATCCGAGCCGCGCCGGAATGATTACGATTGGGTTAAAAATCGCATTAGAAGGGAACAATTTCGCCACCTGGAAGCTCTTAGGACTTGTCCACGGTCTCTCCGTTGACTGTTTGCAGTCCCTAAAACTTTGAGCCCATCAAGGCGCTGGCGATGCCGCGCCACTATGACACACGAGCAACCATGAATTCCTTCTACTTCAACAAAGTCGCAGGCGCGGTGCTGGCGAGCCTTCTGGTCCTCGTGGGCGTGAACACGGCCATTGACCTTTTTTATCCTAAAGGCACGGCGAATCTGTCGAAGGGCCATATTGTTGTAGCCCCTGAGGCTGCAGCCCCCGCTTCGGCAACGCCCGCCGCCGCTAAGCCGGAGGAAAAGGAGCCCCCCGTCGAGAGTCTCCTGGCGAGCGCGAACCCCGAGGCCGGACAAAGCGCAGCCAAGGTTTGTGGCGCGTGTCACAACTTTGCAAAGGGAGCAGGAACCAAGGTTGGGCCGGATCTCTACGGCGTCGTGGACCGCGACATGGGCAGCGAGCCGGGATTCTCCTACTCAAGCGCTTTGAAGAAGCACAATTCCGAGAAGTGGACTTTCCAGAACCTCTACGAGTGGATCAAGAACCCGAAAGCCTTCATTCCGGGGAATAACATGGGGTTTCCCGGTATAAAGAACCCTCAAGAGCGGGCCAACATTATCGCTTTTCTCGATAAGCAAAGCGATCACCCTGTCCCGCTTGCTCAGAAATAAAGGACTCCTAGTCTTGGATTGTCGAGTTAGCGCCAGGATTATGGTGAAGCCTGCGTTTTATCCTGCAAACCTTTTACTTTGCATAGCCAAGCTCAATTTTTTAGCTTAAGCTCTCCCTTCTGCGGTCCCTCCTTGGGGGGCGCAGATCTCAAAAAAACAGGCTGTTTCAAACGGCCAGAAAAACAAAACCGATGCATCGCATCGGTCTGGGGAGGCAGGAATGAGAATTGTCTATTTTATTGCGTCAGTCCTGGGCGGATTGGTTCTGCTCGTCAGCTTGGCGAACGGCATAGAAAAAATCTATCCGAGAGGGGATGAGAGCACAGACAGGGGCGGCCAAATCCAAGTGACTTCCGTGCCCATTGTCCGAGCAGTCGCCGTTCACCCTGAAAAGAAGCTTGTCGTAACGCCGGTCAGCCGCGAAATGGAAAGCCCGGACGCATCGCTGAGCGTGCTTCTGGCAAAAGCCGATCCGGAAGCCGGTCAGGAAACCGCGAAGACCTGCGGGATCTGCCATACCTGGAACAAGGGCGGCGGCACGAGGGTCGGCCCGAACCTCTATGGCGTTGTCGGGCGCGATATCGCAAGAGACCCCGGCTTCTCTTATTCGCCCGCTTTGCAGCAAAAGGGCGGACGGTGGTCCTTCAATGAGATCTTCGAGTGGATCGGCGATCCAGGCGATTGGGTGCCGGGCAACAACATGGCCAAGATGGGTTTCGCCGGTTTGAAGGATGCGCAGCAGCGCGCGAACGTCATCGCTTTCCTCTCCAAGCAAAGCGACAATCCCGTTTCCCTTCCAACATCGAGGTGGTAACGCAGGCGGTGATCTGTCGGCGCGTCCGGTAAACTCGTACGCCCCACGGAAGTCCCGGCCCACCTGCTGCGGGCGCCGGCAGGGACTTCCCGCGGATGCATCTTGCCTCCGGCTGTGCGAGAACCTTGTGAGCATGAAAGATCTTTAAGTGGAACGGTGTTTTATGGGGCATTAAAGTCCCGCCAACTGAAACACTGTTCCCCTTACGGCTCATGTCTATTCAAAAACGAATTGCCATCGCCCTCATCCTGGCGCTTGTTGCGGCCCAGCCTGCCTTGGCCGATCAGGAAAAACACCACGCGCTGTCCCTGGTCCGGCCGCCTAAGTACCCAGCCGATTTCAAGCATTTCGAGGCGGTCAACCCCAACGCCCCCAAGGGCGGAACGGTCAAGCTTTCGTCGCCCGCGCAATACGACAATTTGAACCCGGCAGTTTTTCGAGGCGCCCTTGCGGCCGGGCTCGCGAGCGGGTTCGCGCTCATCTTCGATCCCCTTATGATCCCCTCGCGGGAGGAAGGCTCGACGAGCTATTGTCTTCTCTGCGAGTGGGTGAGCTATCCGCCGGACTATAGCTCCGTCACCTTCAAGCTGCGCGAAGGCGCGCGATGGCACGATGGAGCGCCCATTACGGTCGATGACGTGATCTGGACCATGAACGTCGCGAAGGGCAAGTACCCGGACACGGGTCTCCCATACGATCCGATGCATGCCCAGTATTACAAGAATGTGGTGAAGGGCGAGAAGACAGGCGATCGCGAGGTGACGTTCACCTTCGATGTCACCGGGAACCGGGAACTGCCCTTTATCGTCGGCGAATTGACTGTTTGGCCGAAGCATTGGTGGGAAGGCAAGGACGCATCCGGCAAACAGCGCGACATCTCGAAAACGACGCAGGAACCGCCGCTCGGGTCCGGGCCCTATAAGATCAAGGGGACGCGCCCGGGTGAATGGATCGCCTTCGAGCGCGTGCCGGATTATTGGGGCAAGGATCTGCCCGTGAGGATAGGCGAGAACAACTTCGACACGATCGAATTTCAGTACTACGGCGACCAGAGCGTTTCGATGGAGGCCTTCAAGTCGGGCCAATACGACTTCAGACGAGAGCCGAGTGCGAAGACTTGGGCCACAGCCTACGACTTCCCAGCTTTGACCGATGGACGTGTGGTGAAGCGCGGGGACATCGTTCTTCAGACGCCCAAACCGACGCAGGGGTTCGCCTTCAACCTTCGCCGGCCAAAATTCCAGGATGTGCGCGTGCGTCGAGCCTTCAATCTGGCTTTCGATTTCGAATGGGCGAACAAAAATCTGTTCTATGGACAATACACGCGGACCTCGAGCTTCTTCGAGGGACAGGAATTGGCCGCGAAGGGCCTGCCCTCTCCCGAGGAACTGGCGCTGCTCGAGCCTCTCCGCGATAAAATCCCGCCTGAAGTCTTCACTCAGGTATACAAGAACCCCGTCAACGCGACCGAGGCCGACTTCCGCACGCATCTTCGAGAGGCGGCGCGCCAGTTGAAAGAGGCGGGCTACACCGTGGTCAATGGCCAGTTGCAGAACAGCGCCGGGGAGGCGTTTTCGGTCGAGTTCCTTATCGACCAGGAAGCGTTTCAGCGCGTGATCCTGCCCTATGTCGAGAACCTGAAAAGGCTCGGCATCAACGCCAACGTCCGCGTTGTCGACTCGACGGAGCAAAAGAGGCGTGAGGACACGTTCGATTTCGACATCGTTGTCGGCGTCTTTCCGGAGTCGGAATCGCCTGGAAACGAGCAGCGCGATTTCTGGACAACCGCCGCCGCGGATCAGCCGGGCGCCCGGAACATCATCGGCATCAGAAATCCGGCGGTCGACGCGCTCGTGGACAAGATCATCTTCGCTCCGAACCGGGATGCGCTTGTCGCCGCCAGTCGCGCTTTGGACCGGGTGCTCCTTTGGAACGCCTATATCGTCCCGCAATGGCACTCCGCGAACGAGCGCATCGCCTACTGGAACAAGTTCGGCGCTCCGAACCCGCTGCCGGGGCAGACAATCGGTTTCCCCGACGTTTGGTGGTACGACGCGGCTCTCGCCGATAAGAACGGCTTGAAATGAGCCTATATGGGACGCCTCCATGTTCGGAGGGACTTGTCATAGCCGCCCTTGAGGCGGCTATCCAGAGGGCGCGCTGCGGTGCTGGATGGCCGGGTCGGAGCCCGGCCATGACGTTGAGGTTTATGGTTCGCTTTTTTGCATTCCTTTTTGCAGTCGCTTCCTTCTTTCCGTTCACCACGTCTCAAGCTTCCGAGCGCCGTCACGGTCTCTCCGCATTCGGTGAGCTGAAATATCCGGCCGATTTCAAGAATTTCGACTATGTGAACCCGGATGCCCCAAAGGGCGGCCGCCTGGCGACGATGCCGACAAGCTCGATCAACACCTTCAACCATTTCAACGACTTTATCCTGCGCGGCGACCCAGCGGCAGGAGTAGGCTTCCTCTTCGACTTCGCTAATGGTGCGCGCGCAGGACGAGCCGGACGCTGTTTACGGGCTTCTCGCAGAGTCCGCCGAGGTCGCAGACGACAAAATGTCGGTGACCTTCTACCTGCGGCCCGAGGCGCGCTTCCGTGATGGAACGCCGGTGACAGCGGCCGATGTGGCGTTCACGCTTGACACGCTGAAGCAGAAGGGCCATCCGCGCTATCAGCTTGCGTTGCGCGATGTGGTGAGCGCTGCCGCAATCGACCCGGCAACGGTCAAATATCAGTTCAAAGGCGAAAACGTCCGCGACCTGCCGGCGCTTGTGGCGACGCTGCCGGTTTTCTCGAAGGCGTATTACACCGCGAACGACTTCCTTAAAGAGAGCCTGGAGCCGCCGCTGGGCTCCGGTCCCTACGAGGTCGGCGATTTCCGCCAAGGTACATTCGTCACCTACAAGCGCCGCAAGGATTACTGGGCGGCAAACCTGCCGGTGAATCGCGGGCGGTACAATTTCGATGAAATCCGCTTCGAGTATTACCGCGACCGCGCTGTGGGGCTGGAGGCGTTCAAGGCCAAGGCCTATGATTTGCGCGAGGAGTTCACATCGAAAAGCTGGGCGACCGAGTACGACATCCCGGCGGTTCGATCCGGCCAAATCCTCAAGCTCACGCTGCCGGATGGCCGCCCTTCGGGAGCGCAGGGCATTTTCATAAATGCGCGCCGTGAAAAGTTCAGCGATCCGCGCGTGCGCGAGGCGCTCGACTACGCTTTCGATTTCGAATGGACGAATAAGCTGCTGTTTTACGGCCTGTACACACGGACCGCGAGCTATTTCGAGAACTCGGATCTGAAGGCGCAAGGATTGCCGGCGCCGGCCGAGCTTGCGCTGCTTGAGCCATTTCGCGACAAGCTTCCGCCCGAAGTGTTCGGCGAACCCTACACGCCGCCCGTCACCGACGGTTCCGGCCGCTATCGCCCTAGTATGCGGACCGCCTCCCGGCTCCTGGACGAAGCCGGATGGCGCTTGCAGGACGGCATCCGCAAGAACGCTAAGGGCGAAACCCTGGATATCGAGTTCCTGATCGATGATCCCGTGACAGAGCGCATCATGGGGCCATATGCGTCGAAACTCACCGACCTCGGCATCAAGGCTTCCCTTCGGCGAATTGACCCTACCGAGGAGCAGGAACGGCTGAGGCGCTATGAATTCGATGTGGTGACGCAGCGCTATTCGCTTTCGCCGACGCCCGGACCGGAGGTGCGAGCCTATTGGAATAGCGAAGCAGGCAAACAGGACGGAAGTTACAACCTGGCCGGCATCGCGGACCCGGTTGTGGATGCGCTTATCGATAAGATCCTGAAGGCGAAAAGCCGCGACGAGCTTAAAACCGCCTGCCACGCCATCGACCGAGTCCTGCGCGCAGGGCATTACTGGGTGCCGGAATGGTACAAGTCCGTTCACAACATCGCGACGTGGGACAAGTATTCGCGGCCCGCGGTACAGGCGACCTATGACGAGGGTATCCTCGATACCTGGTGGTACGACAAGGAAAAGGCGGCGAAGCTGGGCGGATGATAAGTTTGGCGACCGTCATCCCGTGCGCGCTGCGGCACAGAGTGACGCTGCGCAGACACGGGATCTGACGAGCCCAGGTATGCGTTACGATCCCGCGTCTGCGGCGCACCGCTTCGCGCTGCACCGCGCACGGGATGCCCCGGCAGAGGGTAACATTTCCGATGTGTAACTGGCTTTCGTGCGCCTGTTGCTTAAGTCTGGTCCTAACTGGCTGCTTTTACAGGCAACCCGCCGGATTTAAGATTATTTACCATAATGACCGGCTTGCCTGACGACAGCCACAAAACCGGAGATGGTGTCCTCTAAGCGAGATGTGCTTTAGCGAAACCGAGAGACATGACTGCGTATATCGTTCGACGCTTCGCCCTTATGATTCCCACGCTGCTCGGCATCATGCTGATCAGCTTCATTATTATCCAGTTCGCGCCAGGCGGCCCGATTGAGCGCATCATCGCGCAGCTGAACGGCACGAATGTCGACGCGACGGCCCGCATCGGCGGCTCGACGACGGGCGACTTCTCGCGCATGGCGCAGCCTGGGCAGGATTCGGGCGTCACTTCGCGATATCGCGGCGCGCGCGGCCTCGACCCCGAGCTTATAAAGAGCCTCGAAAAGCAGTTCGGCTTCGATAAGCCGCCGGTCGAGCGCTTCCTCTTGATGATGAAGAATTATCTGACCTTCAATTTCGGCCAGAGCTATTTCCGCGATGTGAGCGTTTTGCAGCTCATCAAGGAGAAGCTGCCGGTCTCGATCTCGATCGGCCTCTGGCTCACGCTCCTCACCTACGCGATTTCGATCCCGCTTGGGGTGCGCAAGGCCGTGATGGACGGCTCGAAATTCGACATCTGGACGAGCACGGTCGTCATTGTCGGCTACGCCATCCCCAGCTTTCTGTTCGCGATTTTCCTGATCGTGATCTTCGCGGGCGGCTCCTTCCTCGATTGGTTTCCGTTGCGCGGGCTTGTCTCCGATAATTGGGCGCAAATGAGCTGGCCTGAAAGGATCGCGGATTATTTCTGGCACCTCGCGCTGCCCGTCACCGCGATGGTCATCTCGTCGCTCGCAACCGTCACCTTTCTGACGAAGAACTGTTTCCTCGACGAAATCCGCAAACAGTATGTGATGACGGCGCGCGCCAAGGGGCTGAGTGAACGTCGCGTTCTTTATGGCCACGTGTTCCGCAATGCGATGCTGCTCGTGATTTCCGGCTTCCCCGCCGCATTCATCGGCGCTTTCTTCACGAACGCGCTTCTGATCGAGACAATCTTTTCCCTCGACGGCCTCGGCCGCCTGTCCTTCGAATCCGTGCTCAACCGGGATTACGCCGTGGTCTTCGCGACGCTCTACATTTTCTCGGCCATGGGCCTTTTGCTCAACCTTTTGTCGGACCTCATCTACACCTGGGTCGATCCACGCATCGATTTCGAGACGAGGGAGGTCTAACGAATGGACGCGAGAGTCGAAAGATCCACCGCTCCCGGCGAAGTTCTTGCGAGAGTCGAAACCGTCCCGGACCGTGGCTGGTTCGAGCTTTCGCCGCTCAACAAGCGACGGCTGCGCGCCTTCAAAGCCAACCGGCGCGGCTATTACAGCTTCATTCTCTTCTCGACGCTGTTCCTCATAACGCTCTTCGCCGAGTTCATCGCGAACGATAAGCCGTTCCTCGTGAAGTACGACGGCGCGTATTACACGCCGATCTTCAAGATGTACACCGAGAAGCAATTCGGCGGCGAGTTCGAAACCGAGGCGGATTATCGCGACCCTGAGGTGAAGAGGCTTATCGAGGAGAAAGGCGGCTGGATGATCTGGCCGCTCATTCCCTACAGCTACCGGACGATCAAGCTGGATCTGCCGGTTCCGGCGCCCGCGCCGCCATCCTTGGACAATTGGCTTGGGACCGACGACCAGGGCCGCGACGTCGTCGCGCGCGTCATCTATGGTTTCCGGATCTCGGTGCTGTTCGGCCTGATCCTCACCGCCTTCTCGGCGCTGGTCGGCGTGACCGCAGGCGCGATTCAAGGCTTCTTCGGCGGCTGGACCGATCTTACCCTCCAGCGCTTCATCGAAATTCTCGGTTCGCTGCCGCGCCTCTACATTCTCTTGATCCTCTCGGCCATCCTCGCGCCGAGCTTCTGGACGCTGCTCGGCATCATGATCGTCTTCGAGTGGACGGCCTTCGTTGGGCCAGTGCGCGCCGAGTTCTTGCGCGGGCGCAATTTCGAGTATGTGCGGGCGGCGCGCGCTCTCGGGTTGACGAACCGCCAGATCATGTTCAAGCACATCCTGCCGAATGCCTTGGTCGCTACGGTGACGTTCGCGCCGTTCATTCTCGATGGCGCAATCGCCGCTCTGACAGCCTTGGATTATCTCGGCTTTGGCCTGCCGCCGGGCTCGCCGTCCCTGGGCGAACTGCTCCAGCAAGGCAAGCAGAACCTGCAGGCGCCGTGGCTTGGCCTGACGGCATTCTTCGTGATCGCGATGATGCTGAGCCTGCTCGTTTTCGTCGGCGAGGCCGTCCGCGACGCCCTCGATCCGAGGAAGACCATGGCCGCACATCAAGCTGTTGTGGGTTGATCGCATGACCGAAGCATCTCAAATCCAATCAGCCCCGCTGATCGAGGTCCGGAACCTCAGCGTGCGCTTCGCGGGAGCGGAACACGGCGTCTACGCCGCGCGCAACGTGTCGTTCGACATCAAGAAAGGCGAAACCGTCGCTCTTGTGGGCGAGTCCGGGTCGGGGAAGACCGTGTCGGCGCTTTCGATCTTGCGCCTGTTGCCGTACCCCGACGCATCCCACCCGAGCGGGGAAATCATCTTTGAGGGTCAAGACCTGCTGCGCGTGAAGGAATACGAAATCCGGCGCGTGCGCGGCAACCGGATTTCGATCATCTTCCAGGAGCCGATGACATCGTTGAACCCGCTTCACTCGGTCGAGAAGCAGGTCAGCGAAGTTCTCAAGATCCACCATGGCATGTCGAATACGGCGGCCCGCAAGCGCACGCTGGAGCTTCTGACCAAGGTCGGCATCCAAAACCCCGAGACGCGGCTCTCCGCATACCCGCACCAGCTGTCGGGCGGCCAGCGGCAGCGCGTGATGATCGCCATGGCGCTCGCGAACGAGCCCGATCTCCTGATCGCCGATGAGCCGACAACCGCGCTCGACGTGACCATCCAGGCGCAAATCCTCGACCTCCTGAAGGATCTTCAGCGCGAGCTTGGCATGGCGCTTCTGCTCATCACGCATGACCTCGGCATCGTGCGGAAAATGGCCGACCGCACCTGCGTCATGAAGGACGGCGAGATCGTGGAGCGCGGGCCAGCCGAGGAAATCTTCACGGCGCCGAAACATCCCTATACGAAGCGGCTTCTGGAAGCGGAACCCAAGGGGCTGGCTCCCCAAATGGACGAAACCGCTCCGGTAGTCCTGGAAGCCGACAACCTGAAAGTCTGGTTCCCGATCAAGCAGGGCTTCCTGCGCCGCACCGTGGACCACATCAAAGCCGTCGACGGCGTTTCCTTCAAGCTGCGGAGCGGCCAGACGCTCGGCATCGTCGGCGAATCCGGTTCCGGCAAGACGACCCTCGGCCTCGCGATCCTGCGGCTTATCTCAAGCGAGGGGCCGATCGCCTATGTCGGCAAGCGGATCGACGGATTCAGGTCGAAGGAAATGCGCCCGCTCCGCAAGGAAATGCAGGTGGTTTTCCAAGACCCGTACGGCTCGCTTAGCCCGAGGCTGTCGGTTGGGCAGATCATCGAGGAAGGGCTTCTGATCCAAAGTCCCGGCATGAGCCGCGCGGAACGACGCGAGCGGGTCTCCGCCGCGCTGGACGAAGTCGGATTGAAGCCCGAGTGGCAGGACCGCTATCCGCACGAGTTCTCAGGTGGCCAGCGCCAGCGCATCGCCGTCGCCCGCGCCGTGATCCTGCAGCCGCATTTCCTCATGCTCGACGAGCCGACGAGCGCGCTCGATGTTTCCGTGCAGGCGCAGATCGTCGATCTCCTGCGCGATCTGCAGAATAAGCGCGGCCTCGCCTACCTCTTCATCAGCCATGATCTCAAGGTGATGCGCGCGCTTGCAAGCTATGTGATCGTGATGCGCAACGGCGTTGTCGTGGAAGAAGGGCCAACGGCCGATATCTTCGAAAATCCGCAAACGGATTACACCAAGGCGCTTATCGCCGCTGCGCTCGATCACCGCACGCTCATCCCGCAAGCCGCGTAGTGCAGCCGGCTGCTGAAAAACGATGCGGCCCATGGTTCGACAAGCTCACCATGAGGTGCAAGTCGTTGAAATGGCCCGACCTCATCCTGAGCCTGTCGAAGGATGAAGCCGCCTAGCCGGAAGGGTGCGAGGGTACGGGCGGCGCTCAACGGCTGATGGAATGCGACATGATTTCGGACGTGTCGCAAAAGTCCTCGGCGCTGGCCGCGGGGCCTGCGACCGTTCCGCTCAAGGTGCAACTTTGAATGCAGGCCCGCGAACAGTATAGTGGTTCGCCGCTGGCCGTTGACGGTACCCTTCAGCGAACTGTATTGTTCATCGAGGCCGAACTTAAGAAACAAATAGCGGCCGCCGGGGAGTATTCATGGCCGCAAATCCCGTAAATTATGAGAACAGGGACGGCATTGGCGTCGTAACGATCAATAATCCTCCTCTCAATGCCCTATCGCGCGAAGTTCGCGACGGACTTCTGGCCGCCATCAGGCAGGCTGAGGCCGACGACAGCGCCAAGGCGATCGTTATCACCGGAGCAGGCCGGACTTTCTCCGCCGGCGCCGATATTACGGAATTCGACTCGCCCCTCAAAGGGACTGAAATCAACCAAATCTGCGCCGCCATCGAGGACTTGCGCAAGCCTGTGGTCGCGGCGCTGCACGGCGCATCCCTCGGCGAGGGGCTGGAGATCGCGCTCGCCTGCCATTACAGGGTCGCCTCGGAAGATGCCCGCCTCGGCTTGCCGGAGGTCAAACTCGGCCTTATGCCGGGAGGCGGAGGCACGCAGCGGCTGCCTCGCCTTACCGGCGCCAAGGCCGCCCTCGATCTCATCATATCCGGCGAACCGGTCTCAGCCAAAGCCGCCCGGAAGGCGGGTTTTGTTGACGAAATTGCAGAAGGCGATCATCTGGCCGCCGCGATGGCTTTGGCGAAAGCCAAGGCCTCCCTCGCCAGCCATCCCAAAACGCGCGAACGGAATGCAAAGATCGAAGCGGAGCGCGGCTCGTCCATCTTCCAAGAGAGGCGCGAAGAACTGAAGCAACGCCAGCCTTGCCGGCACGCGCCCTTGCGCTGTGTGGCGGCGATTGAAAGCGCATTCGAGCTTCCGTTTGAAGAAGGACTGAGGCGCGAGGGCGAGCTTTTTTATGAGGCGCTTCAGGACTGGCAAAGCAAGGGGCTCATCCATGCGTTTCTCTCGGAGCGCCACGTCGCCAAGATCCCCGGCCTTTCCAGCCACGTGAAGCCGAGAGAAATCAAGAGCGCGGGCGTTATCGGGACAGGGACGATGGGCGGCGGCATCGCGATGGCCTTCGCCAATGCCGGCATTCCCGTCATTGTTCTCGACCGCGATCAGGCTACGCTTCACAAAGGGCTTAGCGTCGTCGCGAAGAATTACGAGAGCATGGTGCAGCGCGGGCGGCTCGATCAGGCCGAGATGGATGCGCGCATAAGCGCGATCAAAAGCACCCTGGATTACGGGGCGCTTGCGGATGTCGACCTCGTCGTGGAAGCGGCTTTCGAGGATCTGGGCGTGAAAGAGCAAGTCTTTCGCGAACTCGACCGCGTCTGCAAAAAGGGCGCGATTTTGGCCTCCAACACGTCGACGCTCGATATCGACAAGATCGCGAGCTTTACCTCGCGCCCCGCCGACGTGGTCGGCATGCACTTCTTCTCGCCCGCGAATGTCATGCGCCTTGTCGAGGTCGTTCACGGCAAGGAGACAAGCCCGGAGGTGCTCGCGAGCGCCATCGCGGCTGCGCGCAAGATCGGAAAAACCGGCGTTTCGGTCGGAAACTGCGACGGCTTCGTCGGCAATCGCATGCTGGAGAAGTATATCACCGAGGCGATGCTGATCGTCGAGGAGGGCGCTTCGCCGGCTGACATCGACGCGGCCCTGACGCGCTGGGGCATGGCCATGGGGCCGTTCGCCGTCTGCGATCTCACGGGCATCGATGTGAATTGGCACATCCGCCAGAGACGCCTTCGAGAGCAAAGAACTTATGCCTCGCCATTGCTGGACCGCCTTTATGAAGCGGGGCGTTACGGCCAGAAAACAGCCGCGGGCTTCTATCGCTACGAGCCTCACAGCCGCGCCGCCTTGCCCGACCCGGAAGCGGACGCCATCATCGAGGCCTATCGCGAGGAAGCGGGCAACAGGATAACCTCCGTTTCGGACCAGGAGATCGTGAAGCGGATGATCTACGCGCTCGTCAACGAGGGCGCGAACATCTTGGAGGAAGGGCTCGCTTACCGCTCCGGCGACATCGATGTCATCTACATTCATGGTTATGGCTTTCCCGCGTGGCGCGGCGGTCCGATGAAATTCGCGGAACTGCGGAGCCTCGCGGAAGTCTTGTCGGACATCGACATCTTCCATATGCGTTTCGGCGACCGCTGGCGGCCCGCGCCGCTGCTCAAGGCGCTCGTGACCGAACGCAAGCCGCGGTGGCCGCGATGATGGGTGCTGGATGACTATGTTCGACCTGAGGGGCCGCGTCGCCGTCATTACGGGCTCTTCGCGGGGGATCGGCCGGGCCATCGCGCTCGAATGCGCGAGGATGGGCGCCAAAGTCGTGGTCTCCTCGCGCAAGATCGAGGCTTGCAAGGCCGTGGTCGCCGAAATCCGCGACGCCGGCGGCCATGCAACGGCGGTGGCATGCAATGTCGGCCAAAAACCCGATCTCGAATGTCTCGTCGCCCATGCTCTCCGGGAGTATGGCCACATCGATATCCTGATCCCGAACGCCGCCATCAACCCGGTTTATGGGCCGTCGTCGGAAGTCTCCGACGAGGTCTGGACCAAGGTGCTCACCACAAATCTGACCGCGACGCATTGGCTGTGCCAGCTGGTTCTGCCCGGCATGGCCGAGCGCGGGGGCGGCACGGTTATCATGCTGTCCTCGGCCGCCTCGATAGCCGGAACCGCCAATCTCGGCGTCTATGCCGTGTCAAAAGCAGCCGAAGCGCAACTCGCGCGAAACCTCGCGGTGGAGTGGGGAGCACGCGGCATTCGCGTCAACGCAATCGCGCCCGGCATTGTGAAGACCGACTTCGCCAAGGCGCTTTACGAGAATCCAAAAGCGGCGGCGCTGGCTGCAAACCTCACCTGCCTGAAGCGGCTCGGCGAGCCGGCCGACATCGCCGGCGTCGCAGTGTTCTTGGCTTCCAGCGCGGCGCGATATATCACAGGCCAAACGATTCTCGTGGACGGTGGCGCTTCAATCTTCACTCCAATCGGATAACGCATATGCTGCCTTCATCTACGCCCTGTGTTATCCCGCGCGCAACGCAGCGCGCAAGCGGCGCGTTGCAGACACGGGATCGTTATGGATGGGGATTGCGCCGCGTCCGGGATGACGAACAAGGAGAGGTGCGCCGTGGCTGAGCTCATCGACGTTCTTCCAAGTCATCGCTTCGACGAAAAGAAGCTTTGGCGCTTTTTGAAAAGCCGCCTCGAAGATTTCGGCGTTCCGCCAACGATCAAGCAGTTCCAGGGCGGCCAATCCAACCCGACCTACCTCATCAGCACGCCCATCCGGAAGTACGTGCTGCGCAAGCAGCCGTCGGGCAAGCTCTTGCCGAGCGCGCACGCCATGGACCGGGAGTTTCGCGTCCAGTCGGCGCTCAAGGGCACACCCGTCCCTGTGGTCCCGATGCAGCTATTCTGTGACGACGCCTCGGTCATCGGGACGCCGTTCTACCTGATGGACTACATCCCCGGCCGCATTTTCGACAGGCCCGACCTCCCGGAACTCAGCACCATGCAGCGCAAGGCCGCCTACCGGGCTTTTGCCGAGACGCTCGCCGCTCTGCACGAGGTGGACTTCGAGGCGATTGGCCTTGGCGACTATGGCAGGACGGAAGGATACGCGGCCCGCCAGCTCAAGCGCTGGAGCGAGCAATACGAATCTTCGAAGACCGGCCAGATCGAGGCCATGGACAAGCTGATCGCATGGCTCAAGGCCAGCGTTCCGGCCCGCGACGAAGCGGCAGTCACGCATGGCGACTACCGCGTGAACAACGTGATGTTCGAACTGGACGATCCGCACATCATCGCGGTGCTGGACTGGGAGCTTTCGACGCTGGGCCATCCGCTCGCCGATCTCGGCTATGTCTGCATGGCCTATCGCACCCCGGCGAGCGTTCCGTTCCTGGGCGGGCTGCGCGGACTGGACCTAGCAGCGCTCGGCATCCCGAGCGAGGAAGACCTTGTCGGCATGTACTGCCACCGCGCTGGCCGCGACAGCGTCCCGGATCTCACCTTCTTCATCGCGCTTTCGTTCTTCCGCTTTGCGTCCATCGCGCAAGGCGTTTACGCCCGTTCGCTGCAAGGCAACGCCGCCGACAAGCGCGCGCCGCTCGCGGAGCAGGCCGCCATCACGCTGGCCCAGGAGGGCTGGCGCATCGCGGAAGCGGCGGGGTAAGCTGCAATTTATTGTGGTGCTTTCGTAGCCGATCGCGGATGAGATCCGGACTGGCGCCGGAGCTGAGTTCGGGCCAACTCTGGCTCGACGGCGCCCCTCGGCGCGGCGCTTTCAATTTCTTTTTTCTCCTTAGTTGCAGCCTTTTTGGTTCGCGGTGCGTTCCTGTAGATATCGCCAGGACACCTTGTTAACACATTCATGTTTGAGGCTTAGGCTGCAGTCCTAAGAGAGAGATGGTTCGAACGACGGAGATTAAGATCACTCTATAGTGAGGTTCATTCATGATTTTATCCCTTATAATCGCCACGAGACACGGTTCCGTCGGCTTCAAAAACGCTATCTGACATTAGCGCCATTACGTCTCATCACGGAGCAGAGTTCGTTATAACTTAGCGATACCGTGCAAGCTTCCAGATCAGTTGAAAGGCACTCATGCCGTCACTTGTCACTGTCCTTGAAGACGTTCGATCAGGGCGTCGTCCGCCATGGCCGTGCCGCCCGAACCCGGCGACCTTCGAATCCTCGGAGTCGCCTTTCCATTCACAGCCGCAAGGTCTTTCGGAGGTCACGGCCTTCGGGAGTAATCCGGGCCAACTTCGCATGTTGAAGTTCGTGCCGCCTGGGCTGCGCCCGCTGTCACCGATTGTTGTTGTGCTGCATGGGTGCGGTCAGACCGCCGATGATATCGATCATGGACTAGGGTGGAGCGCACTCGCCAACGAATGCCGGTTCGCCTTGCTGTTTCCAGAGCAACGGAGATCGAACAACGCGCAACGCGGGTTCAATTGGTTCCGGCCCGCCGATAGCTGGCGTGGTTGCGGTGAGGCTCTCTCGATTGTGCAGATGGTGCAGCGCCTGATCGAGGATCATGGGCTCGATGGCAGGCGGGTTTACGTTACAGGGTTGTCGGCTGGCGGGGCCATGGCTTCCGCGTTGCTCGCCGCCTACCCCGATGTATTCGCGGGCGGGGCAATTCTCGCCGGTCTTCCGTTTGGCGTAGCGTCCACCCTCTGGGGCGCGCTTGTCGCTATGAAAGGCAAAGCCAACCGGTCGGCGGCCGAGCTGGGTGACCAGGTCCGCGCGGCATCGCCTCATCGGGGCAGCTGGCCAATCCTCTCGATATGGCATGGCGCATCCGATAAGACGGTGGCGCCTTCAAATGCCGATGCGATCATCCGGCAATGGTGCAACGTGCATGGCCTTTCCGAAGAAGCCTCGATCGAGACCCGCATTGCAGGCAAAACTCGCCGTTTGTGGCGCGATGACGCAGGCTTTCCCGTGATTGAGAGAATCATCATCCCAGGCATGGGGCACGGCGCCCCGGTCGATGCTTTTGGAACAAGCGGATACGCCTATGGCGCTGCTGCTCCCTTCTTCGAGGATCATGGGATTTCTTCGACCTATCACATAGCCAAATTCTGGGGACTCGCTTCGCTGCGCCCCAGGTTCGGCAACGCGGCCTCCTGGGCGGCGTAAAACGAAGAGGGCGCCAAGCCAGCACCTCCCTTCCACGGCCACAATGGGCCAGCCGTACGCTTGCTATGCGCGCCGGGGCGAAACGCCTCGACACTTTCGGCGAGTGCAGGTTTGGTGATACTCAGTGGCTGGAGGAATCTGAAGATGCCCGATATATTCCAGCTCTCCGCCAATGCCGCCGATTACAAAGCCCGCGTCGAGCGCTTCATGGCGGAGCACATCCACCCGAACGAGGCGGCGCTGTTCGAGACGGCGGAAACGCAAGCTGACCGCTGGGAGCCGCTTGCGCTTCTGGAGGAGCTGAAGGCGAAGGCTAAATCGCAAGGGCTTTGGAACCTGTTTCTTCCCGACAGCGAACTCGGCGCGGGACTGACAAACCTAGAATACGCGCCGCTTGCCGAGATCATGGGCCGCTCGCATTGGGGGCCGGAAGTGTTCAATTGCTCCGCGCCCGACACCGGCAACATGGAGGTGCTCGTGCGCTACGGCAGCGAGGCGCAGAAGGAGCGCTGGCTGAAGCCGCTTCTGGATGGCAAAATCCGCTCCGGCTTCGCCATGACCGAGCCGGATGTCGCCTCGTCCGATGCAACGAATATCTCGATTTCCATCGAGAAGGACGGCGGCGATTACGTCATCAACGGGCGCAAATGGTGGACGTCCGGCGCGGGCGACAAGCGCTGCAAGATCCTGATCGTGATGGGAAAGACGGACCCGAAAAATCCCGATCACCACAAACAGCAATCCATGCTGCTCGTGCCGATGGACACAGCCGGAGTGAAGAAGGAGCGCATGCTGCCGGTGTTCGGCTATCTCGATGCGCCGCACGGGCATGGCGAGATCAGCTTCACGGATGTGCGCGTGCCGCTCGACAGCGTCATCCTTGGCGAGGGGCGCGGCTTCGAGATCGCGCAAGGCCGCCTGGGGCCGGGCCGCATTCATCACTGCATGCGCACCATAGGGCGCGCCGAGCGCGCGCTGGAAAAGATGTGCCGCCGCCTCGACAGCCGCGTCGCGTTCGGCAGGCGCGTCTCGGATCAGAGCGTCTGGCAGGAGCGCATCGCCGAAAGCCGGATGATGATCGATCAGGCGCGGCTGCTTACGCTGAAGGCGGCTTATATGATGGATACGGTGGGCAACAAGGCCGCACGCGCCGAGATCGCGATGATCAAGGTCGTCGCGCCGAACATGGCGTGCAAGGTGATCGACTGGGCGATCCAGGCGCATGGCGGCGCGGGCATTTGCGACGATTTCGGCTTGCCCTACGATTATGCCTCGATCCGTAGCCTGCGCATCGCGGACGGGCCGGATGAGGTGCACCGCAACCAGATCGCGAAGCTGGAGCTGCGAAAGTATCGCGATCCGGGCGAAGGCAAGCGCTCCTGAGGCGAAAGCCGGCGGTTGCGCCCCGTTGTTCAGTCGACGATCTTGTTCAGCGGGAATTCCACGATTCCTTCCGCCCCGGCGTCCTTCAACTTGGGTATCAGATCCCGAACGAGGTGTTCGTCGACGATCGTGTTGATGGCGTACCAGCCTTCGGTTTGCAGCTTCGAGACGGTGGGCGACTTGAGCGAGGGGAGCATGTCCTCCACTTTCGTCAGGTTCGCCTCATGCACGTTCAGCATCAGACCGACCTTGCCGCGCGCCGCCAGGGCGGCCCGGAGCAGCAACGCGATCCGGCCGATTTTCTCCCGCTTCCAACTGTCTTCCCAAGACTGGCGATTGGCGATGAGCTGGGTCGTCGAATGCATGATCTCGTGGACGATGCGCAGGTTGTTGGCGCGCAACGAGCTGCCCGTCTCGGTGAGTTCGACGATGGCGTCCGCAAGATAGGGCGGCTTGACCTCGGTCGCTCCCCAGGAGAACTCCACCTCGGCCTCGATCTGGTTTTCGGCGAGGAACTGGTTCGTGAGGTCGACAGCCTCGGTCGCGATGCGCTTGCCGGCGAGATCCCGAAGGGTCTTGATCGGCGAGTCCTTTGGAACGGCCACCACCCAGCGCACGGGACTCCTAAGCTGCTTCGAGTAGACGAGTTCGGCCACCTTCACGACATCGCTCTTCAGAATCCAATCGAGGCCGGTGATCGCCGCGTCGAGCACGCCGTGCTCCACGTATCGCGACATTTCCTGCGGCCGGATGAGCATGCATTCGATCTCGGCGTCGTCGATTGTCGGGAAATAGCTGCGGCTCGATATGAGGACCGTGTAGCCTGCCTTGCCGAAAAGCTGCACGGTCGCGTCCTGCAAGCTGCCCTTGGGCAGTCCGAGTTTGAGCACGCTCACGGCTTCGCCCCATACATCTCTTCCGAGGTCATGAGCCGCTCGCCTCGAACGCCCAGCGTGCCGTCACTTTCGACCGACCGGAAAAAGCAGGTCCGATAGCCTTCGTGGCAGGCGGGACCCTTCTGTTTGACGCGCAGGACCACGGCGTCGAGGTCGCAATCGATCCGCATTTCAACCAGCTCCTGCATGTTGCCGCTTTGCTCGCCCTTCTTCCACAGCTTGCCGCGCGAGCGCGAGAAGTAGTGAACCTTGCCGGTCTCGAGCGTGAGCAGGAAGGCCTCCTCGTTCATGTAGGCAACCATCAGCACCTCCCCGTCCCCGGCATCGACGGTTACTGCGGTGATGAGGCCACCGGCTTTCCCGAAATCGGGCGAAAATTGCGGTTTCACGTTTTCCTCGTGGTTGACGTCCAGCGTTCATGCTTACTTTTGGGGCTCACCGTTCCGTTGTCAAACAGTTCAGCTTCAGGCGACCGTGGGCCGCCACCACGGCGCTCGGGCATTTCGCCTCAACCGATGGCGGCGAGAGCGTCCGCTTCGCGCCGCTGGATGCGCCGGGGGGCGTTCGGCGCAAAGTTCGGCCGCAATGGTAAAGCAACCGTTGCCGGGGCGGCCCGCGCCGCTATGGTAAATTGGGGTATGGTTAAAAAAAGCGCGCCGGCATTATTTCTGGTCAAATTATGATCTGTTAACCTTAAGGTTTCGCAAAATAATGAGCGTCGCGGCTTGAGCAAACGCAGAGCGTTGACCTTTAAACCATTGAAGAAGTTTGCTTTTTTGTCTTCGATTGAGCACCGCTAAATAGAATTTAATGTCGGGATTTTTTCATTTACTGGGACGCGCAAAAGTCCGTTAAATATATTTTGGACGGGCGAATTAATCATGATCGCGGGCTCCGTCACCGCTGCGACGCATGCCGTCTTCAAAATTATCCTTCTATATCAATGAGTTGGCGCGATTAACCTACGCGTAAGACGCTTTCTCCCAGTATCGTGATCCTGCATATAGCGCAGCAAAAGCGAATTCGGAGGTTCAAGGACCATGCCGCCTTTCGCAACGGACATGCAAAAAGCCGGGGGGCAGCCGGGCGCCTACTCCTGCGCCGCCGCCGCGCCATCCAGAAAGTTGGCGATTGCCGCGGTCTTTTTCAGTTCCTGCAACTCGGCCTCGGTGGGGAGTTGCGGCTTATCGCGCTCGGCATTGACCATGCAGAGAAAGCCGAACGGCTCGCCCTTGCTCGCGCGGAATTGGTGCCATGTCATGGGCGGGATGAAGACCAAGTCCGGCGCCGCGACCTCGCGCACCTCGTCGCCGACGAGACACGCGCCGCGCCCGCGAAAGATCATCACGGCGTGGACGTGCTCGTGCCGCTCCAGAGTGGAATGGCCGCCGGGCTGCATTTCAAAATAGCGCAGCTCGCATTGAAGTTCGGGGCGCTGAAACAGGACCTGCCGGGTGATCGCCTTGAAGGGCGCGCTGCCTTCGTCCTTATAGGCGAGCAGTTCGACGCCCTCCCAGCGAAAGCCATCGCCCCGCGCTTGCCGGATGTGCGGCTCGTCATCCATCGGTTTTGTCCTCGAAGTAACGCGCAACGCGCTCCACGAACTCGGCAGTCGCCTCGGTCAGCCGGTCCCTCGCGGAAAGCAAGCTCCCGCCGATCAGCAACATGGTATCCGGCCCGTAGAAATCCAAAATTTCGGGCACGCGGTCCAGCGTCATGCCTCCTGCGGGACAGGGCAAGCACCGCTTAAGACCATGCCAATCGCACCGGGCTGCGTCGGCGACCGCGCGAGAGGTTTCGGGCGAAGTGCTGAAGCGGCCGCCATAGTTCGGGTAGATCGCGACGTCCGCGCCGAAAAGGCGGAACAGCTTGCCGAGCAGAAGCGGCGGCGCGACCCGCGACGAACCAGCCATGGCGGGGTGGGCGAAGAACGCCATAGCCGGGAACTCTCGCGTCAGCCGGTGAAAATTCGAGACGCCGAGGATCATGGGCTCGACCATCACCGCTTGGACGCCCTCCATTATGGCGAGCGCGATCTGCGCGGCGGCAACGTCGAGACAACCGGAAATGTTGGGGACATAAAGCGTGCTCGACCCGGCTTGGCGGACGGCCTGGGCGCATGCGCGAACGCGGTTCGCAAAGCGGCTATAGGTCTGATCCGCGATGCCGTGATCGTCCTTGATGAAGTCGACGCCTCCCGCCGCAAGCCGCCCCGCAAGCGCTGCCAGCTCCTTCGGCGGCAACCCCTGGGGCTTCAGCGCCGCGCATGTGAACGCGCGGGCGCCCGCGCCGCTCTTCGCGCGCAGCCCTGCGATGCCGACATTCGGGCCGCCGAAATGAGCCGCCATCGTGCTGGGGATTTCGGCGTCGTGGAGGCTCACATCCTCCTGCATCGATGTATTTCCGAACAGCATGTTGAGCAGCTGCCCCGCCTCGAAGCCTGTCGTTTCCACCGCAAGCCCGATCCGCACCTCGAACAGCCCGGCCTCAAGCTCGCCAATGCCTTGCACCTCGCCCACGATGTCGCGCAGCACCGTCTCGTCCGAGATGGCCGCGAACGGCGTCTCTACGCTCTGCTCGATCGCGATGGCCTGCGCGCGCGCCCCGATTGCGGCGGCGTCGCTGCGAACGCGATAGGTGACGGTCATGCGGGACACGATTTCTCCACCTGAAATCTTCATAAGACTAAGTAGACCAATCCACAGGCAACGTACAACGCCTTGCCAGCGATGGACATCGGCCGCGCGACACGCTATCTCCGCACAAACATCTGGTGGGGATGCCGATGCTGCGAAACCTCTATTCCTGGACGATGCGCGTCGCGCAAGGACCGCGCGCGCTACTGGCGCTCGTCGCGGTCTCATTCGCGGAAAGCTCGTTCTTCCCCCTTCCGCCGGATACGCTGCTCATCCCGATGGTGCTGGCGCAGCGGCAGCGGGCGTTTACGCTCGCGCTGTGGTGCACGGCGGCGTCGGTCGTTGGCGGCATCGTCGGCTATGGCATCGGCTCGCTGCTCTATGACAGCGTGGGCAAATGGATCATCGACCTTTACGGCTACGGCGACCGGATCGAGACATTCCGCGAGACCTACGCGAAGTGGGGCGCGTGGATCATCCTTTTGAAGGGCCTGACCCCGATCCCGTTCAAGCTCGTGACCATCGCGAGCGGGTTCGCGGGCTATAATTTCGGCCTCTTTATCATCCTTTCGATCATTACACGGGGCTTGCGGTTCTTCCTTGTTGCGGGGCTGCTCTATATCTATGGCGAGCCGATCCGCGATTTCATCGAGCGCCGTCTGGGAACGGTGATGCTCGGGATGTTTGCGGCAATCGTTTCAGGCTTTGTGATCGTGAGATATGTCGTATAGCGCGGTAACCACCCATAACGAACAGTTGGAGCTGAGGTTGAGCACGGCGGCTCTTGTGCTGGCGGGCATAAGCTTCGCGGCGCTTGCGGCAGCCTGGACGTTTCAATTTGCTGGCTATCCTCCTTGCTCGCTTTGCCTGGAGGAGCGCATTCCTTATTACGCGACCGTCCCCGGCGGGCTTCTCGCGGCTTTTCTCGCTAGCAAAAGGCCCAGGCTGGCGGCGTTCATTGTGGCGGCGCTGGCGCTGGGCTTCCTCTATAACGCCGGCTTGAGCAGCTATCACGCCGGTGCGGAATGGCATTTCTGGCCGGGCCCGGAGACCTGCACAAGCAACGGAGACCTTCTCCAGCCCAAAAGCCTTTCACAGGCTCTGCGCCAGAATAACGTCGTCCGCTGCGACGAGGCTGCGATTCGCATCTTTGGCGTGTCGCTGGCCGGTTACAATGTTCTTATCTCGGCTGCATTGGCCGCTTTCGGCGGCTTTGCCGTGTGGCGGAGTTTTAGAAGGGAAGGCCGGGTCCACGCCCGGCCCTGACTTTAAGCAACCGCTGGCGCTGCCGGGCTCGTTTTCTCGGCTGAAGGCTGGGCTTCCGCCGGTGCTGCGCCCGCGGCAGCCAGTGCCTTGCGCAACTCGTCTTCCTTCGTGTGGTCGAACGAAGTGCGGATCACCTTGCCGCCAACCCCTTTCAGATCATCGAGAACCTTATCCGTCGTCATCTTCTTGATGAGAACGAACAGCGCCGCGCTGCCCGAGTTGATGGTCGCCGCGACCTGCTTCATGAAGTCGTCGTTGATGCCGACATCGGAGAGAGCGCCTGCGAGGGCGCCTGACGCAGCGCCGACCACCGTTCCGACTAGCGGCACGAGAAAGATCAGCCCCACAATCGTCCCCCAGACTGCGCCAGAGGCCGCGCCTACGGCGGTCGGATGGTAGAGCTGGTTCAGCTTGATGTGGCCGTCCGGCTGCTTGACCGCGATCACGGCGTCCTTGATGTCGATGATGTAGTCCTGCTGCATGCTGAGAAGTTTCTGGCGAACTTCTTCAGCTTTGGCTTCCGTTGGAAACTCGATAACGACGAGATCGGCCATGGTGGAAACTCCTTCCGAGGGGGGCAGACTCCGAGGCGGAGATTACCGCGGGCGCGGCAAAGCGTCACCATACTTCATGGGCCGCAGCATCACTTTTTATTTAAGAATTTACATTTACTTACGATGAAAACGCCTGAATTCCAGTCAATGCGCGGCCGAGGATAAGCGCGTGCACATCGTGGGCGCCTTCGTAGGTGTTGACGGTCTCAAGGTTCTGCGCATGGCGCATCACGTGATATTCGCCTGAAATGCCGTTGCCGCCGTGTATGTCGCGTGCGGCGCGCGCAATGTCGAGCGCCTTGCCGCAGTTGTTGCGCTTGATGAGCGAGATCATATCCGGCGCGGCCTTGCCTTCATCGAAGAGACGCCCGACGCGCAACGCCGCCTGGAGGCCGAGCGCTATTTCCGTCTGCATGTCGGCAAGCTTTTTTTGCACGAGCTGTGTCGCCGCCAGCGGCCGGCCGAATTGCTTGCGATCAAGCGCATAGGCCCTCGCGCGGTGGAGGCAGTCCTCCGCTGCGCCCATGACGCCCCAGGCGATGCCATAGCGCGCGCGATTCAGGCAGCTGAACGGAGCTTGCAAGCCGGACGCATCCGGCAGCAACGCGCTTTCGGGCGCCTCCACGTCATCCATGACGATCTGACCGGTGACGGAGGCCCGCAAAGAAAGCTTGCCCTCGATTTTCGGCGCTGAAAGCCCGTGCATGCCTTTTTCAAGGATGAAGCCGCGAACCTTGTTTTGATGTGCACGCGATTTGGCCCAGACGACGAAGACGTCGGCGATGGGCGAATTTGAGATCCAGGTCTTCGATCCGCGCAGCCGATAGCCGCCATCGATCGGCTCAGCGACGGTGGTCATCGAGCCCGGATCGGAGCCTGCGTCCGGTTCCGTCAAGCCGAAGCAGCCGACATACTCGCCCGTCGCGAGCTTCCGCAGATATTTCCGCCGCTGTTCATCATTCCCATAAGCGTAGATCGGGTACATGACGAGCGAGGATTGCACGCTCAACATGCTGCGATACCCGGAGTCCACGCGCTCGATCTCGCGAGCGACAAGGCCGTAGGCGACATAGGACACGCCCGCGCCGCCGTACTCGGGCGGCAGGGTCAGGCCGAGAAGGCCGAGCTCGCCCATCTCATTGAAAATAGGCCGATCCGTCTTTTCCTGCGCGTACGCTTCCACCACCCGGGGGCGCAGCCGGTCCTCCGCGAAGGAATGCGCCGTCTCCTGGATCAGGCGCTCCTCATGGCTGAGCTGCTCGTGCAACAAAAATGGATCGGCCCAATCGAAGAAGGGCGCGCCCTGCGGCTTTGTTTCGACAGTCTTGTTCATTCCGTGACTCCGGGCGGTCGATACGCATGCCCTCATCCTTAACTTTTTCCCATATCTTGACGCAAACGCCAGAAGCCAGCAGCACTTGAATAAGGGTTTTCTTCTTTTGCGATCCCTTGGGAAGAAGATCAACCTCAGGTAGTTTTTGCGCTAAACCTTTACAGAAGGTGGGAACCGCCAGACCGAGGCGGTTCCCTATTTTCATCGCAGAGGCGCCATAATACTGAACTTTCCCGGCAGAGGGTTCGACATCAAGATTTTACCCAGATTTATGGATTTAACCGGTGCGGAAAAGAGATTCGGGAAACTGCACGGAGGATTCTGCTCATGACTCAAGGGACGATGCTACGCTCCAGGATTTTCGGGGTTGCCTGCGTGATGGTTTTTGCAGGTTCGATTGCGTTAGCCGGGACAGCGCAAGACGCAAACACACCGGCGCCGGCTGCCAGTTCTGCTCCGTCGGATGCAGCGCCAAAGGGCAAGGCAAAGCATTCCGAGAAGAAAACTCAGGAAGGCGATCAGCCCGCGAAAGCCGCCAATGCAGAGTCAAAGCAAAAGCGCGGACAATATGGCAGCGAGGCCGAGGCGAAAGCCCATTGCAAAGGCGAGGTTGTGTGGGTCGATAAGGATCACTTCAACCACTACGCAGGGTCGCGCGAGTATGGCCGCCAGCCCGGCGCGTTTGCCTGCGATAATGGCTAAACGGAGTTTGCCGGCGCGACAACAGAAGATCGATGCGCTGGATCGGGCCATCGCCGAAGTCGAGTTGAGGCCAGCCTCGCAGCCTTTCCCGACTTGATCCCGGTCCTGACCAGCATTCCTGGAATTGACGACTCGGCGGCCCGCGTTCCTCTCACGGAGATCGGCGCCGGCATCAGCCGCTCACTCGCATCGCCCAAAAACTAAATGGCCGGGTCCATGCCCGGCCATTTGAAGGAGTCACGAAGGGTGCTTCGGTGTCAGTGCTCGACGTTACGCCACAAGGTCTTCTTCGCAACGAAGAGCAGACCCGCAAGAACCGCGAGGTACGAAAGCACAAGAAGACCAAGCTTTTTGCGCTGTACCAGATGTGGTTCGGCCGCCCATGCGAGGTAGGACACGACATCCTTGGCTTCCTGGTCCAAGGTGTTCGGGGTGCCATCCTCATAGTCCACGACGCCATCCGTCAGAGGCTGCGGCATGGCGATCTGGTGGCCGGGGAAAACCCGGTTGTAATTGGAGCCAGGGTTGAGCTTGAAGGTCGCGGGCGGGTCGACGTACCCCGTGAGAACCCCATAAATGTAGTCAGGCCCCTGCTCCTGATATTGCGTGAACAGATCCTTCAGCATGAGGAAGGGGAATGAGTACCAGGCAATATCGCGCTCAACAGTGCGGGCCTTAGCCATGACGGACAGGTCTGGCGGCACGGCGCCGTTGAAAGTGGCGGCAGCCTCTTTCTCATTCTTGAACCGCCATTGGAAATAGTCCGACGGCTTGCCTGGGCGCAAAACGGGTTCGCCTTGATCGTTATACCCGTCTTGGACCTGTATCTCAGACGCTAGCGCTACGACTTCCTCCTTGGAGAGGTTCGGACCGCCCGGTTCTCCGAGGTTGCGGTAAGCCAAGAAGCGCATGTTATGGCAGTTCGAACATACGTTCTTATAGATCTTGTAGCCGCGCCTCAGTTGCTGCTCGTCGAAATACCCGAAGAGGCCACCGAAGGTCCATTCCTGGCGAGGGACCTGGTAGTGTTCGGCTGGCGCGGGCGCCGCAGCTGGCACGGCAGCCGGAGCCGCCGCCGGTGCGGCGGGTTGCTCGGCCGCCGCTGCTGTTGTGATCGCGGCCAGCGAGAGCATGGTTCCGGTTGCGAAGGCTCTCAAGGAGCGCCGGGCGAGAGTGGTCATTATCGTGGTCATTGTTCTCTCCTACTCGGCCGGCACTGCGCGGATGTCGTGGCCTGAACCCTCAGCCTTATGCGTGAAGGTTTCGGATATGGTGGAAGGCATCGGCCTTGGAGTTTCGATCAATCCGACAATCGGCATCACGAGAAGGAAGTGCGCGAAGTAGTAAAGCGTGAAGACCTTGGCTCCGAGAATCGCGCTGCCCTCAGGAGGAATTGCGCCAATGTAACCCAAAGCGAGCACATCGATCACCAATGCCAGGAAGAACCAGCGGTAGATGGGCCGGTACGTTGTGGACCGGACGCGGGACGTATCGAGCCAGGGTACGAAGAAGAGCACGAGCAGCGCGCCGAACATCAGGAGAACGCCGCCAAGCTTGGTCGGGAACGCCCGCAGGATCGCGTAGAAGGGCAGGAAATACCATTCGGGCACGATGTGCGGAGGCGTCAGAAGCGGATTTGCCGGAACATAGTTCACCGCGTCGCCAAGGTAGTTCGGTACGTAGAATACGACGTAGGCGAAAAGCAGGGCGAAAATGACCAGGCCCAGCATGTCCTTTGTCGTGAAGTACGGATGGAAAGGAAGCGTCTCTTTCTCTTGATTGCGCACTTCAATGCCGACCGGATTATTGCTGCCGGGCACGTGCAACGCCCAGACGTGGAGGGCGACGAGACCCACGATAATAAAGGGCAGGAGATAGTGGAGGCTATAGAGGCGATTGAGGGTCGCGTTGTCGACCGAGAAGCCGCCCCATATCCACTGCACAATCGATGTGCCGAGACCAGGAATAATCGAGTCGAACGAGGAGAAGAGGTTCGTGATAACCGTCACGGCCCAGAAGCTCATCTGACCCCAGACCAGCGAATAGCCCATGAACGCCGTCGCAATCATCACGATGAGGATGGCTACGCCGATCATCCAAAGCACCTCACGGGGAGCCTTGTAGGAGCCATAATAAAGGCCGCGGAAGATGTGGATATATACCGCGAGGAAGAACAGCGACGCCCCGACCATGTGCGTGTAACGCATCAGCCAGCCGTAGTTCACGTCGCGCATAAGCCTCTCGATCGAGTCAAATGCGAGCGTGGTATTCGGCGTGTAGTGCATCGCGACGATGACGCCGGTGATGATCTGAATGACGAGGAAGAAGGTCAGGATCGCGCCGAACGTCCAGAGGTAATTCAGGTTTCGGGGCGTTCCAAAGGCCATGAAATCCGCAGTCCAGCGGATGATTGGCAGACGGGAATCGAGCCAGCGCGTGAACGCTGTTTTCGGTTCGTAGGTCGAAGCATGAGACATAGAGTAACCTTCTCAGAATGCCGGGGGGCTTAGCCGATCTTGATCTTGGTGTCCGTCGCGAAAGCGTACGGCGGTATGTCCAGGTTACGCGGCGCAGGCCCCTGCCGGATGCGTCCGGCCGTGTCGTACATCGAACCATGGCAAGGACAGAACCAGCCCCCGTAGAGGCCCCGGTCGTCGGTGGGCGCTTGGCCCTTTGGGATGCAGCCGAGATGGGTGCAGATGCCGATCGCGATGAGCCAGTTTTCCTTGCCGGGCTTCGTCCGGTTCGCGTCAGTGGCGGGCAAGCTCGAAGGAGCCCCGAGAACCTCTGCGTAAGGGTCTTTCAAATCCGCTACTTGGACGTCTTGCGCCATTTTGATCTCTTCCGGCGTCCGGTGCCGGATGAAGATGGGTTTGCCGCGCCAGAGGACGGTGATGGCTTGCCCGACGCCGACCGGCGACAGGTCCACTTCGGTCGATGAAAGCGACAGCGCCGACGCGTCCGGATTCATCTGATCGATCGCGGGCCAGAGCGCGGCAGCCGCTCCGATCGCCGCGAACGCTGTCGTGGCGATGTAAATGAAATCACGGCGTGACACATCGCCTTGATCACTGTCGTATGTTGTGGCCATGAGAGACTAACCTTGTAGGACTGTTTTTGCAGGTGCGAAAAAACGTGCTCTTATGCATCCGATCGATATGCGTGTCTATGGCGCAATTTAGCGCTCATCCCTTTGACGTAGCAGCTCCGAGATGCGAATTGCACTCTATCAACCTGATATAGCTCAGAATACAGGCACGATCCTCCGTCTTGCGGCATGTCTTAACGTCGCAGTCGATATCGTGGAACCCGCTGGCTTCGATATTTCATCGAGGGCGCTGAAGCGCGCCGCTCTCGATTACTTTGAAAAAGTGAATCTGAAACGCCACGGCACGTTTGCAGCTTTCAAGCAGGACGTGGAAAGAACGGGCGGCCGTTTGATATTGCTGACGACGCGCGCAGCGACTGCCTATCACAATATCGTGTATAAAAAGGACGACGTGATTCTCGCCGGACGCGAGAGTGCAGGGGTTCCCGACGATGTGCATGCGGCAGTTAACCTCAGAATCCGGATTCCGATGCGGCACGATGTTCGCTCCTTGAATGTTGCCGTGTCGCTTGCAATGGTGCTAGGAGAAGCCCTTCGGCAAACTGGGGATTTTTCCCATCTTACCTAGCCCAAGCGGCGGGAGTGGCCATGTCGACATCCAGCGCTGCGCGCATACCGGCCCTGCAATCTGAGCATACAGAACCCTTCAATCTCGAGAAATCGAAGGCACGGGTCTGGTTCTCGTCTCTTCGCAACGACATCTGCGCGGAGTTCGAACGGATCGAGGACGAGGCAAAAAACGGGCCCTCATCGTCTTTGCCCGCCGGCCGCTTCGTTCGCGAGCCATGGAAACGCACCGACCACACCGGCGCTGACGGCGGCGGCGGCACCATGGCGGTTATGCATGGACGCGTGTTCGAGAAGGTCGGCGTTCACGTCTCCAGCGTCCATGGGGAATTTGCGCCGGAGTTCAGGTCTCAAATCCCCGGCGCGGAAGAAAATCCAGGCTTCTGGGCCTCCGGGATATCGCTGATCGCGCATCCGCTCAATCCGAACGTCCCAACGGTTCATATGAATACGCGGTTCATCGCGACGACCAAATGGTGGTTCGGGGGCGGCTCCGATTTGACGCCCCTGCTAGAGCGCAGGCGAAGGGATGCCGACCAGGATACGCTCGACTTTCATGCGAAGCTCAGAAGCGCGTGCGAGAAGCATCCGGTCGCCGACTATGCCAAGTACAAAGCCTGGTGCGATGAGTACTTTTACCTGCCGCATCGCCGCGAGCCGCGTGGTATGGGCGGGATTTTTTATGATTATCATAATTCAGGCGATTGGAACGCGGACTTCGCCTTCACTCAGGATGTGGGCCGCGCCTTCCTCGATGTTTATGCGAAGCTCGTACGCCGCAACATGAACGCACCTTGGACTGAGGCCGACCGAGAGGAGCAGTTGGTCCGGCGCGGCCGCTATGTCGAATTCAACCTCCTCTACGACCGCGGAACGATATTCGGGCTGAAGACAGGCGGAAACGTCGATTCGATCCTGTCCTCTATGCCTCCCGTCGTCAAATGGCCGTGAAATCCGGCCACTGACCTCTTAGCTTAGTGTGAGCCTGGGATTCCCGGGTTCTCTCTTTTCTTTGGCTGGTCTCCCGCGGTGGCCGCGCGAAGCTGATACGAATTGATCACGCAGGTCTTTTCCGTGTCGAGCACGGTGAAGGCCGGGTTCGGCCGGTCCACAAAGTCGGCCTGCGTCACGTAGCCCTGCTTGTTCACGTCGTAATAGTCGAAGTTGGCGACCTCGAAGAGCCTGTCGATTTTCTCAAGCTTGCCGAATTCTTCGCGCGTTAGCTTTCCATCGTGATTGGTATCGACGTCCTTGAAGAGCGACGCCGCATAGGCGCGCCACTCATCGCATGTAACCTTGCCATCGTGATTGAGGTCCCAGGTCTGGGCCGCGCGGATGAAAGACCCTTCGACGGTGTCGCTCAGTCCGGGCGCCGTAGCTGTGCATCCCGCTCCAATGAGCGTGATGGAACAACCGGCCAGTAATAATCCATAGTGTAATGTTCGTAGCGGAGGCATCGTGTCCGACCAGATTAAAGAACCGATTCAGTTAGAAAATGAGGGAGAAGGCCAAAATGTGGTATGATTAGGCCGAACTGCTCGGAACTGACGTTTTTGTGCCATTTTTGACTCTCAGCCGCTTAATTCGAGGCAAGGAGGAATAAGATCTTGGATCGGTGCGCTGGGCCTTTGGTATAGAGGCGAGGAGTGAACGATTTGGGCGCTTTTCATCCAATCTGAAGTGGGGATTCCTGATGCATTGCCGGTTTGTGGCCGCCGCAGGCATATTGGCCTTCTTGTCCTTTTCCAGCGTTGCGATGGCTGGCGATTGCCCGGGAAACCCTGACGCGCTCGGCACGAGTCGGGTGTTGTCGATCGATCCCGCCGAGTTCCAGCGGCTGGGTACGATCCAATTCAAGCAGACATTGCCGCTTGAGGACCACGAGGTGGTTCTCACCTTCGATGATGGACCAATTCCGCCCCACACCGACAAGGTCCTGGATGCCCTTGCCGCTGAATGCGTAAAGGCGACCTTCTTTGTCGTCGGCGAAATGGCGAGGGCCCATCCCGCCGCCTTGCAGCGAGAATATCGCGAGGGCCACACCATCGGAACGCATACAGAACACCATGCGCATCTCAATCGCCTGCCGGCTGAAAAGGCTGACAAGGAGATTACCGACGGATTTGCCTCCGCTGCGGCGGTTCTAGGCGACAAGAATGCGGTCGCGCCTTTCTTCCGCTTTCCCTATCTCGATCAAACGAACGCGGTGGAAGACCGCGCGCTGAAGATGGGGCTCAGCCTCTGGAGCGCCGATTTTCACGGCAGCGACTGGACCTTCATCACCCCTGAAAAAGTGACTGCTCTTGTCCTGAGCCGGCTGGAAGCCAGCAAGAAAGGGATTCTGCTACTTCATGATATTCACGACAGGACGGCGAAGGCGCTCCCCGTTATTCTGCGTGAGTTGAAGAAGAGGGGGTACCGTGTTGTGCACGTCGTGCCTGCGAGCGGCGCCGTTGCGAAGATCGAAGAGAAGCCGGATGCGAAGGCGCCGATGAAGACGGAGCAGGCGGCTCTCACAACCTCGGAACCTGCTGAAAAAGTGAAACAGGGGATCCCGGCGAAACTTGATCATAAGACTCCGAAGAATGCAGATCAGGGGGGATGGCGCACGCATATCAAGCGGACCCGGCAGGCTAAAGCCAATGAGAAGGCTGACCCTTTCCAAAATTTTTTTCGGGCGATGTGGCATCGCTAAGCCGGCGTGATTAGGTTCGGGGCGTGGTTGCGACCCGAACTCCCGAGGCTGACATCGTGACATCCGACATAGAAGGCATGACCAAAGCAGTTCCGCTTTCACGGCGGGAATTCATGACTGCGGCAGCGGCCGCGGCGGCCGGCTACACTCTTGCGGCGGGGCCTGTCAGAGCGGATGCGATCAAGACCGATGCCACGGGCCTGACCGCGGGCGACGCCAAAATCCCCGTCGCAGGCGGAGAGATGCCGCTCTATTTCGCGAGGCCTGAAGGCGTCGGCAATCCTCCGGTCATTCTCGTGGCGATGGAGGTTTTCGGCCTTCACGAATACATCAAGGATGTCGTTCGGCGGCTTGCCAAGCTGGGCGCGTTCGCGGTTGCGCCGGACTATTACTTCCGTAAAGGCGTCGATCTGACAAAAATCACCGACTTCAAGGAGTTGATGCCGATTGTCAACGCCAAGCCCGATGCCGAGCTTGTCGCGGATCTGGATGCAACCGTAGCCTGGGCGAAGTCGCAAGGCGGTGATGCTTCAAGGCTTGGGATCGTCGGTTTCTGCCGGGGCGGGCGAACGGTGTGGATCTATACTACCCACAGCAGCGCCCTGAAAGCTGGCGTTGCCTTCTATGGCTCCCTTGTCGATCCGCAAAACCCGGTCTGGCCGAAAAGCCCAATTCAGCTTGCGCCGGAGATGAAAGCGCCCGTGCTCGGGCTTTACGGCAGCGCGGATCAAAGCATTCCTGTTGCCCAGGTCGAGGAGATGAAAGAAGCTCTGAAAGCGGCCGGCAAAACCGCCGAATTCAAAATCTATCCGGGCGCGCCCCACGCATTTCACGCTGACTACCGGCCAAGCTACAGCAAGGAAGCGGCTGAGGATGCTTGGAAAAGGATGATAGACTGGTTCAAGACCTACAAGGTCTTATCCTGATCGGAGCCCAAGACGATGAGCGCCAGAGCCGCACTTCTCCCCGACAGAACTGTATTGGAAGTAGGCGGCGAAGACCGCGTCAGTTTTCTTCAGGGTCTCGTCACGAATGACGTTGAAAGCTTGGCCGAAGGAGAGGGACGGTTCACCGCTCTGCTGTCGGCACAGGGCAAGATTCTTTTCGATTTCTTCATAGTCTCTGCCGACGATACCATTCTTGTCGATTGCCCGAGTGAACTCGCCGCAGACCTCGTCAAGCGCCTCACGCTTTACCGCCTGCGCGCCAGGGTGACGATTGCGGGCGGCTCGGATCGCTGGCGTGTCGGCGCGGCCTGGGGCGAGGGGGCGCCGGAGTGGGTCAAGGCAAACGCGCCGGTCGCTTTTCCCGATCCTCGCCTGCCTGCCCTAGGGTATCGGTTGCTGGTTCTTGGATCCCATCAACCAAACTTTTCAGCGAGCTTTGACGACTACGAGGCCCATCGCGTCGCGCTTACGGTCCCCGAAGGCGGCAAGGACTACGCCTATGGCGACGCCTTCCCGCATGAGGCCTGTTTCGACCTCCTTCATGGCATCAGCTTCAAGAAGGGCTGTTTCGTGGGGCAGGAGGTCGTGTCGCGCATGCAGCATCGCGGTACTGCGCGGACGCGGGTGCTGGCCGTATCGGCGAAGCAGCCTTTGCCGCAAGGTGGAGCGGACATCGTTGTCGATGGCTTCTCGGTGGGAAGACTGAGTTCTGTCGCAGGCGCCCAAGGCATCGCGCTCGCGCGGCTGGATCGGGTCAAGGAAGCGCTGGCGAAGGGCCAGACCTTCATGGCGGGCGGCATTGCGGTTGAACTTGCCGCGCCGGCCTGGGCCAGCTATTCGCTCGATGCTGAGCCGGCCGGAGCCGCGCATTGATCGCAACCGGCGACGATGGCCTGTGCCGCTGCCCCTGGGCGAAGGGCGACGCGCTTTACATTCGCTACCACGACGAAGAATGGGGTGTTCCGAAAACGCGCGACATCGACTTCTTCGAGAAGCTGATCCTGGAAGGGTTCCAGTCGGGCTTGTCCTGGCTCACGATCCTGCGCAAGCGCGAGGGCTTCCGCAAAGCCTTCGACGGTTTCGAGCCTGAAGCAATCGCGCGTTATGACGACGCAAAGGTTGCGGAACTGCTTGCCAACGCTGGCATCATCCGCCATCGCGGCAAGATCGAAGCGGCCATCGCCAACGCGCACGCCTATCTCGATCTCAAGAAAAGCCAGACGCTGACAAGCTTCTTCTGGAACTTCGTAGACGGCGAGGCCATCCAGAACCGCTTCGCGAGCATGGCGAATGTTCCGCCTCAGACGCCGTTGAGCCAGTCCATCGCCAAAGGCCTTAAGGCGCGTGGCTTCCGTTTTTGCGGCCCCACCACGACCTATTCCCTCATGCAGGCTTGCGGCCTCGTCAACGACCACCTCATCTCCTGTCATCGCCACGAAGCATGTGCGGCTTTGTCGCGTCCTCAACTTCTGGCATAAAGGAGCGGGGACGAATCGAGGGAGCCGACCATGAATGCGCCGATTGAGACACCCCTGCCCGCACGGGCTTGGCAGCGGATGCTTTCCGGCCGCCGTCTCGACCTGCTGGACCCTTCCCCATTCGACATCGAGATCGGCGACATCGCCCACGGCTTGGCGCGCCTGGCGCGATGGAACGGGCAAACGAAGGGTCCGCATGCGTTCACGGTGGCGCAGCACTGCATCCTGGCTGAAGCCATAGCCTCGGCCCTGAAGCCGAACCTGGGCGCGAAATTCCGCCTCGCCGCCCTCCTTCACGATGCGCCGGAATATGTCGTCGGCGACCTGATCAGCCCCTTCAAGGCGGTAATGGGCGCCAGCTACAAGACCTTCGAGCTGCGCATTCAAAGCGCCATTCATATCCGCTTCGGGCTACCGCCTGTGTTGCCTCCGGGCGTGGCGCAGACTATCAAGAAGGCCGACAAGATCGCGGCTTACTACGAGGCGACCCAACTGGCCGGCTTTTCCGCGGCAGACGCCAAGGCCTGTTTCGGCGATCCCTTCGCTTTGGCCTGCGCGTTTCCTGACAATGTGGTGCGGCTGGAGCCGATGGAGACCTCGGCCGCGCAGGATGCGTTTTTACGGCGCTTCGAAGAGCTTGAAGCCGAAGGCCGAAAGACTTCCGTTCATGCGCCCTGATTTGAAAGCGCCTACGCCGGAAATTCTGTCGCGGTTGGCCGCCATCGCGGGCGATAAGGGAGCGCTCACTGCCCGAGGTGACACGGAGCCCTACCTCAACGAATGGCGTGGCCTCTATCACGGCCGCACGCCCATGGTGCTTCGGCCCGCGACAGTGGCGCAGGTCAGCGCGATCCTGAAGCTTGCTCATGAGGAGCGCATCGCGATCGTGCCTCAGGGCGGCAATACCGGGCTTGTCGGCGGTCAAATCCCTTTCGAGTCTGGCTGCGAGATCGTGTTGAGCCTCAACCGCATGAAGGCGATCCGCGCCGTCGATCCGGCCGGAAATAGCTTGACCGCGGAGGCTGGCGCAACGCTGCAGTCCATTCAAGAAGCCGCAGCAGAGGCGGACCGGCTGTTTCCGCTCAGCCTTGCTTCGGAGGGCACGTGCGAAATCGGCGGCAACATCGCAACAAACGCGGGCGGCGTTCATGTCCTGCGCTATGGAAACACCCGCGATCTCGTGCTGGGCCTTGAGGCGGTCTTCCCCGGCGGCGAGGTCTGGAACGGCCTCAAAACGCTCCGCAAAGACAATACGGGCTATGACCTCAAAAGCTTGCTGATCGGTTCGGAGGGTACGCTCGGCGTTATCACCGCGGCGACGCTGAAACTCTTTCCCCGGCCAGCCGAGGCAGCGACCGTTTTCGCGGGCCTGCCAAGCCTTGAAGCCACCGCTTCTCTTTTTTCGAGCACCTTCGAAAAAGCTGGTTCGCTTCTGACAGCCTTCGAACTCATCCCACGCATTCTTCTCGATTTCCTGCTCACGCATCTCCCGCAACACCGCGATCCGCTAGCAGGGCGCTATCCCTGGTATGCACTTTTGGAAATATCTTCTCCCTTTGCGGAGGGACTTGCCGAGCGTGCGGCCCTGTCGATCCTTGAAGACGCAGCCGGGAAAGGCATCGTCGCGGATGCCGCCGTCGCGGCTTCTCAAGCGCAGTCGGACGCGTTTTGGGGTTTGCGGGAGGCGGCCTCCGAGGTGCAGAAATACGAAGGCGGCAGCATCAAACACGACGTGTCGGTGCCGGTATCCGAAATTCCGCGCTTCATCGCGGAGGCGAGCGCCGCCGTGACCGCGCTCATTCGCGGCTCCCGCCCGGTCCCTTTCGGCCATTACGGCGACGGCAATATTCACTTCAACATATCGCAGCCGAAGGGCGCGGATGAAGCGGCCTTCCTCGCCAGATGGGATGAGGTGGCCGCCCTCGTCCATGGCATCGTGCTGCGATATGGCGGCTCGATCAGCGCGGAGCATGGGATTGGCCGGATGAAGGCGGCGACACTCGAAACCGTGAAAACCCCATTCGAACTTGCGTCGATGCGGAGGATCAAAGCGGTCTTCGATCCACGCGGCATCCTCAATCCCGGAAAGCTTCTCGCTCGGTTCCACCCTGCCGAGTGACGCGTAGGCGCAGGCGCTGAAACCAGGTATCGCGAACCTGTGGAAAAATGTAGGATGCCGCCGAAGCGAGGGATCGCTCCCAGGACGCGGATCGACGCGGCGTGCGGCGTGTTCCGCAAATTCAGGCACGCGAAAAGTTGGGACCATATCCGGCGGCTCAATGACGACAACCGCGTCGATAACCGGGACCGAGCAGCCGACGCTGCGACAGGCGGCGCTTATCGGCGCGCTGGGCGTCGTCTTTGGCGACATCGGCACCAGCCCCCTTTATGCCTACAAGGAAGCAATTCATTCGGCGGGGAACATCGAGGCGCTGCGCCCGATCATCTTCGGCTGCGCGTCGCTGGTCTTCTGGGCGCTCATCATCGTGGTGTCTGTAAAGTACGTGCTTGTGGTCATGCGCGCCACCAACGACGGCGAAGGCGGCATCATGGCGCTGACGGCTCTTGCCGTCACGCCGCTCAAGGTGGAGAGGTGGCGCGAGGCGGCGATTCTGGTCGGCCTGATTGGCGCCGCGCTTTTTTACGGTGATTGCATCATAACGCCCGCGATTTCGGTCTTGAGCGCCGTCGAGGGGCTGGAGATCGCAACGCCGGTTTTCAAGCCCTACATCGTCCCCATCGCCGCCGGCATCCTCGCCGGCCTTTTCATTTTGCAGAGGTACGGAACCGCGCGGATCGGCACATTATTCGGCCCCATCATGATCATCTGGTTCGCCGTGATTGGGCTGGCCGGATTGCCTCATATTTTCAAGAGTCCCGAAATTTTGGGCGCCCTGAACCCCGGTTATGGCCTCAACCTCATCACAGAGCACGGCTGGACAGGTTTTCACGTCCTTGGGTCGGTCTTTCTGGTTCTTACCGGAGCGGAAGCCCTGTATGCGGACGAAGGCCACTTCCTCGGTGATGTGATCCGCGTGGACTGGTTTTCGATCGTGCTTCCGGGCCTGCTCCTGAATTACTTCGGACAGGGCGCGCTCATGCTGACGAATCCGGACGCTGCAGCAAACCCTTTCTACCTCATGTTTCCGAATTGGGCCTTGTATCCTGCGGTAGGGCTTGCGACCGCTGCGACGATCATCGCCAGCCAGGCCGTGATCAGCGGCGCGTTCACCATGACGCAACAAGCCATCCTTCTCGGCTTTCTGCCGCGCATGGAAATCCGGTTCACATCGCAGACCGAGGCGAGCCAGATCTACGTTCCTCAGATCAATTGGATCCTTGCGGTGGCTGTGATCGGCCTCGTTCTCGCCTTCAAGACATCCGACTCGCTTGCCGGGGCCTATGGCGTAGCCGTCTCGACAACGATGCTCGCCACGACGGTCCTCGTTGGCGCTGTTGCTCGCTACATCTGGGGTTGGAGCCTGCTTCTGACGGGGACCGTGATTACCTTCTTCTTTATTGTCGACGCGACGTTTTTCAGCGCGAACCTCATCAAAATCCTGGAAGGCGGCTATGTGCCCCTTCTCGTCGGAGCAGCAATCTTTGCCGCAATGACAACCTGGCGTAAGGGACGAATCATCCTCTTCGACCGCATTGCGAAGGAAAACCCGCCCTTCGAAGAATTTTGGGAGGAAATGCACTGCGAGAAAATGGCCCGCGTCCCCGGCGTCGCAATCTACCTGACGAGCCGGGGGGATCGGGTTCCGTCTTCGCTCAAGCTCAATGTGAAGCACAACAAGTGCCTGCACGAGACGGTGGTTCTGCTCACGGTCATCACGGAGCGCATACCCCGCGTGCCGAAACATCGACGGGTTGCGGCCGAACCTCTGGCTCACGGCTTCGTGCGGCTGACCTTGCGGTATGGCTTTGCCGAAAGTCCCAACGTGCCGCGCTCGCTCCGGCGGTCCCTCGAACGGAACGTCGATCTTGGCTGCGAAATGGATTGCGACCGGGTTTCCTACTTCGTCGGGCGGGCCATACCTGTCCCCTCGACGCGGCCCGAGATGGCAGCTTGGCGCGAGCAGATCTTCATTTTCCTCACCAAGAACGCCACGACGGCATCCAACTTCTTCTGCATCCCCTCCGAGCAGGTGGTCGAGGTCGGCACCTTCATAGAAATCTGAGCAAGCTTCGCTAACCGAGCCAGCCGGTCATCATCCCGGCCATTCCGGATAAGGCTCCGCGTTTCCGGGATGACGGCGACGGCGATTACACCGATTACGTTGCGATCGCGCTGATTACGCGCTGGATCAGCGTGCGTTCATCCTTGCCGTAGCTCTTGACGATGTCGTGGACAACATTCAGCTTTTCGGTCACCTCGGGCGAGATCACGAAGGGATAAAGGTCGTCGATTCCCATGGCGCGGTTGATGCTGTTCACCGCGAATGTCACCGGAATCCAGGCTTCGATGATCGTCTCGAACTGGGGCTGAGCATAAGGATCGAAGGTTATGCTCGCTTTCAAATTATCGTCCTGACCGGCGCGCGGCCTGATCCGCAAGCCGAATGCGTAGGCGGTCTCCAGCGTATCGACCATGTGAAGATAATGGGCGAAAGTCTCGGCCCAGTCTTCGTGCGGGTGTGAACTCGCATAAGCGCTGATGTGATGGAGTTGCCAATCGGCAGGCGCGCCGTTTGCGTAGTAGGCTTTCAGCGCCTGATTATAGTCTTTGGTCTCGTCGCCGAACGATTTTCGGAAAAGGCCATAGACCGGTCTGTCTTTGACGAGACGCTCAAAATAATAGTGGGCGATTTCGTGCCGGAAATGGCCGAGAAGCGTGCGGTAAGGCTCGTGCATTTTCTCGCGGATCTCGGCGCGAACCGCATCGTCCGCTTCCGCGACATTGAGCGTGATCTCTCCATGATCGTGCCCCGTCAGAATCTTGCCCTGCCCATCCTCACCGGGTAGCGGCGCGAGGAAATCAAAGGCAATTCCGGTTTCGGGCTGTTCGATTTTGCTGGCGATCGGAAGTCCGAGCCGCAGAAGACTGTAAACGAGGCGGTGCTTTGCCGCCTCGATGCGCTGCCAGCGGCTGAGATTTTCAGGCTGGGTAAGATCGGGGATTGTACGGTTGAGCTTGCAGGCGGGGCAGAGCGGCGAACCAGCCTCAACCAGCCAATTGCAAGCGCCGTGCTCATGATTCGCGCAATAGACGACCGTGCGGGACCGCTCCGCCAACGGCGTAAACCCGCTAGACCCCTTTGCTTGCAAGGCGGTCAGCAGGGCTGCGTCGGGGAGAAAGCCGAGAGAGAAGCCGCACCGCTCGCACTGTGTGTTCTCAAAATAAACGAGTTGCCCGCAATTCTGGCACTCAAACAGCTTCATCCTTGCCTCCCGAACGCATACGACAATCCCTCCAACACGATCGGGCTGTTTTCGATCCGAACGCTGATTTCCGAAAATGCGGTGTTTTGCAGGATAGTTGGGGACGACGGGAACATCCCCTTCCGCGTGGCGTTTGCCGATCTGGGCCCTTGGGAGGTAAAAGCCGTGAATGCCGATGCCGATCCTCTTCACGGATTGAAAGTCCTCATTGTCGAGGATGAAACCCTCGTCGCCATGTTGATCGAGGAGTATCTCCTTGAAATGGGCTGCGAGGTCGCCCTCTCCGCCAGCCGGGTGGCGAAGGCGATCAAGGGACTTCAGACCCGCCGCGTCGATGCCGCCGTTCTGGATGTCAACGTCGCGGGTGAGAGTATCGGCGAGCTTGTCGAGGATCTGCTCCAGCGCCACATCCCGTTCATTTTTGCGAGCGGCTACGGCGCGAGAGGCGTCGATGCGAGATGGTTGGGCAATCCCGTGCTGCAAAAGCCCTTCACGGGGGCCGATCTCCGAACGGCGCTTCTAACCTCCCTTGCGAATACGCTGTCTGCGCGGACCTCCGTTCCGGCGCGAAGCTGAAGTTATCCGCCATTCCCCTTCGTCATCCGTGAAACGCCGCAACGCGTTATCGGGGTTTCCAGGCGCTGGCGTCTGTTGCGATCCCGGATACGACGCAGGCGCCGTTCCGGGATGACGAAGCCTTGCGCGGGTATTTCTCGTTTATGAAAACGAACGGGATTAAATATAATTTAAGGATTAATTGTAATCATACTGACGGAACAGTCTTAATGCGTCGTTATCCGGAAAGAAACATACGCCGCAGATTCCACGATGTGCTTGTTTGACGGAGTAAGTAATGTCTCGCGGACTTTTTTTGGCTGCGGCCGCCACTCTGACCGTGTTGTCAGCTTTGACGCCAGCCAGCGCCATGCCAGCTTCTATCGGCGCTTCCTTGCAGCACAACGATGCTGCGATAACGAAGGTGCAGTATTATCCCGACTACACATACGGCAGCCCGCTGGATTTGCCTGCGGCCGTGATCGGCGGCACGCTAGGCTTCGTGGCCGGCGCTCTCAGCTCCCCAGCATACGGCCCGTACGATCCCAGCTTTGGTCCGTCCTGGGCCGATCGCATGGCGGCCTGCGCAGCCAACTACATTTCGTTCGATCCCATGAGCGGAACCTACATGACCTATGAGGGCTTCCAGGTTCTTTGCCCCTTCCTCCGGTAGCGCTCTGCGGCGTCTCGCCATCGCTCTGGCGTCGAAGTAGGCGATTGCGAGACACAAGCCGCACGAGATGGTTGTTTTTGCTACGCAGATCTCGCCGGTCTGTGCAGAAATTCCTGGGATCGCCAGCGAGCGCCCCTGGTTTTCGTCCCCTTCCTTCCGGCAAACACGCATGCGAGCTGTGGCTCGATTGCGGTAATGCTCACAGTGAGCAAATATGGGCGGGCTAAACCCTCGGAACTGGACTAAGCTTAAACGAATGCCGAGATAGGCAACGCCTTTCCATTTGCGAAGAACGATCTTGATCCCTCGCCGACCTAAGCGTGAGCAGGGCCTGGGCGAGTTCGTCGGGCGTGACCGCGTTCAAAAGAAAAAGCGTGCTTGCCTGCGCGACGGCCTTGTGGGTCGCCTCCACATCCATCAGATCGGCCTCTACCGGGGTAACGCCGTCGGGGAATATTACCTTTTCAGGCGAGCGGGCCAGCGCGTGAACGTTTGCGCCCTTTTCGGCTAGATTGGCGACAACGCGCGATCCATGACGCCTGTGCTGCCAGTTACGAGAATGGTCATGGCGGTTCTCCTCAACGATCTTTCAAGAAAGTTGTCCTGATATACATATATTTCTCTCGCCGGCTAAACAGAGAACTCCCTCCAACATCGGAGCCATCGTCGTGACGACCATCACCATCCATTCCCCGGCCCTGGGCGTTGAAATTGCGCCGATGGGCGCCGAGCTGCAGGCCATCCGCGACACCGCGGGCCAGGACTACCTGCACGATGGCTCCAGCTTCTGGGCCCACCGCGCCCCGCTCCTGTTTCCCATTGTCGGCGCGCTGAGGGACAACACCCATGTCGTGGATGGCGCCGCCTATCATTTGGCGAGACATGGCTTTGCTCGGCACTCCCTTTTCGAAGCGGTTGCGATCTCCGCCGATCGGGCGCGGTTCCGTTTGACCGACAGCGAGGCGACCAGAGCCGAATATCCCTATAAGTTTATGCTGGAGGCGGAGTATGCGCTTACCGGCGCGAAGCTCACGACGTCCGTGACCGTTACGAACACCGATACGAAGCCAATCCCGGTGGCCTTCGGTTTTCATCCCGCTTTCAGATGGCCGCTTCCCGGGGCAGGGGCAAAGCTCGATCAGGTCATCGATTTTGCTCTCGACGAGCCCGGCCCGCTGACCCGCATCGACACAGACGGCCTCGTCGCGCGCCAATTGGGAAGCCCGATCAAGGGCCGCAGGCTCACGCTGTCGGATCAGCTTTTCGAGGATGATGCGCTGATCTTCCTGAGCCTTAATAGCCGTTCGCTCCGGTTCGGGCCAGCAAATGGCGGCTCGCCCGCCCTCAAGATCGATTTCGAGAGCATGCCGCATCTCGGCATCTGGACAAAGCCCGGAGCACCCTTCTTGTGCATCGAGCCATGGTTTGGCTACGCGAGCCCCGCCGATTTTTCCGGACCTCTCATGGCCAAGCCGGGGTCTGTTCATATTGCGGCAGGCGAGGCGAAAGCGTTCGCGATGGCCGTCGAATTGATCTGACGCGAATTGCAAAGCCACACGGCGACTTTTCTGTGGATGCTTTTTCAGCGTCCGCTAAGCACAAGATTTCGCTCCTGCTTGCCCGGATAGCATCGAACAAGCGAACGTGTTCGAACCGTTGTCCGAGGTGCAAGCGCCTTGCCCGATCCAAACCCTATCGCACTGTGGAGCGTTGGCGGCCTGACACACCTCGCCTTGCAACCGGGCCGGTCCAGCTTCCAAACGTTGCTCCGGAACGGAAATGTGATGGAGGCGAGGGTTCTCGCCATGGTCGCGGGCAATGTGGCGCAGCTCGAGATCCTCGGCCAGAAGGTAGAAGTCAGCACCCCTCAGGCGCTCGAGGTGGGCACAACCATCAACGTTGCAATCCATCGCAACGGCCAGAACGTCGAACTGGTCATTCAGCCGGACAGCAATGCTCGCGTGGCGGCGCCGACGCAACCTCTTGCCGGGGCCGGGCGCGGCCACATGGCGCTGGGCGAAGCATTCAGCAGTTTTCAGCGTGCGGAGATTGAAGATTGGGTTCTTGCGGCGCAGGCTGCGATCAATGAAGCGGTCATGACCAGCGAAGCGCATATCCAGAACGCCAATCCGCCCCCGACTCAGCCAAACTATAACCCGGCAATGTACACGGCGTATCCTGCAGCCGCCATTGCCTCCCAGACGCAATTGCAAGCGGAAATTCGGGCGCGCTATGAACTGGATGCGGGGCTTTCGGACCTCGGCTCTAGCGAAGCTCATGACGGTCCTCCGTTTGCAGCTAACAAAGCTTCACAGTTCACGCTGCAGCAAACGCTGCATTCGTCGGTCTCTTCTGCTTTGCCGGGCCAGCCAGCTTCGAATTCCGCTCTTGTGATTCAGGCGCCATTTCAACTTCAGCAAATGCAGCACCCGATCCTGCTAACGATCCGGCAAGACGATGAGAACGGATCGCAGCCGGGGCCGCACTCAACAGCAACAAAGCGCTGGACCGTGAACTTTTCCTTCGATGCTGGGACCATCGGACCGATCCAAGTGACGATCGGGCTTTCCACCGCCGCCGTCAGCGTCAAACTCTCGAGCGAGCAGATAGAATCCGCTTCGCTTCTGAACGCCTGGCTCCCAGAGCTGAAAGCCGCCCTGGAGCAGGCCGATTTCGCTGTCGATGAACTCTCAGTCCGCAAGACCGCGCGTTCCGATACGGCGAACAGCGAGCCCATTCTCCTTTGACCCGCGCGATTGAGGCCTTCGGTGACGGAAACGGATAAAGATCAAGCCCACCAAAAGATCGCCGTAGCTCTTCAATACGAGCTGGGAACGGACGCCGCTCCACGAGTGACGGCGAAAGGAATGGGCGATGTAGCGGACAGGATTGTTGAGGTAGCCGAAGCTTCAGGCGTTCACGTCGAACATAATGAACCTTTGGCGCAATCGCTTTCGCAGCTTGAGCTCGATCAGCAAATCCCGAAAGAGCTGTACAGGGCGGTCGCCGAGGTCGTCAGCTTCATATTGAGGCGCGCCGCCGGCCATGAAAGTCCGCGCCCGTATCGAAAGTGAACGAGGCGCATGAACCTTAGGATGTTCCGAACAATAACCGCTTCGATTTTACGAGTGGGCTGGCTTGATGGTTTAGTTCCATTCAGGATCATGGACACCTTTTCCCGAAGCGGCTCCTTGTGGAATAAAGTATGCCAAACAGGGGAGCAGAGATAGGATCAGCTCCAGTTTCTATCTTGGGTTTCAGAATGCGCAACCAGAGATAGACGAAAACGGCGTTTTTTACCAAACGAACCCAATAGGGTTAATCGACCGTATCCGTTCGCCGTCAGCGTTCGTCGAGCTTGCAGCGATATCGAATAGCGTATTCGTCGATCATGAAACCGATGTGCGCGTCCCTCTGGTTATGCCGGCGGGTTGGGTTACACGGACGCGCGCCAGCGGATAGCGATTCAGTTATTGTTCGGCGTGTCCTTAGCCCCAGGTTGCACACAGAGCCCCGGCATCAACTCATGACGGCGTCTCTAATGGCGACGAACTGGCAGGCCGCGCCGCCAAGCACGAAGATGTGCCAGATCACATTGTGGAAACGCAAGCGTTCCATCAGATGGAACGCGACGCCCAGCGTGTAAACAATCCCGCCTGCCACCAGCAGGGTCAGCGCGCGGCTCGACAACGCGGCCGTTATGGGATCGAGGGCGAGAAGCACGATCCAGCCCTGTGAAAGGTAAAGCAGAACCGAAAGCTTGTCGAAGCGCCTCGGGAAGCGAAGCTTGATTGCGATGCCGGCGGCGGCGATCGCCCATACCGCTGCAAGCAAGGTGTGCCCCGCCATGCCTCCAACGACCAACGCGAAGGGTGTGTAGCTGCCGGCGATCATAACGAAAATCGCAGCATGATCCAGGCACCGGAGGATCTCCTTCATGCCGGCATGTGAAACCATATTGTAGGCCGCCGACACCGCAAACATACCGATGAGCCCGATGCTATAGACGGTCAGGCCGATGAAGATCGCGGCGGGTAACCCAATCGCGCCGATCAAAAGGAAGGCAGCGGCTGCTATGCTGAAAAGAACGCTCACCGCGTGGACACAAGCGTCCGCAATGCGCTCAAGGGGCGTATAGGACGGGAAAGTTTGCTTCAGGATGGCTCCCGCTCTAATGTTTCTCCGCGGCGGCTATGCGGGCGCGAAAGCGGCTCAGTCCGTAAGCGATAGCGCCTGCAACAATCGGAATGCTGATGCCCATGACGATTTCCGGGTTTACCTCGAAGCCGCCTGCGTGAGCAGCCTTCGCGGCGTAACCGACGAGACCGACGATATAATAGGTGATGGCTGCGACCGATAAACCCTCCACGGTTTCCTGCAACCTGAGCTGTAGCTTGGCGCGGCGGTCCATGGACGCGAGCACGGCTTGGTTTTGCTGCTCAAGCGTGACGTCGACCTTCGTCGAAAGCATATTCGTCGCGCGCGCCACCCGGGTCGACAACGACTCCTGACGCGCCGTGGCGGCGGAGCAGGTGCTCATTGCCGGTTCAAGACGGCGCTCGGTGAACTCCTGGAAAAGCTGCAAACCCTGTATGCGCTCCTCGCGGAGCTCCTCGATCCTCCGCTGCACGATGTCATAATAGGCCGCTGCGGCGCTAAAGCGATATGCGCTTGCGGCACGGCGGCTTTCTATCTCCGCTTCGAGCTTTGTCAGCCGATCGAGAAGCACAGGCTCATCTTTTTCCCCGGACCGCACCATTGCGGAGGTGACCTCGACAAGCTCGCCTTCCCAGGAACTCAGAAGGGGGGCCAGTTCATGCGCGAAAGGCAAGGCGAGGAGCGCTATCATACGGTAGCTGTCAATCTCGAGCAGCCGCTGCACGAGCCGCCCCGCCTGCCTGGGCGTAAGCGTGAGGTCCTGTATCAGGATGCGGCTGAAGCCATCGCGATGGATGCGGAAATCAGTGAAAGCGCGCGCGGCGCCGCTCGAAACTGTCGAGCCAACGAGGGTATTGCCATCAAAAAATCGCGCGGAGATATCATCGAGATTGGGAAGCGAGGAGTTTGCCCGCGTGACCATGATATTGGCCGCGACCAGGAGCTTGCCCGGCAGGCTTGCGACCCATTCCTGAGGCACGGCCCTTATCGGTGGATCGGAAAACGGCGGGTTTTCCTCCTTCTCGATGATGAATTCGTAGCGCGTGAATTCGGTGTGACGCTCCCACTTCACCCGGAAGGGGCCGAGGTCGGCGCTGTAATGGCTGGCTCCCTCAACGGGGAGAGGGGCATTAAAACGCTCTGCAAGTTCGCGAACCTTGGCTCCGCTTTCCTGGCGGGCGGCTTGGTCCGTGAAGAGCGCCAGATAGGAAGTGGAGCAAGGCGCGTGCAGCTCTTCGGGCGGACGGGCGTGAACCTCGTCATTCAACTTTTGCCGCAGAGGATGGTTCGCCGGAAGGATCATCCCGTTTGTCTGGAATATCCGGCGCGATCCGTCAAGCCTTCGTCGAAGGGGCTCGCCGATAAAGCCGCCTTTCCATAATTTGAGAAAAACGTGACTGGTCCTGCGGTATAACCAGGTGGCGCCGGACGTTGTCTTCCTTTATGAGCAGTAGCCTCTCCTCTCCGCTCCAGTTTGTTGAATCATGAAACTTCTTCGTATCCTCGCCGTGCCCATCGCGCTGTTCTGCATCGGGTTAGGACTATGGCGGCTCGAAAGCGCAACCGCTGGCCTCTCGATAACGCGCTCCCATGTGGGTGAGACGCCCGTCACCGTGTTCTGGCCCGAAAGCTCTGCGCCAGCTCCTGTGGTCGTGATTGCCCACGGGTTCGCAGGCTCACAGCAGCTCATGCAGCCTTTCGCCACAACGCTCGCCCGCAACGGCTACATCGCCGTGACATTCGACTCCCTCGGGCATGGCCACAATCCCGAGTCGATGACTGGCGATGTGACAAAGGTGGAGGAAGGCCCGACGCCTGCGCTCGTCGGGCAATTCGGCAGAGTCGCCGCATATGCCCAAAGCCTTCCTGGCAGCGATGGACGCATCGCCGTGCTTGGCCATTCGATGTCGAGCGACATTGTGATTCGTTACGCGGAGGCCCATCCGGAGGTGGCCGCGACAGTGGCCGTTTCCATGCTCTCACCTGTCGTCAAGCCTGAAAGCCCCAAGAACCTCGCCGTTATCGTCGGCGCTCTCGAGCCCTTTCTGCAAAACGAAGGACGCCGCGTCGTACAGATGGTCTCAGGCGGAGAACCGGCTCCCGGCGTCACTTATGGCTCATTCGACGAGGGGAATGCCCGCCGCTTCACGATCTCCCCTAACGTTGAGCACATTGGCGTGCTGTATAGCCCCGCGAGCATGGCGTCGGCTCTCGATTGGCTCGACAAGGCTTTCGGGCGCACCGGCAACGGCTATATTGAAAAACGCGGTCCAGCGCTTGGCTTCCTCTTTTTTGGGCTCACGCTGCTGGGCTGGCCACTGGCGGCGCTTCTTCCCAGGGTGTCGGTTCCTCCCACGGGGACAGGTCTTCGCTGGCGCAAGCTTCTTCCCGTCGCAGTCGCCCCAGCGATCCTTACACCGCTCATCCTATGGAAAATGCCGACACATTTTCTTCCCATCCTGCTCGCCGACTATATTACCCTGCACTTCGCCGTGTATGGCCTGCTGACGATGGCCGGACTCTGGCTGCTCTCGCGCAGCGCTCCCGCGAAAAGGGACGTCCCGCTCCGGCCGGGCTATGCCGTAGCCACCTGGGCCAAGGAACCGGCCGAACGTGAATTGGCGCTTATCGCTTCTCCGGCGCAAAGTCTCATGCTGCCTGGACCAGCGAATGCAGCGCCGGCCAGAACGACTGCCATCGTCCCGATAGCCGCAAACCGCGGCCTTGGTCCGGCAGCGCCGCTTCCTTCGCCGCCTCCGCCTATCCGGAAACCGCTTAGCTATACGAAGTTCGTATTGGCGACCCTCCTTGTCGCCGCGTACTGCATCTTTGCCTTGGGATTGCCTTTAGACCGCTATGTCCTGTCTTTTTCGCCGATTCCGGAGCGCATTCCACTCATCCTCGCGGTGCTCGCCGGCACCCTGCCCTACTTCCTGGCGGATGAGTGGCTCACTCGAGGGCAAAGCGCGGCGCGAGGCGGCTACACGGTGACGAAGCTTCTCTTCCTCATCTCGTTAGCCATAGCGGTTGCCCTGAACTTGAAGAAGCTTTTCTTTCTGATCATCATCATCCCCATCATTCTGATCTTTTTCATCGTCTACGGTTTATTCAGCGGCTGGGTGAACCGGCAGACAGGAAATCCACTCGTCGGCGGAATGGCCATCGCGCTTGCCTTTGCCTGGGCCATCGCCGTCACCTTTCCGATCCTGAGCCTGTGAGAGAAAAGAAGAGCGCTCGAACGTCTGTTTTTTTCCGCGAAATCGCTTATCAATAGGCTTTGGAACAGCGGACACTTAAATGAATCATCGATTCCTGCCCAAAGCGGCCTTCGCATTTCTTGCCGCGAGCATAGCCCTCCTGCCGTCGCCTGGAGCTCACGCTCAGCTTGCCCCTGCGGCAAAGGCCGTGCAGCTCGCCGCGCATCGGGCGGTTTATGACCTTACGCTCGACAAAACGGGGGCAGGGTCCAATGTCAGCGACATTCGAGGCCAGCTTATATACGATTTCAGCGGATCGGAATGCCAGGGCTACACGCTCAACACGCGTCTCATTACGGAGATCTTCGACCGCGAAGGGAAACCCAGCACCACCGACATCCGATCCGAAAGTCAGGAGGATGGGGAAGGGAGGCGTTTTCGGTTCAACACCTCTCAATATGTCAACGACAAGCTGAGCGAGAGCACGAAGGGTGTCGCGGTGCGCTCTGGGCGGTCCCGCGATATTGTCAGCGTCGAACTCGAAAAGCCAAGACGGGGAATGATGACCTTGTCCGGGAATGTTTATTTCCCGACGCAGCATTCACTCGCGATCCTGAAGACTGCGCTGGCCGGCGCAAACCGTCTCCAGGCCGATATTTACGACGGGTCCGAGAAAGGCACGAAAGTCTACGAGACGACAACGGTTATCGGCGCGCCGCTGGAACTCGCAGCGAATGCGCAGTTGCCGGTCGTCAAGAACTCGGAAGCGCTGGACTCGATCCAGTCCTGGCCTGTTGTCGTCAGCTATTACGACCAGAGTCCCAAAAAGGACGGCCTTCCGGCTTATGAAGTGTCTTTTCGCATGTACGCGAATGGCGTCAGCCGGAAGCTGAAGCTCGATTACGGCACATTCTCACTGAACGGGGAACTGTCGGCGATCGAGTTTTCGAAGACGAAGCCTTGCCCCTGAAATCGCCCGGGTTCAAGCACTGTTCGGCCGGCGAAAAGAACATTGGCAGCGTCGAGTTGCACGGGCCGGATCAACGATCCGTGGCCGTCGGTCCTTGCGGCTCAGAAGCTTGATCCAGCAGACCCTTAGAACAGCACGTCCACCTTATCGCCGCCATCAAAGAAGGAGTTGGCTGGGGTGCCAGGATTTGAACCTGGGCATGGCGGAATCAAAATCCGCTGCCTTACCGCTTGGCTACACCCCAGCAATCTTCGGAGGTGACGGGGTTATAAGGGTGTTTCGGATGGGGTTCAAGGGTGAACACAAGCTTTCCCGTAATCCTGGGAGGGTGACGGCCGGTTAAGAGAATTGGCTTCATTTCGCAAAAACGACCATAAGTAGTAAGGTAAGTAGTCCCTCTCGCCTCCACGGACGACGCTGGGCAAAGGCGTCGTGACTATGGCGGTGCTATCGCTCTCACGTTCATGCGCCACCCCCCTTAAAGGTTCCGCTCACGCCCGGAGCGCGAGCGTGAAGCCGATCAATAGCAACACCGCGAGCACGATCGACTTGAACTGCGACGCCGGTATATGCCGCCTTGCCCAGCTTCCGAGCTGAACCCCGAGCAGCGCCGGAGCGATCGCCAGAAAGGACAAGCTCAAGTCTGGCGCCGACATCAGACCCGCGATCCAAAGCCCGCAGGCCAGGAAAACAGACGCAATCACCACGGCGACGTTCACCGCCTGCACAAAAAGCGTCGGCTCGAGGTTGAGGGCGAGCATATAGGGCATCAAGGGCATGACCTGCGAACCCGTGAAGCCCGTCAGTAGTCCGTTCGAAAAACCGACCGGAAGCTGAATGGCCCTCGCCAACTTTGGCGAAAGCGAAAAGTTGGGCTGCAGCAATGCCTGGATGGCGTAGGCGCAAATGATGAGGCCGAGAACCTGCGTTGGTATGCGTTTGTCGGCCCAGGTTAGCAGAAACACGCCACAAAGGATGCCGGGAAGGGTGGCCAAATAGAGCGGCCAAAACTTGCGGAAGCTCCGATCCAAGGAGCCCGTGGTAAACAAGACAGCGACGTTGCTTGCCACGGCCGGCGCGACGACGAGAACGATGGCTTCCTTCAAGCCAAGAGATGCTACGAGGAACGGCAAGGCGCAGGAGGAATATCCAATTCCGGTTGCGCCCTTGATAATGCCGGCGAAGAAGAGACCACTTACTGCAACGACAACAAGATTCACATCCATGCGATGGGGGTCCATCTCAGGTTACTGTTTCACTGAATAGGGCTGGTGCTTTACGGGAAGCGTAAAGCTGGTGAGGAGAGACGCGCGCTTAGTGCACGCCCTTCTTGGTTACCACAATCATAGGTTGATTAGAAGCGTAAATTACAACTCTTTAAGCGTAAACGCAGGTTGCGGTTGCGTACGAGCCAGGGACGAGGCTCAATGGGGTTACAACCTCAACCATGGGTGCCCTTGTGAAAGTCTCGCGTGAAAACCTGGCATTGGCCGTGCTTTGGGGCGCAATCGGCGCCTGCGCTCTCATGACCCTGCTGTCGCCGAAAATGACAGTGGCCAACGCCGAGGGAAACCGCCTGAGCGAAATTATGACGACCCTCGTCCAGACGGGCTTCTGATCGCTTTCAACTCTCCCTGGCTTTCGACGCCGCGTGATCTGGAGGAGTTGCAGAAGCGTATCTCGTCATTCCAGGGCCGCAGCCCATACGAATGAAGAACCTGCTTTTCATCTTCGGCGACCAGCTTTCGTCCTCGCTCTCGAGCCTCGAGGCTTGCTCCATCGAGGACACTGTTGTTCTCATGGCCGAGGTCCAGGAAGAGGCGACGTATGCCGCGCATCACAAGAAGAAGATCGCCTTCGTCGTCTCCGCGATGCGGCACTTCGCGTGCAAGCTTCAGGCAGATGGCTGGCGCGTCGATTATGTGAGGCTCGACGATCCGGCTAATAGCGGCTCGTTTACGGGGGAAATAAAGCGTGCGTTGGCGCGGCGCCATCCCGAGCGCGTTGTGGTGACGGATCCCGCTGAATGGCGCGTCTTGGAGATGGTGCGCGGTTGGGAAGCGGAACTCGGCATTGCGGTTCGCGTCCTTCCCGATAGCCGCTTTCTCTCAAGCCATGAGGAGTTTGAGCGCTGGACGGCGGGCAGAAAACAGCTTCGCATGGAGTTCTTCTATCGCGAGATGCGCCGCTCGACAGGCCTCCTCATGGACGGCGCCGAGCCGGAAGGCGGCCGCTGGAACTTCGACGCCGAGAACCGCAAGCCTGCCAGTGATGGGTTGCGCATGCCCGAAGTTCTCAGGTTCGAGCCGGATCGCATCACGCGCGAAGTTCTCGACCTCGTTAAGAACCGCTTCGACAATCATTTCGGCGATCTCGAACCCTTTGGGTTCGCCGTCACGCGGACAGACGCCGAACGCGCCTTTGCACACTTCCTCGAACACGCCCTTCCCCATTTTGGCGACTATCAGGACGCGATGCTGGGCGGAGAGAAGTTCCTTTATCATTCGGTGGCGTCGCTTTACCTCAATATCGGCTTCCTCGATCCGCTCGATATGTGCCGCCGCGCCGAAGCGGAGTATGGCGCTGGCCGCGCGCCGCTTAACGCCGTGGAAGGCTTCATCCGCCAGATCATCGGCTGGCGCGAATATGTCCGCGGCATCTACTGGCTGAAGATGCCGGGCTACGACAGGCTGAACTTTCTCGAAGCCAAGCGGCATTTGCCCGATTTCTATTGGGGCGCGCAGACGGACATGGCTTGCGTGCGAGCGTGCGTGGCGCAGACCCTGGAAGAGGCTTACGCCCACCACATCCAGCGCCTTATGGTCACCGGAAATTTCGCGCTTCTCGCGGGCATCGATCCTTTCGAGGTCCACAAATGGTATCTCGCCGTCTATGCCGATGCTTATGAATGGGTTGAACTGCCGAACACGCTCGGCATGTCGCTCTTCGGCGACGGGGGCTTGCTGGGTTCCAAGCCCTACGCGGCCAGCGGCAACTACATCAACAAGATGTCGGATTACTGCAAAGGCTGCGCGTACGATGTCAAGCTGCGCACAGGGCCGAAGGCATGCCCTTTCAATTACCTCTACTGGGATTTCTTGATGCGCAATCGGCAGAAGCTCGGACGCAACCAGCGGCTCAGCCAGGTTTATCGCGCCGTCGACGCCATGAGAGACGCGAAAAAGGCCGAGATTCGAGCAAGCGCGGCGGCCTTCCTGGATTCGCTGAAGTCATCCTATTGAAGCGTTCAAGCCGCGTTTGCTCTCTGCGCGCGCTACTCCAGGCTCCTTGAGGGTAAGTTGAAATGGTAATTTATACCGAAGGTGACGGCGTCCGCGGTTAACGAAACTTTTGTCCTTCCGTCAATGGTTGATGTGTAGTGGTTGTTATATGGTTGATTGCCTGCGGGACAAGTGTCCTGGCCAACGCCAAGCGCTACGCAGCCGCTATACGAGTATGACATGCTCCCGAAGTCGAAGTGCTGGTATTCGGCTTTGACAGACCAGGATTGGTTCAAGGCATATTCGACACCCGCTCCGACGGTCCAGCCGACAAGCGTATCGCTGTGATCGTAATTGAATGTCGAAGGTCCCTTATGGGTGGCGTAAGGGCAGTCCCCGGTCGTCACGCAATTCTGGCCGGAATAACTCGCCTTGAAATCTGCATTCAAGAACGCAACGCCGCCTTTTGCGTAAAAGAGTGCGCGATCCCAAGCATAACCAAGGCGTCCAGTAATATCGCCATAAAGATCGCCGGAGCTGGAATATCTTGCATCCACTCCGCACATGTCCGGGCCATATGTTTGGCTAACGTTGCCGTAGTGAGCGGTGCATGACTCTCTGCTTGAAGGTGACCGATTTGTCTGCCGATAGGCCGAGATAGCCGATATCGCCTTCCAGGCCGAACACAAGGCTGTCTCGCTGGATGTTGTATCCAGCCTGAGCGCCGCCGATAAAGCCGGACCCGTCGAGGCCGCCATTGAAAGAGGGGTCGCCTACATAGGTGAATGTGTCGGCGACATCGGGGCCGGCCCACGCGCCGCCGACATGTCCGCCAAGATAGAAGCCCTGCCAAAGTGCAGGCTGGACGATATAAGGAGTATCCTTAAGTCCGGGCGGTCCGTAGAGATCCGCCGCCGAAGCCTGTCCAGCAGCCGCCCAAAAAGAACAAAAACACACCATCAGCGCAGCCCTGCGGGCGCGCAGCCCCAACATTTCCATCCTACCTCCCCACCTAACATTAATGCCCATGGTGGGGCTAAGTGAGTCGGGATGCCGTAACAACGGCGATAAAGAATTTTTCCCTGATATTTAGCCGCAGGCAAAATAACATCTTCCCGCGTTGCTACGAGTTAATCTGGCAACTATTTACTTATATTCTGAAATACAGCCTAAAGGCGAGATTTATTAAGACACAACTGATGGTTTACAGAGAGTTTCGTTATTACTTACTTTCCCGTTCACCTGCTGAGAAGGATTCTCTTCATGGCGTCGGCAACCTTGCGGTAGGGCGGGCGCAGAAGGCTCGCGGCATTATAGCGGCTTTGCAGGAAGACGCCTTTCCGATGCGAGAAGGTCTGGAACCCATATGCGCCGTGATAAGCGCCCATGCCTGAGGGGCCGATGCCGCCAAACGGCAGGTTTTCGACCACAACATGCATCAGCGTCTCGTTGATAGAGGCCCCGCCGGAAGTGGTCCGCTCCAGGACCTTGTCGCGGTCTGCTTTGTTTTGGCCGAAATAGTAGAGGGCCAGCGGCCGCGGACGGGCATTGACGTAATCGATGGCCTCGTCGAGCGTGCGATAGGACTTGACCGGCAGAACGGGGCCGAAAATTTCTTCGCGCATCACGGCAAGATCGTCAGCGGGTTCGATCACGATCGTTGGGGCGATCTTCCGTTTCTGCGGCGGCAGCGGTTCTCCCGCCGGATTGATCTCGATAACGCGCGTTCCACGCTGTCGGGCTTCTTCAATATAACGCGTGATGCGTTCAAAGTGGCGCGCGTTGATGATCGACGTGTAGTCCGGGTTCTGGCTGAGTGACGGATAAAGCTTTTTAACGGCTTCCTGGATCAAGCCAACGAAGTTGTCCCGGACATCCTCGGGAACGAGGATGTAATCGGGGGCGATGCAGGTCTGGCCCGCGTTGAGGAGCTTACCCGTGACGATGCTTTCCGCAGCCGCGGGAAGCACCGCGTCGCCGCCGATGATTGCGGGCGACTTTCCCCCGAGCTCGAGCGTGACCGGAACGAGATTCTCCGCGGCGGCTCGCATGACCCGGCGTCCGACCTCGGTCGAGCCGGTGTAAAACAAATGGTCGAAGGGCAGCGCAGAGAAGGCGGCGCCCACGTCGGGACCGCCGAGGATTGTGGCAACCTTTTCCTCGGGAAAAAGTCGTCCCAGCAAATCCGCGAGAAATTCGGATGTGCGAGGCGTCAGCTCCGACGGCTTGAGCATGACGCGATTGCCCGCCGCCAGTGCCGCGATCAGCGGCATGAGAGCGAGCTGAATTGGATAATTCCAGGGGCTGATGATGCCAACGACGCCCACGGGCTGGTAGAGGATACGCGCCTGGCCCGGCAGCAGCTCCAAGCCGACGCCGACGCTTTTTGGCTTCATCCAGCTTGCCAGATGTTTCAGAGTCTCGCGCGCCGAGGTAAGGACCGGCCAGACATCGGCAAGCAAAGTCTCGTGTCGCGACCGGTTGCCGAAATCCTCCGAGATGACGGATGCAATCTCTTCCGCTTCCTTTTTGATGGCTTCGCGCAGCTTTCGGATGTCTTCTTTCCGCTCAGCGAGATCCGGTGGCCCCGCGCGCAGAAACGCCTCGCGCTGGCGGGTAAGAATGTCTGCCGGTTGCAGTCCGGCCTTCACATCGACGGCTTCGATTACACTCACCGCGGCGCCCACTTAAAGTCTTGTCTCGTTACAGATAGGGGGCGTTCGCGTCCCTCAAAAGGGGTGGAGGCGGCTGGGCGTATCTCATGCCTTGTCTCGTCACCGACGCTCAACCATGTACACAAGATAAAGTATGCAACAGACTGCAGTTGAGCGGATTCCTTGTCTAAAATTGCGCGGGAGATAGCCATGCCTCAAATGGTTTTCGATGCGAAGGATTGTGCCGCCGTGATTACGGCCATTCGTGCAAATGCCTGCGCGGAAGCGGTCCGGTCATGAGCGCTGCAGGTTCAGAGGCGAGCAGTGAACGGGACGCCTTGAAGGGCGCCGCCGCGCAACCAGCGGCCGTTCCTACTCCTCACCGCGTTTCGGGAACCCGGCTCTTCATTCGCGCTCTGGGAGTTTCATTCTTCAGCGTTCTAAGCGTGCTGATAGCGCTTTACGCGTTTACGGGGCTGCCTCAAGTTCAAGACGTCCTGCTGGACGCACGGCCTTATTGGGTTCAGGAAGCCCTATACTGGGGCAACTTCTATCTGATTGGCATCTTGGTTTGGGCGCTGCCGCTTATTTTTTCATCACGCCTGCTACTGCTTCAGAATTTTAGCTTGATCGGTATCGATACCGAAGAGAGATTCAAGTTCTATATTTTTGTCTTCCCTCGCTTCTTCGCGATTATCGCTTTTGTCGCCGTTCTGCTTGGCATGATTTCGGCGTCAGAAAACGTTCCGATGGCGTTAACTGGAAACGTGAACGAGTTGGTTCTCAGGCAATTCTTGCAGTTTCATCTGGTAGTGCTGTGTATCGCCACGGCCTGCATCGTCGTTGTGATCATGATGCGCAATGTATTCATCAGCTATTACAGGCGGCGGATGGAAGATGTTGAGCGCAGCCAGCCCGCCGCTTTCAAAAAATCGCTCATGCAGATCGAGAGCCTTACGAGGAAGCCCGCGCCGCAAGGAAAGAACGACCTTCACCTGAAGGCGCTAAAACCGGACTTTCTCACGGAAGCGACGTGGATTGCCGCGCAGCGGGCGAGGCTCTTCATGTGGGTCTACATGTGCTGTCTCTGCGCGATTTTGACAGTCCTTATAGCGATCCATTTCCTTTCATATTCGGATACGCTTCGCGGGCTGTTCGCCACGCCCGATATGTCCTCTTACCCTAGTCTCCAGGCTGCCTGGGATTTCACGGCCGACTCGCTTTCTCTCAAGCGCGCTCCATTGCTGCTTGTTTTGTTTGGCGCGTGGCTGCCATTCCTGACGATTTTGGCCCTTCTATCCAACCGCCACCAATTTCCGTTCATCGTCGCCTTCATCGCCGGCGGCTTCATCCTTTCATTGTTCATCGGCGACGGCCACGATGTTCGCACCGCAACCCTATCCAAGGAACAGCAGGCGGCATTGAAGCCGGTTGCATTCGCCGATGCCCTTAAGGATTGGAAGGCCGCCAGCGGCTGGAATGCGAAAGGGTGCGAGCAGCTCGCCGCGGGGGCGCCCGGGCTTGCCGGCTGCCCGCGTCCCATCATCGTCGCCGGCGAGGGCGGCGGCAGCCGCGCCGCTTTTCTCCTGGCAAGTGTGCTCGGCGCGCTTGAGGACGACAGCCTGGACAAACAGAAGAATCCAACGGCGAAGCCGTTTCATCAGCAGCTTTTCGCCATATCGAGCGTCTCCGGCAGTTCCGTCGGAGCCGCCTTTTTCGTCAGCGCCCTGAAAGCTCAGCCCGAGCAAACGGTCGAAAAACTCAAGAAAGGACTTTACGGGCAGAGATTGTGGTTCCGTAACGTGGCGGCCGCGCAGCCGGTTGGGGCAAGCGCGAGCGACGGAAAGGTGACTAGTAATTTTCTGACCGGCTTTGTCTCATACAAGGACTCTCTGCAGGCGGCCTTGTCGAACGACTTTATTTCTCCAGTCCTGACTGCATACCTGGCGCGGGATGTTTCGCTGGTTTCGATGTTTCCGGGTATCATGGATCGCGCCGGCGTCCTCGAAACATCGTGGGAGGATGCGTTTGACAGCGTCTACGGAACCTCAAGAGAAACGTCACCCTTATCCGGGCCTTTGCAGGCGACGGGGCCGACCCCGGATCGCTGGACGCCCCTTGTGTTCATGAACGCCACGTCTATCGGCACCGGCCGGCGCGTTTTGGTGACGCCTGTGAAAATCGCTGAGCCCATCGGAACCGGCAAAGGCATGCTCTTCGCCGACAGCTACGATTTTCATGAACTCCTCTGCGCTCCTTACCTTGATCCTATGATGGAAGCCTATCCCGAACTCAGCACGTTTCAGAAAGTTACCAGCGCCATTCCTTCTTTATTCAACCCGGTCACGGAGTGCGCGGACAAGAAGCCTGTATCGATGGACATCCGCCTCAGCACCGCGGCAGGTGTTAGTGCGCGCTCTCCCTTTGTCAGCCCCCACGCCGACGTCAGGGACAGGCGGTCTCAACTCACCGATAGCGTCGCCGATGGCGGTTATTTCGATAATTCGGGAATTGTGACGGCGCTCGATATCGCGCACGGCATCAAGACCTTGGATGCAAGGCTGCTGCCTTTCATAATACAGGTTTCAAGCGAGCCGGGCTGGTTTGAGAAGTCAAAAGACTGTGCGATGGAGACGCATTACCCGGCCAGCCCGCAAATTCCAGCTGAAGACAATTTCAGGCCCATAGGCTCCTTAGCGGACCCGCTCACGGTGAATGCCACGAGGATTTCACGGGGTTACCAGACGATTTTGGGACTGCCGTTGCAGGCGGCCCAAATGAATGGAGGCGTCTCTTCGGCGATCCAAATTCATATCTGTCCGCAACCGGAAGAGAGCTTCTGGCACTTCTTTATGAATTACACTGGTTACAAGGAAAAACCAGCAGAGAACATGCATCGAATGATGATGGCTATGGAAAAGCAAATGCAATATAAAAGTATATCTCTCAGTTGGTGGCTCTCTCCGCCTTTGCAGGCTTATCTCGATGGGCAGCTTTATACACCAAATAACCTGGCTGAACGGAATTGCGTTATTTCCCTTTTGAAAGATGGACAAGAGGGCGGGGCGCCAGCATGCCGGTCGTAGTGGGATTGAGGGTAGCTTAATCCAAGCAAACTTCGCTAATCTGCCCAACGGATAGTCATCCTGGCCAAGCGAAGCGCGAGCCGGGATCGCAAAAGGACCCGGCGCTTCAGCGTGTTACGATCCCGGATAAGGCTTCGCCTTTCCGGGATGACGGCGGCGACGGGAAATCTCAGCTACTGCGGCCAAAACTACTGAAACCCTGCAAACCTGCTTGAGTATCTGGCCGCCTTCATTTCACCGCGTATTCGAACGGCACCCGGAGCGTATGCGCCTGCTTGCTGACCTCTGGGGGAACGGGGGGGAATGGCGCGGCGCGTTCGAGAGACGTCATCGCGGTCTTGTCGAGCGTGGACGAGCCTGAACTTACGACCACATGATGATCGAGAAGTTCGCCCGAAGGCGCGAGTGTCAACTCAAGCACGACGCGCCCTTTCCGCATGGTCTTGGGGCGCAGAGCGTTCTTCATCAGGGCCTGGTAGACCTTGCTGTTGTAAAGCGAAAGCACCTCGCTGCGGCGCGCTTCGAAAGCGCGTGTTGCGGCGCGTTGCTCTTCCTGCGCTTCGCTGGAAGGCGCGGGGGTCGACGGTTTCGGCTCGACGATCTTCTTTTCGGGCTTCTTTTCTTCCACCAGCGGGACCGGCTCTTGCGATTCCTCGGGTGGGAGCTCGATTTTTTTCTCGTCCTTCTTAACCTCTTCTTCCACCTGCGGCGCAGCCTGGCCGCCCAAAGAGGCTTCCTGGCGCTGGATGGAGGTGGCGTCGAGACCGAGACTTTCCTCGGATTGCATGGTGACCGTGGCGACGATCGTCAGGTCATCGTCTCCCTTGCCCGATTGCAAAGCGGACAGGTCAGGCTCATGCATGGCCGAAACGACGAAAAGGGCCAGCACTGCGATGTGGACGCCAACCGCGGCGGCGGCTGAGCCAAGGCGCACCATCCAGCTCATTGCGCAGCCTTGCCGGGCGATGCCGCGGCCTGTGGGCCTGCGCGCCCAGCATCCTGCGCCTGCGACAAAAGCGAAATGCGCTGATAACCCGACGAACTGAGACGGCCGAGAAGTTCCATCACTTCGCCATAGGGAATGGCCTTGTCCGCCCTCAGATAGACGACGGCCTCGCCCTCGCCCGTCCGCAAGGCCGAGAGACGCGGAATGAGAGAATTTTCGTCCACCTGCTCGTCCCGGATATACAGGCGCCCGTCCGCCGCGAGCGTCACAATGACCGGCTTATTCGGCTGGCTGATCCTTTGCGCGGAATTCTTGGGGAGCTGCACTGGGACGCCGGCGACGAGCAAGGGCGCGGTGACCATAAAGATCACGAGCAGAACAAGCATGACGTCAACCATCGGCGTGACGTTGATCTCCGCCATGATCTTCGTCTGAAAAGGACGATCTGTTCCGTTACCGGGGTTCCAGCCCGCCATTGGTCAACCCTTGAGTTATATGCACGGCGGCAGGTTTCGACTCGAAGGCAGGGCCCGCCTGCGCCTCGCCGTAGACCCTCATTTTAGCAAATTTGACCACCGCAGCCGACAAGCGATCCGCGATGCGGCCCAGAGAAACGTTCGCCTGGTTATAAAAAATTACCGCGGGGATTGCCGCGGCAAGACCGATTGCGGTTGCGAACAGGGCTTCCGCAATGCCCGGCGCCACGACGGCGAGGCTAGTATCCTTGGCCGCCGCAATGCCTGTGAAGCTGCGCATGATGCCCCACACCGTTCCGAACAGTCCGACAAAAGGGGCGGTAGACCCGACCGTCGCCAGGAAGGGAAGCCCGGACTGGAGCCTCTGCAATTGTGCGCTTGTCTCCATTTGCAGGCTCTTTTCAAGCCTTGCGCTGAACTCGGCCTGCGTTTCGCCATCTGCAAAGGGCTCCGCATCCGCTATTTGCCTCATGCGATCCAGGAGCCAAGCCGCAGCGTAGCCGCGCCTAGAGTCCGCGCTCTCAAGAGCCGCAACCTGCCGCGAGAAGGCGAGGATGCGCACCAGCTTCTCGAACGCGATCGTCCAGCAGACAACCGAGGCGGCGGCGAGAATCAGCATGACTCCCTTCACCACCGGATCGGCGTTCATCAACAGTTCGAAGACAGGAAGACGGTCCATGCTGATCCCGGATGCAGGTTGTAGATCGGCTAAAATTTAGAAAACTCTGCGACTTGTTGGCGCGTCTTAATATTACTTACTCGTATTCAAGCAAGAGAGCACGAACAACTTCTCTCTTGAATGACCGATTCCGCGATAGAGCGCAAAGTAGCGTTGCGCTTAGACTTTTCCAGTCCCGGCTTGCCGTCAAGGACGAAAAATTCTTTCAGTCTACGTCTCATACTTTCGCCGGGATCTCTGACGCATGCGCTTTGACTCAATCTGGCCTGTCTTTTGCTTCATCAAGTCACGTTCATTTTCATGCTTAAGGGTGAGTTAATGGAGCGAACGAGTTCTTAATACGCGCCACGAACGGCCGGGGGGTGAAGACGAGATGACAAGACTGCTCATGCTGACAGGGTTCGCGGCTGTTTGTTCCTTTTGCAACGCCGCTTTTGCAAACGCCGGCGAACTTATTCGCCTTGAAGGTCATATGATGCGTTGGGCTCCCGAAGCGGCTGGCGGCAAGACGGTCATCTCCTACTCTATCCTAAAGGAGCCTTACCACGTTGAAAGCAGCAAAAGCATCCTAAGCCCAAGCAATTGCGCCAAGATGCACGCTTTCACCGACATCGTCGCGAAGTCGCCGGGCATAACGGAAGAGAAGGCCAAGAGCGAGCTGCAGGCAGCCTTGCGGTCGTGGGAACGTGTTGCGAATATTGCTTTCGTCGAGGTCACCGATCCGGGCTTCGCCAACATCGTCATCGGCGCGGCGGACGATCCAGGCGGGCGGGCGTTCGCCAATTTAAGCTATCGCAGCAAAAAGGGCCTCACGCCTGTGACGATGGCGCTCGGCAAGCCGGATGCCCCTAACGCGCCGGCTCTGGATAAAGAAGGCGGCGACGGATCTGTCGTACCGATCGATCAGGCCTATGTCTGCCTGAACCCGAAGTCGCGCTGGAAGACGGGCTTTGACGGCAACCTCGATGTGTATGATCTCCGACACACCTTCACGCACGAAGTCGGCCACGCCATTGGACTCGATCATCCGGACGCCAGCGGCGCTGTGATGGCGTTCCGCTACGATGAGCGCGTCCGTGAGTTGCAGCCGTCCGATATCGCAGGCGTGCAAAAGCTCTACGGACCCAGTTCCGCGAAATGAACCGTTTCGCGGCGCTCTTCCTAAAGCGATAAAAGTGCCTACGGATTGAGCAGATCGCATTTATTTGATGCGGTCGCCTGAACTCCTCACGATCATTTCATCAAGCGGAACTCCCAATCCAAAGCATTCGTTGAACAAACGCGGCGCGTAAGCCTGACCGGCCGTATCCCCATGTTGGTCCGCGGATGCAGGAATGAAGCGAGAAATCGCACAGCGGGATCGCGCCGCCGCAGCGAACCGGAAGCCGCTGGATTGGCTGAATTTCCTGCTTGCCGATGTCAGGGGCGGCGTCGGTCCCTTTCTGGCGATCTTCCTCATGGCAAGCGAGCACTGGGACGCCAGCGCCATCGGGATCGTCTTGACCATCGCGGGCATCGCCACGGTGGCAGCCCAAAGTCCAGCCGGCGCGCTTATCGATTCCGTGACCTGGAAACGCGCGCTCATCGCCGCCGCCTCCATCGCCGTTGCCTGCGCCTCGATGGCGATGGTCCTCATGCCTCGATTTTGGCCGGTCGCGATCTCCCAAGGCGTCAATGGAGTTGCCGACGCCGTCTTCCCGGTCGCGATTTCAGCCATCAGCCTTGGCATTGGGGGGCGAAACGGATTTACGCGCTGGATTGGGCGCAATGAGGCTTGGAACCACGCCGGGAATGTGGTGACGGCAATTGTGGCGGGCATCGCAGGTTATTTGATCGCGCCCGCCGCCGTGCTTTGGATCGTCGCGGCGCTCGCGTTCGCAAGCGTCTTCGCCGTTCGGCGCATCGATCCACGCGCGATCGATAATGACCTGGCGCGGGGCGAGGAGGAAGGAGCGGACGGCGAGCCCGGCTCGTTGAGGCTGATCTGGCAGAACAAGCCGCTCGTGTTGTTTACCGCTGCGATTACGGTTTTTCACTTCGCCAACGCGGCCATGCTGCCCCTTGCGGGCGAGAAGCTGTCCCAGGGGCATGCCCAGGCGAGCCCCTTGTTCATGGCGTCTTGCATTATCGTCGCTCAATTCGTCATGGCGCCGATGGCGATCCTTGTCGGGCGCAAGGCCGATGCCTGGGGGCGCAAGCCGATCTTTCTCGCCGGCTTCGCTGCGCTCCCGATCCGCGGCTTCCTGTTTTCGATTGCGAGCGATCCCTATTCCGTCGTGGCAATCCAGATTTCTCGACGGCGTCGGGGCCGGAATTTTCGGCGCGTTGTTTCCGATCGTGGTCGCGGACTTCACGCGCGGCAGCGGGCGCTTCAACCTGGCACAGGGCGTTTCCGCTTCGAGCTGGGGGTTTGGCGCCGCTCTCAGCAACGGCGTCGCGGGGATGATCGTCACGTCATCGGGCTTCACGGCGGCATTCTCTTTTCTTGGGGCTTGCGCGCTTGGAGCATTCGCGATCTTCCTTTTTGCGGTTCCCGAATTCGCGGAATTTCCGCCGCGAAGCAGGAGATCAGACCGAGGCAGGTATGGCGCCCGAAAAAGCAAAAGCATGATGTTTGGAAGCATTCCGGTCTCTCACATCGAAATCTGGGGCATCGCCGCCGTCGCCACGAGCGGCGTGATCATAAGGCCTTGGGGCTGGCCTGAGGCGCTGTGGGCGGTGCTGGGCGCGGCCGTGCTCGTGCTTTCCGCGTTGCTACCTTGGCAGGAGGCTCTTTCTGCGGTCGCGAAGGGGACGGACGTCTATCTCTTCCTGACCGGTATGATGCTGCTTGCCGAGCTTGCGCGGCGGGAAGGGCTGTTCGATTGGCTCGCGGCTCATGCAGCCGAAGCGGCCAAGGGATCTGCCGCGAGGCTTTTCAGCCTCGTCTATGTGGTCGGCATCGTCGTGACTGCATTTCTGTCCAATGATGCGACGGCGGTCGTCCTCACGCCAGCCGTTTACGCCGCCGCCAAGGCCGCGAAGGCCGAACCGCTTCCGTATCTCGTCGTCTGCGCGTTCATCGCAAATGCGGCGAGTTTCGTCCTGCCGATTTCGAACCCGGCCAATCTCGTTCTCTACAGCAACAAGATGCCGCCGCTTCACGACTGGCTTCGGCAGTTCGCCTTGCCGTCCGTGCTTGCCATCGCGGCGACTTGGGGCGCGCTTCGCCTTCTGTACCGCAATGAGATCAAAGGCGTGATTGCGACAAACATCGAAGTCGCGCCGCTAACCAACGGCGGACGTTATACGGCCTATGGCCTCGGCGTGACCGCGGCGGCTTTGCTCGCAGCGTCGGCCTTTGAATTCCAACTCGGGGCGCCGACTTTCGCCGCGGGCATCGCGACCGCTCTCTTTGTCCTGATCCGAAACAAGGAAACGCCTTGGCCGCTACTGAGCGGCGTGTCTTGGGGCGTACTCCCGCTTGTCGCCGGACTCTTCGTCCTTGTGGCAGGCCTGAACGCCACGGGTGTTGTCGAAGTCCTCAGCGATTTGCTGCGAGGCGGCATTCAGCGGTCCGAAATCGCCACGGCATGGATTGCGGGAACCGGGCTCGCCTTCGCCGCCAACCTCATGAACAATCTGCCCGCCGGACTCATCGCCGAGTCCGCTGTCGCGCCCCTCCGGGCGCCTGAAAGCGTGACGGGAGCGCTGCTTATCGGGGTCGATCTCGGGCCGAACCTTTCGGTGACAGGATCGCTTGCCACGATCCTTTGGCTCCTTGCATTGCGCCGCGATGGCGAACATATGAGTGCAAAGGATTTTCTCAGCGTTGGCATCATCGCAATGCCTCCGGCGCTTATCCTTGCAATCGGGGCGCTCGTTCTCACAAGCAAATAGAACGACAATATCGGCCGTGCGTCGTGAAGCCCGTTGCGCGCTACGTGCTTTCCATCGTAAATGAATAGCTTACTCTGAACAGCCGCGAGCGATCATGACGGACCTGCTTCTGACCTACCTTCCGCTTGTCATCTTCTTCCTCGTCGCACTCGTCATAAGCTTGGGGCTGCTCGTCGCGCCGTTCCTGGTCGCTCCCAACAAGCCCGATCCCGAGAAGGTTGCCGCTTATGAATGCGGCTTTCCCGCCTTCGACGACGCGCGCATGAAGTTCGACATCCGCTTCTACCTGGTCTCCATCCTGTTCATCATCTTCGACCTTGAAGTCGCGTTCCTCTTTCCCTGGGCCGTGGCGTTCAAGGAAGCGGGCGTCTTCGGCTTCTGGGCGATGATGATCTTCCTTGGCGTTCTTACAATCGGCTTCATATATGAGTGGAAAAAGGGAGCGCTGGAATGGGATTAATCAAACAGCCATTTGGTGAGCCGCTCTTCGAGAAATCGAGCGATGGCTCCGGGCTCGTCACTCCCTCTGGCGGCCATGATGCGTTTTTCAAGGGCGTGAACACTGAGCTGTCGGACAAGGGGTTCCTTGTCACGAGCACCGACGATCTCATCAACTGGGCGCGCACAGGCTCCCTGATGTGGATGACGTTCGGTCTCGCGTGTTGCGCGGTCGAAATGATGCAAGCCTCGATGCCTCGTTACGACGTGGAGCGTTTCGGCTTCGCTCCGCGCGGCAGCCCGCGCCAGTCGGACGTGATGATCGTCGCCGGGACGCTGTGCAACAAAATGGCGCCTGCGCTTCGCAAGGTTTACGACCAGATGCCGGAACCGCGCTATGTCATCTCAATGGGCAGTTGCGCGAACGGGGGCGGCTATTACCACTATTCCTATTCCGTCGTGCGCGGCTGCGATCGCGTGGTCCCGGTGGATGTCTATGTCCCCGGCTGCCCGCCGAGCGCGGAAGCCCTTGTCTACGGCATCATGCTTCTTCAGAAAAAAATCCGCCGCACGGGCACAATCGAACGCTGAGCAGCCCGCGTCCAATTGGACTCGGACAAGCTGCTCTTGCACTTTAGAGTTGATCAACTTTTCCGCCTTTAAATCCGATTGAAGGCGGGTTGATATAACAGCCGGAGCTTAGAATGACGGAGACGGGGAAGCTTGAAGCCCTGGCCGAGGCGGTAAAAACTGCCTTTCCCGGAGCGATGCTGGGCACGCGCCTTGCCATAGACGAACTGACGCTCACGGTCGAACGCGCGCAAATCGCCGAGGTTGCGAAATTCCTGCGCGACGATCCGGCATGGCGGTTCAAGATCCTGATCGACATTTGCGGCGCGGATTACCCGGAGCGCGCCGAGCGGTTCGAGGTGGTCTATCACTTCCTGAGCGTTTACGAAAATCTGCGCGTGCGCCTGAAGCTCTCGACAGACGCCGTCTCGACCGTTCCCAGCCTTGTAAGCGTGTTCCCGGCGGCAAACTGGTATGAGCGCGAGGCTTACGATCTTTACGGCATCTTTTTCGAAGGACATCCCGACCTTCGCCGCCTCCTCACCGACTACGGCTTCCGGGGGCACCCGCTGCGCAAGGACTTCCCACTCACCGGCTTCGTCGAGGTTCGCTATGACGAGGAGCAGAAGCGCGTAGTCTACGAACCCGTGAAACTGCCGCAGGAGTTCCGCAGCTTCGATTTCCTGAGCCCATGGGAGGGCGCGACCTACGCACCGCTGCCGGGTGATGAGAAAGCGGCAACAAAGTAGCAGGCGAAGACCGGACGGCTTAGCAGCCAACCAGGAATTTAATAGGGGATGTTTCTCTTCCGAGATGCGAGAGTTATTTACAATTATAGTTGCAACCTTTAATGGCGCGAAAATTGTATAGATGGCGATTGCTTTTGGAGAGTATATGTCTGCATTTGAAGGCGCTTCGCGAATAGCGCCCGGCTCGACAGAATTGGACGCCTGGAGAAGTGTCGCATCGAAGGAGGCGAAAAAAGGCTGGCAAGATCGCGCGCAACTGGCGGCGGCGTTCCTAAGGCCCGGAGATGCCGTGTGCGATCTCGGGGCGGGAGCCCAGCCTCTCAGAAGCTTCCTGCCCGAAGGGTCAAAATACATTCCCGTCGATTGTGTCGATACGCTTCCCGGGACCCATCTCGCCGATTTCAACGCTTCGGAGTTCACGCTCCCCGGTCAAGACTTCAACGTGCTCACTGCGCTTGGCGTGGTGAACTGGTTGAAGGACGAGGAAGCTTTCCTCGCCCGCCTCTGCCAACTTGCGGAAGGCAAGTTCTTCATTTTCACCTACGATCTCTGGGGCGCTCAGCGCGAGCTTGGCTCGCTCGACGGGTGCATGGCGGTCTTTTCGCGGTACATTCGCAATCTTACCCCGGCCATCGTGTTACGGCGGCGCGTCTTCTTTACCGGGACATTAGGGCGCGGCGAAACAAACGGCGCTTTCCGAGCGCCCGCAACGAACATATATTTGAAACATCTGCGGCCTCAGGAATACTTGGTGCTCAAGCTTCTGAAGCTGAAAATGATGCCACGATGGCTTGCCTGAGAACGGCAGCCTTTCCCGGAAAGAGAGAGATACGATGGCTGATGGGGGTGGAACACCTGAAGTTGGGGGCGCGGGCTCTGACCTTTGCGTAAGGCCGCCCGAGAACCGCAATTTCACCATCAATTTCGGCCCGCAGCATCCGGCCGCGCACGGCGTGCTGCGCATGATCACGGAGCTCGACGGCGAGGTCGTGCGCCGCATCGACCCGCATATCGGCCTTTTGCATCGCGGCACCGAAAAGCTCATCGAATACAAGACCTACCTTCAGGCAATCCCCTATTTCGACCGGCTCGATTACGTCGCGCCGATGAACCAGGAACATGCGTTCTGCCTGGCGATCGAGCGTCTTCTCGGGATCACGCCGCCGATCCGCGGCCAGCTCATCCGTGTGCTCTATAGCGAGATCGGGCGCATCCTGAACCATATTCTCAACGTGACGACCTTCGCACTCGACGTGGGCGCGCTCACGCCGCCGCTCTGGGGGTTTGAGGAGCGCGAGAAGCTCATGGTGTTCTATGAGCGCGCGAGTGGGTCGCGGCTTCACGCGAACTATTTCCGGCCGGGCGGCGTACATCAGGATTTACCGCAGGCTCTCATCGACGACATCGCCGCGTGGTGCGATCCGTTCCTGAAAACTCTCGCCGACATCGACGAGCTGCTCACCGATAACCGCATCTTCAAGCAGCGGAACGTCAATATCGGCGTCGTCAGCCTGGAAGACGCGATGGCGCACGGCTTTACGGGCGTGATGATGCGTGGCTCCGGGGCGCCGTGGGATCTGCGGAAGGCGCAGCCCTACGAATGCTACGCGGACCTCGAGTTCGATATCCCGATCGGGAAGAATGGCGACAACTGGGACCGCTATCTCATCCGCATGGAGGAGATGCGGCAGGCGGTTCGCATCATGAAGCAGTGTCTTGAGCGGTTGAACTCCCCGGCTGGGCGCGGCCCGGTACTGCTGCCGAACCATAAGGTCACGCCGCCACGCCGTGCCGATATGAAGAGCACGATGGAAGGCGTGATCCATCACTTCAAGCTTTATACCGAGGGCTTCCGCGTGCCGGAAGGCGAGGTCTACGCCGCCATCGAGGCGCCGAAGGGCGAGTTTGGCGTCTATATTGTCGCCGATGGCACGAACAAGCCCTATCGCTGCAAAATCCGAGCGCCCGGTTTCCCGCATCTCGCGGCCATGGACTTCCTCTGCAAGGGCCACATGCTGGCCGACGTGTCCGCCATTCTCGGCAGCCTCGATATCGTCTTCGGCGAGATCGACCGCTAGCAGAATGCTGAAAAAGCTTGAAGACGTGTCTTCATCCTTCGACAAGCTCAGGATGAGGTCGAGCCTTTTTAGTGGCTTAAACCTCATGGTGAGCTTGTGGGAACATCGACTGCAGGCTCCGGTTCATCAATGTCGACGGACTGGAGCTGAAGATGGCAAAAACTTCAAAGAAAACAGATCCCGAGCTTTGGGAAAAAGTGAAAGAGGATGTGACCGCCGGCGATAAGGGCGGGCGTCCGGGGCAGTGGTCGGCCCGCAAGGCCCAGATGGCCGTCCAGGACTACAAGAAAGAGGGCGGCGGTTATACCGGCCCTAAGAGCGAAGACAATTCGCTCGTGAAGTGGACCGACGAAGACTGGGGCACGAAATCGGGCGGGAAGAGCACCGAGACCGGCGAGCGCTATCTTCCGAAGGATGCTCGCAAAGCGCTTTCCCCCGCCGAATATGCAGAGACTACCGCGAAGAAGCGGCGCGATACGGCGAAGGGGCAGCAGTTCTCGCGCCAGCCCGATGCAATCGCTGGAAAGACGAGAGCTTATCGCGATGGTTTGCCACCCAAGGAACAGCTGATCCGGGAGGCTCGCGGCCTCGGCATCAAGGGCCGGTCGACGATGACGAAGGATGAACTGTCACGCGCCATCGCATCGGCGAGGGGTGGTTCATGACAAGCCGACACAAGGAAAGCGACGAAGATATCGAGCGCGACTTCGCCTCGCTCGTGAACATGTCCGCTCGCGAGTTGGCGGATTGGCTTGAGACCGAAGCGCGAGCCGGGACCGCCAAAAATCAAGCAAGATCCCGGATAGGTGTCAGTTCCGGGATTACAGCGGCGAGCTTATTGCTGGCGGCGTGCAAACGAGATCGGATAGGCCGCGTTGCGGATGTCGATCATCGGATCGTCCGACTGCTCTATCCCGTCCGGGAGGTTGCCGGGGAGAAACAGCAGCTTATTCTGGGCCTCGAAAGGATCGGCGGCTGCCTTGCTGATGGTCAAGACGCCCATGTCCGCCTCTTTGCGATCATTCGGCCAGGGCTTCGACCCATCGCTGGTCTGGTCGCCAGGCGCCGCGAGCTGCGCCTTCAGATGAAACGTGATCGGGCCTTTCTTGAGCCGCTCCTGCACCTCATCGATCAGAAAATTCGGCGCTTTCTCTTTCGCTACCGCCGGATCGAGATGCACGATGCGCTCCGGCACAAGGTGATAGCGGATCGCCTGTTTCTGGCCGGACTTGTTCACGAAGACAAACGCGTTGACGCCCTGATATTCCTCATGGGCGAAACTGTCGGGCGTATGCACGGCGGCGTTGGCTGCGGCGATGTTGGGGTGCGCGACAAGGAATTGCTCGAGTTTCGTTGGCTTGGGCGCATCCGGCGGGCTGGCGGCAGTGGCGAGGAACAGATCGCGGAAATCGGCACCGTTCGAGACAGGGAAGAACTTCAGCGCGTTGATGACGAGATCGCTGTCGTTCCCATCCGGCAGATGGAACTTCATCGCGATGCCGTGCGGGTTGGCGCTGGGGATGCCGTCCGGGATGTTCGGGAGGCCCGTCGAATCGGAGAAGCGCGCCGTCAGCGGGATTTCGCTTCCGTTGAACAGCACCGCCTTGCTCAGCGCGGCGGCTTCGGGCGTCGCCTTGAAGCTGCCCTCGACCACGATGCCCTTCGCATGGTTGGCCCGGAAGCCCTTGTGTACGCCGAACACCTTGTTCATGGCGTCTACGATCTGCTCCGCAATCGGTTTTTCGTCCGCGGCGGCCGCGCCGGACCATACGAGGCAGGATGCGAGTATCGCTGCTGCGGTTCTTCTGTGTGCCATGGGACGCCTAACTGCCTTTGTTTGTGATTCACTTCCGCGGTAACAGCGCAGGCAGCGCAGAAGGTTCCCTCGCCTTAAAGCCGGTGCATTTTTTCAGGCGCCACTTGACGCGGCGCGGCGTTGCCCCCTTACTCAGATCGCCAGTTGGCCGGATGGCCGCTGCCCGAAAGGCGCGTTGTGGGCCGCAAGGTCGTAGCGCTTCTCGGGTGGAGGAAAGTCCGGGCTCCACGGAAACACGGCGCCGGATAACGTCCGGCGGGGGCGACCCCAGGGAAAGTGCCACAGAAAGCAAACCGCTTTATTGTTGGCCTATCGCGCTTTGCGCTGCTTGAGGCCGAAAGGCTCCGAGTATTAGGCCCTCGATACAGTAAGGGTGAAAGGGTGCGGTAAGAGCGCACCGCAGCGCTGGCAACAGAGCTGGCATGGCAAACCCCGCCGGGAGCAAAACCGAATAGGGACGGCACAGCCCTGCTGCTTCGGCTGCGGGGCGGAATGCGTTTTCGCATCGCCGTCCGGGTTGGTTGCTTGAGGCGCGCGGCGACGCGCGTCCCAGATGAATGGCCATCGCGGCGGCTCGTCCCGACGCACAGAACCCGGCTTACAGGCCAACTGGCAATTTTATGCGGCGTGCAAAAGGTGGTTGACCGCGATGGCAGGGAAATGCGCCTTGTTGGGAGGGTGATGGCGGATCGACCGTCGCTCCGCAACCGGGATCGCAAAAGAAGCGCCCCGGATATGCGATGACGCGAATTCCGGGGCGGCGATCGATGGGACGCCTGCGTTGCTCTAACGGCGGGCCGTAACGCTTCCGCGCAATCCCTCGGCAAGGCGCAAATGCTCCTTGATGGTCGGCAAAAGATTTGAAGCGAGCTTCCTCAACGCTTCGTTGTCCCCGCCCTGCGCGTAAGTTTCAAGCAGCGACACGGCTTGCTTGTGCCCTTTGATCTGATCTTCGACATAGGTGCGATCGAATTCCTGCCCGTTCTCAGCAACGAGGTAGTTCACCAAGTCCTGCTGATGTGCATTCATTCCATATTTGGGCTCAGGGAGATTCGCTTGCTTCAGTGTTTCCTTGAGCTTCTGATTAGCCTCCGTGTGATCGTGGATCATTTTCTGAGCGAACTTCTTGATAGCGTCATTCGTCGATTTGTTCTCAGCCAGCCCGCTGGACTGGATCTCGAACATCCCGCTTGCCAGCAAGTCCTGCGCGAATTGGCCGGCGCTTGTCGTTGGACGCGATTTGAATTCGGTGGTGTTTGTTTGCGGACGCATTTCTGCGCGCGCCTGGGCGGAAGTCAGAAGTCCCGCAAAAGCATAAATCGCCACCGCGGCGATCACGAATTTTCTCATGGCCGTCTCCATAGGATTTGGTCGCGATGATGCGACAATTCCATTGGGAACAGCCGGCCCCATTGATTCGTTCCAGCTCCCGAACGCCGCCGCTTCCGCGCTTGCTCCCCACGATGCAGATCACACCCCCGAGCGGCGGCCCTACGCAGTTATCGAATATTTGCGCTCTGGACGCATAAGGTTTCGCCTTCCAGGATCTTGTCGCCGAGGCTCCGGAGGCGCCAAGTCAGTCCGCCTGGCGCAAAGTCAAGATCGACGTCGGCGTCGAGGCTCATCCTCGTCATATCGGAAATCACGGTCGAGCCAAAGCCTGTCCAGGCGGGCTTCGTCACAGGCGGGCCGCCGCTCTCGCGCCAGCTCATGACAAAGCGCTCCGCGCCGTCCCCGGCGTCCTCCAAGTTCCAGGCGACTTCCACGCGGCCAGCCGAGTTTGAAAGCGCTCCATATTTGCCGGCGTTGGTCGCAAGCTCATTAAGCGCCATGCCTAAGGTTTGAGCTGCGGATGCCGAGATCGAAAGCGGCGGTCCGCGAAGGTCGATCCGCACTCCGATCAGGTCGGTGAAATGCGCGAGCTGGGAGCGGATAAGCTTTTCGAGATCCACCCCGAAACGCCTTTCGCCATCTGTAAATCTCCAATCGAACTCGTAATCGGTCACCACTTCGCCGCGAGCGGCCCGCCGCAAAGGAAGCTGCTCGTTTGGGATAGGCAGCCCCTCCTTGTCGAAGATCTCGAAGTGACGGAGGCCCGGCGTGGACTTCGAGGAATTGGCGCCGTCAGGGATGCGCATCCAGGCGCTTGCGAGCCGGTTCGCCTGCGCTGTCCGGTAGGACAGATCGCGGGCGATCCAAATTCCCGCTGGCGCCGCGTCGAGCACGGCTTGCAACTCCGCTTCCCTGGCGATAGCCGCCGCGAGATGGCGGGAATTCGCCTCGTTCGCCAGCGCCAGCTCGGCGGTGCGTTCGACAACCATTCGCTCCAACTCGGCGCGGCGGTCCCCTTCCAACTTCCGCACTCGCGCTTGGGCTTCCTGGAGAAGTCCCACGATCCAGGAGATCAGCAAACAACTGATGACAAAGATGAGGGTCGCCAGCAAATCCAAAGGCGAGCCAATTGCAAACGACCTTGCCGGTTCGATCCAGAAATAATCGGCGACCGCGGCGGCGACGGCGGTCGCCAAAGCGCCTGCGCGAAAGCCGCCATAGAACGCGGCCAGCATGACCGCCGGATAGAAAGTTATAAACGCGACGCTCGTTCCAAGCGCCTGGAGAAACACGAGACGCGCAACGGCCGCGATGAGGACGATGGCGATTGCAATGCTATAGCGGTGGAGCGCCCGATCCCGAGGCGGTCAACTTAGATCAAAGTGCTGGCAAACCGTCTTAGTTCTCACGCGCCTTTTCAATGTCCTCGCGCAGGATTTCCAGCTCCAGCCAGCGGTGTTCCGCCTCGACCAGCTCGTCTTGCGCCTTTGTCAGCGCGGCGCTGGCCTGCTCGAAGACCTGGCGGTCCTTTGCATAGAGCGAGGGATCGGCAAGCCGCGCGTGCAGAGCGGCGATCTCCTTTTCAAGGCCGGTCATTTTGGCAGGCAAGGTTTCCAGCGCGTGCTTATCCTTGAAGCTCAGCCGTTTCTTCGGCTCCGCTGCGTTATCGGCCTTGCTCCTGGCGGGCTCGGGCGCCGGTTTCGCGGCCTTGACCGGAGCCTCCGCCGCGAAGGTGCGTCCGCCTCGCTGCGCGATCATGTCCGTGTAGCCGCCGGCATATTCGATCCATCGGCCGCCGCCCTCCGGGGCAATGATGGACGTCGCGATGCGGTCGAGAAAATCGCGGTCGTGGCTGATGAGGATGAGCGTGCCCGCGAAGTCCGAAAGCATCTCTTCCAGCACGTCGAGCGTTTCGAGGTCGAGATCGTTGGTCGGTTCGTCGAGGACGAGGAGGTTCGACGGCTTGGCAAGCGCACGCGCCAGCATGAGCCGCGCCCGCTCGCCGCCGGAAAGAACCTTCACGGGCGTCCGCACCTGCTCCGGCTGAAACAGAAAATCCTGCATGTAGGAGGCGACGTGCCTTGCCACGCCGTTGATGACGACAAGATCGCCGCTGCCGCCTGTCAGCGCGTCGGCCACCGTCCAATCCGGCTTGAGGCTGTCCCGGCCCTGCTCCAGGCTCGCGATTTCGAGGTTGGCGCCGAGGCGCACCGTCCCCTCATCGGGCTCAAGCTTTCCGATCAGCATGTTCAGCAAGGTGGTCTTGCCCGAGCCGTTCGGACCCGCCATGCCAACGCGGTCGCCGCGATGGACGCGGATGCCGAACTTATCGACGATGGGCTTGCTGTCGAACGCTTTCGAGATGCCTTTCGCCTCAATCACAAGCTTGCCGGAGAGAGCCCCATCCACGGCTTCGAGCCTGGCCTGTCCCGGAGCGCGCTTCGCATTCCGCTTCGCATCGCGCATCGCATGCAACTCGCCGAGGCGGCGCACATTGCGCTTGCGGCGCGCAGTCACGCCATAGCGGAGCCAGTCGGCCTCGCGCTCGATCTTGCGCGCGAGTTTGTGGCGATCGAGTTCTTCCTGCGCGAGGAAGTCATCGCGCCAGGCTTCGAAGCTGCCAAACCCGATGGTGATGGTTCGCGTCGTGCCGCGGTCGACCCAAACCGTTGAGCGCGACAGGTTTGTGAGAAAGCGCCGGTCGTGGCTGATCAGGACGAGCGACGACCGCATGCTCCCGAGCCGTTTCTCAAGCCACTCGATCACCTGGATGTCGAGGTGGTTTGTCGGCTCATCCAGAAGCAACACGTCCGGGTTCGGCGCAAGGGTCTTGGCCAGCGCCGCCCGCCGCGCCTCACCGCCGGACAGGGTTGCGGGCGCTTCCTCACCCGTGAGCCCAAGGTCGCCCAGAAGAAGACGCGCCTGATAATGGTCGTCGCTCGGTCCAAGCCCGCTCTCGACATAGGACAGCACCGTCTTGTGCTCGCCGAAATCCGGCTCCTGCGGGAGGTAGCGAAGCGTGATGCCCGGCTGGAGAAATCGCGTTCCGCGATCCGGCTCAACGAGCCCCGCCGCAATCTTCATGAGGGTCGATTTGCCGGAGCCGTTCCGGCCGACAACGCAAATTCGATCCCCTTCGGAGACGGACAAGCTGGCGTCCTCGAAAAGCGGAGTTCCGCCGAAGGTTAGCGCAACGTTTTGAAGCGTGAGAAGTGGAGCCATGAGTCCAATGTGTCAGTATTCCTTGCGCTGATTTGGACGGGAACGGCGGCGGATGCAATGATTTCCTCGCGCGTAAAGCCCGCATATGCGAATGCGCTGCGGCGATGACGAAGGCGCCCGGCCGTCGATCAAAAAGCGTCGCCATCTCTGGACGCCGCTTGCCTGGAGGCCGCTTGCGGCTATCCGGGATCATCACAACCGGAACGATTCCGGATGACGCCGCTGGTTGTCGTAGAGAATCTCGGTTCCTATGGCGCACGAGCTAGTACGCCCCGCGGGAAGTCCTGACCCACATGCGGCGGGCGCTGACAGGACTTCCCGCGGAAAAGGCGTACTAGCAACTCTTTAGTATCTAGTACAGCTTGCGGCCGAAAGTTCGCTTGATCGTTTGCGGCAATGGGAGTGCGAACTTCCGGCCGGCTGTACTAGCAGCTGCGCCAGCCTCGCTCCTAAATTTTTTGGTCAAAACAACTCCGTCAAATCCTGACGGCCATCGACAACGGAAATCAGTTCTACGGCATCACCGGCTTCGTCATATTCGTAGAGCAAAAGATAATTCCCTTCGACAAGCATGCGGAAGTCGGGCCGGATATCCACCCGCAGCGCGCCGATCTTCGGAAATTCGCGAAGAATCTGGAGTTTGTCGTCGATCTTCAGCAGCAGACAGTCGGCCGCGTCGGGATTTTCCGCGGCAATGTAACGCCATATTTGGCGCAGCTCGGCTTCGGCGCGGCGCGATAAGTAAAGCTCAGCCACGTTCAGTCTTGCCGTCCTTCAGCCGGGCGCGCTCCTCAACGATCAGGCTGCCGATGTCGAGCGGCCCCGCGCGGCCGCTTGCCTTGCCCTCGTCCCAGCGTTGGCGCAGTACATCCAGATCGCGCTCACGCAGATGGCGGCGCAATTCCCAAAGCCTCAGCGCATCGCGGATGACTTCGCTTGTAGATGCATACTCGCCGTCTTCGACAGCGCGGCGCACGGCATTCGCCATAGGCGCCGGCAGGGCGATGCTCAGGCGTTCAATGTCGGCCATGCACAACCTCCGTATGTGCGGAATATATGGAGGTCTTGGTTTTGCGCAATAAGTAATACTTATTAAGCACGAAACGATCCCCTTCCTATCGGGTCACAAGTGCTCGTAAGAGAAACGGCTTCTATCTGCCGCTGCTTCTTGGTTCCATCCCGGCAAGCGCAACGCCACCGTGCATATTACAAAGCCGTGTTTTGAATCGCGCCGCCGCCTGGGTATGATCACCGCTCGATTCGAGCCGCCTTCGCGGGCGGCGCCGACTAGAGCAGCCCGCGTCCATCTCGACGCGGATAAGCTGGCTCTATCATTTTAGAGTCGATCAACTTTCCGCCTTTAATCGGATGGATTAAAGGCGGGTTGATCTACAGCGGAGCGGTAAACGATGAAGTCCATCGAACAGCGGATTGCGGAAGAGCTTGGCGTGCGGCCGCAGCAGGTGCAGGCGGCGGTCGAGCTTCTGGACGGCGGCTCGACGGTGCCCTTCATCGCGCGCTACCGCAAAGAAGTCACCGGGATGCTCGACGATGCGCAGCTCCGCACGCTGGAGGAGCGGCTCGGCTACCTCCGCGAGATGGAAGCGCGCCGCACCGCGATCCTCGACAGCATTCGCGAGCAGGGCAAGCTCGACGATGCGCTCCAGGCGCAGATCATGGCGGCGGATACGAAGGCGCGGCTCGAAGATATCTATCTGCCCTACAAGCAGAAGCGGCGCACGAAGGCAATGATCGCGAAAGAGGCGGGGCTTGAGCCGCTGGCGGACGCGCTGCTCACCGATCCGACGAAAATTCCGGACGCCATCGCCGCGACCTTCATCGACGCCGAGAAGGGCGTGGCCGACGCCACAGCCGCGCTCGAAGGCGCGCGCTCGATCCTGGTGGAACGCTTCGGCGAAGACGCGGACCTCATCGGCAATCTGCGCGAGGAGATGTGGGGCCGTGGCCGCCTCGCCGCCAAGGCGAAGGACGACAAGAAGGACACGCCCGAAGCCGCGAAATTCGCCGACTACTTCGACAAAACGGAGCCGCTTACGAAGATGCCGTCGCACCGCATCCTCGCGATGTATCGCGGTGAGAAGGAGGGCGTGCTCGACCTGAATTTCGAGCCGGAAGACCCGGCGCAAGCGCCCCCGAGCGGCCCGAGCCTCTACGAGGCCCGCATCGCGCGCAAATTCAACATCGCCGACCGGGGCCGCCCTGCCGACAAGTGGCTGAACGACACGGTGCGCTGGGCGTGGCGGACGCGCATCCAGGGGCATCTGTCGGTGGATCTGCGCATGCGGCTTTGGCAGGCGGCGGAAGAAGAAGCGGTGAGGGTGTTCGCCGGCAATCTGCGCGATCTCCTGCTTGCCGCGCCCGCCGGGACGCGCGCCACCATGGGCCTCGATCCAGGCTTCCGCACCGGCGTGAAGGTCGCCGTGGTGGACGCCACCGGCAAGGTCGCCGAAACGACTGCGATCTATCCGCATGAGCCGAGGCGGCAATGGGCGGAATCGCTCGCCATTCTGGGCCGGCTGTGCATCCAGCATAAGGTCGAGCTGATCGCCTTCGGCAACGGCACCGCCTCGCGCGAAACGGACAAGCTCGCCGCCGAGCTGGTGGCCGGACTGCCCCAGTTGAAGATGACCAAGATCATGGTGTCGGAGGCGGGCGCGTCGGTCTATTCCGCCAGCGCCTACGCCAGTGCGGAACTGCCCGACATGGATGTGTCGCTGCGCGGCGCGGTCTCCATCGCGCGGCGCCTGCAAGATCCGCTCGCCGAGCTTGTGAAGATCGACCCGAAATCCATCGGCGTCGGCCAATATCAGCACGACCTCTCCGAGTCGAAGCTCTCGCGCTCGCTCGACGCCGTGGTGGAAGACTGCGTGAACGCGGTCGGCGTGGACGTGAACACCGCTTCGCCGCCGCTCTTGGCGCGAGTGTCCGGCATCAGCGAAAGCCTCGCCAAGAACATCGTCGCCTATCGCGACACGAAAGGCGCATTCAAGAAGCGCGCGGAATTGCAAGAGGTGCCGCGGCTCGGCCCGAAAGCCTTCGAGCAGGCGGCGGGCTTCCTGCGCATCCCCAATGGCGACGATCCTCTCGACGCTTCTTCGGTTCACCCCGAAGCTTACCCGGTTGTGCGCAAGATCGTGCAGGCGGCCAAGACCGACATCAAGAAGCTGATTGGCAATGCGCCGGTGCTGCGCGGGCTCGCCCCGAAGGAATTCGTGGACGAGACCTTCGGCCTGCCGACCGTGACCGACATCCTGCGCGAGCTGGAGAAGCCCGGCCGCGACCCGCGCCCCGCCTTCAAGACCGCGACCTTTCAGGAGGGCGTGGAGAAGATCAGCGACCTCAAGCCCGGCATGGTGCTGGAGGGCGTGGTGACGAACGTGGCCGCTTTCGGCGCTTTCGTGGACATCGGCGTGCACCAGGACGGGCTTGTGCATGTGTCCGCGCTGTCGAAGACCTTCGTGAAAGACCCGCGCGACGTGGTGAAGCCCGGCGACATCGTGCGCGTGAAGGTGATGGAGGTGGATCTGCCGCGGAAGCGCATTGCGCTCACCCTGCGGCTCGACGATGAGGTGGGCGCAGGCGACCGGCCGCAAGGCGGCGCGCCGAGGAGCGCCATGCCGCCAAAGAAGATGAGCGCCGCGCCGAAAAGCGGGAAGCCGGAGGCTGGCGGCGGCGCGTTCGCAGACGCCTTCCGCAAGGCAGGGCTGACCGGGCGGAAATAGATCGAAGAAGCTTGTGCGCCTGAAGCGCGTGAAACTATTCGTATTCCCGTCATGGCCGCCCTCCGATCCCCGGATCAAGTCCGAGGACATGGGCGGCCATCCGGGATAACAAATTTCATCTTTTTGGATTTTGATACTGGATGGCCGGGGCGAGCCCGGCCATTTCAAAGCGATAGCGCGACGCGCTACTGGCAAATCCAAACGTAGCCGATATCGGTCATCCGCCAGCAAGAGCCTACGCCATAGGCCCACCACCGTCCGCCCCAATAGCGCCGCCCGGTGCCGTACCACACGCCGCCACCATGACGCATGCCGATGCGGCGAGGACCGCCAGCGACAACCGCCCCTCCGCCATGGGGGCCGCGCACTGCGACGGCCCCGCCGCGATGCGGGCCTCGTACGACACCTCTGCCGCCGCCATGGACTGCGACCCGGGTGCTGCTATGCACTCCAACCGCTCTGCCGCCGTGAGGGCCGCGCACGGCAACGGCTCCGCCACGATGGACGCCACGAGCGCCTCCACGTACTAGCACAGTGCCGGACGCAGGAGATATGGCGCTTCCGGCGTCCGGGTTGAGGGGAATGCTATATGCGAGATTGCCGCCGGCGATCAGAAACATGATGGCGGCAGCGAAAGATATTAAGCGAAACCTGGGCATGGCTCGGTCTCCAAGGGGTCATTATTCTCGTTCAAAGTTGTAGCGCGTGAGCGGTCAAAACTTTGATAACGGTCAATAACACAGCCTTGCTAACGGTATGGGTAAATTTTAGTCGAATAGTTTAAGATTTGTTCCGCGCAAACCGAGCGCTGTTGCAGGCGCAGCGCCTGTCGCCGTGAAAAAACGCGGGTTCCGCTGACGCTCGTCTGCTGGTACAAACACTGCCGATTCTCTCTCATCGCCAGAGGTACCGGGATTGCTGGAACGCCTGTCGAACTCCGCGGCCGAAACGTGGGCGCGCACCCAGGATGCCGCCGCGCAAATTCTCGCGCCGTCCGTTCGCCTCGGCGTGACGGGCCTGTCGCGGTCGGGCAAAACGGTTTTCATCACGTCGCTCGTTCATAATCTCCTGGCAGGCAACGCGCTTCCGTTCTTCGAGCCGTTCGCGCAGAAACGCATTCACAAGGTCTATCTGGAGCCCCAGCCCGACGACGCCGTCCCACGCTTCGACTATGAGGGCAACCTTGAGAAACTCACCGGGTCTTCGCCAGAATGGCCTGAGGGCACGCGGCACATCAGCGAACTTCGTCTTACGCTGGAATTCTCGCCAACCGCCATGATGCGGCGTGCGCTGGGGACGAAGACGATGCACCTCGACATCGTGGACTACCCCGGCGAGTGGCTTCTCGATCTACCGCTGCTGGACCTGAGTTATGAAGAGTGGTCGCGGCAATCGATTGGGCAGGCGCGCGAGGCGGTGCGCGCTACGGCCGCGAAAGACTGGCTGCAATTCCTCTCCACCACCGACGCCGTCGCCAAAAAGGACGAACAGTTCGCGAAGCAAGGCTCGGAAATATTCACCCAGTATCTGCGCAAGTGCCGGGAAGAGTTGCTCTCGCTCTCATGCCTGCCGCCCGGCCGTTTCCTGATGCCGGGCGATATGGCGGGCTCGCCGGCATTCACTTTTTTCCCTCTCGAGACGCCCGACAACGCGATGGTGCCGAGAAACAGCATCTGGGCCATGATGGAGCGGCGATATCGGGCCTACAAGACGCATGTGGTGGTTCCGTTCTATCGCGATCATTTCGCGCGGCTCGATCGGCAGATCGTGCTCGCGGATGTCCTGACCGTTGTGAACGCGGGCGCGGCGGCGGTAGCGGATTTGGAACGCGCTCTGACGGATGTCCTGCGCTGTTACCGTCAGGGGCAGAACGCCTGGCATGCGCTGTTCACGGGCCGCCGCATCGACCGCATCGTTTTTGCGGCCACGAAGGCGGACCATCTTCACCACACCAACCACGACCGGCTCGAGGCGATCCTGCAGCTGATCGCGAAGAAAAGTATTCAGCGCGCATCCTTCTCCGGCGCGGCGGTGCGAGCGTTTGCGCTTGCCAGCGTCCGCGTCACGACCGAGATGGAGAAGCGATATGGCAACGACATCTTGCCTTGTATCGCCGGGGTGCCCGTCAGGGGTGAGAGGCTCGGCACCCGCGTTTTCAACGGCAGCGAGCAGTTTGCCATCTTCCCCGGTGATCTGCCGGAAGACCCGGCGCTGGCGCTCACGCCGGAATGGCTCGAACTCGGGCGCTGGCTCGGCGCGTTTCGTCCGTTTCCGGCCGCAAAAGCAGACCGGCCTCGAATTCGGGCAAAGCGCGCTGCTTCAACATATCCGGCTCGATAGAGCTTTGAACTTCCTGATCGGTGACAAACTATCATGAGTGGCGCACCCCCCAAAGGCCGGCCGCCGGTCGCATTCAGTCTCGACGATCCTCGGGTGATCGACGCTCCGCTTCCTCCGCCGAAGGATATACCGGCGGCCAAGCCAGCGCAGAAGCCCGTGCCGAGCGCGGCGCCAAGTTCGACCGTCAGAGTCCAAACGCCGCCTCCCAGGGTCGAGTCCGCCCCAAAGGTCGACGCTCCGCCTAAGCCCGATGCCGCGCCAAGCGCCGAGGCTCCCTATGCCCCGGCGGAAAGCGCGCCTCGCCAGATCCCGACCATGCCGGAGATGGTGCGAGTCGGGCGCAGCTGGGGCAGCATTTTCCTGAGCGCCGTCAGCGGGCTTCTCTTCCTCGCCTTCCTGGTCTGGGTCCAGAACACGTTCCTGACCTTGCTGGGCCGCAGCGATTGGCTCGGCTGGGCGGCCACCCTGCTGCTGGCGACGGCGGTTTTCGCTTTCGTCATGATCCTCTCGCGTGAAATCGCGGGGCTCTATCGCCTGTCCGCGATCACTATGGTTCGCCAGCGCGCGGACGCGGCCTTGGCCGCCGAAAATGCTTCCGAAGCTCGCAGCGCCTCGGGGGAAATCCGCGCCATGCTCGAGGAGCGGCGCGAGCTGGCGGACGGCGTTGCGAAGCTGAAGCGGCATCAGGGGGATATCCTCGACGCAAGGCAAGTGCTGACGCTCACCGAGCGCGAGCTGCTGCTACCGTTGGACCGCGAGGCTCGCGTAACCGTCGGCACGTCCGGCCGCAGAGTCTCGATGGTGACGGCGCTCAGCCCGGCCGCGGTTTTCTCGGTCGGGTTCGTGGCCTACGAAAATTTCCGGATGCTCCGCACCCTCGCCGGCGTCTATGGAGGGAGGCCCGGCTTCATTTCCGTCCTGCGCCTCATGCGCCTCATCGCGGCGCACTTGGCGGTGACGGGCGGCATCGCGTTTACGGACGACATTCTCGGCCAGTTTCTTGGCCATGGCATGACATCGCGTCTTTCCAAGCGGCTTGGCGAGGGGCTTATCAACGGCGGCTTCACGATCCGCATCGGCATCGCGGCCATCGAGGTTTTGCGTCCGCTGCCCTATATCGAGGCGCGGCAGCCGCGGCTGCGCGAGTTCGTGACCGAGTTCCTGAAGGTCGGACAGAAAGCGGAAACGAACAATGGCCGGGAGCGCGCCTAAGGCGCACCAACAGCACAGGGTTCGACTGATATTATCAGCGGGCGGTTTTTCCAGGCGCCTCATCCAGCTGTCGTGGTTCGGCAGGCTCAGGATGGCGCCATGGGCCGCATCGTTTTTTCAGCAACCTGTTAGTAGGTGCTTTGTCCTCTTTTCAAGAAAAGATTAGTCTCAAGACAAGCGCTTAGCTTGGTCCGAGAAACCGCAGATGAACGACGCTTTTCATAGCAAAGCAGACACAGCGTCCCTTGCAACTCAACGTTCCTCGACTGGTTTTCTCTTTCGATGGTGCTGCTCGCGATCGGCTATGGCGGCTTGATCCTGCAAACAGCGGTCGGCGGCGTGCTGGGATGGGTCAGCCGCGCGGCTCAGTATTTCGGCGGCGGCACCATGCTCGTTGCCGCCTATGTCGCCTGGCGTGACACCGAGCTAGCGTCCGCCTCGCTGTGCCTGAGTTGTCCCCAGCGCATGCGCAAAGGGCTTGTTGCGAGAATTAGAAAGTCCGAATATAACAAGGATCTATTTAATTCTTATTTCGGGTTTCCGGACGATGGGCGTCGACCTGGATCGAACCTTTGAAGTGATCGAAAAGCTCAAGAGGGCAGCCACTCCGCAGGGCATTTGCGACGCGCTCACGAGCTTCACCGGCCGCTATGGCCTTGCTTGCATGATTGCGGCCACCCTTCCCTCGCCTGAAGAGCGGATGCAAGAACAGCACTTTCTTGTGTCGGCATATCCAGCGGGTTGGATGGACCGCTATCTCGACCAGGATTACGCTCGAATTGATCCCGTTGTCCGCCGGGTTAAGGCCGATCCCTCTCCTTACCTTTGGTCCGAAAATGAGATTCTCACCGAAAGCAAACATTGCAGCCTCGCCAAAAAAATCTTCGACGAGGCTGCGGAATTTAAACTCAAAGCCGGGTTCGTCATCCCGTTGAGCATGCTTGATGGCGCGGTTGCAGCGGTGTCGCTCGGCGGCGAAGCTGCTGAGATGCCGCCCGACGCTCGCGCGATGATCGCCATGATCAGCATATTTGCTTTTGCCCGCGCAATTGCACTTCGCCATGGTGGAAAAGAGACCCAGCGCCCCGGGTTGACGCCGCGCGAAATCGAATGCCTGAAATGGGCGGCCGAGGGCAAGAGCGAGTGGGAAATCAGCGCCATTCTCCATGTTTCGGAACACACGGCGGACAAGCATCTCGCCAATGTGCACCGCAAGCTTGGAGCCGCAAATCGCGCGCACGCCGTGGCGCTCGCTATCCGCTGGGGCTTTATATCCTGATTGGATGCAGCCCAGCCCGAAGGCTTGAGCATCCCTTTCTCAGAGCGACGGTCAATCCCCTCTGAGCTGAGCCGCAACAAATTTTATCTCCTCGCGGAGGTCCTCCATCTCTTCATGGAAAGAGGGGTGATCGGCCGGGAGACGCCTCAGCGCTTCAGCTACCGTACGAAGCCGTTCCGCAAGTTTCGCCAAATCGAGCTTCGCTTCGATGATCGCAGGCATGGCCTCGACCCCATCTCATTAAAAATTAGCATAGGTTATAGTCAGCTTTTGCAATGCTAATAATTACGCGTTCGCGTAATGGGAGCTATCCAGGGAGCCGGAATTCCTGATTCTCTCGCATCGATTTCGAAGGAACCGCTCGGAGTCAAAAAATTAAGGCTTGCCTTCCGGTTCTTACGGAAAGCAAGCCCAATGAATGGAAGTCCTAAAGTCGTTAGTCCGAGTGACTTGGCTCCAGCGCTGCCGTTTTTCCCAGCGTCTTCAGATCGAACCAGTTGTTGCCTTTTGGCAAGAGCCTGTCCTTGAGGAAGGCGAAGAAGACTGGCGGTTTCACCATCTCGACGAACTCACGCGCGGGCGGCGCAGCCAGCGCAACAGCGACGAGGGCGACGGCCATCAGCGCGGAAGCCCGCAAGGAATGGTAGTCGAAGAGCTTGAGGGCGGTTCCGAATGACTTCTTCATCTTTTTGCCTTCGACATCGACCGAATAAATCTCGTCGAGCACCAGATGAATGACAAAGCCGATAAAGAGGAATAGCCCGGTCAGCCACGCAAGCGCGGGAGGCTCCGCTAAAATATGGTCGAAAATATCGGCTGTTAATATCGCAAAGAACGATCCGGCGAGGATTGAATGAAAGACGCCGCGATGATGGGTGCGTTTTTCGAAAGCTTTATAAACGCCGTATCGCGTGACGAAATAGGCGCCAAGCCAGATGATCCAGAGTTCGGCAATGGAATGCTTTTCGTTCAAGGTGAACAGAGCGATGAACGCGGCCACGATGCCGAGCACGCTGAAAAGCATGCGCGCCGGGACGGCCCTCTCGAGGTCGATATCGGGCAGAATGCCGCCGATAGTGCCAGCCAGCGTCAGCGTCAGCAGATAATTATTCGGCGCGGCGTGGCCGGCCAGAGCGACGGTTGCGCAAAGCCCGCTTCCAACTGACGCGACCGCCAAATGTGTATTGAAATTCGCCATATGTGCCCTCCGTTAACGCGAGATTAACCGATTTGCGTTTGCGGGCGTGTGGCGGGGCTGTGCTTGTCCTCAGATAGCTGTGGTGAGAAAATCGATGGCGGCGATGACCATCAGAATAAGCGATCAAAATCGCTCAGAATGCGTTCCTTGGTTACTCGCTCATTGTAAGCGTCTATGGCGGCGGCGTTTTTGTCCTGCCATTCCTGGCGGACGCGATCGAAACGATCTGGATTCACGCTTACGTTTACGGGTCGCTTTGCGTCGCAAGGGAGGTCGGTGTTCAATCTTTGTCTCCACGCGGGAAGTTGGCCTTATCGCCGGCTGCGATTTCCGTCGTGCGAAGCGCGTCCGCGAGCCGGGCTTTGGCGGAGCCTGGTTTTAGCGGCTTCTGCTGGCTTTCGTGAGGCGCCCAGCCGCAAAGGTAGAGGATTTCGAAAGTCGCGCGCACCTTCCCGTCATTACCCTCAAAATTGTTGGCGTAAATCTCGAGCGCCCGGGCCAGCGTGTCGCGCCGCATGGGTTTCCGTGAACGCGAAACCAGAGGATTTGCGGCCCCCATGGCTTTCAGCTCTCTGATCAAGGCCAACGGAGTGGGATAGGTTACAGTCAGGCGTTCCGAATCCACGACGGGGAGCGCGAAGCCTGCGCGCTGCAAAAGGCCGCCAGTATCGCGGACGTCCGCCGTCGGGAAGACACGCGGCGAGACCCCGCCCAAGGTCTCCGTCTCGGCCATCATGAAAGCCTGTCTCAGTTCGATGAGGGTATCGCCGCCAAGCAGCGCGCCGAGAAAAAGGCCATCGGGCCGGAGCGCTCGCCGAATTTGAATAAGCGCGCCCGGCAGATCGTTGACGAGGTGAAGCGACAGCGCCGATGTCACGAGGTCGAGCGAACCATCCCTCAAAGGGAGTGCTTCCTCCGTGGCCACGGCGCAAGGGGCTGGACAAGCCTCGGCGAGCGCCGTCACCGGGCTCAAAGAGATCGTTTTTGTGCCCGGAAAACGTTTGTTTAGGAGCCTGGCGACAACGCCATGATAGGCCCCGGCGTCGGCGGCGAGATTGAAGGTTCGGCTGATGCCTTCGAGCCGGCCAACGAGTTCTTCAGCGGCGTGGCGCAGCAGAAAATCGGTTCCCGGGCGCGCGTGCGCGGCTCGCGTGAGATTGGCCTGGATCGACCGGCGATCGAAAATATTGGGGCTGTTCAAAGGCTTCACCCGGATCTATGGTGCATTTTAGAAAAAGTCATTCCTGTTTGTGTTGTCAATGCTTCAGCGCGTCACCCAACTCGCCGCCGACGGCCTGAGATACTCGGCCGATCTGATCCTCCCGGCGGTGTGCGTCTCCTGCTCCACGCTCATCACTCGCCACAACCTCCTTTGTCCGCGGTGCTGGGGTGGGCTCAATCTCATTACACCGCCTTTTTGCGAGAAGCTCGGCATTCCCCTTCCTGCCTATGAAGGGACGGAAACGCATATCTCAATGCAAGCGCTTGCGAACCCTCCTGTATTTTTGCGGGCAAGGGCCGCTGCGCATTACGGAGGGATCATCCGGCGGCTCATCGTACGCTTCAAGTTCGAGGACAAGCATGAACCTCTGCCTCTGTTTGTAAAGTTGATGCGCGAGGCCGGGCGCGGCCTTCTCGATGATGCCGATCTTCTTGTCCCTGTTCCGCTTCATCGCCTCCGGCTTTTGCAGCGGCGCTTCAACCAGGCCGCCCTCCTGGCCAAGGGCCTGAGCCGCGCATCGGGTGTCCCCGCTTCCGTCACGTCCCTCAAGAGAACGAAGCGAACCAGGGCGCAAGTCGGCCTCGCTCAAGATGCGCGACAACACAATGTGGCGGATGCTTTCGGGGTTAGCCGAGGCAGCCGAAGCGCGGTGCTCGGTAAGCGCGTTCTGCTGATCGACGACGTCATGACCACCGGCGCGACGGCGAATGCTTGCGCGACTGCACTGCTCGATGCCGGCGCGCGCGGCGTGGATGTTTTGGCTATCGCGCTCGTCGCGCATGGGTTTGAAGACTTGACGGAGGATCAGGGCGAGCACTAAGCAGCAGCAGGAAAGCTGGACTGAGCAGCCGTTAGAGGCCATTTCTCAGCGCGCGAATGCTGAAAGGAAGATTGATGCCGCCCGTGACCATCTACATAACGCCGTCCTGCCCCTATTGCCGCCGCGCAAGGATCCTCCTGACGCGCAAAGGTGTTACATTCGAAGAGATCGATGCGAGCGACCCCTCCATTCGCGAAGCCATGATGGAACGGGCGGGCGGCGGTTATACCGTTCCCCAAATCTTTATAGGTTCCAGGCATATTGGAGGCTGCGACGAACTCTATGCTCTCGATGCGAAAGGAGAACTTGATCCCCTCCTGCAAAGCTGAGCAAAATAGAAAGCAATGTTAGGGGAGGCAGATAAAGCATGCCGGAAAAAAAAGATCTTTTTCGAGTGGCCCTCGTTCAAATGCGGTCGGGGCGAGACGTTCGAGATAATCTTTTGGAAGCCGAGGCCTTAATCCGCGATGCCGCCCGAAAAGGGGCCCAGTTCATACAGACCCCTGAAAATACGCTTCTGATGGAGACCGAAACGGCGCGCCTGTTCGAGAGCATCGCGCCGGAGGATGAGACAGAGAGCATCCCGCATCTGTCGGCGCTCGCCAAAGCTTTGGGCGTCTGGCTTCATATCGGTTCCATCGCCCTCAAGGCCGGCGAAAAACGCGCGGTGAACCGCGCCTATGTCTTCGCCCCAGACGGGCAGATCGCGCTCCGGTACGACAAGATTCATATGTTCGATGTGAATCTGCCCAGCGGCGAAACCTATCGGGAATCGTCAATCTACGTCCCTGGCAAGACAGCCTATGTGTTGCCGTTGCCTTGGGGCGCGCTTGGCGTTGCAACCTGTTATGACATCCGCTTCCCGGAACAATACAAGGCGCTCGCGAAAGCGGGGGCGAAATTCCTCACCGCGCCTTCGGCGTTTACGAAGGTCACGGGCGAAAAGCATTGGCACATCCTTCTCCGTGCCCGCGCGATAGAAAACGGCTGTTTCGTCTTTGCGGCGGCGCAAGGCGGGCGCCATGCAAATGGCCGGACAACGTACGGGCACAGCCTCATCCTATCGCCATGGGGTGACATCCTCGGCGAGGGCGGGACGGAGCCCGGGATTATCATCGCGGATATCGATGTGGCGGACGTGGACCGGGTTCGCGCTCAGATCCCGGCGCTCGATCATACGCGCGACTTTGATGTGAAAGTTCTGCCCCAGCCGAAGCTCGCCGCGCTTGAGGCCCTCGAATGATCGGCCTTCCTGCATTTTTTAAGCGAAAGCGAGCGGATGCCACGGCGAAAAGCGCACCGCTCGAGGAGAGACCGAGCCAGCCGGAACCACGAAAGGCTGCCCGGTTCATGGGCGGAGCCTGTGAAAAAACCCAGGATCTGCTCGCCGGTCATGACGGGGAGCGCGTCGGGTTTCGTAAGCCCGTGCAAGGCTGACCTGGGGATATCGCCGCACGGCGCAAAGTCCGGCTACCGGGTCAACGAATCCTTGCCAGACAGGGTTGCGCCTTATTGGTAAATCGCATCGTGGTTAACAGAAGCGCGTCCGAATTAGGTCCGGCCATGTTTCTGGTCCAAATCTGGTATACCAGGCGTGAAAGGCAGGACCGCGGCGCCCGTGATCGGACAGGAACGAGCGACGGCAACCACTTGTAACTGCACACCATTTTACGGTTAACGAATTGCCCATTAAATTAAATCTAATGCCGGAATTTTTGTCTTTACTGGGACGCGCAAAAGTCCGTTAAATATATTTCAGCTTCGCAAATTAACCCAATCCCGAGGCTTCGATAGCCGGGCGCGGGCGCTGATGCTCAGAGTTTTTGTAATGAAATCAGTGGCTTGACCTCATTAACGTCTCCGTAAAGCGCTTTTCCATAACCTACCGCCTCAGAACTCCAGGACGAAGAAGGAAGTGGGGACACCGATTTAGGCGCGAAGCAAGAAGGTATGGGCGACAGCAATCAAGACCCATATCACCATGGCGGCTCGTGGAAGGGACGCGGCCAAAGCCCATCCCTCGTTCATGGCCTTCTCATCGCCTCCGCCAGTGATGCCTGGAAGCCGAGGGAACGTGTTGTCGTTAGGCATTTCCTCGTTCCACCGGTCCCTCAATTTCATAATCGCGTGGCTGGCTGCCCTCACCGAAATATAGGAGCGACGTGCAATAAAATATCCGAAGAAACAGATCAGTATCAGGATCATTGTGCTGAACCTGAGCTTCAGCTGCGTAAAGTCACCGATGAACTCCTGCCAGGATTTCACGATCTCGAAGGCCCCGGAGCTTATTCTTTTCTGGTTCAACAACGCGTAAGAACTGAACAGGAATGCCTGCGTTGTCAGAAACCAGGTCATGCGCACGTTCATTAAATCACTTTCGTGCTTAATATAGTCCCGGTACACGTTGAAAAGCGCAATGGCGTCGCTTTGTGGGAATGTATTTTTCTCCATAGGCAAGCCCCAGCAGAACCTTCGTCAGGTGCAGGCCAGTTTACCTAATCTGTTTGTTCTTGAGGATGCGCGAAACCGCCCAGTCGCTGGCCTCAGCGAAGATGAACGACATACCGGACAAACGGGTCGACCGGGATGACCTTGTCATACAGTGCCCGCGCCACGTCGTTGCTTTCATGGGTGTGCCAATAGACGCGGGCCCAGCCTTTGTTGTAACCCATCTGGATCAGCGCCTCGATAATCGCCCTGCCCACGCCCGCACGCCGGCACTCTTCGGCCACGAAGAGGTCTTCGAGGTAGCACATCACCCCTTTCCCCCATGTGTAGGGATGGAGAACGTAGTTTCCGAAACCGATGAGCTGCGGTTCCATTTCTTTGGAGACGCTTTCGGCAACAACCGCGTGAATGCCCGCGCTGCCCTCCATGATCCTCCGCCACAGCGTGTCGGTGACATCCTGCGAAACCGAGACCTCGTAGAAGTCGCAGTAACCCTTCCACAGACGCCGCCACTCGGCTTCATCCGCCGCCTCGGCCCGGCGCACCCGCCATTCTAAGTTCACGCCGCCTCCGCCGACAGGATGTAGTTTATGGACAGATCCCTGTCGGACAGGGACCAGACTCCCAGGAGAGGCTTGAACACTATTCCAGAGAGTCTGCCGACCTCAAACCCGGCTTGCTTGACCGCGGCTTCAAGCTCCTCAGGCTTTATGAACTTCTTCCAATCATGGGTGCCCCGCGGGGCAAGTCCAAGAATATGCTCAGCGGCCACAATGGCGAGCGCGTAAGATTTCGATGTCCGGTTGAGCGTCGAAATGATGATGAGACCCCGGGGCTTACAAAGACTGCGGCATGTTTTTAGGAACGATGAAACGTCGGCGACATGCTCGATAACCTCGGAGGCTACGACCATATCGAAAGTGCATCCCTCCGACGCAAGCATCTCGGCGGTCGCCGCGCGATAGGCGATATTCAAGCGCTGCTTTTTCGCATGGAGCGTTGCGACTCCGATTGACTCCTCGACCGGGTCAATTCCTGTTACACTCCCGCCGAGCCGCGCCAGCGGTTCCGACAGGATGCCGCCCCCGCAGCCGATGTCGAGAACAGAAAGGCCGTCCAGTGGACGAAAGGATTGGTTTTGCTGATCACGCCAACTCTGGACTTCCGCGACAATAAACGCGAGCCGCGCAGGATTGAATGCATGGAGACCACCAAATTTCCCGCGCTCGTCCCACCACTCCTTGGCAAGCCCCTCGAAATGACGCAGCTCTGCCGCGTCGAGTGATGGGCTATGCCGTGTTTCTGCCTCAATCCCCACCGATGGCGTTCCTTATATCCCTGGGCGCTCGGCTTTTTTGCCGCCCTTTTCTGATTTCACTCTGGCACCATAGCTCACGAACATGCTCCTCGTCATGAAGTTTGGCGGAACCTCCGTCGCTGACATCGCCCGTATAAGAAATTCGGCCCTCCACGTGAAGCGTGAGGCCGAGGCCGGCAATCGCGTCGTCGTCGTGGTGTCCGCGATGGCCGGGCATACGAACCAGCTCGTCGCCTGGACGCGCGAGGCGCATTCGTTCCACGACACGCGCGAATACGATGCTGTGGTGTCCTCCGGGGAGCAAATCACAGCCGGCCTGATGGCGATCATCCTGCAATCCATGGGCGTAACCGCACGCTCCTGGCAGGGTTGGCAGATCCCGCTCAAGACAGACGACGCCCATGGCGTTGCCCGCATCGACCGCATCGAAGCGGCTGAGGTTTTGCGCCGTCTCGATCAGGGAGAAGTGGCCGTCGTAGCCGGGTTTCAGGGGATCAGCCCCAGGAACCGGATAACCACGCTCGGACGCGGCGGTTCCGACACGACTGCCGTCGCGCTTGCGGCGGCCTTGAAAGCCGACAGATGCGACATCTATACGGACGTGGACGGTGTGTACACAACCGACCCGCGCATTGTGCCTTCCGCCAGGCGCCTCCCCCGGGTGTCCTACGAGGAAATGCTTGAAATGGCGTCTCAGGGAGCAAAAGTACTCCAGACTCGTTCCGTAGAGCTTGCAATGGCTCAAGGGGTGCGTGTACAAGTCCGTTCTAGCTTCGATCCACCAGAAACCTGCGAACCCGCACGACCCGGAATGCCGGAAAAGTGCGGGACCCTTGTTTGCGACGAAACGGAAATGTTAGAGCAACACGTTGTTAGCGGCATAGCTTACGCAAAGGATGAAGCGAAGGTCACCGTCCTTAGTATCGAGGACAAGCCCGGCGTTGCAGCAAGCATCTTCATGCCGCTTGCGGAGTCGAACATCAACGTCGACATGATCGTCCAGAACATCTCGGAGGACGGCCGAAAAACCGACCTCACTTTCACAGTCGCGGCGTCGGATCTTCCGCGCGCGCTTCAGGTGCTACGCGATCGCAAGGACACGATCCGCTACAGGGACTTGCGCGGCGATACCGATATGGTGAAGGTCTCGGTGATCGGAGTCGGTATGCGAAGCCATGCGGGCGTCGCTGCGGAAATGTTTCAGGCGCTGGCCGAGAAGCAGATCAACATCCAGGCCATATCGACGTCAGAAATCAAGATTAGCGTCTTGCTCGGCGCCGCCCACACGGAGGCTGCCGTTAAGACGCTGCACAGCCTTTTCGGCTTGGATCGAACGTAAAGAAGCAGGTAATAAAAACGAAGAGGCGCACGACGGAAAAGGCGCCGCTAAATTCACAACCAAAAGGTCATTGGGACCGGGCAGATGCCCTGGACTGAGCGTGCACCATGGGTGCTGATCCGGCAACTGCGGGCTATCATGGCGAGTGCGTCAGAGCCCCAGGTGAAGCTGGACAGCATCGTCAAAGTGATAGCCTCGAACATGATTGCCGAGGTGAGCTCGATCTATGTCCGCCTTCCAGACGATGCGCTTGAGCTCTTCGCGACGGAAGGGCTGAGAAAAGAAGCCGTGCATACGCTCCGCATGAAGAAAGGCGAGGGTCTCGTCGGCCTCATCGCCGCCTGGGGTGAGCCGGTCAACCTCTCCGACGCCCAGAAGCACCCCGCCTTCTCATACAAGCCCGAAACGGGGGAGGAGATTTATCATTCCTTCCTCGGCGTGCCGATTGTGCGCGAACGCCGCACCATCGGTGTTCTCACGGTTCAAAACAAGATCGAGCGGAAATACACGGCGGAAGAGGTAGAAGCGCTCGAAACGACGGCGATGGTGCTGGCGGAGATGATCGCTTCTGGCACCTTTGCGGGAGCGGTTGCGCCCGCGCCGAGCCGCCGGGAAACGTCGGTCACCCTGAAAGGCACGCCCCTTGCCGATGGCCTTGCGCTCGGTCACATCGCGCTGCACGAGCCCCGGCCAGCCGTTCTCAAGTTTTTCGCGGAGAATATACCAGCGGAACTGAAGCGCCTGGACGAAGCGCTCGAGCGGGTGAAGGAGGATATCAACCGCCTTCTGGTGGATGATGATACGCCTTCGAACGGCGAGCATAAGGAGATCATCGAGACGGTGCAGATGCTCGCCCATGACCGCGGATGGGCGCGGCGCATGCGCGATGCGGTCTCGGCCGGTCTGACGGCGGAGGCGGCGGTCGAGCGCGTGCAGCAAAACATGCGCACCCAGCTCATGAAGACCAACGACAGCTTCTGGCGCGAGCGCTCGCACGACCTTGACGATCTTTCAAACAGGCTGCTCCGCACGCTCCAGGGACACGATCACGGCGCGGCTTTGAGCAGGCTGCCGAATGACGCCATCCTTGTCGCTCACAACATGGGCGCTGCCGAGCTACTCGATTACGATCCCAAGAAGTTGCGCGGTCTCGTGATCGAAGATGGCGGCGCCACCGCTCACGTGACCATCGTCGCCCGTTCCTTCAATCTCGCTGTTCTTGTCCAGGTGCCCGATGTCGTCGCGGCTGCCGATCACGGAGACCCGGCAATCCTCGATGCCTCCACCGGGCAGTTCCATATCCGGCCGTCACTGGAGCTCATCAGGGCGTACGCCGACAAGGCTCGATTCCGGGCCAGGCGGCAGGCACGCTTCTTCAAGCTGCGGCACGCGCCAGCTGTTACAAAGGATGGTGAGCGCGTCGTTCTCAACATGAATGCCGGTCTCCTCGTTGACATGCCGCACCTCTATCAGAGCGGGGCGGACGGGATCGGCTTGTTCAGGACCGAGCTGCAGTTCATGGTCGCCACAAAGTTCCCCAAGATGGAGGAGCAGCGCGCCGCCTATACCCGCGTTCTCGACATGGCGCCGGGCCGCAGAGTGGTCTTCCGTTCGCTCGATGTGGGCGGCGATAAGGTTTTGCCGTATCTCAGGAAGTTTCATGAGGAAAACCCCGCGCTCGGGTGGCGGGCAATCCGCATGTCGCTCGACAGGCCTGGGATGTTCCGGACGCAGGTGCGGGCTTTGCTGCGGGCGGCCGCGGGGCGGGAACTGTCCGTCATGCTGCCGTTCATTGCCGATATCTCTGAGTTTCTCGCGGCGAAGTCGCACATCGACAAGGAAATCGCGCACGCGACAATGCATGGTCACGAGCTGCCGACTAAAACCCGCGTGGGGGTCATGATCGAGGTGCCTTCGATCATCTACCAGCTTGATAGTATTCTGCCGCTTGTCGACTTCGTTTCTGTCGGAAGCAATGACCTCCTTCAATTTCTTTTCGCCGCTGACCGGGAAAACGACCGCGTCGCGTGGCGCTTCGATTCGCTCAATCCATCGGCGCTCAAGGTTTTACGGAAAATTGCTGAACAAGCGAAAGCGCGCGGCACCGACTTCGCCCTCTGTGGAGAAATGGCGGGCCGTCCCTTGGAAGCGATGGCCTTGATCGGGCTCGGGTTCCGCCAGATATCCATGGCGCCGGCATCGATTGGCCCGGTCAAGGCCATGGTTCTGTCGCTCAACGCAAAGAAGCTGCGCGAAACGCTGTTTGAGCTCATCGACCGGAACAGCTCGAAAATCCGGCAAGAACTCGCAGAATTTGCTTTGAAAGAAAACATTGACATTTAACGTCGCGCTAGAGCAGCCGGCGCCCCTTTTCAGGCGATAAGCTGCTCCGGCACTTCTTAAAATCGATCAACCTTTCTACCTTTAATCGGTTGCGATTAAAGGTCGGGTGATATAGGCAGGCACGCTTTTTCAAAGCGCGGCGGAGCGAAGGTCCATGGCATCAATCCCACAAGAAAAACTCAATCGTCTCATCAGCCGCTGGGAAGCGCTTCAGACGCAGCTCGCCTCCGGACTCGATCACGAAGCCTTTGTAAAGCTCTCGAAGGAGTTTGCGGAGCTCGACCCATTGGTAGCCGCCATCAAGCTTCTTCAAAGTGCACAGCATGAACGCGACAGCCTCCGGCAGATGATCGAAGATCCGGCTTCCGAGCCCGACATGCTCGAGCTTGCCCGCGATGAACTGCAAACCGCTGGGCCGCGCGTCGATCAGCTTGAGCACGATCTGCAGGTCATGCTTTTGCCCAAGGATGCAGCGGACGACAAAAGCGCGATTATCGAGGTACGGGCAGGCACGGGCGGGGAGGAGGCGGCGTTATTCGCGGCCGATCTTTTCCGCATGTATCAGCGCTATTCGGACCTAAAGGGCTGGAAAGTCCAGGTGCTTTCGGCCAGCGACGCCGACGCGGGCGGCTACAAGGAAATTGTGGCGAGCATCACCGGCAAGGGCGTTTTCGCTCGCATGAAATTCGAATCGGGCGTGCATCGCGTTCAGCGGGTGCCGGAAACCGAGAACCAGGGGCGCATCCACACCTCGGCCGCGACGGTTGCGGTTTTGCCGGAAGCCGAGGACATCGACATCGAGATACGCGCCGAAGACATCCGTATCGACACGATGCGGGCGAGCGGTGCGGGGGGCCAGCACGTGAATACGACGGACTCCGCCGTACGCATCACACACATTCCGACTGGCATCATCGTCACGTCCAGCGAAAAGTCTCAGCATCAGAACCGGGCGCGAGCCATGCAGGTGCTTCGGGCTAGGCTTTACGACATGGAGCGCACGAAAGCCGCCGATGCGCGTGCGGCCGAGCGAAAGGATCAGATCGGGTCGGGCGACCGTTCCCAGCGGATCAGAACCTACAATTTTCCGCAGGGCCGTGTTACCGACCATCGCGTCAACGTGACGCTCTACAATCTTCCGCAGATCATGGTGGGCGATGGCCTAGATACCATCATCGACGCGCTCATCACCGAGCACCAGGCGAGCCAGCTTGCGTCTGACGTCCATGCCTGATCCGGCGCTTCCCGAAAAAAGCCCCGGCGAACTCGCCGAAGCCATCCGCGGGCTTCGCAAGATATTCCGGGAGGCCGGCTTGCAGACTGCGGCGCTTGACGCCCGCCTTCTCGTTTCTCATGTGTGCGCGCTTTCACCCGAGGAAACGATCGCAAAACCGGGGTTTATGCTTTCGCCCGAGATGACGATGCGGATCGACGAGGCCGCCGCGCGCCGCTTGGCGGGTGAACCGGTTTCCCGCATCATCGGACAACGGGAGTTCTGGGGACTACCATTCAGCCTCTCACCTTATACGCTTGATCCTCGGCCCGAGACCGAGCTTCTGGTGGAAGCTGTCCTAAACTACGTGCGAGTAGAGGGACTTGCGGCTTCGCAAATTCGCATTCTCGACCTTGGCACAGGCTCCGGCTGTCTCCTTGGCGCAATCCTGTCGGAGTTGCCGCTGAGCTATGGCGTGGGCGTGGACTTGAGCGAAGGCGCCCTTTGTATGGCAAGAGAAAATTTGCGCCGGCTGGGGTTGCTTAACCGCGCATCATTCTTATGTGCGGATTGGGTTGGCGCTCTCGGCGATACTTCTTTCGACATCATCGTCTGTAACCCGCCATATATCGGCTCCTCGGAGATAGCGGAGCTTGAGGCGGAGGTAAAAGCTTTCGATCCGCGCCTCGCGCTCGACGGCGGGAATGACGGGCTTGAGGCTTTCCGAAGGATTTTAGCCGAAGCTTTCAGGGTGCTTGGAACCAAGGGCTTGCTGATTTTCGAAACCGGTCACCGGCAAGCGCAAGTAGTGCGCGAGATAATGGTGAAGGCTACGCTTGGAATGGGTCTTCTTGAAGCACGGGTTTTGGCCGATCTGAGCGGAATAGAGCGTGCCGTTGCAGGACGGCGACAGTCGGTGGACTGCGATGCCAAGTCCAAAAAAAAGGTTGGAAATCCGGCTCTTTCGCGATAGGGTCATCAGGAGAGGCGACCTCGTCACGAGAACCTGCAGCGGGTTAAAAGAATTGACGAGGCCATAGAACGTAGGGCTATCAAAAAATCGGCAAGTAAAAGCGGAACCTACATTTGTAGGCCTCGGCTGCGTCGTTGGCACCACGTTTCTTGGAAGGTACGGCCTGGAAAATCTGCGCTTTGAGTTTGCGCCGGCAGTTTTCTGACGGCGGGCAGGACTGAGAGTTTTTTTAACATTCGCGAGCTTGACCGAGAGTAAGTTCCGTTAGGCTTGCGTGAATTGGCAAGGTGTGACCGCAATTCAAGAAGGACCCATGAGGCAAGGACAGCAAAGCCGCCGAGGCCGCAATCGCGGGGGCCGGAAGCCGCAAAACTCAATCAGCCGGAACTACGAGTTGAAGTGGTCCCGACGTCAAGATCCGCGGTACAGCGATGCATATTGCGGAAAAATATTCTTCTCTGGCAAGGGACGCGATGTCGTCCGGCGATACGGTGGCAGCCGAGAATTATCTTCAGCACGCCGAGCATTATAACCGTATCATCCTGGCGGCGCAGGCGCAGAACATGTCCATGCCCGGCATGGAAGGTCAGGTCGGCATGAATGGAGCGGGGCGGTTCAATCAGCCCGAGTTTTTCCAGCGCGATTTTGACGGAGACGATGACGGCGAGTTCAGAGGACTTTATTCCTCAGCAGCGGTCTTTTCCCGAGCGCGCCGTCTACAATCAACATCAGCAGCCTCAGCCGTATATTCCTCAGAACGCCTTCCCGCAGGTCCAGCCGCAGATTCAGCCGCAGCCGCAGCCGGTCCTTGCTCCTGCGCCGAATGGGGCACAGCCGCCTGTTAGCGGAGAACCGTTCGGAACCCCTCAGGGAGACGGCGATAGAGTGCCGCGTCGCCGTCGCCGTCGCCCGATCGGTGATAACCAGCCGAAGACCTTTACTGGGCGGAGTGGAAATGGCGGCTCTGCGCAGGGACCTAACGGTTCAGCGCAGCCTGGCGACTCCAAGCCTGAAGAGGCGGCGTCCTAGCCGGACATCGCCTCAACTCACGCTCGCGGTGTCCCCTGTCGAAATGACGCCGCTCCGAGCGACTTTTGCATAAAGGCCAAGTTTGTCGTGACCCCACGTTCGCAGCAACGCTGACGGAACGGACGAGTTGCGGCGGCCCGTCCCGGGATCGACGCTAGTTGCCTCGCATCGCGCCGTCTCAGCAAACACTTTCAAATGCGCATCGCCGCATACGATCGTTTTGCGGAGCCAGTTGCGCTCCTGCCATGCCGGCACCCCATCAAAATAGACGTTTGCCCGAAAGCGGAGGGGGTCGAGTTCGACGCCGATGACGCGGCTAACGGCCCGAACGGTCTCCAGGTTTACCAGATGCAGGGCCTTCTCGGCGATGTCCGTAAAGAGATGGCCTTCTCCGCAGACGATTCGTGGCGGCCCCGTCAAATCCGCTTTCATATAGCTTGCCAGGAACTGCTCAATAATCTGCCGGCCGAGTTTGGTCTTGAGCGAGCCTTTCGCCACCTGCTTTTCGTCGCGAAACAGGGTCAGCGCATGGCTTTCCGCGTCGAAGGTGAGCGCGAGGCTTGCAAGGCGTTCGTTTCGCATGAGTTGCAAAAAGTGCGGCTTCGGAAACCATTTCGGTTTCTGGGCATCGAAGCGGTGGCTTCCGTTTTCTATGGCGTAGATGCGATCCAGCGGCATGCCTTCGCCCGCGGTTAATGTTGCTTGGGCATTTGCAAACCCGCTCAATCCCTTGACGGGGTAGTGCACAAGCTTGGCAATTATTGGCAGCGAAGGCATGGCTGGCGACCTTTTCTTGTTTGTCGATGTTGCCATATATCAACATATTAATGCTACCTCTCCCACGAATTAGCGGCCAGGCGCCGCGGCCATCGAGGCAACCATGAATTTCGAGAAACTGACCGATCGGTCCAAGGGCTTCTTTCAGTCGGCTCAATCGCTTGCGCTTCGCGAAGGCCATCAGCGGCTGACGCCGGAGCATCTTCTCAAAGTGCTTCTTGATGATAGCGAAGGACTGGCCGCCGGGCTGATCGCGCGCTCGGGTGGTCGCCCTGGTGACGCGCTTGCGCGGGTCGAGCAGGCGCTGGCCAAGATGCCGAAAGTTTCGGGCGCTGGCGCAGGGCAGGTTTATATCTCGCCTCAGCTTGCCAAGGTGCTCGACCAGGCCGAAAAGATCGCGGAAAAGGCTGGCGACAGCTATGTCACCGTCGAAAGGCTGCTCCTCGCAATGGCGATGGAGAAGGATGCCGACACCTCGAAGATCCTCGCGGAGGCTGGCGCTACGCCAACGGGCCTTAATGCAGCCATCAACGAGCTTCGGAAAGGCCGCACGGCGGATAGCGCTTCTGCCGAGCAGGCTTACGATGCGCTGAAGCGCTACGCCCGCGATCTCACCGACGCCGCCGCGAAGGGCCAGCTCGATCCGGTGATCGGGCGGGATGAGGAAATTCGGCGCACTATTCAGGTTCTTTCGCGGCGCACGAAAAACAATCCCGTTCTGATCGGAGAGCCTGGCGTTGGAAAGACCGCGATCGCGGAAGGGCTCGCGCTCCGAATCGTGAACGGCGACGTCCCCGAAAGCCTGCGCGACAAAAAGCTTCTCGCGCTCGACATGGGTTCGCTCATCGCAGGCGCGAAATACCGCGGCGAATTCGAAGAGCGGCTGAAATCCGTGCTGCAGGAGATAACCTCAGCGGAAGGCGGGATTATCCTGTTCATCGATGAGCTTCATACCCTCGTCGGAGCGGGAAAGGCGGAGGGCGCGATGGATGCATCGAACCTTCTGAAGCCGGCGCTCGCCCGAGGCGAACTCCATTGCGTCGGCGCGACCACGCTCGACGAATACCGAAAATATATCGAAAAAGACGCCGCCCTGGCCCGGCGCTTCCAGCCTGTCTTCGTTTCGGAGCCGACGGTCGAGGACACCATTTCAATCCTGCGCGGCCTGAAGGAAAAATACGAGCTTCATCATGGCGTTAGAATCACCGATTCGGCGCTTGTTTCCGCCGCGACGCTTTCAAACCGCTACATTACCGATCGCTTCCTTCCAGACAAAGCGATCGACCTCATGGACGAGGCGGGAAGTCGGCTGCGCATGCAGGTCGATTCGAAGCCGGAGGAACTCGATGAACTCGATAGGAGGATTATCCAACTCAAGATCGAGCGCGAAGCGTTGAAGAAAGAGAGCGACCAAGCCTCCAAGGATCGCCTCGCCAGGCTTCAAAAGGAAATCGCCGATCTGGAAGAGCGCGCGTCTTCCCTGGCGCGGCGTTGGAAAGAGGAAAAAGAGAAGCTCGCTTCTTCGCAGAAGGTTAAAGAAGAACTCGACGCGGCACGAAATGAGCTGGAGCAGGCGCAACGCAAAGGTAATCTCACACGCGCAGGCGAATTGTCTTACGGCGTCATCCCGGATCTCGAAAAGAAGCTGAAGGCGATGGAAAATGCCGCGGAACTCGACTCGCGGCATGGTGGAGGAGGCTGTCACGCCCGATCACATCGCGGGCGTTGTATCTCGCTGGACGGGAATTCCGGTCGAGAAGATGCTTGAAGGCGAAAAAGACAAGCTGCTTCGCATGGAGGATGAGATTGGTAAGCGCGTCATTGGTCAGGCGGAAGCCGTGCGTGCGGTGTCGACGGCGGTAAGGCGGGCGCGGGCTGGACTGCAGGACCCGAATCGGCCCATCGGCTCGTTCATGTTCCTTGGGCCGACCGGCGTCGGTAAAACCGAGCTGGCCCGGGCCCTGGCTGCCTTCCTCTTCGACGATGAGCATGCGATGACGCGAATCGATATGTCGGAGTATATGGAGAAGCACTCCGTAGCCCGGCTCATCGGCGCGCCTCCGGGCTATGTCGGCTATGAGGAAGGCGGAGCGCTGACGGAGTCCGTCCGCCGCAGACCTTATCAGGTCGTGCTGTTCGACGAAATCGAGAAGGCGCATCCGGATGTCTTCAACGTACTTTTGCAGGTTCTGGATGATGGACGGCTGACCGACGGTCAGGGCCGCACGGTCGATTTCCGCAACACGATCATCATCATGACATCTAATCTCGGCGCGGAGTATCTGGTGAATCAGCCGCCGGAACAGGATGTGAACACTGTGCGCCAGCAGGTCATGGCCGTGGTGCGCGCGCATTTCCGCCCGGAGTTCTTGAACCGGGTCGACGACATCCTCCTCTTCCATCGACTGCGGCGCGAGGAGATGGGTGCGATCGTCAATATTCAGCTCAAGCGGCTGCAAAAGCTTTTGGATGATCGCAAAATTATGCTCGACATCGACGACAAGGCGCGTATCTGGCTGGCGGACCGCGGTTACGATCCGGCCTACGGGGCACGTCCGCTGAAACGGGTCATCCAGCGCGCCGTCCAGGACCCGCTTTCGGAACTGATTCTTTCAGGGGCGCTCAAGGACGGCAACACGGCGCGCGTCACGTCAGGATCTGATGGCTTGATCATCAATGGACGGGCTTTTAGCCTCGCCGCCTGAAAATGCAATTGTCCTCCCGGAACGGTCCTTCCGGGGAGACAAATCTGCCCGAATCACTTTTCGACTGTCGCAACCCTGGTTTTGACGGGGGGCCGGTGCATTAAATCTTCTATTCGCACTTTTTCGCGGCGGAAGTCCGTCAGCAAGCGGCCCTGCAGCTGGCGACTCTTCGGGATCTTGATCGAAAGCGGGTTGGTGAACTGGTTGTTGACAAGCACCTCGTAATGCAGGTGAGGTCCGGTCGACATTCCGGTATTGCCCAAGTACCCGATAATCTGACCCTGGCGCACCTTTACGCCTTTCGCTACGCCGGCCGCAAAGCGCAACATGTGCGCGTATGCCGTCTTGTAGCCATTGGCGTGACGAATGCGGACATAATTTCCGTAGTTGCCCTCGCGGTCCGCCACTTCGATTGTGCCATTGCCGGAAGCCATGATCGGCGTTCCGATCGGTGCACCCCAGTCCACACCTGAATGCAGCTTCAATGTTTGAAGAAGGGGATGCCTGCGGTAGCCGAAGCCTGATGTGAGCCGCGCACCTCGAATCGGCGTCCGCATAAGAAACTTCTTCGAGTTTGACCCCTTGTCGTCATAATAGTCGATGGCTCCGTCCGCCGTTCGAAACCGGTAATAACCATGGGTTTCCCCCCCGGCGGTCACTCCCGCGTAGAGCAACTCGCCCGGCCTTTCGACGCCGTTCTCATCCTGCACGAGATCGTAGAAAAGTTCGAACCCATCGCCGCTCTTAACGCGTTGCTTGAAGTCGACGTCGTAAGAGTAAACCTTCAGGAATTTCGTGACAAAATCGTCCGGAAGGTCCAGGGATCTCGCTGCGCGATAGGTGCTTACATACACGCTCGCGCGTTCGCCGTTGCTTTCTTCGTAATTTCCTTCCGGCTTCAAAGGCTTATCGCTCACATTATAGGCGCCGTCGGCGCTTCGCGCGATCGTAACTACGTGAGCGCCTTGGTAAAAAAGGCTCAGTTTGCCGACATCGATCGAGCCTTCTTCGACAGACGATGGCGTAAGCCCAAGCCTCAACTCCTCACCTGCTCGAAGCTTCTTGGTTTTCGTGATCTTCGTGACCGTGTCCGCGGCTAGTCCCGATTGAATCACGTCGACGCCGGCCCCCTTTATGAGGCTTTCGAGCGTTTCCCCTCCGCGGGCGGTAATTGTGCGGCGGTCGTAGCCGTCGTCGCTTTCCTCCTCCTCAAATTTCTTGTAAAGCACGGTCGTGTTTTTTTCTGCTGAGACGGGCCCCTCCTCCATGCCGCCAACCTCGATTTCTTGCGGGCTCGCTCCGGAAAGGCTGGCCTCGCTTTCGGCATAAAGGGCGTCAGCCTCGGCGACCACTCGCTCGACTTCATCATCGGTCAATTCCTGATGATCCTCGCGAGGCAGAAATCCACCCGGAACATCGACGAATCGCACTGAAACGCGCGGATCAGAGGTCAGTTCGCCCCCGGTCTGATCCTTCCTTACGATGGGGGTACTATTTCCGAAAATCTTGTTGGGATTGAACGCAGGAATCACCACGTCATCGTTGGGACGTTCGGTTGCAAGTGTCGCCACGAGTTCGGACGTAGGGC
>CAVWQG010000004.1:155000-578446 GCA_963757195.1 uncultured Alphaproteobacteria bacterium
ATAGGGTCTGACGCCTGCCCGGTGCTGGAAGGTTAAGAGGAGGGGTGCAAGCTCCGAATTGAAGCCCCAGTAAACGGCGGCCGTAACTATAACGGTCCTAAGGTAGCGAAATTCCTTGTCGGGTAAGTTCCGACCTGCACGAATGGCGTAACGACTTCCCCACTGTCTCCAACGCAAACTCAGTGAAATTGAATTCCCCGTGAAGATGCGGGGTTCCTGCGGTTAGACGGAAAGACCCCGTGCACCTTTACTATAGCTTCACACTGGTATTCGTGATTACATGTGTAGGATAGGTGGGAGACTATGAAGCGGAGCCGCCAGGTTTCGTGGAGTCACCCTTGAAATACCACCCTTGCGATCATGGATATCTAACCGCGGACCGTTATCCGGTTCCGGGACAGTGTGTGGTGGGTAGTTTGACTGGGGCGGTCGCCTCCCAAAGAGTAACGGAGGCGTGCGACGGTAGGCTCAAGCTGGTCGGAAATCAGCTGTCGAGTGCAAAGGCATAAGCCTGCCTGACTGCGAGACCCACAAGTCGAGCAGAGACGAAAGTCGGCCTTAGTGATCCGGTGGTCCTGAGTGGAAGGGCCATCGCTCAACGGATAAAAGGTACGCCGGGGATAACAGGCTGATGACCCCCAAGAGTCCATATCGACGGGGTTGTTTGGCACCTCGATGTCGGCTCATCGCATCCTGGGGCTGGAGCAGGTCCCAAGGGTTTGGCTGTTCGCCAATTAAAGCGGTACGTGAGCTGGGTTCAGAACGTCGTGAGACAGTTCGGTCCCTATCTGCCGTGGGTGTAGGAGAATTGAGAGGAGCTGTCCTTAGTACGAGAGGACCGGGATGGACACACCTCTGGTGGACCTGTTGTGGCGCCAGCCGCAGTGCAGGGTAGCTAAGTGTTGAAGAGATAACCGCTGAAAGCATCTAAGCGGGAAACTCGCCTCGAAACAAGTTCTCCCTCGAGAACCGTGGAAGACCACCACGTTGATAGGCTGGGTGTGGAAGCGCGGTAACGCGTGGAGCTTACCAGTACTAATAGTTCGATAGGCTTCATCGCTCTCATTAGTCAATGCTCACTTGAAAAGTGAGTTGGCGAAAAGACAAAGACAGATCATTCTGAGCATGAGCATAGGACGAAGTCTTTGCTCGTGATCCAACATCCTTCGTTTGCCTGGTGGTTATAGCGGAACGCCCCCACTCGATCCCATCCCGAACTCGACCGTGAAACGTTCCTGCGCCGATGGTACTACACTGTGGGAGAGTAGGTCGTCGCCAGGCATGCCAAGGATGTTGAAAATCCCCCTCGCGATTAAATTCTATAAAGGCCCCGTCAGTATGATGGGGCTTTTTTGTGTTGGGCCCAGCATGGGCACATTCTTGCGGGTGGAATGTCCCGCCGCAAGCTGGTCACAGCGAGCGAAGTGAAGAGAACCTTCAGCAGGCACGCCGGGGGCGCTGCTTCGTGCGCTACGCTGACGATGCGAACGTTTATGTTCGCAGCCGGAAGGCGGGCGAACGGGTCATGGCCTTGCTCCGGCGGCTCTACGGCAAGCTGCGCCTGGCGGTCAACGAGGCCAAAAGCGCGGTGGCCAGCGTCTTCGGCCGCAAATACCTGGGCTACAGTTTCTGGTAGGCCCGGGCGGCGCGGTCAAGCGGAAGGTGGCCCGCCGGATCGCGGCGAACAGCCGCCGCTGGGGGCGCAACAGTGGGATGCTCCTCAGGGCGTTGCTGAACCTGAAATGGGCAGACCAGACCTCAACTCCCCGAACCGCCCGGTGCGGACCCGCATGCCGGGTGGTGTGGCAGGGGAGCGATCGCTATGCCGGTTCTCCTATTCGATGACGATTTTGGGCGCCTGGGAAGTTGCCTCCTTGTTTTCGAGGTCTTGCCAGATTGCTTCTGCGATATTCTTGTAGATCTTCGCATTTGCGGAAGAGGGATCCGCAACCACGATCGGCCGACCTGAATCGGACGTCTCCCGTATCGACATATGCAGCGGCAGCGCCCCAAGGAAAGGCACAGCAAGGCGCTCGGCCTCGTGACGTGCTCCGCCATGACTAAAGATGTCGGAGCGATGTCCGCATTTCGGGCAAAGGAAATAGCTCATGTTTTCAATGATACCGAGCACCGGTACGTTCACGCGCTTGAACATGTTGAGTCCCTTACGGGCATCTATGAGCGCGAGGTCTTGCGGGGTCGAGACGATAACCGCACCAGAAAGGGGAACCTGCTGAGCCATGGTGAGCTGAGCGTCTCCCGTGCCTGGTGGCATATCAACGACAAGCATATCCAGTTCGCCCCACGCGACATCCTTCAACATTTGGGTCAATGCCGAAATAACCATGGGGCCGCGCCAGATCATCGGCGTCTCCTCCTCCACGAGAAAGCCGATGGACATCACCTTTAAATCATACTTCTCGATCGGCCCTAACAGATTATCACCGATGAGCTCAGGCTTTTCCCGTATGGAAAGAAGCCGCGGCAGGGAGGGACCGTAGATGTCCGCATCCAAAACCCCCACCCGCAGGCCGTTGTCTCGGAAGCCAAGCGCCAAATTGACGGCCGTTGTCGATTTCCCTACTCCGCCCTTTCCCGAGGCGACTGCGATAATATGCTTGATGCGGCCAATACCCTGATCCGACGCGCCTTTGCCGGTCGGCTCACTTTTGGCCTCTGCAGTCAGGGTTACCATTACGCCTGACACCCCCGGGAGTTCCATGACCGCATTCTCGGCTGCCTTTCGGATAGGGTCATAGGCCTTGGCCTCCCGTTGAGGAACCGTGAGTGCGAAGTAAACCTTCCCTTTGTTTATGACGATTTCGGAAAGAAGGCCCAAGGTCACGATATCTTGGCCGTTTGGAGCCTTAACGCTTCTGAGTGTCTTCAAAACATCGTCTTTAGTGAAAGCTTCGGTCATCGAATCCGCCGGTTAGAGAGTGGAGATTGGTGGGGCAAGCAAGTCATCTCTATCTAATGGGTAGCGCGCCATTGCGAAAGTCATCAGATCGAGATTCGTATTCCAAAAGCCGACCGTGGTTGAGTTGCCCCAACAGAAGCTTCCAGAGTTCGCGATTGCCCCGAATAAGGAAGACAAAACTCTGGCGGCCGTATGCCTTCTCAATAAGGGCATGATCAAGTCGGGCGGAGAAATCGGCGCGATCGAACAGGAACCTGAACTTGAGAAAACGGTTACGCGCACAGAGTGCTGGACTAATTTGCAGGGATACTCAAGAAGAAGGTGCGCACCTCGGACTGCCCCCAAGGCACCGCATTGGGCGATCTCCTGGATGGAATTGAGGGTGTTCAACCTTGCCCCAGCCTTATTCTCAAGGGTGCGCAATCCACGGCTGCGCGCTGGAAGATCGCCCGCCGGCTCAACGCGGTCGACAAAATTATTGCTGCTCACCACAAGCGCTTATACACCGCTGGCCGCTGAAATAATCATCAAGACCGCGAAACTGGCATTTCGATCCTTGCCTCGCGCTCTGGCTTCACCGCGTGGGGCGTTCAACTTGCGCGCCGTTCCGGCTTGACTTTGATCGGCCGCATGGGGGGCAAGCACTTTGTCGTGCTTTCTGGCGAGGAGCGCACTATCTATAATCGAGACGTCAGCGTGGTGGTGGGCGAGGATGCTCGTCATCGACGCAAGAACGCCAGGGATGATAAGTGGAAAAGGTAGCGGGCGTTATCCTAGCGGGCGGCCTTTCCCGCCGCATGGGGGGCGGCGACAAGTCCCTGCTCTCACTTCATAATAAGCCCTTGATCGGTCACGTTCTCGAACGCATTCAAAAGCAAGCGGCGCCGATCGCGCTCAATGCCAACGGCGACTCCTCACGCTTTTCTGCGTTTGGGCTTCCAATCATCCCGGACGCCACGCCGAACTTCGTCGGACCGTTGGCTGGAGTGCTGGCGGGATTGCGCTGGGCGGCGAAATCAGCGCCGGACGTTCGCTTCATCGTAACCTCCGCCTGCGACACCCCTTTCTTTCCCTTGGATCTCGTGGAACAGCTACTCGGCGCGATAGATAAAGCCTGTCCCCGTATCGCGTTGGCCGCTTCCGGAGGAAAAGTTCATCCGGTCTTCGGGCTTTGGCCAATCGCCCTCGCTGGCGATTTGACCTTGTCTTTGGAAGCAGGCACACGGAAAGTGCTGGATTGGACAAATCGTCATCCGCATTGCATCGTGGAGTTCGCCTTCGCGGACGTTGGGGTGACTTGTGTCGACCCTTTTTTCAACGCCAACAGACCTGAAGACTTGGCCGAGGCGGAACGTCTGTTGACAATGGAAGCACCATGACTATTCCTTTTTTTGGCGTCGTTGGCTGGAATAATTCTGGCAAGACCAGGCTAATGGTCAAGCTCATCGCGGCTTTCACCTACGGCGGCATGACTATTTCTGCGGTGAAGCACGCCCACCATGCGTTCGATGTCGATCACGGGGGCCGCGATTTCTTACGCTACAGGGCGGCGGGCTCTCGCACCGTCGCATTGTTCGGACTGGACGATGTGAAGGCCATCGCTGATTTCATCCTCGATTATCACCAGCTGCGCCGCACGACCCGAAGCCCATGCACGTGACCGCTGCTGACGATTGTTTTGCGTTTCTCGAACGCGGGCTCCTCCATGAGGAAGCCATAGCTCTTCTGCGGAGACTCGTTGTGCCCGTGGTGGAAAAAGAAACCATGAGCGTCTTCGATGCGACTGGTCGCATTTGTGCGAAATCGGCGAAGGCCCCGCGCGCGATTTCGGCTCACACGAGAGCCGCCGTCGATGGCTATTCCTTCGCCTTTGCAGATTACGACGCGAACGAAGGGGCTCTCTTCCCGATAGCAGGCCGTGCGGCAGCAGGTAAGCCATTGCAAAGGCCAATGGCGGAACGGGGGGCGGTCCGCATTTTCACGGGCGCGACGATGCCGAAGGGGTGTGACACTGTCGCCATGCAGGAGATTGCAGCATTGAAGACGACGCTTCCGTCTTTATTCCTCTCGGCCTGAAGGCCGGGCGCGAACTGCCGGCTCCCCGGAGAAGATGTCGAGGCGATCGTTGAGCCCTGAGCCTGTAGCAGCTCGCAATCAAGCCAGGGCGTCCGTTGGACGTCGGCAAAATCGGCTCGTGTCTTTGCTTTGCCTGGGAACCCCGTCGCCGTGATGGTGCGCGCGCTTCTTTATGTCTGGCCGTCGGTGTGCCGGTTGCCCCTCTCTCTGCCCGCGGGCTTCGAGATTCGGACCCGGAAGCAGGGGCGGCGCGTACTTTTCCGTGGCGCGCGACGGCTCCGGCCCGATTTCTTCGCTTCGTGCGGCAAGCGGCCTGCTCGAAATCCCCGAAGACCAAGCCAGATTTTGCAAAGGCGAGACGGTGAACTTTATCCCCTTCTCCGCGTTCGGAGTTTTATAAAATGTGAAAACGCCCTCGTTTTCGTGCAAAATGGGGTGCGGGCATGACAAGCATGCGTCGTAGAGCTGTAGAGTCGCGGACTTACCTGAAAATTCCGGCGCGCCAGGGTAAGCAATCAAGTGGTAGTTCATATGGCGCTTCCGGCAAGGCGTAGCAGCCCGTATTCAACCCTGATGATTGTCTTGCTGAGCGGTCTCAGCGCGCTGGCCTGGATATCGACATACTCGGGCATGCTGCAATTGATCGCTGCGAGCTCCAGCGACATCGGGTTACCCGCGAAAATCGCAATCGGGCTCGCTGTCCTCATGCTTCAGGGTATGATTGTTTATATCCTCGATGCCTTGTTCTCGGGCCAGCTTCGGCTAGTGCTCTACCCTGTTTACATTATCGGTTATGTTATTCTCGTCTTGATTTCGGTGGCCTTCGCCTTTGGCTTTTATTGGCGTTTCCTCGAAGCTGGCGCACAGACGACGCAGGCAACGGGCTCTTCTGTTTTTCAGGTGCAGCAGGAGTTGCAGGCAGGACAGAGCCGTCTTGAACTGCTTCAAACCACGTTGACGGCATTAAGTGTGATTTCGTCGCAAAAGGCTGAAACGGAGCGCGTTAGCGGACGGACCTGTCCCAACAGTCGCGCCGGAGAAGGCCCACGCAGGCGCCTCCGCGATTCCGATGCACAACGTTTCCAGTTTGCGAGTAACCTTATCGGCGGCCGGACGAACGCCGTTAAAACCGATATTGAGGATCTGAACAACGAGCTTCAGCGCGTCCTGAAGAAAGATCCATCCACCATCGATCCCGAGACAGGAACGAGAACGGCGTTCATTGAAGGTCTGAACCGGAAGGTCGGTCTTGTCGTTACACGGTTCGACGCGCTACGCACGGACCCGCAAATTCGCCAAATACGGGATGAATTCCAGGTCCGGGCCAAGCAAACGGTTTTCCCCGATGATCGAGGCGGAACATTCCACTGTCCGGATGCGCAGCTTCAAACGGCGCTCAACGGCGTTGTGCGCTCCATCGACGATCTGCCGGAACTGCGGAAGCCCGAACTCCGATCTTCGGAGGGCTCCGAGGCTGTAATCGAGGCATTCAGACGGCTGTCCAACACTGCGGTCGGCCTCGTTCACGGCAGGCCTCCGCCGTCGCCTGAGGAGATCAGGGCCCGGCAAAGCCAAGCAAAGACGCCTAAGGGGCCGGCAGCGCTTTCCTCGGAGGACGCGGGTCTTAGCGACCGGGATTACATCCCGCTTTTGATCGCGATTTTCGTCGATGTCTGCATATTGCTCGTCTCCGTCAATCGACCGTTCGGGCCGTTCTTCAATCTGGGGCAGGATTTGTCCAGGGCGCGGCAGAGGGGGCCGATGCAAGGGGTGCTGGAAACATTTTATCGGGTATTTCAGCATGAATTTCACTTGCCCGATGGAAGCCTGCCGAATCCTGTAGAGTTGATCGCTCCGCTTCAGGATGTGGTCTTCGACTACCGAGGGGACTATTACGCGGCAGTCCCTCTCGACTACCGTGAGCAGAATTATGAGCAATGGGCCAAGGCCAGGGCGAATGCTCCAAGTTTCGAGTCGACGCGCGCCCTGGAGCGCTCTCGCTATCTCGCCGCCATTTTCGCCGTTCTGGAAGGCGAAAATCTCGTGCGCCTGATGGGTGTTGAGAGGAGAAGCAGGTTCGATCGCAATCTGGATGGCCTCGACGAAGACACCGTCAGGGCCAAGCTCGATAAACAGGGCAGCATGTATGCCCAGGCCGATGCATTTCGCATCTACAGGTTCCGGCCGGGAAAATGGGCTGACCTTCTGATCCAGACGGTTGGAGCTGCTGCCGCGCGTCAGGATGCGGATGCGCTCTCCCGCAAAGGCGACGAAGTCTTTGCCGGCTGGCTTCGCGGACGACAGGCTTTGCCTGCTTTGCCCAAGCGCCCGGATCAAGGAAGCGGCCGAATTGCCGCCGGTGAGGAAAAAAAGCAGATCGAGGACGCGCGCCCGCGCATGCCAGATAAACGGACGGACTAGGGGCCTCATGCGTTTAATCGAACGCGGGCGAGATAATTCATTTTGTATACAACCCCGCAATGGCGGCCTCTGTTTGTCAACTTACCTGACGCTTTCGTCCGCATTCCTTCTTCCGAAAGATTGTCAGCGAGATCGCTTTGACGGCAGGTTAACGAGAGGTCAAGCCCCCTCTAGACCTTATAATTCGGGGAAAAAGGACCGAACGGGACGCCATCGCCGCGGCCTGCGCCGCAGCTTTCTCGGCTGCGCGCGTGGTTAATTCACGCCCCGGAAATATATTTAACGGATTTTATCGCGCCGCGCTTTTTCGCACTTGGAGATCAAAAAACGTACATTTTGGCGCAAAATCAGACCGGGAATAAATGCAATTAACCATTCCCCGGTTAACGGGCCCGGGTGCGGCAAGGGGCTGTTTACCACAATCGGCCTGAATTGCGCCGCGTCCACACAGCGACCGGGCTTTTTGCATACATCGCGTGATCGAAACTGCGGAAAATGACCAAATTCGCAGCAAGCGGCGTGAAACGCGCCTTAATTCCAATCGCTGGGAGTGTGGATCGGTAGTTCCCCCTCACCCCGCCCTCTCCCGCCAGGGGAGAGGGAGAGTAGCCGTTGCAACATCGTTTCTTCTCCCAACCGCATCCGCTCGCGGATGCGGTCCTCTTCGATTGCGAACTCGCCTAGGCGAGTTCGACCGGGAGAAGGACAGGATGAGGGGGCCTTGGGTCAGGAGCATATGGCGGTTGGTATAAGTGGGCTTTGTCGCCCCCGGCCAAGGGCTTCTCCGTTCGTCGCCTCAGGAAACACCTCGTCGTCGTCGGAATCGTAAAAAAGGAGGCGTTCCTGCATGCTCCGGCCATGACATCGGTTCCAGCTAATCGTAACACGCTCGCAACCGGTTCCTGCGGACGCTGCGGTTATGGGGAACTCGCTCCTCAAATTCGCCGGCTTGACCATGAGAATCGAGCTTGGGCGTGGCTTCACTGCTTCGCTTCACCAATTTGTGCGTGTTCGTCTTTCCAAGACGAGGCGAACGATCTATATTAAGGGCGCTGGTTCGCCAGCTATGGCGATAAATGGATATCGTAATAAGCCTATCGGACCCGGGGGCGGTACCCGGCGCCTCCACCACAAGCTGCTCCTTCCTTGGCGGAAATCAATCAAGCGGCTTCTGATGGGGGCGAAATAGGATCGACGAGGGTGTAAAGGGTAATTTTTCGCTCGGCATGGTTCCGCCGTTTCGGGCCATTCTAATAGTTGCAAACGACAACTATGCTCCGGTTGCTCTCGCTGCGTAATGCGGCGCGACACTGGGAATCTCAAGTCCTAACGGCGTAGCTGCTGTTGGGCGCGGCTGGCGGGCGCCGGGCAACAGAAGCCCGCCACTTTTCTGCATGATCTAGGCGTAGAAGCGGAAATGCCCGAAGATCTTATCCGGTACGAGCCTCTCGTCCTAGACGCACTGCGCGGGGTTGTGCGCTCCGTCCTTCTGCGCGTTCTCAAGCGCGGCGTCCCCGGCGACCACCATTTTTTCATCACCTTTGATACGCGAGCGCCGGGCGTCGGGCTGTCGAAGCGTTTGAAGGAGCAATATCCGCAGGAAATGACGATTGTTCTGCAACACCAATTCTGGGACCTCGCGGTGACCGACGACCGATTCGAGGTGCGCCTCTCGTTCAATAACATTCCGGAAAGACTGGTGATTCCATTCGGCGCCGTCCGCATCTTCCAGGACCCCAGCGTTCACTTCGCGTTGGCTTTACGCTCTCCTGAGGCAGAGGAAGAGAAGCCGAATTCCGAAACACCCCTTTTGGCTGCGCCTGAGCCGGGCGCTCCGCCGACGGCTCCAAATCAAAATCAAGGCCAGCTTGATCGGGAAATAGCGGCGTCAGCGGTCCTCGAAAGCGAGGCAGAGCCACGTGAGGAACGTCAAACCGCTGAGGTCGTTAGTCTCGATAAATTTCGCAAGAAATAGCTCGCGCAGAAGTTGTGTAGCGTATTCCATCGCGAGCGCATTTTAATTCCCTAGTCATAAAATCGTGTCGTTCTAGCAACATAGGCGTCGGAAAGCGGCAATACCATGGCAAGTTGGGGCTGACGCGGCGGCTGCTCTTCGCTATCTTTATCTCGAACCGCACGTTGTGGCTGTAACGTGCTTTCCGGCGAGGGAAAGTGCGTAGCGAGCGCAGCGTAAAGGGGCTGGGATTGCCCCTTGACCTGATACTGCCGAGACATTGGAGGGGATTAGATGTCACGCCTTATGAAGCAAATGCTGGTTGCCAGCCTCGCTCTGACAATCGCGGCGTCAAACGCGAACGCCAATTTGCTCGATAGTTTTTTTAGTGGCCTTTTTGGCCCAGGGGGCAACCGTACAGCGGCCCCCCGGCAGCACGTAAGAATCCGTGGCGGCTACAATCCCGGCGACATTATCGTTAGTTTCGGCGACCGGAGGCTCTACTACATTGATTCAAAGGCGACTGCCATCAGCTATGCCATCGCTATCCCCAAGGAAGAAGCGAGATGGTCGGGCGTGAGCTACGTCAGCCAGAAGCGTGAGAATCCCGTCTGGACGCCAACGTCGGATATGCGCCGCGAGAATCCAACCCTTCCTTCATATGTCGCGGGCGGCGATCCACGGAACCCGCTTGGCACGCGGGCGCTTTATCTTGGCGATTCCATGTATCGCATCCACGGGACAGACGCGCCATGGCTGATCGGACAGCAGGTTTCCCACGGTTGCATCCGCATGTATAACGAAGACGCGGCTGATCTCTATAGACGCGCCAAAGTGGGCGCCAAGGTTGTTGTGACCTGGAACCACATGAGCACGATGTAGTAGTGCAGCTCTATACACAAATAACAGGGCCGGGAAACCGGCCCTTTTTGTTGGACACGGAGAAGTGTGTTACGGGCTTAGTAGTGACAGCTAAGATAATAGTGTGCGTGCAGTAGAAGCCTAAATCAGCGCTTTTGAGATGAAAATAGCTTATTCCTATACAGCCCTTACACTTCCCTTTAAGCGTTGAGAGAATACATTTAACCCGTTGTGGTTGTAAGACTTGAAGTTTTATCCCGAAATGCAACCAAAGTACAATTCTGATACAGTAGGAAACAGTAGAGCGATTCGCAAACCGGCTATGTTGTTGCTCTTCTTAACTGGACAGGTGCTGCAAAAAAGTGCGATCTCTTACCAGGAATGTCGGCCATTCTCGGAACGGTGTAGGGGAGCTGCTTGTTGGTGACAAGCGACTAGAGGATCTGCGTGGAAATTCAACCACGTCTTTTACACGGGGTGACCATAATGCAAAAACTCGCTCGCGATGCAGGTAGCATGCAGGTGGTGCTGGCTCAACCTCGTGGATTCTGTGCCGGAGTGGTTCGCGCCATTTCGATCGTCGAGCGCGCTCTTGAGAAATACGACGCACCGGTTTTTGTCCGCCATGAGATCGTTCACAACAAGCACGTTGTCGAAGACCTGAAGGAGAAGGGCGCTCGCTTCGTTGACGAGATTGACGAGATACCGTCTGGAGCAGTCACCATTTTCAGCGCCCACGGCGTTGCTAGGTCAGTCGAGGATTCTGCGGAGGCCCGGAGGCTCCCCGTCATCGACGCCACCTGCCCGCTCGTGACAAAGGTGCAGCTGCAAGGCAAACGCTATGTGAGCCAGGGACGCACAGTGATCCTCGTCGGGCACGCAGGCCATCCCGAAGTCGAAGGAACGATGGGGCAAATCCCAGGCCCGGTCCATCTGGTTCAAACGGAAGACGATGTTGCCGCCCTGCCGATCCCGGTGGATGCGCCGGTCGCTTATGTGACCCAGACGACGCTCAGTATTGATGACACACGCGGCATTATCGACGCGATCAAGGGTCGCTTTGGGAATGTGGTTGGGCCAGAGACAAACGATATCTGCTACGCGACGCAAAATCGCCAAATGGCCGTCCGGGAACTGACGAAAATCGCGGACGTCATCCTCGTCGTTGGCGCCAAGAACAGCTCGAACTCTAACAGGCTGCGGGAAATCGGCGAGGAAGCGGGCGTTCCCAGCTATCTCTTGGCTGATGGAAGCGAGCTCAAGCCGGAATGGGTGAGAGGCGCCCAAATCATCGGCTTGACCGCGGGAGCTTCCGCTCCTGAAGCCATGGTTCAGGATGTGATCGCAAGTTTACGGCTTCTGGGGCCAGTCGACGTGACGAGCCTTGCAGGAGTTGAAGAAAATGTGGAGTTTCGCCTCCCGGTGGAACTTCACGCCTATTAACTCCCAGGGGAACGCATTCCGGTCCACTGGATTCACCTGTCAAAGTTGACTGTAGCGCGCGTCCGCGCGGATTTTGAAATTGGAGCAGCACTATGGTCTTACCGTTTTTCCAGGAAAGACGGATTGGCGCCTATCTTCTTAAGCAGAAGCTGAAGGGCCGCAAACATTATCCTTTGGTGCTGATGCTCGAGCCGCTGTTCCGGTGCAATCTCGCATGTGCGGGATGCGGCAAGATCGACTATCCCGAACTCGATCCTCAATCGCCGTCTGACGGTGCAGGAATGCCTTCACGCGGCGCAGGAATGCGGCGCGCCGATGGTTGCGATCCCCGGTGGCGAGCCGCTGATTCACAAAGAGATTGGTGAGATCGTTGCGGGGTTGGTTGCGCAGAAGCGCTTCGTGTCGCTCTGCACGAACGCGCTCCTGCTTGAGAAGAAGCTTCACCTTTTCGAGCCATCCCCTTATCTTTTCTTCTCGGTTCATCTGGATGGCCTAAGGGATCATCACGACAAGTCGGTGTGCCAGCCGGGTACTTTCGACAAGGCGTTTTCTGCGATCAGGGCAGCGAAAGCGAAAGGCTTCAAGGTCAACGTCAACGCGACGGTCTTCGATGATTATAAGCCGGAGGAACTCGCCTTTTTCCTCGATTTCTGCAAAGACCTTGACGTCGGCGTCTCGATCTCGCCCGGTTATGCCTATGAGCGTGCGCCCGATCAGGAGCACTTCCTCAACCGCCGCAAAACCAAGGAACTGTTCCGCCGGGTTTTCGCCCTAGGAAAGGGAAAGCGCTGGACGTTCAGCCATTCACCTCTTTTTCTGGATTTTCTTGCGGGCAATCAGCAATTTTCATGCACGCCTTGGGGCATGCCGACCCGCAATATCTTTGGCTGGCAGAAGCCTTGCTATTTGATCGGCGAAGGCTATGCTAATTCGTTCACAGAACTGATGGAAACGACGGATTGGGACAGTTACGGCACTGGACGCTATGAAAAATGCGCGAACTGCATGGCGCATTGCGGCTACGAGCCGACTGCCGCCGATGCCGCGATCTCAAACCCGCTCAAGATGCTCGCCGTGGCGTGGCGCGGGATTCGCACTGAAGGGCCGATGGCGCCTGAAATCCCGCTCGAGAATCAGCGGCCTGCTGCTTACGTGCATTCACTCCACGTTGAGCGGGAGATCCAGCGGATCAAGAAGGCTGAAGAAAGGCCCGAGCGCTTGACGGCAGCGGAGTAGGGACCTGTTCGCCCTGCGGGCGTCGTCCGCAAGGCGAATGATCTCGCCGACGTCGCCGGGCCTTCTCGCAAGGGATCGAATCACCGCGAACGCGTCAGTGGTGCCATTTTCTCTCGCGCCCACTGCGGCGCTGACCGGTATCGAGCGATGAGCCGGATCTATGACGATTCTCAGGACGGCGAAAGGCAGTCCGTAGTGGTTTGCGACTGCCGCCGCGGCGCCCGACTCCATGTCGACGGCGACGGCGCCTGTGCCTTTCCAAAGCGCTTCCTTCTCAAGCGTAGTCCTGACTGTCGCATCGGCAGCGAAGACCGGCAGGCCGGAAACAGACTGCTTCAGAGCATTCCGCAACGACTGCGACCAGCGCGCGTCTGTGGGGAAGCTTGCCTTCGCAGTCACAACGGAACTTGCGACGACGACATCCCCTGGATTCAGAGACGGTGAAAGACCGCCGGCCACGCCAAAACTGATAATTCCCCGCGCGCCAGCGCGAGCCAGATCATGCAATTTGCGGATATAGGCGTCACGCCTCTGTCCGTAGATCGCGCGAACGCCCGCGCCTTTCGCGATGCGTGCCTCAAAGGCCATGCCAGCAGCCACGATAACGGGAGCATCGTCGAAAAGCATTTTCATGGGGTAGTCCGCCGGTAAAGTTGTGGTAGCAACGAAGATCGTCGCTCAACGATGGCGTATACAAAAACTTGGTTCCGAGAACAAGCAAGCTTAACGCAAGGTTAAGTTGTTGTCCCCAATGCGTGACGGATAAAGCACAAATTCTACATGCCATACATCACGGGTGATCGATTTCCGGCGCTGAGATTTCGGTAGCGTGCAAGGGCCCAAAGGGGGAAATATTTCGCATAACCATGATAAATAAGATAAAATACGCGAGGAAAACCGGGAGCATTATGCCGCTCTTCCCGCCAGGTTCCGCTTGCGTCTTGGGTGACCATCAAGTAGGCAATGCCCTTCTGTACGGCCGGATGATCGACCTCTCCCGCGGCCATAAGCCCCAAAAGCGCCCACGATGTTTGCGACGGCGTGCTCGGAGACTTCTCATAGCCTTTGTAGCCGAGCTTGTAGCTTGACCCGTCCTCGCCCCATCCGCCGTCCTCATTTTGGATGGAGATAAGCCAAGCCACAGCGCGCCGAATGCTGGGCGAGGAATGGCTTACCCCGGCGGCGTTCAGCGCGCAGAGCGCCGACCAAGTCCCGTAGATGTAATTCATGCCCCAGCGGCCGAACCAGCTTCCATCCTTTTCCTGGTCGCTCAGAATGTAGTCGAACTCCGCGCTTCAACTCCGCGCTCGATTCGATCGTTTCGCCCAGCTGCGCAAGCATTGAGACGCAGCGCGCACTGACATCCACGGTGGGAGGATCGAGAAGCGCTCCATGGTCCGAGAACGGAATATTGTTCAGATACATATGCGTGTTGTCGGCGTCGAAGGAGGCCCATCCGCCGTTCCTGCTTTGCAGACCGGCAATCCACTCGCGCCCGCGGCTGATCGCGGCGCCATGGTCCTCGCGGTTTCCGGGAAGGTTCTGCGCCCTATCCAGCGCCATCACCACCACTGCCGTGTCGTCGAGATCGGGATAATGCGGATTGGCATATTGGAACGCCCATCCGCCCGGCCTGACATCAGGACGCTGGTCGGCCCAATCCCCCTTCACATCGAGCACCTGCCTCGGCTTCAGCCATTCGAGCCCCTTGGCCGCGCTCTCACGCTCGGCTTCGCCCCCGGCTTCGAGCAGGCTGTGCGCGGCGAGCCCCGTATCCCAGACCGGCGACACGCAGGGCTGGCAGTAAATCTCGTCCTCGGTTTCGATGAGGAGCTTCTCAACGGAATAGCGGGCGATGGCGCGGTCTGGATCGCTCTCGGGGACGCCCAGCGCGTCGTACATCATCACGCTGTTGGCCATGGCCGGGAAAATCGCGCCAAGGCCGTCTTCCCCGTTCAGCCGCTCCTTCACGAAGGCGACAGCCTTACCTATGGCAATGCGGCGCGTCGGCGACGGAAACAGCGGTTCAACCACTCGCAAAATCTTGTCGATGGCCGCGAAAGTCCAAAACCAGGATCGGTCCTGATGCTCTGCTCTCGGCCGCATGCCCACAGTCTTCGGCGGCGTCAAGAACAGCTCGTCCAGGGTTACGCCGCGCTTGTTCCGCGCCACAGGTTTCAACGCGGCGAGCACGTAAAGCGGAATCATGACGGTGCGCGCCCAGTAGGACACCTTCGTCATGTGGAATGGAAACCACTTCGGCAGCAGCATGATTTCGACGGGCATCACCGGGGCCGCGCGCCATGTCACCACGCCGTAAAGAGCGAGCAGGATGCGCGTAAAGACGTTGGCCATCTCAGCGCCGCCGCGTGAAAGGATCGCTTGGCGGGCGCGCACCATGTGCTGTGCGTTGATGTTGTCGCCAATCATTTTCAGCGCGAAGTAGGCCTTCACGCTGGCGCTCATATCGAACGCGCCCTCATGAAAGAGGGGCCAGCCCCCATGCTTGCCCTGAATACGGCGAAGGTAAGCGCCGATTTTTGCCTCGCGATCGAGGTTCGCATCCTCCCCCAGGTAATGAGTGAGAAGGATATATTCCGCCGGGATTGTCGCGTCGGCTTCGAACTCGAAGCACCAGTGTCCATCTTCCTGCTGATGGCGGCGGAGCGCTCGTGATGCTGCCCGGATGCGGTCTTCAAGCTGGTCGTTTGCGCGTTCGCTTTCCGTGGACTGACTGCTCTCGAAGCGCTCGGCCTCGTAGTTATCATCCTCGCGTACAGCGCGTTCGCTCATAGTCATCGTTACCCTATTCCCTCATTGCCAGCCGTGCGGCCCGCTCGCCAGAGCGGATCGCCCCTTCGATGGTCGCGGGAAGACCCGTCTGGATCCAGTCGCCCGCAAGAAAAAGGTTGCGCCAACCTGTACTTGGTTCCGGTCGCAAAACATCCTGATCGGGACTAGCGGCGAAGGTTGCCCGCTTCTCCTTAACGATCTGCCAAGGAGGAAGCTCCGCCGGAAGCCCCGTTACAGCCGCAACATCCCGCCACAGCTCAGCCGCAAGTTCCTCGCGGGGGCGATCGACTAAGCGATCAGCTCCGCTGATGGTAATAGACAAACGGCCAGGAAATGAAAAGATCCATTCGACTGTGCCGTGAATGAGGCCAAGGATCGGCGGAAATTGGGGCGGGGGTGCAACACTGTAATGCGCATTCAGTATCGCACGGAACTGGGTCGGGGCAGTCAACTCAGGCACAAGCGTTTGCGCAACCCAGGGCGGGACGGCGAGGATCACGTTCTCGCCTTCGCGGACTGAAATCTCGCTATCGTTAAACTTGAGACTACGGACGCGACCGGAGGCAAACTCCATCTCCCGCAGGCGCTTCCCGAATGCAATCGTTCCGTCATGTTCGCCAAGATAGGCGAGCGCAGGCTCTATGAAGGCGGCGGATAGCCCCTCGGCGACCAGCGGTCTGCAAGCCGCGCCGCCTTTTGCCAACGTATTTCGCATGACTGCCCCTGCAAGTCTCGCAGAGCCCTCGTGCGGATCTGTATTGAGGGCGGCCAGTATCAGGGGCTGCCAAAGCCGCTCATAAAGCGGCCCCGAGCGGGCGACGATGTCAGTAACAGTCTTCTGACGGCCGGCCCACATGAGGGGCGCGGCGGCCAAATAATCGATCGGCTTGGTCCCAGGTACGCGACGGTCAGGATCGAACAGCCAGGAGGGCCAACGGCCCTCGTTGATTTTGAGTGTCCAGCGCTCCCCGGTCGAAAGATCCGCAAAGTCGAATTCGGCTTTCTCAGGACCGTAGAGTTTACCCACCCCGCCAATAAGGGTCAGATACCGGATCGCCGCCTCATTGCCCGATAAGAGCAGATGATTGCCATTGTCGATGATGGCCCCGAAGCCGGCATCGAAATAAGAGCGGCAGCGCCCGCCTGCTTGTCCGGCCGCTTCGTAGACCGTTACGGCGCGGCCTTGCTCCGCGAGCCGTACCGCGGCTGACAATCCGGCGAGGCCAGCTCCAATGATATGCGTCGTTGACGTGCCCCTCAACCCCCGCTCGGGGAAGCGCGCCGAGCTTGCAGCATCGTTCACTCCCCTAAGGGGGGAAGGCTGGAGTGAGGGGTGGTCCATCGCTAGATTATGAAATGCCGCAGGACGATCATCGCAATCCGGGATTTGCTCAGCCGGACTCGTTCGCGGGGAGCAGCCCAGCCGCGTGCCACCAAACCTGCGAGGATGCTCTTATATGCCTCGGACATGACGCGGGGCGTTCGCACCATCCGCCGGGGATGCGCGTTCATGATCTTGTCCGCTTCCGAGAAGCGCCAGCGCGCCAACGTCACGATGCGCTCGCAAACCTCGGGCAAAGCGGGGCTCGCCAGGACGGCGGCAGGATCGCTAGCCGCGATGCCGGCGTCTCTCAAGAACTCTTTCGGCAGATACAGACGGTTGATAGAGGCATCCTCGTCCAGGTCACGCAGGATGTTCGTGAGTTGCAAGGCGCGCCCAAGGTGCTCTGCAAGCTGCTTTCCCTGCTCCTGAGGCATGCGGAAAATCCGCACCGACAGCCGCCCCACGGCGCTCGCCACGCGGTCGCAATAAAGATCCAAAGTGACGAAATCGGGGGCCTGGATGTTTTTGCGGACATCCATTTCCATGCCGTCGATGATGGCCCGGAAATCATCGCGATCGAGCCCAAAATCGCGGACGGCGACGGCGAGGCCGCCAAGGCCGGGACGCTTCTCACCGCGATAAACGGCGTCGATGTCCTGACGCCAGCGGTCGAGCCCTTCGAGACGCTGTTCCGCGGGGCCCTGATCGTCGGCGATGTCGTCGACCGCGCGGCAGAACGAGTAGATTTCGAACATCGCCTCGCGCTGCCCCGGAGGCATAATGCGCATGGCCGCGTAAAAAGAGCTGCCGAGCGCGCGGCGCGACGCCTTTCCCTCCTCGGCCTCTCTTTCAAGGACTTGGCTGGTCATCGATCCCCCGTAGCGCAGCGGGCTTATTGCCTGGCGCGAAAAGACGCCGCCCAAGGGCGAGGCCGGCTGCCGTAATTAAGTTGGACGCGAAACCCAACTTCGTTAAATGCACAGGCTGACTTAAAGGATCCCGCTCAATCAACATGTGCACAAGTTTGCGCGCCAGCCGCTCGATGGCGGCAACTTCCAGGCTAAGCCGCAAATCTTTGATGCCCCGCGACAGTTCGGCAGAGCCGAGGAGAGCTTGTGTTTCGGCGGCGAGTTCGTGAATGGTTTTCAGCAACTCTGGCGACGCTTTCGAAGCCGCCAGCGCTTTCATTGGGATATTGCTCCCTGCAAGCCTGTCGAGCGGTATGTACACGCGGTCGAGACGGCGATAGTCGGCCCCGCAATCCTGAAGATGATTGATGATTTGAAGCGCGGCGCAGAGCGCGTCGTTCGCGGGCCAGATCGCACGGCTCTCGCCATGCACATCGAGCACGAAGCGACCGACCGGCATCGCGGAGTAGCTGCAATAGTGGATCAGATCGTTCCAATCGGCATAACGCTGCTTGCTAGCGTCCATGCGAAATGCGACGAGCAAATCCTGGCCGTGCTTAGGGGAGAGCCCGCGTTCCATAATCGCAGTTCGAAGCGGTAGCGCGTCTTCAATCTCGTCGGTTTTCCCGAGAAGGGTCTCCTCGAACTGGTCCAGCTTACGGATCTTTTCGCTCTCGGAAAGCTCCGGATGGTCCGCGACATCGTCGGCTGCGCGCGCAAATCGATAGAAAGCCAGGATCGCCGGGCGATACTGTTTGGAAACGAGGTGCGAGGCGACGGGGAAATTTTCGTCGCGATGCGTCTTCTCGCCTGCCTCCCAAACCGGGCCCGCCGTCATGATGCCTCCGCGCGACGCGCTTGCACGCGCCCTTTCCAAAGTCCGCCTCTGCCACGCCAATGCTGCACTGCCGAATTGAGCGTGAATAGCATATAAACTGCCGCGATGACAGGAAGCGCCGCAGCCCAAAGCGGCGAGAGCCTATAAAAGCGGACAATCGGCAGAAACGCGAGTGACATCAGGCCCCAGGTCAATGCGCCGATAGCCTGTGCGACGCCAGAGCCAAATATCGCGAAAAGCGGCGGCAGGAGGTAGGTGAGCAGCATCCCGGCAACCGCGCCAGCGAGCAGCAGGGGCGAGTAGTTGAGCTGGTCGTAAGCCGACCGCGAAACCATGTGCCAGATCTCTCCTAACCCGGGGTAGGGCCGCAGGCTATGCACGCTGTCGGTCAACCCGAGCCAGATGCGCCCCTGCTTTTTCATGCTCCGGCCAAGGGCACAGTCGTCGACGAGGGAAGAGCGGATCGAACTCGATCCCGCCTGCCGCTTCGAGCGCGTCCCGCCTCACGAGCATGCAGCCGCCGGCAGCCGCGGCCACCGCACTGTCGCGCCGGTTCACCCATGCGAAGGGATAGAGCATCTGGAAGAAGAAGACGAAAGCAGGAATAAGGGCGCGCTCGGCGAGGCTTTCGCAGCGGAGTTTTACCATGACCGAGGTCAGCACGAGAGAACGTGCCTCGGCGCGTGCAACAAAGCGGCGGATCACGTCCGGCTCAAAGGCAATGTCGGCATCAGTAAGGAGAAGATAGCACGGCGGCTCGTGGAGCGAGGAGGCGTAGGCCACCCCCTGTTTCATGGCCCAGAGCTTCCCCGTCCAGCCTTGCGGGAGCGGCTTCCCCCGCAAAACCGTCAAGCAATCGCTCGCGCCGGCCCTTTTCGCGGCAGCACGGGCGGCGTCTGCGGTGCCGTCATCGCTTTGATCGTCAACAAGCACGACCTTCAGGGATGTGGCGTAGTCCTGGTTGAGCAGGCTTGAGAGGCTTTTCGCAATAACAACGGCTTCGTTGCGGGCGGGCACGACCGCAATGAGTGAAGGCCATGTGGCGGGAGCATTCGGAACGCTTATCTCATCGCGGATATCGGCGCGCCAAAAACCACCTCTTGCAAGGAGCAGATAGAGCCAAGCCGCCAAGCCAAATCCGCTCAGAGCTAATTCAACTGTCATCCTGATCCTATTACGACGCGCCCGGAGTTTTTGCCTCCTAACATGGTTGACGCAAAGGGAAAAGATCAGACGACGATTCCGTCCGAAAGTGCAAACAGGACATGCCTTCCGCAAAAGGGTAAAAGCGCTTTTGGGAACTGTGTTCCAACCGGGTGATTCTGTAAGCGAACGCTTCAACGGGGTCCACGATGGGCCCCACCTGGCTACACCCCCTTTCAGTGATCGTCATCGCGGCTGGCTTCGTATGCTCTACCGTGATCGCGGTCGACGTCGCCCAACATCCTCAGAAGATGTGGATCATGAATGTGGTTTGGCCGGTGGTTGCGCTCTTTGGCACAGTGACCGCAATCTGGTGCTATTTCCGTTATGGACGCCTATCGGCTCGCGATGCAAGACGCGCAGGCAGCTCCCTTTTCCCGTGATTGTCACCCGCCTTTAGTCGGGATCGATTAAAGGCGGAAAAATTGCTCAATTCCAAAGTACTGCAGCAGCCCGCGTTCAAATGGACACTGCTCTAGCAGGTTGCAGAAAAACAATGAGGCTTACCCATTGAAATCGCTCTACCTCATCCTGAGACTGTCGAAGGATGTAGCCTGAATTTCCGCTTATCAGCATCCTGCTAGTGGCCGTGACGTGCTAGCGGCGCTGAGTTTCGGACCCGGATAACGCTGAGCTGGTATTCGATGCCTTAGCCTGCTTCTGCTGATTGAGTTCTGAAATGGCAACCACGCCGCTTGGGCTGAGAACTCATGACCGTGGGATTGCCCTGCTTGTCCTTCGCCTGAACCACGAATGAATCCTGCAAGATCTTCACATCTGTGAACCCAGCTTTTTCCAGATCCTGTTTGAGCTTGTTGACCGTGAGGACATTGCTCTCGTGATGCCGGCTTTGCGCGCTCTGCGAATTCTGCTGAGATGTCGCTGATGCCGGCGACTGCGTATTATCCTGTGATGCTGCCTGGGCGAAGGTTGGAGCGGAAAGCGCGAGCACGATAGCAAGCGCCGAAAGCGAAATAGTTTTCATAAGCGTCTCCTGTAAACAGTAACGAGTTACACATAAAACATCGCGGGGCTGCCATGATGTTCCATGCGGACGCCATTACAGGCGAAGCTCATGGGATTGTGAGTGGACAGGATTTCAGTGCCAGGGGCGCGAAGGTAACCATGATGGATGGTGGATCACGCGTAACACGTCGCCGCATATCAAAGGTGGGCACAACTGAAAGTGCCCCGCCTCTACTTAACGGCGATTCCCGCTGCAAGCATACATAGACGGAAGATAATCGAGGTTAAGACACGTATTATCCCAGCCGATGGCGTTGGACCTCAGCCGCCAGCCATTGCAATCCACAAGAGCGCCGCTTACGGTTCGATGAACCGGGCAGCCATATTGTCCTCCTGCATATCGTGGCGCTGCATATCCATGATGCGCCCTCGTTGTGGCTTGAGCGTCGGTCTGCGGCGCAGCAAACATCGGGACGATTGCCGCAGAGGCGGCAAGTATTTTACCCAAAGTCATGAGAGAGTTCCTCTTGGGGAAACAGGTTTCGGCTGATGCCAAGTAAATTGGGACGCAGGACTGGTCCGCAAGCACCCGGCAATAATACGCCCGTCAATTAGCGTCCATTTTCAGGGCGGCGATAAAGGCCTCCTGGGGGATCTCGACGCGGCCGAACTGGCGCATCTTCTTCTTGCCTTCCTTCTGCTTGTCCAGAAGCTTGCGCTTGCGGGTGACGTCGCCGCCATAGCACTTCGCGGTCACATCCTTGCGCAGCGCCGACAGAGTCTCGCGCGCGATCACCTTGCCCCCGATAGCAGCCTGGATCGGAATCTTGAAAAGGTGCCGGGGGATCAGCTCCTTCAGCTTCTCGCACATCATGCGCCCGCGCATCTCCGCGCGTCCACGGTGGACGATCATGGAAAGAGCGTCCACCGGCTCGTCATTGACGAGGATTGACATTTTCACAAGGTCGCCCGGCTCGTAGCCTGTGATGGAGTAGTCGAAGCTCGCATAGCCGCGGCTGATGGATTTCAGCCGATCATAAAAATCGAACACGACCTCGTTCAGCGGCAGGTCGTAGACGACCATGGCGCGGCTGCCTGCATAGGTAAGCTCTTTCTGACGCCCACGACGATCCTCGCAGAGCTTCAAAACTGCGCCGAGATGCTCGTCAGGCACGAAGATCGTGGCCTTGATCCAAGGCTCCTCCATGCGGTCGATCTTCACGACATCGGGCATGTCCGCCGGGTTGTGCATCTCGATCTTCTGCCCGTCCGTCATAAAGAGATGATAGATCACGCTTGGAGCGGTCGTGATAAGGTCGATGTTGAACTCGCGTTCCAGGCGCTCGCGGACGATTTCGAGGTGAAGCAGGCCGAGAAAGCCGCAGCGAAAGCCAAAACCCAGCGCGGCGCTGGTCTCCATCTCATACTGGAAGCTCGCATCATTGAGGCGCAGCTTCGCCATGGCGTCGCGCAAATCCTCAAACTGAGAGGCGTCCACCGGGAACAGCCCGCAAAACACGACGGGCTGCACGGGCTTGAATCCCGGAAGCGCCTGCACGGCGGGGCGCTTGTCCTCCGTGACCGTATCTCCGACGCGCGTGTCTGCCACTTCCTTGATAGCGGCGGTAAAGAAGCCGACCTCACCTGGCCCGAGCACGTCGAGCATCTCCTGCTTGGGCCGGAAGATGCCGACACGGTCGATGGGATGCACCGCGCCAGTCGACATCAGTTTGATGCGCATACCCTTTTTGAGAATGCCATCCACGACACGCACCAGCACTACGACGCCGAGATAGGGATCGTACCAGCTATCGATCAGCATCGCTTTTAGCGGCGCCTTCGCATCGCCCTTCGGCGGTGGCAGGCGATGCACGATCGCTTCCAGCACCTGATCGACGTTGAGGCCCGTTTTGGCGGAAATCTCCACAGCATCATGCGCGTCGAGGCCGATAACGTCCTCGATCTGCTGTTTGACGCGATCAGGCTCAGCGGCGGGGAGGTCGATCTTGTTGAGGATCGGCACGATGTCGTGATTGTTGTCGAGCGCCTTGTAAACGTTAGCGAGGGTCTGCGCCTCTACGCCCTGGCTCGCATCGACAACAAGGATCGACCCCTCGCACGCGGCAAGGCTCCGGCTCACCTCATAGCCGAAATCCACATGGCCGGGCGTATCCATCAGATTCAGCTGATAAAGCTCGCCGTCCTTCGCGCGGTAATCGAGCCGCACCGTCTGAGCCTTGATCGTTATCCCGCGCTCTTTCTCGATCTCCATATTGTCGAGAACCTGCGCCTGTCCCGCCATTTCGCGGTCGGACATGCCGCCGCAAAGCTGGATAAGCCTGTCGGCGAGCGTCGATTTGCCATGATCGATGTGCGCGACGATGGAGAAATTTCGGATGTGCGCGAGTGGCGTCACGCCCTTTGAGGCGGTTTCGCGGGGCGCGGCGTCTTGCGTGGTCGGGACAGTGGTCATGGCGCCTTACATAATGGAAAACGGAGCCGGCTGGAAGCCACGCGCTCTCTCATGGCGCTGCCTCCGCTAAGACCGGTTTATGCTAGGTCCGGATCCTCCTCGCGGAGGAACTGGGTTCACGCCGGAGCCGCAGCGAGTTCGAGCCGGCTCGCGATGGCGTCGAGCGCCGCCTCTGCGGCCGCCCCGTCGGGACCGCCTGCCTGAGCCATGTCGGGCCTTCCGCCGCCGCCCTGGCCGCCGAGCACTGCTGCCCCTGCCTTGACCAGATCGACCGCACTATACTTTGCCGTCAAATCGTCTGTGACGCCAACAACGAGCCCGGCCTTCCCTTCTTCGGTCACACCAACGATTGCGACGATGCCGGACTTGATCTGCCGTTTGCCGTCGTCCACGAGGCTTCGGAGGTCTTTCGGCTGAATGCCGTGGACCGTGCGCGCGAGCATGGTGACGGCGCCCACGGTTCGAACCGGGCTTTCGGTCGTCGCCTGCCCGTTTCCGCCTGCTCCAAGAGCAATCTTCTTCTTTGCTTCCGCTAGTTCCCGCTCGAGCTTTTTGCGCTCTTCGAGCAGCGAAGCAAGCCGGCTCGGGACCTCGGAGGGCTGAACTCGTAGAAGATCCGCTGCCTGCCGAAGCGCCGCATCCTGAACTACCAGATGGTTACGCGCCGCATTCGCCGTCAGCGCCTCAATGCGTCGGACACCGGCTGCGACTGCGGTTTCCTGGACAACTTTGACGAGTCCGATTTCGCCAGTTGCGCGCACATGAGTGCCGCCGCAAAGTTCCGTGGAGAAGACGCGGGCGCCCTTGTCGTCCTGGCTGGCCTCTCCCATCGAGACGACGCGGACTTCCTCTCCGTATTTCTCACCGAACAGCGCCATCGCGCCTGCGGCGATCGCGTCGTCCACCGGCATCAGGCGCGTCACGACGGGGCCATCCCGAAGAATGACGGCGTTGGCCAAGTCTTCGACCGCAGCGATTTCTTCCTTTGAAAGCGGTTTCGGGTGAGAGAAGTCGAAGCGCAGCTTATCGGGGTCGACGAGCGAACCTTTTTGGGTGACATGCGTGCCGAGCGTCTCGCGCAGCGCCTCGTGCAAGAGATGCGTCGCCGAATGATTGGCGCGAATGGCGGTGCGGCGCGTCCCGTTCACGTGAAGCTCGACCGCATCCCCGACTTTCAACGGGCCCTTCTCGACCACGCCAACATGCGCAAAAACTTTTCCGAGCCTCTTTTGCGTGTCCGTGACCGCGAAATGCACGCCCTTCGGAGCCATGATGACGCCGTGATCGCCGACCTGTCCGCCAGACTCGCCATAAAAGGGCGTCTGATTGAGGATGACGATGCCTTCGTCGCCTTTCTTGAGCTGATTTACGAGCTTGCCCTCTTTCACGAGAGCCAGCACCTCTCCCTCGGCTGTCTCGGTTTCATAGCCCAGAAACTCAGTGGGGCCGACCTGGTCCAGGAGATCGAACCAGAGCTTGTCCGTTGCTGCCTCGCCCGAGCCCGCCCAGGCTTTGCGTGCCTCCGCCTTCTGCTGGGCCATCGCCGTGTTGAACTGCTCGACATCGACCTCGACATTGCGCGCCTTCAGGGCGTCCTGAGTAAGATCCAAGGGGAAGCCATAGGTGTCGTAGAGCTTAAAGGCGACATCGCCAGACAAGGTGTCGCCCGCTTTCAGCGCGCCTGTGGCCTCGTCGAGAAGGCTCAAGCCCCGCGCCAGCGTTCTACGAAAGCGAATTTCCTCAATCTTTAATGTCTCGCCGATGAGCGCCTGACCGCGGTAAAGTTCCGGGTAGGCTTGTCCCATCTCATGGACGAGAACCGGGAGAAGGCGGTAGAGCAGCGGATCCTCTGCGCCGAGGAGATGGGCATGACGCATGGCGCGGCGCATGATGCGCCGGAGCACGTAGCCGCGGCCCTCGTTTGAAGGCAGGACGCCATCCGCGATGAGAAAGCTCGACGCTCTGAGATGATCGGCGATGACGCGGTGACTTGGAAGCGCCGCTCCTTCGGCCGGGATGCCAGTCGCTTCGACAGAGGCCCTGATGATTGCTTGGAAGAGGTCAGTGTCATAGTTGTTGTGAACGCCCTGGAGCACAGCCGCGATACGCTCAAGCCCCATGCCGGTGTCGATTGATGGTTTCGGCAAGGCTTGGCGATCATCCTTGGCAATCTGCTCATATTGCATGAATACGAGGTTCCAGATTTCGACAAAGCGGTCGCCGTCCGCATCTTCGCTGCCGGGAGGGCCGCCGGGAATTTCGGGCCCATGATCGTAGAAGATTTCGGAGCAGGGGCCGCAGGGGCCGGTTTCCCCCATGGACCAGAAGTTGTCCGAGGTCGGGATGCGGATGATGCGCTCTTTCGGCAAGCCCGCAATTTTTCGCCAGAGCCCAAAAGCTTCCTCATCCTCGGAAAAGACAGTGATGAGGAGCCGCTTCTTATCGAGACCATACTCCTTGGTGACAAGGTTCCAGGCAAGCTCGATGGCCACATCCTTGAAATAATCGCCAAAAGAGAAATTGCCGAGCATTTCGAAGAAGGTGTGATGGCGAGCCGTGTAACCGACATTGTCGAGATCGTTGTGCTTGCCCCCCGCGCGTACGCACTTCTGAGATGTCACCGCGCGCTTGAACGGCAGCGTCTCCATCCCCGTGAACACATTCTTGAACTGCACCATGCCTGCGTTGGTGAACATCAACGTGGGATCGTTGCGCGGCACAAGCGGGCTCGATGGCACATGTTCGTGGCCATTCTTTCGGAAAAAATCGACGAAAGTCCCGCGAATATCGTTGAGGGTGCTCATAACCAGTTTCGTTTCCAGTGGGCTAGCGCGGGATCCAATGTGGGTAAGGAAGGGGCCCGCGCCAGAGATAAAGCATATCAGCTATAAGGAGCGATACCGCAATTTCTCGTTACGGAGCAAGCAACCCACAGCTATCGAGCTGGCCCTAAGGCCGGAAAAATCCAAGTTGGTTTATTTCCTTGGAAAGCTACCGGCGGCCGCCTTTGCGCCCGGCCGGCACAGCCTCTTCGGATTCGGCCATGTCGCCTTCGCCTATATCCTCGTCAGCGTCGGTTCCTTCAAGGATTCGCGCCGCGATCAGCCCGGCATTCGCTCTGATTTCGCGCTCGATGGCTTCGGCAACTTGCGGGTTGTTCTTCAGGTAGAGCTTAGCGTTCTCGCGACCCTGTCCAATGCGCTGGCTGTCATGGGAGTACCAAGAGCCTGATTTTTCGACGATGTTGGCTTTTACGCCAAGGTCGACCAATTCACCCGTCTTAGAGATCCCCTCGCCATACATGATGTCGAATTCGACCTGCTTGAACGGCGGCGCAACCTTGTTTTTAACGACCTTGACGCGGGTCTGGTTGCCAACAACCTCGTCGCGTTCCTTGATCTGTCCAATGCGCCGGATGTCGAGCCGCACGGAGGAATAAAACTTGAGCGCGTTTCCACCCGTCGTCGTCTCCGGATTGCCGAACATCACGCCAATCTTCATGCGGATCTGATTGATGAATATGACGAGGGTGTTCGATTTGGAGATGGAGCCAGTGAGCTTGCGCAGCGCCTGGCTCATGAGGCGGGCTTGCATGCCGGGCAGGACATCGCCCATCTCGCCTTCAATCTCCGCCTTAGGCGTGAGCGCGGCGACTGAGTTGACCACAATCACGTCGATTGCTCCGGAACGGACAAGCGTATCGGTGATTTCAAGCGCCTGCTCGCCTGTATCCGGCTGTGAAATGATAAGCTCTTCGAGGTTGACCCCGAGCTTTCTCGCATAAACGGGATCGAGCGCGTGCTCCGCGTCCACAAAACCGCAAGCGCCGCCCTTCTTCTGCGCCTCGGCGATGGCATGGAGGGCAAGCGTCGTCTTGCCGGATGACTCCGGCCCAAAAATTTCAATGACGCGTCCGCGTGGCAGGCCGCCAATGCCGAGAGCGATGTCTAGGCCCAATGAACCTGTGGAAATGGCTTCCACCTCCACCGGCTTTTCGTTCTTGCCAAGCCGCATGATGGAGCCTTTACCGAAATTCCGCTCGATCTGGCTCAGCGCAGCTTCGAGGGCTTTCTGCTTGTCCATGAGAGTAAAGTTCCCTTCGATCACGCGGAATGGCGTATCATTCATGAATCGATGCCCTTTCTTATTCCATAGCGATCATGGACTTGCAAACAGCACCGAATGTACACCTTTTGTTCTTGTGCGCAAGTGCAGAGATTCAACTTAAAGCACCTTTTATGTAAGGTCTCGCGCAAGCCTATCGATATATGAGTTTCAAAAAAAATTCGCGCTGCCTTAAGCAGAAGCCGCCTTCACGGTCTCGGCCAGCTTTTTCAGCGTGAAAGGCTTCGGCAGAAAGACGAAGTTCTCGTCGGCGCTTAAGTTCTTGCGGAACGCCTCCTCCGCATAGCCCGACATGAAGACGATGCGGATGTTCGGGTTGCGCTGCCGCAAGTGGCGGAGAAGCGTGGGGCCATCCATCTCCGGCATGACGACATCGCTGACGACGAGATCGATATTGCCATTTTCGCGGTCCATCACTTCCAGCGCTTCGACGCCGCTCGCAGCTTCCAGCACCTTGTAGCCGCGCGTGGCAAGCGCTCGCGATGCGAATGACCGCACGGCGTCCTCGTCCTCGACCAGAAGAACGGTCCCGTGACCTGTCAAGTCCACGACCTTATCAGGCGTTTCGGATTTGCTTTCGAGCGCCTTGAGGTCCTGCTCCGTTTCGATATAGCGCGGGAGATAGATGCGGAAGGAGGTGCCCTGGCCCATCTCGCTGTCGACGAGGATCGTGCCCCCAGTCTGCTTCACGATGCCGTAGACGGTTGAGAGGCCAAGGCCCGTCCCTTTGCCTACTTCCTTTGTCGAGAAGAACGGATCGAAGATTTTCTCAAGGTGCTCGGGCTTGATGCCGGTGCCGAAGTCGCGCACCTCGCACATGACATATTCTCCGCGGTCGAGGCCGCGGTCTTTAAGGGCAAGCGATTCGCGCTCGCTGACGTTTTCGGTCGTAATCAGGATTTCCCCGCCGTCCGGCATGGCGTCGCGCGCGTTCACGGCAAGGTTCATGATCACCTGAAACAACTGCCCCTCGTCTGCTTTCACGAACCAGAGATCGCGGCCGTGCTGAATCCTGGCCTTGACCTTCTCGCCAAGCGTCCGGCCCATGGTGGCCTGAAATTCCTCGATCACATCCGTGATTTTAAGGAGGGCGGGACGCAAGGTTTGCTTGCGCGAATAAGCCAGGATCTGCTTGACGAGTTCGGCCGCCCGCGTCGCGTTGTTCTTGATGTTCATCAAGTCCTTGAAGGCCGGGTCGGAGGCTCGGAAGCGGCGCAGAAGAAGGTCGGAAAAGCCGATGATCGCCGTCAGAAGGTTGTTGAAATCGTGAGCGATCCCGCCCGCAAGCTCACCGACCGCCTGGAGCTTCTGGCCTTGCACCGCCTGCTCGTCAATGACCGCGGGGGCTGCGCCTGTTTCGACCGCCGTTACGACCAGACTGCTGTCGTTCGCGGCGGGGAAGACGACGATGCGGACGCGCTTGTTGAGCGATCCCTTGAGAACAGCTTGAACTTCCACGGGCCCCGAAGCAGCGAGGCCGTTTGCGGAAAGAGCAGCAATTTTTTCGCGAACCGTCTGCGATGACGCTTCAGCCACAAGCGACGCGAGGGACTTGCCGCCAAATTCGGTGACAGCAGACCCTTCTTCCGAGGCTTCGCCGAAAAGGCGGCGGAATTCGCCGTTCGCCGCTTGTATGATCCCCTTGGCGCTCGCGAAAGCCATTGCTGTCGGCGCGCGCGCGAGGAGGGTCTCGAAGGATTCCTCAAGGCTCCCTGCCGCGGGGTCGGCGGGCGTGACGATCCAGGTCTGCCCCTCGTTGATGTCTGCTCCCAGATGCAGCGATGCCGGGCGAGAATAGCCGTTCGCGCTGATGATCTGCACGGGCATTGCGCTGCGAGCTTTTGCAATCATATCCCGAAGCCTGGCGCGGGTAAGCGGGTTTCCACGCCTCGTGCGAAAAAGCGACCACGCCGGCTTGCCCGTTGGCTCACACCCCGCCAGCTTCTCAAAGCCTTTGTTGGCGCCATGGACAGTCAAGTCTTTGCCGACCGAAAGAGCCGGCACAGGGAGCATGTCGAGACCGAGTTTCGGCCTTTCAGTGGAAAGCGTCTTTTTGGCGTTCTCGATCTGCCATACGAGGAGTGAAGTGCGTTTTCCCTGATCCACGAAGGGAACGACCTTGAGCAGCACAGGATCGCCGCTGGGGAAATTCCGAAGATGAATGGCTTCCGCGTGGGCTTTGCCGGCGCAGCCCGCCGCGAAAAGGCGGAAAATGGCCGCCGCGACTTCAGGTTTCCGCTCACCGAGCTTCGATAGATCGTGATCGTCGCCGAGGCCCGCCACGTTCAGAAATGCTTCGCTGCTCCATTGAATCAGGCCCCTGCTGTTGGTGACAGCTACTGCGGCCGGCAATGCGCCGAAAAGGCGGTGGATGCGCTCATCCGGTCCGCCTTCCGGCTTGAGGTGCAGGTGTCCGGCCGCAAACAGCACGGCCGCCGCCGCGCCCAGACCAGCCAGCAGAGCAAGCGCGATCTGCCCGTATCCCGCAGCAGACAGCGCAATAGCGCCAGCCGCGCCAAGCCCAAACGCAACACTATTCCAATGTGGATTCCAGTGTGCGAAGGCCATTGACCGCTCCGCCATTTTGAGAAACCTCGTTCTTGACCGCGACTATGAATTGATTCGCCTTATGCAGAGACCGGCGCGTGTAAGTCGATCTCGGCACAGGAAAAGTTAAAAAAGCCTTGCGCAGATGCTCGCGGTCGCATCTTTTGCCCAAGTGCCATGGCATCTTGTTGTTGTCCGGCGTGGCTGAGTCCTCTGGACTTTGACAAAGGGGGGATCGAATGGGTTCCGCAGGCTTCTTCATGGCCGGAATCGTCATTCTTGCACTGGTTGCGGCTGGCGTTGGCTTCTACCTATACCAGCGAAAAGGGAATGGGGATACGTCACGATTGTTTGCGCCGCGTACCCGGCGGCTGGCATTTGTTGAGCGGACTGCACTCGAGGGGGGCCGGAAGCTGCTCCTGGTCCGGCGGGATGATGTGGAGCATCTTATCCTGATTGGGGGGCCTATCGATCTCGTTGTCGAGACGGGCATACGCCCAGAAGCGGTTGCCGCTCCCTTCGTAAGGGAAAGTTCGCCGCCGTTTGCGCCCTCAGTGTGGCCGCTCGCTGATGCTTTGCCTGACGTGGAACCGTTTGTCGCGCCGGAGCCGCATCTGCCAATTTTCCCCAAGGAAAAGGGGCCTGTCCTCGTCCCGGTCCCGGAAGTCAAAGCGGCCGAATAGAACTCCTCAAGGGAGAGGACTAAGGTCATTTTCCTCAGGCAGCTAAGATTTGGAGCGGGCCGGTCCGCCTCTGCTTGCCGTTTCGCATGCGTTGCGAGCGTTTGCCTCTTCTTTCCCCAGCGCTCTTCAGATAAATTGCTGGATACGATTTTGCTGGCTCGGGTTCGGGGCGAATAGCTATGTCCATCTGGGGGAAACTGACAGGCGCGGCCGCGGGGCTCGCTGTCGGCGGGCCGATTGGAGCGCTTATCGGCGGGGTAGCGGGGCACGTCGCTATCGATCATGGTATCGGCTCGAACTCAAATCATGACAAGCAGGTTGCCTTTACGGTCGGCGTCATTGCGCTCGGGGCGAAAATGGCGAAGGCCGATGGCGTTGTGACGAAAGATGAGATCGACGCCTTCAAAGAGGTGTTCAAAATTCCGAAAGGCGAGGAGCACAACGTCGCCCGCATCTTCAATCTTGCAAAACAGGATGTCGGCGGCTTCGAGATGTACGCCCGGCAACTCAACCGTCTGTTCCACAAGGATCGGCATCTGCTCACCGATGTCATGGATGGGCTGTTCCACATCGCGGTCGCTGACGGAAAGCTTCTGCCAAGCGAGGACAGGTTTCTGTCCGAGGTTGCGAAGGAGTTCGGGTTCAGCGACGCGGACTATATGAGCATCCGATGCCGCCATTGGCGATGCGAGTTGTATGATCCCTATAACGTCCTGAATGTATCGCCGCTTGCGACCGACCTGGAGCTGAAAGCGGCGTATCACAAGCTTGTGGCCGAGAACCACCCGGACAGGCTCATCGCGCGCGGCGTTCCGAAAGAGTTCGTGGAGATCGCGACGAAGAAACTCGCGGCGATCAACGCGGCTTACGAAGAGATCAAGCACTCTCGGCCAGCGCGGCGCCGATAAGCCGCCTCGTCTGGCGCGGCGGCTTGCGCCCGCCGAATTTGACTGCAGGGCAACAGGTTTTCGGTATGAATGGTCCAAAAAGCGGCATCTTGCTTCATCCCCGGATCGGCTTCTCGCTTGCGTTGACAGCCGGATTGCTTCAACCGCAGATCTTAGGAGAATGCGCCTTATCGAGGGGTTAATGCGACCAAGCTATTGAATTTAAACGTGAAAATTAAGAGATGGCTGGCGCCGCCATGCGCGCCGCCGCGCTGACGGGTCCTGCAGCAATCGTTAATGCCCGAAGCTGGAGCATATTTAACGGACTTTATCGCGTCCCATTTCCGCCAAAAATACACTCGATTAACCCTGTTAAAACCCCTTTACTTACAATGGGTTATCCGCATTTGGGCCTGCGCGGGCAGATCTCGTTTTACTCGCCATTAACTGTCTTGGCGCGAATTTGGACCAGAAATAATTTCGGGCGCGCTTCGGTTAACCTTGTTCGAATTAACCGACAGCCATCGCCTAAAACGGTGACGTTTCCTTTACCAATAGCGGCGCCGCAAGCGCCGTCATAATCGGCGGGGCCGTTCGAAAAGTTGCGTCGCAACCGGTTCTGACTTTGCGCCCGGCGCGCCAAATCCCCCGCCCACGCTGCCAACGGTTCACGATCTTTTCAATATGCTCTCTGTGTAAGAAAGCATTAATCATCACTGTGGTCCTCGAAATCCAACATCTTGATTTTGTAGTAGATAAGAGCAGTCGCGTAAAAAAGGGGATGAAACAGAAATGACCAAGGATGCCTTTCATATGCGAAAGTTTTTCGCTGAGCTAATCGGGACGTTCTGGCTGGTTTTCGGAGGATGCGGGAGTGCAGTCCTCGCGGCCAAGTTTCCAGAGGTTGGCATAGGCCTCCTCGGCGTTGCGCTGGCCTTCGGCTTGACAGTTCTCACCATGGCCTATGCAATCGGCCATATTTCCGGCGCCCACTTGAATCCTGCGGTTACGATCGGCCTCACGGCCGGAGGACGCTTCCCGATCGGACAGGTTCTCCCCTATATCGTCGCGCAAGTCCTGGGCGGCATTTGCGCTGCATACATTCTCTATGCCATCGCGAGCGGAGGGCCGGGTTTCGATCTGTCTCAGGGTTTCGCCGCGAACGGCTATGGGGATCACTCGCCTGGGAAGTACACGCTCCTCTCCGGATTTCTTTCAGAGGTCATCCTCACGATGATGTTTTTGTTCATCATCATGGGGTCGACGCATGGGAAAGCGCCGGTCGGGTTCGCCCCCATCGCAATCGGCCTCGGATTGACTCTCATTCATCTCATCGGCATCCCCATTACCAATGTCTCCGTCAATCCGGCGCGCAGCACAGGACCGGCTCTCGTCGAGGGCGGGTGGGCGCTTCAGCAGCTGTGGCTCTTCTGGGTGGCGCCAATTCTCGGTGGTATTGCGGGCGGCCTGCTCTACAGGTTTGTCGTCGACGAGCCAGCAGCGCAAATCGTAGGCTTTGAGGAACGGCGCCTGAAGCGATCTCGCGCCTGAACTCGAACGAGTTCGTCACGGTATGCAACGCGCCGATGCGCTCGGCGGCGCGGCGCCGTCGCCCAACGGATAGTCATCCCGGCCAAGCGAAGCGCGAGCCGGGATCGCAAAAAGACCGGCGCTTCAATCTGTTACGATCCCGGATAAGGCTTCGCCTTTCCGGGACCTGATTACCCGGATGTTTCCGCCAATTCCGTTGTCATGGCCGCCCTTAGAGGCGGCCATCCAGAAAAAGTTTATGACTGGATGGCCGGGTCAAGCCCGGCCATGACAGGGGAGCGAAAATTCGCCAATGTTTTCATGGCTTCTTCTGCTAGCGGAAACAGCCGGGTAATCAAGTTCCGGGATGACGGCGGCGGCGATCCGTTGGCGTGTCTCGCGAAGTTTGCTCAGGACGCCGGATTAATCGTTCGGCGATTCCATTGAGCCGCCATGGTGGCCGCTGTTGCCGGACGCTGGAAAGGTGGGCTCATCGAAAACGTGTTCATCCTCCGTCCAGCGCAGAGTCCCGTCGTAACGGGTGCCCATTTCGATGCCGATCCCCTGGTGAAAAATATCGCCGTCGACCTTCGCTGACGACTGCAACATGACGCGGCGGCCACGGATCGTGCCGCTCACCTTGCCCTGGACGGTAACTTCCTGGTTGGCGACGATGCCGCCATTCACGCGTCCGTTCGCCGTGACGGTAAGCGACGTACAATAGATGTTGCCCTCGATGACCCCATCGAGAGTAACGCTGCCCGAGGACGACACATCGCCGATTATCGTCAGGTCGTTGCTGATGTTCGAATTGCCCGCCGAGTGTACGCTCAGGTTTGGTGTGATGGGCTGCAATTGCTGTGAGAAGGGAAGCGGAGTTGCCATGGTTGACCTTCAAGCGTAACCATACGGATTAATCCAGAGCGGACCGGCTGCGAGTTGATGCTGCCGTTCCCTCTCTCTAGCCCGCTATTCCAGGCATTTGCAAGGCAAAGCTCAGGCAATTCCCATCAGACTAACAGGCTGCTGAAAAACGATGCGGCCCATGGTTCGACAAGCTCACCATGAGGTGTTTGACAAGCTCGCCATCACGTCCATGCCGTTGAAATCGCTCGACCTCATCCTGAGCTTGTCGAAGGATGAAGCCTGGATTTCCGCCTTTTTCGCCATCCTGCTAAATGCGCTTGGCGAAATTGGCTCCGGATGGGGCGGGAGGCGGCCCCGCTTTCGAAGCGCCGGTCTTGCGGACGCTGTCCTGTTGGAAATGAGAAACGGAAGCTTGCGCTTTCACGGCCGTTCGATAAAAGCGCCTCATGATGGGCAGGCTTTTCTCGAAGTGGAGCGCCATAGCGGCGGTCGCTATTCTGGTTGCGGTTCAGGCCGCCGCCGTCAGCTACCTTGGCCGCAACAACTACCTTCCCGAAGGCTCCGAGCACTGGACTGAAGATTGGCTTATTCATTATTTTTCTAAGCGCCTCGATCAGCCCTATAAGAACATCGTGCTCGTTATGGTCGATGCGGAGAGCCTCGAAAAGTCCGGTGTCGCGACCACGGTTCCGGTTGATCGGGGATGGATGGCGGAGCTTATCACGGCGGTATCGGAGAAGGAGCCGGCCGCCATCGGCCTCGACTTCTATTTCATGTCTGCGATCGACTCTGTGAAAGACGAGCAGCTCACGACTGCGATCCGGGACTTGAAAGCGCCGATTGTCCTCGCCGCCGTCAGTGACAATTTTCTTCGCACGGATAGCCAGCGCGCCTTCCAGCATTCATTCATTCAAAAAGTGAACCGGCCCGCCGGTCACATTTACCTTCAGCGCTCGCAGGAAATCTTTACGCTTGGCGATAAGGCGACGCGAGGCGTCGACCACGGCCTCGGCGGAGGCCGGCTGGCGTCGTTCTCCAGCACGCTCGTGCGTTTGCCTGAGGTGGAAGCCATTTTCGGCCGTCGCAACATCCCCGACGGGGTGCAGCGGATCGACTGGCTTCTCCCGCCCGAAGGCGGCGAGACGTTCACCCGTATCTCCGCGCATGAAATCCTTTTCCCAGCCAATGCTGCAAGTCTCGCTTCGCTGAAAGGAAAAATTGTCCTGATCGGACCGGATTTCGCCGGCCTCGATCAACACAGCGTCCCCTTTTCCATCGGAAGCGAGCAGGGCGTCTATCCTGGCATCTTCGTGCATGCCCAGGCTCTCGCTCAAATTCTCGACAGGCGGTTTTTCTTCAACTGGAGCTCGGATGAACAGTTTCTCTTGCTGTTTGTGATTGGGCTTCTGGGCGCGGCGGCGGGCTGGGCCTTTCACAATACCCGCGCCGATCTCGTTATCGGCGTCGGCGGCTCTCTTTTGATAATCGCCTTGAGCGTACCTTTTTTTATCGCACATGTTCCTCTCCCGACGGCATTGGCGATCCTGTCCTGGGCTCTGTCCATCTCAATCGCTCAGCGCATTCGTTCGTGGCGGGAGTCCTCACATTCGCAGGCTAAAACCTTTTCAAGGAGCAGGGTGTCATGAAATTTGCAGCCTTCGTTCTTCTCGCTCTGTCAGTTGCAGTCTTAAGGCCCGGCGACAGCTTTGCGCAGCAGGCTCCTCAGCAGCAACCGGCTCAACGGTTGGCGCCGGCTCCCACTGTTCCCGCTCCTCCGGCCGCCGTGGCCGCCCCGCCGGCGCATCATACGAGGTCGCTGCAGAAGGCCGCCCCGGCGCCCGAGGCTGCCTCGAAACCTGAGTCCGGCAATCCGGACGTCGTCGTTGGCGGTTTGCCGGGCGCGAAATCAGCGGACGACGACAAGCAGCCGTAGTTCGCTCAAGGCTCAGCTTGCCTAGCTGTTGCGCAACTTAAGCGCCACAGGGACGGTGTGCGCTTTTACGCCGCGCCGCGACTTGTTCAGAAAATCGGGCCAAATGGCCACTTCATTTGCAGATACGCGTAGTTAACCATTGCCGCGAGCCATGCCTTAATGACATAAAGGGCATCCGGGATGAGACGCGCATAAGGATAAAAATGCCGAAGCTTAACATCAACGGCAAAGTGATCGAGGTCGAGGACGGGATTACGCTGCTGCAAGCTTGCGAGGAGGCAGGCGCAGAGATTCCGCGCTTCTGCTATCACGAGCGCCTGTCCATCGCCGGGAACTGCCGGATGTGCCTCGTTGAGGTCGGCGGCATGCCAAAGCCGATGGCATCCTGCGCTATGAGTGTCAACGATTTGAGGCCGAACCGTGACGGCACGCCTCCTGTCATCAATACGGACACGCCGCTTGTCAAGAAGGCGCGCGAAGGGGTGATGGAGTTTTTGCTCATCAACCACCCGCTGGATTGCCCGATCTGCGACCAGGGCGGCGAGTGCGATCTGCAGGATCAATCCATGTATTACGGCTTCGACGGGAGCCGTTACAAAGAGAACAAGCGCGCCGTCGAGGAGAAGTATCTCGGGCCGCTGATCAAGACGTTTATGACGCGCTGCATCCAGTGCACGCGCTGCGTCCGCTTCATGACCGAGGTTGCCGGCGTGCGCGAGCTTGGCGCCATCGGCCGCGGCGAGGACATGGAGATCAGCACCTATCTGGAACAGGGCCTGCAATCGGAAATGTCGGGCAACATCGTCGATCTTTGCCCGGTCGGCGCTCTGACGTCGAAGCCCTATTCCTTTGTCGCGCGCCCCTGGGAGTTGCGCAAAACCGAGTCCATCGACGTGATGGATGGCCTCGGCTCGAACATCCGCATCGACAGTCGCGGCCGCGAGGTTTTGCGCATCCTGCCGCGCAACAACGACGGCGTGAACGAGGAGTGGATCTCGGACAAGACGCGCGCCGTTGTTGATGGGCTGAAGAAAAAGCGTCTCGATCGCCCCTATATGCGGCGCGACGGGAAGCTCGAAGAAGTCTCCTGGTACGAGGCGTTCAACGAGATTGCCGCTCGCGTAAAGAAGGCGGGCGGGAGAAAAATCGGCGCGATTGCCGGCGATCTGTGCGCCGTCGAGGAGATGTTCGCGCTGAAGACGCTGCTGGACGAGTTGGGCTCGGCGAATTGCGATTGCCGCCAGCTCGGGGCCAAGCTGCATCCGAAGCATGGCCGCGGCAGCTATCTTTTCAATTCCACAATCGCGGGCGTCGATCAGGCCGACGCAGTGCTCCTGATCGGCACAAATCCGCGCAAAGAGGCGGCGGTTCTCAATACGCGGCTGAGAAAGGCCTATCTGCACAGCCAAGCCCGGTTCGCCCTTATCGGGCCGCAAGCCGACTTGACCTATCCTTGCGAGTGGCTCGGGAACTCATCGAGATTGCTGGACGAGGTTGCGCGCGACGGAAGCCCCTTCCTGAAAGTCCTGAGCGGCGCGGCGCATCCTTTGATTATTGTGGGACAGGCGGCGCTCAATCAGCCAGAGGGCGAGACGATCCTGTTCAAGGCTGCCGAAATCGCCGCGAAGGCTATGAAGCGCAAAGAGAATTCGGGGTGGAATCCTTTGAGCATCCTTCATTCCAGCGCAGCGCTTGTTGGTGGACTCGATATCGGTTTCGTGCCTAGCGTGGGCGGTCTGGACGTTGCCGGAATGCTTGATGGCGCGGCAAGCGGCGACATTGAGCTGCTCTACCTGCTTGGCGCGGACGAGTTCGATGTCAGCCGCACCGGCGATGCCTTCGTGATTTACCAAGGTTCGCATGGCGACAGCGGCGCGCGCCTCGCCGATATCGTCCTGCCGGGAGCCGCCTATACGGAGAAGAACGGGACGTACGTCAACACGGAAGGCCGCGTTCAGCTTGGCGAGCGGGCCATTTTTCCGCCGGGCGACGCACGCGAGGATTGGACGATCATCAGGGCGCTCTCCGAGCATCTCGGAGCGCGGCTGTCCTTCGACAGTTTGAAAGACCTGCGAACGGCGATGTACAGGGCTTATCCGCATCTTGCAGCGGCGGACACGCTACAGCCGGAGAAATTCACGGCGACCCCGCCAAGAAACCTCCCCCCGCTCTCCAGCGAGCCGATGCCCGAGCTTGTCGAGGATTATTACCAAACGAACCCGATTGCGCGGGTGTCGTCCGTGTTGGCCGAGCTTTCGGCGATAAGTCAGGCAACAGAGCACGGGGCGACGGCCACTCATGGATAGCTTAAGCATATTCTGGGGCAAGTACGGTTTCCCGACCGCGCTCATCCTGGGACAGAGCTTGCTGACGCTTGTCGCGCTGCTCCTGTTCATCGCCTACATCCTTCTTGCCGACCGTAAGATCTGGGCCGCAGTCCAGCTGAGGCGCGGCCCGAACGTTGTGGGCGCCTTCGGGCTCCTCCAATCCTTCGCGGACTTCCTCAAGTTCGTGCTCAAGGAACCGATCATCCCGGCGGGCTCGGACAAGACCGTATTTTTGCTCGCGCCGATGGTGACATCGGTTTTGGCGCTGTCAGCCTGGGCGGTGATCCCGGTGGCGGATGGATGGGTCGTCTCCGACCTGAACGTGGGCATCCTCTACATTTTCGCCATATCGTCGCTTGGCGTGTACGGGATCATCATGGGCGGCTGGGCCTCGAACTCGAAATATCCGTTCCTGGGTGCGCTCCGGTCGGCCGCGCAAATGGTGTCTTACGAAGTCTCCATCGGCTTCGTGATGATCACGGTGCTTCTCTGCGCAGGCTCGCTGAACCTGACGGACATCGTGAAAGCCCAGCACGGGCCGTATGGGCTTTTCAGCTGGTATTGGTTGCCGCTTTTCCCGATGTTCATCATATTCTTCATATCGGCGCTGGCGGAAACCAACAGGCCCCCGTTCGACCTGCCGGAGGCAGAGTCGGAACTCGTCGCGGGCTTCATGGTCGAATATTCGTCGACGCCCTACCTGCTCTTCATGCTCGGCGAATATGTCGCGATTACCGTGATGTGCGCATTGACCACCATCCTCTTCCTTGGCGGCTGGCTTCCGCCCGTCGACGTCGTGCCCTTCACCTGGGTGCCTGGAATTATCTGGTTCATTCTGAAATTCTGTTTCGTTTTCTTCATGTTCGCGATGGTGAAGGCGATCGTGCCGCGCTACCGCTACGATCAGCTGATGCGGCTGGGCTGGAAAGTTTTCCTGCCAACGTCGCTCGCAATGGTGGTGATAGTGGCGGCGGTTCTACAATTCGGAGGCTTGGCGCGCTAGCGTCCGAGCCTTTTCGTCAAGGAGTGCATGAATGGGAGGCTTCGGCCAATCTCTTCAATCGGCGGTTTTGAAGGAGTTCGTTGTCGCGTTCTGGCTTGGGATGAAATATTTCTTCAAGCCGAAGGCGACGATAAACTATCCTTACGAGAAAAACCCCGTAAGCCCGCGCTTCCGCGGAGAGCATGCGTTGCGCCGCTATCCCAACGGAATGGAGCGCTGCATCGCGTGTAAGCTTTGCGAAGCGATCTGCCCGGCTCAGGCGATTACGATCGAGGCCGGTCCGCGCCGCAACGACGGCACGCGGCGCACGACGCGCTACGACATCGACATGGTCAAATGCATCTATTGCGGCTATTGCCAGGAGGCTTGCCCGGTGGATGCGATCGTCGAGGGACCGAACTTCGAGTTCGCGACCGAGACGCGGGAGGAACTGCTGTACGATAAGGAGAAACTGCTGGCAAACGGCGACAGGTGGGAGCGCATTCTGGCAAAAAATATTGAACTCGACGCACCCTACCGCTAACCGTTGGGCTAGCTCGTCCACCACGTCCGTTTGAAAATCCGTGCGCCCTGATTGCCGCAGACCGGCGACGGGTGAAGTGCGGGTCAAGATATGCTCGACGCTGACGAGGGGCGGGGTCGGGCAGGCGGCGGTCGCTCGGACCGGCATAAGAACTCCCCTCGCCGAAACGTTGATCGGAAAGGGACAAAGGAATCCGGCATTCCTCCCTTGAAGAAAACCGCATGAGGGGTTCCGCTTAAAAGACACACGGCTTACGCCGTATAAAACGAGATTGGCCGCGCATGACAATTGCTGGGTTCTTCTTCTACCTGTTTTCAATCGTGCTCCTTGGGTCGGGCGCGATGGTGATCACCGCGCGCAATCCGGTTCACTCCGTTCTTTTCTTGATCCTCGCCTTCTTCAATGCGGCCGGGCTATTCGTTCTTTTGGGCGCAGAGTTTCTGGCGATGATCCTTGTGATTGTCTATGTCGGCGCTGTTGCTGTCCTTTTCCTCTTCGTCGTGATGACGCTCGACATCGATTTTTCGGAGTTGCGCTCCGGGACCAGCCGATATCTGGCGGTAGGTCTTGGGATCGGCCTCATCTTGCTCGCGGAGCTCGTTCTCATGGTGGGCAGCTTTGCCGTGGCGCCGGGGGCCATCCAACCCATCCCAGCCGAGCAGGTGACCAACGCGGCGGCTATCGGGCGCGTGCTTTATACGAAGTATGTCTATTTCTTCGAGCTGTCGGGTGGGGTGCTTCTCGTCGCGATGATCGGGACGATTGTGCTGACGCTCCGCCAACGTGTTGGCGCCAAGCGGCAGGACGTGGCCGAGCAGGTTGGCCGGCGTCGCAAGGATGCTATCGAAGTCGTTAAAGTCCAAACAGGGAAGGGGATTTCCTGACCGCCATGCCAAACACGATCTCACCTATCGAGGCAGCGACCGGCATCGCACTCCAGCAATATCTGACGGTGGCGGCGATCCTGTTCACGCTTGGCGCATTCGGAATTTTCCTCAACCGCAAGAACGTCATCATCATCCTGATGTCGATCGAGTTGATGCTGCTGGCCGTGAACATCAACCTCGTGTCTTTCTCGGCCTACCTGAACGACATCACAGGGCAGATTTACGCGCTGATTGTGCTGACCGTCGCCGCGGCCGAGGCCGCCATCGGGCTCGCCATCATTGTGGTTTACTACCGGAACCGCGGCTCCATCGCCGTTGACGACATCAACTCGATGAGAGGGTGAGGCGCGCGCATGTATCCAGCGATTGTATTCCTGCCATTGGCCGGCGCGCTCCTGGCAGGGTTTTTCGGACGGACCCTCGGCGACAAGACGTCGGGCTTCTTGACGAGCCTGTTCCTCGTCGTCGCCGCAGGCTTATCCTGGGTCGCCTTTTATCACGTCGGTTTCTTGGGCGAAGAGGCTCGCGTGCCCATTATGCCCTTTATCGGCGTAGGCGATCTGCAGACCGCGTGGTCTCTGCGCATCGATACGCTCACGGCCGTGATGCTGGTGGTGGTGACGACGGTCTCCGCTCTCGTACACATCTACTCCGTCGGCTACATGTCCGACGACGACCGGCAGCCGCTCTTCTTCGCGGAGCTGTCGCTTTTCACCTTCGCCATGCTCTCGCTCGTCACGGCGGATAACTTGGTTCAGCTCTTTTTCGGCTGGGAAGGCGTGGGGCTGGCATCCTATCTGCTGATCGGGTTCTGGTATCATCGCCCGTCGGCGAACCAGGCCGCGATCAAAGCCTTCGTCGTGAACCGCGTCGGCGATTTCGGCTTCGCGCTGGGCATTTTTGCCATCTGGTACATTTTCCGCGACGTCAACTTCGACACGATCTTCGCGGCTGCGCGCGAAAAGCAGTCGGTGATGATGCCCGTATTCGGGTATCAGGTGGACGCTCTGACGGTGATCTGCCTGCTGCTTTTCATGGGCGCGATGGGCAAGTCGGCTCAGTTCCTGCTGCACACATGGTTGCCCGACGCGATGGAAGGCCCGACGCCGGTCTCCGCCCTCATCCATGCCGCGACCATGGTGACGGCGGGCGTCTTCATGGTTGCCCGGCTGTCGCCGTTGTTCGAGCTTTCTCCGGTGGCGCTGACCGTCGTCACGTGTGTGGGCGCGGTGACTGCATTTTTCGCGGCTACCGTGGGCGTCGCTCAGAACGACATCAAGCGCGTCATCGCCTATTCGACCTGCTCGCAACTCGGCTACATGTTCGTCGCGATTGGCCTCGGCGCGTATGCCGCGGGCATTTTCCACCTTTTCACGCACGCGTTCTTCAAAGCGCTGCTTTTCCTTGGCTCCGGCTCGGTAATCCACGCCCTCCACGGCGAGCAAGACTTGCGGAAGATGGGCGGCTTGCGCGGGCCGATCCCCTTCACCTTCGCAATGATGGTGGTGGGTACGCTATCGCTGACCGGCTTTCCCTTCACGGCCGGTTTCTTCTCGAAGGACGCGATCATCGACGTGGCCTGGGCCTCCACCGCGCCAGCGGCGCCTTATGCCTATTGGCTGATCGTGATCGCCGCTTTCTTGACCTCGTTCTACTCCTGGCGGCTTATCTTCATGGCTTTCTTTGGGAAGCCGAAGGACGAACATGCGTTTGAGCATGCTCATGAATCACCGCCCGTCATGACGGGGCCGCTCCTCATCCTTGCTATCGGGGCGCTTGGCGCGGGCATCGTCTTCGCTGACTACTTTATTGAAGGCGGTTATGCGCAATTCTGGCGCGGCGCTCTGTTCACCTTGCCCGGGAACAACATCCTTCAAGCTAGCGAGCACGTGGAATCGCCGCTCGTTAAGTGGCTGCCGACGATCATGATGGCTGGCGGCTTCCTGGTCGCCTACCTGGCCTACATCAGGGAAACTTGGCTGCCAGCCTGGGCGGTGCAGAATTTCAAGCCCATCCATGCCTTCCTCTACAACAAGTGGTACTTCGACGAGCTGTACCACTGGATATTCGTCCGTCCGACAGCTTGGCTCGCGCGCGTCCTGTGGATTTATGGCGATGGCATGATCATCGACGGGCTCGGCCCTGACGGCGTGTCAGCCCGCGTGGTCGCCATCACCAAGCGCGCCGTCCGGTTTCAAACGGGTTACGTCTATCAATACGCCTTCGTCATGCTCCTCGGCGTGGCGGCTATCGTCACTTATTTCGCCTATCTTTTCCGCGGGGCTTTGTTCAACATATGAAAGATTGGCCCATTCTCACCACGATCATCGTTCTGCCGATCGTAGGCGCTTTTTTCCTGGCCATCCTGAGGGGAAACGACGAAGCCGCGGATCGGAACGCGCGCTGGATCGCGCTTTGGACAACCTTGGTCACCTTCGCGGTCTCGCTTGTCCTTCTCGTTCAGTTCGATCCGGCGAACAGCGGCTTTCAATTCGTCGAGCATCACCCCTGGCTCAGCAACAAGATCACCTATTATGTGGGCGTTGACGGGCTATCTTTGCCTTTCGTGATCCTCACGACATTCCTTTTGCCTATCTCGATTCTTGCGAGCTGGACCTCCATCACGGAGCGCGTGAAGGAGTACATGATCGCGTTTCTCCTGCTTGAAACGCTCATGATCGGCGTGTTCGTTTCGCTGGACCTCGTGCTCTTCTATCTCTTCTTCGAGGGCGGCCTTATCCCGATGTTCCTCATCATCGGTGTCTGGGGCGGGCCGCGGCGCGTCTATGCAAGCTTCAAGTTCTTCCTCTATACGCTGCTCGGCTCTCTTCTGATGCTGCTCGCGATCCTCGCGATGTACGGGCAGGCAGGCACGACCGAGATTCCAACGCTCCTGAAATTCCATTTTGACCCTGGCCTGCAGAAATGGCTGTGGTTCGCCTTCCTTGCGTCGTTCGCCGTGAAGCTTCCGATGTGGCCGGTTCACACCTGGCTGCCAGATGCGCACGTCGAGGCGCCGACGGCGGGGTCGGTCATCCTGGCCGCGATCCTCCTGAAGATGGGCGGTTACGGCTTCCTGCGGTTCTCGCTGCCGATGTTCCCGGACGCGTCCCTCACCTATGCGCCGCTCATGTTCACGCTTGGCGTGGCCGCCATCCTCTACACCTCGCTCGTGGCCTTCGCGCAGAAGGACATGAAAAAGCTGATCGCTTATTCATCGGTTGCGCATATGGGCTTTGTCACGCTCGGCGTTTTCTCGGGCACATTCCAGGGCGCTCAAGGCGCGGTCTTCCAGATGATCAGCCACGGCATCGTGTCCGGCGCGCTCTTCCTTTCGGTCGGCGTCGTCTATGACCGCATGCACACGCGCGAAATCGCGGCCTATGGCGGGCTCGCCGACCGCATGCCGATTTACGCCTTCGTCTTCATGGTCTTCACCATGGCCAATGTGGGTCTGCCGGGCACGAGCGGCTTCGTCGGTGAGTTCTTGACGTTGTTGGGCACATTCCGCGTCAGCAGCGTCACGGCCCTCTTCGCAACGTTCGGCATCATCCTTTCGGCCCTGTATGCCCTTACCCTGTACAGGCGCCTCATCTTCGGTAAGCTGGAAAAGCCAGCGCTCGCCAAGATCACCGACATGAATCCGCGCGAGATCGCGATCATGGCGCCGCTCGTCATCTTGACGATAGTGCTCGGCTTTTACCCGAAGCCGGTCTTCGACACGACATCGGGAGCGGTGAAAGCGATGATAGCGCCGTATGAAAAGCTCATGGTCGCGCAAACAAACGAGGACGGAACGCGCCTCGCCAAGCTCGAGAAATAGGCGGTATCGATGCTCCTCAACTCGTACTCCAAGGCAACGACGATGCTCTCCTATTACGCGCCGATCTTTCCGGAACTGTTCATCGTCCTGGCCTCTTTCGTTTTGCTGATGTGGGGCGTCTATCATCGGCGCGAGACCGGCTTCATCATCAGCGTCGTTTCGCTTCTCGTTCTGCTCGGCTCGGCGCTCCTGATCGCGCGCCATCCTCCCGTGTCCCAGGAGCTGTTCAACGGCGCTTTCGTGGATGATCGCTTCGCGCGATTCATGAAAATCCTGACGCTCGCGGGCGCCGCCTTCACGATCATCCTGTCGTTTGACTACATGCGACGCGAGCGCATCCTGCGCTTCGAGTACCCGATCCTCATCCTGCTCTCGACCGCAGGTATGATGCTGACCATTTCGGCGAACGACCTGATCTCGCTTTACCTGGCGCTCGAATTCCAAAGCTTGGCCCTGTACGTCGTCGCGTCATTCCATCGCGATCACCTCCGCTCAACCGAAGCCGGGCTGAAATATTTCGTGCTCGGGGTGCTGTCGTCCGGGCTTCTGCTCTACGGCTCCTCCCTCGTATACGGCTATACGGGCGCAACCGCGTTCGCCCGCATCGCCGAGGCCGTGCACCTGCATGGCGCGTCCATCGGCTTCATCTTCGGCCTTGTCTTCGTCCTGGCGGGACTTGCTTTCAAAATCTCGGCGGTGCCATTCCATATGTGGACGCCGGACGTTTACGAGGGCGCGCCCACGCCGGTCACGGTTTACTTTGCGTCGGCTGCAAAAATGGCGGCGATGGCCATGGTCATTCGCGTGATTCTCGGCGCCTTCCCGAACGCAGCAGAGCAATGGCAGCAAATCGTCATCGCGATTTCGGTCGCCTCCATGGCGCTTGGCTCCTTCGCCGCGATCGGCCAGACGAACATCAAGAGGCTGCTTGCTTATTCCTCCATCGGTCATGTGGGATATGCGCTGATCGGAGTTGCGGCTGCAACGCCCACAGGGGCCGGGGCGGAAGGCATATCCAGCGTTCTGATCTATCTCGCGATCTACCTCGCGATGACGGTCGGGGCTTTTGCCTGCGTTCTTGCCATGCGCAAGGGCCCCTTCATGAGCGAGGCGATCCAGGACCTCGCTGGAATTTCGAAGGAGCAGCCGCTCTTTGCATTCCTGTTCGCGATGCTGCTGTTTTCGCTGGCGGGGATTCCGCCGCTCGCCGGGTTTTTCGCGAAATTCTACGTGTTCAACGCCGCCATCCAGGCGCACTTGTACTGGCTTGCGGTGGTCGGTGTGGTTCTATCCGTCATCGGCGCTTACTATTATCTTCGGATCGTGAAGCTTATGTATTTCGACGAGCCGGGCATGATTTTCGAGCCTATGCCCTCATCCGTGCAGTTCACGCTTGCAGTTACATCTGGATTTGCGATCCTCTTCTTCGTCTATCCAAGCCCGCTTAAGGCCGCCGCCGACGCAGCGTCCAGGTCATTGTTCTGAGCCGTGACAGCCCCCGCCGACATCCAGGTTTTGCGCTTCGAAAGCATCGATTTAACAAACGAAGAAGCGCTGCGCAGACTAGCAGCGGGTGAAAGAGTGCCGTTTTGGGTTGTTGCGGACGAACAGACACGGGGACGCGGCCGCAGCGGCCGCCGATGGCAGTCGCCTGCGGGCAACCTTTATGGCACGCTCGTTATTGAGACTGGCGTGACCGCCGCCGTGGCGACGCAACTTTCCTTCGTGGCCGGGCTCGCTGTCCACGAAGCAGTCGCCGCGCACATCCCGACCTGTCAACTCCCGCGCTTGCGCCTCAAATGGCCGAACGACGTCATGCTTGCTGGCGAAAAACTCGCGGGCATCCTGCTCGAAAGCCTCGCATCTCCAAAAGGGAAGGGGCTGGCGGTCGTCCTCGGCATGGGCGTCAACGTCTCGCATGCTCCGCCGGAGACGGAACGGGCCGTCGCGAGCCTCGACCTTGAACCCACTGCGGTTTCTCGAGTTTTTACCTCGCTGGCGGCGGCTCTCAGCGAATGGCTTGCGCGGTGGGATGAGGGCCGCGGCTTCGCAAAAATCCGCGAGGCTTGGCTCGACCGGGCCCTTGCGTTGAACGATCCCGTCACTGTGAATTTGAACGGGTCCGTAATTCGCGGTAGATTTCGAGGCGTGGACGCTGCGGGCGCGCTTCAGCTTGAAACGAAGCCGGGGGTTGTCATAACGATTACCGCAGGCGACATTTATCCGGACGCGCTCGTTTAATCAGCAAAGCAAGGCGCGGCGCCTCAAAAGCAGGACACCACAAAAAGAATGTCACCGACAGGAACGCCTGCCACCTCCGAACTTGTGTTTTTGCCCCTTGGCGGCATCGGCGAGATCGGCCTCAACGTCTACCTTTATGGGCTCGGCCCAGCCGAAAATCGCCATTGGCTCATGATCGATTGCGGGATCACGTTCCCCGACGCCAACGAGCCGGGGGTCGATGTGGTGCTCCCGGATCTCCGCTTCATCGAAGAGGAGAGAAAGAGCCTCGCTGGCATTCTCATCACGCACGCGCATGAAGATCACATCGGCGCGGTCGCCGAGATGTGGCCTCGCCTGCGCGCGCCGGTTTACGCGACGAAATTCGCGGCGCGGCTGCTCAAGGGAAAGCTCCAGGAATATTCGTACGGCTCCCAAGTGCCCATAGTCGAGATGGCGCAGGGCTCGCGGTTCAACATCGGGCCCTTCGACGTCGATCTCGTCACCGTGGCCCACTCCATCCCCGAATGCAATGCCGTCTACTTGCGCACGCCCGCGGGTAATCTGCTTCACACGGCCGACTTCAGGTTCGACGATACGCCAGCCTATAGCGACGCGACCGACGAAGCGAAGCTCGCCCGTTGCGGTGAGGAAGGCGTCCGCGTGCTTGTCTGCGACAGCACCAACGCGCTCATCGAAGGCGTGAGCCACTCCGAGCGAGCCGTCGCGGTAAATCTGAAAGCTCTCATCGGCCGTCTCAAGGGCCGGATCGCGATTACCACCTTCGCATCAAATGTCGGGCGCCTCATCGCCATCGCGGAAGCGGCCCGCGCCGCAAACCGCGAGCTGGTTCTCGTCGGCCGCGCCATGCACAAAGTGGTGGAAGCCGCCCGTGACACTGGCCTCTGGCCCGAGCACCTGACCTATGCGGATCAGGACAATTTCCCCTCGATACCCCGCGACCGCGTCGTTGCAATGGTGACAGGCAGCCAGGGCGAGCCACAAGCCGCGTTGGCCCGCATCGCAAAGGGCGAGCACCCCTTCGTGAAGTTCGACAGCGGCGACTCCATCATTTTCTCTTCGCGAACCATACCCGGCAACGAGGACGGCGTGATCCGCATCCAGAACCAGCTCGCCGAACGGGGCATTTCGCTCATTACGGAATCACCGGACGGCCCCATTCATGCGTCGGGTCATCCGCGCCGGGGAGAGCTGACAAGGATGTATCGCCTGACGCGTCCAACCTACGTGGTCCCGATGCACGGCGAACCGCGGCACTTGGAGTTCGCACGCAGCCTTTGCCGAAGCGCATGGCATCATGGCGGTGAGGCGCGTTCGCGACGGGCGCTTGTTTCATCTCGGGCCGAATGACCCGCACATCATCGACGATGATGTGCCCGTCGGCCGGCTTTATCGCGACGGCAACATCGTGTTACAGGCCGGGGACCCGGCGGTCATCGAGCGCAAGCGCCTATCCTGGAATGGGCACGTTGCGGCGTCGGTCGTGTTGCATCGGAACGGCGAGATCGCCGCCGAGCCGGAGGTGGATGTGACGGGCTTGCCCTCCCGCGACGCGAGAGGCGCCGACATGGCCGAGCGCGCGCTCAGCGCGGTTTATAACGCTGTCGAAAGCATTCCCAGGCCGAAGCGCAAGGACCGCGAACTCGTGCGCGATGCCGTCACGCGGTCGATCCGAGCTGAAATGAAGCATATTTGGGGCAAGAAGCCGGTTTGCTCGGTTCTCGTCTCTATCATCTAAACCCACTGAGGAGGTTGCCATGATCGGCCGTCTGAACCACGTCGCGATTGCCGTCAAGGATATGCAGGCGGCAGCAGCCGTTTATCGCGATACTTTGGGCGCGACGGTTTCGGAAGCTGTGCCGCAGCCCGAGCATGGGGTATCGACGATCTTCATCACCTTGCCGAATACGAAGATCGAGCTTCTGGAGCCGCTCGGCGCGAACTCGCCGATTGCAAAGTTCCTGGAACGGAACGCGGAAGGCGGCATTCACCACATTTGCTATGAGGTCGACGACATCGAGGCGGCCCGCAACCAGCTTGTTGCAAAAGGCGCGCGCGTCCTGGGCGACGGGAAGCCGAAAATCGGCGCCCATGGCAAGCCCGTTCTTTTCCTCCATCCGAAGGATTTTTGCGGGACTCTTGTTGAACTCGAACAAAGGTAAGAGACCGTGAGCTTCTCGCTGGCGGCCGCGCTCTACGCGATATGCTGGTGGATCGTTTTGTTCGTCGTCCTCCCGCTGCGGATGGGGGCGAAGCCCGCACCGCCCGGAAGCGACCCCTTCGCCGAAGCCGTCGGCGCTCCGAGCGCGCCAAGGCTGAAACTTAAGTTCCTGGTGACGACGATTATTTCGGCGGTGATTGTCGGCGCGCTGTACGCCGCTTTTTATTATGAACTTATTCGGCTCGACAGCCTCCCTTCCATCAATCTTTAAAAACGAAGATAACAGCAAGACGACGCTTGCTGTTAGTTTCGTAGCTGATGTTTTTATTAAGAGACCGGCGCGAAAGGGAAAAGCGCAGCCTCAATTTCCTCCCTAGACCTGGGCGCCGCGTCTGTTTTGTGGCTCGACCATTCTCTACCCATGTCAATCTGGAATGGCAGAGTAGCGGAAAAAGCAGACCATGTCACTAAGTCTTAACACTTGACAAGCCGGAAAATACGCAATGTGCCCAATTTTTGTTCCTTCCCGGGCAGGAAGAGCCATCGTAACGCGATCACCGAACTTGCGCGGTCGACGATAGCGGCAAAGCAAGTGGGCGCGCTTTGATTTTGCATAGGGATTCTTAAAGACATGCGCCACGAGCAGACCGCATACGCGTTTTGCGTTTGCGGTCCGCCTAAGGATGACGGCGGCGGCGCGCCAAAGCGCCCATCTTCACGATCGCCGCCGCTGTCAGTGGGTTCGCTCAAGAATTCCGGGCTAACCAGGCAAACTCACCGGAATGTTTTCCCGATGCGCATCGTTCATTATCGTTTGCCGCAAGTGTTCGAATGTTTAGTGAAGACCACTAATATTCGCTTTCTTTTTTTCGCTAAGCAACATCGCCAAGTCCAAAAGCTCAAGCAGGGTTTCCAAGATGAAGTTCCTGAGTTCTTCATCAGAAGCATCTTTCAGGGTCTCTTCCATGTTCAACTGCATGCTCATTCTGACGCCTCACGCTTGATGCACAAGAAACGATGCCTATTCCGAGGTGGACTAGGGTTTGTGTTACATCGGCATAAGTTTTTTCGCCGGTTTGTTGCAAGGGAATTATTAAGAGAGCTTTAACCAAATGGAATTGACAGCATTTTGGGGGCAACTCTCAATGCTCCGTACCCGCTGCGAGACAGCCTTGTGGCGGGGGCTTTTGCCTTGCTGAAAACGTTCGCCTGCGGAACAGCAGCGCCTGGATACTATTTCCGGGAGCGGGTCGAGGCCTCGTTAAGCTGCCTTCTTGAGCCGGGGCCGGGCGCGAAAGGTGCGATGCTCGATGTAATCGAGGACCTGGCCTGCAATGTCGGCGCCTGTTGTCTTTTCCACGCCCTCAAGCCCCGGTGAGGAGTTCACCTCCAGGAGCAGCGGACCTTTCGACGAGCGCAGGATATCCACGCCCGCAAACTTCAAGCCGAGCCTGTTGGCCGCCTTGACGGCGATCTTGCGCTCCTCCGCGGAGAGCTTGGCCGCAAATGCTATTCCGCCCTTGTGGAGATTTGCCCTGAAATCGTCGCCGGTTGCGCGCCGCACCATGGCCGCGACGACCTTCCCGTCGAGGACCAGGCAGCGGAGGTCCTGACCGGCTGCTTCGGAAATGTATTGCTGAACAAGGAAACTCGCCTCGGCATTGCGCAAGGCGTCGATGACCGAAGCCGCCGACTTGCGGTTCTCGGCCAGCACCACACCCTTGCCCTGGCTGCTCTGCAAGAGCTTGATGATGAGCGGGGTGCCGCCAACCATTTTTATGAGGTCATCCGTATCGTGATTTGAGCTTGCGAAGGCCGTGTCCGGCATCGGCAGCTTGTGCATGGCCATGAGTTGATGCGCGAACAGCTTGTCCCGGCTTTGAACGATGGATTGCGCCGAATTCAACACCTGTGCGCCGGTCATTTCGAATTGGCGAACCACGGCTGTCCCGTAAGCCGTGATCGATGCGCCGATCCTCGGGATCACAAAGTCGAAATCGGGCAGCGTTTTACCCTCATAATGAACGGCGCTCGCGATCGACTTGATGTTCATGTAGCAGCGAAGCGTGTTGATCGGCTCGATCACGTGGTCTCGCTTCTCCGCCTCCTCGATCAAGCGTCTGTTCGAGAAGTTTCCGGGCTCCATCGTGAGGAGGGCGATCCTGAGCGAGCGCTTCACAGGCGCGGAAAGTTCCCGTTCCCCGTACGCGTCGTAGGTCAGCTTTTCCTGACGGTATTCGGACCAGGGCAGGATACTGGCGGCTTGAGCTTCGAGCGCTGTCCGGCCCAAGAGCATGCGGTGCGCCATCGTATAGCGATTGGAGAGGGATATTTCGACGGGCCATTCCCGGTCGCCGATGCGAATGGGCGTGTGAATGATGTAGCGATGCTCGGCCTGGCCGTTGGAGCTTCGAACGGGGCGGCGGTCCACGATCTTCGCTGTACACCAGACCTCGATCTCATTGTGATAATCGACGGGGTGAACGCCGAAGCGCACGCGCGGCGCATCGATGGGTCCGAACGTCTCGATCGAGAACGCATGCAGGGCGGACGTCCTCGCGCCGGTATCGATTTTCGCTTTCAACGCAGGTAAGCCAAGCTGCGGAAGCGCGACCCACTCACGCCAGCCCAAAACAAATGGCTCCATCAAACCTTCCCCGGCTCTCTCAAAATCCGTTGCGAACGATGCTTTTATGCCGCTGGCTTAACCGCAGGGTTTTGTCACCCTTTGTTCTAATTCGCTCAAACTAACGCAACGCCGGAAGCACTTGTTCCGCTCCCCTAAAATTTGCCGCGGACGCTAAAGGAGAAACAATTCGATTGTGTGACAGTGTTTTGAAATCATTTTCTCGAAGCTCTTTAGTTACTCCGAAGGGTTAACTATAGATGCATTTTTGCCTTTCGATAGCAATACAAGTTTACGAAACATTACCCAGGTTTTTCGTGCCCGGACTTTTATTGTCGGAGGCAAGCAGCCTCATTCAGTCGACCGTCCTCTCGCAGCCGCAATCGCACTCGCTTATATGCATGGTGCGCCTTGCTCGGTGCTTAGCTTAAGCTTGACTTTGGGGTCTGTATTTGCAGGAAGATAAAAAGGTGGCAACTAATTTTGGCGTGAAAGAAAGTCGCATTTTGCGGTGAGACAACCTCTTGCCACAGGTTCTTACACATTTGATGCTGCTTTGTAATGCGGGCGCTCTAAACATGGGCCGGAGGAGAGGCCATGGAAACCACGCTTCATATTCTTGTTGTCGATGATCATAAAGACATTCGCGATCTGCTCGCCAAGTTTCTTGTGAAGCACGGCATGCGGGTGACGACGGCCGCCGACGCGGCGGAAGCCAGGCGCCATATCAAAGCAGGGTCTTTCGATCTCGTCGTTCTCGACATCATGATGCCCGGCGAGGACGGGCTTTCGCTTTGCCGCTATATGCGCGAAGGCGCGGCGCCGCCCATCATCTTTCTCACGGCGGTCGCGGAGGACACGGATCGCATCATCGGCCTTGAACTGGGCGCGGACGACTACGTCACGAAGCCGTTCAACCCGAGGGAACTCCTCGCGCGCATCCGCGCCGTCATACGCCGCGCGCAAAGCATACCCCAAAACCGCGATGCTCCTCCCGGCGAAAGGCTGAAGTTCGGACAGTTCATTTTCGATGCGGATCGCCGCGAGCTGATCAACGATCAGGACGTCGCGACGCCTCTCTCCTATGGCGAATATCTTCTTCTTTCGGCGTTCCTTCATCGCCCTAATATCGTGCTGACCCGCGATCAACTCCTCGACATCACCAGGGGGCGCGCCGCAAATCTGTTCGATCGCAGCATCGACAACCAGGTCAGCCGGCTTCGCCGGAAAATCGAGGACGATCCGAAAGACCCTAAAGTCATCCAGACGATCTGGGGCGGGGGCTACAAGTTTGTCGGCGTGGTTGAGCGCCTATGACGCGCCTTTTGCCACGAAGTCTTAAGGGCCAGCTTATCCTGCTGACCCTTGTCGGGCTTCTGCTTTCACAAGCGGCCGGCTTCGTGTTCATCCTGAACGATCAGAAGTCCAGGATGAAAAGTGAATGGCTGCACAACATTTTCACGCGGATCGCGACGGTCAGGGATGTCGTTGAGTCAACGCCGGCCGAAATTCACAGCAAAATCCTGAAGACCGCCAGCACCTGGGCGCTGAAGTTCTCGATAGACCCGGAGCCACTGTCGCACGCCAAGGACCCGGCTCAGTCGGAAGGCGTTCAGCAGGAACTTAGCAGGGTTTTCGCGCATCGCGCCGACGAGGTCGATATAACTATTTTTCTCTCTTCGATTGAAGAGCCGTATTGGGAAGTCATGTTTGATGGTCTTTGGCGAGACATCAAACAAACATTTTCGATTGGGCGCTCTCACGTTCCCGCTCCCCCGGCGAGACCAACTTACGCTCACGTGTCCGTTCCGCTGAAGAGCGCGCAATGGCTGAATGTCACCGTCACGCCGCGCGGCGGCGGCCCTCATGCTTCGCCTTTGCTCGTCCAGTTCGCGACCATGGCGGCAATCTCCGCGATCGGCATCGTTCTGGTTTTGGGCCGGCTCACCCAGCCGCTCAAGGAATTGGCGCACGCCGCAGCGGCATTCGGCCGGGGAGAGTCGACCGCCAGGCTCGACGAAAAAGGGCCGCGCGAGGTGCAGGAAACCATTCGCGCCTTCAACGACATGCAGGAGAGGCTGTCGAGGTTCGTGCACGACCGGACGAAGATGCTCGCCGCCCTTGGACACGACCTGCGCACCCCGATAACGACTTTGCGGCTTCGCGCCGAATTCATCGAGGACGAGGAAGCCAGGCAGAAAATCTTGCAGACGCTCGATGAGATGTTCGAGATGGCGGAGGCGACGCTTTCCTTCGCGCGCGAAGAGGCGGCGCAGGAGAAGACCCGGCTCGTCGATGTCGGCGCCCTCATCTCCACTGTTTGCGCCGATCTCACCGACACCGGCTTTCCCATCGAATGCGCCGACACCGGAAGCTTTACCATCCGCTGCCGGCCCTCGGGATTGAAGCGGGCCTTTCGGAACATCGTTGAGAACGCGGTGGCCTATGGCCATCGGGCGTGCGTCTTCGTCGAACATAAACGCGGGGATGTTGCAGTCATGATCGACGACGACGGTCCGGGCATTCCTGGCGGCGATATGGAGAGAGTTTTCATGCCCTTTGTGCGGCTCGAAAACTCCCGGAACACGGACACTGGCGGCGTTGGCCTTGGACTTGCGATCGCCCGTTCCATCGTTCGCAACCATGGCGGCGACATCGCGCTGCACAATCGCCCGGAAGGCGGGCTGAGAGTCACGATCACCCTCCCCGGCGTCAAGGTCATCGAGACGCCTCGTGAACTCACCTCCGAGAGTGTGGCCGCGGTCTAAAAGCGGGCCTTCCGCTTCGAGCGGACCGGCGGTCGCCGTCCTCGTGCTGGACGTCTCTTCGTGGAGCGCATCCTTCGCGCCATTCAGCGACTCACGCTTGGCATAAGCGTCACATGCGATAAGCGCAACGCCCACGGTACTCAATTGGAGAGGAAGTCATGTATCAGTTCGCTTATTCGGAGATCTGCGAAGAGTTGCCATCGCAAAATGTCCCGAAAACGCGCAGGCTCTCGGACGCGATCGAACTGATCGAAGCGGTGCAAGCTGCGCCCTCTCGCCCCCATGAATGGCTCGGCGTTCTTTCGGACTTCCGCAAGCTCTGGCTTATGATTGTGGAGGACCTTCCCTCGGGCAACCAAGACGCGGCCGATGCTCAGCCGCAAATCCCGCCCTTTGCCGACGGCGTTCTGCAGGAGATCGAGCGTTGCCGCTTCCACAAGCCTGAGATGCTCGCGTCCGCGTGGAGGGGGATGTGGCCCCAATGACAACGCAGGGCGCGTTTTCGCCCGAAAGCATGTGTCCGGTTCCCCTTGAGGAAATTGAGCGAACGCTTGGGGCGGCCCTGAAGGATTTGGCTTCGGAGCTTCGGCTCATCGACGCCACAGACTTCGCGGCGTTCATCAGAATCGGCCACATGGCGAATTTGCGAAGCCTCGTCCAATCCTCGGCTGAGCTGCATTTCAAACCTGGAACGCTGGAGCTTGCAGAACTCGGTGAAATCGAGCTTGGGTGGTTCAAGCCGCCGCTCATCACCTTGCCGATGAAATTTCGCCACAGCGGCGTTCGGGTCTACTTCCGGCTGCGTCTGGCCGCCCTTGCTGCGGCCGTCGAAGTGGAGTTGATTACCGCTGAAGACGGAGCTGAGGGCGAGGATTTGAACCTGAAACTGCGGGAGGCGCTTCGCGATGCGTGTACCAAACGGCCAGCGCCGCCCGCGTAAGCAACATCTGTTAACCAAGCCAACGGTGAAGGAGATAGTCCAGAGGGCTCATTAGGGCCGATTTCTGACGTTCCAGGATCTCGAACCAACTACCGGAAAACCCCTATGACCGGAAATCGACCGGCCAGTATAGCAAAACTGGAGGGGTTGCAGACGGGTCATTTTGGTTGTGGTCCCGGTCTCGTGGATAAAGATGAGCTGGCGCGGATCACGCGCAGGAGCGCTCAAGCGCTGCGAGCGCATCGACCCGACGTTTATTAAGCCCTGACTGCCTCTAATATCGAATAAGGCGGCTGCATTGCCGTGACCCTCGCAAGCCTCAATCCGGCCTTGCCAAAAAGCGCCTCATATTCGTTCAGGCTGCGTTCGCGCCCGCTCGCCATCACCAGCATGTTGAGATCGAGCAGCGCCGCAGGCCCCTCCTCGCCGATCTCACCGATCAGCATTTCGATAACGGCAATTCTGCTGCCCGCATGCATGGATTGCGCACAATTGCGCAGGATCGTGATGCATGCCGCGTCGTCCCAATCGTGCAGCACTGATTTGAGCAGATAGAGACCGGCCGTCGGAATGGTCTTGAACATGTCGCCCGCTATGGCGGTGAACCGGTCTGCAACTCCGGCAGCTGCTGCTGCCTCGCGCGCGGCTTCCATGACATGCGGAAGATCGAGAACGCCGCCCTTCAGCATTGGGCTCGCCTTCATAAGGGCAAGTACGAGAGTGCCGCTGGCTCCGCCGACGTCGATTGCTTCGGAAACGGATTCCAGATCGATCAAGCGGACGGCCTCGGCCGCAACACGCGATGAAAAGCTCGCCATGGCCTGCGTGAAGAACTCCGACTCGCCCGGTGTCTTCGCATAATAGTCGAAGATTTCGTCGCCGAGCGCGGGCACGGTCTGGCGCTCGCCAGTTCTGACGGCCTCCACGAACCGGCCCCAGGGAAGCCAGTGACCGGGCGCAGGCGTCGATAAGGCGGACCCGCGCAGCGATGCGGGTGCGTCCCGCCGCAGCGTGGCCAGCATTGCGGTGTTCTCAAACTGCCCCTTGGCATTATGCGCAACGATGCCAAGCGAGGCGGCGGCCCGCAACAGGCGGAACATGGCGTCGGGATTTGCGGAAGCGAGCCGGGCCAGATCGTCGGCGGCCAGTGGACCCTGGGCGAGGCGATCGGCAACAGAAAAGGCGGCGAGCGCGTGAACGATTTGCGAAATCCAATAGCCTGCCGTCATTTTCTGCATGCGCGAGAAGGCTTCTGCCTGTTCCACCGTCACCTCCCTTCGGCTAAGAAGTATGGTAGCGGAAGCAGCAGCCGCCAGCCAGTCGATATCGTGAGGCTCGTCGGAATTAAGCCTGAGCTACACAGTAGATCGTTGAATTTCAGTTCGGCAGTAACCCCCAACTTGAGACGAATCCATTTCAAACCAAGCTGGCGGCTTTCAACCCACTCCGGAATAGGTCCAAGCGTTGGCGAAGCCATCAACGTTTGCTTAGCTGTGGAGCGCCACCACAAGTCCCGGCATCTTTGCGGTAAACGAAACTTCTTACATACTTATCTACCCCCAGCTTTACAAAACAAAACCAATCTTAAGCCCATTTTAAGTATCGCAAGGGTCACAGAATGACCGGCAGAGGCTTGGACACTCGCGCGGGTTTAGCCGCATGAGGGGGTTAGCCTGGATGACTTTCGCGTGAAGGTCCGGAGGAGCAGCCGTCGAGCGCAGGCGCGCCATTTCAAACCTGTCCCCGTGACCCATATCACTCATCAGGGGAGGAGAGGGGCGGCGAAGGAGGCGTCTCAGATGGGGCCGTTCCCCCACGAAGGCCCGCCGGCAAGCATATCGGATGACAATCCGATGGGAACCGACGGTTTTGAGTTTGTCGAGTTTGCCCATGCGGAGCCAGCCAAGCTTGGCGCCCTTTTCGAGCTGATGGGCTTTTCGGCGGTCGCGAAGCATCGTTCGAAGAACGTCACCCTCTACCGCCAGGGCGGCGTGAACTACGTCGTCAACGCCGAGCCGGATAGCTTCGCCGCCGAGTTCGCCAGAGCGCACGGACCTTGCGCCTGCGCGATGGGCTTCCGCGTCGTGGATGCGGCGCACGCGTTCAAGCGGGCGGTCGAGCTTGGCGCCAAACCGGTTTCGGCCGCTGTCGGCCCGATGGAACTCAACATCCCGGCCATTGAGGGTATCGGAGGCGTGCCCATCTACTTTGTCGACCGTTATGGCGAGAAGGGTTCGATCTGGGACGTGGATTTCCGCTGGACGGGCGCGCGCGACCCGCAGCCGGACGGAGCCGGTCTCTATTATATCGATCATCTGACCCATAATGTTCAGCGCGGCCGGATGGACTGGTGGGCCAATTGGTACAAGCGCTATTTCAACTTCCGCCAGATCCGCTACTTCGACATCGAAGGCAAGCTTACGGGGCTGCACTCGCGGGCCATGACGAGCCCTTGCGGCAAGATCCGCATCCCGATCAACGAAAGCGCCGACGAGAAGAGTCAGATCGAGGAATATCTCCGCGATTACAGAGGCGAAGGCATCCAGCACATCGCCTGCGGTTGCCGGAATATCTACGACACGGTTGCGAAGCTGAGAGCAGCCGGGCTGGCATTCATGCCGCCGCCGCCCGCGACTTACTTTGCGCGCGTGAATGAGCGTGTGCTGGGGCATGGCGAACCGCTGGAGAAGCTTGAACAGCTCGGCATTCTGATCGATGGCGAGGGCGTCGCTGGCGGCGGCGAAACCAAGATTCTTTTGCAAATCTTCTCAAAGACCGTAATCGGCCCGATCTTCTTCGAATTCATCGAAAGGAAGGGCGACGAGGGCTTCGGCGAAGGCAATTTCCGCGCCCTGTTCCAGTCCATCGAGGAGGATCAGATCCAGCGCGGGGTTCTAAAGCCAAGCGCTGCGGAGTAACGCCGATGGCCGCCACGCCGGAAGGCTACATGCCGGGCTTCGGCAATGATTTCGAGACCGAGGCGCTGCCGGGAGCGCTGCCGGTGGGCCAGAACTCGCCGCAGCGCTGCGCGTATGGGCTTTACGCCGAGCAGCTTGTCCGGCTCGCCTTTCACAGCGCCGCGAGGGAAGAACGAGCGCTCGTGGCTGTATCGGATGCGGCCTTCGGTGCGGCACGCGAGCCGCTTCAAGAGCGCTGCCGCTCCGTTCTGGAAGACCGCGCCTGCGCCTCATGAGACGGAGCGCCCCATCGGCCAGCTCCGGTGGGGGCCGGTTCCGATCCCCAAGGAGCGCCTGACTTTCGTCGATGGCGTGCGGACCATCACCACGGCTGGAGACGTGAACACCCAAACCGGAATGTCGGCGAGCCTGTATTTCGTTACGGAGTCCATGGCCGATGACTATTTCTACAATGCCGACGGCGAGCTTCTTGTCGTCCCCCAGCTTGGGCGGTTGAATGTGTTCACAGAGTTCGGGCGGATCGAAATTGCACCGGGCGAAATTTGCGTGATCCCGCGCGGCGTCAAATTCAAGGTCGCGCTTTGTGACGGCCCGGCGCGCGGGTACCTCTGCGAAAACTACGGCGCGAAATTCACGCTGCCGAACCGCGGCCCGATTGGCGCCAATTGCCTCGCGAATCCGCGCGACTTCAAGACGCCGGCAGCGGCCTTCGAGGACAAGGATGCGTCCTGCCGCCTCATCGTCAAATGGTGCGGCAAGTTCTACTCATGCGATCTCGATCATTCGCCGCTCGATGTGGTCGCCTGGCATGGTAACTATGCGCCCTACAAATACGATCTGAAGACCTTCGCTCCCATAGGCGCGCTTCTCTTCGACCACCCCGACCCGTCGATTTTTACGGTGCTGACCGCGCCATCGGGCGAGGAAGGAACCGCCAATGTGGACTTCGTTATCTTTCCGGAGCGCTGGGCGGTGGCCGAGCACTCGTTCCGGCCACCCTGGTATCATATGAATATCATGAGCGAATTCATGGGCCTGATCCGGGGGCAGTACGAGGCAAAGCCCGAGGGCTTTCTGCCCGGCGGCATGTCGCTCCACAATTGCATGTTGCCGCATGGGCCGGATGCACAGTCCTTCGAGCGCGCCTCCGAAGCCGAGCTTCACCCGGTAAAGCTGACCGACACGCTGGCCTTCATGTTCGAGACCCGGTTTCCGCAGCACCTGACGCGGTACGCCGCCGAACTGGAGACGCTTCAGGAAGATTACCCCGAGTGCTGGGCGGGCCTCAAAAAGCGGTTCAACGGCCAGCCATGACCAGCTCCCATGGCATACCCCCTCACCCCAGCCTCTCCCCACGGGAGAGGGAGTGCGGTCGCACTGGCGTTCCCTCTCCCAGAGGGAGAGGGACAGGGTGAGGGGTTCGACCAGATGAAGCTCGCCTCGCTAAAGTCATCCGGCCGCGACGGCCGGCTGGTCATCGTGTCGCGGGATTTGACGCACGCGGTACTCGCCAGCGCCATCGCGCCAACGATGCAGGCCGCGCTCGACGACTGGCCTAGTATGGCCCCCGCTCTCGCGTCCCGAGCGCAGAAGCTTGAGGCCGGCCTTCTGGGCGCGCTTCCTTTCCGGGAAGACGCCTGTGCGGCGCCTTTGCCGCGCGCCTATCAGTGGGCCGATGGGTCGGCATATGTGAACCATGTCGCGCTTGTGAGAAAGGCCCGTGGCGCGGAGCTGCCCCCCTCCTTCCGGACCGATCCACTGATGTATCAAGGCGGCTCGGACGCCTTTCTTGGGCCGCGCGATCCGATCCCCCTTCCGGGCGACGAAAGCCTCGGCCTCGATCTCGAAGCAGAGGTCGCCGTGATGACAGATGACGTGCCGATGGGGGTTAGCCCTGAAGCGGCGCGAGCCCACATCCTGCTGGTGATGCTCGCCAATGACGTCACGCTGCGCGCGCTTGTCGCCTCCGAGGTTGCGAAGGGCTTCGGCTTCTTCCAGTCGAAGCCGCCAACGGCCTTCTCGCCAGTTGCGGTCACGCCCGATGAACTTGGCGCCGCGTGGGACGGCGGGAAGCTCAACCTTCCGCTTCTGTCGTTCGTCAACGGCGCCCCCCTCGGCAGACCGAACGCTGGCGTCGATATGACCTTCGACTTCGGCGCTTTGATCGCCCATGCGGCCCGCACCCGCCCGCTTTCGGTGGGCTCAATCATCGGGTCTGGCACGGTTTCAAACCGCGGCGCGGATGGAGGGCCGGGAAAACCGGTCTCTGAGGGCGGCGCCGGTTATTCTTGCCTCGCGGAACAGCGCGTCGTTGAAACAATGCAGCATGGAGAGCCGCGAACGCCATTTCTGAAGCTCGGCGACAGCGTTCGTATCGAGATGCAGGACGCTGAGGGCGCTTCGATTTTCGGCGCCATCGAGCAGACGGTTACGTCGCGGCGTTGAGCGCTTTTCCCTTGGCTCGGAAGTAATGGTGGTCGCCTCGGGAGATGATGCGGTCACCCTCGGCAAGTTCGTGGGCCTCAACGTCGCGCGCGGCGCGTAGGCGGTCATAGACAGGCCCGAAATTCTGGTAGCACTCCGCCAGCAGCTTCTCGAAGCTTTCGATCATGAAGTAGGTCTGCTGAAAGTCGTCGATGATGTATTTCGTTCGCATGACGCGTTCGAGGTCGAAGCCGACGCGATTCGGCGAACTGTCCTCCAGCGAGAAGATTGTCTCGGCGGGCGAGGACATGATGCCAGCCCCGAAGATGCGCAAGCCTTCCGCCGTTTGGAGCAACCCGAACTCGACCGTGTACCAGTAGAGCCGAGCGAGATTGTGAAGCTGGCCGCGCTCCATAGCCCGGCGGCCGCCCTTCCCATAGGCTTCGAGGAAATCGGCATAGACCGCATTGGCGAGCAGCGGCACATGACCGAAGACATCGTGGAAGATGTCAGGCTCCTCAAGATAATCGAACTCATGTTCGGGCCGGATGAAGGCCGCCGCCGGGAAGCGACGGTTCGCCAGATGCTCGAAGAATGCGTCGTCCGGGATGAGCCCCGCGACTGGGACCACGCGCCAGCCGGTGATGGCGGCCAAGCGCTCGCTGAGATCGGCGAAGTCGGGAATGCCTGAGCGCGAAAGCTCAAGCCTCGTCATCGCGGTAAGAGCCTCCTCGCAGGCGCGTCCCGGAAGCAACGCCGATTGACGGGCGAAGAGTTGGTTCCAGCGGTCGTGCTCCTGCTCTGTATAGGATGGCCAGTTTTGGGCGATCGTCCAATCCGCTCTGCGGGGGGCGGACGCATACCGGTTCTTCTGAACCGGCGCTTCGATGTCTGCTCCGGTCAACATGGTTTCACCTTGGCGGTGAGGCGGAAAGCGGTGCTTTCCTACACTGGTATTTAATGCGTATAACCCCGTTCTTCGAAAAACAGTTTCGTGACTTGAATTGACCCTTTGCCGGTTCCTGCCCAGATCTAGACTTCGGCAGAAGGCAGTGATCCAGTTTCGGGAAGAGGCTGTTGTGTCAGACTTGTTTCATAGTTACGAGCCGCGGCAAGGCCACCGGTTGCCGCACGACCCGCTCAACATGATCGTCGCGCCCCGCCCGATTGGCTGGATTTCGACACGCAGCGCTTCAGGCGCCCTGAATCTGGCGCCCTATAGTTTTTTCAACGCCTTCAACTACAAGCCCCCGATCATTGGCTTTTCCAGCATCGGCCATAAGGACTCCGTGCGCAATGTTGAACAGACGCGCGAGTTCGCCTGGAATCTCGTGACGCTCCCTCTGGCCGAAGCAATGAACCAGACCTCCGCTCCGCTGCTTCCGGAGGCCAGCGAGTTCGATTTTGCGGGACTGACCCCGCTCGACTCAAGACTGATTTCTGCTCCACGGGTAGCGGAGAGCCCGGTCAGCTTCGAATGCCGGTGCAGTCAGATCATCCAATTGATCACTGCCGATGGAGGCCAGATTCCCACCTGGCTTGTCCTCGGTGAAGTCGTGATGGTTCATATTGCTGAATCACTGCTCCGGGAAGGGGTTTACGACACCGCTGCTGCGGGCCATGTTCTGCGCGGCGGGGGCCCGAGCGACTATTTCACTATTGGACCTGATCAGCTGTTCCGGATGACACGCCCCAAGTAGCTGGTACCTCAGATTGACTGGTTGCATATTAACTGATAATTAACCAAATCAAATCAGTATCTTAGATGTGGCGCTTGAAGCCTGCCCTCGCTGATGGCGCTGCTAGGTCTACCTTCCGGGTGGTTCCCCCCGGCGCCGCCCGGAAGGTACACAAGCATCCTGGCAGTTAACCGACTGCATTTTTCAGAGCGGCGCTGCTTACAATCTCCTCCTCCATCGCCAGTTCAGCCTTCAGACTTTCGATGTCACGATAGATCGAGGCTACAGCAAGCGTTCGTCCGCCTCGCTTATAGCGGACAACGCAATCCTTGCTGGCGACATCGCCATCGATAGCCAGATCATCCCATTTCTCGGCGTGGCCGACATAGTTGATCGGAACGTCGTAACGCTGGCTCCAGAAAAAGGGCACGGCATCGAACTTCTCATTCGCGCCGAGCATGTTCAGCGCGGCGGTCTGTCCCTGACGCTCGGCCACGACCCAGTGCTCGACGCGGATGTTCTCGCCGCTAAAGGGATCGGGCCAGCGCGCGATATCGCCGGCGGCGAAAACGCCAGGCGCGCTCGTTTCCAGGTATGCGTTCACGGTAACGCCGCGGTCGATTGCAAGCCCCGCCTTCTGCGCCAGCTCGATTCGGGGGCGAACGCCAACGCCCGCGACGATGAGATCTCCTTCGAGCGCGCCGCCGCTTTTCAGCTTCACTTTGCGGCCTGCGATGGCGCTCACCGTCTCCCCAAGATGGAAAATAACCCCGTGTTCCTCGTGCAGAGCGCGGACGAAGTCGCCCATCTGCGGACCGAGAATGCGCTCCATTGGCCGCTGCTCGGGCGCGACGACATGAACTTCGAGTCCCCGCGCGCGGAGCGAGGCCGCAACTTCGAGCCCGATGAAGCTCGCCCCGATGACGACGGCGCTGCTTGCCATTTTGGCGCGCTCGATGATGGCTTGGCAATCGGCAAGCGAGCGCAAGGTGTAAACATGCGGTTCATTGAAACCGGGGATCGGCAAGCGGATCGGCTCAGCGCCCGTCGCAAGCAGGAGGCGGTCATAGGGCAGGGTCTCGCCGCTGCCGAGCGTGATTTCACGCGAGCGCGTATCCACGCCGTTCACAGTTTCGCCGACCCGCAGATCGATGGCGTGCTCCGCGTAGAAGCTGTCGGGCCGTAACGGCACCCACTCCTCCGGCGCAGTCCCGGCAAGATAATCCTTCGAGAGGTTCGGACGGTCGACCGGCGGCGCGGCTTCGCTGCTCACCATCACGATGCTGCCCTGATAGGCGCGACGCCTCAGCATTTCGGCTGCCGCGAACCCGGCGGCGCCTCCGCCAACGATCACAATCCGGTCCGGCGCTTTGCCTGAAGGCACGCCGAGCGGCTTTGGCTTTTGCGGTGTGCGCTTCTCTTTTACGAAGACCTTGCCGTCGCGCTGTTCCACAGACCAGCACCCGATCGGGCTCAGCGCAGGCGCGCGCACGGCTTCTCCGGTGCGCAAGTCGAACGCCGCGTGATGCCAGGGGCAGCGCACGGCGCCGTCCACCACGAGGCCGTCGGCGAGCGGGCCGTGGTAATGGGAGCAGTGAGCGCCGACCGCAAAAATCTCGTCTCCGCGGCGTACCAGCAAAATCTCCTCGCCGCCGCGATGCCCAGCCAGCATACCTCCGTCTGCCAGCTCGCTGAGCGAAATCCCCTGCGTGAGATCAGGACCATGAGGGGTTTGTTCCTGCGACATGTCACTCTCCCTTGCCACCAACATTCAGGGCGTAGCAAAGTTAGATGGCTACCCTTTTGCAAAACGCCAGCGTCGAGGCTTGAGCCCATGAGGCGAAGCGCCGGAATCCTTATGTATAAGCACGGAGAAGATGAGCTGCTTGTGCTTCTCGTGCATCCGGGCGGCCCCTATTGGGCGAAGAAGGATTCTGGAAGCTGGTCCATTCCCAAGGGCGAGTGTGGTGAGGGCGAAGACCCGTTGACCGCCGCCGCGAGAGAATTCCAGGAGGAGACGGGCGGCAAGGTCGTCGGGCCATTTCGCGCGCTTGGCGAGGTTGCTCAATCGAATCGAAAAATCGTGAGCGTCTGGGCGGTCGAGGGCGATTTCGATCCGAGTACGTTGAGGTCGAATTCTGTGCGAGATCGAATGGCCGCCGAAAAGCGGCAGGAAGCGATTGATTCCGGAAGCCGACCGTGCCGAATGGTTTTCGCTGCAGGATGCACGCGCCAAGATCCTGCCTGGACAAAGTCCGTTTTTGGACCGCCTCGAAAGCGCTCTTGGGTCAACCCGCCTTTAATTGGATCCGATTGTTTACGCGCTTTCGACAAGATGCCGATCACTTAGCCAAAAGTTTCTTGCTTTATAACGGAGCATCTTGATACGTTGATGCTCAAGTCCGGCTATCCTTTTTTCATAGGCGGCCGAACGGATGAGAGCGCGCGCTGCAAACTTAGCGAGTCGTGGATAAAGAACCTGCAACCCTTGATTTCAGGAGCAGGATATGGCCAATCAGATGACAAATCTGGAGAAGGCGAGGATTTTGAAGAGATGGCCTATCATCAGGGGCCGTGGGAAAGCGATAGGGCAACCTTCCATCTCGGCATGCGGCCAAAGCCTTCACGCGGTGATGAGGCTTATCGGCCACACCCCATCTTCGCTCCACTCGCATGGATCTGTTGTCTTCTGATCGGCGCAGCGTTTTGGCTCGCCGTTTATAGACTAATCTTTTAACACGAGCTTCGGTTATCTTCCCAGCTCCCCTTTCGAGTAGGAGAGATCTCATCCGAGATACCCCTATTTGGAGGCATTAGCGGAAGCGATCCTTTCCGGCCTGCCAGCAGGCAAAGCGCCATCCGCCCGGGCTTTCAGATAGGCCCAAAGTTTATCGAGATACGGCATGACATTAGGGTTGTCTTTCCAGGAAGGCATCACGCCCGCTCCGATGTTGCCGACCAGGCCGCACGTCAGGATGGTCCGAAACTGGTGATAATTCAGCCCTTTGACCGCCTGGGTAAGGTCTGGCGCGATGGCGCTGCCGATGCCGCCTGGGCCGTGGCATCTCTCGCAGTTGAGGGAAAACCGAATCCACCCGCTATAGGTTTTCGGACCAACCTTTCCCCCCTGCACCGTGTAGGGAGGCTGCGCGATCTTCAGCGAGCCTTGGCCAATTTTGCCAATTTCCTCCAGCGTTTCCGGGTTCTTGCATTCGATGTTTTGCGCGCCCTGAGCAGCCCCGGCTTCCGGCCCAATGCCTTTTGCCGCCGCGGTATCAGCCACCTTCGTGTCGGCGACCTTCACGATATTGCGTGAAAAGGAGGAAGGTGGAACGGAAACGGCCAGCGAGGCAGCCGGTTTCGGTGCTTGCAGCGCCTCCTGCTTCGGAGGAGCGCATTGCGGACCTTCGGCTAACGGGACGCCATACTCCTCAAGGATGCGCCTTATCTGGCCCTCATTGCTCGAAATGAGCGTATTAAGCCGTTCGAGCCGGGTGCTATCCCCATGGCGTACCCCCATCGCGATAGGAAAGACTGTCCTGATGCTCGGGCCGGCGGAAGCGATATCCGCCGGTGAGATTTCGAGCTTATCCGGCGCTTCCTTTACAAATCTCGCCGCGAGCGGTCCCCAAAGATACGCGGCATCGATGCGGCCTGCGACTAGATCGCTGCCAATCCGGCCTGTGTAATCAGGCCCCTTTGGGTCGTTCGGCAAATAAACCTGAGGATCGCGATGCTGGCGCAGCAGAATATCAAGTGGCGGCGTCTTGACCACAACCCCGATGCGGCTCCCGGCCTCGGCTGGCTTCGATGAGCGTCTACGAAGCTCGACATATTTTGAACAGTAGTAAGGTTTTGTCGTAACGACGGGTCCGCCGAAGCCCGCAGGCACGCTCATGACCACATCGCAGTCCCATGCGCCAAGCGTCTGGCGGAAGAAGGCGTGGCTCGGCTCGGCCCAGGCGTAGGTGAGGGGCTTGTTCTCCTTGCTGGCGATCAGTTCCGCGATCTTGTTGTCGAAGCCGTCGCCAGCCTTGTCCGTGAAGGGGAGATTGTTTGGAGTGGCGCAAACACGGAATTCCGTCTGCGCCTCTTTAAGTCTTTCCATCCCCGTTTTCGCTTGTTCCTGGCTGGAAGCGGGGCTGATTGTCAGGAGGCAACTGAGGCCGGCAAGCAGTCCCAAGGTAAATTTCGGCATATCAGTTGCGCTCCTGTCTCTTTTTACTTCGCGCTCGCTTTGCGAGCCCCTTCAGCGGCGCTTGCGGTCGTGGTGGGCTTTCCGACTTCAAACACGGTCAGCGTGCCGCCGAGGCCGGTATATTTAGAGAGATCCTGGAAAGCGCCCACGACGCCAAGTCCTTCGGTCGGCGATTTCAAACCGGCCGCAAGTCCAAGCGCGGCCCAGCCGCCGATGCCGGACAGAACGCTGACATACTGCTTTCCGTTATGCTCGAAGGCGTTGAAGTAGCCGACGATGCCGGAGGGCAGCCGCTGCTTCCAAAGCTCCTTGCCGGTACGGGCGTCGACTGCCTTCGCCCAGCCATCCATGGTGCCGTAGAAGATCACGTTGCCAGCGGTTGCGAGCGCCCCGCTCCAGACCGCCCAGCGCTCCGGGATTTGCCACGCGATCTTGCCCTTCGTTGCATCCCACGCGATGAACCGCCCGAGCTGCTTGCCATGATTGGCGCCGAACATCTCGACAATCGCGCCAACATAAGGCTGGCCGGCCACATACTGGATTTCCACCGGTTCATAGTTCATGCAGAGGTGGTTGGTAGGCACATAGAACAGGCCGGTTTTCGGCGAGTAGGCCGAAGGCTGTTCGTCCTTCGCGCCGACGGACGCAGGACAGATGTCCTTGACATTGACTTCGGCTTCCTTGCTGGTGCTGTACTTCTCGTCCCGAACGGGAAGCCCGGTTTTCAGATCGATGCTCTTTGCCCAGTTCGCGGTCGGCTCGAATTTCTCCGCGACAAGCAAGGTTCCGTTGGTGCGATCGATCGTGTAGGCAAAGCCGTTCCGGTCGAAATGCACCAGCGCTTTGTGCTCTTTCCCGTCGACATTGAGATTGGTGAGGATGCTCTCGTTGACGCCGTCATAATCCCACTCGTCGTGCGGCGTCATTTGATAGACCCATTTCGCTTCACCTGTATTTGGATCGCGAGCGAAGAGCGAGGTCGACCATTTGTTGTCTCCCGGCCGCTGGTTGGGGTTCCAGGTGCCCGGATTGGACGTGCCGTAGTAGATGAGGTTCAGCTCCGGATCGTAGGTGATCCAGCCCCATGCGGTCGCGCCGCCGATCTTCCATTGATCCTTGTTCCAGGTCGTCTCGCCGAGATTGGCTTTTCCAATCGGCTTGCCCATCATAAGCGTCTTGTCGGGATCGATGAGCGCATCCTTATCGGACCCAGTGCCGTAGGCGCGCCAGAGTTGGTGCCCATCCTTCTCGTCATAGGCCGTCAACGTGCCGCGGACGCCAAACTCGCCGCCGCTGTTGCCGACGATGACCTTGCCGTTGACCACAAGCGGCGACATCGTGATGGTTTCGCCCTTGCTGTAGTCGCCGTTCGTCTCCTTCCAAAGCTCCTTGCCGGTCTGCGCGTCGAGCGCGATGACGTGGTCGTCAAGGGTCGTCATGAAGATCTTGCCGTTGTCATAGGCAGGCCCGCGATTGACGAGATCGCAGCACGCAACCGGAATAGCGCCCGGATTGGAGTTTGCGTTGTATTCCCATTTGACGGTGCCGGTTTCGTCGAGGTTGAGCGCGTAGACGATGTCGGGCTGCGGCGTCTGGAAATACATCGTATTGCCAATGACGAGCGTTCCACCCTCATGGCCGCGAAGCACGCCGGTCGAGAACTGCCAGGCGACTTGCATGTTCTTGACATTCTCAGGCGTGATCTTGTCGAGCGGACTGTAACGCCAGCCTTGATAGTTGCCTTCCTGCATGGGCCAGTTGGCGGGGTTCTTCATAACCTCGGTCAGCGGCTCCGTTGCCGTCTTGCCCGTTGACCCGATGTTCTCGGGGTTGGTTACGGTTTGGCCCTGGCCCGCCTGGCCTCCGGGGGTTTGATGGCCAGCTTCAGCGCCTTGCCCGGTTGCTTTGGGGGCGTTGCCCGTCTGGCCGTAGGGCTGGCTTTCGTTGCCGCCCGGAGCCATCGTGGTTTGAGCGATGGCTTGCGAATAGCCGAATGCGAAGAGGCCTGCCGCAGTGCAAAGCGCAGCTGCGGACAAACCGGGATAGCGCTTCCTTCCTGGTTGTCTCATGGTACTGACATCTCCCTTGAATGGGCATCTACTGATGAGCCGCGCCGTTACCCTTGGGCGCAGCTTTTTCGCCGAAGCACCGGCTGTTGGCCGCCTTCTGCGCCTCGGTGAAAACCTTGACGATGTCCCTCATTGGCGATGTGTCGCGGAAGATGCCCACGGTCCGGCCGCCCGCCTGGCGCATCGCCATGACCAGTTCGGCATCTTTGTATTGATCGAAGGGAAGAGTTTCCTCTAACGCGTTGACAGCGCAGGAGCACTTCTGGAGAGCGGCGGCATCGTTGCCGTTCCCTGCCATGCAGCTCAGAACATAAAAAAACTCATCCGAAGTGGGATATCGGTGTATAGACGTTTCCGGGTTAATCTCTGCATGACTCGCTTGGCTTATGCTTAACGCAAAGCAAAATAGAAATGATGCAACTGCAGGCGTGATCTTTACTGGAGGAAATGACACGCTCAAGAACCTCAACTCATTCCTTAATTTCGGAAGATAGAAGTTTTTTGGACGCGAACGGTTCCTCAGGACCTTAAAAAACGGAAAGTATACGTTTCTTTTATTTTAATCGATACAAGCGTCCCGCTTGAACGGGCATGATCTCGCTTGCTCTTCGGGTGATGTTCGGCGAGAGCCTTCCGGGCCTCGGCGGTGTGGCCGGCAGGCGTTAACCTCAGGGGATCACGAACGCGTCGCCGGCTCCGATGCTCGTTGCTTTGCCGGCTTGGTTGCGTCAGAATGTCCAAGTTGTGGCGGATCTATGCTCCCTCAGAGGTTTCTCATGAACGCTAACTCCGAAGCCCGGCTCCTAAGCGCATCAGAACTCGAGATCGTAAACGCCACGAGGGAACCCGAGGCCGGGCAACTAACTTTGGACCAGCTCAAGTCCGTCGGGCGCCGCCTCAGGCAAGCTCACGACCGCGCCAAGGATATTGCCGCCCGCCAGAAACGCGAGATGCGGGGAAAGGCGGACCCGCAAGGCACGAAGCCTGCCCAGGACAATACGGGCACGATGGCAAAAGTGCAGGTGCTTTTTGAGGCGCTCCAGCGGCTCGACGCAGAGCTTTCGCGTCGTGAGCAAGCGGAGAAGGCGCAGCCCAGTCAGGCTGAGCTATCCCGTCACGCGCTCGAGCTCAAAGCAGCCGGTGAGGCTGACCACCATCCCGATGCAGGGCGTTCGGCATCGGAAGGGCTGAGAACGAAGGAGAGGCATACGCCACCGAAGATCGGGACAACGAGGAAAGAGGTCGGCCGTGTCTCCCAAGCCAATAAAGTGGCTCAAGCCCGCAAGGACGCTCCGAAGTAACTCAGGATGATCCCGCCCTGCGCATCATTCCAGCATCGCTGGGCAGTTGGCGCAGCCGCCGCCGCCTCCCCCGCAACTCATCTGCGGCGCGTCGTTCCCGCCCTTGGCAGGCGAGGCAATCAGCGAAAGCTGTTTTGTCAGGTCCCCGCTTCCGCATGACGGGCAGGTGGGCGTGTCTGACGAGCGCACAAGCGTCTCGAACTCATGCCCGCATTTGTTGCAATCGTAGCCGTAGATCGGCATGTGAAGCCCCCGTTGTTCCGAAGTGATCATAGAAGTGCTTCAGAAACGGTGCACGCGCAAGAGGCCACATCCGCTCAGGCGCCGGCCTTCTATCCGGCTTCGGCCTCACATTGAAATCGAGCCCTCGCGGAACGCGGTGCGGTCGAGCCAGGCATTGATCAGCACAGGCTTGCCGTCCTTCGCGGCGGCGCGCGCGCGTGCCAGAGCGCCCGGCACATCGGCATTCGTTTTCACGAGGATGCCTTCCGCGCCGAAGCCAGCGGCAACCTCGTGGTAGGCGCTTCGGGCCAGCACGGTTCCGACGTCGTCGCCAAGCACCTTCACCTGTTCGCGCGCGATCTGGGTCCAGCCCGCATCGTTTCCAACGACGGCGATGACCGGCACGCCGTGACGCACGAAGGTGTCGAATTCGGCAAGGCTGTAGCCGCACGCGCCGTCGCCGAAGATGATCCACACCTCCGCCTCGGGCCGGGACAGCGCCGCGCCGAGCGCGAAGCCCGCGCCGACGCCGAGTGTGCCGAAGGGGCCGGGATCGAGCCACGAAAGCGGCCCGCGCGGGCGAAGAATGTAGGACGCCGTCGCGACGAAGTCCCCGCCATCGGCCACGAAAATGGCATGGTCTCCGGCGGCGCGGTCGATCTCGCGCAGCAGCGCGATCGGATTCACGAACTCGCTTGTCGCCGCCGCCTGCTTTTCGATCTCGGCTTCGCGGGCGGCATCGCGCGCGTGGAGCGCCGCGATCCAATCCGTCCAAAGGCCGCGAACGCCGACGAAGCGTTCTGCCAGCTGCACAAGAAACTGGGCGGCATCTCCGATGGCGGCGATGTCCGGGCGGCGGTTCAGGCGCGCGTCCTTGCGGCTGCGGTTCGCGGCGATCAGCGTGGCGGAACGGCGAATTTGCCGGCCATAGTCGAGGCGGAAGTCGCAAGGCACGCCCGTGAGAATGACGCAGTCGGCCTCCTTCAAGGCTTGGCGGCGCTGGTGGCGGAGCTGGAGCGGGTCATCGCGCCCAAGCAGCCCCCGCGCCATGCCGGAAAGATAGACAGGGATTCCAAGCCGCTCGATGGCGGCAGCCACGAGGACAGGGTTCGTGCCGGCCGCGAGCGTCTGGCTGCCGACGATGGCCAATGGGCGCGAGGCGCGCGACAGAGCAACCGCCGCCGCCTTCACGCGAGATGAGCGGACGGCAGGCACGTCCACGGTTCGGGCTTGGTGTGCGGTTGCGCTCCCGCCAAACAGCCTCTCAAGATGCCGGTTGATATAGGTGCGGAGCAGCGTGTCGGAGATGGACCGCCCTTTGCCGGAAGCCTCGCCATACCACTGGCGCACAATCGGCTCGGGATAGAGCAAATCGACCGGAAGCTCGACGAAGGCTGGCCCCTGCACGCCCTCGCGTGCGGCCGAGAATGCTTCCTCGATGGCTGGGCCAATGTCCCGAACTCGCCGGATCTGCCGGAGAAACTTCGTGTGCGGTGCGGCAACGGGGCGCTGATCGATATCTTGCAGAGCCCCGCGTCCCTGCAGCAGCGTCGGCGTCGCCCCTCCCAAGAGCACGACCGGGGATTGCGCGAGCTGTGCATTCTTTAGCGCGGTTACGGTGTTGGTAAGCCCCGGCCCCGCCGTGATCGCAGCGACCCCTGGCACGCCCGTCAGCCGTGCGACCGCATCGGCTGCGAACACCGCCGTTGCCTCGCCCCGCGTGTCTATGATGCGGATGCCGCGTGCCTTCGCGCCCGTGAGAATGGGCGAGATATGGCCGCCGCATAATGTGAAGAGCGCCGTCACGCCGTGGGCCGCCAGAGCTGCCGCGACCCGGTCGCCTCCATGAGCCGCCGCCTCTTGCCCTACGGGCGTTTTCTGGTCTGTGTCGTCCGCTCTTATCGCTTCTTCGGTGCTGACCATTTGCCGGCGCCCCGCGTTACCGTTCACGGGATTTTATAAGAGGATCGCGTTGCGCTCCATCCAAAACGCGCCGTCTGGGATGCTGAATGCTGGCCATGGTTCGAAAGGCTCACCATGAGGTTGAAGCCGCTGAAACCGCTCACCCCTCATGGTGAGGAGGCCGAAGGCCGTCTCGAACCATGGGGGCCAAGCCTCCACCCTCATCCTGAGCTTGTCGAAGGATGAGGCCACGATTTCATGCTCTTCAGCGACCTGTCAGCGGTAGATGCGGCTGATCTTCGAGCCTTCGAGCGTCAGATTGTACATCAGCCCTTTCTGATCGAAGATAAAGCCGACGATCGGGCTGTGGATGGTATTCGTATCGACCGCGCCGCCCGCGCCCACCGCAATGATTGCGACGGAGCCGTCGACGCCCACTTTCCAGCCATCCTTCATGCGGAACCCTTCAAGAGCGTCCGGCGTCATGAACATGATAATGACGGACCTCGCCTGCGCCCCGAGTTGAAAGCCGAAAGACGCCGAGACCGTGTTGTAATACTCGGCCGGGCGGCCGCGGATCAAAAGGCTGCCTTCGCCATATTCGCCGCCAAAGCCAAATCCGGCTTTGACGATGGTCGGGAAGACCAGGATCCCCGTGGTTCTCTGGGTGAAGCCCCTAGCCCACGGGCCGCGGCGGTAAAACCTGTCGAGCGTGGCCCCGACGCCCATATCGATATCGTAGGCTGTGGACGCTTTCGCTGTGAGCGTCGACCCAAGCCCGAGCGCCGTGACGGCGCCGATCCTGATCGCCTCTCTTCTGGAGAACTGCATACTTTACCCTCGTGCCTTGCACCCAAGCGGCGAGCCGCCCCAGCATGTCTAACGATTGGACCGGGTCTTCTATTTCCCTGGGGGCGCTTATGGTCCGGCGTCCCAGGCGCGAGGCGGCATTCGCTATGGCGCCTCAGGCCTAGGATAAAAACCAACCGGATTTTAGGCGAAAGCTTGACGAATTAAAGCTGCTCGGCCGCGGCTCTGTCGCGCTGCAACTTTTGGTACTTCCGGATGAGGAGGTTCCGGCGCAGCCGCGACAAATGGTCGATGAAAAGAATGCCTTCCAAGTGATCGATCTCATGCTGGACGACGGTCGCCTGCAAATCCGCGAAATCGCGCTCCTGCTGCTTGCCCTCGAGATCGACATAGCGGACGCGCACCACGGCGGGGCGCTCGACCTCGGCATACATCCGCGGAATGGACAAGCATCCCTCTTCGTGAACGCGAGGCGTATCGCCGAACGACACAATTTCCGGATTGATGAGTACGAACGGGCTCCTCGGCACATCTTCGCCCTTGACCGTATCGAGGACAAGCAGGCGGCGCAGCACGCCAACCTGGACCGCCGCGAGTCCTATGCCAGGGGCGGCGTACATTGTTTCCAGCATGCCGTTGGCGAGGTTGCGCACCTCGTCATCGACGGTTTCCACCGCCGCTGATTTCATGCGGAGAACGGGGTCAGGCAGTGTGATGATCGGCAATATCGGCATGCGGAGCAGATAAGCGAGAGGCGCGGTCTGGTCAACGCTTTCTTACGCAATTTAGCAGCCGGAAAATGCATGTTCGGGGCAGCGCTGGACTTCGATGGTGACGTGACTGAGCTTCGGCAGTGACGCCAGCTTCCCTTTGTAACTCTCGGGGTGCTTCGGGTTGTGCGTTACGAGCGAGATCACAGCGGCGTAGTGTCCCGGCCCGACCCGCCAGAGATGCAGGTCGGAGATTGCATCGCCGTCCACTTCGAGCTCATCGCGAATCTGTTTCACCAACCCTTTATCGGGAACAGCGTCGATGAGAACCGCCCCCGACTGGCGCAGAAGGCCATAGGCCCAGCTCAGAATCACCCCTGTACCGACGAGGCCCACAATGGGGTCCATGAACGTCCAGCCCGCCAGCTTCGCGGTTGTCAACCCGGCGATGGCCAGAACGGAGGTCAAGGCATCGGCCAGGACGTGGACGTAAGCGGCGCGGAGATTGAGGTCGCGGTCGTGGTGATGATGGTGGTCATGGCCATGATGCCCTTCGTGCTCGGCATGCGCGTCATGCCCACGATGATGATCGTGCCCATGATCGTCGCGCAGAAGCCATGCGCTTGCGAGATTGACGCAAAGGCCAAGCACGGCGATGGCAATGGCTTCGTCGTACCAGATGGCGACCGGGTGCATGAGGCGCTGCACGCTCTCATAGCCGATGAGAAGCGCGATCATGCCCAGCACGATGGCGCTGGCGAAACTGGCGAGGTCGCCGAGCTTGCCCGTTCCGAAGGCGAAGCGATCATCGTGAAGATGACGCCGCGCGTAATGGTAGGCGAGGGCGGATATGGTGAGCGCGGCTGCGTGGGTCGACATATGCCAGCCATCCGCCACGAGCGCCAGCGAGCCGAACACCGTGCCGCCGGCGATCTCGCCAACCATCATGACGGCAGTCAGGCCGACGACGATCCAAACGCGCCTCGCATTCCGGTCGTGACGCGCGCCCAGGAACACATGCTCGTGCCGGAATGACTCGATTGAGTGGCTATGCATTTGCCCTCGCAAACTCGGCCGCGTTACGCAGAAGGTAGTATCTCTGCCCAGAGATCGTAGTCGTCCGACTCGATGATCGTGGCGCGGACGCGGTCGCCGGGCTTCAAATCTTCGGCCTCTTCGATGAAAACCGAGCCGTCGATGTCCGGCGCATCCCAGGCGCTGCGCCCTGTGGCGCCGTCCTCGTCCACCTCGTCGATCAGCACACCGAGCGTCTTGCCGACCTGCGCCGCGAGAACCTCCTCGCTCACGTCGCGCTGGACCGCCATGAAGCGCTCGAAGCGTTCGGCCTTGACCTCCTCGGGCACATGGCCGTCAAGCTCGCGGCTGGCCGCCCCTTCCACGTTCTCATATTTGAAGCAGCCGACGCGGGTCAGCCGCGCCTCGCGAAGCCAATCGAGGAGGAACGCGAAATCCTCTTCGGTCTCGCCCGGAAAGCCGACGATGAAGGTCGACCGAAGGCCAAGGTCCGGGCAGACAGCGCGCCAGCTTTTGATGCGATCCAAGGTTTTTTCCTGGTTCGCAGGGCGGCGCATCGCCTTCAGCACCTTCGGCGAGGCGTGCTGGAAGGGGATGTCGAGATAGGGCAGGATTTTGCCTTCCGCCATCAGCGGCAAGACTTCATCGACATGCGGATAAGGGTAAACATAATGCAGCCGCACCCAGGCGCCGAGTTGCGACAGCGCTTCGCAAAGCTCCGTCAGCCGCGCCTTTACCGGGCGGCCACGCCACTCGCTTTCCGCATATTTCAGGTCGAGCCCGTAGGCGCTCGTGTCCTGGCTGATGACGAGCAGCTCTTTCGCGCCGCCTGAGACGAGCGCTTCCGCCTCCGCGAGCACATCCGCGGCGCTGCGGCTGGCGAGCGGGCCGCGCAAGGCCGGGATGATGCAGAAGGAGCAGCGGTTGTTGCAGCCCTCCGAGATTTTCAAATAGGCGTAATGAGGCGGCGTCAGTCGCAAACCGGCGCGCGGAACGAGGTCGAGGAAGGGCGCGTGCGGCGGCGGGGTCGCGGCGTGGATCGCACTCATCACGGCGTCGTATTGATGCGGGCCTGTGACGGCCAAAACGTCGGGGAAGGCATCGCGGATGCGCTTGTCCTCCACGCCGAAGCAGCCGGTGACGATGACGCGGCCGTTTTCCGCCAGCGCCTCGCCAATCGCCTCCAGGCTTTCGGCCTTCGCGCTGTCGAGGAAGCCGCAGGTGTTCACCACGACGACATCCGCGCCATCATAGCTCGGAGAAATCGCATAACCCTCGCTCTTGAGCCGCGTGAGAATGCGCTCGGAGTTGACCAGCGCCTTCGCACAGCCCAGGCTGACGAAACCGACTTTCGGCGCGTTCGAATCCTCTCGCGGCATTTTCGGCATTGTTTTGTTCTTCAACACAGAAATAAAAAGAGCGCCATTAGAGCGCTCTTTTTATTTAGCGGTTTCTTCGGGTCTTAGAAAGCGCATTCGCTATCCGCCTGCATAGCCGCCGAGAATGGGAATGATCTCGCCCGTGATGTAACTCGACATGGTCGGAGCGGCGAGGAACACATAGGCGGGCGCGATCTCCTCCGGCTGGGCGGGGCGCTTCATCACCGTGTCGCCGCCAAAGCTTTGGACCCGTTCGGCGGATTTGTCGGCGGGATTGAGCGGCGTCCACACCGGCCCCGGCGCGACCACATTCACGCGAATGCCGCGTGGAATGAGATGCGTCGACAGCGAGCGCGCAAACGCGTGGATTCCGCCTTTCGTCATCGAATAGTCGAGCAGGTCTTTGTTGCCGAGCAAGCCCGTCACAGAGCCCGTCATGACGATCGAACCCTTCGGCTTGATATAAGGCACGGCTGCCTGCGCCATGTTGAAATAGCCGTAGAGATTGGTCTTGAGCGTGCGGTTGAAGTGCTCTTCCGTCAGATCGAGGAAGTCCTCGACATGCTCCTGAAAGGCGGCGTTGTTCACCAGGATGTCGAGCTTGCCGAATTCGGCCACCGTCATTTCCACGGCTTGCCGGCAGAAGCCGCGATGGGCGACATCGCCCGCGATGAGCAGGCAGCGGCGGCCCTCTTTTTCGACGGCGCGCTTCGTCTCCTCCGCGTCCTCATCTTCGCTGAGATAGACAATCGCGATGTTGGCTCCTTCGCGGGCATAGAGCACCGCCACCGCGCGCCCGATGCCGGAGTCGCCGCCGGTGATGAGCGCCACCATGTCTTGCAGCTTGCCGGACCCCTTATAGTGCGGCGCATCGTACATCGGCTTGACTTCAAGCTCGGCCTCGACGCCGGGCTTCTTCAGGTGCTGCCTGGGGAAGTGCGACGGATACTCACGCTGCCCAGCCTGCATCGGCTCGTCTTTCTTATTCTGCGATCCGCCCGGCGCTTCCTTGCGGTCGATCTCTTCCTGGATATGCAGCCCGCTCTTGACGATGGCGTCAGTATGCGCCTCAAGATGCTCCTGGGTTTCTTCCATCACTATCCTCACCTGATGCCGCCACGCCTTTGCTATGCGTTGCGATGACCTCAGGTGGGCAAACCATGCCGCTTCGCCCCGTTCCCGTCGCATGGAAGTAAACAAAGCCAAACTTGCCGGGGCGCACACCGATTGATTCCTGCCGCTGGCGCCAACCTCATTAAGCTCTGTATTGTATATCGCGAAAAGGACGGGGGCGCCGTCGTGTCACTTTGAGGGAGCTCGCTAAGCCCGCGTGAAGCGTGAGGAACCATGAAAAGAACGCGAAGGCTCATCCTGATCGGGGTTTCCATAGGATTTGTGGCCGTCGTCGGCATATCCGTCGCGGGCTCTCCCGATTTCCTCTTCTTCTCGATCCTGTTTTCGGCGGCGTTCGCCATGATCGCCATTGCGGAAATATTCCCGAACAGCGGCCTGTTTCCCATCACTTTCGCGAGCCTCGCCGGCGTCTATGCGTCCATCTTCGCCCTGTTCGTGGAGGCGCTTTTCTATTCCCTCGGCAGGGTCACCCTGGGGATCGCATTTGCGACGCCGATCCTATTCTTTATCGCCGGGTGCTGGTGGCAGCGCGACGAAATCCGCAAGGATGTCGTCGAATTCGACATCAAGGGCGGAAAGGGCCTTCTGTGGCTGCTTCCGGTCTGGCTTGTCGGTCTTTGCGTCTACGTTCTCGTCGGCATCGAGGGAAGCAGTGTCGGGACGGATTTCACGCTTCTCGCGTCAATGAGTGTGATCGGGCTGATCGTGTTCGCTGTCAGCCGCGACGTGGCGACATTCCTCATCGACATCGGCCTGCTTCTGGAGGAGTTCCTGACGCGCATCTCCCGGCTGACGGTGCCCGCCTTCGCGTTCCTGTCATTCTACGCCATCCTCGTGATCGCATTCGCTGCCGTTTACGGCATCGTCTCGCGGAGTTCGGCCTATCATCATTTCCGCATCGGGGACGAATACCGGAGCCTTACCTACTTCGAGTCCCTTTATTTTTCGGTGATCACGCTCGCCACGGTGGGGTACGGCGACATCGTGCCATCAAGCAATCTCGTTCGCATGCTTGCCGCCTTCGAGGTGATCGTCGGAGTGCTCCTCATCCTGTTCGGCGTGTCGGAGCTGCTCGAATACGCCCACGAGCGTCAGCGCATAGCCCGTAGAAAAAGGAGGCGCGCAAGCACATTGGCGGACCGGCAGGAACACACCCACCATCCTCCGGGCGGAGGGAAGATTTGGTAGAACGATGGAGCGGGTGAAGGGAATCGAACCCTCGTATTCAGCTTGGAAGGCTGCTGCTCTACCATTGAGCTACACCCGCGCTGCGCATACATTACCAATATTGGAGCGGCGCTCAACGGAAAAAAACGCGAACGCTGGTTTGCACAGCTTTTCCCTGGCCTCTTGACAAATGAAAATTTTGTTGCCGTGAGGCGTGAAAAACGCTTGGCATGGCGGCTGCATGCGTGTTAGCAATCAGGCCCCTACTACTGGTAAGCTATCAGCAGCAGGCTGGCTGGGCATTGGATCGGCTGAATCCCATGCGCAAAACGCTTGCCGTAACCGGTTGGATGGAGGAGTGTAGCTCAATCGGCTAGAGCACCGGTCTCCAAAACCGGGGGTTGGGGGTTCGAGTCCCTCCACTCCTGCCACTTCAGGGCGGCAGGAACTACTCGATACAATCGGGCATAGAAGTTAAGAAGTTTCATAGCGAAGGCTGAGCCGCTCCGCATCGGCATTGGAAAGAAATGGCAAAGGTTGGTCCGTTTGAATTTTTGCAGCAGGTCCGCGCGGAAGCCGCGAAGGTGGTATGGCCGTCGCGGCGCGAGACCGTTGTCACGACCATAATGGTCGTGCTCATGGCCGTCTCCGCCTCGGTTTTCTTCCTGCTTGCAGACCAAGTCTTCAGCAAAATCATCGGGTTTATTTTGACCCTTGGTCAATAGCGCTTAAAAAAATCGTAACGAAAAAGCAGCAAAACTGATGACAAAGCGCTGGTATATCGTTCACGCCTATTCGAACTTCGAAAAGAAGGTGGCGGACGCTATCCGTGAAAGGGCGGCGGCGGCCGGCCTCGATGATTGCTTCGAGGAGATCGTCGTCCCTATGGAAGAGGTTGTCGAGGTTCGCCGGGGCCGGAAAGTCAGCACCGAGCGGAAGTTTTTTCCGGGTTATGTCCTCGTGAAGATGGACATGAACGACCGGGCGTTTTTGCTGATTAAGAACACGCCGAAGGTGACGGGATTTCTTGGCGCGGATAACAAGCCGCAGCCGATTTCCGAGACCGAAGCTCAGCGCATTCTCAATCAGGTGAAGGAAGGCGTGGATCGGCCGAAGCCGTCCATCTCCTTCGAAATCGGAGAGCAGGTGCGCGTAGCGGACGGCCCGTTTGCATCGTTCAACGGGCATGTGGAAGAAGTGGACGAGGAGCGCGCGCGGCTCAAGGTTGCGGTTTCCATCTTCGGCCGGGCAACCCCCGTCGAACTGGAGTATGGCCAGGTCGAGAAGATTTAGCGTCTTTGAAGCTTGGCTTTTCGTTGTGGGAGGCAAACGCGTGTTCGCCAACAGGCGCGGGCGCCGCACCACATCCCTCAAACGCGGGCGTGAGCCCTTGAGAGGTTAATATGGCAAAGAAAATAATAGGTTATATCAAGCTGCAGGTTGCTGCGGGGCAAGCGAACCCGTCGCCGCCGATCGGTCCCGCGCTCGGTCAGCGTGGCTTGAACATCATGCAGTTCTGCAAGGACTTCAACGCGGCTTCGAAAGAGATGGAGCCCGGCTCGCCTGTGCCGGTCGTCATCACCTATTACGGCGATAAATCGTTCTCCTTCGCGATGAAGACACCACCGGCGTCGCATTTTTTGAAGAAGGCGGCGGGCATCAAGAGCGGCTCGAAGACGCCGGGCGTCGGCTCCGCTGGAACTGTGACGATGGCGCAGGTCCGCGAGATTGCCGAGAAGAAGATGAAGGACCTGAACGCCACGAGCGTCGATCAGGCTGCGAAAATTATTGCTGGCTCCGCCCGTTCCATGGGCCTCACGGTGAAGGAGTAATCGCCATGGACGGAAAACGTTTACGCGAGGCCAAGAAGACCATAAACCGCGTGAAGCTTTATCCTTTAGAGCAGGCCGTAAAGCTTGTGAAGGAGCGCGCCAAGGCCAAGTTTGATGAGACGATCGAGATCGCAATGAATCTCGGTGTCGATCCGCGTCACGCCGACCAGATGGTGCGCGGTGTGTGTGCGCTTCCGAACGGCACTGGCCGCTCGGTGCGGGTGGCGGTTTTTGCCCGAGGCGCAAAGGCCGATGAGGCGAAGGCGGCGGGAGCCGACGTTATAGGCGCCGAGGATTTGGTGAAGCAGGTCCAGGACGGCAACATCAACTTTGACAAGTGCATCGCGACACCCGACATGATGCCTCTCGTGGGCCGGCTCGGTAAAATTCTCGGCCCGCGCGGCATGATGCCCAACCCGAAGGTTGGCACCGTGACGATGGATGTCGTGGAAGCTATCCGCGGCGCCAAGGGCGGCGCGGTTGAGTTCCGAGTCGAAAAAGCAGGAATTCTGCACGCTGGAATTGGCAAAGCAAGCTTTACCGAGAACGCGCTTGTGGAGAACATCAAAGCTTTCGCCGATGCCGTGATGAAAGCTAAGCCTGCAGGCGCTAAGGGAACATTTGTGAAACGCGTGGCGCTCAGCTCGACCATGGGGCCTGGCGTCAAGATCGAGCCCGGGACGCTGAGCAGCGTGGCTCATCAGTAGCTTTATCGCGGAACCGGCCTTGGCCGGTCTCCGCATTACGAGTTTCGGGCGGTTCGCCGTCCGATAGGCCAAGCCGGAAACGCCTTGGCCGCTGTCTCCGCCAGCGGAGGCAGCCTGTCCAAGATTGCTGGCGCCAAAGGGAAATTCCCGGCGGCTTAATATTCGCCTGCATGAGACGGGGAACGGATAACAGGTGATCTCGACGCCAGCCTCGGCTGGATGGTGGGTCGCGCCTGATCACGCCTCGGGACAGGAATGAGCGGTCGCTCACCTTACTGAGGTGGCGGCGTGATCGAAGCGGCGGTTCGCGATTGCAACGCGGCCCGCCACATAATCGGAGAGAAGCGGTGGATAGAGCTGAAAAACAGGAGATGGTTGAGTCCCCTCAACGACATCTTCGCAAGAAGCGGCTCTGTCGTGGTGGCGCGCTACAAAGGCATGACCGTAGCGCAAATGACCGATCTCCGCCGTCGCATGAGCGGCGCCGGGGCGAAGTTCAAAGTCATCAAGAACCGTCTCGCCAAAATTGCACTTGATAGCGCGGCTGATGGCGCGGGTGCGGATCTCTTTCTTGAACCAACGGGTATTGCCTTCGCGGAAGATCCCACGGCGGCAGCAAAGGTAGCGGCTGATTTTGCCAAGACCACCGACAAGTTCGTCATTGTCGGCGGGTTGCTTGGAAAGCAGGCGCTGACAGCGGACGCTGTCAAGGCTCTGGCCGCCATCCCCTCCAAGGAAGAGCTTCGTTCCAGGCTGTTGGGCGTGTTCCTTGCTCCGGGCTCCAAGCTCGTGCGGCAGCTCAATTCACCCGCACAGAACCTTCTGGGTGTGCTGCAAGCATTCAAGGAAAAGCAAGAAAAGCAAGAAGCGGCGTGACGGCTCTAGGCAGAGCTCCAAACACCAACCAGTCATCGAATGCATAGAGGTCTAAATGTCTGAGAAGCTTGATCAACTGTACCAGGACCTGTCCGGGTTGACGGTTCTTGAAATTTCCGAGCTCGTAAAGCTCCTTGAAGACAAGTGGGGCGTGTCCGCAGCCGCGGCGATGCCTGCATTTGCGATGCCGGCAGCCGGCGGCGGCGCCGCTGCGGCGGAGCCTGTGGAAGAGAAGACGGAGTTTGACGTCATTCTCGCCGAGGCGGGTGCCCAGAAGATCAACGTCATTAAGGAAGTCCGCGCGATTACCGGCCTTGGCTTGAAAGAGGCGAAGGACCTGGTTGAGGCTGCTCCGAAGGCGATCAAGGAAGCTGTTTCGAAGGCGGAAGCCGAGGAAATCAAGAAGAAGGTCGAGGCGGCAGGCGCCAAGGTCGAGATTAAGTAAGGACCCGATTGGCTGGTATTTCGCCATTCGCGGAAAGCATTATATCCTTCGGGGAGATATTTCCAATTTCTGCCTTAAAAAGGTCTGAATTTGGACACCCCCGGGGGCTTGTAGATCGTTAATGGAGGGCCATATCAGGTGGCTTCCCATAAATAGGCTCTCTCGCGACGCAAGTCCCCCTGCGGCGTGCAAGAAAAGCCGCCGCCGGTGAAAATGAGGAGATCAAATGGCGCAAACGTTTATCGGCCGTAAACGTATTCGCAAGCGCTTCGGAACGATTGCCGATGCAGCTGAAATGCCAAATTTGATCGAGGTGCAAAAGCAATCCTACGATCAATTTCTTATGGTGCAAGAACCGGTTGGCGGGCGGCCAAGCACCGGCTTGCAGGCCGTTTTTGCCTCGATCTTCCCCATAAAGGATTTTTCGGACAAAGCGCAACTCGAATTTGTCCGCTATGACTTCGAGCCGCCGAAATATGACGTCGATGAATGCCAGCAGCGAAGCATGACCTACGCTGCGCCGCTTAAAGTAAAGTTACGCCTCATCACCTTCGACGTCAATGAGGAGACTGGCTCTCGTTCCGTGCGTGATATCAAGGAGCAGGACGTCTACATGGGCGATATTCCGTTCATGACGTCAAACGGCACCTTCGTCATAAACGGAACAGAGCGCGTTATTGTTTCCCAGATGCACCGCTCGCCGGGCGTGTTTTTTCATCATGACGGTGGAAAAAGCCATTCCTCCGGCAAGCTGCTCTTCGCCGCTCGCATCATCCCCTATCGCGGCTCGTGGCTCGACTTCGAGTTCGACGCGAAAGACATCGTCTTTGCCCGTATCGACCGGAAGCGGAAACTCCCGGCGACGACGCTCCTTTATGCGCTTGGCATGGACAATGAGGAAATCCTCGACACGTTCTACAAGCGGATCATCTATAAAGCGACGAAGCAGGGGTGGAGAACGCCTTTTGTGCCGGAGCGGATGCGCGGCGTAAAGGCTGTCCAGGATATCTACGACGCCGATACAGGCGAAGTTGTCATTGAAGCGGGGAAAAAGCTCAATGCACGCGCTGTCCGGCAGCTTGCGGAGCGCGTAAAGGCCGTTGCCGTTCCCGATGACGCACTTTACGGACGGTACCTTGCCGAAGACATCGTCAACATGTCGACCGGCGAGATCTGGGCCGAGGCTGGCGACGAGCTCGACACCAAGGTCTTGGACAAGCTGCGCTCCCACGGCGTCGAAGAGCTTCCGGTTCTCGACATTGATCATGTGAATACCGGTTCGTTCATCCGCAACACGCTACATAACGACAAAAACCAGAATGAGCAGGACGCGCTGTTCGATATCTATCGCGTGATGCGCCCGGGCGAGCCACCGACGGAGGATGCGGCGCGAGCGCTGTTCAAGAGCTTGTTCTTCGACGAGGAACGCTACGACCTTTCGTCGGTGGGCCGCGTCAAGATGAACATCCGGCTCGAAATCGAGCAGTCGGATGAGATGCGCATTCTCACGAAGGAAGACATCATCTCCGTCATCCGCACGCTCGTCGATTTGCGTGACGGCCGCGGCGAGGTCGACGACATCGACAACCTTGGCAATCGCCGGGTACGCTCGGTGGGCGAGTTGATGGAGAACCAGTATCGCCTTGGCCTGCTTCGCATGGAGCGCGCCATTCGCGAGCGCATGTCTTCCGTCGACATCGACACGGTCATGCCGCAGGATTTGATCAACGCAAAACCCGCGAGCGCGGCGGTGCGAGAGTTCTTCGGATCCTCGCAGCTCAGCCAGTTCATGGACCAGACGAATCCGCTATCGGAGATTACGCACAAGCGTCGTCTTTCCGCGCTTGGGCCGGGCGGTCTTACCCGCGAGCGCGCCGGCTTCGAGGTTCGCGACGTGCACCCGACCCATTACGGCCGCATTTGTCCGATCGAGACGCCCGAGGGTCCGAACATTGGACTCATCAACTCGCTCGCGACTTTTGCGCGGGTTAATAAATACGGCTTCATTGAGAGCCCCTACCGCAAGGTTGTAGACGGCAAGGTCACCGACGAGGTCGTCTACCTCTCAGCCATGGAAGAGGCCCGGTATCACATCGCGCAAGCGAATGTGAAGTTGAACCCCGACGGAAGCTTCGCCGAGGATTTGATCATCTGCCGGCATCAGGGAGACGTGTCTCTCGTCCCGAATGCCAAGGCGGACTTCATCGACGTCTCGCCGAAGCAGGTCGTGTCGGTGGCGGCGGCGCTCATTCCATTCTTGGAGAACGACGACGCCAACCGCGCTCTCATGGGCTCGAACATGCAGCGCCAGGCTGTGCCGCTCATCCGCGCCGAGGCGCCGCTTGTCGGGACAGGCATGGAAAGCGTCGTTGCACGCGATTCCGGCGCCGCGATCGCCGCGAAACGTGCCGGCATCATCGATCAGGTGGACGCGACCCGCATCGTGATCCGGGCGACCGACGAGACCGACCCTTCAAAATCGGGCGTGGACATTTATAATCTGCGCAAGTTCCAGCGCTCGAACCAGAATACCTGCATCAATCAGCGCCCGCTGGTTCGCGTGGGCGATCGCGTCGAGCGTACCGATATCATCGCGGACGGCCCTTCGACCGACCTTGGGGATCTCGCGCTTGGCAAGAACGTGCTCGTCGCGTTCATGCCGTGGCAAGGGTATAACTTCGAGGATTCGATCCTTCTCTCGGAGCGTATCGTCTCGACCGACGTGTTCACCTCGATCCATATCGAGGAGTTCGAGGTCGCGGCGCGTGATACGAAACTGGGGCCGGAGGAAATCACGCGCGACATTCCGAACGTATCGGAAGAGGCGCTGAAAAACCTCGACGAGGCTGGCATCGTTTATATCGGCGCCGAGGTTCAGCCCGGCGACATTCTTGTCGGCAAGATCACTCCGAAGGGTGAAAGCCCAATGACGCCGGAGGAAAAGCTTCTCCGCGCCATCTTCGGTGAGAAGGCCTCCGACGTGCGCGATACTTCGCTTCGCTTGCCGCCCGGCGTTTCCGGAACGGTTGTGGAGGTGCGCGTCTTCAACAGGCACGGCGTCGAGAAAGACGAACGCGCCATGGCGATCGAGCGAGAAGAAATCGAGCGCCTTGCCAAGGACCGCGACGACGAGCTGCACATACTCGACCGGAACGTTTATGGCCGATTGCGCGATATCCTGATGGGCAAGGAAGTTGCCCGTGGCCCAAAAGGGCTGCGCAAGGGGACCGACATCAATGAGGAACTCCTCAGCGATGTGCCCCGCAGCCAGTGGTGGGATATCGCACTGAAAGACGAGCAGGCGATGGCCGGTATCGAGGCTATCCGGCGTCAGTACGACGAAGCCAAGAAGCGCCTTGAGCAAAGGTTTGTCGACAAGATCGACAAACTGAAGCGCGGCGATGAACTGCCGCCCGGCGTCATGAAAATGGTCAAGGTCTTCGTTGCGGTGAAGCGCAAGATTCAACCCGGCGACAAGATGGCGGGCCGTCACGGCAACAAGGGTGTGGTCAGCCACATCGTTCCCGTGGAGGATATGCCATACCTCGAAGATGGGACGGCCGTTGATATCGTGCTCAATCCGCTTGGCGTGCCAAGCCGTATGAATGTGGGACAGATCCTGGAAACTCACCTGGGCTGGGCTTCACGCGGGCTTGGCCGGATGATCCAGCAGGCGCTCGATGCCTACCGGGAGAAGGAACGCACCGACGAGTTGCGTAAAGCCGTGGCTAAAGCTTACCTCAATGACGAGGCCATCGACGCTCTCGATGACGGTCAGCTTGTAGAACTGGCCGAGAATCTCGGCAAAGGCGTGCCAGTCGCAACGCCTGTCTTCGATGGAGCGCGCGAAGCCGACATCGTAGACATGCTGAAAGCTGCCGGTCTCGACACGTCGGGCCAGGTCACGCTTTACGACGGAAGGACGGGAGAGCCCTTCGATAGAAAGGTGACGGTTGGCTATAAGTACCTGTTGAAGCTGCACCATCTTGTTGACGACAAGATTCATGCGCGCTCGATTGGCCCTTACAGCCTTGTCACACAGCAGCCGCTGGGCGGTAAGGCGCAGTTCGGCGGTCAACGCTTCGGCGAAATGGAGGTATGGGCGCTGGAAGCTTATGGCGCCGCCTACACCTTGCAGGAAATGCTGACGGTGAAGTCGGACGACGTGGCGGGCCGGACCAAGGTCTACGAGGCTATCGTCCGCGGCGACGATACATTCGAGGCGGGCGTGCCGGAGAGCTTCAACGTGCTCGTGAAAGAGATGCGCGCGCTTGGTTTGAACGTAGAGCTGAAACAGAGCAGACCGCCTGCAGTAGAGGCGCAATCTCCCCAAGCGGCGCGGCCACCGCAGTTCGCGCTGCCGCGCAGGTCGAGGACCACCACGCCGCAGGCTGCGGAGTAACAGAAGCGGGTATCGGTTCAACCGGTGCCCGCAAACGGCGTTTTAGAGGAATATGCGAGGCGACCGGCCTCGCTGTTCGCCAAGCGAACGCACATCGGGTCGAAGAAGCCGCGGGGGCGGCTCACAGGAGCGACGAATGAATCAAGAGATCACGAATCTCTTCAGTCCACAGATGCAGACTCAGGTATTTGACCAGATTCGCATCTCTATTGCAAGTCCAGAGAAAATACTTTCCTGGTCTTATGGTGAAATAAAAAAGCCGGAGACGATCAATTACCGCACGTTCAAGCCTGAGCGTGACGGTTTATTCTGCGCGCGTATTTTTGGTCCTATCAAAGACTATGAATGTCTTTGCGGCAAATACAAGCGCATGAAGTATAAGGGCGTTATCTGCGAGAAATGCGGCGTGGAGGTGACGCTGACGAAGGTGCGCCGCGACCGCATGGGGCACATCGAGCTGGCATCGCCGGTCGCGCACATCTGGTTCCTGAAATCGCTTCCGTCCCGCATCGGCCTTCTGCTCGACATGGGTTTGAAAGATCTGGAGCGGGTGCTCTATTTCGAGAACTATGTCGTGATCGAGCCAGGGCTCACGCCGCTGAAGGCTGGGCAACTTCTGTCGGAGGAAGATTTCCTCAAGGCCCAGGAGGAGTATGGCGAGGATTCCTTCCAGGCCGGCATCGGCGCCGAGGCCGTGCGCGATATGCTCATGGCGCTCAATCTGGAGCAGATGCGCGAGCAAATCCGCCAGGAGATCGCGGAAGCAACCACCGAACTTAAACCGAAGAAGCTCGCCAAGCGCCTGAAGGTCATCGAAGCATTCATCCAGTCGGGCAACCGGCCGGAATGGATGATCATGAAGGTCATTCCGGTGATTCCGCCGGAACTGCGCCCGCTGGTGCCGCTCGATGGCGGCCGTTTCGCCACGTCCGATCTCAACGACCTCTATCGGCGCGTCATCAACCGCAACAACCGTCTGAAGCGGCTGATCGAGTTGCGGGCGCCGGACATCATCATCCGGAACGAGAAGCGCATGCTTCAAGAGGCCGTCGATGCGCTGTTCGACAACGGCCGCCGCGGCCGCGTGATCACGGGCGCAAACAAGCGTCCGCTGAAATCGCTCGCTGACATGCTGAAAGGCAAGCAGGGCCGGTTCCGCCAGAACCTGCTCGGCAAGCGCGTGGACTATTCAGGCCGTTCGGTGATCGTGGTCGGCCCCGAGCTGAAGCTGCATCAGTGCGGGCTGCCGAAAAAGATGGCGCTCGAACTCTTCAAGCCGTTCATCTACTCGCGGCTTGATGCGCAGGGCTATTCGGCGACCGTAAAGCAGGCGAAGAAGCTTGTCGAGAAGGAGCGTCCGGAGGTCTGGGATATCCTGGACGAGGTGATCCGCGAGCATCCGGTGCTGCTCAACCGCGCGCCGACGCTCCACCGTCTTGGCATTCAGGCATTCGAGCCGGTTCTGGTCGAAGGCAAGGCGATCCAGCTTCATCCGCTGGTGTGCGCAGCGTTCAACGCCGACTTCGACGGCGACCAGATGGCCGTTCACGTGCCGCTCAGCCTCGAAGCCCAGCTCGAGGCTCGCGTGTTGATGATGTCCACGAACAACATCCTGCATCCCGCGAACGGCGGCCCTATCATCGTGCCCAGCCAGGACATCGTTCTTGGTCTCTATTATCTGTCGATCATGATGGAAAAAGAGCCGGGCGAGGGACGTATTTTCGGCAGCGTCGCTGAAATCCTGCACGCGCTGGCGGCGGGCAATGTCACGCTCCACGCGAAGATCAAGGGCCGCTACTTGGGCGTCGATGAGAACGGCAATCCTATGTCCAAGGTGTATGAGACCACGCCGGGACGGATGATTGTCGCCGAGCATCTGCCGAAAAAGCCCGGGATCAGCTACGACCTCGTGAACAGGCTTCTGACCAAGAAAAATATCGCGCGGGTGATCGACGCTGTTTACCGCTCTTGCGGCCAGAAAGAGACGGTCATTTTCTGCGACCGGGTGATGAACCTGGGCTTTCACCACGCCTACAAGGCCGGCATTTCCTTCGGCAAGGACGACATGCTCGTTCCCGATACGAAGCAGAAGATCATCGACGATACGGAAGCGCTCGTTCTCGATTACGAGCAGCAATACAATGACGGCCTCATCACGCGGATGGAGAAATACAACAAGGTCGTCGATGCCTGGGCGAAGTGTACCGACCGCATCGCCAAGGAAATGATGGATCGCATTTCGGCGGTCCAGTATGACAAGGCGACGGGCCGCGAAAAGCAGATCAACTCGGTCTACATGATGGCGCACTCAGGCGCCCGCGGTTCCGAGAAGCAGATGCGCCAGCTTGCGGGCATGCGCGGACTGATGGCCAAGCCGTCGGGCGAAATCATCGAGACGCCGATCATCTCCAACTTCAAGGAGGGGCTTTCGGTTCTCGAATACTTCAACTCGACGCATGGCGCGCGCAAGGGGTTGGCGGATACGGCGCTGAAGACGGCGAACTCCGGTTACCTGACCCGCCGCCTGGTCGACGTGGCGCAGGACTGCATCGTGACGGAGGTCGACTGCGGCACCGACAAGGGCATCAAGCTCGGCGCTGTGATCGACGCCGGCGAGGTGCTCGTCTCGGTGGGCGACCGCGTTCTCGGACGCGTTCCGGCCGATGACGTTGTGCATCCCAACACGGGCGAAGTCATCGTCAAGGCTGGAGACCTGATCGACGAGAACGAGGCGCGGCTCATGGAGGAGGCGCAGGTTCAAGAAGTGCGCATTCGCTCTGCGCTCACTTGCGAGCTCAAGAACGGTATCTGCAGCAAGTGCTATGGACGCGACCTCGCACGCGGCACGCCGGTGAATATCGGTGAGGCTGTCGGCGTGATCGCCGCGCAGTCCATCGGTGAGCCGGGTACGCAGCTTACGATGCGCACCTTCCACATCGGAGGAACCGCTCAGGTCGCGGACAACTCTTTCGTCGAGAGCAACTTTGCCGGCAAGGTGAAGATCCGCAACAGGTTTGCCGCGCGCGACAGCCAGGGCCGTCTCGTCGCCATGGGCCGCAACATGGCTGTTGTCATTCTGGACGACGATGGGCGTGAGCGTGCTACTCACAAGATCACGCAAGGCGCTCACCTGAGGGTCGATGACGGCGACGTGATCAAGCGTGGCCAGCGGTTGGCGGAGTGGGATCCCTATAGCCGCTCGATCATCACTGAGATCGATGGCGTGGTGGACTTCGAGGACTTGCTGGAAGGCATTTCAGTCAACGAGCAATCGGATGAGACGACGGGTATCACAAACCGCGTCATCGTGGACTGGCGTGCAAACCCACGTGGGTCGGCGCTGCGCCCGGCTATCGTGATTAAGGATAAGGCGGGCGGCAAGGTCCTGAAGCTCCAGCGCGGCGGCGAGGCTCGCTATCTGCTGTCGGTGGATGCGATCCTGTCCGTTGAGCCTGGTCAGACCGTGAAGGCCGGCGACGTGCTTTCGCGTATCTCGCTCGAAAGCGCGAAGACTCGCGACATCACGGGCGGTCTTCCGCGTGTGGCCGAGCTGTTCGAGGCGCGCCGTCCGAAGGATCACGCCATCATCGCGGAAATCTCGGGCACGGTTCACTTCGGCCGCGACTACAAGAACAAGCGGCGCGTTGTGATCCAGCCCGACGAAGAGGGACTCGATCCCGTCGAGTATCTGCTGCCCAAAGGCAAGCACCTCGCGGTGCAGGAGGGCGACCGCATCGAGAAGGGCGAGTTCATTCTCGATGGCAATCCCGCTCCTCATGACATCCTGGCAATCAAGGGCGTGGAGGAGTTGGCCTCATTCCTCGTCAATGAAATCCAAGAGGTCTACCGCCTGCAAGGCGTGACGATCAACGACAAGCACATCGAAGTGATCGTCCGGCAGATGCTGCAGAAGGTGGAAGTCACCGATGCGGGCGATACCGAGTTGCTGAAGAACGAGCAGGTGGACAAGCTCGAATTCGACGAGATTAATGCGTCCATCGAAGGCGCCGGAGGCCGCCCGGCGACGGCGGTGCCCGTTCTCCTCGGCATTACGAAAGCAAGCCTGCAAACGCGGTCCTTCATCTCGGCTGCTTCCTTCCAGGAAACAACGCGTGTTCTGACCGAAGCGGCGCTCAATGGTAAGGTCGACACCCTCGACGGCCTCAAGGAGAACGTCATTGTGGGTCGCCTGATCCCTGCCGGCACGGGCGGTATGTTCAGCCAGCTCCGGCGCGTTGCGTCCCATCGGGACGATCTGATTCTCCAGGAGCGGAGCAAGGCTGGGGCGAAAGCCTTACCGCCCGCGACCGAGGGCGAATCGCCTGCCCCCGACCTGGCTCCTCAGGTTCAGGCTGCGGAATAGGTTGCCTCTCAAACACTTAAAGAAGCCCGGCAATCGCCGGGCTTCTTTGATTCATGTCACCCCGCAAGCAAAAAAAGCGGCGAAAAAGCGCCAAGACGCGCTTGGATTATCGGAAACTCTCCGTTAAAGTCGCATTTACCGACAATTGGTGCTGCTTTGCATCGGCCGAAAAAGAAGGCCGAGACGGCAGCCTATTCGTTTCGGCGGGTGAAGATAATAATCCGTGACACAAAGGCCTTGGTGAAAAACCCTCGATATATGCAGGATACTGAATGTGAACGCGGTGGAGAGCTCGCACAATGAGGTTAGGACACTCAGATCTGAGTATCTTTTCATCCGCTTTGTTATGCTTTGCGACGTTTGTCACGACACCGTCGCAGGCTGTTCCTCAGAGACCCTGGTATTTTGCGGCCTTTGACCGGGTTCTTCACGTCGTTAACAACGACAAAGATACTGCATCGCAGAAAGACGCGGCCAAGCAGATCGAGCAGGCTTATCTCAGCCGCCTCACAAAAGCAGAAGAGGGCACGATCACGCTCAGGGGACAGGTTCCCTCTGAAAGCGATCTCAGGATCCTGCAGGGCGTTGCGGCGGCGACGTCGCCCGGCGCCGCAGTCATCGATAGGAGCCGCGTGAACGCAAACGTCCCGGATCGCGATACATGGCTCGCCGCCATGACCTTCGCGCTTCGCCAGCTTGGCAAACTTCAGTCGGGCTCAGCTGTTCTGCGTAATGCCGCGATTACCATCGAAGGTGTAACAAAGGCCGACGATGATTTTGCCGCGGTCCAGAAAAAGCTTCGCGAAGAGGCTCCGAAGGGTTTGCACTTACAAGTCGCCCTCAAGCCGCATGATGTTCACCCATTCGTCTGGATCGCGCAACTGCAGCAAGGCAACCTGACTTTGACTGGCTATGTGCCGGATCAGCAGGACCAAATTCTTTGCGCCCACGCTCGCACGCTTTTTCAGAACGTGAAAGTCAATAACGGTATGGAGGTCGCCAAAGGCGAGCCCCAGGATTGGCTTGCCGCAACGAAGTTATCGCTGGAGATGCTGTCGTTGCTGTTCTCCGGCAATGTCGCGATCAGCGATCACGTCATCAAACTCGACGGGATTTACTCGTCGCCGGCAATGGTCGAACTGCTCGCGGCTTACAGCGAAAGATTGCCAGCCGGGTTCAGGCTGGAGAAGAACATCACTGAGCCAGTAGCGAAGCCCCCCCTTCCCGCTGAAGATGTCAGTCTCGCAGCTCACGACCCTCAGTCGCCTACGTCGATGAACCCGTGAAAGCTCCTTTTACGCCCCGCGGGAAGTCCTGACCCATTCGCGGCGGGCGCTTCCAGGATTTCGCTTGAGCGTTTGCGGCAATGGGAGTGCGAACTTCCGGCGGCCTGTACGAGTGTCCCGTCTCCGAATTGCCGACTAACTCGCAGCACCCTCGCACGGCAATTCGGAGACAAAGGGACACTAGCAGAAACAATAGTCTAGTGTGGCTTATGTCTCGCAATTGCCTCTGAGAGCTTGCAGCGAAGGTGGTGGGCAATTGCGAGACGCCACACTAGCAGCCCGCCGGACTCAGGGGTAACTGCCGCCGCGCTGCAACTCGTTCAAAGGAAGTTCGCCGCATGAAAGGTTGCTCGGTCGCGCAAACCGGTCCATCTTAGAAGAAACGAACGACACGGCTGCTGCTGCCCTATGGTTCTTCCCTCCGACGCCTCCAGCGTTAAGTCCTCCGTTTTGACCGCGATCGGCGATACGCCCCTCATACGGCTGCGTCGCGCCTCGGATGAAACCGGCTGCGAGATTCTGGGCAAGGCGGAATTTCTCAATCCCGGCCAGTCCGTGAAAGATCGCGCCGCGCTTTTCATCGTCAAGGATGCGATCCGGCGCGGGACATTGCGACCGGGCGGCGCCATCGTCGAGGGGACGGCGGGGAATACGGGAATCGGGCTTGCGCTCGTCGCCAACGCGATGGGCTTCAAGACCGTGATCGTCATCCCGGAAACGCAAAGCCGGGAGAAGAAAGACACGCTGCGGTTGATGGGCTCGACGCTCGTCGAGGTGCCTGCGGTCCCTTACAAGAACCCGAACAACTATGTGAAATATTCCGCGCGGCTCGCCGAGGCGCTGAACGCAAGCCGGCCCGAGGGCGCGATCTGGGCTAATCAGTTCGACAACGTCGCCAACCGGCAGGGCCATATCGAAACAACCGCCGGGGAAATCTGGAGCCAGACAGGCGGCAAGGTGGACGGCTTCATTTGCGCGGTCGGGACCGGCGGCACGCTTGGCGGCGTCTCTCTCGGGCTAAAGGCGAAGCGGCCACAGATCACGATCGGTGTGGCCGACCCGATGGGGTCTGCAATCTACAGCTATTACGCAAAGGGCAAGCTGGAAGCGCAAGGCTCATCCATCACGGAAGGAATCGGCCAGGGCCGCATCACCGCAAACCTCGAAGGCATCGCCGTCGACAAGGCGTATCAGATTCCCGACGCCGAAGCGCTTGAGGTTGCGTTTCGCCTGCTCGCGGAAGAAGGCCTGTGCCTCGGCGGTTCGAGCGGCGTGAACGTCGCAGGCGCCATCCGCCTCGCGCGCGATCTCGGCCCCGGTCATATCATTGTAACCGTCCTTTGCGACTACGGGACGCGATATCAGTCGAAAATGTTCAATCCGCTGTTCCTGCGGAAAAAAGACCTTCCGGTTCCGCCATGGCTCGAGGCATCGCAAGCCGTGCCGGAGGTCTTCCAGCATGAGGTTTGAGAGCGCGCGATCATTGGGGGGTGAGTATGACCGATTTCTCGTCAAAGTGGCTTGTTGAAACGGATTGGCTCGAGAAACATCTCGGAGCGCCAGGCCTCGTCGTATTGGACGCCACCTGGTCGATGCCGGGAGAGGCGAAGCTCGGCTACGATTTCTATCGCGAGGCGCATATTCCGGGCTCGCTGTTCTTCGATATCGAGGATCTTTCCGACACCTCCTCTCCGCATCCGCATATGCTGCCGCCGCCGGAAAAATTCGCGTCGCGGATGAAGAAAATGGGCGTTGGCGACGGAATGAAGGTCGTCGTTTATGACAACAAGGGCATCTTCAGTTCGCCGCGCGCGTGGTGGATGTTCCGCGTCATGGGCCACGAAGATGTCGCGGTGCTGAATGGCGGCCTCAAGAAGTGGGTCGCCGAGGGGCGCGCCGTGGAAGCCGGACCGCCCAGCTTGCGCTCAGCTCGCCATTTCACGCCGCGAAGGAACTCCGAACTCGTCCGTGAGATTTCGGACATGCTACGCGCGGTGGAGGCAGGCAAGACGCAGATCGTGGATGCGCGCTCGAAAGCCCGCTTTTCGGGCCAAGAGGTCGAAATTCGGCCCGTGCCGCGGCTGGGCCACATGCCGGGCGCGTGCAACGTTCCCTACGGCACGCTGATTGATGGCCATGGCGCCATGAAACCTGCCGCCGAGTTGCGCGCCCTGTTCGAGAGCGCGGGCATCAACCCCGGCAAGCCCGTTATCACCACATGCGGCTCCGGGATCACGGCTTGCATCCTTGCGCTGGGGCTTGCGATCCTCGGCAACGAATATGCAGCGGTCTATGACGGGTCGTGGGCGGAATGGGCTTCGGAGCCGTCCGCGCCAGCCGTTACCGATTAAGCAAGCCGCGACGGCACACGCCTGCTTGCCTGAAGCCAAAAGCTTCGAGGTGGGAGTGTCTCTGTCCGCTGTCAGCGAAATAGGAGCCACACGACGTAGACCGTAAGCGCGAATAGGAGCAGGTACACCAGCCAGCGCAAGAACTGCAGCGTCGAATCACGCGATTCAAGCAAGCGGAGCCACCCCACAGGCACAGCCGGTTCGTCACGCGCCGGTGCGGCTTGCACGTTCAACTCTTCGATGACATCCCTGTTATAGACCCGAGACTTGTCGGCCCTGATCATGACGATGTTGCGGGGAAACCGGTTCAGCTTGACAGTTAACCAGAGCGGAAACCAGTCGACGCCGGCAGCCGATGGGAAGCCGTTATCATAATTGGGATTGTTCGGATCAAACTTGTCGTATCCTACAATCTGTCTTATGCCAGGCGCGATGAAGGGCGGCTCCTTGGGCACCTTGGGGCTGTTATAGAAGTCGTTGAAAATTTTGAGCTGTGCATTTTTCACGTTGCCTTCGTAGAGTTCCCGGAGGAGGAAAGCTGTCATGCGCACCTTGCCCATTGCTGCACCCTGAGGTCCGCCCGATTTCAAATCCTCCTGGTTGAGATCGAAGAATTTTTTGTAAACGTCGGCGAAGGGGGCAGGATCGTCGGTGACTGGGATCATTCCAAGCCAATCGGCGCGTTCCTTGACCACATCTTTGCGGTTTGCGTACCCTCCGCCCCAGCCGCGCAGGAGAGAGTTCATCTCCCGCTCCGCGAGCGTGAGCCAATCCGCTATCTGGTAAGTTCGAGGGAGGAAGAGCAACAGCAGGATAAGAAAAACAACGAAAGGCAGCAAGACGGCGGCGGGGAGGCCATAGGTGCGCAGGTCATCCCAGGAAGCGGGGAACCAATCTCGCCACCGGGACGCGCTACCCTTTACGCAATCTTTGGCGCAGTTCGGCGAGCACTCTGTTCGGCAGTCCTTCACGTTGCCGTATCCACCGATCTGCACTTGAGGATGCCGGCCGAAAAACTGCTCCACAGCAAATGGCACGGACACCAGCAAAGCGAAAAGTAGAAAGCCTCTTAGCAAAGCCTGCATGCGATCAAGCCCACCGTTTTAAACGCGATCGTGCCGCGAATCGCGGGCGCAATGATAATGGGAATGGCGGTTTCCCATAAGGTCCAAATTCCCTCATTTCGGCTTCTCGGGATGGGCTTGCGCCTGGAATTCCTCTCTCGTGGTAATCCGGGAGCCCTTCTCAAGCGTGTTGTGCACCGGGCATTTGTCTGCGATCGCGAGAAGCTTCTGCCGCGCGGCTTCGTCCAGTTCGCCATCCAGCCGGATCACGCGCTCGAAATGATCGATCCTGGCGTCCTGCCCCTCCGCGCACTCCTTGCAGTCCTCCATGTGCCGCTTGCCGTGCCGCACGAAAACCTGAATGCGCTCGAGCGGCAGCATCTTGAAGTCCGCGTAGAGGCGCAAGGTCATCGAGGTGCAGGCTCCGAGTGCAGCCGCGAGGAGATCGTAGGGGCTGGGCCCCGTATCCGCGCCGCCCTGGGCCCCCGGCTCGTCGACGAGAAACCGGTGCTCCCCGGCGCGCACATCCTGCTGAAACTTGCCCTGCCGCGTCTCCCTGACCGAAACAACGCCCGGCTCCATGGCGGCGCCATCCCGCGCCCCAACTGAACCCATGATGTAGCGCGACGCCCAGGCGCTCAAGACTTCAGCCACGTAGGCCGCGTCCTCGCGTTTCGTCAGCAGATGGTCGGCGCCGTAAAGCGTAATGAAGCTCTTCGGATGCCTCGCCGCGGTGAAGATCGCCGACGCGTTCTCCAGGCCCACCACCTCGTCGGTTGGCGCATGAAAGATCAGAAGCGCCTTCCGCATCGCCGCGATCCGGTCGTGCAGGCGCGTCGCTTCGAGATCCTCCAGAAACTCGCGCTTGATCGTGAATGTCCGCCCCGCGAGCGTCACCGCCGCCTCGCCCTTGCTGGTGATCTCGTCCAGATGGGCCGAGAAGTTCCGCGTCACATGGGCGGCATCCGCGGGCGCGCCGATGGTTACGACGGCCTTTGCCTCCGGGATGTCGCCTGCGGCAGCCAAAACCGCCGTGCCGCCGAGGCTGTGCCCGATGAGAATATCGACGGGCATCAAGGCATCGCGAAGGTATGCGGCCGCCGCAAGCAGGTCCTGCACATTGGAGGAAAAGTTCGTATTGGCGAACTCGCCCTCGCTCATGCCGAGGCCCGTGAAATCGAAGCGGAAGACCGCGAACCCGCGCCCGGTGAGTTCGCTTGCGATCCGCGCCGCGGCGAACAAATCTTTCGAGCAGGTGAAGCAGTGCGCGAAAAGCGCAAACGCGCGCGGCTTTCCTTCCGGATAATCGAGCCGGGCCGCGAGCGGCGCGCCCTGTGACCCCGGAAAAGTTATTTTCTTCGAACGCGCAGCCATGGTTATAACCGCTTTACATCCCAGATCTATTTTTCATCATATGGGTTCACCGCGGGCCTTGCACGTGGCCCCGATCGCAGAAGGGAAACAAATCATGAAAAAAGCGGCTGCCCTTGCCTTACTCGCCGCGCTGGTCGCGGTCAACGTTTCCGCAGCGGAAGCTGCCGGAAGGTGGGCCAGAGGTTACGGGTATTATCATGCCCCGCGCTGGCATGGCCGGACCGTTTACTCGGTTTATCGGAGCCCGCGCTTCGTGCCGCCACCCGCCGCGCCGGAGCCCTTCTTTTTCGAGTTCTTCCCGACCAGCCGCGTGAACACGCACATGTATTGATGCGACGAGCCTCATGGTTCGAGACGGCCTTCGGCCTCCTCACCATGAGGTAGAGCAGTTTCTTTGGCTTCGACCCTCATGGTGAGCTTGTCGAACCACGGCAGCGTCGCTTACCTGCCTTGCTTAAATGACGGCGCGTTTCGAGCGAGCCTCGCTAATCGGCCATCCGATCGTAGTTCTCGGCGATTTCAAGCAAGCAGCGCTTGGCGCACGGCTCAGTCACGGTATCGGCGAAAAAGCGCGTCCGCCCGGCTATTTGACGCCATTCCTGGGGGTCGAACTTAGACTTTGACCCGCACGACGGGCGGGCGGCGGCATTTCCTGCCAGCTCTTTGAGCGCGCCGGTCAGAACCTTCCGGCTCATTTCGCTGGCGGTCCCGAAATCCCCGGAAAGCTCTTTCAAGCGCACTAAGTCGCGCTTGCATTTTTCAATCAAAAGGAAGGTTTCAACAACCAAGGCCATGGCGCGAACCTGCTTTGAGTTAATAGACAATTACGTCATAAATTCATGCCAACTTTCAGCCTTTGGAACATGTGCGGCTCAGATAGCCTGATTAAGGACAAGGCAGCATCTATCGATCGGTTCCGTTTATGCAGCGCGATTTCTTCTTTTAGCCGATGAAATTTTTCCGCCCGGTTCGAAAGTTCCAGCATTTTATTCCGGGCGGCGGGTCTCATGACACCAGTCCGCCTGACGGCGGGCGTGAGCGCCGGAATGCGCCCGTTGAAATTCTGTTCCCCAGGCTGCTGCCCAACCGCAACGAGCACAATATTAAATCCCTAAATCAAAGAATGAAAAAAACACGCTCAGCTCAGGCTGGCATACAAAATAGTACCGCACAGATCATCGCATTCCAAAACATTGACTTCAGTTTAGAGTTTTCACATCGTGATTTTTTGCTCTGAATATCATCGGGAGGTTTATCAAGACCTATATACTGATTATATTTCCAGCAGGTTGAAATCATATTGACCACAAGCGGGTTGGAGCTATGAAGTGGATTAGAAGCAAGAGTGGATAGGGGCAGCGGATATGACACAGGGCGAGACGCCGGAGGGCGACGATAATTCTCCCAAACCGCAGGTTGAGATAGACTTTCCAACTGTCGGCATTGGCGCTTCCGCCGGCGGCGTTACGGCGCTTCAGAATTTCTTCGCGGAAATCCCGCCAGACACGGGCGCCGCTTTTGTGGTCATCGTCCACCTCGAGCCGACATATACAAGCGAGCTTGCCGAGATTCTTGGCAGAAAGACCGAAATGCCAGTGCAACAGGTGAACCGGAAGGTTGCGCTTGAGCCGAACAAAATCTACGTCATTCCGCCGAACCGCAGGCTGCTCATTACAGACCACGAGATCGCGACCTTCCCCTTCGACGAGCCGCGCGGAAGGCGGTCACCCATCGACCAGTTCTTTCGCTCGCTCGCAGACCAGCATGGCGACGGCATTGCCGTTGTGCTGACGGGCGCAGGCTCGGACGGAGCGGTTGGGGCAAAGGCAATCAAGGAGGCGGGCGGCCTTATCCTCGTGCAGGACCCCGATGAGGCCGACTATCCGTCCATGCCGAGAAGCGCCATCGCAACGGGGCTCGCGGATGTCGTGGCGCCGGTTCGGGACCTTGCCCGCCAGCTTGTCGCGCTTCTCAAGGCCAAGGCGCATGTGCCCGCGGAAACCCTGTCGCCAAACGACGAGGATGTTCTGAAGCGCATTCTCAATTACTTGCGCTCGCGCACCGGCCATGACTTTCTACGGTATAAGCGCTCGACCATCTACCGGCGGCTCGCCCGCCGCGTGCAGGTCCGCAGGGCCGACACGCTGAGCGAATATTTCGAACTCCTGAAGACTAAGCCCGAAGAGGTTCAAAGCCTCTTTCATGATCTCCTGATTTCGGTCACCACCTTCTTTCGCGACCCGGCGGCCTTCGACGTGTTGGCTCACGAGGTCATTTCAAAGCTTTACGATAACGATGAGGCGGCCAGTCCGCTTCGCATCTGGGTTCCGGGATGCGCCAGCGGTGAGGAGGCTTACTCCATCGCCATGCTTTTCACGGATGAAGCGTCGCGGCGGGATTTGCGCGCCCAAGTGCAGATCTTTGCATCGGACCTCGATGCAACCGCGCTGGCGATTGGGAGAGAGGGGCGGTATCCGCTCGCGATCGAGGCCGATATCGGCGAGGAGCGCCTGCGAAAATATTTCACAAAAGAGGTGGATCACTATCGTATCAGGCGAGAGATCCGGGACATGGTCCTCTTTGCCACTCATAGCCTCCTGAAAGACCCGCCTTTCTCGAAGCTGCATCTCATATCGTGCCGCAATCTTCTCATTTACTTGGAAAAAGACCTGCAGCAGCAGGTTATCTCGACCTTCGACTATGCCTTGAGGCCAGGCGGCTATCTGTTCCTCGGCTCGTCCGAGACAGCCGAACACCCGCCAGGGCTTTTCAGCGTCGTCAACCGCGAAGCCAGGATCTATCGGTCTATACTTCGTGCTTCGGGGGGGAAGGATTTTTCTCATGTCTTCATCGCGCCTCGCGTTGGAGACGTGCCGCTCTTTAGCTCGCCAATTCGTGCCGGGGACCACACTCCGGTTGCAACTCATCAGCGGGCCCTGGAGTTATCCGGTCCTCCAAGCGTGCTTGTCGATCTCACCCACCAGATTGTCAACATGTCGGAGGGGGCTGGGCGTTTCATACAGCCTTCAGGCGGCCAGATCCGAAATGATGTCACCGAGCTTGTGAGGTCCGAGCTGAGGTTCGATCTGCGCGCGGCGCTGCGCCGGGCCTTCGAACGCAATCAGCCGAGTTCTGAGCCTGCCCATTCCCGTCCAGTTCAACGGCGCCCCGAAACGAGTGTTTTTGCAGGTGAGGCCGGTCTCGCTCGAACGGGACAGCACCCGGCAGGCCGTCATTTTCTTTATCGAAGGCGATCCGGTCGAGCCAGGAGAAGCCGACAACGATGCCGCCGAACGCGATAAAGTCTTGGACATCACAGTACGCCACCTCAAGGAAGAGCTGGAGTTGACGCGCTCGCGCCTCAGAGCGAGCCGTGAGGAATTCGAGGCGGCCAATGAAGAGCTGCGCGCCGCCAATGAGGAACTGCAATCCATCAATGAGGAATACCGCTCGACCGCGGAAGAACTGGAGACGAGCAAGGAAGAGCTGCAATCCATCAACGAGGAACTTCAAACCGTCAACACGGAGCTGAAGATCAAACTCGACAGCGTTTCCCGCGCAAATAGCGATCTGCAGAACCTGATGGCGTCATCGGATGTCGGAACGTTGTTTCTCGACAGGCAGCTTCGCATCAAGCGCTTCACGCCTAAGATTTCAGAGCTTTTCAATATCCAGGCCGCCGACGAAGGCAGGTCCATCACCGACTTCACGCATCGGCTGGAATATCCGGATTTCACCAAGGACGCTCAGGCTGTCCTTAAAGATCTGAGTGTGGTCGAGCGCGAGATATCGAGCGACGGGCGCTGGTTCCTGTCCCGCTTCCGGCCATACCGGACAGTGGACGACCGCATCGAAGGCGTCGTCTGCACGTTCGTGGACATCACCGAGAGTGTTAAAACGGCAAAGACTTTGAAATCGAATGAGGAGCACCTTCGGCTCCTCCTGAGCGAACTCTCACATCGCGTCAAGAACACCCTGGCTGTCGTCCAGGCCATGGCGCGCCTCTCTTTCACGGACGCTGTTCCAAAGGATAAGGCTCTCGAGGCGTTCACGAACCGGCTGGCCGCGCTTTCGGCTGCTCATGACCTTCTCGTGAAGAGCGACTGGCATGGTGCACCGTTGAGAGCATTGGCTGAGAAACAGCTTGCCCCTTATGCAAGCGCAGATGGGCGCATCACCGTGGAAGGGCCGAATATCTTTTTGCCGCCGGATCTCGCCACGCCACTTGGCCTCATCATGCATGAGCTTGCGGCGAACGCACTGAAATATGGGGCTCTTTCATCGGAGGCTGGAACCCTCAAGCTGGACTGGGGCTTTAAAGGAGATGGAGCAGAGCCTGAGTTTCAGTTCCGCTGGCAGGAGGCTGGCGGCCCGGCGGTTCATCCGCCTTCAAAGCAAGGTTTTGGTAGCTATTTGATTCAAAATGGCTTGCCCGAAGCGAAAGTCGCACTGGATTTCGATTCAAAGGGCCTTTTGTATACAGTGCACTTGCCAGCAAAGTCTGTGCGGAGAGAATGAACGCGACTGCCGACCGGCCCTTGCAGGGAACGCGAATCCTGATCGCGGAAGACGATGCGATCCTCGCTTTCGACCTGGGCATCACGCTTCAAAAAGCGGGGGCGAAAATACTCGGCCCCACGCTCACGCTTGCACACACTCTAAGCTTGGCGCAGACCACATCCATGTCGGCGGCCGTGCTCGATGTCAGCCTCCGGGACGAGGACGTTTTTCCGGCCGCTCACGAGTTGAAGGAACGAGGGATTGGCATCGTGTTCTATACCGGCTACGCCGCCGTCGAGCAACTGAGGCGCGATTGGCCCGATGCGCAGGTGCTCACGAAGCCGACCCCGGCCCGGATTTTGGTCGAGTCGGTTCGCAAGGTCTTGCGTCCCGACGGCGGTCAAGCCACTGCTCTTGAGCCAGCGCCGTGATACGAACCGCACGAGGCTTCGCCTTTCCGGGGGTAACGTCGCGCTATAGATCAGACCCGGTGATATATTGACCCGCAGCGCTGCCTCTCCCAGTGGGAGAGGCCGGATCGCTTGCGATCCGGGTGAGGGGTAAGTGCTTGATAATGCAAGTGAACACCCCTCATCCTGTCCTTCTCCCGGCAAGCTCGCCCTGGCGAGCTTGCAACTTAGAGCGACCGCATCCGCGAGCGGATGCGACAGGCTCGCCTTGGCGAGCTTGCAACTTAGAGCGACCGCATCCGCGAGCGGATACGGTTGGGGAGAAGGGACGCCCGAATGCACTCTCTCCGATCGAAAACGTCCGCGTCATTTGCGCAAGCGCTCCAAACATAATAGGGCCGGATCAATAATGATGCACCCACGCGAATGGATGGAGGTCCGGCCCGAAGGGCTTTACTGCAAGGCGGGAGACTTCTTCATCGACCCTGTCCGGCCCGTTCCGGCTGCCGTCGTCACGCACGGCCATTCCGATCACGCCAGGGCCGGGCATGGCAAAGTCGTGGCCACGCCGGACACCATCGCGATCATGGCCTGCCGCTTCGGCGAGGGCTTCGCAAAAGACTGCGTCGAGCTGCCCTATGCGCAGGCGATGCATCGCGGCGAAGCCCGCGTTACGCTCCACCCCGCTGGGCACATCCTCGGCTCGGCCCAGGTGCTGATCGAACATGGCGGCGCGCGCCTTGTGGTCTCGGGCGATTACAAGCGCACGACCGATCTCACGGCGCGGGAGTTCGAGCTTGTGCCCTGCGACGTGTTCGTGACCGAGGCGACCTTCGGCCTGCCGGTTTTCTGTCACCCCGACCCGCAAAAGGAGATCGAGAAGCTTCTAACCTCGCTCGCGATCTTTCCCGGAAGCTGCCACGTCGTTGGCTGTTACGCGCTCGGCAAGACGCAGCGGGTCATGGCCGAGCTGCGGCGCGCGGGCTACGACAAGACGATCTACCTCCATGGCGCGCTCATGAAGACGACGGAGCTTTACGAAGAGCGCGGCGTCGCGCTTGGCCCTTACGCGCCTGTGACCAAGGAAAACCGCAAAAGCCTCGCGGGCGAAATCGTGCTGTGCCCGCCGTCCCAATTGGCGGATCGCTGGTCGCGCTCGCTCCCCGAGATCATCCCTGCCGCCGCGTCCGGCTGGATGCAAATCCGCGCCCGCGCCAAGCAGCAGCGCGTGGAGTTGCCGCTTATCGTCTCCGACCATTGCGATTGGACCGAACTGATCGAGACCATCCACGAGACAGGGGCGGAGGAGATCTGGGTGACGCATGGCCGCGAGGAGGCGCTCGTCCATTATTGCCGGAAGGCTGGCCTTGAGGCTCGCGCCCTTTCGCTGCTTGGCTACGAGGATGAGGAAGGGGAGTGATACAATCGGCCGGCCGCAAGGCCGGGCGCGCCTTGATGTGTAGACGGATCGTTGCCGCGAAATTGGATTAACGCTTGTATGGTTAACGGAGGAGGCGCCGGATTTATTTCTGGTCAATTTTCACTTTGATAATGATTAATTTATCCCGAAGCGCGGAGCGTCGCGCCTTTGATTCGGCGCGGATAAGCATCTGTAAGCCATTGGAAAATAAAGGGTTTCAGTCTTAGATCGAGTGCCATTAAATAGAATTTAATGCCGGAATTTTTTCATTTACTGGGACGAGCAAAAGTCCGTTAAATATGTTTCGACCTCGGCTGTTAACCATGACTGGAAGCTTCGGCAGCGCGGGCGGCTCCATCCCAACCTAAAATTGTTCTTTTATATCAATACCCTACTGACCTTAACCTCTCGACAAGGCGCATTTCTCTAAGATCCCGGCTCAGCATTGCGGACGCAAACGCAAGCCGGTCCAGGGGATTTGAGCGAGATGCCGCCTGTCGCAACGAGCCTACAAAAAGTCAGTTGGCCTGAAAGCCGGCTTCCGCGCCTCAATAGAGAGGGACCACAAAACCCTGGGGATCGCGCCGGGCTAAGCGAACAGCTTGCCGCGCATGACGAGGCAGGCGTAGCCGCCGATCCGGACACGCTTGATGCGGCGGGCCGCCACCTCGATTTCGAGCTTGACCTCGCTCGGGCGACCCATCTCGATCCCCTGCTCGATGACGAACTCGGACGTGCCTTCCGGCAGTTGATCGAAGCGATGGATCACAGCCGGGAACGCGGCCGCAGCCGACCCTGTCGCCGGGTCTTCGGGCACGCCCACGCCGGGAGCGAACATGCGGGCGTGGAAGGATGCCTGATGCTGGATCGTTTCGCGGCAATAGAGGAAGACTTTGCCATTGCTGCCGTGGAAGGCTTCGTCCCAGTGAGCGGGCACGATCTGGACCCGCGTCATCGCGTCCAAATCCCGCAGGGGAACGAAGGTGAAAGAAATGCCGGCGTCGTATTGCGAAGGCTTGTGGTTGGCGAAGCCGATCTGCTGCGGCGCGAGCCCAAGGGCGGCGGCGATCCGGTCCTCATGCGCGGGCGCTCCCGCAAGCTCCGGCAATTTCGGCACATCGAACTCGGCATAAGGCGCGTGTCCGCTGCGGCCAACCACGCCCACCCGGATGCTGCCGATGCCTTCCTCCAGAACAATGAGGGCATCGCAATCGGCGGCGGCTCCCGAAATCCTGTCATCGGCCAGTTGGATGGCCGCACCGACCGTCGGATGGCCGGCAAACTGCAGTTCTGTCAAAGGCGAAAAGATGCGAACATGGGCGGTATGCGCCGGAAGGCGCGGCGGCAGCACGAACACGGTCTCGGAGAGGTTGAACTCGCGTGCGATCGCCTGCATGGCCTCCGTGCTGAGGCCGCCCGCGTCTAGAACCACCGCAAGGGGATTTCCCGCCAGAGGCTTGCTGGTGAAAACGTCCCAAATCGCATATCGCCGTTCCATCCGCTATCCTTGGTTCGGGCCATCTGACTGGAATACGCACGATAATCCATTTGGCTTTCGCGTGCATTGGAAAATCGGGCGGAACGGAGGCCGGCAGCGTTGCGTAAACGGGGGGCGGGGCCTCCTTTCCAAATCGTGCACGCCGCCACGTTCGGATTGCTAAATGCCTCGAATCAGTCCATCTTTTCCATGTTCCCCATCGTGTCGAGTACGTGCCAAGTGCGGTTTTGCGCTTCTTGTTGCCTATTTGCAACTTAACAAGTTACTTCGTCCGTCCGCGTTCGGATCAGTAAGTCTTTGTTGCGACACGTGTTTTTTGCTCAAGTTTGAGAAATCCACCGCTCGCTGCCGATTTGTGGCGCGGGTGTGGTGTTTCTTGCGCGCCGTCAAGGCCAGATCTAATATCCCTCATCTGATGAACTACGCACTGCCAAGGGCTCAAGTCCTGAGTGGTTCATACGCTGACTGCAGACTAGATGGGGACTTAAGACATGAAACTTTCCGGCATTTTTGGCCTGAGGCCAAGCGCTAAATATATCAGCACCTCAGTGGCAGCGCTTGGCGCTCTCGCAATCACTGCGCAAGCCAACGCAGCGGACATCTACGCCCCTGGCCCGGGCGGTTATAAGGATATCCCAGTTATCGTGCAGGCGCCGATCTGGACTGGCTTCTATGCTGGTATCAATATGGGCGCGGCGTGGTCTAATCTCGATTTTCACCGAAATACCTTCGACTACTACACTCCAGCTCCTGTGGTATGCGGAGTCGGGGTGGCATACTGCTTTGGCGGTGATCACCTGAATTCGACGACTGCGTTTGGCGGCGGCCAACTCGGATATAACTGGCAGGGCTGGGGCAACTTCGTTTTCGGTGTCGAGGCTGACCTCGAAGGTCTCGGCGGCGGCAACGAACGCACCTTCGTGGGTATTCCAGCAAGAGGCCGTGCGGCAGATTTGCCCATCGCGGCAACTTTCAAGCAGGATGGCGGTTTCGCTGGCGACGTTACAGGGCGCCTTGGTTACGCCTGGGGCAACTGGATGCTCTATGCAAAGGGTGGCTTTGCTTGGTTCAATCCTCAACTGTCTGCGTCCGCAGTGGCGTTCAAAAACGGCGTGCCGGTCGCTGGGTTCAACGGATGGGACAACAACAATACATTGACCGGTTGGACGATTGGCGGGGGCGTCGAATGGATGCTGAACCCGAACTGGTCTGTTAAGGTAGAGTATCTGTATTATGACTTCGGCCTGAACGACAACTCGTGGAGTGCGACGTATAACGGCGCTTATTATAATAGCTGGAGGCTGTTCGACCACGACCTTACGGTCAATACCGTCAAACTCGGTTTGAACTATCACCTGACAAGCGGCTACGTTCCTCTCAAATAGCGGCAAGCGTTTAGCGCTTATATCTGGCAGCAGCTAATCGGCGGGGTTCAAAGCGGCGTCTTCGGGCGCCGCTTTTGTGTTTGCGCCGGCCATTCAGAAGGCAATGAAGCAGAACGCTCGTCGCCCCTTATAGGGTTCAGCGTTGTTGTCCGAATGCTAACGGATGCTGAGAATTCTTAAGCTCCCATGGCTCCAGGGTCATTCAAAGAATGCGGCCGGTGACAGCTTTGATGGCATCGTAGCGATCTTCCCGAAAGTTCTCGCGCGCTTCGGGGATAGAAAGGCCGATTTGGCGGATTATACCGATTGCTGTGTTTCGTAAGGCAGCCAACGGGCGTGCCCCGGCCCGGACGCGGCATCGGTCCTCGTTCAGGGTCACGTCGCGGACATGATGGAGCTTGTTTTCGATGGCCCAGTGGTTGCGGACGAGTTCAAGCAGCCGTTCGGGTCCAGCTTGGTTCGGGGCGAGACTGGTGATGAGATAGACGATTTCAGTGCTTTGTTTATCGCCGATTTGCCGGGTGCGTTCGAGGCGGGCGATCTGCCCGAGGCCTGGCCAGTCGAGATGGGGCACAGCTTCGGCGCAGACGGCAATCTTGCGTGTTTCGATGCGGCCATGCCCTTTTTCGAGCGTTTCTGCAACCGTGAGATCAGGCGGCGGTCCGTCGTAACAACGCCGTGCGTCCAAGGGGGGAAAGATCGCCGAACGCTTCGGCGATGCCAGCTTTCAGGGCGGACTGATTGTCTTTAACCGTGAAGAGATAATGGCCGTCGCCGTCCCGGATATGGCGGCAGATCTCGCGCTGGGTGAAAATCGCGTCGCCAGTGATGATGCGGCCGTCCAGCGGCAGTCCTTTCAGCAAGACGAGCGCAGCGGTGATCTCGTTCTGATCGGGTTCGACCGTCAGATCGCCGATGACCGCGCCAAGCTCGGTCGCAAAGGCCGACAAGACATGGACGGCTTTATCGTTCAAGCGGCGGCTGCCGCGCAGCGTCTTGCCGTCAATGGCGATGTGCTCGGCCTTGCCCTGCTCCAGCGCGAAGCTGCCGAGAGTTCGGCTCAGCGCATCGGCATCAAGGGATTGAAAGAAATAATGATACGTTGCGTGGCAGGGCGCTTTGCCGGTCTCGATGCCAAACAAGCGAAGCGCTTCGGGCTTCAGCCGCCGTCCCCAACGGAAAATCCCAAGCAAATCGTTGGCGCCAGCCAGCATCGCGGCAATTGAAATCCCGAGCACCGCCCGAAGCGCGTATTGGCGCCCCTTCCGGCCCCGGAGATCCTCGATCTCATTCAAAGCATCCCAAAGCGTGCGCATCCGATGAAGCCTCCAGCGACTGCCGTTGGCTTGCCCATAGAATCTGATTTGCAATCCTTGTCAGCCCGCAAAGGATGCGGTTCTTTGAATCACCCTGCCATGGCTCGAGTTGAGGTTGCGTTTGGACCCGAATCACTCCAATCTCAAGCAGAGACTTAGTTAATGAAGCGTAAGCGCGAAGTGCGGTTTTGCATCTCTTGTTGCCTATTTGCAACTTACGAAGGCGCCTCACTTTGTTTGTGTGCAGATTAGTAAGGTACTGTCTTGGCGAGCTTTTTTAGTAAAGTTATTGAATAATCCACTGCGCACCGCAGGATGTTGAGGTGTGAGCGGTGTTTCTTGCGTGCCGTAAATCGCAGGTCTAATATCCCCCCATCGATGAACGATAAACACCCCCAAGGGCTCGTGTCCTGAGTGGTTTGTGTAAAACAGTAGACTAGATGGGGACTTGAGAGATGAAGCTTCGTGGCAATTTGGGCCTGAAGGCGACCAGCATCAAATATATCAGTACAGGCGTAGCGGCGCTGGGCGTGCTCGCCTTTTCGGCACAGGCAGATGCAGCTGACATCTATGCCCCGGGCCCGGGCCCGGCTCCATTCCCAATTGCCGCACCGGTGGCGCTGTGGTCGGGCATGTATGGCGGTTTCCATGTCGGCGGCGCCTGGGCCGACGTGAGCACCAGCGACCTTGATGCCTACTGGGCCAATGGATATTCCGAGCGCTCACCGGGCTATAACCTCGCTCATTACGGCGTGCAGCGTACAGACCAGTCCCCCAGCGGCGTCTTCGGAGGCGGCACGATCGGCTATAATATGCAGCGCGGCGGCGTCGTGTTCGGCATAGAGGCTGATTTCGGTGACATGGGCCTCAACAGCAACAAATTGCTTAACGCCCCCTATCCGCTCGTCGGTGAAACTGCATACTCTCACATTTCAACTGGCTTTTATGGGGACGTGACGGGGCGCCTTGGCTGGGCCTGGGGTCCGTGGCTGATGTACGGAAAGGGGGGGCTCGCGGTCCTCGACGCAAAGTTGAACGTTTCAGATCCATACTACACGGGATACGCTACGGGGGATAGCACCCACGTAGGCTGGACTGCAGGCGGCGGCGTCGAGTATCTTTGGAACCCGGCATGGAGCGTGAAGGTCGAGTATCAGTACTTCGATTTCGGCACAACTGTTTCCTCTCTGACCAGCTATTACACCGACAGCGGTGCCTTAGCCGGTAGAGGCGCTTTCAATCACGACCTCGACATCAACACCGTCAAGGTTGGCATAAACTACCATCTCGGCTGCTGCGACGGCGGGTTTCCTACTCCGCTGAAGTAGCCTTACCTTTTTTGATCTTGAACGGCGCCTCCGGGCGCCGTTTTTGTTTTACGAGCGTCGTGCGCTTAATCGGACGCATGTTCCTGCTGCCCGGGGGAAGCTCTGGCATTCTTCGCCTTCAAAGGGATGTCAGATGTCGCTCGATTCTCTTCCGGAGCGCGTCGCAGGTTCTGGCTTTTGCCTCGGCATCTGAGCCTTGAGTTTTGGAAAGGCCATTTCGATCGAGTTCAGGTAGGGACTGCGGGGCGGTAGGAAGAGGAACCAGACGCCTTTTTCCTTCACTGCAGTCTAGCATTACAGTTGCATTTGAGTGACCTCTCTGAATCATATACCTAAGTGATTCGGAGAAGCATAGATGGCCGGTGCATCGATTGAAGCGACGCTTGAACTTTGGGCGTCATCGCTGCGGGATGTGAAGGCGCGGATGCGCCCGTTGTCTACGCAGGAGCGGGTTGCCGCATCGGCGGGGGCATTCTTGGACGGCCTGCTTGGCGATGAGCAGCGCAAAACGGGCTGGAGGCGGGCCGAGGCGGCGGGCGACCCTGGCCCATGGCGCCAGCAGGCCATTCTGGGCCGCGGCCAGTGGGAAGCCGACGACCTGCGCGATACCGTGCGGGACTATGCGCTTGAGACGTTCGCCGACGACGACGCGGTTCTGGTCTTCGATGAAACCGGATTTCTCAAGCAGGGCAAGGCCTCGCGCGGCGTTGGGCGGCAGTATACCGGCTCAGCGGGCAAGATCACGAACTGCCAGATCGGGGTCTTCGCCTGTTATGTCTCGCGGCACGGCCACGCCTTCATCGACCGGGCTCTTTATCTGCCGAAGGCGTGGACAGACGATCCCGCCCGCATGAAGGCGGCGCATGTCCCGGAGAAAACGGCCTTCGCAACCAAGCCTGCCCTCGCCGTCGCCATGATCGAGCGCGCCATCGCCGCTTCTGTGCCTTTCGCCTGGGTCGCCGCCGATACCGTCTATGGCGTTGGCGCAGTTGAAGGGGGGCTGCGCCGGGCCGGCAAGGGCTATGTGCTTGGCGTGGCTTCCAATCACAGCATCAGGTCCTTCGGCAAGGCCAAGCCCATCGCAGGTACGGCGGAAAGCGTCGCGCAAGGCTTGGCGGCTTCGGACTGGAAACGCCTGTCGGCGGGCGATGGCGCCAAGGGGCCGCGCCTCTATGACTGGGCTTATGTGGAACTGGCCGATATCGACGCCAGCGAATACGACACCAGCTGCTCCGGGCTTTGGACGCGCGGCCTTTTGATCCGCCGCACGATCGCGGATCAGGACCTGGCCTTCTTCTCCACCTGGGCTCCGGCGGGAACCTTGATCGACAAACTGGTCCGCGTGGAAGGCTGTCGCTGGGCTATCGAGGACAGCTTCGAGACGGCGAAAAACGAACTGGGTCTTGATCATAACGAGACCCGCTCCTGGCATGGATGGAACCGCCACGTCTCGCTTGTCATGCTGGCCTTCGCCATGATGGCGACGATCCGCCATCGGGCCAATGCGATGCCAACACAGCAAACGATACCCCAGATCTTTGTGGCCCGCCGCTTATCCGCTGGTCCATTCAGGAAATTCGCCGCATAGCCATAAGGCTCGCCCAACAACGCATCGAGCCTGCGCGCATCATCGCCTGGTCCCTCTGGCGAAGGGCCCATCAGGCCGCAGCCCAAAAGGCGCATCTCAAGATGAAATTGCAACTGTAATGCTAGGCCCGGTGGACGGTTCGCCTCAAGATTAACGATTGTGGATTCCCAAATCAGTCTTTCAGTGATTCATGGGTGACCGGCTTCGGGAGGGCCGGTCATGCTGAGGTGACGAAAAAAATATTTATATTGTTACATATGCTGTTTTTACAAAACGGAGCCAAAGTGTTTGGTATCCATCCGGTGCAGACCGCCTTGCGGAGGAGGATGAAAGGCGGTTTTTGTGACGGCTTGAGGTCTTCGATGGAGATAGGTCCGTGCCTATGTCTGGACATGGGTCTACAGACAATTTTACGGTCGTTTCGACACGGCGGATATGGAGCCAGTCGGAGAAGCTGCTGATCGTCAGCGAAGCGGTGGCGCCCGGCGCGAGCATCTGCGCGGTCGCGCGCCGGCACAACCTGTCTTCGAGCCTGCTTTACCGTTGGATCAAGTCTTTCAAGGCTAATGAGCCCGTGCAGAAGCCGGCTTTTGTGCCTATTGCTCTCGCGCCGCCGGCCGAGCCTTCGTCGGCCCGCACAAACGGCATGATCGAAGTCGTGCTGGCGAATGGGCGCATTTTGCGGATCGGCGCGGACATCGATATGGCGGTGCTGAAGCGCATCGCGGCCGCGCTTGAGGAGCAGGCGTGATCCCCGTTCCCGCTGGTGTTCGCGTCTGGCTCGCGACCGGGCACACCGATATGCGGCGTGGCTTTCCAGGGCTGGCGCTGCTCGTTCAGGAGACGCTGAAAGCCGATCCCTATTCGGGCCATCTCTTCGTCTTTCGTGGCCGCCGCGGCGACCTCATCAAGATCATATGGCATGACGGCCAGGGCGCTTGCCTGTTCTCGAAGCGGCTCGAGCGGGGGCGCTTCATCTGGCCGAAGCTTGAGAACGGCGCGGTGACGATCTCACCGGCTCAGCTTGGTTATATGCTGGAAGGGATCGACTGGCGCGCCCCACAAAAAACATACCGGCCGCAGGTCGCGGGATAGCGCGAAGCAGTGTAAACCGCCGGCATGGCGCTCGATCCTGCAACTCTTCCAAACGACATCGCTGCCTTGAAGGCGCTTTTGATTGCGGCCGATGCCCGTGCGATCGATCTTGACGGCCAGATTGCACAGCTGAAACTGACGATTGCGAAAATGCGGCGCAATACCTTCGGCGCATCGTCGGAAAAGGGAGCGCGGCTTCTCGATCAGCTGGAACTGCAGCTCGATGAACTGGTCGCAAGCGCCGCGGAGGCCAAGGCCGCGGCCAGGATCGCCACCAAGGCCCCGGCGCCCATCGAGGCAGAAAAAGAAAAGCCCGCGCGTCGCCCCTTGCCTGCCCATCTGCCCCGCGAGCGCGTGGTGCATGGCGCTCCCTGCACGTGCCGCCATTGTGGCAGCGACCGCATCCGCAAGCTCGGCGAACACACGACTGAAACGCTTGAGCGCGTGCCTGCGCATTGGAAAGTCATCACCCACGTGCGCGAAACCTTCACGTGCCGCGTCTGCGAAAAGATCACCGAAACGCCTTCACCGTCCCATCCGATCGAGCGGGGCCGGGCTGGCCCGCAGCTTCTGGCCGAAGTGCTGTTCGCCAAATATCGCGCGCACCTGCCTCTCAACCGTCAGAGCGATATCTACGCGAAAGAAGGTGTCGATCTCGATGTCTCCACGCTCGCCGGCTGGGTTGGCGCGGCCGCAGCGACGCTGATGCCCCTCGTCGACGAAATCAAGAAGCATGTTCTTGGCGCGGAACGCATTCACGGTGACGACACGACCGTGCCGGTGCTCGCGAAGGGGAAATGCACAACCGGCCGGCTGTGGGCCTATGTGCGGGACGATCGCCCCTTCGGCGGCGAAGCAGCGCCTGCCGCGCTGTTCCATTACTCGCCCGATCGTGCAGGTCAACATCCGGAAAACCATCTCGCCGCTTACAGCGGCATCATGCAAGCCGACGCCTACTCCGGTTATAACGGCCTCTACGCTGAAGGCCGCAAACCTGGCCCGATCGTCGAAGCGGCCTGTTGGGCTCATGGACGGCGCAAGTTTTTTGAACTCGCCGACTTACAAAAAGCGCCCATCGCCATCGAGGCCGTGTGGCGCATCGATGAGCTGTTCGCCATCGAGCGCGAGATCAATGGACGATCCACCAGCTATCGCCACGAGGTGCGCCAGGAACGATCGAGACCGCTGGTCGAGGCGTTGGAAGAATGGCTGCGAACCGAACGGCGAAAACTCTCATCGAAAAGCCCGATTGCCAAAGCGATCGATTACAGTCTGAAACGATGGCGCGCGTTCACGCGCTTCCTCGACGATGGCCGCATCTGCCTGTCAAACAACGCCGCCGAACGAGCCGTCCGAGGCATCGCGGTTGGCAGACGCAACTGGACCTTCTGCGGCTCCGACAGCGGAGGTCAGCGCGCAGCCGCCATCTACACGCTGATCGAGACCTGTAAACTGAACGACGTCGACCCGCGTGCATGGCTTGCCGACATCCTGGCCCGCATCGCCGATCATCCAGCAAAACGCATTCGCGAGCTCTTGCCCTGGAACTGGAAGATCGCCGGCGCCGCCTTGAAAGCCGCAGCATAAACTGAGGCAACCGATCCTGCGGTCCTCACCGGATGCTTACAGTGTTTGTAAACCATATGATGGATCAAATCCGTCCATGGGGCCTAATGCCGCGCAGCCTTTGTGGCTGCTGAAGTTATTCAGTGACTCCATCCCCCGACCAGGTCAGCCCCCTTTTAAGCAATTCGTAGAACCGAATCTCCGCAGCGCAGAGACCTACGATCCAATCTGTCTACTGGGATTGCTGAACAGGCGCCATTACCCCCCAGTGAAAGCGGTGGCGGCCTGGCCTAAAGAGGTCTCAGTCGCCGATGCCGCTCGCCTCCATCTGGTTCTTGCAATGGCTGAACATCGATTGCATCCGCGGCGGCACAGCCGAGAGCAAATGTCGAAATCAAAGGCCCATCAGCGACTTCTTGATGAGTGTTTTGAATTTGACATGTGAGCGCGACCTCCTGGTAGGGGGCTCACATGTCAAATTCGCTCCACTAATGCTCGGATCTAATAACTGGCGCGGCATCAGCAAGGGTCAAGGAACAGCAACGCTGTCCCAGCAAACTCGGCGGAATAAAAAAGCTCCCGCCATGGCGGGAGCTTCTGATGTTCGAGAGGCCGCCCCGATTGCGGCCTGCAATGATGGTTTTACTTCTTCGCCGGCTGAGCCGCGGCGCCCGCTGCCTGAGCGTTCTTCTCTTCTTGCTGCTTCTTCAGATCGGCAAGCCGCTGGCGGATGACATCGGCAATTTTGCGCTGATCCTCATTGTATTTCTCGACAGGCACCGGCTGCCCTTCGAAAGCCTTCGCAAAACCCTCCAATGGCAGAGGAATGCTTAGGGCCCGGCCGGTAACGTCGATACCGAGGTAGGCGATCTGCTTGCCCCCCTTCATCTGATCGATGAGAGCGGGCTCGATGTTGGCCTCTGCATAGCAGCCAGCCTGGTCGCAGGTCGTGTACTGGAGCTTGATGGGCTCCTTGTCATCGACCTTGACGAGCGCGCCGGGCGGCAGAGCGGAACCGAGCGGCAGCATGGCAAGCATCTGCGGCTTTTCCTGACCGGCGACCTGACGAACGGCAATCTTGCCGATGAGGATGGCGGTCGCATTGTCGCGAACGTCAACCTGCGTCAGGCACACGTTCACCTTCTTCATGTCTTCGGGTTTTTGCTGCTTCGGCTTCTCACCCTGCTTCGGAGGGTCGGCGACCGGTACGTCGATACAAAGCTTGTACCAGACGTCAGCCGGCTTCTGATTGGCCGCAGCTGTTTGCGGTGTAGGCGCAGCCGGAGCCTTGGCGCCCTTGTTATTCCCTTGCGCCATGACGTCGGTCAGGCCGAGCGTAAGCGCGAACGCTGCGACGAACCCGAAGGCTGCCGCTTTCACAAGCCTCGTGAAAACCATAAAACTGAACCTTTCACCCAAATCGAGTTGGCTGTCCTTACTCCCCTGGCCCCATAACCCCAGGACCGTCACTGTTGCTTAAATCACCGGAATTGCGGCTTTCCCGTGACAGTTACACGCGGCCGTGAAACACTCGCCAGGCCCGTTAACCTTTCACAGGGGGCCGTTGCCCGTTTGCCATCATTTTGAGGGTTTCCCAGCTTAGAGCCGCAAACAGTAAGGAATGAGGAGAGAAAGGCTCGCCCTCTTGCCACGCAGGATTCCAACGTTTTTGACGGGGACGCCAAGCCGAGCTGCGGTATTGGTGCAAGCTATGATCATTGCTGCGCTTGCGGCCGCGAGTTCGGCAAACGCCGATCCCCAAGCAGGCATCGCCATGCACGATGCGCCGAAATACCGCCCGTCATTTACACACTTTAATTATGTCAACCCGGACGCCCCCAAAGGAGGAACTCTTCGGCTCGGGGTGCTCGGCTCGTTCGACAGCCTCAATCCCTTCATCGTGAAGGGCGAGCCGGTCGCGGGCATGAGAGAGTATGTTTATGAGACGCTCCTCGCGCGCAGCTATGATGAACCCTTCTCTCTTTACGGCCTCATTGCCGAGAGTGTCGAGACGCCCGAAGATCGAAGCTGGGTCATCTTTCAGCTTCGCCCCGAGGCGCGATTCGCGGACGGAACGCCGATCACGCCGGAGGATGTACTGTTCTCCTGGTCGCTCTTGAAAAGCAAGGGCCGCCCCAACCATCGGCTCTACTACGGTAAGGTCGCGACGGCGGAGAAGGTTGGCGAACGGGGCGTAAAGTTCACCTTCGAGGGAGGCGGCGACCGTGAGATGCCGCTTATCATCGGGCTTATGCCGGTGTTGCCGCGCCACGCGATCAGCGCCGAAACCTTCGAAAAGACGAGCTTCGAAAAGCCTGTGGCAAGCGGACCCTATCGTGTCGAGTTCCGTCGATCCTGGCGCAAGCATCACCTTCCGCCGGAACCCCGATTATTGGGCCCGCGATCTGCCGGTCATGCGCGGGCAGTTCAATTTTGACGCCATCCGCATCGACTATTATCGCGACAACACGGCCATGATGGAGGCCTTCCGCAAGGGGCTCTTCGATCTGCAGGGCGACAGCGATCCCATCGACGCCGTGAAGTGGGCGGAAGCCTATGAGTTTCCCGCTGTCAGGGATGGGCTCGTGAAGAAGCTTGCGTTCGACGTGGGCGTGCCCGCGCCGATGTCGGCGCTGGTTTTCAACACGCGCAGGCCACTGTTCGCTGACAAGCGTGTGCGCGAGGCGCTGACCCAGGTTTTCGATTTCGAGTGGCTGAACAGGACGCTGTTTCGCAGCCTTTACGCTCGCACCGAAAGCTTTTTCGACCGCTCGGAACTTTCTTCGCACGGCCGCGCAGCCGACGCTCGCGAGCGCGAACTGCTTGCGCCATACGCGAACGAGCTTGCGCCGGGCATCATGGAAGGCGAATTCAGCCAGCCCGTAACCGACGGCTCCGGCACCAATCGCGAAGGCCGCAAGCGCGCAATCGCGCTGCTGGAGGAAGCCGGTTATGAACTTCGCGATGGCGTCATGACCGAGAAGGCGACGGGGCGGCCGTTCACCTTCGAGATGCTCTGCGCAACGCACGAACAAGAGCGCCTGACGCTCGCCTATTCGCGATTTCTGCGGCAGATCGGGATCACCGCCCAGGTCCGGCTGATCAATTCGGCGCAATTCCAGCGGCGCAGCACCACGTTCGACTTCGATATGATGCAAACGAACTGGTCCTCCTCGCTCTCGCCGGGCAATGAACAGAGTTTCCGCTGGTCGCGCAAATCGGCCTCGCAGGAAGGCAGCTTCAATTACGCCGGCGTCCAGAGCGCCGGGGCCGATGCCATGATCGCGGCCATGCTGGCGGCGAAGACGCGGGCCGAGTTTGTCTCGGCGGTCCGCGCGCTGGACCGGATTTTGCTCTCCGGCCGTTATGGCATTCCCTTGTATTATGCCCCGAAGCAATGGATCGCAGCTTGGTCCTTCTTGCGACAGCCGCCGCTCTCCACGCTTTACGGCGCAAGGATCGAGACATGGTGGGCGGATAACGCCAGAAGCGCCGCATCGCTTAAGGAAGGCCGTGAGCAACGCTAAGCTTGGATACCGGGGCGAGCTTCCGCCGCACGCCTTCAACATGGCGCGATATTGCCTGCGCGCCGGGAGCGCGGCAGGAGATAAATCCGCTTTGCTTGTGGTTCACGATCCAGACGGGCGCGACGTTGAGACCTGGAGCTACGCCGCCGTCGAGGAGGCGGTGCTTCGGGCTGCCTATGCGTTCGGCGCCAGCTACGGGGTGAAAACCGGCGAGCGGATTCTCATTCGCTTGCGCAATCGCACCGCCTACGCGATCGCGTTTTTCGGGGCCATCGCGGGCGGCTTCGTTCCCGTCCCCGCATCGCCGGACCTCACCGAGCGCGAACTCTCCTTCCTGCTGGAGGACGCCGAAGTCGCTTCTATCGTCCTCGACGATAGCCTGCCGCATGGTCCCTTTCAGCCCGGTCTCCTCGTCATCCCCGAAAAAGCGTTCGCGTCCGCCATCGAAAGCGGGCCTCTTGGACGATACGCGGACACCGCCGCCAACGATCCGGCTTTCCTGATCTACACCTCCGGGACGACCGCCAACCCGAAAGGCGTGCTGCATGCCCACCGCAGCGCCTGGGGGCGGCGGCCCATGTATCAGGGATGGTATGGGATCACCCCCGGCGACCGGCTCATGCACGCGGGCAGCTTCAACTGGACCTATACCATGGGAACGGGCCTCACCGACCCTTGGGCCAATGGCGCAACCGCCATCGTCTACACGGGTGAGAAAGACCCGGCTCTCTGGCCGCGCCTGATGCACGCTTTCGATGTGACCATCTTCGCGGCGGTTCCCGGCGTTTACCGGCAAATCCTGAAATATGGCGATCTCAACCAAAGGAGGTTGAGCGCGCTTCGCCATGGGCTGACAGCCGGGGAAGCGCTGCCGAACGCGGTCGCGGACGAGTGGCAAGAGAGGGCGGGCACGGCCCTTTATGAGGCGCTGGGCCAGAGCGAAATCTCGACTTACCTTTCGAGCGCACCCAGCATGCCGAGAAAGCCTGGAACCGTCGGGCGGCCGCAGGCGGAGCGCTGCGTCGCAATCCTGGACGACACGCGCGGCGAAGAGCCGCTTCAGGCAGGCGCGCAGGGGCTGATCGCAGTTCACCGAAGCGATCCGGGCCTCATGCTCGGCTATTGGCGCAGGCCCGAGGAGGAAACAGAGGTTTATCGCGGCGAGTGGTTCATCGGCGGCGACGCTGGCGTCATGGATGAGGAAGGGTATGTGACCCATCTCGGCCGCCGCAACGAACTCATGAACGCAGGCGGTTTTCGCGTTTCCCCGGCCGAAGTCGAGCAAGAGCTTGCGAAGCATCCCGCTGTTGCGGAAGCAGCCGTTGTGGAGGTTGCCGTCCGCGATGGCGTCTCCATCATTGCGGCTTTCATCGTTCCGCACGACAAAACAAGGAGCGGCATCGCGGCCGAACTCGCCTCTTTCGCCGGCACAACGCTCGCCGCTTATAAGCGCCCGAAGGAATACATCGTCGTCGAAAGCCTGCCGCGCACCGCGAATGGCAAGCTCAGGCGGGCCGATCTCGGTCGATACCTGCGGCCGGGACACTGACAAGGCTTTGTGGCTTTGTATGCATCTGGCATATGGTGGCATCTGCTAGTCCACTTTTCCCTGACGTTTTCGTCCGCTTTCCCTCACCTGAAAGATCCTCGGCGAAATCGTCTTGCAGGCAGGTTAACGAGAGCTCCAGCCGCTCCAACCCTTGGTATTGCGAGAAAAATATCGATCGTGATGCAATCGCCGCCGACTGCGCCGCGGCTCTTCCGGCTGCGCGCAAGCGTTAATTCGCGAAGTCCCAACATATTTAACGGACTTTTGCTCGTCCCAGTAAATGGGAAAATTCCGGCATTAGATTCTATTTAATGGGCGCCTTGTTAATCATAGAAGCTGTGCCTTTTCAAAGACTTACAGCCGTCTATTCGTGTCCGGTCAAAGGCGCGGCGTTCCTCGCTTGGCACAAATGGACCATTAATAAAGCATGAATTGACCAGAAATAATTCCGGAGCGCTCCCTGTTAACCATGATCGAATTAATCGACCAGGGTTGTGACGAACCGTTTACCAAAAGGCGCCCGGCGAGCGCCGTTCAGGATGACAATTCGCGGCCAGACCGCTGGCGCCTGTTTCGAGCATGCTCAGTTCAAATGGGACGCGGGCGCTGCCGTGATCGCCGCTTGGCGGCCCTCGGAAAAGTTGCGACTTGAACGCGTGCAACAGGCGGACAGCCTCCTGGCTTGTCGGCCGCCGGGTCTCTTCCTTGGGGTCAAGCGGGCCCTTCGACCGCTCGGATGCGCGCCCGCGGTTCGTGGTAATTAATTGGATAATATTACAGAAAATTGCTATGAGTGGCCTGCTGCTTGTTTTGCTCAAGGCAGCTTCGTCTTGGCCATTAGTCAGTAGACAGATGTTAGAGTAAGGGAGCGACAATTCATGAGTTCTCATTCGAAAGTCCCCAGATACGCGTTCGGTCTTATAGCCGGCGCGCTGCTGTCAGCGACAATGCTGACCACCGTCGCCCAGGCGCAGGATCGCCGGGACGAGCGCAGGGAAGAGCGGGCGATACGAGAGGAAGCGGAAAAAGCGAAAGGCAAGCAGCCCAATATTCTCTTTATCATGGGCGACGACATTGGCTGGATGCAGCCCGGCATCTACCATGAAGGCCTGATGGTCGGCGAGACGCCGAACATCGACCGCATCGGGAAGGAGGGCGCCAAGTTCATGGACTATGTCGCCATGCAGAGCTGCACCTCCGGGCGCAACGCCTTCTTCACCGGCATGTATCCATTGCGCACCGGTATGATCCCGCCGCAACTGCCGGGCAGCCCGTCCTATCTGCGGCCCGGCACTCCGGCAATCGCGAAATTCCTGCACGATCTCGGCTATACCACAGGCGAGTTTGGCAAGAACCATCTGGGCGACCATACCGCCGCGCTGCCGACGGCGCATGGCTTCGAAGAATACTGGGGCTATCTCTATCACCTCGACGCGATGCAGCAGGTGAGCTTCCCCGACATGAACAAGACGCCGACCGAGCAAGTTATCGCGCCGCCGTGCAAGAACACGCCGATCCCCGGCCTTCCCGAGGTTCCCGGCGCCGTCGACCCCAAAACAGCGACGTGCATGACGCCGCCGCGCCCGGTCATCTGGTGCCATTCCTCCGATGGAACGGAAAAGAATCAGACCTGCAAGGACGAAGGGCCGCTGACGCTCGACCGGTCGAGAACGGTGGACGAGGAAATCTCGAAACACGTCATCGACTTCCTTGACAGCCACGACCCGAAGAAGACCAACAAGCCGTTCTTCGTCTGGTACAACCCGGCGCGCATGCATGTGACGACGATGCTGTCGCCGAAGTACGAGGCCATGCTCGGCACACAGGGCGGCAAGGACTGGGGCATCAACGAAGCCGGCATGAAGCAGCTCGACGACAATATCGGCGATGTGCTCAAAAAGCTCGAAGACATGGGCCAGCTCGACAACACGGTCGTGGTCTTCACAACCGACAATGGCGCTGAGCAGATCACCTTCCCCGATGGCGGCGTCACCCCGTTCAAGGGCCAGAAGGGCGAGGCCTGGGAAGGCGGCTATCGTGCCCCGCTCGTGGTCCGCTGGCCCGGCCACATCAAACCCGGCACGGTGCATAGTCAGCTCTTCGCCGCGCTCGACTGGCTGCCGACGCTGGTCGACATCGCCGGCGGCCCCAAGGGCGACGACCTGAAAAAGCAGATCGAGAAAGGCGAATATCCCGGCATCGTGAAGACCACGCTCGACGGCTTCGACCAGCGCGAATATCTGGAGGGCAAATCAAAAACTTCCGCGCGCGATGTCTTCTTCTACTTCTCGGGCGCCACGCCGTCGGCGGTGCGCTACAAGAACTGGAAGATGTACTACACCATGTCGCAGCCCGGGGCGACGGGCTGGATTTTGCCGCTGATTCCGTTCCACTTCACACTGGTGCAGAACATCAAGCGCGATCCGTTCGAGCAGGCTGTCGGCGAAAGCCAGAAGTCGGCGCTCGGCCTTGGCGGCGCGCTCGCGGCCCCGAGCACCGCCTTCCTGTATGACTGGAACATGTTGCCCATCGGGCAGCTGCTATGGCTGAAGGAACTCGAGTTCGTACAAAGAGTTTCCGCCGATGCAGTCGCCGGAGAGCTGGAACCTCGATCAGGTCCTGGCGCAGGTCAAGGCCGGAAGCGGTCACCCACAGGACTGATTGCTGAAAGCGGATGCGGGCGCCCCGAATGCGGCGCCCGCTAACAAGCGTTAGCTTCGACGCTCACTGTCGGTCGATTGACAAAGGCCGGTGCGCCCGGCTCGCGTTGGGTCCAACGACACAAGTTGTTGGTTGTCTTTCATTGGCACAAGACAAGGAGACTCCAATGACAAATCAGGCAACGCAAAAGATGCTCGCGGCAGGCGCGGCAATGTTCGGCTTCGGATCCAAAAAAGTCGCCCCCCCGCAAGAGGCCGCGCAAGGGCCGTTCACGCTCCCGCCCCTGCCTTACGCCTACGGCAAGAACGAGCCCGCGATCGATACGCAAACGATGCAGTTGCATCACGACAAGCATCATGCGGCCTATGTGAACGCCCTAAATCAAGCCGCGGCCAGCGGCGGCGCCTGGGCTGGCAAACCTTTGCAGGACATCCTGGCCGGTTTGAGCGCCGTGCCTGGGAGCGTTCGCACCACCGTCCGCAATAATGGCGGCGGACACGCCAATCACACCATGTTCTGGCAGATCATGGGTGGCCGCGGCGGTGCGCCGACCGGCGATGTCGCTGCCGCCATCGACCGCGATCTGGGCGGCTTCGATAATATGCAGACTGCCTTCAACGCCGCAGGCGCTAGAATTTTCGGCTCAGGCTGGGTCTTCGTCACCGTGGACAGGGCCGGGAAGCTTGCGCTCACGACGCGCCCAAACCAGGACACGCCGCTGATGGATGGCGCGCGGGTGCTATTCGGAAACGATGTCTGGGAGCACGCTTACTATCTCAAATACCAGAACCGGCGCGCCGATTATCTCAAGGCGTGGTGGACTATCGTCGATTGGGGAAAGATCGGCGAGCGTTATACTGCGGCAAAGGCCGGCACTCTTACAATTTAACGGTGCGCCCGTAATTGTGGACCGATCGTAACTTCCACGAAGGAAGAGGAGTGCCTAAATAGGGGAATCGGGCAAGCTTGAAAAACGAGCGCCTTCCGCCCGAAGCGGGAAGCGCCATAAAACGGGCTCCAGAGCGTTGCATCATTGTCAATCGAGTAGCGTCAGGCCAAGCGCTGCTGGTCTGAAGAAGCCAAAGAGGGATTGATTTGGGCCGCCTGCTGGTTACTCTTGCAACATTGCTGGTTCTTCTGCTTGGCGCGGCCTTTGTCGCGCCGGCGTTTGTGGACTGGAAAGCCTACAGACCAGACATCGAGCAAGCCGCCTCCGCGCTTCTCGGACGCAAGATCAGCATTACCGGCGACATTGACATCGCGCTTCTGCCCGAGCCGCATCTTCATGCGAAAAAGGTCGTGGCGGAGGGCGGGCCTGCCGAGGCCGCCCAGATGAGCGCAGAAGCGGTCGATCTCACTTTGTCGCTCCAGGGCTTGTTGAGCGGCCGCGTCGAGGCGAGCAAACTCAAGCTCGTAAACCCTTTTCTGATCCTCGATCTGTCGAAGCCGCTTCAAGGCGGTTCTGCCCTGGGCGAGGCGGGGCCGCTGCCGATGGCCGCAGAAGTCACGAGCCTCGAAATCGAAGGGGGCCGCATTTCCGTTTATCCCGATGCAGGCAAGCCCGAAGCCGTGATCTTGACCGGCGTTGACGGAACGCTTGCTGCCCCTCAGCGCGGGAATGCTTACCGCTTCGCAGGGCGGGTTTCGCAAAAGAACCAGCGCTTCGACGTGAAATTCAGCGCAGCGGCGCAAGGCAGCGGTGTGAAGCTTGCGGGGAGCGCTATAGAGCTTGGCTCCAAGGCCTCGATCCAGGCCGATGGCGTGCTGAATACGTCTGATGCCCCTGTTTTTGTTGGGACGCTGGCGGCGATGGCGCCTCAGACGCTTGTGGGAGCGCCTTTCGACATTCAGGCCAAGGCAGCAGCGAAACTCAATCGCACAGGCTTGGCCCTGTCCGATCTCGTCATGACGATGGACCCGGGGAACCGCCCGCAGATTCTGACGGGTTCCGCAAATGTGTCTTTCACCCCCGGCACAGCGGATATCACCCTCAAGGCTCTGTCCTTGGACGCCGATGCGCTTCTCTCCGGCGGGGGAGGACCATGGGCGCCGGTCACGGCTGGGGGCTGGGACACATTCCGAAGCGCCGCGGAACAGCTGCTTTGGCTTTACCCCGATTTCGGGGTCCATCTTTCGCTGGCGAGCGATCAAATCCAGCTTCGGGGCGAGCTTATCGAGGGGGCGAAAGCAGAGGGTCAGCGGGCCGCTCAGCGGTGGCTGTTCGAGGACGCTCAGGCGACGCTTCCGGGCGAAACCGCGATCAGGCTCACAGGCGCGCTAAAAAAGACCGCCGGGAAACCGGAATTGCTGGCGCGTGTCGCTGTCGACGGCAAGAACCTGGGCCGCCTCAACCGCTGGATCGCGCCCGCCGCCGCAAAAGCCAAAATCGGCCCCGCGAGAGTTTTCACGGCAGGCGGATTACTGACGCTTTCGGACGACGTCACGGCTTTCACGGACCTAAAGGGCAACGTGGACGGCGCCCCGTTCACGGCGAGCTTGCGCCTCGACAAGACGCCAGCTCGAAAGCTGAAGGTTTCGCTTGCGGGCGACAAGTTCGATCTGACCAGCCTGGAAGCTGGACAAACCGGCGCGGATGCACTGTCGAGCGAGAGCGTAAAGACGGCTTGGCAGGCAGCGCTTGCTCAGTTGACGCCGCTGCTGGGAGAGGATCCCGCGAACTTCGCAACCGCCGATGTCGATGTCTCCGCTGGTAGCATTCGGACGAGCGTGATCGAAGCCAAGAACGTGGCGGTCCAGCTGAAATACGATCAGGATCTCCTCACGGTTACAAAACTCAGCGCTGAGACCGCCGATGGGCTGTCTTTGCGCGGAGAGGGCGTTGTGCCAATGCGGAGCGCAGCGCAGGGCCGGTTCGATGGCCGCCTTGAGGCAAGCTCGCCACAGGCTGTTTTGAGGGCTGCGGCGTTGGCGGGTTACAATGCCGATAGCATTCTCGGACGCCGCGCGGAAGAGCTCGCCCCTGCTAGCCTCGCAATCGATTACAGCGCGGATGGACAGGCGAGCGGCGCAACGGCGCAGCTTAGCGGGAACCTGGGGGCGGCTCGCCTCGATGGCCGGGTTCAACTGAAGGGAAGTCTCGCCGAATGGCGGGCAGGCCAATTCTCGGGGCAGGTGGCGCTGTCTGCCGCGGATGGCGACAAGCTCGTGGCGCTTCTTTCGCCGAAGGCGGGGGCCGGCGCCGGAGCTTCCGCTTCTCCGGGCGCCATCACGATCAGCGCCAGCGGCACGCCCGACCGGCTCGACACCTCCGCCACAATCAAGGCGCCGTCGTTGCAGGCGCAGATCGACGGGGCGGCGGAATTCAAGCAGAGCTTGTTTTTCTCCGGCAAGGCGCTGGCTTCAAGCCCCACGCCCGAGCAATTCTTGCCGCCTGCCGCTCTGGCGCTCCTTGGCGGGGACCGGCAAACAAGCCTGAGGGTTGAGGCAGATATCGGATATGGGTCGGGGCACCTCGACGCTGCCAGGCTCAAAGCGGAGTCGCCCAGGAATGTTGTCAGCGGCCATCTCGCGATTGGCGTGGCCGATCGCTTGACCGAGGTCGACGCCGATTTGAGGGCCGACCAGTTTTCGTTGCCGTCGATCCTCGGCTATCTCCTCGCGCCGCAGCCCTCGGATCGCGTTACGCTCGCATTGTCCACCGTGATCCCGGCGCAGTCCCAGGACATCTGGAGCGACCGGCCTTTTGCTTTGAACGTGTTTCAGGATACGGCTGCGAAAGTTGCGCTTTCCGCGAAGACGATGCGGCTGACCGACACGCTCGCTCTGTCGGATGCCCAGATGGCGGCAACGCTTGATGACGGCCGTCTCGCTGTGCAGAAGCTCGAAGGAAAAGCGTTTGGCGGCGATCTGTCGGCCTCATTGAGCCTTGATGGCCACGCGTCCGCCGTCGGGGCGTCGGCAATCGTCTCTCTCTCCAAGGCCGATTTGTCGGCGCTTCCCGCCAATGGCTCGCCAGCGATTGCTACAGGAAAGGCGTCACTTTCGCTTCGCGCGACCGGACAGGGGTTGAGTCCGCACGGCATCGTATCGGTGCTCATGGGCAGGGGCTCCATCGCACTGTCAGACGGTCAACTTGCGAAGTTTTCTCCGGCAGCCGTCCAGAAAAGCGCCGAGGCCTTGCTGGCGGGGCAATTGCCGCTCACGGAAGACGCGGTCAAGAAGAAGGCGCTCGATGCGGTCCAGTCGGCCGATTTCAAGTTTCGCCATCTCAAGATCCCTCTCACGATCCACGAGGGAACGCTGGAAGTCCGCCGCGCCTCGTTCCGCGGCCGGGACAGCACGGTGCGGATGGAGGCCTATCTCGACCTTTCCAAGATGCAGGCCGACACGACCTGGCAGGCTGGCGTCAGTTCCGACAGGCGCATCAAATGGCCGCCTGTGAAGGTCCAGATGTCCGGCCCGCTCCGCGAACTGGGCGCGAAGCCTCGCGTGCTTTCGGCTGAAGATTTTGTCCGCGCGGTTCTTGTTCGCAAAATGGAAGGCGATATCACGCGGCTCGAGGGCCTCAACAAGCCGCAAGCCGGAGCCCCCTCCTGGTCTACGAAGCAGGAACCCGGCCCCTCGCCGGCGCGCCGCAAGCAGCAGGCGTTACCGCCAGCGCAGGCAGGAGCGGCTGTAAGCGCACCCAGCGACTTCGAGAAGCGTATGCGTGACGCTCTTTCGAAGAGCATGCAGTAGCCGGACGCCTTCTGGCGCGAATTCCCACGTTATGCCACCAATGGACGCGAGGCCCGCGTCCTATTTTCGCAGGATTGCCGAGCCAAAGGTTGCTACCTTCCTCTCTGCTTAACGAAAAATTGACTAAGAGGTTCTCGGTGGCGACGATCAAATTCTTCAGTGGCGGCAATCTCCCGCTCGAAATGCACAAGGTGCGCATCGTTCAAAAGCTGACCTTGCCGCCGATCGAATACCGGCTCAAGGCGATGAACGAGGCTGGCAACAACACCTTCCTGTTGCAGAATGCCGACGTGTTCATGGACATGCTGACCGACAGCGGCGTGAACGCCATGAGCGATCAGCAGCTCGCCGCGATGATGGTCTCGGATGACAGCTACGCCGGCAGCGCCACCTATACGCGCCTCGAAGCCAAGCTGCGCGAGCTGTTCGGCATGCATTGGATCCTGCCGGCGCACCAGGGCCGCGCCTGCGAAAACATCCTTTCGCAAACGTTCGTAAAGCCCGGCAAGATCGTGCCGATGAACTACCACTTCACGACCACGAAGGCGCATATCACGCTGAACGGCGGCGTGGTGGAAGAGCTTGTCAAAGACGAAGGCCTTCAGGTCACGAGCGACCTTCCGTTCAAGGGCGACATCGACATCGCCAGGCTCGAAGCCCTGGTGAAGAAAGAGGGCGCGGACAAGATCGCCTTCGTGCGCGTGGAATCCGGCACGAACCTCATCGGCGGCCAGCCGGTCTCGCTCGCGAACCTCACCGCAATTCGCCAAGTGTGCGACAAGTACGGTCTCATCCTGGTGCTGGATGCCAGCCTTCTCGCGGACAATCTCTACTTCAACAAGACCCGCGAAGAGAGCTGCAAAAACCTCAGCATTCGCGAGATCACGCGCCGCACCGCCGATCTCTGCGACATCATCTATTTCTCCGCCCGTAAGCTCGGCTGCGTGCGCGGCGGCGCGATATGCATGCGGAGCGAAGACGTTTACAAGCGCATGCGCGGCCTCGTTCCCCTGTATGAAGGCTTCCTCACCTATGGCGGCATGTCGGTGCGCGAGATCGAAGCCCTCACCGTCGGTCTCGAAGAGACCATGGACGAGGACATGATCAACCAGGGGCCGCAATTCATCGAGTACATGGTGAATGAGCTGGTCAAGCGCGGCATTCCTGTGATCACGCCCGCGGGCGGACTGGGCTGTCATATCGACGCGAAACGCTTCCTCGATCATGTCCCGCCATCGCAATACATCGCGGGCGCGCTGGCGTCGGCCATGTACATTGCGGGCGGCGTTCGCGGCATGGAGCGCGGCACGCTCTCCGAGCAGCGCAATCCGGACGGCAGCGAAGTGTTCTCGGCCATGGAGCTGTTGCGTCTGGCGATGCCGCGCCGCGTCTTCACGCTCTCGCAGGTCAATTACGCCATCGACCGGCTCGACTGGCTGTACCAGAACCGCAGGCTGGTCGGCGGTCTCGTCTTTGTCGAGGAGCCGGAGATCCTGCGCTTCTTCTACGGGCTCCTGAAACCCGTATCCGACTGGCAGGAAAAACTGGTCGCAAAGTTCCGCACGGACTTTGGCGACAGCTTGTAGGCAAAACATGGGGGAGCGCGCTCCCCCACTTCATTTTCTTGCCGAGCCCTACCCTGCAACCGGCGCCGCCAGCGCCGTGTCGATCTTCGCCAGCGCCGGGTCTAGCGCCACGGCGGCCAGGCGCGTGTCGCTCGATGTCGCGGTTAGCGCCATTCTCTGGCCGTGCGTCGTGAACAGGCGGCACAGCGTGGTCGAGTCGGCGGCGTCGCGGATCACGACGGCCAGCGCGCCGCCGCGGCGGGCGGCGAACTGGTCGGCGACGCCGGTCAGGCGGGCTGTGGCCGCGGCCATGGCGTCGAAGTCGGGCGCCGTCCCGGCGCAGGCGACCACGAGGCCGTCCTCGTTGCTCAGCAGGACCGAGCCGAAGTTGCCCACGCTCGCGACTTGTTCGAGCAGCGGGGAAAGGTCGCGGCGTTCGCCCGCGCCGCCGACCCGCGCCAGGTCGAGCGACAGGCGTTCGCGTTCCACCAGCGGCGCCAGCACATGCTCGATGGTGGATCTCAGGGCGCTGTCGTCCTCCAGCACGCCTGCGTTGCGCTGTTTCCAGTGTTGCAGGACCGCGGCCTGTTGTTCAGCGACGCGTCGCAGCCGGGCGCGTTCCCCTAAGCCGCGCCGGAGGCCGGCGAGGTAGCCTGCCAGCAAGAGAAGCACCGCGGCGCCGAGGCCGATGAGAAGGGCGGGTATGTTCATGGATGCTCCGTGGCGCCGGCGGCGCTTTTGCAGGCGGTAAGGCCGTCGATGCCGACGACGACGCGGCGGTCCCGCGCGTCGGTCGCGGTGACATGCTTGCGGCCAACGCTTGTGATCCACTGGTGGCTCGCGTCGGCCTCCGCGGCGCCGGCGGCGCGCACGGTGATGCGGCCGGCCGCGATGCCGTTGCGGGCGAGGATCGAGGCGACGGACTTGGCGCGGGCGAAGCTGAGCGTAAGGTTGTGCACCTCGGTGCCGCGGCTGTCGGCATGGCCTTCGACGAGCACCTTTGACTCCCCATGCTGGCTGAGCCAGTCGCGCAGGCGGCCGGCGCCTGTGTCGGTCCCGGCCAGCGGCGCGGTGCTGTCCGGCGCGAACATGAGCGTCACGGGGTCGAAACAGAGCGGCGGCGCGGCCGGCGCGGGCACCTCGATGATTGTGGGCGGCGGCGCAGGCGCGGGCACTCTCACCTCAATGATCTTTGGCGGGGGCGCCGGCGCGGGAACCTCGATGATAGTGGGCGGCGGCGCCGGCGCGGGCGCCTCGATGGTCACCGGTTCCGGCGGCGTCACGGGCGGGGCCAGCCAGATCGAGGCGGAAACGGCCGCCAGCGTGGCCCCCATCGCGGCGAGCACCGCGACGAGCAGGGCGGGCGCGCCTTCGCCGGCGAGTGGAAGGGCGGGCGGGAAGGCGTCGGGAAGTTCGGCGTTCACGGGAGCGCTTTCCATCTTGCTGGCGCGGCAGCCGGGGCGGCGGCTGGCAGGCTGCTGAAAAACCGTGGAACCCTGCGCTCATCCTTCGACAAGCTCAGGATGAGGCTGGGCGTCTTCAGCAGGTTAACCTCATGGTGAGCCTGTCGAACCATGGGCGGCATCCGGCTATGCCGGTACCTTGAACAGCGGCGTGATCAGGTCGATGCCGCAATCGAGGTTGGCGCACCAATCGATAAACTTCTCGACCATCGGCTTGCCGCGGAACAGCGCGCCGTGCTGCGGGGCGATGATGTCGATGTCCAGCGTGCGCACCATGTTGGCCCAGGCGCTCATGACGATTTTGCTGGTCATGTAGCGGCGGTGGAAGCCTTCCATGTATTTCAGGTGCGCGTCGAAGTCCGCGACTTCGATGTAGTCCTCGCCGAGCGAGGCGCCGAGGTCGCCGGTGTAAAGGATCTTCGCGACCGGGTCGTAGAGCTGGAAGTTGCCCTCGCTGTGCAGGAAGTGCGCGGGCAGGGCGACCAGCCTTCCGCCGCCCATTTCGAACACTCCCCCCTCGTCGGGGATGGGCAGCAGACGGTGCTCAAGCAGGTGGTCGAGGCCGAAATGCGGAACGAAGCGCACCCACAGCGCGGAGATGTACGCGGTAGCATCGGTGGTCATCAGCCAGCCATTAACAGCGGCGACGATATCCGGGTCCTGGTGCGAGAGAAACAGGTAGCGAAGGCTGCCGCCGCCGAGGGCCGAGAAGGTCTTCGCCATGACTTTGGAATAGACCTTGTGCCCGCCGGGATCGAGCAGCATGGCCTCGCCATTGCGCACGATGAGGTGCTGATTCGCCTGCACCGCGAGGCCGACACCGCCGGAATCCTCAAGCAGGATGTTACGGTGGACGCCATTGTCGAATAGCACTGTATCCGCCATGAACGGCTCCTAAGAACGATGCAGCCACAAACTAATACGCCCAGCGGGAAAGGCTGAAAGTTCGCTTGACCGTTTGCGGCAATGGGAGTGCGAAATTCCGGCCGGCTGTACGAGGGGTTACGTGAAGCGGCTTAGAGGACTTGCTGCAGCGCGCGGATTGCTTCTCGCATGTCGAAGAAGACAAGGCCGAGCTTGCTGGTTTCGTTCGTGACGGCGAGCAGCAGGGCGCCGCGGCCGGCGCTGATCACCACGGCGTAGCCCTGTTCGCCGCGCACGATCACTTCCTGCACGGGGCCGCGGGACAGTTCCGCGGCCGCACGGGTGCCCAGGTTGAGCAGCGTGGCGGTCATGCCGGCCACACGCGTTTCTTCCATGTTCACGGTCTCGGCGCGGGCGATCATCAGCCCGTCCTCGGAAATCAGCGCGCTGGACTCGATCCCGGGTAAATCGGTCTGCAGCTTGCGGAGGATCCTGTTCAGCTCATCGAGGCGGGCCATGCCGCTATCCTGACGGGCAAGCTTGGTATTCGTGGTGAATTTAGAAGCGATTTGGTTCATGTGGGCAGCCCGTACGGTGACGCTGATGGTTAAGCTAATAAACCAACCAGCATCGCGGCCTAAGATTTAAATCAATCAAAGTCCGGGTTATGCACAATTTCAACTGGATCGTATACACTGAGCACGTTCTCTGTTGTGCTCAGCGCGAAAAAACTCTGCGAAATCAAAAGAATCTAAGCGGGCATTCGTTGGTTAACCAAGGAATGTCTGCTTAGACGCCGCCAATTAAACATGTAAATACCTCACTCGACGCCTTGATTTCCGCCATCGCGTTGGCTTTTGTAAATTGCTTCCGCATTGCTCGCCGGGGAACGAAACGCGGCCTTTACCGTTCCCGCCGATTATCAGAGTTCGTCATTTTCCCCATCGGGATTGCACTTTCATGTCCCCCCTCACTCACAACGACGCCGAAGCTTGCGTTGAAGCCGTGCTGTCTCAGGTTGGGCGCAAAATCGTGCTCGCCATGCCGATCGCAATCGGCAAGCCGAACCATTTCGTAAATGCTCTCTACCGGCGGGCCGTCCAGGACAAATCGATATCGCTCAAGATTTTCACGGCGCTGAGCTTCGTGAAGCCCACGCCCAGGAGCGATCTCGAACGCCGCTTCTCCGGCCCGCTGATCGAGCGCCTTTTCGGCCAATTCCCCGACCTGGAATACGCGGCGGCGCTGCAGCGCGGGACACTCCCGCCCAACATCGAAGTCCACGATTTCTTCTTTCAGGCAGGCGCATTCCTGAACAGCCCGCTCGCCCAGCAGGGCTACACAAGCCTGAACTACACATACGCCTCCAGGCACGTCTTGACGCTTGGCGTGAACGTATTCGGGCAGCTCATCGCAAAGCGGGGAGAAGGCGACAAAGCCACTTATAGCCTGGCCTCGAACACCGACCTGAGCCTGGAGGTCTATCCAGCCATGCTGGAGCGCCGCGGCGAAGGCCCCCCGTTTGCGATCGTTGGGCAAGTGAACGGCGCGATGCCCTACATGGAGGGCGAAGCGGAGATGCCCGGCTCCGCGTTCGATCACATCCTCGAAGGCCCCGCATTCGAGTTTCCGTTGTTCGCTCCGCCGAAGGAGGCCGTTTCCCTTCAGGTTTATGGCGCGGCGATCCACACCGCGGCGCTCATCAAGGATGGAGGCACGATCCAGCTCGGGATCGGGGCCTTCTCCGACGCGCTGGCGCATGCGCTTATTCTCAGGCAGACGAAAAACGAGACATTCCGCCATCTCGCGAAAACGCTTGGCGCCGGAAGGCTGCATCCACGCTTGCCCGCCGAAACGGCGCCCTTCGAGAAGGGCCTCTACGGCGCAACAGAGCTTTTCGTCGAGGGCTATCTCGAGCTTCATCGCGCGGGCATTCTGAAACGGCGCGTCTTTGACGATGTCGAAACGCAGCGGCGCGCCGATGCCGGTGACCTTCCGGCCGAGGAGTACGCGACAGGGGCGCTGCTCCACGCCGGCTTCCTGTTCGGCTGCAACCGCTTCTATGAAAGGCTGCGCCATCTTTCCCCGGAGGAGCGGCGCGCCTTCCGCATGACCCGCATTGGTTACACCAACCGCCTTTACGGCAACGAAGACCTGAAGCGCGCCCAGCGCCCTCACGCCCGCTTCATCAACAGCGCCATGATGGCGACGCTTCTTGGCGCGGCGGTTTCGGATGCGCTCGAGGATGGCCGCGTCGTGAGCGGCGTCGGCGGCCAATATAATTTTGTGGCCCAGGCTCATGAGTTGGACGATGGCCGCTCAATTCTGGAGGTTCATGCCTGGAGGATGGACAAGGGGCGGCCCTCCTCGAATATCCGCTGGAACTATGGCCACACAACCATCTCGCGGCACCTGCGCGACATCTTCGTGACCGAATACGGAGCCGCCGATGTGCGCGGCCTTTCGGACCGGGACACCATCGCGGCCATGGTCAACATCACCGATAGCAGGTTCCAGGAGGAGCTTCTTAGAGAGGCGAAAGCGGCGGGGAAGATCGAGAAAAGTTACGAGATCCCGCGTGCGTTCCGGCACAATACGCCGGAATGGATCGAGAAGACGTTAGGCCCAGCGCGCAAAGGCGGCGCCTTGCCCGAATATCCTTTCGGGACTGACCTGACGGCGGAAGAGATCGCCCTTATTCCGGCGATGACCGTTCTCAAGAATGCACAATCTTCGCCTCTCGAGCTGGCGCGGCTCGCAGTAGGTGGCGCGCCGTGGTCTCCGCCCACCACTCAGGAGCGCACGCTGCTCCGCCGTCTCGAGCTGGATGCTCCAAAATCGGCCAAGGAACGCTTTGCGGCGGCCCTGGTGCTCGGCGCAATCCGCTCCAAGTAGAAGCAAACAAGAAGCGTAGGAGGACGAGATGCGCCTGGAAAACAAAGCCGCCATCGTGACGGGGGCCGCGTCTGGCTTCGGCGCGGAGATTGCCAGGGTCTTTGCACGGGAGGGCGCGAAAGTCGCCGTGCTCGACATAAACGGCGAAGGCGCGGCGGCGGTCGCGCGGGAAATCGGCCCGGCCGCAATCGCCATAACCGCCGATGTCACCAGGCGCGCCGACATTGAAGAGTCGGTGCGCAAGACCTTGGATGCTTTCGGCCGCATCGACATCGTGGTGAACAACGCGGGCTGGAGCCACAAGAACCGGCCCATGCTGGAGGTGAGCGAGGAGGAGTTCGACCGCGTTTACGCCATCAACGTGAAGTCGATCTTCCACATGGCGCACGCTGTCGTGCCGTTTCTGGCGAAGCATGGCGGCGGCGTGATTATCAATATCGGTTCGACGGCGGGCATCCGTCCAAGGCCCGGCTTGACCTGGTATAACGGCTCGAAGGGCGCGGTGAACCTCCTGTCACGCTCGATGGCGGTCGAACTCGCGCCGCAGAAAATCCGGGTCAATTGTGTGGCCCCGGTCATGGGCGCGACAGGGCTTCTTGAGCAATTCATGGGCCTGCCGGACACGCCGGAGAACCGCGCGAAGTTTATCGCAAGCGTGCCGCTGGGGCGGCTCTCGGAGCCGCGCGACATCGCGAACGCCTGCCTCTACCTCGCGTCAGACGAGGCGGAGTTCGTGACAGGCGTCGTGCTCGAAGTGGATGGCGGCCGCACGATTTAAGCGTGTGCTTCCGCCATTGGCCTTACATTCTGATTCACGCGGAACAGGTTTTGCGGATCGTAGCGCTGCTTTACTTCGGCAAGCCGCCGGTAGTTTGGGCCATAGGCCAATTCAACCCGGTCCGTTTCATCCTCCGGCATGAAGTTGATATAGGCCGTCCCCGCCGCGTAAGGCTTGGCCGCTTCGAAGAGGTTCCGGGCCCATTCGATGCATAATCTGTCCTCTTCGGGGTTGCGCCAGCGTGCGTGCACATTCATAGCGAAATGCGAACTGCGCTGCGGAAACGCGGTTGCATCGGCTGAAACGCGGCCGGCAACGCCGCCGACGTGGCCCAGGAAGATTTCGCACTCCGGTCCGGGCAGGTTTCGCGCCGCCTCCGTCAGAACTTCAATCGCGGGATCGGAAAGCTCCGTAAAGTCATGGCTCTTCCAGTAATTGCGCGCGCCAGGAGTGAGTAACGGGTCGAATGCCTGCTGCCAGTCGACGAAGGCGTGAGGAGAGACCACATCGACGATGGGTTTTCCAATTCCCCTAAGTCTGGCGGTATCCCTTTGCGCGGCCTCCATATCGCCGCAGTGGCACATCGCAAGGATCAACACATTCTTGCCATGCCATTCCGCAGGCAGGAACGGCAGAGGCGGGGCTTGCCGCATGACGGTCCAGCAGGTCAGTTCGTCCGGCGCTGTTTCGAGAGCTTGACGGTATTCCTTGAGAACGCTCACCGCGTTTTCGAAAGGATGTACGACGAGCCCCGACAGGACCTGAGGGGCGAGCTTGTGCAGTTGAAATTCGAAAGCGGTAACGACACCGAAGTTCCCGCCGCCGCCGCGAAGCGCCCAGAACAGGTCCGGATTTTCCGTGGCGCTCGCGCGCGTCAGCTCACCATCGGCCGTCACAACGTCGGCCGACAAGAGATTGTCTATCGTCAGGCCGAACTTCCTCGTAATCCAGCCAAATCCGCCCCCCAGCGTTAAGCCGGCGATACCGGTCGTCGAGTTGATTCCGGTTGGCACGACCAGGCTGTACGCCTGCGTTTCCCTGTCAAGGTCGGCAAGTGTTGCTCCCGGTTCGACCCACGCTTTCCGGGCTTCCGGGTCGACTTGCACGGATTTCATCTCTGAAAAATCGATAACAACGCCGCCGTCGCACAGCGAGTTTCCGGCGATGTGATGCCCGCCTCCACGGACCGAAACGAGCAGCCGGTGATCACGGGCGAAACGCACCGCGGCAGCGGCATCGGCGGCTTCCGCGCACCTGACGATGAGAGCGGGCTTTCGGTCGATCATTCCGTTCCAGATTTTTCGGGCTTGATCGTAAGTTGCGTCATCTTGGCCAACAGTGCTGCCGCGTAATTGCGCCGCTAGAGCCTGTAAGGCTCCAACATTCACAGTCACTTTTCCAAGTTGCAGTGTAGTGAAGCTCAAGTCGTTCATAATACATATCCTCTTGTCGAAGGATGAACACTCCGCTTCGCCGGGCATAGATTGTGCAATGGTTCTGTTTAGAAAACAAGTATCAGCATATGCGCCAGAATGAACTAATTCTGGCGCGGGTTGGCAAGAACGCTAGTGTCCCGTCTCCGAATTGCCGACTAATTTGCAGCGTCCTCGCACGGCAATTCGGAGACATAAGGGACTCTAGCAAAAACAAGATCCTAGTGTGGCTTATGTCTCGCAATTGCCTAAAAGAGCGTGATGCAAAGGGTGAAGGCAATTGCGAGACGCCACACTAGTAGTAGCCCGAGCACACGCGCCGCTCCAGCATTAAGGTGGCTAATACGGGAACAGGTTCGATGCTTGACCTGATGGGAGGCTGGATGATTGTAACAAGGTTACTCCAAGATTTGGGGCTCGGGAGCAATCGAGCGCCTCGATAAAATATGGTGCGCTATTGCTCAGTTACCGGCTTAAGGGCACGTAATCTTCCAGCCGGAAGGATATCAAAATCTGAAGCGCGCGGAAAGCATGCAACATAGCGAACACACATGCGGATGCACGCCAACGAAAAAGCCGCTCACTGTTGGGGAGCTATTCTGCGAAGTTCGGCCACGATCATGGATGAAGGGACCGGCTTTGTGAAATGTGGAACGCCTTCGAAAATTGGCGGCTGCTGGGTCCGAGCATAGCCCGTCATGGTCATGAACGGAATGGCCAGCGCTGAGAGCACATGCGCGACGGCCTCCGAGGTTTCCCCGCGCAAATGGATGTCGAGCACGGCGGCGTTGCAGCTGCGCTCCTTGATGAGCGTGAGGGCCTGCGCCACGGAAGGGGCGGGGCCTGCGACCTCAAAACCGGCCGCTTCGAGAGCCCGGCAAAGCTCGAAGGCCACAAGCGCGTTATCCTCGACCACCAGTACTCGTGATTTCATGGCTTTCTCTCTGAGGAGGCCTCGCGCGCGGCCTCAGAGCCGGGCGGACTTTCCAGAACTCTCTCAGCCGGACACTCAAGACGCCAGCATAATCCTTCGGTTGCGTAAATGAGAGTGACCTCGGCGTCCAGCTCCATGCGAGGCATGGCCTCAATAACCGTTGTTCCAAAACCGGACTGCGCCGGCGGCGAGACGGGCGGTCCGCCCGCTTCGACCCAACCTAAGGTGAATTGGGGATCTTCCGCCGCCCGGTCGAGTCCCCAGGTGATTTCGATTGTGCCCGTGGCGTTGGACAGCGCCCCATATTTGCCGGCGTTGGTCGCCAGCTCATGAAGGGCCATGCCGATTGCTTGCGCCCCGGCCGCCGACAAATTGAGCGATGGCCCCGCGAGTTTGATCCTGTCATCGATCAGCCCTTGAAAGTGCGAAAGCTGCGAGCGCACGAGATTGCTTGCGTTGACCCCCTGCCAGCCGCTCATGACGAGCAGATCCTGGCTGGCGGCCAAAGCCGAAAGCCGCTCCGAGAAACGCTCCACGAATTCGCCGCCGCTGGGGACTGCCGTCTGAGAGGCAATCGCCTGCACAAGGGCAAGCATATTCTTGGCCCTGTGATTGACCTCGCGCAGGAGAAGCGCGACCTTCTCCTCTTGCCGCTTGCGCTCGGAGATGTCGCGGACAAGGCCGGTGAAATAGCGCTTTCCCGCAACCTGCCATTCCGCAATCGCGAGGTCGATCGCGAATGTGGAGCCATCCTTTCTCCGCCCCTCGACCTCCCGGCCAATGCCTATGATTTTTGCTTTGCCCGTGCGGCGATAGGCTGAGATGTAACCGTCATGCGCGGCCCGGTGCGGTCCGGCCATCAAGATGGAAATGTTTTGTCCGAGAATGTCGCTTGCTGCGTAGCCGAAGACGCGTTCGCCGGCCGGATTGATAGACTCGATCGAGCCCGCCTCGTCGATGACGATGATGGCGTCGACAGCGGTATCGACAATGGCGCGCAGCCGCTCTTCACTTTGGCGCAACGCTTCCTCGGCGCGTTTCTTGGCGGTGATATCCTGCACGGTGCCGAAGCCGCCAATGGCATTGCCAGCGAAATCGAACTCGAGCTCCGAGCGCGCATGAATCCACTTCGTGACCCCGTCGGCAATGACGCGATACTCGATATCGTAGGGCGCCCCTTCGACAGCCGCCTTCCAGCTTGTGTCGACGCGCTCGCGGTCGCCGGGATGGATAACGTTGAGGAAGCTCTCATAGGTCAGGTTCGTCCTCGGCGCCACGCCGAACATCCGAAACGTCTCATCCGACCAGGAGAGCTCATTTGTCCTGACATCGAGCCGCCAACTGCCCGTGTGAGCCACGGTCTGCGCCCGGTTCAGGTCTTCGCGGCTTTCGCTGAGCGCCCGCTCGGCCTTGATCTTTGGCGTAATATCCTCGCTGACAATGAAGATGCCGCCCACGGCGCCGTCCGCATCGTGCCAGGGCCGCACTTCCCAGCTCAGCCACTGCACGCGGCCATCCGGGCGCGTAAACGGGTCTCGCTCATCCCGGAGGGTCTCGCCCGCGAGGCCACGCTGGTGCACCCCTTTCCAGAATGGCGTGATTTCGGGGAAGACTTCGTAATGCGAGCGGCCAATGATGCTGGCTTCCCCCAACCCATAGTCGGTACGCCACAAGCGGCTGACAGCCATATAGCGCATGTTCCGGTCGAACATGGCGATTGCGACCGGAGCCTGCTCGACGAACCAGCGCAGCCGCTCGGCATTCTCCCTTATCGACGCAATGGATTTTTGTTCGCTGATATCGCGAACGGCTCCGGCAACGCGAAGCCGTGCCTTCGGTGAGTCGCCGCCGACCGCTTTGCCCATGATATTCAGCCAGCGCACCCCGCCATCGGCCGCTTGCGTTCTGCACGCGAGATCAAGCTCCGCACCCTCATCGCACACACGGCGGAGCTGCCTTTGCCAAAGCTCCCGGTCGCCGGGATGCAAGGCGCCGGTTATGGCATCAAGTGAGAGAGAAGCGTTTTCGGCCAGGCCGAAACAGGTCTTTGCCATTTTCGTGGCGTCGAAGGCGCCGGTTTTGCAATCAAGCTCCCATAAACCCAGCTTGCCGGCCTCAAGGCTGAGCTTGAGCCGCGCTCTGCTTCGGCTCGCGGCAAGTTCCGCGTCCTTGCGCTCGGCGATAAGAGCGGCGATAGCGAGAGCTATGAAGGCCGTGGCGAGGATGGCGAAATCGGTGGCGGCAAACCGCTCGTCTAAATGAAAGTTGGCGTCGGCGAAGCGGCCACGCTCGAGCGTGAACGAGCCCAGGATGGAAAGCCCAAGCACCAAGGATCCCGCCGACGCAAACAGCGGGCCGCAGCGAACGGAAAGCCAAAGAAGCAGCGGCAGTTGGCTCGTGAATGGGGCCAGCAGCATCCAGTGGCCAAGTCCCAACGGAAGGAGGCCGAAGGCATGGGCCGAGGCGATCGTGTGGAACGCGAGCACCGCTGTGCCCTCGATCACCTCTTGGCGAGACAGAGGTTTGCGCGCGGATGCCGACAGACCAAGCAGCATTGGCGCGATCATGACGATACCGGTCACGTTCGCCCACACAAGCCGGCTCCACAGGAAGACGAGGGGAGCCGCCGTATATCCCGAAAGTTGAAGCATCACGGCCAGAACGGCCTGCGAGGCAACGGCGCCGAGAGCGGCGGCCCCAAACAGTCCAAGGACGTTCCCGAAGCGGTCAAGCTCGAAAGGCCGCGGAAACCAGTGCTCGATGAGAGCCGCCGCCAATAGCGCCTCGCCGGCATTGCCGAGCGCAAAGGCATAGCACGCGGCCTCGCTGCGGCCAGCGAGAGCATTTGCCAGGAAGCTTGCAGCCGCTATTCCGGCCGCCACAGGCCAGCGCGCAGTGCGGCCGGAAATGATGAGAAAACCGACCCCGATCCCGGCTGCCGGCCAGAACTGCGCCACCCCTTCCGGAGTCGTCAGCGGGATCGCGAGCCAGGCTGCGAGGAAAAAAAGCGCGCCGGCCCCGGCAGCCCACGCCCAGGCGCCCGGCGACATACCGGCGAGCGCGGGTCGCTCCCAACGTCTGTTATGATCGGGCCTGCCTTGCAGCTCGATAACCATGTCCGGCCTGGTTCACCAAATTCAAACGAAAATACAATGACCAGAACTTAGCGGCAACGAACAGAATCGTTTTTGAGAGATCCAAGGCCGGATAATTGCGCGATGCGCTCTTTTCGCGCTTTGCGGATGTGGTCTTCCGGCAGGGGGGAGCGCCGCGCCAGTCGGCGGCGAGAGCTCGACGCGGCTGAAATGGTTCACAGATTTGAATCACGTCTTCGAAACTAGTACGCCCTGCGAGAAATCCTGACCCATTTGCGGCAAGCGCTTTCCAGGATTCCCGCGGAAAGGCGTACTAGCAACTCTTAAGTATCTAGTACAGGTTACGGCCGGAAGTTCGCTTGAGCGTTTGCGGCAATGGGAGTGCCGAACTTCCGGCCGGCTTTACGAGACGCCCTTTGGTTTGGGGCGGCGCAAGCTTCGGCATTACGAGGCGAATCGGAAGCTCAAATCAATTTGTCCGTTGCAACCATCCTGATAAAGGAAGGGGCCCGATTGAGGCCCCTTCTGCGACGCGTCTACTGGAGCTTGCTGCGCCATTCGTGGACTTGACGCTCGGCTTCTTCCTTCGTGACGCCGTAGCGCTCCTGGATTTTTCCGGCCAGGACCTTCTCGTCGCCTTTCGCATGCTGCAAGTCGTCCTCAGTGAGTTTGCCCCACTGCTGCTGCACCTTGCCTTCGAACTGCTTCCAATTGCCTACTATTTGATCCCAATTCATCGAAATCTTCTCCTTCGTTGGAACGTATCTCGTCCAAACCCATGCGAGAAGCGAAGGTTCCGGTGGAGAGCGTTACGGCGAAGACTTAGCGAATTAAGACCTGACGGCTTGGCTTGATGCCAGGGTCTGGGACGCAGGACTCATCCGGCAAAACTCTTCGCCGGGCAGGTCAGGCGCCAAAACACTCCCGAAGGCTCGAAACGAAGCTCGACTTCCGCCTCCAGCCCCCTTTCGGCGAGGGAGGTCAGGACGGTCGATCCAAATCCGCTTCGGGCGGGCTTCTGGACGGGAGGCCCATCCATTTCCTGCCACGTCATCTGAAACCGTTCAGCGCGATCGGTCCAACTGATTTTGACCCGTCCGTCCGGATCGGAAAGAGCGCCATATTTGCTGGCGTTCGTCGCAAGCTCGTGGAGCGACATGCCGATCGCCTGAGCGGCAGGAGGAGACAAACGAGTGGAGGGTCCTTCGATCTCGATCCGGCTGCCGACCAAATCCTTGAAGTGCGAGAGTTGCGAGCGCACCAGCATATCGAGGTCCACGCCGTTCCACCCGGTCTGCAAGAGCAGGTCCTGGCTTGCGGCGAGCGCCTGTATCCGTTCCTCGAGACGGCGGACGAAATCGTCCAGGTTTGAAGCCGCGGTGCGGCGCGCGAAAACCTGGACCAGGGTCAGCATGTTTTTTGCGCGATGATCGACCTCTTGCATGAGCATGGTGACATGCTCCTCCTGCCGCTTGCGCTCGGTGATATCGAGGCAGGCGCCGATGACGCGGTAGGGAACCCGGCCTGCGACCGCCTCCGGGAAATCCGTGCGCCCGATCCAGGTCATCCATCGGATTTCGCCGCCGGGGAGGACGAAGCGGAAGTCCATCTTCAGATGGCCGCCGTTCACTCCTTGGAGCGCCTGAGTGTAGAGATGCCGGACACGCCTCACATCGTCTCGATTCACGCGCGCCAGGGCGGCCTCCACAGGCACTGCCTCTGCGTCTGGAAAACCGAGCAATTTAGCCAGTTGCGGAGAATAATGAGCAAGGCCGGCTTCGGCATCGATCGTGAATGTGCCGATCTCGGCGGCTTCATTGGCGAGCCGTAACCGTCCCTCGCTTTCGCGCAAGGCTGCCTCGGCGCGAGCGCGCTCGACGGCGTGCCAGCACCGCTCGATGGTTTCGCGCGTTTGCGGCAATGGGAGTGCGAACTTCCGGCCGGCTGTACTAGCTAATATGGCTCCCCGGCTGCCGCTCAACGGGTCCGCTGACTCGACTACCGGCTTAGTCAAATCTGGCGTGGATTAGCCAAAACGTGGCTCGATTTCGTCGCAAATCTTGGGTAGGCCCACATGCGAAGGGGGGCTGTTGGCGCGCGCGCTGCAGCCGAGGCGGACAGGATTGGGGGAAAGACCATTCACCGTGCCACGATTGTTTTCGACCTGGATGGGACGATAGCCGATACTGCGGCCGATCTCATCGATGCGGCGAACGCCGCCCTGATTGCCGAAGGTTTCCGGTCCGCGAGTGCGGACGCGATTCGGCTGGGCGTAGGGTATGGAGCGAAAGCGATGCTCGGCCATGCGCTGCGCTCGTCCGGGCAAAATGCCGATTTGTCGCAAATGACCCGGCTCGCCGAGCGGCTTGTGCAGCATTACGAAGAGCACATCGCAATCAAGACGCGCCTGTTCCCCGGCTTTCTTGCAACCGCAAATCAACTGCGCGGTCGAGGCGCCAGGCTCGCTCTTTGCACGAACAAGCTCGATAGGCTTGTGACAAAGCTTTTGTCCGCACTTCATATTGCCACACTTTTCGATGCCAAAGCGGGGCGCGATACGTTTCCTTTCCACAAACCGGACCCAAGGCACATCACGGAGCTTGTATCGAAAGCAGGCGGAGCGTTGCCTTTCGCGATCATGATCGGGGATAGCGAGGCCGACATAGCCGCCGCCAGAGGAGCAGGCATTCCCGTCCTTGCCGTGCAATTCGGTTATGCCGCCGTACCGCCAGAAGAACTCGGCGCGGACGCGATTCTCAACGGCTTCGAGGACCTTCCAGACCTCATTCGTGATTTTCTACCCGTGAACAGCGGCGTCAGAGCCTCTGCTTGAGCGTTCCCTCTCGGCGCCAGCCCTGGCCGCCGTCGCGTGATTACGCCTGATGGGGCGGTCCTTTTCCTCGATGCGTAAGGCCTTTTCACACGTGTTTCACACGCGTTCACCCTTGACTTCAACCGTCCCCCGCAACATCCTGCACCGAGCTTCGCCCACTGGATACGCGTTGCCGCCGCCGGAGCGAACTTGGTCCCGTAGCTCAACAGGACAGAGCACCTGCCTTCTAAGCAGGGGGTTGGGGGTTCGAGCCCCTCCGGGATCGCCAATAAAAATCAGGTGGTTGATGAAATGAGGCCTCTCGAAGTCGCCGCCTCGGTTCCCACGAGTCCACACGCGGGCTGACAAGGTCAATTGAAGGACTTCGGCATTTGGGTGTGGAGCGGTCCAAACTGGCAGAGTCCCCGACCTCTGCCACCACCATTAAATGCCGACCTTCACAGCAATTTCGATAGCATCGTCGATCTCGATCCCGAGATGCCTTACCGTGCTCTCGATTTTGGTGTGGCCGAAAAGGAGTTGCAAGCACGCAGATCGCCGGTCTGGCGATAAATCGGGACGGCCTTTGTTCGCCTCAACGATATAGGGGAGCTGGCTGCGCGGCGCGTCCTTTGAGTCGAGGATGTGCTCTTGCTTGAACGGTAGTTTGCACAGCTTGAGGAAGGCGAAGATCTTGAGGCCGTACGGACTATTGTCAGCAACCCCGAACAGTCCGGGTGGGAATACAAGGTGATCATCCCATTATCTCCCGACTATATGGCTGCAATCTTCCATGCGGCCTCGACGACGGACAATCCGCGGCGTCGCCGTGACCAGCGGCCGCGCTACATCAGCCGGCGCCAGTGAAGCGGTTGGCGAACAGGTCGCGCGGCGGCTTGTCGCCGCCGAACAGCGAGGGTCCAAAAGCGGCGATGAAGTGAGAATCAAAAAGTCTTTTTCTTGCCGGCTGGATTCGGAACGGAGGACTTTGGCTTAGTGAAATTCGCCGCGAAAGTCGCAGATACTGGCTCTTTGGGTTTCACGGCTTTAGGCTTTTTGGGCTCGCGGTTGCTTCGTTTCTGACCTTTTGACATGGCGTTTCCTAATTGATGAGGTTGGTCGAACTTCGCATTTTACAGGAAATCTGCGGTCTGCTCCCGCGGCTTCAAATCGCTTTCAGTAACCACGCGTTCGTGCCGTTCCGCTGCGTTTTTTATGCGATAACGAGGCTCATCTTGATAGTCGGACGCCGGCATGAGGTGGCAGACCAGATAATTTCCTGAAATGGCGTCATGGCCACGGCTCGGGGCGAAATGGACTGTTTGACCGACTGCGAATTTGTGAGACAAATCTGCCTCCTCCAGGTTGGGGTTGAACGCAATGTACCGCGATAGAAGCTTCTCTGCCCCTGCACTGGCTGATGTCTGTCCCGGACAGAAAACACCAGGCAATCGCGCCGCCTCTTGCCGGTGATCAGCCTTTGGAGGCACGAGGACCGTGTCTATGGTATGAATGACGCCATTCGATACCTCGATCCCGGAACCCGTCACCTTTACCTTGTTCACGGTCACGCCTGCGGTTCCATCAAGCGACAGCTCTGCGCCTTCCAACGATTTCCGTCTGAACTTCTTACCGGCAAACTCGTCTGAACTGAGCCGCCCGTCGACCGCGTGATACTTTAAGATGTGGACAAGGTCGTCCTTGTTTTTTGGCTTAAGCAGGCCGTCGAACGCGCCCCTGGGAAGCTTTTCGAACGCTTCGTCGGATGGCGCGAAAACCGTAAACGGCCCACGCCTCCTTAAGGTTTCCACAAGTCCGGCCGCTTTTAGCGCCGCCAGGAACTTGTGGGATAATGTAATACTTTGGATTGCGTCCACGATGTCCCAGGTATTTATGGTATTTGTGGCAGCACTCATATTCAGAACGCCTTTCCGGATGCAAAATAACTACAACTGATCAAGCTTCTGGTTTTTCGTTATAAAACGGCGTATTTCATGAATATTGGGATCGCGTCTCGCTTAGACAAGCGTCTGAGGAAAAACTATTTTAGGATCTACTCAAGCATTAAAGTAAAAGGTCCCCTTTGAGGCTGTTTGGTTCCAAAGAGCGGTAGTCGAAGCCGATCCAGGTACAAATGCTGCGCAAACCGGACATCAGGTGGCCGGAGCGATGGCGCAGTTTCCACACGGAAAGCAGCGATACCCGGTCGCCACACCGGAATCTTACAGTCCGTCCTGAAGGGTCCTTTTCATGAGGGGCTAACCATTTTAGCCTCCGATTTTCGATCACGGGCGAGCGCGATTCGTAATTCATAATAATGGTCGCCAAGTGACGGCATATCCATCGACATATTTCACCCCCAACATTTCACTGTATCAAATAAATATCAGAAAATTCTTGTTATATTGGCGGCGACTAGCCACACTAAATAGGACACTCGAAGAAAAATCGGCGATAGGCTGATAAGCGCATTTTACGCAATTGAGATTGCGGCATTTCCGATCATGTACAAAGCTGCGGGTGTGCACAGGAGAAAAAGCGCGACGATCGAATATGCCTGCATGCAGGTCGTACACAAACCCTGGGGAAGCACCGATTTACGGCCCTGGAGCGAGTTTCAGCGGCGTGATGACTGCAAAACAGCAACACCAGGAGGAAGACCCATGGCCGAAACCAAGCAAACGGAAATACCGCAAGAGATACGTGACCTCGCCTTGCATAACGTCGACCAGGCTCGCGCGGCTTGCGCCCAGCTGATGGACGCCGCCCGCAAAGCGCAGGACATGATGAAAACGATAATCCCGTCGAACCCCGTGGCGCAGGGGTTAAGCGAAGTGCAGGAGCGGGCGATGAGGTTCACCCAGCAAAACCTCGACGCCGGTTTCTCATTGGCCGATGAACTTGCCAAGGCAGGGGACCTGACGGAAGTGCTACAAATCCAGAGCAGGCATGCGCAGCTGCAAATGCATGCCTATGCCCTTCAAGCGCAAGAGCTTGGCAATTTGGTGAACGCGGCTTCACAAAAAGGAAAGCCGGGCAGCTGAGCGCCGGGAGCCTACTCTCCGCCGGTTATTTATCTTCCGCTGCGAAATTATGAGTCAGGCAACGCGGCTGGGCACGGTGCTTCGCGTTCCGCCCCAGCCGCGTTCTCGCTTTAACCAAAGCCAAGTACAGCTTACGGCCGGAAGTTCGCTTGAGCGTTTGCGGCAATGGGAGTGCGAACTTCCGGCCGGCTGTATTAGCCATCGCCCCCCTTGGACGGCGCTCTCACCCTCGCTTAATGCTAAACCCTTCGTGGCCGCCGCCGAGCGTTAAAACAAACGTGGTTAACAGGGAGCGCGCCGGAATTATTTCTGGTCAATTCATACTTTATTAATGGTCCATTTGTCGCAAAGGGAGAAGCGCCGCGCCTTTGAGCGGTCGCCGATAAGCGACGCTAACCCATTGAAAAAGAAAGCATTTCATCCTTAATCAATTGGCCATTAAATAAAATCTAACGCCGGAATTTTCCCCTTTACCGGGACGAGCAAAAGTCCGTTAAATATATTTGCGCTTCGCCCATTTACCATGATGGCGCCCGCAGGAAGCGCGTCGCCCGCTCCGGAACGCCGCCTGTACCGAATTTCTCTTAGCGTTATCAATGGCTTGCTGGAGTTAACCTCTCGGCAAAGCGCTTTTGTTAAAATCCTGGCTTAAGAAATCGGGACGCAAACGCAGGCGAAAATCTGGTCCAGAAATGAAGAGAGACGCCGCACCGCCCAATATGCATGCAAGTTCCCAGCAGGACCTCGCACTTAGTGCAGGACTGTGCTGGAAGAAGTTGCTTGCGGTTCATTGACCTGCACGGCTGATCGCACGCTTATTACGATCAATAGGATCGCCAGAAAGACCGCAATTACGACCGGCCAACTGAGGAGGAGGCGCGACTTTGTTAACGCCCGAACGCCGCGCTCCTGGCTGGGCTGGATCGCGGCACCGGCCGAGGACGGCAAAAGATCAATCAACTTATCGGAAACCGTCTTGGCGCTTAGATAGGCCGACGGGGCGCCGGGTGTCGCTGCAATGAACTCGACGAGTTTTTTGGCTGCGGATACGCGGGGCAATTGAGCGAGTTTAGCGGCCTCTTCCCAGGGGTCGACGCCAAGCCGGGCGAGGACCGAAAGAACGCTGAGCGGCGTTGCCTCGCTATCGTCGTTGATCCGCGCAAATAGAAAGTCGTCGAACTTGGGCGTAAGATAAATAATCGAAGGAGAAGATGTCATTTCCATCACCGGATTTCGCCATCGATCAGGCCAGATGTGACCGATAGCAAGGCACACTCTAACATAGTATGCCCGGGGCTGCAGGGTTAGGTTCGGAATATGCACGAAGGCGATAAACAGGCTATCGGCTTCCGCCGCGAAGCGAAAGTCACAGGCGCACCACATAATCTGGCGGCGAGCGCGACACAGATCAAAGCGGACAGAGATTTCGCGATGCGCTCGATCGCCGGCAGGATTCGATTGCCGAGAGCGTTATACTGGGCTCGGAACGGACTTGCCAACTTTTAAGGGAGACCGCATGGGATCAATCCGATTACAGTATTGGGCTAACCCCGCCCCCAAACAAGCCTGCCCCTTGTGAAACAATCGTGTAACGCCCATTTACCTTGAACCGAGCTTCGGCCGAACGACTTGGCCTCGCGCTTGTGGCGCGCCTGACTGACGACCTCTCCCCAAGAAATCTCGAATTGAAGAGCTGCGGTGTGGCGCGGAATTACAAACGTACGCAAAGGAATATCCCATGAACACGGGAACTGTAATGTGGTTTAATAATCAAAAGGGCTTCGGCTTCATTCAACCGGATAGCGGCGACAAAGATGTCTTCGTTCATATCAGCGCGGTTGAACGCGCAGGCATGTACGATCTCAAAGAGGGGCAGAAGGTCTCTTTCGACATTGTCTCCGACAGCAGGACCGGCAAGTCTTCCGCGGACAATCTGCAGGCCGCCTAAGCGGCAACGCGTCCCCGGATGCCAAAAAAAATTTAGGCAATTCCGTTCTTCAACATTGAGGTTAGAGCCATGAAATTTCGCCCTTTGCACGACCGGGTGGTTGTGCGTCGCCTAGAAGAGGACAAGAAGACCGCCGGCGGCATCATCATTCCCGACACCGTCAAAGAGAAGCCGATGCAAGGCGAAGTCATAGCCGTTGGCCCTGGCGTGCGCGACGAGAGCGGCAAGCTCGTGCCGCTTGACATCAAGAAGGGCGACCGCGTGCTGTTCGGCAAATGGTCGGGCACGGAGGTCAAGATCGATGGTGAAGAACTCGCCATCATGAAAGAGAGCGATATCTTCGGAGTCATCGAGGGAAAAGCATCCGCGCGCGCGGCCTGATCGCGGCCCTCTCCGCCATCCATTTAATCCCCCATTTAAGGCGAAGCGATACGACCGTTCGCCCCCTCAAGATTTGGAGTAATTAACCATGGCAGCTAAAGACGTCAAATTCGCCCAAGACGCTCGCGACCGGATGTTGCGCGGTGTCGATATCCTCGCTAACGCCGTCAAGGTGACGCTCGGCCCAAAAGGCCGGAATGTCGTGCTGGATAAGAGCTACGGCGCCCCTCGCATCACGAAGGATGGCGTCACTGTCGCCAAGGAAGTCGAACTCGAGGACAAGTTCGAGAACATGGGCGCACAGATGGTGAAGGAGGTGGCGAGCAGAACCTCCGACATGGCCGGTGACGGCACCACCACCGCGACCGTGCTCGCGCAAGCCATCGTCAAAGAAGGCATAAAATCGGTAGCGGCTGGCGCCAATCCGATGGACCTGAAGCGCGGCGTAGACCTTGCCGTGCAGGCCGTTGTCGACGAACTCAAATCAAAATCGAAGAAGGTGACCAACAACGATGAGATCGCCCAGGTCGGCACGGTCTCAGCCAACGGCGACGCCGAGGTCGGCGCCATGATTGCCGAGGCGATGCAGAAAGTCGGCAAGGAAGGGGTCATCACGGTTGAGGAAGCCAAGTCGCTTGCGACCGAACTCGACGTTGTCGAAGGCATGCAGTTCGATCGCGGCTACATCTCGCCCTACTTCGTCACCAACGCGGAGAAGATGGTGGCGGAACTGGAAGACGCCTACATCCTGATCAACGAGAAGAAGGTCGCCTCGCTCCAGTCCATGCTGCCGGTGCTGGAGGCGATCGTCCAGACGGGCAAGCCGCTCCTGATCATCGCGGAGGACATCGAGGGGGAGGCGCTGGCCACTTTGGTCGTCAACAAATTGCGTGGCGGCCTGAAGGTGGCGGCGGTAAAAGCGCCGGGCTTTGGCGACCGGCGGAAGGCTATGCTCGAAGACATCGCCACCGTGACGGCTGGCACATTGATCGCCGAAGACCTCGGCATCAAGCTCGAGAATGTCACGCTCGACATGCTTGGCCGCGCCAAGCGCATCTCGATCGACAAGGACAACACGACCATCATTGACGGCGCCGGCAAAAAGAAGGCCATCGAGGCCCGCATCCATCAGATCAAGGCGCAGATCGAGGATTCGACCTCCGACTACGACAAAGAGAAGCTGCAGGAGCGGCTCGCAAAGCTCGCCGGAGGCGTCGCGATCATTAAAGTCGGTGGCGCCACCGAGGTCGAGGTGAAGGAGCGCAAAGACCGGGTTGAAGACGCTTTGCACGCGACAAGGGCGGCCGTCGAAGAAGGAATCGTGCCGGGCGGCGGCGTGGCGCTCTTGCGCGCTGCAGTGGTTCTCGATAAGCTCAAGCCTGAGAACGAGGACCAGAAGACGGGCATCAATATCATCCGCAAGGCGCTGTCCTCTCCGGCTCGCCTGATCGCAAGCAATGCCGGCGAAGACGGCGCGGTGGTTGCCGGCAAAATCCTCGAAAAGGCGGCTTATGGGTTCGGCTACAACGCTCAGTCGGGCGAGTACGGGGATCTTCCGAGCCAGGGCGTCATTGATCCGACCAAGGTTGTGCGTAACGCTTTGCAGGGCGCGGCATCGATCGCTGGCCTCCTGATTACAACCGAGGCGATGGTCGCTGAGCGGCCGAAGAAGGAAGGAGCCCAGGCGTCGATGCCTGGAGGTATGGGCGGCATGGGCGGGATGGACTACTAGTACAGCCGGAGGTACGCCTTATCCGCGGGAAGTCCTGTCAGCGCCCGCAGCAAGTGGGTCGGGACTTACCGCGGGGCGTACGAGCCGCGCAAGCCCGCACGCAAAACATAGGACCGTCGCGGCTTGTCCGCGACGGAGAGCAATGGCGTTGGAATCATGGAGGCTACTGTGATCAAAGTCGAACCCCTGATTTATGCGGAGGATTACCCAGCCTTCCAAGCGATGATGCCGAAGGAGCCCGCATTCAAGGACGCCCCCACCGGGATCTCCCTTGACTTCGCCGCGTTTTCCACGCGCGAAAGCATACGTATTCAAAGCAGCGCAAGGCCTAACAAAACGATCGTCATGGTGAGCGTGCATCCCGACAAATTTGAGAAATATTGCAAGAACTACGATAAAGACCGAAATTGGCAATCCCTTGCACATTTCGCTGATGCGAAATTCGACATGACGACAACGGATGAGTAGGATGGCGGCAACGGCTTGGGAGCCGACTTTCTACTTCGATCACGACGCCGTCTCCGCGACCCACCTGTCGGGACCGGTAGGCTTTGATTTTTGATTAACCGATCGCCCACCTTAAACAGCGCGTCAATTCATCGATCAGAACAAAGATACCACCGTTGCGCTTCTGCGCCTTAAATCCTCCTGCCATCAAGAAGGCCGCATGTCCGCGCCCTAACGCAAACTGCCGGCATCGCGACCGGGACTACCGGAATGGGTCAGGGCCGATAGTTTCATGAACGGAATCAGTCAAACCGCTCCTCCACTAGCAGCCGAAGGAATTGCTGCGTGTGCGAAGAGCCTCAGCATTGAGGTCGATGATGCGATCGAGGTCGCTGAGAAGATCGAAATCTGAAGCTTTAACGCGACACCCCAGTCAGCGGACGTGGCCGGAGATGATGCCCACGTTGGCGGCATGCACAAGAACACAAATCCCATCCAGGAGCCCCATAACAAACTCCGTTACTCAATGCGTGATGACAAACGACACTCTGCTTCAGGCGGCGAGACGTGGATGAGAACACGGTGCGAAATGAACGGCCAAGCCTGCATTTGGCTTGCCTACTCTTCGTCTCGTGGCTGGCTGTGTCTGAAAATAATTTGCGGTCTTGGCCCAAATGACAAATTGAACAGATTAATCTATGTTAATATGCCGCAGGCCAGGAAAAGTTTGTTTAAATCTAGGAGTAAAATCATGAAATTGAAGCTCGCGATGGCTCTCTCGGCTGCCTGCGTTTTCTTTACGGTTGCGGGGGCTGAAGCTGTTACCCTCTCCGGCGGCAATGAGACGCCTGCGGTTCAGTCCGAAGCCGTCAAGGTCGGCTGTGTCGGTGGAAGACGCTGTTCGGCTTATCACATTGTTAGCGGTCGCCGCGTCTGCCGCACGTGGGTAGCCTGCCGCTAGACCCGCCGCGACTACGGCAGCCATCCCCGAACCCTCCTCCTTGATGGCTGCCTGTCCGCTATTCGCATCACGACATCGTGAGAAGGTTAACCTTGCCTTTGCAGCGCTTCCGGGCGGACGTATCAACAACTGCATGCCCATCAGAAAAAGTCAGCAAAAAGCTGAGGCTGTCTTAACTCAATCTGCTTCCCTTGATTCGTATTTTTTCAGACCTTCGAGTCCGGTTAGGAGAGTAAATAGTGCGATCTTTGCTTGTCGCCGTATTTGCGTTGGCGTTTCCGCTCTGCGCCGTGGCGCAGAGCTCATCCACAAAGCCTAACATCGTGATTATCTGGGGCGACGATATCGGGCAGTCGAACATCAGCGCCTACACAAACGGCCTGATGGGATACCGCACCCCCAACATCAATTCGATCGCCAAAGAGGGGGTGATCTTTACCGATTATTATGGCGAGCAGAGCTGCACCGCCGGACGCTCAGCCTTCATCACGGGCCAGAGTGTATTCCGGACAGGTCTCAGCAAGGTGGGATTGCCGGGAGCCGATCTCGGCATTCGCAAGGAAGACCCGACCATCGCGGAACTGCTGAAGGCGCAAGGGTACGCCACCGGGCAGTTCGGCAAGAACCATCTCGGCGACAAGGACGAGATGCTGCCTACCGCGCACGGGTTCGATGAGTTCTACGGCAATCTCTATCACCTGAATGCCGAAGAGGAGCCGGAGCTTCCCGACTACCCGAAGGCTAACGATCCGGAATTTCCCAATTTCCGCAAAAATTTCGGTCCTCGCGGCGTCATTCACAGCTTCGCGAATCCGGACGGACCTCAGAAAATCGAGGATACCGGGCCGCTCACCAAGAAGCGGATGGAAACCATCGACGACGATATCGCGGCTCGCTCGGCGGAGTTCCTCGACAAGCAGGTGAAGGCGAACAAGCCCGTGTTCTTGTGGGTCAACTTCACCCACATGCATTTCCGCACCCATACCAAGCCCGAAAGTCTCGGCCAGGCGGGTCGCTGGATGGGGCCTTACGCGGATACAATGATCGACCACGACAAAAATGTCGGGACCGTCCTCGCCAAGCTGAAAGAACTCGGCATCGAGGACAACACCATCGTCATGTATTCGACCGACAACGGTCCGCACATGAACTCGTGGCCGGACGCGGCCATGACGCCGTTCCGCAATGAGAAGAACTCGAACTGGGAAGGCGCCTACCGGGTTCCGGCCATGGTTCGCTGGCCGGGCAAGATCAAGCCGGGGACCGTATCCAATCAGATCGTCTCACACCTCGACTGGATGCCGACGCTCCTTGCCGCCGCCGGTGTGCCGGACATCAAGGAGAAGCTGCTAACCGGCTACAAGGCCGGCAACATGACCTACAAGGTGCATCTCGACGGGTACAACCTCGTGCCACACCTGACCGGGGCGGAGGCGAAGAGCCCGCGCAAGGAGTTCTTCTACTTCTCCGACGACGGCGACCTGACGGCCCTGCGCTTCGACAATTGGAAATTCGTCTTCCTGGAACAGAGGGCGCCGGGAACGCTGCGGGTATGGGCGGAGCCCTTCACGCACCTGAGCGTGCCGTTGATCTACAATCTGCGCCTCGATCCCTATGAGCGCGCCAACATCACATCGAATACCTATTACGATTGGTTGCTGGATCACGCCTTCATGCTGGTCCCGGCACAGACCTATGTCGGCCAGTTCCTTGCGACGTTTAAGGATTATCCGCCCCGCCAGAAGGCCGCGACTTTCTCGCTCGATCAGGTGCTGGCGAAGCTCAAACAGCCGAGTGGCGACTAAGCAGAATTCGAGCGGATTGACCAACCGTTGAACCCCCTCACCCCAACCCTCTCCCTGGGAGAGGGAGTGCGGCCGCAGCCCTTGAGCGGCGTTCCCTCTCCCGGCGGGAGAGGGACAGTGTGAGGGGTTTCAACGTTGGAAGAGCCGGAAAAACTTGCTTGGCGCCCCATCGGCATTTTTCAGAAAAGGAAGCCATGACCTTGCGATCGCGCTCTTTTTTCAGTCTTTCAGCAGTCGCTCTCGCGGCGGCGGCTTGCTTCTTTGTGGCTGGCGCTGCTCAAGCGGCGGACTCGAAGCCCAACATCGTCTTCATCATGGCCGACGATCTCGGCAATGCGGACCTCGGCTACCGTGGCGGCGAGATGAAGACGCCGAACATCGACCAACTCGCAAACGAGGGCGTTCGCCTGGAGTCCTTTTACGGGGAGCCCGTTTGTACGCCGTCACGGGCCGCGCTGATGACCGGGCGTTATCCCATGCGGTACGGGCTGCAAACGCTTGTGATCTTCCCAAGCCACACCTATGGCTTGCCCACCGATGAACGCACACTGCCGCAGGCTTTGAAGGACGCGGGCTATCGCACGCTCCTCACCGGCAAGTGGCATCTCGGTCACGCCGACAAGAAGTTCTGGCCGCAAAATCGCGGCTTCGATTACTTCTACGGCAACCTTGTCGGCGAGGTCGATTACTTCACGCGTGAGCGCGGCGGCATCATCGACTGGCAGCGTAACGGCGCCTTCGTGAAGGAGCCGGGCTATTACATGACCCTGATCGGCGACGAGGCTGTCAAGCTCATCAATGAACAGGACAGCAAAACGCCATTCTTTCTCTACTTCGCATCGCTGGCCCCCCACGCCCCTTACCAAGCGCCCGAAGAGTATAAGGACCTCTATCCGTCGATAAAAGATAAGACCCGGCAAGCCTATGCAGGCATGATCTCGTCGCTAGATCACGATGTTGGCCGGATCGTCGAGGCCCTGGAAAAGAAAAACCTGCTGGACAATACGATCATCATTTTCGCCAGCGACAATGGCGGCGCCACCAGCGGGATGTTCGCAACAGGCGCAAGAAGCAAGGAAGAGATGGCAAGCGAAGAGGGTGGCCTTGCGCGAGAAGCCAAGGCTCCCGCTTCGAATGCGCCATTTCGCGGCGGCAAGGGCAGCCTTTACGAGGGCGGCGTTCGCGTGCCGGCTTTCGTATCCTGGCGCGGGCACCTTCAGCCTCGCGTGGTGAACGATCCCGTACACATGGTCGACGTTATGCCGACGCTGCTCGCGCTTGCAGGCGCCAAGGGCAGCCCGGATCATCCCATGGATGGCAAAGATCTCTGGCCAACCCTTTCGGAAGGCAAGCCGTCGCCGAATGAGGACGTCCTGATCAACGTCGAGGCGTTTCGGGGAGCCATCCGCAAGGGCAACTGGAAACTCATCAAGATCGCTCTGCTCCCCGGCAAAACCGAACTGTTCGATCTCTCCAAGGACCCGGGCGAGACGACCAACGTTGCCGCGCAATATCCCGACGTGGCTCGTGATCTTGAGGCTCGGCTGATCGACTATGCGAAACAGCAGAAGCCGAGCGAGTGGATCAAGGCCCAGCCCGCCTTTGTCGGCGCACAGGGCAAAACTGTCCTCGACCCCGACTTCGATATCGACGACAGCGGCCTCCCGCAAGAAAAGGCAGCGCTGCCGGGAGGGTGAGCGCCGCTTTGAAATTTGTTGGCCCGCGCGCGGGTAATTAGGGTTTCGAGTGGGGGGTTGGTATGAGTTGGACGACGTTGCGGCACCCGGTACTTCGCGCTCTGCTTGGATCTGTTGCACAGAGCTTTCTCTGGTTCGTTTTGGCCGCGGCAGTATTGCCCGGCAAGGCGGCCGCCGGTCCAGACGATGGATCCGTCCTCCCCTTAGCACCGGCGCCTTCGGCGAGCTTGGCTGAACCGCGATTGCAGGATTCCATCCATCGCCGGCGCGTGGAGAAAAGCCATCTGCCGAAGGACGCGCCCAATATTCTCATCATCCTGCTGGATGATGTTGGCTTCGGGCTTCCGGACACCTATGGCGGCCCGGTCCATACGCCAACCCTAACCCGCATCGCCAACGAAGGGATCAGCTACAACACTTTCCACACAACATCGATTTGTTCGCCGACGCGCGCGGCGCTGCTGACGGGACGCAATCATCAGCGCGTCGGGTCGGGCACCATCGCCGAGCGCGCCGTGGATTGGGACGGCTACACGGGGGTGATCCCGAGAACATCCGCAACGCTTGCCAAAGTGCTTGGCGACTATGGGTACAAAACCGCCGCCTTCGGCAAATGGCACAACACACCCGCGACCGAGACCACGGCCATGGGTCCATTCACGCGCTGGCCGACCGGCGAGGGCGTCGGCTTCGACTACTTCTATGGCTTTCTCGCGGGCGAGACATCGCAATGGGAGCCTCGGCTCTATGAGAATTTCAATCCCATCGAGCCGCCGCACGATCCGAAATATCATTTGAGCGAAGACCTTGCGACCAAGGCGATCACGTGGATGAAACGCCACCGCGCTTTCTCGCCCGATAAGCCGTTTTTCATGTATTGGGCGCCGGGGGCCGCGCATGGGCCGCACCACATTTTCAAAGAGTGGGCCGACAAATACAAAGGGCGCTTCGACGACGGCTGGGATGAGCTGCGCGAGCGCGTCTTCAAGCGACAGAAGGAGTTGGGCTGGATTCCAGCGGACGCGAAACTGACACCGCGCGCCGAGAGCATGGCCGGGTGGGACAGCATCCCGGAATCGGAACGCCCGTTCCAGCGGAGGTTGATGGAAGTCTTCGCCGGCTTCACCGAGCATGTCGACGCTCAGGTCGGCAAGCTGATCGACGGTCTCGACGAACTCGGCGTGAAAGACAACACCCTTGTCTTTTACATCTGGGGCGACAACGGTTCGAGCGCCGAAGGCCAGAAAGGCACGATCAGCGAACTTTTGGCCCAGAACGGCATTCCCAGCACCGTCGATCAGCACATCAAGGCGCTCGATAACCTCGGAGGACTCGACGCGCTAGGCGGCCCGAAAGTGGATAACATGTATCATGCCAGCTGGGCGTGGGCCGGGGACACGCCGTTCCAATACACGAAGCTGATCGCTTCCCATTTCGGCGGCACGCGTAACCCAATGGCCATTTCCTGGCCCGCGCGCATCAAGCCCGACAAGACGCCAAGATCACAGTTCCACCATGTCAACGACATCGTGCCGACGATCTACGAGGTTCTTGGCATCAAGCCGCCGAAAGTGGTCGACGGTTTCGAGCAGGACCCCATCGACGGGGTGAGCATGGCTTACACCTTCGACGACGCCCACGCGCCGACGCACAAGCACACGCAGTATTTCGACAACAACGGCAGCCGCGGGATTTACCACGATGGCTGGTATGCCTGCACATTCGGGCCGCTCGTCCCTTGGGATACCGCCGGGTCCGCCGCAAAGTTGAAGGACTGGGATTCCGCCCGGGACGTTTGGGAGCTGTATGACATCACGAAGGACTTCTCGCAGGCCGAAAATCTTGCCGCAAAAGAGCCCGAGCGACTGGCCAAGATGAAGGAACTTTTTCTGGCCGAAGCCCAGAAGAACAAGGTGTTTCCGATCGGGGCCGGGATCTGGCTTCGCCTCCATCCCGAGGACCGCATCTCGACGCCTTACAAAAGCTGGCGGTTCGACGCGACGACGACAAGAATGCCGGAGTTCGCTGCGCCGGGCCTTGGCCGTGAGAGCAACCACGTCACGATTGACGCCGAACTCGGCGACCATGCATCAGGCGTTCTCTACGCGCTTGGCGGCGCGAGCGGCGGCCTTACGCTTTACATGGACGATGGCCAACTCGTTTACGAATACAACATGATGATCATCGAGCGTTACATCGGGCGCTCGAAGGAGAAGCTTGCAGCCGGCAAACACAGGATCGAGGTGGATACCACCATCGCAAAGCCGGGCGCGGCAGCCGCAATCCTGTTGAAGGTCGATGGCGCCGAGGTGGGCCAACTCGATGTGAAGCGCACCGTGGCTGGGGCCTTCACCGCCAGCGAAACATTGGATGTCGGCGTCGATCTTGGCTCACCGGTTTCGCTCGATTATTTCGACAGACGGCCCTTCGCGTTCGACGGTAAAATCAACAGCGTCACGGTTGACCTCAAATAGGCCCCGAAGCGGCCGCGAGCCCGCTTCATATAGCCCATTCAATGAAGCGATCAGGGGCGCGTAGGAATACAAATCGACCGTGCGCTGAAGAACGCAATTGCCCCGGTGAGCTAAGAACTTTATTTTTAGTTGGTATCGCCAACCATATTGTGGAGACGCATAAGCGTCATGGACTCGAATTTCAGTACAAGGGCTGGCGATTCCGGACAGCTCCGCAATGGCCTCACCCAGGATCTTCTCAATTATTCCTGCGATGTGCCGAACGCAAAGACCCCGAAAGAAGTGCTCGATGGCTTGCATGCCATAACGTCGAAGCGCCTCCATCTGAACGTACTCGTCGCCGTTCGCTTTCCGGAAAGGGTGACCGATTTGCAGTCGCTTGTGATCGGGAAGACGGTCTTTCTTCATGACTCGGCTCCGAAGGGCTGGTGGAACGAATGGATAAAGCAAACCCCTCACAAACTGCCAATTGGCTATATGCTGGCACGGACGAGCCTCGGCCCGCACACCGCAACTGAAACTCTCCAGATGCTCGAACCTATCGGCACAGACCGGTGGGGGTATGAACTCGCTCTCAAATACGGCGCCCGCGACATGTTCGCCTGCCCGGTCGGCGGCCGCTGGCTTATCGCCTTTTGGTCGGCCAGCCCTCTTGGGAAAGAGTTCACTGACGGGGCGAGAATTATGATTTTCGCGGCGGCGAGCTTCGCGGCCTTGAGGCTGGATCAGCTGGCGCCTCTGACCCCCGCATCGTCTGATTACGTCCTCACTCCGCGAGAACTCGCAGTCCTGCGTCTGATATCGATTGGCATGCCGTTCAAGGAGGCATCCCAGTATCTTGGGATCGGGGAGGAGACGGTGAGAACGCACCTGAAAAAAGCGCAGCTGAAGCTGGGGGTGCGAAATCGCACGCACGCCGTGGCCGAGGCTCTTCGCCGGCATCTCATACCGCCGTGTCGAAAGATTAGACTCCTGTTGCGCTGCTGCGATTCCGCAGATGGGCCAGATCATGATTCCCTGTCCGCATTGATTCTTGGGAGGGCATCATGACAGCGCTGTGCATCAGAAGGGATCGGACTCCAACGGCGTTGCGGAAGCTGGCCAAGGCTGAAGCTAATCCGCGGGTGGCGCGGCGTCTTTTGGCGATTGCCAACGCGCTTTCAGGCATGAGCCGCAAAGAGGCCGCCGAAGCCGCGGGTATGGACCGCCAAACCTTGAGAGACTGGGTGATCCGTTATAATGGGCACGGCCTCGATGGGCTTTACGATTGCTGGGGCGATGGGCGCCCGCCCCGCCTTGAGCCGCAGGAGCAGGCCGAACTTATCCGTATCGTCTTGGCTGGTCCCAATCCTGAGGCCGATGGCATTTCGTCATTCACCCGCGAGGATTTGGCGCGGATCTGCGAAACCCGCTTTGGCAAGAGCTTTCATCCGGCTTCTATGGGACGGCTCTTAAAGCGCCTTGGCTTTTCCAGGCAGAAGGCGAGGCCGAGCCACCCGCAAAAAGACCCGGCCGAAGCGGAGGCCTTTAAAAAGAGCCCCCGTGTTTCTTCGATACATCCGTATACGTCATAAAGGTAAGCGCCTCCGCCTGTTCTTCCAGGACGAGGCGCGCATCGGCCAGAAGGGCCGCGTCTGTCATGTCTGGTGGAAACGCGGCGAGCGGCCGCCGGGGCTTTGCGACAGGCGTTTCACCTTCGCCTATATCTTCGCGGCCGTAGAGCCGGGCACGGACAACGCCTTCGCGCTGGTGATGCCCTATGCCGATACGGCGGCGATGCAAGTCTTCCTCGACGGCTTTGCGAAAACCATCGCTGATGGCGAACATGCGGTGATGGTCCTCGATCAAGCTGGCTGGCATGGCTCTAACGACCTCGCCGTTCCGGCCAACGTCACCTTGGTTCCGCTGCCAGCCTACTCGCCCGAACTGAACCCCGTCGAGCGCGTCTGGCTCTATCTCAAGGAACGCTTCCTCTCCCATCGTCTGCTTGCCGATTACGATGCCATTGCTGACGCCGCCTGTAGCGCCTGGAACAGGCTCATCGCCGACGCGGGCAGGGTCAAATCGCTATGCTCCCACCCCTGGATTCCAAAGGTCAAGACTTAGGCTCGGCGGTATCATTCCATAGTGATTAGTCCTCCGCGACAATCGCGGATTGCGTTTAACCGTCCATGTGCTCGGGCGCAAGTCAGTCCGCGCCCCGCCGCCTGTGCGCCCGGTGGCGGCTGGAAATAGCCAGATTTCGGCAGTGCTCTGTTTAGGCCCCGTGGACGGGATTCGATCCGTCATATGGTTTGCAAACACTTTGGCTTCGTTTTGTAAAAACAGCATATCTAAAAATATAAGTACTTTTTTCTACGTCATCCGAGTCAGCATGACCGCCCCTCCCGAAGCCGGTCACCCATGAATCACTGAAAAACTGACTTGGGAAGCCACGATCGTTCAACTTGCGGAAATCCGTCCACACGGCCTAGTACAGCTTATCGGAAGCAAGTTCGCTTGAGAGCGTGCGGCAAATGGGTGCGAACTTGCCTCCGACTGTACTAGTAATCTGCATTGCGGGTTTGATTTACTTTCGCTCTTATTTTGATGGTCTCTTTCCGGGCCGCTGCGGCAAGCAATAATGCTAATATCCTGCCCCACTCTTTGTCATCAATCTGTAACATCGGCCTTCTACGGCCAATTCGGTAAGCTTCGCTCAAGGTACAAGTGATTCGAACGGCGCGCATTTTCGTAGAACGCATAAAGTTTCAGATGCCTTGCGCAGACAGTCTTGCAGGCGGCCACATGCTCATGGGCCTTCTAATTCGTCTGGTTTTTGGTGAGGGGCGCCGTTGTTGGCTAAAGCAAGGGGGGGGTTATGAAATCTAAAATTATGCGTCTTGTTCTGTAGGCCGTCATTGCCGTTGGTATTGGCGGTTTTTGCGCTGGTTCTTTCGCCCAGTAAAGTTTCAGCGTCGCCAGTATCGTTGGCGTGCCGGCTTTAGCGGGAGCTGCTCAACGGCTCTCTCACAATAAGACCTGTCACAAACACGGCTTTCGCTTGCCCGTTGGCGATTTCACTGATCGCCAGCGCTGAATTCTGCCTGCCTGAATCTCATTTATAAAGGAGAAGCATTGTGCTCACGCAGTTTAAGAGACGCTTGCGCGATAGTGCGCTCGTCACCACGGCAATCATGGCGGCGGTTGGATGTGACGTCTACGCGCACGACGCGGACACTAAGACCGCAAGTCCAATCAAGCACGTGATTGTGATTCTTGGCGAAAACCGGACGTTCGACCATCTCTTCGCGACTTACGAGCCGGGCAAAGGCGAACACGTCGATAATCTTCTGTCCAAGGGCATCATCAACAAGGACGGAACGCCAGGCCCGAACTACGCCAAGGCCACGCAGTACTCCGCCCAAGACACCACCACCTACCAGATCAGCCCTGGCGGCAAGGTAGCCTACGGCACTTCCAGCAACCCGTTGCAGGCGCCGGGCACGTCCTATGCGCCCCCAACCTGCTACACGAGTGTCTATGATTACACCGCTGCCGGTGGTTCCAACCCGGGCGCGGCTGTCAACGGTCCGGGGTGCATGGCGACCCTGGCGCTCGCCAAGCAGGCCGCAGAGGTCGCCAATCAACCCGGCCATTACAGCCTGTTGCCTAGTGAGCTTCCCCTGCTGACGACTGGCGCCACGGGATCGCCGAAGAACTCGCCGGATGCAGGCATCGCCAATTACAGCACTCTGCCGGCCGGCCCCTATCCGCTGGTGAGGACGACAGGCGGCAGCCTCTACGACACCTATGGCGGCAGCCCGGTTCATCGCTTCTATCAGATGTGGCAGCAGCTCGACTGCGACGCCAAGGAGGCCACCAAGCAGAATCCGAGCGGTTGCCAGGCCGATCTCTTCCCCTGGGTCGAAGAGACCGTCTCTGCTGGCAGCAACGGCGCCCCACCGCCTAGCCCCCTCCCTGTCCCCCTTCTCAAGGAGGGTAACATTGCCATGGGGTTCTACAATGTCGCCAAGGGCGACGCGCCTTACCTGACGAAGCTGGCGCGCGAGTACACGCTCAACGACAACTATCACCAGCCAGTCATGGGTGGAACTTTCGCAAACGAGATGATGATCGGCTACGCCGACGCGCTCTATTACGCTGACTCTAAAGGCAATCCGGGTACTCCCGACGCTAAGCAGATCGAGAACCCCAACCCGTCTGGCGCCAACAACTGGTACACCAATGACGGCTATGGAAATGTGTCCACTGCAACGGGCGGCAGCTACACCAACTGCTCGGACACCAAGCAGCCGGGCGTAGCTGCGATCGTCAACTATCTGAAGGCCATCAACGTTTCGCCTAACTGCGAGAAGGGCGCCTACTATCTGCTAAACAACTATGTTCCCTCATACATCGGCAGTGGCGCACAGGATCCGACAAACAACGGCCCATTCACGCTGCCGCCAGTCATCAAGCAGCGCCATATCGGCGATTCGCTCAACCAGGCTAAAGTCACTTGGGCTTGGTTCGGCGAGCGCTGGACCGATTTCAAGACGCTTCCGTATGGCCTCGGAGCCAACTACGGCGAAATCGATAATCCTCACGGTCCGGCCGCCTATCTCTTCTGCAATATCTGCAGTCCGTTCCTCTACTCCGAGTCGATCATGACTCATAAGGAGCAGCGCGAGGAGCACATGAAGGATGTGAACGCTCTTTACGATGGCATCGTCAACAACACGCTCCCCGCCGTGTCCTTCGTGAAGCCGAGCACCTTCAACGATGGCCACCCGGCTTCCTCCAAGGTCGATATCTTCGAAGCCTTCACCAAGAAGATCGTCGATCTGGTGCAGGCCAATAAGCAGCTCTCGGAAGACACCGCAATCGTCATCACCACGGACGAAGGCGGCGGATACTACAACTCCGGATACGTCCAGCCGGTTGATTATTTCGGCGACGGAACACGCATTCCGCTTATTGTCGTATCCAAATATTCGGAGGGCGGTCATGTGGCGCACGAATATTCCGACCACGCCTCGATCGTGAAATTCATCGAGCGGAACTGGAATTTGCCCAAGCTGTCGCACCGCACGCGCGACAACCTGCCGAACCCGAAGACGGCCGAGAATAATCCTTACGTCCCGGAAAACCGGCCGGCGATCGGCGACCTCTGGGGCAATTTCTGCTTCGGCCAAAAAGATGGCGATCACGATCGCTGTGGGCATGACGGATACCACCCCGGTGGCGGTGACCAGAAACCCTATAATTGATCTCGACCTCAGACGAACGACAAACGCCCCCTTCCCTCGCCGGGAGGGGGCGCCTGTGTTTCAAAAACTGACATAAGGAATCATCGCTTGCCTCTCACCGCCACTCCGCATCATGCTGCGCCTTCCATGGAGGCTGCTTACCGCGCTTTCGCCAGTGGAGACGTTGCGACAGCCGAACGGATCTGCGCGCAAGTGCTGGCGAGCACGCCGGACAATGGGAAGGCGTGGGCGCTGTTGACTGAAACCGCCCTGCAGCGGGGGCGCACGGATGCGGCCATCGTCTGTGCCGATCGAGCCGTCGCGCTGGCGCCGCAAGATCCGATCGCCCATATATTGCGGGCAAAATGCCTGTTGATCGGCGGTGATGCCGTTCAGGCGCTCGAAGCTGCCGAGACGGCTTCACGCATCATAGGGCATGCACCCGAAGCTTTTGACGCGCTCGGCGCGATCTTCGGCCTGCTGGGCCTCCACGAAAGAGCAGGGGACCTCTTCCAGCGCGCAGTCGCGGTTCGTCCGCATGTGCCGCAATACCTGTTCAATCTGGCTGCAACCGAGCGCATGACCGGCCAGCTACAGGACGCCGATGCTCATTGCGACGCAGCCATCGCGCAAGACCGCCGCCACGCCCGCGCCCACTACCTGCGCGCGGACCTGCGCACCCAGACCTTCGAGCGCAATCATATCGACGAAATGGAGAGCGTAATCCGCGAAGGCAATCTGCCGGCCTCCGACGAGGTCATGCTGCGCTTCGCTTTGGCCAAGGAATGCGAGGACCTCGAGATGAACGCCCGCGCCTTCGATCATGTCGAAGCCGGCTGCACTCTGCACCGCCGGTCAATCGCCTATGACAATGCGGCGGAGATCGCTGAGATCGATCGCATCATCGGCACGCAAACTCGCGCCGGTCTCGTCGCCTGTAAGTCCGGCTATGAAGGCGCCGCGCCGGTTTTCGTCCTTGGTCTGCCACGCACAGGCACAACGCTCGTCGAGCGGATTATCGCAAGCCACGAAGCTGTGACTTCGGCAGGAGAAACCGCGGCATTCGCTGCCGATGCTCGCCGCGCTCAGCAGGGAAGTTCAAACAGCCTCGATCTGGCAGCCATCGGCAAAAACTACATGGAGGCGATGACAGCCTTCCGCGTAGCTCCGGGCCGCCGTTTCGTCGACAAAACGTTGAACAACTATCTTTATTGCGGCCTCATCCACGCTGCCTTGCCGCAAGCCAGGATCGTCCTCGTCCGCCGCCATCCCCTGGATACATGCTGGGCGATTTACAAAGCTCACTTTCAGGGGAGGTTCTCGTTCTCATACGACCAGATCGAGCTAGCGGACTACTACCTTGCCTTTCGCCGCCTGGCCACACACTGGAAGGCGGCGCTGCCACCGGATGTTCTGCTCGAAGTCAGTTACGAGGACATCATCGCGGATCAATCGAAGGAAAGCAGGCGGATCGTCAGCTTTCTCGGCCTGCCGTGGGACGATGAGGTGTTGCGGTTTCATCAGAGCCCGGCGCCGTCCGCCACCGCCAGCGCCGTTCAGGTCCGCCGTCCGGTGTACGCGTCTTCAGTGGGGAAATGGCGGCATCATGCCGAGCGCCTGGCGCCCTTACGCTCGCGGCTCGCAACTCAAATTCCCGAAGCGGAACTGGCTTGAGGGCCTTACCCTGCTGAATACAATTCGCGACCGGTCACGGGGAGACTGGCTTCGAAGACCTCGCTCAGGGCGCTCCGATCACGCTGCGAACGACTTCGAGCGCGCGCGCTGGACCGTTCTCCTTCGCCATGCGCAACGCTATTCCCGAGGCCTGGCGCCGGTGTTCCGCCACGCTGGCGAGGTCCCTGAGCCGATCTGCAAGAACATCCACCCGCCACCTCTTCACGGGCAAAGGCTTCGACCCCGCGCCATGCCGGTCCACGAGGTTCGCGAAGAACCACTGATCCATCATCAAGGGCGCGATGAGCGTAGGTCTGCCCGCCAGAAGCCCTGCCGCGGTCGTCCCAGCACCTCCGTGATGAGCGGGAAAAGCTTACGATGCGGTGCGGCTTCGATCACATGAACTCGAGGTCCATGTGCGGCCGAAAGAGCGTCGCCCCAGCCGCCCCAGCCGCGAGCAATCACAGCTCGCTGCCCCGACAGCCACAACGCCTCCAAGAGCACCGACGCCTTCGACCGTCCAAGGGGCATACTGCCGAACCCGATATAAATTGGGGGCGGGCCAGCTTCGAGAAATGCCGCCAAGTCCGCAGAGGCCTCCCAGGTCTCATCCCCGTCCAGAAAGAAATTCCCGGTCATGATGGCGTGGCTGGGCCAGTCGCGCGGGCGTGGCACGAGCGCCTCGCTGACGGCAAACAAATGCGGCACGGGCTTGCCATTTATAGTGTGGATGTCATGGAACCGGCTGAATGGCTTCAGGCCCGGCAAGCCGCTGCGAACCGCATTCCACCATGGCCTGAACATGTTCAGCAAAATCAAGTCAACGGCGCGGTGCGACAGGCGATTGATGACGCGGCCATAGCTAAAACGGGGCTGCATGGGCACTGCGAAGTCTCCCGTAGGAAAAGCAGGCGCGAGATAGACGGCGATCGCAGGGGTTCCGCGCACTTCGGCGAGAAAGGTGACGCTCGCCATCAACGGCGAATAGATAAGGAGATCGGCGCCTTGGCTCGCTTCGGAAACGCTCTCGAACAGTGCGCGGAATTTCTGCTCGTGTCTGCCCGCGCAAGCGAACGGAAAAACGTGTCGTTCTCTATGGCTCCGGCGAAGGCGTTCACGATATCCCTTGCGGGCTCTCCGGCCGCATGATGCGCGATACCATGCGAGGCGATCCAGTCGCCAAAATCCGGCGGCGCGGACAAAACGACATCGTACCCGGCGCTCTTCAGCGCCTTGCTCAACGCGAGAAAGGGCTCGACGTCCCCGCGCGATCCAGATGTCGCAACAAAAATACGCTTTGCCATTCCACCTCAGGTCACAACCAAGGTCCGCTGCCCGGCATGGTGCTGAACGCTTATTTGACGGGCTTCGTCTCACCGATGCTTTCGGTTTCTGCCGGCCAACGCGTATCAGCTGGCCGTTCCAGCGGGAAGAGCTTGTCATACTTCACATTGTCGCCGGGTTTTAGCTCATAGCAGCTATCGGCGATAACGGGCTCTCCTTTCGCCAGCAACTCGCCAACGGTCGCAAACTCAAAGCCACGCTTGCGCAAGTCTTCGATCAGGAGCGGCAAGGCTTCGGCGGTATGCCAGCCACGCCCGTTTGCATGCATGACGATGATAGAGCCGGGCTTGGCGCTCGCGGCGACACCCTTTTGGATGGCTTCCGCGCTTTGGGCCTTGGCGGGGTCGCCCGATGGGACATCCCATTAAATCACCAGGAGTCCAGCGTCGTTTACCGCGTTCAAACTTTCCGCACTACAAGTGCCGAACGGAAAACGAAACACGGCCGCTTGCGCCGCATCGCTCTTGCTGGAATCCACGCGATAACACGCTCGGGCGTGCAAGGCCTCGCGCACCCGGGCGTCCGCCTTCAGGTCGAGGGCCAGATCGGCTTTGACCTGGTCCTCTTTCAGCAGGCGGAAATTGCGATGCGTCCAGCTATGCGCCCCGACCTGGAAAAGAGGACTGGCGAGGAGTTGCTCGGCTCGCTCCCTATGATCGAGAAGCCACTTCCCGCTTGGAAAGAACGTCGCCTTCACGCCCAGACGGCGCAAAGTATCAAAGATCTCAAAATCGTAGCCGGAGATTTCGTCAGCATTCTCACAGAGATCAAACGTCAGCGCCACGAACTTCTCGCCATGCTGAAGCTTCACGCGGCGTATCGAACCGCGCATATCTCCTGGCAGCGGGGGAAGACTGACGGCTTCGCCGGCTGGCTCGATCGAGGCGTCGTAGGGAACCCGATGAATGGCCTTCTCATCCGGTTTTCCTGCCAATGCTTCCGGCGTCCAGCAGGCAGCAGCATCCGTCGAAGCCGGATTTTGCGCCTGGCCCTCACGCTGGAGGGGACCAAGAAGAGTTAGCGAGCTTATACAAGCGATAGTCAGATACCGAGGCAGCCAGATCATTTCTAGTCTCTCGATCCGTTCACAAATTCCACTAGAATCCGAGTAGATTTTCGTTGCGCTAGGAGCGGGTTGATCCCAAACTCTGAGTTGCGCCAATCGATTTTGGTGCGTCTTTCAGAGGTCAGAGGATATGGCAAAGAAACCTGAAGCCAAGCCGAAGGAAGCTCCTAAACCGCAGGAGAAATCCGGCGAAAAAGCAGGCGCCAAGAAGGGCGGCAAGAAGTAAGGCTCGAATGAGAAAAAGGAGGAAGACATTTTCTTCCCCTTTTTCGGATTCCTGCTGTAAGCATGGCCGGCATGTATCGCTCCAATCGAGGATGAGGTTCACATGCTGCGCGCTTGCAGAGTTTTGATCGTGGCGCCTCTGGCGTTCTGGCCCGTTACCGCATTCGGCATATCGCTGACGAACCGGGATACGTCCGACCAGACGCTTATCATTATCGAGGGCGACAGACAAATCGAGCGGACCATCAAGGCGGGCGAAAAACTGGAGCTTTGCGAAAAAAGCTGCGTTATTCGCCTGCCCGATGGTGAAGACTACGAGTTCGACGGCAAGGAAATCGTTTCCTTGGAAGAAGGTTTGCTCTTCCTCGATAATCCGGAAGAGAGCAAGGCGCAATAAGTCCTTTACGCTCTGTAATCCTGGACTTTTGTGGCCCTCAAACCTGGCAAGCCATGGCGCTCGATGAGGCGCTGCCAGCTCAGAAATTCGTCAATTGTCAGCTTGTAGCGTTTGCAAGCGTCGTCGAGGCTAAGAAGCCCGCCACGAACGGCTGCGACAACCTCCGCCTTGCGGCGGATAACCCAACGTTTTGTATTTGGAGGGGGAAGGTCCGCTATGGTCAATGGGCTGCCATCGGGGCCAAGGACATAACGGAGGCGGGGGCGGAACAATTCGGTCATAGTACTCTCACACGCGATCAAAGACCTGAGATGCACTTTATTGCGGCTCGTTTAAAACGTGGTTAACGTCGCCGGGCCAAGAAAAGCTTCATTCCTCTACTTTTGGTTGCCGATATTACAACAACGCCCTGAGGTTGCTTTTATCGACTACTAAGCTTGCGGCCCCATATAAGAACTGGCGAAAATCTCGAAATGTGCGTTTCTCGTATGCTAAGTTCTTCTGAATCGAACACTCTTTTGCCGTGTCCTGAGGAAGCTCCCGATGTTGAACCTTCCCGTTTCGGGTTGAAAGGCCGGGCAAACACGCACCGCATTGTCGTTGCGATGTCCGGGGGCGTCGATTCGTCGCTGGCTGCCGCTCTCGTAAAGCGTGCGGGCTACGAAACCATCGGCATCACGCTTCAGCTCTACGATCATGGCGCTGCTGTCGGCAGGCAAGGCTCCTGCTGCGCGGGACGCGATATCCTGGACGCACGCCGCGTCGCGAGTTTCCTGGACATCCCGCATTATGTGCTCAATTACGAGGACCGCTTCCGGCAGTCTGTCATTGACGGCTTCGCAGCAAGCTACATGGCGGGAGAAACGCCGCTGCCCTGCGTGCGCTGCAATCAGACCGTCAAGTTTTCCGACCTGTTAAAGACTGCGCGCGAACTCGGCGCGTCCGCTTTGGTCACCGGACATTATGTCCGAAGCCAAGCCGGCGCCGAAGGGTGGCAGATGTTGCAAGCGGCAGATGCGGAGCGCGATCAGAGCTACTTCCTGTTTGCGACCACCCGCGACCAGCTCAATTTCTTGCGCTTCCCTCTTGGCTCCATGACGAAAGGTGAAACGCGCGCATTGGCCGCGGCGCTTGGCTTGCCCGTGGCTTTAAAGCCCGATAGTCAAGACATATGCTTCGCACCAACCGGCGATTACGCCTCCGTCATTCGCAAACTGAAACCAGAAAGCGATGAACCGGGCGAGATCGTGCACGTCGACGGCCGCGTACTGGGGACGCATCGCGGTATTATCAATTTTACGGTAGGCCAGCGGAAGAAACTGGGCATCGCAACGGGAGACCCGCTTTTCGTGATACGCATAGAACCATCTTCAAGGCGCGTGCTCGTGGGGCCACGCGAGATGCTTCGGGTTTCGCGGCTTAGTCTGCGCGACGTGAACTGGATCGGCGGCGGCACGCTGGATGAGGCGCTTGCCGAGCCTCGGACCATCTCCGTTAAGGTGCGCTCGACACAACCCCCTCGATCTGGATTGCTTCTTGGGGCCGATGGCGGCGTATGCGTCGAACTGCCGGGAGGCGAATTCGGCGTGGCGGCCGGCCAGGCTTGTGTCTTTTATGAAAACGGCGGCGGTGGGGCTCGCGTGCTCGGCGGCGGCTTCATCGACAGGACTGCGACTTGATATGGCACACCACCTCCAACACCCCGCTCTAGACGACCACGCGGTCCGCGAAGCCTATCGCATTTGGGCGCCGATCTATGATTACAGCTTCGGGCTGGTAGCCGGACCGGGGCGCCGTCTTGCTGTTCAGAAGCTAAACGAGGCTGAAGGGCGGGTTCTTGAGGTTGGTGTCGGCACTGGGCTCTCTTTGCCTCGCTACAAGCCAAGCCTGGATGTCACCGGCATCGACCTTTCTCCCGACATGCTGGCGAAAGCCGCGGAACGTGTGGAAAGCCTCAAGCTTTCGCGCAAGACGCTTATGGTGATGGACGCAGGCAGGCTTTCCTTTGGCGACGAGAGCTTCGACGCAGCGGCCGTGATGTATGTCATGACGGTTGTGCCTGATCCAGCCGCGGTGATGTCCGAGATGTGGCGCGTGTTGCGTCCCGGCGGCATGGCGATTGTGGTCAACCACTTCAGCCGCGAGCATGGCTTGCGCGCGGCCGTCGAGCACGGGCTCGCGCGATTTTCGCGGCGGCTCGGCTGGCATCCGGTGTTCCCATTGAAGACGGTGACCGGAGCACCAGGCTTCCGGCTCGTGGAAACGGTCGAACTTCCACCTTTTGGCCTTTTCACCCTCCTGCGTCTTCAAAAAGTGGTGTGAAGCTTTCCCGCGCTTTGCTTGACGGCATCGCCGCACATTCTTATACCAGTATGAAATGCGGCCCATGCAGCATTCTTATTCGGAAAGGCGGAGTAGCTCAGCCGGTTAGAGCAGCGGAATCATAATCCGCGTGTCGGGGGTTCGAGTCCCTCCTCCGCTACCAACAAAATCAATGAGTTAGCTCCGAAGTGTCAGAGAGCATCCGGTGCATTCGGGAGTCCATTCGGGCGAATCTGTTCACCTTTTGCTCTTTTCGAGCTTCTCGATCGCGGACAACGCCAAGCCTTTTGTGCGGGCGAGATAGCGATCCAGAATCGCTCCGACGCTCTTGACCGAGTGGCCGGTGATGGATGCGATCTCGGCCTCGGTGCAGCCCGCCTCGGCGAGGCGGCGTTAAAGACAAGTCTTAAGCAAGTTAATAACGTCTGACCTGTGGGCGCAGCCCATCTGGCTGCGATGTCCGAGCCTTGAGCGTCGCGGCGGTGATAATTTCCGCAGTCAAAAGTGAGCGCCAGCGCGCTTTGGCTGTTCGAAGCTCAGTAAGGTCGTCGTCGCGGGAAGCTGCGGAAGGAGGGACAACAGGAGGGGAAAAAACCGTCGGCTTGTGACGTAAAAGCTCAGGTTAACGTGACTTCTTGCGGCTAAAGAATCACGACGCCCGCAATCTTGGCAGGCGTCATCAGCATATGGATTGGCAAAGAGTTTTGCTCGCGGCTGTTGGTGATCAGAAGATAGGGCGCGATAAACTGCCGGAGCAGGAGAATAGGATCGCTCTCTTTTGACGCCATGGAGACGACGACAACGCTTCCACTGCCGACAGCTTTCACGGCTTTCTCATCCATATCGGCGACGATCAAGGCGTTCTCGCGCAAGTCCAGCTCGCTCAAGACGCCAGACAGCACGCGGAACATGCGCTGGGTGGACGAGGCCAAGGCCTTGGCCACCACCGATCCTTTCGGCGGATGATAGGCCTCGAGATCGGGCGTAAACGCCACCTCTTCGGCGGCGACGAGGTCGGTGACCGGCACCCCCAGCTCTCGGGCGAGACGGTCGAGCTTGGCGAAGCGCAAGCCCCGCGTGCCCGCTTCGACGCGCGACATGTGGCCTTCCGACAGCCCGACTTTTTCGGCCAGGCCTGCGAGCGTCAGACCGCGCTCCAACCGCAATCTTTTGATTCTACTTGTCTCCATGACATGAATATTGCTCAGAAAGGCAAACACCTCAAGGGGTCATTGAATTTTTTTGTTGCGCGACTCAGACCTGTTAGACAAGTTTCAGGCAAGTCAGCGAATGAGGTTGCCGATGCTGCTTGTCGAGAAATTCCAGGACTTCCTGCACCGATCCGGTCACACGCGGGAAAGCTTTGCACGCCTGATGGGCGTTCAACCCTCGCTTTTGTCGCGGCTCATTCCCAAAGACGGCATCCCGCCGGTCCGGGAACCGCGGCTTTCCACCCTGATAAAGCTCGTCAAAGCGTCCGGCGGCGCGATCGCGTTTGAGGATTTCTCCAGGGCCGGAGCATTCCTGGGCGAGGGAAGGGGCAGGCGCTGCCCGCGTTGCGGACAGCCCACGGTCGCGCCGGACACCGTGATGAGTGAGCAGGAGTCGTAACGAAAAAAAGGTCCCGCACGTCAGGCGGAGACCGGGGGGCAATGGTCAATGACACACAGGACCGAGCGCTTCGGCGCCGAAATCAAGTCTGCGCCGCTCAACTTCAAAGAGATCGCTGAGACCGCGCTGTTTTCCGCGCGTTCGCTTCTGCCGCACTGGCTTCCCGGGGGGCGATGGGAGGGTGAGGAATACGTCGCCAAGAATCCGACCCGCGCCGATGAGCATGCGGGCTCCTTCAAAATCAACGCCCGAATTGGCGTCTGGAGCGACTTTGCGACGGGGGACGCTGGGCGCGATCTTCTCGATTTGAAGGCCTTTCTCGAGGGATCCTCGAGCGAGGCGGCGCTTCAGCTCGCGCAGGAGCTTGGGATCGAGCCGCGCCTTTCGCAAAGGGGGATCAGCCTCGAGGCCTACGCGACGCTGAAACATCTGCCGCTTGAATTTTTGAAATCGCTCGGGCTTGAGACCGTGCAAAACCCTTACCGGCCCAGTCAGCAGGCGGTGTCCGTCCCGTACCGGCGGCCCGATGGCAGTCTCCTGCGCGTTCGCTATCGCGTGGCGGGCCAGGGGAACCCCAAGCTGATCTGGGATAAGGCGCAAGGCCACAGCGTGTCGCTTTATGGGCTCGATCGCTTGAAAGAGGGCGGCGATCCACTCTTTCTTGTCGAAGGCGAGAGCGATTGCCATACGCTTTGGTTTCGCGAACGAGCGGCGCTTGGCGCGCCCGGCGCCGCCACCTTCCGGCCGGCCCGCGACGATGTCTTCCTGGAGGGGCGGCGCATGATCGCCCTTGTCGAGCCTGATCAAGGCGGCGAGGCGCTGCTGCAGCGCCTCATGCAATCGAGCCACAAAGACAGGATCGCCGCGGCGCGACTGTCCGGCTTCAAGGATGTAAGCGAGCTCCATATCCACGAGCCCGAGCGCTTCGACGAGATTTTGGGCGCCGCGGTTGAAGGCGCCGAGCCGCTGGCGCAAGTTCATGCCGCGCAAGCGGCAAGGCCGCGGCGGCGGCGCGCGGCGGCCGACGAGGACGACAAAGAGCCGACCCAGGCCGACCGGCTGATCGGATTCGCGGAAGCCGAGGCGACGCTGTTCAAGACGCCGCTTGGCGTCGCGCACGCCCTCATCCGCGCCCCTCACCGCGAAGTCTGGCCCGTGCGAAGCCGCGGATTCAAGGATTGGCTGTTGTTTCGCTATTTCTAGGACACGGGCCGCGCACCCAACACCGAGGCCTTGAGCGTGGCGGTCGCCGCCATCGAGGCGCTGGCGAAGTTCAAAGGCGAGACGGCGCCCGTCTTTCTGCGTACGGCAAGCCTTGGCTCCAGGCTTTATGTGGACCTGTGCGACGACGCGTGGCGCGCCGTCGAAATCCATGGCGGAGGCTGGCGTGTGGTCGCCGAGCCCCCCTTGTTTTTTGTCCGGGCCAAAGGCATGCTCGCGCTGCCGGTGCCCGAGCGCGGCGGGACGATTTTAGAGCTGAAGGCGCTTTTGAACCTCAGCCGCGAGGACGATTTCAAGCTCGTGGTGGGCTGGCTCTTAAGCGCGCTGCGCCCCACAGGCCCCTATCCCTTGCTGGCGCTCACGGGCGAGGCCGGATCGGCGAAATCCACGGCCGCCAAGACCTTGCGCCGTCTGATCGATCCCAACGCCTCGGCCTTGCGCTCGGCGCCCAGAGACGAGCGCGATCTCTTCATCGCGGCCTCCAACGCGGCCTGCCTCATCTATGACAATCTCTCCTCGATCCCCCCTTGGCTCTCGGACGCGCTTTGCCGCGTCGCCACGGGCGGCGGTTTTGCCACCCGCGCCCTTCATACCGATAGCGAGGAAGCCTTGTTCGAGGTTGCGCGTCCCGTTTGCCTGACCAGCGTCGGCGACGTGATCGCGCGCTCGGATCTTGCCGACCGCACGGTTGGCGCCTGTTACGGTTTCAGGAGCTCGTGGACGGGAACGTGGACAAGATTGGCAAGCTTAACCATGGTCTCGATGCAAACATTGTGCATCGCGCTTTCGATCTCAGAAATGTGCGATTGCGGAATGCCGGTCTCTTTCTGAATATCGCGCTGGCTTAGACCGGCGTCTTTCCTGGCAGCGCGGAAGTTTCTCGCGAAATACTCGCGCTGCAGCTGGCTTTCGACTGCCTTGTCGCTTTTGTGATGGCTCGGCGCGGGAAAGTTTGGCTTTTCGCTTGTCTTGAGCGCGACTTTCCGCGGCATCGGTCAAACCCAGAAGAAGAATTTATCGGGCATGACCTATCATGACCTTGTCTTATGCGGCAAGTTTTGGCTCCGGTTTAAGGTGACTATGGTTGGAAGGCGCAGGCCGCCTGGAACAATCTTAGGTCGCTATTCATTTCACTGGCGTCCGGTGGTTTGGGGGGCGAGAACTAATAAGCGACTGTAGTGTATAGGTTTTTATGCTAAAAATTTTGGGGTCGATTTGAATTGGGGCCGAAAATCAGGCGGTAAAGTCCTTCGCTTTTTCATTGACAGCGAAGGCACGCCATGCAGGTCGGACGCCCTCTTTTTTCACAGGTAATGGATTTCGTTCCGTGGACGAGCTTCGACCGGCTGGTTGAAAAATACGGCGGCGACAAAAACACGACACGGCTTCGATGCGCAGCGCAGTTTCGCGCGATGGCGTTTGCTCAAATGACGTTTCGAGAGAGTTTGCGCGACATCGAGGCCAGCCTCAACGCGCATCCCTCGAAGCTCTACGGCATGGGCTTTCGCAATCCTGTCGCCAAATCAACGCCTGCCGACGCGAATGAGGCGCGCGATTGGCGCATGTGGCATGACCTCGCCTCCCTTTTAATCCGCCGCGCACGTAAACTTTACGCGCAGGACGACATCGGCCTTGATCTCGACAATACGGTGTACGCGCTCGACAGCACGACGATCGACCTGTGCTTGTCTTTGTTCCCGTGGGCTGACTTTCGTTCGACAAAGGCGGCGGTCAAAATGCACACGCTGCTCGATCTGCGCGGAGCAGTCCCAAGTTTCATCCATGTTTCAGACGGCAAAATGGGCGATGCATTGGCTCTGGATTTGATCTCACCGGAGGCCGGAGCCATTTACGTCATGGATCGAGGCTACGTCGATTTTCGCAGGCTGCATGTCTTCACGCAGGCCGGGGCGTTCTTCGTCACTCGCGCCAAGATCAACATGAAATATCATCGGGTCTATTCGCATCCGGTCGACAAGTCGACGGGCGTCATGGCCGATCAGTCGATTGCGCTCGATGGCTTTTACACGAAGAAAGACTATCCGCTGCATCTACGACGCGTTCGGTACGTCGATCCCGAAACGGGCAAGAGGCTGGTGTTCATGACGAACAACTTTGTGCTCCCCGCGCCCACAATCGCCGCTCTTTACAAGAAGCGCTGGCAGGTCGAACTCTTCTTCAAGTGGATCAAGCAGAACCTGCGGATCAAGCATTTTTACGGCACATCCGAGAACGCCGTGAAGACGCAAATCTGGATTGCCGTTTGCGTTTACGTCCTGGCCGCCATCATCAAAAAAGAGCTCGGGCTGGAAATCTCGCTCTACACTTTCCTACAGATTTTATCCGTTCGCCCCTTTGAGAAAACGCCCATCTCACAGGCCTTTTTCGCATCAAGCTACAAAACCGACCCCTCGGTAGACGACAACCCTTTGCTATCGTTTGATTTTTGACCGGACGCTAGTGTAGTCATCATACAACTTTGTACATTGCGCCAGCCAAACAAAAGGCCAAGCCGGGATCGAGGCTTGGCCCCGTCTTTCTCAGAAGACTTAAGTTACAATGCGGTTTGTTGGAATTCTTGCGCTGACTGTGCGGCAGGGCCTGCTCATCACACCTTGGTGAAAAAGGGCCGTTCCGGGGTTGATCCCAGCTTGTGCGGCACAACCCGCCAGTCTAACGTCACAATGCTCCGCTCTGAGCGGAGCCGCATTCAATCCATTTCGGTTCATTCAACAAAGAAAAGCGATGCCCCCTTTCAAACCCGCCGCAAGGACGAGGCCTGTAACCGTTTCCGAAGCGCGACCGGCCCAGCCGAGGGAAGCGGCCGTCAGCGCACAACGCAAGTTTACGCGGCAGGAAGCGCTCCAATTTCATTCCGAGGGCAAGCCGGGGAAGCTCGAAATCGTGCCGACGAAGCCGATGGCGACGCAGCGCGATCTCAGTCTCGCCTATTCGCCGGGCGTCGCGGTCCCGGTCGAGGCTATCGCCGAGAACCCGCGGCTCGTTTACGACTACACGGCGAAGGGCAACCTCGTTGCGGTCATCTCCAATGGCACAGCCATTCTCGGACTTGGCAATCTCGGCGCCTTGGCTTCTAAGCCGGTGATGGAAGGAAAGGCCGTTCTTTTCAAGCGCTTCGCCGACGTCGATTCCATCGATATCGAGGTGGACACGCAGGATGTGGACGCCTTCGTGAACGCTGTTCGCTATCTCGGTCCGTCCTGGGGCGGCATCAACCTGGAAGACATCAAGGCGCCGGACTGCTTCATAATCGAAAGCCGCCTGCGCGAGCTCATGGACATCCCCGTCTTTCATGACGACCAGCACGGTACGGCCATCATCGCCACCGCGGGGCTGATCAACGCCGTTCACTTGACGGACCGCGACATGGCGGACGTCAAGGTTGTCTGCAATGGCGCGGGCGCTGCGGGCATCGCGTGCATGGAACTCATGAAAGCGATGGGCGTGCGTCATGAGAATGTGACTCTCTGCGATACCACCGGCGTCATCTACAGGGGCCGCGAGAAGGGCATGAACCAATGGAAGTCGGCGCACGCTGTCGACACCAAGGCGCGGACGCTCGCCGAAGCGCTAGACGGCGCCGATGCCTTCTTCGGTCTTTCTGCTGCCGGCGCGCTGACGAAGGAGATGGTCGCCAGTATGGCCGACAAGCCCATCATCTTCGCCATGGCGAACCCCGACCCCGAAATCACGCCGGAGGAGGTTGCGCAGGTTCGCGATGACGCCATCGTCGCCACGGGCCGCTCCGACTATCCGAACCAGGTCAACAATGTTCTGGGCTTCCCCTATATCTTCCGCGGGGCGCTCGACGTTCAGGCGCGAACGATCAACGAGCCGATGAAAATCGCAGCCGCCCAGGCGATTGCGGAACTTGCTCGCGCGGATGTGCCGGACTCCGTGGCCCAAGTCTATGGCCGGCGCCTGCGGTACGGGCCGGATTACATCATCCCCGCGCCCTTCGACCCGCGTCTCATCTGCGAGATTCCGTCCGCGGTCGCGAAAGCGGCGATGGACTCAGGCGTCGCGCGAAGACCGATCATCGATATGGAGGGCTACAAGGCGAGGCTCTCCGCGCGGCTCGATCCGGCGGCCGGCTTCATCAATTCCATCTTCGGCGCTCTGCGCCTCAATCCGAAGCGCGTGGTCTTCACCGAAGGCGAGGAGGAACTCGTCGTTCGCGCCGCAAGTTCCTTCGCGGCTCAGAAGCTGGGGTACCCGATCCTGATCGGCCGAGACGCTCAGATCCGGCAGGCCCTGTTTATGGCCGGCGTAAATCATGAGGACCTGGAGATCCACAACGCGCTCCATTCCGAGCACAACGCGACCTATGCCGAGTTCCTTTACCAGCGCCTGCAGCGCCAGGGCTATCTCTATCGCGACTGCCAGCGGCTCGTGAACAATGACCGCAACGTGTTTGCGGCATGCATGATTGCGCATGGGCATGCGGACGCCATGGTCACGGGCGTCACCCGGAATTGGTCCTCGGCGCTTCAGGATGTCCGGCGCGTCCTCGATCCGATGCCGCGCCGGCGCGTGATCGGCGTTTCGGTCATCATCAGTCGCGGAAGAATCGTGCTTGTCGCCGATACCTCGATAACCCAGATGCCCGATTCCGAAGAGCTGGCCGATATCGCCGTCGAGGCCGCAGCCGTGGCTTCGCGGTTCGGAATGACGCCGCGCGTTGCGCTGCTCGCCTTTTCCACTTTCGGCAATCCGCCGAGCGAGCGGGCGGACCGCGTGCGCGAGGCGGTGAGGATTCTAGAGCGCCGCGAGGTTGAGTTCGAGTATGACGGTGACATGGGCGCGGACGTCGCCCTGAACAGGCGCGCCATGGCCCTCTATCCGTTCTGCCGCCTGACCGACACCGCGAATGTGCTCGTCATGCCCGCCTTCCACGCGGCAAGCATCTCAACCAAAATGCTTCAGGAACTTGGCGGGGGCATCGTGATCGGGCCAATCCTTGTAGGGCTCTCCAAGCCGGTGCAGATCGCGTCGCTCGGGTCAACCGACAACGATCTGGTGAATATGGCGGCTTTTGCTGCCTTCGATGTGACGGGCTGAAGCCAGCCTTGGCCGAACTTTTGCGGCGCGAGGTCTTCCACACCTTGATGAGCGAACTGCGGAGAAATGCCGTGCGCCGCCCTCCCCCAGCCGGTACGAAAAGGCATAACCTTTTGTCGCGCTTTCCGGGCCTACTTTTCCTGAAAGCGCTCTAATCGAACCGGAAAGGACATCGCTTGAGACACAAAGAGGGATTTGGGGTGCGGCTTCTGCTGGCCTCGATGTTCGTCGCGGTTTTGTCCGTGACCGTCCCTGCGCCCAGCTTCGCAGACAAGGACGTCGATCCGGCGCAACTCGCCGCCGCCAAGGAGCTCCTTGTGGTTGTGGGGTCGGCCAGGCAGTTCGACGTCGTCGTGCCGCTGATTACGCAGCAGCTTGAGAATGCATTCGTAAACCTCAAGCCCGATCATGCGGCTGAGATCAAGGATGTGTTCAGGGCCATTCCGGAGAAGTTCTCGCAGCGAAAGCAGGAGCTTCTGGATAAGGTCGCGGAAATTTATGCCGAGAAGCTGACCGCGGAAGAGATCAACGAGATCATCAAGTTCTACAAGACCCCTGTCGGCGCGAGATTCATCCAGCTTCAGCCTGAGCTTGTGCAGCAGAGCATGCAGCTCGGCCAGGCTTGGGGCCGCAAGATCGGGCAGGAAATCGATCAGGAAGTCCGCAAGCAGCTGAAGGATCGCGGCGTTCCGATTTGATGGCGCCGCGCCGCCCGGGTTGGATGGCCGGGTCATGCCTAGTCAAGCCCGGCCACATGAGCTAGGCAATCTTCGCAAACTTTGCCGGCGGATCATCTGGACGCCGCTCGCGCCGCCTTCGTTATCCCGGCCAAGCGAAGCGCGAGCCGGGATCGCAAAAAGATTGACGTTTCAGTCTCTTACGCTTGCTGATAAGGCTTTGCCTTTTCGGGATTACGGCGGCCGGGAGGCTCACCCTGCCGACGCCGCCGCAGCCCGCTCCACGCGCTTGCGCTCATTCGAGTCGAGATAGCGCTTGCGAAGGCGAATGGACTTCGGCGTCACCTCCACAAGCTCATCATCCTGGATATAGGCCAGCGCCTTCTCCAGCGGCATCCTTATGGGCGGAGTCAAGCGCACAGCTTCGTCCTTGCTCGTCGTGCGGATATTGGTGAGTTGCTTGCCCTTGATCACATTCACTTCGAGGTCGTTGTCGCGGGTATGCTCGCCCACGATCATGCCGGGATAGACCCTCGTCTGCGGGTCTATCATCATCGGCCCGCGGTCTTCCAGGTTCCAAAGTGCGTAAGCGACGGCCTCGCCCGTGGTGTTGGAAATCAAGACGCCGTTGCGGCGCCCCTGGATTTCGCCCTTATGGGGCGCGTAATTGTGGAAGAGGCGGTTCATGATCGCGGTGCCGCGCGTGTCGGTCAGAAGCTCGCCCTGATACCCGATCAGCCCGCGCGTCGGCACATAAAAAATGAGCCTCTGACGTCCGCCGCCCGAGGGACGCATTTCGACGAGATCGCCCTTGCGCTCGGAGAGCTTCGAAACGACCGCTCCGGTGTGCTCCTCGTCCACATCGATGATGACTTCCTCGATGGGCTCGAGCCGTTGTCCGGTTTCCGGGTCGGCGTCGAACACCACGCGCGGACGCGACACTGTCAGCTCGAAGCCCTCCCGCCGCATGGTCTCGATCAGGATGCCGAGCTGTAATTCTCCGCGGCCCGACACCTCAAAGGCGTCGCTATCCTGCGCCTCGGTGATCCTAAGAGCGACGTTGCCCTCGGCTTCACGCATTAGGCGGTCGCGGATGACGCGGCTTTGCACCTTGTCGCCCTCCTGGCCCGCAAAGGGACCGTCGTTGATGCGGAAGGTCATGGTCAACGTCGGCGGATCGATAGGCTGTGCCGGCAGAGCATGTGACTCTTGCGGATCACAAATTGTGTCGGCGACGGTCGCCTTTGTTAGCCCGGAAATGGCGATGATGTCGCCCGCCTTTCCTTCGTCGATTGGCAAGCGCTCAAGGCCCCTGAAGCCGAGCACCTTCGACACGCGGCCATGATCGACCAATTTCCCATCGCGGGAGATCGCCTTCACGGTCATGTTCGGTTTCACCACGCCGTTCGTCACGCGGCCCGTGAGAATGCGGCCGAGGAACGGATCCGCCTCGATGGTGGTCGCCAACATGCGGAAATGGCCGCCGCCCACGCGTGGCGGCGCGACGTGCTTCAGCACGAGATCGAACAGTGGCGCCATGTCTTCTTTCGGGCCGTTCGGCTCGACGGCCATCCAGCCCTGCTTTGCGGAGCCGTAGAGGATCGGGAAATCGAGTTGCTCTTCTGTCGCGTCGAGATTGGCGAAGAGGTCGAAAATCTCATTCAGCACCTCGACATGACGCTCATCCGGCTTGTCGATCTTGTTGATGGCGACGATGGGCCTGAGCCCGATCTTCAGCGCTTTCGAGACCACGAACTTCGTCTGCGGCATCGGCCCTTCAGATGCATCGACCAGCACAATGGCGCCATCCACCATGTTCAGGATGCGCTCTACCTCGCCGCCGAAATCTGCGTGTCCCGGCGTATCGACGATGTTGATGCGGGTATCCTTCCACTGGATGGATGTGACCTTGGCGAGGATGGTGATGCCGCGCTCGCGTTCCAGATCGTTCGAATCCATGGCGCGCTCGGCGACGCGCTGATTGTCGCGGAACGAGCCGGATTGTTTGAGGAGCACGTCGATGAGTGTCGTCTTGCCATGATCGACGTGGGCAATAATGGCGATGTTGCGCAAGTTCATGTCGAGCCGCGCCTTTCTGAAGTCATGTTGCGATGCGGGAATTTGCGATAGATGTGAGGCAAAGGCGCGCCCGCGTCAATGGCGATCGCCCGTTCTACGCAGGTTGCGTTATTGAAAACGGCGTAAATCGCCGCCGCCATCCCGGTATTGCTTCTAAAAACTTACTCTATGGTTCGATCGACCGCGCAGCCCCCGCGCGCGCCGCTTTGAAATTTCCGTTTCAAGGGAATTGCGACGAGCGCCAGAAGCGCGAGTCCTCCGAGCGCGGCCATGATTTCCGGCGTAAGGATCGAATCGACCGTGATGTTGCTCCCCTGATCCAGCACGTCGCCAAGCCCTGCCCCCGAAAGAGAAAAAACGATCGTCGCGGGGATAATGCCGAAGAAGGTCGTGATGACAAAAGTGCGGAGCCTGACGCCGGCAAAGGCCGGGATGACATTGACGAGGAAGAAGGGAAACAAGGGGAGCAGCCGGAGCACGAGCAGATACGACCATGCGTTTGCCTTGATGGCGGAGGCAAGTTTTGCCCCGGTCTTCCCGAAATGCGACATTGCGTTGTCGCCCATGAGTGTCCGGGCGAAGAGAAAAAGGAGCGTTGCGCCGATCGTGGCGCCAATGACGGTAAAAGTAGCCCCGGCTGCTGCGCCAAACAGGAAGCCGCCCGAAAGCGTTAGAAGGACAGCCGAGGGCAGGGAAAGCGCGACCACAAGCACATAGACGCTAATGTAACCAAGCGCGGAGAGAGCGTAATTCTCGCTGACGAAGGTCACGATATCTTGCCGGTTCTCCCGAAGCATCTCCAGCGACAGGGAGCCCGGCAGCCCCGATGCATGAATAGTAAAGATGACGCCGAGCGCGAAGATCGCTAGCCAAAACCGCCCATCTTTCAAAAGGCGAGGCACCATCAGCTCCGCGTCAAATGCTTCATCACCCGCCTCCCAAGATTCGTCACGCATGGCGCACCGATCCACATGAACCGCCTCCCAGAACGCAGAAGGTGGCGCAGTATGGGTGTGAAAGGGGCACGGCGCGGCTCGCCTCGGCCAACGTCGCGCCAAGCTCGAAGCGCCTGTCGTAAGGAAGAAGCGTGCAGGCTGCGACAGCGGGCGAGGCGGCGCCTTTTCTCTTAACCACCATGCGCGCGCCGGAGCACATGACGTCGTCGGGGGACTTCTTGAGGACGCCCCAGCAGGCTTCCGTGATTTCAGGCGGAGTTGCTCCGCGCCCCATCTCGGGGAGAACAAGAAGCGCCTTGTCATCTTCGCAGTCGATGCCGATCCCGCATTCGGCGAAAAGCGCCGCGAAGCCTTGCCGCAAATCCTCTTCCGTGTCACCGCTCAGGAACCGGGCCGCAACCTCGAGTTCCACGCCCGCGCGCCAGAGCCAGATCAGCCCGTCGAGGGTGTGAGCGAATGCGCCCCCGCCGCGCTCCGCATCGTGCACGCCTGGACGAAAGTCATCCAACGAAACACGGACGCGCATGCGCGAGCCATAACGCTTTGCCAGCCGCGTAATGTCCGGCTTTCGATGCTCCATAGGCTTCAGCGCGTTCGTAAGCGTCAGCGTCTCGAAGCCGCGCCGCAGCGTTTCCTCGAGAATGGCCATGAAGCTCGGGTTCATGAATGGCTCGCCGCCCGTGAAACCGATCAGGGAAACAGGTTGCGGCAGCTTGGCAATCTCATCCAGGAACGGAAGCACATCGCCGAGCGTGAGATAGGACAGGCGGTCGTTCTTAGGCGAGCTTTCGATGTAGCAGTTTTCGCAATCGATGTTGCACAGCGTTCCGGTGTTGAACCAGACGGTTTCAAGGCGCTTCAGCGGCGCCACAGCGCGCTTTTCTCCGCGCGCCGTCCAGGCGGGGTCTGTGAACGGCTTCGGAAGGCTGTAGCCGTCTTCCATCAATAGCTGCATGAGTTTTCCCGATGGCGCAAATCGCTATGTTATTCATTGCACAATGCATGTGCAGGGGTACAGCCAAGCCCTTCTCAAACTGTCGTTACTGCGCCAAAGCGCCAGCTGACAAATTCTTGAACTTGGCCATGTAGCGCCGGTCGAGCCAGTCTTTCCATTGCCAGACCCAGGCGCCTTCGAAGGTCAAGCCGTTGCGCGTGCCGATGGCGTATCGTTCGCCGGTTGAAATCAGCGAAAGATCTGGCGCTGCGGCTTGTAGAGCTCGAGCGGCGCGCCCGTAAAGGCGCTGCGCAGATTCTTGGCAAGCGTAAATCCTTGCCGCACGGCGTAGACGCCCGCCTTAGGCAACGAGTAGCCCCGGAGCGAGGCGATGTCGCCAGCGGCGAAAACGCCAGGGTGCGACGTGCTCTGCAGATTGGCTTCGACTTCAATGAAGCCGTGATCGTCTAGCTTAAGTCCGGTATCGGCAAGCCAGGGCGCGGGCGATGCTTCGGTCGCCCAGAAGACCTCGTCGAAAGTCAGGCTTTCGCCGCCTTCCAGATGAACAACGCCGCTCTCGACGCCGGTCGCTGCCTTGCCGGTCATGACCGTGATTCCGCGATCGGAAAGGAGTTCGCGAAAGCGCCTGCGCATTCGGCGGGGATAGGTGACAAGGATGTCTTGGTCCGCGGATAACAATGTAAAGCGGAGCCCTTGCGCGTCGTAGCCTGCGTCCTGGGCGTCTTTCCTCAATCGCCGTTCGAAAGCGAGCAGCATTTCGACGCCAGCAGCCCCCGCGCCGACGACGCAGATGCTGGCCTGGCTGAGCTTTGACAGGATGCGCCGCCGGGTCGTTTCGAACCGGACCAGAAAACCGTCCATGGGCTTGACGGAGGTCGCATTCGCAAGTGCGCCCGGTACGCCGTGTCTGTTCGGCACGGATCCGATATCGAGGGACAGAATGTCGAAAGGAATGAAAGGGCCGCCGCCTAACACAACCCGTTTCCTGACGAGGTCGATGCCCATGGCTTCGTCAAGGACGAGGCGGGCTCCCGCAAAACTGCAGAGCGGCCTCACATCGATATTCGTTTCCTCGAAGGCGTAGAAGCCTGCGACCACGCCGGGAAGCATGCCGGAGTAGGGCGTCCAAGCCCGCCGCGTGATCAGGGTGAGGCGCGCCCCCGGAAGTGGATTCTTCCCGAAAGCAAGCAAAGTAAGCGCGTGCGCATGACCCGCGCCAACCAACACGATATTTTGCAGCGGCCGCCCCGTCATTCCGGTTCCGAAGCCCCTCAGTGGGTCACACTCTAAGACGTGAGGGCCCCGCGCTGACCTTCTCTGCGCAGAACCGTCAGCCGACGCGTCTCGCCTCGGGCTTCATCATCCTTACGAGCACATTCGTCTTCGCGACGTAATGTTGCATCAACGCCCCAGCGAAATGCACGAGCACGGCGAGGATAATGAGCGGCTTCGCGTAAGCATGGATCTCCGCCATCGAGGCATATCCGAGGAACCAGGCCATCGCTCCGGTAATCGGCATGACGAAAAGGATGAGGTAGAGGAAGACTTGTGTCAGCACCGCGATCCACACCTTGGGGCCGCTCTGGCCTTCAGGGATACCAGGGACGCCGCGGACCATGCGAATGATAACACGCAAGATTGCAAGTGTGAGGATCGTAAAACCTACAAAGGCGTGAATGTTGGCGCTGAGCAGATTGTCTGCGCCTAGCTCTTTGCCCTTAACCCAGGCGCTATACGCGTGCTCCATGCCCTCGCTGAAGAAGAGCTGGAAAAGAATGAGTGCGGCGATGATCCAGTGAAGAAGGATCTGAGTGCCGCTGTAGCCCGCAGGGCTCTTGGACGCCATAGAATTCTCCAAATGAGCGATTTTTGAGCCTCTCCATACACCGGCTTTGGCGGCCGAAAATTGATCTGGGACAAACACAGCCTGGGCAGAAGTACGCAGCCTGTTGTAATCTGATGCCGGCAATCTCCAATCCAGCGACGCGTGTCATGACAAGCGCCTATACTGAAAATCTCGACAGGAAGCCCGCGAATTTCCAACAACTGACGCCGCTCGGCTTTCTTGCCCGCGCAGCGAGCGTTTTCCCCGATTACCCTGCCATCGTGCATGGGGACAGGACGTATTCATACGCCGAGTTCTATGCGCGTTCGCGCCGCCTCGGGTCGGCGCTGACGCAGTTGGGGATCGGGAAGAACGACACCGTATCCGTCATGCTCGCCAATACGCCCGCCATGTTGGAGGCCAAGTTCGGCGTGCCGATGACAGGCGCGGTCCTGCATTCCATTAATACTCGGCTCGACGCGGCCAATATCGCCTTCATGCTCGATCATGCCGAGACGAAAGTGCTCATCACCGACACCGAATATTCGAAGGTGATCGGTGAAGCGCTGCAGATCGCGAAGGCGCGGCCCACGATCATCGACTATATGGACCCGGCCTTTCCCGGCCTCGGGTCGCGGCTGTCCGAAACGGAGTACGAGGATTTCATCGCACGCGGCGACCCGGAGTTCGCCTGGAAAATGCCGGACAACGAGTGGGACGCCATCACCCTCAACTATACGTCCGGTACGACCGGCAACCCGAAAGGCGTCGTCTATCACCATCGCGGCGCCTATCTCCTGAGCCTCGGAAATACGCTGGCGGGCAATATCGGGAAGCATCCGCGGTATCTTTGGACGCTGCCGATGTTCCATTGCGATGGCTGGTGCTTTCCCTGGACGATCCCGGTCGTCGCAGGCACGCAAGTCTGCCTCCGTTATGTGCGGCCGGATGGCATCTGGACCGCCCTTGACGATCACAAGATCACGCACCTTTGCGGCGCGCCTATCGTCATGTCGACGATTCTGGCCGCAGCCGCCGATGTGAAGCGGAAGCTTTCGCAGAAGGTTGAGTTTCTGACGGCGGCCGCCCCGCCGCCCGAGGCCGTGTTGGCCGAGATGCGCGAAGCGGGCTTCAACGTCACCCATGTCTATGGGCTGACCGAAGTCTATGGCCCCGCCGTCGTGAACGAGTGGAAGGAAGAATGGAACGCGCTCGACAGCGCCGCCCAGGCTCAAAAGAAGGCGAGGCAAGGCGTGCGCTATGTCCCGCTCGAAGATCTGAATGTGATCGACCCGGTAACGATGACGCCGGTCCCGCGTGACGGCGAGACGCTGGGCGAGGTCATGTTCCGCGGCAACGTCGTCATGAAGGGCTATCTCAAGAACAAGAAGGCGACAGAGGAAGCTCTGGCTGGCGGCTGGTTCCGTTCGGGCGACCTTGGCGTGATGTATCCGGACGGCTACATCCAGCTCAAGGACCGCTCGAAGGACATCATCATTTCGGGCGGCGAGAATATCTCATCCATAGAATTGGAGGACGTGCTTTATAAGCATCCAGCTGTGCAGGCTGCTTCCGTGGTTGCGAAGCCCGATGAGAAGTGGGGCGAGACGCCTTGCGCCTTCATCGAGCTGAAGCCGGGGCATACGGCTACGGCGGCGGAGATCATCGCCTACTGCCGTGAGCGTGTGGCGGGGTACAAGGCTCCGCGCTATGTGGTCTTCGAGGACCTGCCTAAGACGTCCACCGGCAAGGTGCGGAAGTTCATACTGCGCGAGATGGCGAAGAAGGTAGCTTCGTAGCGCCCGGCCGTATTGGAGTGTTGCTTTGGGGACTTGCTCAGGCGTCTGGCAATGCATTGAACGCGCAGCCGGTAGCGTAGGACTGTTCGGGCGCATTCACCTATTAATACAAATGTTTTTGCTTTGGTATCAGCATATGGATGACAAGCCGGAGCCTCGCGGGTAAAAGCTGCTGGAACTGGTTATCCCGGGAGTGGAGAAAAATGATGCGGGTGCATGTGCTTGGAACCTTTCTGTTTCTCTTTTGCCTCGTCTTCTCGGTTGGCGATGGAATGGCGCAGGAACTGCCATGCACCAAGGGATTGATGCGCGATCGCTTGAAATGCCTTTCGGAAGAACTCGCCTCGCTCAAGCGCGCCCCTGGTCCGCAGGGCGAGAAGGGGGAAAAAGGAGAGAAAGGCGACGCGGGAGCCAAAGGCGACAAAGGCGATAAGGGAGATACCGGAGAAAAAGGTGAGAAGGGCGAGAAGGGGGACACGGGAGCCAGGGGCGACACAGGAGAAAAAGGGGATAGAGGCGAGAAAGGCGAAAAGGGAGATAAGGGCGATGCTGGAGCGCCAGCAGTCTCAACCAGCCTAACGCCGCAAGAGAAAAAGTAGCGGCCGCCGTCTTGAGCCCCCGGCTGGCTGGCGCGCTTTCAGGAAAAGTGTATGCGGTTTTCCGCTCGGGAAGCGCGGCAAAGTGGAAGGCTTGAGCGCATTAGGCGACCGGAAGATCGCTAATGCGCTCCGAAGCTTTGGATTTACGTCTCAGATCAAAATACCTTTTCGCGAGCGTATTGCGCTTGCTCCAGCGGTCGATCTCCAAAGCGATGCGCAAAATTGGTGAGATGCCGTGGGCTTACGCCACCGCAGCGGCCTGAACGCAGCTAACGCTGACCGGCGTACCGAGCACTCCTATCATCTCGCTTGCTAAGCATCGCAATTTTAAACCTCCGTTGCACCGGGGTGTGCATCACGAAGGAAGCGACAGAGACAGAACGCGAGATATATAATTGGTGCCGCTTGGGTGACTCGAACACCCGACCCCATCATTACGAATGATGTGCTCTACCGGCTGAGCTAAAGCGGCTTTGCGGGTATCCCCGCGAAACATGAATAGCAACGGACCCATCGCGGCGCAAGTGATGTCCGCTCACCGGCCCATTGAAAAGAGGGAAAACCTGAGTGAGGCTGCCCTCGACGTCCACGCCAAGGCGCCTTTTACGCGGTGGCGCTCTTCGTAGTACTTTTGGCGGATGCCTCGGTGCTTGCCGTTAGCTCCTGCGATGGAGATTGCGGGATCACTTTCTTCAGACCATCCGGTACGGGCTCCGCGTCAATTGACGGGAGATCGAGCGCCGACATCTCTGCAATGAAATCGTCTGCGCCCGCCGGGGACGTTGCGGCTGGGGGCGTTTTCCACTCAAGAACGCCCAAAGCGCCGGTTGCTGGCGACATCGGTTGCCAATCCGCGGAGACGGAGCCATCCGGAGCCATCCAGATCGGATCGGGGGCGCCACGAGCAGCCCTGGCCAGCCATTCCCGCGCCCGGCCGGCATCCCCGTTTTGTCCTGCCTCGATGCGCGCCATGAGCCGGCAGACACGAGCTGGCGGCGTATTGGCAAGGTAGGGCTCGAGCGCCGTACGCGCGGCCTTCCAGTCTTTCGTTTCGATTGCCGCTACCGCAATTGCGACAGCTCCTTCCAGGCTTACCGGGCCCGCCGCCACAAGCGACTTCACCCTGGACAACCGGTCGCGCGGAGAATCGCCGCGGCGGGCATGAGCGAAGATCAATGCGATTTCGGGGTGCTGGGTGTTGCGCCAGGCCTGAGTTAAGATCTTGGTCGCTTTGGATGTTTGCCCTTGCGCCGTAAGGATTCTTCCCGCAACGGCCGCAGCGGGAATGAGCGACGGGGAAAGGTCGAACGCTTCACTCGCGTAGGCAAGCGCCTTGGCCTGCTGGGAGTCCTCAAGCTCGATAGCAAGCTGTGTCAGCAGGAGGGCGCGGCGCTTATCGGCTTCGGCTTTTCCGAGATGGCGGTTCTGCTTCGCGATCTGAAGCGTCTTGAGCGCCGACCGCCAGTCGCCTTCCCGGCATTGCGTTTCAAAAAGGGCGCTGGATGACCAGCTTAGCGCCGGATTGGCTGTCAGCGCACGCTCGGCGAACTGTTTGGCTGCTTCAGTTTGCCCTGCCTTTTTCGCCTCGATGTAAAGCCCCCTGAGACCGAGTTCAGCCATCTCGGGCCTATCCAGCATGCGCTCGAAAGCTTGGCGAGACGCGATTGGGTCCTCATTCAGCTGAGCCGACTGCGCTTCGAGAAGAAGGGTGAGGGGCTCTTCGGGAGTCGCCTTCTTAGCGATCGCGCTCGCTTTCAGCGCTCCGAACTTGTCGCCGGCTCCAGCAGCGAAGATGCCTCGCCGCACGGCTTCCTGGCCAACGCGGTTGCGGCGCTGGTCAATCCTGCGGGACAGCCGCTTCGGCGCCGAGAACGTGAGGATGCCAAGCCAGCCGAGAAGCGCTAACGCGGCGAAGGTTATAAGGAGAATAATCGTCCCAATGAAAACGCTCGTGCGAATATCGTAGCCAAGCCATTCAATGGTCAGGCTTCCGGGCCTGTCCGCGATCCAGGATAGACCGGCGGCGGCGAGGACAATCAACACGAGGTAGGCAATAAGGCGGATCATGGCTTAACTTCCACAGCGTTTCGCGATTTCTGCGCTTGGTTGCCGGTTACTTAAGTATCAGTATCAGTGCGTGGCGGATGCTTTTGTCAGGCTTGCAAGCAGGTCCTGATCGGTTTTCCGTAATGCCTCATCCACTGTGGCGCGAGCTTGAGCATGCTCAAGCCAAGTCTGCAGTTCTTCCTTCGCTGGACCTTCGAGTGTGGCGCTCTCGGTTAATGCGCCTTTCAGATCGCCGGCCTTGAGCGCCTTTTCCATGCGTCCCAGAACAGCTTCGACGGTGTCGCCTCCGCTGCCAATGGGTTTGACCTGGATCGCTCCCCTGGCGCGGGAAAGAATCTGATCCACGAAGGATTGGGCGTTACCCTGATAATGCTTCACGATGACGTCACGAACCGCGTCGGCAAACTCGCGTTGCAGTTGGGAAAGGGACGCCACGCCCGTATCCTTGTAGGCCGCGAGTTCGGAAACCGGCAGCTTCTCCGGGGAGAGGGTTTCGATCGCCGTCAACTCTGTGGCGAACGATTTGCCTTCGCTAATGGCCCGTTTCAGATTCGTCAGTGCAATCGTGACGGTGGCTGTCCGGGCATCGGATGCCCTCTCGCTTTGAGTGCGCTCGATGCCTGCTAGACGTTCCGTTACCTCTGATGTTTTCTCGCTTTGAGCGTGCTCGAGACCCGCCAGGCGGTCCGTAACCTCGGATGCCTTCTCGCTTTGAGTGCGCTCAAGACCTGCCAGACGTTCCGCGACCGGGGTCACTTGCGAAGCGATTTCGGCCTGGACTGCCTCCTTGTCGGGTTGAGGAGCTGGCTTCTCCTCCAGGGCCTGAACCTTCTGCGACAGCGATTGCACAGAATCCTCGTCAGCCTTTGCGGACTTCGAGATATCTTCCAGGCGTGAGCGCACCTCGCTCAATTCTTCGGGGCTTGCCGCCTTGACAGGCGCCTCGGCGAGCTTCGCGCGAAGCGAGTCACTGAGTTGCGACGTCTTTTCTTGCTGGTCCCTGATCTTGTCTTGCAGATCCTTGATCAGCAGCCTCGCTTGATCGTCCGCCTTCGGACCTGTTCCCGCCAAAAGCAAAGACACGATGCCTCCGCCGAGAAGGCCGGCGATGAGGCCGGCCGCCAGCGGGCGAAGAAGGCCGCCCAAGCCCTGCGGTTGAGCCTCCGGAAGTGGCTCGAAAACAGGCGGCCGGGCTGGTTGCTCACCTGTTTTGCCCGAGGAGGCGGGCGCGATTCCCGGCTCGACCGGAGTGTCGTCAGGCTCGGCAGTCATCTTGATCCTCGGTCTTGGTCGTTTCTCATCTGGCATCTTTATCAGCGACCTTTGTTACGGCCTTGTTGCAGTATCATACGCATGGGCGCGACGATATCAATCCGCCAGCAGAAGTTCCAGGAGCGCCTTCCGATCCGGTTTCGCCGGAACACGCACGTGATTCGGCTTTAGGGGAGCAAGCTTGGCCGCTACGTTTTTTGATAAACACAAATATAACGGGCTTTTAGCGCAATCGGCGATGCCGTGCCTGTGACATAATGAAACGTAGATTTCTGCGGTGCGCGGCGACATCAGGATCACCCCATCGATGCCGCCGGCCTTTAACATTGCGTCGATTGCAGGGGAGAATTCTCGGCAAGCCTCCATGCTGTAAACGGTCGTGCTTTGAACGGAAAAGCCTTCGCGGGCGAGCGCGCCCACGATGTCGAAGGCCATGTGCTCTCCCATAATATGAACGATCAGCCCCTCGCATCTCCCGGAGGCTGTGATTTTCCGGGTCAATTCCTCGCCGGTTTCGGCAACCTCAAGCACGGTCTGGAAACCGGCCGCAAGCGACCGCTTCGCCGTTTGTTCGCCAACGCAGTAAAGTGGTTTGCCGAGGAGGTCCTGGATGACGCCCCGCTCCTGCAAAGCGCGCAAGCTGTTGCCGCTGGTGATGATGAGGACTTCGGCGGCACGCAGGGATTGCAAATCGAAGTCGAGAACGCGGAACTCAAGGAGCGGCTGGAGAACGGGTTCATGCCCAAGTGCGCGAAGCTCTCCCGCAAAGGCGCTGGCTTCGGGCTCAGGTCTCGTCACGAGGAGGCGCATGATCCCTCCAGCTCAGTAGGCTCAACTGAAAAAGCATAAACCCATGGCTTCATCCTTCGACAGGCTCAGGTGGAAGCCAAACAATATCAGCGGTTTAATCCTCATGGTGAGCTTGTCGAACCATGGGGACATCACCTCTTCAGCGACCTGCTAAGCGACGTCGCGGAAGACGTCCTTGCCGCCGCGTTCGTACAACTCATGCGCCGCGTCCTTGCCGAGCGCGGCTGCGTCCTTCACGTTGCCCTTCCGCTCGGTCTCGTAGATGCGAGCGCCGTCTGGCGTGAGAATGATGCCCTTGAAGGAGAGCTCGTCGCCGTCGACGCGGGCGAGCGCCGCAATCGGCGTCCGGCATGATCCGTCGAGCTGGCTCAGGAATGCACGCTCGGCTTCGACCGCGATGAATAAATCGCGATCGTTGATCGCGGAAAGGATCTCTTTTGTTTCGTTATCGTTGGAGCGCAGCTCGATGCCGATAGCGCCCTGTGCAGGGGCTGGCAGCATATCCTCGACCGGGATCAATTGCGTGATGCGATCCGCGAGGCCCAAACGCCGCAAACCAGCTGACGCGAGGAGCGTTGCATGCGCTTCGCCTTCCTCGAGCTTGCGCAGCCGCGTCTGCACGTTGCCGCGGAACAGGATCATCTTCAGGTCGGGCCGCTTGTTGCGGATGAAGGACTTCCCGGCGGATGGATGCCGTTCCGACGATGGAGCCAGAGGGCAGATCCGCAAGCGATTTCGCCACCGGTGAGATGAAGGCGTCGCGAACGTCTTCACGAGGGAGCACACACCCAATCTCTAGGCCGCCGGGCAACACAGCCTGCATGTCTTTCATGGAATGGACGGCAATGTCGACGCTGTTGTCGAGAAGCGCCTCTTCAAGTTCCTTGGTGAAAAGCCCCTTGCCGCCGACAGCCGCCAAAGCCCGGTCGAGGATCTTGTCCCCGGTTGTCTTGATGATGACGATCTCGAAGGAAACCTTGTCGCCATAGATGGCGGACAGCCGGTCGCGCACCTCGTGCGCCTGCGCGAGAGCGAGAGCGCTCCCCCTTGTGCCAATGCGGATTTGCCTTGCTTCTGAGAGATTTTTCATGGTTGTGTGCACTTGGGTTGTACGGATGCGCCGCCCATTGACCGGCTGAGATGAAGGTGCGTATCGAGATGGGGCCACTAAGCATATCCCGGTCGCGAGGTACAGCACTAAAGCGATTTAGGGGTCTACATATAGGATCATGCAGCAACGCGCGATCAATAAAGAGCATATGGAGCCGGCAGCGACGAAAAATCGCGAATTAACCATACTCGGTATTGAGACGAGCTGCGATGAAACTGCCGCCGCTGTCGTACGGCGCGACACGCAAGGCAACGGCGTCATCCTCTCAAATATTGTGCGGTCCCAATTCAAGGATCACGCTCCCTATGGCGGCGTCGTGCCTGAGATCGCGGCCCGCGCCCACGTGCAAGTGCTGGATGGATTGATCGAGGCTGCGCTTGCGGAAGCCAACCTCGGGTTTAGCGGCCTGGATGGCATCGCCGCCACGGCCGGGCCGGGACTTATCGGCGGTGTGCTGGCAGGTTTCGTGACCGCGAAGGCGATTGCGCTCGTTCACAATCTGCCGCTTTCCGCGGTCAATCACCTCGAAGGCCACGCGCTGACGGTTGGCCTGACGGAGGGCCTGCACCCGCCTTATCTCCTCCTTCTCGTTTCGGGAGGGCATACCGAGTTCCTGAGGGTGAGGGCGCATTTCGATTATCAAAAGCTCGGCGGCACGATCGACGACGCGCTGGGCGAGGCCTTCGACAAGGTGGCCAAGATGTTGCGCCTCGGATTTCCGGGCGGTCCCGCCGTGGAAAGTGCAGCCGCGAGCGGCGATCCGAAGCGCTTCGCCTTGCCAAGGCCGCTCGTGGGGCGGGAGCGCCCCGATTTCTCTTTTTCCGGGTTGAAGACGGCCGTGCGCCATGCCGCGCTGACCCATGCGCCGCTGAGCAGCCAGGATGTTGCGGACCTGTGCGCCTCCTTCCAGGCTGCCGCGGCCGATACTCTTCGCGACAGGCTGCGCGCGGCGTTTCGGCTTTACGATGCGGAAGGTTTGCCGAAGAGGCTCGTGGCAGCGGGTGGCGTCGCCGCCAACAGGACTCTGCGGGATACGCTGCTCAAGGAATGCGAGGCGTTCGGCTATACGTTCCACGCGCCGCCGCCAAGCCTTTGCACCGACAACGCCGCCATGATCGCCTGGGCCGGCGCGTGCCGCCTCGCCGCCGGTCACGCCGATAGCCTCGACGCCCCCGCTCGCGCGCGCTGGCCGATATCCGAAACGTCAGCGGGAAATTCGGACTCCCAAAAGCAGAAGCTTGCTGCGGGGCGGTAGAGAGCCCGGGCTTGCGTCCGAAACGCGCTGCCGCTACCACAACCCTTAATCGGGCATCAGCGGCCTGACGAGCCGCAGAGCAGGCTCGGGCAGACATTGGAAGGCGGCTCCAAAATCATGAACGGGACCTTGCAGGACGGCGGGACGCGGGCATTTCAACGGGTGGGCATCCTGGGCGGCGGCGCATGGGGAACGGCGCTGGCGCAATCCGTGCGCCGGGCCGGGCGCGATGCCACGCTCTGGGCCTATGAACCCGAAACGGTTTCCGAGATCAATTCGCATCACACCAACCGCGTCTACCTTCCCGGCATCGCCCTCGATCCCGCCATCAAGGCTACCACGAAGGCGAAAGACCTTGCCGATGCGGATCTGCTCCTGCTCGTCGTTCCGGCCCAATTCCTGCGATTGGTCGCCACGGAGATCGCGCCGCATTTCGAGGCCGGAAAGCCGGTCGTGATCTGCGCGAAGGGCTTCGAGGAAAACTCCGGCACGTTCATGAGCGGGGTCGTGAAGGCGGTCTTGCCGGACGCGGAAGTCGCGGTGTTGTCGGGGCCGAGTTTCGCGGGCGAGGTTGCACGAAATCTGCCGACGGCGCTCACTCTGGCGTGCGAAAGCGAGGCGCTCGGCGCGAAGCTTATGGCGGCTCTGGCCCACCGCAACTTCCGTCTGTATTGGTCCAACGATGTCGCCGGCACTCAGATCGGCGGCGCGGTGAAGAACGTGCTGGCGATTGCCGCGGGCATTGTCGAAGGGCGTCAATTTGGCCGGAACGCGCACGCCGCCGTCACAACGCGAGGATTTGCCGAGTTGGTCCGGCTCGGCACGAAGCTCGGCGGGCGCTTCGAGACGCTGACGGGGCTTTCCGGTCTGGGAGACTTGATCCTGACCTGCTCCAGCATGCAGTCGCGCAACATGTCGCTCGGCGTCGCGCTAGGGCAGGGGCAGGCGCTTGCGGATATTCTCGGCGCGAGGAAGTCGATAACCGAGGGCGTTTACTCAGCGGGCGCCGTGGTCGCTCTCGCAGAAAAGAACGGCGTCGAGATGCCGATATGCGAAGCCGTCCATAATGTCGTGAAAGGCCAGATGAACGTCGATGAGGCTATCGAGGCCCTTTTATCTCGCCCCCTTCGAGCCGAAACCGACCATCCGCCGGCGAAGGCTAAGTAACAGAACTTGGGCGGGAGAGGGCCGCGCGTTTGCGGCCCATCCGAAGTTACCACCGGCGGTAGCCGTAGCGATGGTACGAGTGATAATAGGGCCGGCGCACACCAACGGCGCCGTAACGGCCAGCGCAAGCCCCTCCGCGCCAGCCGCGCGCGCAGACATAGGCGTTAGCGTCGGAAACGAAAGCGGCGAAACCTAAAAACGTCGCCAGGGCGAAAAGCAAAACCTTCATGATCGTAAAACTCCCTTTACGGGCCGCGGGGGCGGCTCGCTTGCGGGATGCTGACAGGAGCGCGGCAGGATGTCTCTTAAACTATCTGTCGACGGATAAGTTCATCGCATATTCATCTTGGCCGTGCTTCCGCTCTTCAAGCGGAGATCAATCTCGCGCGCCATGGCCGTGAGCCTATTCCGAAAGCACCCTTCCTATCCTACTTCATGGGTTCGAACGGTGATGGATCGGAGGAAGCCCTCATGCAGCTCACGGAACAACACGAACAGCTTCGCAACTCCGTCACCCGCTTCGTCGAGAATGAGATCAATCCGTTCGTCGAGGAATGGGAGAAGGCGGAAGAATTTCCGTCGCATGAAGTGTTCAAGAAGCTGGGCGCGCTTGGCGTTCTCGGCGTAAAATATGACGAGGCGTATGGCGGCCTCGGCCTCGACTTCTCCTACTCTGCGGTTGTCGCTGAGGCGCTCGGCGTTTGCGCGTGCGGCGGCGTGCCGATGGCGATCGGCGTCCAGTCCGACATGGCGACGCCCGCTCTGCACCGCTTCGGCAGCGAGGATTCTGAAGCGCAATTGGCTCGCGCCCTCCATCGCGGGCGACATGGTGGCGTGTCTTGGCGTGTCCGAGCCGGGCGGCGGCTCCGATGTGGCGGCCATCAAGACCACCGCGCGCAAGGATGGCGGCGACTACGTGATCTCCGGCTCGAAAATGTGGATCACGAACGGGATGAAAGCGGACTGGTGCTGCCTGCTCGCCAACACCTCCGAAGGGAAGGTCCATCAGAATAAGTCGCTGATCCTCGTTCCCATGGACGCGAAAGGGATCACGCGCCAAAAAATTCGTAAAGTCGGCATGTTCTCGTCCGACACGGCGCAGCTCTTCTTCGACGATGTGCGTGTGCCACAAACGAACGTGATCGGGCCAGAAGGCATGGGCTTCACCTTGCAGATGCTGCAATTCCAGGAAGAGCGCCTCTGGGGCGCGGCGAACTCGCTGACCATGCTCGACAGGCTGATCGACGCCACCATCGACTATACGCGGCAGCGCAAGGTCTTCGGAAAGTCCGTGCTCGACAACCAGGTTGTGCATTTCCGCCTGGCGGAGCTGCGCACCGAGGTGGAGGCGCTGCGTTCGCTCACCTGGCGTGCGGTCGAGGACTATGTGGCGGGCAAGGATGTGACCAAGCTCGCCTCAATGGCGAAGCTGAAATGCGGACGCCTGATCCGGGAGGTCGCCGATTCCTGCCTGCAATATTGGGGCGGGATGGGTTATACCTGGGATAATCCGTTGAGCCGCGCGCTTCGCGATGGGCGCCTCGTATCCATTGGCGGGGGCGCGGACGAAGTCATGCTCGGCATTATTTGCAAGCTGGAAGGCACCTTGCCCCGCGAAAAGAAGGAAGAACCCCGTGACCCAGCATCATCCGAGCGCGCTTTTGCTTGAGCGCCAAGGCGGCGTCCTGCATGTCCGGTTGCACCGGCCGCAGGTTCGCAACGCAATGTCGCAAACCATGCTGGGCGAACTCTTGGATACGCTCGCGCAGGCTGAGAAAAGCGGCGTTCGCATCATTGTCCTGCGCGGAAGCGGCGGGCATTTCTCGGCGGGCGCGGACCTGAAGGATATGTCTGTCGCCCGGGCCACGCCCATCGCCCACCACACCGACCCTATCGCGGAAACCAACGCCAAATTCGGGCATGTCTGCGCGGCTTACGCCCATTCGCCCCTCGCTATCGTCGCGGTACTGGAAGGCGCGGTGATGGGCGGCGCTTTCGGTCTTTCGTGCGCTGCCGACGTGGCCATCGCCTCGCACACCGTCGATTTCCGCTTGCCGGAAACCTCGCTCGGCGTCATCCCCGCGCAGATTGCGCCCTTCCTGGTGGAGCGGCTCGGCTACTCGGAAGCGAAGCGGCTGTCTGTGACCGGCGCACGTTTCGGCGCTGGCGAGGCGTACCGCGTCGGGCTCGTGCACAAGGTTTGCGAAAACGGGGCAGACCTTGAAGCGGCCATCGCCACAACCCTTCAGCAGATTCTCGCCTGCGCCCCCGGAGCGATTGCGGAAACGAAGAAACTCCTGCGGCGCGCGCGCTTTGAAGACCCGGCCGCCCTCGTCGAGCATGCCGCCGCGGTTTTCGCCAAGGCTGCGCGTGGCCCGGAAGGCGAAGAGGGCATGCGCGCCTTCATCGAGAGGCGCAAGCCGTCCTGGGCCTGAGCAAAGTAACGCAAAAATTCTTCGGCGTGAGGCGCAAAGCTCAAAAGAAGCAGTGGCCAACCGAACGCCTGCGCTTGAAGTACGGTCCGGAGCAGGCTACTCCTGATCGAGGACGGATTTTGGGGCCGCTTGAAAGTTTTTGAAAACGATCTTGTCGGGAGTACTGATTTTCTAAAGCGATCAGAGCGCTGTTCTGCGAGTTCGACAGAGGAGCTTTCTCGGTATGCTGAAACAGCTTGTTCGAATGGGCAACGCTTTTCCCTGTGGTCTTCTTATCGCCATCAGCCTTCTTTTGTGCCTTTTTGCGGATGGCGCCTGGGCCACCCATACCCGCAAACCCGCTAGCACGCCCGATTGTGCTTCCGCCTCGAATAAAAATAAGCCGCCCTGCGTTGTTGAAAGCCCTACAGGGCAGGTCACCGTTTTCTGGCCGAGACTCCGCGCGAGCAACGCTGTTGGCCAAGTCCTCGAAGCAAATATGGTGGTGTGGATCGACAAGGCCCGGGTTGGCATGGTCAAAAGCGATAAGCCGCTAACGCTTAGCCTTCCCAATGGTCCTCACACCATCGAGTTGGCGCCCTTTGACGATTGGCTCGAGAATATAAGAGCGCCGAAGCAGACGCAGATCACAGTTTCTGCGCAAAAACCGCTTTACTTGCAGATCATCCATCAAGGGTGGTCGATTACCGCCAGCGAACTTGACGCCACGACAGCTCAAGCAGTGCTTTCCGGCGGCGAACCTAAAGACGAAGGCAGCGCGTCTGCGTCTCAAGTTGTGGCCCCCGATAAGGAAACGAAAGACAATGAACCGAAAGGCGGCAACGCCTTAACTTCGTTAGCCGCGCTTTTTAGTAATGATACGAAAACGACTAACGATGCGAAAGCGACGAGCGATGTGAAAACGCCAGTCGGGCCGCCAGCAACCATCCACCTTTATTGGCCAAGACCGGCGCTCGACTTGGGCTTCTTGGACAAGTTCAATACGGGTGTACCGGTGGTCCTGGACGGAAAGAGCATTGGCGTTGTTGCAACGGGCGATTATCTGGTGGTGAAGGTTCCTTCGGGCGAGCATGTCCTGGGACTGGATTTGAACTTGCCAGTTTACCGGCTGCTCAAGAAAGATTTCATTCTCGGTGCGGGAACCACACGCTATTTTCACGTCGAACACCATGATGAGTTCAGGATGGTGGAGGATTCGCCAGAAGAAGCCGCCGATTACGGCAAGGGACTGAGGCAACGAGAAGTGGCGGCGCAGTGACCTGCCTGTTTTTCTTAATCTCATCCTGAATGGCCACGTCAGGTTCGATCTCGTCACGTCTCAGGGAAATCCCCGCTGGGGTCTGGACGCTCGGCTTCGTGTCGATGCTGATGGACACTTCGTCGGAGATGATCCACGCGCTCCTGCCGATCTATATGATCAAAGTGCTCGGCGCGTCAGCGCTCGCTGTCGGCTTCATCGAGGGGATCGCGGAGGCTGCCTCCGCCATTACAAAGATTTTCTCCGGCGCGCTCTCCGATTGGCTCGGCCGCCGCAAGGAATTGGCCGCGCTCGGATATGGGCTGGCGGCGTTTACGAAGCCGGTCTTTCCGCTCGCGCCCAACCTTGCCTGGCTCGTTGGCGCGCGTTTCGTCGACCGGGTTGGCAAGGGCATCCGAGGGGCGCCGCGCGACGCGCTCGTCGCCGATCTCTCCCCGCCGGAAATGAGAGGCGCGGCCTTCGGCTTGCGTCAATCGCTCGATACTGTGGGAGCGTTCGCCGGACCGCTGCTCGCCATCCTGCTCATGCTGCTCACGGCGGATGACTTCACAACGGTGTTCTGGATCGCGGTTATCCCGGGATTCCTATCATTCCTTCTCATCGCGTTCGGCGTGAAGGAGCCGGAAAGGGCGGGAGGGCCAAAAAAAGTCAGATCTCCGCTCAGCAGGGCGCAACTCGCACGCCTCAGCTCCGGCTATTGGCGGATTCTGGCGATCAGCGCAGTGTTCACGCTCGCCCGTTTCAGCGAAGCGTTCCTGATCCTGCGGGCGCAATCGGTTGGATTGCCCATCGCGCTCGTCCCCGCTGTCATGGTCGTCATGAACGTAATGTACGCTGTTTCGGCTTACCCCGCCGGAGTGCTTTCCGACCGCATGGACCGCTACACGGTTCTGATCGCGGGCCTTGTCCTGCTTATTGTCGCGGATGTCGTGCTCGCAATGGCGGCTGGCATCGCCGGCCTCGCAGCCGGGGTCGTATTGTGGGGGCTGCATATGGGGCTGACACAGGGCCTGCTCGCAGCGCTTGTCGCCGACACGGCGCCTGAAGACCTTCGCGGCACGGCTTACGGCATGTTCAATCTTATCACGGGCATCGCGCTGCTTGCGGCAAGCATCATCGCCGGTGAGCTATGGGACATCACTGGCCCCAGGAGCACCTTCCTGGCAGGAGCCGGGTTCGCCACCCTATCGGTCTTAGCGTTTCTGTGGGCGCGCTACGCGGCCAAAGTTCCCAAAGCTCGGTGAGCGCTGTCTCGGACGAACCGCCATAGTCACGACGCCTTCGACCATGGCCGTCGGTGTTGGCCGCGAAAGTTACTTATATGATTACTTATGCTCGTCTTACAAAACAAACCCAATCTTAACCAATTCTACACACTCATCAGATCGCGCCTGGGAGGTCACAGGCTAGCGGTTGCAGCTTCCAGCCACCTCACATCGTCGCCTTTTAGGTGGGGCGACAGGTCCCGGACGCGGGCGTGATAGGCGTTGAGCCAGTCGCGTTCGGCCGCACTCAACAGTTCCGGCATGATGAGCCGGTGGTCGAAGGGCGCGAGCGTCACGGTTTCAAAGCCGAGCATAGGGGTTTCGCCGCCTTCGATAGGCGCGCCCCCGGTGACGGCGAGCAGGTTCTCCAGCCTGATGCCGTAATGCCCTTCCCGGTAATAGCCGGGCTCGTTCGAAAGGACCATGCCCGGTTCAAGCTCGGCCATCCCGTTCCGCGAAATCGACTGCGGCCCTTCATGCACCGAGAGGAAGCTGCCGACGCCGTGTCCGGTGCCGTGGCCGTAATCGAGCCCGGCCTCCCAAAGCGCGCGCCGCGCGAAGGCATCGATGTCGACGCCTCGCGTGCCGGAAGGGAACCGCGCCGTCGCAATCGCGATGTGGCCCTTGAGCACGAGCGTGAAATGCCGCTGCATCTCTTCGGTTGGCGTGCCGATCGCGACCGTGCGGGTAACGTCTGTGGTGCCGTCGCGATATTGGCCGCCCGAGTCGATCAGGTACAGCGTTCTCGGCTCCAGCGTCTTGTTCGTCTCCGGCGTCGCGTGGTAATGCACAATGGCGCCGTTCGAGCCCGCGCCGGAAATCGTATCGAAGCTCAGATCTTCGAGCAGGCCCGTATCGCGCCGGAAGGCTTCGAGGCGGTCCGAGGCGGCGATCTCGGTGATCGCGCCGGAAGGGGCTTCCGCGTCGAGCCACGCGAGGAACCGGCACAACGCCGCGCCGTCCCGCACATGCGCGTTGCGAGCGCCTTGCAGCTCCACGGCATTTTTCCGGGCCTTGAACAGGGCGCAAGGATCGGGCGCCTCGATCAGTGTCGCGCCGCTCTTTCTCAATGCGTCGGCAACGTGCAGCGTCGTCTGCGCCGGGTCGGCGATGACCTTCGTCCCTTTCTCGACCAACCCCGGAAGCGCGTCCGCGAGCGAGGCGAGGTCATGGATGTCCGCGAGCGGTTCGATGAAACCTTGGTTTTCAGGCGTGATGTGACCGGGCGACGTGAAAATGACGGGCTTGCCGCTCAGAGGTACATAGGCCCGGACCAGAGCTACGGGCGTGTGCGCGACATCCCGCCCCCGAATGTTGAAAAGCCATGCCACGGCATCGGGCGCGCTGACGAAAAGACCGGCGGCTTTCTTCTCTTCGATTGCTTTCTGCACGCGGGCGATCTTTGAGGCTGCGCTTTCTCCGGCGTAGTCCTCGCCATGCACGACAATCGGAAAGTGGCTCGCGGCAGGGCGGCCCTGCCAGAGTTCGTCGATCGGATTAGGGACAATGGGCCGAAGCTCTAAGCCAGCTTTCTTCGTCTCCTCCTCCAGCGCCTTGAAGCCCCTCACGGTGGGAAGCGCCGGGTCATACCCGATCGCTGCGCCTTTCGAGGCGTTGGCCGCGAGGTATGTGCTGACCTTCGTCTTGGGAAAAAGCTCGACGGCATAGAGAGACGCATCAACCTGCGCTTTAGCCTGAAGCGTATAGCGGCTGTCGACGATGAGCGCGGCCTTGTCTTCCAGGATAACAGCGCAGCCCGCAGACCCTGTGAAGCCGGTGAGCCATGCGAGTCTTTGCCAGTGAGGGGGCACGGACTCGTTCTGGAAGGCGTCTGTATTGGGCACGATGAACCCGCTGAGGCCGAGAGACCGGATTGTAGCTCGCAAGGCGGCGAGGCGGCTGGCGGCGGCTTGGACGCGGTCCTGCATGATTTCAATTCCCGGCATGAGCTGATGGCTTATCGAAGCAGGGTTCGTCTCGCCCGGCAAGATGAGCTTTTGAGCGATCAAGCGCCCGCCGCGGCGCTTTTCACGATGCTTTCAAGACCTTGGCGCAAGGTCTCCGCCACCTTCTGCGCCTGGATGGGAAGAGCATGCCTCTGAGCAAGCCAGACAGGATCATTATAAGAGATCCATGTCTGGCCTTTGCCATCCTCCCAGACCAAGGCCTTTAACGGCAGGTCTAGACCTATGGTTTGGCTGGCCTGCATCAGCGGCGTCCCGCCCTTCGCATTCCCGAAAATCAACACGGTCGTCGGCCGCAAGGCGAGCCCGGCTTCCTCCGCTCCCTTCGCATGATCAACGGCTGCAAAAAGGGTCAGGCCCCGCGATATAACCTCCTGCCTCAATCGGGCAAGGGTCTCCTGAAATCCGGATTTGCTGGCAATATTGACGAGGCCTGCTGCCATGGGGTCTCTCCAACGAACTGTCAGGATATAACTGCCAAGCCGCCCGTGGGGTCCGCCCTCGCGCCAACGAAAAATGGCCGGGAAAACCCGGCCATCGCACTATCTTGCTCGTGGATGCGCTAGCGGTTCAACGGCACCTTCGGGATGAGCGCGGTCGGGGTGCGGTCGCCGCCCTCGCCATCGTTAGGACCCTCGGTGGTCTCCTCGACCTTGACCAGCGGTTTCGTCTCGATGACCTCGAAGGAGAGCACTTTCCTGCCGTCCTTCTCTTCGACAACGACGCGCACCAATCCACCGCCTTCAAGTTTGCCGAACAGCAGCTCTTCCGCCAGCGGCTTCTTGATGTGCTCCTGGATCACCCGAGCCAGCGGCCGTGCGCCATAGAGTTCGTCGTAGCCGTGGTCGGCGATCCAATCCATCGCCTCGGGCGACAGCTCGATCATGACGTTTCGGTCGGCGAGTTGCGCCTCGAGCTGGAAGATGAACTTCTCCACCACGCGGCTGATCATCTCGCGCGACAACCGCGAGAACGCGATGACGGCGTCGAGCCGGTTGCGGAACTCGGGCGAGAACATGCGCTTGATCGCCTCTTCGTCCTCGCCGACGCGCTGGGTGCTGCCGAAGCCGATGCCGGCTTTCGCCATCTCGGCCGCGCCCGCATTCGTGGTCATGATCAGGATCACGTTGCGGAAGTCCACCTGCTTGCCGTTGTGGTCGGTGAGCTTGCCGTGGTCCATGACCTGCAAGAGCACGTTGAACAGGTCGGGGTGAGCCTTCTCGATTTCGTCGAGCAGAAGGACGCAGTGCGGATTCTGGTCCACGCCGTCGGTCAAAAGGCCGCCCTGGTCGAAGCCGACATAGCCGGGAGGCGCGCCGATCAGGCGGGAAATGGTGTGCCGCTCCATGTACTCCGACATGTCGAAGCGCAGGGTCTGGACGCCGAGCAGGCTCGCAAGTTGCCGTGCCACCTCGGTCTTGCCTACGCCGGTCGGGCCGGAGAAGAGGTAGCAGCCGATGGGCTTCTCGGCATCGCGCAAGCCGGCGCGGGCCAGCTTGATCGCCGCCGAAAGGGCATGGATAGCCGGTTCCTGGCCGAACACCACGCGCTTCAGGTCGGTTTCGAGATTACGCAAGAGCTCGGTATCCGACTTGGACACCGTCTTGGGCGGGATGCGCGCCATGGTCGCGACGGTGGCCTCGACCTCCTTCACCCCAATGGTGCGCTTGCGCTTCGACGGGGCCAGCAGCATCTGCGACGCGCCGGTTTCGTCGATCACGTCGATCGCCTTGTCGGGCAGCTTCCGGTCGTGGATGTACTTCGCGGAAAGCTCGACCGCGGCCTTGATCGCCTGATTCGTATATTTGATGTTGTGGAAGTCCTCAAAGTAAGGCTTGAGGCCCTTCATGATCTCGAAGGCGTCTTCGATCGTTGGCTCGGCCACATCGATCTTCTGGAAACGCCGGACGAGCGCCCGGTCCTTCTCGAAGTGCTGGCGGTATTCCTTGTAGGTGGTCGAGCCAATGCAGCGGAGCACGCCCGATTGCAGGGCCGGCTTCAGCAGGTTGGACGCATCCATGGCGCCGCCCGAGGTCGCGCCCGCGCCGATCACGGTATGGATCTCGTCTATGAAAAGGATCGCGCCGGGATAGGCCTCGATCTCCTTCATGACGGCTTTCAGCCGCTCCTCGAAGTCGCCGCGATACCGCGTCCCGGCGAGCAGCGTGCCCATATCGAGCGAGAACACGGTTGCGTTCGCCAGCACCTGCGGCACCTCGCCACGCACGATCTTGCGCGCCAGCCCTTCCGCGATGGCCGTCTTGCCAACGCCGGGATCGCCGACGTAAAGCGGGTTGTTCTTGGACCGGCGGCAAAGCACCTGGATGGTGCGCTCGATCTCCTTGTCGCGGCCGATAAGCGGGTCGATGCGGCCGTCTTTCGCTTTCTGGTTGAGGTTGACGCAGTAAGCTTCGAGCGCATCGGTCGAGCGTTTTTTGTCGTCTGAGCCTTCCACTGTCGCAGCGTCCTCATCAACGCCGCGCACGCCACGGGGCTCGGACATCCCCGCGCGTTTGGAGATGCCGTGCGAGATGAAGTTGACCGCGTCGAAGCGGGTCATATCCTGCTCCTGCAGGAAATAAGCGGCGTTGCTCTCGCGCTCCGCGAAAACCGCGACGAGAACGTTCGCGCCGGTGACTTCCTCCCGGCCGGAGGATTGCACATGAACGACGGCGCGATGGATGACGCGCTGGAAGCTCGCGGTGGGCTGGGCTTCGCTGTCCTGATCGAGGATCAGATTGGTCAGCTCTTTGTCGAGGAAATCCGTCAGCTTCGCCCGGAGGCGCTCGATGTCGACATTGCAAGCGCGCATGACGGATGATGCGTCGCGATCATCGATAAGAGAAAGAAGCAGATGTTCGAGGGTTGCGTACTCGTGATGACGCTCGTTGGCGTATTCGATTGCGCGATGAAGGGACTCTTCCAGGCTGCTTGAAAATGATGGCACTGCCGCACCTACTCCTTTTCCATCGTACACTGCAAGGGATGCTGATGCTGACGCGAAAAGTTCATCACCTGAGTAACTTTCGTCTCAGCAACTTCGTAGGTATACACGCCGCACACGCCGACGCCCTTTTGATGCACATGAAGCATTATGCGCGTCGCCTCCTCTCTCGGTTTGTTAAAGAACCGCTCAAGCACATAAACGACGAACTCCATCGGAGTATAATCGTCGTTCAAAAGGAGAACTTTGTACAGGCTGGGACGCTTCGTCTTCGGACGCGTTTTTGTTACCACGCCCGTCTTCAGATCATTGTCACTCTTAAAGCCGTTATTGCCTGCCATCGCCGCAACCATTGAGAGCCAATTGAAAGCCTTTAAAAGCCTTATCATATCGGGCGTTTCTTATTCACCGCGGGCGCACCCCATCTCAGGAAGCCTGTACCCTACCATACTCCCGTTTATCGGTTTGTTCTGTCAAGGCCCGCAAGTGTAAATGCTTGGCCCAATATATGGTTCGCTTCGCGCCTTGAAAGAGGTCTCCCGGCCCCGTGGCGACCAAACTTTAGAAAGTCTGAACCACTTTTTGATTAGGTATACGCTCGTCGCTTTTGCCAGCACGGGAATGGGTAGGAAGCTATTAACACACGCTAGGGTATATCGGTGCTGTTTGACAACCTTTGGTAGAGGTTCGGCTGCGGCAAGCGTTTGCCTGCCTTGCTCGCGACAAAGTTTTTGGGTTTCCACGCGGGGTAGGGTTTTGGAAAAGTCGATGTCAGTACCAAAGCGGGAGCAGGGCTCGGCTCCAAGAGTTCGATCGAGAGCAAACGTCCTCCTATTTGGCGTGTTAACCGCGTTTCTCGCGCTCATTTCGAATGCGGAAGCGCGCCGCCATCATCTGCGAGAGCACGCGTCAGTTCCTCCCGCGGCCATGGCGATTGACCTCTACACGGGGCGTGTTCTCTACTCCAAGAACCCCGATGTCTTGCGGTATCCGGCCTCGGTCACGAAAGTGATGACGCTCTATTTGCTGTTCGACGCCTTGCGCGACGGCAAGCTGACGATGAGGACGCAGTTACGCGTCTCCGAGCACGCGGCGGACCAATCTCCGACAAAGCTTGGCCTTTCGGCGGGCGATACGATTGCCGTCGCTGACGCCATTGGCGCCATCGTGACCAAGTCCGCGAACGACATGGCCGTGACGGTCGCCGAGGCTCTTGCCGGTTCCGAGGAGGAATTTGCACGGCGCATGACGCAGAAGGCCCGTACCATCGGAATGCTGAACACGACCTTCCGCAACGCGTCGGGCCTTCCAAACTCCGAGCAAAGAACCACGGCTCAGGACCTGATCATCCTCGGGAAAAACATCCTCGCCGATCACCCCGAGCGCAGCAGGGTCTTCGCCACCAGGTATTTTCAATACCGGGGCGAGATCATGCGCAATCACAATACCATGCTCTTTACCTACGAGGGCATGGAGGGCATGAAAACCGGCTTTACGTCCGCCGCCGGCTTCAATCTGCTGGCTTCGGCGCATCGCGGCGACAAGCGGATTTTGGCGGTTGTGCTGGGCGGCGAATCCCCCGGATCGCGAAATGCCGCGATGCGGAATATCCTCGATTCGTCGTGGAGCAAGGCAATGACCCAGATGGCGGCCCGGAAATCGGGTATTGAAGTCGCCAGCCTGAGGCACCCCGTTGAGGTGACGGTTGAACATCCAAGACATATCGAGCGTGCGCATGAGGAGCGGCGGCCCGATAAGAGGGCCATCAATCCAGGCGCGTCCGCTGCCGCCACGCTTGCGCCGGCAGCCCCCCCGCCCGCGCTTCAGCTGAAGCAGAAACCGGACGGGGCGTCGATCGGGATGCTCATCGCCTCCATCGAAAACGGATTGGTCGCGAGGCGGCCCTTGGGCCGTTCCCAACCCCTTGTGACCGACTCCGATATGACGACGGATGAGCCGGACGAGAAGGCGGAGGTCGAGGCTGGCCAGAGTGCGGCTTACGCTCCCCCGCCTCCGCAAGAGATTGCGCGGAATGAGACACTGGTGGCGCAAGTGCAGCCCGCACAGATGCAGAACGTGTCCATTCATTACAAGACGGTGCGCCAAGCGGAAGTAGAACCGCTGGACGCCGTGTCGCTGGATGCCCCGCCGATTGAACCGCAAGTCGCAAAGGCGCCGGCGGCGAGTGCAATGAAGGCGCGGGCCACGGGCACAATGAAGGTGCAAGCCGTCAGCGCTCTCGAACAGGAAGACGTCAAGCCTCAGAAGCTTGCGAACGCGAACTCTCGCGGTCTCCCGGGAAATTGCCGACCACCCGGGGCCCTATTATGTTCAGGTGGGCTCCTTCGCGGATGAGGCTCAGGCGGCGCAGCGGCTTGAAATCGTCAAACAGACGCTGGGCGCGGCTCTCTTGAAGGCGCATCCCGAATTTGTCGTGCCGGTCGCGTTGTCCAGCGGCGTCACGATGTATCGCGCGAGGCTCGCGCGGTTCGCGGATGAGGCGCAGGCGAAATCCGCGTGCAAAAAGCTTCGGAACAGCGGCATTGAATGCTGGGATATGCGGGCGCGGTAAACTGAAAAAGGCGGAAACTCAGGCTTCATCCTTCGACAAGCTCAGGATGAGGTGGAGCGATTTCAATGGCTTAAGCCTCATGGTGAGTTCGACGAACCATGAGGCCGCATCGTTTTTCAGCAACCTGGCTCGGCGGACGCCGGAACCCAGCGCGAGCCTTCGGGCCGGATGGTAAGGTGCTCGCGCGAGAAGGAGATGTAGGGCCGCTGGAAGTGCGCGTAGTTCTTGTAGGGACGAAGGAGAACGCGCCGTTCCACATAGCCGACAGAACCAGGCACATGCTCGGCCCAGCGATGTCCGCGCTTAACCAGGATGCGCTTCTCGACCGTGATATAGGTTGGCGGAACGTGGACGCGGCACACACCGGGTCGCCCGCCAACGCACTGCGACTGCCAGACGGAGTGACCCGGTTGACGGACGCGCACCTGCACGGTGCGATAAAGGGACGGCTCTTCGTGCCAGATCACGGCTCCTGGCTGGCCCACTGCCTGGCGTGTCCAACCGTAAACAGCAGGGCTGCGTCCGACTTCATAAACGCCCGGCTCCACGACATCGCGCCGGATGTAGGTGCGATGCACGGAAGGAAGCGGCCCTTGCACATAGCATTCCGCCAGCGCGGCTGCGCTCCCCAAGGTCAATGCCCCTATGAGGGCAACGCTGAACGCTTGCGCCGTCTTCTTCATGTCCGCTCCATCGCATTTTATTGCGAGAAAATAGCCGCAGGCTTTTAAAGAACTTATAACCTGTGTTCGGTTTGGCGGCTATGCGTGGCGAAGAAAACTGAGAAGCTATTGCGCGCGCGCAACAGTCACATCGAATATTCTACGCCGTTTTCTCCGGCTTGATTCTGGCCATGCCGTAGTACTCGGCGTTGGGCCGCATCTCGACAGCGCTTGCGAGCCTGTTCGACATGTTGAAGAAGGCGGCGACGGCCGCGATGTCCCAGATGTCGCGATCGGAGAAGCCGTGCTGGCGCAGGAGATCCCGGTCTGCGTTCTCGATCTTGTCCGGCGCCTCCGTCAGCTTGACGGCGAAGTCGAGCATCGCCTTCTGCTTCGGGGTGATCGAGGCTGCGCGGTAATTGTGCTCGACCGTATCTCCCAGCACGGGATCCTGCGAACGGTAGCGCACGGCTGCTCCGTGAGCGGTCAGGCAATAATGGCAGTGATTGACGGCGCTCACCGCGACCGCGATCATTTCGCGCTCCAGCCTCGAAATGCCGCTTTCGCCGAGCATGAGATCGTCCGACATATCGATGAAAGCTTTCAACTTCTTATTATCGAACGCATAGGCCTTGAGCACGTTTGGTGTGAAGCCGAGCTTTTCCTCGCAGTTGCGGAAATAATCGCGAAGCTCCAGATTAAGTTCTGTTTCGTGGAGCTGCAATGCCATCAGGGGATCACTCTCGCTCATCATTCAGGCCTCTCGTCGAAGTTGTTGGGTAAAGGCGCTGCTACGCTTGCTATTCTATAAGGTCTTGGTAAGGCTTCGCAATTCGCTTTAAGGAATTTAACAGGGATGGAGCGACAGCATGGCGTTATCGGCTGAAACCTCCGGCGTCAGTAAACTATCGGCGATCGTTCAGTCGCTGTCCCGGCAAACGGGGGACGGCCTTGCGGCGCGTTTCGCCAGGCACCTTTTCAACGAAGTCGACGCCGCCGAATTCGAGACATACGGCACGAGCGATCTCGTTGCTCTCGCCGCCAGCGCTTTCGAGAGCTTCCGTCAGCGCCAGCCGGGCGAGCCGAAGATCGTGCTCCGGACGCGCTACGCCGGCGAAACGGAGTTGCTTGCCGTCGATATTGTCAACGACGACATGCCTTTCCTCCTCGACTCGGTGCTCGGCGCGCTGCGGGAGCTTGGTCTTGTGCCCGAGCTTGTCGCCCATCCGATTTTTGAGGTGCGGCGCAACCGCGAAGGCATACTTGAGGTTCTTCAGCCCGCGGTCGCCTTGCCGAACGGCGTGCCGCGTGAAAGCTTCATCCATCTGCAAATCAGAAAGCTCGGTCCGCAGCCGCCCGCTCCAGAAATAGAACGGGCGCTGGCCAACGTACTCTGCGATGTCAGCACTGTCGTCTCTGACTTTCCGGCGATGACGGCCCGGCTCAACCGCGCTATCGAGCAGTTCGAGCGCGAGCCTCCTCCGGCGACGGCAGAGACAAATTTCGAGTCGCTCGCATTTCTCCGCTGGCTTTCGGCCAACAATTTTATTTTTCTCGGGGTTCGTGAATTCGGCTACTCGGGCGACCAGGAGCATGGCCAACTCGTGCCCAGGCCGGAGCTTGGTCTTGGGCTCCTTCGCGAGGGCGCCGTCTCGGTGCTACGCCAAGGGCCGGACGATCACCGCCTCACCTCGCAAGGACGCGCCTTTTTCCTGAACTCTCCCCCGGTCATCATCGTCAAGGCCAACAGCAAGTCCACCGTCCACCACCGCGTCCATATGGATACGATCGGCGTCAAGCTCTACGGCGCGGGCGGGACTATAACGGGGGGCCTCCTCATTGCGGGGCTCTTCACGACGACTGCTTACAATCTTCCGACACGAGATGTGCCCCTTCTCCGCCAGAAGGTGGCGAAGGTCCTGCGCAGCTCTGGCTTTCCATACGAAAGTCATTCCAGCCGGGCCCTGCTCCATGTCCTGGAGACCTTCCCCCGCGACGAGCTTTTCCAGATTTCGACGGACCAGCTCGCGCGCATCACCGAGGAAGTTCTCAAAATCGATCTCACGCCAAGGCCGCGCGTCTTCATCCGGCGCGATGAGTTCAGGCGCTTTGTCTCGGTCTTCGTCTACGCCCCGCGCGAGCATTACAACACCGAAGTGCGCCTCAAATTCGAGACAATGCTCGAGGAGGTCTTCAACGGGCGTCTTGAGTTCGGCGACGCCTTTCTTCCCGGAAAGCCCCATGGTGCGCGTTCATTTCGTGATTTGGCGCAGGGAGGCGGAGCTAAGAAATCCGGCTGAAACCGATCTCGAAGCTCAGGTCGAGAGGATCATAACGACGTGGAGCGATGAGTTTCGCGACCTTATTTTGCAACGGTACGGCGGCGCCGGCTACGAACTCGTGAGAAAGTATCTTGCTGCTTTCCCGGCGGGCTATCAGGAAACAAACCGTCCCGAGCGCGCCTTGCGGGATATTTTGGGCTTCGAGAAACTTGGCCCGAACCGCCGGACAGAAATCGATCTCCACCGCGACGGTGTCACGGACTGCCACAGCGTGCGCGCGACCCTGCAACAACTGGACGAGCCTTTGACGCTTTCGAAGCGCGTTCCCATCCTGGAAAATTTCGGCTTCGACGTGATCTCCGAGCGGACGTTTCTGCTCACGCCAAAAATGGATAACGAAGCGCGCCGCGTTTACTTGCACGATAGCGATCTGCGGATTGCCGATTGCGACGGCGCCGACATTCTCGTACGCCGCAGCGATCTTGAAGACGGCTTTCTCGCGGTCTGGAGCGATGCTGCTCCTAACGACCGCTTCAACGGCTTGATCCTGGCGGCGGGCCTCAATTGGCGTCAGGCTGCCGTTCTCAGGGCTTACGCCGCCTTCTACCGCCAGACGGGTACGCCTTACGGGATCATTTATGTCTCCGAGGTCTTAAACAAATATGCGGGCGTGACAGCCGATCTGTTTGCGCTCTTCGATGCGATGTTCAATCCCGCGAATGGCTTGAGCGCCGGGGAACGGGACGCTGAAACGGCCGGGATCGGGGCGCGCATCGCGTCGGAACTCGACAAGATTCCTCTGCTCGACGACGACCGAATCCTGCGGGACCTTCTCGCGCTTATCAACGCGACGCTCCGGACCAACTTTTACCAGCGCCATGATAAGGGCGCGCCGGAAACAATCGCCTTCAAATTGAGAAGCCGCGACATCGAGTGGCTGCCTGAGCCGAAGCCATACGCTGAGATCTTCGTCCATTCGCCGCGCTTCGAGGGCGTTCACTTGCGTGCCGGGCCGATTGCGCGCGGCGGTCTGCGCTGGTCGGACCGGCAGCAGGATTTCCGCACCGAAATCTTGAGCCTTGCGAAAGCCCAGCAGGTAAAGAATGTCGTGATTGTCCCGCAAGGCGCGAAAGGCGGCTTCGTACCGAGGAACCTGCCTCTTGCGAACCGCGAAGCGATCCAGGCCGAGGGCATCGCCTGTTATAAGTCCTTTGTCGCAAGCCTGCTTTCGATCACCGACAATCTCATCAAAGGCGAGACTGTACCGCCAGCCGGCGCCATCCGCCGCGACGGCGACGACCCCTATCTCGTCGTCGCCGCCGATAAGGGAACTGCCACGTTCTCGGACATCGCGAACGAGATTTCCGTGAGCCGTGGCTTCTGGCTCGGCGATGCATTCGCGAGCGGCGGCTCCGCGGGGTACGACCACAAGAAGATGGGCATCACCGCGCGCGGCGCGTGGGAGGCCGTGAAACGTCACTTCCGCGAAATCAACGTCGACATCCAGACACAGCCCTTCACGGTGGCAGGCATCGGCGACATGTCGGGCGACGTTTTCGGCAATGGAATGCTGTTGTCGATGGCGATAAAGCTCGTCGCGGCGTTCGATCATCGCGACATTTTCATCGATCCGGACCCCGATCCAGCGCTCAGCTGGGAGGAACGGAAGCGCCTATTCGAGCTGCCAAGGTCGAGCTGGCGGGATTACGACAAGTCGAGGCTTTCCGCAGGCGGCGGCATTTACAGCCGGGGCGAGAAATCCATCAAACTTTCGACCGAGGCGCAGCTCCTCCTTCGCCTGAAGCCGGTAGTGACGCCGAACGAACTTATGACGGCGATCCTGAAAGCGCCGGTCGATCTCCTCTGGTTCGGCGGGATCGGCACCTATGTCCGTGGCAGCGGCGAGACCGACTTGCAGGTGGGCGACAAGGCCAACGACGCCGTCAGGGTCGCCGCGAAAGAGGTGCAGGCGAAAGTCATCGGGGAAGGGCGCCAATCTCGGCGTCACGCAGCGGGGCCGCATCGAGTTCGCGCTTCTCGGCGGCAGGATCAACACCGACGCGATCGACAACTCGGCCGGGGTGAACACTTCGGACGTCGAGGTCAATATCAAGATCGCGCTGGGCGCGGCTAACGCTGAAGGCAAGCTCGACACGCCGGCGCGCAACGCGCTTCTCGCCGCGATGACGGATGAAGTCGCGAGCGCGGTTCTCCGCAACAACTATCTGCAACCGCTGGCGATCAGCCTTGCCGAGATGGACGGGCTTTCCGACCTCGGTTTTCAGCAGCGCCTGATGCAAAGGCTCGAGAAGCAGGGGCGTCTCAACCGGGTTGTCGAGACCTTGCCCTCAGACGGCGCGCTGCTGGAGCGGCAGGAAGCGCGGCAGCCGCTGACCCGGCCCGAACTTGCCGTGCTGCTGGCCTACGCGAAGATCGATCTCGAAGACGAACTCATCAAAACCACGGTCCCGGCCGACCCTTATCTCGGGCGGGCGCTCTCCGATTATTTTCCGCCGATGATGCGGGAGCGCTTTCCGGCCGAAATCGAGCAGCATCCGCTTCGCCGCGAAATCATCGTCACGAGCCTCGCCAACGACATCATCAATCGCGGCGGTCCCACCTTCATCGTTCGCATGATCGAGGAGACCGGGCGCGGTCCGGCGGACATCGCTCAGGCCTTCGCGGCGATCCAGGCAATTTACCAGCTGCCTGCGATCTACGCGGGGATCGACGCTCTCGATTGCAAAATCGACGGGCAGAGCCAGCTCTGTCTGTATCGTCGCGTTCAGGATCTGCTGAGAAGGCAGACAGCCTGGTTCCTGCGGCACAGTCAATTCAGAGAAGGCCTCGAACCGGAAATCGAGCGCTATCGCGACGGGGTCGACTTTCTGATCGGGAACATGGCCGCCGTCTTGACAGGCCAGGAGAAGGTTGCGCTGCAAGAGGAAGAAGCACGGCTTCAGGCGGATGGGCTTCCTGCGGAGCTTGCGAGGCGCATTGCCGCCCTTGAACCCCTCTCCCAGGCGCTCGACATCGTCCGCGTTTCGATTGAGGCGAAGGCTCCGATGGCCATCGCCGCCAGGATCATTTTCGCGATCCGGGAAGAGTTTCATCTGGATGAGCTTGCATCGGCGAGCGAGGCGCTTGCTGCGGGTGACTACTTCAACCGGCTCGCAGTCAACGCGAGTCTCGCCGCAATCGCCTCTGCGCAGCGAGCGCTCGCAAAAAGCGTCATCGCCAGCTCGCCTTGGGACGCCGATTTTGCCGTCTGGAAAAAGAGCAATGCCGCGGAAGTTGCACGCATTGCTGGAAGTTTATCCGAAATGCTTACCGGACGGGCAATCACTCTCGCCAAGCTGACCGTGGGTGTGTCTCTTCTGAGGGATCTCGCCCCCGTCTGATGCGAATATCCAACAGTAAAATTGTAACGATATCTGCCACATTGCCGTTCTACATCAGAGATGCAGCTTTCCCGCACTCGTTTGTGATTCATGAGTGCGTTAATGTGTTGGCGCGAATCGAAGAGCATTGGCTTAAAATTTGCGTGTCAGCGCAACGAAAGCATAAAGAGTGCGTTTGAATTCGGGTGTTGGGCAGGACCTGAAGTGAACCTCGTAAACGCATCGGCAAGATTGATCGGAGCCAAGCGGGCGCCAGATGGGGCCGGACCAGTCGCGGACAGCCATGTCAAGATGCGCGCGGAGGCCTTGAGACCGAAGCAGCCTTTGTCCGCGTTGCGGCCTTATTACGATCACCGGATCGACTTCTTTCGCGGCCTGTCGCTGATTTTTATTTTCATCAATCACATTCCGGATAATGCGTTCAGCTATTTTACGTCCCGGACTTATGCGCTTTTCGACTCCGCTGAAGCGTTCATGTTTCTGGCCGGATATTCGGCCGCGCTTGCCTATTATGGCCTTGTTCCACAAGGGCTCCAGGCCTTCTCGCTGAAGGCGCTTCGCCGGACGCGGTCGATATGGACGTATCACCTTTTGCTTGTCGCGGGCATCATGGCGGCGGCCTACGTGATCGGCGAAGCGGGCATAAAAACCGACTACGAGATTTACATCGACAAGATCGAGAGCGACCCACTAGGGGTGCTTCTCGGCTCTCCCTTGCTGGCATTCCAGGCGCCTCTTCTCGACATTCTTCCGATGTACGTGATGGTGATGCTTCTCGCGCCTTTCCTGATCTGGCTCAGGGTGCGAGGGGAACTGGCGCTTCTGGTTGCATCCGGGCTCCTGTGGATGTTCACGGCGCGCTTTTTCCCAACCATCCCCACGATGACCTATGACGTCGCCTGGAACTTCAATCCTTTCTGCTGGCAGTTCCTGTTCGCAATTGGGCTCGCCTTCGGATGGCGGTCTCGGACGAACATGCCGCCGGTCGCCTCGGGCGAATCCAGGCGCGTCCTCGATATTTGCTGCGTGCTTTTCGTGGTCTTCAGCGCGTGCGTGCTGATGACAATCGCCTTCGAGACCATCGACGAACCGGCGGCCAATCGCCTGCGCGCGATGTATTTCAGTCTCAACAAGCGCACCCTGGATTTGTGGCGTCTCGTTGGGCTTTTGGCCTCAGCCTATCTCGTTGCGCGCCTCGTCGCAAAAGATGCAGCATGGCTCAAGGTCCGCGCGATCAGATGGGTGTGCGCGGCGGGTGCGGCGTCTTTACCGATCTTCGCACTCACCGTTGTTCTCTCTTTTGCAGGGAAGTTCATTGTGCCGGCTCTTGGCCAGACGATCCTTGCCGACGCCATCGTGACAGGCGCGGAAATCGTGATCATCCTGGCGGTTGCCCATGGCTTGAAGGCGGGTTTGTTCCAAGCCGTGTCCAACTGGTTTTTTGGCGGTTTCGGCAGACCGACAGACGCGCCTGCACGCCAATAGCGCCGCGCGCGTCTTTTCCGGCTCACATCTGGCAATACATTCCGTTGACGGCTGGAGGCTGGCGCAGGTTGAACCATCCGGTTTACGACATTGCCGTAATCGGCGGCGGCATCAATGGCGCAGGCATAGCGCGAGACGCCGCGGGGCGAGGCTTGTCGGTCTTGCTTGCCGAGCAGCATGATCTCGCGTCACACACGTCATCGGCCAGCACCAAGCTCATTCACGGCGGCTTGCGCTACCTGGAAAATTACGACTTCCGCCTCGTTCGCGAAGCGCTTGCCGAACGCGAGCGCCTTCTCGAAAGTGCGCCGCATATCATCAAGCCACTGAACTTTGTGCTGCCGCATAACCCCGCGATCAGGCCTGCATGGCTGATCCGGCTCGGTTTGACGGTCTATGATTGGCTCGCGCCTCGCGGGTCTTTGCCTGCTTCCAAGTTCGTCTCCCTGAAAAGTGATGCTATCGGCGGCGCCCTGAAAAGCGGCTGCGCGAAAGCCTTCGTCTACTCGGATTGCTGGGTGGATGACAGCAGGCTCGTTGTGCTCACGGCGCTGGATGCCGCCGAGCGGGGAGCAACCATCATGACGCGAGCGAAGGTGGTGGGGGCTGCTCGGAGAGACGATGCGTGGGAGCTAACGCTTCAATCCGAAGGATCGCGCATGCCGACGTGCATTCGCGCCAAAGCCATCGTCAATGCGGCCGGGCCTTGGGTCGCCGACGTGCTACAAAATATGCTCGGCTCGAAGACGCGGAGGAAGGTGCGTCTTGTGAAGGGCAGCCACATCGTGGTGGCGGCGCTCTACGCGGGAGACCATGCCTTCATCCTCCAGAACGAGGACAATCGCGTCGTGTTCGCGATCCCGTTCGAAGGCCGTTTCACGCTGATCGGCACGACGGACGCGCCTTTCGAAGGCGATGCCAGCGCAGTGAAAGCGAGCAGCGCCGAGATCGACTACCTTTGCCGATGCGTCAGCTGCTATTTCCGCAAACCCGTTTGCGCAGCCGATGTGGTTTGGAGTTATGCAGGCGTTCGTCCTCTTTTTGACGATGGCGCGAGCGATCCCTCGGCCGTGACCCGGGACTATGTTCTCGATCTCGACGCGCCACCCGGCCTGCCCCCGGCGCTTTCCATCTTCGGAGGCAAGATCACAACCTTCCGCCGCCTTGCCGAACATGCGCTTGCCGGACTTCGCCCGTTCCTTCCGCAGATGGGACCGCCCTGGACGGCGAAAGCGAAATTGCCCGGCGGCGACTTGGAGCATGGGGACTTTGCTGAATTTGCGCGGAGTGTGCGGCGGCGCTGGCCATTCCTTGAGGATCAGGCTGCGCTCCGCCTTGCCCGCGCCTATGGAACGCGCGTCGAGCGCATTCTCGGCGCGGCGCGGTGCATGGCCGATCTTGGCCGCGATTTCGGCTGCGGCCTGACCCAAGCCGAACTCGACTATCTTGCGCGTGACGAATGGGCTCGGACAGCGGATGATGTGCTGTGGCGGCGCTCGAAGCTCGGCCTGCATGTGTCTAAAGCCCAGGCCGAAGCGGTCGCGGTATATTACGGTTCGTCATCCCGGCCAAGCGAAGCGCGAGCCGGGATCGTAAGATAGAATGCCCGTTGATACGCCGCTGGCGTTTCCGGGATGACGAAATGGCGGAGCCCATGGCGCCTTCGAGATGACGACAGCGCGGGGACCGCGGGCGTTTCGGGGACGACGGAAAAGGGCGGGAGGCCGCGCGCCGCCTGATAATTGGAGGATGACATGCGCAGGTTTGTTGGCGCGATCGACCAGGGAACCACCTCCACACGCTTTCTGATTTTCGACAGGAAGGGCGCAATCGTCGGCTCCGCTCAAAAGGAGCACGAGCAGATCTACCCGAAGCCCGGCTGGGTGGAGCACAACGCCTCCGAGATCTGGCGCAACACGGTCTCGACCATGGTGGACGCGCTCGCCTCGGCGGGTCTGTCCGCTTCCGATCTTGCCAGCGTCGGCGTCACCAATCAGCGCGAGACGACGCTCCTTTGGGATAGCGCCACCGGAGAGCCGCTCGGCAACGCCATCGTGTGGCAGGACACGCGCACGGACCGCTTCGTGACCGAGCTTAGCAGAGACGGCGGCCAGGACCGGCTTCGCGGCAAGACCGGCCTTCCGCTCGCCACCTACTTTTCCGGCCTGAAATTGCGCTGGCTGTTGGAAAACATCCCCGGCGCGCGGGCCAAGGCGGCTTCGGGCGACGCGCTGTTCGGCACCATCAACTCCTGGATCGTCTGGAACATGACCGGCGGCCCGCGCGGCGGCCTTCACATCACCGATGTGACGAACGCCAGCCGCACCCAGATGATGAACCTCGAAACGCTTGATTGGGACCGGGACCTGCTTTCGCTCTTTGACGTGCCAAGCGCCTGCCTGCCGAAGATCCGGCCTTCGTCGCAAATTTACGGGGAAGCGACGCAGGCCCTCCCTGGCGTGCCCATCTGCGGCATTCTTGGCGATCAGCACGCGGCGCTGTTCGGGCAGGCTTGCCTCAAACCGGGCGAAGCGAAAAACACCTACGGAACGGGGTGCTTCATGCTCATGAACACCGGCGAGCGCATGTTTCCGTCGACCTGCGGGCTGTTGACCACGCTCGGCTATCAGCTCGAAGGGCAGAAGCCGGTCTATGCGCTCGAAGGCTCGATAGCGATCACGGGCGCGCTCGTGCAGTGGCTTCGCGACAATCTCGGCTTTATCCAGCAGTCCGCCGACATCGAAATCCTGGCCCGCAGTGTGGACGACAATGGCGGCGTATATTTCGTGCCCGCGTTTTCTGGCCTTTATGCGCCGCATTGGAAGGAGCACGCGCGTGGCGTGATTTGCGGCCTGACGCGCTTCGTGAACAAGGGGCACATCGCGCGGGCTGCGCTGGAGGCGACGGCCTTCCAGACGCGCGAAGTGCTTGAAGCCATGGTGAAGGACTCCGGCGTTGCGATCACGGAGCTGCGCGTCGATGGCGGCATGGTGGTTAACGATACGCTGATGCAGTTCCAGGCCGACATTCTGGACGTGCCCGTGGTCCGGCCCGAGGTGATCGAGACGACGGCTCTTGGCGCGGCCTACGCGGCAGGGCTCGCCGCAGGTTATTGGCAATCGCCGGGTGACATTGTCGAGAACTGGACCGCCAGCAAACGCTGGCATCCCGCAATGGATCAGGACAAGAGCGACAGCCTCTACCGCTTCTGGCAAAAGGCGGTGACGCGTTCGCTCGATTGGGCGGAATAGCGAGGTTCTGTCTCCCAAACCAGAAGCCGCTCCCAACTCTGTGGGCCTGGTCCGGATATCCGGACCAGTATTTATTCAATCAAATTCGCGCGAGAACCATTTTCCGTCAGCAATGAAGCTTGATTCAATTATTAGACTTGGTCTCATTATTAGAAAAGAGGCGCGCACATTCGTGCCAAACATGGCGACGGTCGTATCTGTCCTCGGTTCGCTGATCCACCGCTCATCCGCGGCGGCGTAACGGGGTCCGAAGTGGGGACAGGCTTGGCCGCCTTCGTACCCATGTTCGCGGCGGGAAGTCGTGTTTACGCTTCGCAACTACGGAGGACGGCGCCATGATGCCAGACCTGTTGCTCGCCCTGAACCAGCAATTTCAGCAGGGATGCTACATCGCACAACAGGCCATAATGGCCGAACAGATGGGGAATGGAGTTGGCGCCAGCCAGTTCTATGACCAGGCGAGCGGCGTTATCGGCAACACCGTTGGCATGGCCAACCAGTATGGGCTTCCCATCTCCGACAACGTTTTTTTCAGTCTCGCGTTTTGTAACTTCAACGCGGCGAGGCTGAAGGCCGCCATGGGTTGGCCGCAGGCCGTCCCTCAACATCTCAATACCGCGCTGCAGGCAATCAACCAGGCCCAGGCGAGAAATCCCAACTTTTTCGCCTATCACTCCGCTGCCGGCTTGATTCTGCTGGCCATGTCGAATGTGCCGGCGGCGGTGCAGGAATTTCAGCGGGCTGTACAGCTGAATCCAGCTGACGCATGGTCTCAGTGGATGCTGTCATCGCTCTATGCCGCTCAGGGAAAGACCATGGCAGCGAACCAGTATTATGCTGCGGCCGCCTCGGCGCAGCCCGGCCTGCCGCAGCCTCAACAGTTTGTACCGCCATACCAGCAGGGCGCCCAATCTTACCCAGGCGGGCAGCAACAGGGCGGAAAGCATGACTGGTTCGGGCTTATCGACAATGCGCTGAAGCTGGGGAACAGCCTGATGGGGATGATGCAGCAAGGCGGTCAGAGCCAGCAGGGGTTCGGGCAGATGGATTGGCCAACTTACTGAACTCGCGCAGGCGCCCGATGTTCTTGCGGCGGTGGATTTCTGCGCGCATTGATTTTGGATTGAGATTGATCTCTACGCGGCGCAAATCAGGCCACCCGGCGGAAACGCGGGCGGAATAGCGCTTTCCCGGCAGCGCGGCCTCGTGTATCGCTGCCGCCTTCGGATCTCATTTTTGGAGGATGACATGACACGTCGCGCGATTGTCGATGCGCCTGAACTCGGGAAAGCGCTTGGACCCTATTCACGGGCGGTCTGGGCCGGGGAGACGCTTTTTCTCGCGGGCCAGCTCGGCATCGACCCGGCGACGAACAAGCTCGTCGAAGGTGGCGCTGGTCCCGAGACCGATCAGCTTTTCAAGGGCATCTCCGCCGTTCTGGGCGCCGCTGGCCTGAGCCTCGCGAACGTCGTGAAGGCGAATGTCTATCTCACGGACATGACCGACTTCGCCGCCATGAACAAAGTCTATGAGACCTTCTTCGAGGCGCCCTATCCTGCGCGCACCACCATCGGGATTTCAGCGCTGCCGGGCGGCGCGCATGTCGAGATCGAGGTGGTTGCAACGGCCGTTTAGCCCCGCTCCGCAAAGGCGAACGCGTTCAACCATTGTTCACCTCTCCGACAGCACAACCCGGAACCCTTTAATCGCGCCGATGTTAACTATTTCAACATCGGCGTGACGGGCAGGGATGGAGATCAGTATGACGTATGTTGAAATCGATAGGGCCTCATCTCTACCGCGTGCGCGATCGCGGCCGGAAGTCCGCAAGACCGTCCGGCAGGAGAGACTGGAACGCCTCGCCGAGATACTTGAGAAACATGACAACACAATTCCGCTTCTGACACGTATCGAATATGCGCCGTGGCACGAGCGGCCTTACCTTCGCGAAGACCGCTCGCCTCTGTCCCTGGCCTTTCAGGATGAGGGCTTCAGACGCCAAGGTCTCGCCGGAGACCGCTTGGGCGACATCATGGACTTTTTCGAACTCAACGAACGCGAAGCCCATCACCTCTTGTGCTATTGCCATTATGCCTCGTCCGTTACGTCTATGATGGTGGCGGAGCGTGCGAGGGAACTGGCCGGCAAACGGACGCTTCGCCAGATGTGGGAGGGGCTTCGGCTTCGGTTATTCGGCGTAGCGTAGGATCGGCGCAGCCCGCAATCCGAGCTGGCCGGCGGGCGGAACGGCGCCGAATGGTTTCTACTTCCGTCCCCCATCGCCGATCAACGCAAACGCAGCCCATGTCGCTGGATGCGAGGCGAGGCTGATGTTCCGGTTGGCCACGAGCCCGGCCATCGAGGCGCGCATCAATTCCGCCTGACTAAGCCGGGGGTCGTTCTCCATCGCGTCGAACGCCCCCGTCGTCAGTATGACTGCGGCGGCGCTATCGATTTCCCAATGTGTCACCAGCAGCGCGCGGGAGCCGGCGTAAAAGAAGGCTTTCGTGAGGCCGGATAGCGCTTCCGCTCCCTGCGAACCTCCCGCCGCGGTGTTGCAGGCGGAAAGCACCACCCAATTTGCAGCCAGCTTCATCTGCGATACTTCTGACGCGGTCAGAAGACCATCGTCCTCCGCCGTGGCTTTATCTGGCGGCGTGAGGAGCAACGCAGGCTCCGATACGCCGGGCAGGTCGCCTGAGACGAGGCCGTGTGTCGCGAAGTGGATCACCCGGTAGTTTGCAAGGCGTCCGGCGTTGTTGAGGTTCTTGAAGGCCGTTTCCGTTGCCCGCTCTCCGAGAAAGACATCCTCGGGGGAAGCCTTCAAGGATTTGGCGACTTCACACAGTTCGTCGGCGGTTTCCGGCAAGGCGATTTGCGCCTTCAGGACGCCGATGTCGGCAAGGCCCCGGCGAAAAGCTTCGGAAGGGCGAAGCTGCATGGGGGCGCGAGCCGGTCTTGAAACAGCGCTCGCGGTCCGCAAAGGCGCGCTCGCGCAGGTTTGTTTCGAGCGGGCCAGCCGCGCGGCCTCGGGATCTCCGCCAAGCAGCGGATCTCCAAATCCCAGGAACGGCTTGCTCGCTTGAGACGGCCTCGCTGCGCGCCTGAGCGCCCGAAGGCTCGAGACTGAGGGCAAAATCGAAATCGGCGTTGTCGTCCCAAGCCATTTCACGTCACGAAGCTTCGTATCGGGCGCCGTTTGTTCGATCACGAGCGTTGCAAACGGGAACTGCATCAAGCTCTGCGAGGGAACAATGAGAAGATGCTTGCCCGCGATCGCCTTTTCGGCAGACCCCAGGAACAGCTTGTAAAGGCGATGCGCACGGCCGGGATCGAAGGGCAGAGAACCGTCGGGACCCGGCTGCCCCAAACTCCGGCATCTTTCGAAGACTGCTTTTTGAGCTTTCTTGCGCTCGCGTTCAGCCGGGGACGTTTCCGGCCAGTCTGCCGGGTCTGTCCAATTGGTTTGGTCAAGTCCACAGCGAAGATCGCCGACCTCGGCCGCCAGGGCTTCCGAGCTCAGGTTGATGAGCGCGAGGCTTTTGCCAGTCTTTGTAACGACCCAGACCCAGGTTGGGGAGCCGGTCTCGATGAAGAGGACCAGCGCTTCATCCTCGCGGAGCAGCGCCTGCACGTCGCTGACATCGAGCGGCGCGGGATTGGTGAAATCCGCATAATCGGGGAAGCTGCTCGCAACGGTCGCGTCCAGCGCCGAAATTTCATGGCCGAGGCGATCGAGACGGTCGACGCTGCTTTGCGCCGTTTGTGCGGAACCTACATTCGTGAGGGCGGCTTGTGTGAGGCGCTGCTGGATCGCTTGCCATTCGCCGACAAGGTCCTGCCGTTTTCGCAACAGTCCTGAAAGCTCATCGTCGTTGGCGGCGGCGCGCGCGGACATCTGGAGCAGGGAAGCCGCCGCCTGCGAAGGGCGCCATTGAGCAACCTTGAAGATTTCGCGCGTCAGGGGGACGCCCTGGCTCTGGTCCTGCATCAGAAGATGCATCGATGCGTTGATGAACTCACCCGCTACTTTCCGTTGAACGGCTGGATCGAGGTCCGTTGCCGCAAGCTCGCCCTGGCGGGATCGAATGCTCCGCTCGCTTTGCTTTTGCAGGATTCCCAGCGCCTCTCGATAGAAGGCGACCGCCTTCGGCCAATCCTTTTTGCTACGATACAAATCGCCCAGGTTTCTAAGCACCGATACGCGTCGTGGATGATCGGGGGTGAAAACTTCCGCTAATATCGTGTTCGCCAACTGCATCATTTGTTCGGCGCGCACCAAATCACCGGCTTGCTCGTAGAGCATTCCGAGGTTGTTGTAGGCGGACGCAACATAAAGGTGCTTCTCGCCGAAACTGGCCTTGTAAATGCTCAAGGCTTGTTGCAAAAGCCTTTCCGCATCCTGATACCGTTTCAGATCTTGGAAGAGGGTCGCCAGATTGTTGATTGTGGAAGCAATTTGAACTCGCTCGTTCGGCGCCTTCTTCAGAAGTTCGACCGAGTTCTTGTATGCCGATACGGCGTCTGCGATCCTGCCCGTGAGCTGATAGACAATCCCCAGGTTGCGGTAAGTCACAGCGAGTTCGACAACCGGCGTGCTCGCGTTTGCGAATGATATTGCGCGCTCATAGTATGGGATCGCCTCCGCGTACCGGCCGAGCTGATAATGAAGTTCGCCGAGATTGTTGAGAAGCACTGCGCCTGCGGGCGAGTTGAGCGTCCTCTTTGCCTGCATAAGAGCGGCCACTTGTTCGAGCGTGGCGATGGCCTCGGCGTAGCGCCCCTCCTTGTGAAGGGCTTCGGCCTCCTTGACCTGCGCATATTGCGCGCGCGCCGGACTGGCGAAGCCGATAACGAATGGGAACAACAAACTCAGGAAAAGGACGGCGAGTTTTTTTGCATGAGCCCAGCCAATCAATTAAGAATTGGGCCCATTTAGCGAAAAATCTTACCATCATTATGACGCGCTTAAGGTTCACACCCGTCCTGTGTCCGGACCTGCTTTCGTGAAATCAAGGGCGCCCGGCCGTTCGAGGGAGCGCAAAGTGGTGATTTGCCACTCTAATTCATACATCCTAACGTCTTTGATGTTTAATGTTAGGGGGAGGGAAAACTTTGCGAAGCGGCGGCGCGCGAAGGCGACCTCTAAAGGGGCAGTAGAGGCATACCATGATCGTTAGGATAGCGTCTCGCGTAACACTCGTGGCCTGTTTATCCGGCTTTTCGGCGTTTGCGATGGCCCAGGAGGCGGGGAAACCTCAGCCGCCAGCTTCTATCAAGCTGGACGCAGTTCCGGCAAAAGATGCTGCGCCAGATCCTTTGACGCCTGCCGAGCAAGACGGACCGCCGCCAGTCGCACCCGACGCTCCGGCCGAAAAGCCTGCGGACGTTGTGCCGGCTCCCGTCCCCGAGCCGGACCCGATTGCTACTCAAATTCTTGCCCGTCTTCCGAATGCGAGCGGAAAAGCCGAAGCTCGCGAGGATTCGGGGGGGTTGGCTGCGTATTACAATGCCGGGAAAGGCCAACCTATATGGGTTGCGAAGGATGGCTTCAGCCCGAATGCCCTGAAGGTCATCAAGGAGATCCGCAACGCCGACGACTGGGGATTGGACGCGTCGGCTTTCCAGGTTCCGGCCAATCCGGGAAAAGCGGCGAAGCCCGAAACTCTCGCGGATGCCGAGCTCAAGCTGAGCCTTGCCGTCTTGAAATACGCGCGGTATGCGCGCGGCGGCCGGCTCGACCCTCCCTCCCTCAGCGAGGTCATCGACAGGCATCCCCATATTTACGATCCCAAGTCGGTGCTGAGAGCGATTGCAGCGGCTGAGTCCAGCGATGCCTATCTGCGCGGCCTTCATCCGAAGCACGAGCAGTTCAAGCGTCTCAGGCAAGCGCTTCTCGCCATGAGCAACAGGGGCGGAGGCGGCGGTTCCGTGGCGCGGATTCCGGCTGGCCCGAACTTCAGGCCGGGCGATAGCGATCCGCAGATCGCCGCGATCAGAAGGAGGCTCGGGGCTGGGCTCGACGGCAGGCGGGACACCGTCTACGACACGGCCCTCCTCCAGGCGGTGAACCGGTATCAAAAGGAACACGGGCTGCGCGTCACAGGCATTATCGACCAAAGCCTGCGGGCTTCGCTCAATGGCCCGGGGGACAGAGACGCGGGCGGGCGGCAAGCGGCGGGCGGCGCGCCGGATGAAAGGAAGCTGCGGATTCTCGCCAACATGGAGCGCTGGCGCTGGATGCCGGACGACCTTGGCGGGTTTTACGTCTGGGATAACATCCCAGAGCAAGTCACCCGTGTTTTTGATCGCGGTAAGCTGGTGCTTATGGAGCGGATCGTCGTTGGACGGCCCACAACCCCCACCCCGACTTTCAGCGCGAACATGCAGTTCGTGACCTTCAACCCGGAATGGGCCGTGCCCGAAGGCATCAAGGTCAACGAAATCGCGCCCAAGCTGCAACAAGGCGGGCGCGCCGGCGGGGACTTCTTCAACAGCTATGGCGGCGGCGGAGGGAGTAGCCAGGTCCTGCAGCGGCTGGGAGGCTTGCGCGTCATGTACAATGGCCGCGAGATCGATCCGGATTCAGTCGATTGGTCGAGCGTCGATATAAGGCGCTTCCAATTCATTCAGGGACCGGGGGAGCGCAATGTGCTGGGCGTCGTCAAGTTCCGCTTCCCCAACAAGCATGACGTTTACATGCACGATACGCCCGACCGCCATCTCTTCAACCAGACGCCTCGCACCTTCAGTCACGGCTGTATGCGCACAGAAAATCCTCTGCATTTGGCGGAAGTCATCCTTGGCCACGACAAGGGCATTTCGCCGGGGCAGATCCGTGAGATGGTCCAGTCCGGCGCCACGAATGAGATCAAGCTCAACAGCCCTGTTCCGGTTCATGTGGCCTACTTCACCGCCGAGGTCGACGATCAGGGGCAAGTTCATTTCTTCTCCGACGTGTACGGGCTTGATAGCCGCGTCGCGAGCGCGCTGACAGGGCGCCCGGTCCACTTTTCGTCCGACCCTGTTGTGGTCACCGCCGAGAACCAGGATCGCCGGCAGGCGCAACGCGACCCTTATCAACGCTACGATCCGTATCAACGGAACGCGCCCTATCAACCTAACGGCCAGTATCAACCTTACGGACCTTATCAGGGGTCTCCCTACCAGCGCGGGGGCGATCCGCGTTACCAGCCCCGCGGGCAGCCATGGAATCCCTTCCAGGATTGGAACTGATCGAGCGGAAGCTCGGCATAAAATAGGTGTGTCAACGCGAGCACAACTATTGTGCCTGTCTTGACGCTGGCGCCTTCGCTTCCCTACTCTCCGCAAATGGGAATCAGCGGCGCCGCGCCGCGCAACGAAAGAGGGCTTTATGGCGACATCAGCCGTGTCCGACACAACCTTCGAAACCGAAGTCAAAAAGGCTGAGCTGCCTGTGCTCGTCGATTTTTGGGCCGAGTGGTGCGGGCCTTGCCGCATGGTAGGCCCCATCCTTGAGGAACTCTCCGAGGAGTTCGCAGGCCAGATAAAGATCGTGAAGCTCGATGTCGAGAGCAATCCTGCGGTTGCGCAAGCCTATAACATTCGGGGCATTCCGGCGCTTTTGCTGTTCAAGAATGGCGAGGTGGCCGGGCAACAAATCGGAGCGCTGCCGAAGCAGCAGCTCAGGGCCTGGATAACCGAGGCGGTCGCAACCTCTTAAGCATCATCGCGCAAGATCAGCCGGCGCAGAACATGCCGCTCCCTAAGTGGGACGGCATTCTTGTTTGTGTGAACCAAGCGTTCCCCAAATCCTGGTTCGACGGCGCTGGCCTCTCCTCACTGTTCGGCGCCAGGTAGAGCGTCGAACCGCACGTCCGGTGGTGCGGATGGACGGCGGGGGCAGCCCCGCCCCCTACCCAATTGGGCGCTAAGCTGTCGTTTCAGTTTTCCAGTTTTCGCCCGCCTGCCCTGAAGCTTTCTTACATTTAATTGAAGACACCGCTTCACATCCTAGCTGCGCAACCCAAATCCCGGTCAAGTCAACACGCGGCGTGACCTGGAAATTGAAGGTTTTTGCCGCTCTCATTGTCATGCGGAGGTCACGATGACGGATAATCCAGCGCCTTACACACAAGATCCAGAACAAAGGCTTTCTAAAAATTCTGTAATCCTTTCGCAGCTTCGTAAACGTGGCACAATTTACGTTTCTGCACTGGCGCTTGCGCTGACGGCGGCGCTAGGGACCGCGTCCTACGAGCTTCGGCCCGAGCGGGCTTTTGCCGAGAGCCAGAGCGTAACGCAGCAAAAGCTCCCAAGCTTCGCCCCGCTTGTAAACCAGGTGAAGTCCTCGGTGGTGTCCATCCGCGTCAAGGCCGATGAGGCGTCGAATGTCGCGTTGAACGGCGGCGGCGGCGAGCAGCAGTTCGGCGGAGGCGGAAACGAAAACCCCTTCGAGGGAACGCCTTTCGAGCACTTCTTCAATGGCCCGAAATCGCCCTTCAAGAATTTCAAGATGCCGCATGGCGGCCATCACATGGTCATGGCCCAGGGGTCGGGTTTTTTCATCTCGCCTGACGGTTACATCGTCACGAACAATCACGTCGCGAGCAATGCGGTCAGCCTTGATGTCGTCATGGACGACGGCAAGATTTACACCGCGAAGGTCGTCGGCGCCGATCCTCGCACCGATCTTGCCTTGCTGAAAGTCGATGGGCGAACCGACTTTCCCTATGTGAAACTCTCTCATTCCAAGGCCCAGGTCGGCGATTGGGTGGTGGCGATGGGCAACCCCTTCGGCCTCGGCGGCACGGTGACAGCCGGTATCGTCTCGGCTCACGGCCGCGACATCGGCGAAGGGCCTTATGACGATTTCCTGCAGATCGATGCGCCGATCAACAAGGGAAACTCTGGCGGCCCAACCTTCAACCAGGATGGCGAGGTTATCGGCGTCAACACGGCGATCTATTCTCCATCAGGAGGCTCCGTCGGCATTGCTTTCGACATTCCGTCGACCACGGTCGATCGTGTCGTTACCGCATTGAAAGAGCACGGCCATGTGACACGCGGTTGGCTTGGCGTGCAGATTCAAGGCTTGACGCCGGAACTGGCCGATAGCCTCGGCTTGAAGAAAGTGACCGGAGCGCTTGTCGCCGCGCCCCAAGACGGAAGCCCCGCCGAGAAAGCAGGCATCAAGGCAGGCGATCTGATAACCGAGGTGAATGGCAAGGAGGTAAAGGACGCGCGTGACCTTGCCAAGAAGGTTGCAGATCTGGCGCCGGGTTCGGAAGCGACTTTCACGCTGAACAGGAACGGCGACACCCAGACCATGACCGTCAAGATCGGTGAGTTGCCTGACAAGCCCGTGCAGCATGCGAGCCTTAATTCCGACTCGTCGAAAACCGGGATGACGGATCTCGGCATCCGCGTTGCGCCGGCAAGCGAGGTGAGCCCGGATGAAAGCAAGGGTTTGGCCATTGTTGGTGTGGAACCCGGCGGCAAGGCAGCCGACGCCGGCCTCGCCGAGGGCGATATCATCCTCAAGGTGGGCGATGAGTCCGTGAACGGCGTGCAGGATTTGCGCCGCGCCCTCACCGACGCCGGGAAGGCAGGGCATAAGAACGCGCTCGCGCTCGTGAAGCGGAATGGAGATCAGCGGTTTATCGCGCTCCCCGCCAGCGTGGGCTAACTGTATCACTGAAGGGGATAGCCGCTCTTTCGTGACATCCCGCATGCGGTCCAATGGGCCGTATGCGGGATTTTCTTTGCGTGGTAAAATTGGTCGAGGACGGGGCTTGCGCCGCTCCTCCCGCAGCAAATATTCATTTGTGCTTTCACCGATCCCCGGTGAGCGGGATCAAAAGGCAGGACGCGCCATGAATTTCTTCCGCACCATGCTCTTGCTTGCCGCGCTGACCGCGCTCTTCATGGCCATCGGCTACGCGATCGGGCGCGGCCCCGGCATGACGATCGCGTTCGTTATCGCCGCCGCCACAAACCTGTTCGCCTATTGGAACTCCGACAAGATGGTGCTCGCCCAGCAGGATGCGCAGGAGGTGGATGAGAAGAGCGCGCCCGAGCTTTATTCCATTGTCCGCCAGCTTGCGGCGAATGCGAACCTGCCCATGCCGCGCGTCTACATCATCCACTCCGAGCAGCCGAATGCATTCGCCACGGGCCGCAATCCGAACAACGCCGCCGTGGCCGCCTCCGCGGGTCTTCTGCGCATGATGAGCAAGGAAGAGGTTGCGGGCGTGCTCGCCCATGAGCTTGCCCATGTCAAGAACCGCGACACGCTCACCATGACGGTGGCGGCGACCATCGCGGGCGCGATTTCCATGCTCGCGAATTTCGGCATGTTCTTCGGTGGCGGCCGCCGGGACGGTGAGAGCGGCAGCGGCGGCGGAATAATCGGCACATTGCTTGCGGTGTTCATTGCGCCGTTGGCCGCTGCAATCATTCAAATGGCGATCAGCCGCACGCGTGAATACGGCGCCGACCACGATGGGGCGGAAATCTGTCAGCGTCCGCTCTGGCTCGCCTCGGCGCTGCGGAAGATCGACAACGCGGCGCGGCAAATCCCGAACGAGCAGGCCGAGGCGCACCCCGCGAGCGCGCCGCTTTATATCATCAACCCGCTCCATGGCGGCGGCATGGACAGTCTCTTCTCGACGCACCCGAACACGGAGAACCGGATTGCGGCGCTCGTCGAGCAGGCTCGCCAGATGGGCCAGACCCAGGAGCCAAGTGGGGCTCGGATGAATGCGCTGCCTGGCGCCGGACCCGCACCCTGGGGCGGCGGGCCGGGCGGGCCATCCGGCAGTGAGCGTTGGCGCTAAACCGTCATTCCGTGCGCGCTGCGGCATGAAAGGACGCGGCGCAGACGCGGGATCTCAAAAGGGGCGGCCCTTCCTAACGATCCCGTGTCTGCAGCGCACCGCTCCGCGCTGCACCGCGCACGGGATGACGATGCAGTTTGGTCATGACATCTCACACCGAAATTTCGGGGCTTCAAGCCCGCCAGCTCGCCTCTCATCTCCTGAAAGCGGTGCTGCAAAACAAGCAGCCTTTCGACGAAGCCTTCGCGGCATCGAGCGCTAAGACAGCCTTCTCCAGCCTTGCCTTCCGGGACCGGGCCTTCGCGCGCGCCATTGCTGCAACCGCACTCCGGAGGCTCGGCCAGATCGAAGACATGCTCGGCCGCTTTCTTGAAAAGCCGCTGCCAGCAAATGCTTCTGAGGCGCGCTTCATCCTCATCGCCGGGGCGGCGCAGCTCGCCTTCATGGACGTCGCGCCGCATGCCGCAATCGGGCTCGCCGTGGAGCATGCGAAGGGCGCCCGCGCTGCGCGTCACCTTTCGGGCCTCATCAACGCGGTGCTTCGACGGGTGAGCGAGAACAAGGCTGCAATTCTCGCGGAGCAAGACGCGAGCAGGCTCAACACGCCCGAATGGCTCTGGCAGCGGTGGGTTCGGCATTACGGCCAGGAAACTGCGAGCCGGATTGCGGCCGCGCGTCTCGAAGAGCCGCTGCTGGATTTGTCCGTCAAAGTGGATGCCGCCGCCTGGGCGGAGCGCCTTTCAGGCTCGCTTCTGCCTTGGGAGACGGTGCGCCTCTCCGCCAAGGGACGCATCGAGGATATCGAAGGATACGACGACGGCGCGTGGTGGGTGCAGGATGCCGCCGCCGCCTTGCCTGCGCTCTTGCTGGGCGACGTGAAAGGATTGCGCGTGGCCGATCTTTGTGCGGCGCCCGGTGGAAAGACGGCGCAGCTTGCAACGCGGGGCGCCCAGGTCACCGCGGTGGATATTTCCGGTTCCCGCCTGCGACGCCTTCAGGAGAACCTCACACGGCTGAACCTCAAGGCCGAGACGGTGCAGACCAACGCCAGCGAATGGACGCCGCCCGAACTGTTCGATGCGGTTCTTCTCGATGCCCCATGCTCAGCCACGGGCACCATCCGCCGAAACCCGGACATCCCCTATTTGAAGTCGGAAGCGGACATCGCAGCCCTTGCCGCCGTCCAGGCCAGGCTTTTCAAGCATGCGCCCAGCCTTCTGAAGCCCGGCGGCCTTCTCGTTTACGCGACCTGCTCGCTCGAGCCCGAAGAGGGCGAAGAGCAAATCCGGGCGCTGCTCGCCGAGCGAAGCGACGTTGCTTTGACGCCCATCCAGGCGGATGAGCTTGGCGTACCGCCGGAGGCGATCACCTCGCAGGGCATGCTGCGGACGCTTCCCTTCCACGCGGGCGGCATGGACGGCTTCTTCGCCGCGCGACTCACGCTGCAATCGCAGTAAAGTCCCTCCCCCGGGGGAGAGGGACTCGTACAGCCGGCCGGAAGTTCGCACTCCCATTGCCGCAAACGCTCAAGCGAACTTCCGGCCGTAAGCTGTACTAGATACTAAAGAGTTGCTGGTACGCCTTATCCGCGGGAAGTCCTGTCGACGCCCGCTGCATGTGGGTCAGGACTTCCCGCGGGGCGTACTAGGCTCTCTTAGCAGTAAGCCGCATTGGCCGTGCAGGCCGCGCTGACAAGGGTGCCGATGTTCGTGCTTTTAAATGGCGCAGCTCCCTGCTGCTTGACACCCGTGCTGGTCCAACCCCAGCTTGTCACACCAACCACGACGTTGGAGCCTGCATAGCTGCCAAACGAGGTGCCGTTCAGACTGGGGGCGATCCCGAGATTGACAATCCATGGGCCGCCGCTGGAGCCGCCCGTCTCAAGCGAGCCGATAATGGTGTTGCTGGAGTAGCTCGTCGAGACATAGCCTTGTGCGTCGTTTCGCTCTTCCAGCAAGCCGCCATCGAGAGCCACGGGATAGCCGATTTGCGAAATCAAAGCCTGGCCGGACGTATTGAAGCCGTAGCCGTTATATCCATAGCCGAGCCAGCCGGTGATATTTCCCGGCAGCACGCCGTTCGCGTTCTTGTTGAGAACGATAACGGCAACGTCATCCGGACAGATGACACCGGGCTGGTAGCAATTATCCGTGCCGTTGTAATAGCTGGTCAGAACGGTGCTTGAGCGCGCAGTGAAGACGCCATATGGCGCCGAGCCGTTACTGTAGGCAGGAACAAACTGCCAATTGCTATAGAACTGCTTTTTGCCATAGTTCGCAACGCAATGAGCAGCGGTGACGATCACCCCGGGCTTGATCAAAGAAGCCGAGCAGACGTAAGATGACCCACTTATCGAGAAGAACAGTTTACCTGCCGCCCTGTAGGGGTAGAAATATTGGGTATTGTTACCTACAGCGTTGACGCGGGCGGTCGAAAAGGGCTGCCCAGCCGTGCCGAATTGTTGTGGAGACACAGCCTGCGGGGCGGTACTATTTGTCAGATCTCTGGGGGCGACGAGCTGAACTGCGTCGTACTTGCCAGCGGCGCCTTTGGATGCATCGGATCCCGCAACGAATCCGCTCGATTTCTGGAGTTTTTGGAGCGCGGCGGCGTCGACGACCGAAGATGGCGCAGCGGTCGCCACCCGCCCTGGTACGGGCTTCGCATTGGCATAATCGATGCTAGCCCCTTTTTCGTCTTGCACCGGAGACGTTACCGTCTGCGCCTGTATCCCCGATGCGGCGCAGGTAACGCACGCCACTAAACTTAAAAGCAATGTCCTATTCATAACATCTTCTCCAAAATGAGCTATCCCGCGCAGGACGTTGCCCCGGCTGATACTCGTGAGAAGACGGAGGTTCCCCGGCGATTCCCAGCAACTGACGGCTGTAGGCCGTCGAGGTCGACACCCAAGACCTTAAGAGACAATTCGGAGCGTTGTCTAAATACTGTCTGTTTAACAATATGTTAATACGCAAACCCAGCTGTAATATTCGCTGTATCCCGCGAGCAACGGCTCGCAAAAGTTTGTAACCGCAAGACACGCGGGGCAACAAAGCCTCACGTGTCGCTCCACGCTGGCTAATCCTTCTTGATCAGCCCCGAAAGCATCGCGAGCAGCAGGCCGAGCGCGCCCCAGCTCAGAAGCGTCTGCGCCCTCACGATCTTGTCCACGGTCCCTTCGGCGAGAGGCCGTTCGTGGATCGTGATATCCGGGACGTCGCTGGGGAGATCGTAGCCGGGCTCCCAGGTGAGGGTGGGAAACACCATGATGACGGGCTTATCCGGCCGGTCTATGGGCTGCCAGTCGTGTTTCTGGCCGAGATCGAGCACCGGCAACATGATATCGAGCGAATAGGTGAATGGGCTGAAGCCCGGCAGCTCCGGCGGCGCGCCTTTGCAATCCGTCCAGTTCCTGCCGCACTTCGCCTCAAGGTCCTTGTTGAGGTAGATGACCGGATTCGACGGCGCGAAGCTTCCCTGCACCGCGACTTCCCGATAAAAGACACCCCCCGCCGCCCAGAGGGCCAGCAGCACCAGGATGATGCGCCCCCAGCCATACCAATAGGCGGCGCCGAACCCAACGGAAGCCCAAATCGCGGCGAGAAAGACGGTCGCGACAGAGCGGTAGAGCACTCTTGCGACAATGGCGAACGGCCAGGCGATGGTGTTCAACGGCGACAGGAAACGCCATTTGAAGATCTTGGGCCGGTCCCTCCAGCCATGCCAGAGCTTGACGAACAGCGACCGGTAGCGGCGTCGCTCCTTGAACTTTGCGATTTCGCGAGCGTGGCCGTTATGGCCCATCTCGCGATAAATTCTTATGAGCTGCTCAAAGGGCTGGGGGCGGAAATCTGCGCCGAGATGCTGAGGCGGCTGCCGGTCCAGCCATTTTTTTCGCGTCCTTGGGCCGTAATCCCTCTGCCCCGCCATTCGATCATAGGTAAAGCCGTCCAAATAGATGAAGGCAGGCAATTTGCGTTTTGAAGCCTTGATCCTCCTCGAAGGCCAGGAGCTTGGATGATCGATGAACTGATGTGCCTGACAGCCCTGTAGATTCACGGAGCCTGTTACGTGTGCTCGCGCCAACGGGTCTTCGGAGGTTGGTCCCAGGGAAAGGATTCCGCCGATCTTCGCATCACGCAGATTGATCGCGGTTGCGGCGTGCGGAATCCACGTTCCGCTTCCGTCTGGTTTCGCCGGGGCGGCATTGTCGAATTGGCCATCGTTGCATTGGAAGTCGGCTTTGACTTTGGCGCCGTAAAACCGCGCCTGCCCCTCGGCGGAGAACCCTTCGCAGACATAGACGCCATCGTTGATCTCAGTGTGCTCGAAGTCGAGGGCTCGTCCCGTTCCGTCCTCGGTTCGATTGAGAAAAGTACCTTTTCTGCAATTTAGAGCGCCCTTTATCCTGGCTGCCGGGAAGTGAACCGCGCCCTCCGACCGGAAGCCGTAGCCGAGTAAAACGTCACCAGCAATTTCAGCATCGCTGCAGTCCAGCGAACTGCTGCTCCCGTCTTCCGTGCGGTTGCGGAAAGCACTTCCGGCGCAATTCAGATCTCCGCCAATGTTTGCAGCGTGGAAGATGACTGCGCCCTCGCCCAGGAAACCGCCTTTCATATCGACGTCGCCGTTTATGTGGGCGCCCCTGCTGTCGAAGGCAGGCCCGCGCACGGAACGCACGAGGCCGCCAGAGCAAGACAGCATTTCGTCAATTGTTGCGTAGGGGAATGAAACGCCGCCGGATGCGTGGAAGCCGTCTTTAAGAACGACGCTGCCTTGGATATGCGCGCTTTCGGCATCGATGGATTGGATGTGACTTGTCGAAAAGTTCAGAGATTTCGCAAAGGCGTCCCGGAAGGAAATCCGGCCGGCAAAGTTACAGCGGCGGAAAATGAGGGGCCGGGGGATGGCGCCGCCGGAAAGGTCCAGGTCCTCGTCGACATACGCGCCGTTCAGCTCCAACCGGCTCTCGTGCAAAGGGGCGTAATCATCGCCGCCGAGCGCCAAGAACCGAAGGAAACTCGCGCGGACCTGCACTTCCGCGTCTTCGGGATCGACCGATCGCCACCGCTCGCGCTCGTAACGTGCGAAGACAGTATCGAAGCGCTCTCTCAGCGCGCCGGGATCGGTCTTGAGCACATCCGAGAAATCTTGTTCAGCGCTGGCCGCCCGGCTCACTTCGCGGAGGAGTTCATCGAAGAAGCCTCGAAGAATGCGCGGTTGTTCGTCGATCCTCGTCCGCATACCTGCAGAAAGGTTGAGCGGATCGCGGCGCAACAGCGGATTGAGCCAATCGTGATTGAGCTTGAGCGCCTCATAGGGCTTCGGCGTCAGCGATACGATGACAGCCTCGACCGCAAGCTGATAGAAACGCTCGTCCTTTCTTGCGTGCTCGATGGTTTGCGCGGGGTGCGCTTCCGCCTCCAGCCGAGCGAGAAACGCGCGCTGCGCCAGTGCGAACTTTTCCACATCGCCCGCGCTCTTTGGCTCCCAATAGGCCGGGAGCCGGAGCGTCTCGATCGCGTATCTTGTCGCCTCGATGATGACGTCCTGTACAGGCTCCGGAGCGGCCTCCGTAAATTTGGCGATCGCCTCGACAAAGCCGAGGTCCCCTTGCGACGCTTCGGGCCTCGTCTCTCGCCATGCATCGAAAGCGGCCCACAAGAAAACGGCCCGGCTTTCGAGCACGCAGGCCTCGCCGGCCATCGCCGCGAACAGGAGCTTCTCCTCGGCCGGGAGAAGGCCGCTTGGCGTATCCTGATCGAGAAAATCCCCGAGCCATCGTCCGAAGGGTTTTCCGGGGGGCCGCTCGCGGCCTTCGCGCATCTCGTCCGCCGTGGCCTTCAGATCGATCAGCCATTGCGGCGAGGCGGACCCTTCAGCCGAACGCAAAGCCCCTGCGCTAATGAGCGCGGCGGCTTCGCCGTTTAGCGTCGTTCCCTCTTGCCCCATGCCGCATGCCCCGATGCAATGCATTCGATCAAGCCTTAAGATATTACTAAGGGAGTCGAAATGCCAAATCGATGGGTGATACGGCTGGAATTTCCCGCTGGGCGTAATGGCTATGAGGACGGCTCCGGTTGGTAACTTCAAACTAATTGGGGAAGGCAAAGCGAATCGCGGTTAAGTTTCACGCTGGGCGCCTTGCCACTCGTTCGTTTTGCTAGCGGGTGAGAGAAGCCTTGCCTGCCAGACGGGGGATCGCCTAAAACTTTGCTGATGCAGGGACAGATTTCAGATCAGGCGCGCCTTGCGGCGCTCGCGGTCAACAAGGCGGGACGGTCAGCCCTGAGACTCGCTTTAAAGTCGCCGTTCTCGCGGTGGATGGCTGGGGTGCCAACGGCCTATCACCTTCTCATTCTTCCGCAAGACCTGCGCACAGGCGATCCGAGTTTCGCCGTCGAACTTTACGATGGCTATTTCGGCCTCGCCGGCGCCGCTGCGCCCATCGGCTCCGAATTGCCGTTCCACGTGCTGCCGCCCAGCGTGCCTTGGCAGAAAGAGTTGTATGCCTTTGCATGGCTCCGGCATCTTCACGCCGCCGACGATCAGATCGCCCGGGAAAAAGCGCGCAAGCTCACCTCGGAGTGGGTCGCATTCGTGAGCGGAGCGCCTGCGCTGGCGCGCGACAAGGACATCACGGCGCGGCGCGTGATCGCTTTGCTTTCACACGCGACCTTCCTGCTCGATGGCGCCGATCCCGCATTCTATGATTCCGTCATGCGGACGCTGAGCCGCGACCTGCATGATCTTACCGTCATTTACAATGATGGTTACGGCGTTGGAAGACTGCGCGCTCTGACCGCGATCCTGCTCGCTGGCTTATGCGTCGCGGAGCAGGAAACCTATCTCTCCTCGTACCTGCCTGCCTTCTCGGCTGAGCTCGAAAAGCAGGTTCTTGAAGATGGCGGGCACGCATCGCGCGATCCGGGCGATTTGATCGAGCTTTTGCTGGAACTGCTTCCCCTGAAACAGTGCTTCGTGGCCCGGCAGATCGACCCGCCGCCAGCTCTTTACAGCGCGATAAGCCGTATGAACGCGATGCTGCGTTTCTTGCGGCTTGGCGACGGAAGCCTCGCCCATTTCAATGGCATGGGGCCGACGCTTCTCGATCAGGTTTCGACCGTGCTCGCCTACGACGATACCGGCAGCATGGTTTCAGGCGTGATCGCGCCGCAATCGGGTTATGCAAGGCTTGCTGCGGGTGAGGTGGTTGTCATTGCCGATGTGGCGGCGCCCCCGCCGATGCAGCTCAGTTCACGCGCTCATGCGGGCTGCGGCTCTTTCGAGATGAGCGTCGGCCTGGAGCCCCTGATAACAAATTGCGGCGCGCCCTTGGACGAGGCCGGCGACTGGTATGTTGTGTCGAGGTCCACGGCGGCCCATTCCACCGTCACAGTTGACGACCTGTCTTCCGCCCGGCTCATCAAGGCTCAGGAGCGGATCGCGGGCCGGGAGATGTTTTGGCTTGCGGGGCCCCGGTCTGTCCATCATGACGTTGCCGATTCCGACACCGCCTTGAGCGTCCGGATCGGACACGACGGCTACAGGGAGAAGTTCGGTCTCCTTCATCGCAGACGGCTGACGCTTCGCAAGTCCGGCCTTGAGTTCGAAGGGTACGATCAGCTTTCGGCCGTCGGCGACAACGCCATAGATGCGAAGGCGCGCTTTGCGATCCGCTTTCATCTGCATCCGCGCGTCTCGGCGCAGCTTTCGCGCAACACGAATGCGGTGACCCTAACCACGCCCGGCGGTCAGGTCTGGCGCTTTCTTGCCGACGGCGCCGAACTCGACGCGGAGGAAAGCATTTTCTTCGCCGATCCAATTTGCCTGCGCCGCTCCTTGCAGATCGTGCTAAAAGGGCCATGCACGAAGGCGACCGCGGTCCAATGGAAATTCGAGAAGGTGGCGCAGCAGCCCCGCCCCGTCATCGGCGGAGACCAAGTGCGTCGTTTTTCTCGATCTTGATCTTCCCCTCCACCAGTTACACTTACGAGCCATGCTGAAGCACCACGACTTTCCCGTTCGCCGGGCCCTTATTTCCGTGTCAGACAAAACGAATTTGGCGGACTTCGCCAAGCGGCTCGAACTGCTTGGGATAGAGATCGTCTCCACGGGCGGCACGGCCACCTATTTGCGGGACGCCGGCATCCCGGTCATTCCGGTTTCCCAGGTCACGAACTTTCCGGAGATCCTGGAAGGCCGGGTGAAGACGCTTCACCCCGCGATTCACGGCGGCATCCTCGCCAATCTGGAACAGAGCAGCGCACGCGACGTGCTCGCGGCTCATGGCATCGCGCCCATCGGGCTTGTGGTGATCAACCTTTATCCCTTCGAGGAGACTCTTAAGAAAAGCGCACACGATTTCGACACGATGATCGAGACGATCGATGTCGGCGGCCCGGCGATGCTGCGCGCAGCGGCCAAGAACCATGGCATTGTCACCGTCGTCTGCGATCCGGCCGACTATAGCGCCGTTGCGGACGAGCTTTCCGGGGAAGCGCGGACAACGGGGCTGGCGACGCGCCGCCGTCTGGCGGCAAAGGTCTTCGCGCGGACCGCCGCTTACGATTTGGCGATTGCAGCGTGGTTCGCGTCGCAATCCGAGGAAGCCTCGTCCAGCGCGTTTTCGATCACCGGCACGCTCAAGCAGGCGCTGCGCTACGGAGAGAATCCCCATCAGCAGGCTGCCCTCTATGAATTTGGCGATCACTCCGGGCCCGGCATTGTCGGGGCCGAGCAGGTGCAGGGCAAGGAGCTGAGCTACAACAATCTCACCGATGCCGATGCCGCCTTCGAATTGATTTCCGAGTTTCCGGCCGGCCACGCTGCCGTTGCGATTATCAAGCACGCCAACCCATGCGGGGCCGCTGTCGGCGGAACGATCTTGGAGGCTTACAGGAAGGCTTTGGCCTGCGATCCGGTGAGCGCGTTCGGCGGGATCGTGGCTTTGAACGGGGTGCTCGATGAGGTGGCCGCCCGCGAAATCCTGAAGATTTTCACAGAGGTTGTGATTGCGCCATCGGTGACGCCGGAAGCGAGGCGCGCCTTCTCGGGCAAGCCGAATGTGCGCTTGCTCTCAACGGGAGATCTCCTGCCGCGCAAGAACCGGGCTCCCTATTTTCGCTCGGTCGCGGGCGGATTTCTTGTTCAGGACGCCGATACTGGAGGGCTCGACGAGCACACCATGCGCACGGTGACGAAGCGCGAACCCACGGAGCAGGAGCGAGCCAACATGATTTTCGCCATGCGCGTCGCCAAGCATGTGAAGTCGAACGCCATTGTGTTCGCGAAGGATGGGGCGACCGTCGGCATTGGCGCCGGTCAGATGAGCCGCGTGGATAGCGTGAGACTTGCGGTCTGGAAGGCCCGTGAGGTCGCGAGCGCGGCGAAAAGGGACCCGGATCAGGCGCTGGCGGGCACGGCTGTCGCTTCCGACGCTTTCTTCCCATTCGCGGATGGCTTGCTGGCGGCTGCGGATGCTGGCGCCACGGCCGTCATTCAGCCGGGCGGCTCCATGCGCGACGCCGATGTCATTGCGGCTGCGGATGAGCGCGGCCTCGCCATGGTGTTCACAGGCGTTCGCCACTTCAGGCACTGACTCGAGCTTGGTCGCCCTCGTGGCAGGCCGCTGAAAAAGCGTGAGATCGTGGCTTCATCCTTCGACAAGCTCAGGATGAGGTCGAGTGTTAGCGGGTTAAAGCGATTGAGATTGCTGCGAGTTGTCGTCCCAGAGCTTCAGCGCTTATCCGGGACCGTAACAGATGCCAGCTCCCTGGAACGCCGATAACGCCTTGGGGCGTTTCGGGGAAGAGGGGTGGACGTGGGCATGCTAACGTCAACCCGCTTTAATTCTCATGATGGCCTTATCGTGGTTCGGTAAGCTCACCGTCCTGCCATGGGCGGGAGCCACTTTTTCAGCACCCGCAGCTACGCGGACAGCGGAAGCGGGTGCACTCCGAAAAGCCAGAAGTGAAAGTGCAGAATTGCGGCCCACGCGACCACTGCGATGCCGATCCGCCACCAGCCGATTGCTTTCAAGCTGAACTTGGCGCGGCCTTGCAGGATCGCCACGAAGGGGAAGAACGAGGTCTTTTCTTCGAAGGCCGCCCAGTTCGGAAGAGTATCACGCTTGCGGTTCTGTTGCAGCCAGCTTCCGATGAGGGCGGTGGCGGCGAGCGAGCCGAAAAACGCGAACCCGCGCCAGGTTGCCTGTGAGATAATATGCGTGACGGCCCAGATCGCGACCCCCCACATGACAGGATGGCGGGTTATCGCGAATATGCCGTCAGCGGCGTTGGGATTTTCGAGCGCCTGCGCCCCGACAGGCGAGGAAGGGTTCGGTGTTAAAAGGCCGCCGAACATCAGAATGAAGGAAAAGAGGATCAGCGCTGCTTGCACCCATCGCCACCAATCGGGCACAAGCCAAAGCTTATTGCCGTAAGGCGCGACGTTGAATTGATGCCAGAGCCAATAAAACGCGATCAGCGATAGGATCGAAAAAATCGCCGTGTAGGCGCCTTCGCCTGCGATCGCGACGGAACGCGGCCGCAGCGGCGTCGAAGGGATCAGGTGGAGGAGGAAAAACCAAGACGCTGCCGCCGTCAGTGCACCCAAAGCTTCCTCCCGCGATGAATTTCTGACGCTGCCCCATGAAGAAGCCGCAGCTTCGGAGCAACCCGCCTTAAATCGGAATCGACTAAAGGCGGAAAGTTTGATCGGTCCTGAAGTGACAGAGTAGCCGATCCGCGTCCAAATGGACGGACGCGAACTGCTCTAGCTAAGCAAAGTTCGCAAAAGGGGCCTTCCCGGTTTTGCGAAAAAACTCTGCGAAATCAAAAGAATGCAAGCGGGCATTCGTTGGTTAACCAAGGAATGTCCTGCTTAGTGAAGCCGCTTTTTGATCCGGTCCAGGCTTGCTGTAATCGTGTTCTCGGCGACGTTTCCAGACATCTTTTGCTCGATCAGCTGCTCTGCCGCTGAAACCGCAAGCTCGGCGGCCTGAGCCCGAATTTGCTTGCGCGCCTTCTCTTCCTCGAGCTTGATCTTTTGCTCTGCCACGTTCAGGCGGCGCGTGATCATCTCGTCGAAGGAAGCCCGCGCTTCTTTCGCGTAGGCCGCAGCCTCACGTTCCGCTTGGGCCAGGATTTCCTCCGCCTCGACCTGGGCGTTTTCGGCGCGCTGCTTGTAGTCGGTAAGGAGCGCTTCGGCTTCGGTGCGAAGTTTCCGCGCTTCCTCCAACTCACGGGCAATCGCAGCGGAGCGCTGGTCGAGCGCCTGTACGACCCTGCCGGGCAGCTTGTAATAAAGGACGACGCCAACGAAAAGAACGAAGGCGATAGCAACCCAGGTTTCGGGATCCGAGAATATGGCGGGGTTCATGCTCTCTACTCCTTCAACCTTTGACGCAAAACCGCCTGCACTTCCTGATCGCTCACTTCCACTCCAGCGAGCTCTTTCACGATGTCGCCGACAACCCCGGCGGTCATCGCTTCCATCTTTCCGGAAGCCCGCTCGATAAGACCCTGAACGCTTTTCTCGGTCTCTGCTGTCTTTTCGGCGAGTTGACCGTCGAGCACTCTGCGCTTTTCGCCGAGTTCGGCATCGAGCTTTTCCCTTGAGGCGCGGATCGTGCCGTGGCCCTTCGCCTTCGCAGTCGCGATCTCGGCTTCGTAGCGCTCCGCCTCCTTGTCGGCGTGATGCTGGGCATCGCGCGCCGCCTGGATATCGCCCCCGATTTTCGCCTTGCGGTCCTTGAGGACGCGCTCGATGCGGGGAAGAGCGAGTTGTGAAAGCGCAAAATAAAAAAGCGTAAAGATGATCGCGAGCCAGATTAATTGTGGGGCCCAATCACCGGGTTGCAGTTGAGGCATGGGTCTAGCCGCCTATGCGCTGACGATGGCGCCGCCTTTTGGGGCGCCAATCTTCAACATTAGAATACGAACAGAAGGATGAGCGCGATAACGAGGCCAAACAGACCCGTGGCTTCAGCGAGCGCAAACCCGAGAAGAAGGTTCGGGAACTGGCCAGGAGCCGCGGTCGGGTTGCGAAGCGCGCCTTGGAGGAAGTTTCCGAAGATGCTGCCGATGCCGACGCCGGCGCCGATGAGGGCCGAGCAGGCGAGGCCCGCGCCAATGAGCTTGGCTGCTGCTGGATCCATGACAAGTTCTCCTATTCGATTGATCGGTTGAGGGGTTGGGAGGTGGTTAGTGCTCGGATGCGTGCAGGGCGTCGTTCAGATAGATGCAGGATAGAACCGCAAAGACATAGGCCTGAAGGAAGGCGATCAGCACTTCCAGCCCCATGAGCAGCACCATGAAAATAAAAGGCACCCAGCCGCCGACAATGCCGAGGCCGACGACGAAACTGCCGAACACCGCGAGCATGGTATGGCCGGCCATCATGTTCGCGAAAAGACGAACCGAGAGGCTGATCGGCCGCGTGAAGTACGAGATGATCTCGATCACGGTTATGAGGGGCAGGAGCCAGATGGGGACGCCGGACGGCACGAACAGCTTCAGGAAACCGAAGCCGTTCTTGAAGATGCCGATCAAGGTCACGCCGATAAATACGAAAGCCGCGAGTGCGAATGTCACGATGATATGGCTCGTGACCGTAAAGGCACCCAGGCCCGGAAGCGGGATCATGCCGAGCAGGTTCAAGGCCAACACAAACATGAAGATCGTGAAGATCACCGGGAAATATTTCATCCCGGCGTCGCCCGTGTTCTGGCGGACCATGTTTGCAATGAATTCATAGGTGATTTCGCTCACCGACTGAAGCCGGTTCGGAACCGCGGAGGCGCCGCTCATGCTATAAAGGAACAGCGCCGTGACGAGCGTCGTCGCCATCACCATCCATAGCGCGGAGTTCGTGAAGGAGGCGTCGTAGCCTAATATATAGAGGGGATAATAGCGGTCGATGACGAACTGATGCATGGGGTTGAAACCGCCCCCCGCATGATGGCCGCCTTCCGCCGCCGCGGCATGCGCCGCGCTTATGAACCAGTCTATCATAGCGATCCCTGCCGGCGCCGAATGCCGGGCCGTTTCTACTTTTCACCCATCTCGCGCGCCGCGCGGAAGACGTTCAAGAACCCGGCGGCGATGCCGAGAAAAAGAAACACAATCAGGAAGAGGGGAGTCGAATTGAACCCCAACTTCGGCATCAGCAAGTTATCCAACGCCCACCCGACAAAGCCCCCAACGAAGACGCCAGCCACCAGTTCGGTGGAAACCTTGAACGCTTTTCCAAGTGTCGAGCTTCTTTTCTCAAGCTCTGCATCGGACATGCCTTCGCGCTTGTCGCCCTCCGGTTCAAGCTTCCGCTCCAGCTCACGAAGCCGCTCTCTCAGGCGATCGCTTGAACTCGGGCGAGGCCTTGCCTTCATCGTGATCGCCGTCGCCGTTGGAGGACATCGGATCCTGGTCGCGGTGGGGATAAACAAGCGCATAAGAATTTCAAGTTGTTTCTTAAGCCACCGCATAAAGCGAAGTCAAGCGTGCGTCTGCTTCCGCGTCCTTAAGCGGCACTCATCCTTAGGTGCAAGACGAAAAATTATTTAACAATCGCAAGAGCCATGCCGTCATGGCCTTTGACGCCGATGTTTTGGACGATGGTGGCTTCAACGCGGGGGTGCTTCGAAAGCGCGTCCAGGAACCGCTGGATGCCGGCGACTCGCGAGTCCGATTTTCCGGCGTGCGCGTCGATGACGGCGCCGTAGCGGATGACGTTGTCGGCCACGATCAGCGTGCCGGGCCGCGACAGCTTGAGCGAGAGTTCGAAATATTCGAGATACGCCTCCTTGTCGGCATCGATGAAGATCAGGTCGAACGGCTCTTCTCCGGCTTCGACGAGTTTCGGCAGAACCTCAAGCGCCGGTCCCTCGCGGACCTCGGCCATGCCCAGGAGCATGGCGCGGGCGAGGTTTCGCCGGGCGATCTTGGCGTGCAGCGGATCGATTTCGAGCGTGAGCAGGCAGCCGTCCTCGGGGAGCGCACGGCCGAGCCAGATCGCGCTGTAGCCGCCGAGCGTCCCGATCTCCAGGATGCGGCGCGCGCGGGCGAGCTTCGCGAGCATATAGAGGAATTTTCCGAGCACCGGCGAGACGCTGATGTCCGGCAACCCGGCCGCGCTCATTTCCTGGAGGGCGGAGGTCAGCGCCGCGTCCTCCTTGGCGAACATGCCTGCGATGTAGCCGTCAACGGCGCTGAAGATATCGGTCTGTGTCGTCATGCAGAGGCTCCTGCTGCGGCGGTGGCAAGATGATTTGGACGGCTGCTTTGTTCAATGCCTTCCATATTTGTATTTGACAAACCGGGCGCGCGGCCAAAGGTTTTTGCGGCTGGTGTTGTCGCGAGGTTTCCTTGAGCAATCCTAAACACAAGACGCCCCCCTTTTCGCGCGAGATGAACTTTCAATATGGTGTGCTCGAACGGATCGCGCCGGGCTTGCGGCGCCTCGTCTGCAACAACCCGAGCCCTTTCACCTTCAAGGGCACCAATCTTTATGTGATCGGCGAAGGAAAGGTTGCGGTTATCGATCCGGGACCGGCGTCCGGCGAGCAACTCGATGTGCTTTGCGATGCGCTGAAGGGCGAGACGATCACGCATATTCTCGTCACCCATTGCCATGCCGACCACAGCGGCGCGGCGGACGCCCTCAAGGCGCGCACGGGCGCACCAACCTGCGGCATGCCGCGGGGCGCGGGCGCTCCTTCGGCCGGGGCGTGGGGGCCATCGGGGAGACGCTTCATCAATCCCGTGGCGTTCGACATCGCGCTTCAGCATGGCAGCCGCATCCAGGGCGACGGATGGGAGGCGCAGGCCATCCACACGCCCGGCCACGCGCCCGATCACCTTTGCTTCCACCTGCCCCGCGAGAACATCCTTTTCTCAGGCGATCACGTCATGGGCTGGAATACGAGCGTGATCGCGCCGCCCGAGGGGAACATGGGCGACTATTTGCGCTCGCTCGATTTTCTCATCGAGAGGAGGGAGGCCGCCTATTATCCGGCCCACGGCTCGCCAATCGATCAGCCGCAGCGATTGGTCAAGGCGCTGATCTTTCATCGCCGCTGGCGGGAGATGGAAATCGTCGAGTCGCTGCGTGCCGGTCTGACCACCGTCGGCGCGATGGTTCCCCGCATATATAACGGCCTCGATCCTTCGCTGTCAGGCGCGGCGGCGCTCTCCGTGTTCGCGCATCTCGAATATATGGCCGAGAAAGGAACGGTGACGGCCCGGAAGCCGGGGCCGCTCACCATGGACCAGGAGTTTGCGCTGGTGGAACAGCGCTAGCAGGCTGTCGGACTTAACACCCAGCGGCGGCAGAGGGTAAAATCATCGCATTGATTCGCCACCGTTTTCGGACCCGCGCCCATGAGCAACTTTCGTAACTTCGACCGCGACACGGGATTTCTCCTGCCGCCTTCGGTGAACGAGTGGCTTCCCGAGAGGCATCTCGCGCGGTTTGTGGCGGAGATCATCGACGCTCTGGACGTCTCGGCGATGAGCAACAGCTATCGCGGCGTTGGTTCGGCGAGCTATCACCCGAAGCTTCTGTTGGCCGTCCTGGTCTATGGCTACGCCACGGGGGTCTTCTCCAGCCGCAAATTGGAGCGGGCGACATACAACTCGGTGGCCTTCCGCTTCATCGCGGCGAACGAGCACCCCGATCACGACACCATCGCGACATTCAGGCGGCGGTTCATCAAGGAGACCGAAGCGCTGTTCGTGCAGGTTCTGCTTCTGGCGCGCGAGATGGGCATGCTCAAACTGGGCACGGTCGCGCTGGACGGCACGAAGGTGCACGCCAACGCCAGCAAGCACAGCGCGCTGTCCTATGAGCACGCGGGCAAGATCGAGGCGCAGTTGAAGGCCGAGGTTGCCGAGCTGATGGCGAAGGCCGAAGCCGCCGATCAGGCCGACCTGCCGGACGGGATGTCGATTCCGGAGGAGTTGGCGCGGCGCGAGGAGCGCTTGAAGAAAATCGCCGAGGCTCGCGCGAAGATCGAGGCGCGCGCCAAAGAGCGTTTCGAACGCGAGCAAGCCGAGCATCAGGCCAAACTGGCAGCGCGCGAGGCCAAGACCAAGACCACCGGCAAGAAGCCCGGCGGCAAGCCGCCCGAGCCGCCGGTGGAGGGGCCGGCGGCCAACCGATCAGATCAATCTGACCGATGAGGAGTCGCGCATCATGCCGGTTTCAGGCGGCGGCTTCGAGCAATGCTACAACGCTCAAGCCGTCGTAGCGGAAGGCAGTCTGCTGGTGGTTGCGGGCGATGTGGCGCAGGCGACCAACGACAAGCAACAGCTCGAACCGATGCTGGCCAAGACCAGGGCCCTGCCCGAAGAGTTGGGCAAGGTCGAAACGCTGCTGGGCGACAACGGTTATTTCAGCGAGGCCAATGTAAAGGCGTGCAAGGCGGCCGCGATCGAGCCTTTGCTCGCCATGGGCCGGGACTCGCATCATTCGTCCTTGAGCGAGCGCTTCGCCGCGGCTCCGGCCGCGCCGGAAAATCCAACGCCGGTCGAGGCCATGGCCCACCGCCTGCAAACGCCCGAAGGCAAGAAACTTTACGCCCTGCGCAAACACACTCCCGAGCCCGTGTTCGGCATCATCAAGTCCGTGCTCGGATTCCGTCAGTTTCTGCTGCGCGGGCTGGACAAAGTCAAAGGCGAGTGGACGCTCGTGATTATGGCCTGGAACTTGAAGCGGATGTTCGTACTGAAGGCTGCATGAAGGCGCGACGACGATCGCCCTTCTGCGCCACGACGAACGCCATCCCCTGTCGGCAGACCCTAGTCCGACAGGCTGCTAGGCGAGCGCCCAGCCGCGCATCCAGTGATTCGCGCCGACAGGAGAGGAATGTAGGAAGGACCGCCCGAACCGTCGATTATGGAGAAAAATAGGCAATTTTGCAAAACCAACGGGATCACGGCGCCATAAAATCGAGGCTTAGAGAGAGAATACTTACATGCTTACTATGTAACCATGTTTCCAAACAAACCCAATTTTTTAGAGTATTTCAAGCGATGCGCGCCCGGCTCAGGCAAACCAGCTCACCGGCGGTAAGGTAACTTGAGCGCTTGCGGCGGACGGGCGCTAACCTCCCCAAGTAAGAGACGCCGTTACTTGCCGAGCCGGTCGCGAAGAAGCGCTCCGATGGCATTGGCGATGATGCCGGGCATATCCGCGCGGAGAAGCGCGACGTCGTTGCGAAGCTCGGTCACTTCCTTCTTCACGTCCAGAAGGATGTTCTCGTTCTCGGTGACTTTTCGAAGGATGTGCCTCGTCACAAGCTTCTCGCTTTTGGCGTCTTCTTCAAGAAGCGTGATGCGCCGTCTCAAATCCGCGATGTCCTGCTCGACACTCATGATTTCCTCCCCACCTGACAGGCGATAGCTGGCAATTTTGGCATAATCCAGCCTTACATTTATGCACACCACCAAATGCAGTGACCGCAGCGGCGAGGAGGGCAGGCGATGGGAGCGAACGTGACCGTGGTGGGCTACGGAGCCGTGGGCCGGGAAACCGTAAAGTTGCTTGTGGCTCGGGGCGATAAGGTGCGCGTGGCGCAGCGCGCCCAGCCGCGCGGCCTCTTTATCGAGGCGGAGTTCACGCCGGCGGATATGCTCAATCCCGAAAGCGTGGTCAACGCCTGTGCCGGAAGCGATGCGGTGATCTGCTGCCTCGGGTTCCCTTACAATTCGCGCATCTGGACCAAGAATTGGCCGAAGGCGATGACGAACCTGCTCGCCGCCTGCGAGAAGGCCAAGGCGCGGTTCATCTTCGCCGACAATCTCTACATGTATGGGCCGCAGACCGCGCCCCTCACCGAGGACATGCCGCTTACCGATTTCGGCAGGAAGCCCAAGCTGCGCGCCGACATTACGCGGCTGTGGCAGGACGCGCACGCGCAGGGCCGCGTCCAGGCCGTCGCGGTTCGCGCCTCCGATTTTTATGGCCCCGACGTTCCGACGTCCTTGATTTCGGCCTATGGCGTGAAAAACCTGCTGGCGGGCAAAGCGGCGGTCATGCCGTATCCCGTGATCTTTCCGCACGACGTAACCTACGTCCCCGACTTTGCCCGCGCGCTTGTCAGCCTCCTCGACGCGCCCGCCGAGGATTACGGGCAGGCGTGGCATGTGCCGAATGCGCCAACGCAAACCTATCGCGCTTTGATCGAACAGGCCGCCGCGCTCATTGGCGTCGAACCTCAGATGAGGGTTATCCCCGTCATTCTCCTGCAACTGGCCGGACTGTTCGACCGCCAAGCCTATGAGCTGATCGAGATGCGCTTCCAGGCCGACCGGCCCTATCGCGTTAATGCGCAGAAATTTGCGAACCGCTTCTGGAGCGATGCGACAAGCTTCGAGAATGGGCTTCGGGCAACGATTGCATCTTATCGGCGCGATGAATGATTACTCTGCAGCCTCGGCAACCCTGACCGTGCGCCGCCGGTTTCCGGCCACGACGCCGCCGATGATGAACGCGAAGCCGAGCGCGTGATAAAGGTGCAGCCTCTCGCCAAGGAAGATGACCGCCAGGAGCGACCCGAACACCGGGACAAGGAACATGTATAGGCCGGTCCGCGTGGGGCCGAGAAGCTCTACGCCGCGATTATAAAAGATATAGGCAATGAGGCTCGGGAAGATCGCGACATAGGCGATTGTGGCCATGGTCGCGGCGTTGACCGTCATGCTGTGACCCATCCCATGTTCGACGAGCGCCAGCGGGAAATTGCCCGCCGCCGCCACGGCGTAAGTGCTGATGTTGAAGCTTTGCCAGCTGATGTGCGGGCGCTTTCTCAAGAAGACGGTGTAGATGCTCCAGGTTATCATCGCGGCGATGATCAGGATGTCTCCCGAATTGAATCGGAACGCGGTAAGCGAAGAGAGATCCCCCTTGGCGATGATGAGAAGAACGCCGAGAAAGGCCGCGCCAAGGCCGAAAAGCTGCCTCGGCTCGAATTCGGTCGCCGAACAGGCCCCACGCCGTCAGCGCGAGGACCATCGGGCCTGCAGCGCCCAGCATGAAAGCATTCACCGCTTCCGTCGACACGAGGCCAAGGTAAGACAGCGTGTTATAGCTGCCCGCGCCCGTGACGCCTAGGAACAGGAGCATGGGCCAGTTTTTTCGAATGGCGGCGGCGTCGCGTCTCAAATGCGGCCATGCGAAAGGCAGGAAGATGAGGGTTGCCAGCGTCCAGCGCAGGCAGGCGAGCGCCACGGGCGGGATTTCGCCGACAATGGCGCGGCCGAGCACGAAATTGCCGGCCCAGAACAGTGCGGTGAGCGTGAGCAGCAGCCCTGGCCGGTCGAAGATCGATTTCAAGGCGTTGTCCTCTCGGGTCGGGAAGGCGCCGGTGTCCAACACATGAAAGCGACGATTTGCTTTCTCTCCTTCGAATTCTCAGCATGGCGATATGATGCGCCTTGAAGTAGTGTGAGGTTCGAAAAGCATCCGGGGATCGAAGGCAAAAAATGGCAAACGTCGTGGTTGTCGGCTCGCAATGGGGCGACGAGGGAAAAGGCAAGATCGTCGATTGGCTGTCCGAGCGGGCGGACATCGTCGTGCGCTTTCAGGGCGGGCACAATGCCGGGCATACGCTCGTCGTCAACAATCAGACCTATAAACTCTCGCTTTTGCCCTCAGGCGTGGTGCGCGGCAAGCTTTCCGTGATCGGTAACGGTGTTGTTATCGACCCCTGGGCGCTCCACAAGGAGATCTGCGAACTCGCCCGGCTTGGCGTTACGATTACGCCCGAGCAGCTCCGCATCGCTGAAAACGCGACCCTCATCCTTCCGATGCACCGCGAGCTCGACGCGCTGCGTGAGAACGCGGCAGGCGCAGGCGCGATCGGCACCACCAAGCGAGGCATCGGCCCCGCCTATGAGGACAAGGTTGGGCGGCGCGCGATCCACATGGTCGATCTGAAAAATCTGAAGACCCTGCCCGCGAAGATCGACCGCGCGCTCGTTCATCACAACGCGCTGCGGCGCGGGCTTGACCAGCCGCAGATCGACGCCGAGGAGCTTTTCCAAGAGCTGGCAGCGATCGCTCCGAAGGTTACGCCTTACATCGACGTGGTGTGGCAGCTTCTCGACCGGCACAAGCGCGAAGGAAAGCGGATTCTCTTCGAAGGCGCGCAGGGCGCCCTTCTCGACATCGACCACGGCACCTACCCTTACGTCACGTCATCCAACACGGTTTCGGCGCAGGCCGCGACGGGTTCGGGAATGGGCCCGGGTTCGATCAATTATGTGCTTGGCATTACGAAGGCCTACACGACGCGGGTCGGCGAGGGGCCTTTCCCAACCGAGCTAAGCGACGAAGCGGGCCGCCGCCTCGGCGAGCGCGGCCACGAGTTTGGAACGGTCACCGGGCGTGCGCGCCGCTGCGGCTGGTTCGACGCCTGCCTTCTCAGGCAGACCATCCGGGTCTCCGGCATTAACGGCATCGCGCTGACGAAGCTCGACGTGCTCGACGGCTTCGACGAGGTGAAGGTCTGCGTGGGCTACCGCCTCGACGGCCACGAGGTGGACCACCTGCCATCTTTGCAAGGAGCGCAGAAACGCGTGCAGCCGATCTACGAAGTGCTGAAGGGCTGGCAGGAGTCGACCCAGGGCGCCCGGTCGTGGGCCGACCTTCCGGCACAGGCGATCAAATATGTGAAGCGTCTCGAAGAGCTGATCGACGCGCCCGTAGCACTTCTGTCGACCAGCCCGAAGCGCGAGGACACTATCCTCGTGCACGATCCGTTCCAGCATTAGCAGGGCCGCGCGTCGACCCGCTGCTCGTCGTCCCGGAAGGCTTTGCCTGTCCGGGACGACGGCTTGTTCAGCCGCGCCAATAGGGGGTGCTGCGGAAGCCGCGCCCACGGAGGAATTGCGCTCAGAGCCCGCACCAGCGCGCGATAAGCTCCGAATAGATAGCCTCCGCCTCTTCGACTCTCTTGATCGAGCACCACTCGTCGGTCTGATGCGCCATGGTAGGTTCGCCCGGTCCGAGGATGATCGTCGGGGGGTTGCCCATGCCAGGCTTCAGCGCCGCCGCATCGGTGAAATAGCTTGCGCCGCCGATGCCGGGAGCGGCTCCCGTCACGGATTGCACGATGCCTGAAACATCGCGCACCCACGGGTCCTCGGGATCGGTCCAGACCGCATCCGAGGCGCCCATGACCTCGAAGGTGACGGCGCCGCCCGTCGCTGTCCCGAGGCGCTCGATCAGGCGCTCGCGATCCACGCCCGGAACGAGGCGCACATCGACCCCGAGGCGCGCCTCGTCGGGCACGGAATTCACGTTCAGCCCGCCGCGCATCCAGCCGACATTCACGGTAGGACGCCCCAGAATGGGGTGGGCGTCCTGCGAGAAGTCGAAGGCCTCGAGCGCCAGCGCCGCGCGCGCCGCTTTGTAGACGGCGTTCTCGCCCTGTTCGGGCATCGATCCATGCGCTGTGACGCCTTTTGCCGTTCCTTCCAGCCAGAAGACGCCCTTGTGCCCGGCAAGAACCTGGTTCGCGGTCGGCTCTGCTACGACGATGGCCCCAGCCGCGGGAAGGACGCCTTGGCGGGCAAGCAGGTTCGCGCCCTCGCACCCGCGCTCTTCTCCCGCGCTGATCACAAGCACAAGGCCGGGCGTCCCTTCAAGTCGCGGTGCAAGAGCCACGGCCGCAGAGACGAAAGCCGCCACTCCGCTTTTCATGTCGCTGCTGCCGCGCCCGTAGATTTTGCCGTCCGCGATGTCGCCGCCGAAGGGCGCGACCGTCCAGGGTGCGGCCCCTAGCGGGACGACATCGGTATGCCCCGAGAAGCAGAGCGGGAGCTTGCTGCCATTTCCTCCGGCCCAGGCGATCAGATTGTCCCGGTTCGCGGCCAGCGGGATGGTGCGGGTCTTGAAGCCTGCGGCTTCCAGGAACTGGCCGAGATGGCGCGCGCATGGGGTTTCGTTGCCGGGCGGATTGACGGTGTCGAACCGGATAAGCTCTTGGGTCAGTTGGGTGGCTGAGATCATTAAGGGGCGGGGGCTCCGATGGCGCTAGTTCAGTAGCTCGTCAAGACCGCGATCATAGTCAAGGGCCTACGGGTTTGGCGAGCGCCTCTTTGTTCTGGCCCTACCGGCTGGACAGCGGTCCTGGGCTATAAAAAATTGCGCACGGTTTGCCGCACCGCCCGAACAGGTAAGTGTTAAACTACGGGAGTTTTTTTGGCGATGGCGCGTCCGTACTCGGGAGTTTGCAGATGAAAACAACGCCTCTTTGGATGCCTCCGCAAGGGGCCGCGAACACATCGCGCATGGCTCAATTCATGGCGCAGATCAATGCGGAGTTCGGGACCAAGCTGCAGTCCTTCGCGGATCTTCATGGCTTCTCGGTGCGTGAAACCGAAGCGTTCTGGTCGAAGTGCTGGGACTTTCTGGGCGTGACCGGCGAAAAGGGCGGCGGCCCCATCCTCAGGCTGGGCGAGCGGTTCGAAGACGCGAAATTCTTCGAAGGCGCGCGTCTCAACTATGCCGAAAACCTGCTCCGCAAGAACGATGATGAAACCGCCTTGATTTTCTGGGGCGAGGACAAGGTCAAGAAAACCATGACCTGGGCGCAGCTCCATGCGGCGGTCAGTCAGGCGCAACAGTTTTTGCGCGCGCAGGGCGTCCGCGAGGGCGACCGGGTCGCGGCGCTCATGCCAAACAAGCCCGAGGCGGTCGTCTTGCTGCTTGCCGCCACATCGCTGGGGGCGATCTGGTCGAGCGCTTCGCCCGATTTCGGCGTGCAGGGCGTCCTCGACCGGTTCGGGCAAATCGAGCCCAAGGTCCTTATCGCCTGCGACGGCTACTATTATCGCTCGAAGGCGCTCCCGATTGGCGACAAGGTTGCCGAAATCATCGAGAAACTGCCGAGCGTCGAGACGGCGCTGATCGTGTCCTATCTCGGCGACAAGGAGCCGATTCTGAAGCGCTCCGAGAAGGCGCGGGCCTGGCAGGAGGCGCTGGCCGCCTTTGAGGCGAAGCCTGTCACTTTCAACCGGCTGCCTTTCTCCCATCCCGTCTATATTCTCTATTCCTCGGGCACGACAGGCACGCCAAAATGCATCGTGCATTCGGCGGGCGGCTCGCTGATCCAGCTCATGAAAGAGCATCAGCTTCATTGCGACATCCGCGATGGCGACCGGCTTTTCTACTTCACGACGCTGGGCTGGATGATGTGGAACTGGCTTGTGGCGGGCCTCGCCAGCGGCGCGACGCTCGCCCTCTACGACGGCTCGCCCTTCCATCCCGACGGCAATGTCCTGTTCGATTATGTGGATGAGGCTGGCATCAACGTCTTCGGCACGTCGGCGAAATGGATCGATTCGGTCAAGAAGGCCGGCCTTCGTCCGCGACAGACGCACAAGCTCACCACAATGCGCATGATGATCTCGACCGGCTCCCCGCTCTCTCCCGAAAGCTTCGAGTTCGTTTACGACGACATCAAGCCGGATGTGGATCTGGCCTCCGTCTCAGGCGGCACCGACATCTGCTCCTGTTTCGTGCTCGGAAACCCGCTTCTCCCGGTCTATAGCGGCGAAATCCAAGGGCCCGGGCTTGGCATGGCAGTCGATGTCTTCGACGAAGCCGGGAAGCACATGCCCACGGGCACGGGCGAGCTTGTCTGCACCAAGCCCTTTCCGTCGAAGCCGGTCTGTTTCTGGAACGACCCCGGCGGGGCGAGATATCACAACGCCTATTTCGCCCGCTTTCCCGGTGTCTGGCATCACGGCGATTTCGCCGAATGGACGGAGCATGGCGGCATCATAATTCAAGGCCGCTCCGATGCGACGCTCAATCCGGGCGGGGTGCGGATCGGAACCGCCGAGATTTACCGGCAGGTCGAGCAGCTCGACGAGGTCAAGGAAGCCATTGTCATCGGGCAGGCCTGGGATGGCGACGTCCGCGTGGTTCTGTTCGTCGTCCTCAACGAGGGGTTGTCCCTGGACGACGCCTTGCGCCAGAAGATCAAATCGCAAATCCGCAATGGCGCGAGCCCGAGGCACGTCCCTGCGGTAATCGTGCAGGTTCCCGATATTCCGCGCACGAAATCCGGAAAGATCACGGAGATCGCGGTGCGCGATCTGGTGCATGGCCGCGAGGTCAAGAACAAGGAGGCGCTCGCCAATCCGCAGGCGCTGGATTTTTATCGCGGTTTGGAGGAGTTGCGGAAATAGCGCGCGGCTGTTCAGAGGTCCTTGGCAGGCACGCCTCAGCGAACCGTTGGGCGTAACCGAAGAAGAGCGCAGGCATCGCGTTCACGATGCCATGCGCCTTTCCATCTCACGAACCGGTCGCCGCGCTATCGAGCCGCGTCCTTGGTCTTGTCGCTGTGTTCGAAGCCTGCGCTGATGATGATTTTGACGTCATCGCCAATGAGCGGGACATAGGTGTTCACGCCAAAGTCACTGCGCTTGATCGCGCCGCTGACCTCAAAACCGACCGTGTATTTTTTGTCGAGGGGATTGGTTCCGGCGCCATTGAACGTCACGTCGAGTGTCACCGGCTTGGTTACACCGTGCAACGTGAGGTCTCCGGTCACCTTTGCTGAAGCTTCGCCTGTGCGCTCAACCTGCTTCGCCTTGAAGACAATTTCCGGAAACTTCTCGGCATCAAGCCATTGCGGGCTCTTGAGTTCGCCGTCCAGTTTCGCGTTGCTGGTTGAGATGGTGTTTGTGGGGATATGAAATCTCGAGCGTGCTACTGCCAACGGATTTCGGCGTGAGGTTCAGGGCGCCCGAGACGTGGCTGAATTCCCCATACCAGGTCGTGAATCCCATATGCGAGACCGCAAACAGGACCCGCGTATGAGCAGGCTCGACCGTGTAAGCCCCGTCTTGAACTTTCGCAGGCGTGATATCTGCCGCCACCTGTGCGAAAGCCGAAGGCGACAGAACCACCATGGACAAGAGGGCAGCGGAGAAAAGTCTGCTATGCGCTTTCATCGTGGGATTTTCCTTTGTTGGGTTGCAAGATTTACGCGGCAAGGGCGGAGATTTCCTGGCGCGCGGCCGCGAGAGCGGCATTGCGCGCATCGGCGCCTTTGCCGATATTCTCGGCGCGGATCACGGTCACGTCTGTGATGCCGATGAACCCAAGCGCCACCTTCAGATAGCTTTCCTGGTGGTCGAGAAAAGCTGCCTGGGAGTCCTGGGCATAGGAACCGCCACGGGAGGACGCGACAATCGCTTTCTTCCCCTTGGGCAGAAGGCTTTCGGGCGCCCCTTTCTCCGTGTAGCGGAAGGTACGGCCCGCCACCACAAGCCGGTCGATCCAGGATTTGAGCTGAGTGGAAATGGCGAAGTTATACATCGGCGCCCCAATCACGATGATCGATGATGCAAACAGCTCCTCGAGGACTTTGCCCCCAGAAGCGATATCGGCTTCAATCGCGCTATCGGCCGGCGCCGCGCCTCGAAAGGCAGCGATGTGTGCCGGCGACAGGTGCATCAAGGGATCGGCGGCAAGGTCGCGATAGATGACCTCGATGCCCGGATGCAGCCTACGCTGAACGCCTGCTCGGCGTGAAGATGACTTTCGTGACCTCGCCCAAGCACCCTCTTGCTTCGCACAAGGGGCCTATCCCCCAATGCGCGCTCGCAGCCCCAAATGCAGCCGCCGCTTTCGTCAGCGCCGCCATCGGAAACATGACATCCACAAACGCCGCCGAGGGCTTCGACGTAAAGCCTGAGCGGCGCTCCGGGGCCAGCCGGACGGTGGCTGATCGAGCAGTTCGAGGCTTCAGAGGCCGCCCAAACGGAAAGTGCAGGTGCGCTACTCAACTAAAATCGGGCGTAACGATCTAACAGAGTTATTCAAACCACTTCGTCCGTTATCGGCCTTTGCTCGCCACGCGGATTGGTTAACGCCAAGATGGTTAACAGGCGGCACGGCCGATTTATTTTTGGTCAATATCAGGACCAAAATACGTTAACACCCGTAAAGGCATGAGCGGCCAGCCAAGGGCCGCACGCGGATAAGCCATTGAAAACGCGCGGCTTTCGATGTTTATTGAAGTGGGTTAACGGATTGTATTTTTGGGGGAAATGGGACGCGCAAAAGTCCGTTAAATATACCACGGCCGCGTGTGTTAACCAGGTTCGCGCCATTTTCAGCCGCGACGGCGCAAGCCCGCTCTGGAACTTCCTCTTCTAAATCAACGGCTTGCGTCCATTAACCTTTCGGCAAAGCGCTTTTCCCTAAGATCACGGCTGAAGCAATTCTGGACGTAAATGCAAGCGCCGGCAGATCCGAAGGATGAAACGAGATGCCGCTTTTCGCACAATGCATACAAAGAGCCGATTGGCCTGGAAGCCGGGTTCCGGGCCAGGGTTTACGCTTTCGCTGCCGCCTCATGCCCCGTGCGGCTTGGAGACCGAAGCGGTTTCGCGGTGGCGGCGAAGTAAGCCCCAAGCGCCATCATGGGCAGCGAATACACGACGCCCTCCGAGAAATAGGCCGTCGTGAAGAACTGGGCCATGTCCCATTCCTTGAAGTATTCGGCGAAGATGCGGAACATGCCATAGGCCATGAGGAATACGCCCGTTGTCAGTCCCGGAGAACGCAGAGACAGGCGGCTGTGGGTGAAATAGCGCAGCAGAAAAAACATCACGGCGCCTTCGAGAGCCGCCTCGTAGAGTTGTGTTGGATGGCGCGGGCCGAAGAGATCGCCCTTGGCGAGAACGCGGGCCGGGAACTCCACGGCCCAGGGAACATCCGTCAGACGGCCGTAGATTTCGCCGTTTATGAAGTTGGCGATGCGGCCGAAGAACAGGCCGATGGGCACGACCGCCGCCGACAAGTCCATGAGCGAGCGCACCGGAATGCGATTGCGGCGCGCGAACAGCAAGACGGCGAGGCCCACGCCCAAAAGGCCGCCATGGAAGGCCATTCCGCCTTCCCAAATCCGGAAGAACTGAAGCGGGTGGCTCAACAGCATGCCGGGTTCATAGAAGAGAAAGAAGCCGACCCTCCCTCCGATCACGGTGCCGAGCGTCGCCCAGAAGAGGAAATCGTCGGTCTGCTCGGGGCGCATCGGGCTTGGACCGCCCCACAGGCGCTCGTCGGCGCAAAGCCTGCGCATATAGAGCCAGCCAAGGAGAAGCCCGGCCATGTAGGCGAGGCCGTACCACCGGATCGCGAGCGGCCCGAGATGGATCGCCACCGGATTGTCGAAGGGGAATGCAATCGCCATCAGGTCCATGGAAGCCTCGGGGAGCACCGCTTTTGCGCCCTCTTAGCAGGAAGGCATGGTACCGCCAAGGCGTCCTTCACGGCGAGGCAGAGTTCCCGGCTTCGCCAGCACTTGGATTTGAAATCTTACCACTAGGCGCGCTCAAGTTTCGCAACCCCCAATTCAGCGCCTAAACCTAAATCCATTACGTCAAACTCGGAAGAGATCCGGCCCCGACGAACCGCCGGGGGCTCGTACGGCAAAATCTTGATTTCCGCCTCCAACTCCAGCCGGCTGAAAACTCGGTCCGCAACCTCAAGCTCTTGAGATTCATTCTCCAGGCGGTCCTGCTCCCGGTGAATGTCCTCTAGAATAGCAGAAAATCCTTGCCCGCCGAGAGTCCAAGCGCTCTCTTTCGCGTTGAATAAGCGCCTTAGGTGCAAGCTTGCCCATTTGACAACCCCTGATTGAGACCTGTGGACTTGGTTAGAATATGTTCGAGCAGTTGCAACCTAATCAAATTACTTTTCCACAGATGCAGACGGTTCACCCGCCTTGCTCAGAATTAGGCCGAGGGCCGGCTTCGCATAGAGCTGGCAGACCGGAAGGAGCAAGAAATGCTTGCCTAGAAGGGTGCGGTCCAGGCGGCGAACCCTGCAAAGGCCGCCACCGCCATGAGAGCTGACGCGGCAAAGCGCGTGCTCCAGCTTCGCGCGTAGAGGCCGCAAATGCGCCACGCGAGCGCGATGGACCAGAGACATGCCCCGGCCATGAGCACGGTCCGCGCCGTGGCGATGAAGGGCAGAGTGATTCCTTCCGCATGCAGCATGGTGGTGGTCAAAGCGAAGAGCCCCAGGAACACGCCGCATCCCGCGACGGGGATAAGGCTCTGCGCGAGATGATGAAAGCGCGCTCGCCGGTTTCCAGCGCCGATGACGCGGCTGGCGGCGGCTACAAGCAGAAGCACCGTGCCCCCGATCGCTAATGCCGCTGCGAGCAGATAGGCGAAGAGCACCACGCCGTCCAAGGGCGTCATGACGTCGTTCTGGTCGGGATAGCTGGTGAGCACCCACCAGGGCGCTTGCGCGGTGAGGGGCCACATGATGCCGCGATCGATGAGCCACTCTGCGGCGGCCTGCTTGGCGGCGACGAACCAGGGGCTCGATGCCCAGTGAAATGCGCCCGTCGCGAGCCCCATCAGGCCGAACGCGATGAGCCACGTTTCCCAGGGGCGCGGCTCTGCGCCTGCCAGATGCACGATCTCATCGCCCGGCGAGCGGCGGGCGAGCGTCACCGCCCCGCGAAAACCGCTGCACCGGCCGCACATATGGCAATCGGCGGCTCCGCGCATGGTGCGGACCGGGACCAGCGGGGCGCAGTTGAGCCGCGTTCTCGCAGATGGCTTCGGCGCTCGGTCCCATGCGTCATGGTCCACGCGGAAATGAACGGGAGCGAGCTTCGCCAACAGGCCGAACACGCCATTCACCGGGCACAGATAGCGGCACCAGACCCGTTTATCCTGGCCGAAGGAGTAGCCCACGGCCATAGCCGCAAGCGTAGAACCGCCCAGGATCAGGAGCACAGGTCTTGGGTATTGGTAGACGCTGACGAACTGGCCGTAAGCCGTGGTGCAGGCGAAGGCGACGAATGGCCATCCCTTCCATTTCATCCAGTGCGGTATCGAACGGCCCAGTCCATGCCGGCTCACCGCTTCCGACAGCGCGCCTTCGGGGCAGAGCACCCCGCACCAAAGACGGCCGACAAGCACCATGCTCAGGAGCACGAACGGCCACCAGATGCCCCAGAAGACGAACTGGGCGAAAAGCGTGAGATTGCTCCAGATATGAGCGGCGCGTTGCGGCGGCGGGAGAAATGCGGGAACGACGACCAGGAACGCATATGCGGCGACGGCGCCCCACTGCACGGCCAGGATCGTACGCTGATGCCGCATGAGCCAATCGCCCGCCGCAGCCAGCGCGCGATCAACGCCGTTCGCCGAGGGCGGGATCAATCGACCTCCGCCATGAACTCTCTCGCGGGTGCGGTCGAGAAGATCAACCATGGAACCATAATCCAGTCATAGCGTGGGCCGATTATTCAAGGGCCCGGTAATGGAAAAAGGGCGCGGTGTTTGCAAGACAACTCCAAGGAAACAAACACCGCGCCAAGCGCCATGGCCGCTGCGATGGAGGCGGCCTCGGCATCTCTCATTTCGCGATCAGCAGCGCTGGCGGTGCGCTCGGCTGAAAGTCGTCGAAAAACTTGTATTCGCCGGCATCGAGCGTGCGAATGATCATGGGCGCCTCGCTACCCGCCGGAACGACGAGCTCCTTGCGAAGCTCTGTGCTCTCGAATTCGGCAGGCATCTTCCCCGTGTTCTTCACGATGATCTTGAACCTCGTTTTGGCCGGCACCTCCATGCGCGATGGCGTGATGACGCCATCCTTCATCTCGATCTGGAAGACCGGCTCATCCGCCGCCCAACCCGGCCACGGCGCGCAAAGGCAAAACACGCTGAGAATAAGCGCCCCGCGCCTCATCAATATGCGCCCTTCTTGCCTGTTCCGGCGTAAACGAACTCATAGTCGGCGGTGAAGGTCTTGAACCACGGACCCACGCCCGTTTCCTTGTCCACATGCCTGCCGAAATGGGCGTGTGGATTTTCGCTCGGCGGGGATATTGTGAGAGTGAGCTTGTATTTGCCTGGGCCAAAGAGCTTGACGTTGTCGCCGTAGTGGGGGCCATCGTTGGCCACCATTGGCATGAGTTCCCCTTTTTCGCTCTGCTTGTCATCCAGCTTGGTCAACTCAAACCCGACGCGCAGGTAGGGCATCCAATCGCCCTCGGCAAATCCGTTCGGATTGCCCTTGTCCGCCTTGATATCCGCTTCGAGATGGATGTCGGACTCCTTCGCGTCGCGCATCATTCCTGGCGGGTCCATTTCAATGGGCTGAAGGTAGACCGCCGCAATGCGCATGCCCTCTTTCTCCTGGGCTTGGCCGATCGGATATTCCTTGCATGAGGCGGCAGACGCCATAATGCATGTCACAAAGACGGCGATGCCGGCAATTCTCAGGTCCATCCCCTTTTGCTCCCCAATGCGCGGTTTTTTCCCGGCAATGAAACCGCGTCCCCGTTAACGTTTACTCTTTTTATTTGGAACAGAACTTGCAGATTTACTTATAGCTAGCTTTTGAATACGCAATTGGCAATGGTTTTCTTTTTAAATTAGATCAATTCTAAAGTGTGCCCGGCGCGCTATTACTCTTTCTTGAGCAGGAATAGGTTCGCAATATTGAATGGGTCTAAAATGGCGGCGCGCGGTCTGCTCATCTGCGTCACATGCAACAAAGCGTTGCTTGCAGGAGCGGAACGCAATGATTAGTTTGCCGCATACGCAAGGCGCACGAGGAAATCGATCCATGACGCAGACAACAGGCCGTTTTTTCGACGAGATCGCGAAGTTCATGACCGACGCCGCTGGCGCGGCGCAAGGTGCGCGCGCTGAGATTGAAACCGCCGCTCGCAGCCAAGCCGAGCGCTTCTTCAGAAGCATGGACCTCCCTCAGCGCGAAGAGTTCGAGGCGGTGAAAGCCATGGCCTTGAAAGCGCGCGAAGAAAACGAGAAGTTGGCAAAGCGGATCGCCGATCTCGAGGCGGCTCTAGGCCGTACCCAAAGTTCAACCGCGCATCAATCTTAGATTGAGAAGCGCTTTTCGCGAACAGCTGGGCAACAGTACCGGCACTATTGTCAAGTCACAGCCGTTTTCCCCGTGGAGAAAGTTGCGGATCGATTGCACAAAACCTGCGGATCACCGCATAGCCTCATGAGACTTGATGCGGCAAAGTCCGGACAGACGAAAGTTGCGACCGAATGGTCTGTCTGGAATTTCGCTGCGCCATCAGAGGGGAATTTACGGATGGACGCTGCCGGACAGGAACAGGATTACAATCGTGTCTCACACCCTGTCGATCTCATGGAGCGTATTGCTTGCTTGCAGGACTGGGTCTTCGAGCGTTCGAGCGAAGACGAGTTGACCGTCTCCGTGGCGGGTTCGTGGTGCGATTATCATATCTCGTTCAATTGGCGCGACGATTTGGAAAGCCTGCACATGGCGTGCGCTTTCGACTTCAAAGTGCCGAGGAATCGAATGACGGAAATTTACCGTCTCCTTGTGCTCATCAACGAGCAACTCTGGCTCGGGCATTTTGACCTGTGGTCATCCGATGGGCTGCTGCTTTACCGTCAGGGGCTGATGTTGAACGGCGCTGAACCGACCGCAAAACAATGCGAGGCGCTGCTTCAGGCTGCGCTGGACACATGCGAGCGTTATTATCAGGCTTTCCAGTTTGTGGTTTGGGCCGGCAAGCGCGCCGAGGATGCGCTGGCAAGCACTATTTTCCAAACCGAGGGGCAGGCGTGAGCGGAAGCAGCGATAACCCTTCCATCTTTCTTATCGGCGCTGGCCGCATGGGCGGCGCTTTGCTCCGGGGATGGCTCGTATCCGGATTCTCCACGGCATCGTTAGCGGTGAGGGAGCCGCAGCCTTCGGCGGACATGGCTGCTTTGCTGATGGCAAATGGGATTGCGGATCAGCCTCGTTCAGCGCCGGACGTTCTCGTCCTGGCCGTGAAACCTCAAATCATGGCGAAGGTGCTGGATGAGGTTGCGCCCCATGCGGGACCGCAAACAGCCGTGCTCTCCATCGCGGCGGGGCGTACAGTGGCAAGTATCGCCCGCCACTTTCCGCCAGACTCCGCGATCGTGCGGGCCATGCCCAATCTTCCGGCTGAGATCGGACGCGGGATTACGGCCATGTTCGCGAACCCGCATGTAACCCCGGCGCAGCGCGAACTCTGCGGCCGGCTGCTCAGCGCAGCGGGCGACGTCGCCTGGGTCGAGGATGAGAGCTACCTCGATGCGGTGACTGCTGTTTCGGGTTCCGGGCCAGGATATGTGTTCTATCTGGTGGAGTGCCTTGCGGCTGCGGCCCGCGATGCTGGGTTGCCTCCTGAACTTGCCGAGAAATTAGCCAGGGCCACCATCGAAGGCGCGGGCGAGCTTTTGCGCCGGTCTCCCCTTTCGCCCGCGCAGCTTCGCGAGAACGTAACCTCGCCGGGCGGCACGACCGCCGCCGGGCTTTCTGTCCTGATGCGAGAACGGGGCCTTACCGATCTCATGCGGGAAACGGTCGCCGCCGCGGCGCAGCGGTCGCGCGAGCTGTCGGAATAAGACCATCGGGCAAATCGTCTTCCCGGAGACGCCGCACGCGTTATCCGGATCTTAAAGAATTCAGAGATTGCAAAGACCCCGGATAAGCGCAAAAGCGCTTTCCGGGGTGACGGTTGCTGCGCTCGCGGTTCACTGGGCGACGCTATTTCCGAGCCCGCTACTTCACGGTAACGGTGATTTTCTGCGAGGCGAGCGCCGGATCGTGGGGGATGTGATTTGCATCGCCGACGACGAGTTGGAGCGTGTGTTTGCCCGGCGTAAGCGTCAGCGTGGTTTCGGTCTGGCCCTTCCCGAAATGCTTGATGTGATCGTCTGCTGGCAACGGCGCGAGCGCCTTTTCTCCGGTCGGCACATCGGTGTCGATCAGGATGTGATGATGTCCCGTGTTCGGCTTGTCCGTACCCGCTGGCGCGATATCGATCCCCTGCACGCCCATCACGACCTTTACCGGGTTCGAGACCTCCGCTCCATTCTTAGGCTCGACGAAAAATACCTTCGCGCCTTTGGGCCAGTGTGCGGTCTCCGCCGATGCCGTGTTTCCGATCAGGATCGCAAGCCCCAGAGCTGCGATGAACCCAATATGCCGTTTCATAATGTCCTCCCTTGTGCCGACCCGGCGAATATGCCCCGAACCTGCAGGGAAGAGCAGCCTCGCGGAAGGCTTTTTCAACGGCGAAAGAACATTCCGTGTTGAACTTTTCGCGATAAGGCCAAATCCCTTAGTTGGATCCCGGTAAGAAGGGTGTCGGAAAAAGAGAAACCTTCCCAAATCAGGCTGCATCATCGGCTAGCGGGTATTCGTCCCGCAAGAGACAAGGGAGTCAGAATGACAAAACTCGCAATTCTAGCCGCCAGCGTGCTCGCACTTCTCCCCGCGAATGCCGCGCAGGCCCATGAGTATCACAGCAAGGACCTGACGATCTTCCACCCATGGGCGCGTCCCGCCGCGGAGGGCCAGAACGGCGCTGTCTATCTCACAATCAAAAATGACGGAAAGGAAGCCGATAGGTTCATTTCGGCTGAGAGCCCCGTGGCGGAAAAAACGCAGATCCACGAAACCCGCGATGAAAACGGCATCATGAAAATGCGCGCCGTCAAGGACGGGATCGAAATCAAGCCCGGCTCCTCGATCGAGTTCAAGCCCGGCGGCTATCACATCATGCTCATGGACCTTAAGAAGCCGCTTGAAGCCGGGGCAATGGCGCCGTTGACGCTCACGCTCGCAAAGGCGGGCGCGATCAACGTGGAGATCAAAGTCGAGAAGACCTCGCCGGGAACCGCGGAGGCCATGCCGATGGACATGCATGGCATGAAGGGCATGGATCACGCCGCGCATTGACCGTTCGGCGTGCCCGCCAGGGCATTGCGCGCTTGATCGGACGCGAGCGTTCAATACGCCCCGCGGGAAGTCCTGCCCCATTTGCTGCGAGCGAGGCAAGTTTGCTTGGGCGCTCGCGGCTACCGGTTGCGAACTTGCCTCGGGCTGTCTTTGTATGCATCCGGTGAATGGCGTCATCTGTTTGTGGACTAATCCCTAACGCTTGCGTCCGCATTCCTTCTCCTGAAAGATCTTCGGCGAAATCTCCTTGCCGGCAGGTTAACGAGAGCTCCAGCACGCTCCAACCCCTGATAATACGAGGAAAAATATCGAACGGGAGCTGTCGCCGCCGACTGCGCCGCAGCTATTCCGGCTGCGCGAAAGCGTTAATTCGCGAAGTCCCAACATATTTAACGGACTTTTGCTCGTCCCAGTAAATGAGAAAATTCCGCCGTTAAATTCTATTTAATGGCACTCGATTTAAGATTGAAAGTCTTTATTTTTCAGTGGCTATGAATGCTTATCCGAGCCGGATCAAAGGCGCAACGCTCCGCGCTTCGGGATAAATTAACCATTACTAAAGTGAAAATTGACCAGAAATAAATCCGGCGCGCTCCTGTTAACCATCTTCGGGTAAACGCGCAGGCACGGTAAGGATCGGTTTACCGGAGAGTTGGCATCGGGCTCCGTACACACGGCCCATCGATCTATCCTCGGGCTACCACGGACGGCCATAACAAGGGTGTCGAACTTATAGCGGCCCATGCAACCTGCGACCGTGGTTTCCTAAGCGGCGACATCGCCCTCCCGGGCAGGGTTGATCTTTTCGTGTCCAGAAATCCTCACTTTGGACATTCTTGCGCGTAATCCCTTGCCCTGAGACTCAACAGCGTAAGCGCTCATGCATGCGCGTTACCCTGCTTTCGAGCCCGGAATAAAGATTTACAATGAACGATTTTTCATTTCTAGGTCTGTTCCTTCAAGCCCATCCGGTCGTGAAGTTCGTCATGATTGGGTTGACGCTGGCCTCGGTCTGGTGCTGGTCCATCGTGATCGAGAAGAGTTTCGCGTTTTCCCGCGCGCGCAGCCAGACCGATGAGTTCGAACGCATTTTCTGGTCGGGACAGTCTCTCGACGAGCTTTACCAGGCGGTGTCGCAGAAGCCGGCGAGCGCCATGCAAGCGCTGTTCGTCGCGGCCATGCGGGAGTGGCGCAGATCCATCGAAGGCACGGCCAAGCCGCTGGCGGGCGTGCAGATGAGGATCGAGCGCGTCATGGACGTCACGATCAGCCGCGAGATGGAGCGCCTTGAGAGGAGGCTCCTGTTCCTCGCGACGGTCGGCGCGGTGGCGCCGTTCGTCGGACTGTTCGGAACGGTTTGGGGCATCATGACGGCCTTCCAGGGCATCGCCGCCAGCAAGAACACCAATCTCGCCGTCGTCGCGCCCGGCATCGCGGAAGCGCTGTTCGCAACCGCGCTCGGTCTCATCGCCGCGATTCCAGCGGTGATCTTCTACAATGCGTTCACCCAGTCCGCATCCAGGATTTCCCAACGGCTGGAAGCGTTCGCCGACGAGTTCGCGGCGATAGTTTCGCGCCAGCTTGATCTGAAAGCTTAAGGAAACAGGGCGCGCAATGGATAGAACGGTCGTCAATCCCGCAAAGGCGAAGCCTTATCCGGGATCGTAACAAATCAAAACGCTTCGCTTTTTACGATCCCGGCTCGCGCTTCGCTTGGCCGGGATAACGAAGGGTTACTTGCGGAGGAACCGATGGGCGCATCACTTCAAATCGACGCAAACTCCGGCGGAAGACGCAGGAGGGGGAAGCGGCACCGGCCCATGGCCGAAATCAACGTCACTCCCATGGTCGACGTGATGCTCGTGCTCCTCATCATCTTCATGGTGGCGGCGCCGCTTCTGACCGCCGGGGTGCCAATCGATTTGCCGAAAAGCGAAGGCTCCGCACTGCAATCCGACAGCGAGCCGCTGACGCTCACGGTCGATCCGCAGGGGAAAATCTTCATCCAGGAGACGGAAATTCCCTTTAACGAGCTTCAGCCAAAGTTGGAAGCTATTACTCAGGCGCGCAAAGGCCTCGACGAAGCGATCTTCGTGCGCGGGGATAAAGCCACAAACTACGGGGAACTCATGCGCGTCATGGGACGAATCGCCGGTGCGGGATATAAGCACATGTCGCTGGTGACGGAACTTGACGACAAGCGCTGAGGGAAGGATCGATCGTGCGGTATGGCCTCATAGGCTCCATTCTGCTTCACATCCTGGTTTTCGGGGTGGTGATCTTTAACTTCATCGGCAGCGGCAAGGATGAAGCGCCGCCGCCGCCCTTGCCGGTGTCCGTGGAAATCATGTCGCCCCAGGATTATAGCGAACGGCAGGCTGGCAAGACCGACGGCAAGGCTGACAAACCGGCGACGCCCGCAGAGGTGAAAGCGCCCGACGCTCAGGCGAGCGCGAAGAAGGAGGTCGAGCAGAAGCCGTCTCCGAAACCGGCAGAGAAAGAGGCGCTTCCGCCTCCCGCCCCGAAGACTGCCGCGGCCCCTGCTCCCGCGCCGAAACCCATCGAACAGGCCAAGGCGGAGCCCGCTGTCGAAAAGCCAAAGCCCGTTGTGAAGAAGGAGCCCGCGCCAAAGCCTGCGCCGAAGCCGAAGGTCGCCGCGGCGAAACCGGCGCCTGAGCGGCCTTTCGACCCAAACCGAATCGAATCGCTCTTGCAGAAAGACGCGCCTCGTGAACCGCGCCCGCAAACATCGCAATCCACGATGGAAGCCCCGCCTTCGAAAGTTTATTCGGACCGCCAAACGGCGGTGCTGAACCGCGATCCGAACGCAGGCGCGCCGTCCGGCGATTACGATCCGAGCCGCCCCTGGCATCCGGCCAGCTCGCTTCAGGATCAGGCCATGGGCTTGCCGCAAGCGCGCGGCGCCATGAATGCCGGCACGTGCGCCGATCTTGTCCAAAGCCGCATCGAGCAGAACTGGGACTTGCCCATTGGCGCGAAATCCGCCGAAGCCACGATCGTGCGCCTTCGCATCGAGCTGAACCGGGACGGCACACTTCTCAGGCCGCCAACAATAATGGATGCATCCATGTCACCGACCTACCAAGCCATGGCCGATGCGGCGGTCCGCGCCGCGATTCGCGGCCAGCCCTACCTCGTCCCTTCAGAGCAGTATGAACGCTGCCGGGACATGATTCTTCGTTTCAATCCACGCGACATGTATGGCGGCTGACATGAACCCTCTTCCACCGTCATGGCCGGGTCCCCTATCGTCATGCGGGCACCCCCTTTCGTCATGGCCGCCCTTGAGGCGGCTATCCAGGGAAACAATCTGCGCTCTCATTGCAAGGCTGGATGGCCGGGTCAAGCCCGGCCATGACAATAGAGGGTGCGGCCTCGACAGGGGGTGCGGCCATGACGATAGGTGGGCGGCATGAGGCGGCGCGATTTCATTCTTTCCACGGCGGCAAGCCTCGTAGCTGCTGCTGTGGTTCCCGACAACGCTTCGGCGCAGGTCGAGGTTGAGATCCGGCGCGGACAGGTCCGGGCAATCCCGATCGCCATCGCGGAGTTCTCCGGCGGCGGCTTCGCGGGTGAGATCACGCAGATCATCTCCGCGGACCTCGATCGCTCTGGCCTGTTCAAGCCTATCAACCCGGCATCGTTCATCGAGCGGGTCGCGAGCGTCGACGCCGCGCCTCAGTTCCAGAATTGGAGAGTCCTTAACGCCCAGGCGCTTGTCGTGGGCCGCGTCACCGAACTCGGGCGACGGCCGCCTCAGGGGCGAGTACCGGCTGTGGGATGTCTATTCCGGCCGCCAGATCGCCGGTGAGCAGTTCTACATCCCGGCGAACGTGTCGCGGCGGCTGGCCCACATCATCGCAGACTCCGTTTACGAGCGCCTGACCGGGGAGAAAGGCTATTTCGATAGCCGTGTGGTCTTCGTCGACGAGACCGGGCCGAAGAACGAACGCGTCAAGCGCCTCGCCATCATGGACCAGGATGGCGCGAACCTGCGGCTTTTGACGCAGGGCCGTGAGCTTGTGCTCACGCCGCGCTTCCATCCGCTCTCGCAGGAGATCACCTACACGGCGTACCGCGATGGCGAGCCGCGAGTCGTGCTGCGCGATATTACGTCGGGCCAGGAGCAGGTGCTGGGCAATTTTCCAAACATGTCGTTTGCGCCGCGCTTCTCCCCGCAGGGCGACCGCATTGTGATGAGCCTTCAGGAAGGCGGCAACTCCAGCATCTTTCAAATGGATTTAAGAAGCCGCCAGCTCGTCCGCCTGACGCAGTCTTCGGCTATAGACACAGCGCCCTGCTATTCGCCAGACGGCCGCTCCATCGTCTTCGAGTCCGACCGCCAGGGCAAACAGCAACTGTTCGTCATGAATGCCGACGGGTCCGGCCAGAGGCGCATCACCTTTGGCGATGGGAGCTATTCAACGCCGGTCTGGTCGCCGCGCGGCGACCTCATCGCTTTCACAAAGCAGGTCCATGGCGGGTTCGCCATCGGCGTCATCAAGCCGGACGGCTCCGGCGAGCGCCTGTTGACCGAAGGCTACCATAATGAGGGGCCGACATGGTCGCCCAACGGGCGCGTCATCTTGTTTTTCCGTGACAGCCAGGGCGCCAGTGGCGGCCCGAAGCTCTACAGCATCGACCTCACGGGATATAATGAGCGCCAGCTCGCTACGCCGTCTTTCGCTTCGGATCCTGCCTGGTCTCCGCTTTTGAAGTAGCGACACCTCAAAGAAGCGAAAGTGGCTTTTGGGCATCAGGCGCCCGTGAATGGGCTTCATGCGGCTCACATCCATCCCCAACGCGGGCAAAAGCCACAAATCGGCCCGAGAAGGAGCCTTGTGGTAAGCATTCCCTTACGGTTTCCTGGTCAATGTTCGCGTAGAAGTTGTGCGCGATAGGAGGAAAGTTCGAATGCGACGTCATGGTCTCTTCCTGCTCGCGGCCGTTTTCGTTGCGATTCTGTCCGGTCTTGGCGGCTGCGATAAGAATGCTCCGGCTGCGAATTTCGGCCTTAATGGCGCGGGCGCCGGGAATTTCCCTCCTGGCAGCAAGCAGGAGTTCAATGGGCGGATTGGCGACACGGTTCACTTCGAGATGGATAGCTCGGAACTGACAGCCGAAGGGCGCTCGGTTCTGAACGGGCAAGCCGTGTGGCTCAGGCAGTACGCGAACTACCCCATCACCGTCGAGGGGCACGCCGACGAGCGCGGCACCCGCGAATACAACATCGCGCTCGGAGGGCGCCGCGCGGAGACAACGAAGAACTTCCTGATCGCGCAAGGCATCAACCCGGGACGCATCCGCACGATCTCCTATGGCAAGGAACGCCCCGTGGCCGTATGCGACGACATTTCGTGCTGGTCGCAGAACAGACGGACCGTCACGGTGCTTGATGGCGCCGGCGCAGTCGCTTCCTATTAGGGCGCCTGTGTAGGCGCGAGGCCAAAGCGGTTGACAGCAAGGCATGGCCGTCCGAGAAGGAGGCAAATCTTAAGATAGGGCGCACCCATGAGAAGCATTGCCGCACCCATGATTTTTCTAGCCATGAGCGCCGTGCTGGCTCCCGCATTCGGCCAGACGTCGCGAGGCGCTGCCGACAATAGTCCGGCGTTGACCGGGCGTCTTGAGCGCCTGGAGGAGCAGGTCACCAATTTGCAAGGCGTCGTGGCTGCGGTGGAAACGCTCGCGAAAAATAGCGGCGGCGGAGGTGGATATTCCGCAGCGGCAGGCGGCGGGGCAAGCTCAGAACAGGTGCGGCAGTTATCCGAGCAGATTGCGGAACTGACCCGGCGCCTGCAACGGCTTGAGTTGCGTCTCGGTTCGAACACGGCGCCCGGGTCAGAAGATCAGCGGGAGCAAACGGGCTTCAATACAACCACGCCCGCCGACGGCTTCGAGGATAAGGAACAGCTTCCGCCGCTCAGCGCCCCGCAGGCCGAGCCTGATCGTTACGCCTCGCGGCCTGCATACGGCGCTCCCACTCAACAGGCGGCAAGCGCAGCCCAATCCGCTGCTCAGCCTCGCTCTTACGGCGCCGATTCCTCCTCATCGGCTCCTGCCGCGCCGCGGCCAATTCCAACCGCCGCTGCGCCGACGGCTTCTTCAGCCAAGGCTCTTTTCGATCAGGCTTACGCCGCATATAGCCGTCGTGAATATTCCGCGGCCGAGACTTATTTTCAGCAGTTCATCGATCAGTATCCAAAAGATGCGATGGCAGGAAGCGCGCACTATTGGCTTGGGGAATCGGCCTTTTCAAGTGGCGAGTACCGCGCGGCGGCAGACAGGTTCCTGAAAACCTTCACGAATTTCCCGAATAATGAGCGCGCGCCGGAAGCGCTCTTGAAGCTGGCGATTTCGCTTCGGCGGCTGGGCGAGAATGCGGCCGCCTGCGATTCCTTCGCTGAATTGCAGCGCCGCTATCCGCAGGCCTCGAAGACGGTTCTGCAACGCGCTGACGTCGAGAAGAAAAGGGCGAACTGCACGTAAAGCTCGCCAAACGTGGTCGTGTACCGTGGCAAGCATCATCGGCAATGCGGCGCTTTTGCACGCATTTTCCTGTCTGGAGACCTTCCCAAGCGTCCTCCTTGCCGTATCGGGCGGCCCGGACAGCATGGCGTTGATGTACCTCGTCCGGCGTTGGCTGGACCTTAAAGGCCGCAGCCCTGTTTCCGTTACGGTCGTTACGGTCGATCACGGGCTGAGACCCGAGAGCAAGGAAGAAGCGGCGTTTGTGGCTGAGCACGCTCGTGCTTTGGGGTTCTTGCCCGCCACGTTGGATTGGACCGGTGAAAAACCCAAGACCGGGATCCAGGCGGCCGCGCGTCGCGCCCGGTACGATCTGCTTGCCTCTCACGCCCTCTTATGCGGGGCGGCCTGCATTGTCACCGCTCACACCGAAGACGATCAGGCCGAAACACTGCTCATGCGGCTGCGGCGCGGGAGCGGGGTGGATGGGTTGTCGGCCATGGCCCCCATTTCCGAACGGAACGGCGTAGCGATCGTACGCCCCCTTTTGGGCTTCTCCAAAGGCAGGCTCATCGCCTACCTCCGAGGCTCGTCCGTTCCTTTCATCCGGGATCCCAGCAACGACAACGCCGCATTCGAACGCGTTCGCCTGCGCCATGCCACAAAGGCGCTGGCCTCCGCGGGCATTACGCGGTCCTCTCTCGCGAGAACAGCAGCCCGGCTCAGCCGAAGCCGGGACGCGCTCGCTGCCGTCACCGAAGACTTCCTCCGCGACCATTTCCATGTGACGGACCTGGCGCAGGGCAAAATCAGCCAGAGGGTTTTCGACGCGCTTCCTGATGACATTGCTCTGCGCGCCCTGGGTCGCATCCTGTCTCTTATCGGCGGTACAGAAATGCCCCCACGCCTTATGAGGCTTGAGCACCTTCTTTCAAACCTTAAATTGAAAAAGAGAGAGACAACCCTTGGAGGCTGCATTATGATCGCCGCCTCCGGAACACTTAATTTTTATCGTGAAATTGGACGTCTGAAAGTGACGCCGATGGTGTTTGAACCCGGCTCGAAACACTTTTGGGATGGCCGTTTCATCGTGTCGTTCGCGCCCATCGAAGACAGCAGTATGACAGTGAGGCAACTTGGCGCGGACGGCTGGCTTCTTTACAAAAAGGTTATGAAGGAGAGGGGCTTGCCCATTACGGCAACCCGTTTTGCCGCGCTTACGACACCGGCGCTTTGGAAAGGAAATCACCTTATATGTGCGCCCCTACTGAGCTTTTCAGAGCCTATGGGAGATGCGCTCGCCGCCCAGCCGGCCCAAGCCGCGCTTGCTCCGGGGCTTGCTCGCTTTTTAACCGGTTCCCCGGACGCGGCCGCAAGCGTGCTTGGCAAAGACACACCCATACCCTATCTTTGATCAAATTGGCAAACTTACCTTCGCGTTAAGGCAGGAAGGCTACACTCGCTTAAACTTCGCCTTCATGCATCTTCGGTGCGGCACCAGGGAAAACATACGCCCACATGAACTCAAACTTCCGTAATTTAGCGATCTGGATCATTATCGCTCTGCTTCTAGTAGCGCTGTTTAACCTGGTTCAGAACAATCCCCGCAGCTCCCGTGCGAATGAAATGAATTATTCGCAGTTCCTGAACGAAGTAGAGAGCAGGAACGTGCGCTCCGTTACACTCGCCGGTAATCAGATCAGCGGCTCCCTCAACAATGGGCAGACCTTCCAGACCATTGCGCCCAACGATCCGCAACTTATCGAGCGGCTCTATTCGAAGGGCGCAGGCATCACAGTGAAGCCCGCGTCGGAAGACGTGCCGTCGCTTCTTGGCGTCCTCGTGAATTGGTTCCCGATGCTGCTCCTTATCGCAGTGTGGGTCTTCTTCATGCGTCAGATGCAGTCTGGCGGAGGCCGTGCGCTCGGCTTTGGAAAGTCCAAGGCGAAGCTTTTGACCGAAAAGCAAGGCCGCGTCACCTTTGACGATGTGGCCGGCGTCGATGAGGCAAAAGAAGAACTTCAGGAGATTGTTGAGTTTTTGCGCGATCCGCAGAAATTCCAGCGGCTTGGCGGACGCATTCCGCGCGGCGCTCTGCTGGTCGGACCTCCCGGCACCGGTAAGACGTTGCTGGCTCGCGCCATCGCTGGCGAAGCGAATGTGCCGTTCTTCACGATTTCGGGTTCGGACTTCGTCGAGATGTTTGTCGGCGTTGGCGCAAGCCGTGTCCGTGACATGTTCGACCAGGCGAAGAAGAACGCGCCTTGCATCATCTTCATCGACGAAATCGACGCGGTCGGCCGCCATCGTGGCGCGGGTCTCGGCGGCGGCAACGACGAGCGCGAGCAGACGCTCAACCAGCTTCTCGTCGAGATGGACGGCTTCGAGGCGAACGAAGGGATCATCTTGGTCGCCGCAACAAACCGTCCTGACGTGCTCGATCCGGCGCTCCTGCGTCCGGGCCGCTTCGACCGGCAGGTTGTCGTGCCCGCTCCTGACGTCGTCGGCCGCGAGAAGATCCTGAAGGTGCACGTACGCAAAGTGCCTTTGGCGCCCGACGTCGACCTCAAGGTGATAGCTCGCGGCACGCCCGGCTTTTCCGGCGCTGACCTTGCGAACCTCGTGAACGAAGCCGCCTTGCTCGCCGCCCGCCGCTCAAAGCGCGTCGTCACGCAGCACGAGTTCGAGGATGCGAAGGATCGCGTCATGATGGGCGCCGAGCGCCGGTCTATGGCCATGTCCGAGGATGAGAAGCGCCTTACCGCCTACCATGAAGCGGGCCACGCCCTTGTCAGCCTCTTCATCCCAGGGAACGATCCGTTGCATAAGGTGACGATTATCCCGCGCGGCCGAGCGCTTGGCGTGACATACAATCTGCCGGAGCGCGACCGCTACAGCATGAAGAAGCTCGAGATGGAGGCCTACCTCGCGATGGTCTTCGGGGGCCGGGTAGCGGAAGAACTCGTGTTCGGGCCTGAGAATGTCACGACCGGGGCGGCGAACGACATCAAGCAAGCCACGAATATGGCTCGTTCAATGGTGACGGAATACGGCATGAGCGATAAACTTGGCCGCATCCGCTATCGCGACAACCAGGAGGAAGTTTTCCTGGGCCACTCGGTGACTCGCTCGCAGAACATGTCCGCGGAGACAGCGCAGCTGATCGACTCGGAGATCCGCAGGCTTGTGGATGAAGGTGAGCAAAGAGCACGCAAGTTCCTGACCGACAACATCGACCAGCTTCATACGCTTGCGAAGGGCCTACTCGAGTTCGAGACGCTTTCCGGACAGGAGGTCAAAGATCTCCTGCAGGGCAAGCCACCCGTGCGCGAATTCACGATGAAGGAAGATCAGCCGAAGCGCCGCTCCGCCGTACCGTCGACAGGAGGCCGTGCGCCACGCAAGGATCCCGACCTCGGCGGCATGGAGCCGCAACCCTCGACCTGATCCCTTTGGCAAGACCTTATAAATGGCCGCCCTTGAGGCGGCCACTTTGTTTATGAAAGCTAATCGCGTACGCGGCGAAAGATCACCTTGAACATCCACGCGATAGCAAGAACCATCCAGACAACCGCAAGATAGGGGATAACCCGGCCAGCGAGCGAAATCCGGTCGGCGCCTGCAAGCACGGCAGCTACCGCTACGAGGGCGGGAAGGGCAAAAAGCCAAAATTCTAGTCTCAGAAATCTCGACATAGCAACCTCGTTGAGCAAGCTGCAAGAGCGATGCAAGCTATAGCTAAATTCTCGTGTGTGCAATTTAGCTTGATTCGACGGCCCGAATTTCACGATCCACACTTTTTCGCCGGACCTGGCAAAATTGCGGCGGTTAAGCGACAAGGAGAAGGCAATGGCCAAACTTGACCCTGTTCTTGAGTATGCCGAAAGGGACTTCGAGAATGCTGTCGCTCGCTATCTCGCGTTTTTGCGTATCCCTTCGATATCGACCGATCCCGCTTACAAGGATGAGGTAAGGCGCGCAGGCAAGTGGCTCGAGGATGAATTCCGGTCGCTTGGATTCGAGGCGACGCTGCACGAAACGCCCGGCCATCCCATTCTTCTTGCCCATCATGAAGGGGCAACGCCGGGCGCGCCCCACCTTCTCTATTACGGCCATTACGACGTTCAACCGCCGGAACCGCTCGAGCTGTGGGACAGCCCCCCCTTCGAGCCCGCGATTGTAAACGGTCCACACGGCAAGCGTGTTGTCGCCCGTGGGGCGGTCGACGACAAGGGCCAGGTCATGACATTCCTGGAAGCGTTCCGCGCCTGGAAGGCCGTTCACGGCGCCCTGCCTGCTGCCGTCACCGTCCTTCTCGAAGGCGAAGAAGAAAGCGGAAGCAAGTCTTTGCCCGGCTTTCTCGATAAACACGCGGCAACGCTGCGCGAGGCGTCCGCAGCCATCATCACCGACACCAACGCCTGGGACATAGACACGCCCGCAATCACCTACCGGCTGCGCGGCAACGTTTACGTAGAGGTCACGCTCAGCGGTCCTACGCGCGATCTGCATTCGGGCCTTTATGGAGGCGCCGTCGTCAATCCACTGAATGCCTTGACCGAGATCCTCGGCCAGCTTCATGGCCGGGACGGCCGCGTTCAGGTACCGGGCTTCTACGACGATGTGCAGGAGCTTTCGGCTAGCGAGCGCAATGCCTGGGCAGCCCTGAATTTCGACGAGGCCGAGTTCCTGGGCGAAGCGGGCCTGACGCAATCCATTGGAGAAGCGCATTACACTCTTCTGGAACGCCTTTGGGCGCGGCCGACTTGCGATCTGCATGGCATCTGGGGCGGCTATACGGGACCGGGCGGGAAAACCGTGATCGCGAGCCATGCCTCGGCGAAACTGAGCTTCCGCACCGTGCCAAACCAGAAACCGGCCAAGATCATGAAGGGCCTGCAGCAGTTTCTCGATGCCCGGACCCCGCCTGACTGCAAATGGCGCGTCGATCAATTCGGCGGATCCGAAGGCATTCTCGTTCCCGCCGATGGCCCCTTTATGCAGGCGGCTCGGGCCGGCCTCAAAGACATCTTCAAGAGGCCGGCCGCAATGGTCGGCTGCGGCGGATCGATCCCGGTTGCCGGGGATCTGCAAAAACAACTCGGCCTCGACTCGATCCTGGTCGGGTTCGGTCTATCCGACGACCGTATCCACAGCCCCAACGAGAAGTTCGAGCTGAAGTGCTTGAAGAATGGCATGCTCAGCCATGCCGCGATCCTGGCGCGCATGGCGAAAGTCGGGGTGTGATTCCTAACCCCTCACCCTGTCCCTCTCCCTCTGGAGAGGGTACGACCCTGCAACGGCTGTAACCAACTCCCTCTCCCATGGGGAGAGGGGCGGGGGTGAGGGGTAAAAACCTCACCGCTTGCCGGAAAGGTGTTGCTTCCGCGCTCCCGTAAGCCGCAAGCGCAGCGCGTTCAGCTTGATGAAGCCGGCGGCGTCGCGCTGGTCGTAGGCGACCGCGCCTTCCTCGAACGTCACCAGCTCCTGGTTGTAGAGTGAGTACGGGCTTTCCCGCCCGATGACGTGGGCGCTGCCCTTGTACAGCTTGACGCGCACCTTGCCGGTGACGAATTCCTGGCTCTTGTCGATCAGCGCCTGCATCATCTCACGCTCGGGCGCGAACCAGAAACCGTTATAGATCATCTCGGCGTAGCGCGGCATGAGGTCGTCCTTGAGGTGCGCCGCGCCACGGTCGAGCGTAATGCTTTCGATGCCGCGATGGGCCACGAGCAGGATAGCGCCGCCCGGCGTCTCGTAGATGCCGCGCGACTTCATCCCGACAAAGCGGTTCTCGACGAGATCGAGCCGGCCGATGCCATGCTTGCCGCCATATTCGTTAAGCCGCGTGAGAAGCGTGGCTGGAGACAATGCCTCGCCATCGATCGAAACGGCATCGCCGCGCTCGAAGCCGATTTCGATGATTTCCGCCTGATTCGGCGCCTCCTCGGGCGAAACGGTGCGCTGATACACATAGTCCGGCGCTTCCACGGCCGGGTCTTCCAAAAGCTTCCCCTCGGATGAGGTGTGCAGCAGATTTGCGTCCACCGAGAACGGCGCTTCGCCGCGTTTGTCTTTCGTGACGAGAATCTGGTTCTTCTCCGCAAAATCGAGAAGCGCCTGCCGCGACTTGAACTCCCATTCCCGCCACGGCGCGATCACCGTGATGTTCGGGTCGAGCGCGTAATAGCTTAGCTCGAAGCGAACCTGATCGTTGCCCTTGCCCGTTGCGCCGTGGCAAACCGCGTCCGCGCCTGTCTCGCGAGCGATCTCGATCTGGCGCTTGGCGATGAGGGGCCGGGCGATCGAGGTGCCCAGCAGATAAAGCCCCTCATAAACCGCGTTCGCGCGGAACATCGGGAACACATAGTCGCGCACGAAATCCTCGCGCAGATCTTCGATATAGATCTGCTTGATGCCGAGCAGTTCCGCCTTTCTGCGCGCGGGCTCAAGCTCCTCGCCCTGGCCGAGGTCTGCGGTGAAGGTCACAACCTCGCAGCCATAGGTGACTTGCAGCCACTTCAGAATGATTGATGTATCGAGGCCGCCGGAATAGGCGAGGACGACTTTCTTGATGCTTTTTTTCTCGGACATGACAGGCTCTTGAGGAAAGGATTTAAGTTCGCATACCGGAGGCTGCGCTAAATCAGGCATCGTCGGCTTGCCAACGGATGTCTGTTTAGATCTTTTGTCTCGCAGAGTTTCTATCCCAAAACCGGCGCCGACCTTTTGGGAAACTCTGCTGACTGGCACGAGGACACGATCAATGGCCCCTCTCACGTTTTGGTTCGAGTTCGCATCGGCATACAGCTACCTGTCGGCAATGCGGATCGAGGAGATGGCTAGTACGCCCCGCGGGACGTCCTAACCCACTTGCAGCAGGCGATGACAGGACTTCCCGCGGATAAGGCGTACTAGCAAACCTTTAGTATCTAGTACAGCTTACAGCCGGAAGTTCGCACTCCCATTGCCGCAAACGCTCAAGCGAACTTCCGGCTGTAAGCTGTACTAGAAAAGCCGATGTGGAGGTGATTTGGAAGCCGTTTCTGCTCGGCCCCCTCTTCAAAGCGCAAAATTGGGACACGTCGCCCTTCAATCTCTATCCGGCCAAAGGCCGCTACATGGCGCGCGATATTGAGCGAATTGCGGAAGACCGCGGGTTGGTGTTTCGGCTGCCTGATCCGTTCCAACAGAATAGCCTGCTCGCCACGCGGCTCGCGCTCGTCGGCGCGGGGCATCTTCGGCGCTCCAAGCTTCACAACTGAAAGCGGCGAACTGTTTTGGGGAGAAGATCGGCTGGAACAAGCTCTTTTGTGGAGCAAAAGGATAAAATGATAGCTCCACTTGCAGTTCGTCAAAAAAGGTGTTCTAGGGTGCGCGTCCGTCCCGAAAAAGGGATCGGCAAGATCTTTCCAGGAGACATGGATCTATGCGCATCCTCTTAAGCGCCGCACTTGCGGCTTCATTAGCGGCCGGGTCGCTGCCCGCGTTGGCTCAAACTGCAACTCCGGCGCCCGCGAAACAAAAAGCGTGCAAGACCCTCAAAGACGAGGCGGCCTGTGGCGCGCGCACGGATTGCGGTTGGTCAAAACCGGGCGACGCAAAAGGCAAGTGCAAGACGGCTCCGAAGCCGAAAACGATGTAAGGCTTTCACGATGGCCGCCGCAAAGGCGGCCATCATGCGTTACACGCCCCAGGAGAAGCCCCAGGTAAATCCGCCCGGCGTCGATACCTTCGTCATGAATGGCGAAGCGGCTGTGGTGTTGCCGAATGCGAAGGGGTTGCGCTGTGTCGCGGCAGGCATCCACATGCTCTGCCAGAAATTCATGCTCTCCGCGAAGGCGGCCCATGGATTCATGGCCAAAGGATTGAAGCCTTGCATCAAGAATGGCGAGAACGACATCGGAGCCTGTGCCGGGTTCATCCGAAAGGCGCCGAACGGTGACGGGCGCGCGCCCGATGACAACCCGAAGCCGGAAAACGCTGAATTGACGAAGGTAACCGTGTCGCGGGCAACGCGGTCAAAAGCTAGCGCCGCAGTCAACTGAGCGAAGAGCGCATTCGCGCGATTTCCCAGCGCAGTCAACGATGAGGTAAAGGCCGATATCACCTGCCTCAGAAGGTCGACGCCGAAATCCCCAAAGTCCCATGCGCGGTCCGTTGCACGCGAACTCGTCCTTGCGCTCCCGGGCGCGGGCAGGAGGGGCAGCGTCTTGGAATACGAAAAGCCGCCGCCATTCGAGGATGCTCGGCTTTCAGTATAAAATGGAAAGAGGAAAAACATGGGCGCCCCTTCGGTTGGCTTTATGCCTCGCTTTGAGGATAGCGCTATTTATGTTGCGCTGCAACATGACGTATCCCGAAACGGCAGCGTAACCCATATTTCTCAAGGCGTCTCAAATATCCAGGTTGGTTACCGATAGAGCATTTTGCTGAATGAACTCGCGCCGGGGCTCCACGACATCGCCCATGAGCTTTGAGAAGATCTCATCGGCGTCGTTCAGTTCTCCAAGCTTCACCTGCATCAGAGTCCGAACGTTAGGATCGAGTGTCGTTTCGCGGAGCTGCCCGGGGTTCATCTCCCCCAAACCTTTATAGCGCTGCATGGTGAGACCTGCCCGGCCTGCCGCTAAGACAGCATCCAGGAGGCTGCGCGGCCCAAACACGGGCGTTTGAGCGCTTTTCCGCTCCAGCACGAGCTGGCCCGAGAATAATTCAGCGAACTCGGCATGGTAAGTGTGCAGCTTTCGAGCGTCCGCGGATTGGATAAGCGCCCAATCGACGTTGTGCGAGTCCTTCACGCCTCGAACCTCACGCGAAAAGACAAAGCCGCCATCGGGACTGCGGGCCCAGTTCCAGCCCTGTTCCGTCTCCTCCGAAAGGGCCTTCAAACGCTCCACCACCATTCCGGCCAAGCGTTCCGCGTCACCTTCGTCGTTCACGAGCTTCGGGTTGAGAAGTCCCGCTATGGCAGCCTGTTCCACCACTTTGCGGTCATAGCGCATGTGGATCCCATCCAGCACATGGACAAAGGATCGCGCCCGCTCGACATTTGCGCGAAGATCCCGCCCCGATCGGCGCTCGCCACCATCTGCTTTGAGAATAGCTCCCTCGAGGCCGCCCTCGATCAGGAAGTCGTCGAAAGCCGCCTGATCCTTGAGATAACTTTCGGAGCTTCCGCGCTTCACCTTATAAAGCGGCGGCTGCGCGATATAGAGATGGCCGTTTTCGAGGAGTTGCGGCATCTGGCGGTAGAAAAAGGTGAGCAGGAGAGTCCGGATGTGCTTACCGTCGACATCGGCATCCGTCATGATGATGATGCGATGGTAGCGCAGCTTCGAGATATCGAAGTCGTCGCGGCCAATGCCGGTGCCAAGCGCCGTGATCAGCGTCCCGATCTCTTGGCTGGAAAGCATCTTATCGAAACGCGCGCGCTCCACGTTCAAGATCTTGCCGCGCAAGGGCAGGACAGCCTGATTGGAGCGGTCGCGGCCCTGCTTGGCAGACCCGCCCGCGCTATCGCCCTCGACGAGGAACAACTCCGACTTCCTCGGATCGCGCTCCTGACAGTCGGCGAGCTTGCCGGGAAGGTTCGCGACATCCAGCACGCCTTTGCGCCGCGTCAATTCGCGTGCCTTGCGCGCGGCCTCTCGCGCGGCCGCAGCCTCGGCCACCTTCAGGATAATGAGCTTGCTTTCGACCGGGTGCTCCTCGAACCACGCGCCTAGAGCCTCCGTCATGATGCCTTCGACGGCAGGCCGGACTTCGGACGACACCAGCTTGTCTTTGGTTTGGCTGGAAAATTTCGGATCCGCCACCTTCACCGACAGCACGCAGGTCAGCCCCTCGCGTGCATCGTCGCCGGTAAGCTGCACCTTCTCCTTCTTCGCGATGCCCGACGACGTGGCGTAAGTGTTGATCGTGCGCGTAAGCGCAGCCCTGAAGCCTGCAAGATGCGTCCCGCCATCCCGCTGCGGAATGTTGTTCGTGAAGCAGAAGACGCCTTCGTGATAGCCGTCGTTCCACCAAAGCGCCGCCTCCACGGCCACGCCTTCGCGTTCCGTCTTGATGAAAATAGGCTCGGGGAGAAGCGCCGTGCGAGCGCGGTCGAGGTATTGCACGAAGGCCTTCAGGCCGCCTTCATATTTGAATTCGCTCTTGACCGGCTCGACGCCGCGCAGATCCAAAAGGACAATATTGACGCCGGAATTAAGGAAGGCGAGTTCACGCAGCCGGTGCTCCAGCGTTGCATAGTCGAACTCGATATTCGTGAAAGTCGCCGGACTCGGCGTAAAGGTGACGCGCGTGCCGGACTTGCCCGGCGTTTTGCCCACGATCTTGAGCGGCTCTTCCGGGACGCCGTCTGTAAATGCCATGAAATATTCCTGGCCGCCCCGCCAGACCGTCAGCTCAAGCCGCGTCGAAAGCGCATTCACAACCGAGACGCCCACGCCGTGAAGGCCGCCCGAAACCTTGTAGGAGTTTTGGTCGAACTTTCCGCCCGCATGGAGCTGGGTCATGATCACTTCAGCGGCTGAGACGCCTTCCTCGGTATGGATCTCCGTTGGAATGCCGCGCCCGTTATCCTCCACGGTCACCGAACCGTCCGCGTTCAGCATGACGGACACGAGATCGGCATAGCCCGCAAGAGCCTCGTCGATGGCGTTGTCGACAACCTCATAGACCATGTGATGGAGGCCGGAGCCGTCGTCCGTATCGCCGATATACATGCCGGGACGCTTGCGCACTGCATCGAGGCCCTTCAGAACCTTGATGCTGTCCGCGCCATAGGCTTCCGCCGCCGCGTCCATGCGTCTTGCTGCTTCCATAAAATGCACCTGGTCAGCCGCGGAATTCGCGGACTTGCTTTTCTATTATTTAGTGTTCCGAAGCGGATTCTGCATCGTTCGCGGGCACAATCGCGCCGTTTGAAACGAGAAAAAGCTGCATTTCTGTGACATTCTGAAGGGGCGCAAATATGTCCGCATCCGTCCCCGTCATCCAGACTTGAGCGTTCAAGCTGGCGATGGACGAGAAGAGAGCGAGGCGGCGGCCAAGATCGAGATGCGCCGCGATTTCATCGAGCAAAATGAGAGGGGATACGCCGCCGGAGGTTTTCCTGATAAGGCGGGCGTGAGCGAGAACGAGGCCGATGAGAAGAGCCTTCTGCTCACCCGTCGAGCACATCTTTGCCGGTGTGCTCTTGGGGCCATGAGTAACCTCGAGGTCGCTTCGGTGCGGACCTGTCAGGGTGCGCCCAGCGGCGCAGTCGCGATCGCGAGATTGAGCCAGGAGCCGGCGGTAGGCACTGGTCATTGCGTCTTTATCCATCGCGCCGGCCTGTCCTTCGAGATGGCCCTGCAGCGTCAGCGCCGCCCAAGGGAACACAGAGTCAGGGTCCCGTTCGCGCTCCTCCCGGATCTCAGCGGCGAGGCTTTCGGCAGCCCGCCTACGTGCTGCGGCGATGCTGACCGCCGCATCCGCCATTTGCGCCTCGATCGCATTCAAAAGTTGCGGCGGGCTTAGCAACTCCAGCGCCTTGTTTCGCTGGCGCATCGCCCGGTCGAAGATGGCGGCGGCGCTCGCATAGGAAGGCTCAAGACTGAGGACAAGCCGGTCCAGGAAACGGCGGCGGTCGCTGGCCGGTCCGGTAAAAATTCCGTCCATGGCGGGCGTAAGCCACAACATGCGAACGGCGGCGAGCGCGCCCGACCCTTTGGCGATAGCGTGATCGATTTTGACGATACGCGCGGCGCGGGCGCTCACGATCCCATCGGCGGAAGGCTGCACGCCGGTCCCGATCTCGAGGTCTTCGCCTGCAATCGAGACGCGGGCGGCAATCGCCCATCCCCCCGAGCCTCCGCCTCGCGCAAGATCGGCGAAGGGCAGCGACCGCAATCCCCGTCCGGCGGTCAGAAGGGAAACAGCCTCAAGGCAATTCGTCTTGCCCGCGCCGTTGGGGCCCACGAGAACGACCGGGCCGGGTCGCACCGTCATGGTTGAGGCGAGATAGTTTCGGAAATCGGTTAGCGTTAGCTTGCCGATCCAAAGTCGAGATGATGGTTCCAAGACCTGCAGCGTAGAATGCAATGCCTTATGGGTAAGCTAGGCTAAACGCGCATCGGCATCAGCACATACAACGCGGACGCATCCTTCTCATCCGAAATCAGCGTCGGAGAAGAAGCATCAGCTAGCTTGAACAGCGCCTGCGTGCCGTCGATCTGCGCCGTGATATCGAGAAGGTAGCGCGCGTTGAAGCCGATCTCGATGGGCTCGTTGCTATAGTCGGCGGAGATTTCCTCGGTGGCAGAGCCCAATTCGGGATTGCTGGCCGACACGACGAGCCGGCCCTCGCTTGCGTTGAGTTTGACGGCGCGCCCCTTTTCCGAGGAGAGCGTCGAAACGCGATCAACCGCCTTCACCAGATCCGCGTTTTCAAGAAGCAGATGCTTCTTGTTCGTTGTCGGTATGACCCTGCCGTAGTCAGGGAAGGAGCCGTCGATCAGCTTTGAGGTGAGGACCACCTCACCAACGGTGAACTTTATCTTCGCTTGCGAGAGCGCAATCTCGACAGGGACCTGATCGCTTTCGAGAAGCTTGATGACTTCCCCAACCGCCTTCCGCGGCACGATCACCCCAGGCATCCCTTCGGCGCCGGCGGGACAATCGGTCTGCACTTGCGCCAGCCTGTGACCATCGGTCGCCACCGCCCGAAGCTTCCTTCCGCCATCGCTTTCCAAGGAATGCAGATAAATGCCGTTGAGGTAGTACCGCGTTTCTTCCGTCGAAATCGCAAAGCGCGCCTTTTCAAACAGGCGCTTCAACTCGCCGCTTTCTACCGTAAAAACATGGGGCATTTCCGCCTGCCCCATATCAGGGAAATCATCGGCGGGCAGAATGGCGAGTTCAAAGCTTGCGCGTCCGGCCGCGACTTTCAGCCGGCCCTCGCCGCCTTTCCGTTCGATCTTGATTTCTGCCCCTTCAGGAAGCTTGCGAACGATGTCATGAAGGGTATGCGCCGGAATTGTAACGGCGCCAGCGGTCTCCACCTTGGCGTGCACGCTTTCAACGGCTTCCATGTCGAGGTCGGTCGCTTTTAGCGTGAGCCCACCGCTGCCATCGGCGCCGATCAGGATGTTCGAGAGAATGGGGATCGTGTTACGGCGTTCGACGATCCCCGTGATATGTCCGAGAGCACGGAGAAACGCATTCCGGTCGACAACAAAGCGCATATTGGCAACTACCCCGCTTGGGCGGTGTTTTAATTTTGAAACGCCAGTTTCACGGCTGGACAGAATATGTCAAGTCCAGCCAGCCTCGGGCGCGGCTAGGCCTTTAGATGTTTCCGTCCTTCAGCATGCGCGAGAGCGAGTCGAGTTCTTCCTTCAGCACGCCGTCGTTCTGTTTCAGCAACTCGATTTTACGGATCGCGTGGAGGACGGTGGTATGGTCTCGGCCACCAAAGCGCCTCCCGATTTCTGGCAGGGAGCGAGAGGTTAGCGTTTTCGCGAGGTACATCCCGATCTGCCTGGGCCGAACAATGGATTGATTGCGGCGGCTCGACAGAAGATCTCCGCGCTGAACGCCGTAATGCTTGGAGACAATTCGAAGGATGTCGTCGATCTTGACGCGCTTTGGCTCCTTTGACCGGATAAGATCGCCAATCGCGCCTTCCGCGGCGTCAATGGATACGCGCTCGCCAGTGAGCTGGTAGGTCGCGTGTAATCGCGTAATCGCGCCTTCCAGTTCGCGGCCGTTCTCCGTTAACTGGGTAGCGAGGTATCCGAGGACATCGGCCGGAACCTCGAAGCCGGGCGAGGCAGCGGCCTTTTCGGCAGCGCGCCTGTGAAGAATCTTCAAGCGCAGCTCGTAGTCGAGCTGTCCCAGTTCGGCGACCAAACCGCCGGACAGGCGAGACCGCATTCTTGCGTCGAAGCTTTCGAGAAGAAGCGGGGCGCAATCTGCGGCCACAACGACTTGCTTGCCGCCGTCGATCAGCGAGTTCAGGGTGTGGCAAAACTCCTGCTGAAACGTACGGCCCTGGAGGAACTCCATGTCGTCGATAAGTAGAAGATCGATTGTACGAAGCTTCTCCTTGAAAGCCGGAGCATCGCGGGTTTGGAGAGCCTCGGCAAAGCTGTACATGAACCGCTCGGCCGTGAGATAGAGCACCTTAGCATTCGGATTGCGATGCTTCATCTCCCACGCGATGGCATGCAATAGGTGTGTTTTGCCCATGCCGACGCGCGCATGAATATAAAGCGGGTTATATCTCAGAGGCTGGTCGGCCGCGTTCTCCGCGACCTGCAGCGCAGCCGCGTGGGCCAGACGGTTCGGCGCGCCGACAACAAAGGACTGGAACGTGTAGCGAGGGTCGAGGGGTGATCCTTCAAATCCATCAAGACCCGTGCGCCCATCGCGAGCGGGCATGGCCATGCGAAGCGGGGTAACCGTCGCGGGCGCAGCTTGCGGCCGGGGCACAGCCATATCATTCGTTGGCGCAGCCGGTCTCAACTTCTCAACCGGAGCCAGATGCGGCTGGCGAACTCGAAATTCCAGGCAATTCACGCCGCCAAGTTCGCTGCCGCAGCAGGCAATAAGCTTTTCAGAATAGTGGGATTGCAACCAGTTGCGCAGAAACTTGGTTGGAACGGACACCTGCACAACGCGTCCATCGTAACCTTCCAGTTCAACTCGTCCAAACCAGCTTGTGAATACGTCGTCGCCAAGTTCCGCGCGGAGGCGGCTCTGAATACGCCGCCATTTATGCTCAATCGAGGTCGAGAGATCCAACGCTTCCATTTCAAAATTCCTTCGCCGCCCCATGGGCATCAGCGTTTCGTAGGAAATAGTTTTTATTCTGCAGAAAAAATCCCGGGCCTATGCTGCCAGAGCAAGACCCGGCGCCTGCTTCTCCGCTTTGTTGCGCGGAGCACAAACGGCATCCGGCAGAACAGAAGCCAGGAGCGACCCGCTGGAAGGCTGGCCAGCTGCCCGCGTGTTAACGCGCACATTCAAGCTGGAAGGACGCTCAGTCTCTATGGAGGAAAGGCTTGTGGAAGACGGCGAAAAAACGGCGTCCGCGATATCGGATGCTAAATTTTTAAATTCTCTTGATGCAAGATAGGTCTTCCATGGGATGGAAGAGTGCTCCGCTTTAGGAGCTTCCCGCCGCAGCTGTGCTCCAGCACGGGACGTTGAATGGTGGGCTTGATCAATCGGAACCGCGCGCACCTGAGGCGTTACAGGCAATTTCCATCTGTAAGCACATGTGGAGTGCGGAGAGGCCGCTATGCAATGACTTCGCATTCATTTCCTCCTGCCCAATGCCTTGCGGACAGAGAGGTGAGCCGAAAATAGAACCTCGGCGCGCACCATCCATCCATTGCTTGATCATGGACAACACACACTCGAGTGCAGGGGCCACCCCACACAACGAGTTCTGGTACGCATTACAAGGTTACAAATTCAGGAGGGAAACTTCCCCCGTTCGGAAGCCCAACCATACAAAGGGCGCCGAACGGGCGCAAGAGTGGACAAATGTCGCGAAAGTTGGCCAACTTAAGCAACTTTTCTGGGCGGGGGACCGGGGCGCAACCCGTTTAGTGAGCCTAACGCATTGGAGGAGTTAACAATTCATTAATCGTTTCCGCGCCGTTCCACTCGAAGTTGTTGGTTCTAACGTATGCGCGACAAAATTGCATGTCCCGCGGAAAATGACGCAGTGTCTTTCGCGCAGCACAAAAGGCCCAGAGCTTGAGCCTCCCCAGGACCTTGATTCTTCTGTGATTTTTTAGCTCTAAGTCTGGATCACATCAGAGGGCGAAAACGCCGTGATGTAAATTCGCATCAGAACCTGGGAATCTACGCCGCAGCGCTGAGAGCCTTGATACGCGCGGACAGCCGGGAGATTTTCCGCGACGCGGTATTCTTATGGATGATGCCTTTGGAGGCCGAACGCATAATTTCGGGCTGGGCTTCACGCAGAGCGACGGCCGCCGCTCCCTTGTCGCCCGAGGCGATCGCCTCCTCGACCTTCCGGACATAAGTCCTCATCCGGCTGCGGCGAGCCTTATTCATGATTGTCCGGCGTTCCGCCTGGCGGGCGGCTTTCTTCGCCGATTTCGTATTTGCCATGTCACAAATTCCTTTCGCGGGTGGGCGACCCGCGATCCAAGCTTAATCTGGGATGGAAAGATGCCCGCATGCCCATAGGCAGCAACCTTCGATGCATATACCTTCGATGGCAATGACCGTCAATCTTGACTAGCCTCTGTCCACCTATCGGACATCATCCGCAGAGTCGGAAAAGATCTTCGCGGCTGAGAATAAAGCCGCTTGCGATCCACGCTTCCTCAAGATGTTTCAGCCGCGCACCCAGGGCTGCACCCGAGGTCCAACCTCTCGCGATCAAATCCGCGCCGCCGATCGGAAATTTTGGATGTTGCCAAGAGCGCAGCAGATCAACAGCAGACGTCCAGGCGGCGTCGTTCGCCGATGCCCCTGCGGAAGCCCAGGCCAGGAGGACATGCCCGAGGTAAAGGTGCGGGCCGAGCCGGTACAGCGCTGCTTTCAGATCGCCTATCCGAGGTTGGGTGACCAGGGGCGTGGCGGCTGCCAAACTCAGGAGGATATTCGTCTCTTGCGAGGAAAGGCGCAACTTCGCTGAAAGACGCGCCGCATCCTCCTGTATGAACGCGCCCAGCGCGGCGAGGCGGAAGATCGGGTCTGGTCTAAGCCCAAGCGCGGTCTCGATTCGGCTCAGCCGATGGAAGCGCTGGCGCCGTGCAACCCCGCCAAGGATAAGGCTGAGGAGACCGCTCTCGTCCATGACCTCGATGGCGTCCGTCGCGCGTCGCGCGACGAGGATGTGAAGCATCTCAGACCGGATGCGCTCGCGCGAAAGCCGTCGCAGGCCAAGCCGCTCCCGAATCGCAGCGGCGACGCCCTCGCGATCGAAGGCGCCTTGGGCGTACTGAGCGCTGAAACGGAAAAAGCGCAAAATGCGCAAATAGTCTTCCTGAATTCTGGTCCGGGCATCGCCCACGAAGCGGACGCGGCGCGCCAAGAGATCCGCTGCGCCTCCCAAAAGATCGTAGACTTCGCCCTTCCCGCCAGCATAAAGCGCATTCATGGTGAAGTCGCGCCGCCGCGCGTCCTCGGCCCAATCTTCGCCGAAGGCCACCGTAGCGTGCCGCCCATGCGTTTCAACATCCTGGCGTAGCGTCGTAACCTCGAACGGCATGCCATGCACGATCAGCGTCACGGTTCCGTGGCTCAATCCAGTGGGCACGGTCTTGATGCCTGCCTGCGCCGCCAAACGAAGCGTATCCTCGGGCCGCGCCGTGGTCGCAAAATCGACTTCTCTCACAGGCTCATTGAGGAGAGTGTTGCGCACGGCGCCGCCGACAACGCGCGCCTCGAAGCCTTCGCGGTTTAGACAGGCGAACACGGCTTGAGTCTCGGCTTTCAGGAACCATTCGGCGTTCGCAACGCTCAAGCCTGTCATTGGTTGCATCCGGACTTAGCTCACTTCCGGCGCATACAGCCTTTCATAGAGATTGCGCAGCATGGCCGCCGTCGCGCCCCAGATGAAACGCTGCTCATATTCCATGGCGTAGAAGAGGATGCGCCGATCATTCCACTCGCGCAGATGCCGCATATGATTCTCCTCTTCCATGAGAAAGGAGAGGGGCACCTCGAAAACATCGGCCACTTCGTTCGGGTCCGGCGCCGGTGTGAAGGATGGGTCCACGAGCGCGAGAACGGGAATGATGCGAAAGCCTGTGCCCGTGTTGTGCAGGTCGAGAAGGCTCAGCGGAGTCACCAGCTCTCGCGGCAACCCGATCTCTTCTTCTGCTTCCCTCAACGCTGTCTCAATCGGCGTTGCATCACCCTGTTCGATCTTGCCGCCCGGGAACGCAATCTGCCCACTGTGAGCGGAGAGGTGCGCGGTTCTAAGCGTCAGCAGCACCGTGGGATCCGGTTCGCGCGCCACGACCGGCACCAGCACGGCCGCCATCTTCCACGCTTCTTGCGAAACAAGGTCTTCAAGCCTTAAATTTTCGTTAGCATTCCCGTCATTGTCGAGCCTGCGCCCGGCGTCGATGCCGTAGGACGCCGGCTGCGAAGCCATCCACCCGGCCTTCTCTAGCGGAAGGCCTAGAACACGTGCGCGGGCGGCAAAACCCTCGGGAGAAAAAGGGTTTAGCGTCTCCTCCTCTGTTAGCTTAAGAGGCTTCTGCATGCGCATCTCTCCACAATGCTGACAAATGATGCAGGGGCCACGTCAACATTCTTGCCGCGGGAGGTAGACCGAATTAGGCAGAAACCTTGCCTAAGCGACGTTGTATCGCCGGATCGCATCAGCATATACTGGGATTGGAAATCCGCCCAGTCCTCAAAAGGTTGCTCCAAAAATGCGCCAAACTGCCGAGCCGGACATTGCAAGACGAGTCGATGACATCCGGGTGAAAGTGGCGCGTGTCAAGGAATCGATTTCCAGAGTTATCTTCGGGCAGGATACCGTTATTGAGCTTGTCCTTGTTAACATTCTTTCAGGTGGCCACGCACTTCTGATCGGAGTGCCGGGTCTAGCCAAGACCTCGCTGGTCGAGGCGCTCGGTTCAGCAGTTGGGCTTCATGCAAAGCGCATCCAGTTTACGCCCGACCTTATGCCGTCCGATATTGTAGGCACGGAAGTGCTCGAAGAAAAGGCGGGTTCGCGGTCTTTCCGCTTCATAAAAGGGCCGGTGTTCGCGCAACTTCTCATGGCGGATGAGATCAACCGCGCCAGCCCCAAGACGCAGTCTGCGCTTTTGCAGGCGATGCAGGAGCATCAGGTGACCTTTGCCGGTCAGACCTATGCGCTGCCTTCGCCGTTTTTCGTTCTTGCGACACAAAATCCGCTTGAGCAGGAGGGCACCTATCCCCTGCCCGAAGCGCAACTCGACCGTTTCCTCCTGCAGGTCGATGTGACCTACCCGGATGAGGCGGCCGAGCGGCGCATGCTTTACTCCACCACGGGCGTCGAGGACAGGACCGTGCAGCAGGTCCTCACGGCGGACGAAGTCATGGCCGCTCAGCGGCTCGTGAGGCAAATTCCGACGGGCGACAGCGTCGTCAATGCGATCCTGAAGCTGGTTCGCTCCGCACGTCCCCAAACAGCCGAAGCCGCTCCGCGCGTGAATGAGATTGTGGCGTGGGGGCCGGGTCCGCGTGCAAGCCAGGCCCTGATGCTGACGGTGCGCGCCCGGGCGCTGCTCGATGGACGCTTCGCGCCTTCGGTCGACGATGTGATTGCCTTGGCAAAGCCGGTCCTGCGCCATCGCATGGCGCTGACATTTACGGCGCGCACCGAAAACATAACCGTCGATCAGGTGATCGATGGGCTCCTGGCTGGATTATGATGAGGCCGCAGCGCATTTGATGTCATCGGAACTTCTCTCCAGGCCGTCGGCTCTTGCTCTTGAGGGCGATTCCCAGGATTTGGTGGGAAAACTTCCAGCGCTTCTTCTGGAAGCGCGGCGCGTTGCCGTGACCGTGGCTCAGGGTACGCATGGAAGGCGGCGCGCGGGCCCCGGCGAAACGTTTTGGCAGTATCGCAATTTCGAGGTCGGCAACTCGTCCGCGCTTATCGACTGGAGACGCTCGGCAGGATCGAGCCACCTGTTCGTGCGCGAGCGCGAATGGGAGGCGGCTCACACGGTCTGGATCTGGATCGACCTTTCGCCGTCGATGCATTTTCGCTCGGCCCTGTCGCAGACTTCGAAAGGGGAGCGCGCGGTCGTTCTGGCCCTCGCTCTGGCGACGCTCCTGTCCGAGGCGGGAGAACGCGTCGGCATTCCCAATCTCATGGAGCCGAAGGCGCGGCAAAATACCGCGACGGTGATCATGGAGACGCTCGCGCGTTCGCTCTCGAGTTTCGAGGGCTTGCCGAACGGGAAGAACAGGCTGAGCCGTCACTCCGAAATGGTCATTTTCAGCGATTTTCTCGAACCGGAACCGGCTTTGGCAAATGTCTTCAATAGCTTTGCCGTGCAAGGCGTCCGCGGTCATCTCATGCAAATTCTCGATCCGGCTGAGGAAAGCCTGCCCTATCAAGGCCGCGTGGAGTTTATCGACGCCGAGAACGGCGCCCGGTATGTGGCCGAGCGCGCCGAGACGCTCAGGGCGGAGTACCGGCAAAAGCTTGCCGCTCACAAGGCGGCCATCGCGCTGCACGCCGCGAAAGTGGCGTGGACTCCCTTCCTCCATCACACCGACCATCCAGCCGTCGAGGCGCTCCTGCCTCTCCACATGCATCTTTCCGGGCTTGAAAAAGCCTATCGCGCCAAAGGTTTTATCAGGGGCCAAGCGGCGGAAAGGAATGGCGCTTCATGATTGCGGGCCTTTTGAGTTCCGTCACCTTCACCGCGCCGTGGCTGCTTGCGGGACTGGCTGCTTTGCCGGTCATATGGTGGCTTCTGCGCTTGACGCCGCCGCAACCCGAGTCCGTGGCCTTTCCGCCGACCTCGCTCCTCCTCGGGCTCAAAACGCGCGAAAAAATGCCGGTACGAAGCCCATGGTGGCTCACGGCCATTCGCATGCTGGTCGCCGCCGCCGTGATCGGCGCCTTGGCTGGACCTGTGATCAAGCCTCCGGCAAATGCTTCGGCGGCAGTTACGCAGCCGCTCCTTGTCGTTGTCGATAATGGCTGGGCTGTTGGAAGCCGCTGGGCATCTCGTCAGGCGTTAGCCGAACAGCTTGCGGCTCTGGCAGAGGACAACAATCAGTCGCTCATTCTCGCTCCAACGGCCGGGCCCGCAGCTTCGCTTCAACCGCTGACGCCCGCAGAGTTCCGGCAGCATTTCGCATCGCTAACGCCGCAGCCTTATCCCGGCGATCGCGCGGCGCTTGCGCAGCAAATCGAGAAGGAGCTTGGGCCGCGGCGGGGCAATATTCGCGTTACGTGGTTGGCGGACGGCGTGGAAGATGCGGGAGCCGATGCGCTTGGCAAGACTCTCAGCAGGCTTGACGCGGATGGAGCTATCGAGGTCTACGGCGACGCGGCGGGATCGGGGCCGCTTGCCCTCACGCTTCCGGCGCCGGGCGCCGCCGGTTCGATCCACGCGCGCGTCTTGAAAGCAGAGTCGGGGCCACGAGCCGGGCTTGTCGCTGCCGTAACCGCGCGGGGCGACAGGCTGGCTGCGGTTCCCTTTGATATCGCGGGCGCGAACGCGTTTTCGGACGTCTCTCTCGACCTTCCCCTTGATCTTCGGAACCAGGTTGCTCGGCTTGAAATCCCAGGCGAGTCTTCGACGGGCGGCGTCTACCTCCTTGATGGACGGTCCCAACGGCGGCGTGTCGGGCTGGTCGCAAGCGAGGGCACGGATGAGGCGCAGCCGCTTCTCTCTCCAACCTACTATCTCGAACGGGCGATGATGCCTTTTGCCGAGGTCACGAAAGCCCAGACCGCCAATCTCGATCAGGCCACAAAAGATCTCGCGAGCGCCTCGCCTTCAGTCATGGTTCTCAGCGACGTCGGCCGCCTATCCGGCAACGTTGCCGAAAGGCTTCGGGGATTCGTGGAAAAGGGTGGCATGCTGATCCGGTTCGCGGGGCCAAGACTGGAACAGGGCGGCGATGCGCTGCTGCCCGTCCCTCTGCGAGAAGGCGGCCGCACGCTCGGCGGGGCGATGACCTGGGCGTCGCCGCAAACGCCGGCTGCCTTCGAGCAGGGCTCCCCGTTTGAAGGACTTGCTATCCCGAAGGATGTCACCATCTCGCGGCAAGTGTTGGCCGACCCGGCCGCCATGCCGAGAGAGGCCCAGGTTTGGGCGCGGCTAACCGACGGTACGCCTCTCGTGACAGCTAAGAAATACGGAGCGGGAACGCTTGTCTTTTTCCATATTACCGCCAACCCGGATTGGTCTAATCTTCCGATCTCGGGCCTCTTCGTGGAAATGATGCGGAAAACTTTGGAGATCGCGCCGTTAATAGTTTCGCAAAGCGGAAATGCGCCGGCCGCGTCCGTTGAAACCTCGCCCGTAAATACAGGACAGGATGCGTCCTTGAAGCCGTGGCGGGTTCTTGATGGCTTTGGAAAGCTTTCTGAGCCGGGCGAACGGACGCAGGCGATTGCCGCTGCGAAGATTGAGAAGGCGCGAGCGAGCGCCGCCAATCCGGCGGGGCTTTACGGACCTCAAAATGCGCTGAGGGCGATCAACGCTGTATCGGAAGGCGACACTCTGACCGCGCTCAAGACTCCGGCAAACGCACGTGTCATGGTGTTTTCGGACGCAAAAACGGTCGCGCTCGCGCCTTGGCTTTTCCTTGTCGCGCTGGGCCTTTTCCTGGTTGATGGCGTGGTCTGCTCTCTTGTCCTGGGGGCTGGCTCGGTCCGATGGCAAAAGAGAGCCGCTGCGATATTGGCATTCGGCCTGTTTCTCGCCCCAGTTCATGGCGCTCGCGCCGAAACCAAGTCCGCGAACGATGCGACCGCTTTCGCGCTGCAAGCCTCGCTCGAAACACATCTCGCCTATGTGGTGACAGGAAACGCCGAGGCTGACAGGGTGAGCCTGGCGGGCCTGTCGGGGTTGTCGAAGATCTTGACGCTACGGACAGCTGTTGAGCCGGGCGACCCTATGGCGATCGATCCCGCTCGCGACGAACTGGTGTTTTTCCCGCTCATTTATTGGCCGGTGCTGCCAAACGCGGCGCCTTTGCCGGATGCCGTTCTAGCCAAAATCGATGCCTATATGAAGCAGGGCGGCCTTATCATTTTCGATACAAAGAGCGATGATTCCAGTCCCGGCAGTCTGTTGTCGCCGGGCGTGTCGACGCCGCTCTCGCAACTTCTGGGCAAGCTCGATCTGCCGCCGCTTCAGCGTGTGCCGGAAGACCATGTGCTCACGAAATCGTTCTACCTCCTGCAGTCATTCCCCGGCCGCTGGGACAATGGCGATCCCTGGGTGGAAGCGCGGTCCGATGCGGGAGACGCTAAACGGGCCGTCAAGTCGGACGGCGTCAGCTCCATCATTGTCACCTCGAACGATCTGGCCGCCGCCTGGGCGCTCGACGACAGTGACCGGCCGATGTTTGCCGTCGTTCCCGGTGGCGAAGACCAAAGAGAAATGTCCTATCGCGTCGGCATCAACATCGTTATGTATGCGCTGACCGGCAACTACAAGTCAGATCAAGTGCATGTGCCCGCCATACTGGAGCGGCTTGGGCATTAATCAAATACAAAAAGCAGTACACGCCTCATGAACTGGTCTGTTGAGTTCTTCCCTTTCTTTTCGCCGGAGCTGCTTGCCGCCTGCGGCGTTCTTTGCCTGGCGGCGATCGCGCTCTCGGCTTGGCGGAACCGCAGGGGCGTTGTCTTGCGGGGGTTGAGCCTTTGCTGCCTGTTTCTGGCGCTGGCCAACCCGAACCTCAAAAACGAAGATCGGAAATCGCTCCCCAATATTGCCGTCGTCGCCGTCGATGCAAGCTCTAGCATGCAGCTTGCCGGTCGCAATGAACGAGCGCGCCAGATCGAGGCCGAGCTGAAGAACAAGCTCTCGAAAATCCCCAATCTGGAGGTGCGCTGGGTCCATGCAACCGGCACGGACCAGCCGGGCGGAGAGACGACCAACCTCTTCAGCGCGCTTGACTCCGCCATGGCGGATGTTCCGCAGGGCCGCATGGCGGGCGCGATTTTCATCACCGACGGCCAAGTTCACGATGCGCCTCAGGATCCTGGCCGCCTCGGCTTCGATGCGCCGGTGCACGCGCTCATTACTGGAGCGCCAGATGAAAAGGACAATCGCATCCAGGTTATCTCGGCCCCGCGCTTCGGGCTGGTCGGTTCCGAGCAGTTCGCCGAGGTGAAGGCGGAGCGGAGCGGGAAAGGCACAGACGGGGCGCCAGCAACATTCATAATCCGGCGCGCATCCGGGGCCTCAGAAATCTTACAGGCTCCCTATGGCAAGCCGGTGCCTATCAAGCTGCGCTTCGACCGTGCCGGCCCGAATATCGTCGAGGTCGAGTTGAAGCCCGAACCGGGCGAGCTGACCACCATCAACAACAAGACGGTGATACAGGCCCAGGGCGTGCGGGAAAACCTGCGTGTTTTGCTGGTGTCGGGCGAGCCCCACGCAGGCGAGCGCACTTGGCGCAATCTCCTGCGGTCGGATGCGGCGGTCGATTTGGTTCATTTCACGATTCTGCGGCCGCCCGAAAAGCACGACGGCACGCCCATCGACCAGCTTTCGTTGATTGCCTTTCCAACGCGTGAACTCTTCTCCGAAAAGCTCAGCCAGTTCGATCTGATCATCTTCGACCGTTATCAGCGCCGCGCGGTGCTTCCGATGATCTATCTCGATAACGTGGCGCGGTACGTCGAGCAGGGCGGGGCCGTGCTTGTGGCCGCCGGCGCGGATTACGCATCGCCGGTCAGCCTCGCCCGCACCCCCCTCGGGAGCATTCTTCCGGCCCGGCCAACAGGACGCATCGTCGAGGAGCCTTTCAGGCCCGCAATCACTAAGGAAGGCGAGAAGCATCCCGTCACCGCCGGGCTCCCCGGGGCGCCGCGCAAGGAGGGCCAGGACCCAAGCTGGGGTCATTGGTTCCGTGTCGTGGACTCGCAAGCCGAGCGCGGCGAGGTTGTGATGAGCGGCGCGCAAAACAAGCCGCTCCTTATCCTGGACCGCCGGGGGAGCGGCAGGGTTGCGCTCTTGCTTTCCGATCACGCCTGGCTTTGGGCGCGCGGCTACGAAGGGGGCGGCCCGCATGTCGATTTGCTGCGCCGTCTTGCGCATTGGCTCATGAAAGAGCCCGACCTTGAAGAAGAAGCCTTGTCGGCGCGGGCGGGCCGGCACGAGATTACGGTCGAACGCCGCACCGTTAAGAGCCAGGTTGGCGAAGCAACCATGACGACGCCATCTGGCCGCGAAGTAAAATTTGCCCTCGACCAGCGGGCGCCGGGACGCTACGCCAAGACGCTCTCGACCGACGAACCCGGCGTGCATCGCATCACAATGGATGGTTTGAACGCCATAGCCATTGCGGGTGAAATGAACGCTCCCGAGTTTCAGCGCGTTGTGGCCACAGATGAGCCTCTGCGCCCGATCCTGGACAAGACAGGCGGCGGCGCCTTCTTTCTTGGCGGGACGGCGGGCGCACCCGCGTCGGGCACACCCTCCATTTCGATGATGAGGTCAGGCCACCGCTTCAGCGGCGCATCCTGGCTCGGCCTGAAGGCGCGTGATGCGTTCGAGGTGACGGCTGTCTCCTATACGCCGCTTATCGCTGGATTTGCCGCGCTCGCAATCGGACTGGGGCTTTTGTCCCTGACGTGGTATCGCGAGGGCCGGTAGTCGCCGCTTCGCCGTCCCGTGCGCAGCGATGCGATCCCGGATCAGCAGCGCATCATTTCATACCGCACCGCACCCGAAAAGACGGTGCCTATTTGCTGATTCCTCGGATGAGACCTCGGTAAGCCTCCAGCACATCCGGAACAAGCTCGACGTGCAGGATACGCCACGGGTCGACGGGTCCCGGAAAAACGATGTGCCCGAGACGCGTCGCGCTGAATCCGGCGCGAGCGTAGTAGGGCAAATCGCCCACGAGGGTCACAAGCCGATAGTCGAGCGCTCGCGCCCGCTCGAGCCCGTCCAGCATAAGTCTGAGGCCATGGCCCTGATTCTTGTGATCCTCCGAGATGATGAGCGGCCCGAGCAGCAGCGCTCCCGAAACGCTGCCGATGGCGATCGGCGTGAAGTCGACCGAGCCGATAATCTCGCCTTCGAGAGCCGCGCAAAGATTGAGCCGGGGGTCGCGCATCGCGCCTTCGCGCACGCGGTAGGCGGTGCGGGCGAAACGGCCCGGCCCGAAGGCCTTTTCATTCAGCTCGACCAGGGCGGCATAATCGTCCGGCGTTTGCAGCCGGATCAGGGCGGACGGCATCGTCATCGCGCAAACCTTTTAGAGCCATAGATTATGGGTGAAGAAGGCTCGCGTCGCTCATGCAAAACAGTCCCGCCACGCAGCCGCTATCCAGGCTCGATCATCGTCGGTTCGCAGGAGCGCGAATGTGACAAGAGGCAGGTGTCCGCATGGAAATTCAAATACCACGGCCGCCGGAGCGCGTAAACATTCGCGCTCGAAACTTATGGCGCTTCGTATTACTCGGCGAGCCTTCCGATCGCCGTGGCAAGGACGAGCGGCAGAATAACGATAATCGATCCTAGCAGGAAAAGCGCGAGCGTCGCAGCCGGATAGGAGGAAGCGATCAGAAGTTCGCGGATGCCAGCCGTATTCGTTGCGAACATAAGCGATCCCCAGACCAAGCCGACAACGCATCCCAAAACGCAGTGGGTCATGAGATAGCGTGCAAACGCTTGCATCGGCTTCTGCTGGTCCATGACTCCAGAATGCTGCGCGAATGCCTCCGTTCCGCGCAGCCAGCGGCATTGCCGGGCCGCAGACGAACATAATCGCGTGAGTGGCATTATGCAGAAAGGCGCCTTTTCACAGCGGGGAACGTATGGAAGCGCCTGGGTACAAGATCGGAGTTGAACCATGGCTGCGCCTGAGAAAAAGCGCTGGTCGCAAAATGTCACTGAAACGAGCGATGCGTTGAGCCTTGAGCCGGAGGTATTCACGCTCGACGACCCCGCGAAGATCGCGCGATCCTTGAGCGAGTCCGCCGAGGAAAGCAATCGCCGCAAGGCAGGGCCGTTCCGTTCGGCAATGTCGATGCTGACCTTCTATATCAATCGCGCCGGCAAAAATTTGCCTGAAAGCCGCAAAATAATACTCGAAAAAGCGAAGGATGAATTGCGCCGCCTTTATGGTAAAGTCCCGCGAAAATAACGCTAACCCGAAAACGGCAGGATGCCCATGCCTCTTGAAAACGGCCACGATGGCAAGGAAAAGCAGTACCCCGAAAAACTTAGCCATATGATCGACGAAGGAGAAGCTGCAGATAAGGTCGCTGTTACAGACCCGGCGGCAGTTCCCCTTGGTACAGACTCAGAAGCTGGCGGGCACACCCCCACCTCGGAAGAAGTTGAAATGGCGATCAAGGAAGAGACGAACCCCGTGTCTGCAGAACCTCTAGGACCTGAGCAGCTTAACCGATCATACTACGCTGAAGCCTCCCTAACGAAAAAGATTACCGTTTTCGCTTTGACCACCATCCTGATCCTGATCACGCTTGGCGCAATCTACGCATACTGGCCACTTGGCACGCCCCGCTAGGGCAGCCGGCACTCAGATCTGGTTTCTGCTGTCCCGATAAAAGGCGGGTTGATCTAGGCGGCCGCGTCCAGGACAACAGAAATCTTGATCTTGCCGGTCGATTTCGATCACCCCGAGAGAGATCGTGCCATTGGGGTCCGGCCGTACCGTGAAACTGATGGCCGCATCGCCAAGCCGCATGTTGCGCACCGTAATATCCCCAACCGACATCGGCACAGCGGGATTGCGCAACCGTATGGCCCGCGCCGACAGATCATACTCAAGGCCGAGAACGGCTTGGAGCAGTTGGAATACCGCGCCGCTGGCCCAGGCTTGCGGCGAGCACGCCACCGGATAGAGAGTTGGCCCGCGGCTTCGGCGGCGCGGAAAGCCACAAAACAACTCCGGCAGCCGGCGCTGATCCATATAGGCTGCAGTCTGCATCATGCCGTTGAAAATTGGCTCGATACCTTCGCTGAGCCCATAGCGGACGAGACCGCTTGCGATGATGGCGTTATCGTGCGGCCAGATCGAGCCATTGTGATAGGACATCGGGTTGTAGCGGGCCTCGCCCGCGGCCACGGTCCGAATGCCCCAGCCCGAATAGAATGAAGGGCGCATGATGTCTTGCGCAACTCTGCGTGCGCGCTCAGGAGCCATGATGCCCGTGAACATCGCATGCGCCGGATTGCTGGTTCGCACCTTGCATGGCTGCTTTTTGCCGTCGAGCGCGAGTGCGTAGGTGCCGAGGTCCTCGCACCAGAAAGCCTCCTCGAAGCGCTGTTTTAGCCTTTCGGCCTTGGCAACGAGGTCGCTTGCCCTATCCTCTTCGCCAAGCATCCGGGCGCATTTCGCGGCAGCAAGCAGCGCCGCGTACACGTAGCCCTGGACTTCCACGAGAGCGATCGGCCCTTCAGCAAGCTCGCCATCGGCATGAAAAACGGCATCGTACGAATCCTTCCAGCCCTGGTTTGCAAGCCCCTTGTCGGTCGCGCGCGCATATTCGACAAATCCGTCGCCATCGCAATCGCCATGCGTTTTGATCCAATCGAGGCCGCGCACGATGTTTGGCCAAATTTGCCGCAAAAATTCAATATCTCCGGTCCTCTCGAAGTAAAGGCCCGCGAGGAGAATGAACAGCGGCGTGGAATCGATACTTCCATAATAGAGACCGAATGGCACCTCGCCCAAGGCCGCCATTTCCCCGCTCCGCATCTCATGCAGGATCTTGCCCGGCTGAGCATCGGAGGCGTCGTCGAAGGTTTTGGCCTGGAAATGAGCGAGCCGTTGCAGCACGCCGCGGGCGACCGACGCATCGAACCAGAGCGTTTGCATGGCCGTGATGAGGCCATCGCGGCCGAAGGTCGTCGAATACCAGGGGATCCCGGCGTAGGGATATCTGCCCTCTGGCGTTGTCGTCATCAGCATTCTGAGATCGGCGAGAGAGCGGCAGACAATCTCGTTTACGACGGCGTTCGATGTTTCGATTGTCACGATGTCATGCGGATTGCCGACGAGGTCGCGCCTTGCCTGAAGTAGCCCCCGCAAGAATGAGGGAGCTGCCGGACGCGCTCTGCCATCGCAGGACACCGTCACGAACTGACGCCAGGGAGCGGACGGCGGCAGCGTGAACGAGTACCGCGCGCTTGTCGTCTTGAGCTCGGTCGGCTCCGGGTCGAATGTCAGCGCAGTTTCCCGCACTTTATTATCGATGCCCTTATACCGCAGAATGACCTTATTCTTTCCGACCACTTCCTTTTGAAGGCTTCCCCGGGCCGCACGGCGCATCCCGCGCACCTCGAACAGATCGGCAAAATCGCTTTCGAAGTCGATCATGACGTCGAGCGACACTGGCACGTTTCCGTGGTTGACGAGTGCGCTCCGCGCGGACAAGAGACCGTTGTGAATGTAAATGGTCCGGCCGATGTGAACTGTATCTTTGAGAAGCGCGATGCCTTCGCCGGCGAGAATATCCGGGTTCGTCAAATCGGCGCGCAGGTTGAGATTGTCGTCTCGTAGCGTAGAGCCGAGAAGAAGCGGCTCCTGGCCGTTAATGAGAAAGGCAAGGCGGGACAAATGACGGGTATCCTGGGCAAATAGCCCTCCTGCCTCGTCCGAGGCGCATCCTATGGCCCCGTGATTATCGAGGACGGCAAAACAATCATTCTGTTTCAGGATGCAGCGCGGCCGCGAAGGAGCTCCTGCCGCCGCGATGTAAAACGGAGATTGCTCGCTCTCATGCCTGTCGTCCGTCTCTCGAGCCGCCTCTTGCTTGCCCCGCATGACATGCACCCTTCCACTACGCTACACTACTCACCTGCAACAGCAGGGCCCTTTAGAAATACCCGATAGGCGGCAAATGTTTGATGCATCTCAGGCTAATTTGGCGCATTATCTCAAAGACGCGTGATCCTTCATCGGGGGGTGTGGCATGGCTCTCGAATCGCTCAAAGCCGAAATCGACATGTTGCTGGAGAACTCTCGCGAATACGCCGCACGATCGGTACGAGCTTTACATTCAGCTTAAAGAAAAGCTGAATGAATTTCGCGTGTTTGGAAATCCTCCGCCTCAAGATCTGCTAGAGCTTGAGGCTGCGCTCGACGAGGAGTTCGCGGCGGCACAACATCCGCATCAAACGCCGCTCAATGAGCACTGAAGACTCGTTAGTGAGCGTGGACTAGCGGAGCATCCCGCGCTTCTTCACTCTCAGCCTCCAAGGCTGATGCAACGACATCGTCCACCTTTTCAAGCCATATGAACTCCAGGCTCTTGCGAGCGTCTTCCGGGATATCGTCGTAGTCACGCTTGTTCCGCGCCGGAAGCATAACACGCTTCAGCCCGGCCCGCGCGGCCGCAGTCACCTTTTCTTTAATGCCGCCAACGGGCAGAACGAGACCGCGCAGACTGATCTCGCCGGTCATGGCGGTGTCGTTGCGCACCGTACGCCCGCTCAGGAGCGAGAACAGCGCGGTGAACATCGCGACGCCCGCGCTTGGGCCATCTTTCGGGGTGGCCCCGGCGGGAACGTGAATATGGATGTCGCTTTTCTCGAAGATGGCAGGGTCGATGCCGAATGACGCGGCGCGGTTCTTGACAAGGCTCAGCGCGGCCTGCGCGCTTTCCCGCATCACGTCGCCAAGCTGACCGGTGAGGATGAGGCTGCCTTTGCCGGGCGCTCGCGTCGCTTCGATGAACAGGATGTCTCCACCGACAGGCGTCCAGGCCAGCCCAGTGGCGACGCCGGGGACGCTGGTGCGCATGGCGACTTCGTTCTCGAAACGCGGCTGGCCGAGAATATCCGTCAGGTCTTGAGCCGTGATGTGGATCTTCTCGCCGGGCGCTTCCGCGATCCGAACCGCGACGTGCCGGAAGACTTTGCCGATCTCTCTTTCGAGCGCGCGCACGCCTGCCTCGCGGGTGTAATCATGGATGATCTGCCGCAACGCCTCGTCGTCGATGCTCGCCTGCTCCGCAGTCAACCCGTTCGCCTCAAGCTGGCGCGCCACGAGATAACGCCGCGCGATCTGCAGCTTTTCTTCCGCCGTGTAGCCCGACAGCGTGATGATCTCCATCCGGTCGCGCAGCGGCCCGGGGATCGTATCGAGAAGGTTCGCGGTGGCGATGAAGGTGACGCGCGACAGATCGAAGGGCACAGCGAGATAATTGTCGCGGAACGTGGAATTCTGTTCGGGATCAAGTACTTCCAGCATCGCCGCGGACGGGTCGCCCTGGAAGCCGCGGCCCATCTTGTCGATCTCGTCCAGCATCATGACGCAGTTACGCGCGCCTGCCTTCTTGATGGCCTGGATGATGTTGCCGGGCAGCGCCCCGATGTAGGTGCGCCGGTGGCCCCGGATCTCGGCTTCGTCGTGAACGCCGCCAAGGCTGACCCGCACGAAGGGCCGCTGCATCGCCCGCGCGATGGATTGGCCGAGCGAAGTTTTGCCGACGCCGGGCGGCCCGACGAAGCACAGGATTGGCGCCTTGCCTTGCGGCGCGAGCTTGCGCACCGCGAGATACTCGATGATGCGCTGCTTGATCTTTTCGAGGCCGAAATGATCCTCTTCAAGGATGCGGCGGGCGTCCGCAATGTTGATTGGCTTCTCTTCGGGCAAGGCCCAGGGTAGTTCCACCATCGTATCGAGATAGGTGCGGAGCATTCCCGACTCGCCGGCCTGCTCGGGCATGCGCTCATAGCGGCGCAGCTCCTTGCGCATCTGCGCCTCGACTTCGGACGGCATCTGCGCTTTTGTGATCGCTTCGTTCAGCTCCGCGACTTCCGCCGACTTTCCATCGCCTTCCCCGAGCTGGCGCTGGATCGCAGCCATCTGCTCGCGCAAAACGGCCTCGCGCTGGCGTTCGTCGAAAACGGCCTTGGTCTGCCGGCCGATCTCCTGGCTCAGCCGGAGGACTTCGATCCGCTGCGACAGAAGCCGCGAAACCTTGTCCATCCGGAGCGGCAGATCGATCGTCTCAAGAATTTCCTGCTTCTGTTCCGGCGGGATGTCCATATAGGCGGCCGTGAGGTCCGTCAGCGCGGAAGCCGACTGTGCATTCTGCATTGCGGCCACAAGCTCGCCGGGCACTTGCGGCAGAAGCTCAAGCGCTTCGATGGCCTGCTGGCGCAGAAGCATGGTTCGCGCTTCGATTTCGGGGCCATCCATCGTGGCCTCGACGATGCGCTGAACATTCGCGACCAGCAGGGGCCGCTCTTGCGCGAAATCGACGATGCGAACGCGCTCGATGCCCTGCACGATGACGTGGTGCCCGCCATCGGGGGCCGTGACGTAGCGCACGATGTTGGCCACGGTCCCGACGCGGTGCATGTCCGTGCCGGAGGGCTCCAACACCTCTCCATCGCGCTGCATGACAATGCCGATCTGGCGCTCCTCGCGCATGGCCTGCTGGACGGCTCCGATCGAAACCGGCCGCCCGATGGAGATCGGGAACAGCACGCCGGGAAAGAGAACCGTCTCCCGAACTGGCAAAATCAGTAAGGCATTCGAACTCTCGCTTGAGGCGGCGCTTTCGCGCGCTTGCACCTCTGCTTCCGGCGGTTGGCCGGGATCTTCATTATCCATCGTGCCTTCCCTCTGCTCAGGCTGACTTTTGGAGGCTTATAAGCAGGCAACCGTTGATCGCTTGCCGTTTCACTGTCTCGTAGCGGCTGGGCGGGAGCGGTATTCTCCGGGCGAATCGCCCTTGCGGTAGCTCCAACTGGTGGATCAGGGCTGTCCGAAGCTCCTCCGGAAGAACGCGTTTGCCCGAGACCAAAAGGGCGCCGCCCTCTATCACGGCGTCTACGTTTTCCGGATCGACGCCCGGCAATGCGCAAAAAATGAGGACTTCCGTTTCGGTCTCAAGGACATCGACCGGGGGCTGCCAAGCCGGCCCTGCCCCATGCTGGTTAAGCGTGAAAAACTGCTGGTGAAGACGCTGGGCCCGTGAAAGCCGGTCCACCGCCTCGAACCACATCCAGCTTGTGAATTCTTTCTTTGACATCGGGGTCGCGCTTCCCTGCACTTCAGACTGAATGCAAACCAGACGACAGCAACTCCCACTTCTTCGCCGAAGAGAGGGTCACCTAACCAGGAATATGGACAGTGGGGGGGTTTGCTTTCAAGGCTTGAGCGTCATGCTTTGCCTTGACCACGAAATTTATACCGAAACTTGACTCATGGGGAGTGGCAAGCTTCAGAAGAGCAATTGCCTCGCTCAATATGAAAGGGCTTCAGACAATTAATAAAAGCAATCTAAAACGCTGACTAAGAATTTAATGGCGAGACCCGGGCCTTGTTTTTGGAGGCCGGGATCACGCCTTTGAAAGGTTGCTCTGTTCATACCCAGAAGAAATAACGAACATACAATAACACTCACTCTGTTTTATCAATCGTAAGATGGCTTAACAGACTTCGAGCCGATTGGCTCCTTAGCCTGCGGTTGTCTTACTAGCGGAGCCAGAGATTTGCAGGATCCAGGTCGAATTCAGTTTTCATGACGGAGATAACCCAGGAGATGCTGTCGAAAAAGGCGTTCATGGTGTCCTCAAATTTTGTCTTGATACAGCCCATCTGTATCTGAGGACCGCTTATAGGAACTGATTTCTATATTTTGTCTTAACGAGATTTACAGTGACGATTGGCGAACCGGGAGATCGAACTGGTAAGGCTCTGGCGGGCTTATGATTTTTCGGATGCCCTGCCACCGCATTCATCGCAATGTTGCTATTGACGCAAAAAGACGTTGCAACATCACAACAGAAAAACCGATCGCCCCGAAATCTAACGAGGCCCTTGCCTTAACTTCCGTTCTCCAATCTCTTCCCGAAGGAGGATACCATATCATCCTTTTGGGTGGGTGCGCTGTCAGTTACCGGCTGTGTCACCGTCGATGCGCGTTTCTCGCCCGGCCGGTCCCTACGAACGCCTTGAGCGCCTTTCGGCCCCCCCGCGGCGTCCCGAATCACATCGGGATCGTGTTCCCGGGCAAGTTCAAGGCTGTGGTCATGCGATTGGGCAGTGTTGACCTCGCCTTCGGCGTTCCGGCCTGACAGGCTTTCCGTATAACGATCGCTCGCCTTGCTGGGAGAGCCGCCCTTGGCCAGGATGACAGTCGCGGGCCTCAGAACGCGGTCCGCAATCTTGTAGCCAGCCTGCAGAACCTGCACGATGACATCGGCCGGAACATTCGGCACGTCGACCTTGACCACCGCCTCATGGTTATGGGGGTCGAACTTTTCGCCCAAAGGATCGAAACGCGTAATACCGTGCTTCTCGAAGGCCCTGAAAAGCTCGCGCTCCGTCGCTTCGATGCCCTCAAGCAGCGGCTTGAGGGCGGGATTTGCTCGACGTCCTTTGAAACAGCCTCTATGGCCCGGCGAAGATTGTCCGCAACCGAAACCATGTCGCGGCCGAACTCGGATGCGGCATATTTCATGCCTTCGGTTTTGTCGCGTTCCGCGCGGCGCCGAAAATTCTCCATTTCGGCAACAATGCGAAGGTGCTTGTCTCGAAGGTCCGCGTTCTCAGCCTTGAGATCGGCGACAGCCTGAAGAATCGCTTTGCTCGCCTGTTCCGCCTCTGCAGCTTGCGCCTTAGCAGAGGAATCCTTCACTTCCAGCCCAGTCAGATCTGCGGGCTCTTCCGGTGTATCGTTCATTATGGTTTGCCGTTCCCGTTAGTTGAGGATCAGCCGAATCCTCGCTTACGATCCGCCGTCATTTTCACCGCTATATCGGCGGTTTCAGAGCGATAATCAAGCTAACACGCGGCTGACCAGCTTCGCGGTGAAATCAACCATGGGGATAATGCGTGCATAGTTCAGGCGGGTTGGGCCGATTACGCCCAGCACGCCGACGATCTTTCGCTCCTTGTCCTGGAAGGGCGCCACGATGAGCGAGGAGCCCGACAAGGAGAAGAGATTGTTCTCGGAGCCGATGAAAATACGCACGCCCTCAGCCTTCTCTGCGAGGTCGAGAAGGTGGACGAGCGATTTCTTCGACTCGAGATCCTCGAACAGAAGACGGATTCGGTCGACGTCCTCGACGGCTTTCAGGTCGTTGAGAAGGCGCGACTGCCCGCGAACGATGAGGCTCTTGGTGTCATCTCTCCCGCCAGACCACTGGGCAAGGCCCGAACGCACAAGGCGGGCCGTCAACTCGTCGAGTTCGGATTGACTCGCTTTCAATTCCGCCTCGACCCGCTCGCGCGCTTCAGGCAAGCTCGCGCCGCGAATTTTGGCGTTCAGATAGTTCGTGGCTTCGGAGAGCGCCTGCTGAGGCAACCCTTCGGGTAAATTCAGGACGCGGTTTTCTACGCTGCCATCATCGCCCACAAGCACGAGCAAAGCGCGTTTCGAATCGAGGCTGACAAATTCGATGTGCTTGATGCGGCTGACCTGCTTCTCGGCGAGGACGACCCCGGCGCATCGCGAAAGGCCGGACAGCATGTCCCCCGCCTCGGCGAGAACCTCGGAGGTGACGGCGGCATTGTCGCGGGCATAGTCGCGGAGCTGGCGTTCGATCTGAGCGCGCTCCAGGTCCTCGATGCAGCCCACTTCGAGAAGCCCGTCGACGAAAAGACGCAGGCCCGTTTGCGTAGGGATTCGCCCGGCGCTGACGTGCGGCGCATAGACAAGGCCCAGCGTCTCAAGATCGGACATGACGTTCCGGACCGAGGCGGGAGACAAGGTCATGGGAAGCTGGCGGCTCAGATTGCGCGATCCGACCGGCTCGCCCGTCGCGAGGTACGTCTCCACAATGCTCCGGAAAATCTCCCGGTAGCGTTCATTCAATTCGCGGACGCCGCCTGCCCCCTTCAAGTCAAGGGCGGGAGCGCGCAGTTCCTGCCTTCTCGACATCGCCTTCGCTTTCTTCCTTCAAACTTATTGAATTTAGTCTCCCCAGCCCTATTCGTCAAACCATCGGGCGCTCTCTTAAATTAGATGTGTACAGAGCCGAAATGAACAGGGCCTGACGGTCGTACTCTTTCTCGCGAAACTCTTGAAGGCCAATGATCGAGAAGCCCTACAGCCTTGTCGTCTTCGGAGCCACGAGCTTCGTAGGGAAACTCCTGTGCCGCTATCTTGTGGATGAGTTTGGCTTTGAGGGGCGATTGCGGTGGGCTGCTGCTGGCCGTTCGCAAGAAAAACTTGTGGCGCTTCGCTCTTCGCTTGGCGAGGGCGCCGCGACGCTTCCGTTGGAAATTGCCGATGCGGCAGACGAAGCGGCGCTCATGGCGATGTGCGCGAAAACCCGCGCCGTCGTCTCGACCGTCGGCCCCTATGCTTTTTACGGAGAGCCTCTCGTCAGAGTTTGCGCAAGCACCGGCGCCGACTACTGCGACCTGACAGGCGAGATTCCCTGGATCAAACGCATGATCGGGCTTTATGAGGCCAAGGCGCAGGCATCGGGCGCACGCATCGTCCCTTGCTGCGGTTTCGATTCGATCCCGTCCGACATAGGGGTTCACTTCCTGCAGCAGGAGGCGCGGCGCCGGTTCGGCCAGCCCTGTTCACACGTGAAAATGCGTGTAAAGGCGATCCGCGGCGGAGCCTCGGGCGGTACGATCGCCAGTCTTCTAAACGTGGCCAAGGAAGCCGCTGCCGACCCGGCTTTGAGGAGAGAGCTTCGCAATCCTTACTCGCTCTGCCCGCCGTACGGAGTAGCAATGGTGAGACAGGACAGCCTTTCGAGGCCGGAATACGACCCCGATTTCGACTCATGGCTTGCGCCGTTCGTCATGGCCGCCATCAATACCAAGGTTGTGCACCGCTCCAATGCGCTGTTAAACTTCGGTTATGGCCGCGACTTCCGGTATGACGAAGCCATGCTTGCGGGCCACGGCCTGCAAGGCAGGACAAAGGCCTACGCCATTTCGGCAGGGCTCGGCGCGTTTGCTGCCGCAAGCGTGATTCCGCCAACGCGCTGGGCCTTGCAGCGCTTCGTTCTGCCGGCTCCGGGCGAAGGCCCATCATCCGAATCGCAGAAGAAAGGCTTCTTCGATCTGCGCTTCTTCGGCAAGACGTCGGATGGCCAGGTGATCCGTGTAAAGGTCGCGGGCGACGCAGACCCTGGGTATCTCTCGACATCGAAAATGTTGGGCCAGGCGGCGGCATGCCTCGCGGCTCTGGAGAAGCCGCAAAAGCTGGGTGGCTTCTGGACGCCTGCCGCGCTTTTCGGCGACACTCTCGTTGGAGCGCTCAAAGCGGATGCCGGTATCGCCTTCGAGGTTTTGGACGCCTGAGCATCAATTCCCCGGCTGCGCCAAGACCAAAGGAAGCTTCTAATGCAACCCCATAAGACAAACGCAACGATAATTTCCTCGCAACCGTCAAACTGGCCACGGTCCCCTCTGACTGCGATCTTATAAGTCGGTGACTTATTGCCAAGATGAAGAGGATTCCGAACCGCGCTCACTTTATCCGGAATGAAGAGTTCAATGTCGACACGTCTCCGTTACTCAAGGAACTAAGGATAGAGTTTTGAGATTTACTGGTCAGATACGCAGAATTTTAGGGTTGCGTGCTGTACGCCGAGATTTAGAGGCGAGCCAAAACTCCAGCTGCGGTTAGCCCTGGAATGGTGAGGATAAGGTGACTACGTACCTGCTACCGGTTTTATTCGTTCTTTTCATTTGGTGGTTCAGCACAGGAGCCGTCCTCTTCCTCAATAATTTGCCGAAATATACCTATAAATGGAGTTTCCTCGGCGCAACGGTCGTTCTTGTAGCGTCAATATACGGCCTCATCGTCACGAGCCAGAGTGACACAATCTTATCGGCCTATTTGAGTTTCACCTTCGGTCTCTTGGCCTGGGCGTGGACGCAGTTCACGTTCTATACCGGCATGATAACCGGTCCTCGAACAACGCCCTGCCCGTCATCCTGCACAGGGTCCCGCCATTTTTGGCACGCCGTCGAGACGAGCATGTATCACGAAATCTTTGCGGCCTTGCTTGGGGTCGTGATCTGCTTCTCGACGATGAAAGGCCAAAATCACGTCGGTTCTTGGACCTACACAATTATTTGGCTCATGCATACCAGCGCGAAGTTGAATGCGGTGCTGGGCGCAAGAAATCTGAATGAGCACTTTTTCCCGGAGCAGTTGCGCTACCTGTCGAGCTTTATCAAAAAGAGGCCGATGAACCTTCTTTTCCCGGTGTCGATTACCGTCTCCACAGTCGCGCTGGCCGTCCTCGTGAACAAGGCGATGATTGCCGAGAAGGGCTCCTTCGAGTTGCTTGCCTACACCTTCTATATTGTGATCCTGGCTTTGGGGATCTTGGAACATTGGTTCATGATGCTTCCCTTGCCGTCAGAAGCCCTTTGGAACTGGGCCGTCAAAGCGAAAACGGCGCTGTCGGGACCTGAAAATGAGGAAGCGCTGCTGCCGGATGCTCGTGAAGCACCCCATCAACCAGCACGCGCCCGGGTTCCAGCGGTGGCCGGACAGGATATATAAATAGAGGCTCTCTTCGAGTTTGCATGGCCGCTTGGCCGACTCTCATCAATATCCAAAAAAGAATTGGTTAGCATCGGCCTCTAGCGAGGCCGATGCCGATTCTGCGAGCCCCGCACCTGAGGAATAAGCCGCCACGCCTGTGCTGCTGGCTGAGCACAGACTCCCGATATCGCCCATCGTAGAGCTACCCGCGCGCCTGCCCGCGTCTTTTTGGCTGAGCCGGCGCTGGCGAAGGTTTCTCCCCGCCCCCCGCGACGACCTCAGCCGCCCAGGGTATGAGGCCGGACAAGACCTTGCCGAAAGCTTCGTCAAGCGCCTTCGCGGCGTCCGCCTCCTCTGTCGTCTTCACCGGAGCGCTGCCATCGAAAATCCGAGCCGCCTCGATGTGGCCATCAGCCGTAATGATCTTCGCGCTGATCTGAACCTCGGCGGTCTTTTCAGGCGCGTTGACAATCTGAAACTTCCTGATTTCCGTTGTGAGTTGCAGTTCCGGCGTTCCCGCTTCCGACGGGCGCGTCACTTCGTTGAGCGAGCCAGTGTTCTCGAAGCTTTGAATGATCCTCGATTGAACGAGCTTCGTGAGCGTGTCGGCCCATCTCGCATTCCCGAGCGGGGCGAGTTCGTTTCCACTCACCTGAGCCTGCACGCGGTCGGAATCGTAGCTCAGCAGCGCGCTCGGGTCCGAAACGGTCAACTGTTTCTCAAGGGGCTTCGCCCCCTCGGCTGAAGCGCGCAGAGCGCCCAAGGCGTAAGTCAGCCCGGCCACCTTGCCTCCGCCGGTCATGCGCTCAAGTCCGCCGAGGATGGCGTCCACCTTGCCGGAATTCTTGCCCAGGGCCTCGGAGAACGAGGTCAGGTTGGAGACCATGGTCCGGAGATCGCCTGAGTTTTCCGCGAGGACCTTGTCGATGCGGGTGAAAGCCTGCCGCGCGGCCTCGCTCATCGTCTGGCCTGCCGTTTCGCCTGCGGTGAGCTTCGGAAGCTGCCCGGACGCGGCCTTCAGCATCGGCGCATCCGCCGAGCCGCCCGTGAGGGTGACGACAGCCACGCCGGTCAAGCCCTGGAAGTCGAGCGAGGCCTGCGTGTCGGCCCGAACCGGCGTGCTGGCATCGATCGCAATCGTGACGTCGATCTCTTTCGGCTCATTCGGGACAAAATTCAGCTCCGTCACCTCGCCGACGCGGATGCCGTCGAAAAGCACCGGCGACCCGGCGAGAAGGCCCGAAACCGTATTGTGGAACCTCACCTCATAGCTGGTGCGCTTGCCCAGCCCTCCCGTCGTTTGCAGCCAATAGACGAAGGCGAAGCCCCCCGCGATGACTGCGAGGGTGAAGAGACCGATCAGAACGTAGCGCGCTTTGATTTCCATTGGACCTAGCCCCGTGTCTCAGCATGTGCAACTTGAGCCAGCCCCTTGCCGCGCTCGCCGCCAAAATAGGACCGCACCCAGGGGTGATCGGACAGCAGCATCGAGGCAATCGGCCCTTCCGCGACCACTTTGCCGTCGGCCAACGCCGCAACGCGGTCACAGACGAGGTACAAGCTCTCGAGGTCGTGCGTCACCATGAACACCGTCAGCCCGAGTGTGCTTTGCAGGGTGCGGATCAGCGCGTCGAACTCCGCCGCCGCGATGGGATCGAGGCCGGAGGTTGGCTCGTCCAGAAAGACGATTTCGGGATCGAGCGCCAGCGCGCGAGCCAGCCCGACGCGCTTCGTCATGCCCCCTGATAGCTCCGCCGGAAATTTTGCGCCGTCAGCACGGTTCAGGCCCACCATTTCCAGCTTGGCGTTGGCAACCTCCTCCATCAGTTCTTCGGAGATGTGGAGATATTCGCGCATCGGAAACTGGACATTCTGAAGCGCCGTCAGCGACGAGAACAGCGCGCCCTGCTGGAAAAGAATGCCCCAGCGCCGCTCCATCGCGCGCAGTTCGTCCTCGCTCGCTTTGTCCCGATCGACGCCGAGCACCTCGATCATGCCTTCGCGCTTGGGCAACAGGCCAATGACTGTGCGCATCAGAACGGATTTTCCCGCGCCGGAGCCGCCCACAAGGCCAAGGATCTCCCCGCGATAAACGTTAAGCGATAGGTGATCGATGACCGTCGCATCTCCAAAGCCGACCACCAGATCGCGCACCCGGATGACCGACTCGGCGTTGCTCGCCATGTCACATTCCAATCGATGCGAAGAAGATTGCGAAAAAGCCGTCCAAGACGATCACGAGGAAGATCGACTTCACAACCGATGTTGTGGTTTGCAGCCCAAGCGACTCTGCACTGCCTTTGACCTGCAGCCCCTCGGCGCAGGCAACGACGCCAATGACAAGCGCCATGAAGGGCGCTTTGATGATGCCGACCTTGAAATGCGTCACCGTGACGGCGTCATGCAGCCGGGCAATAAAGATTTGCGGGCTCATGCCATCGTAGAGCCATGCCACAAGCCCGCCTCCGTAAAGCGCGGCCATGGAACCGAGAAACGTCAGGATCGGAACGGCGATGATGAGCGCCAGCACGCGCGGCAGGATCAGCACCTCGACCGGATCGAGGCCCATGGTGCGAAGCGCATCGATCTCCTCGCGCATCTTCATGGAGCCGAGTTCGGCCGTGTAAGAGCTGCCGGAGCGGCCCGCGACCATGATGGCCACGAGCAGCACGCCGATCTCGCGCAGGATCAGGATGCCGACCATGTCGACGACATAGTTTTCGGCCCCGAACCGGCGGAAGTGGAAGAAACTTTGCTGCGCGATGATGCAGCCGATGAGGAACGTAATCAGGAGAATGATGGGCGTGGCCTGCCAGCCGACGCGATCCAGCTGATGAACCAGCGAGGTGAAGCGGAACTCCCCCGGACGGCGAATCACGCGCGCGGCAGCGACGCCGATGGCCCCGAGCATGTCGAGGAAAGGCAGAAAGCCGCGCCCCAACTCGGTAAGACCCCGCTCAAACTCACTGAGGGTCGAGATCAGGCCGCGCCTTTTAGCTCTTGGCGCTTCTTTTCGATTGACGGTATGAACGTCCTGCAGGAGCCCCTGATATTCCTCGCGCAGGCCCACGATACCTGTTTGCTGCCCAACGCCCGACCGCTTCCGAATCAGCCGCTCCAGGAGCCAGGCCCCGTAGGTATCGAATGCGGCGACATCGCGCATGTCGATCGACACGTCGCCGGCCTTCGCAACCGCGTCTGCCGCCCTGCCGATCGCGGCCTCAAGCTCGCCGGCATGCACCGCCGTCCAGGCCCCCGACGCAAGCAGTTCGTGGCGGCCTTCATGGACGTTGGCGTTCAAGGCTGGTGTTGCGCTCATAGCTGCGCCCCCCCAAGCGCCGCGGAGACCTCAAGGCATTTAGGATGCCTCGGACTCTATCACAATCGCTCCGATAAGCTCTGAAGTCAAAACCGCTCTGCGAAGGGGTTGCCGGTTCCTGTCATATCTTACTGGCAGCCCCCTGGGCGGGCGGATCAGGCAAAAGAGTGGGGGAGTGCCTGATCCGCCTGACAGCGCCTGACCGGGTACAACCCACAAAGACAATGAGGCGTGTCTCAGAGCGCTTAGCTGGCTTATGTGAAGCTGGAATGAATGTGAAGAAGATGCGAACACCTTGGGCGCGGTAATTCACTTAAGGGATGAAATAATTGAGGAGAGCTCCGGCTCCTGCACATTCTCAGCGGCGGCGTCAACCGCAAACCACGCCCGCTCGCGCTGGCCGTATTCGCGCCAGCGCTTGTACTCTTTCTGGACCGACAAAAGAAAGACAGTCACGTCGACTGCGCCCCGGTCGCTTCTCTCAGTCTTGATGTAGCTGAAGTGGCCGATCGCCTGCGGGTCGATCTTGCCCTTTACGCCGGCTTCTTCTTTGGCTTCGCGGGCTGCACATTCGTGGCCTTTGAGGCCCTTCTCCTGCCACCCCTTGGGAATGATCCACCGGCCCGTGTCGCGCGATGTGACGAGGAGAACCTCGGTCCTCCCGTTATTTCGGCGCACTGGCAGCGCGGCAACCTGCTTTTGTAGAGCCATAAGTAAAAACCCAATTCTACCTGAAAGTGTATACTGAAAAGCTTAAGCGCAAAAGATAGCGTTTATTGCGGCATAACAAACGGGTATCGGCTGCATTGGTTCCGTTCTTTAAATCGCTATTAAGTTCAGTCAGAAGCGAGCTATCCCCCGGTTGCCATTGGGGTTGCAAAAAGGCAAAATGTATAAAGCCTGGACAGGCGTGCATGCGGCTGAGCGAGCCGCCATAACTTGAGCGTGAACCCCATGTTAGCGCCTTCGATGGCCAGCCGCGAGCTTGAGCTCAAGTTTGAGCTGCCTGGCGAGGATTTTCACCGGCTTGGAGACTCTCCGAATCTAAGCACTTCCGCTGACGCCCGCGCTCATAAAACTCTTCGATCCATCTATTTCGACACGCCTGAGCATGGTCTCCTCGAGGCCCGGATTGCTCTTCGGTTGCGAAATGACGGCGGAAGCAAATGGGTGCAGACGGTGAAGGCGGGCGAGGAGCCGAAATGGGGCCTTTCGGATGTCGCCCAGATCGAGGTTGAGCTGGACAATTGCGAGCCTGATCTTGAGCGCATTAGCGACAAACGTCTCAGGCGCGAAATCCAAAAAATATGCAAGAAGGCGGAATCTCGGGCCCATTTTTGAGACGATCGTCAGTCGCACCACGCACGTTATCAAGAATGACGATTGCACTGTCGAACTTGCCTTGGACGAGGGCAGTGTCGAGGCGGACGGACATTCGAGGCAGTTTCGTGAGGTCGAACTCGAACTCCTTTCAGGGTCGCCTCGGGGCTTGCTTGTCATAGCGAGGGAGTTGTTCTCGAAATTCCGGATCCGGCCGAGCGGGTCGAGCAAGGCTGCACGCGGTTACAGGCTCTTGCGGCACGAGCCGGAAATCAGCCTTCCCTTGTATGCTAAGGTCATTACGCTGCGACAGAGCGATTCGGCGCGAGACGCCTTCGCAGCCATCTTGCAATCGTCTTCCGAGCATATCATCGCGAACCAGCGTGTGGTCCTTGAGACCGGCGAGGTTGAGGCCGTCCATCAAATGCGGGTTGGCCTGACCCGGTTGCGATCGGCCCTTCGCAGCATCAAGCCTTACAGCAAGGCCTCCTGGATCTCCGAGTTGGAAAGCGGCGCTCAAAACTTGGCGAGGGCCGTGGGACATCTTAGGGATGCCGATGTGCTTATCTCGGAGATCTACACGCCGATCGCCGAGGAGCACGGGGACGACGTGCCGGGCTTCCCCGGCCTCCTTCAGGCTCTCAAGGCCAATCGCAGCACGGCCTACAAAGAGGTCGTGGACAATCTCGATAGAGGAGTATGGCCGCGTCTTCTCGTGACCATGATCCTAAGCCCTCACCTGATCGAGGCCGGGGGCAAGCTCGGAGAGCCTGTGGCGACAGTGGCCGGCGAAAGCCTTGAGCGACGCTGGAAAAAGGTCTGGAAATACGGCGAACGCCTTGATTCGTTGGACCTGGAAGAGCGGCACAGCATGAGAAAGGCGCTCAAGCAGCTGCGTTACAATTGCGAGTTTTTCCAGACGCTTTACAATCATGAGGCTCAAAGCTTCATCAAGCGCTTGAAGAAGGTGCAGGAGCTGTTTGGGTCTATCAATGACCTTCGGATGGCGGAACGATTGATAGAGCTCGCCCTTGAGCGGCGCCGCAAGGATTCAAAATCACTGGCCGCAGCGGGTTACATCCTGGGACGCCACGAGGCGAATGTGCCAGTTGTCTGGAGCAAGGCCAAGGGCGAATGGGGGCGATTGGAAAAGGCTTCCGGCTTTTGGCGATAAGCCTTCGATCATTGACACAGCAGTCGCCCTCGCGCGGCTTGCGCCTAAGGACTGCTTTGTCAAGTTGGTTCGCAACTCCGGCTTGTGGATAACTCTAAAAGACCCCGAAGCTCGTGCGGAATTTGATATTAATCAAACCGCCATTTCGATACACTTCGAGTTGCAATTAAAACTCCGGGACACAATCAGTACCCGCGGAATTGCTAAGGAGAGCTGAAAGATCCGGCTTGGCATCTCTAATATTAACCGGATGAAGGAAACATTTGCCCAGTAGCTTTTTGAGTACGAGTTCGGAGTAAAGTTATGCATGTTCACGAAGTTATGAGCTTCTCCTTGACCCTTGGAACCGCATTAACATTGTTCTTGGGCATGCAATACTTAGGCCATGCTGTCGTGCGATACTTTAACAGCTAAGCAGGTTTTGCCGGATTCGCCAACGCAGAGCGAGCGCGTCCGGGATGGCGGTGCGTTGGCCAGATTGACGGAATCTGCTGAGGCTCTTCGGAGCTGGCCAAGCTTCGCTGATACCTTCTTACGGTTCGCGATCAGCGGTGCTGAAGACGAAACTGGACAGCGTAGCCGCCATAGAGTTCTTTCAGTGGCTGCCGTGAACCCCAACTGCTCGGCAAGCATGCCGATCTTACGGTCCATCGCGGGAATGGGCACGACCGAAAAGCGGCGTAACCAGGCAAGCTGCGCGCGGCGTATGAGCGCCGGATAGCCCTCGAAGTCACCGAAATCGACGATGAAAAGTTTCCCGCCCGGACTGACACAGGCGGCGGCGCGCCTGACAACATCTCGCCATGCCGGGATCATGGACAGCGCGTAGGAGATGAAAACGCGGTCAAAGCCGTGAAGGGCAAAGAGTTGCTCAGCCTCGAAAGCGGTCGCGTCTCCCTTGCGGAGCACGATGCGGCCCGCCAGACCGCACCGCGCAACAGAAGCACGCGCCGACTGCAGCATCGCCTCCGAAACATCCAGTCCGTAAAACTGGGCCTCTGGGTATAGCTGCGCGGCTCTGATCAAATTACGCGCGGTGCCGCAACCTACTTCAAGAACAGCGCCCTTGGCCGGAGGCGCAAGATCCTCGATCAGGCGATCGCGGCCAAAAAGATAATAGCGCCGCGTCGCGTCATAGATGAAGCGCTGGCGGCGGTAGATCACATCCATCTTTTCCGCAGCAGATGCGGTCATAGTCATCCGGGTCATCCCTTGAACATATAAAGGTGGAAGCCGCCGTAAATGGCGGAGCGGTCCTTCTGGGTCAGCTCGCGAGACACATCAGCCGCATAGTCCCAGCGATCGAGGATAGTCTCAGGGATGCGTCCCGGAAGGATCGTCGGCTCGGCGGCGGTGCGGAAGATCACGCGGGCGCCTGGTCTTGCGGTCCGGGTGATCTCGCTCCAAAGCTGCGCGAGCTTCGCGTCACCCATCCAATCCTGTGCATCCAGCAGAACAAAGCGATCAAGGCTTCCGCTCGGAGCACTCGCGAGATAGGCGGTCAGCGAAGCATGATGCACCGAGACTCGCGACGCATTCTCCCGCACCAGGGCAAAGTTCAAAGGATTGAGATACGGCGGCAACGGCCCGCCGGCAGGAGCGTAGCGCCGGCCAAAGGCCTGCCAGGCGAAGTAGTTGTCCGAAAGCGGGAAGCCGCAAGCCAGCCGTTCCAGCCGCTTTCTGAGCACCGCCGCCATGCCGCCCTCATCGTCGCCAGCAAGCGCTTTATACTGCGCGGGCGGAATGCCGAGCCCATAGAGAGTAGCCGGGCGGTTGACGAGCCAGCGTAACATCCGCCTTTTGAACAGCGGCGCAAACTCCTCGTCGAAGATCCGGCGCTGCTCCTCCATCGTCTCAGCTTTCAGGAGCACCCGCGGATTAACGCCGTTCAGCCTCGCAACGAGATGACTTGCTCCGATGAATGTGCCGAGAAGACCAGCCCGGTAGAAATTGTTCGCAAAGCGCCGGATGCGGCGTCTGCGGCGGAGTCCGTGCCGTCCGTGCCAATAGTTTGCCGTCAGGGGATCGAGATGCGGCAGGATATGAAATCTGAAGGCCGTGACATTTGCGGCATGGTCCGCTGCACCGAAAAACCGATAGAAGGCCTCATAATCGGGCAAGTGACGCGCAGCGGCCAGCTTGAGCCGATTTAAGGCGACATGCGCCGCGTTGATGTCGACCGCCGCGATGTGCGCTGGGCCCGCCGGGAGATAGCTCAGCACATTGCAGCCGCCCGAGGCTATGGTGACAACACGGCAGTTGCTATCGAGCGCCAGGGCCTCCAGATCGACCGCTGGGTCTTCCCAGATTTGCGCATAGACAAGGTTCGAAAAGGCCAGCGTGAAGAGACGCTCCCTAAAGCCTTCCGCTGAAAGGGGCTTACTGCGGTGTACCGCTGCACCGATCATGGCGGCATTCCTGCGAATTTTCACTTCTGCGAGGTTACCCAAATCACTCTCCATGGCCTATTCAATCGAGGCGACGTATTGCCTTCCCCTGAGAGGGCTGCTGGCAGCAACTGCGTGCCCGGAAGCAGCGCGGCCTGAAGCGGCATCGAAAGCAAAACTTGGAACCGGAGCGGCCGCGCGCGACGGCTCGACCGAACCGGGAACCCAGCGGATCTGACTGAGCTTTCCGTCAAAATCTTCAGCGATAGCCGTGCAGCTTTCGACCCAGTCGCCGCAATTCAGATATCGAATTCCGTCGATCATCCGGTCGGTCATATGATGGATATGGCCGCAGATCACGCCATCGACGCTCCGCCGCTTGCCTTCCGCGGAAATGGCCTGCTCAAATTCGCCTATGAAGTTCACAGCCGTTTTGACACGCAGCTTGAGATAATTTGAGAGAGACCAGTAATCGAAGCCGAACCAGCGCCGGACCAGGTTGAGCGGGCGATTGCACCACAATGCGAATTCGTAGGAGCGGTCGCCCAGGAAGGCAAGCCATTTGGCGTAGCGAACGATCACGTCGAACTCGTCGCCGTGCATGACAAGAAAGCGGCGGGCATCCGCGGTCACATGCACAATGTCATGGTGGATCTCAATGGCGCCGAAACTCATGCCGCAATAACCTCGGACCCCTTCGTCGTGATTGCCCGGAATGAAGATGATCTTCGTTCCCTTCCGGGCTTTGCGAAGAAGCTTCTGCAGCACGTCATTATGCGCTTGGAGCCACAGGGGGCTCCGCCTGACGCTCCAGAAATCGATGATGTCACCGACCAGATAGATCGTGTCGGCATCGTAATAGCGGAGAAAATCAAGAAAGGCTTCCGCCTGGCACGCCCTTGCGCCGAGATGCAGATCCGAAACGAAAAGAGTCCTAAACTGCTGAGGCTTCGCTGATCGAGACTGATCGCCGTCCTGAACGCTTGTGGCAGCCATTTCTTCAGATCCTCTGTCTCGCCGGCCAATGAACCGCTCTTGTCGAAGCCTCGCGACTACGGCGATCAGTAAAGGCCATGCGGAAAAGCGGGATTGCATGACGCACTCAGAGACGCGCTTCCTTGGAGGCTTCCTTCGCGGGCATGACCTCCTGCTTAAGAATTGCCCACGCGTGACGCCAGTTGTAAAAGCGGGCGACTTCAAAACGATAGCGCCGGTAATCCGCGCCATAAGCAGCTTCCAGCCAGTGCTCTTCCGCGAACGCCATCAGGATGAAGCTGAGAGTGAGCAGCGATGCGATCGCAAAAACGACGGTCGAGCCGGAGGCGACCGCTAAGCCGAGATAAGCCGGAATCGCGGTTGCGTATTGCGGATTCCGGGTCCAGCTGTAGATACCGCCCGTGACGAGACCGTCGCGCCCGCAGTAAAGGTTCCTCCGGCCAAGCGCATAGCAAGCCCAACCGTAGAGAGCGAAGCAGACAATGGCGAGGCTTGCGCCTAGACCGCGTTCAAGGGAAAATCCATCCCAGCGCTGCCAATCGAGAAGCGCCAGAGCGAGGGTGGCGACGTTCAGAGTTCGAAAAAGGCTCCAGAAACCACGGCTTTGCCAACTGCCCTTTCCGGGGGTCGGCCAGAACTTCAGCTCATTGTCGACGAGTGTACAGGCGAGCAAACCGGATAAAGTCACGCCTGCAATGACCCCTACCACCAGCACTAGTCCCGACATGCACGTCCTTGAGCTTCACGGTTAAAATTCCGTTACTATTAGACGCTTTTGATGACAGACATGTGAAGGCTTGGGCCGGGCTGGAACGGCCTCCGCGAGAAATCCCCCCATTTGCCGCAAGCTTGCTCGGGATTTCCCGCAGGGCGCACTAGAAACGCAAAAAGGCGGCCAGGATGAGCCGCCTTCCACTTTCCGTTGTGCAGTAGAGGCGAAAAGGCCGCCTCTATCTTTTCATCTTAAAGATACTTCCCGACGATCTCTTTGACGGCTACGCATTGGACGGTCTTGCCCTGTCCAACATAGAAGCCGAAGTCGCCCTTGAAGTAGGTGTTGTAAGTCAAGCTTTGGAAATCGGCCTGGGTGCTCGCATCGCAGGGCTTATCAGAAACCGCGATAGTCATAGATGCGATGCTGACGTCGTTGCAGGTCTTCGGCGTGACCAGGACGGAGTTCCCGTAATTGGTCCATGTCGAGGCGCACTTCTCCTTGGGTATCGCTACCAATTGGTTCGACGCCTTCTTGACGACTGGCGCTTCGACCGCTGCGGGTGCGACAAACGCCTTCTCGATAACTTGCGGATGGATAACCGCAGCAGATACATTCGTCAGACGCTGCGCGGACTGCCCCAGCACGACTAACGCCACAAAGCACGCAATAAGGACACCCAGTGTCCGTGTGTTACTGTCGATCATGTCTATCCCCTGTGATCTCTTTGGCTGAACGGTGGTGGCGTAGTTACCGTGAGCTGCAAAATCAGTACCATCCCAGACAATACTGAACTGGTTACCATATAGTTAACACTCAGCTATGCTCAGCTCATTGAGGGGCAGTGTGTCTTTTGGTCCATGAAATCAATGGCGTCTGAGGGGCAGTAAATTGCCACTGAAGGTTTAGAATTGCTGAAAGCGCAATCCGCTATGCGCTTGAGTTCGCCGATAGGAATAAGAATCATCAACCGGCAACTGGACGCAGGGACCGCCAATGGCCAAAGCTCGTTTATCTGACCTCAGTCATTCTGGCGCGCACTGACTCTGGAAGAACTCCGGCTCGGACCAGTACGCCCCGCGGGAAGTCCTGACCCGTTTGCTGCGGACGTCGACAGGACTTCCCGCGGGGCGTACTGGCAACTCTTTAGGAGGTAGTACAGCTCACGGCTGGAAGTTCGCTTGATCGTTTGCGGCAATGGGAGTGCGAACTTCCGGCCGGCTGTACTAGTGTCCCGTCTCCGAATTGCCGACTAACTTGCAGCACCCTCGCACGGCAATTCGGAGACAAAGGGACACTAGCAGGCTGTCGGACTTAACACCCAGCGGCGGCAGAGGGTAGAATCATCGCATTGATTCGCCACCGTTTTCGGACCCGCGCCCATGAGCAACTTTCGTAACTTCGACCGCGACACGGGATTTCTCCTGCCGCCTTCGGTGAACGAGTGGCTTCCCGAGAGGCATCTCGCGCGGTTTGTGGCGGAGATCATCGACGCTCTGGACGTCTCGGCGATGAGCAACAGCTATCGCGGCGTTGGTTCGGCGAGCTATCACCCGAAGCTTCTGTTGGCCGTCCTGGTCTATGGCTACGCCACGGGGGTCTTCTCCAGCCGCAAATTGGAGCGGGCGACATACAACTCGGTGGCCTTCCGCTTCATCGCGGCGAACGAGCACCCCGATCACGACACCATCGCGACATTCAGGCGGCGGTTCATCAAGGAGACCGAAGCGCTGTTCGTGCAGGTTCTGCTTCTGGCGCGCGAGATGGGCATGCTCAAACTGGGCACGGTCGCGCTGGACGGCACGAAGGTGCACGCCAACGCCAGCAAGCACAGCGCGCTGTCCTATGAGCACGCGGGCAAGATCGAGGCGCAGTTGAAGGCCGAGGTTGCCGAGCTGATGGCGAAGGCCGAAGCCGCCGATCAGGCCGACCTGCCGGACGGGATGTCGATTCCGGAGGAGTTGGCGCGGCGCGAGGAGCGCTTGAAGAAAATCGCCGAGGCTCGCGCGAAGATCGAGGCGCGCGCCAAAGAGCGTTTCGAACGCGAGCAAGCCGAGCATCAGGCCAAACTGGCAGCGCGCGAGGCCAAGACCAAGACCACCGGCAAGAAGCCCGGCGGCAAGCCGCCCGAGCCGCCGGTGGAGGGGCCGCCGCCAACCGATCAGATCAATCTGACCGATGAGGAGTCGCGCATCATGCCGGTTTCAGGCGGCGGCTTCGAGCAATGCTACAACGCTCAAGCCGTCGTAGCGGAAGGCAGTCTGCTGGTGGTTGCGGGCGATGTGGCGCAGGCGACCAACGACAAGCAACAGCTCGAACCGATGCTGGCCAAGACCAGGGCCCTGCCCGAAGAGTTGGGCAAGGTCGAAACGCTGCTGGGCGACAACGGTTATTTCAGCGAGGCCAATGTAAAGGCGTGCAAGGCGGCCGCGATCGAGCCTTTGCTCGCCATGGGCCGGGACTCGCATCATTCGTCCTTGAGCGAGCGCTTCGCCGCGGCTCCGGCCGCGCCGGAAAATCCAACGCCGGTCGAGGCCATGGCCCACCGCCTGCAAACGCCCGAAGGCAAGAAACTTTACGCCCTGCGCAAACACACTCCCGAGCCCGTGTTCGGCATCATCAAGTCCGTGCTCGGATTCCGTCAGTTTCTGCTGCGCGGGCTGGACAAAGTCAAAGGCGAGTGGACGCTCGTGATTATGGCCTGGAACTTGAAGCGGATGTTCGTACTGAAGGCTGCATGAAGGCGCGACGACGATCGCCCTTCTGCGCCACGACGAACGCCATCCCCTGTCGGCAGACCCTAGTCCGACAGGCTGCTAGCAAAAACAATAGTCTAGTGTGGCTTATGTCTCGCAATTGCCTATGAGAGCTTGCAGCGAAAGTGGTAGGCAATTGCGAGACGCCACACTAGCGCCTCAGCCGCGATCGCGGAGCAGGCGGCCTTTCTGGCGCTCCCAATCGCGGTTCTTCTCGGTTTCGCGCTTGTCGTGCAGTTTCTTGCCGCGCGCGAGCGCCAGCTCGAGCTTGGCGCGTCCCCGGTCGTTGAAGTAAATGCGCAGGGGAACGAGCGTCATGCCGTCGCGCTGGATCGCGCCAATGAGCTTGCTGGCTTCCCGCTTATGCAGGAGCAGCTTTCGCGGGCGGCGCGTCTCATGATTCAGGCGATTGGCCTGGAGGTATTCGGGGATGTGAGCGTTGATCAGATAGATCTCGCCGTTCTTTTCGCTCGCGTAGGACTCGGCAATGTTCGCCTTCCCCTGCCTCAGCGATTTCACCTCCGAGCCGCCGAGCGCAATCCCCGCCTCGAAGGTGTCCTCGATGAAGTACGAGAAGCGCGCCTTTCGGTTTTCGGCGACAACTTTACGAACCGATGCCGTTGACGGGGCTGCCATCTCTATGCCGCTTGCCTTTGAAACACGCCCGCCTTATCGAGAGCCGTATCGACGAGCGCTTTGGTCTGTTCGGAGATGGGGGCCAGCGGGAGGCGCGTGTCCGGCTTGCAAAACCCAAGCCGCGATACGGCATATTTGACGGGGCCAGGGTTGGTTTCGGCAAAGAGCGCGTCATGCAGGGGCATGAGCCGGTCATGCAACGCAAGCGCTTTGCGGTAGTCGCCGGCAAGACAGGCCGTCTGAAAATCCGAGCAAAGCTTTGGCGCGGCGTTCGAGCTTACGGAAATGCATCCGTGGCCGCCGTGAGCCATGAACGCAAGCGCGGTGGCGTCTTCGCCCGAAAGCTGATTAAACTCCTCGCCGAGCGTCAAGCGCTGCTGGCTCGCGCGCACCGGCGAGGCGGTTGCATCCTTCACACCCGCGATATTCGGGAGCTTGAAGAGCCGCGCCATTGTCGCGACCGACATATCGACGACGCTGCGCGAGGGGATGTTGTAGATGATGATCGGGATGCCGATTGCATCGTTGATGGCTTTGAAGTGCAGGTAAAGCCCTTCCTGCGTCGGCTTGTTGTAATAGGGCGTCACGATGAGAACCGCGGAGGCTCCAGCCTTATCCGCGTGCCGCGCGAGTTCGACCGCCTCCTTGGTGCTATTGGAACCGGCGCCCGCGATAACAGGAACGCGACCTTTCGCTGCGGAAATGCATGTCTCGACAACGCGCGCATGCTCCTCATGACTGAGCGTTGGCAACTCGCCCGTCGTGCCGCAGGGCACAAGCCCGTGTGTGCCGGACTGAATTTGAAACTCCACGAGCCGAGTAAAGGCTTCGTAATCGACGCTGTCACCATCGAACGGGGTCACGAGCGCCGTAAAAGAACCCTTGAACATTTCTGGCCTTCCTCACCTTCGGGTCGATCCTATACGGAAAAGAGGTACTCGAGATTAACTCTGTGCCTCTTTCCACTCGGAAACAGCGTCAGCTCACTAAAGTTTGTCATTCTATTGCCGGATTATGGCGGCTATTAATAGGCGTGGTTGTATGCATTACAGCTTTTTCAGTTCCAATCGTGGGGCAAAAGCATAGGTTTGATATGCTAAGCTGCCAACGTAATTTTTAGGCCGCGAGCTCATGCCCACGCCTGACGCAGACCCGACCCCTCCGCACAATCCTTTCAGCCTTTTGAAAGCGATCCTGATCGGCACCGCGATAGGCTTTCTTGTCGTGCTCGCAGCGCCCTATGTGGCGCCAGCGCATCGAGCCCCTTTGAGCTATGCCGCGGCTGACATGGAACCAGAGCCTGCCGGGGTTTCGGGAGCCGCGAACCGCGTACCGCAAAAGCATAGCTTGAGCGCCAATGTCAAGGCGGCTGACGCCAACCCCAAGCCGCCCGCTGAGCCCAGCACGCAGGCTCCTGGCGGAAGTGAGGGTCAAGCGCCTGTCCCGAATGCTGGAGAGCCCGGCAAGGAGAGCGCGCCCGTCGAGCCGGTTCTGGTTCCGGCGGTAGACCTGAAGTTTCCGAAGACATTCTCCACCGAAGAGATGACCGCGGCGCTTCAACCCCTTCTCTCCTTCAGGATCAGCGATGGCGATGCGGCTGCGATCAAAGACGTCATCTCAAGCGTCTCCAGGGGTGACGATGCGGCGGCGCGGGCCGCGATCAGGAAGATTAGCGATCCAGCTGCGAAGTCCTTTGCAGAGTGGAAGCGCCTCCGCGCCTCTTCGGCGGACTTCAACGAGGTCATGGCGTTTCGCAGAGCCCATCCCTTGTTTCCGGAACCAGCGCAGGAGGCTCCATTCGAAAAGGCGTTGTTTCTCTCCGACGCTACCGCCGCCGATGTCTTGAAATTCTACACGAACCGGAACCCGATGACGGGCGCGGGAAAAGCCAGTTTCGGCGCGGCGCTGATGGAGACGGGGGAGCGCGAGCGTGGTCTCAGCCTCATCAAGTTCGCCTGGAGCCGCTACAACTTAGACCCGATTGTGCAGGAGCGATTTATCGCGCGGTTTGGCTCGCTTTTGGATTCGAAAGATCAGCGCCGCCGGACGCTCCTCGTAGAGGCGCGCGCGCGTCGATTGGATGACCCCGGGAAGAAATTGGCTTCGGCTTCCGAAGGGAAGGGCTTGAAGGGAGCTGCACGGCTTCGCGCGAAAAGAGCTGGCAGCCAAATCGCCCGTAACGGCCGGCATGGCCGGAAGACAAAGGTCGTCTCGCGGCGCAGCAGGGGACGGCGTCATGGAGAACTTCCCGGCGGCATAGAGGAGAAACAAGCCGCATTAACCGGAAAAGCACACGCGTTCGGGATCACAAGCCTTGCTGAGCCGGTTCGTCTCAAAAAGAAGAAGGCAAAGAAGGATCGCAATGCGTCGCCGGATGAGAACGCAGGAAGCGCTGGAACTGAGGTAACCGCGTCAACCAGCGCGGAACCCGTGGACAAAGAAGATAAATCCGGCAAGAAGCTCGAGTCGAAGGCGGCCGAGAACGCGTTCAAGCTTGCGAAAGAAAGCACCGGCGGCCCTGCGACGCTTCTCGCGCGGCTGAAAGCCTTGCGGCGCGAAGGCGCCGACGATGACGTCTGGTCGCTCTTGCGCTCGCTCAATCCCGATACCGCCGATCTTGCCGATCCCGAAAAGTGGTGGGACTTCCGGCGAAGCGAGGTGAGGCGCGCTCTGAACGCCGACCATCCGGCGACCGCGTATGCCATCGCCAAGGCGCACGGTCCGCTTGACGAAGAAACCCGCTCCGAAGCCGAGTTTCTGGCGGGCTGGATCGCACTTCGTTACATGAAGGAGCCTCGTCTGGCTGAGCCGCATTTCGAGGCGGCCCGGTTGATAAAGGGCTTTGCTCGTGACGAAGCGCGGGCTGCGTACTGGCTCGGACGCGCCAAGCTCGAATTGGGCGCGCGCAAGGAAGCGGAGGCTCACTTTCGCGATGCGGCAAGCCGCTTTTACACGTTCTATGGTTCGCTTGGCCGTCAGGCTCTCCACAAGGGCGCGGCCTGCGAGTTCCGCGCGCCGCCTCATCCAACGAAGGAAGCCATCGCCGCGTTCGTGAACGAGGACGCTTTCAAAGCTGTCATGATCGAGAAGCAACTCGATCTCCAGCCTCTTCTGCTGAACTATCTCTTGGACCTTACGCGGCAGCTCAACGATCCCCAGCAGATGACGCTGGCGCTTGAACTGATAGAGCGCCTGGAGCCCGCCCACGTTGGGGTTCGCGCCGCAAAAATTGCGTTGTTGCGCGGTTTTCCGGTGGACGCCTATGCCTTCCCGACGCTTTTGCCGAAATTCGATTCCGCCGGTGGCAACGGCAAGGTCGAACTCGCGCTGTTGAATGCCTTGACCCGGCAGGAAAGCGATTTCCATACCGGCTCCGTTAGCCGTGTTGGCGCGCGCGGGCTCATGCAGCTCATGCCGCAGACGGCCAAGCTGGTCGCGGCAGCTTATAAATTGAAGTATGAGCCGCCCCGGCTGATCTCAGACCCGTCCTACAATGTCACCCTGGGCTCGGCTTTCCTCGCGCAGCTCATGTCAGGCTACGACGGCTCCTACATTCTTTCTTTGGCCGCGTACAATGCTGGGCCAGGCCGGGTGAAGCAATGGATCAAGGATTTTGGCGATCCACGCAGCAAGGCGGCGGACCCGATTGATTGGGTCGAACGCATTCCCTTCACGGAGACGCGCACCTACATCCAGCGCATCCTCGAAAGCACACAGCTTTATCGTTGCCGGTTCGAAAACAACAAGGCAAAGTTCCAGATCGTGGAAGACTTGCATCGGGGGCGGCCGGGGAAGGTGCCTGATTTCGATGTGAGCGGGAGCGGCGAATTGGAACAGGCCCAATGACCCTTGATGGATCGGCCGGCGAACCCGGTTTCGAAACAGAAGACATCTTTTACAGAAGCCACGATGACTTGCTTCTTTACGCACGCAAATATGGCAGCGACGGCGCCCCTGGCCGGCCGCTCGTTTGTCTTGCCGGCTTGACCCGTAATGGCCGGGACTTTCATGATCTGGCTGTCGCTCTTTCAACCCATCCAACTCACCCCCGGCCGGTTTATTGCCTCGATTACCGAGGGCGCGGGCGCTCCGAATGGGACAAAGATTGGCGCAACTATTCCCCTTACATTGAGTTGCTTGACGTCGCCGATTTCCTCACGTTTCGCGGACTGTCGAACGTCGCGATCCTTGGCACCTCACGCGGAGGCATTATCACGATGCTTCTCGCTGTCATGCGCCCCTCGGCAATCGGGTGCGCCATCCTGAACGACATTGGCCCAGTCATCGAGACCGCAGGCCTTGCCCGCATCATGGGCTATGCGGGAAAAATACCCCTGCCGAGGGACTGGGATGAGGCGGTGAGCATCGTCCGGGACATCAACATCCGGCAGTTCCCGACCATCGACACCGGATTGTGGCAGAAACTGACGCGTCAGCTATTCAACGAAGAGGACGGACGCCCCGCTCCGGCCTACGATCCCAAAATAGGTACAGCCTTATCCGAGGTGGATATCGCAAAACCGGTCCCGTCCATGTGGGAACATTTCGAGTCGCTTTTTCAGGCGCCAGTCATGGTTCTGAGAGGAGAGAACTCGGATCTCCTAACGGCTGCGACTGTACAAGAAATGCAAGCCCGTCACCCTGCTTTGACATCGGTCCTCGTCCGGAACGAGGGGCACGCACCTCTCTTGCTGGATCGCCTCAGCCAGCGAACGATCGGCGATTTCCTGATCCAGACGGATTTAACCTGGACGGCGTCGCCGCCGCTGCCCGCTCCCTCACACAAAGAGGTTCAGGAGGATCGAGAGATCCGGGAGGATTGAATTCGCGCGGCAAGTTCTTGATCGATCCTTAAGTGCTAGAGAAGCTTATCTGCGTCCAACTGGACGCCGGGCTCTAACAGGCCGCCGAAAAACGATGCGGCCTCCTGGTGAGCTTGCCGAACTACGACAAGCTCACCAGGAGGTGCAAGTCATTGAAATCGCTCGACCTCATCCTGAGCCTGTCGAAGGATGAAGCCTGGATTTCCGCCTTTTTCAACATCCTGCCAGTACAGCCGGCCGTAAGCTGTACTACAACCAATAAAGTGCTAGTGCGCCTTATCCGCAGGAAGTCCTGCCAGCGCCCGCCGCGAATGGGTCAGGACTTCCGCGGGGCGTACTAGTTAGCTTTGCTTTCCGCTTCACCTAAAGCTTGCTGAGCGCCGAGATTACGCAGTGTTTTTTCGTCTCGTTCGGCAGCCATTGAGGTATTCAGCGCGTCGGTTAGAACGGACTGTATCCTGGCGGCGCCATAGCCTGATAAATGGCCTGAATCGTGATAAAATAAATTACCCGCCTTATCGACGAATATGATCTCGCCCTTTTCGGTTTCGAAGTGTGAAGCTACGTCGAGCACTCGTACTTTCGGTGACGCAAATGCGAGTAGAAAACCGTTAATCCTTCGTCTGTCTGCTTGGAGGCCGGCATTTTCCCGGAACGGGGGCCGGGAACCATTGCGAAGAGAGGCTCGGCTGGCTTCATTCGGCAGGATGGGTGGTTGATTGAGCAGAATGATTTGTCCCGCGTAAGGCTTAAGCTCCCTTAACGCCCTTGAGAGGCGCCCAGGATCGGCTTGCAGTTTTTCGCTCCATGCGTTTGCTATTACAAGGTAATCGGGCCTGATCTTAACAACCACAGATAACAAATCATTCCACAATTGCGTGGGTGGAAGTGGATCTCCGGCCGCGACGCTTATAACCGTCAGGTTGTAGTTCAAATTATGGGCTATCTCTTTTAGAACCTTCCCGTACATTGAACCATTGCTGTCCCCCATTAGGACCACTGAACTTGCGCTTGGGCTTGTTTTGAACTGCAGGCCACCCCTGCGCACGTCGGAAAGGTCGGCGTTGACATAATTGTTGCTTCGAACGGTCAAACCGAGAGGGACGCAAAAACACAACGTCGCGGCCAAGGCCGCATAGGCGATGCTTCTGGTCTTTGGCTTGTTAAGAAATATTCGCGCCGGGCTCTCTATAAGATAGTAGCTCGCAAGCGTGAGCGCTGCGCTTATTCCGATCTTCAAAGCGGCGCGCATCGGCTCAGAAGCCAAATAAAACTCGTAGTCAACTAAGGAGAATACCGGCCAATGCCACAGATATAGAGAATAGGACACCTTCCCAATTCCCACCATAACTGAGGACGATAGCCACGCTTTAACCACCCCGCCGCCACTTGGCAAGATGATGGCCGCTGCTCCAATAACGGGCAGACTTGCGACCCAACCCGGAAACCAGGGGCCTTCCTCAATGAACATGTATGAGGATAAGACCAAGAAAAGCCCTGCAATTGAAAGCCAGCGTGGAGCCAATCGCTCTGGGGCTCCTGCAAAAGGCAGCACCGCTATAAGACAGCCAGCGATAAGCTGCCAGGCCCGGGTCGGGAGAAGATAAAATGCCCAAACAGAATTGATTGACGTCAGCCAGACATTAGCGACGAAGCTCAAGGCGCCCACAATCGAGAGAATGGGAACGATATGATTCCGGGCGTATCTAAAAATAAGAAATACTGTTATCGGGAAAACTAGGTAGAATTGCTCTTCGACGGACAGAGACCAGTAATGGAGAAATGGTTGGGCATCCGGCGATATCTCGAAATAATTTCCTTGAGCCATATATTTCATATTCGCCAATGAAAGCGAGGCGGCGACAAGGTTCGCTCCAGATGAGGCAAAATCCTGCGGGGTATATATCAGCCAGGTTGCTGCAAGTGTAACCAGAGCGACAGCGAAAAACGCTGGAAACAGCCGGGCAATCCTGCGTTGATAAAATTTTGCCAGGCTAAACCGCCCTGCTTCGCAGTCCTGGCAGAGGATTGATGTAATGAGATAGCCAGAAATCACAAAAAAGACGTCCACGCCGACAAATCCACCTGGCAGCCACTCGCGGCTCAGGTGGAAAAGGAATACGCCAGAAATGGCGATAGCCCGGAGGCCGTCAATTTCTGGGCGGTAAATGAATGGTTGGATAGAGGCGCGTCGAAGGGGCTCAGGCTTGGCGCGTTGCATCGGCATCATGTTGCTCGCATAGGTTGCATCAGCCGCTTATTAAAGCCGGGCAACGGGAGCAGCAACAGTTTGTTATTTTTTTTATATTCTGTATTGCGCTTATCAACAAAAAGTCTGGACTCTAACAGGCCGCCTGCCGTTACAGCGCTGCCGCAGCCGATTGAGAGCTTAGTACAGCCCGAGGCAAGTTCGCCCCCGATAGCTGCGAGCGCTCAAGCGAACTTGCCTCGGGTAAGCTGCAATAGAATCAATAAGTTGCTAGTACGCCTTATCCGCGGGAAGTCCTCTCTGCGGCCGCAGCATTTGGGTCAGGACTTCCCGCGGGGCGTACTAGTGTTTTTTGGTCGTGGGCCTGTGTAACAACATAAAAATGTGGAAGCCTCCGCCATGCCGGAGCCGCGCTCTTCTGGCGCTGGAAGAGCGCGCGAATTATGTTATAGAGTGCGCCCAATCAGAGAGCCGCGGCGGGCGTGGCGGAATTGGTAGACGCGCTGGATTTAGGTTCCAGTGATGAAAGTCGTGGGGGTTCAAATCCCTCCGCCCGCACCAGGATAACTGACGGTTAGGGCGGAGCGTTTGGAGGGGGCGAGAAGCAAGGCCGCTCGCTCTGCGCATCGTCATCCCGGAACTTGATTACCCGGATGTTTCCGCTAATTCCGTCGTCATGGCCGCCCTTGGAGGCGGCCATCCAGAAAAAAACAAGGCATTCCAAGTTTATGACTGGATGGCCGGGTCAACCCTCGGGTCAAGCCCAAGGGCATGGTCCGGCCATGACATTGGAGCGAAAATTCCCCAATGTTTTCATGGCTTCTTCTGCTAGCGGAAACATCCGGGTAATCAAGTCCCGGAAAGGCGTAGCCTTATCCGGGATCGTAACATATTGAAGCGCTTACCCTTTTGCGATCCCGGCTCGCGCTTGGCTTGGCCGGGAAGACGGTGGCGGGGTTCCGTTGTCGCGTCCGTCAAAACCTGCTGATCCACATCCAGGCCGCCATCTTAGCCATGAGCGCCAGCAGGCGCCGTCGCGCTTTCACTCGTGCACTGATCGGTAAACACGACGCTGCCATCCTGCAGATATTGTTTCGTCAGGCAATTCGTGGGGCACGTCGCGACCGGGGCAGGCGCGGAAGTGACGTAGGCGGGAGCCACGTAGCCTTCGTCAACGATGACCGGACCGTATACCCCGTGATGCCAGCGCCAATGCCAGTGCGGGTGATGCGGGAACGGCACATGTGCAACCGGGCCATGAGGCCAATGCGGGCCACGAAGGCCACCGGGGTGAAAGCCTCCAGGATGGCTCATGCCGCCCACCGGCATGCGAGGCCCGAAAAAGCCGCCTGGACGATGCATTCCGCCCATAACCGGATGACCAGCCGAGGCCGGGGAAAGTGCTGCTGAAGAGAGAATGGCGGCAGAGGCAAGAGCTGCGAGAGTGATACGCTTCAACATGGCCGTCTCCTTGGATTAGGTGTTTCAAGAGCGGGTGGCTTCAGCTTTTCTGCACGCTCACCTGCATCCCATTTGTCGAGGCGACGGTTCGAGAGGTTCACGGCGCGGTTTAAAAAATTTTCGGGCCCGCGCTAAAAAGCGGGATCGCAGGCGGCGGTAGAAGCGCTGAGACGGCGGTTCCTCCCGAATCTCCGCTTTCCCGCAAAAGTCCGTTAACCGCTTTCCGGTAAACCTTGGTGCATCGTTGGGTTGTGTTCCGGGTGCGTGTCTTATCATGAGTAGAGAGGATAGCTTCTCAGACGGCGCCTGGGCGCAAAAGCCGGACAGCAGCGGCTCAATCCCGTGCTTGTTGCCCCGCATTTGCCCGAATCGGGTCGCGGAAATCTATGCGCTGCAGCGCCGGTCCAGGTTGCGGCTCATCGTCAACGCTTCCCCAAGCAGGATCATGATCGTCACGGCTCTCGTCGCATCTCTTTGTGCCTGTTCGGTGAACAAGACGTCGCGCAGCACCGTCGATGAAACCCAGACCTTGAGTCCGCGGGTTATCAGGGTTGGCGATCCTGTTCCCAAGGGCGGCGGGGCTTATAAGCTTGGCGACCCGTACCTCGCTGGCGGCAAATGGTTTGTCCCGGTCAACGATCAAGCCTACGATCAGGTTGGCATAGCATCCTGGTATGGTGACTTCTTCCACGGGCGGCGTACCGCGAACGGCGAAATTTACGACATGAACGCTTTGACGGCGGCACACCCCACCCTGCCGATGCCGACTTACGCAACCGTCACAAACCTCGAGAACAATCGCACCATCGTCGTTCGCATCAACGACCGCGGCCCTTATCACGATGGCCGGATCATCGACCTTTCGCACAGGGCGGCCGAGCTTCTGGGCCTCTATCCGAAGGGCTCTGGCGCCGTGCGCGTCCGCTATCTATCGCCCGCGCCGCTCAACGGCGACGATACGCTCGAGCGCACCACATTGGCGAAGCAGCCCTGGGCGCCACATCTCGTGAAGGACAAGCAGGCTCATGCCGCCCCTCCGCCTAAAGCAAGCTTCCTTGCCGCAGCTACCGTAACGGTGGGACCGGCTCTCGTTACGAAGAAAGGCGGCTTCGAGAAAGCTCCGAAGGAGGACGCCGGAGGATGGTCGACGAACGCACAACCCAATCGATGAGGACGTTGTTCTAGAAGTCGCACCGCGAGATTATTTAGGACCTCGCGGCCCTAACTCTTAGCAAATCGGCCGCTGCGTTGTTATATGATACCAGCGATTCATCCTGGACTAAGCCGATGCGCCTCGCCCTGATTTTTTTACTCCTTCTTCTATGTCCGCACTTAGCCGGCGCGCAGCCAGCGGGAACCTTCCAGACTTCTGCTGTGGAAGCGATCCTTGTCGATGTCGACACAGGGACAGTGCTCTTCGAAAAGAATGCCGACAGGCTTTTTGCGCCAGCGAGCATGAGCAAGATCATGACGCTTGAGGTTCTGTTCAAAAAGCTGAAGGCCGGGGAAATCTCGCTCGAAACCGAGTTTCCAGTAAGCTTGCACGCCTGGAAAACGGGCGGCGCTCCCTCGCGCACGACTTCCATGTTCGTCCCGCTCAACCAGACAGCGAAAGTCGGCGACCTGATCCAGGGCATTACCGTTCAGAACGGCAATGACGCCTGCATCGCGGTTGCCGAAGGCTTGTCCGGCAGCGAAGACGGGTTCACGCAGGCCATGATCGAGGAAGCGCGAGCGCTCGGGCTTGAGAAATCGACATTCGGAAATTCGACGGGCCTGCCAAATCCCGCCAATCAAATGACAGCGCGGGAGCTGGCGAAGCTCTCGGTGTATGTGATCAAGGAATATCCGGCTTATTATGCCTATTTCGGGCAGAAAGAGTTCAAGTACCGGACGCACGATTTCAAGAACCTCAATCCGCTTTTGAACGCGGCCATTCCAGCCGATGGCCTCAAAATCGGGTTCGCGGAAGGCGCGGGCTACGGCATTACGGCGTCGGCCATAAAGGATGGCAGGCGTCTCGTCGCTGTCATGAACGGGTTCCAAAACGAACGCGAGCGCCGCGAAGACACCGCCAAATTCTTGAATTGGGGATTCGTAAACTTCAAAGCATTCAAGGTTTTCGCGAAGGACGAGACGGTGGGCGACGCGAGGGTATGGGGCGGCCAGAAGTGGAGCGTTCCGCTCAAGACGAAGTCCGACGCCATGATTCTACTGCCTGTGAATGCAAAGGATCACCGCATCAGGGCGCAGATCGTTTATCTCGGCCCGCTCAAGCCCCCTGTCAAAGACGGCGACAGGGTAGGGGAGGTTCGGATCACCTCTGAGGCGAACGGGATTTCGAATTCCGTGCCGCTTTATGCGGCAGCCGATATTGAGGCCGGTGGGATGGTCTCGAAAGGGATCGATTCCGTGCTGCTCGGGGTGAATACCTACGTGTCGCGAGCCGTTACCAAGCTTATGAAGAAGCCGCCGCAGCCGACGGCAGCCGCAGCTCCCGCCCTTTCGAAGCCGAGCACGTGACCCGCGGCAAGTTCATTACCTTCGAAGGCGGCGAAGGCGGCGGGAAGACCACCCAGGCGGCGATCCTCGCCGAGAAGCTCAGGCGTATCGGGCGCAACGTCCTGCAAACCCGCGAGCCGGGAGGCACGCCGCGCGCCGAAGCCATCCGCGAAGTTCTTCTCTCCGGTAAAGCGAAGAAATTCGGACCGCTCGGAGAAGCAGTTCTGTTTTACGCGGCTCGGGAATCGCATCTGGAACTCGCGATCAGGCCGGCGCTCGAACGCGGAACCTGGGTGATCTGCGACCGCTTCAGCAATTCGACACGCGCCTATCAAGGTGCGGCGGGCGGGTTGCCGCTTTACGTCGTCGAAACCATGGACCGCGCCGTTGTCGGCTCGACGCAGCCCGATCTCACGATCATCTTCGATCTTCCGCCTGAGGTGGGATTGAAGCGCGCCGCCGCGCGAAAAGCGCAGGGTGCTTCCGGCGAGGCGGCCGAAAATGCTCCCGACCGGTTCGAAACCATGAATGTGGCCTTCCATCGAAGCCTCCGCGATGAATTCCTGGCGATTGCGAAAGCGGAGCCAAAGCGCTGCGTGGTTATCGATGCTTCCGAGACAGCCCTGCGCGTTGAGGACAAGATCTGGGCGATTGTGCGGGAGCGTTTCAGTCTCTAATTTGCCGGGAGCGTCAACGCGTCGCCGCCGCCGTCATCCCGGAAAGGCGCAGCCTTATCCGGGATCGTAGCAAATTAATGCGCCGATCTTGATGCGATCCCGGCTCGCGCTTCGCTTGGCCGGGACGACGAAGCGCAGGGCGGACGGCGTCTGGGACGTGCGTTGCCTAGATCAGAGGCTTTCCGATTCAGCATGGCAAAGCGCAAATCCGCCGAGACGAGCACGCCCGAAGAGGCAGGCGCGCCCGACCCGCTCCATCCCCGGCTGACGAATAAGTTCTTCGGGCACGAAGCGGCCGAGGACTTGTTCCTGAGCGCGTTCAACGCACGCTCGCTTCATCACGCGTGGCTGCTCACGGGCGAGCGGGGGATCGGCAAAGCCACCTTCGCTTATCGGGCGGCGCGCTTCCTGCTCAGTCAGGAGCAAGCCGCCCCGGCGTTGCGCCACTCCTCGCTTGCGATCCCCGCAGGCCACCCCGTCGCGCGCCAGATCGCGGCGCGCGCGCATCCTTCGCTTTTCGTGCTTGGCTCTGACGAGGAAGGTTCTTCCTCGATTGGCGTCGACGCTGTCCGGAGGCTGCGCGGGTTCCTCAGCCTGACGAGTCCCGGCGGCTGGCGCGCGATGATCGTGGACCCAGCAAACGACCTCACGATTGCCTCGGCGAACGCGCTGCTCAAGGCCGTCGAAGAGCCGCCGCAGCGAACCGTCTTTTTCCTGGTCAGCCACGGCGCATCGACCGTCATGCCGACCATACGTTCGCGATGCATCAAGCTTTCTTTTCGCCCGCTCAATTCATCCGATTTCCAGAGCGCGGTTGCCGCAGCTTGCACAGCGGGCGACCTGTCCGAGCCGGATGAGGCTGCGATGCGAAAGCTGTTTACATTATCGGCCGGTTCCCCAGGCCGGGCTGTGGATCTCATTTCGGGCGGTCTCTTGTCGCTTGCAGACAAGGTCGAGCGGATCATGGGCGGTTTGCCGAGGCTCAATCATGCGCTCGTGCATGACCTGATCCAATCGACGAGCGGGGCGCGTAATGCGGAAGCCTTCAGGCGCCTGTGCGATTTGATGGAGGAGCGGATCGAAGAGAAGGCGAGGCAGGAAGCCATCCAGCCGGACCGCCAACCGCGTGCGGCATCCTGGGCGGAGCTTTGGCACACTCTGCGCGAGCGCCGCCTCGAACTCGAATCGCTCAATCTCGATAAAGGAGCCTTCCTCGTTTCCGCTTTTTCCGATATGGAACGTATCGCAAAGAAAAATTAGCGCGCTCCCTTTCGAGACAGGCGCTCATCCCCCAAAGCTATATGACAAAAACCGAAGCAAAACCGCATTTTACAATAAGCACGGCTATCTCCTATCCCAACGCTGAGCCGCATATCGGCCATGCCTATGAGGCAGTGGCGACCGATGCGCTCGCGCGCTTCAAGAGGCTCGACGGCCACCCGGTGTTTTTCGTGACCGGCGTCGACGCGCACGGCCTCAAGATGAAGCAGACCGCGGCCAAGCTCGGCATCACGCCCGAGGAACTCGCCGACCGGAATACGTCGAAGTACAAGGAGATGCTGTCGGCGCTGGAAGTCAGCTACGACGATTTCATCAGCACGCGCGAACCGCGTCACTTCGAGTCGGTAAGCGAAATCTGGCGCCGCATGGAGAAGGCGGGCGATATCTATCTCGCGGGCTATAAGGGCTGGTACTCCGTCCGCGATGAAGCGTTCTATGCGGAAAGCGAAACCGTGCTCGGCGCGAATAACGTGCGGCTTGGGCCGCAGGGCACGCCCGTGGAATGGACGGAGGAGCAGACCTACTTTTTCCGCCTGTCGAAGTACCAGGACAAGCTGTTGAAGCTGTATGAGGAGAACCCCGGCTTCATCCTGCCGCCCGAGCGTCGCAATGAGGTTGTCAGCTTCGTGAAGCGCGGATTGCAGGATTTGTCGATCTCGCGGACAACTCTGGACTGGGGCATCCCGGTGCCGGACGCGCCTGGGCACATCATCTATGTCTGGGTCGATGCGCTGACGAACTACATCACGGCGGCGGGCTTTCCGAAAGTCCGCTCCAAGGCTTGGAAGGAACGCTGGCCCGCTCAGGTGCATATCATCGGGAAAGACATCACGCGCTTCCACGCCGTGTTTTGGCCAGCCTTCCTGATGTCGGCGAAGATCCCCTTGCCGGAGCGCGTTTTCGGCCACGGCTTTCTCTACAACAAGGGTGAGAAGATGTCGAAGTCGGTCGGCAATGTGGTTGCGCCGCTCGACATGGTGAAGGCCTATGGCGCCGATCAGGTGCGCTACTTCTTTCTGCGGGAAGTGCCGTTCGGCCAGGACGGCAGCTTCACTCATGAAGCGGTGGTCAACCGCATCAACGCCGATCTGGCGAACGACCTCGGCAATCTCGCGCAGCGGTCGCTGTCGATGATCGCGAAGAACTGCGGCGGCCAGATTCCCGAGCCGGTTTCGCTCACCAAAGCCGATGAGCCGATCCTCGAAGCGTCCGCGGCTCTTCTTCCGATTTGCAGGGAAGCGATCGATCGGCAGGCGATCCACAAGGCGATCGAGGCCGTCTGGCAGGTGGTTGCCGATGCGAACCGCTATTTCGCGGGACAGGAGCCGTGGGCGCTGAAGAAGACGGACCCGGCGCGCATGGGCACGATCCTTTGGGTCACGGCAGAGGTCGTGCGGCGCGTTGCCGTCCTCAGCCAGCCCTATGTTCCGGCTGCGGCTGCGAAGTTCCTCGACCAGCTTGGCGTGAGCGCCGAAGAAAGGACTTTCGCCGCCCTATTGCCGGATGGAGACCTCAAGCCGGGAACCAAGATCGCAACTCCACAACCTGTGTTCCCGCGCTATGTTGAGGATGAAGCGGCGGCCGTGGCGGAATAGACGGATTTTTACCCCCTCAAAGAAGGGACGGTGCTGCAACAGGCGCGACCTGCCCCCTCTCCCCTTGCGGGAGAGGGCTGGGGTGAGGGGTAAACAACGGATCACAGAATGCTAGTCGACAGCCATTGCCATCTGGATTTCCCCGACTTCGCAAGCGAACTGGACGGGGTCGTCGGCCGCGCGAAGAGCGCAGGCGTGGGGCACATGCTGACCATCTGCACACGCGTTCGGAAATTCGACGAGGTGCTAGCCGTTGCGGACCGCTTTCCCGAAGTGACCTGCTCCATCGGCACGCATCCGCATTACGCGACCGAAGAGCGTGACATCCCCTTGGAAGAAATCATCGAGCGGACGCACCATCCGCGCGTGGTCGCCATCGGCGAGGTCGGGCTCGATTATTTCTATCAGAAGAGCAGCCGCGAGGATCAGCAGGCCGGGTTTCGAACCCACATTGCCGCCGCCCGCGAAACCGGCCTTCCACTTGTGATCCACACCCGCGACGCCGACGAGGACGCGGCGTGGATTTTGCGAGAAGAAATGGCGCGCGGGGCCTTCAAGGCGCTCCTCCATTGCTATACGGGAGGGCGGAAGCTGGCTGAGACCGCCATCGAACTCGGGCTCACCATCTCGTTTTCGGGCATCCTGACCTTTCCCAAATCGGGCGAACTGCGCGAGCTTGCCGCGTCGCTGCCTCTCGATAGGCTGCTCGTTGAAACGGACGCGCCATACCTTGCGCCGCCACCCCATCGCGGCAAGAGAAACGAGCCCGCCTATGTCCTGCACACCGCCAAGGTGTTGGCCGATGTCAAGGGCGTGAGCGAAGCCGGCGTCGCGAACATCACGACGGCCAATTTCTTCAGGCTGTTTGCAAAAGCGAAAGCGGCGGCGAACTGCGCCATCCCGGACAGCAGCGCTGCTCGGCTATAATGGTATTCTTGGCATCCTTGATGCGGCTTGCAGGGGCGTTCCGGACGAGCCGCACATCCTGTTAGCTGTTCAAGCGGAGTCACGATGACCCTTCGTATCACGATCCTCGGCTGCGGCTCCTCGACCGGGGTCCCGCGCATCGGCAACGATTGGGGAGCGTGCAATCCCGATAATCCGAAAAACCGGAGGCGGCGCAGCTCGGTGCTCGTCGAAAAGATTGGTCCGAATGGGCGGACCGTGGTTGTCATCGATACGTCGCCGGACCTTCGCGAGCAGTTTTTGCAGGTGGGCGTGACGCACCTCGACGCAGCGATCTACACTCATGACCACGCCGACCACACGCATGGGATCGACGATCTCAGGACGCTTTACTACAGGCAGCGCCGCCGCATCGATGTGTGGGCCGATCCGCGAACGCTCGCCATTCTATGCAAGCGCTTTGACTATTGTTTCGAGACGCCGCCGGGATCGAGTTACCCCGCGATCGTGCAAGGCCATGTGATTGAAAATTACGCGCCTGTGACCATCGGCGGGCCGGGCGGCGATCTTGTTTTCCAGCCCTTCCGGCAAATTCACGGGGACATCAACTCGCTTGGGATACGCATCGGCGGCGTCGCTTATTCCTGCGATCTGAACGATCTGCCGGATGAGGCGCTGCCTTATTTGCGGGACCTCGACGTCTGGCTCCTGAATGCGCTGCGCTATACGCCTCACCCGAGCCACCTCACATTGACAAATGCGCTCGCCTGGATTGGGCGCGTGAAGCCGAAACGCGCGATCCTGACCCATTTGCACGTGGATATGGATTACGATGAACTGGCGGCGCAGCTCCCGGATGGGGTTGTGCCAGCCTACGACGGAATGGTTCTGGAATTCTAGCGGCCTGTCGGCGGAGCGGATGCCAATTCACGCCGTGAGTGCGCGCTTTTTGGGCGTGCCGATCGTACCTAATGAATGGAGAGCCGAGGTCGAAGGCGGCATCATGTTAAAAACGCCGTGTAGCCTCGGGATGAGGATATCCGCGTCCTATGACGGAATTGGAGACAGAAATCTGGAAGCTTGTACAACAACAAGGGCATGGATCAACGTGCCTATGAACTATAGATCAGGCCCAGTGATGTATCGAATCGTGTGCGATCCGGGTGAGGGGTAAGCGCTTCATAATGCAAGTCAAAGCCCCTCATCCTGTCCTTCTCCCATGGGAGAAGGGACGCTAATCGCGATCTCTCCGATCGAGAAAGTCCCCGCAATTTGCGCAAGCGCTCCAAACATTATCGGGCCGGATCAATAACGCCAGCGGCGACCCCACGGGGCCGCCGTTTGTTATGGTTAGTCGTGCGTCAGCCGATAGCCAAGAAAGCGTTGGGAATCGATGGGATCGGTGCCAAGCCGCTGGCGAAGGCGCTTCCGAAGCTTGCTGATGTGGCTCTCGATGACATTTTCGTCGATGCCGTCATCGAAGAGGCCATAGACGAAATTGAAGATCTGCGATTTCGTCACGCGGCGGCCCTTGTTAGACATCAGATATTCGAGGATTCGCCGCTCGCGCCTCGGGAGGGGCAACGGCTCGCCATCGATCTCGGGATCGCGCCCGTCAGAAAACACCCTGATCCTGCCGGCAAGCGGCTGCTGGTCCTCTTGTTGGGTCCGGCGGCTGATCGCCCGGATGCGGGCAAGAATCTCGCGCACATGCACCGGCTTGCGGACGACGTCGTCGACGCCAGCCGCGAACAGATCGAGCGTATCGCTCAAGGATTTCGTTTCATTCATCGCGATGACGGCCGCAGCCGACCGCGACTTGATTTTGATCGGGACATCCTCCCGGTTCTGGAAGTCTCCAAGGAGGAACGCCTCAACCGCATCGATATCCGGCTCCGGCGCGGTGTTCACCCACTGTCGAAAATCCTGGGGCGCCAGTCCCGTTGCGGAGACGCCCTCGCGGCAAAACCATGCCGTATATCCATTTAATACGGTTTCACGTTCGTCGACGATGACAATCATGAGGTTTCCCCAAATCGAGCCAAGAATGTTCCTGACAACGCTTAGGCGTAACCGTTAATATACGCAACTTTAGATTGAGTTGAGCTTGTGGAGTAACTTCGAATCAAAGGAGGCGTGGCCTTAAAGACGCGCATGCCGCTTTGCGCTGGTTTTGCGGGGAGGTTGGGCGCAGAAAGAAGTCTCGGGCGGGAAGGCGAGAGGAGATCCGGCGATGCGGCGGTTGATCGTTCAGGCATGTTTTGTTGGCATGCTTTGCGTCGCTCTGTATGCGCCCGCGCTGGAAGCCAGGGAATGCCAGGGTCAATCGGATGTTCCGGTCGTGAACCTGCTGCCGCCCCCGCCTTGCGAGACCTGCCCGGAAGCCAAAGCCGAAATGGATGAACTTGCAAGCTTGGAGCGGGACCGCACGCCCGAGCAGGAGAAGCAGGTCGCGGGCGATGTTAAGCGCAGTGTCGACCGCTTCCTTGAAGGGGCCGGAATCACCTTCGAACCCGAGAAGCTGCGGCCGTGCGAGAAATTTTTCACAAAGGCGCGGCAGGAGGAGAAGGCTGCGGTCGAGGCGGTGAAAGATACCTTCTGCCGGACGCGGCCGTTCAAGACACCCGGCAACTCCTTACATCCTGTGGAGGCGGCCCGGCCGGACGACAGCTTCTCCTATCCTTCGGGGCACGCCGCTTACGGCGCCACGATCGGGTTTCTGCTAGTCGAGATGCTTCCGGAAAAAAGAGCGGAAATCTATCGCAGGATCAATAACTACGCCCGCGCCCGGATGATTGCCGGCGCTCATTTCCGCAGCGATGTGGAGGCCGGAAAGCTCATGGGCGCCGCGGTTGTGGCGTCGCTGTTTGCGAAGCCCGATTTCCGGCAGTCCTTCGACGACGCCAAAACATGCGTGCGCAAGGCAGTGGGGCTCGAATAAACGAGGCGCGTCGTCATCCCGGAAACGCCGCAGGCGTTATCCGGGATCGTAACATATTCCAATCCCTCAATTTTTGCGATCCTGGATACGGCGCGAACGCCCTTCCGGGATAACGCTGCGAGTTATCAAACGCCTTCGGTCCACGGGAGACCGTGTCGCAGAAACGCCGCGCGGCAGGTGTTTGCCATCAGGTAGGCCACAGTCATCGGCCCGACGCCGCCCGGCACCGGTGTGATCGCGCCTGCGACGTGGCGAGCGCTTTCGAAGTCGACATCGCCGACGAGCTTCGTCTTGCCGTCCAGCGCCGGTACCCGGTTGATGCCCACATCGACGACGATGGCGCCCGGCTTGATCCAGACGCCCGGTATCATACTGGGTTGGCCCACGGCGGCGACCACAATGTCAGCGCTTGAAACAACTGCGCCGAGGTCCCGGGTCTTCGAATGCGCAATCGTGACGGTGCAATTCGCAGCCAGGAGAAGGTGCGCCATCGGCTTGCCGACGATGTTGGACCGCCCCACGACGACCGCGTTAAGCCCGGCAAGAGTCTCGCGGACGCTCTTGATGAGCCGCAGGCAGCCGAGCGGCGTGCAGGGCACGAAAGCCGGTTTTCCGATGAAGAGGCGGCCGGCGTTCACCACATGAAATCCATCCACATCCTTTTCGGGGGAGATCGCCGCGATGGCGTCGTCTGCGTTGAGATGCGGCGGCAGGGGGAGCTGGACGAGAATGCCGTCCACGGCTTCGTCCGCGTTCAACGAGGCGATGAGATCGAGAAGCCCGGCCTTGCTGATATCGGCTGGCGGGCGATGTTCAACGGAATGGAATCCAAGCTCGCGCGCCAGCTTGAGCTTGCTGCGCACATAGACCTGACTTGCAGGGTTCTCGCCTGCCAGCACCACGGCGAGCCCTGGCTGACGGCCGGAAGCTGCCGCGAAAGCTGCGGCGCGCTTTGCCACCTGGCCCTTGATCTCAGCCGCCATGGCCACGCCGTTCAGGATCTGTGCTTCAGCCATCGGCCTACCTTTTCTTCTTCGACTGTGTTTCGCCCTGCGAGAGACCGGCGAGAAGCATGGAAATTTTTTCCAAGAGCTTATCGGGCTCGCCGCTCACCGCAACCGATTTCAGCCTCGCCTTCTGGCCTGACGTGAGCGCAACGGCGGACTTCGGCACGCCAAGCCAGCCAGCAACCAGCGCCAGAAGCGCGGCGTTGGCCTTTCCGTCTTCGGGCGGCGTTGTGACGTAGGCTTTCAGAACCGGCTTCCCGCCATGGTCTTCGACGCCAGCGATGCGCGCCGCACTGCTTTTTGGCGTCAGGCGAACATGAAGGACCACGCCATCTGCTTTTCGCGTAGCCGGAAAAGTCATGACTGAACGTTCGGGCATCCTCCCACGACGGAAGGCAGACCTAAATTAGCCAGCTCAAGAGAACGACGTCGCGGATGAAGATCAGGCCGAGGATCAGGATCACCGGCGAAATGTCGAGCCCACCGAGATCGGGCAGCACCTTGCGGATGGGACGGAGCGCCGGCTCGGTCATGCGATAAAGGCTGTCGGCGATGGTGTAGACCGCGCGGTTCCGGCGATTCACCACGTCGAAGGCGATGAGCCAGCTCAAAATCGCGCCGAGGATGACCACCCAGATATAGAGCGTGATCACCATCGCAATAAAACCGATAAGTGCATGCATTGGCTTCGCCTCCCCGCAAGCTCGATGCCGACTCTTTAGCTTGGCGCCTACGGCTCTTCAAGGGATTAGCGCTGCGGCACTAGCGCTTTGCGGACATTCTTCGCTTAAACCTTCCGCAGGCTGAGTCAACCTCATCCTTCGACAGGTTCAGGATGAGGCGCCGACAGGCTTGGGAGAGGTTTGACGCCTCATGGCGAGGAGGCCGAAGGCCGTCTCGGACCACGAGGCGATGCAGCTAGCGCCGGATGCCGAGCCGGCCGATGAGGTCGCGATAACGCCCCTCGTCCTTGCTCTTCACATAGTCGAGCAGGCGGCGGCGCTGGCTGACGAGCTTCAGGAGCCCGCGGCGCGAGTGGTTGTCTTTCTTATGCGTCTTGAAATGTTCCGTCAGGTTGGCGATTCGTTCCGTGAGAACAGCCACCTGAACTTCTGGGGAGCCCGTGTCGCCCGGCTTCGTCCCATATTCTCCAATGAGCGCGGTTTTGCGCTCTGCGGTAATCGACATCGGTTATCTCCGTCCGCTGTGTGATAAATCCGGCTTCAGGCGGGGATGTTGAAAACCCGAATCGGATGCATCTCGCCGCGCTCCACCTCGCCAATGGCGACGAGGACCCCGCGCGAGGTCGCATAGATCGGGCCTTTCAGGATTGGCGCATTCCCGCCCCGGATGAGGATGGATTGGCCCCGCTTCAGCCTGGCTGCATCATCCCCGCTTACGGCGAGCGCCGGGATGCCGTCCAGCGCCGTCTCAACAGGGACTATCGTGCTCATAAGAGCATCGAAGCCGTCGGCACTATTGCTTAACTCTTCGAGCTTTTCCAGGGAAATCGATTTCCCTTCGTCGAACGGTCCAACGGAAGTGCGCCTGAGCGCCGAAATGTGGCCGTAGCAGCCGAGCGCGCGGCCGAGATCGCGGGCGATGGAGCGGACGTAAGTGCCTTTTCCGCAGGCGCAGATGAGGCGCGTGTGGTCCGGCGATATCGCCTCCTCGATATCAAGCTCGTAGACCGAGACTTGCCTCGGCTCGAGCTGGACAACCTCGCCATCGCGCGCAAGATCGTAGGCGCGCTCGCCCTCGATCTTGATCGCGGAATAGCAGGGCGGAACCTGCATGATGTCGCCGATGAAGGCTGGCAGCGCGGCCTCGATGGCCTCCCGGCTCGGGCGCGCGTCGCTCGTCCGCACGTCTTTTCCTTCCGCGTCGTCCGTGTCGGTTTCCACGCCCCAGCGGATGGTGAAATCGTAGGCCTTCTCGCAATCGACGACATGCGCGACCGTCTTCGTGGCTTCCCCGAAGGCGATCGGCAGAATGCCCGTCGCGAGCGGATCGAGCGTCCCCGCGTGTCCGACCTTCCTTGGATTGAACAATCGCTTCAGGCGGCTGAGCGCCTGGTTCGAGGTCAGCCCCTGCGGCTTATCGAGAATAAGCCAGCCATTGATATCGTTGCCTTTGCGCCGCGCCATGGTGTTCCGCTTTACCGTTTACGATTTCAAGTCGCGGGCGACTTCGGGAGAGCGCAGAAGATCGTCAATGCGTCCGGCCTCGTCGAGCAGGTGATCGCCTTTGAATGCAAGCTCGGGCACATATTTCAGCTCGACGCGGCGCGCAAGCTCCCCGCGCAAAAATCGATGATGGCGGTTAAGAGCCTTGGCGATGATGTCGCTGTCCTTGCCGCTGAGCGCGCTCGTGAAGACAGTCGCGTGCTTCAGATCGGGGCTCATCCGCACCTCTCCCACGGTGATGATCTCGCCCGTCAGTTCAGTGTCCTCGACGTCCGCGGTCTGGAAAATTTCCGCTAGTGCGTGGCGCAGAAGTTCGCCGGCGCGAAGCTGTCTTTGCGAGGGGCCTTTTGCTGGTTGATGTTTCATGAGTGTTTCTCCGAAGTCCGCATACTTAAGCGAAACGCGGAAAGAGACAAGCGGGTTCGCTTTGCCGGACATCGCGAGCACGATCGCCCCGCCGTGCCGCCCAGGGCGGTGCAAGCACCTATTTTAATTACATTTGAAATCAATTATGCTGGAACAAGTGAAGCCTGTGGGCTGAGCCCAAACGTAATCTGCAGATATCGGATCGTGAGTTATGAGACGCTTTTTCGTTTCAGTGATCGCTGTGACCCTATCGATACTGTCTTTGGCATCGGGGGTTCCTTCCGCGAGCGCATCGGTGAACGCGCCTGCGCTTGGCGCCATCGATAAGAAATCCCCTGGCGTCGCCAAGATATGGTGGCGCTACGGCTGGCGCCGCCCTTACTGGCGCCGCTACGGTTATTGGCACCGGCCTTACCGTTCTTACGGGTTTTACCGTCCTTACCGCCGTTGGTACGGATACCGGCCCTACCGCCGCTACGCTTATTGGCGCCGTCCTTATTGGCGCGGCTACGGCTGGCATCGGCGTTACTGGCGCCGCTGGTAACGGATAACCGATTTGACGCTTCGCGGAACCGGCGGCGGCGTCAGATCGAGGAACCGCTGGCGCAGGCGGAACGGTTTTGCCGGCTGCGCTTTTATCACCATCAAGGGATCGGAATAGGCTAAATTGCTAAACGTCTTCGACATCGCCCGAAATAGAAACCTCAACGATTCGCCAGACCGCAATGCCTCCGGCAGGCTTCGGGATATTCAAAGACCGATGAAACTAACGGGAGCCACAAGCATGCAGCACCGTCGGTTCAACATTCAACAGGAAAAACCGCCCGTGAACTGGCGCCGCGGCATGTTCCGTCTTTGGATACTTGTCTCGTCTGCGTGGCTGATGGGATGGATGATCTACTTCACAATCAAATTCATGAGTGGCGAATTCGCGGCCCCGCAAATTCCGGTTGTGCCCGTGGTGTTGTTCGGGCCGCCGCTCGCTCTTTTGCTTTTCGGCCTCGGAACGAGGTGGGCCATCCGAGGTTTCGAAATCGATAAACCCAAGGTTGATTAAAGGGGAGCGGACCTGCTACTCGTCACGATGCCGCCCACAACGGGGTGAGGCGCTCCGGTCGTTCGGGGGAAAGTTGCGGGCAGGTCGCGCAAGCGGCGGGCCGCGAGATAAGCAAAAGCCTGCGCTTCCATGAAATCGGAGCTGAAGCCGGCCGTGTCGGCCGTCATCATATCGGGGCCAAGCACGCGGCGGAGCCCCTCCATCATGTGAGGGTTGTGCGTGCCGCCGCCCGAAATAATCCAGGTTCTTGGTTTCGCGGGGAAGTGGCGCGCGGCGGCGGCGATGCCTGCAACGGTGAAGGCCGTGAGCGTAGCCGCGCCGTCGGCGGCGCTCAAATCTGCGAGCGCACCCAAGGCGAATGCGCCCCGATCCAGGGATTTTGGCGGAGGCGCGCTGAAAAAGGGATGCGACAGAAGCGCCTCAAGCGCTTTACGGTTCACTGTACCGGCCAGCGCAAGCCGGGAGTCTCGGTCGAGCGGCTCTCCGATGTGCTTCATGGCCCAATCGTCGAGCAGGCAGTTTCCCGCGCCGGCGTCGAACGCGATCAGCCCCTCCGGCGGTCCGTCCGGCACATAGGTGACATTTGCGATGCCGCCGATGTTCACGAAGGCGGCGGGCATTTCGAGCTTTTCGCGGAAGGCCAGCGCGCGGTGGAAGATGGGGACGAGCGGCGCGCCCTGGCCTCCTTTTTCCACATCGGCGGCCCTGAAATCGTAAACCACCGGAACGCCAAGCGCAGCGCTCAAAGCTGCGCCGTCGCCAAGTTGAACGGTCAGCCGTCGCTCCGGCCGATGCAGGACGGTCTGGCCGTGAAAGCCGATGACATCCACGCGCGAAAGGTCGACGCCATTGGCCGCCGCGAATGTTTTCACGCTTTCGGCGTGCTTCGCGGTCAGCATGCGTTCGGCGATGGAGAGAACGCCGCTTCGATCGGCGCGATGCGCGATGCCTCGCGCCCAGTCCATGGCCTCGCGCAAGAGCTGCCGCTCAACCGCCGCGTAGGCGAACCCCGCGGCTGGTCCGAGCGAATGGATGGCTTCACCGTCCGTCTCGATCAGCGCCACGTCGACGCCGTCCATGGAGGTGCCGCTCATAAGCCCGATCGCCTTCATCAACCCCTCGCTTGACGCAAAATACGAATTCCTTACATGGTGCCGTCTCTGCTACATGCTACCCGCCGGACTGTCGAGGAGCGTGGGAGCGAAGGAGGACATCATGCCGGCCGCATCCGGAAATTTATTGGATTTCGTTCAAGCCTTAAAAGAGCGCGGTTACATCCATCAGGTTTCCGATGAGGAAGGGTTGCGCGCGCTGGCCGCGAAAGGCCCCGTTACCGCTTATATCGGCTTCGACTGCACCGCGCCGAGCCTGCATGTCGGCAATCTCATCGGCATCATGATGCTTCGCGTTTTTCAACGCTGCGGGCACCGGCCCATCGCGCTCATTGGCGGGGGCACGACAAAAGTAGGCGATCCTTCCGGCAAGGACGAAAGCCGCAAGCTTCTGACCGAGGCCGAAATCGACGCGAACAAGGCGCGGATCAGGGACACCTTTGGGAAGTTTCTGACTTTCGGCGAAGGAAAGACGGATGCATTCCTCGTCGATAACGACGAGTGGCTCAAAGACCTCCATTATATCGATTTTCTGCGCGAATACGGGCGGCACTTCACGATCAATCGCATGCTGACATTCGATTCCGTGAAACTGAGGCTTGAACGCGAGCAGCCGCTCACCTTCCTCGAATTCAACTACATGCTGTTGCAGGCTTATGACTTCCTTGAGCTTGCCCGCCGCCACAACTGCATCCTCCAAATGGGCGGATCGGACCAGTGGGGCAACATCGTCAACGGCATCGAGCTTGCCCGCCGCGTCGAGGGGCGCGAGCTTTTCGCGCTGACCACGCCGCTGCTCACCACGTCTTCGGGCGCGAAGATGGGCAAATCGGTGAAGGGCGCGGTCTGGCTCAACGCCGATATGCTCAGCCCCTATGACTATTGGCAGTTCTGGCGCAACACCGAGGATGGCGACGTGGGCCGTTTCCTACGCCTGTTCACGGAACTTCCGCTGGACGAGGTCGCGCGGCTCGAAGCCCTGTCCGGCTCCGAGATCAACGAGGCGAAAAAGGTGCTGGCGACCGAGGCGACGGCGCTCCTCCACGGGCGCGCGGCTGCGGATACGGCAGGGGAAACCGCGCGCCAAGCCTTCGAGGAAGGCGCGGCGGCGGAAGGACTCCCAACGGTCGAGATCTCGAGGGAGGAGCTGGAAAAAGGGATGGGCCTTCTGACCGCCAACACGGCGGCGGGTCTGGTTTCCTCAACGAGCGACGCCCGGCGGCAGATCAAGGGCGGCGCAGTCCGCGTGAACGATGTGGTGGCCACCGATGAGCGCGCCGTGCTGACGCTGAAGGATCTGAACGAGGATGGCGTGATCAAGCTTTCGCTGGGCAAGAAGCGCCACGTTTTGCTGCGGCCCGCGCCGTAGCGTGGCGCTGACGTCAGTCGCAGAAAAGACTTCGCCGACCCGGGCGCCGGATTCCCGCACAAGGCGCAAGGGAGCGGCCCTCGGGTAAACAAACCGTTGCCGCGCAGCCCGCTTCACAATGGTAAATCGGCTCATGGTTAAAATGGTCGATCCCCGATTTGTTTCTGGTCTAAATTGGGGGCCAACATACTTAAAGAGCTGTAAAAGTTGGACCAGGCCGCGCGCGGGAAATGTCAGTGTATCCCCCTGAAAGGACGAGACTTTTTCTCTGCCATTAAATGGAACTTAACGGCGGAATTTTTCCATTTACTTGGACGCGCAAAAGTCCGTTAATTATGTTGCGGCTTCGCCTGTTAACCCTGCCGGCGCCGTTCGCACCTGCGGCGGCGCACGCCGAGCTCTAAATTTAATAATAAATATCAATGGCTTAACGCCGTTAACCTCTCGGCAAAGCGCTTTTTCCTAAGATCGTGGGACGCAATCCAGGGGTTGGAGAGAGATGCCGCCTATCGCAACGTGCACAAAAGAAACCGGTTGCCCCGCAAGCCGGGCGCCTCCGCGATCCGTTGGGCGCCGGGGAGAGCCTGCTCAAAACTCGATCGCGTCAGCGGCAACCTGGCGTACTGCGCAGGATCAGCTGCAGAAGCTCGCTTTGACGGTGCGTGTCCGTTTTTGTCATGATGCGGGCTAGCTTGTTTCTTGAGGTCGCTCGCGTGATCTTCAAAGTGTCGGCGGCTTCCCGAAGGCTGCTCCCGGCAACCAGCTCCCGGAGCAATTTTTTTTCTGACGGCGTCAAGCCATACGCATCCATGGCTTCATCGCCAGCCTCTCCTGGCCGGGTCTCCGGGTCGGAGATGAACAGGATGGCTCTGGCCTCGGGGCTGTTCAGCCGCGGCTTCCGTTGAAATAGCTTTTGCATCAGCAATTCTTCCCAGGCGGGCGGTGCAGCAGGTTACTCGAACGATTTCTCATGCTGACGGCCAGCGTCTCCCAATCCGTATTTGTTTTGTCGCAGAGATACATTTTGCTTGCTTTGGACGAAAGCGAAATTTGTACAGGTAGATGCATTTGCATCCCCGCGCCGCGGTGGAATCGCCTTAAAGTTGCAGAAATAAAGGCACAAAAAGTCAATGGAGCAGCATGGCAATGCACAGCGTCGATCATGGGAAAGCGGTAACAGCCACGAGACCCTCCAGACTGAAACGTGCTGGAATCGACCCTGCTGCAGGCAAAAGCGCTTTCGCCGTCGGCGGAACGGGCGCTGTTGCGCCCATCATGAGCGAAGCCGTTATTGCGTGTCTTCGCCTGTTCGGTCCAGCAGGGTCTACGAAGTAGGAGGCGCGAAGCCGGACCCTTTGTCGGCGTTCACTCCCGAACTCTGCGCTAAGTATGCCGGCGAGCGCATTTCCATGATCCGGGACACGGCTCGTTTGAAATACTCGGCGTCGTCGCCGGCCTGGCACAACTCACCGGGCTCGACCGCGGCTGACGCCACGAAGCCGATCCGATGATCGTAGAGCGTATCGATAAAGGTTAAAAAACGGCGCGCGGGGTTTTGATCGTGCCGCCCCATCTTCGGGATGCCGTCAACGAAAATCGTGTGGTAATGGCGGACGAGGGCAAGGTAGTCTTGTGTGCCCAAGGGCTTCTCGAAGAGATCGGCGAACGTGAAGCGCGCCACCCCCAGGCAGGCGCAAGGCACGTGAAGCTTGTGCCCGAGCACCAGGATCGTGTCGCTGGCGCACGGCTCGCCGAAGGTCAGCTTCCGCCAGAGTTCGTCCATCGCGTCTTTTGCCGCGTCATCGTCTGGTGTGAAGTAGAGCGTGCTGTTCGACAGCTGTGCGAGGCGATAATCGTGAGCCGCTTCGAGTTGCAGAAGCTCCACATTATGTTCGACAAGATCGATGAAAGGCAGAAACTGATCGCGGTTGAGGCCGCCTTTGTAGAGGTCGCTCGGCTTCGAGTTGGAGGTGAAGACCACAACCGTGCCGGCCTCGAATAAAGCGCCGAAAAGACGGTTCAGGATCGTTGCGTCCGCGATGTCCGTGACGAAGAGTTCATCCAGGCAAAGGAGGCGCGCTTCTGCCGCAATGCCGGTTCCAACGGCGACGATGGGGTCATCTTTCGCCTCCCGGCGAGCGACCGCAAGCCGGGCATGCACGTCCGCCATGAACTCGTGAAAATGGGAGCGTCGTTTCTGCTGCACGGGCGCTTCCTGGAAGAAGAGGTCCATCAGCATGGTTTTGCCGCGTCCGACGGGACCGAAAATATAGAGGCCCTTCGGCACTTCGCCGCGCTTGCGAGTGAAGAAGGAAAAGAAGTCAGTCCGCGCCGGAGGCGTATAATGAGCCAGCCGGTTCGTGAGCATTTGCAGCTTCTCGACCGCGAGCTCCTGGGCGCTGTCGGCCGTAATCTTCCCCTCCGCCAAGAGGCGGCGGTATCTCTCGAACAGCGATGCGGTCATGACTTGTGGTCCGATTCCGGCGTTTGCATCCGCCTGCCGCACGCACTCAAGCAAATGCCGGAATCAAAAGGACCACTAGCAGCCTGGTGAGGTGCTGAAAAGTTCATGCTGCCCATGGCCTCATGGTGAGCTTGCCGAACCACGACGGGCTCGCCATAAGGTTAAGCCGCTGAAAACACTCAACCTCATCCTGAGCTTGTCGAAGGATGAGGCAGGGCTTCACGGTCTTTCAGCATACTGCTAGTCGAGCTTTTGAACCTGACATTTGAGCGAGAGCTTGCGGCAATCAGCACTCAAATATCAAATTCGCTCCACGAGAGCTAGCGGACGTTACGAAGTTCGAACTCTACCGCCGTGACAGTTGGGTTCGGCGACATCAAGTCGATATCAAAGTCGGCTCGCTCGTTCGAACCAATTTTCGTGCCGGTGATCCTCAGGCTGGCCAAATTTTCCAGGTCCAGCCCAGGGTCCTGGTCCTTGACGGTTATGAAGAATTGCGGAACCTGGACGCTCCGGTGCGCGCGATTGAAAACGCTACCGCTTACGGTGAGAACAGGTTTGTTGTCTGAAAGCGACCATCGATATTGAACCGACTCAAAAACCAGAGGCTGCACCTTCACAGGCATCCCCAAGGTGCGGTAGAGCGAAGCCAATCCTGGAGCAGCATCGGCGATAATGTCCCGGAAAGCGAAAAAGCCAACGATAAGCCCGCTTGCCACACAGATGAACAGTCCCCATGCCGCCGCCAGCGCGAGGCCTCCCCGGCGTCTGCGGCGCGGGATATCGCCCGAGTTTTCCTGTGTTTCTTCGATTTCGCGATAGAGACGCTGATCGAAAGCGGTGTCATCGTCCCTGGCGTCAACGGGCTCCTCCGCCGCTACTGGCTCAGGCTCGAACATTTCCTCGTCGACGCTTCGGGATGATTTGCCCCAAAGGCCAGCTATGCCGCTCGGCTTGGCCTGTTCTTCGGTAGCGGTCCCGGCTGCTGATTTAAGATGCGTTTCAAGTTTTTCGGCAAGTTCTTCGTCCGCAAGCGAAGGCGCAACGTTCGCTCTGCTGGCTGAAGATAAAAAGTGCGCCCTCATCGCCTCGCGCAGGGCGGAGTCAGGGTCGCTGTCATCGCTTGCATCGTCTTTCTTGTCTGCGAGCCACGCGTTATCCGCTCCCGTGACACCGCGCTTCCGGTCAGCCTCAGACAAGCCCCGATCGCCGGCTGCGTCGCTCGCTCTTTTGAAGCGGTCTGACGCCGCCGCAAATTTTTCCGCCCAGCCATTGTTGCTTTTAGCCGGCGCGAGGCTCTCCTCGCCATCTTCGGACATTGCAGCCGTTACGACGGACCGGCCGCGGCCCAAACCGGAAAAAACGCTTTGAACGGCATGCCGCGCTACATCAAGCGTGTGCTGCTCCTCTATAGTTTCCGTTCCCTGCGGCGCAACGGGAAGACTCGCGCGCGGAAACGGTATTGTCTCTGCGCTTGCCTGCGACAGCGTCTCCGTCGCAGCCTCTTCGCCTTCCTCTGTTTGCTTCAATTTCTTTCTCCGTCTGAAGCTGCTGAACCAGCTTATTTTCCCGGAATTTTCGTTTTCCTCGAAGGCATCGTTCTCGCCAGGGCCGGATTCGTGGTGAGGTTCGCCAACCTCTTCTTTAAGACTTGTTTCCTCCTCGGCAGCAGGTTCCTCCTGAACCGCCACGGCTTGGTGCGATGGCCAGTCGCGTTCCTCATCGCCTCCCGCAACCGCGAAGCCGTCGTGGACGGTCGGCCCTGCGGGGGCCTCATCCTTCGTTTCTCCGGTCTCTCCGGACGGAGCGACCCAGGAGGACTCGTTCGCCTCAAGCTCTTCCCCGCCGCTTTCCGGCATGGCGCGCCAGACGGTCCCGCACTTCGCGCAACGGACCGTGCGGCCCTCTGGCGGCAAATCGGCCTTGATATCATAGCGGGTTGTGCAGGCAGGGCATTCAATGATCATTCGATAAACTCTATTTCGTGGCTCTTTTCGCTACCGCCGTCTCGCCTTTGTCTCAATCGATTGCTAAATCGCACGCGCTTTATCATCAGACCGGGCGAGAACAAGCAGCAGGGTGGGGTAGTGGTATCGGGTCATGCGCTTATTCGTTTCGAGAATGTCGGCCTCCGTTACGGAGTCGGGCAAGAGGTTTTGCGCGATATCAACTTTCATTTGCTGCCTGGGTCGTTTCATTTTTTAACCGGAGCTTCGGGCGCTGGCAAAACCACGCTTCTCAGGCTCCTCAACATGTCGCTCCGTCCCACGCGCGGACTTGTATACCTTTTCGGACGAAATATAGCCAAGAATACGACAGGCCAGCGTGCTGACCTGCGGCGGCGCATCGGAATCGTTTTCCAGGATTTCCGGCTGCTGGATCATCTCACCACCTGGGAGAATGTTGCGCTTCCTCTCCGCGTGATGGGCCGCCACCAAAGCGATTACCAGGAAGATGTCACGGAACTTCTCAAGTGGGTGGGGCTCGGCGACCGGATGCACGCTTTTCCTGCTGTGCTTTCCGGCGGGGAAAAGCAACGCGCCGCTATTGCGCGCGCCGTGATCGCCAAGCCGGAGCTTCTCCTAGCCGACGAGCCGACGGGTAACGTCGATCCGCAGATGGCGCGCCGTCTGCTTCGCCTCTTCATCGAACTGAACCGGCTCGGCACCTCCATTATCATCGCAACGCACGATTATCAGCTCATGACGCAATTCCCGGCTGCCCGTATGCAGCTCGAGAACGGCCGGCTTGAACTGCAAGAGTAAGAGTGAAATTGCCCCGTCATGAGCAGTGTAGAAACGACGCTTCCGGTTCCTTTCAAGGCGCGCCCGCAACCCGCGGTCAAATTCGCGAGGGGGAACGCGCCTATCGTCCCTCCAGGCTCCGTTACGGGCAGCTCTCTCACGCTCGTGGTAGCCATCATGTCCTTCCTGGCGTCTCTGACGGCGGGCGGCGTGTATGTTGTTTTCAATGCGGCGAACGTTTGGACGAACAAGATCTCGGCGGAGATTACCGTCCAGATCCAGCAGCGCCCGGGAGACGGCGGCGATGACAAGACCGCCGAGATCGCACGCTTTATCTCCGATCAGAACGGGGTGCGGCGCGTCACGCCGTTCACGCGCGAGCAATCACTGAAGCTCGTGGAGCCCTGGATCGGAAAGTCCGAGGTGCTGAAGACATTCGCAATCCCAAGGCTCATCGCGGTCGAGATCGACCGGGACAATCCGCCGGATATTTCCACGCTCAAAAAAGTCCTAGAGGCGAAATATCCTGGAGCCCTGCTGGATGACCATGGGCATTGGCGCGCCGAAATACGCCGGCTTACAAGGCTACTCGAACTCGCCGGCATGGGTATGCTTTTCCTCATGGCCACTGCAACCGGCGCTGTGATCATCGCGGCGGCGACCAGTTCGCTGGCGTCCAACCGTGAAATCGTATCCGTGCTGAACTTTGTCGGCGCCGAGGAGAAATTCATCGCCCGGCAATTCGAGGCGCATTTTCTGTGGGTGGGCATCAAGGCCGGAATTTTGGGGGCTGGCTTGGCCGCAATTGTGTTTCTCTGCCTCCCTTATCTGACCGAAGGGGTCAGTAGTTCCGTCACATCACAGGCGGAAATTCGCCGGCTCGTCGGCGCGGGCTCGCTCGACCTGTACGGGTATGTCGTTCTACTCTTCGTTGTTATTGCGGTCGCGGCTATTTGCAAAATGACGTCGCGCTACGGGGTCCGGCGCATTTTAAATCAGCAGAATGCCTAGCTAAGCTAGCACGCCCCGCGGATAAGGCGTGCTAGCAACTCTCTAGTATCTATAGTATCTATTACAGCTTACGGCCGGAAGTTCGCTTGAGCGTTTGCGGCAATGGGAGTGCGAACTTCCGGCCGGCTTTACTAGGCCCTGTGGACGGATTGCTGCAAGTTGAACGATTGTGGATTCCCAAATCAGTTTTTCAGTGATTCATGGGTGGCCGGCTTCGGGAGGGCCGGTCATGCTGACACAGATGACGGAGCGGGATTGGGACATTGCTATCGAGGTGTTCCGGGCGGTGCGCTGCAAGCGGGGCGAGCCGGGCCACGATGATCGCAAGTTTTTGGAAGCGCTGCATTATTTTACCGTCCACAACATCACCTGGCGGGCTTTGCCCGCCGAGTTCGGCAATTGGAACAGCGTGTGGAAGCGGTTCTGGCGGCTCAGCCAGACAGGCACGTTCGAGGCGTTTTTCGACGCGCTGGCGAGCTTAAGCGAAAGCGCACATCTGGTGCAGATGTTCGATTCCACCGTCGTGCGGGCGCATGTGTCCGCGGCGGGCGCAAAAGGGGGCAGGACGTCCAGGCGCTCGGCCAATCGCGTGGGGGCTTCTCAACAAAAATCCATTTAAAAACAGATAAGGACGGGCTTCCCATCGCCTTTCATCTGACAGGCGGCGAGGCCCACGATAGCCGCTCCTTCGAGACGCTGCTCGACATCGGCCCGGAAATCGCGCCACGGGCGGCCGTGGCCGATAAGGGATACGATGCGGCGGCCAACCGCGCGGCGACGCGCAAACGCGGCATCTGCCAGGTTATACCCTTCTGGTCGAACACCAAGAAGAAGCCGGCTTTCTTCGCCAAAATACTGTATAAGGCCGCGCCCGCATCGAACAGGCCTTCGGCAAGCTCAAACGCTTCAAGCGGGTCGCTATGAGATGCGAGAAGACCGCGCAGAATTATGCCTCGCCCTGGACAGCCTTGCCGAAAAACTGAAGGAAGGCGGGCAAGAGGAGAAGTTCCGGCCATCGCGCATTTCGAGAACATGTGCCGCCGCGCGAAGCTTGCCGGGAGCGCCAAGACCAACAAGGGCAATCGCGAGGAACTGGACAAGGTTCTATCCCGCATTCAGGCGCTGCGTGGCAAAACCGTGGCGCAGGGTTGCACCGAGGCGGAAGCCCTGCCGGCTGCGGGCAAGGTCGCCGAACTGCTCGACCAGTATGGTTTGACGCTCAGCGAGATCGACATGAAGTCGCAAAGCTGCGCGGGCGAAGGCATTGAGACCAACCGCCGCCGCCGGTCGCCGCTGGACGAATGCGCGGGCGCGATCGCCGGTTTCTGCGATTGCCGCACCTGGTACGAAATGACGCCTCAGAGAAATATCCGGCATATTTTTTTCGGCCTGCCCGCCGACGTAGCGGGCGCGCGCTATCTCTACGAGAAGATCGACGAGGCCTTCGAAACCGAAACGGCTCAATTCAAGCGAAGCGAGCTTTACGACTCGCACCCTTCCGCCAAGCGACGCAGCGCCACGACGTCGTTTCAAGCAGGCCTCGGTCACGGCATCTGCGCCAAGCTCGACAGGCTCAAGGCGGAACGCGCCGCGGCCTTCAGCGCCAGCGGCGGCCGGGATCTGGTGCTCGTCAAAAGGGATGTGATCGAGGACGAACTCGCCGCCATGGGCATGCGGCTTAAAATTCTCCAGACCGGCCGGAAGAACCTCCTGGCCAAGGCCTACAAGAAGGGCCGTGTTACCGGCGAAAACCTGGAGTGGGAGGAAAAGCTCGCGCCGGCATGAGGGGTTCACCTTGCTTTGTTACACCGCCAAGCCGTCAATGTTGACGACGCCAGCCGTAGCCTAAGCCTGGCTTTGACGCGGGCGGCGTAATGATATTAAAAAAGTAACCGGCGCCGCGTAATTTAGGCGGGCTAGCGCGGTGAATTTTACATTTGACTCACGCCTGCAACGGGCTCTCTCGTCAAATGTAAAATTCTAAACTGCACTAGAAGCAATGTGTTGCCAGTGCTCTTGAGGCGCATACGTTTGCTTGAGGGCGTGCGGCCATGTGGAGCAAACGCATGCGCCAGAGCACTAGCGTCGTTTATGGGTTCGTTTCGTGATGCAGTTTGTCTTGGACGTCCTGCCCTTCGTCCCTCCAGTAAGCTCCGATCCGGTTCCACAGTTTTCTCGGCCGTACCTTCCGCTGCCGGCCCGAAGAAAGCGGGTGACCGTTACCGCTTCGTCTGCAGGCGCCCTGATCAATTCCTGCCACAGCCTCATTCTCGACATGGTAAACCGTGGCCACAGCGTCTCTGCATTTGCGCCCGGCCTTTCGAACGACGACCTTCGCATCCTTTCGCACCTGGGAGCGGAACCCTATTCACTGCCGGCGCAACTTGCGATTTGGGACAAGTACCGGCGCATGCGCGAACTCAGCGCGATCCTCGCCAATGCCAACCCCCACGTGGTCCTTGTCGAATCCATACGGAACGGGGCCATCAGCGTCGCCGCCGCCAAGATCGCCCGTGTGCCGCACGTCGTCACAATAGTCCCCAGCCTGGGACCTGCGTTCATGGAAGGCGCGGGCGCGGCAGTCTGGGGACAGCGCCAAGCGCTGAAAACGGTCTACCGGACGATTTTCAACTGGAGCGACGCCGTCATCTTTCACAGCGCGCACGACCGCGCCTATGCACAGGAAAACAAGCTCGTGGCGGAGAAGAAACCACAGCTTGCCGTCGGAGGCTGGGGAGAAGATCTTCAACGCCATGTCAAGCGCCCCCTTCCTTCGCTTGATCGGGGCGTGCTCTTCCTCATGGCCACGCCGCTCGACCGGCTTCAAGGCGTCGTTGAGTTCTGCGAAGCCGCGAAGGCCATGCGCCTCAAGGCAAGGCGCGCGCGCTTCTTTCTGGCGAGCACGCCTGGCGACGCAGCCTCGCCGCTGCCCACCGCCCTTTTGAGAAACTATCGCGAATTCGTCCAGTATATCGGTCCTGTCGACGACCCTAGCCGGCTGATCGCGAGATGCCACGTCATCGTGGCGCCCTCCTACGGCAATGGCGCTCCGCGCTCGCTTTTCCAAGCTTTGGCGCTGGGCCGGCCGGTCATTACGACGAACACCCGCAGCTGCCGCGACTTTGTGCAGCAAGGTTTGAACGGCCACCTTGTCGCGGTCCGCGATGAGGCGGCTCTGGCGCGCGGAATGATCCAAATTCTGCATCGGCCAGACCTTATGCCCAAGATGGCGGAAGCGAGCAGACGCCTGGCCATGCGCTATTACGATATGAACACGGTGAACTCCTCGGTTCTCCAAGCGCTCGGCCTCTGAACAAAGTGCAAGCACACTCAGCCTTTTGTATGAGCCCGCGGCAGCGAAACGCTTATGTGCGACTCTACGGCACGCCGAAATCCAAAGGGTCGGACCTTCCTGCGACAATGCGCGAGCGCGATAAAAAGCGGGCGGTCTTTACACTCCCGGCGGGCAAGAAGACCTGATACAACGGAGTTGACCCATGCGGGTTCTGGTCGTCGGCGCCGGCGGCTTCATCGGACGGCACATCGCCATCGAGGCCGCGCGGGCCGGACATGACGTCGTCGCCTGTGGACGAGACACAGCGCAACTTCGCTTCATGTTCCCTGCCTGGAAAGCGGTTCCTTGCGATTTCGCCAGAGATGGCGTCGAAGACTGGCGGCAGCGTCTGCAGGGCATCGACGTGGTCGTCAATGCTGTCGGCGTCTTCCAGGGCGACGGGGCAAACAGCCTCGAAACCGTCCACGTCATTGGGCCCCGGGCGCTTTTCGAGGCTTGCGCCGAGCTGAGAATGCAAAAGCTTATCCAGATCTCCGCTCTTGGAGCCGACGACAACGCGAAATCCAGGTTTCATCTCTCCAAGCGCAAAGCAGACAACCTTTGCTTGGCGCTCGCAGAGAGCCATCAGCTCCCCGGCTGGACGGTCGTCCGGCCCTCGCTCGTGATCGGCAGGGGCGGACAGAGCACCGCGCTCTTCGCAGCGCTTGGGGCGTTGCCGCGCCCGCCGCGGCTGGCGGCGGGGCGGTGGGAACTCCAGCCGCTTCATGTCACCGATCTTGCCTACGGCATTGTCCTTCTGCTGGAGTTGGAGGACTCGGCGCCGCGTGAATTGGATTTTGCCGGTCCCAAGCCAATGACAACCGACCAGTTGACGCACACGCTCCGCCGCTGGCTTCGTCTGCCGCCCGCCGGAGTGTTCACGGTGCCCGAGTGGTTTTTGAGGGGGGCGTCTGCGCTCGGCGGACATTTCTTCTTCGGCGCGCTGTCCCGGCAAAGCCTGGACATGCTTGCTCGCGGCAACACTGCCTGCATGACGCCCCTGAAAGAAGCCTTGCACTGGCTGCCCCGGCCGTTGTCGGAAGCGATGGCGGCAGACCCCTCCACGCAGGCAGACCTCTGGCATGCGCGGCTTTATTTCTTCAAGCCCGGTCTGCGAACCGGCCTTGCGCTCTTGTGGATTGCAACGGCGATCATATCCGTTTTCGTTTATCCGTTAGAAAAGAGCCTCGCCCTGATTTCAGGGCTCGGCGTAAGCGATAGCCACGCCGCGGCCCTGGTCTATGGGGGCGCGGCGCTCGACGCCGCTCTCGGCGCTGCCCTCCTTGCAAACATCCGTCCCGCCCTTGTGGGCGGCTTGCAGATCATCGCCATGCTGGCGTTTACGGTCCTCGCCACGATGGCCGTTCCGCAGGTCTGGAGCGACCCATTCGGGCCGCTGATGAAGAACCTTGCCGTCCTCTTGGCGACGCTGACCATGATCGCGCTCGAAGCGAGGCGATGAGCTACCTTCTCCTGAAGTACATCCACATCCTTAGTTCGACGTTGTTGTTCGGAACCGGCCTTGGGACGGCGTTTCACGGCTTTCTCGCCTTCAGGACAAAAGACCCGCGCGTGGCAGCGGCGGTGGGGCGCTCTGTCGTGCTGGCTGACTGGCTCTTCACAGCGCCCTCAGTCGTGATCCAGCCGATCACAGGGGTAACGATGGCGCTTTTGGCCAGCGTGCCGCTCACGCAAGGCTGGCTGGCGTTGTCGATCGCGCTCTATGTTCTGGTCGGCGTCTGCTGGCTGCCGGTTGTTTGGCTGCAAATCCAGCTCAGGCGCATGGCTGAGGGCTGCCTTCGGAGCGGCGATTCGCTGCCGCCCCTGTACTTTCGCTATCTGCGCGTCTGGTTCATCCTTGGCTGGCCCGCTTTCGCAGCCGTTCTAGGAATTTTCTATTTAATGGTTTTCAAACCGGAACTGTAATTTTCTTAAAATGCATAGTAGGTCCCTAACGATTTAATTAATGCAATCCTGTCCAATTTTCCCGTTGCAGCTTTGCTTCGGCTAAACTTCCCGTCAGCTTAAATAACATGCGAAGCATGTGGGGAGGATCAAATGCGTAAACTGATTTTACTTGCTTTAGTCAGTGGCGCCTGGGTTGCAACATACGCTACGGAGGCATCCGCAGTCATGTGCGCGAAGGGCGTCTATCGCGCTGGTTGCGTCGGACCGCGCGGCGCTGTTGTGGGCCATCGCGGCTATTACGGGATGGGCGGCACTACCGTCAGAGGCAGCGCGATGGTGCATCCTCGAACCGGCACAGTCATACGCCGGCGGACCACGGTTAGGCATTACTAGTATTAGTAAACTTAACCGGTTGACATCCAGCCAAGCGAAGCGCGAGCCGGGATCGTGAATATGCAAGCTTTTCAGTATATTGCGATCCCGGATAAGGGTTGGCCTTTCCGGCACGACGGGCGCGCGGCCCTTGGCGCGTCCGGCGAACTTTACTAAGAGGATTGAGACGCTCAGCGCCTCAGCCGGGAGTTCTTAAGCCTCCGGTTTGGCATTTTCCTCAACAGCGGGAACTTCGTCCGCCGTTGTCTCGGCCAAGAGCTTCAGCGCCTGGCCGGGCCAATCCTCGCGCTCAAGGCGGCCGCCAAGCTTGAGGTAGTCATCGACCAACGCGATCTCTTCGTCCGAAAAATTCGCGAGCTGCTCGAACTTGATCACGTTGATCTCGCTCAGGCGCTTCTCGTCGGCGGCCTCCAGCCCCTTGATAAGCTTGAGATTGTCAGGATTGCCCTTCGGCCGCTTGAAGCCCTTGAATTCCGCCTTCAGCGCCTTCGCGCGGCTATCCGTACGCTCGGGAATGCGGGCCGCCTTGCCACGCAGACCGCGCAGATAATAAAGCTTCGCGCGGCGTACCTTGCCGCGGCGCACGACCGTAATGCTGTCGATGAGCGGAGAGTAAAGCGGAAACACGCGCTCGACGCCCTCGCCATAAGAGATCTTCCGGACCGTGAAGCTTTCATTGAAGCCCCCGCCGGAGCGCGCGATGCAAACGCCTTCATAGGCCTGGACGCGCTCGCGGGTTCCCTCGACGACCTTGACGTTGACGCGCAGCGTGTCGCCGGGCTGAAAGGTCGGAATGCGGCGCTTCGTCTCAAGCTGCGCCATTTGCTCTTTTTCGAGCGTTTCGATGATGTTCATACCTGAATTCCTTCTGCGGCACATCAAATGGGCCTTCATGCCGCGCTGAAAAGAGAGCGCAAGCCCGCCGCGCCAGTTGAGCTGGAATTGCGATTACTTAAGGCAAAAAAGTGAGCTTGTCGATTGCAACATTTCCCCAGCCGCCTGATTTCCGCGCAAGTTGCGGCGAATATGTTGACGGACAGGTCCCTTAACCGCAACATCACGAACATGATACGCAAACTCACACTTAAAAGTTTTGCCGCCGGGCTATTCGCATTAACAATCCCGGTCTCGGAGGCATCCGCCGGAGATCAGGCGAAAGCGATCGTGAATGCCCTCGATCCGAAGACCATGAATGAGCTATTCGAGGTCGCGCGCGGACAACCGGACGCCGCGGTCACGAATATCACCCCTGTTTCCGCAAACACGTTCCGGTTCCTGTTCATTTGGCCGGCCTCAAACCCGGCCATGACTTACGACCGGGTGGGGCGAAGCTTCGCGGAACGCTTTGCCTATTTCGCAGATCAATGGAAGCTCCTTGCGGCCGGGTTCTGTCTGTCCGGCCCCAACCTGATGTTCGGCACCGCGCCCTATGGCGAGGAAGAGGTCAACGTCGCCTATCGAGACATCGAAGTGCGCTATGCCTTCGGAAAGCAGGCTCCTTGCGACGGCCGGTATCTCTCGATCGCGGAAGTGGAACGGACTGTCAAGTCTTCAGCCGCCACGAATGGATACAGCATCGGTTCATTGCCATTGCCCTCACCCTCGCAGCAATTGACAACGCCCGAGGAGCGCCTCAAGCCCTTCCTCAACCCTAGCCCTCTCGCCCCGCCGGAGTAGACTTATTGCGCACTCGCCGATGAGCTCTTTTGAGCAGTTGCGGGCTCACGGAACAGAACATCCACGCGCATTCCCGGAAGCAGCGGCACGCCTTCCTCAAGGTCGAGAACGACCTCGAGAACATCGACGTCCGCCTGCTTGCGCCGGTTCCGCGACGAGAGCTGCGGCGCGCCAAGCGCTTTCGCGATCGTGGAAACTCTTACATCGAACGTCCGGTCAGGGAATGCGTCCGACTTGACAATGGCCGGCTGTCCTTGGTGCACCTTGGCGACATCGCGCTCGCCCACTTCGGCGCGCACTTGCAAGTGGTCCGTATCTCCCAAGGTTAGCAACGGGTTCTCGGCGGCGACGCCTGCCATTTCTCCGGTCTTTGCATTCAGTTCAAGAACAGCGGCATCCATCGGCGCCCGGATACGCATGCGCTCGATACTCGCGCTGACAACGGAAACATCTGCACGTGCGGCCGACAGCGCGGCCTCCTCGCGCTTGAGCGCGGGCAGATCCTTTGCGAGCACTTTCTTGAGCTTTTGCTGGTCCTGCTGCACCTTCTCGTTGGCGGCGGTGACGGCGTCCCGGGCGTTTTGCACGTCAGCCAGGGAGGCCTTGCCTTCTTTGGCCTCCGAGATCACGCGATCCAGGTCCATTCTGGCGTCGAAAGCGGCGCGCTCGGCATTGTAGAGATTATCCTCAGCCTTTCGCCGTTCCCTGGCTGATTCGGAGGCTTTCACGTCATCTCGATCGGCGGTTCTGACCGCGACCTGCGCCTTTGCGGCGGCCAGTTTCGCCTTCAGTTCTTCATCATCGAGCCGGATCAAGAGGTCGCCCTTTTGAACCCGGTCATTCAACCCGACGAGAACCTCCTTGATGACGGCAGGGGCCGGAGCGACGACGCGAAGCGCGCGCCCCCTCGGCTCTACACGGCCGGGAGCGGCAGCCGCCCAGATCGCCTCGGGGCTGGCAGTCTGTTCCGAGTGCGTGGGCATGGCCCCCAGAACAAGGACCACGGCCGAACCTACGAGCGATGCTCCGATGGCAGTGAGACCAAGAAGACGAATCCAGGAAATGGATGGGATTTTACGCATGAACCTGCTGCTTTCTCTGATCGCTGTCCGGCGCGTTCTCACTCCCTGGTACAGCCGGAGGCAAGTTCGCCCCCCATTCGCCGCAAGCTCTCGAGTGAACTTGCCTCCGAAAAGCTGTACCAGAGTCTAATCAATTGCTAGTACGGGGGCGGGATCTCCCGCGGGGCGTACTAGAGTATTGGCAGCTGCAATCCGCACAAATTGCCCGCTCTTTTTTTGTTCGAGGATTTTGCCATCCTCGATTTCAATGACGCGGTCCGCGTATGGAATCGTCCTCGGATCGTGCGTCACGGCCAGGATCGCGCACTTGTCCTTCTTCGCTATTTTCGCGAGCAGTTCCATGATGGCCTGACCGTTTTCCGTATCGAGCGCGGCCGTGGGCTCGTCGGCGAGGATGATCGATGGCGATGAGGCGATGGCGCGCGCAACCGCCACGCGCTGTTTTTCACCGCCGCTCAAAGTTCCGGGATAGCTGCGAAGGCGGTGAGCGATTCCCACATCGTGAAGCGCGCGAAGCGCGCGTCTCCTGCGCTCCGTCCCCGAAAAACCGCGGACATCGAGACCGATCTGCACATTGTCGAACGCATTGAGCGTCGGAAACAGGTTGTAGGATTGAAAAATGAATCCGAGATGCTTGCGGCGAAGGCTGGCGAGTGTTTCCGGCTCACTTCCTTCCACGCTCTCTCCGGCAAGCGTTACCGACCCCGAGGTCGGGGTCAGGATGCAGCCCAGGATCGAAAGAAACGTCGTCTTTCCGCTCCCCGACGGCCCCATGAGAAGGGTGAACTCGCCCGGATAAAGAGACAGACTCACGTCGTTCAGGGCGACAACCTTGCCGTCGCCTTCGCCAAGTTCCTTGACGACATGGTGCGCTTCGAGAATAGGCCCCCCTGTCATCGGGCAAACACCATCGCAGGGTCGATTTTCGTTACCTTATATATGGATGCGATCGCGGAAATGGCGCACATCGCAACCGTCGCCCCCAGGAGCAGGACCGCTAACAGCGGCGTCAACACAATGGGCATCGGCGTCACCTCGCTGAACTGGGCCACAACCAGCGAAACCGCAATGCCGATGGCAAAACCAATGATGGCGCTTACGATCGCTTGCACGAGTATCACCTTGTGGATGTAAGAGGAGGATGAACCAAGGGCCCTCAATGTGGCGAATTCGGTTAGATGGTCTTTTGTGCTCGAATAAAGCGTTTGAGCAACGATAACCGTTCCAATGACAAGGCCCAGAAGTGCGCCGCCCAGGAGCGCGACGCCGGCGCCGGTGCCAAAGAGCCAATAATCGAGATTGAGTTTCAAGAATTCCGCCTTGGTGTAGACGGACACATCCGGCAGTTTTGCCGCCAGCTCCTGCTTCACATGGGTTGGATCGGCGCCTGGCAGAACGTTGACAAGGTAGAAGGTGGCTTGATCAGGCGGCACGGATAGAATGTCTCGCGCCTTTTTCATGCTCGTGAAAATAAAAGGAGATGTGGTGAAGGACCGAATGCCGTTCGTGAGACCTTCCACCCGCACCCGCTGGCCGGCGATTTCCGCATCCGCGCCGAGGCCCGATATGCCGAGGATCTTGGCATAGGTCCGGTCGACGATCACCCCATCCTGCAAGGCGGGCGCCGCGGCGCCTTCGACGATATTCCACGGCTTGAGGCTTGCCTCGCCCTTTTCGGCGCCGATAACAATGACATTCACCGTGCCCGAGTCAGGCTTGCGCCAGCCCGAGAAAGCCACGACAAGTGGGTTCACGGATTCGACGCCGGGCACGGACAGCGCCAGGAAGCGTTCACGTCCGGTCAGGGGCGGAGCCTGTTCGAAGCTGTTGGCGCCATAGGCGGCGATCCATATGTCGCCTGTCGTGTGCGCAACCATGCCCACGATCATCTTGCGCGCGCCGAGATAAAGCCCAAGCTGTACGGCGAGGAGCACCACGGCAAAGAGGACGCCGACAAGGGTTACAAGAAAGCGCGCACGGTCGTGCAGCAGGTTGCGTATCGCGAGTTTAACAATCATTGGTACAAACAACGACCCAGGTTACAAGGGGAAAATGGACTACTCGCGAGGGCGCGAACGTTTAGGGCACTATTACGGCGATGTTATGTCTAACTTCCAATTTCGGTCAATCATTGAACAAAAAACTATGGCAGGATCCGGTCAAAGTCGAGGAGCGAGCGCTGATTGCGACTTCTTGACTTGGAAGGCATTGGAGGTCATAACGCTTTCAATCAGTGCGATAGGGAGCTTTTTAAGTGTTGATCCGTTCTCGCTATGATCAGTAGGGATGTTCGTGCGAATAGGGGGCGACATGGGCGGCCTAGATCTGCCTCCAGATTATAAGCCGTCTGAAGACGAACCATTCATGAATGAGCGCCAGCGCGCTTACTTTAGAAAAAAACTTATCGCTTGGCGGGACGAGATCCTTCGAGAGAGCAAGCTAACACTCGATAATCTCCAGGAGTCCGCGCAACACCCGGATGTAACCGACCGGGCGAGCTATGAGTCCGACCGGGGGATCGAGCTTCGCGCCCGCGACCGTCAGCGCAAACTAATCGCAAAAATAGATGCGGCTCTTGAACGCATCGAGGACGGCTCCTACGGTTATTGCGAAGAAACCGGCGAGCCGATCGGCGTGAAGCGCCTCGACGCGAGGCCGGTGGCGACGCTGAGCCTGGAAGCCCAGGAACGCCATGAGCGCCGCGAGCGCATCTATCGCGACGATTGACGGCGGCCTCATTTTGAACAAGTCGATGCGGGGCGTTGCCTTTTAGGGCGTTAGACCGCCGCCTTCTTGTGCAAGGGCGGAAGAAGAAATACGGCGATGACTGCGAAGGGGCCAAAGAGAGCGCCCATCCAGTACCAAGTCTTAACCGCACGTCCACGGCTCACCGCAAATTCGCCGCTTACATAGGTACAAAGAACAGTAATCACCAGAACTATAACAACGTCGATCATGGTGTCTCCTAGACTACAGGTTACTGAAATTAGGCTTAGACCATTGAAATCGCACCACCTCATCCTGAGCTTGTCGAAGGATGAGCCTGGATTTCCGCTTATTTTAGCATCCTGCTAGGCCTCAGCGTGCTGCGACATGTCAGCGTGTCGCCACGATGAAAAGCCGCGGGAACGGAAGGATGACCGTTCCATCGGCGAGCGGCTTGTAGTTCTTGGCCAGCTCGTCGCGATAGGCCGCCAGATATGCGGCCCGCTCCTCTTCCGAAAGAGGCTTTAGGAAGGGTATGAGTCCCGTCCCCTTCAGCCATTCGACGATGGCGTCGACCCCGCCAGCGAGCGGGTGGTAGTAGGTCGTGCGCCAGATGTCGACGCGCGCCGAAAGCGGCTTCAGAAGCGTGTAATACCAGGTTTCGCTGTTAATCGCGGTGCGGGCCTTGGAAGCCCTGCCGAGCTTAGCGGCGAAGGGAGCGGTCCGCGCGACCTCGCACATAGCCAACTGGCAAGGCTCGGCAAGGTTGTCCGGTATTTGGATTGCAAGACTTCCTCCTGGGGCGAGGCGCTGCATCAGCCGCCGCAGGAGCCCCTCGTGATCGCCGACCCATTGCAGGGACGCGTTCGCGAACAGAAGATCCCACGGCCCAGGCTCGCTCCACTCCTCGATGGAGCCAAGCCGGAATTTCACAAAGGGAAGCCGTTTTTGCGCCGCCGCGATCATGTCCGGCGAATTGTCGACGCCGGCGATGCTCGCATCGGGGTAATGCTCGACGAGCAGATCCGTGGAGTTGCCGGGGCCGCATCCAAGATCGGCCGCGTGCTTTACGCTTGCCACCGGAACCGCCTGCAAAAGATCGCGCGCTGGCCGTGTGCGTTCGTCCTCAAATTTCAGGTACTGCCGAGATGACCAAGTCATTGCGACCCTCGTTTGCTAAGAATTCGCTAGCCGGATCGCCCCCAGGGCGTCATCCCGGAAAGGCGAAGTCTTGTCCGGGATCGTAACGCATTGAACCGCTACCTCTTTACGATCCCGGCTCGCGCTTCGCTTGGCCGGGATGACGACGTGGAGCGAGTGCGCCGGGATGACAATCCGTTGGCCAAATTGGCGGCGTCTGCCTAGAGGGTGATGCGGGGGCCGGGCAGGGTCAAGTCTTGCGAAGGAAATGGAGCGCCGTATCGCCGTAGGTGCGGACATCGACTTCAACGAAACCTGCCGGAACGACTGCGGCGATGTCCGCACGCTCTTCCAGCACGCAAACCGCGCCCGGCGAAAGCCAGCCGCCCTCCGCCGCTGCGCTAAGCGCCAGTTCGCTGAGCCCTTTCCCGTAGGGAGGATCGGCGAACAAAAGCTGGCAGGGCTGCATCGGCGCGGCTGGGCCAAGTTTGGTTGCGTCGCGCCGCCAGACCTTGCTTGCGCCGGTCAGAGCGAGCGCCTCGATGTTCTCCCGGATCGCGCCGCGCGCATCGGCGTCGTCTTCGACGAAGAGGCAATAGGCCGCGCCCCGCGACAGCGCTTCAAGACCGAGCGCGCCGGAGCCTGCGAAAAGGTCGAGCACGCGCGCGCCCTCGATGCTGAAGCCTTTCACGCCATGCGCGAGGATGTTGAAAAGGGACTCGCGCACCCGGTCCGACGTCGGGCGCGTGAGCATGCCTGAAGGAGCGGCTATCGATCGCCCGCGAAAGCGCCCGCCGACAATTCTCACGGGGTGTCCTCACCGGTTTGCGGTCTCGGTTTGCGCGGTCCGCCTGGGCGCGGCTTTTGCCCGGGTCCAGGCCGGCGCTTGAAAGGTTTGCCGCCCGCCCCGCGCGCCGGCGCATCGCGCCTTGGCCCTTTGAAGCCGGGCTTTCCGAATGACCTCGGTTTCCCCGCCTCGCTCGGACCCCCGTCTTTTCTATACGGACGCCCCGCCGCGCGCTGCGGCCGTTCTCCTGAAGCATCGCTCCCGGGTGCGCGCCGTTCGCCGCCTTCTCCACGCGTCGATGCTTCGCGCCTCGGCCCTTTGAAGCCGGGCTTCCCGAATGACCTCGGTTTCCCGGCCTCGCCAGCACCGCCGTCTTTTCTATACGGACGCCCCTCCGCACACTGCGGCCGTTCTCCTGAAGCATCGCTCCCGGGTGCGCGCCGTTCGCCGCCATCTCCACGCGCCGATTGTTCGCGCCTTGGCCCTTTGAAGCCGGGCTTTCCGAATGACCTCGGTTTCCCGGTCTCGCCCGCACCGCCGTCTTTTTTATACGGACGCCTCTCGGGACGTTGCGGACGTTCTCCTGAACCTTCGCTCCCAGGGGCGCGCCGTTCGCCGCCATCTCCACGCGCCGATGCTTCACGCCTCGGCCCTTTGAAGCCGGGCTTTCCGAATGACCTCGGTTTCCCGGCCTCGCCAGCACCGTCGTCTTTTCTATACGGACGCCTCTCGGGACGCTGCGAACGTTCTCCCGGACCTTCGCTCCCAGGGGCGCGTCGTTCGCCGCCCTCACGGTCGCGCCAGGGCGCCCGGCCTGTTGAATCACCGTCACTATCCCGGCGGAATAACTTCCCGAAAGACCTCGGCTTTTCCGCGCCGCCGTGCTCGTCGCGTGCTTGATAAGGACGCCTTTCCGGGCGCGCCTCGCCGCTGCGTTCAGGGCCGCGATCTTGCCTGAAAGGCCGGTCTCCGCCTTCACCCGAACGGCATCGAGACCTCGGCCGTTCCTCGCCTTGTTCCGGGCGCGATTTCCAGCGGGGGCGTTCCCCGGATTCCTGCCCGGTCTTGTTGCGCGCGGAAAATGAGGGGCGTTCGCTGGCGGCGCGGCCTTCTTCACGGCGCGGCGGGCGATCCCCCCCTGCGCGCGCTCCCCGATCCGGCGCCTTCCTCCACCCCTGCCCGCCCTCGCGGCTGGCGGGCCGATCCCGGTCCTCGCGCTCGGGACGGTCTTCCCGGCTGCGGCGAGAGGGTCTTTCAGAAGCGGGGCCACCCTTGCCGAAGCGATCCGGCTTCTTTTCGGGGATAAACTCAACCCGCGGAGCCTCCGATCCATCCATCGGGAGCACTCGGCGGCGCTTCAACCGTGTTTCTTCCGCCGGCCTTTCCGGTCTTTCGGGGCCGCTCGGCTTTCGCCGCAGATAGGTCGGCTTCGAGCGCGTTGGCGCGAGCTTCCGCTCTTCCCGCATCACCTCGCGCCTGACGCCGAGTTGCCGGGTAAGGCGCGGGCCGAGTTGATCCTTCAAGACGCTGGTTTTCACTTCCTCGATCTGGCCGGGCTCCAGATCGCCCAGCACGAACGGCCCGAAGGAAACGCGGATGAGCCTGTTAACGGTGAGGCCCAGATGCTCCATGATGCGGCGCACTTCGCGGTTCTTGCCTTCGCGGATCAAGAGCGTGATCCAGACGTTGTCGCCCTGCTCGCGCTCGAGCTTGGCTTCAATCGGGCCGTAATTGACGCCGCCCGTTCTCAAGCCTCCCGCAAGCTCATCCAGTTTAGATTGCTCGATCTGCCCGAAGGCGCGGACGCGATAACGCCGGGCCCAACCCGTGGAAGGGAGTTCGAGATGCCTCGCGAGATCGCCGTCGTTTGTGAGAAGAAGAAGACCCTCCGTGTTGAAGTCGAGCCGGCCCACCGAAATCAGCCGGGGCAGGTTTTCCGGAAGGGCCTCGAAGACGGTCGGCCGCCCTTCGGGATCTTTATGCGTCGTCACCCTGCCCTTCGGCTTGTGATAGCGCCAGAGCCGGGGCGGCTCCCGCGCGGCGAGAGGCTTCCCATCGACAAGCACCTTGTCAGCGGGCGAAACATCGAGCGCCGCGCTTTCGATGACGGCGCCGTTCACCGATACCCGTTTTTCCCCAATCAAGACTTCGGCGTCCCGTCTCGAGCAAAGCCCTGATCTCGCAATGACTTTTGCAATCCGGTCGCCCTGCGCCGTTCCATCTTCTGGGGTTTCGTTAAGTGCAGACATGATCATGACCAATGAAAAGAGCTAGCATCCGCGAAGCGCGAAGTGATTCGGGCCAGGGGAAGGAGAACAATACATGCGGCGCGAGAGAATTATCAAAGCCGTCAACAGTTTGCGCGAGGCCCTTCATGCCGCGCAAATTCGTGAGTTGTTGCGCGTCGCCAGAACCGGACAGCAAGCCGACAGCGTGAACCGCACGCAGCGTATCCTTCTCGCATATAATGAGTTCACACGCCACTATCAGCAGTTCGGCGAGGAAGAAAAAGACCTGATGACGTTCTTCGGGCTGACGCCGCTGCTCGATCTCGGTTTCTGGTCGGGACTGATTGACGGCGAGCAGGCCGTAAACCGCAAGCTCATTTCCGATGTGGATGTCGGCGCTTACAATGTCATCTTCGTCATGCCGAAGCTGCGCGAGCTTCTGACGCGTGAAACGGACAGGGGCGAACTCATTATAACCGACAGCCAGGGGACGGAGCGCGAAATCAAGCGCGTCCGCGTGCTGATCGCGGAAAAGGAACGGTCGCTGACCGATCCGCAGATCATCGTCAACGTGATCCGCTCCATGGATGAGCTGTACTCCTCCCTCTCCGCCTTGCATCTCGACGGGGGAGTGAATCTCGCCATCGGCTCCATCGACTCGGGCAGCGCCAAGTCCCTCGATTTCTTCGGCGCCAGCACCATCATGGAAGACATCAACTCGCTTCTGATCAATGTCTGGGATCGCATCAAATATGCGACGGAGGACAATTTCCGTTACCAGATCGAGGTCGCGATGATGGCGGCCGGGTTCGTAGCGCGGATCAAGGAAGCGCAGGCCCAGCAGATGATCGGGGAAGAGCAGGCCCAGCGCACAACGCGCATCGTGGCCAAGTCGATCGAGACGCTGTTCCGGTCGGGGGCTTACACAGAGGATATGGACGCGCCCCGCGACATCCGGGCAAGTCAGGTGCTGACGCCCAGAACACAGCTGATCGAGTTCAAGCAAGAGGAACGCGCGGCCGAAGTAAAGCGCGAGGAGTTGCGGCCTGCGCTTGAGCCTGTGGCGGCTCCATCGGCGGCTGACGCCATTTCTTCGGCGCCAAAGGCCGCTGAAATCCTTCGGGATCTCAAGGACCAGCTTGAAATGAAGGAAACCGCCAAGGTCTAAGCGGCGCCCGCTGGTTTCGAAACCGATGCGAGCGCAGCAGGATTTTGAGGAAGGCGCTCTGTCCGCGTTAGCAGTGATCCATGGCTCGCCCGCGAAGGGCGCAATGAATACGCTGAAGCGGGTTGAGTTTAGACGTGTCTACTCCCACGCGTTATCCCCGAAACGCCGCAAGGCGTTATCGGGGATGCAGGCGTTGGCATTACGGTCCCGGATAAGCACTGAAGCGCACTCCGGGACGACGGCGCCCCGGCCTCAACCGGCGCACAGAAATCGCAACCGAGCGTTAGGGTAAAAACTATGCCACGCCTGTCTGTTGGCGCGGCGAGGGTTGCGTTTCGTCCCCTGAATTGGCGCCTCTTGACAAAGCCGATGTCGCGACGCACCTATGTTAATGTAACTTACATTTACATAGGGAGTTACGCATATGCACCTGGCCGAAAGGCTCGACGACATCGGCAAACCCGCATGGGTCGCGCTGACGATCGTTTCCTTCATCATCTGGTGGCCGATTGGGTTGGCCACCTTGGCTTTCTTATATTGGAGTGGACGCATGGGGTGTGGACATCACGGGCAAATGAGTTGGCAGGAGCGTCGCGAACGCTGGCGCGAGGCGCGCGACGAGTGGCGGGCCATGAAGCGCGGCGGCTATGGGATGATCGGGTCGAGCGGCAATGCCGCCTTCGACAATTATCGGGCCGAGACGCTGAAGCGCCTTGAGGACGAGCAGAAGGAGTTCACCGGCTTCCTGGACCGCTTGCGCCGCGCGAAAGACCAAGCCGAGTTCGATCAGTTCATGGCCGAACGCCGCAACAAGCCCGCAGACGAGAACAAGCCAGCGGGCGAGCCTTCATAGGCTGCGCCAACGGCCGCCGCGGCCAAGCAAAGCGCGAGCCGGGTTCTAAAAAAGGGTAGCTGTTTGAATGTGTTAGGTCCCGGAAAAGGCTTCGCCTTTCCGGGACGACGTCGCGCGGGGCGAGCGTCTTCCGGGGCAATCCGAAGGCCAAGCTTGGCGGCACTTGGTTAGGCGCCGGGCGCGCCAAGGACCGTTTGCTCCGCGCTCCATGAGCCCGAAACCTTCTCCTTGGGTGCGGGAGCGTGAACAATGACCGTTCTGACAAGCAGGAAGAGCACAGCGGCGTTGAAGAGATGCCAGAAGTAGTGCATCCCGATCGGAAGAACGCCGCACATAGGCATATCGAGGGTTCTCGCGGTGAAAGACAGCACGAAAAGGCCGGCGGCAGCGTAAAAGGCTCTGCCCGCGCTGGCGTTGCGCCGCCAGATTCCGGCGCCTGCGGCCATCAGGAAGACGAGCGTCGGCAAGTACATAGCTCCGCCCCAGAGGACTTTCTCGAACTCATCGGCCTCCAGGTAGAACGTGGCCGCAAAGAGAAGAAACGCCGCTGGCGCCTTCAGCCACCACGGCCATTGGAAGAACGCCGTCAAAATCACCCAGCAATAGACGATCATGAAAATGAGGATCGGAATAACATCCGCCCATTCGGCCCAGCGGGTCGCATAGATATGCCAAGTCAGGCTGCCGGCGCCCACCACCGCGATGATGATGCAGAGCACCCGGATCGCGCCGCCGAGCGCGGCATTCGGATGACGCTGCTGTAACCGCCAAGCCGCCCAGGCCGCGATGAAGAACGCGATATTAGAGACGGCGTTGAGCGGTTCCGCGTCCCAAGCGGCGCTCCCTCGCTCGCAATACATATCGATCTGGCGGGTCATATCGCCGAACCAGGAACTCATCATGACGCAATCCCCCGCCGGCTTTGCCTTCCATCAGCGCTGGAGCTTTAGCTCAGGCTCCGACGCTGAGCAACTACCAACGGGACATGGGCTTTTTACGGTTCATCTGAAACACAAAAGCGGAGCGCGACGCGCTCCGCAAAATCAGGCTCTAAGAGCGATCGTCATCTGAAGTCGCGACGCAGCCTCTCCAGAGCTTCGAAAGTTGGATAGCCGTCATCGCGCATCCCAACCCTGCGTTCCCAAGCGCTAAGAGCATCTCTCGATTCGTCGCCAAAAACCCCGTCAGGGTGAACGTTGTAACCTGCGCGACTTAACAGGTGCTGCATCTCACGAACCTCTTGAGGGTTGAGGTCTCTCGCCTCGATACGCTCATCCCTTCTCTCCGCGGCACGCTCTTCGTGTCTCTCTTCCCTGATGGCTTCCCTTCTTTCCTCGTGCCTTTCCTCGACACGGCGGAAATCGTCGGGCAGATTCTGGTCATCGAGCGACGCCAGGCGCTCAACTTGCGCTTTTTGGGGTTCGCCCATGTCAGACGCACAGGGGTAGGCAGAAATCGTGCAGCGTTCCGTGCCGCTAACCGCGCCCTTCACGCAGAGAACGTTTTTGCAGGCCGCGAATTTCAAATCTTGGAATCGCTCGCCATACTTCGTCAAAACTTCGCGCTGCCAGGAAGCCTCGGCAATGCTGGATGCCTTACGGAACACACCGAAGCTCAGTTCGCCGGAGGCCTGAATCCGTTCCCTCTGGCAGCCTTTGGGCAGTTCAGGCAAAAACGGCCATACATTTGGCGGCGGACCGTCACAAAGTGGCGCCGCGCTCGATGGCGCGGAAAAGCTCCCCAAAGTCACGCTCGCGGCAAGAACACACAACAATCGAAATCCTACCTTCATAATCACCCCTCCGTCCGTTTCGAAACAAAAAAGCGGCCTGCAACGCATCAATGAGATTGCCTCGGCGCGCGATACTTAGTTTTGTGCTCCTCTGTGAGCACAGGCTGGGCGGTTGAATTGCACCTGAGATCCTTTACTGGCAGGCATTCAAGCGGACGAAAATTGCACAGTCAAGGAAGCATTAACGATTGTTAACGACCTGGGGATTCGGTGTCACTACTGTGTCCGAACCTCCCGATTTGTTCAGCCTGAGATCAGCTTCATTTTTTGGGATGGACCGCGCTCGCTCCGCTGTATTGATCTGCAATAAATCGTGAGTTGCGCGACTGCGAGAGAATCACGAGTATAAAATCAGTATCCCCTAAGATGCTTTCCCCATAAGCCAGAAGCTGAACCTCGCTCTATCCCCATAGAGCGAGGTCTTTTGCTTTCCGGTACAATAAAGCGTTTAGGGGCTAAGTCCGCACACTGCGCCGAGAAGCAAAAGTGTTTCTCCCGCGGCGCTCGTCTTTGGAAAGTTCACGCAATGGCGTGGCGGCTTCTGCGAGCGCCTCGTTCTGTTGATACCAGTCGTCGGCGCAGGCCACACAGCAAAACCGGCGCCCTGCAAGAGTGATATACTCAAATTCGACGACTTCACCGGAGCAAAAAACGTTGTCGCATAGGACCATGTCGTCTCTCCCGTTGTGCGCGCGTACGCTAAACAAGAGACTGGCTCTAGAACAGCCCGCGCGGACGCGGGTAGATGCTCTAGCACGTTAGAATCGATGGGCTTTTCTGTCCTTAATCGATTCCGGTCTGGGCTCGCGCTCTATACCTCGAATCAGGCAGGTAATATTATAGCGGATATCGCGGCGCTTTTCGAAATAGACGCTCCCGCTTGGGCGCTGCTTTGGATGCGCCGAGCGTTATTTGCTTTATTTGAATGCGATTTTTCCCCGTGGAGCAAGTTTGACATTCGAGTCCCGTCTGCGCCAGGAGTCTAGCTAGAGGAATGCCGCAACTTCACTTCGAGCCGGAATAGCGGAGCGCCCTCCAAAGCGCGAGCATTTTATGGAGGCGGCGGCGTTCGCAAAGCGCACCGCCTGCCTTGGTTCCTGCCCCTCCAAAAGAGCGACGGCAAGCGCTCCGTGCCAGACGTCGCCGGCTCCGTTCGTATCGACGGCGGGGACGTCCAATGCGGGCTCATGCGCGAGGCTGCCATTTTCCGTAAACCAGGCGCCGTTCGCCCCGTCGGTAACCGCCAGCCAGCCCGGCCCCTGAGTTTGGCGCGAAGCCAACGCTTCTTGCAGGTTCTCAATGCCCGACTGTTCGCGCAAGCCCCGCGCCGAGAACCCGATATGCGTCGCGCTTGCCAAGATGCGCGGCGATGTTTGACGATCCGCATCGAGGATCGCAGGCTTTCCAGCTTCGCGGGCGAGACGAAAAAAGTGCTCTGTCCCAGCTGCCCAGTGATGGTCGCCCAGGACGCCATCGATCTCGGCCGGCAGCTTTTGTGGAAGCCAGTCTGTACCGCTGTCGATGCCGGGGTCCTTGAAGTTGACGAGCATTCTTTCGCCGCTTCGGTCGATCATGACGGCGGAGACGGAGGACTGGCGGCCAGCGCACTTTCGAACCAGCGTGCAGTCGACGCCCTCTTTTTCCAGCTCATCGATGATGGCGGCGCCGAAGATGTCATCGCCGACACGCGCGGCCAAGGCCACGTCTAGCCCTAACCGCCTCGCGGTTACAGCAGCGGTTGCCGCCGTTCCGCCTCCGCGCAGGGCGAAGCTTTTCGCCCTGTATTTCTCTGCCGCGGCCGGAAGCTCATCCATGGTGTAAACGCAGTCCATGACTGCCGCGCCGACGACGAGAAGTTTTGGCATTCAAACCCCGGCTTTTTGCTGATGCGCTCTGGCAAACATTAGATCGAAATTCGCAAAATCAGAACGGGTTGCGACGCAGCGCTGCGGCAAAGCCTTGGCATCCCGGAACGGCGCTTGCGCCGTGTCAAAAGGCGTTCCGATTTGTAACGGCCCCGGACATGCGCCCAGGCACATTCCGGGGCGACGATCATCGAGACCGCCCGCGTCCGATCAAACGCGCGTTGCTCAGCCGATATGCACAACGCCGGGCAGCGTTTTCAGCGCGGAGAGCTGCCGGGTCGATATTGAGAAGTTGTTCCCAAGCAGGATTTCCACGGCCTTGCTCGCCTCGCGCAGTTCGACCACCAGCTTCAGTTCGAGCGAGCCGTCGCGGCTTAGATGCTTCAGGAGATCGCCAACCTGGAGTTTCTCCGTCGCGGTGATCGACATCTGCCGCGTGCCCTTGCCGAAAACCTCATCGAGCGTTTGCACGGTCTGGACGCGGACCTTGATCGCCTCCCCTTCCGCTTCGCCCTCGACCTGGATCAGCACGTTCTTGCCCGCTTCGAGCTTGTCCCCTGCCGACGCCAGCGTATCGGCAAAAATCACGGCCTCGAATTGTCCCGTGGGATCGGAAAAGCCTGCAAAAGCAAAGCGGTTCCCGGATTTCGCCTTGCGGTCTTGCTTGTAGGTGACGGTCGCGGCGAGGCGTGCTTCGGCGCGGCCATGGGCTTCGGCGCGGGCGGCGAAATCGGTCCAGCGCATGACGTTCAGGCGCGAAAGCTGATCGGCGACGTCATCCAGCGGATGCCCCGAGAGGTAGAAGCCCGCTGCCGCAAGCTCGTTGTCGAGCTTTTCAAGCAAGCCCCAGGCCGGGGCATCCGCCAAATCGAGCGGATGGGCGGCTTGCCCGGATGAGGCGGCTCCGAACATATCCACCTGACCCGCCGCGCGGTCCTGGGCGATGCGCGCGCCGAACTCGATAAGGCGCTCCACGTTTTTTGCCACCTTGGCCCGGTTCTTCTCCAGATCCTCAAGCGCGCCCGCCGCGTTCAGCGTTTCAATCGCGCGCTTGTTCACGGCCTTCGGACTGACCCGTGACATGAAATCGGCAAGATCGCGAAACGCTTTGTCCCCGCGCTCCTCGACGATGGTGGCGGCGGCCGCGTGTCCCATGTTTTTCAGTGCGGCAAGGGCATAGCGTATATCGCGGCCCTCCGGCTCGAAATCGACCGCCGATTTGTTCACCGAAGGCGGCAGGATCGCGATGCCGTGCTGCTTCGCCTCGCGCGTGTAGCTGTACAGCTTGTCGGTGTTGCCCATGTCGAGCGTCATGGACGCGGCGAGAAACTCCTGGCAGTGGTTCGCCTTGAGGTACGCCGTCTGATAGGCGATCAGCGCATAGGCAGCGGCGTGGCTCTTGTTGAAGCCGTAGCCTGCGAACTTCGCCACAAGTTCGAAGATGTAGCGCGCCCGGGCCTCCTCGATGCCCTTCTCCATTGCGCCTTTCACGAAGTGCGCGCCCTGGGCGTCCATCTCGGCCTTGATCTTCTTGCCCATGGCGCGGCGCAACAGGTCGGCTTCGCCGAGGCTGTAGCCGGACAGCACTTGCGCGAGCTGCATCACCTGCTCCTGGTAGATGATGACGCCGTAGGTCTCTTCCAGGATCGGCTTGGCGAGCGGATGCAGGTAATCCGGTTCTTCTATGCCGTGCTTGCGGTTGATAAAGGTCTCGATGTTGTCCATCGGGCCGGGGCGATAAAGCGCGTTGATAGCGACGATGTCGCCGAAGCGGTCGGGCTTCAGCTTGCGAAGCGCCTCGCGCATGCCCGTACTTTCGAGCTGGAACACGCCGCCGGTATCGCCTTTCGCAATCAGCTCATAAGTGGCCGGATCGTCGAGCGGGAGTGCGCCCAGTTCGATGGGCCTGCCCGCCTTCTCCAAAAGCGCGCACGCCTTTTGCAGCACCGTCAGCGTTTTAAGGCCCAGGAAGTCGAACTTCACAAGCCCCGCCTGCTCGACCCACTTCATATTGAACTGGGTCACCAGCATATCTGAGCGCGGATCGCGGTAGAGCGGGACCAGTTCGACCAGCGGCCGGTCGCCGATGACGACGCCCGCGGCGTGCGTGGAGGCGTGGCGGTAAAGCCCCTCCAGCTGTTGCGCCGTGTTGAGAAGCTGCTTCACGATTGGCTCGCGGTCTCGGGCCTCCTGCAGCTGGGGTTCGCCTTCGATGGCCTGGGCGAGCGTCACCGGGTTCGCGGGGTTGTTCGGCACCATCTTGCAGAGCCGGTCAACCTGCCCATAGGGCATTTGCAGAACGCGGCCCACGTCGCGGAGCACGGCGCGCGCTTGCAGCTTTCCGAAGGTGATGATCTGCGCAACCCGGTCCGCGCCGTATTTCTGGCGGACATAGGCGATCACCTCGTCGCGCCTGTCCTGGCAGAAGTCGATGTCGAAGTCCGGCATCGAGACGCGCTCGGGGTTGAGGAAGCGCTCGAAGAGAAGCCCGAAGCGCATCGGATCGAGGTCCGTGATAGTCAGCGACCAGGCCACGACCGACCCTGCGCCCGATCCGCGGCCCGGCCCGACGGGGATGCCTTGCGCCTTTGTCCATTTGATGAAGTCGGACACGATCAGGAAGTAGCCCGGAAACTTCATGCGGGTGATGACATCGAGTTCGAAGGCGAGGCGCTTCTTGTAGTCCTCCTCGCTTGCCCCGCGCAGATGCTCCGGGATCGCGGCGAGACGGCGGGCGAGTCCCGCTTCGGCCTGTGCCTTCAACTCGGCGGCTTCGGCCGCTGCGGTGTCTTCCACGCCGGGCACGAAGCTTGGCAGAATCGGCTTGCGGGGCCGCGGGCGGAAGGCGCAGCGCTTGGCGATCTCGACCGTGTTCTCAATCGTCTCCGGCAGATCGGCAAACAAAGCCGCCATCTCGCTTTGTGACTTGAGATAATGCTCGGGCGACAGGCGGCGCCGGTCGTCCTCCGCCACGTAGCGTCCTTCCGCGATGCACAGAAGCGCGTCGTGGGCGTCGAAAACATCGCGCTTTTTGAAATAGGCTTCGTTCGCAGCGACGAGCGGCACGCCATGGTCATAAGCCCAGCGCAGAAGCTGAGGCTCAACCGCGCGCTCGCGCGGCAAGCCGTGCCGCTGGATCTCGATATAAAACCGGTCGCCAAAGATCGATGCCAGCGCGGAGAGCCGCGACTCGGCCAAAGGCGCGTTCCCGGCAGCATATGCTTTGTCGGCCGGTCCGTCGGGACCGCCCGACAGCGCGATCAGGCCTTCCGCGCATTCCTCAAGCTGCGCCAGCGTCACATGCGGCGCGCCTTCAGCCGCGTGATCGAGGAAAGCCTGGCTGGAAAGGCGCATCAGGTTCAAGTACCCGGCTGCATCCTTTGACAGCAAAACTATGGAGCCGTGATGTGCGGCGCGCGTTCCGGGGCGCGGGCTTTCATCGGCGGCTAGCGGAAAAGCGACCGTCAGCGTGCATCCGAGGATCGGCTGAACCCCTTCGGCGGCGAGCGCCTCGGAAAATTCGAGCGCGCCGAAAAGATTGTTCCTGTCGGTGATGGCGAGGGCGGGCTGGCCGTCGGCGGCGGCAAGTTTCGCCAAAGCCTTGACCGGCAGCGCGCCTTCCAGCAGCGAGTAGGCGGAATGGACGTGAAGGTGAATAAAGGTGGGCTTCGTCATCAGCTCCCGCGCGGTCGTTTGAGCCGAAGCGGAAGATAGCGTGCGCAGCGCCGATTCGGCAGGGATGGCGGCCGAGTTATCCCGCCCTTAGCGCCCGAAATCATAGATCCGCGAAACGTCAAACCCCTCACCCCCACCCTCTCCCGGCGAACTCGCCTTGGCGAGCTTGCAACTTAAGATGACCGCATCCGCCAGCGGATGCGGTTGGGAGAGGGAGTATGCTTGCGCTTGCAACGCCGTTCCTTCTCCAATCCGCATCCGCTAGCGGATGCGGCTGCTCAGAGAAGCAAGCTCGCCTTGGCGAGCTTGCGCGGGAGAAGGACAGGATGAGGGGCATGCTGGATGACGTATGCGTCAGTCTAGCCGAAAGACGATGACGCTGCGTGAGCCGCTTCGGGTTTGGCCGCGCCGGGCTTTTGGCCCACCTCGATAAGAAGGCCTTCATTGAGTTGTAGAATGCGATCCATGCGCGCGGCGAGATCGAAATTATGGGTTGCGATCAGGGCGGCCACGCCGGTCGCGCGGATGAAATAGGTCAACTCCTCGAAAACCCGGTCGGCTGTGTGAGGATCGAGGTTCCCCGTCGGCTCGTCCGCCAGAAGGACGCTCGGGCTGTTGGCGACGGCTCGCGCGATCGCCACGCGCTGCTGCTCGCCGCCCGATAACTCGGGCGGGCGGTGCGACGTGCGCTCCTCAAGCCCGAAATTTGTCAGAAGCTCCAGCGCCCGCGCTTTCGCATCCTTTTTCCGCACGCCCGCCAGAAGCTGGGGCATCATCACATTCTCAAGGGCCGAGAACTCGGGCAGCAGGTTGTGAAACTGGTAGACGAACCCGATCTCTGTCCGCCGGACGCGGGTGCGATCCTTATCGGAGAGTGAGGTGCAATCGACGCCGTTCAGGATCACACTCCCGCCACCGGGCTTTTCAAGAAGACCGGCAATGTGAAGGAGTGACGACTTACCGGAACCGGAGGGACCGACAAGCGCGACGGCCTCGCCATCGTAAATATCGGCGCACGCCCCACGCAGGATCTGAAGCACGCGATCGCCTTGGGAAAAAGTGCGCTCAAGCCCGACGATCTGAAGGACAGGCTTCGTCCCCGCGAAATCGCGCATCATTTTGGTCATGCCGCCTCCGCTCGATTGCGCTTGCCGTTCAGCAACTCGAAGCCCTTCTCTATCGCCCTAAACGTGCCTGTTCCTTTTCGCCGAAAGCCGCCAGCGTCTCACTCGTAACGCAAGGCGTCGACGGGATCGAGGCGAGCCGCAGCCAGCGCCGGATAAAGGGTAGCCGCCATCGAGAGCGCGAGCGCAACAATCACGACGGCCAGAACTTCCATCGGGTCCGTCTGCGACGGAAGGCTGGACAGAAAATACACCTGAGGATCGAACAGGCGCGTGTTCGTCAGAAAGGAAACGAATTGCCTTATCTCTTCCATATTGAGACTAATGAGAACGCCGAGAATAAGGCCGGCGAGTGTGCCGATGAAGCCGATGCTCGTCCCGCTGATGAAGAACACGCGCATGACCGACCCGCGCGTCGCTCCCATCGTTCTCAGCACGGCAATGTCCCGTCCCTTGTTTTTCACGAGCATCGTAAGGCCTGAAATGATGTTCAGCGTCGCCACCAGGACGATCAGCATAACGATGACGAACATCACGTTCCGCTCGACCTTCAGCGTGTTGTAGAAGGTCGCGTTTCGCTGACGCCAGTCGTTCAAAATGAGATCGGGTCCGGCGGCATCCTGAAGGCTTGGCCGCATGGCGTCGACATTGTCCGGATTATCGACCACCACCTCCAAAACCTGCACGGCCTCACCGAAGTTGAAGAAGGATTGCGCCTCCTTCAGCGGCATGAAGGCAATCGTTCCGTCATATTCGGACATGCCCATTTCGAAAACGGCCGTTACCGGATACCGCTTCACCCGTGGCGCGGTGCCGAAGGGCGTCGATGCTCCGCGAGGCGCGAGCACGGTCACCTCTCCGCCCACGAAAACATTCAGCGTATTGGCAAGCCGCGTCCCTATGACGATTCCGCCAGACTCGTCGAAGTTGGCGAGAGACCCGTAGCGAATATTTCCCGAGATGGCTTTCAGGTGGTCAAGGTCCTGCGCTCTCAATCCGCGCACGATCATGCCGGTCGAGTTGGACGGCGAAGAAGCCAACACCTGCCCTTCGACCACCGGCAGAGAGAACTTCACGCCGGGCACGGCGTTAAGCCGGTCGGCGGTCGCGAGAAAATCGTTGAAGGGGCGCGCGAGGGGCCTGATGATCACATGCCCGTTGAGCCCAAGGATCTTGTCGAAAAGCTCCTTGCGAAACCCGTTCATGACCGAGAGCACGATAATCAGCGTGGCGACGCCGAGCGCGATGCCCAGTATGCAGAAGAAGGCGATGACGGACACCCCGCCCTTCTTGCGCCGCGCGCGCAGGTAGCGGAAAGCGAGCAGCCATTCGAATGGCGCAAAAGCCATCGGTTCCCGTGCGGCTTTGACTGTCATGCGCTGATCCGCGTCCTGGCCTAGATCAACCCGCCTTTAATCGGAATCGATTGAAGGCGGAAAGTTGATCGATTCTAAAATGCTAGAGCAGCTTATCCGCGTCCAAATGGACGCGGGCTGCGCTAGTACGCCCCGCCGGAAGTCCCGCCCCATTTCCCGCAAGCTCGCACGGGACTTCAGGCGGATAAGGCGTACTAGCAAACTATTGAATTTAGTACAGCTTATCCGAGGCAAGGTCGCTTGAGAGCGTGCAACGAAGTGAGTGCGAACTTGCCTCGGGCTGTACTAGTTGCTGGATTTCGGCGGTGCGCCTGCAGCCCCCGTTGCCTTTTGCTGCAACTTATTTATGGCCGCATCAAGGGCGAGAGTGCTTCTTTCCCCGGTTGCGCGGTCCTTCACTTCAACTTCACCCTTCGCCAAGCCTTTTGGCCCGACGATCACCTGCCAGGGCAGGCCGATCAAATCCATGGTCTTGAATTTGGCCCCGGCGCTCTCGCCCGTGTCGTCGTAAAGAACGTCGTCGCTCTCGCCCCCGAGCGCCTCGTAGAGCTTGGCGCAAGCGGCGTCGCAGGCGCTCTCGCCGGGCTTCAGGTTGATCAGTCCGATCCGGAAGGGCGCGACCGGCTCCGGCCAGACGATGCCTGCACTGTCGTGGCTCGCTTCGATGATCGCCGCGACGAGGCGCGACACGCCCACGCCATAAGACCCGCCCTGCAGCGTAATGAGCTGCCCATCCGGGCCCTGAACCTGGCACTTCATCTTCGCGGTGTATTTCGTGCCGAAGTAGAAGATGTGTCCCACCTCGATGCCGCGCGCCGAAAGCCGTCTCTCTTTCGGCACCTCTTGCTCGAAGCGCACTGCGTCGTGCATCTCGCTCGTCGCCGCATATTTCGAGGTCCAGCGCTCAACGACGGCGCGGAGGTCCTGCTCGTAATTCGTCGTGTCGTCCGGGACGGGCATCTCGATCATATCGCGGTCGCAGAAGACTTCCGACTCGCCCGTATCGGCCAGGATGATGAATTCGTGGCTGAGGTCGCCGCCGATCGGCCCGGTGTCGGCCTTCATGGGCACGGCCTTCAGACCCATGCGCGCGAACGTGCGCAAATAGGCGACGAACATGCGGTAATAGGATTGCCGCGCGCTATCGGCGTCGAGATCGAAGGAATAGGCGTCCTTCATCAGGAACTCGCGCCCGCGCATGACGCCGAACCGCGGCCGCACCTCGTCGCGGAACTTCCATTGGATGTGGTACAGGTTCTTCGGCAGGTCGCGATAGGACTTCACCGCATCCCGGAAGATCTGCGTGATCTGCTCCTCGTTCGTCGGCCCGAACAGCATGTCGCGCTCATGCCGGTCCTTGATGCGCAGCATCTCCGCGCCGTAATCGCCGTAGCGCCCGCTCTCCTGCCAGAGCTCCGCGGACTGAATCGTGGGCATCAAGAGCTCGATGGCGCCAGCCCGGTTCTGCTCCTCGCGAACGATCTGCTCGATCTTTTTCAGCACGCGAAAGCCAAGCGGCAGCCAGGAATAAATCCCGGCGCTGGCCTGGCGGATCATGCCAGCCCGCAGCATGAGCCGATGGGAGACGATTTCAGCCTCTTTGGGATCGTCGCGCAAAACCGGGAGGAAATAACGGCTGAGTTTCATGAGTTTGCTCCGCGGGTCGCCTGCCGTGGCGGCCTAAGCCGAGGGACATAGACCTTTCCAAAAGCGAGTGCAATGCAGGGGGCGGTTTTATCAAAAGATGGAAACGCGTTGCCGCTCTTGCGCCTGAAAAAAAGATCATATCTACAAACCTGAATATAAAAAGCCCCGACCACACACGGGCTGTTTCATACCGCTTACTTCGCGTTTACCTAAGAATAAATCGGAAAATTAGAAACATTAAAAATAAGAAAACAATTAAGCATCCAACCCATGGGCTACCTTTTCCTTTAGCAACGATACTAGATATATCGAGTGTTATATTTTTTATGAAATACGCCTCATTTCCTAGAAAATATATATTTATCTCATCTTGTGCACGCATTTCAAAGTCATTATCATATGCACAGTCGTATTCTATTAACTCTTCAATACCATCGTAAATCACACGAATTGAAACATGTCGGCTGTTCGCTTGCTTATCACCACGTGACCTTTTAGCTCTAACTCTTCCATTGAATGCTTTGAAGGGTCTGTTGCATTCAGAACAGGTAAATATATTCCATCCCCGCCGGATGATTGATATAAATTGCTTTTGGCAGATAGGGCAAATATGCGCCGTTCTCCGATCGTGAATTGCGTTACTGGAATACACGGTTCGCACTCCCGTCACCGTTGCGGCAGGCCAAAAAAGCGTGGGAAGCGTCACGCTATGCAACCATGCATGTAAAGAGAAAGCTCTGGATTATACACATACTTTACCCAGCCGAAGCGGGCTCTGTGATTAGCGTACCGTATCGAAAAGACCACTGCTAGCGTTGTTGCTAACTACTGCTACCGGCCGCCGACCAATCGTCTGCACCGGCCCTGGCTCACGCTCGTGCGTGTGCTGGTCAGGGTCAACGACCGCCTGGCATAACTCTTCCGGCCCACACTCGACACTCGGCTGGACGCTGCTTACGGCCAATCCACCAACCGCAACAAAGACTCCAACATTTATCAATCTCATCCTTGACGCCTTTCGCACTCACTGCCAACGAGCGCAAAAATCTACCGATTCGCCCATCAAGCGCAAGCTGGTCGCGCGTCATTCCACCACAGCGGGGTGCTCTCTTCGAAGCCTTGTCCCGCAGGTCCCGCAATTTTGCTATGTGAATCTCTTTGCGCCCGTCCAGGATGGTGATCCTTACCTTGCTGGGGTTCCGTTTTTCGCATCAATAGGGGGCCTTTCAACTTGTAAAAGGCTCCAGTGCTCTTGTTCACGAAGTTGCCGCGCCCTTCGTGGCTGTCGAAAAGCAATGCACTCATTCCGCCGCAGTTCCGGAAATCACATGCTGTCGGGTACGACATTCCAAGCTCGATATAATCGTTTTCTAAAAGGGCTCGCTTCAGCAAAGTGAGGATTTGCGTAATCATGACGTTCAATGCATCCGATGCTCACTCGATTGAGACCCTTGCCGCCGTGGCCACGGCGGCGCGTGAGGCTATGGAGGCGTGCGGCCCCGAATCAGGAGACCCTTGGCTCAAGAGCTTTCCCCACAATGCCTGCGGGCACACTTGCCATCTGCTTGGGCGTTATTTCGTTGAAGTCCTCGGCGTTAACGCACGCTACGTGGGCGCCGAACAGGGTGAACGGACGCACGCATGGCTTGCCGTTGGCGACATTATCGTTGACATAACTGCGGACCAGTTCGGGCAGCCGCCGGTGATCGTTTCGCGCGAGTCTGCTTGGCACGCCCAATGGAACGCCGAAGAAGGAGAGCCTCCAATTTGCTCGCAGGAGCAATGGCCGATGTATCCGCTTGCCACGTGGCAAGCGTTTGTCCAGGGCATGAACGCACGGGTCCTACCCAGCTTCGCTTTTTGTTCGTAGTCGTTCTGCTGCGTCGAGATCTTCCGGCGAAAGTCCCATCACGATCATATCCGCGACGCGGTGCGCAACTGCGCGTTTTAAGCAATCGCCGAAGTTTAGGTCGCCCAACGACGTGAGTATGTCGACGCGTTCTTTGATGCCAATTTCTTTTGGCTGCCCGGAGCGATTGATAAACCAAACGCCGTCATTTTCAGGGAACGCTAATTGCATCCCACTCCGCAACCCAAGCGGTAACACCAAGTTTCGATTACTGTGTTGTGGATGTTCACGCCCCCAAGCAATGATTGATCGCTCAAGAGTTGGAACATCTTCTGGAACAAGGCGGACCCAAACATCGAGATCGCTAGTTCGATGGCTGGCATCCAATAACCAGCGCGCCTGACCGCCAATCACCAAAAAAGTCACTTTGCGACGAAGCAAATGCGAGAGGAACTGGATGTGATAGTCGTTCAGCATGAGTTGCCTTTATGCAGGAGCCGATTTCCCTGCCGATGCTAAAATCGCTTTGGTTGCCATTCTGAATAATGGCGCCTTATTGTGCGTCGCTAGGCGGCGGATTATGTGTTAACGGGGGTTTGGTTAACGGAAGTGGGCCCCGAATTATTTCTGGTCCATTTTCGACCTCGAAATGTGCAAGAATTGTGGCAGCCTCTTTCGGCCTCGAGAGTGGCGATGCGTCTATCACTTTGAAATTGTTGGTCCTTTTTCCATTTATTGGACCAATTCAAACAAGGTTAATTAACTGTATTTTTCCCAGAAATGGGCGCGCAAAAGTCCGTTAAATATATTCCGGACGCGCCGGTTAACCATGCTGCAGTCCGTTCGCGCCTTGGGCGGCGCACGCTATGAAAAATTTTCTCCATGTATATCAATGACTTGCCTAAGTTAACCTCCCAGTAAAGCGCATTTGTCTAAAATGGCGGCGCAGGCCAAGTAAGGAGTTTTGACGACAATGCCGCCTTCCTTGACGTTCAAACAGGAAATTGGTCCAAACTCGATTTCGCCGATGGAGAGCCGATCGGGGAGGACGCCCGGTTGCACGCGCGCGCCTTGTCCGGGGGAAGCCCTCAGCGCCCGCAGAAATGACTGTTCGATGCATTTTCAAGGCGGTTGTAAACTCCGCATTTACGTTAACCCTTTATGCTCAAGCTTCTGATAAAGAGGTCGCAGTACACGTTGTAAGTCATGGTAAGTCATGCGTTGCGTTCAGTCGTTGGAGCGTCTTTTCAGCCCCGATTCCGAGGGGAGCATTGTTCAAGGCGAGTGCGTCGAGGTGCTTCGCGCAATGCCGTCCGGCTCCGTGGATCTGGTCTTCGCCGATCCGCCCTATAATCTCCAGCTTGGCGGCGATCTTCTCCGGCCCAACAACACGCGCGTCGATGGCGTGAACCATGCGTGGGACCGCTTCGACAATTTCGCCTCCTACGATCAGTTCACCCGCGCGTGGCTCTCGGAGTGCCGCCGCGTGCTGAAGCCGAACGGCGCGATCTGGGTGATCGGCACCTATCACAACATCTTCCGGCTCGGCACGGCGCTTCAGGATCTCGGCTTCTGGCTGCTCAACGACATCATCTGGCTCAAGACGAACCCGATGCCGAATTTCAAGGGCACGCGCTTCACCAACGCGCACGAAACGCTGATCTGGGCGGGGCGCGATGAGAGCGCGCGGCCGACCTTCAATTACAATTCGCTGAAGGCTTTCAACGACGACCTGCAGATGCGTTCGGATTGGCTTCTGCCGATCTGCTCCGGCCCCGAGCGGCTGCGCGACGACGGCGGCAGGAAGGCCCACCCGACGCAAAAGCCCGAAGCGCTGCTTGCGCGCGTGCTGCTGGCGACAACGAAGCCGGGCGATCTCGTGCTCGACCCGTTCTTCGGAACCGGGACGACGGGCGCCGTCGCGAAAGCGTTGAGCCGCCGCTATGTGGGCATCGAGCGCGATCCCGATTACGTCGCCGCCGCGAAGGCCCGCATCGCCGCCGTGAAGCCTTGCGATGCCAAGACCGCGTTCCCGATTGTCTCCAAGCGCGCCGAGCCGCGCGTACCCTTCGGCATGGTGCTTCAGCTTGGGATGCTGCGTCCCGGCGACGTGCTGTTCGACGCCAAGGCCAAGATCCGGGCTCAAGTGATGGCCGACGCGTCGGTTGTGTGGGATGGCGTGCGCGGCTCCATCCACTCCGTGGGAGCCAAGGCGCAAGGGCGCGGCGCCTGCAACGGCTGGACGTTCTGGCATTTCGAAAAGCCAAAGGCGGGTCTCGCGCCGATTGACCTCCTCAGGGCGGAGGTCAGGCGTACGCTCATGCCCGCAGCAGCTTAGAGGAGGCGCTCACCGAGTTGACCACGAACAACGACAACCTCGACGACTGCGGTTGGACAGCCTGGCGGCGCTTGCTTTGGCAGCGGCGGGCTTTATTCGGCGGCGTGGAAGGCGGCGCCTTCGGTCTCGCCAGCGTTCTTGACAGTCACGCCGGTGAACGCGCCGCAGCAGCCGCACGAAATGTAGCGCTGAACGCCCCTGTCATGGCCAAAGCCATATTCAACATCCCTCACGCTGAGAGAGGTGCTGCCGCAGCAGGGGCAGGCCACGGTTGACGCGGAGTGGCTGGCGAGGTGATTTGCAGTCTCAACCCAATCTTGAAATGCTGGCTCTGTTTGTTCCGCCATGCGCCAGGACTCCCTTATTTATAGAGTTTCTGAGACGTAACCCGAGGCTTCCAAAATGCCTTGTATTTGCACGCGACGCGCGGCGCGTGCGTTGTACTCAGCTGCGCCTTCTTTGATGTGCAATCAGTGTCTCAAGAGGTCTTCGAACAATCAAGGGTTTCTTTGCCGTTTTTATTGGTTTCTGTAAGTTACTGCGGAAGCAGGAATTTTCCCGGCAACAGCCTTTTGTCGCAGGAAACAGTACACGTCAGATTGCGCACTTTTTAGCCAAGATTGCATAAGAAAGCCCCAGCGTGCCGGGGCTTCCTTAAACCGGTTCTCGAATCGATCAGGCCCCGGCAAGGTTCCGCAACACGTAATGCAGGATGCCGCCGCTCTTGAAGTAGTTGAGTTCATCGAGCGTATCGATCCGGCAGAGCAGCGGCACATCCTTCCTCCCTCCATCGGGGAGGGCTATGCTTGCCGTCATCTTCGTCAGCGGCTTGAGTTCTTTTATGCCATGAATTGTCACCGTCTCGCTGCCCTTGAGGCGGAGGTCTTTCCAGGATATGCCCTCCTCGAACACGAGGGGGAGAACGCCCATGCCGACCAGGTTCGAGCGATGAATGCGCTCGAAGCTTTCAGCGATCACGGCGCGCACGCCAAGCAGACGCGTGCCCTTGGCGGCCCAGTCGCGGCTTGAGCCTGTGCCGTATTCGCGCCCGGCGAAGATGACCAGCGGCACGCCTTCGGCCTTGTATCGCATGGCCGCATCGTAGATCGGCATCTGCTCGCCATCCGGGTAATGGACCGTGACGCCGCCTTCGACGCCTGGCGCCATCTGGTTCTTGATGCGGATGTTCGCGAAGGTCCCGCGCATCATCACTTCATGATTGCCGCGCCGGGCGCCGTAGGAGTTGAAGTCGGCAGCCGTGACATCATGGGCCAGAAGATACTTTCCGGCCGGCCCCGATTTGGCGATGGAGCCTGCCGGGCTGATGTGGTCCGTCGTGATCGAAGTCGAGGAAAAGGCCGAGAACGCGCGCATCCTCGATGTCGGAAAGCGGCGCAGGCGCGTCGCCGGTCAGATCCTCGAAATAGGGCGGGTTCTGGACGTAGGTCGAGCCGCCGTCCCACTCATAGGTCTGGCCCGTCTTCGAGCCGCCGACAGCCTGCCAGCGCGCATCGCCCTTGAAGACATCGGCGTATCGCGTCCTGAACAAATCGGGCGTGACATAGGTGCGGATGAAGTCAGCAACTTCAGCGGACGACGGCCAGAGGTCCTTGAGGAAAATGAGCGCGCCGTCCTTGCCGGTTCCGATCGCCTCCGTGGCGAGGTTGAGCTTCATTGTGCCTGCGAGCGCGTAGGCGACGACGAGCGGCGGCGAGGCGAGATAATTGGCGCGTACATCGGGGTTGACGCGGCCCTCAAAATTCCGGTTGCCCGAAAGCACGGCGGCGACCACCAGATCGTTGTCGTTGACGGCCTTCGAGATCGGTTCAGGCAGAGGGCCGGAATTGCCGATGCAGGTTGTGCAACCATAGCCAACGAGTTCAAAGCCGAGCGCATCCAGATCCGATTGCAGACCGGACTTCGTCAGATAATCGGTGACAACCTGGCTACCGGGCGCCAGCGATGTCTTGACCCAGGGCTTCGGCTTCAGCCCCTTCTCGCGCGCCTTGCGGGCAAGCAGACCCGCCGCAATCAGGACGCTCGGATTAGATGTGTTCGTGCAGGACGTGATCGCGGCGATGACAACGTGGCCGTCCGAAATCGCGTAGTTCTCACCTTCGACGGGACCGGACCGTTCAAGAGGCTCGACGCTGCCGCCGCCTTCGCTCACCATCTCCGCCGCTTGGCTTGCAGGCTTAACATTGCGCATCTCCGCCAAGGCGTCGAGAAATCCTTCCGAAGCGCGCGTAAGCGGAACGCGATCCTGCGGGCGGCGCGGCCCCGCGAGGCTTGGCTCAACCGTTGCAAGATCAAGCTCAAGCGTGCTTGTGAAAACGGGGTCCTGCGTGCCCGCGTCGCGCCAAAGCCCCTGCGCTCGCGCATAGCCCTCAGCCAGCGCCACACGATGCGGATCGCGTCCGGTCGCGCGGAGGTAGTTGATCGTGTCCTTGTCGACGGGGAAGAATCCACAGGTCGCGCCATATTCGGGCGCCATGTTCGCCATCGTCGCGCGATCCTCCACCGAAAGCGAATCGAGCCCGTGGCCGAAATACTCGACGAACTTGCCGACAACGCCTTTCTTGCGCAGCATCTGTGTGACCGTCAGCACCAGGTCGGTTGCGGTGACGCCTTCCTTGAGCGCGCCTGTAAAGCGGAAGCCGACCACCTCGGGAATCACCATCGAAATCGGCTGGCCGAGCATCGCCGCCTCCGCCTCGATGCCGCCGACGCCCCAGCCGAGCACCGAGAGCGCGTTGACCATGGTCGTATGGCTGTCCGTGCCGACCAGCGTATCGGGGAACGCCTGGGTGGCGCCGCCCTCGTCTTTCGTCCAGACCGTCTGGGCGAGATATTCCAGATTGACCTGATGGCAGATGCCAGTCCCCGGCGGCACGACGCGGAAATTCGCGAAAGCATTCGATCCCCAGCGCAGGAACTCGTACCGCTCCTTGTTACGCTGATATTCGAGATCCACGTTGATTTCGAAGCTGCGCGGGTTGCCGAAGCTGTCCACCATCACGGAATGGTCGATCACAAGATCGACCGGGACGAGCGGATTGATTTTGGCGGTATCGCCGTGAAGGTTCGCCATCGCGTCACGCATCGCGGCGAGGTCGACGACGGCAGGCACGCCCGTGAAGTCCTGCATCAGCACGCGGGCCGGACGGAAAGCAATTTCACGCGTAGAGCCTTTTTGCAAAAGCCATTGAGCCATTGCGCGAATATCGTCCGCCGAAACCGTGCGCCCGTCCTCGAACCGCAGGAGGTTTTCCAGCAAAACTTTCAAGGAATAAGGCAATGCGGCGATGCCCGGCAGCCCGTTGGCTTCGGCATCCGGCAGCGAGAAGACCTCGTAGTCTTTGCCTTCGACTTTCAATGTTTTGCGGGAGTGGAAGCTGTCGAGAGAGCGCGGAGTCAGGGTTGCCAAAGCGAATTCTCCTTACTAGCGTGGCGTCTCGCAATTGCCTGCCACCTTCGCGGCAAGCTCTCATAGGCAATTGCAAGACATAAGCCACACCAGCATCTAGTTTTTGCTAGTGTCCCTTTGTCTCCGAATTGCCGTGCGAGCATGCTGCAAAGTGAGCGCAACTCGGAGACGGGACACTAGCGTGCGAAAATGCATCTTGTGAGCCTGCGGCAGACTAACATAAAGATGGGCAAGCCTGCCCTCTGACACGAGAATTTCATTTGAAAACCATCGAGCCGTTGGCCCGCTCCCGCACATCTATTTCTCGCGCGAAAGCCGTGACGGCGATCGCGGTGGAGGGGCTTGCCTGCCAGCGGGGCGGGCATATTGTGGTGCCGCCACTATCGTTCGAAGTGCGCGCAGGCAACGCGCTCATCCTTCGCGGCCCGAACGGCTCAGGGAAGACAACGCTTCTGCGAACGATTGCGGGGTTTTTGCCGGCTGCCGCCGGGCGCGTCCGCGTCAACGGCCCCAAAGGCGACACGACCACAGAAGGCCATCTCCATTACATCGGCCACGTAAACGGCATCAAGCCGCGGCTGTCCGTCATCGAAAATGTGAGCTTCTGGCAACGCTATTATGGCGGCGGCGGCGACCTGGAAGCAGCGGAGGCAGCGCTCGACGCCTTCGATCTCCTCGATCTGGCGGACTATCGCGCAGCGCACCTTTCGCAGGGGCAGACGCGTCGGCTCGGTCTTGCCCGCCTTCTAGCCGCTCGCCGCGCCATCTGGCTTCTCGACGAGCCTTCGGTCTCCCTTGATACGGCATCCACGAGACGGCTCGAGACGGCTATCGCGGATCACCTTGCTTCGGGGGGCATAGCGATTGTCTCGACACATCTTGATCTGTCGGTGGGCGACGCGGCCATCCTCGAATTGTCGCGAGCGGCAAATATCCACCATTGGTGAAAAATGACCCATGCGTTGCTCAGCATCAACCCTCACCCTGTCCCCCCTCCCTATGGGAGAGGAGACGCCGCTGCAACGGGCGCACCCGAACTCCCTCTCCCAGAGGGAGAGGGCTGGGGTGAGGGGGTTCGACGTTTCGTGGATCTGCGATTTCGGATACTAGTCCTGCAATGAACGCTTTCCTCGCCCTCATTGAACGCGACCTTCGCCTCGCGCTTAGGCAAGGCTCTGCCATCGGGACGGCACTCGGGTTTTATCTGATCGCCGTCTCGATCATCCCGCTCGGCCTCGGCCCGGACCTTGCGCTGCTCACCCGCATCGCTCCCGGAATCCTCTGGATCTCGTTCCTTTTATCGGCGGTGCTGTCAGTGGATGCGCTTTTCCAGGAAGACCGCGATGACGGTTCGCTCGATGCGCTGGTCATCGGGCCGCTTCCGTCCGAGCTGATCGCGGCCTCGAAAAGCATTTCCCATTGGCTCACCACCTGCGTGCCGCTCATCATCATCACGCCGCTCGCCGGTCTCCTCCTCAATATTGAGCTGGATGCTGTGCCTAAGCTGATGGCCTCGCTCGCCGCGGGCACCGTCGGCATCAGCTTTATCGCGGGCGCGGGCGCGGCGCTGACGCTGGGGCTGAGGCGTGGCGCTTTGCTCCTTCCTCTCCTGATCTTGCCGCTTTTTGCGCCATTCCTCATATTCGGCGTGGGCGCGATGGCAGAAGCGCCCGGCGCTTTTGTTCAGAGCATCCTGTTTCTTTCGGCGCTCTCGTTGTTCTCAATAGCGGCGATGCCATTTGCCGCTGCTCTTGCACTTCGGCTCAGTCTAGAGTGAGCCTATATCAAGCCATGAATTGGAATATGATCGATGGCCGAACTTTCTGAACCTCAAACAATGAGATCCTGGCGGGTCAGTACGCTCGCGAATCCGACAGCTTTCATGCGCTTGAGCGGAAAGCTCCTTCCTTGGCTTATTGCGGTAACTTTGATCCTTTTCGCCATCGGGTTGACGATGGCGTTTCGCGCGCCGCCGGATTACCAGCAGGGTGAAACCGTCAAGATCATGTATGTGCACGTCCCCGCGGCATGGCTGTCGATGGCGTGTTATACGATTATCGCGCTTTCCTCTGCGGGTTATCTGATCTGGCGGCACCCGCTCGCGGACGTCTCCGCCAAGGCCGCGGCGCCGATTGGCGCCGTGTTCACGTTGCTTGCGCTCGTGACGGGGTCGCTCTGGGGCAAGCCCATGTGGGGCGCTTACTGGGTTTGGGACGCGCGGCTGACGTCTGTCCTGATCCTGTTCTTCCTCTATCTCGGGCTGATAGCCTTGCGGCAGGCCATTGACGAGCCGGGCCGCGCAGGGCGTGCTGCGGCGATCCTAGCTATCATCGGAGCCGTCAATATCCCAATCATCAAATATTCGGTGAACTGGTGGAATACGCTGCACCAGCCGGCGAGTGTCATCCGCGCTGGCGGACCGACCATTGCGCCATCATTGCTTTGGCCGCTCCTCATCATGGCGTTGGCGTTTACAATTCTTTTTGTCGTCCTGCATTTGAAGGCCATGCGCGCCGAAGTACTAAGGCGCAGATGCGACGCCATGATCGCCGTCCACGTGCGCGGCGACTCCCCGCCGGAACCCGCAGCCGGGGAGGCCGTATCCCATGTTTGATCTCGGACCTCACGCCGCATTCATCTGGCTTTCCTACCTCGCAGCGACGCTTTGTGTGATGGGCCTTGTCCTGTGGGTTTGGACCGACGAGCGAACCCAGAGACGGCGGCTCGCGGATCTTGAACGCCGGGGGATGCGCCGGAGATCGTCTCAGCAAAATCAGGACAGGCCATGAGCGAGACAACATCAACTGAAGAAAAACCGGCCCGGAAGAAGTCGAGGGCCGTGCTCATTCTGCCGCTTGTGCTCCTGGTTGCGGTCTTGGGCTTGCTGACCGTTGCGTTGCAGTCGGGCGATCCCTCGCACCTTCCGTCGGTTCTTATTGGAAAGCCGGTTCCGGAGTTCGACTTGGCGGCCATTCCCCGCCTGCAAAACGAGGCAGGAACGCCCATTCCAGGTTTTTCATCTGCGTCGCTGAAAAGCGGCAAGGTCAGCCTTGTTAACTTCTGGGCTTCATGGTGCGCGCCCTGTTTAGCGGAACACCCGGAGCTCGTCGAACTCGCGAAGCAGGGCGTTCCTCTGTACGGGATTGACTACAAGGGCGACACTCCGGAAGCGGCGAGGCGGTTTCTAACCCGCCACGGCAATCCCTTTCTGGCCATCGGCGCCGATGAAACGGGCATGACCGGGATCGACTTAGGAGTTACCGGCGTTCCTGAAACCTTCGTCATCGACGGTTCTGGGCGCATCGTTATGCGTCATCAGGGGCCTTTGACTTCCGAAGTGATCGCCGAGAAGATAAAGCCTGCGATGGAGAAGGCCGGGAAGGAAAGCTCTGCTGCTCGCTCGTAAGCAGGATCTGAAGGTCTTTATTGCAGTCGACGATTGAGCCTGCGCCGAATTTTCGGCGGCTGCGCGGCGCGCCTGCGGGATCTGCGTCGATTAGACAAAGCCAAGATGATAAGCGCAGTTTGACCCTCCCACGCTGTACAACTACGATCCCCATGAAACGGTTCGGCCGCTGCCGAAAAACGAAAAGGTCTTTACGCCATGATGAGGTCTTTGGTCTCTCTTCTATTGATTTTAATAGGCGTCCCATTAACTATCTTCGCGCTGAATGGCGACAGTACGGTCATTGAAACTCAAGATGCGAGAATGCATGGCCTCTATGCCGGCGTCGCTCTCATCATTGTGGGCTTCATCATCGGCAAGTTCTGGTCACTGAAGTGGAAAATGAAGCGCTCATCACTGCCGGCCCAACAGCCGGAGCAGATCGATCTCTTCGAACCTCGCAAAGAGGCCTAAGCTGTCTCTAGTCCCCTATGATTTCCGGGGGAGGACGGCGATATCCTGCAAGGAAGATGAGAGCCCCGGCCGCTCCAAACAGGATCGAGACGGGTAGTACGAGCATCGGTTCTATGATGCCGTTCCACAGATAGGGCGGCGCGTGATTTAGGAAAAAGCTTTCCAGCGTCTCGCGGCCGTCAGGGATGTGGTTCAGGTGTATCGAAAGAGACGTGAAAAGCAGCCCTTCCCCGGGGCTCGCTAAAATCCGTGCTCCGTCATAGGCCAAAGCCACAAATGCTGCGAAAAGCAGCGTCTTCCCTAACAGCCTAAGAAAAAGCATCACTCTCTTCCCTGCTATGGCTTCGGTTTCCCAAACAAAGTTTGACGGGGCGCGCGGTCGTCCCGGAAAGGCGAAGCCTTATCCGGGAACGTAATATATTGAAACGCTTCCATCTTTGCGATCCCGGCTCGCGCTTCGCTTGGCCGAGATGACAATCCGTTGGCCAGATTAGCGACGTTTGCTGAGACTCGCAAAGGGCGCGGCGCAAGATTTGTTGCGCACTTGAGAATCTTGCCTGCGCCCCGTTTTCTGCGCAACCAGATACTGGCGCCCATCTCCTTCACAAAAAAGCAATAGACCTGATCCTATATCGATACATTGTCGCTTGCCTTTGGCTGGCCAGCCCGGAGCGAAGGCTTGAATAGATCAGATAGAAATACCGCCCGGCGCAGCCTTCAAGCCCGCAATCGCCGCTTTATCCGGCGTTCCGGGCAGAAACTCAAGCGTGCGATAGCCGTCCTGGCTGCTGTCATCGTAATCGGAACCATGCTTCTTTTGGGGTCGGTCGCTATTGAGCAGAGGGAAGCCGCCGAAGAGCGGGCCTGGAACGACGTCGACAATCTGTCGGGCGCCTTTGAAGAACAGGTCTATCGCGTCGTTGACGACGTGCGGGGTGCGATCGACTTGCTAAAGCTGCGGTTCACCGTTGAAGGAACCGCCTTCAATCTTGTCGACTGGGCGCAGCGTATCCCTGAATTTGCGACATCCACCGTCCAGATTGCCTATGTCGGGCCGGATGGAAAACTCCTGGCCACGTCTCTCTCGCGAAACCCCCAGCACATCGATCTGTCGGATCGCGAGCACATTCGCGTGCAACTCACCGGCGAGCAAAAGGGCCTCTTTATAGGCAAGACCGTCATCGGACGCGTCTCCGGGCAGCCCACGATTCAGGTCACCGACAGAAATAACGACGCGGATGGAAAATTGGCCGGGATCATTGTCTTTTCGCTCTCGCCGGAATTTCTCACCACGCTTCATAAAGTCGTGAACCTCGGCAAGACGGGCTCCATGATCCTCATGGGAGAGGATGGCGTCGTTCGAGCCTCCTACGGGTCATGGCAGAAATCGGACCTCGACTTCATCGGCAAGAAGGTTTCTGGGACGGAGGCCATAACCGATGCCCGCAACTCGACGTTGCCTGAAGGTCAGTATCGCGGCATCAATCCTCTTAGCGGCGAGCCCGCATTCCTGCATTGGCGGAAGGTGAAAGACTATCCCCTCGTCGTGGCCGTCAGTTTCGGAGAATCCGAGGTCTTCGCTGTCGCCAATCGGAGCGCGGTGATGCTTGCCGCGCTTGGAGCTGGCGTTCTCGTCATGACGCTAACAACAACGCTGATTCTCTACCGGGAAATCTCGCGGCGCGTTCATCGGGAGATCGCGTTGTTCGACGAGAGCCGCAAACTCGTGCTTGTTAATGACAATCTGCAGCGCCGGCACCGGCAGCTCCTGGCTGCAAGCGCGGAGCTCGAACTCCGAGAGAACACGTTTGCAGCTCGTGAATCAGGAGCTCAAAGCGGCTAAGGAGCAAGCCGATCAGGCAAACCAAGCCAAGACTTCGCTTTTGATGAACATGAGTCATGAATTCAGGACACCGATGCATGCGATTCTGAATTACACGAGCATGGGCCTGAAAAAACTCGACTCTGCTGAACGTGAGAAGCTGAAGAAATATCTTACCAACATCCAGCAATCGGGCCTGCGCCTCCTTGAATTGCTGAACGCCCTTCTTGACCTGGCCAAACTGGAGTCTGGAAAGCTTGAGCTGAAGCCATCCAGGGGCAATTTAGTTCAAATCATCCGTCAATCTCAAGCTGAAGTCGGTTCTCTCTTTGAAGCAAAGCGACTTGAACTTATCGTCGAGTGCCAGAGCAGAGATACGTGCGCTTTCTTCGACAAGGAAAGATTGATACAGGTCTTCATCAATCTCTTCTCGAACGCGATCAAATTTTCACCGCAAGAGAACACGATCCAGGTCACAATAGCGGACGGCAAATTACCTGAACGTGGCCCCGCCTTCCACTGCACCGTCTCAGACAACGGCGTCGGAATCCCGGAGGCGGAGCTGGAAGCGATCTTCGATAAGTTCACACAAAGCAGCAAGACCAACACGGGCGCCGGCGGCTCAGGCCTGGGTCTCGCAATCTGCCGGGAAATCATTCACCTCCACGGCGGCATTATATGGGCGGCTACGTCTCTTTCCGGGGGAGCTTCTATCCATTTCGTAATACCGAAAGAAGCCGCCGGCGAAAATGCCGGTGGCATTCTGGTCGCTGCTGGCTAAGGCTCGGCGCTTGCATCTTTCTGCAAATTATACAATCCATAGTTGCAAAGCTTTTCCAGATTCTAACTAGATTTGCGATTACGCAAAAATGGCGCGCATGTCTCACAGAGTCCCAACACAATGAAAATACCCAAGAAAATCCTCTCTGTCGACGATGACCCGCTCAACAGGGATATCCTCACGGAATATCTGACCGATGGCGGTTACGAAGTCATCGAAGCAGACGACGGGGATACAGCGCTCAAGCTGCTTAACGATGTGGACGGCATTGACGCCATCGTTCTCGACCGCATGATGCCTCGCCTCAACGGCATGGAGGTGCTGAAAGCGGTCAAGGCCGATCCGCGCTTCTCCGATATCCCCGTTGTCATGCAGTCTGCGGCGAGCGCGCGGGACCAGATCCTGCAGGGGATCAAGGCCGGGGTCTATTACTATCTTACCAAGCCCTACGAAGACCAGATGCTGCTCGCCATTGTGGGAGCAGCGCTGCAAGACGCGGCGACAAAGAAAAAGCTTCGGGAGGAGGTCAGCAAGCACAGGCGCGTGATGGGCCTCATGGAGCAATCGCGCTTCCGATTCCGCACCTTGGAAGAGGCGAGGAACATCGCTTTTCTGATCGCGAATTGCTTTCCAGAGCCAGAGGCTGCCGTCTACGGCCTCAACGAGATGCTGATCAATGCGGTCGAGCACGGCAATCTCGGCATTACCTACGCCGAGAAAACGCAACTCATTCTCGAGGGAAGTCTATATGAGGAAATCGAGCGCAGGCTTGCCCTTCCCTCCAACCTGAACAAGTGGGCTTATCTCAGCTTCGAAGCGGATGAAAATACGCTTCGTGTGATCATAAAGGATCAGGGGGCGGGGTTTGATTGGCGGCAGTACCTCGACATCAGCCCGGATCGCGCCACCCATCCCAATGGCCGAGGCATTGCTACATCCCGGCTCATGTCGTTCACCTCGGTGGAATACCGCGGCTGCGGGAACGAAGTTCTCTGTTCCGTGGCGACTACTCGCCACGGAGTTCGGGATCACGGTGCTGCAGTTGCGTCTATTGAGGCTGGCCACGAAATCCCGGCATAGGCGAGTAGCCGAAAGGCACATTCGTATTCGTCTGGTTCGAATTGAAGCCAGATGGACCGAATGGCTGCGTCGTGGGGCCGGCCGAAAAGTACAATCCGCTCTGCCCCGGGCTGCTCTTGCCGTCAACTTTATCCTGAAGCGCCTTCAGCGGATCCTCTTGGTCCGCCAGATTTGCGCTGGCGCCGCCATTAGGGCTGGCCTGTTCTGTGGACCACGCCCAGACGGTTGCTGGAGCCATCATGGAAATCGCCAAGGCAGCAAGACCGGATAGAGCAAATGCGCGCATTGTTCCCCTCGTCAGAAATTCCCTTTCCACTGATTAACATAGCGCGCCCCGATTCGTACAGGGGTGAGGCAAGGCATTGAAAATCAAAGCGAGTTCTGGCGGGGGTGCGGCGAACAGCGTCAGGAATTCAAACTTCCCATTTAATATCAATGCGTTACGCCTGTGTTTGAATAGCAACTTGAGTAGCCTACTAATCTTTTGTTGACTTGAATCAACTTTTTGCACTGCACAAAATGTCAGGATGACTCTTCTACTCGAAGGAGGATGAGTTGGCCTCTAAGCACTATCGTCCAGATACCCTCATGCGGCGAGCCAAAGAAACAAGATCGCATGCGAAGGACGTGGATGAAATCTGGCTCAAAAAGGCGCTTGAAGATGTGGCTCAAGCCTATGAGTGGCTTGCATTGCGGCTAGCGTCTGCGCCCACCAAATCCATCAATTAGGGGTTAGTCCCGCAGTCGGATGCGGTCTAACGGCCGGTAGTGTCCCAGATTGAGACACAAGGCGGAAACCTCGGGAGCGGCTATGAGCATATCGTTCCCGCGGCGATCCAATCGATCCGGCCTTGTGAGGCCCGCGGCATGCTCCACTCATTTTTACTTCGATAAGCTGTGCTGGAACGTTCATCAAGGGTCTATAAGGCCCAGGTCGTCGCGACAACCTGGGCATTCACTCTGTGAGAAGCAGGAGGGCGCGTCTCGAACTACGGCATCGCTCCTTGCTCGACGGGAACGGCGGTTTCTCTTCGGAGAAGCGGATACATCGCGATCAGCGTCGCAAGAAGCAGCACGAGTTCGATCGAATAGACAGTGACATATCCGGTCGCAGGCCCAAGAGAGCTGTGCTCCCACACGCCAGCGACAACGTCCCGGATAATACCACCGAGCGCAATGGAAAGGCCGGCAGCTGTGGCTTGTACCGCGCCCCAAGCGCCAAGCGCCAAGCCTGTCTGATTTTTCGGCGCGAGGCTCATCGTGGCCGTCAACGTGCCATGCCCAAAGAGACCGGCTCCAAAACCGATAAGCGACGTCCCAATGACAAAAAGCGCTGTAGAGCCGAACGGCGCCGCGAGAATAACGAAGATGAACGCCGGGATACCCACCAGCGCCCCGCAAAGGGCCATCTTGAAGGGATCGAAGCCGCGGCTGAGAATGCGGGAGGCGAGAGCGAAGCCAAAAAGACCGCCTATTGCGAGAGTGGCCGTCAGCCTCGTCGTCTGGCTAACGCTCAAATGCAGAATTTGGCCGCCATAGGGTTCGAGAAGCACGTCCTCCATGCTGAACGCCATGGTGCCGAGGCCGATCGAAACCAAGCGGCGAACTGCGTTGCCGCCATGAACGTAGGCCGCCCAGGAATCTTTGAACAAGGGGCGCGGCGCGGTCTCTACCGCCAACTCTTCCGCCGTCAGGAGCCGTCTGGGTTTGCGCACCTCCTGTTTCCATAACGCGATTGTATTCAGGATGAGAGTCGCTATGGCCGACCCTTGGATCACTCCGATCAGTTGCCCAGGGGGAAGGCGCTCCCACGATGGGTGCAAGAGCAGATAGCCAAAGAGAAGCGCGCTTACGACCATGCCAAGCAGCAGCATGACATACATGAGCCCGACAACCTTCGGCTGAGACTCCTTCGGCGCCAGATCGGTGGCTAGCGCAAGACCCACAGTTTGAACAGTATGCAAGCCCGCCCCGACAAGAAGAAACGAAATGGCCGCCGCGATCTGCCCGATCCATGCCGGGAGGTGGTCCGCTTCGCCCTGCCCAGCCAGAACGAGCACTGCAAACGGCATGATGGCGAGACCGCCGAACTGAACCAGCGTGCCTTGCCAAATGAACGGAACGCGCTTCCAGCCGAGAACCGATTTGTGTGTGTCGGAGCGAAAGCCGATGATGGCGCGGAAAGGCGCAAAGAAAAGCGGCAGGGAGATCATGATCGCGACGATTGAAGCAGGCACTTCGTATTCAACGATCATGACTCGGTTGAGTGTGCCGATTAGCAGCACCAACGCCATTCCAACCGAGACCTGGAAGAGAGACAGGCGCAGCAGCCTCGACAACGGCAATTCAGGCGTCGCGGCATCTGCGAAGGGAAGAAAACGTGCACCTTGGCGGAACCAGTAACCAGTTACGCGGTGGGCCATATTAGACATCGAAAGAGCAACTCCAACAGAGGGGCCCAAAGGCCTTGGTAAACCTTCGCCGAATTAGCGGCCAGAAGCTTCGCTTTTAAGGTCCGCTAAAAGCAAAAACAGCGCTGCCAGGCACGACTGCCTCCGCATCGCTTTGCATCCGTATCCCGTCGCAGACCACAAACCTGTTCAATTCAGAGATTATGCCTGCAACTGCCCTCAGGGGCTTGTCTTTTCCCCAGCACCATCCGTGCGGTTCACGCGATCGCCTGCGCGACAGCGGCAGCTCTTACCTCCGCGCAGGCAACGGCTTCCGGCTCATGAAAGCATGTCTTATCAGTTTCAAGCTGCCAGATCATGCATCACACCCGACTAGCGGTATTGCCGGAAGTTATCGCAGTTCCTACAACCCGAACAGAGCGCGGCCAGGACCTAGGGTCCAGGCCGTCTGACGAGCTATCGAGACAAAGCTAGGCGCTTTTCACCATGCTTACGATCTCAGCGGACTTTTTGCCGCCTTCCCAGTACTTGCCAAACCATGTCGTGTGACCGATCAGAGCAGCATGAACGAGGATCGCGATCAGCGTGACGGTGCCAAGAAACAGGGGAAGACCGACTTTGGGCGGAACGACCAACCAAATGCCAGCTTGTCCATCAACATCAGCCATGTTCAATTCTCCTAGTTAGAGTGTTGGTTTCTAGTGCAGCCAAGGGGAATAGACGTAAGCAAGGACGTGAGCGACGACAGCAATCGCGCCGAAAACGCGGGTGCCGTTGATCACATGACCGTGCAACTCCTCAGCTTCCGCCAAGGTCAAGCCCGTCGGATAGACCTTATTTGGATCAGCCATAATTGTACCTCCTTAAAGGACCTGCTAGGTTTTTCGTGCTGAACCCGCACGTAGGTCGCTCATACAGCTGCTGGTTCGAGCGAGTTTTCTTAGTCGCAGCTTGAGTGTAAGCATATGCTGACATTTGCATGCGTCAACTCCATTTGACACACCTTTGCATTTTGGGTCAATATGACGCAAGGTTGGTTCTGGCCGAATACTGCCGGTTTCCACCGTAGATGGCAAGAATAGTTGCGAACGCATCCATTTCACCCGGTTTTATTGGTATCCGGGCCAGAAAGGGGCGAAGGTGTCGCGCGACCTGGCGGAACCGGGCGCTTGCAAGTCTGTGGAAAATTACTGGATGAGCGACCTCACCGCTTAGCAATCGAGGCCAGCTGCGAACCCTATGCAGGGCAGGTTTCAATGGATGAGGAGATGGAGAGGTGGTGACCGTCTCAGCAAGGACTCCCTTCCTCGTGAAAGAAAGAAGCCGGATGCGATTAGGATCGCGAAAAATGATGCCCCTCTTAGAACCTAAAATGCCTGCGAGCAGAGCGAAGGGTGCTCTTGCGCGCAGGCCTTATGCAAATGATAACGTCCTAGAGGCCTTTATGCCCGACCGCAGGGCAGGTGCACCGCGAGTTCGGAAGGGCTTTTGGTCAAGCTATTGGAGGTCTGCTACCAAACGGTAGCAAACGCATTAACGAACAGCCGGAGCGGCCGCGCTTGGAGCGGGCATGGTCGCGGCAACCTTAGCGCCGCCTTCCCAGTACTTCGGGAACCACTTCGTGTTGCCTACCAGAGCAGCATGCACAAGGACTGCGATCAGCGTGACCGCGCCCAGCATCAGAGGAAGACCTACGGCCGGCGGGACAACAAGCCAAATGCCGTGTTCGCCATCAGTGTAATCAGCCATTTTCAGTTCTCCGAGTGGTAATTAGTGCAGCCACGGGGTGAGGGCATAAGCGAGGAAATGCGCGAACACAGCAGCAGCGCCGAAAACGCGTGTGCCATTGATCACGTGGGAATGCAGCTCCTCGGCTTCCGCCAGCGTCAAGCCCGTCGGATAGACCTTATTTGGGTCAGCCATATTGTAACTCCTTCAAGGATCCGGTTTGTTTCATGTCTAGGGCCGACGATGCGCGGCTCTATAGCTCGACCATATTCGTACCGACGAATGTGTCAATGCTAATTGACAAAGCAAATCCGATTTGTGTCAATCTGCCACAACAAAAAGCTACGGCAATCCACTGCAACTGTTAACAAAACTTAAAACCGGAAAGCGCTGGAAGGGGATTATTCACGCTTGGGTGGCAAGAACAAAGCTTGTCCCCTCGCCCGCGAACACGCCGCATTTCGGTTCCGCTCCGCCTATTGTTGTCAGTGATCGCGAGCACTTCTATGCAGTGCGGCGCGACACCCAGGAGACAATGGCGAGCGTAACTTGCTGGAAGGCGCCATTCAGAGCTTGAATGCCGGCTCCGGGATCTTCGTTTGCTGCTGGAACACGGGCATGGAAGCGCTTGGTCGTGACAACGGAATTGTTCTTTTCGTCCACAAGCTTGACGTAAACGTCGACGACGGCCTCGGCCCCGCCAGGGGAAGACTCGATTTCAAAATCGCGAATTTCAATCGCGAGCGACAGATCGCCCGAAACCCGGTCCTGATTCGTCAGGATTGCGCGAAATGCACCCGAATTGGCGAGAGCCTCGACAAGCCGAGCCTGGAAAAGCCGCGGCAAGCGATCGCCCCAGGCCGCGCCGGAGTAATAGGCCACACGCCCATTCGCTGACTTGACGAGGATTTCCTCGGTGTCGATGGTCTTGACGGCGACCGGCGGATAAATGGTCAGCTGCACAGCGCCGCCACCGCGAACTTTTTCCACGGGCGGCGCCTGCAGGTCAAACGTCGCTGGAGGCGAGCCTCCGGCCAAGCCGAATGCACAGCCGCCAAGCATGATCGCGGCCGCAAGGGCTGCTATCTTACCTCTAAGCTGCATCGCACACCCCAGACAGGCCCTCGCCGCTCCGACGGACAAATGTTAACGCCGATGTTAAGGCCGATTCTTTTTCACGCTAGTATTTTGGAGATTGCTGCCCGCCGAGCAAAAATCCCGCTGGATTACGTTCGACTTTCTCGACAACGCGATCGAGGCTATCCGCTAAGCGCCTGCCTTCCTTCATAAAAAGCTCGAATTCGCGTAGTGAGCGGTCCATCTGCTGCGTAAGCTCGCCGGACTTGTCGCCCAGTGATTTATCAAGTTTCTCCGAGAGCTGGCGAAAAGAAGTCGCGGCTTGTTGCACTTGCGACACAACGGAGTCAGGGTGATCGGAGGCTGCTCCCGCTAGGCGATCGACTGCGGCATCCACCTTCTGTGAGATCTCGTTCAAGTGAGCGGAAAGCCCACGCACATCCTGGACAATACCCGCAACATCGTCCTTCCGTTCCGCCATCATGGTCGTGAACGTCTCAAGATTTGCGATCGTGTGGCGAATGGAGATCTTCGTTGTTCGCCACGAGATTGTTCAAGCGAGCCGCAAGCGAATTCGCCTGGCTTGCCGCATCGGACATGCCTGCGAATAGCGATGAGGCAGGATCGGCGTAAATCACCGGGTATTGTTCGCCCTGCTTGGCCTGTAGCATGGCGGCATCCGGGGTGCCGGGCGTGATTTCCATGGCGACAAGGCCCGCCAAACCCTGCTGCGAGAATTCGAGCGTGCGAGTTGATTCTCACCGGCGTTTCATCGCGGATAGTGATGAGAACCCGGACTTTCCGCGTATCCTCGGGGACAAGCTCTATGGAGCGGACGGCGCCAAAACGGATGCCGTTGAAGAGTACGGGCGAAGATTGGGCGAGACCCTGCACGGATCCCTCGAAAATGACATTATAGTTCTTGCCCGACGATCCCGATGCGTCGTTCTTGATCCAATAAATGAAGCCCAGGAGCGATCCGAGAAGGCCAAGAACGAAGACGCCGATGATGAAATAATTCGCTCGTGTTTCCATGCTTATGATGCCCTCGCAATAAGCCGGCCGCGCTCTCCGCAGAAATAGTCCCTGACCCAGGGGTGGCCGGGGTCCCGCACAAGGTCCAACGGCTGACCGAGGCGCACGACATGTTTGTCGGCAAGCACCGCAACCCGGTCGCACACGGCGAAGATGCTGTCGAGATCGTGCGTGATCATGTAGACGGTGAGCCCCAGTGTTTGGTGCAGATTGCGGATAAGGCGGTCGAAAGCAGCAGCAGCGATCGGGTCGAGCCCCGACGTCGGTTCGTCCAGAAAGAGGATGCCAGGATCGAGCGCAAGCGCGCGAGCAAGCCCCGCCCGTTTACGCATCCCGCCGGAAAGCTCCGATGGGGCTTTGTAGGCCGCATTCGCGGGCAGGCCGACCATGGCGATTTTCAACAGCGCGAGTTCATCCATCACCTTTTGAGGCAGGTCGAGATGCTCACGCATGGGCACTTGTACATTTTGCAGCACGTTGAGCGATGAGAACAGCGCGCCATCCTGAAACAGCACGCCCCATTGCCGCTCAATCGCAATGCGGTCCTGGCTCGACAGTGTTTTGAAGTTCCTGCCCAAGACCTCGACCGTCCCAGCCTCGAAAGGCAACAAGCCGAGAATCGTGCGCAACAGCACGGATTTCCCGGTGCCCGACCCGCCGGCGATGCCCAGAATTTCGCCGCACATCACATCGAGATCGAGGTTTTCGAAAATGACCTGCTGCCCGAAGCGCTCGGTCAGGCCGCGCACGCGGATTGCGTAATCGTCACGGCGGCATGAGGCTGGAAACGGCGGTGGCGGAGAAGAGGGCGGCAGGCGCATCGCTATAACCCGATCGCCGAGATGAAAATCGCAAAGACCGCATCGAGCACCAGGACGAGGAAGATAGCTTTAACGACAGCGGTGGTGACCCGCGTTCCTAGCAATTCGGCGCTGCCCTCAACGCTCATGCCTTCGAGGCAGCCGACGAGGCCTATCGCGAGGGCGGCAAAGGGAGCCTTGATCAGCCCGGAGGAGAGATGCTTGAGCTTTATCGCGGTGTTGAGCCTTTGGAGATAGATCGGCAGGTCGATCGAGAGATAAAGTTTCGCCATCAAGGCCCCGCCCGCGAGGCACATCATGTCGGCGACGAAGACCAGAAGCGGCAAAACCACAATGAGCGCCAGAATGCGCGGAACGACGAGCGTCTCAATCGGGTCGATCCCGATTGTGCGCATCGCGTCGATCTCTTCGCGCATTTTCATGGCGCCGATCTGGGCGGTGAACGCGGAAGCGGACCGCCCGGCCACCATCACGGCGGCGAGAATGATGCCCACCTCGCGCAGCGCAAGGATGCCGAGTAGATCAATCGACATATTTTCCGCCCCGAAGCCGCTCAGCTGGTAAGCGCCCTGCTGGAGAACCACGCCGCCAATCAGGAAGCAGACGAGGGCTATGATCGGAACGGCAGTCAGGCCCGTCTGCTGGATTTGATGGACGAATGAGGTTCCGCGAAATCTAGATGGCCGGACGATGACCCTGGCCATCGCGGCGGCGGTCTCGCCGAGGAAAGTGGTGAGTCTGATCGCGTCGCGGCCGATTGCCGTTGCGGCCGTGACGGTCCACTGCGCCATTTCGGCGAGCGGTCTGCGTCGCGGCGGGGCCACGGCGGTGGCCGGAGCGGCCCGCGCCACTTCGTCGAGCAGGATTCGATGCTCGCGGCGTTCGTTGACGAAAGCAGCCGGCACGCCGCCGATGCCGTTCCGCAGGTTGACAAGAGCGAGCGCGCCCGCCGTATCGAGTATTTGCAACTGGCCTAAATCGATTTCCACAGGCTGGCTGCCCGGCCTTACTTCACCGAGCTCACTAATGGAGCTGCGAATTTTCCCCAGAGCCGCGAGCGTCCAATGCCCCGATACAACGATACGAACGACGCCGCCCTCCAGCTTGGCGCGGCAGGCAGGGGAAAGAACTTGGTTAAGAGGTGGTGCGGCGCTACTCAGCATTCGGGTGTTTCAGGGCTCGACAGTGAGCGATGGCCTGGATCACGGCAAAAATGTGCAGAAATCTGCCTCGCTCGCGAGCCCTGCCATGAAACAATGTCGGCATCGCGGCGCCTGAAAGAGCCATTCAGCAAGTGTTTGGCAACGTTTCCCCGCTAATCTTTGCTGAAAGAACTCTTGCTTGACCGGCGGCGGTTATGACGACCTTTTCAACGGCTTCCCTTTCCGAGATGGACTACTGCGCTCTTGAGGATGCCCTTTTGGCCACCGAGAAAGGCAGGCGCTTTTTGCGCACGTATGTCGACCGCAATCGCGGGCTCGAAACGCTGCGCCTGCTGCGGTCTATCTCACGCATGCATCGCGCGGCGCTCGGTGTGCCGGGGGTCAACGCGGAAGTCTGCCGCGACTTGATGGGCGTACTGAAACTTGTTTCCAAGCGGCGTGAGCAATCTTCGGAATGCTCCGACGCGGCCGCCCGGTCCCAAAGTCTCATGTCCGGCCTCGAGGAGATCGAGGCTTGTGTCATTACTTTGATCGAGACGATCGAAGAAAGAATGGCCGGCCAGTTGCAGGAGGAAGTCTCGGCAACCCGGATATCAGGCGACGGCTACTCACCTGAACGCAACGCAAAGCTCTTCGGAGAGCTTTCCTCCTATTTTTCCGCCGAACCGCGCTGAGCGATCGGCCAGCGAAAACCTCCCTCGCCTGACAGCGTTCCGCCCCTGCTCCGCTATGTCACTCTTTCGAAAGCCGAGCACCTTTGTCCGGGCTTCGTAGTTGCTGGACCTTGCTTCATTGCTTAGAATGGCGCCGAAGGCCGGGCGCCCGTAAAGCAGAGCGACCCTGCCTCCACGTCACACATTCTTCATTCACGCGTGAAAAACCTTAATTTCCCTGGCTAGCGCAGTCCAATCAGCCGGTGGCGTCGGCCATCTTATTGAGAGGAAACCGGAAGATGAAAGCGGGTGAAGCAGTTTCAGCCCCAAGCGAAGGGCAATTGTCCCCCGATCTCCTCCGCAAGATGGACGCCTGGTGGCGCGCGGCGAATTACCTGTCGGTTGGGCAAATCTACCTTTTGGGAAACCCGCTCCTCAAACGGCCGCTAGAGAAAGAGGACATCAAGCCCCGCTTGCTCGGCCATTGGGGCACGACGCCGGGCTTGAACTTCATCTATGTCCACCTGAACCGCGTCATCAAAGAGCGCGATCTGGACATGATGTATATCATCGGCCCTGGTCATGGCGGCCCCGGCATTGTGGCCAACACCTACCTGGAAGGCACCTACTCCGAAGTCTACCCGAGCATTTCGCAGGACGAAGAGGGGATGAGGAAGCTGTTCAAGCAGTTCTCCTTCCCCGGCGGCATCCCGAGCCACGTCGCGCCTGAAACGCCCGGCTCGATCCACGAAGGCGGCGAACTCGGCTATGCGCTCAGTCACGCCTTCGGCGCCGCTTTCGACAATCCCGATCTCATCGTCGCGACCGTTGTCGGCGACGGCGAAGCGGAAACCGGCCCGCTGGCCACGAGCTGGCATTCGAACAAGTTCCTGAACCCGGCCACAGACGGGGCTGTGCTGCCGATCCTCCATCTCAACGGCTACAAGATCGCCAATCCGACGGTGCTAGCCCGTATCAGCCACGAGGAGCTGGATCAGCTATTCCGCGGCTATGGCTATACGCCGATCTTTGTCGAAGGCAGCGACCCGGCGAAGATGCACCAGCTCATGGCGGCCGCACTCGACAAAGCCATCGGCGAAATCCGGCGCATACAGGTCGCCGCGCGCGCGAACGGCGTCACGGAGCGCCCGCGCTGGCCGATGATTATCCTGCGCTCGCCGAAGGGCTGGACCGGACCCAAGGAAGTCGACGGAAAGCGCGCGGAGGACTACTGGCGCTCGCATCAGGTCCCAATGAGCGAGGTCCGCGACAACCCCGAGCATATCAAGATCCTCGAGCAATGGATGAAGAGCTACAAGCCGGAGGAGCTTTTTGACGAAAACGGCCGATTCAAACCCCACCTGGAGGAGATCGCGCCCAAGGGCGAGCGGCGCATGAGCGCGAACCCGCATGCCAATGGCGGCCTGCTGCTGCGCGACCTCATCTTGCCCGACTTCCGCAAATACGCCGTCGAGGTTGAGAAGCCGGGCGGCAAGGATGCCGAGGCCACGCGCGAGATGGGCAAGTTCCTGCGCGATGTGATGAAGCTCAACCTATCGAGCAAGAACTTCCGCCTGTTTAGCCCCGATGAGAACAACTCGAACCGCTGGCAGGATGTGCTCGATGTGACCAACCGCGCCTGGATGGCGGAGAGGTTCCCCTATGACGATCATCTCGCGCCGGATGGCCGCGTGATGGAGATGCTGAGCGAACACCAGTGCGAGGGTTGGTTAGAGGGCTATCTGCTCACCGGCCGCCACGGATTCTTTTCCTGCTATGAGGCCTTCATCCACATCGTCAACTCGATGTTAAATCAGCACGCCAAGTGGCTGAAGGTCTGCAATCACATCCCCTGGCGGCGGCCCATCGCTTCGCTCAATTATCTGCTCAGCTCACACGTCTGGCGGCAGGACCACAACGGCTTTTCGCACCAGGACCCGGGCTTCATCGATCACGTCGTGAACAAGAAGGCCGAGGTCGTCCGCGTTTATCTGCCACCGGACGCCAACTGCCTGCTTTCAGTAACCGATCACTGTCTGCGCAGCCGAAACTATGTGAACCTCGTCATCGCCGGCAAGCAGCCGGCGCCTGTCTGGCTGACCATGGACGAAGCCATCAAGCACTGCACGGCCGGAATAGGCATCTGGGAATGGGCCAGCAACGATCGCGACGGCGAACCGGACGTTGTGATGGCGTGCTGCGGCGACGTGCCGACGCTTGAGACGTTGGCCGCTGTCGACCTCATCCGCACCCATCTGCCGGAGCTGAAGGTTCGCGTGATCAATGTCGTGGACCTGATGAAGCTGCAGCCTGCAAGCGAGCATAAACACGGCTTAAGCGACCTCGACTTCGACACGCTTTTCACCAAGGACAAGCCCATCGTCTTCGCTTTCCATGGCTATCCCTGGCTCATCCACCGGCTCACCTACCGCCGCACAAACCACAAAAACCTGCACGTTCGCGGCTACAAAGAGGAAGGCACGACCACGACACCCTTCGACATGGTGGTGCTGAACGAGATGGATCGCTTCCACCTCGTGGGCGACGTCATCGACCGCCTCCCCCAGCTTGGCTCGCGCGCCGCTTATGCGAAGCAGCGGATCCGCGACGCGTTGATCGAACACCGCCAGTACATCAACGAGCGCGGCGAGGATCATCCGTTCGTGCTGAACTGGAAATGGGGGGAGAGCGGCTCGTCTGGAGCGAAACGTAGTTCCACGTCAGCCGATAATGTATGAGCCAGGCGGTCTCCATGTGGTAATCCCGAGCGGCTTTTGTATGCACCGCAGGGCGGGAAGAAAGTCCGTTCCAATTTTTTCCTGTCACTGCCAGCGCCTCCCGCCCCATTTGACGTATTTTACAAAAATGCGCTTTATCGAGGCGTTAACGCGGGTGACCAAGACGAAATCGCCGGTATTTACAGGGAAATTTTGGCGGGAACCGCCGCCGGAGGCGAGCTTCGGCTAGCGCTCCTCCTCCACCGGGAGGGCGCGCGCGCTTGGTAAATGTGCGAAGTCGAAATATATTTAACGGACTTTTGCTCGTCCCAGTAAATGAGAAAATTCCTGCATTTAGTTCCATTTAATAGGAGGTCACGGACGAATGAAACATGTTTATTTTCGAGGATTTAGCGGAATTACTTCCCGCCGGGATTGGGCGTGGAGGGAAGTAATTGTGGCCGGAAGTAATAGCTTTTTAAGCATGATGGTGAACGGAAAAAATTCCGGCGCGCTTCCGTTAACCCTGTTCCGGTAAAGGCGCGGCCGGCGCGGCAAACGACTACGATCCGTTCACCTTTTGGAGCCAGATTTTGCGCCGTCAATAGTCACGGCCGCCGTCTGCCGTTGCTCAAAATCGGTAGTATTTGACCATCTCAGCCCTTTCAGGGAGTTGGTCAAACCACGGTGATGGGCGGCAAACGGACTTGTGCTAAGGGCGTTCAAGTCGATCGCGATGCCGAAATCCATAGGGATCTCAACTGAGGGAGCTCCCAGCGCGTCCAAGGGAGCGGTTGCATCGATCCCGTACCGGCAGCAGGACCGTTGCAATTCCTCAGTCATCCACCACATCCTCAGCACATTTGCACAGGAATGGGTCGGCAATGCCTCCCGGACTCTCTCGTCGTCATCTGCTGGCCCTGGCGCCGCTTGCCTGGGCGGGCGCGGTAATAGCCGGTGCGGCGTCGCCACGCGACTCCGGCAATGTTGTGCCAACCTTTGGGGCCGCCCCCCAACCCGGCCTGGTGTTGGCGCCCGGACCGGAGGGATGGTGGGATTCCTGGCGGGTTTCGGGCCCAAGCGTCATGCGGGGGGCGGACGGCATCTGGAGAATGTGGTACTACGGACGAGATGCTTCGTTTGACCGGCAAATCCTCCTGCCCACCGGCCGCTGCGGTTTGGCAACCTCCGCCGATGGTGTGCACTGGGAACGGGTGCGTGGTCCTCTGACGATGGGGGCGGTGTTCGAACCCAGTCCCGATCCCGGCCGGTTTGAACTCGGCCCATGTCGGCGTCAGCGATGTCGGCGTCTTCGACGGGCTCTACTGGATGTGGTATTTCGGCGGCGATCAGACCGTTGTCGCGACAAGCGAATTCACGGCGAAAGGGCTCCAGATGCGGCCCGGCTGCGCCGTCTCCCGCGACGGTATCAATTGGGTGCGATTGGACGGTCCCTACCGGGGCGCCATGCTCGACGTTGGACCGGCCGGCGCGTTCGACGCACTCACTTGCGCCTGGCCCAAGGTGGTGCGCGACGAGTCCGGCTGGAAGCTCTACTACCACTCACTGTCCGACGGGCATTTTCACACCGGACTGGCGACATCGATCGGACTGGCGACATCAAGGGATGGGCTGCGGTGGGAGAAGGCCGGACTGCTGCTGGGTCCCGGCAAGCCGGGCAGCTTTGACGAACGCGCCGTTGGAACCCGCCACGTGCTCAGGATCAACGGCGAGTACGTGATGTTCTACGAAGGCGTCGACGGCGCGGGATATCATTCCATTGGCCTGGCGCTTTCCGACGACGGCATCCGTTGGAGACGGGATGGCGAGGGGGACTCCGGCCTGCCGGTTCTTTCGCCCGCCCCGAAAGGCTCCGGTCTCTGGGATGCGCGGGCCATCGGTACACCCTGTGTCGTGCCGATGCAGGATGGCAGTTTTCGTATGTACTATGTCGGCGCAAGCGAAGGCGGTCTCGATCAAGCCTCATATCAGATCGGTCTGGCCGTGAGCGAGGGATCAGACTTTCGCAGGTGGCGTCGCTGGGGCCAGTCCTGAGCTCGAGCTTCCGCAACTCAGGCAGCGAGGCAAGCTCAAGCACTTCCATTGACCCACGGAAGGCGGCGAGGATGCCGATGCGTATTGCCTCTTTCAATCTTGAAAACCTCGAGTTGGTGTCGCGGTCCGGCGTCACAATCGAGGAGCGCGCGGACATCCTTCGGCCCCAGTTCGAACGGCTCCGCGCGGACATCCTCTGCCTGCAAGAGGTGAACGGGCAGCGCTTGGAACACGAAGCGCAGCGGTCGCCGCACGCACTGGATTCGCTCCTCAAGGGAACGCCCTACGAGACCTTCCATCGCGCTACGACAAGCGGCCCTAGCGGAAGCGGCGTCGCCGATGTCCATAATCTCGTCATCCTTTCGCGCAAGCCGATCCTTGCTCATCGCGAATTGCGGCATTCGAGCCTGCCGCCACTAACATACCGTTCTGTGACAGCCGATCCTCCCGCGCCGGGGGAGCCCGTCCTCTTTGACCGGCCGATTCTCATGGCGGAGATCGAACACGCTGACGGCCGCAAGCTTTTCGTGTTCAACGTCCATCTGCGAGCCCCGCTGGCGACGCCAATCCCAGGGCAGAAAAAATCGTCCGCCGTTTGGAAAAGCGTGCGCGGCTGGGCCGAAGGTTTTTTTCTCTCAGGCTTAAAGCGAAGCGCCCAGGCGCTGGAACTCCGGCTCGCAATCGACGCGTTGCTCGACGCCGATCCGCACGGGGCAATCGCCGTCTGTGGCGATTTCAACGCCGAGGATCATGAAACGCCGCTGAAGATCGTAATCGGAGCCGAAGAGGACACCGGCAATGGATTGCTCGCAAACCGATCGATGGTGGTGCTCGACCGCACGCTTTCGAAAGACCGCCGCTTCAGTGTGCTCCATCACGGCCGCCCGCAGATGCTCGATCACATTCTCATAAGCCGCAGCCTATACGGGCGCTTCTCAACAATCGAGGCGCACAATGAGACGCTTGAGGACGAGGCGATTGGAGGCGTAAAAGTCCAGCAGTCCCTATCCTCGTTTCACGCACCGGTCGTTGCCGAGTTTGTTTTCGAGTGAGCGGCGGCTCGAAAATGCCGGGCGGGGATCCTCAACTCTGGCAAGGGCTCATGCTCTTGCATCCGCGTTCCGCGATCGCAGCATCGAGATCTGTCAGCCTCTTATCGTAAGCGCGCTGCTTGCCCGGCTCGCAATGAATAACACCATCTTTCGCATCGGATGTGTGAAGGCTGCGGAACCGATACGCCTTGATCGCCAGTGCAATGCGCCTTTCAACCAGTTCCTTAAGCGGAAGGCTTGTCAGAACGGCCTTCGGAGCAGAAAAGGCATCGAGAAACACGTCTGCTGGCACGACTGCGCCACCGTCAAACAACATCACGCAACCCCCGTTTTAAACATGCAAGCGCAGGCGCCGGCATGTTCTCGTTATAGTCAACCCTAAGTTATTGCGCAATGTGGTATAAAAACCATTACTCGCCGCGAAGTATTTTTTGCTTTGTGCACCGCGCGGGCGAACCCGCCAGCACTTATGCACCGGTTCCCGAACCCCGAGCGAATTCGGTGATAGAGACAAGTGGAAATCCGAATAGGGCGTGCTATGCGAATGCTGTCCTGATTGGGAAGAATCGGAAGCGGGGCTTGCCGCTGCCGAAGGCGGATTTATCCATCGTGGCTGACAACGGGTCGAGATACTGGCCGGGATTATCCGGCGAAATGGCTGGGCGCATCCGCGCACATGATTGGGCGTCGACGCCGCTGGGTCCGATCGAGGGCTGGCCGCAGAGCCTGAAGAGCATTGTCGACCTCATGCTCTGCGCGAGGCATCCCGCTTCCATCGCTTTCGGCCCTGCCCTCACATCGCTCTATAATGACGCCTACATCGCCATACTTGGAACAGGGCGCCCGAAATCCCTCGGGCAACCCTATTCGGAGGTGTGGCCTGAGCTTTGGCCCAAATTTAAGCCGATGATCGAGGCGACACTGGCTGGCGAGGCGCAGCATATCGCCGACCACCCGGTTTTTGCGGCCGGCTGCGCTGGCCGTCCCACGAGTTGGTTCACCTGCTCATGGACGCCGCTTCGCGATGAGGCCGGCGCGGTGAAGGGTTTCTACTGTTCCGCGGCCGAAACGACGGCCCAGGTCCTTGCTCAGAGGGCGCTGCGGGACAGCGAGGAGCGGCTTCGTTTCTCGCTGAGAGGTGCTGGCGCGGCGGCATGGCAGTGGGATTTCCTGACAAGGGAAATGGGCTGGTCGCCGGAGAGCTACGAGTTGCACGGACGCGACCCTCGGTTTGGCAAGCCCAGCTACGAAGATTGGTTTCATTGCCTGCACCCTGATGATCGTCCCCGGGTCGAGAAAGTGGTCTTCGACGCCATCCAGAAAAGATCGCCGGAGTACAGGACGGAATATCGAGTCGTGTTTCCCTCCGGCGACGTACGCTGGCTCGATGCGCTCGGGAATGTGGATTACGCCGCAGATGGCTCCCCGTTGCGCATGTCGGGCATCAACCTCGACATCACGGCGCGCAAGCGGGCCGAGGAAGCGCTGCGTGAGAGCGAGGAGCGGCTTCGTTTCTGCATGAAGGGGGCAGGCGCCGCCGCATGGCAGAGCGAAATCTCTACCAGGCAAATAATCTGGTCCGAAGTGTGCTGCGAGTTGCACGGGCGCGATCCCAGGCTCGGATCGCCACTGTATGACGACTGGTATCGATGCATACATCCAGAGGATCGTGATCGAGTTCGAGAAGACGAACCTCGATGCGCTTTTGAAGGGGGCGCCCGAAATCGGGATGCACTATCGCGTACTCCTCCCCACGGGCGAAATTCGCTGGCTCGAAGCGCTGGGCAAAGTGGAATACGCCGCTGACGGCAGGCCGTTGCGGATGTCTGGCATCACCCTGAACATCACCGAGCGTAAGCGGGCGGAAGAGTCCCAAAGACAAGAGCACCGCGAATTGGAAACGATTCTGGCCGCGATCCCCGCTGCGGTTATGATCACGAAGGATGCCAGCTGCACTGAGATGACCGGCAATCCGGCAGCCTACGACCTTTTGGAACGTCCAGCGGGGGCTAATCTTTCGAAGTCGGCTCCCTATGGACAGGCCCCTCACAACTTTGAAATATTTCAAAGAGGATGCCGCTTGGCGCCCGCGGATTTGCCAATTCGGAAAGCCTCCGCATGTAAATGCGCGATTTCCGGTGAGGAGCTGGAGCTTCGGTTTGTCGACGGCCAGAGCAAATTTCTACTTGGGAACGCTTTGCCGCTTTTAGACGGCGAGGGAGAAGTCCGTGGGGCCGTCGCCTCCTTTGCGGATATCACGAAATTGAAGCGCACGGAGGCGGCGCTGCGCGAAAGCGAAGAGCGCTTGAAGTTCGCTCTCGAGGCCGCGGGCGCTGGCGCCTGGGAAGTGGCGCTGGAAACCGGAAAGTTTATCGCATCGGACCGCGCGCTTGCCCTTCACGCCCTTCCTTTGGGAACCGTGGTGACTCATGAAAGGGCGCTGGCCTGCAAGCACCCGGAGGATCGACCACGCATCGAGGCAGCTTTCCGGCACACTCTTGAGACGGGGGAGCCTTTCAGGTTGGAGACGCGCGTGCCTCTTCCCGATGGATCGATGCGCTGGCTCGAATCGAGTGGCGAGCTGCGATCCGTTTGCGGAAAGCGGGTGATTGTCGGACTGGTTCATGACATCACGGAGCGAAAGCGCGCCGAAATCGCGCTCCGCGAAAGTGAGGAGCTGCTGCGCTCGATCATCGAGCACGTCCCCGTTCCTATCCTGCTATCGAGGGAGGATCGCGAAATCCTGCTCATCAACCCGGCTCTAACGAAGCTGGCCGGTTACACGGCTGCCGACCTACCCACCAGGGACGAATGGGAGGCGTTCGCTTACCGTGAAAATGCGCAGGGGATAAAGGGAGAAATTCACGATGTTTTCGAGCGTGGCGTTCCCACCGATCGCGGTGAGCTCTGGATTTACACCAAGTCTGGCGACAGGCGGCTGTGGTCGATCAGGACGGCGCCGGCTGGGCGCGACGCTTCAGGCAAACGCCTCATGGTCAGCGTTGGGCTCGACATCACTGAGCGCAAGAGGAGCGAGGACGCTCTTGCAAGCGCCTTGAGGCTGGAGGCTGTTGGCAAGCTTGCGGGCGGCGTCGCGCACGATTTCAACAACCTCCTGGCCGTCATCGCCGGGAATCTCGAACTCGCCGAAGACCGGATCCACGATGAAACTGTCCGCGATCTCATTCGGCGCGCGCTGAATGCCGCAGAGAAGGGCGCTGGCTTGAACCGCAGGCTGCTCTCGCTGGCGCGCAGGCGCATCTTGAAGCCGCAGAGAGTTATTCTCAACCGCCGGGTCGAAGAGACTGCGGCGCTGCTCAAAAGCACCCTCGGCGAGGACATCGAGCTTACCATGGACCTTGCCGCTGACCTTTGGGCAACCTCGGCCGATCCTGGCGAGATCGATAGCGCTGTATTGAACGTTGCCGCAAATGCTCGCGACGCGATGCCCAACGGCGGCAAAATCCGGATCTCGACAACGAACGTCACGCTCGGCAAAGGCCTGGCCGCAAAGCTCCACTCCGGGGCGCGGGCTGAAGACTATGTCCGGCTGGCCGTAGCCGACGATGGGGCCGGCATGACTGAAGAAGTGCTCGGGAAGGCAATGGAGCCCTTCTTCACCACAAAAGGGCTCGGCGCCGGGACGGGACTTGGGCTGGCCAGCGTGGCAAGTTTCGCCAGGCAGACGGGCGGCTTTGCGGTGCTTGAGAGCGGTCCGGGGCATGGGTGCATCGTAAGCCTGTATTTGCCCCGATGCTTGGATGACCACGCGCTCGCGCCTGATAGTCATGGAGACCAATTGCCCCTGGGCGACGGCGAACTCGTGCTCGTGGTGGAGGACGACGATGAGGTGCGTGAGGTCACGCTCAAGCGGATCGAATCCCTGGGCTATGCCGTTGTCGAGGCGAGAACGGGTCTGGAGGCTGTTCAGCGGCTGGAATCCAGGGAACCGGTGCAACTCGTGCTGAGCGACATCGTCATGCCTGGCGGCATGACCGGTTACGACCTGGCGCGGTGGGTCGCGTTGAATATGCCGAAAACTCAAGTGATATTGTGCTCGGGCTACAACGAAGAAGAGTCCCGAGGCGATGTGAGCAGTTCTGTCCGGGCCGTTACCGTTCTAGGCAAGCCATACAACCGCGATCAACTCGCACGCGCTTTGAGCGGTGCTCTGACGCCGCCAAAGTGAAGCGAATTGCTGGAAGGCAAAAACCTACCCCCTGGTTTCCACTCGCACTATTTATCCTATCAATTTTTTTTGACATAATCGAAAAAAACCGGTAGATAGTTCGTTATAAACAACCCCAAAAATATTAGAAAATACTATCTTCGACGCTGTAGCTAGATTATAGCTCGTGCAGCTGGGCACAACACTGGAAACTCGTTTAAAGGCGGGAGGTTCAGCCTCCTGCTTGAGGTCGCAGGATATTGGCCGATCCGATTTATATAGCAGTCGTTGATGACGAACCGGAAGTTCGCCGTGTGCTCCGGCAAGGACTGGAGGCAGAGGGTTTCGCGGTCCTGGAGGCCGGCGACAAGGCGGCTTGTTTGCGATGCCTCGAGACTTATCCGGTCAAGCTGATAACGCTCGATTTGAAGCTCGATCATCAAGAAGGGCTCGCACTTGCCCGTGAGATCAGAGCATCTCGCAACGTCCCGATCATCATGATTACGGGATGCGACACGCCGCTTGACCGGGTTGCCGGGCTCGAGCAGGGCGCCGACGACTACATCACAAAACCGTTCCATATCAAAGAGGTCGTGATCAGGGTCCGACGAGTGCTGTCGATCTATGGGGTTCTGGATGTCGCCCCGCCGCTAGCGAGCGCCCCTTCATGCTACGCTTTTGATGGTCTTCTTTTCGATCCTCGCAAGCAGGAATTAAGATCCGCCAACGGCGATTTCATCGAGTTGACGGAAACAGAGGTGCGCCTCCTTGAGCTGTTTTTGAAACATCCCGGGCGCGTGTTTTCGCGTGACGAGGTCACCCAGATGCTGCGCGGGCATGAGTGGTCTCCCCTGGATCGGATTATCGACGGTCACGTCTCCCGGCTGCGCCGCAAGATCGACACTTCCCGGAAAGAGGAACCCAGTTTCATTAAGAGCATCAGGGGTGTGGGATACGCCTTCACCGGCGAAGTCAAGCACGTTTGATCGCGCATTTTTGAAGGAGTTATACCTCAGCATTGAGATTCAAGATAAGCAACTATGCCCTCGTAAATCGCAGCAGCTTATTCACAATTCTGTACAATTCTTCATCTTTCCGGCCTTCATTAGCTGGGCGATATAGGCCGCTCCCGCACGCTATGAAGGAGAGGGCCCAAGGAATGAGTTTAAAAAATTCCGTAAATGGTTTCGATTTTTCGCCGGGGGTGCGATCCATCGAGGCTGAACTGTCTTCAGAGCCCTATCTTCGCTTGAAGACTGGGGATACCGCTCAAAGAGATTGGCTGGGCTCAACGGTCAGGTTGAGTTTGAAAGAGCTGGAACAGGAGCGCCTCCAAAAGTTGGAGAGAGAACTTATCGGCCGTCTTATTGAGCAATATGAACGGGTGGTGGAGGACGGGCTCCCTCCGCATAGAGCTATTGCCAGCATATTGGAGTGGACGTCCCGCGAGTGTCCGCGCTTGCTTCCGTGATGGGATGCCTGGGCGTCAGAGCGTCAGTAGGAAGCAAGTACTTTTTGCGGTCGAAGACCCGCTCTTTCCTGGCCTGAGTAGGTTCTTGGGAGTGAAAGAGCGGGCGCCAGCTCATGCATCAGGCCCGACGTCCTCTCAACTTCTCTTTGCGGTTATTCAAAATGAGATGGGAGCTTGAACAAGAAAAAGAACGTGCGGCTCATGAGCATTCTTGCAAAGACGGGTCTCCCGCATCGCAAAGAGTGAAGCGAAATGTTGCGCCTTTTCCCGGCGCCGCTTCCGCCCAGATGCGCCCTCCATGCTTGTTTACGATACGCTGAACCGTCGCCAGGCCGATGCCCGTACCCGGAAACTCATAGACGCCGTGAAGGCGCTGAAAGGCGCCGAACAGTTTTCCCGCATAGGCCATATCGAACCCAACGCCGTTATCGCGCACGTAGAGCACTGTTTGCCCCTCCATCGATTCTGACCCGAACTCGATCCGCGCAACGGGTTGGGTTACCGTGAACTTCCAGGCATTGGAGAGAAGATTTTCCAGGACGATCCTTAAGAGGCGCGCGTCGCCGCTGGTCATGATGTCCGGCGCAATGGAAAACTCCGCAAGCCTCGCGCGAGCGCTGTCGCGCAGGTCGTCCCTGATTTGGGCCGCCATCTGACTGAGATTGACGGAGGAATGCGACATTTCCCCCTGGGTTATGCGGGCGAGGCGGAGGAGATCGTCGATGAGCGTCGCCATGTGCTGCGCCGCCCGGCGAACACGAGCCAGATAGTCGCGGCCTGTTTCATCCAGCCGGTGCACGTACTCCTCTTCCAGAATCTGGCAAAAGCCATCGACGCTTCGCAGCGGAGAGCGGAGATCATGGGCGACGGAGTAGCTGAATGCCTCAAGCTCGCGATTGGACGCATCGGTCGCCGCCTTGGCGGTGGCCAGCGCCCGGTTCTGAGCGGCAAGCGCTTGGTTATTCGCCTGAAACTCGCTTTTGGCGAGACTGGCTTCGTGGGCAGCTTGTTCGGCTTCTCTGAGCCGAAGCCGGCGCGCATCTTGGACGAGGACAAAGTTGACCGTGGCAAGAAGGTCCGCCGCCACGTCCAGTTCTCCGGGCCGCCATGATTCCGAATGGTTGCGCTTGGCCTCGATCCAGATATCGAAGGAGCGTCGAGGCAGATTAAGAACGCCGCTCGGTCCGGCGAGCTTTTCAGGCTTGCCCGCCCAGGATACGGAGCGGATGACCTCGGGCCTGAAGAATAACAGCATCGGTTGACGGACATCCTCAAAAAGCAGAGCGAGCACGCCGCTCGCTTTTTCACGATGCAAGAGGAAAAGGGGAAAGCGGTCCGAGATGCAGTCGCAGGAAAAGATGGGTTCCTTGGCGGTTGAGCGGACCCAAAGGGCCAGGGCGATAATATCGTCGAAGGGCGGCGTCTCGCCCAAGGTACGGACGTGACAGGCGTCGTCGCTCCAGACGACAGCGGCGCCGGCGCAGCCCGGCAGCAGGTCAATGATCGAGGGCTCACCTTCGGTCAACGCGCTGAGGCAGTCTTCGGCGATAGCGAACTTCGACAAGATCGTTGAGTGCGACGGCAAACCTATTCGGCCGCTGTTTTTTGCCAGGCGATTGAAGCGGCCGCCGAGCATGATATTGAAAGCCCGAACAATCGTTGCCGCATGGTGCCGGCTCGCAGCGCTCACCCGGTGAGGGCGCCGATGATGGCCGATGACGAGGCCCCACAGCGCCCCGTCGCAAAGGACCGACAGAGACATCGCGCCGTCAGTCCCGATGTTTTGCTGGTAGGCTTGATGGATGGGAGAGATGCTGCGATAGAGGCTGAAACTGAGATCGAAGGGTTCCCCGCTCTGGTTTCGGTTCGGCACAAGCGGGATGGGGACGTAGTCCCGGGCCGGTATCCATCGCTGGTGGGACATCCGGTAAAGTGCGCGGGCCTGCGGCGGGATATCGCTTGCCGGAAACCGTAAACCCAGGAAAGACTGGTCCCAATCCTCCGCCAGGCTTTCGCCAGCCACTTCTCCGTCGCCGTCAAACCCAAAGCGGTAGACCATCACCCGTTCAAAGCCAGTAACAGCGCGCACGGATCGCGCGACGATGCCGGCCACCTCAAAAAGATCCTGCGCGGCCTCCATTTCCCTCATGGCCTGCGCCACGACGAGCGATGCTCCATCGAGAGCGAATGCGGACGCGGCGGAGGGAAGTTCGAACTCGCAAAACACGATGCCTGAAGCCGCGAAGCAATGCGCCTCCGTCCGCCCAATCCCCGGAAACTCGGCAAAAAGGGTTGGTCCGATCCCGCTCTTTTCCCCCTGATCGCGGCAGTTTGCCATGACAGCTGGCGGAAGCCAGGAGGGGCATCTGCCGAGAGGCGTATCCCCGAAAACGGCATCGACGTTGGCGCTCTTGGTGACGAGGCTCAAGGTTTTGGCGCGTAGCCCAACCAGAGCGCCGTGCGGCTGAATAGAACTTGTAAGATGGATGGGCTCCCGGCCGCAAACGTCGGCGCTGCGATTGCACATCTCGGTTAAATCAATGTCTTTCACTTCTATATCCATTTCGTGCGAGCAAAGGTCGGGCCCCGGTACGCAGTTGGGAAGTAATACGCTAATTCTACTTCTGATTGAAGAGCAAGCACCCTCGCCAGCGCCTATCATCCATACACACAGGAACACGCGCACCGGGACCGTGAATTAGGCCGGTTGCGGGCCAAGCCTAGTACAGCCGGCCGGAAGTTCGCACTCCCATTGCCGCAAACGCTCAAGCGAACTTCCGGCCGTAAGCTGTACTAGATACTCAAGAGTCGCTAGTACGCCTTATCCGCAGGAAGTCCTGTCGACGCCCGCAGCATGTGGGTCAGGACTTCCTGCGGGGCGTACTAGGCTGGACATTCCTGTCGCTAAATGGTTGTATTTTTCAGAAAGCAGCGATGCTTTTTCCCTTCACAATCGGCATGATGCCGCCCGCTTGAGCACGGGAGATTTGAGTGACGACAGACCTGGGCAGAGGCGCGTTTTCGTGCGGCCGGAGAAGCCTTCGTTCAAACCTTCGGGCATCGCTATGACGCTTAGAGGCGAGAGCTTTCGACTTCCCCTTCCGTCCTGCGAATCCTGGTGTCAACGGTCGCAGCGGGGGCGACAAGAGGCGACAAACGCTCAACTCGCCGCCATTGTGACGGCGTCCGCAGACGCCATCGTATCCGTTGCTCCCGACGGCAGGTTTTTGAGCTGGAATCCTGGGGCCGAAAAGTTGTTCGGCTTCAGCGCCGCAGAGGCGATCGGGCGGTCCTCTTCCGAACTCATCGTGCCGCCTTCGCACTTTGCGGAGCATGAGGCTTTGCTTGCAGAGGCGCGCGCAGGCAAGCACGCGACGATCACCGACACCGCGCGGCGTCAGAAGGACGGAACGCTCATCGAAGTCGAGATTAGCGCTTCGCCGGTATGCGACGCAAAGGGCAAGGTGAAAAGCGTTGCGGCCATCTATCGCGATGTAAGCGATCGCAAACGCGACGAGCGACGGCAACGCATGCTTATGAGTGAGTTGTCTCATCGAAGCAAGAACCTCTTCTCGGTCATCAATTCCATCGCAAGACTGAGCCTCGCCAGCGCGACGTCGATAGAGACCGGGAGAGATGGCCTCATCGGTCGTCTGCATGCTCTGCAGCGGACTTACAGCAGGCTGACGGACGGAGGCTTCGAAGGCGAGCGGCTGAAGGAGATTATCGGCACAGAGCTTGAGGCTTTCGAAGGGCGTGTTCAGGTCCAGGGGCCGGATGTCATGCTCACATCGAGGGCGGTGCAGACCTTTGCCCTGATCGTGCATGAGTTGGCGACGAACGCCTCGAAATATGGCGCCCTTTCTGTTTCATCCGGCCACGTCAAGGTGAACTGGAGCGTCTCTGGAGCGGGCGCGGAGAAGCGTTTCCGCTTCGACTGGGCCGAAGGCAACGGCCCGCTGGTGGCGCCTCCCGAGCGAAAGGGATTTGGCACAACGCTCATCAAAACAATCGCCGCGTCCGATTTCGACTGCGCCCCGGAACCCTCCTACAATGCCGATGGATTTCGCTACGGCTTCGAAGCGCCGCTTTCTCGGGTGGGAACGTTCATTGAAGCGTCTCCGGTGCGCCGAAAGCTGAAAAGCCAAATTCTGATTACGCTTTACGATCAATGGGTAAGGCGCCTCGGGATTAAAGGCGAACTGCCGCGATACCGGTCCTTTGACCGGGCCTCCTTTGACGCGAGCGGCGCTCTTACAATCGCCGCCGTAGGCCCGGACTTCGATGTCCACTTCGTTGAAGTCGGGCGCGCTCTGCTCGATCGCTTGGGGCGGGCATTGAACCACGAGGACATGACTGACGAGGACCCCAACAGTCTCATCGAGGCCTACCGGCGATGCGCCAAATCCGCTCGCCCGTCCTACGAACACGTGATGTTCGATTTTGGCGATGGAGAGAGCGTTATTTTTGAGCGGCTACTGGTCCCTTACTCAGACACTGGCCTCGGCGTCACCCATATCGCCGGCATCGCCATTTTCAGTGGAGAGACAGAAGCTCGCGCCGATATTCATGCGAAGGGAGGTGAGGTGCAAGGCTAAGCCTTGCGCAGGTCCCCTTGCGAAGATTTCATCCGCCGGTTGTCTTGAACTCCGCAAACACTCTCTGAGTTTACTGCGGCGGATAATCGCAAATAGAAAAAAAGTTCTTGATACGTGCACTTTAACACTGCGCCTGAAAAGTACTTACGATATAACGGACTGCAACCTGTATATTGGGATGAGTGCAATGGCCTCGTTACCCGACTTCGAAACCAAAAAACTTGCAGAGGCGCTCGAAGCCCTGACGGCGGACGAGATCGATCAACTGCCTTTCGGCGTTATCGCGATTGATCCCCAGGGCGTCGTGCAGGTCTTCAGCAAGATAGAGGCGAAGCTGTCCGGCTACGGAGCGAGGCCGGCCATCGGGAAGGTCTTCTTCACCGACGTCGCGCCGTGCATGAACAACGCTCACTTCAAAGGCCGGATCGACAAGGCTCGGGCGGCTGGCACGCTCAATGTGTCTTTCACTTTCGTCGGAGATTTCGAGGACTCGAACCGCGAATTATCGATCCGCGTCCAGTCTGCAAAAGACGGCGGCGCCTGGATCGCGATCAGGCGCGAGAATCCATAATCTTGAATTATTCTCTTTCCTGCGAAAGAGTTGACGCGGAGTCGCCGTTCACGATTGAGACGCGCGCTTGTGGCGAGCAGATCGTGCGCTCCAGCGTTAACCTGGAAGTTCGCGAGCGTTGTGTCGCCGGCCGCTTGTTTCATTGGGCGACGCTGGCGCCATCGCGCACCTTTCTCGCCGAGCGGGACGGACGCGGCGGCTGGCGGCGGCTTGATTACGCGACCGCCGCCGCTTCGGTGGCGCCGCTGGCCGCACACCTCGTTTCCTACGGTCTTGACGCCGACCGCCCTCTTGTCATCCTGTCGCGAAACTCGATCGAGCACGCCCTTTTGACCTTGGCCGCGCTCCATGCCGGCATCCCGTTTTGCGCCCTGCCTTCATGTTTGTCTCTCAAATCAAACGGCGTAAAGACCCTCAAGAAAGTTCTCCGCACACTGACGCCCGGCCTCATCTATCTCGACAAGGAAGCCGCAGGAGGAGAGATCGAGCTTTACCCGGATGCTTCGGTGATCAGCTCAGTTGCCGGCGACCTTCCATCATCGAGCGACCCGCGCAACACCGCATTAGAGGCTCTCCGTGCGCGCGTAGGTCCGTCTTCGATTGCAAAGCTCCTTCTGACCTCCGGAACCACGGGCGAACCGAAGCTCGTCATCCAAACTCACGCCATGATGCTCGCGAACCAGGCGATGCTTGCCCATGTCTTTCCCTTCCTTGAAGAGCAGCCGCCCGTGCTGGTCGACTGCCTGCCTTGGAGTCACGCCTTCGGGTCCAATCACAATTTCGGCTTGGCGCTTTATCACGGCGGGAGTTTTTATATCGACGGCGGAAGCCCGGCGCCGGCAGGGATCGAGCAGACGCTCGCGAACCTTCGGGATATTTCACCGACCGTCTATTTCAATGTGCCGTCCGGTTTCGATCTCCTGCTTCCCCACTTGCAGAAGGATAGAGCCTTGGCTGAACGCTTTTTTGAGCGTCTTCAGATGCTCTTTTACGCCGCGGCGAGCCTCACAGCCGCGACGCGGGAAGGTTTCGACAAAGTCGCGATAAAGACCGTCGGCCGGGTCGTGCCATTCCTGACGGGTTATGGCGCGACGGAAACCGCGCCAGCGGCCTTGGTCCGGGTACGCGATGGCGGACCCTGGGGTAGCGTCGGGCTTCCCCTGCCGGGCACAGCGGTGAAACTTGTTCCCGTGGGCGACAGCTGCGAGGCAAGGGTGAAGGGGCTCGCTGTCACACCGGGTTATTGGCGCAACGCCGGCGCAACCCGCGCTGCTTTCGATGAAGAAGGTTACTTCCGCATCGGCGATGCCCTGCGGTGGGCCGATGATAACGATCCGGCGCAGGGGCTGAGTTTCGACGGACGCATCGCGGACGACTTCAAACTTTCCAATGGCGAATGGGTTCGAACCAGCCGGCTCAGCGAAGTGCTGATGGCTGCGCTAAGTGGTCTCGCGAAGCATGTGGTGATCGTCGGACAGGACAGGCCGTTCGTCGTCGCGCTCATCAGTACACAGAGCAACCGAGCCCCGGCCGGGAAGGCCCTTCTCGCCGAGATCAGAAAATGCTCCGCGTCCCTTTCCTGGGAGCGTGGCGCAAACCGCAAGGTTAGACGCTTGCTCGTTCTTTCGACGCCGTTAAGTCATGCAAAAGGCGAACTCACGGAAAAAGGATCGGTCCGCAGCCGGACTGTTCAACTCACCAGGTCGAAGGAAATCGATAGCCTCTATCGGGCGGACATTTGTCCCTCAATCATTGATCTTGGCGCGAAATAAGTGTTACCGATCATGCCTAGTACGCCCCGCAGGAAGTCCTGTTGACGCCCGCATCATGTGGGTCAGGACTTCCTGCGGGCTGTACTAGTATACTTCAGCTCATCGATCTCAAGCCAAACTCAGAAGGCTTTTATTTGACAGCGGTCCACATCCAATTCACAAGTTACCGTCTAAATTAGTGGTGCAAGCAAATCTTTATCACTATTCAGGGTCCTTGAACGGAGGCTATTGAACTTATTTACGCGAAGGCCCATGCGCCAGGAGACTGACTTTGATCGTAAGACGCAGGCGGACCCTCGTTTCCGCAGCCAGGGCGTTACGGAACAAACTTCTGTCGGTTGTGCCATTCGCCTCGGAGGCAGACACTGCGGATGATGGAGCGGCGCGGCTTGCGGCTATCGTCCGATCGTCATCCGACGCGATCATCGGCAAGACGCTCAACGGCATAGTCACAAGCTGGAACGATGGCGCATCGCGCCTTTTCGGTTACAGCGCGGACGAGATGATCGGTCAGCCCATTCTCCGCCTTATTCCCCCGGCGCGCGCCGCAGAAGAGGAGATGATTTTAGCGGAGATCGCCGCAGACAAGGACGTGAAGCCCTATGAGACCGTCCGTCTACACAAGGATGGCCATGCGATTGAGGTCTCGCTCACAGTCTCGCCCATTCGCAATGCAGCCGGAGCTGTCATCGGCGCCTCGAAAATCGCGCGCGACATCACAGAGCGCAATCAGGCTCTGAGGAAATTGGCCGAGCGCGAGGCGCAGCTTCGCTCCTTCATCGAGCATGCCCCTGCGGCGGTGGCGATGTTCAATCGCGAGATGCGTTATATCGCCGTGTCCCAGCGCTTCCTGAGCGATTATGGGCTTCTTGATCGTGGCCGCGTGATCGGTCGTAGCCATTACGACGTCTTCCCTGATATGCCGGAGCGCTGGCGCGACGTTCACCTGCGCGTGCTTTCGGGCGAGGAGCATAGTTGCAACGAGGACATCTTTCCTCGTTCGGATGAGAGCGTCGAATGGGTGCGTTGGTCCATGAAGCCCTGGCGTGACGCCCTTGGCGACGTGGGCGGCGCCATGCTTTTTACGGAAATCATAACCGGACAGATCGAGGCCCGGCAGACCCTGGCCCGCAGCGAGGCGCGGCTTGCAGCTGCGCTCCGGGCCGGAAAGCAGCGCCTATGAGTACGATCCGCGCAGCGGGGTGATCGAGTGGGATGAGACGGAGGGACAACGGGTTACCTACGAGATGTTCGAGGAGGGCCTCCATCCCGACGACAGGGCGCGGGTCGGGGCTGCGGTAAAGGAGGCGCTCAATCCCGCAGGCTCCCATCGCTATGAATGCGAGTACCGCGTCATCAGCCGGGCGGATGGCAAGGTCCGTTGGGTATTTGCGGAAGGCGACGTTTTTTTTGACGGTGAGATCCCTCGCCGCGCGATCGGCGTCGTTCAGGACATCACGCGGCGCAAGCACCTTGAAACAGCCAACCGCGAACGGGAACGGCGCGACCGCTTTTTCCTCGAGCTCGAAACCCGGCTTCGAGCCGCCGCTTCAGCCAAGGAGGCTTTGGATGCCGCCAGCGAAGCGATTGGGCTCGAACTCGAGGCCGCTTTCGCCGGCGTCAGTGAACTGGAGCCCGGTGGGCAGCACCACGTGATGCTGAGTGTCTGGGGCGACGGCGGCGCCCCTCCCGTGCCGGGCAAGTCTTACACCGTCGACAGGCGCGCGGCACGCTTCGCGGCTCTCTTCGACGGCAAGGGCGTCATTGTCAACGACGCCGCTTCGGACGCGCGCACAGCCGACGAAGGCTCGAAGGCGATTTATGCAAAGCTTGGCATCCGTTCCTTGATCATGATCCCCGTCATGCGCGGTGGCGCGCTCCGGGCGTTCCTTTTCATAACCAGCGCGCGCCCTCGTGACTGGACCGATGCCGAGGTCT
>CAVWQG010000005.1:0-239315 GCA_963757195.1 uncultured Alphaproteobacteria bacterium
TCGCGGAAGGGCAGGCTTTGGCGGCGCGCGCGCCCGTGGATTTGCGCGTCAACACGCTGAAGGCGACGCGGGAGAAAGTTCTCAAGGCCTTCGCCCGTCAAGAGGCTGTCCCGGCGTCTTACTCCCCGGTGGGCGTGCGCCTGCCAACCCGCGAGGGAGGAGCACGCAACCCGAATGTGGAGGCTGACCCGGCTCACGGGCGCGGCTGGTTCGAAGTCCAGGACGAGGGAAGCCAGATCGCGACGCTTCTGGCTGGCGCCGGGCCGCGCATGCAAGTCGCCGATCTATGCGCTGGCGGAGGCGGGAAGACGCTCGCGATGGCGGCCCAGATGCAGAACACGGGCCAGATTTACGCCTACAATTCCGACGCGGTGCGGTTTCGCCCGATGTTCGAGAGACTGAAGCGGGCCGGCGCTCGAAACGTGCAGACGCTGCCGCCAGGCAACGAAACTGAGCTCGACGCGCTAAAAGGCCGCATGGATATCGTCCTGATCAACTCGCCCTGCACCGGAACGGGCGTCTGGCGGCGGCGTCCCGATGCCAAGTGGCGGCTGACCAGCACACAACTTTCGGACCGCACGGCGACGCAAAGCGCGTTGTTGGTGCGGGCGGCCAGTCTTCTCAAGACAGAGGGGACGCTTGCTTACGTGACCTGCTCAATCCTGCCTGACGAAAACGACAAGCAAATCAAAGCCTTTCTTGAGCACAATCCGAGTTTCTCCGTAATTGACGCAGGGCAGCGCGCTGCAAAAGTCCTCTCGCGTCCTATAACTGACAGCGCGAATCACAATAGGCTTGGACATCTTTTAACGCCCGCTCGATATGGCACGGATGGTTTTTACATCGCTCTTTTATTGAAAAACGGCGCATAATGTCTCAACGGGCTTTGCAAAATCCGTACTGCCCCAAAATAAACAAACTTCCTGCTTTGCTGCATCTTAGATCCGGTCAAGAACCTGTTACAACTTGGATCTAAAGGTGCCTGGGGATGCTCGTTCGGCAACCCACCCGTCAAAGACCAACCATCAAGAAAAGCGAGTTTCCGCTATGGGTTTCATCAAGGCCATCTTCTACCTTATCATCATCGGCTTCCTGGCCATCACCGGCTACTGGCTCTATGGCGCTTTCAGCACGGCTGGCGATGCGCCGTATTGGACTGAAATCAACAAGGTGCTGCCGGACCAGGCCAAGAATTTCGCCTGCGAGCAGATCAAGAAGAACCACCCGAATGCCAGCTGCGACTAAGAGTTAAGCGCGGAACAGGCTCCGCGCTGGACGCTTAAAAAAATCCGTCTATCTTAGGCTGGGTCCGCAATGCGCGGACCCATTCTTTTATCCGCGGAGATCCTGAAAGCGCTTGCTGCAAACGGGACAGGATGGCCCCGCAGGGCGTACAAGCTGGATACTGAATAAGGTGGGATATCGGGCTTCATCCTTCGACAGGTCAGGATGAGGTAGCGCGATCCCAACGACTTGAACCTCGTGGTGAGCTTGTCGAACCATGGGCCGCATCGTTCTTCAACGGCCTGCTAGAGAGAGGAGCGGCCCTTGCACGGTCTTCCCATTACCGATGTCGTTCTTATTGTTGATTTTGGCGGCCAGTTCACGCAACTGATTGCGCGCCGCGTGCGCGAAGCCAGCGTTTACTCAGAGATCGTGCCCTTTAACGCAGCAGAAAAAGCCATCGCGGCGCTGAAGCCGAAGGCGATTATCCTCTCCGGCGGCCCGGCAAGCGTTTTCGATCCAGGCGCGCCGCAAGTGCCGGATGCGATTTTCGAGGCGGGCGTGCCGGTGTTGGGCATCTGCTACGGGCAGCAGGGTATGGTTGCCCGGCTCGGCGGCAAGGTCGAACCGTCGAGCGAGCGCGAATATGGCTCCGCGCTGATCGATATCAAAATCGCCTCGCCACTCTTCGAGGGTGTGGCTGGCGTTGGCGAAACGGCCCCTGTCTGGATGAGCCATGGCGACCGGGTTGCTTCGCTCCCCGAGGGCTTCGCCTCCATCGCGACAACGCGCAATGCGCCCTATGCCGCCATCGCCGACGAGCGGCGGCGGTTCTACGGCGTGCAATTTCATCCCGAGGTCGTCCACACGCCGGGTGGCGCGGCGATGCTGCGAAACTTCGTGCACAAGATCGCGGGCTGCGACAACTCCTGGACAATGGCCGCCTTTCGCGATGCCGAGATTGCCCGCGTCCGCGAGCAGGTGGGCGGCGCGAAGGTGATTTGCGGACTTTCGGGCGGGGTGGATTCCGCCGTCACCGCCGTCTTGCTGCACGAGGCGCTCGGCGATGCGTTGACCTGCATTTTCGTCGATCACGGCCTCTTACGCGAAGGCGAGGCGGAGGAAGTCGAAGGCCTGTTTCGCGGCGCCTACAACATTCCGCTGATCCATGTGAAAGCGGCGCCTCGCTTCCTTTCCGAGCTGAGCGGCGTCACCGATCCCGAGCAGAAGCGCAAGACGATCGGCCGCTTGTTCATCGAGACCTTCGACGAAGCGGCGCACCAGGTTGGCGGCGCGGATTTTCTGGCGCAAGGCACGCTCTACCCGGACGTGATCGAGAGCGTCGCGCCGCATGGCGGGCCATCCGTCACCATCAAGTCGCATCACAACGTCGGCGGTCTGCCGGATCGCATGAAGCTGAAGCTCGTCGAGCCCTTGCGCGAACTGTTCAAGGACGAGGTTCGCGCGCTCGGCCGCGAGCTTGGGTTGCCGGATGCGTTTCTGAAGCGGCACCCGTTCCCGGGGCCCGGCCTCGCCATCCGCATCCCCGGCGCGATCACCGAGGAGAAGCTGCGCGTTTTACGCAAGGCGGACGCGATTTATCTGGAAGAGCTGCGGGCAGCCGGGATCTATGACGAGATCTGGCAGGCTTTCGCGGTGCTGCTTCCCGTGCAAAGCGTCGGCGTGATGGGCGATGCCCGGACCTATGACCATGTCCTCGCGCTGCGCGCTGTCACCTCGGTCGATGGCATGACGGCGGACTTCTACCGCTTTCCGTGGGACGTGCTCGGCCATATCGCGACGCGCATCGTCAACGAGGTGAAGGGCGTCAACCGCGTGGTGTACGACGTGACCTCGAAGCCGCCGGGGACGATCGAGTGGGAGTGATTGCGCGCGGCCATTGTTGATCTCGGACGGCGCTCGCGGCGCGGCTCATGGTAAAACCTTTGTGCCCGCGCCGGGTTTTAATACAAATGTGGTTAACAGGAGCGCGCCGGAATTATTTCCGTCCAGAGTACACTTAAAAATTCGTTTACTCGGCCTAGAACCAAGCGGCCCTGCCCCTTCACCCGGACAGGGATGAGTGACGATAAGGCCTTGAAAATAATCACGCTTTTATGGTTAAGGAAACACCCATTAAATAGAACTAAATGCCGGAATTTTCTTCTTTACTGGGACGAGCAAAAGTCCGTTAAATATGTTGAGACTTCCCGGATTAACGCTTGCGCGCAGCTGAAACAGTTGCGGCGTAGGCGGCGGCGATGGCGCCCCGTTCGGTATTTTCCTGCAATTATTTGGCTATTATCAAGGGTTGGAGCGGGCTGAAGCTCTCGTTAACCTGCCTTCAAGACGTTTTCGCCGAAGATCTTTCAGAGTAAGGAATCGCGACGCAAGTGACAGGGAGAAATTGACACGAGATGCCGACAATCGCTGAATGTATACAAAAACAGCGGACGTCCGCGTCCGATCAAGCGCACGATGCCCTAGGAGCTTGGCCTTTGGCGAAACCTCTGAACCGAAATGATCGATCATGACGGCTGATCAAGAAGCGGAGCGCAAGCTCATGGTGGCGCTCGATATGCCGGACGCGGCGCAGGCGTATGAGTTCTGGCAGCGGCTGGCGACCCCCAATGCGGTCTGCAAGATCGGCCTTGAGCTCTTGATGGCGGGTGGCGTGGAGCTTGTCCGAAAGCTCGCTGCGTCGGGGGTTTCCGTCTTCGTGGATGCGAAACTGTTCGATATTGCGAACACCGTCGAGAGGGCGACGGCGCGCGTTGCGGACCTCGGCGCCGCGTTTCTCACGGTTCACGCCCAGGACAGGCAAACCCTTGAAGCCGCTGTCCGGGGGCGGGCGGGGTCGGCATTGAAGCTGCTCGGGATTACGCTTCTCACCAATGCGAACCCGGACGATCTGAGCAAGCAGGGGATCACGCTCTCGTCGCGCGGTCTCGTGCTGCGGCGCGCAGGCTTTGCGGCGGACGCCGGTTTCGATGGCGTCGTTTCATCGGCGTGGGAGGCGCGCGATTTGAAGGCGAACTTCGGCGAGCGCCTTGCTTTGGTCTGCCCCGGTATCCGGCTGATGGCCGAGGGGGTCACTGGCGACGATCAGGCGCGGACCGCAACGCCGGGTGACGCGCTGCGAGCGGGCGCGGACTACATCGTCGTTGGGCGGCCTATCCTTCGGGCGAAGGACCCTCGTGCTGCGGCCCAGGCCTTTATCGCGGAGATGGCGGCAGCGCTCGCCCGGCCATGACAATGCGAGAGGTTAATCCAGATCGGCGACCGCAGCCGGGCCGCCGCCGTGAACGCGCTGGGCGAGCGCGGCTTCGATGAACTGCGTCAAATCTCCATCCAGAACGGCGGGCGGGTTCGTGCTCACAACGCCGGTGCGCAGGTCCTTCACCATCTGATAGGGCTGCAGCACGTAGGACCGGATCTGGTGCCCCCAGCCTATTTCCGTCTTTGAAGCGGCGGCGGCCTGCGCGGCTTCCTCTCGCTTCTTCAGCTCCATCTCGTAAAGGCGCGCCTTCAACATCGTCCACGCGGTCGCCCGGTTCTTATGCTGGGAGCGCTCGTTCTGGCATTGGACCACAATTCCGGTCGGAATATGCGTAATACGCACCGCGCTGTCGGTGGTGTTGACGTGCTGACCGCCGGCGCCGCTCGCCCGGAAGGTGTCGATGCGGCAGTCGCTTTCGTTCACCGCGATATCGATGGTATCGTCGACGACGGGATAGACCCAGACAGACGCAAAGCTCGTGTGGCGGCGCGCGTTGGAATCGTAAGGCGAAATGCGCACGAGGCGATGGACGCCGGACTCGGTCTTCAGCCAGCCATAAGCGTTCTGCGCCCTTGACCTGGATCGTCGCCGACTTCAGGCCCGCCTCTTCGCCTGCGTTGCTTTCGATCAACTCGACCTTGTAACGGTGCTCATCGGCCCAGCGCATGTACATGCGCAAGAGCATCTCGGTCCAGTCCTGGCTTTCGGTGCCGCCCGCTCCGGCATGCACTTCGAGGAAGGTGTCATTGCCATCGGCCTCGCCCGACAGGAGCGCCTCAACCTCACGCTTCTGAACTTCGATTCGAAGGACGGCCAGCGAAGCCTCGGCGTCGCGCACCACCTCCTCGTCATGCTCCTCTTCGCCAAGTTCGATCAGACCGATGGCGTCATTCAGGCGAGCGTCGAGGTTAGAATAGGCTGTCAGCGCCGTATCCAGGTGCTGCCGCTCGCGAAGATGCTTCTGAGCGCGCTGAGGATTGTCCCAAAGGCTGGGGTCTTCGGCGATCGCATTCAGGCTCGCGAGACGAGCTGTTGCTTTGTCCCAGTCAAAGATACCTCCGCAGAAGCGAAAGGGACTGCTTGATATCGTCGACGATGGCGAGTGTCTCAGGGCGCATATCGAATTCCGTCTGTGATCAAGCTCCGGATCGCAATCTGGCGCCTCCGGTTCAGCTCATTGATGCGTGCGTAAACTTTTTATCGGGCTGCGTAAAGATGATGCCCGCGCACGCTAGTACAACCCTCCCGCGCGCGGCTCGTGTCCTCCGTAAGGCGGCGGGAAGCCCTGCGCCCCTGGAGGAGGAGGCGATTGAGGAGGCGCGCCCCATGGGCTTGGCGGAGGCGCCCCCCATCCGCTATAGCCGCGCGGACGCTCCTGCCCGGAATAATCCGCCGCCGTTGCGTACCCTTCCGACGGCTCCGTACCAGGCTTGAAATATTCGGTGATGGCGTCGGGATCGTTCGGGTCCGTGCGGTTGCCCGTCCTTCTATTTATCCTCACCTGGAGAAGATCGGGAGGCGTGCGGAATGGAACCGCGGGCTTGTCCTTAAGCACCGCGCTGAAGAAGTCGGCGAAAATCGGCGCGGCAAGCTCGCCCCCTGTCGAACCATGCCCCATTGGTTGCGGATTGTCGTAACCGATGAACACGCCCATCGCCAGATCAGGGGAAAACCCTATGAACCAGGCGTCTTTCTCTTCGTTCGTCGTGCCCGTCTTGCCCGCCAGCGGCTTGCCGACGCGCTTCCAGACGATAGCCCCGGTCCCCCGGATCGCCACGCCTTCCAGCATGGACGTGATCTGGTACGCGGTCATGGGGTCAATGATCTGTTTTCGATCGTCCTCAAGCTGAGGCTCATCCTGACCGTGCCATGAAGTTGCGGCGCAACCATTGCATTGACGTGTATCATGGCGCCAGATGGTCTGGCCATAGCGGTCCTGTATCCGGTCAATGAAGGTGTAGTTGATCTTCTTGCCGCCATTGACGAACATGCAATAAGCCGTCGTCAATCTCACAAGCGTTGTTTCACCGGCGCCCAGCGCCATTGAGAGCAACGGCGGCAGATCGTCGTAGACGCCGAAACGGCGCGCGTACTCGCTGACGGTCGGCATGCCGATATCTTGCGCAAGGCGAACCGTCATCAGGTTTCGGGATTTCTCGATGCCTATGCGCAAAGGCTGCGCGCCATGCACCTGTTTGTCATAGTTGTCCGGCTTCCAGATGCCCTGGCCGTTTCCTTGGTCGACCTCGATCGCGGCGTCGTTCACGATGCTGACCGGCGTATAACCGTTATCGAGGGCGGCTGCGTAAACGATTGGCTTGAACGCCGATCCAGGCTGGCGTCTCGCCTGGACTGCTCTGTCGAACTGGCTCTCCGCGAAGCTGAAGCCTCCGACGAGAGCTAAGATCCGGCCGGTATGCGGGTCCATGACAACCGTTGCGCCGCCAATCTGGGGGATCTGCATCAATTGCCATCTCGGCGTGGCAGGATTGGCTTCGCCTTTGACTGGCTTCGCCGAATTGCTCTCCTTATTGAGCAAGTCGAGTTCGGTTGTGGGCGAAACATAGACAATATCGCCAACCGTCAGGACGTCGCTCACGCCGGGAGCGCCCCTGATCCGTCCTCTGCGAGCCGCGCCCTCGATGGCCCACCGAGCCCCGTCCTGGCCCAGTTCGACTGTCTTTCTCTCCTCCTCGATCGTCCCGTTCGGATTTCGGGTCGGCTGAAGACCGATGACAGCCTTGTCTTTTGCAGACTGCAACACGACCCCAAGCCTCCACGGTTCGACATCGGAAAGCGCAGGCACGTCCGCGAGTTTTGCGCCCCACTCGCCGCCGGCGACGTCGATTTTGGAAACCGGACCGCGCCAGCCGCCATGCTTCCTGTCAAAGGCGACGAGGCCAGCTCGAAGGGCGGCGCGCGCCGTCAGCTGCAGATTGGGATCGAGCGTCGAGCGCACCGAATAGCCGCCCGCGTAATAGCTCGAGTTGTTGTCGTTGTCCTCCTGCCCATAAAGATCGATGAGCGACCGGCGAACTTCCTCCGCAAAATACTCGGCCGCGAAGGTGGACGGACCAAGCTGCCGTTTCGTCATTTCGAGCGGCATCTTCTTGGCGTTCTCGGCTTCCTCTGCGGTGATAAATTTAAAGCGCGCCATGTTGTCGATGGTGGCGTTCCGGCGGTTGAGCGCTTCCTGGAAATTTTTCCCGCGCGCCGTCGTAAGCTGCAATTTGGAAGGCTCCTTTGGCAGGGAAGCCAGATAGGCTGCTTCATGGATCTGCAACTCATGAAGCTCCTTGCCGAAATAGCGCAAGCCGGCAGCTGCGACGCCATAGGATCCGCGCCCAAATAAATCTGATTGAGATAGAGATCGAGTATGCGCTCTTTGGTGTAGGCGCGCTCGATCCTGATCGCGAGGATCGCCTCTTTTGCCTTGCGCAAATAGGATTGTTCGCTCGTCAGGAGGAAGTTCTTGGCAACCTGCTGCGTGATGGTAGACGCGCCTTCCTTCTTTTTCTTCGTAATATTATTGTAGATGGCGCGAAGGATGCCGCGAAAGTCGAGACCGTTATGCTCATAGAAATTCTGGTCTTCGGCGGCAAGGAACGCATTGATGACCAGTTTCGGCATGGTCTGGACTGGAACATAAATGCGCCGCTCTTTTGCGAACTCCGCTATAAGTCTGCCGTCGCTCGCTTGAACGCGCGTAATGACAGGCGGTTTGTAAGTCGCAAGCTTATCGTAGTCCGGTAAATCTTTCGCAATGACCCATAGAAAATAACCAGCACCGGCGGCAGCAGCCAGGAATAAGAAAACACCTGCGGTGAAAGCGAAGCCAAGAAAACTCAGAAACAGGCTTTTACGGTGCTTTTTCTTTTTTACAGGCGGCTTCACAGGTCTATTGCTTTGCATAGTTTCACGTTTGGTTATTCGTCCGGTTCCGCGCTCGGACTAAATTGAATGACCGGAGGGAATTTTTTAGCGATGCAATCACGAACATAATCGCATAGCCAAATTGTGACAGCAAATAGCGGCAGCTCCCCGTTGACTAACCACAAGATCATATCCTGGACAACTGTAAGCTTTTTTTGAAGTAAATTACTTAGAGCGGAATTTGAGCCTGCCGCTCGGACATGAATGCGTTAATTGTGTCGGCCAGGAGGGCGGCTTTCGCTGCGCGCCATTCGCTGGATGTCAAAAGCTTCTCATCCTCGTCATTGCTCAAATAACCAAGTTCAATCAGCACGCCTGGCACGCCCGTCGCCTTCAAAACGCGAAAATTGGCCGAGCGGTGGGGCCTCGAGTTGAATTTCATTTTATCTTTCATGTGCTCGATGAGGTAGTTGGCGATCGCCAATGACCTGTTCTTTTTGCTCCGGTTCTCAAGATCGTTTAATATGCTGTTGATTTCTTCGGAGACGGCAGGCGACTGCGCCTCGCTCGCGACGCCGGCCTCAACATCAGCTTTGTTCTCGTTTTGCGCCAAAGCCCCTGCCTGCTCGTCCGAGGCTTCCTCCGACAAGGTGTAGACTGTCCCCCCCCTGACTTCCTGCAGGCTTTTGATGCCAAATCTTTTGACATCGAGGGTATCGGCGTGGATGGAAATGAGCAGGTCGGCTTTCGGTCCGGACGCCATTTGCGCGCGCTCGTCCAGCGGAACGAAGACATCCTGATCTCGCGTCATGAGGACACGATACCGGCCTGTCGCTTCAAGCTTTTCCGCCAGCACTTTGCAAAAGTCGAACGTCACCTCTTTTTCAGGCGTATTCGTGACTTTTCCGTGGGCGCCCGCATCGACTCCGCCATGGCCGGGATCGACGACGATGAGCGGCCGCTTATCTTGTGCATTCTTGGCGGCGGCGGCGCTCTGGCTCGCGTCCGCCCTTTGAATTGGCGGCGGAATTTTAGCGGCGGCCAGGAACGCCTTGTGCGAGGATCTTACCAGCTCGATAACAAGCCGGGCCGGCAGGTCGTTTTCAGGAGGAAGAAGCTCCGACTTTTCGATAAGCGCCGGCTCGACAAGGTCGATCACGATGCGCGATTTTCCTGCTGCGAGCAGCCCCGAGCGCGACGCCAAAATGAGGCCCCTGCCTTTCTCGGCTGGAACCTGGATGTCCACATCGGGTAAATCCACAACGATTCTGTAGGGGTCGGCGATCGAGAATATGCGGTATTCAACCTTTTTCGAAAGGAAGGCAACGAACCTGGTTCGCTGGATATCTCCGCCGATTTGCGCGCTCAACAAAATTTGATCGGCATCCGCAGCCGGTCCTGATCCCAAGGCGATAAGGAAAAAAAGAAGAAGCGCTAATCCCCGGAGAGGCCCAACATTTACGCGGTTCCTTATCATTCAACGCCCTTCGGCTAAGCTCCAGATATCCGCTTATAGCACCCAATCAAGGCGCGTCTACAGCCAGCCCCGGAGATGAATACACAAGCAGTTCTCACATTTCACAGGCCGCCGCTTATGTCTTGCTTGCGGGGAGGGCGAACACAACGTATTAGAGAGTTATCAACCCTGGTCGGATTAAGCTGGCTGCAAGCTCCGCCTGCGCCGGACGTAAGATCAGCGGGCGAAGATTTGACAATCGCAATAGGCTCACGATCTTAGATCTGACAGCAAACGCGGTCGTCAGAACAAACAGCCAGGATGCTGAATCCTGGATAAAAGAAAACCCTGGATCGTGGTAGCGCCGCCTCTTTTCGTATGAATTGGGCCGTCGGCGAACCGAGACCTAAAGAATGTCAACTTCGCGCTCGAACTCGCTTTTTTCGGAAAATGCCAGACGCGGCTTCGAAAGCCTATTCAGCCCCTATTTCCCCGTTAAGGGCGTTACCAGCGTCATGCTGGCCGGAGGCGGCGAGTGCGCGATCAACCAACAGTGCGGCCGGCAAGGCGGTCCGTTCGATCATGTCGCCATGATCGCGAGACCTTGCTCTGACGCCGGTGCGCCGGAAAGAATTTATCATGGGAAACAAAATGTTAATCGACGCCACCCACCCGGAGGAAACCAGGGTGGTGGTGACGCGCGGCAATCGCGTTGAAGAATTTGATTACGAGTCCGCATCAAGGAAGCAGCTCAGAGGGAATATCTATCTCGCGAAAGTCGCTCGAATTCGAGCCCTCGCTGCAGGCTGCATTCGTAAACTATGGCGGGAACCGCCATGGATTTCTCGCTTTTGCGGAAATTCACCCGGACTATTACCAGATCCCTGTCGCCGTCCGCGAAGCCCTCATGAAAGAAGAGGCGGCGGATCGTCAAAGCCGTTTTCACGACCATCACGACAACGGTTCGACAGAGCCGCAAACAATAGAGCCGGAAAGAGAAAAGGGGGACGCTGCCAATCCTCACGCGTCAGAAGCTGAGCCGGTCGCAGGAGTCGCTCCTTCAAGCTCTCCAGAGGTTGGTGAGAACCAACTCCCCGTCGAAGAGCAGCCCCTTGAAGCAAGGGATAGCCAAGTCGCATCCGCTGAAGCCACGGAGCCCTCGGCGGCTGTGGAACAATCAAAGCCTGACGAGGCGGTCCCGGCAGAACCTCAGAAACAGCCCGAGGAAGGTGATCGGGAGCCTGCCGTCCGCGGCGCGCCTATGGCGCTCGAAGCTATTCTTCCTCCAACGGTTTATGAGGAATTCACAGCCGCATTAGCCCGTGCAGAGGAAGCGCGCGACGAAATTCCCGCGCATCCCGACGACGTCGAGGAAGCGGTTCCCGCTTATAAAGAGGAGGATAACGGGACGGAAGCCGCCCCGTTGGCCAATGGAGAGGCAGCCGCCGAGCCAAAGCCAGATCAAGCCGCGTCCACAGACCACGAAGATCACATCCATTGGGGGAACGGATTCCGCCTCAGACGAAGGGGGAATCATTTCCGTTCCCGAATCGCCCAGCCCCGCTCCGGTCGAGGTTGTCGGCTCCGAAGACGCGCTCGAGGAATTGCCCCAGCGGCACAAGCGGCGCTGGCGGCACTACAAAATTCAGGAAGTCATCAAACGCAATCAGATCGTTCTGATTCAGGTGGTCAAGGAAGAGCGCGGCAGCAAAGGCGCAGCGCTGACCACGTATCTCTCGCTCGCGGGACGTTACACGGTCCTGATGCCGAATACAGCGAGCGGCGGCGGTATTTCTCGCAAGATCACCGTCCCGGCCGACCGCAAGCGCCTGAAAGAAATCGCGCTCGAGCTTGAGGTTCCGGAAGGCATGGGCCTCATCATCCGCACAGCAGGCGCTTCGCGAACCAAGGCGGAAATCAAGCGCGACTTCGAATATCTGTTGCGACTTTGGGAAAACGTTCGTGATCTTACCCTGAAATCGACCGCACCTTGCCTCGTTTACGAGGAAGGCGATCTCATCAAGCGATCCATCCGCGACCTATACAATAAAGACATCGACGAAATCCTTGTCGCCGGCGAAGAAGCACACCGCGATGCTAAGGAGTTCATGCGCATGCTCATGCCGAGCCATGCGAAGAACGTGCAGCTCTACAAAGAGCCGGAACCACTCTTCATAAAGTACGAGGTTGAGCGCCAGCTGAACCAGATGTTCAGCCCTGTTGTAACCCTGCGGTCCGGGGGCTACATCGTCCTCAGTCAGACCGAAGCACTCGTCGCAATCGATGTGAACTCCGGCAGGGCCACCCGTGAATACTCCATCGAAGATACCGCGCTTAAAACCAACGTCGAAGCCGCTGAGGAAGTGGCGCGGCAGGTCCGCCTGCGGGACTTGGCGGGGCTGATCGTCATCGACTTCATCGACATGGACGAGCGGCGCAACAACCGCGCCGTTGAGCGCAAGCTCAAGGAAAGCCTCCGTTACGACCGGGCGCGTATTCAGGTCGGCCATATCAGCCATTTCGGTCTTCTGGAGATGTCGCGGCAGCGGTTGCGCCAGGGCGTGGTGGAAGTGTCCACAATGCCCTGCCCGGTTTGCCAAGGGGTAGGCCATATCCGGTCGACGGAGTCCGTGGCGCTGATGATCCTTCGTTCGATCGAAGACCATCTCCGTACCCAGGGACCGGCCAACCTAACGGTAAGCTCCTCTACGGAAGCCTCGCTCTACATTCTCAACCACAAGCGCTCCTATCTTCGGGACATTGAAACGCGCTATGGCGTGACAATCGTGCTGCAACTCGATGAGAAGGCGCATGGCGCTCACTTCTCGCTTGAGCGCGGCACGGAAGCCGTGGCGCCTCCTCCAGGCGAGTTCGAAGGCGGTGCACATGGAAGCAGGGTCGCTTCCCAGCGCCGATGAAGAGGAAGACGCGGGCGAAGGTGACGACAAACGCCCAGCGCGCCGCAAGCGCAGGCGCAGGCGCGGCCGTGGGGAGCAGCCTTTCGAGCCAGCACTGCAGAATGGAAGCGCGGCTCTCTCCGAAGAAGCAGGAAGTGACGAGGGGGATGAGGACGAAGACGAGGTGGTTATTCCCGCAGTCCAGGCCCAACTCGCGACGCAACCGGCGGCCGAGGCTGCCCCGGGGCTTCCGAGCGTTGTAGATGTAGAGGGCGACGCCGATGGACAGTTCCGCCGCAACCGGCGCAGGGGTAGACGAGGAGGCCGCCGGCATCGCGACGAAGGAGGGGCCCCCGAATACGCTCGCTCCCAGAACCCGGCTCATATACCGGGGCTTGGGGAACAACCCACAATCGATTTCAATCATGATTTTCCGAAGAACTTGGTGCTTGGGCCGATAAACCCGAAGCCAATCCCTTCGGAGCCTGAACAGGTGATCCAGCCGGAGGCTGGACAAGTTCAGACGCCAGCCGAGAGCATTACGCAGGCTGAACCTCCTGCCGCCCAGGAACCTGTGAGCCAAGCGGAGACTCAACCCGTTGCGAAGGCGGCGGATGAGACGGTCGATCAACCGCAAGATGCAGCGGCCCCATCTGAGCAGGATCAAGAATCGGCTGTGGTACGCACCGCCGTCCCGCAGCCTGCGGCGCCCGCGCCTAAGCCGAAGCCTCTCAGGGCCGCCCCGGCTCGCAAAGGCTGGTGGCAGCGCCGGAGCGGCTGAGGCTCCGCTCGGAAATAATCATCGTCATTGTCTTTTTCACTGAGGGCTGCCGAAAGGCGGCCCTCAACGTTTATGCCGGTATCGCCGCCGCTTCGTTTGCCCGCGAGCGCTGTTGATACATAAACTATATTTCCTGTAATGGTTGTATTTATGCCCATTTTGAAGCTAAGTACACGCTTGGGCTTTGGGAGCATTTACGCTCGATGGGACTCAATCTGAGAGGCACGACAGCAAAAGAGCTGAGGACGCAACACTTTGATTTTTCATGGGATTTCATCTACCATCGGGAAGAAAGGGAGCATGACGAATTGGGTCGAGCAGGCTCTGGCCGGTTTTCTGGCCTCGGGACACGAAACCCATTTCTGCGCCAGGCGGCTCGCACTCATCAATAGTATTGAGCGGTTAGTCCGGCCTCAGATAGCGGCCAGTATAAATAGGCGCATCACTAAATTTGATCCGGATCGCGCGATCGCCAAGCTGGGCTCGCGAAATAGCCCAGAAGGGACGCGACCGTGTGCTGTCGGACCACACTTATGGAAAGCGCCTCGAATCCTTTGGCGCGCTTGTTGGCGTTACCGAAAAGCGAGTGGCAAGCACACAGCCGCCAGCTCTATCCAGAAAGCTTTTACCGGCTGCCGAAAATAGCTGAACCAACGCGGACAATCGTGGCGCTCGCGCCGATGGCTTCCTCGAAGTCGCCGCTCATCCCCATGCTTAATTCAGGGATCCCAAGCTCATCGCGAAGCGCCGCCAGTTTTTCAAAATGGGGCAGCGGGTCATCCTCGAAAGGCGGAATGCACATCAAGCCGCTGATATCGAGGCCAAATTCGTTCGTGCACCGCCTTGCGAATGCGGCCGTGTCCGGCGGCGCAATGCCAGCTTTTTGCGCCTCAAGACCGATATTGACCTGGATGAGCAGCTTGGGCGCTTTCCCTTGTCGCTGAATCTCGGAGGCGAGTGCGGCGGCTAGCTTGGGCCGATCCAAGGTTTCGATGCAATCGAACAAGGCGACAGCTTCCTTCGTCTTGTTACTCTGAAGCGGACCGATTAGATGCAGTTCGATCGCAGGGAACCGCTCGCGCAAGCCCGGCCATTTTCGTATCGCTTCCTGAACGCGGTTCTCTCCGAAGCAACAATGCCCCTGGCGAAGCACAGGCACAATTTCGCCTTCCTCGAATGTCTTCGTCACGGCAACCAACTTCACCGAAGCCGGCTCGCGCCCATGCCGCTGCGCAGCGCGCCAGACCCGCTCCTTGATTGAGAGATAGCGCTCCTCAATAGCGCGTGAATTGAACGGTTGATCACTTTCCATCATTTCGCGAGCTTCTCTTGACCGGCGCTGGCTTTCAATTTCATATCACGCAAACCTTTTTACCGCGCTTGGCGCGAAGGACATTCAACCATGGCAGTGGAACGGTACAACGGACCGGAGCGTGAAAAACATCGGCAGAGGATTTGGGAGGAGCAACAGACTTTTCTCACTTCCACGGATCGCGACAAGCCCAAGTATTACGTTCTCGAGATGTTTCCCTATCCATCGGGGCGCATCCATGTCGGTCACGTTCGCAATTATGTGATGGGCGACGTCGTTGCGCGCTACAAGCGGGCGAAGGGCTTCAGCGTGCTCCATCCGTTCGGGTGGGACGCGTTCGGCCTCCCCGCCGAAAACGCGGCCATGCAGCAAAAGATCAATCCTCGCGAATGGACATACGAAAACATCGAGGTTATGCGCGCGCAGCTGAAGCGCATCGGTCTGTCGCTCGATTGGTCGCGCGAGTTCGCAACCTGCGATCCCGAATACTATCACCAGCAGCAGCGGCTGTTCCAGGCTTTCTACAAGGCGGGGCTCGTCTATCGCAAGAAAAGCAAGGTGAATTGGGACCCGGTCGATCATACCGTGCTCGCCAACGAGCAGGTAATCGACGGCCGGGGCTGGCGCTCCGGCGCGCTCGTCGAACAAAAAGAGCTGGCGCAGTGGTTCTTCAAGATCACCCACTACGCCGACGACCTGCTCGACGGTTTGGACACCCTGGACAAGTGGCCCGAGAAAGTTCGCCTCATGCAGCGGAACTGGATCGGCAAGAGCCAGGGCCTGTTGATGCGGTTCAACCTGTCGGGCGAGAAGCTGCCAGACGGATTCCGGAATGTCGAGGTATTCACCACGCGCCCGGACACGATCTTTGGCGCGAGCTTCATCGGCATTTCGCCAGAGCATCCGCTTGCGCAGGACTTGGCGAAATCCGATCCGAAATTGCAGGATTTCATCGCGGAGTGCCGCCGCATTGGGACGGCGCAGGAAGAAATCGATCGCGCGGAAAAGAAGGGCTATGACACCGGAATTGTCGCGGCGCATCCGTTCCGCTCGACGACGAAACTGCCCGTTTATGTCGCCAACTTCATTCTGATGGACTACGGGACGGGCGCCATCTTCGGCTGTCCGGCGCACGATCAACGCGACTTGGATTTCGCCCGCAAATACAGGCTGAAGGTGAAAGCGGTCGTTGTGCCCGAAGACACGGACCCGGCACAGTTCAAGATCGGAAACGAAGCTTACACCGGCCCTGGCCGTCTCGCGAACTCATCTTTCTTGAACGGCATGGCCGTCGAGGACGCAAAGGAGGAAGTCGCTCAGCGGCTCGCAAAGCGCAACATGGCCGAGAAGAAGACAACCTTCCGGCTGCGCGATTGGGGCGTCTCGCGCCAGCGCTACTGGGGTTGTCCGATCCCGATGATCCACTGCGAGAAGTGCGGCGTCGTTCCCGTGCCGGACAAGGATTTGCCCGTGGTGCTGCCGCACGATGTTTCGTTCGACAAACCCGGAAATCCGTTGGATCTGCACCCCACCTGGAAACATGTTGAGTGCCCGTCCTGCGGCGGAAAGGCGACGCGAGAGACAGACACTTGCGACACCTTCGTCGACAGCTCCTGGTATTTCGCGCGTTTCTGCTCACCTCATGCGCAGGAGCCGGTTGACAAGACCGCGGTCGATTATTGGCTCCCGGTCGATCAATATATCGGCGGCGTCGAGCACGCGATTTTGCACCTGCTTTATGCCCGCTTCTTCACCCGCGCCATGAAGGATTGCGGCTATCTCACTTTGAGCGAACCGTTCGCGGCGCTCTTTACGCAAGGCATGGTGCTGCACGAAACCTACTTCGACGATAAGCAGCACTGGCTTGCGCCTGCCGATGTGCGCGTCGAGGCCGTGGATGGCGTTCGCAGGGCCTTCCGGTTGGATGGGGACCGTGAACCGATCCAGATCGGCGGCATCGAGAAGATGTCGAAGTCGAAGAAAAACACAATCGACCCGGACATCTTCACCGAGCACTACGGCGCGGACACCGCCCGCTGGTTCATGCTGTCGGACAGCCCGCCTGAGCGCGACGTGCTTTGGACGGAGGAAGGCGTCCAAGGCGCATGGCGCTTCATTCAGCGCGCCTGGCGGCTCCTGAACGAGGGCTTGCCGCTGGTTCCGGCGCCGAATGGAAGCAACCCGGTTGCTTTTTCAGCGCCGGCGCAGGCTTTGCGCCGGGCCGCGCATAAAGGGTTGAATGCCGTCGCGGAAGAGATCGAGGGCCTGCGCTACAATCGCGCTATCGCCGCCGTCTACGAGTTCGCGAATGCGCTCACTGCATCCTTGCAGGACAAAGCGGCCAGAGAGGATGCGTCGTTCGGCTTTGCTATGCGCGAGGCGCTCGTCTTCTTCGTGCATATGATGAACCCAATCATGCCCCACCTCGCGGAAGAAGGCTGGGCGCTGCTCGGCTACAACACATTGCTGGCAAACAAGTCCTGGCCGAAGGTTGAGCGGAGCTTGCTGATTGACGATACCGTGACTATTGCCGTACAGGTGAATGGTAAGCGTCGCGACGAGATCGTCGTTCCGCGCAACGCGGATCGAGCGCACCTCGAAGCGGCCGCTCTTCGCCTTGAAAGCGTCACCCGCGCGGTGGATGGTCGGCCCATCAAGAAGGTGATCGTGGTCCCCGAAAGAATCGTCAATGTCGTGGCTTGAGCACTCGAAATCCAACAGTCGCTTCCTCAAGGGAGCCGCGGTTGTTGTGATTGCGAGTGCGCTGAGCTTCGGCATCAGCGGCTGCGGCTTTCATCCCATGTATGCGACGAATTCCAGCGGGGCGAGCCTAACGGACGTTATGAAGGCCGTGCAAATCGCGCCAATAGGCAGTCGTACGGGGCAGCGTTTGCGGAACGAGCTGATATTCGGCGCGTATGGAGGCGGAGAACCGACGGCGCCGATCTACCGGCTGGATATAGCGCTTCGAGAGTCCGTCAGAAACACGCTCGTTATGAACACAGGCGCTCCAACCGGCCAAATCCTTCAGCTCGATGCCGAGTTCCGGCTTGTGCGAATTAAAGACAACGAAACCGTGTTCAAGGGTTACGACGCTTCCGAAGCGGCCTACGACCTGACCGGATGGTCGGGAACGACCGGCTCCGTTTATGGGGATACACGGGCAGCCCTGGATGCGGAAAACCGTGCGGCTCGGACGCTTGCGGGTACGTTGAAGACTAGGGTGGCCGCATTTCTGTCTCGTGATACCTAAGCGGGGCTTGGCCCGTTCTTACCGGTAATAGCATGGTTGCCCCAGGCTCAGCATCCGCTCGCAAGTTCCTTTCCACGCCCCCAGACGCCGTGCGCGGCTTTTTGTTCTACGGCTCCGATGGTCTCCAAATCGCGGCAAGAGCAGAGTCCCTTGCCGCTGTTCTCGCGAAGAAAGCCGGACCGGATGCAGAAGTGATCCGGCTGCACGACACCGATGCCGCCGCCGCTCCAGACCGGCTCGCGACCGAATTGAATACAGGCTCGCTGTTCGGCGGCGCCAAGATCATCTGGCTGACCCATCTTTCGGCAAAGGCGCACGCAGCTGTTCTTGAGGCCATCGCGACGCCTATTGAGGGCGCCTTCCTGATCGCGCAGGCGCCCGACCTCAAGAAAAGCCACAAGCTCGTCCAAACCTTTGAGGGCGCGGCGTATCTCGCCGCCGTGGCATGCTATGGCGAGGATCGCGACAGCCTCATATCCGGCATCCGGGACCATATTTCGTCCTTAGGATGCGAGATTGATGCCGATGCCGCCGCGCTCATTGCGGCACGATGCGATTTCTCGGCTCTCCTCGCGCGGAGCGAAGCCGAAAAGCTGATCACCTACGCCGGTCCGGCGCGCCGGATAACCTCCGCCGAGGTTGATGACTGCTTGATCGATCAGCAAACTGCCGGCCTCGCCGAAATCATCGATCATGCCCTCGATGGAGAGGGCCGGAAGGCGGTTCTCGCATTCGACCGTTTCATCGCGTTCGAGCAGAATGTTAGCCCGGTGTTGGTGGTGCTCTCGTCCACATTGCTTCGCCTGTATGCCTTGAGAACAGCAGTGGACGCGGGCACGCCGGTAATGCAGGCCATCAAAGAGCTGAGACCGCCCGTGTTCTTCAAGCAGCAAGACAGCCTTGCGGCGCAGGTTCGCGGATGGCCCGCGCACGCAATAACGGCTGTTTTGCAAAGGCTGAACGCCGTCTTGATGGAGACACGACTAAAACCCGCCCTCGCGGAAGACCTGACGGCGAACTTCATCCTTCAGGTCGCCAGGACGAGGCGTGGAATGCGTTGAGGGACGTCACCCCGGAAAGCGATTACGCCTAATCTTTTTTCCGCGCCAACAAGGCCCGGTGAATGACGTCAAACTGATCCATAGTCTTGTAGCGGATGATGATTTCTCCCGCTTCCCCGCGGCCTGGATTGATCACGACCGTAAGCCCGACAGCGTCGGTCAACTCCTTTTCCGCAGCCCGCGTATCCGCATCCTTCTGAGGCGCAGGCGTCCGGGCGGAAGCCGGTTTTGCCTCCGCAGGATTTCGGCCCATCACGATCGCTTCGACGTCGCGAACGTTGAGCCCCTTCTTCACAATGTCCTGGGCAACAGCTTCCGCATCCTCGCGCCCGATCAAAGCGCGGGCATGCCCCGCGCTGAGTGAGCCGTCGCGGACAAGCGTCTGGACGCTTTCCGGAAGCTTCAAAAGCCGCATTGTATTTGCGAGGTGGCTCCGGCTCTTGCCGATGATTTGTCCCAGCTCTTCCTGAGTGTAGCCAAAGCGCTCTACAAGATCCCGGTAGCCGCCCGCTTCCTCGATCGCGTTCAGGTCGGAACGCTGAACGTTCTCGATGATCGCAAGCTCGAGTGCTTCCTGGTCCGAAAGAGACCTGACAATGACGGGAACGAGATGCAGCGATGCCTTTTGTGCGGCTCGCCAGCGCCGTTCGCCGGCCACGATCTCGTAAGTTGTTCCTGTCGCATCGACGGGCCTGACGACAAGCGGTTGAACGAGACCCTTTTCTCGGATCGAGGACGCAAGCTCATCAAGCTCGGCCTCGTTGAAGTTCTTGCGCGGGTTTAGCGGGCTCGGGCGCACGCGGTCGATCGGAACCATGCGGCTTTCGCCGAAGGCCGGGAGCACGCGGGCGCCGATCGCCACATTGTCGCCACCGATAAGAGAAGCGAGCCCGCGGCCAAGGCGGCTCTTTTGAACCGGCGATGGCCCTGCCGCTAATGCCCCCGATCTTGTCTGCATAATCGATCTCCAGTCGAAGAGATTAAATGCTCAAATGTCTTCTGCCCAAGACATACTCAACTACGCGGACTCGTCTGATACGCTCGGCAAGAGCTAGCCGCTTCCTAGGCTGCTTGCGCAGCCGCGGCGCGCTCGCGATTGATCATTTCCGCCGCGAGATCCATATAGGCGCGGCTTCCTGCGCTCTTGTGATCGTAAAGCAGGAGCGGCTTGCCATGCGATGGCGCTTCCGCGACGCGCACGTTCCGCGGAATGACTGTTTCATAAACCTTCTGCCCGAAGAAACTGCGAACCTCGGATGCAACTTCATCTGCGAGCTTCGTCCGGCCATCGTGCATGGTCAAAACCACGCCGTGGATTTCGAGTGCCGGATTAAGGCTCGACCGCACAAAATCGATCGTTTCTTTCAGCTGCGTGATCCCTTCAAGCGCGAAGAACTCGCATTGCACTGGCACGAGCACTGCATCCGCCGCAGCCATAGCGTTCAAAGTGAGAATGCTGAGCGATGGCGGGCAATCGATGAGCACATAGCCGAGCCGGTCATTCTCGGTCCGGTCCTTCTCCGACGCGCGCAACGAAGCGACCGCGTCGCGAAGCAGATAAGCGCGGTTCGGGGCGGAGGAGATTTCTGGCTCAAGGCCAGCCAGGTCTCGCGTTGCTGGCGCTACGAAAAGGCCCGGCACTGCCGTAAGAACCATTGCCTGCTCAAGCGCCGCCGCACCGGCCAGAACGTCGTAAGTGGATACGTGCCTGGCCTCCTCGGGCACGCCGAGGCCAGTGCTGGCATTGCCTTGCGGGTCGAGATCGATTACGAGAACGCGCTCGCCGACAGCCGCCAAAGCCGTCCCGAGATTGATTGCTGTTGTCGTCTTGCCCACGCCGCCCTTCTGATTGGCGACCGCGAAGACCCGAAGGCCTGTATCATGGTTTCTGTTTGTCACTGCTCGCCACCCTATCTGAGCATCGGCTTTCTGATCTCTAAGACCTGACCTTGCGCATCGCTGATACTGGGGTGAACATCCAAATCGAAGGTCCAGCGCTTCCGAGCGTCAGCGATCTCTACTCCGGCCTCACGGCCTTTCAAAAACAACCCTGCAGACGCATTACCGAAAAACGGCAGAGCCAGCTCCAACAGAGCATCGAGCGGCGCCAGCGCTCTTGCCGTTACCACATCGGCGATTGGCCCCGCGCCGGAAGACGCGGCATCGGCGATGCGCATGTTGTGCACGCGGGCGGGAGCTCCGGTCCGCCGCGCAACCTCGGAGAGGAACGCGCATTTGCGACTGTTACTCTCTATCAGATGCACACAGCACTCTTTCTGATTTGCGATCATAATAGCAATCGCGAGTCCTGGGAATCCCCCCCCGGACCCAAGGTCTACCCAGGTTTTTGCGTCAGGCGCGAGGGCGCGAAGCTGTGCAGAGTCCGCGAAGTGTCTTTGCCAAATCTGCGGAAGCGTTGCTGGCGCCACGAGGTTGACCGCTTTTTGCCATTGCAAGAGCAGGCGCTCGTAGAGCTTCAGCTTCTCCACCGTTTCATGTGAAACGGAAAAGGCTCGCGCGAAGTCTTCCGCGTTCTCGATCTTCATTTATCCTCCCGCATCAGCCTGCGCTTGAGGCGCATGGTTTCATGTGAAACCAATCTTCTATGATCGCCCTTCTCATACCTCGGCGCCTCAGTGTTTTGAACTCGTCGTGTCCGGGCTTTTGCAACGGATGTCCTCGGCCTTTTCGCGCTTTGATCTTCTGGCAGCCAAAGCCTGCCCTTCTCTCACCAGCAGCGAGCTAAGAAGGCAGGTGGGACTAAGCGGCTGGGCCAGCCCGGCAATGGAACGGAGATGTTTCATGTGAAACGGCTGGCGACAGCTACCGCCCACTTGAGCTGAGGCTTTCCATCTTTCCTAACCGAATTCGTCGTATGATTGGTGACCCGGTTGGCTGAGCAAGTATGAATTGAGGAGGTCCTGATGTTCATTTTCCGAGCGCTCGGAGCGCTTTCGTTGATTGCAGCGGTGGGGGTCGCTTTCGATTGTGCGGTCTCAACTGCAACTGCGCAGGAAGAACTGAGCGCCCTGTCCTGCGGCGACCTATGGTATCGCCGCAACGAAATCTTCGCCCGCAACAGCTACTGCTTCAAGACGGATCGCGCCATCCGCGTTTTTGGCAACCAGGGCTGCCGCTTCTATGTGGAAGGCGATGTTCCTATGTCCCGCGCCGAGCGCGAAGAGGTGGAGATTATTCGGGTAATCGAGCGGCGCAAAGGCTGCGAGGCTTGAAACGGAACGGAAACGTAAAGTGAGAGTGTTCACCTTTTTAACTCTCTTCTTAGGTCTGATTGGGACGTTCGCCGCTTCGGCTCAGACACAGGATCAAAAAGCGCAGGCGCTCATCAACGCCTATCCCGATCATCTGATCGGCTTCGACGGCGTAGACCTCATCTGGAAGGACGGGACCAGAATGCCGTTCGGCGAAGGCCGGGCGGACAAGCTGCCGGAGGAGTTGCTCGACCGGCCAGACATCGCGGATATGTTCCACTGGCCTTACATCTTCGATGGCGCTGCATCCCCGGCAAGCGACGAGAGCGATCCTGGGCGGGTGCGGAGCGATGCATTCTTTGCGAAAATGTACGGCGGTTGTCAGAAGCGGCCGCCAGGGTCATGCGCGAGCGTGAAATGCGTTTCGAGCGCCCCCCTCAAAAGCGTGGCCTGGGTTCCCAGGTTCTCGGGTGGCGCAATGCAGGCGGCATCTGCAAATGGCGTTGATGAAAAGCTGCGGCTTATCTCGAAGGAGTTGGAAGCGCTCGGCCCATCCTTTGCGAAGTACCTCGTCCCGAGCGGCGGGAGCACCGTGCCGCGCTGTATTGCGGGGACCACGCGCCTGAGCGTCCATTCATTCGGAATCGCCGTCGACATCAATCCGCAATATGGCGGCTACTGGCAGTATGGCCTGCCCCGCGGCATGAGCGAGGAGCAAGTCCGGCAGAAGAGGATTCCGCTGGTCTACAAGAACCGGATTCCCATTGAGATCGTAAGGATCTTCGAGAAATACGGCTTCATCTGGGGCGGCAACTGGTATCATTTCGACGGGATGCACTTCGAGTATCGCCCCGAGTTTCTGGCGCTGAAGGCGATCATGAGTCGGTGAGCGCACCCTTTGCTCTTGGCCGGACACCTCACCACTGGTCATGGCCGCACTTGATGCGGCCATCCGGGGCAAGACTCTCCATTTTCTCATGGATGGCCGGGTCAAGCCCGGCCATGATAATAGGTCGGGCGAACGTGATCCCCCTTAAGCGGCGCGAGCAGCCTTGCGGATATGGGCAAGGAGCAACATCAGGGCGGCTGGCGTGACTCCGTCGATGCGCGCCGCCTGCGCCAGTGTAGCGGGGCGGTCGCGTTCGAGCTTTTGCCGGATCTCGTTTGACAGACCGGGGATAGAAGCGAAGTCGATGCCCGCCGGGATTGCGGTGGCTTCGTCTTTCTTGAAGGCAATGATGCTCGCTTCCTGCCGTTCAAGATAGACCGCGTATCGCGCGTCGACCTGGAGGCGTTCGGCTGTACCGGCCGGGATCGCCGACAGCTCGGGCCATATCGCTGAAAGCGTGCTCATCGACAGGCTTGGCAGAGACAGGAGATCAAAAGCCGAGCGGCGGCGCCCGTCTCTATTGAGCGCGATGCCGTATCCCGCCGCCTGGTCCGGGGTCACGGACAGCGTTTGGAGGAGGCTCCGCGCGCTCTCAATGGCGTCGGCCTTCGTCGCAAAAACCCGGAGCCGATCGCCGCCAACGCACCCAACCCTGGCGCCCAACGGCGTCAGCCGCTCGTCAGCATTGTCCGCGCGCAGACGGAGGCGATATTCCGCCCGGCTTGTGAACATGCGGTAGGGCTCGGAGACGCCGCGGGTCGCGAGATCGTCGATCATCACGCCGATATACGCTTCAGTCCTCGATATAGCGAAGTCAGCCGGGCCGCCACCCGCCTTCAGCGCAGCGTTCACGCCCGCGACGAGCCCCTGCCCCGCCGCCTCCTCATATCCGGTCGTGCCGTTGATCTGCCCGGCCAGAAACAGACCTGCCAGCCGCTTCACTTCCAGGGTCAGATGGAGTTCGCGCGGATCGACATAATCGTACTCGATCGCATAGCCGGGCCGGATGACGGCGGCGTTTTCCAGACCGGGGATCGTCTTCAGGAAGGCGCGCTGAACGTCCTCCGGCAGCGAGGTCGAAATGCCGTTCGGGTAAATGGTGTGATCGTCCAGGCCTTCGGGCTCGAGAAAGATCTGGTGGCTTCCGCGATCCTTGAAGCGGACGACCTTATCTTCGATGGAGGGACAGTAGCGCGGGCCGATGCTCTCGATCTGCCCGGAGTACATCGGCGCGCGATGGATGTTCGCCGCAATGACCGCATGCGTCTGTGGCGTCGTGGCCGTGATGTGGCAGGCGACCTGTGGCGTCGTGATCGTTTCCGAAAGGAAGGAGAACGGCACAGGCGGCTCGTCCCCGGGCTGCGCGTCGAGCGCCGAGTAATCGATGGTGCGGCCATCGAGCCGCGCGGGCGTTCCAGTCTTCAGGCGCCCCATGCGAAGACCGAGACCATAGAGGCGATCGCTCAGCCGGATGGCAGGCGCCTCGCCCACGCGGCCAGCCGGTATGCGGGTCTCGCCCATATGGATCACGCCCTTCAGGAACGTGCCCGTGGTAATCACGACCGCCCCGCAGCGGAGTTCGCGACCGCTTGCGGTGACCACGCCCGCCGCTGCGCCATCGTCGACAATCAGGTCCTCGACCGGTTCCTCGATCACTTCGAGACCAGGCTGCGAGACGATCGCCTCCTGCATGTGCCGCCGATAGAGCTTGCGGTCTGCCTGCGCGCGCGGCCCCTGAACAGCCGGACCCTTGGAGCGGTTGAGCATCCGGAACTGGATACCCGCGCGATCGATCACGCGGCCCATCAGCCCGTCGAGGGCATCGACCTCGCGAACGAGATGACCCTTGCCCAAGCCGCCGATGGCGGGATTGCAGGACATCTCGCCGATGGTTTGGAACTTATGCGTAATGAGCGCGGTCCGGGCGCCCACGCGAGCAGCCGCCGCTGCTGCTTCGCACCCCGCGTGCCCGCCTCCTACAACAATGACGTCGAAAGCCCGTGCGCTCATGCCGAAACTCTTAATGCAGGCGCCAGAGATAATCGACTAGGCTGCACAAGGAAAGCCCATGCGTTGTTTTAGACCGGCTTGAGCCATTCATTTTGCAGCCACGCCCGGGGCTGCGCTAGAAACGAAGTGAGCGGAACCGCGCAGAAGCGATGCCGAGGATGGTGATGCGCAGTGTGACGATTTTTTCCGTAGTCTCCGCCTAGCAAAGGACAAACACGGAGATTAGCTCCCTTAAGACTAGTTCACCAGTTCTTCCGGCCTCGAGAGGAAAGATTACGCCCATGCAAGCGCGCGACGTGATGACGAAAGCCGTCGTCACTATCAAACCCGAAACGCCGATAGGCAAAATTGCTACTCTTCTTCTCGAAAAGCGGATCAGCGGGGTGCCGGTGGTGGACGAGACCGGCGCCGTCGCCGGCATCGTGACCGAGGGTGATCTCTTGAAGTCAAATGCTCCCGACCGGGAAAAACGGCGGGACTGGTGGCTGACCCTGCTGGCTGAGGGCGAAGCTCTGAGCAAGGAATTTCTGTCGACGATCCGCAACAGCCATCGGACTGCGCGAGAGATCATGTCCGCCCCTGTCGTGACGGTGAGCGAAGACACGAACATTGCGGAGATCGGGAAACTCTTCACCACGCTCAAGATCAAGCGCGTCCCCGTGACCCGCGAAGGCCGCATAACGGGCATCGTGTCTCGCGCCGATCTCGTCCGCGTGGTCGCCAGCCTGCAGGCCGAGGCGCCCCAGGAAGAAGGCATCTTCGGCTGGACCCTTCGCTTCGACCCCTTCAGCACCAGCCAGGCCAAGACGCCTGCCAAGCCTGTGCAGTACGAGCCGACCCCCGAAGAAGATGGGCTGAGCGCAACGAATTTCCGTCACCTCGTGGAAGATGCCGCCAGCGAAAAAGCTCATCAGGTGGAGAGCCAGCGGCACGCTGCGGATGAGCAGCGCAAAGCAAGAATGAAAGAGCTTGTCGACCACCATCTCACCGATGATCATTGGCGCGGCGTCCTTCATCAAGCGCGGATTGCGGCAGAGCATGGCGAGCGGGAGATTTTGGTCCTCCAGTTCCCGCATGAGCTTTGCAGCGACGGGGGCAGAGCGATCAACGTGGCCGAGCCTGACTGGCCATCCACCTTGCGCGGCGAAGCAGCCGAAGCGTATCTCCGTTTCGAGCGGGATCTGAAGCCGCGCGGCTTCCACCTTATCGCCAAGGTGATGAGTTTCCCCGGCGGCTACATCGGCGACATTGGCCTGTTCCTGCATTGGGGTGGCACGAAGGAAACCTAAAGCGGGTTGAGATCTCTGTGAGTCGGTTGATGCCGGTGCGCCGTCGTCCCTGAAAGCGCTTCAGCTCTTATCCGGAAAAGACGCCGCCGCCTGGCTGGGAGTGGGGCTGTCTAAATCAAAACTCAAGCGGCTTTACTGCAGCCGGAGGCAAATTCGCGCCACTCACTGCAAGCGCTTAGGCGAAGGCGGTATTACAGCCAGACCGAACGTTTCATGTGAAACAAAACACGCAGTCGCCTCCTACTTCCCAATGCAAAACTCGGAGAAGATTTGGCCGAGCACATCCTCGACATCGAGCCGGCCCGTGAGGCGCCCTAAAGCGTCAGCAGCCTCCCGCAGATGCTCAGCGGCGATCTCAGGGTGTTCGCCTGTCTCAGCGCTTGCAAGAAACTGCTTGAGCGCGCTCCGCGCATGCTCGATTTCCTGACGGTGCCGGGTACGCGTGATGAGCGGGGTCTCGCTGCTGCCGAAACTTTCTTCCGCAAACCGGACCAACGCTGTCTTGAGCGCGTCAAGCCCGACGCCTGTTTTCGCCGAGATAAGGAGCGTTCCTTGAGGCCAGCGCGAAAGGTCTGGTTGCGCAACGTCGATCTTGTTAATCACCACGAAGGTTTTCGTGGCCTTTGGCGCCAACCCCTCATTCTGTCCCTCACTCCCCGGCAGAAGGGACGTCGCTTCCCACTCTGCCATGGGGAGAGGGCCGGGCTTAGGGGGGGTCGCGTCGACCATGAGAAGAACCAAATCCGCGTCCCTGGCGCTGGCAAGGGCGCGGCGAATGCCTTCCTGCTCGACAGGACTTTCGGTCTCGCGAAGTCCGGCCGTGTCGCGCAACACGAAGGGAAAGCCGTCGAGGTCGAGAGCCACTTCGATGACATCGCGCGTGGTTCCCGGCTCGTGGAAGACAATCGCCGCTTCACGGCCTGCCAACGCATTCAGCAAGCTCGACTTGCCGGCATTTGGCGCTCCGACGATGGCGACCTGGATACCTTCCCGAACGATCTCGCCCCGGCGCCCGTCGGCCAAGGCCCGGTCCAGGTTTGCCGCGAGCCGTCGCACTTCTGGGATCGCTTCGTTGAAGGCGCTCGCGGCGATGTCGCCCTCATCCGAAAAATCGAGGCTCGCTTCCACATAAGCCATAGCCCTGAGCAACGTCGCGCGCCAATGCTCATATTGGTCGCGCAAAGCGCCGCAATGCTGGGCGATAGCCTGCCGGCGCTGAAAAGCTGTTTCGGCATTGATAAGGTCGGCGAGCCCCTCGGCTTCAGTGAGATCGATCTTGCCGTTGCCGAAAGCGCGCCTGGTGAATTCGCCAGGCTCGGCGAGCCTCAGCCCGAACGATGCGAGCGCCTCAAGGACGCCAGCCACCACCGCACGTCCGCCGTGGACGTGGAGCTCGGCCATGTCCTCCCCGGTAAAGTTGGCGGGCCCTGGAAGCCACAAGACAACGGCTTCATCCAGCACCTCCCCGGTGTGAGGATGGCGTAATCGCCTGAAGCTCGCGACGCGCGACGCCGGAAACCGGCCGTGACAGAGCGCATCGAGCGCGTTTCTTGCGGCTCTGCCGGAAATGCGTATAACGGCAATTCCTGCACGTCCGGGCGCGGTAGAGAGGGCGTATATGGTCATGGCAGCTGTTGCCTGGCTGCAAATGCCTGCATGATATATTCCAGGATGCATATGCGAAAAAAGCGTATATTCATACTGACGGGTTGTTGTGTTTCTGGCCACTCCCAAAGAGCAAAGCGGTGAACAAGGTTGCCTCATGGCATTAAATCGTCTGAGCGAAGAGACTAGCCCCTACCTCCAGCAGCACAAACATAATCCCGTTCATTGGTGGCCTTGGCGCCAGGAAGCTTTCGAGGAGGCGCAGCGGCTCGACAAGCCTGTCCTGTTATCGGTCGGCTACGCCGCCTGCCATTGGTGTCACGTGATGGCCCACGAGAGCTTCGAGAAAGAAGACGTGGCCGAGCTCATGAACGAGCTGTTCGTGAACATTAAGGTCGACCGCGAAGAGCGCCCCGATGTCGACACGCTCTACATGACGGCCTTGCAGGAACTCGGCGAGCAGGGCGGCTGGCCGCTGACCATGTTCCTCACGCCTGACGGAATGCCCTTCTTCGGCGGGACTTACTTTCCCGATAAGCCCCGATATGGCCGGCCAAGCTTCAAGGACGTGCTCGTGAACGTGGCCCGCGTCTACGCGAACGAGAAGGAGACCATCGCTCAGAACACCGCCTATCTCAAGTCGCGGCTCATGCCCCGGCTGAACTATGGCGCCGCTCCCGAATTTTCCGAGGAGCAGCTTGCCGCCATTGTCAGCAAGTTCATCGGCGCGATCGATCCGGCCAATGGCGGGCTTCGTGGCGCGCCCAAATTTCCGAACACAAGCATCTTCACCTTTCTCTGGAGGGCCGGTCTGCGCTACGGCCTGAAGACCTGTCTTGAGGAAGTGAAGAACACGCTCCTGCATATCTGCCAGGGCGGCATTTACGATCACATCGGGGGTGGCTTCTCCCGCTACTCGACCGATGAGCGCTGGCTCGTGCCGCATTTCGAGAAGATGCTTTACGACAACGCGCTCTTGATCGAGCTGATGACGGAGGTCTGGAAGGAGACCCAATCCGATCGCCTGCGCGCACGCGTGAGCGAGACGATCGGCTGGCTTTCGCGCGACATGCTTGTGCCCGGCGGAGGCTTCGCCGCTTCTTACGATGCCGATTCCGAAGGAGAGGAAGGCAGATTTTACGTCTGGACGGCCAAGGAGATCACGAATGTTCTTGGCCGAGGCGAAGAAGCGGCGCTCTTCGCACAGGTCTACGATGTTACCGAAGGCGGCAACTGGGAAGGCAAAACCATCCTCAACCGCCTTAACGCACTCGCACTTCTGAGCCACGATGAGGAGCTGGTCCTCGACCAATGTCGCACGAAGCTTTTCCCTGTGCGCGAGATGCGAAAGAAGCCGGGCTGGGACGACAAGGTGCTAGCCGACTGGAACGGTCTCGCCATAAGAGCCCTCTCCCGAGCCGGCGACGCTTTCGAGAAGCCGGAATGGATCGAACTCGCGAAAGGCGCTTATGCCTTCGTCTGCATCCGTATGATCTCCGGCGGCCGTCTTTACCATTCCTATCGCGGGGACAAGCTTAAAGGTCCAGCCACTTCGGCCGACTATGCGAACATGATCTCCGCGGCCCTTGCGCTTTACCAGGTCACGAATGAGAAGGGCTACCTCGACGATGCGGCCGCCTGGACCGCCATCATGAATCGTCATTACGACGCGGACAATGGCGGCTACTACCTTGCTGCCGACGACACCAGCGACCTTATTCTGCGGCCTCTTTCGGCGAGCGACGACGCAGTCCCCAATCCGAACGCGACCATGCTCCAGAACCTCGCCGACCTTTACACCTTTACCGGCGACGCCGCTTATTTGAAACGAGCGGACGCTCTCTTGGGCGCATTCCAGGGAGCGGCCCAAACGATGGCGCTGGCCTATACGGGCCTTTTGTCTGGCGCGCTGACGCTGATATCGCCGCAACACATCATCATCGCAGGAGATCGAACGGAGCCGGATGCCGCCGCCTGGCGCAAGGCTTTGTCTGAAGTATCCATGCCCGGCGCGGTGCTTCAGTGGGTAGGCGATGGGCAGAGCATCCCGCCATCCTCGCCCGCGGCCGGGAAAGGCAAGGTCGACGGAATGATAACCACCTACATTTGCATCGGGCAGCGCTGCTCCCCGCCGCTCACCGACCCGGAATTGGTGAAGGAAAAGCTCAAGGAAGAGCGTCACGTCCCGGTGCAGGTTGCAGCCGCCCCGATGTAAAGACTCCACCCAAATTCAGTGGCGCCAACGCGTGAGGGAAGATTGTTTCACGTTGATTTTGCATTTGTATATTTGTATTTTATATATACCGTCGTTTGAGGTTTTCGGCGATCCAGCTGCAAATATCGCCTGGGGGTAGTGCGATTTCCCAACGACAGCATTCATGCTGCTCTTCAGGTTAACTTTCTGAATAAATATGATAGCTGGCGCCGGCGGGAAGCCGCCTGCCTTCCTTCCGCGCAGAGGCGCTTCATGTCCGAGCCTGTTCTTGAAGCCTTGTGCGCCACGCTCGATCAGCTGAGCGTGGCGATCCTCATCCTTTCAGCGAGCGGACGCATTCTTTTTGCCAATCAGGCAGCCAACGATATGCTCGAAGCGGGTTGGCCAATTCGCCTCTTGGACGGATCCCTGCAGGGAACAGACCGCTTCGTGAGCGCTGCCCTTAAAAATGCCATCGAGCTCGTAAGCTCAAGCCAACACGGCACAGAAGCTTGCCATTTTGAAGTTTGCCTCGCGCAACCATCTGCTGACCGGCCTGGAGCAATTGCAGAGCTGCGTCCGCTGACCTGGGATGGCGCACAACCGGCAATCGCGCTTTTTATTATGCAAGCCGGCCAAGCAACCTACCATGGTATCGATGGGATCGCAGAGGCTTTTGGACTCAGCAAAGCCGAAACGCGAATCCTGAAAGTTCTTACCGAGAACTCAAGAACCTGCCGAGGCCGCGGCAAGGTTGAACATCGCGCTTTCCACGGTGAAGAGCCACCTGAGGAAGATATTTCAGAAGACCAACACATCGAGGCAGACCGAATTGCTGCGGCTTGTCGATTGCTGCCGGACGCCCCTTCGAAAAATTGGTTCCTACAAGAGCTAAGCCGGCAGTTGCGGTCTAAGGTTGTTGCAAACGTTCTATCGAACGAACCCAATTCTTCACCCGGATTTTAAGCGAATGAGGCCGCTATCCACGCGCGCGTCATGGCCTGAAAATCAATTCTTCCGCCCCCTGCCTTTTGAGATCATCCTCGGAACCCGCCAGAGTGATGGAGCGCCCTTCATTCCACATGGGCACAAAGTCACCGTAGTGGCGCGAGAAGATGTGGCCGGATTCGCCCGTCGCGATGATGAAGCGCGATGCGTCCGGGTTGGCAAGATCATAGATGCCGCGATAGCCGGGGCCGTGGGTGCGGGCGAAGGGATATTCGGGATTGCCCTCGGCCCCGCCGCCGCGATCGAGCGTATAGAAATCGCCGCTGCTCTCGATGCTAAGATCGGCCACGCGATCGAGCAGCGGAATATGGCTGTAAAATTTATGGCGGAGCAGGGCGACATTCTCTCGACCCCAGCGCCAGGTCTTCATGTCCGGTCCCTGCCGCTTGGCCGCCATCGCCAAAGCCCGATTGAAAGCTTCCGTTTTCAGCTTCGTGCAACCGGCATCGTCCTTTTCGCACCATTCCGCGGCGCGGTTATTCAAGATGAACTCCATCGCCGCTGCAGCGAAAGGTCCCTTTTCGCTCAACGGGTCGCCGCTCTTATCGACCAGTAAAAGGCGATGCATCTCATGCAGCCACGCCTCGAAAATCAGCGGCTCCGGGCGGTCCTTATCCATGACCCCATCCCAGTTTTGGAGCAGGGCTAGCGCCTCCTTTGCCTGTGGGGTCGCGGGCTCCACGCTAAGCAGCGCTGGCAGCAAATCCTTTGCCGCCAGCGACAGATGATCGGCCTGCATCCGCGCCGATGTATCGAGCGTGTGCTTGCCGTCTTCATTCATGAACTCTTGAATCCGGCGGGCGCGGAACGGCTCTCCCCAATCCGAGCCAAGAGTGGGCGAGAAGCTTCGAGGCACGACGGCGCTGTTGGCGTTGAAGATGAAGCCAGCTTCGGGATCGCGTATCTGCGGCATCTGGTCGAAAGAGGCCATCCCGGTCCAGTCGAAGGCGCCGGATGCGCCATCGGCGGGCATGCGCCCATCGCCGGATTTGCGGATCGGCAGAAGGCCGGGATTGATGAAGCCGATGTGACCATCGCGGTCCGCGTAGACGATGTTTTGCGGCGGGGCTTGATACGCCTTCAAAGCTTGCAAAACGTCGTCCTGTCCGCGAGCTTGATCGAGCAGCCAGAATGCTTCGGACGTTCTGTCCGCCGCGCCGAGTCCCGTGAAGGCCAGCGCCATGGCCTTGCCGGGTCCCGCGAGCGCTCGCATCTCGCCGTCGATGTCCGACATGACCGGCCCGTGCCTGGTCGTCCGGACGGTCAAGGCGACGTCCGGCTTGCCTTTGACGTGGATGATTTCATGCCTCGTCTCGAAGGCCGCGGACCCGTTCGGCGTCAGGTAACGCCCCTGATCTTTGGGATCGACGGTCTCAATAAAGAGATCTTGCACATCGCTGTCGGTGGTGGTGAGCCCCCACGCGATGTTGTCGTTCTGGCCCAGGAGAACAGCCGGGAGGCCTGGCACGGTTGCGCCTTTCAGAGTCATGCCTGGGGTCACGATGCGCGCCAGATACCACAGAATCGGAGCTTCGAGGCCCAGATGCGGATCGTTGGCGAGGATGGGCTTGCCGGTGGCAGTGTGCTGGCCGCTGACGACCCATTCGTTGGACGCCGCGTTGGCGAGGCCAACCAAGGAGGCGAGGATGTCTTCGGGCTTAGGTGCGGATTTCGTGGCAGCGTGAGTTAGGCTCGCAGTGGATGAGCGATCGGTTTCCGTGGATGCTCTTTTCGCGCCGCTTCCCCCGCTCAGCTCAGGATCTTTTTGCGGCTCTATCGTGATAGGGCTCGGCATTTCCGGAAACAGCGCCTCGATCTGCTCCTTCGGCATGTGCTGCGTCAGACGCGCGCGCAGCATTTCGAGTCGGTAATTGAGGCTGAGCTTCAGTGCCATCAACTTGCCCCACACGACCGAATCCGCAGGTGTCCATGGCTCCGGAGTGTCGCCCATCAGCAGAAACTCGGGCGGCAGGCGGTTTTTATGCGTCGCCAGCCAAGCGTTCACACCATCGGCATAAGCCTGCAGGTGGGACTGCACTCCAGGGGACAGCGCCGCGAAGCTGCTTTGCGCAAGCTGGTAAATCCCGAGGGTGCGGATGTACTTATCCGTTCCCAGCATGGCGGGTCCGGCCATCTCCGACAGGCGGCCCCGTCCCGCGCGGCGCTGCATCTCCATCTGGAACAAGCGTTCGCTCGCATGAACGTAGCCCAAGGCGCGTGCGGCGTCGTTCCTGCTGGCGGCGAAAATATGGGGGACGCCCCAGCGATCGCGGTAAACGCGAGCCTCAGCCGAAAGGCCGGGCAGGGCGGCAACCCCGCTGTAGTCCGGCATTGCCCGTTCGAACACGAAAGCCGTTCCTGCGCCGGCGAACGCTAGAACCAGGCTAACGGCTAAAATGCTTCGTTTCCAGAGGCGGTGGGGTTTTCTTCGGACCATCACTTGTTCATGTCGATTGCAGGAAAACAATATAAATTAGAATTGCACTACGCGTGCGGTTTTTGAAACGTGAAAATGCAATAGCGCATGGCCCCTGTTGCGTATGCGGCCAGGATCAGGAACAGCGTCAGTGCGAAGACCTTGTTTCGCGCGTTCTGCCTGAACAGAAACTGCCTGTATCGCCGGTCGCTGAAGAGTTTGCTGGCGGACCTTTTAATGCAAATTGCCCAAGTGCGCTGCACGTTCGCGCTGATGTCATCGGCGGCGAGTACATCGAAACCAGAGCCGCGCGCCAGCGCCCGATAATCTTCTTCCGTGCCCATGCCGGGGAGACGCCCGTAACGGCAGATCGGCTCCAGGAGAAGCCGCTGCTCGACAGCCGAAGCATCGGCCTTTGCAAGCCATGCGCAGACAACGAGACAGCCCCCCGGCTGCAACACGCGGAACGCTTCCGAGAAGAAGCGATGTTTGTCGCCGATATGCTCTGAGCTTTCGATGGCGTAGGCCCTATCGAATTGACAATCGGGGAAGCCGTTTTGCAGCCAATCGCAAAGACGGATCGATACGCCAGGCGCGCGCCGGGCCGCCGCCACACGGAACTGACTTTCGGAGATCGTGACGCCCTCAAGAGCAACCCCATATCGAGACGAAAACAGCCTGGCAGTTTCACCGTAGCCGCATCCGATATCGCAGACGGACATACCCGGCTTCAGATCGAGGCGCTCGGCGACGAGCTCGCTGAGCGCTTCCGCCGCTTCCGCACCGGTTTCCTTTCCCGTCCGCCAGAACCCGTGGTGAACGTGGTTTCCCCAGATTTCCCGGTAGAAGGGATCGAGCTCATTATAGTGGAGCGCGACGGCCGCGCTCGCCTGATCAATTTTCGGGGTGATCATGGTACCACGGGGCGGCGGATGAAACGCGAGCCAAGCCCCTCCCCCAAGCCAGCGCTCCTCTTCCCGAAACATAGTCGATGGCGTCAACGACGGCGCCGGGGGAAGAATAGTGAGGCATATGCCCTGCCCCGCGCAGCAGCCATATTCTGCTTTGCGGGAGTATCTTATGAAGCCGGAGAGACTGACGCCCGGGCTCCGCGACCTGGTCGGCATCGCCAGCGACAATCGCTATTGGCGTCCTTATCGAATGATAGGAATTCTGCAACACCGCTGCTGCCGGAACCATTGTCGCTGCTTCCGCGGCTGCGGCGCGAAGCTGCCAGGGCCGGAGCGCGATCGGCAGCGAGAAATTCTTCGAGAAACGCTCCGGGACCGGCACAGGCGCGAACAGCGTCTCGATCAGGGTTGGCGCCATAAGCCAACCGAGAAGCGGCGAGATTGTATAACGAAGCGCATCGCCCAATACAGGGATCGCGGGAGCCGACAACGTGATCGAGTCGCTGCGGAAGGTTGGGAAATAGTAGCCCGAAATAAGGACGAGGCCGCGAAGCGCGTCGGGATGCTTAATGGCGTAGGCCGCCGCGACAAGGGCGCCCCAGGAATGTCCGGCGATGATGGATTGAGTGATGCCCAGTTGCATAAGCGCAGCATGGATCAAATCCGCTTGTGCTTCCGGGGTCCAAGGTTTCCCTCGTGGCCGTTCGCTGTAACCGAAGCCTGGACGGTCGAAGGCGATGACACGGTACTTGCGCGCTGCGCTCTCGGTCACGCCACTCCGCCGCCAGTCCTCATTCGTCATGCCGTTCCCGTGCAAAAGCACCAGAACGGGCCCATCACCTCCTGTATCGGTGTAATGGACCCGGACCCCATTTACGGTCAGGAACTTGCCTTCGGGTGGATGACGCTTCTCCGCAAGCCGGGCCGCTTGCCGGACGAGAAGGGCTGCGGCTACAGTCGCGCCCGCTAACAGAAGCGCGGGCGGCAACTTTGAACGGCGGCGTCTGACGATTTTCGTTTTTGCCATAACTAGAAAACTGCGACGCCGCCGTTGAGTTCCCTAACCACAGCAGCGCAGGGCAGCGCGCCACCCTGAGATGAAGTTTTATCTCCTGACTGTGCCGGTCTGAGGATTACCTGTCTGACCAGAGCTGGAATAGGAGTTGTTGTTCCCTGCCCGGTTTCCTGCCGTGGTGGAGTTCGGCTGGCCGGACATGTTGCTCCCAGTTTGAGCGCCTGAGGAACCCGCTCCGTTGCCGAGCGAGCCAGAGGATGTTCCGGTCGTTCCACCGGCGCCGCTCATTCCGCTTGTGCCTCCCATGGATCCGCCGGATGTACCGCCCATGCCGCCTGCCGCACCCCCGGCTGCACCTCCACCTGCGCCACCTCCGCCGCCTTGGGCGTAAGCTGCTGTCCCGAAGGTCAGGAGCAAAGCTGTCACTGAGACAAATAGTTTTTTCATGATTGGTCCTCCTTGTCGAAGGAAAAACCGAGGGAGATTGACGTGTTCCGAATCTATGCAGGTTCGATTTTGAATAACACTTCAAGCTTAAGGGGATATTTTATTTCCTTGGCCGGGATAGGGATCAAAAATTGTCGCTATCTGTTATTTTCAGCCGGATATAAACTACGAGCATCGTGGCTAAGCTCAGCCCGGGAAGCCGGCCGCAGGTACATCATATGGCCACCTCGGTAAACGTGAACATCAATCCCCGCCGCTCCCTCGATGGGCCTAAGCTGGCTGACCAGATATTGCGACATTGCGTAGGGCGTCACGAGATCGGTGTAGCCATGCGCGATAAGGATTTTAAGCTGGCCATTGCGAATTCGCGCCTTTTCCAAGTCATCCAGGGACCCTGCATAGCCCTGCCTGCTGGGCTTCGTTCCGAAGTCCCAATGCCCGCCGGCTTCCCGGTTGAGCAGCCGGTACTCGAGATCCGTGCGGAAGCCGAGCTCTTGCCTCAGATAGTTCACAATGGCCGGTCTCAGCGCAGTAATCGCTCCGTCCAGGATCGGATCGTAATGCTCATTCTCTTCCGGTTGCGGCACAGGAACGCTTACCGTGGCATCGTATCGGCTTAGCGCGCGGTCCTTGCGTTTTTCATACTCACGGATGAAAAGCGACGCCGAAACGCGGCCGTGATGCTTGGCGATGATGCTGGCGTCGAGCCCGGTGAACTCGGCGAGCTTTGCGACAATGGCATCGTCGCGATTCAAGCCTTCCGCCATATGAAGCAGGTAGCGTGTGCGCGCATAGGTTTCGGCTTCACGAACGGCATCGAGCGGCGCTTTTGGGCCATCGCGCATTTCGATATGCGCTGCCGTAAGCGAAGGAAGCGCGAACGTGAGCGGCAAAAGCGTCAGATCGCCGTCGCGTAACATGGAGAACTCAAGCGCGGGCGAGATCATGATCGCGCCTTTCATCTGGACCCCCTTCCCGAGGAGCCGGTCAGAAAGAAGTGCAGCACGAAATCCGCCATAACTTTCGCCTGCCAGATAGACCGGAGCAAGTTCTCGCCCATTGCGCGCGAGATAGAGGTTTACGAATTCGGTGATGGAATCAGCGTCCTTGTAGACGCCCCAAAAGCTATGCTCGGCGTCCTCGCCGCCGGTCGTGGCGCGGCTGTAGCCCGTCCCAACGGGATCGATGAAGACCAGATCCGTAAAGGCAAGCCAACTGTCGGCATTGTCCGCGAGTTGCACCGGTTGCACGGGCTCCGCGCCGTTTTCCTTGAACGGAACCACGCGCGGCCCCATCGCGCCCATGTGCAGGAAGGCGGCCGAAGCGCCCGGGCCACCGTTAAATGCGAATGTCACCGGGCGCGCCGGAACGTTGTCCAGTACATAGGACACATAGAAGATCTTCGCCGCAATCTCTCCCTTCGCGCCAAGGAGCGGCAACGTCCCTGCCGTTGCTTTATAGGTGAGCTGGCGCCCCCCAAGCGTGATGGTGTGTTGCGTTACGCTATCCGCAGGCAGGTGGGAGGCCGCATCGCCTCCACCGGGCTTCGCTTGAGCTGCTGGTTGCGGGCTGGGCGGCGCCTCTTCGGCGCGCGCCGCCACAGATGCAAGCAACAGAAAGATACAAAGAAAACGGCTTAGCTTCAGTCCACGCATGACGGCTGTCTTTTATTGAAGGCCGGTGAAAAAAATTGTGGCCAGGAAATCCCGGCGCTTCCCTTGATGAAAGAAGATAACAACGATGCTCGCATTTCCAATACTTGGAAAGACGTTTAGTCTTGGTATGGCGGAGGCTGGAGAGGTGAGCGTGGTGGCCGGGTGCTTACGGCGAAAAAAAGGACTGCGGGAGGAAACGCGGTCCGAGGGGTGATTCATATCTGCTACGGAATCGACGGTGATATGCAAGACGCTGATTGAATTCGTGAGGTCTGTCTACCTCGGCAATGTAACAAAATTGGGTGTGGGTGCTCTGTGTGGAGGGTGTCCCGCCTAAGCACAGTTCGCTTATCTGCCAACCGTTTTGCCATCCCGGACGCGCTCGCTCCGCCTTCGTCATCCCGGCCAAGCGAAGCGCGAGCCGGGATCGAAAAAAATGAGGCGGATGTCTTACGATCCTGGATAGGGCTCCGCCCTTCCGGGATGGCGCCTTCGGCGATCCGTTGGCGCGTCCGGTAATGTTTCCGCTCGGCGCAAGAGCCGGTTGCAGGAACTGCGCGCATCCAACACAGCGGCGCCTTGCGCATCTGCCAAAAACGTGAAACCAGTCAAAACAGCTGAAGGCATTAGACGAGCACAGTCTCCGGCCCGTTACTTTTTCAATGGGGAGAAATTACGGGATGAAAACGGAAGCGGCTGTTGTGTGGCGATTCCCAAGTCGAATGAGAGAGAGAATACGGACAATATAAGCCGTGAACCACTTGAAGCGGTTCACGGCCCTACGTCTGCTTTCTGGGCCGATTGCAAACAGGGCTATATGAAAGTGAGTCGCGAGCCTTCACAATCGAAAGTTGAAATTCCTGCACAGCGCCGCACCGAGAGGGAGTTTACGCTGGGCGCGTCTTGCCCGCTCTGCCGGTTTCTCCAAGTCAACGATGTTAAGCTGGCTGCGGGCCACATGGCGAAGATGTGACGCGTCGGGGTTCGTATGCGCTTAGCCTGATTCGATTCTGGTGTGGCTTCCGCAAACCTTCCCAGCGTAATAAACTCAATAGGAAAACTGTATTTAATAGTGTAATACGCTGTACTTGGTCGCAGTTTCCGAAAAACTCCGGCGAATTGATGCCCGGGATTATCGCGGTCGAAGTGACAATTGTATTTGCTCAGTGCGCGACGCTGGGACATAGAAAATTAGTTACCGGTAGATTGCAGTGGACAGAGAACTCTTTACGCTTTCGTAAGCAGAAATCATAATGATAGAGAGCCGTTACCGTTTTGAAATACAAGGCAAACGGTATCATAGAGATTGGGCGCATTTTTCCGTATCTTGGTTCTGTGCCCTCGATCAAGGTCTGGAGCAAGAAATATGGACAGCAATGAACTCGATCTAACCTCGTTGACGGCCGATATCGTTTCGGCGTACGTGGCAAATAATGCGCTTAGCGGTGATAAGCTTCCCGACTTCATCGGCTCGGTCTATGGCGCTTTGAGCAGGGCCTGCGTTCAAGGCGCCGAACCCCCGAAAGTCGAATTAAGACCTGCTATATCCGTAAAGAAGTCGGTGACGCCGGATTACATCATTTGCCTCGAAGACGGCAAGAAGTTCAAATCCCTCAAGCGGCACCTGCGGGCCCATTACGACATGTCTCCCGAAGAATACCGTGAAAAATGGGGGCTGCCGCACGATTACCCGATGGTCGCCCCTGCCTATGCGGCGGCGCGTTCCGATTTGGCCAAGAACATGGGATTGGGCCGACGCAGCACAGCGGCAGAGGTGGTAGAAGTGGAGGTTCCCGCTCCGTCCGCGCCGGCGGGCAAAGCGGCGAAGAATAGTGGCAAGCAACCCCGGAAAGCCACCAAAGGGTCGCGGAACTAGAAGCAGACTAATACTCGCAGGGCCACTCACAGGGAGGTGGTGGCCCGCGCCTGATCTTTTGGGATAAGGGGCGTCTCCGGCTTTGCAAGAACCACCACATAACGCTGCCCCGAACAACAAGCGGTAGACAAACGGAAACACCGCCCCAGAGTCAGAGTAACGCCAACATTACGCATGTCCTTGTTTATTACTTAAGTATATAATAAGTGCGGGCGAATTCCGGCTTCAGCTCTAGGGGCTAAAGCCGCAGCGGCGGCAATTCTTCTCAAAAGCAGGTGGAACCATCATTTGGGTGCCCCAATCCCTTGCTTAAACCGCTAGGGTTTTCTCATGCCAGTTTTGCTTACTGGAGTTCTTGGATGGGGCACTGGTGCGCGTACCGAGCCTGACGCAGAGCAAACATAGTTTGACATATGGTATCCTTTAAATCAAATAAATTATGTTAACAAGTTCCTTACATTTTGTTTGATCTATCTGCCTCCGGTGTAATTAAGTTGGGGTAGCCGGTTTTTATTTTGGCAACGAATGGGTTTTTGGTAAGGAGTAACCTATGAAAGCGAGCATAAAGCTCGCAGCGCTCGCAGCTGCCATTGCGGTGATTGCTACGCCAGTAGTTGGTGTAGCGGCTCAATCACAAAAAGCTTCGCAACATCGGTATGCCGCGTACAGGCATCGTCCTTCAATTAAATCCTGGCGCTGCAATGACTGTTACCCTGGTGGTTGGAGGTACCGGCTGACCGCGCGCGGGTGGGATAATACATGCGTGAACGTGCCTTGGCTTCCTTCTGCGTTCGCGTGTTCCGCGAAGTGAAGAACATTCTCAGGTCTTCAGCTGCTGATAACCAGCGCGCGTCCACTTTCAATCTCAAAACCTGCACTCGAAATACATAAAGCCCCGAAATACGGGGCTTTATGCTTTGACCACCAAAGTGGCTTTGTTTCTACTTCAGGCTGGAACGCCTTGACTTAATTTATTGGGGTGGCCCCGGCGGTGTACAATCGTAAACTCCCAAGCAAGCTTCCACGCCCTGTGCAGAGGTCCCAACTCATGCCGGCGAGATAGCCGTCGTATGGCCCGCAATTTCCGGAGGTGATATCCCGGAAATTTCCGATGGAACCATTGTAGATAGCGTTCAAAGCGCCGGCGGCTGAAGCATATTTTGAGCCCTTATGGCTTAGTATTCCAGCCAAGACGGGCGAAGCGACGCTTGTCCCTCCGACGGCGTACCATCCGCTGCTATTATAGGAGCTCTTAACCCACACCCCTGTGCTGGGATCGGCAACCGCAGCAATGTCGGGCACGCCACGCTTGGCTCCCACCACTGAGGATATGGCTGTCTGGTAAGAGGGTCGTGCAACATATGCGCTGAACCCAGAGCCCGCTGATGTCCAGGTCAACTCACCGACAAAGTTGCCGTTGGCCGGATTACGGCTCAGCGATGTTCCTCCCGCAGCAATCACATAGGCGGAAGCGCTCGGCCAGATAACGCCAGGCGCATCGCCTGAAGAGGCTATGTACGTAACATTCGGTGTCTGGAAGTAGCTATCGTAGGAGGTCTCGTTGGAAAACTCCGAGCCACCCCAACTCATGGAGACAACACCGCCTCCTGCAGCAGCGACCAAGCTTGATGCTTTTTTAACAGCCGCCATCAGGTCTGTATAAGAGTTAGACGCGGCCTCGACCAGAATGATGTGAGCGTTGGGGGACATGGCGTGAGACCACTCAACGTCCAATGAGGATTCAAGCGCCCAACCAGGATTGGCCACTGGCTGCGAACCCGACGCATAGACAACTGTAAGCCCTCCGGTAGGGGCCGGCAGGCCAAACTGGGCATCGAAGGTGGCTAGATCCGTCTGTATGCCAGGATTGTCGTAGGCAATAACGATAGCGATAGTAAGTCCAGCCCCGCCGGTAACAACCGCTGTTGAATTGGTGGGATTGCAACCCGTTGTCTGAGCGATAAATCCATATACGCAGGCGAGTGAAGACGGTGTCTCATAGTAATAACCTGCAACAGGGACCGTATCAGGCGTCAAGCCGCCACTGGATGATAGTTTGGGCGGCTTTGCATTCGCTTCAGGAAGTATCCCACCGATTACGTTAGTGTGAGCGCGCAATCCGGCATCGGCGGGCTTCGCTATATTGGATTCAGGATGCCAAAATGTCGGCGCACCATGTCGGGCGCCGGATTTCTGTGTAAATTGCGCCCACGCTCCACTCGACAACACCCCTAACGCAACTATTCCAGAGTCCCAAACTCAGGGACCCCCTCAATGATATTCTCATGGGAAGCTCCCGGCATATTAATGATTAATGCGAATCTTGAGCAAGCTGCTTGCCTGCACCAATATGCCGAGAAGATGGGACGGCGTTGAGATTTCCACCAACTCGCGAGTGCAGTGCCTGGGCATCACACGCGAGTTTAAAAGCAAAAGCTTAACCTTGAGAGAATGTGGCTGAAATTTTCGTGACTTAGGCGATGCTTTTCGACCTTTGCTTCTGTGTTATGCGGGCAACTCATTAGCCGGAAGGAAAATTGCACCCAAGTTTCTTTTTCGGAAGCTTCGGTTTCCCCACACGTACGCCCAGTCCGCCCCGCTTGCAGCGAGCGCTTCCAGGATTCCCCTTGGATGGGGCGTACCGCCCTTCGGAGGCAAGTTCGCCTCACCGCTTGCGATAGATGCCCCTGGTATCCCCCTGCGATGGCCTGTTTTCGAACCGGATGAGAATCATTCGCTCGCCGATAGGGGGCTACTCGATCTTTCCTTCAGGATTGCGCTCAATCCAGTCTGCGATGACCTTCCGATGGAAAAGACGGACAAAGCCGCAATCGGCGCAGGTGAGAACAAACAGGCCAAACATATCCGCGCGATTGATATCGTATCCGCCGAACTTGAAGCCGGGCAGCGCGAAATGCAAGTTCCCGTGCCCTTCATTGACCATATCGCACTTATCATGGCCGCACGACGGACAGCTGCGCGATACGTTTTTGGCTTCCAGGAATCGGATCGCATCCGACAATTTGATGGGGTTTACCATTCTAGGCTCTCACAGGGGCGAAAGGATAACGCCGCGATTTTCTCGCGCACTCGTTCTAACCCGCATGCCATTCTAAAGTATGGAAAGTCGATCAAGAAGACCTTCGCTTCCTTGAAGCGCCTTTTGATCGCTAGCCATTGCCTGCCCGAGTCAATCCAACGGGTTGCTCCCGCTGAACTGTAGCGAATTTTATGAAGGCGAGATACTCACAGAACGCGCTGTTCGCTATGCATTTCGGTATAGTGGGCGGCAAGCTCGACGATATCCATGTCCGGATCAAGTTGCTTGGTAATGCCATCGAGGAGCGACAGCGCCCGGCCGACCATCAGCAAATCGGTCGGAACCCCTCCGATGCTCTTCACAAACTTCAGTCCGGCGCTGATGGCATCACCATCTTCGGCAGTTCCATCGGGCGCGTGACCGAGCAACACTCCGGCCAAATTCAGCAGGGTGGCAGCGTTCACTTCCCCTTCCAGTCGAAGTCCAGCTTCACCCAGCGCTTCAAGGACTCCCGCGAAATCGCCACGCGCGAGCGATCGCACCAATTGATTGAGGGCATCGACGAGCGTGGGCGCGAGCGAAACGGTGAGTCCGTGGTCGAGCAGCACCAGCCGGGGACCCGGCTGGACAAGCAGATTGCCGGGATGCGGGTCCGCATGCAGGATGCCGAGACGAAGCATCTGGTCACCATACACATAATTGAGAAGCCGCGCGACATCGTGCGGGGAGACGCCCGCCTGCTCCAGGGCCTCACGATCCGTAATCTTGATGCCTTCGACGTACTCCATCACGAGGAGGCGTCCGGTACTCAGTTCGGGAAAAAAGGCGGGCACGATCACATCCGAACGGTGCGCCAGCGCCGCTCGCAAGCTCATCATCAACTCTGCCTCGCGTCTGAAGTCGAGTTCCAGCGGCAGCGTCTCTTTCAGGTAGTCGAGGATCGGCCGGAGTCCGATCGAGGGCGCCAGCCGCGCCGCCACTTTGACGATCTGCTCTAAGACTGCCAGGTCCGTCGCCACAAGGGTCTCGACGTCCGGGTACTGGACCTTTACGGCGACCGCGCGTCCATCCTTCAATCGCGCCCGATGCACCTGCGCAATCGAGGCGGCGGCTACGGGCTCCCGCTCAATGTCGGCAAAGATGTCCTCCGGGCGCCGATGCAACTCACTGGCGATGGCCTTCTCGATCTCAGCCCAGGAGCGCGGCGGCATCCGATCTTGAAGAGAAGCGAGGGCGCGAATGTAAGCGGCTGGAAGGATATCAGGGCGCGTGGAGGCAAACTGGCAGCCCTTGATCAGCGCTCCGCCGAGCGAGGCCGCGGTTTCCAGCACCCGGTTCGCGCTACGCTGATGCTGCAGCTCCCAGTCCCGCGGCTTTACCAGCGCGGGAAACCACTTTGCACGTTCATTGAGCGCGGAATAGCCAAGGACGATATCTGCCGCGACACAGGCCATCACAAGCGAGCGGGAAAGAGACTGGCCTGCTGGAACCAGGCGCGTGGCCTTTTCCTGCACCGAGAGCCCGGCCTTCATCCAAAGAAACGCATTGGATCGGGCGAGGTCGCCCAGGCGGGCAAGAAGAAGGGTAAGATCGGGAGCGCCGCCGGTTTCAGGCGTAAAGACCGCCCAGGTCTCTTCGATGGAGTGCCTCAGCGCCTGATCGAGGACCCGCTTGCCTTGCATCATGCCGTTTCTCTCCATCCACCGTCGCACTTCTCTCTGCTTGAGGCCGGTTGACTGCTTCGCCCCCGGCTGTTGCAGGCAGCTCGGCGCTGTCTTGCGCCCACGGACTGCGCGTTCATAAAGACGGCCACATGCCGCCTAGCAGGATGCCGAAAAACCGTGAAACCTAGCCTCATCCTTCGACAAGGATGAGGTCGAGTGTTTTCAGCGGGTTAACCTCATGGTGAGCCTATCGTGGTTCGGCAAGCTCACCATGAGGCCATGGGCAGCAGGACTTTTTTAGCATCCTGCTAGCAGGCTGTCGGACTTAACACCCAGCGGCGGCAGAGGGTAGAATCATCGCATTGATTCGCCACCGTTTTCGGACCCGCGCCCATGAGCAACTTTCGTAACTTCGACCGCGACACGGGATTTCTCCTGCCGCCTTCGGTGAACGAGTGGCTTCCCGAGAGGCATCTCGCGCGGTTTGTGGCGGAGATCATCGACGCTCTGGACGTCTCGGCGATGAGCAACAGCTATCGCGGCGTTGGTTCGGCGAGCTATCACCCGAAGCTTCTGTTGGCCGTCCTGGTCTATGGCTACGCCACGGGGGTCTTCTCCAGCCGCAAATTGGAGCGGGCGACATACAACTCGGTGGCCTTCCGCTTCATCGCGGCGAACGAGCACCCCGATCACGACACCATCGCGACATTCAGGCGGCGGTTCATCAAGGAGACCGAAGCGCTGTTCGTGCAGGTTCTGCTTCTGGCGCGCGAGATGGGCATGCTCAAACTGGGCACGGTCGCGCTGGACGGCACGAAGGTGCACGCCAACGCCAGCAAGCACAGCGCGCTGTCCTATGAGCACGCGGGCAAGATCGAGGCGCAGTTGAAGGCCGAGGTTGCCGAGCTGATGGCGAAGGCCGAAGCCGCCGATCAGGCCGACCTGCCGGACGGGATGTCAATTCCGGAGGAGTTGGCGCGGCGCGAGGAGCGCTTGAAGAAAATCGCCGAGGCTCGCGCGAAGATCGAGGCGCGCGCCAAAGAGCGTTTCGAACGCGAGCAAGCCGAGCATCAGGCCAAACTGGCAGCGCGCGAGGCCAAGACCAAGACCACCGGCAAGAAGCCCGGCGGCAAGCCGCCCGAGCCGCCGGTGGAGGGGCCGGCGCCAACCGATCAGATCAATCTGACCGATGAGGAGTCGCGCATCATGCCGGTTTCAGGCGGCGGCTTCGAGCAATGCTACAACGCTCAAGCCGTCGTCGCGGAAGGCAGTCTGCTGGTGATTGCCGGCGATGTGGTTCAGTCCCCCAACGACAAGCAACAGCTCGAACCGATGCTGGCCAAGACCAGCGCCCTGCCCGAAGAGTTGGGCAAGGTCGAAACGCTGCTGGGCGACAACGGTTACTTCAGCGAGGCCAATGCCAAGGCGTGCAAGGCGGCCGCGATCGAGCCGTTGCTCGCCATGGGCCGGGACTCGCATCATCCCTCCTTGAGCGAGCGCTGCGCCGCGGCTCCGGCCGCGCCGAAAAACCCAACACCGGTCGAGGCCATGGCCCACCGCCTGCAAACGCCCGAAGGCAAGAAACTTTACGCCCTGCGCAAACACACTCCCGAGCCCGTGTTCGGCATCATCAAGTCCGTGCTCGGATTCCGTCAGTTTCTGCTGCGCGGGCTGGACAAAGTCAAAGGCGAGTGGACTCTCGTGACTATGGCCTGGAACTTGAAGCGGATGTTCGTGCTGAAGGCTGCATGAAGGCGCGACGACGATCGCCCTTCTGCGCCACGACGAACGCCATCCCCTGTCGGCAGACCCTAGTCCGACAGGCTGCTAGCCTTTTTGCGCGCCCGGCGAAGATTGCTGCGTTTTTTTCCGCCGCTCTCCAGGCCTTTTCCAATTCCCTTTCGTCGCGGGCGCCCGAGGCGAATCCGTGAGGTCCGCGCGCTGCCCAGGCCCACCCTTCATGGGCGTGATCGTGATCGAATCCTCTCGCCGCCCCGATTTGGCGAGAGCACGACTGACGCTTTGAGCCGAGCGAGCGCTCACCTCAACCAGGCTTTCGGTTTCGAAGATTTTAATCGCGCCGATGTCGCGCTTGGTGACCCCACCAGCCTTGCAGATGAGTGGCAGTATCCACCGCGGCTCTGCTCTCTGTTTCCGTCCGACCGAGAGCTTGAACCAGACACCGCCATCGAAATCGCTGCGCGGCGTCTCACCTTCGCTGGCGTCTTCCCCAGTATCTACGAACTCTTCCGGCGTCGGGCGGTGGGTCTGGTTTTGGCGAAAGAACGCCGCAGCGATTTGCTCCGGGCTTTTTGTGGCGAGCAATTCCTTGGCGAAGCGAAGCTCTTCGTCGTTAAGCGGGCCTTCGAGCGCGGGGTCGCTCAGAAGCCGTTCCCGGTCGCGCTGGAGGATGGTTTCCGCGCTCGGAACCTGCATCCAGGTTGCTTTTATCCCCGCAAGTGTCAGAAGTTTTTCGATGCCCCGGCGTTTGCTGTGCTGTGTGATAATGACGCTGACGCCGGCACGGCCGGCACGGCCTGTTCGTCCGCTTCGATGCAACAGCGCTTCGCTGTCCCTTGGCAAATCGGCATGAACCACAAGATCGAGATTTGGCAAATCGATGCCGCGCGATGCCACGTCGGTTGCAACGCAGACCTGCGCCCGGCCATCCCGCATCGCCTGAAGCGCCCGCGTGCGTTCGACCTGGCTCAGTTCACCCGACAGCGCGACGACGCCGAACCCGCGATTGCCGAGACGGCTCGCGAGATGTTTCACGCCTTCCCGCGTGGCGCAGAAAACAAGCGCGCTTCCCGCGTCAAAATAGCGGAGAACATTGATGACGGCATTTTCCCGTTCGCGAGACGCAACGGCAATCGCGCGATAATCGATATCGGCGTGCTGCCTTGTGCCCGAGTTGGCGGAAATCCGGATGGCGCTTTTTTGAAAGCGCTTGGCGAGCGTTTCGATCGGTTTTGGCACCGTTGCCGAGAAGAGGAGAGTGCGGCGCTCCGGCGGGGCCGCCTTTAGAATGAACTCCAGGTCCTCCCGAAAGCCCAGGTCGAGCATTTCATCAGCCTCGTCCAGAACCAAGACGCGTACCGAGGACATGTCGAGCGAACCCCGCGTAATGTGATCGCGAAGACGTCCGGGCGTGCCAACGACGATATGCGCGCCATTGGCGAGCGCTCGGCGTTCCTGGCGCATGTCCATGCCACCGACGCAGGCTGCCAATTTGGCTCCTGCCGACGCATAGACCCATTCGAGTTCGAGGCGCACCTGGACCGCCAGTTCGCGCGTGGGCGCAACAACGACAGCTAACGGGTCAGAGATTGCGGGGAAGCATTTGTCCGGTCCCAGCAAGGTCGAGGCCATGGCGAGACCGAAGGCGACCGTCTTTCCCGATCCTGTCTGCGCGGAAACGAGAAGATCGGCCTCGCCGATATCCGGCGCAAGGACGGCGCGCTGGACTTCGGTCAGGGCCGTATACCCCCTTTTTTCAAGCGCCTCCGCGAATAGGGGAGACACCCCATCAATAGCCGTCATGTGAAGCGCTTTCAGTTCGCATTTTGGAGGCGGTGAAACGACGTGACATTAACCCTTTTAAGGCCGGCGTGCGCCCAAGGGAAGCCACACAGCGCTCGCCGCGCCTAGCGCGCGTACCAACCGCATGTAAACCTTCTCAGACGGGGATCGAGGCTCTTGCTTGAGTTGCTCTCGCGTGGCTTTTGCCGCGGTTCTTATATAGTGCCTATAATCTTGTCGCGGGCCGGATCAAAGTGCTCAGTTCTCATTATGATGGTGCCCAGGGCCGGAATCGAACCAGCGACACGCAAATTCAGTCCGCTGCTCTACTGTTTCAGGGGATTTCAGGAGTTCTCAAAAGAGCCATAGATAGCTGAATTTGAACGATTTATGTTTGCAGAAGCATTCAGGGGTTGTCAGGAGTCTTCGTTTTGGTGAGTATCAGGTGAGTACCAGAAGCGACACCCTGCCCAGGCCTGATATGAAGAAAAAGCTTACGTTGACCGCGGTCTACTCCCTCAGGAAAGAGGCGGAGGCCACGCGCAGGCGGATTTACGTCTACGATACCGACCAACCGAAATTCGGGGCGGCGTTCCATCCGTCCGGAGCAGTGACCTATTTCGTCCAATACCGGCTGAGAGGCGCTGGCCGGAAAGGGAGTTCCAAACGGATGACAATCGGTTCCGGCCGCGACCTCTCGCCAGAGCGCGCCCGGGCGCTCGCGTCAGAAAGTATCGGGCTGGTTCTTCGGGGTGTTGACGTGGTGCTTCAACTCAAGGAAGAGCGGCTTAAGCTTAAAGAGGCAACGCTCAAGGAGATCACGGAACAGTATTTCAAGCTTGAGGCCAAGCCATCACGCCACTGGATCGATACACGCGCCCTTTTCGAACATTACGTTTTTCCAGCCTTAGGGGCAAAGCCGATCTCGACCGTCAGCAGGCAGCAAATCCGGGCGCTGTTGGACAACGTTCGCAAGAACAGCGCATCAGTTGAGCGAAAGCTATTCGTGGCTCTGCGGCCATTTTTCCAATGGGCGGTCGAACGAGGAGTGCCGGAACACAACCCGCTGCTCGGCATTAAACCGCCGCCTCCCCTGCCAGCAAGAACTCGTTATCTGTCACCTGACGAAATCAAGGCTTTATGGCTTGCCACGGAAGAGGAGAGCTGGCCCTTCCAACAAATCTACCGGCTGTTTCTTTTAACAGGGCAAAGGCGCGAAGAGGTCGCCGGCATGCGTTGGGAAGAACTCAATCTTAAGAACGCTCTATGGAATTTGCCCGCGATAGGCGAGGTCAAAGTCACCAAGAAGCGCAAGGAGCAAGAATACCAGACCGGTCGCACGAAAAACCGCGAAGCGCATATTGTTAATCTAAGCAGGCAGGCGCTTGCGGTCATTGACACGATCCCGCGAGCCGATGGTGGTTTTTGCTTTTCAACCACGGGGTACTCCTCGCCGTCTGGATTTGGAAAGGTCAAGGCGCGTATCGATGCTCGGATCGCAGAGTCTATTGGGCAAAGCGCCCACCCCCTGGGTCAATCACGATTTACGCCGCACCATCGCCACTCTCTCCGCAGACTTGCTCGGGGTGGAGGCCGACATTATCGAACGCATCCTCAATCACAAATCGACCACCCGAAGCGGGCTGAAAGGCGTTTATCAACGACAGGAGCGCCTCGACCTTCGGGCGCAAGCCTTTTCGACATGGGGCGACTACGTCGAGAACCTTGTCAAACACGAGGATGTCGGAGGTACGATGGCGCGGACGCTCAGGTGATCAGCCAAGATATTTTTGAGTTTCTCAGATCGGCCCTGCGACAGTTGCAACTCGGGCGACATTTTGAGAACAAAGAAGCAACTTTGCAATGCCTGCTCAGCGTCCGACCGCGCGTTGAAGCCTTTTAGCGTTGATTTGCAGCTCTTTTTCCAATCGACGTTAGCGAAGCCAGGCGATGGGGACATGTCTCAGGCTGGCGGGGCGACATTTGCGACTTCTGCGACAGTTTTAGAACAAACCAAAAACATCGATGAGTTTGTCGCAACTGTCGCAAATGTCGCCCCAAGTTCTTGCGACGTTTCACGATCACAGGCCCTTGCCGTAGATCCCCCACGCCTTCCGCGCCGGTTTGCCCTCAACGGTCGCCTCGTCCATCGCCCATAACCAGCCGTGGGATTCGAGGATCGCAAGCAGCCTCTCCGCTGTGGCCTTGTCGCGGATGGGCTTTGGCCCGCGCCTGAGAATGACCAGGACAGATACCGCGGGCTCATGCCAAACCCGTTGAAGCCAGTTCAGGAGGACCTCTGCTTGTTTTAACTCGGCACGGATCGACGAGGCGTCGAACAGGCGAAGGGTCTCGCTTGCGTAATAATTCGCAAGCTCGATGCCGTGCTCCAGATGGTGAGTGTCGAGCAGTTGGACTGCAGGATCGTCGTAGACCGTCAACACCGCCGCGATACGCGCCGCGTGCTCGGCGATTTTGCTGGCAAAACCAGAGATCTCGTGAAACCTGCAGCCTGGTTTCAGCGCCGCGTCCACCTCATCCGAAAAGGCAATCCATCGCCCGCGCGCATCTCGTGTCATTTCAAGGGGAAGCGGTTTGAGGGCCTCGCCGTGATCGTCGTAGAGAAGCGGCCGGCGCAGCAAGCCAAGAGTTTTCGCACGAAAAGTAGCCATGGCGGCCTCATGCGCCGGCGTCAGATCGCGGTGGGGACGGCTTCCCATGGTGGTCTCCGGCTCGGTGATGAGGAACCGGGAGAGGAGTCCGATATCCTGCAGCACGGCATCGCTCAGAAAGACTTGGCCCACCTCGGGCTGGGCCTGCAACAAGATCGAAAGACGGCGTCCAGGCAAAATCAGCGCCTCCTCGGATGCCCGGATGCGTTCCAGTTTGCCGTCGTCCCACATCGCATTGAGCGCGGCTGCCGATCGCCTCTTGGCGTCATCCGACATGGCGTGTCCGCCGATGAACTGTCCGCCTTCGGATGAAAACAACCCCACAGAGGGGTGTCCCAGTTTCAGATGCTTTGTCAGTCCCTCGATCGTGGGCTCGCTGAGCGTCAGGATCGGGGTCTTAGGCGGCTTCGGCTCTGCGCCAAGCGCATCAAGCTCGCGTTTGCGCGCGTTCGCATCGGCTTTTTTTTTAAGATGCGAGCCCGCTCGCTCGTCCAGACGTCCAATGTGTTTCTGTGATCCAAGATTTTGGCGCTGTACTCTTCCTGCAGCTCCGCCGCACGTTGTTTGACAGGAGCAAGAACCAAGGTGTCGGTGGCGGTCTTTCGTTCGCCGGATCGTGCCACGATGAGGAAATATAGGCTTAACGGCTTGGCGATGCCGGCGGCGAGAGGCAAAATTGCATCACGCAGGCCTTGCGCTGAGACGGCCGCCGCGGCAAGCACGCTCGTGCCGCAAATGGAAAGCGGCGCCCGCACGGCCGCCTCGTGCAGCGCGTGCGCCATGCCGCCCAGAACCGGACCTAAAGCGCCGGCCGGAAATGTTTCTCCTTTTGGTATATCCCGGTAGAGGGGCAGGGGCTCGCCCGTCCCGCGTTCACCGCCGTATGAGCCTCCATTCCTGAAAGCGATCATGGCATCCCGGAGGACGATGGTTTGATCGGGCAGTGTCATAGCCGTTCTCCGTTGAGACCACGCTCGCGCGAGCGCCAGAATATTTCGTGCCGCCAAGGGTCTTATTTAGAGGACCTCGCGCTCCGCCCGTCCCAGGGGGGATAGGCCCGAGGCTGAACTCCAGCTTCAGCGTCGCGAAAACCCGGAATCAGAACGGGCCGAAGCCGGATCTCTCCTTACATCGCCCGTTGAGAGCGAGGTCCTTCCCTCGAGGAGAGGGCCTGTCCGAGCTCGGCCATCACAAAGGCGCGGAGGAACTGATCGACAACGGGCTTTGGCCAGGCGACCCGCCGCTTGCTGATCCTGACTGGCGATGCAAGCTCTCCGCGTTTGATCGCGCGATAAACGGTGGCCCTCGATACGGGCCAGCGGCGCAACAATTCACGCATGTCCACGAAATCTGTTTGATCTGGAAATCCCGGATCGCTCCTACCCTTCATGATGCATCCCCCCGCTTCAAGGCAACTCTGAGTATATCATGTTCATTTTATAATAAAATACCATAAGCCTTGATCGTCAATATTGCTTTTTAATTGCCGTTAAAGTCAAAATGGCAGACTTTGATTGCTCAGGAAGGCAAAGTGAAATTTTTTGCGAGCATAATTTCATATAGGATCTTATGAGGCTACGAGAAAGACGCGGGCTAAGACCTGATCGATTGCCCTTATGACAAGGCAGAGAGAAGCACGGGCCTGCGCGAGCTGATCGAAGCCAGACTGTTGCGAGAGTGCCACCGCCCTTGCCGCGCCTAGCTTGCCGCCGTGCTCGCAGCTCTCAAGAACAAGCCTCCGGCGGCCGCAAAATGCGGCCGTTCTTGACAGCTGCTCCGTGCAGCAGCCCAAAGCCTTCACAGGCAGGGACGGAGGAATGGCCGCGGCTGAACAAAGGAATGGCGTTCCACCCTGATTTCGCTCCAAACTCTTGTGCAAGGTTAGCGGCGTTCTTAGTCAACGGCGGAAGTCTGGGGGGGGCATTGATCGGCTACCGCCTATTGGCGTGGCTACCTTTATTGGTTTTAACAGATCGACTCCCGACTACGACGAACAATGGCAAACTTTGTCAGTCGACCGTCATTCTTTGGCAAAAAATGGCGCAAAATCGCTGGTTTGACGGAGATCGCCATAGAATGTCGGAGTTTGCCTAAGATGGACAAAGATTGTCGGAGATGGCCAAAGTTTTTGACGGCAAGATGTGTGATGTGGGCCCACATCAACGCCTACTGCCGTCCGGCCTCCGGCTTTCTTACTCGCCTTCGGCTCGACGAAAGCGCTGACGCGCGCCGGAAAGGAGAAGGCTGAGGCGATGCCCGCACGGAAGGTGGAGGAGAGCCGCAACAGGAATCGACCGCTCAAGGTTCATCGAAACGCGCGCCGCGGCCACCGGCCTCTCGGTGTCCGCCTATCTCCGAAATCTCGGGCTTGGATTTCAGCCGCACTCCACATTGGATCAGAAGGCCATTCTCGCCCTTCTCAAAGTGAACGCCGATCAGGGCAGGCTGGGCGGGCTGTTCAAGCTCTGGCTGTCGCGGGAAAGCACGCCGTCAGCGGAGACCCTGGAGATCCGGAAGCTGCTGATCGATATTGAAGACTGCCAGCGGAAGCTCAAGGCGTATCCATCCGGTGCAGACCGCCTTGCGGAGGAGGATGAAAGGCGGTTTTTGTGACGGCTTGAGGTCTTCGATGGAGATAGGTCCGTGCCTATGTCTGGACATGGGTCTACAGACAATTTTACGGTCGTTTCGACACGGCGGATATGGAGCAAGTCGGAGAAGCTGCTGATCGTCAGCGAAGCGGTGGCGCCCGGCGCGAGCATCTGCGCGGTCGCGCGCCGGCACAACCTGTCTTCGAGCCTGCTTTACCGTTGGATCAAGTCTTTCAAGGCTAATGAGCCCGTGCAGAAGCCGGCTTTTGTGCCCATTGCTCTCGCGCCACCGGCCGTAGCGGTGGCCCGCACAAACGGCATGATCGAAGTCGTGTTGGCGAATGGGCGCATTTTGCGGATCGGCGCGGACATCGATATGGCGGTGCTGAAGCGCATCGCGGCCGCGCTTGAGGAGCAGGCATGATCCCCGTTCCCGCCGGTGTTCGCGTCTGGCTCGCGACCGGGCACACCGATATGCGGCGTGGCTTTCCGGGGCTGGCGCTGCTCGTTCAGGAGACGCTGAAAGCCGATCCCCATTCGGGCCATCTCTTCGTCTTTCGTGGCCGCCGCGGCGATCTCATCAAGATCATCTGGCATGACGGCCAGGGCGCTTGCCTGTTCTCGAAGCGGCTCGAGCGGGGGCGCTTCATCTGGCCGAAGCTTGAGAACGGCGCGGTGACGATCTCACCGGCTCAGCTTGGTTATTTGCTGGAAGGGATCGACTGGCGCGCCCCGCAAAAAACATACCGGCCGCAGGTCGCGGGATAGCGCGAAGCAGTGTAAACCGCGGGCATGGCGCTCGATCCTGCAACTCTTCCAAACGATATCGCTGCCTTGAAGGCGCTGCTGATTGCGGCCGATGCGCGTGCGATCGATCTTGACGGCCAGATTGCACAGCTGAAACTGACGATTGCGAAAATGCGGCGCAATACCTTCGGCGCATCGTCGGAAAAGGGAGCGCGGCTTCTCGATCAGCTGGAACTGCAGCTCGATGAACTGGTCGCAAGCGCCGCGGAGGCCAAGGCCGCGGCCAGGATCGCCACCAAGGCCCCGGCGCCCATCGAGGCAGAAAAAGAAAAGCCCGCGCGTCGCCCCTTGCCTGCCCATCTGCCCCGCGAGCGCGTGGTGCATGGCGCTCCCTGCACGTGCCGCCATTGTGGCAGCGACCGCATCCGCAAGCTCGGCGAACACACGACTGAAACGCTTGAGCGCGTGCCTGCGCATTGGAAAGTCATCACCCACGTGCGCGAAACCTTCACGTGCCGCGTCTGCGAAAAGATCACCGAAACGCCTTCACCGTCCCATCCGATCGAGCGGGGCCGGGCTGGCCCGCAGCTTCTGGCCGAAGTGCTGTTCGCCAAATATCGCGCGCACCTGCCTCTCAACCGTCAGAGCGATATCTACGCGAAAGAAGGTGTCGATCTCGATGTCTCCACGCTCGCCGGCTGGGTTGGCGCGGCCGCAGCGACGCTGATGCCCCTCGTCGACGAAATCAAGAAGCATGTTCTTGGCGCGGAACGCGTTCACGCCGACGACACGACCGTGCCGGTGCTCGCGAAAGGAAAATGCACAACCGGCCGGCTGTGGACCTATGTGCGCGACGATCGCCCGTTCGGCGGCGAAGCAGCGCCTGCCGCGCTGTTCCATTACTCGCCCGATCGTGCAGGCCAACATCCGGAAAACCATCTCGCCGCTTACAGCGGCATCATGCAAGCCGACGCCTACTCCGGTTATAACGGCCTCTACGCTGAAGGCCGTAAACCAGGCCCGATCGTCGAAGCGGCCTGTTGGGCTCATGGGCGGCGAAAGTTTTTTGAACTCGCCGACTTACAAAAAGCGCCCATCGCCATCGAGGCCGTGCGGCGCATAGATGAGCTGTTCGCCATCGAGCGCGAAATCAATGGACGATCCACCAGCTATCGCCACGAAGTACGCCAGGCGCGATCGAGACCGCTGGTCGAGGCGTTGGAAGAATGGCTTAGAACCGAACGGCGAAAACTCTCATCGAAAAGCCCGATTGCCAAAGCGATCGATTATAGCCTGAAACGGTGGCGCGCGTTCACGCGCTTCCTCGACGATGGCCGCATCTGCCTGTCAAACAACGCCGCCGAACGAGCCGTCCGAGGCATCGCGGTTGGCAGACGCAACTGGACTTTCTGCGGCTCCAACAGCGGAGGTCAGCGCGCCGCCGCCATCTACACGCTGATCGAGACCTGCAAACTGAACGACGTCGACCCGCGTGCATGGCTTGCCGACATCCTGGCCCGCATCGCCGATCATCCAGCAAAACGCATTCGCGAGCTCTTGCCCTGGAACTGGAAGATCGCCGGCGCCGCCTTGAAAGCCGCAGCATAAACTGAGGCAACCGATCCTGCGGTCCTCACCGGATGCTTACCTCAAGGCTGCCATTGGGTGCCTGCCGGGCTAGTTTTGCCTTCTTAAGAAAAGGAAACGGCATTATCCTTTGCTTCGCTGTTAGCTAAGGAAAGGATCCTTTGCTTGTCCCTGACCGATAGCGCTGCCCGGCTCGGAAACTACATCACCACATCGTTTGGTGACGAGCGCGTGCGCGCCTATGTGCCGCGTCCCTTGCCGCCGAAGCCAGCGCTTCACCTGGACGTTCTTCTTTCACGGATCGAGGACGCCAATCGCGCCTTGGGCCGCCTCGGCGGCGTTACGTCGATCCTGCCCGACCCGTCGCTCTTCATTTATATGTACGTCCGCAAGGAGGCGCTGTTTTCCTCGCAAATCGAAGGCACCCAATCGTCCCTGTCCGAAGTTTCGAGTTACGTGTCGGCCATGAATTTCGGGCTCGACCGGCTCCGCGGCGGCTTTCCTCTCTCGCTCCGGCTCATCCGTGAGATCCACGCCGTTCTTTTGGCGAAGGGACGCGGCCCCCGACAAACTCATGGACACGCGCTATCTCGATATCCTGTCGCGGGGGACAGAGCCGCTTCCGCGATAACGGCCTTAGCTAAAGAGCTCGTCTTGGCTTCAGGAAAAGCCGAGCATCTCGACGCTCACGACGGCGCGGCCGGCCTTGGAGAGCAAGTCTCATTCGCGGGATGATGGGTATCCATTCGGTGAGTACCGAGGTCCGCCTTGCGGGCCAGGATGAAAGGCGGTGTTTTTGTGATGGCTTGGGATCTGCGATGGAGATAGGTGCAGATGCGGCGTGAGCGGCCGCTCTCGCGCCTACCTTGATAAGCTTTTCCTGAAAGCCCCTTCAAGCGTGCGGCTATCACATCGGCATACATAGCCGCCACACGAGCGAGGTGATCTTGCCGCCCACGTCCAATCCGGCATACTTCGTCACCGCTGCTCTCCTTCTGGGAATCAACGACGGGAGGCTTTCACTTTCGGCCGGAGTGCAGCAACCTCATGTACTGGATGTAGAAGTTTCAATCTTTTCAGAAGCTTTGTGAACCGGTGATCATTTCGGAGCGGCTGAAAGAACGGCTCGACCGCCAGCAGATTGACGATATTTATTTTGTGATCGATCGCTTCATCGAGGCGCTGGAATGCCAGATCGAAATCTTCCAGTCCGATCGCAGCCAGAGCTTCGGCCAGAGGAGTGACGTAGCGGCTCGCTGCCAGCCGGCGAAGCACCCCCACGCTTTTATTTGCCTGAAGCCGGTTACCTTGCCGCGCATAAGCTGCGGCCAGCAAGCCAGTTATTAGCGGAAGCCGGGTAAGCTGGAGGCACTCGACGGCGGAATCATAATTGTGTTGTTGCAGGCACAGCAGCCCTTTGTAAATTATAGCTTCCGGATAATCGCAATCTAACTGAAGAGACTTTTCGAGATGATCGGCGGCCGAGTCATAGTCGCCTTTTACGTAGTGCAGATACCCTAATCTTGCGCAGTCACTGGCGGACAGCGGATCCAGTTCGGTGGAGCGCCGGAGCCCCGTCTCTGCCGCCTCTATGTTACCTCGACACAGCAGCGTCATCGCACGGAAAAAGTGACCGGGTGCATGGCCGGGTTGTAGTTCCAGCGCTCGGTCGAACAGCTTTAATGCTTCGTCCCAACGATACTCAAACCAGCCTCGGAGTCCACCGAGCACCGTGCACGTTTCTGCGGACTCGGGATCGAGACTGTAGGCGCGTTCGGCATTCGCCCTGACGTCCGGATACACATCACGCCCCGACACCACCCCGAAATGCGAAAGAAGCCCCCTCGCAGTGGCTAGGCTACTGTAGGCGAAAGCGTAATCAGGATAAAGGTGAAGGAGTTCGGTCAGCTGCTCCTGCGCCGCGCGAAGTGCTTCAGGAGACTGTTGGTGGATGAGAAATCGGGCGCGCAGATATCTGGTATACGGCTCGAGATCAAGGACGGGCGGGCGCATTCGCGCCCGTGCCCCTGGTAAGTCCACCGGGAGCAAACCGGCCACGGTTTGGGCAATCTCCTCCTGAATTGCAAAGATATCCCTAAGCTCCCTGCGAAACACCTTGGACCAAAGGTGATGGCCAGACCCAGTGTGAATTGCCTGCGCCGTGATCCGCAGTTGGTCACCCGCTTTCCTCACGCTTCCTTCGATAACGACATCTGCATCAAGACGGCGGCCCACTTCGCGGATGTCGAAGGACGTCCCCTTGAACTGGAACGCCGAGGATCGTGCGATCACCTTCAATCCTGCGACGCAGGTAAGCGAGTTGATAATTTCCTCGCTAATCCCGTCGCAAAAGTAGTCTTGTTCCGGTTCGGGACTCATATTCACGAATGGCAGCACCGCAACGGATGCACCCGCTTGGACCGCAGAGCCGGTTTCCTGGACCTGGTTGCGGGTGTGCGGATCCAACCAGCGAAAAATCGGGACGTAACTGCCCGGCCTAAGGCCAATCAGGACAGGGTCATTGCTTCCCGGACCCTCGTAATATTCCTTGAGCTTAGCTCTGAGCCGCCGAGCCTCAACCCGGACAATGGCGTCGATACTCGGGTCATACTCAGATGTCCGGTCGAAGGCCTCCATTGCAATCGAGAACTCTTTGAGACTATCGAAATCTCCAACAATTGCCCGATTAACGATATGCGTCAGGAACCGGCATAGCCGAGCTGAAGAAACCAACCTTGGGCTATCCACGATCCGCGCTAGTTGCTCGCCAACAGCCGCCGCGGGCACGGGCTGCGCTGAAGTATGGGCGGACGTGTCCTCTGATGACGAGCCCGGCATGGTGCGGCTCTCGGCGTTCGAAGCGTCTAATGCAACGTTTAGGCCGGTAGATTAATTATGGTACACCTCAATGGGCCGGCCGTCCACCCTGGGGGAGAGTGCCCCACTCGCGTTTACGCTTGAAAGATCGCACCCTTTAAAACAGTCGAGCTACAGGCAACCGCACTGATTTGATTTGATTTGCCAGCACGAATTAAGGAAATCGAGGAACGTAAGCTTACGCCAACTTACGGCAATTCGGTAGTACACTTCATTAGCGTGCATAGAGCGTATTTTGCTCTCCTGAGCAGCGGTGTGAATTGGCACTTCCGGCACGTCGCCGTTGGAAGGTTATATTCGTGCCTTTTGAATGCCAATTCAGGCCTCCGCGTCCCCGTTATTAGCTTGTGTGCTCCCGCGGCGCCTTGATTTGATCAACTTCGTAATGCCTGCCGCGGCCGCGAGAGCTGCGATGATTGCGCTGCCTACCGCCGCGTCGACGCCGTGAGCAAGTATACCAATTGCGATAAGCACAACGACCCACAACGCAAAAACAGCAAGAAGGTCCTCGCTTGGAAGGGAGCGCTTTGCCCTGCCCATGTGTACTCCCATGTCTCTTTGCTCTACCTCAATCATTCCAGTTCCTATTCCGGCAGCACGAGGGCTTAATCGATGACGTGGTAGCCGCCGTCGACATAGAGGGTATCGCCGGTGATCAGCTTAGCGGCGTCATGAGCGAGAAAGGCCGTGGCGAGTCCCACGTCCATGACGCTGACGAGGCAGCGGGTCGGCGCTTTCTTCTGCGCTTTATCAAGAAGCTCGTCGAATTCCGGGATGCCGGAAGCGGCGCGCGTCGCAAGCGGCCCCGGCGAAATCGCGTGAACGCGAATGCCCTTCGGCCCGACCTCGGACGCGATATACCGCACCGCGCTTTCGAGGGCTGCCTTGGCGACTCCCATGATATTGTAATGCTCCACGACCATCTGGCTGCCATAGTAGCTCATGGTGCAAAGCGCCCCGCCATGCGTCATCAGGGGCTCAGCCAGACGAGCCATGCGAATGAAGGACCAGACGGAGATATCCATGGTCTGCAGGAAGCCTTCCCGGGGCGCGTCGATGACGCGGCCGCAGAGCGTATCCTTAGGAGAGAACGCGATGGAGTGAACCACGAAATCGAGCGTGCCCCATTCCTTGGCGATGCGTTCGAACACGGCCTCCATTTCCCCTGGCTTCGTCACATCCAGCGGCATGAAGATCCTGGCTTCCAACGCGTTGGCAAGCGGCTCCACAAATTTCCGGGACTTTTCGTTGGCATAGGTGACCGCAAGCTCGGCGCCTAGGCCCCTGAAGGCGGCGGCGCATCCCCAGGCGATGGAACGCTCATTGGCGATGCCTACCACGAGTCCCCTCTTGCCTTCGTAAAGCTTGACGTGGAAATCCGGGATCGGTCGTGTGAAATCGGGGGTCATTTCGGGCGGCCTTTCTGTCAAAGTTGATGCTGATATACGCGTTGGGCTTTCGTCAGTCGCAGAAGCTCATTTCCGGCACATCGTCTGGCACGATCAATTCGGCCTCGGTCAACTTGACCACATCCGCAACCGAGACTGAGGGAGCAGTCTCGATGAGCGTGGCGCGGCCGTTCGGGAAGGCGACCACCGCCAGATCCGTCACGACCATATCCACCGGTCTGGTTGACGTGATGGGCAGCGTGCATCGCTTCACGATCTTGGATTTGCCTTTGGCTGCGTGTTGCATGGCTACGATGACGCGCTTTGCGCCGGTCACGAGATCCATCGCGCCGCCCATGCCCGGGACCATCTTTCCGGGGATTGTCCAGTTAGCCAAAAGACCCGTCTCGTCCACTTGAAGGCCGCCCAGGACCGTGAGGTCGACATGGCCGCCGCGAATAAGCCCGAAGGACACGGCGCTGTCGAAGATGCAGGCGCCCGGCAAAGCGGTGACAGGTTTCCCGCCGGCGTCGGTGAGCATCGGATGCGCCATGCCCTCTTCAGGCGGCGCGCCCGTACCCATCAGCCCGTTCTCCGATTGGAAAAACACGCTCATGCCTTGCGGTAGATATTTCGCGACAAGGGTCGGAATGCCGATGCCGAGGTTGATAAGCATCCCCGGCTTAAGCTCACGGGCGATGCGGCGCGCGATGATGATTTGCGGTTCCATAGCCTTCTCACGGATTGGTAATGACGTGATCAACGATCGGCGCAGGCGTCATGATATGGTCGGGCGAGATCACACCGACAGGCACAATGTTGTCTGCGTTGACGATCACCTTGTCCGCCGCCATGGCCATGACGGGGTTGAAGTTCCGGGCCGTGAGCGCGTAGCCCAGATTGCCCAGGTAGTCGGCTAGAAAGGAATGGATGAGGGCGAAATCGGCGCGCAGCGCTGTTTCCAGCAGATAGGGCTTGCCGTTGACTTCGATCCTCTGCTTTCCCCCTTCCACTGTGGTGCCGACACCCGTTGGAGTCAGCACGCCGCCGAGGCCGTAGCCGCCGCAGCGGATGCGTTCCACGAGAGTGCCTTGCGGAATGAGTTCTACTTCTAACTCCCCTGCATTCATTTGGCGTTGCGTTTCGGGATTGAGCCCGATATGGCTCGCGATCAGCTTGCGCAGGAGCTTGGCGCTGACAAGTTTTCCGATCCCCTTGCCGGGGATCGCTGTGTCGTTTGCGATCACGGTCAGATCGCGCTTGCCCTGGCGGACGATCTCGTCCATGACGCGCTCAGGCGTTCCCACAGCCATGAAGCCTCCGATCATCAGGCTCGCGCCGTCCGGGATTATGGCGACTGCTTTTTCGAGGGAAATTGTTTTCATCGGACACCTCTCACGCCGCTGGATTTGCTTCTACTGATCAAGGCCAGCGTATGTTGCGCGATCATGAGTTCTTCGTCTGTTGGAATGACGTAGACGGCGACAGCGCTGTCAGCGGCGGAGATCAGTTGCTTTCCACCAATATTCGCGGCCTCGTCGAGCTTCACGCCCATCCATGACAGTTCCGCCGCAACGCGCGCCCGTAGCGAAGGAGAGTTCTCTCCAATGCCCGCCGTGAAAACGAACGCGTCGAGGCCGTGAAGCGCCGCCGCGAGCGCGCCCGTGAAAAGCGCGATCCTATAGACGAAATAGTCGATAGCGAACGCCGCGCGCGGATCGGGGCTGGCTTCAAGCTCGCGCATATCGTTGCCAATGCCGGACAGGCCTTTCAAGCCGCAATCATGGTAGAGGAGATGTTGGACCTCATGAGCGCTCATGCCCTTCTGCTCGATCAGGTAGAGCACCACACCGGGGTCGATCTGGCCCGCACGCGTGCCCATCGGCAGCCCGTCCAGCGCCGTGAAGCCCATTGTGCTTTCGGCGCTTTGGCCGCCGCTGAGCGCGCACATTGATGCGCCGCTGCCGAGATGAGCTACGATGACCCTTTTCTTCGCGACTTCGGGCGCGATTTCCGCAAGACGTCCGGCGATGTACTCGTAGGACAGGCCGTGAAAGCCGTAGCGGCGCACGCCCTCGGCATAGAAATGCTCCTGGATGGCGTAGTGATCGGCGACGGCGCTGTGCTTGCGATGGAACGCCGTGTCTAAGCACGCCACTTGAGGCAACCCCGGCAGATCGGCCATCACGGTCCGGATGGGAGCCAGATTGTGCGGCTGATGCAGCGGCGCGAGCGGGATGTACTTCTCCAGGCGGTGCAGCACGTCTTCCGTTACAAGGACGGGCTGATCGAAGTCCGGTCCGCCGTGCACGACGCGATGCCCGACAGCGACCGGATGGATGTTAAGTTCATCTCGCAGCCAAGCGCCCGCCGTGAGCAAGGCGGCCGGAACGTCAGGCATGGCTTCATTCCTATAAACCCGGTCAACCAAGACCTCGCCATCGGCGGCCTTTGCGTGCAACCTTGGGCGGGTTCCTATCCCCTCGGCAATGCCTTTGATCTGCCGTTTCAGCGGCTGGTCTTCCTCGATGCCGAATACCTGAAACTTGACGCTGGAAGAACCGGCGTTCGCAACAAGGATCGTGTCCATGGATTTTCACGCCTCCGGCATATGCGTGTTCCGCCGGCGCGCATCGGCGTAGAGAGCGGCGGCCGCGCAGGACGCCATCCTCGCCCGGAGCAAATCGGCTCGCGACGTCAGGATGATCGGAACCCTGGCACCCAGCACGATGCCGGCGGCATCGGCCTTCAACAGGAAGGTGAGGTTCTTCGCCAGCATGTTTCCGGCTTCGAGATCCGGCACGACCAGGACTTGGGCGCGCCCTGCGACCTCGGATTTGATGCCTTTGATCCGCGCGGCTTCGGGATCGACAGCGTTGTCGAACGCGAGCGGGCCGTCGACTATCCCGCCGGTGATCTGACCCCGTTCGGCCATCTTGCACAGGGCTGCCGCGTCGATCGTCGAAGGGATTTTCACCGTTACCGTCTCCACCGCTGACAGGATCGCAACCCGGGGAGGCGACGGCATGAAGTCGTTGCAAAGGTCAATGGCGTTCTGAATGATGTCGCGTTTAGTCTCGAGGTCCGGGAAGATGTTGATCGCGGCATCGGTGATGAGCAGCACTTCCTCGTGGCCCGGAACGTCCATAATGAAAACATGGCTTATCCGCCGCTTGGTCCTGAGTCCCGAGGCGCTGGACGTGACGCTTCGCATCAGCTCGTCGGTATGGAGGCTGCCCTTCATCAGGACTTCGCCCTTGCCCTCCCTGATCAACTGCACGCCCTTCGCCGCGGCCTCCTCGCTCTCAGCCGCGTTGACGATCTCGAACGGCTTGATGTCGAGCTGATACTTCTGAGCAACCGCACGGATTTTCCCCTCGGGGCCAGCAAGCACAGGTTCGATAAGCCCCGCCTCGGCTGCGTCTACGGCCCCTCGCAAAGAGGTTTCGTCGCACGGATAGACGACGACCGTTTTCGGTGACGGCACCTGTTTGGCGCGTTCCAAAAAGAACTCATATTTCGAGGTGTGTCCGGACACCGGATCCATTGTCTTCATGGCTGGCGCTCCACCTTTAGGACGGCGTGGACGGCCTGGGCGCCGTTGCCTTGAATCGCCAGGATTTCGCCTTCAAGCCCGAACAGGCGCTCGATCCGGCGCAGCCGGTTCAAGCACTCACCTTCGAGCTGACCGCTCGCCGAAAGGATTTCTTTGATGGTGTTGAACATGTTCCGGCGCTGGTTCATGTCAGCGGGAAGCATACCGGGGATTGCCGCGAGTGTTGCTTCCTGATCGATAAGCAGCATGTAGAACTGCTCTCGCGCCATCGCCTTGAATTGTTCAAGCGTAAGACTTGGCGTTTGTCCGGAACGCCGCATTCTGCGCAGGGCATTGAAGCCGCGCTCATCGACGCTGCCTCTGGCCGAACCCGCGCAGAGAAGGCCGCGAATGCCGGCTTCGACGAGCCCGCCCTTTCCGATCCGGGTTTTCAGTTCCGCAACGCGTTGTTCTATCAGCCACCGCTGCAACGAAGACTTCGGCGCCTTGCCCAAAGGCCGCTCCGATTTCGGATCAATTCCCGCCATGGCCTGGACAACAGGCAAGCCGAAAATCGAAAGGAACATAGACTCCGCTGCGCGATTGCGCATTTTGCCCCAGCCATCGAGGGCGTCGATGATTTGCCGGGAGAAAGCTTCCTGTGTGACAATGAACGGGTTGGCAGCATCCACGGGCTGTCTGTTCTCGCGCACGATCTTGGCTGCTTCCTTGACGATCCCGGCGAAGGGGTTCTCGTCGCTCCATAGTTCATATTGCACGCGCATGGGATGCAGCTTTCGCATCCAGTCAGCCATCCCGGGGTTGACCATGGCCTTTACGAACGGCTGCACCAAGGTCCGGTAAAGCGCAAGATTGTTGGCGGAGAACTGGGCCACGGCGGCAAACATCCGGTCATTCTCAGGCTCGTGGCCACCCAACGCGCGAATGTCTGCCAGCGTTCGCTCTTCGCACCGCATGATCCAATCGCCTGAGGCGAGATCGGGATTGACCGCGGAGTCCGATTTCGGTGTGAAGGTCGCCTCATAGAGGCCCGGCGGCAGCAAATCGATCAGGTCGATATTGCTTGCAAATTCCCTGTGCTCTTTCCTGGCCACAGCGGTCGAAACGAATATGCCAAGATGCCCGGTGCTTTCGTGAATCGTATAAACGATCCTCTGCTCATTGGCCCTGATCTCGTCGACGTTCTCGTAAAGATCGAGAATCCAGCCCAGAGCCTGTTGGGGCGGAGTGATATTGTCCCCCTTTGAGCAAAAAACGACAATGGGGGAGCGGATATTGCGAAGGTCGACGGCAGTACCATCGCAGGTTGTGATGCGGCCTGCGGCAAGGTTGTTTCCGATGAACAGCTCATCGACAATGGACTGCATCTCGCCGGCGTCGTAATTGACATGGCCGCCCCACCAGCGCTCGAACTCGAGATAACGAGGAGCCTCAGTGTCGATCTTCGAATAGAGATTATACTGCTTCGTCCAGAACGTATTGGCAGGGTTCAGGCTCTCGAAATTTTGCACAAGCCAGGAGCCGTCGAACCTGCCAGCGCCCATGTCGCTGGTGAATGCCGTGAGCCAGCTGCCGCCGAGCAGCCCGCCGGAATAGCGCATGGGGCTCCCGCCCTTCAAACCCGCCCAGTAGGATAGCGGCGAGCCCGCGAGAATAAGCGGCCCAAAAAGCTCCGGCCGCATTGCCGCGAGCATCATGACTGCCCAGCCGGCCTGACAATTTCCGATCACGCAAGGTTTGCCTTCGGCGTCCGGATGCAACGCGATGACTTTTTCAAGAAAGATAGCCTCGGCGCGCGCGATATCTTCAATGGTCTGTCCAGGCATCGGGTCCGGTAGAAACCCAACGAAGTAACAGGCATGGCCTGCATTGAGCGCGACCCCAATCTCACTGTCGGCCTTAAAGCCGCCGATGCCGGGGCCGTGACCGCCGCGGGGGTCCACGATCACGAAGGGTCGCCGGAGTGGATCGATCTCTATCCCTTTCGGCGGAATGATCCGGGCCAAGGCATAGTTCACGGGCCGAGGAAACGTCCGCCCATCGAGGATCAACTCCGCCGCATAGCTCAGGACATGCGGCGCCGCTTTCGCGCAGTGCTCGAGGTACTGGTTGCCTCGCTCACGCATCGTGTCCATGAAGAGCACTTGGCGCTGCGCCGCGTCAACGAGGTAAGCAAAAGCAGGCGTCAGCAAGTTATTGTCGTGCCCAGTGCCAGATGATTTGGGGGTTGCGGTAAAGCATGCTCGTAATCCTTCTCTTGCGTTTGGGGCGTGGTTGTCCCTCATTCGCTGTCGTATTCGTCATCGGCCGGCCGAGCGTGTCTGGTCTCCTGTCCAGTCAATGCCAGATCAGGAAGATGCCGATGTCACCGGGCATGCCGCGGGGAAACTCGACGATTTGGGCCCGGACCTTGTAGCCGCGCGGGCGCAGGTGCTCGTGCCAAAACCGGAACATGTCGTTCGGGATCCCCGTGAGGGTGTTCTCCCAGCCCGGTTCCGCTTGATTGATCGCGCGTCCCCCGTCCGTGCAAAGTTCATGGGGAAAGCGAAGGACTTCCACTTCTATCTGGCCACTCTTGACCGCCCGTTCGATAATCGCCGCTGCACGGTCGATCTTCTCTTCCAGAGAAAGACTAGGCACTTTCTGAAAAAACTCGATTAGAGCCTTTTTTTCCGCTTCTGCCGCCGCAGCAGCCCGCTTGTGCTCGTCGGCCTTTGCTGCTTCGGCTTCTGCTACCCTCAGCGCTGCATCAGAGGCCTTTGGGAGCCGATCATCGATTGTTCCAGCCATGCTAGCACCACTCGTTCGTTAACGGACGCCGCCAGGTTGCCCTGTTTTAAGGCAGGCGCCGTCGTTTCATTTGACATCGTGCAGCAATCGAGGAGGCGATGGCAGTTACCAGCCGTAAGCTTACGGCAGCGGCCCCAGTCTTTGCGAACCTGTAAACATCGCACACTTCTAGGGAAAAAGACGAGCAACAGCCGGCGCAGGGCGTCGGCTTGATGTGTCGGCGTCACCGAAGATCGTAAGCTTACGGCAGCTTACGGCAATTCAAGGTGCACTTTTGCTATCCTGCAATCGAGGGAAAGACGATGCGCAATCAAGAGCCAGCAAGGACAATTATCGTGGTAAGCGCAAAGAAAGCAGAGCCCGGCATGGACAGGGAAATGGAACCGCGCGGCGTCAGGGTTTGGTGGGCCGATAGCATCAAGGCGGCCAGTGCATTGCTTGGTTTGGCGCCCAATGGAACCGTCGTCCTCACGGAATTGGCATTAAGGGATGGCAACTGGAGAGACTTGGTCGAAGGGGTGAGGCGGATCGGAAAGGCCATTCCGGTCGCGCTCGTGAGTCCAGCCAGCACACCTGAGTTGTGGTGGGACGCGCTGGAGTGCGGCGTAGAGGATATCCTGCCGGCGCCCTTATCAGCTTCCCGCATCTGCGAGTACCTGGGGAAGTAGTTAAGAACTAAGAAGCTCACTTTCAGGTGACGAGACCGGCAGCCTGGCCTGCTCTGGTCGCGACGCCGCTCGCGCTCCGGTAGCGCCGAAGGAGATCAAATGACGCCCCCAATTGAAAACTATGCAACGACCGGGGACTGCAAAACGGCATCCTTGGTTGGCCGCGACGCTACTAGAACTCTCGATGCATCGGCGCAGCGGGGTGCGGCGCGAGATGCTGTTTCTCACCTGCTGCCTCGGCATCGCCCTCCTAGGCGGGTGCGATCAGAAGGGCGCAGAGAACCATTCACTCCTGCCCGTCAAGGTCCAGCCAGTCAAGCTCGTCAAGTACGCTCCGAGAGCCACGCTGACAGGCGAAGTCGCCGCCCGCGTGCAGAGCGAGCTTTCCTTTCGCGTTGGCGGACGGATCGTCGACCGTAAGGTCGAAGTCGGCCAGCACGTCGTGCCAGGGGAGATTTTGGCGCGGCTGGACCCGAAAATCCAGGAAGCTGACGTTGAAGGTGCAAGCGCTGGCGTTAAGGCTGCGGAAGCAAAACTGGGTCAGGTGACATCGGTTTTCGAGCGCCAGAAGGCGCTGCTCGGGGACGGCTTCACCACCCGGCGCGACTACGACAAGGCAGAACAGGAGCATCGAAGCGCCCAGGCCATGCTGGATGCCGCGAAGGCGCAACTGGCGACGGCGCGCGACAATCTCGCCCAGACGGTGCTGCATGCTCCCGCTCCAGGCATAATCACGGCTCGCCATATGGAGGTTGGGCAGGTGGCTCAGCCGGGCCAGGCCGTGTTTGCGCTGGCTCAGGACGGTCCCCGGGACGCCGTCATCAATGTTCAGGAATCTGCTTTCACCGGCGGCTTCAAGGAAGACATTGAAGTCGCTCTCGTCTCCGATCCGAAGATCAAGGCGCGGGGAGAAGTGCGGGAGGTTTCCCCCGCGCTCAACGCGACAGGATCTGTGCGCGTCAAGATCGCGATACGGAAGCCACCCCCTGAGATGGTGCTTGGGTCGGCGGTTACGGTGTCGGCGCATGCGAAGGAGCGTGAGACCGCGGTCCTGCCGTGGAGCGCGCTCTATTCCGACGGGGGCAAGCCGGCTGTCTGGGTGGTGGACCCAAAGAGCGGCGCGGTGGCCCTCCGGCGGGTCGAAATCAAGTTCTACGGAAACACGGACATCGTCATTCGCGCCGGATTGCGGCCTGGGGACCTCGTGGTGACCGTGGGGACACAGCTCCTGAGGCCCGCGCAGCAGGTGGCGTTTGCGGAGAATAACCAATGAAAAATACGTCTGCTTTTGTGCTCATGCTTGCGGCCGCCGCGTTTTTGGCTGGCTGCGACAGCGACAGCAAGCCCACCAACCAAAAGGTGCGCCCGGTGCTATCCGCGGTCGCCGAACGGCAAGTTGGCGCGGGTGCCTCTTTTGCCGGAACGATCGAACCCCGCTACAGCGCAAGCCTCGCGTTCCGTGTTCTGGGGCGGGTCATCACGCGCGATGTCAACGCGGGTGACAGCATAAAAAAGGGCGCTCGTCTTGCCGCTCTGGACCCCGTTCCGTTTGATCTTGCCGTCAGGGATGCGCGCGCCGGCCTTGCCAACGCCGAAGCGCAGCTCGCCAATGCGTTGGCCTCGGAAAGGCGGCTCAAGACCCTTTTCGAAGAGAAGCATATTCCGTCGCAGCAACTGGAGGCGGTGCAGCAGGCGCGGGCCGCGGCGGAAGCGGGCGTAACGCAGGCGCGCAGCGTCCTCGATAAAGCGATTGAGCAACGCAACTATACGGAGCTCAGCGCCGAGTTCGACGGCGTCGTGACCGCGGTTAATTTCGAGGTGGGCCAGGTTGTTCCGGCAGGCCAGCCGGTGGTCACAGTCGCCAGGCCCGATGTGCGCGAGGCCGTGATCGACGTGCCCGACGACGCCGCCGTGAGCCTTAAGGAAGGCAGTCCGTTCGAGGTCGCGCTGCTGATTGCGCCATCGGTCGGCAGTAGCGGCCGGGTGCGGGAAATCGCTCCCCGGGTCGACGTCCTGACCCATAGCCAGCGCGTCAAAATAGCTCTCGGTAACCCGCCCGCCGATTTTCGCCTCGGTACGAACATCACGGCCTACGCGCTGGAGCAGGCCACCGGACACGTCAAGATCCCAGCAGCGGCGCTCTTCGAGCAGGACGGAAAGCAGGCGGTCTGGATTGTCGATCCGGCGGCCAGGACCGTATCGCTGAAAGAAGTGAAGATTTCGAGCCGGGACAGTGAGGCTGCAATCGTAACTGCGGGCCTTAATTCCGGCGATCGCGTGGTAACGGCAGGCGTGCACTCGCTTGCGCCAGGGCAGTCTGTAAGAATCCCCGAGGAGACACAACAATGAGCGCAACGCCCGAAAAGTCCGATGGAAACGGAAAGAAGAAATTCAATCTGTCCGCTTTGGCTCTCGATAACCCTTCGGTCATCTGGTACTTCATGATCGTGTGCATGGTCGCCGGCGTGATGGCCTACATCAACCTTGGCCGCGAAGAAGACCCTCAATTCACCATTAAGACCATGGTCATCGCGGCCCAGTGGCCGGGCGCCTCTGTGGAGGACACCATCAACCAGGTCACCGAGCGCATCGAGAAGAAGCTCGAAGAACTGGAGGAACTCGACTACACCAAGAGCGTCACCATTCCAGGCCAGACGACCATCTACGTCTATCTGCTCTCCAAGACCAAAAAAAAGGACGTGTCCGCGATATGGGTTAAGGTCCGGAACATGGTCGAGGATATCCGGGCTCAACTGCCGCTGGGCGTCGTCGGGCCATTCTTCAACGACCGCTTCGGCGACGTGTACGGCAATGTGTACGCCTTTACTGCCGATGGTCTGAGCGATCGGCAACTGCGCGATTATGTGGAGTTGGCGCGCACCAGCATCCTGACCGTGCCTGATGTTGGCAAGGTCGATCTCATCGGCGCGCAGGACGAGGTGATCTACCTCGAATTCGATCCGCACAAGATTGCAAACCTCGGCCTTGATCTGCAGGCCGTGATCCAGGCCGTGCAAAACCAGAACGCCATTGTGCCCTCGGGCGTCATTCAGGCCGGACCCGAGCGCGTCAGCGTGCGCGTCAGCGGGCAGTTCGTCTCCGAAGAAAGCCTCAAGGCCTTCAACCTGCGCGTGAACGATCGCTTCTTTCGCTTGAGCGATGTGGTCGACATCAAGCGCGGCTACGCCGATCCGCCAACCACGCTCTTCCGCTATAACGGCAAGCCCGCCATAGGGCTCGCCATCAGCATGAAGGCGGGCGCCAATCTCCTGGAATTCGGCAAGGCGCTCAACGTAGAGTTGGAGAAGATTACCGGAGACCTGCCCATCGGCGTCGGCGTCAATCTCGTCGCGGACCAGCCGCTTGTCGTCGACCACGCGATTGGGCATTTTACGCGATCGCTGTTTGAAGCGGTGGTAATCGTGCTCGCCGTCAGCTTCGTCGCCCTTGGCTTCCGAGCCGGTCTCATCGTGGCGCTGGCCATACCGCTTGTGCTGGCCATGACATTCATGAGCATGGGAATTCTCGACGTGACGCTTCAGCGCGTTTCGCTGGGCGCTCTCATCATCGCGCTCGGCCTCCTGGTGGACGACGCCATGATCGCCATCGAGATGATGATCGCCCGGCTGGAAAAAGGGGATACGCTGCGGCAGGCCGCGCTTCAGATCTATACCTCCACGGCGTTTCCCAGGCTGACCGGCACCCTGTGCATCATCCTCGGCTTCACCCCCATCGGCCTCAACAGCAGCGATGCCGGGGAGTACACCTTTACCCTCTTCGTCGTGCTCGCGATCGCGCTTCTGCTGTCCTGGCTCGTCGCTGGAATCTTCACGCCGCTCCTCGGCTATAACTTGCTGCCGTCCAAGATCGAGAAGCATGAAGGACACGGCCGCGCCTTCACGATCTTCCAGAAGGTGCTGCTTTGGTCCATGCGCTGGCGTTGGGTCACCATCGGCGCAACATTCGCGATTTTCGCCGCTTCGGTGTATGGCATGCAGTCCGTGCCAAAGCAGTTCTTCCCGGCCTCGGACCGGCCCGAACTGCTCGTGGACTGGACCCTGCCGCAGAATTCCACGATCCACGAGACGAAAGCCCAGATGGACCGCTTCGAGAAGGCGCTCGAAGGCGATCCGGACATCGTCCGCTGGAGTTCCTATGTGGGCCAAAGCGCTGTCCGCTTTATCTTGACGCTCGATGTGCAGCCCCCGAATGCGTATTACGGGCAGACCGTCATTCTGACGAAGGACCTCGAAGCGCGGGAGCGGGTACGGGCCCGGATTAAGGAGCTGTTGAGAACAGAGTTCGCGGGCCTGGATCCCTATGTGAACCTCCTGGCCTTGGGGCCGCCCGCCGGGCGCGCTGTTCAATACCGGCTCAGCGGCCCGGATATTGAAAAGGTGCGGAAGCTATCGCACCAACTGGCGGGTATTGTCGGCTCCGATCCCGGTCTGAGTTCGCCCGTCTTCGACTGGAACGAGCCTGCGCGGGTGGTCAGGGTCCACGTCCTTCAGGATAAGGCGCGCCAGCTGGGGATCAGCTCCTCCGATATCGCCTGGGCCATGAACGGCAACGTTGGCGGCGTGCCCATCACCCAGGTGCGCGATAGCATCTACCTCGTCAATGTCACGGTCCGCGCCGATCAGAAGGACCGAGGCGCCATCGAAACGCTGAAAAACCTGCAACTGTTCAACAAAACCGGCCAAGCTGTTCCGCTCGCGGCGATTGCCACGTTCCAATACGAGATGGAGCAGCCCGCGATCTGGCGCCGGAACCGTCTCCCCACGGTCACGGTCAAAGCGGACATTCTTGATGGCAAGCAGCCCGCCACGGTGGTCGAGCAGTATGAGCCTGCGGTCAAGAACTTCGTCGACAGCCTGCCTGCGGGGTATCGCCTCGCCATCGGCGGTCCTGTCGAAGAAAGCGCCAAGTCGCTAAAGCCGATCTTCGCGGTGGTGCCGCTGATGCTGATCGCCATGGCGACCATCCTCATGCTGCAACTGCGGAGCTTCAACCTGCTCTTCCTGGTCGCCTCGGTCGCGCCGCTGGCGCTGATTGGCGTCGTTATCGCTCTGCTTCTCAGCAATTCGCCGCTGGGTTTCGTGGCGATCCTGGGCATCGTCGCGCTTGTCGGCATCCTGATCCGCAATTCCGTGATCCTCACGGTGCAGATCGAGACGCTGCGCAAAGAGGGTCTCGGTCAATGGGACGCCGTCGTCCGCGCCTGCGAGGAACGCGTCCGGCCGATCATGCTTACAGCGTCGGCTGCCAGCCTCGGCCTGATCCCCATCGCGCGCGACGTGTTCTGGGGGCCGATGGCCTACGCCATGATGGGTGGCATTCTCGTTGGTACCGCTCTTACGCTCCTGTTCCTGCCTGCCCTCTATGTGGCCTGGTTCAGGGTCAAGGAGCCCAAGGAAGCCCCAAGTCCAGCGGAGGTGCACGAGGGCACGGCGGCCATAGCCTGAAGAGTTGCCCCTCCCTATGGAGCGGCCTTCGTCAACCGGCGTCCTTGCCGGTTGACGCTTTTGTCCGAGCCTGGCGGGAGGCCTTGACCCGATAGGAGGGGTCTGATCTCGGCCATGCCCGAGAAATCGACCGTCCCAGGACTCTAGCGGCTAGCTGAGCAGAGCTTGCAACTCCAGCCTGCAGGCTTCGCTGAAGGCTTTAATAAGGTCATTGCTAATTGCGGCATCCATGTTCTGCCGCAATTCATCGAACGTTCTATCCGGGGAAGCATAGGCGTCGATCACATGGAGAATGACAAGCTCGGCTTTTCTAATGACTTTACTCGACGACCATAGGCGCATCCGTTCGACGCCAGAGTAGAGACCGGCGATAACCTCGGGACTTTCGGCCTGACTCCAGGCTTCGGCGCGCCGTTTCGATGCCTCCTTGATGAATTCTGCGTAGAGCGTTTCACGCTTGGTCGCCTCCTGAATAAGCGTTTGTGCCCGAAACTGGCGTCGCTGGGTCATGAGGGACGCCGTGAAAGTCGAGAGCCCACCAATGAGCGATCCGGCCAAGGCCGAGATCGCAGGCAGAATTGAGATGTCCATATTTGCCCCCTCCTCCCTCTATTGTGCGCGCAGTTTCGCATCCGGTTTTGGTTGCGCAATGTTATGGCGCGCCAACGCCAGCCGAAATGGGGGCGTCCCTCCTGTCTGCCTTGAAGGCTTAGTCTGCGAATTGCCGCCGCACCCAGGTGTTGGCTGTTGCACTGATCTCACGACAGAGTCCGCCCTTTCCACGCCGCACCTTAACAGCGCCGAGCGCGGGGGGAGCTCCAAAATTCCAAATGCTGAGTACCGTGTGAGTATTTGAGCGTTTATGCTCTAACGGTTCGTTAAGCTAAGTCCTTGATTTTAATGGTGCCCAGGGCCGGAATCGAACCAGCGACACGCGGATTTTCAGTCCGCTGCTCTACCGACTGAGCTACCTGGGCACGCGGAAAGCCGTATAAGCTTGCGAGGCGGCGTTATACGAGCTTTGGCCGCGAATGTCGAGCATTCAAGTGAGCAAAAATGCCCGGAAGAGGCTGAAGGCGCCGCATGCCCCGGCGTGGCGGGAGAGGCATTTGAGGTCACATTCGAAGGCGCCCCCTTGATGGCTTGCGATGCGGGCGTTCGGCCTTCTCCTGTGATAGAGTTCTGCAAGAGGTAAGCGCCCATGTCATTATCCGAACGACGATACCGCACCGCTTCGGGCTTGGGAAGCGCACGGCCGGGAGTTGAGAGGAAAGCTTCCCGTCTTGACCGTCTCCAAAAGGTTCTTCCTCTGCGACTGACGCTCCTGGCGGTTTGCAGCTTCGCAGCCGCCGCCGCCATTTATTTTGCCGGCAGGGGCGGCATCCAGAGCGCCGACCCTGATCTTGCCAAGCTCCTGAAAGGAATGGCGATCATCAAGACGGCCATTCTCCTGGCGGTTGGCGCTCTCATATGGTGGAGACTGGGATCGGCCATCCGGCCGAGCTTCGCGGCTGGCTACATCATTTTTGTCGCGATCGGGGTGGCGGGAGCTACTCTGGTCTGGAACATGGCCGGGCTGGGGCTGGCGCCTTTTCTCTTTGACGGAGGCCTCCTCGGTTTCCTGATCCTTGCGCTTCGCGATGACAACGGCCCCTGGCTTCGCGCATTGACGCGGGCGAGAAGCAGGCGTAGCGAGTGAACCCTCCGTTCGACAACAATCCAGAGATGCCCCGATGCTGAAAATGCGCATCATCCCTTGCCTCGACGTGAAAGATGGGCGCGTGGTAAAGGGCGTGAATTTTGTCGACCTCCGTGATGCCGGAGACCCGGTCGAGGCTGCCGCGGCCTACGATGAGGCCGGAGCCGACGAGCTCTGCTTTCTCGACATCACCGCCAGCCATGAAAAGCGGGGCACCATTCTCGATGTCGTCGCCCAAACGGCGGAACGCTGCTTCATGCCGCTGACCGTCGGCGGCGGCGTGCGCACGCTGGACGATGTGCGCGTGCTTCTTCGCGCCGGGGCCGACAAGGTTTCGATCAACACCGCGGCAGTCTCGGACCGGTCGTTTGTTGCGCGCGCGGCGGAGAAATTCGGCAACCAGTGCATCGTCGTGGCCATCGACGCGAAGCAGGTTGCAAACGGCGGCGAAGGCCAGCCTCGATGGGAGATCTTCACCCATGGCGGCCGCAACCGGACCGGCATCGACGCCATAGAGTATGCGAAAGAGGTTGTCCGGCTCGGATCGGGGGAAATTCTCCTGACGTCGATGGACAGAGATGGCACGCGCGCCGGTTTCGATATTCCGCTCACGCGCGCAATTTCAGACGCCGTGCCCGTGCCGGTGATTGCCTCGGGTGGCGTCGGCACGCTCGATCATCTGGTCGAAGGCATCCGCGATGGCGGCGCAACCGCGGTGCTTGCTGCGTCGATCTTCCACTTCGGAGATCACACAATCGGCGAGGCGAAGAGGCATATGGCTGCGGCGGGCATTGCGATAAGGCTCGACTCCTCGGAGGCAGTTTAGACCGTAAGAGTCCATCGAGGCCTGGACCGTTCGATAACCAATCCGTACAATTCTATTTATCTTTTGCAGCAACTGGATGCCATGGAGTCGCCTGCGCGCTTCTTCGGCCTTTGGGGCAGGGTTTTCGCCTTCTGCTTTGCGGCGACAGCGCTGGGTTGCTTCGCTGCGGTGCTCGTTCTCGCCGCCGCGTATCCGCATGGTTCCGCAAACCGGGGCGACGACGTTCGGGTGCTCGCGCCAGATTAAAAGCATGAAGCTGTAGCGATGCTCGATGCGGCCTCCGCGGGCCAGCTATGCACATGACACAATGAGGCTTTTTGCGCAGCCCATCGCACGAGATCGTATTTGACATCGCCGTCCGGCATCCATAGATGCGCCTAGAATTACTCTAAGGAGCCGCGATAGTGTTTGCCGGACTGAGGCACCCGCCGAAGAGATTTGCAGATCTGACCGAACGCGAGATTCTGGCGATTGCGATCTCCGCAGAGGAAGAAGACTCCCGCATTTACATGACCTTCGCGGAGGATTTGCAGGAGCGCTATCCGGCGTCGGCAAAGGTTTTTGTCGAGATGGCCGAGGAGGAGCAAGGTCATCGGCGCCGGCTTCTCGACCTCTATCAGAAGCGCTTTGGCTCCAACCTCCCGCCGATCCGGCGCGAGGATGTGAAAGGCTTCATCAAGCGGCGTCCAGTTTGGCTTACGCGCAATCTGCCGCTCGAAACCATTCGCGAGCAGGCGGAGAACATGGAGTACGAGGCGCAGCGCTTCTATCAATGCGCCGCAAAGCAGACCACCGATGTCAGCATTCGCAAACTTCTTGGCGATCTGGCCTTCGCCGAGAAGAAGCACGAGAGCCTCGCGGCGAAGCTTTCGGATAAGCTTCTGACGCGGGACGTCAAAACGGAGGAAGACGAAACCGCAAGGCGCATGTTCGTCCTCCAATATGTGCAGCCGGGGCTTGCCGGGCTTATGGATGGCTCTGTCTCGACGCTCGCGCCGCTGTTCGCCGCCGCTTTCGCCACGCACAACAACTGGCAGACCTTTCTCGTCGGCCTTGCCGCGTCGATTGGCGCGGGCATCAGCATGGGCTTCGCGGAGGCGCTGTCCGACGACGGCTCGCTCACGGGGCGCGGTTCGCCGCTCCTGCGCGGCGGCATTTGCGGCTTGATGACAACGGTTGGCGGACTCGGACACACCATGCCGTACCTCGTGCCGGATTCCTGGCCGAATGCGTTCTGGATCGCGACCGGGATCGCGAGCGTGATCGTGCTGATCGAGCTTTGGGCCATCGCCTGGGTCCGCTCGCGCTATATGGACACCCCCTTCCTGCAGGCGGTTTTCCAGATCGTTCTCGGCGGCATCATCGTACTTGGCGCGGGGATCGCGATAGGGGCAGCCTAATACAGCCGGCCGGAAGTTCGCACTCCCATTGCCGCAAACGCTCAAGCGAACTTTCGGCCGTAAGCCGTATTAAAGCAAAGTTCGCTTATCTGGCCAACGGACCGCCATCCCGGACGCTGCACGCTCCGCCTTCGTCATCCCCGCCAAGCTAAGCGCGAGCCGGGATCGCAAAAGGCCGGCGTTTCAGCCTTTTACGATCCCGGATAAGGCTTCGCCTTTCCGGGACTTGATTACCCGGACGTCTCCGCCAATTCCGTCGTCATGGCCGCCCTTGGAGGCGGCCATCCAGAAAAACACAAGGTATTCCAAGTTTATGACTGGATGGCCGGGTCAACCCCCGGGTCAAGCCCAAGGGCATGGCCCGGCCATGACAGTGGATCGAAAATTCGCCAATGTTTTCATGGCTTCTTCTGCTAGCGGAAACATCCGGGTAATCAAGTCCGGGATGACAGCGGGCGGCGGTCTGTTGGCGCGTCCGGTAGACTTTGCTTAGATACTACGGATTTGCTAGTACGCCGCCGCGCGGTATACTCATATATTTGTAGGTAACTATAAACAACAATCCGGCTATAAAATGTTCTTGGCGTGCAGTTACATCGAAAAGATCTAGCAATCCGGTAAATCTGCTTAAATAGGCTCGAGCCTTGAGCTCTGATCTGTATCTATCCAAGGAACGATATGGCCCTCCTTCAGTTGTAAGAAAAATACATCTGGAGGAGAACATGAAAACGAGTTTGAAGTACGGAGTGTCCGCGATTGCCTTTCTGGCCGCGATCTCGCTGGCGCAGGCGCAAAGCAGCGAACGGCAAAGTGGAGGCGCATCCGGTTCCGAGCATTCGACGGGTGGACGCGGCGGCGAAACCGGACATTCCACTCAAGGCGAGCGCGGTGGCCAAGGCGGCGGCGCCTCTCAAATGGAGCACGGCAAGAGTGGCGGCTCTAGCCAGCATCAAGGAAAGTCAGCCGAGGAAAACGGTCAGAATGGAAGCGAAAAAGGGCATGCCCGCTCTGCAACCGAGCATGAGCAAGGCGGCGCTCAGAAGGGGCAGACAGCGCAGCAGCGCGGCGAAGGCAGCGCCCATCATGAGCAGTCTGCGGAGCACAATCGAAACCAGGAGCACGGCCAGCAGGCCGAGCATAACCGCGGCGAAAACCAGGCGACCCAGCAACGCGAAGGCGGCCGGACCGGCCAGTTCGAGCGCAATGCCGAGCAAGGCAAAGGCGAGCGGAGCGCCAGAACGGAGCATGAGAACCGTGGAACTCAGGGCGAGGAAACCCGAGGCCGGGAAACCGGGATGGGCGGGGCTCGCGGCAATGAAACCGCAGGCCGCGCCGGCGCCGGAGGCAGCCGCTTCGCCAGCATTTCGCGCGAGCAGAGGACCCGGATTCACGGCATTCTGGTTAACGATACCGCGATCCATCGCTATCACCGCGCGGATGTGGATTTCCCGGTTCGGGTGGGGGGCCGTATTCCCAACAGCGTCGAGTTTTACAGTCCCCCGGCGCAGGTCGTGCAGATCGACCCGGTATTCAGGGACTACAAAATCGTGGTGCTCGACGACGTGATCCTGGTTGTCGATCCGGCGACCCGGGAGATCGTGGACGTGATCAGGGCTTAACCTGCCAGTTGAACGGTTGCGCCGGAAACGAAACCGCTTCTGGCGCAACCTTCCCCGCTATTGACTGGTCGTTTTCTGAAGCTTTTTTTCTGAGCCGTTGCTCGTGGCCGGCTTCACACTCAAGTTGCGCATTGAACAATTTCCCTGGACAAAATTACCTGAATTCGTACCATTTTGTTTTGAAGCTGCTTGCACCCTTAGGCTCGCAATATTGCTCACAAGTCGCGCTTCCTTTTCTTGTCATTGCTTCTTAAGGCTAACCCAACGACGTTGCTTGATCGATCATGGCTCCGGAAGCCATAAGAAGAAGCATGGTAGCGCGCAATGAACACCGTCAGAAAGGCTGGGACTCGCTTCAAGCGCCGCCTGGTGACAATTCTCGCCGGCGACGTGGCCGATTTCTGCCGCCTTATGGGAACGGATGACGAGTCGACCCTGACGCAGCTTCTCGCCTATCGCCAAGTTACTGAAGACATTGTGCAAGCCGCGAGCGGACGTATGTTTGGCGTCGCGGGCGACTCCTGGATGGCGGAGTTTTCGAGCCCTGTCGAGGCCGTCCGATGCGCGGTCGAATGTCAGCGCGCGATTGAAACCCGGAACAGCGAATTGCCGGAAGAAAGGCGTATTCGCTTTCGCATCGGCATTCACATGGGCGATGTTATCGCCAACAACAGCAATCTTTTCGGCGATGAAGTGAACATCGCGGCTCGTTTGCAGCAGCTATGCCGTCCCGGCCATCTTGTTGTTTCGGAGCAGGTGTTCCGGCACGTTCTCGGCAAGGTCGATCTTCACTTCAGCGCGCTCGGCGTTCAAAGGCTGAAGAATATTCCGGCGGCTGTCTCGGCCTTTACCGCAGACATCATAGCCGCCTCCGGTTCAAGCGCACCGCAACATCTTGCATCCGGCGTCGATGTCTCGATGCCCGTGCCCGGCTTTCAGGGCAAACCAGCGCTCGCGGTTCTCCCATTCAACACCTTGGGAGGTGGAAGCGACAGCGAGTATTTCGGGGAGGGCTTCGCAGAGGATCTCGTCAACGGTCTCTCGAATCTCCGGTGGTTTCCGGTCATTTCACGATCCTCGAGCTTCGTCTTCAAGAACCGGGCCATCGATACAGCCTCGATTGGCCGCGCCTTGGGCGCGCATTACCTTGTAACGGGAAGCGTGCGCCCGGCTGGCGAGGACTTCCGGCTTACCGTTAACTTGATTGAGGCCAGCAACGGGTTGAATCTGTGGAGCCACAGGTATCAAATCGGCTTCAGCAAGTTCCTGGATACACAGGACGAAATCAGCGCCAGCATCGTCAGCGTTCTCGATTCGGAGATCGAGCGCGCGGAGCAAACGCAGCTTAGGACGCGTGAAGTCAAGGACCTCAATTCGTGGGAGCTCATTCGCAGGGGTATCTGGCACACCTATAAGTTCACAAAAGAGGACGCCGCGATTGCGCGGGGATTCTTCGAGGAGGCGCTGAGCCGCGACCCCGGCTCAGGCGAAGCCCGCATCCACCTCGCCTGGTGGCATTTCTGGGATGTTTGGACACAGCAACGCCATACCTCGGCTTTGCGCATTGCCAAGACGCTTGCCCGCGAAGCGTCGCTGATCGATCAGCGCGATGCGAGGGCCCATTTTCTTGTCGGGCTTGCTCAGATGATGATGGGCGGGCCTGAGGAGGCCAGGGTTCACTATCGCAATGCCATCGCGCTGAATCCCAGCCTTTCGGCGGCGCATGCCTGCATCGGCACCAGCTATATCTTTGCAGGGAAGGCGGAGGAGAGCGTGGCGCCTCTTCTGCTTTCGATCCGCCTCAATCCCTATGACCCATTCCGCTTCATCTTCCTTGGAGACCTGGCGATGGCCTTTTACATGCAGGGGGATTGGGCGAAGGCCGTCGAATTTGCCGAGCGCGCTCTTCACGTTCGGCCAGGCTACTGGTACGCGAATGCGATCCGTATTGCGAGTCTGGCTCGAAGCGGCCGCATCGGGAAGCCGCTCGAGAACAGGACGCCTGTTGAGTTCTCGATTGCGAAGCTGAACTGGGTCCCGTTCCTGGACAGGAAATGGATTGATCATGTCATAGAGGGGCTCAGGCTCGCCGGTTGCACGCTCATTTAGTGCTGACGCGATCCTGCCAAAGATAGCCACAGGTAATCTGAGCGGAGAGTTCGGCAAAGTTGGACGGGGCGGCGGCCATGGCATGCCGGTTTTCCCACATGCAACTCATTCCAACGACTTTATCACATCACGATACAATCAGCCGCCAGTTTGGAATAAGCCTCCGCCGTTAACATTTTGGTAATCAGGCAAGAGGAGGAACGAATCATGTCCGTCTCCGCAGCTTCATCGGTTTCACCAAGCGCCTACGCACGGCTGCGCCAAGAATTTCGATCGGCCAACTCCGTAAGTTCAAGGTCTTCCGGTTCGTCTGGTTCGTCTAGTAGTGCGCAGACGCCGACCACAGCATCCAGCAGCCAGACCACGCAAAGCGGTAATGCATCTAGCGCCACACTGAGCAACGGCTTCCTCACTTTTCTGACAGACGTCCAAAGCGGCAACCTGCTGGCAGCACAGGGAGCGCTTTCAACGGTGGAGAGCGATTTAGGTGTGAGCAGCCAAAACTCCGGCAGCTCAACCGGAACTTCTCCGGTGCATCATCATCACCATCACCACGGTGGGAGCGGCAACGCCACGGCCAGCTCAGGCGCCTCCACATCCTCGACAGCCTCGAGTACCGCCACGTCAGATTCCACAGCCGGCACGTCATAATTCTCCGGTTAAGCCTTCATGCTAGCGCCGACTGTCAGCTTGCTTGAGGCCGTGCGGCTATGTGGAGCGAGCGTATGCGGCGGAGTAGTAAAGCCAGAGATTTCTGTGAGTCAGTTGATGCCCGGATGTGCCGTCTTCCCGGAACTTGATTACCCAGCTGTTTCCGCAAATTCCATTGTCATGGCCGCCCTCCGAGGCGGCCATCCAGAAAAACACAAGGTATTCCAAGTTTATGACTGGATGGCCGGGTCAACCCTCGGGTCAAGCCCAAGGGCATGCCCCGGCCATGACAGTGGAGCGAAAATTCGCCTATGTTTTCATGGCTTCTTCTGCAAGCGGAAACATCCAGGTAATCAAGTCCCGGAAAGCGCTCCAGGGCTTATCCGGGATCGTAACAGATGCCGACGCCTGGAAAGATCCCCGATAACGCCGTAAGGTGTTTCGGGGATGACGACGAGAGGGAGTGGGGCTGTTTAAACTCAACCGCACCAGTTGCGCCGGCTCCTCACCGCTCGATTGCGCCTACGCGGTCTTTCCCGGAAAGGTGCTCTTCCGGGGAAAGGCCGCTTTCTCTGCCAGCATCTTGCGAATCGCTTCCAAGACACGCTCGACCGGCGCGCGGCGGTAAGCCCACTGATCATCGCGTTCGGGGGCACTGACAACCATGGTGGCGTTGGCTTCGAATAGAAGTAATTGGCCGCGTGCATCCATGCTGAAATCGACGCCCGCATAGTCAAGGCCAAGAACGTCACGAATGCCCTCCATGGCCGCCATGACGCGTGGCCCCAGCACTTCGGGCATTGCATTCAGGAACGCCTCGTCTTCTGCCAAGTGCTCGGGGCGCCCGCCCATCTCCGCCGTGACGTAATGGACTTTCCAATCGTGAGAGATGGCTGCATGCAGCGGGAAAATTTCGCCGCCGATCATCATCACGCGGTATTTGCGGACCTTGCCGTCAGCGGCGCGGCCATCGAGAAACTGCATGACCGTGAACTCGCGTCCGGGAAGTTTTTCGAGCGCCGTCTTGAGGCCGTCCGCGTTTTCGATTCTCAAGAAATTCTGACCGTTATGGAAACCGGGAGTGCGCAGCAGAAAGGGGCAGGCGAAACCGAGATCGGCAAGCAATTCGAGGGCATCAGGCTTAGCCAGAACCGCCCGCGGCAGCCTCGCCATTGCTGGCGTGATGACACCGGGCGCCTGGCGAAGGCGGCTGGCATTGTCGACCCTGCCTGTTTTGAGGATCGCCGCTGGGTGGTTGAGAACCGGCGCCTCTGTCAGAGCGGCGAGCTTGACGGCGGTCTCGAGCGCAGGCTTGCAAAGATCGGCGTCGCCAATCGCGTTGATCATCAGCCGATGCGGCGGCAGCGGCAATGCGGGATTGTAAAACTCCGCGACGATCACTGTGACTGAATAGATTTGATCATCGAGAAAGGGGCCTATCGGGATATTGCCTACCATCGCAGATATCAAAAGAAGCAAGGGGACCGGCTGCGCACGCCCGCGATAGGGCATCGCGATGGCGCTGCGGCTTTGAAACGCCAGTCGCTGATGCTTTTTGCATGCTTCTTCGTCGCCCAGCGCCCAAAAGAGATTCCCCAAGCCTTGATGCGCTTCTGCGAAATCGGGGTCGATCCGGAGCGCCTTCTGGAAATGCTCGCGAGCTAGATCCAAATCCCCGTTTTCCAGAAGCGCATTGGCGAGATTGATATGCCCGATGGGATTTTCCGGGTGGCGCGCCGCCGCTTCCGCGTAACATGTGCGTGCGGCCGTCCGGAACCCAGTTGAATACAAAAGCGCCCCGAGATTGTTGAGCGCGCCAACATGCGACGGCGAAAGAGCCAGAAGTTCAAGATAGGCCTGCTTCGCCTCCTCAGTCCGCCCAAGCTCGCAGAGCAGCCGCGCCCGTTCGAATCGCGGTTCGATGGCTTGTGGCTCGCGGGACAGCCGGGCCTGGGCCGCTTCCAAGGCCGCCTCCCGCAACAGCCATGGCTGCCAGTCGGCCGCTGTCTCAGCTTCATTTAGCGATGGTGTCATGCTGCCTTTGAGCTTCATTCTTTTGATCCGCTGCTTAATGATTGCCGAGCGTGCGGCAAAGTGAGTGCGAACTTGCCTCCGGCTGTCCTAGCCGCCTGGGCGGCAGGTCCACACGAATCCTCTTGCCTGAACGACAATTGGATACAGTCCCTCACTTTGAGATTTGTTGCGATTTTGTTACCGTTCTAGAAACAGTCGCCATAAAGGCCTGTCGGGAACGAATCCATGAGACGTTTTCACAGGGTACTTGAGTTTACAGCAGTCACGCTTGCTCTTTGCGTGTGGGGATTAGTGCCTGAACTGCTCAGGGAATATGATTATAATTTTCTGGCTGCAGACGTTTTCCTTCTTTTGCCGGTTGCCTTTTTCGAACTCGCTTACCGCTATAACGTCAGGCAAGAAGCCAAAAGAGAAGGACAAAGACAACCCGTTCGGGACTGCAATCGATTTCCTCCACCGCATTCTCCCCGAGCGCATCAAGGATAACCGTATTGGACAGCGCCCCTAAGCAGACATTCCTTGGTTAACCGACGATCCAAGCGGCACTCAAATGACGCACCATAGGCCGGCGGCGTTGAGGTCAGCCTCCCGCACGAGCTATTCCCGGTGACGCCGGGTCCCGTGTCGTCTGGGCTTTTGAGCCATAAGCTTCGATCTCATGACGTTGGCTTACATTTTCCCATTCAAAAAATCACATTTCTGCCTCGATGCCGCTGTGGCGTAGGACAGACACGAGAGGTAACACATCCGGACATGACAAGAATTTCCAGCATTTTTGGATTGATTATCGCAAGCGTCGCTGCTGTCGGCTTTGCTCACGCGGATGAGAGCAATGGAAAAGACGGCCGCTGGTCCGGCTTCTATGCGGGGGTGAATGGCGGTTTGGCCCGATCTGACAGCAAGGAGACATTGGCGTCTGGCGCGCCGGGAAGCTCCGTCAGCGGTTCCCAAGACGCTGGCAGCAAAGCATTTCCCGGCGATCTGACCGGCCACGACTTGCAGACCGGCTCTGTGGGAACGGGATTGGACAACGAGATTAGCAAGGCCCTTGGGATCGGCAAATCGAAATAGGGAAGCGATAGCCTTGTCAATTGGGCGATAAAAAGCGAAGCCTGCGGTCCGGCTTTTCGCTGCGATCGCAATCGGCACGCTCTTCCAACTTGCTTGGAAGGTGTCCTGGAGACGGCCGCCCTGGTCTATAAGCTAAACCCTTATCCGGTGATTGAAACTTACCCATCGGAAAAGGGCCAAGCAGGAGTCACTCTCAAGGTCATGCAACATAGCGCTCGTCTTGAGGCTGCGCAGATGCAGGCCTCAACACTGAAAAATCGCATCGAGATCCTCGTCGCGAAGGGTATCGCGATCGCGCTTTGCGCGGGGCTGGCTGCTTGCGCGGAGGGCCGCAACTACCCAAGTCTCTCGAAGATTACAGACATGGGAAACATTTTAACTCCGCAACAGCAGCAAAAGGCTGTACAGGAATTGCAAAAGCAGGATCAGACCCACTACAACGATCCGTTAAGATCTTCCGATCAGCAATAAGCGGCGAGTAATCCTGTCCCAGGCCATCATCCCGCTCGAGATGCGTCATAAACCTTTACAAATACTCGGATACATACTCCTGGCCCAAGGCTATACTCGTCCCATTGTTAGGACTTTTCGGCTCTGGACGACGAAGACTGATCACACCGGCATGGAGAAGGCGAAAAGCGCCCCCGTTGAGCAAGTTTGCGGTATCAGCGCTCCGAGCACGATCTGTTTTGTTTTGCCCGTCTGATCTTCGCCTCTGCTTCAGACCTTACTTCTGCGATTGTCTGGAATATGTTCTCTCTACTAGAGCCAATTCTGTCTCCCCAGGCGCTCAGGTCATCGCGGTCAATGCAGCGCAAATTGTTATCGCGGGCAAACTCGTGTCCGATAATCTGACCAAGGATGCACAGATCCCTAAACAGGGTCTTCCGGTCGGCGTCTGGATACTGTTGCAGAACTGGTTCGGCGATCGTTTCCCAGTACGGTCTCGACTGGCAGAGTGGCCATGGAGGCAACCCGTCACATTTCCCGTCCCACCACGAAATATACCATCTCCTATGCAGCTCGTTTTCATAGTTCAAAGCGCTCACCGGTGAGATGAACCGCTTGCAGGCTTCGGGAATGGCGGCCTCCTGGCCGAGCGCAGCCTGCATCAGGAAAATATTCAATGCTGCCGGCAATAACAGCTGCGCGCTCGAACGCTTTGACGGACTTTGCATGTATTTAATCAACGTAAATTGCTCCGCGAAGTAAGCTGAAGGTCGATGCCTTGCGCACGCCTGTCATTGCGCGCTGGCCGGGCTTGGAGCTATTCACTCGCGCAGGCCGCATAGTACGAGTGGAGAAAACAGAACTGATGTACGAATACGGACCATGAATACCTCCGCGCGGTATCAGTTGATTTTGACAGCTGTTTATTGGGCGCTTTTGATTCGCTCAACTGCAAAGCTGTAAACAGCCTTTTAGCTGCCGGAACTCAAGGTTGAGCATGCGCAGCAGGAGTTCAACGCGGTGGCAGTGGCCCGGCGGCGGCAAGCCGTAATGCGTAATCGAAGGATTCGGCATCATGATCCTCTTGGTTCATGGTTCAAGCGTCAGGACGGCGGTCACAGCGCTCAAGAATGATCCTAGTACGCCCCGCGGGAAGTCCTGACCCGTTTGCTGCGGGCGCTGGCAGGACTTCTCGCCGATAAGGCGTACTAGCAACTTATTGATTCTAGTACAGCTTATCCGAGGCAAGTTCGTTTGAGCGCTCGCAGCTATCGGGGTGCGAACTTGCCTCGGGCTGTACTAGGGCAGTCCTCGGAAAGAATATGAATGGGACTGTCTGAACCTGCCGTCTTTGCTACCGGGAACGTTATGCGCTCTCATTGATACGCGATAAGGAAACTGCCGAGAGCGATCAAAATCACACCCATCCAGCCAATCGGCAAAAGACTCTCTCCCAAGAACAGCGCGCCGAAGAGCGCAACAAGCACAACGCTCAGTTTGTCAATCGGAGCGACTTGCGAGGCATTGCCCAGCTTAAGCGCGCGAAAATAACAAAGCCATGAGGCGCCGGTCGCAAGGCCCGACAAGGTTAGGAACACCCACGTCTTCGTCGTGATCGTCCCAAGCGGCTGCCATTCCTTCGCAAGGGTGAGAATGCCTCCAAGGACAGCTATGATAACGACTGTTCGAATGAATGTCGCAAAATCAGAATTGATGTTTTGAATGCCAACTTTCGCAAAGATTGCCGTCAGAGCCGCAAAAACAGCCGATAGGACAGCCCAGAATTGCCACGATAAAAGGAATGGTTTCATGTCGATATCCGTTCCTTGGAGTAGTATGCGCCCCGCCCCGACACCAAGCGCCGAATTGCAGGGACAATCGGCCGGCGCCCATTGGGCGCCGGCCGATCTCCTAAAGGCCGTTCTGGTCTCGGCCCTGTCTGTTTCAGCGAAGCTTCTCAAATCTCACTGAGCAGCTTTTCATGCCTTTGAAGCGAAGGGCGACTTGAACTGTGAGGCAGACCCAAGCTCGCTTTCGATCTCAAGCAGGCGATTGTATTTGGCAATCCGCTCACTCCGGCAGGCCGATCCGGTTTTGATCTGACCGCCGCCCATGGCGACCGCGAAGTCGGCCATGAAGGTGTCTTCTGTCTCGCCCGAACGGTGAGAAATGACATAGCCCCAGCCCGCTTGCTGGCACAGCTCAATGGCTTTCCTTGTCTCCGTGACCGTGCCGATCTGGTTGAGCTTGATCAGAACGGCATTGGCGGCCTTGGCCTTGATGCCGCGCTCGATGAAGGAGGGGTTGGTGACGAAAATATCGTCGCCTACGATTTGCATGCGGCTGCCTTGCGCAGCGGTTTGCGCCGCGAAACCTTGCCAGTCATTCTCATCGAGCCCGTCTTCAATGGAGACAATCGGAAAAGCGTCGAGCCAGCGCCCGTAAAGCGCAATCATCTCCGCGCTGGATTTGTCGCCCTGGCCGGACTTGGTGAGCCGGTAAGCGCCTTCGGAGTAGAAAGAGCTGGCGGCGGGATCGAGCGCGATCGCGACATCCTTGCCTGGCTGATATCCCGCCGATTTGATCGCTTCGACAATGAGTTCGCAGGCTTCTTCGTTGCTTTTGAGGTTAGGAGCAAAACCGCCCTCATCGCCGACCGAGGTCGCGTAGCCCTTCTTATGCAGGATCTTCGCAAGCGCATGGAAGGTCTCCGCGCCATAGCGAAGCGCCTCCCGGAAACTCGGCGCGCCAACCGGCATCACCATGAATTCCTGAAAATCGACGCTGTTGTCGGCATGTTTGCCGCCGTTCAGAATGTTCATCATCGGAACAGGAAGGCGTTTCGCGGAAGCGCTGCCGAGATAGGCATAAAGGGGCGCGCCAGCGTCCAAGGCGGCGGCGCGGGCAACCGCCATGGAGACGCCCAGGATGGCATTGGCGCCGAGCTTCGCTTTGTTCGGGGTGCCGTCGAGATCGATCATGAGTTGATCGATTTCAGCTTGCCGGTTGGGCTCCAGGCCGATGAGCTTGGGAGCGATAATGTCGGTGACGTTGCTGACAGCCTTGAGCACGCCCTTGCCGCCATAGCGGGACTTGTCGTGATCGCGTAATTCGACCGCCTCATACTCACCCGTCGAGGCGCCCGAAGGAACCGAAGACGAAACGCTGATCCCATTGTCCAGGGACAGCAGCACACGAACGGTTGGGTTGCCCCGTGAATCGAGTATTTCCAGCGCGCTTATTGCAGCGATCTTGCTCATATCCTGCTCCTTTTTGCAAGATTCGAAGGAATGCGTTGATGCCACCCGCTGGGTGGACAAGTTGGAGGAAAATCGAGAAGCTATCCGAAGAAGTTAATGATCGGAAGACGGTTTGCCGGGGGGCTCACTGAGATGCGCGTGTTCGCGCACGCTCTTCTTTAAGCGCTCCATATAGCTCGACCGCTTCTTTCCATACTGCAACACGCGCGCTTTTTCGAGCGTGACGAGCCCGCTCTCCATCATGTCATCCAGGATCGGGAGAAAGGCGTTGATCTTCTCTTCAGAGTCGCAGATTTCTATAACGATGGGCCGCTCGTCTTTGCCAAAAAGATGCGGCTTGTGCATACGGCTCGATAAGCCATAGCCAACCGGCCCTTTGAGGACCGTGGCGCCCGCGAGATTCATTTCGCGTGCTTTGCTGACGATGGCGCGATAGAGGGGTTCTTCGAGCCCATAGCGGTCGTCAGAGCCGGTGAAGATACGAAGCAGGACGGCTTCATGCGGAACGTCCATGACCTACATCCTCCCCTCCGGCCGATGGGCGGCATTGCCCCGCGGGGCGTTTTGTGAGGCGCCCGACACGCATCATCTGGACTTTTTCCAAGGTCACAAGACCCGAACTGATCATTGTGTCAAGCTTCGGGAGGAAGGCTTCGATTTTTTCTTCGAGATCGATGATCTCGACGATCGCAGGGAGATTACCTGGCGCATCGACGTTGAATTCATCATTGATGCGATCGCCATGGCCGTAGCTCAACGGCCCATGGAAAACCGTTGCGCCCGCAAGCTTGGCCTTCAGCGCCGCCTCAACAATCGCGCGAGGAAGCGTGCGTCCGCCGCTTCGGTCGGATTCACCGATAAAGATACGAAGCAGAATGGCCTCCCGAGCTGTTTCCATAAGCCGTCACTTGATGACAAGAACGGCACAGGGAGCGTGCTCCACAAGGCGGTCGGTCGTGCTGCCGATGAGCCGATTGTAGAGAGCCGAATGTCCCATGTAGCCGACAACGAGCAGGTCGAACCTTTCGCTCCCGACGAAATCGGAAATCGTGGTTACGGGGTGACCCAAGACAACGTGCGGCCTGAGCTTCACCCCTTGCGCCTGCGCCTGTGAAACCGCACGGGCTGTGGAAGCCGCGTAAATATGATTGGCTTCGGCCCGTTCCTCGATGACCTCGTCAACGGAAGCCGGAAAGCGCGGCATCTCCTCAACCGAAATCATGTGGAGTTCCGATCCGTGTTCTTTCGCCAGTTTGATCGCCGCCGACAGGGCTCGCTCCGCGCCTTCAGAGGCAAGGCAAGAGGTCCATGGACGCAGCTACGCCAGAGCAACGCCGTACTTCCGAAGTCTTTAGCATTGAGAAAAGCGTCCCGAGGTGCGTTCATGTTTGGCCTCAAAGATCGCAAAATCTATCATAGTTCGAAAATTAACATGTGTTAAGCGTCCAAAAGAATTTCGGCGGAAAGTTCCCATAGTACAGCCAGAGGCAAGTTCGCACTCACTTTGCCGCACCCTCTCAAGCGAACTTGCCTCCGATAAGCTGTACTAGAATTAATAAGTTGCTCGTGCGCCTTATCCGCGGGAAGTCCGCCTTTAGGTCAACCCGAATCTGCCGGGGCTTAGGCAAAGTTCGCTTATCCGGCCAACGGACCGCCATCCCGGACGCGCTCGCTCCGCCTTCGTCATCCCGGCCAAGCGAAGCGCGAGCCGGGATCGCAAAAAGCAGGGCGCTTCAAGGTGTTACTATCCCGGATAGGGCTCCGCACTTCCGGGACGACGGCGGGTGGCGATCCGTTGGCGCGTCCGGCAACCTCCACTTAATAGTTTTGCCTTGCGGGGATGACGCCGCGCACCCCGCCTCTCGGGTTGGCGACGTCGCCATTGTAACGTGGGATGAGATGGAGATGGACGTGGAATACCGTCTGCCCCGCCGCTTTCCCCACATTGACGCCCAGGTTAAATCCATCAGGTCCATGTTCGCGGATAAGCAGAGCGCGCGCTTCATCCGCGAGTTTCATCAAATCTTCGCGCTCTTCGAGGGTGGTCTCAAACCAGTCGGCGACATGGCGCCATGGAATTAAAAGCATATGTCCCGGGGTAACCGGAGATTTATCAAAGAGGGCGAAAGCAAGTTTGTCCTGAAGGACGGCGACAGGCGGTTGGCAGAAGGGACAATTCACAACGGGGCTCCTGGATCTGCGCTATTCTGCATCGCCTATGCTTGCAAAGCGATTGCCTTGTCTCCGGCAATTGTAAATCGAGACGGTCGTGCGGCGAAACATCGCTCATAGATTTTGATCTGGCAGCCTTTCGCACGAAGCAGCGGTCCGAACGCGCGAAGAGCGTAGCGGCCGCGACATAAGCTGCGACATAAGCGGCACGCCGCAAACCTTGCGAAGGGAGCTCCCCACAACCAGCTACGGCATGGGCGCGAGGTCGCGCGCCATTCCGATGCGCGCCAGTGGCCAATGGGCATCATCTTTTGACCATCAAACACAACCACCCCGTGGAGGGTGACGCGCGTCACTGGACACGGGTCCTCAGCCGCTATCGCGAGCCGAGCCACGCGCGCAGCATTGCGGAACTCGCGGTAACGGCGGCGCCGCTTGTTGCGCTGTGGCTCGTAAGCTGGCTCGCCTTCTCCTGGGGTTATTGGTGGGCATCGCTCCTCATCGCCATCCCCGCCGCTGGTTTTCTCGTGCGCCTGTTCATGATCCAGCATGACTGCGGTCATGGCGCTTTCTTCTCAAAGAGATGGGCGAACGATTGGACGGGCCGCGTCATCGGCGTGCTCACCTTGACGCCCTACGGCCTCTGGCGCCGAACCCATGCCATGCATCATGCCACTGCCGGCAATCTCGACCGCCGCGGCATCGGCGACGTGACGACGCTGACCGTACGTGAATATCAAGCGCTTTCGCGCTGGGGCCGGCTCAAATACCGGCTTTACCGGCATCCTCTGGTGATGTTTGGGCTCGGCCCGGCTTACCTGTTCCTTCTGCAGCATCGGCTGCCCATGGGGATGATGCGGGCAGGCTGGCAGCCCTGGGCCAGCACCATGACCACGAACGTCGCGATCGCATCGATCGCCGTCGTACTCGCCTGGTTGATCGGCATCAAGGCAGTCCTGCTTGTGCATCTTCCGATCACGCTGCTCGCCGGCACGATCGGCGTCTGGCTGTTCTATGTCCAACACCAGTTCGAGCACACGGCATGGGACGCCGATCGGGAGTGGGATGTGCACGAAGCGGCCTTGCACGGCAGCTCGCATTACGATCTGCCCGCGGCGCTTCGCTGGTTCACGGCCAATATCGGCATGCACCACGTTCATCATCTCTCCAGCCGCATCCCCTATTACCGGCTGCCCCAGGTGCTGCGCGATCATCCGCAACTTCGCGACGTCAGCCGGTTGACCCTGCTCGACAGCTTTCGCTGCGTGCGCTTTGCGTTGTGGGACGAGACGCAGCGCCGCCTGGTGTCGTTCGGCGATGTTCGGGCTGGCACGGCTAAGGGCTTGGATCGGGAAGAAGTGCGGCGCGCTTGAAGTAAAAGTAAAGCAGCACGCTGCCTGCGGCGGCAAAGAAGCACCAGACCGAGATGAAAGTCGCGAAATAGGTGGTAACGGAAACCAGAAAGCCTGTCACCACGACTGCGCCGAAGTTCCGCACGGCCCGGCTCGAAGAAAGCAGGAGCGGGACGCAGGTGCACAGGAGATAGAGAAAACTCTGCCAGGACAGAGCATTCTCGCTGCCCCCGTAGTCGAGGCTATGTCCGCAGATGGCGACAGGGGGCGGGTTCCCGATAAGACGGCCGAGCATATAGATCGAGATCGCGCATCCGAGCGCGGCCAAGGCATAAAGAACTCGCCTGCGGCGAAGATCGGGCTCGATCAGAAGCACCGCAGGCGCGACGTAGGCTGGCCAGAAGGCTTTGGCAAAAACCAGGAAACACAAGGAAAGCGCAAGCACCGCTTCCCCGCCGCCAGCGGCCGGTAATTGCAGCCAGAGAGCGCCTTCGATGGCCTGCTGGACTGCGAAGAGAAGGGGCACGGCTGCCAGAAGCAGCTCGCGCGGATGCTGGACCTGCCTGAGGGTGGCAACGCCGATCACGGCGGTGATTAAGGCGGCCGAGAAGCTGGCCGTCGCCGAAAAACACATACCAGCCGCGCTCGCTCCCGTGTAGCCCGCATAGGTCCGTGGAAGCCGAGGACGGGCGCGAGAGCCAGCGAAATGCTGTCCACTAACTCATATCACAAAGAGAACCGTGATCCTGAAAGAAAATCAATGGCGACTCGGGCCCGGAACGGGTCAACTTTGCGGTTTGGTCAAGTCCAGCGGGATGGAAGCGATAGGGTCAGGCATTGGCCGCTCGCGCTTCGGGCCATACTTAACAGGCTGCTGAAAAGCAGGAAATCTCGGCCCCATCCTTCGACAAGCTCGGGATAAGGTTGAGCTAATCGGCCGCGGGGGCGGGCGCCCGCCGCTGGCGCTTGACATCGCCGCGCTTCGCTTTACCGGCCAGCCGCCGCTGCTTCGAGCCGAAGGTTGGCCGCGTGGGCGTTCGAACAGGACGCTCGATGGCCGCCTGCCCGATCATGCGGACGAGCCGGTCTATCGCATCCTTGCGATTGGCCTCCTGCGTGCGGAAGCGTCCGGCCGTGAGCACGATCTCGCCGTCTTTCGTCAGCCGCGCGCCGGCGATGCGCTCCAGGCGCAGGCGCACCGCCTCCGGGAGGCTCGGCGAGCGGCGCACATCGAAGCGCAATTGCGCAGCGCTCGAAACCTTGTTCACATTCTGCCCGCCGGGACCGCTCGCGCGGATGAAGGTCACCGCGATCTCGGCCTCGTCAAGGGCGATTCTGTCCGTAATGGCGATCATGACTGATCGACCTCCCGATTGGGTGAATTGCCTGTGGCCGCAAGCGAGGGTAGCATTGAGGCTTGTGCTAGTAAAAAAGGAGCCCATGCCATGAGCGTTCAAATCGTTATGGATGGAAGCGGCGACACCCGCCACGAGTTTAACGCTTCCGACGCGGAGGCTGTCGCAAGGGCTGAAGAGCGCTTTCAGGCATTGATAGGTAAGGGTTTCCGCGCTGTCGCGCTCGGAAGAAATGGAGACCCTGGCGAGTTGATCGGCAAGTTCGATCCGAACGTCGAGCAGACGCTCTTTATTCCGCACTTGAAGGGCGGTTAATGACACGCCTCCGTCCTTTCCTCGCGCAGCTGTTTCAGCGTGCAATGGGCGGATGGCGACGAGAGCGGCGGTCCTACGCGGACTTCCGCCTCGCTCGCGGCGTTCACGGACGGCCGCGGGCGGATATCAATCGAGAGGCGTTGCTCCAGATTTTTGGCGTTAACACGGTTACGCCGGAAGCGGAGACCCGGGGCCTTCGGCTTCTTCGGGAAAATCTTTCGCCCGCTCAGCGCGAGCAGCAGGAACAATACGGATTCTTCGATGTCCTGGGCGGCGACACAGGCAGGCGCTACCGGATCAAGAACGGCTTCCAGCTGAATGTCGATCTGCTTGATGGCAAGGGCAGGACCACAGCCGTCTTGTGCTTCATGCCCCTGGGCAACCTTGTGCCCGGCGACGTCATGCTGGCGCAGAAGCTGGCGCTTGAGCTGTTCGAGTCGGACACGCTCAAAATCGCCAACAAGTTCACCGTCAGGAATTACTGGGCGCTATAACTTCGGCAGCTGCCAAGGAATGCCTATCCGTCGCCCAAAAACTCGGCTAGATGCTCTCCCGTCGGTTCCAAGGCCGGATGAGAGCTATGATTTGCAAGCTGAAGCACCATGTCCTTTGCGCTGCCTTTGCGGCAGCCCTCCCGTTGGCCCCGGCCGCCGCGCAAGAATTTCCGATCGACACGACAGGCATCTCGAAAGCGGTCATAGCCGAAACCAACGCCTACCGGGCGTCCAAGAATTTGCCGGCGCTTCAGGACAACGCGGCCCTGCAAGCCGCCGCGACGGCGTACGCCAAGTTTCTCGCGGAGAAGGAAGCCGCGGGCCATACTGCTGACGGCCGGGACCCCGCCAAGCGGGTTAAAGCGCAGGGATACCACTATTGCTTCGTCGCGGAAAACATGTGGGGCGGCTGGCGCAGGCCCGACCCCATGGGCGACGATGAAGCGGCCAGGAAGGCAATGGAAGACTGGAAGCGCTCGCCGGGACATAACGCCAATCTTCTCTCGAAGGAGAGCGCCGACATCGGGATCGGGGCGGCGGCCTGGAGGCAAAGCAGCGACCGGGTTGTGTTCCGCATCGTGCAGGTTTTCGGCAAAGACTGCTCGGGGACAAGCGGGCCCGCAACCTCCTTTGGTGATCTGATGGGCGCCGTCAGCAAGCAGTTCAGGTAAGCTCAGTCCTAAGCAATCCCCTTATCGTCATGGCCGCCCTCCGAGAAGTTTGGGGCGTTAGGCCGAGACGGCTCCTCTTCTTAGGGCTTCAGCGGTAGCAGCGACCTTCTCCTTAACGGTTCGGGATGGTTTAATAGCGCTAACTTTGCCTTAATCGTTGAAAACACCACTCACTTTCCAGTAAGCACTGGCTAACGCTCAATCTTAAATCTTGATCGTGTAATATCAGATTATACACAAATAAATGATCTCAATTAATTCTGTTAGATGGGGACATTGTAGCAAACAACGTGATATCTATCTTATTAGACGAGTGCTTCTGTTCACACGCTCAAGCTGCTTTAAAGCCAGTCTCGACAAGAAAAATTAGGGAAAGCTGCTCAGCAGGCGGCACGCTCAATACTCAGCCCTCTGAAAGGCGCGCTGGCGCGTTGTTCCCGGCGCTAAAAACAACCAGGGAGAAAGCCAATGCTTCGTACACTCATAGTCGGTGCAGTGTCGGCCGCAGCCGTTGCTCTCACAATCGGAACTTCATTTGCTCAGCAAAACCAGTTCGGTACCGCTGCCGAGGCTAAGGCATTGCTCCAGAAAGCGGTTGTTGCTGTAAAAGCGGACAAAGCAAAAGCGCTAGACATGTTTGCTAAGGGAGAAGGCGGCTTTAAGGACCGCGACCTCTATCCATTTTGCTTCAACATCACCGACGGCAAGATCCACCCCTACGCCAATCCGAATGGGAAGAACTTTGGACAGGATGTGAGGATCCAAAAAGACGTAACTGGCAAGCCGTGGGGTGCGGTAGCCTTTACCGCCGCACAGAAGCCGGAGGGTGAGATCACCGAAGTCGGCTACATGTATCCCAAGCCGGGCGCTGACAAGACACCGGTTGCAAAAGAAAGCTTCATCACGCAAGTCGCCGATCTTGGCTGCGGCGTCGGCTACTACAAATAAGACGTTAACTCACAATTTTTGGCGCGCCCAACTACTTAGTCTTCGCTGTTTACAGAGTTTCAATGACGATGATGATGCGCGAGGCGTTCGAGAGAGGGACGGAAACTTCCAATGCCTACGAATCGCATGACGCGGCCACAAACTCTGTTGGGGCGCACGATCAACGAAAACGGGAAAAAGTTCCTGCGTTGGGGAGGCCGGGAAACCTTATTTAGGTTTGCGTCGCCGCCTCGTTCAGCAGCGCCCAAAGCGCTTCGACCTCGGCGCGCTCCGTTGTTTCCGCGCCGATGCTCACCCGAAGGATTTGCTTGCCCTTCAGCATGGAAGGCGTGAGGTAGGCTCTGCCTCCCTCGTTTATCCGCCGGGCGATATCCAGATTGTGGGCCTTGAGCGCGTCCTCGTCCCCTGCAAGCGCGGCGGGAACATGGCGGATGCATACGGTCTGGAAAGGCGCCGGGGCAAGCAGCTCCCAACCTTCGGCGGCGTCTGCCTGATCCTTGAACCACTGCGCATTGGCGAGGTCGCGGCGAAGGCGGGCCTGAAGTCCTTCCACGCCCTCATCCATGAGATAGAACCAGAGCTTGAGCGAGCGGAAGCGCCTGCCGAGCTGGATATGCCAATCGCGGTAGTTCTTCACCTGGCCATCCTGCTTTGTCTGCAGGTAGCTGGGATTGGCGCCCATGACGCGGATGAGATGCTGGGGATCGCGCACGTAGTAGGCGCTGAAGTCGAAGCCCACGCCCATCCATTTGTGTGGGTTGAAAACGAGAGAGTCGGCGCGCTCGACGCCTGCGAAGTGCACGCGGCACTCGGGCAGGACCATGGCGGTCCCGGCCATGGCGGCATCCACGTGGAGCCACACGCGATAGCGCTCGGCAATGTCCGCCATTTGCGGCAGGGGATCGACCGCTGTCGTGCCCGTGGTGCCGATGCAGGCCACGAGCGCGCATGGGCGCAATCCGGCTTTCACGTCCTCGGCGATAGCCGCCTCCAGAAGATCCAGGCGAAGCGCGTGGTCGTCGTCGGTCGGGATGAGCCGCAAATTCTCCCTGCCGAAGCCAGCCAGGAGAGCCGCTTTCTCGATACTGCTGTGGCTTTGGTCCGAAGCGTAGACCACGAGCGGGGCCTCCCCGGACTGCAAGCCTTTGCCGTTCTGGCTGTACCCGGAAGCCCGCTCCCGGGCGCAAAGAAGCGCCGTGAGAGTAGCGGTGCTGGCGGTATCATGAACAACGCCTGTCCACGCCTCGCTCAGGCCCGCCATCTGGCGGAGCCAGTCCATGACCACCTCCTCCACCTCGGTCGCGGCAGGGCTCGTCTGCCAGCTCATGCCCTGCACGCCGAGACCGGAGGCTACGATGTCGGCCAGGATCGAGGCGTAGCTCGTGTTGCTGGGGAAGTAGGCGAAGAAGCTGGGGTGGTTCCAGTGGGTGATGCCGGGAAGCACATCGCGGTCGAGCGCGGCCAGTGCCTCATCCAGGCGCCCGCCTTGCTGCGGGGGGTGGGCGGGAAACGCGGCCCGGATCTCTCCCGGCTGAACCTGGCTCATGACGGGCTGGCGGGCCAGCCCCTCGCGGTAGTCTGCGACCCAATCGATGAGCTGGTAGCCGAAGCGGCGAAATTCCTTGGCGTCCATGGGGGTCTCCAGACTGCAGCCTGAGGCGGCTAGCAAATTCCGATAGCGTTCGGCCCGGAGTTAGCTTCGAAACTTGCGCAAAAACCAGCGCGGCCGCTGCGTCCAAAAGCAGCGCCGCCGTTTGGCAGGCGCAGTGTCGTCACGGCGAGGCGAAGCGGGAGCCGGGATTGTAAAAGGCTGGCCCATCAATCCGTTATGATCCCGGATAGGGCTCCGCCGGATGACGACGGCAACGAGCCTGTTACGCTGTTGTCTTAAAATGAGACAATGATGGTGAAAGCTAATGTGAACGAGGCGCAAGCATGATTCCGACGAAGGTTTTTCTCACCCACGGGGTTGGCCGCCACCGCGAGCGGCTGCAATCGTTCGAGCTTGCGCTTCGCGAGGCCGGCATCGCCATGCTCAATCTCGTGAGTGTCTCGAGCATCGTTCCGCCGGGCTGCAAAGTAGTGACAAAGGAAAAAGGCCTCCCGGAACTTTCGCCGGGGCAAATCACATTCGCGGTCCTCGCCCGCATCGATAGCTGCGAACCCCATCGCTTGATGGCGGCGTCCATCGGCATCGCATTGCCGAGCGATAAGAGCACCTATGGGTATATTTCCGAGCATCATTCCTACGGGCAAACCGACCAGTTCGCAGGCGACTACGCGGAAGATCTGGCGGCCACGATGCTGGCCACCACGATGGGGCTGGAGTTCGATCCCGACGCGGCCTGGGACCAGAAGCGGCAGCTTTTCACGATGAGCGAACTGATCGTGCGGACCACGAACGTGACCCAATCGGCGACAGGAGACAAGGACGGCTTGTGGACGACAGTCGTCGCCGCCGCCGTGTTCATTCCCTAGGCAAAGTTTCCTGGACGCGCCCACAGATCCCCGCCGCCGCCGTCCCGGAACTTGATGACCCAGCTGTTTCCGCCAATTCCGTTGTCATGGCCGCCCTCCGAGGCGGCCATCCAGAAAGAACAAGGCATTTCAGAGTGTGACTGGATGGCCGGGTCAAGCCCACTGCTGTCCGGCATGACTTTTGCTTTGTCATGCCGCCCTCCCTGCGAGGTCCGGCCAGAGATCGAGGAGGGGGTGCTGCTGCGGCTGTTTTGGCGGCGGCGCCGTTTGGAGGAGATTGCGGATCGTTCTTCGTTGCATGAGGTTGCCGCGGATGAGTCTGGTGAAGGCGAGCGGACTTTCGACAATTTTGTTGGCCTCATGGGCAAGGCGCAGAAGCATGAAAGCAATCAGCGCAACCGTAACCTGGATCCGCACGGCGTTCTCGGAAGTTCCCAGGAAGCGCTTGATCTTCAAGGTCTGTTTTATCCAGCGGAAGAACAGCTCGATCTCCAATCTGCGCTTGTACAAGTCTGCGATATCTTCGGCGCTTGCATCCAGATCGTTGGTGAACAGACGCAAAACCTTGCCCGTTTCGATCCTTACCTGCACTTCGCGCACAAGGTCCGGCAGCGAATCGCTGACTTTGCGCCGGTATCCCCCCTGCAATTGGTTCATCAGCGCCGAAAGCAGGCCGCTGAAGACTGCGACCGGACGCGACGCATTGGCCTCCGCCAGCGTCGAGCGCGAAACCGGCCGCGCGCCAAGATGATAAAGCTTGCCGCCATGGCTGCGCCGCCCCGTTTCTATCCCGCGCAGGCTTTGGGCGGCGGCGAATTGTCCGTAGAGCATGTCGATCAAATGCGCCTTGGCGCTGAGGGCGCGCGGATCGTCACCGCCATGCTCGCCCACAAGACGCTCATGCCTCCCCCAGGGAATATATTTCATGATCTCATGAAGCAGGATATTCCGATGCCGCACGGCCTTGCTCCTTTTCGTGTCCAGATGCCTCGGAAACAGCTGGAAACGAGTAGAATCAATGCCGTGCGCCCTTTCAAGGTGCCGGACAGCAGTGGGTAACGCCCGGCCGTGACAGCAGAGGAACACGACTTCGCCCGGACGAATGGGAGGGGCGTCCATGAAACTTGCTCCTGAGCCGTCTAAAGTCACAATTCCCTCAATCCATCGCCGTCATGGATTCACCCAGAAAAACCACTTATATATTTAGCTATAGGCCTTCTACAAAACGAACCCAATCTTAACTCCCGGTAAACCTCATTGCATGCAGCGCCGAAGCCTTGCGATATTCGAACAGTTCCGTGATAAGGGCGCCGGAGCACAAGCCAGTCAATGGGATGGGCGGGTGACGGCAACCCCGGAAGATTTCGACGTCATCATACTTGGCGCTGGCGCAGCGGGGCTGATGTGCGCGCTGACCGCCGGGCAGCGCGGCCGCAAGGTTTTGCTGCTTGAACACACCGACAAGGCGGGCGCCAAAATCCTGATATCGGGCGGGGGACGCTGCAACTTCACCAATCTTGGGGTCGCGCCTGAACGCTTCTTGTCGGACAACCCGCATTTTTGCGTCTCGGCCCTTCGCCGCTATACGCAATGGGACTTCATCGGCCTCGTCGAGCGCCACCGGACCTCCTACCACGAGAAGACTTTGGGTCAGTTGTTTTGCGATGGCTCCGCGCGCGCCATCGTCGCCATGCTGCTGCAGGAATGTGCCGGCGGCGGAGTGGACCTGAGATTGGGACAGAGCGTCACCAATATTTCCAAGCCGGACGACTTCCGGGTTGAAACAAGCTCCGGTGTTTTCACGGCGCCTGCACTGGTGTTGGCCACGGGCGGCCTTTCCATTCCCAAAATGGGCGCCACGGCCTTCAGCCACGATGCGGCGCGGCGCTTTGGCCTTCGGGTCACCGAAACACGCCCGGGGCTTGTGCCGTTCAGGGCTGGGCATGACGCCCCCGGTTTCGACTCATCTCTCGCAGGCGTTTCCCTGGAGGCGTCCGTGTCTTGCGGGGCGCGCACGTTCCGCGAGAACATCCTTTTCACCCACCGTGGACTGTCTGGCCCCGCGATCTTGCAGATATCGTCGTATTGGCGTCCTGGCGATGCGATTGCAGTCGATCTTCTGCCGGGTTTCGATGCAACCGGGTTTCTGAAGGAGCGCAAACGCGCGCGCCCCAAGGCCTTGCCGCAAACCGTTCTCGCGGAGGTCCTGCCGGGGCGGCTTGCGCAAGTCTTGGCGGCGGCTCACCTGCCATCGGGCGAGATGGCCAATATACCGGACCGGATGCTTGCGCGGCTGGCCGAGCGCTTGAAGGGCTGGCGGTTCATTCCCTCCGAGACCGAAGGGTTCGCAAAAGCCGAGGTGACCGTTGGAGGCATCGATACGCGGGATCTGTCGTCGAAGACCTTCGAGGCTCGCGAAGTGAAGGGTCTTTATGTCATCGGTGAAGCCCTCGATGTTACCGGGTGGCTCGGCGGGTACAATTTCCAGTGGGCGTGGTCGAGCGGTTGGTGTGCGGGGCAGGCGATTTAACACGGCGCGCAGCGCGTCACCCCTGCCCGAGGAAGCGGCGGCGAAGCTGAGCCCCGATGATCAGCGCCCAAGCCGCGTTTGCGCCGCAGCGGGGGCGACGCCGCAATCTTCTGTTCTTAACCAGCCATTTGCGATAGGTGATGGCGCCGGCCGCTTCGCGAACGTCGTTGGCGGAGTTTTATATAGCCTTGCCTTATGCTTCCCGGCGTTAACAAAAGCTTTGCGTAGGGTCGTAGAGTCACCTTCGAATTCGGCGTCGTTCGCTAGGACGCCTTTCCGCGCGAAAACAACAGTCTAGTGTGGCTAATGTCTCGCAATGGCCTATGAGAGCTTGCAGCGAAGGTGGTAGGCAATTGCGAGGCGCCACACTGAGGACCACGGCCTTGCTGGGATGATATCCGGAGGTTCACGAAAGCAATGGAGCAGGAAACTTCCGGGTCCACGGGTCTGTTGGCGGCCATCGTCAACTCATCCTTCGACGCGATCATAAGCCAGACGCTCGAAGGAGCGGTCACGAGCTGGAATCCGGCCGCGACCCAACTTTTCGGCTACGACGCGCACGAAATGACCGGCCAGTCCATTCGACGCCTGATTCCTGCCGGCCGGCAGGATGAAGAGGACGAGGTTGTCAGAAGGATCAAAGCAGGCGAGCGGGTTGAATCCTATGAGACGATCCGTCTTCACAAAAACGGCGATCCCGTCGATGTTCTTCTAACAGTCTCGCCCATCCAAGACAGGGGCGGAAAAATTGTCGGCGCCTCGAAGATCATGCGCGACATCACAGAGAAAAAGAGAGCTGCGGAGCTCCTGCGCAAGAAGCGAGAGGAGGTCTTGCGCCAATTCGTCGAGCAATCGTGCGCCGCCGTCGCCATGTTCGATCGCGACATGCGGTACATGGCCTGCAGCCTCCGTTGGCTGACTGAACACGGGATCGAGGAGCAAAACCTTCTAGGCCGTTCCCATTACGAGGTTTTCCCGGACGTTCCCGACCGTTGGAAAGCGGCTCATCGGCGAGGCATGGCTGGCGAGGTTATGTGCGCCGAGGAAGACGCTTTCTTCCGCGCCGATGGGCGAACGCAATGGATGCGCTTGTGGGTGCGGCCCTGGCTGACCGGCGAAGGCAGCGTTGGCGGCATCACGATCATCAGCGAAGACGTGACCGAGCGGGTGGAGGCTGTGCGGGCCTTGCGCGAGAGCGAATTGCGAACGCGTCTGGCTCAGGAGGCAGCCAAAGCCGGAACCTGGGAGTTGAGGCTCGCGGACAAGCGCAGTCAGTGGTCTGAAAACATATGGCGCTTGTACGGGCTGAAACCGGAGAAATGCACGCCCTGTTTCGAAGCCTGGCTATCATCGATCCATCCCGAAGATCGTGAACGCGCCACAACGGCGCTCAGCGAAGCGGTTGCGACGGCTCAGGAGTACGAAACTCAATGGCGCGTGAATTTGCCGGAAGGCGAACCCGAGCGCTGGCTGTTTTCGCGGGGCAGCCCAATCGTGGGCGCAAACGGAGTTCCGGAACGCTACATCGGCGCCGTCATCGACATCACCGAACGAAAACGGGCCGAGGAGGCGCTAAGGAAAGCCGAGGAGGCGGAACGACAAAAGCGCGAAGAGCTGGAAGCGATCCTCGCCGCGATCCCGGCCCCGGTCCTTATCGCGAAGGACGCCAGCTGCGAAGATATGACCGGCAATCCGGCGGCGTATGAGCTCTACCGCGTCCCTCCAGGAACCAACCTTGCCAAATCGGCGCCTGCCGGACAGGCCCCAGCCAACTTCGAGATCTTCCAAAACGGGCGACGTTTGACGGGAGAGGAACTTCCTATCAGGAAGGCCGCCGCCAAACGCGCATTTTCCGGGGAAGAGATCGAGCTTCGGTTCATTGAGGGCGACAGCAAATTTCTGCTGGGCAACGCGCTGCCTTTGTTCGATGACGCGGGGGAAGTTCGCGGCGCCGTCGCCGCCTTTGCAGATATCACAGAGCTGAAGCGCACGGAGGCCGCGCTGCGCGAAAGCGAGGCGCGCTTGAAATTTGCGCTCGATGCGGCGAACGCGGGAACCTGGGAGTCAGTGCCCGAAACCGGCGAATTCTTCGCATCGGATGGCGCGCTCGCCCTGCACGGCGCACCTCCGGGTACGCTGCTATCACGCGAGAAGGCCGTGGATGCCGTGCACCCGGAGGACCGGCCTCGCGTCGTGGAGAATTTCCGGCGCGCGGTGGCCAGGCGAGAACCCCTCAGGCACGAATTTCGCCTGCAATTGCCGGACGGTTCGATCAGGTGGGTTGAATCGCGCGGCGAGCCGCGAACCGTTTTAGGAAGACAGGTGATCAGCGGATTGCTTCTCGATATCACCGAGCGAAAACGGGCTGAAATCGCCTTGCGCGAAAGCGAGGCGCGCTTGAAATTTGCGCTCGATGCGGCGAACGCGGGAACCTGGGAAGTGGCGCTGGAAACGGGGGAACTCGTTGCATCGGATCGGGCGCTTTCCTTCCTCGGCATCGCCCCAGGCACTCCGGTCACTCATGACATCGCTATGGCCCGCGTGCATCCGGATGACCGCTCGCGCCTTGAGGATGGTCTCCGGCGTACCCTTGAAACGGGGGAGCCTTATAGAGGGGAGTGGCGAGTGTTGCTTCCGGACGGTTCGATCCGGTGGCTGGAAGGGCGCGGAGAGCGGCGATCTGTTTCAGGAAAGCAGGTCGTTGCGGGATTGGTTCAAGACATCAGCGAGCGCAAGCGCTCCGAGCAAGCCCTGCGTGAACGTGAGGAACTCCTGGGCTCAATCATTAAGCACGCGCCGAATCCGATAATATTGTGGAGGGAGGATCGAAAGGTTCTCCTTATGAACCCGGCCTTGACGGAGCTTAGCGGTTACATGGCTTCCGACATCCCGACCCGGGATGAGTGGGAGGCGTTGGCCTACCGTGAAACCGCTCCCCGGGGGAAGGAAGATTTTGACCGGACCTTTGAGAGTGGTCTTTCCGCCGATATTGGGGACCAATGGGTCTACACAAAATCTGGCGAGAAGCGCCTCTGGTCTCTCACAAGAGCGCCGGCCGGGCGCGACGCTTCAGGTCAACGGCTCCTCGTCGGCGTGGCGCTCGACATCACGGAACGTAGAAAGAGCGAAGAAGAGGTTCTGGCAACCAAATCAATGTTGGAAGCCGCGCTCTCGGCCATGAGGGACGCTGTTTTCATTTTAGATGCGGAGAGCCGCTTTATTCATTTCAATGATGCTTTCGCCAGGTTCCACAAATTCAAATCCAAACAGGATTGCGCCCAGACGATTTCCGAGTATCCGGACTTGTTGAGTTTTTTCCTGCCGAGTGGCGAAGAGGCGCCCCCGCAGGAATGGCCTTCGCAAAGAGCGCTTCGCGGTGAAACAGAATTGCACGCGGAATACATCATAAAGCGGCGAGATGGCGTGAGCTATATAGGAAGCTACAATTACGCTCCCATCCGCGATAAGAGCGGCCATATCACCGGAGCCGTCGTCACAGCTCGCGACATCACCGACCAAAAAGCGCACGAAAGGAGGCTGCGTGAGAGCGAAGCGCGGCTCAGCTCGATTATCGACACGGCGGCCGACAGCATCGTTGTCATTAACGAGAAGGGGATAATCCAGTCAGCCAACCGCGCGACGGAAGGCATCTTCGGCTATGGCCTGGAAGACCTCGTCGGGCGCAATATCGGCTTGCTCATGGCCCCGAATCTAGCGGCGAAGCATGATCGTTTTCTCAAAGGCTTTTCGGGAAGGGGCGGCGTCAGGCAAATCGAAGGCCGCCGCAAGGATGGTTCGATGGTCCCGGTCGACGTCGCTGTCGCCGAATGGAGCGACGGCGAGGGGCGGCGTTTCTTCACCGGCATCATGCGGGACCTCACCGAACGCAAGCGCAACGAGGAAGCGCTGGCAAACGCGCGCCGCCTTGAAGCCGTGGGTCAGCTCGCGGGCGGCGTTGCGCACGATTTTAACAATCTTCTGCACGTCATCTCGGGCAATCTGGAAATCGCCGAGGATCTCATCGGCAATGAAACGGCGCGAGACTTCCTGTGGCGCGCGCGAAACGCCGTCGAGAAGGGAAGCGCGTTAAATGGGCGCCTATTGTCCCTCGCCCGCAAACGCGCGCTCAAGCTGGAGCGCCTCAACCTGAACGATCGCGTCCAGGAAACAGCAAAGCTTCTTGCGAGCACGGTCGGAGAGCACATTGCGGTCACAACCGGTCTCGCCGCCGGCCTCTGGATGACGCTCGCGGACCCAGGCGAGATCGACAGCGCGATCTTAAATCTCGCAGCCAATGCGCGCGACGCCATGCCGGGCGGAGGCAACATGCGGATTTCGACCTCGAATGTCACGCTCAACGCGGCAACGGCAAAGCTGAATCGGGAGGCTGCGCCAGGGGACTATGTCCGGCTCACGATCGCCGATAATGGCGTCGGTATGCCGGAAGACGTCCGCGATAAAGCGACAGAGGCATTCTTCACCACCAAGGGACCTGGGGCGGGGACCGGACTTGGGCTTACAAGCGTGGCAAGCTTCGCCAGTCAAACGGGCGGCTTCATGTCGATTGAAAGCGCGCCGGGAGAGGGGTGCACTGTCAGCCTCTACCTGCCTCGCTCAACCAAGGAACCGGCGGCGCGTGGCGTCGTGCGCGGCGGTCGCCCCCTCGGTCGCGGTCAACTTATTCTGGTCGTCGAAGATAACGATCAGGTGCGCGAAGTGACGCTTAAGCGGGTCGAAGCGCTTGGCTATACCGCCGCCGAAGCAAGAACGGGTCCGGAAGCCCTTGAGCTGCTCAAATTGCAAGAGGGGGTGCGGCTTGTCCTGAGCGATGTCGTCATGCCCGGCGGCATGACAGGCTATGACGTGGCGCGCTGGGTGGCGTCGAATAAGCCCGGCGTCAAAGTCATCATGTGTTCCGGTTATAATGAGGGAGATCTGGCCGGCGACGCTCAAGGGACGATCGATGGCGTGGTTATGCTTGGCAAGCCCTACAGCCGGGACCAACTCGCCCATGCTCTCAGCAACGCGTTCGCAGCATGAGATAGCGTCGTGCTTCGCTCCACTGTCATGGCGGCGCGTCAGCGCTTATCCGGGATCGTAAGGGGAACGGGGCCGTCTCAACTCGACCCGCTTTGATCGAGCGCAGGCGTATCGATGATCGTCGCCCCGGAATGCGCCTTCGTGCATATCCGGGGCCTTTCTAAATCCAAGCGCTTTTTGCGATCCCGGATACGACGCGCCGTTCCGGGATGACATGCCTTTCCTCAGGATGCCATCGGGCGCTCCAAGCGATCCCGCACGAAGCGCAAGGCCCGGCCCTCGAGTAAACAAACCGTTGCCGCGCAGCCCGCTCCACAATAGTAAATTCGCTCATGGTTAAAATGGTGCACGCCCGGTTTTTCTCTGGTCCAAATTGCGGGCCAATATGCTTAATGAACTGCAAAAGTTGGACCAGGCCGCCTCTGGCCCCTGTTGGTGTATCTCTCTGAAAAGACGAGGTTTTTTCTCTGCCATTAAATGGAACTTAAGGGCGGAATTTTCCCATTTACTGGGACGAGCAAAAGTCCGTTAAATATATTGCGGTTTCGCCTGTTAACCCTGCCGGCGCCATTCACGCCTGCGGCGGCGCACGTAGCGTTCCATTTTTTCCCATGCAAATCAATGGCTTGACGCCGTTAACTTCTCAGCAAAGCACTTTCACCTAGAATCCCGGGATGCAAACGGGAAGATAATCCGGGGGTTGGACAGAGATGCCGCTATCAAATCGTGCAAAAAAATGGCGCCCGGTAAGGCAAACCAAACCGGAACCGCACATAATGCGCCGGCCGGGCTCCTTTTCGGACGCAACGCAAGCGGAGCTCACATTGTCGCATTAAAACGGACCGCGAAACATAAACAGCCTGACCATGAGCTTTGGGAACGGCGCGAGCGCCCACCGGAAAATTCTTGCCGTTGATGACGAGGAGTTCAACCTCGATCTCATGGTGCATCACTTGGGCCGCGCTGGCTATCACGTCGTGCGGGCTAAAGACGGCATCATCGCCCTGCAAAAGCTGGAGGATGATCCCGGCATTGACCTGATCGTCCTCGACAGGATGATGCCGAACCTCGGCGGCATGGAGGTCTTGCGCCGCATTAAAGCCGACGCCCGGTTTCAGGATATCCCGGTGGTCATGCAAACGGCGGCGGCGGCGGCGGACCAGGTCTCGGAGGGCATCAAGGCGGGCGTTTATTACTACCTGACCAAGCCCTATAAGGGCGCTACCCTGCTTGGCATTGTGAGAGCCGCTCTCGCGGACGCTGGGACAAAGAACAAGTTGAAAGAGAAGGTTTCCGCTTGCGCCCGCGGCCTCGACCTCATGGAGGAGGCGCGCTTTCGCTTTCAAACCCTGGAAGAAGCTGCGGGCCTTGCCTCCTACATCTCCAATTGTTTTCCCAAGCCCGAAAATGTGGCCATCGGGCTGCATGAGCTGCTGCTCAACGCCGTTGAGCATGGCAACCTCGGCATCACTTATAGCGAAAAAACCAAGCTACTTCAAAACGCTAGCTGGGACGCGGAGATCGAACGCAGGCTCGGCCTACCGGAAAATCGCAAAAATTTCGCCACCCTCTCCTTTAAGGCGACGCAAGCAGCGCTGGTGATTCAAATCAAGGATGCGGGCAGGGGATTCGACTGGAAGAAGTATTTGGAGTTCTCGGCCGATCGAGTGACGGATACGCATGGACGGGGCATCGCCACCTCGCGCGCGCTGTCCTTTCACAGCCTCGAATATTTGGGGGCGGGCAATGAAGTCAGGTGCACCGTGAAGCTGAAACCGGCCACGCCGCGCCAGAAGGCTGGGACCGACAGTCCCCAAACGCCGGAGGCAAAACCGCACGCTTCACAGGTTGTTGCATTGATTTAAGCTATCCGGGCTGCAATTGGCTGGGGACGGGGCGCGTCGCAACAGGGGTCGATACTGATGCCGGACACTGCTGAGCCTCTTGCTCTCATTGGCGATACGCCGATGATCGAGCTCACAAGCCTCGATTTTGGCCCCTGCCGCGTTTTCGCAAAGCTCGAGAGCCAGAATCCGACAGGCTCCATCAAGGACCGCATCGCAATGTCGATGGTCGACGCCGCCGAAAGTTCCGGCGCGCTGAAACCTGGCGGACGGATCGTCGAGGCGACGGCGGGCAACACCGGCTTGGCGCTGGCGCTCGTCGCAGTCCGGCGTGGATACCATCTGACTCTCGTCATACCGGACAAGATGAGCCGGGAGAAGATTGCCCATGTCCGCGCGATGGGCGCCGAGGTGGTGCTCACGCGCTCGGACGTGCCGAAGGGCCATCCCGAGTATTATCAGGACCTGGCTGCGCGCATCGCCAAGGAAGCGGGCGCTTTCTACGCGGACCAGTTCAACAATCCCAACAATCCGGCGGCGCATGAACGGAGCACCGGCCCGGAGATCTGGGAACAAACGGAAGGCAAGGTCGAGGCGATAGTGGCGGGCGTCGGCTCCGGCGGGACGATGACCGGCCTCTCCCGGTACTTCGCTCGTGTTTCTCCGGCGACCGAGATGGTTCTCGCCGATCCGAAAGGCTCGGTGCTGGCGGAGTACATCCGCACCGGCGTTGTCGGCGAGGCCGGAAGCTGGCTGGTGGAGGGCATCGGCGAAGATTTCATTCCGGCGGTCAGCGATCTTTCCCGTGTAAAAAAGGCATACACCATCTCGGACGGCGAAAGTTTCGCTGTGGCCCGGACGATCTTGCGGAAGGAAGGCATCCTCGTAGGCTCATCCTCGGGCACGCTGATCGCCGCCGCGCAGCGCTATTGCCTGGAGCAAACCGAGCCGAAGCGGGTGGTCACCTTCATCTGCGATTCCGGCAACAAGTACCTGTCGAAAATGTTCGACGACCGCTGGATGGTCGAGCAGGGCCTGTTGCAACGGCCGGGCCATGGCGATCTGCGCGATCTCATCGCGCGCCGCTTCGACGAGGGCGCGGTCGTGACCGTTGGATCGGGGGATACGCTGCAAACGGCCTACGGCCGCATGAAGCTTTACGACGTCTCGCAGGTTCCCGTGCTCGATGGCGACCGCTGCGTGGGCCTTTTGGACGAATCCGACCTGCTTGTGGCGCTCACGCATGGGACGCTCGATTTCAAACTCCCCGTCAAGAAAGCCATGACTGGCAAGCTCGAAACCGTTTCTCCCGATACCCGGCCCGAGAACCTTCTCCCGCTCTTCGACCGCGGAATGGTCGCCGTCGTCGTCGACGGCGAGCACTTTCTTGGCCTCATCACCCGCATCGATCTCCTCAACCACCTGCGCAGAAAGTTAGACTGATTTGTCAAAACGTTTCCAAAACGCGAGGCCGGCCACGCTGGCGGTGCATGCCGGCGCCGAGCCGGATCCCCGCACCGGCGCGGTGATGACGCCGATCTACGCCTCGTCCACCTTCGCGCAATCCTCGCCCGGCGTGCATACCGGCTGGGAATACGCCCGGACCGGCAATCCGACGCGCGCGGCTTTCGAAAAGGCTGTCGCGGAACTGGAGGGGGGCGTTGCGGGCTTCGCCTTCGCCTCCGGGATGGCGGCGGAGGCCACGCTGCTCGACCTTCTCGACCAAGGGAGCCACGTGGTCGCCGGCGACGATCTTTACGGAGGGACGTGGCGGCTGTTCGAGCGCGTGCGCAAGCGCTCCGCCGGGCTTTCCGTAACCTACGTTGATCCAACCGATCTTGATGCCTTCACGGCGGCAGTTACGCCCAAAACGCGGATGATCTGGGTCGAGTCGCCTACAAATCCCTTGCTGAAGGTGGCGGATCTCGCCGCGATCGCTGCGATTGGGAAGAGGGCCGGCGCGCTCACGGTCGCGAACTCGACCTTCGCCTCGCCTTTGATCCAGCGCCCGCTCAATCTCGGGTTCGACGTTGTGGTGCATTCGGCCACGAAATATTTGAGCGGCCACTCCGACATTGTGGCGGGCGTTGTGGCCGTGCGCGATGAGGGATTGGCGGACCGTATCCGGTTTCTGCAAAACGCGACGGGCGCGGTCCTCGATCCGTTCCCGGCCTTCCTCGCACTGCGCGGAATGAAGACGCTCGCGCTCCGCATGGAGCGGCACTCGGCCAATGCGCTCGCGGTCGCTCGACATCTCGAAGGGCACCGCAAGCTCAGGCGCGTGATCTATCCCGGTCTTGACAGCCATCCCCAGCATGCGCTTGCCGCCCGGCAGATGAAGGGCTTTGGCGGCATGGTGACGATTGAGATCGATGGGGGAGAAAAGGGCGTCCGGCGCATGCTGGAATCGCTCAAGCTTTTCACGCTGGCGGAGAGCCTGGGCGGCGTCGAAAGCCTCGCCGGTCATCCTCTCACAATGAGTCATGGGTCTCTTCCCGCGGAGCGGCGCGAGGAACTTGGCATCGGCTGGGGGCTCGTGCGGCTCTCCATCGGAATCGAAGACCCCGCCGATCTGATCGAGGACCTTGACCAGGCGCTGGAACACGCCTGAGGCGCCCAACCCGCCTTAGCGAGGCGCAAAAAACGCGGGCATCAAGAGCAGCCCCGCGGAGCAGATCGCGATTCCATACGGAAAGATCCCGCGCTCAGCCCACATCCTGAAACGCCGCGACGGTATGTAGTTTTGAGCCGATGGCCAAACGGCCATGGTCCTGCGCGTGATCAGAAGCAGGCCTGCGAAAAGTCCGCCGGCAAAGGTCATGACGATCAGGAAGGCAAATCCGTCCTGAGGTCCGGCCCACAACATGAGAGCGCTGATAAGTTTTATGTCGCCCGCCCCCATGACGCCGGCGACGTACACGCCGAAACCTAGAAGAAGCGCACCGCCCGCGACGATGACATGCTTAGTGACGCCATCAGCCGGCCCCGAAAGCAAATAATTCAGAAAGAAAAGAGCGAGCACGATCACGGAAACGGCGTTCGGAATCTTCAGGCTCTTTATATCCGAGATGCACCCATAACAGAGGGTTGCCGCGTACAGGACCTTGATGACGATTTGAAAATTCTCTGCATGCCAGAGGGGCGCTAAATTCATCTGCGGAGGAGAGCCAGATTGTCTTATTGCTGCCGGTTCGCTAATCGAGAAGGCGAGGGTATTCAATTGCGAGCGCAGCTGCAACGGCGGGTGTCTGCTTTCCCCTGCGGTGATCAAGCCTGTAATCTCGGTTCGCTACACCGGGTATGCACCGCACAAAAAAAAGGCCGCTCATAGAACGGCCCCAAGTCTAGGGAGGAAACGCCCAAGGAGGGCAAACAGCACGCAAATGCATGCTGCAATGCATCATATATATACCGCATTGCACAAAGAGTCAACCCTGCCGCGAGCCACGCAAACGCGCCCACTTAAAATCGCCAAGGTGACGCCTCTGAAGCAGCCCCGCGCTAATGGAACCTCCTTACAGCGGTGGCTCGATCCCGCCTTCCTTTCGGCAAGCCACGCTTGCTTCCTCCAGATCCAGCTCCCGTTCCATGCGGCGGCGAGACTCGTCGGTAATCCGCCCCTCCTGCAGAAGACGAAAGATGTATTTGCGTTCGGTCTCGATAAGCTCAGAGCGAAGGCTGGGACCGAGGGAGGCCTCGGCCCCATCGGCTTTGCTTAACATATTATATAAGCGGCTCGCCCGGTAGTCGTGGCGCGTTTGGAGGGGGGAGAGGACGGCGTCCGGAATGGTCTTCGCGCTTGCAAGCTCATCCAGCCGGGATTTCGCGACCTTGAGCGCGTCCTTTCTGGCCTTGTGTTCGGCCTCCCTCTCCTCCCTGCGTTCGACAATGCTATCGCAATTCAGCCTGAGCAGGAGAACGAGCCGCGGCAGGAGCAGGCCTTGCCCGATGAGTGTCAGAACGATGGTGCCGAATGTGATGAAAAGAATGAGGTCCCGGTAAGGGAAGGGCGCGCCGCTTGCGGTGAAGAAGGGAAGTCCGAGCGCGGCTGCAAGCGAAACGACGCCTCTGAACCCGACAAATGCAAGGAGGAAGGCCCACTGCCATGGCGGCGAGGGGTCTCGCTTGGCAAGAGTGGGGCTGAGCCAACGCGGTACGTAAACCGCCGGGAAGACCCAGAGGAAGCGTGCGATGACGGCGACCCCGACGGTCAAGAGGGTACCGAAGGCGAGGTCCTGCGGGGAAAATTCGTTCATGCGATCGAGCAGCGTCCGGGCCTGAAGGCCCATGACAAGGAAGATCAGCCCTTCGAGGTAGTAGACCACGAGATCCCAGAAGAAGATCCCTTGGAGCCGTGTCGCCGCCGGGATCAGCAGAGGACCATTCCAGCTTACATACAGCCCGGCCGCAACGGTCGCGAGAACGCCAGATCCTCCTAATTCGGCCGGGCCCCAGAAGGCAGCATAGGGCGTCATCAGGGACAATGTGATTTCAACGCGCGGATCTCGAGCCCATCGGCGCAGGCGCAGGCTGAGCCAGCCAATCCCAATTCCGTAGGCGATCTCCCCGACGACGATGAGCGCGAAGGCGCCTGCAGCCTCGGTAAACGAGAAGAGACCTGTGCTCACGGCTGCGACGGCGAAGCGATAGAGGATCAGCGCCGTTGCATCATTGGCCAGACCTTCGCCTTCGAGGACAACAACAAGGCGCCGGGGAAGGCCAAGGCGGCGCGCAATGGCAAGAGGAGCGACGACATCAGGCGGCGCAATGATGGCGCCCAGCACGAACGCGACAGCCAAGGGCAGGCCAAGAAGCCAATGAGCGGCTGCAGCAACGGCGCAAGCGGTGAAGATGACGCATCCAATCGCAAACAAGGCGATGGGTCTGAGATTGAAGCGAAAGTCGCGCCAGCTCATTTGAACGCCCGCCGAATAAATCAACGGCGGCAAAACCCCGAGCAAGACTAGTTCCGGTGCGAGTTCCAGCCGTGGCAACCGGGGTATCAGCGCTAATCCGACGCCAGCTACGACGAGGAGGATCGATGGGGCAATATCGAGCCTTCTTGCCGCAATCGCCACCAAAACGAGAACAGCGAAAAGCAGCAATGCCATTTGAAGTGTGGAAGTCATTGAGATCACTCTTGCGGTGGAGAGGGCATGAGCCCCGGCTTGAGAACAGCCGAGCGCATGAAGTGATCACCGAACACGCTGAGATGGAGTCTTGCGCCCGGACACTCAAACGCTATTGGCCGATTCAAGCCTCCTTCAAGGCGATCAAGACCAGACAACCCGCCTCCATAGCAATCGCAATCGATTGAAGGCGGGTAAGCTGCTCGATCCTGGGTGCTAGAGCAGCGGGCGTCCAAATGAAGTGGCGGTTGTCTAAAATAAGCTGGCGCCTCTAAAGCGCGAGCCGGGATCGCAAAAAGGCTCGCGCTTCAGAATGTTACGATCCCGGATAACGCCTGCGGGATTTCCGCCACGATGATGACGGCGACCCGTTGGCGCATCCGTCAAAGCATGCTTAGTAGTTGCAGGCTGCCCAGCTGCGGCACATCGGGACGCCGCGGCGATAGTAGGCGCGGGTGCACACCCGTCCGTTAACACAGGCCGCGCTCCAATTGGTTGGCGCAAAAACCGAGTTGAAGGGACTGGTGGTGGCGACTGCAACGCCATCGCCGTAAACGGGCTGCGCCGGGTTATAGCTCTGCGCGTAGTATTGAGGATAATACCCTGTCGCGCCGTAGTAGCCGCCGGCTACAACAGGGCGGGCCGGGTAATAGCGATGCGCATAGTATCGAGGATTGTACCTCCTTGCGCCGTAGTATCCCCCGCCCGCAAATGCGCGGGGGCGGTAATAGCGATGCGCGTAATAGTGTGGCCGATGGCCTACCGCGCCGTAGAAGCCGCGCCGCGCAACGGGACCTTGTCCAACAACGCCGTGGCTTCCATAGATGTTGCCGTGCCGCTCGGAAGGACGCCCTTCATTGTAGACCGCTCTAGCAACGCTGGGCTGGGCGTCCGACGCTCCGGCTTGGCTATCTTCTGCCGCCGCCCGAACCGCTCCCGCGATTTGCTGAATTCCAAACGCCAGCAACGCCGCCGCTGCCAACCCAAAAACTTTCCGCTTACTCATGCATACCTCCCCGTCGAAAATAGCTTCACCGCTTTAGCCGAAACTTTCCGGTTCGAAAAGGCGGAAGAACATGCGGAAGAATATGATGTGTATAACAATCTCATCGCATGAGATTTAACGGTCTCGTTATAGCTCGTTTTCTGGCGGCCAACAAAGGCGGCGTCTGCCCGGTCACCGAAGGACGCTGCACAAAGAACGACTGCACGGTGACCGGCCGGCTGGGGCTTAAGCAGGTCCGTCGAACAGGGCTTAGCGTCTGAGTGACAGCGAAGCCGACCCGCTTCCGCTAGCTATCGACACCGACTGGGTGTTCCCATGGACGACGACATGGATGCTGCCGCTCAAATTATACTGAGAGTTGAAGAATGTTCCTGCGTAGCTGTTGGCGCCCGTTTTGCGGAGACGCGCATACTGGGAGATGCTTCCCGATGGGGTTGCGCAGGTTGCGTTAATTGAGATGGTGGATGAGCCTCCTGAATAGTTGGCTCGGCATCTGGCTCTCTCGCGGTTGCCCGTTACGTACTCCACAATCCCTCCGCCACTCCATGTGCCGGCAAGCGCGCCGGGCTCGCTTCTCGCTTGCGGTACGGCCAGTAAGCTGAGCGGAAGCGCGGCCGCGATTGCCCAATACCTGCCGCCTTTCCGAAATTGCGTATTATATGCTACCACTGTGTCTCTCCCCAAATATAATATTCCCGGCGTCTAAAGAATGACGGCTGCACGGCCATGAAACAGCGTTAGAACTATTCGCAGCCGGGATGCAACCGTAGTTTCTGCACCGATGAAGCTCATCAGAAGAATGGAAAGGAGAGCATGCCTGGAAGGACGAACATATCCGGCGGCGTTGCCTGGAATTCCTCCGCGACACGGCGGCGCCGAGTTCGAGCCCGAACATTATGCTGTGGACGCCTCGTTATCGGAGGGGCTGCTTCTTCGCTCTTCGTTGTTTCCTGAAACCGTGAAGATTGGGGCGGCAGGTATGACCGTTCGTTGTCCTGAGGAGCAGCCAGGGTGGCGCTCGTGATCATTACGGCCGCGGCGGCGGCAAGAAGGGCGCGGTCTTTTGCGTGACGCATTGCTCGAACCTCATAGCCGATCTCGTGCGCTCGCTGAAAACGCATCCAAACATGAGAGAAGGATGCTTACAGCGAACCCGCTTCTTATAAGGTTCAATAAAGTCATTTTCTTGATTTAGCCGATCGCCGGCCCTGCGAGTTGCGCAAAAAAAAGCTTCTTGGCCTGCCGCTTCGAAGCTGCAAACTCGTCTCTATTTTGAGGATCGGGCGGGAAGCCACTACCCCGCACCGAACAAGTTGATGTTTAATTTTTGTCAAACTTGGAAGGAAGGAAGGCCCCCACCCCTCTATTGCTACCCGGCTAATAGCTACCGGATATCACAAAAAATTTTTGGGTTACCAGCCGCCGCCGCCGCCCCAGCCGCCGCCGCCCCAGCCGCCGCCGCCGCCGCCCCAGCCGCCGCCCCAGCCGCCACCCCAGCCGTAAGGACGAGCTGGCCACCAGCGGACGCCGCAACCGTAGCCGTAATAGCCGCAAGGACGGTAGCACGGACGGCAGCAGCCACAGCCACCCCATCCTCCTCCGCCCCAGCCTGAACGCCATCCGCCGCCCCAGCCGCCGCAGCCTCCGCCCCAGCAAACCTTTTCGACGGCGCCGCCTGTTGCAATAGCATGCTCAGCCTGCACTGAAGCCGGCGATAACGGCGCGGCCTGTGCGGAAACGCTGAGCATCGCTCCAATTGCGATGAACGCAGCAACTATGTATCTCATCATTTTACACCTTCTGCTTCACGCTCCTTCCCTCGGCAACTTTACAATATATCTAAAGTTGGCTCCAAACGCGACAGAAATGATTAGATCGAGGTGAATTTTTCCTTATGCACCAAATACTTGCGTTTATTATAGGTAGAGGGAATGGTTAATTGCAACTCAAGATGCATTTAAACTAAATTAAGAAAAGTGACGATGGCCCGGAGTTACGGTTGCGCGGTCGCGGAAGGGAGCGTGCCGAGAAGAGGCGCTCTTAACACCGCGGGCGTAAGCGCGCCGATCCGTTCCGTAATCGCCCGGGCCGACCTGTTTTTGCGCCGCCGTTTTGTTCGCACCTAAGGGATCGCCGCCCCGGCAAAGCTGCGTCTCTACGCCTTGGGCCAGGTCCGAATGAAGTCAGCCGGATCAAGCGGCGCTGGCGGTTTTGGCATAGCTTTCGGTGTGCCTATATAAAGGAGACCGATGATGGCCTCCGAAGCTTCAAGGCCGAGTGCTTCCTTGACGCTGGCATCATAGGCAGCCTCACCAGTTTTCCACATGGCTCCGAAACCAAGCGAGTGGCATGCAAGCATGATGTTCTGCGTGGCCGCACCCGCCGAGAGGATTTGCTCGACCGCGGGGATTCTGGACGGCTCCGCTATTCGGGCCACCGCCACGAGAAGCAAAGGTCCGCGCAGCGGCTTTTGCCTCTCGCGCTCCAAGACGTCCGGCGTCGCTTTGGGATCGCGGCGTTGGAGCGCGGACGCAAAAACATCGCCGAGGCGCTGTCTGCCTTCTCCGCGTATGGAAATGAAGCGCCAAGGACGTAGCCTGCCGTGGTCCGGCGCGCGTAGGGCGGCAGCCACAATCTTGCGCACGGTTTCTTCATCGGGGGCTGGGTCGGCAATGTCGGTTGGACTGACCCGCGTGACTAGCGCTTCGTAGGCATCCATTGAAGTCCCTCCATGGGTAAGGCACGGATTTCGTTAGCACGGACGCAATCGCGCAAAAAAGCAAAACCTAAGCAAACTTCGCTAATCTGGCAAACGGATTGGCATCTGGCCAAGCGCAGCGCGAGCCGGGATCGTCAAAAGGCCGGCGCTTCAGGACATTACGATCCCGCACAAGGCTTCGCCTTTCCGGGATGGCGGCGGCGATCCGTCGGGCAAATCCAGCAAAAACCTAGTACAGCCGGCCGGAAGTTCGCACTCCCATTGCCGCAAACGCTCAAGCGAACTTCCGGCCGTAAGCTGTGCTAGATCAATAATTTGCTGGTACGCCGCTGGAAGTCCTGTCAGCGCCCGCAGCAAGTGGATCAGGACTTCCCGCGGGGCGTACTAGCCTGAATGGCTTGGCAGTTCGATTTCACCTTCGACGACGTGGTTCAGCTCCGTGCCCTCAGCCGTCAGAACAACGCGAACCTTGAGCTTCCCCGAAGCGAGATGCTTTTCGCGCACAACACGCTCGATTTCCTGCTGCGACGTGACGCCCACCTGCTTCAGGAATTTTCGCATCGACATGTTGAACCTGTCTTCTTCCATGGCAACCTCCCGGAATTTTCATCGGAAGATTGGCGTCTCAAACTTCATAATCAATGACGGGCTCCCTAACGCTGCCCGTATGTTTCGCGATGACAAGCGTGATATCATCCAATGCCTTGGTCGCCGGTTCAGAGAAGAGATGGCCGATAACACTATGGCATAGCTGGTCGGCGTTTTTATTTGGTTCGGCCTTACTCAGAAACTCCCTCAGGCAATCTGTCGTTAGTATGCTTTTGGGCGGCCTGGGCGTTTCCACCAAACCATCAGTAAAAAGAATAAGGGAGCCGCCCTTGAAGAAAGGGATCGCTTTGCTCTCATAGGCCGCGTCGCGAATGATGCCGAGAGGCAGGCTCGACTGAGAAAGGACTTCGAAGGGATGCCGGGGCGATGCACGATAGAGCTGAGGAGGCGAACCCGCTGAAGCGTATTCGATTTTTTGAATTGCGAAGTCGATCGTTGCGCAGAACATGGTTGCGAACTGGCCGGTGGGAAGAACTTCGTGAAGTCTTTGGTTCAGCTTGCGCAGCAGAAAGTCTGGCCTTCCGGTCCGCTGCCACAACATATGCGCGAAGGAATGGAAACGAGCCGCGTTGAGGGCAGCCGCAACGCCATGACCTGTAAAATCGACGACATACATCATGATGCGCTGAGGACCGGTCACTTCGATGCCCCAGATGTCTCCGCCTATTCCATCGCGTTGCTTGTAATAGCTCGCCAAGTCCAACGGACAGTGAGCCTGGATTTGCGCCACGCGCGCAGCGCTCGGAAGCATGTCATTCTGAAGAGCGATCGCGCTCGTAAGCTGTTCGTCCAGCTCCAAGCTCATGCGATGACTATTGATGATTGATACCACGATTTGGCTGAGGCCTATCAGGGTTCGGATGTCGTTTGCACTGAAGCTGCGGGGCTTTCTATCAACTGCGCACAAGGCGCCGATCCGCATACCCGGCGCCGTCTCAAGCGGGATTCCCAGGTAGGATTTAAGTCCTGGTTCCGCTGTTACGATTGGATTCAGACAAAAGCGCTGATCGTTGTCGGCATTTTCCACGACTAAGGGCATTGATGTCATGATCGTATGGGCGCAGAAGGCGACCTCCCTCGCCGTCCGATCAACGTCAAGCCCGAACTGACCTGCGTACAATTGCTCATCTTCACCTACCAGCGACACTGCGGAGATGGACGTTCCGAGTAACTTCGCCGCGACTGTACATAGTTGGCTGAGGGCGGTGCTTGCTCCCCATTCTTCGAAGCGCAGCTTTCGAAGTTCCTTGAGGCGCTCGTGCTCGTTAGATGGAATAGGAAAGCCTGTCATAACTGACGTCCGCCTTAGTGAGTACCGCGCAACGGGAAGCTTGGCCCTGCATTCGGGGGCCGGCGCTTTATTATCGCTTGGCTCGGGCGCTCTTGGTTGTTCGGCGAGAAACCATGCCTGTGGACTATGCTTCTTCTGTGTGTGAGTTCTCTTACAGAAATCCGCGGCAATTTGAAGATCGCCGGGCTCAGCGGGCTGAGTGAGGTTTCACTCATCGACTGCCAGTCATCTGGTCGCCCGAAGGGGCAGTCGGCGCTGTAAACCTTGTTAAACTTCTTTTTGCTATCCGAAAAAAGAACCTGAGCTGATCACCAGCATCAATACAAGCCTATCAGAATGCCTTCATCTCCGGCTCCGCAATTCAAAATGAATGCTTTTCCAACTAAGGACCTAGAAACCGCGTCTTCTTGGCGCCTTGAACGAAAGCATTATTTTTGAGAATGTCACGCTCAAGATATTCGGCGTTTTTACAGTCGGCGCTTTGTAGAAAGCTGGATAAAACATTAATCCCATCCAAGAGTGGGGCGAGTCAATGAATGCGATTATTTGGTGGCTGGAGTCGCCCTGGCAGCTTAGGGCGATCGTCTTTGCTCTTTCGTTCTTCGTCTGCTTCGTTGTCCCCTGGATGCATAGCCAGAGCCTGCTGATCAGCCGGCCTGCGGAGCGAAAGCCTCTCGAAGAGACGAGCGAAATGGTCTCTGCTCCCAAGGCGGAAGCACCTGTTCAGCACGCGGCGAAACTCCGGTTCCGGAGGAGCAGGCGCCGGTACAGGAGCAGGCTGCCGCTCCGGTTTCAGAAGAGCAGGTTCCGTTGCGGGAGCAAGCTGCGGCTCCGGCTGAGGCGCAGGCCCCTGTTCAACAAGAGCAGGTTCCAATACCGGCCCAGTCCCTGGTCGAAACAGCTCCGGCTCCGGCAATGCAGGAACAGGCGCCTGCTCCCAATTCAGTCTTACTGGCTCCGGTGGAGGAGAAAGCGCCCGTCCAACAGGAACAGGTGCCTCTGGCGCAAGCGCCGGTTGACAAATCTCCGGCTCCATCCGAGCCGGAGATTCCAGCCAAGCAGGAGCAGGCCGCGGTTCACGAACCCGCGCCCGTAGCGACATCGAAGGCGCAGCTCAACGGCGGATTTAATATTGTTAACCAGAGCACGAGCGTCATTCCGGTACCCCCCGGAAGCCCCGTCGAAAAACAGGAACTTGCCGCCTCAACCGAACAGGGCGGATCGGCGGACGTAGAGGTCTACGTGCTGTCGGGTAAGGGTCTCCGCCGGCCGAACCGTGTTGCCGACCAGTCAAATGGCGAATTGTCCGCCGTCCTGGACAGCGACGACTTCGCCAAGGCGGCGGCTCGTTACGACACCGTCGCCTGTGTCGGGCTCGGCTCGCGAGGTACGGGGCTTTCAACACAGGATATCAAACGCCTTATCGATAGCAGAGCCGTCCAGCTGTGCGGAATTATCGCCCGTAAGCCCTATGTCTCGGCAAACACGAAGCTTTATGGGTTGCCGTTGGGCCAACAGCTGGATTCAACGCCGTCAGAAAAAGAAAGAGCTCAGAAGTCGCTGATCATCATAGGGATAAAGAATGCGAAGGGTGATTTAGCGGATGCCCCCGTCCAGAAGAAGATGGTCTCGGAAATCATCCGTGGCGGCAAGATCGCTAATTTCCCGCTCGGCAAGTACTCTGAGGTCGTCTCGGGGAATGAGCTTCGCTACATCGAGGTAAAGAACGGGAGCGCGACCAAGAATAAGCCGATCAAATCATACATTGTGAAGCCCGGTTATGTGCCCCTGCATGAGGCAAGCCGGCGCTCCGTTGCCGCGCACCACAAGCGTTGCGGCGCCAGCACGGCCTCTCAAGTCGCGAGAAAGAAGGTATCGAGGTCGCAAGCAACTGGGGCGGCTAAGCATCATGGATGTGGCCTTTTCGACTTCCCGTTCTAAAGTGCGTTCGGAAAAGCGCGAAGTGGTTTTCCGGCAAGACGCACGATAAAACAGAAGCTTAAAGCCCGCTTTTCACTCCATCAAAAGCGGATAGGCTCTTCAGCCGAACCGGCGCCTGCTTCACTATCAGGATGCTGAAAACGGTGAAACCCTGCCTCATCCTTCGACAAGGATGAGGTTGAGTGTTTTCAGCGCTAGGCAATCCTGAGGCAAGGCTTTGTCATCCCGGAACGGCGCCTGCGTCGTATCCGGGATCGCAAAAGGCGCTTCGACTTGTAACGGCCCCGGATAGGCGCCAAGGCGCATTCCGGGGCGACGATCATCGACGCCCGCGTCAGCTTAAACGCGCGTGCTCTTAGCGGGCAGAGCTTTGGCCCTCCATTTCACTTGAGTTCAGCCGCGATGCGGTCCGCATGATAGACTTTGGTCAGCGCCTCGCGGAGCGCCCCGACATTCACAGCGACAGCGCGGTTGACGGCCGGGTCGAATCCGAAGTCGCCGCCAAGCGATTGGATGTTGCCGTCGAAAATAAGCCCAACGATCTCGCCCGCCTTGTTGATCACCGGCGAGCCGGAGTTGCCGCCGATAATGTCGTTGGTGGTCACGAAGTTCATGGGCTGGTTCATGTTGAGCGCGGGCCGCGCGGCGATCCAGCTTTCCGGCAATTTGTAGGGCGGCGAGCCGGTCGCGCGCTCGAACAGCCCTTCGATCCGGGTGACCGGTTCGATGAACTTGCCGTCCTGCGAGTAGCCCTTCACCGCGCCGTAGGGGATCCGCATCGTGAAGGTCGCGTCGGGATAGATCGAGGTCCCGAAAACCTTGAACCGCGCCCGGGCAATGGCGCTGTGCGCTTTGTCCATCGGCGCTGCGAAATTGTCTTCGTAGTCCTTGCGGATCGCGCGGAAATCGGGGTCAAGAAGGCGGGCGAGCACGATCATCGGATCGGACGAAGCGTCAACCGCGGCCTGTCCGCCTTCAAGGAGCGCTTTGCGAACCTTCACGTCGCGGAGCTTGGAGCCATCGACCAGCTCATTCGCCAGGTCCTCCGGCGATTTCTTGCCGAGCACCTTCCGCACAAAGGGATCGTCGGGGCCGAGCACCTCCCGGAGCTTGGTTAGCGAAAAGGTCAAGGTCAGTTTTTCAAGCTCGGGATAAAAGGGGCGGTCCGCCAGGATCGACTGCTTGAGCCTCGGGAAGTTCGCATCCGTATATTCCGGCAGCCGCTTCTCGTCCGGCTTCGCCTTCTCCGCCGGGTAGCGGATCAGGGCCATTGCTTCGCTGAACAGGGATGTATCGAAGGCGGCATGGCCAGCGGTGTAGGCGTAGCGTTCGCTTTTCGGCTTCCATCGTTTCAGCGTGTCGCGGATGGTATCCCAGGCCGCGCCAGCCTCTGCCTTCAAGGCGGGGTCTGCGTCAACCCTTGCCCGAAGCTCCATTTCCTCTTTCGTCTTGGCCGCGATCAGCGCCGGCTCCACCAGCGCTTCGAACTGGCCTTTCCGCGCCTTGAGCGAGTTTTCGACGCTGAAGAGCCGGCCGGTGGCGATGCGTTTTTCTTCGGCCCCCTTCGTGCGGAATTCTGTAAGCAAACCCCTTACCTCCGAAAGCCGGAACAGGGAGCGCGGCAGCGAGACATCGCGGTCGTATTCAAGCTCGGCGATGGTATCGAGGCGCTGCGTCGAGCCCGGATTGCCGACCGTGAAGGTGAGATCGCCCGGCTTCACGTCTTCGGGCGCATACGGGAAGTAGTTCGCGGCCGTGTCGAGCGGCTTGCCGTCCTGGTAGACCCGAAGGTAGCTCACATCGAGATCGTACCGGGGAAACTCGAAATTGTCGGGATCGCCGCCGAAAAACGCGATCGCCTGCTCGGGCGCGAAAACCAGGCGCACATCCTGGAAGCGGCGATATTTATAGAGGTTATAGATCCCGCCTTCGTAAAGCTCGACCACATCGCAGCGCAGCGCATCGTCGCCGCCCGAGCATTCCTTCGCAATGGCGGCTTTGACGGCGCGCTTGGCTTCGGTAAAGGCAGCGCCCGACTTGCCTCCGATGGCGTCCCGGACACGGGCTGTCACATCGCCGATGCCGGTCAGCTGATTGAGTTCGAAGGCCGGGCATTTGGCTTCGTCCTTTTCCTCCTTTGCATAGAAGCCGGTTGTAAAGAGATCTTTCTCGCTCGTCGAAAGCTCTTCAAGGCATTCCTCGACGCAATGGTGGTTGGTCTGCACCAGGCCTTGCGGCGAGACGAAGCCGGCCGAACATCCGTGCGCCAGCCTCGCCGCGGACAGCCGGGCATGATCGAGCCACTTCTGATCGGGCCGAAAGCCGTAAAGCTTCTCAACGCGATCCGAGGGGAAGTGATCGAGCGTCCACATGCCTTCGTCGGCCTTCGCCGGGGAGAAAGCGCTGGCGACAAGGGGCAGGCAAACAAAGGCGATCCAACGAGGCATCGAACGATCCTGGATTACGGCCCTAAAGCTTGGCGCCTCACAGAAATCTCCATGCCGATCCCCCTTGACCAGACATTGGTCAAAAGTTTTCGCGGCTTGGACCAAAATCGCGTGCGGAGTGCAACGAAACCGCCTGTCATTTTGGCTGGGCGTGAGTTTAGGGAAAAGCTTCTTGCCGGGAGGTTAATTCTCATAAGCCGCTGATTCCAAAGTGAAAATTTCAGGAAAACTGACGGCTCCGAAGCGCGCGCCGCAGCTGCGAGAGGCGGCACAGGGTTAACAGGCGTGATAGCGATATATTTAACGGACTTTTGCGCGTCCCGGTAAAGGGGAAAATTCTGGCATTAAATTCCATTTAATGGGGCGTCATGGAGAAAAATAGCCATTATTTTCAGCGTCTTGGAACGGACGATCCGCGTCCGGCGGAAGGCGCGCGGCTCATGGAATTAACCAATTTTTAGGGCGATCTGACCAAAAAAATGTCGCGCGCGCTCCTGTTAACCAGTTTTCGATGAACACATCCGCGCGGCAAGGATGCGTTTACCGTTGTGGCCGGGCTTTGCGCCGTGCGCCGGGGATGCCGGTTGATGCGCGGCTGTAGTGCTGGCGTCGCGCTCCTTGGTTGGCGCTTCACATTTGACCTGACCGATACGGTGGTATATTCTTTTGATATATACCAACTGGAGACTGCTATGGAAACTGCGCGCGTGTTTTGGTCGGGCCGCTCTCAGGCGGTCAGACTGCCAAAAGACTATCGATTTGAGGGTGAGGAAGTCCGCATCCGCCGGCACGGCGCATCCGTCATCCTGGAGCCAATTCCAACGGATTGGGCATGGCTGGATGGTCTTTCCGGCTCGCTGGACTCCGATTTCGTTGAGGCGGCGCTGGAGCAGACGCCGATGCAGGAGCGCCCAGCGCTCGATGAAGCCTTTCGCTGATGCGCTACCTTTTTGACTCCAATGCGGTGATCGCCTTGCTCAGAGATCCCAGCGGACCGCTCGCTCAGCGTGCGCGGCAGCACCGGCCAGCCGACATCGGTTTGCCCGCCATTGCTGTTTATGAGCTTTACTTTGGCGCGTTCAAGAGTCAACGCCGAGCGCACAATCTGAGCATCGTCGATCGTTTGCAGTTTGAGGTTGTCTCGTTCGACAAGGAAGACGCGCGGCAAGCCGGAGAAATTCGAGCTGCGCTAGAGGCATCGGGAACGCCAATTGGGCCCTACGATGTCCTGATCGCGGGGCAGGCGTGCGCCCGCGGCCTCGTGCTTGTGTCTCGTAATGTTCGGGAATTTCAGCGCGTGGACGGATTGGCGGTGGAAAATTGGGAAGGATGAAAAAGCTGCGTTAGGGAGGATGATTTGCTGAAAAGCCTGGGTTAGGCCGGGAAGAGACATCGGACGGATTTCTGGTGACGCCTCAAGTCAGATGGAAAGCTGCCGTTGGCGCCGACACTGGCTATCGTCAGGAAAGCCGCATTTACTCTGTGGACGCGGGCAAAGTTTTCACTTGCGAGGTCCATTGCCTCAAGGTAGCAAATTTGCTACATATGAAAGCCTGGACCGTTGAAACCCTAAACGCCGCCGTCGACGCTGAGCTTGAGGCTTTGCCGGCCGATTTGCGGGCGCGCTTTGTCCGCATCGCGGGCATGATTGAGGCGCTTGGCTTGGAGAAGGTAGGCAACCCTCACGTCGACCACATCGAAGGGGCGCTTTGGGAGATCCGCATGAAGAGCGCTGACGGCATCGCACGGGCGCTCTTTACGTGACGGCGAAAGGCAAAAGAGTGGTGGTGGTGCGGGTGTTTGTGAAAAAGACGCAGAAGACGCCGCGCCAAGAGATCGAGTTAGCCCTGAAGAGGGCGAAGGACGTGACATGACCCGCGTGGCCGATTTACACGAAACGTGGATGAAGGAACCCGACTACGCGAAGGCGTATGCCGACCTCGAAACAGAGTTCGCGCTTGCCCGCGAGATGATCGAGGCTCGCACCCGCGCCGGACTTACCCAGGATGAACTTGCGAGCCGCATGGACACTTCGCGAACAGTCATTGCCCGGCTCGAAAGCGGCCGTTACCTTCCGTCGACGCGGACGTTGAAGCGCTTTGCGGCGGCCACGGGAAGCCGTCTGGCCATCTCTTTCGTTCCCGCCCCTAAAGAGCAGGCGCGCAAGCAGAAGGCGACAAAAAGCGCGGCGCCCGCATAACGCCGCGCGGCGAGCTTCGCTTTTCAGGCCAATCAAAAATTGGGGTGAGAGGATCGCCTGGTTGGACGCCGCCGCCACGGCGAAACCCCAGCAAAAAACAACCCGCGATTGAACACCCGAAAGCTACCCACCACAGACTTCGTCCAGCGGTGGCGAAGCAAGTCAGTGCTGCAACGACTTGCGGAGAGGCCTGTTGAGGAGAATGATCGACACGCCCGCGGCGGCGGCCACGCCAGCGATCATGAGGAAGAAGTTGGGCTTCTCCATGCTGCTCCAATAGGAGCCGAGCCAGCCGGCCATGAAGTTGCCCAGGAAGCTCGTGGAAAGCCAGACCCCCATCATCATGGATAGTATGCGCACCGGCGCGACTTTCGAGACGAGCGACAGCCCAACCGGGGAAAGATAAAGTTCGCCGATGGTGATGATCGCGAAGAACGCGAACAGCCAAAGCCAGCTCGATTTTTCGCCGGGGCCGACATAGAGAGCCGCCCCAACCATCAGGAGATAGGCAAGCGCGACGATGAAACAGCCCATCGCCATCTTGGTGACGGTTGACGGTTCGCGGCCCCTTCGCGATTGGATCGCCCACAGCTCCACGATCAGCGGCGTGAAGGCGAAGATCATGAACGGGTTGAACGCCTGGAACCACGTCACCGGGATCTCGCCTTGCCAGAACAGGAGGTTGATCGAGCGGTCGGTGTAGCTGTCGGCCCAGAGCGCGATGGTGTTGCCCTGCTGCTCATAGGTGGCCCAGAACAAGGTGTTCGGCAGGAAGAGGATGAGCAGGGCGAAAATCGCGCGCCAGTCTTCGCGGCTCAGCGGATCGTGCTCGATGTGCGCGGCTTTGGCCTTCTGCAACTCGTCCGGCGGCAGTTCCCGAAGCCCGCGCAGATAAATCAAAAGCCCGATCACCATGCCGACGCCCGCCGCGCCGAAGCCGTAGTGCCAGCCCCATTTCTCGCCGAGCGTCCCGCAGATCAGCGGCGCGAGAAAAGCCCCCACATTGATGCCGACATAAAAAATCGAGTAAGCGCTGTCGCGGCGTGGATCGCCCTCCTTGTAGAGGCCGCCGACCTGCGTCGAGATGTTCGGCTTGAAGAGGCCATTCGCGAAAATCAGCGTCAGCAGCGCGAAAAGCAGAAGCGGCTCGAAAGCCATCATGAAGTGACCGATGGCCATCAGGCTCGCGCCGATGACCACCGTTTTGCGCTGGCCGAGCACCCGGTCGGCAAGGAGGCCGCCCAATACCGGGGTGAGATAGACGAGCGCCGTATAGGTTCCATAAATCTGCGAGGCGAGGGGCTGCGCTTCGAGCGGGCCGAAAATCGTTTCAAGGCCGCCCTTCAGTGTCGCAAGCCCGATCACCTGCGACGCATGCTCGGGCAGAAGCACGTATTTTACGAGGTAGAGCACGAGGAGCGCGCGCATCCCATAATAGGAGAAGCGCTCCCACATCTCCGTCGCGAACAGAAAGGAAAGCCCGCGCGGGTGGCCGAAAAGCTGTTTAGGTTCTATTTCTAAGATTGCGGTTTCGGCTTCCATGGCTATCCCTCGCAACCGGAACTAGCGGTGTGGCACGGAATTGGCAAGCCGCGTTTTCGGCGTGAAACTCGTGAGGACGCGTGAGAGCTTCTCAATCTAATAGTCCCTCTTGCAGTGAACCAGCCCAGCAATGAAAGCCTGGCTTCAAACCCATCATGCGAAACTGCAATTCAGCCTTCGCATGACACTTGCCGCGCTCCTGAGCTATGGGCTTGGAGAAGCCATCGGACTGACGCAGGTCTACTGGGCGGTGCTGTCGTCGGTGATCGTCATTCAGGGAAGCGTCGGTGGTTCGGTGAGGGCAGGGCTTTACCGCCTCGTCGGGACTGTCGGCGGGGCATTCTGGGGCGCGGTTGTGGCTGGCCTGTTGCCGCATGACAACCCGGGCGCGCTGGCGCTTGCGCTTGTGGTTGCGATCGCGCCGCTTTCGGTCGTCACCGCTTTCCGGACGGACTACCGCATTGCCCCCATTACGGCGATTATCGTTTTGATGGGCGCAGCGCTTCAGCAAGCTGCTCCCTTTTCCGCGGCGCTGGAGCGGGTTTTCGAAATCACCCTTGGCAGCGCGGTCGCCGTTGCGGTTGCGCTTTTTCTCTTTCCCGCGCGCGCTCACGTCCTTTTGGCGCGATCCGTCGGTGACGCTGTCGCCGATATGGCCCGCATCGTTTCCATGCTGGCCGAAGCCCACGGCCAGGGCGTCGACCGGGACGCCCTCCTGAAAATTCAGCTCCGCTGCAGCGCCGCCGTCGCGAAAGCAGACTCGCGGGCGGCAGAAGCGAAGGTCGAGCGCGCGAACCGCCTCGCGGATGGCCCCGATCCCGAGCCGCTTTCCCGCACGCTGCGCCGCCTTCGAAACGACATGGCCATGCTGTCGCGGGCACTCGTGACTCCCTTCCCGGAAGCGATGCGAAGCCCTTTTGTTAACGAGCTGACCGTAACTCTCCATGCTCTTGCCGCGTGGCTTTCGGCCATGCCGGAATCGCTGTCATCCGGGAAGAGCGCCCCTGGCTTGCAAGATATCAAAACGGCCGTTGAAGGCTTTCGCAGCGCGATCGCGCAGCCAAGGCAGGAGCGGTTTCCTTCCACCGCCGAAAAGGCGGACATGCAGCGCGTCTTCGTCCTGCTCTTTATCTTCGATCAGATGCTCCAGAACCTGCAAGACTTGGCCGACCGCGCCCGCGAATTGGCCGAGAGCGAGCACAAGCCCGCGCCGTAAGAGATTCTACATTGAATGAAATTATCATCATGTTGACGCGATCCGGGCCTAATCCGCTTTTCGCAAGGCTGAATTAAGTGAGTTGTAACCGGAATTCGGCATTGTATGCATACGTGTGAGGAGTTCACGATGTTGCGTGCGGTCCGTTTGTTGTTGCTTTGCGCGGTCTTAGGCGGCTGTTCGACGGCGTCGGGCGGCATTGCATCTCTGACGGGCATGGGAGGAGGCGGTCCTTCCGACATGCCATCGAAGGCAGCGGTGACGCCACCTCCATCGCAAAGCTCAGGCGGCAACGGCATCTGGGCGAATTTCTCGTCGACCTTCAGCTCTGGCGAGCAGCCCGCGGCTGCGCCGCAGAAGAGCACCGATGAGGCGATGCCGGGACTGGACCCGAACGAGGCGCTTCGCCTTGTTAACGAGTACCGCTCATCAAAGGGCCTCTCCGCCCTTTCATTAGACAGCCATGCCACGGCAGCGGCCGAAATTCTCGCCAGGGACATGGCCAGCCACGACCATATGTCTCACGTTGGCCCGAACGGAGCGGATCTTCAGAAGCGCCTGACCATGTCGGGATACCGCTTCAGGGTCGCGGCGGAGAATGTGGGCGTCGGCCAGAAGTCCTTTGCGCAAATCGTCGAGGGATGGAAACAAAGCCCGCCTCACAGCCGGAACTTGCTCCTCGCCGACGCGAAGCATATGGGCATCGCCTACGAGTATAAGCCGGACACGAAGTACAAGACGTACTGGACGCTGGTCGTGGCCGCGCCTTAATCAAAGTTCGACGGGCGCCCCCGCTGTCATCCCGGAAAGGCGCAGCCTTATCCGGGATCGTAACAAAGTGAAACGTCTACGTTTTTGCGATCCCGGCTCGCGCTTCGCTTGGCCGGGACGACCGAAGGGGGCTGCGCTTGGCCGGGATGACAAGCCGTCGGCCAAATTGGCGAAGTGTGCTTAATCAGGGACGATGAAACGGACGTAATCCGGCTGCTTCGATCCTGTGCTAAGCTGCATATCTTCTCGCAGCAACGACATTCCGGATCGTGATGAGCACCACAACTTCTACGGCTTACCTGCCGCAAGGCATAGCTGCGCTCCCTCAGGGACACAGCAGAGCATTGGCTTTATCGGCGCTCGGCGTTGTTTTCGGCGACATCGGCACAAGCCCGCTCTACACCTTGAAAGTCGTGCTCGCCGCTAGCGGCTCCCCGGTCGCGGATCGCATCACGGTGCTCGGCAGCCTCTCTCTCATCTTCTGGTCGCTGATCATCGTAACGACGATCAAATATGTCGGCGTGGCCATGCGGGTCGATAACCACGGCGAAGGCGGCATCATGGCTTTGATGGCGCTTCTCAGCGGCCGGAAGGGCCTGGCGAGCGGCCGCACGAGAAAGAGAGCGTTCATCGTCGGCATCGGCCTGATCGGCGCCGCGCTCATTTACGGAGACGGGGTGATTACGCCCGCCATCTCAGTGCTATCGGCGCTCGAAGGGCTTTCGGTGGTGACGAGCCGGCTGGAGGCGTATGTGGTGCCGGCGACGGTTCTCATTCTCGTTCTCTTGTTCCTATTCCAGCCGCAGGGCACGAAGCGTATCGGCGCATTGTTCGGGCCGATTATGGCCCTATGGTTCTTGACGCTCGGCATCCTCGGCCTTCTGGGGATCGTCCAGAATCCCATGGTGCTCGCGGCGGCCAACCCGCTTTATGGCCTTGAGTATCTGGCGTCGGGGGGAATGACATCCTTCCTCGTTCTCGGCGCGGTCTTTCTCTGCGTAACAGGCGCGGAAGCGCTTTACGCGGACATGGGCCACTTCGGACGCGGCCCCATTCGCCTGGCCTGGTTCAGCGTCGTCTTCCCCTGCCTCGTCCTGAATTACGCGGGCCAGTCCGCCCTCGTGCTGAACGGCGCGCCCATTACCGATAATATGTTCTACGCGCTTTGCCCAAGAGTGGCTCTTGTGCCCTTCGTCATCCTGGCGACCGTGGCCACGATCATCGCGAGCCAGGCCATCATAACGGGCGCTTTCTCGATGACGCGGCAGGCGATCCAGCTCAGCTGGCTGCCCCGCCTTAAGATCACGCAGACCTCCCCGCTGGGCTATGGCCAAATTTATATCGGCGCCGTGAACTGGATCATGATGGTCATCACCATCGGTCTCACGATCGCTTTCCGGAAATCCGATAATCTTGCCGCCGCTTATGGCATCGCCGTCTCGGGCACGATGCTGATGACCTCGATGCTTCTCTACATCGCCATGATTGAGAAGCTCCGTTGGAGCCAGCCTCTGAGCATGGCCGTAGCCGCAGGTTTCATCCTGGTCGACAGCGCGTTTTTGATCGCAAACTCGGCGAAGATGCTCGACGGCGGCTACATTCCCCTTGCCCTTGCCGCTGTCGTCTATGGCGTGATGTGGGTCTGGCACTCCGGGCGGGAGGCCGTGATGCAGGTTCTCAGGTCAAAATATCAACGGACCGAAACATTCCTGAACGATCTCGCCGCAAGAGGGATTCCCCGCGTGCCCGGGACCGCGGTTTTCCTCACACGCTCAAAGGAAGGCGTCCCGCCGGTCATGGCCTGGCACGTCAGACACAATCGCGCGCTCCATGAGCGGGTCATGGTCATCAATGTGTCGATCGAGTCCGTGCCCTTTATTCACCCGACCGACCGCTTCCGCTTCATTGAGGAAGCGCCGAATTTCTGGAGGGCTTCCGTCCATTACGGCTACATGGAGCGGCCTGCGATCCCTCCCATCCTGGAAGAAGCGAATGCAGCGGGCTGCGATCTCGATTTGAGCGATGTCACCTACTATGTAGGCCGGGAGACGGTCGTTCCGCGCCCCGACGGCAAAGGACTTCCCCGATGGCAGGAGTTCATTTTCGCCGCCATGGAGCGCAACGCCGCTCAGGTCACCGACTTTTTCCGCCTCCCCGTCGATCAGGTGGTGGAGATAGGGCGGCAGGTCGCGATTTAGGATGTTGAAAATGGCGGGAAATCTAGGCTTCATCCTTCGACAAGCTCAGGATGAGGCAGAGTGATTTCCACGGCTTGAACCTCATGGTGAGCCTGTCGAACCGTGGGCCGCATCGTTTTTCAGCCGTTGGACGAGAGCGCCGATTAAGGAGTTGCCATGTGCGGACGTTTCACGCAGGCTTTTACATGGGCGGAGGTCGTCGCCTTCTACCGGCTCGTGGATGAGATCGCGCCGTCATTGTCCGCCTCGTGGAATGTCGCGCCGACGCACGGCGCTGGCGTCATCGTTCTCGACCGCGATGGTCTTCGCTTGGCGCCGATGCGCTGGGGCCTCGTGCCGTCCTGGGCGAAGGACCCGTCCATCGGTTCGAAGCTCATCAATGCGCGGTGCGAGACGCTTGGCGAAAAGCCTGCCTTCCGCCGGGCGCTGAGATCACGCCGGTGCATCGTGCCAATTTCCGGCTTCTATGAGTGGCAGCGGCAGGGCCGGGGCAAGCAGCCCTGGTTCGTCACGAGCGCGGACGACAAGCCTCTGACGCTCGCCGGGCTGTGGGAAGAGTGGAACGGGCTTCTGTCCTTCACGGTCATCACCGTGCCTGCGAACGAGAAGGTCGCCACGATCCACGACCGGATGCCGGCCATCCTTTCGCTGGAAGAAGCGCTCGGGTGGCTGAAAACCGGCGACACGGCGCTTCTCAAGCCCTGCCCGTCAGACGCGCTGGCGGCGTGGACGGTTTCAACCCGCGTCAATTCACCGGCGAACAACGATCCCCGGCTCGCGGAGAGGACCGCGCCGCTTGCTCCGGTCGCTGAGGCGGCGCCGGACGATAAAATCGAACAGAAGCCTGCACAGCTTCCCCTGCTGCTCTGAGCACGAGCCGCCAATGGCCAACGGACTATGCTGAAAAGGGCGGAAATCCAGGCTTCATCCTTCGACAGGCTCAAGGATGAGGTCGCGCGATTTCAACGACTTGCACCTCATGGTGAGCTTGTCGAACCATGGGCCGCATTCGTTTTTCAGCAGCCTGCTAGTCTAATACAGGCGGCCGGAAGTTCGCTTGAGTGCGTGCGGCAAAATGGGTGCGAACTTGCCTCCGGCTATGCCTCGCATACTCAAGGAACGCAAACAGCATTGCGAAGTCGATCTATCGTTGAACGTGAACTCCACGCCCTGGTCGTGGTTCTTCTTAACTGGCGGATTTATAGAAGGGTGCTTCATGAAAGCGATAACTTGCTGCGCAGCATTATCAGTCTTGGTTAGCGGCGCTTCGTTTGCTGAATCGCTAAGTGGCAACAGCGCCTTAACTCTCGGCGCCTTGGTGGTTCAATACTCGCCTAGCTCTACGGCCATCGATAAGAGCGTGCTGGAGAAGTTCCTGAATGGTCTGACTAATGTGCGTTATCCATCGAATAAGAAAATATCTGTTGTGGCCGATTCAGTTGCATGCAGAGCAAGTAACGTGGATATCACCCATCACAGCTGCGACCTGACATTCGGGACAAAGAAAATAGCGCTGACCGGCAGGAAAGCTCTTGAGCTTTATACAACTTTGGCAGCGTTAGGAGTACCTGCAAGCGGGGGCGCCGGCTCCATGTTCGAGACGATCTCAAATCTTAATTGTACAATTGATCCTGGCGAGGTCAGGAATAAGGACAGTGGGGGAGCAAACTGCAGCTTCAAAACGGAGGGCTCTTAAAGGAACACTCTCGGCTTTGCCAGCGAATGCGCGCCGGTTTGAGCGAACAGGCGCTCGATTGGCGAAACTGCAAACAAGCTGCAGTGCCACGGCCGGGATACAAAAAAAGCCGGTTGGCCCGTGCGGATCAGGCCGTCACCCCTTCCTTGGCAGGCTGAATTTCGACGCTCGTGCCGCAGCCACAGGCGCTCGTCTGGTTGGGATTATGAAAGACGAACCCGGATGTGAGCTTGTCGGTCTTGAAGTCCATCTCCGTGCCAAGCAGGTAAAGGATCGCAGACGGATCGACGAGGATGCGCACGCCCTTGTCCTCGACAACCTCGTCAACCGGGCGCACTTCGGCCGCGTATTCCATGGTGTATTCGAGCCCTGCGCAGCCGCCCTTCTTTACGCCGACGCGCAAGCCGGCGACGGGCGTTTCGGAGCGCGCCATGATTGCCTTCACGCGCTCGGCCGCTGCATCGGTCAGCGTCAGAACTTTGGGTTTCGCCCTTGCCATTCTTCTTCCCTCCGGTCGTGTCATGGCCGAGGTTGACCCGGCAATCCAGCAAGCGGCAGCGTTTTGCCTGGATGGCGCATCAAGTGCGGCCATGACCAAAATTAGAACATGTTCAGCGCCACACGCGCCTCATCCGACATGCGGCTCGGATCCCATGGCGGGTTGAACACAAGCTGCACACGCACAAGGCCTACGCCCGGCACCGCGCCGACTGCATTCTGCACCCACACCGGCATGTCGCCAGCAACGGGGCACCCCGGCGCGGTTAACGTCATCTCGACGTCCACTTCCCGGTCGTCGTTGATATCAATCCTATAAATGAGCCCCAGCTCATAAATATCAACGGGGATCTCGGGATCGTAGACCGTCTTCAAACCGGCGATGATCCCCTGCGTGATGTTCTCGATCTCTTCCTCAGGAATCGGGTGTTCCTTGAATTCCTTCGCGACCTCAACCGTATGGGCGCACGGCTGCGGCAGATCCTTGTGCGCGGGCGGCTCCTGTGTACCGTCCCAAGGGGCGTCCTCGATGGGGGTTTTTCTGTCTTGCATGGTCTCGGTCATCTGAAAAAACGCTCCGCTTTCTGAAGTCCTTCCGCGAGCGCCTCGACCTCGGCGCGCGTGTTGTAAAGGCCGAACGAGGCCCGGCAGGTCGATGTCAAGCCGAAGCGCGCGAGAAGCGGCTCGGCACAGTGTGTTCCGGCACGCACCGCGATGCCGGAGCGGTCGAGGATGGTGGCGACGTCGTGAGCGTGCGCGCCTTCCATCGCAAAGGAGATGATCGCGCCTTTCTCCGCCGCATTGCCGATAAAGCGCAGCGAGTTGATCGGCCTCAAGAGTTCCTCGGCGTAGCGCCTGAGATCGGTTTCATGCGCGCGAATGCGGTCCTTGCCGATGCTGTCCATATAATCCAGTGCGGCTGTGAGCGCGGCCGCTTCCGCGATCGGCGGCGTTCCCGCCTCGAAGCGGTAGGGCGGATCGTTATAGCGGACGGTGTCGAGGGTCACGGTTTCGATCATCTCGCCGCCGCCCTGATACGGAGGCATCGCTTCGAGATGCTCGCGCTTGCCGTAGAGCGCGCCGATGCCGCTCGGGCCATAAACCTTGTGGCCCGTCATAGCGTAGAAGTCGCAATCGATGTCCTGCACGTCGATGGGAAGATGCACCGCGCCCTGGCTGCCATCAACGAGCACATAAGCGCCGTGGGCGTGGGCGATCTTGCAGACCTCCTTAACCGGCGTGATCGTGCCGAGCACATTCGACATGTGCGTGATCGCGACCATCTTGGTGCGCGGCGTGATCGCGGCCTCGAAGTCTTCGATCCGGAACTCGCCTTCGTCCGTCACCGGAACCCATTTGATGACCGCCCCGCGCCGCTCGCGGTGGAAATGCCAGGGCACGATGTTCGAATGGTGCTCCATGATGGTGAGCACGATCTCGTCGCCGGGGCCGATGTGCAGGCCGCCGAAGGACTGCGCCGCGAGGTTTATCGCCTCCGTCGCGTTCTTCGTGAAGATGATCTGCTCGTGGCTCGGCGCGTTCAGGAACTTGGCGACACGCTCGCGCCCCCCCTCATAGGCCGCCGTCGCCGCGTTGGCGAGATAATGAAGCCCGCGATGAACGTTCGCATATTCTTCCGCGTAGGCCTTCATCAGCGCATCGAGCATGGCCTTCGGCTTCTGCGCGCTCGCCGCGTTATCGAGATAGACAAGCGGCTTGCCATGAACCTGAAGCGACAGCGCCGGGAAGTCGCGCCGGATCGCCTCCACGTCATAAGGTCTTGCGGCGATGTCTTTTTCAATCAACGTCATAAACCTTCTCCGAGCTTGCACCCCTCACCCCAGCCCTCTCCCCCTGGGAGAGGGAGTTCGGCTGTGCCCGTTGCGGCGGCGTTCCCTCTCCCAACGGGAGAAGGACAGGATGAGGGGTAAAGCTGCTCATTGTTGTTGCGCGCGTCATTCATATGGCCGGGTCAAGCAGGGTTGGGTTGCCGGCAAGCCATGCGCCGACCTTTTCGTCGAGCGCGGCCCTCAAGGCCTCGTTATCGATCTTGTCGAGGGCTTCACCGACGAAAGCGGCGATCAAGAGCGCGCGCGCCTCCGTCTCGGGGAGGCCGCGCGCCCTCAGATAAAACATCATATCCTCATCGAGCTGGCCCGCCGTTGAACCGTGGCCGCAAACGACGTCGTCCGCGAAGATTTCAAGCTCCGGCTTTGAATCGAACTCCGCGTCGTCGGACAGAAGCAGCGCATTCGCCATCTGCTTGCCGTCTGTCTTCTGTGCGTCGCGCTCGACGATGACCTTGCCCTGGAATACCCCGCGCGAGCGGCCATCGAGCACGGCCTTTACCAGTTCGCGGCTTTCGCAACCGGGCGCGGCGTGATCGACGACAAGCGTGAAGTCGGCGTGCGAATGCGCTCGAAGAAGCATCGCGCCCGCATAATGGCAGCGCGCGTTCGGCCCCTCGAAGCGGATCGCAGCTTCGGCGCGAACGAGAGCCCCGTTAATGGCGATTTGCAGCGGCTCGTAGTGTGCGCCCTGGGCGAGCGTTACCGCCGCCGAGGCAAGCTCCTTCGAAGCCTCGCCTGCAGCCAGCCTGACATGCTTCAAGGATGCGCCAGACCCGATGGCAAGCCGCGTGTGCGATATGGCCTGCGATCGATGCGCGCCGTGGGTTTCGATGAGCGAGACTTCGGCCCCTTCGCCGATGCTGATCGCGTGCTGGAGCGCATACAAAACGGGCTCTTTGTCCGGCGATATGAAGATGAGATGGATCGGCTTTTCGAGCCGCGTTTTCGGCGCAACGGCGAGGATCGCTCCATCGGTTGCAAATGTGGTGCTGAGCGCCGCGATGACATCGCGCTGCGGGAGGCTAAGCTTTGCAATCGCCTGGGCCGAGGCGCCGTCATCCTCGAGCGTCTGTTTCAACGATTCAAACGTGACGCCATGCGCTTCGTGGATGGTGGAGAGATCCGGCCGGAAGCACCCACCGACGAACACCGCCCGATAAGCATCCAGGTGAGCAAGCGATTTGCCGATTGCCGCCTCGACGCTGACATCCGGAGCCTTCCAGTCAAGGCCGCTGAGGGGGTGAACCTCGGGCATGAGCATGCGCAGGTCGGTGTATTTCCATTCCTCGACGCGGCGATGAGGGACGCCCTGCACGATGAATGCATCGCGGGCGGCATCTCTCCAGGCCCGGACGGCGGACGAGCCTGCGCCGGGAAGTTTGCTGGAGACGCTTGCATAAAGATCGAGAAAGCGCTGCTCGGCGGGCGTTACGGCAGGCCGGATTGTGGTCTGATGAATTGTCATCGCCGCCCCTTAAGCCGCTTCGGTGCGATATGCCGCGTAGCCGGACTCTTCCAGTTCGAGGGCAAGCTCCTTGCCGCCCGAGTGCAGGATCTGACCGTGCGCCATGACATGCACTTTGTCGGGCACGATGTAGTTCAGAAGCCGCTGATAATGGGTGATGACGAGCATGGCCCGATCCGGCGAACGCAGCCGGTTCACGCCTTCGGCCGCGATACGGATCGCGTCGATGTCGAGGCCGGAGTCCGTCTCGTCCAGGATGCAAAGGGTGGGCTGCAACAGCGCCATTTGCAGCACTTCGTGGCGCTTTTTCTCACCGCCGGAGAAGCCTGTGTTCACCGGGCGCTTCAGCATGTCCATGGACATGCTGAGCTTTTCGGCCTCGGTGCGGACTCTCCGCATGAAGTCGGGAATAGAGATTTCACTCTCGCCATGGGCCTTGCGCTGTGCATTCAGGGCCGCGCGCAGGAACGTCAGCGAGGCGACGCCCGGAATTTCCATGGGATATTGGAAGGCGAGGAACACGCCGGCATGGGAGCGCTCGTCGGGCGACATGGCCAGGAGATCCTTGCCGTCCCAAGTCACCGAGCCTTGCGTGACCTCGTACTGTTCCTTGCCCGCAAGCACGTATGACAGCGTGGATTTGCCCGAGCCGTTCGGCCCCATGATTGCGTGGACTTCGCCCTTCGGGACTGTGAGATTGAAGCCGCGCAAGATTTCCTTGCCGTCGATTTCCGCATGCAGGTCTTTGATTTCAAGCATCTTTTTCTCTACTTCCCGATGTCCTTGGAACCCCAGCGCCAGCGCCAGGCCCCGTCCGTCTTCTTCCACGCAATCCAAATAAAGGCGAGCTCGACAGCGACAAAGCCAACGGCCCAGGCGATGACGGCTCCGACGGTCAGCTCACTTCCAAAAGCAACAATTCCTGCGAGGAAGGCGAAGACGATGGCCATGAAGCCGAACGTCGCCAGCCATCCCTTCGAGTTTGCCGGGCTCGCGCCCCAACCATAGCGCTTCGGCTTGAACCAATAGGTCATTTGCGCACCAGCATCAGGCCGAGGATGACGAGGAACGGCAGCGTGACGAGGTGGCGCGCGGCGGCGGCGTAACCGACTGCTTTTCCCGCAATGGCGTAATCGCCGATGGGCACGATCGAGGTGATCAGAAGCGCCGCGCCGGTCGCGCCCGGCTTTCGGGCCAAGGCGAAGCCGATAATGATCAGCCCGAGCGCAACATCTCGAATACCGAGCCCCGGCGCGAGCGCGATGTCGGCCAGGTGCGATGGATCGACCCCGAATGTCTGCACGGCGTTGAACGGCGACGTGATGTACCACACGCCGGCGAGGCTGATGAACACGCCCAGTAATCCCGCCAAGATCAGCGCCACGATGAAAGCTCCGCGGAGGGGCGAACAAGCGTTCCCTCTCCCAGGGGGAGAGGGACAGGGTGAGGGGGTAGAGCCCTGGCTGCCTTCACGATTTCCGATAGAACGCCCTCGATGTTTCTCATCACGTCGTTATTCCAAAAGCGCAGCACCATAATGCCCGCTTCCTGTAAGATCCTTGTCCTGTCAGCGTCTCTTTTCGTTTGGATCGCATGCTGACCACCATCGAGTTCAACGACGAGCTTGGCGCTTTCGCAGGAGAAATCGGCGTAGAAGCCAAAAAGCGGCGCCTGACGCCGGAACTTCAACCCCTCAAGCTGACAATTCCGCAAGCGGCTCCAGAGCTTCCTTTCAGCGTCCGTGCTGGCGCTGCGCAGCTTGCGGGCTCTCCTCGCTCTTGGTTTCGCCTGGAACTCCAAGCTCGTAACCCCTCACCCTGCCCCTCTCCCTCAGGGAGAGGGGACGCCAGCTTAACCGTACTACTCTACCCGGCGTTTCGTATTAGTCTTCCGCATATTGCGCAATCCCGGCGCCGAACGACCAGTTCTCTTTCGCCACCTCGACCAGGTTGATCAAGACATCTTCTTGCCTCACGCCCGGGTTTTTGGTCAGTTTCTCTACGATACTCACATACAAAGCCTTTTTTTGCTCGATGGTGCGAGTATCGTTCACGGTAAGCTGTATGATCAGGAGATCATCCGAGTGCGCCATGCCGGGATAAGTATAGCTGTATAGTATATTCTCGGGGTCATACTCGTCGATCAGCATGAACCTGTCGTCTTCCGGCACACGGAAGGTTTCGCGCATGGCGGCATAGATGCCGTCAAGGATCGCACGCTTATACTCCGCCGATTTTCCGCGCCTGAGCGCGACACGTGTTAGAGGCATTGGTTGTTTTCCCTTCTTTTTACCCCACGCTACCTTCAAGGCTGATGGAAATCAGCCTCTGCGTCTCTGCCAGGAACTCCATCGGAAGCTGCTGGAGCACGTCCCGCACGAACCCGTTCACGATGAGCGCCACCGCGTCTTCCTCCGACAGACCGCGCTGCAGGCAATAAAACAGCTGGTCGTCGGAGATTTTCGATGTCGTCGCTTCGTGCTCGAACTGCGCGCTGGCGTTCTTCGCCTCGATGTACGGCACGGTATGCGCCCCGCACTGATCGCCGATCAAGAGGCTATCGCATTGCGTGAAGTTGCGCGCATTCGCAGCGCGGCGATGCGCCGAGACCAGCCCGCGATACGTATTGTCGGACTTGCCCGCCGCGATGCCCTTGGAGATGATCCGGCTCGACGTGTTCTTGCCGAGATGCACCATCTTGGTGCCGCTATCCACCTGCTGGCGCCCGTTCGAAACGGCGATGGAATAGAACTCGCCGCGGCTCCCGTCGCCGCGCAGGATGCAGCTCGGATATTTCCAGGTAATCGCCGAGCCGGTTTCCACCTGTGTCCACGAGATCTTCGAATTGCGGCCCCGGCAATCGCCGCGCTTCGTCACGAAGTTATAGATGCCGCCCTTGCCGTCCTTGTCGCCCGGATACCAGTTCTGGACGGTCGAGTATTTGATCTCGGCTTCATCGAGCGCGACCAGTTCCACGACGGCGGCGTGAAGCTGGTTCTCGTCGCGCATCGGCGCGGTGCAGCCTTCGAGGTAGCTCACATAGGCGCCCTTGTCGGCGATGATGAGCGTACGTTCGAACTGCCCGGTATTCTTCTCGTTGATGCGGAAGTAGGTCGAAAGCTCCATCGGGCAGCGAACGCCTTCGGGCACATAAACGAACGAGCCGTCCGAATACACCGCCGAGTTCAGCGTCGCGAAATAGTTGTCGCTGGTCGGCACCACGCTGCCAAGGTATTTGCGCACCAGCTCGGGATGCTCGCGAACCGCTTCCGAGATCGAGCAGAAGATTACGCCAGCCTTGCCCAGCTCTTCCTTGAAAGTCGTGACCACGGAGACGCTGTCGAAAACGGCATCGACCGCTACGCGTGGGCCGGTTATCTTTGCGCCCTCGACGCCCGCGAGCACCGCCTGCTCCTTCAGCGGAATGCCAAGCTTCTCATAGGTGCGAAGCAGCTCGGGATCGACGTCCGCAAGGCTCTTCGGCCCTTCGGTCGATTTCGGCGCAGAGTAATAATAGAGGTCCTCGTAATCGATCTTCGGGTAATGAACGCGCGCCCATGTCGGCTCCTCAAGCGTGCGCCAGCGCCGGTAGGCTTCGAGCCGCCATTCGAGCAGCCACTCGGGCTCGCCCTTTTTCGCGGAAATGAAGCGCACGATGTCTTCGCTCAAACCTTTCGGCGCGCGCACGCTCTCGATATCGGTGGTGAAACCGTATTTGTACTTGTCGACATCGATGTCGCGGACCCGCTCAATGGTGTCCTGAACTGGCGTCGCCATGTGTTACTCCTTCCCTTGTCATCGCCGCCCTTGAGGCTGCCATCCAGAGTTTCGTTTTCAGCCTGGATGGCCGGGTCAAGCCTGGCCACGACGCTCAACCTTAAGCCGCCCGGCGCACCTCGCGCCCGCGGAAAATCTTCGACAAAGCGGCCAAGAACCGCTCGATGTCCGCCTCCTCCGTATTCCAGCCGGTCGAGACGCGGATCGCGCCGTCGCTCAACCCCGGCGAAATGCCCATTGCAGAAAGCACATGGGATCTTTCCACCCTACCCGACGAACAGGCCGAGCCCGAGCTGGCGGCGATGCCTTCAAGATCGAAGGCGATCAAAAGCATCTCAGCGCTCTTGCCCGGTATCGCAAAGCAGGTCGTATTCGGCAGCCGGGCCGCGCCCTCGCCGAAAATCACCGCGTCCGGAGCGATGGCTCGGAGCCCTTGTTCGAGCCTCAACTGTAAAGCTTCAGCCCGGCTTTTCCAAATCACCTGCTCTTTATCGGCAGCACCGAGAGCCGCTGCGAGACCGGCAATAGCGGCCACATTCTCGGTCCCCGAGCGGCGCCGGCTCTCCTGGCCGCCTCCCCGGATCAGAGGCGCGGGTTCTGGCCCGGCGCTTTGCCAGATCGCCGCTCCAACGCCCTTCGGCCCGCCAAACTTGTGAGCGGAGAAGAACAAGGCATCGGCCTCGGCAAAATCCTGAAGCGGAATGCGTCCGACCGCCTGAACGGCATCGCACACGACAAAACCGTTTTTGATTTTTGTCAGAGATGCGACATCCGACAAAGGCTGAAATCACGCCCGTTTCATTGTTGGCCGCCTGCACGGCGACAAGCGCCGGAGATGCTAATGCCCTTTCCAGCTGTTCAAGGTCGACAACGCCGTCCGGTGAAACCGGCACGACGCGAACATCCTCGTCCGCGAAGCGATGCCCTTTCAGAACACAAGGGTGTTCGACAGCCGAAACAGCGAGCTTGTAATCGGGCCAGGCCTGCAAAAGCCAATTCGCCGCCTCTGTGCCGCCGGAGGTAAACATCACGGCCTGAGGCTTTACCCGGAAGATTCGAGCCACGGTTTCACGCGCATTTTCGACCAAAGCGCGAGCCTCGCGGCCTTCCGCGTGGATCGACGACGGGTTTCCGGCGCACGCCATCGCAGCCATCATCGCGTCGCGCGCCTCAGCCCGAAGCGGCGATGTCGCATTGTGATCCAGATAGCTGCGAACGCTCATGACCCAACCTTTGCCGCCGCGGCAAGCTCGCTCAACGAAAAGCTCGCGCCCGGCGCCGAATAGCGTCCATGCAAGACATCTGCCAACGTGGCCGTAGCCAGAAACTGCTCGATGTGAGTTCCAAGCGCGTCCCAGAGGAAGTGGGTGTTGCATCGGCGAGCGGAGACGCATCCGTCCCCCTCGGTTACGCACCGTGTCATTCTCACGGGCTCATCGACGGCGGCCATAACCTCCCCGATGCTGATCGCATCGGCATCGCGGCCAAGCACGTATCCGCCGCCCGGTCCCCTGACCGACCTGACGAGGCCCTTGCGCCGCAGCTTCATGAAGAGCTGCTCAAGATAGGCCAAGGACAACTCCAGGCGGCTTGCAACGTCGCCTAGCGAAATCGGCCGCGCGTCGCTCTGTCTCGCAACTTCGACAATCGCCATGACGGCGTAGCGCCCTTTCGTACTAAGCAACATTTTCTTCCTTCTTCGCGCCAAATTTGCGCAAAGGCCGTGGAAATTTACGCCACTGTTATGATATGCCACGTCAGACGCTGCTCCAGGGCGCGCGACAGGCTCGAACACGTCGAGGATTCTTCTACTCTGGTATAGGATTTCCGACTGCAGGAGTCAACTATTGACTGCGCCCTCCTGACTGAATTTGTTCCAAATGGGAGGCCTCAACGGCTCGGCTCAAGGGCCATCCGCTTTTTTGGGAAGCGGCCGGATCATTCAGTTAAATGAGCGAGACAAGGAGCCGGATTTTGCATCCGGGATTAGAGGTTCAAGAATGCCCGAAATCATCATTAATGGGCCAGCCGGCCGTATCGAAGGACGCTATCATCATGAGTCCACGCCCGGCGCGCCCATAGCCATTATTCTTCACCCCCACCCCCAGTTTGGCGGGACGATGAATAATCAGATCGTATACAGCCTTTATTACACCTATGTGCAGAGGGGCTTTTCGGTCATTCGGTTCAATTTCCGGGGGGTCGGCCGCAGCCAGGGCATCTTCGACCAGGGGCCGGGAGAGCTTTCCGATGCGGCGACAGCTCTCGATTGGCTGCAACTCGCCAATCCCGACGCAAAATCCTGCTGGATCGCAGGGGTGTCATTCGGCGCCTGGATCGCCATGCAACTTTTGATGAGGCGTCCTGAGATTGACGGCTTCATTTCGGTTGCTCCGCCCGCCAACCTTTACGACTTCAGCTTTCTTGCTCCCTGCCCGTCTTCGGGTTTGATGATCAACGGCGATCGCGACCGGGTTGTGCCCACAAGCTCTGTTAAAACCTTGGTGGACAAGCTCAAGACGCAAAAAGGCATCGTCGTGAGCCACGAAATTGTCCCGGGCGCCAACCATTTCTTCGAGGACAAGGTCGACGACTTGATCGGAGCAGTAGAAAAATACTTGGATAAACGCTCCTTGGTCGCGCCAAAACCGTCGCGCAAGGAGAAAGTGCCGCAGGATACCGAATCGAAATAACGGGCGTGCTACCCCGGCGCGGCGGTTCCAGTCGAGCTAAAGCTGCCGAGGCGGCTCACAAAAGCGATGGAATGCGTTTATCAGGTTACACGAAGTGAGGATTTATTAACCTGTTCACGAGAATATGACGGCGCGGATCGTTAATTTGACAGTGGGTCATGCGCCTTAACTCTTATTCAAAACGCGGTATCAGACCGCAAAGGCAGACGGCGGATCCGCCGCCTCGAAGCCTGCGGCCAAAATCGAGCAAAAGCGCCATGGGCAGCACAATTCTGATTGTCGAGGACAACGAGCTTAATATGAAGCTCTTCCACGATTTGCTTGAGGCGCACGGGTATAAGACGCTTCAAACGCGAAATGGGATCGACGCCATCGCGCTGGCCCGCAAGCACCGTCCGGATTTGATCGTCATGGATATCCAGCTTCCTGAAGTTTCAGGCTTGGATGTCACGAAATGGCTCAAGGAAGACGACAGCTTGCGTCACATCCCGATTGTCGCCGTGACTGCTTTTGCGATGAAGGGCGATGAGGAGCGTATCCGGGAGGGCGGCTGCGAAGCTTACGTTTCGAAGCCCATTTCCGTGTCGCGATTCCTTGAAACGATCCGCCAGTTCATCCCATCCACGCTGACCTAGTGTGGCGTCTCGCAATTGCCTCTGAGAGCTTGCAGCGAAAGTGGTAGGCAATTCGGAGACGGGACACTAGCGCATTCGGCGATCTTCGAGTCGCCAAATGCGCTCCAACCTTTTATTTGGTCGCGCTTCCGGGCGGAAAAGCGCTCAAGCTTTTCCTCAAAGCGCTCTTAGCGCTGGGGATAACGGGGAAAACTCGAATACCGCGATTTCCTTTAAAAAAGCGCAATGCTTTCCGGGTATCGTTTACGATAAATTCGAAAAGCATTGATAAATAAGTGCTTGGAGAATACTCTCGGATCGAGCGGAAGAGAATTTGCGTGACGAAGTTGGCGGCGTGTTAAGGAGGATCGGCGCAAATCTCCGAATTAAGGCAGAAAGATGTCAGTCTGGCCTTGCCAAACGGCTATTTTTTCTCATACTCAGATTTAAAAGATACCCTGCGGAGTGCTCAGGTCCGCCGCATCTCCTGGGTCCGTAGGGCATAAGCCGAAGCTTCTACGTCGTCGCAGACTGGAAAGCTTCGGTAGAGGCTGTTGGATCACGCCCTCTTGGTCCAATGGCGCTACGATCAGCTCCGCATCTTCAATCGGACTTACCCCGCTGCCGATAGTTGCGGAGCTGATCATATTTTTCCGATTGAGAGATGCTAGCCTGCGAGCGCTGACGCGCCGCCAGTTACTTTATTTTGGCTTCTTTGAAATCGACGTGCTTCTTGACCACGGGGTCGTACTTCTTCAACGAGAGCTTTTCTGTCAAATTCCGGGGGTTCTTTTTTGTTACGTAGTAGTAACCCGTCCCGGCGGAGCTCAACAATTTGATTTTCTGTGTTACTGGCTTAGCCATGGTAGGTTCCAAATATCTCCAACGCAGGCTGCAAAGTGGCCAAGTTGCCGGGGTATGTCAAGCCGAAGACGAGCATAAATTCACGCCGGTTGAAAAATCTTGCGGCGCTGTCACCTTGCGCCGCTATCACTTCCCCGTCGCAAGCCGGAAGCGCTCAGAGCATGGCTCGAACCGCCAGCGCCCTCAAACCCATGCATTTTCAGCGCCCATTGCAGCCCGATAATCGCGCCCTTCACAACCGGCAGAAGCGCCAGGCTTAGAATGAGCGTTAGCGGCAGCCAGATCGCGAAGTGCAGCCATAGCGGCGGCGCATACAAAACCTCTACGGTCAGCAGCAGCGCCACGACGATGTGGCCAACGATGAAGATCGTAACATAGGGCGGCGCGTCATCGGCGCGGTGGTGAAACAGCTCTTCACCGCACGCTGCGCAAGCCGGCGGCGTTTTCAGATAGGATGAAAACAGCGTCCTTCGTCCGCATTTGGGGCACCTCAAAGAGGCCCCGCGCAGGATGGATCTCAAAACGGGCCTGCGCTCGGCAGGACTATGCGCGTTCGTCCAAACATGACCGGGAGCGGAAGCCTGCTCGTTCCCGAAACTCTGCTGCACTGGATTTACTCTTTCTATTTTGAACGCTTTTTGGGCGGCCTCGCCGGCTTTCGGGGGCCATTTCCCCCGCGCTTCTTCCCAGCCTTTGCGAGCGCGGGCGAATACCGCCCATCGCTCCTCATCTCGAACCGGAGAGCGCCCGCCGCCGGGTTCGCCTCCACGAGGCGCACATCCACGCGATCGCCGAGCCGGAAGCTCTCGCCCGTGCGCTCTCCGACAAGCGCATGATGGTTTTCCACGTGCTTGTAATAGTCCCGCCCGAGCGTTGCGATCGGCACAAACCCGTCCGCGCCCGTGTCGAGCAACTTCACGAACAACCCGAACCGCGTCACGCCCGAAATGCGAGCCTTGAACTCCTCGCCGACCTTTTCGGCCAGATGCATCGCGATCAGCCGGTCGACGGTCTCGCGCTCCGCCGACATCGCTTTCCGCTCGCTTTGCGAGATCGCCTCGGCGATGGCGTCGAGCTTCGACTTCTCCGCATCCGACAGGCCGCCCTCGCCAAGCCCGAAAGCGCTGACGAGCGCCCGGTGAACGATCAGGTCCGCATAGCGCCGGATCGGCGAGGTGAAATGCGCGTACCGCCGCAGATTGAGGCCGAAATGGCCCAGATTGCCGGGCCTGTACTCCGCCTGCGCCTGGGCGCGCAACACGACCTCGTTCAGGATTTCCTCATGCTCCGTGCCGACCGCCTTCGCCAGGATCTTGTTGAACTGACCCGGCCGGTTGAAGCTCGTCTTGGGCGCGTTGATGTCGATGCTGGCCAGGAACTCGCTGAGCGCCACCAGCTTCTCCGACGAGGGCGCGTCGTGCACTCTGTAGATCAGCGGCGACTTTTTCAATTCAAGGGCTTCCGCCGCCGCGACGTTCGCCTGGATCATGAATTCTTCAATGAGGCGATGCGCTTCCAGGCGCTCCGGCACGATCACGCGCGACACAAGCCCGCGCTCGTCCAGGATGATCTTGCGCTCTGGCAGATCGAGATCGAGCGGCCCGCGGCGAATGCGCGCTTCCTTGAGGATCGAATAAACCTGCCAAAGCGGCTTCAGGATCGGCTCAAGGAGAGGCTTCGTCTTCGCGTTCGGCTTCCCGTCGATGGCGGCCTGTGCTTCGCTGTAGGAAAGCTTCGCGGCGGACCGCATCATCCCGCGCACAAAGCGATGTGAAAGTTTCTTGCCATTGCGGTCGAAAACCATGCGCACCGCGAGGCAGGGGCGAAGCTCGCCGTCGCGCAGCGAGCAAAGGCCGTTCGATAGCGTCTCCGGCAGCATCGGAACGACGCGGTCGGGGAAATAGACCGAGTTGCCGCGCAGGCTGGCTTCGTAGTCGATCGCCGATCCGGCCCGGACATAAAAGGACACATCGGCAATCGCGACGATGGCGATGCAGCCGCCGTCATTAGCCGCATCGGTATCCGGCGCGGCCCAAACCGCGTCGTCGTGATCCTTCGCGTCTTCCGGGTCTATGGTTATGAGCGGAACGCGGGTGAGGTCCTCGCGGTGCGCCATCGCCGCTTCGGGCAATGACTCCAATTCCGCTAAGCAATCATCGCCGAAATGATCCCGCAAGCCGTGATTATGGATCGCGATAAGGCTGACGGCCTTCTCCGCTTTCGGATGGCCGATACGCTGGGTAACGCGCGCCGATGGCCGATGCGAGCGCAAATCGCGAACGGTTTCGAAGCGCACAAGCTCGCCGTCCTCCGCGCCATCCATCTCCCCGTCCAGAACAGGCCAGTCTTTCAGATCCTTTTTGTCGATGGATTCGACGACGAAGCCGTGCCCCGATTTTCTTAAGATGCCGAGCTGGCGGGGCCTCTCGCGCGGAAGCCGCTTTATCGGCGAAGCGATGAAAGCGAAGGCGTTCTCCTCGCCGTCTACTTCCCGCAGGCGGGCGAGCACGTGATCGCTGACGCCAATGGCTGGCCCTTCATAGCGCCGCGTGATTTCGAGCAGGATGCGCGGCGGCGCGCCGTCTTCGTCTTCGTTCCAATGAAGCGGGGAGGCGACGAGATCGCCGTTCCGGTCCTGCTCGCGAACCACGATCACCGCGACCTTCGGCAGAGCATCCTTGCGCATCCCGCGCCGTGGATCGGCGATCAGTCCGTCGGCGGCAAGCTCCTTGAGCATGCGCTTCAGGTCGATGCGGTCCGATCCCTTGATGTCGAAGGCGCGAGCAATTTCACGCCGCCCGATGTTCGCGGTGGAGGCTCGAATGAATTGAAGAATGTCTTCCTTCGTTGGTACTTTCGAGCGCGCGGGCTCCGCGCGCTTCACTTTTACGTCCATATTTTCTTTCTTGCGCGGCACGGGCTAATGAGCCTTGCTTGCCGCTTTTGCCGGTGCCTTTTTGGCCGATGCTTTCGGCTTCTTGGCAGTACTTTCAGCGCCGTTGGCTTTTCCATTTCCGTTGGCGGCGGCGGCTTTCGGTTTTGCCGCCTTGGCCTTGCCGCGCGGCTTGGTCTTCGAGCCGCCGCTTTCCATCTTCGCTGCGATAAGCCGGACGGCCTCTTCCAGCGTCACAGCCTCGGGCGCGGTGCTCTTGGGAATGGTCGCGTTGACTTTGCCAAACTTTATATAGGGACCGAAACGGCCGGCGAGAACCTCGATCTTGCCCCCAAGCTCGGGATGTTCGCCCAAGGACTTGATCGGCGTTGAGGTGCGAGCCGCCTGGGCTTTGCTGCTGCCTTCCGCGATGACGGTGACGGCCCGGTTCTGGCCGATCGTGAAAACCTCATCGGCTTCGATTTTCACATATTTGCCGTCATGCTCGACGTAAGGCCCATAGCGGCCGAAGCCCGCCATGATCGGCTTTCCCGTCTCTGGGTGTAGGCCAACCTCGCGAGGCAGCGCCAAAAGCTTCAGCGCATATTCGAGGTTGATCGCGGCCGGGTCCGCTTTAGATGGGATCGACGCGCGCTTCGGCTTTTCGCCGTCGCCGCCCTCGCCGAGCTGGATATAAGGCCCGAACCGCCCGCTCTTGAGGCAGACGGGCAGCCCCGTTTCGGGGTCGTTCCCAAGTACGGTGTCGCCCGGCGTCCCTGCGGCTTCGCCGTTTTCGGCATCTCCGGTCTTGAGCTGGCGGGTAAAGCGGCACTCGGGGTAATTCGAGCATCCGATGAAGGCGCCGAACTTGCCGACCTTCAGGGAGAGCTGCCCCTGGTTGCACAGCGGGCAAAGCCGTGGATCGCCGCCATCCGCCTTTACCGGGAAGATATGCGGCCCGAGCAACTCGTTCAGCGCATCGAGAACCTGCGTAACGCGCAAATCCTTGATCTCGTTCACCGCCCCGATGAAGTCGCGCCAGAACTCCCGCAGCAGGTCTTTCCAAGCGAGCTGGCCGTCCGAGATCTGGTCGAGGCGGTCTTCGAGATAGGCCGTAAAGTCGTACTCGACGTAGCGCTTGAAAAACGCCTCAAGGAAGGTCGTGACGAGGCGGCCTTTGTCCTCCGGCTCGAGCCGCTTCTTCTCGAGCTTCACATATTCCCGCTCGCGCAAGAGGCCCATAGTGCTCGCATAGGTCGACGGGCGGCCTATTCCAAGGCGCTCCATCTCGCGGATGAGCGTGGCTTCGGTGTAGCGCGGCGGCGGCTCGGTGAAATGCTGCGTGGCCTTCACGCCAGCGTCGCGGAGCTGCTCCCCTTCCTTCAGCTTCGGAAGGCGGCCGCCCTCTTCGCCTTCCTCATCGTCTTTGCCTTCCTCGTAAAGCTTGAGGAAGCCGTCGAACATCACGACAGAGCCGGTGGCGCGCACGCCATAAGGCTGGCCGTCGCGGCCCTGCACGGAGATATCGACCGTGGTGCGCTCGAAGTCCGCGCTCGCCATCTGGCTCGCCACGGCGCGCTGCCAGACCAACTTGTAGAGCCGCGCTTCCTCGGCGTTCATGCCTTTCAGCTTGTCGGGATGACGGCGAAAATCGGTCGGGCGGATCGCCTCATGCGCTTCCTGTGCATTCTTCGCCTTGGTCTTGTAGACGCGCGGCGCGCTGGGGACGTAGCGCTTGCCGAACTGCGTCTCGATCTGGCTGCGGCACTGGGCGATGGCCTCGGGCACAATCTGCACGCCGTCCGTTCTCATATAAGTAATGAGGCCCACGGTCTCGCCGCCGATATCGATGCCCTCGTAAAGGTGCTGGGCGATCTGCATGGTCTGGCGCGGCGACAAGCCGAGCTTGCGCGACGCTTCCTGTTGTAGCGAAGACGTGGTGAAGGGGGGAGCCGGGTTGCGCTTATGCTCCTTCGCCTCGATGCTTTCGACGCGGAAAGGCTGCTCGCGTATCGCATCGCGATAAGAATGCGCTGTCGCTTCGTCCGGAATATCGAATTTGTCGAGCTTCTTGCCGCTTCGGGCCACGAGGCGCGTTCCGAACTCCTCGCCCGCTCCCGTGCGGAGCAAAGCCTCGACGGTCCAATATTCGCGGGTCTTGAAGGCTTCGATCTCCGACTCGCGGTCGACCACAAGACGAAGCGCCACCGACTGCACCCTGCCCGCAGAGCGCGCGCCCGGCAATTTGCGCCAAAGCACGGGAGAGAGCGTGAAGCCGACGAGATAATCGAGCGCCCGGCGCGCCAGATAGGCGTCCACCAGCGGCTCGTCGATAGCGCGCGGATTGGCCATGGCCGTCATGATCGCGTCTTTTGTGACGGCGTTGAACGCGACGCGCTCCACCGCGACGCCACTCAAGGCGTGCTTCTGCTCCAGAATTTTCAGGAGATGCCAGGAAATGGCCTCGCCCTCGCGATCCGGGTCGGTTGCGAGAATGAGACGGCTGGCGCCTTTGACCGCCTTGGCGATTTCGTTCACGACCTTCTGCGAGTCGGACTCCACCTGCCACGACATTTCGAAATCGTTGTCGGGCAGAACGGAGCCGTCTTTCGCTGGCAGATCGCGGACGTGACCGTATGAGGCGATGACCTTATAATCCGCGCCGAGATACTTGTTGATAGTTTTCGCCTTCGCGGCGCTTTCGACAATGACGATGTTCATTCAGTGGCGTTCTAATTCGTTGGGCCAAAGCCTGGAGAGGCTAAAAGCTGGCTGAGAAAGATCATCCTGGAACTGCGGCGTCAGCGGCAGGAAAATTCCAGAAATGCTCCGGCTGTGCTTGCGCACCAATTCGTCGTTCATTTTTGGCTTACTTCCTAACACTTTGATAGACCAAGCTCTTTTTTCGATAAAAGGCTGCCTTGGCCTATCTCGCAAACCCGCATTCTTTGAAAACCCATTCCCGGGAAACGCGATGCCATCGCCCTTTCCCGGACCTGGATGCGAGTCTGTATTGCGCATCCGAAGTGAATAAATCAAGCTCGAAGCGCTTTTGTGCGCCGCGAACACGCTTTGGATCGGCCTCCGATCGCAGGAGAGCCGCGGCGCTTCGCATGGCGCCTTTGCACACCGATCCACCTTGATATGACCCCCGCCAAAGCTATAACGGCGCTGAGTTTCGGTGAATGCGATGCGAGGGGGCCAATGACGAGATTGCTTCTGACTGCGATGATGGCGCTCCTAACAAGCGCGGGCGCAGCGTGGGCGGGACCGTATGAAGGTGGCGCCGCTGCCGAAGGACGGGGCGATTACATGGAAGCCATGAAACAATATCGCCAGGCGGCAGACCATGGGGATGCGAAAGCCGAACAGCACATCGGAACGTTATTCGCCAAAGGATTGGGCGTTCAACAAAGCGAAGCGGAAGCTGATAAATGGTTTCTGAAGGCGGCGGAGCATGGCAATGCGGAAAGCCAGTTTTTGATCGGCTTCAGATACAGAGATGGATGGGGCGGTCCCCCAAATTACCCGGAGTCACTCAAGTGGCTGAGAAAAGCCGCCGAGCAGGGGAACACTTCCGCAATGGGCGCTCTCGCCATTGCCTACAAAACCGGAGAAGGCGTCCCGGAAGACAATGTCCGCGCGCATATGTGGTATAATTTGCAAAATTCTCTTAGCACCAAAGCTTACGAGCAGAATATTTCCAAGCAAATGCGGGACAGGATCGCCGCTCAGATGACGCCGCAGCAAATCGAAGAGGCGCGGAAGCTTGCGCAGGAATGCCGGCAGCGCAAGCTCAAGGATTGCGGTTGAGATGCCCGCAACGAAAAGCAACTTCGATAAGATCGACGAGGAAGAGGAAAAGCGCGCCATCGAGGAAGCGGAAGCTGCCGTGAGGGCTGGCCGCGTCGTACCTCATGAAGAAGTCGTCAAGTGGCTCAAGTCGTGGGGCACGCCGAACGAACTGCGCTGCCCCGAACCCAAGTAGGACTCCATTCTTCGACAAGCTCAGGATGAGGCAGAGCGATTTCAACGGCTTGGCGCGTGTGGCCGCGGGCGTCATCCCGGAAAGGCGAAGCCTTATCCGGGATCTTAACACATTGGAAGGCCGATGTTTTTTCGATCCTGGCTCGCACTTCGCTTGGCCGGGATGACGAGATTGCTGAGCGACCACGCGCGCGCCTGCGCAAGCCATTTGCTGGGAGCGGCAAATGCGTTACATTTAAATCATGAACATGCGACCCTTCGCAGACACGCCTCGGGACCGGACAACGCAAGCAGCGGAGGGAATGCTGCGGCGGCGCTTTACCGTGGAAGAACTGGAGGCCATGGTTGCTGCCGGCATTCTCGGCGAGGACGAGCGGATCGAGCTGATCGGCGGGGAGGTCGTGCCGATGTCGCCAAAAGGCAATAGCCACGAGGTTTTAAAGCACGCGCTTATTCATTATTGGGCAAGGCGTGTGCCGGACCGGCTTACGTTTACCACGGAAACCACATTCAGGCTGACGCCGGACACCTATCTGGAGCCGGACTTCATCTTCTTCGACAGCAAAATACGTCTCAAGGACCTGAGCCCCGATAATGCGGTTTTTGTCGTTGAGGTCGCCGATTCCAGTTTCGCTTACGATATGGGGCGGAAGGCGGCGCTGTATGCGAGCTTCGGCATTCCGGAGCTTTGGGTTATTCATGCGGTGCGGCTTGAAACGCGCATTCACCGCAGTCCGTCGTTGACCGGCTACCAATCCATGCTGGACCTCTCGTCCGATCAGCTGCTTGTTCCGGCTTGCTCGGAAGAGCTGGCGGTCACGCTTTCAAACTTACAACTGAATTAGCAAACGCCGCCGACCCGATAAGGCTTGCGCTCATGGTAGAGCACAAGCTTGCCAAGCCGAGGGTCGCGAGTTCAAACCTCGCCGCCCACTCCTACTACTTGAAATGCTTAGACTTCCGTGTACGGACGGACTATGCAGAAGAATCAAGCAACAATCTCACCGCTTTCGACTCTACGTAGAATTCCTCTCTTGTTTAGACTTTTCGGTCTTCCGTTCGCCGGTCACGCTAACAAAGGCCCACACTACAGACCCTAACACAGAACTTCCCAAAATCCCGGCTAAATTCGGATAACCCCGATCAATGGCAAAAAATACCGCTCCGATCATGCCCATAGCAAAAATCAAAGCAAATATTTTCCCAATCATTAAATCTCTTATTTGTGCCCTTAAGCCAATACTATTCATCTCTCTTTGTAGCGCGGCCTCCGCTTCAAATTGACGGAATACGCGCTCTGCGCCGTTCTGCACGACATCGTCATATCTTGCTAAAACCTGCGGAGGGGGCAACGGGCCTTCCCACTTTAATTCCACAGATGACTTTTGAAGTACTTTAGATTCCTTGGCGTTTGCCAAGTTGGAATCATCACTTCCCTTCTCCCTCGACTTCGGACTTGAGAGTTCTGGCTTGTTCGGCATCACTCGTATCTAATTCATTTTCCTCAATGGCTTTCCACATATCACGACCGACAGCCTTCCAATAGGATTGAATCGCATCAGCCTCTGATTCATATGGATATCCCGCCAGATCGTGAAGGCGTGTTCCTAGGCAACTAAATTCGGCTAATCCGAACACGAAGCCACGGATGATATTCCCGGCACGGTCGCGTCGGCTTATCGGATATGTAACGTACTTCTTGGTCATGAGCAGGCTGTACCGTCCGAGGTAGGTCGCACAGTATAATACCTCTAACGAGCGGATGGGTTCAAATCTCACGGCTTCCCCGCTTATTGCCGGTTGATTTGTTGTGATAGTATTAATTGTCTAAGAACCGCGAGCAACACTACGTAAAGGATTTGAGAGGAACCCGGTACATAACGTTAGAACAAGGCACGAACCTTACCCCTAACCGATTCCTACTCAAGCGCGGATCGCGGGAAGAAAGCCGCGCCATCAAGGTGAACGGATCGTTGCGGCGCCGACGGGTTAATGCGAAGAGGGTTAACGGGAAGCGCGCCTGGTTCATTTTCGGCAGATCTTGCTTAATTAGTCGTATACTCGACGCGAAGCGAGGGGCGTCGCGCCTTTGGTTTGGACCCGGGTAAGCTCCTATAACCCCTTGAAAAATAAGCGTCTTCTATAGTTAACGATTTACCCATTAAATAAAATCTAATGCCGGAATTTTTTCATTTACTGGGACGAGCAAAAGTCCGTTAAATATATTTCGGCTTCGCATATTAGCCATGATCGCGCCTCCGCAGCCGCGACGGCGCCCGCGCCCCATCACATTTTCCGTTATAAATCAGCGGCTTACCAGAGTTAACCTCTTAATAAAGCGCATTCTTCTATAGTTTGCGGCTGAAGCGCCGCCTGCAAATGCAAGCGGGAAGCCGGTCCGGGGGTGAAGCGAAATGGCGCCAGTCGCCCAATTCATACAAAAAGCCGGCCGGCCTGCCTCAGGCTCGGCATCTGGAAAACATGGCGCCAGCCTCAGCGACCGCCGCATAGACGGCGTCGAGTTCCTCGGGCGTGGTGCAATAGGGCGGCATAAGGTAGACCGTATTGCCAAGCGGACGCAGCAGCAGGCCCCGGTCGAGGAAGAAGTCGAACAGCTTCGGCCCAACGGCTGCGAGATACCCGGCTTGGTCCACCTTGAAATCGACTGCCGTGATCGTCCCCAGGTGGCGAACATTCTCAAAGCGGCCATCGCCAGCCAGGAAAGCAATACGTTCGGTCTGGGCAGCGGTCAGAGCCGCGACGCGCTCGCGGACGGGTTCATGCGCCCACACATCGAGGTTTGCGACGGCGGCGGCGCAGGCGATGGGGTTCGCCGTGTAGGAGCTCGAGTGGTAGAACATGCGGGCGCGGTCGGTCGAATAATGCGCCTCGAAAATTTCCGGCTTGCAAAGCGTGACCGCGAGCGGGATCGCGCCGCCCGTCAAGCCTTTGGCAAGGCACATGATGTCCGGGGAAACGCCAGCCTGCTCGCATGCGAAAAGGGTTCCCGTCCGCCCAAAGCCGGTCATCACCTCGTCGGCGATGAACAAAACGCCGAATGCCTCGCAGATGCGTTTCAACTCGCGCAAGACCGGCGCGCGATAGATGAGCATGCCGCCCGCGCCGAGGATCAGCGGCTCCAGGATAAGCGCGGCAGGGGGATCGCGGCGGCAGAGGGCTTCGAAAGCATCCAGGGTTGCCTGCTCGGCATCCGGGCCGGGAAAAGGAATGCGCTCCACTTCGAACAGAAGCGGCTCGTAAGGCGCGTTGAAGACGCCCCGCGCGCCAACCGACATGCAGCCTATGGTGTCGCCGTGATAGCCGTGTTCGAGCGCCACGATGCGATGGCGCGGCTCACCCCGATTACGGAAGAAGCCGAGCGCCATCTTGAGCGCGACCTCGACGGAGGTTGAGCCGCTATCGGAGAAGAAAACGTGCGCCAGACCCGCTGGGGTGATGGCAAGAAGCCGCCGCGCCGCCTCTTCCGCCGGCTCATGCGTGAAGCCTGCGAAAATGACCTGATCGAGCACGCCGGCCTGTTTCTGGATGGCTTCGACGATGGGCGGGTAATTGTGGCCGTGCGTGATCACCCACCAGGAGGAGATCGCGTCGAGTATCCGCGTGCCGTCCGCCGCCGTGAGCCAAGCGCCTTTCGCTGCGGTGATTTTCGTCATCACCGGTTGGAGCGCGTGCTGCGTGAAGGGGTGCCAGACCGGCGATTTCGGCTGTTCAACCATGGATGGCCCCGAAATTCCGCACATCGAAATTCGCCCGAAAGGCTTCCGCGAGCCGCGCCGCATTCAGGGGCTCAATGATCGGCAGGCGGCCCAGGCGGCGAACTCCGCCCAATGCAACGATGGTGCTTTCCACCTCCTCCGCCGCGTCGCCGATGAAGGCGATACCGTGGACGCGCATCTGCCGCTTTGCCAGTGCTTCGAGAGAAAGCAGGGTGTGATTGATCGTGCCGAGCGCGGTGCGCGCGCAGAGGATGACGGGCAGCCCCCAGGATGCGAGTTGATCGATCTGCAATAAGTCATCCGACAAGGGCACAAGCAGCCCGCCCGCGCCTTCGATCACGAGCGGTCTTGCGCCCCAGGGAAGCGGAAGCCGTTCCGGCTTTATCTCTATCCCCTCGCGAGCGGCGGCAATGTGTGGCGATGCGGGCAGCTTGAGCCGGTAGGCTTCCGGCAGAATGCGCTGTGGGGCAAGACCCGAGAGGCGGCGCACCCCGTCACTGTCCGTTTCGCCCTCAAGGCCAGCCTGAACCGGCTTCCAATAATAACCCCCAAGCGCGCCAGCCAGCGCCGCGCTGAATACGGTCTTGCCGATCCCGGTGTCCGTCCCGGCGACGATGAAACCGGCGCTCATGGCTCCAGGCGCTCAAGCTCGAAGCGCAGCGTCTCGACCATCTCGCGGACAAGCTCCTGGCTCGCATGAAGCGTGAGCGCGATGCGCAACCGCGCCGTGCCTTCCGGCACCGTGGGCGGCCTGATGGCGCGGATGTCGTAGCCGTAACCGCGCATGGCGGACGCGAGCGCCATCGCGCGCTTGTCGGAGCCGACGACAACGGGGATGATCTGCGATCCGCTCGGCTTGACGCCGCAGCGCGCCTCGATCGCCGTATTTGCAAATGAAATCAAGGCTGAAAGCTGCTCGCGGCGCTCAGGCTGCCCTTGGCAAAACTGCAACGCCGCACGAACCGACGCGGCGATGATTGGCGACGGCGCCGTCGAAAAAATGAACGGCCGGGAGTAGTTCACCATGAAGTCGCGCAGGATTTTCGGCCCACAAATGAGAGCGCCTGAGGTGCCGAGCGCCTTCCCGCAGGTGTGAAGCGAGACGACGTTAGCCCGCCCCTCCAGCCAACCGCCGAGGCCCCGTCCATCCGGTCCGAAAACGCCTGTGGCGTGAGCCTCGTCGATGACTAGAATGCCGTCGTGGCGTTCCGCGATGGCGGCAAGATCGGCGAGCGGCGCGCGGTCGCCGTCCATACTATAAAGACTCTCGACGGCGATCCACGGGCGGCCCTTGTGGCCAGCAGCGCGCCAGTTGCGGATTTTGTCCTCGACGGCGTTGGCGTCGTTGTGCGCCGCTTCAATCGTTTCGGCTCTTCCTGCGCGCATCCCGTCGTGGGCGCTTGCATGGATGAGCGCGTCGTGGACGACGAGATCGCCGCGCTGTGGGAGGCCTGCGAAAAGCGCGGTGTTCGCCGAAAAGCCGCTGCTGAAATAGAGCGCCGTCTCCGAGCCGAAAAAAGCCGCGGCGTCTGCCTCCAGGCTTTCATGTTCCGGGCAATTGCCGCGCAAGAGGCGCGATCCGCCTGCGCCTATGGCGACGCCGCGGTCAAGCGCGGATCGCACCGCGTCTTTCAGCTCGGGCAAATCCGCCAGTGCGAGGTAATCGTTGGAGGTGAAATCGTAGCCCGCCGGAAGGGCGAGCTGCCTCAGCCGCCCGCGCTCCTCCAAGGCTGCGAGCCCGTCTTCATAGGGCTTCAGCATGGGCTTCTGCCTGCTCATCAAGCGGCATCGGCGAAAGGCCAAGCTTCGCAAAAAGCGCCGCGTCCTTGTCCTCGCCCGGATTTTCCGTCGTGAGCAGCGTATCCCCCATGAAGATCGAGTTCGCGCCCGCGAAGAAGCAAAGCGCCTGAAGCTCGTCGCTCATCGCCGACCGCCCTGCCGAAAGCCGCACCATGGAGCGCGGCATCATGATGCGAGCCAGCGCAACGGTGCGAACGAAGGCGATCGGGTCGAGGGGCGGCGCGTTCTCAAGCGGGGTGCCATCGATGGGGATCAGGAGGTTGATCGGGACGCTTTCGGGGTGCTGCGGCAAATTCGCCAGCGTCATCAGCATATCCACGCGATCCGCCGGCTCCTCTCCCATTCCGAGGATGCCGCCGCAGCAAACCTTGATGCCAGCCGACCGAACATGATCGAGCGTTTCCAGCCGGTCGGCGAAAGTCCTCGTCGTAATGATCTCGCTGTAATAGCGCTGGGACGTATCGATGTTGTGATTGTAGTAATCGAGGCCCGCGAATTTGAGGCGCTCGGCGTCGCGGCTCGTCAGCATGCCCAGCGTCATGCAGGTTTCCATCCCGAGCGCTTTCACACCGCGAACCATCGCGCAGATCACATCGAGGTCGCGCTGTTTGGGGCTACGCCATGCGGCTCCCATGCAATAGCGGGTCGCGCCGGACGCTTTCGCCTTCCGCGCCTCGCCGATGACCCGCTCGACCTCCATGAGCTTTGAGGCGGACAACCCCGTACTATAATGCGCGGACTGGCTGCAATAGGAGCAATCCTCCGCGCAGCCGCCCGTCTTCACATTCAACAGACGGCTCATCTGGATCTTGTTCGGATCGAAATAGCGGCGGTGAATTGTCTGGGCCTGGAAAAGAAGCTCGTTGAAAGGCTGGCTGTAGATCGCTTCTGCTTCTGCACGCGTCCAGTCGTGCCGCTCGTCATCGTACTTGGACACGGTAAGCCCAACCCTCCGTTTTTAAAATGAATGCTGTTTGTAGAACGCCTTCAAAGTTCGCGCAACAACCGAGGCTATGCTCGCGCCGCAGATCAGGAAGCGATTTTAAGGGGAAGGTTTTCCAACTGCTGCTTCGGAAGGATTGCCGGATCCCAGATTACACGCTCCGCAGGCAAGCGAATCCTGACGGTCGTTCCTCTGCGCGGCGCGCTTTGAAGCTCAAGCCCCCCACCGTGCAACTCGGTGAGCCTCAAGGCCAAGGGCAGTCCAAGCCCCGCCCCTTGGAAGCGGCGGGAAAGACTGTCATCGACCTGCCGGAAGAGCTCAAGCGCCTGACGGATTCTCATCGCCGGTCATTCCGATGCCCGTGTCCCGGACCCATAGGCACAGGCCGTCTCCAGCCGGCTCTGCCTCCGCGCCGATCTCAACCTGGCCCCCCGGAGGCGTAAATTTGATTGCGTTCGACAAGACGTTGATCAGGATTTGCTTGAGCTTGTTTTTGTCTCCGTAAATGGAGACGCCAACATCGCGCGCGGGGCCGGTAAGGTGGACGCGCCCTGAGGACGCCTGCTCCCGCAGCGTAATCATGCATCTGTGAATGAGCGCGGTAACGCTGACCCGCTCGTCCTGCAGCTGAAGTTGCTGCGCCTCCAACCTTGTCACGTCCAGGATATCGTTGACGATGCCGAGAAGATGCTCTCCCGAGCGATGGATGTCGCCGGCATAGGCAGCGTAGCGGTCGACATCCTTGCCGAGAAGCTTGTCGCGAATGATTTCCGAAAATCCAAGGATCGCGTTCAACGGCGTGCGCAGCTCATGGCTCATATTGGCGAGAAAGGCAGATTTCGCCGCGTTCGCCTCTTGGGCGCGGCGCTTCTCCCGGATCAGCTCGACATTCATTCTGCGAAGCTTTATCCGCTCTCCGGCCAGTTCTTCGCTGATCGAAAGTAAGGCCGCATGTTCGCTGCGGACTTTCTCGCTCTCCTGATCGAGCGCAATCGCGCTTTCGACGCGGCTGGAAATTTCGCGATTGAGCATGAACATCATGATCAACGGAAGGCTGAGAGCAGTGATACCGAGGCCAACAACGACTCTCGCCTGCCGGTTTGCTGGAGCAAGAACCTCGGCTTTCCCCAACCCGACAGATACGATTAGGGGATAATCAAGGACTTTCCGCCAGCGATACAGGCGGGCGACACCGTCGGCGTCATCCTCCGAGGAATAAGCCCCATCCGAGCTTGCCCGCGGCTCGCCGAGCATCCCTTCGGGCAGGCCGCCCGCCGAACGAGCTGCCGTATCGAAGCCTCCCGCGGATGTGTATCGGACGACTCTCAGACCATCGGATCGGATCAGGTCGATTGCAGCGGCTTCGCGAAGAAAGACATTTTCTTGTTTGTCGACAAGATCACGAAAGGCGCCCTTCAACTCTTCGAGGCCGAATGCGGGCTCCCTGGCCTCAATACTTTGCTTCAGCTCGGGGGCCGCATCGAGCGTGCTACGAATTCGCTCCTCAAAACCCCCGGCCAAATTTGCAGCGTCAGCGCCAGCACGGTCAATTGCAGCTTCGCGTTCGTTGAGCACTGCTTCCGCGACGATTGCTCCAATCGCGAAGATGGTCGCAGCGCTGAACGCGGCGATGCGGCGCTTGAGCATCTGACCGGCCCTCTGCCGGTTCTCGTCGCCTGAGTGGGATCGCGTCGCTCGATGCACGAAGTACCCGGACTTAATTGCAACAATTGGCAGATCACGAACAAGTTATAATTGATACACTTGTCGATAATCGCGTAGCATTACGATAATCCTTTTTGGATGCAAATGTACAGCGTATAAACTTTATAGTTTCAAAAATAAGCCAACGTTCATTCTTATTTGTAGACCAGACTTATGCTAAGATTTTAATCAAAACAAACCTTTGATTAAGTTGTATATTTAATTTTAATACTTTAGCTTAGCTATGAGGTGGCATCGGTAAGGCCGCCTCTTCTATGGCGTCATTCAAAGACGGCGATTAACCCCGCACCCGAAATTCGCGCAAAGTTCGCCTATGCGGGCTCAGTTCGAATTTTGATTATAATCAAACAGGTGCTTCCTGCGTCAGTTTGACTGTGCTTCGATCAGAGATTGTGACGGGGCGAGGGGGATCGGAGCGTCCGATGTATTCACTGAGGCGTAACCCTGAGCGAGGCTGCTTGGCGGAGCACATACCTGAATTTGTCCAGACGTCTAAGCCATATAAAACAATAAAAATTCTGTTTTTTGTCCATAATTAGGAAAAAGCTCTGGATAACTTCTGTTGAGTGATTGTATTATACTAATACTAAACTAGGATATAACACTAATCAATTCCCGTGACTTGGCAATTCGGCCGGAAGATTTGCACTTTTATGCAGCCAGTGATTGCATTGGAAGTGGCCTTGTCATGTTTCGCCACCTTGCTGCCGCCCTCCACGGGGCGTCGGCGCCTTGCGTCTTACCCAAGTACAAGCTAGGCTCTACGCGGTCACCAAGCTTTGGACGGGGACGTCTTCCCAGATGTCAAATACGGTCGCGGCCACCCGCCAAATCAGAAATGCGGAACAGACTCACCAGTGGATTCCAATGTGGCGAAGTCACCTGGAGCCAGAGTGTTCTCGTGGCTGCCGCCTCGTTCGCGGATCAATGGTGACCTACCGATAAGGACCGGAAAACGGCCAAGGACGACCAGCAACTTAGGAATCAAGGACGACCCATGGAAAACAACGGCAAGAAGACCTCGCGGCGTGACGTTCTGAAGCTCGGCGCTTTCGGCCTCGGCGCGATCGGCGCTATGAGCGTCGCCAGCAGCGCTAATGCTGAGGGCCAGGTGGCGAAGAAGGCGGCGCAGAAAGCGGTCATGTACCAGCAGACGGCGAAAGACGGAAAGCAGTGCGACCTGTGCCAGCATTTCCAGGCCCCCTCCTCCTGCCGGATTGTTGACGGCGAGATTAACCCCAAAGGATATTGCATTCTTTTCGCCAAAAAGCCTGCTTAAACATTTAAGTGAGCTCAGATAGCCGCGGCGTTCTCGCCGCCGCGCTAAGCGATTATTCAGGCGGCTCAATCGATACATGGAGCCGCCTTTTTTATGTTGCCGGGCCGTGAAAACGCGGCCTTAATGGAACCGCACGGCGTTTTCACATTATCCAAATGGTAACCTTCACCCGCCTTGACTCCCTGATCGGGCAGAGTAGTGTCGCACCGCGATGATTTGGCTGATTTTTGCAGTGCTGACGGCCTGCGTGATCCTCGGGATAACACGCTCGCTTCGTCGCGCCTCGTCGTCTGAAAATGCACGCGCCTCCGAGATTGAGGCTTACAAAGCGCAGCTTCAGGAGCTTGACCGTGAGGAAGAGCGCGGAACGCTGGGCCGCGAGGAAGCGCGTCAAACCCGCGCCGAGGTCTCGCGCCGGTTGTTGAGGGCAAGCCGCCAGATCGCGGGCGCGTCGCCGGACAAACCGAAAGGCTTGAATTCCGCGATTGCATTCCTTGCCGTGGCGGCGGTGCTTTCCCTGGGGGCCATCGGAACCTACGTTTATTATGGGAAGCCCGCCATTCCCGATCAGCCTTTGGAAGCGCGTCTGAATGCTCCGCTTGGAGATCAGACCCTCGATGTCCAGGTCGCCAACATGGAGCGCCGCCTGAGGCAGAACCCCGCGGATTCGGCCGGGTGGGCGGCGCTCGCGTCCATCTATTTCAAGAGCGGGCTCTTCGAAAAGGCGGCTGACACCTATCAAAGGGCGATCGACGCCGGCGGCGAAAACGAGGGCATGCTTCTCGGCCTCGCCGAATCGCTGACCTTCGCCAACGATGGCTTCATCTCCGAGCAGGCCGCCCAAGCTCTGCGAGCGGCGCTGAAACGCAATCCGGAGTTGACGCGCGCCCGTTTCTGGAGTGCGCTCCTCGCAGAACAGGATGGCAAGAAAGCCGACGCGGAAAAGATTTATCGCGGCCTGCTTGCCGAAAAGATCCATCCGACTTTGAGAAACATCGTGACGCAACGGCTGGAGGCGCTTACGGCGGTGGCAGATAACGGTTCCGCTTCCGAAGAGAGGAAAACGGCCGGCGAGGACGCTGTGGCGGACCGCGGCGAGGAACAGAAGATGATCCGCGGCATGGTTGACAAGCTTGCCGCCCGCCTGGAGAAAGATAAGTCGGACTTGCAAGGCTGGCTGATGCTTATCCGGTCTTACGCTGTCTTGAAGGATACCGACAAGGCCAAGGCGGCTATGTCGAGCGCGCGCGAGCAATTCGCTTCGGACGCCGGCGCACTTGAGCAGATCGATGCAATAAGCAAGGAGCTGAGTTTCGCCTTCGCTGGTGGAAGCGCGCCCGCTCCTCGAGAAGACAACGCCCCCGTGCAACAGGCTCCAGCCATCGCGCTTGAGGGCGATCAAGGCAAAATGATCCGCGGCATGGTCGAGCGGCTTGCCGCGCGCCTGAAAGAGAATAAATCGGATCTCGAAGGGTGGTTGAGGCTCATCCGCTCCTATGCTGTGTTGAAAGAAACGGATAAGGCTCAAGACGCCGCCGCAACGGCCAAGCAGGAATTCGCATCCGACGCGAAAGCGCTCGAACAGATCGATGCGCTGGCTCAGGGGTTGGGCCTGGCCGTGCCGAGCGCCAATGGAGGACCACCAAAATCATGACGCGAAAGCAACGCCGCGCGGTGGTTATCGTGGTTGGGCTTGCCATGATCGGACTCGCGTCCGGGCTCGTGTTGAGTGCACTCAGGACACAAGTCACGTTCTTCATGAGCCCCGCGGAAGTCGAGAAGAATATACCGAAGCCTGGAACGCGCTTTCGACTCGGTGGTCTAGTGAAGACAGGCAGCATCCGGCATGAGGGGGAGGCTGTGACTGCATTTACCGTCACCGACAATGCCGCGTCTTTACCCGTGACTTATAAAGGGATTTTCCCAGACCTGTTCCGTGAAGGTCAGGGCGTCGTGGCCGAAGGCAAGATGAGCGCGGATGGCGTGTTCGTCGCCGACACGGTGCTCGCGAAGCATGATGAGAAGTACATGCCCCCCGAAGTGGCTGCCGCCCTCAAGAAGAATGGCCGCTGGCAAGAGCAGGGCGGCCTACAAAAAACGCCGGGCACCTAAAGGCTGGAGTGAGACACCGTGATCGTTGAATTGGGCCACTTCGCCCTTATCCTCGCTTTGTTCGTTTCGCTCATCCAGTTCGGCGCGCCGATGATCGGGCTTCGCACAAGGGACGCGCGGCTCATGGCGATGGCGGACGCCGCTGCTCCTATTCTCTTTGCGCTGATCGCGGGCTCGTTTCTCGCGCTGATCTGGGCGCATGTCGCATCCGACTTTTCCGTCGTGAACGTCTACGAGAATTCGCATTCCGCAAAGCCGCTTATCTATAAAATCTCGGGCGTTTGGGGCAACCACGAAGGCTCGATGCTTTTATGGGTTCTGATCCTGTCGGTTTTCGGCGCGGCGGTCTGGTTGTTCGGCGCAAACCTGCCGCTTGATTTGCGGTCCTCGGTGCTGGCTATTCAGGGCGCGATCTCGGCCACATTCGTGCTCTTCATCATCGCTACATCGAACCCTTTTGCGCGCATCGCCCAGCCCCCGATCGAGGGCCAAGGGCTTAACCCGATCCTTCAAGATCCTGCGCTCGCGATCCATCCGCCGCTCCTTTACACCGGGTATGTCGGCTTCTCGATGGCGTTCTCCTTTGCCATCGCCGCGCTTCTGCTTGGCCGCATCGACTCGGCTTGGGCGCGCTGGGTCCGGCCTTGGACGCTCGCTGCCTGGATATTCCTCACGATCGGCATCGCGGTCGGTTCCTGGTGGGCCTATTACACGCTGGGCTGGGGCGGCTGGTGGTTCTGGGACCCGGTCGAAAACGCCTCGCTCATGCCGTGGCTGACGGGAACAGCACTTCTTCATTCCGCCATCGTGATGGAGAAGCGGGACAGCCTCAAAGCCTGGACCATCCTTCTCGCGATTCTCACCTTCAGCTTCAGCCTTTTGGGAACGTTCCTCGTCCGCTCCGGCGTCCTGACTTCGGTGCACTCTTTTGCGTCAGACCCTGCGCGCGGCGTCTTCATTCTTGTCATCGTCAGCGTCTTCACGGCGGGAGGCTTGGCCCTTTTTGCATGGCGCGCCAGTTCGCTTTCCGCGAGCACGGCATTTTCCATCATCTCCCGCGAGTTGAGCCTCGTTCTCAACAACCTGTTTCTGACGGTTTCGTGCGGGATTGTGCTCGTCGGAACGCTTTATCCGATGGCGCTTGAGGCCGTGACGGGAGACAAAATCTCGGTCGGCGGCCCGTTCTTCAATTCAACGGTGGTGTGGATTTTCATGCCGCTGCTGCTTGCGGTTCCCTTCGGTCTCTTTCTCGCCTGGAAGCGCGGAAGCCTGCTCGAAGCGGCAAAGCGGCTTGGCGTTGCCGCCATCGTTGCGGTGATCGCGGGCGCGGCGGCAATGGCTTTTGGCGCAGAGGCAAAGCAGGGCCTCGCGATCACTCTCGGAGCGTGGGTTCTCGCAGGGTCCGTCTGGGAAGTTCTGTGGCGCGCGCGTTTCCTGTCCGCTCCCTTATCTGAAACCGCACGGCGGATTTTGAACATGCGCCGCGGGCAGTTCGGGGCGACGCTCGGGCATATCGGCCTCGCCGTCACTGTCATAGGCATCGCAGGGGCCACCGCCTGGAATGTCGAGCGGCTTGCCGTCATGAAAATCGGCGACACCATCGACCTCGGCAGCTATCAACTGACCTTCAAAAAGGTCTATGAGCAGGCCGGCCCGAACTATGCGGAGTTTGCAGGCGACTTCGATTTGAAAAGCGGCGGCTCGCTGATCGGCACGATCACAACGTCAAAGCGCAAGTACGATGCGCCGCCGCAGGTTACGACCGCAGCCGGCATTTCGCCCCGGCCTTTGGGCGACGTGTACGTCGTTCTCGGCAATGAGGAGAACGGCGCGTACTCGATCCGGGCCTATTACCATCCCTTTGTGCGGTGGATTTGGGGTGGAGCGCTGATCATGTTCCTCGGCGGCCTTGTCTCGCTGCTCGACCGAAGGCTGAGGATCGGCTTGCCTCAAAGAGCCGCGAAAGCGCCATTCCCTCCAGCGCCCGCACCGGCGGAGTAAGAGATGCGCCACTTCATTCAGACTTTCATCGTCGGAGTGCTTCTTGCACTTTGCGCGGGGCCGGTCCTAGCGGTCGATCCCCAGGAGCAGCTTAAGAACCCTGCTCTTGAGGCGCGCGCGCGCGAGATTTCCGCCGGGCTTCGCTGCCTTGTCTGCCAGAACCAGTCGATCGACGATTCCGACGCGCCACTCGCCAAGGATCTGCGGCTTCTCGTGAGGCAACAACTCCAGAAGGGCGAGAGCAACAAGCAGGTGGTGGACTATATTGTGGCGCGCTACGGGGAATTCGTGCTCCTGGAGCCGAGGCTTCACTTCAACACGCTTCTTTTATGGTTCGCCCCGATTTTGCTCATCGGCGGCGGCATTCTCCTGGCCGCCCGCGTGGTGAGGCGTCCGCAGCCCGAGAGCGCAACCGCCCGGCCCCTCACAGTGGAAGAGCAAGCGGAACTGGACACATTGCTTTCGGGCAAGCCGGTCTCGAAGTAAGCCATTTCAACCGGATAGGCATTTCCGCCCCCGGGTCTATCTACTTTTTGCACAGCATTGTGATCACCGATACTGGACCCGAACCGTAAAAGCCCGCTTATGTTGCGGCCGGGGCTTTTCGGATTCGTGTCATGGGCAAATTTCGAGTTTTTCTCCTTGCCGTCTTGATATGCGCCAGCGCGGCGGCTGCTTTCTGGGCTATGGATAAAAGCGATGCAAAGCAAGCGCAAAAAGCGGCGGCAAACCTGTCGGTTTTCGGCGATTGGCGCTCCGATCGCCCAGGGCTTCGGCATCGGATAACGATCGAAGATTTGCCACCACCCTACGAAACACGATCGGCCAGCAACACGCCTCGCGTAGTAAAGCGTCCGGCGGGCGCCAAGCTGGGCGTGCCCGCCGGATTTACGGTGAGCCTTTTCGCCGAAGATCTTGATCAGCCGCGGACGCTGCGTCTTGCGCCGAACGGAGACATCTTCGTGGCGGAGACGACGGCCGGGAATGTGCGAGTCTTAAGGCCGAGCGCCGATGGAAGCTCCGCGGCAAAGATCGCCACCTATGCGCGCGGCCTCTCCGCCCCGTTCGGCATCGCTTTCTATCCGGCGGGACCGGACCCCAAATGGGTTTATGTCGCGGAGGACAACCGCGTCATCCGCTTCCCCTATTCGAATAGGGATCTCTCGCCTCCGTCCGCGCCTGAGGTTGTCATAGCGAAGCTCGCTCCCAGCACCGGGGGACATGTCACGCGCGACGTCGTTTTCTCGAATGACGGTGCGCGCATGTTCGTCTCGGTCGGCTCCGAATCCAACGACGCGGACGGCATGCGAAAGAAGAGTCCGCAAGAGATAAGGGAGTGGGAAGCCGGGCACGGCCTCGGCGCGGCCTGGGGCTCTGAAGAGAGCCGCGCCGATGTCCTGGTGTTTACCCCGGACGGGAAGGATCGCCGCACCTTTGCAACCGGTATTCGCAATTGCGTTGGCCTTGCCGTGCATCCGGAAACCGGCGACGTCTATTGCTCGACGAACGAGCGCGACGGCCTCGGCGACAATCTCGTCCCGGATTATGTCACGCGCGTCCGCGAGGGCGAATTCTTTGGCTGGCCCTGGCGGTATATGGGCAATCATGAAGATCCGCGCTGGAAGGGCGCCAGGCCGGACCTTGCCGGCAAGGTCGCCACCCCGGATGTGCTTATCCAGCCGCATTCCGCTCCGCTTGGAATGACGTTCTACACGGGAACCGCGTTTCCTCCAGGCTATCGGGGCTCCGCCTTCGCCGCGCTGCACGGTTCCTGGAACCGGGCTCTCCGCACCGGATACAAAGTCGTGCGCATTATCATGCGCGATGGCCATCCCACAGGAGAATATGAAGATTTTCTCACCGGCTTCGTTGTGGATAACACCCAGGTCTGGGGCCGTCCGGTGGGAGTCGTAACGGCGTCCGACGGATCGCTGCTCGTCAGCGAAGATGCTAACGGCACGATTTGGCGCATCGCCGCGACCGCAAATCAATAGCTCGAGTCACAACCACCCTTTGCTGGCGATTGCAGAAGTCGCATTTGTGCAACACGAACTTGTTAGATTTGCCTTCAGGTTCGTTATGTGCGCTTGAACAGCCGCGAATCACGTTAGCCCTTACTGCATGAGACTCTGAAAACATGAGTCGAACGTGCGCGTTGCGTCTGTGCTTCTGGGCAAATTAGGACATACAATCGATGAAAAAGACACTCGCAGTCGCGACCATCGCGGCCCTTGTTGGCGTAGCTGGCGCAGCTAACGCGGCAGATCTCTATCGTGGCGGCTCAATGAAAGACGTCCCGGCTTACGTACCGCCTCCGACCTGGACCGGTTTCTATATCGGTGCGCATGTCGGCGGCGCGTGGGCTGATATCAAGAACCACGACCTCAACGACTACTCGTATAATGGCAACAACTACGGTTGGAGCAACACGAACGACGGCGTCTTCGGCGGCGGCACGGTTGGTTACAACTACCAGACCGGCTCATTCGTGTTCGGCGTGGAAGCCGATTTCGGCGCCGCTGGTTTGACCGGCAACTGGAATAATGGCTACGCCCAATCCTATGCGGCGGGTTATCTTTCGGGCAAAGACGATACCAACTTCTACGCCGATGTAACTGGCCGTCTTGGCTATGCAGCGGGTCCCGCGCTGTTCTATGTCAAGGGCGGTTGGGCTTACCTCGATGCAAAACTCTCAGTCGGTGGCTTTGACGTCAATGGCAACCCCTGGTCCACCAACTGCAGCGGGCTTGATGGCTATACCATCGGCGGTGGTATCGAATATATGTTCGCCCCGTCATGGAGCGTTAAGGCTGAATATCTGTATTTCGATTTCGGCAAAAACAATTCAAGCTGGTACGACGCCAATCTCAACTACAACTGGAACTTTGACCGTGAGCTTACTGTCAACACGTTCAAGGTTGGCATCAACTACCACCTCAACAACGTCTACGCTCCTCTGAAGTAGGTCTTTGCCCTATTTTGACCAGCGAAGTGGCCCGCTAAAGCGGGTCGCTTTGCCGTCCCGATAGATCGACGATTGATGGTTCTGTCGCATTTTTGACGCACCAACACCTGTTAAGTTGTAATGCATATTCACACCAGTCAAACGTTTTTGAAACATATCGGCAACACTCGCTCTGCCTAGTAGCTGAGTTGTGGCCGTTTTTGCGTTTCTGCTACCCCAAATCACTTTAGGTCTGCCCCCGTGACTTGAGGCCCTCCCAGGGTCCGCTTCGTCACCGGTAAACGTTGCGTCTGCGTTGTATGGGCAATTTAGGGGTATCAAAAAAATGAAGAAGACTCTCGCAGCCGCCACGTTCGCGGTTCTTGGTGTGGCTGGAGCAGCTAACGCCGCAGATATGTACAATCCCACTGGCGGCGGCTTGAAGGACGTTCCTTACGTCACCGTGCCGAACTGGACCGGCTTCTACATCGGCGCACACGTGGGTGGCGCCTGGGCCGACCTTCAGACGACCGACAACAATGGCTATTGGGCGGGTCCCGGATTCGAATCTCAGTGGAACAATACGGGTACTGGCGTCATTGGGGGTGGCCAGCTTGGCTACAACTACCAGACCGGCGCTTTCGTATTCGGCGTCGAAGCGGATTTTGGCGGTCTTGGCATTTCTCACCGCCAGACTCCCTACGGCTATTCGGATTACTACTCAAATATCGGCAGCGGTTTCTACGGCGACGTTACGGGTAGGCTGGGCTATGCAGCAGGTCCCGCCCTGTTCTATGTGAAAGGCGGCTGGGCTTACTTTGACGGCGGTCTCTCGATCACGGACAATACCGTTGCAGCATCCGTCTCCAAGCAAGGCGTCGATGGATGGACCATCGGCGGCGGCATCGAATACAAGATCAATCCGAGCTGGGGCGTGAAGGGTGAGTATCGCTACTTCGATTTCGGCAATGTAACCGCGGATCTCGTACCGGGTTACGGCTTCACCCACCAGCTCACTGCTAACGCAGTGACGGTCGGCGTGAACTACTACGTCGGGAACGTCTATTCTCCTTTGAAGTAGGCTCGAACCACATCCTGGTAGTATGGCGGCTCGCGAAAGCGGGCCGTTTTGCTTAGAAGGCGCACTTTTTATACACCCAATTAACGTGCAGTTCATTTTAGTTGATAACAGGTGGTAAAGCTCAGCCGTAACATTTGCGCCACATATTTGGACTTGTTCACGTTTCCCCCGCGCCAGGGATCTCCGTAATCGCGAATCAGGCTAGGTGTAGGAAGCCAAAATCATTTTCTTAGGCCCGTTCTGGTGATCGGTTAGCGTTGGCAATTTTGGGGGGATCGAAACATGAACAAGACACTCACCGCCACGGCGATCGTTGCGCTGTTGGGCGCGGCTGGCGCGGCAAATGCCGCCGACTTTTACGCTCCTGGCTACAAGGATGGCCCCATCGTCGCCTATCCGAGCTGGACGGGTTATTATATCGGCGCTCATATCGGCGGCGCCTGGAGCACAATCGATTTTAACGATACGATCGCCAATGTGCCATTCAACAACGACACGAGTGGGATTTTCGCTGGCGGTCAGATCGGATATGTCTACCAGCTCGGCAATCTTGTCGTCGGCCCTGAAGTCGATGTCGGGGGTATGGATCTCAGCCATTCGGTCACAGAACCCGGCCTCTCCCCCGCGGTGGGGAGTGTCAGCTCCGGCTTATACTTCGACATTACCGGCCGTCTCGGCTATGCATGGGGTCCGGCGATGGTCTACATCAAAGGCGGCTATGCCTACTATGGCGGCAGCCTCTCGGTGAACGATGGCCAGAGCCCGGTGGTCAGCCACAGCGACCTCAGCGGATGGACGGGCGGCGGCGGCGTTGAGTACAAGATCAGCCCGGAGTGGAGCCTCAAAGCGGAGTATCAATTTTTCGAATTCAATACCTTTCAGCTTATAGCGCAAGACGGCAATACCTATGATGACCGCTTCACAGCGCAAACCTTCAAGGTCGGCTTCAACTATCACTTCTGCACGCCTTACCAGCCTTTGAAATAGGCCTGCAATCCCCATCGGCCAGCGTACGGTCCGCGAAAGCCGGCCGTTTTGCTAATTATTTAAGTCCGACAGCAGATTCGGTTTGCAGCCCTGGCTTGGCGGCATTACCTCATAGAGGCCTATAATCTCTAGGGGAGTTGGAAGTGCTCAACCGCCAGTCCATCCGTATTATACCAATTGCCGCGCTCATTGCAGCGACGCTCGCCTTGTCCGGATGCGGGGTCAATACCATCCCGACCTACGAGCAGGACGCGAAAGCGAAGTGGTCCGAGGTTCAGAATCAATATAAACGCCGGGCCGATCTCATACCGAACCTTGTCGAGTCCGTTAAAGGGTTCGCAGATCAGGAAAAATCGGTGCTGACCGGCGTGACCGAGGCTCGGGCGAAGGCCACCCAAGCGCAGATCAACCTGCCGCCCGATATTCTCACCAATCCCGATGCGATGAAGAAATACGCCGAGGCCCAGAACCAGCTTAGTGGCGCGCTTGGGCGGCTCCTCGCGGTGTCGGAGCGCTACCCCGACATCAAATCCGGGGCGAACTTCATGGCGTTGCAGAATCAGCTTGAAGGAACCGAGAACCGCATCGCCATCGCTCGCCGCGATTATATCCAGGCGGTACAGCGTTACAACACCGAGCTGAACACCTTCCCCGGCCGCATTTGGAAATCCGTTCTCTATTCAAACGCAAAGGACATGGCGCCGTTCGAAGTTCCGGAGAAGGAGCAGGAGACGCCGAAGGTCGATTTCGGTCCGCGCAAGTCTTAAGCGCGGCGAGATATGTCTCCGATTCCCCTCATCCTGTCCTTCTTCCCATGGGAGAAGGAACGCTATGGCAAGCTCGGCGCGCCCCCTCTCCCCTGGGGAGAGGGCCGGGGTGAGGGGCTACGTCGCTGGATCGTCGTTCTCAGCGCCGTCCTTCTTGTCGCCCTTGCAAGTTCCGCCAGCGCGGAACCGAAATTTCCTCCGCTCACGGGCCGAATCGTCGATAACGCGAACCTTCTGACACCCCAAGACAAGGCTGCGATCGAAAGCGATCTCAAGGCGCTAGAGGACAAGTCCAGCGACCAGGTCGTGGTTTACACGACGAATTCGCTGCAAGGTTATCCCATCGAGGACTACGGCTACCAGCTCGGCCGCGCCTGGGGAATCGGGCAGAAAGGCACGAACAACGGCGTTGTTCTCATCGTCGCGCCGAACGAGCACAAGGTGCGCATCGAGGTTGGCCGGGGCCTCGAGCCGCAGCTGACGGACCTTCTATCGTCGCTCATCATCCAGAACCGGATCCTGCCTCGTTTCAAGCGCGGCGACTTCTCCGGCGGGATCAAGGCCGGCGTTGAGGACATCCGCGATGTGCTGCTTGGCGATGCCGAAGCGGTCAAGCAGCGCGCCGCGGCGAGGCCCGCAAAGCGCAATGCGCCGGATAATGAAGAGCTGATCACACTCATTTTCGTTGTTGCGATCTTTCTGTTTGTGCTCTGGGCGCAGTCTCAGCAAGGAGGCCCTCCGCTTTCAGGCGGCGGGTACACCCGCCGGGGCCGCTATGGCGGCGGCCCCATCTTCATTCCCGGCGATTGGAGCGGCGGCGGAGGCGGAGGCGGGGGCGGCGGATGGTCGGGAGGCGGCGGCGACTTCGGCGGCGGCGGCGCATCGGGCGATTGGTAGGGAACGTCTATGATTATTTCGGACACGGAAAAGCTGGACGTTGAGAACGCCATCACGAAGGCGGAAAACAAGACGTCTGCGGAGATCGTCGCGGTGATCGCGCGCGCGAGCGCCGGATATTACTACGTGCCCTATATGTGGGGCGCTCTCGTTGCGCTCGCCGTGCCGTGGCCTCTCATCCACTGGACATGGATGCCGGTGCAATCCATCTATATCATTCAGCTTGCGGTCTTTGCCGGGCTCACCCTCATTCTCCATTATCCCGGCCTGCGATTTGCCTTGGTGCCGCGCAGCGTCATGCGAAACCGGGCGCATCAGAGGGCGATGCAGCAATTCGTGGCGCAGGACATTTACACGACCGCTGGCCATACGGGCGTCTTGATTTTCGTTTCGGTTGCGGAGCGCTATGCGGAAATCGTGGTCGACTCCGCAGTTCATCAGCTCGTGCCGGATGAAGAATGGAAAAGCATCATAGACCAGCTCACCGCGGAAATCGGCCAGGGCCATGCAGCAAAGGGGCTGATCGAAGCCATTCGGAGGACCGGCGAGCACCTTGCGACGCATTTTCCCCCATCTGCGGCGAAAGAGAATCTTTTACCGAACCACCTTGTTATGATAGACGCAGAATAAATTCCTGTTAACCGGCTCTCTGGAAACCGTAAAGCGTGTGCCTGCACCGCGTCACGGAAGACGCCCCACTTTCGGCGTCGGACCGGCGATCCTTTCCTATCACCCCTGAGGCGGCTGGCGTATTGGCCAAGCCCGAATCGAGGATTGAACCATGGATGCTGCTACCCTGGGTTTTGGCGCGACTTTCGCCTCGCTCGCTGCGCGCGACGGACTGATTGCGCTCGATAAGCGTTTCCTTGCAAACCTCGCGGCGCAGGACCCGGCTTTGCATGAAAGCCTTCTTGCCGCGCGCGCCGCTCCGGACGCACTGGACGCCAAGGCCGAGAGCCATCTGATTACTACGCTCGGACCGATTCTGGATGCTTTCGTCGCCGAACTTTTCGGGATCGAAGACGCGCTCGATGCGGTTGTCGCTGAAACGCGGCGCCTCGACCCCGTGCACGCTTGCAAGCGGCTGTTCGTGCAGCGGCAGGCCGTCAAGAAATACGCCGCTCCCTCGGGCTTCGACGGCGCTGCGCTGCGGGCCGAACTTGAGCAGATGATGGGCGAGAAGCTGACGGAGGTCTCCTTCGCCGCCCATGTTGGCGCCTGGGAGCGCAATGACCGCAAGGAGTGGCTGGACACAGCGATGCGCTATGCCGCCTGGGCGACGCTGACCGAGGATGGCCGCGCGTTCCATGAGGGCGGCACGCTGTTCCGGGCGCCTCACAAGATCGACTTACAGAAGCTGGTCCCGGTGACGACGATTGAGCGCAACGGCGTCACCATGCAGTGCCTGCCGGGGCACGAGTGGCGCGCGCGCGATGGCTTCGCGCTCACCGATCACGGCATGACTGGCCAGCAGGCGCTCGACCAGATCAACTACTGCATCTGGTGTCACAACCAGGGCAAGGATTCCTGCCGCAAGGGCCTCAAGGACAAAAAGACGGGCGCGTTCCAGAAGTCGCCTTTCGGCGTGACGCTCGCGGGATGCCCGCTGGACGAAAAGATCAGCGAAATGCACACGCTCCGCGCGCAGGGCCACGTGCTCGGAGCGTTCGCCACCATCGCGGTGGACAATCCGATGCTGGCGGCGACCGGCCATCGTATCTGCAATGACTGCATGAAGGCCTGCATCTACCAGAAGCAGGAGCCGGTGGACATTCCGCAGGCCGAAACCACGATTCTGAAGGATGTGCTGAGCCTGCCCTGGGGCTTTGAAATCTATTCGCTACTTACGCGCTGGAACCCGCTCGACATTCGCCGCCCGCTGCCGCTTCCCGATTCTGGGCGGAAGGTTTTGATCGTAGGGCTTGGGCCAGCGGGCTTCACGCTGGCGCATCACCTTATGAATGACGGTCACACGGTGGTGGCCATCGATGGCCTGAAGCTCGAGCCGCTGGACATCGATCCATGCGAGCCGGTGCGGGATGTCGAGACGCTGTACGAGAACCTCGATGACCGCGTGATGGCGGGCTTCGGCGGCGTCGCCGAATACGGCATCACGGTCCGCTGGAACAAGAATTATCTCAAGCTGATCCGCATTCTCCTGGAGCGCCGGTCGCAATTCGCGGCGTTTGGCGGCGTTCGCTTCGGCGGCGGCGCGACGATTTCGATGGATGACGCGTGGGCCATGGGCTTTGACCACATCGCGCTTTGCATGGGCGCCGGCCGTCCGACCGTCATCGACATGCCACACAACCTGGCGCGCGGCGTTCGGGAGGCGAGCGACTTCCTGATGGGCCTGCAACTCACCGGCGCGGCGAAGATGTCGTCCATCGCGAACCTGCAAGTCCGCCTGCCTGTGGTGGTGATCGGCGGCGGCCTTACCGCGATCGATACCGGTACCGAAAGCCTCGCCTATTATGTCCGGCAGGTGGAAAAGTTCGCCGCTCGCTATCACGTTCTTGTCGCTGAGCGCGGCGAGGATGCCGTGCGGGCGTCCTGGACCGAGGAAGAGACGGGGATCGCCGAAGAGTTTCTGGCGCACGCGAAAGCGCTCAGCGCCGAGCGCGCCGCGGCGGCAGCCGAAGGCCGCGCCCCGCGTTTCACCGAACTTCTCCTTTCCTGGGGCGGCGCGACGATTGCCTATCGCCGCAAGCTGCTTGAAAGCCCATCCTACACGCTGAACCACGAGGAAGTGGCGAAGGCGATGGAGGAAGGCGTGCGCTTCGCTGAGGGGCTGTCCCCGGCTGCGGTCGAGGTGGACCGTTTCGGCCACGCGGCGGGCCTTCGTTGCAAGACGGCCGACGGCGCTGAAATTGTGCTGCCCGCACGCGCCATCCTGGTGGCCGCCGGAACCCAGCCCAATACCGTGCTGGCGCGCGAGGATCACCGCATCAAGCGCGATGGCAAGTATTTCCAGGCGGTCAACGAGGCTGGCGATCCGGTGACGCCGGCCCGCGCGCTGGCGAAGCCCGACGAAAACCACGTCCTTATGCACCGCAGCGATGATGGGCGCTTCATCAGCTTCTTCGGCGACCTGCACCCGAGCTTCTTCGGCAACGTCGTGAAGGCCATGGGCAGCGCCAAGCGCGGATATCCGCTCATCAGCAGCGTGCTTGCGAAGAGAGAGGCGGCCTCGCCGGTTTCGGGAGCCGAGATGATCGCCCACTGCCGCGATCAACTGCAGGCGCGCGTCTATGCCGTAAACCGGCTGACGCCGACCATTGTGGAAGTCGTCCTGAAGGCGCCAGCCCAGTCGCGCGCGTTCCACCCTGGCCAGTTCTACCGCTTGCAGAATTACGAAATGTCATCGCAGCGGCTTGAGGAGCCGGGGGTTCCGCCGACCCTGTTGACCATGGAAGGTCTGGCGATGACCGGCGCCTGGACCGACAAGGAGCGCGGCTTGATTTCCATTATCGCGCTGGAGATGGGCGGCAGTTCCAGTCTGTGTGCGACACTCAAGCCCGCGCAGAACGTTGTTTTGATGGGGCCGACCGGCGCCCCGACCGAGATCCATGCCAACAGCACGGTGGCCTTGGTGGGCGGCGGTCTCGGCAACGCGGTGCTGTTCTCAATCGGCGCGGCGATGCGTGCGGCGGGGAGCCGGGTGATCTACTTTGCGGGCTACAAGGCGATGCAGGATCGCTATAAGGTCGAGGAGATTGAGCGCGCCGCCGACGTGATCGTCTGGTGCTGCGACGAAGCGCCGGGTTTCAAGCCCGCCCGCCCGCAGGACAAGACCTTCGTCGGCAACATCGTCCAGGCGATGGCGTCATACGGCTCCGGCCGCCTCGGCGAGCAGGCCGTGCCGCTGAACGAGGCCGAGCATATGATCGTGATCGGGTCGGACCGCATGATGCAGGCCGTCGGCATGGCGCGGCATGCGCTTTTGCAGCCATACTTGAAGCCGGGCCATACCGCCATCGGCAGCATCAACTCGCCGATGCAGTGCATGATGAAGGAAGTCTGCGCCCAGTGCCTGCAGCCGCATATCGATCCGGTGACGGGCGCGCGCACGGTGGTCTTCTCCTGTTTCAACCAGGATCAGCCGCTCGACCGCGTCGATTTCCCGGCGCTGAACGAACGTCTTCGTCAGAACAGCCTGCCCGAGAAGCTGACGAGGCTGTGGATCGACCGCGCGCTGAGAAAGCTCAGCGAGCGGCCGGCGTTAGCGGCGGAATAGGCTCGGCGCAAGCGATGGATGGCCGTCCATCGCCATCCTCACACGGTGGACGTCATCGGATCGCCGCGACCGTCATCCCGGAAGGGCGAAGCCCTATCCGGGATCTTAACGCATTGAAATGCATATCCTTTTGCGATCCCGGCTCGCAGCTCGCTTGGCCGGGATGACGAAGAGTGTCCGCGATCGGGCGGCGCATTGTCGTTTCATCTGCGCGCCCGGGTACGGTTAATAAACCATTCAAATTGTATTAAAAAAGCGTTTCGGCCGCGGGTGCGTGGAGGTCTGGAGCCCTTTGCTGCGCAATGGGTTTTTTCCTGAAAGTTCAACTCGATAACGTCAACCGTCGTAAAATTACGCCCCTGCCATGCCTTTCAATCAATTATTACTTATATGGTTAAGTATAGGCACTTTTACAAAACGAACCCAATGAAGTTAACCAGTCGCAACCTTTCCAGCCCATGCCGCCTGCCGGAGATGATTGCTTGACATTACGCGGCAACAACGCCACGTTGCGATGACATTGATGGCTAGAGATTGCGCGACGGGCTGCCAAGCGGCCTTAAGTTTCATGTTCATCCACGAAACCTGTCTTCTCTGATTGCGCAGCGGCGGAGGCATACCCCCGCGAGCTAACCGGCAAAGTCCGGCGCTGGCTGCAAAGAGATCCAAAACTTGACCCACACGACTTTCGATGCGTTCGGTCTTTCCGAACCAATCCTCCGCGCTTTGCGCACAGAAAACTTCACCATCCCGACACCCGTTCAAGCCAAGGCCATCCCGCTCCTCATGAAAGGCGCGGACCTCATGGCGATGGCTCAAACGGGCACGGGAAAAACGGCGGCCTTCGGCTTGCCGCTCCTTGAAAAACTGGCTTCGAGCAATGCTCCGCTGGCCGCTAAAACGGTGCGGGCGCTCATCCTTGTGCCGACGCGCGAGCTGGCTGTGCAGGTTCACGACAATCTCGCGACCTACGGCAAGCATCTTAAGCTGCGCCAGGCTATCGTTATCGGCGGCGTTGGGATGGCGCCTCAGACGCGCAAGCTTGCACAAGGCGTGCATGTGCTGGTCGCAACCGTCGGGCGGCTTCTCGATCACCTCGGAGAAGGCAACGTAAGGCTCGATCAGGCATCGACGTTCATCCTCGACGAAGCCGACCGGATGCTCGACATGGGCTTCATCAATGAGGTCCGGAGAATCGCGGCCCTGCTCCCCAAGTCGCGGCAGTCGGCAATGTTCTCGGCGACGATGCCGCCTGAAATCGCGAAGCTCGGCCAGCAAATTCTCAACAAAGCCGAACGCCTGCAAATCGCAGCGAACGGCGCAACCGCCGACCTCGTCTCGCAAAGGGTGATTTTCGTAAAAAAAGAAGGCAAGACGCGCCTTCTCCAGGAGCTTCTCGGAGATCCTGCGTATTCTCGCACCATCATCTTTACGCGCACGAAGCGCGGCGCGGACCGCGTGGCGACATATGTGGCGAAGGCTGGCATCGCCGCCGAAGCGCTGCACGGCAACAAATCGCAGAATGCGCGCCAGCGCGCGCTCGCACGGTTCTCCTCCGGCGACGTGAGCGTGCTGGTGGCGACGGATATCGCGGCCCGGGGCATCGATGTGGAGCAGGTGTCTCACGTCATCAACTACGAGCTGCCCGACGAGGCCGAGACTTATGTGCATCGCATCGGGCGCACGGCGCGCGCGGGCTCGGGCGGCGTTGCCGTCTCGTTCTGCGACGCCGACGATCGCGGAACGCTGCGCGCCATCGAGAAACTCACGGGCAAGCCGCTCATTGTGATCGACACGCCTGCCGGCGCTGAGATCGCACGGGAGCCGCAGGTTCAAAAGAGGGAGCCAGCCCGGCCGCAGAAGCAAAAATCCGCAAGTCGCCCCGCTGGCAAAGCCGCCGACACCGACGGCGCGAGAAAGGCGCCGAAGGTGAGAGCGCGAGGGAACGGTCTTGTGCCTTCCGGCACGGTGAAATGGTTCAACGCGGCGAAGGGCTTTGGATTCGTTGAGCCGGACGATGGCGGCAAGGATGTGTTCCTCCACATCAGCGCCTTTGAGCGCTCCGGCATCGGCACGCTGCGCGAAGGGCAGAGAGTGAGCTTCGATGTTGAACGCGATCAGCAAGGCCGCCTCTCGGCGACGAACCTGCGCGCGGGCAATTAGTTTCGCCAACCGGCGTCATCCCGGAAGGGCGGAGCCCTATCCGGGATCATAATATATTGAAACGCTTACATCTTTGCGATCCCGGCTCGCGCTTCGCTTGGCCGGGATGACGGCGGCGACCGCCTTAAGGCTCAAAGAAAGCGCGGCGTCCGCTCCCTATACGCGAGATACGCATCGCCATAAGCCCGCTGCAGCCAGGGCTCCTCGGTGAATGGCATGATGACGTACACCAGGATCGCCAGCCCGCACAGGATCGCGGTGTGCATCCCGCCGTTCGCGAGCGCGGCGCCGAAATAGCCCAGAATAGAAGCCACGTATTGCGGGTTGCGGCTATACCGGTACATGCCCTTGGTCACGAGGCCTTCTTCGGCGCCGTAGGTGTTTTCGATGCCGAGGTGGAAATAGCCGTAGATCGTAACGCCGAAGCCGGCGGCGACGCAGAGAAGCCCGATTGCGAAGCGCAACACCTCGCCGTCCTGCGGCCAATGCGCCGTGAGGATCGCATAAAGCAGCGTCAGGCTGAGGCCGCCGCGAAAAAGCGGCCAGAACGTGTAGTGCTGCCAGCTCTTCGTCGAGGGCGTTGGCCAAAGCTTGATCGAGCTTGAAAAGACCGTCAGAAGAAGGAGCGTATTCAAGGTGACGAGCGCAGCAACGCCCGCGTCGAAGATGAGATGCGTTAAAAGCAACATTGGAAAGCCGGTTGAAAACTGCCAAACCCACGCCCTGCGGCAATCATATTAGGTCTCATAAGGTGCGAGCGCGGGTCAACCCGCTCGCCTAGGATAAAAAGCCGCTACTACTTCGGGGCCGAGGCGTATTTATCAGTTGCGGTCACGATTTCATGGACGATGCCGGGCTCCGTCATCGCGTGTCCCGAGTTGGGGACAATGCGAAGTTCCGCTTTCGGCCAAGCCTTGGCCAAATCCCAAGCGTTCTTGAGCGGCGTTACGACATCATAGCGGCCGTGAATAATCGTGCCAGGGACATCCGCGATCCGGCCGGCATCCTCGATAAGCTGATTGTCGCTTCGAAAGAACCCTTTGTTGATGAAGTAATGGCACTCGATGCGCGCGAACGCGAGCGCATAAAGTCGCTGCCGAACCTCTGCACGCGCTCCTGGTCATGGAAAAGCGAAAGCGTCGTGCCCTCCCAGATACTCCAGGCGCGGGCGGCAGCGAGCTCGATTTCGCGATTCCCCGAGGTCAACCGGCGGTGGAAGGCTTCGATCATGTCGCCGCGTTCGGCGGCCGGGATCGCAGCGGCGTATTGCTCAAAGGCGTCGGGGAAAATCCAGCTGCAGCCTTCTTGATAAAACCAGTCGAGCTCGGCCTTCCGCACGAGGAAAATGCCGCGCAAAAGGAGCTCCGAGACGCGGTCCGGGTGGGTCTCTGCGTAGGCCAGCGAGAGCGTCGAGCCCCAGGAGCCGCCGCACAGCTGCCACGCCTCGATGCAGAGGTGTTTGCGCAGCCGTTCCATATCGGCGACGAGATCCCAGGTGGTGTTCTCTTCCAGGCACGCATGGGGCGTTGAACGCCCGCAGCCGCGCTGGTCGAAGAGGATGATACGGTATCGCGCGGGGTCATGATAACGCCGCATCGCGGGATTGCATCCGCCGCCAGGACCGCCATGAACCATCAGCGTCGGCTTCCCCAAAGGCGAGCCGCACTCCTCGAAATAGATATCGTGCCCGTTGGAAACCTTCAGCCAACCGGTTCGATAGGGTTCGATTTCCGGGAAAAGCTGCCTGCGGGCGGCCATGGAGCCGGCTAAGCCTGGGCGAAAGAAGTCATGGCGCATACGAAGGCCTCAAGGCGTTGCTCCCGGGGAAACGCTCGCCGGGATTTGATGATGTAACGCCGCGTTAGCGAATAGCCTAGTACGCCCCGCGGGAAATCCTGACCCATTTGCGGCAAGCGCTTCCAGGATTTCCCACGGATAAGGCGTACTAGCAACTCTTTAGTGTCTAGTACAGCTTGCGGCCGGAAGTTCGCTTGAGCGTTTGCGGCAATGGGAGTGCGAACTTTCGGCCGGCTGTACTAGTTATGCTTTGCTGAGCGGCTTGGCCCGCGCGGCTAAACGCAGCATGCGCGATTGAAGCGTTTCCCCGGCTGGGACGCGCAGGTCGTCAACCGCTTCCAGGGCGGATTGCTCTGGGGCCTTGGAAACAAGGCTGACGAGAATTGCGGCGAAGAAGCTGACGGGAACGCCAAGAGCGGCCGCCGTCAACGCATCGATCCCGAACAGCGGCATCCCCCCCGCGCGCAAATACAGTGCGGTGAATGCGAAGCCCGAAAGCAGCCCCGCTAAGGCGCCCGTTGCCGTCAATCTCCGCCACCAAACGCTCAAGACAAGAACGGAAAAGAAAGTCCCGGAGCTGAGAGAAAAGGCCGCAATAGCCCAGCGAAGCGGGTCGGTCGCGAGGTTCTGCGTCATGGTGAAGACCCCCACAGCGACGAGGAGCATTGTCAGGCGCGCTGTCAGGAGGCGCCGGCCTGGGGATGCAATCCTATTCAAAAAACCATGATAGATGTCGTCGCTGACGGTGTTGCCAATGGCGACGAGATGACCGGCGGCGCACGCGGAGATGGCGGCCAGCGCCGATGCGGCCGCGAGACCGAAGCAAACCCTCGGCAGACTTCCGGCCAAAGGCAGGATAAGGGCGAGGCTGTCTCGATGAAACGTCACCCGTTGCGCGGCGGCGTTGAACGAATCGAATTGATTGGCGGGCAGCGCTATCAGCCCAAGTTGCTGAAGCGCCCGCGCCCATGCCGGCAAGTCGGAAGCTGGCACGCCGATTAGCGCTTCGACGGCCATCGCTTTCGTAAAGAAGGCATAAGCCGGTATTGTGAGCACAACGAATCCAGCAACGACAGTCACCCAGCCCATGGACCGGCGGCTTGCCATGATTGTGGGCGTCATGCTGAGCCTGGGCAGGAATGCGGGATGCGCCGCCACGCCCGTCGCCAGGCAAAACACCAGGAGCAGGAAATCCATCGGCCGCAACGCGCTGAAGGCTCGCTCAACAGGACGCACAACGGGCTGCGCCCCGGGCTTGGGGAGAACCTCGCTCAGCGACTGAGGCTGGGTGACGGTCACAAAGCCTTTTGTCTGCTCTCGCGCCTTTATCTCTTCAAGCTGGCTTCCGTAAGTCAGCTGTGGAAGGGGCAGTTTTGTCCGGATAACCGAGACTGCGACAAGCGGCGCCAGAATGCCGAGAAGGACGACGAACTGCACGCATTGCGTCCATGTTGCGGAACGCATGCCGCCGAGAACCACCGTGAAAAAAATGCAGCCAAGTACGAGGATCACGAAGAACGCCGGCGGCGAAAGGTTGACTCCCAGCGCTTGCGGCAGCGGTAAGAAATAGCCGAGGAGTTTTCCGCCCAGCGCCGCTTCCGCAATGAGGATGATAAGGCAAGGCGCCAGCATCAGGACAGCAGCAGCGAGGCGCAATCCCCGGTGTCCGAATCGCAGGTGAAGGAACCCCGGCAGCGTGTTCGCTCCCGCCTTCCTTAGATAGGGGACGAACAAAACGCCTGTGAGAACAACACCTGCGAAACATCCAACGGGTATTGCGATCGCATCGATGCCCAGGAAAAAGAGGCTGCCGATGCTGCCGAGCAAGACGCTGCCGCCGAAGACCATCGAGGTGAAGGCAATTGCGTTGTAGAAGGGCGGCACGCGCTGCCCCGCCAACAAGAAATCGTCGACGTTGATGGTGCGCGTCATAAAGCCGATGGCGATGTAGAAGAGAGCGGGCGCAACGACGATGAGCTCATCGATCGTCGGCGCCGAAAGGCCAAGTTGCTCCAGAACGATGAGCATCACAACCAGACAGGTGTAGGCGCTTGCGAAGATCGCAAAGCTGGAGCCAAGCCTTGGGTTGATGACCGGCGTGCTGTAATTAAGCGTCATGTCAGAATTGGATCGTCATGTTGTAGGCGCGGTCGCTTCGTTGCTGCCCGCCGAAGAAGCCATGAATGAGGATGGCAAGCCCCAAAATCGATGCGCTGCCAACAAGAAAGTATCCAAGAGGGAAGCGCAGGAACCTGTAAGCGTTCAGCGCCGGCATGAAAATCGGTAGAAGCAGAGTCAGTCCCGCGATGACGACGATCATGCCAAATGTGAGCCGCCGAATGCGCCGCCAATAGGCTTGCTTAATGTCGTCTTCAGACATACCTTTGGAATCTCAAGTAACTTTGGTTGAATCTTGGGAATCGGTCCTGTTATCCTACTCCAGTCACGGGATGAGACAAGGCCTGTCCAGCCAGGGGCGATGCGCCCATAAGGGGACGAGGAGAACGCACATGAAAAGGCTCCCTGTTCTGGTGATAAGGCGATGACCGCGCATCATGTCATCATTGCGGACGACCATCCGCTTTTTCGCGATGCGTTGAAGCAAACGCTGGCGACATCGCTTCCGGGCATCGGCTTTACGGAGGTGGGATCGGTCGAGAAGCTGCTGGACGCTCTCGCCGCGCACCCCAATGTCGATCTCGTGCTTCTCGACCTGAAGATGCCGGGTGAGAAGGGGGCGGCGTCGCTCTCCGGCTTGACCGGGCTGATGTATCTCCGAAGCCAGCACCCCGAGATCCCGGTTGTCATCGTCTCGGCGAGCGACAACCCCAGCATGGTTCGGCGCTGCGCGAACCTCGGCGCGGCAGGGTTCATCTCGAAATCGTTGCCAGTCGACAAGATCCGCCTGGCCGTGAAGACCGTCCTCGACGGCGGCGTCTGGTTCTCCGATGAGATGCAAAGGGACGGCGGCGACGAACTTGGCGATCTCGCCACGAGGCTCGCGACGCTGACCCCGCAGCAGGTCCGGGTTCTGTCCATGCTCGGGCAGGGCTTGCTCAACAAGCAGATCGCTTACGAGTTAAACGTCTCCGAAGCCACCGTGAAGGCGCACGTCTCGGCGATCCTGCAGAAGCTCGGGGTCGACAGTCGGACGCAGGCCGTCATCGCAGTGAACCGCATCGCGGCGGTGGACGACCACGCGGACGACGGAATGTAGTAATCCGGCTATTTTCTCAGGTTCACCGCATTTCGCCCGCAGCAAACGGGTAAGGACTTCGCGCGGGGCGAACTAGCCGAGAAGTTTCTTGTTGGCGATCGCTTGCCCATACGCCGCCTCGTACTGGGCGATACTGCGCTCCCAGGAGAAATTCTCAGCCATCGCCGCCTCGATCATCATCGCCATGTGTTGCGGCCGGTCGTAGTAGGTGCTGACTGCCCACCCGACGGTGTCGTGGACGGCCTGCGCCGTCGGCTCGACGAACTTGAAGCCGGTTCCATTGCCCGTTGCCTCGTCGTACTGACGCACCGTATCGTTAAGCCCGCCGGTGGCCCGGACGATCGGCAGCGTGCCGTATTTGAGCGAATAAATCTGGTTAAGGCCGCACGGCTCGTAACGTGACGGCATCAGGAAGAAATCGGCCCCTGCCTCGATCCAGTGGGCGAGCGTCTCATCGTAGCCGATGTAGCTGCCGACGCGTCCCGGATATCGCCCAGGCATCGGCCCGAAAAACCATTCGAGCCCTTTGTCACCGGCGCCGAGGATCGCGAACTGCACGCGCATAGTCCCCAGAATGCTCTCGATGGAGGCCGCGAGCAGGTCGAGACCCTTCTGCGCGACAAATCGTGCAATAATACCGATCAACGGGAGTCCTGGGTCGACGTCCAGCCCCATGCGTTCCTGCAGCGCGGCCTTGCAGGCGGCCTTCCCTTCGAGCGATTTGGCGTCGAAGCGCACGGGGATCAGGGCGTCCACCGCCGGATTCCATTCATCGCCATCAACGCCGTTCAGGATGCCCCAATAGTTGGCGCCTTTGTCGTTGAGGACCGGAGCGAGTCCGGCGCCGCCGATCTCGTCACGCGTCTCGAGCGCATAGGTGGGGCTCACCGTCGTCACCAGATCGGCATAGACGATGCCGCCCTTCAGCATGTTGATGCCGCCGAAGTCCTCGAATTTCGCCGGCGTAAAGTTCTCGCGCCGCAGCCCAAGGTAGTCGTAATCCGACGCCTGGTACTTGCCCTGATGACCGATGTTGTGGATGGTCAAGACACTCGCCGCGCCGCCTAGTATCGCGTCGTCCCAATGCCAGATCTTGAGGTAGGCCGGGGCCAAAGCGGCCTGCCAGTCGTGGGCGTGCACAACATCGGGCGCGAAGCCGATGTCGTGGCAAAGTTGCAGCGCCGCACGGGTAAAGAAGCCAAACCGCCGGGCATTATCCCAATAATCCTCCATCTCAGGATCATGGTAGATGCCCCTGCGCTCGAAATACTGGTTTGATTCAATGAAGAAAAATCGTACTCCGGCAAACGTCGTGGCAAACACCGCGCACCATTCTTCGGTGTCGCCCATCCAGACGCCAAGCGGACTTAAGAACGGTTCGATCTTCCAACGGTGGACGTCGATCGATGAGTATTTCGGCAGGATGACGATGACATCGTGACCATGAGCGCTGAGATACTTGGGCAGGGCGCCGACGACATCGGCGAGTCCCCCTGACTTGATGAATGGGACCGCTTCGGATCCGAGGAAAGCAAGTTTGAGAGGGGGGGCCATGCGGGTTCCTGCTGGATGCAACGTGGTCGGATCATCTGCCCGTTAGTCTTTGCCGTCCACCTGATTTTCAAGCCCGCGTGCCGTTGCCGCGACGCCCGGAACAGGCCGGCGGGGCGCTAAAAAGAAACTAAGCCACGATCATGATTCGGTGGGCTTAATCTGCACATCGTAGCTGAGCTTTTGAGGCTTGGCGATGCGGCGGTTGATCTGACCCGGATGCGCGAGTTGCAGCTCAGTTTGCCGGTCACCCTCCTGCGCTCGTCTTCGCGCCTTCAACGAAGCCGACCGAGAGCAAGGTCTCCGCGCCGGGGTTTCCCGGTCGATCTCGATGTCCAAAGCGCCATTCTGCGCCATGTTGTTGGCGCCATCGGCAAGCTCGGGCGCTTCGCTAAGCCGCTGCATGAGCTTCGGCACGCCAATGCGCATTCCGGGGCGACGATCATCGGAACGCCCGCGTCCGACTAAACGGACGATGTTTCTAGTGTGGCGTCTCGCAATTGCCTACCACCTTCGCTGCAAGCTCTCAGAGGCAATTGCGAGACGCCACACTAGACTGTTGTTTTTGCTGGTGTCCCTTTGTCTCCGAATCGCTGTGCGAGCGTGCTGCAAGTTAGTCGGCAATTCTGAGACGGGACACTAGCGGGGCCCCGCTACCACCTTGGCGTCGTGCAGCATGCCGATTTCGGAGTCTGAGTATCCGATCTCGTGGAGAATCGTGTCCGTGTGCTCACCGAGCTGAGGAGCGCGCGTAGGCGGCTCGCGGTCGTAGGCGCCGAACGAAAGCGGGCTTCCGGGGACGAGATAGCTGCCGATTCCGGGCTGCTCCAGCATGCTGAACATCGGGTTGGCCGCTGAGCAATCGGGATCTTCCGCGATCGCTTGGGCAAACGACCGGAACACGCTCCAGGTGATGCCGTTCTCATTGAGCGTGCGCGCAAAGTCGTCCACGCGGCGTGCGGCAAACCAGGGCTTCAGAATCTCGGTAATCCCGGCGCGCGCCTTAAAGCGATCTCCCTCAAGACCGAGGTTCAAGCCTGTTTTCTGACTGAGCTGTTCGAACTCGGCCGCCGTGCCGGTCGCGGCTATCAGTCCATCCCACTGGCGTGGCGTGATGGCCGCCACCATAACGCGCTTCCCATCGGCGCAGAGGAAATCCTGGGCATATGCGCCGTAAAGCGCATTCCCGAACTTGGGCCGGTCGTACTGATTGATCGTAACTTCGCCAATGATGCCGAGATTTCCCAGCATCGCGAGCGCCACATCCTTCAGCGCAAGCTCGACAAGCTGGCCCTCGCCCTTGAGGCGGCGATGGCGCTCGGCCGCGAGCAGCGAAAGCGCCGCCATCTGCCCCGTGATGCAGTCCCAGGCCGGAAGCACATGGCAGATCGGATCGGAGCCTTCCGGCCCGGTGACCATCGGAAAGCCGATCGACGGATTGATAGTGTAATCGACGGCAGGGCCGCCCGCCCGGTCTCCCAGCACCGTGATCATGATGAGGTCGGGCCTATCCTTTTTCAGGTTCTCATAGGCCATCCAGCCGCGGCCCCGGATGTTTGTCAGAAACATCCCGGCATCCGGTCCCGGTGCGCAGATCAAGCGTCGCAGCACATCCTGCCCTTTGGGACTGCCCAGATCGACGGCGATGGAGCGTTTGCCCTTGTTCAGGCCAGCCCAGAACAGGCTGCGATTGTCTTGAGTGACAGGCCAGCGATGATGATCGAGGCCGCCTTGCAGCCGGTCGAAGCGGATCACGTCGGCGCCCATCTGCGCCAATGTCATGCCGCCGAGCGGCGCCGCGACGAAGGCCGAGCCTTCGATGAACTCGCATCCCTTGAAGAATCTTGACCACGGCGTCCTCCTTTTATTTTTGTAGCTACGGCAGTGTCAGTCTCCGCTCGCTTCGCCTTTCCAGGATGACGACAGCCGCGATCCGACGTGTCTGAAACACTTTGCTTAGTCCTGCCAGTTCAACGATGCCTGCATGCAGACATAACCCTCGCCGTTGGATGTGTAGAGGTCGAGCCCGCCATCCTCGCGCTTCCGCCCCGACAGGTACAACTTATCAAAGTCGAAGAGCGGCCGCACCCCGCGGAAACTGTAGCGGGCGATAGGCCGGCGCGGGTTTCGCGTCTCTGCCGCTCTCAGCATCAGCATCGCCTGAAGCGGCCCGTGAACGACAAGGCCGGGATATTTCTCTACCTCCGTCGAGTACCGTAGGTCGTAATGGATGCGGTGGCCGTTGAAGGTAATCGCGGAGAAACGAAACAAGAGCACGGGATCGATCGGATAGGGCTGCTGCCAAGTGAGATTATCCGGCAGCGGGATCGGCTTGGGCAGAGCGAAGACTTTCGGGATCTCGATGTAAACGATGTCCTGCTCCTCGGAGATGGCGAGGCCGCGCTGCGAAAAGACTTCGTGTTTCACGGTCACGAACGCCATCTGGGCGGCCTTGCCCTTCTTCTCGTCCACTTTCAGGATTTCAGACTTCTTTTCGATGACGTCGCCGACCCGCAGCGGATCGTGGAATGTCAGGCGGCCGCCTGCCCACATGCGGCGGTCGAGGGGCAGCGGGGGAAGAAAGCCTCCGCGTTTGGGGTGGCCATCCGTGTCGACTTGCGACATGAGCGCAAGGGGCCGGAAGTAGATCCAGTGCCATAGGTTGGGAATGCGATCGCCGGGCTCCGCATAAGGAGTCGCATCGAAGGTGACGGACAGCGCGCGGATTGGTCTTGCAACAGCCTGATCGACGAGACTTTCGGTGCGTCCGACCCACTGCTGCCAATCGGGTTCCGTCATCCCGCTCCCCTCCCCATTGCTTTTATTTTGAGTGGGGTCGCATTCGGCGCCCCTTTCTTAAAAGTAAAGTGTAAATCGCGGCGCTTTGCAATGCGACCCTCGTTACCGCCGGTGACGGTGCGAAAATTCTAATGCCGAGCTTCCCCGCTTCCGCCAGCACTCTCTGGGTGGTCCCAGCAGTGACCTTTGGTGGATCGCGTTCGCTTGTTAGCCGCAACGTCAAGCGGGAATGGGGAGCCGTGGGCCGGGTTTCACCAGGGGGGCGGCCGCGAACGGCTAGTGTCCCGTCTCCGAATTGCCGACTAACTTGCAGCACGCTCGCACGGCAATTCGGAGACAAAGGGGACACTAGCATAGCCGGCCGGAAGTTCGCACTCCCATTGCAGCAAACGATCAAGCGAACTTCCGGCCGTAAGCTGTACTAGATACTAATGAGTTGCTAGCACGCCTTACCCGCGGGAAGTCCTGTCTGCGGCCGCAGCATATGGGTCAGGACTTCCGGCGGGCGTACTAGCAAAAACAACAGTCTAGTGTGGCTTATGTCTCGCAATTGCCTCTGAGAGCTTGCAGCGAAGGTGGTAGGCAATTGCGAGACGCCACACTAGGGGGGAATCATTCTCCGGGTAAATACACTCTGGCTTCTTGTCGGACGATATCCTCGCGATAACGTTTCTGTTCATCATCATGCATCGAAAAGCGCCGCTTCGGCACGCGCCCATGAGAACTGGCCTTGGGCTGAGACTCTTGCATCTCATCGGGATGCCCCTGTTCGTTAATCCGGCATGCAGCAGGGGACTGGCTCTCGTTTCCGGCGATTGAGCGCTTCAACTGTGACTCTTCTGGTGGGTCCTCAATCCTGGCGCTATCGCAGTTGGCCTCGGAGGCGCCCTGCTCGCCAGGCGTTCGAGAGTTCGGCTCACCTAAAACGTTATCATCCTCTGTCCGGCGAAGCACCCCATCGTGATGGGCGCCCATTTCAATGCCGACCCGCTGGTAGAAAATATCACCCTCGACCTTGGCGCAGGATTGCAGAATGACACGGCGGCTCCGGATCGCGCCCGTCACCTTGCCCCGAACGATCACTTGCTGAACGGCGACGATGGCGCCATTCACGCGCCCGTTCGCCATAATGATAAGCGAGGTGCAATAGATGTTGCCCTCGATGACCCCATCTATCGTAACGCTCCCAGAGCTCGACAAATCGCCCAATATTGTCAGGTCTTTGCTGATGTTGGAGTCACCCGTGGAGTGCACATTGCCAACTATTGTCAAGCTGTTGCTGCTGTGCGGCTCCCCCTGCGAGAGCAAACTCAGGTTTGGCGCAATTGGCTGCAAACTACGCTGCTCGGAAAATGGAAACGAAGTAGCCATGGCTGCCCCTTACGCATACGAAAATACAGTATTCGGAATGAGGATGACCGCAGTAAAAGCTGCCGCTCCATCCTCTCCAGTAACTCGTCGATACAATGTACTCAATATTGGTGTTTCGTAAAAATGACCATTTTAAGTCGATCCTTTTGATTGACGAGATAGTAGCCTGTTTTGTAAGTCAATGCTCAGCTTCCGATCATGTGGAGCAGGCAAAACTTAAATTAATGGCAGGTTGTATTTCTCTTTTCCAATGATAACGCGCGAATTAGCAACCCATCGCCGAGACGGCAGTCGGCCACAAATATTCATTGGCGAAACAACGATGTTTGTGTAGTCCGGGTTAAAAGGACTTCAAGCCGCGCTTTCGTCCGGCGCCTTGTTCAGCCACTTCACGTAGAGCGGGCCGAAATGCTGGGTCTGGCGCAGTTCGATGAAGCCTTCGCGGGCAAGTTCAAGCGTCGCGCCAAAGCTTGAGGCGGTGACGGTGTTCCCGAGAACGGGCGAGGGCTTGTACTCTTCCAGAAACTTGTCGAGCACGGCCCAGTCCGGTTCCGTGCCCAGGAGCGAGGTGAGCCTGTCGCGCGCCTGCTTGATGGACCAGACGATGCGCCCGCCCCACTTCACTTCGGTGACGGCGTTGCGCTGGCGCTGCTCGGCGTAGGCTTTCAGCAGGTCGAAGATGCTCGCCTGATAGATGGTGGATCGCACGATGCGAATGCCTTCCGGCATGCCGCGCGCGAAAAGATCGAGGCCGAGGCGTTTGCGGCCCATCAGGCTCGCGAGCGCTTCCCGCATCGCTTCGAGACGCTTCAGGCGGAAGGCAAGCTGAGCGGCGAGTTCCTGTCCGGTCGGGCCGTCCTCTGCCTGTTCCTGCTCCGGAAGCAGCAGCTTGGATTTGAGGTAGGCGAGCCAGGAGGCCATCACGAGATAATCGGCGGCGATTTCGAGGCGCAGCTCGCGGGCGGCGTCGATATAGGCGAGATATTGCTCGGCAAGGTGGAGGATGGAAATCTTGGTCAGGTCGACTTTCTGGTTTCGCGCCAGAACGAGCAGCAGGTCGAGCGGGCCTTCGAAACCGTCGAGTTCAAGCAGCAGGACGTCGGAGTCGTCGTCCGGCGTCAGCCGCTCCGGCTCTTCGCCCCACGCGGCTGCGGGCAAGGCCGAGGCCTCTTGCTGGGTGCTTTCGTCGCCGTTGCTCACGGGGCATTCTCCGCTTGACAATCTCAGCCGCACTTTGGGTGATTCACGCCAGCGCCGCTAGTGGTCCGATTCATTCGCCCCCAGCACTCTCCCCGACCAGAAGCTTATCTCAAAGACAATCGCCTCATCGCCAATTCTTGGCTCAACCGCGTGGAAGGCCCGCTCTCCGGAGTTCAACGCCGGCTGTTTCTATCTCATCCGATGTCGAGATAAGCCGGGTAGCCGTGGATGTAATCCCTTCGCCGCAGAGCTTCCGGCTGATCCTGCCGCCGACGGGGCATGGATTCGGGAGAACTCCAATCCGGGAACTATTCGTGCTTTGGGTACATAATAACTGCAATGCTGGATACGGAAACACTGGGCCAATAGACCTGAGCTTCGCCCTGGAGCGCCAACGCCGGCTGGTTCAACTACGTGCCCTATGCCTTGAAACCCAACAATCCGGGGCCGAACATCGACTACTACGCAATGGCGATCAGCGACCTCAGCACTATGTTCCAGGAAACGCCATGCCCGAGTTGAGCCTGACGCTGGATGAATCGCGGGCGATTACAGCTTATCTCCACACGCTTCGTTGATTTGAGGATAACCTGTCGATGGACGGCTGGGTCGAAACCATTTTTGGATCGGGACAAGGGCTCAGCCCTGGCCAGGAATGCGCCCGTGCGGTGGTCATCTTTTTTTATGGCTACCTGCTTGTCCGCCTGGTTGGACGCCGGATTTTTGCGCGGTGGTCAGCGCTCGATACGGTTGTCGCCATCATAGCGGGCTCGAATTTGAGCCGGGCGATCACGGGGCCGGTTCCGCTTTTCGGCACCATGGCGGCAACCGCTGTGCTCGTGGCGCTCCACTGGCTTTTGGCGAAACTTGCAATTCATTCGTCTCTTGCCAGTCGCGTACTCGAAGGCAGAGCTGTAAAGCTCGGCGCCGCCGGGGTTTTGCACGAAGACACAATGAAAAAGTGGTCTGTCAGCGAGACCGATCTTGCGGAAGCGATGCGGCAGTCCGGGGTATGGAAAGTGGATGAAATCGAGTTTGTTACGCTTGAACCGAGCGGAACCATTCATGTCAGCAAATCAAAGTGATCGAGGGCCGCAGGGAACCAGGGAAGCGAGAGATCTTTGAAACTAAGCAGCGCTCGCGGCACGCTTCTGCCTGCGCCTGGCGGCAGAAGACGGAATGCGAAGCGCTTCGCGATATTTTGCAACCGTGCGCCGCGCAATGTCGATGCCGTCCGCCTTCAACAGCGTTACGATCCGGTCGTCGGATAGAATCTCGGCAGTCGATTCTGTTCAGAACGAATTCCTTGATGCGGTCCCGAACCGCCGCGGAGGAGTGAGCGTCAACGGAAGCGCAGGACGCTGGAATCGCGGAAGTAAAGAAGTACTTCATCTCGAAGATGCCACGAGGCGTCGCGATCGCCTTATTGGACGTGACGCGGCTCACTGTCGATTCATGCATTCCGATCTTCGTGGCGATCTGCCGCAGGTTCAACGGCTTCAAATGGCGCACGCCATGATCGAAGAAGGCGGACTGCTCCTCGACGACAGCCGTCGCCACCTTCAGGATCGTCGCCAGCCGCTGTTCGAGACTTTTCACGAGCCAATTCGCGGAACTGAGCCTATCGCCGAGATAGGAACGGTCGGCGTCCGAGCGGCAACGCGATTTCAAGCTCGCGTAATACGCACGATCGACAGCAAGCGATGGCGCTGCGCCAGGATTGAGTTCCGCGCGCCACTCCCCGTCCGGTCCTCGCCTCACGATAACGTCCGGCACGAGTGTCTCGATCTCAACACGGTCGAACGCCCTGCCCGGCTTCGGGTTGAGCTCGCGCAGTTCAACGATCATTTGCCGCAGATCTTCCGCGTCCACCCCGCACACCTTCTTCAGACGCTGGAAGTCGCACGCGGCAATCAGATCGAGATTCGCAAGGAGCCGCTCCATGAAGGGGTCGAAGCGGTCTTTCTCCTTCAGTTGCAGGGCCAGGCATTCTGCCAGATCCCGAGCGCAAATTCCTGGCGGATCGAAGGTCTGGAGCGTGACGAGGACACGTTCGATTTCTTCCAGGCCCGCGGACAGCGAAGCAGCCACATCTTCGAGTGGGCTGCGGATATAGCCGTCAACATCGACAAGGTCGATCAAGTAGCGCGCGATCAGACGGTCGTGGGCGGTGTTGAAAGCGAGCTGCGCCTGTTCGTTCAGGTGATCGGCAAGCGACTTCGTGCTCGCGACCGTCGCAAAGGGATCGTAATCCTCGCCGGAGGACAGGTTCGATCCACTCGGCGAGGACCAATCGGCGGCAGTAGAGGGGGAAGCAGGTTCGCCTTCAAGAACGCGGTCGCCCGGAGTTTCAGGCTCCCAATCCGTGACGATCTCTATTTCGTTAACGTCGCGGGCATCGAAGGCTGGAACGTCCGCTTCACCGTTCGCGCTCGCAACAATCTCGGGGAGCGCTTCAGGAGCGCCTTCGTCACCGGTACGCTCCTCGGCAGAGAGAAGGGGATTTTCCCGAACTTCGTTCTCGATGTAGGACTGAAGGTCGATAGCGGAAAGCTGCAGAAGCTTGATGGCCTGCCGCAATTGCGGCGTTATCACGATCTTCTGGGTTTGCCGTGTCTCAAGCCTTAGTTGGAGCACATTCAACCACCGGAGTTGCGAACGCTGGGCGCGGCCGTCACCGGGAGAACATGTCGCCCAGGTAGACGCGTTTCACCTCCTCGTTCGCGACGACCTCGGCTGGAGTGCCCTCTGTCAGCACACGGCCGTCATAGATGATATATGCCCGGTCGATTAAGTCCAGAGTTTCGCGCACATTGTGATCGGTGATGAGGACGCCAATTCCCCGATCGGTTAAATGTCGCACTAAAGTTCTAATATCGTTGATGGCAAGAGGATCAATGCCCGCGAAGGGTTCGTCGAGCAGCATGTAGGCTGGGCGGCTCGCGAGCGCGCGAGCGATTTCGCAACGCCGCCGCTCACCGCCGGACAGTGCGATTGATGGCGATTTGCGCAGGCGGCCGATCTTAAATTCTTCCAGAAGCTCGTCGAGGCGGCGCTTGCGCTCCCTTTTATCCGGTTCAGTAACCTGCAGGACGGCCATGATGTTGTCCTCAACCGACAGCCCGCGAAAAATTGACGCTTCCTGTGGAAGATACCCAATTCCAAGCCGTGCGCGCCGGTACATCGAAAGCCTTGTGACATCGTAGCCGTCAATGAAGACGGAGCCCTCATCCGGCTTGATGAGTCCGGTTATCATGTAAAAGACGGTCGTCTTGCCTGCGCCATTGGGGCCAAGAAGGCCAACGGATTCACCACGCTTCAAGTTGATGCTGACGCCTTTGACGACCGTCCGCTTCTTGAAGGTCTTCTGGACACGATCGACAATCAGCTGCTCTTGCGCAGCGCTCATTCTCCTCGGGTCTGAATAAGCTTCGGGAACAGGCTGAACGCGGGGACGCTGCTGAGGGCGTTGCGGAACCGGGCCAGGCTGACGTTTATCGAGAAGAACCATGAACCTGCCGTCCCGCTTCAAAAAACCTTAATGACTCTGTGCCGGCCAGCTGGACCCCGAAGACGGCTTGGGCGCCTCCGCAGCCGGATCCGCGTCCTTTTTCTTGGCGCCGGTCAGCGGATTAAAGGACACTGGGCCTTTGGCGTCATCCTGCGTCAGAATGGCCCGGACACGCCCATGCTCCGGAATAACAGTCGCGCGGCCGGTGGCAAGATCGATGTCGATCTGCTTGCCTTTCACCACGCTTTTTTTCTGGGTCAGGATCACTTCCTTTCCCGTCATGGTAATTTTTTGAGCCTTCACATCGTAAATGACGTCTTCGCCGGTTGCCTCCTCGTCATCGACCTTGCTAAAGACAACGACCTTGCCTCCGGTCGCGTGAATGAATTTGATCTGTCCGCTCGATAGCGGATCGGCGGGTGCATCGGCGTTTGCGCTCGCCGGCTTTGTGGTCTTCACATTTTTCAACGCTTGCGCGCCGCTCTGCTCCTGAGGGGCGGCCTCCGCCGCCTTGTCGTACGTGACCTCCAGGCGCGGCGCACGCAGATTATAATCCCCCTGCGTCGCCGAAACATTTCCGGTGAATATCGCTACGTGTTTCTGATCGTCAACTTCGAGCCGGTCGGACTCAATGTCGATGGGCTTTTTGGCATTTGAGCCGCCGAGGCCGCTGAATCCTGACCCGGGTGCTTGAGCCGGCGCTCGCCCGGGGCACGCCAAAAGCGCAACGGCGATCAGAATGACCGCCGCCCCTTGCCGCCCCAACGTCTCACCTGTCCGACACAGCGTCATTACAAAAGTGCTCCGCGATCTATCGCGCCGGGGCAGATTCCGCCGCCCAACCTCCAGCCGGAGAAAGCTGCGTTTCCGGCCGCTGTGGAGCTGCTTCCTCGGCTTGCCGCTCTAGATGCGTCCTCACATTTCCCTCGAATATCGTCCGTTGCTTGCCCCAGAACATCGTCATAGTCTCCGAATGAATCGTGCTCTCATGAAGGCGAACGATGACGGGCGTTTTGGAAACGACGCTCTGCTGCTTGATGAATGCGGTCGCCGTTTGAAACGTGGCCGTCAAATCAGGCTCGCGTTTGACGACGACGCCATTATTGAACGTCATCTGGTCCGCCTTGCTGTTGTGAACGCCGTTCGGCGCCGTCAGCGTTGTGATCTTGCCATCCTGCCCGGTCATGTGGCCGCGAACATTCTCGAGATACATCTCGTCCGCGCCCTTTGATGCCTGCGTCGCCGAGTCTGCCAAAAAATCGTAGGGCTCATTCCTTTCGTTTACGCCTTTGATGTGCGGGTCCAGCATTTTCAGGGCGCCTGCTTCCAAGGTTACCGTGCGTACGGATGCCGTGCCCCGGCCTTTATCGATCGAAACTCTGAAGAGGGAGGGAAGCAAATAAAGGCTCAAAATCCCCGCCGCCATTATCGGAAGAAGCACCTTGAGCACTCGGACGCGTACGCTATGGCGCTTGGCGACTCGGAATTCACGAGCCCGGTCGTGGTCCTCGCGGGGCGCCTCCCGCGACTGCCGATTAAGCGGCGTGCCGTTTCTTCCCGCGGGCGTCGTAGCTAATGCCATGTCGTTCCGCTTTCCGCCCCTCCGGGTTTCTCAACCGTTAATGGTTAAAGACGTCCGAGTCGTCATACCATCCTTTGAGATCGAGTTCAGCCCGGTAAGGAAGAAAGGTGAAGCAGGCGTGGGCGAGTTCTTCCCGCCCTTCGCGCTTAAGGCGAGCGTCGAGTTTGTCCTTTAATGCGTGAAGGTGGAGGACATCGGAGGCGGCGTAACTCAACTGCTCCGGCGTCAAAATGGCTTGGCCCCAATCCGAAGTCTGCTGCTGCTTCGAGATTTCAACGCCAAGCAGTTCGCGGCACAGATCCTTCAAGCCATGACGATCGGTAAAAGTGCGGACAAGCTTGGCGGCGATCTTGGTGCAATAGACCGGGCGGGCCGTCACGCCGAGATAGTGCAGGAGAACAGCGATATCGAAGCGTCCGAAGTGGAAAATCTTCAGAACCTGCGGATTAGTCAGAAGCTCCCTCAGATTCGGAGCGTCGTAGCGGCCCTTCTCGAACTGCACGAGATGTGCGTTTCCATCGCCCGATGAAAGTTGCACAACGCAAAGCCGGTCGCGATGGGGCTTCAATCCAAGGGTTTCGGTATCGATCGCCACTGCGCCGCCAAAATCAAGGCCTGGCGGCAGGTCGTTCAGGTAGACGGATACGGTCATTTGCGCTGCGGTTCACGCCCTTTGAATGGAAGTCCACGTTGAGGGAGCATAAAGGCGGGGCTCACGCAACACTTAGATTTCGCGATACGGGCTGGGCAACCGCAACATTCACAATTAAGGTGTCGAGCTTCGAATGCGATCGAGCTCTCCCCGAACTGCCGCATGAGAAACAACTCGCGCTCTTGACCGACCATCCACTCGCGATTCAATCCCTGTCGACGATGCCGTCAACGAGATTGCATCATCTCACTTCAGAAAAGACTGTGCGGTGCTGGAAAAAGCTAATCAGCTTTGGGCAATGCGGTTGGCGTATCGTGAGGACCTTGCGCAGTTCTGATCCGAGCCATCTCCGACGCGACCCAACACAGCACATGGCCCAAAGCCTCCATAGGAGGCATGCCAAAGCCGAGAGCCTCCTCGAAGCCGATAATCAGATGTGACTGCAGCGCCTCTTCAGCCTTGCCTCGGGGGAAGTCATCGGGTTGGCGCGGGAACAGGTTTTCCATTTCTGGAATTGCTAATTGTAGATTGGGATTTAATAGCATCGGCAGAATTCCTGCTTTTATGCCTTGTGCTTAAGCTTGCGCTGGTATCATGCAACGATAATGATCAATTTATTCCTAAAGGGGATAATTTTTTTGAATTTTTGGAAAAATTCCACAACTTGAGTATGTTCTCCAGAGCAAGAGACGAAAGCGCCTCCGTTAGCCCTTGAAGAAAAATGGCTTTTGCGCCCCAAGCATGCGCATGAAACGAAGTGTGCGGTTGTTCTGGTTAATAAGACCATAATGAGTCCTGGAATATTGATCTGGTCAATGGCGCTCGCAACGGGATCTGGCGGTTCACTGTAGCCAAACCGGCGAAACGCCGAAAGGCGGTCAGCCCGCGGCTTTGTGGCGCTCTTGATAGTGACTATGGCTAGTGCGCCCCGCGGGAAGTCCTGACCCACATGCCGCTAGCGCCTAAAGGACTTCCCGCGAAAAGGCGTACTAGCAACTCATTAGTATCTAGTACAGCTTACGGCCGAAAGTTCGCTTGAGCGTTTGCGGCAATGGGAGTGCGAACTTCCGGCCGGCTGTACTAGCCACCTAATTTTATTGACTGCTGTAGGGTGCAACGAGGCGTTCTTATTGCGCGCGCTGCCTAACTGTCCATTCTCTCTCAATGACTCTCACCACTCGCTTCGCCCCAAGCCCTACCGGTTATCTGCATCTCGGCCATGCTTATTCTGCGCTCTTTGCTTATGAGGCGGCGCGGTCTGAGGGCGGCCGGTTTCTGTTGAGGATCGAGGATATCGATCCCATGCGGCGCAGGCCGGAATTTGTGCAGGCGCTGCTCGAGGATTTGCGCTGGCTGGGGCTGACATGGGAGGAGCCGGTGCGGCGGCAATCGCAGCATATGGAAGACTATGCGGCGGCGCTGACGAGTTTGCTGGATATGGGTTTGCTGTACCCCTGCTTTTGCACGCGCCGGGTCATAGAGAAAGAGGTCATGGCCTCCGCCGCCGCGCCTCACTCGAACTCATCGAGGGCCTGACGGGCCCATCTATCCCGGGACGTGCCGCAATCTTGATCCGGACGAGCGGGCGCAACGGTTGCGCCGGAACGAAGCGGCGAGCTGGCGGCTGGATGTCGCAAAGGCGTTTGCGATGACGGGGCCCTTATCCTGGAACGACCGCGCCGCTGGACATGTCGAGGCGGCTCCGCTGGCTTTCGGCGATGTGGTGCTGGCCCGCAAAGATGCGCCGGCAAGCTATCATCTCAGCGTCACCGTGGACGATCACCTCCAACATGTCAGTCTTGTCACGCGCGGCAAGGATCTCTTCCGCGCTACGGATATTCACAGGCTGCTCCAAGCTCTGCTGGGCTACGCAACGCCGGACTATCACCACCACAAACTCTTGACGGACGCCACAGGCCGGCGTCTTGCAAAAAGGGACGGCGATGTCACGCTCCGAGCGCTTCGAGCGTCCGGAAAGACGGCGGCCGAGGTCAGAGGGTTGGTATAAGCCCCGTGAAGCGTGTACTGGGTAGAAAAGCAGACGGCGACGGTTCAGCTCAATAAAGGTTCCGATGCAACCTGGAGCGATGCAGGGGCGGTCAGAGCAAGATTCCTGAAAATAAACGTGCAAGCAAACCTTGAAGAAAACTCGAAGGTTCGGTGAGGCTTCGCCCGCATATTCGGCAATGCCGCGCGTTACTACCTGTTAGATGCGATAGCATTTGGTGGTTTCCTTGTATAGTAGCAGGCAATGGAAAGAGAAAGAATGAGTAGAAGCTCTTTCAAAAATTTCTTGACATGCGAGGGAACGGGTCTACGATTACAGTACAACTTGCGGGAGCCAATTCCAAGCAAGTGACGCTACCACCTAGTTCTTCTTGGTGAACACTTCAACATCGCCGTGTGGCGGTCATTTTGAGGTTCCGGATTGTAACCGGATGCTAACGGCAGTGGATCAAATGCCACATGCGGTTTTGATGGCGTGTCTTGAAAAAGAACAAAAAGGGAACAACATCTCATGCGCGGGCGCCTTGACGGCCCCAGCGCAAAGATATTCGATAAACTTATAAAACTAATATGTGAGCGCCTTCCATGGCCGACGATCTTATTTCAGCACAAGTCAAAACCACCATCGCCGATGACATCGCCCAGCGCCGAAACAGCATCAGGGGACCATCGGGAGGCTTAGAGCGGCGGAAGCCCACGCTCGCACGTTCGAGGATGCGATACCGCTCAAGACCCCGCTCGTCATGCTGGCGCTCGGAATCCCTTCCCGGCGGGTTTCGAAGCAGTCGCCAATGCCTTCCTTCAAGCGATAGCGGCCAAGTTTCCGGGCCGCGTCGACGGGGCGCCTGTGAGCCGATCGCGCTGCGCAAGCGGCTTCTCCTTTCATAACTACCGCGCTTGTGAGGGTGCGAAAGTTCATTCTGCGCGCCCTGGTTGGAACCGCTGCGGATGCAGGTCGTTACACCCTTATTCCACCAGGGTTGAACAGCATGACAACGACTGCCGCAGACGTCCTCGTCGAGACATTATCTTCTTGGGGCATCGACACGATTTTCGGAATTCCAGGCGACGGGATCAACGGCGTCATGGAAGCCTTGCGCAAAAAAGCCGACGCCATTCGCTTCATTCAGGTCCGCCATGAAGAGGCGGCGGCCTTTATGGCCTGCGCCTACGCCAAATATACCGGGCGGCTTGGCTGCTGCCTCGCCACGTCCGGCCCCGGCGGCATTCACCTGCTGAATGGTCTTTACGACGCCAAGCTCGACGGCGCGCCCGTCGTGGCGATTACCGGCCTGCAATTTCATGACCTTCTTCACACCTACACGCAGCAGGACGTTGAGCTGGACAAGCTCTACATGGACGTCTGCGTCTACAATTCGCGCGTGATGGGACCGGCCCACGTCGAGAACGTCACCGAACTCGCCTGCCGGACGGCGCTGGCCTATCGCGGCGTGTCGCACGTTACAATCCCGACCGATGTGCAATCTCTTTCGGTCCGCGACGACTGGCGTTCCGCGCGAAATGTCCCGCACCATGTCTCGGACTATATGTCGGAAAGCGCTCACATGCCTGGCGACGCTCACCTTCAGGTAGCGTCCGAGATCTTGAACGAAGGCAAAAAGGTTTGCATCCTGGCGGGACGCGGCTCTATCTATGCCCGCGATCAACTTGAGGCCATGGCGGAGCGGCTTGGCGCGCCCGTTGTGAAAGCCCTTCTCGGGAAAGGCGCGCTTCCCGATAACAGTCCGTTCGCGGTTGGCGGCGTTGGCCTGCTCGGAACGAAACCGGCGCAGGAAGCTCTGGAGGAGTGCGACACGCTCCTGATCGCGGGGAGTTGCTTCCCCTATATCGAGTTCTACCCTAAGCCGGGCCGCGCGAAATGCGTCCAGATCGACATCGATCCGCAGCGCATCGGCCTGAGATATCCCGCTCACATCGGCCTTGTTGGCGATTGCGCGCGCGTTCTCAGCGCGCTGCTTCCTAAGGTGCAGCCCAAGCAGCACAGGAGCTTCCTCACCCAGGCGCAGCACCGGATGAAGGAGTGGCGGCAACTCATGAATGAGCGCGGCACGCGGCGCGACAAGCCGATGAAGCCGGAGGTTGTCGCCTACGAGCTGAACAAATGCGTCACCGATGACGCGGTCATCTCCACCGACTCGGGCACGATCACGACCTGGATCGCGCGCCACCTCGATATACGGGGCAACCAGCAATTCTCGTGCTCGGGCAATTTGGCGACAATGGCTTGCGGCCTGCCATACGCGATTGCGGCGGCGGTTGCCTATCCTGGCCGGCAGTCGGTCGCGTTCGTTGGCGACGGCGGCCTCACCATGCTGATGGGCGAGCTCGCTACCTGCGTGAAGTATGGTTTGGACGTGAAGGTCATTGTCATCAAGAATAACGTGCTCGGCCAGATCAAGTGGGAGCAGATGGTGTTCCTCGGCAATCCCGAGTTTGAGTGCGAACTGCAGCCCATTGACTTCGCAGGCGTGGCGCGCGCTTGCGGGGCTCAGGCCTTCTTTATAGACGACGCCGAGAAATGCGGAGAAACGCTGCGGAAAGCGCTGGCCACGCCGGGGCCGGTTCTCATCGAAGCGGTTGTCGATCCGAATGAGCCGCCGCTTCCGCCGAAAGTGACGGTGGAGCAAGCGAAGAATTTTGCCGAGAGCCTCGTGCGCGGCACCCCACATGCTGGCAAGATCGCCCTCACCGTGGCATCCAACACCGTGCGTGAGGTTGTGTAGGAGGCGCGGCAGTGCCCGATGCGGCCATCAAAAGCGTTTCGGCCAGCGCTTTCACCATCCCAACCGATGCACCGGAAGCGGATGGAACGTTTGCATGGAACTCGACCACGCTTGTGCTGGCTGAGGTAAAGGCCGGCGGTAAAACCGGGATCGGGTACAGCTACACCGACGCCGCCGCAGCCGCGGTCATCAATAGCGTACTCGCAGAGGCTGTTGCTGACCTTGATGCTTTTTCGATTCCGCTCGCTCATGAAGTCATGCTCCGGCGCATTCGGAACATCGGCCGGGCGGGCCTGGCGGCTACCGCGGTCGCAGCGGTGGATTCGGCGCTGTGGGATCTGAAAGGGAAGCTGCTGGATCTGCCGGTCGTGTCCCTTCTCGGCGCGGCGCGCGAAGCGGTTCCGATCTACGGCAGCGGTGGCTTTACGACCTACTCCATCGGTCGTCTGGAGGAGCAACTCGGCGGCTGGGCCAGCCAGGGCATGCGCTGGGTCAAAATGAAAGTGGGCACAGACCCCTCGCTCGATCTCGACCGCGTCAAGGCCGCCCGGAGCGCCATCGGCGGGGCCGAGCTTTTCGTCGACGCGAATGGCGCTTATAGCCGGAAAGAGGCGCTCTCCTTCGCCGAAGACTTCGCGTCCCTCGGTGTCGTCTACTTTGAAGAGCCTGTTTCCAGTGACGATCTTGAGGGGCTTCGCCTGATCCGGGACAAGGCGCCCGATGGCATGAAGATCGCGGCTGGCGAATATGGCTATGACCACTTCTATTTCCGCCGCATGCTGGAGGCGGGCGCTACAGACGTGCAGCAGGCCGACGCGACGCGCTGTTTGGGCTTGACCGGATTTTTGCAAGCAGACGTGCTTTGTTCGGCCTTCTCGCGGCCCCTGTCGGCGCATTGCGCGCCGGCCCTGCATCTGCACGCAGCGCTTGCCGCGCGCTCGCTCTGGAACCAGGAATGGTTCCACGATCACGTCCGCATCGAGCACATGCTGTTCGACGGCGCTCCCCTTCCCAGGGACGGGGTTATTCGCGCGGACCTTTCCCGCCCCGGTCTCGGCCTCGAATTCAGGCGCCAGGACGCACGGCAATTTGAGGTGTGACCGGAAATGGTTTCCGCGCCGCGTCAGCGGATCGAACCGAGCGGCGCCTGAGCAGCCCTCCTCATCCCGCCCAAGCGAAGCGCGAGCCGGGATCAAAAAAACGGAGGCTGCGCCCTGATTACTCCGCCGCCTGACGCTGAACGATCAACGATGAGATAAGCGCCCTCAGCGCCGCCGGCTTTATCGGCTTTTGCAAAAACGCATACCCGGCTGCGACTGCTTTCGTCCGCGCGTCGTAGGAGCCGTCGGCGGTGGCGATGATGCCAGGGATGTCAGCGTTGCAGGCGGCTGCTATGGCGCGTATGGCTTCGCAGCCGTCCTCCCGGTCCAGATGGTAATCGGAGATGATGATGTCCGGCGTGACGCGCGCCGCCTTGAGCTGTTCGATCGCTTCTTCGCTGTCCATCGCAGCGATGACCGGGCACTGCCAGCTCGACAGCAATGCTTTCATCCCGTCGAGGATGGTGCGGTCGTTATCGACGCAAAGCACAATAGCCCCGCGCAAATCGCCGTAGGATACCGGCCTCGCCGCGAAGGGCCGGGACGGCTCCATTTCAGACCACCGGGCCAAAGGAACGGACACCGAGAAAGACGACCCAATTCCGAGTTTCGACTGCAGAGACAGGCGATGATCGAGAACGCGGCACATGCGTTCGACAATGGAAAGGCCAAGACCAAGGCCCGGCGCGTGGCTGTGATGATCGAGGCGCTGGAATTCCTTGAAGATCACGTCGCGCTGGTCATCGGGTATTCCCGGTCCGCTGTCGTGAACCCCTATAGTCAGGCTGCGCCCATGCCGGCGGCAACCGAGCACGACACGGCCCTTGTCCTTGTTATACTTGAGCGCGTTCGAGACGAGATTCTGAAGAATCCGGCGCAGAAGCTTGCGGTCGGACCGGACAAGGGCGGACGAGGGCACGATGGTAAACGAGATCCCGCGCGATTTCGCGATGGGTTCGAAGTCGATCCTGATCTGCTCCAGCAAGTCCTTTACAGGGAAGACGCCGAATTCCGGCTTCATCGCGCCCGAGTCGAGCCGGGAGATGTCGAGAAGAGCGTTCAGGATTTCCTCGACGCCGTCGAGCGAGGCATCGATGTTCCGGGCGAGCCGGCCAAGCTCGGCGGGCGGCGAGCGTTCCAACAGGCTCGAGGCGTAGAGGCGGGCGGCGTTCAGAGGCTGGAGAACGTCATGGCTCGCCGCCGCCAGGAAGCGCGTTTTGCTGATGTTGGCTTCATCGGCTTTCGCCTTGGCGATGGCGAGCTCGAAAGTCCGCGCTTCCACGCGCCGTTCAAGGTTCTCGTTGGCGCGCGAAAGAGCCTCGGCTGCGGCCTGGCGCTCGGTGATGTCGGTATAGGTCACAACGACGCCGCCCTGGGGCATGGCGTTGACCCGCACTTCGATCACGCGGCCATCCATGTTGCACTCGTGAAAGCCATCCATGGTGAGCTGGTATTTCACGATCCGGTCGGTTACGAACTCTTCGACGTCGGTGGGGTTCTTGTGCACCCGCTTCGCCTTGAAGCGGATAATCTCGTCGAGCGGCGTGCCTACGCGTGCGAACTGCTGCGGCAGCATCAGGATCTCGCGATACTGGCGATTCCAGCAGATGAGCTGCATCTTCTTGTCGAAGACGGCGATGCCTTGGCCGACATGGTCGAGGGCGCACTGCAACAGATCGCGGTTGTACTGAACCGCCTCCGAAGCCTCGTCGAGCAGCCTCAAGGCCAACTCGCGGCCCACATTGAGGCGCCTCAGCATAAGCGACATGACAAGCCGCGAGGACGGCGCGCCAATGGCGCTGGCCAGGAGGTTCTCCGTGAACTTGACGGCGTGCGGGTCGGCTTGTCCAGGCGAGGACGGGTCTATGCCGCGGCTGACCATATAGTCTGCGAAGGACCGGGCGGTTCTCTCTTCGCCGAGATAGCGCGCGACCGTCGCCGTGAGTTCACTGAAGGGGACGCTGGTGCGCCAGGGTGTGAAGGCCGGCGACAGATGCGGGCTGGCGTCTTCGATGAAGAGATTGGTTTGGAGCCGCTCGATCGGTTCAAGAGGGCGAAGCAGGGATACGGAAAGAAAAGCCGCCACGTTTAACGTGAGGCTCCAGACCACGCCGTGCGTAAGGGGGTCGAAGTTCAGGTAGAGAAGCATTTCCGGGCGCAGAAAGGCGATGCCGAATGGGCCATCGTTCAGAAACGCTGCGCCCGCCGCGGTATCGCCGATCAGCCTCGGGAGGAGAAGCGTGTATGCCCAGACGGCAAAACCGGCGAGAATGCCGGCCGCCGCGCCTCTTGCCGTGGCTCTGCGCCAGAAAAGTCCGATGAAAAAGGCGGGAGCGAATTGCGCGATGGCCGCGAATGAGAGAAGGCCGATCTCTGAGAGCGAAGCATTCCCGATCTTATCGTAGAAGGCATAAGCGGCCAGGATGATTGCAAGCATCGCCACGCGCCGCACGTTCAGAAGAAAGACGGACATGTCGGTCCGCCGCCCGGCTCCGGCCATGAACCGCTTCAGAATGAACGGCATCAGAAGGTCGTTGCAGAGCATGATGGACAAGGCGACCGTCTCGACCACCACCATCGCCGTCGCCGCGGACAAGCCACCCAGGAAGGCGATGAAAGTAAAGACATGGCTTTTTGCGAAGAGCGGGAGCGCAAGGAGATACATGTCCTGCGGGTATGCATTCCCAAGCATGAGGCTGCCGGCCATCGCCACCGGCACGACGAAGATATTGATTGCGATCAGATAGAGGGGAAAAAGCCATGACGCTTTGCGGAGTTCTTCCTCGGAAACATTCTCGACGAAGGTTACGTGAAACTGTCGCGGGAGCAGAAAAATACAGACGAAACTGAGGAAGGTGACGGTCAGAAGGGCGCCGCCGTGGATTCCGGTATTGAAGACCTCGGCCTCTGTCTGTGTCATGGCCGTCGCGATCAGATTACTCGGACCGTCGTTCATGCCGTAGACGACGTAGATGCCGACCAGGAGGAACGCGGAAATCTTGACGATCGACTCGACGGCCACCGCAAGCATGAGGCCGCGCTGATGCTCCGTTGCATCGCTATGCCGCGCGCCGAACAGGATCGTGAACGTGGCCAGAACGATGGCTATGACCAGATCCATATCGCCGACCGGCAGCGGGACAGCGTTGGCATCCTGCGCCGGATGCCCCAGGACGACAGCAATGGCTTGTGAGATGGCTTTCAGCTGGAGGGCGATATAGGGCAACACACCGACAACCGCCACGATGGTCACGATCGCCGCCACGGCGGGGTTCTTGCCGTAGCGGGCCGCGATGAAGTCGGCGATCGAGGTGATATTCTGAGCTTTCGTAACCCGTGTTATGCGGCGCAGCAAGGGCAGGGCGAGCGTAAAAGCGATGATAGGCCCCAAATAGACCGCGATGAAATCGAACCCCTTTTCGGCGGCGGATCCCACGCTTCCGAAGAACGTCCAGGACGTGCAATAGACGCCGAGTGCAAGCGCGTAGACATAGGGGCGTCCGACAGGAGCAGCGCGGTTCTTGCCCGCGCGATCGCCAAGATACGCAATGCCGAAGAGCGCACCGATATACAGGAGGGAACAGGTAATTATGACCCAGCCGTCAATCATCTCTTGCTCGTGCCTTGGCTTTCGACCGAAGCGTCATGCGATGACGGCCTGTTTTTCCACGCGTCCATCATGATCTAAAATCTTATACCAGAATTAAGCAACGGGCGCGCTTTGCGTGCAAGTGCAATTCTATTCGACGAATATAAATTATCCTGCGGTGTAATTAAATTTCGTTTTCGTAAGGTTGGTACTTTCTGACGCGCCCGCTGTTGCAACGTGAAAGGCGTGTCCTTCTTTCCGCATCCGCTCCACCCAAATAAGAAAGATAATGAACGGGGCCGGAGCATTCTCATGACTTACGATTACGTCATTGTGGGCGGCGGTTCAGCCGGATGTGTCCTTGCGAACCGCCTTTCGGCCGACCCCTCCGTGCATGTGGCCCTCCTGGAGGCCGGACCCGGCGACAAGAATTTCCTGATCCACATGCCGATGGGCTATGCCGCGCTCATGAAAACCGGCTGGGTCGACTGGGGCTACCACACCGAACCGCAGGCCGGGATGGGCGGGCGGCGGCTCTATTGGCCGCGCGGGAAGGTTCTCGGCGGTTCGAGCTCCGTCAACGCCATGATCTACATTCGCGGCGTTCCGGGCGATTACGATATGTGGGCGCAACTCGGAAACCGGGGCTGGGCTTGGGACGATGTCCTGCCCTATTTCAAGAAAGCTGAAAACTACTGGCAAGGCGCAGACAGCTATCACGGCGGAGACGGGCCGCTCAAAGTGACGAGACCCGGCATCGGTCATCCGCTTAATGTGGCGTGGATCGAGGCGGGCCGGGAGGCTGGATACCCAACCACGCCCGATTTCAACGGTCCCCAGCAGGAAGGTTTCGGGCCGGTGGACTGCACGATCGCACAAGGCCGCCGCGCCAGCGCCGCGGTGTGCTACTTGCGGCCGGCGCTCAAGCGTCCGAACCTCACCGTGATTACGAAGGCTCAGGCCACCCGCATTCTCCTGCGGCGGGGGCGCGCTGTCGGCGTTGAGTATGCCTGGAAAAAGCAAAGGCGTGAAATTCTGGCGAGCCGCGAAGTCATTCTATCCTGCGGCGCGATCAATACTCCGCAACTTCTCCTCCTGTCAGGCATCGGCCCGGCAAAGGAGATCGTCGGGCATGGCATCAAGCCTTTTCACCACCTTCCCGGCGTCGGCAAGAACCTGCAAGACCATCTCCATGGCGCGGTGAAGCACTTTTGCAGCGCGCCGGTTTCGCTCTACTCGGTGCTGAAGCCCACGGCCCTGGTGCGCCACGTGCCCTATTACCTTTTGACTGGCAAAGGCCCTGCATCCGAGATGCCGCTCGAGGTACTGGCTTTTGTGAAAACGCGCGCGGACGCCTTCGCGCCAGACCTGCAATACCATTTTGTGCCGGTGCTTTATGCCGATCATGGCCGCATCATGATCCACCGGCACGGCTGGATGAGCTATTACAACATGCAAAGACCGGAGGCGCGGGGCGAGATCACGCTGAAATCGGCCGATCCGCTGGCTCATCCGGCCATCCAGCCGAACTATCTGCAGAACGAGACCGACCTTCGCACGCTTCGCGATGGCTTTAAGATCCTGCGCCAAGTCTTCCGCCAGAAGGCGTTCGAACCGTACGGCGGCGAAGAATTCATGCCGGGCCCGGCGGCGCAAAGCGACGCGGAGATCGACGCTTATCACCGCACGGCCGGGGAGTTGCTCTATCACCCGGTAGGCGCCTGCAAGATGGGCCGGGACGAAATGGCGGTCGTGGATGAGACGCTGCGCGTGCATGGGCTCGATGGCTTGCGGGTCGTGGATGCCTCGATCATGCCGCGGCTTGTCGGCGGCAACACGAACGCCCCCACCATCATGATTGCCGAAAAGGCGGCGGACATGATCCTCGGCGGCGTCGCGGCCTCGGCCGCCGATGGCGCGATGGCCGCTGAGGCGCCTTTTCCAGTCAACGGATAAGACAATGGGCTCCCTCGGCTGTTCACCAGGAAACCCGTTTATCGCGGCCTTGCGTTAACCGGAGAGACAGCCGCGCCCAAGGAGGCACGCTTTGACAGGAAACTTTACAGAACACGCCGCCAATGAGCGGACTTTCCTCGCGTGGATACGCACCGCCATTGCGGTGATCGCCTTCGGATTCGTTTTGGAGAAATTCAACCTCTTCATCCTGGCCCTCGCGGCGTCGGCCTCCGGGGAGGTCAGCAAGGCGATCCGAACCGATCGGCTGAGCGGTCCTATCGGGCGCTATGAAGGGCTTGCTTTCATGTTTACGGGCGTGGTTCTGATCGGCTTGGGCTATTGGCGTTTCGTGCGGAACGAGAAGCTGATTGAAAGCGCCGGGCCGCGCCCGGTGGGCATACAGGCAGAGATCGCCGTCTCCGTCATTCTTGCTGCGCTCGTTTCCGTTTACTGCGCTTCGATCCTCGTTGGGTAAGAAAAAGCCCCGGACGCGAGACGCATCCGGGGCTCAATTTCAGGTGAACTTCAGGTTACCAGCCCCAGCCCCAGCCTCGGCAGCCGCCGTACCTCGGGTATCCCACTCCGTAACCGACGCCAAGAAGGCCCGTGCCATAGTAGGGCCAGCCCCAACCGTAGCCCAAGCCAGTACCCCAGCCGAGGCCCAAGCCGGCGCCATAAAAGCGTCTGCCGCCCCAGCCCCAGTGTCTGCCGGGCCAACCGCCGACATTTGCGTGGCTCCCGGAAAGTCCGACAGCTCCGCCCCGATAGCGGACGAGCGTTACACTGCTCTTTGCCTCATCAGCCAGACCGTGCGAGCCGGACGAGACGCCCGCGGCGGCGTGGGCGGCGCCCGGCAATCCCCATAACGCTAATCCTAGCGCCGCCACAGCGGCGATTAATAACTGCTTTGTCTGCATCAAAAACTACTCCCAAGTTAGCATTTTCTGCGGCACGGCGACCTTGGCTTTGCCGGGCGCTCTTCGTTAGCCGCTCTTGCGCGTTAACAAGGAGCGGCTGCTTTCGATCCGCGGGGCGCTGGGGCAGCGAAAATCAATACAACTAGATCAAGATTGCTTCGGATACGGCGACAAAAAAGCCCCGGACGCGAGACGCATCCGGGGCTCAATTTCAGGTGAGCTTCAGGTTACCAGCCCCAGCCTCCGCAGCCGCCGTAGCTGGGGTATCCAACTCCGTAACCGACGCCAAGAAGGCCCGTGCCATAAGGCCAGCCCCAACCGTAGCCCAAGCCGGTACCCCAACCGTAGCCTAAGCCAGTACCCCAGCCCAAGCCCAAGCCGGTGCCCCAGCCCAAGCCTGCGCCATACAAGCCTCTACGCCAGCCCCAGCCACGGCCGCGCCAACCGATGCCACGTCCGATGCCCCAGCCGATGCCACGTCCAACACCCCAGCCGCGATGGCCCCAGCCGATGCCACGTCCGACACCCCAGCCGCGATGGCCCCAGCCAACGCGATGGCCCCAGCCGCCGACGTGGCCAATTCCGCCACCGTGAATGCCCATTCGGCCGACGCCCATGTGGCCGCCGCGGAAAGCATGAGCCGTGCCCGGTAACCCAAATAAAACTAATCCCAGCGTGAACACAGCCGAGATAAAAAGCCTCTTTATTTGCATCTGTGAATTCCCCTTGAGGTAGTGTTCAGGCGACGGCACAAAAGTTACGCAGTGCCGCAACCGCTCCACCCTATTTCATCACCGATCTCGTTAATGAAAAGTAATAACTTCTTAAGCTTATCAGGAATTAGAAAGATAACGATGCCAGAATGGTCAACGAGCTATTGTCTAATTTCAAACAACTTTAACAATAGATTGGCATCAACATAAGACGATACGTATCCATTACCCGCAAAACTGTAGATGGGTTGTGCCGGTTCCCCCAGATTATCGATAACAAGAGCTGCGCCAGAGAAATATTGACCAGTGGTATAGGGGGTTAACGGTGACGATAGTCTTGAGGCCAGCCCCAAGCGAGGAACGCAGCCCCATTGCGGCCTGAGGTGTATTCGCCGACAAGAAAAAAGCCCCGGCGCCAATGCATCCGGGGCTCATTACCAAGTAAGGTTCAGGTTACCAGCCGCCGCCGCAGCCGCCATAGCCGCAACCGCCGCCGCAACCGCCGCAACCGCCAGAACCCCAGCTTCTATAGCCCCAACCGGGGTATCCTAATCCATATCCGGCGCCAACGGGCCAGCCCCTGCGCCAACCCCAACCACCGCCGCCGTACCAGCCCGCGCCGCGCCAGCCCCAGCCGGGTCCCCAGCCGCTCCGCCAGCCCCAGCCTGGGCCCCAGCCGCGGTAACCCCACTGGACATTTGTAACACTACTTTTGCCGTTGGCGGCCATTTGATCCTGGCCGACGCTTGCAGGCGAAAGTCCCGCTGCGTTTGCTGAAGACGACAGGCCTAAACCGGATAAGCCTAAGAAAAACAGTCCTAGCGCGGCCAAAGCGGGGATAAAAAACCTCTTTGTTTGCATCGGTGAATTCCTCTTGACGCAATACTCCAGCCGTGGCGCAGCTCAATTATCCGATGCCACAGCTGCTTTGAGCCTCAATTGCATCACCGATACAGTTAAATGAAAAGTAATAATTACTTGATCCGATCCAGAGCTTAAGAGTGCATAGTAATCATTGTTTAATTTTAATCAATTTGCACAAGAGGCCAATATCAACGTAAGCTGAGCCGAACCTATCACCAGCCAAAATGCACATTGGTTGCGCCGGTTCCCCTAGATTATCGATAACAAGAGCGGCGCCGGAGAAATCCTGGCCAGTCGTATAGGGATTGACTGTGACGATAGTCTTGAGGTAAGCCCCGAGCGAGGAGCGCAGCCCCAGTTCCGAATCCTCGAAGGCGAGGCACTGATCGGGGGCAAGCCGCAGTTCATTCAGCACATAATTGTAAATGTCCGGCGCGGGCTTTTTTGCCGGAACCACGTCGCCCGCTCCGATGACTTCGAACCAATCGAGCTTCCCCGGCAGGACGCTGTCCAAGAGCGCGGTGACGTTGGCGGGGGTGGTTGTGGTCGCGATGGCAAGCCGGAGCCCAGCCTCGCGCGCTTCCGTCAGCAGGCGCTCGACGCCAGGGCGAAGCGGAATGCCGTGCTCGGCGAGGATTTGGAGGTAATGCCCGGTTTTCGCGGCGTGCAGATCGGCCACGAACTGGGCGAGCGGCTTGGGCGGCTGAAAGTCCGGGCGATAGCGCTCAAGATAATAGGTGAGCCGCTCCTTGCCCCCCGTGACGGAAAGAAGATCGCCGTAAAGCTCGACGCCCCAGTCCCAATCCAGCCCTGCGTCGGCGAACGCCCGGTTGAAGGCGACGCGATGGCCGTCGCGCTCGGTATCGGACAGCGTCCCGTCCACGTCGAAAATCAACGCCTGTAACTTGCTCATCGCGGCTCCTCTATTGCGTCAGCTTTACGCTTAACGCTTTTTGGGGATGGTTGGATCGTTGCGGTCGCCATTCGAGACTTGGCAACTGCAAAAGCTATCCGAGCAACTTATGGAGCATTCCGCGGCGACGAAAGAAGGCGCAAAACTCCGTCGCAATTGTAAACGTAACGTTGCTGCGCCTGTAACATTAACCGAAGGCGGTTAATGTTCGTGCGCCGATATTATTTCCTGTCACCATTACGCTCAACAAGTCGTTTACGCGGCGCAAAACAAGGACCAACGCCCTACAGGGCCGAGGCGGAAATAATTATGTTAGGCCATTGAAAACAAATAAGCTTTTTTGACGGGTGACCTCCCATTAAATAGAACTAAATGCCGGAATTTTCCCATTTACTGGGACGCGCAAAAGTCCGTTAAATATGTTCCGGGTTCGCATATTTACCACGCGCTTCCCCGTCCGTCCCGGCTTCGGCGGCAGCCGAGGCCCGGCTTCGGCGGCGGCGCCACGCCAAAAATTCCCCTATAAATACGGGCGATTTTGTTTGAGCCCCCACGTTAACACGCCGATAAGGCGCATTTTCGTAAAATACGTCAATGAGGGCAGGAGGCGTTGACTGTGACAGGGAAAAATTGGAACGGACTTTGTTCCCGCCGTGTGGTGCATACAAAAGCCGGCGAGCCGCCGCTTAATTCTAAGGTCATGGCCGGGCTTGACCAGGCTTGACCCGGCCATCCATGGAAACATTGCCGTCTCGATCATTGCACTGGATGGCCGCACATGTCCTCGGACTTGATCCGGGGATCAAGTGCGGCCATGACGCCGAGGTCAAGCGGCGGCGATCAGGTCGAGCCACTCGTCTTCCGAGAGGACCTTCACGCCAAGCTCCTCGGCCTTCTTGAGCTTCGATCCGGCGCCCGGTCCCGCCACGAGATAGAGCGTGTTCTTGGACACCGACCCCGCCACCTTCGCGCCGAGCCGTTCGGCCTGCGCCTTGGCTTCGTCGCGCGTGAAGCGTTCGAGCTTGCCGGTGAACACCACCGTCGCGCCCGCGAGCTTCGACGACACCACGTCGGGCTTGTAGTCCTCGACGGTCAGTTCGCGCGTGAGGTTCGCGATGACCTCCTGGTTATGCGGCTCCTGGAAGAAGTCGACGATGGATTGCGCGACCGTGTCGCCGATGCCGTCGATCTCGTTCAGGCGTTCGAGCGCATTCGCGTCCGCCATGGCTTCGCGCAAGGCGCCCAGCGAGCCGAAACTCTTGGCGAGCAGCTTGGCCGTCGTCTCGCCCACATGCCGGATGCCGAGCGCGAAGATAAAGCGCTCCAGCGAAATGGTGCGCCGCGCTTCGATGGCCGCGAAGAGATTGGCGGCGGATTGCGCGCCCCAGCCCTCCTTTTCGGCCAGCTTCGGCACAGAGCCGCCGTCGCGCGCCTGGAGCGTGAAAATGTCGGCGGGCGCGCGGATGCGGCCTTCTTCGAAGAACGCCTGGATGTGCTTTTCGCCGAGCCCCTCGATGTCGAAGGCGAGCCGCGACACGAAATGGCGAAGCCGCTCCACCATCTGCGCCGGGCAGATCAGGCCGCCGGTGCAGCGCCGCACCACGTCGAGCTTGCCGGTTTTGGGGTTGGCCTCGCGCACGGCGTGACTTCCGCAAACCGGGCAGGTCTCGGGAAAGACAAACGGAGCGGCCCCCGCGGGCCGTTTCTCCAGCACCGGGCCCAGGATTTGCGGGATGACGTCGCCCGCGCGCTGCACGATGACGGTATCGCCGACGCGGACGTCCTTGCGCGCGATCTCGTCCTCGTTGTGGAGCGTGGCGTTCTGCACCACCACGCCGCCAACCGTAACCGGCGCAAGTTTCGCGACCGGCGTCAGCGCGCCTGTGCGGCCCACCTGAACCTCAATTGCCTCCAGCACGGTCATCGCCTTCTCGGCGGAGAATTTGTGCGCCGTCGCCCAGCGCGGCGTGCGCGACACGAAGCCAAGCCGTTCCTGCAGGTCGAGCCGGTCCACCTTGTAGACCACGCCGTCGATGTCGTAGCCAAGGGCGGCGCGGTTCAGCTCGATGGCGCGATACGCGTCCAGCATCTCCTCGACCGTTTTGCAAACCCGCAAAGGCGGCATGGGGAAGCCCCAGCTCGCGATCGCCTCAAGCACGCCATGGTTCGTATCGGCGGGCAGTTCGCTCGCCTCGCCCCAGCCCCAGGAGAAAAAGCGCAAGGGCCGTGCCGCCGTGATCGCCGGATCGAGCTGGCGCAGCGACCCCGCTGCCGCATTGCGCGGGTTCGCGAAAATCTTCGCGCCTGCCTTGAGCTGCCGCTCGTTGAGCGCCGAAAAATCGGCGTGCGACATGTAGACTTCGCCGCGCACCTCGAATACGGCGGGCAGGTTCCGGCCCTTCAGCGCGTTCGGGATCTGCGCGATGGTGCGCACGTTCGCCGTCACGTCTTCGCCTTCGGAGCCGTCGCCGCGCGTCGCAGCAACAACAAGCTCCCCGCGCTCATAGCGAAGCGAAACCGATAGGCCGTCGATCTTGTTCTCGGCGGTAAAGTCCAGCGGCGAGTTGGCCCCGAGCTTCAGGAAGCGGCGCACGCGCGCGGCAAACTCCTCGACATCTTCGTCGCTGAACACGTTTCCAAGCGACAGCATGCGAATGGCGTGCCTGACCTTGGCGAACTTCTCGGAGGGCGCAGCCCCGACCTTCTGCGTAGGGCTTTCCGCCGTTATGAGCGATGGAAACCGCGCTTCCAAAGCCTCGGTGCGGAGCCGTAGCTCATCGTAGTCCGCATCGGAAATTTCAGGCTGGTCTTCCTGATAATAGAGGAGGTCGTGTCTCTTGATCTCCTGAACGAGCGAATCGTGCTCGTCCTTCGCCTCTTTCAGCGTCAGGCTCTCGACCGGCCTCACCAAGCCGCCCGTATCGGGGGCTTCAGCCTCAGGCGACCTCATACCTGGCTCCGATGAGGCTGGCAGCGGCGGCCCTCGCCTCCTCCGTCACCTCTTTCCCGGCGAGCATGCGGGCGATCTCTTCGCGGCGGCCGGCAATGTCGAGCGCCTCGGCGCGGGTTTGGACGGAGACAGCTTCGCCATCGCCGCGCGCAGTCTTGTAGAGCCGGAAGTGCGCGTCGGCGTGCGCCGCCACCTGCGGGGAGTGGGTTACGGCCAAGACTTGGGCGCGATGACCCAGCCGCTGAAGGCGCTCGCCAATCGCCGATGCCGTCGCCCCGCCAACGCCCGTGTCGATTTCGTCGAAGACGAGAACAGGGGCGGTGGTCTTCTCCGCGAGAACAACCTTGAGAGCGAGAAGAAATCGGGCCAGCTCGCCGCCCGATGCGACCTTCATCAATGGTCCCGGATTTGATCCAGGGTTCGTCTGAACATGAAACATGACCGATTTCACGCCCGAAAGGCCCGCCAGACATGCCACTTTTATCCTCGGGCAGCCTTTCAGTTTGGGTCATGAACCGTGCTTTTTCAAGCCGCAGCGGAGCCAGCTCTTGTTGAACCGCAGCGTCCAGGAGAGCGGCGGCGGCGCGCCTCTTGTCGCTCACCGCATCGGCCGCGATTGTGTATGCGGCGCCTGCCGCCTGGGCCGCTTTCCGGGCGGCTTCCAGAACTCTCCGCGCCCATCTCGATCTTTGAAAGCTCATCAAGGAAACGCTGGCGAACCGCCGGAAGCTCGCTGACCGGAACGCGGTGCTTCCGCGCAACCGCCCGGAGCTTGAACAGCCGTTCCTCTATCGTCTCTACGTTATCCTGGGTTTCCGAGCGAAGTTGCGCCGCGACCAGCGAGCGCGCCTCTTCGGCCTCGATCAAAACGCGCTCCAAAGCGGCTTGGATAGGCTTCAGGCGATCTGAAAGATGCGGCAGGCGTTCAAACCGCCGCAGCACGGTGTTGAGCTTTGCATCGGGGAAGATGGGGGCGGACAGAGCGTCGGCGGCGCTTTCGAGGTCGTCCCGCAGCTTCGCCGACGAGAGGATGGCCTGCCGCTTTGCGGCGAGCGTCTCTTCCTCTCCGGCTTGCGGCGCAAGCGCGTTCAGTTCATCGCAGGCGGTCGTCAGGTAGTCCACCTCGCGTTCGGCGAGTTCGAGCGCCTTCTGAAGTTCGGCCACAGTCTTGCTGCGCTCGCGCCAGTCCTCCCAGAGCTTCGAAACGGCCTGCACCTCTGGCACGAGGCCGCCGAACTGATCAAGGAGATGGCGGTGCGTGGCAGGATCGAGCAGAGCGCGGTCGTCATGCTGCCCATGGATTTCCACAAGCGCTCGCCCGAGCTGCTTTAGGAAAGCTGTAGAAACGGGCCTGTCATTGACGAAAGCCTTTGTGCGCCCGTCCTCGTACTGGATGCGCCGCACGATCAAAAGGTCCTCACCATCGATGGATTGCTCACGAAGGAGGCCGTTCGCAGGATGTGAGGAATGAAGCTCGAAGGATGCCGTCACCGTGGCAGACTGAGCCCCTTTGCGGACAAGCTTGCCGTCGCCGCGAGCCCCGAGCGCAAGGCTCAGACTGTCGAGGACGATCGACTTGCCCGCGCCGGTTTCGCCGGTGAAGATGGTCAGCCCCTTGGCCAGCGATAGATCCAGGCAATCGATCAGAACGATGTCGCGGATCGAAAGAGCCACTAGCATGGCTTCCCCCTACGCGATTCGCGTCTCAAGAGCAGCGCGCCTTTCAACGGCCAAACACAGCTTATCGGCCCTCCAACGGATCGCTGCCGCCGTCTTCCCGCAAAGACGAAGCGTTATCCGGGATCGTAACCCACTCAAGCGCAGAACTTTTTGCGATCCCGGCTCGCGCTTTGTTTGGCCGGGAAGACACTTCGCCGGCCAGATGAACGAAGTTTGCTTAGGCATCAACCAGCCACGCTGGAAATCGTTTTCTTCCAGGTCTGGCTGATCCAGGAGCCGGAGTCCTCACGAGGCGCCGTGCCACCGGACTGAAGCAGGGCATAAGCGTCCTTATACCACGGGCTATCCGGGAAGTTTGTTCCGAGAACCGCCGCCGCCGTCTGCGCCTCGTTCACGATGCCGAGCGCCATGTAGCATTCGGTCAGCCGCATCAGCGCTTCCTCGACGTGCGTGGTCTGCTGGTACTCCGAGACGACGGTCTTGAACCGGTTCACGGCTGCGAGATAGTTGCCCTTTTTCTGCCAGTAGCGGCCGACACTCATCTCAGCTGCCGCAAGCGTGTCGCGCGAAAGCTTGAGCCGGCGTTTCGCCTCCTCCATGTATTCGCTGTTCGGATAGCGCCGGATGAGGGTTTCCAACTCCGCAATCGCCTTTTTGGTCTCACCTTGATCGCGGGTTGGCGAGGAGACGCGGTCGAAGTAGGAAGAAGCGATGATTTCCTGAGCCTGAGCCGCTTCTTTCGTGCCGGGATGCAGTTGCAGATAGCGCCGAGCCGCGGCCACGGCCTCCGAGCCTTTTCCGGCCTTCTGATAAGAGACGGCCGCCATCAGAGTGGCCTTCTTGGATTCCTCCGAATATGGGTAAAGCTGGTCGATTCTCTCGAAGATTTCGGCAGCTTTCGTGCTGCTGCCATTCGCCAGCTTCTCTTCGGCATCCTTGTACATCACGTCCGGCGGACGGGTATCAAGCGCGCCCGGATCGCTGTTGCCGAACAAGGACCCCATCGAGCTGCAGCCAGCGAGGCAAGCCGCCAGAATTATCGCAGCCGCAGTTTGCCTACCAAATCGCAATCTCATTTCACCTTGCTCCAAAGCAGCGCACGAATCAAACCCCGCTAGCGTTAGCTTTCTACGGAAGAAAGCAACAAAATGATGGTGAATTGCGGAGTTTTTCAGTCGAAAGGTGTTTGAGCGAAGAAACAAGGAAGCCTGGGGTTTGTGTGCAGGCCCCTCAATCGGTCTCTGGTGCGAAGTTCGGCGTTGCGAAAGCGATGCCAAATTCAGCGCTGGGGGCAACGTGCCGGGCCTGGGGCTTCTCCGCCATCTCGACAATCGTCCAAGCGTCCTTATTGTCGTAAAGGGCGTGCAGCACGGCTGAATTCAAACGGTGACCGCCGCGGGAAGAACGGTAGAGCCCGAGAATCGGAGCGCCTGCAAGCGCGAGATCGCCAACCGCGTCCATGGCTTTGTGGCGGACGAACTCGTCGCTGTAGCGAAGCCCTTCGATGTTGATAATCCGGTCGTCGCCGATCGCCACCGTGTTCTCGAGCGAAGCGCCGAGCGCGCGGCCGGCGGCCCAAAGCTGTTTTACATCTTTCATGAAGCCGAAGGTACGGGCGCGGCAGAGCTTCCTTTTGAAGGACCAGGGCGTCACATCGACATCGAGACGCTGTTTGCCGATGAAAGGCGAGTTGAAGTCGATTTCGATGTCGAGGCGGAAGCCGTTATAGGGGAAAATCTCTCCGATGGCGTCGCCGTCCTTCACCTGGACGGGGCGCAAGACCTTGATGTAGCGGCGCGGCTCGTCCAATTCGTGCAGGCCAGCGTCTTCGATCGCGTCGACAAAGGGCTCCGCGCTGCCGTCCATGATCGGAATTTCATTGCCGTCGACCTCGATATCGACGTTGTCGACGCCGAGACCGCGACAGGCCGCCAGCAGGTGCTCCACGGTTGCAACGGACACGCCGTCCATGCCGCTCAGGACCGTGCAAAGCGTCAGATTGCTTACTGCCCGGAAATCGCCCGGTACGTGGCCAATGCGGCCGCCGCCTTGGACATAGAAATTGTAGCCGGTGTTCGCTTCGGCAGGGTGCAGGATCAATGAGACTTCGGCGCCGCTGTGGACGCCTGTGCCTTTCATGACGATATCGCGATCGACGGTCGACTGCCTGCTCGAATAGCTTCGAAAGCTCATAGTTTGCGCCGTTCTTTTGTGCCATGGCGTTCTTCCCCTGCCCGAAGGAAGACGCCCCCCCAACGCGAACGATACTTTGAAGCCTCAGCCGCACAGCATCGGTACTCTCACGCTTACTCTTGGACCCTTGGCTTGGCCGGATACGCACCCCCGAAGACTCACTCCATCGGGTGAGAGCAAACCTAGCCGCGCCAGCGCCGGCGCTTCAAATCACGGATTTTTACAGTCTGTTACGGTGGAGGCTCTAAATCGTCTCAACTTGCGCGAGACGGGCCGCCGCATGCTGGGCGCAAGCGGGCCTGCAAAAGCGGAGAGGCGTGTTTCTAGGAAACAGGCTTCTTAAAAAACTTCGGAATTTCAATGGCTTCATCGGAATTATGCCGCATCGAGGAAGCGTCGCCGCCTTGGCCTTCGTCCTGGCCTCTTCCAGATGCCGATGAAGAGCCATTGCGATACTCTTGTTCTGAAACCGATTTTTCACCTCGCGGGCGTTGCTGAAATGCAACGGATTTCGACGGGGACGAGGCCTTCGCGCTACGATCCTTGCCAGCCATCCAGTCGAAGAATCCGCGGGGCTTCGAAGATGACCAATTCGCTGGCGCGCCATTTGCGGGCGCGTTCTCCTGGCTGAGCTCGGGGAAATCCTGATAGGTCAATGGCCTGCGTGGCGGGCGTGCCGTTTTCGACGGAGGAAGCGGCTCGAATCGCTGCCCGTTGTCCGGCGCGGCGGCCACGCCCGGCCCTTCATTGTCCGGGTTCCTCCTCACCTTCGGCTCAAGCACAACGCGCCGGTCCTGCGGTGTCGGCTGTCTTGGAACGTTCCCAGGCTCGCGCGCCGGCAACAGGCCACGCCTTGGAGCCGTCGGAGAGATCCGGTCGGCGAGACTGAGCTCTCTTTCAGGGAAAGCTTGCGGCATCTGGGGGATGTGGTCGCCGGGGGCGATCCCCGTTGCGACGACCGACACGCGAATGCGGTTTTGCAAAGAGGGGTCGAAGGTTGCGCCGACGATGATGTTTACTTCCGGGTTTTCGTCCGCGTCGACTTCGCGGCGAATCCGCGATGCCGCCTCTTCGACCTCGTAAAGCGTCATGTTGAAGCTGCCGGTGATGCTCACCAGGAGGCCCTTCGCGCCCCGCATGGACACCTCGCCCAGCAGCGGATTCGAAATCGCGGCCTCGGCAGCCTGCAGCGCGCGCTTCTCGCCCTCCGCCTCGCCGGTCCCCATCAGCGCCGTTCCCATATTCTGCATGACGGTGCGGACGTCGGCGAAGTCGAGGTTGATGAGCCCTTCCTTGACCATAAGGTCGGTGATGCACGAAACGCCGGATTTCAGCACATCGTCCGCGCGCATGAAGGCGTCGGCAAATGTGGTTTTCTCGCTGGCGACCAGGAAGAGATTTTGGTTCGGAATGACGATCAGCGTGTCGACATGCTTCGCGAGGTTCGCAATGCCCGCCTCGGCCATGCGCATACGCCTCTGGCCCTCGAATTCGAAGGGCTTCGTCACGACCGCGACCGTCAGGACGCCGAGTTCCTTCGCTGTCCGGGCAATGACCGGCGCGGCGCCTGTACCCGTGCCGCCTCCCATGCCGGCGGTGATAAACAGAAGATGGACGCCATCCAGATTGGATCGTATTTCTTCTATCGTTTCCTCAGCGGCGGCGGCGCCAACCTCGGGCCTGGAGCCGGCTCCGAGACCTTCGGTGATCCCAGCGCCCATTTGGATGACAGTTCCAGCGCTCGATGTCGCGAGGGCCTGAGCGTCTGTGTTCGCGGCGATGAAGTCCACGCCTTCAAGGCTGCTTTCGATCATGTTATTGACCGCGTTGCCGCCCGCGCCGCCGACGCCAATGACCGTGATGCGCGGCCGCAACTCCGTCAATCCTGGAAGTTGCAGGTTTATTCCCATGGCAGGCCTCGCCGGCTCCCTTCTTGAGCTTTGGGCTCGCTTATGCCTGCAGCCGATTGCGCGGAGCCGACCTTAGAGAAAGCTAGTCCGCAGCCATTGGCTGATTCGAGACGCGTAGCTACTATCTTGGGACATGAGTTCTGGCGCGTAGGGTATTTCTCCCGCGGACTGGTGCCGGCTTGCATAAAGACATCCCCCAACAAGCGCGCTTAACGCATGACCGGCGCTGAGACCGTTCAAGTTGATGGGTTTTGCCGTTCTGACCTCAGACGCGAAGAGATGCGAAGCAAGCTCGGGAACTCCCGGAAGCAGACTGCCGCCGCCGGTCAGCACGACTCCCCCTGATGGGATAGAATATCCGGCACCCTTTAACCGCTCATTAACGGCCTGGAGGAGGGTCGATGCCTTCGATCGAATAATATGATTAAGAGAAAATTTGGACACAGGCTCATGGGTTTCGCCGTTGTTTACCGGCAAATCGACATCGGCCTGCAGACTATCGTAGACGCTGCCGTAGCGGATCTTCAGGCGTTCGGCTTCGAATTTGCGAAGGCTAAACGCCCGAGCGATTTCTTCGGAGATGTGCTGGCCTCCCGAATCGATGCACTCGGCGAAGACAGGGACGCCGTGCAAAAAAAGAACGCAGCCCGTGGATTGAGCGCCCATGTCGATGACGAGGATGCCCGCCGACCGCTCCAAGGCATTGGTCACCGCAAGAGCAGCGGCAATCGGTCCCGCAATGTATCCGCGCACCGTGAGCAGGCTCCTGGCGAGGCACGACGCGATTTGGCGCGCGCCTCGGAGAGGCATTGAAATGGCGACCACGTCGGTTTCGCCTGCGGCATTGCTCTCAGCCGCGGCCGTCTCGGCGTCGTCATGCTCGCCTGCGGTCATGAAAAGATGAAGGAGCTTGCGTTGCGCCCTCGTGCAATAGTCTCCGGCAGCTATCGAAATCGCGTCGATGTCCTGCTTCAGAAGCGTGCCTTGTTCGCCCAGGCTGGCGGAGAAAGTGTCTGCTGTGAGGCCGGGGAACTGACCTGTCACGAGCACGTCCTCGACGGTCATGCCAGCTTCGGCTTCCGCCTGCGCCACGGCTCGCCGTATACTCGTTTCCGTGGCAGCCAAATTGGCGATGCGTCCGCCTGAGAAGCCGGACGACCTCACGACTCCGCTGCCTAATACGCGGATGTTCTTCGCGTCCGTTTCGAAGCCAAAGCGCGGCGTGGAAAGCGTGACGATCGCACAGGCAAGCTTCTGCGTGCCCATATCCACGATGGTTATGATCTCGTCTCGCGTTCTGAACGGCCATAGCCGCGACGGACCGCGAGAGGTCTGCCGCCGCTCGTCCGTCATAAGGCCCTGCCTCTTCTCGGCGGCAATGCGGATTGCGCCGGGCCCGACGTAATAGTGGCGACGGCCCTGTCGCGATTGGCCAAGGTCGGCTCGCGCAGTTGCAGGATCGTCCGGTTAGTCAGACGCAAATCGATCGTGTCCAAGGCCATATCGGCAATCTTGCTGCTGGCCAGAAGCGTTTCAACCTTCCCGAGAACTAACTCGCTCACCTTACGCGGAAGTTTCAGGATCAATCCACTGTCAAGCTTGACCTGCCAAAAGCGTTCCGCGATGAGGTCAAGGCGCTCGATATGCCGCTTGATGGCCTCATGACCGGAGAGGGCATCGATAAGCTCTGCGGCTTCTGCGGGAGCGCCTTCTCCGGCGAAGAGGAGCAAAGATTCGAACCGGCCATCCGCCGGCCCGAGGATGTGGCCCTCGCGGTCAATGGCTTGCTCGATATTTTCAGCATCAGCCCATCGTGCAAAAGGCTCGCGCTCGCTGAGAAGCACCTCCAACCTCGACGGCAAGACCCGGCGCACTTCCGCCGAAGCGATCCAGCCGAGTTTCATGAGGCGGTCCTGAGCTTCGGCTGCATCGTAGGAGAGCGAGGAGTTTGGATACGGCAAGGCGAGGGCCTTCATAAGCGACTCTCGCGGCGTGTTCCTGGAACCGGAAAAGGTGAGGTCTTCAACGCGGAACCCCGCGTCGTATGCGGCCCGGTCCGCCATCACGGCAGCTTCGTCGAAGATTTCCGCCGTCGCGCCCGACAGGTGCAGCGCATAGAACGCCGTGGCGGCGAGGAACATCATACTGACCACGAAGCCAGCCCGCGCCGCACGGTCTGCGTGCGCCTCGACGATGGAAAACCACGAAGTCTTGGCTTTCCCTTTGTCAACCGGTTGCGCCCCGCCTTCGCCGAGGCTCGCTGATCGAACCTTATCCTGGTTTACCGGCTGCAAGAGGCATCCTCCACAATCCACCGAACAAGCTCACCGAACGTCAATCCAACATGGGCAGCGAGTTCAGGGACAAGCGATGTCGCTGTCATGCCTGGCTGAGTATTAACCTCAAGGCAGACTAGCTCGCCTGTTCCCGCCGGCCGATCGTCGAAACGAAAATCGGCACGGCTTACGCCCCGGCAGCCCAATGCGTTGTGAGCATTGACCGCCAATTTTTGGATAAACTTGTAAATGTCCGGTGAAATTTGTGCCGGCAGAATGTGGCGTGAGCCTCCTTTTGCGTATTTTGCTTCGTAATCGTAGAAATTGAGCCCCTCGGCGGGCATGATTTCGATGATGTCGAGCGCCCGGTCGCCCATCACGGCGCAGGTCAACTCCCGGCCGCCGATATATTTCTCGACGAGAACGTCGCCGAAGGCCCAGTCGGGCCGGTTCAATTCCTGCGGCGGGTGCTCATGGTCCTCGCGCACGAGGTAGACGCCGACGCTCGATCCTTCACAGACGGGTTTGATGACATAGGGCGGCGGCATGAGATGGCCGCGCGCGGCATCCTCGCGGCTTGCCACGAGTCCATCCGCCACCGGCACGCCTGCCGCCTTGAAAGCGACTTTGGCGCGCGCCTTGTCCATCGCAAGCGCGGACGCTAGCACGCCCGAATGCGTATAGGGGATTTCGAGCGTCTCAAGCACGCCCTGAATGCAGCCGTCCTCGCCCCATTTGCCGTGAAGCGCGTTGAAGCAGGCATCGGGCTTGAGAATGGTAAGGCGGTCGGCAATGTCCCGGTTCACGTCGAGGGGCGTGACCCGATAGCCGAGGTTCTCCAGCGCGCTCGCGCAGGCCGCGCCGGATCTGAGCGAAACATCCCGTTCCGAAGACCAGCCGCCCATCAAGACCGCGATATGGTGGAACTTGCCTGTTGTGCTGGACATCGAACGCGCCCCCTAATGCCCGTTTCCTCGCGCCTGAGCTTAGCGCCAAGACCGTCAGCGCTATCAGCACGAAGATTTTGGCGGCTCTGTGCTCAAAGCAAGCGAACATGCCTGGGTTTGGCAACGGCGCCTTCGCGCTTTGCGTCCTATGGGTGATAGCAGTAATACTCACGTTGACCAAATCTGTGCGGTGAACTTCCGAAACCAGAATATTCACGGCATCGCCTGCCTCGTCTCCCTGGACGAGCCCAGCCGGATCTGATTTAGCCTGCCCTTATTTCCTGGGGGCACAAGATGATTATTAATCGGGAAGATGCGTTGGCTGCCATCGATAGCGCTTGGCCTACGATATGCCAAGAATGCTTGGCTGTGCTGGGCTCTGAGCTGCACTACCAGGCAATGATCTATCATGCGCTCAGGACTGCCGGCGGTGTGCCGCTGGATCAGGTTGGGATGAACGTGAAACAGTGGATTCCGAACGTGCGCTCCGAGCTTTTCAAGTCCCTCGATGACGCGAAGCATGAAGGTTTTCGAGGCGGCTTCGAGCCAATCCCAGACGTCGTTATTTTCTCCTCGGAAGTGGGGGGCGACTGGCGTCGGCGGCGTTGGGACTATACCATCACGTGCATGCTCGTTGTTATAGAGGTTAAGGCTTCCGAGCGCAGCGGCGGGCGATTGTCTTTTCGCGAGATTTCGAAGGACCTACGCAAGCTATCTGCCCACCGGGAAGAAGCCCAATACCGCGGCCATGATTTTTATCCCATCATGCTTGTAGTGGATTCCGCGCCAGACAAAGCAGAGCGAATGACCGTGGCGGACCTTTCCGCTGCCGAGGAATTGGCGCAGAACCTTGGAGTTGAATGGCGCTACGTCTCAGCGTGTGAGATACGAGTGGACAGGCCTGCAACGCTATTGGCGGAGACGGCGACATAAAGTGCGCTGACTTATCCTCAGAACCACTGTTTGAGCAACGCGGTGGGCTACGCTTTAGGCGAGTTGGCGAGCGCGGTGGTGGCAAATAATCGATAGGGGTCGAAGCGGATTAGGAAAATACGCTCATGTTTTGAAAAAAGCGCTTTTTGCGGCGCCGTAAAATCAGGGCTTGAACAGAGATACTTGTGTACTTACTTGTAGGCCGTCCTACGAAACGAAACCAATCTTCACCGGATTTTAAGGAACCCGCCGGATAGGGCGAAAGAGCTTACGGGGGCAGGCTCGCATGCGCTCGCGCCAAACTGACGCTCGCTTCCCCCCAAGGAGACACGCCTCAACCGAGAAGTGAAGGGCAGGTTCTGGCCTATGTCGCCAGAAATGAAACGGAGCGCTCCCATTTCGAAATGGGAGCAGTGTTTAGCTGGAGCAGCAACTTCCTATTGCGCTGCCGGAACGCCGATGCGCTTGATTTCCCACTCCAGCATGACCCCGCTATGCGCGAGGACCCGCTCGCGGACAAGCTCGCCGAGTTGCTCGACGTCGGCGGCTGTGGCGCCTTGATCGTTGATGAGAAAGTTGCAGTGCATCTCGGACATGTGCGCGCCGCCTACGCGCAGGCCGCGGCAGCCGGCCGCGTCGATGAGTTTCCAGGCGCTATCGCCCGGCGGATTTTTGAAGGTCGAGCCCCCTGTGCGGCTCTTTATGGGCTGATGCGTTTCGCGATACTCGGCGACGCCTTTCATCTCGCGCTCGATTTCCGCGGGCTCGCCCTCGCGGCCTTCGAAAATCGCGTGGGTGAAGATGTGATCGCTCGGCACGCCGCAATGGCGATAAGTGAATGCCATCCCGGCATTATCGAAGACATGGACGTTGCCGCTGCGGTCGACTGCGCGCGCCTCGGCCAAAACGTCTTTGGTTTCGGCTCCATGCGCGCCAGCGTTCATGCGAAGCGCACCGCCGACGGTTCCGGGAATACCGCGATAGAAGGCAAGGCCCGCGATGCCTGCCGAAGCCGCGACCTGAGCCAGCCGGACGTCGGGCGTCGCCGCGCCTGCGCGAATCCGGGTGGCGTTGATGGGGGTAGCCTCGTTGAAGCCTCGCGCAAGGCGAATGACAACGCCGGGAACGCCGCCGTCCCGCACAAGCAGGTTCGAGCCAACCCCGACAACCATCACCGGACTATCGGGCGGGCAGCGCGAGAGGAAATAAGCGAGATCGTCCTCATCGGCGGGCGTGAAGAGCAGTTGCGCCGGCCCCCCGACGCGCAGCCACGTCAGGTCGGCGAGCGAAACATTCGGCAGAAGCCTGCCGCGAAGGTCAGGCGCGCTCGCCAAAAGACTTGGGACGAGGTCCGGAAACACGATTACTCCGCCGCGCCGGCAAACGCGGAATAAAGGCTGAGACGGGCCGGAAGGGCGTGCGTCCATTCACTGATGGTGCCAGCGCCAAGCCCGATGACGAGATCCCCCGGCCGTGCGAGAGCAGCAACCGAACGCGTGAGCGTATCCTCGCCTTCGATGGGATAGACGCGCGCGTGCCCCGTGTGCCGGATGCCCTCGACGAGCCTGTCGCGATCGAAGCCATTTGGCGCTTCGCCTGCGGCGTAGACCGGCGCGATGAACACCATGTCGGCGTCCTTGAAGCATTCGCAAAACTGGTCGAACAGCGATTTCAGCCGCGAAAAGCGATGGGGCTGCATGACGGCAATGACGTGGCCCTTCGCAGCGCCACGTGCAGCGCTCAACGCGGCTGCTATTTCCGCGGGGTGGTGGGCGTAGTCGTCGTAAATCGAGACGCCGTTCCATTCTCCGGTTGAAGTGAACCTGCGGTCGACGCCTTCAAAGGTCGAAAGCGCCTCGAAAATCTGATCGGGGGTAAGGCCGATATGCTGTCCCACCGTGATCGCCGCTGCCGCGTTCAGCGCGTTGTGCACGCCGGGAACCCGAAGCTTGAATTTGTTTCTCCGAATGGGAGGGTTGCCAGCGCCTGCGGCCAGAATTGTGTCGAAGGTCACCGATCCGCCATTCGTGACGACCGTGTCGATCCGTGTCTGCGCATCCAGCGCACGGCCATAGGCTGCCATCGGGAGGAGACTTCGCTCCTCGTCGAGACGGTTGAGAAGGCTGCGCACAACGGGATGGTCGATGCCGGGAACGGCGAGGCCATTCTTCGGAATTTGACGGAAGAAAGTCAGGAACGCCTCGTGAAGGACGACTTCCGTCCCGTAATAATCGAGGTGCTCGGGATCGATATTTGTAACGACGCCGATTTCGGTCGGCAGGCGGATGAAGGTGCCGTCCGATTCATCGGCCTCGACCACCATCCACCGGCTCGCCCCGATCCTGGCATTCGATCCCCAGGCGCGAACCACGCCGCCGACAAGCACGGTCGGATCGAGACCGGCCTCGGTCATCATCCAGCCAATCATGGCCGTCGTGGTTGTCTTGCCGTGGGAACCGGTCACGCAAATCGTCCGGTAGCCTTTCATAAGCGCGGCGAGCGTATCGGCGCGGCTGAACACCGGAAGACCTTTTTCGCGCGCAGCCATAAGCTCCGGATTTGTATCCTTGACCGCGGTCGAAATAACAACCGTCGCAGCGCCTTCGAGGTTCTCGGCGCACTGGCCAACGAAAACCTTGATGCCTTTGCTCGAGAGGCGGCGAAGATTTGCTCCGTCTTTCTGGTCGCTGCCTTGAACCTCAAGGCCACGCGCGGCCATAATCTCGGCGATGGCGCTCATGCCGATGCCGCCAATGCCAATAATATGAACGCGACCGCCGGAAAGCGGATCTTTCATCGCCGTGTCCTCTCTCTCCTTCCACCGCTTGCCATCGGCAAGTCAGCTTTGCCCAATGATAGAAGCAGATTCTTAAGCAGTTACTTCCGCGTCCACGGGTGAACCTTGCTTTTCCGCTAACTCTTCAAGGAGATTCGCAAGATTTTCAACAGCTCTATAATTCGCAAGGGAATGCGCAGCCGTTGCAGCTCTCACGAGCGCCGCAGGATCCTCGAAAAGACGGCGCACCGATCCCGCAAGCCCCTCCGCGGTTAGCGAACTTTGCGGGTAGCAGTAGCCGGCGCCTGCGCTTTCCATCCGGGTAGCGTTTTCGAGCTGGTCGTTGTCCTTGGCATGCGGAAGGGGAACGAGTATGGCGGGGCGTCCAAGCGCGCAGAGCTCGGCGACCGTGGTGGCGCCGCTTCGCGCAACGATCAGGTGCGAGTTCGACATCCGGTAAGGAAGATCCTCGAAGAATGTCGCAAGTTCGGCGGCCACACCGGAAGCCTCATAGGAATCGAAGACCTGGTCGATATCCTCGGCGCGGCACTGCTGCATGACGAAGAGCCGATCCTTCATCTGCTGAGGCAGCAATTGCAGCGCCTGCGGCATCATTTCGGAGAAGAAACGCGCTCCCTGGCTGCCGCCGAAAACAAGCAGATTGACCTGGGACTGGCTCGACGGGGGACGATAGGGAACACTGTGCAAGTCGAGGACCGCCTTGCGAAGGGGGCTCCCTGTGACCCTCGCTTTCTGCAGAAGCTTGCCTTCAAGATATTTCGTGTTCTCGAAGGAGCACGCGATGGTCTTCACCATCGGCGCCAGAAAGCGGTTGGCTTGCCCCATTACCGAGTTCTGTTCATGGATTACAGACGGAATGCCGCGCCCCACAGCCGCAAGAACCGGCGCGAGCGTTGGATAACCGCCGAAGCCTATGAGCGCTTTGGGCTTCGCTTCCCCCATGATGCGGTACGAGGCCTGAAAGCCGTTTCCGAGAAGTCCAAGCGTCTTGGTCGCCTCGATGGGGAACGCCCGTGAAAGGTGGCGGCGGCCACCTTGTAAATCTTGCGTGCGGGAAAATCGCCGCCGAACAAGTTGCCGCGCGTATCCGTGATGAGATCGGCCTCGTAGCCACGCCGAACCATTTCCTCGCACAGTGCCTGGGCGGGAAATAGGTGACCGCCGGTTCCACCCGCCGTCAGCATAATTGAACCGCGGCTCATGGAAGCGTCTCCCCTGCCGGGCGTCATTGCCAATCCCCCGACCCCCGGTAAGGCCTGCGAGGCGCACTTTAAAACGGACCGCTTCGTCAGGGCGACGATCATGCCCAGAGTGATCGCGGTCGCGAGAAGCGAAGAACGGCCATAGGACACGAAGGGGAGCGTGACCCCCTTCGCGGGAAGCAGATTTAAGTTCACCGCCATATTGATCAAGGCCTGCAGTCCGAAAATCATGACAAGGCCCGCAGCCGCGAGCCGTACGAAGGTCTCCTGCTCGCGGAACGCGCCGCTTAAGGCTCTCCAGACAATTAAGCCATAAATAAGGATCAGGAAGAGGCATGCGGCAATGCCCATCTCTTCAGCCACCGCTGCAAACACGAAATCGTTATGGGCATCGGGAAGCCGCGCCTTCGTGAAGCCTTCGCCCAGTCCGTGCCCGAACCATCCTGCGTCGCGGAAGGCGTTGACCGCCACGGCCGTTTGCTGAACTCGGCAGTTCCCCCGGCGAATCGATTAATCCGGCTCATGAAATGGGGCATGGTGAAGTAGGCGGCGACGAGGCCCGCCAGGAACACCGCCAGGAACAAGGGGGCGATGCGCAGCGAGAGCCGGACAGGAAAACAGGCCGCACCAGACGCAGGTCACGATAATCGTCTGCCCCATGTCGGGCTGCAGGACGAGGAGCGCGACAAAAAGCAGAAGCATCATCAGCGCCAGCTCAAGCGCGGGCATGTCCTGCCTTTTAACGCTTTCCGAGAACAGCCATGCGGACAGCACCACGAACCCCGGCTTGACGAATTCGGAGGGTTGCAGGAACACACCCCCGACAATCAGCCAGCGGGCTGCGCCGTTGCGCTCGATCCCCTGCAGCAACGTCGCCCCCATCAGGAGAATGCCGCCGATGAACAGAAAAAGAGCAAAGCGCTTGATCTGAGCGGGATCGAGCAACGAAACGCCAAACACGATGGCGAGCGCCACGACGACGCCGATCGCGTGACGTTTCACGAAATAGAAGGGCTCAAGCTTGAAATGCAGTGCGATTTGGGGGCTTGCCGCAACCGACGCCGCGAGACCGGCGACGGCAAGCATAAGGACAAGCGCGAGCAGCGTGCGGTCTACGGTCAGCCACCAATCGGTAACGACGGCGCGCTCCGCACGCGAAAAGCTCATGCGGCGCGATCCTTTGCGGGCGCTTCGGCAGAGCCTCCACGAGCGCGCGGAAGGCGTCGCCGCGAACTTCGAAGTTCGGGAACTGATCGAAGGAGGCGCAAGCGGGCGAAAGGAGCACAACCGCTTCATCACCAGCCGTCGAAAATGCATCGGCCGAGGCATCCGCCACAGCCCGGTTCAGCGTCTTCGAGATTGTGGTGGGCAGATTACTGTCGAGCGTCTTTGCAAACGCCTCCGCGGCCTCGCCGATCAGATAAGCCTTTCTGATGCGGGGGAGATATGGCACGAGACTTTCGATGCCGCCCGCCTTCGGCTTGCCGCCCGCGATCCAGTAAATATTCGAGAAGCTCGAAAGCGCCCGCTCGGCCGCGTCGGCGTTCGTGGCCTTAGAGTCGTTCACGAAGAGGACGTGCCGGATGCGCCGGACTTCCTCCATGCGATGCGCCAAACCCGGGAAGGTCCGGAGCGCTTGCGCAAGCTTGTCCCAAGGCAGCCCCAGGCTCCGCGAGGCGGCCAGCGCCGCGCTCGCGTTCGGGCGTTGTGCGCGCCTCTGAGCGAGCCGATCCCGGCAAGCTGAGCGCGGTTTGTAACGATGCCATCCGCCATCTCGAACAGCTCGGAGCCTTCAGCGTAGATGCCGGTGCAAACCGGATGACCCGCAGAAATTTGCGCGATTTTCAGGCCGCGCGCGGCCGCTCGCGCCGCGATGGCGTTGCAGAAGGCGTCGTCCGCGCCGATCACCGCTGTGCCCGCCTCGGCCGGATGCGCGAATATCTTCTCCTGCACCGACGCGTAGTTCTCGAGCGTTCCGTGCCGATCGAGATGGTCGGGCGTGACGTTCAGCAAAATGCCTGCGTCAGGATCGAGGCTCGGGGTCAGATCGATCTGATAGCGACAATTCCAGCACGTAGTGCCGCCCATCCTTGAAGGGAGGGAGGTCCAGAACGGGCGCCGGATTTCCGCCGTGCAAACCGCATTCAGCCCCACCGTCTCAAGGAAATGATGGGTCAGCGCCGTTGTCGTCATTTCCCGTTTGTGCCTGTGATGGCGATGACAGGCGAAGCCATAGAGCCCGCCGCCGTTCACGATGAAAATCTCGGTATCGCCAATGATCTCGACCCCATGCGCATGGGCAGGCTTCACCGTCCAATGCGGGTCGGGATGGGTCAGCGGCACGCCCGGCGTGAGGACAAGCGCGTCGACCGCGCCCCATCAATGGTCTTCAGATGGAAAAAGGCAATCCAGCCGCTTTGCCGCCTCGCGCCTTTCTCGCCATCGTCCCAGGCCAGAACAAAGCCCCGCCCGCGAGCAAGGAGCGCCCCGACGCAAGCCCGGACATCCCCATTCCGAAAACGGCGACGGTCTTGCCCGCAAAGGAGCGCTTGGATCATGTTACCTCAGCTTCAGCGTGGTCAGCCCGATGAGGGCAAAAATCACGGCAATGATCCAGAAACGTACGACGACGGTCGGTTATAGCAAGACCAACCTGAACGAGTACATGCACAGCCACACACACACACACACACACACACACACAACATTGCCCGTATTGCTACAGAGCGCCTCCTCCAAGGCGTCATCGCCGTGTCGGCCAGGTTCAGAGGCTCTTCACCGGGCCGGAGCGTCTCCGGAACGCAGGCGATCCGGTCGGCCGCCTCTCCGCCGCCCGAGAGTGGACGGCGGGCGCACACAGAAAGATCCGTGCAAGGTGTTTTTCGTCGACGCTGGTACGCAGGAGGCAGAGGCGGCAGAGCAGGGCCAGCTCCGGGGGCGGGAGGCGCTCCTCATAGGCGCGGAGCGAAACGCGCCAGGCGCAACGCCTGCCGGTCGGCGCCGGGAGCCGTGAGGCCCGGGGCCTCGGGTGCCCGGCTCGGGTCGCCATCCAGGAATTGGCCGATGAGGCCGCCCAGGTGATCGAGCGTCAAGGCGTGGGCCCGTACGCATCGACAGCGCGGCGAGCGTGGCCTCATCGCCCAGGACGCCGCGGCGTTGCAGGAGGTCCACGGCCGCGATGCGGTCAAGCCCTCCGACGTCCAGGTGGCGGTAGCCTCGCCCTTGAAAAGGACCGAGATCTGATAAAGGGAAACGGCTGGTCACCAGGACGGTGGTCTTCCCCGTCCCCTCCGCGATCCGGGTCAGAAGTCCCCGCAGCAGCGGGTCTTCGATCCATCCGTGCAGCGTCCGCCCGTCCCGCCCCCTTGCTCCTGGACCCGCTCCAGCCCGTCGAGGACCAGGAGGTGCGGCCCGCCGCGCTCGAGGGCATCGCGCAAGAGATGCAGAAGCCCCGTTCCTTGCGCGGGCGACGCTGCGGCTGTGGCAACCGCGAAGTAGCGGAACGCCTCGCGGAGAAACTCACCGGCATCGGGCTGCTGGTAGAAGCTCCAGACGAAGAGCCCGTCCGGGCGTGCGAGCCCGCTGGTCCGCGACAGAGCCGCGAGGAAACGAGCCGCCAGCGCCGTCTTGCCAGCGCTCTCCCAAATCCGACCAGAGCCAGAACACCCCCGCTGCCTTGCGCAACCAGACTGCGGCAGAGTTCGTCCAGCTCGTCGGCTCGGCCCGACGAACTCGGGAGCTGGCGGAAGCGTGTGGACGACCAGTGGGCTAGGAGGGTGACGCCCCAGTGGGGTCCCCTTATTTTTATTGCGCGAGCCCGGCCGGATGTACGTCCCCTCGAAGTCACGCCTCGGCCGAAGCGCAAACCTTAGCTTCGCCGATCGGTGGGTGGATTTCCAGCGGGAACCAGGCCTGGTTTTGTCCGGCTTGAGTGGGATCGTCTCGCGGTGGGCTGAATTCTGGGATGGACTCCGCCCTCGTTGCACCCGACTCGCGGTGTCCCGATCCTCGTCTCCGACCCACCCGTAGCAGGAGACGATTCCAAGCGACTTGATGATTCTTCCCGACTGAGCTGACACACACTCCGGGCTCGACGGTTTCACAATATTTGGCGTTGTCCACCGCTCGACGGTGGACCGCCGAAAGAAAAAGCGCATCGGACCAGACCCGCAACGAATAGTCCTTGTTTTCCGCAGTCGGGCACGGTCGGCCCTCCCCAGTCCCACGGCAGTCGGAACAGTGTCTTCGCCATTTGTAAAGCTAACACAGGGTTGCAACCCGTGAAGAATACGCTAAGATCGGCGCGGTCGTGGACCGCCGTGATACCCAAGCGCGCGGGATGGGGATTGCCGAGAGAGGCCGGACGGCATGTTTGTCCTAGAACAGATTTTTCATAAGATATTCCACCAGACCGGTGCTGAGCTGGTCTGCGTTTACAAGTCGGAGGAACAGGGGGAATATTGGAAGTCGTTCGCGCGATCCCGGGAGGGGGGAGACGGTGGCGAGGAAAAACGGTGTTTCCTGCCGGACGCCTGGGTCGGTGGACAAGGGCGACGGCTGCTCCTGCCGGCGCTGAGTCAGGACACGACCGGGGTTGTCAACCGGCAGATCGCCTGGCGCTGGGGCTTCGGTCTGCCACCTTGTTCCGCCACGATCTGGACGGCGAGACGGTCGTCGTCGCGTTGGGTTTCGCCGAGGAGCAGCCGTCTGTGCTGGGCACGGCCCACCTTCAAGAGCTGGCCGCGCAGTGGCGCGCTGGCCTTGCGATATCAGAAGTGGCCGACCGGCCTCCAGGCGACCATGGCCCAACTCGCCCACGAGTTGAGCTTCGCGCTCGAGTGTGCGTCGAGTCTCGAAGAGGTGATCCGGCGGGTCGGCGAGCGGCTGCACGAAGCACTGAACTCCCCCGATCTCGCCGCGCAGGGTTCGATCTGGCTGGCCGAGTATGCGCGTGAACGGCTGGAGTGCAAGTACGAATTCGGGCCGGGGGTGCGGCGGCACGGGTGCGACTCTCGCCTTCCAGGAGGGTGTGATCGGCTGGGTTGCGCGGCACCGCAAGGCGGCCAACGTCCTGGTGAAACGAAGCGGAGAACTTCTCCCAGACGGATCGCCAGTCTCGGAGCTCTATGGATCGTCCGCGGGCCCGACGGGCGCCGACCAGACCGAGGCCCAACTGTGCTGCCCCTGATCTACCGCGGCCGCCTGGTGGGCGTGCTGAACCTGGAGAGCCCGATCAAGAAGCGGATCTCGGCCGACTCCGTGGCGGTGGCGCCGTCTTCGCCGTGCAGGCCGCCCAAGCCATCCACCAGCGACAGCTCGATGAGTTCTTCCGCGACCTACTCGGGATCGACGACCTGGACTTGCTCGCCGAGGCGGTGGTGAGCCGTGCGGGCAACTTTATCGAGGCACCATTCGCCTCGGTCTTTCTCTGGGATCCACTCCGACACGAGTTGCAGTTGCGCGTCGTCACGACCCATCCACCGTGACCGGACCGGCGGCCCGGTGGTGAGCCGTCTTCAGCCCTGCTATCCGCACCGCGACATCGGGTTCACCCGATGGGCCTTCGACAACGCGATGTGGTTGGCGATCCGCGACTCCTATGCGTTTCGCGAGCCTGAATCACCGCGGCACCTGGCGGAGCTGGAGCGGCTTCGGGAACAGGTCTTGAGGCAATGGCGCGATGGCTCCGGGGCGCGTTGCACGCGAGTCGAAGGGGAGGGCCGCTCGGATCGTGAGTTGACGTACTGGGTCGTCGAGGCCCAGGGTCCCGACGGGCAGCAGATCACCCGCCACGTGCCGCGGCCGGTCCTTTCCGACAGCCAGCACGAAGGGAACACGGAAGATGATTCCGAGGGGATCCTCGTCTTCCCCATCCGCGACATTGATCCGAACCGTCCCCCACTCGGGATGATGCGGTTCACACGACGCCGCGGTCAAGAGATCTTCGCCGAGCGCGACACCGAGTTGCTCGAGAGTGTCGCCCGGCACTGCGCCCAGGTCATCCTCCGCGAGCAATTCCGGATCGCCCGTGAAAGAGAGCGCGAGCTGCTCTTGAAGGTCGTGGCGATGGAGCCCGGCGCTGGCAGGAGGGGTTTCAAGACCGCCTGCACGTCGAATTGCGGAGCATGTGCGAGTTCCTCAAGGCCGATCTCGTGATCCTCCGCGTCCGCCGCAACAACGAACTCGTCCTGGAAGCGTGCGAACCCACCGAGCAGCAACTCTCCGGCCGATGCGGAGAGGACATCGTGATCCCGAAGGTCCGTTACTTCGGCCACGGCGTCTCGGGCCTGGCGGCAAGCATGGGGCGGGTCGTACACGTCGGCTCCTGGGACGACCCGCATCGCAGCGCGATCCGCCGCGAAACTCGTGGGCAAGAAGAGGAGCGGTTCGCCGAGATCATCCGCTCGCAGACAGCAATCCCGCTCCTGCTACGCAACGACGCCAGCGGCGAGGACGAGGTCGTCGGGACCATCGCGGCGGTGAGTTTTCAGGACGAGACGCACAGGGTCTACCGCACCAAGGACGGGCGCTGGGCCGCACACGACGCGGCGTGGAGCGCGGGACCGCCCGCTTGCTCGAGTATTACGGCCAGTGGATCGCGCCGGCTCTCGAAGTCACCCGCCAGATGGTCCACCGCGAGCGGCAGATGACAAGCCTGGCGCATGGCCGTCGGCAAGTTGACCGAGATCATCAGGACGCGCAGCACCAGCCAGTTCGAGATTGCCGCGCTCGTGCTCGCCACACACCATGACGGACTGCGATTTCACCAGGCGATGATGGCGACGTGCCGGCCTGCCGTCGATGACCGGGGCGAACCCGCAGTCGAGCTGCGGAGCATCAAGGGATGTGCCTGGGGCGCGACGCACTTCCAGGAGCAGAACAAATGCGCGACAGCAGCAGCACGAGCTGGCGCACGACATCAATTACGCGCTGCAACACCCCCGGGCCTGCTCTCGGCTCCAGGATCTCTGGGACCGTTGGGACGAGGACAAACCGTGCCGGATCGCCGCGGTCCCGGTCTCGCCCATCATCCTCGCCCGTCAGGGGTATGGGGACGCGAGCCCCGGGGCGAACCCGATTGTCGGGCAACCCCTCATCCCTGCCGGGGACCCGCTGGATGTCCTGCTCGACCGCTTCTGTGCGCTCTTCAAGGTCGACCCCACCTCGGAGACGGGCCGGCAGATGCGGGTCGGGATCGTCCCGTTGAACCCGCTCGAGCTCGGCGTTGGTCCCCATGCCGCCCCATCCTCGTTGCTTTGCGTCACGAACGTGTCCTTCCGGCAACCCACGCCCGAGGACCCGAGGACCCACCAGATCGATCCCTTCTCGGCCGAAGCGGTCGAGGCGCTCAACGACCTCGGCTCGATCATCAGCCTTGCAAGGCAGGTCGCCGAGCACGACAATTTGGCAAAACATGTGAATAATTTAAATTCACAGTTCCTCGATTACTTCCACCGTCTCTCCAAGCCCCTCCGAATCATCAAGGATGGCATCGCGGCGGCGGTCGACGGGAATGTGCCTTCCGACCTTGCCTGGCTGTTCGACCTGGCCTGGAGACTGATGGCGGCGCAGCACGAGACGGTCAAGCACTCCTGCCGGGACGGCGACCTGCTGATTGACCCGCCGGTCCTGACGGTCAAGGAGATCGTCACCGAACTGCTGCACCTGTTCCGATATTACTTCAAGGGACAAGAGATTGCGTTCCACTTCCCGGTGCCCGATGATATGCTGACTGTCACCGTACGCGGAGAGCTGACGTTGCTCCAGTCCATCTTGATCACGCTGCTTGACAACGCCTATAAGGCCACTGAGGTGGGTGAGGAGCAAGACGACTGTTAAGTGTATGCACAGAACATGGCGCCCCCCCCCCCCCCCCCCCCCCCCCCGCCAATTGCTTGGAAAAATGACGATGGATGTACATTCTCCAAAAAATAGTCAGAGAATAAAAACAACAATTCATTCCAATTCACAACCCTGTAACGAATGACCACCACCAAGAGAGTGAAAGACTGAGAGGCGCACCGGCGGAGCCTGGAAGTTGTTTGATGCCGTGAAGCTGCCACTCTACTGCCTGCGCAGCTCATCTCCCTGATCTGATCCTCATCCACTGTCAGCAGGATGTTCTCTGGCTTCATGTCTGCGCATCGGCGACCACACAGCATGCAGTCCTAGCTACTCTCAAAGTGTGCATGTTAGTCAGCCAGTTAAACCGTGCAATACTAATACTAAATGCATGTTTACTGCGTCTGCGTCTACTACATTTACCTCCTGCTCTTGCTTTTCAAACGTTTTGTTCATGGTGCCGCATCTCCGCATCGCCATCTCTCACGGTTTTGTACCCACGCTAGCCTTAACCTCAAAATCAGCTTCAAACATTCCCATCAAGTCTTCGTTGCTATACCTCTACTCCCATCAAGTCTTCGTTGCTATACCTCTACATGTAACCCTCACAACTTTATACCTACAGGCACTCACCCAGTCATCCCTCGCCTTCAGTTTCACATCACCAAACCATGCAAAATATGTTTGATATTGCTGCAATCTGTCTACCATGCGCCAGGGGTAAATTGACATCCCTAGTGATGTGAGTAGTAACTTCTGGGAGCGCAAATTTCAAAAATCTATGCCCCAAAACAGCAAAAGTTTTGCCTCGCTGGCAGAAAGAGGATGAATTAACTTCACTAAGTATTGAATTCCTCTCTGATCCTTTGGATTCCCCTCCTCTCCTGTTTGCATTCCCCTCCTATGTGTTTGAATGGCTTACACACCAGTTTGAATTCCTTCTCGGCAGAACAAAATTCTTAAATAATCCTTCAGAAAAAATTTCTCAAAATAAATCAACGTTCAATCAATGTAGCAATGTAGTGGCTGCAGACCAGGTTTTGTTAGACCTACCAGTGTGGATGATCTTGCACTTAGTGTAGGGTTTGTTAGACCTACCAGTGTGGATGATCTTGCACTTGCTACATGGTTTGTTAGACCTACCAGTGTGGACGTGATCTTGCACTTGGTACAGGGTTTGATAGACTACCAGTGTGGATGACTTGCACTTGTGAGGGGTTGTTAGACCTACCAGTGTGGATGATCTTGCACTTGGTGTAGGGTTTGCTTGACATTACCAGTGCGATGATCTTGCACTTGCTACATGGTTTGTTATACTTAACCAGTTGGATGATCTTGCACTTGGTACAGGGTTTGTTACACTCTACCAGTGTGGGAGACGAATCTTGCACTTGCTACATGGTTTGTTAGAACTACCAGTGTGGATGATCTTGCACTTGGTGTAGGGTTTGCTTGACCTACCAGTGTGGATGATCTTGTACTTGCAACATGGTTTGTTAGACCTACCAGTGTGGACGATGTTGCAATTGTGCAGGGTTTGTTAGACCTACCAGTGTGGATGATCTTGCACTTGCTACATGGTTTGTTAGACCTGCAGTGTGGATGATCTTGCACTTGGTGTCAAGTAGTGAAGCCCCTGAGGTCTGCAACCATACAGCACACTCATGCATTTAATTCTATTGCAACCATACTGCGTGCAAAAAAAGAAAACAAAAAGGACACAAAGTATAATCATTTTAACATTACCTAAAGTCAAACACTCCAACTTATGTTTGATTTCAATTGCTAAAACTATCAACTATCAATATCAAAAACCACTGCAATATAGACCCATGAGCAAGGCTCTTCAACACTAGTAGTGACAAAGTGTCTATCTGTAGCAGGCTCGGTAACAAGCCCATGTTAAACAAACACCTAGACAAATACCGAGGGTCTTGGTACCAAGTCTCTAGTACAGTTCAAGAATTTTCAATTTAGGGACCTCAATCACAAAAGTTTCCGTGGTGGATGTGGGGGTTCAAGTGCAAGCATCCACCGCTGAGTTCGGGCAAGTGGTCGGGAATGGAGGGGATGGGTCGATGGAGAGGCCACCACTGGGGCTGTCCATATTGGACATAGTCCGCGAGGTTGCAGGGGCCACAGCTTCCACACCGTACCGCGAGTGGTGGAGAAATTGATGTTGGATTCAGGTACGGGTGGGAGACCGAGGGGAGCGGGGTATGCGGGACATGCTGGCTCTCACCTGCCAAGTGGCCAGGGTGGAACCAGGGTGGCTGTTACCACGTCAAGGCTGCTCAGTTGGCCATCGGGATAAGAGAACAAGCTTCAAAGAAGAAACTGAATTTGACGCAGCTGCGCAAAAATCCAGATGCTTTGTATAGCTCTTCTGCCGCGGATTAGCATGGCCGGAGGAACCGGCAACGCTTTGTAGTAGCTCTCTGCGCAGAGCACGGGCGCGCACCTCAGGGTATCCGGGTACACCCGATACCCTAAGGAGTCCACAATTGATATTCTCGTGTATCAAGTGGAAGCTATACAAATGAGGGACGCGGTGGATGTCGAGTGAAGAAGGAGCGAAGAAGACCAAACTGAACCAAGTAAAGGAGCACATAACATAAAAAAAAAAAAAAAAAAAAATGTCTGGTCCATCGGCATCGGCTTCAGCTTGTTAAGTGGGCGGGATTGCGGCCCTGAACCTCGTGCTCGATTCGCCATCATCTAGCAGCAGGTTGACTTCGGAGCTCCAAGAGTATATGGAGTGGTATGGCGCCTTCGGAATTATGGTCACACTGGTGTGGCTCTATCTTGAGATTCTTCGGCTGCTACAACCTTGAAGTTGCGCAGCAGAAGCTAATGCGACATATCTCCCTGGAGGGCGAAGAACCACGAGGCGGGATCCCATCGCGCCTGCATCTTACTGAAAAGCTCAGGTGCTGCCCGCTTCCTACCTTATTCTGATTCCAGATGCTCGTCGGCACGTGTGGAAGCTGTGGCACGCGCACGCGCCGTCCATTGCCTCCACCCATAAGGACTGTACATCTACCTCCTCGCCGCCCCGCTCGAAGCCTCATCCGCCTTCTTCGTCTCGACACCATCTTCACGTACTCCTGGTCATTCGGCGCCGCCGTCGGCACCTCGGCAAACAGCGGTGTTATCTGGTTGAGGGAGATCGCATGCATGCAATTTCAAGGTCACCGAGAGTGAGTTCGATGATGATTCGGATGACGAGTAGCGACAGCCGAGCCAGTGTGCGGCTCAAAGGCGTTCATGGATAACAGGGATTCATGCCCAGAAATCCAGGCGCGCATAGCACCGGCAGCGCCGCAGTTCGGGAAAACCGGGTTCGTCCATTCTCTAGCCCAGCAAACCCATCGGGACCAAAGACGTAGGTGCTTTCGGCCATCATTGAGAATGGAACTGACCTTCAATCTAGGTAATTTAGCTTTCTATGTTTACCAATGTCGCATCGCCAGCGTTGAAGCGGTTGTCCTGGGCGGCACATCTGTGATGCTCGCCAGATGCCGCCGCCCCGACTCTTGGTTTCTAAACCACTTCGGAACGAAATAGTAGGTGATCTACAACTTGAAGGCCAGTCGTTGTGCAAGACAGCGTGCTAGTGGGCGCTATAGTTTTCAGGCGACCGGTAAAATATCGTCGTTCTCGGAGACTCAATTGCCTGTTGCTTTTTAATGATGATTACGAAAACATTTGGACCAACGTCTGAACGCCGGCAGGCCGAAAGCTTGTGAGTCGGAAATCACGGCTGCATCATCCCGATCTGGCAACGACTTTGGTTTGTCCACAAACCTCTAGTTACTTCATCTCAGTGGGGTGCCAATATTAGACCGCCGTTTGTTGGTACCAGGGGGCGAAGGGCGCTTTTGGCGGCGTCTTTCGATTGAAGGGCGTGGCCCAAGCGTGACCGCTTCTTCCCCGTTAAGCCTCCTGACGGAGTCACTTTGATCAGGCGTTTCTGCGGCTGATTCGAAGTGGTGGATCGGGTGAGCTACGATGATCGATCTCAGCACTACCGTCGGGACAACTCGCCTCAACGACGTCGAAGGCACAAAGAGTCAACCTCCCTTCCGACAGTTGCTCCAACCTTATCCTTTTGGCGGTCTCCGACTCGGGCTGCGTCATCCATGGTGTCGAATTCACTTATGGCAAAACAGGTATTTCGCTGCAAATTGCATGATAAGGCCTGTTCAGGCATGGGGAGCAGAACCCCGAGGCGCAACTGGCTTTCTTTCAAAGATACGCGGCGCATTTTACTGGCGATCTTATCGCTCGCGGTCACCGATCAATGGAACCGGTACCACAGCGGACGAATACAGATGGATGGCCACGATTATCAATCATTTTTGTACGCTGGATTCTGGCGATGCCGATTGCTGCGTTTTCCAGAATGAGATCTCCACTCGCCGGATTCGTTATCATACTGCCGCAAAGCGCCATTCGTGTCCAGGAAGGGCTGCTGCTTCGCAGTTTGCAGTGGGCTACATCTCTCCGTACGAGGCCTTTGGCCCACCTGCGGCCGCGGCAGATCGCTAATTTCCACAAAGATACCTTCATCCAGCGATTTGGGAAATCGCCGCATCGCGCGTCCAGACATACCAGTAGTCCGAGCTCTGCGGGTCGCGTGCTGCCAGTAGCAGGAGAGAATTGAGACGATCAGGATGTCGGCGATGTATTCGATGCGGGTTGGGCACTGGCCAGCAGCTCCCGGCACGTCGAGATGGGGAACGAACCAGCGCAAGGACCTTGGTCGTCGGTTCGCGGAACCGTGCGCCTTGCAGCAGCTTATCGCGACCGCTGGGGCGGAGGCGAGCTGCTCGGCGAAACGCGAGCGACCGCTCCCGGCGAGCCGGGATTGCCCGCGCCGCGCCAAAGCACGCAAAGTGACGTCAGTGTACCGCCCGCGCAGAAGAACGCGTCTGAGGAAGTCGGTTCGCCTACCGCGGTGGCCGTGCCCTAGCTTCTCGCGAAGCGGGAAGCGGCCAGGCCATGGCTACTTCAATCTCTCCGTTCATGCTCCGCGTTGATCCGGGTAAGCGGAGGAGGTAAGGACGAGGAATCGCTCCGACCCCCGGTCTCGGCCGGTTTTCGCTTCGGGTGCCGAAGTGAAGCCCGCCCTGGCAGAGGCCGTGTCGAGCGTCGTCGGCTCCGGTCGATTGCAGATCGTGACCTTGCGGACTCGCGGAGGGTCCCAGCTCCCGGCAGTGGACCAGGGTGAGCGGTCGTCAGGCAGAGGAGGAAGCGGCATCGTGGCGCCGTCCGCGTTCAGCCCCTGCGGCAGCGTTGGCTCGGCATCGCCGACGGGCATCGGGATATCGGCTTGAGCCGGTTCCTCCAAGGCGTCAGGCAATGGTTGCGACAGCGATGCATGCGTGATGAAGTTGTCGGCCATGGCGGCTTCGATCAGCAACAGATGCTCGGCGACGCCGGCCTTCCCCGCAGCATCCTGGTGCTGGTCGGCAGCAATACGCCGAGCCAGGT